>NZ_CP120530.1:0-4793121 GCF_032706145.1 Providencia sp. PROV040 | reverse complement strand
TCCTTGCGCTTTGGGGCGGAGTCCGTATAATCTTCCTCCCTGTGTACAGTACTGATGTGATTTTTACACGAAACTGAGGTAAACTTGTTGGGCTATATCGCTCTATTTTAACGTTAATGTTAGGCAGGGCGGGGGCAAAAGCAGGTTTTCAGCCAGTATGCGGATGTAATCATTCGTCGGCTGTCACAACATATGTCGGCAAACCGGTCAGCCAGGCTATAAATAAAAGTGGTTTGATTGCGTCATTTCATTGACGTGACCCCCTATGTTTTATTACAATCCTGCCTCTTTCTATATTGTTGCGATAGAGGCACAGGTGTAAATCAGTTTCCACTGGTTGCCAACGCGTTTACTGAATCAGTAATAAATTTAAAAGTTAGGTAGAAATCGTTATGAAACGCACTTTTCAACCGTCCGTACTGAAGCGCAACCGTTCACACGGTTTCCGTGCTCGTATGGCCACTAAAAATGGTCGTCAGGTTCTGGCTCGCCGTCGTGCTAAAGGCCGCGCTCGTCTGACCGTTTCATCTAAGTAATAAAGCTAGCCCTCTATTCAAGTGGTTACGCTCGCTTTTACCCGGGAGTTACGTTTGTTAACTCCCAGGCATTTCGATAATGTCTTTAAGCAGCCGCAGAGGGCGAGTTCCCCAGAGATAACAATCCTTGGTCGCCTAAACGAGCTGGGGCATCCCCGCATCGGTCTTACCATCGCCAAAAAAAATGTTAAACGAGCTCATGAGCGAAATCGTATTAAACGGTTAGCGCGTGAATATTTTCGTCTGCATCAACATGAGTTGCCTTCAATGGATTTTGTGGTATTGGTAAGGAAAGGGGTCGCTAATCTGGACAATCAACAGATCACGGAAGCATTGGATAAGTTATGGCGTCGTCACCGTCGCTTGGCTCAAAAATCCTGATCATGCTGATCAGAGGCTACCAACTGGCAATTAGCCCGTTGTTAGGGCCTCGTTGTCGCTTCAATCCTACTTGTTCAAATTACGGAATTGAGGCATTGCGCAGGTTTGGTATGCTAAAAGGGAGTTGGTTAACGGCGAAACGCGTATTAAAATGCCACCCTTTACACGCTGGTGGAGATGATCCTGTCCCACCTAGAAAAACTGATGATAATAGAGAATTATAACGATGGATTCGCAACGCAATCTTCTACTCATCGCTTTGTTGTTCGTGTCGTTCTTAGTTTGGCAGGCCTGGGAGAGCGATAAAGTTGCTCAGGACGTTAAAACTGTTCAAACTTCGCAACAAGCGGATATGCCAAGCAGTGATGCTCAAGCCGTAACTGGCAGTGGGCAAGGTAAGCTCATCACAGTCAAGACTGATGTACTGGATATTCGCATCAATACTCGTGGTGGTGATATCGATGAGGCTGACCTGTTAGCCTATCCTGCGACCCTTCATTCGGAAAGCCCTTTCCGTTTACTGGAAACTAACCCAGGTTTTGTCTACCAGGCACAAAGTGGTTTGATTGGTCTTCATGGCCCAGACAACCCAGCAAATAATAATGGCGAACGTCCGCTGTATAGCGCAGATTCTACAACTTTCACATTAGAGAAAGGCCAAGACGTCTTGCGCGTACCAATGACATTTACTGATAACAACGGTGTTGTGTATCAGAAAACGTACATTGTAAAACGTGGCCAATATACTGTTGAAGTTGAATACAGTATTCAAAACCCAACAGCTCAACCACTGAGCCTCGCTTTCTTCGGTCAGTTAAAACAAACTATCGAGTTACCAAAAGAGCGTGATACCGGTAGCAGTAACTTTGCTCTGCATACTTATCGTGGTGCGGCGTATTCTTCTGATGAAAACAACTATAAAAAATATAGCTTTGGTGACATCGAAGATAAAAACCTCGACTTGACCACTAAAGGTGGCTGGGTGGCAATGTTGCAACAATATTTTGCAACGGCGTGGATCCCTGCAAGTGCAGAAAAGAGCACTTTCTATACCATCGACCTAGATAAAAAGTCTGCCATCATTGGTTATAAGAGTGAACCAATGACTATCGCAGCTAATGGTGCAGGTACTTATTCATCAACGTTATGGGTTGGTCCTGAAATTCAGTCTGAAATGGCCGCAGTTGCACCACATTTAGACTTAACCGTTGATTATGGTTGGTTATGGTTTATCTCTCAGCCACTGTTTAAACTGCTGAAATTTATTCACGGTTTTGTGGGTAACTGGGGTATTGCCATCATCGTTATTACCTTTATCGTTCGTGGTATTATGTACCCGCTGACTAAAGCACAGTACACCTCGATGGCGAAAATGCGTTTACTGCAACCAAAACTGGCTGCAATGCGTGAGCGTATTGGTGATGACAAACAACGTATGAGCCAAGAAATGATGGCGATGTATAAAGCAGAAAAAGTAAACCCACTGGGTGGCTGTTTACCTCTGCTGATTCAAATGCCTATCTTCCTTGCACTTTACTATATGTTGATGGGTTCTGTTGAACTGCGCCACGCACCGTTCTTTGGTTGGATTCAAGACTTGTCTGCACAAGACCCGTACTACATCCTGCCTGTATTGATGGGTGTGACAATGTTTGTGATTCAGAAAATGTCACCGACCGCTGTGACTGATCCAATGCAGCAGAAGATTATGACGTACATGCCAGTCGTGTTCACTATCTTCTTCCTGTGGTTCCCATCAGGTCTGGTTCTGTATTATATCGTGAGTAACTTAGTAACCATCATCCAGCAACAAGTGATTTACCGTGGTCTGGAAAAACGTGGTCTGCATAGTCGCGATAAGAAAGAAAAGAAATAAATTGAATTTTAGGTGAGCCTTCTGCTCAGCTATCGATATAATATTAAGGCGGCCATTTAATGACCGCCTTAATTTTTTTATAGGAATGACAGAGAAACATCATGCAAATCAACGATACTATCGTCGCACAGGCAACACCTCCCGGTCGTGGTGGTGTCGGTATTTTACGTGTATCTGGCCCGAAAGCGGCACAAGTTGCTGAAATCGTGCTAGGAAAACTCCCTAAACCACGTTATGCGGATTATCTGCCATTTCGTGATGAGGAAGGCTCTGTTCTTGACCAAGGTATTGCGCTTTACTTCCCTGGACCAAATTCATTTACGGGAGAAGATGTCCTTGAGTTACAAGGACACGGTGGCCCTGTTATTCTTGATTTATTGTTAAGAAGAATATTAACGATTGATGGCATTCGTATTGCGAATCCAGGTGAGTTTTCTGAACGTGCATTTTTAAATGATAAGCTCGATTTAGCGCAAGCTGAGGCGATTGCTGACTTGATTGATGCGAGTTCAGAGCAAGCGGCACGTTCAGCGATGAATTCGTTACAAGGGGCTTTTTCTTCCCATATTCACCAATTGGTGGAAGCACTCACTCACTTGCGCATCTATGTGGAAGCCGCCATCGATTTCCCAGATGAAGAAATCGATTTTCTGTCTGATGGCAAAATTGAAGCTAAACTCAACGAAGTCGTGGCAGATTTAGAACAAGTTCGCTCCCAAGCACGCCAAGGCAGTTTATTGCGTGAAGGCATGAAGGTGGTTATTGCTGGGCGCCCAAATGCAGGAAAATCGAGCTTGCTAAATGCATTGGCGGGCCGTGAAGCTGCGATTGTGACGGATATTGCGGGAACGACGCGTGATGTGTTACGTGAACATATTCATATTGATGGTATGCCATTGCATATCATTGATACCGCAGGCTTACGTGAAGCCAGTGATGAAGTGGAACGAATTGGTATTGAGCGTGCTTGGAAAGAAATCGAACAAGCGGACCATGTGCTGTTTATGGTAGATAGCACCACAACCAATGCTACAGAGCCGCAAGAGATTTGGCCTGAATTTATGGCGCGTTTACCTGATGAACTTCCGGTCACCGTCATTCGTAACAAAGCAGATATGACAGGCGAACCGGTTGAGTTTATTGATAATACCCGTTATCCGTTAATTCGTTTGTCTGCGCGCGAAGAAAAAGGCGTTGATTTGTTGCGCGATCACCTAAAAGAAGCCATTGGCTTTAACAGTAATACAGAAGGTGGTTTCCTTGCTCGTAGTCGTCATTTACAAGCACTGAATGCAGCAGCCGTTCACCTTGAACAGGGCTATGACCAGTTAGTGAATGCTCGCTCCGGTGAGTTACTGGCGGAGGAATTACGTTTAGCTCAGCAGGAACTTAGCGAAATCACCGGTGAATTTACTTCTGATGATTTATTAGGCCGTATTTTCTCAAGTTTTTGTATCGGGAAGTGATACGGTATCACCTATCATCTATCGTCTATAACCTACACGGTATTACGTGTAGGTTTGCTTTATCGGTACTCCCCTCCATTTTTCCTGTCTTAATTCTCTATTAAGTTCTAGCAACCAAGTAATATATAAGCTTTACCTTGCTAAGGTATGGCACTGGCTGTTTTGTGGGCCATACTTATTAATATATTTTTCACACGCTGTAGCGTGTAATTTATGGTTTACCTCCTATAGCGTGTAATCTTGATATTACCGGCTATAGCGTGTAATATAATGTTTACCGGTTATAGCGTGTAAATATTGTTAGGGTGAAAAATAAGGTAGGTTTTAAAATGAAAGTGACGAATACCCGACAACTTAGTGCTTATATGAAGGATGTCAGAGAGACGAAAAAGTTATCTCAAAGCAAAGTCGCTAGTAAAGTAGGTATTCGGCAAGATACTGTTTCTAGCTTTGAACTCTCTCCTGACTCTACCAAATTAGAAACCTTTTTTAAGATTTTATCTGCCCTCAATTTAGAACTCGATATTAAACCGCGAAATGAAAGCGGCTCATCAAATTCAGACTCCGGATGGAAGGAGGAGTGGTGATGGCGACTTTGCATGTATACATGAATGGTTACTTGGTTGGGGATTTGATTCGTTCAAGTACTGGTGCTCACCAATTTACTTATAATAGTCACTGGTTGGAAACATCAGGTGCTCGACCTATTTCTTTATCAATGCCACTTAGGCACCAAGAATATCGAGGAGACGAAGTTTATAATTTTTTTGATAATCTCCTACCGGACAATATTGAGATACGGAATCGAATTGTTAGTCGTTATCAAGCGGATTCAAATCAACCTTTCGATTTATTATCTAAGATTGGCCAGGATAGTGTGGGGGCTTTACAACTCATTCTAGATGGGCAAAGAGTCAGTAATATCAGAAAAATTGAATATAAACCCTTATCTAATAAGCAACTAGAAAAAATATTAACAGGGTATAAAGCGAATGCTCCTTTAGGCATGATTGAAGATGAAGATGACTTTAGGATCTCACTTGCGGGCGCTCAAGAGAAAACCGCATTACTCTATTTAGATGGGCATTGGTGCTTACCTCAGAATGCGACTCCAACTACCCATATTATTAAACTTCCCATTGGTAAAATAGAAAGCCATTCTTATTCGATAGATATGTCGGATAGTGTAGAAAATGAATATTTATGTTTATTGATAGCAAAAGAGTTTGGCCTAGATGTGCCTCGTAGCTTTATTTTAAATGTAGGTGAAATAAAGGCGTTAGCGGTTGAACGTTTTGACCGTAAATATTCTTCTGATTCCTCGTGGATTATGCGTTTACCACAAGAAGATTTTTGTCAAACATTGAATATTTCACCAGCAAGAAAATATCAAAATCATGGTGGACCGGGTATTTCTGAAATTATGAATTACTTATTGGGTTCAATAAATGCAGAGAAAGATAGATATCAGTTTATGAAGAGCCAAGTTTTGTTCTGGCTACTTGCAGCGACGGATGGTCATGCTAAAAATTTTTCATTATTTATTGAACCTGAAGGCCGTTATCAGTTAACACCTTTTTACGATATTTTGTCCATGTATCCTAGTTATGGGGGGAGGGGAATTAACCCTAGAGATGCCAAATTGGCTATGGGACTGAAGGGAACAAAGGGGATGAAATACAATATAGAGCAAATTTTCCCAAGACATTTTTTTTCAACGGCCAAAGCCGTTGGATTTGATCGTGCTGAGATGGAAAAAATCTTAATTGAATTTGGTGAGCAAATGGAAAGTGTTCTTAAGAAAGTGAGAGAACAATTACCCACAGATTTCCCTGAGCATATCGCAGACTCAATTCTATCCGGATTACATCACAAAGCAGCGAGATTAAATAAAGGCTGGGACTAATTATGCCACTTTAATCTTTAATTCGGCTCCCGTGCGTAAACACCGTGGCTTTCCCCTGACGACAGAATCCAACTAACGTTAAGTTGGCTTTCTCTGCTACCTCAATAGCAAGCGCGGTGGCAGCAGAAACGGCAAATAAAATTTCAGCGCCACAACTGGCCGCCTTTTGCACCATTTCATAGCTGGCACGGCTGGAAACCAGTACTGCACCTTGTTGCCATTGGTTGCGATGTTTCATACCCAAAAGTTTATCGAGTGCAACATGGCGACCGACATCTTCGCATCCACCGACTAATTGCCCTTCTGGTGAAATCCATGCGGCCGCATGGGTACAGCCCGTCAGCGCACCAATCTCTTGCACTTTTTTCAATTCATGTAATGCATTATCAAGGTGCGAGAGAGAAAAGGTTTGGGTGAAAGGTAGCGGGGCGATCGGTTTGAAAATTTCTTCAAGTTGTTCTGTTCCACAAATACCACAGCCCGTACGCCCCGCTAGATTACGACGACGTTCTTTTAACTCCATAAACCGGCGGCTAGATAATTCAACTTGTACTTCAATTCCGCGGTTGCAGCCTTCAACGATATCAATTCCACGAATTTCATCACCTGACTGTATTATTCCTTCCGAAAGGGCGAACCCGATAGCAAAATCCGCCAAATCTTTTGGCGTCGCCATCATCACTACGTGAGATATACCATTGAAGACTAAAGCAACAGGATATTCCTCCGCAACATAATCATTAACGGGTAAATTAAGGTTGCCTTTTTGTTGCACGGTTGTTTGGTTTAAGCCAATCATTTTGATTAATTTGGAGTCATTTGTAGTATTTGTTTCATACATTAGATGAATTCCTAGCATTAATGATACATAATATTAATTATGGGTAAAAAGAATTTACACCATTTGCCAGGCAATGAACCTGGATACGTAAGGAAGACGTTGAATAAGAACAGTTTACCTGATTATCGCGATTGACGTTAGGTAAACATGAGCAATGTAAATGAGGAGATCCCCATGCAAGTCAGCAGAAGGCAGTTCTTTAAGATCTGCGCTGGCGGTATGGCAGGTACGACTGCAGCGGCTTTGGGTTTTGCACCCGCTACCGCGTTAGCGTCAACGCGCCAGTATAAATTACTGCGTGCGAAGGAAACCAGAAATACCTGTACCTACTGTTCTGTCGGCTGTGGGCTGTTAATGTACAGCCTCGGTGATGGCGCGAAAAATGCAAAAGAGAGCATTTTCCATATTGAAGGGGACCCGGATCATCCGGTAAACCGTGGTGCACTTTGTCCGAAAGGTGCTGGACTTATCGATTTCATCCACAGTGAAAGCCGCTTGAAATACCCAGAAGTGCGTGAGCCGGGTACCAATGAGTGGAAACGTATCACGTGGAACGACGCGTTTGACCGTATCGCTAAGTTAATGAAAGAAGACCGTGATGCGAACTTTATTGAGAAAAATAAAGAGGGTGTCACCGTTAACCGTTGGCTGACCACTGGTATGCTGTGCGCATCGGCGGGCAGTAACGAAAGTGGATTTGTAACACAAAAATTTACCCGCGCTCTCGGCATGCTTGCCGTCGATAACCAAGCGCGTGTCTGACACGGACCAACGGTAGCAAGTCTTGCTCCAACATTTGGTCGCGGTGCGATGACCAACCACTGGGTTGACATTAAAAATGCAAACCTAGTTGTCGTTATGGGTGGTAATGCGGCAGAAGCGCATCCAGTCGGTTTCCGCTGGGCGATGGAAGCTAAAATCCATAATAAAGCCAAATTAATTGTGATTGACCCACGCTTTACCCGTACAGCGGCAGTGGCGGATTTTTACACGCCTATCCGTTCTGGTACAGATATCGCGTTCTTATCAGGTGTTATCAAATACTTACTGGATAATGAAAAAATTCAGCGTGAATACGTGGAAGCGTATACCAACGCCAGTTTAGTTATTCGTGAAGATTATGGTTTTGATGACGGCTTGTTCACAGGTTATGACGAAGAAAAACGTCAATACGACAAAACCACGTGGAACTATGAGATGGATGAAAACGGCCTTGCGCTGCGCGATCCGACTCTGAAACACCCACGCTGTGTGTTAAACCTATTAAAAGAGCACGTCAGCCGTTATACACCTGAAGTGGTGAATAATATCTGTGGTACGCCGATCAAAGACTTCCTACAAGTTTGTGAGTATTTGGCTGAAACCAGTGCTAAAGATAAAACAGCCTCGTTCTTATACGCATTAGGTTGGACTCAACATACTGTGGGTGCGCAAAATATCCGTACCATGGCGATGATCCAATTACTGCTGGGTAATATGGGGATGTTAGGCGGTGGTGTAAATGCCCTGCGTGGACACTCCAATATCCAAGGCTTGACTGACTTAGGCTTATTGTCACAAAGCTTGCCGGGTTATTTGACCTTACCATCAGAAAAACAAACGACATTAGAAAGTTACTTAGCTGCAAACACGCCAAAAGCGACGGTTGAAGGCCAGGTAAACTATTGGGGTAACTACCCGAAATTCTTTGTTAGTTTGATGAAGACGTTCTATGGCGATAAAGCGCAGAAAGAAAATAATTGGGGCTTTGATTTATTACCGAAATGGGATCAAGGCTACGATGTACTGCGTTATTTCGAAATGATGGATAAAGGGGAAGTGAATGGCTATATCTGCCAAGGCTTTAACCCAGTAGCTTCATTCCCGAATAAAAACAAAGTTATTAAATCGCTTTCTAAGCTGAAGTATTTAATCACCGTTGACCCGCTGAACACCGAAACGTCGAATTTCTGGCAAAACCACGGCGAAATGAATGATGTGAACCCGGCAGAAATTCAAACTACCGTATTCCGTCTGCCATCTTGCTGTTTTGCTGAAGAAAATGGTTCGATTGTGAACTCGGCACGTTGGTTACAGTGGCACTGGAAAGGTGCGGATGCCCCTGGGGAAGCTATCAGTGATGGTGAAATCCTGTCTGGTATTTTCCACCGTCTACGCCAACTGTATGCCTCTGAAGGCGGTGCGGTACCTGAACAAGTTCTAAGTATGACTTGGAATTACTTTGACCGTGATAACCCAACGCCAGAAGAAGTTGCTCAAGAAAACAATGGCTATGCTTTAGTTGATTTGAAAGATGCTGATGGCAACGTTATTGCGAAAAAAGGTGAGCTGCTTAGCTCGTTTGCTCAGTTACGTGATGACGGTACCACGGCGAGTGGCTGCTGGATATTTACGGGAAGCTGGACGCCAAAAGGCAATCAAATGGCTAACCGTGATAACTCTGACCCAACAGGTCTGGGGAATACATTAGGTTGGGCATGGGCATGGCCTCTGAACCGCCGTGTGATTTATAACCGTGCATCAGCAGACCCAATGGGTAAACCATGGGATCCAAAACGCCAAATCCTCGAGTGGAACGGTAGCAAATGGATAGGAATGGATATTCCTGACTATAGCAATGCTGCGCCGGGAAGTGGTGTTGGTCCGTTTATCATGCAACCGGAAGGGATGGGACGTCTATTCGCACTGGATAAAATGGCCGAAGGCCCATTCCCAGAGCACTATGAACCAATTGAAACGCCATTGGATACCAATCCACTGCACCCGAAAGTTGTGTCAAACCCTGCGGCTCGTGTGTTTAAAGACGACTGGGCCCAAATGGGTAAAGCGACAGAATTCCCTTATGTGGGAACCACTTATCGCTTGACTGAACATTTCCACTATTGGACAAAACATGCTTTGCTAAATGCCATCATTCAGCCACAGCAGTTCATTGAAATTGGTGAGCGTCTGGCGAATGAAAAAGGTATTAAACAAGGCGATACGGTGAAAGTCAGCTCTAAACGCGGTTATATCAAAGCGAAAGCCGTGGTCACCAAACGTATTCATACGCTGAAAGTGGCAGGTAAAGATATCGATACAATCGGTATTCCTATTCACTGGGGCTTTGAAGGTTTGGCTGTGAAAGGCTTTATCGCGAACACGTTAACGCCGTTTGTCGGTGATGCGAATACTCAGACACCGGAATTTAAATCGTTCCTTGTCAATGTGGAAAAGGTGTAAGGAGATAAATTATGTCAATGCAATCTCAGGACATTATTCGTCGCTCTGCCACCAATTCCCTGACTCCCGCACCTCAGGTGCGGGATTATAAGGAAGAAGTTGCAAAGCTTATCGATGTGACGACCTGTATCGGCTGTAAAGCTTGTCAGGTCGCCTGTTCCGAATGGAACGATATCCGTGACAAGATCGGGACTAACGTTGGTGTATATGATAACCCAACAGATTTAACCGCTAAGTCATGGACGGTAATGCGCTTCTCTGAAGTGGAAGAGAACGATAAATTTGAATGGCTGATCCGTAAAGATGGTTGTATGCACTGTGCTGACCCGGGCTGTCTGAAGGCGTGCCCTTCGGAAGGCGCGATAGTACAGTACAAAAACGGTATCGTTGACTTCCAATCGGAACACTGTATTGGTTGTGGTTATTGTATTGCGGGTTGCCCGTTTGATGTACCACGTATTAACTCAGAAGATAACCGCGCATACAAATGTACGCTGTGTGTTGACCGTGTTGAAGTCGGTCAAGAACCTGCATGTGTGAAAACATGTCCAACGGGTGCTATCCACTTCGGTAGCAAAGAAGACATGATTAACATGGCTGGTGAGCGTGTTGAAGAGCTGAAAACCCGTGGTTATGCGAATGCAGGTTTATATGACCCAGAGGGCGTTGGTGGTACGCACGTGATGTACGTTCTGCACCATGCAGATAAACCTCAGTTGTATCACGGATTACCAGAAAACCCGACAATCAGCCCAACAGTGACTTTCTGGAAAGGTATCTGGAAACCGTTAGCAGCGGTTGGTTTTGCTGCAACATTTGCGGCGGCCATCTTCCACTATGTGGGTATTGGTCCAAACCGCGTCTCCAAAAAAGATGAAGAAGAGGCTTTAGAAGATTTGCATAATGCAATGTCATCTGACACTTCGAAATCAAAAGAAGGGGAGGATCAGAAATGATGCCAGATGATAACGACAAAATTATTCGCCATAAACCGATTGAAAGGATCAATCACTGGGCGGTTGTGATTTGCTTTTTGTTCACGGCAATCAGTGGATTAGGGTTCTTTTTCCCTTCACTAAACTGGTTTATGAACATTTTAGGTACGCCACAACTGTCGCGAATTTTGCATCCATTTGTGGGTACGGCGATGTTCTTGCTGTTCGTATTTATGTTCTTCCGCTATTTCCATCATAACTTCATTAATAAAGAAGATATCAAGTGGGCAAAAAATATCGGCAAAGTACTGAAAAACGAAGAGGCGGGCGATGTCGGCCAATATAACCTCGGTCAGAAAGGGGTTTATTGGGTTGTCACTATCTGCTTATTAGCGCTGGTGGTCACGGGAGTGATTATGTGGCGCCCTTATTTTGCAGATTACTTCCCAATCCCTGTTTATCGTGCAGCGATTCTTATTCATTCGCTCTCTGCGATTGCGTTGATCATCATGATTGTGGTTCACGCTTATGCAGCGATTTGGGTGAAAGGTTCAGTACGTGCGATGGTTGAAGGTTGGGTGACTCGTGGTTGGGCTAGAAAACACCATCCATTGTGGTACCGCCAGCTTTTGGAAAAAGAAAAACAGCAAAAACAGCAACAAGAGAAAAACTAAGTTTTATTATTGTTGTTATCAAACCCACAAATGACTAATGTTATTTGTGGGTTTTTTATATCTAAAAAATATAAACATTCAATTTATTTGAAAGAAATAAAATTAGATATATTTATTTGATGACCTGTTTGCGATTTATTATCATTATAGTTAATCAAAATAAGATTAATAAAAAAATACACATCAAATAAAGATGCTCTTATTTCGCGTATGATTTACAATTTTTTTAAACCAATAATAAACAAATAAACATTTATTCGTTTTTATATTATGTAAAAAAAAGACATCAACCCTTTAATTTATTGATAATAAACTATTTTTGTGATTGTTGTTTTTTTGTGAATAGCTATTGAATATTGATATTAGATCAATAAAGGTCTATCTTAAATGGTCACTGCTGATTAATTCGAGACTTTGTTTTTTATTTTAATTTAAAAGTAAACTAATGTTCTGATATTTGTTTTTTTTAAGAATGTTATAATGCATATATATTAAAAGAATTAATTGCTGGACATTGGTGATATTATTTAATAAAAATAGTAATGTAATTATTAATAAATATAAAAATAGTCATATATTCAAATATCTTTTTAACACAGCTAAATAATAGAACCCTAATTCATTCCATTTACGATAGCTAAATAAAGAGGTACCACATGGATCTTCCTTTACAAGGTATTAAAGTACTGGATTTCACCGGTGTACAATCAGGACCATCTTGTACTCAAATGTTAGCGTGGTTCGGCGCAGATGTTATTAAGATTGAGCGCCCTGGAGTTGGAGATGTCACGCGTAACCAATTAAGGGATATACCTGATGTGGATGCGCTGTATTTCACGATGCTTAATAGTAATAAGCGATCAGTGGAATTAAATACAAAAACGCCAGAAGGTAAAGAGGTTATGGAGCGGCTGATTAAGCAAGCCGACGTCCTCGTTGAGAACTTCCATCCAGGTGCAATTGACCATATGGGCTTCACTTGGGAACACATTCAAGAATTAAATCCTCGTTTGATTTTCGGTTCCATCAAAGGTTTTGATGAAGACTCTCCTTATGCAGATGTTAAAGCTTATGAAAACGTTGCCCAAGCCGCAGGTGGTGCCGCATCAACCACAGGGTTTTGGGACGGCCCGCCATTAGTGAGCGCCGCAGCATTAGGTGATAGTAATACAGGTATGCACTTGCTCATTGGCTTACTCGCAGCGTTATTACATCGCGAGAAAACAGGAAAAGGCCAGCGAGTGACTATGTCGATGCAAGATGCCGTACTCAACTTGTGCCGTGTCAAACTTCGTGACCAGCAACGTTTAGAGAAAATTGGCTACCTTGAAGAATATCCACAATACCCAAATGGCACATTTGGTGATGCAGTTCCTCGTGGCGGTAATGCTGGTGGTGGTGGCCAGCCTGGCTGGATCTTAAAATGTAAAGGCTGGGAAACTGACCCAAATGCTTATATTTATTTTACTATCCAAGAGCAGGACTGGGAGCAAACCTGTATCGCTATTGGTAAGCCTGAATGGGCAACTGACCCCGCTTACAATACACCAAAGGCTCGTCAACCTCATATCTTTGATATTTTTGCTGAAATTGAAAAATTCTTAGCGGATAAAGATAAACATGAAGCGGTCGAGTACTTAAGTAAATACGGTGTACCTTGTGCTCCTGTACTCAGTATGCGTGAAATAGCACGAGACCAATCTCTGCGTAAGAGCGGAAGTATTGTTGAAGTTGAGCAGCCAAAACGCGGAACTTACTTGACGGTGGGTTGCCCGATGAAATTCTCTTCCTTTACACCGGATATCAAAAGCGCACCATTGTTGGGTGAGCATACAGAGCAAGTCCTAACTGAGTTAGGTTATAGCGCAGATGAAATTGCGACTATGCGAGCGAACAAAGCGATCTAATTTTAAATATTGGGGTGAGAAATCACTCCATTTAATCTTTTAATCAGTTATTTATGAGGTAGACATGTCTGCTGATCAAACCCAAAACCTGACTGATGGTATGCATATTATTGTCGATGCACTTAAAAAAAATGGCATTGATACAATCTACGGTGTTGTTGGAATTCCAGTGACTGACATGGCAAGGCATGCGCAAGCTGAAGGTATTCGCTATATTGGTTTCCGCCATGAGCAATCTGCGGGTAACGCAGCTGCAATCAGTGGTTTTATTACCCAAAAACCGGGTATCTGTTTAACGGTTTCGGCGCCGGGTTTCTTGAATGGTATGGTTGCTCTTGCTAATGCAACGACCAATGGTTTTCCAATGATTCAAATCAGTGGCTCAAGCGACAGAGCGATAATTGATTTGCAGCAGGGTGATTACGAAGAGTTAGACCAAATGAACACGGCAAAACCCTTTGTAAAAGCGTCTTATCGTGTGAATAAACCTGAGGATCTTGGTATCGCACTAGCCCGGGCAATCCGAGCTTCGGTATCAGGTCGTCCTGGTGGGGTTTATCTTGATTTAACAACGGAAGTGTTGTCTGCCGTGATGGACAAGGACGCAGCGGATAAAACCATTTTTACAGTTGAAGACCCTGCACCAAGACAAATTCCATCACCAGATTCAGTGAATAAAGCCCTTAAGTTGCTCGCCTCGGCTAAGCGACCATTAATTATTTTGGGTAAAGGTGCAGCTTATGCCCAAGCGGATGACAATATTCGTCAATTTATTGAAACAACCGGTATCCCTTATTTACCGATGTCAATGGCTAAGGGGCTGCTGCCAGATACACATCCCCTATCAGCCGCATCAGCTCGCTCATATGCCTTATCCAGTGCAGATGTTGTGGTATTAATGGGAGCACGTCTTAACTGGTTACTTGACCATGGTAAAGGTAAGCATTGGTCACCAGAAACGCAATTTATTCAGTTAGATATTGAACCTTCCGAAATTGATAGTAACCGCCCAATAGCGGCTCCAGTTGTTGGCGATATTTACTCCAGTATTGAGTCATTATTGGCAGGACTTAAATCAACCCCTGTTAAATCACCAACAGAATGGATTGTCAGTATTGATGAGCACAAGAAAATCAATGTCGAGAAAATGGCAGTTAAGTTAAACACTGACACTTCCCCGATGAATTACTTCAACGCATTACGTGCAATCCGTGATGTGTTGGTCGATCACCAAGATGTTTATGTCGTCAATGAAGGCGCTAACACGCTTGATAATGGGCGAAATATTATTGATATGTACCAACCACGTAAACGCTTAGATTGTGGAACCTGGGGCGTTATGGGGGTCGGAATGGGTTATGCAGTGGGAGCCGCTGTAACTAGTGGTAAGCCTGTTGTAGCGATTGAAGGCGATAGCGCATTTGGCTTTAGTGGTATGGAAATCGAAACGATTTGTCGCTACAAATTGCCTGTCACTATTTTGATTTTCAATAATGGTGGGATTTACCGTGGTGATGGCGTAAACCTCCATGGTGATCAAGACCCTTCTCCTACCGTTTTAATGGGCGGAGCGCGTTATGACAAAATGATTGAGGCCTTTGGTGGCATCGGCTACCAAGCAACAACACCTGCTGAGGTACAAGAAGCCTTGAGGGCCGGTTTAGCATCGGGTCATCCAACTTTGATAAATGTTGTTATTGACCCTGCAGTTGGAACGGAAAGTGGCCATATTGGTAATTTAAATCCGAAGTCTGTCGTAAAAAATTAACGCAGCATAACGTTAACTAACAAAGATAACCCTACGCGGCTCATTTTTAATGAGTGGCGTACGGGGTCTTATTGCCAAAAATAGGTGGGTCTTATGGCTGATTTTATGTATAAGATTTTTATGAGCGACCTATTACCTATCATTATTATTATGGTATTAGGTTATGTGAGTGGTAAACGAAATGTGTTTACCAGTGACCAAGCGAAAGCATTTAATAAGTTGGTATTAAATTACGCATTACCTGCTGCATTATTTGTTTCTATCGCACGCGCTAATCGAGAAATGATATTTGCAGACGCTAAATTGACTATTATTTCATTTGTGGTCTTGCTCGTTTGTTTCTTTTTCTCTTTCTTTAGCTGTAAATATATTTTTAAACATAGTCGTGGCGAAGCTGCGGTATGTGCATTAATTGCAGGTTCTCCGACAATTGGTTTCTTAGGGTTTGCGGTTCTAGACCCTATTTATGGTGAAACTGTTTCAACTGGGTTAGTTGTCGCTATTATTTCCATCATCGTTAATGCCATTACAATCCCTATTGGCCTATTCCTACTGAACCCATCTGATGCGGAAGGGAAAAAGGGTGGTGGCGGTATGGATGCATTAATATCCGCCTTTAAAGAACCCGTCGTATGGGCTCCGGTACTTGCGACCGCACTGGTATTGGTTGGTGTGAAAATTCCTACCGTTTGGGACCCAACATTTGATTTAATTGCGAAAGCAAACTCCGGTGTTGCGGTATTTGCTGCCGGTCTGACATTAGCCGCCAATAAGTTCGAGTTCGATGGAGAGATAGTTTATAACACGTTATTAAAGCTAGTTTTAATGCCAGGGTTAATGTTACTGGCGGGTATGATGTTTAATATGGGAACAGAGCAACTGCAAATGATGGTATTAGCTGGGGCATTGCCACCTGCTTTCTCTGGAATAATTATTGCAAGTCGCTTTAATCTGTATACCCGGACAGGAACTGCGTCGCTGGCGGTGAGTGTACTTGGTTTTATCATCGCAGCTCCAGCGTGGATCTACATCTCTCGACTCGTTTCATAGAAAGAGTCAATGGGGCAAAATGAGTTGCCATGGCGTGAGAAATGACGTCATGGCAGTTTTGTAAAAAGGTGAATTATGACTTCTTCAAAACCGCTTGATGGGATACGCGTTCTTGATTTTACTGGGGTTCAGTCAGGGCCATCATGTACACAAATGCTTGCTTGGTTCGGTGCTGATGTGATCAAAATTGAACGCCCAGGCGTTGGGGATGTGACACGTAATCAATTGCGAGATATCCCTGATGTGGATGCGCTGTATTTTACGATGTTAAACAGTAACAAACGCTCTTTAGAGCTCAACACCAAAACGCCAGAGGGAAAAGCCGTGATGGAGAAACTAATACGTCAATCTGATGTATTAGTTGAAAATTTTCATCCGGGGGCTATCGACCATATGGGGTTTACGTGGGAGCACATCCAAGAACTCAATCCTCGATTAATTTTTGGGTCGATTAAAGGGTTTAATGAGAATTCACCCTATGCGAATGTGAAAGCCTATGAAAATGTTGCTCAATCTGCTGGTGGTTCAGCATCAACGACGGGTTTTCCTGATGGCCCTCCGACCGTAAGTGCTGCGGCATTGGGGGATAGTAATACGGGTATGCATTTATTGATAGGCATACTGACGGCGTTATTACACCGTGAAAAAACAGGTAAAGGGCAACGCGTTACTATGTCAATGCAAGATGCGGTGCTTAATTTATGTCGTGTGAAATTACGTGACCAACAACGTTTAGAAAAACTCGGTTTCTTAGAGGAATACCCTCAATACCCAAATGGCACGTTTGGTGATGCGGTTCCTCGTGGGGGGAATGCGAGTGGTGGCGGTCAGCCGGGAACAATGCTCAAATGTAAAGGTAGCGATGTTGACCCAAATGCCTATATTTATTTTATTAATCAAGACCATAATTGGGAAAATACCTGTGATGCTATTGGGCGCCCAGAATGGAAAACCGATCCTGCTTTTGCCACTACACAGGCACGTGCAAGTCATATCCAAGATGTATGGGATGCAATTGAAGAAATCGCTAAAGACAAAGATAAACATGCACTAACTGATTATTTTGATCAGTTTGATGTGCCATGTTCTGCAGTATTAAGTATGAAAGAAATTATGGATGACCCTTCTTTGCGTCGTAGTGGTTCGATTGTCGAAGTTCAACAACCAAAACGAGGCTCATATTTAACGGTGGGTTGCCCAATGAAATTTTCAGCGTTTATCCCTGAAATTAAAAGTGCTCCATTGCTTGGGGAACATAATAACGAAGTATTAAAAGAGCTTGGTTATAGTGATGAACAAATTATGGAAATGAAAAAAAATAATGTTATTTAATTAATAATATTAAACTCGCTCTTAATATGATTTTCTAAAAAAGCTAATTAATATTAGCGGCTATATTCAGATATTAGATATATTCAAATATAGCCGCTAAATTCAGGCGATTACTACCTCAATCAATTGGAATTATAGAAATATTTTTCCCTATTTAGTTTTTATTTTTTTATTAATAAATTCTTTGAATAAGGATTATTGTATGAGTATTGCTGAAATAAAAAAAAGCAGTAAAGTCGCAGCCGTTGATTTTATTCCTGCATGGGGAGACTTAAATGGGAATATTCAACGTTTAGTCGAAGCGACAGAAAAAGTGGCTGCTCAAGGGGTAAATTATGCCGTATTTCCAGAAACGGCAGTGAGTGGTTATTTATTTTCGGACTCTACGGAATTAGCACCTTATTTAGATACTATCCTTGGCAAAACGACTGCTGCAATACTGCCTGTATTGGCTCGAACAGGAATGTATATGAGTGTCGGTATCGCGGAGCGAGATAGCGAAACAGGGCTCGCCTATAATTCAGCCGTTTTGATGGGGCCGGAAGGTATTATTGGTAAATATCGTAAAATAGGCCTGAATTCTCAAGATCAAAAAGTATTTGCACCGGGCAATACTGGTGTCAAAACTTTTGAAACACCGATTGGCCGTATCGCATTATTGATTTGTTATGATGATACCTACTGGCAATACGTTCGATTAGCTGCATTAGAAGGGGCGCAAATCATTGGTTGGCATTCAGTATCCGACCGAATGATGCCAAATGCCACCCCTGCTGAAATGTTGGGCGACCACTCAACGGTTGCGCATGTACAACATATGAGCGCATTCAATGGGTTGTGGGTTATTTGTGCTACCCGAAGTGGAATTGAAACTAACCCAATTACTAAAGGGCAGCTTTACTATAATGGGGGCTCAAGTGTGTGGTCGCCTTCAGGGCATAAAGTGGCTCAATCTCCCGTGCTTAGCCCGTTAGAGCTAGAACCCGGGCTAAATGGCATATACAGTGCAATGATTGATTTAGGCGAAGCAGATAAGCAACGCGATGTATTACTCGCGAAGCGCCGCCCTGAATTATATTTCCCAACACTGGCTTTTCACCGCAGCCCAACAGATATCAATGCGACAGAAACAGTAATTCAAACGACACTTATTGCTGCTCAGTGGGAAAAATCTATTTCTAAGTTAGATGCAATTCAAGTGGGAGAAAATGAATTGCTGGTTTTACCCGAGCTCTCTGCGCTTCCTTATACGAATGACCCGAACCTTATTTTGTCCCATGCTGAAAAGCAAGGGGGAGCATTTGAACAAACACTGTGTCAGGCTGCTCATCAAGGAAAAGGCTATATTGTTGGAAGTTATCCTGAAATTGAGATTGATAAAGTGTTCCACACCGTCATTCTTGCGGGCCCATCAGGGGAAATATTAGCCCGCTATCGTGTTACACATCTTAATGAACGGGATAGTGGCTGGGCAACAGCGGGTAGCGCTGTGAGTGTGACAGCAACGCCAATTGGGCGTATTGCACTGGCGGCAGCACATGAATTAGACGTTCCTGAATTAGGGGGGTTATACAGTATGTTACGTGCTGATATTCTTGCTGCACCAGCGGGCAGCCCATGTGATTTAAAAGTGGAAATTGATAGCCATCTTTTTTCGGTTGAAGAGCCGCCAACAGGGCGTGTCGATTTTATCCCTTATGCAATTGCTACATTAAACCAGTTATGGGTGGTTTGTGGCGGGCGAAACGAGCGTGATTCTACGTCAGCGGCTATTTATGGGCCAGAGCCTGTTGTCCTTACTCCCACATTGACAGCACAAAGAGGGGCTGAAGATGTGCGTTTGCAAGCTCAGGTACCCGCACCTTTTACTTGGATTAACCAAGAACGGTTGGTGAGTGGTCAGCAAGCTATTTGGTTTCCGCCGCTAACACAGTAGATTATAGTTTAAGCGAAGTTTGAGTGAAAAAGGCGGGGGAAACCCGCCTACTAATATGTTATTACAGGGTGTGCTGGTGGTTGAGTGCTTCAATGGTTTTCTTGGCACCGTTATCACGTAGTGAAAGGTAAAATGCAGTCACCTTTTCAGTAAATAGTGAATTATTAACCAGTTCTTCGGTAAACAAACTGTTGAGGGACAGCAATGCGCGAACACGGCTTTCATCATCAGTGCTGTTTGCAACCAGCTCAGCCAATTTTACAGCCTGTGGGTCGCTGACTTGAATTTCTGCGCCATGATCATCTTTTCCGCTGACATAACGCATCCATCCCGCGACGGCTAAGGCTAAATAATCAAATGATTGGCCATTTTTCAGGTGAATTTGGATAGAATCGAGTAAACGTTGGGATAATTTCAACGTTCCATCCATCGCGATTTGCCAAGTACGATGTTTCAACCCCGTATTTTTAAAACGCTCAATCAGGGCATTAGCATAGGCGGGTAAATCCACATTTTTGATGGATAACGTTGGTGCTTGCTCATTGACCATCAAGTGATAAGCGGCTTTTTCATAAGCGCTATCCTGCATGCACTCATTAATATATTGGTAACCAGCCAAATAACCTAAATAAGCAAGGAAAGAGTGGCTACCATTTAACATGCGCAGCTTCATTTCTTCAAATGGAACGACATCCGTAACTAACTGAGCGCCCGCTTTTTCCCACTCAGGGCGACCTGCGACGAAATTGTCTTCAATCACCCATTGGCGAAATGGCTCACAGGCAATGGCGACTTTGTCAACGACAGGGCCTAGCTGGGATTGAATTTTCTCCGCTGTGTCTGGTGTCATGGCAGGCACAATTCTATCCACCATGGTAGATGGAAAGGTGACATTGGCTTCAATCCAATTGGCCAATGCAATATCCTGTTTTGCAGCCATCGCTAAAATGACATTTTTCGTGATATGACCATTTTCAGGCATATTGTCACAGGACATGACTGTAAATGGTGCAATACCCAGTACCTTACGGCGTTTTAAGGCTTCAACAATCAGACCCGGCAGTGATTTCGGGGTATTTGGTGAGGCTAAATCATGTGCGATAGCGGGGTTCGCAAAATCAATCGAACCTGTCGCGGGCACATAGCAATAACCTTTTTCAGTAACCGTCATGGAAACGATGGCAATATTAGGGTCTAACATGCGATTGATAACGGCATCAATTCCGTGAATGGTTGGGTGTAATGCTTCTTTTACCACACCGACAGTACGGGTTTGCCAATTATCGCCTTGCATTTCAACTACGTTATAAAGGCAGTCTTGAGCGAGTAAATCTTCAATTTGTTGCTCGCCACCGACTAAATTGACCTCACAAAAGCCCCAATCACTCTGCTGTTCCGTAGCTAAAATATCCGCAAAGATGGCTTGGTGGGCGCGGTGGAACGCGCCGAAACCTAAGTGAAGCATTTTTACCTTTACCTGCTCCCTATCATAGCTTGGTACTTTGATTGTGGCGGGTAATTGGTTTAGGTTATTGGTTGACAGTTGCATATTTCACTTTACCTTTTTGTTGTTCAGCCTCTTCAACCGCATCCAACGTGCTGGTTAAATCACGATCTTTCACTTCAGGCATGATAATGGCACTGATTAATGAAATGGCAGAGTAAATGATGATCATGATTGCAATTGGCCACCAGCTTCCGGTGATGCTACAGAAAATACCCGCTAGAACTGGGCCTAAACCAGAGGCAATTAAGCCACCAATTTCTTTGGCCACAGCCATACCAGTAAAACGGTTACGTGAGTTGAACATTTCAGCCATCGTAATATTTTCTAAGGCAAATAATCCGAGTACTGAACAGTTATGAACGATAATAATACAGATGGTAATTAAGCTAACGCTGTTCGCACCATCGACGATGACAGATAACATCGGATAGGCGAGCAACATGGCAGATAAACTAAGAATAATATAAGGAATACGGCGCCCGAATTTATCAGATAGCAGACCAATCACAGGAATGGTCAGGAAACCGACAACGGAGCTGATCATGATCGCATCAGTTGGAATACTTTTATCAAATAATAAGCTTTGAACTAAATATCCCGCTAAGAAAGTTTGAATTAACCCAGAGTTACCCGCTTGACCGAAACGAATACCAGTTGCTAACCAAAATGCTTTAGATTTAAACATGGCAAAGAAACTTTCTTTCGGTGGCGTTTGTACCGCAACTTTGGCTTCTTGTTCTTCCGTATTTTGTACTTTCTCAAATACAGGGCTTTCTTTCAGATTCAGTCGTAACCACACGGCAAACAGCATCACAACGAAGCTTGCCAAGAAAGGTACACGCCAGCCCCACGCCAGCAAGTCTGATTTGTCTAACCAGAAGAACATAACCGCCCAAATCGCAGTGGCGCTTAATGTGCCGCAGTTTGTCCCCAGACCCACGAGTGAAGCCACAATACCCCGGCGGCCTTTTGGCGCATATTCTGCCAGCATGGTTCCTGCACCTGAAATTTCAGCGCCTGCTCCTAAGCCTTGAATAATTCGCAAAAGAACTAATAATAGCGGTGCGAGGATACCTACCTGTGCGTAGGTTGGTAATACCCCGATTAATGTAGTACACACCCCCATCATGGTGATGGTGATAAAGAGTACTTTTTTACGACCGATTCGGTCGCCCATTTGACCAAAGAAAATCGCACCAACAATACGTGCGACATATCCGGCACCGTAAGTTCCCATAGCAAGAATTAATGCCATTGAAGCGGATTGTTCAGGGAAAAATATTTCATGGAAAACAAGTGCTGCGCCTAACGAGTAAAGCTGGAAATCCATAAACTCCAGAGCGGTTCCTAGCCAGCCTGAAACTGCAGCTTTGGTCAGATCGCCAGAGCTGCGTTCCACTTTCCCTGATGGATCAATTGACTGAGTATTCATATTATTATCCTATTAATCACGTAGAGTAGTATCCAAAATCGGATTTAGTTTTTTTAATTAAATTAAAAGGTTAAAAGAATTTTACAGCAGGTCTTCTGGTCTTTTTCAAAGGTTAATATTGCCTCTTGCGCTTCAGTGAATGGGAACTGATGGGTTAAGATTTTTGTTGGGTCAATTTTTTTAGATTCTATCCAGCTAATCACTTCTGGGAATTTTTTGGCATTCAGGCGCGAAGAAAACAATGAAATCTCTTTGCTGGTAATACTTTGCTGTGTAACGGCACTTGCTTCACTTGAAAAGCCCATAATAGAAACTCTTGCCGCAGGGGAAGCAATCAAGATGGCTTCTTGTAAGATAGCGGGATGGCAAGCTGCATCAAGTACTAACGTTGGGCGGAGCCCCAGTGCTTTGAGTTGCTCTGGTAGTGGGGTTTGTGAATTATCAATGACAATATCAGCGCCACAATCTTTTGCTCTTGCTAAGCGTTCAGTCACGCGGTCAACTACAATTAAGGTTTTGACCTGATAAACGCCTTTAAGAACCTGTGCGCAGGTTAACCCAATCGTACCCGCACCATAGACTAATGCGACATCATCTTGAGTTGGATGAACATGCGAAGTCACGTTGGCGGCAATAGAGTATGGTTCAACGGTAACGGCACATTCATCGCTGATTGAATCAGGAATGGTATAAGCGTTTGCCGCAGGGACATTAACATATTCAGTGAATCCGCCATCAGTATGAACGCCTAATACTTCTAGTGTCTCGCAAACATTTGGTTTACCAATTGAACATGGGTAGCAATGACCACAACTGAGAACAGGGTCGATAGAGACACGTTCACCAATGCGTTTACTGTCTACGCTGGAACCGACTTTTTCAATGACACCGAAAAATTCATGACCAATCACTCGTGGATATTTTGCAAATGGGTTATGGCCACGGTAGATATGGCTGTCAGAACCACAAATACCGGCTAATCGGACTTTTATTTGTACTTGATTTTCAGTTGGTTCAGGAACTGAACGCTCTTCAATCAATAATGTATTAGGTTCTTTAATTACTACCGATTTTACAGCTTTCATATTTAACTCCGAATAAAATAAAAATTACCAGTTCCACAACGTGCCGTCTTCGAGACGAGCAACTGGAAGATAAGCTGGGTTGTACGGGTATTTCGCTGCCAGTTTTTCATCAAAATCGATACCTAAACCGGGCTTATCACTTGGGTGCATATAACCATCGTTGAACGTCCAGTTGGTCGTAAATACGGACAACATTTCTTCGGAGTAGCCCATAAACTCTTGAACGCCGAAATTTGGTACCCATAGATCAAAGTGTAAGGCGGCAGCATGGCAAATAGGGGATAGGTCAGATGGACCATGAGAACCGGTTCTGACTTGGTAAAGTGAAGCGAAATCAGCAATCCGGCGCATACCCGTGATCCCTCCAGCATGCGTGATTGTGGTGCGGATATAATCGATGAGTTGCTCTTCAATCAATTGTTTACAATCCCAAATGCTATTAAAAACTTCACCTACAGCGATTGGGGTGACGGTATGTTGACGAATTAATCTAAAACAAGCTTGGTTTTCCGCTGGTGTTGGGTCTTCCATCCAAAATAATCGATAATCTTCAATACTTTTACCGAAGCGAGCTGCTTCAATAGGGGTCAAGCGATGGTGCATATCGTGTAGAAGGTGCTCATTGAAGCCATATTTGTCCCGTACGGCTTCAAACAGTTTGGGCATAAAATCGAGGTATTTTTCGGTTGACCAAAATTGCTCTTCAGGGTGATGGCCTTTTGTGGCAGGTTCATAAGCAAGGTTTTTTCCTTTACTCTGCCCATAGGTGGTTGCCATGCCTGGTATGCCGCACTGCACACGGATCGCTTTAAAACCTTTTTCTTTATATTTCGCGTAGTTATCTAGTGTTTCGGCAATATCGGTACCCGTGGTATGGCAATAAACCATCACTCCTTCACGAGAAGCGCCACCGAGTAATTGATAGACCGGAAGGTTGGCAATTTTGCCTTTAATATCCCACAGTGCCATATCAATCGCAGAAATGGCGGACATCGTAACTGGGCCTCTACGCCAGTAAGCTCCCTTATAGAAGAACTGATAAATATCTTCAATTTTATGTGGGTCACGGCCTATTAGCTGAGGACAGAGGTGATCTTGAAGATAGGATGCCACTGAGAGTTCTCTCCCGTTAAGGGTAGCATCACCTAGTCCATATATGCCTTCATCGGTGGTAATTTTTAATGTGACAAAATTACGACCGGGGCTACATACAAAGACTTCTGCTTTTATGATTTTCATTTTGGCCTAAATCCCTATTACTTGTTAACCAACTGATCAACCAAATTACCCCTTGTTACTCAAACTGGTTTATTTATTGGTTAACCAAATTTTCTTTTTTTCACTCTATCAATCGGTAAATTAAAAAACAATGACTAAAAAGACGACAATAAGTGAATCTGATCACAAATTGGTTAACTAATTTTGTGGAAATAGTGGATAAATTGGTTGACCATTGTGGTGAGGGACGATAATCTACAATGGAAGAACTAAATTTAATTCGACAACGCGTTGTACATATATATGAAAACTCAATACCGCTCGTACCAATACCTAGGTCAGCAGTTAAAAGAGCTCATTGCATCTGGTGAATATCCGATAGGAAGTCGTTTAATGCCAGAGCGTGAGATCGCTAAAAAATATGATGTTAGTCGCTCATTGGTACGTGAAGCACTCATCATGTTAGAAATTGAAAAATTGGTTTCTATCAAGAAAGGTTCTGGTGTTTATGTCATCAATCACCCAAATCTATTAATTGATGAAGTCAAAAGCTTAGACCATGGCCCTTTTGAAATACTGCAAGCTCGCCAAGTGATTGAAAGTGCGATAGCTGCATGTGCGGCCTTGTCAGCAACAAAAGCCGATATCCAAGAGATCCGTGCATTATTAGAAGATGAGCGAATCAAAGTTGCGAATAATGAAAGTGACGATGCGAATGATCATAAGTTTCATGTGTTAATTGCTCGCGCAAGCAAGAACGACATGATGGCGAAGATTATTGATGATATCTGGGCTGTGCGGTTACAAAGCCCTATGTGGGATAAGCTACATGAGCATATCGACAATACGACTTACCGGAAGAAGTGGTTGATTGATCATGAAAATATTTTAAATGCACTACAAAAACGTGATCCTGAATTGGCTAAAAAAGAGATGTGGCAGCATTTAGAGAATGTCAAAAATACGCTAATGCAGCTTTCTGATTTTGATGACCCCAATTTTGATGGTTACTTATTTGAAACAATTCCTTATCAGACTATTTTTGAATAATCGCAGGAGAAGTACTCATGGAGCATACGTGGCGTTGGTACGGTCCTAATGACCCTGTTTCTTTAAGTGATGCTAGGCAAGCAGAGGCGACGGGAATCGTCTCTGCGCTCCACCATATTCCTAACGGTGAAGTTTGGAGTGTTGAGGAGATTTTAAAGCGTAAAGCTATCATTGAAGATGCTGGGTTAGTTTGGTCTGTCGTGGAAAGTATTCCTGTTCACGAAGATATTAAAACTCAACAAGGTAATTTTGATCTCTATATTCAAAATTACCAACAAAGTATTCGTAATTTAGCATCCTGTGGTATTAAGACCATTTGCTATAATTTTATGCCAATTCTAGATTGGACGCGTACTGACCTTGCTTATACGCTACCAGATGGCTCCAAAGCGTTACGGTTCGACAATATTGCCTTTGCTGCGTTTGAAATTCATATTTTAAAACGTGAAAATGCGGTGGCGAGTTATTCAGAACAAGAAGTTAAAGAAGCGGCTGAGTATTATGCCAATATGTCATCTGATGATATCGAAAACTTGATTAAAACCATCATTGCAGGGTTACCGGGCGCAGAAGAAGGTTATACATTAGACCAATTCCGTGAGCGTTTGGCGCTATATAATAATATTGATGAAAATCAGTTACGTGAGAACTTACGTTATTTCTTGCAGAAAATCGTTCCTGTGTGTGAAGAAGAAAATGTGGTTTTAGCTATTCACCCTGATGACCCTCCGCGCCCAATTTTAGGCCTGCCACGTATTGTTTCTACCATTGAAGATATGCGGTTTATTAAGCAAAGTTGCGATAGCATTCATAATGGGTTTACTATGTGCACAGGTTCTTATGGTGTGCGAGCCGATAACGACCTAGTAAAAATGATTAATGAATTTGGTGATCGTATTCATTTCACACATTTACGTTCAACAGTGAGAGAAAACAACCCAAATACTTTCCATGAAGGAAATCATATTGCAGGTGATGTCGATATGTTTGAAGTGGTCAAAGCCATTTTAGCGGTTGAACAAAAACGGCATGCTGCGGGGCTTGCACCAATTCCAATGAGACCAGATCATGGTCACCAAATTTTGGATGATTTGAAGAAAGTGACTAACCCTGGTTATTCCGCTATTGGCCGCTTAAAAGGCCTAGCAGAGGTGAGAGGGTTAGAATTAGCGCTGAAGCGGATGTATTATCCAGAATTACTAAAAGTATAATTTTCTTTGCAATATTGGCTTTTATTATTTGGTATTTACGTGATATCAAAGGGTTGAGTACGCATAAAAATACGCGACTAAATTATAATTAGTCGCGTATTGAACTAGTTGTTAAGTTATTTTAATTTTTTTTTATCAATACTCCAATCCTGTTTTGCAGAAATAGTCAATAAGTCGCCTGACTTAATAATATACGTATAGTAGCCACCAACTATTGAACTATTACGATCCGCTGTTGATTTAACTATAATCTTTTTATTACTTAGGGGCAGTTTGGGAATGGAAATTTTATTTAGCCATTTCTCATTTTTAATTTCAATATATATACTATCGTTAGTTTTAAAAATATCCTTTATCATTTTTTGTGTAATAGAATCTTCATTCTTAAACGTAAGCTGATAAGCTGATTTTTGCTCCAACGAATCTACGTCATTTTTCATTTCAAACTGCCAATAAGACTTACAGGAAACCGTACATTTTTCACCTGTTGAAATCCTATGCTTCTCTTTATTCACGATCAGTGTACTACAATAGGCCGCAGTAGGATCAATGGTAATGGATTGATTATTTTTTAGTGGCGGTATTGTAATTTGGTCAGCCCAGTGACCATTTTTTGATTCAATAAGAATATGGTTGTGCTGATTTAGTGCTGCATTCAATACCTCAATGGTGATATTATCGTCATTATTAAATTTTAATTTATGGTAATTAATTTCATTAGATTTAGGTTTAGATTTGTATTTAATAATTTTATTTCTTAGGGTATTAATTTCTTCCCATGTTTTCTCGTCATAGATTTTTATATATTCATCTTTGTATTCTTTATTCATTAAGCGATTTGATTCTGAAATTAATGAATCAGTTTCTTCGTCAGCATAATCCGGTAGCTCAGCGGCTAAACTTGATAAAGTAGGCAATAATATTACCGTATCATATTCAGATAAATGAATATTTTGATAAAAATTCCAAGCTTCAAAGGTTAGCTTATCACCTTCAATTTTTAATAAATAGCCTGTACCTTTATCTGTAACCCCGTTTTCACCTAATGTTAAACTTGGAATATCAATTAATGTTCCAAATGGACGTTGAATAGCTTCAATAATCCCAAAGCCATTATGAATATGACCACTTAACATAATTATTTGGGGATAACGAGAAAATAGACTTTTTAGTCTTTCATCTTGCGGTCCAAATCCGCCATATAAGTATGACCGCCAATGTGAACAATTGAATGCTTGATGTGTCATCACAAAAATCGGTTTATTCGCATCAACGCCTTCAGCCAGTTTTTTTTCTAACCAGAGAAGTGATGCTTCATTTAATTCCATTTGATTTTTTAAAGGAACATCTGTGTTCAAACAAATAAAATGATAACCATCAATCCATGCATCAATGCACATTGTATCTTCTTGCCGGTCAATATTGCATTTTTCTAAGTAAGAGTCATATAATCCGACTAAATCGGGGTCTAATGGCTCATGGGGTTCGGCCCCAGTTCGGACATCATGGTTGCCTAACATCAATAATAAATTTTGATGATATTTTTTTGGAAATTGTTCTAGGAAAATATCAAAAGAATCTTTTCTATGTTGATGATAATCACCAATATCCCCAGCCATTAATAACCCTTCGGCTCCACAGTGATTAATATTTTTAATAGACGTTGCCAATACTTCTTTATCATGATCTGAGCCTATATGAATATCACTAATTACACCAATTATCATACGAAATTTCCTTTTAAAATGAGTTGAAAATTATAGTCCATTGTTTTTTGTCTGATTGGGGTTTTTTATTTCAATTGTACTGTCTTGAATTTCATTAATAAAACTGTTTTGGCAAGAAGATAAAAATAAAGAAAACATAAAAAAAGAAATGATTTTCATTGTTAGTCTCGAATTATTTAAATTGATTTTTATTTAAAGTAAAATTATTCATTAATAAATTTCAATATTACTTTCTTTTAGTAGATAAGCTCTCCTATTAAGAAAAAAATTAAAGGGTTCTTTTTTAAACACCAAATCAGGATTCGATTTTTTATTAAAGTATTCCTCAGTCATGAATGAATAGCCAGTTTTATTTTCTAATGAATGTAATAAATCCAGTTCGTTTATTGTAAGTGTTTTAAAGTTTATACCGATTTTTTTTATTTCTTTTAAAAATTCTATCATGGTACAATGTTCGAATGATGATTTTGTTTGAATAAGAATTTCATTACTCATCATTTTCTCAACGCTCATACTTTTTTTCATTAATTCTTTATGAAAAACTAAACCTAATATTTCAGTTTTTAAATTTATTTTTTGTATACTTTTATGGTCAACGTCGATATCTACAGGTGATATTATGATGTCATAGTGGTGGTTTTTTATTTCATACAAAATATCATTTGAAATCTTGCATTCAACTTCAATGCTAATACTCTTATTTTTCAATAGGTTGTTTATTATCGAATGTATCCCATAGAATGGAAATCCATCAATAAGAATTTTAATTTTTTTTTCATTGTTTGGCACAGTTAAGTTGTTTAATATTTTATTTATACTTTCATAGTGAGGGTTTATTTTATTAAATAGCTCCATGCCATAATCGGAAATTAGTATTTTATTTTTTTTTTAACTAAAATATTCTTTCCTAGCTTTTTTTCGAGAAGAATCAAACCTTGTGATATCGCTGAAGACGTGACATTGGTAGACTCTGCCGCTTGATTTAGCGAACCATTTTTAGCCAAAGCAATAAACTGGTTTAATTGTTTCGAGAAAAACATAACTGTCCTTAGTCGGTTGGAAAACTCTAAATTAGGATCTCAATCCATTAATAATCTATTACGGTAGTTTAATCTAAAAGTTGTTTTTATAAGTTAAATTAATATAAAATACAGCTATTAGAATTCTAATTAAACATTTATCTATAATTCGCTAATAAATAAAATTGAATAAATATGAAGTATAATTATTAGTGTGATTAATAACTCTCTCATTTCTACGGCCTCCGCTATAATTTAGTTTTAAAACTATATCAAAGAAAATTAATGCAGTAATTTAAATATCCTTGCTAATGTTTCAATAAAAACTTTATTTAGCTGTATCTATTAGCTTATTAATTATTCTTATATCGTTAAAGTTTGATTAACCCCACATATTTTAACAAGAATAGATGATTTTAAGGCCACCACAATCGGTCATTTATGATCTTGAAATAGATTGATTTACACCTTTGAAAATGCCTTTATCATCGGTGATTTTGTATCATAATTGTTCTTTGCTTAAGGTAAATTTGTCTGCATTTTTTCCTTTGTTGCCTACAAAACCCTTATCAGATCAAATACCCGCCTTGATACAAGGGCATCAAGGTAGCGACCTAACCGTTTTTGTTTTATCCTGAGCAGTAAGTGGCAGCAATTTCCGCCGATGGCATAAAATAGGAATGATTAATTTGAGTATAGGTTTACCCTATGCTCAAAAAATTGTTCAGAAAATAGAAAAGTGAGAACGCAATGGGTATTCGTATCGTTCCTAAAGAAGAGTTAGGACAAGAAAGATTGAAAGAAAAGGGAATTGGTTTTATTCCACCAGTTCTGTTTCCTAACTTAAAAAGTTTATATCAACGCCGTGCTGAGCGACTCAAAGAACTTGGTGCGGGAGAACATCCTTTTGCAGATTATCTGAATTTTGCTGCTGAAGTGGCAACCGCACAACATAATGCACAGCATGATAATCCATTAGAAATGGATATGGCATCTATCCTTGAGCGCTCAACAAATACCAATAATTCGCCATTGGATGCAAAAACATTTCCACGGACAACACATTGGCACAAATTATTAACGGCTATTATTGCCGAATTAATGCCAGTCGTGCCTGAGTCTGTACGTCCGGCGTTAGAAAATCTGAATAAAGCGTCTGAAACAGAACTCGAAGCCATGGCAACTGCGTTGCTAAATGAAGAGTTTGAAAAAGTTCCTGCGGACAAATCGATGTTCATTTGGGCTGCATTATCGGTGTATTGGGCACAAATGGCAGCAAATATCCCAGGTAAAGCACGTGCAGAACATGGAGACCATCGCCATTTCTGTCCTGTATGTAATAGCATGCCAGTGTCGAGTATTGTGCAAATTGGTACATCACAAGGTTTACGTTATTTACACTGTAATTTATGTGAAACTGAATGGCATATGGTGCGCGTTAAATGCAGTAACTGTGAGCAAACAGGTAAATTGAATTATTGGTCATTAGATGACGAAAATGCGGCAGTTAAAGCCGAAAGCTGTGGTGATTGCGGTAGCTACTTGAAAATCCTTTATCAAGAGAAAGAAGCCAAAGTTGAAGCTGTCGCGGATGATTTAGCCTCAATTATTTTAGATGCACGCATGGAAGAAGAAGGCTTTGCGCGTAGTAGTATTAATCCGTTCTTGTTCCCTGGTGAAAAATAAGCGGTAAAAGAGAATCGTGACTATGTCTGAATCAGACTTGGCTTTATATCGCCAACTTCCTGCTATTGATAAATTATTGCAGCTCGATGAAGTGCAAATATTGGTTGAACAATCAGGGGCTCACTGGGTCACTGCATGTTTACGTGAGATGCAAGAGCAAGCTCGAGCCAGTATTGCTCAGGCAGGGAAATTACCTGCTTGGCAGGAAGATTGGGTAAAAGAGTTAGCACAACGCCATCAAGCTTTAGGGCAAAGCGCCCTAAAAAATGTGTTTAACTTGACGGGTACGGTGCTACATACCAATTTAGGCCGCGCGGTCATGTCAACCACGGCGGTGAATGCAGTTAGCCAAGTGATGAGTTCGCCTGTCACATTAGAATATTCTCTAGATGGTGCGATGCGTGGGCATCGTGACCGTGCGATTGCTGACTTGCTGTGTGAGCTCACTGGCGCCGAAGATGCCTGTATTGTTAATAATAATGCTGCCGCAGTTTTATTATTGCTAGCAACGGTTGCAAATGGCCAGCAAGTTATTGTTTCTCGTGGTGAATTGGTTGAGATTGGTGGGGCTTTCCGTGTGCCAGATGTGATGGCGCAGGCTGGCTGCCAATTAGTTGAAGTGGGTACAACGAATCGGACTCACTTACGTGACTATGAGAACGCGATTAATGATCAAACTGCACTATTAATGAAAGTGCATACCAGCAATTACAGTATTGAAGGATTTACTGCTGAAGTTGAAGGTGAAGAGCTTGCAGAGCTAGGTAGAAAGTATCAATTACCAACGGCAATTGATTTAGGCAGTGGTTCGATGATTGATATGACGGCTTATGGGCTACCTGCAGAGCCTATGCCACAAAGTTACCTTTCTCAAGGTATTGATTTAGTTTCAATTTCTGGAGATAAACTTCTCGGCGGTCCACAAGCAGGGATTATTTTAGGGAAGAAGAAATGGATTGATGCAATTCAAAAACATCCATTAAAACGCGCTTTACGGGTTGATAAAATGGTTCTAGCTGCACTTGAAGCAACGCTAAAACTGTATTTAACTCCCGAAAAACTCACAACAGAATTACCCACATTGCGTTGGCTAACACGAGATCCTGAAACTATTCGTGATAGCACAGAAAGCATAGTTGTTGCTCTACAAGCCTTTTATGGGGATAAATTTATTGTTGAAGTTGAGCCTTGTCTCTCACAAATAGGGAGCGGTTCACTTCCTGTCGACCGCCTTCCTAGCTTTGCGGTAACATTCATACCGCTAAATGGAAAAGGTAGTACATTAGAGCAACTCGCTACGCAGTGGCGCCAGCTACCTCAACCAGTGATTGGGCGTATGAAAGACGGTAAATTGTGGCTTGACCTGCGCTGTCTTGATGATGAACACGCGTTATTACAGGTTTTACTTTCATGATTTTTGCGACAGCAGGCCATGTTGACCATGGTAAAACTTCTTTAATTCAAGCCATTACTGGCGTAAATACCGCACACCTCCCTGAGGAGAAAAAGCGCGGAATGACCATTGACCTAGGGTATGCCTACTGGCCACAGCCAGATGGGAGCTCTATTGGTTTTATCGACGTTCCAGGACATGAAAAATTCTTAGCCAATATGTTGGCTGGGATTGGTGGTATAAACCATGCGCTTTTGGTAGTAGCTTGTGATGATGGCGTGATGGCGCAAACCCTTGAACACCTTTCGATTTTAAGGCTAGCGGGTTGTGAAAATATCAGTGTTATACTGACGAAGGCTGACCGAGTCGATCATTCGCGAATTGAACAGGTTACGGAGCAAGTCACCTCCGAGCTGGCTAAACAAGGTTGGCCAGATGCAAAACTATTCATTACGTCTATTGAAGATGGGCGCGGTATTGATGCGCTGCGTTTATATCTGCAACAACTTCATCAGCAAAGTGGTTCACATCCCAATATCCAACGTCGTTTTCGTTTAGCCATTGACCGCGTTTTTTTGGTTAAAGGTGCAGGGGTAGTGGTGACTGGCACTGCATTAGCGGGAAAAATTCAAGTTGGTGAGTCACTATGGGTGACAGGAGCGGATAAGCAAGTTCGCGTCAGAGGTATTCATCGGCAAAACCAAATATCTGAATTCGCTGTTGCAGGTGATCGAGTGGCCTTAAACTTGGTGGGCGATATTGATAAAGAAAATATTACCCGAGGGGATTGGTTACTTGCAGAGCAACCTGCGTTTATTGCAACACGGGTTATTGTTGAATTGGAATGCGATGCATTAATTAAGCACTGGCAACCTGTGCATCTTTACCATGGTGCAAGCCACATCACAGGACGAGTGTCATTATTAGTGGAGCAAGGGGAAACCCCCGTGCTTGCTGAGTTAATTTTAGATACCCCATTATGGTTAGTCGAGAATGACCGGTTAATTATCCGTGATATTAGCGCTCGCCAAACGTTAGGTGGGGCTCGAGTGATACGTTTGGTTTCCCCACGGCGAGGTAAAAGGCTTCCGGAGTTTTTGGATTGGTTATCTAAGCTTTGCCGAGAACAAGATGAACTGGCTCACTTTAAGCTACAGCTTCCTCAAGGTGAACTTAATTTACGGGATTACAGTTGGGCGCGGCAACTCACCCATGATGTGTTAGATAATTTATTGGCTCAAATGGATGTGGAGCGTGTTGGCAACCATGTTTTATCCACATTTAAAGCGCAAATAGCGAAAGAACGTATCGTTCAAACCCTTGAAGAATTCAATGAAATACACAGTGACCAAATCGGTGTAGGCAAAGCACGTTTAAAACGTATGGCTCTGCCTTCAATGAGCGAGGCATTAGCATTTAAATTCATTGATGATCTCATTGGTGAAAATGTTATTAAGCAAACTCGCGGTTGGTTGCATATGCCCCAACATGGGCTGGTGTTTGATGCCCAACAGCAATTGATTTGGCAGCAAATACACCCATTATTTTCACGTAATGAAGCGTGGTGGGTACGTGATTTAGCATTAGAAAGTGGCTATGAAGAAGATACGATGCGTCGCGTTCTAAAAAAGGCGGCGCAAATGGGATTAATTACGGCGATAGTTCGTGACCGCTATTATAGCCATGAGCAAATTAATTATTTTGCGTCACTTATTCACCGTTATTGCATGGAAAATGAAGTCATTTTTGCGGCTGATTTCCGTAACGAATTAGGGATTGGTCGGAAACTTGCGATTCAAATTCTTGAGTTTTTTGATAAAAGCGGTTTTACTCGTCGTAAAGGCGATGGTCACCATTTACGAGATAAAGGCATTTTCGTTGAATAAATTGAGTGTTTTAATCCGTTATAGTAGTGCCTCATAGCAACCTCCAATATTAAACTTGTGGTAAAACTGATGAAGAAAAAGTTATTTGCAGGCTTTTATCTGGCATTGATCTTTATTGGCTCCCTTTTCTTAGTCTTTGAAAAAGGTAGCGTAATTTATCCTGCTCTCATATCGGTCAGTGTATATGCCGTTTTATTCGGTATTTTAATGGTGCTAACAGCTCGCTGGTTATTTTCCGCTATTATTACCAGTACATTATTTATCATCATAAAATTCCTGAATCAGTTAAAAGTTCATTATTACAAAGAACAACTCTTCTTTAGTGATATCAATATTATGACAGACACTTCCAATATGGGGACCTTGGGCCATTATTGGTTAGCAGGTGTCGCACTGGTTGGGTTGCTTATATTATTAGTCATTAATGGGGTTATTAGCTGGCGATTGCTCAAGCCGAGTAAATCAAAAATGACTCGCGTTATTGGTGTTGTTCTTATTGTTGCGGGTTACTTTGGTATTAACTTCACAAGCTCACATTATTATGACAGATGGTCTCAGACGTTGCCAAAAGGCCGAGGAACAGTAACCAATATTATTATGTCGGCACAAAATGCGAGTTACCGATCCCCTGAATTCGCAGGTTCAGCCGATTATTTTATGGAAAAAGCAGCAGCAATATCCCTAGAAAATAATGCAGCCTCAGAAAAACCAGACATCGTTTTATTACTGCAAGAGTCTACTGTTGACCCACATATTTATGACTTACCTGAAGGAACTAAGCTTCCTGATTTATTTATGTTCCAGCAAGATAGTGGCGTAAGTGCGCATAGTCAGATGCGGGTACAAACTTTTGGGGGAGGAACTTGGTTATCTGAATTCTCAGCGCTAACTGGCTTAAATAGTGATGATTTTGGTGCGCAAAAAAGCGGTGTCTTTTATTTTATCGTTGACCACCTTAAAAATAGCTTATTCAAAGAAATGAAGGCCAACGGTTATTATACTGTGGTACTTACCCCCTTTAATAAAGGCGCATACCATTCAGGGCATGCCTATGAAACGCTTGGGGTTGATCGAATTATTCAACCACAAGAGCTCGGCTATCCAGGTAAACTGCAAGATAACTTATGGACAATCAGCACCGATGATATGCTGAAATATGTAAAAGAAATCTTAGCGAAAGAAACAGATAAACCCGTATTTATTTTCTCTCTTACAATGTATGAGCATGGTCCTTACAAAGAGAGCCATAGTGATGACTACGGTATAAAAGACAAAATTAAAAACTCAGATGCTGCAGGTGAATTTAGCCATTATATGGACAAAATCGTAACCTCAGATGCATCAATACGTGATTTCGCAGAATTCATTGAAAAACGTAAGCGTCCGTTGATGTTTTTATATTTTGGTGACCATCAACCAGGAATTAGCTTAAATCAGTATAATTCTTCATTTTCATCACCCGCTTACCTAACACAATTTACTTTGCGGGATAACTTGAAATCAGGAACTGCAATAACAACGGGCCAGTTAACAGATATTTCCTTCTTAGGCGGAATCTTATTAGAAAGGGCAAATTTAAATATTTCCCCATTTTATGAAGCCAACATCAAAATGCGTCACTTATGTGATGGCAAATTGAATGATTGTGAAGACCAAAAGTTACTTGATAGCTATCGCAACTATGTTTATGGAACTTTAGAAGCAGCTAATGCCAATAAAGGTGATATGTAAGAGTATGTTATTATCAGCCGTAGATATTTACGGCTGATACCCTCTTTTTTGTTATTTCCTGCCTAAAATATTAATATTTTCTTAAAATTTATTATTTTTTTACGCTTTCTTGTTTTAATAACAAAACCATTCGTTATTTTTTTTGTCTTAATTTTAGTTAATTTTTCTGTGAAATTAGGTGCTCATTTCGAGCTTTAGAATGGTTTAACGCTAGAAGACAATGAATATGAAATATTTGGTCACGGGAAGTGCGGGCTTTATTGGTTTCACGCTTTGCCAACGTTTATTAGAGAGTGGGCATGAAGTTGTCGGGATTGATAACTTAAATGCGTATTACGATCAGGGGCTTAAACAATCCCGTTTACATTTATTGGAACAGTTTCCGTTATTTCGTTTTATTCATCTTGATATCACAGACCGTGAGACTGTCCGTGTATTGTGTACACAAGAACAATTTGACCGAGTCATTCACTTAGCGGCACAAGCGGGTGTTCGTTACTCGTTGGAAAACCCATTTGCTTACGCAGATAGTAATTTAACTGGCCACCTCGCCATTTTAGAAGGTTGTCGCCAAGCAAAAGTGAAGCATTTAGTCTATGCCTCTTCAAGTTCGGTGTACGGCGTAACCGATAAGACGCCATTTACCACTGACATGGCAACCGATCACCCGATTTCACTCTATGCGGCAACAAAGAAAGCCAATGAATTAATGGCACACTCCTATTCACATTTATACCAGCTACCGACCACTGGGCTGCGGTTCTTTACGGTTTATGGCCCTTGGGGGCGCCCAGATATGGCTTTATTTAAGTTTACGAAAGCTATTTTGGCGGGTGAGCCTATCGATGTCTATAATAACGGCAATCTCAGCCGTGATTTCACTTTTGTTGATGATATTGTCGAAGGTGTGATCCGTATTTCAGATATAATTCCACAAGCGAACCCGAATAATCATTCGGCATCACCTGCAGAAAGCAGCGCGCCATATCGAATCTATAATATTGGTAATGGGCAGCCTGTTAAGTTGATTGAATTTATTTCTGCACTGGAAAAGGCACTGGGTAAAGAAGCGATTAAAAACTTTTTACCTATGCAAGCGGGTGATGTGTACACCACTTGGGCGGATACGGAAGACTTGTTTAATGTGACAGGTTATCGCCCACAAGTTTCTATTGAGCAGGGTGTTCAGGCATTTGTGGATTGGTACCGTTCTTATTACCACCAATAATATCAATAAGCTGTAACATCTTTAGCAGGATTTGAGAGGCAAGTTTGAAAATAGCAATCGCAGGAACCGGTTACGTCGGCCTATCTAACGCCATGTTGCTGTCACAAAACCACGAAGTGGTTGCGGTGGACATCATCCCTGAAAAAGTGGCGATGTTAAACAACCATCAATCACCGATTGTTGATGCAGAAATTGAACAGTTTTTAACGGAAAAGACCCTCAATTTCCGTGCCACAGAAGATAAAACTGAAGCTTACACCGGTGCACAATACGTCATTGTCGCAACGCCAACCGACTATGACCCAAAAACCAATTACTTCAATACAAGATCGGTTGAGTCTGTTATTCATGATGTGAATGAAATTAACCCACAAGCGACGATTATCGTGAAATCCACTATTCCGGTGGGATTTACCGCGCGCTTACGTGAAGAGTTTGGTTATACCAACGTGATTTTCTCTCCTGAATTTTTACGTGAGGGGCGCGCCTTGTGGGATAACTTGCATCCTTCCCGTATCGTGGTGGGAGAGCGTTCAGAGCGTGCGAAAATTTTTGCGGATTTGCTGCTGGAAGGCGCAATTAAGAAAGATGTGCCCGTGTTATTTACCGATGGAACTGAAGCCGAAGCCATTAAACTGTTTGCCAACACTTATTTAGCGATGCGTGTGGCGTACTTTAATGAGCTCGATACCTACGCAGAAAGTCGCGGTTTAAATGCACGCCAAATTATTGAGGGAGTCTCTTTAGACCCACGTATTGGTAGCCATTATAACAACCCATCATTCGGTTACGGTGGTTATTGTTTACCGAAAGATACCAAGCAGTTGTTAGCTAACTACGATGATGTGCCAAATAACCTGATTAACGCCATTGTGGAATCAAACCGCACCCGTAAAGACTTTATTTCCGATGCAATTATTGCTAAAGCACCACGTAAAGTCGGTGTTTATCGCTTAGTCATGAAAGCGGGCTCTGATAATTTCCGTGCCTCTGCGGTACAAGGTGTGATGAAACGCATCAAAGCCAAGGGCATTGAAGTGGTGGTGTATGAGCCGGTTTTAAAAGAAGAAGAATTTTTCCGTTCGAAGGTTATCCGTGATCTCGACACTTTCAAAGCAGAAAGCGACATTATTCTAGCCAACCGTATGGTGCCTGAGCTGGAAGATGTGGCAGAGAAAGTCTATACCCGAGATTTATTTGGTAATGATTAAAACGCGTTTATGGGGTAGGTTGGTATCGTGCTAACCTATCTCTGTATATTAAGACCTAATAACCCTATCTATTTTGTGCCATAGTGCACAAGTTACCTATTTTTAAACGCTACTCTGCAACAATCGCTAAGAAATGTTGTTTGCCATTTGCTAGCATCCGTCAATTGATTAAAAATTGGCTATTTTGTTATGCAGAAAATAATAAAAAAACAAAGAGACGGTTTTATCACCTTTCAAAAAGAAGGTGAGATAGATTTTTGGCAAATTGTTAATGATTATATTGATGGCAAGATCGCGGGTAAGAATTTAAGTAGCGGAAATATTGAAAGAAGTGTTGCTCGTATTCATGTAAATGGACAGAGTTATATTATTAAATGCGAAAAAGAACGCGATAAGCGTATTGAAAAACGGCTGATGCGTATTATTTCTGGCCCTTTTTATTCACGTTTATTGAAACGTTTAGTAACCGCACAAAATAACGGTTGTACCGTAACGAATGATATTTACTTTGTCGCAGAAAAAATGGTGGGTCGTGAGTCAGTAGAAACATGGATTATTGCGGAGTATGTGGAAGGAACTGTTTTATCTGAAGTTGATGATATCAAGCCTTATTATGCAGAGATGAAAGCCATTATCAACCAATTGCATTGGTATGGTTTATCTTCTAATGATATCCATGCAGGGAACTTTGTTATAACCAAGGAAGGACTTAAGGTTATTGATTTATCAGATTATGGTAATTTTGCTATTTGCAAAGCAAATGATTTAATTGCATTACAGCGTTTTTACGGTATCGAACCCGATAGCAAAAATTTTGTTTATCGCTTTATTCGTTTTAGAGATAACTTTCGTCATTGGTCAAGAAAGATAAGAGGGAAGAAAACTCGGCTCTAGTTCGCTATGCCAAGTTTTCATTACCACAAAACTACCGAAAAAAACAAAGTTATCGATCACAACAAAACTATTGATAAAGCGCATCTAAAAATTCAGGGATAAAACTGCCCGTCCCATGGCAACGCTGGGTTGCGGTTTCTCCAGCTTGTTTCATGATAGCGCAAGCAGCGGCAACATTTTTTAGCCTATCACCAGGTAGAGCGCAACATGCAGCAACCACCGCGGAAAGAGCGCATCCCGTACCGACCACACGAGTCATTAAAATATGGCCGCCAGTAACTGCAAAGGTGCGTATTCCATCAGTGATGTAATCCACTTCCCCGCTTATCGCAACAATTGTCTTAGCTTGTCTCGCTAATAATTGTGCTGCGGGAAGAGCGTCATCAGTGGTGTTAAGGGAATCAACGCCTCTGCCGCCAGCACTGCTTCCTACCAATGCCATAATTTCAGAGGCATTACCGCGAATAGCGGCAGGCTTGAGAGTCAGCAATTCATGGCAAAAATGGGTGCGAAAGCTAAGCGCACCTGCGGCAACAGGGTCAAGTACCCAAGGTTTTTTCGCTTGATTCGCACTGTTAACCGCACATTTCATTGCATGTCGGCGCTCAGTGGTTAATGTGCCTACATTAATCAGCAAGCCATGTGCGATAGCGGCAAACTGCTCCGCTTCTTCGGGTTCAATGACCATGGCGGGAGAGCAGCCGAGCGCTAACAGGACATTGGCAGTGAAGGTCTGAACAACATCGTTTGTCATGCAATGAACAAGAGGGGATTGAGAAGTAATCTGTTGTAGTACCAATGATTTTGTCGTGTTGCTGATGTGTTCAAATTCTAACATGATCCCCTCATTAATAGTGATAGAGCATAGGTTCGTTGATTTATTCTACACTCTATCTGTTTTAATGAAAGAACCACTTAATCAGCAAGGTATTTCTCCATGACCATTCCACCAGCGCCTTGAGCAACAATTTCGTATGAATCATTGGCGGGGTAAATACGTGTCTTAATATGAGGAAAAATAGAGAGTTTTTCTTCAATAGACTTTTTGGTCATCTCAAAAAAGTGATTTTTAGGTGTTAGGGTTCCGCCGCACACCACCACATCTGCTTGAGTCGTTAAAATCGCATTAGCGATGGCAATACCATAATAATAGGCTGCCTCGCCAAGTGCTTCGAGACACAGGGCATCGTCCAATGTGAGAGCTTGGAAAATAGTATGGTAGCTAATTTCAGACTCATTATTAACTAATTCATTGATTATTGAGCTTTTACCCAACCTGAGTTGCTGGATCACCCGTGACTTAATCGCAGACAGTGAACTATATTGCTTTAAACAGCCAAATGACCCGCATTCGCAGCGTTGACCATTAATATCAATTGTCGTATGACCAAAGGCTTGAGCGGTGCTAATGGGTGCTGGAGCGTATTGATTGTTGATGATGGTACAGCTGCGAATATCGGTATCACAGGTTGTAAATAAAAACCTTTGGCTATCAGAGGTATAGCGTAAACGATACTCAGCAAAAGCCGCAAAACTGATCCCACTTCCGAGTAATACGAAGCAAGGGACTTTACTGGATATATAGTCGTGAAGTTCTTTTATTCGTGAGTTATATTGATGATATGGCAGTTTATCGCGTTCTAATATATGGTCGATGGCGATGCCTATACCCAACAAACTTTTTACGTTAAGTCCATGTTCAGCTAATAAAATATCTAATTTATTGAGCAGATGATCCACCATATTTTCTGCGGTTTCTAGGTGCTCATATTTGACTTTTACCATCCCTAAAATATCCAACTTTAGGTTCTGTAAAACTATCGTCGAATATATATCACTCATTTCAATGCCAACTAGGTAGCCATCAGCGGCATTGATATTATAGAGGATAGGTTTGCGGCCACCGGTCGACTCTCCGAGCTCAGAAGTCGAAATTAAGTGATTTCTCCCCAGTTCGTCGAGTAACCGAGCACAAGTTGCTGGTTTCATGCTAGCCAGTGATGTCAACGTCTCTGCCCTAATGGGACCATGGTTTAAAATTAACCGGTAAAGCGTTTTGAGTTTTTGTGTTTTTGAATTTTTTGAGGTGCGAAATTCATTTAATAGTGTATGTAACAAGCGCCTCACTCCTTTTCATTCCGACTCTTGCGCTAAAGATTAGCAAATATACGCATAAGATTCTGCTTCATGTGACACATCATATCTAAATTCTTTTTCTTAAAATGAGATTAAGATCGCTGTTCTGTTTCTAAATTGCTTTATGATCGATTTTAACAATTTTTAGTCGATGTCAATTTGGAGACAACCATGCATCATACAAAAGATATTCTAGAAAGCTTAAGCTTTATTCAGTCTCGCACAGATATTAAACCAACAGTGGGCATTATTCTGGGTTCAGGATTAGGCCCGTTTGCGGACACATTAGAAAATGCAGTACATATTCCTTATAGCGAAATTCCACATTTTGCCAAATCTGAAGCCGTAGGGCATGCCAATGAATTGGTGATTGGCACCATCGCAGGTAAAAATGTGGTTGCGATGAAAGGCCGTTTCCACTACTACGAAGGCTTTACCCTCGACCAAGTCACTTTCCCTGTGCGTTTGATGAAAGCATTGGGCGTCGAAAAATTGATTATTACCAACGCCTGCGGTGCAGTAAATACCGATTTCAACCCAGGTGACCTGATGATTATTACCGATCATATTAATTTAACTGCAAATAACCCATTGATGGGGCCAAATAACCCTGAATTAGGGGTGCGTTTCTTGGATGTTAGTGAGGTGTATAACAAAGAATTACGCCAAACAATCAAGGATGTAGCGGCCGAGCAAGGTGTTTCTGTTCGTGAAGGTGTTTATGCATGGTGGACTGGTCCAACTTATGAAACACCTGCCGAAATTCGCATGATCAGAACCTTAGGCGCTGATGCTGTTGGTATGTCTACCGTACCAGAAGCTCTGGTCGCTCATCATTCACAAATTAAGACAGTGGGCATCTCCTGTTTAACTAATATGGCTTGCGGTATTTTAGAACAACCTCTTAGCCATGATGAAGTTATTGAAACTGCAGAGAAAGTTAAAGCCACCTTCTTGAAATTGGTAACGGGTGTGATCGCTCGCTTCTAGTTTTTAGGTTCTTTTTCTCAAAACAACATAAAGATGTTCATAACGCTAAATAAGGTGAATATTGAAATGAAATTTAAAGGTCTAATTTTAGTTTCTTTAGGCGCTTGCAGTTATGGCATTCTTTCAACACTTGTCGTGTTGGCCTACCGCGCAGGATATTCCTTGAATGATGTCATCGGTAGCCAAACGGTATTAGGTGCGATTTTACTGTGGTTTTTTGTTGCCGCAGGCGCATTAATTAAAAAAGTACGTCTAGTATGGCCAACACGACAACAAGGCCTATTAATGTTACTCACTGGGACGACAACAGGGCTAACCGGACTCTTGTATTATGCATCATTGCAATATTTGTCCCCGGCGCTTGGTGTCGTCTTATTTTTGCAATTTACATGGATGGGGGTTGCCATTAATGCGGTTGTCAGCCGCCAAGCTCCTCCCATAATGACCCTGGTATCGGTTGTGGTGATATTAATTGGGACAGTATTAGCGACAGGTTTATTAAATAGTTCAGGGATCGTATTTCACTGGCTTGGTGTGCTATTAGGACTATGTGCAGCATTATCGAATGCTATTCGTGTTTATGTCAGTGGTGCATTAGCGGTTAAAACAGATCCTATGATGCGTTCTGCAATTATGGTAACAGGGGGCGCAATTTTGACATCGATTGTCGTTCCTCCAACATTCTTATTGAGTGCATCAACGTTTCATTCTCTATTTTTCTCTTATGGCTTACCCCTAGCTTTCTTTGGTTCTTTCTTTGGTATGTGGATGTTTGCCAAAGGTACTCCACTGATCGGTACCAGTTTAGCGACCATTGTTAGCTCAATGCAGTTGCCCGTCACGATTTTATTATCTGTGACTGTATTGCAGTTACCTCTTGAGTTCATTCAGTTTGTTGGCGTTGCTGTCATCCTTATGGGTGTCGCCATTGCTGAGTTGAAAATAAAAACAAATAAATATAACTCCAAACGGAGCCTTGTATGAATATTAAATCCCGCTTGAAAATCATGCTTTTCCTGCAATATTTTGTTTGGGGAAGTTGGTTAGTTACACTCGGCTCCTACATGATGAAAACATTGAGTTTCTCAGGTGCAGAAGTCGGTATGGTGTATAGCTCAAAGGGTATTGCTGCCATTCTAATGCCCGGGCTTATCGGAATCATTGCAGATAAATATATTCCAGCAAATCGTTTATATATGATTTGTCATTTGATTGGGGCTGCCGCATTGTTTTATGCTGCAACAGTCACGAGTTCAACAGTGATGTTCTGGGTGATGTTAATTAATGCAATGGCCTTTATGCCAACTATTGCACTTTCAAATAGCATCAGTTATTCATCATTAAGCCAATATCAGCTCGATTCAGTGAGTAACTTCCCACCTATTCGTGTATTTGGTACGGTAGGTTTTATTGTTGCTATGTGGAGTATTAGCTTAATGAAATTTGAGCTAAGTAGTATGCAGCTTTATATTGCAGGTGGCTGTTCATTACTTTTAGCGCTTTATTCATTAACTTTGCCAAAAATTGATGTTAATAAAAAAGCGATTTCAAGTAGCTGGATCAGTAAGCTAGGTTTAGATGCTCTGGTGTTATTTAAAAAACCTATTATGGCGGTATTTTTCTTATTCGCTATGTTACTTGGTGCGGTTTTACAAATTACCAATACGTTTGGTAATCCATTCTTGCATGACTTCGGTCTGAATCCGTTATACCAAGATAGTTTGGTGGTTCAGTATCCATCGATATTATTATCGATCTCTCAGATGGCAGAAGTGTGCTTTATCTTAGCAATTCCATTTTTCTTGAAACGCTATGGCATTAAAACTGTCATGCTATTAAGCATGTTTGCGTGGACATTACGCTTTGGATTCTTTGCCTTTGGTGACCCATCAGCAATTGGCTTGATGTTCTTAATAATGTCGATGATCGTATATGGCTGTGCATTCGACTTCTTCAATATTTCAGGCTCTATTTTTATTGAAAGAGAAGTGGATACGCGTATGCGCGCGAGTGCTCAGGGCTTATTTATGACGATGGTTAATGGTGTTGGTGCCTATTTTGGTGCGATATTAAGTGGATTGGTTGTCGACTATTACACGGTGGATGGTATTAAAGATTGGCAAATGATCTGGTTAGTTTTTGCTTCTTATACTGTTGTATTAGCAATAATCTTCCAATTTACCTTCCATTATCATCACGATAAAGACGCCGCACTGAAAGAGGCTAAGTCTAGCTAAGATAAGTTGTTAGAAATAACATTTAATCTAAGGGAAAACCATCAATTTGGTTTTCTCTTTTTTTGTTGGTTTTAACACTAAACATAATTACGCTTGCCGCGCAATATATGCTCAGTTAGCGTTTCTTCCGCAAGGGTAAATTCTTTTGCTTTGAGTTGTTCAACTAATTGCTGATGTTGGCGTGTAGACTCATGATAATATTCATTGCGATAAATAGGGTCAGGTTGGAAATAGACTCGCTGGCGAATATTATCCGCTAAATCTAAGAAAACCGAGTTATCCAGTAATTCCAAGAAGAAACGGTGGAAGCGTTCATCTTCTTTTATCCAACCTTGATAGTCATTTTTCTTCAATAATTCATCTTGCCGCTCAATAATCGTCTTTAAGATAGAAAAATGTTCATCAGTTAAATATTCACGAACTAATTTAATTGCATGGGACTCAATTGCTAAGCGTAAATCATAATTATCTCTGGTTTCTTTTAACGATAGTTTCTGAATAAAAACACCTTTACGAGGGATAATTTTGACTAAGCCTTCATTTTGTAATTGATATAAGGCTTCACGAATTGGGGTACGACTCATACCGAGTTCCTCAACTAAGCTATTTTCAGAGGTGTAACTTTCCTCTCCAAATTGCTTGCTGAGAATTTTATGTTTAATTGCAGTATAGGCCTGTTGGCTTAGTGGTTTATCTTTCATCAGGATCTTGTGTTAACAATAGAAATTTTAGTGAGTATAGAAAGGAATAGATTGGTATACAAGTAATACACTAGTTTTATATTATTTAGGATGCTGTTAAATTTGGGTGGATAATTGAACTTAGCTTGTTGAATAAACCGGCATCCTTGCCAGTTTTTAGACTAATACAGCTCAGGGCGTCGGTTTTGCATACAAGGTAATTTTTCTCGTGTCTCTGCGGTATGCTGTGTTGATATTTCAGCAAAAAATAGTGTTTCATCGTAGCCAGCAGATGCGATAGTTACTCCAAGTGCATCACAAACAAGGCTGCGACCAATAAAAATATTACCCGTTTGGTCACATGCGCAGACAGGGATCGTGTTCTCCAAAGCACGTGCTTTAACTAATGTTTGGTAATGCTCCTCTTTTAGTGGCCCGCTAACCCATGCTGTGGGAACGAGTATAAGGTCAGCGCCAGCTAAGGTTAGTTTTCGAGCAACTTCTGGGAAACGCAGTTCATAACAGACTAAAACGCCAATTTTGCCAAATTCCGTTTCCACAGGTTTTAATTCATTATTACTTTGAATGATATTAAGGGATTCCTGATATGAAAAGGCATCGTACAGGTGGGTTTTTTGGTAGTGATAGATAAGCTCACCTTGGCGGTTCAACATAATTGTCGTGTTGAATGCTCTTTTCGGCTCATTCGGGGCACTTTCATAAATGCCACAGGTTACATAAATACCGTATTGTTGAGCGGCTTTTGCCAACTGAGAGACAAAAGGGCCATCAACAGCCTCTGCGACATCGGCATAGCTAATACCACTATCCGCTGGAACAAAAGCCATAAACATTTCCGGTAATAGGACGAGGTCGGCACCACCTTGAGCGGCTTTTTGTATAGCTTCGCATGCTTTTTTTAAATTTAGAGCTTTATCTGAGCTACTGGCTAGCTGAGCAATTGCAATCTTCATAGAGCCTCCTTATTCAAAAAATTTCGCAGCACCTGAAATTGCCGCTAATGTTTCACCGGCATCAATACGCTTTTTAACATCAATTTCAGCATGTTGGGCATTAAGGGCTCGTTGGCGATACTCTTGCAGAGTAACTTCATCTGCGACTAAAATGCCATCGCCATCTGCGATGATTAAGTTACCAGGATGGATCGTTACGCCATCTATGCTAACCGGCACATTAATTGCGCCTTCAATACCTAAAATTCGAGTTGTTAACGGACTCACTTTACGTGCATAAATAGGAACGCCAATCTCACGTAATGCTTTGATATCAGTGACACAACCATCAATGACAGCACCGGCAATTTTCTTTGCCCGTGCCATATAAGAAACCATTTCCCCCCAACAAGCACGATCATAATCCCCTGACATATCGATACAGACAACATCGCCTTCTTGCACAATGTCGAAAACCTTGTGTACGGCAGATGAGTCCATATGTGGAATACGAACAGTTACAGCATTACCAATAAATTGGCATTGTTCAATTTGTGGGCGTAATGTTTTGAGAAAACCGAAGTCAGTCATGTGTCCAATAGTTGACGGGCAAACATCACGGCAACTTTCGATAATTTCCGAGCTAAAACAGGCAACACGAGGATTTAATGTAAACATAGGGACACCTTTATTTATTGTATTGAACATAATGTATATGGGTGAAAATTAGTCAGGATTAACTGCCGCAGCTAATGGTTTATCTGGCTGAATGAAAAACCAGCAAACAATCGCTAAACTGATAGGTATCACATTGAAAAGTAAAGCGACGGTCCAGCCGAAATGCTGTGCAAGCCAGCCACATAGAATGGGGGAAATAACACCACCGAGATTACCCCATAAATTCATCCATCCACTGACAGAGCCTGCATATTGGCGGCCCTTATCTGCTGCAATTGCCCAAGAGGTCACAACTGGTAATCCTAGAGAACCGAGTGCAAGAGTTAGCCATGCAACACTCGCAATGGCACTTTCAGTTTGAGCAGCGCCGCAAATACCCACAATAAAGAGAATAAAACCGGTAATGGCGATATATCCCCTAGCGACTAACTGTGAGTACCCTTTGTTGAGTAACCAATCAGAAATTGAACCTGCAGTGAGTACCGCGATACAAATTGCTAGCCAAGGAAAACTGGCGGCAACGCCCATTTGGGTTAATGAGAAACCACGAGCCTCTTGTAAATAGGTGGGGAGCCAAATCATAAATAAGGTGGTCATGTAGGCGACAAAAAAATATTGGAAACCAACAGCCCAGAACGGACGTTCTTTCATAAATTTGCGCCAAGGGGCTTTAACATCAGCACCTCCTTGCTCACTAATTGTTCGGCCTCCTTGAATAAATACAATTTCACTTTGAGAAATTTTTGGATGTTGTTCAGGTTTATTTCTGGCAAAGAAATACCAGACCATACCGATAAGAATACCAATCACACCGAAGATATAAAAAACGGCATGCCACCCGAACGAAATCATAATAAATACGGTAAGGGTGGGGGCAATCACAGGCCCGAAATAGGAACCGGCAAGTAAGAAGCTAGCGGCTCGTGCCTTTTCATTTTGGCGAAACCACCATGTATTAAAGACGGCATTCGCAGGATAGAGCGGCGCTTCTCCAACACCAAATAGGAAGCGTACGATGCATAGCCAAATATAGGTAGGGGCAACGACCGTTAATATTGTGAATGCGGACCAAACGTAAAGGCTAATGGTTGCGATAAGCCTGCTACCAAACCGTTCTGCAAGTATTCCGCTTGGAATTTGGGCAAGTGCATAGCCAAGCGAAAATAACGCACCCAAAAAGCCAAATTGAACTTTGCTCATTCCTAAATCGGTCATCATATGTTCGGCAACAATGGAAATATTGGCGCGATCCATATATGCAATCAAACCGATAATAAAAAATATTGCTGCTAATCCCCAACGTAAACGCCCTGGTGAGTCTTTTGTTGCTGGTGTTACAACAGAATCATTATGTGACATAGAGTTACCTTTTTATTGGTTTGTCGAGGTAATCAACCTTATTGTATTTATATTGAATTCAACTTGTATACAAGATGGATGTTAATAAGCCGTTATTGTGGTGTCAAAGATCTGTTTTGTTATCTGTGATTGAACTCAAAACATTTGATTGATTTATGAGCGAGATCTTATTTTTGGAAAAAACAGGAAGAAAATAATATTTATGATTAAAAATCAAATGATTATGTATTTTTATGGAAATTGATTTAATCGTTTCTATTCATTATTTGGAAAGAAATAATGAATATCGTGGTAATAGTCTATTTTTCCCCGAATACTTCTTGGGTAAAAATTTTTTAATATCTTCGAAGGGTTGTTGTGGAATACAGGTTCAAAAATCGTGACAATTAGCACCTATTTCGAGTGAATTTGAGAATCTTTTCAAAGAAAAAAGCCAAACGATAAATAAGGTCACTTCATCGGTTGGCTTTTTTATGGATTAAAATCGTAACAGAGTGATTATTCGATGTTCTGAATCTGTTCTCTCATTTGTTCGATTAATACTTTGAGCTCAACTGCTGAAGTTGTGACTTCGCTATTAATTGATTTTGATGCTAACGTATTCGCTTCGCGGTTGAATTCTTGCATCATAAAGTCAAGACGGCGGCCAGTTGCCTCTTTTTTCTTCAAGATATTACGTGTTTCTTTAACGTGTGCTTCTAATCTATCCAATTCTTCTGCAACATCAACACGTTGAGCCAATAGAATAAGTTCCTGTTCCAAGCGGTTGTTATCCACTTGAATGTCAGCTTCTTCTAACTTGTTTTGTAAGCGTTCACGTTGCCATTGTAGAATTTCTGGCATGTGTTGACGTACTTTGGCGACCTCTGCTAGCACACCGTCAAGTCGCTGCTCAATAAGTGTATGTAAGGATGCCCCTTCAGCTTCACGGCTTTGGATAAAGGCATCAATCGCTTCATCTAACCCTGCCATTAGTTGTTCGCTAATTATGTCTAAATCTTGCTCGCCAGCTGACATCACTCCAGGCCAACGCAAAATTTCTAATGGGTTGATTTCACCTTCATGGCTGTAATTTTTAACCCAATTCGCAGCACTGATTAATTGTCGTGCTAATTGCTCATTTAGGATTAACTCGCCACGATTTGCGCCATCTAACTCAAAGCGTAGACTACATTCCACCTTTCCACGTGTTAAGCGAGAACGCAGGCGCTCGCGAATGACGGGCTCAAGACTTCTGAATTGCTCAGGTAAGCGAATATACGTTTCTAAATAACGTTGGTTCACGGAACGCAGCTCCCAGGCCGCATTCCCCCATTCACCCTTGATGTCCCGACGGGCAAAAGCGGTCATACTACGGATCATAATTCGTTCCCATTATCGTAAAGATTTAGGAGATTATAACGCTATGCAGGATGACAGGATAGGCATTATCGCTTGAACAACGTATAATGCGTCCCAATTTGAGTTGATAATGGAGATAACACCATGCGCCCAGCAGATAGACAAGCAGACCAAATGCGCCCGATTACCATCACGCGCAACTATACTAAGCATGCAGAAGGCTCTGTTCTTATTGAGTTTGGCGACACGAAGGTGTTATGTAATGCAACTGTTGAAGAAGGTGTTCCTCGTTTTTTAAAAGGGCAGGGGCAAGGTTGGGTTACAGCGGAGTATGGTATGTTACCGCGCGCAACAAATTCACGTAATCAACGTGAAGCTGCACGAGGAAAACAAACGGGTCGTACGATGGAAATCCAACGGTTAATCGCACGTTCTTTACGTGCTGCTGTTGACCTTAAAAAATTAGGTGAATACACCATTACTTTAGACTGTGATGTTATCCAAGCGGATGGCGGTACACGTACAGCAGCGATTTCTGGTGCCTGTGTAGCTCTAGTTGATGCACTGAACAATATGGTTGAGCAAGGTAAAATTGCAAAAAGTCCACTAAAATCAATGGTTGCAGCCGTTTCTGTCGGAATTGTAAATCAAGAAGCCCTATGTGACCTTGAATATGTTGAAGATTCTGCAGCTGAAACAGATATGAATGTTGTCATGATGGATGATGGCCGAATGATTGAAGTGCAGGGCACCGCAGAAGGCGAACCATTTAGTCATGAAGAGCTACTTGCTCTATTGGCATTAGCTAAAACAGGTTTAAATACCATTTTTGAAGCTCAGCGAGAAGCGCTGAAGTAAGTTAATCATTAATTAGGCGGCTAAATAGTCGCCTTTTTTATGTCTGCTGGTTCATCAACCAATTAGCAGCTTTGAATATAGATAAATAATCATCAACGAGGAGAATGACCAATGAAAGCCTATCAGCGCGATTTTATTGAACTTGCCATGAAAAAACAGGTACTTAAATTTGGTGAGTTTACGCTGAAATCAGGTCGTAAAAGCCCTTATTTTTTCAATGCGGGGTTATTTAATACAGGGCGTGATCTGGCACTTGTCGGTCGTTTTTATGCACAAGCATTACAAGATAGCGCAATTGAGTGTGATGTCATCTTTGGCCCTGCGTATAAAGGGATCCCTATCGCAACGACGACAGCGGTAGCACTTTCTGAACATCATGACATCGATATGCCATATTGCTTCAATCGCAAAGAAGCTAAAGACCATGGGGAAGGTGGCGTGTTAGTTGGGAGTCCTTTGAAAGGGCGTGTTGTGGTAGTTGATGATGTTATTACTGCAGGAACGGCAATTCGTGAGTCAATGGAAATTATTAAACAACAACAAGCGACGTTGAATGGTGTTTTGCTATGCCTTGATCGCCAAGAAAAAGGTAAAGGTGACATTTCAGCAGTGCAAGAGGTTGAGCGTGATTATGGCTGTAAAGTTTACTCAATTATTACCATGAGCGATTTAATCACTTACCTCTCTGAACAGGAAGGTATGCAGGAACATTTAGCGGCTATGAAGGCTTACCGCGAACAATACGGAATCGAGTAAAAAAAGCCCTCGCCCAATGATGGGCGGGGTGAGTAGTATAAACAATCGGTTATTGTAACTGAGCTAGAATTAAAGGCCAGCGCGATTCAAACTCGACGGTTGGCCGATAACGAAATTCAGAACGTACAAAACGTGAGAGCATTCCTTCACAAAAGGCTAATAGCTGAGAAGCAAGCAGTGACTCATCATGAATAAACCCATGACCATCACGTATTTTTTTCTCTTTCAACACCTGCCGCAATTGCGATTCTATACGTTCAAATAATTGATTAATACGATCTTGAAGCCTATCTTGCTCAAACATCAGAGCGTGGCCTGTCATTATACGCGTTAGCCCAGGGTTTTTCTCTGAAAAACCAAGTATTAGCGCTAGTATTAGTTTAATTCTAATTATCGTATCTTTTTCATCACTTAAAATCAGATTAATGCGCGAAACCAATGAGTCTTCAATAAACCCAATGAGGCTATCGAACATTTTCATTTTACTCGGAAAATGACGATACAGCGCAGCCTCTGATACACCAACCGTAGCAGCAAGTTTTGCTGTTGTAATGCGTTGGCTACCATCACTACTTTCTAACATTAACGCAAGAGCCTGTAAAATCTCATCACGTCTGTTACGTTTTTGTGTTGTCGCTTTTTCTGCCATGTCTAATAAGACCCCTGCTAAAACAGCAAAACAAACTATCCAAAATTTTGCTCTTAGTAAAGAGACTTACAAAGCAAAATGGATTTAAAAAATGTTTAAAATATAAGTAATGTTGAGCAAGCTTCCTGAAAGAAAATATGCGGCTGATTGTTTTTATTCATAAAGATAGAACCTAATTCAGGTTCTATCTAGCATATTTGTTATCAGGATATTCTATTTATTGACGGCCGGAATGGCCGAAACCGCCAGCCCCACGCTCTGTTGCGTCAAAATCATCAACAATATTAAATTCCGCCTGAACAACCGGGACAAATACCATTTGAGCCATACGTTCACCGGGTTCAATAGTAAAAGTTTTATCACTACGGTTCCAGACAGACACCATAAGTTGCCCTTGATAATCAGAGTCAATGAGCCCAACTAGGTTACCAAGTACGACGCCATGTTTATGTCCTAAACCTGAACGAGGTAAGATCACAGCAGCAAGGCTTTCATCAGCAATGTGAATGGCTAAACCCGTTGGAATAAGTTCTGTTTGACCTGGCGCCAGATCGATAGGTGCATCAAGGCATGCACGTAAATCTAAACCAGCAGAACCTGTAGTGGCGTAGGCTGGTAGAGGAAATTCATTACCGATACGGCTATCAAGGATTTTTAGGTCAATTTTTTTCATAACGTTGAAGTATCTCGTCAAGTAAATAGTGGCTTAATTCGTTTTTATTGCAGTGAGGCAAACGTGTATCACCGTTAGCATCAAAAATATGTAACGCGTTGTTATCGCTATTAAATCCATTGTCTGCTAGTGAGACGTCATTGGCACAAATGAGATCGAGTTGTTTTTGCTGTCGTTTTTGGCGTGCGTATTCTTCCACATTTTGGGTCTCAGCTGCAAACCCAACAACATATGGCCTATTGTGTTTTAGGTTGCCGACACTAGCCACGATATCTGGATTTTTGATAAGTGTAATCGAAACTTCATCACCTTGTTTTTTTATTTTGTTTTCAGCAATGTTTTTTGCTCGGTAATCTGCAACTGCGGCGCAACCAATAAAAATATTTTGCTCTGTAATGGTTTGATGAACTTGCTCATACATTTCTAGGCCGCTCGTGACATCAATCCGCTTAACCCCTTCTGGTGTTTCAATATTTACAGGGCCCGCAATCAAAGTGACGTCAGCACCACGTTGACTGGCTGCCTTAGCAATGGCAAAACCCATTTTCCCCGAACTATGGTTGCTGATGAAACGAACGGGGTCGAGTGCTTCCCGTGTTGGGCCAGCAGTGATCATTAATTTGATACCTTGTAAGTCGAGTTTAGGGGTAAAAAACTCACTGGTTAGACGAACAATTTCTAGTGGGTCAATCATGCGACCAGGACCAATATCACCGCAAGCTTGGCTACCTGCGTCCGGCCCCCAAATCATACATTGGCGTTGTTGCAATTTGATTAAATTTTCTTGCGTTGCTTTTGCTTTGTACATTTGTTGGTTCATTGCTGGCACAAGTGCAATCGGTGCAGCGGAAGCAAGACAAACTGTTGTGAGTAAATCATTTGCCATTCCTGCACTGAGGCGAGCAATTAAATCCGCAGTAGCAGGCGCTAGAATAATGATATCTGCCCACTTAGCGAGTTCAATATGTCCCATGGCAGCCTCAGCGGCTGGGTCGAGTAAGTCATCGGAAACAGGATGCCCTGAAACGGCTTGTAAGGTTAAAGGTGTAATAAAGGCTTTTGCACCTTGAGTCATTACAACACGCACAATCGCACCTTTATCGCGCAAACGGCGGGTAAGTTCAGGGATTTTATAAGCGGCAATGCCCCCACTAATACCAATAACTATCTGCTTACCTAATAGTGATAGTTGATTCATTATTTTTATCCAATTCGGTCAACATGGGAGGCATATTACCACAGAGAAGCTAGAGGTGGCGCGCTCGATTTTTCGTCACAGTACTATTTTTGCGAAGCGCTACGCAAACCCATATGTGAGGGGTTGTGAATGTTTTTTAGGCTAGATAAAAAGGATGCAAGGGATTTAGGGACAAAGAATATGATGAGTGAACATCTAGATTTACCACCAAGAGAAAAGCTACTCGCATACGGGGCGGCTGCGTTATCTGATGCTGAGCTACTCGCTATTTTTTTGCGTACAGGGAGCCAAGGTGAACCTGTTTTGCAGCTTGCGAAGCGTTTAATACAGGAGTTTGGTTCAGTGTATTTGCTTCTACAAGCAGACTACGAAAAACTAAAACACTGTAAAGGAATGGGGAGTTGTAAATTTACCCAACTACAGGCCGTCAGTGAACTAGCTCGACGCTTTTTCTCTGAACAATTTTTATATGAAGATGTGATGACTGGGCCTGAACAGTTGAAAGCAAAGTTGTTGGATTTATTCGCAGGGCAAGAGCGTGAAGTTTTTGTCGTGATATTTTTAAATAATAAAAATCAAATTATTTGCCATGAAGAGTTGTTTAAAGGTACTTTGAACAAAGTTGAAGTCCACCCCAGAGAAATTATTCGCTTTGCCATAAAAATGAATGCGAACGGTATTATATTAGCCCATAATCATCCATCGGGTAACCCAGAACCCAGTACAGCTGATAGGCAAGTGACAGAGCGAATCCAGCGAGCTTGCGCTATTATGGGGATTAAACTACTTGACCATTTTGTCGTCGGGCATAAGCAATGTGTCTCATTTGTAGAACGAGGGTGGTTATAAAATTATTTTTTTGCCTAAAAAATGACAACTTTCTTTGTGTTGGGCTTGAGTGAAAACGATTGAAAGCGTATACTACGCCACCTTTAAGGATCTTGGGTTTGGCGAGAAGGGCCTATCTCAGTAAATTTTTACGTCTTAGTAAAGTAAATCTTTATTCAGGTATTAACGGTTTTTTCAGTCAATGAAAGTTTGCTGAGATGGGCTCCTAAGCCTGACGAGGCGGCCATACCCAGAACAAAAAAGCTCGAGCTGATTAGATTTTTGGAGAATAGACATGTCACGAGTCTGCCAAGTTACTGGCAAGCGTCCAATGAGCGGTAACAACCGTTCACACGCATTAAACGCGACCAAACGTCGTTTTTTGCCAAACCTGCACTCTCACCGTTTCTGGGTTGAGTCTGAGAAACGTTTCGTAACACTGCGTGTATCTGCTAAAGGTATGCGTGTTATCGATAAAAAGGGTATTGATGCTGTTCTTGCTGAACTGCGTACCCGTGGTGAGAAGTACTAAGGAGCTAAAAAATGGCTAAAGGTATTCGCGAGAAAATCAAGCTAGTCTCTTCTGAAGGTACAGGTCATTTCTATACCACTACGAAGAACAAGCGCACAATGCCAGAAAAACTGGAACTGAAAAAATTCGATCCAGTTGTTCGTAAGCATGTGATCTACAAAGAAGCAAAAATTAAATAATTTTGCTTTCTGCGTTAAAAACTCAGCTTCGGCTGAGTTTTTTTTTACCTAAAATTTGGGTTATCGATGATATGCGCATTCGAAGCTATGACCATTATAATGAAAGTAGTAACATAGAGAGTATTCATTGAATTAATAATGATATTTGTTGTCGAATGACTATTGTCTTTTACATATAGACTTGATTAAGAGTGCCTGGTGAAAAAACAGTTTAAAAAAATTCTTGTGATCAAGATGAGGTTTCATGGGGACATGCTGCTGACAACACCAGTTATCAGCTCATTAAAACACCAATATCCTGATGCTGAAATTGATGTTTTGCTTTATCAGGATACTATCCCTATCCTCTCTGAAAATGCTGAAATTAATGCTTTGTACGGCATGGCGGGGAAAAAAAGTGGTGGGCTGAGTAAAGCATGTAATTTTATTAAATTACTGCTAAAGCTGCGTAAAAATAAATATGATTTAGTTGTTAATCTAGCAGACCAATGGATGGTGAGTGTATTGGTTCGAGCAATTCCTGCTAGTACAAAAATTTCCCATCAGTTTGCCCATCGAGGCTCTAAATATTGGTGTAATAGTTTTACGCATCTGACAGAGCCTGAGGGTGAACATGTTGTTCTAAATAACTTATCTGTGCTCAAGCCGTTAGAAATAAAAGAACTAAAAACACATCTAACTATGTCTTATTCAGAGCAGGATTGGAAAAATATTGATGAAAGGTTATTAAGCCTTGGTGTCCATAGCAGCTATGTCGTCATCCAACCAACAGCGCGCCAAGCTTTTAAGTGTTGGGATAATGAAAAATTCTCAGCCGTCATTGATGCATTGCAGTCTCGTGGTTATCAAGTGGTTTTAACTTCGGGGCCGAGTAAAGAAGATTTGGAATGTATCAGTGATATTGCAAATGGCTGCCAAACAAAGCCCGTTACTGAGCTTGCAGGGAAAACTTCATTTCCTGAGCTAGGTGCATTGATTGCTCATGCCGCTTTATTTATTGGTGTTGATTCGGCACCAATGCACATTGCTGCTGCAGTTAAAACGCCAATAGTGTGCCTTTTCGGTGCGACAAATCATATTTTTTGGCGGCCTTGGAGCGATAATGTCGTTCAGTTTTGGGCGGGTGATTATGAAACTATGCCACCGAGAGAAGAGCTAGATCGTGATAAAAAGTATTTATCCATTATTCCAGCTTCTGATGTAATTAAAGCAACAGAGAAAATGTTGCCGATGAATATTCGCTCTATGATGACAAGGTATTAACATGAATCTGGCATTTTGCTTATATAAATACTTTCCGTTTGGTGGGTTACAGCGGGATTTCCTACGTATTGCAACTGAATGCCAGTCACGTGGTCATCACGTCCGTGTTTATACCCAATCATGGGAAGGTGATAAGCCTAGTGGTTTTGAAATTATTATCGTGCCGGTAACTTCAAAGACGAATCATGGGCGAAATGCACAATATTGTGACTGGGTGTTAGCTCATTTAAAGCGGCACCCTGCTGAGCGGATAATTGGTTTCAATAAAATGCCAGGGTTGGATGTTTATTATGCAGCTGATGTCTGTTATGCACAAAAAGTCGCTGAAGAAAAAGGGTTTTTGTATAAGCTGACACCTCGCTATAAACACTATGCCGCATTTGAAAAAGCGGTTTTTGCAGTGGGGAAACCGACACAGCTATTAATGTTAACGCCACATCAAATTAGTCATTTTAAAAAGCATTATGGAACTGAAAATGAGCGTTTTCATATGCTACCTCCCGGTATTGCCCAAGATAGAAAATATGATAAACAAATTGCTGACGCCAAAAGAGTTTATCGTGAAAAAAATCAAATACCTGAATCTGCATTTTTAGTATTGCAGGTAGGCTCTGACTTCAAACGTAAAGGTGTTGACCGGACCATAAAAGCCATTGCGGCATTGCCCGAAGACATTAAGAAAAACACGTTATTGATGGTAGTTGGCCAAGATAAACCGGTGAAATACCAGCAGTTAGCGAAAACACTGGGAATCGGCTCACAAGTCTCTTTCTTTAGCGGACGTAATGATATTGCCGAATTAATGGCAGCAGCCGATATATTAATGCATCCGGCCTATCAAGAAGCTGCAGGTATCGTGTTATTAGAAGCGATTACTGCAGGTTTACCGATTATTGTCACAGAAGTGTGTGGATATGCTTCATTTATTAGCCAAGCTCAATGCGGTATTGTGGTAAATGAACCTTTTGAACAAACCGTTTTAAACTTGGCTTTAGAAAATAGTTTAAAAAATCCGGCTCAATTAGCACAATGGGCAAGTAATGCGTGCTATTTTGCGGATACAGAAGATTTGTATAGTTTACCAGAAAAAGCCGCAGATATTATTTTAGGGGGAAGCAAATGATTGAGTTAAAAACCCCTTTTAGCGAGTTGTGGAAAAATAAAGATCCCTTTATCGAAGCTGATAAGTTACAAGGTGAAGTTTTTCGTGCGTTAGAGACACGTAAAACGCTGCGCTTTGAACTTGAAGGGCGTAGCTATTTTATAAAAATTCATTATGGGACTACACTGAAAGAAGTCCTTAAAAACTTATTATCTTTTCGGTTGCCGGTATTAGGGGCTGATAGAGAGTGGAATGCTATTCATCAACTTACCCAAGTGGGGGTAGATACTATGAATGGCCGAGCTTTCGGGCAAAAAGGGGTTAATCCTCTTCGTCGCCACTCCTTTATTATTACTGAAGATTTGACCCCGACGGTGAGTTTGGAGGATTATTGTGCAAATTGGTTAGATAACCCGCCAACTTTCAGTACCAAGCAAATGATTATTCGTCGGGTCGCGAAAATGGTGCGTAAAATGCACGCAACGGGTATTAACCATCGTGATTGTTATATTTGCCATTTTTTACTGCATTTGCCATTTACGGGAAATGAAGAACAGCTAAAAATATCGGTTATTGATTTGCACAGAGCACAACTCAGAAATTCTGTTCCAATTCGTTGGCGAAATAAAGACTTAATTGGTTTATATTATTCATCATTAAATATTGGGCTCACTCAGCGTGATGTTCTTCGTTTTATGAAAGTCTACTTTGGCTTATCGCTACGAGATATTCTGCAACAGGAAGCGTCATTGATCGCTAAAGCGGAAAGCAAAGCTGCACAAATTAAAGAACGTACAATTAGAAAGTCATTGTAAGTCAAAGAAAGAAGAGAGATATAAATGTTCTTCAATAAAGAAAATGCGGTTACACAACAAATTGATTTATCGTCATCTGATGCGATTGTTAATAATGATAGCTTACATATTTCCTATGGGATTGACCGTAATTTTCTATATGGTTGTGGGATCTCGATTGCTTCTTTATTGAAAACCAATCCTGATATCTCTTTTTCATTTCATGTATTTACTGACTATTTTGATGATGAGCAAAATAAATTATTTAAACAGCTCGCTGAGCAATATAAGACGAGTATTAAAGTTTATTTAGTTGACTGTGAGCAGCTTAAATCGCTTCCAAGTACCAAAAATTGGTCATATGCAACTTATTTTAGGTTTATTATTGCGGACTACTTTTCAAACCAGTTAAATAGAATGATCTATATGGATGCAGATATTATGTGCCAAGGAACGCTGCAGCCATTGCTAAATATTCAATTTAAAGATGATGAAATCGCTGCTGTTGTGCCTGAAAGGGATCGCAATTGGTGGCAAAAAAGAGCTGATGCTCTAGGAGTCCCAAGTATTGCTTCGGGGTATTTTAATGCAGGGTTTTTAGTTTTAAATTTAGTGAATTGGTCAAAATTTGATATCTCAACTAAAGCAATGGATTTACTTTCCCAAGATGCTGTGAAAGCAAAATTATCCTATTTAGACCAAGACATTTTAAATATGCTATTAACAGGGAAAGTCATTTACCTTGATGGCAAATATAACACTCAATACAGCATCAATTATGAGCTGCAAAAAGGCAAAAAAGAAAACCCAATCACGCCTGAAACGGTATTGATTCATTATATTGGCCCAACTAAGCCTTGGCATGAGTGGGCGAATTATCCAACAGCTCAACCCTTTATTAGTGCAAAGGACGCATCGCCTTGGAAAGATATTCCGTTACTGAAGGCTAAAAGCAGTAATCATTTGCGTTATTGTGCGAAGCATATGTTTAACCAAGGAAAGGTTTTCTCTGGGATAAAAAATAATCTTCAGTATTTCTGGGTCAAACTAAATTAAATAATAATTGGGTAAGTTATGTCTTTTTTAGAAAGAAATGAAAGTATTCTCTCAAAGTATAACAAGACTTTGGTACTAATTTTTGTTGTTCTTTTTTTTGTGGAAAATGTAACGAGATATAAGCATATTCTGTTCTATTTGATGATAGCGACATCTTTGGTTTATCTATCTTTAGATACAAAAAAAGTGTTGGAAAAATTAAATAATAAGCTATTATATTTGGTTGGTGCTTTTTCTGTATTTCTTTATATATCAGTAACTTATTCAGATATACCAAGTGTATCGATTAAGACCCTCAACAATAATTTATTAAATTATGGAATACTAAGTTTATCTCTTTTATTGCCGATTATTTTATATAGAGAAAGCCTAAAAGATATTTCAAAACTATTATTAACGAGTTTTACTGCATCGTTAGCCTTAGTTTTACTTGTTGAGTTATACCGCTACTATATAGCTTATCAGCAGGGTATCTTGCCGTTTACTACCTATGATTTTAGGCATGTTTCGGATGCGTTAGTTTTTTTCTTTCCAATACTTCCTATTCTTTGGTATTTATTGCCTAAATCTAAAATTATTTATTTCTATATTTTAAGTATTGTATTTCTGTTTGTTTTGCTTGGAACGCTAGCTCGGGGGGCATGGGTTGCAGTTGCAGCCGCTGGGTTATTATTTTTATGTTTCAAACGACCTTGGAAGCTAATTGGGGTTGTATTATGCCTTTCGGTAATTTCACTTATTTCTATTAAGCTAATTTATCCTGATACAAGTAAACAATTATTTTATAAGCTGGAGCAGACAGACAGTTCTTACCGTTATGCTAATGGAACCCAAGGAACCGCTTTTGAGCTTATACTGGAAAATCCAGTTATCGGGTATGGTTTTGGCGATAAAATCTATCATGAAAAGTACAATAGTGTTGTAAAAAATCATTCGGAATGGAAATTTAAGCGATCTATTGGGCCCCATAATATTTGGCTTTATATTTGGTTTGGTGCGGGTATTGTAGGGTTAGCGATATTTAGTGCGGTATTTTTGTCAATGTGCTATTCCTCAATGCAAGGGATTAAAAATAGGTCTGAAGAACCGGAAATTTACTTTGCCTTCATTGCATTGTTGTTAAGTCTTATTGGCTTTTATCTGGTTCGTGGAATGTTTGAACAAGTGGACCTTAAACCCTTAGGTATTCTTTTGGGGTTTTTAATCGCCATGATGGGGCATAGTTCAACCAAGCAGAAGAGAGTGTGTCATGAATAACCTGATAACAAATAAATATCTGCTAAATGAGGGGGCTAATGCTAGTAATACCTCTTTACCATGTCTTGATGTTATTTATGGTTCGGATGAAAACTATCAGTTTGGTGCGGGTGTTTCAGCGGTCTCTTTACTTATTAATAACCCAAATACGTTCTTCAGATTTCATTATTTTTTAGATAAAGTCAGCCCTAGCTTTTTAGAGAAATTGAAGGTTATTTCTCATCAGTTTCTAGCTGAATTTCATGTTTATGAATTGGATAATCAATTATTAAAAACATTGCCGGCTTCTGATGTTTGGTCCTCAGCGATGTATTTTCGGTTAGTTGCTTTAGATTATCTTTCGAAAGATTATGATGTTGCCTTATATTTAGATGCGGATGTTATCTGTGATGGTCAATTAGATTTGGCAGCCAATTTAATTGAAGACAAAGTTTGTGGTGTTATTGCTGATGACATCGGTGTAAGAACAAAAAGTGAAACGCGACTACACACACCACAGTTAGCTGAGACCTATTTTAACTCGGGTGTTATGTTTGTGAATTTAAAGAAGTGGCATGAAAAACGAGTTACTCAGCAATGTTTTGAGTTATTGTCTGCAAAAAATGCGAAACAACGGTTTAAATACCCTGATCAAGATGTATTAAACCTTATTTTAAGAAATGACCTGATACTGCTTAATAAAAAATTTAATACAGTTTACACCCTAAAAAATGAGCTGTATGACCGAACACATCAAAAATACCAAACCATTATTACACCCGAAACGGTTTTAATTCATTACACTGGTGTGAGTAAACCTTGGCACACATGGGCGAATTATCCTTCTTCTCAGTCTTTTTATAAAGCATTAGCACAATCACCTTGGACAAAGGATGATTTAAAACATGCCACTAAATTTGTTGAAAGGAAAAAGGAATATAAACACCTATTAAAGCGGGGTGCGTATTTATCAGGTATTTTGTCGGGCATTTGCTATTTGTTTGAAAAATACGCAAAAAAAAGAAAATAATATGATGATTAATAAAATTATCTTAACAGTTTCTCCTATATTTTCTATACCGCCTAAAAGTGCGGCAGCAATTGAATCGTGGATGTACAATGTCGCCAAACGATTAGACATTGAAAACCGAATCGTTTGTATACGAAATGATGGGTATAGTGCTCATTCTGTTGTTAATAAGTATTGTGAAATTAAGCGTATTAAGTTTGGAAAAGTGTATACAAGGCTATTTAAGAAATGGACAAGATTAGATCCATATTCTTATGCAGATAGAATTGTCAAAATTAAACATCAATTTTCGCCAAATCCGAATGAAAGCGTTATTTTTGTTCACAATCATATTAAATCCTTCAAAAAAATAATTAAGAAAGAAGGGCATAATAACGTTGTGTTACACATGCATAATTTGTATGAGCCTAAAGATGTCCCTGAAGACATAAAAATCATTGTGCCAAGTCATTTTATGAAAAACTGGTACAGAGAACGTTTACCAAATGCGCTTATTGAAGTGGTCCGTAATGGGTTTGATGGTGAAATTTATGCTCAGCCTCCTGAGGTCAAACGTGAGGATTTTGGGCTAACAGCAGAAGATAAAATAGTTTTATTCGCTGGCCGAATCGCTAGGGATAAAGGATTACTTGAATTAATGCAGGCGTGCGAGACTTTCTTTAAAAAAGGCCCTCGTTATAAGCTCGTCATTGTGGGTGACCCAAATGCCGCGTTAAAAGGTGAATTAGCGCAATATCAAGATGAAGTAAAAGATTATGCAAAAAATTTGGATGAACAATGTATTTTCTTAGGTGGTGTTCATCCTGAAAAGATCCGACACTATTATTCTCTTGCGGATGTGGTTGCTGTACCTTCCATCGCCCCAGAGCCATTTTGTATGGTCGCATTAGAGGCGATGGCTTCCGGGCGCCCTGTGATAGCGAGCCAGTGAGGAGCAATGGTGGAATTTATTTCACATAATGAAACTGGGTTTATTTTCAGGGAGCCACTTTCGCCTTTAAGTATGGCTGAAGATATTACTAGTGCGTTAGAGCACCCAAATAGCCAAGACATAGCCTATCATGCCAAAAAACATGCTTATGATAATTTCACTTGGGAAATTGTTAAAGATGAGCTCATGAGGGTGATTGCAAAATGGTATCCCTAAGCAAGAAATGTGAGTTTATATATGCCAGAACTACCAGAAGTTGAAACCAGCCGCCGTGGAATAGAGCCACATTTAGTCGGAAATACAATCTCTTATGCAGTTGTACGCAACAGTCGATTACGTTGGCCGGTCAGTGAACAAATTAAAAGCTTATCAGATGAAGCGGTTCTGAGTGTCCAACGTCGGGCCAAATATCTACTGATTGAATTGCAAACAGGTTGGATTATTGTTCATTTGGGAATGTCTGGTAGTGTGCGTATTTTGACCGAAGAATTACCTGAAGAAAAACATGACCATGTGGATTTAGTTATGCGAGATGGCAAAGTGCTGCGCTATACGGACCCTCGTCGTTTTGGCGCATGGCTCTGGTGTGATGATTTAGAAAACAGTTCGGTACTTGCACACTTAGGACCTGAGCCATTATCAGATGCCTTTAATCCCCAATATCTTTATGAATTAGCGCAAAAGAAAAAAGTGGCCGTTAAGCCGTGGTTAATGGATAACAAAGTGGTTGTTGGTGTGGGTAATATTTATGCCAATGAAGCATTATTTGCGACGAAAATATCACCTGAAAAAATCACTAATACATTAACATTGGCTGAAATTACTGAACTCGTGCAACAGATCAAAAAGGTGTTACAACGCTCCATTGAGCAAGGCGGCACGACACTAAAAGATTTTTTACAGTCGGATGGTAAGCCGGGTTACTTTGCCCAAGAATTGTTTGTCTATGGGAAAAAGGGGGAACCCTGCTCAATGTGTGGTACGCCAATAGAAAGCATTAAACAGGGGCAACGCAGTACTTTCTTTTGTCCGCAGTGTCAAAAATAGTGCGCTTTTGCTATTTTTTATTGAGTTTCTTTAGCATTGCCTCAGCAACCACTGGGGGTAGGAAAGACGAAATATCACCATCGTGAAGGGCAACATCTTTGATTAAAGAAGAAGAAACAAAGGACAAACTTTGCGATGGTAATAAAAATACGGTTTCCAAGTCAGGAACAAAATGGCGGTTCATATTCGCTAATTGCCACTCATATTCGAAATCAGCCACAGAACGAACGCCACGAATAAGAATATTAGCGCCATTTTTTTGTGCAAAATTAGCCATCAATTCAGAAAACCCAACAACTTCAACATTATCAAGGTGAGAAGTCACCTCTTTAGCAAGGGCAACGCGCTCATCAAGGGAAAACATCGGGTTTTTTCGTTGGCTATTTGCAATAGCCAACAAGACATGGTCAAACATTGCTGCTGCTCGGGTAACAATATCAACATGTCCTGATGTCACAGGGTCAAACGTACCAGGGTAAATAGCCTTATGTTTCATGGCGATAGTATCTCGTTGTTTGTATTTTCTATTCGAAAAAATAGCATGAATAAGCGCTAACATTATCGGCTATCTAGCATGGTTGCAACTGTAGATAAGATTTTACTGCTATTTTTAGGTGCATATTCTGCACACTTTTATCTGAGCTTTATGGTAAGATAGCGCCAATTTTGGTAAGTGAATCAGATCGAATGTTATTGCTGCGTTTATATCAGGTACTTCTTTATCTTATCCAGCCATTTATATGGGTTCGCCTATTGCTGCGCAGCCGTAAAGCGCCTGCGTATCGTAAACGTTGGGGCGAACGTTACGGCTTTTGTGCAGGAAAAGTAAAACCTCAAGGCATTTTATTACATTCAGTTTCTGTCGGGGAAACTCTTGCAGCCGTTCCACTAGTCCGTGCACTTCGCCATCACTATCCGTCTCTGCCAATTACAGTAACAACAATGACGCCAACTGGCTCAGAGCGTGTTCTTTCTGCATTTGGCGATGATGTTGACCACGTCTATTTACCTTATGACCTCCCTGGTTCTATGCGTCGTTTCCTGAAACAAGTCGACCCAAAACTTGTGATCATTATGGAAACTGAATTATGGCCAAACATGATTAACCAATTGTATAAACGTAAAATTCCATTGGTTATTGCAAATGCGAGACTTTCTGAGCGCTCTGCTGCTGGGTATCAAAAGCTCGGTAGCTTTGTGAAACGTATGCTACGTAATGTCACTATGGTCGCAGCACAACATCAGGAAGATGGTGAACGCTTCGTTCAATTAGGGTTACGGCGGATGCAATTGAGTGTAACGGGGAGCTTGAAGTTTGATATCTCAGTGACGCCTGAATTAGCTGTCAGGGCAATAACTTTACGCCGCCAATGGGCAGCACATCGCCCAGTTTGGATAGCGACCAGCACTCATGAGGGTGAGGAAGCCATTGTTTTAGAAACACATCAACAGTTATTAAAACGATTTCCTGATCTATTATTAATTTTAGTACCGCGTCACCCTGAACGCTTTGCAAAAGCGGAAGAACTAACTCAAAAAGCTGGTTTAACGTTTATTCGTCGTAGTGCCAATACGATCCCTACTGCAGATGTCCAAGTGGTGATTGGCGATACCATGGGCGAATTGATGTTGCTATATGGAATTGCGGATATTGCCTTTGTTGGGGGAAGCTTGGTCGAAACTGGGGGGCATAACCCACTCGAAGCAGCAGCCCATGCGCTACCTGTGTTAATGGGGCCTCACACATTTAATTTTAAAGATATTTGCGGAAAACTGACTCAAGCAGATGGCTTAATTACGGTGACAGACAGTGAATCTATGGCTCAAGCCGTGACGAGTTTGCTTTCTGATGAAGATTACCGGTTATATTATGGACGTCATGCCGCCGAAGTTCTTCATGAGAACCAAGGTGCCCTTCAAAGATTATTAAAACTATTGCAGCCCTATTTGCCCCCGCGAGAGCAATAATCCCAAGTAATGTCTTTTTTTGAATATTAACTTGAACATTACAACAATAGATTGTGAATATTTTCTGGCACATCCTAGCATTGCATTTAAACTATAGTACACTGCCTCGTTTATTATAGAGTCATTCGATTTGGTTTATTACTATTAGGGTAGTATCCAAATGGAATGTTGGAACTTTTGCTTATCTTTCTAAGACTATATGCCAGCCATTAATCAATCAATTTCAAATAAATATGTTTATGTATGGGTCATAAGCTATGCCATAGTTTGGATCTTAGCGAGTTTTTATTTCGACCCTACTGTACCTTATGACACAGTAGAGGCAGTGAATTGGGGAATGAATGGGGAGTGGGGATCACCTAAAAACCCATGGTTTGTTGGCGTAATGATGTGGCCTGCAATTTACCTCGATATCCCCTATAGCTTTTATTGGTATTTTAGCCATTTTGTGGGTATTGCATTTGGCTTACTTGGGGTATGGAAACTAGCCTTCCGTTTAACTGGGCGTCGCGATTTCGCTTGGTTTGCAATGCTAATGTTGAATTTATCGGGTGTCATTAATTTCGATATCATTCCTTATAATGATAACTATATTCTAGTGACATTATGGCCTTGGGTTATTTATTTCTTTTTACGTGCGGTTGATGATAACCCAGTATGGTGGTTACCATTTGCCTTATTTGCAGGCCTTGCAACAATGGGAAAATATTCAACATTGGCGCTAGTTGGGTCTGTTTTCTTGTTAACTATATTTGTGAAACAAGTTCGCCAAAGTTACCGTCATCCTGTTTTTTACCTTGCGATTGCATTGTGGTTTGCTTTGGTATTGCCAAATTTCTTTTGGTTGATGGCAACGGACTTTTCGGCTTTCAAATGGGTGGATTCACAAATCGACCCTGGGTTTAATCTTCACACCACACAAGCGGCACTAAGCGTGTTTTACCCATTAGTGATTGCGGCGATTGTCGTTTATAGCTGTGGTGGAAAGCTAGGGTGGCCTAAAGCTTTGCCTAACCGCATGGCTAACTTCATTATTTTATTTCCATTAGTGGTGATATATGGCTGGTTCTCTTTCCACGATGGTGGTCGAATAACTGAATGGCTGCAGCCATTTATGGCTATCAGCGCACCGCTATTTGTTGGCTCAATAATAGAAATGCCAAGAAAACCGTTTAAGAAGTCATTAGTGGGTTTTGCAATTTTTGGTGTTTTAGTGGTAGTTGGTTATATTACCGTTCAGGCTGCGAATATTCGTGGGGCGGGGCAAAAATTTATTGGTGTTAAAACCTTAATTGCAGATGGGGAACAGCGTTGGCATGAACGTTATAACACACCTGTAAAATATGTCGGTGGCGAAGATAATCAGTATCAATGGTTTATTATTTATGGCAAGGACAGGCCACATGTCATTCAGCCTTGGTCTATGGAAAAGCATATGCCACCGAATGTGTATAACCGTGAGATTACGGAAGCTGAAATTCGTCAACATGGAGCTTTATTACTGGGTAAAAAATACGATGATTGTGCCCATGAAAACTTCGCTAAGGTTCGTAAGTTCTGGCCACAGTTTACGATAGAAAAAGAAGATGTGATTTATCGTTCTGAGCCAGATGCAGAACCTGAAACTATGTGCTTTGGGTTTATTGCGCCAGAGAATATGAAATAGGGCATAGTAAGCTGATATAAATAAACGGTTACTTTATATTCAAACGCTAACCGTTTATTTTATCGTGTCAATTAGTTGCTGATAAACTTCGTCAGCACTAATACTTGTCATTGAATTATCAACTGACTTAATTTCATGCTGCCCTTGCCCATATCCTCCAATCAAGCCGGGGTCAGTGGGGCCAAACAGGGTAAAATTGGGTTTATCAAGCGCGGCGGTTAAATGGCTAAGCCCAGTATCGACAGAAACCACGGCTTTAGCATTAGCAATTTGCTGTGCAACTTCGGCTAAAGTAAGTTTAGGTAAAACCTCTACAAAATCAAAGTCTTTTGCTAATCGCTCTGCGCGCTGTTGCTCATGAGGTGCTCCCCACGGTAATTTGATTTTGATACCACTCCCAGCCATTAGCCCGATGAGTTCTCGCCAATTTTTTTCAGGCCAGTGCTTATCATCACGAGTAGTTGAGTGCAGGAAAATGACATAAGGGCTTTGATGCTCTTCTTCTGACTGTAAAAAGTGTCGAGCAATTGCGTAATCGCCTTGCTGTGTTGGGCAGGCGTAACCAAGACTTTTGGCAAATAACTGGCGAATACGTTCAACGGCATGTTGTTGCTTACTAATTGCGTAACGATGGTCATAAAAGAAGCTGGCTAATGGTTCGCGAATACTATGGCGGTCATAGCCATGTTTATCGCCATGAGCTAAGCGGGTGACAAGAAAGGCGCTCTTCAATAACCCTTGCGCATCAATGATTGCGTCATAATGAGTTGCTTGTAATTTCTTGCAAAATTCTGCACGTTCGGCTCTGATCGGTACAGAAAACCAATTTTTACGCCAGCGACGAATGGCCACAGGGATCACTTGGTTAACGGCACTATGCCATGTTGGAATTTGTGCAAAGCCTTCTTCAACGACCCAATCGAACTGGATATCGGGTATGGCTTGTTGTGCATCGGTCAGCGCAGGTAATGAGTGTAAAACATCTCCCATTGAAGATGTCTTGACTAATAATACTCTCATCATTCAATACCTATATTTAACCGAGCTAACGCATCGATAACTAATTGGGGTTGGATATCAATCAAACTTTGGTGATAACCACTTTCACCGTCACCTTTACGCACTTTGTGGTACCCCGTAATTAGGCGGATCACTTCTGCTTTATCTGATAATGGCGGTGTAAAGTCAGGGCTACTTGGGCCATATAAGGCGACAAGAGGTTTACCTAGCGCTGCCGCGACATGCATCAAACCAGAGTCATTACTGACAACTGCAGTACAGGCATCGATTAGATTAACAGCTTGTTCTAAAGATGTTTTCCCTGAAAAATTATGGCAATGCAATTTAGCATCATCGGTCAGCTCTAAACGAATGGCTTCACCCGCTTCGTGGTCTTTTTGTGAACCAAATAGCAGCACTTGATAGCCTTTTTGGCTAATGAGTGTTTGAGCAAGAGAAGCGTAGTGGTAGTGGGGCCAACGTTTGGCGGGCCCAAATTCTGCGCCTGGGCAAAAACCAATAACAGGGCGAGAACCATCAACCCCAAAGGTTTGCAGAGTCTCAGTAACTTCTTGCGGTATAGTCACCAGTTTAGGCGGTAAAATGGGTGTCGGAATATCAGCAGCTGATCGAATAGTTTGCTTATCATAAGCAAGCGCAACATACCGCTGCACCATTAAAGGAAAAGCGTCTTTATTGAGTGGGCGAATATCATTGAGTAGACCATAGCGCATTTCACCACGCCATCCCGTTCTTTTGGGGATTTTTGCGAAGAAAGGCACAAGTGCAGACTTTAAGGAATTGGGTAGCACAATCGCTTGGTCATAGCCATTTGCCTGTAAACTTTGGCCTAATCGACGACGTTCACTAATTTCCAGTGTACCATGCCCAAGAGGCATAGGAATGGCTTCGCTAACTTCAGGCATTTTGGCGAGTAAAGGACGGCACCATTGTGGCGCCATCACGTCAATCTGTGCATGGGGATGTAAAGCCTTGATCGTGCGATAAAGGCTTTGTGACATCATCATATCCCCTACCCATGAAGGGCCGATCACCAATATTTTCATAAATGATTTTTCAGAAATAAGCGTTACGCGTCTTTATTGAGCAAGTGCATATATTCGGTGACACCTTCTGCAACCGTTTTAAATGGTGCAGTATAGCCAGCGGCACGTAGCTTAGTGAGGTCAGCTTGTGTGAAGCTTTGGTAACGACCTTTTAATTTTTCAGGGAACTCAATGTATTCGATGGCTACATTTTTATCTTTGTGGAATTCAGTAACAGCATCAGCAACAGCTTGGAAAGATTCCGCACGTCCTGTACCACAGTTAAAAATACCGGAAACATTATTTTCCCAGAACCATAAATTGACCGCAGCCACATCACCTACATAAATAAAGTCACGACGGAAAGTATCGCTACCTTCGAACAGTTTTGGGTTTTGCCCTTCATTAATTTGTTTATTTAAGTGATAAGCAACGCTTGCCATGCTGCCTTTATGGTCTTCATTTGGCCCATAGACATTGAAATAGCGGAAACCACAGACTTGTGAGTCCGCTTCTGGCAGAATTTCACGTACATATTGGTCAAATTGGAATTTTGAGTAACCATAGACATTCAATGGTTTTTCGAATTGGCGTTCTTCAATAAAGTTATCACTGCGGCCGCCATAAGTTGCTGCGGAAGAAGCGTATAAGAACGGGATTTCACGGTCTAGACAATAGTGCAGTAGCTCTTTCGAGTACTGGTAGTTATTGTCCATCATATATTTACCATCCCATTCAGTGGTTGACGAGCAAGCGCCTTCATGGAATACCGCATCGACATCGCCGAAATCATCACCCGCAATGATGCTGCCAATAAAATCTTCTTTATCTGCATAATCCGCAATATCAAGGTCAACAAGGTTAGCGAATTTAGTGCCGTCTTTCAGATTATCAACGACTAAGATATCTGTACGGCCGATTGCGTTTAGGGCTTTAATAATATTGCTGCCAATAAAACCAGCTCCACCAGTGACTATGATCATTGGGTATACCTCAAATGGGTTAAGAAAATAGAATCGTAATTGGTGACTATAATAACATCTCTTGGCGCAGACGGTAGCATTGATAGAAGAGAATTGAGCTGACACTTAAATGAGAACAAGGTAAATATCGTGATCTTGGCTACAAACTTGACTTATTTATGCTGTGAATATCGCCACACATAGAGACTATTATTAAACTCTATTAATAGAAACTATTCAGGAAGAAATCATGTCAAAAAGATTTTATCAGCAGATTCAAGAACAATTGGTACAAATTGAAGCCGATGGATTATTTAAAAATGAACGTATTATTACGACTTCACAAGATGCTGACATTGAAATTGTAGGTGGCCAGCGGGTTATTAATTTCTGTGCAAATAATTACCTTGGTCTTGCTAACCATTCCGCGCTCATCGAAGCCGCTAAACGGGGAATGGATAGCTATGGTTTTGGTATGGCGTCTGTACGCTTTATTTGTGGAACGCAAGACAGCCACAAAGTTTTAGAGCGCAAATTGGCAGATTTTCTGGGCATGGAAGATGCGATTCTCTATTCATCCTGTTTTGATGCAAATGGTGGGCTATTTGAAACCTTGTTAGGGCCGGAAGATGCGATTATTTCAGATGCATTAAATCATGCATCCATTATTGATGGGGTCAGGCTAAGCAAGGCAAAACGCTACCGCTACAGCAATAATAATATGGTGGAATTGAAAGCACGTTTAGAGGAAGCCAAAACAGCAGGAGCTCGCCATATTTTAATTGCCACAGATGGCGTGTTCTCAATGGATGGCGTTATCGCTGATTTAAAATCCATTTGTGACCTTGCGGATGAATACCAAGCGTTGGTGATGGTAGATGACTCACATGCTGTTGGTTTTGTTGGGGAAAATGGTCGTGGTAGCCATGAGTACTGCGATGTGATGGGGCGTATCGATATTATCACGGGGACATTAGGTAAAGCCCTTGGCGGCGCATCTGGTGGTTATACGGCAGCGAAAAAAGAGGTCGTTGAATGGCTGCGTCAGCGTTCTCGTCCTTATTTGTTTTCGAATTCTCTCGCCCCTGCGATTGTTGCCGCATCAATCAAAGTGATTGATATGATGAAAGAAGGCCATTCATTACGTGAAAAATTATGGCGTAATGCCGTGTTATTTAGAGAAAAAATGACCACAGCGGGTTTCACCCTCGCTGGCGCTGACCACGCCATCATCCCTGTCATGTTAGGTGATGCCAAACTCGCCCAAATTTTTGCGAAAGAGCTACTCGATGAAGGTATTTATGTCACGGGCTTTTTCTACCCTGTTGTACCACAAGGCCAGGCACGTATTCGTACTCAGATGTCTGCAGCACATAGTGAGGAGGATATTTTACACGCTGTTGAAGCATTCACCCGCATTGGTAGAAAACTAAAAATAATCAAATAAAAGGTCTTTTATGAAAGCACTGTCCAAACTGAAAGCTGAACCAGGTATATGGATGACAGATGTTCCGAAACCGGAACTCGGGCACAATGATGTGATGATCAAAATTCGTAAAACTGCGATTTGCGGTACGGATGTACATATCTATAACTGGGATGAATGGTCGCAGAAAACCATTCCTGTCCCAATGGTTGTCGGTCATGAATATATAGGGGAAATTGTTGCGATTGGGCAGGAAGTCAAAGGCTTTAAAATTGGTGACCGAGTGTCAGGGGAAGGGCATATTACTTGCGGCCACTGCCGAAACTGCCGTGGTGGCCGTACTCATCTTTGCCGCAATACGATTGGGGTGGGGGTTAACCGAGAAGGGTGTTTTGCTGAATATCTGGTGATCCCTGCATTTAATGCTTTTAAAATTCCCGATAATATCCCTGATGAAATAGCGGCTATTTTTGACCCATTTGGCAACGCAGTTCATACGGCTCTTTCCTTTGATTTAGTGGGGGAAGATGTGCTGGTTTCAGGTGCTGGCCCTATAGGTATCATGGCGGCTGCAGTGTGCCGACATGTGGGGGCCCGTCATGTTGTTATCACGGATGTGAATGACTATCGACTTGAATTGGCGAAAAAAATGGGTGTTTCCCGTGCAGTGAACGTTAGTCGTGAAAATTTAAAAGACGTGATGACTGAGTTGGGGATGAAAGAAGGTTTTGATGTTGCACTGGAAGTTTCTGGTTCACCAGCAGCTTTCCAGACCATGTTAGACACCATGAACCACGGTGGCAGAATTGCACTATTAGGAATTCCCCCTGCTTCGATGGCAACAGATTGGAGCCAGGTAATATTCAAGGGTCTGTTTATTAAAGGAATTTACGGCCGTGAGATGTTTGAAACATGGTATAAAATGGCGACACTCATTCAATCTGGTTTGGATTTATCACCGATAATTACCCATCAATTCTCGATTGATGAGTTCCAAAAAGGCTTTGATATCATGCGTTCAGGCCAATCTGGTAAAGTGATTTTAAACTGGGATTAAATTAATTATCTCGATTCCCCTTTTTGGCTTTTTTGAACCAAGAAGGGGAACCGAAAATGATCTACTGCTGTTGCTTGAAAAGCGGGCGCTTTTGGGCTCTATCGCCCTGTACCAACAAAGGTTGTAAAGCCTTATCGTTATAAATACTCTCAACCACAAACATAATAAAATCAATCCCCTGTGGCTTAGAAGGCGGTAATGTAAACTCACATATACCGAGTTCTTGCGGAATAATCACATTTTCTGGTTGGCTAGCCGCTTCGGGTTGCACAACAGTAGCATCTTTGGTTGGTGGTGTTTTTATTTCATCTTGTACTGCTTGCTTAGTTTGCGGTTGTGTCGGTGTCTTTTTCGCTTCTTCAGATAACATTCTTAATGATGTTGGTTGTTTAGTTGAAGATTGAGGGCTAAGCAGAGCACTAATGGCCACTAACTCGACATCAGCAGGGAGTTGGGCAAGGTATTTTTGTAAGGCGCGTACGGTAGATGGGTGTGGATGGCCAATTGCTACCGCACTACCGTGTTTGCGCGCATAGGCAACGGCTTTATTCAATTGAGTGCGCGTTTCTTCTTCCGATTGGTGGTTATCAATAAAAATATGGCGACGTAACGTGGGAACGCCGTATTCTTTGGCGGCATTACCTGCTTGGGTATTCCCAATGGTTACGCTATCGAGGAAAAACAAGTTTGACTTTGACAGGCTGCGCATCACGTTCTGCATACCGGGTAAGCTTGATGTCATCTCGCTCCCCATATGGTTATTCATCCCTTTTGCATAAGGAACTCGGGTTATCGCATTTTTAATAATACGGTCAATTTCCTCTGCACTCATTGATGGAGCTAATGTGTCTTTCTCTAGCGGTTGTTTGCTCAATGGTTTCATTGGCATATGGATGAGAATATCGCGCCCTTGCTGATGGGCTTTTTCTGCGACTTCACGGCCATGGGGAGAGCTCGGTAAAATTGCAATAGTTACCGCAGGGGATAACGCTAGAATTTGGTTGTCTTCTTTAACGCGATAACCAAAATCATCAATCACAATCGCCAATTTTGCCGCACTCACCGGTAGACACATCATTAATAATGACAAAACAATGAGTGGTCGAACGGGTAAGTGCTTCAGCATAACGTTATCCTAATTAATTGAATTTAAAATTTATCGCCCTAACTATATTTATCGGCCTAACCATGGACGTGGGTTTACGGTTTTACCTTGTCTGCGGATTTCAAAATAGAGTGCTGGTCGCTCTTGGCCGCCACTGCTACCCACTAAGGCGATCGGCTGCCCTGCTCTAACCTCTTGGCCGACATTCACTAAGGCGCTCTGGTTATAGCCATAGAGGCTCATATCGCCTTTACCGTGTTCAACGACGACAACTAGCCCATAGCCTTGTAACCAGTCAGCCAGTAGCACGCGCCCATCGGCGATAGCTTTGACTTGGGTTCCTTCATTAGCCGCGATAACCATGCCTTTCCAACGTAACTCGCTGGAAATGACATCCCCATAGTTATGGAGTAATGAGCCGCGAACAGGCCAAATAGCTTGCCCAGCAGGGCGCCCTAAACCACCTGTACGTGACATCAGTGAGCGTTCACTTTCAGATGGTTTATAGGTTGAGCCTTTCTGTTTGGCTTGCCGTTCTTTTTCAGCCACTTGCACGCGAATACGTGCCGCTTCTTTGGCTTCTCGCTCTGCTCGGGCTTTGGCTTCACGTTCAGCGCGGGCAATCTTATCGCGTAATCTCGCTTCGTTTTGTTTTAGAACAGCAAGATTTTTTTGGTCTTCTTTTAATGTACTTTCAAGGGCATTTAGGGTTTTTTGCCGCGAAGCGCGTGCGTTATCCAGCTTACGCTTTTCTTGTTGTTGGCGTGCCAGCGTTGTTTTTTGTTCGGCTTGTTTTTTTTGTTCGAGTTCTTTTTGTTCTTGTAATTCTTTAGTGGTTTCTTCTAAAGCAACAATATTTTTTTCACGCGCCTGATTTAAATAGCTGTAATAGGCCAAAATACGTTCTTCTCGTTGGCCTTCTTCACCTTTGAACATTAGGGTTAACCCTTGGTGTTTACCTAACCGAAAGGCCGCATCTAGTTGGTCAGCTAATAATTTCTCTTGTTGTTGTTTTTTGGTTTGTAGCTGCTTGATATTGCTATTTAAGGAAACAATTTCTTTATCTAATTGTTTTAGCTGGTTTTGAGTCTCATGTAGGCTACGACCAGCCGCAGAAATACTTTGTTCTTGTTGTTTGAGTTGCTCAAGTAGTGCTGAGCGCTTGGCTTGTTGTTCTTTTACGCTTTTCTCTTTTTCAGCAATACTTTTGAGTAAATCATGTAGCTGGCCTTTATTTTCAGTGATCTGGTTGGCAAACACAGTTTGTGTTGGGGCGAGAACAAGCAGCCCTAACCCAAAGAGAGCGCTAATAGCCTGACGAATAAATGAAATTTTCATTCGATAATGTGTATTGGCCATCGTGATAAATCACCTCAATTAAATGCAATAGCTGATTATTTCATCTGCAAGTGATGGTTTCCAGCACTGTCTAACAAATAGTATTGAAAACATTTATAAATTCGGATTTTTGCCCTGAACTAGAACTATATTAAGTTAAATAATACAGTTTTATTATCACTGATTTATTTTGTATAGCCAGTATTCAATACTTTTTTCTTATTCACTGCCTATTTGAAGCACGACTTAGACCTGTTTCGCACGTTTATGTTAAAATATTTGCGTACCGCCTCGAAACAGAAACGCAGTTTTTCAGTGAACAGTGTTAATTTTGCGTGCCTTAGCGCAAAAAAAACAAGCGAGTTTGCGGGAATTGGCTGTAATTAGCTCAACACAAAGGTATACTCAGAACCCTTTGATATTTGTTTTTAACTAACGGGAGTGATTGCCCCCCATGATCCAAGAAATCATGCAATTTGTAAGCCGGAACATGTTATTGAGTCTGGTTTGGATAGCGCTATTAGTGGCTGTGGTTGTTATGACCTTTAAAGGCCTTTTCTCTAAAACGAAAGTGATTGCTCGTTCACAAGCGATTACACTGATTAATAAAGAAGAAGCGGTTGTTGTCGATTTACGTTCTCGTGACGATTTCCGTAAAGGGCACATTATTGATTCTATTAACTTAACACCGTCTGAAATTAAAGAGAATAATTTAGGTGAATTAGAAAAACACAAACAGAAACCAGTGATTATCGTTTCTGCAAGTGGTATGGAATCAGGTAAACCTGCTGAACAGCTGGCACAACACGGTTTTGAAAAAGTCTTTGTCCTGAAAGAAGGGATCTCTGGCTGGGCAGGTGAAAACCTTCCTTTAGCTCGTGGTAAGAAGTAATTATCTGGTATCGAGTTGCCCCCAAGTTATATGCGCAACGAGTAATTTGGGGAGCACAATGCAGAAAATTTTTCTGTAGCACAATGCAGCGAACACCTCAGTAGCTCAGAATAACAGGGTTTCCCTTAAATTATTTGGGCTACAGGTAGGCAGCAAGTGAAGATATCCAAGGAGCATACATCAGTATGTGACTTGGGTAGCACAACGCAGCGAACACCCCTGTAGCTCAAAGAATAACAGGGAAAATTCATATGGAAGTTAAAGGTACATAAACTATGTCAGAACAAAACAACTCAGAAATGGTCTTTCAAATTCAACGCATTTATGCAAAAGACGTTTCATTTGAAGCACCTAACGCACCACACATCTTTCAACACGAGTGGCAACCAGAAATCAAATTAGATTTAGATACTTCTTCAACTCAGCTGTCTGAAGGTGTTTATGAGGTTGTTTTACGTGTCACGACTACGGCAACTTTAGGTGAAGAAACAGCTTTCTTGTGTGAAGTGCAGCAGGCGGGTGTTTTCTCTATCGAAGGCATTGAAGGTACTCAAATGGCACATTGCTTAGGTGCATACTGCCCGAACATCCTGTTCCCATATGCACGTGAAGCGATCACTAGCTTAGTGGGCCGTGGTACATTCCCACAATTGAACTTAGCGCCAGTTAACTTTGATGCACTGTTCATGAATTATTTACAGCAGCAACAAGGTGAACAAGCGCAGAACTCAGAAGCTCAACAGGACGCTTAATGAATACTGCTTCAATGACAGTGATCGGTGCCGGCTCGTACGGCACCGCTTTAGCCATTACGCTTGCACGTAATGCACATCAGGTTGTGCTATGGGGCCATGACCCAAAACACATTCATCAATTAGAACAAGACCGCAGTAATCAGGCGTTTTTGCCTGGCGTTTCTTTCCCTGATAGTTTATCTCTCGAAACGGACTTAAAACGCGCCGTTGAGTCGAGCCCCAATATCTTGATTGTAGTACCGAGCCATGTTTTTGGTGATGTACTAAAACAAATCCAGCCATACTTACGCGCAGACTCCCGTATTATTTGGGCGACTAAGGGCTTAGAAAGGGATACTGGCCGTTTGTTGCAAGAAGTGGCACGTGAGGTATTAGGCAATGAAATTCCGCTGGCAGTACTTTCTGGCCCGACATTTGCGAAAGAATTAGCCGCAGGTTTACCAACGGCAATTTCCGTGGCGGCAAGCGATAGCCAATTTGGTGATGATTTACAAAAATTATTCCATTGTGGTAAGAGTTTTCGCGTCTATAAGAACCCTGACATGGTTGGAGTGCAACTGGGTGGTGCCGTAAAAAATGTCATCGCAATTGGCGCAGGGATCTCCGATGGTATGGGGTTTGGTGCGAACGCACGTACCGCATTGATTACCCGTGGTTTAGCGGAAATGAGCCGTTTAGGTGCAGCTTTGGGAGCAGACCCTGCAACTTTTATGGGGATGGCAGGCTTAGGTGACCTTGTGTTAACCTGTACCGATAACCAATCCCGTAACCGCCGTTTTGGCATGATGCTAGGCGATGGCGTTAGCGTTGAAGATGCAGAAAAAGAGATTGGCCAAGTGGTTGAAGGCTATCGTAATACCAAAGAAGTTCGCGCACTGGCTGAGCGGGCAGGTGTTGAAATGCCAATTACTGAGCAAATTTATCAAATCCTCTATCGCCATAAAAATGTGTTAGAGGCAGCGCAAGCCCTATTAGGGCGTGCGACGAAAGATGAAATTGCCGATATGCCAAAGCTGCATGATTAATAAAAATAGATAGGTGAGTGATTATGTCGCGTGAAGAACTGGATAGAATTTGGGGTTTCATTAAAGATGAAGCGAAGTCTCTTGCGGACTGCGAACCACTTCTTGCCAGTTTTTTTAACGCGACATTATTAAAGCACGACAATTTAGGCAGTGCGCTCAGTTATATGCTAGCTAACAAACTGAGCTCACCTATTATGCCTGCTCTTGAAGTGCGCGAAATTGTGGAAGCCGCTTATCGCAATGACGAAAGTATGATTTTCTCTGCGGCAATGGACTTAGCGGCGGTTCGCTTACGTGACCCTGCCGTTGATAAATACTCCACGCCATTATTGTACTTAAAAGGTTTTCACGCCTTGCAAGCCTATCGCATCGGTAATTGGCTGTGGAAAGAAGGCCGCCAAGCGCTGGCGGTTTATTTGCAAAATCAAATTTCTGTTTCTTTCGGTGTCGATATCCACCCAGCCGCCCGTATTGGTTGTGGCATCATGCTTGACCACGCAACGGGTATTGTAATTGGGGAAACGGCCATTGTCGAAAATGATGTCTCAATTTTGCAATCCGTCACATTAGGCGGTACTGGGAAAACCTGTGGCGACCGCCATCCTAAAGTAAGAGAAGGGGTGATGATTGGCGCAGGGGCAAAAATTTTAGGCAATATTGAAATTGGCCGCGGTGCAAAAATTGGCGCAGGTTCTGTTGTACTTCACCCCGTTCCACCACACACCACAGTAGCCGGGGTTCCAGCACGCATTGTCGGTAAACCAACCAGCGATAAACCGTCCTTAGAAATGGATCAAAACTTTAATGGCATTATTTGGGGTTTTGAAGATGGGGATGGGATTTGAGAGAGTTAATTATTTCTGAAACTCGTTATGCCTATTTTTCAAAGATCTTTCTTTTGAATATGTTACCTGCTTTAAACTGAGCAATAGATTTTTTTAGGTGTTCAGCATTGGCTGGAGAATATAATAAGTAGGCGGTTTCTGTCAGTTTACTATCACTATTTACAGTTTCAGTAGTCGTATTTTTAATTTGCTTTTTAAGACTAATTTTCACCTAATCTCCTCCTTCATTATTTAATGAGAAAATAAAAGCTTATTTTCATAAATCGAGCTGTAATAGGATTCAAAGAATCGGAGTCCATACTATACAGCTCGAATATGGCATTAATCTTTCAATAACGCCCCTGCATACCCCAACTGCCTCCATGCCTCAAACACCACGACTGCCACAGAGTTGGATAAATTCATACTGCGGCTATCTGCCAACATCGGAATACGAATTTTTTGCTCCATTGGCATGTTATCTAGCACATAAGGCGGTAGCCCCCGGGTTTCAGGGCCAAACATCAAATAATCATTTTCTTGATAGCTAACATTACTATGACTTGGTTTACCTTTAGTGGTTAAGGCAAACACACGGGCACCACTTTCAGATTGGTTATTATCTGGGTTCAGCCCTTCACTTTTTAAAAAAGCAAAATAATCATGATGGTGTTTGATATCGGCAAACTCGCTATAGTCCAACCCTGCACGGCGTAGGCGTTTATCATCCCATGTAAACCCAAGAGGGTGAATAAGATGTAAATCAAAGCCAGTATTGGCACAAAGGCGAATGATATTGCCAGTATTTGGCGGTATTTCTGGTTCGAATAAAACAATGTGTGGCATAACGTTAAGCTGATATTTGTGATAATAAATGATGGGAAGAGTTTACGCGCAAATGGGTTTGTTTTCATGTGGAACTTTTATAGCAGCCGTAAAAATTATTTGTACCCTGAAAACCAAAAACGAGCCATAAAGGCTCGTCTCTGAAATAACTCGTTGAGGTTAGCTGTTATAACCATTAGGGTTCATCGACTGCCAACGCCAGCTATCATTCACCATATCTTGAATAGAATACTGCGCTTTCCAGCCTAGATCTTTGAATGCTTTGTCTGGGCTAGACCAACATTCCGCAATATCACCAGGGCGCCTTGCTACAATCTCATATTTAATGGGCTTACCTGCCGCTTTTTCAAAAGCAGTAATAATTTCCAGCACACTTGTGCCAGTCCCTGTACCAAGATTGTAAACATGTAAGCCTGCTTGCGGGCTAACTTTATTCAGCGCGGCAATATGGCCATCAGCCAAATCCATCACGTGAATATAGTCACGCACACCAGTACCATCCGGTGTTGGGTAATCATTACCAAATACCATCACTTGTGGGCGGCGGCCTACAGCGACTTGGGAAACAAACGGTGCCAAGTTATTCGGAATCCCTTGCGGGTCTTCACCCATGGTTCCAGATGGGTGTGCGCCAACAGGGTTAAAATAACGCAGTAAGGTCAGTGACCAATCATCTTCCGCAATATATAAATCCGAAAGTATACGCTCAACCATATACTTACTGGTTCCGTATGGGTTAGTGGTTCCACCAACTTTGGAGTCTTCTGTTAATGGCACTTCTTCAGGGTCACCATAAACGGTAGCGGAGGAACTAAAAATCAGGCTCTTAACACCTGCTTTTTTCATACTTTCCACTAATACCAATGTGCCATTGACGTTAACATCATAGTATTCAATTGGTTTTTGTACCGACTCACCAACAGCTTTCAACCCAGCAAAGTGGATGACTGAATGAATTTGATGATTAGCAAAAATGGACGCTAAAATTTGCCCATCACGCACATCACCTTGGTAAAAGGTTGGCTTAACACCTGTGATAGCTTCAATACGGTTAAGCACTTCAAGGTTAGCATTATGCAAGTTATCTAGAATAACCGGCTGCATCCCATGCTGGATCATCTGTACACAGGTATGGCTACCAATGTAACCAAGGCCACCCGTGACGAGAACTTGTTGATTATTCATCTCAATATTCCTGAGTCTTAATATTCGTAATGGTAGTTATAGTCGTCAGACCTTGCATCAATACCATTCAAGATCACACCGGTAATGTCGATATCATTTTGCTTAAAGCGTTTCAGTGATAGATCAACATCTTTCACGGTATTCACACCGTAGAAAGCAATCAGTAATGAAGTACCGACATACTTACCAATAATCGCTGAATCAGTAATTGCTAAGATTGGTGCGGTATCGATCACCACAATATCGTATTGGTTTTTGACTTTATCTAATAACTGCTTAAAGCGCTCGCCCATTAATAACTCAGAAGAGTGAGTAACATTTTTACCACGACAAATTACATCGAGGTTTTCAATCACGTTGGCATGAATAGTTGGCGATTCTAAGCTTTGCTGTGACAAATATTCAGATAAGCCTGCTTTATTGTTTAACCCAAAGGCTTTGTGCAAACGGCCTTTACGTAAGTCGGTATCGATTAATAATACTTTCTTACCCGCGTTAGCCAGTACCACCGCCATATTGGAGGTAACAAAACTTTTCCCAACACCCGGTGACGCACTGGTGACCATAACTAGGTTGTTACCTTGGTTCATCACCGAGAAGTACACGCTGGTACGTAATGAACGGATAGCTTCGACAGCTGTATCTGCTGGGTTTTCTATTGCTAATGGGCTCTTATTACCAGCTTCAATCAGTTTTTTCTCATGAGCAGAGAATGGGATAGTGGCATAGACGTTGACACCCAATGCATCAATGTCTTCCGTGCTCTTAATTTTATTATTAAAGAACTCACGGGCAATCACATATGCACAGCCGATAATAAAGCCAAGGATAGTGGCGAGAACAACAATCAATGATTTTTTCGGTGCCACTGGTTTTGGTTGGGATTCAGCAGAGTCAATAATACGCACATCCGCCGTAATACCGGAGTTCAACACACTCAGCTCTTGTTGTTTAGCCACTAATTGGGTGTAGATGGCCTGTTCTGCTTCAACATCACGGGTTAAACGGACGATTTCTTGTTGGGTATTGGGTAACTTTTGAATACTTTTACTGATTTTTTCTTTTTCACGTAACAACTGTTGGCGTTTATCTAACAGGGACTGATAAGCGGGGTGGTTACGGGTATATAACTGCTGAATCTCCACCTCTTTAAAGGTCAATTCATTAAGTTTTTCTTCTACCTGTAATGCACTGTCAAGAGCGGCTTTGGCTTCTAAAGAGAGGTCAATGGATTCATTCTTTTTACGAAAGGCATTGAGCTGGTTTTCGTAGTTATCTAATTTCTTTTTAATCGTAGGTAAGTAGTCATCTAAAAAAACAAGCGTATTGTTAGTGACTTCTTTTTTACGTTCGGTATTTTGGTCAACATAGTTTTGGATAACACTGTTGAGGATTTTAACATTCTCAGTTTTATCCGCCCCTTTAATGGCTAAGCTGATAATACCAGTGCCTTTCCCGACTTCAGCGATGGTTAGGGTGTTGCGTAAGTCTTCAATGGTGGAGTAACGGGCATTTTTGATTAATGAAAACTCTTCGCCAGCTTCAGCCGTGAAACTGGAAATCAATAAGTTAATTTCCCCTTGTTTGAGGACTTCACCTACTTTACCTTGTAAGACTTGGCCATCTACATTGAGGGAATAATTGTTATCCCCTAAATAAGTTAGGGTAAATGGCTGGCCAATTAAGTTTTCAGGTAACTGAAATAGGGCAATATGAACGGGAGCCACTTCACCCAGTAATTTACTGACAAAGCCTTCAGGAGCTGCTTGAGTGTCAAGGTTCAGGTCTGCAACGGTTTTACCTAACACCATGCGGGACTTGATAACTTCAATTTCAGAGTCGACTTGGTTATTGCTGTTACCAAATGGCATAACATCACTCATTTGGTCAAGTAATGAAACCTGGCCTAATTTGTCATACTGTAAGGTCGCATTGGCTTGGTAAATAGGGGTTGCCAATAGGCTATATGCCACTGCAACAGCAGCAAAAAATACGGTAAAAAACCCAATTTTAATCGTGTTGGATTTCAAAACTTTAAACAGAGCGAGCAGATCGATTTCATCTGAGGCAGGGGAGCTATTTTTTTGTGTGTTCATAATAGGTTAAATGTTAAGTCATCCAATAAATAAAATTAAATTTTGCCTTGCCAAGCAATTGCGGCTTTTTCCATCAACTGGTAAACATGTTCAAACATTTCATCGCTGCGTTTATGCGGGTCAGGGATTTCGGTTTTATTGACCCATTGCCCAAATAACATCACTTTACCGCGTGTTTCAGGAAACTGTTGGTGGATTTTAGCAATATGATCGTTTTCCATCACTAGGATTAAGTCTGCTTTATGGCATATTTCGCTAGTTAACCGACGTGATTGATGGTTTTCAAGGGAAAGCTGATGTTGCTCGGCAATCCGGATGGCGCTGTCATAAGCGGGCATGTCATTTTTAGCGATAATGCCTGCAGAGTGGACAGTTTTTTTGGGAAAATAGTGCTGCAATAAACGCTCCCCCGTAGGAGAGCGACAGATATTTCCCATACAAACAACGAGAATATTATTAAACATATGGATTACCAGTCGTGAATACGCTTGGTACCTTCGGTTAACTGATTATATGAAGCGATAGTTGGTAATAATTGAGTGATTAGACGGTTCCAACGTACCACAGGGGCTGCGGTAACATACACTAAGTCATAAGGTTGTAATTTAAATTCAGTTCCCATCACGAGTGAGGTAGCATCCGATAAGTCTAACTGATAAACCGCGGCCATTTTTTTCGGTAATAGTGCTTCGAGCTCTTTGTCTTCCGCTGGCTGGTTTTTAATTGGGCGAATAACAAATACGCCTGTTGCATTAGCGGTTGTTTGGTTGAGACCGCTTGCTTTGCTTAATGCTTCAGTAATACTCATACCTGCGCGATCAATAGTTAAGGTCGTTGGTTGACCGACTTCACCCATCACAAACACTTTTTGGCTATCATTACGTGGCACATACAACACATCACCTGGTAGCATCAGGTAGTTTTGAGTTAAATCGCCGTACTGAACTAAATCTTGTAATGACACTTTAATTTCTTTGCCATTACGGGTAAGCACGACATTATCCCAATCGGCTTTCTCAGTTAAGCCACCGGCATTATTAAAGGCTTCTAAGATAGTGAGTGGAACGTTAGTGATAGGCAGTGTACCCGGTTTGGCCACTTCACCCGAAACATACATTTTTTGCGAACGGAAGGCGGCAATACTGACATCCACTTGTGGGGATTCGATATAGGTGGCTAAGCGGTTACTGATTAGGGTACGGATTTCAGTGACGGTTTTACCGATAACTTTGACTTTACCAATATACGGGTAGTAGATAGTCCCATCGGAATGTACCCAGTTACCGGAGTCTTGCGCACTACGGTAAGAACCCGCAGGGATAGTCAATTCAGGGTGGTCCCAAACCGTAATGGTTAATACATCACCTGCACCCACACGGTATTCATAGTGAGTCAGTTGTTTTTCTAACTGTGCATTGGGCTTAGCAATGGTAGGTGCAGTGTACATATCATCCAACAATTTTGGCGAAATTGGGTAGATATCAACTAATTTGGTAATGTCACGGTCACCCGTATCAACCACATTTTTGCCCGAGGTTGATACATAGGCGCCGGGGGTGACGGTGCAGCCTGTTAATGCGGTTAGCATAAGTACAGCAACAGAAAGACGCTTCATAAATACACTCTATCCCTATAGCAATATGGTTAAAGGCACTCGCCTATTTTATTTGAATTCGTATTGAACTGTATTAGCGATACCTTTTTCCAGTGTAACTGGTGGTGTAAATGAGGTATCAGCAATGTAGTTTGATTTAAATTGTGTTCTTGCACAGAATTTTTTCACTCTAATACTGCTGACAGGAAACTCTTTACCTGTCACTTTAGAAAGAATGTCGAAGCAGTAACCGCCTAATATTCCGATTGGATAAGGAACTCGGATATTTGATTTTGGTTTATCTAACGCACCACAAATTACAGTGGTTAGTTCATTCATAGTAAAGTCAGGTTTATCAATATAATTGAAAACATGTTTTCCAGTTGTAAACGTGGTCGCAAAATAAATAAATGCAGCGACATTTTCAACATAAGCCATCGATTTTTGGTTATTCCCTGCGCCGATCATTAAGAAACGGCCTGAAGCAATTTGGCGGAATAAATTATAAACGTTACCACGGTTATTTTCACCAAAAACAACCGTTGGGCGTATGGTGACTAAAATATTATCCGCTGACTTGGCTTGCCATGCATCATAGACATATTCGGCTTCAAGTTTTGATTTGCCATAGTCATTAAACGGATGGTATTCACCGTCTTCGCCAGTTTCTTTTTCAACAAAGCCATAAACAGCGACAGAAGAGGTAAATACAATATGTTTAATGCCAAGCTGTTCAGCCACATCACAGACATTTTTAGCACCATCAACATTCACTTCATAGTACAGGCTAATTGGGTGCACATTATCTTTATGTTGAGCAGATAAATTAATAATAACATCACTGCCTTTTAATGGCTCAATAAGTGTTTCAGGTTTGGTCACATCACCAAATTCCCATTTTTCAGGATGAGCTTCGCTTTTTTGAATATCAACAATTTTGAAATCGATATTTTGGGACTTTAATTGATTAGAGAGACGGGTGCCGATAAAACCGGAACCACCGATGATAGTTAGCATAGTTAATCCTGAGTTTTATTTCCTGATTATGCCTTTAATGGCATAGCCAATAAAATATTTAGTTGATTTTATGATATTAAAACTTAATTCCTGGCGGTAAAATTTCCATTGATATTTTGCAGCGTCAATTTTATTTTGAGTCATACCTGAGTCAGTTCGATAGTCGGCAAGGACTTGAGGGCAACAGTAAGCAGTATGGCCTTGGGCTAATATTTTTAACCATAAACCCATATCCTGTCTTTTCCGTATCAGTGGCATAAATTGCTTGCCTAATATTTTTGTGTCATAGATGGCAGTTAAGCAACCAATAACATTGCAATAAAGTAATTCATTGTATGTTACGGTATTTGGAGGAATAACGAGTTTGCCTTTCCCTTCTTTTGTAAACTTTTGATATTGGGTATATGACAGAGAGTGATTTCCTTTTATCATATGTTTCAATTGCATTTCCAATTTATTTGGGCGCCATAAGTCATCACTATCTAGAAAAGCAATAAACCGCCCTTGAGCTGCTTCTATACCAGTATTTCTAGCTACCCCTGCACCGCCATTTTGTGCTAACTGAATAAGTTTGATTCTGTTATCACTAAATGAATTAACAATATTAATCGAATTATCTGTAGATAAATCATCAATAATAATTAACTCAAAATGAGGATAGGTTTGGTTTAATACAGAATTAATTGAATCTTTAATATATTGCTCTGCATTATAGCAAGGCATAATAATAGAAACTAATTCTTGGGTTACAGTTTCAGACATCTTATCGCCATTGAATTAATCATTACCAAATAAATCGCGGGTATAGACTTTCTCTGCCACATCTTCCAGCTCAGGCACCATACGGTTGGCTAGAATAATGTCGCTTTCTGCTTTGAAAGTGTCGAGATCACGGATAACCTTCGAATGGAAAAACTCTTCTTCTTTTAAAACCGGCTCATACACCACCACTTCGATGCCCTTGGCCTTGATGCGCTTCATTACACCTTGTACCGCCGAGGCGCGGAAATTATCAGAGCCCGCTTTCATGACTAAGCGATAAACACCGACTTTACGTGGTGCTTTAGCAATAATTGCATCGGAAATAAAGTCTTTGCGGGTACGGTTCGATTCCACAATGGCGTTAATCAAGTTATTTGGCACGTCATCGTAGTTAGCTAGCAGTTGCTTGGTATCTTTCGGTAAACAATAACCACCGTAACCGAATGATGGGTTGTTATAATGGCTACCAATACGTGGGTCTAAAGAGACTCCCTCAATAATTTGGCGGGCATTTAAACTGCGGCTTTCTGCGTAGGTATCGAGCTCATTAAAGTACGCCACACGCATGGCTAAATAAGTGTTGGCAAACAGTTTAATGGCTTCGGCTTCGGTTCCATCGGTAAATAACACGGGCACATCTTTCTTAATTGCGCCTTCCAGCAACAAATCTGCAAAAATTTTCGCGCGCTCTGAACGCTCTCCCACCACGATACGGGAAGGATGTAAGTTATCCCACAAAGCACGCCCCTCACGTAAAAATTCAGGAGAGAAAATCACGTTGGTATAACCAAATTCTTCACGTAAGCGCGCGGTAAAGCCCACAGGAATAGTGGATTTCACGATAATCGTCGCTTGCGGGTTAATTTCATTCACATCATGAATAACAGATTCAACCGATCTTGTATTGAAGTAATTGGTTTTTGGGTCATAGTCGGTTGGCGTTGCGACAATGACGTATTGTGCACCGGTGTAAGCTTCAGTTTTATCTTCTGTTGCGCGAAAATTGAGGGTCTTTTCCGTTAAAAACTGCTCAATTTCTGCATCAACAATGGGTGATTGATGGCTGTTTAACATCGCCACTTTTTCAGGGATGATGTCCACCGCAACCACTTCGTGGTGTTGTGACAGTAACATGGCGTTAGATAAGCCGACATAGCCAGTGCCTGCAATTGCTATTTTCACGATAATGACCCCTCAAAAATTGTTTATTAGAAAGATGGAAATATAATTAATTGCGGTAATAAGAACGATACCAATCAACAAAGGCTTGAACACCCTGTTCAATAGACACTTGTGGGCGATAACCTGTCACGTTAAACAGGTCTTCAGTATCTGCCCAAGTGGTATACACATCCCCTGCTTGCATTGGTAAGAAGTTTTTAATCGCATCTTTACCCAGCGCTTTTTCTAGCGCAGAAATGAATTCTATTAACTTCACTGGTTGACCATTCCCAATATTGTAAATACGATATGGCGCGCTGCTTTCTGTTTGCGAGGTCGAATAATTTTTGGGGACTGCTTGTGGAATGATATCTGAAATTCGGATCACACCTTCGACAATATCATCAACAAAAGTGAAATCACGGCTGAGATTGCCGTTATTATAGACATCGATAGGCTCGCCCGCCAAAATAGCTTTCGTAAATTTGAATAAAGCCATGTCTGGGCGCCCCCATGGGCCATAAACCGTAAAGAAGCGCAGCCCTGTAGTCGGCAACTGATATAAATGTGAATATGAGTGCGCCATTAATTCATTGGCTTTCTTTGTTGCTGCATACAGTGAGATAGGATGATCGGTCGGCATGTCAGTAGTAAATGGCGCGTTATCTGTCACACCGTAAACTGAGCTAGAAGAGGCATACACTAAGTGTTTCACTTTGGTTTGGCGACAACCTTCAAGAATAGCTAAATGGCCTGTTAAGTTGCTATCTGCATAGGCAAACGGGTTTTCTAATGAATAACGCACACCCGCTTGTGCAGCGAGATGGATCACTTTATCAAACTTTTCTCGTATAAAGAAAGAGTTAATCGTTTCTCGGTCGACTATATCGATTTCATTAAATATAAAGTTAGAGCTATCTAATAGGGCAGATAGCCTTGCTTCTTTTAAAGAAACATCATAATAATCATTCAAATTATCAATACCAATAACTTGATGACCTAATCGACAAAGTTGATGACTAACCATACTACCAATAAATCCAGCAGCCCCAGTTACCAAATATTTCACACAGGTTTCCTTAATTAGTTAATGTTAAGATATTAATTAAAAATTATACTTCTATATATAAACTCATTTTTGGCCAGAAAAGTGACTTTTGCAAAATATGGTGCTGAAATATATAAAATATAAAAGCATATAGAAGCTGAGCCTCGCTTAGAAAAATAGATTCCAACATAATATAGTGGGAATATAATGAAAAACCAAAAATAACTAGATATCCTTGAAAGAATGGCTATGTCTAAGCTCATTAAGAATGACCAATAGGTAAATGAAAAAATTAATATAACAAAGGAAAAGTAGCTAGATTCATAATTATTTCCATTATTCTTTTTATATAAATAGTAAAAAAATAGTAGTACAGGAAGGTAATACATTTTCGTCACTATTGTTATATAATTACCTTCTTCGAAATATTTACTCCCTATATAAGATGTAAACCTAAGGCCAAGACTCTCTAATATTGTTGGGGTATATACAGCAATCAAGAGATAGAAAGGAATAGATATTATAAATATAGAGAAATAATGACGAAACTTATATCTATGGATAAAGGAAAATGCTATTAAGCCAAGGAATATGAGTGCTGTTGAATGAAAACAAGTGGCTAAAAAAACAGATATTATGAACTTATAATATTTTTTCTCATATAGAAAAATAGATATCATAGGCAATAAAGTAAGTGCGGCATACTGTCGTATTCCATTCATTTGGTTGTGCAGGATATTAGTTACAGTAAAAAAAATAAAAAATAACAACCAAATTATAAATCCACGTTTCTTTATTTCTTTGAAATAATAGAATGTAAAGAAAGATTGAACAAAAGAGAAAACAAAAAAAATAGATTGAGATGGGAAGTTAAAATAATTTAATATCAAATTTGCATAATAGAAAAAATACTCTCTTGAGTTGAAGTATTTATCCATTACCCACTGATTTTCATATATATGAATATATGAAAAGTAATCTGATCCTACATTGAACTGAAGAGATGAAAGCAAAAAATATGCTATAAATGGAGGTAATAGAATAATAAAGTTTATCTTATAGCGTTGTATAGTGTACATGTACAACGTGCAAAAAAAACATAAAACCAAGTAGATCATCTCGAGGCATCCGTGAGAAATAGAATAAATATAAATTACGGTTATGTTGTTATTTTAACAATCTCTATAGCATTTTAACTACATTACTTATTAACTTCGATGGAGCCTTTTAGCATTTGGCGCAAAAATTTAAGTAAAGATAGTTTATGTTGATAAATTTTATGTTTTTTAATGGAAAAGGCTAGTATCATTATGTAGTTTAAAGGGAATGAAAATACTTTGCTTAACATAGCCCCTTTAGCTATTATTTTACCGCTATCAGTATAAAAATCACTACCACTTGAGACAGGAGGGTGAGTGCATATTTGTGCTGGATAATAAATGACTCTACCTTTTTTTGTAATAATATCATTTAAGAATATAAATTCTTCACCTGATGGATATTTACTGCCAAGACCAAAACGAGCATCAAACTGTATTTGATGACTATTTATAAAGTCAAGGTCGGCTAAAATTTCAATACTACTAACTTTGGCAATACTAAGTTTTGTATGTTTGTAAGGTTTACTTTTGTAATTTTTAAAAAAGCCTGTTTCTGTACCAACTACAGCTGTTAAACATGCCAAATTTTTATTTTTCATGATATTAATAGCTTCGAGTAAACCTTCCTTTACTAAGGTAACATCATCATCACATATGTAAATATAATATCCTTGCTTAGCGAAGTTGTCACTCGCCATTTTTATCGCGTTGTTTCTATTATTAGAAAGACCTGGTATTAATTGTTCTCCCCATATAGCGGTATCACCAAAAAGAGAGATAATGTGTGATTCATAATCTGCATCAGAACGATTTTTTTCACCTTGGCATGAAATAACATATCTGATATTTTTATCTATTGGGAACTGCTCTGGTTTTATTTTATCTAATCGATTGAATAAAGTTGAGATAGTAATTATTAACATATTATTAAGAGTCCATTAGCTTCATGTAAGAATGGAACACTGATGATTCACTGTAAGTAGCTCTCATTGATTTTGACGTTTCGCTATTGTTTGGCTCAGTAGAGAGAGCTTTCAATTTTTCACAAAAATCGTCAATGTTATTATTTTGATAGGAGGTTCCGGTTTTTAATTTATTTAGGAGCGCGACTGAAGTTGTTTGTGTATCTGATACAATTATTTTTTTATTTAAAGCAGCGGCTTCTAAAAGTGCATTTGATAAACCTTCATATAAAGAGGGAAGAACAAAAATATCACACGCATTTACTATTGATATGGGTTTTTTTTGAAAACCTAGAAAAATTATATTGTCAGAGATTCCTAAACTGTCAGCTTTATGCTGAATTTCCTCTCTTAACGGACCATCGCCAACTAGATACCATTTTACTCCACCATAATCCTTTATATATTTTGCAACTGCTTCAACCATGAAAAGATGATTTTTTTGAGGATGTAGTCGAGCTACTGTGACTAAGTTTAAATAGTTACTATTTAAATTTAAACTTACATCAGTTAATTTTTTGGAATTTAATTCTATGTTTTCAAAATTGATTGGATTAGGAATGACTTCTATTTCCTTAGACAACTTAAAAGATTGAATGAGATCTGCTTTTATTTCATCTGAAAGTGCAATTATCTTATCTGCATAATGATATGAAAATCTAATTAATCGATTCTTTATCTTCTGCGGTAGTTTATTTTCTTTTTTTAATTGAAGAGAAATGGTATTTGCTTCACGAATAATCATTTTTGCATTTGAAAAAGAAAAATATTTAGATAAGATCATTATAAAGCAACTTTCTTTCATAGTTGTAAAAATTATATCTGGTTTCGTTCTTCGTATAACAAAAGGCATTTTAAAAATAGAAAACCATTGACTTTTAATGTTTAAATCTGAGTACTCGATTTTTTTATCTAAAATTTCTTCTAAAACACCTCCACCTAGGGATGTAATTAGATTTACAGAGTATCCATTATTAGCCAAAAAATTTGCAAGGCGTACTGTGACTGATTCTGCCCCTCCACAGTTTAAATTTGGTAAATATATTAATATGCTTTTCATGTGTGCCCCGTTAACTCATGTTATATTCATTGATTAATGATTTAAAAAACAGTCGGTTTAGCTGATTTTAAATTTTGATATACAGTTAAATAATCAATAAAGAATAAAATTCTTGCAATTGTAACTGCGATTGCCCCACCTAATAAACCGTAATAGTAAATCATAATAATGACAATAATTGCAGAGATAATTGAGACTCTTAAGGATATATTTCTATATAATTTGTCGTATCCATTTGGTAGAAAGTACCCTTGGCTAATAGCATTAGATAAGCCTATAAAAACAATACCTATACAAAGAATAAATAAATACTGATTAACACCAGAAAAACTCTTGCCAAGAAAAATTTGTAATGCCCACTCCCCTATAAAATAAATTAATATGGCAGGGATAATAGATACAACAAAGTTTGTTATAAGTAGTTTATTAACGTGGTTATTTTTCTGGATTGTGATTATAGGATATATTGCTTTCGCTATTACATTCTGTACGGTAACAATCACAGATGATAAGCGTGAAGCAATAGCAAAGCTAGCAAATTCAGCAGGAGTATATATGGTTCCTAGTGCAATTGTAGGAATTGAATTGTATAAATTAGGTGCTAATAACCCTAAAAACACATCTCTTCCTTCTAGAAAGGAGCGATTAAGTTTGCTTAAGGTTGGTAGTCCGATATTATAACGACTATGTGCAAGGTAACTTAATAACAAGCCGCCTAATAGCATTGGAAGACATAATGAGGTAATTACTATAAACATATCATTTGGAGTTTTAACAAAAAGTATTATAACAGTTAAGTTAGCTAGCTTAACTATTAGAGATACTCTCATTGCTATATCAACAGCTCCAATACCTTGATAAAACCACAATGGAGTTAGCGCATATCCAAGTAAATATGTAAATATAGCAAAAATCATATAATGAGCTACATTTTTTTCTGTAAAAAATAGACAGTATAGAATCACTATCATGCTATAAAAAAAATATAAAAATAGCCGTAACCCTTGTGTTTTTCTGTATATGTAATTTATTTTTTTTGGATTGCCACGGTTTCTAGCTAATAGTCTGACTGAAGTATATTGAGTGCCATAATCTATAATAGTATGACCAAAATATAATATAGTAAGGAGCAACATATAAATACCGTATTGGCGAGGGCCTAAAGCTCTAGTCAATATAGGCATTGTTATAATTGGGACTAATAATCCTAAAATATCTATTGAACCAAAGCTAAGGATATTTTTTATTACTTCTTTCTTATGAGACATTTTTATTTTGATTATATAGCAGTGATTATATTTGATATATTTTAAATTGAAAGTACTAGTTTGTTAATGTGAATCATATTTTCTGTTAAATGCATTTGATTTTTTTGATTTTTTTGATTTTTTTGATTTTTATTAAAAACTGGTAAATTGAATAAGCGTATTCATCTTCTAATGTACAGTTTTTTTCTTTTCTGATGATATCATTTGAGTCGCTTACTTGGTAGTAAAAGTCCGAATTTAATTGTGTATATGGGCCAAAATGAGTTGCTTGGTATTCAATGCAATGATAATTACCATTATCTAGACTTATAACATCGATAGATACAAATGGGCTATTGATTGTTTTTCTTATGTCATTACAAAAAATTAACAAATTATCGTCGGGTTCTATAAAATTAAATAATCCGCTTCCACTTGCCCTAAAATCATTCTCTCTGACTTTTCTTTCTAAAACATATAAATGATCCCAGAACACTAAAACTTTATAGTCATATTTTAAACCATTTATAAATGATTGTAACACATAAGGAGTTTTCTTTTCGTAATATTTTTCTGCTTTGATATTATATTTTCCAGACGCTAATCTCCTTATCATTTTTTTTGTTAACTTAGCTAAGTTATATATTGATAAGTTGATCAGATTTTTATTTTTTATTATTTTTTCAATGTTTTTTTTGCTTTCAACTAGATACACGCCACTGCTTCCAGAGCCATCTATTAGTTTAAATACACTTTGTTCTTTAACATCTTCGCTGTCGATAAGATAGTCCTGTTTGACTAAGTTTATATCGTTACCATTATTATATAGGAGTGATTGAATACCTTTATTCTCATGAGCAAAATAGAGTTCTAAAGATGTTACTAAATTTTCATTTTTATTTATAAATAAGGATAGGACAATGTCATTCAAATATTTTTTTATATGTTGGTTTTGATGGCTTGTGATCCAATAGTAGCTATTTGGCTCTATTCCATTATTTATCAAATCATGCAGTTCGATTATTTCAGTCTCTATATCTTTATTATTTAAAGTACTCTTTATCTTTAATATATCTAGACTACACTCAGTTTTTAAATGTTGCCCAAAATAATTATTAAATGTGACGATATATAACATTTCTAAAAGAACCTCTAAAAAATTATAGTAATTTTGATTATAAATGTTATGGGTATTATAAATATAACCATAGCTACCGCACTGGGTTGTCGGGTCCCAGAGCACCATTGAATTTGTAAATGCATACTTATTAATTGAAAACATTGCATTTTTTGCTAACTTGTTCAATTGATAAGCATAGCTTATTGTTTTTTGACTGCCAAAGGGTATGCCTCAGCATTTATTTGGTCAAGTAAAAAGCGCTTAATAATACCATTAAAGCTAGTTACTGACTATCACTGTGATAGTGTTAGGGAATAGTCCTAAGGGGAGTAGCAATACAATAAATTATTTTAAATTATCAGGTTATAATCCTATTCTTACGCCTTGTATGTGATTATATATTTAAGTTAAGTTATTCCTTGTATATCATTGCTTTTAGTGTGGGTTTAATAAAAACGAGATGCTTATATCTCCATATTTATCCTAATTTAGAGTAGTAATAGATTAATAAAATGCTTAATTGATCATGTTAATTCACTTGGCAATCGGTAGAAATTATATGTGTAATATATTTTTGACTAGGATGACAATTTTTTTTGGATAAAAAAACGGATTATGCCAAAACATAACCCGTTTTCGATTAAATATACTCAATGTGTGCCAATTACCACTTAAACGGCACGTTTACTGTAACGGCTGCACCTAAGTCATTGCGTGTTTCGTAATCAGTTTTAGATACCCAAACCTTCGCGTCAGTGCTGATGTCATAGTCAAAGTTATGCCACCAACCGAAATCAACACCTTTGATGGTTTCTGATTTAGGGAATAACTTGTTGCCATCAAAGTTAGATTTATTCACTTTCGCATACATGAGGCGGGTGCTAACACGGTTGTCATCATCGAGAGTGTATTCCACTTTGGTCGTGAGCATGCGCCCGTCACCGCCCATTGCGTGGCCTAGTGATGCACCTTGTTGGTAATAGCCATTTTTGTAGATAAAGTGGCGATACATTACGCCATCTTTGTCCCACTCTGTATGGGTGTTCGCACCTTCAATATACCAATTCAGTGGCTGGCCCCATAAGGTGTGGTAGCCTTCGATACCGCCCATAAAGGCGTTTTTCGATGGGAAGAGGTTAGCCTCGTCTTCACCGACCATTTGGCCATATAAGCTGACAGGTAGGTCGACTAATGGGTAAAGTTTTAGTTTGAAATCTAAACCGGCTAACTGGTTACCTGGGTCTTTGTTTTTGTCGCCTGTATTATCTTTGCCGCCCATGGCATCCCAGAAGGAATCCCAGTTATTAGGGCGGCCATCGCCTCCCCACATGACCACGCGTGAACCACCGAGTTCGAAGAAATCAGTTGGGTTCATGGTCATGCGCAGGCCAATCAGTTTAGTATTTTTGGGATCATACTGTTTGAATTGTGCAGCTGTTAACTGATATTGCCATGAACCAATCCAAGAAAGCCATGGTGTTTCAAATGGGCTTTGGTCTGCACGCTGAATTAAGAAGCCGGTCATAGGGCGTGCGGCATCAGTTCGAATTAAGCTGCCGTCGTGGCCGGGGCCCCACCATTGTGGGATCTCACCAAAAGTTACCCACTGGTTCCAAATTTTTACACCACCGTATGAACCATTGAGGTTGTAATCAGAACCATTTTCAACACGTAAAGCACGTTCGCCATTCGCGGTGAGGTTTAAGTCTACATCGTCAGTGCTGTAGTTACCTGAAACGGTATAGCGAATATCACTATATTCACTTTGAGCAAAGCCTTGTGGCATTGAGTTGTGGCTAGATGCAAGGTGAGTTTCTAGTTGAACACTGTTTTTCTTACGGTCAAGGTTCTTTTTAATGCGCTGAATAATGGCTTCTTGTTCGCTATTAGTAATATTTGCATTATTTAAAGAACGTGTGATTTCTTCTTGGGACAGTGGCCAAGTAGATAAGCTAATTTGAATAACGTTACGTTCAGAAAGCCAAGCAAGGTCACTGCGTAAGTTGTTATCTGGTAGAACTAATCCCCCTGCAATGCTTTGTGCACTGATGTTTCCGAGCACAGCAAGTATTGCTAGCTTAGTGAGCTTGAAATTTTTCATTGATAAATCCATTTGAAGTTGAGTTCGCCTAATATTGAACAGGTTAATAAATGAAAACCTATAAATAGAGTTAAAATATGATTATTATCCGCCACATTATAAGTATCTTAATTTGCATTGAGTTGGGCTTCTGTGCTTTCTATTAATTCAGCTATCACACTTTAACTAAGTAATAACAGAATATCAGATTAATATGTTAGGTATAGGAATTAGTAACATCTTAAGATGTAAAGCGATATACTTTTTACTAGGCTAGTACGTTGCTAATTTCAAAAATTCTTTTCTATTATTCTTTTTTTTGCGTGTGAAAAACAGCAAAATAGAGTTTTATATTGGTTAGGTATTTGGGAGTTGTTGTTTTTAGATGCAATATAGGACTATTCCCTATTAATAGGTATAAGTTGACTGAAAAAATAAACCCCCATATTGTGAATAAAATAAGGGGGTTTATTTGTATGAATAAAATTAATTTACCGGCCGTGTTCAGGTAGCCAGATTTGTAACCTTAAACCACCTAATGGGCTATCATCCGCCTTCACCCAACCTTTATGTTGTGTTATTGCGGTTTCAACAATTGCAAGACCTAAACCAGTCCCACCCGTCTCCCTGTCCCGAGCTTCATCCGTGCGGTAGAACGGACGGAAAATGTGCTCACGGTCAGCAGGGCTAACACCAGGGCCATCATCATCGACAGTGATTAAAATACCGTTATTTTCTTCTTTGAAATCAACGGCAATATGCGTGTGCGAATAGCGTAGTGCGTTACGCACAATATTTTCAAAAGCACTCCCGACAGCAGAAGGGTTGCAATATAGCGGCCAAGGTCCAGGGTTAGAAGTGACCTCGAGGGTTTTGTTCATTTGTTCGGCTTCAAAGCTAGCGTCATCTAAGATATCGCCCCAAAGTTCATCGGCTTTGATATTTTCACGCAAGATCTCGTTTTTGTGCTGGCTACGAGATAGCACCAGCAAATCGTTAATCATGCTATCTAGGCGATGGGTCTCGGTTTCGATGCGTTCTAACTCTTTACTTTCCCCATGGCGACGGCGCAATAAGGCTGTTGCTAACTGTAAACGTGTCAATGGAGTTCGTAATTCATGAGAAATATCAGAGATTAAGCGTTGCTGTGCGCTAACCATACCATCAAGGGCGCTGATCATCTGGTTAAAGCTATTCCCAGCAGACAAGAACTCTTGTGGGCCGGCTTCTAGCTCTGGGTGTGGCCGTAAATTTCCTTTCGCCACATCGTCGGCCGCCATTTTTAACTTACGGGCAGGGCGGGCAAGACTCCAAGATAGCCATAATAATAACGGAGCACTGATCAGCATTGTGGCAATCAGTAATAAGAAAGGCCTATCAAACAATAAGTTAATAAAGTCAGATTGCGGGCTGCTTGCTGGGCGAACTAAATATAGCTGGTAGTGGTCTTCCCCATCGCGAATGGAGAATGGCCCGAGGATTTCAGCTCGTCCATATTTTTTCTTTTTCGGGTGATCTGCGTTATCGGACTGGCCAATAAAGTTACGTATCACCTGCATTTCACTTGGCATAGCACCAATCACACGGCCTTCACTGGTGACGATAATCAACCGTTGGCCGGGAGGTGCCCATTTTTTGATGGCGTTAGAAATACGCCGCCACCAAAGTAGGTCATTCATCGGAGCTTGTGCGAGTTCGGCTTCAATATGCTGCTCAAGCATCTCCCCTTGGCGTTGTTCACTTTCCATAAGGACGGTGATTTGCCGAGAGTCGAGCTTGGGCACCATCAGCACTAGCATTAATACTAGTGCGAGGGTAAACCAGAAGATCGCAAAGATCCTTGCGGTTAAGCTGTTGATCATGTGGCAGAAACCATTAAGTATCCACGGCCACGTAAGGTTTTAAACCACGGCTGGCCATCAGTGCGTTCCGGAAGTTTGCGGCGTAAGTTTGAAATATGCATATCAATAGCACGGTCAAACGGTGTTAAGCGCTTCCCAAGTACTTCTTGGCTAAGGTGTTCACGAGAAACAACTTGGCCTAGGTGCTGTGCGAGCAGATATAACAACGTAAATTCGGTACCTGTTAAGTCCAAAATTTCATCATCAAAGCTGGCTTCTTGGCGGCCTGGGTTAAGTTGCAGTTTATCAACTTGTAAAACAGGGGTATTGCTATTGTCGCCTTGGGTTTGTTCGCTCCAGTTAGAACGGCGTAATAAAGCACGAATACGCGCGACTAGTTCACGGTCATTGAACGGTTTAGGTAGATAGTCGTCTGCACCTAATTCTAGGCCCAGAACTTTATCTAGCTCACTACCGCGAGCCGTTAACATGATTACGGGGGTCTGATGGATTTGGCGCAGTTCTTTTAATGTCTCAATACCATTTTTTTTCGGCATCATGACATCAAGTAGTAACAGGTCAATGGATGAGTCAATTTGCTGTAATGCCTGTTCACCATCATAGGCGATGACAACATTGAAACCTTCCATTTCCAGCAGTTCTTTTAATAGCGACGTGAGTTCACGGTCGTCATCAACTAATAGGATTTTATGCATTTTTTAAGTCCTCCAACTGCCAAAATACGATAACAATCTGTACGATTCCATGACTTTACGTTCTTTTACATGCTCTGACGCTAGTTTGCAGCCACAGGTGTATATTTGTTCACATTGAATCACGAGCACAGTTCGGAGACAAGGTGTCAAATGCTGAGAACAACACATAGCAAAGTACATAATACAGTACATAAAACCGCAATGTTAGTTTTAGCTTCTGCGTTTGTGTTCGGGCCAGCGGCTACTTTTGCAGAAGAGCCACAAAGTGCTGCAAATGAAAGTTCAACACCTTTGATGTTACAGATGCAGTCTGAGCCAACTACGCCGTCAGGTAATGCGGTTGTGCCCTTTCAACATCATGAGTTATTTAGCAGTGAAGAACGTGCCAGTACCTTTATGTTTAATGGTATCACGTTAAATGAAAAACAGCGCCAGCAATTACGCGATTTAATGGCAACACAGCGCCATTATCATGTTGATAACACTGCTTTAGTTAAAGAACGTGAAGCGCTGCACAAATTAATTATAGCGGATAGCTTTGATGACAAAGCGGTTCGTGAAGAACTTGAAAAACGAATGCAAAAAGAACTGGAACAACGTGTTGAAATGGCTCGAATTCACCATGAATTGTACCGGTTGTTAACGCCAGAGCAGAAAACTGAGCTTGAAAATATTCACCAACACAAAATGGCGGAATTTCAAGCGATGCAGTTTCAGTAAATTTAGTTGTTAGTACCTATAGTAATGCCTGTAGTAATGCAAGTTAGTTAGTTTCATATATTGAGTTCCATAGTAAGTAGTGAAGTAGCAGTAAGTGAAGTTTTTCCTTGCCATAGACACCATCCCTGTCTTTTATAGCCCCTGTTAGGGGCTTTTTTTTTGTTTCTAAACTAGTCCTTTATTCATGGCTGTTAACTATAGTTGACAACTAAACGAAGATTGCTAAGATAAAAACATAAAGACAAGGAGCAGTCTTATGATCACGGTTCTAACAACGGAATGTTTTGATAGTTGGATCAAAAATCTTAGAGATATTTGAGCTAAAACTAAAATTCTAATGAGAATTAGGCGGTTAAAAAATGGAAATTATGGTGATGTTCAACCCATTGGTGATGGCTTTTCGGAACTGAGGGTACATGAAGGACAAGGGTATCGTGTTTATCTAAAGCAGAAAAACAAGGTTATTGTAATTTTACTTTGTGGTGGGACAAAGGCAATGCAGCAGAAGGATATCCATAAAGCTAAACTCCTTTTTGGTGAAGTTGAGGGGGAACTATGAATACTAAATTAAAAGAATTTGATATCGCTGAGTATTTAAACAGTGAAGAAGAAATACAAATGTATCTAAACGAAATTCTAGAAGAAGGTGACCCTAGTCTAGTTCTCGCTGCACTTGGTGATATTGCGAAGGCAAGAAATATGAGCCAATTAGCTAAAGAAGTTGGAATGAGTCGTGAAGGTTTATATAAGGCGCTATCAGGACAGGGAAATCCAACATTTATGACGATTATAAAAATCGTTAATTCTCTCGGATTAAAGCTACAGTTTAAGAGTATCTAAAAAATAGCTTATCTATGATTAGGCTAGCCATTAGCTAAGCTCACTATAAAAATAACGTATCCACCAAAGTAGGGTTCACTTTATGACTCAGATATTAACGACGCAAGATTATCGCAATATGCCTTGGAAAAATGGCCAAGGGTCGACACTTGAATTGGCACGCAGTCATGGTGAAGGTTTAGATGATTTTGATTGGCGAGTGTCTATTGCAGATGTTAAAGCGGCGGGATCATTTTCGTTTTTCCAAAATCGACAACGTATTATTGGAGTATTGGAAGGGGAAGGATTTATTTTACATGTGGATAAGAACCCTGCGGTGACGTTAAAGCAAAAAGAGTTTTTTGCTTTTAATGGGGAAAGTGAGGTTTATGCGGAGCTTATCCAAGGTGCAATTCGTGATTTTAATGTCATCTATAATCCTGAAAAATATCAAGCCCGCTTACAATGGGTGAATACTGCGCTTATTAACTCTTGGGTCAGTGGAGCAAGTGAGATCTTAATTTTTAATATTACCCCTAATTTGGGGGTGACTATTAATTCAGATTGCTTTTATTTAAAACCATTCGAGACTCTACTAATCAAAGAAAATCGAGAGAATCTACAATTTACTATTGAGCAAAATACAGAAAATGATTTTTGCATTATTGAGTTATTTATTAAATAGTTAGAATTTTTTCACTCTAAATTTAAGTACTATTTGTATGAAGCTTATATAGTACTTATTATTGGAATAATATTCTGCCCATTTTGCAATTTTAGTCAAAACGTTATCAAATTCATATATTAGATAATTATGGCTTTATTCCTATTGTTATTTTTCGCAAAATTCATAGTCTTTAGCGTTGTTAAAAAATAATACCTATATACTAAAGGAAAATGTTCTATGAAGATGAAAGCGCTTGTGGCAGTTGCTGTTTCTGCTGTCATTTTAACGGGTTGTAAAAATTTAGACCAAGGGATGTTGACTAACTCAGGTATGCAATTATTCCAAGCGGCAACACTGAGTGATGCAGACGTTAAAAAATTCAGTGATGAATCATGTAAAGAAATGGATGCGCAAAACAAAATCGCACCAGCGTCTAGCAAATATGCAAAACGTTTAGATAAAATCGCAAAAGCATTGGGTAACGAAGTTGATGGTACCCCAGTAAACTATAAAGTTTATATGACTAGCGATGTAAATGCATGGGCGATGGCGAATGGTTGTGTACGTGTATACAGTGGCCTGATGGATGTGATGAATGACAATGAAGTCGAAGGTGTTTTAGGTCATGAAATGGGCCACGTTGCATTAGGTCATACACGTAAAGCTATGCAAGTTGCTTATGCAACGGTTGCTGCACGTACTGCTGCATCATCAGCGGGTGGCGTAGCAGAACAACTGAGCGCATCACAAGTTGCTGCACTAGGTGAAAAACTGATTAACTCACAGTTCTCTCAGCACCAAGAAAGTGAAGCTGATAACTTCTCTTACGATTTACTGAAAAAACGCGGTGTTAAAACTGAAGGTTTAGTTACTGGTTTTGAAAAATTAGCGAAAATGGGTAGCAGTGAAACAAGTATGTTTGATTCTCACCCACCATCAAGCGAGCGCGCACAAAACATCCGTGACCGTATTGCCGCTGACAAAAAATAATATTTAATTATTGATGTTAGTTGGATGTCGTTCTGGTGTAGTAATGTGATGATATATTGCTACACCAATCACTTATTCCCTGCTGTTTATCTCAATATTACTTTTCTTATATTATAAATCAGAACTTATCCCGTTGTACTCCTGTAACTGACTCTCTATCTTGTTAATTAAACGATATTCAGGTCTTTTCGTAATTTTGCAAATTTTCGTTTGATAAAACGTTAGCAAGGAAAAAAGATGGAAAAAGTGCAGAGAATTTCTCTTTTAGCTAAGGGAATGGGCATGCTGTTATCGGGAACCTGCCGTTTATTAACTGGCGTTCGCACTCGTTGGGTCGGGTGCCAACCTTCAATGGCTTCGCGTATTTATTATGCTAATCATTCCAGTCATCTTGATGGTTTGGTTATTTGGTCTGGGTTGCCGCCGTTAATGCGCCATTTTGTTCACCCTGTTGCCGCTAAAGATTATTGGGTTAAGACACCATTTCGGCGTTATTTAGTTAATAAGGTTTTTCGCACTGTATTAGTCGATAGAAAAGGCGATAAGCCCGCACAAAATAATACATTAGCTCCTTTAGAATCAGTATTAGAGTCAAAGCATTCATTAATATTTTTTCCTGAGGGTACGCGTGGAGATGGGGAAACGCTAAGTCAATTTAAAAGTGGGCTCTACCATCTCGCGAAAAAATACCCTGATGTTGAAGTTGTTCCAGTCTATTTGGAAAATTTAAATCGTGTATTACCGAAGGGGTCAAAGCTTGTTGTGCCTGTGATTTGCTCAGCTATCGTTGGTAAGCCTCTGGAGCCTATTATGGAGAATGAAAATAAAATCGACTTTTTGCAGCGAGCCAAAGAAGCACTTGAGGAGCTAATGCCATGAGTATTGGGGACAGGGAATTAGTATTATTGTTGTCAGGTGTGTTTGGGATACTAGTATTTGCTAGTGTTATTGGTGGTATTCTTGCATATCGTTATTCAGATGAAAAAAGTAACCCAACCATTGATAATTTGAATGCTCGTATCCGCGCATGGTGGGTTATGTGCATTATTTGTGTACTTGCTGTGGTGCTTGGCAATATAGGTGTCGTGATCTTATTCGCACTGATATCGTTCTTTGCACTAAGAGAATTTATTACCTTAACGCCAACACGGCGAAGTGACCACGAGGCATTATTTTGGTGCTTCTTTGTTTTTATTCCATTGCAATATGTATTGGTAGGTATTGAATGGTATGGGTTATTTTCAATTTTCGTACCTGTTTTTGTATTCCTTTTCTTGCCTACCCGTATTGCTTTAGCTGGAGATACCTTTCATTTTCTTGAACGCACTGCAAAAATTCAGTGGGGGATGTTGGTGGCTGTTTTCTGTTTAAGCCACGTCCCTGCGTTATTGATGTTGAATATTCAAGGCTATGAAGGCGAAAACGTAAAATTATTACTTTTCTTGATTATTGTGACGCAAATTTCAGATGTGTTGCAGTATGTTTTTGGCAAGTTAATGGGTAAGCGGCCTATTGTGCCTAAGTTGAGCCCAAATAAGACCATTGAAGGTTTTATTGGCGGAGTATTATCTTCAGTACTCATTGGTGTTTGTCTTTACTGGGTAACCCCGTTTAGCTGGTGGGTTGCGGGGCTGATGTCATTCGCTATTACCATTATGGGGTTTGTGGGTGGGTTATGTATGTCAGCAATTAAGCGTGATAGTGGTATTAAAGATTTTGGGGCGATTATTGAAGGGCATGGTGGGATGCTGGATCGTATTGACTCATTGTGTTTTGCTGCGCCTATTTTTTTCCATTTAACGCGTTATTACTATACATAATCCCATTTTATTTTCGTTTTTGTTCGTTAATCAAAAGAGCACCAAAATGGTGCTTTTCTTTTGTTTTATAGGTACAGCATCGAAGGAATTTAAGTGTTATCATTAATACTTAATTTTTATTTCAAACTAAGGTATGACTAGGGTAATACGCTGTATTTTGTACTCTAGGGCTTTTTTTACCTTGAAGGATTTACCTATTGGGGTGATCGGCTAGAATTATGTAAACTGGATCACAATAAAACATAAAAGCTTGATGGAAAGCAGATGCATAATTCACTCTTTGCCGTATTATGCTGTTAGGTGAATCAATTCAGCACTAGTCAGTCAGTGTAATTAGCGTTAAAAAGATTAACAGCGTAACGGTTTTATCGATTTGCAATTTTATGTTCATTAATCAGAGGTCATCATGGTCAAGCAGATTAAAAGAATTGGGGTTTTAACGAGTGGTGGTGACGCGCCAGGCATGAATGCCGCTATCCGCGGTGTGGTTCGTGCGGCACTAGGTGAAGGTTTAGAAGTCATGGGTATTTTTGACGGTTACCTTGGCTTATATGAAAACCGCATGAAGCAATTAGACCGGTATAGCGTGTCGGATATGATTAACCGTGGTGGTACCTTTTTAGGTTCAGCTCGTTTTCCACAATTCCGTGATGAAAAAGTGCGTGCAGTCGCATTTGATAATCTGAAGAAAAACCATATTGACGCATTAGTTGTCATCGGTGGTGATGGCTCTTATTTGGGGGCTAAAGCACTGACGGAAGCAGGGTTCCCATGTATTGGTCTACCTGGAACGATTGATAATGACGTTGCTGGCACAGACTATACCATCGGCTATTTTACTGCCCTCGAAACGGTTGTTGAGGCCATTGACCGCCTTCGTGATACTTCGACTTCCCATAAACGTATTTCGATTGTTGAAGTCATGGGGCGTTACTGTGGTGATTTAACATTATCTGCTGCGATTGCAGGGGGCTGTGAATTCTTAGTATTACCTGAGCAAGAAATGGCTTTTGACCGCGAAGAACTGTTATCTGAAATCAAGCGTGGCATTGAAAAAGGTAAACGCCATGCGATTGTCGCTATTACCGAACACGTTTGTGATGTGGGTGAGTTAGCGAAATATATAGAGCAAGAAACACATCATGAAACTCGCGCAACGGTTCTAGGCCATATCCAGCGTGGCGGATCTCCAGTTGCTTATGACCGCATTTTGGCATCACGCATGGGAGCCTATTCCATTCAACTTCTGTTAGAAGGCTATGGTGGGCGCTGTGTTGGTATCCAAAATGAAAAATTAGTTCATCATGACATTATTGATGCTGTTATGAATATGAAGCGCGTCTTTAAGAAGGATTGGTTTGATACGGCGAAGAAGCTGTACTAATTCTTCCTCTTCTTTTTCTTCGTCATATTTTGAGCTGTGACGTTGTTGGCAGCTCTCGGTTACTCGGGTCACATACTTATGTATGCACCCCGAGCTGCCGCCTAGTCACAACTCAAACTATTTAAAATAGGGCTATTTGTAAGTCTTTATCTTTTATTCTTTGTTCACATATTCCTCATTCTTATAAGTTTTTCTTTTTAATTATTTCCCGTAATTGATGCTATCTGTCAGCCTCTTCTTATCATAAATTTAATGAGGAAATGTGGATGACACGTTCATGGCAGGTAACAAAATCACAATTTACGACGGCATTGCTATTGCTGTTAGCAACAGGGGCTTGGGCGAAAAATGTTCAATTGTTGAATGTGTCTTATGATCCGACTCGTGAGTTTTATCAGCAATATAATCAGGAGTTCAGTGATTATTGGAAAAAGAAAACGGGCGATACCGTTACCGTTCGGCAATCTCATGGTGGCTCAGGTAAGCAAGCCATATCAGTGGTGAATGGATTAGAAGCCGATGTTGTTACCTTAGCTTTAGCTTATGATGTTGATGCTATAGCACAAAGTGGCCGTATAGATAAAAATTGGATAAAAAAGCTCCCCGATAATTCAGCTCCTTATACATCGACTATCGTCTTTCTCGTTCGTAAAGATAACCCGAAAAATATCAAAGATTGGGACGACTTAGTCCGCAAAGACGTTTCCGTGGTGACACCCAACCCGAAAACCTCCGGCGGAGCACGTTGGAATTACTTAGCAGCATGGGGCTATGCGTTAGATAAAAATCAGCAAGACCCTGAAAAAGCGAAACAATTCGTTAAACAGCTCTATAAAAATGTGGAAGTACTCGATTCGGGGGCTCGCGGCGCAACCAATAGTTTTGTTGAACGCGGTATAGGTGATGTATTAATTGCTTGGGAGAATGAGGCTTTACTCGCTATCAATGAGTTAGGGGAAAGTGGGCAGTTTGAGATAGTGACGCCAAGTATTTCGATTCTTGCTGAGCCAACTGTCGCTGTTGTTGATAAAACTGTCGATAAACGTGACCGCAGGGCAGTTGCCGAAGCTTACCTAGAGCACCTCTATTCAGTTGAAGGGCAGGAAATTGCAGCGAAAAACTACTATCGTCCACGAAATGTGGAAGTGGCTAAAAAATATCAGCAGCAGTTTCCTGAGCTTAAGTTACTGACGGTAGATGAAAGTTTCGGAGGGTGGCAAGCGGCACAAGCAACTCATTTTGCGAATGGGGGGGTGTTCGACGAAATCATCCAACGCTAATACTCTTCATATTTCGCACTGTAGCGTTGTTGGCTACGTTCGCTAACCCTAGTCACATACTGGTGTATGCTTCTAGGGTCTCGTTTGTTTGCCGCCTAAATACTCGTCATATTTCAATTTGTAGGGGTGTTGGCTGCACGCTCTCACCCTAGTCACATACTGGTGTATGCTCCTAGGGTCTCGTTTGTTTGCCGCCTACCTACAATTTGAACTATTTAGAGTATTATCTTAGGTGTAATAAATATTTTGAGTAATGATAGTTAAGGGCGGGTATAATAAAAACAGAATTAAAATGGGGTATTATTCCTAGCCTGTGAGGGGCAGACTAGGAATGAGGTTAATTTATTGCCACTGGTATTTGACACCTAACTGGCCAAGATAAAATGTTTGACGGTTGTTGCCACCTGAGGTGATACCTGCATTTTTTGGGTTTTCCCAAGTACTAGGTTCAACTGCGAAGCCGCCCCATAGTGTTAGTTTTGGTGTTAAGTTATAAAAAACTTGTGTCCCGACACGGTAGCCGTCTTTAACTTTCTGGGTAGTGCGTTTGTTACTATCGTAGTTATGTTCATTTAAATAATAACGAAAATAAGGCATTACGCTCCAGTCCTGATTTAACGTGATAGGAAAATAACCGCGAATTTGGTTTTGTTCCCATGTCTTATTAAAGTCTTTATCCCATGTCCAATCGGTGTATAGATAGACTTTGGCGGTTGCAGAGTCGTTGACCTTATAAACAAGTCCGTGTTCGGATTCCCACTCATAACTATTGGGGGCATGGAAATTATCGTAATGGTAAACCGCATCCCAAAAGTTAAATGCCCACTTATCATTGAAATTGTATGTCCCGCTAGGCATTAACCAAAACATAGTATTCGATGGCCGTGCCTGTGTGCCCGGTGCGGAGTCATTTGATTCCTTACGATAGGTGACATTCAAATTGAACTGACCAATATCGCTCGCATACATTTTCCGAGTAGCGCCAATTTGTGTACGATTACGAATAAAAGAATCTTTGGATGTTGAGAAATTGTGGTTGTAGCTTCTTAATGATTCCTTATGTTCCAGAAAAAAGCTCCATTTTGATTCAGGATTCGCTAAAAATAGTTGGCCAACCATCGTGGTTTTGTCGTAGACCTTACGACCGCTGGTATTATGGTGTCCTTCAAATTTTTCGAGTTCCATATAGACGTTGGAAGAAACGCGCCAGTAATCATTATTGACCTGATCAGCTGCGAAAACGGATGTTGTCAATCCTGTGAGAGTAACAAAAAGTAAACCATTCAGTGAAGTTTTCATTTTAACCCTTTAATTTTTATGTATATTTTGTTTTTTATGCCTTAGTTCAAGGCGTTAGTGTCTGGCCTTTATACCGTGGGGTATAAAGGCTAAATCATTGTTAATAATTAATAGGTTGTGTAATTAATTGATTGTGGAGTAGGTTTCACCATGACCATAAGGGAACAGCACTTTGTTACCTTGTGGGTTTTTAATATTAACGGGTAGCAACCCTTGAGGTGGGTTTAGCGGCTGGCCGTGAGTGTTAGCAAATAATGTCCGTAAACCGCTGCGAATATTGGTTTCTAACGAATTGCGGTTATTATTGGTGATATCAAATCCGGTAATACCATAGATGGCAATATTTGCGTTTACATCGTTTAGGTATGCAATGTCATAGGGGTTACGTGAAGAGATAACAACAATAGGGGTTTTAAGTTGGTTTGCAGCATCAATGATAAGCTGAGCATTCGTTGGCGTATCCTTTAAATTATAGGTCGTCAGTAATACTAAATCTTGGTTTTGAACCAGTTTTTTTGCTTCATCTTGAGTTAGCGTACTTTCATTCAATTTAACGACACTTTCGCCTGTAATAATAGCAACCCCCGTTTCCTGTGCGATATCATTTAACTGTTTTTGAATTAAGGTATTGCGTGGCTTTTCATCAGAAATAATGAAAATTCGATTTAGCGGTTTTAATTGATAGGGCAGCACATTCTCATTTTTAATTAATGTGATAGCCTGCTCAGAAACCATATTTTCAATATCTTTATGGCCTTTTGATGCGACGACTTGTTCTGCCTTCACTAAGTCTATTGGTTGTGCTGTAATTTCTTGCTGAAGCTTTTTCAGCACTACACGTTTTGCGGATTCATCAATACGTTTTTTCAGTTCTGGGTTTTTCTCTGCTTGTGTTTCTAAATAGCGGTACATGTTATCTAAACGAGAAACCGCTTGGGAGTCCCACATTTTAATTGGCATAAGAATAATATCTGAGCCAGCGAGTAACGAGGTTTCTACCGCCCAATTAATATCGAAGTTGTCAGCAATAGCCCCCATGTCCATGGCATCTGTCACTATCAAGCCATCATAGTTGAGCTCATCGCGTAAAATACCATGCAAAATAGGTTTGGAAAGCGTCGCTGGGGTGCCAACTTGTTTACCTGCAAGTGTGGTGATCTTATCGTCATCCAGTGCTGGTACAATGATATGTGCGGTCATGACGGCATCAGCACCATGAGATAACGCGTATTTGAATGGGACGAGTTCAGTGTCTCGCCATGTTTTCGCGTCGGAATTAACAACGGGTAAATCAACATGGGAGTCAGCAGAGACATTTCCATGACCCGGGAAATGTTTAAGTGACGTCAATAAATTATATTTATGAATGCCTTGAATATAGCTGGTGGCCAGAGTGCCAACTAAATTTTTATCATCTGAGTATGAGCGTACCCCAATCACTGGGTTATTTTGGTTGTTATTAACATCAACAACTGGGCCAAAATTGATATTAAAACCAAGACTGGATAGCTCATATCCGTGGATCATCCCTGTTAGCTCTGCAAGGGCTGGGTTACGTGCTGCGCCTAATGCCATATTTCCGGGCATTTCGGTGCCTACGCGTAAGCGGGTGACATAACCCCCTTCTTGGTCGGTGCCAATAAATAGTGGAAGGTTACTGCGGGAAGATTGAAGTTTATTAATTAACTCCACAGTTTGTGGTGTATCAATCAGATTTTCTCTAAATAGGATCACCGAACCGAGGTGGTACTGATTGATAACCTTAGAAACTTCATCATTCATAACGAGAAAAGGAGCGGGTTCTCCATGGCTGTCTTTATTCCAATATCTGAAATCTAACATGAAGAGCTGACCAATTTTCTCAGCCTCGGACATATTATTTACTATTTCTTGTGCAGACTTTTGTTTGTCTTGCCATAATTCATTCAATTGGGCTTGTGTTATTGGGTTCGCCATTGAAAATGCACTGAAAATACAAGCACTAAGTAAAGTGAATTTCTTCATTTTTCATTTTCCCTAAGTTATTTTTCAAAAAATAATAAGTGGCTGGATATATTTATGATGTGAGAGTGCTCACAGTTGATAGTATTCTCTCTTTCAGAGTAAGAGGAATAGAGTACAAATAGATAGAGAAGGGGGCTTTATTTATCTCATTGATATTAAATAGCAAATTATCAAGAATAATTAATTTTAACCTAGAATAATTTCAACTTGATATTATTTTGTTATGTGACGTAAGTATAAATTATAATTAAATGGTATTTAAATCGACGGTAGAGCGTAAAAAATTAATGTTTTCACTAATTATTTACTTTTTAATATATTTTATTCTTATATTTAAGTAGTTTTCTAATTTAAAATATATAAGCCATATGATATTTCACATGGCTTATTTTTTTAAGAGAAATAAGTTAGTTACAAACCAAAGGTTACCATTGGTATTTTACGCCAATTTTACTTAGGTATAGAGTTTGTTTATTATCATATCCTGACGTAATTCCATTCTTTTTAGGTGATTTCCATGTTGAAGGTTCATAGGCAAACTCACTCCATAAAGTCAGTGATGGGGTGACTTGGTATTCCACGAGAGAGCCAATGCGGAAGCCATTTTTAATTTCCTGTGTTAAATAATTATTTTTATCATAGGTATTTTCTTGTAAGAAATAACGTGCATAGGGGGTGATTTTCCAGTTGGGTTTAATGGTAATGGGTAGGTACGCACGAACTTGTGATTGTAAAAAGCGGGTACTGAAATGTTTATCCCATTGGTTATCAATATAAACAGTGAATTTTGCTTTTAATGCATCTGAATATTTATAGGTCACACCAAATTCGGTTTCTGCTTCATGACTGCTGTCATTGAAATAATTACTGTAATAAAAATAAGAGAGCCAAAAGTTAAAAGACCAATCATCATTGAAACGGTACTCGCCGGCAGGAGTTAAGCCATATAAACGATTCGAAGAACGTGCTTTGGTGTTGGGTTCGACATCGTTTGACTCTTTTCTGTAACGAAAACCAAGCTCTAAGTCTGATGTTGGGGTGTTAATCATTTTCTTGATAGCATCAATTTGCGTGCGATTTCTAATGTAAGAATCCCGTGAAGTCGTGAAGTTACGGCCATGATTCCTTAAAGATTCGCGGTGTTCAAGAGCAAAGCGCCAGGCAGATTGCGGGTTGAAAAGCTTTAGTTGCCCAACGGTGCTGATTTTATCGTAGACTTTATTATTAAATGAATCCCGTTGTCCTTGATATTCTTCTATTTCCAAATAGATATTGGTATTAACTCGCCAAGAGTCATTATTTAATTCAGAGAAACAAATTGTAGGGAATATAATTATGATGCTATAGATTAAACCAACTATATATTTCATATTTATCCTTCAGGGTGAGTTTTATTAGTGTTAATTATCTAGTTGAGCGATTAGAGAGATAAATGTGTATTAACTTTTATAGATTGTCTACCGTTATTATTTAATAGATGATGAATGGTATATATAAATTAAAAATCTAATAAGTTGCATCTTGTTGTTATTTTTGGGAGTTTTATTATTGTCGGTATAAAGGTGTATTTTTATTTATAACTTTATTTAAGATTTTTAATCATATGTTTATTTGTTAGTTTTAAATTTAATTAATAAATATTAATTAAATTTAAAACTAAGTGGTAATTGTATTATATGGTTGGTAATTATGAGAATAATAAAAATATTGATGTGATGCTTTTATTCAAGTTGGAATTAATTAAAATAAAAAACCGCCAATATTTGGCGGTTAATCTCAAGGTATTAAAATAACCTTATTTAGATTTTTTCGCTTCAGCAGCCGCTTTAACAATAACAGCAAAAGCGTCAGCTTTCAGAGAAGCGCCACCCACTAAGGCACCATCGATATCTGGCTGGGTAAATAGCTCAGCTGCGTTGCTGGCATTAACAGAGCCGCCGTATTGGATGATAACTTGTTCAGCAATGGCTGCATCTTTTTTCGCAATATGAGTACGAATAAATTTATGGATTGCTTGTGCTTGTGCTGGTGTTGCTGATTTACCTGTACCGATAGCCCAGATTGGCTCATAAGCGATAACGGCACCTTGGAAAGCTTCTGCACCTAAAGAATTCAATACGGCATCGATTTGACGAGCGCAGACTTCTTCGGTTTTACCCGCTTCATTTTCAGCTTCAGTTTCACCAATACACAGTACTGGGATCAGACCTTGTTCTTTTAAGACAGCAAATTTCTTAGCGACAAATTCATCACTTTCGTTGTGATAAGTACGGCGCTCTGAGTGGCCGATAATGATGTATTTGGCGCCAACATCTTTTAACATTTCAGCAGAGGTTTCACCTGTAAATGCACCTGATAGGTTAACGTCAACGTTTTGTGCACCTAATGCAATGCGACTGCCTGCTAACGCATGTTTAGCTTGAGTCAAATAAATCGCAGGTGGTGCAATAGCCACATCACAGCCATCAACGCTGCTGAGTTCATTACGCAAGCCAGCGACGAGGTCATTGACCATCTGTGTGCTGCCGTTTAGTTTCCAGTTACCCATTACCAATGGATGTCGCATGTTATTTCCTCCAACCAGAGAGTTTGAATGATTAATCAATAAGTTATTCATCACACGCTTATGTTACACGCGTAACGTGACAATGTTGTCGCCATTCACCTTCTGCATTATAAGAACAATGGATAATAATAGCTTTGCTTTTCATCATGCTTGTTCTTAGAGCGTGATCACAGTCAGTTTAGGGTGTTTGTTGTTCTAGCTTAATCGGTTCAACAGCAAAAGTAAGCACATTATTGTCACTTTTTACTAAAATATATCTTAAAGCGCCTAATCGAGCTTCTTCCGCGTGAGTTGCACTATTATTGGCAATAAATTTATTTAAGGCTTCCGTAAGTTCAGGGGCTTTATCCTGTGAAACTTCAGGGGCGAATATACGGACCATTGCAATGGTATAACTTTCCATTAATTGTCGATTTTTTTGGTTTTCTTGTGGGTTATCAGACGGTAGTAATGTGATCTGTAAACTTTTAATTTTTTCACTTCCGCGTTCTAACACCGCAGAGGAATAAATTTGTTGGTTAATTCGAGAAGCTGCTCGAATATAGGGAGCTGCGATATCTTGGCTAGCAATTACTTTATATTCATGAAGATATAAGTCTTTGTATGCTTGATTGAATTGGTTACGTAATTCAGGAATAGTGAGGTTAAAAGAAGGCGCATCAGGGGCCAAATAGGAGACCTCAAAGTCAGTATCTGGCAGCGTTGGGACTTTTTGAGCAAAAGCCAGTTGTGGCACACTAAGTACAAAAATGGTTATGATGGCGTATACAGAACGAAATAAAGTTTGGGTCATTTTTGAGCCACTCATTTTTAGTTTTCCACATTGTATCAGGATTATAGGTAATGACATTACAACAATGGGCTTTTTCCTTCAAAGGCCGTATCGGTCGCCGGCCATTTTGGGTAGGTATTGCAGTCATTTTTATTTTAATGACGGTAATTGCCCTGTTACAAAATGCACTGCTATTCTCTGAAACACTTGCTATATCGTTATTTATTTTACTACTTTACCCTTTGGCCGCTATCTTTGTGAAGCGTTTACATGACCGTGGAAAATCGGGTGGGTGGTTTGCGCTGATTTTATTGGCATTTGCTCTTTTTTCAATCGACGTCAGCCAATTTGAACCTGTATGGCAATGGGGGATAGGGCGCTTTTTACCATTATTAATTACTATGATAATGGTACTTGATTGTGGAGCTTTTGTGGGGATGGATGGTGTTAATCACTACGGTGAAGAAACAGAAACGGTGGATTATTTATAGCGTCAATGCCATGTAGTCCGACTACCATATAACATGAATGCTACCCTGAAAATATTTCAGGGTAGCATGCTAAATTACCAGTATTGCTCACTCGAAATATGACCAGGTTTGCGGCGTAAATGTTTAACCATGTTACGGTTATTTTTTAGTGTATCGCGAGTGTCCCTGACCATTTCAGGGTTACCGCATAGCATAACGTGGCAGGTGTCAGGCGAAAGGGCTAGGCCAACAGCGTCTTCGAGTGCATGATTTTCAATTAAGGCTGGAACACGGCCATATAATGAACCTGTACATTGTTCGCGGCTCACCACGGTGACAATTTTTAATTTCCCTTGATATTGTTGTTCCAACTTTTTCATTAAGGACAAATAACTTAAATCTTTCTCATAACGGACCGCGTGGAGTAAAACAATGTTCTCGAAGCGCTCAAGGTCTTTGCCTTCCTGTAAGATGGACAAAAAAGGCCCAATGGCGGTACCTGTTGATAACATCCATAAGTTTTTACATTCGGGTATTTCGTCTAAAACGAAGAAACCCGCAGCTTCATCCGTGATCTGTAACGTATCATTGGGTTTTAATTGTGCTAATTTTGGGCTAAGTTTCCCTTCGGGGACGATGACAAAATAAAATTCAAGTCGGTTATCACTAGGTGCGTTGACGTAAGAATAAGCTCGCTGAATACGTTCGCCTTCGATTTCGAGTGCCAGTTTGGCGTATTGTCCGGCGGTAAAGGGTTTAATTGGCGCCTCAATGACTAAGCTGAATAATGAATCAGTCCAAAATTTGGCTTCAATCACTGTTCCTGTTACCCAATTTGCCATAGATCCCACCTCTTCATATTGTAAAATCGACCATCTGAAAAATAACTCATTTTTGATGTGAATGAGCCAAAGCATGGTTCACTAGGATTTAATACTAAAACAGTTCATTATTTATGCTTATCGATAATGTGTTCCAGTGTTTTATTCTTAATATTGGTCTGTTTTAAAGTTCAATGTACAGTTATGTTGACAATACTGGCGAATATTACTGCCATTGTCGAAAAATATAAAATGTCGCACTACTACGAAAAGATAGCTGCTTTTGTTATCTTAGTCACACTCAAGCAAAACGCATTATTTGCTATTTATTAAAAATGGCATAAAAGCGTAGAGCAGTATTTTTATATTGATAATTAAGAACCTAAATAATTTTGCGTTATTACAATGAAATAATGCGGCGTTATTTTGTGTCCGAAATAGCGTGCATTTGAATTATTGGATGTATTTGAGAGAAAAATGAGAAAACTGGAACATTTTAATTTGCTATTAATGCTAATTGCATTGGCAGCGGTCGGCCAAATGACACAAACTATTTATGTTCCTGTCATTGCTGAAATTGCCGCTTATTTTAATGAGCCCTCTGGTGCTGTTCAACAAGTGATGGCAGCTTATTTATTTTCTTATGGTTTTTCGCAGTTAGTTTATGGGCCGCTATCTGACCGAATTGGTCGCCGACCTGTTATTTTAACCGGTTTAACGATTTTCTTATTTTCAACGGTTGTGGCAATTTTCGCGCCAACGCTAAATATACTTACAGTGGCAAGTGGGTTACAAGGGCTAGGAACTGGTGTTGCCGGTGTAATGGCAAGAACAATGCCTCGTGACTTATATAAAGGCACAGCGCTGCGTTATGCAAATAGCCTATTAAATATGGGGGTGTTAGTCAGCCCATTATTGGCTCCCATGTTTGGCGGAATATTAGCGCACTTTTGGGGCTGGCATGCTTGCTATATTTTCCTATTTATCTTAGGAGCCTCAGTATTATTGAGTATGTATCGTTGGCTACCAGAAACGCGGCCTGTTTCCCCAGAAAAGTACAGAATGTTGGCCTCATATCGTGAATTACTTTCAAGTGGTTCATTTCTCTCTTACCTTGCCATGCTAGTTGGTGCGTTAGCTGGGATAGCGGTATTTGAAGCCAGCAGTGGTGTATTGATGGGCGGTGTATTAGGGCTAAGCAGTATCACCGTGAGTATTTTATTTATATTGCCGATTCCTGCCGCTTTCTTTGGCGCTTGGTATGCAGGGCGAGAGGGAAAAACGTTTTATAATTTGATGTGGCACTCAGTGCTTATTTGTTTATTGGCTGGCTTTATGATGTGGGTACCAGGCTGGTTTGGGATTATGAATACATGGACATTGTTAGTCCCAGCAGCGGTATTTTTCTTTGGCGCTGGTATGTTATTTCCATTAGCAACGACAGGGGCTATGGAGCCTTTCCCTTATTTGGCAGGTGCCGCAGGTGCACTCGTTGGCGGCTTACAAAATGTCGGTTCAGGTGTTGCGACTTGGGTTTCCGCCTTGTTACCACAGAACGGGCAGTTTAGTTTAGGATTGTTGATGTTTTTAATGTCGACGCTTGTATTGTTGTGCTGGTTACCTTTAGCAAAACGTATGAATCACTCAGAACGCATGGTTTAATGGGATATGGTCAGGCTGCAAAAGACAGCCTGACCATCAAATTACGCGCTTAGCAGTATATCAGCTTGCTTTTGTGGCGGAATTGATAGCACCGATGAATACAAGGAGCTAGGTTCCTCTTCTGGCATTGATGATATAAGTTCCGGCAACATGACTCCTGAATTAAATATCACTGGTTGGTTATAATCTAGAAATTTTGTATTTTCTGCTAATTGTCCTGTTGGATTTTGAGTGTTTTGTTGGAGCCAAATCAACTTTGGTACAGTATGGTCCTGCAAGTGTTGGTCTATATGAATGATTATTCCATCCAGTTTTAACTCAGGGGTACTGTCTATCGTGCCTTTTATTGTTAATTGATTTTGTTGTACTGAAAAATACCATTCCTCTATTGGTATGCTTTCTTGAATTTGTTTTTGGTCATCACTTGTCCTTAGTGTGACCCAAAAAGAGTACTGGCCATCAGGCAAGTTTAGGTGAGTAATATCCACCGTTTGTTCGAAGTTTACATCCGCAACTAAAGGTTGCTCGACTGTGTAGTAGATCACATCAGGTATCACGGAATAACCCATTGCGTGAGTTTCAAGGTGATTGAGCGCAATAAAGTTCAAAGAGGTATCAATCTGCGAATCTTGGCCAAATGGGTCAGATAATGAAAAATATTGTTGATGTAACCGGCCTTTTTCAACCCACTTGGCGCAAAGTGCACTTTTTGAGGTGATTTTGTCGAGATTGATTTTACCTGTCGAAAAATCAATTAAGCCTTCTTCTGTTGCTGCCCAGTAAATAGGGGCACCTTGCCAATAATTATCGAGAATCAGCTGTTTTGGTAATAAATAGCCATCACTGTTTGTTAATACACGGCAAGCTAATGAATCCGGGTTGTTATAGTGGGAGATCAACTGCCCAAGCTCTTTTTTGTAGTTCAATTCATGTACAGTAAACTGAACCAATTCGCCTTTATCTGCAATATTGAAGCTCTCTGTACGTCGGATTTGTAATACTTCGGTCGATAACCCATTCGGAGTTGCATAAGTGACGGTTAATGCATAGTCACCATTAATATCAAATGGACGGCCAACCCCTGTTTTTAGGTTATGGTAATCGGCCGGTAAGCTTCCTATGGTACGGTCAACTGCGATGGTGCTATAAGGGTGTGGGGTATTATCTGCCATTTTAGCGAACTGGTGCTGTATCCAATAAATCGCTACATCACGTTGATGAGGAAGTTGTTCAATTTGCGTTAGGTGATAATATTTTGAGTAATTCTGTTGAGTTAGTGTGACCCATTGTTTGTTAATTTGATCCCAGCGTTGATAAAAACCGTCTCCTGCAAACCCGCCATCTTCAGTATCCTCCCCTTTAGTTTTATTGCTTTGCCAGCGTATTCTTTTGCTTAAAAATTGGTGAATTTTTTGGTTGTAGACATCAGGATGAGGCAAAAATGCATCATAAGCACCGCTCCTAAAAGGTACAAAACTAGAAAGCATGGTCGGCATAGCCTGTTTTAAGTGACTATGGAGATCGTGATAAGTGACATAATATTGCCTAGATTGGTTATAAGCTGGGTTTTTGCCATGGCTGTGAGGGTCGTAAGGGTATACTAACTTATCATCATCACCTAGTTTATTGGTATGAGGCAAGCCAAGACCGTGACCAAAAATCTCATGAAACATCACGTTAGGTTCATGAACCCCGCCACCGTTGTTGGGCGACCCAAGCCCTAATAGCGCAGTGCCAACATTTGAAGGTAGGGTTTCAATCGCAGTATATTGATAATCAGAATCAGCATTGTTAGCAGTTTGGTATTTATGGCTATTATTATAAGCCCAAAAAATTTGTGCATTGGGGTGATAGTCAATCTCTTCAGGGTTATCATAATGAGGATGAATAAACGGAATGGTGTTGCTATTGGTGTCAGTCCTAAGTGGCGTTAAGCTTGGGTGACTCACCGTAGCAGGAAGGCTATGCACTGTGAGCTGCCCAATTGGTAAGATTGTCGCCGCTTCTTTTCCCCAACTTAATGGAGAGGATGAATAAACTCCATGTCCTTGTTGATATAAACTGTGGCTATCAACATGAACAATTAAGTGGTTATCAAGGGTGACATTGGGGGAGAATAGGCCATGTTGGTTGGTTTCTTCGGTGATAATGGGTTTGCCATTAACAGTGATAACGAGGTTGATATCCGGTTGTATCCACTCACCTTTTAGCGGAGCTGTAAAGCGTTGCTGATGCCAATTTTGCGCTGAAACATTCATCTGTTGGGGGAGCGCTGTTAATTTTTGGAGCAAATGATCCGGGCCAGTTAATCTCACTCGACCTAATATTTTTCTTTCTTTATTGCTGACGATGGCTTCAATATCAGGGGATTTTGCCGCCGTTTCGCTGGTAATTTCTACATTCAATAACGCCCAGCGGTTAGCTGTTAAGCTCATGTGCTTATCGGTCATACTCTGCAGGTGAGTTTGCGCAAGTTGAATATGATGGATTTGCATATCACTTGGTGTTGGGTTGTAACGCCGTTGAGGTTCATGATAAACAGGGTCTGGAGTGGAATATGTGCGTTTACCAGGAATGCGCAGTTGTGGTGCATTTGCGGTTTGTAACTGAATGGAAAAGGGTTGGGATTGCTGCCCGTTAGGTAGCATAGCAATAAAATCAAATTGATCTGAGTGGGTTTTAAATTTTGCATTATTGGCAATGTATTGCCATTCGTTGGTGGTGTTATTTAGCGTTAATTGACCAAATTTGGGCTGCTCAAGGATTTTGTAACCCTTAATATGGGGGCTATTTGGTAGTTTTCCTGTTATGGCACCTACAACTAACTGATTTGGGAGCTCATCTGGGTTTTCTGCTACTAAAATAGGTAGAATTTGAGGAACGCTTTCTTGCGCATCATGTCGAGAGATCGCCGGTTTTGTTTGTTTCAATTGGAACTGGCGAAAAATGATATTTTCACCAACAAGTTTTAAGGTATTCTTTTCATAGCGGATTTTAACCGCAGGAAGCTGATTTACTGCCATTATTTTATTTACATCGGTTTCGACAGAATGGGCAATCTGTTGCCAAGATGATGTTTTTGTAATTGGAACGTCATGTAAAGACAACACCTTGTTATACTTCATATTTTCTATAGATATTGAGAAATATTGGCTGTTTTTTCGTAACTCATCGGTTAGCTTCAATGAGTTTATTGCTTGGGTTGGTAGGGTGATAATTTGCTGGAAACTGTGATTTTCTAAGGTGCGGCTGGCTTGCTCAATAGGCTCTACTGGATTAAGTTCATCAATGAGTTGTTGGGTCGATGCTGATGGTTTTTTGTGTTTATTTTTGACTATCAATAAACTGCCGCCGGTGAGTTCCAACCAATGGCGAACTAGCTCGACTTGTTTGTCATTGGCATTTTCAGGCAAGACTACGATGTTATAATGGCGATGCCATTGCCCGCTTGGTAATAATAAATCAGCGAGCTGAGCTTGTGCTCTGGTTTCTCCATTAATCCATTCATGGGGTGAATTAAAGCTTTCGACAAATAAATTTTGCTTGGGGTGGAAACTAAATCCAGAGAAATGTTCAGTACCGAGCGCACTCAATAAATAAGTTTTTTTATTTTCACCCGCTAGCCGGGGGCTATTATTTAACCAACTAAATAACTTAAATGCTTTTTCGCCGTCAGCTGATTGTTCAGGGTTATCCTTTAATGCATTTATTAAGGTGGTATCTTGTTGAATAATTGCCACTCTCCCTTTTTTATACCATCCTAGTTGTAAGTTGTCTTGCTGTATCTCATCAGCAAATATTTTAAGGTTATCCATTACCATAATCCATTTTTTGAGGGTTAATTTTGAATTTTATTGAAATATTATTCTAAATAAACCGCAAAAAACGGTCTAATTTATTATTGTTTTAATAACTGCATTTTCATTGATTAACTAATTAGTTATTAGAAGAAAGTCATACTTGTAGGGATAAAATAAAAAAGGCCATATGATTCATATGGCCTTTGGGATATTAGAAATAAAACAGATTAAAAGATGGATTAGCCACGATCTTCCCACTCTTGGGCACGAGCTACGGCTTTTTTCCATCCCTCGTATTTGAAATTACGTTCCGTCGTTTCAATACCTGGTTTGAATACACGCTCAATGGTCGCCTTGCTCTGTAACTCATCAAGATTACTCCAGAAACCAACGGCTAAGCCTGCAAGGTAAGCGGCTCCCAATGCAGTGCTTTCTCGCACTTCAGGGCGTTCAACAGGAGTACCTAAAATATCTGACTGGAATTGCATTAAGAAGTTATTGGCGACAGCTCCACCATCAACACGTAGTGCTTTTAAGCGCTCACCTGAATCTGCTTGCATTGCATCAAGTACATCACGGGTTTGATAAGCGATAGATTCTAATGTTGCACGGATAATATGGTTGCGGTTTGCACCACGTGTCAGGCCAAAAATAGCACCGCGCGCATATGGGTCCCAATATGGAGCTCCCAAACCAGTAAAGGCAGGAACAACATACACGCCATTGCTGTCTTTCACTTTAGTGGCAAAGTACTCTGAGTCTGTTGATTCATCAATTAATTTCAATTCATCACGCAGCCATTGGATAGAGGCACCTCCGACAAATACAGCGCCTTCAAGTGCATAATTGACTTCACCTTTTGGGCCACATGCGATAGTCGTCAGTAGGCCATGATTTGAACGTACAGCAGTCTCTCCCGTGTTCAGAAGTAGGAAACAGCCTGTTCCATAGGTATTTTTGGCCATTCCTGATTTGACACACAGTTGGCCATACAGAGCGGCTTGTTGGTCTCCCGCCATTCCTGAAATTGGAATACGAGTCCCACCTTTCCCCCCAATATTGGTTTGCCCGTAGACTTCGGAAGAAGGGCGTACCTCAGGAAGCATTGCTCGTGGAATATTGAGCGCTTTGAGAATTTTGTCATCCCACTCGAGGTTGCGGATATTGAACAACATGGTTCGAGAGGCATTGGTGTAGTCGGTGACATGAACACGCCCTTGTGTCATTTTCCAAACGAGCCAAGTATCGACAGTACCAAACAATAACTCCCCTTTTTCAGCTCGCTCACGTGCGCCTTCAACATGATCTAAAATCCATTTGACTTTTGTACCGGAGAAATATGGGTCAACAACCAGACCGGTGTTTTGGCGAATATACTCTTCTAAATCGCGGTCATTTTGTTTCAGATGGGTACAAAAGTCAGCAGTACGGCGACATTGCCACACAATTGCATTATAAACAGGCTTACCTGTGGCTTTTTCCCAAACAATAGTGGTTTCACGTTGGTTAGTGATCCCAATCCCAGCGACTTCATCGGTACGGATATCCGCTTTAGCGAGTACTTCCACTAGTGTTGAGCTTTGTGATGCCCAAATTTCCATTGGGTCATGTTCCACCCAACCTGGCTTAGGATAAATTTGGGTGAATTCACGTTGTGAAATACTGACAATATTCGCATCATGGTCGAGTACGACAGCACGTGAGCTGGTTGTGCCTTGGTCGAGTGCAACAATATACTTTTTCGCAATAGTGGTTTCAGTAGTCATAATTTAAGCCTGTTCCGAGGATTTGGTGTTTTTAACGGATAATTTTTCTGTTTTGGTCTCTTCTTCACATACCATGCAAGGTAAGTGGCGACCAATCAGTTTGCGATAGGCGAATGCGCCTAGCAGACCACCAACAATAGGTGCTGTCAATGGGACAAGGAAATAAGGAATATCGCGGCCACCAGTCAGAGCGATATCACCCCAACCAGCGAGATAAGCGACAACCTTTGGACCAAAGTCACGAGCAGGGTTGAGTGCGAACCCAGTGAGCGCGCCAAATGACCCACCGATAACAGCAATCAAAATACCGATTAACAATGGTGCAAGTGGGCCACGTGGGACACCATTGCCATCATCGGTTAGCGCGAGTATTAAGCAAACAAGAATGGCCGCAATAATGACCTCAATAAAGAATGCATGAGGAACACTAATTTGTGGTGCTGGGTAGGTTGAGAAAACACCCGCAGTAAATAAGCTTTCTTGTGAGCCTCTAATGATGTGATGAACTTGATCGTAATCGAAAAATACAGGGGAATACATTGAGTAAACTAATGCGGCAGCAAAGAAGCCACCTAGCATCTGTGCGATGATATAAGGAACAACTTTGCGCTTATCAAAACACGCGAATAGCCATAGTGCGAGAGTAACGGCTGGGTTTAGATGGGCACCCGAGGTGCCAGCGGTTAGGTAAACGGCTAAAGCAACGCCAAAGCCCCATATAATACTAATTTCCCACAAGCCTAGTTGTGCGCCCGCTATTCTAACGGCAGCAACACAACCTAGACCAAAAAAGACCAGTAGCGCAGTCCCTAAAAACTCTGAGATGCACTGACCCGTGAGTGATGTAGTCGTCATTTGGCTCATATGTTTCTATCCTACGAAAATGAAAAATATTGTAATGTTTTTTTAAGTTAAGATTTTCTAATCGAAAATCATTAACTGTAAATTTATCGTTAAAGAACATAAACGAGAAATATCGAAATTGAAAAGTGTGTGTTACATCACTAAAGCGAAACAAAACAATCAAAAATAGTGATGGATTCGACCTTTGTGATGTGATCTGACCAGTGTTTTTTAATGAAGGTTATTACGATTCAGAAGGAAGGAACTGGACACAGAGGATCATGCTACTTACAATCGTGTAAAAGCTGATAAGGGAGACCAGAATTATGTCATTTGAAGTATTTGAGAAACTAGAATCCAAAGTGCAACAAGCGATTGATACAATCACACTGTTACAAATGGAAATCGATGAATTAAAAGATAAAAATGGTGCGTTAAGCCAAGAGCTTGAAACAGCAAAATCAGGCACGGATTCACTGGTGCGTGAAAATGAACAGTTAAAACAAGAGCAGCAAGCTTGGCAAGAGCGTTTACGGACTTTACTCGGTAAGATGGAAGAAGTGTAATTTCTCGTCATACTTCGCGTTGTAGGGGTGTTGGCTTCGTCTCTTCGCCCTAGTCACATACTTGTGTATGCTCCTAGGGTCTTATCGACTTTGCCGCCTACCTACAACACGAATTATTTAGAGAAATCTTTGTTATATCTCGCATTGTAGGGTTTAGAGAAACTTTCGTCATACCTCGCGTAGTAGAGTATAAAAATAAGGGCTGCAAATTATTGCAGCCCTTATTTATAGAATTTTTAACGGATTATGCGTCGATATTGTCATCTTCGACAAAACCGTTGTTCTCATAAGGTGTTAATGGCTCTTCAGAAAGGATAATACCGGTGTTATCGGCATAAAGGTAATCACCTGAAAAGAAAGTCACACCGCCGAAATTAACACGAATATCACTTTCACCGATGCCTTCATCTGGACAGCCTGCCGGCATCGCAGCAATAGCTTGAATACCGAGGTCGAGTTCCATCAGGGTATCTACCTGACGAACCGCACCGTAAACCACAATTCCTTCCCAGTGGTTGTCAACAGCTAGCCTTGCAATTTCAGCATCAATAAGTGCCTTACGGACAGAACCGCCCCCATCAACGAGTAGGATACGCCCTGTACCATCCTCTTCCAGCAAATCATACACTAGGCCGTTATCTTCAAAACACTTAACTGTAATGATTTGACCGCCAAATGAAGTACGTCCACCAAAATTGGAGAAAAGGGGTTCTACCACGTTGACGCTTTCTTGGTAAATATCGCAGAGTTCGGAAGTATCATATTTCATAGGAGTTAGGTCTTTTTTGCTGCAAGAGGCAACCAGTATATCCCTTTTGAACCGTACTTGGCAAAGTTACCCGCCTAAAAATAGGCGGAAAAAGTCAAAAAAACGACAAATAGTGAATATTATTTGCTCATTACGACGCCGATGGAAAATAAAACGTTGGTCACGAGTGCAGCTTTCACCATATTTTCCAATAGAGGGCGCATACCTTCGGGGGTTGGGTCGCTGAGAACACGGCGTAAATGGTTCATTAGCATTGGTACGGCGAGTAAAAATAGCCAACCGCTCCAGCCGTGTAAATAAATTAGATTAAAAAAGGCCAAACATAAAATAGCCGCAACAATAATAATGGTGTGATAAATTCGAGCCCCTTGGGGACCTAAGCGTACCGCTAAGGTATTTTTACCTGCTTTAATATCATTTTCGATATCACGCATATTATTGATATTCAATACTGCGACAGAGAGCAACCCACAAGCCGTTGCGGGTAGGACAGTGATGATATTAAAACTATTTGCTTGTAAATAATAAGTCCCAATAACACTTAGCCAGCCAAAGAAGATTAAAACAGAAATATCCCCTAACCCTAGGTAGCCATACGGTTTTTTGCCCACGGTATAGGTAATTGCAGCGACGATAGCAATAAGCCCTAATGCGACAAAACCAATGGCATCCTCGGGTTTTTCGCATGCGACAATAATTAACAGTAAGCCGGAAAGACAGGCCGCCGTAATATTTAGCTTCAGTGCCTTTTTCATATCCGCTTGCGTGATAACGCCTTTTTGCATGCCACGTAATGGACCAATACGTTCAGCCGTATCAGAGCCTTTGACCGCATCACCATAGTCATTCGCAAGGTTAGATAAAATCTGTAATAAACCCGCTGTGATAAGTGCTAATAAAGCGACAGGCCATTTAAAATTATTAGTTAAATAAGCGAGTGCAGAGCCTGTCACAATCGCAATCACCCCTAATGGTAGGGTTTTAGGGCGGAGACTTTCAATCCAAGCTTGTTTACGACTTATTGTTGAGGATGTCGACTGCATGCAGTTACCTATAATTCAAACTCTTTAGAGATGTGATCTTAATAATTTAATAACCCATCATATAGAGAGATACTTGAGTATTTTCAATGCAATGGGCAGAATATTTCATAGAAAAAAGTGCAGCGATAAAAGCTGCACTTTAGTCGATGTATATTAAGGATACATGAAAACCAGATAATTAATAAGATTATAAAATAAATCTACTCAAGTCTTCATCTGCCACCAGCTCATCTAAGTGCTGTCTGACATAGTCTGCATCGATTTGGATAGTTTGCCCGTTACGGTCACTGGCATCGAAAGAAATATCTTCCATTAAGCGTTCAAGCACTGTGTGTAAGCGACGAGCACCAATATTTTCGGTTGACTCATTCACTTGCCATGCTGATTCTGCAATTTTACGAATACCGTCAGTCGTGAATTCAATATTCACGCCTTCTGTTGCCATCAGCGCTTTATACTGTTCAGTTAATGAGGCATTTGGCTCAGTCAAAATACGCACAAAATCTTCAGTTGTCAGAGCTTGTAGCTCAACGCGAATTGGCAAGCGGCCTTGGAGTTCAGGGATTAAGTCTGATGGGCTCGAAACTTGGAACGCACCTGAAGCAATAAACAGGATATGGTCAGTTTTGACCATGCCGTGCTTAGTGGAAATGGTACAGCCTTCGATTAATGGCAGTAAATCACGTTGAACCCCTTCACGGGATACATCTGGCCCCGAACTTTGGCCACCGCGTTTACAAATTTTGTCGAACTCATCGATGAAGACGATACCATTCTGTTCAACCGCTTCAATCGCTTGTTCTTTTAGCTCTTCAGGGTTGACTAATTTAGCCGCTTCTTCTTCAACTAGCAGTTTGAATGCCTCTTTGATTTTCATCTTACGAGGTTTCTGTTTTTGGCCTGCTAGGTTTTGGAACATGGATTGTAACTGGTTAGTCATCTCTTCCATGCCTGGAGGTGCCATAATTTCAACACCCATAGGGGATGCAGCGACTTCGATTTCAATTTCTTTATCGTCTAATTGGCCTTCACGTAATTTCTTACGGAATGCTTGGCGGGCTGGAGAATGCTCATCCGTTGGTTCAGATTGCCCCCAGTTATTTTTTGCTGGTGGGATAAGAACGTCTAAAATACGTTCTTCAGCCATTTCTTCGGCGCGATAGCGATTTTTTTCGATAGACTGTAAACGCACCATTTTAACGGCAGAGTCAGTTAAATCGCGAATAATCGAGTCAACTTCTTTACCAACATAGCCGACTTCAGTAAATTTGGTCGCTTCAACTTTGATAAATGGCGCATTGGCTAATTTCGCAAGGCGGCGGGCAATTTCAGTTTTACCTACCCCTGTTGGCCCAATCATCAAAATATTTTTTGGTGTGACTTCGTGACGTAATACTTCGTTTAACTGCATACGGCGCCAGCGGTTACGCAGAGCAATCGCAACAGAACGTTTGGCTTTATTTTGGCCAATAATATGATTGTCGAGTTCGCTGACAATCTCGCGTGGAGTCATTTCGGACATACTAGCAATCCTTATGATTTTGAAGAAATTTCTTCAAAGTTGACATTATGGTTGGTGTAAATACAGATATCACCTGCAATAGCGAGCGCTTTTTCAGCGATTTCTTTAGCACTTAAGTCTGTATTTTCTAACAAAGCACGTGCGGCTGATTGTGCATATGGGCCACCGGAGCCAATCGCAATTAAGTCGTTTTCCGGTTGAACCACATCACCATTACCCGTAATGATCAGTGAAGTGTGTTCATCAGCGACAGCTAACAAGGCTTCTAATTTACGAAGCATGCGGTCGGTACGCCAATCTTTAGCAAGTTCAACGGCCGCTTTCGTTAAATGGCCTTGATGCAGTTCGAGTTTGCGCTCAAACAGTTCAAATAATGTGAATGCGTCTGCGGTGCCACCGGCAAATCCGGCAATGACTTTGTCGTTGTATAAACGGCGAACTTTGCGGACATTGCCTTTCATGACGGTATTACCCATCGTCGCCTGTCCATCACCACCAATTACGACCTGGCCATTACGGCGAACACTTACGATTGTTGTCATGAGTTAGCCCCTGGTTTTATTACAAAAAAGAATGCGGTTGAATGTGATTTTCAAAAGATTAAATTCAAGTGATAGTTGTCTAATTAACTATCACTTGAACTAGGTTGAAGACACAAAGTACCGCTCATGAGTACATTAAAACAGTACATGGGGGGGAAGGAGGAATTTTTCAACCCCCAGAAGCACGAAGAATACAACCGGAAACACCTGCACCTGCTGCACGGTCACGCATTTTCTCGGCAGTAGACTTGGAATAAGGCCCTAAAACGATACGGTGCCAACCTCCACCTGCGCTTACACGGCTTTCAATACCTGAGAATGCTAAAGTAGCTTGAACAGACTCGGCTTGTTCTGCTGTACGGAATGAACCACATTGAACAACCATATTTTGCAAGCTGTTTGTCGGTTTAGTGCTTGGTGCCGTTTGTGGTTGAGTTGTGGGCGCGGTTGGTTGAGCCTCAAGTTTTGGAGGGATATTGGCCGCCGGTTTACGTTGTACTGGCTCGATAGGTTGAGCAGGCTCATTGATGAGCACTTGTGAACGCGGTACTGGTTTACCGTTTGCAGGTATTTCTTGCAAGTTAGTGACAGGCTGGCGTCTGTCAGAATCAATTTGCTCTAATAGCTGGCGCTGTTCAGGTGTTAAATCTGATGGGCGCACAATATTATTCCCCGTGCTCGGCTGTTGAATATTTGGCATATCCACACCACGACGTTCGAGTTCCTTAATATAACGCCAACGTTCTTCAGGCTTTGGTGGAAGCGTACTACCCGGTGTTGTGGGAGTAGCTACCTGAGGTTGTGGTGTGTCCTTTTTATTTTGAGTGATATAAAACAGGCCGCCAACAAATAGCACGACAATCGTGACAGCAACAACCAATGTTGTCATTGGTAGTCCTTGTGCTTTCTTTGATTTACCTTTGCTTTTTTTACGGGCGGATGAGCGCCCTCGAGCTACATAATCTTTTTGTGCCACGCTATTAATTCACTAGTTATCAATTGTTAGTCATCATTTGGGTTAACATGTTACTTAACCTGAGCAACTTTGACTAGCTTTTAGGCGCTTTTGTGCTCTCTCTAATGATTAAATCAGAATCTAGGAGACGTGAGCCTGGATTAACATTGTGCCCATGAATCTGCTCGAGCAGTAATTGCATCGCATGATGGCCAATTTCAGCACGAGGTTGGTTGATAGTCGTTAGGGCTGGCAAGGTGTATTTTGCTTGCTCTAAGTTATCGAAACCAACAAAAGAAAGGTCATCAGGGAGCTTTAAGCCCATTTTTTTCGCTTGCCACATTGCACCAATTGCCATGATATCACTATGGCAAAAGATAGCTGTCGGTGGTTCAGGAAGTGACATCAATGTTTTCACTGCTTCAGCGCCACCCTCATGGGTAAAATCACCACGAATAATATAATTTTCACGCAGTTTTTCACCTGTGCGTAACATGGCTTTTTTATAACCTTCTAAACGATATTGGCTTAAAGGCATATGGTCAGGGCCTGCAATACAAGCGATCAGTTTATGGCCTTGTTTTTGTAGGTAATGTGTTGCGTTAAATGCGGCGGTGAGGTTATCGATATGCACGGTAGGCAGTTTTAGCTCAGGTGCGAACTCATTGGCCATCACAATTGGAGGGAGGTTTTTTTGCTCTTCGGTTGAGATATCGAATGGAATATTGGAACCCAGTAAGACCATGCCATCAATTTGTTTGGTAATAATGAGATTAATAAAAGCATTTTCTTGTTTTTCTTGGTGTTTACAGTCCCCAATCAAAACAAAATAGCCTTCTTGAGCGGCAATTTCTTCAATGCCGCACACGACATCACTAAAGAAAGGGTCGCGAATATTAGGAACGAGTACAAGAATAGTCTTTGATTCATTGCGCTTATAGCTTCTAGCAAGGTTATGAGGATAATAGCCAACATCCATCACCGCTTGTTCGACTTTTTGGCGTGTTTGCAAAGAAACTTTTTCCGGGTTCATAAGTGTTCTAGACACCGTCGCTGTCGAAACGCCCGCGGCACTAGCAACATCTTTCATCGTTGCCGTGTTATTGTGTTTTTTACTTTCCACAACGCCTTCCTTAGATTGATTTAATCGTTTGCTTTTTTTGAATGGCGCAAGTACGTCATTATTAGTGGTTATTCTAATTGGTTTCTCAAGAATATCTGTTACCTAGTTTGCATAAAAAATGTGACTTGCGTCATTTTTTAGAGCTACTTCGCAAATTTTGAAAATAATTCTAAGGGCAAAAAGATAAATGAAACTCAATGTGTATGAAAAATACTCAATTTGGTCGTTTAGAATTATATGGCAAATAATTCAAATTTATCAACATGCTGCAAAGACAATACTGGTATGGCCTATAAAGTTAAATGGTTAGGTAAAATGAATCCTTTAGCATTGATAATGAGTTAACAATCGGTCGGGTCCACATCGATGTTCCATTTTACTTTGCGACTTTCTGGCTGTTGAATAATTTCTGGCAACAGTTTCGCCATAAATTGTTGTAAATAAAGCCGCGAAGGGTGTTGCAATAGCAATTGCCAGCGGAATCGCCCGCCACGTTTGGCTTGAATCGACGGCGAGGGGCCTAAAATCCACATTTTGGCATCACTTTGTGGATGTTCACTAATATATTGCCGTACATTTTGCAAAAATTGGCGCGAATCTTGGTTATTGTGGTCTTCTGAACGGATCAATATATGACTGGTGTAAGGTGGTAACATTGCGATTTGCCGTTCTTCCATCGCTTCTTGGGTAAATGCGTGATAACCCTTTTCAAGAAGCGTGAGCAACAATGGGTGTTCGGGGTGGTGGGTTTGCAAGAACACTTCACCTTGTTTACCAGCTCGTCCTGCTCGACCAGAAACTTGCACGTATAATTGAGCAAACCGTTCGGCTGCACGAAAATCACTCGAGAATAAAGCCCCGTCGACATCTAACAAGGCGACTAAGGTGACATCAGGGAAGTGGTGGCCCTTGGCCAACATCTGTGTGCCAATAAGAATTCTAGCCCCCCCTTCATGTACTTGGTTTAAATGCTGTTCCAGTTCCCCTTTACGGCTCGTGGTATCACGGTCAATACGGGTAACGGGGGTATCAGGGAACAGTTCACAAATCCCTTCCTCAAGTTGCTCCGTTCCCATTCCTACAGGCACTAAATGAGTTGAACCACATTGTGGGCACTGACGAGGAACCGGGCGCTGGCTATCACAATGGTGGCAGCGTAATTGATGAAAATTTTGGTGCAAGGTGTAATAGTGGTCACAGCGCTGGCACTCTGCAATCCAGCCACATTCATGGCAAATTAATGCAGGGGAATAACCACGACGATTTAAAAATAGAATGACTTGGTTGTTTTGTGCAAGGTGTTCTTTAATGTGTTGAATTAATAAGTGAGAAAGGCCAAATTTTAACGGCTGGCCTTTTAAATCAATAAGGTGCTGAGCCGCAGGGCGTGCATTACCTGCACGAATAGTGAGATTTAATTGCCGATACTTATGTTGCTGTACATTGAATAAGGTTTCTAGTGATGGCGTCGCAGTACCCATCACAATGGGAATATTGTTCTTTTTAGCGCGAAAAACAGCTAAGTCACGTGCATGATAACGCCAGCCATCTTGCTGTTTATATGAGCTGTCATGCTCTTCATCAATAATAATAATGCCAAGGCGGGCGAAAGGGGTGAACAGCGCTGAGCGAGTGCCAATAATAATGGCGTTTTGTCCTTGCTTAGTGCGTAACCAAACCGCTAAGCGTTCGCTATCGTTCAAGCCTGAGTGCAACACATCAACAGGCGCATTGAAGCGCTCGCGAAAACGGCTAATCGTTTGTGGGGTTAAGCCAATTTCAGGCACCAAAACTAAAGCTTGTTTACCTTGGGCAAGGACATTTTCCAATACACTCAGGTACACTTCCGTCTTACCGGACCCTGTGATCCCAGCGAGTAGCCATGGCGAAAATAGGTCATCTTCAGCACGTATAGCACCGACAGCGGTCGCTTGTTCACTATTAAGCCGCAACCTTTCCCCACAAACTGTAAAGCTTGGTTGCCACTTTTCGCTAGTCGGTTGAACGGGATGTAACTCAATATAAGCTTTCTTTTTCAATGCTTGCAGAGCACTTTCACTGATTTCAAGCTCACTCACTTGATGGCGATAAACGGCTCTACGACGCAAAAGTGCAAGAGCTTGTTGCTGCTTTGGGGAACGTTTTAGCTCATTAAGGTCAACGGCTAAGCCTTCATCCGTCACTTGCCATTGCCAAATAGGGGTAAATTCCGCAGGTTTACCTTGGCGCAATAGTGTGGGTAATGCGTGGAAGAGCACTTCACCTATTGGGTAATGATAGTATTGTGAAGACCACAATAAGAGCTGCCAAATATCGTCAGGGAAGAGCGTTTGGTGGTCGAGAACCAGTTCGATGGCTTTTAATTTATCTTCAGCAAATTCGCTTTTATCGCTGTGCTTTACCACAATACCCAAGGCTTGGCGCTTGCCAAATGGCACCATAACACGGCTGCCAATCACTGGTAGTGGCATGTTATCAGGAAGGCGATAATCAAATGTGCGGTTTAAAGGGACAGGTAAAGCCACCTGAACGACGATCATATCTGGGTTTCCGTCTATTTTTTATGCGATAATGCGAGCGATTGTTGACTAGAGTACCACAAAATTTACTCGGTTTTCATTGCGTGATAAACAGAATTTCTGTATGATCCGCCGCCTTTGGTATCTATTTTTACCAATATATTAAATTCAATCAACACGACGTGTGGTGTCCGGCGTTAGGGCTGGAATGGCGACACGGCCTTAATAGAGGTTCTCCCATGAAAAAAGGTATTCACCCTAAATACGAAGAAGTTACTGCAACTTGTTCTTGCGGTAATGTAATGAAAATTAATTCAACTGCTGGTCACTCGCTGAACCTGGACGTTTGTGGTAACTGCCACCCGTTCTATACTGGTAAACAGCGTGATGTTGCGACTGGTGGTCGTGTTGATCGCTTCAACCAACGTTTCAGCATCCCAGGTTCTAAAAAATAATCGAACTTGTGAAATGCGAAAAAAAGGGAAACTGAGTTTCCCTTTTTTAATGCCTAAAATAAGTGTTTTTATGTCTAAATGAAGAAATTAGAAGCGGTAAAGCACGGCGAACATAATATCATTATTCGTACTTTCACTTTAGACTTGAGCGCGTCGCCATCATCGTTATAGCTATCTTGAATAAAACATAAGGAAAGGCACTACGTCGCAAGGCGTGCGACGTAGTTAAAGTTTTGAGATACGTAATGGTGACTAATTGGGGCTAGTATTCCCACGTTTCAGGGTCGATACCTAATTCGCGCATAATTTCTTTTGCGGCTTCAGGGATCTCGTCATTACGTTCTTTACGTAAATCTTCATCATTTGGCAGTGGTTGGCCTGTGAATGCATGTAAAAAAGCTTCACACAGGAGCTCACTATTTGTCGCGTGTCGCAAGTTATTAATCTGACGACGAGTACGTTCGTCAGTTAAAATTTTTAGTACCTTCAAAGGGATAGATACTGTAATTTTTTTTACTTGCTCACTCTTTTTGCCATGTTCAGCATACGGACTGACATACTCACCATTCCATTCAGCCATGGGTTACCTTGGATATTTTCAATAATAATAAAAAATAATATGCATATTCTTTTTAATAGAAACTTAATCTAAGCCCTAAATCGAGAACGTCTGCATATATGTTAGACGTGACTTAACTTATTTTATCACAAGATATTATATAAAATTAACGAGTTAAGTTCACTTATGCGATTGACTATCAATTTACACATAATTATTAGGGCTGATTATTCCATTACTAGATATAAACGTAAAGAGGTTTAGACGTCTAGATATGTTGACGTCTAAACATCCGATGGGTATGATTTAGCCTATCACTGTTCAGGAGAAGCGTTTATGACTTACAAGCCGTCAACCATCGCAATTCATAATGGATTAAATGAAGACCAACAATTTGGTTGCGTTGTGCCTCCCATTTATTTATCCAGTACCTATAATTTTACTGACTTTAATGAACCGAGAGCTCATGATTATTCACGTCGTGGAAATCCAGGGCGTGATATTGTGCAAAAAACATTGGCACAACTTGAGGGTGGTAGTGGTTCGGTAATGACTAACAGTGGGATGTCTGCGCTTCACCTGCTATGTACAGTTTTTTTGCAACCGGGGGATTTACTTGTTGCGCCACATGACTGTTACGGCGGAAGCTATCGGTTGTTTAATAGCCAAAGCCAGCGTGGGGCTTATCAGGTGCAATTTGTCGACCAAAGTGATGAATCTGCATTGCAGGCGGCATTAGCGAAAAAGCCCAAATTAGTGTTAATCGAAACACCCAGCAACCCACTATTAAGAATTTTTGATATACAGCATATTGCACAGTTGGCTCATGATGTAGGTGCATTAGTCGTTGTAGATAATACTTTTTTAAGCCCAATTTTGCAGCAGCCTCTTTCGCTCGGTGCAGATTTTGTGGTGCATTCATGCACTAAATACTTGAATGGCCATTCTGATATTGTTGCAGGGGTGGTGATTGCAAAAGAAGAAAAATGGGTAACAGAGCTTGCTTGGTGGGCAAATAATATTGGTGTTACTGGGGGCGCTTTTGATAGCTATCTACTATTGAGAGGTATTCGGACATTATCTCCACGTGTATTACAGCAACAGCAAAATGCACAAGAGATCGTAAAATATCTTAAATCACAGCCTTTAGTAAAAAAATTGTATTATCCTGCATTAGAAGATCACCCCGGGCACGAAATAGCAGTGAAACAGCAAAAAGGCTTTGGCGCGATGCTGAGTTTTGAATTTGCAGGTGATGAGCCACAACTTCGCCATTTTCTTCGTTCACTCAGCCTGTTTACACTAGCGGAGTCATTAGGTGGTGTGGAAACATTGATTTCCCATACGGCCACAATGACACATGCAGGTATGTCAGCAGAAGCCCGTGCGCAAGCGGGGATCACAGATAGCTTGCTAAGAATTTCAGTGGGGATTGAAGATCCTCAGGACTTAATCACAGACTTAGATCACGCATTTCAGGTTGCGGCACAACGTTAGCGGAGTTTTTTGATGAGTGTACTAACAGCGGTTGAGGTGGCTCCTTGCCACCGCCAGTTACATAAGTTTGGGGGCAGTAGTTTAGCCGATGCGAAGTGCTATCAACGCGTTGCAACAATTATGGCCAACTATAGCCAACCCGGTGATTTAATGGTGGTTTCTGCCGCAGGTAGTACAACAAATCAGTTGATTAGCTGGTTAAAGTTAAGCCAAAGTGATCGTATTTCGGCTCATCAAGCTCAGCAATCATTACGCCGCTATCAACTTGATTTAATTGAATCTCTTTTACCTGAACAAAAGGCTGCAGAGCTAAGCCAGTTATTTATTCACGATTTAGAGCGTTTAAGTGCATTGCTGGATCAACCCATAAATGATGCGATTTATGCAGAAGTGGTCGGGCACGGTGAAATTTGGTCTGCTCGCTTGATGGCAGAAGTGCTTGCCCAAGCCGATATGGCAAGTGCATGGCTCGATGCACGTTTATTTCTACGTGCGGAACGTGCGGCACAGCCACAAGTTGATGAAATACAGTCACGGTATTTGTTACAGCAACAGCTAACGCAATTACCTAACCGTCGTATTGTGGTAACAGGGTTTATTTCACGGAATCAGCAAGGTGAAACTGTATTACTCGGGCGCAATGGCAGTGATTATTCTGCAACACAAGTTGGTGCGTTGGCGGATGCTGCTAAAGTGACGATTTGGAGTGATGTCGCTGGGGTATATAGCGCGGATCCTCGCAAGGTGAAAGATGCGTGTTTGCTGCCTTTGTTACGTCTTGATGAAGCGAGTGAATTAGCGCGTTTAGCGGCTCCCGTTTTACATACACGGACTTTACAGCCTGTTTCTGTGAGCAACATTGATTTGCAATTAAGGTGTAGCTATCAACCCGAACAGGGTTCAACAAAAATTGAACGGGTGCTTGCATCAGGGGCTGGTGCGAAAATCGTGACTAGTCATGATGATGTGTGTCTGATTGAATTGCGTATCGCCGCGGGGCGTGATTTTAAACAAATCTGCAAAGATGTGGATTTATTACTTAAACGTGCTCAATTGCGCCCTTTGGCTCGCGGTATTCATCATGACCGTTCTTTACTGCAATTGTGCTATACCTCCGAGATTGTCGAAAGTGCCTTAAATACCCTTGAAGAAGCCGGTTTACCGGGGTCATTATCATTACGTGAAGGTTTTTCTCTGGTTGCATTAGTCGGTGCGGGGGTGTGTAAAAAACCGTTACATAGCCACCGTTTTTATGAGGAATTAAAAGGGCAACCTGTTGAATTTATTTGGCATTCAGAGGACGATATTAGTTTAGTTGCTGTTTTGCGTTCTAACCAAACGGAACATCTAATTAAAGGGATGCACCAAAGCTTATTCCGCGCAGAAAAACGCATCGGTTTAGTGTTATTTGGTAAAGGGAATATTGGCGCGCGTTGGTTAGAACTTTTTGCCGCGGAGCAACACAAAATTTCTGCACGTAGTGACTTTGATTTCGTCCTAGCTGGCGTAGTAGACAGCCGCCGTAGTTTACTGAATTACCAAGGGATTGACCCAAGTCGTGCACTAGCTTTCTTTGATGATGAAGCTGTAGAGCATGAGGACGATAACCTATTTTTATGGATGCGTTCCCACCCTTATGATGATTTAGTGGTGTTAGACGTCACAGCCAGTGAAACGTTGGCAGATGACTATGTAGATTTTGCCAGTTATGGTTTTCATGTGATTAGTGCAAATAAAATTGCGGGGGCGGCGCAAACGGCACAATATCGTCAAATTCGCGATGCGTTCGCAAAAACAGGTCGTCACTGGTTATATAACGCGACGGTAGGGGCAGGGCTACCGATTAACTATACAGTACGTGATTTAAAAGAAAGCGGTGACTCTATCCTGACTATCAGTGGTATTTTTTCTGGAACGCTATCATGGCTATTTTTACAGTTTGACGGCTCCATCCCATTTAGTGAGCTAGTAGAGCAAGCTTGGCAGCAAGGGTTAACTGAACCAGACCCACGTATTGACCTGTCGGGGCAAGATGTGATGCGCAAATTAATTATTTTAGCCCGTGAAGCGGGTTATGACATCGAGCCGGATGATGTGAGAGTTGAGTCTTTAGTGCCAAAACAAGCACAGGCAGGTTCTTTGGACGCGTTTTTTGAAAACAGTGCGGTTATTAACGAGCAAATGCAGCAGCGCTTAGAAGCAGCGCAAGAACTTGGGTTAGTGCTACGTTATGTCGCACGGTTTGATGCGGTAAAAGGCAAGGCAAAAGTGGGGGTGGAAGCGGTGAAGCCGGAACATCCACTGGCCTCATTATTACCGGGTGACAATGTGTTTGCTATTGAAAGCCGTTGGTATCGAGATAACCCATTAGTGATCCGTGGGCCTGGAGCGGGGCGCGATGTGACTGCGGGGGCTATTCAATCGGATCTGAACCGACTCTCTCAACTTTTATAATTATTTATTCAGTGCATTGGTGTTCTCTTCGGTATTGAGGGCACCAATGCATCATGAAGATTTTTAATTTATCCCTTCATTTTCTATTTTTTATTCTGATGATTTAATTCTTAAACATTATTCATGTCTTAAAAGTGCTGAATCGACGATATATTGCGCTGAAACAATACTTAAATAAGAAAAATTAATAAAAATAAGGCTGTAATTAAATTTCAGAAAAATCCCCCAAAGTCATTTTTTTCTGATATGAATATACACTGAAGGGTAAATTTAGCGGCCTGCATCACAAAACGACAACTCTAACGCAGCCGACTGAAATTTTGTTACAGGAAACAGGTAGCAGTCTGTTAACCGTGAACCGTGCGGGAATGCATTCTGCCAGAAGCACAAGGTCAGGAGTCTCATGAATCAGCAATATTCCGCAATGCGCAGTAATGTCAGTATGCTGGGTAAGCTACTCGGCGATACCATCAAGGAAGCCTTAGGTGAGGACATACTCGACAAAGTTGAGTCCATTCGTAAGCTTTCCAAATCTTCTCGTGCAGGTAATGAAGTTCAGCGGCAAAAACTGCTGATGACATTACAAAATCTTTCTAATGATGAATTGCTACCCGTTGCAAGGGCATTTAACCAATTCTTAAACCTGACAAACGTCGCTGAGCAATACCACAGTATTTCGCCTCACGGCGAAGCGGCAAGTAACCCAGTAGCATTGAAAAATCTGTTTAGCCGATTAAAAGGCAAAAACTTCACTGATGGTGATATCCAAAAAGCAGTTGAACAGCTTTCAATTGAGCTGGTTTTAACGGCTCACCCAACGGAAATTGCTCGCCGTACGTTGATCCATAAATTAGTTGAGGTAAATAACTGTTTGTCACAACTCGACCATGATGACATTGCGGATTATGAACGCAATAATATCATGCGCCGCTTGCGTCAATTGGTGGCTCAATCATGGCATACCGATGAAATTCGTAAAATTCGTCCAACACCCATTGATGAAGCTAAATGGGGTTTTGCTGTTGTGGAAAATTCATTGTGGGAAGGGGTTCCTGCTTTCTTACGTGAATTTAACGAACAACTTGAGGACTCTATTGGGGCAGTATTACCGGTTGAAGCCAATCCTATTCGTTTTACCTCATGGATGGGTGGAGACCGTGATGGTAACCCGAACGTAACTGCGGATGTGACTCGCCAAGTTCTATTGCTGAGTCGCTGGAAAGCGGCAGACTTATTCCTCAAAGATATTCAAGTATTGGTTTCAGAGCTTTCGATGACGGAAGCGACCCCAGAGCTGCGTGCGCTAGCTGGGGGGGATGACGTTGATGAGCCTTATCGCCAAATCGCGAAAAATTTACGTAGCCAACTATTTTCGACGCTAGAGTACTTAGAGCGCCGTGTAAAAGGCGAGCAAGTTTTACCACCGGCAGACTTATTGGTGGATAACGCCCAATTATGGGACCCGCTATACGCATGCTACCAATCATTAATTGCCTGCAATATGAAAATTATTGCCAATGGTCAGTTGTTGGATACTCTGCGCCGTATTCGTAGCTTTGGTTTGCAACTGGTACGTATTGATGTGCGCCAAGAAAGTACTCGTCACACTGAAGCCATTGCAGAGCTGACTCAGTATTTAGGGTTGGGTGATTACTCGCAGTGGTCAGAAGAGGAAAAACAACAGTTCTTGCTGGAAGAACTACAATCTTTACGCCCACTTATCCCGCAAGATTGGCAGCCGAGTGCAGAAACACAGGAAGTGTTTGAAACTTGTCGAGTGATTGCGAAAGCCAAAAATGATTCTGTTGCGGCTTATGTTATTTCAATGGCGAAAGTCCCATCAGATGTGTTGGCGGTTAAATTACTGCTAAAAGAGAATGGGGCGTCAGTCCGCTTACCCGTCGCGCCACTATTCGAAACACTGGAAGATTTAAATAACGCAGAAAGTGTGATGACCAAGCTGTTAAGCATTGAGTGGTATCGCAACCTTATCGATGATCGCCAAATGGTGATGATTGGTTACTCGGATTCTGCTAAAGATGCAGGGGTAATGGCGGCTTCATGGGCACAGTATCGCGCGCAAGATGCACTGATTAAATTGTGTGAGAAAGAAGGTGTCACACTGACATTATTCCATGGGCGTGGCGGCACAATTGGACGCGGTGGTGCGCCTGCACATTCTGCATTACTTTCTCAACCGCCGGGTAGTTTAAAAGGAGGGTTGCGGGTAACCGAGCAAGGCGAGATGATCCGTTTTAAATTCGGTTTGCCGCAAGTTACCATTAGCAGCCTTGCGTTATACGCCAGTGCTATATTAGAAGCGAACCTTTTACCGCCACCAGAGCCAAAAGATGAGTGGAAGTCCGTGATGGATTCGCTATCTGATGTGTCTTGTGCGATGTACCGTGATTATGTACGTGAACAACCGGATTTTGTGCCTTATTTCCGTGCCGCAACACCGGAGCTAGAGCTAGGTAAATTACCGCTTGGGTCGCGTCCTGCAAAACGCCGCCCAACTGGTGGTGTGGAAACTTTGCGTGCGATCCCATGGATTTTTGCATGGACGCAAAACCGCTTAATGTTACCCGCATGGTTAGGGGCAGGAGCGGCGCTAAAACATGTCATTGAGAAAGAAGGCAAACAAGCCATTCTTGATGAAATGTGGCAGCAGTGGCCATTCTTTAATACGCGTATTGCGATGTTAGAAATGGTTTATGCAAAAGCAGATTTATGGCTGGCGGAATATTACGACCACCGCTTGGTGGAAGAGCGCTTATGGCCATTAGGGCAAAAACTGCGTGACCAGTTATCTGAAGATATTAAAAGCGTGCTGGCGGTTTCAAAAGATGAAGCGCTAATGGCGGATTTACCTTGGATAGCGGAATCCATCGCGTTACGTAATGTTTATACTGACCCATTAAATGTCTTACAAGCAGAGCTTTTACACCGTTCCCGCCAACAAGAGCAGCCCGACCCACGTGTCGAGCAAGCCTTGATGGTGACGATTGCTGGTGTGGCAGCAGGCATGCGTAATACGGGTTAGTTTGTTGATTTTTAAAGTACTTGAATAATCTGAGGGCTACCAAATGGTAGCCCTCATTATTTTTACGGGTTATTACGAGTTGGATTAGTCATCGTCTGGTTTATCATGATGAATTAAGTGATATGCAGAGCGGGCTCGAGGGTGAATAAAGAAATGGTTAGCTGGCGCATTATGCGTTTTGATATGCACCATAGAGACATTAGTTTTCTTACCTTGTTTGTTATGGAAAGCATAAATTACAAAAGGCAGTAAGAAAATAATCACAAAGCTAACCGCAAGTAACGTCACATAGGTGGTATTGCTCGCACCATTCGGTAAAGAACTCGGTGGGAAGAATGAAATCACGAAGGCTAAAATAGAAACAATTAGGCCGACTAACGCAATGAGAAGTTTAATGCCTTTACCTCCCGGTATATTGAAGACACGTTTTTTCTCTGGTTGTTTGCAAACTAACTGCATATAACCTAAAAATAGCATGAAATAGCTACATAAATAGATAACTACCGTTAAGGCTAGAGCAATAAGGAATGACATATTACCACCGCCCCCAGTATTGGTGAGGACGATAATCGCGACTGTTGTGATCAACAACTGCGAAATCACCAGTGTTACCGGTACGCCATTTTTATTCACCTTGGCAAAGCCTTGCGGCAGAATACCTTTCTGTGCCGCGACATACATCCCGCGGGATGGCCCCACAATCCAAGAAGCAATCTCAGCCAGCACGCCAAGCAATAATAGCGCCGCAATAATTCTCACTGCCCATTCAAGGGATGAATTAAAGTGTGTGATAAGCACATTGAATGTTTGTACCACACCAGCAGATAAATTAATTTCACTGTTTGGGATCACCGCTGCTACCGATAACCCACCAATTGAGCTTAAACAAATTGCCGCTATCATGAGTAAAAACATCGCTGCGGGGTAATCTCGACCGGGGTTTTTCATTTCATTAACGTGAGTTGCTGAAGCTTCAACACCCATATAGCTCAAAATAAAGGCGACAAATACCACGAGTGTGCCAATTTTGGTGAAATCAGGAATAAAGGTTTCAGTACTAATTTCAATGGCCAATGGAGAGCCGCTGGCTAAATAGCTGATCGCTAGAAAGACCAAAATTAGCGCTGGAAGCAAGATGCCTGCGAAAAAACCGACTTTCGCAATCGTGGCAGTATATTTAGTTCCGCCAAATTGGGTGAAAGCCAATACCCAGAGAATAACAAGTGCCCCTATCGTTTTGGTGATTGGGTCTGTATTAAGTTCTGGCCAATTCAAAATATAAGACAGTGCCCCTAATACGAAATACAGCATAGGAATAAAGCCAATCGCAATTTGTAAATAACCAAATGAAATGGCGGCAAATCCCCAACGTTCGCCTAATGTATTAGAAACCCATGCAAATACACCACCTTCCTCCCAACCTTCTACGGTTGCCATTTCTGCGGCACACAATGCGACAGGAATAAACCACAATAATCCTCCTAATAGCAGGAAAAATACGAGGCTAAAGCCAGATGTTGCAAATGTTGGATATTCATAAACGGCCATCACCATTGATGCAGTGATGGCAAAAAAGCCAAGTAGTGTCAGTTGCTTTGCGGCTGGAGCTGTCGTTGTTGCCATACGAGTTCTCCTCAAATCGATAAACAATCTGCCTTTTCAGGGCGGATCTCAGTAGGAGCCAAAGAACCTAAGGCTCTTTGGCTCGTTAACAACACAATCATGAATAAAAGAATTAACTGTGATTAAAGCCGCCGCCTTCTTCTTCTGTTAGCGGTTTATTGACAGGGTGCTTATCGAAATACTCTAAGGTGCGTTTGAAGTCATCAATGAGTAATGCGGCTAAATCTAAACTAACCCCATGACGCACTAGAATACGTTGAATAACAAGGTCTTCACGGTTTGCTGGCATGGAGTAAGCAGGAACTTGCCAGCCACGGCTACGCAGTTTGTCTGCGATGTCATAGAGGGAATATTTGCTGGTGGCGGTGCCTTCTTTCAGTTTCCATGCTAATGCAGGGATACCAGTTTGGCTATCACCATCAAAAATCATTTCAAATGGCCCTAATTTTTCAATTTCACGGCTGAGGTATTGTGCAGTTGCATAGCAAGCGTTGTGGATTTTTGCATAGCCTTCGCGACCCAGTCTCAAGAAATTATAATATTGAGTAATGATTTGACCGCCAGGGCGAGAGAAATTCAGTGCGAATGTTGGCATATTACCGCCTAAATAATTCACATTAAAAATCAATTCTTCTGGAAGGTCTTTGGCTTCACGCCAAATAACCCAGCCAGCGCCTAATGGCGCCAAACCAAATTTATGGCCTGATGCATTAATGGATTTTACACGTGGTAAGCGGAAATCCCATTCTAAATCTGGTGCACAAAATGGAGCTAAGAAGCCGCCACTAGCACCATCCACATGGATAGGAATATCCAGTCCAGTTTCTTTTTGCAGTTTATCGAGCGCATCGTGTACAGCTTTTACGGGCTCATATTGGCAGGTAAATGTCACCCCAAGGGTCGGTACGACACCAATAGTATTTTCATCGACACGTTTGAGCACCTCTTCCGGTGTCATGATGAGGCGGTCACCTTCAAGAGGGATCTCTCGGAGTTCAACATCGAAATAACGAGCAAATTTGTGCCAACAGATTTGAACTGGGCCACAAATTAAATTAGGTTTATCGGTCGGTTTTCCTTTAGCGGCTTGTTTTTTGCGCCATTGCCATTTTAGCGCTAGTCCACCAAGCATTGCAGCCTCTGAGGACCCGATGGTTGAGCAACCAAGGGTATTTTCTGCATCCGGTGAATTCCATAAGTCCGCTAACATATGTACGCAGCGGTTTTCAATTTCTGCTGTTTGTGGATATTCGTCTTTATCTATCATGTTTTTGTCGATAGACAAATCCATCAAATCACGAATTTCATCATCCACCCATGTCTGGCAAAATGTTGCTAAGTTTTGGCGTGAATTCCCATCTAGCATTAATTCATCGCGTACTGCACTAAATACATTACGTGGTGCTTGTTCTTTCAATGGAAACTTGGTTTTTGGTAATGATTTGGATAATTCTAATGATGCGTAGACATCATCCATTCCACTGTGTTTTGAATTTAATGCATTATTACTCATGTTTTAATTCCTCAATGACCATGTGGTAATTAAATACTATTAATCTTGAGCTCAATATTAAATATACGCCGTCTTTTTAAAAATTCAAAAGTGTTCAAATAAAAAAGATAATTTAATGAAAACCGTCATAATTAGAAAGTAACAGTAGAGTGAATGATGGTTTATGGTTATTTTGGTTATAGATAATTTTTCTCAATAGCTGATTATGTTCATAAAATGATGCTAAAAATCACTCAATTTAACTAAATTATTACATTTTTATGGTTTTTATTTCTATGTATTTAGCTTTTTAGTTGTTTTTATTTGATTTTATATGGGCGAAAAATGTAGTGGAAATAAATAAATGTTCATAAAAAACTAATATTTCAATAATGTTAAGTTATGTAACTTTTATTTAAACCCTGATTTTCATAATGTTTAAAGTTAATTTATACCGTTAACCGTTAAATATAATTATTGTGGCAAAATGAATTTGAATATAAAGAAAATAATAGCATGAGTTATATTGTGGAAAAGTAGTTCGCAAATCTAATCAGTTTAGATATCACGTTAATATATTTACCTTAAAAACACTGGTTCTTTTTTAAACAAGAAATAACTAGTTCTAGCTATTTGATATTTTTTTCTGGGAAAATAGAAGATATTTATAAGAATAGAAGAAAATAGCAAAGGGATGAGACAAAATATTCGCCTCATCCGACTAAATTAAGGCCTAACTCCCAAAGTATGGCAGATAGCATAGGTGAGCTCAGAGCGGTTCAACGTGTAAAAATGAAAATCTTTCACGCCTTCACGGCTAAGAATTTTGACCATATCCATGGCGATTGATGCGCCGACAAGGTTACGGCTCTCAGGGTCGTCATCTAACCCTTCGTACATTTTACTCATCCATGCAGGAATGCGTACGTTAGTCAGTTTGGCAAAGCGCTCGAGTTGACGAAAGTTAGAGACGGGTAAAATCCCCGGCACGATTTCTACATCAATACCTGTCGCGACGCAGCGGTCACGAAAACGTAAATAGCTCTCAACATCAAAGAAAAACTGAGTGATTGCACGGTTAGCTCCCGCATCAATCTTCTTTTTTAAACTAATTAAATCGGCTTGAGCGCTTTTGGCTTCAGGGTGAACTTCAGGGTAGGCCGCAACAGAAATATCAAAATCCGCTTCACTTTTTAACAACTCAACTAGATCAACAGCATACATATCCGGTTTACGGCTGTTGTCAGGTAAATCACCACGCAATGCAACAATATGACGAATACCATTATTCCAATAATCACGAGCAATGGCTTTCAGTTCATCAGGGCTTGCATCAATACACGTTAGGTGAGGGGCTGCAATTAAGCCCGTTTTATCTTTAATATCTTTGATGATGCTGTGCGTTCTGTCGCGTTCGCCGGAATTCGCACCATAAGTCACAGAGACAAATTGAGGTTTCAGGTTTTTGAGCCTATCAATAGATTTCCATAGTGTCTGCTCCATCTCTTCACTGCGAGGTGGGAAAAACTCAAATGAAACATTAATTTGGCCATCTAACTCAGCTAAGTTTTGATTTAGCGCTTCGCGCTGATTTGCGTGAAAAAAACTCATACCCTGTAACCTCGCAATTTGCAAACTAACTATTTTTTGTACGTTATTATATCCATTTGTGCGTCTATACGTTTAGACGTCCAAATAGAAATTACCAGATCGGTACCAATAGTCAATACTTAAATTAAATTATGACGCTGAGGTTTTTTCAAAGGCAACAGGAAAATAATTCATGATAAAAAACGCGACCCTGTTCAGTGTCGCGCTTAAATCGATGGCTAGTCAGATTTACTCAGTGAAACAGAAGTGCTCAACCATTTGGCTAATTAATTGGCGAGTAGGTTCAATAAAGCGCATATCGATAAATTCATCAGGCTGATGTGCTTGCTCAATAGAACCAGGGCCAAGAACCAACGTCGGGCAGAGCTCTTGGATAAACGGCGCTTCAGTACAGTAATTCACGGTATCCGCTTTTTGCCCCAACAACTGTTCAATTACTGCCACCATCTTGTGGTCCGTTGGGCATTCATAGCCAGGGATCGGCGGATGCATGGGCTCAATCGCCAAGCGACCTGGCCAACGGGCACTAACAGGCTCAAGAGCTTCATTGAGTAGTTCATCTAAGTCCTGCAAAGTCAGGCCGGGGAGTGGGCGAATGTCCATGTGTAATTCACAACAACCACAAATTCGGTTGGCTGCATCACCGCCATGAATATGACCAAAGTTCATCGTCGGGTAGGGAATGACAAATGCAGGGTTGTTAAATCGTTCTTTTAACGTATTTCGTAAGTCCATCAAATGGGAAATAGACTCATGCATTAATTCAATGGCATTGACCCCACGTTCTGGGTCACTAGAATGCCCCGATTGCCCAGTAATGCGGATAGCATTTGATAAATGTCCTTTGTGCGCACGAATCGGTTGTAACGAAGTTGGTTCTCCAATAATCGCAAAATCTGGTCTTAGCGCTGTACTGGCTGCAAAATAACGTGCGCCAGCCATCGATGTTTCTTCATCCGCAGTGGCCAATATATGCAGTGGGCGTTTGAGCTGAGTTAAATCCATATCGCGTAACGCATCAACAATAAAAGCAAAAAAGCCTTTCATATCTGCGGTTCCGAGCCCATATAACTTGCCGTCATGCTCTGTTAGCTCAAACGGGTTTTTGCTCCAACGTCCATCATCAAAGGGCACGGTATCGGTATGGCCGCATAGCATCAGCCCACCATTTCCTTCACCAATAGATGCAAGCAAATTATATTTATCTCGCGTTTCCGGCACAGGTTGAATGTTGACCGAAAAACCTAACGTCTCCAGCCACCCACCGAGAAGTTCCACTAGGGCTTTATTGCTTTGGTCCAAATGAGAATCAGTCGCACTAATCGACGGAGTCGCAATTAATTGACGATAAATCTCAATAAATGCAGGTAATTTAATATTCACTGTTGACAGCCTTTATCCATAATAGTATCAATATTCATGCACTTTATTTGAATAAAAATACACATTAAACTGTTTGGGTCACGAGTACAAGGTAGAAAGCATATGTTGAACACACTCATTATCGGGGCCAGTGGCTATACTGGAGCAGAATTAGCCGGTTATTTGCAACGCCATCCTGAAGTTAATCTTCAAGGATTGATGGTATCGAAGCAAAGTGCGGATGCAAATAAACGTTTTTCTGATTTACATCCTCAGTATAAAGGCATCATAGACCTTCCCGTTCTGCCATTAACCGATGTCGCAGAAGCAGCGGAAGGTATTGATGTTATTTTTCTTGCCACTGCACATGAAGTAAGCCACGACATAGCCCCTCAGTTTCTTGAAGCGGGCTGCGTTGTGTTCGACTTATCGGGTGCTTATCGTGTTCAAGATCCTGCGTTCTATACGCAATACTATGGCTTTGAACATACAAATACTGAATGGCTAATGCAAGCAGTTTACGGTTTAGCAGAATGGCAGGCCGATAAAATTCGTCAAGCGCAACTGATCGCAGTACCAGGGTGTTACCCAACGGTTTCCCAATTAGCACTTAAACCATTGATTGAAGGCAATTTGCTAGATGAAGCTATGTGGCCAGTGATTAATGCCACCAGCGGAGTCTCTGGAGCAGGCCGTAAAGCCTCGATGACCAACAGCTTTTGTGAAGTGAGTTTGCAACCTTATGGCATCTTTACTCATCGCCATCAGCCAGAAATTGCGACTCACTTGGGAAGAGAGGTTATTTTTACACCACATTTAGGCAATTTCTCTCGAGGCATCCTTGCAACGATTACGTGCAAAGTAAAAGCGGGTGTTTCGGCAGAAAAAATCACACAAACGTTTAAAGATGCTTATCAAAATAAACCGTTAGTGCGGTTATATGAAAAAGGCGTTCCTGCATTGAAATCGGTAGTTGGTACGCCGTTTTGTGATATTGGCTATGTATTGAAAGGTGAACACCTGATTTTAGTGGGTACAGAAGATAACCTACTTAAAGGTGCGGCAGCACAAGCCGTTCAGTGCATGAATATTCGTTTTGGTTTTGCTGAAACTCAGTCTTTATTTTAAGAAGGATTAACCCCATGCAACCCTTAGTGATTAAATTGGGCGGAGTGTTACTTGATAGCGTCGAGGCACTTGAAAAATTATTTACAGCGATTCAAACCTATCGGCAAGAACATCAACGTGAGTTGGTGATTGTACATGGCGGTGGCTGTTTAGTTGATGAATTGATGCAAAAACTGCAATTACCTGTCGTTAAAAAGCAAGGGTTACGAGTCACGCCAGCAGACCAAATCGATATCATTACAGGGGCATTAGCGGGTACGGCGAATAAAACATTACTGGCATGGGCAACGAAGTATCAACTTCCAGCCGTAGGGCTTTCTCTCGGTGATGGGCAAAGTGCCACAGTGACTCAATTAAACGAAGAATTAGGTCATGTCGGTGATGCCAAACCTGGCGATGCGAAATTATTGAAATTATTGTTAGGTGCGGGCTATTTACCCATTATCAGTTCTATAGGTATCACACCAGGAGGTGAGTTGATGAATGTAAATGCGGACCAAGCTGCAACCGCTATCGCCCAAGCCTTAAATGCAGATTTGGTTTTATTGTCTGACGTGAGCGGTATTTTGGATGGTAAAGGCCAAAAAATTGATGAAATGACGACGCAAAAAGCGCAAAAGCTCATTGAACAGGGAATTATTACCGATGGAATGATTGTAAAGGTCAATGCGGCGTTAGACGCTGCGGCAGCCTTACAACGCTCTGTTGATATCGCAAGTTGGCGTCATGCAGAACAACTTCCCGAGCTGTTTAATGGAACAGCAATCGGAACACGGATCTTGGCATCATAAATGAGCCATGGAATAACTATATTAATTGAGCGGATAGGTACGTTATGAAAAAGGGCATTAAAAAGATAGTATTAGCATATTCAGGTGGCCTGGATACATCAGCAATTATTCCATGGCTAAAAGAAAACTATGACGATTGCGAAGTCGTGGCCTTCGTTGCGGATGTGGGGCAAGACCGTGAAGATTTAGTAGGCGTAGAGAAAAAAGCTCTACAATCAGGTGCATCCGAGTGCTATGTCGTCGATTTACGTGAAGAGTTCATCAAAGAATATATTTACCCTGTATTGAAAACGGGGGCGCTATATGAAGGTAGCTATTTATTAGGTACGTCAATGGCTCGTCCAATCATTGCTAAAGCGCAAGTTGAAATTGCCTTAAAAGTGGGTGCAGATGCTGTTGCCCATGGCGCAACAGGTAAAGGTAATGACCAAGTGCGTTTCGAAAGCACCTATACGGCATTAGCACCACAGTTACAAGTGGTTGCACCATGGCGTGAGTGGGACTTACGTTCCCGTGAAGCGCTGCTCGATTATCTGAAAGAGCGTAATATTCCAACAACAGCTAGCCTTGAAAAAATCTACAGCCGTGATGAAAACGCATGGCACATTTCTACGGAAGGTGGTGTTTTAGAAAGCACATGGAATGCTGCAAACCAAGATTGTTGGGTATGGACTGTCGATCCGCAAGATGCACCAGATGAAGCTGAATTAGTTACCGTTGGTGTCAAACACGGTGAAGTCGTTTCGGTAAATGGTCAAGCATTGTCTCCACTTGGCTGTTTAGAAGCATTAAATACTTTAGGTGCAAAACATGGAGTGGGCCGTATTGATATTGTTGAAAACCGTTTAGTGGGTATGAAATCTCGTGGTTGCTATGAAACCCCGGGAGGCACCATTATGATGGCGGCATTACGTGGTATTGAACAACTGGTTCTTGACCGTGACAGCTACAAATGGCGTGAGCAACTCGGCTTAGAAATGTCATATGTGGTTTATGATGGCCGTTGGTTCGCACCACTACGTCACTCGCTGCAAGCGGCTGCTGAATCATTAGCACAAGATGTGACAGGGGAAGTTGTTCTGAAATTATATAAAGGGCAAGTGACTGCGATTCAGAAAAAAGCGGATAAGAGCCTGTATTCTGAGGAATTTGCCACATTTGGTGAAGATGAAGTTTATGACCACAGTCATGCAGGTGGGTTTATTCGTCTTTACTCGCTGTCTTCACGTATCCGTGCGCTGAAAGAACAAAACAAAGCGAAGTAAATCAAATAGTAGTCTCCCGGCAGCCAAGACTGCTGTCGGGGTTAAAAACTTATTTTATCAATCAGGTAGGGATTAGTTATGGCACTTTGGGGTGGACGTTTTAGTCAGCAAGCGGATCAACGGTTCAAACAGTTTAATGATTCATTGCGTTTCGATTATCGCCTGGCGCAACAAGATATTATCGGCTCAGTCGCATGGTCAAAATCACTAGTAACAGTTGGTGTATTGTCTGATAGCGAACAACAAACTTTAGAACAAGCGCTAAACTCCTTACTGAAAGAAGTGCAAGATAACCCTGAAATTATCCTGCAAAGTGACGCAGAAGATATTCATAGCTGGGTTGAAGGTAAGCTGATTGATAAAGTCGGTGATTTAGGGAAAAAATTACATACCGGTCGTAGCCGTAATGACCAAGTGGCAACAGATTTAAAACTGTGGTGTAAAGACCAAGTCGCATTGTTGCTTGAAGCGGTAAGCGAATTACAAAAAGCGTTGGTCATCACCGCAGAAAATAACCAAGATGCAGTAATGCCAGGTTATACCCATTTACAACGTGCCCAACCGGTGACATTTGCCCACTGGTGTTTAGCCTATAGCGAAATGCTAGCGCGTGACGAAAGTCGTTTAAAAGATACCTTAAAACGTTTAGATGTTAGCCCATTAGGGTGTGGGGCATTAGCAGGAACGGCTTATGATATCGACCGTGAGCAGCTTGCCTCTTGGTTAGGTTTTGCTTCTGCAACGCGTAATAGCTTGGATACGGTATCAGACAGAGATCACGTTCTTGAATTATTATCGAACGCAAGTATCGGTATGGTTCATTTATCCCGCTTTGCTGAAGATTTAATTTTCTTTAATAGTGGAGAAGCTGGCTTTGTTGAGCTATCAGACAAAGTGACATCGGGTTCATCACTCATGCCGCAAAAGAAAAACCCTGATGCATTGGAATTGATCCGTGGAAAATGTGGGCGTGTCCAAGGTGCATTGACAGGTATGATGATGACCCTAAAAGGGCTCCCTCTTGCTTACAACAAAGATATGCAAGAAGACAAAGAAGGGTTATTTGATGCATTAGATACTTGGTTAGATTGCATGCACATGGCTGCGTTGGTTCTTGATGGTATTCAAATTCGTCGTGGTCGTTGTGAAGATGCCGCAAAGCAAGGTTATGCGAATGCAACCGAACTCGCTGATTATCTGGTTGCTAAAGGTGTTCCATTCCGTGAAGCGCATCATATTGTGGGTGAGGCCGTTGTTGCCGCAATTGGGCAAGGTAAAGCTTTAGAGGAAATGGCTTTAAGTGATTTGCAAAAATTCAGTAGCACTATTCAGTTGGATGTCTATGAAGTTTTATCACTACAATCTTGTTTAGATAAGCGGTTAGCAAAAGGCGGGGTATCTCAGAAACAAGTGGCAAATGCTATTGTAGAAGCAAAAAAACGATTAGAGCTGTGATCGGTTATAGAAGATAAAAATGGGGGGTAGCATGACTACCCCAATTCCCATAACGCGTTTGTTTTTAAATATATTTAATGGTTAACATTCTTAATTGCTTCTCCTCATTGATCCAATTGTATGAGTATTCATTTCGACCATCATTAATAACGTTCCAATCTTTTCCTTGAGTAATATTATTTAGCCCAATATTTATCATTGTAGACTCAGTATTATTCAAGCAACTCAATTTAATATGTGTATCAGAGACAGCATTCGTACAAGTTGGGTGAACCACTGCGCCATTGAAGCTAATAGTGCCTGATTCTTGGCTTTGGTTCGCATAGGTATTGAATGTACTGAATGCTAAAACTAATATTAAAGCTGTTAATGAACGATTAAATACTCTTTCTGTTATTGATTTTTGCATAATAGAGCCCTACAACTTAATTCGTTTTAAATCAGTTGTTTATATAATGTATTTTTAAGGTTGGGTTATTTTCTAATTAAGCGTGTTGCACGGATAATAATGCATATCCTTTTTCTTTATTAGTCCAATTGAATTGGTAAATACTCGTGCTTCCATTTAATTCTTTCCATTCTGGTGATTTTTTCTCTTTGGAAAAGTTAATTGGGCTAGATTCCATTTTGTTTTTTTCATTATTAAAACAATTCAAAGTTGTGTTGTTTTGATTAATGTCATAGGTACATGGTGGAGAGACAATCATGGCTTTAAAAGTAATGGTTGTTTGATTTCCTTCAGCTTGTACATTCGTAGTAAAGAATGATGTTGCAGCTAAAGCGAAAGTTAAAGTTAATACTGAAGTGATTTTTTTAATAGTCATAATGTTTGCTCCTAATTTCAAATTTCTGTAATTCGGTTTGTTTAAGTTTTCATATATCTTGCTATGGGAAGAATTATAAAATGAAAAACTCTAAAAAGGTGTAAATCTAAAAGCTAAAAATGTATTAAAATATAATTCTAAATGACCTGCTTTAATATATCTCTAGGGTCATTTTTTAATGATTTATATTTACAATATTCCGTTAAATTTGGTTTGTTAGTGTTTAATGTTCTGTGTTTGCATCAAAACCCCCCTTTTGGGTGGTTTAATCTATTGTGGCGTTTTTTAAAACCGCCTTGAATATATTCATTTTTAGATATAAAAAATGGCTGTTATATTGAGATTTTTAATTTGTTTTTAAATACAAATTTACAAAGTTTAATTGAAAGTGAAAATGAATATGACAAAATGTTTCAGAAATAAGGCATTGTGATTTCTTTTTTAAACCTTTGGAGAGTGATGTTCTTTGTTTCCAAAATAATATTGGTTAATACCACCTTATTATTAATGAAAACGTTTCAGTATTGCTCTAAATTATGTTTTCGATACTTGAATTTGTATTTGATGCTTTTACTCTTCATTTTTATTACCTCATTCATATTGGTATTCATCAGTATTTTGAATTACCTATTTATGTTGTTATACCCCCTAGAGGATTTTTATTGGTATGTGCAGTTTTCAAACTTATGCTTGTATCACTGCTCATCATATACATGCATATCTTATATCGGCATGCTTGTGGTTTTCTGTAATAACTTTGTTTGCTATTTAGATCATTTATGGGGAAGGTAAAGCTGATAATAGTGTTCATAGTATTTAGCCCTCCGTATTATCATCATTGATGAGGATATTGCAGAAGTTAGGTGACTATATAAAACTATTAATTTGAATTGATGCTGTTCTATGCTTTTCTTTTCTTATAATAAATATAGGGTGTTATTTTGAGTTTATCCACAATAAAAGTGTGTGTAATTATGTGTAAGATTTTAAAGGACTTTATACATGACGTTATTTTCACTCATGAAATTATAAAACTAAAATAATAAATTAATGCAAATTTAAAAAAATTACTTCTTCTTTTTTTTAATCTTGTATCCATGTACTAGCTTGAAATGTTTTTGAGGTTGGTCAATTGGATTTTTACTTTAATATCGATCTTAAGCAGAGTTTACACTGATATTTAATACCGCTTTAAGTATGATAAGTAAAACTTAATGTTTTTCTGGTGTTGTGTTTTCTTTGTAAATAACAGGAGGGTAAATAATGACACATTTTGTTTCTAAATATTACATTTTGTTTCATTTTATTGCGTGTTTTGTACAGAAAATGAGGTTTTCTCCCTATTTTTCAATTTATCAATAGATAAAACAAAACAATATCGATATAGTGATTGGTATTATCTATCTTTGGTTTGACAGAGAATTCACGAAAGGAAAAGAAATATGAATATTCGAGATTTAGAGTATCTTGTCGCACTCGCCGAACATAAACACTTTAGACGTGCCGCGGATTCTTGTCATGTTAGCCAACCTACTCTTAGTGGCCAAATTCGTAAATTAGAAGAAGAACTTGGCGTTATGTTGTTAGAAAGAACCAGCCGCAAAGTTCTTTTCACTCAACAAGGTTTATTATTGGTTGAACAAGCCCGTACTATTTTGCGTGAAATTAAAGTATTACAAGAAATGGCCGCCCTCCAAGGGGAAAGCATGTCGGGCCCATTACATATTGGTTTAATCCCAACGGTTGCGCCATATCTATTACCTCATATTATTCCGCAATTGCACCAAGCTCATCCGAAATTAGAAATCTATTTGCATGAAGCGCAAACTCAGCAATTATTAGCTCAGTTAGACAGCGGTAAATTAGATTGCGCTATTTTAGCGGAAGTTAAAGAAACGGAACCTTTTATTGTTGTTCCGTTATTCGAAGAACCGATGAAACTGGCTATTTATGAGAGTCACCCATGGCATGATCGTGATACGATTGAAATGAGTGAGTTGTCAGGTGAAAAGCTATTAATGTTAGAAGATGGCCACTGTTTACGTGACCAAGCGATGGGCTTCTGCTTCCAAGCGGGCGCGAAAGAAGACACACACTTTAGGGCAACGAGCTTAGAAACGTTAAGAAATATGGTGGCCGCAGGGAGTGGAATTACACTTTTACCTGATTTATCGGTACCAAATGAAGTTTGTCGTGATGGGGTATGTTATTTAAATTGTATTGAGCCTGAGCCGAAACGTACAATTGTATTAGTTTATCGCCCGGGTTCACCGTTACGTGGGCGCTATGAACAATTAGCTGAGACCATCTATAACTCAATGGATAACTATTATAAAAATAGAGTTTAAGGTTAAGCCGCCAATATTATTTTTTAGTTGATGATGGTTGCCAGGTTATTGGCAACCATAAATCACAAAATAATTAAAATAGTCGATTTAAACCATTTAAAGCCGCAACACGGAAAGCTTCCGCCATTGTTGGGTAATTGAAGGTTGTATTCACGAAATATTCTATAGTATTACCTTCACCTTTTTGTTCCATGATAGCTTGGCCGATATGGATAATTTCAGCCGCTCTTTCACCAAAACAGTGAATACCTAGTATCTGTAATGTTTCTCTATGGAATAATATTTTCAAACTACCGACATTCATACCTGCGATTTGTGCACGTGCTAAATGTTTAAATTGTGCCCGACCGACTTCATAAGGCACTTTCATTGCGGTCAATTCTTGCTCTGTTTTACCAACTGAACTAATTTCAGGAATGGTATAAATCCCTGTTGGAATATCTTCTACTAAATGAGCATCACCTAAACTACCACCAATGGCTCGGGCCGCAATTCGTCCTTGGTCGTAGGCCGCAGAGGCTAAGCTTGGGTAGCCGATGACATCACCAACAGCATAGATATGTTCATTAGTGGTGCGATATGCTTTATTGACTTTAACTAAACCGCGGCCATCAGCCTCAATCCCGACATTAGCGAGACCTAAGCTATCTGTGTTACCCGTTCTTCCGTTCGCATACAGTAAGCAGTCTGCTTTGACTTTTTTACCCGACTTCAGGTGAACAATAACACCGTCTTCGACCCCTTCGATTTTTTCATATTCTTCATTATGGCGAATAACAACGCCACTATTCCAAAAATGATACGACAAGGCATCTGACATTTCTTGGTCAAGAAAGGCCAATAGATGATCGCGGGTATTGATTAAATCAACTTTAACCCCTAATCCACGGAAAATAGATGCATATTCACAGCCGATAACACCAGCACCATAAATAATGACATGGCGAGGTTCGTGAGTTAGGTTGAGGATCGTATCACTGTTATAAATTCGAGAATGATTGAAATCAACATCGGAAGGACAGTATGGACGAGAACCTGTGGCAATCACGATTTTATCCGCACTTAAAACGTCACAACTACCATCTGCGTAACGGACACTGATATGTTGCTCATCGATAAAGGTGGCTTCACCCGAAAACATTTGGCAACCATTACGCTCATAAAAACCTTGGCGCATGCGTGTTTGTTGGCTAATTACCGTTTCAGCATGACGAAGAATTTCAGAGAAAGAGGAGCTTAAGCTACGGGAGTTATCACTATAAAGAGGGTTTTGGTTGAATTCGATAATACGGCTAACAGCATGACGGAGGGCTTTTGAGGGAATGGTTCCCCAGTGGGTACAGCCTCCGCCGACATTATTATAACGTTCTATAACAGCAACGTTTTTTCCTTGTTTCACTAGCCCCATGGCGGCGCCTTCACCACCAGGACCGGAACCAATGACTATTGCATCAAAATGGGTAAGTTGCATGAGGTAAGACCTGCTCTAAAACAAAATGACAACAAGATGTTATCATTAGTTGGTTATTTCACCTAATTTCCTCGTCGTTTTTCAAATTGATACAGCGTTGGCTACACTCGCTTACCCTAGTCACATATTTATGCATGCTCCCAAGGATTTGCTGACGCATTGTTTAATAAAAGGTTGGTAGTATATCAGTGTTAAAAAACTAATTGAAAAAGGCTAAGTTAAATTCTGAAAATGAGTAAATTGTAGTGATAGTCGCTTTTTCTCCAAAACAGTTTAACTATTTTCAGGTATGCTAGGCGAAGAGTAAGGCTTATTACATTTACCTTTCATGATAAGAAACTAGGATCACCGTGAGTAACACAATTGGCGTTAGAGCAAAACAAAAAGAAAAAACTCGGCGTTCACTCGTCGAAGCCGCATTTAGCCAATTAAGCGCTGAACGGAGTTTTACTAGCCTTAGTTTGCGAGAAGTTGCGCGTGAAGCTGGGATTGCACCGACTTCATTTTACCGTCATTTCAAGGATGTTGATGAACTCGGGCTGACGATGGTCGACGAAAGCGGCTTGATGTTACGCCAGCTAATGCGCCAAGCAAGGCAGCGTATTGCAAAAGGCGGGAGTGTGATCCGTACATCAGTCTCAACTTTTATGGAGTTTATTGGTAATAACCCTAACGCCTTTAGGTTATTATTGCGGGAGCGTTCAGGAACATCTGCTGAGTTTCGTGCGGCAGTCGCTCGGGAAATCCAGCATTTTATTGCGGAATTGGCCGATTATCTTGAACTTGAAAGCCGTATGCCTCGCCATTTTACTGAAATGCAAGCAGAGGCCATGGTAACGATTGTCTTTAGCGCAGGTGCAGAGGCGCTAGATATTGATGAAGAAAAACGCAGAAATCTCGAAGAACGGCTGGTATTACAGTTAAGAATGATAGCGAAAGGCGCCTATTACTGGTACCGCCGGGAACAGGAAAAACAAAATCAAACTGACCCAGACCTGACTAAATAATAAGGAGAATCAATGACGGATCAAAAAAGTTATGAAAGAAGCACATTATTGCTAGCCTTTGTGATTGGCCTTGCAACCCATGGAACCTTTTCAACGCTGTTTAACTCGCTGGTCGATTTTTCATTTTTCCCAATTTTAACCCTGATATTGGCAGTGTATTGTTTACATCAGCGCTATTTGCATCAAGCGATGCCTATGGGGCTGCCAAAATTTGTTGCAGGTAGTTTTTTTATTGGGCTTTTTGGCTATGCCGCGATTTTACGTGTGCAAAATCCTGAAATAGGCTCTAATTTTATTCCCGCAACATTTATTGTCATTATCGCATTGTGGATGTACTCAAGCTGGAAAGCACGTAAGAAAGAAAAAGCGGAGCTAGCACTTGAACAAGAAGTTGAAAATTAAGTTTATACGATTTTTCTAATAGTAAGGCGCCGCAGTTCAAATCACTGCGGCGTTTTTGTTTTTTAGTAAATTAATAGCGGCTCAGTAATACCCCACTTTCCATATGGTGGGTATAAGGGAACTGGTCGAATAAGGCTAATTTCTCTATTTTATGGGTTTTAGTCAGCTCAGCTAAGTTATCGCATAGCGTTTCTGGGTTACATGAAATATATAGGATATGCTCATAACCCTGAACTAGTTTCACTGTTTCTGCATCTAAACCACTGCGAGGCGGGTCAACGAATATAGTATTGCATTGGTAATCGGCTAAAGAAATACCTTCCAAGCGCCTAAATTCACGGGCACCTTGCATGGCTTGGGTAAAATCCTCTGCGGACATACGAATAATTTGTACATTTTCAATATTATTGGCTTCGATATTATATTGAGCAGCGGCCACTGAGGGCTTTGCAATTTCAGTGGCTAATACGCGTTCGAAGTTTTGCGCTAATGCTAAAGAGAAATTTCCATTTCCACAGTACAGTTCCAATAAATCACCCGTCGAATTCTGCGTTGACTCAATTGCCCACTCCAACATTTTGATATTGACCTGTGCATTAGGTTGCGTGAAGCTATTTTCAACTTGGCGATACACCATATTTTTACCCATAACAGGTAAGACTTCATCGACATAATCATTATCTAACATGATTTTTGTTTTTGACGCTCGGCCAATCAATTGCACATCAAAGCCTTGTTCAACTAAAGCGGCTTTTAACGCTTTTGCTTCTGCCATCCATTCTTCACCTAATTTTTTATGGTAAAGCAGCGAAACAATCAGCTTATTACTTAGTGTTGATAAATAGTCAATTTGAAATAATTTATGGCGCAGTAATTCATTTTGCTTAATTAACGGCAATAACGCCGCCATCATGTCATTAATTAACTGACTTGCGACAGGAAACTGGTCAATACGAATACGCTCTTTCGTTTCTTTATTGAACATAATATGAAACAGGTCATCACCTTCATGCCAAATACGAAATTCAGCACGCATCCGATAATGGGATGTTGGAGATGAAAATATTTCAGGTTCAGGGGCGTTAAAAGGAGCCATCATCGCCTTTAAACGATCCGTTTTTTCTACGAGTTGTTGTTCGTAGTCTTCAGTATGCAAGGTGTTTGGCATGTTTGGCTCCATAAAGCAGTAATAAATTCGTATCAGGAGCGAAATTGTAGGGAATGCGGCGAAGATGTCCAGTTTTCATTATCCATCCATAGACACTCACTACTATTCAACTTACGATAATAGACTGTGGTTTAGGGAATTTGGTGTGAATCCAAGACTGACGCGCAACGGTAAAAGTCCGATACCTGCCACGCATCCAATCGCTTCGTTGAATATTCGCGCGGATCTTATATTCAACCTCGCGGAATGTTAATTAAATTGATTTTCCGAGTGTAACCATAATGAATAATAAAAAGTCGCTGCCGCTATCGGCCGCTGCGCTGGCAGTACTGTGCGCTACTTCTTCTTTGGCAAGTGCAAATGGCAAAACTGACCAAGTGGTTGTGTCAGCTAATCGTTTCGAACAACCTATTTCTTCTATATTAGCGCCAGTGACGGTGGTCACTCGTGAAGATATCGACCATTGGCAGTCAAATACCATTATTGATGTATTAAGGCACTTGCCGGGGGTGGATATTGCTCAAAATGGGGGGATGGGACAACAGAGTTCTCTTTTTATTAGGGGAACAGAATCTCGTCATGTTTTAGTTCTAATTGATGGCGTTCGTTTGAATCAGGCGGGCATTTCAGGTTCATCTGATATGAGCCAAATCCCAATTTCTCTGGTACAGCGCATTGAGTATATTCGCGGCGCACGCTCAGCGGTTTATGGTTCTGATGCTGTTGGTGGTGTGGTGAATATTATTACTCGTCGTGATAACGATGGCACTACTTTAAATGCAGGTATTGGCTCACACAGTTACCAAAACTATAACGGTTCGACTCAGCAAAAAATTGGTGAGAATACAACGGTAACGGCAGCGGGTGCTTATACTCATACAAAAGGGTTTGATGTTGAAGCCAGAGGAAATACAGGCGGGGGCCCTCAACCCGATAAAGATGGTTTTTTGAATAAAACATTATGGTTAGGTGTTGAGCATCAATTCTCTTCCGTTCTTTCTGCTTATGCACGCGCTTATGGTTATGACAATCGTACGAGTTATGACGGTACGCCAGCAGACACTCGTAAGCTATACAGCAGAACATATGAGTCTGGGTTGAAATATGCGAATGGTAAGTACTCTACAAGTTTGCTTGGGAGCTATAGCCATATGAAAGATTACAACTACAACTATCACAATGGGCGGTATGGTAGCGGTTCTGTAATTGATGAATCAGACCAATACAACTTTCAATGGGGTAATAGCTATAGATTAGAAAAAGGAAATATCAGTGCTGGGGTTGATTATCAACGTCAAAGCATTGAGCCCGGTGGTTATACGATGACAAGTAAAAAAGAAACCGTCAATAACACAGGTATTTATCTTACAGGACAATATGTACTCATCGACTCTGTCAATGCGGAAGGGGCAGTACGTTCAGATCACCATTCTGAATTTAACTGGCACACGACATGGCAATCAGGTTTAAGCTGGGAATTTTATGATGGATATAAGTTAATCGGCTCTTATGCTACAGCGTATAAAGCCCCTAACTTAGGTCAGCTTTATACGGATAATGTTGCTTGGAACATCAAAGGAAATCCAAATTTAAAACCAGAAGAAAGTAAGCAGTGGGAAATTGGTTTAGAAGGCGAAACAGGGTTATTGTTTTGGCAATTAACTGGGTATGAAAACGAGATAACTAATCTGATTGATTTCACTTCGGATCCAGTGACGCAAACTAGTTCTTATAACAATATTGGCAAGGCAAAGATTAAAGGAGTCGAGTGGAATGGTGAATTACAAACAGGCCTATTTAGCCATCAACTCACGTTACAGTATCTAGACCCAAGAAATGAAAAAACAAATAAAGTGCTTAATCGTAGAGCAAAACAACAAGTCAAATACCAGCTAGATTGGAACATTGCTGCTGTAGATATGGGGTTGACTTACCAATATATAGGCAGTCGTTATGATACCAATGAAACTTATCAACGCACTAAAGTCGGCGGCGTTAGCATCTGGGATCTCACCGCTGCATATCCAATCACTTCACATCTCACAATTCGTGGTAAAATAGCTAATATGTTCGATAAAGACTATGAGACCGCGTATGGTTATCGCACCGCTGGAAGAGAATATTTCCTTACAGGAAGCTACAACTTCTGATAACAACCTATCTGTTCGCCCGACCATTCTAGTGTTTGACTCTGGAGTGGGCGGGTTATCTGTTTATCGTGAAGTCAAAAAAATGATCCCGAATGCTCACTATATCTATGCATTCGACAATGAAGCCTTCCCTTATGGTGAAAAAAGCGAAGAGTTCATTATTGATAGGGTCTATCAAATCGTAAATGTAATAGCTGCAAAACATCCTTTAACCATTGCGATTATTGCGTGTAATACCGCAAGTACGGTCAGCCTTCCTAATTTGAGAGCACATTTTACGTTCCCAGTTGTTGGGGTTGTTCCAGCCATTAAACCCGCAACCAAGTTAACGCGTAATGGCGTAGTTGGTTTATTGGCGACGAAAGGCACTGTAAACCGCGAATACACCAAAGAGCTGATCGAACGGTTTGCAACAGACTGCAAAGTGATTTCTCTCGGTTCTGCGGAATTAGTTCAACTTGCAGAAAGAAAGTTACATGGGGAAACTTTACCACTAGATGAAGTTGCTCAAACTGTCAGGCCATGGATTCGAATGCCAGAGCCGCCCGATACTGTTATTTTGGGTTGCACGCATTTTCCTCTATTAATAGAAGAACTCGAAAAAGTGCTACCAAATGGAACTCGATTCATTGATTCAGGTTCTGCAATCGCCAGAAGAACCGTTTGGCTCATTAATAATCAAGAAGAAATCGCCAATTCAGAGGAAGAAAACTTCGCATATTGCTTATTAATGGATGACAACGCAAAAGGATTACAGCCAGTTCTCGAAGCTGAAGGGCTCAAAACGCTGGAAAAACTAGCTATCTAAGTCAAATTTGGTGGAAAGCTGAGCGAACAGAAAAAAATATGAAAAAAGGGGTTGCCAGATTTTTCTGACTCCCTATAATGCGCATCCACTGACCGGGAACAAGACAACGCAAAGCGCGATGAACACTGAAACGGCAGCGAGAGATTCTGAAAAGAAAAAGCAAAAAATTGCTTGACTCTCACGGAGGAAAACGTAATATACGCCTCCTCGCAGCAACGACCGAAAGGTTGGTTTTCATAAAGAAAAGCTGCAACGCTCTTTAACAATTTATCAGACAATCTGTGTGGGCACTCACAGGACACTATCAAAAAAATATTTGATTTTAAGTCTTGAAGAGTGACTAACACGTTAATTCATATATATGAACTAATAGGTAATATGTTTTCGCAAGAAGACATACGACAGTAAACATTCTTTGAGCATCAAGCTACTTTTAATTGAAGAGTTTGATCATGGCTCAGATTGAACGCTGGCGGCAGGCCTAACACATGCAAGTCGAGCGGTAACAGGGGAAGCTTGCTTCTCGCTGACGAGCGGCGGACGGGTGAGTAATGTATGGGGATCTGCCTGATAGAGGGGGATAACTACTGGAAACGGTAGCTAATACCGCATAATCTCTCAGGAGCAAAGCAGGGGAACTTCGGTCCTTGCGCTATCGGATGAACCCATATGGGATTAGCTAGTAGGTGAGGTAATGGCTCACCTAGGCGACGATCCCTAGCTGGTCTGAGAGGATGATCAGCCACACTGGGACTGAGACACGGCCCAGACTCCTACGGGAGGCAGCAGTGGGGAATATTGCACAATGGGCGCAAGCCTGATGCAGCCATGCCGCGTGTATGAAGAAGGCCCTAGGGTTGTAAAGTACTTTCAGTCGGGAGGAAGGCGTTGATGCTAATATCATCAACGATTGACGTTACCGACAGAAGAAGCACCGGCTAACTCCGTGCCAGCAGCCGCGGTAATACGGAGGGTGCAAGCGTTAATCGGAATTACTGGGCGTAAAGCGCACGCAGGCGGTTGATTAAGTTAGATGTGAAATCCCCGGGCTTAACCTGGGAATGGCATCTAAGACTGGTCAGCTAGAGTCTTGTAGAGGGGGGTAGAATTCCATGTGTAGCGGTGAAATGCGTAGAGATGTGGAGGAATACCGGTGGCGAAGGCGGCCCCCTGGACAAAGACTGACGCTCAGGTGCGAAAGCGTGGGGAGCAAACAGGATTAGATACCCTGGTAGTCCACGCTGTAAACGATGTCGATTTGAAGGTTGTTCCCTAGAGGAGTGGCTTTCGGAGCTAACGCGTTAAATCGACCGCCTGGGGAGTACGGCCGCAAGGTTAAAACTCAAATGAATTGACGGGGGCCCGCACAAGCGGTGGAGCATGTGGTTTAATTCGATGCAACGCGAAGAACCTTACCTACTCTTGACATCCAGAGAATTTAGCAGAGATGCTTTAGTGCCTTCGGGAACTCTGAGACAGGTGCTGCATGGCTGTCGTCAGCTCGTGTTGTGAAATGTTGGGTTAAGTCCCGCAACGAGCGCAACCCTTATCCTTTGTTGCCAGCGATTCGGTCGGGAACTCAAAGGAGACTGCCGGTGATAAACCGGAGGAAGGTGGGGATGACGTCAAGTCATCATGGCCCTTACGAGTAGGGCTACACACGTGCTACAATGGCGTATACAAAGAGAAGCGACCTCGCGAGAGCAAGCGGAACTCATAAAGTACGTCGTAGTCCGGATTGGAGTCTGCAACTCGACTCCATGAAGTCGGAATCGCTAGTAATCGTAGATCAGAATGCTACGGTGAATACGTTCCCGGGCCTTGTACACACCGCCCGTCACACCATGGGAGTGGGTTGCAAAAGAAGTAGGTAGCTTAACCTTCGGGAGGGCGCTTACCACTTTGTGATTCATGACTGGGGTGAAGTCGTAACAAGGTAACCGTAGGGGAACCTGCGGTTGGATCACCTCCTTACCATTGAAGTGTTTTTGTGAAGTGCTCACACAGATTGTCTGATAGAAAGTAGAGCAATAGGCTATACGTGGGAGACTTATTCGAGAGAATAGGACTTACATGAGATACCGCAGCAGTATGTGCAATATCTTGTGTCCCCTTCGTCTAGAGGCCTAGGACACCGCCCTTTCACGGCGGTAACAGGGGTTCGAATCCCCTAGGGGACGCCAATTGCGCCGATATCGAGTGAAAGACGATGTCCCCAATAATGATTAAGCCAATTATATTGTAGTTGGTTTAACAATTATGCTCTTTAACAATCTGGAACAAGCTGAAAATTGAAAACAACGCACATTGTTTATCGCTTAAACAATGTGAGAGTCTCTCAAAATTTCAGACCTGAAATTTTCGGTCACTTTAGCGAGTGGCATGAGCGAGCAGTCAGTCCTTCGCGGCGGCCAGCGCACAGCAAGCGCAGCATACATAAGTATGTGAGCATTGCGAGCACTGCCCAATAAAGAAGGAATGCACGCACAGCCATGACAGTAAGGTGAACGTTGAAACAATTTCGGGTTGTGAGGTTAAGCGACTAAGCGTACACGGTGGATGCCTAGGCAATCAGAGGCGATGAAGGACGTGCTAATCTGCGATAAGCGTCGGTAAGGTGATATGAACCGTTACAACCGACGATTTCCGAATGGGGAAACCCAGTGCAATTCGTTGCACTATCGTTTGATGAATACATAGTCAAACGAAGCGAACCGGGGGAACTGAAACATCTCAGTACCCCGAGGAAAAGAAATCAACCGAGATTCCCCTAGTAGCGGCGAGCGAACGGGGAGCAGCCCAGAGTCTTAATCAGCATTAGCATCAGGAGAACGGTCTGGAAAGTCCGGCAGTAAAGGGTGATAGCCCCGTATCCGAAGGTGTTAGTGTTGTGAACTCGACGAGTAGGGCGGGACACGTGTTATCCTGTCTGAATATGGGGGGACCATCCTCCAAGGCTAAATACTCCTGATTGACCGATAGTGAACCAGTACCGTGAGGGAAAGGCGAAAAGAACCCCGGCGAGGGGAGTGAAATAGAACCTGAAACCGTGTACGTACAAGCAGTGGGAGCCTTGATTTATCAGGGTGACTGCGTACCTTTTGTATAATGGGTCAGCGACTTATATTCTGTAGCAAGGTTAACCGTATAGGGGAGCCGTAGGGAAACCGAGTCTTAACTGGGCGAATAAGTTGCAGGGTATAGACCCGAAACCCGGTGATCTAGCCATGGGCAGGTTGAAGGTTGGGTAACACTAACTGGAGGACCGAACCGACTAATGTTGAAAAATTAGCGGATGACTTGTGGCTGGGGGTGAAAGGCCAATCAAACCGGGAGATAGCTGGTTCTCCCCGAAAGCTATTTAGGTAGCGCCTCGTGAACTCATCTTCGGGGGTAGAGCACTGTTTCGACTAGGGGGTCATCCCGACTTACCAACTCGATGCAAACTACGAATACCGAAGAATGTTATCACGGGAGACACACGGCGGGTGCTAACGTTCGTCGTGAAGAGGGAAACAACCCAGACCGCCAGCTAAGGTCCCAAAGTCATAGTTAAGTGGGAAACGAAGTGGGAAGGCTCAGACAGCCAGGATGTTGGCTTAGAAGCAGCCATCATTTAAAGAAAGCGTAATAGCTCACTGGTCGAGTCGGCCTGCGCGGAAGATGTAACGGGGCTAAACTATGCACCGAAGCTGCGGCAGCGATATGTAAATATTGTTGGGTAGGGGAGCGTTCTGTAAGCCTGTGAAGGTGTGCTGTGAGGCATGCTGGAGGTATCAGAAGTGCGAATGCTGACATAAGTAACGATAATGCGGGTGAAAAACCCGCACGCCGGAAGACCAAGGGTTCCTGTCCAACGTTAATCGGGGCAGGGTGAGTCGACCCCTAAGGCGAGGCAGAAATGCGTAGTCGATGGGAAACGGGTTAATATTCCCGTACTGGTGATAATTGCGATGGGGGGACGGAGAAGGCTAGGCTATCCGGGCGACGGTTGTCCCGGTTTAAGGATGTAGGCAGGTGAATTAGGCAAATCCGGTTCACTATATGCTGAGGTCCGACGACGAGTCACTACGGTGATGAAGTAGCTCATGCCCCGCTTCCAGGAAAAGCCTCTAAGCTCTAGATTATCATTAATCGTACCCCAAACCGACACAGGTGGTCAGGTAGAGAATACTCAGGCGCTTGAGAGAACTCGGGTGAAGGAACTAGGCAAAATGGTGCCGTAACTTCGGGAGAAGGCACGCTGGCATTAGGTGAAGTGGTTTACCCATGGAGCTGAAGCCAGTCGCAGATACCAGCTGGCTGCAACTGTTTATTAAAAACACAGCACTGTGCAAACACGAAAGTGGACGTATACGGTGTGACGCCTGCCCGGTGCTGGAAGGTTAATTGATGGGGTTATCCGTAAGGAGAAGCTCTTGATCGAAGCCCCAGTAAACGGCGGCCGTAACTATAACGGTCCTAAGGTAGCGAAATTCCTTGTCGGGTAAGTTCCGACCTGCACGAATGGCGTAATGATGGCCAGGCTGTCTCCACCCGAGACTCAGTGAAATTGAACTCGCTGTGAAGATGCAGTGTACCCGCGGCAAGACGGAAAGACCCCGTGAACCTTTACTATAGCTTGACACTGAACATTGAGCCTTGATGTGTAGGATAGGTGGGAGGCTTTGAAGCGTGGACGCCAGTCTGCGTGGAGCCAACCTTGAAATACCACCCTTTAATGTTTGATGTTCTAACGTTGCCCCGTTATCCGGGGTGCGGACAGTGTCTGGTGGGTAGTTTGACTGGGGCGGTCTCCTCCCAAAGAGTAACGGAGGAGCACGAAGGTTGGCTAAGCATGGTCGGACATCATGCGGTTAGTGCAAAGGCATAAGCCAGCTTGACTGCGAGAGTGACGGCTCGAGCAGGTACGAAAGTAGGTCTTAGTGATCCGGTGGTTCTGAATGGAAGGGCCATCGCTCAACGGATAAAAGGTACTCCGGGGATAACAGGCTGATACCGCCCAAGAGTTCATATCGACGGCGGTGTTTGGCACCTCGATGTCGGCTCATCACATCCTGGGGCTGAAGTAGGTCCCAAGGGTACGGCTGTTCGCCGTTTAAAGTGGTACGCGAGCTGGGTTTAGAACGTCGTGAGACAGTTCGGTCCCTATCTGCCGTGGGCGTTGGAAGATTGAAAGGGGCTGCTCCTAGTACGAGAGGACCGGAGTGGACGCACCACTGGTGTTCGGGTTGTCATGCCAATGGCATTGCCCGGTAGCTAAGTGCGGAAGAGATAACCGCTGAAAGCATCTAAGCGGGAAACTTGCCTTGAGATGAGTCTTCCCTGACTCTTTAAGAGTCCTAAAGGAACGTTTAAGACTAAGACGTTGATAGGTTGGGTGTGTAAGCGTAGCGATACGTTGAGCTAACCAATACTAATGAACCGTGAGGCTTAACCTGACAACACCGAAGGTGTTTTAGAGAGATAGAGTTGTTTTCAAAGAAAGTGAGAAGCCGCAAGGTGAAGGACACGCAGCTTGTTTGAGATTGAGGTTCTGGTTTAAGGAAGGTGAAAACCAAATTAAACGGGAACAAAACAGAATTTGTCTGGCGGCAATAGCGCGGTGGTCCCACCTGACCCCATGCCGAACTCAGCAGTGAAACGCCGTAGCGCCGATGGTAGTGTGGGGTCTCCCCATGTGAGAGTAGGGAACTGCCAGACATTAAATTTTAAGGTTGTGTCAGTACTAACTGACCGCACCATATTGCTGATATGGCTCAGTTGGTAGAGCACACCCTTGGTAAGGGTGAGGTCCCCAGTTCGAATCTGGGTATCAGCACCATATAATCGGCATTTAAAAAGAATTTACCTAGCGGCAATAGCGCGGTGGTCCCACCTGACCCCATGCCGAACTCAGTAGTGAAACGCCGTAGCGCCGATGGTAGTGTGGGGTCTCCCCATGTGAGAGTAGGGAACTGCTAGGTTTTAAATATAAAGAAGCCACCCATTGGGTGGCTTTTTGCATTCTACTAATAGAGTAATTTTCACTAATTATCTTATTTTCTTAATCCTGCTATTCACTCTTAATCCAGCCTGATAGACTTATCTTATCTTTGTTTTATTTGTACTGAAGGCTGTAATGAACCTAACGTCTGAACTTAAATCATTTAATAGCTTTGGCATTCAAGCAAAAGCACTATCAATTGTTTTTGTGGATAACCAAGAATCTCTACTCCAGCAATGGAGCGAGGCTAAAAATCAGCAACTCCCAGTATTATTATTAGGAGGGGGAAGCAATGTTCTATTTGTTGAAGACTTTGCAGGTGTAGTAATCATCAATCAGCTAAAGGGTGTACAAATAACAGAAGATATCAGCTATTGGTATGTTCATGCTCAAGCAGGTGAAAATTGGCATCAATTACTTGAAACGTTATTGAGTGAAGGTGTTTGTGGTGCGGAAAATTTAGCGTTGATCCCAGGTTGTGTAGGTTCTGCGCCCATTCAAAATATTGGTGCTTATGGTTTAGAGCTAAAAGATATATGTCAGTATGTTGATGTACTTTCTCTAGATACAGGTAAAGTAACACGGCTAACAGCTGCAGAGTGTCAGTTTGGCTACCGTGATAGCATTTTTAAGCATGAATATCAATATGGCTATGTCATTATCAGTGTTGGGTTAAAACTTGCTAAAGAATGGACGCCTAAGCTTATATATGGTGACCTTGCTCAGCTTGACCCCAATACAGTAACACCAGAACAAGTATTTAACTCTGTATGCCAAACGCGCAGAAGCAAATTACCTGATCCGGCAATAACAGGTAATGCAGGGAGTTTCTTTAAAAATCCTATTATTTCAGCAGAAAAAGCACAAGCCATAAAAATAGCTTACCCTAATTGTCCTCAATATAACCAAGAAGATGGAAGCGTAAAGCTAGCAGCAGGGTGGCTTATCGACCAATGTGGTCTGAAAGGTCATGAAATCGGTGGTGCTGCGGTACATAAACAGCAAGCATTGGTTTTAATTAATAAAAACCGAGCAACAGGGCAAGACATTGTCAATCTAGCAAAATATGTGAGCCAAAAGGTTTTAGAGCGTTTTGGTATACATTTAGAGCCAGAGGTCAGGTTTATTGGTAAAAATGGCGAAATCAACGCAATGGAATGTATTCAATGAAAGAAAGAAACACCCCACTAGATCTCATAAATATCTTGGCCGATGCACAAGTGCATTCAGGAGAACAGCTAGGAGATAAACTAGGGATGACCCGCGCAGCGATCAATAAGCATATAAAAACGCTACGTTCGTGGGGAGTGAATGTACAAACGGTAACCGGTAAAGGGTATAAGCTACCTTATCCTATTAACCTACTTAACGAAGATACAATAAAACAGCGAGTTGATGACGTAAATATTATAGTTGAACCTGTTATTGATTCTACTAATCAGTACATGTTGGAGAGAATTACTGAATTACAGTCAGGGGATACGTGTCTTGCTGAGTATCAAAGTGCTGGGCGAGGCAGAAGAGGAAGGCAATGGATATCACCATTTGGATGTAACCTTTACTTATCCATGTACTGGAAATTAGACCAAGGTCCTGCGGCGGCAATAGGGTTAAGCTTAGTTGTTGGTATTGTTGTCGCTGAAACGTTAAATAAATTAATTGGTAATAAAGTCAAAGTCAAATGGCCTAATGACCTATATATGAATGATAAAAAGCTTGCAGGAATTTTGGTTGAATTAACGGGTAAAACAGGGGATGCAGCTCATATTATTATCGGTATTGGTATTAATATTGGCATGAATAAAGAAAATTCTGACAGTAGCGAAAACATAACTCAAGCCTGGTCCTCTCTATCTGACGAATTTGAAAATATAGAGAGAAATGAATTATCAGCAAATATAATTCAAGCTTTGAGGAATTCATTGGTTTTATTTGAAAAGGAAGGGTTAAAACCATTTTTAGAAAGATGGATTGAATTAGATAATTTTTTAGATAGAAGTGTTAAGTTATTGATTGGTAGCGAAATAATTTCGGGTATCGAACGTGGGATTAATGAGCAAGGTGCATTATTGCTACAGAAGGATAATGGCGAAATAATTCCCTATATTGGTGGTGAAATATCTTTAAGACCAAATGAATAATATATTATTGGCCGGGGAGAAATCGGCCAATATAAATAATCACTTTCTTAATCTAACACTCTGAATAGAATGATTCTCACCTTTAGTCATAATTAAACTGGCTCTTTCCTTTGTTGGTAATATATTTTCTTCAAGGTTTAGCCCATTAATTTCATCCCAAATAGAGCTAGCAATATTAATTGCCTCTTCTTCCCTAAGTTTAGAATAACTATGGAAGTAAGAATCAGGATCTGAGAATGCACCTTGCCTAAATTTAAGGAACCGACCGATATACCATTGCTTTAATAATTCAGGTGCAGCATCAACATAAATGGAGAAATCAACAAAGTCAGATACAAATACATGATGGGGGTCTTGTGGATAATCCATATCACTTTGTAAGACATTCAGCCCTTCGAGTATTAAAATATCAGGTTGATCAATTACCTGTTCTTCATCAGGGACAATGTCATACGTTAAATGCGAATAAACCGGAGCCTTAACATTACGTGCACCTGATTTTATTTGCGACACGAAGTTGACTAGTTTTCGCATATCATAAGATTGCGGAAAACCTTTTTTCTTCATGATATTTCTATCTTTTAATACTTGATTAGGATGTAAAAAACCATCAGTTGTGATCAAGTCAACTTTACGGTGTTCAGGCCAACGAGTGAGTAGCGCTTGAAGTAAACGTGCTGTTGTACTTTTACCAACGGCCACACTACCTGCTATACCAATAATATAAGGCACTTTTGCGCCATTAGTTCCAAGGAATTGCTCTAGAACAGCCTGACGACGTAAGTTTGAACTAATATAAAAATTCAGTAAACGCGATAAAGGTAGATAAATTTCTATAACATCTTCCATAGAGAGTTCTTCGTTAATCCCTTTTAACTCTAGAAGTTCACTCGATGTTAATGTAAGCGGTACTGAATCACGTAAAGTTGCCCAGTGTTCTCTATCAAACTCTAAGTATGGCGTAGTAATAAAATTTTCTTTCTTTTTCATAAACCAACATCTGCCTATTTTATGCAGGTTGGACAGGTTGCCTAAACACCCGTATCCATAAAATTTGCTAGCATCATAGCGAGGGAAAGTGGGGAGGCGTAGGTTTTTTTCTATTTTTTATCAGTTTTTTTTGATGTAGGCAGAAAAAATGATACTGAGTGATGAAAAAAACGCCTAAGAATAAGAGGGGAAAACTGTGATATCGAATAAAAAATAATGATTTTAAAAATTTTAAGTCTCTTTCTCCCTTTACTGACCAAATGATAATGGACTATAGTTAACAGCTGCTGTTGATGTTTTAAGCTTAAAGCAGTTAAAAAATCAACAAAAATGCGAAAAAGCGAACAAAATGTGAGCGAACAAACAAAAAAGTTAATTTTTTTGTTGCAACCTGCGCCGACTCTACCTAGAATGCGCAGCACTTGATGCCGGCATAGCTCAGTTGGTAGAGCAACTGACTTGTAATCAGTAGGTCCCGAGTTCGACTCTTGGTGCCGGCACCATTAAAAATTTGGATAGGTGGGATACCCAAGCGGCCAAAGGGAGCAGACTGTAAATCTGCCGTCACAGACTTCGAAGGTTCGAATCCTTCTCCCACCACCATCTCCAAGAAATTTTCTTAAGAGAAAATTTTGAGGAACAGTTTAACAGCTGATAACTCAGGTAGCCGAGTTCATTGCGGGCATCGTATAATGGCTATTACCTCAGCCTTCCAAGCTGATGATGCGGGTTCGATTCCCGCTGCCCGCTCCAAGATGTGCTGATATGGCTCAGTTGGTAGAGCACACCCTTGGTAAGGGTGAGGTCGGCAGTTCGAATCTGCCTATCAGCACCACTTCCTTTATGTTCTCACTTATCTCCCTGATTTGTCTCCTGAAAAAAAACAAGCGAAATAATTCTTGCTTGGTTGATGTGGTTTAACCACCGATTCCGTGTCTTAGAGGGACAATCTAATGTCTAAAGAAAAATTTGAACGTTCAAAACCGCACGTTAACGTTGGTACTATCGGCCACGTTGACCACGGTAAAACTACTCTGACAGCAGCTATCACTACTGTTCTGGCTAAAACTTACGGCGGTTCTGCTCGCGCATTCGACCAAATCGATAACGCACCAGAAGAAAAAGCGCGTGGTATCACCATCTCTACTTCACACGTAGAATATGATACTCCAACTCGCCACTACGCACACGTAGACTGCCCAGGACACGCCGACTATGTTAAAAACATGATCACTGGTGCTGCTCAGATGGACGGTGCAATTCTGGTTGTTGCTGCGACAGATGGCCCAATGCCACAAACTCGTGAGCACATCCTGTTAGGTCGTCAGGTTGGTGTTCCTTACATCATCGTTTTCCTGAACAAATGTGACATGGTAGACGACGAAGAGCTGTTAGAATTAGTCGAAATGGAAGTTCGTGAACTTCTGTCTCAATACGATTTCCCAGGCGACGACACGCCAGTTGTCCGTGGTTCAGCACTGAAAGCGCTGGAAGGCAACCCAGAGTGGGAAGCGAAAATTGTTGAATTAGCAGGCCACCTGGATACTTACATTCCAGAACCAGAGCGTGCAATTGACAAGCCATTCCTGCTGCCAATCGAAGACGTATTCTCAATCTCAGGTCGTGGTACAGTAGTAACAGGCCGTGTTGAGCGTGGTATCATCAAAGTTGGTGAAGAAGTTGAAATCGTTGGTATTCAAGACACGGTTAAAACAACGTGTACTGGCGTTGAAATGTTCCGTAAACTGTTAGACGAAGGTCGTGCAGGTGAGAACGTTGGTGTTCTGCTGCGTGGTACTAAGCGTGAAGAAATTCAACGTGGTCAAGTACTGGCGAAACCAGGTTCAATCAAGCCACACACTAAATTTGAATCAGAAGTTTATATTCTGAGCAAAGATGAAGGTGGTCGTCATACTCCATTCTTCAAAGGTTACCGTCCACAGTTCTACTTCCGTACAACTGACGTAACAGGTACTATCGAACTGCCAGAAGGCGTAGAGATGGTAATGCCAGGTGATAACATCAACATGATCGTTACCCTGATCCACCCAATCGCGATGGACGACGGTTTACGTTTCGCAATCCGTGAAGGTGGCCGTACTGTAGGTGCGGGTGTTGTTGCAAAAATTATTGCATAATACATAGCTTTATCTAGTTTTAAAAAAGGGCACCTTATTTAGGTGCCCTTTTGTTGTTATAAGCAAAATTTTGACTACATAAAATTACAGTATTACGTTGCTATATATTAGCCGAATTATTCATATTAAAAGTTATTTTTTCTTTTGATTTCATTTGCTTGTGTAATTAATCGCTCAGTGGTAAATGATCTTTGTAAATCATTAGTAATGATAATTGAAATGCAAATCATTTTTATTTAAACTATCTGTATGTGATTTATACAGGTAAGCATCATGTACATCTGCCTTTGTGAAGCCATTACTGATAAACAGATCAGAAATGCCGCAAGAAAGTATCAAGTGACCTCACTAAAGGGTCTACGACAAATTCTGCCTGTAGGCTTAGAATGTGGAAAATGTATTCGGCAGACGAAGGCAATTTTATATGAAGAGCAAATGATTTTTGAGGATGCGTGCGCAACTGAAGTCGCATAGTATTTAATACCAGTCAAATTATTCCCACCATATTTATCACCTTTTGTTTAAATACATTGTGTAAAAATCACACTAACATCAATTTCAGTACTACACTTAAAAGACTGGAAGCGATGGAGGGTAGAAATGAAAGGCGATAAAAAAATGATAGCCCACCTAAATAAACTACTGGGCAATGAGTTAGTTGCAATTAACCAATATTTTTTGCATGCACGCATGTTTAAAAATTGGGGGCTTACACGTCTCAATGAGATGGAATATCACGAATCAATTGATGAAATGAAGCACGCAGATAAATATATAGAGCGAATTCTTTTCCTCGAAGGTATTCCTAACTTACAAGATCTTGGCAAATTGAATATTGGTGAAGATGTTGAAGAAATGCTGAAGTCAGATTTACAGCTTGAAATCGATGGGGCAAAAAATCTAAAGGAAGCTATTAAGTATGCAGATTCGGTTCATGACTACGTAAGTCGAGACCTGATGATTGAAATTTTAGCTGATGAAGAAAATCATATTGATTGGATAGAAACTCAACTAGAGCTGATTAATCGTTTGGGAATTCAAAACTATCTTCAAGCACAAGTTAAAGAAGAATAAAGTCTTATTCCGTACTGTTGTTTTATTAAGTTAATAACTAACCTCAACCACTGTGTATTCCATGGTTGAGGTTTTTTTTATTACCCCCCTAGAAAATTCGCACATATTTTCCTCGATTGCTTGCGTTTCCCTATAATTTACGTATAATGCGCGGGCTTACTGATGAGTAAGCCCTATATTTTAGGACTGAAATATCAGTATTGAGTTAACGATTTGTTGCTCATTTAGACAATACTTCCGATTTGGAAGTTACATCAAGAACGATTACACTCTCCCATCAATCGAAATGGGCACGAGGAGTAATCATTTACGTTTATAAAATAGTTGGAGCTCTGGTCTCATGCAGAACCAAAGAATCCGTATCCGCCTGAAAGCTTTTGATCATCGTTTAATCGATCAATCAACTGCGGAAATCGTAGAGACTGCTAAGCGCACTGGTGCGCAAGTTCGTGGTCCTATCCCGCTGCCGACACGTAAAGAGCGTTTTACCGTTCTGATTTCTCCGCACGTTAACAAAGATGCGCGTGATCAGTACGAAATTCGCACTCACAAGCGTCTGGTTGACATCGTTGAGCCAACCGAAAAGACCGTTGATGCTCTGATGCGTCTGGACCTGGCTGCCGGCGTTGACGTGCAGATCAGCCTGGGTTAATCAGGTCGTCGAACGATTGAGAGGTTGAAACAATGAAAGGTTTAGTCGGTAAGAAAGTCGGTATGACTCGTATCTTCACTGAAGATGGCGTTTCTATACCTGTAACTGTTATCGAAATTGAAAATAACCGTGTTACTCAGGTTAAAACTGCAGAAACTGACGGTTATAATGCAATTCAGGTTACTACCGGTAGCAAAAAAGCTAATCGTGTAACTAAGCCTGAAGCAGGTCATTTCGCTAAAGCTGGCGTCGAAGCTGGCCGTATCCTGCGTGAATTCCGCATTGAAGACAGTGCAGAATACACAGTAGGTCAAAGCATTAGCGTTGAAATTTTCGCTGACGTTAAAAAAGTCGACGTTACTGGTACATCTAAAGGTAAAGGTTTTGCCGGCACAGTTAAGCGCTGGAATTTCCGTACTCAAGATGCTACTCACGGTAACTCCTTGTCTCACCGTGTTCCGGGTTCTATCGGTCAAAACCAGACTCCGGGCAAAGTGTTTAAAGGCAAGAAAATGGCAGGCCAACTGGGTAATGAGCGTGTAACTGTTCAAAGCCTAGATGTAGTACGTGTTGACGCTGAGCGCAACCTGCTGCTGGTCAAAGGTGCTGTTCCAGGAGCAACTGGTAGCAACCTGATCGTAAAACCGGCTGTCAAGGCTTAACGTCGAGGAGATAGGAATGGAATTGGTAATGAAAGACGCGCAAAGCGCGCTGACTGTTTCCGAAACTACCTTCGGGCGTGATTTCAATGAAGCGCTTGTTCACCAAGTAGTTGTTGCGTATGCAGCTGGTGCTCGTCAAGGTACTCGTGCTCAGAAAACTCGTGCTGAAGTTTCTGGTTCAGGTAAAAAACCATGGCGTCAAAAAGGTACTGGCCGTGCACGTTCTGGTTCAGTAAAGAGCCCAATTTGGCGCTCTGGTGGTGTTAGCTTCGCAGCTAAACCACAGGACCACAGTCAAAAAGTTAATAAGAAGATGTACCGTGGTGCTTTAAAAAGCATCCTCTCTGAGTTGGTACGTCAAGATCGTCTGATCGTTGTCGAGAAGTTCTCTGTTGAAGCACCTAAAACTAAGTTGCTGGCACAGAAACTGAAAGATATGGCTCTGGAAGATGTTCTGATCATCACTGCTGAATTAGATGAAAATCTGTTTTTAGCAGCGCGTAACCTGTATAAGGTTGACGTTCGTGATGCAGCAGGTATTGACCCGGTTAGCCTGATCGCCTTCGACAAAGTGGTTATGACTGCTGATGCTGTGAAGCAAGTTGAGGAGATGCTGGCATGATCCGTGAAGAACGTCTGCTAAAAGTACTGCGCGCGCCGCATGTATCTGAAAAAGCTTCTACAGCGATGGAAAAAAGCAATACCATCGTTCTCAAAGTTGCGAAAGACGCGACTAAAGCAGAAATCAAAGCTGCTGTACAGAAACTGTTTGAAGTTGAAGTTGAAGGTGTTAACACTTTGCTGGTTAAAGGCAAAACTAAACGCCACGGTCAGCGTTTCGGTCGTCGTAGCGACTGGAAAAAAGCTTACGTCACGCTGAAAGAAGGCCAAAATTTGGACTTCATTAGCGGTGCTGAGTAAGTCGGAGGAGTAAAGAACAATGGCAGTTGTTAAATGTAAACCTACGTCTCCGGGCCGTCGCCACGTAGTTAAAGTGGTTAACCCTGAGCTGCATAAGGGTAAACCTTATGCTCCGCTGTTAGAAAAAAACAGCAAATCCGGTGGTCGTAACAACAATGGCCGTATCACTACCCGTCATATCGGTGGTGGCCATAAGCAGCATTATCGTTTAGTTGACTTTAAACGCAACAAAGACGGTGTTCCTGCAGTTGTTGAGCGTTTGGAATATGATCCAAATCGTTCTGCGAACATTGCACTGGTTCTATATAAAGACGGTGAACGTCGTTATATTCTTGCACCAAAAGGCCTGAAAGCTGGCGACCAGATTCAATCTGGTGTTGATTCAGCAATCAAAGCTGGTAACGCACTGCCGATGCGCAACATCCCTGTTGGTTCTACAGTTCATAACATCGAACTGAAACCAGGTAAAGGTGGACAGTTAGCGCGTTCAGCAGGTACTTACGCTCAAATCGTTGCTCGTGATGGTGCTTATGTCACATTACGTCTGCGTTCTGGTGAAATGCGTAAAGTTTTAGCTGATTGCCGTGCAACTCTTGGTGAAGTTGGTAACGCTGAACATATGTTACGTGTTCTCGGTAAAGCTGGTGCTAGCCGCTGGCGTGGTGTTCGTCCTACCGTTCGTGGTACTGCGATGAACCCAGTAGACCATCCACATGGTGGTGGTGAAGGCCGTAACTTTGGTAAACACCCAGTAACACCATGGGGCGTTCAAACCAAAGGTAAGAAAACTCGTAGTAACAAGCGTACTGATCAATTCATCGTACGTCATCGTTCTAAAAAATAATTAGAGGATAAACCATGCCACGTTCTCTCAAGAAAGGTCCTTTTATTGACCTGCACTTGCTGAAGAAGGTAGAGAAAGCGGTGGAAAGCGGAGACAAGAAGCCTCTTAAGACTTGGTCCCGTCGTTCAACGATCTTTCCTAATATGATCGGATTGACCATCGCTGTCCATAATGGTCGTCAGCATGTTCCAGTTTTTGTAACCGACGAAATGGTTGGTCACAAACTGGGTGAATTCGCACCGACTCGCACTTATCGCGGCCACGCGGCAGATAAGAAAGCTAAGAAACGTTAAGGATAGGAGGAAGAGATGGAAACTTTAGCTATGCATCGCCACGCTCGTTCTTCTGCCCAGAAGGTTCGCTTAGTTGCCGACCTGATTCGCGGTAAGAAAGTGTCGCAAGCTCTGGAAATTCTGACCTACACCAACAAGAAAGCTGCTGGTTTAGTGAAGAAAGTACTTGAATCTGCAATTGCTAACGCAGAGCAAAACGATGGCGCTGACATTGATGACCTGAAAGTTGCGAAAATTTTCGTAGACGAAGGTCCAACCATGAAACGCATCATGCCGCGTGCGAAAGGCCGTGCAGATCGTATTCTTAAGCGCACCAGCCACATTACTGTGGTTGTGTCCGATCGCTGAGACTCTGGAGACTAGCAATGGGTCAGAAAGTACATCCTAATGGTATTCGCCTGGGTATTGTCAAACCTTGGAACTCTACTTGGTATGCGAACACCAATGAATTCGCTGACAACCTAGACAGCGATTACAAAGTACGCCAGTACTTGAATAAAGAATTGGCAAAAGCGTCAATCTCTCGCATCGTTATCGAACGTCCTGCGAAAAGCATCCGTGTGACTATTCACACTGCTCGCCCAGGTATCGTTATCGGTAAGAAAGGTGAAGACGTTGAAAAACTGCGTAAAACAGTAGCGGATATCGCTGGTGTTCCTGCGCAAATCAATATCGCCGAAGTTCGTAAACCAGAACTAGACGCTAAATTAGTTGCTGACAGCATTTCTTCACAGCTGGAACGTCGTGTTATGTTCCGTCGTGCTATGAAGCGTGCAGTACAGAACGCAATGCGTCTGGGCGCTAAAGGTATTAAAGTTGAAGTCAGTGGCCGTTTAGGCGGTGCTGAAATCGCTCGTACCGAGTGGTATCGTGAAGGCCGTGTGCCACTGCACACATTACGTGCTGATATCGATTACAACACTTCAGAAGCGCACACCACTTACGGTGTTCTCGGCGTTAAGGTATGGATCTTCAAAGGTGAGATTCTGGGTGGTATGGCTGCTGTTGAACAAGCTGAGAAACCAGCTGCTCAACCTAAAAAGCAGCAGCGTAAAGGCCGCAAGTAAGGAGAGTCGCTGATGTTACAACCAAAGCGTACAAAATTTCGTAAGGTGCACAAAGGCCGCAACCGTGGTCTAGCGCAAGGTACGGATGTTAGCTTCGGCACTTTCGGTCTTAAAGCTGTTGGCCGTGGTCGTCTGACTGCACGTCAGATCGAAGCGGCACGTCGTGCTATGACCCGTGCTATTAAGCGTCAAGGTAAAATCTGGATCCGTGTGTTCCCAGACAAACCAATCACTGAGAAACCACTCGAAGTTCGTATGGGTAAAGGTAAAGGTAACGTAGAATATTGGGTTGCCTTAATTCAGCCTGGTAAAGTACTGTACGAAATGGACGGTGTGCCTGAAGAGCTGGCTCGTGAGGCATTCTCTCTGGCAGCAGCGAAACTGCCTATCAAAACCACCTTTGTAACTAAGACGGTGATGTAATGAAAGCACAAGAGCTGCGCGAAAAAAGCGTTGAAGAGCTGAATGCTGAACTTTTGAACCTGTTACGTGAACAATTTAATTTACGTATGCAGGCTGCAAGCGGTCAGCTGCAACAGTCTCATCTGTTGAAACAAGTGCGTCGCGATATCGCACGTGTGAAGACTTTACTGACTGAGAAGGCAGGTGCGTAATGAGCGATAAAATCCGTACTCTGCAAGGTCGTGTAGTTAGCGATAAAATGGAGAAATCTATTGTTGTTGCTATCGAACGTATGGTGAAACACCCTCTGTATGGTAAATTCATCCGTCGTACGACTAAATTGCACGTACATGACGAGAACAATGAATGTGGAATTGGTGACGTGGTAGAAATCCGCCAAACTCGTCCACTGTCTAAGACTAAGTCTTGGGCCTTAGTTCGCGTTGTAGAAAAAGCTGTTCTGTAATAGAATAACTTTTCTTGATGAATAAACGGCTCTTTTTGATTGAGCCGTTTATTTTTTTCTGTCCAACACGATGATGTGGTGTTATAATGCCGCGCCCTCGTAGTATGGGTATATTTGAACGGCCTCTTCATAATGAGGTGGCTCAGTAGTAGTTGACATTTAGCGGAGCACTAAAATGATCCAAGAACAGACTATGCTGAACGTGGCCGACAACTCCGGTGCACGTCGCGTAATGTGTATCAAGGTTCTAGGTGGCTCGCACCGTCGCTATGCACATGTAGGCGACATCATTAAAATTACTGTTAAAGAAGCAATTCCACGCGGTAAAGTTAAAAAGGGTGATGTCCTGAAAGCGGTAGTGGTGCGCACCAAGAAGGGTGTACGTCGCCCTGACGGTTCTGTCATTCGCTTCGATGGTAATGCTTGTGTGTTATTAAATAATAACAGTGAGCAAGTAATCGGTACGCGTATTTTTGGGCCGGTAACTCGTGAACTTCGTAACGAGAAGTTTATGAAAATTATCTCTCTGGCACCTGAAGTACTCTAAGGAGCGAACTATGGCAGCGAAAATCCGTCGTGATGACGAAGTTATCGTGCTAACTGGGAAAGACAAAGGTAAGCGCGGTAAAGTAAAGCAGGTTATTTCTTCTAGTAAAGTTATCGTTGAAGGTATCAATCTGGTTAAAAAACATCAGAAGCCTGTACCGGCTCTGAACCAACCAGGTGGCATCGTTGAAAAAGAAGCGGCTATTCAAGTTTCTAACGTTGCAATCTTTAACGCGGCAACTGGTAAGGCTGACCGTGTAGGCTTTAGATTCGAAGACGGCAAAAAAGTCCGTTTCTTCAAATCTAACAGTGAAACTATCAAGTAATTTTTGGAGTATACGATGGCGAAACTGCATGATTACTATAAAGACGAAGTAGTTAATAAACTCATGACCGAGTTTAGCTACACTTCTGTCATGCAAGTCCCTCGGGTCGAGAAGATCACCCTGAATATGGGTGTTGGTGAAGCGATTGCTGATAAAAAACTGCTGGATAACGCAGCAGCTGATTTAACAGCGATCTCAGGTCAAAAACCTTTGATCACCAAAGCACGCAAATCTGTTGCAGGCTTCAAAATCCGTCAGGGCTATCCAATCGGCTGTAAAGTAACCCTGCGTGGCGAACGCATGTGGGAGTTCCTTGAGCGTCTGATTTCTATTGCTGTACCACGTATTCGTGACTTCCGTGGCTTGTCCGCTAAGTCTTTCGATGGTCGCGGTAACTACAGCATGGGTGTTCGTGAACAAATCATCTTCCCTGAAATCGATTACGATAAAGTGGATCGCGTACGTGGTTTAGATATTACTATCACCACTACTGCGAAATCAGATGACGAAGGTCGCGCACTGTTAGCAGCGTTCAACTTCCCGTTCCGCAAGTAAGGCAGGGTACTCATGGCTAAGAAATCTATGAAAGCGCGTGATGTTAAACGTGCTAAATTAGCTGAGAAATTCTTCGCAAAACGCGTAGAACTGAAAGCTATCATCTCTGATGTTAAAGCATCTGATGAAGATCGCTGGGACGCTGTTCTCAAGCTGCAAACACTGCCACGTGATTCAAGTCCTTCTCGTCAGCGTAACCGCTGCCGTCAAACAGGGCGTCCGCACGGTTTCCTGCGGAAGTTTGGTCTGAGCCGTATTAAAGTCCGTGAAGCCGCTATGCGCGGTGAAATCCCGGGCCTTAAAAAGGCAAGTTGGTAATTCCATTTGAATCACGGGAGTAAAGACAGATGAGCATGCAAGATCCCATCGCGGATATGCTGACCCGTATCCGTAACGGTCAGGCCGCGAACAAAGTTGCGGTCACCATGCCTTCCTCCAAGCTGAAAGTGGCAATTGCCAAAGTGCTGAAGGAAGAAGGTTATATTGAAGATTTTAAAATTGAAGGCGACATCAAGCCAGAACTGGAACTGACTTTACGTTATTTCCAAGGTAAGGCTGTTGTAGAAAGCATTCAGCGTGTAAGCCGCCCAAGTCTGCGCATCTATAAGAAAAAAGATGAGCTGCCACAAGTTATGGCTGGTTTAGGTATCGCTGTTGTTTCTACCTCTAAAGGTGTCATGACTGATCGTGCAGCTCGCCAAGCTGGTCTTGGTGGCGAGATTCTCTGCTACGTAGCTTAATTCGGGAGGAAAGAATGTCTCGTGTGGCAAAAGCACCCGTCGTCATTCCTGCCGGCGTAGAGGTAAAACTCAACGGTCAGGTTATTTCGATTAAGGGTAAAAACGGCGAGCTTACTCGTACTATCCATAATGCAGTTGAAGTTAAAAGCGAAGACAATCAACTGACTTTCGCACCACGCGAAGGTTTTGATGATGCATGGGCACAAGCGGGTACTACTCGTTCACTGTGCAATGCAATGGTTGTTGGTGTTACCGAAGGCTTCACTAAAAAGCTTCAACTGGTCGGTGTTGGTTACCGTGCAGCAATCAAAGGCAATGCAGTAAGCTTGTCTTTAGGTTTCTCGCATCCGGTTGAACACGCACTGCCAGCAGGCATTACTGCTGAATGTCCAACACAAACTGAAATCGTACTGAAAGGTGCGGATAAGCAAGTGATTGGTCAAGTTGCAGCAGAACTGCGTGCTTACCGTCGTCCTGAACCTTACAAAGGTAAAGGTGTTCGTTACGCCGATGAAATCGTGCGTACCAAAGAGGCTAAGAAGAAGTAAGGTAACACTATGGATAAGAAAGCAGCTCGTATCCGTCGTGCGACCCGCGCACGCCGTAAGATCCAAGAGTTGGGTGCGACTCGCCTGGTGGTACATCGTACTCCACGCCATATTTATGCGCAGGTTATCGCACCGAACGGTTCTGAAACATTGGTTGCAGCTTCTACTACAGAAAAAGCTATCAATGAGCAAGTGAAATTCACTGGAAACAAAGATGCAGCAGCAGTAGTTGGTAAATTAATTGCTGAACGCGCACTGGAAAAAGGCATCACTGTTGTTGCTTTTGACCGTTCTGGTTTCCAATATCATGGTAGAGTCCAGGCACTGGCAGATGCTGCCCGTGAAGCTGGCCTTCAGTTCTAAGGTAGAGGTGTAAGATGGCTCACATCGAAAAACAAGCTGGCGAACTGCAGGAAAAGCTGATCGCGGTAAACCGCGTAGCAAAAACCGTTAAAGGTGGCCGTATTTTCAGCTTTACCGCACTGACTGTAGTTGGTGATGGTAACGGTCGCGTTGGTTTTGGCTACGGCAAAGCGCGCGAAGTTCCGGCAGCAATCCAGAAAGCGATGGAAAAAGCCCGTCGCAGTATGAAAACCGTTGCTCTAAACAACGGCACATTGTTCCACCCTGTGAAAGGTACACACACTGGTTCTCGTGTGTTTATGCAACCTGCTCACGAAGGTACCGGTATCATTGCCGGCGGTGCAATGCGTGCTGTTTTAGAAGTAGCTGGAGTTCGCAACGTACTGGCTAAAACCTATGGTTCCACTAACCCAATCAACGTGGTTCGTGCAACACTGGATGCTTTAGACAGCATGAAGTCTCCAGAAATGGTCGCAGCTAAGCGTGGAAAATCCGTCGAAGAAATTCTGGGGTAATCGGCTATGGCTAAGACTATTAAAATTACACAAGTTCGCAGTTCAATCGGTCGTCTGCCTAAGCATAAGGCAACACTGGTCGGTTTAGGTCTGCGTCGCATTGGTCATACAGTAGAGCGCGAGGATACTCCTGCTGTACGTGGTATGGTCAACTTGGTTTCCTACATGGTTAAAGTTGAGGAGTAAGAGATGCGTTTAAATACTCTGTCTCCGGCTGAAGGTGCCAAGCACGCGCCTAAACGCGTAGGTCGTGGTATCGGTTCTGGTCTCGGTAAAACCGGCGGCCGTGGTCACAAAGGTCAGAAATCTCGTTCTGGCGGTGGCGTACGTCGTGGTTTCGAAGGTGGCCAGATGCCTTTATACCGTCGTCTGCCGAAATTCGGCTTCACTTCACGCAAAGCAATGATCACTGCAGAGATTCGTCTGTCTGATTTTGCTGCTGTTGAAGGCGATGTTATTGATCTGAACGCACTGAAAGCCGCGAACGTTGTTGGCATCCAGATTGAATATGCGAAAGTTATTCTGTCTGGCGAAGTGAACCGTGCAGTTACTGTACGTGGCCTTCGTGTTACTAAAGGTGCTCGCGCTGCAATCGAAGCTGCCGGCGGTAAAATTGAGGAATAAGTGACAGATGGCTAAACAACCAGGATTAGATTTTCAAAGTGCCAAGGGTGGAGCTGGCGAACTTAAACGCAGACTTTTGTTTGTAATTGGTGCGCTAATTGTTTTCCGAATTGGTTCTTTTATTCCAATCCCTGGTATTGATGCCACTGTGCTTGCCAAATTGCTCGAACAGCAACAAGGCACCATCATTGAAATGTTTAACATGTTCTCTGGTGGTGCTCTTAGCCGTGCTTCTATCTTTGCTTTGGGTATCATGCCGTATATTTCGGCATCGATTATCATCCAATTATTATCAGTGGTTAATCCACGGTTAGCAGAGATTAAGAAGGAAGGAGAAGCAGGTCGTCGGAAGATAAGCCAATATACTCGTTGGGGTACTCTGGTATTAGCAATATTCCAATCTATTGGTATTGCAATGGGTCTACCGAATATGCCAGGGATGCAAGGGTTAGTTATTGATCCGGGTCTCCCGTTCTACTTTACGGCTGTTGTTAGCTTGGTCACGGGGACTATGTTCCTTATGTGGTTAGGTGAGCAGATAACTGAAAGAGGTATCGGTAACGGTATTTCTATCATTATCTTCGCTGGTATTGTTGCGGGATTACCGCCGGCTATTGGCCATACCATCGAGCAAGCTCGGCAAGGCGATCTGCACTTCCTCCTGTTGCTGTTGGTTGCGGTGTTAGTATTCGCGGTTACATTCTTTGTTGTGTTTATGGAACGTGGTCAACGTCGTATCGTCGTTAATTACGCTAAACGTCAGCAAGGTCGCCGTGTTTACGCAGCACAAAGTACACATTTACCGTTAAAAGTGAATATGGCGGGTGTAATTCCTGCAATTTTTGCTTCCAGTATCATACTATTCCCGGGTACAATAGCTTCTTGGTTTGGTGATGGAACTGGCTGGGACTGGCTGACTACAATTTCTATGTATTTACAGCCTGGTCAACCGTTATATGTGTTACTTTATGCATCTGCGATCATCTTCTTCTGTTTCTTCTATACGGCGTTGGTTTTCAACCCGAGAGAAACAGCAGATAACCTGAAGAAGTCCGGTGCATTTGTACCAGGAATTCGTCCGGGAGAGCAAACGGCCAAGTACATTGATAAGGTAATGACTCGCTTAACATTAGTTGGCGCATTATATATTACCTTCATCTGCCTAATCCCGGAGTTCATGCGTGACGCAATGAAAGTACCTTTCTATTTTGGTGGTACTTCCCTCTTAATCGTGGTTGTCGTTATCATGGACTTTATGGCTCAAGTGCAAACTCTGATGATGTCAAGTCAGTATGAGTCTGCATTGAAGAAAGCAAACCTGAAAGGTAAGTAATCATTTAGTGTGATTATGGTTTGCTTAGAAGTTACGGAGAGTAAAAATGAAAGTTCGTGCTTCCGTCAAGAAATTATGCCGTAACTGCAAAATTATTCGTCGCAATGGTAGCGTTCGTGTAATTTGTAGTGTTGAACCAAGACATAAACAACGTCAAGGTTAAGAAAAAGCATTTTTTTCTTGCAAAGTTGGGTTGAGCTGGCTAAATTAGCCAGCCAATCTTTTTTATCTAAGATACATTATTGTTTGAGTATCCTGAAAACGGGCTTTTCAGCACAGTAATGTATATTTTAACTTAGGAGTGCATAGTGGCCCGTATAGCAGGCATTAACATTCCTGATCATAAACATACTGTAATCGCTTTAACATCGATTTTCGGTATCGGCAAAACTCGTTCACAGGCTATCTGTGAAGCAACTGGTATTGCTGAAAATGTTAAGATCAGTGAGCTGTCTGAAGAACAAATCGACAAGCTGCGTGACGAAGTTGCTAAATACGTTGTAGAAGGTGACTTACGTCGTGAAATTACCCTGAGCATCAAGCGTCTGATGGACCTTGGATGTTACCGTGGTTTACGTCATCGTCGTGGTCTTCCTGTGCGCGGACAGCGTACTAAGACTAACGCTCGTACCCGTAAGGGTCCGCGTAAGCCGATCAAGAAATAAGTCGGGGTATTGAATAATGGCAAAAGCACCAATTCGTGCACGTAAGCGTGTAAGAAAACAAGTCTCAGACGGTGTGGCTCATATCCATGCTTCTTTCAACAACACAATCGTTACTATTACAGACCGTCAAGGTAACGCATTGGGTTGGGCAACTGCCGGTGGTTCCGGTTTCCGTGGTTCTCGCAAATCCACTCCGTTTGCAGCTCAGGTTGCAGCAGAGCGTTGCGCAGAAGCCGTGAAAGAATACGGTATCAAGAACCTGGAAGTTATGGTTAAGGGACCGGGTCCGGGTCGCGAATCAACAATTCGTGCTCTGAACGCCGCTGGTTTCCGCATCACTAATATTACTGATGTGACTCCTATCCCTCATAACGGTTGTCGCCCACCGAAAAAACGTCGCGTTTAATACGTTTCGTTTTTTTTAGGACTGTTGGAGAAAGAAAATGGCTAGATATTTGGGTCCTAAGCTCAAGCTGAGCCGTCGCGAAGGAACAGACCTCTTCCTGAAGTCTGGTGTTCGCGCGATTGACACCAAGTGTAAATTAGAACAGGCTCCAGGCCAGCACGGTGCGCGTAAACCGCGTCTGTCTGACTATGGCGTCCAGTTACGTGAAAAACAAAAAGTTCGTCGTATCTACGGTGTTCTGGAACGTCAATTCCGTAACTATTACAAAGAAGCAACACGTCTGAAAGGCAACACAGGTGAAAACCTGCTGACTTTGCTGGAAGGTCGTCTTGATAACGTCGTTTACCGTATGGGCTTTGGCGCAACTCGCGCAGAAGCACGTCAAATGGTTAGCCATAAAGCTATCATGGTAAATGGCCGTGTAGTTAATATCGCTTCTTATCAGGTTTCCCCGAATGACGTTATCAGCGTTCGTGAGAAAGCTAAAAAACAGTCTCGTATTAAGGCTGCTTTAGAGCTGGCTGAACAGCGTGAGAAGCCAACTTGGCTGGAAGTTGATGCTGCTAAAATGGAAGGTGTGTTCAAACGTATTCCTGAACGTACTGACTTGTCTGCGGACATTAACGAACACCTGATCGTCGAGCTTTACTCCAAGTAAAGCTTAGCACCAAAGAGAGGACACAATGCAGGGTTCTGTGACAGAGTTTCTAAAACCGCGCCTGGTAGATATCGAGCAAGTGAGTTCGACGCACGCTAAGGTGACCCTTGAGCCTTTAGAGCGTGGCTTTGGCCATACTCTTGGTAACGCACTGCGCCGTATTCTGCTTTCGTCTATGCCGGGTTGTGCGGTGACAGAGGTTGAGATTGATGGTGTACTGCATGAGTACAGCACCAAAGAAGGTGTACAGGAAGATATCCTGGAGATTCTCCTCAACCTGAAAGGGCTGGCGGTAAAAGTTCAGGGGAAAGATGAAGTTATTTTAACCTTGAATAAATCTGGCATTGGCCCTGTGACTGCAGCCGACATCATCCATGATGGTGATGTCGAAATCGTCAAGCCACAGCACATCATCTGCCACCTGACTGACGAAAGCGCATCTATTAATATGCGAATTAAAGTACAGCGTGGTCGTGGTTATGTGCCGGCTTCTGCCCGAGTTCATTCGGAAGAAGATGAGCGCCCAATCGGTCGTTTGTTAGTCGATGCTTGCTACAGCCCAGTAGAGCGTATTGCCTACAATGTTGAAGCAGCTCGTGTTGAGCAACGTACAGACTTGGATAAGTTAGTTATTGAAATGGAAACTAACGGTACAATCGATCCTGAAGAGGCGATTCGCCGTGCGGCAACCATTCTGGCTGAACAACTTGAAGCTTTTGTTGACTTACGTGATGTACGTCAGCCTGAAGTTAAAGAAGAAAAACCAGAATTCGATCCTATCTTATTGCGCCCAGTTGACGATCTGGAATTGACTGTCCGCTCTGCTAACTGCCTCAAAGCAGAAGCTATCCACTACATCGGTGATCTGGTACAGCGTACAGAAGTTGAGTTGCTTAAAACTCCGAATCTTGGTAAGAAATCTCTTACTGAAATTAAGGACGTCTTGGCATCTCGTGGTCTTTCTCTGGGCATGCGCTTAGAAAATTGGCCACCAGCAAGTATTGCTGATGACTAAGATCACAGGTTAAGGTTTTACTGAGAAGGATAAGGTCATGCGCCATCGTAAGAGTGGTCGTCAATTGAACCGCAACAGCAGCCACCGCCAAGCTATGTTCCGTAACATGGCAGGTTCTTTAGTTCGTCATGAAATCATCAAGACGACTCTGCCTAAAGCGAAAGAACTGCGTCGCGTCGTTGAGCCGCTGATTACTCTTGCCAAGACCGACAGCGTAGCTAATCGTCGTCTGGCATTCGCACGTACTCGTGATAACGAGATCGTTGCAAAATTATTTAATGAACTGGGACCTCGTTTCGCAGCTCGTGCAGGTGGTTACACTCGTATTCTTAAGTGTGGCTACCGCACAGGTGACAACGCTCCGATGGCTTACATCGAGCTTGTTGACCGTGCTGTTGAGTCTCAAGAAGCAGCTGCAGAGTAATCTGCTGTCGCTTTCAAGAAAACCGGGTATATTTGCCCGGTTTTTTTGTACCTGCTATTCTTACTTCTTCAAATAAATTTATTCCCTTGATTTTTTCGTGGTTAACCCATATTTACAGGTAAGTATTATGAGCATGTATAAGATAGGTGAACTTGCTAGGCTAGCAGATGTGACGCCTGATACGATTCGTTTTTATGAAAAACAAGGTTTGATGGGACATAAAGAAAGAACAGAAGGTGGGTATCGGTTATTTACGGAACAAGACCTACAGCGACTGCGTTTTATTCGTTATGCAAAACAGTTAGGTTTTACTTTAGAAGCTATCACTGAATTACTTTCAATACGAGTGGATCCTGAGCATCATACCTGCCAAGAATCTAAACAGATTGTTGATCTCAGATTACTTGAAGTTGAAAAAAAGATACAAGAGCTTATTATTATGCGCGATTCGCTGAAGATGTTAAGTTCAGCGTGCTGTGGTGAAGAACATGCGACAACCTATTGCTCCATTATGGAAATATTAGAAAAAGGTGCATCTAAAGTTTATTAATTATACAATCTGCTAATTATATGAGGGTATATCATGAGTAAATATCAACATAAACGTGGTGAGATTAAAGATAATGCGATTGAAGCATTACTACATGATCCACTATTTCGCCAAAGAGTTGAAAAAAACAAAAAAGGAAAAGGTAGTTATACAAGAAAAGAAAAAAATAAGAAGTCAGTTAACTGGGAGGCCAGCGGTAATAGGTTTATTTACTTATTACCACTGGCCTTTTAGTTAATTTTTATTTTGTTCTTTTAAAAGATCACGAATTTCTGATAACAGAACTTCTTCTTTAGATGGTGGGGCTGGCTCTGCTGGTGCGGCTTCTTTTTCACGGCGAACTTTATTCATGACCTTAATTGCCATAAAGATAGCGAACGCAACAATAACGAAGTCAAAAACGGTTTGTATAAACATACCATAATTTAGTACTACTGCTGGTAAATCACCTTGTGCTTCTTTTAATACTACGCTGAATGATTTGAAATCAACACCTCCGATTAGTAAACCTAGCGGAGGCATAATGACATCAGCAACTAATGAAGATACAATTTTACCAAATGCAGCACCAATAATAATACCAACTGCCATATCCACTACATTGCCCTTCATAGCAAATTCGCGGAAATCTTTTAAAAAGCTCATTAGACGACCCCTTAATAAATAACTCAATTGAAACAAAACATGTATTAGGTTAACAAATTATAGTCGCTAAAATTATTAAGCTACAAATATTTACTATTTTTATTTTTATAAAAAGAATGGACTTGGTTGAAATAATTTTTCAACTTCGGGTACATACTTTTTATCTGTAATAAACATAATGACATGGTCACCTTGTTCAATTATATGGTAATCACTAGCTATAATGACTTCTTCTTCACGAACAATTGCACCAATAATAGTTCCAGGAGGAAGTTTAATTTCAGATATTTTTTTGCCAACAACTTTTGACGTATTTTCATCACCGTGTGCAATTGCCTCAATAGCTTCCGCAACGCCTCTTCTTAAAGATGAAACATTGACTATATCCGCTTTTCTTACATGGCTTAATAAAGCAGAAATAGTTGCCTGTTGAGGTGAAATCGCAATATCAATCACCCCACCTTGAACGAGTTCAACGTATGCAGAGCGTTGTATAAGAACCATTGCTTTTTTAGCCCCCATTTTTTTTGCTAACATAGCAGACATAATATTAGCTTCATCATCATTTGTTAGGGCAATAAAAACATCCATTTGCTCAATATGTTCTTCTGTGAGTAGTTCTTGGTCGGATGCATCGCCATAAAATACAATGGTATCATGCAGTAACTCAGCAAGTTCTGTTGCACGCTTCTGGTTTCGCTCAATAAGTTTCACGCTGTAATCTTTTTCTAGTCGCCTTGCTAGACCAGCTCCGACGTTACCACCACCGACTATCATCAAACGTTTGTATGGCTTTTCTAGTCTTTGCAGCTCGCTCATTACGGCTCGGATATGTTGTGTTGAAGCAACAAAAAAAACCTCATCACCCGCTTCAATAATTGTTGAGCCTTGAGGCCGGATAGGCCTATCTTGGCGGAAAATAGCGACAACGCGAGTATCAATATGTGGCATATGTTCGCGTAAACTCGATAATGCATTACCCACGAGGGAACCGCCGTAATAAGCTTTTACAGCAACAATACTGACTTTGCCTTCTGCAAAGTTTACAACTTGAAGAGCACCAGGGTATTGAATTAATTTATAGATATAATCGATAACTAATTGTTCTGGCGATATTAAGTAGTCAATCGGGATTTGTTCAGGCAGGAACAATTTGTCGGCTTCACGGATATATTCAGTTGCCCTGATACGCGCTATTTTATTTGGGGTATTAAATAGGCTATAGGCAATCTGGCAAGCAATCATGTTAGTTTCATCGGAATTGGTCACTGCTACTAACATATCTGCATCTTCTGCACCTGCATCTCGAAGTACCCGGGGATGAGAACCATGGCCATTTACCACTCGCAGATCGAATTGATCCTGTAATTGACGTAAGCGATCAGCATCGGTATCGACGACGGTAATATCATTGTTCTCATCAACTAAATTTTCAGCAAGCGTGCCGCCAACTTGCCCAGCACCTAGAATAATGATCTTCATTACATATTCCTATATCAGAGAGCTGGCTACCATTTCCTACACTTTTTTGACTAAGCGTGCATAAAAGAAACCATCACCACCATTAGTACTTGGTAATACTTGTAACCCAGCATCGGTTCCATCATTTAGACTGGCGTCATTATGTTTAGATAGGAAATTTTGTATTTGCTTTCCATTTTCTTCGGGCATAATTGAGCATGTCGCATAAAGTAGAGTACCGCCCGGTTTTAAATAAGGCCAGATAGCTTCGAGAATTTGAGCTTGTAGTTGCGCCAATTCATTTATATCCGAATCACGGCGTAGCCATTTAATATCAGGATGACGCCTAATAACGCCTGTAGCGGAGCAAGGTGCATCAAGTAAAATACGGTCAAATTGCTGATCTTTCGCCCATTTTTCAGGCTGTGTGCCGTCTCCTTGTATAACAACAGCATGTTGCTTAAGACGAATTAGATTTTCTTTCACTCTTTTAAGACGATATTCATCGATATCTACAGCAATAACATTCGCTCTAGGGGCTAATTCTAAAATATGGGTTGTTTTTCCACCTGGTGCTGCACATAAATCTAAAATACTTTCCCCATTTTGAGGTTCTAGCAATTCAGCGCAGCCTTGAGCTGAGACATCTTGTACTGTTGACCAGCCATCTTCAAAGCCCGGAAGACGAGATACTGCGGTGGGTTCATCTAACCGAATAGCATTTGGATGTGAGGGGTGCAAATGTGCGGTTATCTCAGATTGTTCTAGTAAGTTGAGATATTGTGCAGCAGTGTGATGTTGAGAGTTTACTCTTAACCACATAGGTGGGCGTTGATTATTTGCTTCAATAATAGATTGCCAATCCTCTGGATAGGCAGTTTGTAGGCGTTTTAATAACCAGCTTGGATGTAAATATTGGCTAGTGTTGTTAGTAATTCTTTCTTCTAATTGTACTTGTTGGCGTTGAAATGAACGCAACACGCCATTAATAAGCCCTTTTAATTGGGGTTTTTTCAGTGCTACTGCTCCATTTACTGTTTCTGCTAATGCAGCATGAGGCGGAATGCGAGTATAAAGTAGCTGATAGATACCTACCATAATTAAGTAATGCAGGGTTCTTTGTTTACCAGTTAATGGTTTTTCCATTAGCTGACTAATAAACCATTCAAGCTTAGGTAAATAACGTAAAACGCCAAAGCAAATTTCTTGTAATAAAGCTTTATCTTTATCATTGATATTGCGTTGTAAGTCAGGCAATACAGTGCTTAGTGATTGTCCGTTATCAAGGACTTGATTAATTGCTGTTGCCGCGATACTACGCAAATTATATGTGTTTTTCATATGGTGAAGATGAATATATTAGTGACTGAAATAAAACTGCCTGAAGGTATCAGGCAGTTTACAAGTTCGTTATGCTAGAATTTGCTCTGGAGTAAACCATTCGCGACGAGAGTTTAGGATATCTTGTGCACTCATTGCTTTTTTGCCAGGCGGTTGTAGCTGAGTAATATTTAGTATGCCATTTCCTGTGGCGATACATATACCTTTTTTATCAGCGCTAATAATTGTTCCTGGTTGCTTGTCATGTTCGTCGGTGAATACTTCAGCTTGCCAAACTTTAATGAGTTGCTCTTCAACCATGAAATAACTCATTGGCCAAGGATTGAAAGCACGAATACAACGCTCAATATGTACAGCATCATCTTGCCAATTAATGCGAGCTTCTTCTTTTGATAATTTTTCAGCGTAATTTGCTAATGAATCATCTTGTTTTTCAGCTGTGCATTGGCCTGAGGATAGCATTTCAACAGTATGAATTAATGCTTCTGGGCCTATTATTGCTAACTTGTCATATAACGAGGCGCTTGTATCACTAGGGTTAATTGGACAAATTGCTTTGTAAAGCATGTCTCCAGTATCTAAACCTGCATCCATTTGCATAATAGTCACACCCGTTTCAGTATCACCAGCCCAAATAGAACGTTGAATTGGTGCTGCTCCTCTCCAGCGAGGTAACAAAGAGCCGTGAACATTCAAGCAACCTAAGCGAGGAATATCGAGAACGGCTTGCGGTAGAATCAGGCCATAGGCAACAACTATCATTAAGTCTGCATTTTGGTTTTTTATCCACTGCTGGTTTTCGCTATCTTTAAGAGATACTGGTTGAAAAACAGGGATTTGGTGTTCTTCAGCGAGAACCTTGACAGGGCTCGGAGTTAACTTTTTACCTCTTCCCGCAGGTTTATCATGGCGAGTGAGGACGCCAACGATTTGGTGTCTAGTATCTAAGAGAGCAGCTAAATGTTTGGCCGCAAAATCGGGGGTACCCGCAAAAATAATTTTTAATGGCTCTGACACGTTAATTTCCCTATTTATATGTAGCGAATTAGCTATTTTTGGCTTCTTTTGCTCTTAGTCTGTCTAACTTTTCAACTTTCTGGCGGATGCGCTGACGTTTTAAAGGCGATAAATAGTCAACGAATAGTTTACCAACAAGGTGGTCCATCTCATGTTGGATACAGATAGCTAATAAACCATCAGCCTCCAGTTCAAAAGACTCTCCGTTATAGTTTAGCGCGCGAACTTTTACCTGCTCAGCACGAGGGACGAAGCCATGTTGTTCTGGAATAGACAAGCAACCTTCTTCGATCCCCGTTTCCCCTGATTTATCTAGTAATTCAGGGTTAATAAGAACTAAGCGATCATCACGAGTTTCAGACACATCAATAACGATGATTCTCTGGTGGATATCAACTTGTGTTGCTGCAAGGCCAATACCTTCTTCTTCATACATGGTATCGAACATATCATCAACGATACGCTGTATAGAAGCATCAACTTTGTCTACTGGCTTAGCAATTGTGCGTAAGCGTTCGTCTGGGTAATGTAATACGTTTAAGACTGACATAAATTTTTCGAGCAGTTTCCAAAATGTGAATGGGAATTAATGACTATTCTAGACATTTCTCATTCATATTGACAGTATTGGTTATGATTTGTTCACTGAAGAACCTATTTGTTGATGAGTCAGGATGACAATAATGAATATCCAAGAAATTTGGTTAAGAATGTCACAGGTTAAAAGGTTATTACCTCTGAATGCAGTAAGAATAATTAATGAGCTAAAACAACTAAATAAAATTAGCTATCAGACTTTACACCATCATGGTTTGAATGAAATACAGCAATTACAGTTTATGAATGTCTCTATGCACCGGCTTGAGAAAGTACAGGCATGGCTTTCAAATAAACATCATCAAATGATTACTTTCTGTGATTCCCATTACCCTTTTTTATTAAAGCAAATTTACCGTCCTCCTCTTTTATTATTTGTCGTGGGAAAAAGTGAATTATTGGTAACGCCACAAATTGCTGTAGTTGGAAGTCGTAGAGCAAGTGAATACGGCAGAATATGGACTAACCTATTTGTGAAGAGCTTTGTCCATCATGGTATAACCATCACCAGTGGGCTTGCATTAGGTATCGACGGTATAAGCCATAAGGCTGCCCTTGATAATCGAGGTGAAACAATTGCGGTTTTAGGTAGCGGGTTAGCGAATATTTATCCACGACAACATACTGAATTGGCTGAAAAAATCAAAAATTATGGTGCTTTGATTTCAGAATATTGGCCTGATGCACCACCATTACCTAAACAATTTCCCAAGAGAAACCGTATTATTAGTGGGTTAAGTAAAGCAGTTATTGTAATCGAAGCAGGGATGAAAAGTGGCTCACTGATAACCGCTAGGTATGCATTAGAGCAAAACCGCGACTTATTTACATTGCCTGCTCCATTAGGTAACTCTGCATTTCATGGCAACCATTGGTTATTACAGCAGGGAGCTTATCTATTAGCTGAACCTGAGGATGTTTTACAGCATATAGGTGATGGGTTAAATTGGATACAAACCGAATTACCTATAGAACAGGCACCACTTGAGTTTAATGTGGTAGAAAATAAAATTTTAGGTATGGTTGGGTACCAAGCGACACCAGTAGATGTCATTGCAGAACAAACCCAAATTCCAGTTACTCAAATTATTACCATATTAACTGAGATGGAAATTAATGGGGTAGTTAGCTCGGGGGCTGGTGGGTATACCAGAGTAACTTAGTTAAAAGCAACAGTAGAGAAAAACATGTCTAAACAACTGCCCTTCGATACAGAAAAAAATGAACATTGTCCAGAATGCGATTCTTTGCTTGTTATCCGCAATAGTTCACATGGGCCTTTTTTAGGTTGTTCAAGTTATCCACAATGTCATTATATGAGACCGCTAAGACCTACGGTGGAAAGTCATATAATTAAAGTATTAGAAGGTCAACATTGTCCTAAATGTAGTCACGACCTAGTGCTTAAGCAAGGCCGATTTGGCATGTTTATTGGTTGTAGTAATTATCCTGAATGTGAACATATTGAGCTAATAGATAAACCGGATGAAACTAAAATTTCTTGTCCTCAATGCCAAAAAGGGAATTTATTACAGAGAAAATCGCGTTATGGTAAAACTTTTTATGCTTGCGACAATTACCCTAACTGTCAGTTTATATTAAATAATAAGCCTATTAATGGTAAATGTAAGTATTGTGAGTATCCACTACTTATGGAAAAAAGGGGGGGACAGGGAGTAAGATTATTTTGTGCCAGCAAACGCTGCGGTAAACAACAAGAAGAATAATGAGTTAAAACTATGTCAAATATATCTACACCTGCAATTGAAAGTATTATTAGTTCATTACAACATGAGGAGGTTATTGCCTATCCAACAGAAGCCGTATTTGGTTTAGGTTGTGACCCTGATAGTGAAACAGCGGTATATAAGTTATTAGAGTTAAAGCAACGCCCTTGGGAAAAAGGATTAATCCTTATCGCTGATAGCTACGAGCAATTAAAAGACTATATAGATGATGAGCAACTAACAGAAGAACAAAAGCAAGCGATGTTTGCAACATGGCCGGGGCCAGTAACATGGGTGATCCCGGCAAAAGTAACGACTCCAAAATGGTTGACAGGTCGGTTTGATACCATCGCAGTGAGAGTTACAGACCATGAATTAGTAAAAAAATTATGCCGTCATTATGGCAAACCTTTGGTATCTACAAGTGCTAATTTAAGTGGGTTAGAGCCTTGTAGAACAACTGAGGAGGTTATTGCACAGTTCAACGGGGGTATTCCTGTTCTTGATGGAATGGTTGGTGGTCGTCAAAACCCATCTGAAATAAGAGACGCAAAAACAGGGCAACTATATCGTAAAGGATAATATTGATGGAAATGTTTGCGGTTTTTGGTAATCCAATTCAACACAGTAAATCACCTGTTATACATAAAATGTTTGCAGAGCAAACAGGGGTTTGCCTTGAATATGAAAAAGTCCTAGCACCAATCGAGGGATTCGAACAAAGTCTAATAGGTTTTTTTTCTCAGGGTGGAAAGGGCGCAAACATTACTTTGCCATTTAAGGAGCGTGCTTTTCAGGTTGTTTCTGAATTAACTGCAAGAGCTCAAGTTTGTGGCGCTGTTAATACGGTGATGAAGCTTGATGATAATCGATTGTTGGGCGACAACACCGATGGAATGGGGCTTTTGTTAGATTTACAACGTTTAAAGTTTGTTCATCCAAATAGCCGAATATTAATGATTGGTGCTGGTGGTGCGACACGTGGAGCATTATTGCCACTTTTAGAATATGGCTGTGATATCACTTTGACAAATAGAACCTTTTCTAAGGTTGAATCATTAGTTAATGAATTTTCAGCACTAGGTAAAATGTGCGGGAAAGAGATCTCACAGATCGTATCTGCTGATTTTGATCTGATTATCAATGCGACTTCATCTGGTGTAAGTGGAGAGGTTCCTGCAATCAATCCAAATGTGTTTAGCGATCAAGCTGCATGTTATGATATGTTTTATCAATCATCATTAACGCCCTTCCTTGAGTTTGCGACTCAACATCAAGTGACTAAAATAGCCGATGGCCTAGGTATGCTAGTAGGGCAAGCCGCGTTTTCTTTTAAACTATGGCATGGCATTCTTCCTGAAATTACACCTGTTCTATCTGCCTTATATAAGGAATTGAAAGGGTGAATCAGCAAATTCAATTCCCTGATAGAGAAGAGTGGGATGCGCTATCCAAGCAAGTACGCTTTCCTGTGTTGATCAGCGGAATGCTTGCGGAATGTGCAATTCCTCAGTCATTGTTATTTCAACGTTATGGTAAAGAAGAAACACCTTTGAGTTTATTTCAGCAGCATCGATGGGATATAGAAGAAGAGTTTGAAGCCTTGATTGAACAAGGCCTCGATGATGACGATGGGCTTTACATATTATCAGATGCTAAATAGTTATTTTTCCATTCGACATAGTTATTTGCTGAATAACGTAAATGACCTAACTCAGCATCAGTCAATTTTCGGATGGCTTTTGCTGGGCTCCCTGTATATAAGTAACCGGATTCGAGTCTTTTTCCTTGAGTTACTAAACTGTTAGCCCCAATAATAACGTCATCTTCTACTATAGCCCCATCAATGACAATTGACCCCATTCCAACCAGCACTCTATTTCCTATAGTGCAACCATGTAACATAACTTTATGACCAATGGTGACATCTTCTCCAATAATTAACGGGTTCCCCTCAGGGTTACTTGCGGATTTATGTGTGACATGTAGAACTGAGCCATCTTGAATATTGGTGCGTGCACCAATAGAAATATAGTTAACATCACCACGCAAAACAGAAAGAGGCCAAATACTGACATCATCAGCTATGCGAACATCTCCAATTACAACAGAAGATGGGTCAATGAAAACGCGTGCATTAATAGAAGGGTAAATACCTAAATAAGGACGTAAAAGTGTGTTCATAGTGATAACCATAAAAAGAAATAAAAGATAGCTGTTAAATAACCCATTAGTTCATTATGAATTTATGAGCCAGTAGGTTGCTAAAGCTAGAATTATAGGCATGAAGTCGTTTCTTTTATAACCGTTATGCGGTGAAAAAGCACAAGGTGGCTATTTTATCCGCAAACAGAGTTTTTTTTTAAAAAAAAGGTTGTGTAATTCTGAAGGCTCCCTATAATGCGCATCCGTTGTCACGACAAACCGGTTAGAAGAAAACTTCATAACCCAGTGATAACAGAGGTGAGAAAGAAAAAAGTTGAAAATAAACGCTTGACTTTCTAAATAAAAAACGTATTATACGACACCTCGCGACAATGACCTGATTCACAAAATCCGGTTCAAAAATCGAAAGATTCAGTCGCAACGCTCTTTAACAATTTATCAGACAATCTGTGTGGGCACTCACAGGACACTATCAAAAAAATATTTGATTTTAAGTCTTGAAGAGTGACTAACACGTTAATTCATATATATGAACTAATAGGTAATATGTTTTCGCAAGAAGACATACGACAGTAAACATTCTTTGAGCATCAAGCTACTTTTAATTGAAGAGTTTGATCATGGCTCAGATTGAACGCTGGCGGCAGGCCTAACACATGCAAGTCGAGCGGTAACAGGGGAAGCTTGCTTCTCGCTGACGAGCGGCGGACGGGTGAGTAATGTATGGGGATCTGCCTGATAGAGGGGGATAACTACTGGAAACGGTAGCTAATACCGCATAATCTCTCAGGAGCAAAGCAGGGGAACTTCGGTCCTTGCGCTATCGGATGAACCCATATGGGATTAGCTAGTAGGTGAGGTAATGGCTCACCTAGGCGACGATCCCTAGCTGGTCTGAGAGGATGATCAGCCACACTGGGACTGAGACACGGCCCAGACTCCTACGGGAGGCAGCAGTGGGGAATATTGCACAATGGGCGCAAGCCTGATGCAGCCATGCCGCGTGTATGAAGAAGGCCCTAGGGTTGTAAAGTACTTTCAGTCGGGAGGAAGGCGTTGATGCTAATATCATCAACGATTGACGTTACCGACAGAAGAAGCACCGGCTAACTCCGTGCCAGCAGCCGCGGTAATACGGAGGGTGCAAGCGTTAATCGGAATTACTGGGCGTAAAGCGCACGCAGGCGGTTGATTAAGTTAGATGTGAAATCCCCGGGCTTAACCTGGGAATGGCATCTAAGACTGGTCAGCTAGAGTCTTGTAGAGGGGGGTAGAATTCCATGTGTAGCGGTGAAATGCGTAGAGATGTGGAGGAATACCGGTGGCGAAGGCGGCCCCCTGGACAAAGACTGACGCTCAGGTGCGAAAGCGTGGGGAGCAAACAGGATTAGATACCCTGGTAGTCCACGCTGTAAACGATGTCGATTTGAAGGTTGTTCCCTAGAGGAGTGGCTTTCGGAGCTAACGCGTTAAATCGACCGCCTGGGGAGTACGGCCGCAAGGTTAAAACTCAAATGAATTGACGGGGGCCCGCACAAGCGGTGGAGCATGTGGTTTAATTCGATGCAACGCGAAGAACCTTACCTACTCTTGACATCCAGAGAATTTAGCAGAGATGCTTTAGTGCCTTCGGGAACTCTGAGACAGGTGCTGCATGGCTGTCGTCAGCTCGTGTTGTGAAATGTTGGGTTAAGTCCCGCAACGAGCGCAACCCTTATCCTTTGTTGCCAGCGATTCGGTCGGGAACTCAAAGGAGACTGCCGGTGATAAACCGGAGGAAGGTGGGGATGACGTCAAGTCATCATGGCCCTTACGAGTAGGGCTACACACGTGCTACAATGGCGTATACAAAGAGAAGCGACCTCGCGAGAGCAAGCGGAACTCATAAAGTACGTCGTAGTCCGGATTGGAGTCTGCAACTCGACTCCATGAAGTCGGAATCGCTAGTAATCGTAGATCAGAATGCTACGGTGAATACGTTCCCGGGCCTTGTACACACCGCCCGTCACACCATGGGAGTGGGTTGCAAAAGAAGTAGGTAGCTTAACCTTCGGGAGGGCGCTTACCACTTTGTGATTCATGACTGGGGTGAAGTCGTAACAAGGTAACCGTAGGGGAACCTGCGGTTGGATCACCTCCTTACCATTGAAGTGTTTTTGTGAAGTGCTCACACAGATTGTCTGATAGAAAGTAGAGCAATAGGCTATACGTGGGAGACTTATTCGAGAGAATAGGACTTACATGAGATACCGCAGCAGTATGTGCAATATCTTGTGTCCCCTTCGTCTAGAGGCCTAGGACACCGCCCTTTCACGGCGGTAACAGGGGTTCGAATCCCCTAGGGGACGCCAATTGCGCCGATATCGAGTGAAAGACGATGTCCCCAATAATGATTAAGCCAATTATATTGTAGTTGGTTTAACAATTATGCTCTTTAACAATCTGGAACAAGCTGAAAATTGAAAACAACGCACATTGTTTATCGCTTAAACAATGTGAGAGTCTCTCAAAATTTCAGACCTGAAATTTTCGGTCACAAACTCGAGCGGCATGCGCGAGCAGTGTGAAATTCAAGGCGGCCAGCGCACAGCAAGCGCAGCATACATAAGTATGTGAGCATTGCGCGCACTGCCCAACAAAGAAGGAATGCACGCACAGCCATGACAGTAAGGTGAACGTTGAAACAATTTCGGGTTGTGAGGTTAAGCGACTAAGCGTACACGGTGGATGCCTAGGCAATCAGAGGCGATGAAGGACGTGCTAATCTGCGATAAGCGTCGGTAAGGTGATATGAACCGTTACAACCGACGATTTCCGAATGGGGAAACCCAGTGCAATTCGTTGCACTATCGTTTGATGAATACATAGTCAAACGAAGCGAACCGGGGGAACTGAAACATCTCAGTACCCCGAGGAAAAGAAATCAACCGAGATTCCCCTAGTAGCGGCGAGCGAACGGGGAGCAGCCCAGAGTCTTAATCAGCATTAGCATCAGGAGAACGGTCTGGAAAGTCCGGCAGTAAAGGGTGATAGCCCCGTATCCGAAGGTGTTAGTGTTGTGAACTCGACGAGTAGGGCGGGACACGTGTTATCCTGTCTGAATATGGGGGGACCATCCTCCAAGGCTAAATACTCCTGATTGACCGATAGTGAACCAGTACCGTGAGGGAAAGGCGAAAAGAACCCCGGCGGGGGAGTGAAATAGAACCTGAAACCGTGTACGTACAAGCAGTGGGAGCCCCATCACTCAAGTGCCTCGGCAATTGAGTGACGGTGTAAAACCATCACAATAACAGCGCAGAATTTGCCAACAAGATTGGTCGATTTTTTCAAGCCGTCGCGCAGTGTACATCGAAGTACACGAGCAACGGAAGTTAAAAAATCGGGCAAGATTGGCCGCAAAGACAAGCGGGACATTTGAGGATGGGGTGACTGCGTACCTTTTGTATAATGGGTCAGCGACTTATATTCTGTAGCAAGGTTAACCGTATAGGGGAGCCGTAGGGAAACCGAGTCTTAACTGGGCGAATAAGTTGCAGGGTATAGACCCGAAACCCGGTGATCTAGCCATGGGCAGGTTGAAGGTTGGGTAACACTAACTGGAGGACCGAACCGACTAATGTTGAAAAATTAGCGGATGACTTGTGGCTGGGGGTGAAAGGCCAATCAAACCGGGAGATAGCTGGTTCTCCCCGAAAGCTATTTAGGTAGCGCCTCGTGAACTCATCTTCGGGGGTAGAGCACTGTTTCGACTAGGGGGTCATCCCGACTTACCAACTCGATGCAAACTACGAATACCGAAGAATGTTATCACGGGAGACACACGGCGGGTGCTAACGTTCGTCGTGAAGAGGGAAACAACCCAGACCGCCAGCTAAGGTCCCAAAGTCATAGTTAAGTGGGAAACGAAGTGGGAAGGCTCAGACAGCCAGGATGTTGGCTTAGAAGCAGCCATCATTTAAAGAAAGCGTAATAGCTCACTGGTCGAGTCGGCCTGCGCGGAAGATGTAACGGGGCTAAACTATGCACCGAAGCTGCGGCAGCGATATGTAAATATTGTTGGGTAGGGGAGCGTTCTGTAAGCCTGTGAAGGTGTGCTGTGAGGCATGCTGGAGGTATCAGAAGTGCGAATGCTGACATAAGTAACGATAATGCGGGTGAAAAACCCGCACGCCGGAAGACCAAGGGTTCCTGTCCAACGTTAATCGGGGCAGGGTGAGTCGACCCCTAAGGCGAGGCAGAAATGCGTAGTCGATGGGAAACGGGTTAATATTCCCGTACTGGTGATAATTGCGATGGGGGGACGGAGAAGGCTAGGCTATCCGGGCGACGGTTGTCCCGGTTTAAGGATGTAGGCAGGTGAATTAGGCAAATCCGGTTCACTATATGCTGAGGTCCGATGACGAGTCACTACGGTGATGAAGTAGCTCATGCCCCGCTTCCAGGAAAAGCCTCTAAGCTCTAGATTATCATTAATCGTACCCCAAACCGACACAGGTGGTCAGGTAGAGAATACTCAGGCGCTTGAGAGAACTCGGGTGAAGGAACTAGGCAAAATGGTGCCGTAACTTCGGGAGAAGGCACGCTGGCATTAGGTGAAGTGATTTACTCATGGAGCTGAAGCCAGTCGCAGATACCAGCTGGCTGCAACTGTTTATTAAAAACACAGCACTGTGCAAACACGAAAGTGGACGTATACGGTGTGACGCCTGCCCGGTGCTGGAAGGTTAATTGATGGGGTTATCCGTAAGGAGAAGCTCTTGATCGAAGCCCCAGTAAACGGCGGCCGTAACTATAACGGTCCTAAGGTAGCGAAATTCCTTGTCGGGTAAGTTCCGACCTGCACGAATGGCGTAATGATGGCCAGGCTGTCTCCACCCGAGACTCAGTGAAATTGAACTCGCTGTGAAGATGCAGTGTACCCGCGGCAAGACGGAAAGACCCCGTGAACCTTTACTATAGCTTGACACTGAACATTGAGCCTTGATGTGTAGGATAGGTGGGAGGCTTTGAAGCGTGGACGCCAGTCTGCGTGGAGCCAACCTTGAAATACCACCCTTTAATGTTTGATGTTCTAACGTTGCCCCGTTATCCGGGGTGCGGACAGTGTCTGGTGGGTAGTTTGACTGGGGCGGTCTCCTCCCAAAGAGTAACGGAGGAGCACGAAGGTTGGCTAAGCATGGTCGGACATCATGCGGTTAGTGCAAAGGCATAAGCCAGCTTGACTGCGAGAGTGACGGCTCGAGCAGGTACGAAAGTAGGTCTTAGTGATCCGGTGGTTCTGAATGGAAGGGCCATCGCTCAACGGATAAAAGGTACTCCGGGGATAACAGGCTGATACCGCCCAAGAGTTCATATCGACGGCGGTGTTTGGCACCTCGATGTCGGCTCATCACATCCTGGGGCTGAAGTAGGTCCCAAGGGTACGGCTGTTCGCCGTTTAAAGTGGTACGCGAGCTGGGTTTAGAACGTCGTGAGACAGTTCGGTCCCTATCTGCCGTGGGCGTTGGAAGATTGAAAGGGGCTGCTCCTAGTACGAGAGGACCGGAGTGGACGCACCACTGGTGTTCGGGTTGTCATGCCAATGGCATTGCCCGGTAGCTAAGTGCGGAAGAGATAACCGCTGAAAGCATCTAAGCGGGAAACTTGCCTTGAGATGAGTCTTCCCTGACCCTTAAAGGGTCCTAAAGGAACGTTTAAGACTAAGACGTTGATAGGTTGGGTGTGTAAGCGTAGCGATACGTTGAGCTAACCAATACTAATGAACCGTGAGGCTTAACCTGACAACACCGAAGGTGTTTTAGAGAGATTGAGTTGTTTTCGAGAAGTGAGAAGCCGAAAGGTGAAGGACACACAGCTTGTTTGAGATTGACGTTCTGGTTTAGTGACGAAAAAAACTAAACGGGAACAAACAGAATTTGTCTGGCGGCAATAGCGCGGTGGTCCCACCTGACCCCATGCCGAACTCAGCAGTGAAACGCCGTAGCGCCGATGGTAGTGTGGGGTCTCCCCATGTGAGAGTAGGGAACTGCCAGACATTAATTAAAGGTTTATTGCTCAATAAGCAGTAAATAGCCGAAAGGCAAAAGAATAAGTGGAGCGGTAGTTCAGTTGGTTAGAATACCTGCCTGTCACGCAGGGGGTCGCGGGTTCGAGTCCCGTCCGTTCCGCCACTTAATTTAGGGGCGTAGTTCAATTGGTAGAGCACCGGTCTCCAAAACCGGGTGTTGGGAGTTCGAGTCTCTCCGCCCCTGCCAGTTACCAATTAAGTAATAATAAAAGAAGTATCTATTGATAACCCGATTAGCTTAATCGGGTTTTTCTTTATTCGTGTGACTATAAATATAAAGTTATTTTCCCCTTCTGCTAATTTTCAATTTATTTTATCCCATTAACCATCCCACTGTTTTGTATCTCTTAATCGTATTCACTATTTAAATACACTGTGACGTTACGTTCTCCCAGCTACTTTTTATTTTCATCATTTTATATTTATTTTTCGCATCATCAGTGAGTTGTTACTTACGACTTTATACTTCTCAATAGTATTCACAGGTTGAATGATATTTTGTTGTGTTCAATATTTAAGTTAGAAAAATGAGCATATATATAAAGTTGGTGGTTTAATTTTTATTAAGATCACAAATTACCTTGCTGAAGAAGCAAAATGTCATTGTATTTCTGTATGAATATTGGTCAGTTATCTGTTATTGATATATCTGATTAAAAAATAAAATGAAGTATCAATTAAGATTATTTTGCAGAGATCTATAGTTTATTTATGGGATCATAGGAAGGTGAGTGAAATCTTTACTCACCTTCCTATTTTTATTCACTTAACTGTGCATTTTTTATTGGAGTTTTAATCAGTTGATTGATAAGAGCTTGCTGATCATTTTTCTGGAGCCAAACTGCATACAAAGGTTTGTTTATTGAGGTTTCTGAGAGCGTTTTTAAGCCTGGATATTGATATACCCAATGAGCAGGTAAAAATGCCGCTGAAAGCGATACAGGAAGTAATTGGCGGGTAATATGGGCTGAGGTAGTGATCATAACAGGTGTGTCATCTTGAGTTAATGAAGGTTCATTTTTTGGATGGAAGTCAGCACCCCATTCAAGCCTTATAAAATTATATTTTGTGAGTGCAATATTTTTTTGGGAAGCCATGAGTTGTAAGTCAATCGTACCGATGATTGTACTTTCAAACTCATCCATTTTAGGCGGTTCAGTTGCGATTAATAAGTCTAATTCTCTAGAATGTAGTTGCTTAACAAGAGACTGGCGCGTTGAAACCCTAGCTTCGAGCCGCAGTTCATCATGTTGATTATAAAGTTCTTCTACCCAGTCAGTTAGATAACCTTCCCAAAGTGAAGCTGTTGCACCAATAGAAAGCTCTGTGTGTTGTGAGGCATGAGATATTTCTTTTTTAGCTTGCAGCCAGGTATTCATTAACGATTCAGCATATGGAACAAGCCTTTCTCCTGCAGCTGTTAACCGGATATTGTTTCTATGCCGCGTAAATAGGCTTGTACCTAATTGTGTTTCTAATTGCCTAATACGGAAGCTAACCGCTGATTGCGTTAAATAGAGTGATTCTGCAGCTCGACCAAAGTGCCTAGTTTTACTGACCTCTAAAAAAGTTCTCAATAACTCGCTGTCCACATGCATCTCCAATTATTTTTGTCGTGATGATTTAAATGTTTTGTTTTACAGATTGTCAATGCTGTCTAATACTCCGCGCCATATAGAGTTTGACTGTAATAAGTTAGGAGTGTGTCAGATGGCAGATAGCTTCATCACGACTAATCGTTTTTTTGATAACAAACATTACCCACGTGGCTTTTCTCGTCATGGTGATTTCACCATTAAAGAAGCTCAGTTGCTAGAACGTCTCGGCCAAGCTTTTAATGAGCTTGATACAGGTAAGCGTGCACCTCAGACAGAAGAAGAAAAACTTTTCGTCGCTGTATGCCGTGGTGAACGTGAACCAGCTACCCCAGAAGAAAAAGTTTGGACAAAATATTCTAGCCGTATTAACCGTCCAAAACGCTTCCATACTTTATCTGGCGGTAAACCGCAGATAGACCCATCGGAAGACTACACTGATACAGATGATTAATATTATCATCGTATGATAAGAGGGACTTCGGTCCCTTTATTTCTACGGGATAATAAGTACTTATCTGTCCACTCTTCTCAGCTTACTTGTTTTTGCAAATGAAGCAATAACTTATCCATTGCTCGATACCCCAAAGCTTCTAATAAATCTGAACGTTCAATAGTTTCTGCGGCATTAAGGTCGGCGATTGTTCTAGCAACCCTTAAAATTCTGTGCCAAGCTCGAATGGAAAGACCTAGCTTATTTAATGCATGTTCTAAGAATAACGCATCTTTTGTTGTTAGCAGGCAAAATTGTGTGGTTTCTCTTGGTGTTAGTAAACTATTAATTTTTCCAGCTCGCCTAAGTTGCCTATTTCTGGCTTCGATGACTCTTTGTCTAACCTGTTCACTTGTTTCACCTTGGTTAGTTTGATTACTTAATGAACCGAGAGGTAACAATGGAATCTCTATTGAAAGATCAAATCGGTCAATAAAAGGCCCTGATATGCGTGAAAGATAACGTAGTATGCGAGTAGGAGCTGAGCGGCTCATTTCTCCTTGGTAATGGCCTGTTGGGCTAGGATTTAGGGCCGCAATTAGCTGGAAACTCGCAGGATAGCAAACTTTTGCTTTTGCTCGAGAAATGCTAATTTTTCTAGATTCTAGAGGTTCTCGTAAAGAATCTAATACCGAGCGGCTAAATTCGGGTAATTCATCTAAAAATAAAACACCATGGTGTGCAAGTGAGATCTCACCAGGTTTGGGAAGAGAGCCACCGCCAATTAAAGCGGCAATTGATGCACTATGGTGGGGCGCTCTAAAAGGCCTTATCGGCCAATTCATGTCTTCTCTTGTGTTTTCACTCAAGCTATGTAGTGAAGCAACTTCTAAGGCTTCCTGAGAAGTTAATGGGGGAAGTAAAGTCATTAGACGGCTTGCTAGCATAGTTTTTCCTGTCCCAGGAGGACCCAACAAGAGTAAATTATGTCCACCTGCAGCACAGATTTCTAATGCCCGTTTTCCATGTTCTTGGCCAATAATATCGTTGATATCACCTTCTTGCTTGGTTGGGATAGACGCTTGATGAACTTGTTGATTACAAACTAATGTGTGTTTGTTATGTAAAAAATGGCAGAGCTCTAATAAGGATGTCGTGAAATAAACGCTATTGTCTGGAAGTAGGCCTAGTTGGTATTGGTTCTCCGTTGATAGTATTAAAGAGCGCTGTTGTTTTAATGCTGATTGGGCCGCTGGAATAGCACTGTTGACATAGCGAACATCGCCAGACAAAGCAAGTTCGCCTAAAAATTCATACTGTTTTAATGGCTCGTGGGGGATTTGCCCTGATGATGCGAGTATGGCAATAGCGATGGCAAGGTCATACCGACCACTTTCTTTTGGTAAATCTGCTGGGGCTAAATTAACCGTCATTTTTTTAGCTGGATATTCAAACCCGCTATTTAGTAGAGCGCTTCGAACTCGATCTCTTGCTTCTTTTACTGCTGTTTCTGGTAGCCCAACAAGTGTTAAACCTGGAAGCCCATTACTAATATGTGCCTCAACAGTAACAAGAGGTGCTTCTAACCCAATTGATGCTCTAGTGTAAACAATTGCTAATGTCATAAGCCCTCCAATATTTTTTACAGAGTAATATTCTGCTGAAATTAGGTTTGTTTATCTTGAGTTGATAACATATTTGCGAAGCTGCTCGATAATTTAATTGCTTAGTTACTAGGCTGTTTCAATTTGCGTCGAGTAGCTTCGAGGACTTGTTATAACAGTGATTGCGTTAGTTTTATAAAGAGTGGAAGCTATACTGAACTTGGATATTCATAAGAAAAAGTAATTAGTTTTTTGGCGTGAATCTTAATGGTATTGAATGGCTGGTGCGGATGATGTAGCTGATTATGCTATGTATTCTATTGAATTTTACTGAGAAATGGTAGTTTAAGCAGTTTATAATGCTATTTTGTTTGTAACGATATGATTTTTAAATAATTTAATGTTTTGAAAATAAATAAATTAAATAAAAGTTGTCAAAACGATTTTAAAATGATAACTCTAAATAATAGATAATTAAGAATATTGAAAAAGTAAAACTCATGAACGCATTTATCCAAGCAGTTAGCCTAATTATTATTAGCGTGGTGGTGATTATTATCCCACCGTGCGGGGCTGCACTTGGACGACGAAGGCTAAAATAACAGCCAGATCTCACGAGAACCCCGCACCGAAAGGCGCGGGGTTTTTTTTGACATAAATGTTGATGAATGCAAATACACTAAATAAAACATAACAAATACAAATAGATAAAGTAGACGGACAGGAGATAAAGCATGAACGGAGCACAATGGTTAGTTCAAGCATTGCGAACACAGGGAGTTGATACCGTATTTGGGTATCCTGGTGGCGCAATTATGCCAGTTTATGACGCATTGTATGATGGCGGAGTTGAGCATTTGTTGTGTCGACATGAGCAAGGGGCTGTAATTGCTGCGATTGGATATGCACGTTCAACAGGGAAAACAGGGGTATGTATCGCAACATCGGGTCCTGGCGCAACAAATGTTATCACGGGATTGGCTGATGCATTGTTAGATTCCGTTCCTGTTGTCGCCATTACTGGGCAGGTTGCTTCTGAGTTTATTGGAACCGATGCCTTTCAAGAAATCGATGTTTTAGGGTTGTCCTTAGCTTGTACTAAGCACAGTTTTTTGGTTGAAGATATCGAGGACTTACCTCGCATTCTTGCTGAGGCTTTCGCAATCGCAAATAGTGGGCGTCCTGGTCCTGTACTGATTGATATTCCGAAAGATATTCAGCTACAACAAGCTGAGTTGTCTCCATTTTTAATGCCGGTAGAGCAAGAAGTCACTTCACCTTTATCTGAAATACAACAGGCAAGAATGCTATTAGAACAATCAGAAAAGCCTATGTTGTACGTTGGTGGCGGTGTTGGAATGTCTGGTGCCGTTAAAGAATTACGTGAATTTATTGAGTTTACAGGTGTTCCTTCAGTTGCAACGTTAAAAGGGCTTGGTGCCGTGAGCCCTTTAGATGAAAACTATTTAGGCATGTTAGGTATGCATGGTACTAAAGCAGCCAATATTTCAGTGCAACGCTGTGACTTACTCATCGCTGTTGGTGCTCGTTTTGATGATAGGGTAACAGGTAAGTTGAATACTTTTGCACCGAACGCCAAAGTGATTCATATCGATATAGACCACGTAGAATTAGACAAATTACGTCAAACACATGTTGCGTTACATGGTGATGCAAAAGTATTACTCCCTGAATTAATGCTTAAAAAATCAATTGCACCTTGGCAGCAGGAAGTTCAGCAACTTAAAAAAGAATTTGGTTGGCGTTATGACCACCCTGGTGAACCTATTTATGCGCCACTGTTATTGAAACAGCTGTCGGATAAAATGAAGCCAAATACGGTTGTGACCACCGATGTAGGGCAACACCAAATGTGGTCAGCACAGCATATCACCGTTGATGGCCCTGAAAATTTCTTAACCTCTAGTGGGCTTGGCACCATGGGGTTTGGTATCCCTGCGGCAATTGGAGCACAGGTTGCTAGGCCTGAGGATACTGTAGTCTGTGTATCTGGGGATGGGTCATTCATGATGAATGTCCAAGAGCTGGGAACCATCAAACGTAAGCAACTTCCTGTAAAAATCCTTTTGATCGATAACCAACGCTTAGGCATGGTTCGCCAATGGCAGGAACTGTTTTTTGAGCAGCGTTATAGTGAAACGATTTTGACGGATAACCCTGATTTTGTGGCATTAGCCAGTGCGTTTGGTATCAAAGGCCAACGAATTACTGATAAGTCAGAAGTTAATGCTGCATTAGATGAATTGCTGAATAGCGAAGGTGCCTATTTATTACAGGTATCAATTAATGAACTAGAAAATGTCTGGCCGTTGGTTCCACCTGGGGCTAGTAATGAAAAAATGATGGAGAAACCATTATGATGCAACATCAAATCTCGATATTGGCCCGTTTCCGTCCTGAGGTTTTAGAGCGTATATTAAGGGTCACTCGCCATCGTGGATTTCGTATTAATTCCATGAATATGGGGCAATCAACAGACGGCGACAATGTTAATATTGAACTCACTGTAAGTAGTCAAAGGCCATTAACTCAGCTTTGTGCACAGTTAACTAAGCTTTCAGACATTACAGAAGTTGAAGTACTACAACAAGAATCACGACTATTACGCACACAAAGTGCAATGTAAGGAATATACAAATGACTAAGAAAGCTGACTTTATTTGGTTTAACGGTGAAATGACGCCATGGGCTGATGCAAAGGTTCATGTTATGTCTCATGCTCTGCACTATGGTACATCGGTGTTTGAAGGCGTCCGTTGTTATGACTCACATAAAGGTCCTGTGGTCTTCCGGCACCGTGAGCATATGCAACGTTTGCATGATTCAGCGAAAATTTACCGTATGCCTGTCAGCTATAGCGTTGAAGAGTTAATGGAAGCTTGCCGTGCAACTTTGCGTAAAAATAACTTAGTCAGTGCGTATATTCGTCCATTAGTGTTTATTGGTGATGTTGGTATGGGTGTTAACCCACCAGACGGTTACAAAACCGATGTTATTTTAGCGGCGTTCCCATGGGGGGCGTATTTAGGTGAAGAAGCGTTAGACCAAGGTATTGATGCGATGGTGTCTTCTTGGAACCGTGTGGCGCCAAATACTATCCCTACAGGGGCGAAAGCAGGAGGTAATTATTTATCTTCTTTGCTAGTTGGTAGCGAAGCTCGTCGTCATGGTTACCAAGAAGGTATTGCATTAGATGTTCATGGGTATTTATCAGAAGGTGCAGGGGAAAATATTTTTGAGGTGAAAGATGGCATCCTGTATACGCCTCCGTTCACATCATCTGCATTACCGGGTATTACACGTGATGCAATTTTAACCTTAGCAAAAGATATGGGTATTGAAGTTCGTGAGCAAACACTATCACGTGAATCTCTCTATCTTGCTGATGAAGTCTTTATGACAGGCACAGCTGCCGAAATTACGCCAGTACGTAGCGTTGATGGTATCCAAGTCGGCATTGGTCGTTGTGGCCCAGTAACCAAGAAAATTCAGCAAGCATTCTTTGGCTTATTTGATGGCACAACAGAAGATAAATGGGGCTGGTTAGATCCAGTAAACCCTTAATAACTAAATTGAAATAGATGTTACAGGCGGACGTTCCCCGCCTGTTTTAAACACGGGAGTTAAAGATATGCCTAAGTACCGTTCAGCAACAACAACTCATGGTCGTAATATGGCTGGGGCTCGTGCATTATGGCGTGCAACAGGCATGACCGATGCTGATTTTGGAAAGCCCATTATTGCTGTTGTTAACTCATTCACACAGTTTGTTCCTGGTCACGTACATCTACGTGATTTAGGCAAATTAGTTGCAGAGCAAATTGAAAATGCAGGTGGTGTTGCGAAAGAGTTTAATACAATCGCAGTTGACGATGGGATTGCCATGGGACATGGCGGAATGCTGTATTCCTTACCTTCTCGTGAATTAATTGCAGACTCGGTTGAATATATGGTGAATGCACACTGTGCGGATGCCATGGTATGTATTTCAAACTGCGATAAGATCACCCCAGGCATGTTGATGGCGTCATTGCGCCTCAATATTCCAGTTATTTTTGTTTCGGGTGGCCCGATGGAAGCGGGTAAAACCAAGCTTTCAGACCAAATTATCAAGCTCGATTTGGTTGATGCCATGATCCAAGGGGCGAACCCAAATGTGAGCGATGCAGATAGCGAGCAAATAGAACGTTCAGCATGCCCAACGTGTGGTTCTTGCTCAGGAATGTTTACTGCAAACTCAATGAACTGCTTAACTGAGGCGCTGGGGTTATCTCAACCAGGAAATGGCTCATTATTAGCGACTCACGCAGACCGCGAAACTTTATTTATCAATGCAGGTAAGCGCATTGTTGAATTAACCAAACGCTATTACGAACAAGATGATGAAAGTGCGTTACCACGCAATATCGCCAATAAATCTGCATTTGAAAATGCGATGACGTTGGATATTGCCATGGGTGGTTCAACTAACACCGTCCTGCACTTACTGGCAGCCGCTCAGGAAGCAGAGATCGATTTCACCATGGATGATATCGACCGCTTATCACGTAAAGTTCCACATCTGTGTAAGGTTGCACCGAGTACACAAAAATACCATATGGAAGATGTTCACCGTGCTGGTGGTGTTATCGGTATTTTAGGTGAACTGAGCCGTGCAGGTTTGCTGCAAGAAAATGTGACTAATATTTTAGGCCTTAGCTTCCAAGAAACACTAGCGCAATATGATGTGATGTTAACAAAGGACGAGTCTGTCAAATCGATGTTTTCCGCAGGCCCTGCCGGGATCCGCACGACAAAAGCTTTTTCGCAGAATTGCCGTTGGCCGTCATTGGATACTGACCGTGAAAATGGGTGTATCCGTAGTATTGAGCATGCGTATAGTTTGGATGGGGGCCTTGCTGTCCTGTCTGGAAATATTGCAGAGGATGGCTGTATTGTTAAAACAGCAGGGGTTGATGAAGGTAGCCTAACATTCCGTGGCCCAGCCAAAGTGTTTGAAAGCCAAGATGATGCCGTTGAGTCGATCCTCGGTGGAAAAGTTGTTGAAGGTGATGTGGTTGTTATTCGTTATGAAGGGCCTAAAGGTGGCCCAGGCATGCAAGAAATGCTGTATCCAACCTCATATCTGAAATCAATGGGGTTAGGCAAAAGCTGTGCATTGATAACGGATGGCCGCTTTTCAGGTGGTAGCTCTGGGCTTTCTATCGGCCATATTTCGCCAGAAGCCGCGAGTGGTGGCTTATTAGCATTAGTTCAAGATGGCGATATTATTGATATTGATATTCCAAAAAGAACGATTGTGCTGGATGTTAGTGAAAGCGAATTGAATCAACGTCGTGAAGCTGAATTGGCTCGAGGTGATAAAGCTTATACTCCGCGTAATCGTCAGCGTGAGGTTTCTTTTGCTCTGCGTGCTTACGCTTCTTTGGCGACGAGCGCAGACAAAGGTGCTGTTCGTGACAAGTCGAAATTAGGGGGCTAATTGTGGCGGCAGCAAAACCATTACCGGTTGCCCCAACCGGAGCAGATTACTTAAAAGCGGCGCTGAGTGCGCCGGTTTATGAAGCTGCACAGGTTACACCTCTTCAACAGATGGATAAAATATCTTCACGCTTGGGGAACACCATTTTAGTCAAGCGTGAAGATAGGCAGCCTGTACATAGCTTTAAGCTCCGTGGTGCTTACGCCATGATTGCGAGTTTAACCGAAGAGCAAAAAAGCAAAGGTGTGGTGACCGCTTCTGCAGGGAACCACGCTCAAGGCGTTGCATTATCGGCAAACCGTGTGGGTGTGAAAGCAAAAATCGTCATGCCAGTCGCAACAGCAGATATCAAAGTGGATGCAGTACGAAGCTTCGGTGGCGAAGCTATTTTACATGGCGCTAATTTTGATGAAGCGAAAGCGAAAGCCATTGCAATGGCAGAAGAGGATGGCTACACCTTCGTTCCACCTTTTGATCACCCTTCTGTCATTGCAGGGCAAGCCACGATAGCACTCGAACTATTGCAACAAGATGTTCATTTAGACCGAATTTTTATCCCAGTAGGTGGCGGTGGGTTAATTGCGGGCGTCGCTGTGATTATTAAGCAGTTAATGCCAGAGATTAAAATTATTGGTGTGGAGTCTGAAGATGCCGCCTGTCTAAAAGCGGCATTGGAGGCTGGGCACCCTGTTGATTTACCGCGTGTTGGCTTGTTCGCAGAAGGTGTGGCAGTCAAACGTATTGGCGATGAAACCTTCAGATTGTGCCAGCAATATGTTGATGATGTTATCACTGTTGATAGTGATTCCATTTGTGCAGCATTGAAAGATATTTTTGAAGATATTCGCGCGATAGCAGAGCCTTCAGGCGCTTTGGCATTGGCTGGATTGAAAAAATATGTACAGCAGCACAACATCAAAGGCGAACGTTTAGCACATATTTTGTCCGGTGCGAATATGAATTTCCACGGGCTGCGTTATGTTTCTGAGCGCTGTGAAATTGGTGAACAACGAGAAGCTTTGCTGGCAGTGACCATTCCTGAGCAAAAAGGGAGTTTCTTACGTTTTTGCCAGTTACTAGGCCATCGAGCCATTACGGAGTTTAACTATCGATATACGGATGCCGATCCTGACCGTGCTTGTATTTTTGTTGGGGTGCGTTTAAGTGGCCGTGATGGCGAGCGCTCGGAGATTATCCAAGAACTTAGAAGTAACGGCTATGAAGTCGATGATTTATCAGATGATGAAATGGCAAAACTTCATGTGCGTTATATGATTGGTGGTCGCCCATCAAAGCCATTAGATGAAAGATTGTATAGCTTTGAATTTCCAGAGTCTCCAGGTGCATTACTGAGATTCTTAGAAACACTCGGGACTCATTGGAATATTACGTTATTTCATTATCGCAGCCATGGTACAGATTATGGGCGAGTGCTGGCGGCGTTTGAACTGGCTGGGCCAGAAGTACGTTTTGATAGGCATCTTGATGCGTTAGGTTATGAATATCATGATGAAACAGGAAACCCGTCTTTCCGTTTTTTCTTAGCGCCGCAAGATAGCCAAAGAACCTTAGATTGAGTTGTCTGGGAGTAATTCCCAAAACGCTTTAATTAATGGTTCACTCAGGCGTTTGCTTAATAGGCAAACGCCGAGTTCAAAAGGTTCTACCATTGAAATATTATCGAGCTGTGAAATACGGCTGCGTACGGGTTCTGGGCTGTTATCAACGACCACACTAGGAATCAAGGCAATACCGCATCCCAAAGCCACCATTGACACAATTGCCTCATGGCCTGATACCGTCGCATAAATGACAGGGTTATTGATATTATGGCGACGGAACCAGAGTTCGATACGTTTACGAGATGGGCCGTGCTCAGGCAGGATGAAGGGGACGGTAGACCAATCAGGTTCCGCTTCTGTTACCATGCTTCGTACAGCACAGGGTAGTGATGGAGCAATCAAAACGAGAGGGATTTCGCCGATTTTTGCAAAACGGACGTTATCAGGTAAGCGCTCGGGTTTCCCGGCGATGCCAAGATCAGCTTCATGAGTTTCTACTTTTTCGACAGCATCCGCTGCGTCCCCTGTCGTGAGTTTAATTTCCACTAATGGGTGTAGCGCACGGAATTTATCTAAAACTTCGGGTAAATGACTATAAGCTGCTGTAACTGAGCAAAAAAGATGTAGTTCCCCACTGAGCGATGGACTTTGCTGGTTGAGAGCATGTTGCAGCTGTTGATATTGCAATAATGTTTGTTGGGCAAATTGCTTAAGGTGTTCCCCTGCTTGGGTCAATTTAACTGAGCGGTTATCTCGCACAAATAGTGGGTGACCAAGCTGTTCTTCGAGACGTTGTATTTGTCGAGACAACGTGGAAGGGCTGACATGCATCGCTTTAGATGTGCGCCCGAAGTGGCAACTTTGTGCTAAATGCAAAAAAAGCTTGAGATCGCGAATGTCCATTTTGCCCTCTAATTAACATAATTAATGGCGTTGCAGATATTGCAACATTGTATTGTTAATATATCAATTTAAGCAATGCGAAACATCGCATATAGTAAATCCATAAACGCTCAAAAATGAGCGACAGGCAGACTGCCTGACATAACGAACACAACAGAACAATGGAGTATGACAATGGCGAATTATTTTAACACATTGAATTTGCGTGAGCAGTTAGCTCAGTTAGGCAAGTGCCGCTTTATGCAGCGCGAAGAGTTTGCAGATGAAGCAGGTTTTCTGAAAGGTAAAAAAATCGTCATCGTCGGTTGTGGAGCGCAAGGTTTAAACCAAGGCCTGAATATGCGTGATTCAGGTTTAGATATTGCTTATGCATTACGTGATGAAGCAATTGCAGAGAAACGTGCTTCATGGCGCAAAGCGACAGAAAATGGTTTCAAAGTTGGTACTTATGAAGAACTGATCCCTACCGCTGATTTGGTTATTAACTTAACGCCAGACAAGCAGCACTCAACCGTTGTTCGCGCTGTTCAGCCTATGATGAAACAAGGTGCAGCACTGGGTTATTCACATGGCTTCAACATTGTTGAAGTTGGCGAAGAAATTCGTAAAGATATTACTGTTGTGATGGTAGCGCCAAAATGCCCAGGTACTGAAGTTCGTGAAGAATACAAGCGTGGTTTTGGTGTTCCAACGCTGATTGCAGTACACCCAGAAAATGACCCGAAAGGTGAGGGTATGGCGATTGCCAAAGCGTGGGCAGCAGCGACTGGTGGCCACCGTGCAGGTGTTCTGGAATCCTCATTTGTTGCAGAAGTTAAGTCTGACCTGATGGGCGAGCAAACTATTCTGTGTGGAATGCTGCAAGCGGGTGCATTACTGAGTTACGACAAAATGGTTGCAGACGGTGTTGAGCCAGGCTACGCAGGAAAATTAATTCAGTTTGGTTGGGAAACTATCACTGAAGCGCTGAAACAGGGCGGTATCACGCTGATGATGGACCGTTTGTCTAACCCTGCGAAAGTACGTGCTTATGCGTTATCTGAGCAACTGAAAACCATTATGGCGCCATTGTTCCAAAAACATATGGATGACATCATTTCAGGTGAATTTTCTGCAACCATGATGGCAGACTGGGCAAATGATGATAAAAACTTGCTGACATGGCGTGAAGAGACAGGCAAAACAGCATTTGAAAATTACCCTGAATATGAAGGGAAAATCGCAGAACAAGAGTACTTCGACCACGGTGTTTTGTTAGTTGCTATGGTTAAAGCGGGTGTTGAATTAGCGTTCGATACGATGTTAGAAGCGGGTATCTTAGAAGAATCGGCTTACTATGAATCACTGCATGAATTACCACTGATTGCGAACACCATTGCTCGTAAACGTTTATATGAAATGAACGTGGTTATCTCTGATACCGCAGAATATGGTAACTATCTATTCTCATTCGCAGTTGTGCCAATGCTGAAGGATTTCATGACGAAGTTACAAGCAGGGGATTTAGCGAAACCAGTTGCCGATAATGGTACTGATAATGCACAGTTACGTGATATCAATGAAGCTATCCGTAACCATCCTATCGAGAAAATCGGTAAGACGTTACGTGGTTATATGACGGATATGAAGAAGATTGCGGTCGGCTAACTCATTATCCTTCCCCTTTCACGCTCTAGGGGTGTCAGCTTCTTAAGATTACCCAAGTCACATACTTTAGTATGCTCCTTGGGATAATCTTATTTGCTTCCTACCTAGAACGCGAAATGCTTTGGATAATCACCATGTTTTCTCTTGCAATAGTGTAGAAAAAAGCATTGATGTTATAAAAGAAAAAGAACAAAACCACATTATTCGGATGGATGATGTGGTTTTTTGTTTTTTATAAATAGAGAAGATCGTTGCTCAAGAGTTGGGTCGGTTTCTGCTACAATCTGTAGCGAATTCCTTTTTGAATAACTGAGTGATGTAGATAAGCCATGCGATTGAATCCTAGCCAACAGCAGGCAGTTGAATTTGTCGATGGCCCGTGCCTTGTATTGGCGGGGGCGGGGTCAGGCAAAACACGTGTTATTACCAATAAAATTGCGCATTTAATTCGCCAATGCGGTTATCAGCCTCGGCAAATTGCAGCGGTGACTTTCACCAATAAAGCGGCGCGGGAAATGAAAGAGCGCGTGGCACAAACCTTGGGTAAAAAAGAAGCGCGTGGTTTGATCATATCCACCTTCCATACATTAGGCTTGGAAATTATTAAGCGTGAATATAAAGCGCTGGGTATTAAAGCCAACTTTTCGCTATTTGACGACCAAGACCAGATGGCATTGTTGAAAGAACTCACTTTTGACTTGCTAGAAGAAGATAAAGACTTACTCAAACAATTGATCTCAGCGATCTCTAATTGGAAAAATGATCTTATCTCGCCACAACAAGTTATAGGCCAAGCACGGAGTGAGAAAGAGCATCATTTTGCCGAGTGTTATCGCCGCTATGAACTTCATCTGAAAAGTTGCAATGTGTTGGATTTTGATGACTTAATCAGCAAACCTACCATGTTGTTATATCAAAATGAAGAAGTTCGTGAACGCTGGCAGCAAAAAATTCGCTACTTGCTGGTGGATGAATATCAAGATACCAATACGAGCCAATATCAGTTGGTTAAATTGCTTGTGGGGCAGCGAGCAAGGTTTACGGTTGTGGGTGATGACGACCAGTCAATCTATTCATGGCGTGGCGCAAGGCCACAAAACTTGGTTTTATTGAATCAGGACTTCCCTAAGTTAAATGTCATTAAGCTTGAGCAAAATTACCGTTCATCTGAACGAATTTTAAAGGCTGCAAATATTTTAATTGCCAATAACCCTCATGTATTTGAAAAAAAATTATTTTCTGAATTGGGATATGGAGCGCCACTTCGGGTTCTTACGGCAAACAATGAAGACCATGAAGCCGAAAGAGTGATTGGGGAGCTTATTGCACACCATTTTATTAATAAGACGGAATATAAAGATTACGCCATTTTGTATCGCGGTAATCATCAATCGCGTATTTTTGAAAAAATGTTGATGCAAAATCGTATTCCGTATCGCATTTCGGGGGGGACTTCGTTTTTCTCCCGCCCTGAAATTAAAGACTTATTAGCTTATTTGCGAGTATTGACGAACCCTGAAGATGACAGTGCTTTTTTACGCATAGTAAATACTCCACGACGAGAGATTGGTCCTAAAACTATCCAAAAACTTGGGGAATGGGCAAACCAACGAGGGAAAAGCTTATATCAAGCCAGCTTTGATCTAGGGCTTGAACAAATTTTACAAGGTAAAGGATTAGAAGCATTACAGCGTTTCACTCATTGGATGGACAGTATTGTTAGAACGTCGGAACGCGAACCTTTAATTGCGGTGCGTGATTTACTGCGCGAAATGGATTATGAAAGCTGGTTATATGAAACGTCGACCAGTACTAAAGCTGCTGAAATGCGAATGAAAAACGTCAACCAATTGTTCACATGGATGAGTGAAATGGTGGAAGGTGATGATCTCAATGACCCAATGACATTGAGCCAAGTGGTTACACGCTTTACGCTGCGCGATATGATGGAGCGTGGTGAGGATGATGAAGAATCAGACCAAGTTCAACTCATGACGTTGCATGCGTCTAAAGGCCTTGAATTTCCTTATGTTTTTTTGGTCGGTATGGAAGAAGGGCTGCTGCCACATCAAAGCAGTATTGATGAAAATAATATTGATGAAGAACGCCGTTTAGCTTATGTAGGGATCACAAGAGCGCAAAGAGAGTTATTCTTTTCTCATTGTCGTGAGCGTCGTCAATATGGTGAATTGATCCGTCCCGAATTAAGCCGTTTTCTCCTTGAATTGCCACAAGATGATTTACAATGGGAGCAACAGCGTAAAGTGGTTAGTGCGCAGGAGCGTATGCAGAAAGGGCAATCAGCTTTAGCCGATATTAAAGCGCGCTTAGGGCTAAATAAAAAAAGTGAGTAACCACAACTAATTGAATTTCCACACTAGAGTAGGTCTAGTGTGGAATATATTATCAATTTGAACTATTACGTTCTTCCAACTCTAAAACCCAATTCACATAGCCCTGCCATTGAACTTCTTGCTGTAAATTTTCCGCTCGTAGAGGGTGAGCAGATAACCAACGATAAGGCAGTGTAATGGTTAACCTTTGTGCATTCACATTAAGTCTTAATGCAGGCAAGGTATCATCCCGTCTGCGGCTCGCAAAAATAATGGCGAGGCGGAGTAAACGACATAAATCATATGCATGCTGTATGGGTAGCGCATTTTGTTGGCTTAATGGTGTTAAATCGATAGGGCCTTGCTGATTTTTCAATAATGCAGCAAGTAACCGTTTTTGAGCTGGAGTGAAGCCAGGTAAATCAAGGTGTGTTATGAGGTAGCTCGCGTGCTCGGGGCCTTTACGGAAATCGACACTCAAGCCGATTTCATGTAAGGCGCATGCACTCGATAGTAAATCACGACAGCGTGTATCTAAGCCCCAATCTTTCGCGACTTGTAAATAAAAATATTCTGCAAGTTGACGGACTCGGCCAGCTTGTTCGATATCGACTTGGAAGCGCCGTTGAATATTGCGAACGGTACGAGCGCGAATATCCTGCTCAATAGGAAGCTGTAACATACCATAGACAAGCCCTTCACGAAGTGCTCCGCCAGCAAGTGTCATGTTATCAATGTCTAATGCTTCAAAGATAGCAATCAAAATAGACAAGCCGCTTGGAAAAACAAGGGCACGTTCGAAGGTTAAGCCGTCAATTTCAAGCTCTTCAAGTTTTTGGCATTGAATGGCTTTGCGCTTAAGCTGTTGTAACTTAGAAAGGGTGATCAGTTCATCCATGCCTTGGGCAATCATGATTTCCTGAATGGCTTGTACAGTACCGGATGCTCCAACACATATTTTCCACCCATGTGTCTTGAGTGACTCTGCAATAGGGGCGATGACACTATGTGCAGCGGCTTGAGCCGCTGAGAAGTTTTCTTCGGTTAAACTTCTATCGCCAAAGTAGCGTTCAAGCCAAGTCACACAACCCATTTCAAGACTATAGAGTTGCTCCGCTTTTGCGCCAGTACCTGTAACAAGTTCAGTACTTCCCCCACCAATATCAACCACTAAGCGTTGATCTGGCCCACCAGTTGTATGTGCAACACCTTGATAAATTAAGCGAGCTTCTTCTTCCCCTTGAATAACTTTTACAGGGTTTCCTAAAATTTGACTGGCTTTTTCGATGAAAACATCGGCATTTTTAGCTAAACGCAAAGTCGCAGTCGCGACAACACGAATTTGTGTATTCGGAATATCTTGTAAGTGTTCCGAAAACAGGCGTAAACATTGCCAGCCTCGCTCCATTGCTTGCTCAGAAAGCAGGTTGTTGTTATCTAATCCTGCAGCAAGACGAACTTTGCGTTTAACCCTAGAGATCACCTGAATGCTACCAGCGGTTTCACGTACGACTAGCATATGAAAACTGTTTGAGCCTAAATCGATGGCGGCATAAAGAGAAGAAGATTTCAGCATATCGTTTTTACTCAGCCTGGACGTTTATGGTTGTTACGTGGGCCATTGTGGCGACGCTGCGAATTTGAATTACGGCGCTGGCCTCCAGGACGTGGGCGATGACGGCGTTTTGGTGCCGGTAAATCGCTCAATAATGCATCACTGTTATACTTACTAACAGGGATTGAGTGTTGAATATATTCTTCAATAGCAGGCAGGTTAAGTGAATATTCTTCACAGGCTAAGCTAATTGAGTTTCCACTTTCACCAGCACGACCAGTACGACCAATACGGTGTACGTAATCTTCACAGTCATCAGGTAAGTCGTAATTAAATACATGAGTGACTGATGGAATATGTAAACCACGAGCTGCAACATCAGTTGCCACTAAAATATCTAAATGGCCTTGTGTGAATTGCTCTAATATACGCAGTCGTTTTTTTTGTGCGACATCGCCGGTCAACAAACCTACACGATGACCATCAGCAGCTAAATGCGCCCAAATATCATCACAACGGTGTTTTGTATTGGCGAAAATAATACAACGCTCTGGCCACTCTTCTTCAAGAAGCGTTTGGAGTAAGCGCATTTTTTCTTCATTAGAAGGGTAAAATAACTCTTCTTTGATACGGTGACCTGTTTTTTGTAAAGGTTCGACCTCAACATATTCAGGGTTATTCATTTGCTCGAAAGCTAATTCTCTTACTCGGTAAGATAAAGTTGCAGAAAACAGCAAATTAAGCCTTTCTGCAGCACCTGGCATACGACGGAAAATCCAGCGAATATCTTTAATAAAACCAAGGTCATACATGCGGTCGGCTTCATCAAGTACCACAACTTGAACTGCACTTAAGTCGACATGGCCTTGTTTCGCGTAGTCGATTAAACGGCCTGTTGTACCAATAAGGATATCAACACCGTTTTGTAAAACCTTAAGCTGCTCATCATAGCCGTCACCACCGTAAGCTAGCCCCATTTTCAGGCCAGTGTACTCAGCTAGCTCTTTCGCATCCGAATAAATTTGTACCGCGAGTTCGCGTGTCGGTGCCATAATCAGCGCACGAGGCTGATTCGCTTTTTTACCCTCAATAGCGGGGTGAGTTAATAAATAATGGAATGTAGACGTTAAAAAAGCTAACGTTTTACCTGTACCAGTTTGCGCTTGACCCGCCACGTCTTTGCCTTCGACAGTAAAAGGCAAGGTGGACGCCTGTATAGGCGTGCAAAAATTGAAGCCTTTTTTATTCAGAGCTTCAATGACTTTAGGGTGCAATGCGAAGTCGGAAAACTTCTTTTCTGTCAAGTGTGCTTTACTCATAGTATGTTAGAATATCAGTTAACGGTTGGTTTACGAAAGTGTATCTTTTGAAATAAAGCATACTGCTGCCAATAATGTTACACTAAGTCTGCAAAAGATGATCCTTTGGAGTACAACATGAGCGATAAAATTATACATATAACTGATGCAAGTTTTGCAACTGAAGTTCTGAACGCAAGTTCACCTGTTCTCGTCGATTTTTGGGCAGCATGGTGTGGTCCTTGTAAAATGATCGCGCCTATTCTTGATGAAGTTGCTGAAGAATATACAGGCAAACTGACCATCGCAAAACTGAATATTGATGAAAACCCTGCTACCGCTCCAAAATATGGAATTCGTGGTATCCCGACCTTGCTTTTATTCAAAAATGGTGAAGTCGCAGCAACGAAAGTTGGGGCATTATCAAAAACGCAACTGAAAGAATTTTTAGACGAAAATCTGTAAGTTATCGTTATATGTAAGCTAAAACGTTTAGCGGTATATCTATTTTATCTAGAGAGCCGCTAGACGTCTTCACTTAAGCATGATAAGTTATCGTCATTCCTCGTATAGCACCCATATGAATTACCTTGTATTCCATTGCTCTTATCTTACATATCTAGCTTGTTAGTTCAGTATTGTGATGATTGTTATTGATCAAAAAACTGATGGCGTAATGATTTTAAATATGAAAATTGAAAGTTTAGGCATTGAGTTATAGCAGTATTCAATATCTTCGGTTTCAATGCATCTCTCATATGAATTAAAGATAGCGCATAAGCGAACGCAATGAAATTCAATATTTTTATATCATAGGGATATAAAAACGAAGTGGGACAAGGTTAGTCTTTAGCAATTATGTGTTTTTTAATGCTAATCTGACATTAATTTTGCGATATTGGGATGGATGTTGTCCTAAATGTACAAAAAACTATTGCTAATATTGTGTGTGTTTCTAATAATATGTCACACATCATCAAGATGAGTTGCAGTCAAATGTTAGAGCAATCTTAGTAATGGCTAGCACAAGATTTTTTTGCATTGTTGTTTGCTTTTGGTAAAAATTAGTGAGCAACAGGGCAGTATAAAGTTAAACTGGCACTTAATAGTAAGCTGCCGTCAATTTACGTTCATAGTTCGAGAATTACCCCGAGTTAAAGAACCCACCATTATGAATCTTACCGAATTAAAAAATACGCCAGTATCAGAATTGATTACGTTAGGCGAAAACATGGGGCTAGAGAACTTAGCCCGTATGAGAAAGCAGGATATTATTTTCTCTATTTTGAAGCAGCATGCGAAAAGTGGCGAAGATATTTTCGGCGATGGCGTACTGGAAATATTGCAGGATGGATTTGGTTTCCTCCGTTCAGCAGACAGTTCTTACCTCGCAGGTCCTGATGATATCTACGTTTCTCCTAGCCAAATCCGCCGTTTTAACCTACGTACAGGTGACACAATTTCAGGAAAAATTCGTCCTCCTAAAGAAGGTGAACGTTATTTTGCCCTCCTGAAAGTCAACGAAGTTAATTACGACAAACCTGAAAATGCCCGCAGTAAAATTCTTTTCGAAAACCTCACTCCATTACATGCAAACCGTCGTCTGCGCATGGAACGTGGTAATGGTTCAACTGAAGATTTAACTGCTCGTGTACTAGACTTAGCGGCTCCAATCGGTCGTGGTCAACGTGGCCTGATTGTGGCTCCACCGAAAGCTGGTAAAACAATGTTACTGCAAAATATTGCAGCGAATATTGCACACAATTACCCTGATTGCGTTCTGATGGTTCTGTTGATCGATGAACGTCCTGAGGAAGTGACAGAAATGCAGCGTTTGGTTAAAGGTGAAGTTATTGCTTCAACTTTCGATGAGCCTGCAGCACGTCACGTCCAAGTCGCTGAAATGGTGATTGAAAAAGCGAAACGTCTAGTTGAACATAAAAAAGACGTTATCATTTTACTCGACTCTATTACGCGTCTAGCTCGTGCATATAACACGGTTGTACCTTCCTCTGGGAAAGTATTAACCGGTGGTGTGGATGCTAACGCATTACACCGTCCAAAACGTTTCTTCGGTGCTGCTCGTAATGTTGAAGAAGGTGGAAGCCTGACAATCATTGCAACTGCACTGGTTGATACTGGTTCTAAGATGGATGAAGTTATTTACGAAGAGTTTAAAGGTACAGGTAACATGGAACTGCACCTATCTCGTAAGATTGCAGAAAAACGTGTTTTCCCTGCAATAGACTACAACCGTTCAGGTACGCGTAAAGAAGAGTTACTTACATCGCAAGATGAGTTACAAAAAATGTGGATCCTACGTAAGATTATTCACCCAATGGGCGAAATCGATGCGATGGAGTTCCTCATCAGTAAGTTAGCGATGACAAAAACCAACGAAGAGTTCTTTGATTTTATGAAAAGAGCGTAACCGTTAAGGTTCTCTGCGTATTATAAAAAAGGTGCCTGTTATGGCACCTTTTTTTTGTTTTCATACTCGATAGTTGTGTATAAAAATTAAAGCCTACCATATTAAGCAGGTTTAATATTTTACTGATTTATTTTCAATAAATTAAGAACATGTTTTATTTGGTTCATTTATAAATAGCATTGGGTAACAGATGGAGTTTTTATTAAAAAATTAATAATAAACGATAGGAAATACTAACGAATATTCTTTAATTGATTGAATCAAAAGACAAATTTATGAAAATATTTATTTTGTGATTAGCGTTAAATTTATTTTCGCCACTTTATTATTTAATCATCAAGCGCCTATTTAAACATCAATCGATTAACTCAACTTTAGAGTATTGCTTTTATGGCATGCATATTGCAGCTATTCAGTATAAAATTACGGGATGTTTCGTTATTAAATCAAACACACTAATAAAGTGTAAAAACTAATAATGTTACAGGGATCTCTTTATGAATAAAGATTCGTCTTATAGCGAATTTTAGTACCAAGATGATAATGCATTGGCGTATGCTGGTTTATCTGCATTCGCTAAAAAATTAGTTTTGAAAGTTAAATATAAAGATTAAGAGAGTCAAACAGTGGACACCATACACTTTGTAACCAATCTCTTCTACGTTTTCTTGTTTTCATTAGTTTTTATTTTTCTGGCTCGAGTTGTTGCAATAAAAATCGGGTTAGTTGATAAACCTAATTTCAGAAAGAAACACGTAGGATTAGTTCCTCTTGTTGGGGGAATTTCCGTTTTCTTTGGGATCTGTTTTGCGTTTTATATTACCGGAGAATATATCCCTCATAAGTGGCTATATATCGCTTGTGCAGGGTTATTAGTCTTTATTGGCGCATTAGATGATAGGTTTGACATCAGTGTGAAACTAAGGGCTGGTATTCAAGCGATCGTTGCGGTTGTTATGATGACAGCGGCAGGGTTGAAACTTGATTCACTCGGTCATGCCTTTGGCCCATGGGAACTGGTACTGGGTCCATTCGGTTATATCGTTACCCTATTTGCAGTATGGGCAGCAATTAATGCTTTTAACATGGTTGATGGCATTGATGGGTTACTCGGTGGCTTATCTTCTGTTTCTTTTGGCGCTCTCGGCTTTTTGCTATATCAAAACGGTAACTATGCGTTAGCATTTTGGTGTTTTGCCTTTATTGCAGCTATCCTTCCTTATATTCTTCTTAATTTAGGTGTGCTAGGCCGTCGTTTTAAAGTCTTCATGGGAGATGCGGGAAGTACGCTGATTGGGTTCACTATTATTTGGATCCTTGTGGCTTCGACCCAAGAAGAAGTACATCCGATTAACCCAGTTACCGCTTTATGGATTATTGCGATCCCGCTAATGGACATGGTTGCCATTATGTATCGTCGAATTCGTAAAGGGATGAGCCCATTTTCACCCGATCGCCAGCACATTCATCATTTAATTATGCGTTCTGGTTTTACACCAAAAGGGGCATTTGTACTGATTACACTATCAGCGGCCGCTTTAGCATGTGTCGGTATTATTGGTGAACACTTAACATTTGTACCTGAATGGGTAATGTTGGCATTATTTTTGCTTGTATTTATGATGTATGGTTACTGCATCAAACGAGCTTGGAAAGTCGCCCGTTTTATTAAGCGAGTGAGACGTAGAGCACGTAGAGGAGCAGTACGGTAACGACAAAACGAAAATAGAGGTTCTGTGCAGTGAATAACTCAGAAACACAACCGAGTCAGCATCAATCGCCAATAGAGCCGGAATTGGATATCCGTGGTTTATGTCGCTCACTGTGGCAAGGTAAAATTTGGATCGTTGCATTTGCCGTTATTTTTGCAGCAATTGCCTTGGGAGCGTCCTATTTTATGCAGCCGAAGTGGAGTGCGACAGCAATTACGGATTTACCAACCGTCAATAATCTGGGAAGTTACTATTCTCAGCAGCAATTTCTGCGCAACCTCGATTCCCGTATTAATACTACGGGGCAAGAAGGGCAATTACCGACAATTGCAAAAGAAGCTTATCAAGAATTCACAAAGCAGCTTGGCTCTTATGATACACGTCGTCAATTTTGGCTAAATACGGATTACTATAAGCAGCGCTTAGAGAATGATCCTAAAGCAGATGCCGCATTATTGGATGAGCTCATCAATGATATTGAGTTTACGCCAGCAGATGAAGTCAAAAATTTAACCGATAGCATTAAGTTAGTGGCGGAAACTTCCGCAGATGCGAACCAGTTGCTGCGTCAATACACTCAGTTTGCTAACCAACGTGCCACAACGAATCTAAATGATGAAATTAAAGGCACTTGGGCAACGAAAATGCAATCCATGAAGGCATTAGTTAAACGTGAAGATATGGTGGCCAAGGCCGCTTATGAGCGACGTTTGAATGCACTGGAACAAGCATTAAAAGTTGCAGAAAAACAAGGTATTGTACGTAACCAAAGCGCAACACCTGTGGATGAAATCCCAGATTCAAAAATGTTTATGCTAGGTGCCCCTTTATTACAAGCACAAATTGAAACATTGAAAGCAACCGGCCCCGATCACGACAGTGATTACGACCAAAATATTGCCATGTTATCAACATTGAGCGTCGGGCCTACCCTCCAAGATAATTTTCAAGCATATCGCTATTTACGTACTCCTGAAGAGCCCGTTAAACGCGATAGTCCTCGTCGAGCCTTTATGATGGTTCTATGGGGAGCCATAGGGATGTTAGTAGGTGCCGGAGTGGTACTTGCTCGCCGCCGCCCATCTTGATTTTGGGATAAGCCACTGGCGAATTTTCCAGTGGCATATAAAGTTATTAAGATTATACAAAGCAGCTCACTGCGAAAGATAAATATAAGAGAGTCACTGTGAAAGTATTGACTGTATTCGGCACACGACCTGAAGCTATTAAAATGGCACCACTGGTTCATGCATTGGCTGAAGATACAGACTTTGAAGCTAAAGTTTGTGTTACGGCACAGCATCGTGAAATGCTAGATCAAGTACTGAAACTGTTTGAGATCATTCCAGATTACGATCTCAATATTATGAAGCCAGGGCAAGATTTAACTGATATCACTTGTCGTATTCTTGAAGGGTTGAAAAGCGTTTTTGCTGATTTTCAACCGGATGTTGTTCTTGTTCATGGCGACACAGCTACAACGATGGCAACTAGCCTTGCGGCATTTTACCATCGTATACCAGTAGGGCATGTTGAAGCGGGATTACGTACAGGAAACCTGTATTCTCCATGGCCTGAAGAGGCAAACCGTAAGATTGCTGGCCATTTAGCGATGTATCACTTCGCGCCAACTGAAAATTCACGCCAAAATTTGTTAAAAGAATCTATCCCTGACAGCCATATTTTTGTCACCGGTAATAGCGTAATTGATGCGTTATTGTGGGTACGTGATAAAGTCATGAGCGACCAGCATATGATGGAGAAATTGGCTGCAAATTACCCATTTATCGACCCAAATAAAAAAATGATTTTAGTCACGGGCCATCGTCGAGAAAGTTTTGGTGGTGGCTTTGAACGTATTTGTCACGCTTTAGCAGAAATTGCACAAGCGCATCCCGATGTGCAAGTCGTATATCCAGTTCACTTAAATCCAAATGTGAGTGAGCCTGTTAAACGTATACTGCATGATATTGATAATATTATTTTAATTAGCCCTCAAGACTACCTACCGTTTGTTTATTTGATGAACCATGCTTATTTAATTCTAACAGACTCAGGTGGTATTCAAGAGGAAGCGCCTTCTCTCGGTAAGCCTGTTTTGGTGATGAGAGATACCACAGAACGACCAGAAGCTGTTGATGCAGGTACTGTTCGTCTTGTGGGAACAGATACACAAAAAATTGTGAAAGAAGTTAATCGGTTACTGACAGATGACGCGGAGTATCACGAAATGAGCCGCGCACATAACCCTTATGGGGATGGTCATGCATGTCAGCGTATTCTTGCAGCATTGAAAAGTAATCAGGTGAAATTATGAGTTTTGAAACTATTTCTGTTATTGGCCTTGGTTATATTGGTTTACCAACAGCAGCAGCCTTTGCATCACGTAAAAAACAAGTGGTTGGTGTCGATGTTAACCAACATGCCGTTGATACTATTAACCAGGGTAAAATCCACATCGTGGAGCCAGAACTGGATATCGTGGTCAAAAAGGCGGTTGAAGAAGGCCATCTGAAAGCTTTTACTAAGCCGCAACCTGCAGATGCTTATCTGATTGCTGTGCCTACGCCATTTAAAGGCGAGCACGAACCTGACCTCGCGTATGTACGTGCTGCAGCTGAGTCTGTTGCTCCGGTGCTGAAGAAAGGGGATTTAGTCATCCTTGAGTCTACATCGCCAGTAGGAACAACAGAGCAAATGGCAGAGTGGATGGCAGCTGCTCGCCCTGATTTAACCTTCCCTCATCAAGCAGGGGAAGAAGCCGATATCGATGTAGCGTACTGCCCTGAGCGTGTGTTACCAGGTCAAGTGATGGTCGAATTAATTAAAAATGACCGCGTTGTTGGTGGTATGACGCCAAAATCCTCTCTGCGTGCAAGTGAGCTATACAATATTTTCCTTGAAGGTGAGTGTGTAATTACTAACTCAAGAACTGCGGAAATGTGTAAGTTAACGGAAAATAGCTTCCGTGATGTGAATATTGCTTTTGCGAATGAATTATCATTAATTTGTGCGGAACAAGACATCAATGTGTGGGAGTTAATCAGCCTCGCGAATCGTCATCCACGCGTTAATATTTTGCAACCAGGCCCAGGTGTTGGTGGGCACTGCATCGCGGTTGACCCATGGTTTATCGTTGCGCAAAATCCAAAACAATCACGCCTCATTCATACCGCTCGTTTAGTCAATGATGGCAAACCAATTTGGGTTGTTGACCAAGTGAAAGCGGCAGTGGCTGATTGCTTAGTGGAAACCGGTAAAAAAGCCAGTGAAGTGACCATTGCCTGTTTCGGCCTGTCATTTAAACCTAATATTGATGATTTACGTGAAAGCCCAGCAATGCACATCACCAAAATGGTAGCGAACTGGAACCCAGGTAAAACGTATGCGGTTGAGCCACACATCCATGAATTACCGACCTCTTTAAAAGGCATTTCTGAGCTAGTTTCGATTGAAAAAGCCGTTAATGAAGCGGATGTGATCTTAATGTTAGTTGACCACAATATGTTCAAAGGCATCCAAGGCTCTGCGATCCCACAAAAATGGGTTGTGGATACAAAAGGAGTATGGCGTTGAAACGCATTTTAATCACTGGAGGCGCCGGGTTTATCGGCTCTGCTGTTGTTCGTCATATTATTGAAAACACTGACGACAGCGCAGTGGTTCTGGATTGCTTAACCTATGCAGGTAACTTAGAGTCCCTTGCAACGGTTGCGAATAACCCGCGCTATGCTTTTGAGCAGGTGAATATTTGTGATAGAGCTGCATTAGATGCCGTTTTTGAAAAATACCAACCCGATGCCGTTATGCATTTAGCGGCAGAAAGCCATGTTGACCGTTCAATTGATGGCCCTGCGGCATTTATCGAAACCAACATTGTGGGAACTTACACATTGTTAGAGGCGGCGCGCCATTACTGGTCTGCACTGAATGATGAGAAAAAAGCGGCTTTCCGTTTTCATCATATTTCGACAGATGAAGTTTATGGCGACCTCGAGGGGCCTGATGGTTTCTTCACAGAAACCACGCCTTATGCGCCAAGTAGCCCTTATTCCGCATCGAAAGCATCGAGCGATCACTTGGTTCGTGCATGGCAAAGAACCTATGGTCTGCCGACGATGATCACCAATTGTTCAAATAACTACGGGCCGTATCATTTCCCAGAGAAATTGATCCCCTTAATTATTTTGAATGCTTTAGCGGGTAAGCCTCTGCCTGTTTATGGGAAAGGTGAGCAAATTCGTGACTGGCTGTTTGTTGAAGACCATGCACGAGCACTGCATTTAGTTGCGACAACAGCGCAACCTGGCACCACCTATAATATTGGTGGTCATAACGAGCGCCGTAATATTGACGTTGTAGAAACGATTTGTGAGCTGCTTGAAGAGCTGCATCCGCAGAAGCCACAAGGTGTGGCGCACTACCGTGACTTAATCACGTTTGTGAAAGACAGACCGGGTCACGATATGCGTTATGCCATTGATGCCGCGAAAATTGAGCGCGAATTGGGGTGGGCGCCACAAGAAACCTTCGAATCAGGTATCCGCAAAACGGTGCAGTGGTATTTGAACAATGAAACGTGGTGGCGCCGCGTACAAGACGGTTCCTATGCGGGCGAACGTCTAGGTCTAGGAAATTAGGTGATAGTATGAAAGGTATTATATTAGCTGGAGGGTCGGGGACGCGTTTGCATCCTATCACTCGCGGTATTTCTAAACAGTTATTGCCTATCTACGATAAGCCGATGATTTACTACCCGCTTTCAGTCCTGATGTTGGCGGGAGTCCGTGAGATTTTAATTATCTCTACCCCTGACGACTTGCCGATGTTTAAGCGTTTATTAGGGGATGGTCATGAGTTTGGGATTGAGCTGAGCTATGCAGAACAACCATCACCAGACGGCCTTGCGCAAGCGTTTATCATTGGTGAAGAGTTCATTAACGGTGATTCGTGCTGTTTAGTATTGGGCGACAATATCTTTTTCGGCCATTCATTTAGCCCAAAATTAAAATCTGTTGCTAAACGAGTAAATGGCGCAACAGTTTTTGGTTACCAAGTGATGGATCCTGAGCGTTTTGGTGTCGTGGAATTTGACGATAATTTTAAAGCACTGTCGATTGAAGAAAAGCCGGTTAAACCTAAATCGAATTGGGCGGTGACAGGGCTGTATTTCTATGACTCACAAGTAGTTGAATTTGCAAAACAAGTTAAGCCTTCTGAACGAGGTGAGTTAGAAATCACGTCAATTAACCAAATGTACTTAGAACGTGGCGAATTAAACGTTGAATTGCTCGGTCGTGGTTTTGCTTGGTTAGATACAGGCACCCACGATAGCCTCATTGAGGCAGGTACTTTTGTGCAAACCGTTGAAAAACGTCAAGGTTTCAAAGTTGCTTGTTTAGAGGAAATAGCATGGCGTAACGGCTGGCTGACAGACGAGCAAGTCGCTTTTTCAGCACAACAGCTGAAAAAAACAGGTTATGGGCAATACTTAGAGGATTTATTACGTGTCCGTCCGCGCCAGTATTGAGAGCCAGCCATGGGAGAGCGAATTTTTTCATCGCTCAACGGCAAAGTTGAATTTTACGGGGGATAATCTCGAACCCCTCCTTGCTTATCAAATAAATGAATACGATATCGTGCAAGCAAAAGTCGCCGCGTCTGAAACGCAGCTGATTGATGATTTGGCTGGTATGGGTTTTTCATTTGTTGAAGGTGAAATCGATTTCGCTCTTACTATTGGCACAGAAAATGCTTATTTAAAGGCAGGTTTAACAGCGGAAGATCACATTGTTGTCGCACAAGTGGATGATATTCCTACTTTACGGCAAGCCGCTGAGTCTGTCTTTAGCAAAAGCCGCTTTAGAGCACCTTGGTATCGTGATGGTGATAGCGGTCAGTTTTATGCGTTGTGGATAGAAAAATCAGTACTTGGTACGTTTGATCACACTTGTTTACTAGTTAAAGACGCGTCTGGTGCGATATTGGGCTTTGTGAGTTTACGGCATCTTGATGCAGAAACAGCACGGGTTGGCCTACTAGCGAAAATGCCAGAAGCGAAGGGGCAAGGTGTAGGGCGTAAGTTGATGTCTGCAGCATTTAATTGGTGTGTGGAACACCAAAAAACACAGTTAAATGTGGCCACGCAAATCAGTAATGTTGCGGCATTAAATCTTTATTCACGTAGCGGTGCAGCAATTGCCAGTACCGCTTATTGGTTATACAGGGGACAACATGATTCCATTTAATAAACCACCAGTTGTAGGTACTGAATTAGAGTATATGAGACAAGCCATGGAAAGTGGCAAACTGTGTGGTGACGGTGGCTTCACGAAACGTTGTGAAGAATGGATGGAAAAACGGTTTAATTGCCCGAAAGTGCAGTTAACGCCATCTTGTACGGCCTCATTAGAAATGGCGGCGATCCTGATTGATACTAAGCCGGGTGATGAAATCATCATGCCAAGCTTTACTTTTGTATCAACCTCTAACGCATTTGTATTACGTGGCGCTAAAATCGTGTTTGTTGATATCCGTCCGGATACCATGAATATCGATGAAACTAAAATTGAAGCCGCAATCACTGAACGTACGCGTGCCATCGTTCCAGTCCATTATGCAGGTGTTGCTTGCGAGATGGACACCATTATGGCTATCGCGAAAAAACACGATTTATTCGTGATTGAAGATGCGGCACAAGGTGTGATGTCGACGTATAAAGGCAAAGCACTGGGGACTATCGGCCACATTGGCTGTTATAGCTTCCATGAAACTAAAAACTATTCTTCAGGCGGTGAAGGTGGGGCAACGCTTATCAATGATAAAGACTTGATTAGCCGTGCTGAAGTGATCCGTGAAAAAGGAACGAACCGTAGCCAATTTTTCCGTGGTCAAGTCGATAAATACACATGGCGTGATATCGGCTCAAGCTACCTGTTGTCTGATTTGCAAGCGGCTTACTTATGGGCACAGTTAGAAGAAGCCGACAAAATTAATGAGCGCCGTTTACTACTATGGAAACGGTATGATGAAGCGTTGCAGCCATTGGTTGATGCGGGACGTTTAGTCCTAGCAACTGTGCCAGAAGGCTTAAAACATAATGCCCATATGTTCTACATCAAACTTAAAGATATCGAAGAGCGTACCGAATTCAATGATTACATGAAATCTCATGGCATTTTGACGGTATTCCACTACGTTGCATTACACACTAGCCCGGCAGGTATTGAGTTTGGCCGTTTCCATGGTGAAGATAAATACACGACATCAGAAAGTGACCGCTTAGTGCGTTTACCGATGTTCTACAACATGACTGATGACGAGCAGCAGACAGTCATTGAGCGAATCAAAGCGTTCTTTGCCTAATGTCTCTTGCTAAAGCATCGGTTTGGACTGCTGGCTCTACCCTGATTAAAATCGGGGTAGGCCTGTTAATCGTTAAGTTGTTTGCAGTCTCATTTGGGCCCAGCGGTGTGGGGCTGGCGGGTAACTTCCGCCAATTGATTACTGTACTAGGGGTGTTATCTGGTGCAGGGATTTTCAATGGTGTCACAAAATATGTTGCAGAGCACCACCAAGACCCACAAAAATTACGTGCGGTTCTGGGAACTTCATCGACGATTATTCTAGGATTTTCAGCGCTACTTGCGCTTATCTTTTTACTTTGTAGTGCGCCAATTAGCATGGCGTTATTTGATAGTGAAAAATACAGCTCAGTTATTCAAATAGTCGCCTTAATTCAAATGGGTATCGCGTATGCGAACTATTTTCTGGCTATTTTGAAGGGTTACCGAGACGCATCAGCAAACGCATTAGCCATTATTTTTGGTAGTGTAATTGGTGTAATAGCTTATTATTTATGCTATCTAGTTGGCGGGTATGAAGGTGCATTAGCAGGGTTAGCATTAGTCCCTGCGCTAGTAGTACTGCCTGCGGCTGGGATGATAATTAAGCGCAAGCAATTTGCGTTATCGTCATTGAAGCCAGCATGGGACAAAGCGATTGCGACTAATTTAGGCAAATTTACGGTCATGGCGATGCTAACCGCAGTCACACTGCCAGTCGCTTATATCATGATGCGAAATCTGCTCGCCCAAACCTATAGTTGGGATGAAGTGGGGCTATGGACCGGTGTGACCACCATTTCAGATGCCTATTTGCAGTTTATTACCGCGACATTTTCAGTGTATTTATTGCCGACGCTATCGCGTTTGCAGCATAAAAATGAAATTTCCGCAGAGATTGTTAAGGCATTGAAATTTGTTTTACCTGCCGTTGCCGTTGTGAGTTTTACAGTTTGGTTACTACGTGATTTCGCGATTTGGTTGCTGTTCTCAAAAGAATTTACAGGGATGAGAGACCTGTTTGCATGGCAGTTGGTCGGTGATGTATTGAAAGTGGGGGCTTACGTATTTGGCTATTTGGTCATTGCCAAAGCCGCATTGCGTTTTTATGTCCTCACTGAAGTGAGTCAATTTTTATTATTAACGGGCTTTGCCCATTGGCTTATCCCTGAACATGGTGCAGTAGGTGCAACTCAGGCTTATATGGCCACTTATATTGTCTATTTTACCTTATGTTGTTGCGTATTTTTGATTTACCGTAGGCGAGCATGACAACCTTAATACATGTACTGGGATCGAATCTCCCACACCACAACCAGACGGTACTGACGTTTTTTAATGACGTCATTTGCCAAGAAATGGCTTCGTCATCAACGCCGCATTTTATGGTGGTAAGCGATGATGCGCAGCTTGCTGACGCTTATCCTCAGCTAAAAATAGATGTTTTTGCGAATAAACAGGCCATTGCTAATAGTGTTATACAGCGTGCCAAGGCAGACCGCCGTACTCGCTTTTTCTTTCATGGGCAATTCAACGCCCCTATTTGGTTAGCGCTATTATTTGGTCAAATCAAATCCCATCAGTTTTGGTGGCATATATGGGGAGCTGACCTCTATGAAGAATCTAGCTCTCTAAAATTTAAGTTATTCTATATTTTGCGTCGTTTAGCGCAGAAAAAAGTAGGGCATGTGTGTGCAACACGTGGGGATTTGTGCTATTTCCACCAGTCGAACCCTAAAGTGCCTGCCACTGTGTTGTATTTTCCAACACGAATGGACCCCGCATTGACAATTAGCGAGCCTAAGGCACGTGAAGGCTCTCAACTGACTATTTTGTTGGGTAACTCAGGTGACCGTTCTAATCGTCATGTAGAGGCGCTGAGTGCGATTAAACAGCAATTTGGTGATGAGGTTAAGGTTATTGTCCCAATGGGCTATCCTGCAAATAACCAAGGCTATATTGAACAAGTCGAACAGGCTGCAAATAGTGAGTTTACTTCAGGGCAAGTAGAAATTCTGAAAGAGCGCATGGAGTTTAGCGAGTACCTTAATTTGCTCAAATCCTGTGATCTTGGCTATTTTATTTTTAATCGCCAGCAAGGTGTTGGTACGGTTTGTTTGTTAATCCAATTTGGTATTCCATTTGTGATCAGTCGTCAAAATACATTTTGGCAGGATTTAACTGCTCAAAATGTCCCTGTATTTTTCTATGGTGACAACCTGACGATACCGCTGGTGGATGAAGCTCAGCGCCAAATGAGCTTATTAGATAAACAGCATATCGAATTTTTTGCTCCTAACTTTACTGAAGGCTGGAAAGCCGTTCTCAGTGCCGTGGAGGAGCGAGCATGACACTGACGGAGTTAGGTGGCTTAGCACTGGTCTACCTGATATCAATTATTTTTATTGGTACTTTGTTGTACAAAGAGTTTTTACGTGCTCGGTTTAACTTCAATATTTTCTTTTCAATGTTGTATTTATTGACGTTTTACTTTGGTTTTCCATTAACTTGTGCGTTAGTGTTCCAATTTGATGTTGCGGTTGTGAAAGCGGATTACTTACTTTACGCCCAACTAGCGGCTACCAGTTTTTATGCGATTTATTATGTTGCTTATAAAACACGGCTTTCTAGGCAACCAGACGCACCACGGCGTGCGTTGTTTAGCATGAACAAAGTGGAAACGAATCTAACCTGTCTGTTATTGATACTGATTGCAGTCGTGACAGTAGGTATCTTTTTCATGCAGAACGGTTTTTTGCTGTTTAAGCTAAAATCCTATAGCCAAATATTCTCCAGCCAAGTTTCTGGCGTGGCATTAAAACGCTTTTTCTATTTCTTCATACCGGCAATGTTGATTGTTTATTTCTTGCGACCGACACAGAAACGTTGGATTTTCTTCCTCGTTAGTACCGTTGCATTTGGTTTCTTGACCTATGTTATCGTTGGAGGAACCAGAGCGAACATTATTATTGCTTTCGCACTATTCTTATTTATTGGGATTGTCAGGGGTTGGATTACGCTGTGGATGCTAGCTGCAGCCGGGGTCGCAAGTATTGTAGGTATGTTCTGGTTAGCCTTAAAGCGCTATGGGCTAGATGTCAGTGGTGCCGAAGCGTATTACACTTTCTTGTATTTAACACGGGACACATTCTCCCCGTGGGAAAACTTAGCATTACTGCTAAGCCACTATGATGAGATGGACTTTCAAGGCCTAGCGCCGATTATCCGTGACTTTTATGTTTTTATTCCTTCTTGGGTTTGGCCAGAACGCCCAGATACGGTATTGAATTCCGCCAACTATTTTACGTGGGAAGTACTAAACAACCATTCTGGACTGGCAATTTCCCCCACACTGATTGGTTCATTGGTGGTGATGGGTGGGGTGATTTTTATACCACTCGGAGCCATAGTTGTGGGGCTTATCATCAAATGGTTTGATTGGATCTATGGCATGAGCCTGAAAGAACCGAATCGCTATAAGGCCGCCATTATGCAGGCATTTTGTTTTGGTGCCATTTTTAACATCATTGTTTTAGCGCGTGAAGGCGTGGATTCTTTCGTCTCACGGGTGGTTTTCTTCTGCTTAATATTTGGACTGTGTCTGGTATTAGCAAAATTACTGTATTGGTTATTTGAAAGTGCAGGGCTTATTCGCACAAAAACAGTTTCTTTTTTAAGAAGCCAACAGCGTGAAAGCCGCTAAAGGAGTATCATGGAATCGTCATCAACTCAGTCTTCATCCGTTACACAGCCATCTATTCCACAATATAGTATTCGTGGTCATAATATTTGGGGCTTTAAAAATATGGCCCATTTTTTAGACTACTTATTTGCTGGTGGGGAAACGAAAACGGGAACACTCGTTGCGATTAATGCAGAAAAAGTGATGATCGCTGAACAAGATACGGCTTTAAATACGTTACTAGGCCAAGCCGAATATTTATATGCTGACGGAATTAGTATTGTCCGTGCTATTCGTCGTAAATACCCCCAAGCTGAAGTTTCCCGCGTGGCTGGTGCTGACTTGTGGGAAGGGTTAATGGAACGGGCCGGTAAAGAAGGTACGCCAGTTTTCCTAGTGGGTGGCAAACCAGAAATTCTAGAGCAAACTGAAAGCAAGCTACGCTCGCAGTGGAATGTGAACATTGTAGGTTCGCAAAACGGCTATTTTACTGCTGAAGAGCGAAGTGCATTGTTCGAACGTATTCGTGCAAGTGGTGCCAAAATTGTCACTGTTGCGATGGGGTCCCCGAAACAAGAAATTTTTATGCGAGATTGCCGAAGTGTGTACCCAGATGCCTTATATATGGGCGTTGGGGGGACTTATGATGTGTTTACAGGGCATGTAAAACGTGCACCGAAAGTTTGGCAAAACTTAGGGTTGGAATGGTTGTATCGCTTACTATCTCAGCCTTCCCGTATTACTCGCCAGTTTAAATTACTGAAATTTTTAGGTTACTATTACGGCGGTAAGCTTTAATTTTTATAGTGATTTGATTTTTATCGTTATTATCGATGTATTTTACTGGCCGCAAGTAGGCCTAATCCCTTGCTTGCGGTCTGAATTCTCCGAATGACTGGTCTCTTTCTTCAAATATTTCTATAATCCCTCAAAAATAATCATATTCGCACCAGTTTGTGCTTAATCTTGCGGCTATGGCATTTTTTTAATCGCCTAATTGATGCTTTTCAAATAATTGCAGTGATTATTACTAACTGAGTTTCAATTAAAACTGCATTTTAAATATCTAATTTTGACAGGGGTATGTATGGGAAATCCACAGCAAGGGCTTCAACGTGGGTTAGAAGCACGGCATATCGAGCTGATTGCGCTCGGTGGGACTATTGGCGTTGGGTTATTTATGGGGTCGGCCAGTACACTAAAATGGGCTGGGCCTTCTGTCTTACTGGCTTATATCATCGCAGGAATTTTTGTTTTCTTCATTATGCGTTCAATGGGGGAAATGCTATTTCTTGAGCCTGTAACCGGTTCTTTTGCTTCGTTTGGTTATAAATACTTAAGTCCGTTTTGGGGATGTCTCACTGCGTGGGGCTACTGGTTCATGTGGGTGGCCGTTGGTATCTCAGAGATCACTGCCATTGGCGTATATGCTGAATATTGGTTCCCTGACGTGCCTCAATGGATTTTTGCCATTATTGCCGTGGTATTAGTCGCATTAGCTAACCTAGCTGCTGTTCGGCTGTATGGAGAGCTTGAGTTCTGGTTTGCCATGATCAAAGTGACCACAATTGTAGTTATGATTTTAATTGGCTTAGGGCTGATTTTTTTTGGCCTTGGTAATAATTTTGAACCGATTGGGCTAGCAAACCTCACTGAACATGGTGGTTTCTTTGCAGGGGGTTGGAAAGGTTTCTTATTTGCGTTGTGTATCGTTGTGGCCTCTTATCAAGGGGTTGAATTAGTTGGGATCACGGCAGGTGAAGCGAAAAATCCTCAAGTTACATTAAAAAAAGCGATCAATAATATTTTATGGCGCATATTAATTTTTTATGTGGGTGCTATTTTTATTGTTGTGACACTCTTTCCGTGGACGGAAGTGGGTTCACAAGGTAGCCCATTTGTTCTTACGTTTGCGAAAGTGGGGATTGTGTCCGCAGCCGCTGTAATTAACTTTGTGGTGTTAACTGCGGCGTTATCTGGTTGCAATAGTGGCATGTATAGTGGTGGGCGAATGCTATATGCCTTAGCGCAAAATAAGCAATTACCTAAGTCATTATTGAAATTAACGAAAAATGGCGTACCAGCACGTTGCGTTGGCTTTACTATTCTCTGTTTAGTGGCGGGTTCTAGCTTGAATTACATCATACCGAATCCAGAAAAAGTCTTTGTGTATGTCTATAGTGCGAGTGTGTTACCAGGTATGGTGCCTTGGTTAGTGCTATTGACTAGCCAAATCCGTTTTCGCCAACAAAACAAAGAAAAGCTTATTGGGCATCCTTTCAAATCGATCCTTTTTCCATGGGTTAACTATGCGACCTTGTTATTTTTAGCCTGCGTATTAGTTGGGATGGCGATTAATCCAGACACCCGTTTATCTTTAATCGTTGGTGCTATCTTTTTAGGGGGCGTTTCACTGCTTTATTTCATTATTCGCCTGTTCAATAGCCGCAATGCAAAAATTTAGTGGTGGTGCTTCGACGGATTTTTATTAGTCGTACAGTGAAAAAGAGGGTAAATATGCTCTCTTTCTCAGCGAAATGGATAAAAGGCAAGCAATCGATATTTTTATTTCAAAAAGGACTAGACAGCGGGAGGATAAATCCGTACTATCCTCTCCCGCAACGGCGTTAAGCGCCCGTAGCTCAGCTGGATAGAGCGCTGCCCTCCGGAGGCAGAGGTCTCAGGTTCGAATCCTGTCGGGCGCACCAGTTTTAGCGCTTCGCTACGGTTGGCAAAATGACGTTGTATGTAGTAATATAGCAACGCTTTGAAAAAAGTGAAGTTATGGTGGCTATAGCTCAGTTGGTAGAGCCCTGGATTGTGATTCCAGTTGTCGTGGGTTCGAGTCCCATTAGCCACCCCATTTTTTTGTGACATTGCGAGGGTGGCGGAATTGGTAGACGCGCTAGCTTCAGGTGTTAGTGTCCTATGGACGTGGGGGTTCAAGTCCCCCCTTTCGCACCACGAAGAAATGTAATAAGCACTACAAAATTTCGGCGAGTAGCGCAGCTTGGTAGCGCAACTGGTTTGGGACCAGTGGGTCGGAGGTTCGAATCCTCTCTCGCCGACCAATTTAAAGAAACCCGTCTTAACCGATGGGTTTTTTGCTTTTTATGCTTTATAATCATCACACTTTGACCCATCGCGTTGTTGTCTGCGTTAGTCTCCTAGAATCACATATTTGTGTATACTCATCGGTATATCTTCACTTGTCGCCTAGTTATAACCTGAATTGTTTAAAGTCTACTTAGTGTTGTTTCTTCAATAATGATTGGCTATGGTTAATTGCTTGTTTTTATTTGTAATTTAGCAGGTTAACTAGCCTGTGTCGTAAAATAGATACAATTCATTATATTGGTGTCGTCAAAAGGAGACATTTTACTTGTTGATTTATAAGGGAATATAAATAACTGTTTTATGCTGTCTCTAAACTGCGACAAAATAGCAAGATAAGATACAGGCACCACATTAGTGAATTCTTTAATGTTAGGGGGATTTCTTTCCAAGAAGGAAAATTATGTGTAAAACCGAGAGATGAGAGCGAAGCCAAAAGAGTAAGCTTAAAAAAACTTCGTTTTAAAAAGTTGGCATGCATTGTGCATTATTTTATATGTAGATGCTCATCTCACTTCTTATGACAGCGAAGCTTCATAAACCCAGAGATGACGCAAAGCCGATTATCGGTGCCTATTGTCCAACTTAGATGATCAAGAGCTCATCCTCTTACCATCAACGAACGGGCGAAACGTTGAGTGAGGCACCATCCGTCTGTAGACCTGATTGTATTTTACACCTGCCTTGTGCAGGTGTTTTTTTTTGTTTATGTAAAAAACCAAGCCCCTTAGAAAATGACTAAGAGGCTGAAAATAAGATAGGTATTAGCTTCTACCTTTACTAAACCATTTACTGAACCAGCGAGTAATATAGGTATAGCAGAGGATAATGAATGTAATAATGAAAATGTCTTTACTAAGATCTTCGGTATTAAAACCAATAATCATAATAAAAACAAAAGGTGATAATACTAACAGCAGAAGATCAAAGAATATTTGTAAACGGTTTGGGGTTGCAATAATCCAGCGCCAAATAGTTTTAATTACATTCATATCGATATCCCTAATTCATTCAAAGCAAAGATGTATATAAAGCTTTATACACTATGTGTTTATTTTATAACATAGCCAAGTGTGTTTTGCTGATCCTTAAATAACGATTATTGATTAAACATTGAGTTATTGATCTGTAATGTTACCAATCATAAACCTCATATTCTCCTTTTACGATGATTTAATACGACTAACGCAATGTATTTAAATTCTTTTCTGCGTTTTGATTGGGGAAGCTAGGCTTAGTGGCAGTTAAGTTTATGAATAAAAAAACTCCACTAAAAGGTGTGGAGTTTTTAGAAAAGGATAAGCAAGAATATTAGTTTCGTTCTTGTTTCAATGAATGGTTTAATGCATCTTGGCGAATTTTTGCCGCATCACTAGATTTATGTTGCCTGTCAAACGCATCGGCTAACCATGATGCATCCTGAACATCAAAACGTTGTGCTAAAGCGGCCTTAAAGTAGGTCTCTGCTTTGTCCCATTGGGCATGCTGTAGCGATAAAACACCTAATGTACTGTTGAGTAACGGGGTGGCACCGTTTTGCTTTTGCAGATGTAAAAGGGTTTTTTCGATAACTTCAGGGCGTTCACTATTCAGTTTTGGCACTAGCAGGAGTAAGCGTTCATCATATTGCTGTTTTAAACCATCAATAATCATTTTTTCTGCACTTGCAGTATCACCACATTCAATTAAATGTTCTGCTAAGAAAGCTTGCAATGCGGTTTCATGACGAACTCGGCGAGGTTGTGCTTTCCACCAAGCTTTTAGCCCATCACTACCCCCTTCAGCCATATATTGGTTCATCAACCCTTTGTAAGCCTTTAATTTCAATGCATCGAGCTCATCTTCATTGTGTAACTGTACTTTAGCCATAACAGGAAGTAATTCAATCAGTGACTGATAGGCGCCCGAACGTAAATAAGCTTGTTCCGCAAGACGCAATACTTCAGGGTGTCTTGGGGCTTTGTCGAGAAGTTTATCAATACCATTGCGAGCAGCATGGACTTCTCCTTCCGCTAATTGGATACGGACACGGCTGATATCGACAGGAAGCTGGTCACTTCCTGCGGCTTCGGCGGCTCTATCCAAGTATTGGTGAGTGCGATATTCATCACCACGCTGTTGAGCAGCTTCGGCTGCCATGAGGTAGTTAATGACCGGTTGTTGAGAAAAATCAGCATGTTTGCTCATTAATTTTTCAACTTGCTCGAAATCACCTTCTGCTAATTTCAGTAGCGCTTTTTGTGTTTGAGTATGCGCTTTGTGGTATTTACGACCACTTACCCAACCTCGGGTACGTGATGTCGTGCTGATAAAGCGGCGGTAGCACCAACCAAGGAATAACAGCACAAACTGGAGCAAGATAAAGCCCAAAACGAGGCTGGTTACACTGGTCGTAATGTCATAATTATCTGTACGGATAAAAACATAACCTTGGTGACCCGCTAATAATGGGCCTAAGATTATCCCTGCAATAAGTACTATAAATAGGATCAGGACTTTTATCATAATTACCCCCTATTGCCAGCAGGCTCTGCGGATTCTGAAGGGTGTGAATTGTCAGCTGACTCTGCTTTTTGCGTATCCGTGGCAGGAACAGCGGCATCTGCTGCGGCTTCTGTTGGTGCTTCAGTCGCATCCGCTGCGGCATCAATGGCACCATCGCTAACTTTTGTATTGTCGGATGACTGAGAAAGTAAGCTACGAACCCGTGTTTGCATGATTTTTTCTAGCTTTTCTTGGCTTTCCAAGGTATCAGGCATGTCAATATCAATCGGCTGATTGATTAGGTCGTCAATGGTTGATAGGAATGCTTTGGTTTCAGGCGCCTCAGTATCAAAATAGGCTCTTACCCAAGTCGATGCCTGCTCTAATGACTGTTTGTAGGTGGCTTCTTGATAACGTGGTACGGCTTGCGCTGCAATTAATAGCTGAGAGCGAATGTTTTCACGTAGGTAAATATCTTGATTTGGTGCAAGGAGAGGGGCTTCTGAGCCATCACGAGCTCGTACTGTGACAAAGTCATTTGCAAAACTTTTCCAGCTACGCGCCAAATTTTGTTTCCAATCCGAAATATCATCGCTAACGTCAGCGTTATCTTCAGCTTTCGCATCTCCACTGTTTAAATCCGCTAAACGTAAGTTATCGACTTCATTGCTTAGCTGGTTTAAACGTAAAATAATGCCGTCATAGTCAACTTGGTTGATTGCGGCTAATTTAGCCATATCACTGTTAATTGATTTACGAATGTCGAGTAGGCTTGGGTCATTCATTTCTGCCAAGCTTGAGTCAGCGCTTTTTAGCAGAACGGCCGCGGTTACTGGGTCGCGATCATTCCACAGCTTTCTTCCCGCCATTTTGACCATAAAGTCAGCTTGTGCAAGTAGCCAACTTTTAACATCAGCGCTAGATAACGCAGTAACGTGCGCTTGCAGCTCTTGCATGCGGCGGTTGAGATTCTCTTCATATTCACGAGAATGGCTTTTTATTTCAGCATTAGCCGCAACTAATGCATCTAACCGCTGCCTGTCTGAGTTTTGTTGTTCGATTAAATCACTTAATTTTTGTTTTAATTCATTGTTTTCATTGACTAAGGTGGCATTACTTTGTTGAGTGAAATAGTACAGCCCACCGCCAATAGCGATGATAATAGCGATAGCAATTACACCGCCTATCAGACCAGAACGTTTTTGTTCCGAAGAAGGTTTAGTTTTTGGGTGCTGTTGTTCTGCACCAGCTTCTGGGGTAACCGTCTCGGTTGTTTTATCGTGTTCCGTCATAAATTAGCATCCCATATCGATTGAAATTAATGCTTCTAATAAAGCATTATTATCTGCGCTATTAGCTACACAGACCTTTTGCCATCCGCCTCTGCGGGCTTGGTCTGCAATCCGTTCACTGACGACAAGTAGGCGGCGGGAAAACCACCAAGTTTGGTATTCTTCAGTGATTAATTCTTCTAACAAGGCTAACATTTGACCACTCGTGATCACAACATCTGTAATACCGGTTTGAAACCACTGCTGATTGAACAGAGCTTTATCATAATCAACCGGGTACCTTGTATAACATTCACAATAACTGACTTGCGCACCTCGAGCCCGTAATGTTGACGCGAGAAGCTCTCGCCCGCCATTTCCACGTAATAACAGGGCGTTTTTCCCTTCGAGAAATTGAAGCTCAGGGTGTGTCAGTAGTATTTCACTGGTTTCGCCTTGCTCCGCCCAACGTATGTCTTTTCCGGTTACTTGCTGAAAATATTGCCCTGTAGAGCGGCCAATTCCGTAGTAAGATAACTTATCTGACCAGCTACGCCCCATTTGTTCAAGTGTTAAATTTGCATATTCGACTGCATTTTTAGATAAAAGAAAGACTAAATCATTCGCAGTAAGGCTATCAAGTTGAGGAATAAGGGTATTTAATTCAGCACCGGGCCCTATGCGAATTAAAGGAGAGGCGAAGGCTTCCCCCCCTTTGGTGGTGATTGCCGTGATCAGCTCTGAACATGCGGGCTCAGGGCGAGTGACAAGCACTTTCATGCAGGCGGGTTTCCTTGGTAGACATCCGCCAAAATATCCCTTGCACCGCGTTCAAGTAATTCTTCAGCCAATGATACCCCTGCTTGGTTAGCTTCACTTGGTGAAACTCGTCGTTCTCCACGAATAATCACACTACCGTCTGGCGCTCCAACCAAGGCGCGTAGCCATATTTTGTCATCTTGCCAAATAGCATAACTGCCAATGGGAACTTGGCAACCACCTTCAAGGCGCATATTCATTGCTCGTTCGGCAAGAACACAGGTCGATGTTGCGTCATTATTTAGTTTCGCGAGTAACTCACGGGTTTTACTATCATTTAAACGGCATTCGATGCCGACAGCACCTTGGCCAACGGCAGGCAAGCATTGTTCAGGGGCAAGGGCGGTTTTAATTCGAGTTTCTAACCCCAAACGTTTTAACCCTGCAACGGCCAAAATAATGGCATCATATTCACCGTTATCTAGTTTTGATAAGCGTGTTCCGACATTGCCGCGTAAGTCACGAATGACTAAATCAGGGCGGAGCTCCCTTAATTGGCATTGACGACGCAAACTCGATGTTCCGACAATACTGCCTTTTGGTAGTGCCTCAAGGTTGTCATAGTGGTTTGAGACAAAGGCATCTCGGGGGTCTTCACGTTCACAAATCGTGACTAATCCTAAGCCTTCAGGAAATTCAACAGGGACATCTTTCATCGAATGAACGGCAATGTCTGCGCGCCCTTCTAATAAGGCAAGTTCTAATTCTTTGACGAATAACCCTTTCCCGCCAACTTTCGCGAGAGGTGTATCAAGGATGATGTCGCCTTTTGTCACCATAGGCACGAGTTCAACCAGCAAACCTGGGTGAAGTTGCTCTAATTTGTCTTTGACAAAGTGCGCTTGCCATAGGGCTAAAGGGCTTTTGCGCGTTGCAATACGCACGATATTTGTTGATGTCATTTTACTGTTTTCTCTGGCGAAAAATGCCGCAGATTAACCATACAATTGGCCTTAGTTTTAACATGTTAAGGATATTTTTTCCAGTTAGGCGCAAAACCACTCTCTGAATTGTTGATAACTGATTTACTTTTTCTTCCATGATGCAAGAACGCGATTCAAAATGAGATGACCTAGAATAGCTATTAAGCAATTTCTTTAGCTTATCGTGCTATCTTTCGTGTGAAACACTCTGCGGTTTGTATTAATTCGTGTTGAAGCGAGTAAGCGCAGACACTGTGCGTATTGTACTTAATATCGTTTGATTTTGCTGTTTTACTAAACAATTGGGTAAAAAGAAATTATTCCATTGAAAAACAAGGGATATTTTATAGATTAAAAAATAAAAAGCCTTTTTATACAATATGTTGAAAAGCATTTTGTATCAAAAATAAGCGTATAAAATTATGTGATCTACTTTACCCTTTTGATGCAAGGTGTTAAATTGATCACGTTTCCGACAATCCATTTGAAAATTATTTTAAATCTATCTCTATCTGTTGGGTGCTGGGAAATTCTCAGGTTTGTATTACTTTCATTCAATCAGGCGTAACCTTTGTATCTCTATATTGAAACCTTAAAACAAAGACTGGATGCGATAAACCAATTACGGTTAGAACGTGCAACAGCTTCTATGAGTGAAACCTTCTCGAAGGTTTATAGCTTGCTGCCTGTCTTGTTTCATTATCATCATCCAATGATACCTGGTTTTATTGAAGGTAATGTCCCCCATGGTGTCTGTTTTTTCTCTCCTGATACAGAGCAAAAAAAATGGTTGGCACCTTTCGAACGTTTTTTACCCACGATTGAAACCGAAGCGAATGGCGAATTACCTATTACGGGTATTTATTCGATGGGAAGCACTTCATCTGTTGGGCAAAGTCAGTGTTCAGATATTGACGTTTGGGTTTGCCATCCTTCTTGGTTGGACCACGAAGAAAAACGTTTTTTGCAAAAGAAGTGTACCTTAATTGAGCAGTGGGCTGCGTCTTTGGGGATTGATGTCACTGTTTTTTTAATCGATGAAAATCGTTTTCGCCATCATGCTAGTGGGCATATTGGTGGGGAAAACTGTGGTTCAACGCAACATATCTTATTGTTAGATGAATTTTATCGAACAGCTGTACGTATGGCGGGTAAACGTTTGCTGTGGACTATGGTGCCAGTTGAAGAAGAGCAGCATTACGATGAATATGTTATGGGGTTATATGCACAAGGCGTGCTAACACCGAATGAATGGCTTGATTTAGGTGGTTTAAGTGAGCTTTCTGCGGCGGAATACTTCGGTGCAAGTCTATGGCAGCTATACAAAAGTGTTGATTCCCCCTATAAAGCCGTATTGAAGAGTATTTTACTGGAATCCTATTCATGGGATTACCCTAACGGTAAATTATTAGCGATGGAGTTTAAGCGTCATTTACATGCAGGCGAAATTGTGTGTTATGGCTTGGACTCATACTGTTTGATGTTAGAGCGTGTGACACGTTACCTGACTGAAATTAATGATCTAACTCGTCTTGACCTTATCCGCCGTTGTTTCTACCTAAAAGTGTGTGAAAAACTATCTGAAAAAGAGGATAACGCATGCTCAGGCTGGCGCCGTGATGTGTTGTCTCAATTGGTTGAATCATGGGGTTGGGGAGCAGAACGTTTGTCTATTCTCGACACACGTAATCAATGGAAAATTGAGCGTGTCCGTGAGGCACATAACGAGTTACTTGATACGATGATGCAAAGTTATCGTAATCTCATTCGCTTTGCGCGTAGAAATAATTTAAGTGTTAGTGCAAGCCCACAAGATATTGGGGTACTAACCCGTAAATTATATGCGGCTTTCGAGGCGCTACCTGGTAAGGTGACATTAGTTAATCCACAAATTTCACCTGATTTGAGCGAAGCGCATCTCACCTTTATTTATGTACCCGAGGGGAGAGCTAACCGTAGTGGTTGGTATTTGTATAACCAAGCGCCAAATATTGAGGCCATTATTGGTCATCAACCTCTTGAATATAATCGCTATTTAAATAAATTAGTGGCGTGGGCATATTTTAACGGCCTGTTGACTGAGAATACTCAGGTTTATATGCATAACGGGAAGTCTCAGTGTGATGAACGAAAGCTGCTTGAGTTGATGCATGATGTATCAAGCCATTTCCCTATCAGGTTACCCGCTCCAACGCCAAAAGCGCTTTATAGCCCTTGTGAAATCCGCCATCTTGCAATCATTGTTAACTTAGAAAAAGACCCAACACAGGTATATTCTGAGCAAGTCGTCCATGTTGATTTTAGAAAACTGGATATTTTCAGTTTTGGAGAATCACAACGGTGTCTGATTGGTAGTATTGATTTGTTGTATCGTAATTCGTGGAATGAGGTAAGAACGTTACATTTCAGCGGAGAACAATGCATGTTAGAAGCACTTAAGACCATTTTAGGGAAAATGCATCAAGATGCATCACCTCCTGAAGCGGTTGAAGTGTTTTGTTATAGTGAGCACTTACGCGGGCTGATTCGTACCCGTGTACAACAGCTGGTATCGGAGTGTGTAGAACTGCGTTTATCAAGCAACCGAAATGACCCTGGGCGTTTTAAAGCATTACGTATCGCGGGGCAGACTTGGGGTTTATTTTTTGAGCGCCTGAATGTATCTGTGCAAAAACTTGAAAATGCCGTTGAGTTCTATGGGGCTATCTCCCATAACAAACTACATGGCTGGCCAGTTAAACTTCAGGCGAAGGGTGATAACCATTTGCCTGCCGTTGTCGATGGTTATGCAAGTGAAGGGATTGTACAGTTTTTCTTTGAAAATACCGCAGATAACACGGGTTTTAATATTTACGTTTTAGATGAAGCAAATCGGGTTGAAATTTATTCCCACTGCGAAGGGTCAAAAGAAGACCTCGTCCGTGACGTGAGTAAATTCTATTCTTCTTCCCACGACCGGTTTACCTATGGTGCAAACTTTATCAATTTCAATTTACCGCAGTTTTACCAAATCATTAATCAAGATGGTAAAAACCAAGTTGTTGCATTTTCTGGTGCGACATGGCCATTTACGGCAGAAGATGATGACGTTGGGTATGAAAGGCAATCTAGTCAACCACAGCACCCACAAGCACATTATTATTGATGGTAGGCAGTTTTGCGCTGCCCACCGTATAAATTCGTAAAGCTTAGAACGAAAAGGGCTCTTGGCTTTGAAAAGCAATTGCCTCGGCTAGTTTAGTTTTGAATTCATGCCCTGAACGGTCACAAACCCAATTACCTTGTTTATAATCATAATGGTACCCACCCTGTTTAGTTGCTAACCATATTTGGTGGAATGCCTCTTGTTTGTTAATAATAATTTTACTGCCATCTTCAAAGCTAAGAGTCATCACACCACCATTGATTTCACAATCAATATCGGCATCACCCTCATAATTATCTAAATGCTCCTCGATGGTGCTCAGTAGCGTTTCTGCTAGCTGATGAAATTCGCTGTCATTCACGATTAATTTCCTGTTTGCTCACAATGGTTTAATTGAAATTATTATTGTTAATTGAAATTATAGGAGGGAACCTGCATTGGGGTCAATCTCAGCATACCCGCTAAAAATTTCAGACTAAATTTAGCCTAAAGTATATAATATCAACATGCTGGATAAACAGGCGTGATTTGCGAGGCCACTCCTGTTATTGTGTAAAATATCAGATGTCAAAAGTGAGTATTACGGGCGAAAAAGAATGAAAAAAAGTTTAATTGGGCTTAGTGCACTAGTTGTTTTATTTACCCTTTCTGGCTGTGGCTTAAAAGGCCCGTTGTATTTTCCGCCGGAAGAAACTGCAGCTCCGGCTAAGGCATCTGATGTGCAACCTACCGCACAAGACAGTACTGCCAAAGAGCCTGCTCAAACCACGAATAATCAGTAAGTCGCCTCTATGGAGCGTGAAATGCAATTTTCTAAAATGCATGGCTTAGGTAATGACTTCATGGTTGTCGATGGCGTTACACAAAATGTATATTTTTCGCCTGAATTGATTTGTCGGTTAGCAGATAGGCATACAGGCGTTGGGTTCGATCAACTACTATTAGTTGAAGCCCCTTATGACCCTGACCTTGATTTTCATTACCGTATTTTTAATGCAGATGGCAGTGAGGTCGCTCAATGTGGTAATGGAGCCCGCTGTTTTGCTCGTTTTGTTAGGCTCAAAGGCTTAACGAATAAGCAAAAAATTAAAGTCAGCACTCAGTCGGGTCGTATGACATTAACCATAAATGAGAATGATGATGTCTGCGTTAATATGGGCGAACCTGATTTTGAACCACAGAGAGTGCCATTTCGCGCAGTTAAAGAAGAAAAGACCTATATTATTCGAGCACAAGAACGTACAGTGCTGTGTGGGGTTGTCTCAATGGGTAACCCGCATTGTGTCATTCAAGTTGAAAGTATTCATACGGCAGAAGTCGAAGTTTTAGGCCCCGCTTTAGAAAATCATGAGCGTTTTCCAGAACGTGCCAATATTGGCTTTATGGAAATTATCAGTGCTGACCATATTCGCTTGCGCGTTTATGAACGTGGAGCTGGGGAAACTCAAGCTTGTGGTAGCGGAGCATGCGCAGCTGTCGCGGTTGGGATTACTCAAGGGCTACTGGCGAAGCGGGTTAAAGTCGATTTGCCGGGGGGCTCATTAGATATTTCTTGGGAAGGTCCTGGGTCGCCTCTTTATATGACAGGTCCTGCAACGCATGTTTATGATGGAGTCATTCAACTCTAATTTTGAATAGCCGAAGAGGAAAAAATGGATAAAACCAAAAAAGCGCAGGAAATGGTTCATCAAATTGATGAGCTTGATGTCGTGCGCTATTTAACGGAAAACCCTTATTTTTTTCTTCGTAATGCACAGCTGTTGGAGCAACTAAAAGTCCCACATGTTGTGCGGGAAGCGATTTCATTGCCTGAGTTAGTCATGAGCCGTCAACGGTTGAAAATCAAAGAGCTCGAACAAGATATTCGGTTTATGGTTGAGCAAGCTCATGAAAATGTAGAGCTTTTTGATGAATTGTTAGTGTTGGTGATTGAAATGTCATCAGCAGAAAGTTTACAGCAAATGCTGTTAGCGTTAAACCGTTGGGCAAAAAAACTGGGTTTATCCGGTGCTCAGGTACGCTTGTTTAGTGACAGTTGGCATTTGTCTGCACCTTTGGATGCACATCAATTAGTTATCTCGCGTCGTGTTTTTGAACCAGTGAGGATTCAACGCTTTGGTGATAAGCGTAACTACCTCGGCCGGTTAAATGGCCCTGAAATCCAACTACTTTTACCTGATGCGTTAAATGTCGGCTCAGTCGCCATTTCATTGTTTGGTCATCATGGTGAATCAGGTATGGTCATTTTTACTAGCCGTGATCGTGAACATTATCAACATGGTATGGGAACGGTCATGTTGGAGAAAGTCGCTCAAATTCTACCGAGGTTATTATGCCAATGGATAGAACGCCTGTAAAAAACCAGCCGGAAGGGCTGATGAGCCAAATTGAGGCCTTTCTGTATTATCTGCGTGTTGAACGCCGGTTAAGTCCGGTTACTATTACTAACTATCGTCGCCAACTGAGCGTTATTGTGGAGATGTTAGCCTTATTAAATATCCACGAATGGCAAAAAGTGGATGCGGCGATTGTGCGCAACATTGCGGCTAAAAGTCGCAAATCGGGTTTACAAGCAGCAAGTATGGCGTTGCGGTTATCATCGCTGCGTAGTTTTTTTGATTGGATGGTACACCAGGGGGAATTACCCGCAAACCCCGCAAAAGCAATCCATGCCCCTAAATCCAAAAAGCGCCTTCCTAAGAATATGGATGTGGATGAAGTCTCCCAACTTTTGAACATGGATAGTGGCGACCCTCTTGTTGTACGTGACCGAACGATGCTTGAAGTGATGTATGGTGCGGGGTTACGCTTATCTGAACTAGTCGGGCTAGATGTTCGCCATCTTGATTTAAATACGGGCGAAGTGTGGGTAATGGGGAAAGGGAGTAAAGAGCGCAGAGTGCCAATGGGTAAAACTGCGGTGAGTTGGCTACAACGTTGGCTTGAGATGCGAGAGCTCTATGACCCTGAAGATGACGCCGTTTTTATTTCAACCCAAAGCGGTAAACGTATTTCGAATCGGAACGTACAGAAACGTTTTGAGCAATGGGGAATAAAACAAGGGGTTAATAGCCACATTAATCCCCATAAATTACGCCACTCTTTTGCGACACATATCCTTGAATCAAGTGGGAATTTACGTGGAGTGCAAGAACTTCTTGGGCATGCAAATTTATCAACAACACAAATCTATACGCACCTTGATTTTCAGCACTTAGCAAACGTGTATGATGTGGCTCATCCGAGAGCAAAGAGGGAGAAACCTTAATGCATTTTTACCGTCCGTTATCACCCATTCTGGCGATCACGTTTGATTTGGATGACACGCTTTACGATAACCACCCAGTTATTGATAAAACGGAAGAAGAAGTTTTACGTTTTGTTCGTGAATATGATCCGCGCTTTAATCATTTTAGTAATGAAGATCTTTATGCTTTTCGCCGTCTTGTTGAAGAACAAGAGCCTGATATTTATCATGATATATCACGTTGGCGTTGGCTCTCTTCCAAAATGATGCTTTGCCATTATGGTTATTCGAAAGAAGCGGCACAAAAAGGGGCGGATGACATCATGGCGCATTTCACATATTGGCGAAATAGAATCGATGTCCCGAAATCCACCCATGAAACATTGTGCCAACTTGCAGAAAAAGTTCCGTTGGTGGCGATTACTAATGGTAACGCAGAGCCGGAAGCGTGTGGGTTAGGCCAATATTTTCAATTTGTATTGAAAGCGGGGCCTGATGGGCGCTCAAAGCCATTTTGTGATATGTATCGTTTAGCAGCAAAGCGACTTGAAATTGAGCCACAATTTATTCTTCATGTCGGGGACAACCTGTTAACGGATGTTGAAGGTGCAATTAACAGCGGTATGCAAGCTTGCTGGATAAACACAGAACAAAAAACACTGATGGAAGAGAAAGAGGGTCGTTTATTACCGCATGTAGAAATTTCGCGGTTGGATTCTCTCTTATCATTGGTATAATTATTTCCTGTATAAAAATACAGTGGCAATAGCCATTGTTAATAACCTCACAGTGGTATTAACCACTGTTTTGCTTTGATGGTAACTATGGACGTCTCTTATCTGCTTGAAGGCCTTAATGACAAACAGCGCGAAGCGGTTGCCGCCCCGCGTACCAATTTACTTGTCCTTGCGGGGGCAGGTAGTGGTAAAACTCGGGTGCTAGTGCATCGAATTGCATGGCTGATGTCTGTGGAAAATGCTTCCCCATTTTCAATTATGGCAGTGACGTTCACGAACAAAGCGGCAGCAGAAATGCGCCATAGAATCAATCAATTGATTGGTACTAGTGAAGGCGGTATGTGGATAGGAACATTCCATGGCTTAGCGCATCGTTTATTACGCCAACATTATATGGATGCCAATTTACCGCAGGATTTTCAAATTCTCGATAGTGATGACCAATACCGTTTAATTCGTCGCTTACTTAAGGCGATGAATTTAGATGAAAAACAATGGCCACCACGTCAGGGTATGTGGTACATCAACGGTAAAAAAGATGAGGGTTTGCGTCCTCAGCACATTGAAGCTTACGGAAACCCAGTCGAAGCCACATGGCTAAAAGTATACCAAGCTTACCAAGAGGCCTGTGATAGAGCCGGACTGGTGGATTTTGCTGAGCTACTATTACGTGCCCATGAACTGTGGTTAAACAAGCCCCATGTACTACAGCATTATCGTGAGCGTTTTACGAATATTCTCGTCGATGAATTCCAAGATACCAATAATATCCAATATGCATGGATCCGTGTACTCGCTGGGGAAACTGGCAAAGTCATGATTGTTGGTGATGATGACCAATCAATCTATGGCTGGCGTGGGGCTCAAGTAGAAAATATCCAGCGTTTTCTCAATGATTTTCCTGGTGCAGAAACTATCCGCCTTGAGCAAAATTATCGCTCGACGAATAATATATTAAAAGCGGCGAACGCATTGATCGCGAATAACAGTGACCGCTTAGGGAAAAATTTATGGACAGAAGGCGGAGATGGTGAACCCATTTCCCTCTACTGCGCTTTTAATGAGTTAGATGAAGCACGTTATGTGGTTGGGCGCATTAAACAATGGCATGAAAATGGTGGAGCCCTACAAGATTGTGCCATGCTGTACCGGAGTAATGCACAGTCTCGTGTATTAGAAGAGGCGCTCATCCAAGGTGCTATGCCATATCGTATTTATGGTGGGCAACGTTTCTTTGAACGCCAAGAGATTAAAGATGCACTTTCTTATTTAAGATTAATAGCAAATCGTAATGATGATGCTTCCTTCGAGCGGGTGGTCAATACACCAACACGTGGCATCGGAGATAGAACATTAGATACTGTTCGCCAAACTGCACGGGATCAACAACTAACATTATGGGAAAGTTGTGAGTACTTACTTCGCGAGCAGGTGTTGGGAGGTCGGGCAGCCGCTGCAATCGAGCGTTTCTTAGAATTAGTCGATGCATTAGCTAAAGAAACCCAAGACATGCCATTACACGTTCAAGCTGATAGAGTGATTAACGACTCAGGCCTACGAGCGATGTATGAGCAAGAAAAAGGCGAAAAAGCACAGGCTCGAATTGAAAACTTGGAAGAGTTAGTCAATGCAACCCGTGATTTCAGCTATCAAGACGAAGACCAAGACTTAATGCCATTGCAGGCTTTTCTTTCTCATGCAGCATTGGAAGCAGGAGATGGACAAGCGGATGTTAGTCAAGATGCCGTTCAATTGATGACTTTGCATTCGGCTAAAGGCCTGGAGTTTCCAGTTGTATTCATTGTGGGAATGGAAGAAGGTATGTTCCCAAGCCAAATGTCGATGGATGAAAGTGGTCGTCTTGAAGAAGAACGTCGCCTTGCTTATGTCGGTATTACCCGAGCAATGGAAAAACTGACTATCACCTACGCTGAAAGTCGTCGTTTATATGGCAAAGAAGTTTATCACAGGCCTTCTCGTTTTATCGGTGAGCTACCAACCGAGTGTGTTGAAGAAGTTCGTTTGCGAGCGCAGGTTTCAAGACCAGTTAGCCATCAACGCCTTGGTACCCCGATTAGCCAAAATGATTCGGGTTATGCATTAGGGCAGCGTGTAGTTCATCCTAAATTTGGAGAAGGCACGATTATTAACCTTGAAGGTAGTGGTGAACACTGTCGTTTACAAATCGCTTTCCAAGGTCAAGGAATTAAATGGCTGGTGGCTTCATATGCGAAGCTTGAGAAACTGTAATAGACAAGTATAAATAAAGTAGAAATCTGAATAATATTTCTACTTTATTTATTTAAATGAAATATAGGTTTAAAATAATTATAATTTGTTTTTATTATACAAATAATAAATTAGTCACTCCTTTGTCTTTAATATAAGATAAAAACGCAGTATAGATATCAAATTATGTTTTTAATTATATGAAAATCAAAGGAATTAATATGAAAATTGATTTTAATTTAAATAGTTATGATTTTAAAAAAATAGACTCGTTAATTTTTTCTGCTGAAAATCGTTTAAATAAAATTAAGAAACTGAAGTCTTCATTAGTAATGAAAATTCAAGATGAATATGGCTATGAATATTTATCTGAAAAAACAAATATAAATAGTGAAGTGACCGCTAAAATAGATGAGGTAAATAAAGCTATTAAATTTTTTGAAGGTAATTTACTAGCAATGAAAAATCTTGCTAGCAAATATAACAAGGAAAATATCGGTAATGAGATTTTATATTTTGAGGCTAGTAAGTTTTCTAAGTATAAAATAGAGTTGGAAATAAATAAGCAAAATAAAAATATTGGTGGTGACCATAAACTACTAGAAAGTATTTTTGTAATCAAAAAAATCCCTCATGAGACAAAAGAGGGTATGTTAAATCATGAAAAATCTACTTTAGTAAAGATAAATAATGAAATAACCCATCTAAATACTTCGTTTAATAAAGTTAAAACAGGTATTGTATCTATCTCAATAAATTATCATAACGCTAAGCTAAAATCATTGAAAAATAGAGCATCTAAGTTATTAGAAGATGAACGAAAAATTGATTTACAGTTAGATAACATAGAAATTGAGACAATAAAAAATAAAAAAGAGATAGATGATGAAATTGAAAAATTTGTTTCGTCTATAAATGATTTGAAATCTCGTTCAGTACAGCTATTAAATAAAGGAAGAGCTTGGGGCTCCAGTTCGGTTGTTACTGATAAATATAGCCAAAAACAGATAGATGATTCGATGAGAATGTTAGAGGAAAAAGTTCATAAAAATGTAAAAGTATTTGATGAACAATTAAATGTGTTTAAAGGCCTAAGTGAGTTGAACGAACATAAAACTAATTCAGAAATAGAAGAAATAAGGTCATTACGTAGAAATATTTCATTGTATAGAGTAGAAAGCCCTAGCATAGCAAAAGATAAGCATGTATTAAATGAGTTAAGTAGGATAAGTGAACTACAGGAATCAAATTTACTAAAAGTATTAGACGAATTAAATCAATATATTGATAAGCTAAATATTGAAATGGAAAAACAAGGCGAATTAGAAGTGAATTCAGGGCCTTTTAAAAATCATCTATCTTTAAATATTAAAAGATATAATGAAGAAATGCATAGCATTAAAGAAACTATCAAAGATGTTGAACTTCACTGGTCAATTCGTTCTCAAAAAATGATTGAAAATCAAGATGGTAATACATTAGTTCAACCCGTAATTCAAAGCGAATTAATTTCAGAACGAATTACGGCTTTCCAATCGACGGAAGAGGGGAATAGTGAAGTAAATAAAAACCTAGGGCAGGTAAGTCTTCTTAACCCAGTGGCACGTTGTTCTTGTGGTGGTATTGGAAGAACTGCATTCTGCTAAGTCAATCAATCGTTTAATTTGATTTTATAGTAAGCACTCAATATGGATGGAGTGCTTTTTTACTATGGAATGAGTATGTTATTTATGTAATTTTGAATCTCTTTTCTAGTTTACTCTATGATAACTATCACTATCTTTTTAGTGATTGACTTTGATATGCCGTATCAATCATCAGGATTTAAGTTTTTAATTTTAAAACTATATCTCAATGAAGTATAAAATATTACCTAATTAACTTTTCTAAGACTCATCATGTCAATGGATAAACTTATTGATTCACTTTCCTCACAAGGTTGGTATGTGTGGGACGATTTCATGAGCCTGCAACATATACAAACCATCAAAAATAGTATCCCAGATACCCTACAGGATGCACGTATTGGGCGCGGCGATACCTTACAAGGAAATAAAAGTATTCGTGCTGATCAAACTGTTTGGCTAGAACCTGAAATGGGGGAGCCTATCGTTAATTATCTAGATAAAATGGAGCAGGTTAGGCAAGAGCTTAACTGCCAGCTTTATCTTGGTCTGCGTGATTTTGAAACGCATTTCTGCCGTTATCCTAATGGTGGGTTTTATAAAAAACATCTTGATAACCCAAGAGGACAAGGGCGTCGCAAGGTAACCACTGTTTTATATATGAATGAAGCATGGCAAGCTGGAGATGGAGGTGAACTTGTTGTCTATGATAAAGAAAACAATCAATTGTTTGAATTAGAACCGCTTGCAGGTCGAATGATTTTTTTTATGTCTGAAGAGTTTCCACATGAAGTGTTACCGACTCAACAAAAAAGAGAAAGTATTGCTGGCTGGTTTTTAACAGAAAAAATACTCTAATCCGTTCAGGCTATTACCACCTCTTATTGAGGTGGCTGATAGATATTCTTCCATATTTATAATATCTAATTAATACTATATTATTTTCTTTAAAATTTAAGATTAACTTTATTCAATTTATCTTGTTTTAATCGGTTATATCAGTCATTTTAATTTTTTATTTTTCAATGTACATATAAAAGGAGTTTATAGATGAACAGCGTTGATAAATTTGGTTATGGTGATAAGCAGATTCAACAAGGAATGAGTATCATGGAATATGAAAAACAATTAGAAACAGCATTTAATAGCTTAATGAATAAAAATAAGGGTGATATTGTACCTATTAATTATGATATTGATCATTCGTCACTAATACAAACAACAAATTGTTTTTCTTCACAAAAAGAATATAGTTTTATCATTGAGCCAAATCATTATATTGCTGAATGTCAATTTAATAATTCAATGTGTTATTTAGTGAATTAAGCATTGTCTGGGTAGTAAAGCACAAAACAGTAAGGTAGATATCTTAAATTATATACCACCTCTTATCTGAGGTGGTATTGTTTTATTTTAAACGTTTAAATTCATTTCCTGAAAAAGTAATTACAGCGTTTCCTCTTTCAATTTGATAATGGGAATGATGACGTTGTTTATCCAGTTCATTAAGTTGCTGTGATTGATGTTCATTCAATTTCCATTGAATTAACTGTTTCGCAAGCTTTTTGTTAGCGTGCTGGCTGCGTTCAGATTGCACTTTGACAGTGATACCCGTAGCGACATGTTTTGCTCTAACCGCAGACGAGGTTTTATTAACGTGCTGCCCTCCAGCCCCCTGTGCTTTAGTAAATTCAAACTCAATTTCACTATCTTCAATTGGTTTAATGGGAGAGAAACGGGTGACACTCAAAAACCAATTTTTACGTTTATGTCGTGGCCTAAGTTGGCTTTGGCACTGCCATTGAATAGTGCCAGTCCATTTTTGGGATAGTATGTCTGCATTCTCACCTTCCAATGAAATTAAGGCAGATTTTAGTCCATAGCGTGATGGGAAAAACTCAAGTGTATCGGCAATGACTGAAAGTTTTTTAGCCTCTTGGAAAAAACAAGTAAGTGCTTTTTCCACCGCTATGCAACATTCTTCAGGCCCCTGCGCAGAGGAAAACTGTAATAATATCATTAGCAATCTCCACTGGTTTTATAGGTTATAACAGGTTTAAGGCGTGCAACAACTTGGATGATGCCAATATTCACCATGCTTTCAATTACAGTATCAATAGATTTATAAGATTGAGGGGCCTCTTCGTAAATCAATTGCTTGTTTGCGCAGATAACACGACTACCTAATACCGTCCTTGATAATTGAGTAGGTGTATATTTATGTGATAAACGCCCTTTACACTCAGTTCGCATCCATTTCCGTCCAGCTCCATGAGCAAGAGAATTCAGACAAACTTCACTTGGTTGTGGAGAAACGAGATAACTGTAATCACCTCGAGAACCAGGGATAACGACTAGCCCGCGATCTGATGGTGTCGCTCCTTTTCGATGTATCCACCCTTCAATACCATTGATTTTACAGGATTCAACTAGGTTATGATTAAGGTCGAGTACGAGTTTACCCTTTGACTTTACTTGTTGCAGCATACGTAAACCGATCATTTGCCGATTTAGTTGGGCAAAATCCAATGCATTCTGATGTGCTTCCAGATAATCTTTTGCATCTTGAGTATTGTCTATAAGCCCATCATGACTATATTTTTCTACATGCTGGCGAAGTATTGATTGGCCTAAACCACGAGAGCCACTATGCACTAATAACAGTAATTGTTGTTTATTTAATCCACTCATGCTGAATAATTCTGGATTTAATATTTCATCAACGCCCTGAAATTCAGCAAAATGATTTCCGCCACCAATAGAACTTAATGATGACATAAAGTCATGTGATTGCATGTTATTTGGAACATGCTCTTCAAGCCATGACAAAGGCGCATGATCTAACATTTCAGAAAGTTGTTTTTCGAGTTTATCGAGGTTAACTTTCGATTTTTTAATATCAGTTTGGAACAGCGCCATTCCACAACCGATGTCATTACCAACTAGCGCAGGATAAAAGCGCTTGGTAGAGAAAAATGCCGCGCCAATCGGGTATCCTCGACCTGGATGAAGATCAGGCATGCCGACAACAGATACCATATCAGGTAAGCTTGCAGTTGTTTGTAATTGTTGGATTGCTTTACTTTCAATCCATGTTGATTCTGTGGCGATATAGCTAACTTGCTGATCCACAGTATGTAAGGTATTGCCCATAAGCTATTAACTCATTTTTAATTGAAAAATAAGGTGAATTAGCAGGCAAAATTAAGAAAATAGATTAACTAACGAGAGTGGCTATTTCTGAGTGTGCCCGCAAAGAGTTTGATTAATTGTTGTCATGGTAAACCTCCTTGCAGTTAGTAGATGAATATAAAACGCTGCGGATATTAACGGTAACTTTTTTCTTTTGCAAGGGCTATTTTAAAGATAGCCGATTTTTAGCCTTTTTCTGAAATCAATATATAAATTAATTAATATTATACAAACTAATAATTAGATAATTAAATTTATATTTTTATTTATTCCAATGGAATTGAGCGTGAGTGAAATATAAAAATTTGCTATCATTTAGACGGGTGCTTGAGCCTTTCTGGTTCAAGCTTATTATGTTGGATAAAATGTTTGGATTAGAAATGGAAAAGCCCCGTTAGTTATTATTAACCAACGAGGCCCGATCTAAACCTGAACAGTTGAGATTGTGCCTCTTAACCATTAAGAGGTCAAGGGAAATGAGCAAGTTCGCAGTGATTGCGTTTGTTTCGGCGTGTATTACCGTGTTCGGTATTTCACTATTAATGCGGGATAGGCTTTGCCTAATTGTCATTAGTCATGGAAATACAGTTGTTCAAACAACGTTTTCTTACGAAGAATAATGTTGCTTTACGAGGGAGTTTATTCCCTCGTAATTTCCCGATTTAATTGTGAGTATTCAGGTTTGGAATTAAGTGCCCAATTAAAAACACCCCAAGATATTATTGAATCTTTGGGGTGTTTATTTAATTAGTTATCTAAATAAATAATTAAGCAATATGTACAGTTTTTCCACCAATAATTGTACGTAATACTTTTACATTTTCAATATCATCAGCAGGGATCTCAAATACATTGCGATCTAGCACGATCATATCAGCAAATTTTCCAGCCTCTAATGAGCCGAGTACATCTTCACGGTGTTGTGCATAAGCTGAGTCTATCGTAGCAGAGCGCAAAACTTCAATTACCGTCAAGTCTCGGTCATTATCGAGTCTCGGTGCTTTTTGACCATTAATATCGCGGCCACGGCGTGTCGCTGCGACTTTTAAATCATACCACTCATCGAAATCATCGATTGGCCAGTCACTACCAAATGCAACAACCGCGCCAGCATCGACAAATTTAGCGATGGGTTCAAGTTGCTCAAAACGTTCATCACCGAGCATTTTTTTCTCAAAAGCCGCTAGCTCTGGAGTTGGGGCTGCCCACTGGAAAGATAAACAAGCGATGGTTTTTAAGCGCGCAAAACGGGCGTAATCATCCGCATGGACTAGTTCATTGTGAGCGAGTCCTGGGCGAATATCTTTTTCTGGGTGCGCTGCTCGCATTTTTTCAATCGCATCTAATACGATGGAAACGGCACCTTCACCAACAGTATGCAAGTGAGGGTCATAGCCTGCTGCGGCAATTTTTTCCATTAATTCATCAAGAATTTCAGCTGTGAAATACAGGTCACCATAGTTATCCGTTTCTACCCAATTAGGCGTGTCATCTGTGCCTTGATTAATGCGGTATGGCTGCAATAACGACGCTGTCATTGTTGGAAATTGCATGACACCATCAACAAACATTTTAATATTATTCAAGCCAATACCTGGGGTTGGTGTCCAATCAGCTTGGTGCCATTTTTTGGCAAATGCAACGGCTTTATCCACTGCTACCGCTACTGAAGCAACATCTGGTGTTTCATCGGGGGTGATTTCACGAGCAGCTTGGAAACGGATCGTAAGGTCACCACGTTGCTGTAATTGAGAAAAGGCTTCAAGCTGTTGTTCTGAAACGCGGGCATCCATCACCATAGTCACACCTTGCTGGTTAAGTACTTTCTGTACTAATTCAGCAACTTCAATTGCTTGGTCGTCACGAATTGAAGGAATGCTATCGGCAGCACGCATAGCGGGTGCATCTTCAAGGATGCCATTCAACTCACCGTTCTCGTATTTGCCAATTTTACCATCAGGTGGCTCAGGTGTGTCTTTAGTGATACCAAATAGTTCGAGAGCACGGCTATTGGCTAGCAATGTATGGCAGTCATTTGAAAATAATACGACAGGGCGTTTTGTATTGAGCTTGTCCATATCTTCACGATACATATCAACACCCGCCGGGATCATTCCTTGACGTAGCCATGCAGTGACTTTGAGCCAATCATTTTCCCCGGTACGAGGGTCTTTATCGAGGTGATCTTGTACACGCTCTAAAATTTGCTCGATAGTTAACGATTCATAATTTAAATGACAACCGAAGAGTTGAATACCGCCCCAAAAAGGGTGCATATGGCCATCAATGATACCAGGCATCATCATTTTGCCTTCGAGATCGATACTCTCTGTTTCAGGGCCAACATACTGATGAAGTTCATCAGAAGTGCCTGTGGCAAGAATGTAACCATCACGAACAGCAACCGCATCGACAACGCGATTTTTATCATCCGCAGTATATATATAACCGTTAAAATAAATAACGTCAGCTAATTGATTATTCATTGTAAACCGTCTGTATCAGTGGTGCTTTGGTGGCACCAGAGCTAAAAAAACAACGGGGAAGGCAAGTGCTCCCCCGTAATCATTTATAAGACTTGAAATGCTTAGTTAATAATCATTTCAGTTTCATCGTCAGAGATTGCAGGTGGACGACGAGTAAAACCATGGGTCAGCAGTGCTAAGTAAATTGCTCCTGCGGCTAGCCACCATAAACCCACTTTAAAGGCTTCGCTATCAAGGCTTGTCCATAACCATAATGTTAGGATAACACCAATAGAAGGCATAATCAGGCAAGTGATAATTTTTGTATTATCCAGCGGTGCTTTACGGTCAATGTAAAAATGTTTAATGACCGATAAATTCACAAAAGTGAATGCAATTAAGGCACCAAAACTAATCATTGAGGCGACCATGCTGAGTGAAAGCACTAATGAAAGTAGTGATGCTAACGCAACAAAGATAATTGAGTAAATCGGTGTATTGAGTCTTGGATGCAGATAAGCAAACAGCGAACGTGGTAACACGCCTTCACGGCCCATCGCATAGAAAATACGTACAATACTGGCTTGTGAGGTCATTGCTGAGGCAAATACACCGATAACATAAGCGGTGATAAAGCTAGAAGCCATCATCGCACCACCAACTTGTTTCATTACCGCAAGGCTAGCAATATCTGTGTTAGGAATGAAATCTTGCCACATCGGGTAAACCAAGTGCGCACCATAGGAAATGATGACAAATAGCGTACCTGCGATAAACACGGTGTATAGAATCGCTTTTGGTAACGCACTACGTGCATCTTTGGTTTCTTCTGCCATGGTGGAGATCGCATCAAAGCCAAGGAAGGCTAAGCAGAGTACCGCTGCACCAGCAAATAATCCTGATACTTGTTCTGACATTACCGTAATAGGTGCCAATAAAGCATCAGTATCCAATACAAATGAAGTTTTAAAACTCAAGTATAGGAACACTGCGATAAATACAAATTGCATTAAAATGATTAGCATATTCATTGAGGAAACTAATTTAATTCCCAAAATATTCATAATGCTAACAATTGTGATGGTACTGCAAATAATCACATACATTGGGATATCGGGGAACGCTTCATGAACAAAGATCCCAATTGCAATGTAGTTAATAATTGGCAGAAAGAGATAGTCGAGCAATTGTGCCCAACCCACTAAAAACCCGAGTGTGCCGCCAAAGGTTTTTTGCACGTATGAATAAGCAGATCCTGAAAGAGGAAGTGCGCTTGTCATGCGGCAATAGCTCATGGCGGTAAAAAAGACGGCAGCTAATGTAATTAAATAAGCGATAGGCAGATGGCCCTCACTCAATACAGTTACTTGTCCATAGGTGGTGAAAATTCCGAGTGGCACCATATAAGCCAGCCCGAAAAAAACTAACGCAGGAGTGGTCAGTACGCGTTTCATTTGAACGGTATTCTGTTGCATTTTTAAGCCCTTCCCAAAAGCCCTTAACAACGTTAACTCTGTCTGAATGCACAGGCCGAGTGAACCTAAAATGCAGCCGTACTCGTCATACTTCGAATCACAACGTTGTTGGCTTCACTCGTTCGCACTAGTCACATACTTTTGTATGCTCCTAGCGACTCTTTTGCTTGCCGCCTAGTTGTGTTTTCGAATTATTTAGAGTCTTAACGCTACATGGTTGTATTAAATTAAATCTTAGAACCGTCTGCATTCAATTTCAGAAAACCTCGCACCAGGACATTTTTAAAATGAAATGTCATCGTGCGCACTTTAATGAAACGTCAGTGATGAATCGGACCATCACCATCCGCTGGGGTGAATACAAGCGGCGTACAATATAATTACCAAGTTCCTATTAAGCAATCATTAATTGAAAAAAATAAACAACTACTTTTATTTCAAAGAGTTGTTTGATGGATGTGTTTATTAATTGAAGTGGATTTAAGATAAGTTAAATGATAGCCATTATGTATAGAAAATCAAGATGAATTTTTTCTGTTTAACTTATTGATTTTATGTGGTTAAGTTTATTTTGTTACAATTGCGTATATATAGATAAGAACAAAAAGATTTAAATTAATTTTGATTTATCATGTGGTAGATAAAGAATTTACCACTTAATTAAATAGCCTATTTGCATTAATTAAATTAACTATTTGAGTTCCATATAATGAAACACCGACTTCGTTTAGAATATAAAACGAGAGTCGGTATTTAATATTAACGCTATTTACCGGCTATCTGAGTTTCTGTAAACAGTTACCCATTATTTTTTTCTCAGTTTCTGCTGGGTATATAATGCATCTAATGTAAATAAAATTAATGCAACCCAGATAAACCCAAAAGTGACTAACAATTCAGGTGTCATAACTTCACCGTACACAAAGACGGCGAGTAAGAACATAATACTTGGCCCCATATATTGGAAAAAGCCTAGCGTTGAAAGCCTTAAATGGTTAGCTGCTTCTGTAAATAGTAACAGTGGCACTGTAGTAATTACCCCGGCAGCAATCAGAAGTGCATTCAAATGCCAATCATTCATTGCCATATCACTCGTTGGACTATCTGCAAAAAATAATAAGAAGATAATCCCGACAGGAAGCAGCCAAAGTGTTTCGAATGTCATTCCTGTTTGTGCGTCGACCCCTAATTTTTTACGTAATAATCCATAGGTGGCAAATGTAACAGCTAAACTTAGCCCAATCACAGGCACTGAGCCAAATTGCCAAAGCTGGATCAATACACCTGTTAGTGCAAGACCAACAGCAATCCACTGCATGCGGCGAAAACGTTCTTGTAAGAATAGCATTCCAAACAGTACGTTAACTAGTGGGTTAATAAAGTAACCTAAGCTAGCTTGTAGCATATAACCATTATTAACTGCCCAAATATAAATTAACCAGTTACAAGCAATTGTCGTTGCCGTTACACCAAGAACTAATATTTTCTTTGGTTGCTTTAGTACTTGGCGAACATAACTCCAATGCCGTGAAACTGTTAATAATAAAATCATAAAGAAAAATGACCAAATAATACGATGAGTCAGGATTTCTTCTGCGGGCACTTCTTGGATGCTTTTAAAATAAATAGGTGCGACACCCCATATAAAATAGGCGCCTAAGGCACATAACACGCCTTTGGTAGTATTTTGCTGGCTCATTGTTGGCTCTGAAATTGAATTAAAGACTAAAAAGATACTTATACAGAGAGACCGAGCCGATTTAAGCGGCTCGATTTTTGATACCACTAATGTGACATTGCTCAGGTTTTTTTACAAGTTATTAGTTTAGCAGGTGACTAATTATTTATATTTTATTTCTATCCAACCAGATAAGTTGCCGTTGCTGTTGCAATATGCTGGTTGTTTTCATTATGAAGCTCGCAGCGGGTCACGGCTATTTTATTGCCGTCTCTTAATAAGCTAGCACTAGCAGTAAAAATTTGCCCTCGACCGGGGCGTAAATAATCAACTCGTAAGTCGATTGTCCCCATTCGGGACATTTTATCGACAATCTCGGTGTGGGTTAATGGATTAATACGCTGCAAAATACGATTGATGCATACCATCCCCCCTGCAACATCTAAAACCGAAGCGATCACACCGCCATGTAAAATGTTCTGAGTAAAATTACCAATTAATTGTTGACGATTTTCAACAGTAAGCTGAACAAAATCATCATTTAAACTCATTAATTTAATACCAAGTAGCTGGTTAAATGGCATTTTATAAATAAATGCATGGCTCATTAAGTCACTGGCTTCTTCTAAAGTATAAGTACGGTCATTCATCGTTTTCATCCTTTAAAAATATGTGAATGATAAGTTAACATTATGTGTAAATTATGTCTCTAACAAACGAATGAATAATCTTTCAACAGTTATTCAGTTTTGTGTGTAAAATAGGACAAACTTTTTTTGGACGATGTTGAAAATAGGAATGACTAATGCGCGCTTTACCGATTTTGTTAAGTGCAGTGCTCTGCTTTTGGTCTGCTTCATTGTTTGCGACTGAAAATACAGGTGTTCAGCCTGTAGAAGATGTCAAAAATACCTTGCCAATACGTGGAAGCATCATTTCAGGATTACTGCAACACCATGATAACCCATTTGTGCTGTATCCATATGAATCGAATTATATCCTTTATACCTATACATCCTCGATGAATAAAGAAGCCATTTCTAGCTACAATTGGGGTGATGATGCTTTAAAGGATGAAGTTAAATTTCAATTAAGTTTAGCGTTTCCATTATGGGCGGGTATTGCGGGTGATGACTCAATTTTAGCTGTTTCTTATACTCAGCGTTCTTGGTGGCAGCTAAGTAATAAAAAAGAGTCTTCACCATTTAGAGAAACTAACTATGAGCCTCAAGTGTTTGTTGGCTGGTTAACCGACTACCAATTTGCGGGTTGGACGTTGCGTGAGATTGAAACAGGTTTTAACCACGAGTCAAATGGTCGTTCAGAGCCTACTTCTCGCAGCTGGAACCGAGTATATGCAAGGGCAATGGCGCAAAATGGTAACTGGCAAGTTGATCTCAAACCTTGGTACCGCATTCATGAAAGTGAAGGGCGTGATGATAATTCTGATATTACCAAATATATGGGTTACTATCGCTTAAAAGTAGGGTATGCGTTGGGAGACAGCGTGTTTACTACGACTGGGCGCTATAACTGGAATACAGGGTATGGTGGTGCAGAATTGGGGTGGAGCTATCCAATTAGTAAACATGTGCGTTTTTATACCCAGTTGTTTAGCGGATATGGTGAGTCGATGATAGACTACAATTATCGCCAAACACGTTTTGGTATCGGTGTTATGCTAAACGATATGCTGTAATGGAAGAAAAACTCAGCTCTCTATTTTGTTCTGAGTTGAATACCAAGTCATGAATCAACAACTTCGCTGCTCAATTGGGCAGCGGCTTGTTTTATCGATTGAGGAAGTTTGTGTCCACTGCTTGCGTCATTAACCAACTTTCATTGGCTGAACATGTGCTCAATAGTACATTCGGCTACCAGTCATTTCGCCCTGGGCAAGATGCTGTCATTGGGGCTATTTTGGATAACCGTGATTGCTTAGTGTTAATGCCAACAGGGGGTGGTAAATCCCTTTGCTACCAAGTTCCTGCTTTAGTTAAAGAAGGTGTCACACTGGTCGTTTCGCCATTAATATCATTAATGAAAGACCAAGTTGACCAATTAAGGTTACATGGGGTTAATGCTGCGTGTTTAAATTCATCACAAACGTCACAAGAACAACGTCAAATCATGGAATTGTGCAGTCAGGGGGAAATAAAATTACTGTATGTTGCTCCTGAACGGTTGTTAACTGATTATTTCTTAAGCCAATTAGCAGGATGGAACATCACCTTGCTAGCAGTGGATGAAGCCCACTGTATTTCCCAATGGGGACATGATTTTCGCCCTGAATACCGCGCACTAGGCCAATTACGGCAATCATTACCTAATGTACCCGTGATGGCGTTAACCGCAACTGCGGATGAAACCACACGTGCAGACATTATTCGTTTATTAGAGCTACATGAGCCATTAGTCCATGTGAGTAGCTTTGATAGGCCAAATATTCGTTATACCTTAGTCGAAAAATATAAGCCTTTAGATCAACTTTGGTTTTTTATTAAAGGGCAAAAAGGAAAAGCAGGTATTGTTTATTGTAATAGTCGCAGTAAGGTTGAAGAAACGACAGAGCGCTTGCAAAAGCGAGGCTTAAGTGTTGCGGCATACCATGCAGGGTTAGACGCTGCCCAACGGGAGTGGGTACAAGATGCATTTCTAAAAGATAACCTACAAGTTGTCGTGGCGACAGTGGCTTTTGGGATGGGAATTAACAAATCAAACGTTCGGTTTGTCGCTCATTTTGATATTCCGCGTAATATCGAAGCGTATTATCAAGAAACAGGGCGGGCAGGTCGTGACGGTGTTGAAGCCGAAGCCATTTTATTTTATGACCCTGCAGATATGGCATGGTTACGTCGTTGTCTTGAAGAAAAGCCTGCGGGTATGCAGCAAGATATAGAACGGCATAAGCTGAATGCCATCGCGGCTTTTGCTGAAGCACAAACTTGCCGCCGTTTGGTGCTACTCAATTATTTTGGTGAAAATCGCCAGCAGCCTTGTGGCAATTGTGATATTTGCTTAGACCCACCAAAACAGTACGATGGGTTAGTGGATGCGCAAAAAGCGCTGTCCTGTATTTATCGTGTTGGTCAGCGCTTTGGTATCGGCTATATTGTTGAGGTTCTGCGTGGCGCTAATAATCAGCGTATTCGTGACTTAGGCCATGATAAACTGCCCGTCTATGGCATTGGTAAAGAACAAAGTAATGAACATTGGGTCAGTGTGATTCGCCAACTGATCCATTTAGGTATGATCACACAGAATATTACGCATTTTTCAGCGCTTCAATTAACGGAGGCAGCACGGCCAGTATTACGTGGTGAAGCTGCACTAAAACTCGCAGTTCCTCGTGTTTTAGTGGTAAAAAGCCGTAATCAACAAAACAAAATTTATCATGGCAATTATGATAAAAAGCTCTTTGCTAAACTGCGTAAATTGCGTAAATCCATTGCAGATGAAGAAAATATTCCGCCATTTGTGGTGTTTAATGATGCAACATTAATTGAAATGGCTGAGAACACCCCGACTTCACCTGCCGAATTACTGTTAATCAATGGTGTTGGCGAACGCAAGCTCGAACGTTTTGGAGTAGCATTTATGGCGCTTATCCAAGACCATCTTGAAGGTTATGAATGAATAGATAAGGAAACTGCAGGATGACGCCTGAAAACCTAAAAGAGAGTTGGCTGAATCGAGAAACTCAATTTTCTGCTTTTACAAATGGCCCGCTTTTAGATTTCTGGCAACACCGTGAAGAATCTCAATTCGTGGGGGTTGATGATATCCCCATTCACTATGTCCGTTTTATTCATCCAAAGCATCATAAAGCGATTGTCATTTCACCGGGGCGCAGTGAAAGTTATGTGAAGTACCCTGAAGTGGCTTATGATTTTTATCATTTAGGCTATGATGTGTTTATTATTGATCATCGTGGGCAAGGGCGATCAGGGCGCATGTTAGCGGATCCTCAAAAAGGCCATGTTGAAAAATTCACTGATTACATTGACGATTTTGAAAAGTTCATTGAGCTTGAGGTTAAATATCGGCATTATCCAAAATGTTATGCATTAGCTCACTCAATGGGGAGTGCTATCTTAGCCGGGTATTTGTTGCGAGATAACGTCACTTTTGATGCTGCAACCTTATGTGCGCCGATGATTGGTATTAATTTACCGATGCCTCGTTGGATGGCGAGCTTTATTGTTGATAGAGCCGAATCTCGCGAAAGTGTCCGCAATGATTATGCGGCTTCTACTGGGAAATGGCAGCCATTACCTTATTTAATCAATGTATTAACACACAGTCCAGAGCGTTATCGGCGCTACTTACGTTATTATGCCGATTATCCTGAATTGCGCTTAGGTGGGCCGACTTACCATTGGTTACGTGAAAGTTTTGTGATTGGCGATGAGCTAATTGCGAAAGCGGGAGAAATTGATGTACCACTGATGGTGTTGGAAGCCAGCGAAGAAAAAGTGGTCAGCAATAAAGAGCTACAAGCTTTTTGTCAAAGCCGACAAAAAGCGCAAATAGGACGAGAAGAAAAATTACCTCTCATCATTGAAGGGGCACACCATGAAATCCTATTTGAAGTGGATGCATTAAGGGCGATGGCGCTTAATGCTATCTGTGATTTTTTTGAGCAGTATTAGTTAGGGTTTGAATATGAAATATCCTGTAGTTGCTTCCGATTTGGATGGGACACTGTTATCTCCCAATCATGATTTAACGTCTTATACAAAAGACACCTTGAAACAGCTAGTGACTTCCCAAGATGTGCATTTTGTGTTTGCAACAGGCCGTCACCATGTGGATGTTGCTCAAATCCGTGATGGTTTAGGCATCGACGCGTATATGATCACATCTAACGGTGCACGGATCCATAATACCCGCGGTGACTTAATTTTTGAGCACAATGTTGATCCTCAAATAGCTCATGAACTGTGTTTGATGGAATTTGATAACCCTGAACTTATCACTAATTACTACCATGGTGATGATTGGTTTATCAACCGGGAAAGCCCTGAACAAAAAGAATTTTTTAAAGAATCGGTATTTAACTACCAGTTGTTTGACCGCCATAATTTTGTCACTTCTGAAGTCTGTAAAGTTTACTACACCAGTGAAGATCATGACCTGCTGGTGGATTTACAGCAGCGCATTCAAGCACGCTGGCAAGATAAAGTGAATGTCACGTTTTCATTGCGTAGCTGTTTAGAAGTTATGGCTGGTGCTGTTTCTAAAGGTGAGGCTCTGAAGCAAGTTGCGGCACTACATGGCTATACACCGAGTGATAGTATTGCTTTTGGCGATGGCATGAATGACAAAGAAATGCTGACTATGGCTGGAAAAGGCTGCATCATGCAAAATGCTCATCAATTGCTAAAAGATGCGTTACCACACATGGAAGTCATTGGTTCGAATAGTGATGATGCTGTTGCTCGTTATCTGAGAAATAAATACCTTAATAACGCATAATTTATTTTGTTATTTGAAATAGAGGAACCAGATAGGCAATATGTTTATCTGGTTTTTTATTATCTCAATTAGATGAAAAACGTAAGTTCCCATAGCGAAAATACAGCGAAACGTGCTTTTTGTGAAATTTAGGCCACTTTTCCTATTTTTTCTGACAAAAAGTAAATTTAAACTAGGGGGATGAGTGTTTCGGTCGATATTAATGGATAGTACTGTTTTCACAGGTTGCATATTGCACTGTTGAGGGTTCCTTAGGATGAAAAAAATTGCGTTAGCACTGTTGTTAGGCTCGATTTGTTATAGTTCTGTTTTAACCGCTAAACCTACCACTGCGCCGGCACCGGCGACAGCAGCACAAGAACCCTCGATTGAACAAATTACGCAGTTAGCACAAAAAGGTGATCCTAAAGCTCAATTTCAGCTAGGAGAGCGTTATTTTAAAGGTTTAGGTGTTTCTCAAGATTCTAAAGCAGCGGCTGAGTGGTTTATTAAGGCGGGGAACCAAGGGAATTCAGATGCACAGTTTCGCTTAGGTACGATGTTTGTAAATGGTTTTGGTGTGCGTCGTGATTATGACAAAGCGATGCTATGGTATGAACAAGCAGCGGCTCAAGGTGATACCCGAGCTGAAACCAACATGGCTATGATGTACGCACAAGGCTTAGGTGTCAGTCAAAACCTAGAAAAAGCGGCATTTTGGTTTAGAAAAGCAGCGCAAGGCGGAAATATACTTGCTCAATTCCAAATAGGCCAAATGTACTCGATTGGGAGTGGCGTTGATTTAGATGACGAGAAAGCAGTGTTTTGGTTTAGAAAAGCCGCGAAACAAAAAGATGCCAAGTCTCAAGACCGCTTAGGTGTCATGTATTCTGAAGGACGTGGTGTGAAGAAAAACTTGCAGCAAGCCTACGCATGGCTTGCAACTGCGGTGTACAGCGGCAACGCAGAAAGTCATCGTCTACAAAATAAGATTGCGGCTCAGTTAAGCCCTGAAGAATTACAGCAAGCACAAAAATTAGCGGAAGGTTATATTAAATCGTATGGTTTTAAAGCCAGCTAATGATTAAGCAGATGTGTGGGATACGATTTTGTATCCCACCAGTATGACAACAGATAATACAAGATAGCACCAAGAAAGCCGATAAAAACGATTGTTTCCCCAGCCTCGACGAATAGCTAGCTGTTGCTGTTGTGATGATAGCTTGCTACAAAGTACACGAAACCCAACGATATAAACCGCACAATATACTTGCCAAAGGTACAGTGTATTAAATGCAAAAGCTTTCCCAACAATTAATAAGATAATTAATGGAATTAAAAAGAATAAAATCGACCCAACACGTTCAAGTTGGGCGATCCTCAACATCACTAATTCGTCTTTTTCATTTAATTGTAATGGCATAATACGGCTTACAATTCCCCTGACTTACGACTAGGATTACGCCCTGAAAGATTGTTTGTCGCACTTTGCAGAGAATTATCACGGACATCCACCCTTGCTTGGAATGGTGGGAATGGCAAGGTAATTCCTTGTTCAGCAAAGGAAACTAAGATGTTTTGGTGAATTTCATGGCGCGCAGGTAACCGATGGCCCATTTCAGCGGCATAGACACGTAATTCAAAAATCTGAATACCTTGTTGTAAATCAACAAGATATACTTCAGGTGCTGGGTTATCTAAAATCATCGTAGAGCGTTTGGCTGCACGTAAAATGGTATCTGTTACTAATTCACTATTGGCATCAGAAGGTGCAGGAATAGTCATGACAATACGTGTGATCGTGTCAGACAGTGACCAGTTAATAAATTGTTCAGTAATAAATGCCTTATTTGGCACAATAATTTCTTTTCTATCCCAGTCTGTCAGCGTAGTAGCACGGGTGTTGATCTTGGTAATACTCCCCGTCAAGTTACGGATAGTTACTGTGTCTCCAATCCGGATCGGTTTCTCAAATAAGATCATTAACCCTGAGATAATATTGGCGAAAATTTCTTGTAAACCAAAACCAAGCCCGACCCCCATTGCCGCAACAAGCCATTGCAGTTTTGACCACTCAATTCCTAACATAGAGAAGCCAACAATGGTCCCTATAATAGTTATCGTATACTTTGTTAATGTGCTAATGGCGTAACCAGTACCTGGTGTTAAATCCAAATGTTGGAGTACGGCCAACTCAAGCAAAGCCGGTAAGTTACGAACCAATTGTGCGGTAACGATAATAGTCAAAATGGCAATGAAAATAGAGCCCATGGTGATAGGTTGTACGGTATCAACGCCATTAACCGTTGATGTCACATCCCATAAGCGAATATTTTCAAGAAAAGAGAATGCGGTATGTAGCTCGGACCACAGCCAAATCAATGAGACCAAGGCAATCATGGTTAAAATCGAACGAACTAACCCAACGGATTGGGTACTGATGGTATCTAAGTCGATAACCTGTTCTTCGATATCAATATTTCCTTCACTACTGGCGTTTGCTTGCTGGTTATCGTCCTCACCTTTAGCACGTTGAGCTAATATCTCAGCACGGCGTTGTTTCGCACGCTCGAAGGCTAATTTACGGCGCTGCATTGACATCCAACGGCGGATCGTATGATAAACGATAAGGATAACAAACCAAATGGCGACAGAGGTTTCTAAACGAGCAAGCAAGGCCTGTGAAGTTGAAAAATAACCTAAAATGGAGAAGAACCCAGCAACGATAGGTGCGAGTAATATCATCCACCATAATGCTTTATTAACAATATTCTCACCGGAGCCATGTCTATCTAAGTAGAGAGGGATTTGTGAGCGGCGTAAGTTGTTGGTAATTAAGCTAAGTGCGACACATAAAAAGATAAAGCATAAGCGGCCAATACTAGCTGCAAATTCCCTATCGCTATAATGTTCAAAGGTAATAATTGCCATCACGAGTGGAACGATGACAAAAATCGCCATTCGGTAATAACGCATCGCACGTTTAACAGAATCTTTGTCCCAACCGAAGTGAGAAATAAATAACCCAGTAGGGCGAGAAAAGGTTTCGCTGATCATAAACAGCCATAGTAAAGGTGTCGTCGCACTGACACCATAACCTATCGCCGCGGCCATGGGATATTGCCATGCACTTTGTAAGCCATAACCGATGGCTGACCACATCATAGGGAGAGGAAGAGCAACAATTATTGACCAAAAAATAGTTCGAATGGTTAAGTAAAACCGGTCTTGTGTCACCTTACCAATCCGTAAACTGGAGCGGTCAAGAAATGCTTGGTAGTGCTTGCGAGTGCTAATACTGAAAATGACTAATGCTATCGAACCTAAAAGATACAAAAATGTATCTTGTGTTGTCAGCATAACACGTAGAGCACCGGCCAGTTGGGACAAGGTATCCAGAGAAAGTAATTGAGTAATATCCGTTACTAACATGACAGGATAGCTGATGCTTATTGGCGGAACATCTGCGACCCAGAAAAGATAACGGTTTGAAGCATCTTTGACTTCTTTTAATGCATCGGTCAATTGCCCAGTGGCGACATTGAGCTTTGTTAGCTCTAACATTTCAGCATCGAGACCTGAAATTAAAGAGGTTAGTAGCTCACGGCGGGTTTTAATCAATGACTGATAAACTTGTACTTGAGCTGTATTGAGCTCATGCTCGCTTTCTTGCTCGGTTGTATCTATTTTACTTAGCCTATCGAGGCTATCTTCATAATTTAAGCGTTGAACGCGTAAATCTGCCATTTCCCGATCAAGCTGCTGGCTCTTTGGAATATCAGGCAAACGGGAGAGTTGTGTTCTGAGCGCTTCCCCTAATGTACTTGAGCTGCTGATCCACTGAGCTTGCTCGCGAATAGTTGTGAGCGCTTGTCGAGCATCGCGGATACTCGTTGAAATTTCAGCTTGGCTATTGGTGATTGCGCTCATGCGCTGTGCCTGAGCGGTTAATTCCTGAGACATTTTACGGTTAATATCAAGCTGCTCAGTTAAAAATGGGGTCAGTTCACCTTGCGCAGCCAACATCTCGGTATGTTCTAACGCTAAAATTGCTTTTTGTTGGCGTTGGGTATTTTGGAAATCACGCAGGTTTTGTAACTCAAGTTCCATACGTTGATAGCGTTTTTTGTATAACTCCAACGTAAGGCGTGAGATTTCTTGGCGGTTATTGGCAGAAAGCTGCGCCATTTCCAGTTCATTAACTGTTGATTTGCGAGCACTTACTTCGGCTTGAGCTAACGTGTACTGGGCATCGGCTAATGGCGTTGAGGGTGTACTCAGAGACTGAAAGCGCGAAGAGGCTTCAGTGAGTAAGCGTCTAGCTTCAGAAAGTTGTTGTGGCAGAATACTTAGTGATTCACTGATTTCGCGGCCTTTATCTTGCTCTTGCTGAGTTAAGCGGCTTTGATCGAGTAATTGGCTGCTAAGCTGAATAATACGTTGTTCAAGTTCACCTAAGCTGATACCCACAGGTATAGGTGCTGGTTCATCACTTTCATTGAGGATTTTTTGTCTTATTTCTTTGATAATTCTAGGGAAGTTATCAATGGCTTCTTGATAAGACTTGGCCTTTGCATCGGAATCACGTGTTTCACTCATCCAATTCAAAGCACCCTGTAATGCTTGTGCTATCTCTGCATCTTTGGGGTTGGTACTTGACTCAAGTTGTTTGAGCTCCTGCTTAATCTGTGCTTCATCCTGCGCTGCAGTCGGTGCTGCAACGGAAGAAAAAACGATTAACAGGCTAAGAAAAAAACTGATAATCACACGCACAGTGAGGAGCTCCTTCAAGGGATAATAATTTAATTAAGCGTCAGCAGGTTCTTCTGTTACTGTATTTGCAACAGTTTCAGCGAGTAATTCGCCCATACGAGTTGCATAACCGGGGATCAGTGATGAATTAAATATCACTTTGTTAGGTTCAAATAAATTAATCACCGTTGAGCCCAGTTTAAACAGCCCCATTTCCTCACCTTTCTTCAAGAAAACGGCACCTTCAGAGTTCAACTCAGGGTAAACCCAGCGCTTAATGACGCCTTCACGACTGGAATTGACGCAACCGCTCCAAACCGTCTCAATACTACCAACGATGGTTGCACCTACAAGGATTTGTACCATTAAGCCAACAGGGGTGTCAAAAACACAAATCAAGCGTTCATTTCGTGCAAACAGGTTGGGAACATTTTGTGCCGTTAATGGATTTACAGAGAATAAATCGCCTGGCACATAAATCATCTCTTTGAGTAAACCATCACATGGCATGTGTACACGGTGATAGTCACTTGGGGAGAGGTAAGTGGTAATAAAGTCACCACCACGAAAACGCTCTGCTAATTGGTATTGGCCAGCAAGTAACGCTTCAACTGTGTAATTATGGCCTTTAGCTTGGAAGATAAGGTCATCATTTATTGGGCCTAATTGACTAACTGCACCGTCAGCAGGTTGAGCAAGTTGGTGTTCTTTCTCCACAATTGGGCGAGCGCCTTCTTTTAGCAGACGGATAAAGAAATCATTAAAAGTGGCATAAGCAGTAAGCTCACTTTTTTGCGCTTCATTCATGTTCACTTTATAGACTTTTGCGAACAGTTTAATTGCCCATTGCGTCATGAAACCCGCATTGCGACTTGCGAACCAGCCTGCAAATTCAGTAAGACATTGTTTTGGAAGCATATATTGCAAGCGAATTTTAATTTTATCTAGCACGTTAACCTCTGATTTTTAAAGGTATGTTAGCAAAAGGGCGGCTATTGTACACAGTTTACTCGTCATATTTCAAACGGCCGCATCATTGGCTAACCATCATTAAATTATTTAGAGCGGGTTTAGCGTTAGTGAGTTATTTGTAAGCACTCACTAACATTATTTATCTTTCGCCGTAAAATTACCACGAGGTTTGATTTGTTCCATGCTTTCTAAAATGCGATGGTAGTTTTCAAAGCGTGATTCAGCAATTTTATTTGCTTCTACGGCTTCACGTAACAGGCAACCAGGGTCATCTAAATGTTTACAGTCACGGAATTTACAGCCGCCAAGGTAATCTTTAAATTCGACAAATCCTTTGGTCACTTGTTCCGTTGTTAGATGCCATAAACCAAACTCACGGACACCAGGGGAGTCAATCACATCACCGCCCAATGGGAAGTGATATAAACGAGCTGTTGTTGTTGTATGTTGTCCTAGCCCTGAGTTGTCTGAAACCTCATTAACTAAAATCGCTTCTTCGTTATGTGGGAGTAATGCATTTAATAAACTTGATTTGCCCACACCAGACTGACCAACAAATACAGATACTTTACCTGCTAGCGCGTTAGTAAGCGCTTCCATGCCTTCATTGGTATGGCTTGAAACTTCGAGAACTTGATAGCCAATATCACGATAAATTGTCATTAAATCGCTTACCCACTCACGGTTTTCGTCGTCGAGTAGGTCGACTTTATTGAGAACGATAACAGGCTTAATCCCGGTGGTTTCGCAGGCAACTAAATAGCGGTCAATAATATTCAGCGAAAGCTCAGGTAAAATAGCTGAAACCACAACAATTTGGTCAATGTTAGCGGCAATCGGTTTTAAGCCATCATAATAATCGGGACGAGTTAGAACAGAACGGCGCTCGTGAACCGCTTCGACGATGCCATTTACTTTGATATCACTTTGTGTGTTCAAGGCTGGTCGCCACACCACATTATCCCCTGTAACGAGGGACGAAATCGTTCTGCGCAAGTTACAGCGTTGGATAGTCCCGTCACTTGCCTGAATATCAGCATGCTGCCCAAAACGGCTAATGACTAAGCCTTCTTGCGCTTCACCTAATTGGCTATCATCAATTTCAACTGTTTTTTGCTTTTTAAGTCTTTTTTGATGATTTTCTTGAACTCGGCGCTGTTGGCCTTTCGAAAGTTTCTGTTTAGCCACCTGTCCTCTCTTTACTATGGGCTGTATTTTAGGGGGTTACTCACGCCTGTCACTGATGGCATGAAGAGTGCTATCATACCTTAACTTCATAGAATGCAGTTAGGGTATATCATGCAAAAGAATGAGAATAATTTAATTTGGATCGATTTAGAAATGACGGGGCTCGATCCTGTTCGTGATCGTATTATTGAAATAGCGACCATTGTAACAGATAGTCATCTTAATATTTTAGCAGAAGGCCCTGTAATTGCAGTACATCAAACGGATGAACAACTCGCTTTGATGGATGAGTGGAATGTAAACACCCACACTAATAGCGGCTTAGTTGAACGTGTACGTAAAAGTACCGTGAGTGAGCGTGAAGCTGAGTTAGCCACGATTGCGTTTTTAGAAAAATGGGTTCCTCAAGGGGCATCCCCAATCTGTGGTAATAGTGTTGGGCAAGATAGACGTTTTCTGTTCAACTACATGCCTGAATTAGAAAGCTATTTTCATTATCGCTATCTTGATGTCAGTACATTAAAAGAGCTTGCTCGCCGATGGAAACCTGAAATTCTAGCGGGTTTTACTAAGAAAAATACTCATCAGGCCCTCGATGATATTCGTGAATCTGTGGCTGAATTAGCTTATTATCGAGAAACATTTATTAAAGAATAAATGTTAAATTAACGAATAAGCCGCTTAACTAAAAGTGTCCAACTTTGTGGGTTCACTTCACTTGAGCGGCTTTCATAAGCTGTTCTCTCCCAATAAGTTAACAATGTTAACGTATTGAAATCAATTTATTACAACGGGTGTTGATAAAATCACCATTGTGATTGAATTGTCAGCAAACGAATAAAAAAATAAAAATTTTGAGTGTAAGGGCTTGCTAGTATCTGAATTTTTCGTATAATGCGCTCCCCGTACCGATGAAGTTTTTGTTATTAAGTCGGCACGTGAAACATACAAAAATGTGATGCGGGAATAGCTCAGTTGGTAGAGCACGACCTTGCCAAGGTCGGGGTCGCGAGTTCGAGTCTCGTTTCCCGCTCCAAATTTTTTGATGTTTTAGCTAAAGCACTATTTTCGTGATGCGGGAATAGCTCAGTTGGTAGAGCACGACCTTGCCAAGGTCGGGGTCGCGAGTTCGAGTCTCGTTTCCCGCTCCAAACTTTCTTAGTGTTTTAGTTAAATATTTTAGTATTTCTTAGTTCGATAGTAGTACCCACCAAATGCGGGAATAGCTCAGTTGGTAGAGCACGACCTTGCCAAGGTCGGGGTCGCGAGTTCGAGTCTCGTTTCCCGCTCCAATATTTTCTTAGTCTCTTAACTTTTCTTCTTAATTAATTCTTACACAATACCTATTTAACTTAAGTAGAATCACCTAGTGTGCATATGAATTGCGCTTGTTCACTGTTTTTATCCTTTTATACCTTGAACACTAGGATCTACATGGGTTTTGCGATCTTTTTTGGATCAGATCCAGATTTCCTCTTGCATTCATTTTCAGGTCGCCATAGAATAGCCACCCCTTAGCAATAGGGTGTTTTGCTTCCATCTCTAAGATGATGATTAGAAGTTTAAATAATAAACAAAAATATGCTTTTTTATTTACTTCGAGTCACTTTTCATTTTAGTCTTGTTTTTTGGTAACTTTTGTATTGCTAGTAAACGTAAAATCAGTATTTTTCTTTTCAATGTGCCATTAGAAAGTTATCCACAGCCCGCTCAATCAATCTGGGTTTTTATCGCGATTTGAAATAACTTATTACACAGAGTTATCCACAGGCTAATTAACAAATTTCTGTTGTGCTATTTAATTCTAGTATTTAAATAGCATTGTTGTAACTTATTGATTTATTTGTTAAGTGATTTATTTTGTCAAAATGAGGCTAGCACATCTTGCAAATTCTTTACCTATTGTCTGCTAAGCACTTTTTACTTTATTCACATCAATTTGACAATTCTTCATTTCAGGTATATAGCTGACTTTTTTCTATGCATCTCTCGGTAAACCTTTGTTAATCGCACGTACAAGGCGTTTTTGCTGTGAAGTTTGAATTGTGACTTGGTTTGCATTACGTCGGTTAAGCTGTTGTTGTATAGACCATTGGAAGTGCTCATCTAGCATTTCGTTAATTCCCAACCTATTTTGTAAAGCCAGTACAATACTGTCTTGATAAGGTGCGTTACCTAGCGCCACACTGATATTTCGCAACCACTTAATATAACCAATGCGGCGGATTGCAGAGCCTTCGGTCACCTTTAAAAAGGTTTTTTCATCCCATGAGAACAAGTCGAGCAACTCTGGTGTATGTAAGTCCTTTCTTGGACTGAAATCATCTTCATCAGTTAGCTGGGAAAAACGGTTCCACGGGCAAATAAGCTGGCAGTCATCACAACCGTAGATCCGATTTCCCATTAGAGGGCGAAATTCTTCAGGGATAGCACTATCTAGCTCAATGGTAAGATAAGAAATACAGCGCCTAGCATCTACGGTGTAAGGTTCGACAATTGCACCTGTTGGGCAAGTTGTCATACAAGCAACACAGCGGCCGCAATCTTCTTCGACAGGTTTATCAACAGAAACGGGTAAATTAATCAATAATTCACCGAGAAAAAACCAAGATCCTGCTTCACGATTTAAGACTAATGAATGTTTTCCTGTCCATCCTAAACCCGCTTTGACGGCGAGAGGGCGCTCTAAGATTGGCGCAGAGTCGACAAAAGGTCGAAAATTAAGATCGTCAATGGTGGTGCCATCGGCCAGTATCACTCCGTTAAATTCACGACAATAGTCTAAAATACGATCTGAAAGTTGTTTTAGACGTTTTTTTAATAGTTTGTGGTAGTCTCGCCCTAGGGCATAACGGCTGATATAACCTAATTCAGGGTTATTTAATGTACTAGCAAATGCGGCTTTGGCAGGCAAGTAATTCATACGCACGCTAATGACACGTAACGTGCCAGGGTGCAGTTCGTGTGGTCTGGCTCGCATCATCCCATGGCGATTCATCCATTCCATCTCACCATGAAATTGTTTATCTAGCCATGCTTGTAATTTGGGCTCTTCCGCTGAAAGGTCAGTATCGCAGATCCCGACTTGTTGGAAACCTGCTTCAACACCCCATTGTTTAATATTCTGAGCGAGAAGATCGAGATCGAGGTATCTTGGCATCAGATCCTATATTGAGAAAGATTAAAACGGCTGGCACTCTAACATGACCTGCGTTATTCATCAAAACGCATGAAAAAATGCCTTCAATATTGAGAACAATTATAGGATATTTCTGAACTCATCATTCAAGCAATGTTAATTAAGAAAAAAGCCCCATCTTAGGTTAAGATAAGCAGTAATATTGATGTTTGTTGATATCTCTTTATGCATTTTGATCAGCAAGATAAACTATGCATTTAAAGGATAAACAGGCGACACCGCCTATTAATGACATAATAAAAGAACAATATGAAAGAACGTACAATACAACTTGCCAATGAAGCGCAAACTGTCGCTTTAGGTAATGCTATCGCTAAGGCTTGCCATCAAGGCACAATTATTCACTTATATGGTGATCTCGGAGCAGGGAAAACCACCTTTAGCCGAGGTTTCTTACAAGCGCTGGGCCATCAAGGTCACGTAAAAAGCCCAACCTACACTTTGGTTGAACCTTATGAATTAGCAGATCGTCAAGTTTTTCACTTTGATCTCTATCGGTTAGCAGACCCTGAAGAACTTGAATTTATGGGGATTCGTGACTATTTTTCTGGAAATTCGATCTGTTTGGTCGAATGGCCGCAACAAGGTAAAGGTTTTTTACCTGAAGCGGATCTTGAGCTCCATCTGACCTATCAAGGCGAAGGGCGTCAGGCTCACTTTGTTGCTTTTTCTGCCAATGGGGAGTCGTTGTTAGAAGCATTACCCCTACTCTAAGGAAGCTATTGCTCATGTTGAATGCATCAATCCACAGAATAACAACAAAGGGTTTTTTTACTGTTTTCGTCTTGTTTATGGCATTAGCTATGTGGCTGTTTGGAGCAAAAGCACAAGCGGCAACATTAACAAATATTCAAGTTAATAACAGCCCATCACAAGCAGAAGTGGTGCTAAGTTTTATTGATGGTAAGCCCGACTACTCCTATTTCCCATTGCATTCACCTGAGCGCCTTGTTGTTGATATCAAACAACGAGGTGAGATTATTGGTTTACCACTTAAAGTTCCCGCAGGAGACCTTGTAAAACTGGTACGGGCGAGCCAACCTTCTGATAACCAACACAAACGCTTAGTTTTAGAGCTATCTCGCGCAGCGAAAACAAAAGCGACACTTAAACAGGTTTCAGGTAAATATCAGTTGGTGTTAACGATATCGACTGGAAATGCATCCGGTTCTACCTCTTTTAATCAAACCAATAATACAGTTAAACCAGCGGCAAATAATACTCAAGATAAACCATTGAAGATGAGTAACCCTGCACCTGTGGCTACACCAACACCAACCAAATATAAAAATATGCCAAAGGGTAGCAAGCAGGTCGTCATTGCTATTGATGCAGGACACGGTGGAAAAGACCCTGGTGCGATAGGCAAGAATGGTTATAAAGAAAAAGATGTGACTCTCAGCGTCGCACGTAAATTATACCAACGCCTTGAAGCCGACCCAATGTTTAAGCCCGCGATGACACGTGACGGTGACTATTTTATTTCTGTTAGTGGTCGTTCTGATGTGGCACGTAAGAAAGGGGCTAATATGTTGGTGTCAATTCACGCGGACTCGGCTCCGAATAGCAGTGCACGGGGCGCATCAGTATGGGTATTGTCTAATCGGCGTGCAAACAGTGAACTGGGTAGTTGGCTGGAACAACGTGAAAAACAATCGGAATTATTAGGTGGGGCGGGTGATGCACTGAGTGGCGCGGACCCTTACTTAAGCCAAGCCGTTTTAGATTTACAATTCGGTCATTCTCAGCGTGTGGGGTACGATGTTGCAGTTAAAGTGATCGAACAGCTGCGAAAAGTAGGTAATATTCACAAAAGAACCCCTGAACATGCAAGCTTAGGTGTATTGCGTTCTCCTGATATCCCATCGATTTTAGTCGAAACTGGGTTTATTAGTAATGCAGCGGAAGAGCAGTTGCTAAAATCGAATGAATTCCAAGACAAAGTCGCAGAAGCTATCCATTTAGGGTTACGTCAATATTTCTTGGCGAATCCAATACAAGCAGCGCCACAATAAGGGGGAGGCATGGCTATACATATTCTATCCCCACAACTTGCCAACCAAATCGCAGCAGGTGAGGTGGTTGAAAGGCCTGCGTCAGTGGTTAAAGAGCTCGTTGAGAATAGTCTTGATGCAGGGGCAACGCGTATTGATATCGACATTGAGCGCGGTGGAGAAAAACTGATCCGTATTCGTGATAATGGTTGTGGTATCAGTAAAGATGAACTGATTTTGGCTTTAGCTCGCCATGCGACCAGTAAAATTGCCACATTAGATGATCTTGAAGCCATTATGAGTATGGGGTTTCGCGGTGAGGCACTAGCGAGTATCAGTTCTGTTTCACGTTTAACGTTGACATCAAAGCCTGCAGACCAGACAGAAGCATGGCAATCCTATGCCGAAGGTCGGGATATGGAGGTAATAGTTAAACCCGCAGCGCATCCCAATGGCACAACGGTTGAAGTATTAGATTTATTCTATAATACGCCAGCTCGTCGTAAATTTATGCGCACAGAAAAAACTGAATTCGGTCATATCGATGAAATTGTTCGCCGAATTGCGCTTTCTCGCCCTGATGTGGCTATCAACCTGACTCACAATGGGAAATTAGTAAAGCAATACCGAGCGGCTCATGATGAGGCACAGCAAGAGAGGCGTCTTGGGACGATTTGTGGAACGGGCTTTATGCAAGGCGCTTTGGCGTTATCTTGGGAACATAGCGATCTTGCTATCAAAGGGTGGGTCGTTTCTCCATCAATGACGTCGGGTAGTGAAACACAATATTGCTATGTCAATGGCCGTATGATGCGTGATCGCCTGATTAATCATGCTATTCGTCAAGCTTATGAAGGGCATTTAGACGAAAACCAGCAGCCAGCTTATGTCCTGTATTTGACCATTGACCCAAAACAAGTTGATGTTAACGTACACCCAGCAAAACATGAGGTTCGTTTTCACCAAGCTCGTCTGGTACATGATTTTATTTATCAAGCGGTACGAACAGTATTATTAGAAGCCGCATCTATTGATGAGCTTCCGGGTATCGAACCTGTAAATACAGAACTGGAAAATCGGCCTTCTGCGGGGGAAAATTATTTTTCTTCTCCTAGTGTGGCTCCTAAGCAACATAAGGCAGAAAACAAGACGATAGTCGAGAATACCCTTCTAGAGCCTAAAACACCTTATAAGCAGGCTAGCCACTTAAAGGATAATGCTAAAAATCACGCTTTTTCTTCGCCGAAATCAACGTCAGGTTTTTCAGAAAATGTACCAGCAAAAACGTTTGGCTCAACTTATGACAAAAAAGCAGGCGAACTGTATCAGAGCTTAATGTCCATTCCGGTTGCTCCTGAAGATAAAAAGCCGCTTTTTCCTGAACGTAACCCAATCAGTTCACCGCAAATATCCTCACAACCTGTAGCAAAAAATGCGGATAACTACCTTTTTGGCAAAGTATTGACAATTTACGCAAAAAACTTTGCATTAATTGAGTCTTCGTTGGGGCTAATCCTGTTATCCTTAACGGAAGCTAATTATTTATTGAAGTTGTCACAATTGTCACCGAGTGGTGGAGCCTTAAAGCCCCAACCATTGTTAATACCTCTAAAATTGTCACTTAAAAATGATGAAATAGAGGTTTTACAGCGGTACAAGGAACAATTGACAATATTTGGTATCGAAGCCACGATATTACATGGAAAAGTAACAATTCATACGGTATCGTTACCATTAAGAACACAAAATTTATCACAGCTTTTTTCTGAGCTACTCGATTTTTTATCGAGAAAAGAAAGTGTCACTGACGAAGATATAGCACAATGGCTCGCTAAAGCAGTTTCACAGGTTAAAACAGAAGAAAGTTGGAGTTTAGCACAGGCTGTTCAGTTGCTGGCTGATGTTGAGCGGGTATGTCCGCAGTGGGTGAAAAACCCTCCACCAACATTATTACAATTAATTAATTTACAATCCGTGGTAGCTACACTAACAAATGAGTGATTTAGCAACTCAGAAAAAACCTGACGCAATATTCCTAATGGGTCCAACGGCCTCAGGTAAAACCGCTTTGGCGATAGAACTTCGCAAGCATTTGCCTGTGGAAATTATTAGTGTCGATTCGGCATTAATTTACCGAGGGATGGATATTGGCACAGCAAAACCAACAACAGAAGAACTCAGCCAAGCTCCCCATCGTCTGATTGATATCCTCGATCCGTCTCTACCATACAGTGCTGCCGATTTTCGCCGTGACGCATTAAATGCCATGGCTGAAATTACCTCACAAGGTAAAATTCCATTATTAGTTGGCGGCACAATGTTGTATTTTAAAGCCTTATTAGAAGGGCTTTCACCTCTTCCTTCAGCTGACCAAGCAGTTCGTACTGAAATTGAACACATTGCGAAAGAACAAGGGTGGGGGGAAATTCACCGTCGTCTTACTGAGGTTGACCCAGTTGCCGCGGCAAGGATTCATCCTAACGACCCACAAAGATTATCCCGTGCTTTAGAGGTATATCTCATTTCGGGACAAACTTTGACTGAAATGATACAAACAGCAGGGGAAGAATTACCTTATAATGTGTTTCAGTTTGCTATTGCGCCACAAGATCGTAAAATTTTACATGAGCGCATAGAACAACGTTTTCATCTGATGATAGATGCGGGTTTTGAAGAAGAAGTTCGCAAGTTACATCAACGAAATGATTTACATGTTGACCTCCCTTCAATTCGTTGTGTGGGGTATCGGCAAATGTGGTCATATTTAGATGGTGAAATTGGCCATGATGAAATGATTTATCGGGGGATTTGTGCAACTCGCCAATTGGCAAAACGTCAAATTACCTGGTTAAGAAGCTGGGAGAATGTTCATTGGCTAGATAGTGAACAACCTCAGCAAGCGCTTAGCACCGTTATGCAGGTTATGCGTGCATAGGACTGATGTTTGTGTACAATTAGAACGTTAAGCGCAATTTTTGAGTAGTTACTTTTTGGAATCTAAAAGATTCTCTTTTAAAAACAACAAAATAAGGAAAACATAGAATGGCTAAGGGGCAATCTTTGCAAGATCCGTTCCTGAACGCATTACGTCGTGAAAGGGTTCCGGTCTCTATTTATCTCGTTAATGGCATCAAATTGCAGGGGCAAATTGAGTCTTTTGACCAATTTGTCATTTTATTAAAAAACACAGTTAGCCAGATGGTTTATAAACACGCTATCTCGACTGTTGTCCCTGCTCGCCCTGTTTCTCATCATAGCGGTACTGCGGGTAGCACTGGTAATGGTAATTACCATTCAGGTAACCCTGCAGCGCAAGATGGCGAAGTAACTGAGTAAGTTTGTACGCTAAAAGACAAGGAAAGCATGGGTAGGGAGACTGTACCTGTGTTTTTCCTTTGCAATTATTGTTTAGCCTAAGAGGTTACACCTTGTTTGATAGGTATGAAGGCGGTGAACTAGCTGTATTAGTCCATGTCTTTTTTTCTCAAGAGAAAGACGTTGATAATCTGGCAGAATTTGAGTCACTTGTGACATCTGCTGGGGTAAAACCAGTACAAATAGTCACGGGCAGTCGTAAAGCTCCTCATCCAAAGTTTTTTGTTGGGGAAGGTAAAGCAGAAGAAATTGCCCAAGCTGTTGAGGAAAGTGGTGCAGATGTGGTGTTGTTTAATCATACTCTAAGCCCTGCTCAAGAACGTAATCTCGAAAGGATTTGCCAATGTAAGGTGGTTGACCGTACAGGGGTAATTTTAGATATTTTTGCTCAACGCGCACGTACACACGAAGGTAAGCTTCAAGTTGAATTGGCTCAATTAAGGCATTTATCGACTCGCTTAGTGAGGGGATGGACGCACTTAGAGCGACAAAAAGGCGGGATTGGTTTACGAGGCCCCGGTGAAACTCAACTTGAAACCGACCGCCGGCTATTAAGAGATAAAATTAAACAAATCTTATCTCGTCTTAGTCGGGTGGAAAAACAGCGTGAACAAGGGCGTCAAGCGAGAAGTAAGGCAGATATCCCGACTATTTCGCTTGTCGGTTATACCAATGCTGGTAAGTCTAGCTTGTTTAACCGCATGACGGCCGCGGATGTTTATGCTGCTGACCAGTTATTTGCAACACTTGACCCAACACTTCGTCGTATTGATGTAGAAGATGTTGGTGTTGTCGTTCTTGCAGATACTGTGGGTTTTATCCGCCATTTACCCCATGATTTGGTTGCAGCTTTTAAAGCAACCCTGCAAGAAACACGTGAAGCAACGTTATTGCTGCACGTTATCGATGCAGCTGACAATCGCTTGGATGAAAATATTCATGCAGTTGAAAGTGTGTTAGAAGAAATCGAAGCGGATGAAATACCAACACTTTTAGTGATGAACAAAGTTGATATGCTGGAGGATTTTGTCCCGCGTATTGACAGAGATGAGGATAACAAGCCGGTTCGTGTCTGGGTTTCAGCGCAAACGGGCGATGGTATCCCATTGTTGCTACAGGCATTGACGGAACGTCTTTCAGGTGAAATCGCACATGTTGAATTGCGTTTACCACCGAATGAAGGCCGTTTACGTAGCCGTTTCTATCAACTTCAGTCAATCGAACGTGAATGGCAGGAAGAAGACGGCTCAATTGGCCTTGAGGTGCGTATGCCAATGGTGGATTGGCGGCGTCTGTGCAAACAAGAGCAGCAATTACCTGACTATGTTATTTAATCGCTTTGGTTATTAATAATGCTTTGGCCGTTAATAATTTGGCCGTTAATAATATAGTTAGGCAATGGAATTGATATTAAGAGCCCTATCGCTCTTAGCCCTGAAAATCAATCATAAAGAATGGAGCTAAAACATGGCGTGGAATCAGCCCGGTAATGACGGACAAGACCGCGATCCGTGGGGAAGCGGCAATAAAGGCGGCAACTCTGGCGGGAACAAAGGTGGTCGAAAACGTGGGGCTTATGATCTCGACGATCTCTTTCGTAAACTAGGCAGCAAGCTTGGTGGAAATAAAGGCGGCGGTGGTGATGGTGATAATAAACAACCATCACAAATCAGTGGCCGTTTAGGTATGTTAGCTCTTGCTGCTATCGTTGTTGTATGGGCAGGTTCAGGCTTCTACACCATCAAAGAAAGTGACCGTGGCGTAGTATTACGTTTTGGTGAATATAGTGGTATTGTTGGGCCTGGTTTGAACTGGAAACCAACCTTCATTGATAGGGTCATTCCTGTCAACGTAGAAACCGTACGTGAACAAGCGACAAATGGCATGATGTTAACGTCAGATGAAAACGTGATCCGCGTTGAAATGAACGTTCAATATCGTGTTACCGACCCTGCGCAATATTTATTTAGTGTCACAAACCCAGACAATAGTCTGCGTCAGGCGCTAGATAGTGCTGTGCGTGGTGTAATCGGTCAGTCTGCGATGGAGCAAGTACTGACTACGAATCGTGCTTTTATCCGTGATGTTACACAAAAAGAGCTCGAAGCAACAATTGCACCATACAAGATGGGTATCACACTGCTTGACGTCAACTTCCAAGCAGCACGTCCACCTGAAGATGTTAAAGCGGCATTTGATGACGTAATCTCAGCAAGGGAAGAAGAACAAAAAACCATTCGTGAAGCGCACGCTTATCGAAATGAAGTTCTTCCACTGGCAAAAGGTAACGCACAACGCCTAATTGAAGAAGCTGAAGCGTATAAAGCGAGTGTGGTCTTCAAAGCAGAGGGTGAGGTGGCAAGTTTTGCGAAAATGTTACCTGAATATCGTGCTGCGCCAGAAATCACCCGTGAGCGTTTGTATATCGACACAATGGAGCGTGTGTTAAGTAATACACGTAAAGTGATTGCGAATGATAAGAGCAACAGCATGTTAGTGTTGCCGCTGGATCAAATCATGCGCGGTACAAATTCAGATGCGGCTTCAACGTCAAAAGCTAATCCGTCAGCAAGAATGGCGACGCCAAGCAATAGTTCGTCATCATCTGCTGCAACACCAGCACAGCCAAACAACGCTGTTCGTGGTGATGCTGTTAGAGTAGGGAGACAATAATCATGCGTAAATCGCTAATTGTTATCGTTATTGCCATCTTGGCAGTTGCATACGCATCTATCTTTATTGTTCCTCAAACTGACCGCGGTATCGTATTGCGTTTTGGTAAAGTTCTACGTGACTCTGAAAACAAACCGATCATTTATGAGCCGGGTCTGCATTTCAAAGTTCCATTTATTGAAACTGTGAAAATGTTGGATGCACGTATTCAGACTCTTGAAATTCAAGCTGACCGCTATCTGACAAGTGAAAACAAAGACTTAATGGTGGACTCCTACCTGAAATGGCGTGTTACTGATTTCAGTCGTTATTATGTAGCGACTGGCGGTGGTAATCCATTCCAAGCGGAAACCCTGTTAAAACGTAAATTTAGTGACCGTTTACGTTCTGAGTTTGGTCGTTTAAGCGTTAAAGACATTATCACTGATTCACGTGGCCGTTTAACTGTTGATGTGCGTGATGCCTTGAACAAAGGTACTGCAATTGACGACTCAACAAAAGAAGCGGATGCAGCGATTGCGGATGCAGCAAAACGTGTTGAAGAGGAAACGAACCTGAAGCCACTGGTTGTGAATGCAAACAGTATGGCGGCGTTAGGTATCGAGGTTGTCGATGTACGTATTAAACGTATTGAGCTGCCAAACGAAGTTTCTGAAGCTATCTATGCGCGTATGCGTGCAGAACGTGAAGCAGTTGCACGTCAACATCGTTCACAAGGTCAAGAAGAAGCGACTAAGATTCGCGCTGTTGCAGATAAAACAGTAACAGAAACGTTGGCTGAAGCAGAACGTACCGCCCTAACTTACCGAGGTGAGGGTGATGCGATGGCAACGAAACTGTTTGCTGATGCATTCAACCAAGATCCAGAGTTCTATGCGTTTATTCGTAGCTTGCGTGCCTATGAGCAAAGCTTCAAGAGTGGTGAAGACGTGATGGTATTAAGCCCAGACACTGACTTCTTCCGCTTTATGAAGGCGCCAACTAAGCTTCGCGCGACAGATTAATAACAAGCTAAGTTGCGTGCAACCTAGCAAAATAACTGTTAATCTATTAAAGAAAAGCCCGCTTCGGTGGGCTTTTTTTCGCCTGTCGTTTTAAGTATAGGATTTTTCAGGGAAAATTTGAGCTGCTCAACTGATGGCATTCATTTTGAGTTTACGGCAGAAATAAAAAATACCATTTTACTTGCTTTCCAGAAAAAAATTTTTGTATTGCCAAAATATCACTGGAACAGTTCATTTTTGATGGTAGAATTCATTTTTAAGCAACCGAGTGTATTTCAAAATGGGTAAGAACGTTGTCGTACTGGGCACCCAATGGGGTGACGAAGGGAAGGGCAAGATCGTTGACTTGCTGACAGAGCGTGCTAAATATGTAGTTCGCTATCAGGGCGGCCATAATGCTGGCCATACTCTTGTTGTAAACGGTGAAAAAACCGTTCTCCACTTAATTCCATCCGGTATTCTTCGTGAAAATGTCATCAGCATTATTGCTAATGGTGTTGTTTTAGCGCCAGACGCATTAATGAAAGAGATGAAAGAATTGGAAGACCGCGGTGTTCCTGTTCGGGAACGTTTACGTCTTTCTGAAGCATGCCCACTGATCCTGCCTTATCATATCGCATTAGATAATGCGCGTGAAAAAGCTCGTGGTTCCAAAGCGATTGGGACAACAGGTCGTGGTATTGGTCCTGCTTATGAAGATAAAGTTGCACGTCGTGGTTTGCGCGTTGGTGATTTATTCGATAAAGCAACGTTTGCAGAAAAATTAAAAGAAATCGTTGAATACCACAACTTCCAACTTGTTCATTACTATAAAGAACCTGCTGTCGATTACCAAAAAACGTTAGATGATATTATGGCTGTGGCTGATATCCTAACTGGCATGGTAATTGATGTTTCTGATCTGCTCTATAAAGCAAATCAGAAGAATGAATTAGTGATGTTTGAAGGCGCACAAGGGACATTATTAGATATCGACCACGGTACTTATCCTTATGTAACTTCTTCAAATACGACTGCTGGCGGTGTGGCGACGGGTTCTGGTTTAGGTCCTCGCTATGTAAACTACGTATTAGGTATCATCAAAGCTTACTCAACACGTGTTGGTGCGGGCCCATTCCCTACTGAGCTGTTTGACGAAGTGGGTGAGTTCCTGCGTGAAAAAGGCCAAGAATTTGGTGCAACTACAGGCCGTAAACGCCGTACTGGTTGGTTAGATATCGTTGCGATTAATCGTGCGGTACAAATCAACTCACTGTCAGGCTTCTGTATGACTAAACTGGATGTTTTAGACGGTTTAGAAGAAGTCAAAATTTGTGTAGGCTACCGTCGTCCAGATGGTAAAGTGTTAGAAACAACACCTTTAGCTGCTGATGAGTGGGATGGTTTAGAGCCAGTTTATGAATCAATGCCAGGTTGGAAAGAAACAACTTTTGGTGTGAAACAAAGAGAATTACTGCCACAAGCAGCTCTGAATTACATCGAACGTGTTGAAGAACTCACGGGTATTCCAGTTGATATTATTTCAACGGGCCCAGATCGTTCAGAGACCATGATCCTGCGTGATCCATTTGATGTTGAGTAATAACACTGACTGCGCCTTAAACGGGCGCAGTTTTTTTACTGCTTTACCTCCTTCCAATATGCAGCTTCTTTGATAAAACAGTCAAAATTCCCCATAATGATTGAATTAAGTCACTTTTGTGTGCAAATTCTGTGCAATTAAATGCATATTTGACCTGTGTTATACGTTAAACTGTATTTAGCAACATATAATTTATTAGCATGCTATATTTTATTCAGAAAACTGAATGTGTTGGGTTAGAAATAGTAAATGTGAATTTTAAAAGAAGTCACATGTTTTTAGGCCACTGATTTGCGGCCAACAGCGTTATAGCTAAAATTTTGAGGTGATTGTGCAACTGACTAGTTTTACAGATTATGGGTTACGAGCTCTTATTTATCTGGCTTCTCTGGGTGAAGGGAAAATGACCAGTATTACTGAGGTCACCGAGGTCTACGGTGTATCTCGTAACCATATGGTAAAAATTATTAATCAACTCAGTCACTTAGGTTATATTAAAGCCACTCGTGGCAAAAATGGCGGGATTACACTAGGACAACCAGCAGAATCAATTCGTATAGGGGACGTTGTTAGAGCATTAGAACCCCTGACTCTTGTTAATTGTAGTGGCGAGTTTTGCCACATTACACCTGCGTGTCGTTTAAAAGGTGTGCTACACCAAGCAATACAGCAGTTTTTACAAGAACTTGATCAATACACGCTGGCGGACATGGTGAAAGATAACAGCCCGCTCTATCAACTACTGCTTGATTAGCATTTGCGGTAGTTATGAATTCTGATGACAACGGAGGTAACGATGTCACAAGATCCTTTTCAGGAAAGAGAAGCAGAAAAATACGAGTCCCCAATTCCAAGTCGAGAATATATTCTTGACCTTATCTCGAAGCGTACTGCACCAGCTAACCGCGAAGAAATCGCACAATTATTGAATTTATCGACAGAAGATGAATTAGAGGCATTACGTCGTCGGTTAAGAGCCATGGAACGTGATGGTCAACTGGTCTTCACTCGCCGTCAGTGTTATGCATTACCGGAGCGTTTAGACTTATTAAAAGGGAAAGTCATTGGTCACCGTGATGGTTACGGCTTCCTACGTGTTGATGGTAAAAAAGAAGATTACTATTTATCTCAAGATGAAATGAAACGCGCCATGCATGGCGACGTTATTTTGGCGCAACCTTATGGGCAAGATCGTAAAGGGCGTACAGAAGTTCGGGTTGTTCGTGTGTTAGAGCCGCGTAATAACCAAATTGTTGGTCGCTATTTTATTGAATCGGGTATGGGGTTTGTCGTACCGGATGATAGCCGTTTAAGCTTTGATATTTTGATACCGAAAGATCGTGTTCTTGGCGCTCGAATGGGTAATGTAGTGGTGGTTGAATTAGTCACTCGTCCACAACGTCGCTCGCAAGCGGTGGGGAATATCATTGAAGTATTAGGCGAAACAATGGGCACAGGTATGGCGGTGGAAATCGCTTTACGTACTCATGAAATCCCACATTCATGGCCACCACAAGTTGAAAAACAAGTCGCTGACCTAAGTGAACATGTCCCTGAGTCTGCGAAAAAAGGGCGCGTGGATTTACGCGACTTACCGTTAGTCACGATTGATGGTGAAGATGCTCGTGACTTTGATGATGCAGTGTACTGTGCACCGAAGAAAGGCGGTGGCTGGCGCTTATGGGTGGCGATTGCGGATGTAAGCTATTATGTCCGCCCACAAACGGCTCTGGATACAGAAGCGCGTAGCCGCGGTAATTCGGTATATTTCCCATCTCAAGTCGTTCCTATGCTACCGGAAGTCTTATCGAACGGTCTGTGCTCACTTAACCCAGGTGTTGACCGCCTGTGTATGGTGTGTGAAATGACGGTGTCGGCATCTGGTAAGCTTTCTTCATACAAGTTCTATGAAGCCGTTATGAGTTCTCATGCAAGGTTAACTTATACAAAAGTATGGAAAATCTTGGAAGGAGACGAAGAACTGCGCGAGCACTATAAAGCGCTAGTGCCACATATTGAGCATTTGCATCAATTATATAAAGCACTTGATGCTGCACGTATTGAGCGTGGTGCGATTTCTTTTGAATCTGAAGAAGCGAAATTTATTTTTAATGCGGAGCGACGTATTGAAAGTATTGAGCCAGTAGAGCGCAATGATGCACATAAATTGATTGAAGAGTGCATGATTTTGGCTAACATTGCGGCGGCTCGGTTCGTTGAGAAAAATGAAGAGCCTGCATTGTACCGTGTGCATGACCGCCCTAAAGAAGAAAGCGTGATGAATTTACGCTCTGTTTTTAGTGAATTAGGGTTGACTTTGCCGGGCGGAATGAAGCCTGAGCCGAAAGATTATGCGCAGGTAATGAATGAAGTGGCTGAACGCCCTGATCATGAATTACTACAAACCATGATTTTACGATCGATGAAACAAGCGATTTATGATCCTGAAAATCGCGGTCACTTTGGTCTAGGTTTGAAATCGTATGCTCACTTTACATCACCAATTCGTCGTTACCCAGATCTGACGTTACACCGCGGGATAAAATATCTGCTGGCTAAAGAACATGGTCATTCAGATAAACGCTGGACGGAAACGGGTGGCTGGCATTCAGACATGGATAGCATGTTACAGCTTGGCGAGCACTGCTCAATGACTGAGCGCCGTGCTGATGAAGCAACACGTGATGTGGCTGACTGGCTGAAATGTGATTTCATGCAGGACCAAGTAGGCCAAACCTTTACAGGTTTAATTACCAGTGTGACCGGTTTTGGCTTCTTTGTTCGCCTTAATGATTTATTTATTGATGGTTTAGTGCATATTTCAACGTTGGATAATGACTACTATCGTTATGATGCGGTCGGTCAGCGATTAATTGGTGAATCATCAGGTACCACTTACCGTCTTGGCGATGAAGTGGAAATTCGTGTTGAAGCGGTGCATATGGATGAACGCACCATCGATTTCGCATTAATTTCAACCACTCGTAAAGCGAAAAACCCGGGCAAAACGGCGCGGGACAAAATGAAGCAAGAAGTTAAAAATGCTACACGCCCAGCTCGTCGAAAAGCGGATGCGAGTAAAGATAAAAACTTCGAGCCTGATTCTGCATTTCGTCGTTCCGATAAAAAAGGAAAAAAAGCTGAGGCTAAGCCAGAGGCGAAAGGGAAAGGAAAAGGCAAAAAGCCTTCCGATAAAACCAGAAAAATTACAGCAAAATTAAAAGCTAAACGCGTTGCAAAAAAATCCCAAAAACAAGAGGGATAATGGTATTGCTGTAGTTATTAACCATCGTTATTAACCAAAGTGGCGCTAACACGCCACTTTACTATTTATTAATATAAATAAGAAATTTATGAGCGAAATGATTTATGGCATTCACGCAGTGAAAGCCTTACTTGAGCGTTCACCGCAACGCATTAAAGAAGTCTATATTTTGAAAGGTCGTGAAGACCGCCGATTAATGCCGCTGGTGCATGAAATCGAAGCGTTAGGTGTTGTTGTTCAAGTGGCGAACCGTCAATGGATGGATAGCCAAACCGAAGGCGCCGTTCACCAAGGTATCATTGCGAAAGTATTACCGGGTAAACAGTATCAAGAAGGTGATCTGCCTGATTTATTGGAGAACACATCATCGCCATTTTTATTAGTATTAGATGGCGTAACAGACCCACATAACTTAGGCGCGTGTTTACGTAGCGCTGATGCCGCTGGCGTTCATGCTGTGATTGTTCCTAAAGATAAATCTGCTCAGCTTAATGCAACCGCGAAAAAAGTGGCCTGTGGCGCGGCAGAAAATGTTCCACTTATTCGTGTGACGAATCTGGCAAGGACATTGCGTTTGCTACAAGAATACAATGTATGGATTGTGGGAACGGCGGGTGAAGCTGACCATAATTTATACCAAAGCAAATTAACCGGCTCGATAGCCTTAGTTATGGGAGCTGAAGGCGAAGGCATGCGCCGTTTAACTCGTGAGCACTGTGATGAGTTAATTAGTATTCCAATGGCGGGCTCTGTGTCATCATTAAATGTGTCAGTGGCGACAGGGGTTTGTTTATTTGAAGCGGTGCGTCAGCGCTTACCTGTTTCTGTAGAAAAATAATATTTAATGTAAAACGGTATCCATCTCTTGAGTTTTATCTCAGGGATGGGTATAGTTACGCGTCAATTTTTTAGCCGCACTCAATAAGTTCCTTGCCTCCGCGGGCCGCGGTTAACCCAGACAGGAGGCTAATAATCCGTAAGGAGCAACTACTAATGCGTCATTACGAAATCGTTTTTATGGTCCATCCTGACCAAAGCGAACAGGTTCCGGGCATGATCGAGCGTTACAGTGCTGTTATCACTAACGCACAAGGTCAGATTCACCGTCTGGAAGACTGGGGCCGCCGTCAACTGGCTTACCCAATCAATAAACTGCACAAAGCACACTATGTTCTTCTGAACGTAGAAGCGCCGCAGGAAGCGATTGATGAGCTGGAAACTAACTTCCGCTTCAACGATGCCGTTATCCGCAGCATGGTTATGCGCTTAAAACACGCAGTAACAGAAGCTTCTCCAATGGTCAAAGCTAAAGACGAACGTCGTGGCCGTGACATGTCTGATGAATATCAGGATGAAGAAGTAGAAGAAACTGGGGATTCTGAAGAGTAATTGCGCAGGTGACCACTAATCGTTTGGTGTTAACAGGCATAGTCTGTAAAGCATTGATTCGAAAAGTGAGTCCGTCAGGCATTCCTCACTGCCAGTTTGTTTTAGAACATCGTTCACAGCAGCTGGAAGCAGGACTGTCAAGGCAAGCATGGTGCAGAATGCCCATTATCGCCAGCGGACAAACCTTACAAGCCCATACTCACAGTATAACGGTCGGCAGTTGGATTACAGTAAGCGGTTTCATTAGTACCCATCAAGGGCGCAATGGAATTAGCAAGATAGTCCTCCATGCCGAGCAGATTGATTTGATAGATTCTGGAGACTAGCCATATGGCACGTTATTTCCGTCGTCGCAAGTTCTGCCGTTTCACAGCGGAAGGCGTTCAAGAGATCGACTATAAAGATATCGCAACGCTGAAAAACTATATCACTGAAAGTGGTAAAATTGTACCAAGCCGTATCACCGGTACTCGTGCAAAATATCAACGCCAGCTCGCTCGTGCTATCAAGCGCGCTCGCTACCTGTCTCTGTTACCATACACTGATCGTCATCAGTAATTGGTACAGTCCATTAACGACTAATAGAGGATAAGGTAATGCAAGTTATTCTGCTTGATAAAGTAGCTAACCTAGGTAGCCTGGGTGATCAGGTTAACGTTAAATCGGGCTATGCTCGTAACTTCTTAGTTCCACAGGGCAAAGCTGTTCCTGCGACTAAGAAAAACATCGAATTCTTCGAAGCTCGCCGCGCTGAACTGGAAGCTAAATTAGCTGACGTTCTGGCAGCAGCACAGGCTCGTGCAGCAGCTGTTACTGCTCTGGGTTCTGTAACTTTAGCTTCTAAAGCTGGTGACGAAGGTAAACTGTTCGGTTCAATCGGTACTCGTGATATCGCTGACGCAATTACTGCGGCTGGCGTTCAAATCGCGAAAAGCGAAGTTCGCCTGCCAAACGGCGTTCTGCGTACTACTGGTGACCACGAAGTTCACTTCCAGTTACACAGCGATGTTTTCGCAGAGCTGAACGTTATCATCGTTGCTGAGTAATCAATAATGATGATATGCATCACTGGGTTATCCATGATGCGAATAAAAACACCGGCTAAGTCCGGTGTTTTTTATTTTCTAGACAATATTTTTGTATTTATTGATTAGCTAAGCATTGGTAGTCGAGTAATTCACCCGCAGAACCTAAGTTCAAATCCCAAAAATTCAATCGGTTGGCAAGTAATACCTTAGAACCATCTTTAAGCTGTACCATTGCTAGGCCAAAATTACCCATTTTATCGTGATGCTTGATGACATATTCGTTTAGTTGATGAAACGAATTTTCTACATGGGGTGAGCCTTCCGGAAATTTTTTGGCTAAGTAATGATGACCCGCTAGTTCAGAAGATAAAGAAGCCCAATGTGTTGTTATTGTTGATGAAAGTTGATTAAGCGTTTCATTTATCTCAGGTTTTAAGCAGGCAATATGAATATGGAGTTGGTCTTGGGAGCGACCATATTGGGAGTTTACCGCAATGGCCAATAAATGTTCAGGAATTGGGTGGGTTGTTTGTTGTGACAAACTGCCCCTTTCTTGCCAAGCGATAGCAAAATAGTCGGGTGAGTGTTGTTCCAATAATTGGCTAGATTCTATCCCCGTGATCTTTTCAGTCGGGATAATTAAGTTGTGTAAAGGCCCTTTTTTATCTTTGAATAATACATAGTGTTTTTCCTGTTCTACTTTCAAGCAGGGCAGCGTTGTTGGAAGTAATGGAATACATTGAGTATTAACGATGTTCCACAGCGCATTTGAATTGATCTTGAACCATGAAATAGAGCTAACAATCACGATAAGTAATAAAAAAACCACACCTAAAAATATGTTAATCCATTTGCGCTTTAGCATGATAGTTTTTATCGCTTAACATGTTAGTGAGAGACTATTTATTATATATCGCTAAATTTATATATTGTTAAGTCAAGGCGGGGGTAAATAGTACAAATTCAGACTAAGTATTAGGGTAGCGGGATGCTACCCTAAAGTCGGTGTTTAAACTAAGGTGTACGGTAATAGCTTCCGTCACTTAACCGCGCGAAACTATAAGTTTTCCCATCAGAGCCAGTAGTTTCTAATAATTGAACTTCACCTTTTGCATTCGCTTTCAGACGAATTTTTTGCCCTTGGCGTAAATTACTTAGTGGCTTCTCAGCCCCTTCAACGCGAGCCATAATAAAAGCATCATTGGCTTGTAAGTTATTATCACGAAAGAGTTGTGCGAGCGTCTTCCCTTTTTGTACTCGGTAGTTTTGCCATTCATTAGCAGAAGGGCGAGTTGTTTTGGGCTCAGGCGTTTTTTCTGGTGATGTTACCGTCGTAGGCTCATTAGGTTCAGGCTCAATAGGTTCTGGGATAATTTCGGGCTCAGTAGGTAAAAGAGGTGAATTATCTTCAGGTGCCGGCACGGGCTCTGGTATCGGCGGTGTAATAGTCGGTTCAGGCACAACCTCAGGGGTAGTAGGTGGTGGGATAACGATAGGCTGGTTTTGAACAATATCGCTGGGGGATTTTTCGCTTGCAGGCCAAAAAAAAGCGACCACGACAATTAAAGCGAGCAGTGCAATACCATAGCGATGAAATTTTGAAAGTTTAAACATCACTCCTCCTTGATGAGGCAATGAGTAAATTAGACCGTATTAATACGCATACTAGCACCCTTTTTAGGCTTTTTTAGCGTTGGGCTGAATTTTTCAGAGAACACTGAATAAATTTGTCGGGAATCAATCAGTTTTATTCTTTAGATTGATTGTTTGGGTTTACCCATAAGGATGGGGCTGCTATTCTTGGTTTTTTCTCAAAATCATATGGGTATTTTCATGGCAAACCAAAATTTCGATTCGGTAGAAGCTCAAGCGAGTTATGGCATAGGTTTACAAGTTGGGCAGCAATTATTAGAGTCAGGGCTAGAAGGTTTAGTGCCAAATGCAATTTTAGCAGGCCTCGTTGACGCTTTAGAAGGCAATATGCCATCGGTACCTGTTGAAACTCTGCACAAAGCATTGCGTGAAGTGCATGAGCGTGCCGATGCTGTTCGTGTATCCCGCCAGGCAGCATTAGCGGAAGAAGGCCAAAAATTCCTAGATGAAAACCAAAAACGTGATGGTGTTTCAACGACTGAGTCTGGCTTACAATTTTCAGTGATTAACCAAGGTGATGGTGCTATTCCATCTCGCTCAGACCGCGTACGTGTTCACTATACAGGGCGTTTAATTGATGGCTCTGTGTTTGATAGCTCAGTACAGCGTGGGCAGCCAGCAGAGTTTCCTGTAAGCGGCGTTATTCCAGGTTGGATTGAAGCATTGACCCTGATGCCAGTCGGCTCTAAATGGGAATTATATATCCCCCACCAATTAGCTTATGGTGAGCGTGGTGCAGGTGCATCAATCCCGCCATTCAGTACATTAGTATTTGAAGTTGAATTACTTGAAATTTTATAATTTCTGTTAGTTCAGTTCACAGCTAAAAAGCCTCATCGTCTTTGGACTTTGGGGCTTTTTTTATGGCGTTAATTTCACACAATTGCTACTCTTGCAGTAAAGGGTCATCAGAGAGGTGAATAATATGCTACAGCAAATTTGCGAATTAGCTCAAGAAGCGGGTTATGCGATTATGGAAACTTATAATGCGCAAGAACCTTTACAGGTTGAACACAAAAGTGATAATTCGCCTGTTACCGAGGCTGATATTGCCGCCCACAATGTGATTACCGCGGGCCTTGCTCGTATTGCTCCTGATATCCCCCAACTGTCGGAAGAAGACCCTCCTGAATGGCCAGTCAGGCAGAATTGGCAACGCTATTGGTTGATTGACCCATTGGATGGAACGAAAGAATTTATTAATCGTAATGGGGATTTTACGGTTAACATTGCCCTTATCGAGAACGGTGTACCAACGATGGGGGTGGTATATGCCCCAGCGAAAGGGCTGCTGTACTACGCTGAAGGTAATCAGGCATGGAAGGAGGAGGGTGGCCATAAGCAACTTATTCATGTGAATGATGCCAAGCCACCAGTCATTGTTATCAGCCGTTCCCATCAAGACAATGAATTAATGGATTATTTAAAACAAATGGGTGAACACACGACAGTAGAAATTGGTTCTTCACTCAAATTTTGTTTGGTTGCGGAAGGAAAAGCACAGCTTTACCCACGTTTTGGGCCTACAAATATTTGGGACACTGCAGCTGGACATGCGGTTGCCATTGGTGCAGGGGCAAAAGTCGTTGATTGGCATGGAAAAACGCTCGATTATACACCTCGAGAGTCTTTCTTAAATCCAGGTTTTCGGGTGATTTTATTCTAAACATCAATAAAGGTTGGGAAGTGATTTCCCAACCTAATTAATAACTAATTATCTAGTTGCAGCACTTTGGCAGTGACTGTACGAATATCTAAACAGGCTTTTGCATCCGTTTTTAAGTCAATCCCATAGGTTGGAATGATGTCTTTTAAACGTGTTTCCCATCCATCAGCTTTGAGTTGCTCATCAAAACACGTTTTTAATACGTTTAGCGCAATAAATGCCGCTGTGGAGGCCCCCGGAGATGCTCCCATCAATACAGTAAATGATTTATCCGCACTAGTAATCAGTTCTGTACCAAACTCTAAAACCCCTTTTTTATCATGGTCAGGCTTAATAATTTGTACTCGTTGCCCTGCAACCACCTCTTTCCAATCCTCATGCTGTGCTTCTGGGTAGAATTGTTGCAGCATAGCAAATTGGTGAGCAGAAGTTTGCAGGACTTGGCCCACTAAGTATTCTGCGAGTGACCAGTTATCTTTCGCAACCGCAAGCATTGGTTCAATGTTATTCAATTTAACCGATTCAAACAGGTCTAAATAAGAGCCGTGCTTAAGGAATTTACTCGAAAAACCGGCATAAGGCCCGAATAATAGAGAACGTTTACCACCAATAATACGAGTGTCCAAGTGTGGAACAGACATTGGTGGTGAGCCTTTGTCTGCTTTACCATAGACTTTTGCATGGTGGCGAGAGGCAATTTCTTCGTTATCACAACGCAGCCAGATACCACTGACAGGGAATCCACCATACCCTTTTCCTTCAGGGATCCCTGATTTCTGTAGTAATTCGATTGCTCTACCGCCTGCACCAACGAACACAAACTTCGCGGAAGTCATTGTTTTCTCGTGCGTGAGTAGGTTTTTAACTTCAATATTCCATCTGCCATCGGCGGTTTTTTTAACATCGATGACTTCATGTTTATAGTGAATTGAAAAACCGGGCTGTTCGCTTAATTGTGCGATTAATAAATGCGTTAGCGCACCGTAATCGACATCAGCACCGGTATTAACACGGGTAACCGCAATCGCTTCTTTAGGGTCTCGACCTTCCATGATCAGAGGTGCCCACTCGTTGATCTGCTTTGGATCATCACTGTATTCCATGTTGTGGTAACAGTGGTGAGCAGACATCTGTTGGTAGCGTTGTTTCAAGAATTTTACATTGTCTTCACCCCAAACAAAGCTCATGTGTGGGCATGGGTGAATAAAGTCACGTGGGTCTTTAATTTTGCCTTTGGTGACCAGATAAGACCAAAGCTGACGAGAGAGATCGAATTCAGTATTGACTTCAAGGGCTTTACTGATGTCCACCGTACCATCTGGATTTGGTGGTGTATAGTTCATCTCACAGTTAGCGGCATGCCCTGTTCCCGCATTGTTCCACGGGTGGGAACTTTCTTGGGCACAGTCGTTTAGCCTTTCAAAAACGGCGATCGTCAGTGAAGGTTCAAGTTCTTTGAGAAATGTACCAAGCGTTGCACTCATGATCCCTGCACCTATGAGAGCAATATCGACATTCTCAGCAATGGGTTTGCTCATGATGCCCCCTATTTTTTTGTTGGAGTGAAGCAAAGATCGGTGCCTTCTTGATAGACAACATAAGCACGACGCCAAGGCTCATCACCAATAAGCCGCCATTTATGGCCTGTTCCTGTATTATCTTGCGCAAGTAAAATATCACCTGGATTGATGATAAATTTAGAACCATCTTTGGTTTCGAATTCTAAAGTGCCTGAAAGTGTAATGACATAGCGAGGAACTGGGTCTTGATGCCAATCAAAAGAGCCGCCAGAAACTGTTTCACGAAAGGTAAGCTCGTTGACTGCAATGGTAGGGGTTTGGTTATCGCCTCCTGCTATATTATTGAGCTCAAGAGTGCCCTCTTCAAATAGAGAATTTCCATCTTCTCCTGTCCACATACGAACGCAGCGTATCATTTTATTTAGCTCCTTAATCACCGACTGTAATGTATAACAATTATTTGATATTCATTGGATGCAAAAATAAGACTCTTAAAATGATGATATATAAAATTAATATTATTTGAATTTAAAGTTTTTTAGCGAATAGGTCAAAGCTAAATATGTTTTATCTTGGCTTTATGATTTTATTTTTTAATTAAATAACAAAATAATAAAAGTTGATTGTCTTTTTATGATTTGTTTTATTTTTATCGTTCGTTTAATGACTGATAAAAAATAGGAGAGCTCACGATGACTTATTTTATCATTATGAGCTATAAGTATAGGATCAGCTTTTTAGAATAGAGTTTAGGGCGAGATATTGGATTAGCATAATGGTTTTACCATCAACTATTTCTCCCGTTCTTATCGCATCAACGGCTTTAGAGAAGGGCCACTCTAAAACTTCAATATCTTCCCCTTCTTCTTCAAGCCCACCACCTGCGTTACGACGATTATTATCGCTATATTCAGCAATGTAAAAGTGGAGTTTTTCGGTGACTGAACCAGGGCTCATAAAGGCTTCAAAAACTTTTTGAATTTTATCGACTTTAAAACCCGTTTCTTCTTCTGCTTCAGCAATAATACGAGCTTCTGGTGAGGCGTTTTCTAGTAAACCAGCGGCGGCTTCGATCAGAAAATCAGAATAGCCATTAACATAAACAGGCATACGAAATTGACGAATTAAAATAATGCTATTTTTTATTTTGTTATATAACAAAATAACGGCACCATTGCCTCTATCATAGACTTCGCGCTCTTGTTGTTGCCAACTACCATCTCGACGTTGTAACTCATAAGTATATTTTTTTAAAATATACCAATTATCTGAAAGCAGTTTCTCACGAATATTCCGTATGTTAGGGAGTTTTACAGTCATTAAGCAGCCTTAGTAACCAAAAATGATTTTGTTAATTTAGCACTGTTAATTTCTGTATGAAATAGGATTTAGATGGGACCTGCTTTAGAGCAGATCCCATTGTAAACTTGCGGGTTATTTAATTATTTGGATTTGTTTAACTTCGACTTCTCTTGAATTCCAGTCTTTATCAATTTTACCGCGAATTTCAACTTTATCTTTTGGCGTTACATTTATGCCATTCCAACGCTTTTCGCTGATTTCTAAATTAATAGTGCCAGTACCATCGGTGAATTCATAATGTTTATGGTCAAGTTGTTTGACGATATTCCCTCGTAAAATAACCCAGCTGTCATCTGACATATCAAGTGCTTTTGCGACAGTCATTTCCCCACTATTTGGGCCGATGAAACCACCGGTTGGAGAGGTTTGGGCTGTTGTATTTGTGGCAGCGCCAGGGCCGTCAAACCCGCCATTTGCAGCGAAAACAGGTGCACTTGCGAGTGCAGCAACTAAAGCAATTACAGGTAATTTTTTCATCATCGGTATCTCCAAATTGGATGTAAACTTGTTTGTATGGAGGGTATTAAACCAAGTAAATCTTAACAGGATCTTAAGAAACTTAACTAACGAATTATATTTTTAATTTTGCCAATAATAGCTAGTCATATTATAGCTGATAGGATAAATATAATAATATTCTAATATGGGGGTAGATTATGCGAATTCTACTAATTGAAGATGACCGGTTAATTGGTGATGGCTTAAAAGTGGGTTTAACCCAATTAGGGTTTACCATTGATTGGTTTATGGATGGTAAACAGGGGCAACTCGCTTTATTTGATGCACCTTATGACGCTGTTGTACTCGATCTTTCGTTACCAAATATTGATGGAATGGATATTTTGAAGCATTGGCGTAAGGAGGGGCGTGATGAGCCAGTCTTGATTTTGACGGCACGGGATGCTTTGGATCAGCGTGTTCAAGGACTTCAACAAGGGGCTGATGATTATCTTTGTAAACCATTCGCTTTAATGGAAGTCATGGCGCGTTTGCAAGCGTTGATCCGCCGCCGAAGTGGGCAATTATCTTCTAAACTTACGCATGGTGATGTCGAAATGGATCCAGTTGCAATGACGGTGACACAGCAAGGTGAACCTGTACAACTAAAAGGGAAAGAGTTTGCTTTACTTTCTTTATTTATGCATAACCCAAATAAAGTTTTTTCTCGCCCTTTAATTGAAGAGAAATTATATAACTGGGATGAAGAGGTCTCTAGTAACTCTGTTGAGGTACATATCCATCATTTAAGGCGTAAATTAGGCAATAAGTTTATTCGAACCATTCATGGTGTTGGTTATCGATTAGGTGATGATAAATGATGAAGACATTTAGTCTTAGGCTGAAACTCACTTTAATGCTGCTCTTGTTAGCTTTACTGACATGGGGGATCGCCAGTTCGTTAGCGTGGTACCAAAGCTATAAAACGATTAATGAGCTGTTTGATACCCAGCAAATGGCGTTTGCTAAACGGTTATCTGTTTTACCATCAGGCTTTGAATTGAGCCAGCCTTCACTGACTAAAACCAAAAAACTATTGCGAAAGAACCGTGGCCATCAAGATGACGATGCACTGGCATTTGCTATTTTTACACCAGGCGGCGAAATGGTATTAAACGACGGTGATAACGGTAGAGACATCGTCTATCAATTTAAGCGAGAAGGGTTTAGCGATGGGATGATCCAAGGAAGTGATGACCCTTGGCGTTTTGTGTGGTTAAAATCTCAAGATGGTCGATATATCATTGCAGTAGGGCAAGAGTGGGAATACCGACAAGAAATGGCAACCGATATTATGGTTGCACAATTTATGCCTTGGTTGATTGCTTTGCCAATCATGTTATTACTATTTTTATGGCTGTTGACACGAGCTTTACGCCCATTGAAGGACGTAGCAAACCAGTTGTATCACCGAAAACCTGATGAACTAACCCCAGTACAAGTGACGCGAATTCCCAGTGAAGTAAGACCTATTATTGACTCTATGAATGTATTGTTTGGCCGTATTAATGAAATGTTTGCTCGTGAACGACAATTTACCTCGGATGCGGCTCATGAACTACGTAGCCCACTTGCAGCATTAAGGGTGCAGGCAGAAGTGGTGCAAATTGCAGGGAATAATGCAGATATCCGTAACCATGCAGTGGCTAATTTATCGGAAGGTATTGATAGGGCGACAAGGCTTGTTGACCAACTACTGATGTTGTCTCGGTTAGAGTCATCCACGCAACTTGATGATATTACAGTTGTATCTTGGCCTGAGTTAATTGAAGCGGCGATAAAAGATGTAGAGCCGGAAGCTAAAGAGCAGCAAACAACGATAATAAATACTTTAGTTGCTAGCCCCCCTGATTTTCAAGGTCAGCCATTACTACTCAATGCGTTGCTGAGAAATTTGCTCAATAATGCAATCCGTTATGGAAAAATAGAGGGGCGAGTGGAGATTATTTTGTATGCTGATCACCTTGAAATTCAAGATGATGGTAATGGCGTGACACCTGAAGTTTTACGGCGGTTAGGTGAGCGCTTCTATCGCCCGCCGGGACAAGAAAAAACTGGGAGTGGCTTAGGGCTCTCTATTGTTAAACGGATTGCGCAATTGCATCATTTACAAGTTATTTTTACTCATGGAGTTAATGGGGGCTTTTGTGCCAAAGTGTATTGGAATGAAACTAAAACGTGATAATGAGCACATTAATTATGATTGTTTATTAAAATAATAATCATAATTATGCATATTTAATGTAAGGGCATTTTAGCATAACTCACTATTTTTAACTCAAGTGAGATAGGGCTAACTACCTGTCGTGTGTGAGAAATTGTAGTGTGCGAAATTGCGCACACTACATACTAACTTAGTAACAGCAAAAGGTAGACGTTATTGGTTTAGTGATGAGACTAACAAACTAATGACTTTTTGAATTTCTTGGGTATTTAATTCACCATCTTTGAAAAACAACACTTTCCCTTGATTATCCAATACGATAATTGCTGAGCTTTCTGGTTTCAAGCCCCATGCGTTCTTCACCGTACCTTCGCTATCAACAATAAATTGTGAATATGGAAACTCTTTTTTGCTATCTTCAACGCTGTTTTTCACAAATACACCCGTACCGAAAATTGCATCATCGGTATTAATGATTGTTGTTGTTTGATAGCTATCATGAGGGAACTTGGCTTGCTTGATAGCCTCAACTAAGGGGGCATTGAGTTCTTTTGCTGAAGAACGGCCAGCAATGTGTTGGATAGTACGCACCTTTCCAACGAGCTGTTGGCTTTTCCACGGTTGATAATCCAATTTCCCGTCATTATTCATGGCAAGCTCACCCTTGTCACTGACAGAAACAGCAGGAACAGATTGATTTAATTGAATATTTTCTGCAGAAACTACTGCAGATACCCCAAGCAAGCATATTAAAAGTAAATAATTTTTTATCATAAAAGCCCCTTGATTGATTATTTTGCCATGTGAGCCTAGTGGTTTGTCTGATGACTACTATTTATAGCATAGCTCATCGGATGAGTTACAAGAGGTAATTTAACATTTTCTTAAAATTTAGAATAAAAGCAAAGTTTATGGGGTTTTAACAGTTAATTTACAGTGTCATGTTATGTCAGTAAATTGAATAAAACTGCAATTTTAGAACCAAAATAAAAATTTCTGGTCTATGATTATTGTACGGTATGAGTTATTGAATATCGTAAGAACAAAGGGGAGGCAAAGTTCTAATGAAAATTTTTAACCGTTATAACCCATCTAAGATTGCTCTTTACGTCAAAACGCTATTCCGTGGCAGGCTCTATATTAAGGATTTTGGGGCATTTGAGTTTAACTATGGGAAAATTCTACCACCTAAAATCAGTGATAAGCGCCATTACAATGTGATGAGTGAGGTCAATAAACAGGTTTCATTATTGCAGGCAGAACTGGGGTAGGTTAATCAGCAGTTTTTGGTTAACAACGCGCCACATAGGTGGCGCATTGAAAGAAACGGCTTCGCTATCAAGCATTAATGTCCTGTATCTTTTGTTTGTTGTTTTGCGCCAGCCGTTTCAATAGTATTTTTTCCGGGTTGTACAACGACAGGTGATGGCGCTGTAGTCAGGCGAGTTACGAGTAATTGGTCAATTTTGTAATTATCAATATCGACGACTTCAAATTTATAGCCCGCATATTTCACATAATCTGTCCGTTTCGGCATTCTTCTTAGCCGGTACATCATAAACCCTGCGATGGTTTCATAGTTGCTAAAGTCAGGGAAATCATCAATATCTAAAATGCGCATCACATCTTCAATTGGCGTTCCGCCTTCAACTAACCACGAATTCTCATCACGTACTACGATTTGCTCTTCTTGCCCTGGGCCAATTAAGTCCCCCATTAAAGTGATCATTACATCATTGATGGTAATGATACCCATGACTAATGCATATTCGTTGAGAATCACAGCAAAATCGACGGCGTTTGTTTTAAATGCTTCTAAGGTATCTGATAATGAGAGGGTGTCAGGGATCATGAGCGTATTTCTAATGTGAACACCATCTTTTAAACTTAAGCTCTGCCCATTGAGCACGCGATTAAGTAATTCTTTTGAATCAACATAACCAATAACATGGTCAATACCCCCTGCACATACTAGAAACTTAGAATGTGGCTGGGTTGAAATTTTATGTTTGATGCTTTCTTCTGACTCGTCTTTGTCAAAATAAATGATACTTTCACGCGGAGTCATCGCTGATGGTACAGTACGTGATTCCAGCTCAAACACGTTCTCAATTAATTCGTGTTCTTGTTTACGTAACACACCTGCTACAGCACCCGCTTCAACGACCGCAAAAATATCATCAGAAGTGATATCTTCATTGCGTGATGTAGGTAATTTGAATAATTTAAAAAACAGGTTAGCAAGGCCATTAAAAAACCAGACGAATGGGCTCAGTACCACTAAACAGAAGCGCATCGGATTCACAATACGAATCGCAATGGCTTCAGGTTTTACCATACCGATGCGTTTAGGCGTTAAATCAGCCACTAAAATAAACAAGCTTGTCACAATGGTGAATGACAGGATTGATGAAACTTGTTGAGCCCAGCTTGGGGATAAAAATTGAATAAAGATATCGTACAAAGCTGGAGAAAAAGCAGATTCCCCCACAATACCGGCAAGGATAGCAACGGCATTTAAACCAATTTGAACGACGGTAAAAAACATTCCCGGCATTTCTTGTAATTTAAGCACGCGAGCCGCATTAATGTTGCCTTCGTCGGCCATAAGTTTAAGTTTAATGCGGCGGGAAGCTGCCAGAGAAATTTCTGACAAAGAAAAGAATGCGCTAATTGCACATAATAATAGAACAATTAATAAACTGTTGAGCATAAGTTATCCAGCCAATCAAAGGAAGAATCCATAAAATTCAAAAATCTCTGAAGGCATAGTCTCGTGTATTTAAATATATTGAGTATGCAAATATATGTTGCGCAATATGCGCAAATTGTTGATATGTTGCATTAGTATAGCACTGAGGTGATTTATCTGCCTAGATATTCATCATCATTCAAGCTGCTTTAAGTCATATTGAAAAGCAACTTGAATGGTTGGGAAAATGAACTCACTGTATTATGTTATTGATTTATTTGTTTAACGAAGGTGGTAAACAGATACCAATCCCTCCTAATCCGCAATATCCATTCGGGTTTTTGTATAAGTACTGCTGGTGGTAATCTTCGGCAAAATAGAACGTGTCTAAGGGCGCTATTTCGGTCGTGATTGCACGAGAGTCATGCTGCGCTTTCATTGCATTTTGGTAAGCTTGCAGTGTTTCCATCGCTTGCTGGTCTTGCTCATCTGACACAGTATAAATTGCGGAACGATATTGGCTTCCCATGTCATTTCCTTGGCGCATGCCTTGTGCAGGGTCATGGTTTTCCCAAAATAATGTCAATAGTTGAGAGTAACTGATAACTTGCGGATCAAAAACGACACGAACCGCTTCTGCGTGGCCAGTTCGTCCAGAGCAAACTTCCTCGTAGGTCGGGTTAGGGGTCACTCCACCACAATACCCAGCAGAAGTTGAATAAACCCCAGCTTGCTGCCAAAATAATCGTTCAACTCCCCAAAAACAGCCCATGGCAAAATAAGCAATTTCCATATTCTTAGGAATAATCTCAATCGAATGATGGTTAAGCGCATGATATGGTGAGTAAGTCATAGCAGTTGCTCTGCCGGGCAGAGGTTGTGCAATACTTGCAGAGTGAAATTTATTAAAAGGCATAATGATTCCTATATGTATTGACCACACAAATAATCTAAAAATAGGGATAAAAACTTGTGTATATGGCGAATTTTACTCAAAATAAATTGATATGAAGTATTTAGTCAATCGAACAATCACCTTAGGAGTAGGCGTGTCGAAATACCCTCTAATTTGTTTTCTCTGCCTAACTGCGGCAGTGCCAGTGGTACACGCAGCTAATCTTCGTCTTAATATTGAAGGCCTTGAAGGACAACTTAATCAAAACGTTCGAGTACAACTGTCTAATATATCGCAAGATGAAGTTGTGCCAAATGGTCGTTTTCGAGCCCGTGTTGAGAAAGCAATTAAAGAAGGTTTAAAGCCTTTAGGTTACTACCAACCCACGGTTGAATTTAGCTATGAAGAAAAAACCCCGCCTGCTCGTTCCGTTTTAACCGCCAAGGTCACTCCTGGAGAACCTATTTTATTGAAGGGAGTGACTGTTGAATTGCAAGGTGGAGCAAAAACGGATCCCGACTATGAAAAGATGCTCAAACAATATACGCCAAAGCTTGATACAGTTCAAAATGATGGCGAATACGAAGAATTTAAAGGGCGCTTTAGTAGTTTAGCTGTTCGCAAAGGTTATTTTGATGCGATGATGGAGAAAAGCCAACTGGGTATTTCTCTTGATCACCATGCGGCTTATTGGGATTTTGATTTTAACAGTGGTGAACGTTATCGGTTTGGTGCAATTTCTTATTCAGGTTCGCAAATCCGAGAAGATTACCTGAATAACCTAGCCCCTTTTAAAAAAGGGGAATACTACACATCAGAGCAACTTGCTGAGTTTAACCGTCGGTTAGCTGAAACAGGTTGGTTCTCTTCTGCAATTGTGACACCGCGTATTGTGAGTGCGCGCAAAGCAAACTCTTATGAGTTACCGATGGAAGCGGTAATGACCCCTAGAGCGAAAAACTTTATTGAGCTTGGGGGAGGCTATGCCACCGATGTCGGCCCTCGCGTTAAAGCCACATGGAATAAGCCTTGGATTAACTCTCGTGGGCAGAGTTTAACGTCAAATATTAGTTTATCCCAACCAGAACAATTAATTGATGCGAGTTATAAAATTCCATTAAAAGCGAACCCGCTTGAGCAATATTATGCGGTTCAAGGGGGCTTTAAACGGACAGATTTGAATGATACACAAGCGAATACAACAACCTTGAATGTGTCTCGTAACTGGGATTATTCATCCGGTTGGCAATATGGCGTAAACATGCGTTGGATGCTGAGTAACTTTACCCAAGCTAACGTGACGAATACGACGATGTTGCTGTATCCCGGGGCCTATGTGAGCCGCATTCGCCAACGCGGCGGTGTGATGCCAACATGGGGAGATAGCCAACGTTATTCTATTGATTATTCGAATAAAATTTGGGGTTCAGATATCGACTTCGCTGTACTACAAGCCAAAAATGTATGGATCAGAACGCCATGGGAGGGTCATCGCTTTGTCGTTCGTGGAAATATCGGTTGGATTGAAACCAATGACTTCGACAAAGTTCCACCGGACTTGCGTTTCTTTGCGGGTGGTGATGGCAGCGTGCGTGGATATGGTTATCAAAAGATCTCGCCAGAAGATAGTAAAGGTAAGCTGACAGGGGCATCAAAATTGGCGGTAGGCTCTGTGGAATACCAATATAACTTTACAGGAAATTGGTGGGGAGCGACCTTTATTGATAGTGGTGAAGCCGTTGATAACTTTAAAGATAATGATTTTAAAACGGGTGCGGGAGTCGGTATCCGCTGGGTCTCACCGGTTGGTCCAATAAAATTAGACTTAGCAAAACCTATCGGTGATCCAGATAACAACAAAATACAGTTTTATATCGGCTTGGGGACTGAGTTATGAGGTGGTTGAAGTGGCTAAAATGGACCAGTCTTTCCATTTTATTAATTCTCGTTCTGGTTGTTGCCGTACTCAGTTGGGTGATTGGAACGCAATCAGGTCTTCACTTTGCATTAAATACAGCGACACGTTTTGTTCCTGAATTAACCATTGATAAAATTGACGGTGATATTAGTAACTTAACGCTAAGTGGCGTTAAATATCAAATGCCGGGAGTTGATGTTAATGCGGGGAAATTAAATTTAGCGGTACGTCTAGGTTGTTTAACAAGCCGTGAGCTATGTGTCGACAATTTAGGCACGGAAAATGTTACTGTTACTGTCGATACTACCCAATTTCCCCCTGCTGAAGAAACGCCACCATCTGAACCTTTGACTGAACTCAAGGCGCCTTTGACTATTCGTTTGAATCAATTGGCTTTGGTTTCAACGCACGTCAATGTGGATGGTATGGATATTGATTTAGCTAAATTTACCACAGGGGTCACGTGGGAAGGGAAAGCGATCACTATTATTCCAACTGATATCATTGATTTGGCGATTAATTTACCTGAAACCAAATCAGATGTCGTCGTTGAAGAGAAACAGCCAGAGCCAACGCCGATAAATGAACAAAAATCATTGGCAGATGAATTAAAAGCGCTATTTTCTAAACCGTTACTTGCTGAATTACCCGAAGTTATTTTACCTGTTGATTTGAATGTCGACGGTATTAATGCTTCGAATTTTCAATTAACGGGTGCGACTGATCTCAAAATTAACCAATTGCACCTGAGTCTTTCAAATGAAGGGCAACAAGTTCTCGTTAAACAGTTAAAAGTCGATGCACCGCAGGGGAATATTGCGTTATCTGGCACGGCGACCTTGCAAGATAAATGGCCAGTCTCATTGTCAGTCGTGGGGGAAAGCCGTTTAGACGATTTAGATGGGCAAAAGGTAGATCTCTCCTTAAAAGGCGGTTTGATTGATGAGCTAAAATTGGCATTGAATTTACATGGGCCAATTAATGCAAAACTAGATGCAGAAACGGATTTGTCACAAGCAGACCTGCCTATTTTGCTTACATTAGAAAGTGATAAGTTAACGTGGCCGTTAGTGGGGGATGCGCAATATCAACTCGATGGGACACGTCTGCGCCTAAATGGCCGGCCATCGGCTTATGATATGTCTGTACGCTCAGCGATCACTGGGAAGGATCTCCCTCCTTCTACCTTGTTATTAGATGCGAAAGGTAATGAAGAGCAAATTAATTTAACTCGCTTACGTTTAGCCGCTTTGCAAGGTAATGCGGATATTACTGGCGTTGCGGACTGGAGCAAGGCGATTAGTTGGAATGCAGTATTGACTCTTTCGGGTATTAATACGGCAAAACAGTACCCTGAATGGCCTGCTAAAGTGGATGGCAAAATTGCCACACGCGGAAGTTTATACGGTGGCAGCTGGCAGTTGGATATTCCTGAAATTATCTTAGACGGTAATGTTAAAAATAATCTTTTAAAAGCACGGGGTAAAGCCAAAGGTAACGCAGCAGGCCAATGGGATATTCCGAACTTTAATTTGGCATTAGGTAAAAACAATGTTGATGTAAAAGGTTCTCTTGCCGATAAATGGAATCTTGATGCCAAAATTAATGCCCCTGCACTCAATGGTTTGCTACCGGGCTTAGGTGGTGTGATTGCGGGTGATGTGAAATTACGTGGTAATTTACAAACACCAGAAGCCCTTGTTGACCTTACGGCACGCGGTGTGAAGTGGCAGGATGAGCTTGCTATCGAAAATGTTGTTATCAAAGGAAATGTGGCAACAGGCGAACAAATTAAAGGGGATTTATCCGTTGTTCTGCGTCAGCTAAAACAAGGCGATCTTGTCGTCAATAACCTGACTTTAGATGCAAAAGGCAGTGAAAAACAGCACACTTTAAAATTAAATATGAAGGGTGAGCCGGTTTCTGGGCAATTAGCATTAGCGGGGAGTTTTGACCGGCAGACTGAAGTGTGGAAAGGGAATTTAACCAATACCTTATTTGATACGGTGGTGGGTGAATGGCGCTTAAACCAAGCAATGTCACTCGATTATGCCAACCAAACACAAGAAGTGACCATTGGCAGACATTGTTGGGTTAACCCGAATGCCCGTTTGTGTGTACCAAAACCGATTAAAGCGGGTAAAAGTGGTAGCGCGGATATCGTGCTAGAACGTTTTGATCTCGCAATGCTTAAACCATTTATGCCACAAGATACTCGAGTCAGTGGCGTATTTACGGGTAAAGCCAATGCCATTTGGAAAGCGGATGGCAGCATGCCACAAGTGAAGCTGGACTTGCGAGGAAATGATGTCAAAGCGGTTCAGTTCGTGGATGGAACCCGTTTGCCTATTGCTTTTGATACCTTAACGTTAAGTGCTGGGTTGAAAAATGGTAAGGCTGACCTTAGTTGGTTATTTGGGTTGGCTAATAACGGACAGATGCGCGGTAACATCCAAGTGTCTGATATTGAGAAACGTCGCTTGTTGTCGGGTAATGTTGAAATTAATTCGGTGACATTAGATTTAATCAAGCCGTTACTGGGCCAGAAGGAAGTGGCGAATGGCCGTTTAAGTGGAAATCTACGCTTAGGCGGGTCAGCGAATAACCCGTTATTAAATGGTAATTTAGCGCTTTCGAGTTTAGAAGTGAGATCTGCAATGATCCCGTTTGATATCAAAAGTGGTCATTTAGGTGTTAATTTCAACGGCACGAGCTCAGTCATGAATGGTCAGATAAACACGCCAGAGGGCTATCTGAACATTGATGGTGACGCAGATTGGCGCAATATTGATGCATGGCGAGCAAAAATCATGGCGCGAGGTAATAACCTCCGTGTTTCTTTACCGCCGATGATCCAAATTGATGTTCAACCGGATATTGTATTTGATGCATCACCTTCGGTACTCACGTTAAATGGTACGGTCAATATTCCATGGGCTCGAATTACTGTTCAAGAGCTCCCTGAGTCGGCGGTAAGCGCATCTTCAGATGTGGTGATGTTAGATAGCAACTTACAGCCAATTGAACAAAAAGCGCCATCCATTCCTATTCAGACCAATTTGGATATTAAAATTGGTAACGATGTTCGATTGGATGCGTTTGGCTTAAAAGCGCGCCTGACGGGTTTATTGAAAGTGGTTCAAAATATCCATGGCTTGCACATCAATGGTCAGGTGGATATTCCAGCTGGTCGTTTCCGTGCTTATGGGCAAGATTTGATTGTACGTAAGGGGCAAATTCAGTTCTCAGGCCCTGCGGACCAACCATTCTTAAACTTAGAAGCTATACGTAACCCAGACAACACGGCAGATGGCGTGATTGCAGGGGTGAAGGTCACTGGGCTTGCAGATAAACCGAAAGTAGAAATATTCTCTGAACCGGCGAAAACACAACAAGAAGCGCTGTCTTACTTATTAAGAGGAGAGGGCTTAGACAGTGGGGACGCAAATGGTTCACAAATGACATCTATGTTAATAGGCTTAGGTGTAGCACAAAGTGGGCAACTCGTGGGCAAAATTGGTGAGACATTTGGGGTCTCTGATTTAGCCGTCGATACCCAAGGTGTGGGGGATGGTTCTCAAGTCGTTGTAAGTGGTAAGATCACTAATGATTTACAAGTGAAGTATGGAGTTGGTATCTTTGACTCATTGGCGACGTTAACTTTACGTTATCGATTGATGCCAAAACTGTATTTAGAAGCTGTGTCTGGTGTTAATCAGGCATTGGATCTCCTTTACCAATTTGAGTTTTAGATTATGCGTGTAATTGTTTATGGCAGCTTAAGACAAAAGCAAGGAAATCATCACTGGATGACTTATGCCCAGCTACTTGGTGAGCATAAGCTAGAAGGCTATGAACTGTATGATCTTGGATATTATCCAGCGGTTGTCAAAGGGGATGGGGCGATAGAGTGCGAAGTTTATCGAATCAACCCGTCCATTTTGACAGAGTTAGATGAGCTAAAGAAAAATTCTCAAGACTATGTGAGGGAGCTCATCCCAACGCCGTATGGCAATGCTTGGATTTATCTATATAAACATTCCGTTGATGGTCTACGCCAAATAAAAAGTGGCGACTGGTTGAAACGTGATGAAGAAAAGTAGCTATCCAATATTATATTGAATGCTATAGTTATACAGGACGCCAGCCATGATAGCTGGCGTTTTTTATGAACCAATCAACGGGTTATAACCCATAAAAAAAGCCCTGGTATTAACCAGAGCTTTCATAATCTCCCTAGAGGGATATTATTTTTTTGCAGCGCGTTCGAAAGATTCGATGATCTCTGCTTTTGCAGATGCCGCGTCTTCCCAACCATCAACTTTAACCCACTTACCTTTTTCTAAATCTTTGTAATGTTCAAAGAAGTGAGTAATTTGAGCACGCAGTAATTCTGGCAGGTCGTTCACATCTTTAATGTGATCGTATTCTTTGCTTAATTTAGTGTGCGGAACAGCCACTAATTTTGCATCTTCACCAGACTCGTCAGTCATTTTCAGTACGCCAACAGGACGGCAACGGATGACTGAGCCTGGTTGTAATGGGTATGGAGTTGGAACTAATACATCAACTGGGTCACCATCTAAAGACAGGGTGTTGTTGATGTAACCATAGTTGCATGGATAGAACATCGCTGTTGACATGAAACGGTCTACAAACAGCGCACCAGACTCTTTATCAACTTCATATTTGATAGGATCTGCGTTCGCAGGGATTTCGATGATAACATAGATATCTTCTGGCAGATCTTTACCTGCCGGTACATTGTTCAGGCCCATTTAAATGTATCCTTTGTGTGAATAATGAATTTACTCATTTTAATTTGTCGCTGGCATCGCATTTATTGCCGCCTTTAGGCAAATTAAATAATAGAGTAGATAGCGTGAGGGACATTATAGCCGTAAAAGGGGACAAAACTCACTAGTTGGTGAAAAAAAGGGACAAAAAAGGCGGGAAGCCCCGCCTTATAATTAATGAATTAGATTATTCCGTGTCAGGGAATTCACGCATAAATGATTCTGCTTTTTCTACCATCGACTCAGTTCCGACAAAGAACGGCGCACGTTGGTGTAATTCGCTAGGTATGATATCTAAAATGCGGTTTGCTCCGTCACTGGCTTTACCACCGGCTTGTTCTGCTAAAAATGCAATTGGGTTACATTCGTACAGAAGGCGCAGTTTCCCATTTGGATGGCTTGCCGTACTTGGGTAAATATAAATTCCCCCTTTGAGCAAGTTACGATGGAAGTCTGCAACCAAAGAACCGATATAACGCGTGGTATACGGACGATTTGTTGCTTTATCTTCTTCTTGGCAATATTTAATGTACTTTTTAACACCCATCGGGAACTTAATATAGTTACCTTCATTGATGGAGTACATTTTTCCTTCTGATGGGAACATCACTTTTTCATGAGACAAGCAGAACACGCCCAATGATGGGTCGTAAGTAAACGCATGTACACCAACACCAGTGGTGTAAACCAACATCGTTGATGAACCGTAAACCACGTAGCCCGCAGCCACTTGGCGGTTACCAGGTTGCAGGAAATCCGCTTCTGTAACCGGTTGGCCAATTGGCGTGATACGATGGTAGATTGAGAAAATTGTTCCAACGGAAACGTTTACATCGATGTTTGAAGAACCATCAAGTGGGTCCATTAAAACAACATATTTTGCGTTTTCTGCGCGGTCTCCTTCGAAAATGACAATTTCATCTTCTTCTTCAGAGGCGATACCGGCGACTTCTCCGCGTGCTTTTAAAGCCGCTTTCAGTTTTTCGTTTGCATACAGGTCAAGCTTCATCTGAACTTCACCTTGAATATTCGAAACACCGTTAGTGCCAAGAATATCGACAAGTCCAGCTTTATTAATATCACGATGGATAATTTTAGCGCCCAGTTTGATAGCTGATAATAAAGAAGTCAGCTCACCTGTTGCATGAGGAAAATCTTGTTGCTTTTCGACGATGAATTCGCCTAATGTTTTCATGACGAAGGTCCTGAATAAAATTGACAGAGGTTTTGCGGGGCATTTACCCTCGCGCGGGAAGAGTTTAACTAAATAAAAAAAAGATTAATAGGTTAATGCATTTATAAACCTGTTTTTGATGGGTAGAATAGTGACCAACCTCATGCTAATTGGATGAAAAAGAATGCACATACATATTTTAGGTATATGCGGTACCTTTATGGGAAGCTTAGCAATATTGGCTCGTTCTTTAGGACATAAAGTGACGGGTTCGGATGCCAATGTGTATCCACCGATGAGCACATTGCTTGAAAATCAAGGGATTGAGCTTATTCAGGGGTATGATCCGGCTCAGCTTGACCCAATACCGGATATGGTGGTGATTGGTAATGCAATGACGCGTGGAAACCCTTGTGTTGAAGCCGTATTAGAAAGAGGTTTGCCGTATACTTCTGGCCCACAGTGGCTCCATGACTATGTGTTACCGGAACGTTGGGTACTGGCTGTGGCGGGGACCCATGGAAAAACGACCACCGCGGGGATGCTTGCGTGGATCTTAGAAGACTGCGGTTACAAGCCAGGTTTTCTAATCGGCGGTGTCCCAGGTAACTTTGATGTCTCCGCTAAGATTGGTGAAAGCCCGTTTTTTGTCATCGAAGCTGATGAATATGACTGTGCATTCTTCGATAAACGTTCTAAATTTGTTCATTACAGCCCGAAAACCTTGGTATTGAACAACCTTGAATTCGACCATGCGGATATCTTTGAAAACCTCGAAGCGATTCAAAAACAGTTCCATCATCTTGTACGTATTGTGCCCGCCAGTGGCAAAATTTTCACACCGGACAACGACAATCATTTAAAACAAGTGATTGGAATGGGCTGCTGGAGTGAACAAGAGCTGGTGGGCGGGGAGCATGGCGGATGGCAAGCTGAGAAGCTCAGCCACGATGGCAGCCATTTTGCGGTGTATTACCAACAAGAAAAAGTTGGAGAAGTCACTTGGTCACAAGTGGGTAACCACAATATCCAAAATGCATTGATGGCGATTGCAGCGGCTCACCATGTGGGCGTTCCAGTAAAAGAAGCTTGTCTCGCCTTGAATAGTTTTATCAATGCACGTCGTCGTCTTGAGCTACGAGGCGTTGAAAATGGTGTCAGTGTTTACGATGACTTCGCACATCATCCAACTGCTATTTTGGCGACGTTAGAAGCACTTCGCAGCAAAGTTGGGGGAACTTCACGTATTCTTGCGGTGCTCGAACCTCGCTCGAATACGATGAAAATGGGTATCAATAAAAATGATATTGCGCCTGCGCTTGGCCGTGCAGATGAAGTGTTTCTTTTCCAACCCGCCAATATCCCTTGGATGGTGACAGACATCGCTGAAAAATGCGTCCAACCCGCGCGTTGGAGTGCAGATATTGAGGCATTTACCAATATGATTATTGAAACCGCACAACCGGGCGATCATATTTTGGTGATGAGCAACGGTGGCTTTAGTGGCATTCATGGCAAATTGCTCGCAGGTTTGAAAGCGAAAGCAGAAACAGAGCGAGATGATTAAATTCTCTTAGCTAGCTATTTGATAACCCCAGTGATTCTTATGATTACTGGGGTTTTTTTATGTTTGGCATACCCAATGGGCACTGTTCTGTGACGAGACTTAATGTTATTGGACTATTCATTTCTTTTTTTAAACTTCCCATATAACAATCTACTGAATCAGTAAAAAGGTGGAATAAACAACCAACAGCAATGGCTTTAAGTTTCCATGATGGCATGAATAATAATACGACATAGACAACCGCAGCCCAAAAGGAATGGAGTGGGTGGAAACCAATGCCACAGCGCTCTGGGTCGAAAATCGGATCAGCTAGCAGATGATCTAAGTCGATAGCCATCGTGGCAATCATAATCAGGGCCGCTAGTTTCCAATTTTTTCGCCAAAATAGGTAACCAAAGGCAATTGGCATTAGGAAGTGAAAGCCGTAGTGTATGAAGTTACGGAAAATATCAAATAGCAAAATGATGTCTCAAAATAGAATAGAAACAGACAAAAACAATAAGAGGGAAATCAATTTCCCTCTTAAGCTAATGTATATCAATAGATTAAAGCTCTTGTTCAAATAACGCTAGAATCGCTTCATACAGTTCTTTTGTGGTGAAATTATTTGCCGGTGTTGAGAAGATAGTATCATCACCAGCAATACTACCTAAAATTCCTTCTGCTTTGCCTAATGAATCTAACAAACGTGCAATAAGCTGTGCAGCTCCAGGGCTAGTTCTGATCACGACAACAGAAGGGTTATAGTCTATATCCAAAACCAAGTTTTTGAGTGGACTGGTAGCGGTAGGGACACCAGGCTCTGTAGGCAGGCAATATACCATTTCCATTTTTGCATTACGGGTGCGAACTGCACCAAATTTGGTAAGCATTCTGGAAATTTTTGATTGGTTAATATTTTCGAAGCCTTCTTCTTGCAAAGCTGTGACGATCTCAGCTTGCGAGCTAAATTTTTCTTCTTTAAGTAGGGCTTTAAAAGCCTTAACCAAGTCTTCTTGTTTAGACGGAGTGCGCATAATTAACCCATTCTTTTGCATTGAACCAAGTTGTATTATCCGTAAAAGTGCATTTTTATGCAACAAAATTGCGTTATGATGATTTTATAACCAGTGAATAACTTAAAGTTAGATAAGCTTGTTTCGAGCTGATAGTCAGAAGTATTTATTTATCGTAAATTGTGGGAATGAAAAATTAGCATAATAGAACAATGAATTTTTCAGATGTCTGCTGTAAATTTATTGTTAATAAAAATATTTTTGATTGAATAATATACACTAAAAACAACTTATTGTGCGAAATGCAATACCCTGAAAAACTATTTGTTAAAAAAGTGCCCGTTATCTCATTAACAGATAAGGAATTTGTTTAGAATACTGGCAATTAATAAACAAGTTCTCTTGCGTTAAACTCTCTCTCTATCTGTTAACAAATTGTTTTTTATACGTAATGTGTTAAGTGTATAACAAATAAAGTGATATCTTTTTAAAGTACAAATTAAGGAGTTTCAGAATGAAAGTTGCAGTCCTAGGTGCAGCAGGTGGTATCGGTCAGGCTCTCGCCCTTCTTCTCAAAAACCAGCTCCCAGCAGGTTCAGAACTCTCCCTCTACGACATCGCACCAGTTACTCCAGGTGTTGCTGCTGACCTAAGCCATATCCCAACTGATGTTAAAGTGACAGGCTTTGCCGGCGAAGATGCAAAACCTGCATTGAAAGGTGCTGACATTGTTCTTATTTCTGCGGGTGTTGCACGTAAACCAGGTATGGATCGTTCTGACTTATTTAACATCAATGCGGGTATTGTCCGTAATCTGATCCAACAAATTGCTGAAACCTGCCCTAAGGCATTGATTGGTATTATCACTAACCCAGTGAATACTACCGTTGCTATCGCTGCGGAAGTCCTGAAAAAAGCAGGAGTATACGATAAAAACCGTTTATTCGGTGTGACGACGTTAGATATCATTCGTTCTAATACGTTTGTTGCTGAGCTGAAAGGCAAAAATGTTAATGACCTTGAAGTGCCTGTGATTGGCGGCCACTCAGGTGTGACTATTCTGCCATTGTTATCTCAAATTGAAGGTGTTAGCTTCACTGATGAGGAAGTTGCCGCGTTAACCAAACGTATTCAAAACGCAGGCACAGAAGTCGTTGAAGCGAAAGCCGGTGGCGGGTCTGCAACTTTATCTATGGGCCAAGCAGCTGCACGTTTAGGTTTATCTTTAATTCGTGGTCTCCAAGGCGAAAGCAATGTGGTTGAATGTGTTTACACCGAAGGTGATGGTGAACACGCTCGCTTCTTCGCACAACCAGTTGTTTTAGGCAAAAACGGTATCGAAAAGCACTTACCAATCGGTAAATTAAGCGCATTTGAAGAGAAAGCGCTGAAAGACATGCTAGATGTATTAAAAGCAGATATCGAATTAGGTGAAAAATTCATTAATGGCTAATGCCAATTAATTTTTCCTAATAGTGAATGTGAAGGGTTGAGTTTCGTTTAGAACTCAACCTTTTTTTATATGCTTGTTATCAAAAAATAATGCCGTGAATAAATTGATTGATTATTCACGGCGTTATAATTATATCAATTCAATTTTTAATCTTCTGCTGGTGTTTTTACTCTGACTTTTCTTTCTAATAAATCCCCTGTGATTGGGTCATAATAACGACTTGGCCAAATTTCAGCGGGGTGGATCGCTAAGAAATTGGCAATAATCCATTCCCCTTTAGGCCAAGGGCGTGATAGTGCATTTGCTAACGTTGAAGAGCTTAGTCCTGCCTCGCGCGAAATTGCGGCAAGAGTTGTCCCACGCTTACGTAAAGCTGCAATGATATCTGCAGGGTGCCAGTCCGACTTCCGTAAAATCATTTTTTAGTCCTTTTTTCACTTAGAATCATGTAGAGTTAGTGGTACGAGTAACCGAAAATTATGATACATTCAGTACATCCGTTTAGTTATTGGAAATAAAATAACAGAAATTTCCCAAAATAATTTCTGATTTTTTCTTAAAAATTCATTTTATGAAACTATCGTGGTTTTTATGAAATTAAATAGAAAGTCAGAATGAATAACTGTGAATTAGGATAAAACTTTGATGTTAAAACTAACTCTTTCTAGTTAGGGATAGAAATGGCATATTTAATGCTACTTTTTACTCGTACTCGTAATATATCTAGATTAGTTAATAAAATTAGTTAAATTATTAGAGAGTAAATTATTTAATTATCTGTTATTAAAAGAAATTAGAATGCTAATAACAAATATAATTTGTATATTATTATTTATAGGCATAAATAAAACGAATGAGTTAATGAGGTTTTTAGAAAATATAGATAGTTTTCAACAACTGAAAATTAAATTGTCATCATGACTAGGAGGGTCAGCATGTACAAGGAATGGCTAACGGCAAAAGAGCTGCTTGGGTTACAAGGGCTTCCCATGACAACTCAAGGTATTAATGCAATGGCAAGGCGTGAAAACTGGGTAAGCCGTAAAAGGCGAGGTATTCAAGGCAAAGCGTTGGAGTACCATATTAGTTCTTTACCTATCGATATTTTTGAGGGGCAGTTTGCTAACGAAACTTCATCTCCTTATCAAGTAAAACGAAATGATAATGCCTTTATTTGGCAGGAAGCTTATAACCAGCTTTCTAATGATGAACGAGACACTATCCTGACATTTATTATGCGTGAAGGCACATTAGCACTAATTGATTTAATTAATAATAAATAATTTACAATTACTTAAGGTGTAAATAATTAATATATAAAAATAATATTATATTGAATTTAAAAAATTTTTTAACAGATGACATTTTAGTAAAGCTGCAACAGCAGGTTTCATAATATAAGTGTGAAGTGAAAAATGAAAAAATTGTGGTTCACTGCCAAAGAATTAGCTGGGTTAGAAGGACTCCCGACATCACCCCAGGGAATTAACCTAATGGCAAGACGAGAAGGCTGGAAAAACCGCCGTAAAAGAGGGGTGCAAGGTAAGGCTGTTGAGTATTATTATGAAAGCTTACCGGGGGAAATCCAAGGGCAACTTAGCCTGCATGAGCCTTCGGTAACTTACCAAAGTCAAAGAACAGATGCATTACAGATCTGGTCAGAAGCGTATTATCAATTGACAGAGTCTGAGCGCAATAAAATAGTGAAATATATCCTGCGTTATGGTTTGTCGTCACTGCTTGCGCAAATCGATGAAGAAGACAAAGGGGAAAAATAGCGTTTCCCCTTTTCTTGACCTGTTTTGCCTTTTCTAGTGACTAAGAATGGCGTTGGATTGCGATATAAGCTAAGCCGATCAATGCATCTTTATAAATTGAATCTTCAATTATGTTTAAGGCATCAATCGCTTTTTGTGCTTCTTCTTGGGCTCTTGCATAAGTATATTCAAGGGAACCACAGCGTTTCATAGTTGCAAGAACAGTATCTAACAGATGACGCCCATTACCTTGTTCAATCGCTTGGCGGATCAATGCTGACTCTTCTTCATTACCATTTTGCATCGCGTGAAGTAGGGGAAGTGTAGGCTTACCTTCATCTAAATCATCCCCCGTATTTTTCCCCAGCTGAGTATTGTCTGCATCATAATCGAGTAGATCGTCAATTAACTGAAAAGCTGTCCCAATATAACGACCATAATCTTGTAGTGCTTTTTCTTGCTCTGGTGTCGCATTGGCTAAAATCGCAGATGCATGGGCTGCTGCTTCAAAAAGACGTGCGGTTTTACTGTAGATCACTTGCATATAGTTTTCTTCAGTAATGTTAGGATCGTTGCAGTTCATCAATTGCAAAACCTCCCCTTCAGCGATCACATTCGTCGCTTCAGACATCAGTTTTAGCACCCGCATTGAATCGAGATCCGTCATCATCTGGAATGATCGAGTGTAAATAAAATCACCAACTAAGACACTCGCTGCATTACCAAAAACAGCATTTGCAGTTTGCTTTCCGCGACGCATATCGGACTCATCAACGACGTCATCATGCAGCAAAGTTGCTGTATGAATGAACTCGATCAATGCAGCAACTTGGGTATGTTTATGACCCGAGTAACCTAAGGATCGACCAGCAAGCACTGCGATCATCGGCCGGATCCTTTTACCGCCACCACTGACGATGTAATAACCAAGCTGGTTAATTAGCGCAACATCTGAATTCAATTGACTGAGGATGGCTTCGTTTACCGCTGACATATCCTCAGTTGTCAGTTCAATAATAGATTCTAAATTCATCTTAATTTATTCATATTATTAGTTTTTGGTTCATTCCCGAAATAAAAAGTTGGGAGACCGATAGAACAGTTATCTTTCTAGCATAACATTATTAATTATAAGATTATCAGGTGTGATGCAAAAAATGTTTAAATAAGTAACAATTGAGTGAATAGGGACAAAATCAACGTTCAAAAACGGTTATTGAGAAAAAAGTCGTATTTTTTGTCATCTAACCGCATTATTGGCTTGTGTTCTGCTGCTTTTTTGCGTAGAATTCGCGCCCTATTGTGAATATTTTATAGCGTGCTCTGGAATTGAAATATTTAGCGGGTACGCGGAAAGCGGAGTTAATATGTACGCGGTTTTCCAAAGTGGTGGTAAACAACACCGAGTTAGCGAAGGTCAAACTGTCCGCCTAGAAAAGCTGGACATCGCAACAGGTGAAACTGTTGAATTTGATCAAGTTCTGATGGTTGCTAATGGCGATGAGATCCAAATCGGCGCTCCTGTCGTTGAAGGCGTTAAAGTGAAAGCGGAAGTGGTTGCACACGGTCGTGGCGAAAAAGTTAAAATCGTCAAATTCCGTCGTCGTAAACATAGCCGTAAACAACAGGGTCATCGTCAGTGGTTCACTGATGTTAAGATCACTGTCATCGCTTAAGATTTAGGAGAGCAGATTAATGGCACACAAAAAGGCTGGTGGTTCGACTCGTAACGGTCGTGACTCAGAAGCAAAACGTTTAGGTGTTAAACGTTTTGGTGGTGAAGCTGTATTAGCAGGTAGCATCATCGTTCGTCAACGTGGTACTAAGTTCCACGCAGGTAACAACGTAGGTTGTGGCCGTGACCACACTCTGTTCGCATTAGCGGACGGTAAAGTTAAATTTGAAGTTAAAGGTCCAAACAATCGTAAATTTATCAGCATCGAAGCTGAATAAGTTTTCTGACCTTTAATTCAGAATTAAAGCCCTGCAAAAACCTTTTGCGGGGCTTTTTATATTCAGATATTTGATCTTTAATGAACTACACACGTATTAAAGATGCACCATCTCTGAGTAGAACAGCCATCCAGCGTTATGCGGCTCAGAAGCGGAGAGAGAATTATGAAATTTGTAGATGAAGCCAAAATATTGGTCGTGGCAGGAGATGGTGGCAATGGTTGTGTCAGCTTCCGCCGTGAAAAATACATCCCTAAAGGGGGACCGGACGGTGGTGACGGTGGTGATGGTGGGGACGTTTACTTACAAGCAGACGAAAACCTCAACACGCTAATCGACTATCGTTTTGAAAAATCCTTTCGTGCAGAGCGCGGCCAGAATGGCCAGAGCCGTGAATGTACAGGTAAACGGGGTCAAGATATCACAGTTAAAGTGCCTGTAGGAACGCGTGTACGCGATTTAGGGACCAATGAAGTACTTTGTGATATGACTCGTCATGATCAACGTCATATGGTCGCTAAAGGCGGTTTCCATGGGCTTGGAAATACCCGTTTTAAATCTTCAGTGAATCGTGCTCCACGTCAACGTACCATGGGGACAAAAGGGGAAACTCGCGAAATACTGTTAGAACTGATGCTGTTAGCAGATGTTGGTATGCTTGGTATGCCGAATGCAGGTAAATCTACCTTTATTCGTTCAGTGTCAGCAGCAAAACCAAAAGTTGCTGATTATCCATTTACCACTTTAGTCCCAAGCTTGGGTGTCGTGCGTATGGATAACGAACAAAGCTTTGTGGTTGCGGATATTCCAGGGTTGATCGAAGGTGCAGCGGAAGGTGCAGGCCTTGGGATCCAATTCCTGAAACACTTAGAACGTTGTCGTGTCTTACTTCACCTGATTGATATTTGCCCTATTGATGAGTCTGATCCTGTCGAAAATGCGAAGATCATCATCAGTGAGTTAGAAAAATACAGTGAAAAGCTGGCAGCAAAACCACGTTGGTTAGTCTTCAATAAGATTGATATCTTAGGTGAAGAGGAATCAGCACAGCGCGCAGCAGAAATTGCCAAAGCGATGGGCTGGGAAGATAAATTCTATATGATTTCAGCAGTTAACCACGAAGGTGTGAAAGCACTGTGTTGGGATATCATGGAATTTATGAATACTCAACCGCGTGATATGGCAACGACTGAAGATACACAGCAACCTGAAAAAGTTGAATTCATGTGGGATGATTATCACAAAGAACAACTTTCTGGTACTGAAGATTTTGATGATGACTGGGATGACGATTGGGATGAAGATGACGACGAAGGTGTCGAAATTATTTATCAAAAATAGTTTATCTTAGAAATGTAAAAAGGCGCGAAAGCGCCTTTGAGGTTGTTGACAAAGTGGGATAAAAGCGTGGTTTTTCCCACTTTGTGTTATCAGCCGAAAATCAATAAATTGATTTTCCTAGTTTATTTTCAAAACCTATTCGACTTGCCGCCAAACATAATATGTTTGTCAGCAGTCTGAAAGGCGCGAAAGCGCCTTTTTACTGTCTAAATCACGTATGATCAGTTTTTCTGATACAGATCTTTATACAAACGGCTTTCAAATCGTACTAATGGAACTCGACGAGTACGTTGCTGGCTCTGTGGTACTGCATAAGCAGAGATAAATTGCACAAAAGCCACACGTTGACCACTGGCGGTTGTGATAAAACCAGCGAGATTATAAACCCCTTGTAATGCTCCCGTTTTGGCGGAAACTTTTCCATTAACACCCGCCTCATCAAAACCACCACGGTAACGTAAAGTGCCATCATGGCCGGCAAGTGGAAGCATAGAAATAAAATCGAGTTGTTGATCATTTTTAGCGATAAACTGCAAGATCTCCATCATGGTTGCTGGGGTGATTAAATTATGGCGAGATAATCCCGATCCATCTACCATCACGGTATTGCCAAGGTCGATCCCCGCTTTTTGCTTCAGTACTTGTCTTACCGCATCGGATCCTGAACGCCAAGTTCCCGGAACACCATAATATTCACGCCCAATGGTACGAAAAACGGTATCCGCTATCATATTATCGGATTTTTTGAGCATCACTTTTAACAACTCATGTAGCGGCTTAGATTCGGTTTTGACTAATACTTGTGATTGAGCCGCAGGAAATGTACGTTTTTTCACATGGCCAGTCAGTTCAATTCCTGCTGTAGTGAGTTCATTTTTGACAATCGCTCCGGAGTAACTCGCTCCATTTTGTACCGCAAAGGCAAGTGGCAAGGGCTCGCTGCGTTGAGTTAAACAACCTGTTAGGGTGTAGCGGTTCAGTTCACCAGGAACGACATCAAGTTCGCAATAGCGCGCTTCAGGGGAACCTTTAGCTAATGTTTTGACTTCGCTGAACATATTGACAGGGTAAAAACTAGCCGCCTTAATGAATGCAAAATCTCCTGCTTTTTCAGCAGGGTAAAGAGAAACTGAAAAACAGTTACGGTCAATGATAGCCGCAGCGGGGGGCGCACTAAAGCATTGGGTCATATCATTCCAAACCCATCCCGGTGCTTTGTCATGGCTAGTAAACGCAGAAATATCAACGACAAGGTCGCCGTCAACTTTATGGATCCCAAGCTGCTTTAATGCATTAGCCATATTGCGAATTTGTTGGCGGGTTAATGTCGGGTCACCACTGAAGCGGATCACTAAATCACCCGTCAGCGTGTTGTTGCTAAGTTTTGCATCAGTTTCAAAATTGGTGACAAAACGGTAATCTGGCCCCAGTTGCAATAGGGCAGCAAGAGCGGTCACAACCTTTTGTGTACTTGCAGGTAATGCCATTTGCTGTGCATTATAATCAATTAATGGGGTGCTACTTCCCACTTTTTGCGCGACCAGAGCAAGGTTAGTGCCATCAGGTAAATATTGTTTGTATTCATCAATAGGAATCGCAAAAACTTGCGTACTAGCTAAGGTAATTCCTAAAGAGATTATCCATTTTCTGGTTAAAGTTAATAATGACATATATTTCACGCATTAGGGTGGACATATAATACATACTAAAGTGTAATGCCCAAGAAAGTAAACGGTGACCCGTTATTAAGTCTCAGTTAAAATAGCGTACATTATGATAAGATAAATGAGTACATAAGTCTGATTGCGTTTTTTTACTAGAACACCCCCGGTTTTACGCAGGTGTTCGGTGTACTGTTGTTACAAAATCAGGAAGATACTTGTTTTTAGATAGGATTGAACCGAGGTATTTATTAATGAAACAGATCCCGATGACGGTACTTGGTGCGGATAAGCTAAGAGAAGAGCTTGAATTCCTTAAATCTGTCCGTCGCCCAGAAATTATTGCCTCTATTGCAGAAGCGCGTGAGCACGGTGACTTAAAAGAAAATGCAGAATATCATGCAGCACGTGAGCAACAAGGTTTCTGTGAGGGCCGTATTCAAGAAATCGAAGGGAAACTTTCTCACGCTCAAGTGATCGATGTAACTAAAATGGTCAATAACGGTCGTGTTATCTTTGGTGCGACGGTGACTGTATTGAATGTTGATACTGACGAAGAGCTAACGTATCGTATTGTTGGTGATGATGAAGCAGATATTAAGATCAATCTGATTTCTGTGAACTCACCGATAGCACGCGGTTTAGTGGGTAAAGAAGTTGATGATGCGGTCTCGATTAAAACCCCAGGTGGTGATGTCGAGTTCGAAATTCTTAAAGTTGAGTATATCTGATTCCTATTTCCCTGAATTGGTTATATTATTTCCCTGATTTAAAGAAAAAGGCCGCAGGCGGCCTTTTTCATCATATAAAACATGCTTTCAATGGCATTTTTATATAAATGATGGGGGATTATTTAGGTAAAATGATTTTGCGGTCTGCCGAAGGACGGTAGATAACAAGAATTTTACCAATAATTTGTACATTTACTGCACCAGTTTCGCGAACAATCGCATCAGCGATCAAATTTTTAGAATCACGGTCTTCGCCTGCGATCTTGACTTTGATAAGCTCATGATGTGCTAATGAGAGTTCAATCTCAGCCAAAACACCTTCGGTTAAACCATTGTTGCCGATCATAACAACAGGGTTTAAATGGTGAGCGAGACTTTTTAGGTGCTGAATTTGTTTTTTATTAAGATTCATTGATTTTTTGCTTGGTTAGTATTGAAAATGGCTTATTCTACCGCCATCTGATATCTATCACCATCAATTATATCTTTTTGATGGTAAAGAAGCAGCAAGTTAGGTGAAGTTCTTTTAGTATAGTTGGAAAGCACAATGGCCAATAAAAAACGTTCGGCAAGCTCAAGTCGCTGGTTGCAAGAGCATTTTAGTGATAAATATGTTCAGCAAGCACAAAAAAAAGGGCTACGCTCACGTGCATGGTTTAAGCTGGAAGAAATCCAGCAAGGTGATAAAATTTTTAAACCAGGTATGACCGTTGTTGATTTAGGAGCAGCCCCTGGTGGTTGGTCGCAATACGTTGTTAGCCAAATAGGTCATAATGGGCGGGTTATTGCTTGTGACTTATTGCCGATGGACCCAATCGTTGGCGTTGATTTCCTGCAAGGGGATTTTCGCGATGAAGCCGTTCTCGCCGCTTTGTTAGAACGCGTTGGCGACAAAAAAGTACAGGTGGTCATGTCTGACATGGCTCCAAATATGAGTGGGACACCAGCGGTTGATATTCCTCGCTCTATGTATCTAGTTGAATTAGCATTGGATATGTGCCGTGCTGTATTGGCGCCTGGGGGGAGTTTCATTGTTAAAGTGTTTCAGGGAGAAGGCTTTGACGATTACCTTAGGGATATCCGCTCCCTGTTTACGAAAGTAAAAGTTCGTAAACCCGAATCTTCGCGGGCACGGTCACGTGAAGTATACATTGTAGCGACAGGGCTAAAACTGTAGTACCCTGAGCGTTATTTGTTAACACAGTTGTAATATGAGGTTAATCCCTTGAGTGACATGGCGAAAAACCTGATTCTCTGGTTAGTCATCGCAGTTGTTCTGATGTCCTTGTTCCAGAGTTTTGGCCCAAGCGATTCGAATAGTCGCAGAGTTGATTATTCTACGTTTATCAATGAGTTAGCCCAGGATCAGGTACGTGAAGTTCGTATCACAGGTCGTGAACTGAACGTCAGAAAGGCTGATAATAGCCGCTATACAACTTATCTTCCTATGCAGGATGAGAAGCTGTTAGACACTTTGCTAAATAAGCATGTGACGGTTGTTGGTGAACCACCAGAAGAACCTAGCTTACTGACATCTATTTTTATTTCCTGGTTCCCAATGCTTCTGTTGATTGGTGTCTGGATTTTCTTCATGCGCCAGATGCAAGGCGGTGGCGGCAAGGGGGCAATGTCATTTGGCAAAAGTAAAGCCCGCATGCTGACAGAAGATCAGATCAAAACAACATTTGCAGACGTTGCTGGGTGTGATGAAGCCAAAGAAGAAGTGGGCGAAATCGTAGAGTTTCTACGTGAACCTGCTCGTTTCCAAAAACTTGGCGGTAAAATTCCAAAAGGCGTACTGATGGTAGGGCCTCCAGGAACAGGTAAAACATTACTGGCAAAAGCTATCGCTGGTGAGGCAAAAGTTCCATTCTTCACCATTTCCGGTTCTGACTTTGTGGAAATGTTTGTGGGGGTGGGTGCTTCTCGTGTTCGTGACATGTTCGAACAAGCGAAAAAAGCAGCGCCTTGTATCATCTTTATCGATGAGATCGATGCGGTAGGTCGTCAACGTGGTGCAGGTCTTGGTGGTGGTCACGATGAGCGTGAACAAACACTGAACCAAATGCTAGTTGAGATGGACGGTTTCGAAGGTAATGAGGGGATCATTGTTATCGCAGCAACTAACCGTGCTGACGTACTTGACCCTGCTTTATTACGTCCAGGTCGTTTTGACCGTCAGGTAGTCGTTGGCTTACCAGACGTTCGTGGCCGTGAACAAATTCTGAAAGTACATATGCGTCGTGTTCCTATTGACCCAAGTGTAGATACTTTCATTCTTGCACGTGCAACACCTGGATTTTCAGGTGCTGAACTCGCAAACTTAGTGAACGAAGCCGCATTGTTTGCTGCTCGCGCGAATAAGCGTGTTGTTTCTATGGTTGAGTTTGAAAAAGCGCGTGACAAGATTTGGATGGGTGCAGAGCGTCGTTCTCTGATGATGACCGAAGAGCAAAAAGAATCAACGGCTTACCATGAAGGTGGTCATATGATTATCGGTCATTTAATGCCAGAACATGACCCTGTCCACAAAGTCACGATCGTTCCGCGTGGGCAAGCGTTAGGTGTTGCTTTCTTCTTACCAGAAGGTGATGAAGTCAGTCGTAGCCGCTTGAAGCTCGAAGGTATGATTGCAACGGCATATGCAGGTCGTATTGCAGAAGAACTGATTTATGGTCGCGATAAAGTCACAACGGGGGCTTCTTCCGACATTCAGTTTGCGACGAATACGGCGCGTAACATGGTGACTCAGTGGGGCTTCTCTGACCGCTTAGGCCCAATGCAGTATTCGAAAGAAGAAGGCCCAGCGTTCTTAGGTCGCTCTTCAGGTAATGGTTCAGGAATTTCTGATGAGACAGCACGTATTGTCGATGAAGAAATTAAAAAAATTCTGGACCACTGTTATCAATTGGCATACAAAACATTGGAAGACAATATTGATATTCTGCATGCGACTAAAGATGCATTATTGAAATATGAAACCATTGATATGCCACAGATTGATGACCTGATGAACCGCCGTCCAGTGCGTGAGCCAGCAGGTTGGGATGAAGACAAAAAAGTGAGTAATGTCACTGGTTCGTTCGGTACAGGTGCGCCAAAAGCGGAACCTACAGCGGAAAAACCACAGTCTGAAGAACCAAATAACACAAGTAATAGTAATAATGCTGATGAATCAAACCCATCAGATAATAACGACAGCAAACCACAATAAGCGGTCGTGAAATAAAATATTAAGACCCCAGTTCGCTGGGGTTTTTTTCGTTAAGGAAAAATAACAATGCAAATCAAAGCGAGAGGCAGTGTCCTTGACTTATCCACACCTAAGGTGATGGGGATTTTGAATGTCACTCCTGATTCATTTTCAGATGGTGGCACTCATAATCGTTATCATGATGCGCTTGAACATGTGGCAAAAATGGTGGAACACGGTGCGACTATCATTGATATTGGTGGTGAATCTACCCGTCCAGGGGCTGCCGAAGTTTCTGTGAATGAGGAACTTGATAGGGTTATTCCTGTTGTTGAAGCAATAGCCCAGCGTTTTGATGTATGGATTTCAGTCGATACCTCTAAAGCCCAAGTCATGGCGGAAGCAGCAAACGCAGGTATGCATATCATCAATGATATTCGTTCTCTACATGAGCCAGACGCATTAGTCGTCGCCGCGAAAACAGGTTTACCCGTTTGCATTATGCATATGCAAGGCCAGCCAAGAACGATGCAAGAAGCGCCAAATTATGAAAATGTGGTGCGTGAGGTAAAAGACTATCTTGATGCTGAAATCACCCGGTGTGTGAGCGCAGGGATAGAGAGGCAACAAATTATCCTTGATCCAGGCTTTGGTTTTGGTAAGAACTTGTCGCATAATTACCAGTTATTGGCAAACTTAGAACAATTTCATAATTTCGGACTACCGCTATTGGCAGGGATGTCACGTAAATCTATGATTGGACAATTATTGAATGTTCCACCACAAGAACGCCTCGCAGGCAGCCTAACTTGTGCAGTGATTGCTGCGATGCAAGGGGCACAAATCATTCGAGTTCATGATGTCAAAGAAACCGTGCAAGCGATGCAAGTGGTACAGATGACTCTGTCAGAAAAGGAAAAATAAGCGTATGAGCGACCGTAAATATTTTGGTACTGATGGTATTCGTGGCAAAGTGGGTGATAGCCCAATTACCCCTGATTTTGTTTTAAAATTAGGCTGGGCGGCAGGGAAAGTCCTCGCTCGTCATGGTTCACGTAAAATTATTATTGGTAAAGATACGCGTATTTCTGGCTATATGTTGGAATCTTCATTAGAAGCGGGCTTAGCAGCGGCGGGTTTATCCGCATCTTTCACAGGTCCAATGCCAACCCCAGCGGTTGCTTATTTGACACGTACTTTCCGCGCAGAAGCGGGAATTGTTATTTCAGCGTCTCATAACCCATATTATGATAATGGGATTAAATTCTTCTCAATTGATGGGACTAAGCTGCCTGATGAAGTCGAAGAAGCCATTGAAGCTGAAATGGAAAAGCCGATCACCTGCGTTGAGTCAGCTGAATTAGGTCGTGCAAACCGTATTGTAGATGCTGCCGGCCGTTATATTGAATTTTGTAAAGGTACGTTCCCGAACGAACAAAGCCTTGCAAGTTTAAAAATTGTCATTGATTGTGCTAATGGGGCTACTTACCACATCGCACCAAATGTGTTCCGTGAGTTAGGGGCAGAAGTCATCACTATCGGTTGCGATCCTAACGGAATCAACATCAACGAAGAGTGTGGCGCTACAGACGTTCGCCAGTTACAACAAAAAGTTTTGGAAGAAAAAGCGCATGTCGGTTTAGCATTTGATGGTGATGGTGACCGCATTATTATGGTTGATCACCTCGGTGAAAAAGTCGATGGTGACCAAATTCTCTTCATTATTGCTCGTGAAGCGCTACGCCAAGGCCAGTTAAAAGGTGGGGTAGTGGGAACATTAATGAGTAATATGGGTTTAGAAATCGCCCTAAAACAGCTAGGAATTCCTTTTGAGCGTGCAAAAGTGGGCGACCGCTATGTTCTCGAAAAATTACAGGAAAAAGGTTGGCGCATGGGGGCTGAAAACTCAGGCCACGTGATTTTATTAGATAAAACGACCACTGGTGATGGGATTGTTGCAGGCTTGCAGGTATTAAGCGCTATGGTACGTAACCATATGAGCCTACATGATTTATGCAGCGGTATGAAATTATTACCACAAGTGCTAGTTAACGTACGTTTCAAAGGCCAACACGACCCATTACAAAGTGATGCAGTTGTTGCAGCGAACGAAGAAGTCGAAAAACAATTGGCAGGAAAAGGCCGCGTATTACTGAGAAAATCAGGAACAGAGCCATTAATCCGAGTTATGGTTGAAGGTGAAAACGAAGCTGATGTGACTGCAATGGCAAACCATATTGCTGATGCAGTAAAAGCAGCTGGCTAAGTTGTTATTGGTGAAGCTGAGCAATATTTTGATAATTTGTTGTTTTTTTCTGCAAATAATCAAATGGAATTAAAATAGACTTGCTTGTCGGCTCAGCTTTGGTTAGTATTCGCACCTGCTCAATCCCGTAAGAGTGTTTCTTTACGGCCGAAATGAGCAGGTGTGCAGTGATAAAGGTCATAGCATTAGGCTATGCACCGCAACTGAATAGGTAACTCAAATGTATGTAGCTCTTTTAATTATTTTCTTGCTAGCGGCTATCGGGCTTATTGGTCTGATTATGTTACAGCAAGGTAAAGGTGCTGACATGGGAGCTTCATTCGGTGCGGGCGCTTCTGCAACACTGTTTGGTTCATCGGGCTCAGGTAACTTCATGACCCGTATGACTGGAATCTTGGCTGCTGTGTTTTTCATCATCAGTTTAATACTTGGCAACATGACTGCCAACAAGTACGGAACTGGTAGTGGTAGTAAGTGGGAAAACATTAGTGAACCTACAAAAGTCGAGCAACCAACAGACGTTCCGGCAGCACCAGCTACACCAACGAGCGATATCCCTCGTTAAGTGTGAAAGATTCCGAATGAAGGCAACTAATGCCATCATTAAGTAGTAAGCTCAGCGATGAGCAAGAAGTTAAAATTTGAGGTTATTGATTGAATATTGATAACCTCGCCTCAGTGCCGAGGTGGTGAAATTGGTATACACGCTACCTTGAGGTGGTAGTGCCTACAAAACGGGCGTACGGGTTCAAGTCCCGTCCTCGGCACCATTATTTAAGATGCTTGTGATTTACAGGTTATCTGTGTAGAATATGACACGCTTTCGAACGCGGGATGGAGCAGTTTGGTAGCTCGTCGGGCTCATAACCCGAAGGTCGTCGGTTCAAATCCGGCTCCCGCAACCATTTCTTATTCAACATACCTTGTCAGTATCGTGGTCTATAGTAGTTATCCGGTGTAGTAATCAAGTGCAGTTATCTAACAGCTCTCAAAATTTCTCATCGATTTCTCTAGATTTTACAGGTATAATAAGAATATGGTGAACCCGTGCACTACAGGGTCCAGTTGCATAAAGCCCCGAATTTCGGGGTTTTTTGTTATTTGACAATCGAATTAACTGGGCTTTTATAGCCCTTTTTTTATGTCTGGGGGTGGGCTTGTCCACATTAGAACAGAAATTAACAGAGATGATCTCAGCACCTGTGGAGGCGCTAGGCTTTGAATTTGTAGGCTTAGAGTTTGTCCGTGGCCGTACATCAACACTGCGTGTCTTCATTGATAGTGAAGAAGGCATCACTGTTGATGATTGTGCTGATGTCAGCCATCAGGTCAGTGCAGTATTGGACGTTGAAGATCCAATCTCTGTCATTTATAACCTGGAAATATCGTCACCAGGGCTTGAACGTCCATTATTCACCATTGCGCATTATGAGCGTTTTATGGGGGAAGAGGTGGCATTGACTTTGCGTATAGCAATGCAGAACCGCCGTAAGTGGCAAGGAATTATTAAGGCCATAGACGGTGAAATGATTACGGTTACTGTAGATGGTAAGGATGAGGTGTTCGCCCTCGGCAACATCCAGAAAGCTAACTTGGTACCCCACTTTTAATAAAGTTCAATGAGGCAACTAGGATGAATAAAGAAATTCTGGCTGTTGTAGAAGCGGTTTCTAACGAAAAATCCCTCCCTCGTGAAAAAATCTTCGAGGCTCTGGAAACTGCATTAGCGACGGCGACTAAAAAGAAATACGAGCAAGAAATTGATGTTCGTGTGGAAATTGACCGTAAATCAGGTGATTTCGACACGTTCCGTCGTTGGTTAATTGTGGAAGAAGTCACAATGCCAACGCGTGAAATTACGTTGGAAGCGGCTCAGTATGAAGACCCAGCGCTCCAGCTTGGAGAGTACGTCGAAGATCAAATTGAATCTGTTGTATTCGACCGTATTACTACCCAAACAGCTAAACAAGTTATCGTACAGAAAGTGCGCGAAGCAGAACGTGCGATGGTTGTTGACCAATTCCGTGAGCAACAAGGTGAAATTATCACTGCTCAGGTGAAAAAAGTTAATCGTGAAAATATCACGTTAGATTTAGGCAATAACGCGGAAGCCGTTATTCTGCGTGAAGATATGTTGCCACGTGAAAACTTCCGTCCAGGTGACCGTATCCGCGGAGTCCTGTATGATGTTCGTCCTGAAGCACGCGGCGCGCAACTTTTTGTTACGCGTTCTCGCCCTGAAATGCTGATTGAATTATTCCGCATTGAAGTGCCAGAAATCGGCGAAGAAATTATTGAAATTAAAGCCGCTGCTCGTGACCCAGGCTCTCGTGCAAAAATCGCAGTTAAAACTAATGACAAGCGTATCGACCCAGTTGGTGCTTGTGTTGGTATGCGTGGTGCACGTGTTCAAGCCGTTTCTAGTGAATTAGGCGGCGAAAGAATTGATATTGTGTTATGGGATGATAACCCAGCTCAATTCGTTATTAATGCAATGGCTCCGGCTGATGTTGCATCTATCGTAGTCGATGAAGACAAATGTACGATGGATGTTGCCGTAGAAAGTAGTAATTTGGCACAAGCCATTGGACGTAACGGTCAAAACGTTCGTCTGGCAGCTCAGTTACTGAAAAAACACCGTGGTGATGACAAATGGGAATTAAATGTCATGACCGCAGAAGAGCTTAATGCAAAACATCAGGCAGAAGCACATGCTTCTATTGATACATTCACCAAGCATCTTGATATTGATGAAGAGTTTGCCACTGCACTTGTTGAAGAAGGCTTCTCGACGTTAGAAGAACTGGCTTACGTGCCTATTAATGAACTTCTGGAAATTGATGGTCTTGACGAAGAGACTGTTGAAGTTCTACGTGAAAGAGCGAAAGCGGCCCTCACCACAATAGAATTGGCTCAAAAAGAGAGCCTAGGTGATAATCAGCCAGCAGAAGATTTATTGAATCTTGAAGGTATGGATCGTACTCTTGCCTATAATTTGGCTACTCGTGGAATCTGTACACTGGAAGATCTTGCTGAGCAGGGCATCGACGACCTGATTGATATTGAAGGTCTGGATGATGAGAAAGCAGGTACGCTCATCATGGCCGCACGTAATATTTGCTGGTTCGGTAACGATGCGTAAACACTGTAGCAGGAAGGAACGGCATGACAGAAACTGTAAAAACATTGGCAACGGAAATTCAAACCACAGTTGATCGCCTGGTACAGCAATTTGCTGAAGCAGGGATCAAAAAAGGTGAGAATGACTCTGTTAGCCAGTCAGAAAAAGAAGCTTTACTGAGCCATTTAAACCGTGAACAAGGCGGGGTAGCGGGTCAGCCAAGCAAATTGACACTACAGCGCAAAACTCGTAGTACGCTGAGTGTCCCCGTCACCGGTGGCAAAAGCAAATCGGTAAATGTCGAAGTCCGCAAAAAACGCACTTATGTGAACCGTGATGCTGAAGAAGCAAAAGCGGAAGAGCAGGCGCAGCGTGAAGCGGAAGAGCAGGCACAGCGCGAAGCTGAAGAACTGGCACAACGTCAAGCAGAAGCAAAACGATTAGCAGAAGAAACAGCTAAACGTGAAGCGGAAGAAAAGGCAAAACGTGAAGCCGAAGAGAAAGCAAAACGTGAAGCAGCAGATAAAGCTACGCGCGAAGCAGCGGAAAGAGAAAAAGTGAAACCAAGCGAAAATCAACAAAAACCAGGCAAAGCTGTAGAAAGTAATGCCGACAAACAACGCCGTGAAGCTGAAGCTGCGGAGCTAAAACGTAAAGCTGAAGAAGAAACTCAGCGCAAAGTTGAAGCAGAAGCACGTCGCGTAGCTGAAGAAGCACGCAAAATGGCAGAAGAAAACGGTGAAAAGTGGACTGCTGAAACGAAAACTGAAGAAGACAGCGATTATCACACAACAACTTCAACGCACGCTCGTGCAGCTGAAGATGAAAGTGATGAGAAAGAAGAAGGCCGTCGTTCACGTAATCGTACTGCAAAAGCACCTCGCCAGAAGAAAGGTAATAAACTTTCTGAAAAAGCAGATCGCGAAGAAGAACGTGCCGCAGGCCGTTCGGGTCGCAGCAAAGGTAAGCAACGTAAAGGTAGTTCTTTACAACAAAGCTTTACTAAACCAGCAGTTGCGGTTAACCGTGATGTTGTGATTGGTGAAACAATCACTGTTGGTGAACTTGCTAATAAAATGGCAGTAAAAGGTTCTCAAGTCATCAAAACGATGATGAAGATGGGCGCAATGGCGACTATCAACCAAGTGATTGACCAAGAAACTGCACAGTTAGTTGCAGAAGAAATGGGTCACAAAGTTATTCTGCGTCGTGAAAACGAATTAGAAGAAGCGGTAATGAATGACCGTGATACAGGTTCTGCACTTCAAGAGCCACGTGCGCCAGTTGTGACCATTATGGGTCACGTTGACCATGGTAAAACCTCTCTACTTGACTACATTCGCTCAACGAAAGTGGCATCAGGTGAAGCGGGGGGTATTACTCAGCACATTGGTGCTTACCACGTACAAACTGATAAGGGTATGATTACCTTCTTAGATACCCCAGGTCACGCCGCGTTTACTTCAATGCGTGCTCGTGGTGCTCAGGCAACGGATATCGTTGTTCTGGTTGTTGCTGCAGACGATGGTGTTATGCCACAAACAATTGAAGCTATTCAGCATGCGAAAGCAGCGGGTGTACCAATTGTTGTTGCAGTAAACAAAATTGATAAACCAGAAGCTGATCCAGACCGCGTTAGAAATGAGCTGTCTCAGTACGGTGTTATTTCTGAAGACTGGGGTGGTGATACTCAGTTCATCAGTGTTTCTGCTAAGAAAGGTACCGGTATTGACGAGTTGCTCGATGCTATCTTGCTGCAAGCTGAAGTTTTAGAACTGAAAGCGGTATATGCAGGCATGGCAAGTGGTGTCGTTGTTGAGTCGTACTTAGACAAAGGTCGTGGCCCAGTTGCAACAATCTTAGTTCAAGAAGGTACACTGAACAAAGGCGATATCGTCCTGTGTGGTTTCGAATATGGCCGTATTCGTGCAATGCGTAACGAATTAGGTAAAGAAGTTCAATCTGCAGGCCCTTCAATGCCTGTTGAGATCTTAGGCTTATCTAACGTGCCTTCAGCGGGTGATGAAGCTACCGTTGTACGTGACGAGAAAAAAGCACGTGAAGTTGCCTTGTATCGTCAAGGTAAATTCCGTGATGTTAAATTAGCTCGCCAGCAGAAATCTAAACTGGAAAACATGTTTGCTAACATGGAAGAAGGTAAAGTGTCTGAGCTGAACATCGTTCTGAAAACCGACGTACAAGGTACTTGCGAAGCAATTACTGACTCTCTAATGAAGCTGTCGACTGATGAAGTTAAAATTAAAATCATCGGTTCTGGTGTAGGTGGTATCACTGAAACTGACGCAACATTAGCTGCGGCATCGAATGCTATCATCTTAGGCTTCAACGTACGTGCAGATGCTTCTGCTCGTCGCGTAATTGAAAGTGAAAGTGTTGACTTACGCTACTACTCTGTTATCTATAGCTTAATTGATGAAATCAAACAAGCTATGAGCGGTATGTTAGCGCCTGAGTACAAACAGCAAATTATTGGACTTGCAGAAGTTCGTGATGTATTTAAATCACCGAAATTCGGCGCGGTTGCTGGTTGTATGGTCACTGAAGGCACTATCAAACGTAATAACCCAATCCGCGTATTACGTGATAACGTGGTTATTTATGAAGGTGAGCTAGAGTCACTACGTCGCTTTAAAGATGACGTCAATGAAGTTCGTAACGGTATGGAATGTGGTATCGGCGTTAAGAACTACAACGATGTTCGTGTAGGCGATATGATTGAAGTTTTCGAAATTATTGAAGTTAAACGTTCTATTGACGGTTAATTTTGTGAGTACCCACGAAATGTCGTGGTGAGAAAACAGTATGAATGAGGGGGCGCTTGCCCCCTTTATTGTCAGGAGATATAACGATGGCAAAAGAATTCAGTCGTGCACAACGCGTTGCGCAAGAGATGCAAAAAGAAATTGCGATCATCTTACAACGTGAGATCAAAGACCCACGTATTGGTATGGCTACCGTTTCAGGTGTCGAGTTATCTCGCGATCTCGCATACGGTAAAGTCTTTGTGACCTTCTTCAATATCGCTAACGATAAAAGCGAAGAAGAAATGGTTGCAGATGGCATTAAAGCATTAAATGAAGCATCAGGCTTTATACGTTCATTAATTGGAAAAGCAATGCGTTTGCGTATTATTCCTGAGTTAACATTTGAATATGACAACTCTCTTGTTGACGGTATGCGGATGTCTAATTTAGTGTCAAATGTGATCCGCGATGATGAAAAACGTCGTGCGGATGTTAGTGATAAAGAGGAAAAATAATGGGGCGTCGTCGTAGCGGCCGTAATATTGACGGCGTAGTGCTGCTGGATAAACCCACGGACATTTCTTCAAATGATGCGCTGCAAAAAGTGCGGCGCTTTTTTAATGCCAATAAAGCCGGGCACACGGGGGCACTTGACCCTCTCGCAACAGGTATGTTGCCTGTTTGTCTCGGCGAAGCGACGAAATTTTCCCAGTTTTTACTCGATTCAGATAAACGTTATCGCGTGATTGCACGTCTTGGGCAACGCACTGATACGTCAGATTCACATGGCGAAATTATTAGTGAGCGTAACGTAGAGTTTACACAGCAGCAACTAGATGATGCTTTAGAATTTTTCCGTGGTGATACATTACAAGTTCCTTCAATGTATTCAGCGTTGAAACACCAAGGTCGTCCGTTGTATGAATATGCGCGTAAAGGGATTACAGTTGAGCGTGAAGCTCGCCCAATTACAGTGTATGAATTGCAGTTTATTCGTTTAGAAAATAATGAATTAGAACTGGAGATACACTGTTCTAAAGGAACCTATATTCGTACAATTATCGATGATTTAGGTGAGATGTTAGGCTGTGGTGCGCATGTGATTTACCTGCGTCGAGTGCAAGTGGCTAATTACCCTTATGAGCGAATGGTAACATTAGAACAATTAGCTGCTTTACGGGAAAAAGTAGATGCGGGTGAAGGTTCTTTTGAGTCATTGCTCGACTCTCTATTGTTGCCAATGGATACGGCAGTCGTTCATTTTCCAGCTGTAAATATTACAGAGGAAACAGCGGCTTATTTTAAGCAGGGTCAACCTGTGAGAGCCGCAGTCCAAGGCCTTGAAGAAGGTTGTATGGTTCGAGTCACTTGTGGCGCTGAGCAGCGGTTTATCGGTATTGCTCTGGTGAGTGAAGATGGCCGTATAGCACCGAAGCGTTTGGTTGTAGAAAATGAACAGTCCGTGTAGTGGCGCTTATTGCTTTGCTGCCTTAAGCAGCGTAGAATAGCGGCGCTTAATCTTGAGATGCTAAATTAGAGATTGGCTCTCATCACTTACATTAATCATTTTGGAGTTTATTATGTCTCTAAGTAATGAAGCGAAAGCTAAAATCGTTGCTGAGTTCGGCCGCGGTGAAAATGACACTGGTTCAAGCGAAGTTCAAATCGCTCTGCTGACAGCACAAATCAACCACCTGCAAAGTCACTTTGCAGAGCACAAAAAAGATCACCACAGCCGTCGTGGTCTGCTGCGTATGGTTGCTCAGCGTCGTCGCTTACAAGCTTACTTGAAAGGTAAAGATATCGCGCGTTACACTGCTCTTATCGAGCGTTTAGGTCTGCGCCGCTAATCTTACTCTAGATAATTTGAGTTGCAGCTAGGCGACAAATGAGTGAGTTACTAGGTACATACATGAGTATGTGGCTAGTACGAGTGAATGTAGTCAACAACGTTGCAACTTGAAGTATGACGAGTAGAGTCAGTTTCAGAGAAAAGGGGCCAGAGGCCCCTTTTCTTCTAAAAGTTATTTTGAAAGTTGAAGTAATACTCGAATTATACTTAACTTAAATGCTAAGCTATAAATCGTAGTGAGTTGTTTTTATTAATGCCTCTTCGCTACATCCGATTCGCGCGGCTAATGAGAGAATTGATCACTAGAACATCAGTATTCTCATTAGTCGCGAGGCTGTAGTAGGAAGAGTAAACCAATGCTCCCTGAGAATCTCAGGTAGCCTTACAAAAAGGGTAATATAGTGTTAAATCCTATTGTTCGTAAATTCCAATACGGTCAACATACTGTTTCGATTGAAACCGGTATGATTGCACGCCAAGCATCTGCTGCTGTTATGGTTAACATGGATGACACTGCAGTATTCGTGACTGCAGTTGCACAGAAAAAAGTGAAAGAAGGTCAAGATTTCTTCCCTTTAACTGTTAACTATCAAGAACGTACATATGCAGCGGGCCGCATCCCTGGAAGTTTCTTCCGTCGTGAAGGTCGTCCTGGTGAAGGCGAAACGTTAATCGCACGTCTGATTGACCGTCCTCTACGCCCTCTGTTCCCAGAAGGTTTTTATAACGAAATTCAAATCATTGCGACCGTTGTATCTGTTAACCCACAAGTTAACCCAGATATCGTTGCGATGATTGGTGCATCAGCGGTATTAGCGCTGTCAGGTGTTCCATTCAATGGCCCAATCGGTGCTGCACGTGTTGGTTTTATCAATGACCAATATGTTCTGAACCCTACAGCAGACGAACTGAAAAACAGCCGTTTGGATTTAGTGGTTGCAGGTACTGATAACGCGGTATTAATGGTTGAATCTGAAGCTGATTTGTTGAGCGAAGAGCAAATGTTAGGTGCAGTGGTATTTGGTCACGATCAACAACAAGTTGTTATTCAGAATATCAATGAATTAGTGAAAGAAGCTGGTAAAGAGAAATGGGATTGGCAGCCAGAGCCAGTTAACCAAGCTCTTCATGACCGTGTTGCACAATTAGCTGAAAGCCGTATGGGCGATGCTTACCGCATCACTGAGAAACAAGAGCGCTACGCGCAGGTTGACTTAATCAAAGAAGAAGTCACTGCAGTATTAGTTGCTGAAGACGAAAACGTTGATGTTTCTGAAGTTGCAGATATTTTAGCAAGCTTAGAAAAACAAGTTGTTCGTAGCCGTGTTATCCGTGGTGAGCCACGTATCGATGGCCGCGAAAAAGATATGGTTCGTGCACTGGACGTTCGTACGGGGGTTCTGCCACGTACTCATGGTTCTGCGTTGTTTACTCGTGGTGAAACTCAAGCACTGGTAACTGCAACTTTAGGTACAGAGCGTGATGCACAGGTTATCGACCAATTAATGGGCGAATATACTGACCGTTTCTTATTCCATTACAACTTCCCTCCATACTCTGTCGGTGAAACTGGCATGGTGGGTTCACCAAAACGTCGTGAAATCGGTCACGGCCGTTTAGCGAAACGCGGTGTGTTAGCTGTGATGCCTGACCACGCAGATTTCCCATACACTGTACGTGTTGTGTCTGAAATCACTGAATCCAATGGTTCATCATCAATGGCATCAGTTTGCGGTGCGTCATTAGCACTGATGGATGCTGGTGTGCCAATTAAAGCCGCTGTTGCAGGTATTGCAATGGGGCTGGTAAAAGAAGGCGAAGATTTCGTTGTTCTGTCTGATATCTTAGGTGACGAAGACCACTTAGGTGATATGGACTTTAAAGTGGCTGGTAGCCGTGAAGGTATCAGTGCACTGCAAATGGACATCAAAATTGAAGGGATCACGCGTGAAATTATGCAAGTTGCCTTAAACCAAGCAAAAGGTGCGCGTTTGCACATTCTTGGTACGATGGAACAAGCAATCAATGGCCCACGTGAAGAAATCTCTGAATTTGCTCCACGTATTTACACTATCCGCATCAATCCAGACAAAATCAAAGATGTCATCGGTAAAGGTGGTTCTGTGATCCGTGCGTTAACGGAAGAAACAGGCACGACTATCGAGATCGAAGATGACGGTACTGTGAAAATTGCAGCAACTGATGGTATTAAAGCGAAAGAAGCAATTCGTCGTATTGAAGATATCACAGCAGAAGTTGAAGTTGGCCGCATTTATCCAGGTAAAGTAACCCGTATTGTCGACTTTGGTGCATTTGTTGCGATTGGCGGCGGTAAAGAAGGTCTGGTTCATATTTCTCAAATCGCGGACAAACGTGTTGAGAAAGTGACTGATTACCTACAAATGGGTCAAGAAGTTCCTGTTAAGGTATTGGAAATCGACCGTCAGGGCCGTATCCGTCTTAGCATGAAAGAAGCGGTAGCAACTGAAGAAGCAAGTGCACAACCGCAGGACTCAGCAGAGTAAGCTGACTTAACAGCGCTCTATTAAGTTAGGGCGCTATCAGCCTAAATTTGCTGAAACCATCATTTGTAAAGCGTGGTAATGTAAGGGCGGAGTATGTTGAACAGTATCTGTCTTCGGGTGAGAGATTATCGCACGTTACCGCGTGTGCTCTTGGCGCTTATCTTTTTTGTTATTATTGGATGTAGTAGCAAAGATTGGCGAAAGAACGAGGTATTTGCCGTTCCACTTCAACCTTCATTGCAACAAGAAGTGATACTGGCTCGTATGGAACAAATCCTTGCGAGTCGGTCTTTAACCGATGATGAATACGCACAGCTTTTATATGAGCGCGGTGTGTTGTATGATAGTCTCGGTTTAAGGGCGCTGGCACGTAATGATTTTTCAACTGCGTTAGCCATTCGTCCTGATATTCCTGAAGTTTTTAATTTTTTAGGGATATATTTTACGCAGGCAGGCAATTATGATGCTGCCTATGAAGCGTTTGATTCTGTTTTAGAGCTTGATCCAACTTACAATTTCGCGCGAATGAATCGTGGCATCGCATTATATTACGGTGAACGGTACAAACTAGCGCAGGATGATCTGCTGGCGTATTATCAGATAGATCCAAATGATCCTTTTCGTACTCTGTGGCTTTACCTCGTAGAGAAAGACATAGACCCGCGTATGGCGCAAGATAATCTTGCTGCCCGCTACAACCAAGCGGAGAAAGGGCAATGGGGCTGGAATATCGTAGAATTCTATCTTGGCAATATCAATGAAAATACATTGATGGAGCGTTTGAAAGAAACATCTACGGATAACACTTCGCTCGCTGAGCATCTCAGTGAAACTAACTTCTATTTAGGTAAGCATTACCTAAGTCTGGGGGATAAGGATAGCGCAGTTGCGTTATTCAAACTGACGGTAGCTAACAACGCTCACAGCTTTGTTGAACACCGCTATGCATTGTTGGAATTGGCGCTGTTAGGCCAAGAACAAGACGACCTTTTAGAATCGGGCCAGCAATAGCTGACGAACATTTCATGATAAATTTTTAAGTCATCATCCCTCGGGGTGACGGCCTATTTGTTCGTTTAATAAACACAATTTGAGCCAGTTCACATTTTAAATGAAAATGACCGAAATGATTTTCGCATGGTTATGTAAACTGGCTGCCATTATGTATGAGGCACCTTTACATGACTACTGAGACCGATATTTCTTTTGCTGAGTTAGGTTTATCAGCATCTATTTTGACAGCACTAAATGACCTGGGATATGAAAAACCATCACCAATCCAACAGCAATGTATTCCATTGTTAATGGATGGCAACGATGTATTAGGTATGGCACAAACAGGTAGCGGTAAAACTGCTGCATTTAGTTTGCCATTACTGCATAACATCGACCCAGATTTAAAAGCTCCGCAAATTTTAGTACTTGCTCCAACTCGTGAGTTGGCTGTTCAGGTAGCGGAAGCAATGAGTGATTTCTCTAAACATATGAACCGCGTTAACGTTGTTGCCCTGTATGGTGGTCAACGTTATGACGTACAATTACGTGCACTGCGCCAAGGACCACAAATTGTTGTGGGTACACCAGGCCGCCTTCTTGATCACTTAAAACGTGGCACGTTAGATCTTTCTAAATTAAAAGGCTTAGTCTTAGACGAAGCTGATGAAATGCTGCGTATGGGCTTCATTGAAGATGTTGAAAACATCATGAGCCAAATTCCAGCTGAGCACCAAACTGCGCTGTTCTCTGCAACAATGCCTGAGCCAATTCGTCGTATTACACGTCGTTTTATGAAAGACCCGAAAGAAATTCGTATTCAGGCTAGCATTACAACCCGTCCAGACATTGCTCAGAGCTATTGGACAGTGTACGGTATGCGTAAAAATGAAGCGTTAGTGCGTTTCTTAGAAGCAGAAGACTTTGATGCAGCAATTATTTTCGTGCGTACCAAAAATGCAACATTAGAAGTGGCTGAAGCGTTAGAACGCAATGGCTACAACAGTGCTGCACTAAATGGTGACATGAACCAAGCACTGCGTGAGCAAACTTTAGAGCGCTTAAAAGATGGTCGTTTAGATATCTTGATCGCAACTGACGTTGCAGCGCGTGGTTTGGACGTTGAGCGTATTAGTTTAGTTGTTAACTATGACATCCCAATGGATGCCGAGTCTTACGTTCACCGTATTGGCCGTACAGGCCGTGCGGGTCGTGCGGGCCGTGCGTTACTGTTTGTTGAGAACCGTGAACGCCGTCTGCTACGTAACGTTGAACGTACGATGAAACTGACTATTCCTGAAGTTGAATTACCAGATGCAGATCTGCTGAGCCAACGTCGTCAGGCGAAATTTGCTGAGAAAATTCAACAGCAATTAGAAAGCAGCGATTTAGACCAATATCGTTCACTGTTAGCAAAAATGTCTCCATCAGAAGATGTAGATATGGAAACTTTAGCCGCAGCATTACTGAAAATGGCACAAGGTGAACGTGCTCTGATCCTGCCACCAGATGCGCCACGTCGTCCACGTCGTGAATTTAATGATCGCGATGATCGCCGTGGTGATCGCCGCAACAGCAACGGCAATGGTTTTGACCGTGCAGAACGTGGTGAGCGTGGCGGACGTCGTGAGCGTCGTGATGTCGGTGATATGGAAATGTACCGTATTGAAGTTGGCCGTGATGATGGTGTGGAAGTTCGTCACATTGTTGGTGCGATTGCTAACGAAGCGGATATCAGCAGCCGTTATATCGGTAATATCAAATTGTACGGAACGCACTCGACAATTGAATTACCAAAAGGCATGCCAACTGACGTGTTAACGCATTTAAGTCGTGCACGCATTTTGAATAAACCAACTCAAATGCAGCTGATCGGTGATGCTCAGCCATTCGAACGTCGCGGCGGTGGTGAGCGTCGTGGTGGTGGTCGTCGTGATGGCGGCAGCGAAGGTGGCTTTGGTGCAGGTCGTCGTAATGACCGTGGCGGCGAACGTCGTAGCGGTGGTGAGCGTCGTGGCGGTGGTAACCGTGACCGTGGTAACTCTGCTCCACGTCAAGATGGTACTAATGCAGCACCTCGTCGTCGTAGCAGCAGCCATAACGCGTAATTGCTAGGTTTTAGGGAAGTTATTCCCTAATAAAATGAAAACCCGCACTTCTTGGAAATGCGGGTTTTTTGCTAGCCATTTTTACCTAAGTATGTAGTAGCGATAAAGCGTTTTTTCTAAATCTTGTGCTGTACTGATAAAAAGTAGGATAACAACGTTATTTGTTTGCATATCAAATTCATATAAACAACGATATTGGCTAGTTATATCGATTCGCTCCCGAATTAGTAGACCATTATCGGCTAACATTTGATTTGGGCGATAACGCTTTGGATCTTCTGATATTGCTCTAACGGATGATAAAAGTAGCTCATCAACAAACGCGGCTGCTTGAACACTGCTCATAAAATTGATTTTAAACGATTCTACATCCTGTAGTGACCATAATGCAGTTTCTGCGAGGGTGACCGTATAGGGTTGTTCCATCACAATTTCCTTTCATTATTTTCTTGCTGCACGTAATTTTTCTAGCGCTTCTTCTGGTGATAAGATTCTCTTATTTTTAACATCATCTTTTGCTGCCATCACCAATTTTAGCAGCGCATTTGCTTGGCGCTCTCTTTCCCTTTCTTTTAGCTCTATTTCACGTTCTTCACTTGTTTGGATAAACAGCTCAGATTGCCCATTTTTTGTTACAAAAACGCCGCCCTTAAAGAGCTCAGGGTTACCAAGGCCTTCACGTGCTGCTTTTTGCGACATTGTATTAGACATATTTTGTTCCTATAAATAGTGAACACACAACCCAGAATAACGTATTGTGTATTTTTTGAACTTATATTTCTGATTATAGAAAAAATCAGTTAGATGTACAAATTTATTATTAATTTATACACCAAGTTTGTGCGTAGGAAGTTGAAGCGCGACTCAAACTAACCCCAATGCCTCTTTTAGTGGCTTGAGATAACGGCGGCTGACAGGTATATGTTCACCGGAACTGAGTACCAACTCGGCTTGTCCACCGTCGCCAAACAGAATTTCATTTAACTGAGTCATGTTAACCAAATATTGGCGATGGCAGCGCACTAACGGTGTACGAGTTTCTAATGTGCGTAATGTGAGCTCAGTAAAGCCTTCTTGCCCTTGTGTGCTCATCACATACACGCCACTCATACGTGAGGTGGCATATAGCACTTCATCAAGCTTCATCAAATAGATGCGGCTATGGCCAGTACAAGGGATAAATTTGAGCGGCTCATTGTTGCTGAGCAGTTCAAGGTTCTGTTTTTGCTTACCTTGACGTAGGCGGTTTAAGGTTTTTTTTAATCGCTCTGTTTCAAGGGGCTTTAACAAGTAATCAAATGCATGCTCTTCAAAAGCTTGGATGGCAAATTCATTAAAAGCGGTAAGAAAGACGATATAGGGGCGGTCTTCTGGATCTAACATACGTACCATTTCAAGGCCAGTTAGGCGCGGCATTTGAATATCAAGAAAAACCACATCAGGCTTTTTTTTGTGAATGACCCCAATCGCTTCAATCGCATTGGCGCATTCACCGATAATTTCAATATCATCGTGTTCTTCAAGTAGGCAACGCACATTTTCCCGTGCAAGAGGTTCGTCATCAACAATCAATACATTCATAGAGGTAATTTAATCATTATTATGTTGTAGCCAAATAAGGCAGGCGAATTTTCATTCGAGTGAATTTTTCTGGTTCATGTTCTACGCTGATGCCATATTGCTCACCATATTTTAAACGTAAGCGTTTATCGACTAGCCCCATTCCTAAGCCATCGGACTTTTTAGTGGGCTTGTATAGCCCCGCGTTATCTTCTATTTCGATGTAGACATGTTCACTGCCAATATAACTACGTATTGTAATATATCCTGTTTCTAATAACTGTGAGGTGCCGTGTTTAATTGCATTTTCAACCAGTGGTTGCAGGGTAAATGCCGGAAGTTCAACCTGTTTGACTTCATCTGGGATCTCAATATGAATTTGTAAGCTTTCTTGAAAGCGGGCTTTTTCTATCTGCAAATAGGCGTTGATATGTTCAATTTCTTCACCAAGCGTGGCATTTTGTTCAGGTCGTTTTAAATTATTGCGGAAAAATGTCGAAATATATTGCACAAGCTGGCCTGCTTGCTGGCTATCTTTGCGGATCACGGCTTGCAGAGTATTGAGTACATTAAACAAAAAGTGTGGATTCACTTGCGCATGAAGTAGCTTAACTTCGGATTGTAACAGTGATTGCTTATTGCGTTCATATTGGCCCGCGAGAATTTGCGCGGAAAATAAGCTGGCGATGCCTTCACCAAGGGTACGATTTATGGAGCTAAATAGGCTATTTTTCGCTTCATACAGTTTAATTGTACCAATGACTTTTTCGTTTTCCCCGCGTAATGGGATCACTAATGCAGAACCGAGTTTACAGGTGGGGCTTAATGAACACTTGTAAGGAGTTTCATTGCCATCGGCATATACAACTTCATTATTCTCAATAGCTTGCCTTGACTGACTCGACGAAATCGGTGTTCCCGGGCGATGGTGATCAGCGCCAATACCAATAAATGCGAGTATTTTTTCACGATCAGTGATGGCGACGGCGCCAATTTCTAGTTCTTGATAAATAATCTTGGCAACTTTCATACTGTTATCAGCATTAAAGCCTTTACGCAGAATTCCTTCAGTGGTTAAGGCGATTTTTAGCGCCTGAGCAGAGAATGCAGTTGTGTATTTTTCAACAATAGCGCGGCGGTCGAGTAAAATACGAATAAACATAGCTGCGCCAATCGTATTTGCGATGACCATAGGTGCAGCGATATTTTTAACAAGTTCGAGGGCTTCATCGAAAGGTTTTGCCAACAATAAAATAATTAGCATTTGTATGATTTCAGCAATAAAAGTGACACAGCTGGCAATCATAGGATTAAAAATTTTATTAATTTCGCCACGTTTCATAAAGTAACGATGAACTAACCCGCCAATCAACCCTTCAACAATCGTTGAAACCATACAGGCAAATGCACTCATACCACCCAATGAATAACGATGCAACCCACCAGTAAAACCAACGGCAAAGCCGACAGCGGGACCGCCTAATAGGCCCCCAAGCACGGCACCAATGGCGCGAGTATTGGCAATAGAATCATTGATATGCAAACCAAAATAAGTACCGATAATGCAAAATACTGAGAAAATCAGGTAGCACATCACCTTGTGAGGTAAGCGAATAGTGACTTTAAGTAATGGGGTAACCAGCGGGGTACGACTGAGGACCCATGCGATCACTAAGTAGACGCACATTTGCTGGAGGAGGAGTAATATTAAGTCAAATTCGTACATGCTCGTCATATTTCACATTCTGGGGGTGTTGACTACGTTCAGCTCCTTGGGTCACATACTTGTGTATGCTCCCCAAGCTATCTTCTCTTGTCGCCTACCCATAATGCGAACTATTTAGAGCATGGCTCGTCATATTTCACATTCTGGGGGTGTTGACTACGTTCAGCTCCTTGGGTCACATACTTGTGTATGCTCCCCAAGCTATCTTCTCTTGTCGCCTACCCATAATGCGAACTATTTAGAGCATGGCTCGTCATGTTTCACATTCTGGGGGTGTTGACTACGTTCAGCTCCTTGGGTCACATACTTGTGTATGCTCCCCAAGCTATCTTCTCTTGTCGCCTACCCACAATGTGAACTATTTAGAGCATGATACATTGTGGGATTTTTATTTTGTGGCGGAATTATTTATTCTTGCTATCTATTATTAGTCTTTATTCGGCTTGAAATTATATCGTAAGTCACTGGTTAAGTAATCGACATTTGAGAAAAGTACACTCATCAATATTTGACATAAGGCTGAAATCGCTTCAATATTAGTCAATGACCTACCTTTTCGTGATCTTGCGCACGAATTTATTAACGCTGTATTTAACTTTCTTGTCATACTCTAGGGATGGTAGTTTCCCCCGTTATTATTTAAGGTTCACATAAATAATGAAAAAAAGAACAATAGCACTGATTTTGCTGATGCTTATCTTAATAGCAGCAGCGGCACTTTTTCATTCCCATAACCAATATTTATTGTTACAGGGGGAAGTAGATGCACCTGAAGTTATCGTAACCTCGAAAGCAAAAGGGCGGGTGATTGAGCGCCATATTGAGCGTGGTGATGATGTAAAACAAGGGCAACTTCTCTTAACATTAGAAAGCCCTGAGCTACAGGCGCAGTATGCAGCATCAAAAGCGGCAAGAGACCAAGCAAAGGCGCAGCTAGAACTCTCTATTAATGGTACTCGCGAAGAAACTATTCGTGATCTTCAAGCCACCTTGGCACAAGCCAACTCTCAATATCAAAATGCCTCTCGTGAATATGCCCGTTTAAGTAATTTAAAAAACAAAGGGTATGTTTCAGCGAATGAGTTAGATAACGCACGTAAGGCCAAAGAAGTGGCATTTTCGCAAGTCCAGGGGGCAAAAGCACGGTTAGAAGAAGGCTTACATGGTGACCGTATTGAATTACGTCAGCAATATGAGGCGGCGCTTGACCAAGCAGAACAAAAATTGGCTGAATTGCAAGTTCAGGTGGATGATTTGCAAGTTAAAGCCCCGGTTGATGGGGAAGTAGGACCTATCCCCGCTGAAATTGGCGAACTATTTAATGCAGGAAGCCCTTTGGTCTCATTAATACGCCTGCCGCAAGCTTATTTTGTCTATAACTTGCGTGAAGATATTTTAGTTGATGTGAAAAAAGGCGATAAAGTACAGCTGGATATCCCAGCGTTGGGTAATAAGGTGGTTGAAGCTGAAATTCGTTATATTGCACCAAAAGGTGACTATGCTACTAAGCGAGCAACACGTGCAACGGGTGACTTCGATTTAAAAACATTTGAAATTCGCTTATATCCTGTAGAGCCGATCGAAGGGTTAAGGCCTGGCATGAGTGTGTTATGGCACTGGGATAAGTAAAAGGTGTTGCCATGAAATTTAAGTTCGCTTGGCACGGTTTTGAGCACGCCTTTAGCCGTGAAACCCAAATGGCTATTCGTAGCCCTGTTTTTCATTGGTTAAGTTGGCTGTTTCCATTAATGCTGTTTACGTTAGTTAGCGCTAACTTTTCAGAGGGGACATTAATGGATTTACCCGTTTCTGTGGTGGATGACAACCATAGTCCCGTGTCTCGGCAAATTATTCGTGACCTTAACGCAGGCCCGCACGCTGATGTAAAAACGATTGATGATAATTTGAGTACGTCATTAAAAAGACTCGGTAGTTCAAAAGATTACGCGTTATTGTATATTCCTCATAACTTTGAAGAAGATGTTTTACGGGGGCGTCAGCCAGAGCTGCGGATGTATTATAATGCGCTCTTTTATGCATCAGGCAGTTATGCGATTCAAGATTTTAGTGGGCTAGTGGCAGAGCTGAATGCGAAGTATCGCCAAGAAATGGCTAAGTCCATGGGAAAGGCATTGCCGCCATTAGCTCAAGTCACACTTTCTTATGACAGTTTGTTCAATCCGAGCGGTAGTTATATTTATTATCAACAGTTTGCTGCAACTATTCATATGCTACAGCTATTTGTTGTTACCGCAACAATCTACACCATGTCACGAGGTTCTACCTTACAAAGTGTTAAACCGTTTGTCATGGCGTTACTTGGGAAGTTAGCTCCTTACACCTTATTTTTCAGTATATTGCTCGCCGTAGAGATTGCGGCGCTAGTCACTATTTTTGATGCTAAAGTGGTAGGGAACCCGTTATATATGATTGTATTAGGGTTTTTCTATGTGATAGCAGCGCAAAGTATCGGTTTATTGCTGTTTAGTTTTACCTCAAGTGCCATCATGGCGTATAGCTTGATAGGGATGCTGGTGAGTATCGCCTTAGCCTTTTCGGGTATGGCTGTGCCTGAGCTATCAATGATATTGCCTGCACAGATTATTTCTAATATTGAACCACTTACACATACATTGAATGCTATGTTTGATATTTTCTTGCGGGAGATTTCTTTTACTCGCATCGTTCAAGTGTGTCTATTTTTATTGATTTACCCATTCGTGATTGGCTTTTTAATCCGTAAGCGACTAGTAAAACGGTTAGAAAACCAAGGAGGGGTTGTCTAATGGCTATCTATTTTGCAACCTTTCGTAAAGTGCTGCTGGGGATGTTGGAAAAACCGATGTGGCTGTTATTATTGGTTTCTCTATGCGTTATGAGCTTAGTTTATGCCAAGCCTGTTCTTTGGGACTTACCTGTTGCAGTTATTGATATGGACCACAGCACAGCAAGTCGTGAGTTAATCCGTGATCTTGATGCGACGCCGAAGGTGCAATTGCAGAGTTATGATAACCTTGCTCAAGCTCGTCAGGATATGATTGCGAGAAAGTTATTTGCGATAATTATCATTCCAACAGATTTTCAACAACACTTATTGAGTGGTAAAAATATCACTGTGCCAGTGTATGGTGATGGCACCAACCGGCTAGCAAGTGGGCAAATTCAGCAAGAGTTATCAAAAGCCTACCAAACACTGCTCAATGCCTATAACACCCAGTTACTCACTAAAGCAGGCTATAGCCAAGAGCAAGCGAAAGTGATTATTACCCCTATTCGCAGTGAAACTGAGCCACTGTATAACCCAGGGATCAGCTTCGCAGCAATCGTTTTTCCTGGCTTGTTAGTGATGTTATTACAGCACTCCCTGTTGATTGCCTGTGTGCGAGTCAGTATCGCGGTCCGTTCTACGCCGAAAGGAAAACCGCCATTAGCCGTTTATTTAGGGGCGCTATCTGCTTTAATTCCGATTTGGTTATTTTTATCTACCGTATTTTTTGCCCTTTGGCCGTGGGTATTGGGTTACCGGCAAGAAGCGCCATTGTATGTGATTTGGATGTTCACGTTCCCATTCCTCTTGGCTGTTCTGGGGCTTGGCAAGTTAGTGACGGAATGTTTGCGCAGTGTCGAAATGATTTATTTAACTTTGGCGTTTATTACGACTCCTGTGTTTTACATGTCAGGTACGATTTGGCCACTGCAAGCGATGCCTGATTGGGTACGTATGATAGCATCGGCTCTACCATCAACATGGGCCACAAACGCCATGGCAGGTCTTAACCAAATGGGACTACCGTTTAGCGATGTCCTGATGGATATCGTGATGATGCTGATTTTAGGGGTTATTTATACGGTCATTGGGGTATTTATTGGTATGCTCCGAGATGGCGAACTGCGTCATATTAGCCATATGTTTAACCGCTGGCGCAGGCATCGGCATTAATATTTAATCGTGTTTATGGTCTATTAGAAAAGGCGGCCTAAAGAAATAATGACTAATTAATCGACAAATGCTAAACTCAACCACAATGTAGTCACAATGTAGCTACGTTTGATATGTGTAGGGGGATGATATGTCAACACTATTGAAAACAACAGATGTTCGTAGTCGAATTGATGAACAATTAAAAGCGGAAGCCACGAGTGTATTACAAGATTGTGGTTTGACTATTAGCGCAGCTATTCGTTTGTTTTTAGAACAAGTAGTTCAAGAGCAAAGAGTTCCCTTTGAAATAAAACGTAAGCAACCTTCGCTGAAAACTACACTAGCGTTGAAAGAAGCTAAAGCTATTGAGCAGCACTACGATTCAATTAACGAAATGATGGTGGAGTTAAGCAAAGTTGACTCAGAAGCCAAGTAATAAGCGAGCTAAGCAACCAAGGCAGGTTGCTTATACACCAACGTTTAAGGAGTCATGGGAACGATATAACCGAGCGGGCCGTAGGGATATGAATGCGGCTGTTCTCGTTATGGAAATACTGTTTTCTCAAAAAATAATACCAAAAGAATATCTTGACCATGAATTAGAAGGTCATGAATGGCAAGGAGCTAGGGAGCTTCATATTGGTGGTGATTTCTTACTGGTTTATCGCTTGTCAGATAAAGGTAATTTAATCACTTTCGTTGATATTGGTTCGCACAGTGAATTATTTGGTTAAGGTAATGAGCTATAGTTCGAGCTCATTACCTATTGTATATCAAGGCACTAGCAACAACCCTGCAATTTGTCGCCAATAACCATTACAGTTTTGGTTTACGATATTCAGCGGAATATCCCCATTTTCATTGGCTTTAAACTGTTTGATTATCTCAAGGGACTCTATACTTTCAGGGGAAATGCGCACAATATCTACAAGATCATGCATTGAATGCAGGTCATTACCGAGGTTATAGCAAGCGCCGCTGAGCGTTTGAATGCCATTTAATGTAAACACCTGTTGGTGTTCTTGGGAAAGTACTTTGCGCCCTTGTGGGTAGTTTATACAACAAGTTTCACACTCGTCTTTTTGCTTATTTTCAGAGCGAGCAGTAAAACAACGTGCGGAATAGGCAAGTGGTAAGTGACCGTAGCTCATCACTTCAACATCAAATTTGCCACGAATACCGATATCATCACATTGGTGAAGTAAATTGACTAGCCAATCACGAGAAAGCTCTACAGGCATACACCAGCGCACCATGCCTTGGCGTAAGAGAATATTTAAGGTTTGTGCGTTATAGCAATTCAAACCGTGGCCCGCGACAAAAGGAAGTCCTCTCTCGGCTAACATGTTGACCACACCAAAATCATGGGCTTCAACGAGAAACTCGCCATTATCAACTAATTTGCTGATCTCTTTAAGTTCTGAAGGTGCTTGAAGGAGAGCAAGGGTGCTCAGCACAATCTGTTTACCACTTTTCGCGAGTTGTTGTGCGAGTTCTATCCAATCATTGGGCTTCATTTCTCGACGTTTACTGCACACAGTCTCACCGAGATAGATAATATCGGCGTCACTTTGAACGGCGTGTTGATAAAAATCTTCCAGCGTTTGCTTTGGCCAGTAATAAAGAATAGATCCTAACGAGTACTGCATGATATTTACCTTTTAAATTACTGCCATTTACGATGATAGGCACCCAATGTAGTTTGGCTTCCTTCAGAAAGCCCACCTAATGCTTTTAGCCATTTAGGGTCGGTGACAAAGTTATTCGGGTTGGATTTGTAACGGTCGATGGCTTGGCGCCAAATACGGGTCACTTCAGTCACGTAAGCTGGGCTGCGCTGGCGGCCTTCAATTTTGACAGAGGCAATATTCGCTGCCATTAATTCAGGTAATAATTCAATAGTATTGAGGCTGGTGGGCTCTTCAAGGACATGATATTTCTGTTCATCGACAAGATAACGTCCTTTACATAGTGTTGGATAACCGGCATTTTCATCTTTTTGGTAACGGTCTATCAGCACATTATTAAGGCGCGATTCCATTCCTTCTTCAGTTTGTTGCCAACGAACAAAACGGGCTGGAGAGCATGCACCTACGGTATTTGGCGACTCACCCGTGAGATAAGAAGACAGATAGCAGCGGCCTTCAGCCATGATGCATAAACTACCAAAAGCAAACACTTCAAGCGGTACAGGGCTATTTTTGGCTAATTGTTTCACTTGGTGAATAGATAGCACGCGCGGCAGGACGACACGATGGACTTGAAAATTACGTTCATAGAAGCGTATGGCTTCAGTATTGGTCGCAGAGGCTTGAACAGAAACATGCCTTTCAATATGCGGGTATTTATTTGCCGCGTACTCTAACATTGCGATATCGGCTAAGATCAAGGCATCGGCACCGAGATCTGCAGCAAGATCGACGGAGTTTTGCCAACGTTCGTAACCATTAGGGTGCGCAAATGTATTAATCGCAATATGTAATTTTCGTTTACGGTTATGAATATAGCGCTCAGCTTCGTGCAGTTTTTTTTCAGTAAAATTGAGTCCTGCGAAATGGCGCGCATTGGTATCATTTTTTAATCCAATATAAACGGCATCAGCACCGTTATCGACAGCCGCTTTTAACGCGGGCAAATTCCCTGCTGGGCAGAGTAATTCCATTGTCCTATCCCTGTATAAAATTTAATAGCTGCCATTCTAGTCAACAGAACTGTTATAGATTTTGATTTAGAGCAGAGAAATTGTTAATGGATATCAGTATTCGTTAATTAAGGTTGTTAGGGAAATAAGGGGACTGGTGGGTAATAAAGAAACTGTATCAAATAGTAGAGAATAAGTTTATTAAATAGGGAAAATAAATCATTTTTGACTAAATTTTGAACGTTAATTGGATAGTATCGGTAATTAGAGATAGTTTTTTATCAATGGGAAGTGAGAAATAAATATTGGCGGGATGGGCAAAAATTGATATAGGATCAAACCAATAATGTCATTTTTTGGCAAGATAACTTATCGTGAGTCAAATGTTAGGTTAATGACTTCAATAAATGGGGTTATTAGCGTTGAAAATTTAATCATCTAAATATGCAATATGTTACCCTAAATAATTCGAGCTGCTACTGCGGTTAAGTAGTTACACGAAAACGGGCAGACAATTACTACGGGAGTCAGTACTGTGTTAGGTAAAATTCGTTCTCAACTCATCACAAAAGGCCCTTCATTTTTGAAACTGCCTTTAAAAGTGACCCCATTCGCATTACAGCGTCAGGTTCTCGAGCAGTTGCTAAGTTGGCAATTTCGCGAATCAGTAAAAGAAGGGGAACTTGATTTTCTCGAAGACAAATGGCTAAAAGTTGAAGTTCGTGACTTAGCATTAGTCTGGTTTATCAGTTTGCAAGATGGTCAATTGTCTGTAAAACAGCATGCAGAGGCTGATGTTAGTGTGAGTGGTAATGCGAATGATCTGGTACTGATCGCCGCGCGTAAAGAAGACCCCGATACGCTCTTTTTCCAACGTAGATTGGTGATTGAAGGGGATACTGAGCTCGGACTTTATGTGAAGAATTTAATGGACGCTTTCGAACTCGAAAACATGCCAGCACCGCTGCGTTTTGCTCTATTACAATTAGCCGATGTGATTAAAACCGTGAATGAAGCTGAGGACGCAGAGCCTAAATCGCCTGCGTTAACTTCATGCTAATTCGAGTTGAAATCCCTGTCGATGCAATGGGTATTGATAAATTATTGCGTGAAACATTTCCAACTGAAGCGGAAGCTAACCTTGTTCAACATTTGCGTGAGGATGGTTTGTTAACTCTCGGGGTTGTGGCAACAAATGATGATGGTGAAGTGATTGGCTATGTTGGCTTCACACCCGTTGATGTTAACGACGAAGACGTACAATGGGTAGGTCTTGCGCCATTAGCGGTAAGTAAAGCGCATCAAGGCCAAGGGATCGCAGAAAAACTGGTCTATGAAGGGTTAGATAGCCTTAATGAGTTTGGTTATGGTGCTGTCGTTGTACTGGGAGATGAACGCTACTATTCGCGTTTTGGTTTTGAACCGGCTTCAAGCCACGGCGTAAGCTGCCAATGGCCTGAACAACAGGCTCATTTTTTGGTTTGTGGCTTAGAAAATGGCGAAATCGGGGAACACCAAGGTTTGGTGACTTACTCTTCACACTTCAATAATTTATAGTTAGCTAAGTAGTCAGTTAAATCATCAGGCTGGTCAATGACCAGCCTTTCTTTTATCTTTTTATTCAGTTGCTTAACTTGATATTCTATTTTTGACGCGGCTGAGCGAGAACCAATAAAACAAGAAAATACCAGTTCTAGTGGCATTTTTCCTTTCAATGCTTTTGCCCCTGTTCCTGCCTTATGTTGCTCAAAACGACGTTGTACATCGGTGGTGATACCACAATACAAGGCGTTATTTTTCTCTCTTACTAAGTAAAGATACCAATCACTTTGTTTTGATTGTTTTTTTTCTAGGGTTGTTTTTATCATTCTGTGCTGATTTATAAGAAGAAAATATTAGGTTAACAACGAATATATTCGTTAAGTAAGATATTTATAACATATTAAAATTTAAATAAAAAATGATATTAAACTGTCACAAATTTGTAACCTCAACCTAGGTTAATATTCAAAATATTTGAATGACTATAGCAAAATTAGCTAATTCTCTTTTCAAAATAAAGCGCATAATATGATCCATATCACAGAGGGACAGTAAAAATCCCAACTAAAAATCAATTTTACAAGAAGGTATATACAATGAAAAAATCAACATTATTCGCTGCTGCTTTAACTTTGGGTGCTGTTTCATTTGGTTCAATGGCGGCTGAAGAAGTTCAACATACTAATCAGCCTGCAGCTGGTTATGTCTCAGTAACGGGTGCTGTGAGTGTAAATGACCTGACCGCACAATTAGCCAAAAAAGCTGATGAAGCTGGCGCAACCTCATTCCGTGTGATTTCTGCTGGCGGTGAGAATAGCATGAGTGGTACCGCGGCTATTTATAAATAAATTTATTCGTCATATTTACTCGTCATACTTCGAGCCGTAGCGTTGTTGGCCGCGTTCATTCGCACTAGTCACATACTTATGTATGCTCCTAGCGCCTCGTTCAATTGCCGCCTAGCTACAACTCGAATTATTTAGAGTAAAGGCTTGGGGGATATAGTGTAAAAACCCAAGTTAATTAGAGTGATAAAACTAATTAGAACCATTTTTTAATTAGTTAGGCTATAGTAATAGCGAATTTTATGCCTACGTTCAGAACAGTTTAAGCAAGCTTAGGGGTAACCCGAAAGCTTGTTCTGAACGGGTTTATATGGAAACCGCTATGACGCCTGAACAAACTTTAAAACACATCCAACGCTATATTGCTCGCCAACACGTTTTTTCCCTTTTTGCTCATCACAACAATGATATCTGGCCTGCCAGTTGTTACTATGCATTTGATGCGAAAACGATGTGTCTGATTTTAATGACAGACCCGAATTCCAAGCATGGGCAATTGATGGTGGCTAACCCGCAAGTGGCTGGCACAATATCGGCGCAAACTAAAGCTGTGAATGCAATACAAGGTATTCAATTTACAGGTGAAATTAAAATATTAGAAAGTGAGGAAGCACAGCTCGCTCGCAGTTTCTACTGCCGTCGTTTCCCTGTGGCAATAGCAGCGAAACTGCCAGTTTGGCTGCTTCACTTACAGAATGTCAAAATGGTGGATAATAAATTAGGTTTTGGCACCAAGCTATATTGGGAATGCCAAATTTAACGAAGCCTATGGATCACCTGATTTGAGCTACCGCGCCAAATTAAGCGCGGGTCATGTAAATCCTGCTCAAATTTACCGTCAATCACGGTATTGACAAAACTCACCACTTTTTGCTGTTCAAGCGTTAAATCACCCAATGTGTATCCTGTCCATAACCAGATGTCTTTATCTGGGCAAACTGCTTTAACGCGTTTTACCAACTTGAGCACTGCAGGCAAATTGGCTGGGTGTAGCGGGTCTCCGCCGGACAGGGATAATCCCTGTCGACGAATACGCGTGTCTTGCAAGTCTTGGATAATTTGGTCTTCCATTTCTTGGGTGAATGGCACACCTGAATCCACTCGCCATGTACTTTGGTTGTAGCAACCACGGCATTGATGAACACACCCTGCCACAAACAGTGTACAGCGGGTTCCGGGGCCATTGACCACATCAACAGGATAATATTGGTGATAATTCATGGCATTAACCTATTTGGCCGTTACCTAAATGCTTAATACGGCGTTTGACTTCCTCTTGTTTTCCTGCATTAAATGGCCTTGCATCTGGGCTGCCTAAATAGCCACAGACACGGCGGATAACTGAAACTCGGTTAGTATCATGATTACCACAAGTCGGGCAGGTAAAACCTTTGCTGGTGCAGGAAAATTCACCGGAAAAACCGCATTCATAACACTCATCAATGGGGGTGTTAGTTCCATAATAAGGCACATGTTGATAGCTGTAATCCCACACGTCTTCTAAGGCTCTAACATTATGTTGTAAGTTTGGATATTCGCCATAACAGATAAAACCGCCATTCGCGAGTGCAGGGTAAGGCGCTTCAAAATCAATTTTATCGTAAGGATTCACTTGTTTTTCAACATCTAAGTGGAAGCTGTTTGTGTAGTAGCCTTTGTCGGTAACACCTTGTATCACACCAAATTCAGCGGTATCGAGACGGCAAAAACGGTCACACAAATTTTCACTTGGTGTGCTGTATAAACTGAAACCATAGCCTGTTTGGGCTTTCCACTCATCAGTGGCTTGACGTAAGTGGCTGACAATCTCGACAGCTTTTTCGCGCAATTTTTCATTATCATAGACATGAGTTTGTGTGCCAAAAAGTGCATTGATGGTTTCATGCAACCCAATGTAACCTAAAGAAATAGATGCACGACCATTTTTGAATATCTCAGCGACGTTATCATCCGCTTTTAAGCGAACTCCACAAGCGCCTTCCATATATAAAATTGGCGCAACACGTGCTTTTACGGTTTCTAAACGGGCAATGCGAGTCATTAAGGCTTTTTTGGCAATAGCTAAACGTTCATCCAGTAATGCCCAGAACGCATCTTCACTGCCCTGTGCTTCGATAGCAATACGAGGCAAATTGAGGCTGATAACGCCTAAATTGTTGCGGCCATCATGAATTTGTTGCCCATTTTCTTCATAGGTGCCAAGGAAACTGCGGCAGCCCATTGGCGTTTTAAATGACCCAGTAACATCAACGACACGGTCGTAGTTAAGAATATCGGGGTACATGCGCTTACTGGCACACTCTAAAGCGAGTTGTTTGATGTCGTAATTAGGGTCACCCAGTTTATGGTTTAGGCCATCTTTAATCGCAAAAACGAGCTTAGGGAAAACCGCCGTTTTGCGGTTTTTGCCAAGGCCCGCAATGCGGTTTTTCAGAATAGATTGCTGAATTAATCGTGCTTCTTTAGAGGTTCCGAGACCAAAACCAAAGGTGACAAACGGGGTTTGGCCATTTGCGGTGTGAAGCGTATTGACTTCATATTCTAAGGATTGAAAGGCGTCGTAACACTCTTTATCGGTGCGGCTGTGTGCATAACTTTCTGCGTCGGCTATTCCCCATTCTTTGGCGACTTTTAGGTGCTTTTCGTAGCTGATAGCGACATATGGCGCTAAAATTTCGTCAATACGGTTAATGGTTGTGCCCCCATAAATATGGCTCGCAACCTGTGCAATAATTTGTGCTGTAACAGCTGTTGCGGTTGAAATAGACTTTGGTGGCTCTATTTCTGCATTTCCCATTTTAAACCCGTTAGTTAACATGCCTTCAAGGTCAATTAACATACAGTTAAACATCGGGAAGAACGGTGCATAGTCGAGGTCATGATAGTGAATTTCGCCTCGTTCGTGTGCAATAACGACATCTCTTGGCAAAATATGTTGTTTTGCATAGTGCTTAGCGACAATACCGGCGAGTAAATCCCGCTGTGTCGGGATCACTTTACTGTCTTTATTGGCGTTTTCATTAAGTAAAGAGACGTTACTTTGTTCGATTAGCCCACGAATGTCATGTGTCAATTGGCTGCGTTTTTCGCGTTCGCTGTCTCTATCGTGGCGATATTCAATATAAGCACGGGCTAAGTCTTTATAAGGCCCTGCCATCAATTGGTTTTCGACAGCATCTTGAATTTCAGCGATATCTACTCGGTCACGGCTGCAAAGTTGCTCTGTGACAACAGAAGCAACCTGAAGACAATAATCGTCATCCTTAACATTCACAGCAGCCGCTGCACGTTTAACGGCTTCCTGAATTCGTGGAAGGTCAAAACCGACCTGACAACCATCTCTTTTTATAACAACCGTTCCCACGGGCATTCTCCTTGTTAAGTTATCCACAATACGACTTCAGCTATTTGCCATGTTTATCACGGGGACTAATCTGTGGATAAAATGTGAATAAATACTATATGTTGTGTCATTGGGTGTAATTAAAGCACAATATGTGGTATTTTGCTTTTATTTAGATCGCCAACATTTGATTTAAAACAAAGAAAAAAATAATTTGTATGAAGATCAAAAGCGCAGAGGAAATAAATCTTTTCAGTTGCCAGTATTCATATCAGTGAGCTAAATAAAAAAAGAGATGTGATTTTCTTTATTCGCAAAGCATGAAAATGACTACTGTGGCGGGGAGTTTATTCTGTATCGGAGGTAGACAGTAATGAAAGACACCCCACCCAAAGCATGGGGTGTTTGGCTCGAACTAATCGTTATTTACGTACTGCGATTGCTTCGATTTCAATTTTCACGTCTTTTGGCAGACGAGCAACTTCAACGCAAGAGCGCGCTGGGAATGGTGCATTATGTTGTTTGAAAAATTCTTCGTAGGTTGCATTCACTGTCGCAAAGTCATTTAAATCTTTTACAAATACCGTTGTTTTCACGATATTAGCCGCACTTAAGCCAGCTTTTTCTAAAATTGCTTTTACGTTAGCCAGTGATTGGCGAGTTTGTGCTGCGATATCTTCAGGCACTTCACCCGTTTTAGGGTCAACAGGGATTTGCCCTGATGTGATAACCATACTACCCAAATCTACGCCTTGAACGTAAGGACCGATCGCTGCTGGTGCGTTTTCTGTATTGATTTCGTATGACATAACTACTCCGTTTCATCACGTAAAGAGAAAATACTCGTCATATGGCAAGCCACAGCGGTGTTTGTGGCTTGGTGTGACTTTGAGTATAACTTTATGGGGTGTTAGGCACCATTATAAACATGGATTGCACCTACACAACACCGCAGTCTACGCAAAAACAACCTATTGGTTATTGATCACAGCGTCTCTATCGAACTCTTTTTCGCAGAATTTACACGTCAGTGCGACTTCTTTGCCGATTTTTTTCACACGGAAACTGCTTGATACAGGTTCATTATGGCTAATACAGTTGCTGTTTGGGCAAATTAACACATTGTCGATATACTGAGGCAGTGTGAGTTCAAGCTTTTCTACCACTTGGTAATCTTCAATACGGTTAACGGTGGCTTCAGGGGCATACATGGCTAATTGGTTAGCTTGCTCTGGAGTTAAAAAGGTATTTTCGATTTTGATAATGTCTTTTTTACCTAGATTGCTTGATGGCAAATTTAAACCAATTGTGATGCGTTCATCTGTTTTTGTTAGTTTAAATAACTTTAGTAATTTGAAACCAATTTGAGCAGGAATGTGGTCAATAACGGTACCGTGGCTGATTGCTTCAACTTGTAATTTATGATCTTGTGTCATGGTATGTCCTCCTCAGATAGCTAATTCTTTATTTAAAACTAGAGATAACAATGCCTGCCTTGCATAAATCCCATTTCCTGCTTGTTGGAAATAGTAAGCATAAGGTGTGCTATCCACATCAACTGCGATTTCATCAACCCGTGGTAGTGGGTGTAAGACTTTTAAATTTGGTTTTGCACAATGCAGGTCAGCCGCACTTAAAATAAATTGTGCTTTCACATTCGCGTATTCAGAGGGGTCGAGGCGCTCTTTTTGTACACGGGTCATATACAGAATGTCGAGTTCTGGCATCACTTCATCAATATTATTATGCAGGCTGTAGGTTGCGCCTTTTTCTTCTAAAATGTGCAGAATATGGTTTGGCATTGAAAGCGCTTCAGGGGCAATAAAGTAGAAGTGATTGCCTTCAAATTTAGACAATGCTTGGGTTAAGGAATGTACGGTTCTGCCATATTTTAGGTCACCGACCATGGCAATTTGTAGGTTTTCTAAACGGTCTTGGGTCTCTTGGATAGTAAACAAGTCGAGTAATGTTTGTGTGGGATGTTGGTTTGAACCATCGCCTGCATTAATGACAGGAATGTGGCCTGCAAACTGGCTAGCGAGGCGAGCGGCACCTTCTTGCGGATGGCGCATGACAATAGCATCGACATATTGGCTGATAACAGAAATGGTATCGGCTAATGTTTCCCCTTTTTTACCGAGGGATGTGTTGGTGCTATCAGAGAAACCAACAACGGAAGCGCCTAAACGATGAATAGCTGTTTCAAATGACAAGCGTGTGCGTGTAGAGGCCTCAAAAAAACAACTTGCGATGACTTTATGTTTTAGAAACTCAGGTTGCGGCTGTTTTTTTAATGAAGCCGCAACATTAAGCACTAATTCAAGGTCTGAACGGTCTAAATCATTAATCGAGATGATATCGCGGTGGTATAAAGGGTTCGGCATTGTTGTTCTCCTGTGTCAGCAAGACATGTTAGGTCTATAGGCCAAAAAAAAGCCCCTCAATTGAGGGGCTTTTCTGTAAATAAGAAGGGGAAAAACAGGCTGTCCAGACCGCCAGAAGGCAGTGCAGTGGAGGTGTTCTCTGTAAAAAATAGAGCAGCAGCGTTCATGGTTTCTCCCGGCAAATTGTGGCGCATTATACGCATCTCATTCCATGACGCAAGCGTTTGCATAAAGAAAAATACATTTTTTTTATTTTTGCGTTTTGGTGAATATTTGAACTAACTGAAAAATGGGAGAAATAGTATCTCTCAATAGGGAATGTGCTGAGCATTGGTGTTTTTTAAACCAAAATTAAATCACATGATTGAATATACAGTACATTTATTTACACACATTTTATGTACGAGTAAGATATTTTTTCTTTTTAATTAAATATGATCATTATGAAATCACGACTTTTTATTCTATTGGCATTCCTTCTTTCTGGCTGTTCATCTGTTTGGGTACCTGTTTCCGGTGGCTCAAAATTCACTCAAGCTGAGGCGAATGCAGTTTGTAAACCCGAAGCCCTTCATTTGTACCCAATCAAAAATGAAGTTGCGCAGCGCTCTGTTATGTCTTATGTCGAAAAAAAATGCAAAAAAGATGATGATTGTGGAAAAGACAAAACTTATAAAGAACAAACACCAGTTATGGAAAGCTATGTGATTGATGTCAATGAAGATACCCGTAATAATTATTACTTGGAATGTATGGTATCCAAAGGCTGGACAAAAAAAGATAAGTATATGTGGGAATAGTATACAGGCCGCTAAATAGCCCAGTAGGTAGAGGTTACTTGGCTATTTAGCGTGATAACTTTTATTTTTGCCCAAGCCTTTTTGCTACTTTCTCTAATTTCATCATTAGTAATAATGTAATCGAAACTAATACAATCGTTAGTGCCGAACCATCAGCAATATTGCCTCTATCGGTTAAACTGAAAATGGAAACAGGTAATGTCGCCCAGCCGGGGGGATATAACATCATTGTGGCACCAAGTTCCCCTAAGGACAGTGATAGGCTTAATGCTAATGCTGAAATCATCCATGGCATCAATAGTGGTAGGGTGACATGGCATAAACGATACCAAGGAGAAGCGCCTAAGCTAAAAGCCACATTTTCAATATCGGGAGAAATACGGGTTAACCCAGTGGAAACATTGCTAAACGTAAAAGCAGAAATCAACACAAAATGAGCACTAAATACAATCCAAAAAGTGCCGTTCATCTGTAAATAGCCTTGGCTGAATGCTACAAGGATCCCAAGCCCAATCGACACAGAAGGAATAGCGCTGGGGAGATAAAATGCAATACTCAGCCACTTTTGTATTTTTCCACTGTGTCTTCTTAGTGCTAACGCAGCCCAAAGCCCACAAAACAGCGCAAATAGACTGGCACTAAAACCAACCACTAGGCTGGATAAAATGGCATCCCAAGCTGGCCCACTAAACGCATTCATAAAATGTTCAAAAGTAAAGCCTGAAGGTAAAATGCCATTCCATTGGCGGCTGAAACTCGACATTAAAATCATCACTAAAGGCAGTAAAAACAATAAACCAAATAAGCTGATGGCAATGATAGTGGCAGTGGCTCGTCCTTTTTTAGACCAAATCAACATAATTAATTCCTTACCCCAAGGCGAGTGGTCGCCATTCTGTATAGGAAAAATAACCCGAGTGAAAGCAAGATGTTAATTAAGGCAATCATGCATGCCACCGCATAATCTGACTCTAATATTGCCTTGCTGTATACCATCATCGGCAAGGTATTGACGCCTTTCGCCCCGATAAACAGTACGATGCCAAATTCATTGGTGGTTAACAGCAGGCACAGGCTACCCCCTGCTAATAAGGCGGGTAGCGCCGCAGGGAAAATAACTTGCGCGATAACCCGTGCAGGGTGTGCGCCTAAAATACTTGCCGCTTCTAACTGGCTCTTGTCGATTTGCCGCAGTGCCGCCATAAGGGGACGCATGACCAAAGGGGTAAAAACGGTAATTTCTGCCAAAATCACCCCATGGATAGAATAAAGAAACTCAACGGGGGGGAATTCTAAATCAAACAATGCCATCAAGGTGCCATTGAGTAGCCCTGCAGAACCATAAATGAAGGTAAAAGCTAGGGTAATCAAAAAGGTCGGTAGAGCAATAAAAGTATCAATCACTTGCGTGATAAAACGGCTTCCCGGAAAAGGAATAAACACTAAGATCAGTGACAATACACTACCTATCACAAGGCAACCTAAGGTGGCCAAAATGGCGATGTAGAGTGTATTCCATAACCCATTAATAAAGCGTTTTGACTCAATAAGTTGCCAAAATGCATCCAACCCCCATCTACCCGCCTCATTTTGTAGTGCTTGTTGGGCTATCAACAATAAGGGATAAAAAAACAACGTAACTAACACCAGTAATGGCGGCAATATCCAATAAATGGGCTTTATCGTTATTGATGAACCTTTTGGCACGCTAATATGTGACATGTTATTCCTCAATTAAAACGGTATCCGCAGGTGAAAACCATAAAGTGAGTTTGTCGCCTATTTTAGGCGGAGAGGCCAAATGGGTGATGGCAACACTCACGGTTTCACCAGCAACATCACAAATTAAATGCGTTAAATCCCCCTGCCAGCGAATAGACGTCAATGTGGCCTGTAATTGATTGGTGGCATTGGAATTTGGTACTAGCGTGATGTGCTGTGGGCGGATACACACCCATTTGTGAGTGCCTGCTCGCATGCCTAATGTATGAGCCTCCAACAATGTTCCACCACAACTGACATTCACTTTTCCAGGGCTTGTTGAAAAACCAAGCGCAGTAGCGGCTAGAATATTGGCTCGGCCTAAAAACTCAGCAGCAAAACGGTTGGGTGGGCGGTGATATAAGGCATTTTTCTCACCATGTGCGACTAAGTAGCCATCTTTCATAATGCCAATTTTATCACCAAGTGCGAGAGCTTCAGTTTGGTCATGAGTCACATAAAGAATAGTTAAATCGGGCAGTTCGCGGTGTAAACGGGCAATTTCTTCAACCATATTATGACGAATTTGCGCATCTAGCGCAGAAAGCGGTTCGTCGAGTAACAGAACACGAGGCCTTACGGCTATCGCTCTAGCAATCGCAACTCGCTGTTGCTGCCCCCCTGAAAGTTGGTGAGGGTAGCGGGTTGCGTAATCCGTCATTCCGACGATTTTAAGGGCTTCAATGACTCGCTCGTTAATGAGTGCTTTAGGTTGTTTCTGAGCTCGTAAGCCAAATGCGACATTCTCTTCCACTTTCATATGGGGAAATAGCGCATAATTTTGTACAACCATACCGAGTCCGCGTTGGTATGGGGGAAGGTGGGTGATATCCATATCACCTAATAAGATGCGCCCGCTGTCAGGTTGAGCAAACCCCGCAATGGCTCGCAATACCGTGGTTTTTCCTGAACCAGACGGGCCAATCAACACCAATATTTCCCCAGAGTCGATGGTTAAATCTAAAGGTTTTAGCACGACATTATTATGATATGAGACACGTAAAGACTCTAATGTGATCCCAGAGTGCTCGGTTTGCTGCATTGTAGTAGTGGCTTTTCGTTTCATCAACATCACAAGTTACTCACCATCAGTGACTTTTTGCCAACGGGAAATATCATCGGATAGGGAAACTTCAACTTCATCCCAATTAGGCTGCCAAGTTTTCACACCTTCTAACATTTGGACAGCGCTCTGGTATTGCTTATCAGATGGTGTGATATCTGAACGAACAGGCATACCCCATGAAAGCTCACTAACACGGCTTTGTGATGGTTTATCCAGCAGGAAATTAATGAGTTTTTTACCGTTTTCGGTTTCAGGGCCGTTGTTAACTAAGCCGACAACATAAGGTAAAACCAGTGTACTACGTTCCCCATTGGCATCTTTTGGCCAGAAAATTTGGACATTAGGGTTACGTACCATTTGGGATAAATTCATTTGTAAGTCGCCATTAGCGACATAGAGCTCCCCTTTATTCACGAGGGCGGTAAGCTTACCTGTCGAGGCGGATGGGCCAACGTTATTAGCCTGCAACTTACCGAGATAATCAAACCCTGCGTCTTTGCCATTAAAACTGTGGAAAACTTGTAACATCACTGCAGTACCATCCCCAGCTTGTCCCGGTGTTGAATATTGAAGTTTATTTTTAAAGCGAGAATCGAGTAGGGAGTCCCAATTTTCAGGAGGAGACTTAAGCAGCTTAGCGTTATAGATAAAGGTCAGGTAATTATTGACCAACGGCGTGTAAAAGTGATTTGAATTAGGAATATTTGCTGCATTTTCTGGCATAAATTCAGCTAATAACTGGTTTTTTGCGGCACGTTGGATAAAAGGCGGAACGGTAATAAGCACATCGGCTTGTGGATTGGTGCGTTCTTTAGCGAGCCTTTCAACTATCGCCCCTGAACCACTTTCGACATATTGTACTTTAATGCCTGTTTGTTTGGTAAATGCCTCGAACTGATTTTTATACCAACTGTTGTTGCCATCGTGCAGGCCATCAGCGGAGTAAACAGTCACAACATCAGCGGCAAAAACAGAGGTAGAGCAAAGGGTTGCCATTAATAGACCAGCTAAGTAGGTGCGTTTCATGGTTATCTCCTGTTAAGGTAAAATGTATTCTGGTATATACCAGATGTTTTTTTACGCTAACGGGTTTATATGACAGAAAGATGAAATGCAGCTAAATAGCTAAAATTATTTTCTATAAATAGAAATAATCACAAAGTATCGACTTCGATGCGCAAGCTATCGTGGCGCCAGTATTCAACATCATAATCTAAAATTCGCCCATGTTGGTCATAGTTTAAGCGTTGCAACAATAAGGCTGGACGGCCAACCGTAACCCCCAGTGCTTGTGCTGCTTGGGCAGGCATTGCCGTTGGGTAGAAAGACAAATGCATACTGGTATAGATTAAATTGAAATGAGCTTCGTACACTTCCGTTAAACTGCCGTTGAGGTCGTGGCGTAGCAGTTCAGGAACGCGAGCAGGTAAACAATGGTTCTCACAGTAACAAACGGGTCTGTCATCAGCAAAACGTAGGCGGGTGAGTAAATAAATTTGTTCAAATGATTGAAGTTTTAACGGCTCTATAGCTTCGAGAGGAACTGTAATAACTCTTCCATCCAGTAAAACTGTCTTCGGTTGGCGACCTTGTTCGAGGCAAAGTTTATGGAAATTAGTATTTTGGGTTGGGTCTAACCAAAGGCGCTCAGGTGTGACAAACCAACCACGACGTTCAGACCGGTAAATTGCCCCACTGGATTCTAGCTGTGCCAAACTTTCGCGAATAGTGACACGAGTGGTATTGAAAATGGCACAAAGTTCGCGTTCCGAGGGGAGTTTATCACCACATTTTAGCGAGCCATTTTGAATCTTTTCCTGTAATTGGGCTTTGATAAGCAGATATTGCGGGGCTTCATCCGCTGATAATTTCATGGTTATTTCCTGTCATTGTTTCAGTCATATTATACATAGTTATATGAATTTTTTGTTTCACGAGCACTTTTCCTTTGACCTTTTGAGCAGCCTACGACCATTATAATGGAAATCTGGTATAGACCAATAGGTGGATTGAATGACAAACAATAATTATTTGCTATTAACACCGGGGCCGCTTACGACGTCTAAAACGGTGAAAGAAGCCATGCTGTTTGATAGCTGTACATGGGATGATGATTATAATTTAGGCGTTGTACAAAATATTCGTCAACAATTAGTGGCACTGGCAACGGCCAAAGCAGGGTATTCTTCGGTCCTGCTTCAAGGAAGTGGAAGCTATGCGGTTGAAGCGGTTTTAGGTAGTGCAATCGGTGATAAAGAGAAAGTTTTGATTATCAGTAATGGCGCTTACGGTGCTCGAATGGCTGAAATGGCTCAGCGATTGGGTGTGGCTCATTGTGTTTATGATTGCGGTGAAGTGTCGTTGCCAAATGTGCAACAGATTGAACAGTTATTGCAACAAGATAGCCAAATCACTCATATTGCGATGGTGCACTGTGAAACTACGACAGGGATTTTAAACCCGATCGAGAAAGTCGCGAAGTTAGCGAAGCAGTATCAAAAATGCTATATCGTGGATGCAATGAGCAGTTTTGGTGGGATCCCTATGGATGTTGCTGAGCTTAACATTGATTTTTTAATTAGCTCTGCGAATAAATGTATTCAAGGGGTTCCAGGGTTCGCTTTTGTTATCGCTCGTACCGAGGCGCTTGAACTTTGTAAGGGGCATTCCCGTTCATTATCGTTAGATTTATATGCGCAGTGGCGCTGTATGGAAGATTTCCAAGGTAAGTGGCGATTTACTTCTCCAACTCATACCGTATTGGCGTTTGACCAAGCACTCAAGGAGTTAGCTCAAGAAGGTGGCGTAGCCGCTCGCTTTCAACGTTATCAGGGGAATCAATACAAGTTGGTGTCCGGTATGCGTAAATTAGGTTTTACCACGTTGTTAGAAGATAACCTCCATTCGCCAATTATCACCGCATTTTACTCACCAAATTCATCTGATTACCAATTTAAGCAATTTTATCAGAGTTTAAAATCTCAGGGTTTTGTCATTTATCCGGGCAAGGTCTCGCAAAGTGATTGTTTCCGTATTGGAAATATTGGTGAAGTTTATGAAAAAGACATTGATGCATTGTTGGTAGCAATAAAAAAAGCCATTTACTGGGAAAAATAAGGAAAAGAAATGTACCGTATTGAAGCCGTTATCCTTGACTGGGCGGGTACCACTGTAGATTTTGGTTCTTTTGCCCCTACTCAGATTTTCATCGAAGCATTTAAATCTGTGTTTGATATAAATATTACATTGGCTCAAGCGCGCATTCCTATGGGACTAGGAAAATGGCAACATATTGAAGCACTGGGTAAATTGCCTGAAGTAGACGCTTTATGGAACGCAAAGTTTGGCCGCTCAATGAGTAGTGAGGATATCGATAAAATCTACGCGGCCTTTATGCCATTGCAAATTGCTAAAGTTGTCGATTTTGCTGCGCCAATCACCGGAGTTGTCGACACAATCGCTACATTACGCAACCAAAATATTAAAATTGGCTCTTGTTCAGGTTACCCTCGTGCCGTGATGGAAAAGTTAGTTCCAGCAGCAAAGGCATTGGGCTACCAACCCGACTACTGGATAGCAAGTGATGATCTACTTGCTGGTGGGCGTCCGGGACCTTGGATGGCATTACAGAACGTCATTGAGCTAGGTGTTGGTTCCGTATCCGCTTGTATCAAAGTGGATGATGCCGTTCCCGGAATTGAAGAAGGGCGCAATGCGGGAATGTGGAGCGTTGGGTTAGCGGTTTCGGGTAATGAATTTGGTAAAACATGGGATGAATATCAAGGGATGCCAATTGATGAAGTTAACGCGTTGAAACAACAAGCCACAGAGAAACTATATGCTGCTGGCGCTCATTATGTGATTGATACTTTAGCTGATTTGCCATCAGTTATTGAAATAATTAATAGCCGATTGGCTAATGGTGAAAGATCCTAATCAGTATATATTATTTCTTTATTAATCACTTTTTTCTATCTGAATGGCCTACTTTTATTTGATATAAATTTTCAGCAAAGTAGGCCAAAATATTTTTGTAGGTGAGGTATGAGGAGCAGAGTATAACGGATAACAATATAGGGAGTCGCATGTGTCTTCGGAGTCTAATCTACATAAAACAGTCGATTTTTTACAGGAGTTTGTTGATGAAGCTCTCTTAGATTTACAAGTAAGTACGCTATCAGAAGATGACTTTGAGTCCTTAGTGAGAGATAAACGGTCTGTGTTAAATTGGCTTAGCAAATTTGGACATTTTCTCAGTGAAGACAGCTTTCATATGGGGTTCAGATTAGAGAAAGGTTCTGAAATTGATGGTGCAGTACTTGGTGTTTACGCGACTAAGCGTGGTGACTTACATATTTTTTTGATTGAGTCTTTTGTGCGAGACCTCCCTGAGCACCCTCTAAATGGGCGTTTAACTACTTTAGTTATTATTGCGGTAACTTTTTTCCTTACTCAATATCCAGATAGTAAAGCCGTTTATATTATTGAACCTGATGAAGGTTTGATCTCACATTATCAAAAGTTTGGTTTCAAATTATTAAGGGATGAAAATGTTATGTTTGCAACCAGTGACGCTTTGCGATTAATTCAGCTATCGTTACTTACGGAATTACTGTCGAATCAATAGTGCTATTAAAATAGTCTATTTTTCACCATGCTGTAAAATTATTGTGGAATTTGATACAATACAGCTTGGGAACATTAATGATACGGGGTGATTTATGGGGAATAATAAGGTTGAAAGATTATCGCCTCAAGAAATGCGCGATATTATGTTAGCGAATGCTAAAGTATTAATGTCTGACCGGTTTAGAACAACAGCCCCTGAAGTTACTGGTCAAAAAAAGAAAGTGATATCAACACTTCAAAAATAAAGATTTTACAATGTAATTTTGTTGTAGCACCTGATCTATCCCTGATAGCCACTTCTAACTCGTCAAACTTTTCTGTAGACATCCTTTGCTTAAATTGATGTCTACAGAGCAGCATAATTAAAATATATTAGCAGGCAATTCTGGCGCTAATGTCGCCACCATCACCGCTTTGATAGTATGTAAACGGTTTTCTGCTTGGTCAAAGACAATGCTATAAGGCGATTCAAAGACTTCTTCCGTGACTTCTAAGCCACCAAACATATTGAATTCTTTAGCTAATTGTGCGCCCAATGTGGTGTCTTCATTATGAAAGGCAGGCAAACAATGTAGGAACTTCACATTTGGGTTGCCAGTGAGCTTAATCACATTCATATTCACTTGGTATGGTTTTAATAAATTAATGCGCTGTGCCCATACTTCTTTGGCTTCTCCCATCGATACCCACACATCGGTATAGATAAAATCAGCATCTTTAACGCCTTCGGCGACATCTTCCGTGAGCGTGATTTTCGCACCCGTTTTTTGAGCTAGTGCTTGGCAAGTGTTCACTAAGTCTTCCTCCGGCCAGCAACTTTTTGGCGCAACAAGGCGTAAATCTAAACCTGTGAGAGCAGCAGCTTCTAACATCGAGTTGCCCATGTTGTTACGCGCATCGCCTAAATAGGCAAATTTAATTTCTGAGAATGGCGTATTTGGTCGGTGCTCTTGAATGGTCAGCAGATCGGCTAATAACTGTGTGGGATGGAATTCGTTAGTTAATCCATTCCATACAGGCACTCCCGAATGCGCGGCTAAGAGTTCTACCGTGTTTTGGGCGAATCCACGGTACTGGATACCGTCATACATCCGACCCAACACTCTAGCGGTGTCTTTCATGGTTTCTTTATGGCCGATTTGGCTACCAGAAGGCCCTAAATAAGTGACTCTAGCACCTTGGTCAAATGCTCCAACTTCAAATGCACAGCGTGTCCGTGTTGAGTCTTTCTCAAAAATAAGGGCAAAGTTTTTCCCTGAAAGGAGGGGCTGCTCTGTGCCCGCTTTTTTTTCTGATTTTAACCAAGAAGAGAGTTTTAAAAGTGAATGAATTTCGCTAGAAGTAAAATCAAGTAACCTTAAAAAAGGTTTATTATATAGGGGATTCATAATTGGTAGCCTTTTTGATTTGAATTAATATTCAATTTATATTCATAAAAATTCAAAATCAACCCCCAATGTAAAAGAAATTATCTTTAAATATATGGTTTCACTGTCAACCGTGTGGGAGAATGGCGCAAAGAAAGATGAGCGACAAAGAAACAAAAGGGGTGTGGATATGGTAGATAAAGCTGAACTCGATGCGCAGTACGAAGAAACTCGCTTGATCATCGAGGAATTACTGGAAGATGGTAGCGATCCTGATGCATTGTATGCGATTGAGCATCACTTCTCTGCGGACAACTTTGCTCTGTTAGAGAAAGCAGCCGTTGAAGCTTTTAAACTAGGATATGAAGTCACGGATGCAGAAGAGCTCGAAATTGAAACGGGTGAAACCCTGATGTGTTGCGATGTAATCAGTGAAAGTGCTTTAAATGCAGAGCTGATTGACGCACAGGTTGAGCAATTAATGAAGTTGGCTGAAAAAATGGGCATCAACTATGATGGTTGGGGCACGTATTTTGAAGACCCAGATGCAGAGTATGACGACGAAGACGGTGATGATGTTGACCCTGAAGATCGCGTGCATTAATTATTAGTCGCATCATATAATTACTTAAAAGGATAGCTAAAAACTATCCTTTTTTGTTTAGCGTAGAATTATAATGCCTTTAACATACGAATTTCACAGTCACTATGACCCGTATTTCCTAACGGTTCATCAATAAATTCAAACCCTAATTTTTCATATAACTTAATAGCAGCTTGAAGTTCTTTGGTCGTTTCTAAATAGCAACGAGTGTAGCCTTGCGCTTTAGCAAATTCCAGTGACATCAGTACGATTTGTTTTGCTAAGCCTTTGCCACGTAGCACGGAAGATAAATACATTTTCTGTAATTCTGCCGTATCGTTATCGCCTCCCGCGACTTGTGAAACACCGCCACCGCCAACAATTTTGCCATCCATTTCCACCACCCAGTAAGCACTGCGCGGTTTGCTATAAACCTCAAATAAGGTATCTAAAATAGGGTCAGCAACAGCAAAGCCTTTGTCTGCGGTTAAGCCATGCTCAGCAGAAACTTCGCGGATCACCGCGGCAATACCTGCGTTATCTTGTTGTTCGATAAGACGAATTTTGTAGTTTTGTGTTGTCATGTGAAACTCTTGATTATTATTGTGTACAACTCAGTGTAGAGAGAACCAGAAGGGAACTTCAATCTGAGAACTGCGAACGCAGTCATTTGATGATACTCGAATAAAAAGCCCTTATCAATGAATCGATAAGGGCTTAAAAATGATTAGCTGATTAATAATTACAAAGAGGCGATGGTCACTTTTTGCGCTTCAATTTTAGCTTTTGCTTCAATATTGGCAGTTAAGCGTTCACGTTCTTTTTCAACAACGGCAGCAGGCGCACGGCTCACAAAACCTTCGTTAGCTAACTTGCTTTCAATGGTTTCGATTTCTTTCACCACTTTTTCCAGCTCTTTATCTAAACGAGCCAGTTCTGCGTCTTTATCGACTAAGCCAGCCATTGGGATCAGCAGCTCTGCACCGCCAACGAGTTTAGTGACAGAAACCGGTGCTTCTTCACCATCAGCCAGTACGCGGATGCTTTCTAAACGTGCCATTGATTTGATAAAGCTTTGGTTTTCTTCAACGCGACGTTTTGCATCAGCAGAAGCACCACGCAGCATCACATCCAGTGGCTTACCTGGGGAGATGTTCATTTCTGCACGAATATTACGTACAGCAATAATGGCTTCTTTGATCCACTCAAGGTCACTTAGCGCGAGCTCATCCACTTTAGCCGCATCGAACTCAGGGAACGCTTGCAACATAATGGTATCGGCATCAATACCTTTAACCACTTTGACGCGCTGCCAGATGGTTTCAGTGATAAATGGAATGATTGGGTGAGCAAGGCGCAGTAAGCCTTCTAATACCTCAATTAAGGTGAAGCGAGCCGCACGTACTTGTGCTTCGTTACCTTTATGAACAGCAGGTTTAGACAGCTCTAAGTACCAGTCACAGAATTCATTCCATGTGAAATCATACAAAATACCCGCTGCGATATCGTAACGGTGAGTATCTAACGCTTCACGGTAAGCTTTCACTGTTTGATTGAATTGCGCCATGATCCAGCGGTCAGCCAGTGAGAAGCTCATTTCGCCGCCGTTTTGACCACAATCTTGGCCTTCAGTATTCATCAGAACGAAACGGCTCGCATTCCATAATTTATTACAGAAGTTGCGATAGCCGGACAGGCGTTTCATATCCCAGTTGATATCACGGCCTGTTGACGCTAATGCCGCCAAAGTGAAGCGTAGTGCATCAGTACCATGGGCTTCGATCCCTTCTGGATACTCTTTACGAGTACGTTTAGCAATTTTTTCAGCCAATTGTGGCTGCATCATGTTGCCAGTACGTTTTTCAAGTAAATCTTCCAAAGAGATACCGTCAATCATATCTAATGGGTCGATAACGTTCCCTTTGGATTTCGACATTTTTTGGCCTTCTTCATCACGGATCAGGCCTGTCATATAAACGGTTTTGAATGGCACTTGTGGCTCGCCGTTTTCATCTTTGATGAAATGCATGGTCATCATGATCATACGGGCAATCCAGAAGAAAATAATATCGAAGCCACTGACTAATACATCTGTTGGATGGAATGTTTTCAGTGCGTCGGTATTTTCAGGCCAGCCGAGAGTAGAGAATGTCCACAGACCGGAAGAGAACCACGTATCCAGTACGTCGTCGTCTTGGCGCAGAGCAATATCCGCACCTAAATTATTTTCACGACGAACTTCGTCTTCATCGCGACCCACGTAGACATTGCCTTTTTCGTCATACCATGCAGGAATGCGGTGGCCCCACCACAGTTGGCGAGAAATACACCAGTCTTGAATATCACGCATCCAAGAGAAATACATGTTTTCGTACTGACGAGGAACGAACTGAATACGGCCATCTTCAACGGCTTTAATGGCATCACGAGCCAAAGGCTCGGTACGCACGTACCATTGGTCGGTTAGCATAGGCTCAATAACCACACCACCACGGTCACCGTAAGGCACCGTCAGGTCATGAGGTTTCACTTCAACCAGCAGGCCAAGTTGTTCGAATTCTGCGACGATAGCTTTACGCGCTGCAAAACGTTCCATTCCACGGTAAGCTTCTGGGATTTCGCAGCTATAAGCGGTAGATGGGTTACCGTTGGTATCGAAAATTTCCGCTTCGTTACGAACGTTGCCGTCTAAGTCCATCATGTTAATCATTGTTAACTGATGGCGTTTACCGACTTCATAGTCATTAAAGTCATGAGCTGGAGTGATTTTCACACAGCCAGTACCTTTTTCCATGTCAGCGTGTTCATCACCAACAATTGGAATACGGCGGTTAACGATTGGCAAAATAATTTCTTTACCAATTAAATCTTTATAACGTGGATCTTCAGGGTTAACGGCGACACCGGTATCTCCTAGCATGGTCTCAGGGCGGGTAGTTGCGACCACTAAATAGTCTTTGCCTTCAGCCGTTTTTGCGCCATCAGCCAATGGATAACGCAGGTGCCACATAGACCCTTTGATTTCACGATTTTCAACTTCTAAGTCAGAAATTGCCGTGTGCAGTTTTGGGTCCCAGTTAACTAAGCGCTTACCACGATAAATCAAGTTTTCTTTATAAAGGCGAACGAACGCTTCTTTAACGGCTTTAGATAAGCCTTCATCCATAGTAAAACGCTCGCGATCCCAATCAACAGAATCGCCTAAACGGCGCATTTGCTGTGAAATTGTACCGCCGGATTCCGCTTTCCACTCCCAGATTTTGTCAATGAACGCATCGCGGCCGTAGTCGTGACGGTTTTTACCTTCTTCTGCTGCAATTTTACGCTCAACAACCATCTGAGTTGCGATACCTGCATGGTCTGTCCCCGTTTGCCATAAGGTATTTTTACCTTGCATACGTTGGTAGCGGATCATCGTATCCATGATGGTTTGCTGGAAGGCGTGCCCCATGTGCAAACTACCAGTGACGTTTGGCGGTGGAATGACGACACAGAAGCTGTCTTGGGTGGTATCCCCATTAGGTTTAAAATAACCGCTTTTCTCCCAGTGAGCATATAAAGATTGCTCAATTTCTGCGGGGTTATACGTTTTATCGAGCGAAGGCTCATTCATTGGGCTATCTGGTTTCTTTTCCATTATCTTTTTGTATTCAGTAAGTTGGCGGCGCCGCCATAGTCAAATTGAAGCCGACGCTACGGTAAGTTTTATACCGCTCACGCGCCAACTGTTTTAAAGTTTCATCAATAGGTACGAAGTCTACCACTTCATGGAAAGCCGTGGCAAAATCTGCGAACTGATTTTGTAAATTAATCAGGATATCACGTGGGGTATTTCCCCGTTTAGCAGGCCAACAAATTTCAATCGGTGCACCATAACGCGGCCCTTCACCCGCCAAATTATGCGGGACAAACTGGTGTGGATCGCGTTGCCACAAGGCCTCATCAATCTTTTCAGCTTGTTGCTGTGTTTCGCAAGCAATCAAAACACGCTTTCCACTGCGCCACATTTGGGCGGCGAGCTCACAAGCTAACCATTCATGGGCTTCAAGCTCAGGAAATGGTGATGCTTGTTCTAGTTGGTAAAACGTACCTTTTTTCATATACCCGTCATACTTCAATTTGTAGGGGTGTTGGCTACGCGCTTTCGCCTTAGTCACATACTTTTGTATGCTCCCAAGGCCTCAACCGCTTGCCGCCTACCTACAAACTGAATTATTTAGGGTATAGCTTAAATTGCCATACTTCAATTTGTAGGGGTGTTGGCTACACGCTTTCGCCTTAGTCACATACTTTTGTATGCTCCCAAGGCCTCAACCGCTTGCCGCCTACCTACAAACTGAATTATTTAGGGTATAGCTTAAATTGCTATACTTCAATTTGTAGGGGTGTTGGCTACGCGTTTTTGGTGACCAAGCGCGGAATTATGTCTATGTTGAATTATAACCTTTTTTATAGCTGCCTCAAAATGGCTTTCTTGGTGTATCAAAAAACCAAAAATAATATCCCGAGTCGCATAAATGCTCATCGGGATATTTTTATGAGTGATGTACAGCTAAAGCGCTAAATGGGATTACTCATCACCATTAAGGCCTGCGCGGTTCAATAAGAACTGCGCTAGCATGGATACAGGGCGACCAGTAGCGCCTTTTGCTGCACCTGAACGCCAAGCAGTCCCTGCGATATCAAGGTGTGCCCAGTTATATTTCGTCGCAAAACGAGACAAGAAACAACCCGCGGTGATAGCACCAGCAGGACGGCCACCCGTATTGGCTAAATCAGCAAAATTAGGCGTGATTTGGTCAAAATACTCATCAGCCAGTGGTAGACGCCATGCACGGTCACCCGCTTGCTCTGATGCGTTTAATAACTCATGAGCCAATGGGTTGTGGTTTGACATCAACCCAGTGTAGTGACTGCCTAATGCAATGACACAAGCCCCTGTTAAGGTCGCGATATCAATAACTAGCTCAGGTTCAAAACGCTCAACATAGGTGAGTGCATCACACAGAACTAAACGGCCTTCGGCATCCGTATTGAGGACTTCAACGGTTTGCCCAGACATGGTAGTAAGAATATCACCCGGACGATAAGCACGCCCACCAGGCATGTTTTCACAGCCTGCTAATACCCCAATGACATTAATTGGCAACTGCAATTCAGTGATAAAGCGCATTACACCGTAAACAGAAGCCGCGCCGCACATATCGTATTTCATTTCATCCATGCCTTCGGATGGTTTGATTGAAATACCGCCAGAGTCAAAGGTTAACCCTTTACCTACGAGTACGATAGGTTTGCAGTCGGGATCTGGATTGCCTTTATATTCCATGATGGACATCAGTGATTCATTTTGTGAACCTTGACCCACCGCGAGATAGGCGTTCATTCCTAACTCTTTCATTTGCTCCTCACCAATGACTCGAGTGGTGAGTTTGCTGTCTGAAATATCTGCTAATTGACGTGCTTGAGACGCTAAATAACCTGCGTTACAGATATTTGGTGGCATATTACTTAAATCTTTTGCCGCTTTAACACCTGAAGCAATCGCTAAACCATGGGAAATAGCACGTTCACCACTGGTCAATTCACGGCGAGTTGGCACATTGAAAACCAGTTTACGCAGTGGACGACGATGTTCTGTTTTATTACTTTTCAGTTGATCAAACACATACAGTGATTCTTTGGCTGTTTCGACGGCTTGGCGCACTTTCCAGTAATTATTGCGGCCTTTAACGTGTAATTCAGTTAGGAAGCAGACGGCTTCCATTGAGCCAGTTTCATTCAATGTGCTGATTGTTTTCTGAATAATTTGTTTAAATTGGCGCTCATCTAATTCGCGTTCTTTACCGCAACCGATAAGTAGAATGCGTTCAGACAGAACGTTGGGTACATGATGGAGTAGCAGGGATTGCCCTACTTTACCCTCAAGTTCGCCGCGGCGCAGCAGGGCGCTGATATATCCGTCACTGATTTTGTCCAGCTGTTCAGCAATTGGGGACAGACGGCGTGGTTCAAAGACTCCGACAACAATACAAGCGCTGCGTTGTTTTTCCGGGCTACCACTTTTTACACTAAACTCCATGCGTTCTCCTGAATCTTAAAGACAAAGGCCGATGCTCCCGCTAAAATTAGCGTTTCGCATGATCTACCTCATAGAGAATGAACTCTTTATGTTAAACTAACCATCTATACGCGAAATAGCTCACGTTGTATGCTGTTAATTGCGATACACCATGAAGTATGGCGGGTATATCTGGTTTCTCGAATATTAAGCATGTTCTGATATTTCAACCAGTATAGAGAATGCTTTTATATCATTGTAGCCATACAATAAACTAGAGTATATGTTAGTAAATGGCAGACATCGAACGAACTTAGCCATTTTCTTCCCAAAAGACAAGTTTTCACAGGCGTAATAAGCGTGATCATTATTAGATATTTGGTACGGGAAACCCTGAAAAGTCAGTTAGCCATACTTTTTGTATTGATGCTAATCTTTTTTAGCCAGAAGTCGATAGATATTCTTGGCGCTGCGGTTCAGGGCAACATTCCCTCAAACTTAGTACTTCCTTTACTGGGGTTAGGTGTGCCTGAAATGGCGCAGCTTATCTTACCTTTGAGCCTATTCCTTGGGCTTTTGATGACCTACAGTAAACTTTACACTGAAAGTGAAATCACGGTAATGCACGCCTGCGGTTTAGGTAAAAGTGTTTTAGTAAAAGCCGCGTTAGTCCTAGCGGTCATTACCGCGATGGTTGCGGTGGCTAATATCACATGGATGTTGCCGTGGTCATCTCAATATCAAGAGCAAGTATTGGCTGATGCAAAAGCGAACCCTGGGTTAGCCGCGATGGTGGAAGGGCAATTTAAAACCACTAAAGATGGCAATTATGTCCTGTACATTGGTGATGTAAAAGGTAGTAATTTTAAGAACGTATTTCTTGCACAGCTACGCGCTGCAAATGAACAACGGCCTTCAGTTGTGGTGGCTGATAGCGGTTATATGAAAGAAGACCCCGATGGCCGACAAGTCGTTGTTTTAAACGAAGGTACTCGCTATGAAGGAACCGCGTTACTGCGAGATTTTCGAATAACTGACTTTGTTAATTACCAAGCTATTGTTGACCACCAAACCGCAGAAACGCGTAGTGACCGAGTCGAGCAAAAAAATATGCTACAACTGTGGTCTGAAAATACTCCTGAAGTGAACGCGGAGTTCCATTGGCGTTTAACGATTGTATTCTCCGTTGTCGTTATGGCCTTGATGGTCGTGCCATTAAGCGAGGTTAATCCACGTCAAGGACGGGTATTAAGTATGCTTCCAGCGATGCTGCTATACCTCATTTTCTTTTTATTACAAAGTACATTGCGTAATAGTGCCGATAAGGGTGACCTTGACCCAAGGTATACTATGTGGGCGGTGAATGTGGGGTATTTGATATTAGCGATAGTCCTAAATGCGTGGAATACCGTCCCAATGCGACGTATGCGTCTTAAATTGAGTAAAGGGGTTGCCTGATGTTTGGTGTTTTAGATAGGTATATCGGTCGGACCATTTTAAATTCGATTTTAGTGACGCTATTTCTGCTCGTTTCACTGGCAGGGATCATTAAATTTGTCGAGCAGCTTCGCAAAGTGGGTGATGGCGACTATACGGCATTGAGCGCAGGTGTATTCACTTTATTAACTGTCCCAAAAGATATTGATATCTTCTTTCCAATGGCAGCCTTGTTGGGAGCACTCATGGGGTTAGGGGCACTGGCTTCACGTAGTGAGCTAGTCGTCATGCAAGCTTCCGGTTTTACCCGCTTACAAATCGCATTATCGGTGATGAAAACAGCAGTTCCATTGGTCATTGTCGCAATGTTTATTGGTGAGTGGATCGCACCTGCGGGAGAACAGTGGGCAAGAAATTATCGCGCAGAAAAAATCGTGGGTAACTCATTAGTTGTGACAGATGAAGGTATGTGGGCAAAAGATGCCAATGATTTTATTCATATTCAGCGGATTAATAATGCGACATCGATTCAAGATGTGTCGATTTATCGTTTTGATGACCAACGTAAATTGAAGTCGGTGATGTTTGCTGCGAATGGTGAGTACGATTCGACAAATCAGCTTTGGGTGTTATCTCAAGTGGATGAGTCAATTCTAAGTAGCGAGAAAAAAATCACAGGTTCACAGCGATTGACGGTGGATTGGAAGACCAACCTAACCCCAGAAAAACTAGGAATAGTTTCACTGAATGCTGATTCGCTATCAATCCGCGGCCTGTATCAATATGTCTCATATTTAAAAGAAAGTGGCCAAGTGGCTGCGGTTTATGAGCTGAGCATGTGGAAAAAAATCCTCGCACCACTTTCTGCGGCAGTTATGATGCTAATGGCAGTTTCATTTATTTTTGGGCCGTTACGTACCGTTCCTATGGGCGTTCGTGTTATTTCAGGTATTGTGGGGGGATTCCTCTTTTACGTACTTAACCAAGGATTCGGTAATTGGAGCTTAGTGTATTCGGTGCCACCGATTATTGCAGCAGCATTGCCAAGCGTCCTATTCCTGATAGTAAGTATCACATTGTTAGTTAAACGAAAATAACCGTTTATAGGCAAATAAAGGGCTGTGCGTCTTCGGAGGCACAGCCCTTTTTCTTTTTAGCATCGCTGACTTAGCAGGGCATTACCTAAGTGACAAATAATCCCTAACAGTTTGTTTTTAGGGTGAAAAATAAAGTATTGCAGCTTATTTTCCTCTGATGCAGGGATATACTCACCTTTAACACCAATGACATTGCAACGGCTTTTGTTAGCTAATTGTTGGGCGTAAGAAAACATTCCACCGTTAGCGGTATATGACTGACGAAGAGGGTAGGCGTAATTCCATACTTTTTCGGTAAATTCATTTTGTGCTTTTTGGCGAGTGTTATCGACTAACTGTTTATATTCAGCGGTTTTTTCTAACTCTTTTTGATTGTTTCCCAGTTTGAGATAATTAAGCTGGCTAAGATCGATTTCTATCTGAGTAGGCTGCTGGGGAGTGGGGTAAGCTGTGTGGTGATTATAGATTTTTCTGAGCCGTAAAACTAATTCAGATGCTCTACCTTGTTTAATCGTGGAAGGGGGCAGTATATGGTGTGAGAAAAGTGAAGATATGTTCATCTGACTTCCTATTTTAACAAAATGAGAGAGAAAATAATCCTAGCTTTTCGGCAGGTAAAAACATTGTATAAAGCGACATCGAGAGTGAAATAATAGCTTGAAGGGCCAAGCTATTATATTTATCAGGTAACGACATGGTTTTGCTAACTATTTTGGCGGTTATAACTCAGCGTTTTTTACTGTTAGCTAAAAAGTGTATAACCGAGTGCGCTGATAAAGGCGATAAATGGCGGTTGTGGCCGAAATAATTTTCTTTTGGGGAGGGCTGCGTGAGGCTGGGGATCCATCGCTAAAATATTTTCACCGCTTTTATTAGCCAGTTGTTGAGCTAAAGAAAAAATGCCTCGTTTCATCCCATTATGTGTTTTGAATTTGAAAGCAGCAGAACATTCTTCTCGATAAATACGCCGCTCTTCTTGTCGATAGGCTTTAATCGCTAGCATTTCAAAATCATCAGAATAGCTTTTGGGGATTGAGATAGTTATTGATCTTGCTTTTAACTCTTTTGGGCTGTTAATACAGTGGTTTTTAATATCATTCAGAATGTTATTAAACTCGATTGGGCTAATTTTACGTTGTGGTTCGGAATGATAGTTCAGTATTGTTGAGGAGTTCTTGGTTCTCATTATGGACTCTTATAAGTAAATGACATTACTAAAATATTATCGAGAACCTAATAAAATTGATTATAAAAAAGGCTAAGAAAATTATCAAAAACAGCCTGAATATCTCAGGCTGTTGTCGCAATTAATGTAATAATGCGGGTAAATCCACGTTTTAAGGTTGGGGTGTAACTCGCCATTGCTTGTAACGCTTCGGCGGTACTCCTTCAATGTTTCCCATACGCATGGTTAGCAGACAGTGAAGCGACCAGTTCGTTAACTCCAATTGTTAATTTACTGAATTTACTGTTATCTTTGCGGGTCATCACCACAAATACCCCAATATTTTGCTGTGGGATCATCGCCATATAGGTATTAAACCCACCGCCACCGCCAGTTTTTTGATAAATTCCCGGAGTGCCGTTTTTAGGCTTCATATACACCCACCCAAGACCGAGCCCATCAGCATGGCCTGCAACATCCATCCCTTTAATTTCTAAAAGCTTTTCGCGTGGAAAATAGATGCCTTGTTCACGGGCTGCTGTGACTTTTCTTAAGTTACTGTCTGTCGATAAAAATTGCTGCATCCATTTTTGCATATCTGCAGGGGTAGAATACACGCCACCACTTCCTGCTGCTGCGAGTGTGTTATGGCAAGGGCTTGGTTTTGTTCCTTCCATTAACCGTGCGCACTGCGCATTATTGGGGGTATAAGTGGTATTCGTCATTTTGGCGGGAGACGTCACATAGTGGTTAAATAATTGCGGGTAAGAGACTCCCGAAGCTTTAACCATCGCATCAGCCAATAAGTCATATGCTAAGTTGGAATAAGAAGCTTCTGTGCCTGGTGTCGCATCTAACTTACCTGTTTTTAGCCATGTCCAACGGTTATCTTGAGTTGGCCAAATAAAAACAGGGCGGCCCCATTTTCCACCGGGTTGTTCTCGAGGTAATCCACTGGTATGGCTCGCTAAATGATATAAGCGAATAGGCTGCCCGCTGGCATTATCAGGCACATTAACGCCGTGGTAGGCATACAGCTGTAACGGATCAGTAATTAACAGCTTCTTATCCTGTTCGAGCTTAATTAATATTTCGCTTGTCATTAATTTGGTAATTGATGCAATGCGAATTAATGAATTTGGACCGGGTTTTTTACCATTGCCAGGTGCGGTTTCACCATAATAGCGTGATAACGCCTGATTATTATCGATAACAATGATTGCCATGCCCCGTGCATTGCTTTCATTAAAAATGCGGTTAGCATACAAATCGACAATCTTAGCGACGCGCTCGTAAGTCCTTCTATCTCCCTCAAAAACCTGCCAATCTGAGGATTCAATATCATTACTTTGCAGAAACTTTGGTGCTTTTTCTGTCTTACTTGAGCACGCCATTAACACCAAAGACAATGCAGATACAGACAGAATTTTTAGAAATGATTTCTTCATGTTGGAAGCCAGCCGATATGATTGTTTGCAAATGACCTTTCAGCCAATATTATTTTTTCTTAGCGAAAATCTTCATTACGACACCAATTAAGATGCCAATAAAGATACCTGTTGCTATCCACCCAACAAAACCCATGATTAAACCTTAAATATTGACATTAGATTGCAGATAAACTAACAAAAATAATGACCTGCCGCCAGCCACAGAGCCTTGCGATAAGAAAAATAATTTGGGAGAAGTTAACATACTCATTAATAGATATATAAACAAAAGAAGCTTTCTTTGTGATTTTATCAGATCTAAGGAATATGCTTTTTTTTTAATCGAACAAACAGTATCTTCACGAATAAGTGTTGCCAGTAGACACAAGGCAAGTATAATGGCAGCGTTTTCCAAGAAACACATCACTTCGTGCCGGAGTGGCGGAATTGGTAGACGCAGTTGATTCAAAATCAACCGCCTTCGGGTGTGCCGGTTCGAGTCCGGCCTTCGGCACCATAAGAACATCAAGAGACGTCAACCGACGTCTTTTTTTGTATCTGAAATCCCAGTTTTACAAGGCTTTTCCCCACTTTTCAGTCTTCCCAAGTATACTAAGGTCAACCCACATCAAGTACCTATTGTTGGTATATGTGTTGGTATCTCTCGATTCGATAATAGTTTGTACCAACGCAAGGAGATAAATTATGGCTCTTACTGATGCTAAAGTCAGGGCTGCCAAGCCTTTGGATAAATCGTATAAATTGACTGATGGTGATGGTATGCACTTGATGGTACATACCAACGGCTCAAAATATTGGCGTTTACAGTATCGCTTTGGCGGTAAGCAAAAAATGTTAGCTCTGGGTGTTTACCCTGATATTTCACTCGCAGAAGCCAGAGAGAAAAGAGATGCCGCCAGAAAGTTAATTGCTAACGGATTTGATCCAAGCGAAAAACGCAAAGAAGTGAAAGAAGAGCAACAAAAAGAATTTAATACATTCGAGAAGGTTGCACGTGATTGGCATGCAACAAATAAGAAGTGGTCGGAAGGGCATAGCCATCGAGTTCTAAAAAGTCTTGAGGACAATATCTTCGCTGCTATTGGTAAACGTAATATTGCCGAACTGAAAACTCGTGATCTCCTCGAACCGATTAAAGCTGTAGAGATGTCTGGACGTCTTGAGGTCGCTGCACGTTTACAACAACGTGTGACAGCTATTATGCGTTATGCCGTACAAAGCGGTTTAATCGACTATAACCCTGCACAAGATATGGCTGGCGCAGTTGCGACAGGCAAACGAGTTCATAGAGCGGCATTAGAGCTTAAACGCCTACCTGAGTTCTTACAACGCATCGATGATTATAAGGGAAGACCTTTAACTAAACTTGCAGTCAAACTTACCTTATTAGTCTTTATTCGTTCCAGCGAACTGCGTTTTGCACGTTGGGATGAAATCGATTTTGAAAATGCCATGTGGACGATACCTGCTGAACGAGAAGCGATAGAAGGCGTTAAACACTCACATCGCGGATCAAAAATGCGTACTACTCACTTAGTACCTTTAAGTCGACAAGCCATTGAGATCTTAAAACAGATCTATCAATTCAGCGGCAACCACGAACTGATCTTTATCGGCGATCATAATCCTAGAAAGCCAATGAGTGAGAACACGGTAAACAACGCATTACGTGTGATGGGCTATGACACTAAGACGGAGGTGTGTGGTCATGGTTTCAGAACGATGGCATGTAGTTCGTTAATTGAGTCAGGGCTATGGTCGAAGGATGCTGTAGAAAGGCAGATGAGCCACCAAGAGCGTAATTCAGTCAGGGCTGCTTATATTCATAAGGCGGAGCATATTGAGGAAAGGCGGCTGATGGTACAGTGGTGGGCGGATTATCTGGATGCGAATAGGGAGAGGGAGATTTCACCGTTTAGTTTTGCTAAGTTGGGTGACTCATTAAAGGAGATTTAAATTAGGTTATTGATTTATTAGAGTATAAAGAATGGTTTCCGCGGCATGATGAGTTGATATTGCATGAGAAGGAATTTAATTCAGTATGGATTGAAATTCAGCTCGTGCATATTGACAAGAATGTTATTCGTGGCGCGTATAACTATGCTCAGTATTTGGAGGGTGTAAAATTATGCAATGGTATGTAGATTACATGGATGAGTTGGGGGAGGGGCGTAATTTGGGGGAACTTTTAACTAAAACTAGCTATCCTTATTTGTGGTAGTATACAGGTAAATATTTTAATCAAAATAAATTGTAATTAATTATAAAAAATTAAGCTCAGATATATTTTAATTCTTTAATATATCACAAAATTGAATTCATCTTTAATGGACTAGTTTGAGGATATTGATATGAATGTGAGTGGTTTTACTATTAATCCTATTTTATGGCAAAGTCTTAGAAACTGTCAGAAAGAAAGTATTAGAACTGCACTTAGTTACTTGAGAAAACCATTAAATGAAGATATTAATTCTTGCTTAATTAGTTTACCTACAGGTGCTGGAAAATCTGGTGTAATCAGTATTTTATCACATAAGGCTACACAAAAAAGAGTCTTAGTACTATGTCATCGAAGAGCTGTATGTGATCAGCTTTTCAAGGAGATAAATGGAAAATTTTTTAACGATAGAGCAAAAAATGAAGAAATCACACTCAAGCCAGTATTTGATTGTGTAAATGATATTTCTAAAAATGGAATTTATGTTTCCACTTTCCAAAAATTGCAAACTTTTACCAGTGATCAACTTGAGCTGTTAAAGCAAAATATAGACCTTATTATTATTGATGAAGGACATGCTGAACCTTCACCAGTTTGGAGCACTTTAGTTCGAGGTTTTGATGCTCACAAAATTGTTATTACGGCAACTCCTTACCGTAATGATCTATTTCAATTCGATATTACGTCTGATGCTAGTTATATTTATACTTTTGAAAGAGCGCTGGCTGATAATGTTTTAAAAGATCCTACTTTTATATCTGTGGCCCCTGATAATTTAGTCTCAAATATTCGTCAGTTCTTAGATATGAATGAAGGGATAAAATGCATAATAAAATGTGAAAAATTTGAAGATATAAGTCACTATTACCAGCTGTTAACTGATGAATTTAATGTTCTGGCAATTCATGAGCAGTTTATGAGAGACGAAAGGGAAAATGTAAAAGTTTCCGTTCCTGCAGATATTAAAAATTCTAGCTATGAAGTAATTATTCATCAGCGAAAACTTGATGAAGGTATCGATATCCCTCAAGCAAAATTGTTAGTATTGACTTATACGGTAAATAGTGGGAGAGAGTTAGTCCAAACTATTGGGCGGGTTGTTCGTTTATACGAGGAAGTGGAACCAATAGTTTTAGAAATAAATAATGATGCAAATGAAAAAATGTGGCAAAACTACAGACAATTTGATAGTTCACTTAATAGTTCAGCTGCGGTTAAAAAATTTATAGCCTCCTTAGATAGTAATAAACTGATTGAGCGGTATTTGGAAGCATTCCCTAATGCTAGCTATTATGGAAATCGTTTTGTAAGCAAGTTTGATTTAAACACATTTGATCCAATAAAATCATTAAATATTCCAACAGCTTCTATCTGTTTTCTAAACCAATCAACAGGTTTTTGTAGTCAGCTAATGTCTGATCAGCTTTATTGGCGTTGCAATAAAGAAGGTGAGCTTGCGAAAGAGTTTGATACTGAAATGGGTATTCGTGGCATTATATCTATTGCCTTTAATAAATCTAGATTTTTGACAGATCAGTTTTTCTTCGAACCATCGCTTGAGATTACATTGTTTAAACAACTATCAAATAATGTTGTTGCTATTTATGATAGCCGTGGACGTCGGTTTAGTGGCGATAAAGATTTAAATCTTGGTTCTGTATTGTCTCAAGATAAGTTATTTAATGTGATGTCATTGGGTGAGTCGTCATCAGCAAAGGAAACGAGCAGTAAATCAATCAGTTCTGCAAGAAAACGACCAGAGAGTATTGCTGTAAAAGGTCGTAATTTAGAGCAAATGATTGACATACAATCAAATGCATCATATAGGCTAGCGACTATGAGATGTGATACATATGATCAGTGGAAAAAAAAGAAAGGTAGTTATTACGTAGGTATTGATTCTGGCCGTATATCAGATCAAAAGGAATCATCATTTAGTTTAGCAGACTTGAATGACTGGCTTTTGGGTATTGATAATGTGATATCTGCGAATATAAATCTAAATAATGCATTGGTTCACTCATATGCAAAACCAATTCTAGTTGATGAAACTTTTGAAGTACAGAGTTTGATTTTTGATTTTTTAACTGATTTCAATTCACCTATTCATCTTTTGATAAATGGCAATAGATACTCTCTGGATAATTCATTTTTATATTTGGAATATAATGATGGTGCTTTACTTGTTGAGGGTATTGATGAGAGTAAAATATTAGTTAATTTACAAAGTGAAGAACCATTTTTAAATATAGTGCCAGAAACAGATATGCTTTATTCAATAGATGGTGAAAATTATCAAGAAATAAAAAATCTTCTCAATGAAAAATTATACAAAGCTTTGCTTGCTGATGGAATAGGATTTTCTCAAGGAAAATTTTATCAATTAAAGTTACCATTGGCGGAAACTTTTGAACTAGGTACTTCTAACCTTGCTAATGTAATTATAGGTCTTGATTCTTTGCTTGGAGATAATCTAGATGAGAAAGGCTATCAAAACAATAATTATCAAATTATAAATGAAGGTTTTTGTTCTGACTCTATTTTTTATTTGGTAGATCAATTGAAATCTAATGGTTTAGCTAATCCCACTCTACGTGATCTAGGTCCATTTGCTCCATATATCCCAGAAGCCGATTTATTAATTATTACTGACATGGGCACTGAACCTGCAGATTTTATTGTTTCATCTAAAAATAAGTTGGTTTTTGTTCATGTAAAATGCGGTAGTTCTGTTAATCCTCAATCATCTGCAGGCGCGCTTGCGGAAGTTGGTACTCAAGCTATTAAAAATATCGAAATGCTTATTAGCAGTGATGTCAACTTACGACCAAGTAATTGGGGAAGACTTAGTACTGCTTGGCCTTCATCAGGAGCGACTCAATGCATTCGTGAAAGGATTCGAATTTTTAACGGTGATTTGTTTAGTGCCCATAATGAACAGGATAGGCAAGAAAGACTCAACGAACTTTGGGATACTGTCGCTGCAAGAAGACGTTCTACTGCCGTTAAGAAAGAAATTTGGATTGTATCAGCAAATAGTTTTTCTGCTGATCATTTTGAAAATCAATTAAAACTTGGCCCAGAGGCAAATGGTGAAACATTACAAGCTTTTCAATTAATCAATAGTTGGTTAGCGACAGCTCATGACTATGATGTGGATCTTAAAATATTTGTTTCGCCATAGACGAATAACTATAAAAACAATATGTTATAAAATGATAATATAATTTATATATGTCACAAGTCATAACTATACTAGCCACTTTCGATTTGTGGCTATTTTTTATTGTGGCATTGTATTTTCTAACAATATTTTTTTATCCAATTGGATATGCTATTAATATCGAAAGCTCGCAGCCCGTATTCCTTGTTAAGTAATATTTCTGGTAAAAATTCATCATATTTTTCAAGGCATTTTTCTGAGATTTTTTCCGCTAAGACTGATTCTGTAGGTAATCCCTCTCGAAGAATGTTAGCTAGCATCTGTTTAACTTCAATAACTGTTGTTTTTTCAACTTCAATAACACCTGCGAATGAGCCTGCTTTAAAGCCATGTAGGATAAGCAATGCTGACAGAGTATTTACAGTTTGATCGCCCAACCAAGGGAAAATATAAACATGCTGTCCCTGTTGGATAAAATATTCCGAAGCTAGATTATTACTACGAAAACATTGTAGCCCCTCATCAAATAATGCTCTGGCTGTAGTATCAGCAAAATCAGCTTTACGATCATCAATAGCGATACGGTAGTCGCCTTCTTGATAAATCATAAACATTTCTTGGCGAACGATATCATGAATAGACATTCCTTCACCGCCAAAAATAGGTGGTTGCCCTCCCTTTGTTGTTTCGACATAAATAATTTTTTTTTCATCGTCGATATCAGTCACTTTCCAGCGTCGCCCACCAAAAATAATATGCTGTTCTGGCATTAGTGGTGAATCAACAGGAATGGAACCTAGTGTTTTATTTCCTGCAACAATACGAAACTCTTCTGGGGTATTGAATACGGCATAAAAAGTGTACTGATTAACGTGATATTCACCTTCTACTCCGAGAACTAATTCACCACTAGAAGTTTGCGTCAGAAATTGATGTTTCCCCATATGGTGTAACAGCATTTTAAAGTCATCGATGCAAACGTTTCGAAACGGTCCTTGTTGACATAACTGTAGCCAGAGTTGATCTGCTCGTACACCTCCCCATTGTGCAATAATCGCCAATATTTGGTGAAACAGCGTGGAATAATGCATTTGACGAATATCCGCTGGCTCAAACCATTTACTGCCAATAAGTAAGCGTATCATTGCCAATGACTGAACAAGCTGAAGCCTGAGTTGGTCAACTATACCTGATGTAGGCACCAGTTCATTCTCGGCAATTAACATTCTTAATATAGCGGGAGAACCACGTCGGCCTGAACGGCCCATTCGCTGGCGTAAACTAGTGACGGAGTGAGGGGCAGTAACTTGCACTACAGAGCTAACTTTACCAATATCAATACCGAGTTCTAAAGTCATTGTACAAATAGCGGTGGTAGGGATATTACCTTTCTGGAGCCGTTGTTCGAGCGTTTCTCGCAGCTCTTTTGATAATGAGCCATGATGAGGAAAGAACTCATTGGGGACGATATTCATTTCACTGAGATCGCTAAGTGTAGCTGCAATACTTTCTGTTCTCTTACGGCTATTAGCAAACACTAAATGGGAATCACCACGGCAAAATCGAAAAATATCGTGGCAGATTTGTATTTCGGCTGACATAGGGGGTTGCTTGCCTGAAATGACTAGAGGTTCCAAATAGCCCTTAACCTGTACCTTCAGTGTAGAGTGAGTTTGATTGTCAGTAACTATATCACAGGGCAAACTTTGATTCGGTCGGAGAGATAATGGTACTTGTTCCAGTTCACCTAGAGTGGCACTTAACGCGACTCTGGGTATCGGATTATTAATCCTTCCTAGAAGATGGTCGATACGGTTTAATAAAGAGAGAAGCTGCATACCTCGCTCGGATCCGATAAAGGCATGAAACTCGTCAATGACGATATAAGATAATGGAGTAAAAGCCTGTTTTAGCCATCCTGTATTACGGATAAGCATTGCTTCTAGTGATTCAGGCGTTATCAGTAAAATCCCAGAAGGATTTTTTTTAATCTTTAATTTTTTGCTTTGTGTAACATCGCCGTGCCAAGGTGTGACTGGCATTTCTAGTGTATCACCTAAGCTTTCCAATCGTCGGTACTGGTCATTAATTAAGGCTTTTAACGGGCTAATATACAAAATTCCAAAGCCATTCCTAATGTTTGCAGTCACAGAGCAGGCTGGTAGAAAAAAAGCTTCAGTTTTACCCGCGGCGGTAGCCGCGCTGATTAACACATCTCTATCACCAGACAATATTGAAGGAATTGCTTTTTTTTGCAGCTCTCGGAGATCTGTCCAGCCTTGCCGATATATCCACTTTTGTATGCGTGGATCTAACAACTGATATTCAGCCGTCATAATTTGAAATCCGCGAGGCCGTCCTCATCAGTATTCCCTGTTGATATAATTTCATCCATATCACTCGGCTTCTCTTTCTCAATGGTGACATTTGAAATTAATTGAGTCCATTGAATGGAAGGGTTTTGTTCGAGTACAGCTAGCATGTCTAGGAAAGCTTTAATGGTGTTTCGTGGTGTACGAAAGTAAGCATCACCGATAGTATTACTACAATGGTGTAAAAATGCTGTTAATGCCTCATCAGGAACAAGATAGTTATCCATGTTTCCGCTGGAGTAAACGTGACGAAGATTTTTTAGCAAGATATATAATTCTTCGGGTGTCAGACTTGCTAAATGTAGTGATGGAGATGAATAATCAATAACCCCCGCTCGCTGAGCAAAACTATTTTCAGCTAATCGTGATTGGAGCGCTTCGTAACTGTATAATCCCTTACGTGGATCAAATAGGAACTCCGGTGTGCCGCCAAGTAAAAAACCAATATACTCAGCCGTTCCTTGTAGACAATCATTTAAAATACGAAGTATTTGCTCATAGTTAGCAACCCGGGCTTGGGTATTACTCAGTTTGTATAAATTAACTAGTTCATCCAAATTAATCAGCAAACCAGCATATCCAGCTTGTCGAACAAATAGACTCATTAGCTTTAGTGAGTCATAAAAGGAAGAGTCCGAAATAATGGAACGTACACCTAGGTCGATACGAGCGTCGGTTTTTGTCGTGTATTCACCCCTCAACCACCGGATAGCATTTGATCTTAATGTTTCATTATCTTGCTCATAACCCAGCCAGTAACTCTCAATAACTTTAGCAAAGTCATAGCCACCAACCATATCAGAGAGCTCAGAAAGTTTTTGATGAATGATTGTCGGAACAGAGGAGTTTTTACTATCGGCTTCCTTTCTAGCTTCGGTGATAAACCGCTCAACCACGGTTAATAAAGCATTGCCATCCGGTTTGCTTCGAGTGGATAGATTTTTCATTAGTTCTGAATAGAGGTTGCGTGCCTGCCCTCCTGTAGCATGAATACGGCGCTCTGGTGATAAATCAGCACTGACAGTTACTAGCTTTTTCTCTAATGCAATTGAACGAACGACACTTAGAAAAAATGTCTTACCTGAACCGTAATCTCCGATAATTAGTCGGAAACACGCACCGCCATCAACAATACGCTCGATATCTTGATACAAAGCTTTTATTTCGTTAACTCGACCAACTTGAATATACTGGATACCAATTTTAGGGGTCACGCCTGATTTCAATGAGTTAATAATGGCGTCTCGTTCTTTGAGTCGAATACGAATATCAGACATAAATTATCCTTTGAGTTCTTGTGCAATTTCTAAGTCGACGTAAATGCCATCATCGTCTTCATCAAGAAGAGGTGCATCAACCTGTTCGAAAGACCAATCATTAATAGCTTCGATTGCACCGATTAACATCAAATTAAGTTGCTGACATAGTTCAGCGACTTCATTTCTTTCCCAGCGATTTTTCTCTAACAAAAGTTGATAGAGTTGATGGTGTGTTTCATCAAGAGTAACTGTTGAATTTGATGGAATATCTTTTGGTCGCTCTTCTGTGGCACTATCTTCTTCAAAAATTGTGCTCAGCAACTGATGAACATTTGCTGTATCGGATTCATGACGGGCAAGAGCGTGTTCATCAAGTGAGAAAATATTATTTCTTTCCAATACTGTTTGTGTTCTGTGCTCTGAAGTTTTTCCTGTCATTGACAGATGATGGAGATCGTTAGTAACAGCTTTGCTGTCTAAGCCAAGGCTGGAGTAGATTTTTTCTAGTTGCTTAATTTCAGCTAAGTCAATTTTTCCATCAGCGCAAGCGACCCTAAGAATTACATTACCAATAGTAGATTTTTCTTTATCGTTCAGTTGTTCAATTTTATTTTTCAAGCCAGCCATATTGGCAGGTGTATTGAGTAACCATCTTAGGTAGGCATGTAGCGAGCGTTTTTCAGTTGGTGACAAGGTGCCATTATGATCAATCGTTTTTTCCAGTACAATCTGTTCAGTAATGTCTACATCTTGGTCCATTTGCGCAATCATTGCACCCAATCGAAGTGCTACAGACACTGACAAAAACTCTGTAGAGGGCGTGAAGAATTCACCATGACCCTCTAAAAATAAAACGATATTTCCGTCAGGCTCAGGTTTTACATGGTGATAACGTGTATCTGGTGCAACGCCGTAACCTGTGCGTTGAATAAAATTTTGTATCAATTCGGCTTCTTTTTTATTGATCTTATCTGGGGCAGGAATATCAAGTATTGCCCAAAAGCTAGCAACTTTTACTAATCCTGCATTTTCACTAATTTGTTCATCAGCCCAGCGTTTAAACTTCGTAAACGTATGTTCTGCATCTTCGTTTAGGACTTCATCAGGGAGAAGCATTATGGCGGCAATATCACTTCTTGACGCTTCTTTCTTGCCGAGATAGCGGCTATAAGCATCCAAAGAATCGGTACAAGATTCTGCAATTTGTATTAATTTCTGTACCGGAGCTCTTAATACGCTAGGGTCAGGTAGATTAAGATGCTCAATGTTAATTCCACGTAGTGTACTGCTTGCTGGATAATAATTTAACTCCAAACGGGTCTTGTTTGGCTTGATGATAAGGCCATTGTTGAATTTATCTGCATAACGTTGTTTAAATAGAGCCGTAAATTCATTAACACAACGTCTTGCTGGAGTTCGTAGAGCATATTCGGCGTAATATTTTACCCAAGCCAAAGCCAGATCGACTGGCAATGGTTCCCCTTGTTCCACTACTGTAGCTAGGCGGAATCGGAACAAAAGTGAACTCCCTGATGCAAAGTAATCGCTCTCATTTTCAATTTTGATAACATCAGGTCGAAGAAGTAACATGGTTTCTATTAATTGAGTAGAATACCGATAGAAGGAGTTGTTTAATTTAAATATCGACCTTAAACGTGAAACTTCTCCAAATAATGATTTGAATTCATCGGCAGGTATTGCTTTCTGTGCTCCATCTACCAGTATGCGACGTTCAAGACCATAGAAATAGATAAAAACATAACCAATAGGGCAGCTTGCATCATTTCTATCGCTTGCTAACCAGCTAAGATAAGCCCCTCGAGAAGGTGGAGATAGTGTTGAAAAGCTAGGCCAGTATCCCAGTGATTCATCCTGATGATGTACCGAAGCATGTTGGATTGATAAAGCACTGTTAACTAGAGATGCATCGGAATTGTCGTTATAACGATAGTGATGCTCTCCTGATGAACCCGCTTTTAACTGTCCACCGAAATAAAAATAACCACCATTAATGACGATATTTTCAATTGTTACGCTTTCATCTGGTTTTATCCATCGTGCGGGTGTTGTATGGCGTTGGGATAAATTTTTTTGTGGTTGTTCTTGCCTAGCGTGAAAATCAACTACTTGCTCGTTAATGAAAGTAAAAGTTGCTAGTTCATCTTCGTCAGGTGCCCGAGAGTGTATATTTGATAAGTTGTTAGTTGATTTACCAGAAGATACTTTGTTAATTGGTTTTTTGTTATTCACCTTAGGAGCCACCGGTTTTTTCTTTTTGAAAAATAATGACCAAATAACGAACAGCGCAAAAATAAATATCCAGAAACTCATTTTCAATATCCTTAGCTGATAATGATGCTTTTCATTGCGCTTTATGAATAGTAAAGGCGGTAAGCATAATACGGCGAAACAAAGCATAAAATCATACCGTGTCAGTGAGGGAGCACAAGTATAAAAATTCACAATCTTGATTTGTGTCTCTCCGACAACATGGATAGATATTTAGATTATGTGTTCAATCATTTTTTTTCACATTTTTCTTTTGAATGTGAGTGCCATTATTTAAGATCTATCCTGCTTTGCCATTCTAAAATAGATATGAACGATATTTTTTAATTCTTTCTGAATATAGGATTGTTTTTCGTGTACTTAGGTAACGCTGTTTTTAGTGTCTATTTTCCTAAAATTAAAGCCCTAATAATTTGTTTTAAATGTTTTTATTCCTAGTGAAGCTTTAGATTCATTGACGGACTAAGTTACTGTGGGGATATTCTAGACGTTTTCTTTATCAACCAAACAACACATAATCATCCATTATCCTCGTCAGTCCCCAGTTCTCCATTTGCCTGCCAATTATCCGTTTTACCAACTGTTCTTCAGTTTTCATCTTCAGGGTATTCAGCCCATCATCTAAAGGAAAACCTAACATCAAATCATACCAGCACAACCACATCAGTTTGGGGCCTAGCTCAGAGTTATTGTACTGGTTAAACAGACCAATAAGTTTGTTGGCAAATAAACATTGTCCAATCCTCACGTACTCGTTGAGAAAGATACTCTCCAGCATCGGGGGGGATCTTAGCAGGGGGTTATCGGTGATTAAGCTGACATCCATTTCATCTTGGACAGATAATAATTCAGGAAGCATTTTAGTAAGTATCAAGCGGTACAGTTATACCGGAACAACAGCGAGTGTGTTGTCGGTGTCATGAAAGCATATATCAGCTGCCATACACTGGCGGTTATTTTCGTTAGGGATGTCTCCTTCACCGATAAATGGCGATTTTGGTAAAGCCAGCTAGCTCTAGTCGTAGTGTAGCTATACCTCATGAGAGTCATGATACTTTTTTATTGTTGAATTTTCGGTGTGATTTAAAAGCTGATGCGATTGATACGGAAGGCGGGGAGATGGGTTAAGCTCTGGATTCGGCAATACGTGCCTGTAGCCAATTTTCAACCTCGCTCTTTAACCAACGAGAACTACGCCCCAGTTTTATCGGCTTTGGAAACTCCCCATCTTGTATCAACTTATAAAACCATTTATCAGTTAGTCCAGTTAAACGGGTTATAAATTTCATATCAACGAATTGATCATCTAATAAGGGAATAGCTTGAGTGCTCATTATTGAACTCCTGTCTTTAAAGTTAAAAGGCAGAAGGGATATCGATAAGTGTTTAGGGATATCTCTCTTCCAAAAGATATCCCCCTCATGTTTTTTATTGGTAGATTAACGGCTACATCCAAATGAACGCTCACCATCACCATAATATTTTGTATGTTCTTTGGCTAAGTAACGACAGCGCTGGTTTAATTCGAATATCGTACTTTCATTGTTGGCATTATTGTTATCTAGCCAAGTAACAGCGTTATCTGGGATATGAACTAAATAACGCTCCGTAGAGTAGTTAACACCAATTGCACTACACCATGCTTGTTGTACTAATGCATAAAGCGTTCCTTCCGCTCTAGTGTAATCACCTAAACTCCAATAGACGTCCTTATTGACTAGCAGCAATAAGTGATAGTGCTTTCTGCGATTGATTTCACCAAACTCTCTCACCCAAACATAAGATAAGGGGCATGAATAATTACGAGCCCATACTTTATTTTTGCGTTTTAGGTCTGCGCCTATTTTGGCTTTTAGGGATTCAATAAAACGAGTTATGACTGTTGAATCCTCATGGTAACAAGTTGTCGATGACGGGAAGCGTAAATCTACGCGAATAGCTGTGACACGATTATTGGTGAGGAGTGATTTACGGACTGTTCGGTCTATCTGACGAAGATAGTCCTCATTGTAGGTATAACTAGACATGATTTATTCCTTAAGGTTTTTTAAGTCATATCTAGTTCGATGGATGTAAAAAATAGATAAGTTAGTCAAGATTGTTTGAGTGATCTTTAGGTCTATAAAATGCCATTCTTACTCTATTAAATATATAACTATACCAGCACCGTTTTTACACACAGAAGTCCTGCTTGTCAGAGACTCAGTGACTCATCTCATTAAAAAGTACTCTGATATTAATTTTCTAACGCGAAATGGATAACAGCGTCACTTTCACAATATTAGAATTATTTTTTTAGTATGCTTATCAATAAAAACAGCACTATTGTATTAGTATAAGCCTAATAATCTATGTATAACCCTTTAAAATTAAGGAATGAAAGAACATGAATATCACGATTAAATCATGAATAAAAATGTGTTTTAATTAGCTATTTATTGGTGGTTTTAATAGTTTTTTATTACCGTATTATAAAATAATAATCATATTTTAATTGATGAAAAAATGAGGCTTTCATGACGATGAATTATTCATATATAGAGAATGAAATTTATGGTTATATGAGAAAGAATAAAGTTTTTTGTTACCTCATATGGCGTGTGTTGAGCAACAGCAAAGACGCTAATTTTTATATGTTCAAAATACGAAACTACTTAACAGATCTCACAGTTAAGGACGACTTTAGTAGTGTTATAAAAACAGTAACGAACGGTTTTTTTGATAAGAAATTTATTTTTGCACCGAAGAGTCATGAAGGGCGATATGTAGAATCTATTGAATATATTAACTTTGTTGTAGCTAGGCTTAATGCTTTTCAATACTCAGATTATGTTACTGATATATATAGTATGCTTGACTACTTAAGAAATGACGTAATTAAGAAAACCTGCCATTACAAGTACTTTGATTGGTTAAAACCATCCGATATAAAAATGTGCAAGTGGGCCTATAACTATCTGGTCAAAAGTAAAGCATTGACTAAAACCGAATATCAGGATAGTGAAGAGCTTTATCTTTACATTGTGACTGGTTTTTATTTATGGCAATCACCCCAAGATGAAAAAGATAAGCGCTATAAAAAATTACTTCTAGCTCGAAATGAGCGAAAACACAGAACAACTACTAAATCAAAAGGTTCGGTAAGGCCAAAAAAAACACCGAAAGATATTCAACTTTCAGCAGAGGCAAGAACTAAATTGACAGAGTTAGCCCTTAACTATGGTGTACCCGCGTCGGAGTGGTTAAATAGCTTCATTATTGATGAATATGAAAAAATGAAATAAATTTCAAATATATATCATCTATGCGAACTTAACATATATTAAGGTTGCAACGATGAATAAACTCGAAAATCATTTTCTTTTCCTCCCTAAAGGGGTTAAGGATATGTTTTTATCCCATTTGAATAAACTTATCAATTACTCCCCCACCATAGGCTTAATGGGTAAAACAGGGGCTGGAAAATCCAGTCTGATTAATGCTCTGTTCCAATCCCGTCTATCGTCTGTGAGTAATGTTTCAGGTTGTACGCGCCAAGCCCAACGCTACAGTATGACGATGAACAACCATACACTCACCTTTGTTGATTTACCCGGCCTGGGGGAAAGCATAGAACGAGATAAAGAGTACCACCAGCTATATCGTAACTTATTACCAGAACTGGATTTAATTATCTGGGTACTCAAAGCCGATGATAGGGCATGGTCTTCTGATGAACAGTGTTATCGCTTTCTCACTGAGCAATGTGGTTATCAACCAAACCGCTTTCTATTTGTGCTGAATCAAGCTGACAAGATAGAACCCTGTCGCCAGTGGAATGAACTGTCTCACCAGCCATCCTTAGAGCAAGCAGCTAACTTAGAATTGAAGCAACAAGCCGTGATAACAGCATTTAAGCCGAATCACCCTGTGATGGTTGTATCTGCAATCGAAAACTATCAACTGACTGTATTAGCAGAGCAATTAATACAGGCGTTACCGGTGCAAGCCAGTAGCGGGGTAGCTAGACAACTGAGCAGCACTTACCGGACGCAATCCGTAGAGAACTCTGCACGTAATGATTTTGGGCAATGCGTCAGTGATATCGTCGATACGCTGATAGACATCCTTCCCCTACCTGTCTTGATAAAAAGCACGATTGGTACAGTCAAAAACAGCATCGTTTCCGTCGCTAAGTCCCTGTGGAGCGTATTCTTTTAGCTTCTTAAATTAACGCAACATTAATGACATCTAGCGCCACTCCTTAACGGGATTGGCGCTTTTTTATTTCTTTTTAATGGAGTATCAACTAATGAATCATTCAACTGAATCTGCTATCACAATGGAATTAGTCCCTGATGAGCAACGCCTAGATTTTTGGTTCAACCATTTTGGTGCAGTAAAAGGCTGGGCTACCTTTGAAGTGGTGATCTTCACCACGATGGGTCAATTCTGCGACGAATATCATGGCGGTTACTGGGAGTACGGCGTGCTCAGTAATGGCGGTGCCTTTATATTCCCCGATATCAACGCAGACACCTTAACCCTATTCAACATGCACAACGGCAATGAAGCCACTGTGAGTCAAGAAGCGGCAGGGATTGTGGTGTGTCTGATCCTGTACAGCATCTGGTCGTTCCAAACGGAAAGCGAAGTGATGTGCGACCGTTTTTATCAATTGCGTGACTACGCTTCACAACATCCCGAATCCGCTGCCATTTTCCGCTTAATTGATTAATCAGGAGTCTATCATGAGTTTATTAGCTTCGCGTTTTGGCTCTGCTAACAGTATTCGTCGTGAGCGTCCACTCACTATCGAAGAGTTATTCCGTACTGTACCGAGTGTGTTTTCTGAAGAAAAGCACGATTCTCGCAGTGAACGCTATACCTACATTCCGACCATTACCTTGTTAGATAGCCTGCAAAAAGAAGGCTTCTATCCGTTCTTTGCCTGCCAGACTCGGGTACGGGATATCAGTCGTCGAGAGCACACCAAGCATATGTTACGGCTCAGACGACATGACCAAATCACGGGTATACAAGTCCCTGAAATTATTCTGCTTAATAGCCATGATGGCTCAAGCAGCTATCAGATGTTGCCGGGACTCTTTAGAGCCGTATGCTCCAACGGTTTGGTGTGCGGCGATGTATTAGGGGAAGTGAGAGTACTTCACAAAGGGGATGTGGTGGGGAAAGTAATTGAAGGGGCGTATGAGGTACTCGATACGTTTGAGCAAGTGGCTGAAAAACGCGAAAGTATGCAGTCGTTATTGTTACCCCCACCAGCCCAGCAAGCCTTTGCTGAAGCGGCTTTGACCTACCGCTTTGGTGAAGAGTTCCAGCCAGTCACACGAGAGCAAATTCTACAGCCTCGGCGCGTTGAAGATAAGAAAGAAGACCTTTGGACGGTATACCAACGTTTACAAGAAAACCTGATTAAAGGGGGATTATCAGGCAGAACCGCAAAAGGAAAACGTGCTCGTACTCGTTCAGTAAATGGGATTGATGGCGATATCAAACTCAATAAAGCCCTGTGGGTGATGGCGGATACTTTATTTAACCAACTCGCCCCTCGCCAGCCCAACTAATTTTCCCGCCCTGACAGGTTGTGTCGTTACGCCTTACTTTCTTATCGTTCAAATAAAAAGCATAACGTTATTTATCAATGAATTACTTATAGTGATTTTTCACTAAAAAGTCCAATGAGAATTTTTCCCAACAGACATAACCTGTCAATCCCCTAAGTTAAACTCCCTCACTTCTTAATTTCCTAACGCCTGTTATTGAGAGCAATACGTTATGTTTCAGACTAACCGAAAATATGACCGCATGGCTGTGCGACTCTCTGCGTTGATTGCCCGCTTAATGGCAGGAGAAAGCCTTGTGCTCTCATGTTTAGCCCAAGAGTTCAATGTTTCTGAACGCACGTTACAGCGCGATCTACGTGAACGCTTGGCTTATCTGGGGGTAGAAGGTCGGCAAGGTTGCTATCGCTTGCCCATCAATACACTAAAAGCTTATCGAGACAAAGATGTTCTTACCTTTGTGAAACAGATTGGGATGACTCGGTTGTTTCCGGGGCTAGATAGCCGCTTACTCGGGTTACTGTTAACCCAGCAGCCCCATGCGCCTTGTTTGATTTGGCATCATGCCCATAAGATTTCGGCTTTGCATGCCGGCCATTTCTATCAATTGGTGTATGCCATTACCAGTAAGCAATCCATTAGCTTACTCACGCCTGAGCGTCGTTTTAATCCACTACAACCTTATCAACTCATTTATCGTGAAGGCCAGTGGTATTTATTGGCGGAATACCACCAGCAAGTACATGTCTTGTTGTTAGAGGATATCCAGCAAGTTCAATCACTCAATACCCCCTTCACACCGAAACACGCAGTGATGCAACTGTCACAACAAAACAGTTTTATCGCAGCCTTACCGCATTTTCGATTGATATCACAAGTACTTACCTCTCTTCCATCACACAAAGAAAGGAACCGACCATGACGTTATTAACCCCACCAGCATCGCATCCCACACATTGCCCTCACTGTTCTTCTGAGCAAGACATCATTGCATGGGGTACGGGCTGGATATGTCGCGATTGCGGTCACGAATGGGCCATGCCCATTCAAAGTCACCATCACACTGTGAATTCATCATCACATAAGGAAGCTTAAAAATATGAACACCATTTCACACTTACAACGGGGTTTAGAACGCATCGCTATTGTTATCAGTATTTTGTTATGCCTTTGGATCACTGGCGTATTGTTAACACATTTCCAACTTATCGCTCTCATCATGAATCCGTATGGGATCACATTGATGTACTTCGTTTTATATCTCTTAGCTTTGGTTACCCCACAACTCTTGGCGCAATTAGGCTTATGGGTTTTGAGTGCTTTTAAGGGGATTGACTATAAAATCCATTTCAATCCCAAATTAATTGCCATTATCTCGTCCATCATTATCGGATTAGCCCTCTCTAGCCTACTGATCATCATGTCATCCGGTTGGCTATACGGTTTTACTGAAGGTATCGCCACCACGATATTACTGGTTGATTTGCTTATCGCCACTGGTATTGCCTTTTATCTTCATCGGCGAATTCGTCACTGGATTTTAGTGCGACTTAACCGTCAGTCATCACATTAAACATGATCAGCAATTTTTGTTGTGGATACCTTATTCACCATTCACCCGATAACCATCGAATACGCCATATCAGGGAAAACCAAGCACCCATTAGACGGTGTTCATCAAGCGTCAATCTGACGTTTCTATTTATGTTGATAGGAATTTATAATGAAAAGATATGTAGTTGTAACTGTATTGGCCTCACTGTGGTTGATGACATCATCCGCCTCTGCCACCAGCCGGCCCCCTAAAAATACCATTTGGGAATATAAAGGCGATGGCGGTAAAACCTTATGGCAAGTGTGTGGAAGCCAAAATAGTACTTGTAGGATTGTTGGTTCAACCAAGCACTATGTTGCTATATTGAATCATAAATCTGCGTCAGGTTGCGCATTTGGTGATTTTTATATCGTGGCAAGAACTGACGGAAACTGGCAACAACGTGATACAGGCACTTGTAGCCCTAATGCTTATGTCCAAAAAGGATACATTAATAACGGGCAATATTCGTCAGTTGACATTGGTGTCAGCGGTACTATCGTCAAACGCTATCCGATAGGTTATTGGAACCAGCAAAAAGAATTATCAGGCAAGAATCGACCGCGCTGGAAAGAAAAAGATCGTACTAAAGGTGGATTCCAAACCAACCAACAATAAATAACATTCTCGCTACCGTTACTTGCGGTAGCGAGGACTATACAAGATAACAAAAGGTAACGGAATGAATAAGATAAAAAGTATATTTGCGATGAGTTTATTAGCAGTCAGTGCATTTAGTTTGGCTGAAGAACAACAGCGTTATGCGAGCATCACACATACCAGCTCAAATTTTATTAACCAAGGTTACTGTGGTTACTCATTTACCCTCGATAATGGTGGTAGCCATATGGTTCTAGACCATGCGGAGTTTGGTGCGCTTGAACTAACGCTGCGAATGAAAGATGGAAAAGGAAAAGTATTAGGGGATACGATACTGGAAGTGGAACCTTTTGGCGATTCTAGCGCTACTCGTGCCACGTTTACTGGATTAGAAATTCCTTGCGAGGACGTCGCTGAGTTTGAAGTCGTTAAAGCGGTGGAAGATCAGAATGGGCGTAAGGTTGAGTTACCGCTATCGATCTTTCAGGCTAATAATCCAGAGTTGGCTAAGGTTTCGGTAGCAGGAAAGTGATATGTTAGTAATGTTGATGGTTTCGTCAGCATTACTCTCAAACTATAAGGTTTATTAATTTAACATATTGAAGATGAAAGGATCACATGAAAATATTTAAAGAAATAAAAGAAAATATTTATCTAATTGTATTTTTATTATTATTGACCTTTAATTTTCTTATCGTTAATTTTAGCTTCCCACTTAAATACGAAATTGTTATTCTTTCTTTTTTTATAATAATTATACTTTTCTGTGTCCTGTGTTTTAAAATGGGATATTCATTTCTAAGGTTTTTAGTTATAGATGAAGATGAAATAGAAATTGATTACTCTAAGTTCTTAACGTTACTTTCTTGTTTTTCATTTTTATTACTATCGGTACTTATTAATTTGAATGAAGTGGGAATTGCTAGATATGTTCTTCTCGTATTTATCATTTTAGTGTTGTTTAATGGTGTTTTTTTCTTTTATGATCTTGAAAGAAAGGGGAATAAATTTATTTCGAGATTTTGGTTTTTTCTTTTATCAGTAATATCTATAGTATATTTTGTTGTAAGCGCTATAGCAGCTAGTTTTTTCATGAAAATAAGTAATATGGATATAACTAATTCACCATTTCTTGAGTTAATATGGACATTCTCATCCATGGTATTTATTTTCTTTTTAGTTCTTCAGCCGCTTTTGTATATATTCTTTTTGAAAATGGCTGGTAAATTGAAGGGAATTCGCTTCATGACTACAGTACTTCTTTTGGCTGCTGCTACCATCGTATTATCATTAGTTTTACGGTGGATTCCAAATTTCATGGTGCTAGCTCTAGATATTTCTACTGATTATGAGTGGAGAGTCTCAGCACATTGCGGTCAATTGGAAATTTCAGAACCTCAAGAAAGATACTTTGGCTTCCATGTTGATAAATACACCGTATATTTTTCTGATAGAGATGGAAAGTGGGGCTTTGAAGAGTTGAGATGCATCAAGGATGAACTTGGTGATGATAGATATATAAGATTACCTATAGATGGGAGCTCCATGCCTAAGTGGTTTAATGATTCCGAGAAAGAGTAAAGTAAAATACTTTACTTAAATAAGGTCTCTTACAGGGTATAATGCAATAATACCATGTTAAAGTTAGTGATGTTGGTCTGCTTACTAGAATCACAATTACCTGAATTGGATAACCATCAGAAAAAGTAAGAATTTCATCTGTTGGTACATGCGTTGGTATAAATAATTTTATACTTTTATATTTTAATTTAGATCATGAGGTTAAGTATTATGTATGAGTCCGGCCTTCGCACTATCTTGACGTATGCTAACGTCTCAAATCATCCATAAAATAAAAAATATCTAAAAAAAATTAATGACAACTTTATCCAGTGGCATCTTATAACGTCTCTTGTGTCCATCCCCAAAAAGGGCCAAATAAGGGGCACTTCAATTCGATTGTTATAGGTGCCCCATCAATGCCACTCAACGTTAAGCAAATAGAGGTTTTAAAGCCCAAACGCATGGCGATAGCGGAGAGCTTTATCTTAGGCTGTTTAATCGCGGTAGATGAGCCTTTAGAGCTAGATTTTATGGCTTTCCCTGCCTCCAGCAACGCGTACAGCCACAAAATGCCTCTGTTCTTAGATAACCCTGCCTGACATATGCCAAGCCCTACAAAGGGCTGTAGGTTTTCACTCTTACCATTCTTGATTCAGCCTTTAAACGTGAATTAAATTGGTGTACTTAACCTAAATTCAGGTAATATGAACAATGAATAGTTAAAGGCCAACGATTACAGGAGAGAGTATGGCATATCCGACGTATTTAGTGTTAAAAGGTAAAAGCCAAGGTTTGATTTCGGCAGGGTGCTCATCTCAGGATTCAATCGGTAATCGCTATCAGATAGGCCATGAAGACGAAATTCAAGTAATAGGCCTAAATAGCGGTTCTTTTCGCGAGCAGAATGCTTCATATAAACCCGTCGTATTTACTAAGCCGATTGATAAATCATCTCCTTTACTTTCGGTGGCTTTGGATAGTAACGAAGTGCTAGAAGCAAAATTTATGTTTTACCGAACAAGTCAAGCTGGTCAACTTGAAAGATATTATGAAATCAAACTTACTGGTGTTTCCTTGATTGAGATTTCCGACATATTTCCTGATTCAATAAAAGATAATGAATCCATGCCATATCAACGGGTTCAAATGAAATACGAATCTATATCAAGAAGTCATTTAATGGCGAACACATCAAGCTACAGTATTAATAGTGAGATGGTTAAGTAGTTTTTAGTATCAAAAGAGATGAATATTACTTACACATCTCTTTTGATATAACGTATTCATTTGGCGCGAAAATAGATGGCTTGTAGCAGGTGTAGTAGCCTTTCGATGCTAAATCAATGCTGACATAGGCGGAAAAGAAAAAGCTAAATATGATACCCACTACCCCGATTCCGGCAAACAAACTGGCTAATTTATTATTCATTTTTTGTGGTTTTTTTGTATATCCACATGTAAAAGATAGGTATGAAAAATAAATAATAAAAGGTGCTGCAAAACAAAGTAGACCAGTTTGAAATGAAAATAAAATTCTATCTTTCATCATGAAATAATTTTTATAATAAATGATAGAGTTATAGAAACAAAATAAAGCTAAAAATAAAAGAAACGCTGCAATTAAATACAATTTAAATGGGTTTATTTTAACCACGACTGAACCTCCCCCACTGTGAGAAAAATTGGTCTGGGTGATAAGGTGTTTCAGGTTTTCTTGGCCTGTGAGTTTTTAAGGCTTTAATAATACTCTCACTAATTTGGAATTCATCATCTAATTTATACAGAGCATAAGCGATTGCTGCTCCTAGTAAAAATATCCCCACGGATATGACAATAACGCTTCCTCCTGTAATTAATCCTGCGGTTGTTAAACCTCCTACAATGGCAGTACTTATCTGTGTGCTAATAGCTAATTTTGCCATATCCATGGTGATGTTCACAAAAAAATCCACTAGTGAATATTCACTTTTGAATATTAATTCTACTACTCTGTAAGCTGCTGAAAAAACGATTGCGAATCGAGTTGCACCAACGGATATGTTATTCATACCTTGGGTTCCTACACCCATGTATAGAATGCGAGGATTGTTGATTAAATACCGAGTCCCATTTAAGTAAGCTCTAACTCCAGCATGCCCAGATAGGCGAATATAAACATTACCGTTTGGGCCAACATATTCAGTTGCTTGGATATTAATATTTCTAAATTCATTGATAATTCTAGTAACACGATGAGCCTCATAGATATTTGATGAGTAATTAGAAATAAAATCACCAATACCAAATAAAGCCTCTTTAGGGTCTTTGAAAGGCGTCGGGGTGGACATATTCTTTAAAATATAATCTGCTTCTTCAATTGTAGCTACTGCAGCAACATTATCATCGTCTTTTTCATTGTTAAGAATACCTTTAATCTTTATTAGATTAGCTTGATAATAAAGCTCATCATAGTTAGGTACCTCTTCGAAGCTAAATTTCGCGTCCGCATCAATGAGTGTTTTTGATACGGGATCATATTTATACGCCATGTTAATTCCCTTTCTAAAATTTAGCTTAGGTTAAGTTTATGAGAAGTGTTGATAGTATTCAATGAAAATATAAATGAGATTATGGATCCTAATAGATAACCCAGTCTGACACATGAAAAGCCCTGATTACACTACTGAGGTGATAGGGCTATAATCTATGATATTCAATAGGTTGCCTTCATTTTTCATTGGCTTATTGCAGAGGGATAGTTAATTTGATCGCCAAATCAGGGACGATATTAGGGAAATGTGAATTCCCCTAGTTTCCCCATAAACTAACAAAAGCTAAATTGTCTAAATCCTTTTCACCTAAGATTTACTCTTCTTCACCCTCTTGTAATTAAGCCACTTTGTTTGAGTTGAATAGAAAGCTCTACAAGAGGCTGTCTTAAATCAACTTCTAATTTTGACGTGTTCTAAATTATCCATTGGTCAGAGAGAATGGCTGGGTCGTTTAAAATCATTTTTTCCAGTAGTTGTTCGCTGGCAAGTTTGCTAGTCGTTAGCGGTTGGGGATTATCACCCACACGCCAGATAGCATGATTAATCGACATCGTTTGTTCCTTAGTTTAATGCTGCGTCGGTGAGTGCATCCGCTAGATGGAGCTGGGTTTGTTGCGCGGATTGTAGATGTGATTTCAAAGTGTCACAAATAATTGAAAGATCATTGAGTTTAGCTACAATTTTTTCTTTTTCTGTTTTAGGAGGAATTGCAATTAAACAACCTCTTAATTGAGTTTTATTGATTGAGGCAAGATTAGTCGTTTGTTTACTAGAGCCTGAAAAATATTCTCTAGCAAATGGCCCGTTTAAAAAATTTGAAAGCCAAGTAACACTTTGTTCCTGCAATAAAGTACGAGCTTTAAATACATGATTTTGATGTGCCATGTAGGGAATGTTATTTCCAATCCAAATTGCTGTACGACCAACTTTATCCCAATCTCCACCCTCAGTAATCAATAAATCATTGTTGCATACTTTGTATTTTTCCAATTCTTCAATTGGAATTTCAGTTTTTTTTATAATCCCAAGATCAATATATCCACGTTGGACGTTTACAACACTCAGATATGGAACTGAGGTTAATGTTCGACCATGCAGTTTACGGCCTTTAGTAATGCCACTTTGTATATCAACGATATCATCGAAACGACACCACTCCCACCCCTGCGGTAGCTCAAAAGGTTTTTCTTCATCACTAATCGGCGGCAATGGCTTCTGTTTTTTAATTTTTCCTTGTTTCACCAGTCGCGCTTTTTCTTGTTCAATACGTTTTAGCAGTTCAGATGCAGGTTCGTCATTAGGATCCTGAGGTACCAGCTTACCCATAACAGCCAGTTGCAGAATGGTTTGCTTTAGCGCATCTATGCTAGCTTCAGTGGTAAATAGCGTGTCGAAATGCTGATTGATTCGTGACCAGTTTTCAGCGAGTTCTTTTTCGTTTTGGCTATCAGTAAGCGTCGCTAACAGGGTTTCAACTAGTTGCTGATGCGCTTCTAGACTCGTTAGTGATTGTTGTTCCAGTTGATCGCAGAGGGACATTAGTTCCGAGAATGTTTCTACTATTCTTGCTTGTTCAGTCTTTGGTGGAAACGGTATAGGGTAGTTCTCAAAGAAACTTCGTGGTACACGTTTTTGACCCGCTGAACCAGTCATTTGTAATTCACCAATAGTTAAATAATGAGGTGCTTTTATATTAAGTAGAATATATTGAAGATTTAGTTCAGAACTTAATGGGCGAGCAACATGTAATTCTGTTGTACCCACACCCACTCCATTTTTTAAGCCCTCAAAAATGACAGCCTTACTATTTTCAAAGCAAGGTGTTATTTTAGCCAAAGCGATATCTCCGTCCGCAAAATGCGTATAGCCTTTCTTTACTTCTCCCCATTTCTTTATTTCTTGGTCATGTGTACCATCAAATCGTGTAGAAATACAAGGCATTGGGACAAAAGAGATTTCTTGCTCATCATTTGTTACTTCTATTTTGGGGTTAATTAATGCAATCTCATTTAATGAAGTCCACTCCCACCCCTCCGGCAACTCAAACGGTTTTTCATCTTCACTAATTTCTGGCAGCGGCTTCTGTTTTTTAATTTTACCTTGCTTCACCAGTTCCGCTTTCTCAGCTGCAATGCGCTTTAGCAGCTCTGAGGCGGGTTCATCATTTGGGTCTTGCGGTACTAATTTACCACGTACTGCCAGCTCTAGGATCAGCTCACGCAGTTTCTTAATACCATAAAGATCAATTTTACCGCTGCTGCCACGTCCTGCGGTGGAGCGAGTTTGCAGCGCAGAAGACCAAATATCGATATGGTCGGTAATCAGTTTCTCAACGGTCATCAGTTTGTTTCCTTATTGCCAGTCAATGCAGCACCGAGAATATCGCGTAACTGATGACGCAGTTTACTGATTTCAGCTTGTTGTGCTTGGTACTGCGCCAGTAATTCGTTGGGATCGTGGCTGATCGTTTCACCTTGATACGGATTTTTGATATCGAGGTTAAAATTACGGGCAATGATTTCATCAATGCTGACTTTCCACGCTTGATTGTTTTCTTCACGGCTTGCAAAGCCATCGGCTTCATTGCCCCACCAGTCGATTTCTGTTTGGAATTCTTCAAACTTCATCGGTTTGGTTTTGCTATAGTTTTTAACTCCCTCAGGGTAGGGGTGTTCGTAGAACCAGATTTCTTTGGTTGGCTGGCCTTTGGTGAAGAAGAGAATATTGGTTTTGATTCCGGTATATGGGTTAAATACACCATTTGGCAAACGAACAATGGTGTGTAAGTTGCACTCTTCGGTCAGCAGTTTTTTGATTTTGGTTTTGACGCCTTCACCAAACAGTGTGCCATCTGGCAGAACTACGGCTGCACGGCCTTTATCGGACAGCACTTCAATGATCAATTGCAGGAATAGGTCGGCGGTTTCGCGGGTCTGCATTTCTGCTGGGAAGTTTTTCTCGATCCCATCTTCTTCAGTGCCGCCAAATGGCGGGTTGGTAATAATGACGTCGAATTGCTCATCCCAAGCGGATAGAGGCTTGTTTAATGTATTGTCATGACGAATTTGTACCGGAATTTCAATACCATGCAGTAGCATATTCGTGGTGCACAGCAAATGTGGGAGCTGTTTTTTTTCAACACCAAAGATCTGCTGTTGTAGCGTTTTATGATCTTCAGTTGTCTTAACATAATGCTCTTTCACATGGTCGAACGCACAGGCAAGGAAGCCGCCAGTACCACACGCTGGGTCCATAATCGATTCACCCAATCTCGGGTCAATACGGTTGACCATAAAGCGAGTGACCGCACGTGGAGTATAGAACTCACCTGCGTTACCTGCGCTTTGTAAGTCGCGTAGAATTTGTTCATAGATATCACCGAATAAGTGGCGTTCGGTGCTGTTGCTGAAGTCGATTTCATTCAGCTTATTGATGACTTGGCGTAAGAGCGTACCATTTTTCATGTAGTTATAGGCATCGCTAAACGCTTGTTTCACCACAAAGCCCCGAGGGTTTTTATCGATAGGCGCGGTCAGGTTTTTTAAAGCAGGGAATAAATCGTCATTAACGAATTCGAGCAGTTCATCCCCTGTGATTCCCTCGCTGTTTGCCGCCCAAGTACGCCACAAGTAACGCGAGTTAATAGGGAGTTGGTAGTCGTCTTGCTCGAGTTCAAGCTCTTCTTCCTGAGTATCAAATATTTTCAGAAATAATAGCCAAGACAGTTGCCCAAGGCGTTGAGCATCACCGTCTACACCTGCATCTTTGCGCATGATGTCTTGTAAGGATTTAATGACTGAGCTAATCGACATGTTTGTATTCCATTGGTAAAAATGAAGCCACCGAGAGCTGATAACTCACGGTGGTAAAATAATATGGGGTATTAGGCCTGGCGAGGTGGTAACTGATAAATTTGGTCTTCCAGTTCATTGACGGCTTGCTCGTATGCTTGTTTATTTCCAAAACTACTTTTGATGATTTCTAGCGGACGGCCTAGGCTGTCGAACGGTTTTAGTTTTAGCACCTGAATATCTTCGATTTCCTGCACGCCTTCATCCGCGTATTTATCCAGCAAGGTATTGAGTACATGCTGTGCAGGTTCTGAATATTTGGTGAAGTAGTTACGTTTACGCACGTTGTCAGCCCGTTCTTTACGCGTCAGGGGCGGTTGACCATAAACTACATGGCAAAGGAGATCGAATGGGTCAAGGTCTTTACCCACTTCTTCTGCTAACACTTCCCAAAGCACACCAAGCTGCTGAAGTTCATCAATGATAACCTGTTTGCGCTCGGCAGAGTGCCATTTTCGAATGAAGTTATCAAGAGAGGCAAAGTCTTTATCTTTGAGTAGCGTTTTACGGGTGTAGTCCTGAAAGGATTCGGTGACTAATTTGCCATCGGCATCGTAATATTGGACGCGTTTTGCTAGCACTTTTACGGTGACGCCGTTGACATGATATTTGCGAATTCTGTTTTCTTCGCACTCTTCGAAAGCACCATTGGCACTTTCTGATGTGGCGCCATAGTGAGCGGATGATTCTTCTGCGCCCATAAATACGTCGTTATCTAACGTTTCGCTTTCTGACGTTTCACCTTCGAGTATTTCATTGAAATCCGATTCAGGATCGGAAATATCTTTAGGTGTTGTGCGGATCACTTTTTCAGGCACGCCATCAAAGCGCTCATCTGCAAACAGTTCGGTGGCTTTTTTGAAATCGAGAATGGTGAACCAGAGTTTATCGAACTTCTCGTTAATACGTGTTCCACGCCCGATGATCTGCTTAAATTTGGTCATGGATTGAATGTTTTGATCTAGCACGACCAGTTTGCAGGTCTGCGCATCCACACCCGTACTCATCAGTTCTGAGGTGGTTGCAATCACTGGGTAAGGCTTTTTCGGGTTGATGAAATTATCGAGTTGCGCCTTACCGATGTCGTCATCGCCAGTGATTTTCATCACGTATTTTTCATTTTTTCGTACTTGCTCTGGATTTAGGTTTACCAATGCACGGCGCATACGTTCAGCGTGGTCAACATCGTTACAAAAAACGATGGTTTTATCCATTGGATTGGTGCGTTTTAGGTAATCAGTGATTGTTTGTGCCACCAGCTTGGTACGCTCATCAATCACCATAGTGCGGTCAAAGTCTTTTTGGTTATAAATTCGGTCATCAATCAGTTGGCCTTGTTTATCAACTTGGCCTTTAGTGGGGCGCCAACCTTGTAAGTCGACATCGATATCGACTCGAACGACTTTGTATGGTGCAAGGAAACCGTCTTCAATACCTTCTTTAAGTGAATAAGTATAAACGGGGTCGCCAAAGTAATCGGTGCTGGAAACGTCATCGGTTTCTTTTGGTGTTGCGGTCAAGCCAATTTGAGTTGCACTGCTGAAGTACTCAAGAATTTCTCGCCATGCGCTGTTTTCCGATGCACTACCGCGGTGGCACTCGTCGATAACAATCAAATCAAAGAAATCGGGAGCAACTTGCTTAAAGGCTTTTTGGTGTTCTTCTGGGCCTGTAATTGCTTGGTAGAGTGCCAATTGAATTTCATAAGCTGGGTCAATTGTTCTACCAGTCACCTTTGCCATTGCGCTACCAAAGGGTTGGAAGTCGTTATTTTTAGTTTGGTCGACAAGGATATTGCGGTCGGCAAGAAACAGAATGCGTTTTTTATTTTTAGCTTTCCATAAGCGCCAAATAATTTGAAATGCGGTATAGGTTTTGCCAGTACCTGTCGCCATTACGAGTAATACACGTTTTTGCCCAGCAGAAACGGCTTCTACAGTTTTATTAATGGCTTGTAGCTGGTAATAACGAGGGGATTTGCCGCTACTGTCATCGTAATAGTCTTGGCTGATGACAGGCAATTGTTCAGCGGTAAAACCTTTCCAAATACAGTATTTAGCCCAAAGCTGTTCAGGTGTTGGAAAATCGTCGAGTGTAATTTCGGATTCAAGCTGCGCAGGATTTGTTTTGTCGTGGAAGATAAAACCATCACCATTAGAAGCAAAAATAAAAGGGACATCGAGTAGGCGCGCGTAATCTAGCCCTTGCTGCATCCCTTTTCCCATCTCGTGTTTATTCGCTTTAGCTTCTATGACTGCAAGTGGTAACCCCGGCTTATGGTAGAGCACTATGTCGGCTGATTTCACTGTCAACCGTGCTGCTAGCTTACCACGCACAACGACTTTACCATCGCGAAGTTTGACTTCTTGGCGGATCTGCGACATCAACTTCCAACCCGCATCTTTAATTGCAGGGAGGATAAATTTAGTGATGATGTCTGTTTCAGTCAGATGAGTTTTATTCATACCAGCCATAGCAGCTCTCTCAACAAAATTGGGATTAGTGCTTAATTATACACAGAATATAGGGGTGAGTTAGGTTATAAAATGAATAGCATTATAATTATTAAAATCCATTAATATTTAAATTGTTTATATGCAAATCACTCTTCTATTTTAAGCCGATGTTCCTCTGTAACATTCTTCGCAGCAATACACAAAATCCCCTTTTGGCAGTTCGGGCAACATTTTTGATTGAGTGTGAAGTAGTCACGTCACTACACACAAAATCAATCAGTGACTTTTGAAATTGGGGATACCGAATGAAATTACTGACTAAGTTTATCTGATGGCAAACTCTTTTGAGGAGAATCGCCTATAAATAACCATTTGTTATGTCTTTCCATCTGTAGCTACTTTATCAATCGTATTATGGCGGATATTCAGGTAGTCAAATTTATTATTAAGTCGCTACAATTTAGAGCCAAACTATTGAGCTCTAACATAGATTATTTAAGGCTTTCTTCTTAGTATGTAAATTAAACACTTTTGTTGGATGACACCACACACCTTAAGAAAAGAGATAACTAAAATGCCAGCTGCTAAACGTCCTATTTTTAATTTAGAGCTTGATTTACTTCGCACTTTTATTGCGGTTGTTGATGGTGCAACTTTTGCCGCCGCCGCAGAATCTGTTTGCCGAACGCAATCAGCGGTGAGTCAACAAATGCAACGGCTGGAGTCACTCATTGGCAAGGAGTTATTTGTCCGGCAGGGCAGAAATAAAGCATTGACGGACTCTGGTACACAACTATTGAGCTATGCCCGCCGTATTTTACGTCTTAATGATGAGGCATGTTTATCACTAGTTTATGAAGAAATTGACGGAGTATTAAAAATTGGTTCGCCAGATGACACCGCGAATACTATATTGCCTGATTTATTAGCCAGATTTTCAGGAGCTTATCCAAATTTAATCATGGATATTATTGTCAAACGCAGCCCATTTCTTATGTCAATGTTAGAGGATAATGAACTCGATTTGGCGATCTCAACCGAGGAGCATGTTGGCTACCCTAAAATTGTCTTACGTGTTTCCCCTTCACTATGGTATTGCGGGAAACATTTTAGTTTTAACTTAGAGCAGCCGCTGCCATTAGTTGTGTTAGATGAGCCGAGTACTTATCGCGAGATGATGATCAATCACCTTGAACAACAGCAAATACCTTGGCGCATTGCTTATATGGCGACAACACTATCTGGAGCACGCGCTGCGGTTAGGGCGGGATTGGGTATTATGGCTCGCTCAATTGAGCTTTCAGGGGAGGATTTACGCATACTCGGTGAGGATGAAGGGCTACCAGTACTTCCGGCAATTCGATATAACCTGTATCTCAACTCAAAAAGCCCAACCAAAGCCGCACAAATTCTTTTTAACTCATTAAAAAATGAACAAACAGCCGTTATCTCCCATAACAACTAAAATTAGGAATAATTATGACCCATTTTCACGGTATTTTTCCTTATCTTGTTTCACCAGTCGATCAAACTAAAGGTACTGTTCTTGAATCATCTCTTCGTCACCTAATTGAGCACCTCATTTCGAGCGGAGTTCACGGATTGAGCCCATTAGGGAGCACTGGTGAATACGCATATTTGTCACAGGAATTACGAAATGAGGTGGTTCGCATTACAGTTGATCAAGCTGCGGGGCGAGTACCTGTATTAGCGGGGGTTGCCAGTTTCTCAACGTCAGATGCATGTTTTCAAGCGGAACAGTATGCCAATTTAGGTGTGGATGGCATGGTGCTGATATCGCAAAAAATGTACCCTCTGAGTGATAAAGCCCAATTGGGTTATTTCCAAACAATAGCGGAGTCTTTTCCTGAAAAATCCATGACGGTCTATACCAACCCTGGTTTGCTGGGGGATGTACTGTCTATTTCTCTTTTGAATGAATTAAGCTATATCCCTAATATCGAATATGTTAAAGATGCATCGAGTAATACTGGAAGGTTATTAACGATGCTCAACACCTTCGGTGAGCGGGTTAAAATTTTTAGTGCTTCAGCACATATTCCTCTATTAGTTATTAAATTAGGTGGTGTAGGCTGGATGGCGGGTCCTGCCTGTGTGTTGCCAAAACAGTGTGTTGAACTGTATGAGTTGGCCACTAGAGGGGATTGGGATACAGCGTTAGCAAAACAGAAAGAAATGTGGCAAATCAACGAAGCTTTTACGCAATATGCATTAGCGTCATGTATTAAAGCATCTTTAAACATTCAAGGGTTTAATGTTGGTGACCCGATCCTTCCACAAGAACCTCTCAATGATGTTGCTATTGCTCATTTACAGCAAATTATTGCTCAGTTAAATGAATAATAAGAGGAAGGAAAAATAGAAGCCCATTCAGTGTGGGCTTCTATTCGTTAGTCGGTCTTATTAAAGACCAACACGCAATAGCTGTGTGATAGCCGATATAGTTTTCGCTTCAAAAGATAATACACTTTTAGCAAGCTGCGCAGCTTGTTCATTTTTCATTACCAGCCCTGCATTGTCATAGAATTTGCTCACAATATCCTCCAAAGACATTGGATTTTGTGGGTTACCGTATTGGATATCTAATCGTTCCGTTATTGTCTCACCATGGGTTAATGTGACAAAAATTAGGCCGGGAAAATAGGTTGGGAAAGGAATTTCATTTTCAGTGGGATAACGATAGCTGACTTTTTTCGCGAGGTTTTGGATATCTGCTCGCTGTAAATTTTCGGTAGAGAGCAAACTTAATGTTAATTTGTCTTCGATAAAACCAGCGGCAAACAACCACGGGAGGCTAAATTTCGCTGCATAGGCACTCTGAGGTGCCCATTTTTGTTCTGGTGGCTCACAAATTAAGGCCGCTGCAACGGGATCGACAACGCATTCTACTTTTGCAATTTGATCGAGGGTTATTCCTCGTTGTAATAATCGTCTCCCACAATCGACGGTGGCATGAGCAAAATGGCAAACAGGGTAGGGCTTAATGGAAACATTCATGAATTGCCAAACATTACCTAAGTCTTGGGCGACTTGCTCGGGATGTGCCTTTTCACGGAGACCATGTGTTTGGTACAGACTATAGCGTCCTTCAAAAATAGTTTCTGGCCCTGTCATTCCGCCTTTAGCTAAACATGCTGCAATAATGCCTGATTGCGCAGCCCATCCCGCATGAAAACATTTTGCTGACGAGCTATTGGTTAGGTATTCAGCAACACCACTGGCTTGGCTTCCTGTTAGGCCTAGAGCGTTAACTGTTTGTTCCCGAGTTAATTTGAGTAATGAAGCTGCACAAGCCGTCGCACCAAAAATACCCGCTATAGCTGTAGAGTGGAAGCCGCGTAGGTGAAACCCGCTATGACTTGCTAATCCCACTCTGGCTGCGACTTCCCAGCCAATAATCCATGCAGTAAGGATCTCTTTTGTTGTCGCCTGTAAATGTTCACCGAGTGCAAAGGCTATAGGAGTAAGTACGGCACTACCGTGAGTGATTGAGTCGGTGTGTGTATCATCAAAATCTAATACATGCGCAGAAATACCATTTGCTAAAGCGGCGGTGGTAGTTGAAACGGTTTGGTTACTTCCCCAAATTGGAATTTTTCCTTTATGATCAGGTAAATAAGCAACTCCCTTACGGCATTGTGTTGCGCTTTGTTGGAGGCTTCCGGCAAGTGCAACGCCTAATGTATCGAGTAAATGATATTTGGCGCGTTCAATAACTTGCGGTGGAATATCAGAAAATGATAGGGATGTGATAAATTGGCTTAGCTGTTGGCTTAATGTCATAGATACCTCTGGTGAATGAAAAAGCCAGCGCTTGACTGGCTTTAAGAAAGTAGAGATTTAAACTTTGCTAAAATGCATTAGTCATTAAGCCAACCGGATGCTTTGGTTTGTTCTATTACTCGAGTGACTTGTTCAGGTGCATTCCCTACATAGGTCGTTGGGTCTAATAGGGCATCAAGTTCTTTTTGCGTTATATGGTCACGAATGCGTGTGTCACGGTTAATGGCCTCAATAAAGGTGATGCCTTCTTCTTGACCAGACATAGAAGCTTCATAAACAATTTCATGGGCAGTTTGTTTACCCGCTTTGTCTGACAACGCAAACATGACGCGCTCAGCAAGCATAAATCCACCTAAAATATCTAAATTTTGGCGCATCTTATCGGTATGTACGTTTAATCCCCCTAATACAGTTTTCATGTTATCGAAGATCACCGAAAGCATCAGGCACATTTCTGGCATCACTTTCCATTCCATCTTCCAAATCGCACCATCTCTTTCGTGTTGGTGTTTCATCATGTCGGTAAGCACAGAAAGGTTAGCTTTCAATGTATTACTGACACAGGCCGCATTTTCGACAATGGCAGGGTTACGCTTGTGTGGCATCGTTGAGGAGCCAACTTGACCTTTACTAAAAGGCTCTGAAAGTTCATCAATTTCATTGTGGGCTAATAATAAAATTTCATTGGCAATTTTCCCTAATGTGCCACTAATTAAACCGATCAGCATGCCATATTCACTAAATCGGTCACGAGCCGGCTGCCAAGAAATCTCAGGGGTGCCTAAACCGAGTCGATTTAATACACGAACTTCAAGCTCATCTGCTTTGTCGCTCAATGAGGCCTTAGTTCCAACAGCGCCAACAACGCTACCAACGAATAAGCGAGGTTCGATTTCTTTTAACCGTTGATAATGGCGTGCTAATTCCGTTAACCAAATAGCAGTTTTGTGGCCAAAAGTAATCGGTAGGGCTTGTAAGGCTAAGGTTCGTCCAGGCATTGGTGTATTGCGATGTTTTTCGCTTAACGATAATAGAGAACGCCCTAATATTTTGATATCACGTAAAAAAATGTTATGAGCCTCTTTTAGTTGAAGCACTAAGCCTGTGTCCATAACATCTTGTGTCGTGGGCCCAAAATGGACATATTCACCAAAATGTTCAGGGCAAGCATGCTCTAAACCACGAATGGTTGGAACAAGTGGATGACGAGTTAAACGCACTTGCTCTAAGATGAAATCCATATCTAACTTTTCAAGTTTTGCCGTATCAGCAATGACCTCTGCGGCTTGCTTTGGAATTAAACCTAATTCAGCTTGTTCAATCGCTAATGCAGCTTCGTAATCAAGCCAATTTTGCATTCTGACCTTATCAGAAAAAATAGCGCGCATTTCTTCTGTAGACCATAAGTTTTTTAATAATACAGAATCAAAAACACTGGTACCCATAATATTCCCCTGTATAAGAATAATATTGAAAATTAAAAGGTGGTTATTTGTTAGAGAGTTGCTTTATTTATGCAATAAAAAATAAAAATAAACACCTTAATAAGATTAATGTTAATAAAAGACTTTCTTATGTATTTATTTTTCCATTTAAATCAATTTGTTATATTTTAATTTATTGTTTATTACATATCGATTTTAATTCTTAATTTTCTCTTAAGTTTTCATTAATTTAATTAATGCTCATTTATATGATGAAGATCATCTTTTTAAATAAGTCATGTTTTAAAAGGAAATTAATTTGATATACATAATATGAAATCGAACTTTTAAAAATAAATAACCTTCCTTTTAATTACTAGGGAATCTATTTCTATATTTGGAGAAATAAACAATGACATTAAATAAATATACAAAATTAATACATAGTGGACGACAACCAATTACAACATCAGGACCAATTAATCCGCCAGTAATGAGAGCGAGTACTATTGTTTTTGATTCAATTAAAAGCTGGCGTGATGTTCGCGATCGCCGCGCAACGGAACGTGTTTTAAGTTACGGTGCGCGAGGTACAGAAACCGCATTTGCACTCGAAAGCCTGGTGACTGAATTAGAAGGGGGCTATAGAGCGCAATTATTTCCTACGGGTCTAGCCGCGATTGCAGTCACTATTATGGGCTATGCACACAGTGGTGGGCACGTATTGTTTGCAGATTCTGTTTATGAACCTGTACGTAAAATAGCCGATGCTTTTTTAAAACCAAATAACATCGCCTACAGCTTCTTTAAAACAGATGCTTCAGATTTTGAGCAAAAAATTCAAAGTAATACACAACTTATTTTTGTTGAATCCCCAGGTTCATTACTTTATGAAATGTTGGATTTACCCGAAATATGCCGTATTGCACATGAAAGAAATATCCCAGTGGGTGTTGACAACACTTGGGGTTCAGCATGGCTATATAACCCGTTGGAATTAGGCGCAGATGTCTCTGTGATTGCAGCGACAAAATACCTTTGTGGGCACTCTGATGTGATGATGGGAATTATGGTTGCGACAGAAAAAGCGTGGAAACAAATTGGCGCTTTGCCAGAAGCTTTAGGTCAAGCCAGTAGCCCCGATGATGCTGCCTTAGTTTTACGAGGGATGCGTACTTTAGGGCAGCGATTAGCTGCGCATGGCAAAGCTGCACTAGCGATTTCGCAATGGCTGGAAACGCGTTCTGAAGTGGAAAAAGTCTGGTTCCCTGAATTGCCATCTCATCCACGCCATGATTTATGGAAGCGTGACTGCAAAGGTAGTAATGGCTTATTAACCATTGAATTCAAAAAACAATATACCGCGAAGCAAACAGAAAACTTTATTGATGCTCTAGCCCTGTTTGGTATCGGCGCATCGTGGGGTGGGTTCGAAAGCCTCGCACTACCCGCTAACGTAGTCGGCGCAAGAACAGCATCAGATTGGAGCGAAGGTCATGGGCCTTTTGTTCGTTTACATATTGGCTTGGAGTCTGTGGATGATTTGATAGCGGATATTACACAAGCATTTTCAACATTAAATCAATAACAATAAAGCTGCACCAATACTGGGGAATTCTTCTATGACAGGTTTAATCATTGCCGCGCTAGTTACAGCGCTGGTTGTTTACCTGCTGGCTCGGGGTTATAAACCTCAGCCAGTCTTGTTGCTAGGGGGCTTACTTTTGTTGCTCCTAACCGCATCTTTAGATCTTAATTCATTGTTACCAGAAAATAAAACCACGCATTTTAAGTACTTTGATATCTTCCAAATTTTTACTGATATCATGAGCTCTCGATTAGCTGGCTTAGGGTTAACATTAATGGCGATTGCTGGATTCTCCCGTTATATGGAGCATGTGGGAGCTAGTCGCGCATTATTTGCTATTTTTGAAAAGCCGCTAAAGACCATTAAATCACCTTATTTGCTATTAGTGATTTCATTTCTAGTGACGCAAGTTCTGGTGATTTTCATTCCAAGCCATGCAGGGTTGGGGATGTTATTAATGGTGACAATGTACCCTATATTAATTCGTTCGGGAATCAGTCCACTCTCTGCTTTAGCGGTTATCGGTTGTTGCCAGTTTATCGACCATGGACCCGGTTCTGGTAATGTCATTATGGCAGCGAAAACCGCGGATATTGAACCCGCTGTTTACTTTGTTCAACACCAATTACCCGTAACTATCCCTATTATTATTGCAGTGGCAATCACCCATTTCTTTGTTCAGCGTTGGTGGGATAAGCGTGAAGGGTTTGTTTTTGACTTGAGCAAAATTGATACTATTAAAGAAGATGGCGGTAATAAAGTCCCATTGTCTTATGCGTTGTTACCAGTTATTCCATTGATCCTAATTATCGGGTTTAGCCCATTATTACACCCATATATTAAGTTGGAAGTTACCACCGCGATGATTATCAGTACCGTCATTGCACTGATTTTTGAATACGTCCGTTTACGTGATGCGAAAGCCGTCATGGACAGCTTTATGTTGTTCTTTGAAGGAATGGGGAAACAGTTTGTTTTAGTCGTTTCTTTGATTGTTTCAGGGGAGTTTTTCGCAAATGGATTACTCAAAAGTGGGGCGGTGGATACGTTAATTAGCGCAGCTCAAGATGCCGGCTTTGGTATTGGTGCGATGATTATTGTTATGAGTGCCATCCTTGCACTCGCGGCTTTCCTGATGGGCTCAGGGAATGCAGCATTCTTCTCTTTTGCTGCATTGACACCGAAAATTGCTGCTTTCCTTAAAGTGGATGTGGTGACACTCATTTTACCGATGCAAATTATGACAAGCTTTGGGCGTACTGTGTCACCTATCACTGCAGCAATTGTTGCAATTGCAGGAATTGCAGGGGTTTCGCCGTTCCAAATAGTAAAACGAACGGCAATCCCAATGGCAGTTGCTGCAATCGTTAACCTTGTCGTAACTTTCTACTTTTTATACTTCTAATTAGACTCGCGCATTTATCCCTTAAACTTTTCGTTACTCTTCGGTTTAAGGGATTTTTTTATTGATAAGCGGGCTATTATTCATCCTTTTATCAAAAGCTATCTCAATGATAGTATGGTGCTTGATGGTAACTAATTGTTTTGTAATGAATTTTGTTTTATCTACTTTACCGGATAAAAATAAGTGAAAAATAACCGAATATCGCCTTCATTTTACCCCATCAAAAATAACATTATAAAACAAACGATTAGACTTATTTTTTATGCGAATGAATTAATTTAACGCGATAAAGTCATTTCAAACTCATAAACGGATGTAAATAAATATCTCAATAACTCGGTTTTTGATTATTTAAGATATATTTCACTGCCCAAATACTCTTGTAATGCGTTTATTTGTTTTTATGGGTTATGTTGGCGTTTAATGCTTATGGTGAGTTGTTTTTTGGCTTAAAGATCTGCATTCAACGCCTTAACGCGATGCTAGTGATAATGTTAATAAATATTTCGTTTTTTATTTTCTTTTAATTTCAATGCGTTAATTTAATATATTTCGTTACATTCTACCGGCGAAATACATACTTTAGCGATATCTGATTACTCATTTTATGGATATTATTTGTTTCGTTCTTCACAACAGATAAAAATTTTTAATTAAATGACTTAATATAAGGTAGATAACATGAATAAAACTTTAATTGCATTATGCTTAGCGTTAACGACAACTTCTATTTCTGCAATGGCTGCGGATGCCGGTTCTGGTAAAATTACGTTTAAAGGCACAATTAATAGCGGTGCATGTACAATTGCACCGACTGATGTGAATAAAGAAGTTCAATTAGGTAATATTGCCGCGGTTAATTTAGATGCTGCTGGTAAAAAAGGCCCACTCAATTCATTTGAATTAAAATTACAAGATTGCCAATTAGACCCAAGTGCTTCAGGTACTCCTTATTCTAAAGTAAAAATTACGTTTAATGGCCAACCTGATGCCACAAACGCATCTTTATGGTCAAGCACGGGTAGCGCAAATAACGTTGCAGTTTCATTCTTAGACAATGCAGGTAAAGCCATTAAACCCGGTGATACTTTAGAGCAAACACTGAAAGCGTCTGACACCACAATTATTTTGTCTGCTCAAGCAGAAGCAACCGGTGCCGCCACTTCAGGTAGCATCAACTCTATCGCAAACTACGTATTAAGCTACGAATAAGATAGCCATCATGCCTAAGCAAAAGCTTTACGCTAATTAGCGTAAAGCTTTGTATTCCCACTATCGATTATCATAAGAGTGCCAACATGTATTTTAAGAAAAAAAATATAGGTTATATTATCTCACTCATTATGTGTGGTGGGTATACAAATGCGGAAACTTTTAATATCAATGCCCTTAATTTGTCTGCAGACGACAATATTGACCTAAGCTATTTTGAAAAAAATAGTTTAAGTGAAGGTTTATATGAATCGGATATTATTTTAAATGATAAAAAAATTATCCGCGGCGAAAAAATTAAGTTTATTAATCATGACGGAACGATTGAGCCGTGTATTACGGCACAATTAATAAAACGTTTTCCCTTAAATGAAGAAGCGAAAGAAATATTACTTTCGTCTCAAGAAAACGAATGTATTAATTTATTCTCTCTCGATAAAAACGTGGCTATCGATTTTAATGATAGCGAACAAGTCCTGAGTATTTCGATACCTCAGAAATATATGGCATCGACTTATTCTTCGTGGGTGAGCCCTGAAATGCGCGATTATGGGATTGCGGGGTTAATTTTAGATTATACGATTAGCGATAATCACTTAATCCGTAAAAACGAAGAAACACGTAACCAACTCTATGCCTTCGGGAATGTGGGCGCTAACTTCGCGCAATGGCGTTTACGGGCAAATTACCAATATGAGAATAAATTGGCGGGCGAAGATGGACGGGGTAGCAAGAAACGCAACTTAGATTGGGACCAAGTCTACGCTTTTAGGGACATTGCCAGCTTATCGGCGAAGTTGTTTGCCGGGGAAATTTTCATTAAATCAGACTTGTTTGATAGCGTGCGTTTCAAAGGCGTGAGCATGTTTACCGATGAAAGCATGATGCCACCGAACCTCAGAGGGTATGCCCCTCAAATTACTGGGGTTGCCGCCTCAAACGCAACGGTCACCTTATCACAAAATGGCCGTATCATCAGCCAAGTGAAAGTGCCGGCGGGCCCTTTTTGTGATTAAGGATTTAAGTCAATCCATCATGGGCACCATTGATGTGACCGTGGCAGAGGATAACGGTAAAGAAACGAAATTCCAGTTTACGACAACCAATATTCCGTTTTTAACCCGTAAGGGGCAAGCGCGCTACACCTTGAATTTAGGTCAGCTATCCCCGAAAAATGGCACCCATACTAACGACAATTTTATGACTGTCGAAAGCTCTGTTGGGGTGTTTAACCATACCTCTGTTTTTGGCGGAATCGTGGCGACATCAGGGAATAAATATAAAGCCATTAACCTCGGCATTGGCCAAAATATCGGCTTTTTAGGGGCTTTTTCGGTGGATATCACCCAATCTTACGCCGACACCTTATTGGGGCGTGAGAAAGGCAAAAGCTACCGTATTAACTATGCCAAAGATTTACCGAGTATTGATGGGCAGTTGACATTAACCGGGTACCGTTTTGCCGACAGAACCTTTAACTCTTTATCCAATTTTGTTGAGCAAAACTTTGTCGACAGACAAGATATCGATACCAATAAAGACAAACATGTTTTTTCATTGTCTTACGCTCAGCAATTACGTGGAATGAATGCGAGTGCGAATATCACCGCATCACGTAAAACCTATTGGAATGGTAAGCAAAATAACTATTTCAGTGTGGGGCTCAATAAATTCTTCGATGAAGGCGTCATGAAAGGTGGGAATATCTCCCTGTCTTTAAACCAAGTTCGTGGGGCGAATAATAAAACGGATAACCAAGTGTATTTATCCGTCAGCAAACCATTAAGTACTGAAAACCAAAATGCATCAATATCGTATTTCGCCTCTTACAGTGACAGCAACAAGCGCTATGCAAATAACGTGAATTACAGTCGTCATGTTGATAGCAACACGAACTATAATTTAACCGCATCGACCCAAGATGGGTTATCGGAAGGGATGGTGAGCACCTATGTGTCACACAGCGCGGATGCCGGCCAAGTCCAAGTGACGGGGTCATTATCGGATTCCATGACGTCACTAAGTATGACCATGAGTGGCTCGGTGACTGCGACACAGCACGGTATTTCCGCGCACCGTTTAACCTATCGTGACCAATCTCGCTTAGTGGTTGATGTGCCAAATGCGCAAGGCGTGATGATTGAAAATGGCCATGCGACGACGAATAGCCGCGGGTTAGCCACCATCAGTAACGTTCCGACCTACTATAATATGGAATACAAGGTGGATGTGAACAACCTGCCAGACACGGTAAACATTGATGATAATGTTTTAGCGTCTACACTCACTGATGGGGCAATCGGTTATGCTAAAATGGATGCAGATATTGGTAAGTCACTGATAACACGAATTAAGCTGGCTAATGGTCAATACCCACCATTAGGCTCAGTGGTGAAAAATAACGTAACGGGTAAAGTTTCAGGCATTATTGCTGAATCCGGTATCGTCTACTTAACCGGGTTGAACATGGGCGACCAACTTAGCGTTAACTGGGAGATGCACAAGCGTGTACGTTCTTAGCGGACAGTCTCCTGGCTAAAAGTAGCGATTCAATTGCTTGTCGTCACTAATGTGATTTCAATGGGTGAAAAAATGACATTATTTAAAAAAGTACTTTCCGTTGTTTTACTCTCAAGCGTCATGAGCCAAGCGTATGCCGTTCTTGGGTTAGATAGAACCCGTGTTATTTTTAATGAAGCCGATGGCGGAACCAGTATCGTTGTTGAAAACCAAGATACCGCCTCTTCGTTTTTAGCGCAGACATGGATAGAAAACCAAAAAGGTGAAAAGCTGACTAACTCACTAGTGGCGTTACCTTTTTTACAAAAAATTAGCCCTAAACAGAAAAAACAAATCAAAATTGCGTATATGGATGGGCAAAATACCTTACCCACGGACAGGGAGAGTCTGTTGTATTTCAATGTATTAGGTATTCCACCGCAAGGTAAAGAAGCGAATGCGGTTCAGTTTACTATCCAATCACGCTTAAAACTGTTTTATCGCCCAAAAGGTATTGACTACACAGTCTCTGCCGAGAAAGATTTTCAGCGCGATTTAAAAGTCACAAAACAAGGTGGACAGATTACGTTGTCGAATCCAACCCCGTTTAATATTGTGATCACCAATATCAATGTTGACCAAAGTAAAGATAAAAATTTCCCTGAAGTGCTTGTCGCCCCGTTCAGTGATTCGACCGTGACATTGAAAAACCCGGCATGGAACAGTTTTGAAGTCGCTTATATTGATGACTTCGGTGGTCTGAAATTTAATAAATACCAGTGTGCCGCAGCACAGCCTTGCCAATTATTGCCACAGGCGAAAAACAAATGAAAAATAACAAAAAACAATCAATAAAAGCACAGCAAGGTATATTAGGGATAATGCTTCTAGCCTTTGGTCATGATGTCTATGCAGGCGCGGATTGTGTCCCTAACGGCGGACACAACTGGAACCCTTCACCGCTGATAAATATAGATATGAACACGACGCCTGGTTCAGTCCCTGCGGGTACGCTACTAGGAACGGCATCGACAGGTTTTTTTTCATGGAGATGTAATTTTAGTGGAAATACACAAGATAGAATGATTTATTTTGTTAATCAAACACCAGCAACAACAAAAGCGTATTTATTGTCAAACGGTGTTCGGCTCTATCAATATACGGACCGAAATAAACCCGTAGAAATTACCGCGACAAACACACCTAGAATAGAAGTAGGGTATTGGAATCCAGGTCAGTATAATATTGCTTTCATATATATCTATGAGCTCAAAAGAGGTGTAGGGCCGTTAAAATCGTTTGATACGGGTTTATTTACTGTGGGCTATCATGTTGATGGAACAGGCCGAAATTTTGGCGATATATACCGTGCCCAAATTGTGGGAAAACTGGTGAACTATTGCCCAACACCGATTGTCCGCATGAGCGATAAAGTGGTTGATTTTAAAGAACTCACGGCGGAAAATTTTGAAGGTGGTCAAATCGTTAGAGAAAACTTTTCATTAGATTTAGTGCCCGATTCAACATGTGAAGCAGCATTAGAAGTTAGTGTTGCATTCCAAAGCAACAGCGGCGTGGTAAATAAAAAGTACATCGTCTTTGACAATGGCCTACAAGCTGCAATTACAGACAGAAGCAATAACCAACAAGTTGCGTTTGATCAGTATTACTATAAAGGAAGTATCAGTAAGCAACAGCCCGGCTATTTCCCTTACAGTGTCGAGTTATCCAAGAAAGATGCTGAAGCCATTAAATCAGGGCAGTTCAGTAATACCGTGAATGTTTTATTTACTTACCGTTAGTAAGTTTTAGGTTTGTATTAAGTCAATATCACTTCTATGCGGTGGTATTGGCTTAGCCTAAAATGGAGGAGAGATATGAGATTTTTGCCTTAATCTCTACAATGTCACTTACTATTAGTAAAAATAGTAGAAATATAAAGAAGGCGTGTGATATTAAGAAAGAGATAATTCAAATCAAAGATCCTCTACGCTCATGAAAAATATAATTACTTAATTCAACACCATTTACAGCTTAAAACTCAAGTCATAAAACAGATACTTCTCCCTCTCATCCCATTGTGGTGATTTCCGCCAAAGAAAACTATCACATTGACAAACTTGCTATACAATTTAATCATGCACTGCCCACCAACACCTACATATTTAGGTTGATAAACACCCATCGTAATTGAGGCTATAACCATGAACAACGCGCCATCTTTCCGAGACATCATTTATAGCCTTATAGGGAGTATCCCAAGAGGTAGAGTTGTCACTTACGGAACGTTGGCAAAAATGGCAGGTTACCCAGCTCATGTACGCCAAGTTTGCCAAGTTATTAGAACCATCCCTGCGGGAAGTTCTTTACCTTGCCACCGTATTATTAATAGTCAGGGTAAGTTATCAGTCAAAGGCGAGTGCTATCTACGTCACAAACAAGCCCTTATAAATGAAGGTATTATTTTTGACTTGAACGATAAAATAAAACTAAAGGACTATTTCTGGGAGGGACTTGATTAGCTCTTTCATTCTATTAAGTATAAAAATAATTTTTTACCGTAATATTGTAATTGTTGGTACTTAGTAAAATAAACTGTCTCACTCACAGCAGTTTATTTTTATAATTACTATCTAATCTAGTTCCTATGTTTAAAATAACAAAATCATAACTTACATCCTCATTGGTTGCCCTTCATCCAATGAATTAAAAGTAGGGCAACCAATGGTTTTTCAATTAAATATCAAAACGCTAACTTCCCGGTGTGAAATAAATCGGGGAACCAGGCCCTACAGGAATCCCTAATACAAATACCCATACGATAAAGAATAATGACCAACCAATGAAGAAAATGATGGAATAAGGCAACATCATTGAGACAAGTGTACCAATCCCTGCATCTTTCTTATATTTCACAACAATCGCCATAATTAAGCCAAAGTAGCTCATCATCGGTGTGATAATATTCGTGACCGAATCACCAATTCGGTATGCCGCTTGAATAGTTTCTGGCGCATAGCCCGCTAACATTAGCATAGGAACAAAAATAGGTGCCGTTACCGCCCATTGGGCTGATGCTGAGCCAATCATTAAATTAATAAATGCACAGATTAGAATAAAGCCAATAAACAGCACACCACCGTGAAGGTCGATACTATTTAAGAAGTTGGCACCTTTAACTGCGATAACTTGCCCGATGTTTGTCCAACCAAAGAAAGCAACAAATTGTGCCGCGAAGAAAATAATGACAAGGTATAAACCGAGCGTACTCATTGCTCCAGCCATTGCATCAACAATGTCTTTATCCGAGCGCATAGTTTTAGCAATATAACCATACACGATGCCTGGAACGGCAAAGAAGACAAAAATAAAGACCACAATACCTTTTAAGAACGGCGAGTTGCTGACTAATCCCGTTTCCTGATTCCGTAATATTCCGTTCTCTGGTACCACCATCAACGCCAAAATTGCCGCTAATCCCCAGAAGGTAACTGATGCCCAGAATAACGCTTTTTTCTCGAGTGGAGTAACGTTTGCAGAAGCATAAAGGCTATTTTCATCTTCATCAACGGCACCACCTGTATATGGACCCAACTGGGGTTCCACAATTTTTTCGGTGATCAAATAACCTAAAATAGTGATTAAAAACGTACTGGCAAACATAAAGTACCAGTTTGCTTCTGCACCCACGATATAAGTTGGATCAATGATTTGCGCAGCTTGCTGAGTGATACCCGAAAGTAACGGGTCAACCGTACCTAATAGTAAGTTTGCTGAATAACCACCTGAAACACCAGCAAATGCGGCGGCAAGACCCGCTAAAGGATGACGACCTAATGAGTGGAAAATAATGGCAGCCAGTGGAATAAGTACCACATAGCCCAATTCTGCGGCAGTGTTTGACATGATCCCCGCAAACACGATAGCCATTGTGGTTAATTTTCGCGGAGCTTTGGTGACAATTAAGCGCATAGCCGCGGAAAGTAAGCCGGCCCGCTCTGCAATTCCAACCCCTAATAATGCCACTAATACCGTCCCTAATGGTGCGAAACCTGTAAAGTTGGTGACGACATTCGCAATAATTTTTCGGATCCCTTCGGCATCCAATAAACTTACAATATGAATAATACCATCTTCTGCCCGCCCTTTTGCGCCTTCTGGGCGCGGATCTGGCACGCTTACACCAAAGTACTGACCAATTGCTGAGGAAACTAATAAAATTGCAATTAAAATAATAAATAAAATGACGGGATGTGGTAGTGCATTACCTAGCCACTCAACCGTTCGCAAAAAACGGCTTCCCTCTTGCTTCTTTTGTTCCATATTTTCTCCTTATAAACAAGAAAAACGGACATTACACAATGTTTTTGTTTTTTACCATTTACAAATAGATCATTTCAGATCAACAAAATTCACACAATTTAGACATAAAATTCAACATAATTAGGGGTAATTCATTTTTATTAGTCATTAATATTATTAATTTAAATAAAGGCACCAATTAAAACCACAGTAAATCAGATAAATTAATTTCTATAAGTGTGGTCAATATAACAATTTTCATATTATCTATGACGTTTATTCGTCATTTATCACTAATTAAATATTATTTTTTAGCAGTTTTATTTCATATTAATAGTAAAAACCTTATTTATAAACACTCGATAAAACCTTACTTATAATTCGGAATAACAACCCCAACAAAGAATAATCTACCAACTTTCTTTATATTGATATGGAAGGCTATAATAGTAAAAAATCAATTCATGGAGTCACATCATGTCAGTCATTGATCTTTGGGCAGAACGCCATATTCAAGAAGCTCTGAGTAAAGGGGAGCTTTCAAATTTAAATGGGGAGGGAAAAATGTTACAGCTTGAAGATGATAGTTTAGTTCCACCTGAACTTAGGGCTGGGTATCGAATATTAAAGAACTCGGGCTATTTACCCACTGAATTACAACAAAGGAAAGATGCACTAACGCTAAGCCATATGCTACAAGGTCTCTCTGTGGACGACCCCAATTATACGTCGGTGAGTAAGCAATTAGCTTTACTCGAACTAAAACTCAAACAAGCCAATGTAAATACTGATTTTTTACATGGCAACTATGCAAATTCAATTTCTGAACAAATAGCCAACAAGTCAAATACCAAATAATGTAGGTAAGTCTTACAATAAATTAATCCATTATCCGTTTACTATTTATCTTAATCATTCTTCCTTTATTTTTCTTTGCTTGATTCGTTATTAAAAATGCCCCTTAATAGTCATATTAAGACTATTTACCTCTTTTTTATATGGTTATCCAAGTATTATCAATCCCTATTTTATACTTATTAATAAGCAAGAGATGGAAAATGGAACAGAAACAATATTCTAATAAATGGCAAGAACGTTTCGACTTTTTTGATAAGCATGGTGCTCCTGATACGCCTGAATTCAAAGCAGCGTTGAAAGCCGCCTCTTTCGGTAAGCGTATTCTCATTAATATGAACATTTTTGCCTTCTTCTTCGGTATTATTTACTTCTTGATTTTAGGGCTGTGGAAGAAAGGGTTGGTGATGCTTGGTATCACTCTTGGGGTTGGTCTAGTTTTGAATATTATTGATTTTATGATTGGTGGAACGATCCCTAATGCCGTCTTTACAGGGGTATCTGTCGGTATGTCAGCGCTGTGGGCCATGGTTGCCAATTATGCTTACTATATTAAAGAAACCAAAGGATTGGACAACTGGAACCCATTTGAAGGGATCCGCATGGTCTAAGCAGTAAAAAGATAAAAATTGGCTGCGGGCGAGGTGGCTAATTTTTATCTGGCAACAAAGCTCCCCAAATAACCTACCGTAAGTGACTTCCCTGCAAACGATATTCATTCGGTGTTTTGCTATAAAATTGGCGAAATGCATGACTAAATGCCGAATGTGAGTCATAGCCCACCGCTAATGCAATTTGTTCTATTGATTTATTGGATAATAATAAGCGCCCTGCCGCTTCCATGCGTTTTTGTAATAGAAACTGCATCGCCGTTAACTGTGTTTCAGCCTTTATTTTTCGTTGAAGCGTACTCACTGACATACAAAAAGCCGTTGCCATATCTTCACAACTAATAGGATGGTGTAGACGCAGTTCCACCCATTGAGAAAGCTCATCAATCCATTTATTTTCAGGTTTTAACTGTGCCAACAATAGACGAGCAACCGTAAAATTATGTTCCGGAGCTTGTGGGAAGTTTTGCAACCAATTCAAAAGACCAATTGCGGCAGGTGTCAGAGTAAATTGCGTCATTTTTTCATTTAATGCCCATTGTGCTGTGGCTGGCATTTCTAATACGTAATTTTGATTTCCTAGCTGCCCGCTAAAAGCATGGCTCACACTAGGCGGGATCACGACCCCCTTTCCTGCATTTAACAGAAAATGTTGCCGGTACATATTAATTTCCATCTGCCCAGATAACGACAAAACGACTTGCCACTGCCCATCATGTTGATGAGAAATGACGTCGTTCGAATATTGGCGAAAATGAAGCTCAGGTAATCGCAAAGGGTTGCACTCCCACGGTCAATGAATAGCAAGAGTATAGGACTATAGGTGGTAATATTGCTATAGAGGAAGTGACTGGCCTATCTATCAAATTCATCAAAATAAAAATGTTTCAGCGGTTCCATTTGCTGGTGAAGAACTCGTATAACAAAGATATCTTTGGTTCTCTGCCGATAAAAAATGACATGCTTAGAATGATTATAACGCCTAATCCCCTCTGAAATTTCCGCACACTTCAGTCCTATCAAAGGATTGGAGCTCAACATTTCTAACGCACAATGTAAACTTTTAGTATACTCATCCGCTTTACTGACACCAAAATTCACCAAAGTATATTCAAATATTCCTTCAAAATCTTTAGCGGCTAAGTTAGTTAGAAAGTTTATACATTATGTGCGGTCTTCATTTTTTTGGCTATATCATGGAGTGTGAATGATGATTCACCGCTTTTTTCACCTTCTTCAATTAGCATCTTCAATGCAGCCGTTTGTTTTTCTTGAATTTCAAGTAAACGCAGTGCGGAGCGAACAACTTCACTTGTTGAACCATACCTTCCAGATGAAATCAGTTGATTTACAAATTCATCTAATTGCGTTCCGATTGTCACACTTGTGGTACGAGCCATAAGATCACCTTTGTGTTAATTATTAACACAATTATTTTAGTGGGTTATCACCATAAAATCAATCAATGTAGGCATTAGGCTAAAAGCGCCCCATTCGGCAAAGGTAAGTTAAACTCCGCAAGAACAATCGCCCCCTTTTCATCAGGTGCCCCCGTGATCAACACTTCCGATTTAATGCCTGCTATACGCTTGACTTCAAAGTTACACACACATAGTACCTGCTTACCAATCAAATCATCTGGCGTATAATTGACAGTGATCTGTGCGCTAGAGCGCTTAATACCCAATTCGCCTAAATCAACTTCCATAACATAAGCTGGCTTTTTGGCTTTACTGTTGACTTGTGCACTAACAATAGTCCCAACACGCATTTCAACACGGGTAAAATCATCCCATTCAATAATTTGCATAAATCCATTCCTAAATTAAATTACTTATGTGTAATAAATTAACATACAACAGACTTTGCGGTTTATCGCCAGAACGTCATTTTATGTAGCCAAACCACCACAGGGCTCAGATGATAAGCAAAAAATAACCCTCATAAAAATGAGGGCTAAAGATAAATAACAGAAAGTATGTTGAAGTACGGCGTTTTCTTTTTTACTACATCGTTGAAAATGTATTCATAATGATCCCACCAGTGATAATGAGGCCCATCGCAAATACTGCTGGGAAATCGGGTTTTTGTTTATATAAAATCATAGAAACGAGTGTCACACCGACAATACCAAACCCACACCATAATGAATAAGCCACACCGACTGGGATATAACCCATTGCACGGGTTAGTGCGAAATAACACAAGCAATAAGCAACAATGACTAATACAGATGGACCTAATTTACTAAAGCTATTGGTCTTTTTAATCATTGAAGTGCCCGTTATTTCAGAGCCAATAGAAAGCGCTAACCATAAAAATCCAGTAAACATAATATTCCCCTTAACTTTGAATTAATGAGCAGTGTTATTTTTTGTTGATAATAATGAAGACTCAGTTTCATCTTTAGATGGTTCAGTTTCTTCCGGGTCATCGGAGCCCATTTTGGAGAATAGATTCATGATCACAATGCCACTCGCGATCACGGCCATACCAATCATCGCCGCAGTGTCTGGGTGTTGCCCATAAAATAGCATGCCGAGGGTAGAAACCATTAAGATCCCTGTACCTGACCATGTTGCATAAGCCAAACCAACAGGAATATATTTTACTGCCCGAGAAAGTGAATAGTAACAAATAACATATAGCACAACGATTAATGCCAATAATAATGATTTAGTCATACCTTCACTATTATCAAACATTTTTAAGGTCGATGTTGCTGAGGTTTCAGAAACAATAACCGCCAGCATCCAAAGCCATGACTTTGCTTTAGGGGACATAGATAATACTCCTACAATAAATAGAAAGATTAATTTTTAATTTGATTAAATAACTTTATTTTTTAAGAGACTTTAAATAATCGATTGCTGAATCTGTTAATTTATTTTCATTCGCGCAATACCCCCTAGGGTTATTCATTACTTCCTTTAAAGTAATATAGCGATTTGGATGTTCATTATTTATTTCAGGTTTTAAATTTTCAGTAATATCACGAATTAAAAATTTATTTTCTATTTCATTAAATGAATCAAAATAAACACCTAACTTGATTGCTTTGGTGATATTTTCTTTAATCAACTGATTATAATTTTCATTTTTATTTAAACCTAAAACCTGACTTAATTCACTTTCAGGGCAACAATGGTATTTCAGTGCCAATATCGGCATGTTTTGTGATAATGCATGAAAGACTAACTCACTTTCCTCACTCATAAACAAACCATTGGCTATCTCACCAACGACTTTTGCATCAATAAACGGTAAAAACAGGCTGTCATAATGATTTAAACTATTTATTGATAAGGTGCTTTTATTTATAACACTTCCCAATTCAGCCCATTTTTCAACATCAAAAGACTGGTGCATTGATGCGGTGGCATAAAAGGAAAAAGAAACAGAATCTAACTGTGCCAGTCTTTGGTAAATAGCTTGCTGATACCCCTCAACAGGCGATAGCACCACCAGAACTTGTCGCTTTAACTGACGTAAAACTTGCTGCACAATTCGCTCGATCAGTTTTTCGTTCATTCTGCCACCACTCCTTAGCCCGCGATAAATACGCTATCGTTATTGCGTAAGCCCGCGGCATTTGCTTCATCGGTATCAATATGAAACTCAAGAGAAAAGCGTTCATCCACTCTCACGACAACTTCATCAAACACTAAGCTGCGTTCACCTTCAGTACGGATATTCACCTTTTGCCCATTCACCACATTTAATGCTCTTGAGTCCATCACACTCATATGAATATGACGCTGAGCACAAATAACCTGCGACTCAAGATTGACATGCCCCGCTGGGCCAATCAGTAAAGCATTGCCTGAACCTGCCATGTCACCTGACTCTCTTACCGGCGCTTTTATACCAAGCGCAAAGCAGTCGGCCTTAGACACTTCTAATTGCGTTTTTGGGCGAACAGGCCCTAGTACTCTGACTTTGCTAATCGACCCTTTTGGTCCCACCACCATGACGCATTCTTTCGCCGCAAATTGCCCGGGCTGTTTTAAATCTTTAAATGGCGTCAGCTGATATCCTTGGCCAAACAAGGCTTCAACGTCCTGTTGTGAAAGATGAACATGGCGGTTAGATATTCCGACAGGGATAGCAATGTTGGAAACGCTGCCTTGTGCTGGTGTATAGGCTGAAAGCCGCTCCAATATTTTCCCCATTAATTGCTCATTCATCATGATTTTTTCCCTTTACGCGGGTCATTCTTGATGTCTTTCACATTGATGTCGGTTTTAACTTCAACCACAGGCGCTTCTGTTTTAGCCTCAACAACCGCTTTTTCCACTAACTTTTCTGCTTTTACTTCTGGCTGAAGACTTTTCTCTAACTCACCTTTTTTACTTTTCACTGTTAGCAATTTACTGATTACGCTTTCTTCAGGCCGCGCAATCACTAATGAGCCGACGAGTAGCTGACTATTGGCGATCACTTCAATACCATGGTCAACTGCGGTGCGAACAGCACTGATTTCGCCTTGGAAACAAACGGATACCAGTCCAGAGCCGATTTTTCGATAACCTACAATTTCTACACTGGCGGCTTTACACGCCGCATCAGCAGCCTGTATTGCGGATGTCAGTCCCCGAGTTTCAATTACGCCTAAACTTTTCATCTGTCTCTCCTACTTAGTGACGAACCAGTCGAATATCGAAATCAAATTGTTTGAAGAATGCTTCAAGTTGGTCTAATTCTTCTGCACTATAGGTTGGGTCTTGCTTAACAGGATAAATCATATCCAGTTTGTCGTACTTACCGCGGCCCAACTGGTGATAAGGCAGAATATCGATGCGTTTTACATTGCCGCGTTTGGATAATTCCATCGCATAGTTAATCGCCCCTGTAATGGCATCAAACGAGTCGTTATAGCCACGAACTAATGGCATTCTGACAACCACGTTCGCGCCGAGATCAATCAATCTTTCGAGGTTGCGGCGAACATTTTCATTGCCAATACCGAATAGATTTTTATGCTGCGCAGTATCAATATGTTTAATGTCATAGAGGAATAGGTCGACAACTTCAGCTAACTTTTCATAGTTTTCTAACGATGTTGTACCTTGGGTTTCTATTGCGGTGTTGATCATCATTTTTTTACACTCACGCAGTAGAGCGACTGCAAAATCGGTTTGTAGGCTCATTTCGCCTCCACCGATTGTCACACCACCACCGGAAGAAATATAAAAATCATAATCTTGCATGATGATATCCATCATTTCGGCCACAGTGACATCTTTACCCATGATGTCTAATGCACCGCCAATGCATACTTCTTCACATTTACGGCAACCGATACAATCAATGCTGCGATTCACGCGGTGAATTTGCTCACCTTGCTCATTAATAGTTTTGTAGTGGATCCCTGTCGGGCAGACATCAACGCATTTCCCACAATTGACGCATTTATCGTGGGAAAACATCACTTGAAACTGGCTACTTAACCCTTCTGGGTTAGCGCACCATGGGCAACGAATATTGCACCCTTTTAAGAAAATCAGTGTTCGGATACCGTCGCCATCATAAATCGAGTATTTTTGGATATTAAATATCCGACCTTTAATCTCTGCCGCGCTCATCATTGCACCTCTAACACTATGTTTATAAATCAGAATTTATTATTGTTGTTATAAAATGGCAGGTATAAATTCATACCTGCCTACATGGGTTTAGAACTTCTCAATTACAGTACGGCTAATAATTTCATCTTGAACTTCTTTACAGAGTTCAACGAAGTAGGCGCTGTACCCCGCGACACGAACGATTAAATCACGGTATTTTTCAGGCTCTTGCTGGGCTTTTTTCAGCATTTCGTTATCGACATAGCTGAACTGCATTTGACCGTTTCCTAAGATAGACGCGGTTCTTAGCAAGGTGATTAAGCCGTGGCGGCCTTCTGGTGTGTCCAATAAGCCTTTTAAGAACTTAAAGTTATGCACCATGCCAATGTTCATCGTTTCAACATTCATTTTACTGATTGATTTAATGATGGCGGTTGGGCCTTGTTTATCCGCACCTTGTGTTGGGCTGATACCATCGGATAACGGCATCCACGCCAAGCGACCGTTGGCACTTGCTGCGGTTAACTCACCAATCGGCGTGTTGTTGGAGATGGATAAAGTTCCGTGACTCAGTGTTGAATACAACATGTCGTACTTACGACACTCACGCTCTGTCCACTCCGTAATATCGAGTGCGTATTGGTCAACATAGTCATCATCGTTACCAAATTTAGGCGCATTTAAGCAGTCACGGCGTAATTCGTCATAGCCTTCAAAGTTAGCTAATAATCCATCACGAATTTGCTCAAGGGTGTAGCGGCCATCTTCATAAACCAATTTGCGAATCGCGACAATGGAGTCAACATAGGTTGCAAGACCAGAGAAAATCAGCCCTGGGCCGTGGTTGATCATCGCCCCACCCGCTGCAACGTCTTTCCCTTTTTCCATACAGCCTTCCACTAGCAAAGACATTAAGGGTTTTGGTGCCACATCACGGTGAACTCGCTGGCTGATAACGGTACCGATAGCGGATAAGCGAATAATATGAGCAATCTGCGCTTTCACTGCATTATCAAAGTCTTCGAATGTTTTCAGGTCACGTAAATCACCGGTATCTAAGCCTTGGTAGCTATCGAATAGCACCATGCGACCACGGTTTAATACAAACTCAATCGCGATTGGCCATTGGGTGTAACCAGTTGATGTCCATTGATAAATACGGCCTGATTTCTGTGGCTCAACACAGCCCATCAAACAGTAATCACGCGCATCTTCAAAATCGAAGCCTTTACGCAACATCATTTTGATGTGGGAATCGTCGAAGTGACAGGCAGGGAAGCCCATTCCGGCTTTCACGACATCAACGATTTTTTCCATGTATTTCTGTGGTGATTGGTTATGAATACGACAAGCCAACGATGGCTGATACACTTTAACGAAACGAACCGCGTCCATAATTAAGTAAGTCAAATCGTTACAAGCATCACCACCAGAACGTTTTTGTCCACCGACGGTGAGGTTGATAAATGGCTGATAACCTGCAAAATATTTCGCACCCAGCTCACTCGACATCCACATTAACTCAGCACACTTGATAATAAATGCCTGCATCATTTCTAATGCTTGTTCTTGGGTTAAACGGCCTGTTTTGATGTCGTTTTCATACATTGGGAAGCAGTACTGGTCGAGACGTCCCAAAGAAAGACCTGTTTGGTTTTCTTCGATTTCAAACAATGACTCAACAGTCCAAATGCTTTGTAATGCTTCTTGCAACGTTGTCGGTGGGTTCGCTGGCACGTTTTCGTTGACTTGTGCGATAGTCAGCAATTCTTCGCGACGTTTTTGGTCTGACTCCAGCACGGCTAATTCACGAGCATGCGCAGCAATACGGTGTGAATACGCCACTACCCCTTCACAGGTTTCAATTGACGCTTTATAGAAATAAATACGGTCAATATCTTCTGGGTTTTCCATGCTTAACTCAGCCAGTTTCGCCTGAGCATCTGCTTTAATGCCATTCATTCCTTTGGTGAATAACAGCACGTCATAACCCGGACAAGTATCTCCACCACCGTTGATTTGGTGATAAGACAAATCACTGACAAACGTTTCACCGCTGAATTCCCATACCCCCGCTTCGCGGTATTGAGCCTCACAAATTTCATCCAATGAGCGCCCTTCCCAGAATGGCGCGATTTCCTCGCGGATCACTTTTTTGTCTTCTTCTGAGATAACAAATGGATCTTGTGGGCGCGTACTCATGGTATCGAGTTCTTCGACCACCCAGCGCCATGCGATATCTGGAGAGAAAGCACCCGCACGGGCTTTACCACATGGATGGCCTACAATCAGTTCTTCCGGCTGAATTAAGATTGGCGCAGTTTCACAAGCGCGGCGGAATGCTTTCGCACGCAATAGAATTGGCGGTAAACCAGGGTTATTTTTGACAACTTCAGTGAAGGCGAGTGCACGATAGATAGACACACTTGGGCGTGCTTCTAAGTAGCGGTTACGCAAGCGTTGTAAGCGAGGCGTTAACCCTTCCATCACTTTGAATTCAGTTTCCGCTTGTGCCGTTGGAGCAACATAGCTGGCATTTGGCGCGGCGTATTGCGGCTGAATGCTGTTTTTTCCGCAATATAAACGAACTTTTAAGCCGTTATTGATGGCACTGATGTTTTCATGAGCAGATAACATCATAGCTGATAATTCGTTAATGCATACACGAGGGTCATTCAGATAAATGCCGTCTTTTAATGCATCGAACATTGGGTAGCCATCGACTTGCTTGGTTGAGCGAACTTCAGAGAGCTCAGCCAGTTTCAACCATAAACTTTCTACAATCTCATAAGCTTGTGCTTGGGTTAAGCGGCCTTGTTCAATATCGCGTTGGTAGAATGGGTAAACTGCTTTATCGAACCCCATTGGGTTAACGGCATAGCTACCATTTTCTAAATGCAGGATAAGTTGCAGTAAATAGAACGCTTGGCAAGCTTCTTTGAATGTTTGTGCTGGTTTTGCTGGCACATTACGTAAAATTGCTGCGCTTTCTTGTAACTCTGCGCGACGGTATTGATTAGACTCTGCTGCTGCCATGCTCTCTGCTTTAGACGCTAAAGCTTGCGCAAAATGGATAGCGGCATCACATGCGTAAATTGCCGAGCGGCAGTTATTCGCCTCATCAATACTATTACGGCTAACTGCACTGCCGATATTTCTAACTTTATTTTCTAATTGCGCTTTGATAGCTAAAAAACCGATGTTTAATACCGCTAAGTAATCGGGTGCATCAATGGCGCTATCGCCAGCTAAAAACGTATAAATGCTGTGGCTATTGATTTCATTTTCAGTATGGAAAATCGCCCCACGAGGCGTTGATGATTGGCTACCAATAATCAACTCATCTTGGGCAATAAATGCAGGAAAATGACGGATAAATTCATAAAAACGTTGTGCAGGTTTAATCGCCTGCGGTGCGCCAGACAGTTGGTTTCCAAGCGCTTCTAAAATATTGGCACGTTCAGTAATAATTGAGCTATTGCGGGCACTTAAGCGTTCAGCCAGCATTTTTACGCGTGGGGTCAAAGCATATTTATTCATGTTAGCCTATCCTGATGTTCTTTCTAGTTTGTTGTTCATCACATAAAAGCGTTAACTGTTAAAAAGACTGTCTATACAGCACTTCCAGTTGCACCTTGCTCACATCCCGTGGATTGGTCGGAGTGCAACTATCGCGCAGTGCTTGCCCAACCATTTCCCCTAAACGGGCGTTAAAATCGAATTCATTAATACCGGTTGCTTGAATGCCTTTTGGCATATTCATTTCATCTTTCAATACGTTGATTGCCATAATTAAGCTCTCAACGCCTTCACGTATTGTTGAAGCAGGTAAATTCAAGTTTCTTGCAAGACTCGCGTAACGTTTCGCGGCTTCGCTATCACAGCGGCCTTCAAAATCCGCATTGAAAGCCACGACTTGAGCCATCAATAAGGCATTGGCACGACCATGTGGAATATGAAATACGCCGCCTAATGCATGGGCTAAGCTGTGAGTTATCCCAAGTGATGCGTTAGTAAAGGCCATACCGGCAATACATGAAGCGTTGTGCATTTTTTCGCGTGCCACTAAGTTGCTACCGTCGCGATAACAATCAATTAAGTGACCAAAAACCAATTGCACTGCTTTTTCTGCTAAGGCATCCGAAAAATCAGATGCGGTGCGAGAAACATACGCTTCCAGTGCATGACACAGCACGTCCATACCTGTATCTGCAGTAATCGAAGCTGGTACGGATTTCACCAGTACAGGGTCTAAAATGGCGACATCTGGCAGCATGAATTCGTCAACTAAAACCAACTTTTCAGACTGTGACTTGATGACTGAAAATGAAGTCACCTCTGAACCCGTCCCACTGGTGGTTGGGATCGCGATAAACTGCGGTTTGACTCGATTGACGTTTTTTCTGGTGTGCCAGAGGGAGTAAATAACAGCTTTCGCAGCATCAATCACCGACCCACCACCGAGTGCAATCACCACATCTGGATATTGCATATCCATGATTTTCATGCCGTTAACAATGGCTGAAATGTCTGGGTCCGGCACAACATCGTCGTAAATCGAAAATGTGATGCCACTTTGGGTTAGCCTGCGAGTGACTTCATCAGCTAAGCCAAACTTCACCATCGCTTTGTCAGTGACGATAAAGGCATGGTGAGCACTCATTTGTGAGATAAAATCCAATGCGTTAGCACCGAATTGGACTTTAGGTTTAATCAAAAACTGGTTCATGCTGTTTTTACTCCTTGGTATAAACCTTCTCAACAATGGCAACCACTGACATGGCTTTGTAATTGTCTTTATTCAAAGCGAAGTAAGCTTCAGCTAACACAATGTCGTTAATACCTGCGCCAACACTGTCGACTGCCACATACGTTTTGTTTTTCAACGGTTCAAGGTCATCCCCTAGCTTGGTAACCATTAATAAGTTACTGCCGCTAAGTTCTTGGCATTTCTGCGTTGCAACAACATGTCCGACTACCTTTGCGAGGATCATGGTTTATACCGCCTTATTCCAATGAGTTACTTATTTAGGCGTCCGAGAACAGCCTTGATGATTTGCTCAACATTTTCTTCAGTGATATCACCTTGAGAAACCACCGCCTCAGCAGTCGCAGCCGTTGTTACAGTGCTGCCAAATCGGTTATCGCCAGTTGGGTTAGCCGCGGCTGGTGATGCTGCCGTAACAGGGTTACGGAAACGGTTGTCATCAAAAATACTCACTTGCGGTTGATTTACCGAAGTTGATGCTGTTGGCTGTGCAGGTGCACAAGGCTGAGCTGGCTGTCTTAAATCATCAATGGAACGTACGCCATAACCGACTTTACGGATGTTCAGCAAGTTCATCGGGCCGACGTTATCTGAACTAGAACCGCCACCAACTGCCCCACAACCGAGCGTTAAAGCCGGTGTGATATTGGTCGTTGCACCAATTCCGCCCAGTGCCGCTGGTGTATTGATCAAAATACGATTGACGGGTTTTTCCAGAGAGAATTGACGAATAACATCTTCGTTCTGCGTATGGATCACCAAGGTATGACCGAGGCCTTCGTTGGTCAGTAAGTCAACCACACGATGGCAAGCTGACTGCCAATCTTCCTCGATATACATCCCTAAAATTGGGCATAATTTTTCGCGGGAGTATGGGTTTTTCGGTGATACGGTGTCTTGTAAAGCAATCAACACACGTGTGTTAGCCGGAACAGTGAAGCCTGCACGTTGACTCAGTGTGATAGCATCTTTACCAACGACTTCAGGGTTGATAGTACCGTTCGCTCTAAGCAACATGGATGCCATGCGTTTCGCTTCATCTTCATTCATGAAGTAAGCGCCTTGAGCGAGCAGTTCACGATGAACTTCGTTGTAAATGCAGCGTTCTACAATGATCGATTGTTCTGAAGCGCAAATGACACCGTTATCAAAAGTTTTACTGGTGATGATGTCACTCACCGCTTGCTTGATATTGGCACTACGTTCAATAAATGCAGGGCCATTACCTGGACCACCGCTGATGGTTGGTGTACCGGATGCGTAAGCAGCGCGTACCATGCCTTCACCTCCCGTTGCCAAAATTAAAGAAACGTCTTTGCTGTGCATCAGCTCTTTCGTTGCTTCAAGAGTTAGCATCGTGACGCCATCGACAATTCCTACTGGCGCCCCCGCTTCTAATGCGGCTTTTTTGACAATTTCTAATGTGCGGAAACTGCAAGCTTTGGCATTTGGATGAGGGGAAAAGACAATGGCATTACCCGCCTTCAAGGCAATCAACGTTTTGTAGATGATGGTAGATGTTGGATTAGTAGAAGGAACTAACGCCGTGATCACACCAAGAGGAACCCCCACATCCATGACTTTGTTGACTTTGTCATCATTAATGATGCCAACGGTTTTGAGATCTTTAATGTGTTCATAAACACGCATTGAAGCAAAAGTGTTTTTCAGGACTTTATCTTGCCACTTACCGAACCCAGTCTCTTCATTGGCCATTTTTGCCAGCTCTTCTGCATGAAGTGCGGACTCAATTGCAATGTGTTTAACGATATTATCGATTTTTTCCTGCGAAAATGTCGCAAACTCTTTCTGCGCTTGTTTCGCGTTTCTAACTAGCTCTCTTGCCAGTTGTCTGGATTGCAGATCTTTGTCTAATGCAACCATGTCTTCCCCCGTATCGGAGCCAAAATTAATTCATTAACTTGTCGTGTGATTGGCTTTATCAGCCAATTACTTAGGCTTTGTGTTGCTGTGCAATTTTGCCAATATCGTTGTGTGGTCTCGCAATCACGCGTGAAGTCACCACGGTTCCGATACGTTTTGCAGCCTCAACACCTGACTCAACCGCTGCGTTAACGGCACCGACATCGCCTTTAACCATCGCTGTTACCAGACCTGAGCCAACATTTTCATAACCGATTAACTCAACATTTGCGGCTTTACACATGGCATCAGCAGCTTCAATACAAGCCACTAAACCTTTGGTTTCAATTAGACCAAGTGCTTCTTTCATAAGTAATTTCCTGTTTTATTCCGTGACTTTATACTGGGCGACGATTTTCTGAATATCACTATGAGGACGAGCGATAACCAGTGATGTCACGACGGTGCCAATACGAGAGGCGGATTCAACACCTGAATCCACGGCAGCTTTCACCGCACCTACATCGCCTTTGACCATGGCGGTAACTAAACCTGACCCAACATTTTCATAACCAATCAGCACAACATTTGCGGCTTTACACATCGAATCTGCAGCTTCAATACAAGCCACTAACCCTTGAGTTTCAATAAGACCTAATGCGTCACCCATGTTTTTTCCTCCGGAAAAAGTTATGCCTTATGCTTAATAACGATTTTATTGATATCGTTGTGTGGACGAGCAATGACTAGTGAAGTCACAACTTCACCAACACGCTGTGCTGATTCAACACCTGAATCGACGGCTGCCTTGACTGCTCCGACATCGCCTTTAACCATTGCAGTAACGAGGCCTGAACCGACATTTTCGTAACCAATTAGCTCTACATTCGCCGCTTTGCACATCGCATCAGCCGCTTCGATACAAGCCACCAGACCTTTTGTTTCAATAAGACCTAATGCATCACCCATTGTTGTTTCCTCCGAGAAGCCTTCTTTATTTTTCTTTACCTTCGATATTCCAAGCTAATGTGTCCGAGTACATGTCCCTTGAAATATCTGGGTAATCATTTACGCCAATGGTGTCTGCGCGGTGATCTATTGAACGCAGCCTTTGGCTTCAAACTCACTATAGAACCGAAAAATAAAAACAAAATATAAATCCACAAAACGATAATATTTAGTTTTTTAATCTAAAAATTAGAGTTGTTAATTAAGCTATTTACATATTCATACTGAAAAAATTAAAAATTCACGTATCTGTGTTGCAGATAAAAATGGGCTAAATAAAGATTTAGCGTTAGCTAGGTAGATTGTTAATAAAATATTATTGAGCTGATAAAGGGGGGTAATTTGTGAAATGATAACTGTGGGTCTGCTCACTCGGTTATAAGCTTTGCCTACATCAGATATCCGCGAGTTAGGTTCTAACCAAGAGATAGTCTACCTGTCATGATGTCAATTTATAGCTAAATTGAGGATATTGCAGTTTGTGAATACCACAGCAGGGAATACGACAAAATAGGAAATAAAAGGAAGTGGGATTGTCAGTTAACGATGAAGTGAACGGCTTCACCGCTAAGCTTATTTATTTAATGAGAACTGAATTAATCAAATTTGCTGCCAGGCTTTAACGTGCAGATATAAAGTGGAGAGTTAATTGAACTGAGTAATAAAGCTTTGTCATTGAGCTTTTGGGCATTAAGAAATAGCCCGTCATGGCTATCTGACATTTCTCGCATAAAGTAATCAAATATCACATCTGGTGATTCATCAATAGAAGAAGCACTTGCTTCCCATTGACTGATATTATAATGGCGCTCTGTGGGAGAAACTCGTTTTGTTGTATAACTAAATTTCACATAGCGCTGTAAGTACAACCAGCCCGCTTTAGAATCGGTATATCCTTCAACAACGATGGCTCCTTTGCCATTGGCACCAAAATTGAAATGAATATTGCCATTAACGTTTTCATCCTGCATATTTTCAAAACGCATAATGCCTTTTGTCGAGCACATTAATAAACCATCTTGTTTATTGGAAAGTAAGACCGATTGAGTGTAAATCACAACAATAATAAATAGCAAAAAGCTCAGTAAGCATAATACTTTTCCTGATATCTTCATGATGGTTTCCAAGAATAGTAAAAGTAATTATCGCAATAGCTAAATGGGTTATCTTCATTTACTGCACAATGCGCAAGAAATACTCGACCCAATCCATTAGTCTGCAATTTATCTCCATAGAAAAAAACAAACCGTTCTTTCTCGGCACAGGCTAAATTTAAGTTATTTCTAACCTTATCAAAATTTTGTACATAGTTTAGTGCGACAGAGTTATTGATCATTTTTTCATTCGATAGCACATCACAATTAGTGTGCTCAAGTACTGTCATCTTAATCGGTACTGACGGCTGGTTTGATAAATAAGCCATGACCGCGAGTAAAACGGAACACAGCAAAAAGACACCGCTAGCGAGATACCAACAGATTTCTTTTTTTTCTGGCGTCAATGTTGATTCTATTTTTTTGAGGTCTACAGGCTCAGAGATAGGTTTGGGAATTGGAGATAAAACAACCTTAGCCTCTTCTATTTCACTTAAGCTAGGGATTAACTCAGAGGGAGGAATTTTAATATCATCAATTAATTCAAGTGAAACATCTGAATTAAACTCTAATCGCCCCCTCGCCACCGTCACAATAATATTTTCAATACCATATGGACGAAATGCTTTTCTTAATATACTTAGATATTGGTTTAAATTACTGTTCGATGAAACTAATCCATTATCATCCCATACCGCTTTTAACACCTCATCTCGGGAAACAACACCTCTGTGTTGAATAAAATAAAACAACAACGCATTAGCCGTTATCGACAGTTGTGCATCCACCTCATCTTCTTTTAAAGATAAAGTGCCATCAACTGCATCATATAGAATGAAAGCATTGATTTTATATTTCACTGTCGCCTCATGTGCTTATTTTATGAATAAAATTGCACTATCATTACCACTATTATTTTTACTTACGTGCTATTTTTACTTATGGAATTTGTTCAAATGATATTGTCGTTAACCGGCTAACAATCGCATCACGTTCTTGCTGTGATAACGTTTCTCCCTCAGTCAATGACGAAAGCCACAACCCATCAGCCGCATAACGCACTAACGCGCCTAAATAACTGTTATCGAACTCATCCCCCTTTTCCAAATGGTTGGTTACCCAATCTCGCCAGCACTGACGTAACACTGGCTCAGTTGGCATAGCCAAAGACAATAACGCGAGCTGAAAACTTTCATCAGATTCTTTTAACTCACCAATATAGTGCAAATAAGCACGAGAAAACCGCCCATAGGGATTTGGGTCATTATCCATAATGGTATGTATTCTCTCATCCATAATCCCCAGCAATTGCACAAACAGTGCATGAATAAGCTCTTGCTTCGTTGGGAAGTGGTGCATTAACCCGCCTTTGCTAACACCCGCTTCCCTTGCCACTGCATTAAGTGAGAGTGAAGAGATCCCTTCTCTGCCAGCAATAATACGAGCAGCTTTCAGTAACTCCACTTGAAGCTTAATAGGATCTTTTTTTCTATGCTGAGCAGATTTATTCATGCAATGAATGATACCGACCAGTCGGTATGTTTCATTTTGACTAAAATCAAGTAACCCTGATTTGTTCATGGGTAAATCTAAATAGTGGAAGAGGACTCACAATATCGAATTATGATAAGTTGTAACTCCATAATTAATTTAAAAATATCAAATATTTTTGATGTTTAGTTATCTATTTTAATTTCACTTAGTTTTGCACATCCTCAGATTATGATGTTTAATAGTGAGAGTGAAACAATGCTCTATTCAATAAATAGCGGTTTGCAGTATTCCTAATTAACTCCCCGTGAAAGAGGTTTTATCATGTCAAATCAATACAATATTGGTGTCATTGTGGGTAGTTTGCGCGCTGATTCATATAATTTAGTTGTCGCTAAAGCCATGACTAAATTATTCCCCACAAATTTCACGTTTAAATTTATCAATATTGGTGAACTCCCTCTCTATAACCAAGATGCAGACCAAAATGTGCCTCCTGTTGTGGCTAATTTCAAATCTCAAATTAAAGCCTGTGATGGCATTATTTTCGCCACCCCAGAATATAACCGTTCAATGCCTGGCGTATTGAAAAATGCGATTGACCAAGGCTCTCGCCCATGGGGAGATAATTCATGGGATGGCATCCCTGCAGGAGTGCTAGGGGTATCTATTGGCAATATTAGTACGGCTATTGCACAACAACATTTGCGTAATAGCTTGGCATTTTTGAATATGCCGACAATGAACCAACCAGAGTGCTATTTGAAGTGGTATGAAGGAATGGTTGATGAACAAGGTAATATTTCACCCAAAAGTAAAGATTTCCTACAACCGTGGGCAGATACCTTTGTGAAGTTTGTTGGTCATAATGCCAAACGTTAGCCATTAAAAAAGGCATCACAATCGTGATGCCTGAGGTTGTTGACAAAGCGGGATAAAAGCGTGGTTTTTCCCACTTTGTGTTATCAGCCGAAAATCAATAAATTGATTTTCCTAATTTATTTTCAAAACCTATTCGACTTGCCGCCAAACATAATATGTTTGTCAGCAGTCTGAGGCATCACAATCGTGATGCCTTTTTATTATCTTCAAACCCTATTTAGCTTGCGACTAAAACAATAATTAACGTCCTGCTTTTAGCTTTTGGAAATACTCTTCATAAATAATATTGGTATTCCCCACATCACTTTGCCATTCGCCTTTTTGCAGAACTTCTTCACTTGGGTAAAGTGATGGGTCATTAGCAATTTCAGCAGGTAATAATTTTTTAGCTTCTAAATTTGGTGTTGGGTAACCAATAGATTCAGCCACTTGAGCCGCAATTTCTGGACGCAATAAGAAATTAATTAACTTATGGGCCCCTTCCACATTTTTGGCATTAGCAGGGATAGCTAAGCTATCCATCCAGAAAATCCCACCTTCTTTTGGCCACACCACTTCAATCGGTAAGCCAGCTTGCCGCGCGACGAATGCAGAACCATTCCACAACATTCCCACATCAACCTCACCTTCAATAAATGGTGTTGCTGGGTTGTCAGAGTTAAAGGCTAAAATATTTGGGCGTAATTTTTGCAGCTCTTTATACGCCTCTTCAATTTGTTTCGGATCAGTCGTATTACCTGAATAACCTAATTTAGTGAGCGCAACTTGGAAAACTTCCCGTGCATCATCCATCATCAGCAAGCTATTTTTATACTCAGGTTTCCAAAAATCCGCCCACGAGGTGACAGACTGTGGGTCAACAGCTTCACCATTAATACCTATCCCTGTCGCACCCCAAATATAAGGCACTGAATAATCATTATTCGGGTCAAATTCTTTATGGATTAAGTTTGGGTCAAGGTTTTTAAAATTGGTTAATTTGCTTTGATCAATCTTTTGTAGCATTCCTTCTTTACTCATTTTGGCAATAAAATAAGTAGAAGGCACCACCAAGTCATAAGCCCCTTCTTTATAGGTCTTTAACTTGGTATACATGCTTTCGTTTGATTCATAGGTGGAGTAAATCACCTTGATGCCCGTTTCTTTGGTAAATTGCTCTAATAAACCAGGGGGAACATATTCTGTCCAGTTATAGAAATACAGTACGTCTTTGTTATCGTCAGCGGCAGTTGCCGTGCCAATACTTGCAGCCATTAACCCTGCTGCCAGTAGATAGGACCATTTTTTCATTACTGAGTTTCCCTCAACAAAGTGTTTTTATCCCTTAATGCATCAAGTAACCACTTGAATTATTTAGGGTATATATCTTATAGGCTAAATAAAGCCCACCCTCTCGCCGTATGGCATCAAAAAGGCGCTGTTATAGAAAAAACCAACACCATCACTCATTTATGATTTCGCTTTTTTCGAGTATTTATCCCGCATCACCCATTGGCTTAAACAAACGAGCAGTAAAGACATAATCAACAATACTGTCGCCAATGCGTTTACTTCTGGGGAGACCCCGACTTTTACCATTGAATATATTTTCAATGGTAAAATCTCATAACTTGGCCCCGTAACAAATGACGAAACCACCACATCGTCCATCGACAATGTAAAACTCAGTAGCCACCCTGCCACAACCGCAGGGAGCGCTAATGGCAAAATGATTTTCCTTAAGATGGTAAACTCACCCGCACCGAGGTCACGTGCAGCTTCTAGCATCTTCACATCAAAGTCCTTTAACCTTGCATACACCGTCACCACTACAAAGGGTAGACAGAATGTAATATGGGAAAAAAGCAATGACCAAAAACCTAGCGAGACCCCAAGGATCATAAATAGAACCAATAACGAAATCGCCATGACGATATCAGGGGACATCATGACCACAAATAACATGCCACCAACAAAAGGTTTTCCTCTAAAGCGATAGCGAAATAATGCAACAGCGGTTAATGTGCCAATGGCTGTCGCGAAAGTCGCTGACAAAACCGCCATGGTTAATGAATGCCCCGCAGCTTCTAATAAGCTATCGTTATTAGCTAGTAATTCATACCATTTGGTTGAAAAACCTTGCCACTGAATACCAAAACGCGACTCATTAAAGGAATTAACAATCAAAATGATGATTGGAATATAAAGATAAGCGTAGATGATGGCCATGAAGCCACCACGCAGAGTACGTCCGATCATTCTTCATATGCCTTTTTATTCAGAAGCTTAGCTGCTCGGTAATACACATACAGCAATAACCCCATCATCACCGTGAGGAAAATGCTGGTTGCTGCCCCGAATGGCCAATCACGAATATTTAAGAACTGGCTCTTAATTACGTTACCGATCAGTAGATTTTTCGCACCACCCATTAAATCCGCGACATAGAACAGCCCCATTGCCGGTAATAAAACCAGCAAACAGCCTGCAATAATACCTGGCATCGTTAAAGGAATGATGATTTTCACAAACCGTTGAAATTTATTCGCACCGAGATCTTTTGCAGCTTCTATATATGACTTATCCAGCTTTTCAATACTTGAATACAGCGGCATCACCATAAACGGCAACAATATATAAATGAGACCTAGTATGACGGCTTCAGGTGTATACATAATTTTCAACGGTTTATCGATAACACCAACCCACAGTAAAAAGTCATTTAAGTACCCTTTGGTACTGAGAAAAACTTTTAACCCATAGATACGAATCAATGAATTGGTCCAAAATGGCACAATTAACAGAAACAACATCAAAGGTTGCACCCGTTTAGGTAGCTTTGCCAATATAAAGGCAAATGGATAGCCAATAACTAAACAGAAAAAGGTTGCGATCACCGCCATATTGAGCGAGTGCAGCATGACCTCTGCATACATCGGGTCAGACAAGCGAACGTAGTTATCCCACGTAAAAACTAAGTCAACTAAGTTGGTGTCGCTACGCGTCAAAAAGCTAGTGCCAATAATCATGATATTAGGCAAGAAGACGAATAGCAGCAGCCAGGCGACCACCCCAGTGATAATAACGTTCTGCAAAATTTTATGTTTACGAATGATCATCCAGAACTACCTCCCAACTTTCAACCCAAGTCACAGCAACTTTTTGGTTAAGGGAGTGGTCGACATCGGGGTCATCTTCATTAAAGAATTCGCTAACCATGACAATTTTGCCATCTTCCATTTCAACCACTGAGTCTAACGTCATGCCTTTATAGTTACGCTCACGAACGTAGCCAATCAGCCCCGGATGGTTATCTGCATCATTCACTTCTTCAACGCGCAAGTCTTCAGGACGTAATAACACACTGACGTGTTGCCCTTCTTTGACAGAGAGCTCAGTGAAAATATCACATTCATGCCCTTCAACATTGGCTCGAATACGTTTATCATCAATGCGATACAATACTTTCGCATCAAAAATATTAATTTCACCAATAAATTGAGCTACAAACAGATTTTTCGGTTCCTCATAGATTTCGCGAGGAGTACCGTCTTGCTCAATTTTCCCTTCACGCATCACAATGATACGATCCGACATGGCCAAGGCTTCTTCTTGGTCGTGGGTCACAAAAATAAACGTGATCCCCAGTTTTCGTTGAAGCGCTTTTAGCTCATTTTGCATTTGTTTGCGCAGTTTATAATCAAGCGCAGACAATGATTCATCCAGTAGTAAGACTTTCGGGCGATTCACTACCGCACGGGCTATCGCCACGCGTTGTTGTTGACCACCAGATAGTTGGTTGGGTCTACGCTCAGCAAAATCTTCTAGCTGCACCATACGCAAGGCTTGGTCGACACGCTTTTGAATTTCAGCCGCAGGCGTTTTTTGCATGCGCAGGCCAAATGCCACGTTGTCGAAGACTGTCATATGAGGAAATAAAGCGTAGCTTTGAAAGACGGTATTTACAAAACGGTTTTCCGCTGGAATATCCGTAATATCTTGACCATCAAGAATAATTTGACCGCCATCGGCATCTTCTAGCCCTGCAATAAGACGTAAAACAGTCGTTTTACCGCAACCAGAAGGCCCCAGAATGGTCAAAAACTCACCGTTCTGAATGGTTAAGTCAAGCTCAGAAATAATTTGTTTGCCATCAAAACCTTTACTTAAAGATTTTAATTCAATGAGTGGTGTCAGAGAGGTTGTCTCAGTCATTTATTATACACTCTATCCCTAGGAATAATGCAGATAGAACCGCCACCGTTAAAGACTGTATAAGCTTGTCGGAGGTTTACTCTGTCAACTTAAGTAACATAAGTAAATAATTTCCCCAGCAAAGCCCAAAACCAGTAGCGCCATTTAAACTTCATAAGGCATGCATGATAAACACTGTTTTTGCAAATTGAAAGCCATTTTCACAACTTCGTTTGCCTTTCATTATGAATTCTCAATAAATAAAACAGATTTTTGAGAAAAATAAGCGACATAGCGATATATAGAATCAGTCTGTCCATATCTATAGATTTACATGATACATTCGAAGATAAAACTTAAGTCAAATTCAATGAAATTCATAGAGTTAAAACAATTCACAATAAAAATAATAATAATTATGGAATTAATAGTTTTTATTATTTTTAATTTTTTAATTCATATATTTAATGATATAAATTTTAAAACTTCATGCGAGATAAAAATACAATAAGCCTTTACCATAACTAACTCGTCGAGTTTTGATGGTAGTTATATCCAGTAGATATATATCGTGATTATATATAGAACAAAGGCAATAACTGGTAACATCTATAACAAATAATTAAAGTCGTAGTTGATAATATTATTATGTGATTTAAATCTAATTTTCATTAATCCTTATTTTTTATCTCAATAAATTTAACCAATATCATATTATTCTTTGCATCTCTTTGAATATAATAATCAAATTGATATAATTTCAATCTAAACTGTAACTTTTAGTGACTTATTTTGTGATTTTTGTTTCATTATTACATCTATAAATTTTACTTTGTATCTTTCGAGTTAAATCAATTAAAGAATAAACATAAGCCTTCGGGTGATTACCTTTGGAAATTCCACTGAAATTAATATGTGAGTGAGCAAAATGGCTAATAAAGAGTTTTTTTACCAAGAACCTTATCCATTATCTGAGGATAAAACTGAGTATTTCCAAGTCTCTGATAAATATGTTTCTGTAGAACAATTTGCTGGTAAGCAAATTTTAAAGATAGAACCTGAGGCATTAACTCTCCTTGCAGAACACGCAATTTATGAATCCCAGTTTTTTTTAAGAGCTGCGCACCAGAAACAAGTCGCCGCTATCTTACAAGACCCAGAAGCCAGCGAAAACGACAAATACGTGGCGTTACAATTACTTCGCAATGCTGAAATTTCTGCAAAAGGTATTTTGCCAAACTGCCAAGATACAGGAACAGTTGCGGTTGTTGGGAAAAAAGGCCAGCAAGTTTGGACAGACTGCAATGACGAAGAGTACCTTTCTCGAGGGATTTATAACGTCTTCCAACACGAAAACCTGCGTTTTTCTCAAAATGCACCGCTAGATATGTTTAATGAAGTCAATACTGGCACAAACCTGCCAGCACAGTTTGACATTTTTGCGACCACAGGCGATGAATATCACTTCCTATTTGTTAACAAAGGCGGCGGTTCAGCAAATAAATCAGCACTTTACCAAGAAACAAAAGCAACATTAACCCCAGCTAAGTTAAAAAATTTCTTAATTGAAAAAATGCGTAACTTAGGAACAACAGCTTGCCCGCCTTACCATATTGCCTTCGTTATCGGCGGTACTTCAGCGGAAACAACACTGAAAACAGCCAAACTCGCCTCCGCAAAATACTACGACAACCTGCCAACCACAGGTAATGAGTACGGCCGTGCTTTCCGTGATATTGAACTAGAAAATGAGTTATTAGAAGCTTCTCGTCATCTTGGTTTTGGCGCACAATTTGGTGGTAAATATTTTGCTCACGATGTACGAGTTATTCGTTTACCTCGTCATGGTGCCTCTTGCCCAATCGGTTTAGCCATTTCTTGCTCTGCCGACCGTAATATTAAAGCTAAAATTACCAAAAGCGGTTTATGGCTTGAAAAAATGGAGCATAACCCAGCCCAATACATTCCTGAATCTATGCGTAACCAAGCTGAAGGAAAAGTGGTACATATCGATCTCAACCGCCCAATGAAAGATATTTTGGCTGAGCTGAGTAAACACCCGGTATCAACACGTGTTTCTCTCAGCGGGCCTCTGATTATTGCTCGAGATATTGCGCATACTAAGCTTAAAGAACGTTTAGATAACGGCGAAGAATTGCCTCAATATTTTAAAGACCACATGGTGTATTACGCAGGGCCAGCCAAAAAACCAGAAGATATGGTTTCCGGCTCTTTAGGTCCGACAACCGGTAACCGCATGGACCCTTATGTTGACCTGTTCCAATCCCACGGAGGTAGCATGCTAATGTTGGCGAAAGGCAACCGAACTCAGGCGGTAACTGATGCATGTAAAAAACACGGAGGGTTTTATTTAGGTAGTATCGGTGGCTCAGCTGCGATTCTCGCTCAAGAATATGTGAAAAGTTTAAATTGCCTTGAGTATCCAGAATTAGGAATGGAAGCAATTTGGAAAATGGAAGTTGAGGGGCTGCCTGCATTCATTCTCGTTGATGACAAAGGCAATAACTTCTTTGAACAAGTCCAAAATGAGACTTGCAGTAAATGCGTTAAATAAGATTTGCCACTCTAGCGCAAAGGAATGCGCTAAATTTCGTTAGCCTATATCACTACATAACGATGTAACATAACAAAGAGCAGGCTTTTGGCCTGCTCTTTGGTTGTTGACAACGTGGGATAACAGTGTGATTTTTCCCGCTTTGCGTTATCAGCCGAAAATCAATATATTGATTTTCATCATGTATTTTTAGCCATCTCTTCGGATTAATGTTAATAATAGTTAATACGGACAATCGTTGAGGCGCTAAATGGTCCTGTTTTTACCGCTCCCACCTTTTTAACCGTCGCACTGTAGTCACGTGTAATCGATGTACTCCCTAAGGGGAGTGTTCCGAAAAACTGGAAGTAATTAAATTTTATTTTTTCCGCTTTATCATCCGAAATAATTAAATTAGTCCCATTTTTTAGATCAATGGCATACTCTCCATTTAACGGGTCTGTAGTTTCGAAGTTAATATTCATGGAAAAATTATCTAAGCAGCCCCGCTTCACCGCTTGTATCTGAAAATCTTTTTTAAACTCTTTTCCTTGATTAAGCTCAGTGATCATTAACTGACCATAGTCAATTTGCTGTGACTCTGGGTAAACTTTAATATCAGCCCCACACTTGAGAAAGCGAATACCTCGTAACCCAGTAATAGAATACTTCAAGTTTTTTGCACCATTGGTATGGTTTATCCCACCACTTCCATCAAACTGGAAAACCGTAAATTGGTTATCCCCTGTGTAGTTACCTGAAGGAGGAACAATACCCGTCACTTTGATATATAGTGTAAAAGTCACTGTTACCGTGACATTCTCTCCGCGGCGAATAGGTGGAGTCCCTAAGTTGACACGCTGCTCATTTTGTTCCAATTGTTGGCCTTGGTAATTCGCGCCTAGTAATAACCCTGTCCCAAGTTTTTGAGATTTCGGATTAAAATACATATGAACAACGTCAACAGCATTACCAAGTACATTGTCACAATAAACGGTTACTGTTAAAGGGTCGGATTGCCAAATAATAGAACCTGCCGTTGTATCAGCAGGAATGGCCAATTGACCTACAGGAACTGCGGGTTTTTCGACGACTCCAGTCCCCTTTTCCACACAATCTAATGCAAAGGTTTTTGGGCTAATAAAAACGAATAGAAATAAAATATAAAAACCATATTTTTGAATAAACTTGTGTATCATGATTTATACACCTTATATGTAAGTAATATTTAAGGTAATTTGCGTTTTAATATTACCCACTGTTAATTCATTTCTTGGTAGATAACTCTCTAGCATGGAATAAATCGTAATTTGCTGGTTATCATCAAAATAGATTGGATAACTACGGTATTCACCATTGGGGACAATATTGCCATCTTTATCCATTAATCGAATCCCATAACCATTTAGAATGGTTTTACCACCAAATAAATTACGGTCTGTACTTTCAGTTGGTTCTGAAATAAACATGATCCGAACAACCGGAACCCTATCATCGCGATTGCGTTTTGGAAAAATACAATCATCAAACTTTAGTTTGATTTCATGCTTAGGGCTTCTGTCTCCAATTTCATTAAAGTAATTCAGAGATATTGGTCCTAATTCAATATTTTGATCTATCGAGTAAAATGAAATCTTACAAGGCAATGCCACCACATTTCCCGTAAAATTAAGATCACCTCTCATCATGCTACTATCTGCATAAGCTTGGCTTCCACATAGAGATAGCATAAAAAGACATATTGAAAAGTAGCAATTTCTCATATCTAAAATCCTATTGGCTCTCTTTTGACAGCTGGCAGGTCGACGCAGCGCATTGGTAAGTCAACATTTTCATACCACCGTAATCATCCATATAACCGGTATATAACTGATTAAAACTGCTTGCTGGTACGGGAACACTTTCCTTGGAAAGCGGGGCAATCATCACACTTTCAAAACCAGGAAAATTTTTCTGGTTATTATTACTGAGATAACCCAATGTCACATAATATTTAGTTGGATTTTCAATAAGTAATTGCCCACCTGTGTGCGTATATTTCAGCTCTTTAGCCCATACTTTATCGCTGTTATTTTCGATTTGAGGTGGTCGATAAAACATTTTGAGACGGCTTTGAATCGCAATCTGTACGACATTTTCTTTATCTGTCACCGGTGGAATTTCACGCACATTTAAATAGAACAGAGATTCTCTATCTTGTGGAAGAGCATCTATTCCCTCTGTTTTAATAATTTTAATTTGGTTTTTAGCATTCGGCTCAACGCGTTGCATTGGAGGTAAAACTGTAAAAGGTTCAGAAACCTTATTCCCTTTTTCATCTTCCATCCAAGATTGAGCTAAGTAGGGCATTGTTTTGCTTTGGTTATTAATAACCAAACTGATTGATTTATCTTTGCCTGGAAAAATGATCCGTGTACGGTCAATATTAATCGCAGCAGACGCAACTTGCATGCCGACAAAAACTAATGAAAATCCTAAAGCTACTACATACTTTTTACTCATACATCATTCCTTTATTGGCAAGGGATCAGGACTTTCCCCTGATTTTTTTCGGCAATATTAGGTAAATTCAAACTACATTGGTTTGCGCCAGCAGCCCATTTCACTATGTAGCTTTCTTCTGGAGCCACACCCGTTAAATAAGCAACACCACTATCTGCAATAATTCCGACTTCTCTTCCTGTACTTAACTCAGTCACACTGGTACCAAGCGGTGGATAATTCCCATTATTCAAACGGATAACGGCTAAAATACGTTTTCCTTGGTTCGCTTTTATTCTCTGAAAACCAATTGAACCCTCAGTTAATGTTTTACCAATAATGTTGTCATTGACATCCACATCGTCAGGCAGTGTATTCATATCAATGTAAACATCTGAATTAGAAAAACTATTTAAGCTTGTCGCAACACCAATCCCAAATCGGTTCGTGACAGATTCGCCATTATTAATAGAAATCCCAGCGACATTGTCGCTATCAATCATCACTCGAGGTTCGTTGTTAGTCCCGTTACGGTGCATAGCTGCGCCATATTTCGTTGCTGTCATGGAGCCATACCAACTACCGCCAAAAGCACGATATGAGTTCACATTTTCTGTCGCATTAACATTCAATACGCCATAAGGCGATGAATATTGATAACTACCGCTGATATTTGGCTCAGCACGTCCAAGTTTGTGCTGGTCACCACCAACACGCATACTCCAGTAGTTATTATTCTCGTTCGGGCTGTAATAACCTACCGATTGGCCAAAGCTATGGTCATTATCTGCATATTGAGCGTCGTAACTGACTGAAGCACCATTTTCAAGTGGCACGGAGAAAGAAAGATAAATTTGATTATCATCCGTCTCTTCATATTTAATTTTATTAAGTGATAAGGTGCCGGAAATGTTTTTAATTTGCCCTATACTAAATAGCTTACTAAAACTCATACCAAAGTTTGTTGTAGATTCACTATTCCAAAATTGATGGTGAGAAGCATTAAAATAGACAGTTAAGTCCAACGGGCTGATATATTGGTTAAAAGATGCGGTATACACGTTTTTGTCACGTCTAAAATCAAGCACACCATTCGCTGCATCAATGTATTGAGGCATAGTTAAGAATTCTTTTTCAGAAAACTTATAACCTGCAAATGTGACCTGCGAATTGGTAGATTCAAAACGTTTAGAATAATTTAAACGGTAGCTGTTACCCGAATAAGAGCCAAAATTATCTACATTTGCATGAGTGCGAGTAATATCAAAGGAAATAGCGCCAAACATATTCATGTTTTGCCCTATTCCTAAGTTTATCGCTTGGTAATTGTTATTATCTACCGTAGCAATTAACCCGCCAAAGATGGATGTGTCACCAAATAAACCATAGGAAGCTTCCCCTACAATAAACTTAGGGTCAACTTTCTGCGAGCGGCCAAATGGGTCAGATTTACCCATAGTAAATTTATAAAGCAGTTGGCCCTGACGAGTTAAAAATGGCAGCGATGCCGCCGTCACTTGATAAGTGGTTTTTGAACCGTCCTCTTCCTCAATGGTGACATCTAAAGTGCCTTGCACCGCTTCAGTAATATCTTGAATATTAAATGGCCCTGGAGCAACTTTAACTTGTTTAATCACACGCCCATTCTGTGAAATAATCACCATTGCATTCGTTTTAGCGATACCCGTCACTTGAGGCGCGTAACCACGTAGTGACGGTGGAAGCATTCGATTATCACTAAAAATAGATGCCCCTATAAAGCGAAAACTATCAAATAAGTCAGTCTTCAAATAAGACTCACCAAGTAAAACTTTTGCACCCATTTGAGGCAAAGCACGAAAGGCATATAACTGAGTCCAATCAAACCGTTCATTCGTTTTACCTTGGGAGCGATTATATTGATATTGATAATCAGCGCGGAAACGCCAAGCCCCTAAGTTAACGCCAGCGGTACCGTTACTACTACCACTGAATGTTTCACTATTATTTTTAGGAGCGGAATAGTTGGCAAACAGGTTATAATCAAGAAATGCACCCATAATTCCATTTTCCCATTGGGAAGGTGGAACCCAGTACGGGTCATCATATTCTAACCAAGCTTGAGGAATAGAAAATAAGATATTCTGGTTGGCTTTGTCAAAGCGATAATTAATATCTAAATTTTTAGATAGCTCAATACACTGGCCATTATTATTTTGCAGAAGTTCTTCCTTAACTTTCTTTTTTAATGCAAAAATATTTACCATCTCTGGTGTAACACAGAGTGTTGAGGTATCTTTACTCTCTTCAATAAATTTAATTAAATATTGCCCTGATAATTTTCGACCATTTAATGTAATATCCGTTAGGTATTCACCTGCAGGAATAAAGTCTGGGTTAGAAAACTGACTTAAGTCAATATTATCTCTATCCTTAGCATCAATAATATTCATATTAAATTCCACTGCATTAGACATTCCAGAAAAGGAAAATGCCAAAGCAATCGAAAATAATATTTTATTTATTTTAAACTGAGGAAATAGAGACATGATGTTCCCTGTAAGAAAAATAAAAATAAAGAAAGAAAAATAACAGGCAAATACATGCCTGTTATTTTAAATAAAAAATTACAGGTAGTTTAAAGCGTAAGTTGCTTGAGAAATGATGCTACCAGTTTCAACTTTGCTACCATTTGCTTCAACACGTGCACTGAATACTAATTTATTTGGACCATCCGCTAATGGCAGCTCAACACTGGTATCACCAACTTTCATTGTTGCGCCATCTGCGTTGATTAAACGAACACCAACACCTTTAGAAGTACCTGTATTAGCCAGTAATTCTTTTGCTGTAGTATCTGGAGTACCCGTGAAAGTTACTTTAACTTTGCTAACTGCAGGGAAGACAACTACATCGCTAGCATCTTTAACTTCACCTAAATCACAGTTTTCTAACTGGATATTATATTGAACGCTTTGGCTATATTTGTTACCCGTTTCTAATACTTTATTTGCAACTTGGCCGAGGTCAACGTTAATTGTACCGTCACCTGGGATTGAGCAAGGTGCATTAATAACTTTACCAGTAAAATTGATGACACCACTACCTTGATCTACAGGTGCTGCCTGTGCAATACCAAATGAAGAAGCGATAATTGTAGCTAATGCAATCTTAGTTAATTTCATTTATATTTTCCTATAAAAAGACGACAGATGTACCAATCACCTAATAATCAATAAATTACTAGGTTGATATTTATTTGCTGAGAATGTAAAGGTAAAAATAAGAAAGTTAGATTTTTACTAAAAAAATAAAAACACTACATTTTTATTTTTTTAGATATTTAGTTAACTTTAAATATGAATATTTTTATAATTAGATTACTCTTAATTTTTTAAATTAATTACTTTCTTTATTGATAAAAACATCATCAATAAAAAAGCAAATCATTTCTGTATCTAAAGCGTTAGCAAGGGTGTGCAAGTTTTCAATATTTATATTGCACTCACCCCTTTCATAACGTGAAATCTGTTGTTGGCTAACACCAACAAGATTAGCTAATTCGATGCCTGAAAGCCCTAAATGCTTTCTTCTTTTTCTAATCTCTCTGCCTACTATACGATTTACATTTATCATCAACAATAGCCCAAAATAACCTAAAATATTAAATGGCTAAATTATATTACAAATCAAAAAATTTCACATAATAAATTGCACTGATTATATAAAAAATCAAAAAAGAACAAACCAATTAAAACACGAAATTTGAGTTAATTATAGTTTTCAATATATAAAAGTAAAACTGTTTGTAACGATCGATAGAATAAATTAAAGCCACTGAAACCTATCAATATTTCATTTTTTTAGTTTGCATTATCATATAAGATAAAAAACACATAATTCATATTAGCTATTATTCTTTTTGAAATAAACAAATAATATACAACTAATTGATATTAAAGAAAAATAATAAATTACCACTATCAATGGTAACATCCAAAAATATAACAACGCCTTAATTTATAATGGAATGAAGGCATTTATAATTAATTTTATATGGTATTCATTGATTCCTAAGTATTTTTATATACTTATTTTTATAAATTAATTTATTTTTTACATTTTTAATGTTTGCTTCAAAAAAACAACTAACAATGGTTTTTTTATTCTTATCATTTAATTTAATTTAATTTAATAGTATTTTTAATTACTCACAATAAGAGTTATAGGATATAAAAAACTGCAATTTTTTTTTATTGGTCGCTATCTACTCATAAATAAATCAAGTTATTCATATTAAGAGTAATAACAATATTGATAGCCATCGATAACTCACATTTCGAGTAAAAAACAACAATCACCAACAAAAATAACGTATAAATAACAATATGTTATACTTGTTTCCAATTGTAACAAAACACAAAAGTCTATTGCAGATCAACAAGGTAAAAATGAAATATAACAAAAAGAAAACATAATAATTGCACTACAGGGAGCTATAAAACGAGTAAAACAAGAGTTTTACCTCGCACTTTCACAAGAAATCAGTCAAAACAACAAGGTAAGTGCTTACTATTATTGTATGTTTCACATATAGCTTAGGTTAAATTTGTGCTTTTAATACCGAGAATAAAGAGCATTTGTATGCTTGATTCACTAAATGAAAGCATTTCATTGAGGAATAATTGACCTGATACGCTTTAAACCAAAATGGACAACCTAGGAAGATTACACTTAACTAGGCTATTTTTCCGTATTATATATATTTCAACATCTCTTTTTACGTTAATTTATGTATAAAAATGCTAATATTGATGACCAAACAGATTCATTCAATAACCCATCGTTATGGAATGAGAAAATAACTCATTATTTTTAGCTCAAATAACATGTTTTTATTTCCCTAACTAAGGAGATAAAAATGATGCCAGCACAATCACTGCTTCGGGTTGCAACAGTCCAGTTCCAACACCGTCCTAGCGACAAAACCTACAATTTAGAACGTATCCATGAGTTTATTACTCAAGCCGCCCAACAGAAGGTAAAAATACTGGTTTTACCTGAAATGTGTATTACTGGTTATTGGCACGTGCCGAAGCTACCAGATGATGCCGTTTATGCTTTAAGTGAAACTTTACATGATAGCCCGTCATTAGCATTAATCCGCCAACGGGCCATTGAATTAGACATGATTATCGGGGTTGGGTTGATTGAAAAAGGGTTAGATGGCAAATGCTACAATACTTGGGTCGCTTGTATGCCAGATGGCCAATACCACGCTCATCGTAAATTACATGCCTTTGAGCACCCCGCCATTCATAGCGGAGACAATTACACTGTTTTCGATACGCCATGGGAAGTAAAAGTTGGTATTTTAATTTGCTGGGATAATAACTTAATTGAAAATCCACGCGTCAACGCGCTACTTGGTGCAGATATTATTCTTGCCCCCCATCAAACAGGTGGAACTCATTCGAGTAGCCCTCATGGCATGAAACCGCTCGACCTTCGTCTCTGGGAAAATAGAAAACAAAATCCTCAAGCATTATTAGATGCATGTCAAGGGGAACATGGGCGCGGATGGCTAATGCGCTGGTTACCCTCCAGAGCCCACGATAATGGCGTGTTTTATTTATTTAGTAATGGAGTTGGCTTAGATGATGATGAAATTCGAACCGGAAACGCCATGATCATAGACCCTTACGGGCGAGTAATTAAAGAAAGCTGCGCAATAGATGATGATATCGTCATCGCGGATCTTGAATTAGATTTATTGCCTACCTCGAATGGCCGTCGCTGGTTAACCGGAAGACGCCCTGAGCTCTACCGAATCATCACTGAAACTCTGGGTTACGAAACGGATATTCGCCATGTCCGTTTTGCTTCTAAGAATTCCCCTTATCATCAAGAAAAGCAATAATAGTTAAAGTCAATGGCTCGCTATAGCATTCATAATAGAAATGTTATAGCGTCTTCTATTATCAGGAACTGGCTAACAACTATGGATACTCGACTACTCCGTGCATTTATCACTCTCGCAGAGACAAAAAATTACCGCGAAGCTTCATCACGCCTATATATTAGTCAGCCAGCTTTAACAAAACAAATTCAACTTCTTGAGAAACAATTGGATATAGTACTATTTGAGCGGGGACGTCATGGTGCAATATTGACTCCTCATGGGAAAATACTTTTTCCCTATGCACAACAAGTACTCACTCAAACCACTGAATTTTTACACCAATCCGCAGTGCTTCGAGAACAGCCCCCTATAAAGTTAACCGTCGGGTTTGGTATATCAACATTTCAAGAAGCCTCTTTCTTTGTGGCACGGCTACGTGAAAAATTACCAAATATTCCAATCCAACTGGATGATATGCCTTCTCACGAAATGGAGAAACAGCTACAAGCCCATGAATTGCATATTGCTTTTACTCGTCAATTTGCTTTTAAAGCAACCGATAACTTAGAGAGCAAAACATTAAAATCTGAAGTTCTTGCCTTAGCAGTAGCACAAAAATCGGTCTCTTTATTATCAATGAAAGAATATCTAACCCATTTTCCTTTATTGTTATTACGCGCAGAGCGTGGTTCAAAGCTTCATAAGCAAATTCAGAGCTACCTACAATATGAAAGCTTATCAATTACACCCTCTCAGGAAGCAAATGATATTCAAACATTAATTGCCCTTGTAGCCGCTGAGGTTGGCATAAGTCTTTTACCCTATAGTGCAAGAAATATTAGCTCAAAAGATATCCGCTTTATTCCAATTCAACATTGTGAACAAGCCCAATGGGGGATTGATGTGGTATGGCAGGCTTCATTGCCTAAATTATGGCAAAACACCATCAATGAATTGATTGATGAAGTTTATGGAACATTTTCAAGAGAGAGTGAATCAGAATAATTCCGTAATTCCTCTCCGTAATTCCTATATATTAAATATTTGAACTTTGATATTTATTGTCAATATTATGATGAGATAGGCACTACTTATATGTCTGGTAATAGGTCAATCACCCCACTAAAAATCATTGCTTCTGGTGTGGCACTACCTGAAAACAAAATTTACTCCTCAATGCTTGATGAAAAGCTCAATAAACCAAAAGGTTTTGTTGAAAAACATTCAGGTATCGAATATCGCTTCCATGCAAGTCATACCGATTCACAAGCAGTGTTAGCTTCCCTGGCGATTCAAAATGCATTGCATGCGAACCATATCGTACCAAGCAGTATTGATATGCTAATTAATGCGTCTGCAATTCCCGTGCAAGCTTTGCCTTGCTCCGCAGCGCATATCCTTGAACAATCAAATTTAAATCAAGGGATTGCCTGCTTTGATGTTAATTCAAGTTGCATAAGCTTTATCACTGCGCTACAGGTTGCTGCGGGGTTATTAGCCACCAGTGCTTATCAACGCATTGCAATTGTTTCTGCGGATATCGCCTCGCGTGGTATTGATTGGCAAGATAAAGAATCATCGTTGATTTTTGGTGATGGTGCAGCTTGTGTTGTTGTGGAAAAAGGGGATGGGAATAGTGGAATTATTTCTTACACACACACCACTTATACCGCAGGCATTGATTTTTGTGAAATTCGCGCAGGTGGCACAAGACGCAACCCACGCGCAGGGATGATTGATGATGATTTTCTGTTCCATATGCAGGGGAAAAAACTGTTTCGCCTCGCATCTTCTTTGATTGAAGATTTTATGCAGCAGGTTTTCAGTGAATCAGGTATACAACTCAAACAAATTGGTACCGTGATCCCACACCAAGCAAGCCATCTTTCTTTAGAACATATGCGCCAACGTGTGGGCGTAACAACAGAGCAATTAGTCGATATCTACTCCCATCGTGGGAACCAAGTTGCGGCCTCTATCCCTTCAGCATTACACGAAGCAATTATCACAGGCCGTTTCTATGAAAAGCCCAGTGCCATGCTAATTGGCACTGCCGCTGGGTTAGCGCTGTGCGCCATGGTATTAGTGCCATGAAGATCCTCGTCACAGGTGCCACGAGTGGCCTTGGTAGAAATGCAAGTGAGTACTTACTGGGGCGAGGTTTTGAAGTCGTCGCTTGTGGGCGAAACCCGCAAGCAGGAGAACAGCTAGTAAAAATGGGAGCTGAATTTATCCCTTGTGAACTGGCTCAGCTTTCTTTGCAACAGGCCAAAGAGATGATGACTGGCTGTGATGCCATTTGGCACTGCGCTGCTCTTTCTTCACCTTGGGGCAAACGTCAAGATTTTGAGACAACAAATGTTCATGCAACTCAAATTTTAGCTACCGCCGCGGGGGAAGCCAAAGTCTCACGCTTTATCCATATTTCCACCCCAGCCATTTATTTTAATTTCACCCACCAGCAAAATATTCATGAGTCCACGGTTAATAAACATTTCGCTAACCAATATGCCAGAACAAAATATTTAGCCGAAACTAGGATTGAGCAGTGCGTTAAGCAGTTTCCGACAACTCGTTACACTATTTTGCGCCCTCGAGGTTTATTTGGCCCCCATGACCGCGTTTTGCTACCGCGTTTGCTCGCCCAAATAAAATCACGCAAGGGAAAACTGGTGTTACCTAATGGGGGAAATAACCATTTTGACCTCACCTATGTGGGAAATGTGGTTCACAGCATGCAGTTGGCGACTTTCAAAGAAGTGCTCCCTAATGGCGCCATTTATAATATTACCAACCAACAGCCCCAAGCACTAAAACAGACATTAAATCAGTTATTTAGTGAGCTAAACTTAGATTGCGAAATTCGTTCAGCCCCTTACCCTTTACTGTATGTTATTGCCAGCCTATTAGAAGCCATTGGCTATTTAACGGGAAAAGAACCATTACTCACTCGCTATAGCCTTGGCGCAGCCTATTTCACCATGACATTAGATAACCAAAAAGCACAGCAAGAACTGGGTTACTATCCTTTATATAGTATGCAACAAGGTATTCATTTGACGGCTAAATGGCTGAAACAACAGGAGAACCCATGCTAAAAATTCATCAATATGAGGTGGGTTACTGCACACATCCAGGCTGTGTGGCTTTAAAAGGTGCTAGTTTTAAATCCTGTAAATTCCCAGCAAGAGCATGGCTGATTGAAGATGAACACCAGCGTTGGCTATTTGATACGGGTTATGCCACCCATTTTTATGATCATACGCGCCATGGCATTATGCGGTTATATCGAACCGTTACCCCAGTGTATTTCGAAAGCAAAGACGCCCTTGTCAATCAATTGGCTAATGATGGCTTAAAACCTAATGATATCAATGGGGTGATTTTGTCCCATTTTCATGGTGACCATATCGCGGGGCTACGTGACTTCCCTGACATCCCCATTATTTGCTCAGGAGATGGCTGGGCTAAAACACGCCCTTTAACAGGGTTTGCTGCATTGAAAAATGCCTTTGTCAGTGGTCTTCTACCAGAAGACTTTGAACAACGTACTGTATTTTATGAAGGTTTCCCAAAGGTGGCGTTACCTAATGAATTACAAGTTTTGGGCGAAGGCTATGCGGTAAATCAACAGAAGACGTTATTCATTGTGCCGCTCCCTGGGCATGCTGCAGGGCATATTGGTTTGTGTGTACTAACTGACTCAGGCTGGATATTGCTCGCAGGTGACGCAGCATGGTCTCCCACTAATTACCGTGAATTGCGCGGCCCTATGGCCATTGCCAATATCATCATGGATGATAAGCAGGCTTATTACGAAACACTCAATAAATTACATGAAATTGATAAACGCAATGTGGTTATCCAACTGTGCCACGAAGGGGATTTATTGTGATCCTCTCGATGCTTTGGCATTACTGGCGCGCTCGTCATTTGACGTTTCGCAACCGTGACGAGCTAGAAGCTTATCAACAAAAACGTTTGGCACATTTTAAGCGCAAAGTGTTATCGAAAAGCCCTTACTTTCAGCGATATATCAATCAGCCATTATCTAATTTTCCCATTATGAATAAACAAGTCATGATGGATAATTTTGATGAGATGAATACCGCCAGGCTTTCTAGCCAAAAACTTCTAGAATGTGCACAAAAAAGTGAGCAATCTCGGGATTTTGCCCCTAAAGTAGGGCGCTACAGTGTCGGGTTGTCCTCTGGAACCTCAGGCCGTCGAGGCCTTTTCGTTGTTAGCCCAGAAGAACAAAATGTTTGGTCTGGCAGCATGTTAGCTAAAATGCTGCCTAAAAGTCTGTTTAGTGGTGAACGTGTTGCTCTATTTTTACGTGCTAATAATAACCTGTATGAAAGTGTCAATAACCGTTGGATTTCACTGCGTTTTTATGACCTTTTTGCAGATTTTGACCTGCAACTTACTGCACTTGAACAATATCAACCATCAATTATTGTTGCGCCAGCCCAAGTGCTATGCGCAATAGCTGACGCCATTAACCAACAGAAACTTCAACTAAATGTGCAGAAAGTCATTTCCGTGGCTGAAGTATTAGAACCCCATGATAAACAAAAATTACAGGATTGCTTCCCCAATGTTGGAGAGGTCTACCAAGCAACGGAAGGTTTTTTAGGCTGTACTTGTTCTCATGGTACTTTACACTTAAATGAAGCGTTTGTGCATATTGAGCCTAATTGGCTTGATAATAACCGTTTTTCGCCGATTATTACGGATTTTACCCGTAAAACACAGCCTATCGTTCGTTATCAACTGGATGATGTGTTAGTGGTGAAAAAAAACACCTGCCCATGTGGCTCCCCTGAAATGGCGATAGAACGGATTGAGGGTCGCTGTGATGATTTGCTTCAACTTCCGGGTTATAACGGCAAAATGGTGACTATTTTTGCAGATCCCTGTGCGCGGGTTATTGTGAATCACTTACCTGTTACTGCTGATTTTCGCTTAACACAGCAAGGCAACTCATTATATTTACAGGCTGAATGCTCTCCCATGGAGTTATCCCATTGCCAGCAACAGCTAGCAAGTTACTTTGCAAGCCAACACGTTGATATTACGCAATTAGATTGGCAATTATCATCAGCCGCTATTACGCAAGCACTCTCGGTTAAAAAGCGACGTATAACCCGTAAGGAAGTAAAATGAACAACAGGGAATTATTCACTCGCTTTATTTATTGCCTACTCGGCTGGGGAACCGTAGGTATTGTTTACCAATATACCGGGCAAGTGACTGGGCAAGCTCATATTTTACTCCCTAGTAAACTAGATAATGCCGTCCCATTTTCCCCCGATGCCATCTGGCTTTACCTCTCCTTTTTTCTGTTTATCCCACTTGGGTATTTTCTCTGTCCCCTAAGAAAAGCGCGCCCACTTATGTATGCCATGCAACTCTGTGCGCTGGTTTCTGGGGCTGTTTATTTGTGCTACCCCACGACTATGCTATACCACGATTACGACTTATCAACCTTATCCGGACTGGCTTTATCTGCTTTAATGAATATTGATAGCCCACAAAATTTACTACCTTCTCTACATGTCTCATTGACTCTCGTCGTACTGAATGCATTATGGTCAACACAACAAAAATTTCGCACGGTTCTAGCCGTAATTTGGGCCCTTGCTATTTGTGCTTCTGTATTGGTGTTAAAACGCCATTTATTTATTGATGTGGTCACTGGCGCACTCACCGCTTGTGGAGCATTAGTGATTGTTCACACTGCGAAGTTTGTCTTAAAGAGAAACACTAATGAATGAATTAACCTTTCCGATTGTTTTCATGTTAGCGGTTGTGGTCGCAGAAGGTTTGGTGATAGCCAAAACACAAAAAGGAACCGTTAGCTGGCAAGAATTGGTGTTCAACCTGAACTCTGGCCATATTATGCTGTGGCTGTTTAGAGGGTTAGAGATTTTTTGTTACGGCTTTGTCGTGACCCACTACTCATTCAATCTCGTTGAAAACTGGCCAACCGCACTGGTGTGGGTGTTTACGATTTTTGCTTGGGACTTTGGCTTTTACTGGCTACACCGTTTACACCATACTTACCGTGTTTTATGGGCCGTTCATGTGGTACATCACCAAGGGGAGCACTATAACCTATCATTAGGCGTGCGTAATTCGTGGTATTCATCACTCACATCAATCCCATTCTTTATGTTGCTGGCGCTAATGGGGATCCCTTTAGAAGTGTTTATCACCGTTTCAATATTGCACTATACCATTCAATTTTTTAACCACAGTGCGCTGATCCCGCGTTTGGGTTGGTTGGAGAAATTTATGGTAACGCCACAACACCACCGAGTTCACCATGTGAAAGAAGGGCACTATTCCAACCGTAATTTTGGTGGCAGTTTTATTTTTTGGGACAAACTGTTTGGTACGTTTTCCAAATTACCTGAAACGGAACACCATTTTGGCATCAAAGGGGCTCCCGCTTCTGAAAACCCATTTATTGATAGTAATTTACCTTTTTGGCGTATCATTAAACGTCGCAGTCAACCCAAGGAAAAACCCGCACCATTATTTCGCGTGAACCAAATCGCATTAGTAATGGGAACACTTCTCCTATTTAGCCTAGTTATTGGTTATGTCTATATTTATGGCTATGGTTATCAGGGAACGACTCAACAGCAAGTGATTTTATTTATCTTATTAGCCTTAGGTACCGTGGCACTATCAGGTATTTCAGATGGCCGCAAAATTGGCCTGATGAGCTGGTTTTTTATCGCTTGCTTACTATTAATTTGCATTTTATTTATTTGGCAATGGACAACGCCATTTTGGGTAATTTTTACCACGGCTCTGTGGCTGCATAGTTTATTAATGTTACTTGGTATCGGCCGAAAACCCATACAGGTGCGTGATGTCGCCTGAGCAGCTAAGGCCGTTAGGCTACCAACACCGCCATGATCAAGCGTTCCAAAAAGCGTTGAACAAGGCCGCTAAACACTATTTACAACAGCGTGCAGATCACCGGTTTGCTGACTTACGCTTTTATTTAAAAAGCTTGGTTTTAATCTTGTGCTGCCTAGGCAGTTACGGCATAGCGCTGTGTGTTAACGCGTCTTGGGCTTTTTTTATTTTTTACCCCCTATTTATCTGCTTCGCATTGTTATTGGCGATTAACTTAGTTCATGATGCTTCCCATAATGCGATTTTCAAGCAGGCCAAAGCCAATTATTGGCTCAATTTTTGGGTCACTATTCCGTTGGGTTTAGACCCTGAATGTTGGCGAGTCAGGCATATTATTTTTCACCATGCTCACACCAACATTCGTCATTATGATTTAGATATCGAAGAAAATTTTGTCTTGCGCCAAACCCCTTATCAGCGCTGGTACCCGTTTATGCGAGCTCAGCATCTGTATTGGCCATTAATTGCCGCAATGACTTTCCCTGCATTGATTTGGTTCTTTGATTGGATGGATAGATTTCATTTGACGCGCGTCGCCCCGCATATGCGCCATCAAGGCCGTCGTGGTATTGGGGCATTTTTATTGGCTAAGTTACTACATTTGATTGTTGCAATAGTCATACCTGCGTTTGTTATCACTGATATCAGTTTAGGTACCTTGCTACTCACTTACTTATTTAGCCAAATGCTTGCCTCCCTCGTATTTGTTGTATTAATACTTGGCACCCATTGGGCGAAAGCAACTTTTTATACGCCCCCCAAAGAAGGCAATATGCCACATGGTTTTTATACTCATACTTTTTCAACCACTTATGATTGGCAAACCACACCTCGTTGGCTAACCTATTGGTTAGGCGGGTTAAACTTACATCTTACACATCATTTATTTCCGAATTGGAACCACCGCCATTACCCTGCACTTGCTAAGATAATTGAACAAACCGCCGAACAGTTTTCGATGGATTATCATTGTATTAGCGCGAAAGAATTGTTTGTTTACCAACAACAATTTTTAAAAGAGATGGGAACGGGCAAGCAAGCGGATGAGCACTGAGCCAAACAACCCAGTGCTTACTTCGCTATATTGATTATCTGTCGATAATAATATTTTGATTTATGACGCTTTTTTCACTATTACCTACCATCTGAGCAAATTTCTCTAATGGGTCAGTCCGAAAAGCATACAAACGTTTGAGCGCAAAAGGGTTATCCCCCAATTTAACTTTTCCTTGAATGGTCGTGACGGCAAGATGTAGCCCCGCATCTTTAGCCGCATCCATCGCTGATTGGTTATAACCACCAAATGGATATGCAAGGTAACGCTGCTCAGGTTCGAAACGGCTTAGAATTCTCATCGACCGTTTGAAATCCAACATGATCGTATGTTCTTTCCGGCTAAATAAAATGGGTGAATTATGATTATCTAAACGATGTAAAAAGTGAGTATGAGATTGGATATTAAAAACGTCTCGGCTATCTTTTATCTCTTGTTTATTCATAAATTGTAAGTCATGCGCTGACCATTTTTGTGGCTGTGTTTTAATCCGCGAAGAAATAATAAATAGCGTCGCCTGCTGGCGGTTATGCCTTAAAATCGGTAATGCATAGCGATAAACTGATTTTAAACCATCATCAAATGTCAGCACGACTGCTTTACCTGGTAAGTTAGCAGATTTATTCAGATAATCTTCCACATCGGCAAGCGAAAGCGTTTGGTAACCCGCCTGTTTTAAATAATTCATTTGTTCACGAAATGCTTCCACAGATGTCGTCGTTGACGTGTCACGAAAATGCTTATTTTCACTGTCTTTGAGAATATGGTGATAAGTTAAAATTGGAATGCCTTTATCTAATGCTACATCATCTAAACGCACATAGCCCAGCCTATCCCCTAGGCGAATCGTTAGCCAAGCAGTCTTTTCTCCTGCTTTATCCGTTTTAATCATCCGCGCTAACACAGGGTAGCGCAGGTTTTCCCATAAAGAGGCAATTTGCTTACTATTACTCTGAGTTGAGTTATATACCGCTGTTTTTTGGTGCGTGACCAAATAATCATAAATGGGATTTTGTAAATCATTTAGCCTATCCACTTCAGGTACATAACGCGGTTTTTGGTTAGAAAACGATACTGTTTTTACAAAGGCATACCCATTGCCAAACTGCATTGCACAATAATCCCCCGAAGGAGAATAAGCATAAAAACCGTGTTCTGCATTGAGTTCTGCGACGGCTCGCATTTCTCCAGCAATCATCGCAAAAATAATTTCAGGCTGTTTTGTTTGCACTAGCTTTGGTGGGATGTCTGCCAACTGCCAATCGTCAGTGTTGTTGACGGTCTCAGAAGCCAAAGATTGGGGAAGATAATTCGTAAATAAAATACAAAGCAATAAAAGAAATCGTTTAGACATGTTTTATCCACTATAAAGCTGGGTTTCCGCCATTATTCTAAACCTACTCTAGATTGAACCCCATACCCTGATAAAAATTTTTATTGTTCCCTGCTTCCCACTATTTTCACCTATTAAGCTGTTATACCAATTTTAAAGATACGCCATAATCTATCATACAAAATAAAGAGATCTAGCTCATATTTATCAGTAAAAAGCGCCATACAGGCACAATCTGTAAATCATTTGACAGTTTAATCCACTTCCCACTGTTAGATTGGCATTCAACCACCTTACAACACCTGGGAACAACAATGAAAATAAAAGAAATTAGTACTTTTATCATGCACGTACCTGTCACTAATGACCTAATTGGTGACTCAACTCACAGCATTACCCATTGGGGGATGCCGGGTGTCATGATCAAAACAGAATGTGGATTAGTCGGTTATGGCCACACAGGGACACATGCCGACATCACCACTGACCGTTTAATCACCACTATTATTGAAGATGTTTTCGGCCCAATGTTACTCGGCGAAGACCCAACAGAAGTGCGCTATTTACATCGAAAACTCACTCGCAGCTCAACCAATATCTGGGTAGGTCGTGGTGGTTTGATGCAAATGGCGATTTCTGCCATCGATATCGCCCTTTGGGACCTTAAAGCTAAAGCCGCAGATCAGCCGCTATGGCAACTGTTTGGCGGTTCAAAACACAATAAAGTTAACGCCTATAACACCGACTGCGGTTGGTTAGTGCGTAGCCAAGAAGACTTAGTCGATGATTGTAAAAAAATGATCTTCGAAGAAGGCTTCAAAGCAATAAAAATGAAAATTGGTAAACCAGATCCACGCGAAGATCTACAACGTATTGAAGCTGTTCGTAACGCAATTGGCGACGATATCGACCTAATGGTCGATGCAAACGGTAAATGGGATATCAGTATTGCCAAGCAATATGGCCACCGTTTAAATGATTTCAATATTAAGTGGTTTGAAGAACCATTATGGCATGATGATGTCGCCAGCCATAAACAGCTTGCTGCTTATATGGATACACCTATCGCATTAGGTGAATTACTTTATCACAATGATTCATTTAAAGAATTTGTCTTGGCGGGTGCCGTTGATTACTTACAACCTGATGCAACACGCTGTGGCGGTTTAACAGCGGTATGGGAAATTGCTGACTTAGGTATGGCCTTTAATTTACCCGTGACACCACACCATGGCGATATGATGCAGGCACAATTGCATCTGGTAATGGCACATCCCGCTTGTTCTTTACTGGAATTTATTCCCTGGACACTGGATTGCTTTGTTGACCCGGTCGAAGTCATTGATGGTGTTTATACCACACCAACCGCGCCTGGGGCAGGTACGACGTTAAAACCTGAAGCATTAGCCAAATTTAACGTGAAATAATGATCATTCCCTTTTTCAATATTTTATTTCTAACAACATGAAAAAGGGAAATTAATAACAAGAATTATTCATTTTAAATTACTTATTTATACTCTGAATAATTCATGGTGCAATCAACAACACTGCAACTTGAAGTATGACGAGTACATTAGCTCTATACTCTACTCTGCTGGTTATTCAGCGGCGGGCTAAACACATAATAAAAATGAATAGATAACATTACTATCTTACAAAAAACTGGGGTGAACCATGTCCACCAATACGGATCATTTATCATCGGCTACCAGCAAAGCAATACGAAAAATAATACCTATGGTGGTATTAATGTTCATATTGGCTTATTTAGACCGTTCAAATATTGGTTTTGCAAAACAAGAGTTTCAATTAACAACTGGGTTAAGTGACGCTGCATACGCATTTGGCGCAGGGATCTTTTTTATCGGCTACGCACTATTTGAAGTGCCAAGTAATATTCTGTTGTACCGAATTGGCGCTCGGGTATGGTTATCGCGCATTATGGTCACATGGGGGCTAGTCTCTGCCGCCATGATGTTTGCTCATGATGAAACCACCTTTATTGTGCTGCGTTTCTTACTTGGTGTCAGTGAAGCTGGCTTCTTTCCGGGGGTTATTCTGTATTTAACCTTCTGGTTCCCACAAAATATCCGGGCACGGGTGACAGGCTACTTCTTATTTGGGGCACCACTAGCGTTTATCATTGGCGGCCCATTATCTGGCTCATTATTGTCGTTAGAAGGAACTTCATTTGCCTTCGGTTTATACGGCTGGCAGTTAATGTTTGTCGTAGAAGGTTTATTAGCGTCTATTGTCGGGATTTGGGTGTTCTTTTACCTTGATGACCGCCCTGAAAAAGCCAAATGGCTGACAGCTGAGGAAAAAAGTGCACTTTCCGCTAAATTAGCCTTGGAAGAAGATGCCAAAGCAGGCCATAGCCCGAAAGGCGCCTTGAGAGCATTATTAGATATGCGCGTTCTCTACCTGTGTCTGATTTGGTTTACCGTTCAAGTATGTGGCTATGGGATTTATTTCTTCTTACCAACCCAAATCGGTACGTTGTTGGGCAGTAAAGTCGGCATACTTGTAGGCTTTGTTACCGCCATTCCACCACTGTGTGCGGCGATTGCGGTTTATTATGTACCTCGTATTTCAGAACGTCTAAAAGAACGTCGTAAGGTCGCTGCCATCACCTTTATGTTAGGTGCGGCGGGAATTGCGGTTTCTGGTTTATTCGATAGCATTCCCGTCATTGCGATTATTGCCCTGTGTGTGGCAGCGGCTGGTCACTTGGCGATGCAGCCTCTGTATTGGAGCTTCCCATCTGCATACTTAGGCGGCACCGCAGCTGCATCGGGTATTGCTTTGATTAACTCAGTGGGTAACTTAGGTGGTTTTGTGGCACCAAACTTACGAGTTTGGGCTGAAACTACCTTTGAATCTGCCCGTGCAGGACTCTATTTTATCGCATTGGTCGCCTTTATCGGTGGTCTGTTGATTCTGACATTAAAAAGATTAGGTATTGAAAAACGATTTGAAGATTAATTAATTATCTTTTAAATCCCTCCCGAGCCACATTAATGGCTCGGGTTTTCTATTACCTTATTTCTTATTTATGAGGTTTACTCGAATATTACAGCGGTTCATGATTGAACATAACCCTACCAAATGTCATGATAAAGTTAGCCAATCATGCAGGGAGCATTCAGATGAACATTGCGGTACAAAACAGCCAATTAGTTCTAACGCATGAAAATATTCTTGAAATATTAAAAACAAATAGTTGGTTTAGTAACTTACCTGATTATTTGATTTCCATCTTAATGACATGCGCCACATTACGTTTCTATCCAGATGGTGAAATGGTTCACTATCAGGGTGACCCTGCTCGTGGTCTATATGCGGTGATTCAAGGTTCAGTAAAAGTAAGTTCAATTTCCTCAGATGGCCGTGAATGTGTATTTCGCTATCTTTCACCAGGCAATTGGTTTGGCGAAATTGCCATGCTAGATAAATCAGCGCGCACCCATGATGCCAAAGCGATTAGCCCAACCATTTTACTGACGATATCACCGAAAGACTTAACCATGATCTTGGAAAAACACCCCGTTTTTTACCAATTTCTGAATATTTTACTCTGCAAAGTGATTCGTAATGCCTTTACCATTATCAATGACAGTGCCTTATTATCTGTTTCAGCCCGACTCGCCAAACGCTTATTGAGCTTAGCAGAAGGCTATGGCGAACCTCATGAAAAAGGAATTCAACTAAGCTTATATCTCACACAAGATGACTTAGCGACCATCATTAATACCACACGGCAAACCATCAATAAGCGTTTAGTCGCATGGGAAAAACTAGGCTGGATTGATGCAAAATACGGGAAAATTATTTTAGTTAACCTCCCCGCGCTGAAGCAAATATCGGAAGATGATGAGGAATAACTAGCTGTTATCATCCATGGTTGGGCTATCTGCGAAGAAATAGCGATCCATGGTGAATTCGAAGTCATCACTGGTCGCATTGAATAACATTTTTTTGGTATTTTCCAAATGTTGCCACATAGCTTGCCGCGCCCCTTTAGGGTCTCGACGCGCTAACGCCTGCAAAATTTGGTCATGTTCATCGCACCAGCTCTCAATCGAACGGTTATCAATGTGCTCATGAAGCTTGAGCCAGTAAGGGTTACGTAAGCGTTGGCTCCACATTTGCTCAACGATCACCACCATCGCACTGTTATGGGTCGACGCGGCAATTTGCATGTGAAAAGCAAGATCCCATGTTGAATCACGAAAACGATCCTCTTTGCGAGCATGCTTTTGAATATCAACTAGTTTTAAAATATCTTCTTTGGTGGCTTGGGTCGCGGCAAACTCGGCGATATGGCTTTCAATCAGTTGCCTTGCTTGCAAGAGCTCAAACGGTCCACAGCGGCTAAACTCTAATCCCGTTTCTGTATTGACTGAGTTATTAGACCGGTTACTAATAACATGTATGCCAGATCCTTTGCGTACATCCACATAGCCTTCTACTTCTAACATAATGATGGCTTCACGGATCACAGTACGGCTCACCTTCATTTCGTCAGCAAGTAACCGTTCCGCAGGTAATTTAGTGCCAACTGGGTATTCGTTATTTTCGATACGTTCTTTGACCAGAGCCGCAACTTGTTGGTATAGGCGCGGTTCACTCTCTTGTGAGCTCATTATTTTCTCCTTTCACATAACCACCCGACTCGCTGGCCATCAATGTCCACAGTATAACGAAATTTTTCGACGATGGGTGAAATAGAACTTCACTAATAAATAAATCATAATAAATTGGTATAACATCTTTTAAAGTTGTAAACCGGATCGTATAATGAATGAAATTTAGACAACAAAAGATCATTCATACTTTTTATGGCTGATCATGCTTAATCCGATTTCCAGTTCAGGGAACGCAATATGATAAAAGATATAATTAAAATACATCCCAATGACAATGTCGCCATTACTTTAGTTAACCGACAAGCAGGGGAAACCATTAGTGTTGCAGAGCAATCAGTAACATTAAAACAAGATGTTGATCGAGGGCATAAAATTGCCCTCACCTTGATTGAGGCTGGCAATAATATTGTTAAATATGGCGCTCCTATCGGCCATGCAACGACGACCATAACGGCTGGAGAGCATGTTCATACTCATAATACCGCCACCAATTTAAGTGCCTTAAATGATTATGAATACCACCCTGAACACAACACAATTGCCGTTACACGGCCGGATCCAGAAGTGCAAATCTATCGCCGAGCAAATGGTGATGTCGCTATCCGTAATGAAATTTGGGTGATCCCAACGGTTGGCTGTGTTAATGCGCTGGCAAGAAAAATGATCGAACGCTTTAATAAACAACATAATGGCGCTTCTGATATTGATGGTGTTTATCTTTATAACCATACTTTAGGGTGTTCCCAGCTCGGTGATGACCATTTAACAACCCGTACTATTTTACAAGATATGGTTAAGCACCCTAATGCAGGTGGCGTTTTAGTCATCGGTTTAGGCTGTGAAAATAATCAAGTCGCCGCCTTTAAAGAAACATTAGGTGACTATGATGATGAACGCGTGAAATTTATGGTATGCCAACAATTAGATGATGAAATTGAAGCCGGTGTAGAGCACCTTAATGCACTTTATCAATTAGTACAGCAAGATAAACGTGAGTCAGGCAAACTGAGCGAAGTGAAATTTGGTCTTGAATGTGGTGGTTCTGATGGCCTTTCAGGGATCACGGCTAACCCATTGTTAGGCTGCTTTTCTGATTTTTTAGTCAGCCATAACGGCACCACGGTGTTAACCGAAGTGCCTGAAATGTTTGGTGCTGAGCAAATTCTAATGAACCACTGCCATGATGAACTGACGTTTGAGAAAACGGTCAATATGATCAATGACTTCAAACAGTATTTTATTGCCCATGACCAGCCAATTTATGAAAACCCATCTCCAGGTAATAAAGCCGGAGGCATTTCGACACTCGAAGAAAAATCCCTCGGCTGCACACAGAAAGCTGGCACTAGCCAAGTAATGGATGTTTTAAAATACGGGGAGCGCCTGACAACCCCAGGATTCAACTTGTTAAGCGCGCCGGGTAATGATGCCATTGCCACCAGTGCCTTAGGAGCAGCTGGCTGCCATATGGTGTTATTTACAACAGGTCGTGGCACGCCATATGGTGGCTTTGTCCCCACCATGAAAATTGCGACCAATAATGAATTAGCCGCCAAAAAACCCCATTGGATTGATTTTAATGCAGGTGCCTTATTAACAGGAAAATCCATGGATCAGTTATTAGATGACTTCATTCAGTTGGTTGTCAAAACCGTTAATGGTGAACCTACAAAAAATGAAATCAATGATTTCCGTGAATTAGCAATTTTTAAAATGGGCGTCACACTTTAAAAACAAACTGATCCCTATTGCTTTGGTTATTATTAAGCAATAGGGATATAACTAACTATTTATATTTATTAACTTTTTCCTACCGACCTTACTTTCTATCCTAAGCCATAAGCCCATTTATCGTGACACGAAGACAATAAAGAAAAGTCACCATTTCCCTATTTTTAAGATATGGTAGGATCCGTTTCGTAACGGCGAATTTTAATTTATTAGCAGGGTAAATAATGATAGACCTAAAACTTAGAGAGGCCAGAGACAGCCTTTCCACCAAAGAAAAACAAGTTGCTGAGTACATTATTGCTAATAAGAAAAACATGCAAAGTATGAGCATTCAATCCCTAGCCCAAGAAAATAAGGTCAGTACCACCACTATCTTGCGCCTGTGCCATAAGTTAGGCTACCAAGGCTTTAGCGATCTAAAAATTGATTTAATTTCATCGATTAATCACAAGTCTTACGGCACTCTACTACAAGAAGATATTGATATTAGTGATTCAATGGAAACCGTTAATCACAAAGTAGGATTGATTGAAAAATCATCCATAGAAGAAACTTGCGCTTTGGTCAATTTAAATGCCTTTAAGCTAGCAAATGAATTAATTAGTAAGAGTAAAAAAATTGTCATTTATGGTGCAGGCAGTAGTGGATTAGTTGCAAAAGAATTTGAATATCAACTAATTAAAATAAAAAAAGATGTTAATTGTCACCTTGATTACAGCATCCAATTCAGTATTGTGAATACGTTAGATCAAAACGATCTTGTCATTGTCATTTCTCATTCCGGTGAAAACCACGAATGCATCAAGCTACTTACCCTTGCGCGTGAATTACATGTTCCAACCATTGCTATCACGAAAATGGGGCAAAGCTCGGTGTCATCGCTAGCAGAAACAGTCTTGCACACGATCTCCACGGAGCACGTTTCAAGGCTTATCCCTATTCGCTCAAAAATTTCGCAACTGACTGTAATTAATATGTTGATTACTAACTTATTTATTAAACAGTACGATGAACGAATTCAAAAACAAATTAGTACTCGTGCGGAGCGCTTTTCTCGCTTAAATAGCAATAACTAATCGGCTTTCTCCTCCTTAATATCTTCTATGTGGCTCTAAGTAGCCACTTCGATCTTGCTCACAAAAATGACCCTTTCTAGGAACTCCCCCTTTTCATTCCCCTTTTTTGTGATATTGTTACTTTAAAATAAATATATAAAAGTAATTTTATTACTAAAATAAAAAAATAAATATAAGGGGAAAAAATGAGCTCTCAAATACCTATCATACTGGCTAGCCATGGGCCTTTTGCACAAGGGTTATTGGAATGTGCTGAAATGCTAATCGGCTCTCAAGAAGATATCAGCGTGATTTCCATTCAAAGAGAAAGCAATATTAATGAGGTAAAAAAACATTTATTTGAAACATATCAAAATGTTAATAAAGGCGATGGCGTTTTAATTTTAGTGGATTTATTAGGCGGTTCTCCTTGCAATTTAGCCAGCGAGCTCGTTATTACCCAAAATGATGTTGTGCTGTACTGCGGAATCAATGTTCCTACTTTTCTCGAAATACTCAGCAACCGAGACCTCCCTTTACATGAACTTCATCAAGTCATTAATGATGTATTCCCTGACAGTTGCCTTAATGTCGGTGAACAACTTAAACCATTAGCACAAAATGATAGCGAACTTTAGGAGAATCCCATGCCAATTAATGTTGCTCGAATTGATGACAGACTTATCCATGGCCAAGTTATAACCACTTGGGTTAAAAATTTTGATATTGAACAGGTGATTATCGTCAATGACAAAGTTGCCAATGACACCGTTCAACAATCAGTTCTTACTATGGCTGCTCCACCAGATCTAAAAGTAGTCGTTTTTGGCGTCGATAAATTCATTGAAGTCTTAAAAAAAGCGGAAATTAAACGCCGCACTATGCTGCTGTTTACTAACAGTATTGATGTGAACAGGCTTGTCGAAAGTGGCTTAAAACTGGAAAAACTGAATGTCGGCGGGATGCGTATGCAAGAAGGCCGTCGTAATTTATCCCGTGCGGTTGCTGTAACACCGGATGAAGAACAAGCCTTTAGGTCACTTATCAACAATAACGTTGCCGTTGAAATTCAAATGGTTCCTAAAGATCCCATTGTTGAATTGAAAACATTACTCAATTAATTCATTTAATCATACTTATTTTCACTCAATAAGTAAGGAGCCTATTATGTTAGTAGAGGCCATTTTAATTGCAATTTGGGCAGGCATTTGCTCATTGGATGATGTCGGTCCGCAAATGCTAAGACGCCCACTGCTCACCGGTACTGTGGCCGGTATTATCATGGGCGATATGGTTCAAGGGTTAGCCATTAGCGCCACATTAGAATTGATGTGGATGGGAATTGGTAACGTCGGCGCTTATTCTGCACCCGATATTATCGCTGGTTCAATTATTGGAGTTGCACTCGGTATTGCTTCCAATGGCGGAATTGCAGCGGGTATCGCCCTTGCCGTGCCAGTCTCTATTCTATGCCAACAATTACTGATTATCTGGCGTTCTTTTGCCAGTTTCTTAAATGTCTGGGCCAGTAAATCCATTCTTGATGGAAACTACAGTGGCCTAACAAAAGTCCATTATTTTTCGACGCCACTGTGGTTTTTTATTCGCGCCATTCCCTGCTTTATTGCCGTTTATTTTGGTAGTGACTTAGTCAATAGCATATTAAATGCCGTACCTGAAAGTATTCTTACCGGTATGGGGGTCGCATCTAAACTGATCCCTGCTGTCGGTATCTGTATTCTGCTACTCATGTTGCTTAAAGGCAGAATGTGGTTTTTCTTTCTGCTCGGTTTTATGCTCACAACCTATTTAAAACTGCCAATTATCCCAATTACTTTTATCGCTCTGGCATTTGCAGTGCTTTATGACATGGCATTTGCCAGCAGTTTGCGCCAAACACCAGAAGAAAAAACAGCACCAACCTCCCATAAAAATGAAGAAGAGGAGTATGACCTATGAGTGAAGTAACCACCTCTGAAAATAAAAAACTCACGAAAAAAGAGCTTAATGGTATGTTTTGGCGAATTCAAACCATGTCATTCTCATACAACTACGAAAAACTGCAAACTATTGGTTTTGCGCATTGTATGGTGCCCGTTCTCGATAAACTGTATGAAAAAGCGGATCAAGAAACACGTATTAAAGCCATGCAACGCCATTTCGAGTTTTTTAACACGCAAATTAACGCTGGCGCATTAATTCTCGGTGTCACCGCTGCATTAGAAGAAAAAACAACAGAAGAAGAAAAAGAAGCTGTCGTTTCTGTAAAAGCCGGTTTAATGGGGCCATTTGCAGGCCTAGGTGATAGCTTATTAAAATTTACGTGGTTACCTATTTGCGGCAGCATCGGAGCCGCATTTGCACTGCAAGGTAATATTATTGGCCCTATCTTAATGTTTATTCTGTTTAATATCGTCAATATCGGCACCAAATATTTCTTTATTCATTATGGCTATAACAAAGGCGTTGATTTAATCGAGCAATCGAAAAAATCAAATATTATTCAGCGAATTACTAATATAGCGAACGTTGTCGGGGTCATGGTCCTAGGTTCCTTGATAGCGACGACCGTCAAGCTTTCCACTCCGCTAACCATTGCCGTCGGTGAGCAATCTATCAAAGTACAAGAGATGTTTGACAAGGTAATACCTAACTTACTCACTCTTCTCTTTGCCCTCGGTATTTTCTTCCTTGTTCGTAAATTTCAAGGGAAACATACCGTTGCACTCATTGTCGCCATTATGGTTTTAGGTGTTATTTGTTCTGTGTTCGGAATTTTAGGATGATAAAGGGAAATATATGGAAATCGAAGTCAACAGAGTGAGTGAATCAACACTCGAAATAAAGTTTAGTGAAATTCCATCCTCTCCTCTAGCATTATATTGGACGGATAGACCTGATACTCAAGTTTATCCTGAGAATTTCATTACAGATAAATTAGAGAATACCATTACAGTTCAAGACCCATTAAATGCTAAACAACGTATCTATTTTATTTTACAAAATGCCAACGGACGTAGATTATTCGCTGAAAGAACATTGCCTATTGAGGGGTTAAATAACTTCCGTGACTTTGGAGGTTATACCACAACAGACGGAAAACAGGTGAAATGGGGAATGCTATATCGCTCTAACCATCTGTTTAATTTGAATCAACAAGCGGTCAACTATATTTCCCACCTAGGGATTAACAGTATTATCGATTACCGTACTCAAAATGAAATTAACAAATCTCCTAATTGCCATGTTGGTGAAAAGAAAACGTATCATCTCGATGCTACGGCTCAAACAGCTGAATTAGCAGCACAATTTGCTGCATCACCAGATAATGAAGACAAAGCACTAATCGAAAGTGTTATCCAACACATTCCGAAAGAAATGATTAACGGCGATGGGTTACAAATATTGGAACAATATCGCCAATTTGTGGTGAGTGATAAGTCAAAAGCTGCCTTTAAGCAAATGATAGAGGTTTTATTAAATAAACAAAATGCCCCAAGTATTCAGCATTGCCGTGGAGGAAAAGACCGAACTGGTTATGGTGCATTGCTGGTACTTTCCATGTTAGGTGTGCCAAAAGAAACCATTGTACAGGATTATATGATCACCCATTTTAACCGGCTTGAACGTAACGAAATTAAAATGGCGGGATATCGAAAAATAACCCAAGACCAAAATGTACTGGATTATTTACTCTCACTAATTGATACTCAAGAATCATTTATTTTAGAAGTCTTTAATACAATGGAGGAAACATCTGGCTCTGTTGAAAGGTATATTAAAGATGAACTTAAATTCACAGATAATGATATTAAGCAGCTTAGAGAGATATACTTAGTTTAAATAAATTTAATTATCTTATAAACAACCACAGGCTTAATAAAATAAACCTGAGAAATTGCTTTATTTAAAATAACAGTAAAATAGCCACATAGAATATTCATTGTGGCTATTTTATTGACGAAAAAAAATCCGTTATTGATCATAGAATCAATAATTACTCTCGTTCGCCAATTCTATTTAATTAATTTTTTAGCTACTTTATTTTTGCCCGTAATATGCATTTTTACCGTGCTTACGTAAATAGTGTTTATCTAATAATACTTGTTGCATTGAACCTACTTGTGAACTTAATTGACGGGTAAATAAATTCATATAGGCAATTTCTTCTAACACTACGGCGTTATGCACTGCGTTATCGGGGCTTGTCCCCCAAGCAAATGGGCCATGGCTATTCACTAATACGGCAGGAATATCTTTTGCTGACAGGCCTTTTTCCTTAAAGGTTTCAATGATCACATGGCCCGTTTCTCTTTCATAATCCCCTTCAATTTCACTTTCTGTCATTTTACGGGTACAAGGAATTTCACCGTAGAAGTAATCGGCATGGGTTGTCCCTAAGGCGCTCAATGGCTGCCCTGCTTGAGCCCATATCGTGGCGTGACGGGAGTGAGTATGAACAATACCGCCAATTTCAGGGAATGCTTTGTACAATGCCAAATGCGTGTCGGTATCTGAAGACGGTCGATATTTCCCTTCGACTACTTCTCCACTTTCTAACGATACCACCACCATGTCTTCTGCTTTCATGGTTTCATAGTCAACGCCAGAAGGTTTTATCACCATTAGCCCAGCTTCGCGGTCAATACCACTCACATTTCCCCAAGTAAATGTCACTAGGTTATGTTTGGGTAAGGCAAGGTTCGCTTCAAAAACCTGTTGTTTCAATTGTTCTAACATAACAACTCCCTAGCTTGCTTAAATATGCTTTAATATCAACAACAAAAATTTATTATGGTGATGTTTTTTGTGTGTTGATAACCTTTATCTGGCTATTAAGGTAAACAGATTTAGGCCATTTAAAAAGCACCTCACTTTACAAATTCGTAACAAAATCGCCTAAGTCGGTCTTATTCGGGCATATTCAGTCAAATAAAGTCATAATACAGATGTGGTTAAATGACCGAGTTAGCCCAATATTTTTTGTTTATTAAGAGAAAAGCAAAAAAACACCGCAAATATAGTGATTCAAATCTAATTATTATGTAACAAGCCACATTAGCACTCTTAAAATTAAGATCAAAATCACTTTAGCAGGCTTTGTTTTTTTCAAAAACAGATTACTTGAATCCAATCACGACAAAAAAAAAGCAACACGGGCAGAATAAATATCGTGGAAAGAATAGGAGTTAAATATGTTACAAGCCGAACGCCATAAATTAATTTGTTCTCATGTTTCGCAGAATGGTTCGGCGTTAGTACGTGATTTAGCTCAATTGTGTCTCGTTTCTCAAGAAACTATCCGTCGTGATTTAACTGCCCTTGAGCGGGAAAATAAGATCATCCGTAGCTTTGGGGGCGCGGTAGCCATCGACCAAGAAGAGATGTCGATGGTGAATGTTATGCCTTCTTCGGTCAAACTCAGTCAAATGGTTGATGGCGCAGAGTCTTTTCGCAAAAGAACCGAAGAGCACCCTGATGCCAAGATGAAGATTTCAAAGGCCGCACTAAAATTAATTCAGCCTGGTGACTGTATTATGTTAGATAACAGTAGTACTTGCTGGTTTCTAGCACGGCAAATACCTGATATCGACATTACGGTAGTGACAAACTCGGTCAAGATTATCCAAGCCTTGGCCTGCCGTGACCGAGTGCGCGTTATTGGTATTGGTGGGGAATATTCAGAACGCCATGATGATTTTCATGGCCCAATTGCAGAAAGTATTATCCGTAGCTTTCAGATAAAAACCTTATTTCTTTCATGCCAAGGGTTCAATATCGAAAATGGTATTCGCGATGGCAGTGAAATAAACTCAAAATTAAAAAATATTATGTTACAGGTTTCCGAAAATAAAGTTTTGCTCGCGGATAATAGTAAATTAGGAAAATATGCATTTAGCCAGGTTTGTACATTTGATGATATTGACGTATTAATTACAAACAAACTAAATGATAATAGTTTTCAAGAAAAGTTCTCTAACCTTAGAATTATCGAGTGCGATAAATAAGTTATAAAAATAAAAATCATGTAACTGTGATGTAAGTAAAAAACAATAAGTTCTATTTTATTTTCTGTATTAAATAAGCGCAGGGATATTATTTACCCATAATTCCTTGGCACTTAATTATAGGCATATCTAAATATAAGAAGTTCATTATTTCTAAATAATGGAATTTCTTGATTTAGTATCCATCTACACTAAGGAATACAACTATGAACATGAAGAAGCTAGTTTTACCTTGTTTAATGAGCGTTGCACTATTTTCAAATGTCGCGATGGCTGAATCACAAAAAGCACAAAAGCCCTTTACCATGGGTGTCGTCGTTAAAGTCGGTGGTATTCCTTGGTTTAATGTGATGGAACAAGGTATTACTGAAGAAGGCAAAAAACTCGGTGTAAATGCCTTCCAAGTCGGTCCAACAACGGCTGACCCAGCGGAACAAGTTCGTGCTATCGAAGATTTAATCGCGAAGAAAGTGGATGTCATTGGCGTTGTCCCTAACGACGCTAAAGTGCTTGAGCCTGTATTAAAACGTGCTCAAGACGCTGGAATTAAAGTCATTACCCACGAATCACCAAACCAAAAAAATGCAGATTGGGACTTTGAATTACTTGATACCCAAAGTATGGGCGCTAACCATATGAGAGATATGGCGGCATGCATGGGCGAAGAAGGCAAATATGCCATGTTTGTGGGAAGCCTGACAGTACCATTAGTGAACGAATGGGCCGACGCTGCAATTGCTTACCAGAAAGCGAACTACCCGAAAATGCAAATGGTCGATGACCGCTTTGGTGTTGCCGAATCCGTTGATGACTCAATGCGTACAGCTAATGATTTGTTATCTAAGCACAAAGACTTAAAAGGCATCATGTCATTTGGTTCACAAGGCCCTATCGGTGCAGGCCGAGCCATTGATAAACGCCGTAAAAATGATGAAACCTGTGTATTCGGGACATTCACACCTGGCCAAGGCATCAAATTACTGGAAAAAGGCGCAATTGATGGCGGCTATATTTCTAATCCAAAAGTCGCAGGACAAGTATTTGTACAGGTTGCGACTGCCATGATGAATGGTGAAGAAATTAAAGATGGCGTGTCTATTGGTGATATGGGTGAAATCAAAGTCAGTGGCAACACGATTTTGAGTGACAACCCCGTTAATTTGAATATTGAAAATACGAAAAAATTGGTCGAAGTCGGTCTGTAATTTCACCTTGTCAAAATAATGTTCAAAACAAAAATACAATATTTATCAAGATATTAATTTTAATGTTCTTTGAGTTCGAGTCGCCTGCACTAACGCAGCGGCTCGAACTCATCACGAACAAGCCAACACCAATTTATTTGCAGTAGGAATTGTACTTATGACAAGCACCTCAAAAGCTGACAAATCCGATCCACTCATTACCTTGCGCGACCTTTCCAAAAGCTTCGGTGGTCACCGTGCATTACGCAATATCGATTTGACGCTCAACAAAGGTGAAGTGCACTGTTTAGCGGGCACCAATGGGTGTGGGAAAAGCACATTAATTAAAACCATCAGTGGTGTCTATGCCCCTGATGACGGTAGCAAAATTGAAATTGATGGAAAAAGTTATCACCGGTTGACGCCAGATAAAGCGCGTGAATTAGGCGTGCAAGTTATCTACCAAGATTTGTCATTATTTCCAAATTTAACCGTTGCCGAAAATATCGCCTTTGAGCTAAACCTCAAAGGCTATTTTGGCTGGTTTCGCAAAAAACAACTGCGCGAAAAAGCGCTAGAAATCCTCAATGAACTGGCTTTCACCATTGACCCCGACACGCCTGTGCAATTTTTACCCATTGCTCAACGCCAACAAGTTGCTATCTGCCGCGCCCTAGTCGCCGACGCACGCCTGGTCATTATGGATGAACCAACAGCTTCATTGACCCGAACAGAAGTCAACCAACTACTATCAACAGTTAATTACCTAAAAGATAAGGGTATTACTGTTGTTTTCGTAAGTCACCGACTAGAAGAAGTGAAAGAGATTTCTGACCGCATCACGGTGATCCGCGATGGCCAAAAAATTGGGACTTGGCCTGCTGAAGGCTTAACTACCCGCAAAATTACTGAGTTAATGACTGGCTTAGACATTGTCCATGAACGCAAGCCACCCAATAATGCGGAAGACCGACGCACAGTACTTGAGCTAAAAAACCTCAGTCGAGCTGGGCAATATCATGATATCAACTTAAATTTAAAACGCGGTGAAGTGTTAGGTTTATGTGGTTTGTTAGGTTCAGGCCGTACCGAATTAGCATTATCGTTATTTGGTATTACCCATCCAGATAGCGGCGAATTATTTATCGAAGACAAGCCTGTTAAGTTAAAAAACAACACCGACGCCATTAAGCGTGGCATTGGTTATGTCTCTGAAGACCGCCTGACTTTAGGTGCCATTTTACAACAATCCATCGCAGACAATATGGTGATTTCGATTCTTGATCGACTCAAAACACCTTGGCATTTAATCGATGAAAAACAGTGCCAAGAAATCGTACAAGAGTGGATAGCCGACTTAGATATTAAAGTCACCGACCCAAATAACGCCCTTTCAACACTTTCAGGCGGTAACCAGCAAAAAGTGGTACTTGCCAAATGGATTTTAACTCGCCCTAAAGTACTGATTTTAGATTCGCCAACCGTTGGTGTTGATATCGGTGCAAAAGACAGTATTTACAAGCTGATTCACCGTTTATCAGGTGTTGGTATCTCCATTTTATTAATTACCGATGAAGCCTCCGAAGCTTATTACAATTGCGACAGAATTTTACATATGAAACAAGGCGCTATCGTCAAAGAAATTGTGACAGATTCCATCAATGAGCAACAATTGGAGGAAATCATCAATGGCTAATTGGCAAAAGTTACGACCACAATCTGTCGAAGGCTGGCTGACTTGGGTCATTCTTATCATGGTGGTGTTCTTCACATTGATGAGCCCACAATTTCTGACTATTCAAAATTTACTCGACCTCAGTGAAAGCTACGCCGTTACGGGTATTTTCGCCTTAGGATTATTTGTGGTTCTCGTCACTGGGGGTATTGATATTTCGTTTGCCGCTGTGGCTTCCGTAGTGCAATACGTGATTGCGACTTGGTTATTGCAAGGTTTTATTGCAAGCCCTGCCGTTAGTATCACATTGGCGATTATCATCGGTATCGCTTTTGGCTTAATCAATGCCATTTTAATTTACTCGCTGAATGTTGTGTCAATTATCATCACCATCAGTATGCAATCACTGCTGTTTGGAATGCTGATGTGGTTAACCAACGGTCACAGTATTTATGACTTGCCAGATTGGTGGGTTGACCCTGTGACTATCCTGCCTTTTGAAGTGGATGGTGAATATTACCAAGTTGGCTTGCCGTTAATTGTGATGCTTGGCATTGCCTTCTTAACGTGGATTTTAATGAATAAAACGCACATCGGCCGTCAGCTATATGCCGTCGGTGGCAGCCAAGAATCTGCGTCTCGTATTGGTATCCGTGTTTCAGTGATTTACCTGTTTGCTTACGGCTACCTTGGCGCGATGGCAGCGATTGGCGGTATGTTGCAAACCTACCGAATGAGTGAAGTGGTACCGAGTGCCCTTGTGGGCGGAGAGCTAGATGTGCTTGCCGCGGCTGTATTGGGTGGAGCCAGTTTATCCGGTGGCAGAGGCTCGGTGATAGGTACATTAATGGGGGTTTTCCTGATTGGTATCTTGAAAAACGGCCTTAACCTGATTGGTGTTTCAAACTACTTCGTCAATATCGTCATCGGGCTGGTTATTCTCATTGCGATTTGTATTACCCACTATAAAAAACGTAAAGAGACGGACGTAGGTTTTGTTTAACAGGAATATCACCATGAAAAAAAATGCTTTTTTTAAAATTGATGGCTCTGTTATCGGACTGCTTTCAATCTTTGTTCTGGCTATCGCCGCGTTTAGTATTGCCATGCCAGGGCACTTTTTTACTCAAAATACCTTTTTGAGTATCACTTTTCAGTTACCTGAATTGGGCTTACTCACCTTTGCCATGTTTGTACCTATGTTAAGTGGCGGCTTAAACCTCGCCATTATTAGTACCGCTAACTTAACTGGCCTGTTTATGGCTTGGGTGTTTATCAATTACCTGCCAGTGGATGCAGGGACGGGCACACAGCTGATGTGGCTGGTCTTCACATTGATCGGCGCAACTGTAATTGCGGTCATTATCGGTAGCTTAACAGGGCTGATGATTTCCCATATCGGGGCACACCCTATTCTAGTCACTCTCGGTACTATGACGATTATTAGTGGTATTGGCGTTTACCTAACCAAAGGAGCAGCGCTGAGTGGCATGCCGCCCATTGTTCGTGCCATTGGTTCCGATACGGTGCTTGGGGTACCAATTGCGATGATTATTTTCATTGTTACCGCAATTCTCTTAGCACTGTTTCTAGGCTGTACGCGTTTAGGTAAAAATATCTATATGAGTGGCAGTAACATCAATGCAACGTGGTTCAGCGGTATTCGTACCGACCGTGTCATGATTGCGATATACACCATTTCTAGCCTGTTATGTGTATTAGCTGGGCTCATCATGATGGCTCGCTTTAACTCTGCACGTATGGGCTACGGGGACTCCTATTTACTGCTCACCATTCTTGCCATCGTATTAGGTGGAACTAACCCATTTGGGGGGGTTGGTAAGGTTAGCCGAGTGTTCTGTGCCTTATTGGTTTTACAGGTCATTGCGACAGGTTTAAGCCTGCTTGGTGTAAGCCTGCACTTTAACCTCGCAGTTTGGGGGATCACGCTCATCTTGGCACTAGCATTCAAGTTCTTCAAAGAAAAATGGAGTGCTAAACGTGCGATGAACCGCAACCAACGCCTTAATAAAGCATCGACACAAAGTTAATTTTTCAAGGGGAAAACCATGCGCAAGCATCCAATTGGTATTTATGAAAAAGCATTACCGAAAAACAGCAGTTGGTTAGAAAAATTAGTTATCGCAAAATCTGCAGGTTATGATTTTGTGGAGATGTCAGTAGATGAAACTGACGAACGTCTAGCTCGGTTAGACTGGAGCACCGCTGAACGTCTGGAAGTGGTTAGAGCCATTCAAGAAACAGGTATTCGCATTCCAAGTATGTGTTTATCGGGCCATCGCCGTTTTCCTTTCGGTAGCCATGATGAAGGCACTCGCATGATGGCCTATACCTTAATGGAAAAAGCCATTAAGCTCGCTCAAGACTTAGGCATTCGCACTATTCAGCTCGCGGGTTATGACGTTTACTATGAAGAGCAAGATGCCGAAACGATTGCCAATTTCGAAAAAGGCATGCAATGGGTCAGTGAAATTGCGGCCGCTTCTCAAGTGATGTGTGCGGTAGAAATCATGGATACGCCATTTATGAATTCCATTAGCAAATGGCAAACGCTTTCCGATAAAATTCGCTCGCCTTGGTTCAAGGTGTATCCTGATGTCGGCAACTTAACGGCATGGGGCAATGATGTCGAAAAAGAATTCACCCAAGGAATTGAACACGTCGCAGCAATTCACTTAAAAGATACGTATGCGGTGACTGAAACCTGTAAAGGCCAATTCCGTGATGTGCCTTTCGGTGAAGGCTGCGTGGATTTTGTTAATTTATTCAAATTATTAAAACGTTTAAATTACCGTGGCTCCTTCCTGATTGAAATGTGGACAGAAAAAGCCGATGAGCCACTGATTGAAATTATCAAAGCTCGTCATTGGATGGAAGACAAAATGCAACAAGCAGGCTGGCACAACGCCTAAAGGAGCCGATAATGAATGCATTTTTTATGGGTGTTGACCTTGGTGGTACCGTCATTAAAGCGGGTATCTACACCGCAGAAGGCCAAGAAATTACCGTTGCTGAACATTCTTTTCCCACTGAGAGTCCACAAGCAGGTTTTAGTGAACGTAATATGGAGATGCTGTGGGAAGCGGCTTGCAGCGTGATTCGCCAAGCGATTCAAAATAGCCAGCTCAACGCCGCCCAAATTTCCGGTGTCAGCTTTTCTTCTCACGGCAAAGGGCTGTATTTACTCAATAGCCAAGGAAAACCGGTTAGGAATGGGATTGTGTCATCTGATTCACGAGCTCAATCTATTGTTGATGAATGGCACCAAAACGGTACTGCGGATAAAGCTTACCCATTGAGTTTGCAGCAATTATGGGCTTCTCATCCCGTGGCACTACTGCGTTGGCTAAAACAACACGAGCCTGATAATTATCGCGATACTCAGCATGTTTTGATGGTTCATGACTATATTCGCTATCGCTTAACCGACCAAATTGCCTGCGAAGAAACCAATATTTCGGGTAGCCAATTATTTAACCAAATCCAGTCGAGTTATGATCCTAAACTATGCCAACTGTTTGGTATTGATGAAGCAAATGACAAACTAGCTCCCGTGATTAACTCGGCCCAATTAGCGGGTACCGTAACCCACAAAGCCGCTGCTGAGTCTGGACTTGTAGAAGGAACCCCTGTATTTGGTGGCTTCTTTGATGTCGTGGGTGCAGCGTTGGCGTCAGGGGTGAGTCAAAAAGATAAACTCAGCGCCGTAGCCGGAACTTGGACCATTTCAACACGCGTCTTCGATGAAATCGTGCCTTCAGATTACCCATACGTATGGAGTAAATACTGTATTCCAGGTACCTATTTTGTCCACGAAGGCAGCCCGACTTCCGCCAGTAACCTCGCGTGGTTCACTCGTCACTTCTTCAATCAACGTTTGCAAGATTATAACGTACTGAATCACTGTGTGGCTGAAGGGGCAACACGGCCAAATGATATTCTGTTTTTTCCTTGGCTGTACGGTTCTAACTACCACAGTAATTTGCATGGTGGTCTACTCGGTTTGAGCTCACACCATACGGATGCTGATATTGTTTATGCTATCTATCAAGGAATTGTGTTTTCACATTTGCTACATCAAGACCGTATTGTTGGCCTTGATAATACAACAGAATCTATTCGTTTCACGGGTGGCCCAACACAGTCACCACTGTGGATGCAAATGTTCTGTGATGCCAGTAACTTGCCGTTAGATGTCGTCAATGTACAGCAATCAGGTTGCCAAGCCGCTGCACTTTGTGCCGCAGTCGGAACAGGTTACTATTCAGGTTTTGATGTCGCTATTGCGGCAAGCACACCCAAAATCACGACTTACCAACCAAACACCGTTGGGTATCAACAGTTACGTGATAAATTTGCCCGCTTTAAAGCTGTTGCAGATGCATTGAGTCAATAACTTGTTGAATAAAAATAAAGGCAGAACTGATAGCTCGGTTCTGCCTTATTTTTTGACATATTAATTGTCAGCGACAACTTTGGTATTAACTGTGGCTGGTGATAATACGGTATCCTGCGGCAAGCTATCGTACTTCACAAACTCGTCCCGTGGGAAAACAAAGACATCGATATCTTTTTCAGGTGTGATAGTCTCCGCCACGATACTTTTCGCTGGGGATGTTAGGTTAGTTTCTACTCCTAACCACGACGCGAAATAATCAAATAAATTCCACTCACTTAACATTTCATCGCGAAATTCACGTTTAGTATCATCCGAATTGATGACCACTAATGGGACTTGATATGCCCCTTTCACGAGTTGACCATGGCGTAAGTATAGATTTCCGTCTTTGATATACCCTTTATACTCTGCTTCCAGAGCTTTTACGTGCTGCTTATTGGCTTTGACTAGCCCTTGCCCATGGTCAGAAAAATATAAAATGGAGAACGGGTAATCCCCATTTTTATTATTTTCTTGCAAGATACTATAAATATCGCCAATAAAATCATCACTCAGTTTAATCGCTGAAACATAACAGTTCGCTATACTTCCCCAGCCAGTATCAAATTGCTCAGGGTTAATGTTGTAATTATTTTTAACGAGTTCGCAAGCTCCTTTCGGCCAACCATCATGGTGAGGCCCCCACATATGAACAAAAATGACTTTTTCTTTCTCTGACGGGTTATTTAACGCAGCTTTAAAGGCAGGTAACATTTTAAAATCATTGGTGAGTTTATTCACACTGTCATCAACGACAAACTTTTCTTGCACGAAAAGGTTTTCAAAACCAGGCTTGCTGTCTCTAACCGGTAAAAAATAATTTGCCTTTAGAAAATAATTTGTAAAGCCAATTTCATCATCACCAAAACTGCCATTATTACCGATATAATAGGTTTCATAACCCGCTTTGTTGGCTAAATCAACAACTGAATTATTATTGTAATACGGCTTTTCATGGTGCTGTGTGATCGTCTTTAAATCATTTTTCGCTAAAGCTCGCGTTAAGGTCGGTACCGTATTGGATGCCGCACTAATAAAATTATTGAAAAAACGCCCATTTACCGATGAAAGAAACGGTGTATTTTCTAATGGGTAGCCATAAGTATTCATATAATTCTTATTGGTACTTTCACCAATAATGACAACTTTTATCTTATATTTATCATCGTTTTTTTTAGTAATTTGAATATCACTAGCCGTATTCACGCCATAGCAAATATCTGCATTGCTTTTTGCTGCTTGAATTAACTCAGGTGTACAGGCTTTTTTATAGACGCCGGCACTTTCATTGGTATTTGCTTGAGCCCATGAAACGCTAGCTAACAGAAGCGCACTATAAAGTGCGGTTAATTTCATTACTTTCATACTCAGAACCTCATCTTCGTAACTTATTATATTTATGAGTTGCTGTGGTGTAGCCAGGGTAGAGTTTGTGAAATAATGTAGCATTGCACTAAAATTTCACACCTTAATTAATATATTGAAATATTATTTCATTAAAAGACGAAGAAGACGAAATTGAGATACAGCTAACAATAATTAATTATGAAGAATCACGCATTTACTAGGCATATTTTCATGTTAGCTGTATATCAAGAAAGATAAAAAATTAGTAATCAACTAGTTATATACCATAAATTCATTTATCAGAATGAATAATAAGCGTTACACCCATTACATCTAGAGTTGTGATAAAGATCTGCAATTAAACATTAATCGCCATTTGATTAGTGATACAGCTCTAATTTTGCTCTTTCCTCACTAGAAAGCATTATGGAACCGGTTCCATAATACATTATTCGCAATGACAAATGGGCAAAATGCCCTTTAATCAGACAGAGGAAAGTCATGAGCAAACACATTATTGTTGTCACTGCGGCCTATGGGGCGCAAACCGTAAAACAATTAGGCGGCCAACAAGCCTTATTCGAAGTGATTCAAAACAGCCATGCAGATGGAGTGGAGATCCGCCAAGAGCTTTTGCTGCCGAATGATAGCCTGACGGATATTGCTGATAAGCTACAAGCAAGGCAACTAAAAGCTGTCTATTCTATTCCTGATACCCTATTTCAACAACGAGCTCCTATCGCAATCACCAAATTACAAGGCTATTTCGAAGATGCCAAACAACTCAATGCACGCTTTTTAAAACTATCACTTGGTGAGCTACCTGAGTGCTATGACTTATCCGAAGTTATTGGTGTCATCAATCAATACACCACCCAATTAGTGATTGAGAACGACCAAACAGAAGCCGGTGGTCATATTGCGCCTCTTGAACGCTTTTTTGCTGATGTCAAAACCCAGAATATGCCCATAAAAATGGCGTTTGATATGGCGAACTGGCATTGGCATCGGGAAGATCCGTTAAAAGCCGCACATATTTTTGCTCCCCAAGTCGCTTACATTCACGTTAAAGCCTGCCAATTGCGTGACAACAAACGTGTTGCTGTAGCACTTGATGACAGCGATGGCACTTGGAAAGAAGTGCTAACCGCCCTACCGAATGACGTTCCTTGTGGTATCGAGTTTCCACTCGAAGGCGATGATTTACGTGCAGTCACTGAATACTATGTTTCTCTGTTAAAGACTTTCTAGGTTAGAGGGAGAATTAATTTTATGAAAAACCAATTAGATGTCGTAACTCTTGGTGAGGCCATGATGATGTTCGTCGCCACACAAACAGGGAAATTACATGAGGTCGAAAACTTTGTTCGCCGTGCCGCAGGGGCTGAACTCAACGTTGCTGTTGGCCTTTCACGCCTTGGGTTAAAAACGGGATGGATTAGCCGCTTAGGTAATGACTCTTTTGGGCGTTTTATCCAAGCCACATTGGATAATGAATATATAGATACTCAATGTGTTACGGTAGATTCTCGTTACCCAACTGGCTTTCAACTCAAATCTAAAGCCGAAAATGGAACCGATCCCATCGTAGAGTATTTTCGTCAAGGTTCTGCGGCAAGTCACTTAGATTTAACAGACTTTAATGAAGATTATTTTCTATCCGCACGCCATTTACATTTAAGTGGCGTGGCAGCAGCACTTTCACCCACCAGCTACCAACTGTCACTGCATGCCGCGAAATGGATGCGAAATGCAGGTAAAACACTGTCATTTGACCCCAACTTGCGCCCTTCTCTATGGAAGAGTGAAACAGCGATGGTAGAACAGCTCAACCAACTCGCGTTCCAAGCTAATTGGGTCTTACCAGGCTTAAAAGAAGGCAAAATTCTGACGGGCTTCGACCAACCCGAGTCTATTGCTGACTTTTACCTCGCTCAAGGTGTTGAAGCCGTTGTGATTAAAACCGGAGAACACGGCGCATATTATAAAACTGCGGGTAACCAACAAGGTATGGTTCCTGCCGTGCATATTAAACAAGTCATTGATACCGTCGGTGCCGGCGATGGTTTTGCCGTTGGCGTCATTAGCGCCTTACTTGAAGGCTTAACACTACCGCAAGCTGTTGCAAGAGGTAATTTTGTTGGAGCTAGAGCCATTCAAGTTATAGGTGATAGTGAAGGCTTACCAACTCAAGCGCAATTGCAGCATGAAATGGCATTACTCTCCGCCACCACCACTAAAGCTGCATGTTAAAAGGAAATCGATTATGACAATGAATACTCCAGCAGCGTCACGTTGGTGGCGCATCATGCCAATCGTGTTTATCACCTATAGCCTTGCTTATTTGGATAGAGCAAACTACAGCTTTGCCGCCGCTGCAGGTATCAACGCTGACTTAGGCATTACCAAAGGGATGTCGTCACTACTCGGCTCATTATTTTTCCTTGGCTATTTCTTTTTCCAAATACCAGGCGCTATCTACGCGGAAAAGCGCAGTGTCCGCAAACTGATTTTTGCCTGTATTTTTCTCTGGGGAATGTTTGCCAGCTTAACGGGAATGGTCAGTAATATCCCAATGCTAGTGATTATTCGCTTTAGTTTGGGTGTCGTTGAAGCCGCCGTGATGCCAGCGATGCTCATCTATATCAGTAACTGGTTCACTCAATCAGAACGCTCACGCGCCAATACCTTTTTAATTTTAGGTAACCCAGTCACGGTGTTGTGGATGTCCGTGCTATCCGGTTATCTCATTCAAGCGTTCGGTTGGCGTGAAATGTTTATCATTGAAGGGGTTCCAGCGATTTTGTGGGCTTTTTTCTGGTGGAGAACAGCACGTGATAAACCAAGCCAAGTGAATTGGCTAAGCCAGACTGAAAAAGAGACATTAGATAAAATTCTCAGTGACGAACAGAAAAACATCAAACCCGTTCGTAATTACCGTGAAGCCTTTAAGTCTCGTAACGTGATTTTACTGTGCGCCCAGTATTTTTGCTGGAGCATCGGTGTGTATGGCTTCGTACTGTGGCTGCCATCTATTATTCGTGGAGCATCTAACCTTGGGATGGTAGAAACAGGCTGGCTTTCTGCCGTTCCTTACCTTGCGGCAACCTTAGCGATGATCCTCGTATCATGGGCATCTGACCGTATGCATAACCGCAAACTATTCGTTTGGCCAATGCTTTTACTCGGTGCGATTTGCTTCCTCGGTTCGTACTTACTCGGTAGCACGAATTTTTGGTTCTCTTATACCTTATTAGTGATTGCGGGTGCAGCAATGTACGCCCCATATGGGCCCTTCTTCGCTATCATTCCTGAAATGTTGCCAAAGAACGTTGCAGGTGGTGCAATGGCATTAATCAATAGTATGGGCGCATTAGGTTCATTCTTTGGTTCATGGTTTGTTGGCTATTTAAATGGAGCAACAGGTAGCCCAAGTGCTTCGTATATGTTTATGGGACTCGCATTATTAGCCTCGGTTTTCTTTACCTTGATAGTCAAACCAAACCAAGAACAAAACAATGATGTTGTCATCACGAAGCATGCTTAAAAGGGATACTATGAAACAGAATATTATTTTATATAAATCCATTCCTACGGATCAACTTGAACGGCTACAGCAACACTTTAATGTTACTGTATTTGATAGCGTTACACCTGAAAATCTCGCTAGCTTTAAACAAGCGTTATCCCGCGCTGACGGCATTATCGGGGCCAGCTATCCTATCACGGCAGATGACATTGCCAACGCTCCGAATTTGAAAGCGGCATCGACCATTTCCGTTGGTGTCGATCAATTTGATATTGATGCAATGAATGCTAGAAAGATTGCATTAATGCATACACCTAATGTATTAACCGAAACCACCGCCGATACCATTTTTACGTTAGTGCTTTGCAGTGCACGCCGCATTATCGAAATGGCTGAGATGGTCAAAAATGGCCAATGGACTCAAAGTATTGGTGAAGATGCATATGGCAGTAATGTGAATGGGAAAACTATCGGTATTTTAGGCATGGGCCGCATTGGCTATGCCGTTGCCAAACGCGCTTATTTAGGCTTCGGGATGCCAGTTCTCTATTACAATAACCATATCCACCCCGATGCAGAAACCCAACTTAAGGCACGTCGTTGTGACCTCGATACGTTGCTGGCAGAATCGGATTTTGTCTGTGTCGTGCTGCCATTATCAGCGTCAACCGAAAAGTTGATCGGTAAAAATGAGTTGGCAAAAATGAAACCCAGTGCATTTTTGATCAACGGTTCAAGAGGCCGTATCGTCGATGAAGCCGCCCTGATCGATGCATTAGAAAGTGGCACAATTCGCGGGGCGGGTTTAGATGTGTTTGAAGTTGAACCCCTTCCAAGCAACTCTAAGCTACTCACGCTGCCAAATGTGGTTGCTCTGCCGCACATCGGTTCTGCCACCCATGAAACCCGTTACGCCATGGTCGAGTGCGCTGTTGATAACCTAATAGCCGCCTTAAAGGGTGACCTAAGCCAAAATTGTGTTAACCCTGAAATAGCAAAATAGCTGGAATGCCCTAATTTATTAGGGCTCTTTGGCTCTTTAACCATCAATGCGCATGAGCGTGTCCCGGGCGAGCAACATTGCTTCGCTCACACTCGGTCAAAAATTGGATAGAATTCAGTTTACTGGTTGATGGTGCTAAATAATATAATCCGACGGTTTTTTGACTGGGTGAGTAAATCTCCAACATGCCATTGACATCAGAATAATAATCACCTTTATTTATCACGATGTTAAAATCTTTTATTTTCTCAACGCGTCGCTGTTCCGTACTTTTCACTAACGGATAACTCATATACTCATAGCCAACAAAATCAACGATATTAACCTGATTATTATTGAAAAAGACTTGTACCTTACTTGCACCCGTTGGAAAGATAAATTTGCCATTTCGCTCTAATGTGATGTGATTATAGCTTTGGTCAACTTGGCAGGTATATTCTTTGATACCGCTTCTGGTGCTACACCCCGCTAGAACAATGCTAGCTAGCAATAATATCCCTATCTTTCTCATATGTTCCCTATGCCCTCAAAATGGTTATAACATAATCTGCATATCAGTATACATGCAACAAACCTTAAGCCAAATTGAGAAATAGTAACGAAATTTTAAGAACCGAATAACTTAGCCCCAAAGACTACAATGTCGTCGATTTTCGGATCAGCAATTCCCCATTAAATAAGTATTGCATCGGGGGTTTATCTGGATTTTCCAGTTTTTCGAGCAAACACTCCACCGCCTTGTGCCCCATTTCCGCTGTCGGTTGAGACACTGAGGTTACCCCTTGCCCAGCCAATGCCGCCCATTCGAGGTTATCGAAACTCAAAAAGCCAATATCCGTTCCCCAACGTAGCCCTTGTTTATTCATGACATACGCCAGCTGCAAAGTCAGTACGCCATTAGCGGCAACAATCACTTTGCGCATACCACGATGTGCAGTACAAAAATCGGCAACAATGGCCTCTAATTTTGCAGGGTCAGGCAAGGTCACTTGATGAAATTCGCTTTGGATATGTTGATGGCTCCGCGATAACGCTTGAAAGGTCTGTAAGCGCTCTTGGCGTGCGCTGTTATACACAATGGGCTCAGTCACGAAGCAAATCGCTTCAAACCCTTGTTCAATCAGATGATTAAAGGCCATTTGTGCAGAAGCGGGGTTATCTAACCCCACCATGTCACTGGGAAAATTGTCGATTTTTCTATCTAACAAGACGAAAGGTAGGGTGGTTTCTTTCAGCACTTCAATGAATTGTTCGTTAACACCCGCTGAATTTATGATAAGTCCATCAACGCGGTAACCTTTTAGCAATTGAATAAATTGGCATTCACGCTCAATGCTGTTATCTGCATTGCAAACCACGGTCATGAAACCTTGTTTGATTGACTCGGCTTCTACCCCTTTTAATACTTCAACAGAGAATGGGTTACCGATATCGGCAATAATCAAACCAATCAAGCCTGTCCGCCCATGTTTCAAGCTGCGCGCCATTTGGTTTGGGCGATAGTTTAATTCACGAATGGCGCTTTCAATGCGTTGACGTAAATTATCAGAAAGCAAATGAAATTCACCATTCAAATAACGTGAGATACTGGTTTTCCCTGCCTGAGCTTTGGCAGCGACATCTTTGATCGTGGCAACTTTTTGCGTTTTCGGGGCCATAGCTTCAGGTTTTTCCATTCTCTAGAAATATCACCAAGAGGTTATCTTACTCGAATAAGCATCATTTTACTTGTGGTATTGCGTTAACTTGCTGTTTTAACCATTGAATAAAAATATCCGCCTTTGGGTTTCGTTTATCATTTAGCATCGCAAAATAGTGGCGCTGTTGACACTTCAGCGAAATATCACCAAATGGCATTACCAGTTCTTGGCGCTTTAAGCGTTTTTCAACCAATTGTTTACGTCCCATCGCCACACCAGCATGGTTCATTGCGGCAACAATCGCTAAATCAGAGCGATCAAAGCATAGGTTTCGGCGATGAGGAAACAAGGTTAATTGGTAATGTTCACTCCACGCCTTCCATTCATCATAATCAGAGTTACTGCTCCAAGCTTGTCTATCATGTAGCAAAGTACAATTTTTCAATTGATGAATATTATTAAGCAAATCATGTTGTTTAGCATATTGCGGACTACAGACCGGAACAATTGACTCTGACATTAAATCTTCACAATATAAATTGGGCCGAGTAATATCATCATAATAAATAGCAATATCAATGCCATAGCCACGGAAGTTAACGTCATCGTTGCCCGTTAATAGATTTAACTGAATTGAGGGATATTGGTTAGCAAAATCCGCAATTTTGGGAATTAACCAGCACTGGGCGATGGATGGCCGTGAATACACCGTAAGTTCACCCGAGATTTCTTGGTTCTTGATATCAATAATTTCTTGGTTAATATCATCCAAATTTTTGCGTAGTGCCCAATAAATTCGCTCACCATCAATCGTCAGCTCAATACGCCGATGAAAACGCTCAAATAATTTAAAACCTAACTCCCCTTCTAACGTATTAATTCGGTGGCTAACTGCACTGGGTGTTAATGCCAGCTCCTGTGCCGCTAATGCAAAAGAGCTATGCCGTGCTGCTGCTTCAAAGGTATGTAGGCGCGATAGCTGATAACTTGATAGCCGTTTATTCCATTGAATAAATCCAGATTGCTCAAATTGATTGAAATTTTCTGACATCAACGCCTCCAATAAAAACAACGATACTCAATGATTTCTACAATACCCTTTTTAAGATGAATTTAGATGACCCAAAGACGCTATTCTCCGTTTTATATGACTAATATCACACCTTTGAGTTAATTTGATTCATCTAAAGCTCGTGTTTCATCGTTTGTCACCACTGAATATTTATTATCCAATAGAAAAACAATAACAAGATGATCAGAGGTAGGATATGGACTCTACAATGTGGATGATTGGTACTTTAGTTATCAGTATTTTACTAATCATCGTTTCAATTATTAAATTTAAGTTTCATCCCTTTTTAGCACTTTTACTCGCCAGCTTCTTTGTCGGTATCTCCATGCAAATGAATCCATTGGAGATGGTCAACGCTATCGAAAATGGCATTGGGGGTACACTTGGTTTCTTAGCTGCCATTATCGGGCTAGGAACTATTCTTGGAAAAATGATGGAAATCTCCGGGGCAGCAGAGCTAATTGGGGTGACATTACAAAAAAGCCGTTGGTTGACTCCCGATGTCACCATGGTACTCATTGGGTTAATCTGCGGTATCACCCTGTTTGTTGAGGTCGGTGTGGTGTTACTGATCCCACTCGCATTTTCCATTGCCAAAAGAACCAATACTTCATTATTAAAGTTAGCGATCCCATTGTGTACTGCGCTGATGGCCGTCCATTGCATCGTACCGCCACACCCTGCTGCTCTATTTGTCACAAATGAATTAGGTGCTGATATTGGTACGGTGATTGTTGCAGGGTTAGCCGTAGGCCTAGTCGCATCATTAGTCGGCGGGCCACTGTTCCTCAAATTCTTAGGTGACCGCTTACCGTTTAAAACTGTGCCAGAAGCGTTCTCAGATCTTGAGGTACGTGAAGAAAAAGACTTACCTTCTTTAGGTGCGACACTGTTCACGGTGTTATTGCCAATTGCCCTCATGTTAATCAAGACTGCCGCTGACTTGAACATGAGCAAAGATAGCCAGTTATTTACCCTCTTACAGTTTATTGGTAACCCAATAACCGCTATGTTTATTGCTGCTTTTGTCGCTTATTACATGTTAGGGATAAGACGTAACATGGGTATGAGCGTATTACTCAGCAAAACCGAAGAGAGTTTTAGCTCAATCGCTAATATTTTATTGATTATCGGCGCAGGCGGGGCATTTAACGGTATCTTAAAAGGCAGTGGACTGAGCGATTCCTTAGCGATGGTGTTATCTGGTATTGATATGCACCCAATTTTACTGGCTTGGCTAGTCGCCATTATTCTTCATGCCGCTGTCGGTTCTGCCACCGTTGCGATGATGGGCGCAACGGCGATTGTTGCTCCGCTAATGCCAATGTACCCACACATTAGCCCAGAAATTATGACATTAGCCATTGGCTCAGGCGCAATTGGCTGCACTATCGTCACTGATTCATTGTTCTGGTTAGTCAAACAGTACTGTAATGCGACTTTAGCCGAAACATTCCGTTTTTATAGTGTCGCCACGTTGATTGCGTCTTTCGTCGCGCTGGCCGGGACTTTTGCACTTTCATTTGTGATTTAAAAGAGAGTAATTATGACTCAGATAAATGTTGATAAGTTAATTGCTGACTACCCTTTAGTTCAGGACTTAATCGATTTAAAGCAAATTGCGTGGTTCAACCCAAAGGTCACGACGACGCAAGCGGGTTTGCCTTATGTCGGGCTAACCATTGAAGATGTTCAAGATGCAGAAGCGCGCTTAAACCGCTTTGCGCCTTATTTGATGAAAGCGTTTCCAGAAACTCAAGCGACACAAGGGATTATTGAATCTGAAGTTATCGATATTCCCAACATGCAGGCCGCGCTGGAAAAACGGTATCAAACGCCAATAACAGGGAAAATGTTACTGAAAAAAGATAGCCACCTGCCAATTTCAGGGTCAATCAAAGCCCGCGGTGGCATCTATGAGGTTTTAACCCATGCAGAAAAATTGGCTTTAGAAGCTGGTTTATTATCAACAGATGATAATTACGAAATTTTATTCTCAGAACAATTTCGTCAATTCTTTAGCCAATACCGCATCGCGGTGGGCTCAACCGGTAACCTTGGCATGTCCATCGGTATTATGAGCGCTAAACTTGGCTTTAGCGTCAGCGTGCATATGTCCGCAGATGCCAGACAATGGAAAAAAGACAAATTGTGTTCACATGGTGTGAATGTTGTGGAATATGAGCAAGATTACAGCATCGCCGTTGAACAAGGCCGTAAAGAAGCAGAAAAAGACCCAAACTGCTTTTTTATTGATGATGAAAACTCCACAACCCTATTTCTTGGCTATGCCGTCGCAGGCCTTCGCCTAAAAAAACAATTTGTAGAGCAAGGGATTACAGTGGATAACGACCACCCGCTATTTGTCTATTTACCTTGTGGTGTTGGTGGTGGCCCCGGTGGCGTTGCTTTCGGGTTAAAACTCGCCTTTGGGGATGCCGCCCATTGCTTATTTACAGAACCAACCCATTCACCTTGTATGTTGTTAGGAGTACATACCGGGTTACATGATGGCGTGTCAGTTCAAGAGATTGGTATCGATAATATCACTGCCGCTGATGGCCTTGCCGTTGGCCGCGCATCCGGTTTTGTGGGGCGCGCGATGGAGCGGTTGATTGATGGTTATTACACTATCGATGATAGCGAAATGTATAACCTGTTAGGCTTACTCAACCAGACCGAATCTATTAAATTAGAGCCTTCGGCCTTGGCGGGTATGACTGGCTGTGTGCATGTAACGCAAAACACAGATTATTTGCAATCCAAATCACTCACGCCTAAGCAACTGGCCAACGCAACACATCTGGTATGGGCAACAGGTGGCGGTATGGTACCCGCAGATGAGATGCAAAAATATTTATCACAAGCCAATCTAAGTTAACAATTAACATGTTCAAAGCCCTCCTCACGTTAAATGATATGAGGGCTTTTTACCATCAGCCGCAAATTATTAGTTTTGCAATGATTGCCCCGGTAATGGGACTAAATCACTTTCAATATAGCGTCTCACTAAAGTCGCGAGCGCGACTAATGAGTCCAAATGAGTCCTTTCCCAACCGTGGGAGCTATCTAGTGCGAAACATGCTAAAGCCGCACGAATATCCCATCCTGCATCAATTGCTGCAGCACTATCCGAACGATAATGTTTAAACGTATCGCGGACGTGAGGAATGTCATACTGCTGGCATAATTGTAATAAATGCCGCGTAATTGCTAAATCAAACGGGCCGGTTCTGTCGCGAAAAGCTAAGGTGAGGGCGTCATCCCTTGTGGTTTGGTCTGGCGCAGAAACGGAGTTATCAATCGCCAATAACTCTTGAACTTGCGGACCAAAACCGTGGGTGCCTCCGATACCGACCTCTTCTGAAATCGTGAACATCATTTGGCAAGATACCGCTGGCACAATACCGTCATCCACCAGTGATTTTAATGCGGCTAACATCACTGCACATCCGGCTTTATCATCCAAATGACGCGATACAATAAAACCGTTATCAATGAATTCGGGTTGAGCATCCACTGCAACAATATCACCGACGTTTAAGCCATGGGATTGCAAATCAGCAAAGTTATAACAGGGGGCATCAAGGCGAATTTCTAAATTATCCCAATCGGCTACTTGGGTATCTACCTCAGTATTAAAACGGTGCCCTGAGGCTTTTAATGGCAAAATTGTCCCACGATATTGGTGATCATCACTAAATACTGTCACCCTTGCACCTTCCGCAAAACGGGCTGCCCATGTGCCTGTATTACGCAGTGCCAAACGCCCATTCGGTTTGAGTTGTGTCACCATCGCCCCTAATGTATCAAGGTGTGCGGCCAATGCACGTTTAGGTTCTTCAGAACCGAGTGTGATATAGAGCACCCCGCGGCGTGTGTATTTTGGTGTAAACCCCAACTCCGACAACCATTGGTGAGTTTGCGCAACGGCTTGTTCAGTCATCCCAACAGGGCTAGGTGTGCATAATAATGTTTTTAATACAGAGGTCAGATATACTTTATCTATCATTATATTATCTATCTTCACTTAAGAAACGTTCTTGTAATGTGGCTTGTAGCGCTAACATGGCTTGTTCTGCATAAGCCATATGTGCTTCCATTACCGATTGAACTTTAGCGGCATCTTTACGGCGTAAAGCCTCGATTAATTGATATTGGTATTCGATGCCTTGACGCCTGTCGACAGGCTCAGGTTTTAAATAAATGTCCTGACAAACGGCTAAGTCTTTGAGTAAGCGTTGTAAAAAATGGCAGATAAACACTAATAAAACGTTATCGGAATAGCTAGCGACCACCGCATGAAAATCCAGTTCTGCCATTCGTTGCTGCCAGCGTTCATTTTCATCTACGGGCTCATGGTCATAAATGGCGATGGTATCGTACAGCTTTTGAATTCCTGCGTTATCGATATTATCAATGGCACTGACTGCTACCACCGGTTCTAATAATTTACGTAACGTATAAATATCCTTGATTGATATATCCCGCGTAAATAAATAGTTCGATAACAAACTCATCGCTCGCGCTTCAGTCATTGAATCAATAAACGCGCCACCACCAGGCCCAGTTTTTGTTTTAATTAACCCTTGAACTTCCAATGACTTTAATGCTTCTCTCACAGTGCTTTTGCTAGCGTTATAATGTTCAATTAACTCTTTTTCTTGTGGCAAACGGTCACCGGGTATGAGGTTATTGGCCATAATGGTTTCTTTTATCGCATTGACGATTTCATCAGTACGTTTAATACGCACTGATTCTATCGTCATTGGCTTATTGGTGCTCATATTAGCTTCTCAACTGGTTTAAATAAGTTTCTAATCGACTGAATCAACACGAATTCGTGGGGCACTTGCCAATAAATTTCGCGTATATTCATGCTCCGGTGCGGCAAATAAGCTGCGGGTATCTCGACATTCTAGCAAATCCCCTAAATAGAGTACGGCAACTCTATCTGCAATCGACTCCACTACCGCCAAATCATGGCTAATAAATAAATACGATAATGAAAACTGTTGTTTAAGTTGTTCTAATAACAATAAAACTTGCGCTTGTACCGAAACATCCAGCGCACTAACGGGTTCATCAAGTACCAATATTCGTGCATCAGCAGCTAATGCTCTCGCAATCGCTAACCGCTGTGCCTGCCCTCCTGAAAACTCATGAGGATAGCAAGCTAAAGCGTCGATTGGCATATTGACAGCTTCGAGTAATTCCGCCAAACGCTTCGCTCTTTGTGATGTGTTCATGTGCTTTAAGTATTTCAATGGAACCGTTAATGTCTCGCCTATCGTTTTACGGGGGTTTAAAGAAGCAACCGGGTCTTGAAAAACGTACTGAATGGCTTGCCCAAATGCACGTGAACCTTGTTGCAGCCATTCGGCACGAGTTTGCCCTAATACCGTAATTTCCCCCGAGGTTTCACGCTCCAACCCAACTAAAATACGCGCTAAGGTACTTTTTCCTGAGCCACTCTCCCCTACAACAGCAAGGGTTTCACCTTCATAGAGCGATAATGAAATATTTTTTAGTGCGTGAACTTGGCGCCCTTGAGGGTGAAATAGGCCTCTTGGCTGCCCGAAGGTTTTCACCAACTGATTAACCTCAATCACTTTTTTCATTAAACCTCCTGAGCCGATGTTAAATCATCACCATTGGGCTGATGACCATAAAGTTGTTGGACTTGTTTTAAAAATCCACGCCCTTCCCCTAATTTAGGGACACTGGCGATCAGGCGTTGTGTGTAAGGATGCTGAGGCTGGCGTAATACCGTTTGTGTCTCCCCTGTTTCAACTATCTCACCTTGCTGCATGACGGCAACACGGTCGCAAATTTGGTTAATAACCGCGAAATCATGGGTAATAAATAAGAGTGCAACACCGCGTTCACGGCGTAGTTGGTTGAGTAACTCTAAAATACGCGCCTGCACCGTAACATCTAATGCGGTGGTCGGCTCGTCGGCAATAATCAACACAGGATCATTAGCCAATGCCATCGCTATCCCTACCCGCTGGCGCTGCCCGCCCGAAAGCTCATGGGGGTAGGCATCAAAACGCTCCTGCGCATCTGGGATCCCAACGCTATCCAATAATTCAATGGCTTTATTTTTCGCCTCATAGAATGACAACGATTGGTGAGCAGTAATGGCCTCACGCAATTGCACACCTATGGTAAATTGCGGATGGAGTGTCGTCAGCGGGTCTTGGAAAATATAGGATACCTTCGCACCGCGACGGCGCTGCATAACAGATAACGGTAATGACAACATTTCTTCATGTTCTACATAAATACCACCAGCGGTAACCAACGCAGGAGGCGATGCAAGCAACCCCATTACAGATAAAGCCGTAACACTCTTACCCGAACCGCTTTCTCCAATTAGCCCTAAACATTCCCCCGCACCAACGGTAAAACTGATCCCTTTTACCGTTGGGCGTAATTGATTTCCTTGGCGAAAAGCGACCGACAAGTCTTTGACTTCTAATACCGCTTGTTCACCTCCCGTTTTCGCAGGAATATTAACTCTGTCAGTCTGTGTCATCGGTTGTGAGCGCTGTAAAGCTCCTGATTTTAACCGGGGATCAAGAATGTCACGCACGCCATCCCCTAACAGGTTAAAACTAATCACAATAAGAAAGATCATAATACCAGGTACCAATGCCACATGAGGAGCAACAAACATTTGTGCGCGCCCTTGCCCTAGCATTGAACCTAAATCTGCATTCGGTGGTTGAGTACCTAGCCCTAAAAATGACAAGCCTGCCGTCTCTAAGATCATCCAGCCAATGGTCGTTGACATGGTAACCACAATGATTGGCAAGACATTCGGTAACACTTCCGTTAATAGGACTTGTAGGTGGTTTTTACCTGACAACCTTGCAGCTTGAATAAAGTCTCTATCACGTAACCCCACCGTTAACCCACGAATATTCCTAGCAAAAAAGGGAATATTCACTAATGCGATAGCATACAACGCATTGAGTAACCCAGGCCCCAGTACCGCTACAATCGCTAATGCCAATAAAATGTATGGAAATGCCATTAGCATATCAATACAACGCATCAATAATGTATCGGTACGATGGCCAACATACCCAGCTACCAAGCCAATCAGGGTGCCGAATATTGCCGCAATTAGTGTTGCGGAAATACCGACCAATAGGGATACTCGCGTTCCCCACAGCAATCGAGACAAAATATCTCGCCCTAAATGGTCAGTACCTAATAAATGGCCAGATGAAAAAGCGGGAAGTAGCCGATTAACTAAATCTGTTTCATCAGGATTAGCAAGAGGTAGCCAAGGCGCTAAAAATGCCAAGAGCATAATGATAGATAACGTAAATAAGCCCAAAGTTGCTAAACGGTTCGCCAGTAATAATGAGCCAATCGATTGGCGATGACGATGCTGAATAACAGGGGTCACTGACTGGCTCATGATTTCAACCTCGGGTCTAACATGGCTTGCGCAACATCCGCAAGTAAATTGATAAAGACATAGGACGCTGCTGCAATCAATACGCCCCCTTGAACTAAAAACAAGTCACGGGTTGCCACAGCCTTCACTAACATGGCGCCTAGCCCCGGCCACTGAAAAACGGTTTCAATGTACACCGCACCACCAAAAACAAAGCCCGCTTGGATACCAATGACTGGGATAACGGAAACCAGTGCCATGCGAAATGCATGGCGAAAAATCACTTTGCGCTCACTCAAGCCTTTTGCTCTTGCGGTACGAATAAAATCAAGTCGCAGTACCTCTAACATTGCTGTGCGCGTCAAACGCGCTATCACCCCTGTCGCGACTAATGAAAGCGTCACTGCGGGTAAAACAAGGTGATGCAATAAATCGCTCAGGCCACCGCCTTGCCAAATATCGTACATTCCTGATGCCGGAAACCATTGTAATTGAACAGAAAAAAGCATAATCATCAATAAGCCGATCCAAAAAGATGGCATTGAGATACCCAATAAAACAGCAAGTGTAATAAATCGGTCACTCCAACTGAATTGGCGAATGGCGGAAAGGACTCCGGCCAGTAACCCTAAAACTGAACTCAGTAACAACGCACTTCCGCCCAAAATTAATGTGGCAGAAAATCGCTCTAAAACTTCATCAACGACAGGCCGGTTAAGAACAAATGAACGGCCAAAGTCACCCGAAATTAAATTATGCATCCAAATAAAATATTGCTGATATAACGGCTTATCCAACCCAAGCTCTGTTTTTACTCTAGCCACATTTTCAGGAGTCGCCCAAGGGCCAAGCAGCGCTTGAGCAGGGTCTCCAGGGATCATTGCCATGATAAAAAAGACAATTAACGTCAAACCAATCAGTATGGGTATGGTCGCTAAAATGCGTTTCAAACAGTATAACCACATAGTTTTTCCCCATAAAATCAAAAGATTAATTGAATATTTAATTCACATTAATCAATCTTTACGAACGTCTTTAAGTAATAAGTTAAAGTTAGGCTGCAATTTGAAATGTTTAACATGCTCATTAGCGACCGCATTTTGCTTCCAATTCGCCACAAATAACCAAGGGGCATCTTGATGAACAATTTTTTGTACTTGCCGATATAACTGGGCGCGCTCCTCGAGATTATTGGTGACTCGAGCTTTGTCTAATAACCTATCGAGCTGCTTGTTACTGTAATAACCAGAATTGAACCCGCCTTTATCCGGCCAAGAAGCGCTATGTAAGGTTAAAAAGGGTAAAGTATCTGGGTCATTCGTCATCCACGCCATTTCGGCCATATGCGCTTGTTTTAGACCTGCATTGACCTTTGATAAGTAAGTATTCCATTCAAAGGTTTGAATTTCGACAGATAGCCCAACCGCTTTCAGGTCTGCTTGAATGGCTGTCGCCATGGGGATCGGGTCTAGCATCCCTGAGCCCCCTTCCGTGACATAAAAAATAACTTTTTGCCCTTGAGCCCCTGCTTCTGCTATTAATTGGCGTGCTTTTTCAGGGTCATAAGGATAAGCCTTGGTTTCTGCATCAAATGCCCAATCAAATGCCGATGGGATGGGCCCTTGTGCTACTCCCGCAGAGTCCTGAAGAATGTATTTCACAATATTGTCTTTATTTACCGCATAGTTAACGGCTTGCCTCACACGCACATCATCAAACGGTGGCTGAGACGCATTGAGCATGGCATACCAAACATGAGGCCCTACGGCTTCATAAACATAAAAGCGGTTGTCATTAACAAATAATGGGACGTTATCAGCAGGGACTTCCACCATGGCATCAATTCCCCCCGATAACATTTCGGCTACCCGAGTATTGGCGTCAGTGATAGGCCGAAAAACAACATGTTTTAAACTGGGTTTACCATCCCAATAGTCTTCATTAGCGGATACGACCACCCTTTGGTTTGCGGTCCACTCATCAAACTTGAAGGGACCTGTTCCGCTGGGGTGCCGGCTAAAGTCTTTGTCATATTTCTTTACTGCTGTGGGTGAAACAATCAGCCCTGCAGGTGTCGCTAAGTTCGATAAAAACGGGGCAAACGGTTCTTTTAAGGCAAACACCACCGTTTTATCATCTGGAGTTTCTATCTTGTCTATTGCAGAAAAGAAAAATGATAATGGGAATGGCCCTGTATGGTAGTACGGGTGCTGGTTATCCAACATTCGCTCAAATGTGAATTTAACTGCATCCGCATTGAATGGGCTACCATCGTGAAATTTTATATTCTCGCGTAAATGGAAAGTATATGTCAGGCCATCATCACTAACAGACCATGATTGGGCTAAAGCAGGTTCAAGCGTTAATGTACCGTCCGCATTGCGAACTAACCCTTCGTACAAGTTAACCAAAATTCGGGAATCATTCGCAGCGGTTGCCACTTGTGGGTCTAATGACTGCGGCTCAGCAACTTGCCCTAATAATAAGACATCAGGATGGTTCACCGCCAATGTCGGTAGCGAAATAAAGCATAAAAGCCAAAAACTGGCTATCCACCTACATAAACGCATTTTCATTTGCTTCCCCCTGAGTGCTGACATTGCTATATGATTGTGAAGTGTGATTTGTGTCAATTTTGTTAATAATTTTATCTTTTTCTTTATTTATGATGATGAATTATATTTCAAGCAAGAATTTATAATGATAAATTTGATCAAGGTCTAATTTATGAGGTGTAAAATGACATTTTCAATTGTGGCGCGCTGCCCATTGACAGGAAAAATAGGTGCAGCGACGGCAACGGGTGGCCCTGCGGTTGGTGCATTGGTCTTACATGGCAAAAGCCAAACGGGGGCAATCGCAACTCAAGCAATGACCAACCCCATTGCTGGCTTAACAGGTATTGAATATTTGCAGCAAGGCCATAATGCGAATAAAAGCTTAGATCATCTGGTTAAGGAAGATATTGACTGTGAACGGCGACAATTAATTATTATGGATAACTATGGTGATACAGCTGATTGGACAGGTCAATATTGCTTACCTTGGTGTGGAAGTCTATCGGAACCCAACTTAGCCATTGCTGGAAATATGTTAGTAGGTGAACAGGTTCTAAGCGCTATTTATCAAAGCTATTATAAAAATGCTGACCAAGATCTGGCTGATCGATTACTCATTGCCATGCAAGCTGGTGCCGATGAAGGTGGTGATTATCGAGGCATCCGCTCCGCTGCATTAAAAGTATGGAATGACCGGCAATACGCAGACATTGATATTCGCTGCGATTGGTCAGAAGCACCGCTATCAGCGCTTGAAACCATCCTTCAACAGGTTCGCTCCGAGGATTATGCTAATTTTTTCGCGCAAATCCCCACAGGAAATGAATATATCGCTAATAAGTGAAGCTATCATGGTGCATATCGACTAATAAAGTAAAATAACTGAATGATGTGTACCTGAAGTAAAAGTAACTATTTATGAAAATATTATTAACTGCATGAATAACTCTGTATTTTTTATCATTAAAGCCAGTTTAGCTTATTATTCAATTTATCATTCATTACTTAATCTTAATTATTCACTCTTGTCATACGTCCTATTACTTTTTACTATTCGTTGCCATCAGAAAATAAGTGGTTATTTTTAACAACATTAAAAATAATGAAAAACATCTATTGCTTTAAATTTATCTAATTCTATCTCATAAATGATTACGATAATTAACCTTAATAAAGACTAGGTTATTTATTTTTGTTTAGACACTTCACCACAGAAACAAAATAACATTTATTATCAACTTGTTATATACCAACTCCCCAGCTAACCTAGTGGACAATATTTATGCAACCTAACCAATCAATATTAAATACGTTTAAATACTGCAAGCCTTAACAAATGGATGATTAATAATCAAATGAACAAAAATAGCTCAAAAAGTACATTTAAAACTCATTTATATATTAATTTCCCAATTTTAGAACTTAAGGGATATTCAGAATTTTCATCTATGGTGAAATATTAATCTCCCTCTTTGACCCCCTCATCAATTATTGCCTTTAAGCTAAATTTTCATATTTACACCTGTACACTTTTAATGACATTAACATTAAAAAAATATTAATTCTTATATCTCTAAAATAAAGTAATCACCTACAAAGCCTTTACAGCACCGAGTAGATCAATTTACGTCGCATTTCATTTCAATGACCTTTATTAACAAATGCTACCGCCACTTAACAATTACAAAATATATGATAAGATCATTATCTCAATTTGAAATTATTTACTATATAAAAAACAAGATTGTTATTGAGGTTATAGATGAAAATCTCGAGAAGAAAGCTATTATTAGGGGTTGGTGCTGCTGGTGTTCTAGCAGGAGGTGCTGCGGTTGTTCCTATGATCAATCGTGAAGGTCGTTTTGAATCGACTAAATCACGCGTACCCGCTGTTGCTGGTACAGAAGGCAAATTACCAGAGTCTGCGGATGCAGTCATCATCGGTGCTGGCCTTCAAGGGATCATGACCGCAATTAACCTTGCAGAGAAAGGTCTTAATGTTGTTATCTGTGAAAAAGGTGTTGTGGGCGGTGAGCAATCAGGCCGTGCATATAGCCAAATCATCAGCTACAAAACCTCTCCAGCTATTTTCCCTTTACACCACTATGGGAAAATTCAATGGCTCGGTATGAACGAAAAAATCGGTGCTGATACCAGCTACCGTGTTCAAGGCCGCGTTGAAGTGCCTTCAAGCGAAGAAGATTTAGAAATTTCAAGAGCGTGGATTAAGTCTGCATCTGAAAACCCAGGTTTCGATACGCCTTTACGTACCCGTATGATTGAAGGTACTGAACTGGCTAATCGTCTGGTTGATGCGCAAACCCCATGGAAAATTGGTGGTTTTGAAGAAGACTCTGGTAGCCTTGACCCAGAAGTTGTTACGCCAACGATGGCAAACTACGCTAAATCAATCGGTATTCGCATCTACACTAATTGTGCAGTACGTGGTATTGAAACTGCAGGTGGCAAAATTTCTGATGTTGTCACTGAAAAAGGTGCAATCAAAACGTCTCGTGTTGTTCTGACGGGGGGTATTTGGTCGCGTCTGTTCATGGGTAACTTAGGTATTGACGTTCCAACACTAAACGTTTATCTGTCACAACAGCGTATTACTGGCGTACCAGGTGCACCAAAAGGTAACGTACACTTACCTAACGGTATTCACTTCCGTGAACAAGCTGATGGGACTTATGCTGTTGCACCACGTATCTTTACCAGCTCTATCGTTAAAGACAGCTTCCTGTTAGGCCCAAGATTCCTACATGTATTAGGTGGCGGTGAATTACCATTAGAATTCTCTCTTGGTAAAGACTTATTCAACTCCTTCATGATGGCAACATCTTGGAATTTAGACGAGAAGACACCATTCGAAGAGTTCCGTACGGCAACAAATACACCAAACAATGAACACTTAGATGGCGTTCTAGAAAGACTGAGAAAAGAGTTCCCAGTATTTAAAGAGTCTAAAGTGGTTGAGCGTTGGGGTGGTACTGTTGCACCAACGGATGATGAAATTCCAATTATTTCAACCATCGAGCAGTATCCAGGTCTGGTCATCAACACCGCTACAGGCTGGGGCATGACAGAAAGCCCTGCATCTGGTCGATTAACGGCAGAATTGTTAATGGGTGAAACACCATTTATCGACCCTACGCCGTATAAACTTTCTCGTTTTAACTAAAAAACGGGGAAAATAACGATTTTTACTGTGGATCTATTAGCGAATAGTTTAAAGTTAAATGAAAGTTTAATTTTTGATAAAATTAATAGATCCTATTTACTTTGATAATGTTAAGGAGTTTACATGCGCTATAAAACTTTATTGCTTTCTCTGCCTTTGATTTTAGGTGTAGCAAGTGCGAATGCAGCTGATGATGTTAAACGCGTTCCAGTGAAAGGATTCCCTATCTCTGAATCAGTAGAAATCAATGCGGGCAACCTCATTTTCCTAAGCGGAAAAGTTCCTTCTAAAATCTCTGCAGACGCTAAAGAAGGCGTTTTAGAGTCTTATGGTAATACCGAAGCACAAACAATCAACGTATTAAAACAAATCCAAGCTAACCTCGAAGGTATGGGTTTGACAATGAATGACGTTGTTAAAATGCAAGTATTCTTAGTTGGTGGTGAAGAAACTCAAGGTACTATGGACTTCGCTGGCTTCATGGCCGGTTACAATAAGTTCTATGAGTCTGAGAAAATTACTAATCTGCCAGCTCGTTCTACCTTCCAAGTCGCCAAACTGGCTAACCCAGCTTGGAGAGTAGAAATAGAAGTGACAGCGGTACGCCCTGCTGCAAAAAAATAAGTTATTCAATAACGAATAGCTAAACGATAATGAGGCATAGTAATGTGCCTCGTTATAATAACACTTCTTGATTGCCACATCTTTCAACATTCCCTCACAGACTGTCATTATTGCTTCCTGTATGCTATTGCTTAAAGTTCTTCAATAAATAAACGTGCTATGCTGCAATCATTAGGGTAAAAATGAGTCATCGCATCAAATAAGGCAATATATGATTAAAGAGTCTCTCAAGATCCACGGTAAAAAACAGTTTGAAATCAAACAAAAAGTTCTATTGCCTCGTAAATCAAAAGAGATCCGCTATCAGGTCGAAAGTTTTTTCTTTCTTCCATCATCATTGCAAGTCAACCCTGATCTATACACGCCATCAAGCCTTCAACGTAGCCTCAAAAACTATATCCGCTTAAGCCCATCCACGGTTAAGCTTTCAGCTTTACCAGAAGAAAATGGCGAATTAGATGACTTAAAACGCTGGTTAGAACAATGTGACCCATTAAACCCACCCTCATTGGACGAGTATGAGAACAAGTTAAAACGCTATGCTTTAACCTTTAAGCGCACGGTACGAATTAATGTCAAAATGATAAGCCAAAACGCCCAACGACAAACAGATGAATACTTAACCGAGTTTATGGCGAACATGGCGAAATGCCTCGGGGTTTATCGGGCGTTAGCGCCACTGGCGGGAAAAATTGAAGAAAGCATTCGCTCAAATGCATTTTCTTATTGCGACGAATTTATGACCTACTACACCATGAATTATTTGCGTGATTTATTAGCTGAGAAGCAAATACCGTTACGTGAAGAAATCCGTCATTTTTGGTATCAAGAAATGCGTTACCTAAAGAAACAATACCCTGATTGTTTTCCCAGTGATGAAACTGATGCCGAATTAGTGACATATCGTCGCAATTTATTGAAAAAATACATCAATCGCTACCTTTACTTAGAGATCCGCCATAAACGTGGGTTGCCATTATTATTGCACTCCATTTATGGTATCGCTGCAGCAATCTCAATGATTTTTGCCACGTTAATCGCCTTTCTTTGGCAAGGAAAATATGGCGCGTTGAGTGCAAATTTATTTTTAGCTATGGTTATTGGCTATATTTTCAAAGATAGGCTGAAAGAAATCGGTCGTGAGCAACTCTATCGCGTTTTCCAAAAGTGGATCCCGGATAGACAGCTACGTATTTATCGTGAAGGTGTTAAGGCCCCTGTCGGGCTATGCAAAGAGTCTTTTCGCTTCATCAGTGAAAACATGCTCTCCCCTGATATCCGTGAAATGCGACAAAAATCCCATTGGGTTAATTTAGTTAATGTCCAACGTATGGAAGATATCCTGTATTACCGCAAAGATGTATTGCTACATAACCGCCATTCGGTGTTTGAAAAAAACCAATCATCAATTGCTGATATCACACGCTTTAATATTTCAGATTTTCTAAAATATATCGATATTAGCTATGAAGAACTCACTGTAAATGATGATGAACCTGCAATCATTGGTGAAAAGGTGTATCACATTTACCTTTGCCGCCGTGTCACAATTAACAAAAAAACCTACAATGAGCTGGCGCGTTTAGTGGTTAATGCCGATGGGATAAAACGCTTAGAAGTGTTGCAATCACTAGATTTACTGACAACCGATGAAGACATTGAAATTTCACCGCAATGAATTCATTCTGCCACTAACGGTCTTCTATTCGGTAATATTCCCATTCATTTAGGTTGTAGCCAACACCGCTACAGCTCAAACTATGATAACCATTTAATTTTCTAAATCATTCGAACTGTAGCAAGGCGGCAAGAGAAGATATCTCGGGGAGCATACAAAAGTATGTGACCCGGAGTAGCTGAACGTAGCCAACACCGCTACAGCTCGAAGGATGATAACCATTTAATTTTCTAAATCATTCGAACTGTAGCAAGGCGGCAAGAGAAGATATCTCGGGGAGCATACAAAAGTATGTGACCCGAGTAGCTGAGCGTAGCCAACACCGCTACAGCTCGAAGGATGACGAAAATTTAGTAGTAGAGAGCAATATACTGATCATCCACCCGTTTAATATCAACCGGAGTATCAAAAATATCCTCAATAATGTCAGATTTCATGATCTCTTCTGGCTTACCGTGATAAGACAGGCGACCGTTTCTCAGAGCGACAATATAGTCCGAATAAACGGAAGCGAAATTTATATCGTGGATTACTAAGATAATGGTTTTGCCTAGCTCATCTGCCGCTTTACGCAGCAGTTTCATCATGATCACCGCATGTTTCATATCCAGGTTATTCAATGGCTCATCAAGTAAAACATATTCTGTATCTTGACATAAAACCATTGCGACATAAGCCCGTTGGCGTTGGCCACCCGATAATTCATCTAAATAACGGTGACGTAAATCTGACAAATTTAGAAAAGAGAGTGACTCATCAATTTTCTTTTTATCGTCAATGGTTAAACGGCCTTTAGTGTATGGGTAACGCCCAAAACCAACCAATTCCTCGACTGTTAAACGGCTGGCAAATTGATTTTCTTGGCGTAAAACTGACAAACATTTCGCTAATTTATCACTCGGTGTTGTCGATACGTCTAAATCATTCACTTTGACGTAACCACCGTGATCAGGCTGTAACAAGCGCCCAATTATCGACAACAGTGTTGATTTACCTGCACCATTAGGCCCGATGATTGAGGTAATACCGCTATTTTTAATTGTTGTTGTTACGTTATCTAAGACTTTAGTATCCTGATAACTTTTCGATATCTGACTAATTTCAATCATACTAAAACCTTCTTAACACCATATAAATAAAGAAAATACCGCCGACAAATTCGATAACAACTGATAATGTCCCAGCCATATTTAAGCCATATTCTAGAATCAACTGCCCACCAATCAACGCAATGACACCAAGTAGAAAGGAAACGGGTAGCAAATAGCGGTGCTGGCTACTGCCAGCCACTAAATAAGCTAAATTCGCGACCATCAAACCTAAGAATGTTAAAGGCCCAACTAATGCTGTAGAAACTGCAACTAATATTGAAATAAGCAACAAAATGACAGTGACTTGCTGGCGATAATTAATCCCTAGATTCACCGCATTGGCTTGCCCTAACGCGATAACATCAAAACAATAACGCATGCGCCACAATAGGACACCGACGACTGCCGTGATCATTAATGTGAATAGAATTAGCTCAGGTGTTCCCTTTGTGAAGGTGGCAAACATCCGGCTTTGTAAAATGGAAAATTCATTAGGGTCCATTAAACGCTGCAGCAATGTCGCTACGCTGCGAAATAATGTGCCAAGAATGATACCCACCATCAATACTAGGTTGATATTCATTTTAACTGACACAAATAACCAGCGGTAGAGCAGAACAGAGAACAGTACAAGTAGTGTGGACTCTAATAGAAACTTACCAATATTCAATAACCAAGAGGATGGAAAACTCTCACTATAGAAGATAAAAATGGTTTGTAATAATACAAACAATGCTTCTAATCCCATGATAGATGGGGTTAATATCTTATTATTAGCAATCGTTTGAAAGAGAACTGTTGAAACCCCAGCCGAGAAAGCTACCACAATCATGGTGAGAACAATATAGCCTCGATGCGGCAAAATATAAGCAAGATTGCTACCCAAATTGACCGTCATATAAAGCACAATGGATAGCAGCGATAGTGCCAGTAGTATCCATATTCTTTGCAACGGCGTTACCCCTTTTTTAGGTAACGCTATTGATGAATTAACTTTTTGCATAACGTTGTTGCTTCAACAATAAATATAAAAAAATCACCGCGCCAACGACACCTAAAATCACACTTGCTGGGATTTCAAATGGATAGCGAATTAAGCGCCCAATAATGTCACACAGTAAAACTAAGCCACCACCAGCAATACAAATCCATGGGATGGTTTTACGTATGTTATCGCCCATCACTAAGCTCACGAGATTTGGAATAATTAAGCCTAGGAAAGGTAATGCCCCGACCACCACGACCACGACGCCACTGATTAAAGCGATAATCGATAAACCAATGGTCATCACTTTGCGATAATTTAGGCCAACATTAATTGAAAACTCACGTCCCATACCAGCCACCGTAAAGCTATCGGCAATCCAGCAAGCAATTAATGTTAATATTCCCACTAACCACAAAAGTTCATATCGGCCTTGAATGATGCTAGAAAAGTCACCGCTCATCCATGCACCAAGAGATTGTAGTAAGTCGAAGTAATAAGCGGTAAAAATGGTCAATGCGCTAATAACTGCCCCTAACATAATCCCCACCAGTGGAACTATCAGGGCAGATTTTAAAATCACACGACGTAATAGCACCATAAACAACATGGTGCCAAGAAGTGCAAAACCGCTGGCCACCACCATTTTAGTCATAATACTTGCTGCTGGGAAAAGCACCATGACGACCAATAAGCCTAAACTGGCTGACTGGGTTGTTCCTGCGAGGGAAGGTTCAACAAAACGGTTTTGTGTTAATAATTGCATGATTAGCCCAGCAACACTCATGGCGCTACCAGCTAAAATCAAGGAGACGGTTCGGGGAATTCGGCTAATAAAAAAGATGTCTTGCATCTCTGGGTCGGTGAAAAGCGAAACGGGTGACACGTCACCCGCTCCAATAAACAAGCTTAATACCGCTAAAACCAATAACGCGACAATTCCACAAAAAAGATAAAGCGTTTTCATCGGTTATTTTGCTTGGCTCTTCTCTAATGCTGTATTGATATCGTCCATTAACTGAGAATAAGTTTGGATCCCACCGGCAATATATACTGCTGTTGGGTCAAGGTAAGTAATTTGGCCTTTTTCCCATGCAGCGGTTTTTCTAACTAATGCGTTATCTAATACTTCCGCAGCAGGCTGTGCATCCGTTTTGCCAATTGCGCTGTCACGGTCGATAACAAATAACCAGTCTGGGTTTAATTTCACCAGTAATTCTGCATTAACGATATTACCGTGGCGACCCGTGTTTTCTTCAAATACATAAGCAGGTTCAAAACCTAATACATCAAAGATAAAACCGAAACGAGAACCTGGTCCATACGCAGAAATTTTACCGCCACTAACTAAGATTACCATCGCTTTACCCGCAGTCGGCGCTTTAGCTTTGATACCTTCAATTTTAGTATTGAAGTCAGAAATCAGTTTTTTGGCTTGTTCTTCTTTACCGAATAGCGCGCCAAGTTCATTAGTACGTTCAGTTAAGCTACCAATAAAGTTTTTGTTATCAATATCTAATGAAATAGTTGGTGCAACACCGCTGAGTTTGTCATAGGCATCACGAGCACGGCTACCACCTAAAATCAGGTCAGGCTTAGCATTACTTAAGGCTTCATAAGCAGGTTCAAATAATGTCCCGCCATTGATGTATTCAGAACCACTGTATTTAGTTAAGAATTCAGGGAAGTGAACGTTGGTTTGTGGAACACCGGCAACTGGAGCCCCGAGTGCATCCATGATGTCCAATGTTTCCATGTTCATCACCATGACTTTTTGCGGATGACGAGGAATTTCAGTTTTGCCTTGGGCATGTTCTATTGTGATAGTTTGTTTTTCTGCGACTTGAGCTGTTTCTGTCGTGTCTTTTGCGTTATCACAACCAGCTAACACTAACGCAGATAACAACGCAATACCCGAAACTAATGATTTTGCAAACATCTAATTTCCTCCGTCCATCGATAAAAGTACTGATGATAAAATTTGGTGATCCACAATGTAGCGTATATTACACGCAAATAAGCGCAAATGATATTAGTTTGCATTTGCATTCACTAAAAAGTTGTTGCAACGCACAAAAACATCAATTTAATTTGTTGAATCTATGAATTTTAAAGTGTTAAAAGGCAAGAGCGAGATAAAAAAACGAGGAGAACTCTATAAAAGAAAGGGTTGGCAGTTTGTTACGACACTTAATTCAAAAATAAATAGGTTGAGTTTTCTACTGTACGTGTTTGCTTAGCGACTTTTATTACAGTTAGGCGACATAAAATCGTCATCTCAACCTATTTATCATTAACAACCATTTAAAGACTTATTATTGCGTATCATCCAGTCGCCCATTTTCACTGAGCTGAGAGCTGATATCTTCAAGGAACCAATCAATTGGTGTTCCCATCAAAAATGCAAGTTTAAACAAGTGAAACAAATCAATCTTGATTTTGCCTCTTTCATAGCGTGAAATCTGTTGTTGACTAACACCTAATAACTGAGCTAACTGAAACCCTGTATACCCCAGTTCTCTACGCTTTTCTAAGATCCTCTGACCTACCATATAATGGATTTTTTCACTGCCATTTTCTGAATACATATTTTCACCATTTATTAAGGCACAGTTAAAATAAGGGCTGCGGCACCTTCAAACTGACCGGCTTGAACTCGGCCATTAGTACCTAATACAGCTTTCATGGTTACCGAATTTGTTCCACCAGCAGGCACATGAATTCTGTAACCAGCTTCTCCTGGCGTATCGTTTCCACCTAGATACAAATTCGCGTATAAACTGTTATCTGGTCGTAAATTAACACGGCCATTTGTCACGTTAACACCTGTGGCAATCACTAGCACATCCATCGCTAAGTTACAGGTCACACTAATGTTTACTTGTTTTGATTGACCAGCAAGTTCAGCTTCACTAATCGAACCAAAGTTAATATCAGGGATCGTATTGTTAATCTTACAAGCCCCAATCGGTGGAGGCGCAATACCACATAATGAGCCGGGAATTAACCCACCGTTACTCGTAACCCCAGTACGATCTTGGTAAAACAGCCCCACACATTCCTGATTATTCTGTAGCCTAACCCCAGTATGAACAGCCCACTGTGTTGCTGGAGCTGTCGCCTTTGCCAAAACACCGGGTATATTCTGAACGTCACGCATGTATTCATACTTAGAAATTTCGGCCAACTCGACGGTTGCCGCCCCTGGTGTTCCAGCAGCTGTATGCTTATGGCTTATGGTGAGATAGCATTTCGACCACCTAAAGCAAGGATTACGCGTAGTTGGCAATTCAGGGTCCCAGCGAGCAATGACGTACTTATAGTTTGCATCCCCATTATTTGGGTTATTACCGGGCTTTGATTCAGTGATATAGGAAAAAACAGAGGCTGATGCAGTAGATGAAAACATGACTGCACCAATTAATAGCGATAAAAATACTTTCATATTAGTTCACAGCCTTATTATTCATAATCTAATTTAAATGTTGCTACAGCACTGTAAGGGCCTACTTTTATTGTCTTATTTGCAATAGCATCCGGTTCACCTTTTAAATAGGCATAGAACCTCAATTGGTTAGCACCATCTTGTAACGTTAACTTCGAGCCTTTCTGGTCAATAGCCAGTGGTGTTTTATCTGAGTTTTGTAACCCCACTGCGAAACCAGATGCAACACTACCTGTTGATAATGCAATAAAACCAGGAAGTGCGAGATTAGGTGTTCCTGAAAACGTCACTTCCACAAATTTGCCTATCGTTGTGTCACAGTCGGCCAGTTTAATCGCAAACTCTTTAGGCGGAGTTTCACCATAGGCGTAAAAGTTTTTTTCTGGTGTATCAAAAAATTCCATCAGGATGTTTTCATCACCCGGTAAAATAGTGCAGGGTTCCTCCACTAAATTACCGATAATCCTTAAATTATCAGGCACAGCGAAAGCAGTGCTAACGTTGATAAGTAAGGCACTAGCTACTGCACATTGAATTAGTTTTTTCATTATTGGTACTCCGCTAGCAATGTCCCTGTTGCGGCAAAGCCTCCTTCAGGCAACGTAACTCCCAATCTTTTCACAGGAACAACCTCTAAAACAGGTGGTTGCCCATAGCTAATCTTTAACGGTTTATTAATTTCAAAACCGAGGCCATTTTGGGTAATACGCATGCCAAGATCTCGAACATTAGTTTCCAGTGCCGACTTATCAAAATCTGTTGCTGTCCCTTTGATAGTTAGCATTAAGTCCCAACCTTTTAAGTTTTCTTCACACTTCAATGCGTAATTAATCGGTTTCGCAAAGTTAACGCCATCAACCTTATGTAAACCAATGTCTTTGTATTCGATGACGTGAACTTTATCTTCAAAAACAGTGCAAGGCGGTGGAAGTAACAAGGTTCCAGTAAATTCCACATCGTTTGCCATCGCAGCGCTAACAGGTATAACTAACAAACTCATTATCAGAGGAAGTCTTTTCATTATTTTTTTCATTATTTTCCCCTCACTGATAATCAAGTTTGATAGTGACGCCCGCATGAAAAACCCCACCCTTTGTTAATGTTGTGGATAAATCACGAACAGGTATGGCTTCAAATTGAGGGGCATTTGGATACACAAACTTAATTTCTTGGTTTAATCGAAGTTTGCTTCCGTTATAACGAAAAGCGATCCCTAAACCTTGAATGTCTGTTTCAATCGCACCACTATCAAAGGAGGCAGGAATACCAACCAACGTCATTTTCATTTGTGATGTCGGTCTTTTTTCACAATCAATATTGTAATTTATCGATTTTGCATAGGCGTTACCGTCAATCCGTGTACTCATGATTTCGTCAAAATTAACTTTGATTATATTTCCGCCATTAATTTTGCAAGGTGGTGGTGCCAAAACAACCCCTTTAATCGGTACGGTTATCATACCTGGCGTAATTGTCGCCCTTGTACTTCCTGATGGGCTAATACGCGAATCGGGTAATCCTGCATAGGAAACCGATGTAAAAAATATTCCAGCGAGACATGATGCCAGCAGGTACCGCTGCTTATTTAAATCACTCATAATCCACCTTAAAGTCCATTACGGCGCTGAAACTTCCTTCCGTCAGTTTTTCGGGAGTTCTCACTGGCGTTACAAAATATTGAAGTGTGCCTTGCGGTGCATCGAGAAATTGTGGACGACCACGACTTCCTAGCCTGATATCTTCTCGTTGTGCATCCGTCACTTCTAACGCCACGCCAGAGACACCTTTGACACTTAACATTTCTGGAAAATGCTTATCCGATACGGCAACAAAAGAAACCGTTATCACCGGTTGCATTGCATCCCATAGTGCACGACCCGTTCGAGTGTCTTTCATTCGACTTTCCGTACGAATGCAGTGCCTAAATTCTAATTCGAATGACACTGGCTCAGCTCTATCACCAGGTTTACGGAGTGAATAAGAAGGGATCTCCCCTAGAGACACTTCTTGGCGCTTTGAATTGGTCACATCCATCGTACAAGGTGCCTCGGTCATCATGCCATTTACTGTCAATGTTCCGTGTAATCCATCAATATCCCAGCTATTTATTCCAAAGGTAAACACTGGAACTAAGCCAAATAAGATAGTGCTGAACTGGAGAGTCCTTTTCATACATTATTCTCCGTTATCTGTCCGTCGAAGATTCAACTTTGCAAGTTGTACCGGCGCAACCAAACGTCAATTTAGGCCTTCCACCATAATCATTGATATAAGTTAGAACTGGTTTTGCCCCCATGGCACTTGCGCTACCCTTAAGCATTCCGTTACTTTTTGGTGAGATCATCACAGGCTCAAATTGCTTCACCGTATCTCCTCCCACTCTTGAACTTGCATCCACAATCGTGACAAAGTAAGCAGTTGGATTTGTGATTTCGTAGGCATCTCCTTTACGCGTTAACGTAATTTTTTCCTGCCATGGATTTTCTAAATCCGTACGAGTGGCGTATAACGCTTTTGGTCGATAAAACAATTTAATACGCGTCTGTAATGCAATCTGTAAAACGTTAGCTTCTTTACTACGTGGTGGAATCTCACGTAAGTTAAAGTAATAAACACTTTCTCTGTCTTGAGGTAATGTAGCGATATCAGGAAGAGATTGAATTTTAACCTGACTACCTTCACCTGGTTCTACACGTTGAACTGGTGGTAAAACCGTGAGTGGGCTTTCAATTTTGTTACCATTAGCGTCTTCAATCCAACCCTGCGCAAGATAAGGTAATTCTGTGTTTTCATTCTTAATATTCAAGCTAATGGTTTTTTCAGTCCCATTATAAATAACGCGTGTTCTATCAAGTGCAATAGCAGCCAGAGCCTGCCCACATAGCACCGCAGATAACGTGATTGTTGTAGTAAAAAATGCAATTTTTTTAATATTCATAAGTACCAACTATTTATAAAATCAAGCAACTTGGGTTACTCTGTATAATCTGTGCTGTAAGCAATATCCGGTGGTTTTAATAACCAACGCTGACTCGGCGCTACGCCCTGTTTAATCGGCGCAGGCTTGTAAACTGGAGCAGACTGCCCAACAGGAACGGCTTTTGCTGGCATATACCCAGGTTCAACACTTGGGCTGTTTGTACACGGTAATAACAGTGAGTTAAATTCAGCCGTGGTAATATTTTCTGGAACCTGAATTTTGCATTGCACACTTCCATCCCAATACACATCTAAAACTTCATTTGGGTTGATACCTGAGATATACACAGACCCATTATCAGTTACGATACCGAGCTCTCTATTCTTCTCATTTCTCACGGTGGCACCGAATGGCGGATAACTTCCATCTGCCAATGCCAATCTCACCATGGTTTTAATACCCGATAACACTTCAAACTCGCGGTAACCTACAGCCCCTTCAGTCAGCGTAATTGGCTGAGATGTCCGGATGGCTTCTACGTTGTCAGGCAATTGAGTCACATCAATGGATGTACTGGTACGATAGTAATCACTGATATCAGCAACTACCGCTTTACCAAAAATATTGGTTTCAGTGGTCGGCCCAAAACCTTGAATAGGCACATTTTTCACCCCCTCAGTTCCCACCATCACACGGCTTCCACCTGGGGTATTAATGCGGTGCAATGCAGCACCATGCCCTGTGACTGTAGCACCACCTTGTAAAGAAAATGCAGCTGAGGTAGTATCGCCATTGATATAGCTGGTACTTGCAGTAAGTGTTGCTAAATCAGCGTAACGTGTATAGAAACCATCAATAGTTCCACGGCCTCGGTTACTCACCCCAGTACCCACACGATAGTTCGTCTTATCATCAATGGAATCAAAATAACTGACGGTGTGTGAGTTACCATCTCTTGTCACCATATTGTTGTAGCTAATTGACGCTCTATCTGCCCAAGGCAAAGAAAGATTCATATATAGCCCGTCGTCATTATTTCTATTATCAAATTTGTTACGGAATGCCGTTAAACTTAAGTTGATATTTTTAAAACGGCCAATATCAAAATATTTCGCAATAGAAAGGTTATAACGTTTTGCCGCTGGTTTATTCCAATAGGTTTCGTGGTTATAGTTCAGATACGCTGTCAGATCTGCACTGGTGAAATACTTATTAAATGTAATCGTATACAGCTCTTTACTATTATCGAATTCCACACCTCTATAACGACGATCGAGGTACTGGTTCATACTCATAAAGTCACGTTCAGAGAATCGGTATCCTGCGAAAGTGACTTGGCTATCATAGTCTTCAAAACGTTTTGAATAACTTAAGCGATACGATGCCCCCGTATAGATTTTGTTATCTGTTTTCAGTTTCGCGCGTGACTCGGTGACATCGAATGAAATTGCACCAAAGGCGAGTAAATCTCGACCAACACCGAGTGATAACGCGTTATAGTCACCTGCTGCTATTGCACCGCCGAATAATGACCAACCGTTGGAGACCCCCCAGCTAAATTCCCCCGTAACAAACCCTTGCCCTTCTGTTTCATGTTCCATATTATTCGGTCGGCCACCTGCAATCTTAAACAGAACTGAGCCTGGACGAGTTAAATAAGGAATGGAGGCGGTATTCATTTGGAATTCTTGTACCGAGCCATCCTGCTCTTCGACGCGTACATCTAATTTACCGCTAACCGCATCACTTAAATCTTGAATACGAAAAGGCCCCGGAGCAACTTGTGTTTCATAAATAACACGTCCTTGCTGAGTCACGATCACTTTTGCATTGGTTCTTGCAACGCCAGTCACCTCCGGTGCATAGCCACGTAGGTTTGGTGGTAGCATTCTTTCGTCAGAGATCAGGCTGGCCCCCATATAACGGAATGAGTCAAATAGTCCTGAACGTAAAAATTGCTCACCCATCGTGAGCTTTGCATTTAGCTCTTTTACTGCTCTATAGGCATAATATTGGCTCCAATCCCATTTACGGTCGGTCGATTGCCCATTAGTGCGATTATAACTTGCTTGCCAATCTGCCCTAAAACGCCACGCACCAAGGTTAAAGCCAGTTGTACCGTTACCAGTAACTGACTGGGTATTGGCTGAATCCGCAGGCCTTGTTAAGTTAGCATTCAAGTTATAGTCAAAAATTAGGGCGGGTACACCTTCATCCCAACGAGATGGCGGATCCCAGTTATCAGAAGTAAATTCGATATAAGCCTGAGGTACAGTAATTGTGACTGTTTCTTTGGCTAAAGAACCGCTTACTGTCATTCCAGGGATCGTTTCTGGAATTAAACATTGGCCATTTTTAGCAAACTCAACCTTTTTCTTCCATTCATCGCGCAAAGCAATATGTTCAACAACATCTGGCGTTAAACAAGGCTCCGTCATACTTGGATCATTAGGATCCTCGATATATTCAATATCAAAAATGTCAGCTAAGTCGCGATTATTTAAATTAATTTTAAATGGATATTTCCCTGGCATAACATAGCCCGCACGAGAGAACTCGTTTAAGGAAATATTTTTTTTATCCTGAAGATCTAAAACATCTGTATTAAACTCAATACTATCATTATTTGCATTAGCTAAATTTATATGAGCAATAGCAAGAAACACCATGGTAGCAACAGGCGTTAAAAAATAACTTACTGAGTTATTAAATACTTTATTTTTACTTTTTAATTGCAGAGCCATAATAGTCCCTTAGTAATAACTCAGTAATAATCCATTTTAAAACGGATAGTTGTCTGATAATTCCCTGGTTTTAAACGTTTATTATTAGATACTACCCGCACCTTATAATGCAGAGTTGTATTGCCTGCGCTAATGGGTAAATCAGGCATTGCTCTACCAGGTATAGCTACATTTCCAGCTGTATCAGAAATTTTTACTGACAATCCATTTGCATGCCCAAAAACATCGAAGTTACGGCCATCTGTTGGACCATCGAATGTAATATTGAAAGTTTGCCAATTAGGAGTTCCAGGAGTTACCGGTGTTAAAACACAATTGATAAGGCGTATAGAGAAATCACTTGTAGGACTTTCTCTGTCGTGAATTATCTGGCTAACCGGTACAGTCGTTATGTTAACTGATTGATCTCGGCTATCTGCATCTATTGCACAAGGGCTCTCAATGATTGAACCGCCCATGGTAACAGTTCCTTTGAACTGACTTTGTGCCCGAGAATTTTGATTTTGCGCACTAACTATCGGGGCAAATATCATTCCTGAAAGCACCATGACAATGATGCCAAAGTGATTCATAGCGACTCCATTTCAACTTAATAACCAATTTCAATGCATTAAAATTAGTGCCCATACATCCTTGTACGGGCTATACCAATTACTGGTAGCTCAGAGCAAATGTTGCAATTGCATCAAATTCACCTGGTACAGCTGGTTTGTTTGCTGCATCATCATCGCCTTGCAAATAAGCTTGGAAACGCAATGTGTTCGCACCAGTTAATAAAGTTTGAGATGGTGATTTAGCACCTAAAGCAATTTTAGTTCCGTTGTAATCAGTGATCACGATACCCGCGTTTTTCGCAGTACCAGCAATAGCTAAACCATCAGTTACCGAAGTACTTGGAATACCAGTAAATGTAGTTTGAACAGTTTTCAGAGTTGTGATGTCACACTGCTCTAATTGGATATTGAAGTCACGAGCAATACTTTTACCGCCACCGTTTAATGCAGACGTCGCGATAGCACCCATTTGTACTTCAAATGCTTGAGAACCTGGTGGAATTGAGCAAGGAGCATCAATAATTGAACCTTTAAAAGTGACTTGACCGCCACCTTGGTTTGCAGAAGCAGAACCAGCAACTACTGCCAGACCTAAACCTAATACTAAAGCAAGTTTATTTAATTTCATTTTATACATTTCCATTAGATAAAAAAGACGACACAAATTAAAATAATGAGTTATTATCAATCTGATTATTTTAATTTTTTCTTAAAATATATTCGATTAGTAAATATTAAGGATTGACACTAATAACTATTCCTATTTATCAAACTCCATTAATAAATAAAATAATTAAACAATGCATCAATGCGGTGCCATTATTATATCTCATTCTAGTTATGTCAAATCTGAAGATTAATTAACTACTCACATTGTAAGTTAGTGATATATATATAATATCCTGAGAATACTCTATTTTAAATACTCCGTTACTGGATAAACGAGTGATGTACATCTAATTAAATCGACCTTTTTTTAATAAAAAACCACAAAATAAACCCAATCATTACTAATAAAGTTTTTTATACTCATAAAACGGGTTCTTATTAGTGAAAAAAAATGAGGTGGAAGATAATAATAAAACTAGAATTAGATAAAATCATTAAAACGAAAAGTTTACTGAAAAATAATTAATCAGAAATATCTCAAAAAAAACAATTAAATATTTTCATAATGTTTCTTAATTCACTGATTGTTACATTTAAGCCAAAAAGAAAAATAAACATAAAACAATAAATATCATATAGATACATTAATTTTTTTGTGTTTTTTATATGAATAGCACCTAGAAAACAATAATATAATAAAACATTTTTTTAAATTGAAATGAAAATAGAAACAATTAAGAACAAACGAATTAAATAAGTATCTACTAGAAAAAAATTTCATTGCAAAATATTTCAAATGGTAATAAAAAGTAATTTTCAATAAATCTATAATTATATAAATCTTATCTTTAAGCCTCAAAAAACCCAAAAATTGGCTCCTATAATTACAATTAGGTTATTTTTTAAGATTAACTAACTAAATTAATATACGTTGGATAAAGTCAGTTTCTAGAAAACCCACCATGAATAAACAGAACACCTTAAGTTATTCTCGATAATTACATCACTGACCTAATGGTGATAGTTAAAATATAGAGGCTATACATTTAAGTAAAAATACCAATAAAAAATATTGGAATTAAAATATGATTAAATTAGACGTTATTGAGCAAAATAGAAGATAGATTGATCTCTAGCAGATTAAAAACAATCTGTGCTAGCTTAGTTTGATGTTAATACGTTTTTGTTTTCCTGATAGGCTACTCATTGGGTGGTCATGTGATGTAGGTAAAAAGCCTTATCATGCTCGAAGCACTTGCGAGTCGACAAATAGCCGCTAACTAACCAGGGTATGAGATAAGAAGTTAAAAATTTACTGACGTTTCGTTGCATCAGAGTTTGAGGCGATTCCCTACAAGGATGGCATTTTCTTCTATTACTCTATGAAAACTGCCCCTCAATAGTGTTATCAGATTAGTTTTTCAGCTGTAGAGCAACATACAACAGTACCTTACTTTCAATCGTTAATAGATCTAATTTTGTTATCTCAGATATCCTTTTTAAACGATAATCTAATGTATTTCTATGAATAAACAACTCGTTAGCTGTTTCACGAGATAATAAATTATTTTTAAACCAGACTGTTAATGTTTTAATTAGCACACCATTAGAATCTTCATGTAATAATGTATTCAATGGTTTTAATAGTTCTTCTGAAGACCATTTAAAATTTAAACCGTATAATAAAACCGGTAGCATAATATCTTGGTAACAGTAAATTTTTAACTGGGGTTTCTTAGCTTTCCCTACTTGCATGGTAATTTTAGCCGTCTCGTATGATTTTTTAATCGATTCCTCTGCGGGCTCTAAAAAAAAATTACCTAATGATATTTTCACTTGTAATTTAAATAACTTCTGAATATCTGATTCTAATTTTATAATTTTCTTTTTTTCATTATCAATATCCCATCGATTGAACTTATTTAGTGCAGGGGTTAAACAAACAATTTCCGTCAAAGATTGAATAGCGACTAAGTTATCAGGATTCTTATATTCAATTAGCTTTTTAATTTCTTGCAATTCACTAAATGCACTATTCACACCTAATTGGCCACTATCTAATTCAATAATTATAGCAACTCGTGGAATAGAAAAATTAATATTAAGCTTTTTAGACCATTCAGTTATATTATCGGGAATTGTTCCATTTTCGATATAAGTTAGAATAATTTCTTCTTTAAAACGATCGTTTAAATTCAAATGGTTATAAATCTCTGCCTGCTCTAGCATCATTACGGCTGTCATTGAAACCAACTCCCCAAATTGTTTAATTTGGGTTGGTTCTCCTGTTAATCCTATTACACCTATAATTTTACTATTCAAATAAAGAGGTAAATTAACACCTGGTTTAACCCCATGTAAATGATTTGCAGTGGCGTCATCAATAACAACCGTTCGCTTTTGCTTTATTGCAAGCAAAGCGCCTTCATGAAATTCTCCTAATCTATTACTATCTCCACTTCCTATAATACATCCAGTTTCATCCATAACATTAATATTGCAATCAATAATCTTCATGGTTCTATCAACGATTTCTTGCGCTAATTTGGAGGTAAGACAATAATCATACATATTTCAACCTCTTTTACTGGTGCTGTAAAATAGAAACAAGATTTTAAACTATAAGTTTTAATAATGTTTATTATTAATTTAATTGGTTCCAGTATTCAATATTCATTGAAAAAATCAAGAAAAATAAATTCAATTCAAAATAAAGCAAACAAAGCTAAATTTTCAAATTATTACTTCAATTCTTGTTGTCAATTTTAATATTCAACGTATTCGCTATATTTTTAGTACAATTAAATAAATTACTTTCAGCGTTATTCAGTGCTTCTTTTAGTGAACTGATTTTATGCAAAATACTAAACGCTGAATCAATACCATATTGTTGTAAATGACTGAGGTCATCACCAAGGCTTCCAACAATGGCAATAACGGGTATTTTATGTTTTCTAGCTAACTGAGCGACACCGAAAGGCACTTTGCCATTCAAACTTTGGCTATCTAATCGCCCTTCCCCTGTAATGACTAAACTCGCCCCTACCATATGTGATTCAAGGTTCAAGGTTTGTGCAATAATATCAAAGCCAGGCTTAAGTTCCGCTTTTAGGAAAGCAAGTAAAGCCGCTCCCATCCCTCCTGCTGCACCGGCTCCTGCAATATAATGAACTTCAACATGCAAATCTCGCTTAATGATATCTGCGAAATGTTCTAAATTTTTGTCTAACATTTCAATATGTTCATTTGTCGCACCCTTTTGGGGGCCAAATATTACAGATGCACCATTTTTACCAATCAATGGGTTCGAAACATCGCAAGCAATACTAAATTGACAAGCTTTTATCCTAGGGTCTATTGTACTGACATCAATACACGCTAAGTCGGCAAGTGCTTGTCCTCCTAATTTAATTTGTTGCCCATGTGAATCTAATAATTTGGCCCCAAGTGCTTGCAACATTCCTGCTCCGCCATCATTAGTTGCACTCCCGCCTATACCAATAATAATCTGCTTTACCCCAGTATCTAGGCAGGCTTTTATCAATTCTCCTGTTCCATATGATGTCGTAAGTAACGGGTTTCTTAATTCAACAGGGACTAGCTCTAGCCCACTTGCCGCAGCCATTTCTATAAATGCTTGCTGCTTATTTTGAGATAAACCATAGAATGCTTGAACACTCGTGCCTAAAGGACCAATAACATCAAGGTGATAGATTTCGCCATGGGTAGCCTCAACCATCGTCACAACAGTGCCTTCACCTCCATCCGCAATAGGACACTTTACATAAGTTGCATGTGGAAATACCTCTTTGAACCCGTTCTCAATAACCGTTGCGACTTTCAATGCAGATAAACTCTCTTTAAATGAGTCAGGTGCAATGACTATTTTCATAAAAATAATCCTTTAGAAATTTTTATTATCAATAAGTTAAAAATTCAGGTGGGTATTGCCCCACCTGATACGACTTTTTATTATTTCGGTTCATCAAGTAACAGGATCATAATTAAGCCAATCACCGCACAGATACCAAAGTAAGAGAAAACAGCATCAAACTTACCAGTCATATCTAACAATAGCCCTGCCATCATAGGTGAAACGAAGCCACCTAAGTTTCCTCCACTATTCACAACAGATATCGCAATTGGGTAGTTATTATTATCAGCAACTCCCATTGGATAAGCAGTAAATGCAGGCCAGCCAATATTTAAGAATAAACCAACCGAGAAAAGGGCAAGCGCAACTGCAGTCGTACTTTCAGGAACATTCAACATCACTAACATCATGGCAATCGTCGCTACTGCGGTAAATAGCATCGTAGGTTTACGACGACGACCAAAAACTTTATCAGAAATCCAGCCACCAAAAATCGAACCGATAAACCCGCCAACAAATGGCATTGATGCAACAAAGCCCATCTTCATAAATGAAAAGCCTTTTTCATTCACCAGATAAGAAGGTATCCAGGTTAATATTCCATATAAAATACTGACCATCATGAAATAAGAAATGGTATTACACCAAATATTTTTAGATTTAAATATTTGGGAAGCTGAACTTAATGGCGTGACTGATTTAACACGAATAAATTTATCTAGCGTATTAAATTTAGGACTCAGAACAATATTGCCTTCTATTTTCTTTTCTGCAATTTCTGAATTATCGGCACGAATATAATCTAATTCACTTTGTGAAACAAAGCGACTTTCCTCTGGTTTTGTTCTAACAAATAAGTACCAAATAATAGCGAGAAAAATACCGGGAATAGCAAACAGAATAAAGACCCAGCGCCATCCATAAGTTAATGCAATCCAAACGACTAATGGTGGAACAATAATAGGTGCAAACATCGTTGAGGCAATATAAACCCCAGTGGCAGTTGCTTTTTCTTTTGCTGGAAACCAGTTATTAATTGTCGACGTTAGCCCGACAGGGGTTGGCGCCTCTGCCATACCTAGGCCGAGACGCAACCACTTAATTGCAAAGGCAGATTGGGCTAAACCAATAAACCAAGTCATGGCAGAGAAACCGAGAATGGATAATGACACCATTCCTCTGATCCCACGTTTTGCCATCCAAAAGCCCGCGGGTATTTGGCATAAAGCATAACCGAGGAAAAACATACTCGCGAGAGAACCCGCTTCTAAATTAGTTAATTTAAACTCATCAGTAATAAAAGGTAGAACCGCACCAATATTACTTCTGTCTGCATAATTTACAGCATAGACGATAAAAATCAGGGCTAATACCACCCAACGATAATTCGTCTTTGGCTTAATCGGATTTGAATTTATCATTATTTTCGCTCCAGAGCAGTTTATTATTTAATACACGTTTTATTACCTGCTTTTTTAAGAATGAAACGATCCCTGCTAATTCATTAAAATTAACATTTAGGAACGTTATTTAATTTAAACTTACTTCAAATAATTTTATTTACTCGACAAGCTATGCATTGTTTCTTTTAATAAAGGATACAGCCCATTGTAAATATTAAACTGCTTGTCATAAGTATCTTGCGTTTTTTTATCTTGATTTGGTGTGAATGTGATATCTTCTGTTTTTATAATCGGTAAATCAGGGTCATTAATGCCACAGAAAAAACCAGCTCCTGTCGCACCAACCATTGCGGCGCCAAAAGCCGCTGCGTCTGCTGTTTGGGCAATATTATATTCAACCTGAAGAATATCCGCTTTAATTTGAGTCCATAACGTATTACGTGATCCTCCCCCTACGCTGAGTAATTCATCTAATATCACTCCCCATTTTTCATTAGCAATATTTAAAATCTGTTTTAAACCATATGCTGTACCTTCAAATGCCGCCCTGACCATATCATCGCGAGTATGATTTAGACGTAAGCCTATCCACGCTCCCGATGCATTAACATCCCAAATAGGGCTACGTTCTCCAGCTAAATAAGGCAGATAAATTAAGCCATTGGCACCAGGTACTGATGATTTTGAAAATATTTCCAACTGTTCATGGTCATTAACTTCCGGCCAAATAGCCTGATTTAACCAACTGAATGTTCCCCCTGTTGTCGACATCGCACCATGGGCCAACCATTGATTGGGGACGATGTGGTACCGGTTCATAAAACGAGGGTCAAAATTTGGCTCTTCTAAGCAAAACGTAATGACTCCCGATGTTCCTGTTGATTCAAAAGCCGTTTCAGGGTCAAGTAACCCAACCGCGAATGCTGCAGCGGCGGTATCTGCCGACCCTAAAATAATTGGCGTATTTTCTTTTAATCCCGTTTCTTGAGCAGCTTCTTTACTCACTTTACCAACCACAGAGGTGCATTGGTAAATCGGCGGCAAAATATCGTGATTAAACTTCCAATACCTTAATAATTCTTTTGACCACTTAGGAGCTTTCGCCAAAACCACTGCGCCAGAATACGCGGCTTGGGTCGGGTCAATGGCGGCTTTTTGGCTCCCTAACTTTAAAGATAAAAAACTATTAAGTAGCACGACTTTATGAACTTTTTGCATTAATTCCGGCTGTTGTTCTTGTAGCCATCCTAACGTTCCTACCCAACATGCAGACGGACTTGGGCTATTACAAGAAAGCGCCCGAACATGCGTTATATTTTCCCCGAGTGTTTGCTGTATGAAGCCTTCGGAACGCCCATCGAGGTAAGTAATCCCATTTGCGACAGGTTTATTATGTTTATCCAATAAAACCAGCGTTGGGCAAGCAACAGAGAAACTCACAGATACGATATTCTTTACTTGAGAAGTCACTTCTTTAACTGCATCTGCGGTCTTTCTCCAAAAATCATTTAAGTCAATTTCATGATTTTTGGGAGATTTGGAAATAATATTGGTATCACGTGAAGCCTTTGCCAATAATTCTCCATGGAAATTAAACGCACAAACTTTCACACTACTGCTACCTGCATCAATTCCCAAATAGACACTGTCCATCATGCTGCCTCCAACGCCTGCTTTTAATTGTTATGTATAATAATTTTAATCGCGTCACCTTTTTGAGCGGTTGCCATGGCCTCGTTGATCTCATCTAAAACAAATCGGTGAGTCACTAATTTCTCAATATCAATTAAGCCAGAAGAAATCAGTGTCAAAGCTTGTTGGTATCCTTCCCGGCTTAACGCACTGGCTCCCGTAAGAATAAGCTCGTTGTAGTGAATAATATTGACATCAATTTGCGCCATATCATCTTTTGAAAAACCAGCGAACAAGTTAACTCGCCCGCCTTTTCTAGCGAGTTCCAACGCAGGATTAACTAATCCAGGGATGCCAATGGCAATAATCACAACATCTGCCCCCACACCTTCCGTCAAGCCTTTTACGACATCCAGTAAGTTTTCTTGCTGGCTATTAACGACGCGTGTTGCACCGCAATTTAACGCAGCCTGTTGGCGCTGTTCATTGAGTTCACTCACAATAATATTTGTCGCACCTGAGAAACGTGCAAGTTGCACGTGCATTAACCCGATAGGCCCCGCACCAATAATGACCACCGTATCACCGAGCTCAATACCCACATTTTTTTGTCCATTGATACAGCAAGCTAACGGCTCAGCTAACGCTGCGGCTTCAAAAGACATCCCTTGCGGTATCTTAAAGACATTACCCGATGACAAAGCAACCTCTGGTATTCGAACATATTCCGCAAAAGCGCCATCAAATTCATAACCGATTGCTTGGCGGTTTAAACAGACATTTTCTTTACCGATACGACAATAAACACAAGAACGGCATGGCACGACAGGATCAACAGCGATTGCGTCACCGACTTTTAGGTCAGTCACATTTTCACCGACTTCGACAATTTCCCCTGAAAATTCATGTCCTATTACAGAAGGGTAACGCACACCTTTAGTTTTTTTACCTGAAATAATCCGTCCGTCAGTTCCACAAATCGCGGCTGCTTTGACTTTAATAACCACATCGCCTTTACCAACTTGTGGATATTTAACGTCTGCCACTCTAAGTTCATTAGGCGCATACAATACCGCTGCTTTCATTTTTTCCTCCCCTATGCATAACAGCTATGAACGTTAGTTATTTGCCACCAGCTTGCTTATATTCCGCGATAGCTTGGTCAACCGAACAATCATCATTAATTAATGCATTCAGAGCCTTAATGACTGCTGTTGGGTTTTCGTGCTGCCATACGAAGCGCCCGTATGTCACACCACCAACACCAATATCTAATGCTTTACGTGTATTTGTTAGGAAGCTAACAAGATCACTCCCCATATCACCGCCAGCTAAAGCAACCATTGCTGGGCAGCTATCAACGACTGATTTAAATGTCTCAGGGGAACCTGACCAAAGTGTTTTGATGATATCGACACCTAGCTCAGCGCCTGCGCGAACACAGTAAGCGAGATTTTTCGCATCAAAACTATCTTCAATCATTGGACCTTTTGGATAAATATGCGCGACTAAAGGCAGTCCCGCGGAAGCAGCGGCTTTTGATACTTGACCTAAAAATGTCAATTGCTGTGCTTGTTCAGGTCCGCCCATAATACAACCGACTGAAATTGCATCTGCTCCTAAACGAATCGCTTCTTCAACGTCAGCAACGGGTGTGTCATAAGCTTCATGGTAAGGTATGGAATAACTTGTCGCTTTCATGATGATAGAAACATCGGAAGCAACATACGGAGGATAAACCTTTTCAATAATACCTTTATGCATCGTAATGGCATCAGGTGCACCCGCAACAACCTGTTTCATGACAGATTTAATATCACCAATTCCCGGTAATACACCACGTGTAATCGGATGATCCATAGTAATCGCAAGAAGGCGGCCAGATTTTTTATTTAATAATCTTTTTAAACGAATTTCTTTTCCTAAAAACATATTAATGACCTCTTTAAATCAATGAGTGAATTAATTAACTAAATTTTGAGGATGGCCAGATAAAAAGGCTTCGATATTGTCCATCATCATGTCTGATAAGGTTTGTATGGCTTCAAAACTAGCCCATGAAATATGAGGGGTAAGAATAAAATTTGATAACTGAGTTAATTTCATCATATAGCTTTCTTTTTCGGGTGGTTCTGAAATACAAACATCAAACCCTGCACCTAATATTTTATTATTTATTAGAGCGCCATATAATGCTTCTTCATTAACGATCCCACCTCGTGCTGTATTAATTAAAATACAAGACGGTTTCATCTGTTCGAATTCTGAAAAGCTAATTAAATCCTTGGTGGATTTGAGTAATGGACAATGAATAGAAATAATATCACTTTTCGCAATAACATCCTCAAATGGTGTATATAGTGGGCCCATATTATTCGTGCCTTTGTATGTGGAAAATAACACCTTCATACCAAAAGCTTTTGCGATATCAGCAACTGCCTTACCTAAGACACCATCACCAATAATACCAAGCGTCGACCCAGCTAAATTATTAATTTTATAATCAAAATAACAAAACTGGCCTGATTCTTGCCAACGACCATTTCGTACTGATTGTGCATAGGCTAATAAGCTACGACGTAAGGCTAAAATCAAGGTAAACGTATGCTCAGGCACTGTATTTATTGCATAATTTCTGATGTTAGAAACTAATATATTACGCTCATTACAAGCACCAATATCAATCACATCCGTTCCTGTTGCAGCGACAGAAATGAATTTGAGTTGCTTTGCAGATTCAATAATTTTTTTAGTGATTTTTACTTTATTGGTAATAATAATGTCTGCATTTTTCACTCGCTCAATGATTTCATCTTCCGATGTTTTCCCATATAGTTCTAAACTATATTCTTTATTTATTTTCTTAATATTTATTCCTTCAGGGAAAGTGCCATGATCGAGAAACACGATTTTAACTGTCATTTTTATTACCCCCCAATTAATCAACAAAATGAATGTCAATTAGACTTTTTGATTTAATAAAATTATATAATTCGCTTATCAGGAAGGCATTGTAAGAATGACTAGTTTTTAACGTGAAAAATTGAATATAATTGTGCAAATGCACAATTTGTTATGAATTCGATCACAAGAATGTGATGAATAAAAAAATCGGCCACTTAAAACAAGTGACCGATATAAAATAAAGTGAGTTAATAATACAACATTAGAAAAAGGTCGGCATTTCCTCTATAACATCATATTTATCATCAACAAGATAAATCACTTTCCATTTATCAAATGTAATACAGGGGTGAGATGTCCCAAATATTAGTATATCGCCAACTTGGAAATCACAATTTTCATCAAAAGATAAAATGGCATGTTGGTCCATTAAACCGACTGTTTTTGCACTATTAGTTTGAAAACAGACTGGCTTATCCTCTCGATATTGCATTAAAGGCTGAGGCAAACCTGCATCAAAGGCGACATCCCTTTTACCAAAATTAACAATCGCTCGTCCTTTCTCAGGCACAGACTGAATTAATGCCACGATTTCCATCGCTGGCATTAAATCGCCATCTAACTGGCAGGCCACACTATCCCGCATTTTCAATGCGTTCTGGGCTTCATCATAAATACCGTGGTCATGTGTAATATAGCATCCAGGGCGGATCACAAACCGAATAGGTTTAGAAAGATGAAACTCTGCCATCTTTTTACTGACCAGATCATACCAAACTGAACCTGCCCCAGTTATTAATAACTCCCCTGAATAGCGTGCAAATACACCTAAGTTATCCAGTTTTTGACTGGTGGTTAACACTCGCTGTAAAAATTGCTGTATCTCTTCAATATCCTTTTGGGCATCATCGCTATGAATAACGCCTTCGTAGAATTCAATGCCAGCAATCATTAAAGAAGGAAGTTTGGTTAACTCATTTGCCAATGTGATGGCTTCTTCTTCACTTCGACATCCACAGCGTCCACCATTAACCCCTAACTCAATCAGAACATTTATGGTTAAATCTAATGATGAAAAAATGGCAGCCAGCTGTTTTGCATGAATCACATTATCAACACAACAATAAATATTGGCTTGATTTAATTGCACTAGTTCCGCAAGTAATCGAATATTGCTTTTACCCACGACTTGATTAGCAATAATGATATTCTTAACACCTGACTCCACTGCCACCTTGGCTTGATAAGCTGTTCCTACACTTAGCCCCCATGCACCTTGAGCAATTTGTCGTTTAAAAATGGCAGGCGTCATGGTGGTCTTACCGTGTGGAGACAACGAAACATTCGCCACATTCGAATAATGCTGCATCCATGCAATGTTATTCTCCAATTCATTACGCTTTACTACCACCGCTGGTAAACACACATCCTCATGTAGGACATTCACCGAAATACCATCCTGATTTAATATGGCTGACTTATGAACTACGCCCGCCAATGCATTCAGTTTCGTCATTATCTTCCCTCAACTTGCTGGTTACTGACTTTTGGCTGTGTTTTCTCTTTCGTGAGTAATGTTTTCTAGTACTTCTTCACGACTGAGTTTATTCTTTGGTGTTATCAATGTCACAACAACCGCACAGACCAAACTGATGACTAATGCAGGGATTACTGGGTTGCCTAATTTTGCAGACCATTCTGGCGTCAAAATGATCGCTAATGATGTTGAACTCCCCGCAACCAATGCAGCAATACAACCTTGCCAGTTAAAACGATGCCAAAATTTACCCAATAACACGGTCACACACAGGCCTGACATAATCATTGAAATCATTTTTGTAATGTAGCCGATAATGTCATTTGAAGTTAATGCAAAGACAAGTGCTAACAAGATGACGCCAAGTAAGAAGATACGAGATAAATTGATCGCTTTCTCAGGTGGTGGCATCTTACCAGTTACCATCGTATAGATATCACGTAGGATAATAGAAACACCCGCGATAGCATCTGAGCTACCTGATGACATATTGGCAGACATACCTGCAATCAATACCACCATTGCTAATACGTGCGGTAAAGCGTTAGTTGCATATAAGAAAGCAAAGCTGCTGTTTTCTAAATTCGGTTCCATCACATGAGTTGCCATGCCGATAATCGCTGGTAGGAACGAAAAGCCCATATACAGTAAACCTGTAATAATAAAGGACTGACGGATAGCTTTAGTGGATGCCGCTGAATAAATACGTTGGCGATATGACGGTGTCGCTAACACACCAATACCAATGACCACAGCCAATGATATCGCAGGTAAAATGCCTAATTTACCAATACCAAATAAAGTAAAGGCGTCAGGGTCTGTACTCTTAACAACAACATCCCAACCACCAACATAACTTACCGAAGCAACCGCTAGAATGATAAATCCGAGGAATAAAACAATTGATTGCAGTGTATCAATCCATGAAACCGCTTTATAGCCACCAATCCCCACGTAAAAAACAAAGCCAACCGCGATAATGATCTTCGCAACAGTAATATCAATATCTGCCGCCCATGCTAGATATAAGCCGCCTCCAAGAATATGAGCGCCGAGCCAGCCTATCGATGCCAAGAATATTAATAGCGCAACCAAGTTTTTCACTAAACGGCTGCCGCCTGTGTAATAGCAGATCTCTTCACTCATGGTCATAAAGCGATAATTTCTTACTGGTGCAAATAGCCAAGCCGTTAGTAAGATCCCCGTCGCCCCACCAATCCCATACAACATTCCCGCCCAACCATTGGAATAGCCAAAACTGACTGCACCGATACTCGAGCCCGTTCCCACCATCGTCCCGACGGTTGAACCGAGAGTGAGTAGCATCGGGAGCTTTCTTCCACCAAGAATGAAATCTTCACCCGTTTTTTGATGCCTTGTGACATACCAACCCACAAACATCATCACAAATGCATATAACAAAAACCACATTAAGAAATTATTATGTTCCATAGTAGCCTCTCATCGCCTTAGCAATTAAGATTTGAATTTGCTGTTGAAGCAGGTAATATCCACTTCAACCATACAATCGACGACAAGGTCAGCGACAAAGCACACCCGTGCAGGTGGATTATCTGCAAAGAATTGCTGAAATACTTTATTAAAAGATTGGAAATAGCGCGCATCACTTAATACCACTTTCATATGCACAATATCTTGCGTCGCAAATCCCACATCTTTCATAATGTTTAAACAATTCTCGATAGCCAATTTAGATTGAGCGATAATTCCGCCATCAATCACTTCCCCGTCAATCATGGGTGTTTGCCCTGAAACATACAGCCATCCGTCAGCTAACACGGCCTTAGCAAAAGGCAAAGATTGCCCGCCAGTACCTTTTGAGCCTTCAATTCCGAATCTTTTAATCATTTTTATCTCTCTTTTATTTATTTCTTTCTAAGAATTTACCTGCTCTATTCCCTGTCATTTCTTTTTTGGTATAGGTCAGAACACCATTAACAAACACATATTCAATACCATCCGCTTTTTGTTTTGGGTCTTGGAACGTGGCTGTTTCATTAATTTTTTTAGGGTCAAATACAACGATATCTGCGAAATAATTTTCTTGGATAAGGCCTCTATCCTTTAAAGAAAAACGTTGTGCTGACATGCCTGTCATTTTGTAAATCGCGGTGGTCATTGGGAAAAGCTGCTCATCACGGCTATAGTGGCTAATAACTCGTGGGAAAGTTCCCCAAAGGCGTGGATGTGGATTAGGGTCACGTGGTAAGCCATCAGAACCCACCATACTGCTTGGATGCTGTAACACACGACGAACATCATCTTCGTGCATTTGGAAATAAATCGCTCCCGCAGGAACAATTTTTTCAGCAACTTGGAAAACATCGCTACTCCACATAGCGGCTATTTCTTTTAATGTCTTACCCGCAACGTCAGGGAATGGTGTCGACCAAGTTATTAGGATGTCATAGTCTTCAGTAACTTGTGTGATATCTAAGTTTGATGAACCCGCACGATATGGGTAACAATCACAATTGATATCCTGCATGGCTTGGTATTTTTCAATGAGGGCAAGCGTTTCTTTTGTACGTCCCCAGTTTTTTGCACCAGCGCACTTATGGTGGGAAATTTGCACAGGAACTTTTGCATGACGGCCGATATGGAAGGCTTCATGCATCGCATCAATGATACCGTCATATTCAGTTCGCATATGAGTGGTATAAATACCCTGATGCTCTGCTAATAATTCAGCCAACTCACAAATTTCTTCAGTCGAAGAATTAATTGCGTTACCGTAAGATAAACCAGTGCTTAATCCTAAAGCCCCTTCATCTAACGCACAGGCCAATACTTGCTTCATATGAGCGATATTGTCTGGTGTCGCGGGTTTTAATAAGTCTGTCACACAATTATTTCTTAAGGTTGTATGCCCTATTAACGTCGCAACATTAACGGTTGGCATCACATTATTAATTTTTTGTTTATAACTGGCTAAATCAGCAAATTGAAATTCGTTTAACTCACCTAATAAATTAATTGGGTCAGGAACTTCATCCTTTAATGTTGCACACGCTGCACTGATACCACAATTACCAACAATAATTGTCGTTACACCTTGTGATGTTTTTTCAATATATTCAGGCTTATCAATCACAATTAAATCGTCATGAGTATGCACATCAATAAATCCAGGTGATAAAATCAAGCCTGAGCAGTCAATTATTTTTTCAGTATCTTCACTTATATTTTTTGATATTTTAATAATCCGTTCATCTTTAACTGCAATATCACTGACAAACTCGCTTTTACCACTACCATCTATTACAGTGGCATTTTTAAAAACATAATCGTATTTCATTTTAATATCTCTTTAGGATTAATTAGTTTGATTTTTAAATGCGATATATGCAGATATAAATGCTTTCGCTTTTTCTCTGGTTTTCTCTGGTGTTTGGCCTATTTGGTAAAGATCATTTCCCAGTCCTGCACCATGGCAGCCAATATCTAGGTATTCATGCAGATTATTCGGAGTTATGCCTCCTACCGCATAAATAGCAATATTTTTTGGGAGCACTGACATCAGCGATTTCACATAATTAACCCCAAAAGGCGCTGTAGGGAAAATTTTTAAATTAACAGCACCGGCGTCAATCGCGGTAAAAGCTTCTGTTGCTGTTGCACAACCTGGAAATATTTCCATCTTATTTTCAAGAGCAGTAGTGATCACAGAAACATTAATATTGGGAGTGACAATAATTTTAGCGTTCATTATTGCCAACTTTTCAACATTACTTTTATTGAGTACAGTACCGGCACCAATTTTCAATTTATCTCCATAGTTTTCAATCGCTAATGGAATACTTTTTTCCCACTCGGGAGAGTTAAGAGGAATTTCTATATAATTAAAACCTTCATCTGCAAGGATAGCGATATGTTCTAAAACTTCGTCAGGTTTTATTCCCCGTAATATTGCAATAAGTGGTATTTCATTTTTAGAATTCATAACAATCACCTAATAAAAAACCATTAATAGTATTTATTTGTATTGCATTTCTTTTAATATTGAAATTGCACCCAATCCAGAAAAAGGTTGTTCCTTTTTATCGTCTAATAGGCGTATTTCCCCAGTGAAATAACTATCATTTTTAATTAATTCTTTAAGTGCATCTGCTAAAATAGGTTTTCCACTAATAACGATTTTTATATCGCTAGTAATATTAAGAGCTTGGCTATGTTTTATTGCGAGTAAATCTGACGCCAAAATAGCTCCCAATAAAAAACTTGAGCGTTGGTCAAGTGTCGCTTCCGTAAAAAGGTCTAGTAGCCTCACCGAAAAACAACTTCTCGCAATCCCCACTTGTAGACTAAGTTCAGCACCTCTGCGTAAATATTCTTTATCTAAATATTGAACAAACTGGTGTTCTAAAGAACTGGCTAAGATAGTCTGGTGCGTTAATGTATCGAAAATTTCCCCTGCCATCGTTGTTGCCAATGCAACCACATTATTTTTTTCATCAAGACGTACAAACTTAGAATGTGACCCAGGTAAAATGACTAAGGCAGGGCCAAGATCCGGTTGCTGTGTTAAAATGCCAAAAACTTCAACTTCTTCACCGCGCATTACATCTATACTTTCAATTGAATCAAACGTCATATTTGCCACGTTATTTTTAACGCCTGGTATAAAAATAATCGGTTTTTCACTGATCTCTTTGATAACACAAGGCATTGTGGCTTTAGCAAGTTGCTGCATTGAAACGGGGGTCACTTGGTGAGGTAAGTGACACAGCCCAATTTCGGATGTAATCATACCTGATGCAACGAGCTGATAATTTTCTCTTTCTTCGGCACTCACCCCTGACAACAGCTTATCTAGTACTGTTTTTATCGATTGAATTAACAGCGTTTTATCGCCATTTTTTGCACAATCCCTAATACCAACTTCAACACTTTGTTCACGAACAACCGTGTTATTTTTCCATGCTCTAACTCGGGTATTCGTTGTCCCTGTATCAATGGTCACTATCAACATGTTTATCCCTTTAAAATAACGGAACATCGTTCCTCTTTTAATAACATACATCAAAAATTAGGAATGTCGTTCCGTTTTTGTAAGAATAACGACAGCGATCACAATCAAAAAGTCAAACTCAATGAAGATCAATACATTACGTACTGCATGTTTTTTCAGAGAAAAAGGTAACATCGAGGTAAAAATGGAACGACGTTTAAAAAATGAGTACAATGAGAGGGCTTAGCGTGAGTGAGGAACCTACGATGACGAAAGAAAGTCAAGCAAACTCGTCGAATATCGACAGAGTACTGACCATACTTGAAGAGATTAGTAACCATTCTGACGGAATTTCTTTGGCCGAATTGGTCAAAAATACGGAGATTCCAAAAACCACGGCTTTTCGCGTATTAGAAACACTAAAAGAGCGTCAATATGTCAGCTTAGACCATCTTACAGAACGCTATAACCTTGACTTAAAAAGCCTCGAATTAGGCATTAAAGGCTTAATGAATGTTAATTTAGTTGAAGTTTCAATCCCTTATTTAAAAACGTTGTCGAGTTCAACGTTTGAAACTTGCTTTTTAGGGGTTTATAACAGTGGCCATGTGGTCTACCTCTATAAAAGTGAAGGAACGCTATCCATTCAAACCTCCGCAAAACTGGGTGCTCGACTACCCGCTTATTGTACTGGTATAGGGAAAGCTTTATTAGCCTTCCAACCGTTAGAAGAAATTGATGCAGTACTGGATAAACCATTAACCAAATACACTGAAAAAACAGTTATCGACCGCATGAAATTGTATGAAGTTTTGGCTGATATTCGTTTAAAAGGCTTTTCTTTAGATGATGAAGAAAATGAAGAAGGGCTCACCTGTGTGGCAAGGCCGATATTTAATTATACCGGTAATATTATCGGCGCGATTAGTGTCGCTGGGCCGACTCACAGAATGGTTTCCAAAATAGACCGTGTTAATGAAGAACTTGCCCACGTTTGCTTACTGATTTCCCGCCGCCTTGGCTATATTGAGCCAACCAACACTAAATAAAACAAAAAACCCCATCTCCTATGAGATGGGGCGCCAAAATAGCAATATTTGTTGTTTACACAAGAACAAGTTGTACAAAAGCAATGTATTGGCCCACCTCCTTGTGGAACCCAAACCTAATGGCGATTTCTCACCAATTGATACCGACGAGTCAGGTATTCGATAGGTGCACTCCAAATGTGCACTAAACGGCAGAATGGGAAGAGTAAAAATATCGTCATCCCCAACACAATATGCAGTTTAAAAACAATGCCAACCCCTTCAAGGTAATTGGATGCCCCCCAATGGAATGTCACAATAGACTGTGCCCATCCCACTAATTTCAACATTTCGCTACCATCCATATGTTGTGCTGAGAAGGGAATGGTGAGTAATCCTAAGCAAACTTGCACCACCAGCAAGGTTAAGATCATGATGTCACCAAAGGATGAAGTTGCTCTCACTCGTGGGTTTGTCAGGCGGCGCTTCAATAGCATCGCGCCACCAATTAACATCATCACACCTGCTGATCCCCCACCTATCATCGCCATTAACTGCTTAATGTGCATTGGCAGAAAAGATTCATACATCCAATGAGGCGTTAACATACCTAAAAAGTGCCCGACAAAAATCCCAATAATCCCCAAATGGAATAAGTTTGATGCCAAACGCATGTTCTTTTTATCCAACATTTGGCTGGAACCCGCTCGCCACGTGTATTGCCCGTAATCGTAACGTAACCAACTACCGACAATAAATACCGTCCCAGCGATATAGGGGTAAATATCGAAGAAAAATTGATTGATAAAATTCATTTTTGAACTCCTACATGGCTGCCCACACTGAGATCCAAATACTGTGGTACCACCGCATTGGCGAAGCGATGTTGATGCGCTGCAACTTCGCTACCACATGTTTTTTCATCGGCAAAAAATTTCACTTGCTCCTCTTCCCAAACTGCATCTAGCGCCTCTGGGGTATCATCCCGTACTTCGGTTGCTACTTGTTTGCTTAATTGCTCCGCAGCAATGTCGCTATGGGAAAGCTCAAGTAAAAAATCAAATAAAACAGAGAAACGGCTTTCTCGCTGTTTCAACCTTTCCCCTAACAGCGCTAAAATTAGCGCAATATCCTGTAGCCCCTCGATAGTTTCATCGGTCGGTAATGCCGTGAGGTATTCCAAATAAATGGGCAAATGATCGGGTAATTCACGGCAATCAATTTGCAAACCCTGTTGCTGATATTGAGCCATTAAATCAACCATCGCTTGCCCTCGGTCTCGGGATTCGCCATGTACATGCTCAAATAGCAATAATGATGTCGCGCGCCCTCTATCAAACAGTTCACAATATTGCGCCTGCATATCAAGTAAGTCTTCGTTGAGATACTCACGCACAAACACCATCAGTTGAACAGCCCGTGTGACAGGCAGCTCATCAGCCTGTTCTAGCGCTTCAATGAGCTCATCACGATGTAACCAAAGCGCTTCCGAAGGGTATTCCAATAACCGAGAAATCACTTTTAGTGTCATCATAGTGCTTTCTCCTGATTATTTTTTGGTGTGATATCAATGGCGTCAATGCGCCTGCTATTAAATAAATTCGCTTTGCTATCGCTGCCATGGCAACCATCACCAAAACTAAAGCCACAAGCTTTCGCTTCAGGGAATGCTTCACGCGCCAATTCTCGATGACTGGATGGAATGACAAAACGGTCTTCATAGTTAGCAATGGCTAAATAGCGGTACATTTCTTGTGCCTGAGCTTGTGTTAAGCCGACTTGCTCTAATGCACTGGTATCACATTGGTTTTCCACTGTTTCTGCCCGTTTGAAATGGCGCATCGCTAACATACGTTTTAACGCCAATAACACCGGTTCGGTATCTCCTGCGGTTAACAAATTCGCAAGGTATTGCACTGGAATGCGTAAACTTTCGACATCCGGCAATACACCTTTATTAGCTAATAGCCCTGAATCCGCCACTGACTGGATCGGTGACAAAGGTGGTACATACCACACCATTGGTAACGTGCGGTATTCAGGGTGTAATGGCAGAGCTAAGCGCCATTCCATCGCCATTTTGTACACTGGGGATTTCTGTGCCGCATCGATCACACTTAATGGGATCCCTTGTTTTTGCGCTTCTTCAATCACTTTTGGATCATGGGGATCAAGGAAAACATCAAGTTGGCTCTGGTAAAGGTCGGTTTCCTTTTCGACACTGGCAGCTGACTCAATTTTATCGGCGTCATACAGCAATACCCCTAAATAGCGGATACGACCAACACAGGTTTCAGAGCAAACCGTTGGCATGCCTGACTCAATACGTGGGTAACAGAAAATACATTTTTCTGATTTACCGCTTTTCCAATTGAAATAGATTTTTTTATACGGGCAACCAGTTAAGCACATACGCCAGCCACGGCATTTGTCTTGGTCAATCAACACAATACCGTCTTCTGAGCGCTTATAAATTGCACCACTTGGGCAGGTCGCGACGCAAGCTGGGTTTAAACAATGTTCACACAGGCGTGGCAAATACATCATGAACGTATTTTCAAACTGCCCATACATCTCTTTCTGAATATGTTCAAAGTTTTTATCTTGGGCTCGTTTGGCGAATTCACCGCCTAAATCATCTTCCCAGTTTGGTCCCATTTTCACGTTACTCATTCGCTCACCAGTAATTAATGAACGAGGGCGTGCTGTCGGTACGTGCTTATCTTCTTTAGCATTTTTTAAATGGCCGTAGTCATAATTAAACGGCTCATAATAATCATCCAAAGCAGGTACATCTGGGTTAGCGAAGATTTTTGATAAAACGCCAACTTTGTTCCCCATACGTGGAACCAATTTACCCTTAATGGTGCGGATCCAGCCTCCTTTCCATTTTTCTTGGTCTTCCCAATTATGGGGGTAACCAATACCTGGTTTGGTTTCGACGTTATTAAACCATGCGTATTCTACCCCTTCGCGGCTAGTCCACACGTTTTTACAGGTCACTGAGCAAGTGTGACAACCAATACATTTATCAAGGTTTAGCACCATGCCGACTTGAGAACGAATTTTCATTATGCTTTCTCCTTTCCGCTCAAGGTCTGCTGGTAGGCATCACCTTCACCATCCAGCCAGTCAACCTGTTTCATTTTGCGAACAACCACAAATTCATCACGATTAGAACCTACTGTTCCGTAATAATTGAAGCTATAGGCAAGGTGCGCATAGCCACCGATCATATGCGTAGGTTTCGGGCAAACACGCGTGACAGAATTATGAATTCCGCCACGTTGAGCCGTAATTTCAGAGCCTGGTAAGTTGATCAGTCGTTCTTGGGCGTGGTACATCATGATCATGCCATCAGGAATACGTTGGCTAACGATCGCTTTAGCGGTTAATGCACCATTACTGTTAAAAGCTTCAACCCAATCGTTATCTTCAACACCCAGTTCGCGGGCATCTTCTTCGCTAAGCCAAACAACTGGACCACCGCGGCCTAACGTCAACATTAATAAGTTGTCACTGTAAGTAGAGTGGATCCCCCATTTTTGGTGCGGTGTTAAAAAGTTCAGTGCTTTTTCTGGGAATCCATTGGATTTTTTCCCCACAAGTGGCTGAGCCGCTCGAGTGTCAATTGGTGGGCGATACACCACAAGGCTTTCCCCAAAGGCGCGCATCCATTCGTGATCTTGATATAATTGCTGACGACCACTGAGCGTCCGCCATGGGATCATTTCATGCACGTTGGTGTAACAGGCATTGTAGGAAACATGTTCATCTTCCAGCCCTGACCATGTAGGGCTTGAGATAATTTTACGCGGCTGCGCAACAATATCGCGAAAACGGATTTTTTCGTCTTCTTTATAACGAGCAAGATGAGTATGGTCGCGGCCCGTTACTTTGCTTAATGCATCCCATGCTTTTACTGCCACTTGCCCATTGGTTTCAGGTGCAAGTGTTAAAATGACTTCCGCGGCATCAATTGCCGTTTCAATTTTTGGCCGCCCAGCATTGGTACCGTCAGGCTGGGTTTTATTGAGTTTTTTCAAGAAATCAATTTCATCTTGTGTATTCCAATTGATCCCTTTACCACCATTACCCAATTTATCCATCAATGGGCCAAGAGAGGTAAAACGTGCATAAGTATTTGGGTAGTCACGCTCAACACAGATAATATGCGGCGCTGTTTTCCCTGGAATAAGCTCGCATTGCCCTTTTTTCCAATCTCTAACATCAAAAGGCTGTGCCATCTCGGCTGCACTATCATGTTGAATCGGCAGCGTCACCACATCCGTTTCTTTGCCTAAGTGCCCAACGCTGACCTCAGAAAATGCTTTGGCAATCCCCTTATAAATTTCCCAATCGCTTTTGGATTCCCAAGCTGGGTCGACTGCAGCTGATAATGGGTGAATAAATGGATGCATATCCGAGGTATTCATATCGTCTTTTTCATACCAAGTAGCAGTCGGTAAAATAACGTCCGAGAACAGGCAGGTGCTCGACATTCTGAAGTCGAGAGTCACCACTAAGTCAACTTTCCCTTCTGCCGCTTTATCTTGCCATTCCACTTCTTCTGGTTTGACGCCGCCTTGTTGACCTAAGTCTTTGCCTTGAATACCATTTTCAGTTCCTAATAAGTATTTCAGTAAGTATTCATGGCCTTTCCCTGCGGAACCCAATAAATTTGAACGCCAAATAAACAGATTTCGTGGGAAATTTTGAGGGTCATCAGGTTGCTCTGAAGCAAAGCGAATATTCCCTTCTTTCAACTGTTTAACAGTATAATCAGTGGGTGACATTCCTTCACTTTGTGCATTCTTCGCAATATTTAATGGGTTGACATTTAATTGTGGTGCTGACGGCAGCCACCCCATGCGTTCTGCACGTACATTCATATCAACCAAACTGCCGCTAAAGGCTTGCTTATCGGCTAGAGGCGATAACAACTCTTCTGTTGCGACTGTTTCATAACGCCATTGGCTTGAATGGTTATAAAAGAAAGATGTGCTATTCATATGGCGAGGTGGGCGCTGCCAGTCCAAACCAAAGGCTAAAGGTAACCAACCCGTTTGTGGCCGTAATTTCTCTTGCCCAACATAATGAGACCAGCCACCGCCGCTTTGCCCAACGCAACCACAGAAAATCAACATATTGATAATCGCACGATAGGTCATATCCATGTGATACCAATGGTTAATCCCTGCGCCAACAATCACCATAGAACGGCCATGGGTTTTCTCTGCGGTATCGGCAAACTCACGCGCTATGCGAATAATATTTTGGCGGCTAACCCCTGTGACTTTTTCCGCCCACGCAGGTGAATACGCTTTCATATCATCGTAATCAACCGCACAGTTTTCATCACCAAAACCACGGTCAATACCGTAGTTCGCTAGCATTAAATCATAAACACTAGTAACCAATGATTCGCTACCATCAGCTAACTGAATACGTTTAGCGGGCAGTTTATGTAATAAAACATCTTTAAGTTCAACATGCTGGAAGTGCTCACTTTCTAATCCACCAAAGTAAGGAAAACCAACATCGACAAATTCATCATGGCTATCTGCCAAGCTGAGTTTCATTTTAATGTTATGTGCATCTTGCCCAGCACGCGGTTCTAAATTCCATTTTTGGCCGCCATCCCAACGGAATCCCATTGAACCTTGTGGAGCACATAATTCACCTGTCTCTTCATCAATCGCAATAGTTTTCCATTCGGCATTTTTTTCTTCGCCTAATGAATTATGTAAATCAGATGCCCGTAGCATGCGGCCTGCGGCATAAGAACCATCTTCACGCTTATCTAGCATAACAAGCATCGGCATATCGGTATAAGTGCGCACATATTCACGGAAGTATTCCGCTTCACGTTTTACATGGAATTCATTGAGGATCACATGCCCCATCGCCATTGCCATGGCGCTATCCGTTCCTTGTTTCGGGTTCAACCAATGGTCACATAATTTGGCAATTTCCGCGTAGTCTGGCGTCACCGCGACCGTTTTCGTCCCTTTATAACGCACTTCTGCAAAAAAGTGTGCGTCTGGCGTACGCGTTTGCGGTACGTTAGAACCCCAAGCAATAATATAAGACGAGTTGTACCAATCCGCTGATTCAGGTACGTCAGTTTGTTCGCCCCACGTCATGGGTGACGCAGGTGGCAAGTCACAATACCAGTCATAAAAACTTAAGCATGAGCCACCAATTAACGATAAATAGCGAGCACCCGAGGCGTAGGAAACCATCGACATCGCGGGAATTGGTGAAAAGCCAACAATGCGGTCAGGACCAAATTCTTTAATCGTCGCGACGTTCGCTGCCGCAATCAGTTCATTCACCTCCTGCCAGCTTGAGCGAACAAAACCGCCACGACCACGAGCTTGTTTATAGCTTTGTGCCTTCTGTGGGTCATTGATAATAGATAGCCACGCTGCAACAGGGTCTTGCTGCTCCGCTTTTGCTTCACGCCATAGTTTAAGTAAGCGCTTACGCATCATTGGGTATTTAACACGGTTTGCGCTATATAAATACCAAGAGTAACTCGCACCACGAGGGCATCCTCTCGGCTCATGATCAGGTAAATCTGGGCGAGTTCGTGGGTAATCCGTCTGTTGAGTTTCCCAAGTCACTAACCCATTTTTGACATAAATCTTCCAGCTACAAGAGCCCGTACAATTGACACCATGGGTGGAACGCACGACTTTGTCATGCTGCCAGCGGCTACGATAACCATCTTCCCAATCACGGTTTACATTTAACTCTTGCCCGTGATCACCTGAAAAGGTTTCGCCCAACTGCTTAAAATACCGAAATCTATCTAAAAACTTGCTCATCGGATTGCCTCCAAAGAGACGGCGACCGGCGCCGTACATTGCTAAAATTGATTTTTATGACTTGTTATTATTTGTGTTTACGGCCGTATACCAGCCATGTGATAAACACACAGGAAAGATAAAATATAAAAAACACTTTCATTGCATCTGCCGGTGAACCCGTCAGTGTTAATGATGTACCGAACGCTTTTGGAATAAAGAAGCCACCTATTGCACCAATAGCAGAGATAAACCCTAAAGCTGCAGCACTTTCTGTTACCGCCTCTTTTTGGGCTTCTTGCTCTGAAGCTCCTCTTAAGATGGCTTTGTCCATGGTTAATTTACGAAAAACAACAGCAATCATTTGGAAGGTTGAGCCACTGCCTAGCCCTGCCGTTAAAAACAGCACCATAAATACGCCATAAAACGCCCCGAAAGAGCCTCCTTGACCGTTTTCTGGTAACGTAAAAAACAGCAAGCCGGAGAAAACAGCCATGACCACAAAGTTCAGTAATGTGACTTTCACACCACCAAAACGGTCAGATAACATGCCACCGACTGGGCGAGCTAACGCACCGAGGAAAGGACCAAAAAAGGCAAACTTCAAGATAATGACGTCTGGAAACTGGGTTTTCGATAACATTGCGAAACCAGCAGAAAAACCGATAAACGAGCCGAATGTCGCCAGATATAACAGGCTTAATACCCATAGATGGCCACGTTTCAAAACTGGTAATTGTGCTTTAAGAGATGCCTTATTAGCCGCTAAGTCATTCATGCCAAACCAAGCCATCACCGTAAAAAGCAGTAGAAATGGCACCCAAATCCAAGCGGCATTTTCTAACCACAACATTGAGCCATCAGGCTGAGCCGCTCCAGTCCCACCAACGAAAGTAAATACACCAACACCAACGATAAAAGGCGCCACCAATTGCATGACACTGACCCCTAAATTTCCTAGCCCACCATTTAGGCCAAGTGCACCGCCTTGGCGAGCTTTAGGGAAAAAGAAGCTGATATTGGCCATGCTGGATGCAAAGTTAGCGCCGGCAAAACCACAAAGTAGGGAAATAATGACAAAGACTTGATAAGGCGTGGCAGGGTTTTGAATCGCATAACCTAGCCAAATACATGGGATCACTAAAAACAGCGTACTAATAGCAGTCCAACGGCGCCCACCAAAAATAGGAATAACGAATGAATAAGGGACTCTTAATAAAGCACCTGAAACGGAAGGTAATGCGGTTAATAAAAATAATTGGTCTGTCGTAAAATTAAAACCCACTTTATTTAAATTAACCGCAACTGCACTAAATAACATCCATACGCAAAATGCGAGCAATAAACATGGAATAGAAATCCATAAATTACGATTGGCAATACGCTGCCCTGTTTGCTGCCAAAACCGAGTATCTTCAGGACGCCAATCCTGTATAACACCATTATTTGACTGTGCAGCTACACTATTAACATTATCTCGTTGAGACATAAATCACCCCGATAAATACAATTTCTGCTCGCAGTGTGTGGCGAATAGACCACCGTGAAGCTGATCTAAATCAAGAGAGATTTAAATGAAATATGCGTGATTTTTCTCGTTAACCACCAGAGTAGTATTAGGAGTACAAAACAATAATTGATTGAATTAAAACAAAAAAAATCATTGCTTGGTAATTTTATTTGTTGAAATTTAAAGCGAATAATTCAATGGGATATTAAGGAGTAATACCGAAGTGGCATATTCAATTTTATATAATAGAGAAACAATATCTACGTTATCAAAAATAATAAATAAACGTATAGAGTAGAAAGGATCATTTATGTCTATTGCTTATCACCGATTTTCAATCATTAACCAAGTTATTGGTTTAATGCTATTGATTGCCGTACTCGGTATTATTGGCATGACAATTTCAAATAGTATGATTATTAGTGTGCAAGGAAATGCACATGCAATAAATAAATCAGGCTCATTGCGGATGCAAAGTTATCATTTACTTTCATTAGTGCCACTCAACCAATATTCTGACGTATATGTTAGTGAGCTTGAAAAAAATTTATTAAGCAATGAACTAACACAAGTTGTCGATATAGAAGATTTAAATCCGCAATTTGCTGAGCTTTATCAATATTGGGTTACAGAATTAAAACCTGCTCTTAACCATGCAGTTTCTCCTAATGATGCACGTCTCGCGGTCGTTACCTTTGTTAATAAACTCGATGCATTAGTTCGTAATATTGATGAAAAAACAGAACGAAAAATAACCTATGTAGCAATCACTCAAATGGTATTTATTGGCCTCGTTTCATTGCTACTTATTTTTGCTATCTGCCATTTTAGAAAGAAAATTTATACACCTTGGCTTAAGTTACTTCATATGGTGAACGCGATTAGTCACCAAGACTTTAGTCAGCGCTTTCCTGTAGGCAAAAAACAAGATGAGCTAAATTCACTGGGCCATACGTTAAATCAAATGTCGGATGAGCTCGCACAGAGTTACCATCAATTAGAATCTCGAGTTATCGAAAAAACCGCCGATCTGCAAAAGAAAAATAAAGTATTACTCTATTTATACCAATCTAATCGAACCCTACATGCCATTGGGCCACTATCAATAAGGTTAGAAAAAGTGTTATTTGAGCTTAAAAGCTTAATCCCACTGCAAAATATTAGATTGAGGCTATACGAAGAAAACAATGATGCCTGCTTTCATGAAATTCATTGCCCAGAAAACGAGGAGCACTCTCTCAAGTCACCCAAGATGGCTGAACACCTTAAAGTAATATCATGGGAGATTTCTGATAATTTACAGCGTTATGGCATGATTTTAGCTGAAATGGATATAAATCAGCCATTATCTGAAGAACAAAATAATTTAGTGCTGATGCTAGTTAAACAAATCGCTGGAATGCTAGCGATGGAGCACCAATTAGAGCAACAACAGCAGTTACTGATTATGGATGAACGATCGGCGATTGCGAGAGAATTGCATGATTCCATCGCACAATCATTATCTTGCCTCAAAATGCAAATTAGTTATCTGCAAATGCAACCTAAAACATTGCCAACTAAGCACCAAGAACTATTAAACGAAATGCGTAATGAAATAAATTCCGCTTATAGTCAATTACGTGAGCTTTTAACAACCTTCAGACTAAAATTAACTGAACCAGGCCTATTCCCTGCCTTAGAAAGCACAATCCAAGAATTCAGTCAGCGCCTTGGTTTTCAAATTGGATTAAATTACCAAATTCCAGCCAAAAGCCTCTCTCCACATCAATCTATTCATATTATCCAGATAATCCGAGAAGCTTTAAGCAATATTCTCAAACATGCTAATGCAAACTGGTCACAAGTCTCATTAATCGAAAATAACGGATTAATCACCATGGCAATAGAAGATAATGGGGAAGGTATTCAGCCTCAGCCAACAAAAAATAACCATTATGGATTGATTATTATGAGAGAAAGAGCGCTAAGCCTAAATGGGAAATATCAAATTTCCCCAAGAGTTCAGGGTGGCACTATTGTTAATGTCGTATTTCCACTGACTGTGGCTTAATTAAATTGGAGTAACTCATTAATGAAAAATGAAAATAAACTGACTGGGCAATCTACCATTTTACTGATTGATGACCACCCGATGCTACGTAATGGTGTTAAACAATTAATTAGTTTAGAACCCACATTAAAGGTAATTGGTGAAGCAGACGATGGAATAACGGGTATTAAAATTGCGGAAGAACAAGACCCAGATTTAATCCTATTAGATCTCAATATGCCTAGTATGAATGGCTTTGAAGTACTCGATAATTTACGTAACCGCGAACTTTCGGGCCGTATTATCTTATTTACGGTGTCCAATTATGGCGAAGACTTAATTAATGCGTTAAAACGAGGTGCTGATGGCTATTTACTCAAAGACATGGAGCCTGAAAAATTAATTATTGCATTAAAAGAAGCCGCAAGTGGTAAAATGGTCGTTAGCCCAACGCTCGCTTCCATTTTAGCTGAATCTTTAAGAGATAACCGAGCCCCTACAGAGCATAATCTATCAGCACTAACCCCAAGAGAAACCCATATCTTAGATTTAATCTCACAGGGGCTATCAAATAAGATGATTGCGAATAAATTACAAATCACAGAGAGCACCGTCAAAGTCCATGTCAAACACTTACTAAAGAAACTTAATTTAAAATCGCGCGTTGAAGCCGCTATTTGGGTTTTACAACAAAAGTAATGATATGGCTCCTTAACTTAATGCATCGAGCCATGGCTGTTGTTTTGGGTAACGTCGACGGTAGCCATGCATCGCAACAGATAACTGAATGAGGTCCGTAAACCTTGTCGGGTCCAAACTGGTTTGCTTTTTAATTTGTTGTAACCGATAACTTAATGTATTTCTGTGAATGCCTAATTGCTGCGCGGTGCTACCTATTTCGCCATTTTGCGATAAAAACAGCTCAAGGGTTTCAAGCAAAATATCGCCCGAATCATGCAACAATATTTTATGGCAAATATCTAAAAAGAAATTAAATAGATAGCTATTTTCCAATTCATTAAAGAGGCATAAAGATGCCATTTCTTTAAATAAAAAGACTTGTTTATCGGGAACCGTTAGCCGTCCAACTTCAATAACTGAACGTGCAAAATGTACTGCATCCCTCACATGTTCTTGCGTATCTGCCTGAACACCAACACCAATATAATATTGGCTAAGTTGGCTATCTAGAATGAAATGAAGATTAGAAATAAACGATTCATTTTGATAATGCGTTGATGGGAATAGCATCAAAATTTCGCGGCTATTGAGTAATAACACATCACTTTTTTCCATAGCTGATAATTCAGTAATGATCGTATCGAGTATTTCTGGGCGGTACTGAATAGCTTCAATATTAATAATCACAGGAATAGTCGGTAAAGTGAACGCAAAACCGGAATTATGTAATTTTAGTAATGCACTGCGCCCCTGTGCTGGCGTTGTGCTTTCTATAAACTGAACAAATAGCATGTCACGCAAACGATGCTGCCAGTTAATACTACGCCGCTCAATTTCTTGTTGAATTAGCAGCTCAGCCGTCAGTATAGCGAGCTCGGCATAACGCTGGATCACAACAGGGTCACCACTCACGCCAATCACTAATTCCACTTTATCAGCCACAACAATCGGATGGTTTATCCCCGGTGCCACATTCGAATAAGCTCGTGCTTCATTTTCATTGTAGATGGTGATCCGTTTGCCGCAGCGGATCACTTCCACTGCGGCTTCATGGGTTTCACCAATACGCTTTTTTTCACCTGAAGCGATAATCACGCCCTGACTATTAATCACATTGACGTTGTGATGGATAATTCCCATTGCACGCGTGACAATATCATTGGCTAGTTTTTCAGTCAGTAGCATATTACCGCCTCACTTTAGGGTTTTATTTGCATATTCGGATTTGCGAGTACGGTACGCAGCAAATTTTCTGCTGTATCTGCCAAATAACGTTCACCATTTGTCATGGCTTGCTCAAGGGAAACTGGCCCCGGACAAAGCGACCACATTGCGGTAATGCCATGTTGGTATAGGATACGGCTATCTTCACTATACCCCCCACAAAGCGCAATGACAGGCACACCATAATGACTGGCCATACGAGCCACTCCCACAGGAGCCTTACCATTCGCACTTTGACTGTCAAGCCGCCCCTCTCCTACAATGACTAAATCCGCTTGTTGAATATAAGATTTTGCGCCAAGGAGCCCCAAAACGAGATCGATTCCTTTTTCAAGCTTTGCCGAAACAAACCAACGAAGCCCCGCACCTAATCCACCCGCTGCACCACTGCCAGCCTCCAGTGAAATATCTTTTCCCGTTATTGCTGACATTAATTTCGCATAGTGAGCCATCCCAATTTCAAGCTGGTCAAGTGTGGCTTGGTCGGCCCCCTTTTGGGGACCATAAACATAAGTCGCACCATTTTTGCCTAATAAAGGGTTTTCAACATCGCAAGAGACATTAAATTCAACCTTAGCGGCTCGCGAGTCAAATTTATCAAAATCAATCTTTGCAATATTAATGAGGTCTTTTCCGCAAATTGGCGTCTCAATAAGCTGAGAACTTTTATCGTAAAACTGAGCACCCAATGCTTGAGCAAACCCTGCACCACCATCATTAGTTGCACTTCCTCCTATCCCGATAACAATACGAGAACAACCCATATCGAGTGCATGCTTGACCATTTCACCCAAGCCATAAGTTGAGGCATTTTCAACTCGACGATGCTCACGTTGAACGAGTTCCAGCCCACAACATTGCGCCATCTCGATAAAAGCGGTTTTTCCCTCCAATACTAATAACCCTGCATCAACCTTACTACCATAAGGCCCAGTACAGCTAAAAATGTAAGGTGTTACACCAGAAAGCGCGGGGCTATTCTCCAGTGACTCCAACAAACCTTCTCCGCCATCAGATATGGGTAATAACGTCATATCTAACTCAGAGGATACACGCTTGAAACCCTCAGCAACGGCTTGACATGCTAACCTTGCAGAACAACTTCCTTTAAAGGAATCAAGTGCGATAACAATTTTCATGCAGACTTTCCTATTGTAAATGGCGATGTTGAATTATTTGCTTTCCACTGAAGTCGATACTTGTAATGGCTCAGCTTCGCTCATACCGTTAGTATTCACTCGTGACGCAATAATCGTTCCGATAACTAGCAAACCGACACCAAACCATAATCCAGAAGTGGCTGTTCCTGTATAATCTTCAAAAAAGCCAAGAATGAACGGGCCAAGGAAGCCGCCAAACAGCCCTAAGCAGTTCAATAGTGCCAAACTTCCCGCTAACATGCTGCCACTCATATAAGTCGGAGGAAGCGAGAAAATAATCGATTGAACCACAAAAAACATAAATGCCGTTAAGCAAAAGCCAATTAAACCGACAACTGGGCCACCCAGTGCACCAATCACTAACCCTACGGCCATTACTGCATAACCTGAAATTAAAATACGTGATGAACGACGCGGTGTATTAGCTTTTCTCGCGACAAAAATGCCACCAATTGCGGCTGAAATCCATGGAATCGCTGTTAATAAGCCGATTTGAATAGGTGTTAATTTGCCATATTCACCGATAATAGTCGGTAAAAAATAACTTAAACCATAGACCGAGAACTGGTGAGTAAAATAGATAGCAACAATCATCATAAAGGCTTTATTCTTAAATGCCGCCTTGAGTGAGAATTTACTGTTACTCACACTAATACTGTTTTTGTCTTGATCATGTTTATATTTAATATAATTCCGATCATCTTCATCTAACCATTTTGCATCTTCTGGTTTATTCGGCAACACGAACCACACAACAAATGCTAGGATAACTGCTGGCAAGCCTTCAATAACAAACATCCATTGCCAACCATGGAAGCCTAATAAGCCATCCATACTCAGCAATAAACCACTCAGCGGCGCCCCAATAATATTTGCAAGACAAACCCCAAGTAAAAATAACCCTGTTGCTTTAGCCCGTTCTTCTTGGCTAAACCAATATGTCATATATAGAATAACCCCAGGATATAAGCCCGCTTCAGCCGCTCCCAGTAATAACCGCAAGATATAAAAAGAAGTCGGCCCCGTCACAAACGCCATCGCCGCAGATAATAACCCCCAAGTGATCATGATCCGCGTGATCCAAAAACGCGCGCCTACTTTCTCCATTATCAAATTACTTGGGATCTCAAGAATCGAGTAGGTTAAGAAAAAAAGCCCCGCACCAATACCAAACGCGGTTGCAGATAATCCTAAATCAATCGACATCGCATTTTTTGCCATGCCAATATTTGTTCGGTCAATAAAGCTAATAATGTACGCTAAAATCAACAACGGCATCAGGTTACGGTATATCTTTGCGTTGGTTTTTTTCCCCTGAGCCACATAATCTAACTTTGCATTTGTAGAAAACATAGATAAGATCCTCATGTTGTAGTGAAACAGGTACGGCTCTTGGCAATAAGTGACATACCTGTTGTTTTACTTCAGCAACAGCCCGACGCCCCACGTCGGGCTTTCTGCTTGCAGCTTTTCTTATTCTCTTTCGAACAACATTGATATCCCTTGACCACCACCGATACACATAGTCACTAACCCGGTAGTAACCTGACGGCGTTCCATTTCATACATTAACTTCACAGGTAAAATAGCCCCACTGGCACCCACTGGATGACCCAGAGCAATTGCCCCACCATTCACATTCACTTTAGTGCTATCAAGAGGCAAATCATTCATAACTGCAATGGCTTGTGCAGCAAATGCTTCATTTAGCTCAATTAAATCAATGTCTTTTACATCCATTTTGAGCTTTTCCATTAATCGACGGGTTGCTGGCGCGGGTCCAAAGCCCATAATGGCCGCTTCACAACCTGCTACAGCCCAATCAACCACTTTCATTCTTGGCTTCAGACCACGTTTTTCCGCTTCTTCACGACGCATCATCACTAATGCCGCAGCACCATCATTGATACCTGAAGAGTTTGCTGCCGTAATCACACCATCAGCTTTAAATGCAGGGCGCAATTTTGCTAATTTTTCACGTGGTGTATCACGCGGATGTTCATCGGTATCAAAAATACGTGTACCTTTACGGCCTTCGGGTATTTCTACTGGTAATATTTGGTCAGAAAAATAACCGGCTTGAATCGCTTTTAACGCTTTTTGCTGGCTATCCCATGCAAAATCATCTATTTCTTCACGGGTAATATTGAACTGCTCTGCAACATTTTCTGCCGTCATTCCGTTGTGGTAAGGGCCTTCTGGCCAAGTTAGGATGGACGTTAATCCATCTTCCAGTACATCATTTCCCATGCGGTAGCCATAGCGCGCTTTGCGTAAGTAGTACGGCAGCATTGTCATATTTTCAGTACCACACGCCACCACAACATCTGATTGGCCGGTCTGCAACAACATCATGCCATCGGCTAACGCTTGTAGCCCTGAACCACATTGGCGGTTAACAGAATAAGCGGTGGTTTCTTTTGGTAACCCTGCTCGCAGTTGGCAAATACGAGCGATAAAACCACTTTCTGCGATTTGCCCAACATTACCCACAATGACTTCATCAACATCTTCGGGAGCAATTCCAGCTCTTTTCACGGCTTCACGGATAACCACCGCCCCGAGGTCATGTTGATGCGTATTTGCAAAACTTCCCCCCATCGTGCCAATTGCCGTTCTCACACCACTCACAATGACAATATCATTCGCTTGTTTCATTATTTCCCCCTATAACACCATTCCGCCGCCAACATTGATTACTTCGCCATTGATATAACGCGCTTTATCAGAGGCTAAAAATGCAACACATTGGCCAACATCGCGCGGATCTCCTGCAAAACCCGCAGGTATCTTGCTGATCATGATGTCCCACACTTTTTCAGGCACACCACGGGTCATATCCGTATCAATAAACCCTGGGCAAATCGCATTGACTGTGACCCCTTTACGGGCGAGTTCACGACAAGCCGTTTTAGTCAGGCCAATAACCCCAGCTTTGGATGCGGCATAGTTGGCTTGCCCAACATTCCCAAGCCAACTTGCCGAGGAAATATTGACAATTCGGCCATTTCCTTGTTCACGCATTAGCTTTGCCGCCTCTTGCATGCAGTTAAATGTCCCTTTCAGATTGATATCAATCACTTTGTCCCAATCATCTTCCGTTAACTTATGCAGCATGCCATCTCGGTTGATCCCCGCATTATTCACCAGTACATCAATCGCCCCAAAATGCGCTAATGCGTTAGAAAATAAGGCATTTACCTCTTCACGTTTGGCAATGTCACAAGGAATGAAAATGGCTTGATGACCTTGCTCTTGTAGCTGTTTTGCACTTTCTTCACCTGATGACATGGCTAAATCAGAAATAACGACTTTTGCCCCTTCTTCCGCAAGTACCTGAGCAATCGCAAAACCAATACCTCTTGCAGAACCCGTCACAATAGCGACTTTATCTTTTACTAACATGGATAAATTCCTCTTTAATATTGAAACTACAAATACGAAACCAGTCCAAAAGGTGCTTCTTCAAATAGTGAGGAAGACATCACTTTCAAATCAGGAGAAATTTCAGGTACGAAGTCCATATGGGCAAGAATGTCACGCTCTAGGTCAATACCGGGGGCAATTTCAACCAGCACCGGGGTTTTTCCCCCTAAAGTGAACACCGCACGTTCCGTGACAAAATGCATGGTTTGGTTAATATTTCGCGCGACATCCGCATTCCATGAAATTTGCCGTACTTGGTTAACTAACTTTCTAATATCCCCTTCCCGCACAATATTTAATTGCCCATTTTCACAACGAATATCTAACCCTTTTGCTGTGAACGTTGAGCAAAACACCACGTGTCGAGCATTTTGGGTGATATCAATAAACCCACCTGCACCAGGGCAAATATTGCCTAACAACGTCGCATTGACATGGCCACTGGCATCCATTTCCCCTGCGCCCATATACGTGATATCAACGCCTGCACCGTTGTAGTACAACATTTGGTCTTGGTGACTAATCATCGCTGACAAGTTACGACCTATACCAAAATCAATACCGCCTGCTTGGACGCCCCCCCAAATCCCTGACTCCACGGTGATATCGACGCGCTTGGTTGCATTTTCTTCCTGAATAATTGAGCCAATAACATCGTTTGGAATACCCGTTCCTAAGTTAATCACGCAGTTTTCGTATAGATAACGACATGCAATTCGCCCAATCAATTTGCGAATGTCTAAAGGTAATGGCGTAGTTTGTTGGATAGGCGTGCGAATATCACCGCATAGCGTTGGGTCAAAAAACCAGCTCGAAGACTGGCGATGGTCTTCTTCAGGGTTATCACACACGACAATATGGTCAATAAAGCTCGCGGGAACAGTGACACGCTTGGGATGTAAAGTCCCTTCTTCAACGCAATATTTCACTTGTGCAATCACTTTGGCACCAAAGCGTTTAGCCGCCAGTACCGCATGCAAGACCTCTAGGGCCATGGCCTCTTCATCGGTGGTGAGGTTGCCTTTACTATCAGCGTGAGTTCCTCTGATCACCACCACATCTAAGGGAATTTCTGGATACCATAACCATTCTTCCCCTTTGAAATTCACTTTTTCAACCAAAGGGGAAAGTACCAACGTTTTAGCGTTCATCCTACCGCCTTCAAGGTCAGGGTCGATAAATGTTCCTAACCCTACTTTGGATAAGCGCCCCGGTAAGCCTGCGGCCATTGCACCATATAAATGCACCATTTGCCCTTGAGGGAGGCAATATGCTTCAACTTGGTTGTCATTAATCATTTGCATCCATCGAGGTGCTAGCCCCCAATGGGAACCAATAATCCGTTTCACCATCCCTTCATGGGCAAAGTGTTGATTCCCTCGAATACGGTTACATTGCCCAGCTGCGTGAACCAGTGTTAATTGATTTGGTGTACCCTCGGATAAAAAGCGTTGCTCAATTGCTGATAAAATAGATTCAGCAGCACTGGTTAATGTCATTCCCACAGTACAAATCGTATCGCCATTATTAATTAATTTAGCGGCATCTTGTTTAGAAATAAATTTATTATTCATGATAAAACCTACCTGAAGGCTAATATTTCATAGCCCCTTTTTGATTAATTAAAAACTAATTTATATTTTAGTTATTTAAAGAGTAATATCGTAATTTCAAATCTTTCTTGCTTATTTTTCCATTCCAAGTTCTAGGGAAATTACGCGTAAACATAATTCTTACTGGAACTTTATACGTTGGCACCCTATCTTTTAACCACTCAATAATTTCTTTACTGGTTAAACACACTTGATTCTCAGGAATAATAAATGCAATGGGTTCTTCACCATAAATTGTGCTTTCAATTGGAATAACAGCGACCTCATTAACTCCTGGATAATTAGAAATTAAATCCTCGACTTCAATAGAATATATTTTTTCACCACCACGGTTAATCATATCTTTAATTCTATCTTGAATATAAAGAAAACCATCATTATCCATATAGCCAATATCCCCTGTGAAAAACCAACCATCATTAAATGATGTGGTATTCGCAGGACTATCCGGCCAATAACGTTGGATAACAACATCCCCCTTAACCCAAATATTACCTGTGCAGTTCGCGGGAAGATTTTCACCTTTATCATTACGTATGGTCACCTGTAACCCAGGGACTGGTGTACCAGAGCTAGACTTCTTATCGCTATAACGAATATCTTCACGAAATACAGTTGCTGGTGAAGAGGTTTCAGTCAAACCATAAATAGAATGAATGGATGTTTTAGCAAATATATAAGAAAGCTCTTTAATCGTACCTTCATTTAAATGCCCTGCACCACAAGCAATCATTTTTAATGAATTAAATCTTTCTAGGTTAATGCTCTTATTTTCTTTTATTTTCTGAATTAACAATATAAATACTGTTGGAGAACCATGTAAAAATGTTATTTTTTCTTTTGCAATTGTTGAAATAATATCTTTTGCATTGAATTTTTTATGAAGATAAATCGTCCCACCAATATGGATAAATAACGCCAAAATAGCAGAGAGGCCAGTAATATGATAAATCGGCACTGCTAAAATTGTTTTATCGTGTTCAGATAACTTTAATGTTTCCTGATAGGCATATACTGCAGACAATATATTTTTATGCGTGATCACCGCACCTTTTGGCGCCCCTGTTGTACCCGAGGTAAATATTATAACAGCAGGGTCTTCTTCATTAACTTGGTTAATAAAATTAATTTCATCAGTGAATATTACATTACGCCACTGAGAAAGACTCATCCCTTTTGCACTGAGCTGTGCTAACCATGGTTGATATGTATCATCCCAAAAAACAGCATCTGCATTAATACAAGACAAATGCTCTTTACCTTCAAACTCTTTCATTTTGGTACTCAAAGGAATTACCTGAATACCCAGACCTACCGCGGCATAAAATAATTGGCAAAACTCAATCGTATTTCCCCAGCCAAGTACAATTCGATCGCCTTTTTTCAACTGCACTGCAGTAGTTAACCAATACATTGTTTTATTTACTTTTTCAAGTAATTGGTGATAACTCCAACTTTGCTCTTCAAATACAATCGCAACAGCGTCTGGCTGCACTTTTGCTCTCTGTAATAAGCTTTGGTAGATGTTTGAATTTGGCGCAAGCATGGACACACTCCGATACACCTGAATATGACTGATATGCTATCAATGTATAAAATACACTCCGATAAATTAGTGCCAATCTTCACAAATTATTCACACCCTTTTTTTATTTGAATTAGTGATCTGCACAATTCGCTTGTTAACAAATTTTTAACTTAAGTCTCATTTTAAGCTCTGGTTTTTATTGCAAATGAACATATTTACCTTTTGTTATTATCAAGCCATCCCAAAAAACATATAAATTCCTATGAATAGCTCGGTCATCATTGTGCGTATATACAATTACTCATAAACCCAAAAATAGTTTAGAACTAATAATTAACTCTTTCGTTTATCCCCTATGTGTTCTTGCACTCTGTGCTATTTATCCTACCCACCAAAGCAAATATGATAAAAACAGTGGAGAATTCACGACAGATTGCTACAGTGGGGGGCCTTTATAATTAAAGAATTGATGAGAAAATAATCGCCACCTTTGAAAATGGTTAAGGAGATAACTCATGGCAAACACCCCCTATATTCCCCCGAGAGTCTGGCAATGGGAGCAAGGTAATGGCGGAAAGTTCGCCAATATTAATCGCCCAATTTCTGGTGCAACTCACGAAAAATCTTTACCTATAGGTAAGCACCCACTACAGGTATATTCATTAGGAACTCCCAACGGACAAAAAGTCACTATCATGTTAGAGGAGCTATTAGCCCTTGGCATTAAAGAGGCTGAATACGACGCTTGGTTAATTAATATTGGTGAAGGCGACCAATTTAGTTCGGGTTTTGTTGAAATTAACCCTAACTCAAAAATCCCGGCGTTAGTCGACAGAAGCGGTAAAGAGCCTATCCGAGTATTTGAATCGGGTTCCATTCTGACCTATTTAGCTGAAAAATTTTCTGCTTTTTTACCCACAACTCAACCAGAACGTGCTGAAACCTTATCATGGCTATTCTGGCAAATGGGTTCAGCACCTTTTGCAGGTGGCGGTTTTGGGCATTTTTATGCCTACGCCCCTGAAAAATTTGAATACCCTATTAACCGCTTTGCGATGGAAACTAAACGTCAATTAGATGTATTAGACAAGCGTTTAGCAGAACACAAATATGTCGCAGGCGAGAACTATAGTATTGCAGATATCGCTATCTGGCCATGGTATGGCGCTTTAGTGAAAGGTTGGCTTTATGATGCTGCAGAATTTTTATCTGTCCATGAATATAAAAATGTTATTCGTTGGGCTGATGAAATCTATGCACGCCCAGCGGTACAGCGCGGCCGCCGTGTTAATCGCCTACAAGGTGACCCCGCACAGCAAGTACGCGAACGCCACGATTCGAGTGATATAAGTTAAGTCATAAGTTTATTACCTTTATTAATACTGAGATTGATCGGTTTTAAGTCTCAGTATTCCCCTAAAATCAAACATCCTTGGTTAAGGTCACAACTGCTTAAATAAAATATCCCCATTAAAATTAAAATATCTAAATACAAAAGTAAAAAATCATATTTAGACCGTCTTATTTATACAATTAGCACTAATTCTATTAGTACACCACCAAAATAAACATTCCAAAATGGACAAAAATATCTTAATAAATACAAATTTCGCGACTACTTTAGTGAGAATAATCTTATATTGATATTTTATTTCAAATAAAATTATATTAACAATATGTTATAAAAATAACCATTCAATTAATAATGTTTCTTATTTTTATTTAAGATTCAAGCCATTAAACAAGTCATTATTAGAGTACTACTTATTTAGCTTGTAATTAGATACATATATTGTAATTAATCGATTTTATCGATTTAACATACTGATTATTTATATTTAGAAAATACCCCTATCAAGTGTAGCCTATACTCACAAATTAAACAGCTATCCAAAAATTGAAACTTAAATCGGTATCCTAATAAATGAAGGACTCTATTTTTACTTGCTTAACTGTTTTAGAAAACAAAAAAAACATTACAAACATAGTTGCCAAGAACATTGGTAAAAAAATTAAACTGCTAAGATCAGAATATCGCTTAAGTGGGTCTGATTTAGCCAGAATTATAGGTATATCTCAACAACAATTATCACGTTACGAAAATGGTCTTAGTGACATATCAACATCTAAAATCATGTTGATATCCGTATATTTTAAAGTAGATGTTTGTTATTTCTTTAAAAAAGATTAACTCATTATATTTTTATCTCTCATATTAAGGTAGTGCGAATGAATGATGAAGAAAATGTAAATATAAAATTAGGCTATTTAATAAAAAAATTAAGAAAGAAAAAAGGAATTAGTGGAGCTGAATTAGCAAAAAAACTAAATGTAAGTCAACAACAAGTATCAAGATATGAACGAGGAGCAACAAAACTAAGTTTTGAAAAATTAATCGAATTAACAATTTATCTTGATCTGGATTTATCTAAATTAAAATCAGAAATTGAAAAAAAAGAAGTTTATATATCAATGACTCAAGAGAATTATTTTAATCTTTAATGGCAGATAACACTGTTATTAATTAATAACAATTAACTCTGATTGTTATTAATTAATCTCACTATGAAATTAACATAATGAGATTAACAATAATCATATTTATATATTTAACCGTAAAGGAAAAGATTGATGAAAATTAAAAGTATTGCAATGGCAACTTTATTAGTTTTAGGTGGTGCTTCTGCTGCGAATGCCGCTGACCAAGGCCACGGTAAAGTCACGTTTAAAGGTGCTATTATTGAAGCACCATGTTCAATTGCACCAGAAAGTATTGACCAAACGATTGAATTAGGCCAAATCTCTAATATGGCTTTAGCCGATGGCGGAAAATCATCACCTAAAACATTTGATATCGCACTGCAAAACTGTAACGTTAGCAGCTTAACTAAAGGTGTTCAATTAACCTTTACTGGTGCATCCGCATCATTTGATGAAGATAGTAAAACCTTAGGTATCGTTGGTACAGGTAGTGGTGCTGGAGTTCAAATTACTAGTGGTAATGGCGAAATTGTTACTATTAACACAGCTACACCATTCCAACAAATTCAAGATGGTAGCAATACATTACAATTCTCTGCATATTTAAAAGGTAATGGTGGTGATGTTTCAACTATCACTGCGGGTGAATTCAGTTCTGTAGCAGATTTCACTTTATCATACGAGTAAAATTAGCAACCTTCTAATTTCAACCTAAAAACACACGGATAGGTTTTTAGGTTCATTAAATATAATAATAGAGCGAATATATGCTATATAAATTTTCATGGTTGACATTCATTCTATTATTAGAAACTAGTTTGTCATCATATTGTTCGGCTGAATCATTAATCACAATGAATGGAAGTATTATTGAAACTGCCTGTTCTATTGATATAAACAGCAAAGATCAAACCATTGAAATGGGAAGCTTATCTATATCTCAAATTACTCGAGATGGTCAAAGCAATGCAAGAACTTTTTCAATTAAATTAATTAACTGCGTACTTGAGAGACCTGAATCAAAAAAACCAAACTGGCAATATTTTACAATAACATTTGATGGAGTTCATAATGGTAGTTTGTTTACTACCAATGGGCAAGCTGAAGGGATTGGTATTGAAATTAGCAGTACTAGTGGTGAAGTAGTATATCCAGGAAAGGCAATGTCATCACAAGAATTAACTGATGGCACTCGTAATTTAAATTACAAACTACGAATAAAAAGAAATAATAAATCTTTAAAATCAGGCAATTATTTTGGTCTAATAAAATACAAATTAGATTATGAGTGATATAAAAAACAACTCTATCCACATGAACATTTTTCTAAATAGGAGATACTTTCTCTTATTATAAATGAGTTTGAATAAGGTCAAGTATTATGGCGCATCATAAAATCCATATTAAATTATCATCAGTTAGTCGATTATATATATTAGCTAGCATGATAACTATTATCTGTAATACCGGATTTGCCGCTGCTAACATAGAATTTAATACGGATATTTTAGATATAAATGATCGCGCTAATATTGATCTAAGCCGTTTCTCTAAAACTGGTTATTTCATGCCAGGGGAATACACTTTTAGCATTCATGTAAACAAAAATATATTATCTGAACAAAGTGTTTTTTATTATAACTCAGATGAAGATATTGATGACAGTAAAGTATGTTTAGATCCAAGCTTAGTTGAGAAATTTGGACTAAAGCCCAAAATAATATCATCGCTGGTCTGGTGGCATAATGACTCCTGTTTAGATTTAAACAGCTTATCTGGAGCAACTACAAAAGCCGATTTATCGACATCAACACTCTATATTAATATTCCTCAAGCCTATTTAGAATATACGGCAGATAATTGGGATCCGCCTACTCGTTGGGAAGATGGTATATCGGGTGCTCTATTTGACTACAATCTGAACGCGCAAGTAAATCAACAAATACGTAGCCACCAAAGTACGAGCTATACCACCAATGGTAACGGTGTGGTAGGAATGAATTTAGGTGCATGGAGATTCAGAGCTGATTGGCAATCACGATTTGAGAAGCACCCATCTTCTGAGTCAACCCATTCTTTTGATTGGAATCGTTTTTACATTTTTCGAGATATTAAATCATTAGGTGCCAAACTAACATTCGGTGAATCTTACTTAGCCTCCGATATTTTCGATAGCTTTAGATTCACAGGACTCAGTTTAATTACTGATATTAATATGTTACCACCCAATTTGAGGGGATATGCACCTGAAGTTACTGGGGTGGCAAATAGTAATGCAACCGTCATTATTAGTCAGCAAGGTCGTACTATTTACCAAACTCAAGTCGCTGCTGGCCCTTTTCGCATTCAAGACCTTAATGATGCTTTATCGGGTGAATTAGATGTAAGGGTAGAGGAACAAAATGGTAAAACGCAAACTTTTACAGTGAACACCTCAAGTATTCCCTATCTTACTCGCCCAGGGCAAGTTCGTTATAAATTTGCAGCAGGACGGCCTAGTGATTCCAATCATCGTGTTAATGGTGATAGTTTCGCTAGTGGTGAGTATTCATGGGGGATTAATAATGGTTGGTCCCTATATGGCGGTATGATTGCTTCACAAAAATATCTCTCAACGACTTTGGGAATTGGTCGCGATCTAATGCGGTTTGGGGCTCTTTCATTTGATGTGACAAGAACACATGCAAAAATTAAAGAAATCACTTCAAATAATGAAACTAATTATAAAGGTAATTCTTATAGATTGAGCTATTCAAAACGTTTTGAAGATTATAATAGCCAAATTACCTTTGCTGGCTATCGTTTTTCAGAAAAAGATTTTATGAGTATGTCTGAATATCTCGATGCCAAAATAAGTGGCGTTCGACAATATAATAGCAAAGAAATGTATACCATTTCTTATAACCAGCAGTTTAGCGGCAGTGGACTAAGCACATATTTAAATTTTTACCATCAGACATATTGGAATCAACCTGACAATAATCGCTATAGTTTATCATTAGCAAAGTATTTAGATCTCGGAAAATTTAAAAACTTAAGTGTTAACTTAACCGCATTCCGTAATAACTATCGAAATATAAATGATGATGGGGTTTATATTGCGTTATCTATGCCTTGGGGTGAAACCTCTACAGTGAGCTTTAACAGTAACTGGGATAAAAGTAATACAACACAGAATGTAAATTATTATGACCGTATTAATGAGCGTAGCAACTACCAAATTAATACTGGGATCACACAGTCGGGAGCAATTCTTGGTGGGTACTATACACATCAAGGCGATATGGCTCAGTTTAATGCAAATGCAACATACCAACAGAATCGTTACCGTTCTGCCGGACTATCATTGCAAGGTGGATTGACGGCAACGCAACATGGGGTTGTACTCCATAGAAGTAACCAACTCGGCGCTTCGCGCGTTTTTGTTGATACCAATGGTGTAGCGAATATTCCTTTGCGTGGTAATGGAATTGTGACACGGTCAAATTATTTTGGTAAGGCTGTTGTTGCTGATGTTAATAGTTATTACCGTAGTAATATCAATGTGGATTTGAATCTTTTGCCTAGTAACGCAGAGGTTACCCATTCTGTAAAGCAAGGAACATTAACAGAGGGTGCTATTGGTTATCGCCAATTTGATGTTATAGCGGGTAGTAGTGCAATGGCAAATATCCGCTTATCGGATAATAATGCACCTCCATTTGGTGCCATTGTATTAAATACACGTAAACAGCAAGTTGGAATAATTAGTGATGAAGGCAGTGTTTATTTGTCAGGCTTAAATCCTAAAGAAAAATTGAGTGTTTTTTGGGATGATGAAATACAGTGCAATATAACATTGCCAGATAGCGTTTCATCAGAAATAAATCTAGCAAACACATTACTGCTACCATGTGTGAAATAACACTTTACTAATATTTTTAGAAAATTATTAATATTAATTATTTAAATCAAAAAAAAATGATGAACATCATCAAGTTAAACTTAAAGAGATTATATCGTTTATGAATAAGTTAAATGTAAGTAAAAAGGATACCTATCCTACCCCAAAATTGGTTAATAGTTCTAAAATTATATTAGCAACAGTTTTTTTAATGAATATGTCAACAGCAAATGCAGCTATTTCATTAGATCGTACTCGAGCAATCATTAATGGCAATGATAAATCTATTAGCTTAAATATTAGTAATGAAAATAAAACATTACCTTATCTTGCTCAAGGCTGGATTGAAAATGTACAGGGTGAAAAAATTAATGAGCCATTCACCGTATTACCTCCGGTTCAACGTGTTGAACCTGGTGATAAAAGCCAAATAAGAATTCAACCATTAGCTAACGTAGCAAAATTACCACAAGATATTGAATCAGTATATTATTTTAATTTACGTGAGATTCCACCGAGAAGTGATAAAGCAAATACTTTACAACTTGCATTACAAACGCGAATAAAGCTTTTTTATAGACCAACATCTATCATTCCAACTAAGAATGATATCGATAATCCATGGCAAGAAAAATTAGTTTTAAAACAGCAAGGGGGTAAATATATTGCATTTAATCCAACGCCTTATTATATAACCATTATTGATGCGGCAACAAAAATTAAAGGGGATACGGTAAAAGGCTTCGAGCCGATTATGATCACTCCTAAAAATAGCCAGCCATTAGGTGTCGATGTTGCTACATTAGGCAATACCCCAGTACTAACATATATCAATGACTATGGTGGCCGCCCTAATCTTAGTTTTAACTGCCAAGCAAATGAATGCAAGGTATCTCCAAGTAATAAATAATCTATTTATTAAATAGTAATAGAGGAAGGAATGAGTAAAAAAGTGAGTTATAGAGCTCCTTTAATAGGGATTATTTTCAGTACACTTGCCTTTCAGACATTAGCTACTGATATTGGCAAAGTTGATAATTGGGATGTTGATGGTGCCAATGGTGTTTTACAGGTTAAGGGGATGCTTACCGAAAGTGCATGTAGGTTAGCCATGCAATCTGCATTCCAAACAGTAGATTTGGGCACAAATAGTTCTTCAGCATTTAAATTTCTAGGGCATAAAGGCACTCCTATTCCTTTCAATATTCAATTAGAAGATTGTTTAAGGAGTGAAAGCCGCAATCACGATCAACAAGGTAACATAACTTGGAGCTCTGACATGCCTGCCGTAAGAATTCGTTTTCTTGCTGTATCAGATAATACGGATAGCAAATTAATAAAAGTAAATGGTGCTGAAGGCATTGCTCTTGAGTTAAATGATGAAAATTTTAAAAAAATTAAACCGGGTTTTTTTACGAGATCAAAACTATTATCAATGGGCAGTAATAAATTAACCTATTACATTACTCCGGTGAGAATCAATAGTCATTTTAATGCGGGTAGCTATCAAGCAAATATAAGATTCCAATTAGTCTATGACTAGGATTAAAATATGAAACCATCATATCAATACTTATTATTTAAATCGCAGGTTTTTATTAGCATTATTTCCATATTAATATGTTTTAATACAGCCAGTGCTTCAATGGCTTCTATTGGCCTAACGATTACGGTCATAGAACCCCCTAATTGTAGTTTTGTAGAAGGAAGTACATTAAATATTGATTTTGGTGATGTCCAGCAAGATTTAATCGATGGGTCATCATATAAAAAAACGAATATTAACTACAATTTACAATGCACAAATTTATCTACTAATTTATTAAAAATGAAATTGAGTTGGAATAACTTTAGAGTTAATGGTGTTGATGCAATAAAAACGAATAGAGATAACCTTGGTATCGCCATTTATCAAGATAATAATATAGTATCCAACAATTCAAATATTCATTTTATATATGGTGCCATGCCATCTATTTATGCCGTCCCCATAAAACCTAATGGTTCAATGTTGAGCGATGCAGGGAATTTCAGTGCCGAAATGATTATGAAAATTGAATATCAATAAATTAAGAGCCAATATGAAAATTAAATTTTTATATACATTACTAGTTTTTAGTACTTTTTCTTATTCCGCCTCACTAACTGTAGGGTTTAATGGGAATCTAATTTCCACACCTCCTGAGTGTATTTTAAATAACAGTCAAAAGTCAATGGTTCATTTTGGCGATATTTTATTAAGCAGGATTGATGGAGTAAATTATAAGCATACATTAACTTTTGAGTTAACTTGTACTAATTTAGCCATGAATAACCTAGCGTTAAGTATTCAAGGTGATCCTAGTAACTTTAATAATGGCATTCTTAAGACCAGTAATCCAAAGCTAGGATTAAGCTTCTATATTAATGGCATAAAACAAGATATTAATAAAAAAATAAATTTTAACTATTTAGAGTTACCATCATTAGAAGTTTCTCCAGTAAAAAATACAAACTCAAGTTTTGATGATACTGATGGTGGAGATTTCACTGCACTTGCAACACTTAATGTGGATTATCAATAATGAAAAAAAACTCAACCAATAATAAAGTTCAGTATCAGATATGTTGTTTTATTTTGATATTCTTAGCAAATATAGCTTATGCTAATTGGGGATTTGATGGTTCGTTAATTATACCGCCAAAATGCCGATTAAGTCACAGCGATCCTATCAAAGTTTCATTTGGTAAAGTCGGTGTTAATAAGGTTGATGGAATACACTATAAGAAAAAAATTCCTTATGAACTTATTTGCGATGGCGATCTAACACAACCTTGGAATATATCTTTAACATTATCTGGCGCAACCGCAGGGACAGGCTTTGATGATGCAACACTGCAAGTTAAATCTGATCAAAATGGAAATAATGTAGGCATCCAGATTCAAAAAGATGGGCAACCTATCGCTTTAAATAAAGCATTTGTAATTGATCAAGAGACATTACCCACTTTATCCGCTGTTATTGTCAAAAAAGCAGGAACTAAACTGGTTGGAGATACATTCAATGCTATTGCGACATTAACCGTTTCATTTCAATAGGAATAATAATGTTCTCGATAATAAAATTTTATATCTTGTTATTTTTAACCGTGTTTATATGTCATTCGTTACCATCGATAGCCGAAACAATTAATTTTGATGGTATCTTTGTCGAAGATGCTTGCGATTTATACCCCGGAGATGAACTAATTACATTAGACTTTGGGACAATTGCAGATAAATATCTTTATTTGAATAGCCGTACTTTAAGTGAATCATTTAGTATTCGATTAATTAATTGCGATTTATCTTTAGGTCGCGAAATTAATGCTTCATTTAATGGAAATGAAAACTCGTTTTTATCTGGTTATCTTGCATTAGACCCAGTAAGCCACGCTAATGGTATTGCAATTGGTTTAGAAACAGATACCGGAGAAAAAATCGATATAAACACAAAAGATCACACACAGAAATTGTCAGCTGGTAATAACGAAATAAGACTTAAAGCCTTTATTCAAGGAGAGCCTTCTGCATTGACAAATAAAACAATTTCATATGGAACCTTTATATCAACGTTAACATTCTTTCTAGAATACAACTGAATATATAAAATCTGCATTGAATTATAGGTATTCGAAAATGAAAATTTTAGTATTAAGTAGCAATTATAACGCCATAGTAATAAAGGTATTTTTTATTACTATATTAACCTTCATTTACAACATGAATGCATATTCTATAAGTTGGGGGTCATTTATCCAAAGAAATGGTAATGATGTCACTATTCAGTGGGGATGGCAGAATGAAGATAGCAATAGTATCATTTGTTATAATCCCTCCGGTTGTATTGTAACGGTTGGTCCCTATGATTATCGAGGTTCTAGTGCAGACTCAAAAACGTTTGGTGGTATAAATCTACCCTATGGCATGCAGCAAAAAGTCATCATCCGCAATAATGGGACAGCAATTGATGCTTTTAATGCTTGGAGGCTACAATATGGAACGGCTAATACACAAACTCTTGCTACAATGTGGGGAAATTATCCAAATACAGATTTCGCTTCAGTTTGTTATGGATTCCAAGTTTTTCAAATATCAACCTGGGGAACATCTTATGGCACTTTATTACCTAATGCAGGCTGTGGGGTAGTACCTCCATCAAACACTTCTTGTAATTTTAGCTTCCCTACTAGTATTGATCTGGGTTCCTCTGTCAGTGGCCAAAATGGCTCTTGGTCTGGAGAGGCTACAGGCGCTTTTACCTGCACTGATATTGTTGATGTAAGGGCTAGTTTACTAGCTACTCCCTATTTAAGTAATCTTCCGGTTGATATTTCAGTAAACCAAACTACTCTAGATAGTAATAATAAACTGGTTGCTCGAGGGCAAATGGCGTCACTTAATTTTAAGGCAGCCACAGCAGGTAAGTTCACATCAGCAGGCAAGTTTAACGCTAATGCAGTTATTTTGTTTTCTTTCAATTAGCAAACACATTACTAATATGAATGTTAAATAAATAAAGTACAGTAAGAATCGCTAATAATAACTTTATTAACTGATAGTTACCTATAAAAGCGGAGCAGTTCCTATACCGTAATGCCCCAATAGTGTAAGAGGGCTAGTCCCCCCTCTTACACTTGCCCTTTATACTCTTCTTGTGAAACCAAATGTACCCTTATATATCGCTGATAACGTGCTGGCTTTAATTTGGTTAAATCCACCAGCACCAACCCGTCGATGCAATCGTTAAACGCGGGGTCTGTACCGAAATCCATAAACTGTACGCCGCCAGGTTCGCATAATTCGGTATATTGCTTATAAAGCGTTGGGATCGAGCAGCCAATGTTATTGAGTAAGCTTTTCAATTTAACCAAATCTTCATGGTAATTGCCCCCTGAAAATTGGGCTAATACCTGTGGCAAAGAAGCTGGGTACGGCTGATGTGACTGTGCAATGCTGTGTGGCGCTGAAAAATAGAGCCGATAAAAAGTAATCAGTAAATCACGTGCCGCAATTGGCATTGAGCCAGAAATAGATACAGGACCAAAAAGATAACGATAGTGTGGATATTTTGCCAAATACGCGCCAATACCTAACCATAAGTAATCTAAACCCCGTTTTCCCCAATATTTGGGCTGAATAAAACTCCGACCAAGCTCAATACCTTGCGCTAATATTGGCATCATGGCTTGGTCATAGTGAAATAAGCTAGAGCTATAAATACCCTCAAGGCCTTTGGTCTCAATTTGCTTTTTAGTCGGTATAAACCGATAAGCTCCGACAATATCAAGTTCACTTTCATCCCATAATACCAGATGATAATAATCGTCATCATAGCTGTCTAAATCACGGCGCTTGCCTGAACCTTCCCCTACCGCACGAAATGCAATTTCGCGTAATCGGCCAATTTCTCGTAAGATCGGCGACCTTACCTCTTGGTTTCGGTGATAAAGGTAAATCGCTTTCCCATCAGGAGAAGTTCCTAGCTGCTCACAGGCCAGTAACGCTTTTTTTAATTCAATTCTGTCTTCCGGTAAAGCAATTGGCGATTCACTGGTAAATAGCCCTTCCTTACCTTTACCCAACAAATAGACATGGCGACGAAAGCGCCCTGCTAGCTCATGAGCCGCCGTATGACCATCATGCCAATGAATAAATGGGATACTGCCACCAATACGAATTTTTAGCCTTTTTCCTCGCTGTTTAAACATTTCCCTGACTAACATTAAAGTAGATAACGGCTTGCAAACTAACGAAGTTAAATAGAATAAATGGCTATTACGCCCTTGAATATGGATGGGGACGATAGGCGCTCTAGCCTTTGCGGCTAAACGCAAAAAACCTGTACGCCAGTGGCCATCACAAACCCCTTTGCGACCAAATCGAGAGACTTCCCCCGCAGGAAACACAATTAATGCCCCTTGTTTATCCAAATGCTGTTGCATGGCTTCAACTTGTTGTCGACTAGTTCGGTTATTCATATTATCCACTGAAATAAATAAGCTTTTTAGTGGTTCTATATAATTGAGAAACTGATTTGCCACTATTTTTACATCAGGACGAACGGCAGCAACCACACGTAATAATGCAAGGCCATCGAGTGAACCTATCGGATGGTTAGCAACTAAGACAACAGGTCCTTGAGTCGGAATATTTTCTAAGTCACCCTCAACCATTTCACTAGAAATATCAAAGAACTCCATGATTTGTTCAATAAGATCCAAGCCCTTTAAGTGCGGATAATCTTGAGCAAATTGGTGAAATTCCTGTTCAAACAAAAGCTTTTTTAATAAGCGACGTTTCCATTTGCCTGGTGTTTGATGAGGAAAAATATCGTGCAGCAGGGTATCGACACTAAACATAATGCTATCTCCTAACTGAGTTACGACGAACTTAAGTCAGATTCATAACAACAATATGTTTATTTTATGACAAAATGGTGAAAGTACAAAAATGATGATGTAGATCATTACTTTTGATTTGCCAATATTATGGTTATCTAAAATCAATAATTTCCAGGAATGTTGCTTTCTTAAATAATTTATATTTTACTTATTTTGTAATATGCATTTAGTCCACAACAATTAAAAAGGTAAAAACTAAACTTTTCGATTAGTTTTACTTAATTTATTTTAATAATCAAGAATTATTCATTTATAAATACCCACCTATTAAATTGAACTAAAAACCTATTACAGCAAGATTAATTTGAAACAATATCCTTTAAATTCAATCTAATAAAATTTAATCATCAGCTTATTTTTTTAACTATCATTTCATTGATAGGTAAATCTTATTTAAACAATCGCTTAAACCGATGGCCATCATTGATAAAAATCAAGAACCTCTCGGACTTATTTATCCATCATAGTCCGGCTGTAGAATTATATTAATTAAAAAATATTTAAATATATTTGACCGCAATCTTTCAAGGATAGTGTAATGAAAAAACTTACTCGCATTACGGTCGCTGTCATATTTTTGCTTTTACTCGGTTATTTTGGGTTATCTGGATATGTGTGGTATCACGATAATCAACGAAGAGAAAATAATGACATTCAGACATCTAAAATTGCAGAAAATAATCAAGTCCTCCAATTCTTTGCCGAAAAGGGATGCGATTACTGTCACACACCGTCAACTGATTTACCTGCCTACGCATCATTCCCCATTGCTAAGCAACTGATGGAATACGATATTCAGCTAGGTTATAAGTCATTCAACCTTGAGGCTGCTCGCGCTGCACTCATCGCAGGAGAACCTGTACCACAAAGTGAATTAAATAAAATTGAGTGGGTTATGCAGAACCACACCATGCCTCCAACACGTTATGTTGCACTTCATTGGGCCAGTAGTGTCAGTGATGAAGAACGTAATAACCTATTGAATTGGATAGCTAAACAGCGGGAAGAGCACTATGCCAGCCAAGATACCGCCGCTGAACATCGCAACGAACCAATTCAACCAATTCCAAAATCACTGGATGTTGATGATGCAAAAGTCGCATTAGGTTTCCGCTTGTATCATGATGCACGCCTGTCAGGGGATAGCACAATTTCTTGTGCACACTGCCACGCACTCAATGCAGGTGGTGTTGATGGCCGTAAAACATCAATTGGTGTTGGTGGCGCAGTAGGCCCAATCAATGCGCCAACGGTGTTTAACTCTGTATTTAATGTCGAGCAATTTTGGGATGGTAGAGCACCTGATTTACAAGCCCAAGCCGGTGGCCCACCATTAAATCCTATCGAAATGGCATCAAAGTCATGGGATGAAATCATTGAAAAATTGGATAAAGACCCTGTCTTAAAACAAGATTTTAATGCGGTTTACCCAGAAGGTTTCACGGGTGACACCATCACCGATGCGATTGCAGAGTTCGAAAAAACCTTAATCACTCCAGACTCTCCGTTTGATAATTGGTTAAGAGGTGACAAAACTGCATTAACCGCACAGCAGCTCCATGGTTACCAGTTATTTAAAGAGAACAAATGTGCAACCTGCCATGGTGGCGTGATCTTAGGTGGTCGTTCCTTCGAACCTCTGGGTCTGAAAAAAGACTATGAGTTCGGTGAAATCACTGCTCAAGATATTGGTCGTATGAATGTCACCTCTGATGAGCGCGATAAGTTACGCCAAAAAGTCCCAACACTACGTAATGTCGAGCTAACCGCACCGTATTTCCACCGCGGCGATGTAGCAACCTTAGATGAAGCAGTGAAACTGATGCTGCGTTATCAAGTGGGTAAAGAACTGCCACAAAAAGATGTCGATGATATTGTTGCCTTCCTTAAGAGTTTAACAGGGGTATATACACCCTATGTGCAACAAAGTGAGTCACAACAGTAAATATCAATAGCTGATTGATATAAAAAACTAATAGCACCACCCTACTTGGGGGTGCTATTTTTATTTACAATGTATCTTTGTAAAACACCACTTTCTCTGATACAGGTAAAGTTAATTGTTGTTGATATCCATCCAATGTTTCTTTTGCCAATATTGCTAATGCACGGTAAAAATCGCTGTTAGCCGAATCTATCAATACTTCGAGAAAACATGCCGACCAAGGTAATAGATGCCAAGCAAGCAACTCTTCTAAATCTGCTCTGCGATTTTGCTCAGCGAGCCAAGCCGCTAACATCAAGACCAGCCCAAAGTGGTCTTCTGGCTCTTTTTGTGTCGTTACGGGTTCAACACCTTTGGCTCGCATCCATTGGCGCAGCTCAACGGTTGAATCACCAAAAACAATTCTTTCTTTGTCTAGCCAGACTGACCCCCAAGGGGGAGCGGGTAAAGCATAGAGCCCGATAAACAAGCGCTGCCATGCTTCACTGAGGGGTTCATTCTCCTGAGCACTGGATTGCAAAAGCTGGCTAATTTTCGCTAAAGAAGGTAAGGAAAATGGCCATTCTTCATGCCAAGTTGGCTCTTGTAAAATCGAAATAATCTCTGCGTTGTTTTCATTTTCTGGTGAGAAATAAAATAAAGACCCCAGAACTCGCCCTGTCACTGCGACGTGTTCAAGAAAGCGTGCTTCTTGCATATTTGATTGTCTCTGAAGTTATCAGCGCAGGGAAACCATCTCCTGCGCTGAAAGGTTTACCAATTAAGCCACAGCCATGCCGACTGTCATGTGTAAACCATAGAATAGCCCACGACCGATAAATTCACCAATCAGTACCAGCACGGTACCAAGAAGTAAACTCAATACCGAAGGCTGATTTTGTCGCACAACAGGCAAAATCCATAGCAGCAACCCGAGACTGGTCACCACTAAACGTATCACTTGTAAAACACCAAAATCAGGGACTAAATCCACTGCTTTTTGTACAGAAGTGGCAATTAGCGCAATTTCTCCGCTTTGCAGTAGTACCGACGCGATAGTCACAATATAAGCCACGATACTAATCGCCGCTAATTTACCACTATTAAACGGAAATTTAGCCACTCGTAATAGCAAAGTGCCTAAAATTGGTCCGACAACAAACAGGGTCATAAAGAAGCCGATAGTGGTATGTGGTGTGTTCCATGTTGGCACCGTGCTTATCATATAAACTCGTGTCATTGCCCAAACAAATAACAGCCCCATCAACATGGTGATGATTAACCACACTTTATCTAACCCTGTTGGCATCTTTTTCATTGCAGATAACAGCCACCATAAGCCGCCCAAAGCAAAGAAAATGGAGCCAAACAACACTTCGTTACTTAATGATGACGCAAACACACGGTTCATCGAGTTAAATGCACGCATCGGTGAGCCCATATGCATCATCGATGCCAAAAATCCTAAGCCCATCAATACCCATAACGCGAACATTGCGTTCACAATGCGCTGTTTTTGGGATTTATCATCTGTCGATAACCAAGCAAGCCCTGTCACAATCACGCCACCTGCAATACTTTGGCCTAATACCGTAAATAAAATCAGCGGCCATTCGTGTAATCCATTGCCCATGTTATACCTCCCGAGGATTGGCTAAATGGCCTGTCGTATCATTGACAGGGCGACTATTGGCATTGGGTTTAATGACAATATTGGGCTTGGTATAGTGCGCTTCTGGTAGTGGCGCAATCTCTGCCAAATTGCCATGTTTCTCACGTAACTCATCAATAGGACCAAAGTCTAATGCACGCAGTGGACAAGACTCGGCACAAATCGGTTTTTTACCGACGGCAACACGTTCATAGCAACCATCGCACTTGGTCATATGCCCTTTTTCGCTATCAAATTGCGGCGCACCGTATGGGCAGGCCATATGGCAATAGCGGCAGCCAATACACATACTTTCATCCACAACGACAAAGCCATCTTCACGTTTGTGCATCGCGCCACTTGGACACACTTTCACACAAGCAGGGTCTTCACAGTGGTTACATGAAATCGACAAATAATAACTAAATACGTTTTGATGCCACACACCGTTATCTTCTTGCCAATCTCCCCCCGCATATTCATAAATGCGCCTAAAATTCACCGCAGGAGATAAATTTTTGTAGTCCTTACACGCTAATTCACACGTTTTACATCCCGTGCACCGTGCAGAATCAATATAAAAACCATATTGTGTTGTCATGATTTATCTCCCTATACCCTTGCCACTTCAACCAAATTACTGTGTTGCGGATTACCTTTCGCTAACGGTGACGGGCGTTGAGTCGTCAGGACGTTTAGGCTACCACCATGGTCCACCTTGTTTTCATCAGGCGCGTACCAAGCCCCTTCCCCCATTGCAACAACCCCTGGGATGATGCGTGGAGTCACTTTGGCAGCGATCTGCACTTCCCCTCTATCGTTGTAAATACGCACTATGTCACCATCTTTAATATTGCGACGTTTTGCATCAATAGGGTTGATCCACATCTCTTGTAAACAAGCAGCCTTAAGCACATCAATGTTGCCGTAAGTGGAGTGAACGCGCGATTTATAGTGGAAGCCACTCAATTGCAGTGGATATTTTTCGGTGAGCTTATCATCATGGCTTTCAAAGCCTGGGGAATACATTGGGAGTGCTGATATCAAATCACCTTCCGCTAGCGTCCATGTTTTCGCGATATCCGCTAATTGTGATGAATAGATCTCAATCTTTCCTGACGGGGTATTTAATGGGTTCGCAATTGGGTCTTCGCGGAAAGCTTTGTGTGCCACGACATGCCCTTGTGGGTTCATTTTTTTGTAAATCCCTTGCTGCTGGAATGTCTCAAAATCAGGTAGCTCAGGTAACTTTTGTCGTGAAATTTCATACAAATGGCGTAGCCACTCTTCTTGGGTTCGCCCTTCGGTAAATTTCTCTTCAACCCCCATACGGCGTGCGATTTGTGTACACATTTCATACACCGTTTTGCTCTCAAAACGTGGTTCAATGGCTTGGCTAGCGAAAATCACATAGCCCATATTACTAGCGGCACCATCCAAGCAAAAATCCATCTGTTCAGACGCGGTACAATCTGGCAGGACTAAATCCGCATATTTCGCTGAAGCCGTCATATGGTTATCAATCACTACTATCATTTCGCATTTTTTATCATCCTGAAGAATGTCATGCGTTTTATTAATATCAGAGTGTTGATTGATTAAACTGTTGCTGGCGTAGTTCCAAATAAACTTAATCGGAACATCCAGTTTATCTTTACCTCTTACCCCATCATGAGTTGCAGTCATTTCAGGGCCGCGCTCTATCGCATCAGTCCATAAAAATACGGAAATACTTGCTTTGACTGGATTTTCTAATGTTGGCATCCGCTCAAATGGAATATCATAGTTCCCTTCACGAGCCCCCGTATTTCCCCCATTTATACCAACATTACCGGTTAAAATCGGTAACATCGCAATCGCACGTGCGGTTTGCTCGCCGTTCGAATGGCGTTGTGGCCCCCAACCTTGGCTAATATAAGCAGGTTTTGCGGAACCAACTTCACGTGCTAATTTGATGATTTTATCAGCAGGAATACCGGTGATTTGTGCAGCCCATTGTGGTGTTTTTTCTACACCGTCATCCCCTTGCCCTAAAATATATGCCTTGTAGTGGCTATTTTTCGGAGCATCTGCGGGTAGCGTTTTCTCATCATAACCCACGCAATATTGGTCTAAGAAGGGTTGATCAACCATATTTTCAGTGATCAACACATGGGCGATCCCTGCCACTAATGCAGCATCTGTTCCGGGGCGGATCGGGATCCACTCATCTTCTCGTCCAGCAGCAGTATCGGTATAACGCGGGTCGATCACTATCATTCTTGCATTAGAACGCTCGCGCGCTTGCTCTAATTGATAAGTGATCCCACCACCGCTCATACGGGTTTCGGCAGGGTTGTTTCCGAACAGAACCACCAACTTGGAGTTTTCGATATCGGAAACGCTATTACCTGCCCCACTACCATAGGTATAAGGCATCGCACAGCTGATTTGTGCTGTACTATAGGTACCGTAATGGTTTAAATAGCCGCCCATGCAGTTCATCAAACGGGCGATAGGTGAATTCGCTGGCGGCCATGAACGTGCGACTGTGCCACCTAATGTGCCAGTTCCATAGTTCAAATACACCGCTTCATTGCCATAATCGGCAATAATCCGTTTTAGATTATCGCTGATTAAATCGTAGGCTTCATCCCAACTAATTTGTTTGAATTTACCTTCACCACGTGCCCCAACGCGCAACATCGGGTATTTCAAGCGGTCAGGGTTATAGACACGACGGCGCATTGAGCGCCCACGTAGACAGGCCTTAACTTGATGCTTATTTCCGTAAACATCATCGCCGGTGTTGTCGGTTTCGACATATTTTATTTCACCATCAACAATATGCATACGCAGTGGGCAGCGACTCCCACAGTTAACGGTACATGCGCTCCAAACTATTTTTTCTTCAGGTATGGCTGTTTTGGGTGTGATTTCACTGGTATCAGCAATACTATTAAAAGGTAAACTTAGCGCTCCACTTGCAAGAGCGAGTCCCCCGACGGTACTGGTTTGCATTAGCTTCCTGCGGCTGATCTCCGATTGGAGTACTCCCTCAGATAATGCTTTACTCATATCTGCCTCACTTAACATTGCTTCAAAGTTTTAAAATGGCTTTTTTGAAATTTATTTTTATCTTTAATTTATTTATCGACTTCCAATTACCATTCTATAACCGAGGCACCGTGAGGTATTGTGCACGATCAATAATCCAATACAAATTGTGTGGTTTTAATGCGTTATATCGAGTCATTCAAGCCAGATTAAAATTAATATAATTATTTTTAATGTTTAATAATGAATTAAATTGAAATAAATATAATTCCATTCTTCTTTAACTTGAGTTTACTGTTTTTCATTTATTTCCGAGTCTCAATTCATAAAAATCCCCTTAAACGAAAATCGACTAAAACGTTTAAGGGGAAATATAAAATATGAATTATCGAGTGAATATTTGTTCTGCTAACAGCACTTAAAACGGGCAATTACGCCGTTAATCCACCATCTAAGACCAATGTTTGACCTGTTAGGTACTGGCTGCTATTGCCAATCAAAAATTCAACTAGCTCTGCCACTTCTTGGGGTTGCCCTAAGCGGCGTAACGGGATGTTTTGGCACATAGCTTTTAATTTAGCCTCAGGCATTGCACGGGTCATATCACTATCAATAAGCCCCGGAGCAATACAATTCACACGTAACCCAAAACGCCCAACTTCATGAGCCAATGAACGCGTCAACCCCATCATCGCTGATTTACTCGCCGCATAAGCTGTTTGGCCAATATTGCCTTTTAACCCAGTAATTGATGACATCAATACGATTGAGCCGCTCCCCGCCATCAACATTGCAGGTAATAATTTACGGTGCCAATTCATCACGGAAATGACGTTATTCTCTAGCACATCTCGCCAGATTTCAGCATCTTGATGAATATGTAAGGCGTCCCTAGTGATACCTGCATTATGAATAATAGCCGTAGGAGCCCCAAATTGTTCCAATAACGAGCTAGAAAGCGCGTCAACTTGTACTTCATTCTTACCATCACACGGGGATCCTTTCACCCATGTATCTAAATTGGGGTTTTCAAGATTCGCTTGTGTTTCATTAACGCCATCAACGCTACGCCCAGTAAAAACCACATTCCAGTGGCGTCGCAATTCACTAACTAGTGCGAGCCCAATTCCCCGGCTTCCTCCCGTCACGAGTATCCATTGATTATTTGCCATTTTAAGATTTCGACTCCTTATCAATATGTTCACACAGCGCTTTCACCGAAATTTCTGGATGTTCTAGGAAAAATTCCGCATCTAAAGCAACATTAAAGTCACGTTTAACAAGCACCATAAGTTCAACATAATCTAAGCTATCGAACTCTAACTGGACTAAAGTCATCTCCGCATTCAACTCTTCTGCTTCTAAATCTTTTGCATCACAGATCATGTCACTAATTTTGATATAAATTTCTTGATATTGGCTCATTTGTTTTATCCTTGCATTCTTATTGAGTTATTGAATTAACTTTCAATGTTATTGAATTATTTATTATTTTTTCTCTGTAGCGGGCAGCGATACTAATACTCACTAATCGACCACTCTCACTATCCGCGATCACTAAGGCCGGCAAAATACGTAGGTAAATAGGCTCAGGAGAGGTGATAGGAGCCCATTTCGTTAGAAGTTCACGGTCAAACACCACCTCTTGGTGGGTTTGTACGATAGGATAACGGCAAAAAATATCTTTCAATGTTGAGCCGACCGGCAGCCATTGTGCGATCTCTTGTTGTTCAAATAACGAGCTATCATGAATTAAGTACCAGAACAAAACTGCGTCAATAAACTGCCATTCATACATTTCGTTGGAAAACTGAGAAAATATTGACTGCAATTTCACCATCTCTGCGGTCGAAATCATTATTTCATTCGCGATTTCATGTAATACCGGTGGAGGGGTGAGCGACAATTGGCAAGTTAAACAGTTTTGTTGCTCATCAGAAGAGAGTAAAGCCACCGATCCCGCTTTATTTCGTGCAACTAATTGATAATCTTTATCGTTCCATAGCGGATTGCGTAACCGTACAACACATTTGATAAACTCAGAGTCGACAACCTCTTGTGAAGCCAATAATGGGTGATTTAATGACTCACTCGCGAATTGTTTCACATCGAGTAGTGCACGCATGCCATGCACACTCAGTTGATCTCCACCCTTCGCTTTGACCCATTCAAGGTCGAAATGAATCGGGTTATCATCACCAGAAAATGATGCCCACTGTTTTGCATCCTCAAGGGTATAACGTAACGTTCTCATAACGCTTTCTCTAAAATCAGTGCCGCGTTTGCCCCACCGAAGCCAAAACTCAGGTTTAGTGTACGCTTAACTTCACCAATACGGTGTTCGTTAGGGATATAATCGAGGTCACATTGCGGGTCCGAGTGATGTAAATTAGCGGTTGCGGGCATCACGCCATGTGCCATCGCTTGCAAGCAAATAATGGTTTCAAAGCTACCAGCAGCGGCAATTAAATGTCCGGTATAGGATTTGGTGCTAGATATTGGGATTTGATAAGCTGCCGCACCTAATGCCTTTTTCAATGATTCTGTTTCATTTAAGTCATTAAGAGCTGTTGAGGTCCCATGGGCATTGATATAATCGAGAGATTCAGGAGCGGCTCCCGCTTGTTGTAAAGCCATTTCAATAGTTTTCACCCGAGCAACACAATCTTCTGCTGGTGATGTAAAATCAAAGGCATCAGAAAAATTTGCATACCCCGTAATCTCGCCCAAAATGGTGGCCCCACGAGAAATAGCGCTCTCACGCTCTTCTAAACACAACACGGCCGCACCTTCAGAAAGGACAAAACCACTACGGTCTGCGCTAAATGGGCAACTGGCACGAGTCGGGTCTTCCGCTTCACGTGTTAAAGCACCAAGAACATCGATATTCCATACAGCACAATCTGTCCGCAAGGACTCTCCTGCACCAGCTAGCATCATATCGGCTCGTCCATGACGAATCGCTTCAAAAGCATCACCAATCGCAATAGTGCCTGTCGCACAAGCCGCGATGGTCGTGTTTTGATATCCACGCAAGTTCCAAAACTGGCTGCAAGCCGCCGTTGTCACATTTGGCATTGCATAAAAACAGTTGAAAGGCGAGGTCATCCCTGTCGCTTCGAATTCACTGACTGACATATAACTTTCATCAAGCCCTGCCCATCCTGTTCCCATAATGACACCGCACATCAGTGGGTCATAAAAATCAGTTAATAGCGTGCCTGCGAAGGCCATATCCATGGCTTCTCGCGCTGCCCCCAAGGCTAAACGCGTATGGCGTGGTAAACGACGACGAATAGCCGCAGGAACCCCTTTTAAGCTGGGTTCATTATCAATAAGCCCTAAAAAATGGCTGTGGATATTTTGTGCAGTTTTATCAACGTAACGATAACCGAGCTTTTTATCCATAATCGCTTGCCAACATGCTGAAGCCGTATCCCCCAAAGGAGTGACAGCCCCATAACCTGTGACAACAACGCGCTTAAAGTGAGATTTTTGGTTCATAATGGGTTGTCCTCCTGTTGGGCGCTACCGCCACCTTGTGCTAACCAAAGCTGTAGCGTTGCATAAAGATAATCGTATTGATTTTGAGCTAATGAATTTTCAATAGTTAAAAGGTCATCTTGCGCATTAAGCAGTGTTTGATAATCCACGGCACCTGCTCGGTAACGGCTGCTGGTTAGCTTTAGCCGCTGCTGGCTAAGTGATAATGACTGTTGTAATTGCTGACGAATTTCATCCGCAGCAAAACGGGCTTCCATCGCATTATCGACTTCTGACAAGGCGGTATAAGCCGCACTACGAAATGCCACCGCCGCTTGTTGCACTTGTAAGTCGGATTGTTCAATGGTCAATTTCACCGTATTCCACTGAATAAATGGCAAAGAAATCGAACCCCCAACAACCCGTGTCGGGTCACTAAACCATTGAGAAAACAGCTGGCTACCCGCATTAAGCGCACCTTGCAAAGACAGTGTCGGGTAGAAGCTCAATTTAGCAGCGTCAGAATCAGCAAGCGCGGAACGTAAACGTGACTCGGCGGCTTGAATATCCGGCCGCTGTGCTAATACGGCCAACGGTGTCGCGTTAAGAATTTCAATCCGTTGATTTCGATTAAGTGCGGTGAGCTCACGCACATGTTGTTCTGCAGGGCGGTTTAACAATAGCGCTAATGCATTACGGGAGCTGTCACGTTCTTTAATGAGCCGTCGTAATTCATTTTTTCGACTAATCACAGTTTGCTGTGATTGTAAGAAATCCAGCTGGCTAACTTTTCCTGCTAAATACCATGACTTAATTTGCTGCTGGCTTTTTTCTGCAATCTTTTGGCTCGCAATCAGGTTATCAATCTGTTGATTTAACAGTGCAATATTCCAATATAATTGTGCAGTCGTATTAATAACCACTAATGCTGTTGCATGGTAATCCTGTTCGGTTGCTATTGCTTCCCACTCATTCTTTTCACGAATACGTGCCAGTTTTCCCCATAAATCGATTTCATAATTTAAAGTTAGATTTGAGCTATAACTCTCTTGGGGGGAGGTTCCATGACGTATAGATTTTGTATTACTTGCTGAGCCCCCAAGGGAGAAATCTGGGGTTATATTGGTATTTGCTAACCCGGCCGTACTTCGCGCCAGCTTTAATTTAATTGCCGCTGTGGCTAAATCATTATTATTTTCTAATACCTGATTGATCAGTTGGGATAACAGAGGATCTTTAAAGTTATCCCACCAATTTTCAGTTAGGTTCAATGCCTGAACTGATGTCATCACGTCATTTGCACCGGATTGGCGTATTTTATCATCCCACTGCTGTGGCAAAGTGAGCTCAGGGCGTTGGTATTCCGTACGCGTAAAACTGCCGCAACCATTTAGCAAAAATAAAGCAGAAATAATATAAAGTGATTTGATATTCATTCGCGTGCCAATGCCTCCGTTGGGTTGAGTTTGGCAGCCCGACGAGCAGGAAAATAACCAAAAACCAAACCAATTAGAGCGGAGAAACCGCACGCTAATAAAACGGGGAACAGGGTAAATACCATCGTAAATTCAGTGGTAAAATAAGAGAAAACCCACCCCGCTAACCATGCACCGACAATACCAATTAACCCGCCAAGCGAACAAATCATCACGGCTTCTATCAAAAATTGGTTCATAATATCTTGAGGACGCGCTCCGACGGAAAGGCGGATCCCGATTTCATGAGTTCGTTCCGTCACAGAAACCAACATGATATTCATCACCCCAACGCCCCCAACCAATAAGGAAATAGCGGCAATCGAAGTGATCAGTAATGACATTGAGTCGGATGTTTTTTGTAATGCATTTGCGAGCTGGTCATCCGACTCAATAAAAAAGTCCTTTTTACCATGTTCGCGTAATAACAAACGCTCAACCTGTAATTCAGCTTGTTGAGAAGTTAAGTTTTCAGGGAAGCGCAACGAAATAAATTCAATGGGTTTGTCCCCGACCACACGTTGCTGTAACGATGAGTAAGGAACCCACCCCATAACAAAGCCACTCGACATTTTGGGCCCCGGTTTACGGGCAATACCAATAATTCGCCATGGTGAATGACCAATCTGCACAATTTGCCCTAACGGCTCTTCTTCTGGCTGAAAAAGTACCTCTCGACTTCCTTCATCCAACACAATAACGGGCTCGCTGTCTGCCATATCGAGCGTACTGAAGAAACTGCCATGTAAAAGCTGAAACCCTTGTGCCGCAAAATACTCTTCTGAAACGCCATTAAGCATGATGGAGTTATCCAAGCCTTTATTAACGACCATCGTCATGCTGCTCGCGACGGGGGAAACAGACTCAATCCATGGCAACTGCTTTAGACTTTTAACATCATTTAACGATAATGCACGCTCCATATCAGGCCGCTTAGCCCCCCACCCAGTACCAGGGCGAATTTCCAGAGTCGTGCTGCCAAGCTTCCCAATTTCATCCATGATGGAGCGTCTTGCCCCTTCCCCCACGGCCATTGATGACACCACAGAAGAAATACCGATGATAATTCCCAACATCGACAAAAATGCACGCATGCGATGACCGAGTAAGGCCCGCCATGCCATACGAATAGACTCAATAATATTGCGCCACACCGATGCACGGCCATTATCTTCAACAGAAGGAAGCTGGTTCCGTTGTTTTGTGTCTGTCTGAGCTTGGTTCTGCTTATCAGAAACAATTTTTCCATCACTAATTTCAATAATTCGCTGAGTTTGCTGAGCGATATTTTTATCGTGGGTCACAATCACAACAGTGTGACCATCGAGATGAAGTTGGTGTAAAATATCCATCAATGCGTGGCCACTAGCGCTATCTAATGCCCCTGTAGGTTCATCCGCAAGAATGATTTGCGCACCATTAACCAAGGCGCGACAGACACTGACACGCTGCTGTTGCCCACCAGATAATTGATAAGGTTTGTGATCCAAGCGCGTTTGTAACCCTAACTTTTCTGCTAATAAAGCAACTCGAGCGCTCCGCTCATCTTCTGGCATCGCCGTATATAAAGCTGGGATCGCAATATTTTCTTCTGCAGTCAGGTAGGGCATTAGGTGATAACGCTGAAAAATAAACCCAAGATATTGGCTACGTAATTCTGCCAACTGATCGCTATTCACCTCATGAACCGCAATCCCATTGATCAACACTTCTCCTTGAGAAGGCTTATCTAAACAACCAATGATGTTCATCAGAGTCGACTTACCTGAACCTGATGCGCCAATAATAGCGACCATTTCCCCTTGGTTAATTGATAGCGAAATATCATTCAAAACAGGAATAGTTTGCGTACCGGCTGAAAACTCACGGTAAACATGATGAAGTTCAATCAGAGGACGGGTAAAAGATACATTTCGTGTCGTCGCCATCATTAACTCGCCACATTATCTGATTGAATAACAACTTGTTCGCCCTCGCTAATGCCCTCAAGTACTTCGACGAAATGGCGATCATTAATCCCCACTTTGATGGTGCGAGTTTCCGGTTTTTCATTGTTGATCACGGTCACTTCATATTGATTTGCACCTACAGCTCGCCCCAGAGCACTAACGGGGAGTCGTAAAGCATCTTTCGCTTGTGCAACACGAATAAATACTTGCGCTGTCATTGATGTCTTTAATGCACGATCGGCGTTATCAACCTCGAACGTTCCGTTGTAATAAATTGCACTGTTCTGTTGCCCCCCAGAATTATTATTACTTTCATCAAGTGCTTCGGGGGGAATGGGTTGAACATATCCCATCGTACTTTCGTAGTGCGTTTCAGGGTCCGCAATCACATAGAATGTGAGGGGTTGGCCTGGGTGGATTTTTTGAATATCTGCTTCCGAGATTCGTGTCTGAACCTGCATTTTATCTAGGTTCGCCAACACTAAAATGGTCGGTGCCGTCTGTGAAGAAACGATGGTTTGCCCTTCGTTCGCCACAATACCCAGTACTTCGCCACTAATCGGCGCGATGATTCGTGTAAAATTGAGGTTAGCTTGTGCAGTTTGTACATCCATTTCTGATTGTGTGATTAACGCCTCATTGACATTAACCTGCTGTAATTGCGCCTCATATTGTGCTTGCGCTTGTTCATATTCACTGCGAATACCAGAACCATCTCGCTGCATCACTACCTGACGCCGATAGGCTTTGATGTACTGTATTAAAGTTGCTTCCGCAGCCCGTTTTTGCGCCTGAGCACTGGATAACCGGGCGGTTGCATTTTTGAGCTCAGACTGCTGGATAGTTGGGTCGATTTCTGCTAACAACTCCCCTTTAACCACTTTGTCGCCTTGTTTTACATATAATTTTCTGATTTGCCCGTTAACCTGAGCACCTACGTTAACTTGCATTGAGGGCTTTAATGTCCCCGTTACCATGACGACTTTTTCAATATCGCCACGTTCCACCGATAAAATTACGTTTTCATGCAATGCTGGGGCGGGTGATTGCCACACAAAACGGCCGATCACCACGACCAGCACAAGCAATGCCACTAACCCACCTAAAGTGCGTAATCGTTGGGTCGTTAAACCCAATTTTGGTGCTACGTGGCGGGAGGTCATAAGGAAGTTCCTTCCATTGTCGCTAACAAAGAAGGTTCAGATTGAGGCGTGCCTGCTGTGACACAAGGGGCTTTATTGGTGCTGTTCTCAAGACTTAATTCCCCATCCACGATTCGGTAAAGTGCATCGAAATTAGCCGCCAACTCTTCACTGTGAGTGACAACAATCAATGTTTTACCTGTTTTCTGGCAATGTGACTGAATGGTTGCCATGACTATTTTCGCCGTTTCTTCATCCAAATTGGCGGTGGGCTCATCCAATAACAAAATAGGGCGGGCACTGTACAACGAACGAGCCAATAACAAACGTTGACGTTGCCCAAGTGACAGCGCCGCATGGCTTTCTCTTATTAACGCATTAACCCCACCAGGTAATTGAGTAATCACTGCGCCGAGTGCCAATTTATCAAGCAGCACTTCGACTCTTTTTTTATCTTTTTCGCGGAAGTTAGGGTCAAATAGCGTAATGTTATCTAAGACGGTCGCATTAAATAAAATATCTTCTTGGCTTTGCAAGCAAACCAATTGCGTAAGCTGCTGCACACTGACGGCTTCACCATTGGATTCGCATACTCCTTGCTGTGGGCTGAATAAACCCGCAATGGTACGTAATAACGTGCTTTTTCCTGCCCCTGACTCCCCAACAATGGCAACCTGCGTGCCTGAAGGTAAGTCTAATGACACATTATTTAAAATCGGTTTTGCAGGGTCATAACTGAAATGGATCCCCTTGAAAGATAAGTGTGGTGCTTTTCCTTGTACTGAGGTTTGTTTTTCGTGGAATGGTGCGGTGTCCTGCTCGCTTTTCTTAGGGAATAAAGAATGGGCGCGTGTATCAATAATATGCAGTTGCGACTTATGTATAATCGCATAAAAAATACGCGTCACATAATTGGTAAAAATTTGACGCAAGAAACTATAAGCAAAGAAATCCCCCAACGAAATTAACTCATTGGCCACCATGGGTAAAACCACCAACATAAAAATGACCATCTCCAAACTACCAGTTAATTGATAGATGCCATCTTTAATTTGTTGATACACATTTCTGCGTTGTATACAGGTAAACAATTCACGGCTTAGCCATGCAAATTGCGCCTTACGCTGATTTTCTATCCCTGCTGTTTTTATGGTCAGAATGCCTTGCAGCGTCTCCATAAAAAAGTCATTTAATTCTGCCGATTTTAGCTGTAACTGCTGGGTATACCACCGATCACGAATAATCGCCCATACGCTAATTAAGCCCATCACGGTAACACCCGCAGCTGAAATAGCCGCTAATACGGGTGCAATCCAAAACATGGTACCTAATGCTATCGCACAAATAACCCAATCCGTTCTTAGCCCGTTATCCAGCTCAATTTTTTCGGTTAATGCCCCCTGCCAAGCGACAAAACGGCTAAAAACATCCCCGGGTGCGCGTTTTTCAAAAAATCGCAATGGATTACTCAATAAACGAGAGAAACCAACCCCACTTTTAATCAACACAAAGTGTTTTACGAATCTCTCACTCAGCATTCTCACACCAAGGGCTAATAGTGTTGCAGCCACAAAGGCAACAATAAACCAGCCATAAGGGAAAATGGCATTTTTGGCGTCGGAAAAGGCTTGGTTGATTGCATTGCTCACCATGGCTGGCATTAAAAATAGCGTTAAAGAAACCAAAAAAGCGAATATCATCAACCAATAAACACCGCGAATCTCTGAGGTTTCTTTCAGGCTCATTGCATGAGGGGCTTTTTTCCCTGCCCCATCATTTTTGTCTTCCGGTGCTAATGATTCAATTTTTTCCAGCGCGGTATCCGGTTCTAAAATTAATGCATAACCGCTGATTTCCGCTTTTAATGCAGAGAAAGGTAGCCACTGCTGCCCAATTGCAGGGTTCATCACACACACGTTATTTCCCTTGCGATAAGCAAGCAGCACAAAATGGCTTGCTCCGTAATGTAAAATAGCGGGAAGTGGTAAACTATTGAGCTCTTGGTGCTCAAATAACACCGGTGTCGTCGCAATACCGTAATTGGCTAAAATGGACGAAAGGTCAATCAAAGAAGTTCCATGATCCGATGCTGGATAGACCTCTCGCAGAGTTTCAAGAGAAACGTTGAGACCTTGGGTTTGTGCTAACATCGCAATACATGCTAAGCCACATTCATTGGTTTCTTCTTGAGAAACAAAATTTGGAATAATATTTTTCATTATTATTTAATGGCTAATAAAATAAAGTGAATGGCTATGCCATAAAAGCCAATCATTGGGATAATGACGAACCGCATTTTCAATGATGGCTGGCATTTGAGTTGCAACGTCTTTTGCTGCAACAGGCGGATAAACTTTGATTTGTAAACCGTTTTGGTAGTACAGATGATAAAAAACTACCTGTGCCGAAATCGCACTAGACAAACGCACGACACCATTGTGTAGCTTTGCTGCACGGTTAAATAAATGGCACGATAATTTGCTCGACGCCCCTTCCTCTGTTTGAACCGTGTAATCAGGGGTAATATCAGGGAAAACAATCATATTTTTTTGCCCTGCCGCCGTTTCTGTCATCGCAGTCATTAATTGGCTAGCTAATACTTTATTTCCCTGATGAATAGAACAATAAGATAAATTCACCTGGCCTAACTCACGTGCCGAAGCGTTATACTTTTGCTGCTCTGCGCTCGACGAAACCACCACCGTCGCATTCCCAGGAGTCACCCCCGCCCCAACCATGGTGGCTAAAACATCAGAAACCATATGCAACGGAGCAAGTACAACGGGTTTATTTTGTTGGTGTAAGGGCGCAACGACGCTATCAAGTTCAAGTGTACAAACTCGAACTTGCGCCATGATTTTTTGGTTTTGTCCCCATGTGGCTGCCTCTTCCAAAATGAAGCGTCGAACGGTTATCCAGCCCATATTAATATGCCCTTTCGTTTCCATTAAACTACGAAAGTTTTCCGTGGCGACTTTATTCCGATTACGATATTGACGACCTAATAAACCTACACGACATAATAAATTAGAAACAAATAATACCGATGTGATATAGCCTCGGCGCAATAACAACCGTAAAAAGGCAAGTCCACTATGATTGAGTTTTTGATATCCTTTTTTAAACGGCATCAAACAGTTTTTCGCTGTAAATACCGTCCAGACAATGAAAAACCGGATCACCGTAACTCCTTATTACTTTTATCTAATAACTCAAGCATATAGGCAGTAAAGTCTGCAAAATCACGGTCTTGGTAAACAACATAGCGTTTATTGATAATAAAGGCAGGTGTTCCAGTAATTTGATAAAATTTGCTAATTTCAAGCATATTTTTTAGACGTTCTTGAACGGCTTGGCTTTCACTGGTTTTTAGGTATTGGATTGAATCAATATTGTGCCGTTTTAACCATTGGTTTAAGACATCTTTATTAGCTAAATCAAGCTTATCGTTGATAACGGCAGTATAAAGATCCTGACGTAATTGAGATTCCACCCCCATCTCTTCCAATGTCGCAAAAATAGGCGCATAGGCAGCCAGCCCCATATTATTATCCATGGCTAAATGAACGACTTTAAAGTTGACATTCTCAGGGAGTGCTTTTTCGAATTGGCTGACATTGTCATGATTTACTGCACAATAATGGCAACCATAAGAAAGGACTTCTATGATGCTATTATTTTCTTTTATTGGACTCAACAGAACTTGTCCACTATTAAATTCAATAAAAGAAGAGCCTTGTGCATCATCATTTGAGAAAGTATTAAAAACAAAAATATGATAGAACAAAACCGTCATGAGTGAAGAAGCGATAATAACAAATAGAGTATAAAGTGTGATAGTTATTGGTTTAAAACGAGTATTCATAACAGTTAATTCCATTCAGGTACGAAAAATACATGGGGATAACTCCCCATGTATCAATTAATAAAAATTAAATTTAATACTATGGAGCTGTTACATCACAGTTTGATGCACCAACAGCTTTCGCTTTGTATGTTTTGTTACCGTGCTTATCAGTACAAGTCGTTACTAATTGGCAAGATTTAACACCACCAACAGTGATGCTCTCGTAAGAATCAGTACAAACTTGTTTTGTTCCACCAACTACAGCAGCAGCTTCGATAGCATTTAACTTTTTCATGTTATTTCCTTTAATATAGATTTTAATTAATAAAACGCCCTATTTATTGATAATTAACACCAATAAATCCTTTAGATTTTTAATTAACACACGAATTACCACGTGAATAATTAAAAATTCAACCCTTCTAATTTCTCATTATTATCAAATAAAAAAATCGCTTTTCCTTTGACGCTTTTTGCTTTCTCTTTCTCACCTAATTCATTTAAAACAAGGATCCAAGAAAAATAAACATTAATATCTGGGCAAGAACGAGAATAGTTTTCTGCCCAAGACGAAAATAAATTCAAGTAATAGGGGTTCTGTGTCTCGTTATAGCGTAACAAATGCCCCATATTGAGATCCAATTTATAACGATCATTGATTAAGTAATATTTCCACTCACTATAATCGGGCTCATTCATAGAAAGAAGAAACTGTTGCCCTGTTTTTTCGATATACGTTAAATATTGCTGCGTTTGCAAAGTAAAATACAGCAACCCCATGGATAACAAACCACCTAACGCAATAATTGTTTTCGAACAATACCCTACAATTTTATTTAAATGATATTTTTTAGTTGGAATATCGGCACAACGTATTAGTAGTATCAATACCACCCCATGAGGTATTGATAGCCACAATGGAAACTCTGTCATCATATGAAAAACAATTGGTAACGCAATAACTAAAAAAACATAATTATTATTTTTATTTTTTAATGAAGAATAAAGTAGATACCCACTACCAATAATAACTAACAATATCGCAGCAATGCCAACTACCCCACCTTCAACCATCCAACGTAATATCTCATTATGTGGATGTGATATGACCCTTTCACTGGTTCCAAGTAACCCACCACCAAAGCGCTCTAAAAATACAGATTCAAAACTACCAACACCCGTACCAAATAAAATATTTTCACTAAATAAATATAAACTATGCTGCCATAACACCCATCTAATGTGCGATGTCTGTAATTTACTTTCAGAAAAGTCAGAAATATTAAAACCAATTTTTATTCCATAGCCAATAATAAGACCGATAACAATCGATATTAAAGAATAAAAAATATATTTACGATGATACTTTGCAAAAAAATAAAAAACAATAACAATTAATAATAAATTTAAATATCCAGTTAATGATTGAGACAATGGCAATACCACGCTCATTAAAACGAGACTCACAATGATAATGGCTGACGTATACCATGTGACAGTTCTCATTAAAATAAACATACCTATTGCACTGGCAATGCCAACACAAATAAAACTAGAGAGAACATTAACTTGTTGGAATACGCCATATGGCCTATCCCCTGATATCGGAAAAAAATTAAAAATTTGTGCTATTGAAAATAGGCTCTCAACAATAGCAGAAAATAATATACTGCAAACAATTATTTTCAATACAGTTTCTGAAATATTTATTTGCAGTAAAGCTTGATAAAAAAATAACGCGCCCAATAACCAATATGCTGTCAAGTATGCATTAAACTGGTAATCTTTAGGCGCAAAAAAACACAAGCCTAATAATAAGACCAATCCAATCGTAATATAATTACTCGACTTAGAGTAATATAAGCTTGAATTTTTAATTTGTGTAAAACTAACCACTACAATAAAAAAAGCAATAAAAAAACTACTAATTATATTGAATGGTAATGACAAACCTGTTCCGCCCATATTCGGCAGATAAATATGCAATATAATGCCAAAAAATATAACGACAAAACTTAAAAGAACCCATGGATAACGTTCTTTTTTATTACCTTTAATTTTGATTGCAAACATCATGTTTTCATTCGTTATTGATAATTTAATGTATAGTACGCAGTACTATAAAAATTCCCATAGGTAATCGTTTGGTTAATTCTCGCTTCAGGCTCAGCCTCGACATAAGCCTTAAATTGAATTTCCGTATTATTTGTTGCCAGATTTTGTGCTAATGATGGCGTATTCAATTCTATGGGTGTTTCATTTAAGTTTAATAACCCAATACCGATTCCGCTAGCTTCACTTTGGTCACTAATCGCAAGATGGTCAGGAAGATTCTTATTTTCAATTCCATTAAAAGTCACTGTCACCGATTTAAATATAGTCGTATTACAATTCGTTAAATGAATTGAGAAATTTAAAGGTTTCGATTTGCCTTCTTTATAAAGATCTTTGACCGAGATTTGTTGAAAATCAACAGGGACCTTCTCACTTCCAGGCGCTATCTGACATGGCGTAGCAATAACCATGCCTCTGAATGAATAGCTTCCCATATTAGTTGGGATCACACTCGCACTCATCGGCCCCGAGACTAATAAATATAAGCCAATCGACAATAAATATTTTGTACGCTTTATCTGATTATTATTTCGCATGATCGGCCTCATTGGAATTCAGCAAGGATTGTCCCGGTACTTGTAAATTCACCTTCTTCCACACTACTACCAGGCGCAGCTATTGGCGCAGCCGTTAAGTTCCAGGTACCTTGGTTATTAATAAAGTCAGGCACTTGGTATGCTTGATTCGGTTTTACCAATGTACCCGCCACATTATCAGTCACCACAATGCCAAGATTTGTGCGTTTCACGCCGTTTTTTAACGTACCGAAATAATCAGGGTTAAAATCCGCACTGCCTGACGCCCCCGGTAAGAGTGACAGCTTGATATTTAAATCACCTGTCGTAAAACTTCCACCAGTACATTTGACTGGGATCTTAAAGGGCTGAGCATAATTAATTCCATTTAACTGTTCACTCGTATTTGCTACATCAAGAAAATCAATATTAATTGGGTTACCTTCATTAATCGTACACTCATCAGCAACCGTGATGATCCCTGCTCCTAAAACAACCCGAGTTGAAGGGATTGGCGCATAAGCTGTACTGCCATTCGCTGGGCTGCCTTTTTTGGCAAAAACCTGTACCAGCTCAGCTTGGTTGATGGTAATGCCATTAATAATCGGTTTTTTCAGCCTAAACGTGATTGTCCCACTCGACCCTGTCCGTAGCTCGACGCCATAGTCACGGCTATTAACACTCGGTGGTGTACACTCTATTGGGTCAGATCCCCCATTCCACATATCCTTCACTGGGACAGTAACTTTCTGACCAACCCTTCCCCCTATTTGAATTTCAACTTTTACATCAAAATATTCATTAAGGTTCAGGTACCCTGGGTTTTGCATTGATGTAGGAATGGTTGACATTAAATCAAATGTCATTCCTGAATCAGGATCTGAATTTCCAGGACCTCCTGGCTTCATATAACTTTGGCAGTAAATATCGAAAAAAGGCCAGTTACCCACATCAAAATTGAATACTGTTTCAGCATCTTTCTCATTGACCAGTAGCTGATTATTCATTGTCGCTTCGAATGTGTAAGTCCCCCCATCAGGTATAGCGGAGCCGTGAGGAAAGCCTAAAGCAGATAACGGCATTAACCCTATTGTGAGTAGACCGGCCACAATAGTCATATCTTTTAGTTTTTTGTTGTTGGATACAAACATGGTTATAAATACTCCAGTTTTAGCCTAACTAATCCGCTAAAAGTTCCCGCTGAAACAGACTGTGCTGTAGATTCCAATGAGGCATTAAGTGTAATGTTGTTATCACCAGGTTTGATCACCCATGAACTTGTTGGCTGATTGACCATTAAGTTTTGATGATCTTTACTGGAAATACGTAATCCTGCGCCTCGAACATCGCCTGTAACTCGCACAAGTTCAGGGTTAAAAAAATCCGTATCTCCCGCAATACTCAATGAAACTGCGCTTTCTCCCGTCAAGTAATAACGCTGAGCATTTTGAGTTGCCTCTCCAGCAGCATTCACAAATGACTTGGATGCCCCGCGTTGGCAATCTTTGAGCCGAATATTAAATGCAACAGGAGTACTTCTATCGCCAATGCGGTGAAATTCTCTGGCATTGATGTCACCTAAATCGACATACTGCTCTTGTGTTTCTAATTCAAGAACACAAGGTGATGCATAAACGCTTCCTGTCAAATGCACAGTACTATGTACGTCTAGCAATGTTTGGCGAGACAGCTTTTCATCCGCAATTTCTGCAACTGCGGAGAAACTTCCTAATCCCAATAACACGATCCCTAAGCACCTAATGTTCATATCAATACTCCTAGCGAATCTGTTGCTCTGGTGGTAACGCTTTACACGTATTTCCGCTACAACTGTATTTAAGTTCTGGATGACCACCATAATCATTCACATACATCATGGTGAAACTCTCGCCTGAACTATTGACCTTAATATCGAGATGCGATTTAGGGGCAATCATCACTCCTGGAAAATCGGTTAGTTTTTTTCCACCTTCTGCCACTGGTTTATTATTAAGGCTAATAATGGTTACAAAATAAGGTGTTGGGTTTTCAGCACGCCAGTTATTTCCCTGTTTATAAAATATGACTTGGTCTTGCCAAACCGCACTTCTAGATTTAGGAATAATGGCTGTCGGCCGATAAAATAATTTAATACGCGATTGCATCGCTAACTGTAAAACATTCGGTTTATCGGGTTTTGGCGGAACTTCGCGCACATTTAAATAAAATAGACTTTCACGATCTTGAGGTAACTTATCTATCTCGGCTGTTTTTGAAACACGAGCAACCCCTTTTTGCCCCCCATTAATGCGCTGTAATGGGGGCAATACAACTAATGGCGATGTAATTTTTTTTCCATTGGCATCTTCAACCCATGACTGAGCAAGAAAAGGAATACTTGAGCTGGTGTTTGATAAATTAGCACTCGCAGAATTTTCATCGCCTGTAATAATCAGTCGCGTTCTATCCAGTGAAATACCTGCATATGATTGCCCTACGCCAACCATCATAACTAGCAAACCACCTACCCATTTATTTATACGAATCGCCATTTTCTCTACCTTATAGAATACTTTTTCAAACTGTCATTACATTATTGGCAAGGCAGCAAAACTGACATGCCCGAATTTATTTTTTCAGGCAGTTGAATTTTACATTGCGCTTTTCCACCCCAAGATACTGTTAACGTTTCTTTAGGATTTACTGCCATCAAGTACGCCAACCCATTTTCCATTAACATGGCAATGTTAATTCCATCCGCGTTTGTCACATCAGCACCAAACGGAGGTACCGTATCGTTATAACGAATGGTGGCAATGAGCTTTTCACCTTGTGCAACATCAAATCGCTGATAACCGATTGCCCCTTCTGTTAATGTCGAGGTTGCGATCGCCTTATTGGTATCAACGTTATTTTTTAACTTATCGACATCAATACGTGTGTCGAAGCTGTAATAGCTGACAATATCAGGCACAACAGAAATACCAGCCCAGTTAGTTCGCGTTTTTTCATGGTTAAACGGCACGCCACCAACACCGTTGGTATCGACCATAATTCTTGCTGTATCCGTTGTACCGGTGCTGTTATGCAATGCAGCACCATGCTTAGTAGCAGTGAAGCCACCGCGCAATGTCCCGTTGATCGATGCCGTTTGTCTTTCTTGATAGCTCACATTGGTATTAACTTCAGCAAGTTGCGTCCGTTTTTGATAATATCCATCAAACCGGACGCGATCATCGCTGCTTCGGCCGGCTCTAACTCGCCATAAATTATTCGTATCCCTGTTATCACTGTAAGACAGCATATGGCTGGTCTTACTACCACTATTTTGCAAGTCGTATCCAGCCCAACGGCTATCACCAACAGGCACTGAAACCGAAAGTGAAATGCTATCGTCACGTCGACCTCGATAGTCAGAACGGTAAGCCGCAATATTGGTTGAGACACCATTGATGCCCATTAGACGAAATGTTCGCCCCACGGATAAGCCATATCTATCTTGAGATGTTTGGTCCCAAAAGGTCTGATGGGTATAAGTTAAGAATACTGTCGTTCTCCAATCAGGATCATCCGCCCAAAAAGTTTTATTCCCTGTAACGGTATACATCTCTTTTTGACGGCCAATACCCAGATATTTGTTTTCACGCTCATCTAAATATTGCGACAGCGTTCTAAACTTATCCTGCGAGAAGCGGTAACCCGCAAAAGTAATCGTACTGTTAAGTTCATCAAATGACTTTGAATAACTCAGACGATAAGAAGAACCCGTTTGTGTGTTATCACCCGGCATTCGGCTAATGGATTGTGTGATATCTGCAGAAAGTGCACCAAATATAGATAAATCGCGCCCTAACCCAGCAGATATTGCGGTGTAATCCCTACCCGCAAAAAGTAGGCCTCCAATGAGTGACCAGTTATTGCTCAGCCCCCAAGAGAAATCTCCCGTGGCAAACATTGGCCCCTCAGGCTTGTGATTAAATCGAGATGGCTTACCGACCGAAGCGTTGTAACGCACATAACCCGGGCGAGTTAAATAAGGGATATTTGCCGTATCAACTTGAAAAGTCGATACCTCGCCGTCATCACCTTCAACTTTGACATCCAAGGTTCCACGGATTGAGCTTTGCAAATCTTGAATACTGAATGGCCCCGCAGGTACCGTCGTTTCATAAACGACACGCCCAGCTTGAGTCACAACAATTTTTGAATTGCTTTTCGCGATACCATTAATCTGTGGTGCATATCCTCGTAGATTCGGCGGTAACATACGTTCATCACTGGCAAGGTTAAAACCAGTGAAGCGAATCGTGTCAAAAACCTGAGAACTTAGATAAATTTCACCCAGTGTCAGCTTAGCCGCCATGTGGATCAGAGGACGATATGCATAAAACTGGTTCCAATCGAATTTTCTATCGCCACGCTCGTTATAATTAGCTTGATAATCAGCTCTAAAACGCCATGCTCCCAAGTTAAATCCCGTTTGGCCATATGCTGATAATGAGTGTTTATTTGTATGTGTCGTCAAAGAACGAGAAACTGACCCGGTCAGGTTATAATCAAATATAAGGCCTGAAACCCCAGAATCCCAACGCTCAGGCGGCACCCAACTAGGATCGGAATATTTCATCCATGCCTGTGGAATAGTGATATCCAGTTTGCCTTCATGATTATTAATTTTAACGCCTGAAATAGGTAAAATATTTGAACATTCAGGGGATATGGCTTGGATTTTTTTTAACGCATCTTCTTTGAGCGCTAACATTTCAATTTGCTTAGGGGTAAAACAAACTAATGATTTTTCACTATCGTGAGGATCGGTAATATAAGTGACCTTCTGCTGAGACAATGATTGTCCATTAATATAGAGATCTAATAAATATGTCCCAGGAAATACGAAATTATCTTTAGAGAATCGAGTTAAATCAATATTGTTACGGTCACCAACATCTAATACGTCAACATTAAACTCAACAAGATCATTTGCAGACATATTTGGTGAATAGCAAAGTACTGCAATATATATTGCAAATAGTTTTTTTATATTATTTATATTTCCATTTAAAATAATCATTTTAGTTACTCAGTATTCACTCATTAGGCTAGAGATTTAGCTCAATTCTCTTTTATATGTAATTATTATTAGCTTTAGAAATAATCCATTCTAAACCTTAGAACTCCAGCGAAATCACCTGCCTTAATATGCTTTTGATAAGCAACTAAAATTGCAGTAAAATCTAATCTATTGCGCCCTTCTAATAATGTGTAATCCGGCATTTTTCTATTAAGTTTAAGTATTTCGCCGTGAGAGTCTCTAAACTGAATTCCAAACCCCTCTGAATCGCCGCTTACTTGTAAAAGTTGATCATCATTAACAGATGTTCCCATCATGGTTATTTGCGCGCGTGATGCACTACCTTTATCATTAGAAGGCAACGTACATCCAACGAGCTTTATAGCAAAATTCTTACTCACCAGCATATTGACTTCAGGAGTGATCTCTCGGGCACTGATTTCACCAAAATTAACCCAAAGTTCTCGGCTTTCAGGATCAATCGTACATGAGGCTTCTATTAATTCACCTTGCATTACAATATCACCAGGGGTGTTATTGGCGATCATTCCCCAACTTAATAGAGGCCATAGCAAACTAGAGCCTAGTGCTATTTTTGCAACCCGAATAGTCATGGATAATACCATTTAGTTATTGGTAGATTTTATTAATGCGGAGTATTTAACACTCCGCATCTTGGTATAAAATCAATTACAAATTATTGGTAATCAATTTTAAAATTGATGGTTGAATCAAAGCTACCTGGAGTTACTGCATTAGATGCATTATCAGATTTTAAATAAGCAACGAATGGAATTGCAGTTTTACCATCAGTTAAATTAACTGCTGTAGAAGCTTGTCCCCAAACAACATCTTTATTTCCATTGTCTCTTAAACCGATACCAGCACCACTTGCAGTACCTGAAGTGAACGCCGCTAATGTATTATCATTAGGGTTAATAGTTGATGGTGTATAAGTTACAGTTGCAGTTTGTGCAACGGTAGTATCACACCCTTGCAGAACGATATCTTTCTTGATATTACCTGCACGCTCACCATTTTTTAAATTAGAAACAGGGATCTGATAAAAGTTTACTTTTACAGGACTTGATTCTTCACTTAAACCACAAGCAGAATTCACTAATTCACCTGAAAATTCGATAGTACCGTTAGTAGGTGTACCAGTATAAGCAGCCATTGCTGCGAACGAAGCAAAGCCTGATGCAAATACAGCACCCATTACAAATTTATTCAATTTCATGATTATTTAATCCTGTATAATACTCGTATAATGTATGTTTCGCCAAATAGTTGTTAATAACAACTTTAGATAAAAATAATCATTATTTTTAATTAAATTAATGATTATTTTTAATAAAGTTATCATATATACAAGTTATATTTATTGATTACACTTTGTAAAATAGGTTAGATTTTTATTAACTGAATTAACGCCACATTTTTTTAGTGTCTTTATCTAAGATAGCAAAATAATTATTTTCATTTTTTATAATACATTGTAATCTTTCATTATCGTACCTATCTATTACATGATTAAAAAGGTCTCTCCATGACTTATTGAATATCAAAAGGATTGTGTCCATCATTTCAAATGTCAGTTTTGTTTTTCCCGTTTCATATCGAGATATCTGCTGTTGACTAATATTCAATCTTTTTGCCAACTCTTCCCCTGTTAAGTTTCGCTCTTTTCTAATTCCTCTCAGATACTGCCCTATTTCTTTATTTATCTCATTAGAAAAATAAGTCATTTAATTTAACCTTTATATTAAAAATTAATTATAGGCACCAATCTGAACCATAGATACCGTCCTAAAATTTTTGATTATTATATGTCTGATTATTTATTTTGTATAATCGATAGAGCAAATTGATTACTATTAAAAACATTTATCGCTCTATTAATATAGGAGAAATGTAACAAAAAAAAATCACACTTAAATTAATAATATAAATAACAGTATGTTATAGATTAAAAACCAAAGCTTACCACCCCAAAAATTACATTTTGATACACTTAAAAATATTAAAACATATTTTTTACTAATGAGATGTATTTTATGGTTAAATTTCAACCACGAAATACAACTTAAAAAAGTAGATTTACTCAGATTTTGTGTTTGTAAATTATATGAGATTTTTTTAAGATTTATCTTAACCTTGTTATTTACAAACACCAACAAATTAATTATAAATTACCGTAAAATTTATAATCGAAATTATATACCACAGAAATCATCACTAGCACCCAATAAATTCCAACACAGTCTAAAAATCAGGGGATTTATTACACTAATAATGAGTATTAAGAGATTATATTTCACACATGTAATTTTGTGCTTTGATAAAGTGAATGCCTAATACTGAGAAACTTCAGTACCGGCATTTGATAATATCAGGTAGGAATACAATTAAAGCACGTCAACCTTTATTAAGATTTTATTCGTTGTGTTTGCTGGCTCCGCATGCGATAAGCAAACGCACTTCCCACGATGGCTAAATAGATAAATGGTTCAGGTGTTAAGGTTTTTAATGACAAAGTATAGTGGCAAAGCGCCAATATGAGCGTAGGGTAAAGCAGCATATGAATTCTTTTCCACCATACGCCCAAATAAAGGCGTATACGGTTGAATGAACTGACTGCCATCAACAATAAACACAACCAAGCTATCGCGCCAATCACTAAATAGAGCCGCGAAAAAATCTCTTCGAAAAATAGCGCCAAATTATTTACGCCAATTTCCAGTAATAGATAGCTACTTAAATGCAGCACAGCCCAGAAAAAACACCATAACCCCAGTAATTTTCGCGTCTGAAACAATGCGGTAAATCGCAATAATTTCGCAACCAGTGGGATCAGTACAATAATAACGAGCAAACGTAAAGCCGCTATTCCTGTAAAATGTTGGATATCTTTGGCAGGGTCGGCTCCAAGCCGTTGGGTATCGACTAAAAAAATCAGCCATACCAAAGGGAGCAAAGCAATAAGATGAAAGCTCCCTTTGGTTAATCCAACAATGAACTTATTGTCTTGGGGCATCAATAATATCTCCGCAAATCCATTCCTTGATACAAACTTGCCACTTGTTCGCCATATCCATTAAACAACAATGTTGGCTGGCGGGTCACTTGGCCTAAGCCCCCAGCACCAATAAAACGTTCGGTGGCTTGTGACCAACGAGGATGGCTTACATCTGGATTCACATTGGCAAAAAAGCCATATTCGCTCGGCGCTGATAAGTTCCATGTCGTGTCAGGCATTTGCTCAGTAAGGCGAATTTTGACGATAGATTTAATCCCTTTAAAGCCATATTTCCATGGTACGACCAACCGGATCGGTGCTCCGTTTTGGTTGGGTAATGTTTTTCCATAAACGCCGGTCGCCAGCAAAGTCAGTGGATTCATAGCTTCGTCTAAGCGTAGCCCTTCAACATAGGGGTACGATAAACCACCACCAATATAACGACTTTTTTGTCCTGGCATTTGTTCTGGTGCGTAGCGTGTTTCAAAAGCCACATATTTAGCTTTGCTAGTAGGTTCGACTAAAGCCAATAATTTCGCTAAAGGAAAGCCAACCCATGGAATGACCATCGACCAAGCCTCAACACAGCGCATGCGATAGATGCGCTCCTCTAAGGGAAACTTAGTGTTTATGTCATCTAAATTAAGCGTCAGGGGACGATTCACTTCGCCATCTATTGTCACCGTCCACTCATCCGTGACTAAAGTATGGGCATTCTCGGCAGGATCGGATTTACCGAGCCCAAATTCATAAAAATTATTATAACCAATCACTTTATCTTCAGGGGTGAGGGTTAAAGATGGCTGAAACTCTTCAGGTTGAATAAATGTCAGAGGTTTTCTTGGCGTCATCGGAGGTGTTGGCGTATCGTCATTGAACCAAGAAAACAGCCCTGCATTAGCCGTCGTCGCAACGGTTAAACCTGCAGCTCCAATACCTAAAGCCTTAAGTAGCTGACGGCGTTTCATAAAAAAGAGGGTTTCATCCGTGATTTGAGATGCGGGAATTTTAGGTAACTTTTTCATCATGCGCTCCATAGCAAAAAGGATATGAAATTAGTTATACCGAAAGTACGACAAAAGTGGCTGACAGTAAGATGACAAATTTGTCATCTTACTTAATTGTAGGAAATTTCAGGGTAATGGTACTAGTTCCTGCATGGTGTTCAAAACTCGCTGATCCGCCATGTAATTCGACTATCGCTTTCACAATCGCTAACCCGAGTCCTGTTCCCTCTGTCGTTCGAGCATTATCCCCGCGCCAAAAACGGGTGAAAATTTCATCACTATTTTGTAGAGGTTCACCTTGGTTAGTAATTTTAATTTCTCGCTGTTGCGGCAGCGCAATAATTTGGGTAACGACGCGAGTGCCTGGGTGAGAATATTTAATCGCGTTGGAGACAATATTCACTAAAACTCGGCTGAGTAATACTGGGTCAGCATCCAGAGTCAGGGATGAGGGCTCACAATACAGCTCAATCTGTTTTTCTTCTGCATAGGCAGAAAAGAGTTCGTAAACATCGTTAACTAACGTATATAAAGAAAGTTTTTCTCGATTTAAGGTAATATTTTTATTTTCCGCACGGGCAATAAACAAAGTACTTTGGATCATTTGTGACAGTTTATCGAGCTCTTCAATATTACTGACTATCATCCCTTCATATTCGCTAACACTGCGCGAGCGCTGAAGTGTAATTTCATTTTGTACCCGAATCGCATTAATTGGGGTTCTCAACTCATGCGCCAAGTCATCAGCAAATTGAGTAAGTTTGACAAAATCATGCTTTAACCGCTGGCGCATCGTATTCATTGATTCGCCCAGCTCTTTTAGCTCTTGTGGTAGCTGATCAATATCGATTGGATCATTTAATGCATGAACGTCTGTTTTGACCGTTATCTGGCTCAATGCTTGAATGTCGGATAACCCTTTTTTCAACAGCCATAAGCTAAGTAGCCCCATCAGCAAAATTGAGAGGACAGAAATCACCACGCTTTGGGTGAGATATTGAGCCAACACGCCACTACGGTCGACAGAAACTTTACCAAGTACCACATGGAGCGGCCCTATTGGAGAATTCATCGAAAAATAGACCGCAGAAATAGGGATGCCTTGAGCAGTTTGCCAATGGTTAATGGCATTGATATTTAGCTGCTCAAGATTGACTAACTGAAGAGGTTGGGAGCCCAATAACTCGCGATTGGTTGTGACCAATATTTGCCCTGCTGCATCAGAGATTTGGATCAAGTCTTGGCGCATGTCCATCATGCTTTGGAAATACATGGGAAGTGTTTTGATATCAATGCCACCAGCGATGAGTTTGGCAAGCTGCTCCGCACGGTTAACCAGTAAATTATTATCTTGTTGAGATAGTTCATTTTTGAGTGAATGATACAAAATCCATGTCACCACTCCAGCATTAGTAACCATAAGAATGATAAACAGAGAAATAAGTTTGAATCGAAGTGATTTCTTTTTCATTCTATTGGCCTATTTAAACGGTATCCCATCCCTCGAATGGTTTCGATGAGTTTAACGTCAAATTCATCATCGATTTTTTTTCTCAATCGACGGATAGCCACATCAATAATATTCGTGTCACTTTCAAAATCGATGCCCCAAACTTCGCTAGCAATTAAGGTTCTAGGTAAAATTTCATCGCAATGTAGAACGAAGAACAGCAATAAGGAAAACTCTTGCCGAGTTAAGGTGATTTTCTTTCCAGCCCGCTCAACATCGTGGCGAGTTAAGTCGATTTTTAAATCCGCAATAGTTATGGTGGTTGAGGCTGGCTGGTTAATTTTTAATTGGTTTTTAACCCTAGCTAATAATTCAGAAAACGAAAACGGCTTCACGAGATAGTCATTGGCACCAAGCTCTAAACCTTTAATTCTGTCATCAACGGCATCCCGCGCAGTGAGGCAAATCACCGGTATGTTTTTAGCTGTGCGTAAGATTTTTAAAATTTCCCAGCCATTCATACCAGGCAGCATGATATCGAGGATCACCAATTGATAACTGTTTTCTAAGGCAAAATAGAGACCATCGCGACCATCATTAGTCACATCAACGAGAAAACCCGCTTCTTCTAACCCATTTTTGACCCACACTTGGGTTTTTAGGTGATCTTCAATTAATAGTATTCTCATGGGAACCTAATAGTGACTTTATTTGACTTAACTCCATTTCATCTTAAAGAAATTTTCCCTTTAAAGAAACGGGTAGGAATTTAACCATAAAATACTCGGAGAAAGACAGCGGGAAAAAACAACATGGGGCCATTAAAAGCAACTCGTAGAATGGTGAGTGGGCCGGCACGAAAAATGGAAATTAGCTGCTTTCATCGACGAGTAAGTATTGTTTCGTAGGCAAATAATCCCTTTTCCCTCGCATTTATAACACAGAATAAAAATTGATTAACCAAATATAAAACTTTAGTTAATTAGTCTTCAATTACCGACTTGGCGGATAATAAATAATTTTTTATTTCACTCATAGAATAAAGGCATTATATTTATCTAAAAAAATTAATATGTTAGGTCGATTAATTTAGATATGATTGACCTTTTTTGACTAAATAGGGAAACGTTCATGTCCACTCGTAAGTATTTAACTCAACAGGAAATATCTCGACTTTTAGCTGCTTGTCATTTGTCGCGACATCCCGAACGTAATTCTTGCTTAATTTATATGTGCTTTATACATGGTCTAAGGGCAAGCGAAGCCCTATCGCTAAAATTATCTGATCTTAACTTAGAAAGTAATGAACTTTATGTACACCGTTTAAAGAATGGTTTTTCAGTTAATCACCCACTGATTGATGAAGAGATCCCACTCATTAAAGCTTGGCTAAAAATTAGAAATACATGGAAAGGGAAAGAAAGCCAGTGGTTATTCTTATCTGAAAGAGGGACTGCCATGACTCGCCAGCGCTTTTATCAACTTTTTTCACGACTTGGCGAGCTAGCTGAGCTGACCCTAGGTATTCATCCCCACATGTTACGACATGCATGTGGTTATGCATTAGCGGATAGAGGTGCCGATACGCGTTTAATTCAGGATTATTTGGGGCATACGAATATACAACATACCGTACGATACACAGCAAGTAACCCTGCAAGATTTCGGGGAGTGTGGTAAGAAAGGTGCTATATGGTGGGATAAAGGCGCTAAAAGAGTTGTCAAAATGCACCAAATTGACAAACGTAATGAATTAGGTGCATCTTAAGTTAAATGAAAATACACGTCAAATACGTAGCGTGTAAATAACGCTATGTATACATTACTAAAAATAAGTACATTCCATTATTAAAAGATCATTGAATTTATTAATTTTTTCACACATTCAAACTCTCCATGCCACTTCAAACTTACACATTGTAATATTCTGAAATGCTTTATTTGGAATAATTAACTAATAATTTTAAAAATAAAATACAAAATTAAAATTATTCATTCATTAATGAAATATTTAACTAACAATATACAACTATTGTCAATTTGGTGCATTTTGACAACAGCTAAATTAGTAAATCATTCAGTTTCGTGAGGAAGATTTTATGCAATCTAACTTATCTCCTAAAGAAATTGTCGGGGGTAATATATATAAAGCCCGCCGAGCAAAAGGATTAAGTGGCTCTGAGTTAGCTGATTTACTTTTATGCTCTCAGCAACATGTTTCACGTATTGAGCGCGGAGTTATTCGACTACACCTAGAGCAGATTAAGCAAATTGCGAACTCGCTTGATATTGATATTAATTGTTTATTAGATGGTGTTGGATTTCAAAATAACTCAGTAAATTATATCCATAATATGGAATGTTATTTTAAAGCTGAAGGATGGTTTTCTGGATCTAGTCAATTTATGAAATAGGTTTAACCTTATGTCAGAAAATATAATAAAACCAACATTTAATATTATTGTAGGAAAAAAAATAAAAAAACACAGAAAAGAAATGAAATTAACTGCTGAGGAACTAGGGAGATATATTGGCGTAAGCCAACAGCAAATTTCCCGTTATGAATCAGGAGTTAACCATATTAACATTGATTTTTTATCTCAATTATCTGAGTTATTTAAAGTACCAATTCAAGTTTTTTTAATAGAAGACTAAATATATTTTTTAATTATTAACAATTCAATTTCATTTTTAGTATTTGATTTTTAAATCAAATACTAGTGCTTTGCTTTTTTCCAGTTCATTGCAAATAGAGTGTCTGCAATGAGCAATGAAAACTGACACTCATTCTTTACTTAACAATAAACATAGGACTTTATATTCATGAAAATGAAATCTATTGCAATGGCAACTTTTATGGCTCTGGGATTAGCTTCTGCAGCAAACGCAGCAGATCAAGGCCACGGTAAAGTAACGTTCAAAGGCGCTATTATCGATGCTCCATGCTCAATCTCTCCTAGCTCAATCGACCAAACAGTTGAATTAGGTCAAATTTCTAACATGGCATTAGTTGATGGCGGTAAATCAACTCCACGTCCATTCGAAATCACTTTAGAGAACTGTGATATCACTAAACTGACTAAAGGTGTTCAATTAACCTTTAGTGGTGCTGCTGCATCTTTCGACAATACCAATAAAACACTGGGTATTGTTGGTACTGGCGCAGGCGCTGGTGTTCAGATCACTAATGGTAGCGGCAATGTGGTGACTTTAGGAACAGCAGCACCATTCCAACAAATTCAAAATGGTAACAACACACTGAATTTCGCTGCTTACTTAAAAGGTAATGGTGGCGATATCGACACTATCACTGCCGGTGACTTTAGCTCAGTAGCGGATTTCACTCTGTCTTACGAGTAATTCATCTTGAGCCAACAAATTAATTTGTTGGCTCATTCCGACTGAATTGGGTGTAAGAGAGGGAGCAATGAATAATTCGATAACCAGTGGAGTGTTTTCATTGATCTTAAGTATAGGCACGTTGACTGCGGTATCAACTGCATATGCTCAAGGCTCAGTGAGTATGAATGGAAGCATTATTGAAACAGCATGTGCAATTGATGTCGGCAGCCGTGATCAAACTATTGATATGGGAAGTATTGCGCTGACTCAAATTCGCCGTGATGGGCAAGGACCTGCTCGCCCTTTTGTTATCCGATTAGTGAATTGTGTTCTTGAACGCCAAAATCCTGACAAACCGAATTGGCAATACTTTCGCGTAACATTCGATGGCTCCCATGACAGGGGGTTATTTGGTGTGAACGGACAAGCTCAAGGTGTTGGATTACAAATTCAACGTGAGGGAGATGGTGAAATTGCCATACCTGGCCAAGGAATGTCAGTGAGCTCCCTAACAGCTGGAACAAAAGATCTCACCTATCGGCTACGGTTGGTGGCGAATAACCGCCCATTGGCATCAGGCCAATACTACAGTCAATTACGTTTCAAACTGGATTATGAATAGTCGGTTCCTCTTATAAATGAAACTCCCCTTTGTAGGATGAGCTTCGTGAGCGAAATGACATTACGGATAAAAGAACGCAAAAGAAGGTCGAGATGATGACCCTGAATTTCATTCACACGCCTGTGTTACAGATAACTCGGCCTTGCAGATTAGGGCTTTTAGTCGCGTTGGCTATTAGCTTTGGTGGTCACGCATCCGATATTAAATTTAATATGGATATGCTAGACGTCAATGATCGTAACAACATTGATCTAAGCCAATTTGCGCGTCCAGGCTATCTCATGCCTGGTGAATACAGTTTTACGGTTTTCTTAAACAAGCAAAGCATGCCGGAAGAAACTGTCTTTTACTATGCACCTGAAGGTGAGTCGAATGAAAGCCTCCCTTGCCTGAGCCCTGCTTTAGTTGAAAAATTCGGTATCAAACCTGAATTGATGTCGACGTTAAAGTGGTGGCACGAAGGACAATGTTTATCGCTTGAAAGTTTACCCGGAACTGAAGTTAAAGCCGACCTTGCAACTTCGGCTATGTATATTAGTTTGCCGCAAGCCTACCTCGAATATACCGCTGAGAATTGGGATCCTCCTGCACGCTGGGAAGAAGGGTTACCCGGCGCATTGTTTGATTACAACTTAAATGCACAAGTGGGCCAACAAACCCGCTCAGGACAACAAACCAACTACAGTACCAGCGGTAATGGGGTTGCTGGCGTTAACTTGGGTGCTTGGCGAGTTCGTGCTGACTGGCAAATGCGTATTGATAAGCAGCAAGGTCAAAGCACGACCACATCACTAGATTGGACTCGTTATTATGTCTACCGAGCAATCAAATCCTTAGGCGCAAAACTCACCTTAGGTGAAGATTATTTAACCTCTGATATTTTTGATAGTTTCAGATTTACAGGGCTTAGCCTGATTACCGATACCAATATGCTACCACCTAATCTACGTGGATACGCACCAGAAATTACTGGGGTAGCAAAAAGTAATGCAACCGTCATCGTGAGCCAACAAGGACGCATTATTTATCAAACTCAAGTCGCTGCGGGCCCATTCCGTATCCAAGACCTAAATGATGCATTGGCTGGGCAAATCGATGTTGAAGTTAAAGAACAAGACGGCTCAACACAGACTTTCACTGTAAATACTGCAAGTGTTCCGTATTTAACACGCCCGGGGCAACTGCGTTACAAATTAGCCGCAGGGCGCCCAACAAATTGGCGCCATCATGTTAGTGGCGATACCTTTGCAAGTGGCGAATTCTCTTGGGGGGTTAACAACGGCTGGTCACTGTATGGTGGTGGAATTGGTGCAGAAAACTATGCATCCGCGGCTATAGGGATTGGTCGTGACTTAATGGTATTCGGCGCATTGTCATTCGATATTACTCATGCTCGGGCACATTTAACCAACTTAGGTGATATTGGCAATAAAACGTATCGCGGGAGCTCGTATCGTTTAAGTTACTCTAAACGTTTTGATACCTATAACAGCCAAGTGACATTTGCAGGATATCGATTCTCTGAGCAAGGTTTTATGAGTATGTCTGAGTATTTGGATGCGCAGGAAACAGGTGCACGCCAATACAACAGCAAAGAAATGTATACCATCTCTTATAACCAACAATTTTCAGAGTTAGGGCTAAGTGCATTCATCAATTATTACCATCAAACCTATTGGGATCAACCGGATAACGACCGCTATAGTATTTCGTTAGCTCGCTATTTTGATATTGGTAAATGGAAGAATCTTAGCCTCAACTTGACGGCATATCGAAATCGTTATCGTGAAAACAATGATGATGGCGTATACGCATCACTCACAGTGCCTTGGGGTGAAAAAAGTTCCATTAGTTATAACAGTAGCTGGGATAAAAATGATAACTCACAGCGCGTGAGTTACTACAGCACCATCGATGAAAGAAATAACTATCAGTTAAGTACCGGATGGGCACGTTCAGGTGCACTTGTGAGCGGCTATTACACTCATCAGGGAGACTTAGCACAGCTCAACGCGAATGCAACTTACCAACAAGACCGTTATCGATCTGCGGGGTTCTCTTTACAAGGTGGTTTCACCGCAACGGAGAAAGGTGCCGTACTGCATCGTGGTAGCCAAATTGGTGGTACTCGCATATTTGTTGATACCGATGGAGTACCTAATATCCCATTACGTGGTTACGGCTCGATTGTGCGCACTAACCGCTTTGGACAAGCCGTTATTAGTGACGTGAATAGCTATTACCGTAACCAAATTAGCGTTGATTTGAATGCATTACCAGATGAAGCGCAAGTGTCTCAATCTATAAAGCAAGGCACTTTAACGGAAGGGGCAATTGGCTACCGTCAATTTGATGTTGTCGCAGGAAACAGTGCGATGGCGTTGTTAAGGCTGTCGGACAATAGCACACCACCTTTCGGGGCAATTGTCTTAAATGGTCGTGGTCAGCAAGTCGGTATGGTGGGTGATGATGGAAATACCTATCTCACTGGTTTAAATGCAAAAGATACCTTGCAAGTTCGTTGGGATGACCAAGTGCAGTGTGAAATCACACTCCCTAATACCTTGCCAGAAGATGAATATTTACAGGCAAGCTGGTTACTACCGTGCCACAAACCGGGAGCAAAAGCCGCATCGCCAGCGACCATAAAGACACAATCAGCGAGTCGTGCATTAGAAGCAATGCCGAAAGCAGCAGAACTTGTTGTGCCTGTAGTTGAAAGAACGGTGCCAAAGGAACCAAGTCGCTGGTTACAAAAATAATAAAAATGGTGGTACGCAAAGAGCGATGAGTGCTCCTTAACCATAGAAGATAACAATATGATGAATAACATGATGAAAAACAAATTGATGAACAAAAAAAATGCCCATAGAGCAGTATTCGCATTGGCTGGCGTTGTGTTGACTTCAACAACGCTATCTTCTGCTCAAGCGGCAGTTGCATTAGATAGAACTCGAGCGATTATTACGGGAGACGAAAAATCGATCAGTTTAAACATCAGCAACGAAAACAAACAATTACCTTATCTCGCTCAAGGTTGGGTGGAAAATGAGAAAGGTGAAAAAATAAGCGACCCATTTACGGTATTGCCACCGGTGCAACGTGTTGAGCCGGGGGCAAAAAGCCAAATCAAAATCCAAGCTCTGCCAAGTGCCGCTTCTCTGCCGCAAGACAGAGAATCCGTGTATTACTTTAATTTGCGTGAGATCCCACCGAAAAGTGATAAACCCAATACGCTGCAACTGGCATTACAGACACGTATTAAATTGTTTTATCGACCAAAATCAATCATTCCAACACGTGAACAAATGGATAACCCATGGCAGGAAAAAGTGACTCTTACGCGTCAGGGTAACCAGTATACGATTAATAACCCAACTGCCTATTACGTTTCTTTTGTCGATGCAGTCCCCAACAAAAATGGACAGACAGTCGCAGGGTTTGAGCCCGTAATGGTTGCCCCCAAAAGCAGCAAAGCACTGAACGTCAGTGCAGACGCATTAGGCAATAAACCTGTGCTGACCTATATCAATGATTACGGTGGTCGTCCAACACTGTCGTTTACATGTCAGGGAAATAGCTGCCATGTGGTACCTGAAAAAAAATAGACTGATTTGAAATGCGCGATGAGATAGCAGGAGAATATCATGGCAAACACAAGCAGGATGCTCCGTTATGTGGGCTTAGGAAGTTTAGCGCTGAATTTATTCAGTAACATGGCGATGGGAACAGCTCTAAATAAAGTTGATAGCTGGGATGTAGATGGTTCACATGGCACGCTATATGTCCATGGGGCCTTGACGGAAAGTGCTTGTCGTTTAGCAATGTCATCAGCATATCAAACTATTAATTTAGGTACTGTGGGAACCGGACAGCTTCAGCATGTCGGGCAAACAGGTAACCCTGTTGCGATTGAACTGCGTTTAGAAGATTGTCTAAGTGGTGAAAGCCGCAGCCGTACTGCACAGGGGAATCTTTTGTGGAGCCAACAAATGCCTTCAATGAAGATCCGCTTTTTGGCTCCTATAGATACTCAAGACCCGCGCTTGGCAGCTGTTATCGGTGTTCAGGGGATTGGCCTGCAATTAAGTGATGCAGCGCGTTCACCAATTAACTTAGGTGAGTACAGTACACCACAGTTGGTTTCACCTGGACAAAACCAATTAACTTACTATGTAACGCCGGTACGTACCTCCGCTCAACTAAATGCTGGAGCTTATCAGGCGTTAATTAGATTCCAGGTAAGTTATGAATAGGGGCATGGAGATGAGAGGAGCTTATTTTCTTACGATATGCTTTAAAGCACTTGTCCTAGTTGGGGTAATTCTCTTTGGTGCTCTGATTTCACTCAGCTTTTCTTACAAAGCTATCGCTGCGAATCTCAGCACTAATATCCAAATTCGTGTGACGGTATACGGTGAGCCGGAATGTACCCTTGGCGGTGCAACAACGACTTCTGTAGATTTTGGCGATATACATCAGGCAAAGATTGACGGTGCTTATGGGCGCTCACCTATCAATTACAACTTGATATGTAATGGCTTATATAAGAATACATTAAAGATGACGCTGAGATGGACTGATAGGCAAATTAATGGTGAGTCATCCGTGACGACCAATCTCCCGAATTTAGGTATTGCCATTTACCGTGATGGAACCCGACTCAGCAATGGCGCAACACTCAATTTTAATTATGGGAATTCGCCTGCTTTGTATGCCGTCCCCGTTAAACCTACAGGGGTAAACTTAACATCAGGTGGGGATTTTACGGGCAATCTCACGATGGTATTGGATTACCAATAGGATGATATCAATGAAATTATTCCGTTATCTTCTCTCGGTCTGCATGATGCTTAGCCTGTTTAGCCAAAGCCAAGCAGCAACACTTGGTATCCAGCTAAAAGGTCGATTATTGGTGACACCGCCCGAGTGCATTTTGAATAACAACCAACAAGAAACTATACATTTTGGCGATATATTGCTTCCACGTATTGATGGAGTTCAATACAAGCGTGCTGTACCGATGAGACTCAGTTGCACAAATCTAGCGAAAAACGCTATAAAGCTCACGCTTGTCGGCGATGGAACATCATTTAATAGCAATGGCGCATTGAAAACGAGTAACCCAAAACTCGGTCTTTCTTTTTATGTGAACAATGCTAAGCAAGTTATTAACCAGCCTTTCAATGTGTTATATACAGCGCTGCCAGCCTTAGAGGTTGCCCCAGTAAAAAACAGTAATGCCAATTTTACAAATACCGATGGCGGATTTTTTACAGCACTGGCAACACTGAAAATTGAGTATCAGTGAGAATGATTATGTGGAATAACAATCAAATTAAGCATTGGATGGCAGGATTTATAATGGTGATGTCCATATCTTCAGCGCAAGCAAATTGGGCATTTGATGGCACGTTAATTATTCCTCCTGTTTGCCAATTAAGCCATGACGACCCAATAAAAGTATCATTCGGTAAAGTGGGTGTACGAAAAATCAACGGTACCGCCTTCAAGCAATCTATTCCTTTTCAATTAAATTGTGTTGGCGATATGACACAACCGTGGGATATCAGCTTGATATTCGGAGGAACACCTGCAGGAAGTGGATTTGATAATGCGACATTAAGAACAGTGACACCGTTGAATAATGGCAAATTAGGAATTCAAATTCAAAAAAATGGCCAACCTCAACCATTGAATGAAGCCTTTTTGATTAATGCGGCTTCATTACCATCCCTTTCAGCCGTTCCTGTCATGCGTTCAGGAAGCGAACTTGTAGGGGATAATTTTACTGCATCAGGCACGTTAACCATTATTTTTGAATAGGAGGCGGCAGTCATAACTATGAATATTAAACGTAATATGAGCTTTGCCTTTAGCTTATGGTTTTTGGGTGCCACTGCGGCTTTTTCTGCAAATGTGGAGTTTGATGGCACGCTAATTGAAGATGCTTGTGACGTTTATCCGGGCGACGAATCGATTGAATTAGATTTCGGTACGATAGTGGATAAATACCTGTATCTAAATACTCAAACAAATAGCCAACCTTTTACCATTCGCTTAATCAATTGCGATTTAGCATTAGGCCATGAAGTAAAAGTCACATTTATTGGCGCAGAAAATTCAGCTTTACCTGGTTTATTGGCATTAGATGCAGGAAGCCAAGCAACTGGCGTGGCTGTTGGTATTGAAAGTATTTCCGGTGCGGCAATCAAAATTAATAGTGGCAGTTATACCCAAGGGTTATATACCGGAAATAATAATGACCTAAGATTTCAAGCGTATGTGAGAGCTGAGCCAGTTGCATTGCAAAATAAATCAATTGTGCTCGGTTCATGGGCTGCGAGTGCCACGTTCAAATTAGATTATGAGTAAATCATTATGTATGCGAAAAAAGCAAAAATATACGGAATGTTAAATACAAGCCGTTTGAGTATTTTATTATTAATCATCGCATTAGCGTCTCTATTTCCTTCTCGCCCAGCCAATGCGATTGCGTATGTAATGCCTGTGAGTATGACCTCTGGAGCCTGGCCTCGTGTTGAGATGGACATTCTTTCTTGGAGTGAAGCAAGTGGTGTCACTAACCCTTGTTATGGGTCAACAGAATGCTGGGTAGGCCCTGATGTTCTGTATGCATCTGGTGCGCCGTCGTTGAGTGGCTCTTGCTTAGATTATGGTAACTGCATTCGAATTAACCAGTATCGAACAGCGGAAGAAGTCGCTGCGGCGTTTCGTAATGCAAAAGGAATTCCTTATCGTGCATCGTTTGTCATTGATAGCCCAAATGCAACTTGTATTGGGTTATTTTATGTCAACCATAAACCAACCCCGGGAGTTAGGAATGCAATCCAATGGCCAGGTAGCGTTTGTGGTAAAATTCCACCTACAAATCAAACATGTAGTATTTCTTTGCCTTCTTTTGTTAATCACGGGGCGCTCAGTAACACGAGTTTAAATGGTAAAACAAACTCAGTTTCTGGCAATATCACTTGTACACAGGCGACAAATATCAATTTATTTGCTCGTTCAACCACGGGTGAGCGTTATGTATATTTAAATTCGACTTCTAACTTTTATTCAAATCCATTAATTAATAATCAAAATGGCTGGAATGGCGCGAACATGAATATTTCTGGAAACAATGCGGCGAATTCATTTACATTCACTTCTGAATTGCATGCATCAGGAACGGTAACGCCTGGATATTACACAGGAAATGCAGTCGTCATTATTGCATTTAATTAGTTAATCAAAGCCTTCGAACCCAATTCACTAACTTGGTAGTTTAGCAGCGTATTTTTAAATAGAATACGCTGCTTTTATGAATATTAATAAGCTGTAACCTTTTCATTTCAATAATATTTCTAACCCGATAGAAAACTTGAAACCCACTAGCACCGCAAAGTAAATAACCAGTGCATTGCTGGTACTCGATGTGGCACTCTCACTTCACCAAAGGTATATCTGCAAGCTAAACCATTTGGCAAATTTAGCGAAAAAACCAGCAACCACATGATATAATTTGAGTTTAGCATTAAAAGTCCTAACGATATAAACTCGCCTGAACCGGACGGTACCCCCTAATGTAATAAAAAGCCAATCATAGGTATGTATTACCGATTCAAATGTGACAATACATAGCTACCAATGCTAAATTATAAAAAGAACATGCAATCGAAAAATCTTATATTAAGTCAAATGTAAAAATTGAGTTTCTACTGACACTCCGATTAGTTCAATACTCTGAATAGGGGTAAGTGTGTGAAATGCTCCTTTTTCATGATAAACTTATATTGAAAATATAAAGAGTTAGGTTGATTCAGACTTAGTATACAAATAAGCTCAATACTGGATTTTAGTCATGAAAGAAATCAAAAAAATGTCAGATAAAGACTTTGTTGATACACTAATACAAGAGTGGCTGGAAACCGTCCCTACATTAGACTTGAGTGGTTTGCCTATTATCGCCCGCATAGTACGCATGAGCCATTATATTTCTCAATTTATTGATGCCAATCTCGCTCGTTATAATCTAAATGTGGGTGAGTTTGAGGTACTAGCAGCACTTGCTAGGAATCCTGATCGTCAGCTTTCACCAAAAGAACTTCAAAAAAAAATCCTTATTTCCTCCGGTGGGTTATCTAACCGAATTAATCGATTAGAAGAAAAGAAATTTATTGTTAGAATTCCAGATCCTGCGGATAGACGTGGTGTGATTGTAAAAATAACACCAGAGGGACGAAAGCTAACCCTTGAAGCTGTGGAAACTCACGTCGCGATTGAAAAATCATTAGTTCAAGGATTAGATGACGAAAATAAAGATCAACTCGCAATGCTACTGAAAAAACTTATTCAATCACAAAAATCTGAGCTCAACGAAAAAAATGGGGCTTAATAAAAAACCCCAAAGTTGGAATAAACCTCAGGGTGCAGCTCACATTGAGCTGTCTTCATTTTGCCTTAATCACTTTAGTTAGGTTTTTTACTGACCCGTCCCTCAGACTTTAAAACTAACCATAACCCAGCCAAAATCAAACATAGCCCTACTATAGCAAACATATTAACATTTTCATGGGCAACAACGATCGCCAGGAAAAATGCCACAATTGGTTCAATTAAACCCAATGCCACTCCTGTTGGAGCACTAATATGTTTCAAAGCTTGAGTATATAAAAGATAAGCCACTCCAGTTGTTAATAATCCAAGATAAAATATGACTGCAATGCTCACCCAACTGACAGTTGGCGTTCCCGCTAGTATCCAAGCAATTGGAACCGCGATAAATATAGCAATACTGAATGTATGCTTAGTAATGGTTAATGGAGAATCAATGCTAACCAATTTCTTACTCATCAACGTATAAAGTGCATAGCAAAAGCCAGCACTTAAACAAATAAGTAAGCCCCCCGTATTGATTTGCCAACTGCTACTTTGAGAAAGAACCATCCATGTCCCTCCAGCTGTCGCACAAAAAGTTCCAAGCCACCAAAGTAAAGATGGGGATTTCTTGAGAAGAATCGCCTGCATTAAGCCGGCCCAAATAGGTGCGCTACCAATAGTTGTTGCTGTACCAATGGCAATCCCTGTCGCCTTTATACCTGCAAAAAACGTTAAGTTATATAACCCCATACAAATACCTGCGATAGTAATATATCGCCAATATATCCTTGACCTATTCGAAGAATTTTCGCTTTGCTGTCGCTCATTTATTTTTAGTGATTGGCGGCTTGCACCACGATAAAAAAACAACAAATGGAAGAATAAACACGCAACAAGTAATCTAAATGCACCAATCCAGTAAGGTGCTGTTGCACCCTGTACAAAGCTTTGAGCCGTCCCCGCAGTACCCCATAAAAAAGCGGCACTTAGCGCTAGTGTGATACCCACTAAAGATACTTTTCTCATCGTCATTGAACTTTTACCACCATTTCAATAAAAATATATCTTCACACTAAGATACTTCACAAGAAGATACAAGTTGGATTAGATTCAAGGTGAAAGAAAAGTAATTGTTCATGATAAAAATCAATTATAGTACGTTTTTTGATTGATATTAAAAAGCGAATTACTAATATTGATATATCTTCTTGTGAAGATACTTCCAATAAAGAAATAATAATGAGAGGCAGCTATGACTGTTATATTTATCAGTGTAATAGTGTTGATACTGGCGGGTTATGCAATTGCGAAGAACTACGAAGCAAAGATTGTATTGTTCACTGCTGGTATTGCGCTGATGCTCAGCGCAGCAATGTTAGGGATGCCCATTTTAGATATAAAACAAAGTACAGGGAATATTTGGCTTGATCCACTAAAACAAATACAGCTAGGGTTTATAAAACAGTTTGGTGGCGCAGGGATCATAATCATGGTCCTATTTGGTTTTTCTTCTTATATGTCACGCATTGGTGCAAACGATGCAGCCGTTCATTTAGTCGCAAAACCTATTTCAAAAATTCGTTCTCCTTATATCCTAGTCCCAATCGTTTTTTGGTTAGGAAACTTACTATCATTAGTGATCCCCAGCGCAGCTTCATTAGCCGTTATTTTAATGGCGACCTTATATCCAATATTAAGAGCTGCCAAAATGTCATCAATGACAGCGGCAGGGATTATTGCAACTACGGCGACAATTATGCCAACACCACTAGGGGGTGATAATGTTGTTGCGGCTCGATTACTGGGTTTTGAACATGTTGTCGACTACGTCACGTTACACCATGCTGTTGTCTCACTTCCTGTTTTATTATTAATGGGATTTGCACACTATTTTTGGCAAAAGTATATGGATAAGCGCCAAGGTGCATCCGCATTTACTGAAGTTGATGAAAGTAAACTCGAAGGTAATAAAGAACTACCCCCTGCCTACTACGCCTTATTTCCGCTCGTTCCACTTATTCTAATTATCGTTTTAGGACTCTGTTTTCGAGAAATTAAAGTGGGGCTTGTTGAAATCACACTCTTCTCTTTTATTCTTGCATTTGCCACTGAACTTATCCGTAAAGGCAATCCAAAAGAACAAATGGTTCAAGCTGGGCTCTTTTTTAAAGGCATGGGTGAAGGCTTTTCTCAAGTTGTTGTTCTGATTGTTGCCGCAGGTACGCTTGTTGCTGGCCTTAATGCTATTGGCATCATCGATATGATTTCGGGCGTGGTCAAAAACGTGAATAATGCAGGCGTTGGATTAATGTTTATTTTCTCCGGCTTAACAGCATTAATCACCTTTATTAGCGGTAGTGGTAATGCGGTATTTTATTCTTTCATTGAATTAATTCCATCTATAGCTAATCAAGCCCATGTTGATCCAATTATGGTTGCTCTTCCAATGCAATTTACGTCTAACTTAGTTCGAGCAATCTCTCCAGTCTCAGCTGTCGTCATTATTGTCGCATCGGTAATCAAAGTGAGTCCTGTTGAAGTAGTGAAAAGAACCTCTGTACCTTTAGCGGTAGGCACGATAGCAACGTTAATTTATGCATATTTTCTGTATGCGTAGAATGGGTTATTAAAAGGAAAATAAAAATGACTACAATAGATAATGCCTCATTAGTTACGTGGCGACGTCAATTCCACCGTTACCCAGAAACGGGTTGGGGGGAGTTTTATACCACGGCGACCTTAATTAAAATACTTGAAGAAATGGGGCACCACGTATTAACAGGGGAGCAGATCATCAACCCTGATTTTATTCGTGGGCGCAATCCATCCATTGTTGAAAAAGCCAAGCACGCAGCCAAAGAACGTGGAGTCGATGATGCGCTACTCGAAAGGATCGGCGACTACACAGGATGTGCAGCAATCTTTGATACCGGACGGCCGGGGCCCACTATCGCATTTCGTTTTGATATTGATTGTGTCAATGTACAAGAAACCGATACGGCAGAGCACATTCCAAATCAAGAAGGATTTAACTCTACTAATCAAGGCTATATGCATGCTTGTGGCCATGATGGGCACATGGCTATCGGCCTCGGTGTCGCAAAATGGTTGATGGAAAATAAAAATAGTTCACTAAAAGGTGTTATTAAACTCATTTTCCAGCCAGCTGAAGAAGGTGTACGCGGAGCAAAGCCTATCGCCGAAAGTGGCATTCTAGATGATGTTGATTACTTTGCTTGCGGGCATCTTGGCTGTGATATCCCAAGTGGAGTGATTGTAGCTGCACCGGAACGTTACCTTTCAACATTAAAAATGGATCTACGTTTTAAAGGTAAAGCCGCGCACGCAGGTATGGAGCCACATGCCGGAAAAAATGCATTACTCGCCGCTTGTAACGCGACTATCCAGATTTTAAGTCTACCTACCCACGGTGAAGGAATGACCCGCGCTAATGTCGGGGTATTAAATGCAGGAGAAGGCCGTAATGTGATCCCTTCATACGCACAAATGCAAATTGAAGTACGTGGCGAAAATGAAAAAATTAACAATTACATGACCGAAGAAGCCTTAAGACGTGCACGTGGTGTAGCACTCAGCTTTGATGTTGAACTCGAAACTGAGGTCATGGGGGAAGCCGTTGATTTCATTCCTGACGATGAAATGACTGACTATATCACCGAAGTAGCCCAAACCATTCCAGCCGTAAAAAAAGTACAGCGCACCATGAATTTTAATGGCAGTGATGATGCCACACTGTTGATTAAACGCGTACAAGCTCATGGCGGAAAGGCCGCTTATTTTGTGATTGGATCTGATATCAAAGCTGGCCACCATCAAGCCAAATTTGATATCGATGAAGAACAGCTATTCACTGGTTTTTCAATCTTTACAGGGTTACTACAACGTTTATCCGTATAAAAACAGCAAATCAATATAAGCCAATTATGAAACCTTATAGCTGATGATGTTATAAGGTTTTTTTAAGGAAATATGATGAAAAAGACATTATTAAATACACTACTTTCTAGCCTGATCTTATATACCTCTGTTTCACTCGCAGCTGATGCCATTAAACCCAACGTAACTATTTTAGCCACTGGGGGGACCATCGCAGGAAGCTCCAAATCCAACCTTGATACCACCGAATATAAAGCGGGCTCACTGGGTATTAATGTGTTAATCAATGCCGTGCCAGAAATCAACGATGTTGCTATCGTCAAAGGAGAACAGATTTCTAACACCATCAGCGGCAATATTAGCAGCGAGATCCTATTAAATCTCAGTAAACGTGTTAATCATTTACTGAATGAAGGAAAACAACAAGGCGTCGTTATCACCCATGGGACGGATACAATTGAAGAAACAGCGTTCTTCTTAGAGTTAACCACCCAAAATAAACAGCCTATCGTTATTGTCGGAGCCATGAGACCAGCAACCGCTATCAGTGCAGATGGCCCAATGAATCTGCTTGAAAGCGTCGTACTTGCTGCGGATAAGAAAGCTGAAAATCGCGGAGTCATGGTAGTTTTAAACGACCGCATTGGTTCTGCTTTTTATACCACCAAAGCAAACTCAACCACTCCTGATGCATTTAAATCTTATGAACCTGGCTATCTTGGAGTCTTTGTCAGTGGAAAACCCAAATTCTACTATACCCCTGCACAGCCTGTTGACCGTACTTTTTTCGATGTTAGTAAGGTAGATAAACTCCCTAATGTTGAAATTATTTATGCCTACCAAGACCAGACCCCAGCTATGCTTCATGCCGCTATCAATAACGGAGCCAAAGGGATTATTGTTGCGGGCAGTGGTAATGGAAATGTCTCAAGTAACATGGAGGAGGCAATTAAGCAGCTCAGTGACAAAGGTATTCCTGTTGTAATGGCAACCCGAACAGGCTCTGGCTATGTGAGTAGTAAATCATTTGCTATCGGGTCTGGCTTTTTAAACCCACAAAAGTCTCGCATTCTCTTACAACTCGCCCTTGCAACTGGTGCCAATCTTAAACAAATATCGAATTACTTTGATAGCCAACGTTAATTAAATATCTTCATTGTTAAAGGCGTCTAAAATATAGACGCCTTTTTAGCATTCATCATACTTATTTCTAGGATAATAAATAAATTATAAAAACAAGTTTAAATTTATTATATAGATAATCAATATTCAGATAGCGTTAGTGCCCCACTTAGTTAAATGGCTAATATTTGAATAATTAAAATTTGGCTTTATTTTATTACTATTTTTAAATATTGGCTTTCTTTGCTAGTAGATAATAAATAATTGCTGTAATCGGAAATGCAATAAAGAATGCAAAATTATAACCTATCATACCTGATACCAACCCAATCACTAGCGCAGTAATACCCGGTTTTCGCCAGTTAGGAATATCATCGCTGTACAGGTTTTCTAAATTAAGATGACATTTACGAATAAGGTAATAATGTACTAGCATAATCGCCAATATGGGAGCGAGTATTGCAGAGAAAATCATTTGCACATAATCAAGGTAGCTTAATAATAACCATGGCATCATTAAAATACTAATCAACCCAACTAGCCATGTCGCTTTTGCGAAAGTTAATTTAGGGAAGAAATTAAGCATAATTAATGTTGCGGGAAAAATATTCGCACAGGTATTGACGGTCCATTGTGCAAATACAATGATAATACAGCTAATAATTAATATGGTTGCGTTATCAGCGAAAGCAATTTGTAGCATCCCAATAGGGTTATCGCTTTTCGTCAGATAAGCACTAATCAACCCTGCAAGAGTGAGCAATAAGCCTGTACCAACAAACCCAAGCCCAAAACAAAAGATAGTGCGTTTATTACGAGCAAAGAAGCTACTTGATGCACTGTTTTCAGGTAATTTTAGCTTTCTGGTTAAGTCACTGCCATTTAGAGCTTCAGATAACCATCCTCCACTAAAGATAGCAATAACAGTAATAAAGCTGAACCCGGTTCCTTCTAATGGAGAAGCCGTCACAATATCGGGTAAAGAAATTTGGTGTTCTTGTAATAACCAAGCAACCAATGACACCAATCCGCATGCCAGAATGGGGACTGCCAATGTGCCAAACTTACTCATACTGTCTACGTTACGGCTTGCATTGAATAGCTGTAAGGATGCATAAGTGATGAATATCACCCAAAACATGGAAACCCCAGTGACAATTTCGATAATCGCATTAATCGCCTGTGTCCCTAAAAATAAAATCACACCGCACCATGTTAAACAGACGATAGCTCGACATATCGCACCAATTTTCGCCCCTTGTTTTCCTAAGCAGTCGCGAATAAAAATGGTGAAAGGAACACCGTAACGTGTACCGATATCACCAGTTAACGTAATTAACACGGTGACTAATAAAAAACCGAAAAAACAAGCAATTAACACTTCAATAGGGGAATATCCTCCTCTTAAAAGTACTTGAGCGGGGATCACCAACCCCACAACGTTGATCACCATCGATGAACAAAGCACCAGCAAGTCGCGCGTCTTTAACGTTCTGTCTTTTTCCTGTGTAGGTAGCAATTCCTGATTGGCTTTAGCAAGCAATTCCTGTGAAATATTTTGTCCATTATTCATGAGTCTAGCCTCATATTTATTGTCGTTTTAGTTTAATTTCAAAGTACGTTTAATAAATTTCCCTTGGCCTTTACTTCCCATAAAGGTGTTGTTATCCATAATGATTTCGCCACGTAAAAGGGTTGTTTTAACTTTTCCTTTCGCTTTATATCCTTCATGTAGGCTATAGCCAGCACCACTGTGTAAGTTATTGGCTGAAATAACCCATTCCTCATTCGGATCAAAAATGACAATGTCAGCATCAGCTCCAGGTAATAGCGTCCCTTTTTGTGGATAACATCCCATGGTTTTCGCAATGTTAGTGCTACATAGTGCAACCGCTTGGTTCATAGTGATTTTTCCGCTCTCTACACCTTCGGTTACCATCAAATTAAAACGGATTTCGAGGCCAGATAACCCATTCACCACCTTAGTAAAATCGGGGATAATTTTGCCATTGGCATCGCGCTGTAAAGCCTTTTCCTTTTCCTCACGAGTGAAAGTGCAATCATCGGAACCAATCAAGGTGATCGTACCGTTCTTAATGCCATCCCAAAGTTCATCCCGCTCTTTACGAGTGCGCAGTGGAGGCGAACAAATGGCCAGATGCCCATTTTCAATATCATCATAGAGTTCATCGAACAGCGTTAAATAGTGAGGGCCCGTTTCAATATACAGTTTTTGGCCTCGCTCTTGTGCTTGTTGTGCAATGTTTAGACAAGAACCATTTGTGGTATGAACAATCAGAAGAGGAACACCAACTGATTCAGCGAGTTTAGCCACGCGGCCAAAGGCTTCTGTTTCACAAATAACGGGCTTACTATTGGCAAAGTCACGCCAAGTTAGGGTGTTATTTTTGATGCACTCATCCACCGCGGTTTCTGCTATCGCATTACTTTCCGCATGGATCAATGGCATACAGTTATTTTCTTTTGCACGTTTAAAGACCTGCATCAGAGTCATATCATCTGCCATCACACCTTCTTTACGGTAAGTCATAAATAATTTAAATGTTGGGCACCCTTTTGCCGCAAGAAGTGGAATTTCATCTAATAGCTGCTCGTTAGCTTCAACAAATTTGCCATGTACACTAAAATCAATCGCAGACTCAGTCATTTCCTCAATACGGTCATCTAGCGCCTGAAGAACACTTGAGCCTTTCCAAGTATTGGTAAAATCCATATAGGTTGTGACACCCGCAAATGCGGCGCAAATACTTTGCTGATAAAAGGTAAGTTGCGGGGAAATCCCTTGAAATGGAGCCTGTGTGTGCATATGCGCATCAATTAAACCCGGTAGAACTAATCGGCCTTGCGCATCAATTTCTTTTTGGCATTCAGCGGGCTCATCAGGGCCAAGTAAAGCAGCAATTTTGCCTTTTTTAATTGCCAAATCGGCGCGAACCGTACCCTCTTCAAGAACTAAATGCCCATTTCTAATAATTGTGTCAAACATAACTATCTCCAACGATTTTTATGTCACAACACAGCGAAAAAGAGACTGTGTTGCAGCTATTATTGATTGATCAACTCAGCGTTCCTTTCCGTAAAACTTGTCCACTGCAGGCATAACTTTCAATGTGATTAAACAGCGCAATTCGACCATTAACCATCACAAGCTCGATACCTTCAGGGTATTGATTTGGTTCAACAAAAGTACCTTTGTCTATAATGGTATGTGGGTCTAACATTACGATATCGGCTTGGTAACCCTCTTTAAGTAATCCCCTATTGGTTAATCCCAAAACCTCTGCTGGTTTGCCGGTCATTTTGCGAATCGCTGCTTCCCAAGTTAAACAAGCTTCTTCGCGTACATACTTCCCAAGTACTCGAGGAAATGCTCCAAAAACACGGGGATGAGGCTTACCTGCCCCCATTAAGCCATCCGTACAAACATTCTGCTCTGGGCGGCACAAAAATTTAATCACGTGCTCTTCTGTCCCATAAAAATCCACCATTCCAACGGCATTATCTTCCTCATATAACAGGTCAAAAGTGGCGTTATAAGGGTCTTTACCACGTAACTCTCCAAGTTGAACTAAGTTTAAACCTACTGCATCTTGGTTTTTCTGTTGCTTCACACTGGTAATGAAGATTTGATCTAACCCAGCGAAATCAATGAAGTTATCCCACCCAGGGATCCCTTTTTCGATATCGTCAATCATACGTTGGCGTAATTCAGAAGATTTCAGGCGTTCGAGTAGCTTTTCCGTACCACCTGCATGCACCCACGGCGGTAAAATCACCCCTAACATGGTGCTACCAGCAACATAAGGATATTGGTCGAAAGAGATGCGTATTCCTTCTTGCTGTGCTTGTTCAAGCATCGATAGCATTTCATCGATCAGTGACCAGTTTTTCTTACCACAGACCTTCATATGAGAAATATGTAGCCAAACTCCGGATGCATGAGCAATATCAATAAGTTCTTGAGTCGACTGAATGATGTCATCCGCTTCACTGCGCTGATGAACCACAAAAATCCCATTATATTTGGCTGTCACTTTGCAAAGTTCGGTGATCTCAGCGGTATCGCCAAAAGCACAAGGCATATAGATAAGGCCTGTAGATAGCCCATAGGCCCCTGCTTGTAACTCTCGCTCAAGAATCTGGCACATTTTGGCGACATCTTCCTGCGTCGATGCCTTACCATCTAATCCCATGGCTTCCATACGGATATTACCGTGGGGAACAAGATAAGCGAGGTTCGTAGCGCTTCCTCGCGCCTCTAACATGTTGAGATATCCCGCTGTATTTTTGAAGTGCCAGTCAATCTCATCAGAGTCACCATCGAGGCCAGCAATATTTTTACGCCACGCGAAAATATATTGTTCAGGCAAAGGTGCCAATGCAACGCCGTCTTGCCCCAACAACTCAGTCGTGATCCCTTGGCGAATTTTTGCGGAAACTGCGGGGTTTAATAACACCGATAAATCAGAGTGAGTGTGCGTATCAATAAAACCGGGACAAATGATTTTACCGGTTGCATCAATAACCTGGTCCTGAGTGTTGGCGCTAATATCGCCGATTTGAATAATTTTACCTTCATTAACAAGTAAGTCGCTGTGATACTGACTTTCTCCTGTACCGTCAATGATGGTGGCATTTTTAAATAGTGTTTTCATTGTTCTCTTCCTTTATCAATGCCTTAGTAGTCACTAAGGCATCAAAAGATAACTATTTGTTATTATTGTAAATACTAGAAATTATGCTGTAGTAGCCTTTGACTGAGCCTGTTAATTGTCCAATTTCGATATATTCATCAATGGTGTGAGCCAGATTTTCTCTGGAAGGCCCAAAGCCAATCGTAGGAATATTGGCTTCCCCCGCATAGTGGCTACCGTTGGTACAAAATGAATATTGGGTAATGGTTGGGTTAATACCGACTTTTTTGAGTCCCGATAAAACACACTGCACAAATTCATCCGATTCATCTAACACCCAACCGGGAAAGAAACGCTCTCCTTCAATGGTACTACCGGTATAGCAAGATTCCGTACCATAGGCATAAGACACCCGCGCTTTAAATTCGGGGTCCAACTGAATCATTTCTTCCAACACTTTTTGGATAGGTTCAATTACGCTATCTTTGCTTTCACCAACCAATAACCTACGGTCATAAGTCGCTCGGCAATATTCAGGGACAACCGATGCGCCGGGATATGGTGAAGATTTAATATCCGTTAATTCAAGGATCCCTAAACCAAGAACGGGGTGAACAGGCGGAGTTAATGTTCTAATTTTTTCAACCAATGCCGCCATTTTATAAACCGCGTTAATACCCGCTTGCGGGTTTGCGGAGTGGGCTGGCTTACCAAATGTTTCTACCACCACCTCTGCGCGACCACGTTGGCCAATTTTCAGGTTAAGCTCAGAAGCCTCGCCGATAACCACATAATCAGGATGATACTTTTCAGTGACTAGGCGTGCCGCTACACCTTCAAAACATTCCTCATGTACGATGCAGGAAACATAAACTCTCCCAGCAAACTCACGCAGATTGTCTTGACCAAAAAAACCAATGGCTGAAATCATGGCAGCAACTGCACCTTTCATATCGGTCGTACCACGGCCATAAATTTTGCCGTCATTAATTTCTCCGCCAAATGGGTCTTGCGTCCATTGGCTTTCATCGACTGGAACCGTATCGATGTGTCCATCAAAAACCAGCGTTTTTCCAGGGTATTTCCCTACAATTCCACCAATGATATTGCCGTATCTATCAACATGAATATCATCAAATTCATAATCTTCCATCATGGATTTAATAACACGGACAACATTGCCCTCTTCACCGGAGTAACTTTTTTCACGAACTAAAGCCTGACAATTCTTGATGACTTCGTTAAGACGATTTTCTGAAAACATATTTTTCACCCCGATTAAAATTGGCCAAAGCTTGGGAACTCACCATCCCAAACAATATCCCGATAACGTTGAATATCCGTGTCGCCCTCAGTACTGATAAGCAAAATGCGTGAATTTTCATTCAGTTCCAGCCTGTTGCGCACATCAGCATAATTTTGGGACTGCATTAAAATAGAAAGTAACCCTGTAGTGACAGCACCAGATTCACCCGAAACAATCGGAGGGTCAGTCGGTAATGGGTTACCTAATATCCGCATCCCTCGCGTTGCGACAAAGTCAGGGCAAGAAAAGAAAGCATCGGCGTAGTCTCGTAATAATTGCCAACCTGCAATATTGGCTTCACCACATGCCAGCCCAGCCATAACTGTTTGTAGATCGCCTCCAACAGAGGTCGCTTCTTCATTTTCAGCAACCGCTGAACGGTAAAGGCAATCCGCAATTTGAGCTTCAGCAATAATCACTTTCGGTCTATCCTCTCCATAAAGCGCCGTTAACATCCCCTGCACCATGCCAGCAAATGAGCCAACACCAGCTTGAACAAAAACGTGAGTCGGTTTCACTTCATGTAACTGTGACAAAGCTTCAAACATTAACGTGCTGTAGCCTTGCATAATCCACTGCGGGATCTTTTCATAGCCAGCCCAAGCGGTATCTTGCACCACCACCCAGCCATATTTTCTTGCCATTTCGGCTGTCATACGTACCGCATCGTCATAATTCATATCTACAATTTCTGCGGTCGCACCTTCATTCAAGATGGCATCTAAGCGTTCATGGGAAGAACCTTTAGGCATATAAACTACTGATTTTTGTTTAAGTTGACGTGCCATCCACGCCACTCCTCGCCCATGATTGCCATCCGTCGTGGTGGCAAAAGTAATGCCATTTAATTGTTCTCTAACCTCATTGCTGACCATTACGTTATAAGGAAGCTCAGAGATATCTTTCCCCAACTCTTCGGCGATATGGCAGGCCATTGCATAGGCGCCACCTAATGCCTTAAATGCCTTGAGGCCAAAGCGTTGAGACTCATCTTTTAAGTAAATCTGTCCGACATTTAATGACTTGGCGAGTGCAGGTAAATGATAGAGCGGTGTTGGTGCATACTCAGGAATTGAGCGGTGAAATTGCCACGCTTTATGTAATTCAGCTTGCGAAAAAGAGGCAAGGTTCGCCGTAGGTTTCTGCTTAAAACGGCTGTGATTAATGTAGTACTTTAATTGCTCCTGCATGGAAAACCTCATGAACTTATTATTAATAAACAAGACAATTAAGTCTTAATAAAAAATAGGTTTACAGCTTAGGTAGCAATACACATGCCAAGATCGGCATTTACGTATAATTATAATGAGAAAATAATGTAGCCAGTTGATATAAAACAAAATTTAAAATAAACCATATAGAATTGCTTTTACTAAATTCGATATCATTGATTTACCTCATTGATAAATTATCAAATATGATAAATAGTGTGATGGCGATATATAAATAATTTAATATATTGATTTAAAAATAAAATTATAATTATCACCTTAATTAAATTTATTAATATTTATCAATTTTGATAACAAGGGAAAAAATGACATCCATTCTGAGTACTATCCAAAATGAAATTTGCCATTACGCAGAAGCTATTTCTGGCGTGACCGGAACAGATGTCGAAATTATTGATGAATATCTGATCCGTATTGCAGGAACGGGTTATTACAAACACATGCTTAATCAAAACGTTTCACGTAACGGCTATATTTATCGTCATGTTTTACGAGTACAAGAAACCGTATTAATTAAAGATCCTGGGGAAAATAACCTCTGCCATCTATGTGAGAATAGAGAAACCTGTACGGAAGAATTAGACCTTAACGCACCGATTTTTTTAAATGGTAAAGTCATTGGTGTCATTGGCATTATTTGCTCGACCAAACAACAGCGAGCCGTATTACTTCAGCAACTCAATAAATTCATCACATTCATCGAACAAATAGCCGAAATGATATCGAGTAAGGTATTTGAGTGTCTTGAACGCTTGAGAGCCCAAGAATCTTTACATGCATTTCGGCGATTAATTGATGCTATGGATAGAGGCGTAATAGCCATCGATAGCCAACAAAAAATTTGGCATACCAACCGCTCTGCATCCCGCTTTTTTAATAAAGATATTATAGGCCTATCACTGTCCTTTGAACTTACAGGGGATATTTTATATGGCGATGAAGAAGCATGGTTAGAATTAGAAGGCCAGCGCTATCATGTACTCTGCCGTAATGTTACTTTTACTTCACTGGAAAATGATACGTTAACCATGATCATTTTTCAGGACGCCCGTGATTATATTACTCATGTCAATCAATCATCCGTTGAAATCAGCGAAGCCCCTTCACAGTTAATCGGTAATTCATTGACTATGATGAACCTCAAACAAACCATCAAGAAGGTCGCTGTCAGTCATGCAAATGTACTGATCACGGGGGAAAGTGGCTCAGGAAAAGAGGTCGTCGCTTATGCTCTACATACACAAAGTGCTCGACATGCTCAGCCCTTTGTCACCATAAACTGTGCGGCAATACCAGAGCAACTCCTTGAAAGCGAGCTCTTTGGCTATATCAGAGGCGCATTCACCGGAGCAGATCCTAAAGGGCGTATAGGTAAGTTTGAATTAGCCCATGGAGGTAGCCTATTTCTCGATGAAATTGGTGATATGCCTTTGTTATTACAGGCTAAGCTACTGCGTGTTTTACAAGATAAAACCATCACCCGAGTTGGTTCAAATAACCAAATACCTACCGATGTCCGCATTATTGCAGCCACAAACAAAAATTTATTAGAGATGGTCGAACACAAAACGTTTCGAGAAGACCTATATTACCGATTAAATGTTGTGCCGATCCCTGTTCCTGCATTACGGGAGCATCGTGAGGATATTGCTGATTTAGCGAAATATTTTTCTGACCAATTTTCAATGCAATATGATAGAGAAAAGCAAAAGATCCCTGATACAGTAATGAATTATTTATATGGCTATCATTGGCCGGGTAACATACGTGAACTGCGTAATGTCATCGAGTATATTTATGTAATGCAAGGCGATCTGCCTGAAATGAACCATAGCCATTTACCTGAGTATATTACAGAAACAAATTCATCAACAGAATCAATACATTCCATTACAAAAACCGCTGCGCTGCCTGTACACCATTATGAGAAAGAAACCATACAACACGTACTTGAAAAAACGGGTTACTCCATGGGAGGAAAGAAAGAAGCGGCACAAATATTAGGTTTAAGTATTGCGACACTGTATCGCCGATTAAAAAAATACGATATTTCCAGCTGACCTTCATATCTAGGCACTAATATTTCTCTCAGTGCCTGACTTATCGTACTTATTACTAATAATCCAACCAACTGTTACTGCTATACAAATAGTCACAAAGCGAATGGTCATTTTGTGATGGCTATCTTACTTTTGTTTTTACGCCCTTCTCAAAATATCTCATCTTTTAATGGCAAGTAAGATAAATTAACACCTTATGATCGCCAATAAAAACCTCGCCAACGCGAGGTTTTTATCTCTTCAGAAGAACACAAAACGAATTATACATTTTTCCTTTCGATGGTTTCTTCCCCCCAATATAGCCTATCCGCGGTGGTCTTCGAGAAGGCCAGAGGTAAAACTTCATCAGAACCTTCTTCCCAAATTTGTTCCGCTAATACTTCATCATTATTCGCTAATTCAAAAATAGCTTGAGCAATTTCAATTGAGGTTTCTCTAACTTTAGCCCATTCGGCTATATGGTGAGGGTCTTTCATTATTCGCTCCTGATTAAATGGTTCTGGTAAAAACACTGAGAGATTTCAAGTCTGTGAATAAGATCACTACGACTTTAAATATATTGCCATTTTTCCTTTTTAGTGACGCTCTATTAAACGCGCTCACTATTCACTATCTCTAGTATATGACTATAAGTTAAGTAATAGAGATTAAAAAGTCATGAATATTCGCCATGTTGTTGCTATTGATTTAGGCGCATCTAGCGGTCGTGTCATGTTGGCTTGCTATGATGTGCATACTAAAAAATTATCATTAGATGAAATTCATCGTTTTACAAACCATTTGATCACTGAAGGTGATCATTGTTATTGGGATCTGGATGATCTTGAGGCTCAAATACGGATTGGCTTACACCATGTAGAGCAATCTGGCATCCATATTGACAGCATTGGCATCGACACTTGGGGCGTTGATTATGTTCTACTTGACCGTGATGGTGCCACCGTCGGTCGCAATTTCTCTTACCGTGATAACCGCACCCAAGGTGTCATGGAGCAAGTCCAAACCGACCTTGGTGTTCAAAATATCTACCAAAAAACAGGGATCCAATTTCTCCCTTTCAATACCTTATATCAATTGAAGTCCTTGCAACAATCACACCCTCAATGGCTGGAACAAGCACACCATTTATTATTGATCCCTGATTATTTCGCATACCGTTTGACTGGGCAAATCAACCATGAATATACCAATATTTCCACCAGCCAAATGGTTAACCTGGAAACAAGTGATTGGGATGATGAGTTAGTCGAGTATCTACAAATACCACGCCGTTTATTAGGTGAAATCAAGCAACCAGGTAATATCATTGGCCACTGGCAAACGCCCAAAGGTAAAAAAATTCCGGTGATTGCCGTAGCAAGCCATGATACGGCTAGCGCTGTTATTGCGGCGCCGATAGCCGATAGCCATAGTGCCTATTTAAGCTCAGGAACTTGGTCATTAATGGGCCTCGAACGTACTACTCCTTGTACTTGTGAATACGCATTTGCTGCCAATATTACCAATGAAGGTGGAGTAAATGGCCACTACCGTGTCCTAAAGAATATTATGGGGCTATGGTTATTCCAACGCATTTGTCTTGAACATGACGTGCAAGATATTTGCAGCCTAATTGCATCAGCAGAAGCTATCCCTGCCTTCACTTATCTTATTAACCCCAATGATAACCGCTTCTTAAACCCTGAGTCGATGAGCCAGGCCATTAAAGAGGCTTGTCAGGAAAACCAACAACCCGTCCCAAATACTATCGCTGAGCTAGCTCGCTGTGTTTTCGACAGCTTAGCACTGCTTTATCGTCAAGTGTTTCTTGAATTACAGCAAATAAACCATGCCCCATTACAACAGCTGCATATCGTCGGTGGTGGTAGCCAAAATGCCCTACTTAACCAACTCTGCGCCAACACTTGCGGAGTTCCTGTAAGCACAGGCCCGATTGAAGCGTCCACCTTAGGAAACATTGGGTATCAGTTGATTGCCCTAAACACCATTCCAGATGTACCAACCCTGCGCACCATTATTGCAGAAAATACTGAGCTTTGTTGGTTTCAACCTCAAAGCATCGCGCTGGATGAACCATGGAAACGATTTAAAACCATTACGGCCTAACTCAGGTTATTAACCGTATATCGATAAGTTATAAGGAAAATTTCATGTCTAATTACAAAGAAAGTTATCTTATTGCCAAACAACGTTTTGCTGACCTTGGTATCGATACTGAACTGGCGATGCAAGCCATGGCTGACTTGCCTGTATCGATGCATTGCTGGCAGGGAGATGACGTAGCTGGCTTTGAAAAATCTGCAACCGCTTTAAGCGGTGGTATTCAAGCTACAGGTAATTACCCCGGCAAAGCGACCAATGCGATTGAATTACGCGCAGACATGGATAAAGCAATGAGCTTAATTCCTGGCCCTAAACGCGTTAACCTGCACGCTCTTTATCTCGAAGCTGATACCGCCGTCGAACGTAATGAAATTGAACCTCGCCATTTTGCCAATTGGGTTGATTGGGCGAAAAAAAACCATATCGCACTCGATTTTAACCCTTCTTATTTTTCCCATCCACTCAGTAGCGAAGCGACGCTAACTCACAGTAATAAGGAAATTAGAGACTATTGGATTGGTCATGGACAAGCTTGTCGCCGTATTTCTGCGTATTTTGGCGAGTCATTAAATAGTGCTTCCGTAATGAATATTTGGATCCCTGACGGCATGAAAGATCTCCCCGTCGACCGCTATGCGCCACGCCAACGGTTAGTCGAGTCATTGGATGAAATTATCCGGGAAAAAATTGATATCAAATATCATATCGATGCCGTCGAAAGTAAGTTATTCGGTATTGGTGCTGAATCTTACACCGCAGGCTCCAGTGAGTTTTATTTGGGCTATGCCATCACACGTAAAACCGCATTATGTTTAGATGCCGGCCACTTCCATCCAACCGAGGTTATTTCAGACAAAATTTCAGCCGTCATTCCTTATGTTGAACGCCTATTATTGCACGTCAGCCGTCCTGTGCGTTGGGACAGTGACCACGTCATTTTACTTGATGATGAAACTCAAGCGATTGCCAATGAAATCATTCGCCATAACTTAAAAAACCGTGTGCACATTGGTCTCGATTTCTTTGACGCATCGATTAACCGCATTGCTGCGTGGGTCATTGGAACTCGCAATATGAAAAAAGCGTTACTACGCGCCTTACTTGAACCCACCGCAAGACTGCGTCAACTCGAAGCAGAAGGGGACTTCACAGCTCGCCTCGCGCTATTAGAAGAACAAAAATGCCTGCCATGGCAAGCTGTTTGGGATGAATACTGCGAACGCAACAATGTTCCTGTAGGCGAAAAATGGTTAGATGAAGTTAAACAATACGAAAAATCAACATTATTAACACGTTAAGGTGAATTGTATGCAAGATATTCTGACATCTTGGTTTGTCCAAGGGATGATAAAAGCCACCAGCGATATGTGGCTCAAAGGCTGGGATGAACGTAATGGCGGTAATGTGAGCTTACGACTAACTGAAGACGATGTTGCTCCATTTAAACACACTTTTCACGCTGACCCGCGTTATATCGAAACAACTGAACCGGTTAAAGAGCTAGCAAACCAATATTTTATTGTCACAGGTTCTGGTAAATTTTTCCGTAATGTTGCCTTAGACCCTGCAGATAACTTGGGTCTAGTTCGTATCGATAATGAAGGTCAGGGTTACCATATTGTTTGGGGCTTTGTGAATGGTGCAATACCAACCTCGGAATTTGCTGCTCACTTTCAATCACATATCACACGTATGCAAGCCACTAATGGCGCTAACCGCGTCATCATGCACTGCCATGCAACCAATATCATTGCGCTAAGCTATGTTTTACCGCTCGATAGTGCATCCATCACGCGTCATTTATGGGAAATGAGTACCGAATGTTTGGTTGTTTTCCCTGATGGTATCGGTGTGTTGCCATGGATGGTGCCTGGCACAGATGGCATCGGCTTAGAAACAGCGGAACAAATGAAACAACATGGCTTAGTACTTTGGCCATTCCATGGAATTTTTGGTTCCGGCCCAACCTTAGATGACGCTTTTGGTTTAATTGATACCGCAGAAAAATCCGCTGAGATACTTGTCAAAGTTCTCTCGATGGGCGGTAAAAAACAAACTATTTCAACAGAGAATCTGATTGCGCTTGCCAAGCGATTCAATGTCACACCAATGTCTGATGCATTGAAATAAAGCCTGTTTCTCTGTGGATAGGCCTTCCCTTCCACAGAGAAATTAAAACGATAATAAACAGTGAGGAATAGTTCATGGGCAGTGGAATTTTACTCGGTATTTTTTGGCATTTTGTCGGCGCAGCTTCGGCGGCTTGCTTCTACGCACCATTAAAAAAAGTTAAAAACTGGTCATGGGAAACTATGTGGTCCATTGCCGGGATTTTTTCTTGGATTATTTTACCTTGGACCATCAGTTATATTTTACTTCCTGACTTTTGGGCCTACTACAGCTCTTTTAGTGCAAATATTCTGATCCCCGTTTTTTTATTTGGTGCTATGTGGGGGGTGGGTAATATTGGCTATGGTCTGACTATGCGCTATTTAGGTATGTCAATGGGCATCGGAATTGCCATTGGTATTACGCTCATTGTTGGTACCTTAATGACCCCAATTATTCAAGGCACATTTGGCGAATTGATTGCCTCTACGGGCGGAAAATTAACAATTCTTGGCGTTCTCGTGGCTGTTCTTGGGGTTGCCATCGTTTCCTATGCTGGGTTACTGAAAGAAAAAGCGACCGGAGTGCAAGCCGAAGAGTTCAACCTGAAAAAAGGCTTATTACTAGCAGTCATGTGCGGTATTTTCTCAGCCGGTATGTCATTCGCAATGAGTGCAGCTGTCCCTATGCACGAAGCTTCCGCTGCCCTTGGTGTTTCTTCTCTTTATGTGGCATTACCAAGTTACGTCATCATCATGGGTGGCGGTGCATTAATCAATTTAGGCTATTGTTTTATTAGACTTATTTATCGTAAAGATATCTCTTTCAAATCAGATATCTCTGTCCCCAAAGCCCTACTGGTCAGCAATATTTTATTTGCCATTTTGGGTGGCGCTATGTGGTACTTCCAATTTTTCTTCTACGCATGGGGACATGCAAATATCCCGTCACAATACGGCTTTATGAGCTGGATGCTACATATGAGCTTCTATGTTCTGTGTGGTGGTATCGTGGGGTTAGCGCTAAAAGAATGGAAAGGCACCGGCAGGAAACCCGTTCGAATTTTATGTTTAGGCTGTTTAGTGATTATCTTAGCGGCAAATATTGTTGGCTTAGGAATGGCCGCCTAATGTAACAGTTTTTTATTTTAATTGATTGGGAGGTCAGCGATGACCCATAGAATGATACTTAATGAAACCTCATACTTTGGCGAAGGGGCAATTAACCACCTTGTCGAGGAAATTCAAAAACGCCAATTTAACAAAGCACTGATTGTCACGGATGCGGATCTGGTTAAATATAATGTAGTCAGTAAAGTCACCCAATTATTAGATGACGCTAAGTTGGACTACGCCATTTATGATGGTGTTATTCCTAACCCAACCATTGATACCGTCCAACAAGGGCTAAAACACTTCAAACAATCTAATGCAGATTGTCTTATCGCTATCGGAGGAGGTTCTCCACAAGACACCGCTAAAGCGATTGGGATTATTATCAATAACCCACAATACGAAGATGTGGTGAGCTTAGAAGGTGTCGCTCCAACCCAAAACCCAGCAGTTCCTATTATCGCAATCCCAACTACCGCAGGAACTGCAGCTGAAGTCACGATTAACTATGTCATCACAGATAACAATCTGTGCCGTAAATTTGTGTGCGTTGACCCCCATAGTATTCCGATTGTTGCCATTATTGATCCATCAATGATGGCATCCATGCCTGCAAGCTTAAAGGCTGCAACTGGCGTTGATGCTCTCACCCATGCTATTGAAGGCTATATCACGAAAGGGGCTTGGGCACTTACCGATGCTCTACACCTTAAATCCATTGAGTTGATCAGCAATTCGTTACGGCAATCCGTTAAGGGCGACCCGCAAGGTGTTGAAACGATGGCACTAGCACAATACATGGCAGGAATGGGCTTTTCTAACGTTGGCTTGGGGTTAGTTCATGGTATGGCTCATCCCCTTGGAGCATTTTACAATACTCCACACGGTGTCGCTAACGCCATTTTATTACCTCATGTTATGTCGTATAACGCTGATTATACTGGGGAAAAATATCGAGATATCGCTCGTGCTATGGGTGTAAAAAATATCGATGCCTTTTCACTTCAAGAAGCCAGAAATACCGCCATTGCTGCTGTTTTTGCGCTAAACAAGGACGTTGGTATTCCTGAAAAACTGCGTGAGATCGGCATGAAACTGGAAGATATTCCATCCCTTGCTCAAGCCGCCTTTGATGATGTGTGTACTGGAGGTAATCCACGTGACACCACATTAGAAGACATCACTGAATTATATCAAGCGATTTATTAGAGGGTGATATCATGATAAAAAAAGCATTTGTGATGCAAATTGCTCCTGACGCCCACCAAGAATATCAGCGCCGACATGATGAAATTTGGCCTGAATTAGTGCTGACACTCAAAGAACATGGCGCACATCACTATTCTATTTTCTTAGATAACAAACGAAATTTATTATTCGGCTACGTGGAAATTGAATCACAGGAACGCTGGGATAGCGTTGCACAAACGGAAGTGTGCCAAAAATGGTGGAAATATATGTCGGATATTATGCCATCAAACCCTGACAATAGCCCAATCAGTGATGAGTTAAGGTCGGTATTTTATTTAGACTAATCTCCCCCTAGGCAGTGCTAGTCTATTGGCTAGCACTTACCTCAATTTATCTTTTTGTAAAAAACAACGGCGATATGCACTTGCTGTCATTTTCATTTTTTTATGGAAGACACTCGAAAAATAATTACTGTCTTCATAACCACATTGCCCAGCGACTTCACTAATCGACAACGAGGTACTACGCAATAATAACGCCGCTTGGCACAAACGTAATTGTTGCAGATATTCCATTACCGTCATTCCTGTTTTCGACTTAAATAAACGCTGCAATGAACGCGCAGACATCTGATGCTCCTGAGCAAATTTTTCTAATGAAAATGGCGTATTGATACTTAAATTTAAACAGTTTATTAGCTGATCCATTTGGTGTAATAAACTTATTGGAGCTTGATCTGGCTGATAACGTAAACGATAAATATAAATAGCTAACTGTAAAAATAGGCCTTCGCAAAGATGAATAGATGGAATATCCGGTTTTTGGCATTCTAATGCCATTTTCTCAATAATGGGCGTCAACGTTGATAAGCTGGAAGGCGGCAATTTCCAGTGCCTAGATGTTATCGGCTGATAACTTAATGGAACATACTTTTCAATAGATTTTTTAATGAGAAACTCATTAGGTTTATATAATACATTAACCAGTTTTAAATTATTTACTGAGTGATAGCCATGACAATCTTCCGCATTAATATAAAACAGATCTCCACAAGTAATTGGATAATCAATACCATTCCAATGGTGTAAACCATTTCCTGAAAAAACAATCACAAACTCATTAAAATTATGGCTATGAACAATAAAATCTTCCTGAGAATCCCGCATTTCTATCGTCACGGTATTTTCAGGCCTAATAAAATAATCACTGCTGTTGATCGAAAGAATGCTTTGTATCATGATCACCTCAAAAAAGTGTAGGGATGATCATTACGATCTTTTTTAATTACTGCAATGACGCAGGTCACGGGGTGTGAAATTATACTCACTTTTAAAACACGTCGAAAAATATGCACTATCATTAAAGCCACTTTCCAATGCAATATCCGTAATGGTTTTATCTGAAAAACGAATTTGGTAATAAGCTTCTGATAGCCTCAACTTTATTAAGTAATTTTGTGGTGATATGCCTAAATTATTTTTCATATAACGATGAAAGGTCCGTAATGACACTGAAAATTGAGTGGTTAAATGCCCCCAATCGACATCTTCGGTAAAATTCATATTTAGCCAGCGTAACATCTGGATAATACGTTGTTCATTATTCCCTTCACCAATATGGTTATAACGGCCATCTTGTAAATTAACAATTAACTGCAAAAAAAGGCTTTCAGTATAAGCAAGATCAGAGCCATCGCTTTCGTTAAGTTTATCAATAATTTGTTGTGCTTTATTGTAATGCTCTTTATTTAAGAGCCAATGTGAAATGTTTCTTTCAGCATCTGTCGGAAAAAAATGACTGATATTATTTAAATAGGTAAAACTGGAGTCTGAGCGATAAAGTACATTGGTTAAATTTAGGTTGGAAACATTATCAAATAAGTGATAATCACAGGATTTTATATAGCACACCATCCCAGGACATAATGTATAAGGCCTCCCATTAAGTACATGTAGGCCAATACCCTGAGTTACCAAAAAGATCTCACTAAAATCATGTGTATGTTCAGGAAAAATAGGCTGAGGTACCCTTGGCTCAACTGTAATGTGCTGCTGCGGTGTGATAAAAAAATCTTCGCTATATAATTTCATGAAAGATCTCCTAATAAACACTTCTCGCCCGTAAAACTGACCATGGTTTATTTATCGTTCGTGGGATTATCGTAAATACCCTTATATCCCTATTCTATTGATCTCATCCAAAATCGCCTTGAAATTATGACCAAGTAATCACGCGTTATTGGCGATATTTTCAAGAGTTCACCAAGTAAATGTACAAAATGTGACCCTGGATACATAAAAGCCACTCTATCTAAGAACACCGTCTCTGTAGCACATAGCGTATAATAACGATCACACGTTGTTGTAAGCGAGCCACAACATAAAAGGGTACAGATTCTCTACGGCTTTAATTGAATCAAGAGATACCAATAACAGATACTTGATGTAGGATGAGTTGGATTGAAATGTATTAACGGAAAAGTAGAAGATTTCTTATAACATTGTGATTTAAAACATAAAAAAAGACGCCTTTAGTATCTCAAACTGCTGACCCTAAATAGTCATTAGGGAATTATTGAATACTACCCTAAATTAAATAATTCCATCAAAAACAACACAAAATGCCTGTGTAATTTTAAACCAGAAAAACCTCATTATCTCTCCGCCATTTTAGGCTAAGCCAATACCACCGCATAGAAGTGATATTGACTTAATACAAACCTGAAACTTACTAACGGTAAGTAAATAAAACATTCACGGTATTACTGAACTGCCCTGATTTAATGGCTTCAGCATCTTTCTTGGATAACTCGATACTGTAAGGGAAATAGCCGGGCTGTTGTTTACTGATACTCCCTTTATAATAATACTGATCAAACGCAACCTGTTGGTTATTGGTTCTGTCTGTAATTGCAGCTTGTAGGCCATTGTTAAAGACGATGTACTTTTTATTTATCACGCCACTGTTGCTTTGGAACGCAACACTGACTTCTAATGCCGCATCACACGTTGAATCGGGCACTAAATCTAATGAAAAGTTTTCTCTAACTGTTTGACCACCTTCAAAATTTTCAGCCGTGAGCTCTTTAAAATCAACCACTTTATCGCTCATGCGGACAATCGGTGTTGGGCAATAGTTCACCAATTTCCCGATAATCCTCGCCTGATAGATATCCCCTAAACTTTTTCTCTGGTAATCACTGTGATAACCAACATTAAAAACACCGGTATCAAAAGATTTTAACTCTCCCGTACCTCTGACCACTCGATACGTGTAACCAAATAGCACATTTTTAGGGCCCGCTTCCCAGACGCCCACTTCTAACTGCGGGGTGTTGGCCGCAGTTATTTCAACAGAGCCACTATACATACTGTCCTGATAAAGCCTAACACCGCTGTTTTTAAGTGTATTTTTTATGGTTGTTGGCGTTTGGTTGTTAAACCAAATTGTCCGCTCCGCCTTTGAGCCTGAAAACACACAAGCCCATGAAAAGAAACCACTACTGGCAGAGCCCAATAGCGTGCCGGGAGCAACGGTGCCGGGGGTTGTATTCATATCAATATAGACTTCAGGGAGTGGGTTCCACGCATTTCCCGTCGAGCCGGGTACACTATTACCCGGTCGGCATGTCACTCCGGCATACGCGGCAGAAGTTGACATCAGAAGGAGAAAGAACACGCCACTTTGCCATGACCGTTTTTTAAATTTCATTTCAGTAAGCTCCCACATTTGTATTTTTTATTTCGCCTGTGGCAATAATTGGCAAGGCTGTGCTGCGGCACACTGGTATTTATTAAATTTCAGACCACCGAAGTCATCAATATAAGCGACTTCAAAACTGTTCCATGCCGGGTTTTTCAATGTCACGGTCGAATCACTGAACGGGGCGACAAGCACTTCAGGGAAATTTTTATCTTTACTTTGGTCAACATTGATATTGGTGATCACAATATTAAACGGGGTTGGATTCGACAACGTAATCTGTCCACCTTGTTTTGTGACTTTTAAATCGCGCTGAAAATCTTTCTCGGCAGAGACTGTGTAGTCAATACCTTTTGGGCGATAAAACAGTTTTAAGCGTGATTGGATAGTAAACTGAACCGCATTCGCTTCTTTACCTTGCGGTGGAATACCTAATACATTGAAATACAACAGACTCTCCCTGTCCGTGGGTAAGGTATTTTGCCCATCCATATACGCAATTTTGATTTGTTTTTTCTGTTTAGGGCCAATTTTTTGTAAAAAAGGTAACGCCACTAGTGAGTTAGTCAGCTTTTCACCTTTTTGGTTTTCTATCCATGTCTGCGCTAAAAACGAAGAGGCGGTATCTTGGTTTTCAACAACGATACTGGTTCCGCCATCGGCTTCATTAAAAATAACACGGGTTCTATCTAACCCAAGAACGGCATACGCTTGGCTCATGACGCTTGAGAGTAAAACAACGGAAAGTACTTTTTTAAATAATGTCATTTTTTCACCCATTGAAATCACATTAGTGACGACAAGCAATTGAATCGCTACTTTTAGCCAGGAGACTGTCCGCTAAGAACGTACACGCTTGTGCATCTCCCCAGTTAACGCTAAGTTGGTCGCCCATGTTCAACCCGGTTAAGTAGACGATACCGGATTCAGCAATAATGCCTGAAACTTTACCCGTTACGTTATTTTTCACCACTGAGCCTAATGGTGGGTATTGACCATTAGCCAGCTTAATTCGTGTTATCAGTGACTTACCAATATCTGCATCCATTTTAGCATAACCGATTGCCCCATCAGTGAGTGTAGACGCTAAAACATTATCATCAATGTTTACCGTGTCTGGCAGGTTGTTCACATCCACCTTGTATTCCATATTATAGTAGGTCGGAACGTTACTGATGGTGGCTAACCCGCGGCTATTCGTCGTCGCATGGCCATTTTCAATCATCACGCCTTGCGCATTTGGCACATCAACCACTAAGCGAGATTGGTCACGATAGGTTAAACGGTGCGCGGAAATACCGTGCTGTGTCGCAGTCACCGAGCCACTCATGGTCATACTTAGTGACGTCATGGAATCCGATAATGACCCCGTCACTTGGACTTGGCCGGCATCCGCGCTGTGTGACACATAGGTGCTCACCATCCCTTCCGATAACCCATCTTGGGTCGATGCGGTTAAATTATAGTTCGTGTTGCTATCAACATGACGACTGTAATTCACGTTATTTGCATAGCGCTTGTTGCTGTCACTGTAAGAGGCGAAATACGATATTGATGCATTTTGGTTTTCAGTACTTAATGGTTTGCTGACGGATAAATACACTTGGTTATCCGTTTTATTATTCGCCCCACGAACTTGGTTTAAAGACAGGGAGATATTCCCACCTTTCATGACGCCTTCATCGAAGAATTTATTGAGCCCCACACTGAAATAGTTATTTTGCTTACCATTCCAATAGGTTTTACGTGATGCGGTGATATTCGCACTCGCATTCATTCCACGTAATTGCTGAGCGTAAGACAATGAAAAAACATGTTTGTCTTTATTGGTATCGATATCTTGTCTGTCGACAAAGTTTTGCTCAACAAAATTGGATAAAGAGTTAAAGGTTCTGTCGGCAAAACGGTACCCGGTTAATGTCAACTGCCCATCAATACTCGGTAAATCTTTGGCATAGTTAATACGGTAGCTTTTGCCTTTCTCACGCCCCAATAAGGTGTCGGCGTAAGATTGGGTGATATCCACCGAAAAAGCCCCTAAAAAGCCGATATTTTGGCCAATGCCGAGGTTAATGGCTTTATATTTATTCCCTGATGTCGCCACGATTCCGCCAAAAACAGAGGTATGGTTAAACACCCCAACAGAGCTTTCGACAGTCATAAAATTGTCGTTAGTATGGGTGCCATTTTTCGGGGATAGCTGACCTAAATTCAAGGTGTAGCGCGCTTGCCCCTTACGGGTTAAAAACGGAATATTGGTTGTCGTAAACTGGAATTTCGTTTCTTTACCGTTATCCTCTGCCACGGTCACATCAATGGTGCCCATGATGGATTGACTTAAATCCTTAATCACAAAAGGGCCCGCCGGCACTTTCACTTGGCTGATGATACGGCCATTTTGTGATAAGGTGACCGTTGCGTTTGAGGCGGCAACCCCAGTAATTTGAGGGGCATACCCTCTGAGGTTCGGTGGCATCATGCTTTCATCGGTAAACATGCTCACGCCTTTGAAACGCACGCTATCAAACAAGTCTGATTTAATGAAAATTTCCCCGGCAAACAACTTCGCCGATAAGCTGGCAATGTCCCTAAAAGCGTAGACTTGGTCCCAATCTAAGTTGCGTTTCTTGCTACCCCGTCCATCTTCGCCCGCCAATTTATTCTCATATTGGTAATTTGCCCGTAAACGCCATTGCGCGAAGTTAGCGCCCACATTCCCGAAGGCATAGAGTTGGTTACGTGTTTCTTCGTTTTTACGGATTAAGTGATTATCGCTAATCGTATAATCTAAAATTAACCCCGCAATCCCATAATCGCGCATTTCAGGGCTCACCCACGAAGAATAAGTCGATGCCATATATTTCTGAGGTATCGAAATACTCAGGACTTGTTCGCTATCATTAAAATCGATAGCCACGTTTTTATCGAGAGAGAATAAATTAATACATTCGTTTTCTTGAGACGAAAGTAATATTTCTTTCGCTTCTTCATTTAAGGGAAAACGTTTTATTAATTGTGCCGTAATACACGGCTCAATCGTTCCGTCATGATTAATAAACTTAATTTTTTCGCCGCGGATAATTTTTTTATCATTTAAAATAATATCCGATTCATATAAACCTTCACTTAAACTATTTTTTTCAAAATAGCTTAGGTCAATATTGTCGTCTGCAGACAAATTAAGGGCATTGATATTAAAAGTTTCCGCATTTGTATACCCACCACACATAATGAGTGAGATAATATAACCTATATTTTTTTTCTTAAAATACATGTTGGCACTCTTATGATAATCGATAGTGGGAATACAAAGCTTTACGCTAATTAGCGTAAAGCTTTTGCTTAGGCATGATGGCTATCTTATTCGTAGCTTAATACGTAGTTTGCGATAGAGTTGATGCTACCTGAAGTGGCGGCACCGGTTGCTTCTGCTTGAGCAGACAAAATAATTGTGGTGTCAGACGCTTTCAGTGTTTGCTCTAAAGTATCACCGGGTTTAATGGCTTTACCTGCATTGTCTAAGAATGAAACTGCAACGTTATTTGCGCTACCCGTGCTTGACCATAAAGATGCGTTTGTGGCATCAGGTTGGCCATTAAACGTAATTTTTACTTTAGAATAAGGAGTACCTGAAGCACTTGGGTCTAATTGGCAATCTTGTAATTTTAATTCAAATGAATTGAGTGGGCCTTTTTTACCAGCAGCATCTAAATTAACCGCGGCAATATTACCTAATTGAACTTCTTTATTCACATCAGTCGGTGCAATTGTACATGCACCGCTATTAATTGTGCCTTTAAACGTAATTTTACCAGAACCGGCATCCGCAGCCATTGCAGAAATAGAAGTTGTCGTTAACGCTAAGCATAATGCAATTAAAGTTTTATTCATGTTATCTACCTTATATTAAGTCATTTAATTAAAAATTTTTATCTGTTGTGAAGAACGAAACAAATAATATCCATAAAATGAGTAATCAGATATCGCTAAAGTATGTATTTCGCCGGTAGAATGTAACGAAATATATTAAATTAACGCATTGAAATTAAAAGAAAATAAAAAACGAAATATTTATTAACATTATCACTAGCATCGCGTTAAGGCGTTGAATGCAGATCTTTAAGCCAAAAAACAACTCACCATAAGCATTAAACGCCAACATAACCCATAAAAACAAATAAACGCATTACAAGAGTATTTGGGCAGTGAAATATATCTTAAATAATCAAAAACCGAGTTATTGAGATATTTATTTACATCCGTTTATGAGTTTGAAATGACTTTATCGCGTTAGATTAATTCATTCGCATAAAAAACAAGTCTAATCATTTGTTTTTTAATGTTATTTTTGATGGGATTAAATGAAGGTGATATTCAGTTATTTTTCACTTATTTTTATCCGGTAAAGTAGATAAAACAAAATTCATTACAAAACAATTGGTTAGTATTTGTTATGTCTTCTAAATCTATTATGGTCTTATTTATCCCATGCATTTCTAGGGCGAATATGGGATGAAAATGTGGGTTTTCTATTATTAAAGAAAAAAGGATTACAACCTCAACGTAACAATAGCTTGTCACTTTATGCAAATCAGTCGACAGGCCTATTACAAAATACTGGATAGGATTGAGGAGCGAAAGAAAGCTGATCCATCATTAAGGTCGGGGGATACAATCTTGTTCTTCGGAGTATCAGGAAATACATAAAGAACATAATATTCAATATTCTATAATAGATAGCTACGATTGTTGCCAAAATGCTTTAGCGGAACGAATTAATGGAATATTGAAAATGGAGTACTTTCTGATAAAACCGAGTAATCTAGAGCTAGTGAGAAAATTAGTTGAAGATGCCAAAAACGAAGGTAAAAAATTCATACTAACTAGGAGGCGCCGACCAAAAGACTCTGCTTTTAGTGCTGCCTTAAATTCAGGTGTACTTGGCGCACCATGTTTAAGAATTTAAAACATTTCTACGATTCTTGAGAATATTGTTTTTATTCCATTTTTTTATTCTATTATAGTTAACTAATAAAAATGATATGGATAATAACGAAATATTTAAAGAATGTAGGAATGAATAATCTTAATAACTTCAATAGGTAGGGCATTTAGTTAAGGGCTTAATAAAGCCTCAAGAAGGTTTATAGTCTTAAAGTTTATTATTTTTTTAGGTACGGGTATAGCCAAGTTTTGGTGATATAAAATTCCATTAAAAAGAAAATGTTAACATTTTGTTAATTAATGACATGTGACGTTTAAGACTTGTTGGATAAAAAAACTGTTTTTTTTAAATATATGAGATAAGTAACTATATTTAGTGATGGTGTTTACCCGAAAAATGACGAGTTCGTTAGACATTGTTTCATAAACCTTACTTATATTAAGGGTAACCAGATATTAATAGTTAATAATCAGCATTTTCAATAAATAAAATTAATGTTTGGTTTTATTTATTACTCGTATGTGAGTTTGTTATTTTTATTTTATTTAATTAGTATTGCTCGCAGTTAGTTATTCTTACGTTATTCAGTATCTACTTTGTATTTTTCAGAAAGGAAATAAAAATGGCAGCTAGATATCCTATTGCCAAAATAGTAGGGAGCAGAATAAAGAAGCTTAGAAGGGAGTATGGATTAACAGGAACTGAAGTGGCAATGGCTTTGAATGTTAGTCAACAGCAGTTTTCTCGCTATGAACGAGGTATTAACAGAATAGATATTGATTCTTTAGTTATGATTGCAGACTTCCTTAAAGTCAGTGTTCATTATTTCCTTGAAGATATAGATTTAGAACAATCAAATAGCTGGACCTCTGAATATAACTCATTATTAAGTCATGGTTTTTATTCAAACAATAAAAAAAATGAAGGTTAGTATTTGTTTTAAGGATCTCCTTATATTTACGGTTCATATTAGTGGTTATATTACTTCACATGTTATCGAACATCTCAAGTCATTAAAATAATGATAAGAATAAAGTTAACTAAATTCTAGTTATATCAATAAAACTATTGATATGGCTGTGTACCAACTAAGGTATTGCCTTAGTATATATTAATAATATCATGAAATAAGGGTTTAAAATGAAAAAGACGCTATTAGCATCTTCAATTATCGCATTAACATTCACTGCTGCATCAACTTCATTTGCTGCGGATGTAGGAAGCGGTACTATTGAATTCAATGGTACTGTGAATACTGGTGCTTGTACCATTGCTCCTTCTTCTGTTAACAAAGAAGTTCAATTAGGTTCTGTTCCAGCGGCATCATTACAAACAGCTGGTTCACAAGGTCCAAATGTTGATTTCACATTAGAATTAACGGATTGTATTTTGGACCCTACCGCAAGTGGTACTGATTATTCTAAAGTAACAGTTAAATTTACGGGCCAAATGGATGCAGCTGGCACCTTATGGGCAAGTACTGGTACTGCTACCAATGTTGGTGTGTTATTCCAAAATGCAAGTGGAACAAATTTAAAAACAAATGATACTGTTGAGCAAAGCTTAAACGCAGGGACAAATGTTATTAATTTATCTGCTCGTATGCAGGCATTAGGTGCAGCTACAGCCGGTTCTGTTAAATCTACAGTCGCTTACGTTTTAGATTACCAATAAGTATTAATATAAAAACATTAAAAAAATAATAAATCTTATATTTGCTGATTATGCTGTGTATAGCAATTGCTTCACAGCATTTTCAGTTATATGAGTTCATTCAATAAATCCATTATAGAATATTGCGGCTAATGAAAAAGAACAATTTTAATAAAAACATAGTGACTAGTTTAGTATCTAGTTTATTATTTTACACTTACTATGTTAATGCGGATTCTGTTCAATTTAATGAAGACGCATTATCTATTTTGGGTAATACTAATATAGATTTAAGTGCATTTGAGAAAAATAAAATTAGTGAAGGTTCTTATTTTTCTAATGTATCGGTAAATGGTCGAAGAATCAATTATTTTGATCAAATAAATTTTTTAAATAAAGACGAAAATATACAACCTTGTATTTCTAGAAACTTAGTAGAAGTTATTGGGTTAAAAGAAGAATTTATTAAAGAAGTACCAACATGGGAAAATGGTCAGTGTTATGATCTTGCATCACAGGATAAAAATATTCAGGCAAGATTCGATGATGAAAAGCAAGAGTTAATGCTTTCAATACCCCAAGCTTATTTTCAGTATTCTGATGACAATTGGGTTCCGCCCATGCAGCGGGAAGTTGGAGTTAATGCACTCGTATTGGATTACAACTTTGTTGAAAACTATATTAAGTATAAGAATACTCGAGATATTAATAATTTTAGCTCATTCGGTTCTATTGGTGCGAATGTAGGGCGTTGGCGTGTTCGCAGTAATTATCAATATCAAAAAGATTTTAATGATAATAAAAATGATAATTTTAAATGGGTGCAAACTTATTTATTTACAGATTTACCTAGTTTATCCGCAAAATTTTTTGCGGGTAAGTATTATACAGTAAGTAATGTATTTGATTCTGTACGCTTTAGCGGCGTTAGTGTCTTTACGGATGAGAACATGCTACCGGCTTCTCTAAGGGGGTATGCACCGAGTGTCACAGGAACCGCGACAAGTAATGCGACAGTCACTATCTCACAAAATGGACGTATCTTGAATCAAATGAAAGTGGCACCAGGGCCTTTTTCAATTGATAATTTGAGTTCCTCTTTATCAGGGACTCTTGATGTTAAAATTACAGAAGAAGATGGCTCTATACGTGAGTACCAAGTTTCCTCGACCAATATTCCTTTTTTAACACGCCCAGGCATGGTGCAATATAAACTGAATGCAGGCCGGTTAGACCCAATGGGGTATAAAAACATCAATGATGACTTTATATCAACTGAAGCTTCTTGGGGGATCCTCAACAATTTATCTATTTTTGGTGGTATTTTTGCAACCTCTAATGATGAATATCATGCCTATAATGCAGGTGTTGGGGTAAATATGGAACGCTTTGGTGCAATATCTTTTGATATTACACAGTCGAAGAATCAACTACAGGATACCGCTTTACGTACTGGTGAAAGTTACCGTATTAATTATGCAAAACGTTTTTCGAATTCAAGTCGATTGGATTTAACAGGGTACCAGTTTTCTAATGAAGGCTTTATGTCAGTGAATGATTATATTAGCTTAAAAGAAACTCCGTTAACGCCACATTATCGGCAGAAAAATGTATTTACGACTTCTTTTACACAACAACTCCCTGATTTACAGGCAGATATAAGTTTAAGTTACTCACGGGAAAGTTATTGGAAAGAATCAAAAAATAACAATACTCTCAATTTATCGTTTAATAAAACCATAAATACAAGTTTTATAAATAATGCGATTTTATCATTATCAATTGGTGAAAGTAGCTACGTAAAAGGTAAACGCTCTAAGCAAGCATATCTTTCGTTAAGTATACCATTTGGTGGTGAAAGAAACTCACGGATTCAATACTTTAGTTCTTATAATGATATTGATAAAAAATATAATAGTAATATTAATTACAATTCTAAAATTAATGACAATAATGTTAGCTTAGGTTTATCAAGTAAAGACCTTTTTGAAAATACGGCAATGAATGCATCCGTTTATCGTGATACGCAATATGGTACTGCACAACTAACGGGATCGTATGGTGAAGATTACCATACATTAAGTGGGTCACTAGATGGCTCCTTGACGATTACCAACCAAGGCCCAGTCTTACACCGACGAGTTTATGATAACCAAGCTCGTATGGTTATTGATACAGATAAAGCGAAAGGGGTATCAATTAATAAAAATGAATCAGTTACGAATGGGTTTGGTTTAGCCGCAATTAGTAATGTTCCAACCTATTATAGGTCGACCCAGTATGTAGACCTTAATAATGTACCAGACAATGTCAGCATTGATGACAGCGTGATTGAATCAAATTTAACTGATGGTGCGGTTGGTTATTCAAAACTCAATACATTAGTGGGGGAAAAAGCGTTAGTTACAATTAAATTCCCTGACGGAAATACGCCCCCATTTGGTGCTTTAGTTTATGGCTCTGATAATAATAGTGTATTGGGAATGATTGCAGAGGAAGGGCAAGTTTATTTAACGGGCTTCCAACCAGATCAAAAATTAACGGTTAAATGGAGTGGTGACCAGTCATGTCGAATTATGTTAGGAAAACAAAGCCATTTAGCCAGTAAGAATATAACCTGTAATAAAGAATAGAAAATCATGAAAAAATTTAAATTAATAATAAGTGCTTTAATCTTGATTAGCACATACACACATGCATCAATTTCTGTTGACCGTACTCGCGTTATTTATGATGAAGCAAGTAAAGGTGTTAGCGTTGTGATTGAGAATATTGATAAAAAAGACCCTTATTTAGTTCAGTCATGGGTCGAGAATGAAAATGGTGAAAAAATTTCAGAGCCACTAATTGCTTTGCCTTTACTGCAACGTGTTGAAGCGAATCAAAAGAAACAGGTTAGAATTAGTTTATCAAAAAATGACGTGAAAATACCGAACAACCAAGAGTCTTTATTTTACTTTAATGTCTTGGGTATTCCACCGAAAACTAAACTAGAAAATGCTGTTGAAATTGTTATTCAATCACGCTTTAAATTATTTTATCGTCCAAGTGAATTGAAAAAATACCCTAACAATGACTGGCAGAAAGAATTGAAAGTGGAAAAAATGGGAAACTCGTTAAAATTAACTAACCAGACACCCTATCACATTGTTGTGATTAATGTTAATGATAATGAATCTAAAGTTCCTGATTTTAAAGAAATTGTCATAAAGCCAAATAGCAATTCAACATATTTTCTATCAGATAAACAAGTGAAATCGCCGAAAATGGTTATTACTTATATTGATGATTATGGAACACCAAACTTATTGAAATATACATGTAATACAACTTGCTCCTTATCAAATGAAAAGGATAAGAGATAAATTATGTTAATTTTTAATAAAATAAATTCATTTGCTATATTATTTTTATTTTTGCTAAGTTTTCAATCAGTAGCTGCGGTTAATAATTGTATACCGAGTTCAGGAGCTACAACTATAGAACAAGAATTAACCTTTGATATTACAAATAGTAGTACTTCAATTCCAAATGGTACCTTATTGACATCAGCATTGAGCTCATATATATCAGTGAGATGTGAGTTTACTGGCTCATCAAGTACAACTAATGCCGTTTACTTTAAAAATACAATGCCAACTGCAATTAAAACATTATTGATTAATAGTGGTGTCAGTGTGACGCAACAAAATGCAATTTCATCTCCTAGTCCAGTAACGATAACCAACCCAACTGTTCCAAATATTTATTTGGGGTATTGGAGTCAACCAGAAACAGGAATTACACGCAATATCGCTTTCATGTATAACTTTTATGTTTATAAGGGGGCAAACGCTCTTAAACCTTTTGATACAGGGCTATTTTTATTAGGAACCCATGTGGATTATTTAGGTAAGGATTTAGGCGGGCCAACTTATGTGCGCATTAAAGGTAACTTAACCTTGCTCTGCCCTGCACCTGCGGTGAATATCACGGCTTCTAATGGGGGAAGTGTAAACTTTGACTCAATTTCACCTAAACAAATGAATGCGGGAGAAGTGGTTAGCCGAACTTTTAATTTAGGTATGTCAGTGCCACAAGACTGCGAAACAGGGCTAAATATATCAGTACGTTTTGAACCCAATAATAATACGGTGCTAGGTGGAAAATATCTTGATATGGGCAATGGGTTACAAACACTATTAACCCGTAATTCAACTGATATTAACTATAATGAAAGCTACAGTATTGGTGAAATCATGCCACAATCACCGATTAATGTCCCTTTTACTGCGACATTAAGCAAGATAGCGGGCAGCACTATCGCTTCTGGTCCGTTTTCTAAAACAGTTCGAGTTGTTGTTTCATATTAAGAGTGTTAATTGACATTTTTTCTATGGTGTTATATTGAATATACATATTCTGATGCTGAGTATTATTAAATGAAAAAACTCAAATTAGTATTAGTTGATGATCATCCCATTGTGCTTTCAGGTTTGAAAGATACACTTTCTCAATCAATGAATTTAGACATTTTAGGTGCTTACACTCAGGATGCTGAACTATTTGCTTTTTTGAAAAAAAATGAGGTTGATGTGATCGTAACTGATTATATGATGCCTAATAATACCCAATCTAGCGATGGACAGAATTATATTCAATTTTTACGTCGCCAATATCCAAATATTGCAGTGATTGTATTAACGATGGTTTCTAACCCAATGATTGTACAAATGTTATATGATTCTGGGGTGAGTGCGGTGGTGTCAAAAGAGGCACCATTAGGTGACCTGATGAAAGCTATCACATTAGCGGGGCAAGGTCGCCAATATCGTGTTCCTGTTGCAGATATGACAACGACATTAAAAAGCCGTAATGCAGTAACATTAAATGATAGGGTAAAGACATTATCACCTCGTGAACTTGAGGTACTGCGCCTTTTTGTTCAAGGTAAGCCTATTGTTGATATTGCTAAGCAATTAAACCGCAGTGATAAAACTATCAGCCTACAGAAAAATGCTGCAATGCGTAAATTGGGTGTTGATAATAATCAAGCGTTAATTAGTTATTGCCTCACACATCATTTGTTTGACTAATTTTTTTTATCCAATTAGCTAATTGGTTGCAGATATTCTGACTAATCTGGGTATCAATGTATGTTGATGTCCGTGAATCTAATGCTGTTTCAAACTCACGAAGCTGATTAGCTAACTCACGTTGTTCAACACTAATTAATGCACCACGGATACGATGGGATAACTGTTTTAATTCTTCTGTGTTGTTATTTTCAACCGCTTGGCAAAATCGAGTAATATCGCTCACAAAATGACGAATAATTTTTTCTCTATCTTCCCCATTTAGCGGGTTAATCACTTTTATTGGCCCCATTTCTGAAGCTGAGGAGGAGTAAATCGGGAATAAACGGTTGAACAATTGAACTAAGGTTTCTAGCTCTATAGGTTTTACAAGCCATGAATCCATTCCAGATTCTAGGCATCGCTCTTCTTCTTCTTTTAATCCATTAGCAGTAACACCAACAATCGGGCATGTTTCGCCTTCACTGCGCAGCTGCTGTGCAAGCTCATAACCATTACGATAAGGCATATTAACGTCTGTAAGGATGATATCAACAATTTCGTTATCCCAGATCACCAACGCTTCTTCACCATCATTGGCAATAAATACCTTACAACCAAGTAGTTCAAGTTGCTCTTGTAGAACAACTTGGTTAATGGGGTTATCTTCAGCAATTAAAACGCGAAGCGGGTATTTATGCATATGAGTTTGTATACGAGATGTTGGACAAATAAGGGGTATCGGTTCTTTATTATTTTGTAGTAAGAATAACTGCTGATTTAACTCGGATAGTCTGAAATTCATTTCAGTGCTTACCCATAGTTGCCCATCCCAATTAGTTGGCAGAGGAAACGATGGAATTAAGATGCCGACGGCAATAACGGATGAGGTATCTATGGGGAGGCTATTTTCTGTGAAATATACATTGGCCCCCCAACGTTTTAGCCATTGCGTTATATTTTCAGTCAATAATGGGTTTGGGGTTTGCAACCAAATATTGGTGTTTTTGAGTGATAGCCAGTGTGTTTGCTGTATATCGAGTGCTAAAGGTAGTGTCACGAGAAACGAGCTACCAACTCCAGTTTCGCTTTGTAAGCTTATTTGCCCATCCATCAATTTGATAAGCTTAGAGCAAATAAATAGGCCTAAGCCAGTACCACCATAAGCATGAATTTCTGAATGAGCTTGATAAAATGGCTCAAATAATTTTATTTGTTGTTCAGGGCTAATTCCAACACCTGTATCACTGACACGTAGTAATATATTATTTTTATTACTTCTTTTAAGTTCAATAGTAACAGTACCTCTGTGGGTAAATTTAATCGCATTACTGAGTAAATTACCTAAAATTTGTTGCAGTCGGGCAGAGTCACCAACTCTATTTGCTTGTACATTTGGGTCAATAATAGCAAATAGGAGCAACCCTTTTTGCTGAGCAATTCCTTGATATAACTGAACAGTTTGTTGCACTAATTCTAATAAATCAAATGGTTGATTATGAATTTGAATTTGATTAGCTTCTATTTTGCTAATATCTAAAATATCACCAATTAACTGCATAAGTAATTGGGATGTTGTTGATATTCGATCAATAAAGTGAGCTTGTTGAGATGAAAGAGAGGTATTTGCCAGTAATTCTAATGTACCTATTAGACCATAAAGTGGGGTTCGTATTTCATGGCTCATTGTTGCTAAAAATGTGGATTTAGCTCGGTTGGCTTCTTCTGCAAGTCGCTTAGCATCATCAAGTTGTTTTTCAGTTTCTGCTTGGATCGTAATATCAGTAAATGCGCATAAAATAACAGGGCGCTGCTGGTAATAAGTTGCTGTGCTTACGACATAAAGAACATGTTCCCCAGACTTTAAATTAGTTTTAACCTGTTCTGTGTCAGAAAGAACCTTGATAAGTAATTCATTATATTCATTTGAGTCGTGGGGAGTAGATATATTGGTTATTTTTAGCCAATAACGAGCTAACTCATTCGCAAAGCGTAACTGCTGGGTTTCTTTATCTATTACACATAAGCCGATAGGGGTTGTCGCAATAAGTGTTTGGTTAAAAGATTCATTTTCTAAGATAGCTTGCTGGGAGTCTATTGCGGGTTGTAATATTTTTCGTTGGTACCAGCGGTGATATCCCCATCCACAAAATAAACTAAAGAAAAGTGCAATAACTAAACTGATAGGAAGCCACAGGTTGTCTTCAAAAAAAGCCGCATAACTAATTCTATAATATCCAGTCCATTCATCAGTTTTAGATGAAAGTTTAAGAACTAGGCCATCTCTGGTATAGAAAATACCTTCTAATGCTTCTTCTTCAGGTGCTTGGGTTGTTCCAAGTAGCTGACCATATTTTGCATGAATCAGCCAAAATTGATGTGTGAGTGTGGGGTTTAACATTCGCTCCAGCACGCTAAGCCTTGCTTGGCTTAACATACTGACTGCATAAATATTTTTAGGAGAAATGTGAGCATTCTGCCATAAATGTTCATCAAAACCAGCAGGGATGATCCCAATGAGAATATGATCAAATGGCTCAGGACGTAACCAGATAATGTCTTTTGAATCGCTTTCTTGTGATTCTAAAAATTGAGCATGAATAGTAGGTAAATTTTTTCTAATACTATCAATGACGGAGTAATACAAATTTGGAGAAATAGATTCATTTCCTAAAACTGTTCCAACGGAAGGAACGCTGATACTAATTTGGTCGTGTTCGTTGACAAAAAATACTGCAGCAGCTGGAAAATATGAGCCTCCCCAAAAAGTAGAATAGTAATCAGCTAAATAGGCCCCTAAAGAAAATAATATACTGGGAACGTTGGAACACTCTAAACTCTTGTCACAAGCTAGGGTAAATGGCATTGCAACTAAAGATTCTTTACCTTCGAGTAGATATAATGGCGACCTTGTTGGTAAGAACTGTTCTTGTATTGCATAGGTTCGGCTTTCAACTAACTCTATTAAATCTTGATTTTGCTTATTTAAAGATCGTAAAAACTTTTCTTGTTCATTGATATAGCCTATTAGTGACCTAAAATCGACTTCTAGGCGTTTAGTTTCTTGTTGAACAATTCGCTCTGCACTCCAAATCAATGTTGTTATTAGAATAAATAACAAAGGAAAAGCAATGGTAAGTATGCTATTCGTGCGTCCTGATGTGCGAGTTATCCTTGAAAATGCAGTCGGAGAAGGGGTAGGCATAGCGCTGTTCTCATCGATTATAGGCAAACTCCATGATTTTCATAATAATATAAAATAAACAAATTAAACAATATTTCTTTACGCTAAAGGTTATACAATTGCTGAATTATAGTAGTCTTTCAAATCATCTAATTCCCAGCCAAAACCATTTAAATTAGTGATATAGTGTGAAAGTTTAGGATGATGACTCACGACATAGAATAGCCTATGGTAAAAATCTGGGAAATTAATACCGAGTATAAGAATAAATTTAAACAATACATCTACGGTTAACGCATTCTCTCCTCGTTCATAGCGCGATAATTGCTGTTGGCTAATGCCTAACTCTTTCGCAATGTTCTCACCACTAATTCCTAATTCTTGCCGGTATTCTTGTAAGCATTTACCAACTAGTTGGCTGATATAATAAGTTGTATCTTTTTTCTTTTTCATGAGGAAACTTGACCCTAGTATCATTGATTCATAAAACTATTTTTATAGCTAAGAGTAAATTATGACGAAAAGAAAATTTTAGAATATAAGGTATTCCTTAATTGAAAGTTTTAAATAAGATTAAGTCATTTATTTTAGGTTCATATGCAGAGTCTTATTCTAAACATTATAGTTATTTGCACTTTGTTTTATGGGGCTATTTTTATTACTTAACAACATGTTAAGCAGAAATTGTGAGTTGTTCGGTAAGGTTGAGTAGGTTTTATTACATTAAGGCTTAGTTACCTTTTTATTACAAATTATTATTAGCACTTATTGATTAATATTGTATTTGATTATTTTTTTAGCTCAATAGCTAGGAATAAAAAATGATATTGTGGTTTTTTAATGATTTATTTTCATAACTATTAATATAAAAACTTATTTTTAGGTTCTTAGATAAGACAATAGGCTAATAAAAACACGTAATATGAGTTAAGCTTGGCTGTCTAATGGATGAAATGAGAAAAGGGCGAGAATAATAATCTAATTATAAACTTTAGTGTTTGGTTTTTTTTAGGTAATTCCTGGTTATTTGGTATAAGTCAAGTTAATTGACTTTATATTATAGCTGATTGTATATCAATATTCTGTATAGTGGCGGACTAACCATGTCTAGTAGACCGAAAGGGTATAGAAATAAGTGTTTAGGTTAGATAAAAAAAAGATTATAGATTTCAGATTCTTTAGCCGAGTACTCAACTTGAGCTTAGAAATATAAAAGCAAAAAACCGCCTTTTGGGGCGGGTTCTTTAAATATGTGGTGCCCAGACTCGGGAACATTAAACTATTTAATGAATTGATTTTCAAAGTAAATCTATTTTATCTTTTTGTCAAGACCCATAATATGCCCCTTTTTTCTACATTGATTGCCATGTTCTGAGCTGACACCCCACCACGGTAAATAATTCAGCTCGGGTGGGGTGGTCTATGAAATCTACCCTCTCAGGCAAACAGCACTGTTAGTGACTCACAGCGAAGATGAAGCACAATTGATGGCTGAAAAATTAACTATCTGAAAAAGGGCAGATTAATTCAGAATGATGATCAATTGAAAGCTGTAAAGCATATGGGGAAGACATTTGATTCGGTATAGCCCAGATACAGGTCCCCTTGATCCGCAGAGGTGAAAATAGATTTGGAATTTAATATGAAAAAACGAGTTATAGGTTTGTTTTTATTGATAGGACTACCTTTGGTTGCAATAGCTGATAATATTCACGTGACGGTGAATTCCTCTATGTACTCTTACCCTGATAATCGGGCGTGTATTAACCCCATTTAACGAGATGTATGCCAGTGTTGATGTAAAAAATACAAGCACAATTCAATGCCAGTCAATCTTGTCAAAATAAAGAGGGCAGTAAGAGTATTTTTGTACACCAAAAGATTACAGCAACTGTGACACTGAGTAATGGAGATAGTTGTCACCAGAGGCTCTCTGCCATTGCATTATTTCATGGATTTGATCAAACAGGTCAGTATTTGCTGGTAAATGAAAGTATTGATGATTTTAGTACATATAATTTTGATAACAAGATCATGTCGCTTGATATTCCGGATGGATGGGCAATGCGGTTTTTCAAAAAAACTTTCAGGGTAACTATTATACCCGCTCTTCAGGAAAGGGAAATGCAGATAATTTTCCACACAGCGTTAGCTCAATGAAAATACTTCGAAAGAGGTAAACTGACAATAAAAATATAACTTGTTAATTTACTTGCGTGAATTATGTCCGTTTTAATCGTTATGATTACATCTCGTTATTTTGTATTTCATGATCTTGTGGGTTTTATCCAGTATCTGTGTAAATGGTTTCTGATAAATTATTTAGAAAGACATATGGTTTATGGTTATCACAGATGAAGCATACCAAAGATGATATGCATATTTATTGGTTTTTTGATTTGTTTTGTTAGGCTATGGTGTGAATGGGGCGAATAGATGGAGATATAGCTTTAGATGATTTTATGGCGCATGTGTGAAATTGTCAGAGTTTTTTCCGATTAAAGATGTGATATAAATAACTCTGAATAATACCAAGTATATAATCCTACACTTATAGCATATGATAACCTGACTTATCACTCATTATTTTCGACTATTAAAATAAATAATAAAAAAATAATATATATTTTTTCCATTATGGAGATTTTATGTCATTGAACACAAATGATGGTTCTAAAGTATATACACCTCTCTCTTTGGCTCTATATGATTGGTGGGTACTAAATATATCTAATAACTATGCATGGCGTTGTAATACTGATGAATTTTTAATTCCTCACTTTAAATCTCATCTTGGTAACAACCATATGGATATTGGTGTTGGGACTGGTTTTTATTTAAAAAAAGCTGCAGATGAAATTAATAAAATATCACTTTCCGATCTTAATATTCACAGTTTAGAATATGCTAAAAAATATATTTATGATGAGAAATTAAACTCTTGTTTCTGTCATGATATTTTTAACAGATTTACTGGTGAGTTGAGAGGGGCATTTGATTCAGTATCCATATTTTATTTATTACATTGCTTGCCAGGGAAAATGAGTGATAAGAAACAAGCGATAATAAATATCAGTGAAACACTTAAGGATGATGGCACTTTATATGGTGCGACTATTCTTGGAAAGGGGGTTAAGCATAATCGTTTTGGAAGTAAGCTAATGTCAGTCTATAATAAAAAAGGAATTTTTAGCAATGTTTATGACTCTGCGGATTCACTTGAAACGACACTTGCTTCTTTGTTTGAAGATGTTTCTGTTAATATTCAGGGGGCGGTTGCATTATTCACTGCTAAAAATAAAAAAATCAAGTGTAGTAAAATATAATTATCTGTAATAAAAAATGATTTGCTTATATAGGTGATAATATATTCTTTTTTTGATTTTACACATGATGTTATTCAGCTTAATCGGATAACTGATTGGGGGAATATTTTAAGAAATAAAGAGTGGCTTTCACTTCGAAGGCCACTGTCATCATCAAATGGGGGAGATGTAAAAAAATAAGCTTGTGTTGTTAATACTCAACAAGAGTAAAGTTAATTATAGAAAACCGGCCGCTTTAAATTTTGCTAATGCATCCGTTTTTTGTGCTGCAGTTAATGGGCGTAGTGGACGGCGGGGGTCACCAACATCAATACCATGTAATTGCATTGCAACTTTACCTGCAGCAACACCACCGTATTCTACCAGCACACGAATAATTGCAATTACTTTATCCATACATGCAGCGATACCATCGTAATCACCAGTGTTAAATTTCTCAATTATTTCAAGATATAAAGGAGCCGCATAGTTATAGGTGCTTCCTACAGCGCTTAACGCCCCACAAGCTAACCCTGCCGGTATAAATTCATCTACACCAAATGGAATGTCGTATTTACAGCCATCAACACGTAAACAACGTTGAAATTCATACATATCAGGAGAATTAAATTTCATTCCGGATAAATTCGGAATTGTTTTTCCTGCCGCTTGTAAAAATTTTTCCATGTCAATGTTTAGACCTGACATAGTAGAGTGGTAGTAATAAAAGCCTTTAGAAGGCGAATTCATCGCTGCTAAACGACAATATTCAACTAAGTCATCTACATTGCTTGGTTTAAAGAAACAAGGACCAATTACTGATGTAGCTAGAATATCTAACGTTTCAGCATGACGGGATAGCTCTATAGTGTCTGCAATACTGAGTGCACCTGTATGAACAATGATATCTAGTTGTCCTTGACTGGCAGCAGCCCAGCATTCAGCGACTTTTTTGCGTTCTTCGACAGAACAATGGATACCTTCTCCTGTTGTTCCTAATACGTAAGCACCAGTGACACCACTTGCAATAAGATGTTCTGCAATTTTATCAATGACAGGGTAATTAATACTTCCATCGGCAGCAAAAGGTGTATGAGGTGCAGCGATTAATCCAGAGAGTTTTTTCATTATCATTCCTTTTTGGAGGTTGATTTCTTTATTTATTATAATATGGAGTTTTACTCTATATTAAGGCTCAATCGTTCAGAACGCAATAATGAAATTAGCGTTAAAGAAAGAGAAAAATGAAAGTGTGATCTTTAGCTGGTTTTTGTTCAAGACCACATAACACTGATTATAAACTCATGCTGAATTGGTATTTTTTAATGCATTTAGTGTACGCAGTTTTTGCTCTTTGACCATTTCAGGTTGAGCTTGGACAAGTAGGGTATATAGTAAGTCTAAAACGAACAGTTGTGCTGTTTTTGTACCAATAGAATCACCTTGTAATTTCCCCTGTCGATTACCATTAATCAGATAATAATTGGCATATTCCATAATGTGTGAACCTAAATTATGCGTTAGCGCAATTGTGGTAGCCCCTGCTTCTTTTGCAAGTTTCAGTGCATGAACTGTTTCCGGTGAGTTTCCGGAATGGCTGATACCAATCGCGATATCACCCGGTTTCAATAAGGAAGCCTGCATATACATAAAATGGTTATTGGTAACAGCATCCACTCGATATCCAATACGCATCAGTTTATTTTTTAGATCCTCTGCTGTGATCCCTGAGGAACCCACACCGCAGATAAAAACATAATTCGATGATAGCAACGCATTTACAGCATCTTGAACTTGCGTCATATCAAGTAAATTTAATGTTTCTGATAACACATTATTGATGGTTGCTTGTAATTTTAAACCTATAGTATGGATATCATCCTGATGGCTAACTTCAGCATCAAGGATTGGTGATTCTTCACTATCCGATGTCGCCATTTCAATGGCTAAATCCATTTTAAAGTCTTGAAAGCCCTTATAGCCTAAAGTGCGGCAAAAACGCACTACAGTTGCCTCACCCGCCTTAGTCGCTTGGGAAAGTTGTGCGATGGAAAGCTGAGTGACTTCAACAGGATGAAACAGGATATATTCAGCAATACGCTGTGATACTCGCGTCAGGCTATTTTTCATTGCCCCTAGTGTGTCGAGTATTTTACCTGGCTTCAGTCTGGTAACTGACTGTTTTGTCATGAAAATTATCCTTGTTTGCCGAAGTTCAAAGGGAATGGAATTCTGCTAACAAGAGTATCAATTCTGGCGGGTTAAAAAAAGCCTTGCTCTTATAATTATGTGATAATAACAAAACGCTTTATTCCATTTGCATCAATATACAATTTATTGATGCATTAGAAATAAAGCGTTTAATTGGAACTGATGAAAATTAACTAGTCAGCAAATTAAGGTTTACCTTAATTACTGCTTTTTTTAATATACTGTTTCCTTTCTCTGCTGCTATACCTGGTTTATGGGGTTCATAAGGCATAAAAATAGCAAACATAGAGGGTGTTAATGACAATGTTTGACAATTTTCAATGACATCTGTGAGTTGGTAGTCATCCGCTTCACTGTAAACAGTGGCATTTTTAGCCGAATTTCGAACGCCGTAATCTATAACTTCCTCACCGGATAGTAAAATTTGTATATCAATATAGCGATGATGTAATTCTGCACATTTTTGTTCTCGAGATTGTGTTTCAAATGACATCACATTCATGAATACATCATTATCATCAATAGGGTAGCTTCCCGGTTCTAAAGAGAATGGGTCGAGTGCGATTGCCTTTTTAATTATATTACGTAATACCAAATTCATTTCAGGCATTACTGCCGCGTCAGATATATGACCAAATAACATAGATACCTCCTATGAGTTCCTTGATATTTCACTATCATCCAATGAAATTTGTTTTGCTGCCGAGAAAAATGGCGCAGTAATTGTACCAATAATGACTACTGACATAGCACCTATTACACCATAGAAGAAAAAGTTAAGGTCACTGCCATAACGGGCTGCTAATACAGCAATGATACTTACTATAATGCCTGCGACCGCACTACCTGCATTAGCACGTTTAACAAAAATACCTAACATAAATAGTCCGGTCATAGGGCCACCCATTAAACCGATTAAACTGTTAAAAGCATCCCATATTTCAGACTCGTCAGATAAAACTAGCCAAATTGTTGCTAAACTGCTGAATACTCCAGCAATAATTATAACTAATCTGGCGACTTTCATTTTTTGTTCTGAGCACCGTTCAACTTTACTTAAGCGAATATAGATATCAGAATTAAAGCAACTAGAAATACTATTTAAGCTACTAGATATGCTCGATTGAGCAGCGGCAAAGATAGCTGCAATGATTAGCCCAGAAATACCCACTGGCATTTCTGTAACAATAAATAAGGGTAAGATACCTCCGGTATTAAAACCTTCAGGTAACAAACTTGGATTTTGTTTGTAATACACAAATAGGGCTGAACCAATGGCAAAAAAGAAAATAGGAATAATGGCAACTAATTTAGCATTTGTGATTAAAGTACGTTTAGTTTGTTCGATAGAATCAGTCACAATGTAGCGCTGGACAACATCTTGGCTTGCAGTAAATTGTTGAATATTGGCAAATAAAAAACCAATCATTAATACAGGAATAGTACTGTCAGTCCAACTCCAGCGTAACTGTGCATCCGGGAAAAATTTATCAGCCTGTGCTGTTGTGGTAAAAATCTCACTAATACCTCCATCAACTTTAAAACAAATCATGATAAAGATTAAAACAGCACCACCTGAAAGTAACAATCCCTGAATAACATCTGTCCAAATAACGCCTTCAATCCCTCCCATCCATGTATAAATAATACATAATAGACTAATCAGTACAACTAATATAATAGGGTCTATCCCTATGAAAGGACGTAGTGCGAGTACGGTCAAATAAGTGATAATTGCAATACGACCAATATGAAATAACATAAATGACAGGCTGGCAAATAAACGACTTCGTATATCAAAACGGGCTTCTAAATACTCATAGGCTGAAGTGATTTTTAATTTTCTAAAGAAAGGAATATAGAAATAAAATACTAATGGCAAAATGGCGATCGCTAAATATTGGCCAATAATAAAAGTCCAATCAGAAGTATAAGCTTTCGCTGGAATTGACATAAAGGTAATTGAGCTTAATGTTGTTGCAAAGACAGAAACGCCGGCAGCCCAACCGGGAACCCGCCCCCCGGCACGAAAATAATCATCCGCTGTTTTTTGGCGTTTAGAGAAATAAACACCAACGAGTAACATTGCGGCTAAATATCCAAATAGCACTGCATAATTAACGAAACCAAAATCATGTAATTGCATTTTTTTAGTCCTGCCATATGTAAGGTAAAAGGTAAGAAGTACGACAGTTTTTTAGTGTTTCCTAGCCCAAAGAACGGCTCCCCAAAGTCCAGCATTATGATGATAGTGAGCAGCTAAAATAGGGACTTGTAACGCCTCGGGCTGTTGTCTGATAGCTGCTTGAACAAGCTCGATATATCCATTTGCTAATCCAACACTTCCACCAAGAACAACACAGTCGGCATCTATTATTGCTTTAATATCAGCAACTAAATTAGCTATAGTACTTGCTGAGTTTTCAATTATTGTTTTCGCTTGAAGGCTTCCCTGGTGATAGGCAGTAAAAATAGCTTTAGCATCTTTACCTGCAAGTTCATTTACAGCTTGTGAAGCAATGGCACGGCCGGAAGCGATAGCTTCGACACATCCGTAACGACCACAGCCGCAAAGAGGGCCATGAGGATCAGCTATAGTGTGGCCTAGATGGCCTGCAATACCTCGTTTTCCTAGCTGTAATTGTCCTTGTTGAATTAGGCCGCCCCCAACCCCTGTCGATACTGTAATAAATGCCATATCAGAGATATTTTCATGGCGGTAATCATATTCAGCCCATGCAGCAGCTTGAGCATCATTGAGTAACCAGCAAGGCAAACCGGTTATTGTAGAAAGTGTTTTTTTTAACGGGAAATTTTTTAATCCTCCCAAATTATTAGGATTTAATGCAGTTAATACACCATCACAGATAATCCCTGTAGAGGCTACGGCGACACCATCTGCATACGCTTTTAGTGGTGTAGTTATCGCCACCAAAGCTTCATAGAGTTGAGTTGGTGATGCACTTGCAGGGGTTTTAATTTGAGTATGGTGCGTAAGTTGATTGTCTCGACTGATTAATGCAGCCGAAATCTTTGTTCCTCCAATATCAATTGCTAATATATTCATTTAACTAATTCCTGCTGTAACTTGAGGGCATGGGTAAACCAATCACAGACATGTTCAAGTCGGGTTAATGCGGAACCAACTGTGACAGCCCAAGCTCCAGCTTGTATAGCTCTTGCTGCAATCATAGGTGTGTTATAGCGGCCTTCGGCTATTACACGGCATCCATTTTCAGCGAGTGCTGCCACTAATTGTAAATCAGGTAATTTTGGTATTTCACCACCGGTATAGCCAGACATAGTTGAACCAATAAATTCTGTTCCTAATTCCTGGCAATACATTCCCTCATTAAATGTGGAACAATCTGCCATTGCCAACCTATTGAAGTGGTGTATGCAAGCCAATAACTCATTGACTGGAACTGGGCGTACACGATCCGTACCATCAAAAGCGATAATATCGGCACCTTCTGTTGCTAGTGCTTCTACATCACTTAACCAAGGTGTGATCCTGACAGGACTATCCAGTAAATCGCGTTTGACAATACCAATAATTGGCACATCAATAAGAGGGCGAGTTGCTTTTAAATTATCTATTCCCTCAATTCGTACTGCTACTGCACCTGCATTAACTGCAGCTTGAGCCATTGCAGCAACAATTTCTGGCTTATCCATAGGGCTATTATCGACAGGCTGGCAAGAAACGATCAGCCCTCCTTTTTGTTGAATATCCGTAGTCATCTTTTCAATCAATGCCATTTTGAACTCACCATTTTATTTTGAAGTATAACTCCAATTAATGTTATTTTATGAAGCTAAATTCCTCAATTACGAAAGTCGTAATTTGTGAAGAAGATCAAATAATAAAATATTTTTCTTAATTTATTGATAAATATGAAAAAATAATATAGTGAGTAATGGAGTAATTACTCACTATAATTTTTGGCATCTTTTTACATAAGATTTAAAAGTGGAATTGTAATCCTAAACGATACCTAGTTTGACGGGCGTCACTGGTCGGGCTTACCGCAACATTTCCAACTTCAATATAAGGAGTGAATGTGTCACTCAATTGGTAAGAGAAAGAGACATTATGTTCATAATTACGTTTCTTATTATCATATTTTATGCCATCGCTATACATTTGTGTGTAGTCATATTCAACTTTGTATTTATTATATTTATAGCCAATAAACGCATCAAAGCGATTTGTTTTTTCGTCATCAACAGCTTTTTTTGTTTTTCTGGCATAATCAAAACGATAACGGCCTGCAATATATAAACCGCTATCAAAATTATATTGCGCCTTTAAATAAGGTTTATAAATTGATGTGTCTGTAACTGTTTCAAAGATTAATCCCGGTTGTAACGTTATATTATTATTTATCTTATGGTTGTAACTTAGCCCCATTTCGATAGCATTATTAACAACATCACTAAATACTTTATCTTTTTCTCCGTCAACACCACCTGATTTTATACTGGCATCAATATAAAATCCGATGCCATTTGAAAATGAATGAATAAAGGCAATACGATCTTTATTTATTCTGGATGAATCTGAATATTCATGACGAAAGTCTAGTGTAGTCGCATTTAATTGAAATGATATAAAAAAAGTACAAAATGCCAATAAAGTTTTATTATTAAACATAGTTTTTACCTGAGTGGATAAGACTCCATAAATTTAATATGGAGTTCTTGGTTGGTTATTATAATTTATAAGTTTGACTGGTTTAGTTAATAATTAGCTCTTTATCTTTTAATGTTAAAGTGATTACAGAATTAACTGCCTCACCTTTTGTAGTTTCACCTCCGATTAAATATAGTGAATTACCATGCTCAATAGTGATTCCATAACCAAGAGGGATCGGTAATTCACCAATTACTTTCCATTGATTATCAATCAACCCATAAATTTCTTTATGCCATTTTTTGTCTAAATCCTGATGTGCAAAATAATGTTTCTGTGAATACTTAGCCTGAGACCCAGGGAAGTTAGCTCCCCCAGCAACAAGTAAGGTATGAGCACTATAACCTGCAAATGCACCAGCCAAGCCATCTTGCTGCTGCTCAGGTGATGGTGGAGGAAGTTTCTGTACAGTAGTATTCCACTGTAGTTGATTATTTTCTAATATAGCCGTTTGTATTTCACTAGTACGTAATCCAGGCTTTAATTCACCGTTAATCAAGGTTATTGAATTGTTATCATTTACTAATGAAGAACCCGCAGTTCCATTAAAAGGAATAGTGCCTAATGAACCCCATTGATTATTATCTGCATTATAAGTTAGTATGATTCGATTAAAAAAATAGCCTTCTATGGGTTTATTAAAGTAATCATTAATAACTTTATTTTTAATAGATGAATTGTTTTTAGCATTATTTAAATTAATGAAATATTTATCAAATATTTGCTTGTTTACTCCTCCAAGAATGATAGCTTTATTGGTGCTGATACTAACTCCTGCATGACCAACCAAGCCATAAGGTGAACTAGTATCTATTTTTTCCCATTTGTCTTCACTTGGTGAATAACGATAAACATCTGTTAATGAGCTTATTGTTTCACTATCAATATTTTCTTTTCCCGCTCCGCCGAATATATAAATATTATTATTTAACTTAATTGCTATAGCTTGGTCTCTTGGCGTACCCGGAAAATCAGCTATTTTTTCCCATTTTTTTTTATTTTCATTAAGATCAAGTTTATACCATGAGTTTCCTGTACTACCTAAACCTATGTAAATAATATTTTGGTTAATTACTCCGGTTCCATTTTTTAATGTCACAGGAAGGGCGGGGAGTTTCTCAGCAAAACTGGTCGATGAGAATATTGGTGAAGACAGTATTATGGTGAAAAAGAGATAAGATATTTTCTTTATTATTTTCATACGCGTTCACTCTTGTAGTGGTTATAAGTGAGATTTCTATTTAGAATTAAACTCCAATATAAAACATCAAATGAAGTGTAACTTCAAATTAATGTTTTATAAAATGTGAAGATGGTCAAGTTATCTTTTTAAACTCTATATTTTTTCCTTACCTGAAGGTTAGTCTTAATTTAATTTTGAATTAATACGAGCTATGTAAACATGTGTTACTAATTGATAATATTGATATTTATATTACGTTGGTGATATAAGAACACGCAAGCCATGCTAACGCTTACTGCTATAAAACATCCCGACATAGTTGAATATGCCGCTCCGGGTTTCTTTCCATATTTCGGATAAAACTCATTAAATAGCGCAGCATATTGCTACACATATTATTTTATGTATATCTGCCAGACACATTAAAGCGTAGCATGACTGTATCAGCTCAGATTTAAGCTGACAGGTTTCGTAGATAGAACACAATTCAATCTGATAGCCTAGTGTGAATGAAAAGCTGAAATTGACATATCTGTTAAAGTTAATGATTTGTTTTTATGGAATACTTACACAAGAAAATAAGAGATAGGTTTATGAGGGGGTATAGGTGTCTTTTACAGCAAAGAACATCTGCAAAAATGGCATGAAATCCAGTAAATAAATAACGTGTTGCAACGACCTGAAATCTACCGTAGCTAGAAAAGCAAAAAACCGCCTTTTGGGCGGGTTCTTTAAATAAGTGGTGCCCGGACTCGGAATCGAACCAAGGACACGGGGATTTTCAATCCCCTAGTTAAAAAGCTTGATGTAATTCACTAATGTAATTATTTTTTTTGACTTCTCACCCAGAGTATGCTGAGTGAGAAAATGACCAGAATTGTTCCAATTATATCAACAAAAGGCGGAGCCGGAAAGTCAACCAAAGCCAGCAATATTGCGGGTTTTTGTGCTGATGCAGGGTTAAAAACCCTGTTGATCGACGGCGATCATTCCCAGCCGACAGCCAGCAGTCTGTTTAAACTTGAATATGAAGCACCAAACGGCTTGTTTGAGTTGTTAATGCAACTGACCGATCTTTCCCGGCCGGATACCATCATATCACGCTCCGTTATCCCTAATCTGGATATCATCATTTCTAACGATCCGCATGATCGTCTCCCTGCGGCTATATTGCATGCACCTGACGGCAGAATGCGTCTGCGTAATATTCTGCAACATCCGTTATTCGCTTCTTACGATGTTATTATCATTGATTCAAAAGGCGCGGCTTCGGTGATGCTGGAAACCATTTTGTTAGCTGCCACCGATTATGCTGTCGGGATAATCAAACCTATTTTGCCGGATACGCGTGAATTTTTACGGGGAACACTGGGATTAATCGGCGGGCTGGTGCCGCTGACGGCTTACGGAATTCCCCTGCCGGCAATACGTATTCTTGCTAATTGTGTTGAAGATACGGTGTTAGATCGTGCAACACTGACTGAATTAACTCAGATTATTGACCAAAAAGCGTACCCCTTTGCGGAGTCGATTTCTCTTTCGTTACTGAAAACCGCTGTTCCCAAACTGGAAATATTTAAAAATGGTCATGCACAGGGACAACCGGTGCATCGTCTGGAATACCGGACTCAGCGTAAAACACCGGCAGCCGCAGTCATTATGCATCATCTTGTTTCAGAGCTGTTTCCGGAATGGAAAACCCGTTTTGATGATGTGCTGAAACGGGAGGTGCGTCCATGAATATCAAGGTATTCTCCTGTTTTTTCCCGTTCAGTCTAACCGTGGACTGGCAGCAGATACTGCCAGCCCGATCAGAATTAATGTATTTCCCGGAAAGGATCGTCAAGAGAGTCCGGGCGTTTTTCGACTCTGCGCAAAAAGTCTTTTGCCCCTCTACGAGCTTTGAATGTGCCCCACTCTTCAGTCAGCGCCAGATGTATCTGTTCTGTTGTCATGCCTGCCACCTGAGCTGCCGGCAGGTTATCGCGAAGAATAAGATAGCTGTGAATAGCATTCAGGGGAGTGATATCGGGATTCAGCATTTTCCAGCCATACATTTCAGCCAGCCAGTCACCCAGCCATTGCAGGCGGAACAGACTCTGGCGGGAATTGCTTTCTTCAGTCATTTTCATGGTCATACTCCGGAAGGTTTTGACATACAAGTCAAAACGGGCTTCGCCCGTATCGGTGTTGTTGTCAAAAATGCCAATGTAATCAATGTCGGACGGCAGTTGATAGTTTGTATTCATAAATGTTCCTTTAGGTGTGTTATGGATAAAAATAGGCTGCCTGTACGTTCAGACCGGGGTCGCCAAACTTACCGGTCCGAAAATAGTCGGGCAGTCACAGGGAGCTTATCTCTGACGACTGTTCGTCCGACACCAACAATTCATATTCCAAAAAAAATAATTTATTTACACGGTGGGAACAGGGCATTTCGGATTAACGGAGGGCTTTTCAATGCATAAAAAGCTGTATTACCTGAAATAATCTGTACTCACCGGAGGCGGAGCAGAGCGTGCTGGGCGGGCTGATGCTGGATAATGACCGCTGGGATGAAGTGGCGCCGTTATTACAGGCGGAGGATTTTTGTTCCAGAGCGCATCAGGAAATCTGGAAGAAAATGGCCGCCCTGTGTCAGATAAACAGCCCGATAGATTTAATCACCCTCAGTGATGTACTGGAAAAAGACGGCGTGCTTGAGCGGGTGGGGGGCTTTGCTTATCTGGCGGAATTATCCAAAAACACCCCCAGTGCGGCCAATATTGTCCGCTATGCGGAGATTGTCGTGGATCGCAGCCGTGCCCGTGGTCTGATGATGCTCGGGAATCTGCTGGCCACCCAGAGTGTGGCGGCTCAGGCAAATATACCGGCGTTATGTGAGCAGGCTGAACAGCGGCTGTTTCAGCTGTCAGAAAAAGGGCTGCCCGCTTATTCCCCGTCGTTGCTCGATATTTTAAATAATGTTGTTCAGCATCTGGAGGAGGCATTAAGTGCAAAAGGGATAACCGGTACGCCAACGGGGTTCAGTGAGCTGGATGAAAAAACCTGTGGTTTGCAGGCAGGCGATTTGGTGTTACTGGGCGCACGGCCATCGATGGGGAAAACGGCACTGGCGCTGACCGTTGCACAGAATGCCCTGCGTCTGGCAGAAAAACCGGTCTTTTTTTTCAGTCTGGAAATGCCGGCGGAACAAATCATGCAGCGCTTACTCAGTGATTTGGGCAATGTCTCACTGACGGCTATCCGCAGTGCGTCTCTGGAAGAAAATGACTGGGAGTGTCTTGGTGGTGCCATGTCACAGATTGCCGAATGGGGGGAGCGTCTGGTGATTGATGATACCAGTAATATGACACCTTCCCTGTTACGTGCCCGGGCACGGCGTTACCGCCGTAAAGTGGGTACGCCGGGACTGATTATTGTGGATTACCTTCAACTGATGCGCAGTCCTGAACAGGAAAACCGGACGCAGGAAATCAGTGAAATTTCCCGTAGTCTGAAAGCACTGGCGAAAGAACTCGGGTGTCCGGTGGTGGCCCTTTCCCAGCTAAACCGGCAACTGGAGCAACGTGCAGATAAGCGCCCGACAAACGGGGATTTACGGGATTCCGGCTCGCTGGAACAGGATGCGGATTTGATTTTATTTTTGTACCGCGATGAGGTGTATCACGAACACTCACCGGACAAAGGTGTGGCAGAAATTATCATCGGTAAGCAACGACAGGGACCGCTGGGGACGGTGAAAGTGCAGTTTAACGGGATGTATACCCGGTTCAGTGATTTTCCTCAGGGATATTATTTTTAAGGGAGAGGCGAAGAATGAAAACAGATTTACAGCATAAACTCAGTCAGGCGCTTCTCAGAGGAAATCCTGTCAGTTCCCCGTTATCCGATAATGCCCACGTCAATCCGGTGTCTGAAATGCCGATGATATTAACACTTGAGCAACTTCAGCCAAATCCGGATAACCCACGTCAGGGCAGAAACCCGCGTTATGAGGAAATCAAGAGTTCCATTCGGGCACGCGGACTGGACAGTGTCCCTAAAGTCACCAAAGCACCGGGGAGTGAGTTTTATATCTTCAGTGACGGCGGAAATACGCGCTATCAGATCCTCTCTGAGTTGTGGCAGGAGACACAGGATGAGCGTTTCTTCCGCCTTCATGTGTTATTTAAACCCTGGCCGGGGCGTTTGCAGTGTTTGATTGGCCATCTGGCGGAGAATGAAGTCAGAGGGGAGTTAACGTTTCTGGAAAAAGCACAAGGGATTTGTGTGGCGCGTTCTCTGTATGAGGAAACGCTGGGGAAAAAATTATCACTCCGGGCATTCGCTCAGCGCATGACGGCGGACGGATTACCTGTCAGCATTTCACACATCAGTAAGATGGAAGATACTGTTTCTGTTTTATTACCTTATATGCCCCGTTTACTGGAAAACGGGCTGGGAAGACCCCAAATTGAGCAATTATTGTCCGTGCGTTCGACATTAAAACGGGTAGCGGATTCGTTTCTTTTTCAGTATGACGGGCCGGATCCAGCCTGTGATTTTCTGGGATGTTTTGAAAGGACATGCACAGAAATAGATAACCATGATGTTTTTGATTATGACGTGTTTCTGGATGAACTGATTGGCCGGCTACTGAGGGAGTGTTCTGTTGCCGGTGTGGATTATGAACGTTGGGTATTTGAATTGAAGGTCAATAAAGGCAGACGCAGCACAAAGCCGGAATTGCCTGCGCCGGTGGAGAGTGAGGGTGATACAACAACCGCGCATTCAGAAACCGTACCTACCGGTATGACCTCCGGTTTTTCGGCAGAGGATTTGTTAACGGAGCCCCTATCTTCTGGTTCAGGTCAGGAGGCTTCAGTATCTCCTGTCGTTGAAAAGAAAAAATCCCGTCCGGTTGTGGAGATCCAGACGGATTTATACGGCGGGGCACCTGTGCTGAGCGGGGATACCGACGAGGCGGATATTGAGCCTGTCGATGGCGGAAGTCTGTTTGTCACGAATAACCCGGAGCATGTCACACCGGTGGAGGCGCCCGTCTCCGGTCATGCGGTGACGGCACTGACGTGTCAGGATCTCTGGCCGGTGGCATCACATCTGGATGATATTGAACATCTTCAGACGCAAATTTACCGTACTTTGTTTGAATTAGGGAATGAGCTGGATTTATCTTCCGCCTTTATGGCGGCTTCCGGGGTGCATTCTCCGGGATTTATTACGTTGTCAGCACATTCGGTGCTGGGGCGTGTGATGACGGTTTTCTCAGAACCTGATGAGTCCCATGATGATATTCCGGATGCCCTCAGAGCCCTGCTGACGGGGGGATATCAGCCCGGTATGTCGCCGGTATTGAATGATACCCAGTTTATGACATGGATGAAACTGATGTACTTGTTGCGTTGTTTGTATGCCAAACAAAGAGATGTTGATCCGGATGTGAATGATGAAGAGGAATGGGAATAAAAGCACCGCCTTATCGCCGGAGGCGCTGGCGTGTTATCTGCCCCTGAACCGGGGGCGGGCAAAGACCGGTTATGAGCAGGAAGTGATACAGCGCCTGATGGATATCTGCCGGTTATTCCGGGCCGGGAGCCGGAAATATGAGCATGATAAGGTTTTCCGGTTTTCTGTCCGTCCACCGGAAAATCAGGATGCGGACTGGTGGCGGTTGGTGTTGTTCAGTGCGGAAATTTGCCGTTGCCGTTATGCACTGCGGAAAACCGGGACCGCCGGAGAACCTTATATTGAGGTGTGTTTTACCGGTAAAGGCCGGCAGGCTGAATTGTCTGCGGAATTACTGGGATTTATATGGTCCCGGTATTATCAGAGCCGGCGCCGGGCGTGGCGAAAATATATGCGCACCATGAGACAAAAAGCAGGGGCAGAAGTATTGCTTTCAAATAAAGCCCGTGAGTTATGGCACCGGAATTACGTGTTACAGTGGATACTTACACTCTGGCAGGCTTTCAATAATACAGGAGGCTGTAATGGCGACTCAATTAGCACAGGCAGGGAATCATCTGCTGACAGAACTGGTGATGGAAATAAAAAGCGGAAATCTGCGGCGTTGTGAGGCGCTGGGACTGACGGACAATGAGATCCGGTTACTGAACAGTTTAACCATTGAAGATCTGCATTATCTTTCTCAAAGTCCGGTCTCCATTATTACCTGCCAGATCCACCGGGAGAATTTACGGTTATTACTGACCCGGGCAAAAGAAGTTCACCGTCAAAATCAGATGATTGAACGCTGTCTGAGACTGGGGGCATCCATCGATTTGCTGAATCAGTATTTTGGCATGACGTCACTGGAGGTGTCAGCCCGTCGGCGTTTGTCCGGGATCCGGGGAAATGCTGGCCGTTCACAGCGGCTGTCAGATGTGCAGCAAACGGAATTATGGTATCGCTGGAAAGAGGAGGGCATGCCGGAGCCGGATGATCCGGATTGTCTTCAGATCATGGTGTCCTGTGCCGAAAAAATGAATGTCTCTCTGACCACGGTATGGAATTCGGTTCAGGAATGGCACCGGGACGGCATACTGAATTCAGCTGACAGGGGGAAATATCATGCCGGATAACAGGAATATCAGTCATCATCAATCCGCCCGGATATTTCCGGAATGTGTCACGCCTGTTCCGGAGCATATTCAGCGGAAGGCAAACGGGTTATTGCTACGTTATTTTTCGGGAGAACGACTTTGTAAAAAAGTGAAATGCGGTGGAAAAAAGGGCGGTGTTTACCCGGTATTGAAAATTGATATTGGTGCATTCTGGCGTCTGCTCAGTATGGACCAGGGGCAAAGCTGGAAGCTGATGAGCCATGAACGTTATAACAAGATGATTAGCCGGTAAGGGCAGAATATTCAACATCATGATCCTCAGTATATTGAGACTGCCTCTTTACGGTGCGGTATTTTCACCGGAGGAGGCAGCTATAAGTGTATTCAGGCATGAAATTATTTTTGTGTGGGGCATAAGATGCAATTTCCTCCGGACAGTATTATTCAGTTTTCATTAGAAAAAATGCGGCAGCAACTGCATCACCGGCAACACAGCCAGCCCGGCACGGCACTGCGCAGTGGATTGATTTACGCCGGCAATGTTCATGATGCAATCCCCCGGCAATTATTGCTGGAATCCCGACTTTCCCGGTTGATAAACTGACCTGGATGATGATCCGCCTTCATGCTCAGCAAAATGAGGGGGCCGTATTTCCGACCTATGATGACTTACAACTCCAGTTAGCCACACCCCACAGCGATAAAGCCTCGCGGGAAACGGTCAGCAGGGCACTGTTAATGCTGAGGCTGACGGGCTGGCTCAGTTTATGCCATCGGGTCAGGGATAAACGGGGGCGTATCAGAGGAAATATCTATATGTTACATGATGAGCCGGTGAATGCATTTGATGCAGAGACATTAGATCCACGCTGGATGGATGTACTGGAAAAAAGTTGTTATCACAAAAATAAGAGTGTGCGGTGCGTGGCCCGCGCTGCGCTGACTGCCCTGAAAACCGAGCCGTCAATGCGACATCAGCATACCAGAATGCAACTCATTGAGCAGCGGCTTGAAAGTCTTCAGACACCGGAAGCGCTGGCAGACAGGCAACGCCGGATACTCAATGGGCAGACGGCACAACTTCATCCGGGTAAACATAAAAAAAATCGAGCCCAGTGTAAAACACCGGATTTGAAAATCGAACTCAGGGAAAAAAATGATGAAAAAAAACCGGGTACGAAAATCGAACTGAGTACACAAACCCAGTCTGATTCAGGGGTACGAAAATCGAACTGTTACGTACGTAATACTTTTACACAGAGTGTAAAAAATACGTACGTAGATCAGGGAGAGCAATATTTATCGGGTACTCAGGTGCAGGGGCTGCATCAGTGGATTGATGAGAATGATCGGCAGATGCTGGAAAAACAGTTACAGGCGTTGCCGGAAGAAGCCGCAATATCGATTGTGCAGCAACTGACACAGGGGGTGAGGACAGGAAGTGTACGTAATCCGGTGGGGTATGCCTTGCAGCTATTAAAGGCAGCCCGTGAAGGGCGATATCACTCCGTTTCCCCAGCAGAAACGGGGATGAAAAGTGCGTCTTTACAGAAAATGTCAGGTACTCCGGATGTATCACAGCACACGCAAACCAAACCGGAGAGAACGGAGAGAAGTAAGGCGTCTCAGGGGGGGATGGGTGCCCCTGATATTGCACGTCAGTACCTTCAGCGTTTTCGCCGTACGCTCATAGGGATATCCAATGAGCAATGAAGGCGTATTCAATAAATCACCCGTGTTTCCACTGGAAACAGTGCTCAAAACTTAACCGGTGTTTCCACTGGAAACAGTGCTCAAAACTTAACCGGTGTTTCCACTGGAAACAGTGTTTAAAAATTGGGTTTTTCTTATCCGGGTAGGAAGGTCCGGAACGCGATATTTCGCTTTCCGTAACGAAATCTGCATCATCGAGAGTAAAGAATTTAACAAGCTATGGAGCAGTCTGGTTAACGATATGGGCATAGAGATATTTTCGTACATATAATTTCACTCTGATATTTACTTTAAACTGATCTTATTGTTTTTTGCCCACTTTCTTAATCTTCCATTAGCGTTGGCGTAAGGCGAAGATGTGTTAAATGAGATCATTCTCCCCATCGTCCATTTTGTGTACCATAGTCTTCCATACAAAATATCATCGGTACGCTCATCAATAAGTTTCACAACTTCATTTTTTACAGCCTGAAGTTCAGCTACTAACAATTCATAACTTAACTCACTGTAATCTGAGTAAAATTTTTGAGCAAGAAGACTAAGTTGATTCCATTTATAGCCAGTTTCCGGAAAATCGACAGGCAGACCTTTAGCATCAAAAGTGATCCACTTTACAACAAGAGCATTCCATCCAAGCAGATATGAAACAAGGTCATGAACACTTATCTTCGTTCCTTTGGCGTGTCCATCCATTGAGTTATCTGAAGTCATTTCTGGCGGGATTGCGTTGAGGTAACTAATTAATTTACTAAAACTTTTATCAATAGCTAAAAGCAGCTCAGCTTTTGTTTGTGGCACACTCATGAAGAATTTCCTCTTATTTAAAATAAGACACCATAAATGCATTGTATGGTGTTTATAAATCAATTAGGTACTGTACTACTCCCCTTACAACAGAGGAAGACCCTTAACTATTTACTGATGTTTCCGGTGGAAACAATGCTCAAAGGTTAACCTGCATTTCAGTAGGATGACGAGTAACGCTACGTTTTTATAATAAATTATTTTTTTCAATTTGAATTTATCGTTGGCATAGGGGGTTGACATTTGTACGGTATGTCAATTTCTCAAAGCAAGGGTATTGTTATGGAACAAAATAAACATTCTCAACAGTTACTTCAGGCTGGCCCTTTAAAGTCAACATTAACACTGAAACTCCATACCAGTTATGCAATCCGGCTATGGGAAGGGCGGGTTGTACCCAACTCTCAGAATGACGGTGACGAAAAAAAGCGTAAATGGATGATCCCCAGTCTTCCGATGTTTATTTCCCGGGCGGGTCATATTACTGATGATGCAAAGAAGGGATACTTATATGCAGAAATGTGGCTGTATCAGCTTGAGCAGGCACTGGAGCAAGGGACTCGGACTATTCAGAAATTACTTTCAGAGGTTGAACAACAATTAGTTCAGTTACCTGCGGTTGCGGTTATTTCGGATATCTCATCAACATCTCCTGTTGACCTGGCGATATTCAGTAAATCTCCTGTTGGTTATAAATGTGTCTGGTTACTCGTCGGGGTTGATCAACTTGCTTTGCGTGTATTGCAGGGAGAGCATTATGGTTTTATTTCCCGTCAGCAACGTGACAAGGTCCTTAAATTAGCGGGCTATCAGGTTCGTCATGTGACAGGGATGGCCGTAAACTACCGGAAATATGAGCTCACCCGTCATAACCTTGATTTAAACAGTGAAACTTATCAACAGGCTTCCCGTTATTTAGGTGAAATTGATCCGGATATCATTTCAGGAAGAAAACGTGCGTCATTTTTACCGTCTTTAAAAAAATAACGAATGTTATTTATATTGGGTTAATTATTTAATAATAAGGAGCTGCAATGAAAAAAAGCGGATTGCTTACCTTATGCTTTTCTTTATGGCTTTTGACCGGATGCTCTGCACAGGAAATCGCAGAATGGAATCAGAAAATCAGTGACCTGGGGCATCAGGTCAGTCATACCATGAATGGTGGTATGCAGAAACGGGAACAACGGGAGTATGACGTGGTTATCCCTGTTGATATTGATACAGCCGCAGCCCGTCTGCGCCGTTATTATGGTTTTGAGGATGTGAATGCCAAAATCCGTGCTCTGTGTCAGTCAGGTAAAGAAAGTGATCAATGGGCCGCCACGGCTATTGCAGAAGAAAGCCGGGGCTGGGAATGGGAAGTGACGCCGGGAAGTTATTATAAAATGGGGGCGGATATGGGAAAACGTAACCCGCCGGCACATATCGTCATCGAACTGGAAAAAAATGGTTCGGGAACACACATGTATATCACTTACAGCGCTTCGTACAGTGATACCCTGACTCCGGAGTTTGTTCAGGAAATATTTAAAACCGCGAATGACGTTGCAGCCGGAAAAAGGAGGTAGAACAGGGTAATGAAATTATTTCTGTGCGAAAAGCCGTCTCAGGCCAAAGATATTGCCCGGGTGATCGGCGCTCATCAGCGGCGGGATAATTTTTTTCAGGGAAATGGCGTTCAGGTCGCCTGGGCAAGAGGTCATCTGCTGGAGCAGGCTGAACCGGAGGCTTATGGCGCACAGTTTGCGGCCCCCTGGCGGCAGAGTGCCTTACCCGTTATTCCTGAACAGTGGAAAATGGTGGTTAAAAAAGACGCGGTTTCGTTGTTTCAGACCATAAAACAGTTGCTCAGTCAGGCGACGGAAGTGGTGATTGCCACGGATGCGGACAGGGAAGGGGAAGTGATTGCCCGTGAATTACTGGAGGCCTGTCATTACCGGAAAAAGGTACAACGTTTATGGTTGTCTGCACTGGATGAGGCGAGTATCAGGCAGGCATTAAATAACCTGTTACCCGGCGAGAAAACGGCCTCTTTATATTCAGCGGGATTAGGGCGGGCCAGAGCAGACTGGCTTATCGGTATGAACATGACGCGTCTGTTTACCCTCAAAGCCCGGGAACTGGGGTTTGGTGGGATATTGTCGGTCGGACGTGTCCAGACGCCGACACTGGCCCTGATTGTCCGGCGGGAAAGAGAAATTACGCACTTTGTTTCCAAACCCTTCTGGCGGGTGACCGCCTCGTTGCAGCATCAGGGGATCATTTTTCAGGCTCACTGGCGACCTGCCTCGCAGTATTGTGATGATGAACATCGTTGTATTCACGTTCAGGCCGCTCAGGCCGTAGAGCAACTGTGCCGGCAGGCAGGGAAAGCGACGGTGTGTACAGTGAATGAAACGAAAGGAAAAGCCTTGCCGCCGTTGCCGTTTGATCTCGGGACACTTCAGCAGGCGGCCTCAAGGCGTTGGGGGTATTCTGCGGATAAAGTGCTTGAAATCGCACAAAGTCTGTATGAAAAACATAAGGCCACCACGTATCCCCGGACGGACTGCGGGTATCTGCCGGTGTCCATGCGTGCCGACATACCGGTTGTTTTAGATGCATTATCACAAAGCGATCCGGCCTTACAGAATGTGCTGGCACAATTGCAGCCGGCGCGAATTTCCCGGGTCTGGAATGATGCAAAAATTACGGCTCACCATGCGATTATACCGACCCGGCAGACACCTGATTTGAACGCCATGAATGAGGCTGAACTGAATGTCTATAAACTTATCCGTGCCCATTATCTGGCGCAGTTTTTGCCGGATCAGGAATGGGATGCAACAGAGGTGTTTTTAGATATAGGCGGACAACAATTTGTTGCCAAAGGGAAAGTCGAAAGAGTGAAGGGCTGGTCTGTATTATTTGTGAAACATGAAGACGATCCGCCAGTAAAAGAAGAGGCAGAAACCGGGCTGGAAGCCGGAACAGAAACATTGCCGTCCCTTCACGAAGGTGAATTCTGTGTGGTACAGGAGGCAAAGGTTGTACAACTGGCGACCTCACCACCGAAACCGTATACGGATGGTACATTGATTGCGGCCATGAAGAATGCGTCCTCCTTTATTACCGATCCGACATTAAAAAAAGTCCTGAAAGAGAATGCGGGGCTGGGGACAGAGGCAACCCGGGCAGGGATCATCACCACGCTGGAAAACAGGAAATTGATTGTCAGGCAGAAAAAAACACTCCGGGCGACAGACACCGGTTGTCAGCTGATTGATGCCCTGCCGGCAGCCTGTACAGATCCGGGAATGACGGCGTTATGGGAACAATCACTCGAGCAGGTTGCACAGGGAAATCTGTCTCTGGATGTGTTTATGCAAAAGCAAATCAGCTGGTTGGCACATCTCATTAAAAAAGGCGGGGAAATGCCGCTGGCGCTGGATCTGCCACCGATGCCATCCTGCCCGTCGTGTCATGGAAAGATGGTCTTACGGGAGAGCAGTAAAGGCCGTTTCTGGAGTTGTCAGCGTTATCCGGATTGTAAAGGGAGTGTACCATTACCGGAAAAAATGCAGGGGGTTACCCGGGGGATGAATAAAAGAAAGAAGGCCGTGAAGAAGAGCATAACAGGACTCTTTACCTGAGTGATAATTACCGTTAGCATAGCTGACGCTAGGGAAAAGCCCCCCGTCATTGCGGCAAAGCCGTAGCGGAACAACTGCGGTGGCGACAATGAGAAAGTCTGTCTGTCAGCAGGACAGACTTTAAGGCGCATCAACCTCATGAAAACCGCGCCGGAGCTGGTTGAACTCCTGAGGTTCTTTTTAACATCACAGAGTGGGCGGCACTGTCAGGCGTTATTAACCGTAACGCCTTTTTTATTTGACAAAAAAGTTATTCATCCATGTGACTGAGTACCTGAATCACCCAGTCCGGGCAGGGCCGGGCGCTGTTTTTTTCCGGTGGGCATAACCAGGATTTTACCGCCCTGACAGAACAGGGCCTGCCTGTTGTCTGCTGAATGAGTTGAGCCAGGTCTTTTTGTGTCAGATGATGTTGCTGTAACCAGACTTTCAGTTTGTTTCTGTTATCCATTTTATTCTTCTGTGTTTATCCTTTTCTCTCTGAACTGCTTTTTTACTTGACAAATAAAAAAAGCAGATTAATCCTTATTCTGCTTATACCGTTGCTTAATGCAACATTGCCAATGCTTCAGTTGTCTGAGAGAAGCGCCTACGGGTGACAACGATGCCAATGTTCCGGCAATCTGAGAGGAACGCCTACGGGTGATTGCCACTGCCAATCCTCGGGTCATCTGAGACGGGAGCCTACGGGCGATGACAGAACTCCGTTCGTCCTTGAAATTGACGGAGGGTGATAACAGAATAGCGTTATCATCAGGATCATCTTATACAACGCAAGTCGTCAGTTCGGGAGCGTTCCTGTTACTGACCCCGGTGGGAAACACGTTCCTGCCGAGACGATGTTTCTCATTTTTTTACCTTTTTTATCCGATGGAGAAACATCATGACCAGCAAAAATAATACAACATCTGAAAATAAATACTTTAATCTGCATGTGAACGGGATTGGGTATTTATCGAATATCCGTCAGGTTAACGGCCCTAAAGGGCAGTTTTTAACCGCAGTGATTAATGCACTCAGTGGACCGGCTGATAACCCTGTGTATGTTCGTTTTGATACGACCGTTGTCGGGGAGAATACGGTCTCACTGGTCAGACGGTGTATCAAAGCGGTGGATGAGGACAAAAAAGTCCTAACCGGGTTTACATTAAGTAACCTGGCTTCCGATATTTTCACCCTGACAAAAGGTGAGCATGCCGGAGAACAGCGGGTCAGCCTGAAAGCCAGGCTGCTGAATATTGACTGGATTAAAATCGGTAAAGAAGTGGTATATAAAGCCGAGAAACACCAGTCAACACCACCAGAGACTGAACAGCCGGTATCCAGAGAGTATGTGGCTGATTCTTTTTAGTCATTAATAAGGAGTTTGCTGTGACTAAAAATACACAACAACCGGTACATGATGCGTTATTCAAGCAGTTTTTAACGCATCCTGAGAATGCCCGGGATTTTTTCTCGGTGCATTTGCCGGCCAACATCCTGCCTTTGTGCGATTTAAGTACACTGCGCCTGGAGCCGGCCAGTTTTGTGGAGCGCCGTTTACGTCAGCTGCATTCGGATGTGCTGTATTCCGTGCAGATGACGGAAGGGGAAGGGTATATCTACTGCCTGATCGAGCACCAGTCAAAACCGGATCGGTTAATGGGTTTTCGTCTGATGCATTATGCGATGTCAGCGATAGCGCATCATCTGAAAAAATCGCCGGCGGATAAGACCCTGCCGTTGGTGGTGCCGTTTCTGTTTTATCAGGGCAGTGTTTGTCCTTATCCGTACAGCATGAACTGGCTGGACGGGTTCGCCGATCCGGCGCTGGCTCAGCAGCTGTATACCCGGTCGTTTCCGTTAGTGGATTTGAGTGTGCTCAGTGATGAGGAAATCCTGACACACAAGGGTATTGCCCTGCTGGAGCTGGTTCAGAAACATATTCGGACCCGCGACGGTTTAATGGCGGTATTGCCGATAATCGCGCAGATAATTAACTCGCAACACAATACGGTTGACCAGGTGAGGAGTGTGATAGAATATATTGCCTATCAGGGGTATATTCTGGATGAATCCCGCTTTTTCAGCCAATTGATTGCACTGTCACCGGAGTATAAAACGATGCTGACAACGATTGCAGAACAACTTGAGCAAAAAGGTATCGAAAAAGGTATCGAAAAAGGTATCGAAAAAGGTATCGAAAAAGGTATCGAAAAAGGTATTGGCCTGGGTGTTGAAAAAGTCGCCCGCTCATTATTACAACAGGGGGTTGATCTGAACATTATTATGCAATGTACCGGACTGACCCGGGAAAAGATTGAGTCATTAAAACATTAATCTTTTCTGTTTTTACTCTCAAATGCCGGCATGACTGCCGGCATTTTTTATGCCCGCCGTTTTCTTTTTTTTTCGGAAAACTAATTTCTCATTGAGAGCACTTGCTTTTCTGCGCACAGTGTGCCTGTGACTTTATTTTATTAACACAGGACAGAAAATGCGTATGAAAATTCTCCCGATATGTCTTGCCCTGACCTCACTGCTGTTGGGGGGCTGTGCAGATAAACCCTCCCGGCCTGCTGAACCGGTGGCTGATAGATACCGCGATTCTGGTCAACACCGGTCATGCCCAGCCGGTACTTCCGGACCTTTATCCATCAGCTGGGGCTGGTACAGTTACTGCCGGTGGGCGGACGTTATCAGGGGCGTACGGTGACGTTGCGCCTACCATAAAAGAGATGCCGTGATGAAAAACATAAGATTTGTGGTTTTACTGAGCGGGTGTCTGATGACAGCGCCGCTGACAGCCACACAGTCTGTTTCCGGGGGGCAGATTGGCAGATTGAGGCGGGGAAATCGGCTAAGAGTCAGACTCAGTCATTGCAGTATGAGGCGCAGGAATGGGGACTGAGTGCGGAGGAGTATGCCCGTTTTGAAGCGCTGATGAAAGGGTGGCGCGGTATTCAGTCTCTCGGCCTGGATCCTCTGACGACACTGGGCATTGAGGCCCGGTCAGATGAGGAGCGCTGTCGGCTGGCTGAAAAGTGGGTACAGCAGGAATTTGCCTGGGCAGAAAAAGAGCTGGCGTTTCAGCGGGAAGTGGATGCAGCCTAGAAACGGCTTTATGGTCAGATATTATCGGTCAGTCTGGGAACAGCCGGCTGAATCCGGTCTGTATTCTTTTTATTTAAATCAATTACACCTGTTAATCGATTAATAATATTAGTCGGAATAACTTTATCTTTATTAATAATAGCGAATACAGGCTGTCCAAAGCTATTTTGTTCAATAAAATCGAGCCTTCCATCTTGAATATTATCAAGTGAAATAATAATTGCGGCAATATAAGAGAAGTCAGTATGTAGAATATTAACATATTTACGATGAGTTGAAATAGAGTCAGACATATCATAGCTGACTGCGACTTTATAATTTTTCATTTTTAATTCCTTTTTGGTAAAAAATCTTGCTGAAATATTAAGTGAAAATATTTCATTTATTTATATTTATGTCATCACGGATATAAAATAATGTTATAGGTTGGTGGCTTTTATAATTTTAGTAATCTTTTTTTTAGCAAAATGACTAGGAATAAAAGCTGTTTAGCTGCACATTACTGTGCATAAAAACCAAGGATATGAATGTTCAATAAGAGCTCGTTATAACCACATTAAATGTGATATATAATGATAAAGAGATTGACTATCCATTTGATGAAAATATGCAAACCACGTGATAGAAGCCAATAGAGAGATTATCTTTGAGCGCTGAAAAGATTAAAACTAAAACATGAGAAATGTGAAAGCATCATTATATGTGTAATAAGTTTTATATGTGGTCAAAATCGGTTATTATTTTCTATTTTTGCATTCATTAATTGTTAAGGTATATATAACAACTATAAGTTATATGTAATTAAATATCCGAATTATACTGTGATGCAGATCAAGGTATATCATTTAAAGAATGATTTTTCTTTAATTCATATATTTATTTTTTGTTATTTGTTGTTTTCTTTTTAACAAAAGAATAGGTGATTAATATAGTCGCCAAGTCTATGTTATAAATATTAATACAATGTATTTATGGTGCCTTTCCTATAATTAAAGATTATAAATTATTATCATTAATGGTTGCATTAATATATATTTATTTTCTAAATAATTATTTTAAAGTTTTTTAAATTTGCTTATATAGTCATTAAGATTAATAAAATATACTTTGAAATATATTCTGTATTACCTATTCCCTTCTATATCAATATAAATGAGTTTTACAATCAGTATAAATTGTTAAAAATGATCGTTAAAAACGATTGTTATGTTTATATTGATGGTTTTAATCTATCAAAAAAATACATTATCGATCAATAATAACATATTAACATAATTTATTTTTAGAAAGAAAATTATATCCATTAATTATATTTTAATTACATGAGGTTACATTTTAATAAATAATAAGTTTGTAATTTCAAATAAAGCTTCCGTATTTTTCATGTTGGTGAATGTTATTAATTTTTTATTAAATAATGGCGTTTATATTTAATAATTTTAATAGAGTAGCACCTGTTTTTTATAGTTTTAATATATAAATTAAGGATATAAATACCCTCAATGAAGTTTATAGATTGATTTTTATGTTAGTAACCAAATAATGAAATTTAAAAATAATATTGCTTTAAGTACGGTACTGTCTGTTGCTATTTTTAACTCAGCAATGGCATATGACGGTACAATTAGTCTTACTGGATGCACTACTGGACAAAATGGATCTAGTAATGTGAAAGCTTTTTTTGAACCCGGAGCTAATACTGACTTTAATACGAACAAACTAAAAAATGCAAGCTCTGACGGAGCACAAAATGTTCAAATTCAGTTATTAAATAACGATGGTACTACTGCTATTCAATTAGGGAAAGACTTTGTCGGACAGGATGTCCATTCAGAAGCTATTAATAGTGACGATGAAGCGACACTACGCTATATGGCCCAATATTATGCTACAGGAAAAGCAATTGTAGGGGATGTCATTTCTAGTGTTAATTACACTATTGCCTATGAGTAATAAATAATAATCGTGCGTTTTTATTATCATTATTTACAAGGCAGCTCATCTGCACTGCTTTGTTCGGAGTTTCCATGAAAAAACTTTTCTTTTTCATGATGGCCGGCTTATTTTCTGTGTCAAGTTATGCTAATGTTGGGTACCTGAGTTATTTATCCTGAAAACTAGGAAGGTATTAATATTAAAATTAATAATGATGAATCTACTCCATCTTTAATTCAGTCCTGGATTGATACTGGTGATGCCAGTGTTGCTCCAGACTCAGTCAATGTTCCCTTTATTATTACTCCGCTTATATTTCGTATAGAACCTCACACAGGGCAAACATTACGAATTATGTATACGGGTGAAGCACTGCCTAATGATCGTGAATCAATTTTTTGGCTAAATATACTGGATATTTCAGCTAAACCTAAATTTGAAAATAAAAATAATTTAAATGTAAACTCAAATTATCTTCAACTCCCGATCCATAGTCGCATAAAGCTATTCTATCGTCCAGAAAAACTCACACGTTCTCTCAGTGAGGCCTATAATTCTGTTATATGGCATATTGAAAAACAAGGAGCAAAGGCCTTTCTTTGTGCAGATAATCAAAGTCCTTATTTTATTACTTATAATCATATTACTTTGATTCAGAGCAACTACTCACAATCAATTAATCCAGTAGATATGGTTGCTCCTTATTCTTCAATACGCCTTCCTATACATGGAAATATGTCGGGATATGGAAAAGTGAAGTGGACAGTTGTTAACGATTATGGTGGGCATGAATTAAGTGAGTCAGCTCTGAAATAAGGATAATATTTATGAAATATTGCACTTAAACTGAACATCATTCATTCCTGCCTGCCATATTTATTTCACTGGGAGTTTTTTCCATGGACACAGTGGCTATGGAATATGCTGAATTTGATCCCAGTTTTTTACAGCATACTCAAGGGAAGACGACGTTAGATATTCATCGTTTCAATCAAGGAAATCCAACTCCAGCAGGAAAGTACTATGCTGATGTTTATCTTAATAATAAATGGAAAGGGCTCTGCCTTAGTGTTTCTTACGCCATTTGTCACATTAACATTTTTGGTGTTTACACCTGAAACCTGGGTACATGGAGCAGATGCTCATACTGAGTTTCCTTATCTTTCCGGTGCGGGAAGGTTAGTTCTGAAAGATACTATGATGATAGCAGCAGGATTTGTTGCAATGGTACATTCTGCAAGGTGTATCACTAAAAAGTAGTGAACACTATCATTTATCTGATTTTTATTTTCTAGTATTATATGAGGTTATCGCGTCGTGGAGGGGAACTTTCCCCCTCCACTCCCACGGAGCCGGACGTGGCAGTATCCCGTCATCTGGCTCTTGTAGTTGACTGGTAACATCGCGTACAAATAGTCCAGTGTGCAAACAAACTGAGTTTAACATTCCGGATCCTGTCTAATCATTCATACGCTTGAACCAGACTACCGTGTCCCCTCTTGTATTTACGGGTAACCCATTTAGCAAGGTACAGATCGATATGTCTGGCTATATAATCCATTACTGATTGACAAAAGCGTCCATAGTACAATACCCACGTAGCCTGAGATTGAGCCAACGTACCATTGTATCCAGTGATAACGGTGCTCTGTGGCTTCAATCCTAACCCCGCACTGTCTGACGGATTGCCTCGCAAAAATGGACAATGCCGCTGAGGAACTGGCGTATAGTAATAGAGTCGCTTTATTGTCGAGTTCGGTGACCGCGACCGCTAGGATGGTCACTTTTGAAAAAGGCGTTTACACAGCATGGTAAACGGACTCGAAATTCTCTTACATATACTGAAAATTAATTACAGTAACCTATTCGTTATAACCTGTTTAAACCCACTCCAATTCGTTATTTATCTCACGTCTGATCATGAATATATAAAAATCGCGTATGTACGGTATGTCCGGTTAAAGTATTCAATGAAAGTGTCCTGCGTCGGCTTACCTGGCTGGATAAGATCCCGTTTTACTGCATGTTTTTCTGCCCATTCAGCCAGTATCAGTGAGATAAATTCTGGACCATTATTCATGTGCAGCATGATCGGGTAGCCGCAGTTTGCCGCGATCCTGTCGAGTACACGGATCATTCGCAGATCTGGCAGATTCAGAATGATTTTAATCGACAATGTCTCACGGTTAAAGTCATCAACTTTAACAGTCCGCCCGGTTTCAACCGACTTAATTACGGCGATGATCTGATGCTCAGTAAAACAGGCTTTACGCATAGCGATCTCCTTCGTTGGCAAATTAATTATGCGGGATACTTACACCGTCAACCCCAGTATGCAGAGGATGAAGCATCAGATCGGAGCATTGTCTGATGGTGCCATACACCAGATTTAACAATAACCCGTTTAATACGCCAAGCTGCAAAGAAGCAATTAAGTATTCTAAAACAGATAGTTAAAACTTAAACCTTATCTAGGACAGCCCAAATTTTTATTATTTTTTAAATAATCACTTGCTAATGATAATTATATATACATACAATGTGATATGTTATAACATAACAAAAAATGGCGGATAGTATGAAAAAATCTATTTTTAATTATACAACATTTTTTATTTCAATGAGTTATTCCTTATTTGCAAATGCAAGCCCTGCAATAAAATCAACTGAAAATCGGAACAATGAGGTATTAGAGGTCTATTCAACACCTTTGCATACTCCGCAAGAGAAAATGGCGATCCCCGTTTCTGTTCTGACACAAGAAGATCTACGCGCTAATCGTAGTGCCTCGATTGCTGAAACCTTAACATCCTTACCAGGTTTTCATGCCAGCTTTTTTGGTGGAGGCTCAGTTCATCCAGTTATTCGAGGAATGTCAGGCAATCGAGTCAAGGTATTACACAGTGGTAGTGATCTTATGGACGTATCCTCTATTGGTGCAGATCATACAATCACCAGTGAACCCTTTTTAAGTCAACGCATTGAAGTATTAAAAGGCCCTTCAACATTACTTTATGGAGGAGGCACAATAGGCGGTGCAATTAATGTTATTGATAGCAAGATTCCTATGTCAGTGCCTGAAAAAGGCTATGAGGGTGAATTGCATTATCAATACGATTCTGTTTCTAAAGGAAATACAGGATCAGTAGGATTAACGTTAGGAGAAAATAATTTGGCGCTTCGCCTTGAGGGTACTAAACGTTATCAAAGTGATTACAAACAACCAGAACCTTTACATCAAGGAGAAACTAGCCGTTTAGCAGGATCTTATCAAGATAACCAATCGGCAAATATTGGTGTATCCTGGCTTTTTGATGACGGTTATATAGGGATTGGTTATGGTGAACAACATCGTCGATATGGGCTGCCTGGTCATACGCATTTTCATGATCATGAAGATGATCACCATCATCACGCCCCAATTCGCCCTCCTTTAATCGGCCATCATCATCATAATCACAATCATGAATACCCTGATGAACAACATCAACATGGTATTCCTTATATTGTTATGGATAGCAAACGATGGGATCTTCGTGGTGAAAAAAACAATCCATTTACTGGTATTGAATCAATACGTTTCAGTGCGGTCAGAACCGATTATCATCATGATGAAAAAGAAGGAAATGAAGTCAGTACCTCATTTAAAAACAAAGGCGATGAATTAAGACTGACATTTACACATCAACCTATTTGGGGTTGGCATGGTGTTATTGGCGGGCAATTTAACCAGCGTGATTTTAGTGCTCAAGGAGAAGAAGCTTATGTACCGTCAACAAAAACAAAAAATCACTCACTCTTTTTATTAGAAGAATACCAATTAGGTGATTTTCGCTATGAATTAGGATTTCGCCAAGAGTGGCAATCACTGTTAAATAGAGAAACTCAAAAAAATAATAAGCAGAGTGCATCTTCTATTTCTGCTGGATTAGCATGGAATTTTACACAAGACTATTTTTTAAATTTATCACTTTCACACACGAAAAGATTACCTGTTGCAGAAGAGCTTTACGCGAATGGTGTTCATGCTGCAAGTCGAACTATTGAAAAAGGCGATCCTAATTTAACCGCAGAGGCTGCAAATAATATTGATATTGGAATAACTAAAGTAACAGGTGATATTCAATTCAATATGAGTGCCTATTATAACCGTATTAATAATTATATTTACGGTCAATTTACGGGGACTGAATTAAATAATGGCTATCGTTCATTACAATATGTTCAAAATGATGCACAGTTTAAAGGTATAGAAGGAAATATTGATTATTACTATAACCAAGATAGCTTAATTGGTATTTCTGGTGATTATGTTAGAGCAAATTTACTACACAATAAGGGAAATATACCAAGAATACCGGCTTATCGTTTAAGTACTTATATTAAACATAGTTTTACAGAAAACGTAATTGGACAAATTCGCATTGATCATTTTGGAAAACAGAATAAAACAGCAGACTATGAAACATCCACAGAGGCTTATAACACAGTTAGTTTAGGTAGTGAATATATTGGTTATTTAGATAACACAGATTATACCTTATACGCCAAGATTAATAATATCTTTGATGTAAAAGGGAAAGACAGCACCTCTTATATTAAAGATGAAATGTATTTACCTGGTCGTAATATTATCTTAGGCGCTACTCTTACATTCTAATATGAATATCATGAAAAAAAGTAAACTCTCTATTATTTTACTTATACTTTTGTCGTCTCCTTTATATGGAAAAGAGAATAATCAAGATAAAAGCCAAGAAAAAGAAACATCAAACGATGTTATTACTGTTAAAGCAACATCAATAAAAAACAAAGAGACATTCTCCTCTTTATTACTCAATAATCGAGAAGAGATAAAAGGAAAACAACTTGAACAAATAAAAACAAATACGATTGGTAATACCGTTTCAAAAGTTGCTGGTGTACAAGCGGAAGGTTTTGGCCCAAATGCGGCAAGGCCTGTTATTCGAAGTCTCTCTGGCAATAGAGTCGGGATTTTAGTTAATAATCTTCCGATTAATGATGTTTCATTTATTAGTGGGAATATGCCTATTCCTGTTGATATGAATAGAATTAACGAAATATCAATTAGTAAAAGCTCCGAAGCACTACTTTATGGTGGTAGCAGCAGTGGTGGTGCAATTCATTTGTGGGATGATCGAATAATGACACAGTTTCCTGAAAAAGCAATTTCAGGTGCCGTGACATTTAATGGTAGCACTAATAATGGTAACGGTGGATCAGTAAATATTAAATTCAGTAATAAAGAAAACTGGATTTTTAATCTTTCCGGTGCTACTAAACGAGTCTCAAAATATAAAATTCCAACACGCTCTAAAGTTGGTGCTTGCTATAGCTATCAACAGCTAAAAGACCACTCTGCATTACGTGATCAATGCCAAGTGGATATGAAAGTGTTTACTAGCCGTAACCCTGAAGCGTATCCTTACATTAGTGAGTTTTGGAAAAAATATCAGGTTGAATATGAGTTAAGCGAGGATGATAAATATACCTTTAAAGATAAGGACTATTTTTCAGGTATTGGTTATGTAGATAATGAACCTAACTTACGATATAAACCTGGTAGCCCCACATCTATTGAACATGTCACACCTCCAAAGCATTATGTTGAAAATAATAATAACGAAATTCCCAATAGCTTTTTAAAAAGCCAAAGTGGTAACGCATCACTCTCTTATATCGGAGATGACGGTTACTTAGGTTTTTCTGTCACTGATTTTCAAACATCGTATGGAGTGCCAGGCTATGCTTATCTCACAACTAAAACAACTCGAGAAAGGTATAAACCTGTTTCGGTTTCAAATAGTAATCGAAGAATAGATATACAAGGAAAACATGATCATTTAGCACCATTTTTAAGAGACAGTGCTTTTTATTATTCTTATTCTGAATCTAAAGATGAAGAGTTAGTCGGCCAAATTGCTTCATCGGTATTTAATACAAAAAGCCATCAGTTAGCTTTAGAAACTGCACATACTCCGCTATTTAATCGACTTAATGGTGCGTTTGGGATCAACGGTAATTATCGTGATCTGAAAACGTCTGGTTATGATGCTTATTTACCCAGTGTATTAACCAAAGAGTACGGAATATATTGGGTTGAATCGCTAAATTTATCTCCTTTTGAGCTCACTGCTGGATATCGTAAAGGTTACACTCAACATAATCTCAATATTCCAGCGAATTATAATCGTGGTAGAGGGCAAGGTTCTAATTTACAAAACCGTCATTTTGATACAAGTGCAAATACACTCGCTCTATCTTTTACACCAATTGATGAATGGACATTAAAACTACAACAAAATATTTCTTATCGAGCACCAGAAATTAATGAACTTTATACACATGGCCCTCATTATGCTTATTTAATTGAAGAACAAGGAAACAGTGAATTTAATACCGAAAAAAGCAAAAGTATTGAATTATCATCTGTTATTGAGATTGGCAATTTCTCTAATAAACTTAATTTGTATAAAACAGACTACAGTGGTTTTAAATTTAGACGATTAACGGGTATCAGTCGTGGTGCTGGTCCTGTTATGGAATGGGATGACACCGATCTTGAAACAAAAGGATTAGAATATGAATTTAAATATTTATATGAAATGCCTCATGATCACAATCTAACATTTACACTATTTGGTGATTTTGTCGAAAATAAAAGCAAAAGAAAACTGTTTATTGCAGGTCACTATTTGCCAAATTTACCTAATGAAAAGCATGGTATCAGTATTTATTACCAACATGATGAATTAACTGCATTTAGTAGTGCAACTTACTATAAAAAACAAAAAGAAAGCGGTGGGTTAATGTATGGTGGAGATATGGCCTTTCCTTCCTATACGTTAGTTGATGCGGGGATTGGCAAAAAATACCACCTTGATAAGGTAGATGTTTCGGTTGATTTTATTATTAATAATCTCACCGATACTGAAGCAAGACCTGCATCTTCTCAATTGAAATATTTAGTCCCATTACCGGGTCGAAATTATGGGATAAATGTCAAAATTGATTTTTAATATATTCTGATTTAATAAGATATAAAGTAAGTGAGGTACTCTATGGGTGCCTCTTTTTTTTATAATCATGCACAATTAACTTGAAGATGCATGTTTTAGGGCTCTATCACATTAAGGTAAGCACACCTGTTTTAATTCTAGACATTTTTTGAGATCTCGGTGCCAACAAGATGTTTCTATCAGTACCAATCCCCAATTCATTACCACAAATCTACTTTTCACCAATACGGAGTAAAGGGCGCTAAGTTCGGCTATGCAGGGACCGATTTTTCCTCCTGTGTGCTTTTTGTTCCCGTATCAGCTTCCGGTTAATCATTTCACGGCACAACCGGTCCCGTAAGGGTGAAGTGCACGCATGCTGCACCCTTGTGGGCCAGAACGATGCCGAGAAAGCGAACTGTCAGGCGATACGAAGATGAAAATCACATTACTGATGGAGAAAAAACTATGATCACTTCCTTGCATACTCAGACAAGTGCCTCTAACACCGCAACGGCGACCAGCGTATCCCCGCTGGACCCGTCAGGCTCCTCAAAAACGAAATTTTCCAAAACCAGAACCGATATTTATCAGATCGTTACCGACCTCATCATTACCACACTGGAAGTAGGCGTTAAACCCTGAGTGTGTCCGTGGCAGCGCGTACCGGGTATGTCCGGCATGCCTTCCAACTACGCTACTGGCACAGCCTACAGCGGGTGCAGTGAATCAGAATGAGGATTCAGTGATTCCTGCTGGATGACATACAAACAGGCTAGGGCAGAAGGTGCGCAAGTTCGTAAGGACTAGCACGGCATGACCGCCATTTTTTATACCATCCTGGAGAAGGAAAACGACACCGGAGAAATTGACCATATCCCGATGCTGAAAACCTTTGTCGTGTTTAATGTCGAACAAATTGATGGCCTCTCACTGACGGCAGATACCGTTGCCCCACAAGCGACGTTTGACGCGTTGCCACAGGCTGAAAATCTGTTCTGTAACAGCGGTGCTAACATCATTGAGAAAGGACAAAACGCCTTTTTCATGCCATCAACAGATGAGGTTTTGTTACCTGAACGTCGTTTTTTTCCGATGCCGCTAGCTTTTATGCCACGGATCTGCATGAGATTGTTCACTGGAGCGATGGCAAAAGTCGCCTGAACCGCGAAATGAAAGGAAGATTTAGCAGTGAAAATTATGCATTTGAAGAGTTGATCGCCGAGCTGGGAAGCGTGTTCCTGATGGCGGATCTGGGGATTGTCGGATAGGTTCAGCACGAAAGTTATATTGCTTCTTGGCTGAAAGCACTGAAAAACGATAAGCGCTATATTTTTAAAGCCGCCAGGCAGCATCGAAAGCGCATCGTTATATGATGGATAAGGTCTGAACAGAGGAATAAGACGCCGCAAAGGAATGCGGCCTTAACCTTATTTTTGGATCTGGCAGAGTGACATAGATTTCAATTTCCCTGCGAATGCGGACGGTAAAGAGCCCGCTCATCCTGCAAACTACATTTTTATACTGTTGATAATAGGGTATTCCTTAGTCATGGTAATAAGGCTCAGAAAGCCATATTTAGCTTTCCATAATGGAATATTATCGCCACCTTGAAGAATTCTTTGTTCCGGTTACAGAATCTGCATTTTTATTGAGAGCAAGGGATTTAACCTGCCACGGCGTGGTCAGATTAAGGATGTGGGCATAGAGCGATTTTTCGGCCATTAATTTGACGCTGATGCTTACTTTAAATTGTTATTATTTTTTGCCCACTTTTTTAATCTTCCATTCGCGTTGGTATAAGGCGAAGATGTATTAAATGAGATCATTCGGCCCATCGTCCATTTTTTGTATCATGGTTCACCATACAAAACATCATCAGTTCGTTCATCAATAAGCTTTTGTAGTGGTCAACTAAAACTGGCCACGGTTTTAGAGTTTTTTCGGTATCGGTTTTCCGATTCATTTGGTGGTAATCCACCGTTATATTCGTGCGGCCTGAGTTCGCTGTAATACCCGACGATATAACCCGTTATCGCTTGAGCAGCTTCACTGAAGCTGGTGTAGCCTGTCACCGGCATCCACTCATTTTTCAGACTCCTGAAAAAGCGCTCCATCGGACTGTTGACGCTCCTATGTCAAGAGCGGCGATTGGCATATGCGAGGTCCGATAAAATCAATGGATAGAGCTCACGGACGATGTAGCGTTTTAGGCATCTCAGGATCTCTTTAGTCGATAGCCCTTCACCAGTTCGTCTGTCGACATAGATTCTCGTGCGCGGATCGCTACGCATACGTACAAGGGCTATTGTCCACAGGGCATTGTTTGCTTCACGTGAGCCACCACGGTTTAATCTGTGCCTTACTGTTTTCCCTGATGATGCTGGCAGTGGATTTACGCCACAGAGCGATGCCAGGGCCGCTTCATTTTTTAAACGTTCGGGGTTATCACCCGCAACTGCCAGCAGTGTTGCAGCCGTCTGTGGCCCAACGCCAAACTGGCTACGAAGGTTACTGGCATACTTGCGGGTCAGTTTATCTAGTGATTCGTCTAGTTCATTCAACTCTTCAGTCAGGGCCATCCATCGTTTCGCAAGGCTTCGAAGCGTACTGCACAAGGCTATACGTAACGGTGAGTGCTCTGACACTTCGCTGTTAATGCAGGCAGTTACGCATTCGTGTGGTTTCGATTTCCAGAGTTTGTCGCGAACATCTTGCGGGGCACTAACCAGCAGTGCACGAAGCTGATTAATCGCCTGCGTACAGGCTTTTACTGCACTACGTCGGGCAACACTAATAATCCGGAGAGCCTCACATGCACCTGACTGCATTTTTGGTATGGCCTTGCTGCTCCCTGAAAGCACTGTCCGGGCTGCATTTTCTGCATCTAGTGGATCTGACTTCCCTTCAAGGCGGCGTTTTGAGCGATCTGGCCGGTTAACTTCAACAACATAAATGCTATTCTTGATGAGATAGCGTGTTAATGCGGCACCATATGTTCCTGTTCCTTCGATGCCTGCTCGTTCGAGGCTACCGAAAGAACGTGCCCAATCAAGTAGTTCCAGATAGCCCGCTTGATTTGTTTGAATAATGTGAGTTCCAAGCAGTTTACCTGCCTGACTGATAACAGCGCCGACATGAATATCAAGATGGGTATCGACACCCAGAATCACGGTTTCAGAAGATTGGCGGTCGTTTTGCATGGTTTGCCTCCAGATATTGGTAGCACAATCATCCCCATCGCAGGACAGGACACTCGGGATGCAGCACAAAGCTCCTATCAGGTCACAAACTCTGGGCCCGGTTATGCCCGGGAAATACCAGAATCGGACGACAGGTCAACACAAAGGCATTTGAGCCAATCCCAGCACGGGTCAGTCCGATCCGGTATTTGAAAGTATATTAGAATGAGTATCCCAGCAGTTTCCGCGCCTGCTCATACTTTGCCTGATCCGGTATCGCCACAGTAACTGCCTGAACTACCTGCTTGTATAGTGACTACCCTAATCACTGTGGAACATAACCCCGGATGGCTTACCGCGTCTTTCCCATGCCATTTTCAGTGCTTTGGTGGTCAGCCTGCTGTCCGGAGAGAACGACATTGCCCACCCCACGGGTTTCCGTGCAAATAGATCGAGTACCACAGCAAGGTAAGTCCGGCGTTTACCTGTCCAGATATACGTCACATCGCCGCACCATACCTGGTCAGGCACTGTCACTGCAAACTGACGTCCGAGGTGATTCGGGATAGCAATATGTTCGTGTCCCCCACGTCTATATCGGTGAACAGGCTGCTGACAACTCACCAGCCCCAGCTTCCTCATAAGATGGCCGGCAAGCCATCGTTCCATCCGGAAGCCCCTGTGTGTGGCCATTGTGGCGATACTTCTTGCATCCTCGGAGCCATGACTGAGGCCGTGTAGTTCCTGAACCTGACTGCGTAATACAGCTAGCCTGCTATCCGGCTTGTCAGGACGGTTTTTCCGGTATTTATAGCTGCTGCGGTGAACCCCAAACACGTGGCAAAGCGTGGCCACAGGATAATGCGCTCTGAGTTTCCCGATTATCGAGAGTTGTTCAGGGAATCTGACATCAAGAGCGCAGTAGCCTTTTTTAATATTTCATTTTCCATTTCAATACGTTGAAGTTTTTTCTTCAGCTCACGTATCTCAATTTGCTCCGGCGTGATAGGGGAGGCTTTAGGTGTTTTGCCGGCACGTTCATCTCGTAGCTGCTTTACCCACCGGGTCATAGTGGAAAGTCCGACATCCATGGCATTTGCGGCATCTGCAACCGTATAGTGTTGATCCACCACTAACTGAGCGGATTCACGTCTGAATTCTGCACTGAAATTTCGTTTTTTCATTAAAGCACCAGTGTTGTCCTGAGGGTATTCATTTCGTCGAAGGTGAGTCCCAGAGATTCACGATGGTGAATATTGTCTTCTTTCAGCGCACGCAGGGCATCTGTTAATACGGCGTAATTCAGAGACGGAATCATGATTTCGGACCTTCCTTAAACACTTCAGCGGTTGGCTAATTTGAGGTTGATCCATTCATCAATTTCAGATTCGAGCCAGGCTACGCTGGCAGGGCCAACCTTTATTATTGAACGAGGAAAAGAGCCCCCTTTCATATACAGATAGATTTGCGAGCGTTTCAGACCGGTTTTTTCTTCGACCTGTTTCAGGCGTAATAACTGATGTGATGTCATGATTTTCTCCAGTGTAGAGTGGGGTTGGAGAAGATAAAAAAGCATAAGCGAAGGTGAAGAAGAAAGCACGTAAGCCCGTATTAAGAGTTTTTGAGTTCTTAATACGTATTTCAGTATAATGGTGAGTTAAATCAATAAGGCACTGAAGTGGGAGAACCGCGTTCAAGTGCTGTTTTCAGTGTATCGCCGCTGAATTTGTCAGTAATACCTTCGGTAGATGCCCATTGTTCGAAAATGGATAAAAGCTTGTAAGGTTTTCCTAGTAATGGACTGATGACTTCATTATGTTTACATGAAAGCCAGAAAAGACGAGATAAAGGGCTGGATATGCGTGTCGATGTTGGAGTGTGTTTAATATTTACATAGGCATTCATCAGCTTTTGTAGTTCAGTCAGGCGAATTACAAAACAGGAATCTTGTGGTAATTTATAAATAGGGAAATATTCTTTGTCACTGGATTTATGAGTTTCATTCGATTAATGTTGTTATAAATCTCAGATTTTAGTTCTTCAGGTAATTACATTAGTTGTTGGCTAATTCGTTCTTTTCATGTTATTTTCTCAAACGCTTGAAATAGAGTTCTTGATAATAAAACTGAAATGCCATAATTAATACATTGATTGCCTGTGATTGGTGGTGATATATTGATTGAGTGCGCCAGTAAGTGTTGAATTGTTACGAATTCATACCCGATCAGAGTGGTATCAATGACCCATTTTTTTAGAATGAATATATTTATCTTGAGTGAGTGTGGTATAATTTATATGTTTAATGAAACAATGTGTATCAAGATAGCATAAACGATCTGTGAGAGAGTTTCCTATTTTTTTCAATTTAATTTTATTCTTAATTTTTGTGACTTTCCTTAATATAATTGTAGATTGAAAGTATATAGATAAATAAATGTTTCAAGATAGCGCATGGCGATAAACGTCGCTGTCGGTTAATTGTTTCTCTGTTTTTTTCTGGTTGGCTAGGTATACAGCTTCAGGTATGGTTAACCAATCGGATTTATTTTTAATAATAGTATTTTTTGTTTTATTGTTAAACATAATTTTTCCTTATTTATATGAGTGCTAATATATTGATGGTTTTTTATAATTTATTCGTGTTTTGGTGTGAATATATGAATTGAATTGTCATATCTTTTATATGACCTATAGTCAGTCAAATAATACTTAAAACTAACTGTTAATATATAATTTCATTGTGGTCGTATAACTATAATAAATGATGTGGCAGGTTGCTTTTTATATCACCCCATGTTAAGAATTTATAGTTAAATGGATGGTGATATGTGATTATGGATATTTTATAGCTATCTAATATTGATTTGGTAATATATGAAAGATGAGCAGAGTAATGCTGTTCTATAAAATATAATTTATCAAATTGATCTCTCTTTATATAAAAATCTAAATTCTTAATGATTTCTTCTGATAATCCAATGCCTCTTGATTTAATATAGGCTTCTTTTAATGTCCACATCTTATAGAAATTATGTTTTTTTTGAGTCTCGTCAAAATAAGATAGGTATTTTTTTTCTTTTTTTGAGAAATAATAATCTATAATGCTATTTATTTCTATATCACGGTTGAAATATTCAATATCAATACCAACGGATGATGTATTTGAAATAGCGAGAGCAACACAATTATTTGAATGTGATAAATTGAAGTAAATGCTTTCCTTTGATTCGTTTAAAATAAATGGTTTCCCGTACTCATTTTTTGAAAATCTTACATCTTCTGGTGAAATTTTTAAATAAAATGATAAAATATCGCGTAACATGACTCTTGATAGCAAAAAAATATTTCGTTGTTTTATAAAAGGGTAGTCGAATAACGATGAAATTTCATCGTTATTTAAGATGTGCATTCTGGATTTAGCTTTACTTAAACATGGTATCGTTTGTAGATTACCAATCCAGATATGCACCTCATTATCTATAAACAAGTTGCTATTACTCATTGCATTTGGCTATTAGCATAACGCTTTCTGTTGTAACCATAAATGTGCATATAAGCCATTTTTTGCAAGTAACTCAGCATGTTTTCCTTGTTCTGCTATTTTTCCATTTTCCATTACGATAATGTTATCGGCATTTTTAATGCTATTTAATCGATGGGCAATCATAATGATTGTCTTATCTTTTGATAACAATGATAAAGCTTGTTGAATTAATACTTCTGATGAACAATCGATACTCGATGTTGCTTCGTCGATCAGTAAAATTGGTGCATTTTTTAATAAAGTTCTAGCAAGAGAAAGACGTTGACGTTCTCCACCTGAGAGTAACATACCACCGTAACCAATAGGAGTATCATAATTTTGTGGTTTTTGTATAATAAACTCATGTGCATTAGCTAATTTAGCTGCAGTTATTATTTCATCATCGTGAGCATCTGTTTTTCCCATTAAAATATTATCTTTAATTGTTCCTGAAAATAAAACGACATCTTGATAAACAGAAGATACATATGAACAGAGTTTATCGGAATTTATTTGGTTAATATTAATATCATCTAGCAATATTTCACCTTGGTTAACATCCCATAGACGAGAAATAAGCTGTAGTAAAGTGCTTTTCCCTGAGCCACTAGGGCCAACAATAGCAGTAAAGCTTTTTTCAGGAAAACAGCAAGATATATTATCTAATGTTAATTGACTATTATAAGGATAAATAAAGCTTACATTGTTAAAATAGATATCTGTTCTTATTGGTAATTGAGTATATTTAGGCTCAGAAAGTGGAACCACTTTCATTACTTCTTCTATGCGTTGTAATGATTTTTGTGCATAATTTAACAACATACTGGATAATCCTAAATCAAAGAATTGTCGATAAATGGGGAGTGCTAATACAAGGAAAAAAACGAATTGAGAAGGAGAAAGTGAGCCACTAATTAAACGGCTTGTTCCTATTATCATTAATAAAATAAAACCTGATTCAAGAATAAAACCATAAAGTGCAATCCAAGGGGCAGGCTTGGAATCTAGAACTATTTGGGTTTTATTTTGTGTTTCTAAGGCTGCTTTTAGTTTTTTCCATGCAGGACCAAGTCGCCCAAAACTACGAATAACCATAATTCCTTGGATATAATCGAGTAATTCGGATTGTACATTGGCATTAGCATCAGCTGCCTGTTGTGCAGCTTTTAACATTATTTTATGGCTTATGGATAATGCGAACAGAGCGATTGGAATAGAAAATAATATAATTAAAGTGAGTTGCCAATCTACCCATACTAAGAATAGTGAGAGAAAAACAGGCATCGCTAAAGTACTGATAAACATTCCTAAGAAATGTGACCAGATATTTTCAATGATCTCTAAATCAGCAGTAAGCCGTGATGCAAGATCACCACTGCGTTGAGAAGAAAACCAGCCAATCGGGATTTTTCGTAAATGATCGGCTATTCTTAGACGGGCTTGTCCCATCATTTTATAAGCACCAATAAAAATCATTGGCATACTATAAGTACCAATGACAATACGCAGAACAATAGATAAGAGTATTGATAAAAAGTAATAAAATAACTGAGCTAGTGTGATTTTATTGGCAAAAAGATCAATTAATAAAAAATAGAGTAGAATATACGGAATAGTAGCAAAAAGACCTTCAACTACGGCAAGGCATAGACCCACCATTAAATCTTTATCTTTTTTATTAGAAAGCAAATAACCTGATTTAATTAATTCTTTAATCATTATTATTCTCCTGGATTAATTGCCAATGAATAGTGTGACTATAATCATTCCATAATTTTTGATAGGTTGGGCATTGGTTTAATAAATGGGTGTGTGTACCTGTATCAATAATCTTTCCATTATCAAGCACAATAATTTTATCTGCGTTAATAATAGTATGTAGGTTATGAGTGATCATAATAACAGTCCGATTCTGGCATAGACTCTTTAATGCGCGATAGATCAAAATTTCATTTTCAGCATCAACATTGGCAGTAATTTCATCGAGAAGTAGGATTGGAGAGTTTTTTAATAGTGCTCTTGCAATTGATAATCGCTGTTTCTCTCCACCTGAAAGTTTATTTCCTTGTTCACCAATTAATGTATTATATCCTGCTGGGAGTTTTTCAATAACATGATGAATATTGGCTGCTTTAGTTGCTTTGATAATATCCTCAAATAAGGCATTAGGATTTGCTATGAGTAAATTTTCTAAAATAGTTCCATGAAATAGATATACATCTTGAAAAACAACACTTATTTGAGAAAGTAAATCAATTTCTGGCCAGTAGTTGATATCATATTGACCTATTTTTATTTGGCCAGAAGTACAATCATAAAAACGGGGAATTAGTTTTAATAATGAGGATTTTCCTGCACCACTGTGGCCTACAATTGCAGTTGTTGTACCCGCTTGGGCATTAAAACTAATTTTCTCTAATATCGGTTTATCACCATGATCCAAACAGACATCTTTAAAAGTAATATCGCTATTTTTAGGGAGAGTAAAATGTTTATCATGTTGTTTATGCTCTGAAAGTTCAAGGATCATACTGATATGTTTTAAGGTTTGTTTTCGTTGAGCTTGTTCTCCTAGCACAAATGTTAGTCGTAATAACGGCGCAAGTACGAGGGGGGATGTCATTAAAAATAAAATATAAGTAGATAAATCAATATTTTGATTTAAATACATCCACCCACCTACTGGTGCTATAATAACGAGATTCGCTGTTAATATCCCACTAAATACCATCCAAGAGCCTGTACTAGCTTTGACATTATTTTTTATCCATTTAACAGAGGAATTGATAGATTGAGATAATTTACCAAAAGTATGGGAGGTTAAGTTAAACGCTTTTATTTCTCGTATTCCTTTAATATATTCTCCTATTTCATTAGCAATTTTTTTCTGAATATTCATCCACTCATTGGTTTGTTTATTGGCTCGACGCAACATGAGAAGTTGAGCCATAAAAGCAATGGGTAATGGGGTTAGAGATAATAAGGCAAGAGGCCAATTTACATAAAAAAGTAATATAATAGCGATAAAGGGAGTCACTATGGCTGAGACGAGATCAGGTAGCATATGTGCGAAAAAACCTTCTAAGCTTTTTATATCATCATTGATAATACGTCGCAGATTTCCACTGCCATATTGAGCAAAAAATGATAATGGTACTTTACTGATTTTTTTAGCTATTGCGAGTTGTAATTGATGCTGAATATAAAAAGCACCCCGATGTGCGGCAATATGACTTATTGCCATTAATCCCCAACGTAAAATTAAAATAATCACAGTGATATAAACTAGATTATTTATTTGTTGAATATTAGGTGATGTTGAAAAACAAATCTGGCTGATTTTATAGATGATCCATAATGGTGCTAAACTTAGCATTGTTGAGATTATTGCCATAATAATGCCACTAATCAGAGGGAGTGGGGCTAATTTTATTAAAATACGAAAGTTAAGTGGCAAAGTATCTATTGTTTTATTCATATATATTACCTAATCAATTTAATCATTGATAAATTGGTGATAAAAATCAATAATAAAACGACAAAAAGTATTTGGGCGTGTAATTGGATAAAAGTGATCTCCAGCGATGCAATTAATAGTGCAATGCTTATCTATCCAATCTTGCCATGCTTCAACTTCGTTTTTATCAGCTTCACTATCATGACTACCATACATTAATAAAACAGGGGTATGAAAAAGCCGTTTAGTGCTTTTTTGAAAAAAATAACGCTCGGTAGCAAGGAAATCAGCACGTAATAATGGCATAAACTGTTTTAACAACTGTGGCTGCTTGATTAATTCAGCATCACATCCACCAATGGCAATTAATTGTTGAATAAAGTCATCATCATTTAAATCACTCAGTAATCTCCTTGCTTGAATATGAGGAGCTTGGCAGCCTGATAATATTAGTCCAGATAATTCCCAGCCATTTTTTTCTAATTGAATAGCAGTTTCAAAGGCAACTTGGGCCCCCATACTGTGACCGCAAAGTAATAATGAATTATGCCGTGGTGGATAAAATTTCTTTATTATTGTTATTAATTCATTGGCTAATAACCCAATATCATTAAAGGCTGGTTCTTTAAATCTGCAACCATGGCCAGAGTAATTAACTAATTGACAATTTAACCCTGAAATATCGGTAGATCTCCACGAGTTAAATGCACTATTACTGGCACCAGCAAATGGGCAAACCAATAGGTTAGCATTGTCTTTATTTACATTTTGCTCATTTAAAGGAGTAATATATTTGGGAGATTGTTTTATCATTATTTTCTCCGTCCACTACTTTTGGTGAAGTTCATTCGCTTAAATGGCGCAATTGTGCCATCAATGGCTTTACCTGCTGTTTGCAATGTTTTTATCCATAATTGAGATAAAGCTAATTGGTAATGGGGTTGTAAAATCATTGGTTTTTTATCATTAGGTAATTGCCAGCATTTATCTATCTCTGCCAGTAAGTAATTAATAGCTTCTGGTGCTTCACATTCCATCACATCCTGCCAACTATTTGGTGGAGTATGAAATGAATGAAACAGTGGTTCATCAAGCTCCATCGTGGCAGGAGATTGATACATGGCTTTTTTACTATCTTGGTGATGATGAATATAAAGCGCATTATTCCATTCTACTGGCCCATAACTTCCAGCGAGAGTTAAATAACCAGCTGGCCAGCCTAATATCATATGATGCATCACGAGGCTATGCTGATCAGGATCGTTAGATGACAAATGTTTTTGTAGGCATAAAAGCAAATCACCAGTAGGGTTGGATAGTCGTAGAAATTGTAGCGGGGTATTATCTTTTTCTAATGTGACTGTAATATCATTAGGGTGTAATTTCATTGCTTGGCAATATATATCTAAGGCGGAATAAATTAATTGCCTGCTTGTGATAATTTGTCCCCACACTGGTCGTTGTTGTATTTGCTGATATATCTTCTGTGTGTTTTCTATCCATAAACGTCCTGCTTTATTATGTGGATAGAGGCTGTTAACGATATAGTGGCAATGCATTTTTTCTGCTAATGATTGTAGTCTGGTAATTTCATCAGGATGTACAGGATGTTCCTGTACAACCGAGATCCCCCGTTGTAAAAATGCTTGCGCAAGTTGGCTACCTTCGCCACCAACAATGGCTGATCGCACAACAATACAAGCTAGATCTATTTTTTCAGGTAGTTGATCAAATCGAGTAAAAAGTGGAATACCGAATGCTTTAGATAATTCTCGAGAACGAGTGCTACCTTTGGAAAAAAGGCCAATAAGATGCCATTTGTCTTGAGGTTGTATAAATGCATTGAGATAAACCTCTCCAAATTTACTGCCTACAATCACCACTTTTTTTGCCGGTTTCATTAATTACCTCCTTCGGATGGATATCCGTTATTAGAAAGTTTTTGTTGCACCCACTGATCAATGATTTCGGCCAGATGTGTGCTGGTAGCGCGATCTTGCAGTATTGACCAGTGCTCCCCTGAAAAATAGTGATGTTGGGTATGTGGCGGTAATCGTTGGTACCACTCTTTTTCAGGTGATGTCCATTCTGTTGGGTGGTTGGTGGCTTCCAGCCATAAACAGGCGATATCATCAGATAATGGTAGGTCACTTTCAGGTAGGAATGACATAAGTCTTTTAGTGCATGCAAGCTGCTTATTTTCATCTGATGAACTATCTGAGTCATCATGACAAAATTTAATAAAATCATGTCGATAGACGGGATCTATTAATACTAATAATACGGAATGATTTTGTTGCGAGAGTTGTTCTGCAAGGTAACTGGCAATAAAAGCACCATATGACCAACCAATAAGAATATAAGGGCCAGTCTGTTGTGCTGTTTTTATGCTAGATAAATGTAATGATAACAATGTATCCAAATCAGTTAGTTTTGAAGCATCTGTAACTGTTAATCCCCACACTGTATTATTTAACGACTCAGCAAGAGGTAGGTAAACACCGGGATCACCATCAGAAGCATGTACCATAAAGTAGTGGTAAGGTTTTGGAGCAGATACAGCGCTTAGAGGTATCAAAGAGGAGTACTCTCGTTGAGATTGCTTTTCCTGCTCTAAATGAGCACAAAAATCGGCTAAGCATGGATAGGTAAAAATCTGTTGTAATGTTGCTGGATATCCCCGTTGATGTAATTGGCTGATCATTTTGGTTGCAATCAAACTATCTCCTCCAGAACGGAAGAAATCATTTGTACTATTGACCTCACGACCTAATAACTCAGACCATAATGCAATGATTTCATTAATCATATTGGTTGGTACATCAGGTATTGCAACAGGTTGTATCTGTTCATTTAGCTCTTGAGCGGATGATGTTGCTATGCCATTAAGGGTTGCTTCAATATTTTCACATTGGAACAACTCAAAAGAGTCGATATTCTGATCAAGAGAATGAGATAAATAATCACGTAATTTACCTAAATAAGGTTTTCCTCCACGAGTGGGAGAGGCTAAAAAGAGTGTTTGTCGCAAAGATGAGGAATCTGTTTGGGGCCATTGACCAATAGTTTCAAAACCAGTATTGATTAAAATATCATGCCAACTTTCACTATCAAGCATCGCTTTATTCGTCAATATACGCTTATCTTGATATGCACTTAATCCCTCAATAAAGCCAACAGTCGCCATTTGCATAGCACTTTGACACTCGGTTGCTTCGATAAATAATAAATAGCCTTGAGGTTTTAACAGGCTTCTAATCCGTTTTAGTGCGTGGCCGATATGTGATGCATCATGTAATACATTAGATGCAATGATCAGATCATAGCCATTATCTGGATGATGAGAAAATTGTATTGGTGCATTAATATCAAAGAGTTGATAGCGCATTTCTCCTACAGCAGTGAATTTTTTTCGCGCTTTATCAAGGAAGTAATGTGATATATCAGTAAAGGTGTATGAGTAATGCGTATTCTTAAGTACTGCGACTATACCTTGAGTGGTAGCTCCTGTACCTGCCCCTATTTCTAAAATATTGAGTGAAGATGTTGCACCAACCATTGCACTAACAATATCTTTTGCACATTGATTTAAATAATTTAGTGCAGGGTGTTTGGCGTATAGTGCTGTGGTAATTTCATCTGAATTAAAAAGTAGTGAAAGAGGAGAAACCTTACCACTAAAGAGTAATTCATGTTGGGTTAGTGATTGTTCAAGGTAATCCCAAAGTACATATTCCCAATCATTAACAGGTTGTTGAAATACTGGGGCAGATAAACATAAGTTAATAAACTGTGTTGTGGCATAAAACTGATCACCCTCTTTGGTTAATAAGTGATGCAGGCATAATAAATCTAGCCACTGACTAAGTAGCCTCTCATACTGAGGCTTTGCTTTTAAACGAGCCACTATTTCAGCTAGGGTGATTGGTGTGTTTAGCTCGGTAAAAAGAGCATTTCGATACAGTGTGTGACATATGCCATACCGTGCTCGTTCCTCAAATCGTTGCCAACTCTTTTCAATAATGTCACTGAGTGAAGCTGATGGCGAAAGTAAATTAGGTAACCAATTGGGCTGTTTAATAACGGATAGTGGAATATCAGAAGAGGCTTCAAACAGTAATTGTAGAGGAGGCTCTACTTTCGTATCGTCTTTTACCATTACCATAGCATGAGCACGTTTGATTTGCGGATGATTTTCCAATGTTTGCTCGAGTTGTTGATAGCGTGATTGGAGGTGATTATCTATTGCTAAATGTTGATATGAAGGAAGTTGCGCAATAATCTTATCAACTGATTGATTATTATCTTCATCTTGGCATAATTGAGTGATCAAGCTTTGATAATCAGAGAACATCATTGTTAATAAACCGTCAGCAAAGATGTCATCCATGCAGAACCAATTTAATGTTAGCCCCTCTTTTCCTTCCATTACTTGGTGATCTAACCAAACTTGAGGTGTTTGCGCGAAGCTATATACGGGTTGGCCGAAAAGCTGATTTAATGCTTCATCAATATTGTCACCATCTAGTGTCATACCTAACATGCTAGTAAATACAATAGGTAACAGAGATTGGCTACTATCCCCTTTATAGCGTCCCCATTCACGTAAAATCTCTACACCATTTACTTGGGACTTACTTAAATGTTGCCAAAGTCTGCGCTGTATTTTTGCCATTGACTCATTTAATGTACAGTCGTTATCTAGATAAATATCTATAGGGAGTACAGAGGTAAAATCACCAATAAGTTGTGTAACATCTGGGTGCCATGGTTGACGATTAAAGAAAGTTAAGTTTAGTGTAAAGGCTGGGTATTTTGTCCAGCGACCTAAAACTAAAGCAAAAAGTGTTAAAAGCCCTGCTGATGGTGTAATACCATGCTTTTTCCACCTCTGTTTTAATTTGTCCCATTGCGCTATAGAAACATGATGTTGGAAAGTCGTAAAACGAGGTTGTTCAGTAATGGATGAATTCTTTATCGGTAAATATGGGGCAGAAGGTAAATCAGATAATAGATCCTGCCAGTAACACCATGCCATTTTCCACTCATCACTGTTACGATTTGTTTGATTTTTTAAGCAGTAGTCGCGGAAGGTAAATGTTTGTGGTATTAATTCTTGTCCTGAATAGGCGTTAAATAGATCATCAAACAGAATTTTAAAGCTCATGGTATCAAACTGCAGTAAATCTAGATTGATATGTAATCTGTAACAATCGTTATTTAGCCAAGAAATTTCAACTTCAAATAATGGCCATGACTCAGTCGGTAATACCCGATAAGAAAGGGCTTCCCTTATCTGTGTTAGGCTCTCTTGTTGCTCTTGTTGGGTTAAATTTGTTAGGTCATGTTGAATAAAATGAAAATAAGGAACTTCTTTTAAGATACGTTGTTGTCCATCATCATCTATGATCATTCTCAACATATCATGACGCTGAATAACTTTATTCCAAGCTTTTTCAAGTGAGGCCGGCTCCCATATATGGCGTTGACAATCCCATTCAAAAATTGCATGGCAAGCAACGCCTCCGTAGTTAAAGAGGTTTTTACGTCCGATCCAATAGGCGTGTTGAATTGGTGTTAATGGAAATGGGGCATATCGTTCTGACTCCATTGTGTGGGAAATGTTGTCTTGATTATGGAGTGCTTCTGTCACAGTAAATTTCTCAGGTGCTGCGGTTCGAATAACTGAGGCTAAACCAGCAATAGTCATATCATCATAAGATTGTTCAGCGTCAATATTGACCGCAAACTGTTTCTTAATTTCCGCACTGAGATCGAGGAAAGAGAGAGAATCTAGTCCTAATTGGAATAGTTCAATGTGAGTATCAATATGTTCATCACCAAGACGCAACAGTTGTTTGATGCATGCTGTTAGCCACTGTTCTAAGTTATCACCAACGCGATAATCAACCCTGTTAGGGCTTACCGGCTCTGTTTGATCCGTTTGAGTTGGGGTTTCACAAAGCTGGCGAGTGTGATTAATTTCATGGTTATCATAATGATCATTATGATTAGTCTGATGAAATAAAGGCGTTTTTTGTGTCATTAAAGGTGGAGTCGCTAAGCGCATTGCAAGGCGACAAGAGGTATTATCTAGCAGACAAGCATCTAAATGTGCCAGTCCTTCCTCAGTAGTAAGCGTACTCATACCTTTGTGTTGTAATTTATCATGGAGTTGTTTTTCTGCCACAAAGCCAACACTTTGCCATGCCCCCCAAGCGATAGAAATGACGGTTAATCCCTTGATATTGCGACGTGCATATTCAGCTAATCCATCTAAATATCCACAAGCGAGGGAATGAGCTGCTTGTCCTTCAGAGCCTATAGTTGCAGCGGCAGAGGAGTATAAAATAAGGTAACTGGCATCTGTTTTTTCTAAAGCATCACAAAATTGCTTGGCAGATATCGCTTTAACAGAAAATACGTCAGACATACGCTTAGGGGTGAGTTGTGTCATAAGTGCATCATCCAAAATACCTGCACTGTGTATAAGCCCCTCAATGCCACCTTCATTTTCAAGCTGAGTGAGTGCTGCATGACATTGAGCGTTATCACGACAATCACATGTTAGCCATTTTATTTCTAGCTGGTTAGATTTCTGTAAGTTATTCATCCAATCTAATGCGCTGCTATCAGCTCGTGGTGCCAAAATAGCGATACGTTTAGCACCTTGCCTTACTAACCAACTTGCTGTAATTCGACCTAAGCCTCCAAAACCACCAGTAATAATATGCCAGCGCGGGGATACCATGATGTTCTGCGCTATGATCGTAGAAGATGAGGGCAGTGGGGTTAATTGTGGTAAGTAGCAGCAATGGTTACGAACAATAATTTCATTATTACCTTGTTCTATTTGTATAAAAGCAGGAACTAATTCAGACCATGAGGCATTTATACCTAAATCAACAATGGCAATTAACCTTGAGCTATATTCTTTTTGAATAGTTTTTAATAAACTTCGAATACTACGTTGTGCTGGATTAACCGTTTCTATGGCAGTTAATGCCCAGGCTTGTTGCGTGATAACAACAAACCCATCAGACGATGACAGTAATATTTGGCGGATCTGCTCGGCGATAATTAAAGGATCTGCAAGGTTGGCAACGATTAATTGATTTTCGCCCTGTTCAGAAAGACATCCAATAGCGGATAAAATAGCTGTGATTTCAGAAGGCAATGTTTGTTGATGGTTAAATATTAATGTTGGCTTGATAAGATCTTGTTCCACACAAGGTGTTAATTGCCATTGGTAGTGTGAACTTTGTTGTATCTTGGTGTCACTAGGTAACTCTTGATCAAAGTGATCGTTTTCTGTCGAAACACTGGCGAGAATAATATGTTCACACATATCTTTGGTTTCTGGTAATGCATCAGGTAACCAGCGAATATGTTGAAATCCTGCTAAGCGACACTGTTGATGCCATAATTCTGGTGATAAAAATAGTTTTCCTTTACGGATCTTTTCATCATGGAGGGGTAACACCAGTGGGCCAAAAACAAAATCAAATAAGCGAGCTTGTTTGGTTATTTCGCGCATAAGCAAATGACCATTGGAACGCAGTAAAGTACGAAGAGCAGTTAATGTATCTCCAATATGTTGAGTGGCATGAATAACATTAGCAGCAATAATAATGTCATAATAATCAGATTGAAAACCTTGTATTTCAGGGGATTGTTGTAAATTGAACTCTCGATAGTTAACAAATGAATATTGACTAAATTTTTGTGCGGCACGTCGGGTGAAGATAGGTGAAATATCGGTAAATTCGTATTCAACATGTTGTATGGTTGATAAAATAGGTAGCAGCCAAGAGGTGGTTCCTCCCGTGCCACCACCGACTTCAATAATTCGCAAAGGCTTAGCCACAGTGGGCTGGTAGTGAGAAAGTAATCCTTTAAGTACCGCGGCAGCAATTTGGTTAAAATAACGACCAAAACTAAAATCTTGATAGAGAACTTCAACACCTTGAGATGCACCTTCAGGAAAGATCACTGAAACAGGTTCAATCACGCCTGTCATCATATCGTAGAGTTGCTCTCCTGCTCGCTTGACGGTGTCAGGAATAGATTGAAGACCTTCGCTATCTAATTGTAATTGATGGAATAATAATGGTAATTTATCACTAGAAATAGATTTTATTTTTTTATAGTAGTTGTGCTGATTTATCTGTTGGTAAATATAATATCCATCCTCAACACAGGCCTCTAATAAACGTACTAATAATTGATAATAGCGGGGTAAAATGCGTCCTGCTCGCATAATATCGATTACAGACATGGGGGTATTCAACTCATGGCCTAAACACGAGCATATCATTTTATCGACGTAATAATTATGTAAAGTGGTAAGTGTTGAATTAAATGAGTTTAAACGAGGAAGATCGAGTGTTGTAAGCGCTTTTAATGCCGTTTCACGACCTTGGCTAATAGGTAAATCAAATGCGCTTTTTTGTGGTTGATATTTTTCACTATCCTTTTTTTCATACCAATAATATTGTTTTTCAAAGGGATAGAGAGGTAATGGTATATAACTTCCTTGAGTTTTAAACAGTGACTGCCATGGTAAATCATAGCCTGCAATAAATAGGGTTGTTGCAGCCTGTTGTTTCATCTGAATTTCATCAACTCCCATTCTGGCAGTTGGTATCCAACTAATCTCAGTAATGCCTTCACGTTCACCAAGATCACTTAATACAGAAGTTGGTCCTAATTCTATAGCATGGGTGACACCATGATTGACTAACGTTTGTATTGCATCTTGATACATAACTGTATTGCGTAGTTGCTGAGCCCAATATGATGGATGTTGAAGTTCTTTTTGAGAAATTAATTGCCCTGTATAGCCTGAGACTAAGGCTATTTTTCCTTGTGAGGCTGATAATGACTCAGTAAATTCCATCAATTGATCAAGAATATTATCAATATAAGAGGTATGAGCAGCACACACGTTATTCATTTCTCTAAATCGAATATTCTTTGCTTTCAATATTTGAGTAAACTTTTGCATATCATCGGGTTGCCCCGCGAATGATAAGTTGTTATGGCCATTAATTGCAGCTAATTCAACATGACATTGTTTAGCAATGATTTGAATATCTTGATATTCTGCAAATACAGCAATCATTTCACCATTAACATGACTTTCCATTAATTGTCCACTATATACAGCAAGTGGCATCATTTGTTCGATTGTATAGAAACCAGCGATAACGGCTGCGGCATATTCTCCGCAAGAATGACCTACAATTATTTCAGGTAAAATACCGATTGCTCGCCAATGTGCTGCCATTGCGATTTCATAGGCGACAATAGCCGCTTGAATATAACTGGCATTAACAAGTTTATCGCTATGTAGGCCAAACATGACTTCTTTTAACGGAAATGTTAAGTGTTGCAGGCATGCTTGCTCACAACGATCGATTGTTTCGGCAAATGTTGTTGAATGTTGGTACATCACTTTACCCATAGCAGGATATTGTGATCCCATACCAGAAAATAGCCACGCTATTTTCTTATTTGTTGATGTATGACCATATTGTATTAAAGAATCAGCACTTCCTTGAGAGAAAGCTAACAGTGAAATATCACTCTCACTTGTTAAGGGGATAGATAAGCGCCATGGTAAGTTGAGTTGTCTTTGCTGTAATGCATTATGAGCCAGAATGTTTGCTGGGGTAATTTTTATTAATGGTGCATAATCACCAGCAAGTTTTTTTAGACTCTCTTTTGTGGCGGCACTAAGCAATAATGAGTATTCAAAATTATTGTCTACCTCTTGTTCAGGTTTGATTGATACTAATGAGTCAGGCAATGATTGCACAATGATATGACAGTTTGTTCCACCAATACCAAATGAAGAAACACCAGCAGTTCGTATTCTGCTAGACCAAGCTTTAGGGTTTTTAGGAATGTAGAACGGGCTTTTTTCTATTTGTAATTGAGGATTTGGGTGATTAAAATGCATAGATGGAGGAATAAGTGCTTTATTTACCGCTAATATCGTTTTAATTAGGCCAGTGATACCTGCTGCTGTATCCAGATGTCCGATATTGCCTTTAACTGAGCCAATAGCGCATTTAGAAGCAGTAAGAGAGCGATCAGCGAAAACCTGACATAATGCACTAAACTCAATTGGATCACCTAATGGTGTAGCTGTTGCGTGTGCTTCAATAAGTTCAATATCTTCATTTTTAATATCGGCCAGTTGTATTGCTTCTCTAATAACTGAAACTTGGCCTGCTACGGAGGGAGCTGTGAATCCCGCTTTTTGATGACCATCATTATTAATGGCACTACCACGTAATACAGCAATAATTGTGTTTCCATCCACTAAGGCATCTTCAAGACGACGTAACACTACAATACCAAATCCATTACCAGCAAAAGTACCGTTTGCCTCTGCATCAAAAGGACGACAAATACCATCTGGTGAGAAGATCATGCCTTTCTGATATAGATAACCACCGGTTTGTGGAAATGTGATACCAATTCCACCAGCAATAGCCATACTGCATTCACCAGAGCGTAAACTTTCACAAGCCATATGTACGGCAACTAAGGAGCTAGAACAAGCGGTTTGTATAGTTAATGCTGGACCAGTTAAATTTAATTTATATGCAATACGTGTTGCGAGATAGTCTTTATCATTCCCTAATAATTTTTGCATGCCACGGACATGGCCAATATTGTGCAATGCTAAATCTTGCTGGGCAGGATAGCTGCTCATTCTTGCTGAAGCAAAAACGCCTGTTTTGATGGTTATATTGCAAGGGGCATATCCAGCATGCTCTAAAGCATGCCAAGCACCTTGTAAAAAAATTCTTTGCTGGGGATCGATAAGTTCAGCTTCTGAGCGTGAATAATTAAATAGAGTAGCGTCAAAATATTCCGCTTCATCTAACGGCGCGCCACGATTAACAAAATCAGGTGAATGATAAGTTTGTTCAGCGACACCTGCGGCTTTTAGTTCTTCTTCAGAAAAAAGACGAGAGCTATCGTGTTTATTAATTATGTTATGCCAAAATTGATCAATATTTTGTGCATCAGGGAAGCGACCAGAAAGACCAATAACAGCTATAGGTTCACTATTACCATAGAAAGTTTCAAAATTCAGCATGATTAATATCCTTTATCTACTATGAGTTCGTAGTTGTAACCGTTTCTTTCTCTTGTTTTTGTGTTTGTCTCGGTCGGAATATTGCTCACATGTTGGTGAAGTGTTTTGCCAAAGCAATTGCGCTAATGTACTTAGATTTGGACTAGCGAACAGATCAGTAATTGTAATATGGCTATAGCCATTTTTTTGTAGTGCTGCATGAAGTTGAACCAATTGTAAAGAGCTGGCACCTGCTTCGAAAAAATTTGTTTCAGGTGCTAACGTTATTCCAATAACTTGCTTAACAAGTTGTTGTAGTTTTTGTATTGTCTGACCTGTTTTTTGTGTATCAGTAGATTGTTTATAATGTGTGTTTTGATTATTTTTGGCATTGAAAACTGGGGTGATGACGAGATTATTGCATCTTGGTATAAGTTTATTTAGTGGCAATTGCCAAGATTGTGGTTCAGTAGCCAGTTTAGTGAGTATATGTTCATATTGCTGGAACATGGAAAAAATGGTTGTGTAGTCAAATAATTGTTCGACAAAATCCCAGTTTAAATATAATTCACCGTCTGACTCATATACTTGATGATCTAGCCATGTTTGTGGTGTTTGTGATATTCCCCAAACAGGTTTTAGCCATGAATGATGAGAAAGAAAACCTTCATCATGTTTATAGCCCAATGCACAGGTAAAAACGACAGGTATCTCTATATGAGACATCTGTCGTTGAATTGCCATTTCACGCATTACTTTGATGGCTGAAACACTACGATGTTGCATATCTTTATGTAAACGTTTTTGCATCATTGAGATACTGTTTGACCAAAGATCACAGGTATACCAATCGAGTAATTGTAATGAGGTAAAATCACCAAGTACTTCATTTATTTGAGGATGTACAGGATGCCGATTAAATAATGTCAAATTAATTGTTAACTCAGGGCTTTTACTCCATGCGGATAATGTGGCGCAATAAGCAGCAATCAAAAGTGCTGCTGGCGTAACATTATTTTGCTGAGCAACTTGTTGTAGTGCTTGCCAAACAGAAGTAGATAATGATGTTTGTAAACGCGAGAAGCGAGGTTGCACAATCTGTGCTGGATCTTTTATTAGTGGCAATTGTGGGGCTGGTGGTAATTGTGGTAAACGCGTTAACCAATATTCCCAATCATTTTGTGTGTTAATCGGATAGGCATCACAATCAATATAATCTCGAAAAGTAATATCTAGAGGGATAAATTGGTGATTTGGCTCCATATACAGTGTTTTTAGCTCACTGAAAAATATCTGCATACTCATTCCATCAAGGAATAAGTTATCAAGGCTAATAAAAATATGATCTGGTTGTTCTTTGGTCTTGATAACTTGAATAGTAAATAAAGGCCAAATTTCTGGATCATAAACAATGTTAGCAAGTTGAGCTCGTAATACTAGAAAAGCGTCACTTTTTTCTGTAGGGATATAATGCGTTTTAACGGAATAATAAGGAACTTTTTTAAGTACTTGTTGTTGTCCATTAATAATGACACCACGTAACATATCATGACGAGAAATCAACTGATTAATTGTACGTTCTAATTTAGGTACATCTAAATTTTCCGCTATAAAATGGACAAAAAAATGTGTACCAACACCCCCAAGTGTAAAATTATTTTGCCGTCCAACTAAGTAAGCTTGCTGAATATCAGTGAGTGGAAATGGATTGTATCTATACGCCTCGTTATGTGAAATTGCTGGCTGTTTTTCGAAAACTTCGCTCTGCTTTATATTTTGTGCAAAATCAGAAAGGATCGGATAAGCAAAGATATGCTCCAGTTCAACTTGGTAGCCAATATGGTTTAAATCAGAGATCAATCGAATAGCAACTAGGCTATCTCCCCCTTCACGAAAGAAATGACTGTGACGGTGTATCTTGTTGGTGCCAAGGAGCTTTTGCCATATTGTTATGATGATCTGTTCTTTACCATTGATAGGTTGTTGATTTAGGTATTCTTCTTGGTATTCCTGACAATACAATTTTAATGATTGGTTATCTATTTTGCCATTTGCGGTTAAGGGGAACTCAGTTAGAAAATAAATATGTTTTGGGATCATATAGTCTGGTAAAAATTGGCGCAAATCATGCTCTAGCTTATTTTTATCTGGTAAATAAATTTTTTCTGGTGCTTGGTATAACTGTGTCAATATTTCGCCGTTAACTCCTTCACTTTTATAAGTCGCAGTAGAAGCGCTAAAGATATCTTTGCATTTTTTTGCTGTTAATAATTCATCAGCAGGATCACTACCATTTTGTTGTAATAAAGAGATGCTTATCAGTGATTGTGCAGGGGCATGTAACACTTCTTGTATAAAAATCATTCCACTCGGAGCACAGAGTGAAACGAATTTTTGTATCTCTTTTTGTGGGCTGTCTAATCGATGAAGATAATTGTTCATCCAAATGATATCTGCACTATATCGATTTTTATGAAGAAATACTTCTGTAAGAGGCTCAGCATAACTATTTTGATAATCTGATAAATTTTGGTTAGCTTGCGTTACCATTGAAAGAGACTCATCAGTTAGCAGTAGGGTAACCATATTAGTGGGTAATCGTTGCAGAATATAATTTGCTGAAATACCGCTTCTAGCACCTAATTGAATGATTTTTATTGGCCTTTTTAGTGAATGATGAAGTTCTCTTATTTGTTGTAGTAAATTTTCTAAGGAGTAGTGCATTCCATCAATACGCATAGTGACTTGTTCTGGTGACCAATAGGGATCATCAAATAGTGTTAGAGCTGATTTTTTACCTTTGAGTATGTCTGTTAAATTGTTTTTGTGGCGCTGCAAATTTTCTATTAGCGTTCGCTGGGTACTATTAGTTGGGGGGGAATTGAGTGTAGTTTGTGGATATTGTGCTATTAAATTTAGCCAATTAGCCATTAATGACTGATAGCTAGCGATAATGCTATGGTCATCTGCTGATTTTTTTTCTGACAAGAGGTTGTCGAAATCAATATTTTGTTCAGTAAGATAATCATATAAAAATCCAGCTATGATTGCCGTTTCTTGGGATTGTTGTTGTACATTTATTGGGGTTGAGCGCAGATAGTAGAGGGGAGAAAAGGTGCTATTTGAACTGATAATATCCTGGTAATTACCCGAATTTAGTATCACAAAAGAGTGTAATGCTTTTTCTTTATTACCATTACCAAGGCATAGTGTAATCGCATTTTGCACACCCTGAAGCTTATTGAATGCAGCATCAATTTCCCCTGGTTCTATACGGTATCCGCCAATCTTAACTTGGCGGTCACGTCTTCCTAAAAATTCAAGTATACCGCCAGGGAGATATCTTCCCATATCACCTGTTTTATACCAATTTTCACCATTTTGTTTTACAAACTGTTGTGCTGTTTTTTCGGGATCGTTTAGGTAGCCTAACGCAACGCCTGCACCACCAATCCAAAGTTCTCCTGATACCCAATCAGGGCAATCTTCTCCTCTAGCATTAACAATACGATAACGTTGGTTGGATAAAGGATATCCATAAGGTATCGAGCTCCAGGATGGGTCTAATGTTGTGACATTAAAATAGTTAGACCAAATAGCGGCTTCTGTGGCACCTCCCATGGCGACTATTTGTCCATCAGGGCAGAAATTATAGTAACGTGTCGGGAGATCAAGCCCAATCCAATCTCCAGAGAGATAGATTAATAGCAGCGATTGTGGAATGGATGACCCTATTCCTTCTGCATAGGTTAGTAACATATCAAACAGTGCAGGTACGCTGTTCCAAAGTGTTATTTTATGTTGGTTAATAAGTCGTAACCATGCATCAGGATTACGGCGCTCATCTTCTTTAACTAATACAAGAGTCCCTCCGGCATTTAAAACACCGAAAATATCATAAACAGACAGATCAAAATGTAGTGCTGATATGGCAAGTACCCGATCTTTGTCTGAAATGTTATATCGCCGATTGAGATCAAGGCAGGTATTCATTGCGCTGGCATGGGATACAACAACACCTTTAGGCTCTCCAGTAGAACCTGAAGTATAAATAACATAAGCTGCTTGATGAGGAGATATATCTATATTGTGTAGTGGTTTATTCTCGGAGGGTTGAACTTTTTGCCAAACAATCCTGTTACAAAATGTAGCATAGATTGAATAGGATGGATCGCTATCAGATACGATGAGTAATGAAAGCTGAGCATTTTTAGCAATGCGGTTTATACGTTCTTCTGGTTGTAGTACATCAATCGGAACATAAGTTCCCCCCATTAATAAAATAGCCAGAACGCTAATGATTTGCCCTACTCCTTTTGGCATACATACACCAATTCTGTCTTCTGGTTTATAACCTTGTTGTATTATTTGATCACTGAGTATTGTTGCTTTAGATAATAATTTTTTGTAGCTCCATTCCTGAGAGTCGATATCAATGACAGCAATTTTTGATGAATTTGAATAATTATGGAAAATAGACTTATGCAGTGTATGTGGTAATAGTGAATTATCTTTTTTGATAACTGATATTCTATTTTTTAATTGTTTTTTAGGAATTAAATCAGGTTGGGTTTCAATCCAGGCATTAGGATCGTTGGCAAGTTGGCGTATACGAGAAATATAAACATCAAATATTGTTGTTATAACATCATTCCGGAACAAGTCATTGTTATAATCCCACTGTAAAACAATATTTCCACTTTTGTTAATTGCCATGTGATCAAGCCAAACTTGTGGGGTTTGTGATATTCCCCATCCTATAGAACCTAATACAGATTCTATATTTTTATCAATAAGTGGTTGATTAATATGGCTAGTAAAGACAACAGGACACCCATAAGGATGGGTGCCATTTTTACGAAGGTCTCTAATGATATCAATACCAGAATAATCAGAATGTTGCCAAGCTTCAATAAATGTATTTTGATTGTCTTTAGATAATGAAATTAATGGTCGATTGTCTGTTTTCATTTCTAAAAGAATGACATTAGTAAAATCAGCTATAATATTATTAACTGCAGGGGCTAATGGCTTTCTATCAAATAATGTAAAGTTGAGTAATAAGCTATTTTGGCCAGTCCATCTTGCAAGTACAGATGAGAAACAGGTTGCTAATGCAATGGAAGGTGTAATATTATTTTCTTTAGCCAAATTACTAAAGTTTTTCCATTCTTTTGAGCTAAATGTCCAGCTAAGGCGTTTAATTTTTATTTTATTTATTTTTTCTGGATCCATATATAATGGCAGAAGAGGAGAGTCTGGTAGGTTTGGGATTTTATTTTTCCAATATTGATATGCTGATTCTTTGTTTTCATACTGTTTTTTATCTTGTAAATAATGGTAAAAGTCATAGTGCTCATCTAACTGAGGCAGTATTTCTCCGCTCAATAATAAACAAAGTTCAGTAAAGAGTAATGAATAACTTGTACCATCTGCAATCAACATATCAATATTAGTACATAAACGATATCTGTTGTTAGGTAGCGATATCATGTGAAAATCAATTAACTGACCGCTTTCAACATTTAGTACCTGATGGCTTAATTTTTCCCGTAATTGTAAAAGTTTTTTCTCATACTCATCTTTTGGTAATTTACTAAAATCATGATATGTAACATATTTTCTATTTGGGTTAGGAGACCAAAATTGTGTACCCTGTTGGTGAAATACTATATTCAACATGGGATGACGTTTTGATAATAATACTAATGCTTTCTCTAAACTTTCCGGAGTAAATTTAGGGGTGCCATCAAATTCTTGATAAATTTGGCAAGCAACACCACCAAGAGTTTGTTTATTCAAACGGCCGACAAAATAGGCATGTTGTATAGGTGTAAGTGAAAACTCACCAGCATTTTTTATTGTTTTATGTGTATATATATTATCTTTTCTTTCTTTTTTATTTATATCTGATTTTTTTAATATTTTATACCATCCTTTTATTGTTGGATTTAAATACAAATCTTTTAATGTTATAGCATAACCATTTTTTTGGAAAATATATAAACATTGCATAAATCCAATTGAATCAAGACCTAATTTTATCAGATTGTCCTTATCTGAAAATTTATTTTTGTCAATGTTTATTTGCTTGGAACATAATTCTTTTATGTTATTAATATCACTTAATATTTTCATTTCTATACCTTAATTATGAGTTATTTATGGCGGAGGATTGCCATTGGTACAGTACTTGAGCTAATGTTTTCATGGACCAATCCTTCTCTTGATGCCTCCTTAATTACTTGTTCAATTCCAAAAGTATACCAATCTCTTTCTATATTAAAATTTCGTATGACTTTATCGTCTTCTATGATTTTAAAATTCATATTCCAACGAATAGCCTCTTGATCTATAGGTTTGCCACTTAAATAAATTTCATAGATATGGTTCCCTATTTTTTTACTATTTAATAGTATCTTAGAAATGTTACAAGGCGTATTAAACGGCATTGTATCTACCAAAATAGCACCTTTTTTTTCTAGCCCATTTGCAAGCTTATTCCATAATATTTTTCTATCATTCTGATTAAAATATCCTATACAGCCACATATAATAGCGGCAGAAAATGATTTTGGTAGAATGGTATTTTGAAATGTATCAGCAATCACAGTTACTTGGTGTTGTATTTCAGGTAACATCATAATTCTTGTCATTAGGCCAATACGCATAGATGCAGACGGTTCAATTGCAAAAATATGTATGTCTGGAAACATTTGCGCAATTATACTTAATTCTTGGCCAGTGCCGGAACCTATATTTAACCAGTTGCCTGTTTTTACTCCCATAAACTTCAAGGATTTTATAAATGTATCTTTACGAGTTTCCCAATGAGGTTCGCTTAAAATATCATACATTTCAGCAGACTGAGTATAATAATCTTCATAGTTATCCATTCTGTAATTACCTTATTCAATTTCCTACTAATTATACATATTGCTCAAAATTGTTTGATGAAATATTTAGTTTAAGGCGTTTTTTTATTAATTTAATGGAAATTAGTACTGCGATAAAAGTATAAATAGATGATATTGCAAAAACAAAATGATAAGACCAGTTCTCCGCTGTCCAAGTGCCTAATAGAGTAGCAATGATTGCTGTAAAAGCATTTGTACATTGGAAAATAGTGAAATCAATACCAGCTTGTTTCAATGAAGATAAGCTCATTAAACCAGTGTAAAAAGAAACTAGTCCTGCAGAAAAAAGAATATATTTGAACCCTATAAGTAAAAAAAGTATTTCATGTGGGATATATTTTATTCCTATAGCCATGGATATGAAAGTAAAAATTAAACCTTGTAAACCATAGGTAATGAAAATTGATTTCCATATGCCAAATACTTTTATTAATATACCACCTAAAAGTGTTCCAAATAGGCTTGCACAAAAATTGAAGCTTCCTATTAATAGTGCAATATTATTTAATGTAATATTTATATCTATTAATAGAGGTCCGGTAATCATATCTGTGATTCTGTTACCTCCTTCTAATAAAACTACTAATAAAATACCAATTCTTACCTCTTTTCGATTAAATGCATATGATAATTTGGGTATATGGTAAGTTTCAGATGTGGTTAGTCTATCTGATTCTTTAAAGTAGAGTGTTGGAATTGTAAGTAATATGATGGTTAGAGCTGATATAGCAAATGCAGTATTTAAGCTAAAATAACTGGAAATTAATAAAAAACCACTAGTGCCTAATAATGCTCCTATTTCTCCTCCGCCAACTTGGGCAATATTTCCCCACCCTCTATTACTTGCCTTAATCTGTTCTACCGCCATGCCATCACATGCAATGTCAATAGTCGATGTTAAGAATGCACATAGGATAAATATTCCAAAAATCCAAAGATTATTCAGTTTGCTTATATTATCGTTAGGGTTTATTAGAATAAGTAAAAAAACTAAAAGAGCAACCAATGATTGACCAATAAGAATCAAGTTACGTGAACGGCGAAATTTTTTTCCAAAAGGTAATCTCAGGCGTTCAATAAATGGAGACCATAAAAATTTAAGTGTCCAAGGAAGCATAAAAAGTGAAGTCAATCCAATTAAAGAGAGAGAAAATCCTTCACTTCTTAGTAAGGTTGGTACAGATTGCATGATAATCATTGATATAAGGGTTTGGGTGATATAAACCCCACCTATAGCCATAATGATCCTTCTGTTGGCTGATAACTCATAACAGATTGATTTATAGCAGCAATGATCCTTTTGTTTTTTGTCATTGGTTTGCACTCTATTAACCCACCTTAATATTCATGTTTTCTGTTACTCAGCACACTTTCATAAGTATATATAATTTTCATGCTCAAAATGTGATCAACCTCAAATAATAATAACAATGCAAATGATATTAATTCGCATTAACATTTCGGCGTAAAGTGCCATTGCACATTTTGGGGTTTATATGGAAAATAAAGGAACTTTATTTAAATCTATATCTTTTGTAGTGGCTACAATGGTAACAGTAAGCTCTGTAGCTGCCACAGAACAGCATGATAATACAATAACTGTTACTGCAACTAAGCGCATTCAAAGTAGTTTTGATGTAATTGGTAATGTGAATGTTCAAACTGATGAACAGTTAAAAAAATCTTTAGTTAATCAAACTGATGATTTGAGCGCAGTTTTTCCTGAGTTGTTATCTGCAAACCGAAGTTCGCGTATTTATAACAATATGACTCTTCGGGGCCAATCTTCGGCCGATTTCTTTTCTCCAAGTTTGGGACTGTTTGTTGATGGTGCTCCCCAGCTTTCTCAATCGTATGCTCAATCTCTTCAAGGGGTTGAGCAAGTTGAGCTACTTAAAGGCCCACAAGGAGTTATTTATGGGCGTGGCACATTGGGAGGGATTATCAGTGTTATTACCAAAAAACCCAGTAGTCACGCTGAAGCATGGTTAGGGGGGCAATATTTTGGTCAAGGGGAAAGAATCAATACAGGAGGAAGCACTGGCTACATGGAAAACGGCTGGGCTTTTCAGGGGAATGTTAGTCTCGATAGAAATAATGGTTCTTTGAACAATCCAGCATGGGATAAAAAAAATGTTGATAGCAGAGATATAAAAGCTGGATGGTTGTCTGCTAATTATATTTCCCCTGATACATTATTTGAGTCTAATTTAAAAGTAGGTGGAGAAAATTACCATTCTCATGAGGAATATTTTGTTCCTTTTTCACCTCTTTCACGTTCAAAAATTGATACTGAATGGTTATATGAAACACCTAATCTTAAACGTAAATTAAAAAATATTTCCTGGAATACAGGTTATGATTTTAATGATGAATGGAAGTTTAAAACGATACTTTCTTATCAAAATATGGATATAGATAGATTGTTTATGGACGGAACGTTACAAGATGATTCTCAGGATATTTTGTATTCAGAAGCAAGAGCTAATTATGAGGGGGGGGATCTAAGTGGAATTATAGGGGTATCATTTCAAAAGATGGGTTATATACATGATAATTTATCTGTAGGGAAAGTCGGAATGGGAGGAAAAAAATCTGATAATGATATTTATAATTACTCTGGATATTTTGATGGTGCATACAGGATAAATGACAATTGGGAGTTAGGTGCAGGGGCTCGTTTTTCTCACGAAAAAGCAAAAACTCGAATGATTATTTTAGAAAAAGGAAAAGGTGAGTCTAATTATAATAATAATGCAGTTTTTAATGCCTTTATTCCACGAGCAAGTATCGCCTGGCTTCCAAATGAGCAGAATCGTATATGGTTTGGAGTTGGCCGCGGTTTTAAACCTGGTGGTTTTAACAAAGATGGGGTTGATAAACTAGCTCTGACTTCTTATAAATCGGAAATTGCCACGGAAATGGAATTAGGTTGGAAATGGCACAGTGTTAATGATAACCATATGGCCGAAATTACTTTATATCAAATAGATAGTAAAGATGTTCAAGGATATGTAGGTGTTATTGGTTATCAGGCATTATCTAATATGGGAGATTCAAGAAGTCGAGGGATAGAATATCTTTGGAAATCAAAGCTTACCCCTAATCATAGTATTTCACTGGGTGGCATGTTCAATCAATCAGAGTTTACCAGTGGAGAACATAAAAATAAAAGACCTGCTTATACTCCTAGTTATAGTTCATTAATTTCATGGGAGGGCTTATATGGCAAGGAGCAAAAGTGGTCTTCTCGGATTGCAGTCAGATTTAATGGACCATTTTACTTTAATGAGCAAAATAATTTAGAACAAGGGCATTATACTGTTGTTGATGCATCAATATCATGGCACCCTACAAAGCAATATGAACTTAGTATCTATGCGAAAAATATTGGTGATGCTTTATATCGAACGTATGCATTTGGTAATAAAGCACAGCTAGGTAATCCGAGAGAGATCGGGGTTCAGGGAAGTATTAACTTTTAGGGTATAGTAAAATCCGCCTGCGCCAAAAAGCGGGTTTTTATTGTCAGCCTTAAACCACCACCTAAGCAGGTGATGATTGACCCTGTGAGGCTATAGCCTGAAGGAAACCCATGTTAAAAAACTACCTCTTACTCACCACAAGTAAAGAGGAAATAACATGGGTTTATACAGAAGTTCATCACATGTGTATTGACGTTGCAAATATCATCTAGTTTGGACTCCTAAATATCGTTATAATATATTGAAAGATAAAGTAGGAAAAGAGCTTTATAGAATAATTTATATTCTCTGCATTATGAAAGACTGTGAAGTATTGGTGCTAAATGTTCAGCCAGACCATGCTTATTTAGTTGTAATGATCCCACCTAAACTATCAATATCAACACTAATGGGAGTCCTGAAAGGACGTAGTACGATAAGGTTATATAATCGATTTCCACATATACGTAAGAAACTTTGGGGTAATCATTTTTGGGCTAGGGGATATTTTGCTGATACGGTGGGGGTTAATGAAGTCATCATTAGGCGTTATGTAAGGCATCAGGATAAAGTTGATCAAGAGCTCGACCAACAAATGGAATTGTTGGGGGATTAATAAAGAATATAGCCCCCTTATAGGGGGCCCAATTTAAAACCACCTCTTTTAGAGGCGGTATTTTACACCCGCCGTTTTCTTTTTTTTCGGAAAACTAATTTCCTATTGAGAGCGCTTGCTTTTCTGCGCACAGTGTGCCTGTGACTTTATTTTGTTAACTCAGGACAGAAAATGCGTATGAAAACTCTCCCGATATGTCTTGCCCTGACCTCACTGTTGTTGGGGGGCTGTGCAGACAAGCCAGCCCAGCCTACGGAAGCGGCGGCAGACATCGCGATTCCGCTCAACGTCGGTTATGCTCAGCCGCTGCTCCCAGATATTTATCCGTCAGCCCCGGAAGTGGTGCGTTATGACCGTTACCGGCTGGTTGATATTTCGCCTTCACAGGCACAGCGTTACCCGCTGGAACAAATTGTTCATCTGCGTATTCCTGCTTCCGTCTCCCCGACAGTCGGGGATGCGCTACATTATGCCCTGCGTGATTCCGGATATCGTCTGTGCACGTCCGATGGACAGGCGAACCACCTTTATCGTTTGCCGTTACCCGCTGTTCATTATCAGATGGGATCGATCCGCCTGAATGTGGCGTTACAGATCCTTGTCGGTCCGGCCTGGCAGTTGTGGGTGGATGATGTGCAACGGGAAGTGTGTTACCGACTTCGTCCGGAATACACGCCATCTGCGCCGGATGCAGGAATGAGCGGCGCTTCATCCGTCTCTGTGGTCACCCCACTTTCTGCGGGCAGTACGCCATTACCGGTGCCACCGGTGCTTAACACTTCCACTGGTCATACCGATGTGAATAAGGTTCATCGCGGAGGGTGGCTGAAATGACTCATTCTGAAGAATTGTCCGTAACCCCATTACATAAAAAAATTTACCGGGGGGTGATTGTGACGGGCGTGGTCGCCTGTGCTCTGGTGGCCGGTATCCCGCTGTTTATCCACAGTAATGTTATCAGTTCACACTCAGAGGCTCTGTCACAACTCGGACAACGATTACAGGCGATTGAGATGAAGATGGCTGACTCTGTCACGGATGACCGGATGAATGCGCAACTGGACGTGCTCCGTCAGGGGCTGACGACGCTAAAACAGGATGTGGCATCACAGCGCGACACCCTCAGAACGGTGACAGCACAGCTGGCGGTGGCCGGCAAACCGGATGAACAGATCGCCGTACTGTCTGACGGGCTGGAAAAACGGCTGGCACAACTGGAAACCCGCCAGGCACAGTGGGCACTGGCGTTACATCAGTTGCAGGAACAGCGTCAGCCGGAACAAAAAACGGTCAATCCCCCGGTTGTCAGGGCAAAACCCGCCACGCCGGAAACTTCCCGTCTCGGGGCTTCTGTCCGTCCATCCCGGACCGTGCCGTTTCAGTTAACCGCGATTGAACAGCGGGGCGGTCGTCTTCTTGCCGCACTGGCTCCTGCGGATATTCGTCAGCTGGGGCAGGTACAGTTACTGCCGGTAGGCGGACGTTATCAGGGCTGGGAAATGACCGACATTCAGACTGATCGTGTGACATTACGTTATCAGGGGCGCACAGTGACGTTGCGCCTGCCATAAAAGGAATGCCGTGATGAAAAACATAAGATGCGTGGTTTTACTGGGTGGGTGTCTGATGTCCGCACCGCTGACAGCTGCACAGTCTGTTTCCGGGGCAACCCGACCGGTTCAGATTGAGGCGGGGAAATCGGCTGAGAGTCAGACACAGTCATTGCAGTATGAGGCGCAGGAATGGGGACTGAGTGCGGAGGAGTATGCCCGTTTTGAGGCGCTGATGAAAGGGCGGCGCGGTATTCAGTCTCCCGGACTGGATCCCCTGACGACATTGGGTATTGAGGCCCGGTCAGACGAAGAGCGCCGCCGGCTGGCTGAAAAGTGGGTACAGCAGGAATTTGCCAGGGCAGAAAAAGAGCTGGCGTTTCAGCGGGAAGTAGATGCTGCCTGGAAGCGGCTCTATGGTCAGGTATTACCGGTCAGTCTGGGAACATTCGGCAGGATGGAACAGGGAACAGCGCAGCGCCGGCAGGCACTGTTTGTGCAGGCGGAAAATTGTAGCGCGTGTGATGCCCGTCTGGCTACTCTGCTGGCCGGCAAACAGCCGTTTGATATTTATGTGCTGGGGACAAAGGGGGATGATAACCGCCTGAGGGCTTGGGCCAGACAAAAAAATATCCCGGCAGAGCGCGTCAGAAAGCGGGAAATTACGTTAAATCATGATGGCGGTCTCTCGCTTCAGTACGGACTGACCACCACACCGGTGGTGATGCAACAGTTACCGGATGGGCGGTGGCGTCCGCTCACACCTTAATCCGGAGGCGTGATGCGTAAAAATTCCCTGCTCACTCTTGTCCTGCTGCTGTTTTCCGTGCCGTTACCGGCTCGGGAGGTGCCGCCGGGCTACCGTGAGGTGGCCCGGCAGGAGAATGTACCAGCAGAAGCCCTGTATTCCCTGGCACTGACGGAGTCATCCTGGACATTACCGGCACATCACCCGCAGGCCGGTGAAATCCATCCCTGGCCGTGGACGCTGAATGTGGCTGGTAAAGGATACCGTTATCCGACACGGCAGGCCGCCTGGCAGGCTTTACAGTCGTTTTTACAGACGACATCCCCCAGACGTATTGATGTGGGGATTGCACAGGTGAACTGGGGCTGGAACGGGCATCACTTCCGTTCCGCCTGGGAGGCCTTTGATCCTTATACCAATTTGCATGTGGCCGCCCGCATCCTGCGCCGCTGTTATGAGGCGTCACCGGGTAGTTGGATCCGTGCCGCCGGCTGTTATCACCATCCGGCGGGCGGTCAGCCCGCAGTACGCTATAAAAATAGTGTCCGGCGTCAGCTGGCGACACTGACGGGCGGTACACAACCCGTTCCCGCTCATTTACCGGCAGTCAGTACAGATCGGGCTGTATCGTTTGTGTGGATAGAACCGGAGAACAAAACCGATGCGAAATAATCCTGAAGAAAAGACAACGCGAGCCTTTTATCCCCTGCCCGTCTTGGGGATGCTGCTGTTTTGCGCAGCCGGCGGCAGTCAGGCGGCATTAACGGTGGTGGCGGATTATGGCGGGCAACCGGCAGCACCTTTTTATGACGCGATAAATAATGCCCCGAATGAATGGACAGCAAAGCCGGCGTCCCGCCCTCTGCCGTCCGTGATGGCCCCGTCAATGGTGTTGCCGGTTGAGACACCGGAAATGACGCCGGGGGAGGTGGATGACCGCGTCCTGCATTTACCGGGGATTGGGGCACTGTATCTGGTGGGGGATGATCCGTTATCCCGGGCATGGCTCACACAGCACGCAGCCCAGCTGAATGCAATGAATGCGGCCGGGATGGTGGTGAATGTGAAATCGGAAACCGGGTTACAGGCGCTTCAGGCGCTGGCTCAGGGAGGACTGCTCTCCCCAGCTTCTGGCACCGATTTAGCTCACCGTCTTCAGTTATCACATTACCCAGTTCTGATCACGGAAACCGGGTTGACCCAGCAGGTGAAGTAATGTTACCGCCGATATGGCCTTCAGATGGGGTTGACTCCCCGGCATTCTGGTTGGCCGTGCTGATGTGGTGCGTGTTCTTTGTTGTGATGAGACTCCTGGGGAAAAAAAACCGTCCTGCCCGCCGTCATCGTCACTGTCACGGGAAAGAATCGCGTGTACCGGAAAAAGAAAATCCGTCAGATCCTCCCTGGGGTTGAGTGCAGTGAGCACATTGTTTTCCGGACGTGTCGGTGAATTTTCAAACAGTGTTTCCAGTGGAAACGCTGGATGATTTTTGAACACTGTTTCCACTGGAAACACCGGTGAATTTTTAAACACTGTTTTCCGGGGTAACACCAAAAAAGAGTTTGAGAGAATGAGTGATCGTTATGTGATAGAGGCCTGGCTGCGACCGGCCGTGGAATTGAACAGTGCTCTGGTGTCCGGCGGGGCGGCGTTTGTGTGTGCGGTAGCGCCCTGGGCAGTGGCATTGTCTCCGTCCGTGAGTTATGTCACCGCCGGTGCGTTTGCCGGTTTTTCCGCATTGCGGGCACATCAGGGATTCCGGGTATTACGTTACCGCCGGAATCTCCGGCGTCTGCCCCGCTATCAGGTGACGTCGGCACAGGTGCCGGTCAGCCGGCAGCGTCTGTTTCTGGGAAAAGGGTTTCAGTGGCAGCAAAAACACACGCAACGCCTGCTGGAAACCCAGCGTCCGGAAGTGGAGCGGTATGTTCAGCCGCCGGCACATTACCGGCTGGCCCGGCAGTTTGAACTCCGTTTTGAATCCCGTTTTCCGGCGGTTTGCCGGCTTTTGCAAAAAGACAGTTGGCTGAATCCGGTCCGCCCGCTGACGCCGGTGGGGGGGAATCCGGTGTTACACGGTGTGGAGCCGGATGAGGTGAATGTGACCATGGATTTGCGTGAACGGGTTGGTCATATGCTGGTACTGGGGACCACCCGTGTCGGCAAAACCCGTCTGGCGGAAGTGCTGATCACTCAGGATATCCGCCGGGGGAATATCACGATTGTTTTTGATCCGAAAGGGGATGCGGATTTATTGCGCCGGATGTGGGCGGAAGCGCATCGTGCGGGGCGCAGTGAGGAGTTTTATGTTTTTCACTTGGGCTGGCCTGATATCAGTGCCCGTTATAACGCCATCGGGCGTTTTGGCCGAGTATCGGAAGTCGCGGGGCGGGTTGCCGGCCAGTTATCCGGGGAAGGGAACAGCGCGGCGTTCCGGGAGTTTGCCTGGCGGTTTGTTAATATCATTGCCCGGGCACTGGTTGCTCTGGGGGAGCGTCCGGATTATGCCAAAATTTTACGTTATGTCACCAATATCGGGGAACTCTATCAGACATATTCGATGCAGGTGATTAAAGCACAACTACCTGATTTGTTTGCCCAAATCGAGAATGCGCAGAACGCGCTGACGGTCGAGGATGTGCCCCGTCATCTGCAAAGTGATCCGAAAGCTGTGGCTATCTGGGCAACGGAGCTGGCGTTAAGTAGTGAGAAAGGGAAAAAAATCTATGATCCGATTTTGGACGGGCTGCGCAGTGCGATCCGTTATGACCGGACCTATTTTGATAAAATAGTGGCTTCTCTGCTGCCGTTACTGGAAAAACTGACTACCGGAAAAACTGCCGCCCTGTTGTCGCCGGATTACACCAATATGCAGGATCCCCGTCCGATTTTTGACTGGCAGCAGGTGATTCGGAAAAAAGGGATTGTATATGTCGGGCTGGATGCGTTATCGGATGCGGAAGTGGCGGCAGCGGTGGGGAATTCCATGTTTGCGGATTTGGTCTCGGTAGCCGGGCATATTTATAAATTCGGGACTCAGGATGGACTGCCGGAGGATGAGCACGCCGGAAAATTACCGATCAGCCTGCATTGCGATGAATTTAATGAACTGATGGGGGATGAATTTATTCCGTTACTGAACAAGAGCGGCGGCGCGGGGATTGAAGTGACGGCCTACACACAGACCTGGTCTGATATTGAAGCCCGGCTGGGGAATGCGGCGAAATCGGCGCAGGTCACCGGTAACTTTAATACGCTGGTGATGTTGCGTGTCCGTGAACTGATGACCGCGAAATTACTGACGGAACAGTTACCGGAAGTGGATATTTACACCAAAACCCTGGTATCCGGGATCACCGATATTTCCAATCCGAGGCAGGGGAGTGATTTTACCTCCAATACCCAGGACAGGGTCAGTATGGTGGCTAAACCGCTGCTGTTACCGGCAGATATTATTCAGTTACCGAAAGGACAGGCGTTTGCGCTGCTGGAAGGCGGGAAGTTATGGAAAATCAGGATGCCCCTGCCGGCGGCAGAGGCTGATGCCCTGATGCCACCGGATTTACAAAAAATCGCACAGTATATGGAGAAAAATTACCGTACCGGCGAAACTTGGTGGACTGCGTCATCATTTTCGGATGCGCGGCATGACAGCGGCGGTATGAATGTGGCTGAGATGGCACCGGATACCGAAGGGGGCAACGATGGCAACTGCTGAGGTACGTCAGGAAACCCCGCGTCACCCGGCAAAAGACCCCGGTTTGCCGGCTAAATTGTTGTGGCACTGGCCGTGGGCCATCATCGGGGTATTACTGGCCTCCTGGGTATGCAGTCTGTTGATTGAGTGGGTCGGGATTGCGTTTTTCTGGGCGGACGAAGGGGCGGAGCACAGCCGGCAGGTGATGTTAACCGAGAGCGGGTATCTGTCAGAAGGGTTTACCCGTAGTCTGCTGATGTCCAGTCCGGCGCAGTGGCTGGCTCATACCGTTGAACAGGCATACCGGTGGCTGTTTGTGGAGTCCGGGCTGATGGAGAGCTGGCAGAACGTGTATCCTGTCAGCGGGAATGCAGTTGCCCGTGAACTGGATGACTGGCGGATTTGGTTTGTGTCCGAGCTGAGAGACTATCTGCTGGCGACGGTTTATGTGACGCTGACCTTTTTTATCCGGGTGACTATTCTGGTGCTGTCGATGCCCCTGTTTGTTATGGTGCTGTTGGTGGGCATGGTGGAAGGCTTTAACCGGCGTGATTTGCGGCGTTATGGTGCCGGGTATGAATCCAGTTTTGTGTATCACCACGCCAAGCGTTTTGTTAAGCCGGCCTTTTTTGTTCCGTGCATGATTTATCTGTCCTGGCCGTCTGCCATTTACCCTAATCTGGTGTTGTTACCGGCGGCTCTGTTGTTCGGGCTTGCGGTGGCAGTGGCTACCGCGTCATTTAAAAAATATTTATAGGCGCTGGGCAGAGACACACAACACTTGTTTTTGTGTGTCTCTGTCAGCAGACAAGCGGCTAGGCCGCGCGTCAGTGGTGTGATGGGGTTATCCTGCGCTGATTGATGGATTGATGAGTGTGAGCAGTAAATAAAGTGGCGGGTTGTCTGTCGTGATGAGTTGCCAGCCACATTGTGTCAGCAGTTCAGCTAGTGCGGCGATATCACCTCCGATTTTTACAGGTAGGTGTGCGGTCTGATGACCGTCAGTATCAAAAGCCTGCTCCAGTGCATTTTTGGATAAACAGATGGTGTTGCTGAGCGTATCCGGGCTCACCGCATGTCGTCTGTGCCACGATTTATCACTCAATAACTGATAGGCAAAGCCTGCCTCCTTGGCCGATTCAAGCGCATAAGTGAGCCGGAACAGATCGCTCTGCTCGTGTAATGCGCCTGTACAGGAGCGGTACAGATAATCCAGTTTTTGTGGCAGTTTGGCCCGGCTCCCCAGTGTACGTCCCTGTTGAAGCAGCCAGTCAATATCCGGCGTAACGTCACGGTCAAAACGGCGTTGCTTTTTGGCGGTTGCCAGCCAGCGTATTAAAAACAGGTTTTTCTGCATGTCGGACTGCACCAGCCCCTCCCTGCGGGCCAGATGCAGGGCAACCAGTGCACACCAGGCAAAATGCCCAGTTTTTCGGGTGATGGTCTGACTCATAGGCTCACTTTTATTTATTCATTTCAGCTATTTTCGCAAAAAGCAAGCAATATAAAATTAAAAAATTTGGAAAACTAATTGTTTGCTGTTTTTTCTGTCCGCCTTTTTTACCCTGACTCCACGTTAACCGTCTTTAAGGAGTCGTTATGCGATTATTTTCTCCGCTTATTTCCCTGTTTGCGTTGGTTGTCAGTGCATTTGGGGTATTGCCTGCTCAGGCCGCTGAAAAAGATGAACTGGCGCTGACGTTAAAGCAGCTCGATCACATCCAGGCCAGCCTGGAGCGCGCCCGTATTCAGGCAAATCAGGACAATCACGCCCGTTTTTATTTTGATTATTCCCGCGCCTCCAGAGAGGTGGAGATTATCCGGCAGGGGATTGTCCGCTATCTGGAGCCTTCCCGGGCCCAGCCCACGATGCCGGTTAATGTGGCGGAGCCGCTGCGCGGGGATTACCGCCGGGAGCAGCGATGAATCCGTCACAGCAGGCGGCATTTGAGGCTGCTGCCGGCTCGGGGATGTCTCCGGCTGTTCTGAATCTGTTGTGTATCGGGGCATTACTGGCGGTGCTGTTTTTATGGGCAGCCTGGGGACTGGTTGATGTTTACCGGGGCTGGGCAAATGAAAATGTTCGTACTGCAAGGGTGGGGCAGTTTGCTGTCCGGGCAGTGATATTACTGGTGGTCTGCATCTGGATGTTTGCCAGTTGAGTGTGCTGTTTAATTTATTTTACAGAATGAAAGGTCATTTTATGGATATGAAATCATTTTGGGGACGTGGTGTCCGTCGTATTGGTGCGTCAGTGGTGACGTTATTCACTTTATTCAGTCTGATGCCGGCGTATGCCGCACTGCCTTCGGTGGAACCCCCTTCTTCCGGTGGCGGCGGCGGACTGATGGACACCATTAAAGGCTATCTTAATGACGGCATTGTGATTGGCGGGCTGGTTGTGGCTGCGACGGCTTTTATCGTGGTGGCCATTGCCGCGGTCACCACGTTCAATGAAGTGCGCGACCAAAAGGCTGGCTGGGGTAAATTCGGTACAATTATTGTAGTCGGTGTCGTCCTGATTGTGGCGGTCGTCTGGCTGGCCGGAAAATCCGCCACTATTATTTTTTAAGCGGAGGCAACGATGCAGACCATCGATTTTATGCCGGATCGCTTAAATGCAGAGCCCACCGTCTTTCGCGGATTTACCACCCATGAAATGTTTGCCGCCGCCGGTGTCGGTTGTGTGGGCGGGAGCGTTATCAGTATCCCGCTGTTACCGCTGGCCGGGTGGGTGATCCTGCCGACCGGCGCGTTGATAATGCCGCTGTTGGTGGTGTTTTTTGGCGGCACTTTTCTGACCCGTATCAAACGCGGAAAACCGGAAAATTATCTCTACCGCCGATTGTCCTGGAAACTGCAAACCGGGTTTGCCCGCACATTGCCGCTGACCGGACGGCTGACTGAAAAATCCCTCATCACCGTATCTCAGGGCTGGTTTTTACGCCGGACGCAGGCGCTGTCACTGTGCCGGTATATCGCCGGAGGCCGCCATGAGTAAATTTCGTCATGCCCTGCAAAACCGGGACCAGCACATTCTGACACTGCGGATGATCTGCGGGGTGCTGGTGCTCTGCCTGTTTGTGGCCTTTGCCGGCTGGATGCGGGCGCCGGCTAAACTGACGATCCATAATCCGCCGGATTTGCGCTCCGGCAGTACCCGGGCATGGTGGGAAGTGCCGCTGCCGACGGTGTACGCTTTCAGCTTTTATATTTTTCAGCAACTGAATGCCTGGCCGAAAGACGGCGAGGTGGATTATCCGCGAAAGATTGCACAGCTCAGTGCCTATCTGACGCCGTCCTGCCGGGCGTATTTTGAGAAAGAGGCCGCTTACCGTACTACGCTCGGGGAGCTGAAAGGGCGTTCCCGGGTGGTGTATGAGATCCCGGGACGCGGGTTCAGTGAGGATAAAGTCCGGGTGATTGACCGGGATAACTGGATCGTGCGCCTGGATTTGGTAGCGGATGAATATTTTAGCGCGGAGCCGGTCAAGCGAGCGACGGTACGTTATCCGGTGAAAGTGGTGCGCTGGGAGGGCGATCCGGAAAGTAATCCGTTTGGTCTGGCCCTGGACTGCTATGACGGGCTGCCTCAGCGTCTGGAAGCGGCGGAGCAGAATAAGGAGGTCAGTCAATGAGCATAAAACGTCATCTGACGGCCTGTGCTCTGGGGATTTCGGCGGTGTTTTCTGTGGCCGCTCTGCCGCTGCCGGTGCAGGCGGTAGAGCTGGTCCGCTGGGAGCGTATTCCGTTACCGGTTTCTCTGCATGTGGGGGAAGAGCGCATTGTGTTTGTGGAAAAAAATGTGCGTGTCGGTTTTCCACCGTCTCTGAATGAGAAACTGCGGATCCAGAGTACCGGAGGGGCGGTGTACCTGCGGGCGGAAAGCGCCTTCCCGCAGACCCGCCTTCAGTTACAGGATGTGGAAAGCGGGGAAATCCTGTTGCTGGATGTGACGGCCACTGCCGGTAAAGGGAAGCTGGAGCCGGTGCGGGTGGTGTACAGCGGTGAAGTCAGTACGCAGCGTGACAGTCAGAGCGTCAGACGCAGCGGGCAGGCTGCGGGGGCAGCAGCCGATGCCGTACCGGAAAGCGTGGACCGCAAAGCGAAAACCCGTTATCCGGCGCCGTTACCGGTCTTACTGACCCGTTATGCCGCCCAGAGTCTGTATGCACCGTTAAGAACAGTGGAGCCGGTGTCCGGCGTACAACCTTTGCCACTGACCTTACCAAAAACACTGACAGCACTCTACCCGTCTGAACCACTGATCGCGCGGCCGCTGGCCGGCTGGCAGGCGGCGGAGTACCGGGTGGTGGCGGTGAAACTGACCAATCAGTCCGCTCAGAAAGTCGTGCTGGATCCCCGTCAGTTGCAGGGGCAGTTTGTCAGCGCCACGTTCCAGCATCAGTGGCTGGACGCGAAGGGCACACCGGAGGATACCACCACAGTGTATCTGGTGATGAAAGGCAAACCGGATAAGGCGTTTCCTGCGGAGCCGCCTGTCCGGAGGACGGGAGGGAAAGCCCGATGAAAGTGAAATCCAATACGCTGGTCAAAATTCTGGTGCCGTCCGCACTGGCGTTGGCGGTGCTGATTGGTATCAAAAGCTGCCAGCCCGACACGCCGGTCACCGGCAGCGGACAGGACAACCTGTCTCAGTCAATCAATGACCTTGACCCAGGGGAGCTGAAGTCACTCGGGATTGAGGGGGATACCCCGGCCGATACACTGAGGACGCTGATTGGCACTATGAAAACGGTACGTGACCGTCAGGCGGAATTGATCGCCCAGAATGAGAAATTGCTGGAAGAGAATGCGCAGCTGCGTAACCGGCAGCAGAATGTGTCGGGGCAGATCCAGTCTGCGGTGGCTTCCGTCCGTCAGGAAGCGGAGAGTCAGCAGCGTGCCCTGCAACAGGAGCAGCAGACACTGATGCGGCGTCTGGATAGCCTGGGGGAAACGCTGACAGCATCAGGTGGTCAGCCGGCTCAGGGCAGCGGACAAGGCGATATTCCGCTGGGACTGGGGCTGGATACCGGGGGCAGCGGACTGACGGTGAAAGACGGGTTGCTGTGGGCTGAGCCGCAGGATGCACAACCGGCTGAACCGGGGCGGATGGTGAACGGACAACCGGCTAAACCGGCGTTTCCGACCTCTTTTCTGGAGGATAACGCCATTACCCGTCAGAAAGCGGAACTGGACCGGGTGGCCAAAAATCAGCGCACGCTCTCCGGTACAGTGGACGGTGAGGCCCATACCGAACCGGCGTACACGATACCGGAGAATGCCACCCTGGTGGGCAGCCAGGCGATGACGGCGTTGCTGGGGCGGGTGCCCATTGACGGTAAAGTGACCGATCCGTATCCGTTCAAGGTGGTGGTGGGAAAAGACAACCTCACGGCGAACGGCATTGAGTTACCGGATGTGGAAGGGGCGGTGATCAGCGGCTCGGCCACCGGTGACTGGACATTGTCCTGTGTGCGCGGGGATATCACCTCGATCACCTTTGTTTTTACGGACGGCACGATCCGCACGGTGCCGAAGCCGGCTGACCGGACGGACGGCGGCAGTCAGGCCAACAGCGGACAGAATGCCCGTAATAACGGCGGGTCGCTCGGCTGGATTTCAGATGAGAGCGGGATCCCGTGTATCAGCGGTGAACGTAAAACCAATGCCGGCACCTATCTGCCGACCCTGTTTGCCCTGACGGCAGCGGCCTCGGCCGGGGATGCGATGTCGCAGAGTCAGTATACCGCGCAGAACAACGGGTACGGTATCACCTCCTCGCTCTCTGGGGATGCGGGGAAAGCGGCGCTGGGCAGTGCCATCGGCGGCGGGTTTAAGGATGTGGCGGACTGGGTGAAATCCCGCTACGGGCAGACCTTTGATGCGGTGTATGTGCCGCCGGGGCAGAAAGTCGCGGTGCATATCAGCCGTCAGATCCCGGTGGATTATGAATCGCAGGGACGCCGGGTGAATTACGGTTTTTCACTGACAGAGGGTGAGGAAGGAGGTCTGGAGTGACGTATTTTGCGAAGCCGGGGGTGCTGGCTGTGACGCCGGTGACGTTTCCGCTGGTGTTTGTGTTCAGTGCCGGACAGGCCGGTTGTACTGGAAGTCATTTTTGCCTGACGGTGGCCGGTCATCAGGTGTTTGATGAGGAGCAACAGCAGCTGATTGCCGGCATGTCACCGGCGACGATACAGCTGGCGTGGCAGAGTACCGCCGGTGAGACGCCCGGGGCGGTTCTGTCTGTGGGCCGTCACCGGGTGGGGCTGAGTGACAACGACATTACCGTTTACCGGTTTGCCCCGCGGGATGAGGCGTGGCCGCAGGACAGTGACTGGGATCGCCTGCTGTACACCGTTTTTAAAGGGGAGGCGCCGGATAAAGCCGGCTGGCAATGTGTGCCTTTTTCACTATCTGAACTGAGCTGTCACGGTGAGTTTGCCCGGCTGACCTGCCGGGGGGCGATCCTGAAGGGCGCGGGAGGCGTCATATCATGAGAATGATGAAATGTGTGATGAAAAGCAGAGTGCTGTGCGCACTGGTGTTGTTGCTGGCCGGCTGTGCCACCTCCAAAGAGGAGCTGCTGCCGGCGGGAAACAGCGACATGATGGCCATCTGGTCCGGCAGACAGGCTGATCCGAACGGTGCGGCGGACAGCCGGACGGTGACGGAGACCGCCCGCAGCGCCCTGCGACGCGCCCTGACGAATGATGAAGCCGCGCGCCTTCAGCAGGCGGACACCGCGTATACCCGGACACAAAGCAGTGAGATCCATCAGCAGTTTCCGCGTCTGCCGAACCCGGACATGGTGATGTATGTGTTCCCGCATCTCTCGGCCGGCAATCTGCCGGTGCCGGGATACAGTACGGTGTTTCCGTTTTACCATCAAGTGCAGTATGCCCTGCCGGGTGAGCGTGTGGAGGGCTTGTGATGGGATTTTCATTATTCCGCTCACGCCGGAAAGCGCAGGCGGTTTCTGCTGAAAAAACGGATGAAAACAAGGCTGACAAAACCGTACACCGCAGTACACCGGCAGAGAATGCCGGTTTAGGCCGTCAGCCGCTTTCCCGGCCGGGAAAAATGACCCGGGCGGATGAGCAGAAGATTTACCATGCGAATCCGTCCTTTATTGATTACCTGCCCTGGGTGGAATTTCTGGATGAGGAGCAATGCCTGCTGCTTGATGACGGGGTGTCGGTCGGGGCGGTGTATGCCGTTGAGCCGGCGCCGACGGAAGGGCGCTCTGCCGGCCGTCTGCTCGAAATCCGGGATGCGGTGGAGGATGCGCTTCAGGACAGTCTGGATGAGCATGATGATAACCCGTGGGTGGTGCAGTTTTTTTGTCAGGATGAGGACGACGTGAGCGTCACACTGGCCACATTGCGGGACTATATCCTGCCGGCGGCCCGGGGCACCGCGTTTACCGAAGCCTGGCTGACCGAAATGGCGCGTCATTTACGGGGGATTGCCCGTCCGGAAGGGCTGTTTAAGGACACGGAGGTGACCGGACAACCCTGGCGCGGACAGCAGCGCCGGACCCGGATGGTGGTTTACCGCCGGCTGGGGAACAGCTATACCGATCCGATGCCGCCGGTGGCGATGCTCAATCAGATGTGTGACCGGCTGGTCAGCAGTCTGGGCAGTGCCGGCGTGCAGTGTGTCCGCCAGGACGGGAGGCAGGTGCATCAGTGGCTGCTGCGTCATTTCAATCCGGCCCCTGACTGGGTGGACCGGGAGACGCTGTACCGGGAAGGGGCGTACTGGCCGGCGGCGGAGGAAGCCCCGGGCACCCTGCCGGTGCTGAAGGATTTTGCGGAAACGCTGTGGTTTACCCCGCCCCGGTCGGATGTGGAAAACGGCGTGTGGTGGTTTGATAACCTGGCGCACGGTGTGGTGAATATCGAAAAACTGCGTAAAGCCCCGGGGCCGGGGCACCTGACCGGGGAGCAGAAGCGCGGTGACAAAAATATCAATGCGCTGATGGACCTGTTTCCGGAAGGGACGATGCTGTCGATGACCATCGTCACACAGCCTCAGGATACGCTGGAGCAGGAATTTACCCGGCTGGGGAAAAACTCGGTGGGGGAAAACACCGACTCGCAACGTACCCGCCGGGACGTGGAAACCGCCAGAGGTTTACTGGGGCACCGCCATAAGCTTTACCGGGCCTCCCTGTCATTGCTGCTGCGTGCCGGCTCGGTGGAGGAACTGAACAAAAAGCGCGTGGATCTGACGGCCACGCTGCTGAATGCCGGTCTGGAGCCGGTGAAGCCGGAATATGATGTGGCGCCGCTGAACGGGTATCTGCGTGCCCTGCCGATGTGTTTTGACCCGCAGACGGATAAAAAACACTGGTATACCCGGCTGACCTGGGTACAGCACCTGGCCGGATTACTGCCGGTGACCGGGCGCACCAGCGGCACCGGGCATCCCGGCTGGAGTTTCTTTAACCGGGGCGGCGGGGTGCTGACCTTTGATCCGCAGAATAAACAGGATCGTACCCAGAATGCGCATCTGCTGTTATTCGGTCCCACCGGGGCCGGTAAATCCGCCACCTTATGCGCACAGTTATCGCAGCTGATGGCGGTCCGCCGTCCGCGTCTGTTTATTGCGGAGGCCGGTAACTCCTTTGGTTTACTGGCGGACTATTACGCCAGTCTGGGGCTGAGTGTCAATAAGGTCAGTGTCAAGCCCGGCAGCGGGGTGCGTCTGCCGCTGTTTGCGGATGCGCATCAGCTGCTGATGATGGATGAACAGCGTCTGGCACTGAATGCGGATGAACTGCCAGAGACGGACAGTGAATCTGAGGATGATGACGGGCAGCGTGACATTCTGGGGGAAATGGAAATCTCCGCCCGCATGATGATCACCGGCGGGGATGTGCGGGAAGAAGCGGAGCTGAAGCGGGCTGACCGGGCGATGATCCGCCGGGCGCTGATGGCGGGGGCCCGGGCGTCTTATGCCGCCGACCGGCAGATGCTGCCGGCGGATTTGCAGGAGGCGCTGTATGCCCTCTCCCGGGGGGAAGGTGAAGAGGAAGGGCGGGCATTAAATCCGCAGCGCCGGGCGAAAGCGGCCGAAATGGCGGAATCCCTGGGGATGTTTACCGAACCGGGCAGTTTTGAGCATGAGCTGTTTAATCTGCCGGGGGAGCTGTGGCCGGAGGCGGATGTGACCCTGATTGATTTGGGGCACCTGGCGCGGGAAGGGTATGAGGCCCAGATGGCGCTGACGATGGTGAGTCTTATCAACTCCATCAACAATATTGCCGAGCGGGATCAGTACCGGGCCCGGGACATTAATTTTGTGGTGGATGAGGCGCATATCGTGACGGTCAACCCGCTGTTATCCCCCTATGTGACCAAAGTGGTGAAAATGTGGCGGAAACTGGGGGCCTGGCTGTGGCTGGCGACCCAGAACCTCGATGACTATCCGGACTGTGCCGAGAAAATGCTCAATATGGCGGAGTGGTGGGTGTGTCTGACGATGCCGCAGAAAGAGGTGGAGGCAATCGCCCGCTTTAAGACGCTCAGTGAGGAGCAGAAACAGGTGCTGCTGTCCGCAGCCAAACTCTCCGGCTGTTACACGGAAGGGGTGGTGCTGGCGCGGAAAGTGGAGGCGCTGTTCCGGGTGGTACAGCCGAGCTTATATCTGGCGCTGGGGATGACGGAAAAAGAGGAGAAGCAGCAACGGCGGGTGCTGATGGAGCAATACGGATGCAGTGAGCTGGAAGCGGCGTTCAGGGTGGCAGATGAACTTGACCGGAAACGGGGGTTACCGCCCCGGGTGCCGGGATGATGAAACGGGTGGAGCAGGGAGTGGGTAAACCGTGTTGCAGCACGGCTTACCCGGCCGCTTCATTGGGTATGTTAAAAAGAGGAAACATGACGTCATGAAAACGACGGGAGTTAAAGTAACGCTTTTGTCGCTGGTTGTCAGTTATTCCTGCGCTTTACAGGCCAAAAACGTGTCACTGGGGGACACGGCCGTGGCCACGGGGCAGCACAGTACGGCTGTCGGTGAGGGCAGTATGGCGCTGGGGAACAATATGACGGCGGAACAGGCGCAGGCGGCGATGAAAGCCCAGAATGCCCTGTTGCAGAACAGGGCGCAGGCGCATGAGCAGTACATGCAGACGCAGGCCCTGTTTGACAGTAAATCGCTGGCGAACAGCAATATTCTGGAGCGTCAGGAAGCGATGAAACCGTTGTTGCAGCAACAGGAGACCCTGGCGGGTCAGCGTACCGCGCAACAGCAGCAGGTGACACAGGCACAGCAGGTCGCTGACCGGATGGCACAGATTTATGAACGCAATCTGGGGGCGGTTTCACAGATTGTGGATGAGAATTTTGTGGCGTTGTGGCAGCAGGGGCAGGCTGACCGTCTGGCTCAGGAAGTGAAAAAACGGGTTGAGCAGGATACGTCGGTCAGTAATGACACGCAGTTTTATGTCAGTTATGTTAATGCCTATATTGAAGCGAAAACCAGAAGTGCTCTGGTTAATGAAACCATCAAAGAGAAAACCGGTTCTCAGATTACGACCAACTATCAGGGTGTGGCCCTGTCCCCGGTACTGAGTGCCGGCCACAGTGATAAAGCGATGCTGTGGTCGGATGCGGTCACGGACAGCGAGCAGAAGAAACAATTATCCCGTTTACACCTGAATACCGCGGCCCTGAAGGGCGTTGCCGGTTATCAGGAAGAGCTGGCCAAAATCGCCCTGATCACCTCTGCGGACGGGAAAAAGAATCTGTATCAGGCTTATCAGAAAAATGCCCGGCAGCAAATTGAGCAGGGGCTCACCGGGGTGACAGAGGCCGGGAAGCAGATCCTGTCAGAGCTGTATCTGGATAACATCGATGAAGGCACCTTTAATCAGATGGTCAGCGGTATTTTCACCCGCTATGAGAATCAGCTGAACTACCTGATCCAGCTGGATAAGGTCAACAGTTTATCGCCGGACAGCCCGGATTATGCCAAAGAGTTACAGCAACTGCTGGTACTGGAAAGCCGTCCACGGGATAACACCGTCGGGCTGAATACCAACCCGGAGGCGCTGAAACAAAAAGTGGATCAGTACCTTCAGGACAATGCGCTCAGTCACACACAGGCCATGTCGTCACAGGCCACACAGCTGAAACAGCAGTTATCGGCGGAAAAAGCCGTCACCGATCAGGCACTGAAGCAGGCAGAAACGCAACTCTCCCGGCTGGAAAAGGATCTCTCCGCGCTGGATACAAAGTTGTCTGATTTGCGTCCGACGCAATCCGAGCTGGAAAACATCCGGGATCTGGAGAAGGTGAAAGCCGAACTGGCGCAGAAACAGGCGGAATATCAGGCGGCGGATAAAGCCCTGAATGAGGCGCAGAGTACGCTGAGTCAGGGTAAACAGGCTGTTGCGGTCGGGGATAAGAGTCTGGCGCTGGGCGAAAAATCCGTGGCACTGAGTGTGGATGCCCGGGCGCTGGCGAAAAACAGTGTGGCACTGGGGGACGGCAGCCTGGCTGACCGGGATAACAGCGTGTCCGTCGGCCGTGAAGGTCAGGAACGTTTTCTGACGCATGTGGCGGCCGGCATTGCAAAAACGGATGCGGTCAACAAAGGGCAACTGGATGAGGAGCGGGATGCGCGTATTGCCGGCGATAAGCAGACGCTGAAACAGGCCATGGACTACACCGATGTGAGCATTCAGTACAGTGAGGCGAAGATAAACAAGCGGATTACGGAAGAGCAGCAGGCCCGTATTGAGGGGGAGGAACAGACCCTGGCGGCCGCAAACCGCTATACCGATGAGACGTTCGGGCAGGTGACCCACACGGTGCTGGACAATGCCCGGCAGTATACCGACCAGCGTTTCAGTCAGCTGGACAATAAAATCAGTCAGGTGGAGAAACGGGCCAATGCGGGGATTGCCGGGGTGACCGCAATATCTTCCATTCCGTATGTGAACAGTGAGCGTTTTTCGTTCGGGATGGCGATGGGGCATTACCGTGATGCACAGGCGATAGCCACCGGGGTGCAGTATAAGCCGACGGCCAATACCAATGTGCGCCTGAATGCGTCATGGAATAACGGCGGCGATACCAGTATCGGCGCCGGGTTTGCGGTGGGCTGGTAACCGGTGAAAACCCGCCGGTCACCGGCGGGTTTTGATGCGCTTTTCTTCTCTCACCGTTCGTTTGTGAGGACTGACCGAATGAAAAAACGATTTTTATCTCTTTCCGGATTGCTGATGCTGTCGCTGTCATGCCTGCCGTTGACCGCCGGGGCGGCAGTGGTGCTGTATACCACGCAGGATGACGCTCTGCCGCAGACGGACATCCCGTTTGAGGTGGTGTATCTGGATGCGCCTGAACGCCTGCTGGATGAGGCCCTGCTTCAGCCGGGGACGGAACTGAGTGAAGCGGATGCCCCGCACATCACCGCCCTGTTACAAAGTCCGGCCTGGCAGGCCAGAGAAACGGCATTACGGCAGGCTTATCAGGGCGTGGTTCAGGCCTGGCAGCTGGGGGTGTCATCTCTGCCGGCGGTCGTCGTTGATGCGCAGTGGGTGGTTTACGGCACCACCGATATTGCACAGGCGGTGACGCAGATACAGCAGTACCGGGAACAACAGGAAGGAGGAGGTCAACCATGACCCGACAATCACATCGCCGGCGTCTGGCGGGGGCTTTGTTACTCGGTTGTTCACTGGTGCCGGTGGCGGAAGCCAGTCTGAGTACCGCCACTCTGGTCGCTTCTGCGGCCTCACCGTCGTGTATCAGCTGGCGTATCAGCGGGATTTGCTACTGGCTGAAGTGTGGCTGGGGCGGCTGCCGTATCCGGACATCTGTCCGGGTGTCACATTTTATTCCGCAGGCGGTGGTCTCGGCCTACCATGCCCCGGGTGAAAACCCGTGGCGGGAAATGTCACTGGTCAGCGGGGCGGCCGGCGGGATTGAAAATGCCGTGACCGGCGTGCTGAGCGGGGTATCTGCCGGGGGCGGAAACAGTGAACAGAAGTTTGAGGCAAAACGTAAAACCGCCCTGCACTTTTTTTATGCGGATGCTATCGGTCATCCGGCAACCACCCTTATCGGCGGCAGTATTCCGGGGTATTCCTGTGACAGCGCAGCCACACCGCTGTTTCCTTATTACCTGAGCACGCTCGACAGTGTGCCGTGGCGGCTCGGTGTGCCGGAAATGGCGTATCCGGAAGCGATAATTCCCGGGAAACGGGAAATCGGGGGGCAGAGCCGGGGCAACATGTGGGGAAATCTCTATCCGCGCAGCGGTTTTGTCAACCAGCAGGACGGGGATAAAGCGGCGGCTGTGGTGGCGCAGCGCGTGGCAGATATTATGACCCGCACCGGGCAGGCGCATACCTATGTGCCCCTGAAAGGCAACCGCCGGGATGGCTATTGGCCGCCGGACGCGGTGACGGAGAATACCGGGACAAAAAACCATAAATGGCAGCGCCTGTCGCCGGGGCTGAAAAACAGCTGTGCGGTGTTTCCGGATGAGGGCGGAGCACAGGCACAGGACGGTAATTATGCCTGGGCATTGTGGCAGCCGTACAGCTGCTGCAAGCGCATGGGGCAAAAATTTCTGTACAGCACAACGTTTTAAGCAGGGATTTTAAGATGATGAAAGCAAAACGACACACGTTTTTTCCGCCGGCGCTGACACTGATGGTGTTATGCAGTGTACCGGCATTTTCTGTCCGGGCCGGGCTGGATTTTTCTGCCGGTGCGAATGATATCGGCTACGGCGCAAATGTTTCCGGCGCGGTCTCCGACAAACTGTACTACAACCTGGGCGGCGGCACGGTGTTATCCCAGCCGCCGGGGCGCAGTAATCTGCAACGTCTGGGGATGAGCATGGGCTGGAACAGTGATCTGATGTGCGGCAATTTTGATATCAAAACCACGGTGGGCAACCAGCTGAACGGGGTGACGGCCGGCTTTAAGAATCTGATGAGTGAGGTGATCCAGAATGCCACCGGGGCGGTGGCCAGTCTGCCGGCGATGGCTATCCAGCGGGCGAATCCCGGCCTGTATGAAATGCTGACCAACGGGGTGTTGCAGGCTAATGTGGCGTTTGATAAGGCGCAGCTGAACTGTCAGAACATGGCTAAACGGATGATGGACTTTTCAGAAAATAATCAGTGGACGCAGGCGGCGATCCTCGAAGAAGCAAAGAATATCATCAATAACAGTGACGGGGATGCGGTAAAAACTGACCAGCAAATTCAGCAAAGCAGTGGCGATAAAGGGGTTGTATGGATAGGCGGGAAACAGCGCGGTGGGGTTGGTCAGCCTGCGATTCAGCCGGCGCAGGATTTTGCACAGGCCGGCTTTAATATCATGAACGGTCTGCCGGCAACCAGTACGGCCCCGGTGCCGGCCGGCCAGTGTAACGGAGCCGCTTGCAGGCGCTTTGCCAACAGTGAGGAAGCCGCTCAGGTGGTCACACAGGTGCTGGGCAGCAAATCGGTCCGCACCTGCACCAATCCGGCGGATTGTCAGAGCGGCGGTGAGGCGGAGCAACCGGGCAGTTCCCAGCCAGGAACCGGGCTGGCACCGGTGCTGGAGACCACCACCCGGGAAAATTTGGAACAGCTGCATAAACTGGTGAACAGCCGGGGCGCGGTCGGGGCGGCAGAGTTGGCGAAACTGAAAACCGGCAGCCTGACGGTCTCCCGGGGGGTGATTGAAGCGCTGCGCCGGGATCCGGATAAAACGGCATTAACACAGCGTCTGGCCGGTGAGCTGGCGATGGCGGACACGATGGAGCTGGCGCTGACGATGCGCCGGATGCTGATCACCGGCCAGGGGGAGCCGAATGCCGGTAATTTTCCGAAAGCCCAGGAGATCGGTAACCAGTCGGTTGACCAGCTGGATCGCGAAATCGGGATGCTGCAAACGGAAATGGAAGTGCGTAAATCCATTGCCAATAACGCGATGCTGACGGTGATTGAGCGTGATCAGCAACGGACACAGGTGAACCCTGCCACCCAGACCCCAGATAATACGGATGTGCGTGTACAGGGACTGGAGCAAAACAGTGACACCGGAGGACGTTAAATGACGAAAGGAAAAACCGGGCGCCGGTTATGGCCGGTGCTGAAAGTAACCGGGCTGACCCTGCTCAGTATGGTGGTGTTGCTGGCGGTGGCTCAGCTGGGGCTGAGTTATTACGGTGAGGCGGACAGTCTGCGCCGGGCGTTTTACCGTGCCCGCTGGTTCTGGCTGGTCTGGCGGTGTGTGTTGTACGGAGCCGTGGCGGTTGGATTATGGAAACTGTATCACCACCCGAAAGTCAGTGAGACGGCCCGGCGCAGTCTGAAGCGCAGCGGGCTGGCGATGGCCGCCTTTGTGGCGGTGAGTGAATGGTCAGTCTGGGCGGGAGGTGACGGCTTATGATGACAAACAGTTATCTCGAGTATTTTCTCACGCTGCTGGCCTGGGTGGTGAATAACGGATTGTGGTCGGTACTGACCAGCACCGGGCTGTTTGCGCTGCCGCTGGTCTTTAAAGTGCTGGGGATCTGGCTGAAAGTGCGGGAAGAGGGGGAGGATGAGGGTAACAAAGGTTCACTGGCAATTGTGCGTATCGAGAACGCGCTTTACGGCGCCTTTGTGGTGATCCTGTTTTGTTGTGTGCCGTTGATGGAGGTGAGTGTCAGTACCCTGCAATTTGATACCAGCCGGACCAAAACCTGCGGCACCTGGACCCCGGTGAAGCCGGCGGAATCCGGTTACAGCGGCGTGGTGTCGTCACTGGATAATCAGACAGCCAAAATCCCGCTGTGGTGGATGCTGGTACATAAGCTGTCGAAAGGGGTGACTCAGGCGGCGGTGGCCAGCATTCCGTGCCGGCCGGATTTGCGTCAGGTGCGTTTTGAGGTGCAGCACAGCAACATTAAAAATCCGGCGCTGGCTGCCGCACTTCAGGATTTTACGGATGACTGTTACTCACGTGCCCTGTATGACTGGAAAGCGAAAGATCAGGGAAAAACACAGGATGAAAAAACGTTACAGGATATCACCTGGATAGGCTCGGCCACCTTTATGAAAGGGGAATATCATCAGATCCAGTCACGGACACCGCGGGCGGGCTTTCCCTGGGATGCCGACCGGGATGACGGGTATGCGAATGTCAACGGCAACGGTTACCCGACCTGTTATCAGTGGTGGAATGATGCGAATGCAGGGTTACTGAAACTTGTCAAAGAGCAGACCGATGAAGGGATGTGGCTGCGTGCCCGGGCGGCGATGAAGCTGATTAATAAAAACTCGAAAGAGTTTGAGGAGGCCATCGTCCGCCGGCTGGTGAGTCCGGCGAATCTGGATGTCTCCGGCGGCCGGGTATACCGGGGATACGGGGGTAATGCGGATATGACGGTGATGAATGAGCTGGCCAGAATGGGAGGGGTAGCCGGGACTTCGCTGGCGTCACTGGGGGCATTCCCTGCCTTTGATACGATGCGACAGTCCTTACCGATGGTGCAGGGGCTGATGTTAATGGCGGTGTATATCATGATCCCGATGGTGCTGATGTTTTCGGCGTATGAATTTAAGACGGCGATAACGGTGACGTTTGTGATATTTGCGCTGAACTTTCTGACATTCTGGTGGGAGCTGGCACGCTGGATAGACAGCTGGATGATGGAGGCACTGTATAATTCCGATACGCACAGTCAGTGGAATATGAACGGGCTTCAGAACACGTCTGATGATGTCATTATGAACCTGGTAATGGGAACGATGTTTTTGGTGTTGCCGGCGTTGTGGTTGACAGCATTTGGTTGGGCTGGAGCTAAAGTTGGGTCCGAGCTAGGTAATATGACATCTAACGCGACTTCACCTGCGCATAGTGCGGGGGGGAAAGGAGGACAGTTAGCAGAACAAGCTATTTCTAAAAAAGTTAACTAATAATATTTTGAAGCCAGCTGCAAAATTTAGTTTTGTGGCTGGCTAATCTTCGTCAATATTTATTCCGTTCATATAATATCCAAAACCTTGGTTGCCATTTCTAAAGTCGTCACTATTGCCAACGAGATTGGATTGCCATTCATTATTGTTATCAGTGGATTGAATGTTATTTCCTGAAGAAATATCAATGTGTTCTATTACAGAAAATAAAATCACCAACGCTCCAAAGGTAAATAGGATGTACAAACTGAAATAAGCCAGTAACGCGATGACTGCGAGAGTTATAGATACCAGTGGAATATGCCCCAGCCAACCCGGCATATTTTTGCTTTTGGCGCTTGCCACACAGTTCTTATCGAAAGCCTTCAATTTTTTGATTAGCCATTTTGCTTTATAAGCTGCTTTTATGCCCCAGCGTTCTCCTCTGGAAGCGGCTGTTTTATCACTCATTTCCCCCTCCGGTAATCAGTGAGTCTGATTTATCTCATGCTTGTCGTCTATCGTTAATACAATTTTAGGTCGATTTTTAATCATTGTCTACATCTTGTGAGTTATGCACATATCCACGGTCACCAAGCCAGTGCAACCCGATGCCAACAAGCAATCGGGTAAACGGGAGCGTACAGGGCATCGGCCCTGATGGTGGCGGTGGGTATGTGTATAACTTTTTTGTTGCCTTCATATAAAAATCTTATTCTTTCATCTGGATGGATTTATTGAATTTGATTTTTTATGTCAGTTTAAGTAAGTTTTTAATATGTATCCGAGTCCTTGTATATAGGAGATGATAATATGAATTTTATTTTTTGGTTTGTGGTCTTAATAGGGGCGGGATATTTGTGGAGGAGGAGGGGTTGGTTCAGTAAAATAAGGAAGCAATACTCAAGGAGAAAAACAACATTAAATGGTAACAAAGGATGTTTATATAATAAAAAAAATGACAATGATGCTTTGGAAGGTAATGGGGATTGTAATAATTTTTATTCTGAGAATAAAGAAAGTTTCTTTTGGTTAATGATCGAGAGAGGTATTAAATTTTACAGAAAAGAATATTTGACTACGATTACTGAAAAAAATATCATGATAAGTTAGTGAGCTGGTTTGGTGAGAAATGTTATATACATTGTCAGGTTAGTTTAGGGAGTTTATTTATATTCCCAAAACAAAAAAATTTTACTGATGAAGAACAAAAACGTTTTTTTTCTGTTTGTAATAGAATGTCCTTGGATTTTATTTTAACATTTAAAACTAATATGCCCTTCTTACGTGTTTCTGTTGACTCTATGAAAAATAAACCGCCTGTTTGGGATGTTTATGATAAATCCAAATAAAAACATATCTGATTGTTGAGTTTTCGTGATTAAAGATGGCATTGATTATTAATACGATGAAGAACCAACAAGGGGATATTTAATAAAGAGAAAAAGGAGGATGTAAAATATTCTCCTTTTTCTTTATCGGGTATTGACGAAAAAAGAAAGTTTGATTAAATTTACCACGTTACACCGTTGCTTAATGCAACATTGCCAATGCTTCGGTTGTCTGAGAGAAGCGCCTACGGGTGACAACAATGCCAATCCGGCAATCTGAGAGGAACGCCTACGGGTGATTGCCACTGCCAATCCTCGGGTCATCTGAGACGAGGGCCTACGGGCGATGACAGAACTCCGTTCGTCCTTGAAATCGACGGAGGGTGATAACAGAATAGCGTTATCATCAGGATTAACTGCACTTCAGTGACCATGTCACAGCTATCCGGTCACCCGGATATCCACAAAAAAGCAGAGTATGCGATAACGTGTATCTGCCTCTTCTGATGTGTTCTGACGAATACGTCCTGCTTTCTGCAACCTTTGTATGCCCGGTATGACGCGTTTCCATTGCGCAGCTTTGGAAAGCGGCATCTTCGGAGCAATACATTGAGCAGCAGAATGATGGGCGTGCGTCACTTTCGTCAAGTGAAACGAAGACAAAGTGACGCACGCAAGTGCATACGCTCAGAACGCTTCAATACTGGTCTTACAGCAAAACTGACAATCTGACAGACATGTAATGCATTGCTCAGAACGGCTGAAAGTCTTTCAACGCTCAACGTTTATATGATGATAAAAACGTATAACATTATGAAAAAAGGAGAAAAAACGACACGATACCAAGGCGACGTCAGGAAACTGACGGACGGAGGTGCCCTGATAACGGGGGCCGGTCTGATGACCGCAAACAGTTCAGAGAACTGATTTGATACCTCTCAACAACTCAACCTTTTATCGCCCCGGTGCTCAGGTATCTGTCAGGTCGCAGGATGCGCAATATAAAACCGTCGCGCCGGGAAAAGGTAACCAGTTGAGAGCGAAAGAGGCGGAGAATCAGAGAATGTCCAGAAGAGCAAAAGCCCTGTCCCGTGAAATGCATATCCTTGCACGTCAGGCCGGAGGGAGCTTTAAAACCATTGCAGACCGGGTCAAAATTGCAGAACGGGTTGCGGCAGAGCTGGCCGGGTTGAATATTCAGATACGATCTGTTGAGCAACTGAAATCCCGCTATATTGAAATGTATATCCATGCCCGCAGAGAACAGAATATCAGTTTACGCAGCTGTCAAAACGAAATGTCGGCTATCCGGGCGATATTTCGTGTTGCCGGACGTCATAAACTGGCTGACCCTAAACATGAGCGCCTCAGTAATGAGGCGCTGGGGCTTTCAGGTGCCAGCAGGGCTGGCACCCGTACCGCGATATCGGACGAGCGCTTTCACGAAGCGCTCGCTCGGATTGAGCCTTATGATCAGGGGGTGGCATTAACTATGCAGTTATCCCGTAGTCTGGGATTGAGAAATGAAGAAGCCGTGCAGTCAGTAAAATCATTACGGACCTGGCAACAGGCGCTTAAAAACGGTAAAGATCGCGTTCATGTGGTTTTTGGGACAAAAGGAGGCAGACCCCGTGAAGCATTAGTGCCGGATAAAGCCCGTGTATTAACATTAATTAATAAAGCCATTGAATATGCGGATAAACATAACGGTTATTTAATTAATCGTCCGTCATTACATTCTGCCAAAGATCGTTATATTAATGTGATGCGACGGATAGGCGGATTTATTCACGAAGAATCAAATCATGGTTTACGGTATGCCTATGCTCAGGATGTTGAAAAATATTATCTCAGTCAGGGATTCAGTCAAAAGGAAGCCTATGCATTAACCTCCATGGATTTAGGGCATGGTGACGGTCGTGGCGATTATATTAAACGGGTTTATAGTCAGAAAGGAGATATTGAGGAATAAGATAAAAATGAAAGTCTGTTTAATTATTTTGTTTATTAATTTTGCTTTTTGTTTTCCGTTAATGGCGAAGACGTTATTTTTAGGTGATTCATTAACGGCTGTTTATGAAATGTCAGCAAAATATGTTTTGGATGAAAAAATAAAAACAGAATATGTTTCCGGTTCGGGGTTAATAAATAAAAGTAAAAAAGATTGGATCGCTTTCGTGAATAATTTCGATTTGCGGGAGTTTGATAATGTGATTATTAGTCTCGGAACAAATGATTTTGTTCAATATGGTTCGGATGAATGGCTGAAATATTACAGTCTGGTATTTCAATTCATTGCTGAAATTCAAAGTGAAAATCCGTTAGCGACAATTGTCTGGATATCTCCACCACATTTAAAAAATCCGGAACATGAACGTTATTTAATACATACCCGGCATATAATTAAACACAGTGCGATGTTATTAAATATTCATTATCTGGATATTAATCAGCCTCATATATTAGGAACGCAATGGCAATCTGTTATTCATAATGAAACTGTACGAACTGATGATGGAATACATATTACCCGTAAAGGGGGAGTACGGGTGATCAGAGAAGTGGTAAAAATCCTGAATGGGCAGGATTGACAAAGATAAAAAAACGGCTAAAAATGAATCTGCTTATCTCGTTGCGTAATGCAACTTGCCAATGCTTCGGTTGTCTGAGAGAAGCGCCTACGGGTGACAACAATGCCAATGTTCCGGCAATCTGAGAGGAACGCCTACGGGTGATTGCCACTGCCAATCCTCGGGTCATCTGAGACGGGAGCCTACGGGCGATGACAGAACTCCGTTCGTCCTTGAAATCGACGGAGGGTGATAACAGAATAGCGTTATCATCAGGATTATTTTTACGCAACGCTTCATATAACCTGCCCGCTGACGGGGAAATCACCCGTCATCAGGGAATTTCTCCGTTTTTTCAGGAGAAATTCAATGAAGGTATCTACATTTCCGGAATCGTCTTTTTTTGACGATCTGCACTCTCTCACGCAACTGCATCACCTCTCAGGTGAGCTCGACATGGTTCTTGCTTTTGTCCGTCTGGATATTGGCGAGCACCCGGACGAAGATAATTTTCCGCCAAACTTCTGGATAATCAGTGCCGTTGCAGAGCAACTGGGCGCGTTATCTGTGGAGGCTGATTTTACCCGTCCACATCTTGAGAAAATGGTCCGCGCTGTCTGGAAAGCGGCTGAGCAAACGCCTTATGCGTCTGACTTTCGCCGTATCTACAACGATGCGATCAAAAATGCACAGTTTGAAGATCCGGTTGAAGCGCTGATGTTTGGTGCTTAACGGCGGACATTCACTGATTTTATGACCCATACGGGAAAACATCCCGTGAGGGCTGTATTCCCTTATCTGAGGATAGCCCTTATGACTCTTTTTACATTGAATTATGGTGTTGCCCACGTAATGTCTGGTATTGCCAGTTATTTATTTCCGCATTCCCGTGTTTCTCAGCAACTGAAGGCCGTTGCTAATGATGCCCGGATGCTGAAAATCACCGCAGAAGAACTGGAGGTGATACGTTTGGACGAAAAACGGATGTATCAGAGCGGAGATTACAGAGAACTGCCGTTTATTGAGCTTGATTTGTATACAACGGCATTTCGTTTTGGCGCCCTGATTTACTATGGACTCGCAAACCGGTGCCCCCGCATTTTTGCTTCACCGGCTGACAGTCATCGCTGAGCGGCTCGATCCGGAAATCTGGAATGAAGCCTGGCGCTGGGGTTACCGCTGCTGCCTGCAACACGAAAATGAAAAGCATGTAACCGACTGATTTAACGGACTCACAGGTGTCAGTCAGCTACCCTGAAATGGGGCTGCTTCCATTTACTGATCAGGTTTGATAACCATGATTTATGGCATTACCCGCGGACTGTTCTTTGTGGCCGATCACGTCTGTCGCTATTCCCGGAGTTGGGAATGGCTGATGTGGCTGGTTGAGGAAGCCCGGACACTGCGAAATGTTGAGGCTGATTTGAAACTGGCTGAAAGGTATGCCGGTGAGCAAAACCGCCCTCATTCCATTTCGCTGATGAAGTGTACGCTTTATGATGCCGGATTTGCTTACGGCAGATTATTACTGTGGCGTGCGGATGGTCTGATGAGACCCTGGCCGGCATGTCTGCTTCGCCGTTTACCGGATATCGGTCAGCGGATTGATGCAGTGATCTGGCAGAAAGGCTGTGAAGCCGGCTTGGATGAGACCGTCAGTGAATGGATGGCAATGGAGATGGCTGATGAATACCTTGTCGGTATCGAACTGAGCGACTGATTTGCCGGCATTCATTCTTTTTTTACTTACCTACCCGACGGGGAAACTCCCCGTCAGGTGGACGTTTCTCCGTCTTTTTTTACCGGAGAAACACACATGTCTGTTTTACTGCCAGAAAACAAACCGTTTTCATTTCTGAGTCTGATCATGCAACGGCTGTACCGTTTTTATGACCGTATACCGTTTGTTTCGTCAGGGATACCCGGTGAATTACCGTGGATAAGTAACCGAACCGGCCGGCGCGCTTACCGTGCGACGGTGGTGAAAGTGAATCCCCGGCAGTTCAGGATCCGCATTACTGTACGTCTGGGCGCGCATTCGAAAGAATACCGCTTTCATTCGTTGATAACCTCGCTGGACAGCAGGACATTTTGTTCCATAAAAGCGGCCTCCCGTGCCGGATTTGCACTGACATACCAGCTGGCACAGGTGCGTTATGCCTGGTGTCGCTGATTTGTTGTACTGATAGCACCATTGACTTTTTGTTATGACCCCGCCCGGCGGATTGATTTCCGTCAGGAGATGAATCCGCCATTTTTTTAATCAGAATGAGGATTTATCACATGGGATATACACATTATTTTACACAAAAACAAAGCGTTGACCCCCTGATGTGGCAGAACTTCCGTGAACATCTGGACAAGCTCTATCACCACTATCTGGCCAATCCCATATCCGCAGAGCAGATTTGCGGCGGATACCCAGATAAACCTATTGTGTTGTGTGATGGCCTGGAGGAAAAACGGCTGAATGATGGCTCATTATTCACCGACGACGGTGAGGCGCTTTGTTTTAACGGTAATGCGGCTGATGACATGAATCATGAGACGTTTATTGTTCAGCGCGAAATCCCCGTAGAGGACTACTGGGATTTCTGCAAGACAGCATACAAACCCTATGACGTGTTTGTAGTCGCGGCATTACTGTTGTTGTACAACCTGTGCCCGGGATATTTTTCGGTCTCTTCTGACGGGGATATCCGGGACTGGCAGCCGGTGCTGGACTATGTCAGTCAGGTATTTCCTTATCTTATCCTGACGTTACCGGAAGGGATAGGTTTACCGGAGGCAGGATAATGGCCAGAGCCTGTACGATACGGGAACTGATAGCGGATTTATCCCGCTGCAATCCGGAGGCATTCGTCTTGTGTGAGATGTGGTTCCCCGATGATGTTACCTATGTTGATGAAACGGCTTGTCCGGCAGAGACACGGGCAACATTAACGCATGTTGCACATCATTTTGATGCGGAGCTGGGGATCAACTGGGACACGCTGGCGTGTGCGTTATCGTGTGTCAGAGATGCTGAGCAGAAGGGACTCGATATTTACTTTTATGCCAGTGAAAAGCGTGGTACAGACAAAAGCCGGATACCCGCCTCACGTTACGCAGAAGCGGACAGCGACGGCGATATTGAAGTCGGGTATTTCCGTAAGGTTAATGCGCTGTTTAAGTGGGTGCATGACCATATCGGGGCTTTTGAGAACTGTGAAAAGGTGCTGGTGACAGAGGCCCATCTGCGGGCTTTACAGCAGGACTTGCAGGCACTGACACCGGAAAACTGTCAGACACGGTTCCCGACCACTGAGGGCTTTTTCTTTGGTTCAACGGCTTATGATGAGGCGTACTGGGCTGATGTGGAAGGCGTCAGACGCTGGCTGTCAGAGATAACGGAGACGTTTGACTTTGACGCAGAGTCACTGTTTTTTGTGGCCTGGTGGTAATCAGGTAAGGTGTTTCCCCGGGAAGCACTGAACACATTTTAATCAGTGTTTCCACTGGAAACGCCGGTTGAAAATTAACCATATTGTTTTTTCACCTGATGGTGTATCTCACCGTCAGGACGGGATACACCTTTTTTATTGAGGGTATTCCGATGAAAAAATCTGACCGTAAACGCCGTCCGGCAGCGGATAAGCCGGTTCGCGATATTTATCAGGAAGTGACTGACCGTATTGTGGCCGCGCTGGAAAAAGGCACCCGTCCGTGGAAACGACCATGGCGGCCGTCGGAAGGGACAGGCACCGGTTTTCCGGTGAACGCCCTGACCGGTCATTCCTACCAGGGGATAAATGTGCTGCTGTTATGGTTGTCGGCGGCGGAGCAGGGCTTTGGTTACGATATCTGGCTGACTTACCGTCAGGCACAGCAACTGGGTGGCCATGTCCGTAAAGGCGAAATGGCGACGAATACTGTGATATTCAAACCGGTGAAGGTGCCGGCAAAAGACCGTCACGGTGAGCTGCTGCGGGATGAACACGGTGAGGTGGTGATGACGGAGGTGCCGATGATAAAGGCGAATCCGTTATTTAACATAGCCCAGTGTGATGACCTGCCGGCGCATTTTTACGAAAACCGGCGACTACCCGGAGAGGAGACAGCAGGGATAACCCTGCCGGCCACGCACCGGGTGCTGGATATCCTGAATGCCAGCGGCGTGAAGGTGACCAGTGCGGCGCAGAACCGGGCGTATTACAGTCCGTCACAGGACCGGATTGTGATGCCGCTGTCGTCACAGTTTGACCGGAATGCCGATTACCAGGCCACCTTACTGCATGAGTTGGTGCACAGTACCGGTCATCCGTCCAGGCTGGCCCGTGAAGGCATCACCTCATCGTCCCTGAAGTTTGGTGACCCGCTGTACAGTTTTGAGGAGCTGGTTGCGGAAATGGGCAGCGCTTTTCTTTGTGCGCAGTTAAGCGTCGAGGGAGAAGTGAACCATGAAAGCTATCTTGACAGCTGGCTGCGGGTACTGAAATCGGACAAAAAAGCGTTGTTCCGGGCCGCCGGGCAGGCCCGCCAGGCCTGTGAGTTTTTACTGAATGTGGCCGCATCCCGACAGGCCGCGTAGGAGACTGCGATGAACAAAATGACCATTATCCGCTTTCAGTTACTGGTACATCAGTTACTGCAAGTGCATTACGGCATTACGCTGAGTGATACCGGATTGTCCGATGATGCTGAGGTGTCCCGGATGATTGAACTCGGGATATCGCCGGTATCGGTGGTCAACCGTCTGGTGGATAAGTACCACCTGGATAAACTGAATGCATCCTGTTATCTGCCGGCATCCCCGTATGTCAGTGACAGCGATGCCTTACTTGCACAGGCTCAGCTGAGCGGTGCCATTAACCCGGATGTCATGCCGGATAATCCTTAACGATTAACGACTGACATCTTTCCCGTGAGGGCTTGTTCCTCACGGGATAAGCCCTCTTTTTTATTCTGAAAAGAGGACATCATCATGCCAAACTGGTGCTCGAACCGACTTGACATCACCTTACACAACGCGGCGGATATGCCGGCTCTTAAACACTGGATATATGCGGATGATGGGATACCCGCCTGGCAGACGGCGATAGCACAAAGTCTGCATTTGTTGCTGGCCGGCTGCGCGGGGATACTGAAACCGGTCAGACCGCTGTCTTTTCCGCCGTTACCGGAACTGACTTCATACGGTGCAACCGGGCCTGTTTCCCCGGGAAACACGGCTTTCACGCACTGGGTTGACCTGCTGATGACTGCACCGGATTTGACACCGTCATGTTGTCAGCAAATCCATCAGTGGTATCAGATGTGGTTATCTGAAGGCGGGGCGTACCATTCCTGGGACTCGCTGACGGCGACGCAGAAAGCGAGACTGTCCCCGTTGTTATCGGGAAGCAGTTTTGACTGGCTTAACCGGTTTACCGGAGAGGATGAGAGCCGGGTGGCGACAGCCTGGGAGGATATTCAGTACCTTCGCAGTACCGGAGAAGCCATACCGATGGATATGCGGACTCTGTTACCGACCAGCCTTGCGGCTGAATTACACGGTTTTAACGGCTGTTTATGGAAAACACCGGAGGTCATCTGGCGGCAGGCGCGCTGGCAGGCGTTTGCCCCCGGTAACAGTACATATCACCTTTATCAGTGCCGTTATGGTGTGAAATGGCCGAACGGCAGTGGTTTTCACTGTATTGATGGCGGGTATGCGACGGAGTTATCCGCAGAGTTTGATACTCCGTGGGGGCCGCCGTCAGCAGCGGTTTTGTGTGCTCTGTCTGCGCGTTTCCGCTGTCAGGTCCGTCATGTCTATGCCGAAGAAGGCTGTGGTTTCTGCGGATACAGCGAGTATGACCATGGCCGGTTAACCGACCATGAATCTGATGAGATTGAGTTCAGTGATGAAGAGAATGAGGACGGTTTCCAGGATGTGACGGGACCGGACTATATTCTTGATTCATTGCCACATTACGGAGGGTGAGGTTTCCGTACTGATTTAACTGACTGAAAACCCGGTAGTGATACCGGGTTTTTTTATTTTTTTCGGAAAACTAATTTCGGCTTTTGTTTTATTCCCGCATTGTTATCGTGATGCCGTCATTGAATGAGATGGGGGAGAGTGTGATGAGATGTGAATTTGGGCAGGGTGTGAGGGAGTGGGCTCAGGATTTTTGGAATGAAATTCTGTTTCCTTTTTTTGTCACAGCCGGACTTTTGTTGCCACTGATTCTGGTTGTGGGCGTTTTCCTGGTCTGGGATGAACAGCGCCAGGCTGAGTGGGGGCGTTATTACCTGACGGAATGTCAGTTGGTGGAAAGAAACAGAAATGCGGGCTTCTGGTCAGGTCGGGAAAATATTCTGCAATGCGGAATGACCCGGGAGCATGTGAATGCGGACGCGTATGAAAAGGCCATCCGTGCCTGGCAGCAGAAACAGACAGAGACAGAATAATAAAACATTATTCATGTAATCTTCTGTTTTGTTGCCGGAATTATTTTTGTGGATGAGTTAACGTAATGAAAATAAGGTGCATTTATTATTTATTCTTATCCTGATATTAAAATAATTTATGTTTTATTTAATGTTGCGTTGTTGTTTTTACCGAATTAAAGAGGCAGTAACACCGATGTTACCGTGGTTTCGTAAATCGCTTTCCCGGAAAGCGGAAGAGAAAACATTGCGTGTTTCCCCGGGAAACACGCAGGAAAGGCCATTATTTATCCGTGACAGTGACGGCTTTTATTTACCGCAGGCAGCTGACGTATTGCTGACCACACCGCAGCGGCAAAACTGGTTACAGCAAATCAGCCGGGTGGTAGCGTTACCGGATAACCAGTACCGGGCACTTTGCCTGTCTCCTTTGCAGACGCTGGCAGAACGACTTCAGTGTGTGCCGGCATCAAAAACCGGGAAATATGCCGGCGAAGGGGGATTGCTGGATTTAACGCTGAATACGACAGCCTGGTGTATGCGGATGTCCCAGAAAGAGATGCTGCCCCGCGGGCTTCCGTCGGAAGAGCAGAGCCGTCAGTTCAGCGCCTGGAATGTGTGTGTTTTTTATACCGGACTGTTTTACTGGTTACCGTTAACGGCACAGTTTGAGGGACAACTGAACAGCCTGTCGGCGTGGCAGCCGGGGATGAGTGCGCCCACCGTACCGTATCGTTTTCGCTTTCATGAGCCGGTGCCGGATATGACGCATTTTCGCCGGACGACGGGGGCCATGATGGCTTTCCGGCTATTACCGGAGAAGGTAATCCACTGGTTGTCGGGTACACCAAAGGCGCTTCAGGCGTTGTCTGACGTGGTGACCGAGCCGGTAAACGGTGATAATGATTTACAGCGTGTGCTGAATGAGGCTCTGGCTGCGTTCCCCGCCGGTGCATTGCCGGCATTTTCTTCCGTTGTTTCTATGTCAGCGCCTGATGCTTCGTCTTCAGTGCTATCAGGGCAGCCGGAGAATGATATCGCGTCATTGGCGCCTGCTGAATTGGCGCAAAAGCCACAACCTGAAACTCCGTCTGTAACATCTGTATTGCCTCCGGAGTCTGTTACTTCAGAAAAAACAGAGAACGGAATTCACTGCGATATACCGCTAATGGTAGTTGCAGAAGCAGAAGGTGCGGTTGTCCATGGGGCACTTGATTCTGCTGATGAAAAAACTGTCTCAGATATGTCTCCTCCGTTATCTGAGGATATGAAATATGCACTTGAATTATCAGGTTTAATGCCGGAAATCTTATCTGATACTCAGACGGGCAATCGTGATGAGAAGGATGAACAGCGCGAAAACTGTCTGAGTATAAAAAATGAAGGAGAGGCTTTCTGGGCGTGGTTTAAGTCCGGATTATTGGGCGGAAAACTGGCAATAAATACGCCGGATGCGAAGGTTCACTGTGTCATGGAGTATTTGTTTTGCCAGAGTCCGGCTGTTTTTTATCAGTACATACAGGAGGCGGGTAAAAATCCGGATGATATCGGCCATATTATTTCTTCTTTTGAATCCCTTAAATTGCACCGGATTATTCGTCATGATACCCGACAAACAGGGCATTTCAGGGCTCGAATTTATGGTGAAAAACTGAATCCGCTGAGTGATAACAAAACATTAATTACGTTATCCCATAAAAAAATCAATGGTTACATGATTAAAGGACGTCAGATTTTTGGCATGAATATGCCGGAGGAATCATTGTTTATTCGTATTGTCGGAAGTTAAAAGCAGGAGGTGTTTATGAAAGATAATCACAGTTCTGATGAACATCAGCAGAAAGTGGATGTATGGGAGCAAATGCTGAGTAATTACTTTTACAATAAAGTATTACGGCCGGATACGGAGAAAACATACCGTAAGATGGTACGTCTTTTTCTGCGTTATTGCGGAGTTTGTGAAAATGCGTTACCGCTACCGGATGAAGTGACACATGAGCATGTGCTGAGATGGCGAAGAAATGAGCTGAATATTCAGAAAGTCCGGGAACGGACATGGAACACAAAAACCAGGCATATGCAGTCTCTGTATAATTATTGGATCAAAAAAGGGATTGTTTCACTTAAAGAAAACCCGTTCTCAGAAACACAAATTGAACCGGGTGAAAAACAGAAAAAAGTCTATACACAATCACAACTGAGAACGATTTATCGTATTCTGGAACAATTTCAGCAACAGGAAAATATGCTGCCACCTGATCAGGCTCACTTTCAGGCATGTGCGGTTTATCCCACTCGATTCTGGTTTGCTGTGCTGGAAACGCTGAGGCTGACGGCTATTCGTTTTAACCAGCTGATTAACCTGCATATTGGCGATCTGGATTTTGAGGAGTGTACGATCACATTGCGCAGTGAAAGCAGTAAAAATCACCGGGAATATCAGATTGCTTTTGTTCAGCCACTACGTTGTTTACTGGCGCCCTTGGTTGAGGAAATGCGTTGTCACGGGGCGGATAAAAACGATATTTTGTTTGATGTTCATCGTCTTTATCATAAACGACTATCCCGCTCTGAAACTCCACTCAGTCAGACGATACGTTCTTTTTTCCGTCGTTTATCAAAGGAATGTGGATTTCATGTCAGTCCCCATCGTTTCAGACATACACTGGCGACGACATTAATGAAACATCCTGAACGTAATATGCAATTGACGAAACAGATGTTAGGACACCGTAGTCTCTCTTCAACTATGGAATATATTGCTCTGGATGCATACAGTACAGTCAGGATCTTGGAGAATGAGTTAGGTGAGTTTTTAACAATGGGATTAGGTGGTGAACTTACAAGGCTAGCATCAAAAAGACAGAGGATGTGATATAAATAAAAAACATTTACACAAAGTTGACTATTTTATCAACTTTGTGTATAAGCTGGATTTGATTGAGAAGGGTGTTCTAGGAAAACACCCTTACTTGATAAATCATTGTCAACCACGTGAGAAGTCATGAACGTGATTACAACTGAAATTCAAGTTTTAACCGAGCGTTGGAGATCTCACTTCCAGCGACCGTGCTAGGGAAACGGTTACACCATTTCCGAAAGGAAAGATGGTGCCCGGACTCGGAATCGAACCAAGGACACGGGGATTTTCAATCCCCTGCTCTACCGACTGAGCTATCCGGGCAACGGGGCGCATTAAACCGTATTCAGCCGTTTGCGTCAATGCATTTTTAATAAAAAACCACTTTTTTTTACTGAGTGTTTTCTTTTTCAGCAAAATGTGTGTGTTTAGTATGCGTTAGTTGTTTTTTTAACTTAACGCTCCTTTTTTACGGCATAGTGCGATTGTTAGGATATCCTCAGAAAGGTGTTGTGCAATCTCGACATCTTGAATGTCTCTTTGTACTAATAAACGGTTTAAACAGCCTTCAAGTACTAGTTCCATTTGGTTAGCAACCAATACAGAGTCTTCAATATCTAGCTCTTCTAATAGGTTTTTAGTGAAGTGAAACGAATTGTCTTTTTGCAAGCGACTTAATTGGTGGATAGGGTGCTCTGCATCTGGGTAATAATTACATGCAGAAATAAATAAACAGCCAGGGAAACGCCCTTGGCTGACTTTTTCTGATAATTGTTGGTAGCGAGCCATTAATTTTTGCTGTGGGCTTAGGGACTCATCTAGCAAAGTCTGTCGCTGCCATACTTCGATTTGCTGGCTATGATAGCGTAAGCAATCATAAATAAGCGCCTCATCGTCTGGCCAGAACTGGCGAATAGTAGAGAAATCAGATTCAATTTCACTGAGTAAATTCTCTGTAGATGCGGATAAGCCTTGAATTTCCAATTGATTTAACGCATGGCTCAAAATAATTTCGCGTTGGATAGGCATTGTTAACTCCATCACAATAATGTCTGATTTTTATCCATCATAACAATGTTCAATTGTGAATTATAGCGGTTTGCAGTGCTATTATGAGTCGTCGTTTTCGAAGGAGAACGAAATCAAATAGGAAATTAAGAGGGGGAGTTTAAAGCAAACAGGAGGGGGAAGAACCCCCCTGAAACGAACTTCATGGATTTATATCGGTCTTAGTTGATCAACTTAGCTTCTAATGCAGCATCGATATAATAAAACTGAAAGACTTTTTTCATAAAATCATCAATATCATGTGTTCGTAATTCGAGAGCTTGTAAAATATCTAAAAGACCTTGGATCGTAATCGCATTTTTACCTCTTTCATAACGAGAAACTTGTTGTTGGCTAATTTTTAAGCGAGAAGCTAATTGTGAGCCAGTTAAGCCCACCACTTTTCTACGGTGTTTTAAAAAGCTTCCAATATAAACGGTTACATTTGTATTTTCATTTCTTTGAGTATTTAGCATTACTCCTCCAAATATATAAATATTGAACAAATAAGTTATTTTTCTATTAAAGTTTCGTGATGTTTAATTTGTGTCACTCAGAGTGATTAAAAGATAATTATCAGACTTTTCGGATATTATTAAACAAGGGTCAGTTAATTATTACCAATATTTATGGCGGATTGATTTTAAATTTTTGATAGATGATTTCTATCTTTGGTACTCTCAATTCGTGTGTGATGAGAGGCTTTTTAGTGTTATTGTTTGTTTGTTTTTGTTTTATCAGTGATTTATTTTGATAGTTATTTATTTTTACTTTATTTTTGAATTTATATTTCTATTTGTGGTTTTGAAGAAATGAATGAAGCAGCTTGTCATTATATGATTATAGTCATTGTTTGTTACACTTATATGTAGAGTATTAATATAGATATATTGTTAGAAAAATACTTATTTCTGATTTTAATTTAATTATTAACAACCGAGTTCAATATATTTTAAATATATTTTTAATAAATGGCTTAGTTTTTTATCTGAATGATTATTATATTTTTATAATTTCCTCCGTGACTTTTTATAGAATAACAAAAATAATATGTTATATGTAGGCATAGAAAACCCGTGCGATTTGCACGGGTCTTTATAATATTAATTGATACTAATATAAACTATAGGATCATACCGCCGAATAAGAAGCCGAATGAAACAGCTAATGCGACAGCGATGGTACCTGGAATAAAGAATGGATGGTTAAAGACAAATCGGCCAATACGTGTTGTCCCTGTATCATCCATTTGTACTGCTGCAACCAGTGTTGGGTAAGTAGGCAGAATAAATAGACCAGAAACCGCAGAGAATGATGCGATAGCCGTTAATGGGCTTACATTCAGCGCTAATGCCATAGGCATCAATGCTTTTGCTGTTGCAGCTTGTGAGTATAGTAAAGCAGAACAGAAGAAGAAAATTACCGCTAACATCCAAGAGTGCTCATGGATTAAATCACCGGCAGTTTCTTTGATCCAGTCAATGTTATGCTGTACGAAAGTATCACCTAACCAAGCAACACCTAAAATACAAATACATGCGCTCATACCTGCTTTAAAGGTACTTGAGTTCAAGATTGCATCAGTATTAACACGACAGAAAATAGTGATTAATGTCGCTACAGTCAGCATGATAATCAAAATAGCATTTGTGGTGTTCATTAATGGGGTTTCGACAATCCCTAAGCTTGGGCTGTTAATGATGGCATAACAGACAACGCCAACAACCCCAAGTAAGAACAGCAGTACAGAAGACTTAGCACCGGCTTTGATTTCTTTTACTTGGCTACCACGCAGTTCAACTAAACCTTCAGCTAAACGTTTTTGGTAGATAGGGTCATCGGATAATTTAGAGTTAAAAGTCCAAGAGATGATGAACGACATCAAAATGATAGCAAGGAATGTCGCAGGTAATAGAACACTTAAGAGAGAGATGTAACTGACTGTGTTACCTGCACCAACCATTGCAGGGTTTTCCATGACGGATGCCATGTAAACCACTGCAGCAGAAATTGGTGATGCTGTAATACCTATCTGAGCAGCAACAACCGCAGTTGATAATGGACGGCACGGTTTTACGCCTTGCTCTTTTGCAACTTCTGCAATAACAGGCAGTGTTGCTAAAGAGATATTACCTGTCCCTGCGAAAAGTGTCAGGAAGTAGGTAACAATGGGTGCAAGAATGGTGATGTATTTAGGATTGCGGCGCAGTAATTTTTCGGTTTGGGCAACTAAATAGTCCAGACCTCCAGCAATTTGCATTGCAGAGATAGCGGCAATAACAGCCATGATGATTGAGATAACGTCAAATGGAATGGTTCCTGGTTTTACGCCAATAGCAGCGAGTACCAGTACCCCAAGGCCACCGGCGAAGCCGATACCTATCCCACCTAAACGGGCCCCCAAAAAGATGGCCAGCAGAACAATAATAAATTCTACGGCTAACATAGTGTTTACTCCTCGACAAAATGAAAATTAAAATTATGAAACTGTTATGTTAATTATTTGTGTGTGTATCAATCAAAAAAGGCACGCTTTCTATTGAGAGGCGTGCCTTTATTTTTAAGTGTTATTTATGATAAACATAAATTTTTAGTCATCAAAGCGTTTTGCTTTATAAGCTGGGTGTTTTAAGTTCTCAATAGAGAAAATATCATCCAGTTCAGCTTCAGTCAGTAAACCGCGTTCTAAAACAACTTCGCGGACGCTCTTACCGGTTTCAGCACAAATTTTACCCACGATGTCACCATTATGGTGGCCAATAAATGGGTTTAAGTAAGTGACGATACCGATGGAGTTAAATACAAATGCTTCACAGATTTCTTTGTTTACTGTAATGCCGCTAATGCATTTTTCTTGCAGATTACGACATGCGTTGCTCATTAAAGAGATGGATTCGAACATCGCTTGGCCAATCGCTGGTTCCATTACGTTTAATTGCAATTGACCCGCTTCAGCAGCCATTGTTACGCAGATATCGTTACCAATAACTTTGAAACAAGCTTGGTTAACAACTTCAGGAATTACAGGGTTAACTTTTGCTGGCATGATAGAAGAACCAGCTTGTAACTCAGGTAAATTGATTTCTTTCAGACCTGCACGAGGACCGGAAGATAACAGACGTAAGTCGTTACAAATTTTAGACAGTTTCATTGCCAGACGTTTTAAGCCCGCGTGAACTGTGATGTAAGCGCCGCAGTCAGAGGTTGCTTCGATTAAGTCTTCTGCAGGAACGCATGGTAAACCAGTCACTTCAGCTAATTTTTTAACGGCAAGCTCTGAGTAACCAGGTGCAGTATTCAAGCCTGTACCGATAGCAGTAGCGCCTAAGTTAACTTCGAGCAGTAATTCGATGCTGCGTTTTAAGTTTTTCTCTTCTTCTTTTAAGAGAGTAGCGAAAGCATGGAATTCTTGGCCGACGGTCATTGGAACAGCATCCTGCAACTGGGTACGGCCCATTTTCAGAATGTCTTTGTATTCTTCAGCTTTAGCTTCAAAGCCTTTTCTCAGGTATTCAACAGATTCAATTAACTTCAGTACTGAGTTATACACTGCGATACGGAACCCAGTAGGGTAAGCATCGTTAGTGGATTGACTTTTGTTCAGGTGATCATTTGGGTTGAGGAATTCATATTCCCCTTTTTTGTGACCCATCAGCTCTAAACCGATATTCGCCAGTACTTCATTGGTATTCATGTTCAGTGATGTGCCCGCACCACCTTGGAATACGTCAACAGGGAACTGATCCATGCATTTGCCTTCATTCAACACAACGTCACAGGCTTTGATAATAGTCTCTGCGATATTACGAGGAATAGTTTTCAGTTCTTTGTTGGCTAAAGCTGCCGCTTTTTTTACCATAACCATGCCGCGGATAAATTCTGGGACATCGTTAATAGTGCGGTCGCTGATATAAAAGTTTTCAATCGCACGCAGAGTATGAACACCATAATAGGCATCAGCTGGAACTTCTTTTTTACCTAACAGGTCTTCTTCGATACGAGTATTGTTTGACATGAGAACCTTCTTAATTAGATTACAGTTACTGTCCGTTTATGCGCTTTAAAAATCTATACTTCGTAAAACAAAATTCACAGGTGATTAATATTGCAAAGTAAAACTTTACAAGCAATTAACACCGTCTACTACGTTGTCAGCATTATGATCTACTGATTTATGGGTAGATGATATGCTTTTAATCATCTATTGCCTTGAACCTAGATCACTATATAGTTTGATTTATGCAACAGATTTCACGTTGTGTGACATTCATCACAGATAAGTATCATTAATGAAAAAAATCTGTGAGTTGAAAAGCGTTATCTCTGCCCCAATTATTATGGCTATACTAAAGAAAAAAGCGAATATTGATAGTTGTCTCTTAGATGCAGTTCACAAAGGTTTCCCTAGGGGCGTAAAATAATCGATAGCTTATTGAAATAAAGGAGAACTTGTGCGCTGGTTACCACTCATTCTGATATGTATTCTCGTTTACATTGAATCCGTGATTTTTGTGCGGGTTGCATCCGAAGTTGGTGTTTTAATGACGCTAATTTTGGTCGTTTTGACATCCTGTTTAGGTGTGTCACTCGTTAAAAATCAAGGTATGAAAAATGTACTACAAATCCAACAAAAGTTAGCATCGGGTGAAAGCCCAGCAGCTGAAATGATCAAGAGCGTTGCATTGGTTTTAGCGGGCTTCTTGTTGATTGTGCCGGGGTTCTTTACAGATTTTATTGGCTTACTATTGTTACTTCCGCCAATTCAAAAGCTTATTGTAATGCGCTTAATTCCTCATATTTGTTTCTACCAGCCGGGTTCAGGTTTTAACCAAACAGGAAATAGCGGCTTTCAACGTGGCGATACTTTTGAGGGGGAATTCCAACGTAAGCAAGATGATCCTTCTTTTACAATCGATAATTCAGATAAAACAGATTCATCGGATAAAGACGAACGCCCTAAACCATAAAACCACCCTATTTATGGGGAGATAAAAATGAAAAATTTTTTATCTCCCCCCTTGAAGTCCCTCTTCTTCGCCCCAATCTGCTCAAACATGGTACTAGTTTATTTAAGACATGCTGGTATCGTCCTTTTACCTAGTATGGACTTTATTTATAGGAGAACTATTAATGAAAATTCGTCCATTGCATGACCGTGTTATCGTTAAGCGTAAAGAAGTTGAATCAAAATCTGCCGGTGGGATCGTTCTGACGGGTACTGCTGCAAGCAAATCAACTCGTGGTGAAGTTCTTGCTGTTGGCAACGGCCGCATCCTCGAAAATGGTGAAATCAAAGCACTGGATGTGAAAGTTGGCGATATCGTAATTTTTAACGATGGTTATGGCGTGAAAGCTGAAAAAATCGACAATGAAGAAGTTCTGATTATGTCCGAAAGTGACATTCTGGCAATTGTTGAAGCGTAATTTTCACTTAAAACTTCTCAACGAACGAAAAGAATTTGAAGGAAAGAGATAATGGCAGCTAAAGACGTTAAATTTGGTAGTGATGCACGTACGAAAATGCTTCGTGGTGTGAATGTTCTGGCAGACGCAGTAAAAGTTACTTTAGGTCCTAAAGGCCGTAACGTAGTTTTAGATAAATCTTTTGGTTCACCAGTTATCACCAAAGATGGTGTTTCAGTTGCACGTGAAATCGAATTAGAAGACAAATTCGAAAACATGGGCGCTCAAATGGTGAAAGAAGTTGCTTCTAAAGCTAACGACGCTGCAGGTGACGGTACAACAACTGCAACTGTACTGGCTCAAGCTATCATTACTGAAGGCTTAAAAGCGGTTGCTGCGGGTATGAACCCAATGGACCTGAAACGCGGTATCGATAAAGCAGTTGTTGCTGCAGTTGAAGAACTGAAAGCCTTGTCTGTTCCTTGTTCAGACACTAAATCAATCGCACAGGTTGGTACTATTTCTGCAAACTCCGACGAAACCGTGGGTAAATTAATTGCAGAAGCTATGGATAAAGTCGGTAAAGAAGGCGTTATCACGGTTGAAGAAGGTACTGGTCTGGAAGATGAGTTGGATGTGGTTGAAGGTATGCAATTTGACCGCGGTTACTTGTCTCCTTATTTCATCAACAAACCAGAAACAGGTGCAGTTGAATTAGAAAACCCATTCATCCTGTTAGTTGACAAAAAAGTCTCTAACATCCGTGAATTACTGCCAGTATTAGAAGGCGTTGCTAAAGCAAGCAAACCACTGTTAATCATCGCTGAAGATGTTGAAGGTGAAGCACTGGCAACTCTGGTTGTTAACACCATGCGTGGTATTGTTAAAGTTGCAGCGGTTAAAGCACCGGGCTTCGGTGACCGTCGTAAAGCCATGCTGCAAGATATCGCAATTCTGACTAACGGTACTGTTATCTCTGAAGAGATCGGTATGGAGTTAGAAAAAGCGACATTAGAAGATTTAGGTCAAGCAAAACGTATTGTTATTAACAAAGACACTACCACTATCATTGATGGTGTGGGTGAAGAATCTGCGATTGCGGGCCGTGTTGCACAAATTCGTCAACAAATCGAAGAATCTTCTTCTGACTACGACCGTGAAAAACTGCAAGAGCGCGTTGCTAAATTAGCAGGCGGTGTTGCTGTTATTAAAGTGGGCGCAGCAACTGAAGTTGAAATGAAAGAAAAACGTGCTCGTGTTGACGATGCTCTGCATGCAACTCGCGCAGCGGTTGAAGAAGGTGTTGTTGCTGGTGGTGGTACTGCACTGGTTCGCGTTGCAGCGAAACTGGAAGCACTGACTGGTGAAAACGAAGAACAAAACGTAGGTATTCGTGTTGCTCTGCGTGCGATGGAAGCGCCAATGCGTCAAATCGTTACTAACGCAGGTGAAGAAGCCTCTGTTGTTGTTAACAACGTGAAAGCAGCAAAAGGTAACGAAGGTTACAACGCGGCGACTGATACTTACGGCGACATGATCGACATGGGTATCTTAGACCCAACTAAAGTAACGCGTTCTGCTCTGCAATTCGCAGCGTCTATCGCAGGTCTGATGATCACCACTGAAGCGATGATCACTGAACTGCCAAAATCAGACGCACCTGACTTAGGTGCTGCTGGTATGGGCGGCATGGGTGGAATGGGCGGTATGATGTAAGCCAGCTGGCGACATCAAGCTTAAGTAGTCACTAACTCAGTTAGGGCTACCCACCACAAAACCGGTATCGTTAGTGTTCCTAGCGGTGCCGGTTTTTTTATTGGTTTTTAATAAATATATAACCATTAATTATTGATGAATGTAATACCTCGAAACGATGTACAATTAATGCGTTATACGATTTATTTTTGCGTCAATGTTGCTTCACAGGTTATATTTAACGTAAGGTAAATGGTTTGAATTAGTAAAGAATAGAGCAGGTTCTTGGTTAATTTGTGGTAAACTCTATTCGGCTGGTGATGTGCGGCAATTATGGCGCTGTATGTTAATCACCTCCTAGATATTTCAATTAATAGATTATTGAAACTAAAGCGATTTTCAAACCAGCTGCAAAAACACAATGAAAAAATGAGGGAAAACATGCGAATTAAAGTCTTGCTTGGTGCTGCTGCATTATTGCTTTTAGCAGGTTGTTCAACAACAACTAATTTGACTGCGGCAGGCTCACAAGTTCGTTTTGTTGAGAATCAACCAGGAAGTGATTGCCAACTTCTCGGTCAGGTTGCAGGGACTCAAAGCAACTGGTTGAGTGGTGTGAATAATGAATCTAGCTCAATGCGCAGCGCAGCAAATGATTTACGTAATAAAGCCGCGGCAATGGGCGGTAACGTGATTTTTGGTGCATCAAGTCCAAGTGAAACTGTGTTATCTAGCTTCATTCCATTAGATAGCAAAATGGTTGGCCAAGTTTATAAGTGCCCCTAAAATGAATTCATAGCGCCCAAATGATGATTTGGGCGTTTTGCTTTCTAGTTCTGCCTTAAATTAAGGTCAAGCAGTGTTTTACTTGGCTCTCCCCCAATTTCCCGAGCGAGCTTAGGTACAAGGTACCCTGAGACTTTACTCAATAATTGCTGTATTAATTGTCTAGCTTCAGTATCACTCACTAAAAAGTGAGCGGCACCTTGGACTTTATCTAATACATGTAAGTAATAAGGTAAAATACCCGTATCAAACAGAGCATTACTTAAATTCATCAGAGCTGTCACGTTGTCATTAACTTGGCGCAGTAATACGCTTTGGTTTAATAATGTCACACCTGATAACTTTAGTTTTTGCATAGCATTGGTGAATGACTCGTCGATTTCGTTAGCGTGGTTAACGTGTGTCACCATAATTACTTGTAACCTTGAGCTAGCAAGGCGTTTACAGAGAGTTTCAGTGATACGTTCAGGTATCACTACAGGCAAACGAGTATGAATTCTAAGGCGTTTTATATGTGGGATCGCCTCTAATTGGCTGATAAGCCAATCGAGTTCATGGTCTTTTGCCATCAATGGATCACCACCTGAGAAGATGATTTCATTGAGTTCGGTGTGGTTTTTTATATAATCCACAGCCATCAACCAGTTATTTTTATTTCCTTTGTTGTCTTCATAAGGAAAATGCCGGCGAAAACAGTAGCGACAGTTGACTGCACAGCCACCTTTTACCAGCAGTAATGCGCGGTTGTGGTATTTATGCAGTAAACTTGGAATTTCATTATCCTGCTCTTCTAGTGGGTCAGTAGAAAAACCTGGATGTATATCAAACTCTGCTTTTGCGGTTAGTACCTGCAATAACAGAGGATCTAGTGGATCGCCTTTCTTCATACGGGAAATAAAGGGCATTGGAACGCGTAAAGGAAATAGTTTACGTGCCTCACTGCCTTCTTTTGATAAAAGGTGATTTTCTAGGTTAAGTATTTGCAGCAATTCATCTGGATTAGTGATTGCTTCTGCAAGTTGTTGTATCCAGACTTCTCTGGATGAGGTATTTTGAGTTACAATATCGACCATTTTTTGGCTATGCCATTTTTAGTTTATAAATTAGAGGATCACCATGGCTACTTATAGTACCAATGAATTCCGCTCAGGTCTTAAAATCATGTTAGATGGCGAGCCTTGTGTCGTTTTAGAAAGTGAATTCGTCAAACCGGGTAAAGGTCAAGCGTTCGCACGTGTGCGTATCCGTAAACTGATTTCTAACAAACTGTTGGAAAAAACATTTAAGTCTACTGACTCTGTTGAAGGTGCAGATGTCATGGATATGAACTTAACTTACCTGTATAACGACGGTGAGTTCTGGCATTTCATGAACAACGAAACTTTCGAACAGTTAGCAGCGGACGAAAAAACCGTTGGCGATAACGCGAAATGGTTAGTTGACCAAGCAGAATGTATTTTAACACTGTGGGACGGCCGTCCTATCGCGGTTACTCCACCTAACTTTGTTGAGTTAGAAATTACTGATACTGACCCTGGCCTGAAAGGTGATACCGCAGGTACAGGTGGTAAACCTGCAACACTGAGCACTGGCGCAGTGGTTAAGGTTCCTCTGTTTGTTCAGATCGGTGAAGTGATCCGTGTTGATACTCGTTCTGGCGAGTATGTTTCACGCGTAAAATAACGGTTGATCCTATACTGAATCGTTAAAAATAAAAAGCCGTGGTCGAATGCCACGGCTTTTTTTGTCTATTTTTTAAGGCCTAACAGCACTTAAACCCACCTTTACCACCGTAACGTGCATCTTGGCGCTCTTTAAAAAACTCTTCATAGGTCATGGGAGTTTGGTCAGGGTGCGTTTTTTGCATATGAGCGACGTAGTTGTCGTAATCGGGGACGCCGACCATCATTTTTGCCGCTTGGCCTAGGTAGCGGGCTGCTTTTCCCAGTTCTCCAAACATAAATCCTCGTCATACTTTGTGTTGTAGCGGTGTTGGCTGCTCTCGGCTACCCAAGTCACATACTGTTATGTATGCTCCTAGTTTCTCCTTCATACTTCACGCTATTGCTGCGTTGGCTTTATTCGCTAACCCTAGTCACATACTGGAGTATGCTCCTAGGGATTATCTTCTTTGCCGCCTTGCTCCAACGTGAATTATTTTGGAGAAAGAGTATATGCCCTAAACAGTGACAAGCTTTTCCGCGAAAATCAATGATGGCGTGTATTTGCCACGATTTCTTCATAGTTGGCTGGCATGGCTTCGTATGGTACTTCATTCGCTGTTGGTTGGTCGGATTTTAATGCCTTCAACGCAGTGCGGATGGAGAATAGAGCCAGCAATACCACAACAATCATAAAGAAAATAGTTAATCCTGCATCTAAGCGGTTATTGAAAATTAACTGAGTTAATTGAGATTCCGTATATTGAACTGGAATATTACCGCTATCAATCATTGCTTGGAATTTATTTGCGACAGCTAAGAAACCAACACGGGCATCTTCACTGAACGTTTTCTCCCAGCCTGCAGTCATCGTACAGATTAACAACCATGCAGTTGGGACTAAAGCGACCCATGCATATCTTTGGCGCTTCATTTTAAACAGTACCACAGCACACAGCATTAATGCCATACCCGCTAACATTTGGTTCGCGATACCAAACAATGGCCATAAGGTGTTAATACCGCCAAGTGGGTCGACAACACCTTGGTGAAGAAAATAACCCCAAGCCAGCACACATAGCGCGGTTGCTATCAAGTTTGCGGGTAACGAATCGGTACGTTTCAAGGATGGAGAAACCACACCCAGTAAATCTTGCAGCATAAAGCGTGCCGCTCGAGTTCCTGCATCCACCGCGGTTAAAATGAACAACGCTTCAAATAGGATGGCAAAGTGATACCAGAAGGCGACATTCATTAGACCGCCAAGGGCACCGTGGAGAATATACGCCATCCCAACAGCCAGTGTTGGAGCACCTCCGGCACGTGAAATAATACTGGTTTCACCCACATCATTAGCAATGCTGTTAAGCTGTTCAGGGGTGATCTGGAAGCCCCAGCTACTGACGACTTGGGCAGCAGAAGCGACTACATCTTGTGTACCTGCGGGAGCTAACATTGCCATGGGGCTATTCATGGCGAAATAAACACCTGGGTCAATCACACAAGCGGCGACTAACGCCATGATAGCTACAAAAGATTCCATCAACATGCCACCATAGCCGATAAAGCAAGCTTGGTTTTCATTCGCCAACATTTTGGGTGTGGTGCCCGATGATATCAGTGCGTGGAAGCCAGAAACGGCACCGCAAGCAATGGTAATAAATAAGAATGGAAACAAGTCACCTGCCCAAACCGGGCCTGTACCATCAATATATTTGGTCAGCGATGGCATTTGTAGATTTGGATTGAGGATTAAAATACCAATTGCCAAACCAATAATAGTACCGATTTTTAAGAAGGTTGATAGGTAGTCTCGTGGGGCAAGTAGCAGCCAAACAGGAAGTACAGCGGCAACAAAGCCATATCCCACTAGCATCCAAGTGAGTTGAACACCAGTATAGTCAAAATAAGGTGCCCAAGTTTCGCTTTCAGCGACCCAACCCCCAGAGATAATTGCAAATACGAGGAAAACTAACCCTATAATAGAGACTTCACCAATGCGTCCTGGGCGTATATAACGGGTATAAATACCCATAAAAATCGCCAATGGAATAGTAAAGGCAACGGTGTAAGTTCCCCATGGGCTATGAGTGAGGGCTTTTACGACAATCATAGCGAGTACGGCTAAGATAATCACCATAATCATAAAACAAGCAATTAAAGCCAGAACCCCAGCCGTATTACCCATTTCTTCTTTAACTAATTCACCCAGTGAACGGCCGTCTCGACGTGTTGAAACAAACAACACCATAAAGTCTTGTACGGCCCCTGCTAGCACAACCCCAGCAAGTAGCCAAAGCATGCCTGGTAAATACCCCATCTGTGCCGCAAGTACAGGGCCGACAAGTGGGCCAGCACCTGCGATAGCGGCAAAGTGGTGGCCAAATAATACTTTTTTATCTGTTGGTACGTAGTCTAAGCCATCGTTATGACGAATTGCTGGTGTCATACGAGTTGCATCAACTTGGAGTACTTTTTTAGCAATAAAAAGCCCATAATATCGGTATGCAATCAGATAAATACACACGGCTGCAACAACGATCCACAGGGCATTAATCTGTTCACCTCGATTTAAGGCGATGTAACCCAGTGAAAAAGCACCAAGTAATGCGAGCACAATCCATATTAATTGTTTACCCATAGCCATCCCCATCTGTTCAGTTGATTACTTTTTGTTATTTGTTTAAGTAAAACTGAGAAAGGTATAACCATACTTAAGTCAAAGAAAAAGTAGCTAAACCGATACACCCAATTGAAATTTGAGATAAATTTCATAATTGTAGCCAGTATCACTAATTTAGGATTATTTATTGGATTTTATTTGGTTTTGGACTAGTGGTTGTCTATTGAATTGGTTTTTTATCTTGATTTATTATTTATTTTGAAATTAATGACTGTTGATGTGTTTTTACCGATGAGGGGATGGGTAAAGGTAGGGCAAATAATCGGAAGTTAAAAAACCTCCGATTATTAATTGGTTAACTAGGTATGTCTTAATTTTTGAATTATTTTTTTGCCAAAAAGTGTAGTAATTAGGCCAAACATGATTAAAACAAGGCCAGCAACTTGTACGCCATTAATGTGCTCATCAAGAAATAATGCACTACTGCTTAAACCGAAGACGGGAACTAACAATGAAAAAGGAGCAACACGCCACGCTTCATAGCGACCAAGTAAGACACCCCAGATCCCATAACCAACAAATGTTGATAAATAAGCTAAATAGATAATGACACCAAAGACCGACCAATTAAAACCAGATAGCCCTTCAATAATTGCTTCTTCACCTTCTAAAATCCATGAACTAATTAAAAACGGAATAATTGGGATCAGAGCACTCCAACTGACTAAAGATAGGGCGCTGCATTTCTCTGCGCCTTCCTGTTTCATAATAATTCTATTAGTGATATTACCACAAGCCCATGATAATCCAGCAATTAAAGTGAATGCTAATCCGAGTAATGGGATATCATCAAGCCCACCGGCAGTGGCACCATTGGCTAACACCGTCAGCCCTGCAATCGCGATAAACATACCAATAAAGTGGGTTGGCTGTAATGATTCCTTTAAAATCATTGCGCCAAGTAATAGGGTAAAGAAAGCTTGGGATTGCAATATGACAGAGGTTATACCCGCGGGCATACCAACTCGAATAGCACAAAATAAGAAGGCGAATTGACCAAAGCTAATCGTTAGCCCATAGAGAAGTAATAATTTGAATGGAATTTTAGGGCGTTTAAAAATAAAAATAGCGGGAAAGGCCACAAACATGAAGCGTAAGGCACCTAATAATAACGGTGGAAGTGCAGTTACCCCGAGCTTAATGATAACGAAGTTAACTCCCCAAATAATCACCACACAAAGGGCGAGTAAGATGTCTCTGAGACTCATGCTGTTTTCTCGATGAACTTGCCAGATAAGACACCTACTTTACCTGTGTATAATTTTGAGTGCGATGGTTATGATGCTTAATCATAAAAAACAGTATAAAAAGGTTAAATATTATTGCTGATTTGCGCTTATTTGTTATTTTTCGTTGCTTGAGTCTTGTTACATGAATGTTTATAATGAATTTTCACTTTATACGTATTCAGGACGACCTGAATTAACGTCATTTAAATATGGGGACGACCCCGAGTATTTAACGGGAGCAACCAGCTATGGCTTGGATCGTCCTTTTATTTGCGGGTTTATTAGAAGTTGTATGGGCTGTTGGCTTAAAATATACCCACGGTTTTACACGTTTAACACCGAGTATCATTACCATTATTGCGATTATTGCGAGTATGGGTCTGTTAGCTTACGCAATGCGTGACTTACCTGTCGGCACGGCTTATGCAATTTGGACCGGTATTGGTGCAGTAGGTACGGCAATTGTTGGGATTATTTTTCTTGGGGAATCAGCGAATATGTTTCGCTTATTAAGCCTTGCCTTGATTATTACAGGGCTAATTGGTTTAAAAGTATCAAGTTAGCTTTCAAATTAAGCATTTTTTAATTAAAAATGAATAATAAGCGGGTGACAGAGAAAGTTACCCGCTTTTTTTGATATTTTTGGGGACATAGAGAAAACAATTCTTATGTTATTTTTCGTTATAACGCGATGGCCAAATTTCAGATGGTGCAACACCCAAAAACTCGGCAATAATGCGCTCTCCTTTTGGCCAGCGTCTTGATAGGGCGTTATTTAATGTTGATGAGTTTAACCCTGCTGAACGTGATATTTGTGAAAGAGAAGAACCTTTTTTCTTTATTGCTGCAATAATATCAGCCGAGTGCCAGTCTTGTTTCATATGATCTCCAATAGTTAATATATAAATATAATTTAAATTATTTTAATGAACTGTAATTCAATTGAGATATAAAGATAAAAAAATAATTCTTAATTTTGAATACCTTTAAATTTTGGCCTTTGAATATTTATTTTTATGTGTTAAAGATATAGATTCAACGTTTTTATTATCTTTATTTTTATTTAAATAACTAAAAGGTGATTTTTATGGATATAGAAAACAATAGGATGGAAAAAATAAGTGCTAGAATGAAATTAGATCTATATAATTATTTTGATTGGAATGATATTGGTATCCATTATACGGTTATTAATGTTGATGAAAGAAATATATACACATTATCTAGTGATTATGAATGGCAATTAATTTATTGGCACCATGATATGGATTTATCATTAAAAGAACGGTTATTTGCGGGTGTTCAATATTGGAGTAATTATTCAGATGCATACCAGAAAATTTTAACCAAATTAGATAAAGGAAATAAAAAAATTGATTTTTGCAATAGATACAATAATTTATTTGAGATATTTTCACTCAATGCGAATCATAAAGTCCCATATGATCATTTACTTTCATTGTATCGATGGCGTTCAATAGTTTCTGAATATGCATATGAAAAATGGTCTGAAAATAAAACGGTTGCATTACCATTACGCCAAAAAATTGAATTAGACGAAACCGCACCTATTATTTGCAGGGGTAATGAAATCTCTAATTATATACGTTTTGGGCAGTTGTCATTTTCAAATAAAGAAGTATTAACCATCCGTTTGTTGCTTTCCCACCGAAATATAAATGAAATTAGCCGTATTCAAGGCTGTTCGGAGGAGGACGAATATATAAGGGTTAACAATATCAAGAAAAAATTAAACTGTGAAATGGTATCTCAAAAGGAATGTTTTTCGGTAATGAAAGATCACGGGATTACATTAGCAAGCTTAGAAAAATTAATACCTATTAATTAATTTAACTATTTGTTTTATATAGGGATATGGGATCATTTTATGAAATGGAAATTACGTTTTGGCGCTGTAGCAGGGCATACCTTAGAATTTTATGATGTTGCAATTTTTGCAGCGATTTCATCATATTTAAGTGCAGAATTAACTCGGCTAGGTTATCAGCAAGCAACGGAACTTGTGTGGGGGATTTTTGCTTTACGCTTTCTTATACGGCCACTAGGTGGGTATGTGATTGGCCGTTATGCAGATAAAGTTGGTAAAAAACCGGCAATGATTTTGGTAAGTATTCTCACCGGTAGTGCAACATTATGTATGGCATTTCTGCCAATTGAACTCTTAGGGGTATATACGCCTTTAGCCATATTATTTCTTCAAATGTTGCTATCTTTTAGTTTTGCGGGTGAAAGCCCATCACTGTCTACCTATTTATATAAAGACTCTAAGCCCCAAGAACGAGGTAGAATTTCGGCGTTGTTAACTGGAAGTGCGGTTGTTGGTGTTATTGGCTCGTTAGGAATCGTGTTAATTCTCGAAAATATATTAGACCCTGAAACCATGCAAAGGGTGGGGTGGAGGATACCACTACTATTAGGTCTAGGTAATATACTGATTTGTTTTTGGTTTCGCTATCGCTTACCAGACCAACCCATTGAGTATGATGGGTGCCAAAAAATAGATTGGCTTAAGGCATTTAATATTTTACTGGTTGTTATTCCTGGTTCGGTTATTTTTTATACCTTAAATTTTTCATCTTCTTTTTTGCTTAAGGAGTTAGAGCTAGAAGAATTTAAAAGTATATATTCAATGATATCATCAACTTTATTATTGATTTTAATGGCAATAGTTGGCTGGTTAACAGATAAATACAGTTACGCTGAACGGGTTTTTAACTTAGGGGTAAAGCTTGCTGCCATACTATCAATTCCTATTTATTACCTAATGTCGACTAAGGTTTTATCATTAGTACTTATCTCCCAATCGTCAATTATTATTATTTCAGCAATGGTTTTATGTAATTGGAATTATGCCATGGCAAAACCAGCCAATGGACAAGTTACGACTTTAAGTATGGGATACAATCTTGCATCGACGATTATAGGCGGGTTAACGCCTTTAATTATCAATTATTTAGTCATCATTGATGTTTCCTTGGTTGGTGTTTTTGTTTCGTTGAGTTCGTTAACTCTATTTGTTTCATTGTTATTGAGTAAAAAACAAAGGTTATTAACTATTTAAATGTAAGGGTGACATATGAATATAGAAAATAAACACCTAGAACTTTCTTGTTCTGGTTTTGGTGATAAGTTTTTAAAGTATTTCGATTGGAATGATATAGATGTTAATTATAGTAGAGTAGATGTAATTAATCATTCTGTAAGGACCATTTCTAGTAATTACAATTGGGTTCTTATGTTTTGGGATGATGATCTAGATAAGAAAGTAAAGGAGCGATTAATCCCTGGTATTCAATATTGGAATAATTACTCTGCCGCATTTCAAAAAACATTATCTAAAACAGATAAGAAAGAAATGAAAGTGGATTTTTGTACTCAATATGGTGGTGTATATGAAATTACATCAATAAATTCAAGAAAGAAATTCTCATCTAATGAGTTATTAGAGCTCTATAAATTAAGAGCTGTTATTTCTGATTACTCCCAGCATGTCTGGAAAGATAATGAAAATATTATTTTACCACTTAGGGCGGATATAAGCTTATCTCAACAAATTGAAGATAATAACCGAGATATTTTAGATTTTCATCATTATATGCGTTTTGGTAACATTCGTTTTACCCGTAAAGAAATGATAACTATTCGTTTATTATTATCACATTGCCGAGTAAAGGAAATTAGTTATATTCAAGGTTGTTCGGAAGCGACAGAAAATAAACGTATTCTACGCATTAAAGAAAAACTAGGTTGCTCTTATACTTCACCTAGTGGTTTATTTCAGGCTTTAAAAGAAAATGGCATTACTCTTGCGTGTTTGGAATCTTTGGTGAGTTACCCTTAAATATGAGAATATTTTTCTACAAGGAAATTGATTAATAGAAAAGGGATAAATAATGAAATGGAGATTCATGTTTGGCGCCGTCGCAGGTAATGCTTTAAAGTATTATGATATTGCTGTGTTTGCGGCTATATCCACTTATTTAAGTACGGAATTAACTAATTTAGGTTATACACAAGCAACGGAAATGGTATGGGGGATTTTTGCATTACGTTTTTTAATCCGCCCACTAGGTGGGTATGTTATAGGCCGATATGCTGATACGGTAGGGGAAAAATCAGCTCTAGTATTAACAAGTATGATAACCGGTACGGCAACATTAATGATGGCACTGTTACCTATTGAATTATTAGGGAACTATACGCCATTAGCAATATTAATTTTACAATTAGCACTTTCTTTTAGTTTTGCAGGGGAGTTTCCTTCTTTAATCACTTATTTATTTAAGGATTTAGATGGGAATATTCAATCTAGAGTTTCATCAATTATTGTTGGTAGTTCTTTATGTGGAGTAATCGCATCATTAGCTGTCGTTTTCATGTTAAAGAACACATTTTCTGAAGAAGCGATGCAGTCAATTGGCTGGAGGCTCCCACTATTAATTGGTTTAATTAATATTTTAATTAGTTTTTGGTTTAGATCAAAATTACCGGATTATAAAAGTGAATTAGATGAAAAACCAATATTCATTTGGCTCCATGTATTTTGGGTTTTCTTATTTACCATTCCTGGTACTGTCACTTTCTACTCTCAAAATTTATCAACTTCATTAATTATTGAAAAATTAATGATAGACGAGATAAAGAGTTTTTATGAAATATTTTCGTCCAGTCTATTGTTAATTTTTATGCTGATATGTGGTTGGTTAACCGATAAATATAGCTCAGTTAAATCTGTTTTTAATATGGGAGTCATTGGGATGGTATTGCTTTCAGTACCACTCTATTTTTCATTGCAGCTAGATAATTTACTTCTCGTCTTTTTCGCTCAAGTCGTTATGTCCACATATTCAGCGATGATATTGTGTAATTTATCGGCCGTACTGATGGATAAATCTAATGGGCAAGCAACAATACTAGGAGTAGGGTACAATGGTGCCTCTGCCTCTATCGGGGGGATAACGCCTTTAGTCGTCGGTTATTTAGGTCACTTTAACTTAGGTTATGTTGGGCTATTTGTTGCGGTTTGTGGGCTTTCCTACTTTATATCTACTTGGTTGCCAAAACCAAATCCTGTTTAGTGTTAGTCATGATTTAATCCCCCTTAAGGGGGATTAAATATCAATACATCATAGGGTTACAGTAACGAAAAATCAGATAGTTACCTTATTAACTATATAAATATTTTGCCTTTCGACAAAGTATTTGACGCTATTTTCATACCATGATTTAAGTTCAGATGATGCGTTTATCAGGTTATCTAGCCTTTCTTCTGCAGGTTTCGTTCTCGGCTTTTTAGGTTGTATTGTCATCGAAATATCTCTTAACGTCATGTTCCAAAAGCAAATCTGATAAGGCCATCATAGCACTTGATATTGACATGCTAAAACTTAGCTCTCCGGCAGTTTCGTTATTTTAACTATCTGGCTGCTACTTCTATGAAAAGATAAAATAAATGCGATCAATAAAACATACATCATCGCACCAATCAGCCATACCCAGCCATCCCATGTTGCGAGTGTTTGACCAAAAATAAAACTAAATAATAATGGACCAATAACCCCAGTGGCATTGGTTAAACTGACTAAAACCCCTTGTAATTTACCTTGGTTAGCTTGATTAACTTGAGCTGACATCAACCCTTGTAGCGCTGGCAATGCAATACTGCCACCAGCGAGTAAGATTAATGTTGGGTAAATCATCCAGCCTTCTGTCAGTAATGACAACATAATGAATGCGACTCCATCCACGACAAAGCCGACAATGATTGTCACTTTTTCATTGAATCTTTTGGCTATTGCGCCTGCGACAAAGGCTTGAAACAAGGCATGCATAACGCCTAAGCCTGCTAAGGATAACCCAACTTGCATGCTATTCCATTGGAAGCGGTTTTCGGTAAACAACACCCAAGTTGTTGCAGGGATTTGACCAATTAACTGCGCTATAAAAAAGACGAAAAGTAGCAGAATTACGGGTTTTACCACTTGCATGAAGGGAACGGGTGACGGTAGCTCCCCATTCTGCTCACCCTGTTCAGCGACTTTGCGTTGATCTTTAAAAATAAACCAGATCACGACAAAAGAGCACGCATTCAAAATAGCCGCAATAACAAAAGGAAGATGAGGATAGAGTTGCCCTGCAAAACCCCCAATTGCAGGCCCTGCGATTAAGCCAATACCAAAAGCTGCACCTAAGCGACCAAACCACTTGGTTCGTTCTTGTGGCAGTGTATTGTCTGCAATAACAGAAGCGGCTACTGCGCCTGTTGCACCAGTGATCCCTGAAATTAAACGGCCTAAATACAGCATCCAAAGTGAGCTCGATAAAGCCAACAAAGTGTAGTCCAGCGCTGCTCCGGCAAGGGAAAGAAGCAAAATGGGCCGGCGGCCGAATTTATCGGACCATTTACCCAATATTGGAGCAAAAAATACCTGCATGATGGCATAGAGTGCGAGCAGTATGCCGTAATGATTAGCCAAATGTTCTATGGAAACATATTCACGCAGTAAAGCAGGCAAAACAGGCATGATCAAACCGATCCCCATCGCATCAAGGGCTGTGATCATTAATGCCGTGATCGCAAATTTATTCATTATCCATTTCTCTATCGATGATAGAGTTGGAATATATCCCTATCAGTGATAGAGTGTCAATAGAAATTAAGGGGAAAACGATGGCACGATTGGATAAAGAAACCATTATTACGGCGGCATTAGATTTATTGAATGAAGTGGGAATGGAAGGGCTGACAACACGAAAATTGGCCCAAAAATTGGGGGTTGAGCAACCCACACTGTATTGGCATGTGAAGAACAAGCGGACATTATTGGATGCATTATCTGTTGAAATGCTAAAACGGCACCATGACCATTCATTACCCGTTGAGGGGGAATCGTGGCAGGAGTTTTTGCGCCATAACGCATTAAGTTTTCGCCGAGCCTTGCTCAGTTATCGTGATGGAGCAAAGGTACATTTAGGAACACGCCCTAGTACAGAACAATACGCCACCGTAGAAAAGCAATTACAATTTATGATTGATAGCGGTTTTTCATTAAAAAGTGGCCTTTATGCAGTGAGTGCAGTGGGGCACTTTACATTGGGTTCAGTACTTGAGCAGCAAGAGCATTTAGCCGCTCAAAATGAGCGAGATACCACATTGGATGAAGGGATGCCGCCATTACTTAAAGAGGCGATACAAATTATGGATCATGATAATGGCTTTGGTGCTTTTTTATTTGGCTTGGAGTCATTGATTCAAGGTTTTGAACGGCAATTGATGGCTTGAGAGAAGGTCATTCGCACAACTGAAAATAGGTTGTGCGAGTGACACACTTTATTTAGAACACAGTTTTTCAATTTGGCGTTTCTGTTCCGTCAATTTTTTGACCGTTGCTCTAGCTGCTTTTTCATCAGATTGCATTCTTGCTGAAAAGGCTTCAAGGTCATTGCCTATCACATCTTTTAGAAGTTTATATTCACGCGGGGCAGTACATTTACACTTTTTCTCCGTAGCAGCTTTAATTTTCGCCCGCTTTTTGTTAACAGAAGACTGAGGTTCCCCTGGGTTTGGTAAATAGGTATATTTGCTTGATTTTATGCAATCATTATATAAATCCATCTCTGTTGGTATTTGGTTAGCTTGTTCTTCCTTAACCGTAAATGAATCTACTTGAGAGGGTAATATAAAAGCGCTAGACATAACGAGTGAAAAAATAAAGGTTTTAAGTTTCATTTTAATTTTCTCTTACCATGAAAAATATCAATAAAAATTAATTTAATATGTTGATATTTATGAAATAATTTATTCTTAATCGAAGGTAATCATAACAAGAGCAATATCAGTGAAGTCTCAGGTTAATCTGAATATGTTTTGTATGTCGAATATTCACCTTTAAACTGTTTTAAATGTGCCAAATAGAGTAATAAAAACAGTTATTTTTGTTTTTATTTAATGATTAGATATATTTATTCGTCATATAAAATGGTTTTGCTCGATAAAAAAATACCCCAGTGCCAATGACAATGGGGTATTTAGATTTATTTTATTTTGCAATTACAGTGTGAATACACCAATAATTGCAATAACGCTAATGATTGCTGAGCCGCCGTAGAAAACCCATTTTGTCGCAGGGACATGGATTTTAAAGTCGTGCAGCGTATGGTGGATACGGTGCATACCACACCAAACTGGCAAAATAATCATCAGTAATAAGAATACGCGGCCGATAAAGCTTTGGCTAAATGCCATAATGCGCTCATAGCTAAGCATTTCTGGTGCAACGCCGAGAGGAATTAAAATCCCTAACAGAATGATGATTGCAGGGCCAATTACGGCGCTCCACATACCACCAGCACCAAATAATCCCCAGAAAATCGGCTCATCGGAACGTTTAGGCGTTAGATTCATCAGATTCTCCTTAGATTAAAATAATAATGCGATAGCTAAGATTGCTGCCGTAACAACAATCGTGAGAGCCCAGAAGCCTTTAACGATAGGCTCATCAGACATTTTCTTATCTTTCACAATAATACTGACGGCTTTTGGTGCAAGATTAAACCATGTGGTGGTGTGCAATAATGTTGCTGCCAAAGTAATAATGTTAATGATAAGAATGATTGGGTTACTTAAGAACCCAACAAAGCCAGCCCATGATTCAGGGCCACTCTTGAGTGCAAATACCCCATATAGGACTAAGATACTAAACCAGACTTGAAGGACTGAAGTACTTTCACGCATGATATAAAAGCGGTAAAAACCTAGCTTTTGCCACCAATCGCCCTTCATTTCCCTTACATAGGGTTTACGTTTTGTTGTCATGACTTCAATTCTCCTTATCGTGGCTTCAGCATGGCGATAACAAAGTCTTGCGCACTGGCAACTTTACCTTGTTGGATCGCACCCGCAGGGTCGACATGCTTAGGACAGACTTCAGAGCAGTAGCCTACAAACGTACAACTCCAGACACCATTGTCACCGTTTAACAAGGTCATGCGTTCTTTCGCACCATGGTCTCGGTTATCTAAATTGTAGCGCTCTGCCAATGTAATCGCGGCTGGACCGATGAACTCTGGGTTCAGTCCAAATTGTGGGCAAGCTGCATAGCACAGACCACAGTTGATACAGCCTGAGAATTGATGGTATTTCGCCATCTGGGCAGGCGTTTGCTTATTTGGGCCTTCAGAAGGTTTACGGTCATTACCGATAATGTACGGTTTGATCGCCTCTAAACGCTCAATAAAGTGAGTCATATCAACAACAAGGTCGCGCTCGATTGGGAAGTTACCTAATGGCTCAACTTTCATGCCTTGCGGGTATTCACGCAGGAATGTTTTACAAGCCAGTTTAGGCACTTTATCCACCATCATGCCACAAGAACCACAAATCGCCATACGACAGGACCAGCGGTAAGACAGGTCTGGAGCGAGATTATCTTTGATATAGCCTAACGCATCTAACAAAGAAGTTTGCTCGTCGTAAGGGACATCATACGTCACCAAATGGGGCTCACTATCCGTTTCCGGATTGTAACGCATGATCTCCATTTTTAGGTGTTTCATATCATCCATTAGCTTGCTCCTTCTTCGCCTTATCTTGAGCTTCAGCTTCGGCACCGTAAACACGTTTAGCTGGCTGAGATTTCGTGATTTTCACGTCACTGTATTCTAAACGAGGGGAGCCCTCTGGGTTATAGAATGCCAAAGTATGTTTAAGGAAATTAACATCATCACGCTCAGTACAGCCTTCATCGAGACGTTGGTGTGCACCACGTGATTCTTTACGGTTGATTGCAGAGTGAGCCATACATTCCGCCACATCAAGGCCAAAGCCTAATTCAATGGTGTACAGTAGGTCAGTATTAAATACGCTGCTATGGTCGGTAATTTCGACATGTTTGAAGCGTTCTTTCAGCTCAGCAATTTTATCAACGGTTTTTTGCATTAATTCAGGGGTACGGTAGATACCGCAGCCTTCTTCCATTGAAATACCCATTTCATCGCGTATTTTCGACCAGCTCTCTTTCCCTTTTTGGTTCATGAGCTTGCTGAGGTCAGCTTCGATATCACGAGTACGGGCTTCGATAGCATTTGCATTGGCTGGTGTTGCTTCAGCAGCATGGCGAGCGGCTTCTTCACCTGCCAGACGACCAAATACAACTAATTCAGCTAATGAGTTAGAACCTAAACGGTTTGCACCGTGCAAGCCAACAGAAGAACACTCACCGACAGCAAATAGGCCTTTGATGCGTGTTTCTGTGCGTTGATCCGTTTCGATACCACCCATGGTGTAGTGAGCGGTTGGGCGAACAGGAATTGGGTCTGTTACTGGGTCAACACCCACGTAGGCTTTCGCCAATTCACAAATAAATGGTAAACGCTCATGCAGTTTTTCTGCGCCAAGGTGGCGAAGATCTAAGTAAACAACATCACCGCGGTGGGTACTGATGGTGCGACCTGCACGCCATTCGTGCCAGAACGCTTGGGAAACTTTGTCACGTGGACCCAGTTCCATATATTTATTTTCAGGTTTACCCAGTGGAGTTTCAGGCCCCATTCCGTAGTCTTGCAGATAGCGATAGCCGTCTTTATTGACAAGGATCCCGCCCTCACCACGACAACCTTCGGTCATTAAGATACCAGAACCCGGTAACCCAGTTGGGTGATATTGAACAAATTCCATATCACGCAGCGGCACGCCATGGCGGAATGCGATACCCATACCATCACCGGTTACAATACCGCCATTGGTATTGTAGCGATAAACGCGTCCAGCACCGCCAGTTGCCATCACGATGGCATTAGCACGGATCTGGACTTTTGTTCCTTCCATCATATTTAACGCGACAAGACCACGGACTTGGCCTTCATCAACAATGATATCGAGAACAAAATGTTCGTCAAAACGTTGAATTTGTGGATATTTTAATGAAGTTTGGAACAGGGTATGGAGCATGTGGAAGCCAGTTTTATCAGCAGCAAACCACGTACGCTCAATTTTCATTCCACCGAAACGGCGAACGTTAACTGAACCATCTGGTTTACGGCTCCACGGGCAGCCCCATAGCTCTAGCTGGGTCATTTCTGTTGGGCAGTGTTCGACAAAATAGTCGACAACATCTTGCTCACACAGCCAGTCCCCACCAGCTACAGTATCATTAAAATGATAGTCATAGGAGTCATGAGCCTGAGTAACTGCTGCTGATCCCCCCTCTGCGGCCACAGTGTGACTACGCATTGGGTATACTTTTGAGACCAGAGCAATCTTGATATTGGGATTTGCTTCAGCGGCAGCAATTGCTGCACGTAAGCCTGCGCCCCCGGCCCCGATAATCGCTAAATCGGCATTGAAGGTTTGCACTGCGCTTCTCCATTGTTCAAGTGTAAAATTGATAAATTCTTTTAAATACTTTTGATAATTAGCTACGTCATTTTCAGTTCAACTTAAAGCTAAACTACGAAATATCTGTTTTTTAATAGTAAATAATATAATAGCTAATAATGACTTATCATGCTGTGAATTATAGCGAATAGTCCTCAAGATAAATTTGATATAGAGGGGTGTTTTGGCCAAATTTAGCGATAAAGTGTGAGATAGATCTTCTTTTTATAAATTGTTTTTACATTACTGGATTTTCTAGGCTGTTAACACCGAATAAAAAGGAATTTCAAATGATTATCATTAAATTTACATAGACTTTTAGTGTATAAAACCAAGTGAATTACTCAGGTTTTATCAATAATAAGTGATTAATACTATTATTATAGCTGAAGAGTTTAATTCATATTGAATGCTAATTTGCGAGGAGTCTCACTATTTATTATTTAGAATAAATTTAATTTTGAACAGAAAATTTTAAAATAGATTGAGAAAGCGAATCATTTCGCTTTTTTAGTAACAGATATGTCACATAATATAAGAATTAATCATGTTTCTGGCTACTTTCATTACTCTTCCCACCTCTGTAGGATAAAGCTAAAAGTAAAGGCTTTGCCTAATCGTATAAAGCAAGAGATAATCAGGCTATCTCTACTTACTCATCATCATGCCGACAGTTGCAAGTATTTACGTTCAGATAAATATGCATTATCAGTGTAAATGCATTGTGTGTTGCCTGTGAGGTGGGTACACTGCACGACTAAGTTTATTTTGGAGTCATCTTAATGAGTGATATAGCGAATTGGCAGCCAACCGCCCCCATCGCTAACCTGTTACAGCGCGCAAAAATAATTGCGGAAATCAGACGTTTTTTTACTGATCGTTGTGTACTTGAAGTCGAAACCCCCGCAATGAGTCAGGCAACAGTCACTGACATTCATCTTGTTCCATTTGAAACGCGTTTTGTGGGCCCTGGTGCAGCGCAAGGTATTAATTTATATTTAATGACTAGCCCTGAATACCACATGAAACGTTTATTAGCGGCCGGTAGTGGTCCTATCTATCAGTTAGGTCGTAGCTTTAGAAATGAAGAAGCAGGGCGACATCATAACCCTGAATTTACCATGTTAGAGTGGTACCGCCCGCATTTTGATATGTATCGCTTGATCAATGAAGTGGATGACCTACTGCAACAAGTTTTAGAATGTGAGAGTGCAGAGCTACTTTCATACCAACAAGCATTTTTACGCTATTTGGATATTGACCCGTTATCTGCTGAAAAAAGTGAATTACGTGAGGTTGCAGCCCGTTTAGATTTGAGCAATATCGCGGATCAGGAAGAAGATAAAGATACCTTACTTCAACTGCTATTTACCATGGGCGTTGAGCCTCATATTGGTAAAGAAAAGCCTGCAGTCGTGTATCATTTCCCTGCGACTCAAGCTTCTCTTGCGGTGATTAGCACGGAAGACCACCGCGTAGCTGAGCGTTTTGAGGTGTATTATAAAGGGATGGAACTGGCGAATGGTTTCCATGAACTCACCGATGCAAGCGAACAACGCCAGCGATTTGAACAAGACAACCGTAAGCGTGCGGCAATGGGGCTCCCTACTGCACCTATTGATGAGCACTTGCTCGCGGCTTTAGAGCATGGTTTACCTGATTGTTCTGGTGTCGCTGTTGGGGTTGATAGGCTGATTATGATTGCTTTAAATGCAGATAAAATCAGTGATGTGATCGCATTCCCTGTCACTATCGCGTAATTTATTTTCAAAACCGATTAGACTTGCTGCCAAACATAATATGTTTGTCAGCAGTCTGAATGCAGCCAAATGGCTGCATTCTTATTTTGTCCCAGAAAACTATTTTTGTTTCTGCTGTTCTAAGAACTTAACCCCTAAGTCAGGGAAGTCTGTGAAGGCGCCATCGACATCGGCTTGGTTATAAATAATGTCATAAAGCTGTTGCCCATCTTTGGCGTATTTTGGCAGCTTATCAACACGGATAGTGAACGGATGCACTGCCATTTTGTTATCATGAGCTTCTTTAACCATGCCATTCACTTTGATATTAGTTGGCGTGGATTCTTCACTAATTAGCATATGATAATCAGGGCCAATACCATCTGCATAGGTCGCAATTTCTTTCATGGCGCCGGGTTTCATCATCCAATCATAATTGTAATTAACCCAAGTTCCGTCAGGTTTTTGCTCTTGAGTTTCATTCCAATCGGTGTAAGCAATCAATTGAATTAATTTAAGATCCATTCCCATTTCTGGCATCAAGGTATTTTTGATACGTTTTAGGTCATTAGGGTCAAATGACTGTAGATAAACGTTGGAATCCTTGGTGGTATAGCCATACTCTTTAAGGACTTCGAGTGTTTTTTTGGTGATATCTTTGCCTTCTTGTAAGTGGAACCAAGGGGCTTTAATTTCTGGGTAGATACCAATATTCTTACCCGTTGACTTGTTTAATCCCTGAACAAATTCAATCTCTTCTTGGAAAGTATGAACGCGGAAGTCTGATTTGCCCATTGGGAAGCGGTTCGGATAGCTTTGCACTTTTTTACCATCAACAATATCAAATCCTTCTGTAAAATTGAGTGATTTGATTTCATCAAGGGTAAAGTCAATCGCATAGTAACGGCCATCTTTACGAGCGCGGTCAGGGAAACGTTCAGCAACATCTGTCACGCGATCGAGATAATGGTCATGTAAGACCACGAGCTCGTTATCTTTCGTCATAACTAAATCTTGCTCAAGAAAATCAGCACCTTGTGCGTAAGCCATTGCTTTTGCAGGTAGGGTATGTTCCGGTAAGTAACCACTTGCACCACGATGTGCAATGACAACTTTACTTGAAGCTTGAGCTACAGCAGACACTGACATCACTAAAACCATACTAGCCACCAATGTTTTTAATGGAAAGCTCATGATTATATCTCCTTGGCACTTTATTTGGGTAAAAAAATGGGCTACATCATTTTTTGATATAGCCCACGAGTCTAGCGATTAACAATGAACATTTGATGAATGTTTATTGTGAGTTTGCTAATTCGCGTTTATGTTTGCTTTCGCTCAACATCACGATAAACAGTAGAACAACGGCCAGTGCTGAACCACCGATCATGACTGCGAAGCCACCGTCCCAACCGAAGTAGTCTACGGTATAACCAACGATAGCACTTGCTGCTACAGAACCACCGAGGTAGCCGAACAAGCCTGTGAATCCTGCGGCTGTACCTGCTGCTTTTTTCGGTGCAAGTTCAAGGGCGTGCAAACCAATCAACATAACAGGACCATAGATTAGGAAACCGATGATCAACATACATGCCATATCAACATTTGGGTTACCAGCTGGGTTCATCCAGAACACGATAGTTGCAATGGTTACCAGAACCATGAAGAACACACCAGTAGCTCCACGGTTACCACGGAAGACTTTATCCGACATCCAACCACACAGTAACGTACCTGGGATACCTGCGTATTCATATAAGAAGTAAGCCCATGAAGATTTGTCCATTGCGAAGTGTTTAACTTCACGCAGGTAAGTTGGAGACCAGTCCAAAACACCATAACGCAGTAAGTAAACGAACACGTTCGCAATCGCAATCATCCATAATAGTTTGTTAGGGAAAACATACTTCATGAAGATTTCTTTTGCAGTTAACTCTTGCTCATCTGATGCTTTATAGTCAGTTGGATAGTCGTTTTTGTACTCTTCAATTGGAGGAAGACCACAAGATTGCGGGGTGTCGCGCATTAACGCAAATGCAATGATTGCAACAAGGATAGCAGCCAATGCAGGCATATACAGCGCAGCTTTCCAGTCGTTAAACCATGCCATACCTAACTAACATGAACAGTAATGGAGGGATACCACCACCGACGTTGTGTGCACAGTTCCAAACCGAAACGATACCGCCACGTTCTTTTTGTGACCACCAGTGAACCATGGTACGCCCACAAGGAGGCCAACCCATACCTTGGAACCAACCACAAAGGAACAGTAATACGAACATTACCATGATGCTTGATGTTGCCCATGGTACGAAGCCCATGACTAACATCACTGCGGAGGCGAGAATCAAACCTGCTGGTAAGAAATAACGCGGGTTTGCACGGTCGGAAAACGACCCCATGATAAATTTAGAAAATCCGTAAGCAATTGAGATCCCTGATAATGCAAAACCAAGGTCACCTTTAGAGAAACCTTGTTCAACAAGATATGGCATCGCTAACGCAAAGTTCTTTCGGACTAGATAATACGCTGCGTAACCAAAGAAAATACCCATGAAGATCTGCCAGCGAAGCTTACGATAGACAGGATCTATCTTATCCGCTGGCAGCCTCTCTATATGAGGTGCTGGTTTAAAAATGCTTAACATATACGCCTCCGATGGCATGCTAATTTTTATTTACACTTCCATTTCTCTATTTCAGAGAAATATTGAGTGTTTATTATTGGTGAAGTAACAAAAACGAAAGTAATCGAGTAATTTAAGAGTCTTTATTTTCTTAATTGCTCTAAATTGTAGTCGTTAAAAAACAATTTATCTGTAATCCAACGCACAATTATTGATTTTGTTTATGAAGTTGCATAGTAAATGACATTTGTGAATAGAATGGAACTAGAAATGTTAATTATTTTGTGATTCTCATCACGATTTTGTTCTTTTGAACACTGAATATGCATCAATTTCTTTCGTTTTTGTTCCTTATCAAACATTGATCGCGTTTCTGGGCTATATTTAATAATAGATTATAAAAATAGAATCTATACTTATCGATTATAGAAATGTTTATTAATGTGAGGAATGCGACATGAATGGCTCATCTGTGACTGAGACGGATGTCATCATTATTGGTGGTGGCGCAACAGGTGCAGGAGTCGCTCGTGACTGCGCTCGCCGAGGTCTAAGAACTGTTTTACTCGAAAGGCATGATATTGCGACTGGCGCGACAGGGCGTAACCATGGGTTACTTCATAGTGGCGCGCGTTATGCAGTCACAGATGGTGAATCCGCCAGAGAATGTATAGAAGAGAACAAGATTTTAAAACGTATCGCGCATCACTGTATAGAGCGAACTGATGGTTTGTTTATTACTTTACCTGAAGACAGCTTAGAGTATCAGCAACAATTCATTACGGCTTGCCAAGCTGCGGGTATTGATGCGACTGCAATTGACCCCAAAGAGGCTATTCGCCTTGAACCTTCTGTTAACCCACATCTAATAGGTGCGGTTCGTGTTCCTGATGGCACGGTTGACCCATTCCGTTTGACTGCGGCAAATATGTTAGATGCCAGAGAGCATGGCGCGAAAGTGTTAACTTATCATGAAGTTATTGGTTTGATTCGTGATGGCGACACCGTACGTGGCGTTACGGTTTATGATCACCACGCCAAGAAGCAATATGATATTTACGCGGAAATTGTCGTCAATGCAGGCGGGATCTGGGGGCAAAAAATCGCAGAGTATGGCGAATTAAAAATTAAAATGTTCCCTGCGAAAGGGGCGCTATTAATTTTAGGCCATCGCTTGAACAACATGGTGATAAACCGTTGCCGCAAACCTGCAGATGCCGATATTTTAGTTCCCGGCGATACGATTTCCCTGATTGGGACCACATCGACTCATATTGAATATGACCAAATTGATAATATGTATGTCACCCCTGAAGAGGTGGATATTCTTATTCGTGAAGGTTCAATGCTATCGCCAGCACTTGCAACAACACGTATTTTACGTGCATATGCAGGTGTTCGGCCATTAGTTGCCAGTGATGATGACCCATCAGGGCGTAATGTCAGCCGCGGTATTGTGCTGTTAGACCATGCTAAACGCGATGGCTTAGAAGGGTTTATCACTATCACTGGTGGTAAGTTAATGACATATCGTCTGATGGCTGAGTGGGCTACTGATAAAGTTTGTGAAAAATTAGGCCACAGTGCCAAGTGTACAACAGCAGAAGCGCCACTACCGGGCTCGCAACATAGTGCAGAAGAAGCCTTACGCAATGTTGTTTCTATCCCAGCCCCTATTCGTGGCTCAGCGGTTTACCGTCATGGTGACAGGGCTTCTGCAATTCTCAGTACGGATAGGCTCGATAAAAGTTTAGTTTGTGAGTGTGAAGCCGTTACTGCTGGTGAAGTACGCTATGCCGTTAATTCATTAACGGTGAATAATTTACTTGATTTAAGGCGTCGCACTCGTGTGGGGATGGGAACTTGCCAAGGTGAATTATGTGCTTGCCGTGCTGCGGGGTTACTCAATCGTTTTAATGTCACAACGCCTCATGAAACAGAGCAACAACTGAGTCACTTCCTTAATGAACGTTGGAAAGGTGTACGTCCAATTGCTTGGGGTGACGCATTGCGTGAAAGTGAATTTACCAGCTGGGTATATCACGGGTTATGTGGCATGAATGAAGCGACACTTGGCAAGGATGCACAGAAGGAGGCGGACAATGAAATATGATGTAGTGGTTATGGGCGGCGGTTTAGCTGGATTAATGAGCGGTATCCGTTTGACCCAGTCTGGTCTATCTTGTGCAATTGTTAGTGCAGGGCAAAATGCATTACATTTTTCATCAGGCTCCTTGGATTTATTAACCCATTTACCGAATGGACAAGTGGCTGAAAAACCATTAGAAATGCTTGATGCGCTAAAGGAACAGGCGCCAGCACACCCTTATAGTTTAATCGGAAAAACACAAGTTACTGAGCTAGCGCATATGTCTCAGTCAATATTGCAGCAAGCAGGAGTTCATTTAAAAGGCTCTTGTGAAGAAAACCATTATCGTATTACACCTCTGGGCCATAAACGGATGACTTGGCTTAGTCCTGAGTCTGTTCCGACTGTCGGTTTGCACCATAAAATGGATGTTAGCAAGATTGCTGTGGTTGGTATCGAAGGTTTCTTGGATTTTCAACCTCAGATGGTGGCTGATGAGCTACAACGTGAGGGGTTACAAGCAACATCGCATTATGTGCATTTACCATTATTAGACCGATTAAGAGAAAACCCGAGTGAGTTTAGAGCGGTTAATGTTGCTCGTTGGCTTGATAGACCAGAAAATATGGCACAAATGGTCGCTGAAATTTCTCCGTTGGTCACAGATGCAGAGGCGATTTTTATGCCAGCCTGTATCGGACTCGATAGTGATGAACCTTTACATGAATTACAAATGAGCTTAGGTAAGCCATTATTTTTACTACCGACTCTTCCTCCTTCGCTATTGGGGATTCGTTTGCATGAAATGTTACTGCGTCAGTTCCGTCGCCAAGGTGGAATTGTGATGCCTGGTGATAAAGTTACTGTGGTAAATTGTGTTGATGGCCGAATTGAATCTGTCCAGACTCGTAATCATGGCGATATCTCTTTAAAAGCTAAGCATTTTGTTCTGGCGACGGGGAGCTTTTTTAATAATGGATTGGTGGCTGAGTTTGACCGTGTCTATGAGCCTTTGATGCAATTGGATCTGTGTGAAATTTCAGAACGTGCAAAATGGACTAACAAAGAGTTTTTCGCTTCCCAGCCCTATATGGCTTTTGGTGTGAAAACCGATGAAAAGCTACGCGCACAAAAAGAGGGGAAAGCCATTTCTAATCTTTATGTGGCCGGCGCCGTTTTAGGCGGTTTTGACCCTCTCACTCAAGGTTGTGGTGCGGGCGTATCGATAATTAGCGCATTATATGCCGCTAATGAAATTATTAATGAACTGAGTAAGAATAAAACTATGCAGGTGGAGGTGGCACAATGAGTATTCAAGATGCAAGCTTTGAAAGCTGTATTAAATGCACTGTGTGTACCACTTATTGCCCTGTTGCAAAGGTTAATCCTCTGTATCCTGGTCCTAAGCAAGCAGGGCCAGACGGTGAGCGTTTACGCTTAAAAGATCCGATGCTGTATGACGAAGCGTTGAAATATTGTACTAACTGCAAGCGTTGCGAAGTCGCTTGTCCATCGGATGTGAAGATTGGCGATATTATTGCTCGTGCGCGTAATACTTACAGCCAACAGAAACCTAAAATTCGTGATGCTATTCTCAGCCATACGGATTTAATGGGGTCGTTATCGACGCCATTTGCACCAGTTGTCAATACTATTACAGGGTTAAAACCTGTACGTCAAATCCTTGATAAAGCATTGAAAATAGACCACCGCCGTGAATTACCTAAATATTCGTTTGGGACTTTCCGCCGTTGGTATGCAAAACAAGCCGCTGAACAAGCTAAATTTGAAGAGCAAGTTGCGTTCTTCCATGGTTGTTATGTGAATTATAACCACCCTCAATTAGGTAAAGACTTAATTAAAGTCTTTAACGGCATGAATATTGGTGTTCAGCTACTTAAACGTGAAAAATGTTGTGGTGTGGCATTAATAGCCAATGGCTTTATGAAACAGGCTAAGCGCCAAGCCAATGTTAATTTAGAGTCATTGCAAGAAACTATCCTTGAAAAACATGTACCTGTTGTTGCAACTTCATCAACCTGTACGTTTACCATCCGTGATGAATATACGCATGTACTTGATGTTGATACTTCTGCAATGAGGGATAACATCGAGCTCGCAACGCGTTATATTTATCGTTTACTTGAAGAAGGGCGTGAACTCAAACTGAAACATACGCCTTTAAAAGTGGCTTATCACACACCATGCCATATGGAAAAAATGGGGTGGACTTCCTATACGTTAGAGTTAATTAAACGTGTGCCAGGGGTTGAGCTAATTGTGTTGGATTCACAATGTTGTGGTATCGCAGGAACCTATGGTTTCAAAAAAGAAAACTATGAGGTTTCTCAAGGAATAGGGGCAGGGCTGTTCCGTCAAATTGAAGAAAGTGGTGCGGACATGGTGATTACAGACTGCGAAACTTGTAAGTGGCAGATTGAGATGTCGACGAGTAAGAAGTGTGAGCACCCAATTTCACTTCTAGCAAAAGCTTTGTGATCTGTTACTTATCGAATTGTAGGGTTGTTATTTTTTGTTTTAGCTCAGTTAAACCTATTTGGAGATAGCATTTAGCTATCTCCTTTTTTTGTTTTTAGTGTTGATTGGCTAACTGTTTTTTATCTGAGTTTGCAAAGAAAGACTTCAAGATAAAGTTCAAAAGCACACCATAAGCAGGCAAGAAAAATAGCATGCAAATAAGTAGCTTAAAGACATAGTCAACTAAAGCAATCTCTACCCAATTTGCAGCCATGAATGGATCGCTACTACGGAAAAAAGCAATAAAGAAAAAGGCGATAGTGTCAATCAAGTTACCAAAGAACATTGCACAGGCAGGTGCTACATACCAACGTGCATTTTGGCGTAATCGATTGAAAACACTGACATCTAATATTTGACCCAGTACATAAGCCATAAAACTCGCTGCGGCAATACGTGCTACAAATAAGTTAAATTCAGATAATGCGGTAAAACCTTGCCATTCACCTTGGAAATATAAAGCTGAAATAACGTATGAAATCAGTAATGCGGGCAGCATAACTGCAGTGATAATTCTGCGTGCAAGCGGCGCGCCATAAATACGAACGGTTAAATCAGTAGCTAAGAAAATAAATGGAAAAGTAAATGCACCCCAAGTGGTATGGAAGCCAAAAATATTAATTGGCAACTGCACGAGGTAGTTACTAGAAGTAATGATTAAAATATGAAATAACGAAAGCCAAATTAACGCAGTGGCTTTTTGCTGCGCAGTAAAATCAAACATATTGTACCTTTTTAGTCACAATGGGGTGAGGGAACCCATGAAATACATCCCAACACTTGGGAGCAGCGCATCATACTCTTGTTGCGCAACAAATGCAAAACTGTTCATTTATCAATGGATATTTTATTATATAATCAGTCTATTGATCCCTTTTAGAAGTGTTTTTTAATGTCTGATTTATTTGCTAACCCAACGAAAACCCTTGATACACTAGGGCTGCGTTGCCCTGAGCCTGTGATGTTAGTGCGTAAAACGGTTCGTAACATGGCCGATGGTGAAACGTTGTTAATTATTGCTGATGACCCAGCAACCACACGTGATATCCCAGGTTTTTGCCGCTTTATGGAGCATGATTTATTAGCAGTAGAGGCTGACAACGCACCATATCGTTATTTGTTGCGTAAAAAATCGAGCTAGTTGTTACTAGCTAATTTCTTTTTGTATGTTAATCCCTGCCAAGAGGTAGGGATATTATTGTAGGCTTAATACTTCCTGATAGCTTAACCCAGTAAGTTGGCAGATAAGTTCAATACTTGTACCAAGTTGCAAACCTTTAAGTGCAACTTCATGTTGTTTTTTGTTTGCTCCAATATCAATGCCTCTATTTACGCCAATATCAATGCCTCTATTTACACCAATATCAATTCCCTCTTGTAACCCTTGATTTTTTAATCGTTGCGCGATGTTCATAATAGCCTCTTGGTTATTTTCTAATTGGTATATAAGTTGATTAACCACTGTCTCAAAATGAGGTGAATCCATAGTAATAAATAAATAGTTGAAAATAGTGATGATGTCATCACTATGATGATAATTTTGATTCATCGCTTCAGCTAGTAACTGCGTGACTTTTTCTATGTTATCTCTTAAGTCTCTGTGCTTCATTGCGAGTTCCATGACGGCAACTTTGCGATGATTTACGAGTTCGTTATCATCAATAACAGTAATATCAACGAGCGGAAATGGCTGACTATATAAGTTTGATGCAATTTCTGGCCATGGGAAACAGTGTGTCCATGGTTTAGCATATGGATAAGGCGTTATCTTCCCATGATAAAATAAAACAGGCACAACCAGCGGTAGATCACGATGACCTTGTTGTAAATGTTGGTTCATGGCAAGGAATGCATAATGCATCATTCTCCAACCCATTAGTTTATCTGGTGTTGATTGGTGCTCAACTAACATATAAATATACCCTTCACCTTGCTGTGTCTCGACAGTGTAGAGAACATCTGAAAGACGAGTGCGTAGCTGGTTATCAATGAAAGAAGAGTTTGTTATCGCTAATGTTTTGAAATCACATAATTGCTTAATATGGCCGGGTAAATGGATATCAAAAAAATCACGTGCATTATCAATTTTAGACATAAACCCTTTAAATGCAGCATCATGTGGTGTTGAACTGTGATTTTTTACCATGCCAAGTACCTGCTAAACGTCATGCCGAAATAATCTATTTACAAAACGTATTTTAGCGAAGATTGAGACTGATGGAGAAAAAGTTAGTCCTAATTCTCTAATTAAGGTTGTATTTAACATATTGTAATACAACAAAATATTGGAATAGTTGTAAATAAAAACGCCACTTAGTGTGGCGTCAGACTGCTGACAAAGTCCTCGCTTTTTAGTGAGGACTTTGATCTAATAAGGTTAGTACAAATAATGAGCTAACCGATATGTTAAAAGAACCTTCTCCTCAGCAATATCAATTCGAAACTATCACACTCGATGAGTTGGTGCCTGAAGACCATCTTGTTCGTAAAGTCGATGCGATTATGGACTTTGAATTTATTCGTGATGCCGTTGCTCACCTTTATTGTCCCAATAACGGGCGACCTGCGATTGACCCTGTTCGTCTTATTAAAATGATGCTGTTAGGCTATCTGTTTGGTATCCCATCAGAGCGAAAACTGGTTAAAGAAATCCAAGTCAATATGGCTTATCGTTGGTTTTTACGCATGGGGTTAACGGAGAAAGTGCCCGATGCTTCAACATTGAGCCAAAATCGTATTCGCCGATTTAATGACAGTGATATTTTCCAGCAGATATTTGACCATGTCGTTGAACAAGCCATCAGTGGAGGCATGGCGAATGGACGCGTTCTTTATACTGACAGTACCCACTTGAAAGCCAACGCGAACCCGCACAAAGCCATTAATGAAGAGCGTCCCATCGCCCCAAGTGAATATATTGAACAACTCAATGTCGCTGTCGAAAGAGACCGGAAAAATCACGCAAAAAAGCCGTTACCCGACGCAAAAAAATCCAACGAAAACAGCGCCGTCAAAAACACTAAAGTAAGTACCACTGACCCTGAAAGTGGTTTTATGCATCGGGACAATAAACCCAAAGGCTTCTTTTATCTTGACCATCGTACGGTTGATGGAAAGCACGGTCATTATGGACACCCATGTCACCGCAGGAAATGTGCACGATAGCCAGCCTTACATTGGCCGATTACAGCGTCAAATTGAACGTTTTAATCTTAACCCCATTGCCGCAGGCGTGGATGCCGGTTACTTCACCGCCCCCGTTTGTCATCTCGCGAAAGAAATGAGTATCGCTCTTGTTCCTGGTTATCGACGTCCCAATAAAGGGCAAAATGCGTATCAAAAAAAACATTTTTACTATGATGCACAGCGCGATGTGTATGTGTGTCCAACCGAAGCGCTTTTAACCTACAGTACAACTGACCGTAATGGTTATAAAACATTACAAATCCAATATGGCTCAATGCCAATTATGCGAACATCGACAATCGTGTACTCAAAACAAAAAGGACAAAAAACAATCACTCGACATGTATGGGAAGAAGCGAAAGAGTGGTCAAATACGTTACGGCTAAGCAAGTGGGGTAAAAAAATCTACGCAAGACGAAAAGAGACGGTAGAAAGAAGTTTTGCCGATGCCAAACAACATCATGGTCACCGTTATGCGCGGTTCCGTGGGTTAAATAAAGTGCAAATGCAGTGCTTATTAGCAGCTGTTGCACAAAATATGAAGAAGATGGCGCTACTGGCGCTTCTTTTTTACTTTTTTAAGTTAATACAAAGCCAATTAAAGGCATATAGAACGGAATATAGCTTGAGAAAGTTATTGATGATGGGATTTTAGAAAAATATCGCGATCGCGACCTTCGGTCGCTAACACAATAAACCCCATGCTAAAAACATGGGGTTCGTCATCAATCTGACGCCACTTAGTGTGGCGTTTAAATCAATTGGTATAAATTATTTTTTCACTTGAGGTAACTTAACTCGCAGTAAACGTACAGCGTTCGCGGTGACGAGTGCTGTTGCACCTGAATCAGCAAGTACGGCGACCCAAAGCCCGGTAATTCCCAATAAACTGGTCACCAGAAATATTCCTTTTAGTCCCAAGGCAATCGCTATATTTTCACGAATAATTTTCCTAGTCGCACGAGATAATGCAACAATCTCTGCAAGTCCAGTCAAACGGTTATGGGTTAATGCAGCATCGGCGGTCTCTAATGCCACATCAGTACCACTACCCATGGCAACACCGATACTAGACGCTTTCATTGCAGGAGCATCGTTAATACCATCACCGACCATCATTGTGCTGTGGTTACGATTAAGCTCCATAACTGCTGTTACTTTATCTTCCGGTAATAACCCTGCGCGGTACTCCATGCCTAATTGGCCCGCGATAGCACTTGCAGCACGAGGGTTATCGCCTGTCAGCATCACAGCATTCACATTGAGCGCTTTCAGCATGCTCATTGTATCTACTGCATCGCTGCGTAATGTATCTTGCAGTGCGGTTAAACCAATTACGCGGTCATTTTCGAGTGTGACAACAACCGTTTTTCCTTCAGCTTCTAATATCTCGACCTTATTTTGCCATTCACTATCGAGTGGAATATCAAGGCGGTTTGGTGCACTCACCAGTATACGCTTACCATCAAGTACACCCTCAACCCCTTTTCCTGCTAATGCTTTACGATCTTGTGCTTCAGCAATGCTCAACGATAACGCCTCTGCTTTATTCACCACTGCTTTTGCCAGAGGATGATGTGAACCCACTTCAACGGAGGCGGTAATTTGGACTAATTCACTTTCGGTCATGCCTTCTACAGGAATAAGATTAGTGACATGAGGTTTCCCTTCCGTGAGTGTGCCTGTTTTATCTAAAGCAATTGTCGTGACAGTGCCCAGTTGTTCAAGTGCTGCGCCACCTTTAATTAATGCGCCTCGGCGTGTTGCTGTTGCCAGCGCAGACGTTATCGCCGCAGGGGTTGAAATCACTAATGCACAAGGACAACCGATTAATAAAAGTGTTAAACCTCGGTAAATCCAAGTCTCCCATGGTGCACTGAAGAATATCGGTGGAATAATAATCACTAGTGCCGAAATAAGCATAATGATTGGGGTATAAACTCGGCTAAAGCTGTCAATAAAGCGTTCTATCGGCGCACGGCGTTCTTCCGCTTCCTCAATTAGCTGTAAAATGCGGTCAATCGCATTTTGACCTTGCTCTGATACCACCTGCATTTGAACGGCTCTATCAACAGATAAGCAGCCTGCTGCCACCTTTTCACCGACATTACGCTCTACAGGAACGGACTCACCTGTTAGTGCACTTTCATCAAAGCTGGCAAAACCTGACACTAACACCGCATCGGTAGGTAAACGCCCACCCGGTGCAATCTCAATAATGTCTCCTGGTCGTAATTGCGCAACAGGAATCGTTGTTTTTTGCCCATTTTTGATTAAAACGGCGTCTTCTGGTACCAGTGCCATTAAGGCGCTAACCCCTCGTCGGGCCCTTCCAGCAGAATAGGATTCCAACATTTCGCCTAACATAAACAGTAAGATAACCATCGCGGCTTCTTCTGTTGCTTGAATAAAGATTGCGCCTATTGCGGCAACTGACATCAAAGTTTCGATAGCAAAAGGCGAACCCGTTCGCATTAAGCGCAATGATTTACGTGCGATCGGGTATAACCCAAATAGGGTAGTTAAAATAAAGGCAATTTTACCGACTTGTGGGCTGAGTGATTCAATTCCCCAACTAATCGCCATTAAAATCGCTAATATAATAACGGGCTTAGCTTCATTGAGTAAACTTTGTGGTGGTGCGATACCTGCTGCACTGTTGCCACCGACTTCAAGTAATTCATAACCCGCAGTTTCAACGGTAGAACGAACCGCTACACTAATATCGGTGTTAGCATCAACCACCAGTTTTTCCGTAGAAAATAACACTTTGGCTTGTTTTACTTCACTTATTTGCCTAACTGCAGTTTCAATTTTGTTTGCGCAGCTGGGGCAATCCATTCCGCGGATTATCCAACTAAAGCGTTGGCTAGCTGCTTGAGTTGGTTCCACTTCATTGCTGATATCCGCAGTTAACCCACAGCTATTGCCATGTTTGTGATCATGACCAGAATGGTCATGGTCATTGGCGGTGTGATCATGAGTTGAATGACACTCACCACTGTGCCGGTGAGAACCTTCATCGTCGTCAGGATGTTTCTTCAAACTGCTATGTTCATGAGTATGTGAGTCATCACTAACTTTCTGGCTATTGCCTGCTACAGTAGATGAGCAGCAACTGTTGCTAGAGCAGCAATTACTTGTGTGATTATGTGTTTCTTTATGGGAATGTGAGTGCATAAGCGCCCCCTTATCAAACAATGTGTTCTATCATTGTGGATAAGTTTACACTCTGGAGTCTACTCCAGAGTCAAACAAAAATAGGGCGGCCAATTGATAAAATTCTCAAATAGCACTTTTTATCAATTGGCATGGTATGACTAAAAGGTGTGATTATAAGTAAATCGCTCGCACAATGAAAAACTGTCCAAGGAAGTATAGTGCTGCAACAACGGCTTTTGAGGCTTTAAAGGGAATACGGAATCGAGCAATTAGCCAAATACAGTTAGAAAGAAATAGCAGTGATGCGCCAATCATGATTGAGAAGTTGTATTCACGACCGAGACCAAAATATTGGTCACCAGCAACCCATGCCATAATCATGCACATTATTAATGATGCAAAAACAATAGCTTGTAGGCCTTCAAGCTTGCCCCAAATGAAAACTAAAGTAACGGCAGCGACAATCAGAGGTGCGGCAAGCCAAGGTAGATAGAGCCCGAAATTAAATTGCATTCCGAAGCTGATGGTATAAATCAAATAACTCAAGAACATCAACGCGACGGAAGCTAGTAAGTGCTCACTTGAAAGCATGCGAGAAAGATCTGCAACGAGAGAAACTAGCAGCCCCGCAAGAATAAGATAATTTTGCAGGTTAAGGTCGTCGGAGCTCCAACCCCAAAGTAATAAAAGTAGCAGTGTGATTGGGCGAAATAACCAACGTTGCCACCCGGGTCCTCGATAGGCGGCATCGACATATAACCAACCGGAAAAGAGTACAGCGAGGAATGGCCAACTAATCATATACACATCCTTATATGTTCAATGAATGACACGGCAGGGATCCGGTAACTTAGAAACGTGTCCTGTTTAGTTAAATAAGATAAACTATCATGACGGACTTTTTAAGCAAAATGCACACATTATGAATAAGCCAATATTACTGATTATCGTTTTAGCGATTATTGCGGTGCTCGCCACTAAGCGTTTTTTTGACCAACGCAAGCAAAATGAACTTAATGATAACGCTTTGCCTGTAAGCTACTTAGTAAAGGTTGATAGCAAAAAAGACTACCCTTATCCTAACATGCGTTCTCGAGAGCGGGATGTTGTTTCACCTGAAACTTTTCGCTATGAGATTCACTTTAAAACGCTATCAAGCGGCGAAATTATTAAAACTATTGTAACGGAAGAACAGTATCAAGGCGTTGAGCTTGGCCATGAAGGCAAGCTCATTATGCAAGGTACTCGGTTTATTCGTTTTGAGCCAGCGTAGAATAAGTTATTCACCTGATTGTTTTTTCTTTGCTTCTTCTAAATCGGCTTTATTTTTTTTCTGCATGGCTAGCATTTCGAATACGCCAAAAAAGAAAATGCGTAATTGAACTAAACCAGAGATTTTCTCTCCTTTTGGCAGCGTTGCTTTTAGGAAAATAGTTTGTAGTGCGTGCATGAAAATCATAAAAACCATTGCAATATCCATAAAATATTTCAATGGTTTAGGGAATGGGTGGACGAGATTAAAGACCATAAAGCCCCAAACGCAAATCATGAGCAGGCGTCCAATATTGATAAACATGTTTTTGTCCCTAAAGTGAAGTTCGAATAAAAAGGCGATATGCGACTTGCCCTGCTATTTTTTCGCGATGAAGTTGCCAATTAGCTGGGATGTCAGTAAGTGGTGACTCCGCTTCTGACTCAACGTATATCCAGCTTTCTTCAGCTAACCATTGGTTTTTTTCTAACAATTGAATGGTTTCATTGAGCAGCCCTTTGCGAAATGGTGGGTCAATGAAAACGACGTCAAAAGGTATACCTGCTTGGCTTAAAAAATTTAGGCTATTGTGATTCACTACGGTTGCGTTATCGGCTTGTAAGCGAGCTTTATTTTCAGCCAGTAATTGTGCGTTTTGTTTATCGAGCTCAATAAAGGTGACCGTTTCTGCAAAACGAGAAAGTGCTTCAAAGCCCAGAGAACCACTGCCTGCGAAGCAATCTAAGCAACGCGCATCCCGAATAATTGGCATCAACCAGTTAAATAATGTTTCTTTAATTCTGTCTGTGGTTGGGCGTAAGCCCTCACTATCACGAACTGGCAGCTTTCTTCCGCGCCATTTCCCACCGATAATACGAATTTGCCCTAAAGAGGGAGATTGTGGTTTTTTTGCCATAATGTTTATTGTTGCTTAACGGGTTTATGTACTTAAATTTGATTGTTACTATTGTATACCTGTCAGGCGATAAGTTGCAGTGTTGTTATCTCTGATTGGCTGTATTTCAATTATAGTGCTTCATTTTCACAGTTTTAACACGAAAATTCAGATTAAATTGGCAGGATTTTTCTTTCAGATATGTGTTGCTGAGCGATGAAATGGTAGACTGCATATAATTTTATTGCGATTTGATTATCGAGTGCCATATTTTTACCGCGAGGAGTGTAGTGGCAAATGGCTAAAGACAAGAAAAAAGGTTTTTTCTCATGGTTGGGGTTTGGGCGTAAAAATGAAGAAGAAACCCAGCAACAAGAAGCTCAACAGAATGATAATGATATAGTCAAGGACGTTGAAAAACAATCAACCCATGAAGCTGCGGTAGATGCCGCAACAGCCGAAGTAGAACGCCAACATCAAGCAGAGCAAGCCGCGATTAAAGCCGCTGAAGACGAAGCTGAACGTCAGTATGAAGCACAGCAAGCTGAGATTGAGGCAGCAACAGAGCAAGCAGAACGTGAGCGAGAAGCGAAACTAGCAGAACTCCAAGCCGCCCAAGAGCAAGCAGAACAAGCGCGTCAGGAAGCCCAAGAGAAAAAACTAGCGGAAGAAAAAGCTGAGCGTGAGCGTCAAGAAGCTGAAGCAATGCGTATTGCTGAAGAAGAAATGGAACGTCAGCGTCAACTTGAGCTAGCTGCGATTCAAGCGGCAGAGGAGGCCGAAGAGCAACGCCGTCAGGCGGAGTTAGCTGTCATTCAAGCAGCCGAAGAACACGCGGAACGTGAGCGCCAAGCAGCAGAAGTCGCACGTTTAGCCGAAGAACAAGCGGAACGTGAACGCCAAGCAGCAGAAGCGGCACGTTTAGCCGAAGAACAAGCAGAACGCGAACGCCAAGCAGCAGAAGCGGCACGCTTAGCCGAAGAACAGGCTGAACGCGAGCGCCAAGCAGCAGAAGCGGCACGTTTAGCGGAAGAACAAGCCGAACGCGAGCGCCAAGCAGCCGAAGAAGCGAGAATTGCAGAGGAAGAAGCTGAAGCTGAGCGCTTACGTTTAGAAGAAGAAAAAAATAATTCACCAACAGAGCAAGAAAAACCTAAAAAAGAAGGTTTCTTTGCTAGGCTAAAGAAAGGGTTATTAAAAACTCGCCAGAATTTAGGTTCAGGTTTTTTTGGGCTGTTTTCAGGTAAAAAAATTGATGATGACTTATTTGAAGAGCTAGAAGAACAGCTATTGATTGCCGATGTCGGGGTTGATACCACTCGTAAAATCATTGATAACTTAACAGCACATGCAAGCCGTAAAGAACTCAAGGATGCAGAAGCGTTATATGGCAAATTGCGTGAGGAAATGTCTGATATTTTAGCGAAAGTGGATAAACCACTCGTGATTGAAGATAAAAAACCCTATGTTATTCTTATGGTTGGTGTTAATGGGGTCGGGAAAACGACTACAATTGGTAAATTAGCACGTCAATATCAGTCGGAAGGAAAAAGCGTCATGTTAGCCGCGGGGGACACTTTCCGTGCAGCAGCCGTTGAGCAACTTCAAGTATGGGGTGAGCGTAATAAGATCCCTGTGGTAGCCCAACATACTGGTGCAGACCCTGCATCTGTTATTTTTGATGCAATTCAATCAGCACAAGCGAAAGGGGTTGATGTTTTAATTGCAGATACCGCTGGACGTTTACAAAATAAATCGCACTTGATGGAAGAGTTGAAAAAAATTGTTCGGGTAATGAAAAAACTCGATGAAAATGCTCCCCATGAAATTATGTTAACGCTAGATGCAAGTACTGGACAAAATGCGGTAAGTCAGGCAAAACTTTTTGATGATGCGGTCGGTCTAACAGGTATCACATTGACTAAACTCGATGGCACAGCAAAAGGTGGCGTAATTTTCTCTATTGCCGACCAATTTGGTATTCCAATTCGTTATATTGGTATTGGTGAGGGTATTGAAGATTTACGTCCATTTAAAGCAGATGACTTTATCGAGGCTCTATTTGCCCGAGAGGAATAATTTTCGATGATTCGCTTTGAACACGTTAGTAAAGCTTATCGCGGTGGCCGCCAAGCACTCCAAGGGGTTGATTTTCATCTTCAACCTGGAGAAATGGCATTTCTAACAGGCCATTCAGGCGCAGGTAAAAGTACATTACTTAAACTGATTTGTGGTATTGAACGCCCAAGTGCGGGTCATATTTTATTCAATGGTCATGATATCAGCCGCTTGAAAAATCGAGAGATCCCGTTTCTGCGTCGGCAGATCGGGATGATTTTTCAGGATCACCACCTGCTTTTTGATCGAACGGTATATGATAATGTCGCAATGCCGCTAATCATTTCTGGTGCCAGTACCGAAGATATTCGTCGCCGAGTTTCTGCGGCATTAGATAAAGTCGGGTTATTGGACAAAGCTAAAAACTTTCCTATTCAGTTATCTGGTGGGGAGCAACAGCGTGTCGGTATTGCCCGAGCGGTAGTGAATAAGCCAACGATGTTATTAGCGGATGAACCAACAGGTAACCTTGATGGTGAATTGTCAGAAGGGATAATGCGTTTATTCGAAGAGTTCAACCGTGTAGGGGTGACTGTTTTAATGGCAACCCATGATATTGCATTGATTGAGCGCCGTAACTACCGTGTTCTTACATTAAGTGAAGGCCGTATGCTTGGAGGTCAACATGGCTAAGAATGTCCGAAAAAGTAAGCCGGAACGAGCCAAGCAATCGAAAAGTAAAGCATTAAAAGGCGGTTGGAAAGAGCAGTGGCGTTATTCGTGGTTGAATGCGCTCGCTGATATGCTTAGACAGCCTTTAGCCACCTTTTTGACTATCATGGTTATTGCCATTTCACTCACGTTACCGAGCCTTTGCTATATTGTGTGGAAAAATGTTTCGCAAGCCGCGGAGCAATGGTACCCAACACCACAACTCACTGTTTATTTGGATAAGTCTCTTGATGAACAAGGTGGGCAAAATGTGGTAACGCAGTTGCAAGCGCTTGATGGGGTTGACCATGTGAATTATCTTTCACGTGACCAAGCTATGAGTGAGTTTCGCAGTTGGTCTGGTTTTAGTACTGCGCTCGACATGCTAGAGGAGAACCCACTGCCTGCGGTAGCTATAATTACGCCTAAAATTGATTTTGAAGGTTCTGATGTATTAACAACACTGCGTGATAGGGTTAGCCAAGTCGATGGCATTGAAGAAGTTCGCATGGATGATAGCTGGTTTGCACGGTTAGCCGCACTAACAGGTTTGGTGGGGAAAGTTGCTTCTGTCATTGGGATTTTAATGATTGTGTCACTGTTCCTTGTGATAGGAAATAGCGTACGGCTCAATATTTTTGCTCGCCGTGATACAATTAATGTGATGAAGTTAATTGGTGCTACCGATGGGTTTATCATGAGGCCATTTTTAAATGGTGGCCTTGTCTTGGGCGCATTAGGTGCCATTATTTCCTTGATTATGACCTTTTTACTTGTTTGGCAGTTAGCAGACGGTGTTGCAAAAGTAGCCAGTGTGTTTGGTACACAATTTCAGATTGAAGGGTTGTTATGGGAAGAGTCTTTATTGATTCTATTGTTATCCGCTATGGTTGGTTGGATAGCAGCATGGTTGGCAACACTTCAACATTTACGACACTTTACACCTGAGTAACGAGTTGTTTTCTCGTCATTTTTATTAAAGAGTCATGATTTAATTATATCATGACTCTTTGATTCCATTGCAAATTTGCGTTAAAAATGAACTTAGTCTGAATTGTTTTGTCCTACATTGACCTACTGTTAACAAATTTTGTATATAATTTATTTAACGCGGTTAAACTGGTAGACTAAAAGTGTTTGCCTCATGGTTAACCAATGCGGTTATCAATACAAACTAATCTGTTTTCTATTATTTTATTGAGGATCTGAATGACCAAAGACATGCAATCATTAGCTCTTGTTCCACAGGGGAGTATTGAAGCCTACGTTCGGGCGGCTAACTCTTACCCGATGCTTACCGCTGAGGAAGAAAAGGAACTTGCTGAACGGCTGCATTACCATGGTGATCTGGATGCTGCAAAGCAACTGATCTTATCGCATTTGCGCTTTGTTATTCATGTTGCTCGTAGTTATGCAGGGTATGGTTTACCGCAAGCTGATTTAATTCAGGAAGGTAATATCGGCCTGATGAAAGCGGTGCGTCGTTTCAATCCTGAAGTTGGCGTTCGCCTTGTTTCCTTTGCGGTTCACTGGATCAAAGCTGAAATTCATGAATACGTTTTACGTAACTGGCGTATTGTGAAAGTCGCGACGACAAAATCGCAGCGTAAGTTATTCTTTAATTTAAGAAAGAATAAAAAACGTCTTGGTTGGTTTAACCAGGACGAAGTCGATATGGTTGCCCAAGAGTTAGGGGTAAGTACTAAAGATGTGCGTGAGATGGAATCACGTATGGCTGCACAAGATATGGCATTTGATATGTCAGATGACGATGACAGCAGTGATTTTGGTGGTCCGGTAGCCCCAGTCTTATACTTACAAGACAAAGCATCAGACTTTGCTGGCTCAATTGAAGATGATAATTGGGAAAGCCATGCAACTGATCGCTTAGCAGATGCACTAGACTCTTTGGACGAGCGTAGTCAGGATATCATCCGAGCTCGTTGGTTAGACGATGACAACAAAACAACGTTGCAAGAACTTGCTGATAAATACGGCGTTTCTGCAGAACGCGTTCGTCAGCTTGAAAAGAACGCCATGAAGAAGTTACGTTTGGCGATGGAAGAAGACGAAGATAGCGAAATGTAATTTATTACTGGCCAATTCGTTGCTCACTAAAATTATCTGCATTTATTGCCTGTTAAGAGGTGGATAAATGCAGATAATCATTTCTATTTTTACATTTTTGATTGTTCAATTAATCACTGTATAACTCTAGTGGTAAGCCATCTGGATCTGTGAAAAATGTAAAACGCTTTTGCGTGTAGGGGTCAACCCGTATTGCTTCACAAGCCACACCTTGTTCAGTTAAATAAGCGACCCATTTATCTAAATCATCGACACCGAAGGCTAAATGACGTAGCCCTGTGGCTTCGGGGTAACTTAGTCTCGCTGGTGGATTAACAAAACTGAATAACTCAATTTGGTAATGCTCACCAAAAGCTAAGTCTGCTTTCCACGAATTATTTGCTGGACGGTAATGTTCTTCAAGTAAATTTAAGCCCAAAATACGGCAATAAAAATCCTTACTGACGTCAAAATTGGATGCGATAATAGCAACATGATGAATTTTATTTAACTTCATGCTGTTTTTCCCATATATCAGGTTGTGCGGTGGCATTGAAGCCATTTGCCGACAAGAAGAGCTGCATTGCTTCTTTTTCTTGCAGGGCAACCTCACTAATGTCAAATTTCCATAGTGTAATATCAGGGATTGTTTGGCAAATTTCTTCTAATAAATATGATCCTACACCTCGTCGGCGAGTGACCTCTCGCACACAAAAATCCCACAAAGTGGCAGTGCTATGATCCACAGTAATTTTTGCTGCGCCAAGAAGGCGGTCATTAAAGCGAGCTGCATAAAATTGCTCACCTGCTTTACACATTTTGGCTAGCTCAAAAGGGCTCTGGTCAGGCCAGATTTTATGTAAGTCCAGATATTGTTGCTCAGTAGGATTGACCAGCGGGATAATAGTGAGTCTCATGATATTTTGTTTGTTTCCCTGTAAGAGTTGCAGTCACTCATCCTGCCAGAGTGATCTACAACCGATTTTTTGATTTTAGAGAGAAAAATTTGGTGATACTGAATTTTCCGAATTTCACTCGGATTAATTTAAATTTAACCCGAATATAACACTAGTATTTACAAAAAACCTACTTTAACACATCAGTTTTTTATTCTGCTTCTAATGTAAAAACCTGCCATATCCATTTGCTATTTAGCATAATTATCTTGTTTAATGTTATGAAATATATAGCCTTATTCGCTGTATTTTGAAATATCAGGCATTGTACCTGTCAACCATAATAATCTACTACAAATCAAACACAAACACTCAGAACCATGAAGACGGGGACGATAAAATGAAGAATATGAATAAAGCATTATTAGCGGGCTGTATTGCGATGGCATTCAGTTCAGCAGGATGGGCAAAGGAAATTAAAATAGCGGTTGTTGGCGCGATGTCAGGGCCTGTGGCTCAATATGGTGATATGGAATTTACAGGTGCGCGCCAAGCGATTGCAGATATTAATGCTAAAGGTGGCATTAATGGAAACACATTAGTGGCAGTCGAATATGATGATGCTTGCGACCCAAAACAAGCGGTTGCGGTAGCAAACAAAGTCATTAACGATGGTATCCGCCATGTTATTGGGCATTTATGTTCCTCTTCAACACAGCCTGCATCCGATATTTATGAAGATGAAGGCGTCATTATGATCACCCCGGCAGCAACCAATGCGGATTTAACCACGCGTGGTTACCAGATGGTGTTGCGTACAACAGGTTTGGATTCAGACCAAGGACCAACAGCCGCTAAATTTATTATGGAAGAGATCAAACCAACCCGTATTGCTGTTGTTCATGACAAACAACAATATGGGGAAGGTTTAGCACGTTCTGTACGCGAAAGCCTCAATAACGCCGGCGTTAAAGAAGTGATGTTTGAAGGGGTAACAGCGGGTGACAAAGACTTCTCTGCTTTAGTCGCAAAATTGAAAAAAGAGAATGTGGATTTTGTTTACTTTGGGGGATATTACCCAGAAATGGGGCAAATCTTACGCCAAGCTAAACAAGCTGGCTTGAATATTCGCTTTATGGGGCCTGAAGGCGTCGGTAACTCTTCATTATCGAATATTGCAGGTGATGCTTCGGAAGGCATGCTGGTAACTTTACCAAAACGCTATGACCAGGTCGCGACTAACCAACCGATTGTTGATGCCATCAAAGCGAAGAAAGAAGACCCAACAGGGCCATTTGTTTGGACAACTTATGCTGCTATCCAAGGTTTAACGACGGCAATGGAGCGTACTGGCAGCATCGAGCCTGAAGATTTAGTGAAAGACTTGAAAGCAAACCCGGTCGAAACGGTCATGGGAACGTTAAGCTGGCAGCCAAACGGTGACCTGAAAGGGTTTGAGTTCGGTGTATTTGAGTGGCACAAAGATGGGACATCCACCTCTGTAAAATAGTACTCAGCAGTGTTCCAGCATAGTGAATAAGAACCGGAAGTGAGTAACTTGCTTCCGGCTTCTGTTCTCTATATAGGACAAGTAGTTCGAAAGGATAGTCTTATGTCAGATCAAATTCTCTATTTTATTCAGCAACTTCTGAATGGTTTAACCCTTGGTAGTACCTATGCATTGATAGCCATCGGATATACGATGGTATATGGCATCATTGGGATGATTAACTTTGCCCACGGCGAAGTGTACATGATAGGTAGCTATGTCTCTTTTATTGTGATCGCAGGCCTAATGATGCTTGGGATCGATATCGGCTGGATCTTGGTTGCTGCGGCCTTCATTGCGGCAATCGTGGTCTCTAGCGCCTATGGTTGGAGTATTGAACGCGTTGCTTATCGGCCAGTTCGCCATTCTAAGCGTTTGATTGCGTTGATCTCTGCGATCGGGATGTCTATTTTCCTACAAAACTACGTCAGCCTGTCACAAGGTTCGCGTGATTTAGCTCTACCCAGTTTGATCACAGGGCAATGGGTTCTAGGTGAAAGCGATGGTTTTGAAGCCACGGTGACTAAGATGCAATTGACCATCTGGGTGGTTACCGTGCTTGCGATGTTAGCTTTGACGCTATTTATTCGCTATTCAAAGATGGGAAGAGCCTGCCGAGCCTGTGCGGAAGATCTTAAAATGGCCAGCTTATTAGGTATTAATACCGATCGAGTTATTTCATTGACCTTCGTGATTGGTGCGGCAATGGCTGCTGTAGCTGGTGTACTGCTGGGGCAATTTTATGGTGTGATTAACCCATATATTGGCTTTATGGCTGGGATGAAAGCATTTACCGCGGCAGTGCTAGGGGGAATTGGGAGTATTCCGGGTGCTATGTTAGGCGGGTTAATCTTAGGCGTTGCAGAAGCAATGACCTCTGCATATTTAAGTACAGAATATAAAGATGTTGTATCATTTGGTTTATTGATAGGTGTGTTATTGATCATGCCAACCGGCATTCTGGGACGCCCGGAGGTCGAAAAAGTATGAGAAAAGAAAATTGGATTAATGCCGTTGTTGCTTCCTCGACTTTCTTCGTGCTGGCGCTGTTTATGATGGGCTTGCAACTTGCGCTCGATGGCACAAAACTGATCGTGACAGTTGGGGATTCTGTGCGTTGGAACTGGATCATTGCTGGCATTGTGGTGATCTTTGTTTATCAATTGGTTCGCCCAACGTTGAGTAAAGTTTGGCAAGGGGTTCCTAAGAAGGCATGGGCTATTCCTGATTTTGATGGTTCGACAACCAAGCAAAAAATTCTTGCGGTTATAATTATTATTGCTGCAATTATTTGGCCGTTTATTGTTTCTCGCGGAAGTGTGGATATTGCGACCTTAACATTGATTTATGTGATGTTAGGGCTCGGCCTAAACGTAGTTGTCGGGTTATCAGGATTACTGGTTCTTGGGTATGCCGGTTTTTATGCCATAGGTGCTTATACTTTTGGTTTATTAAATCATTATTATGGTTTTGGGTTCTGGGAAAGTTTACCGATTGCAGGTTTAACCGCTGCGTTAGCGGGCTTTTTACTAGGGTTCCCTGTGCTAAGGTTACGTGGTGACTATCTTGCCATAGTGACGCTTGGCTTTGGGGAGATTGTTCGTATTTTATTACTGAATAATACCGAAATCACGGGTGGGCCAAATGGGATCAGCCAATTACCGAAACCGACTTTTTTTGGCTTGGAATTCAGCCGTACCGCGAAAGAGGGTTGGGACACCTTCCATAACTTTTTCGGCTTAGATTACAGCCCGGGTGACCGAATTATCTTCCTGTATTTTGTCGCTTTACTATTAGTGGTTTTAACCTTATTTGTTATCAATCGGTTACTGCGTATGCCATTAGGTCGTGCGTGGGAAGCATTACGCGAAGATGAAATTGCCTGCCGGTCATTAGGGTTAAGTCCAACTCGAATAAAATTAACCGCATTTACTATCAGTGCAGCCTTTGCAGGGTTTGCAGGGACGTTATTTGCCGCACGGCAAGGTTTTATCAGTCCAGAGTCTTTTACCTTTGTGGAATCGGCATTTGTGTTAGCCATCGTCGTTTTAGGAGGAATGGGTTCACAAACCTCCGTTATTTTAGCCGCAATTATTTTAGTTGTATCACGGGAAATGATGCGTGACCTTAACCAATACAGCATGCTGCTATTAGGGGCGCTAATGGTGCTGATGATGATCTGGCGACCACAAGGCCTATTACCGATGAAACGCCGTCAAATGCAGGTGAAAAAAGCCCCTGAAGGGGAGGGCGTATGAGCCATATAACCACGCCTTTGTTACAAGTGAATGGCTTAACAATGCGTTTTGGTGGGTTACTTGCCGTCAATAATGTTGAGTTAACTATTAATCAAGGGGAAATCGTCTCACTGATTGGCCCAAATGGGGCGGGTAAAACCACCATTTTTAACTGTTTAACCGGTTTTTATAAGCCGACCAGTGGCACGATTTTATATCGAGAAAAACATCTTGAGGGACTGACCGGGCAGGCGATTGCACGCCTTGGTGTCATCCGAACATTTCAGCATGTGCGGTTGTTTAAAGAAATGACGGTAATTGAAAATTTACTTGTGGCGCAGCATCAACATTTAAAAAGTGGCATTTTTTCTGGGTTATTGAAAACCCCTGCATTTCGTCGAGCAGAGTCTGAAGCGCTTGATAATGCGGTAAAATGGCTTGAGCGTGTTGATTTACTCCCCTTTGCAAATCGCCAAGCGGGTAATTTAGCCTATGGTCAGCAGCGTCGGTTAGAAATTGCTCGCTGTATGGTCACTCGCCCTGAAATTTTAATGCTGGATGAACCTGCGGCAGGTCTTAACCCTAAAGAAACCAATGACTTGGATGACTTAATTGCTGAGTTGCGTACTCATCATAATGTTTCAATTCTATTAATTGAACATGATATGAAATTAGTCATGGGAATTTCAGATCGTATTTATGTCGTGAATCAAGGAACGCCATTGGCGAATGGCACACCGAGTGAGATTCGCCAACATCCAGATGTGATAAAAGCCTATTTGGGGGAAGCTTACTGATGCTAGAGTTTAAAAAAGTTTCTACCCATTATGGAAAAATTCAAGCGTTACATGAGATTAGCTTGAATATCCAAAAAGGTGAAATTGTGACCTTAATCGGAGCAAATGGCGCTGGGAAAACAACGTTGCTCAGTACCCTTTGTGGCGATCCACGAGCATCGGAAGGCCAAGTCATTTACCGAGGCGTGGATATCACTCAATTGCCCACTTCGAAAATTATGCGTGAAGACATTGCTCTAGTACCAGAAGGGCGGCGTGTATTTTCTCGTATGACTGTGGAAGAAAACCTCGCAATGGGGGGCTTTTTTGCTGATCGCCAACAGTACCAAGAACGTATTGAGCGGGTTTATAAGTTGTTTCCAAGGCTATATGAGCGCCGAAGCCAACGTTCAGGAACGATGTCAGGTGGTGAGCAACAAATGCTAGCGATAGGCCGTGCTTTAATGAGCCAGCCAGAGTTGTTGTTGCTTGATGAGCCATCCCTCGGGCTTGCTCCCATTATCATTATGCAAATTTTCGATACAATCCAACAACTACGTGAAGAAGGAATGACGATTTTCCTTGTCGAACAAAACGCCAACCAAGCGTTGAAGCTCGCAGACCGTGGTTATGTGTTGGAAAATGGGCATATTGTGTTAGAAGACAGCGGTAAAGCACTTTTAGCCAATGAGGCGGTTAGAAGCGCGTATCTCGGCGGCTAAAATTTTCGTCATACTTCGTGTTATGGCGTTGTTGGTTTCATTAGGTTAGTTGGGGCAGATACTTATGTATGTTCCCCAATTTTCGTCATACTTCATGCTGTGGTGTTGTTGGCTTCATTCAGCTATTTGGGGCGCATACTTGTGTATGCTCCCCGAGATATCCTCATTTTGCCGCCTAGCCACAACGTGAATTATTTATTAAATCATTAAATTGCTATTGGCTATGCTATCGAGTTATAGCTGTGGTGGGTTCGTTTCAATTTTTATTTTTAGTGTTAACTTGTCCTGTTTTTCAGCAATTAACTTATCCTGTTCATCAAATGTAAAATGAGTCGTCGTTTCTGCTATAACCTCTGAATTATTAACTTTTTTTCCAGTTTTTGTATTGATTAAATTAAAGTAACCTTCAGATTTTACCTGATAGCTATTATTATCTAAAATATTAATCATGATTGATGATTTGCCATGATCTTGAAATAAAAATTCGGATTGGGTTTTACTTATCATTTCCGAGGCTTTAATAGTGCCTTCTGCCAAATGGGCTTGATTTGCAATATTACAAATATGGCATATATGTGAAGGCGGTAATTTTCCTAGGTATTTATTAATATCAATTATGGATTGTAGTTTAGTTGGATTATTATCTTTATTTTTAACAAAAATATTCATTCTTGGTATATCAAGGCCAATTTGATTTAAGGATGAATGTTTTTTTGTTGGTTGACTAGAGGGAATTAAATTATTGTTTACTTTTGTTAATGTCTCACTGTGATCTTTAATTTTTGAATTAAAAAAAGAATTTATATCTTTTTTGATTTTTAATTCAACTCGTTGATTATCTGTTGTTAAATTATTTAGTGAGGTATCACACCCTTTTCTATGTATGAAATTTTCAGGTAAGAAATAATGAGTTTCAGCAAACTGAATAGCCTCTTCTTCGGTATTAATAACTTTAGGTATAGAATTAAATTTTGAAGCAGGAAGTGATAACTGAGTTTTATTTATTTTTGTGATATCAAGGTTTCTCTTGCTGTTAGGGATAAAATAATTTCTTACCCGATTAAAAAAATTAGCAATGTCGATGCTCATAAAATTCTCCAATTTTAAACAGGAGGAAAAATAACCTGTTTTTAGAAGAAATAATTGCAAGAAGCGTGAATAGCTAATGAATAGCGCATCTACTTCTATACATCGTTACAACGTTCTGTGAAGCGACTCTCAATTTTGTTATTTGCTTGTTTCTATACACAAAAACAAATGTATATACAACTTTCCCTCTAGAAACATACAGCTACTTGTTGTTGTATAACTTCCCTCGTATTCCAACCTTCACACTTCCTACAAAATTTCAAATTTAAATGTATATACTTTGTGAAGTAAATGTATATATATTTAAATCATCGATAAATACTCTCAATGAATAGATAATCTCGAGCAAGTTGATATAAAAATAATCTGTTGATTTATAATCAATTAATTAGTTTGAAGACGCACGTGCATCGCCACTAACTGGGTATCTCGCAGATTATTACAAACAAAATTGTTAATTTAAAGTTAATTAAAAATGGATGATAGGGGATACAACCATGTTAAATCGTACTGACTCAACTCGAGTGATCCGCGCACCACGTGGCAGTGAGAAAACCTGTAAAAGCTGGCTGACAGAAGCGGTATACCGCATGATCCAAAATAATTTAGACCCAGATGTTGCTGAGCACCCTCAAAGCTTAGTGGTCTATGGCGGCATCGGCCGTGCGGCACGTGACTGGGAATGTTATGACAAAATTTTAGATGTGCTGACCACATTGGAAGATGACCAAACATTACTCGTGCAATCAGGTAAGCCTGTTGGTGTGTTCCCTACCCATCCAGATGCTCCGCGTGTGTTGATCGCGAACTCAAATATTGTTCCTCACTGGGCGAATTGGGATCACTTTAATGAGTTAGATCGCAAAGGCTTAATGATGTATGGCCAAATGACGGCAGGTTCTTGGATCTATATTGGTTCTCAAGGGATCGTTCAAGGCACCTATGAAACCTTTGTTTCACTTGCTAAACAGCACTTTAATGGCAACGCCGCAGGGCGCTGGATCTTAACCGGTGGCCTTGGAGGGATGGGAGGAGCACAGCCATTAGCAGCAACTATGGCAGGTTTTAGCATGATAGCGGTCGAGTGCGATGAAAGCCGTATCGATTTTCGTCTAAGAACCCGTTATGTAGACAAAAAAGCGACTTCTCTTGATGAAGCATTGCAATATATCGACGATGCCAAAGCCAATGGCCAACCCGTTTCTGTTGGGCTATTAGGTAATGCGGCTGATGTTTACAGTGAATTGGTGAAACGCAATATCACCCCTGATTCAGTGACCGACCAAACGAGTGCTCATGACCCAGTACATGGCTACTTACCACAGGGCTGGACACTCGCCCAATGGCGTGAAAAACAACAAACTGCCCCTGCTGAAGTGACCAAAGCTGCGAAAAAAAGCATGGCAGTACAAGTAGATGCGATGCTAACGATGCAAAAACGTGGCTCAGCAGCTTTTGACTACGGCAACAATATTCGCCAAATGGCAAAAGATGAAGGGATTAGCAATGCCTTTGATTTCCCAGGTTTTGTTCCTGCTTATATTCGCCCGCTATTTTGTGAAGGTGTTGGACCATTCCGTTGGGTCGCGTTATCAGGTGACCCAGAAGATATCTATAAAACAGACCAAAAAGTAAAAGAATTATTACCAGATGACAAACACTTACATAATTGGCTCGATATGGCACGTGAACGTATCGCATTCCAAGGGCTTCCTGCTCGTATTTGCTGGGTCGGTTTAAAAGACAGAGAAAGATTAGGCCGTGCTTTCAACGAAATGGTGAAAAGTGGTGAATTAAAAGGCCCTGTTGTCATTGGTCGTGATCACTTAGATTCAGGCTCTGTTGCGAGTCCACACCGTGAAACGGAATCCATGAAAGATGGCTCTGATGCCGTATCAGACTGGCCTTTATTGAACGCACTGTTAAATACCGCAGGTGGTGCAACATGGGTCAGTTTACATCATGGTGGTGGTGTTGGCATGGGCTTCTCACAGCATTCAGGAGTCGTCATTGTATGTGATGGAACGGACGCTGCTGATAAACGTTTAGCGCGCGTTTTACATAATGACCCTGCAACGGGCGTTATGCGCCATGCAGATGCAGGTTATGACATCGCCATTAACTGTGCGAAAGAGCAAGGCTTGAACTTGCCGATGGTGAAGTAATGTCCTTTGCCGGCTGCTTAATCGGTCGGCATCTTTCTGGAATAGAAGGAATTCAGTATGAATGCTGTGTTAACTCAGAAAAGACAAGGGCCACTGGCGGGGATCAAAGTGATCGATTTAAGCCGTGTGTTAGCAGGTCCTTATTGCACCGGTATGATGGCCGATCTTGGTGCTGAAGTGATCAAAATTGAAGTGCCCAACCACGGTGATGACAGCCGCCATTTAGGGCCATTTATTGATGGTGAAAGTGTTTATTACGGTTTGATTAACCGAGGTAAACGCAGTATTGAATTAGACCTTAAAGCGGATGAAGATCGAGCAATTTTATTTCAATTAGTCAAAGAAAGTGATGTGGTGGTTGAAAACTTTCGCCCTGGTGTGACTCAACGACTTGGCATCGATTTTGATAGCTTAAAGCAGCACAACCCTAAATTAATTTACGCCAGTATTTCAGGGTTTGGACAAAACAGCCCACTAGCCAGTTACCCGGCTTATGACATTGTGGCACAAGCGATGTCAGGCCTAATGAGTGTCACTGGTTTCCCAGAAACAGGGCCAACACGCAGCGGTGAGTCAATTGGCGATGTGTGTGCAGGGATGTTTGCATCATGGGCGATAAGCAGTGCGCTATTTGCGAGAGAGCGTCATGGTGAAGCGGCACAGTATATTGATGTGGCGATGGTAGATGTCTTACTCAGCATGCAGTTAACTGGGCTTTCAAACTTATTTGCAAATGATAAGGCCCCGAGCTTAGTGGGGAACCGCCATCCAGTCTCCACGCCATTCGATACCTATCAAGCAAAAGACGGTTTAGTCGTTATTGCGATTGCGAGTGAAAAGCTATTTCAACGCTTTTGCGAATGTATGGAAAAACCGCAGTTATGCCACGATCCGCGGTACCGTGATGACCCGAGTCGAACGCAGCACCAAGCTTTTCTTAGAAAAGAGATCGAAAGTTGGACACGTCAAAAAACGGTTGAAGAGGTATGTGACATATTATTAAACGCGGGGGTTCCTGCTTCACCCATTCATAATTTGCACCAAGCCACACAAAGTGAACATGCCGAAGTGAGGAAAGTACTGACGTACCTGAATGATGGAGGAACACCATTGGTTTCTCAACCGGTTTTTTTTAATGGAAATAAACCTCATTCGACCCGCCGTGCCCCGAAATTAGGTGAGGCAAACTTAGTTTATAAACCAGCGAAAACAACAATTAAAAATGCGGAGACGATGCAATGAGTTTTGATATTAATGAAACGGAACAAGCGGTTGTAGATGCGGTAGAAAAAGTTTGCCATGACATTTTACAGCCGAATGCACAAAGATACGATGAAACCGAAACCTTTTGTGCTGAAAGTTTACAAGCGCTAGGGGAAATGGGCTGTTGGGGAATTAATTTACCTGAACAGTATGGTGGTTTTGGTATTGGTAGTGTGGCGATGAGCCAGGTCGTGGAAGCTGTCGCAGCAGCTTGTGCATCGACGTCATCGGCTCTAACGGCACATTTTTTGGCGACAGATTCAATTTTAATTGGTGGGACAGAAGAGCAAAAAAATCATTGGTTACCAAAAGCCGCTGCTGGGGAATTATTAGGTGCATTCGGCTTAACTGAGCCGGCTGCGGGCTCTAACCCTGCGGATATGCGTACTGTGGCTGTACGTGAAAATGGCGGATGGCGTATTCGAGGAAATAAACACTATATCACAAACGCCAAAGAGGCTGATTTTATAGTGTTATATGCTAAAACCGATGTTGAAGCGGGAGCTCGTGGCATCAGTGCATTTATGATCCCTAAAGGCACTGAAGGTGTGGCATTTTCTCAACCTGAAAAAACCATGGGGTTACGGGGTAGCACCATTTATGAATTAGCATTGAATTGTTGGCTACCTGAATCTGCATTACTGGGAGAGGAAAATAAAGGGTTCCACACCGCCATGGAAGTTTTAGATAAAGGGCGTGTTGAAGTGGCTGCAACGTCACTAGGTATTGCTCGAGCCGCGATGGAAAGTGCTTTAGGCTGGGTAAAAGAACGCCAAATTGGTAAAAAACCCTTAGCTGCATACCAAGGAACTCAATGGCGTATTGCGGATATGCACACGCAATTGGAGGCGGCTCGTATGTTGACCTGGCAAGCTGCGGAATTACGTGATTCAGGGGAGCGTTTTAGTTTGCAATCCGCGACGGCGAAATTGTTTGCTGCTGAGTGTGCGGGTTTTGTAACGGATGCGGCTTTACAGCTTCATGGCGGCTACGGCTATATTCGTGACCTCCCTCTTGAACGTTATGTGCGTGACGCACGGATTTTACGGATTTTTGAAGGGACATCAGAAATACAAAAAATTATTATTTCACGTGCCGTTTTAGACGCCCACTAAGTTATTTTAAGTATTGAGCCGAGTAAGCGGGACAGGCGTTTACTGGTTTATGGAGCACCATAGGAAGCACTACCTGACAACAGGATCATGGAATTAAAAACACAACAACAATCAGGTTTAAGAATGTATTTCAATTAGTTATTCAGGGTGAATAACAGATAAAACATCACCCAGCGTAATGCTTAATAACTGTACCTTACAATTGTAGTTATTGCGGTTCCATTACGATTAATTGGTTCATTCTTTAAGCCAGCCTTGCTTAAAGAGGAGTTACCATGACAGTTTCAAACGACATCGCTACAGGGCAAAAAAACCGGCAGGAGAATGTACCCTTAATCGAAGCGCGTTCCATCGATTACATTCCAGAGTCCGAGCGCCATGGCACTTTATCGAGCCAATTCACACTTTGGTTCGGTTCTAATTTGCAAATAACGGCAATTGTAACGGGGGCCTTGGCAGTCGTGCTTGGCGGAGATGTATTCTGGTCATTAATTGGCTTGTTTATTGGCCAATTATTAGGTGGCGCGGTGATGGCCTTGCATGCGGTGCAAGGGCCGAAATTGGGGTTACCACAAATGATCTCGAGTCGTGTACAGTTTGGCGTATACGGTGCCGTCATCCCTATTTTATTAGTTTGCATGATGTATGTCGGGTTTTCTGCTAGTGGTACCGTGCTGGCAGGGCAAGCGGTTGGTCAGTTGTTACATGTGACTGATTGGGTTGGAATTATTATTTTTGGTGTGGTGATTATCGGCATTACAATTTGTGGTTATCGCATCATCCATATTTTAGGGAAAGTAGCGAGCGTTATCGGCGTGATTACGTTCTTTTATCTATTTTTCCGTCTATTTTATATGAATGATGTTTCGGTATTACTGGAAAACCGCCATTTTAGCTGGACGAACTTTTTATTAGCGATGTCATTGTCTGCTTCTTGGCAAATTGCATTTGGGCCTTATGTTGCGGACTATTCTCGTTATTTACCGACTAAAACCCCGACAATTAAAGCCTTCTTGGCTGTGGGTTCAGGCACAGTAATTGGTACGCAAGCCTCAATGATTTTAGGGGTTTTTGCCGCAGCGCTTGCTGGCAATAAGTTTGCCGGTAATGAAGTCTCGTATATTGTGGGCTTAGGCAGCACAGGTTTAATCGCGGCGTTGCTATACATCAGTATTTTCTATGGGAAAGTGACAATAACTGCATTGAATGCCTATGGTAGCTTTATGTCTATGGCTGCGATTTGGTGTGGTTTCCGTGGGAAAAGCCAAATTTCTCGTGGCCAAAGGTTGTTCTTTATTATTCTAATGGTCAGTTTTTCAACACTACTTGGGTTAGCGGGCCAGCACTCATTTTTAAAACTCTTCTCTGCTTTCTTATTGTTTTTACTTGCATTCTTTACCCCTTGGAGTGCAATTAACTTAGTTGACTACTATTGGGTCACTAAAGGTCGCTACGACGTTCCCGAACTTGCAAACCCAAATGGCCGCTATGGGCGTTGGAATAAAGTCGGGATATTCACTTACATTGCCGGTGTATTAATACAATTACCATTTATATCAACAGGTTTTTATACCGGGCCTTTAGTCGAAAAACTCGGTGGTGTCGATATTTCATGGATTGTTGGCTTAGTAGCAACAAGTATTCTTTACTATGTTGCGATTAAAAAATGGCCTATGTCAGTCGCAGATCGGTTGATATTACCGACAACAAAATAACCATTTCATAAAAAACTAGCATTAAAAAGCGTAAAAATTGAGATAGCCAGTAACAGTGAAACTATCACTGTTACGGTTTCTCTCAACCTAAAAAACGGTTTTAGAACATTACCATACCCACCAATCGTTGAAGAATTGGGATAGGAGTTGCTATGAAAATTTTAGTCGCAGTGAAGCGAGTGATAGACCATAACGTCAAAATAAGAGTAAAAGCCGATGGTTCAGGGGTTGAATTGGCGAATGTCAAAATGGCAATTAACCCATTTGATGAAATTGCCGTCGAAGAAGCTGTGCGTTTAAAAGAGGCGGGAAAAGCAACAGAAGTGATTGCGGTTTCCATCGGTGACATTGGTTATCAAGAAACATTACGTAGTGCGATGGCGATTGGCGCTGATCGTGGGATTTTAGTCCAAAGATCTGGGGAGTTAACACTAGAGCCACTGGATATAGCGCGTTTACTTCAACAAATCGTAGAAAGGGAACAGCCAGATCTTATTTTATTAGGCAAACAAGCTATTGATGATGATTGCAATCAAATAGGCCAAATGCTCAGCGCATTATTGGATTACCCGCAAGCGACATTTGCTTCTCAAGTTAAGCTTGAAGGGCAATCACTGCAAGTTACGAGGGAAATTGACGGTGGTTTAGAAACGTTAGAAATGCCATTGCCAGCGGTCATCACAACAGACTTACGGCTCAATGAACCTCGTTATGCAACTTTACCTAATATCATGAAAGCGAAGAAAAAAACGTTAGATATTATCGATATTACTGATATGGATTTTACTCCATTAGGGCAAATTAAAACGCTTAGTGTCTCAGAACCCAAAAAACGAGCGGGGCAATGTACATTGCTAAGCAGTGCGACAGAGCTAGTCAGTGCATTACAAGCGAAAGAAGTGATTTAATCGAGGAAAATACCTATGAGCCAAATATCTGTATTAGTGGTTGTCGAGCATGATAATCAAACAATAAAAACCTCTACTTATCATAGTATTAACGCTGCAAAACAACTTCTCACCACAGGTGGCCATTTGCACTTATTAGTTGCAGGAAGTGAGACAGAATTGGTCGCTCAGCTAGCTGCGAGTATAAAAGGCGTGAGTAAAGTCCTAGAAATACAATCAGATAACCTTAAAAACCAACTTGCAGAACCGATGGCTCATGCGGTGGTGAATATTGCAGAAGAATATACTCATTTACTGTTTCCAGCGACGACATTTGGTAAAAATATTGCCCCACGGGTTGCTGCAAAGTTAGGGATCGCACAAGTTTCAGATATTACTCAAGTTATTGATTCACAAACTTTTGTTAGACCTATTTATGCAGGGAATGCGTTAGCAACGGTACAAAACAATGGTCAGAAAGTGGTCATTACGGTGCGTAGTTCGGCATTTTCAGGGGGATATGAAACGCAAAATAGTGCTGAAATAGAGAAGGTTTCCCTTGCCGATATACCGCTGCGTAGTCAATTAAAAAGCCAATCGTTAACTCAAGTTAGCCGTGCGGAATTGAGCTCTGCAAAAGTGGTTATTTCAGGCGGGAGAGGCTTGAGCTCAGGTGAAAATTTTGCGTTATTGGAAACGATAGCTGACAAGCTAGGGGCTGCGGTTGGGGCTTCACGTGCTGCGGTAGACGCTGGTTTTGTGCCAAATGACTACCAAGTAGGACAAACAGGGAAAATTGTCGCACCTGATTTGTACATAGCTGTAGGAATTTCGGGGGCAATTCAGCATGTTGCAGGAATGAAAGAAAGCAAAGTGATCGTTGCTATCAATAGTGATCCTGAGGCACCGATTTTCCAAGTTGCGGATTATGGCATTGTTGGCGATCTGTTTGAGATCTTACCTGAATTTGACAAAGCATTGGCGTAATGGAGGGGCTCATGGCTATCGACAATATTGAGAAAATAAATGAGGCTCCCGAGCGGGAATCGATGGAGTTCGATGTCCTGATTGTCGGTGGTGGGCCCGCGGGGTTATCTGCAGCAATACGTTTAAAGCAGCTAGCGGCAAAGAAAGGAACAGAAATTTCGGTTTGTTTAATTGATAAAGGTGCACAGATAGGAGCTCATATTTTATCTGGTGCAGTGATAGACCCACGTGCTCTCGATGAATTGCTACCAGATTGGCAGCAAAAGGTTTCGGCTTCTTTAACACCTGTAAGCCATGACCGTTTTTTATGGCTAAAAGAAAATAAAGCGAGTCATTTACCCCTCTCTTTATTGCCAAACTGTTTGAAAAACAATGGTAATTTCATTGGTAGCTTAGGGGAGATAAGTGCTGCACTAGCCGTGGAGGCAGAAGAATTAGGTGTTGATGTTTTTGCCGGTTTTGCTGCCACAGAGGTGTTATTTGATGATAAAAACCAAGTGATAGGCGTCACAACTGGAGATATGGGGCTTGATAAATTAGGCAACCCAACACAGATGTACCAACCGGGTATGAATTTACTGGCAAAAATGACCTTTTTTGCGGAAGGGTGCCGTGGTCAGCTAGGTAAGCAATTGATAAATCATTTTAATTTAGCCACAGAGAGCGGTAAACAAACCTATGGTTTGGGGATCAAGGAAATTTGGCAAATTCCAAAAGAGCAACATCAAGCAGGGTTAGTTGTCCATTCCGTTGGCTGGCCGCTAGATAACCACACCTATGGTGGTGGCTTTGCTTATCATTATGGGGATAACTTAGTCGCAGTGGGTTTGGTGGTCGGGTTAAATTATGAAAATCCGTATTTATCACCGTTTGATGAGTTTCAACGCTTAAAAACCCATCCTGCTTTTAGTGATTTCTTATCGGGTGGAGAACGGATCAGCTATGGTGCTAGAACGATGGTGGCGGGTGGGTTAGCCGCGTTACCTGAACTAAGCTTTCCCGGAGGTGTGTTAATTGGTGATGATGCAGGTTTTCTTAATGCAGCCCGAATTAAAGGCACCCATTGTGCGGTGAAAAGTGGGTTATTAGCAGCAGAAGCTTGGTTCAGTGCTAACCAGAATGGAATGGTTGATTATTTACAGTTTAAAAAGCAATTTCGCCAGCTATTTGAAGAGAGCTGGTTATATCAAGAGCTTTATCAAACACGCAATTTTAAGCCCTATATGAAAAAAGGGCTAGTGGTTGGTTCAATACTATTTGGTGCAGAACAACTGTTATTTAAGGGGTGTACCCCGTGGACGTTGAAATTAAAACAATCGGATCATGAAGGAATAAAGGAAGCCAAGGGTTTTACACCGATAGATTACCCAAAACCCGATGGTAAATTAACGTTTGATAAGTCTTCTTCCGTATTTTTATCGAATACTAACCATGAAGAAGAACAACCCTGCCATTTAAAACTGGCTGATATTAATGTCCCTATCCAAGTTAATTTAATGAAATATGCTGCGCCCGAGACGCGTTATTGCCCCGCGGGAGTTTATGAAATTGTAGGGAATAAAAGCGAGGAAAAACTGCAAATTAATGCGCAAAACTGCCTGCATTGTAAGGCTTGTGACATTAAAGATCCGTTACAAAATATCACCTGGACTGCTCCCCAAGGAGGGGAAGGGCCTATTTATCAAGGAATGTAAAACGAATTTATTGTGATGTAGTTGTGCTTGATATTTTTGTTTTATCAGTCGCTTTGGGGCAATTTTGCCCCATTTTTTTATTTTTGCATTAATTCTCAATTCGAGAATGTAATTTTAATTTGTAACGCGAGCCAGCTGTGATCATATTAACATAGCTAATTAGAGTGTTACCTGTCCAAGTGCGACGGCTAAGTTGTAAGCAAGGTGAGTTTTCTTTAATTGATAATGATTGAGCAATAGATTTTGTGGCCAATGCAGCTTCAATGGTATGTTCCATTTCACTGACAGGAAAATGGCGTTGCAAATAACCGCTAGGAGTTTCAGTGTCACCATATTTTTGCTTAACAAAGTCGGGCACAATGGCGTGGTTAACATAGCGTTCTTCTAACATTAAAGGAATATCGTTTTCAAAATGTAGTACTTTACAATAGCCCACATCACTTCCTTCACTAATCCCGAGCTGTAGTGCAATTTCTGCTGATGCGGGAATAATTTTTAGTTGCATCTGGTGGCCGCTATATTTATTACCACTTGTTGAGATCTCATCAAAAATATCAAACGCTTTTGTTACGGGGAGCTCATGTTTTTGAGTGGCGACAAATGTGCCTTTGCCCGCAATACGATGTAGGATCCCTTTTTGACTTAACTCTGAAATGGCTTTATTCACGGTCATACGGCTTACATTGAATTGAGCACATAGCTCTAATTCTGTCGGTATTTGTGTTTCAGGCTTAAAAATACCTAAATCAATACTGCGTAAAATGTAAGACTGAATTTGCTTATATGCAGGTTGTAATGTCATCGCTGTTATTCAAAATTATTGTTAAAGGAAGGAGTGGTAACATTGTTTTATTGCCACATTTCACTCACAAACTTTGTATTGAATGCAAGTTTATCAGTAATTACTGGCTTTGCTAGTAGGAGATACCTATTTCTAATGATTAACCTGAGTTAAATAGTTGTTTAAGGTGCTCGTCCTTATCTGAATTATTTAATTATAAGGTAAGTTTTACTAGGGCTATATACCTTTATTTATTATCATAATGTTAAATTTACTTAGCGAAATAGGCATTTATTCATGCGAGTTCAATATTTCCATGTCAGTCTTACTCAATGTGACTATCAAAATGTCAGCCCAATGGGAATGGTAAGATTGATTGCCTCCCAAAAGGTATTTTTCTTTAATCAAGGTGACTTTTCAAATAGCGAAATTTTTTTAGAACGTTTACAACAAGGCGATACCTTGGTTATTTGTGCAGAAGAGATGAATGATGGTAGTTATTGGGCTGAGTGGGTTTACCATGAAAAGCATGGTCGACTTGAGCCAGATAGAACCATTGGTTTTAATCGCTCACTAGGAAAACAGTATTTAATTTCGTTAGTCTTAATGGCCCTGATACCTGCAGTGTATTACTGTTTTATTAATGCAGATGATAGCTTCTTAATGATTATCTTAGTCTCACTTTTAGGTTGTGCTGCCTTTGGTGGAATAGTTTTGTTTGCTCTTGCACTGGCCGAAACTAAACATATTTTAAGTCCAAAACGAAAATCAATTTTAAAAGCGTTGGATTTAGTTATTGATGGGCAATATCAAAAGAGTGAACAAGGGCAACAAATTGAAATTTTAGGAATTAAAAGCTCAAAAAATAAAGCCAATAAATTACGTAAATCAGTAGATAACTATCGTGATAAAGCGTCATTACTCGTCACCCGTGGGAAGGTTAATATTACATCAACCCTTAGCTTAACTGTTGCGAGAGGGGATGCAGAGCAAAAACTCAATCATATCGGTTTACAGATAAATAAAAGCCATATGGATGTTCTAGTGTCAGCAAATGAACCCTTATTCAACAACCATAATCTATTTATTGCTCAAGGTGATGAACTTGAAGTTTTCCATAAAAATATTCAAGAGCATTCAAAAGAACAGGTGATTTTTGGTATTTATAACCATCAGGATGGGCTTGCCTACAGCCTGATTGGCAAAGGAGCACCACAAGAAAGAGGGTTTTATACTGGTTTATGGGGTTTCATTTGTTGCATTTTGGCTATTTTCATTCTAGTTGTAGGTGGATTATCTATTAGTGAAACCTTTGAAAAAGGCGGTTATTGGGATCATTGGGACTGGATGAACATTATTGATACTGGTGTCATGTATATCAGTTTTTCTGGAACCATTTTATTAGGAATAAGTTTCCTTATTGCTTTATGTGTGGCGATTTATTTTAAAGTATCAAAACGTGGTAATGCTTACTATCAATCTCAATATTTATTAAAACAACTTCGTCGGCAGCACGGTAAAACAGATTATGTGACGGAGGTGCGTTCATGAACCCATTTCTCAGTAAGCGGTTTCTTATTGTAACTTTTATCTTTGTGCTCTGTTTATTTTTCACTTTCTTTATTTTTACTCGAGGTAGCACGGAAGATTGGCAATGGCAAAACCATAATGAAAATAGCTCTCCAATTGGAAGCTATGATTTTACAACGACATTTCCAGCTGAAAATGGGATGTTAATTGTAGCTAAAAAAAGTGGCCGTTCTAATTATTATTACTCTTCTTATAATACTTATATGCCTTCAAGCGAATATGATAACCAGATTTTATTTGCAGATAATAATGGCGTGCATTTTATCACTTATAGCGATCAAAGTTTCTATAATGCAGTTTGTGAAAGAAAACAATGTTTAATGATGTTCAGTGATGGCTATCAAAAAATTAACTTAACTGATTTTTCAGTGAGTGAATTTACACCTTGGAGTAAAAAAACTGGCAAGCTATTTTCAACGTTGATTATGGGAAAAATCTACTTATCTAAAAGCTCTCCTTTCTATGTTGTTGCGGATAATGAAAATATTTTTATCAGTGCTGATAAAGGAATGACATGGGAACATTTTATGAATGTTCGAGATTTAGCCAAGTCATTATATCCTGAAGAAATTGAAGGAAATTCAAATTTTTCTTATGCAACATATCGAGATAAAATCGTAATGTGGTACAGCTATGGTAATCAAATGGGCTCATTAGAAGTTATCATGGATATCCCGACTAAGCAGGTTATTAGTAGCAAATGGTTGCCTGTTAGAATTAATGAAGCTGCACAAAATCGTAATGGTGATATTTTTGTGGTTGCTCAAGAGCCCTCACGTCGCTTATTTTCTTTGATGCAATTTCATACTAATGGTAATTTTGAGGTGATGGCAGAAAGCGGTTATAACCACATGAACAGCTTAGAAGTCGGCAATCAAGGTTTAATTGTTTCGAATATAGTTAGAGGTTCGCAACAATATTTAATGATGGATTTTTCCACGAAAGAGATCCGTTATCGTCCTCAGTTTCCTTTGTATAACAAAATATACAATATGGCGGACCAATCCTTGATTGAAATAGAAAGTACTTATTCAAATGAAAGTGCGCTGACTAAAGGAGCACAAGTTTCTTATCAATCATTGCATTGATGCGTAAAGATGATTTAGTGTGTTCTCATTCAATAAGGATAGGGTTTTCCCTATCTTTTTTGTTATTGTTATTTAAAGGTTAAGCTAATACTAAAATAGGTATAGTTTGCAGTTTAAGGAGAGGAAGAGTACGTTTTAATGATAGACTAAAAATAGATAAAAATTAAACGATTTTAACTCATTATATGGAAGTAAGTTGTATAATTAGAAATATATAATAAAAATAAAAGAAATGTAGTTAATAATATATAGTATTAACTATAGATGATGATATTCAATATCATCATTAAAGATTACTAGCTAATTATTCTTTATAGATGTATTAATATTTAATCAACCATTTGATTAAATATTAGTAAACCTTGGTTACTTTATGAGTATTGCAGTCATTAAAAAACAAACTAAATGTCAGATAAAAAATAAGTAAGATTGACTAGACCCTACTTTTCATTTAATGCAAAATAGCAATGCAAAATTAATTCTAATTCTAATTTTATTTTAATTGAGATAGCTAAATGAATATATCCAAAATCAGCATTGCATCTATTCTTATTGCAAGTGCATTATTAAGTGGTTGTGCTAAAGAATCTTCTCGTTCTTTAGCCGTAGAAAAAGTTGCGACATATAATACTCAATATTCAGGCCCAAAAAGCCCAATATCAATAGGGAAATTTGATAATCGCTCTAGTTATATGAATGGTATTTTCTCTGATGGGGTTGATCGTTTAGGTAATCAATCTAAAACCATTTTGATGACACATTTACAGCAAACGGGTCGTTTTAATGTATTAGACCGTGCAAATATGCAAGAACTTAAAGAAGAAGCTGGTATTAAAGGTCAATCGCAACAGTTAAAAGGTGCAACTTATTTAATTACTGGTGATGTTACTGAATTTGGACGAAAAGAAGTTGGGGATCGCCAGTTATTCGGTATTTTAGGTCGTGGTAAATCACAAGTAGCGTATGCCAAAGTCAATTTAAACGTTGTTAATGTTCAAACATCTGAAGTGGTCTTTTCTTCACAAGGTGCTGGTGAATATGAATTATCAAATAGAGAAGTGATTGGTTTTGGTGGCACTGCCAGTTATGACTCAACATTGAATGGTAAAGTATTAGATTTAGCAATTAGGGAAGCGGTAAATAACTTAGTTTCTGGTATAGAAAGTGGTGCATGGCAGCCAGCTAAATAAGGAAATACGATGAAAATTAAATTATTGGCTATGGTAGCCGGCGTAATTTTATTAAATGGCTGCGCTAATGAACCCAAACCACTATATAACTGGGATGGTTATCAAACAACGGTCTACCAATATTACCAACAAACAGAAACTGGCCCTCAAGAACAAATTCAAGCTTTGAAAAAGAATTTGGAAATGAGCAAAGCAAAAGGTTTAGCAACTCCGCCAGGGTTGCATGCGCATTTAGGGTTATTGTATTCAACAACTGGAGCGGTTGATCTTGCAATGCAAGAATTTACTGCGGAAAAAGCATTGTATCCAGAATCTGCGGCTTACATGGATTTTCTCATGAAAAATAAAGGAAAAGTAAAATGAAACATTTACTTATAGTCTGCGGATTGGTGATGACATGGTTATTAACGGGATGTGCTCAGCCAACTAAAGTTGATTACACGGCATTTAATCAAAGTAAGCCTAAAAGTATTCTGGTGCTATTACCACAAAACAGTTCACCAGAAGTACAAGCAAGTCATGGTTTATTATCACAAGCGACTCTTCCTTTAGCTGAGGCTGGCTACTATGTTTTCCCTGTTGCTGTTGTTGAGGAAACATTTAAGCAAAATGGGATGACAAATGCAGGTGACATTCAAGCTGTTCCACCTGCAAAATTGCGCGAAATTTTTGGTAATGATGCCGTACTTTACTTGAATATCACTGAATACGGTACAAGTTATCAGGTTATTTCTAGTGATACTCGTGTCACTGCGGATGCGAAATTGGTTGACGCTAGAACAGGAACGTTATTATGGAGTGGCTCAGCGACTGCATCTAGTGCTGAAAATAATTCCTCGTCAAATGGTATTATTGGGGCGTTAGTATCTGCTGTTGTTAACCAAATCGTAGATACAATGACAGATAAAAGCTATGCAATTGCAGGTATAACAAGTGTCAGGTTATTATCTGCAGGTAAGCCTAATGGTATCTTATATGGGCCTAGATCGCCTAAATATGGTAAAGATGCTCAGTAATTATTAATTATTGAATAATGGGCGAAATAGAATAAAATATTTTGCCCATTTTATTTAAGTTAAATATTATTTAAGTGAAATTAACTTATTTAATTATCGTTTTACATTGTTTATACGTTTTTTTAATTGGGATGATTAAACTAAAAATAATAATATTAAACTCTTATTTAATATATGAGTTAATACTGTGACTTGAATCAAGTTGTTCTAGTCTATCTCACTAATAGTGTGATATAGGTACAATATTATGACAATAGCGATTACTTTGGTAACCCAACTGTTATATATATAATAATAGTCGGTTGTACTAATTTCTCGTTGATAGGAGTCATAGTATGTTCTTGTTAAACGAATCACTTATATCAAGGTATTTCTTCTATATGAAGAAATGGTTCAATATTGATATTTCTTTAGCCTTCTTCTTTCCAAACAAATAACCTTTCTCTTTTCCTTTCTTAAAATTTTTTTAACTTATTTAACTATAGGTTAGATCTCTAATATTTATTATTTAATGAAAAATTAAAGGTATTATCATGGCTAAAAGAATTGTAGAACCATTCCGTATTAAAATGGTAGAAAATATCCGTATTCCATCAAGAGAAGAACGTGAAGCGGCGTTAAAAGAAGCGGGATATAACCCATTCTTATTACCAAGTAGTGCAGTTTATATTGATTTATTAACTGACTCAGGCACCAATGCGATGAGTGACCACCAATGGGCAGCAATGATCACCGGTGATGAGGCATATGCAGGATCTCGTAACTATTATGATTTAAAAGATAAAGTGAAAGAGATGTTTGACTATGATTATGTCATTCCTGCTCACCAAGGTCGTGGTGCTGAAAATATGTTATTCCCTGTTTTATTAAAAGTAAAACAGGAACAAGGTGGAGCTAAAAAACCGGTCTTTATTTCTAATTTCCACTTTGATACAACAGCAGCTCATGTTGAATTAAACGGTTGTAAAGCAATTAATATTGTTACCGAAAAAGCCTATGACTCGGATACTTACGATGACTGGAAAGGCAATTTTGATATCCAAAAATTAAAAGATAATATTGCTGAGCATGGTGCAGAAAACGTAGTCGCAATTGTATCTACTGTAACTTGTAATAGTGCAGGCGGTCAGCCAGTATCAATGGCGAATTTGAAAGAAGTTTATGAAATAGCTAAACAGCATAATATCTTTGTTGTCATGGATTCTGCACGTTTCTGTGAAAATGCGTATTTTATTAAAGAGCGCGACCCTAAATATAAAAACTCGACTATTAAAGAAATTATTCTTGATATGTATAAATATGCTGATGCATTAACGATGTCAGCGAAAAAAGACCCATTATTAAATATTGGTGGGTTGGTTTGTATTAAAAATGACGAGAAAATCTTTACGCTGGCAAGACAACGTTGTGTACCAATGGAAGGCTTCGTGACCTATGGCGGTTTAGCGGGTCGTGATATGGCTGCAATGGTACAAGGTCTTGAAGAAGGGGCTGGAGAAGAATATCTACATTATCGTATTGGCCAAGTTAAATATTTAGGTGACCGCTTACGTGAAGGTGGAATTTCAATTCAATATCCTACAGGGGGACATGCCGTATTTGTCGATTGTAAAAAGCTGGTTCCTCATATTCCTGGTGATCAGTTCCCTGCCCAAGCGGTGATTAACGCACTTTATTTAGAATCAGGTGTCCGTGCGGTTGAAATTGGTTCATTTTTATTAGGGCGTGATCCTGAAACTGGTAAGCAAAAACACGCAGATATGGAGTTTATGCGGTTAACCATTGCAAGACGTGTTTATACCAATGACCATATGGATTACATTGCAGATGCTCTGATTGGTTTAAAAGATAAATTTGCAACCCTCAAAGGGCTGGATTTTGAATATGAACCGCCAGTATTAAGACACTTTACTGCTAGATTAAAACCAATTAAATAATAGGTCGCTCGTATGGTTCCCGTGCAATGCGGGAACCTCATCCTTATTCTTAAGGTAAACACCATGAATAATTCGGCAGCCAAAAAAGAACCCTCCATAATGGTAGGGGGTTTTGTGCTAGGCGGTGCCATGATTGGGGCGGGGATGTTTAGCTTGCCTACTATTATGGCTGGAGCTTGGTTTATTAACTCTGTAGTTATCTTGTTAGTTGTTTGCTTTTTTATGTTTCATTCAGGGATTTATATTTTAGAATGTATATCGAAATATGGAGCAGGAACGAATTACTTTTTTATCTCTAAAGAATTATTACCCAGATGGGCATGCTATATTGCAAATATGGCATTAATATTTGTACTCTACATACTAATTTATGCCTATATATCAGCAGCAGGTTCAGTTATTAAAGAAGCTGCCGCCATTTACGGATACAATATTAATTTAAGATTAATATTTATTATTTTTACATTAATTCTAGGTGCGAGCATCTGGTGGAGTGGTGTAGGGGCAAGTCGTCTAACATCATTATTTTTATTCATTAAAATAATTCTGTTTATTTTAGCTTTCTCCGGTTTATTTTTTATCGTAAAAACAGATTTACTATTAACTTCCCCCGTTGAAGGAGGACAAACAGCGTTATTACCTTTTGTTTTTATTATTATTCCTTATGCAATTACTTCTTTTGGTTATCATGGGAATGTTTGTAGTTTGTACAAGCTGTATCATGAGAATGAAAGAAAGGTCGTTAAAAGTTGTATTATCGGTTGTGTATTGGCATTGGTGCTCTATTTTCTCTGGATCATGGGGACAATGGGAAATCTACCGCGGGCAGAGTTTTTAACAATAATTAATAAAGGTGGTAATTTAGATGCTTTTATTGAATCACTATATGCGGTACTGAATAGCAAAAATATTGCGACATTCTTACTGTGGTTCTCTATTAGTGCTGTATTTTGCTCATTCTTAGGTGTTGCAATTGGGTTATTTGATTACATTCTTGCTTCGTTGAATTTTAAGGACAACCCATCAGGTAGAATGAAATCTGCATTATTATGCTTCTTGCCTCCTCTTATTCTTTGCATGTTATTTCCAAATGGTTTTTTAATCGCAATAGCATATGCAGGTATGGCTGCATGTATCTGGGCGATTATTTGCCCTGCAGTTATGGCATTAAAGGTAAGAGAGCGTTTTCCTGATTCGAGATTCAAAGTGTGGGGCGGAAAAGGGTTAATCTATGCCGTTATCGCCTTTGGAGTAGTCGGCATTATTTGCCAATTGTTAGCGCAGTTTAATTTGTTACCGATATACCGTTAATTTTTCAAAATACAAGCTGTAAAATAACTGCAAAGGTACAGTGAGGGTTCGCTGTACCTTTTTTCTATCCAACGATATGGCGGATTGTAGGCTAATATTGAAATATAACGGTTTTTTTAAAGTACATTTTAATATTTTGACCTTGATAAATAATGGGTTTAAAGGCCATTTTTTTAATTGCTTTAACCGCTTCTTCTCTAAAACCTAAATCAGGAATTTTGTTATTTAGTATTTCAACGGATTCAATTTGACCATCTAATCCAACTAATAACCGAATTTGCACTTTAACAACTTTTGTATAGCCTAAGGAACGAGCCTCTTTCGGATACCTAGGAGCCGCATCCTGTAAAATTGTATAGGAAATACCACTCGAACCGAGTGCGGTATAGCTGCCATCACCATTAGCAGCAAATTGGCTATTACCAGATAATCTATTATTCCCTTTACCACTTTGACCACTTTCTGAAGCTGATGGGCTTGTGGAAGATTGATTTTCAGCAGTTGAATGGAGTGGTATTTCTTTAGCTGCTTCTTGTGAGCCTTGCTGCGTTTCATGGCTTATCTTATTGGCAATAAGTTGATTTTCTGTGTTATTTTTAGTGTTATTGTTCAGTAGCTTACTTTGTTCTTTTGGCTTTTTCCCTTGTACGGACTGACTGATTTTCGGTTTTGTTTTTTCTTTTGTTTTTTGTGTGAGTAAAGGCGATTCAACCGTGTTATCAACGGGAATATTCACAGGAATCAATGAATTTTTAAGTTGAGTTTTTGAAGGTATTTTACTTTCATTAGGTTGAGACTTGCTCATCTGCTTCTGTTGGGAAGCAGCTTCAGCCTTTGAAGGGGATTCTGATATAACTTCATGTGATTGCACTTGTTTTTTATTGCTCTGCTCTCCTGTGCCCCCTGAGGAGCCCATTTGTCCCCCTAGAGATAGAGTTATCGTTTCCACACCCTCGATTATAGGTACTGCCCTACCTGTTTGTAGGGCGATAAACATAATGGCAATAATATGGATAACGAGTGACAGTGCTAAAGCAAGTTTATAACGAAAAAACGGGTTTATAGTCACTGAAACATTTCCTGTTTTAATCAATAGGTAGCTTTAATGCCTGCAAAAAATGAGCGCTCATTTCCAGGAATTAATGAGCCATAACCTGCGGTAACATAGTCGTAGTAAGTTTTGTCCATTAAGTTAGTGACCCCGCCATATAATTCGATGTGTTCAATCGGCGCGTAACGAACACTGAGGTCAATGAGTTCACGTGATTTAACTACGCCATCTTCTTCTTTATTGGCATCAGAAAGGAAATTATTGTACGAACCATAATAGGTATACTGAATGTCTCCCGATAAATCATCGGTAAAATCGTATTTTACTTTTAGTTTAACGGAGTGCTCTGGCACTTTAGTTAAACCACTTTTCGTGTAATCAATGGTATTTTTGCCGTTTTCTTCCAAAAACTGGCGGCCATGATTGTTATAATCAGAACGTCCTCTGAGCCATGAATATGATTCTTGGAAGGTGAAATTACCGAGCGTTTGTTGGAAGTCAACATCGGCTCCCCAACGGCGAGTTTTCAACAAATTCATTGTCTTCGCATCATTGACACTAGTGAGATAAATACGATTTAGCTGGTTATTCGTATTAGATGTCCAGAATGTGATATTGACAGTACTAAATGCTAATTTATCTCTTAAACCGATCTCAAATAAGTCATATTTCTCATCTTCTGCCTTAGTCGGAGTATAAATTTTCTCACCATTAACGACAGATTGGTCGCTGATTTGCAAGCCATCGGGAAGGGTGTAGCCTCGTTCATATCGCCCATAAATTCGGCCAGTATCACGATAAAGGTAAGCAAGAGAAAGTTCAGCTGCCGTATTCCAACGGTCTGAAGTGCCAGACCCATTTACTGTGCCACTTTTATCAAATGACCATTCCGACAATTCACGTCTCAACCCTTGGGTAAATACAAATTGATCTGATTTAAGACTGTTAAGGGCATAAATTGCCTTTGTTGTTTTATCATAATCAAAATTATGAGGAACCCCATAATATCGGCCTTTACTATCTTTTTTATAGCTCCCAATATAATGAATAGAAGCCTTTTGTTTGGCATAATCTATGCCAAAAAGTAGATTGCTATCATCGAGATAGCCGATATCTAATTTGATTTTTGTTCCGTGGCTTTTTTGATTAACTTTTTGTTCCCAGTTGGCATTATTAGTATAAAAACCATCAGTGTAGAAAACATCTGTAGCAAAATTGAGTTTTTCCGTAAATGCATTTTGGTAACTTAAATTATAGCTATCGACTTCGCGGTCACCGATCAAATAACCACTGATCGTTTTTTTAATTAGTTTACCATTCTCATCAATACCGACAGTGACGGTTTTGTCTGGTGGAACGTAGTCTTTACCATACTTTTTGATATTACGTGATGTGAGCGTTTTTACGTACTGAGAACTTTCAGTGAGATGACTTCCTCTCAACATGAGGCTTTGATCTGGAGTCAGATCCCATCTACCGCCTAGTGAATAATATTCTGAATTACGGTAGGTATCTTTATAGTAAAGATCACGGTTTAGTTTACTGGCAGTACCTAAAATTGAAAAGGTATCACTCACCCGAGCTCCCAAATTAGCATTTAAGCGATATCCTTCTGAGTTCCATTCAGATAAAACACTTGTTTTGGGATTAGCCATACTTCTCAGGTTTGACGTTATATTAATGACTCCACCTGCAGTCCCTGAGCCGTAAATAACGCTTCCGCCACCGGGAATGATTTCAATACGCTCAAGTTGTTCAACGGGAATAATATCGTAGTTAGTGGTATAAGGGTGATTTGCTAATGTGGTAATTGGAGCCCCATCGAGTAACACTTGTAGGTTACGTTGTGAGGTTTCAGCCCCTTGCCCCCGCAAGTCTATGTTGCCCTGCCCAGAGGTATCGACACTAATACCAGGAACAGATTTAAGCACATCAGAGATTGTGCGGTTTCCTTTGCCTTGAATATCTTCTTTTGAAATAACAATAATTTGCTTGGTATCTCGTAAACGTTCAATTTCAACATAGTCAGGTCGTGCATAGCTATCTTGTAGCTCAATTGCATCAGCAGCTTCTTGAAGCTGTGATGATTCAAGCTCTTTATTGGTTGCATGAGTCGTAAAAGAAAGTGTTGATAAAATAATGAAACAAATAAAATTTGGCTTAAATTTAACCATATTGTTTCCAACGGAGGAAATGTTTTTCATTGGAGTAGGCTTGCCTTTTGTAATGATAATGCAAATGATAATCAATCTTATTATATTGTTATTGATTTCAAGATCAATTAATTTAAAACAATTTATAATATGGCTAATTATTTGATTTAAGTGGAAATAAATTGTTGACTTAGGCGGTATATCTTACTGAGTGGATAGTAACTTTTACGCGAGGTTAGGTGTGAAAATAGAGATAGGGGGACATTTACTCAGGTTGGATGCTCTCATTTAGCGATCTACTTCAAATTACTCAAATTAATTTCAAATTTTTAATTTTCTCTGATTCCCAAAATCAAATAGTAACCCTCTTGAAATGTAAGTATTTTTACCTATATCGAGTGCTGGTTAATCAAATCTAGGGATTAAAATATTTTTCTATAGCGCCGATAAAGTTAAATATTGTCAGATTATCCCACCAAAAGAGAAATTCTATGCAGAAACTTCGAAATTACTCAATTCGCACTGTGGTCTTCGTATTATTAAGTATTTTGTGTTTGATCTTGGGGGGAACGAATGTATACAGTGGTTGGTCATTATCACGCATTGCTGATGGAAATGATATTGATAGGCAATTGGTGCAACAAATGACCGTCCTTAGTCAAGGAAATGATCAGTATTTTCGTTTTGTCACACGACTAACTAGAGTCATGGAAAGTAAAAGCCAAGGGAAAGATGTGGATTATGCCCCTGTAAAAGAAGCGATGTCCAATATGGGGAAATATTTAGAGCAAATGAAGTCGATTTCTCCTGGACCGATGGATCCTGAAGTATCAGATTTGGTGATCAATAATTGGCAATCACTGCTAGATGATGGCGTCACGCCTCAACTCGCATTGAGTATGGACAACGATTCGGACAAATATTTAGCGCATGCCCATAATGTAACACCTGCATTAAGCCGAGCTTTTGGCGCTTCAATTCAGCAATTTAATCAGGCGGCTGATGAATTGATCAGCCATACTCGGCAGAATGTTGATAGCGTGATAGATATTACACAAGTGGTCATGATCGTCACTGCAATATTAGGGATCTTCATGCTCATTTTTACGGATCGCTATATGGCAGAGATGATGCAAAAACCATTAGGGCTACTGAGGCAACATTTTACTCAAATTGCGAAAGGGGATTTAAGCCATCCTGTACAGCCATTCGGAAACAGCTGTGTAGGAAAATTATTTCCAATACTTGAAGGGATGAGAAAAGATTTAAGTGAATCGGTCAATACAATCCGACAAGGAAGTGAAAATATTTATCTGGGGGCAAGTGAGATTTCAAACGGTAATAGCGATCTTTCATCTCGAACAGAAGAGCAGGCCGCCGCTTTAGAAGAGACGGCTGCGAGTATGGAGGAAATTACCGCTGCAGTTCAACTGAATATGGAAAACACACACCAAGCTAATCAATTAGTAGGCGAAGCGTTCGTGGTCGCTAATAAAGGGAATAGCATTGTTGATTCTGTTGTCGTGACCATGACTGAAATCTCCCAAAGCTCACAAAAAATAGCAGATATTATCAACATGATTAACGATATTAGTTTTCAAACGAATATCTTAGCGCTCAATGCGTCTATCGAAGCGGCTCGTGCTGGTGTGCATGGACGCGGTTTTATGGTAGTCGCTGCGGAAGTGCGCAAGTTAGCGAGCCACAGTGCGGAAGCCGCGATGGAAATTGAACGACTAATTGCCGATTCAGGAGCTTGCGTTCAGAAAGGAACGGGTTTGGTGAATGAAATGGGAAAAACGATGGAGAATATCTTACAGGGAATTAATGAGGTAACAGCAATTATGGAGCAAATCACCGTGGCTTCAGAAGAGCAGAGCAAAGGAATAGCCCAAGTTGGAGTCGCGATTACACAGATGGACGGCGTTACACAGCAAAATGCCTCTTTAGTTGAACAAGTGGCAACTGCAGCTAGTTCATTAGCGGGGCAAACGCAAGAATTACAACAAGCGGTTCAGCAGTTCAATTTATCCACACAAACGGTCTAGCACATTATTTTTTGCAAATAAAAAGCCCTCACTGCATCACAGTGAGGGCTCACAAAAACACTGCATTAACCGACTAGGATTAGTTCATGCCGTATTTTTTCAGTTTCTTACGCAGAGTGCCGCGGTTGATACCCATCATCAGGGCTGCACGGGTCTGGTTTCCACGGGTATATTGCATAACCATGTCCAACAAAGGCTGTTCTACTTCAGCCAATACCAGCTCATATAAATCATTAACATCTTGATTATTTAATTGAGCAAAATAGTTCTTCAGTGCTTGCTTAACTGAGTCACGTAACGGTTTTTGAGTTACTTGATCTTGTGAATTTACAGTAGCAACGGTTAGTACGTCAGAATTTACGCGTTGTTCGAACATAGTTCTGTCAGCTCTTATCTTTATTTACGCAAAAATTTTCAAAAAATGCTTCCAACACCTCCAGCTGTTCGCTGGCATCCTCAATGGTGTTGAATGAGCGCCGAAACTGGTCATCAGGTGCATGTTCTTTTAAGTACCAAGAAACATGTTTGCGCGCTATACGGGCTCCTTTGCCTTGACCGTAAAAGTCGTGCAATTCCTGTACATGCGCTAGCATAATACGCTTTACCTCTGCCATTGGCATTGGTGGCAATATTTCACCTGTGTCCAGATAATGCTGGATTTCCCGGAAGATCCAGGGTCTTCCCTGAGCCGCTCTGCCTACCATCAAGGCATCCGCCCCTGTGTAGTCTAAAACAGCTCTGGCTTTTAGCGGGTCAGTAATGTCGCCATTGGCAATAACCGGAATGGTAACAGTCTGCTTAACTGCCCGAATATTGTCATATTCAGCTTCCCCATTAAACAGACAGGCTCTAGTTCTGCCATGAATAGTGAGAGCTTGAATGCCGCAATCTTCGGCCAATTTGGCAATCTCTATGCAGTTTCGCTCTTCAGGTGACCAGCCTGTGCGGATCTTAAGGGTGACAGGCACATCCACTGCTTTGACGACACCTTCAAGAATCGATTTAACGATGTCTGGATAGCGTAGTAGTGCAGAGCCTGCAAGCTTACGATTCACTTTTTTAGCTGGACAGCCCATGTTGATATCGATGATTTGAGCGCCACTCTCAACGTTGATTTGAGCCGCGGCAGCCATTTCATCGGGATCATTGCCAGCTATTTGCACGGAACGAACCCCAAGTTCATCGCGATGAACCATTCTGAGTCTAGATTTGTCGGTCTTCCAAACTTGAGGATTAGAAGAAAGCATCTCTGATACTGTCATCCCAGCACCCATGTCATAACAGAGCGACCTAAACGGTTTATCTGTAATGCCTGCCATGGGGGCAGCAATAAGACAGTTTCTCAACTGATATTGTCCGATTCGCATAACTAAATGGGGGCCATACTGTGACTGCAAGGGCGCGTATATTACGCATTTTTTACGAGATATGAAAGGACAAACTTTGAGCAAACGGTTATTTATCACTAATTTTTTTATCTTGCATCTTTGCAATTATAAAATTAGTTATATTTAACAAATAGTTAAGTAGGTATTATAACGATTTATTAAAATAACTGTTGTGCTGTTCAAATCTCGTGCAGAACAGATTATCGCCAGCTATTGAGCAATATTTGAGCTATAAGATAATCTATTCTGGCGTTGTTTTCAAAGAAATTATTCTCTAATTTTAATAAAAAAACTCATTAAAAATGCTTGACACCCGTAATCCTGCACCATTCTTCTTTTTCAGCAACAGGGTCGATTTCAAAAGTTGAACGATAAGCGTCAGCCACTCCTTCTGCTTGAGTGGCGAGCACGCCAGAAAGACCTAATAACCCACCTGGGCGGGGTAGCACGCTAATCATCGGGGCGAGCTCACGCAATGGGCCAGCAAGGATGTTAGCAACCACGACATCAGCTTGTAAGTCATTAGGCTGGTCTTTTGGTAGGTATAGGGATAAACGCTCTGAAACACCGTTACGTTGCGCATTATCGCGGCTTGCAGTGATAGCTTGAGGGTCGATGTCGATCCCGATCGCATGAGCGGCACCTAATTTTAATGCGGCGATCGCTAAAATCCCAGATCCGCAACCAAAATCGATCACAGTTTTACCTTCTAGATCAAGGCCATCTAACCATTGGAGGCACAATGAGGTGGTTGGATGCGTGCCAGTACCAAAAGCGAGGCCAGGATCTAACATTACGTTGACTGCCGTTGGATCGGGCACATCGCGCCAACTTGGGCAGATCCACAAGCGCTCCCCAAAGCGCATCGGATGAAAGTTATCCATCCATTCTCTTTCCCAATCTTTGTCTTCTAATTGTTCGATTTTATGAATAAAACCTGGACTCAATATCGGGCTATTTTCTAGTTGAGCGATGATAAATTTCATGTCGGTTTCTGCGTCATATAGACCGATGACATCGGTGTCACCCCAAAGACGTGTTTCCCCCGGAAGCGGCTCAAAAACAGGAGTATCGTGGCTGTCTTGAAAGGTGACAGACACAGCACCGCTTTCGATTAACTCATCGCCAAGGGCTTCGGCATCTTTTGCGGTTGAGTTTAGTCTTATTTGTATCCAAGGCATTGTTTTTCTCTTCTAAAATGCTCGTCATTCTTCACGCCATAGCGTTGTTGGCTGCTAACCCTAGTCACATACTGGTGTATGCTCCTAGGGATTAGCTCGTTTGCCGCCTATCTATGACGCGAATTATCTAGAGCATTGCATTTGTTCATTTACATTAGGTAACGCCAAATTCACCTATCAGTAGATAGGAATCAGTGAGTGCTAGTTACCTGTTCGTTTGCTGGTGATTGTACTGGATTTTTGCCAAAAAGATTACCTAGAAGGAAGGCAACAAGGCTAAAAACCAGTGAGGGAACGATGGCATGGAAACCCATGATCTCAATTTTAAAGCTAGCCAGTACGGCATAACTGACGCCTCCGATGACCATACCACTGATAGCACCTGTTCCATTGGCTTTTTCCCAGTAGAGCCCGAGGACTAATGGCCACAAGAAAACAGCTTCTAAACCACCAAAAGCCAGTAAATTCAGCCAGATAATCATCTGAGGCGGGTTCCATGCTGCAACTAAAAGCAATGCACCTAAGACCAAAGTGGAAAGGCTAGAGATCCGTGCAAGACGCTTTTCATTTTTGATTTGTGTTGGCATGGTATTCAGATAGATATCTTTTACGATGGTTGCCGAGGACTGTAGTAGTTGTGCGTTGATCGTTGACATAATTGCGGCCATCGGTGCCGCTAAGAAAATTCCCGCTGCAAATGGTGGTAGAACTTGTACCATCAAAGTAGGGATCACTTGGTCTGGGATTGTGAGGTCAGGTAAAATTGCACGACCGAGAGCTCCCGCAAAGTGCATACCAAACATCAGTATCGCCATGACGATGGTTCCCAAAATAATACCTCGATGAACTGCTTTACTGTCTTTATATGAAATACAACGTACCGCAGTATGAGGTAAACCAATCACCCCAAAACAGACTAAAACCCAAAACGAAGCTAAAAATGGCCCGCTTAAAATGTCATCTGCACCTTCAGGCGAAACCAATTTTGGGTCTATGGTATGCATTTTTTCTATGGCTGCGGGTAAACCACCTGCATGGTAAATAATTGCAACCAGCAGGATCACCGTACCTAAAAGCATCACTAGGCCTTGCAGTGCGTCATTCAGGACGCTGGCTCTAAACCCACCAATTGCGGTATAGAGTGCGATAGATACCCCAAAAATTATTAACCCGTAAGTATATGGAATACCTGCTGCTGTTTCTAATAAGCGCGCACCACCAATAAATTGCACTGTCATCGCGCCAAAAAAGGCAATGAGTAGGCTAACACTGGCAAACCACACTAAAAACCGACTTTGGTAGCGTGCATACAGCATATCGTTGAGTGTAACGGCATTATAGCGACGCGCCAAAATAGCAAATTTTTTACCTAGCACGCCGAGGGAAAGCCAAATCGCGGGGAGTTGGATCATCGCCAATAGCACCCAACCTAGGCCATATTTATAGGCAGCTCCTGGTCCTCCAATAAAAGAACTCGCACTGATATAGGTTGCTGTGATGGTCATCGCAAGGACAAAGCCGCCCATTGAACGATTACCTAAAAAGTATTCATTTAAAAACTCGCCTTTTGTTCGTTTTTTATATGCATAAATGGATAGCAAAAAGACGAGAGCTAGGTAGCCGACGAGAGGCAGGAGAACTTCAATCTGCATCATTCTCCTCCAAAGAGATGTCTTTAAAAATCAGTTTAACCATCATAATGCAGAGCAAAATAAAAATGATGGGTAAGATGAGACAAGACCATTCAAACCACAGTGGTAGCCCTGTAATTCCAAGCGTGTTGTCCGGTAGGTAGGCACTAATAACCCAGCCGACCAGATAGGCGATAGTCAAATAAAATGACCAGCGCGCTTCTTTATTTGATTGAAGAAAACGTTTATCCACCCGTTATTCCCCTTCATTCCCATAAAAATAATCAGCAATTGTACGATAATCTGTGGACTGAGTGTGAAAAATACCAGAAGAAAAGTGCACTAAAGCGTATTTAACACAAAAAAATACCGTAACGCAGGGCGTTACGGTATCGATTGACGATAAGTTAAACAGGTTATCGCTGACTTATTCAGCAATACCCAGTTTTTTCTCTAAATAGTGGATATTAGTTCCACCTTTTTGGAAGTTTTCATCGTTCATAATCATTTGGTGCAATTCAATATTGGTTTTAATACCATCGACGATTAATTCGTTTAACGCATTTTTCATACGAGAAATAGCGATTTCACGAGTTTCACCATAGGTAATTAATTTACCAATCATTGAGTCATAATACGGAGGTACAGTGTAGCCTGCGTAAATATGAGATTCCCAACGTACGCCAAAACCACCAGGTGAGTGGAAACGGGTGATTTTACCCGGGCTTGGGATGAAAGTATTCGGGTCTTCTGCGTTGATACGGCACTCAACAGCATGGCCATGCACCACGATATCTTCTTGCTTCACAGATAATGGTAACCCAGAGGCAACACGCAGTTGCTCTTTAATTAAGTCTACACCAGTGATCATTTCAGTTACTGGGTGTTCAACTTGAATACGGGTATTCATTTCAATGAAGTAGAACTCACCGTTTTCGAATAAAAATTCGAAGGTACCTGCACCGCGATAACCGATTTCAATACATGCATTAGCACAGCGCTCACCGATATTACGGCGAATTTCAGGCGTAATACCCGGTGCTGGTGCTTCTTCAACCACTTTTTGGTGGCGACGTTGCATTGAACAGTCACGCTCAGCCAAGTAAACCGCATGGCCTTGGCCATCAGCCATGACTTGAATTTCAATATGACGTGGGTTTTCAAGGAATTTTTCCATGTAAACCATATCATTATTAAAAGCGGATTTCGCTTCAGCACGTGTCAGGTTGATCGAAGATTCTAAATCTTTCTCATTGCGTACGACACGCATACCACGACCACCACCACCACCAGATGCCTTGATGATGACAGGGAAGCCGATACGTTTTGCGATGGCTTTATTTTTTTCAGTGTCGTTCCCTAATGGGCCATCAGAACCCGGAACACAAGGTACACCGGCTTTTTTCATCGCGTTAATTGCAGAAACTTTATCACCCATTAGGCGGATGGTTTCAGCTTTTGGACCGATAAAAACAAAACCAGAGTTTTCAACTTGTTCTGCAAAATCTGCGTTTTCAGCCAAGAAACCATATCCTGGGTGAATCGCTTGAGCACCTGAAATTTCCGCTGCGGAAATAATCGCAGGGATATTTAAGTAACTTTTCGCTGATGCTGCTGGGCCGATACAAATTGTTTCATCAGCCAGTAACACGTGTTTTAGATCGCTATCTGCCGTAGAGTGAACCGCTACTGTTTTGATGCCGAGTTCTTTACAGGCACGCAAAATACGTAATGCGATTTCTCCGCGGTTAGCAATAACAATTTTTTCCAGCATGGAAACGCCTCGTTATTCGATGACAACTAATGGCTCGTCAAATTCTACTGCATCACCGTTTTGCAACAGAATGGCTTTAACAACGCCTGCTTTATCTGCTTCGATTTGGTTCATCATTTTCATCGCTTCAACGATGCAAAGTGGGTCACCAACGCTGACCGTTTGACCAATCTCAACGAATGGTTTCGCTTCAGGGCTTGGCGCGCGGTAGAAAGTACCGACCATTGGTGAGCGAACCTGGTGACCTGCAACTGCAGCAGGTGCAGCTGGCGCTACCATAGCTTCAGATGGTGCAACCGCATTAGCCAGAGCAGGTTGTTGTGCAACCGGTGCTGAGTAATATTGTTGAGGTGCAGCCATAACCTGGGAAGCAGGTGAAACGCGGCTGATACGTACTGACTCTTCACCTTCAGAAATTTCCAGTTCAGAAATGCCAGACTCTTCGACCAGCTCGATCAGCTTTTTAATTTTACGAATATCCATGGATATGATTCCGTACTCTTATATTTGGATTGAATTAATTAGGCGCAGACGGTTAACCGCTGCCTGTAAAGCAAAACTATAACCATCAGCACCTAGACCACAAATTACACCGATTGCTTTATCGGAGAAATAAGAATGTTGGCGAAATGATTCCCTAGCGTGCACATTAGACAAGTGGATCTCGATAAACGGGATACTCACCGCGAGTAATGCATCACGTAGTGCAACACTGGTATGTGTGAATGCAGCCGGATTGATGAGAATAAAATCAACATCATGACGTGCAGCATGAATTTTATCGATTAGTTCAAATTCTGCGTTTGACTGAAAATGACTCAGTTTTACCCCTAACTGACTAGCCTCTGACTCCAGCTTGGATACGATATCGGCAAGAGTTTGGTTGCCGTATTTATCGGGTTCCCGTGTACCTAGCAGGTTTAGGTTTGGCCCATTCAAGAGTAAAATGTGAATATCTTCTGCCATTATGCTGCTAACTCCGACGATATTATCAATAGCCCGACAACATAACGCGATGCTAAGCGTTTGTCATCTTTTATCATAAAAATAAATGGATTTTCTACTGACAAGGTTCGTCATTATAATTATTTCGTGACATATAGCAGCAAAATACTGGTCTTATCAGAGAAAATACCCGAATTTATTTTAGAAAATGTGCGGTAATCCCTATTTAGGCGAAAGTACCGCAATAAATTGGTGACTAACCTCGCAGGTTGACTAGCGTACGCCCAGTCACTTCATTTTTTAAGAATTTTTTTGCATATTCGACAGAATCTTCTAATTTAATCTCATTGCTGACTTGCTCATAGAAAGACGGAGGTAGAAGTTCCGCGAGTCGTTGCCATACTTTAGGGCGATTTGCGGCAGGATAGTAAACCGAATCTACACCTTGTAGGCGGACATTGCGTAAAATAAATGGCATGACACTGGTTGGTAAGTCGAAGCCACCCGCTAAGCCGCAGGCGGCAACAGTCCCATTATAGTGTGTTTGCGCAAGAAGATTAGCGAGTAATTCACCACCTACTGTATCAATCGCACCCGCCCACAACTGTTTATCTAATGGTTTAGCAGGATGAGTGAAATCACTACGAGGTAATACTCTCTTGGCACCTAAACTTTGCAGGTAGCTGCTGTTTTCTTCACGACCTGAAATCGCGACAACCTCATAACCTAATAAAGAGAGTAATTGCACGGCAGTACTACCTACACCACCGCTTGCACCACTTACGATGACTTCGCCTTTATCAGGAGTCACACCAGCTTCTTCTAGGGCATTTACGCAAAGCATTGCTGTAAAGCCGGCGGTGCCAATAACCATCGCTTGTTTTAAGGACAAATTTTCTGGAAGAGGGGTTAAATACTTTGCGGGGACTCTTGCTTGAGAGGCTAACCCGCCCCAATGCGTTTCACCCCCCCCCCATCCAGTCAGTAGTACATGTTGGCCAACTTGGAAACGAGGGTCTTCACTGTGGTGGATCACACCTGAAAAATCGATACCGGGTACCATCGGGTATTGGCGAACAACGCCCGCTTTTCCACAAATAGCTAATGCATCTTTATAATTAAGTGTAGACCAATAAATATCGACTATAATATCTCCGGCTGGAAGCATTTCTGTAGTTAATGGTTGAATGCCAGAGACGATTTTTTCGTCAGTTTGTTGTAGGACGAGAGCTTTCATCTTTCACTCCTATATAATGATTAAATATGTATTTTGAAAATGACTAAAATTTGAGTGTATTTCATTGACGTAGTAACAGTATTTAAGCTATTAATATTGTAATTAATTTGTAAAAATTTATTTTTTTCTGGCATAAATAGGCTTTTATCATGCAAAATATCGCATCTTGACGGATTCATTTTGCATATTGACATAAATTTGCCGCGTTTCTGGTAGATAATAGAGCGAACACTCAGCGAATTCACCCAATTTGTATTGGAAATAGCCAGTGTGTAGCAATAATAAAAAGAACTAAATAATATTTGAACTTGTTGCCATAATAACTTGTCACACTGGGAAGAAAAAGATGGAGTATATAACAACCAAAGAATAGGTGTTTTTTTGTGTGATTTTATCCTGTAGGTAAATAATACAATTAATATCTGTTTTTGGGGTTTTTATCTGCTTCGTTTAGATAAGAAGCATGTACAGTACGGTACGTGAAAAATAGATGAATTAACCATATTTTAGAAGCAGCTCATTAACGCCTTGAGACCGCTTCAAGTGGTTGGTAGAGTAGACGGGTTTAAATTCGTCCCCAGCTTGCAGGATAACTCTTTCGTTATGTTTAAAAAATTTCGTGGCATGTTTTCTAATGACTTGTCTATTGACTTGGGTACGGCCAATACCCTTATTTATGTCAAAGGACAAGGCGTAAAATTAAATGAACCCTCTGTAGTTGCTATTCGTCAAGACCGCTCTGGATCGCCAAAAAGCGTTGCTGCTGTCGGTGGTGAAGCGAAGCAGATGCTGGGACGTACACCAGGTAATATTTCGGCAATCAGGCCAATGAAAGACGGTGTTATCGCCGACTTTTTCCTGACTGAAAAAATGTTGCAACACTTCATCAAACAAGTTCATAGCAACAGTTTTTTACGCCCAAGTCCGCGAGTCCTTGTTTGTGTCCCTGTTGGTGCAACACAAGTTGAACGTAAAGCCATTCGTGAGTCAGCGTTAAGTGCGGGCGCACGGGAAGTCTTCTTAATTGAAGAACCTATGGCCGCAGCAATTGGTGCCGGGTTACCTGTATCAGAAGCAACAGGCTCAATGGTTGTTGATATTGGTGGTGGTACTACAGAAGTCGCTGTTATTTCGTTAAATGGCGTTGTTTACTCTTCATCTGTACGCATTGGTGGTGACCGTTTCGATGAGTCCATCATTAACTATGTACGTCGTAACTATGGCTCACTGATAGGTGAAGCGACAGCAGAACGCATCAAGCATGGAATTGGCTCTGCATTCCCAACAGATGAAGTTTACGAGATTGAAGTTCGCGGTCGTAACCTTGCGGAAGGTGTGCCACGCGGATTTAAGATGAACTCCAATGAAATTTTAGAAGCATTGCAAGAACCGCTTACAGGAATTGTCAGCGCAGTCATGCTAGCACTTGAACAGTGTCCTCCTGAATTGGCCTCAGATATCTCAGAGCGCGGTATGGTCTTAACCGGTGGTGGCGCGCTTCTTCGTAATTTAGATCGCTTATTGATGGAAGAAACTGGTATCCCAGTTATCGTTGCTGAAGATCCTCTAACTTGTGTCGCTCGTGGTGGCGGTAAAGCGTTAGAAATGATTGATATGCACGGTGGCGACCTGTTTAGCGAAGACTAAATGGCCTTTTAGAAACAGTTGGGGCTGTCCCCAACTGTTTTGACTATTTTTTGTTCCTCTGACATTAGTGAAACTTAGCCACACATGAAGCCAATTTTTAGGCGAGGTCCATCCCTACAGCTACGCATTTTTATTGCGGTAATCATTGCACTTGTACTGGTGGTGATTGACCATCGCTTTGAGCCTTTCAATAAAGTCCGTAACTACTTAGACACGGCGGTTAGCCCATTCTATTTTTTAGCCAATGGCCCACGTCAATTTCTAGATAATATCTCCGAAAGCTTCTCTTCAAGAGAACAATTGCAATTCGAAAATAAAGCCTTACGCCAAGAGCTATTACTGAAAAAAGCGGACAACTTGCTTTTAGAACAACTTAAGCAGGAAAATGCGCGGTTAAGGGAGTTACTTGGTTCGCCACTTCGTCAAGATGAACACATGATGGTCACGCAAGTTATTTCAGGCGCGAATACGCCATATCGTGACCAAGTGGTTATAGACAAGGGCAGCAATGAAGGCGTTTATGAAGGGCAGCCCGTTATTAGTGATAAAGGCGTAGTTGGTCAAGTGGTTGGGGTTAGTAACTTTAATAGTCGTGTCCTGTTAATTTGCGACACTACCCATGCACTGCCAGTACAAGTATTACGTAATGATGTCCGTGTTATTGCTGCAGGCTCTGGATGTGCTGATGATATCCAATTAGAACCGTTGCCTGAAAATACCGATATTCGTGTTGGTGATGTCCTTGTCACGTCAGGGTTAGGAGGGCGTTTCCCCGAAGGTTATCCTGTAGGGGTGGTCTCTGCCGTAAAACACGACACACAACGTGCTTATACTATTATCAGCGCGAAGCCGAGTGCCGAATTGCAGCGTTTACGCTACCTTCTGCTACTATGGGGAAATGATAGCGACCCTAAAACGCCACTACAGCCTTCGGAAGTTTATCGTGCAGCAAATGAACGATTAATGAAAGTATTGCCGCAAGTGTTACCTAATCCGAATGAAATTCAGGGGCCTCCATTGCCACCATCAATGGCTCCGACGTCACAACCATAAGTAGAGGAAACACAGTATGGTTATGGGCAAGAGAGTAAATTAGCATGGATGAGTATCGCGGAAATGGCCGTGCCATCATTTGGTTATCGTTTTTTATTGCGTTGATTTTACAAGTCATGCCTTGGCCGGAACAACTCAGTTTTTACCGGCCATCATGGCTTCTGTTGATTCTCACTTATTGGGTGATGGCATTACCACACCGAGTGAGTGTTGGTACGAGTTTTATTTTAGGGATTATCGTAGATTCCATTCAGGGCTCTGCACTGGGAGTGCATGCTCTTTCTTTTAGCATTATTTGCTATCTCGTCTCTTATAAACACCAATTGTTGCGTAATATGGCGTTGTGGCAGCAAGCTCTGGTGATTATGTTACTCACTATCATTCAAGATCTTGCTGTTTTTTGGGCTGAATTTCTATCATCACAAGTATTATTCCACCCGCAAGTATTTTGGAATAGCTTAGTGAATGGTATTCTATGGCCATGGCTATTTTTGCTTTTACGTAAAATACGTCGGCAATTTTCAGTATGTTAGGGTGTTAGTTGTCGGTCTGACTGGGAATACAGTTTATGTGTTTAATTTATCTTGCGTCCGGCTCACCCCGTCGACGTGAACTTGTTCAGCAACTTAATTATACCTTTGAGGTTTTACGTCCAGAGGTAGAAGAACAGTGGCAGGAGGGGGAGTTGCCTCAAGACTATGTTCAACGTCTTGCACGAGATAAATCTTTAGCTGGTGTTGCGATTGCACCCGATAATCAACCGGTTTTGGGCGCAGATACAATCGTTGTTCTAGCAGGGCAAATTTTAGAAAAACCGCGAGATAATCAGCACGCAGAAGAGATGCTAAATGCATTATCAGGAAAAACCCATCAGGTCATGACGGCTATTGCCTTATCCAACCGTCAACAGACAATGCAGTCACTAATTGTGACAGATGTGACATTCCGCGAGTTATCTTTAATCGAAATACGGGACTATATACAATCTGGTGAGCCAATGGATAAGGCAGGCGCTTATGGAATACAAGGAATTGGTGGGCGTTTTATACGTAAAATTAATGGCAGCTACCATGGGGTTGTTGGTTTACCACTGGTTGAAACAGACGAGCTAATTCAGCGATTTTTAGCGTTAAGTGATGGTAAGGGGAAGTCATGACTGCGGAACTATTAGTAAACATTACGCCATCTGAAACGCGCGTTGCTTATATTGATGGTGGGATATTACAAGAAATTCATGTTGAACGAGAAGCAAAAAGAGGGCTAGTAGGGAATATTTACAAAGGCCGTGTGAGCCGAGTCTTACCGGGGATGCAGGCGGCCTTTGTTGATATTGGTCTAGATAAAGCGGCCTTTTTGCACGCTTCGGATATTATGCCCCATACGGAATGCATTGCGGGTGACGAACAAAAAAACTTTCATGTCAGGGACATCGCTGAGCTCGTTAAGCAAGGGCAAGATTTAATCGTTCAAGTCGTCAAGGACCCCCTTGGTACCAAAGGTGCTCGCCTAACTACGGATATTACACTCCCTTCTCGCTATTTGGTCTTTATGCCAGGAGCTTCCCATGTGGGAGTTTCACAACGTATTGAAAGTGAAGATGAAAGAGAACGCCTAAAAGAGTGTGTTTCACAGTATTGTGATGAAAATGGGGGCTTTATCATTCGTACGGCAGCAGAAGGGGTCGGGGAAGAGGAAGTTAAACAGGATGCTGCATTCTTAAAACGCCTGTGGGCAAAAGTGATTGAACGAAAAAAACGCAATGTGACTCGCACTAAAATTTATGGTGAATTAGCACTTGCTTACCGCATTATTCGTGATTTTGCCGGCGCTCACCTTGATCGCATTCGTGTTGACTCTCGTTTGACTTATACTCAATTACAAGAATTTATCGAAGAGTATGTGCCAGAAATGACAGCCAAGCTCGAACTCTATCAAGGGAATCAGCCGATATTTGACTTGTTTGACGTTGAAAACGAAATTCAGCGAGCAATGGACCGAAAAGTGGAGCTAAAATCAGGTGGTTATTTGATTATCGACCAAACTGAAGCCATGACGACCATTGATATTAATACGGGCGCATTTGTTGGGCACCGTAATCTTGAAGAAACCATCTTTAATACCAATATCGAAGCAACCCAAGCGATAGCAAGGCAACTGCGTTTACGCAACTTAGGCGGCATTATTATTATTGATTTTATTGATATGGCTGACCCGGAACATCGCCGCCGTGTATTAGCGTCATTAGAGCAGGCATTGAGTAAAGATAAAGTTAAAACAACCATTAATGGTTTTTCGCAACTGGGCTTAGTCGAAATGACGCGTAAGCGTACAAGAGAAAGCTTAGAACACGTATTATGTGATGATTGCCCGACTTGCCAAGGGCGCGGAACCGTTAAGTCGGTAGAAACGGTATGTTATGAAATTTTACGTGAAATAGTTCGTGTTCACCGTACTATCGATGCAGATAGGTTCTTAGTTTATGCATCCCAAGCGGTGGTTGATGTCCTTAAAGGGGATGAGTCACACGCCCTTGCAGAAGTTGAAATTTTTGTTGGAAAGCAAGTTAAAGTTCAGACTGAGCCTCTTTACAGTCAGGAACGTTTTGATGTCGTAATGATGTAAAAGGAGATTTGAGTGAGACGACTGCCACGTGTAGCACTGGTGACGACTGCGGTTATATTATTGCTGTGCGCGTTAGTGCTGTCAGGGCTGCGTTTTCTTCTGCCAAATATCGACAACTATCGGCAAGATCTGATTGATTACGTTGAAAAAAAGACCGATGTAGCGGTACAAATTGGTAAAATTGAAGGGGCTTGGCAATCTTTTGGCCCTGTACTGACGTTGTCCGATGTCGTTTTACAGAATAAAACTACCGATATTACAGCGAATACTATTACGGTTGAATTAGATATTTGGAGCTCGTTATTTTCTCTGCGCTGGCGTTTTCGTGACTTAACCTTTTACCAGTTAAATGTTGATCACAAAGTCCCTTTCAGCCTTGGCGATTCCTCGGAAGGGCAGTCTTTAGATGGTATTGAAGAGCTATTTTTAAGGCAATTTGACCATTTTGTACTAAAAGAAAGCCAATTAACCTTCCTCACACCTTCAGAACAAAAAACGACGCTGATTTTGCCTGAACTTTCTTGGCTCAACGATAACGACAGGCATCGCGCTCAAGGTTTTGTTAGTCTTGAAACCATCAATAAGCAGCATGGTTATCTGCAAGTAAAGCTTGATGTGTCAGATAAAAATGGCGTGTTAAGCGACGGTATTTTTTATTTGCAAGCGGATAATATTGATATGCAGCCATGGCTTAGCCGCTGGCTACGGGATAACACGTCATTACGGGATGCAAATTTTAGCCTGTCTTCTTGGGTAACACTGAAAAATAACCGGATTGATAGCGGCCTTATTCAATTACGGCAAGGGGAAGCCAATTGGGGAACTGGCGAATTAGCGCAAAACTTGCAAGTCAATGATTTGCTTTTGCGAATGAAAAGGCAGGGAAATGGGTGGTTATTTAACATTCCTGAGCTTGATACCTTGAAAACCAATGAGTTTATCTGGCCACGAGGGAGCGCCTCTGTATTGTATTTGCCTGCCAGCAAAAAATACCAAGATAATGACCATTGGCGCATCCGTGCAAAAGATATTGAACTTGAACGTTTAAGTGAAATTTTACCCACTTTTTCCTTTTTAACGCCTGAAATGGTACAGGATTGGCAACATCGCCAACCAACTGGTGTAGTGAGTGAATTTGCGCTTGATATCACGCAAAATATGCCTGAAAACGTACAAATCAACATGGACTGGCAAAATGTTAGCTGGAAAAAATGGAAGGAGCTGCCTTCAGTTAATCACTTTTCAGGTGTTTTAATCGGTGGGATGCAAAGTGGTAGCGCCACCGTTAGCTTACAAGATAGTGAAGTTGACTATCGTGATGAATTTAAAGCGCCTTTCTCGATAAAAACGGCAACAGGTCAGTTCCATTGGGTCAATAATGCCAGTGAATTTAAGTTGTGGAGCCCATCATTAGAGCTACAAGCTCAGTCTCTTTGGGCAAATGGTGAGTTTCGTTACGCAAAAGCGAAAAAAGGAAATTATGCCGATCTCGCCATTCTTGCCGGAATCCGTTTAGATGATGCAGGGGATGCATGGCGTTATTTCCCACAAAAATTAATGGGCCAAGATGTGGCCGATTACCTGACGAAAGCGATTATTGCCGGTAGTGTAGATAATGCGACTTTAGTCTATAAAGGCGACCCTGCTCATTTCCCCTATGATAACAATGATGGGCAATTCCAAGTTTATGTCCCTTTGCGTGATGCAACATTCGAATATGACAGTGAATGGCCTGCGTTATTGAACTTAGATATGGACTTAGACTTTAGGCGTGCAGGGTTATATATGCATGCGCCAAGCGTGAAATTAGCGGATGCCACGGCAACCAACCTTGATGCCAATATCCCTGATTACACTAAAGAAATGCTGTATATCAATGCAGATATCAGTGGAACTGGAAAACAAATCCAGCAATATTTTGTGCATACCCCGATGAACCACTCAATTGGCGATACGCTTGAAGAGTTACAAATTGGGGGGGCTGTTAATGGCCAATTAGGGTTATCTATTCCATTGGTGGCGGGTAAGGATGTTGTTGCCAAAGGAAAGGTCAATCTCAATAAAAATGATTTATATATTCAGCCAATTGATAGCACTATTTCTGCTTTAACGGGCAGCTTTGAGTTTAACAATGGAGATTTACGCGGTGACAATCTGCGTGGCCATTGGTTTGAACAGCCCATTACTGTTGATTTCACCACTACAGATCAAGCAAAAAATTATTTAGTGGATGTGAATGTTAGCGGAAACTGGGCGGTGAATAAGTTGGCAATGTTGCCTGCTGAGATTAAGCAAAAGGTGTCAGGAACCACTAACTGGAAAAGCCAAGTTGCGATCACTATTCCGAATACAGCAAAAGAACCTGTTGGCTTACAAATAGACGTTAGCGCAGGGCTAAAACAGCTGAAAAGCCAGCTACCTGCTATTGATAACGCTCTATTAGCCGAACTTGGGCAAATTAATGTTCAGGCTAAAGGAACAACAGAACAGTTGGTGGTTGGTGGTGATATCGGTAAGCGCATTGGTTTTAATACTCAATGGGGGCTGAGTAGTAAGCCTTTAAGCTTATTAAAAGCCCATGTTGCTCAATGGCGTGATGGTATTCCTGAATTACCTAAAAATGCAACTTTTGTTGTTGATTTGCCACCTATTACCGATATGAACTGGGAGAAATTAGCCGGGTTGCTAGTGTCATCCCATAGCCGCGAAGGGGGGATGAATATTGGTTTACCTGATATGCTTGAGGTCAATATTCCATCAATCTACCTCGCTGGGCAGCAATGGAATGCAGTAAATTTTTCCTATGACTTACAACGGGCTGAGCAATTAGTCAGTATCAATAGTGAAAACTTAAAAGGTTCGTTACAAATCTTTGCTTCACAGCCTTGGCAGGTCGCCATTGATTATTTGTATTACAACCCTAGTGAATCCTCTAGTACTCAAATCAATGACCTTGCTACGACACAAATCGATTTTAGCCAATGGCCGCGGTTCCAGTTTCACTGTAAAGAGTGTTGGGTCGCTGGGCAGAAATTGGGGGAAATTAGCGCTAATATCCAACCTAAAGGCACTTTATTGCAACTGACAGATGGCACGCTAGATAACAGCGTCACGAAATTAAAGTTAGATGCTATTTGGAACAGCGAAAAAGGCAATAAAACACAAATTGCAGGTTCATTAACCGGTGAAGCTTTTGACGAAACGGCGGCGTATTTTGGTATATTGGTTCCCATTATCCAATCACCTTATACTATTGAATTTGATTTAAATTGGGCTAATTTGCCTTGGTCACCAGATATCGCCTCTTTAAATGGTAAAATGTCTGCAAAATTGGGCAAAGGAGCGATTGCACAAATGGGCGGTGGTCGTGCAGGGCAAATATTGCGTCTAGTCAGTTTTGATGCCCTGTTGCGTAAACTACGATTTGATTTTAGCGATACATTTAGTGATGACTTTGATTTTGACTCCATTAAAGGGGATGCGACCATTAAAAATGGTGTACTGGTTTCGAAAAATACCTATGTTGATGGTTTAGTTGCCGATATCGCTTTTAATGGTCAAATTGACCTCGTTAAACGCCAAATTAATGTTGAAGCCGTCATTACACCGGAAATATCTGCTACAGTAGGAGTAGCAACCGCGTTTGTAGTAAACCCATTTGCAGGCGCTGCCGTATTTGCGGCAACGAAAGTGCTCGGTCCACTATGGAGTAAAGTTTCCGTTATTCGTTACCGAGTAACAGGTAGTTTGGACGAGCCGAAAATTGATGAAGTATTACGTCAACTGAAGGAGACTCAAGAGTAATGAAAAATGGCAACGTTGCACTTTTGCAGTTATGTAGCGGAAATAATACTAAACACAATTTGGCGCAAATCGAACAACAGATCAAACAGTTACCAGAGACTGTTGAATTAGTACTGACCCCTGAAAATGCATTGTTATTTGCGGATGCGGCGGCTTATCGTAAACAAGCGGAAGAGCAAGGAAAAGGCCCTTTGCAAAGTGCGATCAGCGAAATGGCCAAACGTTATCATGTTTGGATTTTAATTGGCTCAATGCCAATGATTAGCCGTGAAGATCCTGAGCGTATTACAAGTAGTAGCTTATTATTTGATTCAGAAGGAAATATTAAAGCTCGCTACGATAAAATTCATATGTTTGATGTCAATATCGAAGACGAGCAAGGCACTTATAACGAGTCTGTGATTTATCAACGCGGTGAACATATTACTGTCGTTGATACACCCGTTGGTCGTCTTGGTATGACAATTTGCTATGATTTACGTTTTCCTGGTTTATTCCAAGCATTACGTGAACAAGGCGCAGAAATTATCTCTGTACCAGCGGCATTTACTCGTTACACCGGGCAAGCACATTGGGAGCCGTTATTACGTGCCCGTGCGATAGAAAACCAATGCTATATTTTAGCGCCTGCTCAAGTCGGTGTGCACGGCACACGTCGCACATGGGGGCACAGCCTTGCGGTTGATGGGTGGGGTAAAGTGATGAAAAAGAACGTGGATGCAGTCGCGTCTACGGTACTGAATATTAAAACGGACAGCTTGAGTGTCATGCGAGAGCAAATCAAAGTGGTGAAACATAACCGCTTTAGACCGCAATTGACATCCTTGATTAAAAAAGAAACCAAAGAGTAACGAATATGAGTTTAGTTTCTGTCAGCGAACATTTGCTGGCCGCCAACCGCCTTGGGCAAGAAAATCTGTATGACATTTTAGGTTTGTTATCTGAGCGCCATCTGGATTATGCGGATCTGTTCTTTCAATCGAGCTTCCATGAATCATGGGTGCTTGAAGATAGGATCATCAAAGATGGCTCTTACAATATCGACCAAGGTGTTGGTGTGAGAGCAGTCAGTGGTGAAAAAACCGGTTTTGCTTACGCAGACCAAATTTCGCTACATGCGCTGACACAAAGTGCGACCGCAGCACGCAGCATTGTGAATGAGCAAGGCTCTGGTAAATCACAAATTTTAACTAATGTTGAATATAAAAAACTGTATTCGGCAGCAGACCCACTGCAAAGCTTATCGCGGGAACAAAAAATTGATTTGCTGCACCGTGTTGACCAAGTTGCACGCGCAGAAGACCCACGTGTTATCGAGGTCAATGCCAGTTTAACCGGTGTTTATGAGCAAGTGTTAGTCGCCGCAACAGATGGCACTTTGGCGGCAGATGTTCGTCCGTTAGTGCGTTTGTCAGTCAGCGTGCTGGTGGAACATGACGGTAAGCGCGAACGCGGTGCAAGTGGCGGTGGTGGCCGTTATGGTTACGAATATTTCTTGGAAATTCACCAAGGGCAAGTGGTTGCTGAGCAATATGCACGTGAAGCGGTGCGTATGGCGCTGGTGAATTTGTCAGCGATCGCAGCGCCTGCTGGAATGATGCCGGTTGTGCTGGGTGCTGGTTGGCCAGGGGTTCTATTGCATGAAGCGGTAGGCCATGGTTTAGAAGGTGACTTTAACCGTCGCGGCACCTCTGTTTTTTCAGGTCAAATAGGCGAACAAGTGGCATCACCTCTGTGCACTGTGGTGGATGATGGCACGATAGCGGGCCGTCGAGGCTCTCTCGCCATTGATGACGAAGGGGTACCTGGGCAGTATAACGTCCTAATAGAAAATGGTATTTTACGTAATTATATTCAAGATAAACTGAATGCACGCCTGATGGGAGTTGCTCCAACAGGTAATGCACGCCGTGAATCTTATGCGCACTTACCTATGCCGCGTATGACCAATACCTACATGTTAGCAGGTACATCAACGCCAGAAGAAATTATTGCGAGTGTGGATAAAGGCATTTATGCACCAAACTTTGGTGGTGGTCAGGTAGATATCACCTCAGGTAAATTTGTATTTTCAACATCAGAAGCTTACCTGATTGAAAAAGGTAAGATTACTTCTCCTGTGAAGGGAGCGACGTTAATTGGCTCGGGTGTTGAAGCTATGCAGCAGATTTCAATGGTCGGTAATGACTTAGCACTAGATAAAGGCGTTGGTGTTTGTGGCAAAGAAGGCCAAAGTGTCCCTGTTGGTGTAGGCCAACCTACATTAAAACTGGACAAACTGACCGTTGGCGGTACCGCATAATCGTTCATGGCGATATAAACTAGGCTCTGCTCGCCCTTGTAACAACTTCTTGTCGATGTTGTGACTGGGGCGATTGTGTGCCTGCAAAGCACAAAACAACTGAGGTGTTATGAATAAACGTTTTTTACCCGTCGTATTGATGGCTATTTTGATTGTGATTAGCCTTTATTTTAATGGTGGAGATAAAACACCATCTGAACCATCCGTTAATCAAAGCAATCCACCTTCTCGTGAAGCGATAACGCCAAAAGAAACACCACAACCGATTGATAAGCTAACTGCACAAGATAACGTGGTTAGTTTTATGAAAAAATATCAAAAACTTCCCGCTTTCTATATGACGAAAAAACAAGCCCGTGAAGCCGGATGGGATGCGAAAAAAGGTAACCTTTGCGATGTGTTACCTGGAAGAGCGATTGGCGGCGACCGTTTTTCTAACCGTGAGAAAAGTTTACCCATTGCACAAGGACGCCAATGGTTTGAAGCAGACATTAATTATCGCTGTGGTCATCGCGGGGCGGACCGTTTGCTATACTCATCAGATGGGATGATTTTTGTGACTCATGACCATTATAAGAGCTTTACACAAGTCAATTAAAGGAAATACCGTGATGAGCAAACAGGTAAGCTTTGATTTTAGGCAAATAAACTCATTGAATGATTTTTATGACCAATTTGCTCAACAATTTTCCCTTCCTGATTGGTTTGGTCATAATCTTGATGCTTTGTGGGATATGGTTTCCGCAGGCATTGAGTTACCTGTAACCATCACGTTTTCACATATGAGCGCGGAACAGCGTATAAAATTCGCAGATGTTATTGATGTGATGAATGACGCACAAGACATGTGGGAAGAAGAGTTTATTTTTGCTTTAGATATAACAAAAAGCTCTAACTAATATTCCTATCACTCATGGTAAAGTCTAAATAAGATAACTGAGCTGATAGGGGTCTTTAGGATGAATAACGTTACTTGCACTGCATTTCCACTAAAAGAAAAAAAATTTCTTATTGTTCATGGTTACACGGCATCCCCTGAAAAAAATTGGTTTCCATGGTTGAAATCAGAGCTTGAAGCCTTAGGCGCTTTTGTTAACGTCCCCACCATGCCTGACTCTTTAACCCCCAACCCTGAAAGATGGCAGCAGCGCTTGCAGCATTTACCTTTTGATATTGATGAAAATACGATTTTGATTGGCCATAGCTTAGGTTGCGTTACTGCATTGCGCTTTCTTCAACATGCAGGGCAATCGGTGGCAGGTTATGTATTGGTATCAGGGTTTGACGAAGAACAGCCTACATTGCCTGAATTACAGCCTCACACCGTTGAACCATTGAATTATGACGAACTCATAAAAGTGGCAAATAATCGAATATCGATTATATCAACCAATGATGAAATTGTGTCGCCGGGGTCTTCGAAAGCATTGGCAGAGGCCTTAAAAACACAGGTTATTATTGAGGAATCTGCTGGGCATTTCCTTGATAGAGAAGGCTATACTGAGTTCAAAACACTACTTGATACGATCAAAACGCATTTTAGCTAGTTATGGTTGGTAAGAATACTAGGCACACTGGTTTTGAGTATTTCAATCAACTCTGGGTCCATATATGGGTAATCATCAGGAATATCCAGAACATGAAGCGGTTTGTATTCCAAAAGGCGGGGGAAATCTGCTTTTAAGCGGTTTTTATGTTTTTGCTCCATCACAAAAATTACATCTGCCCAGCGGATTAAATCCGCATTAACAGGGCGCTTCGCATTGCGGCTCGTTCCCGCTGAACGGGTGACCCAACTTTCATGGTTGCGCCAGATCTGTTCAGCGGTTGGACTACGCCATTGGTTTTTACTGCAAATGAATAAAATATTCACGAGTTGTTGTGTATCTCTTCAAGGCTAATACGGGCAAGCTGTATATTACTTACTTGCGGGTATGCCATACCTAATTGGGCTGCACGGATCATTTTTTCGCTACGGCCGTACATTTGTTTCCAGTTTTTTTCAGGTGTATAGCAGTCAACTAGTCGTGAATTTAGTTGATCACGGGATTTATTGATTCGAGCTTTGGCTCTGCGCCATGCTCTATTTCGGGTATTATCCATATCTTCCTCATTATTTATCGGGGGTCAGCAGCCGCGATAATACGGGTCAGAGTATGTCTAACAATGGCATGATAGGTTGTTTCGGCAGCGCTATCAACACGCTTCTGGCTTTTTCAGATTATTGCTTAATTTACAAAGAAAAATCCCCTAACCGTAGCATAGGGGATAATTCATTAAGCCATTTCAGAGAGATCTTTCAAATATTGAAAGATTTGGCGATAAGCTTTCGGCGGTTTGTTGCCTTCACGCTCTTTTTTTGCATTACGGACTAATGCACGCAGTTGTTGCCTGTCTGTTTGTGGGAACAGGGCAACCACGTCTTCAATGACTTCATCACCGCCATCTAATAAACGGGTACGTAAGTCTTCCAGTTTATGTAAAATTACCACTTGCTGGTTGTGGCGGTTTTTAAGCTTGTCCAGAGCCTCAGTAATGGGCTCAACCTCACGTGAACGTAATAACTTACCAATCAATTGCAATTGGCGGCGACGGCCTTCACGTTTGATTTTTTGGGCAAGTTCAATGGCTTCAAGTAATTGAGTATCTAACGGGATGCGTTCTAATTCACTTTTACTTAAATCAACGAGCTCAGCCCCTAACTTTTTGAGGATCTCAGCATCGCGTTTAATTTCGCTTTTACTGACCCAAATGATTTCCTCGTCTTCTTCGTCTTGCGGCGCTGGGATATCATCCAGCCAGTCATCAGGCTGTTTGGCCATATCGATTTTCCTTTTTACCGAACACAGTGGTTTAATTACGCGTAATTAATATGATTTACTGTGTTGTGAGTGTTAACATTCATCTATTATATATTGTAACTGGGAAAACCCCTCTATGACTACCTAGCATTTGCTTGTTAGGGCAGAAAATCACGTTTCCCCCACATTATTGATTGGACTAAAGCATGAGTGTAACTGAACAAGTCACCGAACAACGTAAAAAACTCGAAGAAGCCGTCGCGCACGCATTAGAATTTGCTAAAACACGTTGTGATGCTGCGGAAGTCGCAGTAAACAAAAGCACTGGGATTAGTGTAAGTACCCGCCAAGGGGAAGTCGAAAATGTTGAGTTTAACAGTGATGGAGCGCTAGGGATCACTGTTTATTATCAACAACGTAAAGGCAGTGCGTCTTCAACAGATTTAAGCCCTGAAGCTATTGAACGGACTGTTCAGGCGGCAATTGATATTGCTAACTATACCTCAGAAGACCCGTGTGCAGGGCCGGCAGACAAATCTTTGCTGGCTTTTGAAGCACCAGACCTCAATTTGTTTCAAGCGAGCGAACTTTCTCCTGAAGAAGCGATCCGCTTAGCGTCGATTGCGGAAATGTCAGCATTAAATGCAGACTCCCGCATTGTGAATACGGAAGGCGGTAGCTTTAATGGGCACTACGGGGTTCGTGTATTTGGTAACTCCCATGGCATGCTGCAAAGCTATTGTTCAAGCCGCTATTCGATGTCAAGTTGTGTGATTGCTGAGCAAAATGGTGAAATGGAGCGTGATTACGCTTATACGATTGGCCGTAGCTTAGGGGCATTACAGTCGCCTGAGTGGGTTGGGCAGGAGTGTGCTCGTCGTACTTTATCTCGTTTATCGCCACGTAAATTACCGACAATGAAAGCCCCTGTTATTTTTGCTGCAGAAGTGGCAACAGGCCTATTTGGTCACTTAGTTGGTGCCATTAGTGGCAGCAGTATTTACCGTAAATCTTCTTTCTTACTCGATAGCTTAGGAAAGCAAATTTTACCAAGCTGGCTAACTATCAATGAGCAACCCCATTTAATGGGCGGGTTGGCGTCATCACCTTTTGATAGCGAAGGCGTACGCACTTGTGAGCGCAATATTGTCGAAAATGGCGTTTTGCAAACGTGGTTAATGACCAGCTATTCTGCAAGAAAATTGGGTTTACAAAGTACTGGGCATGCTGGAGGCATCCATAACTGGCGTATTGCAGGGCAAGGGCTTTCATTCGAAGCATTGCTGAAACAAATGGGAACAGGGCTAGTCGTTACTGAATTAATGGGACAAGGGGTTAGTGGTATCACTGGTGATTACTCTCGTGGGGCTTCAGGTTTTTGGGTCGAAAACGGTGAAATTCAGTATCCTGTGAGTGAGATTACCATTGCTGGTAACCTAAAAGAGATGTGGGCGAATATGGTTACTATCGCTGATGATATTGAAACTCGCAGTAATATTCAGTGTGGTTCGGTACTGATCCCAGAAATGAGTATTGCCGGGGAGTAGGTTTCTACTCTGCCCATTTAAAGGCAACAAAAAAGGCACTCAATTGAGTGCCTGAATATGTCAGAGGACTTACCTGAGTTTTTTAAATAAAACTTTTTTCGCTAAGCCTTCCTTAATTCAGCCGTTATCGTTATTAACGGTGGAACTCACCAGCCGCTTCTGGCTGATAAACGATTTCCAGTACGCGAACACGCGTTTGAACACCGTTTGGCAGTTCCCAGCTGATTTCATCGTTTACATGCAATCCCAACAAAGCTGCCCCAATCGGTGCCATAACAGACAGCTGCTCTGCACTATCTTTCAGGGACGCAGGGTAAACTAAGGTGCGTGTGCGTTCTTCGTTGCTGATTAAATCCAAAAAGCGAACGGTACTGTTCATCGTGACCACATCCGCAGGGATCTCTTGCGGGCTTAAGATATCTGCACGGTCAAGTTCATCATTGAGCGCTTCGGCAACTGGTGTGCCCGCATAAGCCGGCTGTTCCATCAGTGCATCTAAACGTTCAGCATCTAAATCATTGATAATAATTGTTGGCTTTGTCATACCACACTCCAATAGAGACATACAAAGCAAACACCCCCCACCCATAAGGTAGGGGGTGTCGCTAGAAATAAGTTTGTTTAAAATATTAGGCGCTATACGCTTTAAAGGGAAGAGATCATGATCACGATCTCTAAGCCTGCCTAGATAAAAATCTACTGATTGATATTATCAGTAGCTAGCTTGAAACTCAGCTGCTTTTCATCAGCGATATCAGCTATTCTTCATCAAACCTGTTTTCGAATAGGTTGATAATTGCGGACAAGGCCTGGTTTTCATCTGGGCCGCTAACTTCGATATCAATCTTACTGCCTTGTTCTGAGTCTAACATCAACATCGCAATAACGCTATCGGCCTCAGCCTCAATTTGATTATTATTACGCAAAATAACTCTTGAGTTAAATTGTTTAACTAAATCATAGAGTAACATAGCAGGCCTTGCATGCATTCCAAGCCGATTTTTGAGCGTTATTGTGGCTTTTACTGTCATTGCTGTTATTTGCGCTTTTCCAATGTTCTGTGGCGTGACTGCACGTTTTTACCACGGGAACGGAAATAGTCGGCAAGTTGCTCTGCGACATACACGGAACGGTGTTTACCTCCCGTACAGCCAATTGCAACAGTTAAGTAGCTACGGTTATTGGTTTCTAACATCGGCAGCCATAATTCTAAATAGCTACGAGTTTGATAGATGAAGTTATGGACTTCAGTATGCCTATCCAAGAATGCAGCGACTGGCCGGTCAAGGCCTGTCATCGGGCGCAATTTCGGGTCCCAGTGTGGGTTGGGTAAAAACCGTACATCGAATACATAATCGGCATCAATAGGAATACCATGTTTGAAACCAAAGGATTCAAACACCATTGTCAGTTCACGCTCACGCTTGCCCATCAAACGTGTTCTTAGCATTTCAGCTAATTCATGAACGGACATTTCAGAAGTATCGATGACTAAATCAGCACGAGAGCGTAAAGGCTCAAGTAACTCATTTTCTTCATCTATTGCGCTCTCAAGTGAAAGATTTTTACTTGAAAGTGGGTGCAACCGACGAGTGTCACTGTAACGGCGAATAAGCGTGTTGCGGTCAGCATCTAGAAACAACAATTGAGGAGAGAAGGTTGAAGGCAATTTATCAATCGCTTCTTCGAAAATCTCTGGATTATCGGGCATATTACGCACGTCGATACTAACCGCTGCTGAAATGTTACGATCAGCCAGTGAATTCGCTAACTCCGGTAGTAATACAACCGGTAGGTTATCTACGCAATAGAAACCCATATCTTCCAGCGCACGTAAGGCAACGGATTTCCCCGAACCGGAACGGCCGCTGACTATCATCAGCACCATGAGCTTGCTCCCTTTTGTTTCCTAATAATGAGTTTCTTGAAAAGCAGTACTTGCCAATTAATATTATTTAGAAACCATAACAATATCATTTGCATATGGCAAGATACATAATTTATCACTTACTCTGTAATTATGCTGTATAGCTCTTCATCACTTTGTGCACTGCGTAGGCGTTTACAGAGCGTTTTATCGGCTAGTTTTTTGGCGATAAGCGACAACGTATGCAGGTGCGTTTTACATTGGTCAGATGGCACAAGTAAGGCGAAAAGCAAGTCAACAGGTTGATTATCAATTGCATCAAAAGCAATGGGTTCCTCTAGATGTAAAAAGACGCCGACAGCACGGCTACTTTCACCTTCATTCAGCTTTCCATGAGGAATGGCAATACCACCACCAATACCTGTTGTGCCAACTTTTTCTCTGGTTAATAACGCTTCAAATACCGTATTTTCAGGTAATTCCAATTCAACGGCAGCCAGCTCACTAATAATTTCTAAAGCTCTTTTTTTACTCGTGCACACAATATTATTACGTGTACAGGCTGATGATAAAACAACGTTTAACTGGATTTCTATATCACTATTCATTTTATTGTTCACTTAGGACTACAAAACCAGATAGTGTATCCCACCATCTGGTTTGAAACATTATTCGGCTAATTAATAAGCCGCATCAATGCATTAATGTTGTCTCAGTTTTTCTTTATGTTTGGTTAATTGGCGCGACAGCTTGTCTACGAGTACATCTATAGCAGCGTACATATCATTTTCTTCCGCTGATGCGTGGAGATCCGCTCCATTAACTTGCACGGTTGCTTCAGCAATTTGCTGAACTTTTTCAACTTTCAAGACAACTTGGATACCATTAATGCGATCAAATAATTGCTCCAATTTTTTGAGTTTTTTCTCAACAGTCTCGCGCAATGCAGGAGTAACTTCAATATTGTGTCCAGTAATCTGAAATTCCATACAATCTTCCTTATTTTATCAATTAAACCAGTTGTTTACGCTGGTTAGAGGGCGGAATGGATAACGATTCTCGATACTTAGCAACAGTTCTGCGAGCGACTTGAATGCCTTGTTCTGCAAGCATACTCGTCAATTTACTGTCACTCAATGGTTTTGCTGGGTTTTCAGCAGCAACCAGTTTTTTCACCAATGCTCGAATTGCGGTTGAGGAGGCTTCGCCACCTGTGTCCGTATTGACATGGCTGGAGAAAAAATATTTCAACTCAAAAATGCCTCGTGGGCTATGGAGAAACTTTTGAGTTGTCACTCGTGAGATAGTTGATTCATGCATGTCCACTTGATAGGCGATATCGGCCAGTATCATCGGTTTCATGTGTTCCTCACCCAGCTCAAAGAATTCTTGTTGCTGTTCTACAATACAAGTCGCGACTTTTAATAGTGTCTCGTGGCGGCTCTCAAGGCTTTTAATCAGCCATTTTGCATCTTGTAGATGACTACGAATATATTGAGAATCATCTTCATTTGCTGAATTGTTTAGCATCGAAGCATAATGGTTATTAATACTTAGTTTAGGGATGCTATCTGTATTTAATTCAACTTGCCAGTGCCCTGCGATTTTTTTCACTAAAACATCTGGAATAACGTATTCCGACTCCCCAGTATTGATGGATTGGCCTGGTTTTGGATTCAGCGTTAAAATTAAGTCTATCGCAGTTTTTAGGGCATCTTCTTTTAAACGAGTTAATTTCCCCAACTGACGAAAGTCACGGTTAGCCAATAAATCAATATGATTACTGATAATGAGCTTTGCATCTTGTAGCCCATCAGTTTCCTTAGGGTAGAGTGACAATTGGATTAATAAACACTCTTTTAAGTCTTGTGCTGCGACACCCAATGGGTCGAAATGCTGAATACGTTTTAGGACAGCAATGACTTCTTCAATACTAATCTCTGGGTTATCAATCCCTTCATGTATATCAGAAATAGCTGTTGTCAGGTAACCGGAATCATCTATTGAATCAATAATAGCTGTAGCTATTGCTCTGTCCGTGTCAGTAAAAGGGGTCAGTTCAGCTTGCCACGTCAGGTAATCTTGTAATGTTTGCGTAGTTTCACCTTGATAAACAGGGAGTTCATCAAAATTATAATCATTACTGGTGCCTGACGGCGTTCCTGCCGTATATATTTCATCCCAATTAGTATCTAAAGGGAGCTCATCCGGCATATCATGGTTTTCGAGCGCATCTTTGGTATCAAGCTCACTGGTATCCGCATTTTCATTCAGGGAGTCAATAGATTCAGTCTCGGGATTTAATTCTTCTTGCTCAAGCAGTGGGTTTGTTTCCAAGGCGAGTTGAATTTCTTGCTGAAGCTCAAGTGTAGACAGCTGCAACAAGCGGATAGCTTGCTGCAATTGAGGGGTCATTGCAAGTTGTTGACTGACTCTAAGCTGCAAACTTTGCTTCATGAATCTGCTTTAATCTCCCTAAAAAAATGACAACACGATAATTTATAACCGGAAACCTTCACCCAAGTATACACGTTTTACTTGCTCGTTCTCTAAGATCATGGTTGGTGACCCATGAGCAATTAAGTGCCCTTGGCTGACAATATAGGCTCTTTCACACACATCTAAGGTTTCACGCACGTTATGGTCGGTGATTAACACACCGAGGCCGTAATCCCTTAAGTGCTGAATAATTTTTTTGATATCTAAGACGGAAATAGGGTCAACACCCGCAAAAGGTTCGTCTAATAAAATAAATTTTGGGTTAGCAGCAAGTGCACGAGCAATTTCCACACGGCGGCGCTCCCCACCGGATAGCGACTGCCCCATGCTGTCGCGAAGATGAGTAATACTAAATTCTTCCATCAGTTCTTCAGCACGTTCTTTACGTTGTTGGGAACTCAAATCTTCGCGAATTTCTAACACAGCCATTAAGTTATCATAAACACTGAGGCGGCGAAAAATTGAGGCTTCTTGAGGAAGATAGCCAATTCCGCGGCGCGCACGTTCATGCAGCGGTAAAAGGCTGATATCTTCACCATCAATCATAATTTTGCCAGCGTCCCGCTGAACAATACCCACCACCATATAAAAGGTCGTTGTTTTACCGGCACCATTTGGCCCCAATAAGCCAACGATTTCACCTGATTTAACTTCCAAGCTGACATCTTCAACGACTTTACGTTTTTTATAGGCTTTAGCTAGATTTTCAGCGGTTAGTGTCGCCATAACAGTTATTTACTCTTACTTGCTGATGAATTTTTATTTGCCGCAGGGCCTTTTTCTTGCAACTGTGCCGGCAGTATCACGGTGGTGACGCGTTTACCTTTATCACTAAACGCTTCCATTTGTTGCGTTGGAACTAAATAGGTAATTTTGTCACCCTGAATATTGCTGTCTAACTGCTCAAGATAGGCATTACCTGTTAATGTGACGAGTTGTTTATCAACCTCATAACGGGCTTTGCTGGCATGGCCTTTAATCGGTTTACCATCATCCTGTAATTGGTAAAAGGTAACCGGGGTCCCAAAGGCCTCAATCACAATTTTATCCGAGTCACTACTTGGACGTGTTACAACCACTTTATTGGCTCTGATATCAATAGAACCTTGTTTAATAACAACATCATCAGTAAAGGTGGTGACGTTTTTTTCTAAATCAAGAGATTGTTTGACCGAATTAATCGTCATTGGCTGCTGCGTATCACTCTTTAATGCCATCGCAGGTAGGCTAAGAGCCAAAATTGCACTGGCAACAGCTCCTTGAATAAAACGTTTCTTAGTTACTTGATTCATTTTAATGCTCTTCTGGTTGTAACACATAATGAGTTTTTACATCTTCGATTAATTCAGCCGTTTTTGTACGAAGGTTTCCCTTCATTTTCATACCGGTAGAATTGAGACCATGTCCAATAATGGTCACTTTATCATCAGATGAAACGTCTTGTGTTGTCAAATTGACAACTGCACTCTCAGTTGTAATTCGTTGGATCTGCGACTCTTTGGTTAAGCTATCAACCTGAACATCGCTATATAAATAGAGAATTCTATCGTTCGTTAACCGTGCTTTGAAAGCCTTAACCGTCCAGGTTGGCTCGCCAGCTTCGTTATAAGTGGTTAGAACTGGTTTCGAAAACCACGTGATTTTTCCTTCAGTATAATTATCTATTTTCTCTGAAACGAGTTTATACGCTAAATTACCCGTTGGATTATAGACAAAAGTCACTGAATCATCAGTTTGATAATTAGGTTGCCCATCATTAATTACTTTATCCTCTGCACTGTCGGAATCATTACCCGCTAAATTCCAGCCGATAAGGCCTAATACTACTAAGGATAAAATAACAATTAACCACTTCTTCGCATTGCTCATGAATTCAATCTATTCGTTATATTGATAAACCTTTTGCTTCTTCCAGTTTGTCTTGAGAAAGCAAAATAAGGTCACAAAGTTCGCGGACTGCACCTTTTCCCCCACCAATACGAGTCACGTAATCAGCTCTCGGTAATAACAAAGGATGGGCATCAGCGACGGCGACGGATAAGCCTACTTTGGCCATAACAGGCCAGTCAATCAGATCGTCTCCAATATAAGCTATTTCTTCAGCTGATAATTGTAGTGTATCTAACAGTTCGTAATACGCCAAAAGCTTATCGCTTTGACCTTGGTAAAGATATGTAATGCCTAATGTTTGAGCCCTATCTTCAAGAAGTTTCGCTTTTCTTCCTGTTATGATGGCGACTTCAATACCGGAAGTTAATAAGCAGCGTATCCCATAGCCGTCACGGACATTAAAAGCTTTGAGTTCCTCGCCATTATTCCCCATATAGACCAAGCCATCTGACATGACACCATCAACATCACAGATCAGTAATTTGATTTTTTCTGCTTTATTTAAAACAGTATTGGCAACAGGGCCATAGCAGGTTTCCAAAAAGGTAGATGTCATGGTATTTCCTTATGTTATACAACACCGGCTTGTAGCAGATCATGCATATGTAGCACACCGACTAATTTATTATCATTTGCGACTAATAACGAAGTCACGTGCCGAGATTGCATTAAATTTAGTGCTTCAACCGCTAACATTGTTGGTGATACCCGAATTCCACCGGGGGTCATTAAATCAGCAATCTTAGCGTTATTTAGGTCGATTCCCATATCAAAGATACGGCGTAAATCCCCATCAGTGAAAATACCTTCAATATTCATGTCATCATCACAAATGACTGTCATCCCCAGTTTTTTACGGGTGATTTCCACTAAAGCCTCACGTAAAGACGCGCTTTTAGGAATATGGGGGATTTCATCACCCGTATTCATTAAATCACGAACGAGGAGTAAAAGTTTGCGCCCAAGTGCGCCACCTGGATGCGAAAGCGCAAAATCATTCGCCGTGAACCCGCGTGCAGTTAATAAGGCAATAGCTAATGCATCTCCCATTACAAGTGTCGCTGTTGTACTCGTGGTCGGTGCTAGCCCCAAAGGACAGGCTTCTTGAGGTACTTTGATACACAAGTGGACATCTGCATATTTTCCCATATTACTTTCAGGGTTGTTAGTCATACAGATTAAAGGCACTTTAATTCTTTTTAAAACAGGAAGTAAGGCTAAAATTTCCCCAGACTCGCCAGAATTTGAAATAGCTAACACAACATCTTTATGAGTAATCATCCCAAGGTCACCGTGGCTAGCTTCCCCTGGGTGAACAAAAAATGATGGCGTTCCTGTACTTGCTAGTGTAGCGGCAATTTTACGGCCAATATGCCCCGATTTCCCCATTCCCATTACGACGACTTTGCCTTCACAGTTAAAAATAAGCTGGCAAGCGTTGTCAAAGTCAGTATTGATATATTGTTCTAGGTTTTTTAAACCTTCGTGTTCGATATGGAGAACTTCTTTACCTACTTTCTGAAAATCGAAGTTTGACATTTCTAGTTCCATGCGTAGCTTTTAAGTTAATCGGATTAGCGAAATCAAATTGTATAACGAATACTTAGTATCAGTAAGTATTTTGTCAGTTAAGCACTTTTTAATGTTAGTTTTATACTTAATGAGTATTTTAGGGTGCTTCGATGTAGAATTTAATACGTACAAGATGGTTTTATTAGCATCTTGAACCAAAAATAGATATGCAAATTCGCGTATCCTCAAGTTAGGTAATCACAACATTCTAAGAGCTATCTGCTGTTAATAGTGATAGTTTTTGCTGACTATAAATAAATTATATTGTCTTTTCTCTGTTTCCTTTTGATAAAAACAGAGTTGTAATTCTAAAAGTCATATTTTCGACGCTATAATACTATAAATTCTATTTTGTTGTGATATTTGACGATTTTCAGTTTATCTTTCGGTAACATCTGAACGGATAAAAACATTTACGCGTGGTGTATAACGAGTTATTTAACATGCAAGCACAGACAGACAACTTAATTGAAGTACGGAACATGTCCTTTACTCGAGGAAATCGGAAAATATTTGAGAATATTAATCTGACCGTTCCCCGTGGAAAAATTACGGCAATTATGGGGCCGTCAGGGATTGGTAAAACCACATTACTGCGCTTGATTGGGGGCCAATTACGGCCAAACGAAGGTGAAATTTGGTTTGATGGTGACAATATTCCAACACTGTCACGCTCAAAGCTGTATCAGTCCCGTAAAAAGATGAGCATGCTGTTTCAATCAGGGGCGCTATTTACGGATATGAACGTATTCAATAATGTGGCTTTCCCTCTACGTGAGCACACGAATCTGCCAGAATCGCTGATTCACACTACGGTAATGATGAAATTAGAGGCGGTTGGTTTACGTGGCGCCGCAAAATTAATGCCATCCGAATTGTCAGGTGGTATGGCACGGCGTGCTGCATTAGCGCGTGCTATCGCACTTGACCCAGATTTAATCATGTTTGATGAACCTTTTGTCGGTCAAGACCCGATTACTATGGGGGTTTTGGTTAAATTGATTGATGAGCTTAATCAAGCACTGGGTGTGACCTGTGTCGTGGTTTCCCATGATGTTCCAGAAGTATTGAGCATCGCAGATAATGCTTATATTGTTGCACAGCAGCACGTCATTGCTCAGGGAACAGGCGAGGAATTACGTGAAAACCAAGACCCTCGTGTGCGACAATTTCTTGATGGTATTGCGGATGGGCCTGTTCCATTCCGTTTTCCCGCCAATGATTATCTAGCTGATTTATTAGGGTAAAATAAGATGATAATAAAGGCGATAGCAGCCTTCGGACGCCGATGGATTGATATATTTTCCGCGTTTGGTCGAGCAGGTTACATGCTGTTTCGCGCCTTACTCGGCAAACCAGAGTTTCGTAAACAATGGCCATTATTGATGAAGCAATTGTACGCTATTGGTGTGCAGTCATTGCTGATCATCGCTGTCTCAGGGTTATTTATTGGGATGGTTTTAGGGTTACAAGGTTATTTGGTTCTCACTACGTTTAGTGCTGAAGCTAGCTTAGGTATGATGGTGGCACTTTCACTATTACGTGAATTAGGCCCTGTTGTGACCGCCTTGTTGTTTGCTGGACGAGCGGGTTCTGCATTAACAGCTGAAATTGGCTTAATGAAAGCGACTGAACAAATTTCTAGCCTTGAAATGATGGCAGTTGACCCGCTTAGGCGTGTGATAGCCCCACGGTTTTGGGCTGGTTTTATTAGTATGCCGTTGTTATCTCTTATTTTTGTTGCTGTCGGTATTTTAGGTGGCGCACTAGTTGGGGTTGACTGGAAGGGGATTGATGAGGGCTTTTTCTGGGCTTCAATGCAATCTTCCGTCGATTGGCGGCTAGATTTAGTCAACTGTGTGATTAAAAGCTTAGTCTTTGCTATCACAGTGACTTGGATCGCATTATTTAATGGCTATGATGCCATCCCAACTTCGGAGGGGATAAGCCAAGCTACAACAAGAACAGTTGTGCATGCGTCATTGTCTGTTTTAGGACTGGATTTCGTACTTACCGCACTGATGTTTGGGAACTAAGTCATGCAAAGTAAAAAAAGTGAAATATGGGTTGGTTGTTTTATGTTGCTGGCGATTGCCGCAATTATCTTTTTATGTTTAAAAGTCGCTGATTTAAAATCGATAGGAAGCCAATCCACCTATCAAATCTCAGCCTCTTTTGAAAATATTGGTGGCTTAAAAGAAGGCTCACCAATTAAAGTTGGTGGTGTGGTGGTTGGCCGCGTTGCCAGTATCACACTAGATAAAAAGAATTATGTTCCTGAAGTTAAAATTGATTTATTGAGCGAATACGACAATATTCCTGATTCAAGCTCGCTGTCAATTCGCACGTCAGGTTTGTTGGGTGAACAGTATATTGCAATGAATATCGGCCCAGATGATGAAGAATTAGGTATAGCAATCTTAAAAAATGGCGGGCGTCTTGAAGATACTAAGCCAGCTATGGTATTAGAAGACTTAATTGGCCAGTTTTTATATAAAAGTGGTGATAGCCAAGGTGCAGAGCCAGAGTCAACTGCACAGTAATTTGATGCTCCCTTTGAAGAATAAAGGAATGAATTATGTTTAAACGTTTAATGATGGTTGCTATGTTGGCAATTGCGCCATTTGCCATGGCAGTAGACCAAACCAACCCTTATAAATTAATGGATGAAGCGGCGGCGAAAACGTTTAACCGCTTGAAATCAGAGCAACCTAAAATTAAGCAAGACCCTGAGTACCTTAGAACAATTGTTCGTGAGGAATTATTACCTTATGTACAAGTTAAATATGCAGGGGCTTTGGTGTTAGGAACCTATTATAAAGGGGCAACTCCAGCACAGCGTGAGGCTTATTTCAAAGCGTTTGAAGATTACCTTGAGCAAGTTTATGGTCAAGCATTGGCCATGTACCATGGTCAAACGTATCAAATAGCACCAGAGCAACCGTTGGGAGATAAAAACATTGTTGCTATTCGTGTGACTATTGTTGATACCAACGGCCGCCCTCCCGTACGTTTAGATTTCCAATGGCGTAAAAATAGTAAAACTGGCTACTGGCAAGCTTACGACATGATTGCAGAAGGTGTGAGTATGATCACAACTAAGCAAAATGAATGGGGTGATATTTTACGTAAGCAAGGTGTTGATGGCTTAACAAAACAGTTAGAAATCAGTGCAAAAGCACCTATTACTTTAGAAGAGAATAAGTAATATGAGTCAGTTGTTAGCATGGGAACTCATTGAAACAACGCTATATTTCAACGGGACATTAGACCGTGATTCGCTTATGTCGTTTTGGAATAGAAAAGAGTCATCGCTAGAACATACTGAAAGTATAGATGTTTCTGGTCTTAAACATGTGGACTCAACAGGGTTGGCGATGCTCGTTCGCTTAAAAGGTGAATTCCAAGCTAAAAACCGTTCACTGAATATTACTGGTGTCAGTGATAACTTGAAGACATTGATTGAGCTATACGGGGTTCAAGAGGTTATTCTCAATTAGGTTAAATATCCTAAATTGGGTCAAGTTATGTAAAAATGAGCGCCTCTATGTGCTTTTCGGCATGAGAGGCGTTTTCTTTGGTTTAAGTGTTAAGCCTAATCCTTTAGGATAGAGGATTAAGCTCTGGCTGTTCTTATTGCGATGTTTCTGTATGCAACGCATGCAATTTGCACTATTTAGAGTAAAATTATAAATCACAAATAATTAATAAATTGAGTCATTATGGATACCAACGAAATTAAGCAAGTATTGATGGAAAAATTGTCTCTGAATGAGGCTATTGTTACTGGTGATGGTAGCCACTTTCAGGTTATTGCTGTCGGTGACATGTTTGACGGCATGAGCCGTGTTAAGCAACAGCAAGCAATTTATGCACCTTTAATGGAGTATATTGCGGATAACCGCATTCATGCTTTGTCTATTAAAGCGTACACCCCTGCGCAATGGGAGCGCGATCGTAAACTTAGTGGCCTTTGATTTCAAAGCCTAAGCGAACAGACTGTAAAATTCGACATACGAGAATACTTGAATGGATAAGTTTTTAGTTAAAGGACCAACCCGCTTAGAGGGTGAGGTCACGATATCTGGCGCAAAAAACGCGGCATTACCAATTCTGTTCGCTGCTCTGTTGGCTGAAGAGCCAGTAGAAATACAGAATGTCCCTCATTTGAGGGATATTGACACAACGATTAAATTATTAAATCAACTTGGTACTAAAGTAAAACGCAATGGCTCAGTATATGTCGATGCAAGCACGGTAACGACATACTGCGCGCCTTATGACCTCGTTAAAACCATGCGTGCATCCATCTGGGCTTTAGCGCCATTGGTCGCTCGTTTTGGTCATGGTGAAGTTTCTTTACCAGGTGGTTGTGCTATCGGTGCTCGCCCTGTTGATTTACATATTTCTGGTTTAGAGCAATTAGGCGCAAAGATTGCTTTAGAAGATGGTTATGTGAAAGCAACGGTTGATGGTCGCTTAAAAGGTGCTTGCATTGTGATGGATAAAGTCAGTGTGGGGGCGACAGTCTCTATTATGACAGCGGCAACCTTAGCTGAAGGAACCACAATAATTGAAAATGCGGCACGTGAACCTGAAATTGAAGATACCGCTAACTTCCTAAATACCCTAGGTGCAAAAATCACTGGGGCAGGGACTGACCGCATTGTAATTGAAGGTGTTGAACGTTTAGGCGGTGGAGTTTATAAAGTACTGCCTGACCGTATTGAAACGGGAACATTCTTGATTGCTGCTGCGGTTTCACGCGGTAAAGTCATCTGCCGTAATGCTCGCCCAGATACACTGGATGCGGTGCTAGCTAAATTGCGTGAAGCTGGGGCTAAAATTGAAATCGGTGATGATTGGATTAGCCTAGATATGGAAGGCAAGCGTCCAAAAGCGGTGACATTACGTACAGCACCACACCCAGGGTTCCCAACTGATATGCAAGCACAGTTTAGCTTACTTAATCTTGTTGCTGATGGGGCGGGGATGATCACTGAAACGATTTTTGAAAATCGTTTTATGCATATCCCTGAGCTGATCCGTATGGGAGCTCATGCTGAAATTGAAAGCAATACTGTGTTATGTCACGGTGTTGAAAAATTAACTAGTGCGCAGGTAATGGCAACAGATTTACGAGCATCTGCAAGTTTAGTTATTGCGGGCTGCATTGCTGAAGGGACAACGACAGTTGACCGTATTTATCATATTGACCGTGGTTATGAGCACATCGAAGATAAGCTACGTGGCTTAGGTGCTGATATTCAACGCGTACATTCAGATGATTAATGCATTGGTAGGGTGAATGGGGCTCCTCCATTCAGCGAATCAAAAAAGGTTGTTCGATATCGAGCAACCTTTTTTTACGAAAGAGTATTTATCAATGATTATCCTGCCTGCTCATCAGGAATTTCTTCAATAATCACATCAATATTTTTAATTTCGCCATCTCGTAAGATTTGCACTGCGGTCTTGCTTCCAGGGCGAATTTCTGCGACTAGATCCATAGTTTCTGCGGCTGAAATGGCAGGTTTGCCATCAACCGATAAAATAATATCCCCTTGTAGTATGCCCGCTTTAGCTGCTGGCCCATTTGGGGCAACTTGGAAAACCCGCAAGCCTTGTATTTGGTTAATATTATTGTTATTTGACCTAATTTGAGGCAGTTCACGCGCCGTAATACCAATATAACCACGGATCACTCGGCCATCACGGATTAGCTTATCCATGATTTTAGTGGCAAGGGCGGTTGGAATGGCAAAGCTTAACCCCTCAGAACTAATGCCTTGGCCTGCTGTGAAAGAAAGTGTGTTAATGCCAACTAACTCCCCCTCGGTATTAATTAATGCCCCGCCAGAGTTACCCGAGTTGATTGAGGCATCGGTTTGCAGGAAATTTTGCCGACGGGTAGAGCTTAACCCTACGCGACCCGTTGCACTGATAATCCCCTGAGTAACGGTTTGGCCTATGTTATAAGGGTTACCAATAGCGAGTACGACATCACCAACATGAGTGACCCGTTGCGTATTAATTGGAATAACGGGTAGGTTATCAGCGTCAATTTTCAATACGGCGAGATCAGTCAATGGGTCCGAGCCAACCAGTAAGGCATCAAAAATAGCACCATCTTGTAAAGCGACTAAGATTTGGTCTGGGTTATCAACGACGTGTTTATTCGTGATAATGTAGCCATTTGGGCTCATGATCACACCCGAACCGAGGGATTTTAATTCACGCCCTGACTGGGAAAAACTACCTTTTGAGCTACTGTAAACATAGACTACTGCAGGCGCAGCACGGCGTACTGCTTTATTATAACTGACGGGCTCGCTATTTGTTTTACCATATAATAAGTCGGCTAAACCTTGAGGGCGCAACGAAGGAACCGCAACGATAATAATCAATGCAGTCAACAGGCCAAGCATGACAGATAAGGTTAGCTTCTTCACCATAGGATATAGAATATTTAGTTATTGCTTAAACATGTTCAGAGCATAACATAAAAAAACAGGTACAGCAGAGTGATACTGTACCTGTTTTGTTGATTTTCAGATGGTTTTTGATGAATTAATTTTTCATCAGTAAATATAAGGTTTCACCGTCACGTAATACTTTCATTGCTAATACAGGAGGTTTAGCATCAATAATCTTACGGAATTGTTCAATAGTCTCAACTCGAGCGTCATTAACACCAAAGATTAAATCGCCTTTTACGAGGCCAATGGCGGCAGCTGGCGATTTTGGTGCCACGCTATCAACTTGTACACCTTTAGTATTGCTAACGGTTGCATTAGAAATCGTTGCACCTAATAAGGATTCGCTCAACTTTTCAGCTTTAGTTGTTGAGCCTTCATCGTTCTCAAGAACCACTTTGACTTCCATCGGTTTGCCTGAACGGATTAAACCGATAGTGATCTCTTTACCAATTTGGCTAGTACCGATTTTAGCTCTTAACTCTGCGAAGCTATTAATACGTTTACCATCAACAGAGACTAAAACGTCACCGGATTTAATGCCTGCTTTAGCTGCGGATGATTTAGGTAAAACTTCGCTCACGAAAGCGCCACGCTGTGCATCAATATTGAATGCTTTAGCGATATCGGAGTTCATTTCAGTACCTTTGATACCTAAGATCCCGCGTTTTACTTCACCATGCTTAATTAACTGCTCGCTAAGGTTTTTAGCCATATTACTTGGGATCGCGAAACCGATACCGATATTACCGCCGCCAGGTGCCAAAATCGCCGTGTTAATACCGATTAATTCACCGTTTAGGTTAACGAGAGCACCACCAGAGTTACCACGGTTAATGGAAGCATCGGTTTGGATAAAGTTTTCTAGGCCTTCAAGGTTTAAGCCGCTACGACCTAATGCTGAGATAATGCCAGATGTTGCTGTTTGCCCTAAACCAAATGGGTTCCCGACTGCAACCGCAAAATCACCTACACGCAATTTGTCAGAGTCTGCAATACTAACAGCAGTTAAGTTTTTGATATCTTTTGCATTGCTTATTTTCAATAACGCGATATCGGTTTGTGGGTCTTTCCCAATTAAGTTAACGGCAATTTCACGGCCATCGTTTAATTGAATTTGTATTTTGTCGGCGCCATCAATTACATGGTTGTTGGTTAAAATATAACCTTGCTGAGCGTCAATAATGACACCAGAACCTAAGCCTTCAAATGGACGTACGCTTTGTTGCTGTTGTGGTATATTCGGGCCAAAAAAGAATTTAAGCTCTTCTGGAATTTGTTGGTTCTGTACGCGAGTACCAGACACATGAATATTCACTACAGCTGGCAATACTTTTTCAAGCATTGGAGCTAAGCTAGGCATGTTCTGGCTTTGTGCTGTTGCAGGTAAAGTGGCAGGCAATGCTGCGCTACTAACCGCAGGAATAGCCGCTAAAGATAAGCCTAAACTCATTGCTACTGCGGTAAGAAAAAAGTTTTTTCTTTTCATAATTCAGTCGATTCTCTCAAGAATAAGTTATCAACTCACTGTGAATGCAGTTTTAGAAGAAACACAATGCGTTGAGATAATATTGGTTGGTATCAGATTCAATTTTACTGATGACTATGACCACCGATTATGCGCAAAAGTTCCCATGACGGGTAGCGAATATCCACTCTTTTACATCTATTTACATGTACCTTAAGTGAAACTTTAACTTCTATACAGTAGATAAATAAATTATTAAATTATATTTGGATGGAAATCTTGTTCAGAATTATTAACTAAAAATTTAATAATGGAAGACACACGGAAAGTGATAAAATTTAGTAGGTTTTATAGGAAATCACCAGTAAGCACTGCTTACTGGTGATAAAAGATAAAAATTTACTTTTCTTTCTCATCAATAGGACGGAATAGACCCGAAGCACCATCTGAGTAATCTCTTGGTGGCATTTTAACAGGCGCTTGGTCGTTATCTGCTTCAGATTCGGTTAAACGATAGTTAAATGGGTTGTCTTGTGCTGGCATATCAGGCATTAATTCAGATGAACTTTGTGCCATGTGTTGGTAAAGCTGGCGGTAATCGCGCGCCATTTTATCCAATAATTCTGCGCTACGAGCAAAATGGCTAACAAGTTCTTTACGGTACTCTTCGAGTTCAGTACTTTTTTTGTCTAGCTCAGCTTGCGCTGTTTTTTGTTGGCGAAGCTTTGGGTTGCCATAGCGCACAACTAATGCACCGATGATAAAACCCACAATCAATCCGATTAATGCATACTCCCAGGTCATGCTGACTCCTTCATTACTTCAATGTTCACAGATTCAATGTTCGCAGAAATTAAATGTTGTTACCGTTACTATACCTTAAATAATTCAAGTTGCATGTAAGCGTCAAGTAAAGCGTCTTAACATATTGTAATTTGGCTAGTTAAGTGATGACAAAATCTACAAGCCCTGAGTAGGTAGGTTAAATTAGTCAACAACTTATTAAGAGTGGAATCTTAAATCGAATTTCCTTACTCTATAGCGGCTCGTTAACCGAAAGTTAAATGATAACTGAATCTGGTTATAATAAAGGCAGTGTATATCAAATAACGGTAAAAAAACCGAAAAATTTTTAAGGATTATTCAGTTAATGTCGCCGATGACCCCTACAATGCGTTATCAACAAGCGCTGGCTGATGGAAACTACCAGCCAGATGACGTACAAAAGCTCGCTGTAGAACGCTTAGATAAAATATATCAGCAGCTTGTTAATACAACTTCTTCCACTTTACAAGATAAGCCCTCAGGTTTAAAGCAACGCTTTAGCCGCCTTCTTGGTAAAGCATCGACAGCACCAATTACCCCAGTAAGAGGGTTATATATGTGGGGCGGAGTAGGGCGTGGAAAAACATGGCTGATGGATATGTTTTACGAAAGTTTACCGGGTAACCGTAAAATTCGCTTACATTTTCATCGCTTTATGAAGAAAGTACAAGAAGATTTGATGGCATTACAAGGGCAAGAGAACCCGCTGGATATTATTGCGGATGAGTTTAAAAAACAAACAGATGTGTTGTGTTTTGATGAATTTTTTGTGTCAGATATTACCGACGCTATGATCCTTGGCACTTTACTCGAAGGGCTATTTGCTCGAGGTATCACACTGGTTGCTACCTCAAATATCATCCCTGATAATCTCTATCGTAACGGTTTGCAGCGAGCTCGTTTCTTACCTGCTATTGAGCAAATTAAAAAATACTGTGATGTAATGAATGTCGATGCAGGCATTGATTACCGCTTAAGAACTTTAACTCAAGCGCATCTTTTTTTATCCCCAATTAATTCTCAAAATCGTCAGCATTTAGATGATGTTTTCGTTAAATTGGCGGGTAAGCAAGGGGAGCAAAATCCCGTTTTAGAGGTTAATCATCGTAAGATGCAAGCCATTCATGCTGCGGAAGGGGTGCTAGCCATCGAGTTTAAAGTTCTGTGTGAAGAGCCTCGTAGCCAAAATGACTACATTTACCTATCAAATTGCTACCACACTGTGTTGCTGTACAATGTCCCCGTGATGGGAATAACAGATGAAAATCCAGCACGTCGTTTTTTAGCGTTAATTGATGAGTTTTACGAACGAAAAGTTAAATTAGTCATTAATGCTGAAGTGCCAATGGAGTCGCTGTATCAAGGGCAACTTTTGGTTTTTGAGTACCAACGCTGCTTGTCTCGATTGCAAGAAATGCAAAGTGAAGAGTACCTGAAAATACCTCATTTAACTTAAGGTAAACGACAAAGCAGGGTTGTTAGCGAACAAGTTACCTGAATTGCATGATTTAAGTACAGTATACGATGTTTATTTGAGCAAACGTAAAAAAAATGCATTTGGGGTCGATTTTTGTTTCTGACTTCTCTATAATCTTGCGACCCCACGTTACAGCGTTGTTTTTTATTTCCCAAAAAATAACGCATTAATGCCAGTTAGGCTGCTCGAAGGGGTAGGTTTACTGGACAAAGAGTCGTGTGAACCTCAGAAAGCTTATGAACATGAGTGTTCACCAACGTGTAACTTCAATATTGGGTAAGTTTTAATGAAAACTTTTACAGCTAAACCAGAGACCGTAAAACGCGACTGGTACGTTGTTGATGCAGATGGCAAAACTTTAGGCCGTCTTGCAACTGAAATTGCTAGCCGTCTGCGCGGTAAGCATAAAGCGGAATATACTCCGCACGTGGATACTGGTGATTACATCATCGTTCTGAATGCAGAAAAAATTGCTGTTACCGGCAATAAACGCGAAGACAAAATCTACTATCGCCACACTGGCCATGTAGGTGGAATCAAGCAAGCAACTTTCGAAGAAATGATTGCTCGCAGTCCTGAGCGTGTGCTTGAAATCGCGGTTAAAGGCATGTTGCCAAAAGGACCTCTGGGTCGTGCAATGTACCGTAAACTGAAAGTTTACGCAGGTAATGAGCACAACCACGCGGCTCAACAACCGCAAGTTCTTGACATTTAATCGGGATTATAGCAATGGCTGAAAATCAATACTACGGCACTGGTCGCCGCAAAAGCTCATCTGCTCGTGTCTTTATTAAGCCGGGTAGCGGTAACATCACAATCAATCAACGTACACTGGAACAATACTTTGGTCGCGAAACTGCGCGCATGGTCGTTCGTCAGCCGTTAGAGTTGGTTGAAATGTTGGAAAAATTGGATCTGTACATCACTGTTAAAGGTGGTGGTATTTCAGGTCAGGCAGGCGCAATCCGTCACGGTATTACTCGTGCACTGATGGCTTATGATGAGACTCTTCGTTCTGATCTGCGTAAAGCTGGTTTCGTTACCCGTGATGCGCGTTCTGTTGAACGTAAAAAAGTGGGTCTGCGCAAAGCACGTCGTCGTCCACAGTTCTCCAAACGTTAATTTATTACCCTTTGGGTATAAAATTGATGAAAAAACCCGTCTTAATGGCGGGTTTTTTATTGCCTATTGTTTTACTTACATTTTTATTATTGATGCTAGAATAGCTGTGTCTAATTATGATTCTTTATAAAAGAATGAATATAATAAAAGAGAAAAATAATAATTTAGTCTAAAATCAAAAATAATTATTAGTGGAACAATATTGGGATAATTCTACTAAATATAACTCGAACCCTAGAGTTCACTTTAGGTTTTTTATTCTTATTGCCTTTGCTTTTTCGTTTGAAAATTCTAATTTTTTATCTTTTTGAGCCTAAAAATGAAATAAATCTGTGATTTTTTCGGTGTGCCCCCCCTAAGTTGTACAAAATCTGTTAGAATATGCCCCTGTTTTTTTATTTCACATTTCTCGCCTTTACTGTGCGGGAGGGTTGTGTTGGCTTTCAGTATGGATAAATGAGAGTTAAACACAGGGGATTTTAAAATGGGTAATGGGTAATTAAAAATTAATTACATTTCGTCCATTTTGTATTTTGGAGGTTTTAATGGCTGTCGCTCCTAATAAACGTTCGGTAATGACATTGTTCTCTGGCCCTACTGACATTTTTAGCCATCAGGTACGGATTGTTTTGGCTGAAAAAGGGGTAAGTGTTGAAATTGAACATGTCGAACCCGGTCATCTGCCTCAAGATCTGATTGATCTCAACCCATACCAAAGCGTTCCAACATTAGTTGATCGTGACCTGACTCTGTATGACCCACACATTATCATGGAATACCTTGATGAGCGTTTTCCTCATCCGCCATTAATGCCTGTTTATCCAGTTGCACGTGGGACTAGCCGTCAATTGATGCACCGCATTCAAAATGATTGGTATTCATTAATGAGCAAAATAGAGAATGGTAGTGCGCAAGAGGCAGCAAATGCTCGTCGCCAACTCTCTGAAGAACTGATTGCGGTTTCTCCTGTTTTTGCTGAAATGGAATTCTTCATGAGTGAAGAGTTTAGTCTCGTAGATTGCTATTTAGCTCCATTGTTATGGCGTTTACCTGTACTCGGTATTGAATTGAACCCATCTAGCAGCAAATATCTGCAATTATATATGCAACGTGTGTTTGCACGTGACGCATTCTTAGCATCGTTGACTGAATCTGAGCGCGAAATGCGTTTGTCTACAAGAGGCTAAAAGAATGATGGAAATGACAGCAATGTCACCACGTCGCCCTTATTTGTTACGTGCCCACTATGAGTGGTTGCTTGATAACGATATGACTCCGCATTTGGTGGTTGATGTCACCGTTCCAGCGGTTAACGTTCCGATGGAATTTGCTCGAGATGGGCAAATTGTATTGAATGTTGCGCCAAGAGCTGTTGGTAATTTTGAAATAACCAACGAAGAAGTGCGTTTTAATGCTCGCTTTGGTGGGATACCTCGCCAAGTTTATGTCCCAATGGCCGCAATTATGGCGGTATATGCACGTGAAAATGGGGCTGGAATGATGTTTGAGCCTGAAGCTGCTTATGATGCAGAGTTATCAGCAGGTTTTGAACAGGTCGAAGAGCTTGAAGACAACATTTCTTTAGTTCATGAAACTGAATCTGTGGATGAAAATTCGCATGAGCCATCAGGGGATGAACCACCACGACCACCAAAAGGTCGGCCTTCGTTAAGGGTTGTCAAATAATCCATTAGCCGGGTTAGCAGTTAATGAATGAACAGAGGGGAATAAACCCTCTGTTTTTTATATAAATGAATCATTAAACCCCTAAAAATAATAAAATCCCTTCAGCAGCATTGCGCCCATCAGCAATAGCAGTCACAACAAGATCTGAGCCTCTTATTGTATCCCCGCCGGCAAACACTTTTTCATGGGAGGTTTGATAAGGAAAGGGACTGTTACGGTTTGCTATAATATGACCATATTTATCGCGCTGGATTAACGGTTTATCTAACCAAATTTGGTTATGAGGAATAAATCCATAAGCCACAATTATGGCATCGGCTTCGATAAAAAAAGTTGAATCTTTAATTAGTTCTACTTGATAACGGCCATTTTCTAATTCCCCATTTTGCGTACGAGCGGTATAAACTCCCATAAGTTGTTGCTGTTCATTAATCACAAATTCAGTGACTTGCATATTAAAATGGAACTGGGCTCCTTCATCTAATGCATTAGCGACTTCTTTTCGTGAGGCTGGCATACTTTGTTCATCTCTACGATAGAAACAGCTAACCTGCTTCGCTCCTTGACGAATAGCGGTACGTACGCAATCCATTGCAGTATCTCCACCTCCTAATACAATGACTCTTTTTGCGTGTAAATTAATATAGGGTTCGCCATTAGGGTTGGAAAGTTGCATTAAATGGCGTGTATTTGCGATTAGATAGGGAAGTGCTTCAAAAACGCCCTGAATCGCTTTTTTAGGTAAGTTACCTCGAATTGCTTGGTAAGTACCAGTACCAATAAAAATAGCGTCATAATTGGAAAGAAGCTCGTTTAGAGAGACATCTGTCCCTACTTCAGTATTCAATTGAAACTGAATACCCATTTCTGTAAATATTTCCCGTCTTTGGACCATTAGCTTCTTTTCTAGCTTAAATGACGGAATACCAAAGGTTAGTAGGCCCCCTATTTCAGGGTGTTTATCAAAAACGACGACATTTACACCATTTCGAATAAGCACATCTGCGCAAGAAAGACCCGCAGGGCCTGCACCAATAATGGCGACACGTTTGTTTACAGAGCTAATATGGGAAAGGTTTGGCCGCCACCCCATCGCAAAAGCAGTATCATTAATATACCGCTCAATATGACCAATAGTCACAGAACCTGTTGTATCATGAAGTACACATGCTAATTCGCAGAGTTTTTCTTGTGGGCAAACGCGCCCACAGATTTCAGGTAAACTATTGGTATGGTGAGATAATTCAGCCGCTTCGATAATTTTATCTTCAGCAGCAAGCTTGAGCCACTTCGATATTGGATTATGTAGTGGGCACTTCCATTCACAAAAAGGGCTACCGCAAGAGAGACAGCGGCTGGCTTGCTGTTGTGCATCGACGGCATTATTGGATTCATAGGCTTCAGTAAACTCTATTTTACGGATTTCCAGCGCTTTTTTAGGGGGCTCGCAACGTTGGGGACCGAAAATATTTGAACTCATGGCATTCCTTACTGAATTTTGTCTGATTTTACTTGAGATAGCTTGGGCTTTTACTTTGATTTTAGCGGCCTTCCACAAGAAACAGTAGCGTTATTGTTTTGATTTTTATGTGATTTTGATTAAAAAACACCCAAAATAAATTTTTACTTTATCTAACACAAAGAAAATACCTGATTGTTTTTTATCATTAATAGTAAAAAATGGCTATTGAATGAGCAGGATCGACATTTCGAGTGAATAATCATCCGAAACTGCCTTGTTTGATATATGATTCAAAGAGAATTTAACTAAGGGGTGGTTATGAAAGTACTTCGCGGCCTTGCGCAATACTATGTCGATTTAATGATGAAGCTCGGGCTGGTGCGATTTTCTCTGTTACTCGCATCTGCACTTGTTGTTCTCGCCATGATAATGCAAATGGCAGTGACAATTGTTTTAAGAGGGCATGTTGATAGCCTCGATATGGTGGGGTCAATTTTCTTTGGGTTAATTATTACCCCATTAGCTGTTTACTTTTTGTCGGTGGTGGTTGAGCAGCTTGAAGAGTCTCGGCAGCGTTTATCGCGAATGGTTGATAAACTTGAAGTTATGCGAAAACGTGATGCTGATTTAAACACTCAGTTACAGGGAAATATTGAACAGCTTAACCTTGAAATTCTAGAGCGAGAAAAAGCAGAGCGTGCTCATTTAGAACTTCTGGAACAATTAAAACAAGAAATGAAGTACCGTGAGCAGACGCAAATTGAACTTGAGCAGCAATCTGTTTTACTTCGTTCATTCCTCGATGCCTCACCTGATTTAGTTTATTACCGCAACGAAAATAATGAGTTTTCGGGGTGTAACCGGGCAATGGAACTATTGACTGGAAAAAGTGAAAAACACTTAGTTGGGTTAACTCCATTAGATATTTATGATGTTGAAATTGCCTCTAAGGTTATGGAAACCGATGAAAAAGTATTTCGTCATAATGTTTCTCTCACTTATGAACAATGGTTGGTATATCCAGATGGTCGTAAAGCCTGTTTTGAACTTCGTAAAGTGCCTTTTTATGATCGCGTTGGTAAACGCCATGGTCTGATGGGCTTTGGGCGCGATATAACGGAGCGTAAACGCTATCAGGAGGCGTTAGAGAGCGCGAGTAGGGAGAAAACCACCTTTATTTCTACAATCAGCCACGAGCTTCGTACCCCCCTTAACGGCATTGTTGGTTTGAGCCGAATTTTATTAGATACAGATTTAACTTCGGAACAATCTAGCTATTTAAAAACTATTCATGTAAGTGCCGTTACGTTAGGTAATATATTCAATGATATTATTGAGATGGATAAAATTGAACGCCGTAAAGTTCAGTTAGATAACCAGCCCATCACATTATCTGAATTTGTGAATGATTTAGAGAATTTAAGTGGATTATTGGTACAGCCAAAAGGGCTTAAATTTGTCATGGATGTTGCCCCTGCATTACCGAAAACGGTGTTAACTGATGGGACTCGTTTGCGGCAAATATTGTGGAATTTAATTGGTAACGCAGTTAAGTTCACGCAAAAAGGTGAAGTGAAGCTTAGTATTTGGCAAGAAGCTGAAAATAAACTGTTTTTCAGGGTTCAGGATAGTGGCATAGGTATACCTAAGGGCGAATTAGATAAAATCTTTGCAATGTATTACCAAGTAACAGATTCTGCTGGAGGTAAACCTGCAACTGGAACGGGTATTGGGCTTTCTGTATCTCGTCGCTTAGCACAAAATATGGGAGGCGATATACAAGTTGAAAGTGAAATAGGACAAGGCTCCACTTTTACTTTATCTATCACAGCGCCTGTTGTTGAAAGTCATGTTATTGAACAGCAAGATAGTGAAGACGATTACCCATTGCCTGCATTACATATTTTACTCGTAGAAGATATTGAACTGAATGTTGTTGTTGCTTGTTCTGTATTAGAAAATTTAGGAAATACGGTTGATGTAGCAATGAATGGGAAAGATGCTCTCGAGATGTTTGCCCCTGGAGAATATGATTTAGTTTTATTGGATATCCAATTACCTGATATGACAGGCCTAGATATCTCTCGGCAACTCAAACAGCAGTATGATAAGCAAGACTTACCACCATTGATTGCTTTAACGGCAAATGTTCTTAAAGATAAAAAAGAATACTTTGATGCAGGTATGGATGGGGTATTGAGTAAACCATTATCAGTTCCAGCATTGACCCAAATTATTGAGCAATTTTGGGGGGAACAATCTACTCAACCTGAAGAAATATCGGGTGAGCATGAGACTTCGAGTGTTGATGAATCTAGGCTCGATTGCGATATGCTAGAACAGTATATTGAGTTAGTTGGCCCTAAGCTTATTTATGATGGCCTAGATGTCTTTGAAAAAATGCTGCCGGGTTACTTAGCTATTCTTGATTCAAATATGGTGGCTAAAGACCAAAAAGGGATTGTTGAGGAGGCTCATAAAATCAAAGGCGCAGCAGGTTCTGTTGGCTTAAAGAACTTACAGAAAATTGCACAACAGATTCAATCTCCTGATTTACCTGCATGGTGGGACAATGTGCAAGAATGGGTCGATGAATTAAAACAGGATTGGAAAGCAGATATAGAAACTTTGAGAAACTGGGTTGATGAGCGTACAAAAAAATAACCCCAACCGAAGTTGGGGTGCGCGAATACTGCGCCAACACCAGGGAAATCGTTGATTTGCATATGCTTTTTGTTTTTTGCAAATCATAAAATTAGGTATATCACTGTAAAGGGCAACATCAAGATACCAAAATTTAGCGAATCTGTTACAAGATTCATTAAAATCTGTGATGAAGATTGATGTTTATGCACCTTAGCGCCTGAGAGATAATTTACTACAAATGGAGGAAGATATGAAATCAATTGCGGTTATTTTAAGTGGCTGCGGTGTTTTTGACGGAAGCGAGATTCATGAGTCAGTGCTAACTATACTAGCTTTGAGTCAATATAATGCTGAAGTTCATTTTTTTGCGCCTGATTAGTTGCAACCTACTGTTATGAATCATATAAATGGAGAATTAAAAACAGAAAAACGTAACCAAATGGAAGAGTCTTCACGTATTACACGTGGTAAAATATCACCTTTATCGTCAGCTGATGCTTCAAAGCTAGATGCCCTCATTATTCCTGGTGGTTTTGGGGCGGCAAAAAATTTATGTGATTTCGCAGTTAAAGGAAGCGAGTGTGAAATTAATAAAGAACTATTAAGTTTAGTACGCCAAATGCACCAACAGAAAAAGCCGCTAGGGCTGATGTGTATTGCTCCAGTGATGCTTCCTAAAATGTTAAATACATCAGTAGAACTAACTATTGGAGATGATAGTGAAACGATTGCTCAAATAGAAATTATGGGGGGGAAACATATTAAATGTGCTGTTGATGATATTGTAATTGATGAAGTTAACCGAGTTGTTACAACACCTGCTTATATGCTAGCTCAATCAATTTCTGAAGCAAATACGGGTATTAATAAGCTTGTTAAGAAAGTATTGGAAATGGCGTGATTATTTGAATGCGAACTATTGTTTCTAGATTATGGCACTGGTTAAAGAAGATCACATTTTCATTACTTGTGGTGTGGATTTATTCAGTCATTTTATTTAAATACATACCAGTGCCTTTTTCTGCAGTGATGATTGAACGGCAAGTTAGCGCATGGATAAACTTAAATTTTTCTTATGTGTCTCATTCTGAATGGGTAGATGAAAATCACATTTCTCCGTATATCTATTTAGCAGTAATTGCAGCGGAAGATCAAAATTTTCCTCATCATTGGGGGTTCGACCTTGATGCAATTGAGCGAGCTTACAAACATAATTTGAGTAATAAACAAACAATTAGAGGGGCTTCAACTATCTCACAGCAGACAGTAAAAAATGTGTGGTTATGGGATGGAAGAAGTTGGTTAAGAAAAGGCTTAGAGACAGTAATGACCCCTTTTATGGAGCTTTTATGGTCAAAGAAAAGAATACTGACCGTTTATCTTAATATAGTAGAGTTTGGTGATGGTGTTTTTGGGGTCGAAGAGGCTGCAAATAAATTCTTTAATAAGCCTGCTAGCAAGCTTTCAATGAGCGAGGCTGCACTATTAGCTGCGGTTTTGCCTAATCCTCATAGATATAGTGTAAAAAACCCATCTTCTTATGTGCTCAAAAGGCAAGCTTGGATCTTGAACCAAATGCACTTATTGGGAGGTAAGAATTATCTGAAAATAAACCAGTTGATGAATGAATAAGAAAAAAGCCATGGTTTTTAACCCACGGCTTTTGTTTTTATAACAATATATTATTGTTTATGATTAATTAAGATAAGTGAAAGCAGTCGTTACTCGACGAACACCATCTGTTTCACTAGCGATTTTAGCCGCTGCATCTCCTTCTTGCCTTGTTAATACACCTAGCAAGAAAACCTCACCGTTTTCAGTAATGACTTTCACACTACCAGATTTAACGCTATCACTCGCGAGGATTTTAGATTTAACTTTGGTTGTTAACCAAGTATCTTTTGAGGCTGTACCTAAATCAACAGGCTCACCACTACGGACTTCATTATAAACTGCGATGGTGCCATCAACGTTAGAGGCTATTTGTTTTGCTCGTTCAGCCCAAGCCATATCAGGGCTTTGGCCTGTTAGCAGAACATTTCCTTTATAAGCGGTTGCAATGATACGAGCCTTGCCCGTAATTTCTTTATCTTTGTTCAGTTGCCCACTAACTCGAGCTTCTAAGGTGCCATCGTCAACTTGTTGACCAACTGTACGAGGGTCAGTTGCGCTTTTTGTTGCAACAGCAGCGGAACCGACTACAGCAGCACCAATACAACCTTGTAATAGAATAGTACTAATGACTATGGCAAAAACCGGAATTAATCGCATTTTATCTCCTTAATCGTCCTGATGTGGGAAAAGAGTATTATCTATGAGGTCACATAGACAATTTACAGTAAGAAGGTGGACTTCTTGAATTCGAACACTTCGTTGGGATGGAATACGAATTTCAACATCTTGGGGGCCAAGTAAACCTGCGAGTTCCCCTCCGTCATAACCTGTTAGGGCGACAATTGTCATGTCTCTAGTCACGGCTGCTTCAACTGCCTTAATGATATCGCTACTATTACCATGGGTTGAAATTGCCATCAAAACATCACCATGTTGCCCTAATGCTCTAACTTGTTTCGCATAAATTTCAGAAGGCTGCTTACTACCCGAAATCGCAGTTAACACTGCATTATCTGTATTAAGTGCTAAAGCGGGTAAGCTAGGGCGTTCGGTTTCAAAGCGATGGATCATACTTGCAGCAAAACGTTGTGCAGTAGCGGCAGAAGCACCATTACCACAACATAAAATTTTGTTGCCATTGAGTAGAGATTGAACCATCATCATCGCGGCTCTTGAAATGGCATCAGGCAGCGCTTCAGCAGCTGCTATTTGAGTTTGTATACTTTCAGTGAAGCAAACTTTTATTCGGTCTAGCACGAGTTTTTCCTTTGTCGCCTCGATATAATTCAAATTATTTTTGTATATTGCCATTATATTTGAATTATAGCTTTGTTGACTGCATGATCAGCGTATAAAACTGATTATATCATTTGTTAATAAATATCATTTTCGTTGAATGCATTTTGTATCCAGTCAAATTGGTTTCCCGTGATGGCGCAGATATCAAAACGGCATGCACTGGTTTCAAAACTTTCTTGCCTTTGTGAGAGCCAATATTTGGCAGCAGCTAATAGTTTTCGACGTTTGTGCCAGTTTACTGATAAAAGTGCATCTCCGTAATCACAATTCTTGCGAAACCGAACTTCAACAAATACCCAACCTGTATTATCTCGCATGATGAGGTCGATTTCTCCGCCTCGGTTCCTTGCATTACGTTCAACAAATGTTAATCCCTGCTGTTTCAGGAATGCGAGCACTTGATTTTCATAGTACCGGCCTGTTAACCATTGTATGGCTTTTGGCATAATTTTCATGACGTCCTTGTCTGAAAAAAAATGAAGTATTCAGTGATGTTATTGTGAGGAAACCACTTTGCCTTGTTTAAATTGCAACCAAGGTAATTCTCGGAACACTACACAGTTTGGTGTAGTACTCAAGGTTCCTGATGCACCATTGATACGAAATTGTCCAGATTGCTGTAGCTTGTCGTAATTGTTGGCTAAAGACCATGCGTCAATACCCATGGCATATAAGCGGAATAAAGAGTAATCATTGTTCAGCTTTTGTTGGGCTTGTTTACGTAAGTTATTGTTTGCACCTGCGAGTAAAGGGATTTCGCTAAATTTAACGCCATCCATTTCAAAGCGGTAGTCTGCGCCAGATCCAGCTTGGTTACTGCGAGAGCTTGCATAAAGCGAAGGACGAGAACGAGAACTAATTGCCATTTCAATCATTGGCTTGATTAAGGTCAGCTCATCACGAGTGGCAACAATATAAACGCCGTCAATCGCACCAGTTGAATCGACATATTGTGAGTCTATCGATTGTATTCCGGTATTCACAGGCGTTCCTGTCATACGGATACCTGCGCCGCGATTAATCGACTCTTTTAAAGAAGGGACAGACCCAAAGGTTTGCATTAAAACGGTCCCGCCGCCTTTTTCTTGCCACCCTTGTGCAAAGGCTTTGGCTATCCTATCACCGAAAGCATTAGCGGGAACTAGTACCAATGGCATTTGCTTACCTTCAGCTTTCATGTAAGCGGCAGCATTTTGTGCCTCATCTTCTGGCGATAATGAAAAATAGCAAAGATTAGGTCGAGGCTGTAATTGGTTCGCATCAAGCTCATTGAGGGCGAGCACACTAACAGGCGCTCCCATTTGGGTTATAACTTGAACGTCACTTTTTAATAATGGCCCAACAATAAGATTGAAACCTTCATTTTTCGCTTGTTCAATAAGCTCAGGCATTTGCTTGTTTGTTGTATCAAACACTTTGACGCTTTGGGTATTCACAGGGGCGGCATCAATACGCAAAGTTGATGTCACCACGTCGCTATCGCTAGAAGTGGGAGCATTACCTGTTGTTGCTGCAACTTGTTCATAAATTTGGTCAAGCACATCATTTCCACTACTTGGTGGCGGTGTTATGGCTGTTTGAGTAGCGGGCCCTTGAGGCAGGCCTTTTTGTGCATCCATAAAGCCTTGCATAATCGCTTGACCGAATACTTGTCCTTGCCCACTCATGGGTAAAAACAATGCAATCTTAGGGTTTTTGCCCACTTGAGGTATCATGGCTTGTTGCAAAAGAGTCGGCGTTGTCATCACTCCAGGGTTATTCGAGTAACGCATTTTCCAATCGTTATAGCCTGCAAGTAAAGCATCTGTGTCGTCTCGGTTGTTTTGATAAATATCTAAAAGATCGACCCAGCCTTGGAGAATATTTTCATCTGCCCCAATTCCATGAATTTGTTCTGGCGTTAACTGTGTTAACATCTGCCATAACCCATCAATATTAGCTTGGCGTTCTGCGGCTGTTTTTAATAAAGGTTCTTGGCTAATGTAGGCCCTTATCGCCTCCATTGAAGGCTTACCTTGTGCAGCATCAATGATTGCTTGGTAACGGCTAGCATCATCAGATGTGCTTTGCTCAGGCGTTTTTTGGGTTGACGGAAAGTATTCCGAGACAATTTGGCACCCTGACAGTGCAAATGTGGACAGCATTGCTGTGCAGATTAACCCTTTTTTCAAATGCAAAAAAATTGAAGGACGCATACTGTATCCAATGGTGTATTTTTCAATTGCTTAATTTTAAACCGGCTATTCGGATGAAACAATGAACCAACCTAATCAAGCTGTGGTTATGGCATCCACGCTGTATATTGTCCCTACCCCTATTGGTAATATGGGGGATATAACGCAACGCGCGTTGGATGTTCTTAAACATGTTGACCTTATTGCAGCAGAGGACACTCGGCATTCAGGCATTCTATTACAGAATTTTGCGATAAATGCGCGGTTGTTTGCTCTGCATGATCATAATGAACAGCAAAAGGCAGATCAATTAATTAGTCGACTTCAACAAGGTGATAGTATCGCATTAGTCTCCGATGCGGGTACACCTTTAATTAATGATCCAGGTTATCATCTAGTTAATCGTTGCCGCGAAGCGGGTATTCGTGTCGTACCTTTACCGGGTGCCTGTGCTGCTATTACCGCGTTATCAGCAGCGGGTTTACCCTCAGACCGTTTTTGTTATGAAGGTTTTTTACCCGCTAAAACAAAAGGGCGTAAAGATGTTTTACAATCTCTCGAACAAGAAACTCGCACGCTGATTTTCTATGAATCAACCCACCGTTTGTTAGACAGTTTAGCAGATATGGTGGAAGTCTGGGGACCGGATCGCCATGTTGTTTTAGCACGTGAAATTACGAAAACGTGGGAGTCCATTGAAGGCCGCCCAGTGGGGGAATTACTCGCTTGGGTAAAAGAAGATGAAAACCGTCACCGTGGCGAAATGGTGTTGATTGTCGAAGGGTATAAAAAGCCAGCTGATGACTCCGCAGTTTCCCCTGAAGTGGTGAGAACATTAAATTTATTACAAAAAGAATTACCCCCTAAAAAGGCGGCTGCAATCACGGCTGAAATTTATGGTCTCAAGAAAAATATGTTGTATAAGTTGATGCTTGATAATCAAAGTGATGAATGATTTTTGGGCAAATACCACGATTTGATTGATATAAGTGGTAAATTGCCCACGCTAGAGTCTGTACAAGCAACAACAAAGTGCCTATAATTCGCCGCGGAGTTGGCCAGACAACCGCTGCTTTATCGTAGTCCCTTCGGGAGACGGGTAGAGGGGAGGAAAGTCCGGGCTCCATAGGGCAGGGTGCCAGATAACGTCTGGGAGGCGCGAGCCTACGACTAGTGCAACAGAGAGCAAACCGCCGATGGCCTGTTTACAGGATCAGGTAAGGGTGAAAGGGTGCGGTAAGAGCGCACCGCGCGACTGGCAACAGTTCGTGGCTCGGTAAACTCCACCCGGAGCAAGACCAAATAGGGGTTCATATGGTGCGGCCCGCATTGAACTCGGGTAGGTTGCTGGAGCCAGTGCGCAAGTGCTGGCCTAGATGAATGGTTGTCCATGACAGAACCCGGCTTATCGGCCAACTCCACAGACAAATAAAAAAGGCTATAGCACTTTTATTGCTATAGCCTTTTTTATTACTCGTCATATTTCAACTTGTAGGGGTGTTGGCTGCTCTCAGCTACTCTAGTCACATACTTATGTATGCTCCTAGAGATATCCTCCCTTGCCGCCTACCTACAAGCTGAACTATTTAGAGCTGTTTATTGCCGCAAGCTAATCTTGTCACCTCGTTTTTCTGAAATCATCAATATCGTCACGCTCTGATGCAAATCAATACGCTATGTGAATATGTAATTACAATAGTGGTATTTATAATGCATGTTAAAGAGATGTGCGTAGATGATAAAGAAATCACGTGTAAGGTACCAACGTCGCCCAGGTACAACTGGGGGAAAACTCCCTTGGAATGATTGGCGAAATGCATCAACATGGCGTAAATTTGTACAGTTCACGCTATTGGCGATCAATATTTATATTGGAGTTACCTTCTATTACTGGGTACGATATTACGAAACTGGAGGGGCGACAATTCACCTTCCTCGCCCTGGTGGAATTGAAGGTTGGCTGCCGATTGCGGGGTTAATGAATTTAAAATATACCTTGGAAACGGGGAGTTTTCCGCCAATTCATGCGGCCTCAATGTTTTTATTAGTCTCTTTTATTGTGATTAGCTTACTGTTCAAAAAAGCATTTTGTTCATGGATGTGCCCGATTGGCACAATATCAGAGTACACTGGTAAGTTAGGGAAAAAAGTCTTTCGTTATCAAAACCAAATTAGCTTACCTAAATGGCTCGATATCCCTTTAAGGGGCCTAAAATATTTGTTATTAGGTTTCTTTCTTTATATTGCATTTTCCATGTCTGCACAGATGATCCAATATTTTATGATGTCGCCTTATGGGATCATTATTGACGTAAAAATGTTGGATTTTTTTCGTTATATTAGCTTGTTTGCGCTTATTACTGTGGTCATTTTAGTGATAGCAAGCTTGTTTATTCGTAATGCTTGGTGCCGTTATTTGTGCCCTTATGGCGCTTTGTTAGGCATTTTTTCGTTATTTTCGCCATTTAAAATTCGGCGAAATGTGGAAAGTTGTATTGATTGCGGAAAATGTGCCAAGAACTGCCCATCACGGATACCTGTCGATAAGTTAATTACTGTAAGAACGGTGGAATGTACGGGATGTATGACTTGCGTTGAATCTTGCCCTGTTGCATCAACGTTGGATTTTTCATTGCAAGTGCCAACAAAAAAACATCAATTTCGCTTATCGGGTTGGATGATGGCAATTCTAACCTTAGCAGTTTTATTTATTATTATTGGTATTGCTATGTATTTTGGCGTTTGGGATAGCCCAGTACCTGATAATTATTGGTTTCATATTATACCAAATGCAAGAATGATAGGTCATTGATGTGCAATAAAAAGCCCCGCTGCATACAATGATGAGCGGGGCAACTTGTTGTTTTGTCATGATGACAGACTTTGTACTGCTTATTTATACTTATTTACTCGCTTATATTTATTTTCTCACTTACTGCTTACTACCACATCAATTAACCGCTTGCTTAACCATCTGCAATAATTGACGTACATCTTCTGGGCGAGTGTTGCCCGTTTCTTTATCAATGATGGAACTATAAATATGAGGAATGATTTTTTTCACGCCTGCATCAAGGGCAATTTGCAAAATTTCAGCAAAGTTATCTAAATCAATGCCGCCTGTAGGCTCTAAAGAAAAATCAAAGTCAGCGCAAGCTTTGGCAATGGCTTTATATTCTTCAATATATGTTAATCCTTTCATATTAAAGAATTTAACTGAGTCAGCACCCATGTCTTTAAGCATCATAATGGCAGTTTCAACCGGAACAATGCCATCTGGCGCTTGAGAGCTTAGTGGGCCTGTAGAAATTTTCACCATACCTACCGTGCCTGTTGGTGATATGAGCGCATTCACGAAGGTTTCGTTTTGGCCTAATAGTGCACGGCTAATTGGTGCACCAGTGAATACTTGGTTAACGTGTTGTGGTTGAACTTCTTTTGCAATTAACGACACCATGGTTGACTGATTTGGGTCGCCAGCGCCGAGACCAACTGATAATGCATTATCGGTTTCTTGTGCATAAATGCGCATATCAGCAATTGCACTTTCTAAGTCAGGGTAATTTTTAGATAAAACACCAACAACAACAAAGGTTTCTGCTGCGGCATAGATATCTTTTGCATTCTGGTGGCTGCCTGCCAGTACGTTTAAACAGACACGGTCACGATAAAAATTCGGTGACAATTTCATCTTAAATTCCTTCTACTAACAAACGAATATTCTTAGAAATAACATCAAGTTGTTCAGTGCTAACACTACGAATGTCAGCCTCTACTTTTCCTTCGTTGGCTTTGTACTCACGGAAGTAAATCGCGGTATCGCCCTGCTTTAGCTCAGCCATGATTTGGTAAGTGGTTTTGCCTATCATTTTTTCATCAAAGCTAATCTCGATACGGGCAATATCACGTCCTGCACCATCCCAGACGATTCGAGCAGAGATACCTTTAATGGCATTTAAATCACTGATGAATTGACTCATTCGATTAACCATTTCTGCGCCTGTTTCTTTGGTCGCAGTCAGGTACTGTTCGATAGCGAGTGTGAGCCCCAAAATACCTTCTTTACCTACTTTCATCGCACGGCCAATACCTTGGCTTTGGCGTTTTACCCACTCAATATATTGTTTTTTACCGATAACCAGACCGCTTGTTGGGCCTTCGATTGCTTTTGCTCCGCTGTAAATCACAATATCGCCACCGGCTTGGTAGTAAGCGGTAAGTTCTTCTTCTGCTGCGGCATCAACGATCAGGGGGAGCTGGTGGTCATGAGCCACTTTGGCGGCTTGTTCCACGGTTAACATGCTTTTTTGCACGGTATGGTGTGATTTGATGTACAAAATAGCGGCTGTATTGGGGGTGATTTTTGCTGCTAACTGGGCGGCACTGCACTCATTAGCAAAACCCGCTTCGACTACTTTACCGCCACCTAAACTTACCATTGTGTCCACAGGGGCACCAAAATTAACGTTATGGCCTTTAGGTAAAATAATTTCACGAGGAACAACTTTGTCGGATGAATGCAAATTGAGCAGTAAATCATCATCATCTTGTACAATCACCGCTGCAACAGCTTGTGCAATACCAGCAGAGGCACAAGATACAACTACCGCAGCTTCAACATTTAATAGATTAGCAATATATTCGCCAGTTTTATTAACTAAGTCTTTAATTTCAAAATAATTATTTAATCCATAAGCAACACGTTCAACAACTTCTGGAGTTGGCGTTGAAACACCCAGAATTGTCATGCGGCCAGAGGCATTAATAACGTGTTTTAACTGATATTTATCATAAATCGATTGCATGTTCTGATTCACCTTGTGCATGAATAATGTGTTTTCCACCGACGATAGCAGCCAATGGTACGAAGCGGTGAGTGCCTATACGGTGTTCGCCTTCTGCATCCGTGAGCTCTGTTTGCTCTTCTTTAAGGTCAAAAAGGGTTATGTCGGCGTCAAAGCCCGGCCTTAAATAGCCTTTTGCGGGTAACGATAAGAAGTTGGCGGCTTTTTCGGTAACGCAGCGAAGCACTTGTTCCGCACTAAAGCCCATACACAGAAATTTGGTCATCACAAAAGCGAGGCTATAAACAGGGCCATTAACGCGGTTGCGGTGGTAAATATCGGAACTGATGATGTCAGGGTAAGTGCCAATGCGCATCGCTTGCTCTGCAACTTTAAAGCTAAAGCTTTCACCGCCATGTCCAACATCTAATATGACACCCCGTGCGAGTGCGCGAGCAATTGATGGTTTTAGGTAGCCATCTTCGCCTAAAATCTTATTGGGTTTGCCATTAAAGCAGTGAGTGATGATATCGCCGCGCGTCAGTAAATCAGCGACTTCATCAATATCCGGCGGGTTGTTGCCAATATGCACCATGAGTGGAAGATGGTGTTTTTTCTGCATTTCTTTAGCTTTAATCAGTGGGGTAATGCCATTTTCACCAACCACGCTTTTACTCATACGGGCTTTCATACCAACAACAAAGCCGGAGTGGCGCTCGATAGCGTCTTGAAAGCAGGCTTCATTGATGTTGTTCATATCCGACAATTCATTTTGCGCAATGATGCCAATACGTGAAATATTTAACAGAGAAAAGACATTCGTTTTTGATTTCTGGGTGAGCTGATAAAATTTATCAATATCATCAGCACCGACACTACCTGCATCAACCAGTGAGGTAACTCCGCCAGCGGCTCCTGCTAAATCAGGGTCATCGAAGTAAATAGGTGACTCAACAAAGCAATGAGCATGAGAGTCAATCCACCCAGCACTGACATAAGTTTTTCCTTGTAGGTCAATGACTTTGTCTGCTTGCTGATTATTCGCTAATTCAGGGCCTGCCGCTTCGATTTTTCCATCTTTAATAAGAATGTCGATAATCGAGCCATCGATACGCTTACCTTGTTTGATGATTAAAGTGTACATAGTTGTCCTCTCTATACTCGATACTCGTCATACTTCAAACTGCAGCGTTGTTGGCAGCACTTCCGCTACCCTAGTCACATACTTTTGTATGCTCCTAGGGATATCGTCGTTTGCCGCCTAGCTGCAATTTGAATTATTTAGAGTATGCCTAAGTGCGCATTCTAAATGATGTCAACCACAGCGTTGTTGGCAGCACTTCCGCTACCCTAGTCATATACTTTTGTATGCTCCTAGGGATATCGTCGTTTGCCGCTTAGCTGCAATTTGAATTATTTCGAGCATGCTTGCAGCACTTTCGCTACCCTTTGAACTATTTCGAGTCTGTTTTTAACTTATGTTATTCAGTAACCCGGAGCATATGCCCCGGGAGAGTGTTGGTTAAGCGACGATTGGGAAGAAATAACCGAACAACATTGCACCTAAAATGGCGCCACCGGCAACGGGTTTTTGCCATACATAGAAAATCAATGCGCCAATTAAAGAGCCAATTCCGATTGGAATGGATGCGGCCATCGCAGCTAAAATAATTAATGGACCTAAGAAACGGCCAGAGGTATTACCCGCACCCATCATGACGTCAGCACCAAAGGTTGAGTTAGCCTGAGCAATCGTGAATTTACGCGCAAATACAATCAGTAAGCCAATTAATACGCCAAGGAATAAGCCAGTTAGTAACGACATCCAGAAGTTAGTGACTAAAAAATCCCAACCAGCGGCTAAAAATAAGGCGGGAACACCGAGGCCAATACCGGTTTGCAGTGCACCACCGATATCTAAAATACCGACCAATGAACCTTCGATGATCCTAGCAAATAAGAAACTTGCACCAAATGCTGCGACTGCGCCATAAACCCCGGTATCTAACCCTGCACGTAACATGGCGACGAACGCCACTTCGTTAAATGCCCCAAAACCGTAGACGACATACATGTGGGTACCTGCGAAGATCCCTGCGGAAAGCAACCCAACAAAAATCGGGAAGGACCATTCTGCGTACCAAAAATCTTGTTTGTTAATTTCTGTTGTCATGATTATTTCCCGCTCAGCAGACCGTGGACGTATTCAAGCCACAATGGTTTATCTAGGTTGAAAGAGGTGATCATCTTTAGGTCGAATTCACGGAAGAAGCCGCTGAGAACGAACAGGAGAACCACTGTTATCATCATTGTACGAGTGATACGGTTCCAGCCGTTGTCATCAACGCCTTTACCAATCAAGATACCTAAAACTAAACCAGGGATAGCATTCCCCATGATTAGCTGAGCACAACCACCAAATAATGTTGCCCAGAAACCTGAACGGCGTCCGGCATCCATGGCGGCTAACCAGAAGATGACTGGCATCACGGTATTAACTAACAAGTTTGCGGCAGGCACTAGTACGTTAATGGCTGTCGTTTGTAGTGCAGCCGGAACTGCGGAAGCGGTTGTGTTTAAGAAGGCGACAACTAATGCCCCAATGATGGCACAAGCGATAGCCATTTTTTTCGGGTTATGTAGTGTGTCAGCGACACTACGGTTTTTGGTTAATAGTGCGGCCGCGCCCCAGTTTGGGATGATGCGGTGGTCAACATCTTGTGTAAATGCCCCAGCAGCAACTGACGATGCCCATGCGTTAAAGAAGAACCCTAAGCCGAAAGAAAAATGAGACGCTGGGTCGCCTTCACAAGCGTTCAGCTCACCCAATGTACGGAATGCCCCCATACCTTGTACGGTTGGTGCGTGGAACATACGCGCAGCCCCTGCGCCTAAGCCAAAGCCGCAGAGCCCACCGATGATCAGGGACATGCCCAATATTTCTAAAAAAGATGCAGTTTCACTCATGGAATTAACTCCAGACCTGATTGCTATTATTGTTCTGTAAATGGTATTTCGTTGACAGAAAGTAAAGTGACATCCAGCGAAACGTCGAGTACAACACGAAAATGTTCACGTTTGCGTGGCAAAAAGAGAAAAAGAAATTTTTCTGTCCGCGAATGAGAGTGAGCACTAATCACTTCAACATCCTTTGGTTCTATCCGTAGGATGATATCTGTGCTGTTCTTCAGTACGGTTTTTTGAATTGAATTTAAGGCGTCAGCTATTGCTTTTTGCTTAGTGTCGCCTTGCCCTGTAACCCGTACAACCGTTTCGATAGATTTTTTCATTAAGCGTTGCCGTATTTTTTATTGAATGCTTTTACCAAGCGCTCGCCTAACTCTTCCTTGTCCATAAAACCGAAACCTAATACATTGCAACCGTCTGCAATCGCGGTTTCTCCCTCTTCAATAGAGCGCATCCCATAGCGAGCTTTATAGCCATATTTAGTTTGAGCGGTAATTGCGCCAGCGCCACCACTACCACAAAATGAGATGCCTAAATCGGCTTGTTCTGCGTTCATGACATCACCGAGTTTCATATCAGCAGCGACCCCCGGAACAACAACCGCTTTGCCACCCGCAGCTTCAACACCCGCAGCTACTTTTTGGCCTTTACCTAAACGGTCACCGATAACAACAACTATCTGTTTCATAAAATATTCTCCAAATCCTACCAAATTAGTAATTAATCATTTGAACGTGCGACTTCAAAGTGAACAGAGAGTAAATAAGTCTCTTCAGGTGCTAATCCAGGAAGTGTGTCAACAACCCGCTGTGCGAGCACTATCGAATGTTCAGAAATTTCATCGAATAAGCTGATATCGACTTCTGGTAAGGCTTCACCCGTTTTTGCTCTACCGACCATGGCACGTAAATGAGACTCCAACATCTGTTGTTGTACATCTGTGGTGTAGCAGTCCTCCTGCTTGAGCCAGTCAGTAATCACTGCTAGCAGTTTTTGTGTCACCTCATCAATATCAAGGTTATGTTCTAACATTTTAAAAACGACAACTGATTCACTCATAACTATTTAAAATCCAAAGTAATATTGCAAGTTAGACTACTCTGTTCCTTCATGCTTAATACCTTAGTCTGTTCTTGTTCATTTTTGCAGGCAGGAAATTTCCACTTATAAGTGGAAATTGTTTGGAAATTAATAAATGTATTTTTGGTATGTTTTTTGCTCTATTTGGAAATTAAGTGGAAAAATTGACATCAGTCAACTATCTAAATAAGATGTAAATAACAATACTTTGAATAAAATGTGTTATTTATCAATTGATTATTTTTTTAATTAAAAAATGGAAACAAAAAAAGGAACTGGAAAGGGAAGTGGAAGCTATAAATGGAAATGATGTTGCGTGGGTTGTACTCGCTTCCATTTAGTCACTTTGGCCGTAAAATAGACAGTTTAGGATAGGAAAGTATTTATAAGAGTTGTGGTTAGGATCACGTAAAAGTCAGCAACTTCCACTTTTCCACTACAAAGTGGAAATTGCTATCAAGTTAGAGGATACGCGCTAAGCTATCTTTAGCTATTACTTGGAACTCATTGAAATTTTTGACACTCACTAAGCGACGTGTTGTCTTTTCTTTTACAAAGGTAACGAAAAGGTCATAAATAGCCATCGCTTCTTCATAGTCTGTTTTACTGATAGCTAATAAGAAAATGACATAAGCATTTTCTTTGGTTTCTTTATTCCACTCAATGCCTTTCGGGGCGACAACGGTTGCAACCACTGTTTTATTGGCAAGTAGCCCTAAAGAGTGAGGCAATGCGATACCTTCCCCGAGCAAGGTGGAAACAATTGATTCACGCTCTTGTAGTGAAGGGTAGAAATCAGGTGTGACGTAGCCTTCTTGCTGCAATTTATTGCAAACCATTTGAAAGAGCTCTTCTTGGCTAATTTTTTCATTAATTACCATGAAGAACCGTTCATCAAAAAAGCGCTCGATAATATAAGGGCGAGTTTGATCAACCATGGCGAGGCGGCCAACTTGCTCTAGCTGATAGGGTGTTGGGAACGGCGCAATTTTAATAACAGGCTTATTTTTCTCTGAAATTCGTACAGTGGTAATCACGAAATCTTCAGAGACTTCATCCAAGGATTCATACTCTTGTAACGTTAACCCTCGGCTAAATTTGAGCTGTGGAAATTCACGCATGATTTTAGATTCAACCACGCGAAACGTGGAGTTCCCTGCATCAGTAACTACCAGTACTTCTGTTTGGCGAATGGAGCCAGCGCCATAGTTACGTTCGAGGCTGACTCCAATATGAACCGCAAGGTAACCTAGTTCATCTTCACTGATTGGGTGGGGGAGTAATTGCTTACTTGCACTGGTTAACGCGCTCAGTGTGACATCATAGGCGAACGGGTAATATTGTTTGATATCAGATAATAGCGGGTTTGGTGTGGAAATATGATACTGCAAACGGGTGATCAGCGATGCAAGATGAGTATTGAGATCTTTTTTGAGTTTTTCATCGCTCCGTAAGTCATAATTATATAACTCATTAATATAATTTAAAATATATTCACACAGCTCATTATGAGTACCACTTTTTTGCGTGCTAGAGTCTTGGTTACTAATGCGTTGGGCAACAATTTGGTCATGTAAATAGCTAAGTTCTGCCCCTGAAAGGTCATTGCCAAGAAAGTAGATTAAACCTTTGGATATTTCATCACAGGCTTTGCGGATCACTTCTTCACTGTCATCATTTTTGACGGAGGTGGTGAGTTCATGACCACGAGTGATACGCAAAATAGTCACCGCACAATTAAAAACCAGGTATAAATGCCCTTCGTTGCTAATCCGAATATCAAAGCGATTCATACTGTTATGTAAAACTTTATCGATATATGTCAGGTCTAAATTATCAAGGCAATCAGGGCGGAAAGTGGTTAAATCAGGGGTTATCTGTGCGGAATAGCGGCGCCATAAAGTTTCGGTCATACAAGCTCGAACTGCCCACTCGCTACCGTTCAAACGAATGCCTTGATGAGGGATACTTTCTAATGCAATTTGGTATTTATGAAGCTGTTCTCTCACCGCGCCCATATCTTGCTGTAAAGTGCCACGGCTGATAAACCACTCTTCAGCGATATCATCAAGTTTTACGGGGAGTGATAACATCAAGAGTTTTAATAGTAGGGCATCAATGCGCTCTTTGCTAGTGCGAGGAATCTGATTGTCTTCATCACTTTGTTGAGTAAAGGTAGCAAATAGGGCTTCGTCTTCAATTTTTAGTCGGTAACCGCGACCTCGCTCATATACAATATGAGCACTATATGGCTGTATCAATTCATTGATTTCATTGATATCAGAACGAATAGTTCGAGTAGAAACGGAGAAATTTTTGGCTAACTCGTCTTGAGGCACTACCTCATTGAGAATTTGAGCAAAAATTTGATTATGTCGCTGTTGAGTGAATAGAGCCACGGAAACACCTTTAAAATCAAAACGAAAAAGCATTTGAGCAAGAAAATGACTTGTTTTTTGCTCGCTAATGGCAGGACTCTAACACAAGCATGTCAATATGTAGGATATGTAAATCATAAAATTTGCGAATCCGTTCGCAAAATTCACTCTGCTATAGCAGGAAAAGGGCTAGCTTTGCTCTCCAAGATCGATTAATAGCCCTCTAAACGGTTTATTTACACTAATGATGACTTGATTGTCGTCTTGGATAAAAGCCCCATCATTGCAATTCATTTCTAACTGCTCGCCTTTTGGTGTACACAATGTCGCTCCACCATGTATAGACTGAAGGAATGAGTTTTTTCCTTTTAGCGTGATCGCTGTTGACTCATTAGTTGCCAAATGAATTTGGGTGATCCAAATTTGTTGACGTAACTGAATGCTTTGACTTTCCCCGTCAGGAGATGCGATAAGTTTGTTCTCATTTTCACTAATGGCTATTTTTTGCAAAGGCAAAGATTCTTGCTGTGGGCAAGCATTTAGCCAGAGCTGTAAACGTGTCAACGGTGTTTTTGGGCACACATTTTGTTCGCTGTAGCTCAGGTCTGGGCGCGGTGAAAAACGCACACACTCACCTTCATCCGCTTGGATGGTGTTACCTAGGCTATCTCGATATTCTGCATGCCCTTTTAGGATGATATTTAAGATATCGACATGTGGATAGGTTCTTGGCTGTAGTGCATTTTGTGGCGCGATAACTTCTTGGTTCAGCACTCTGAGAGTTTTAAAACCCATAAAGTCTGGGTCAAAATAATGGCCGAATGAAAAGGAATAACGCGCTTGTAGCCAACCATAATCAGCTTTTCCGCAATGGTTAGCGGGTCTTAATGTCATCATAATGGTTAACCCTCATTGAAAATAAATAAGTTAATAATCTATTGTTATAATAAATAGCTGGACGTTGAATTGTTAGCCAGTTAATCTGTTTCCTTTGTTCAAATTTCCTGAAAGAGAAACTTCATGAGTAAAGAGAGAGCATTAACGCTTGAGTCATTAAGGGTTATGGATGCAATCGACCGCCGTGGTAGTTTTGCTGCAGCCGCTGAAGAGTTGGGGCGAGTCCCATCTGCGCTGAGTTATACCATGCAAAAATTAGAAGAAGAGCTCGATGTCATTTTATTTGACCGTTCAGGGCATAGAACTAAGTTTACCAATGTCGGTAGGATGCTACTTGATAGAGGAAGGATCCTACTTGAAGCCGCTGATAAGCTAACATCTGATGCGGAAGCGCTTGCAAAAGGATGGGAAACGCATTTAACCATCGTGTGTGAGGCTTTAGTTCCTGTTCATTCACTTTTTCCGCTGGTGGAACGATTGGCGGAAAAATCAGAAACACAGTTATCGTTAATTACTGAAGTATTGGCGGGAGCATGGGAACGTCTTGAAAGCGGTAAAGCGGATATAGTCATTGCTCCTGATATGCATTTTCGATCCTCTTCAGAAATTAACTCTAAATCGTTATATACCGTTAATCATATTTATGTAGCGAGCCCGGATCATCCCATTCACCAAGAACCTGAGCCGTTATCTGATGCGACTCGAGTGAAATACCGTGGAATTGCAGTGGCTGATACCGCTCGTGAGCGGCCTGTGATCACGGTGCAGTTGTTGGATAAACAACAACGATTGACGGTGTCAACGATTGAGGATAAACACAGAGCCTTGTTGGCCGGCCTTGGTGTTGCAACGATGCCGTACCCAATGGTTGAACAAGATATTCGCGAAGGGCGTTTAAAGGTGGTTGGCGCAGAGTTTAGCCATGAGACGAATATTATTATGGCGTGGCGGCGGGATAGTATGGGGGAGGCTAAGTCGTGGTGTCTCCGAGAAATCCCCAAATTATTTAGAGTGTAAACTCGTTATATTTTGAGCCGTAGGGGTGTTGGCTTCATTGAGTCACCCGAGTCACATACTTATGTATGCTCACGGGATGACTCAATTTGCCGCCTACCTACAACTCAAACTATTTAGAGTTTACGAGTAAGGTTTGCTGGTAGCGATTCAAAAGAGTAAAACTATCTCAGTCATAGCTCAGTTGTAGCACGAATTATTTAGAAGTTAACCGTGGCTGAAAAGATAAAACCGCTCGACTAATTTGTCGCCTACCTACAACTTAAACTATTTAGAGTTTACGAGTAGGGTTTGCTGGTAGCGATTCAAAAGATTTAAATAAAAAAATACCTCCCAAGGGAGGTATAAGTTGGACAAACAAATAAAGTCAATAAGGTAATAAGGGTGATAATGAAATCGGAGTTACCATTTTTTATTTAATAAATGGTCAATACTAAATTTCCCTGGGCCGGTTACTGCTAATAGTAAGAAACCGCCTGCGATAGTAAAGTTCTTCATAAACATTAAACTATTTGGTGCAACGCTAAAGTCGATATGGAACAGTAGCGCCGTTAATACGGTAAAGCCTGCAGTAAATAGGGCTACAGTTCGTGTTAAGAAACCAAATAGAATGGCTAAACCGCCACCAAGTTCTAATAAAATGGTTAAAGGTAATAAAAAGCCTGGAACACCCATTGCTTGCATGTATTGTTGTGTTCCTGCGTATGCATCTCCCAGTTTTCCATACCCAGCAACAATGAACAGAATTGGCATCATAATACGAGCTAACAATACCGCACCATTTTCTAAATTTTTCATTAAGATTCTCCAGACTAATAAGCCATTAAATATAAAGTATTTGCGATATGTGTCGCTTTGTAATGTTGTTTTCAGCACAAATAGGTAAGAAAACATTTGATGGGCTTATAATAGTCATTTGCTTATTCAATAAAAAGCAAAGCTTATTAACAAAGATAGTCAAAAAAATTGAATGGTGATGAAGGGGAGCTAGCTAAAGTGAAGAAGCTTAATTTAGCATATTGATTTTAATTGGAATTACTTCTTTCCTGCATTGATCGTACTTTGAATTGTCCTTGCTATACCCCACATTGTGAAGGCTTTTTTCCCTAATTGAAGTATGCGTTTGGGTTTTTTCAGTGAATAAATCGAAAGCAGGCCTGTAGCCACAATAAATAAAGGACGGAAGGTAACGAAGGTTTTCCATGTACGGTCATAAGGAGCGGTCACTCGTAGCCAATCTTCAGAACTTGCAGCAAGGTCGCTCCGTTGCTGCTCAATTCTGTTGAGTAACCGTTGTTTTTTTGCGGCAAGTAATTGGCGTTTATTTCTGGTCATTATCTTTACCTGCTAATGCATTCGCGTCTTGGCTTAATTGCTCCCGTGTGGAGCTCAATAAGGTAGACTGCTTTGCTTTTTTAAGAGCCCAAATAGCAAAGGTAATGGCGAGTAGGACTAAGCACCCTGTTGTTATAGCAAGTGCTTGATAACGATAAACAGGGTCAACAGACCAAAAAATAAGACCAATTAAACACATTAGGCCAAAAGCAGTAAAAAGAAGCGCTAGTCCAACTAATAACAACAACTGGATAAAATTAACTTTCTCTTCTTCGAGCTCAACGGCAATGAGTTGAAGGCGAGTTTCAACAATATTAACGGTAATACTGGCAATGCGTTGCAGTATTTCAAGGACCCCTTTACCGGGGCCCTGACGTTGTTGATTTTGTTCCATAAGCAATTAACGTTTCGCGAGAAGTACGCCAAGAACCACACCAACAGCAGCACCGATACCGATACCAGTCCATGGGTTTTCTTTGACATAGTTGTCTGCACGGCCCGCAATTTCTTTAGTTTGCTCAGTGATCCTTTCGGTGGTTTGACCGAGTTTAGCGCGAGATGAGTAAAGTACATCTTTCGCTTTGGATTTCAAGCTTTCAATCTCTTCTTTCGACTTCTCGCCTGTATCATTCAATACGGCTTCAAGAGAATCTGCTAACGCTTTTAGTTCTGCGCGTAGGTCTTCTGATGAATGATTTGATGACATATAGAACCTCCTATCAATAGAAAAGAAACTTCACTGTATTAACAATAACTGTTTTTGCATTAAGTGCAATGAGTTATTCAATAAAAAATTAGGGGTTAAGAAAAAATGTAAAAAACAGTGTTTATAAAAATTCTATAAATATCAGTTAGTTAATTTAATTGCGAGGAGTGGTGATACTAAGACGTAAAATTAAGTAAAAATGAAAATGCGAGAACTGAGAGTTCCCGCATGGAGAATTAATTCGCTTTTTTATTTGAGAATTTTTTCTTAACGACAACAGCAATGCTACCAATTAAGCCAAGGATCAGTAGCCCTACAGGGATCAACATCAAAATGTTCATAATATGATGTTCATATTGTAGGAAAATCGGGCTTTTACCAAAGCCATAACCAATTGCAGTCAAAATTAACACCCACAGTAGGCCACTTAACCAATTGAATACTTGGAAACGACCGTTTTGCAAGCCAGCTAGCCCTGCTATTGTTGGAAGTAGTGTTCTGACAAAAGCTAAAAAACGACCAATTAACAAGGCTGCGAGGCCATGACGGTGGAACAAGCCATAAGCGCGTTGGTGGTAGTGTTCAGGTAAGTGCTCAAGCCAGCCTTTAACTATTCGTGTGTTCCCCAGCCATCGCCCTTGTATATAACCAACCCAACAGCCTAAACTGGCGCCAGCGGTTAAAATTACAATAGTGAGCGGATAACTTAATGTGCCTTTAGCGATGAGAACACCAACTAAAATCAATAAGCTATCGCCAGGTAAAAACGCTGCAGGCAACACCCCGTTTTCAAGAAACAAGATAGCGAACAGCATGAAGTAAATCGACCACACTAACGATGGGTTAGATAGGGTGACATAATCTTGGTGCCAAAGGGCGAAAAAAAGTTCTTTAACTAATTCCATTAATGTTTCCTAAACGGCAATAACAGCAACAAACTTGTTGTTGGGCAGGGAGAAATGGATTAAGTGAATGCCAAAGTGAAAGTAGTGTTTCCTCAGGCTGTTAGTGTAAAGCACGCTCACTTTAACAAAACAGAAAATAACTAAACAGTAAATTTTAAGCTTATTTTTAGAATTCATTTAAGTTTTGGCCGATTTTTACGATTTATTGCGCGGCATGGAACGATGTAAAGTGCTTAAAAATGGCGTTTAACCCGCTTTTTACCGAGAGTATGCGAAATATACTTGTTAATTTATCTTTTAATGTAAAAAAATAACGATAAAACAATAAAGGCTAATTATTGCATTTTAAGACTATTTACCGTATCTTATCGCCATAGCAAAGGGGAGTAACTTCTTCTTGTCGGTTTATCGTCATTACGGTGTACACATTACACCCGGTAGCCGAGCACCACAGTTCCCTATTTTTAGGTTATTTGTGTTGTAAGTGAGACCTTGCCAGAAGGCGGGGTTTGCTCATAATTTACAACCAAAAGAAATAGCTTGTGGTTAACGAATTTTAAGCGGCTGATGTCTTCTGGATATCAGCCGTTTTTTGTTTTTTAAGGGAAAGGAAAATGCACTCAGTTGGTAACCCAATTTTATGGGGTAGTTTTGCCGTTATTATTTTACTTATGTTACTCATTGATTTGTTCTGGCAAGGGAAACACAAAGGCCAAGCAATGTCGATGAAACAAGCTGCGGCTTGGAGTATCGTGTGGGTAACGCTTTCGCTTCTCTTTGCAGCGGGTTTTTGGTGGTATCTTAATGAGAACGTAGGGCGTGAGTTTGCTGATAGCCAAACCATGGCGTTCTTAACGGGTTATTTATTAGAAAAAGCATTAGCTGTTGATAACGTATTCGTTTGGTTGATGTTATTTAGTTATTTTGCCATTCCTGCAACTTTACAGCGTCGTGTGTTGGTTTATGGAGTATTAGGCGCTATCGTACTTCGTACGATTATGATTTTTGCAGGTAGTTGGTTAGTCACACAATTTAGCTGGATTTTGTATGTATTCGGCTTGTTCTTGCTATTTACTGGTTTGAAAATGGCTTTTGCCAAAGAAGATGACTCGCCAATAACGGATAAACCGCTAGTAAAATGGGTTCGTTCTCATTTACGTATGACGGATGAATTACATGGTGAAAAATTCTTTATTAAACGTAATGGCGTCCTATTTGCGACCCCACTTATTTTAGTGCTGATTTTAGTTGAAATTAGTGACGTGATATTTGCGGTGGACAGTATACCCGCTATTTTTGCGGTGACGACTGACCCATTCATTGTTTTAACATCGAATTTATTTGCAATTTTAGGCCTACGTGCCATGTATTTCTTGTTGTCAGGGGTTGCTGAAAAATTCTCAATGCTAAAATACGGTTTAGCGGTAATTTTAAGCTTTATCGGTATAAAAATGCTATTGATTGATATTTTCCATATCCCAACACCGATTTCGTTGGGTGTGATTGCGTCAATTTTAGTCGTGACGTTAATCATTAATGCAATTGTTAATAAACGCAACGAAGCAAAAAGTTAATTTATCTTTTTTATTTTTAAATCCTCTGCTGTAAAAAGCAGGGGATTTTTTTTAACCCCCTGAAAACGCTCAACCATTTTGTTTATCCCATTCTACTATAAGAAACAAAACTCTATTGAGATCACAGTTATGTAAAATGTTTGTTAAACAAAGTCAATCATTGTGTATATTTTGAATAATTGCCTTTTCAGGCGACTATTATTCCTTATACTTGCTGTGCAAACACATTTAATTCCTAATAAAGATAAATAATATAGGTCTATTATGGATACAAATAAAACAGGGTTATGGCGAGTTATTAGCCAAGGTAGTCTAGTCAAACAGATACTGGTTGGCTTGATAGCGGGTATTTTGCTTGCATGGTTATGGCCATCTGCTGCAAAAAATGTCGGGTTGTTAGGGGATTTATTCGTTAGTGCGTTAAAAGCTGTTGCTCCTGTACTGGTTTGGGTGTTAGTAATGTCATCCATTGCTAACCACCGCCAAGGGCAAAAAACCAATATCAAACCTATACTGGTGTTGTATATTTTAGGAACATTTTTTGCCGCGGTTGTCGCCGTTATTGGTTCTTTCCTGTTCCCGTCAAATTTAGTCTTAGCGGTAGGTGATACACAGCTAAATCCACCGGGTAATATTGCTGAAGTGTTAAAAGGCTTGCTAATCAATATATTTGCGAACCCTATCGACGCACTGATTAAGGGCAATTATATTGGTATTTTAGCGTGGGCGATCGGGCTGGGTATTGCACTGCGCCATGCAAATGAAACCACAAAAACTTTAGTTCATGATTTTTCTAATGCAGTAACACAACTAGTACGTGTTGTGATCCGTTTAGCGCCTTTAGGGATTTTTGGCTTGGTTGCTTCCACTATCGCAACGACAGGCTTTGCAACCTTAAAAGGCTATATTCACGTTCTCGCAGTATTGATTGGCTGTATGCTGATTGTTGCTTTCATTGTTAACCCATTGATTGTTTACTGGAAAATGAAACGTAACCCATACCCATTAGTTCTCGCTTGCTTACGTGAAAGCGGGGTAACAGCATTCTTTACACGTAGTTCAGCAGCAAATATCCCTGTGAATATGGGGATGTGTCGCCGCATGAATCTACATGAAGATACTTACTCTGTTTCTATCCCATTAGGTGCAACCATTAATATGGCTGGTGCAGCGGTAACGATTACAGTACTGACGTTAGCCGCCGTACATACTCTAGGTATTCCAGTTGATATCCCAACGGCACTGTTATTAAGTGTGGTTGCTGCGGTGTGTGCATGTGGCGCATCAGGCGTTGCCGGCGGTTCACTATTACTGATCCCATTAGCTTGTAACATGTTCGGTATTTCAAATGAAATTGCGATGCAAGTGGTCGCGGTTGGTGTGATGATTGGCGTATTACAGGATTCAGCAGAAACGGCGCTTAACTCTTCAACTGACGTGTTATTTACTGCAGCGGTGTGCTTAGCGGAAGATGAGAAACTGGCTAACGCTGAAGCGCGGCTATCTCATCGTGATTAATTGTTAATTAAATATATTTTGAAAGGGCAGAGACAGCGAAAGTGAACTCTGCCCTTATTTTAGTGGGTTATTGAGTTAAAACTCATTACGTAAGCGGCGATAACCTTCGACTAACTGCACATTAGTTGCGGCAACTTCTTCTGAAAATTGCAAAGAGGCGCGGTCAACTTGCTTAAACTGAGATAAATCACTGTGGGCATTTACATGTACGCAGGATGGAATATATAAAGCAGGGGGTAGCGTTAAACCATCAACAACAGCGTTATAGCGAACAACACAGTTTTCCCCAATTTTGCAATTAAATAGAACGCTATTAAAACCAATAAATACTCGTGTAGCAATATTACAAGGGCCATGGACAATGGCACGATGTGCTATTGAAGTATGTGAGCCAATTTGTACTCCAGCCCCACTTTTAGAATGGATAACAACACCATCTTGAATATTTGAATGTGGGCCTATTACTATCGGTGACATATCCCCCTCTTCATTGAGTTCATCAGCTCGGATGACTGCATATGGGCCGATATACACGTAATCTTCAACAATGACTTTGCCACAAATAATTGCGGTAGGGTCGATATAGGCTTTTTCTGAAATAACAGGGGAGTGTCCTGATGGATTTTTACGCAGCATGAGTACTCCGTTTCCAGTGCGTGTGAACAACTGCATTATGTGCATGTAAACTTTCTTGATGCTCTATATTAATGTTCACTTCGTCATAGTGACATTGATGACGAAAAGCCATGACTAGTTTTCTCGCTGCATCTTCACAAAACATCAGGTTTTGGGCATTTGCGATAGCGAAAGCTTGTTCATCATTACGTTTAACAACAGTTTGTACAGGTGTTGAAAGCACGTTTTCAATTTGATTAATTAATTCAATGATGGGAAATATTTTATGATTAGCTTTCAACGCTATGGTTACCCATGCCCAGCTGCGTTGGCTATGTGGTGTAGCGGGTAACCCATTTTTAGCTAGCCAGTTGAAAACTTGAGTGGGATATAATGGTTGTGTCTCGTCCTCAAATTCAATAGCAAATTGTTGTTGAATCACTTGGGTACTGAGTGCCGTGGCACTAGGACATGTCGATGAATAAGGAACCCCAACTTTTAAACAGATAATAAATGATTTGTTGAAATTTGCATTTATTTCAAATGGATATGCTTTCCATCCATGCTGGTGAGAAACTAAAGAAGGGCGAGATAATAAAATATCGCCATAAAGTCGAAGAGATGACTTCGATGATACATGGCTATGGGATATTAAAATCTGCTCTAGAGCCTGTTGAATCAAATTGGGGGTTAGTTCATGCTGTGTGAGTCCATCTAAGGTCTGATACAGCCGGGACATGTGTATTCCTTTCTGTCCTTGTAAATCAGTACCGACATCAACAAGTGCGTTGATTGGACGACCCGCTATCTCAATAGGTAAAGCAATCCCTGTCATACCGACCCAGTCTAGCTTGATATTGCTATAAATATCATTTTCCTTTTGCGCATCCGGTAAAGATGAACAACGTAATTCAGTTGATACTGTCATAACCCCTCAGCCATTCTTAACTTACAAATAGTGGTTATGTTATAACATAACAATTGTTTAGGGTGAAGAAAAAGAGGTATAAATATCAGTTAGGTTAAGGAGTGCAGTTCCCCCTCAGATAAAAGGCTCATCTTAGGGGGATATGAAGAGGCTAAATCTGATATGCGGTTTTCATCCCTTGCTCAATTGCTCGGCGGGCATCCAGTTCTGCAGCAACATCCGCACCGCCAATCACATGGGCGTTGATCCCGTGTTCTGCTAGTTGTGTTTTTAATGGGCGGTAAGGCTCTTGCCCTGCACACAAAATGACATTATCAACAGGCAGGCACTGTGTTTTATCTTGATAGCGAATATGGAGCCCTTCGTCATCAACTCGCATGTATTCCACGCCATTTAGCATTTGAACACCGCGTTTCATTAGTGATAAACGATGTACCCAACCGGTTGTTTTACCGAGGCCTGCTCCCACTTTACTGTTTTTCCGCTGTAATAAATACAATTGACGAGCTGATGCCATAGGGACTTTTTGTGGGGGTAATACACCACCTTTAGAATGAATTGTGGTATCAATATTCCACTCTTTATTAAAGAGTGAATTATCTAAACTGCTGCTTTTCCCTTCTTGGGTTAGCAATTCAGCAACATCAAAGCCAATCCCTCCAGCGCCAATAATAGCGACACTTTTTCCAACAGAGCGTTGTTTGGTGATGACATCGATATAGGAAATGACTTTATGGTGCTCAACCCCTTCGAGCTGGATTTTTCGTGGGATGACACCCGTTGCAATAATGACTTCATCAAACCCCGATAAACAGTCAACATCGGCTTGTTGTTCAAGGCGTACATCAACATTCAATAATTGTAATTGGCGGCAAAAGTAACGGATGGTTTCATGGAATTCTTCTTTGCCAGGTATCTGTTTAGCGAGGTTAAATTGGCCACCTATATGGTTAGATTTTTCAAACAAAGTGACACGATGCCCACGCTTTGCCGCGTAAATTGCACAAGATAACCCAGCGGGCCCAGCACCAACAATCGCAACGGATTTACTCAGTGCGGCTTTTTCGTTGGGATAATCCATTTCCCTAACAGCTTGTGGGTTAACTAAACAACTGGCCAGTTTTCCACTAAAAATCAGGTCGAGACAGGCTTGGTTGCAACCAATGCAAGTGTTAATTTCATCTGCTCGATTTTCTGCGGCTTTACGAACAAACGCTTCATCAGCCAGAAACGGCCGAGCCATTGAAACCATATCCGCTTGGTGATTGGCAATAATATGTTCTGCAACAAAAGGGTCATTGATGCGGTTAGTGGTTATCAGTGGAATATTCACTTTCCCCATTAATTTTTGCGTAACCCAACTAAATGCACTGCGAGGAACTTGCGTTGCTATCGTCGGTACTCGAGCTTCGTGCCAACCAATACCGGTGTTGATCATACTCGCACCCGCGTTTTCAATTTGTTTGGCAAGTAATTCAACCTCTTCCCACGTTGAGCCATCTTCAACTAAATCCAGCATGGAAAGCCGGTAAATAATAATAAAGTTAGCGCCAACGGCTTCCCGTATTCGCCGTACGATTTTAATGGGAAAACGAATTCGGTTTGTGTAACTTCCACCCCATTCATCGGTTCTATGGTTGGTACGTTTGGTGATAAATTGGTTAATTAAATAACCTTCGGATCCCATAATTTCGACACCATCATAGCCAGCTTGTTGAGCTAGCTTGGCTGTTGTCACGAAGTCATCAATCGTTTTTTCAACTTCATCAGTTGAGAGTTCTCGGGGGGCGAATGGAATAATCTCTGCTTGAATAGGACTTGGTGCAACTAATTTAGGATGCAGGCCATAACGCCCTGCATGTAAGATTTGTAAGGCGATTTTACCGTCAGCTTGGTGGACGGCATCCGTGATTTGTTGATGAAATGAAAGCTGGTTTTTATCGTTTAATACTGCGCCATGAGCGGTAAGCGCCCCTTCTGGATTGGGGGCGATCCCACCGGTAATGATCAGACTGACACCATTTTCAGCGCGTAGGCGATAAAAATGCGCTAGCCGCTCGCTGCCTTGCGGGTGCTCTTCAAGCCCAGTATGCATTGAACCCATCAAAATACGGTTTTTTAGGATGGTATGGCCTAAATCAAGTGGGGTAAAAAGGTGTGGAAAATTGCTCATTATTATACTCCCATTCGGGATTTCATTAACAGGTCAGATGAGTTAACTGTAGCGTAATGAAGCTGCAATTTGGTAAAGATGTTAAAATTTTGTGATTTTTATCATATGTTTTCGGTTAAATAGCTGAGTGTCATAAAAAAATAGGTGTTTTTTTATTTTTATGTCATAAACAGAGATTAAAAAAAGAGACACACAGCATAAAGAACGATATAGGGGAAACCATGATGAAAGAGATTTGCCAAGCTATTACTTTAGAAGGTGAATACGTTCGCCTTGAACCTCTATCCCACCAATATGATGTCGAATTGGCAGATATCATTCGACGAGATGGGTTGAATAATTTGTGGTATGCCTTAGTTCCTGAGCCTGAGCATTTCTCTCAAGATGTGGAAAAGCGCCTGGAAAATTTCCAGAAAAAGGAATGCTTACCTTTTGTGGTGATCGATAAACGAAGCGGTAAACCAGTTGGTATTACTTCTTACAATCGTGTGGACCATGCAGTAAGGCGGGTTGAAATCGGAGCCACTTGGTATGGAATAGAAGTACAACGCACCGCATTAAATACAGAAGCTAAATATTTGCTCTTAAAGCATGCTTTTGAGGAATTAAATTGCGTTGCAGTGGAGTTTCGTACACATTTTTTAAATAGCCAAAGTCGTCGAGCCATTGAACGGTTAGGGGCTAAGCTCGATGGTATCTTGCGTAATCATATGAAAACTAAAACGGGTGAACTGCGTGATAGCTGTGTATATAGCATTATCGAGTCAGAGTGGCCGTCAGTAAAACACCACTTAGAATGGCAGATGGTGAAACCGCGCTAAGGTTAGTTGTAGGTAAGTCGCCCACCGAAAGGTGGGCGATGATGCCAACATCAAGCTTTAACGTTTCGAGGGTTTTATCTGCTTTATGTAGCGCTTGTACTTTTACTTCTGTTGGCCTCGTTCTTGTGATTTCGCCTATATTTTTGCCAATAACCGCTTTATTGATTTCAAAAGCCGCCACAACTTCAGCACCATGTTCTTGCAAGTAACGGATCAAAAATTACTTATTTTTCCAAAACCATATTGAACTGCATGTACTTTTTTCATCATTTTTGTTCTATATGAGAATTATCTATAAACTATGCAGTAAAACAGTAATGTAAAAATATTGTTTTACATCAAGTGCTTGAATGAGTAATTTTTAATAAATTTAGTTGCCATTATGATGTTGTTTTTATTATTAATTCGATATTGGCAAGCATTAAATATAAATAAAGTACAAAAAAGTCATTCAAATAAAAAATCGAAGAACTGATTAAAATTGTAGAAAACGACGTTCAAATGATAGTAATTGCTTATGCTATCGCATTGAATTATAAGAAGAGCTATTGGGTTGAACACAATTTCAGCATACGGTTTCGAAACACTAGACCTAAGCGAAAACTACACGTATAATCCTCTCCACTTTGGCCCCTTAGCTCAGTTGGTTAGAGCAGTCGACTCATAATCGATTGGTCACTGGTTCAAGTCCAGTAGGGGCCACCAAATTTTAGCTGTTAAATCAGCACATTAAGCCACTTTGAAAGAAGTGGCTTTTTTGTATCTAAAAGCCAATGGCGACAAAATGGCGACAGAGATTCACTGCTGTTATTGATTCTAAGGACTTATGCATATGAGTAACTCCGAAGTAACCCCTAAATACAGTTCGATTCGCATGTCTGTACCTTCTGACCTCAAAGATGAATTTTTGCTAGAATGTAAACAAGCTGGCGTGGATGCTGGTGAAGTGATGTGTTTTTCAAAAAATACGCCAAGTGTTGTAAGTGTATTATTTGAAACCGTAGCTAAAAGCGAGATGGCGAAAAAATTTATAGGGATATTAAAAATGTTTGGTCAGAAACGTAATGTCAGAATTGAAGTTTATGCAGATAAAAAAATTGTCGATTTAAGCGGTTATTCAGAGGAAGAGGCAATCCGCTTGATCGAGGCGAGTGAGAGTATTCGTGTTGCTAAACGAGATGAGCCTGAGGATAGATAAGTGTAAGACCTCTCTTGATTTGTATAAAAACAGCCATTGAAAGCACTATATGAGGCTGTTTTTTATATTAGTTAATTACTTATAATTAACATGGCTATCTAAAATTTTAATTTTATAAGTTAAGCTCTATTTATTTATTTTTTATTGGATAGCTCATAATTGCTTGAGCACTATTTAGCAAATACATATTATTATCTTCTAATTTAATGAAAGGAAAATCAACGAAATCAAGGTTATTTGTTGATAGGTCTAAGGATAAATAATCCATACCTAAAGTATATTTAAGTGCATTAGCAGGATATATGCCCTTACCTTTTTCAGTGATTAAAAATGCGATAGGGTAAAATGCCAAAAGACTAATTAATGCAAAATGACCTTCATTATAGAAGTTCACGATTTTTGCACTAACATGCCTCTCTCTTGGGTAAAACCAATAATAAATATCATGAGTCTCATTTATTGCTGTGTTATCACCTAAAACAAAGTTTTTTAAAGGTGTAAAGTATGTAGTGGTACCATCTTGTGATTCACATTCTTTTGGCGTTGTAGCTGTTAGAATATGGCCTATCATTGCTCGAGCATACTCAATAGAATTAAATTTTGTGGATACTATATTACTTGGATTATTTTTATAATAGAAAAAATCAGATATTTTTTGTGTAAGTATTTTATTAACTCTAGCTACTTCCATGTCACAAAGCCCAATTTTTTGGCTATTACAATCTTTGCATACAGTTCTAAATTTACTCCCATTTGTTGAATGGGCTCCTCTCAAGGATTCTTTTTTTAGACCTATCATTTCAGTTACATGTTTTTGTTCTATTTTTGTGACTGTAATAGCTCCCTGTGGAGGAACATGATCATAGGTTAACTTAGTGTAACTATCGCATACTACGCAATATCCTTCCGGCTTGGAAGTTTGTAGCTCTTTTATCCTTTCTGATATTTTGCTCACAATATAGTCCTAAATTATGATTTATGGCTTTATCTTATTTCAAATTTACAATCCACTCAACTCTGTGAAATTATTAGTTTTTTAATATTATATTGTTAACTTCTCGAACCAATTAAACCCTACGTAAAATAGAGTTTAATTATATATTTCATTATGTTATGTTTTTATTGCGATCCATCCCGTGATCCAAAAACTGAAATCCCCTGAAATTCTTTGCACACATTTCAGTTTGAGATTTTCGTCAACGCCCTAGTGCTGGCGCGGCTTGGCGATATGTTTTGTAGAATTTCAAAACTGAAATAAAGTTTAGATCCAAATTGTGCAGGCGGGTGCGGTGTAGTGCATTTTACGTGGTGGGAGACTTTATTTCGTGGGGTAGCGCTGCGCCTGCGCCATGCTGTTGATGTGATCCAAATGAAAGGTTGCTTGATGTGGTTTGGTTGTTGGTACGCTTAGGATAGTGTTGTGGTAGGTAGATTTGAGGCATTAAAAAACCTAACTGGTGAGGTTAGGCCTTTTAACTAAATCGAACACTCTTCAACTAACAAAATAAGTGTAGTGGTTTCAGTTCAGTATCTCAACCAATAACTGGCTGATACTTTTCTTTCAAGCCATCTGATTTATTTGCCGTGCCCTTGATGACATCGGTATTCAATGGCGCTCCCGTATTGCTGTGGCTGTGGTTGGCGGTGAGTTCGGCCAACTCTTTCACGATATCCAATGTATCAATCATTAGCTGTGCCACGTTAATTTCTTGGCTGCCAATCCAAACAACCGGTGCAATGATTTCTTGTTTGGTACCCGCGATGCTTTGCTTAAGTGCGCCAACCTTTTCAATCAGCTTTTGGCCAACGGTGAGTGTGGCATCCTCTGCAATATCAATATTAGCATTCTGATTAATACTCGCCACTAAGCTGCCCTTAGATGCAATGCTGTAATCTCCATCGGCTATCTGTTGGATAGCACCTGCAAGTAATGTTGCAGTGCCAAGCACCATCGTTTTGTCGGTGGCTTGAATGGTGGTGTCTCGGGTGACCAAAGTGCTCTGTTCGGTGTCTGCGGTGACTTGCCGATGCATGGATGACTCACTGATAGTCTGGTCGGTTTGCCGTTGCCAGCTGCCATCTTGGGTGATGCGCTGGGAAACCTCTTGGCGTTGCTGTTGCAATTGTTCGCCTGGCTGGATATCGGGCAGCGTGTTTCCCTGGCTAAGAGTTTGGCGAATAAATGGCTTATCAGGTCGGCCACCTTCAAAGGCAATTTCCACAACGGTACCCACAGGGGGATATTGGAATAAGCCACTTTCACCCCCTGCCATCGGCAGTGGCAAAGGTACGGCACGGTAAATTGGTGCGCTGGATGGCTTACCGTTGGCATCCAATAATTGTACATCGACCGCATAGCGTGGGCGATACGGGTCGGAAATATCACCGGCACGAACGGGTTCACTATGGGCTTCAATACGGGCGGTTTTTGGCAGGTGTAAACCTGCGGACAGTTCAGGGTAAGCATTATCAATTTGATTTTGAACGGGGCTCTTATTAGCGGGTTTCCCTGTGATTTTATTGGTGATTGCCCACGTAAGCGCCATATCTTCATTAATAAGGTTCACTTTGTGCAGGCGTTTTCCGTTGGCATTCACGCCTGGTCTTAATGATTGCACCATCGGGATGGTCATGCTGTTCCCGCCTGCCTGCGAGGTGGCAAATTCATTCGGGATTTCTACGGGGTTATTAGCAAATAATGAATGTGACCAATTCCCCACATACACATGACCATTCGGGAGCTGCTGCCACACATAATCACCAATATTGAACACATGCCCTAAGTTGGCCAACAACTGGTAACCTGTACCACTGTGGGTAAAGTGAGGAATAGGCTCATCCGCATAAGGCGCATCGGGTAATTGAAAAGTTAAGCCGCTTTCTTTTTGCAGGTGTTCGGTAATGGTGCGCAAAGTGGGATGCTGAAAGGAACATGGCCACTCACGTTCAAACACGCCAACCAGTTCACGAATGAATAACCGTTGAAACCCATTGGATGAGGGCTGTGACCGCTCAACGTAACCAGTGAAATAACGCAATAATAATTCGGGATAACCGACATCAAGACGCACTAATTTCCCTGTGTAGTCCTCATCGGTTTTCACGGTCACAAAGCCGCGCCCAGCGGCAGAGAGCTCTAACATAATATTGATATCGGTGACCTGAATTTCATCCCCTGATAAATACAGTCGATTGATGGGTTTCATTCCCTTTACTCCAACGAATCGTTAATGGGTTTTAACACTTTTTCTTCAAACCAGGTTAATTGCTCGGTTTCATCCGGTGCCCCTGATTGACCGCCTTTTATTGCACTGCCCCCTTGTGTTTTGCTGGCCACTTTACTGTTAGCGCGGGCTTCGCGTTTTTCTGATACCGATAAATGTTCACGTAAGGTAAAGGTAATTTGCCACGCCTGTTTCCCTTCAATTTTGCTGGCATCAATAGAATTGGTGAATGTACCGATGCGAAAATTTATGGCTTGAGCCGTCAAGTTCGCCACACGATAGCGCTTTAAGTTACCGTTTTCTTTGGCTTCCGCTAAAGCAAAAAGGCGCGAAAATGCCTTATGCTCTGTAAAAGGTAAAATACCCGTGATGCGAAGCTCTTTGGGTTTGATGCCTTGCTCTGCCACGGCTGTACTGGAAGATTGCCCTGATTGATCTTTGTCCTGAAACATCATACTGGGCGTTACAGCCAAGTTTTTTAGTGGGATGGCTTCACCGTTCAGGGCAAGGGTGATGGTCTGTGTCATTTAACATCCTTGTTAAAGCGTGAATTTCATTGCCGACAAATAAGGTGGCGAGGGTAAATATTGCATCGGGTTCAGGGATGTTTTTTCGCATTTTATCGGCCAAAACGGAGGCATTATCCGTACCTGAAAACGCCCAAACAGTGGCTGATTGGCCTAAAAGTCCCTTTAAGGCATCGCTCATCTGTTTTAAGGCATTGTCTTTTTGTTTACTGAAATCCGATAGTGCTGATTTCATGCTATCCAACCCGCTAGGCTGGCTTGCCGCTGCTTTTGCCGTTTCAATTAACTGTGCGTTTAACGCCATGCGGCTGGTTGCCGTTGATAAGGATTGTGGTAACGGCAAGCCGCCTGCCATTTTCCCTGGCAATTGCATTTTTGTGGTGGCCAACGTGTGTGCCGTTCTGGCCATTCGCTCAACTTGGGAAAAAACAGGCAGCGGAAAGACAGCCGAAAAAGCGGATAAGTGTTCCATAAATTCGGCAAATGACTTCCCTGTCACCATCAGTACTAATACCGAAACATGGCCTGCGCCAGTAAGCTTGTCCGCTAAATGGTTAATCGCATTGGTGGGACTGAGGTAGCTGCCTGAGCTATTTGTTTGCCCAACACCATAAATAAACGGATGCACGGGCAGAATAGAACAGATGATCGGCGGCAAACTTGCCGCCATTTTCATGTTTTGTTGACGCCACTGATAATGTTGCTCAGTCATTCGGGTTTCTCTGGCCATGCGATATCGGGGGCGGTTGCAATATCGATACGATTTAAATCCACACGGTACTGTTTCCAAGCGTTTAATTGTGCAAGCTCTTTATCCGTTGCGATGCCTAAATCAACGGCGTCTTGATAAGGTGCCATTTTATCTGATGCTTCTATTAAAAAATGGGCTTTTTGGCTATCCGCGATCCCTATTAATTGTGTTTTCGATAACTGTGGGTTTGTGATTTTTAGTGCTTCTTTCTCTGTAATTTCAATCAAGTTATCTTCAATAAATGCATCTTGTGAGCCATCAGATTCATAAGCAAAAACTTCATGCAGGTTATTTTTAAAGTATTTCATGTTTATTTTAGCTCCGCCCAATACCCAAAATAAGAGTTAACCCGATATTGGTAATTTGAAGGAATAATTAAATTATTTGGAACTGCGCCTCTAGCTGAGTCTGCGCCTACAATTACCCATGGTGCAGTTGAGTTTTTACGGACATCAACGGTTAATGTTGAGTCCGCATTTGTGAATACACTGATCATTATTGGCTTATTCGTTGTATTTGTATAAACAACTCCATGTTTCCGTTGGCTTTTTACATCTTCCCAATCCTGCCCATAACCTAAGCCACTACCCGCGCCAATTTTTTTATCAATGTCAGTTCTGTTATAACTCTCTGCTTTTGTATAGCTATCGCCTTTAAGCGCATAATTCCCTGTCGGTTGATAGCTTCCTTTTGGCTGATAACGCCCGTCACTTTCCGTTTTTGTGTAGCTTTCCCCTCTAACGGCATAGTTGCCTGTTGGGGCATAATTACCTTTAGGCTGATATTTATTATCGGATTCAGTTTTGCTATACGCCCCCACATCCCCCGCACTTAACGAAATATCTGCGCTAAGCGGTTTGTTATTCACTTTTCGTTCGACGGGCACTGCACCGACATTCCCTGCGGTTAATCGGATCAACTTCCCTGTTGGTTTACTCATTTTGTTACCTCAATAGAAATAAAATCGCCATTTTTCAAGGCTTCGGCCAAATACAATGTGGTTCCCTCCACCGTGTACGCATAGCCTTGGGGCTGAGTGATGCCATTAATTTGCACCGATAACACCGCCACGTTGCCGATGTTAAAGGAAACCTCGCCACCCTTGACCGCCGGAATAATAGACGTCACTTGAATATGGGCGTTATCGCCTTTTTCACCGTCATTGACGACGAAAGAAACAGGTGGCAAGTTAGTGCCAGCACTGTTTTTAAACGTCAATGTGACCGTGCGACCTTTCGCCATGCATCACCTCACGGGTTTTCTTTAACTTGAACTGAAACGCTGACGATACTGGCACCTTGTGCGCCTGTGGTGCCAGTAATGCCTTTTTCCCCTTGAGCCCCTCGGTCACCTTTGTCACCTTTATCTCCCTTTACCCCCTGCGCACCTTTTTGTTCCGCAAAATATTGCGTTTCATTTTTTGCTTCATTCCCTGGGAGCTTTTTCCAAAGTTCAAAAGCGGATTCACCGTCTGATAGTTCAAACTCCGCACTTAATGTTTTTCCATCACTGGTTTTAAAATTCAATATAATTGTTTTTGGTTTTGGCATGTGTTCCCTCACTGATTTGTTTTAACTTCAACATCGATAGATGCAATTTTTTGCAATTCATTTTCTGAAATGAAAATATTTTCATCTGTGCCAATAGCGACTAAATTCCGGCTATCCGCACTAATAAAATCCTTTCCCTTTAAGTTATGCACCGTTGTTCTGAGCGCCTCCACTTCATTGCGTAACACGTCAGTGTCAGAGCCTGTATGTAAAGCACGTTGGCTAATTACCGGCACATTAATCACTACCTCAATGTGGTCGTCTTTTAGCAACGGCTCGGCTAAATAAATCGTGTTGTTTTCAACGGCAAAAGAATAATTGGCGTATTGCTCAAGGCCATTAATAAACAGCAAACAGTGATGAAACACCTCGTTTGGAGTGAGGGTCGTTTCATTTCCTTTGGCGACATAGCGCCATGATTTCATTTCACTTTTTAGCGCGTATTGCTGCTTGATTTGCGCGATGCTTTGTTCCCATTTCGCCCCTTGAGGGCGTAAATCGGTGATTGCGCCTGTTTTATCAATCGCCGCGATGGCAAATACAAAATGGGCATAACCGCTGCTGTCCACATAGTGTTTGAGTTGATTGCCCGTGGTGAGTTTAACCACCGTTTGCCATTGGCTGAGTAAGTTACCTTGATAGCTAAAATCCGCATAAATATAGGTATCGCGCAGTTTATTAAACACTTGGCTTTTAGCTAGCTCGCCACGCAAACCGCCCACATAGGCTAAACCGCTATTCACGGTAAATTGTTCACCATCGCGGGTGACGTCAAAGGCAGAGCCAAAGAAAGCCGCCTCACCGTAACTGTCAGTATTAATCAGCCGCTGCACTTCATCGATCCCCGTTAAGCGTGCGGTGAAATCAATTTGCCACGTTTCTGCGGTGGTATTAATGGCGGTATCTTTGGCCGCCCCGTCAAACTCCAGCAAAAATGAGCGGGTTAAAACGTTGCCTTGTTGGCCACCTTGTGTGCGCAGTTTCTTTTGTGTTGGGGCATGGGTGATCATCGCCACGGAATTGCTGGCTTTGTTTAACAACCCAATCCAGTTAAATTCGAAATCACCGATTTCAGTGCCTAATGTCACACTGTAAGCCACGGCATTTTCACTGACTAACCCCGCTTTATTAATTGCTTGACGGTGCACGATGTGTTTGGCATCGGGCAGTTGTTCAGTGCGTTCAATGGGTTTCTTCGGGTCTAGATTTGGCACTAAGGCAAACACAAACTCATCTAAAATGATGGGCTTACCCGTTGCGGCTTCCTGCGCTTTGTAGTGCTCAAATTCAAGGGTAATGACTGATGACATAATCTATCCTTTTAATGATGCCCCATAGGTCATATTGGGTGCGCTGCTTCCTTGCAGCGTCGCATAACTGATCTGAATATCACTGGCGATTTCACCGACTCGCAGCGTCAAAATAGGCACGGGTAATTTCGCGTGATAGCTGATGTAGTCGCCCTCAAGGCTGCCCACTCGCATATTCAGTTGATAATCGTTAATCACTTCAAACTGATAGCGTCGGCAGGTACGCCCATACTGGTAAATGATGTTGATCAGCAAATCAGGGGCGCGTGACAGCTGCTCATCATTGAGCACGAGAATAATCACGTCCCAATCAATGTGCGGCTGGCGCTCTTTAATCAGTACGTTACCAATGCCTAACCGTTCAAAAATGGCGATAAACCCCGCCACGCTGCCACTGTCTTTGGCATTGATAAAGGCGTATTTCACCCGCTTGCGGTATAAGTCCAGCGGTTCACCATTAAAGCGCTGAATATCTCGCTGATAGGCCAGCAAGTTCAATAATGACTCTGTGCAGGTTTCAGCGTCTAATTGCGCCAATGGCCACGTTAGCCAGCCGTAAATCAATGACCAGAAGCGACGTAATGCCGCCAGTAGCTTGGCGGGTTCGCCTTTGTCCATCCAACTTGGCAGTGCAAGGCGTTTAAGCTTTTCGTGAAAGTCAGACATTTTTCACCTCAACCACTAACGATGTTAAGCGGGGGACATTGAGCTCGCTGGTAATATCCCCCAAAGAAAAATGCAGTGACTGAATATCACTAAACTGGCGGTGCAGCTCGCGCCCCAAGTTCGAAAATGAAAACCGTGAATACGGCCATGTCTGTTTGACCTGGTACAAACTGTTTTCACGAAAGGCGCAGCGCACCAAATCGTTTACCTCATTTTTTAAGCTGCTCAGTTGTTCCGCGCTAAAGTTGCCGAGGTTATCGACGAATAAGGTTAAAACTAACGCATGATGTGTTTCTGGCATGGCAAAGCACTGCATATTATCGCCGTGGCCGTGATGGCCTTGTTTCATCACGTAATCATTCACTTGGTCGATAAAAGGCTGGCTTGCCACGCCACTGTCTAATAACAAATACGCGTTGGCGGTACCCGCACCACGGGGCGCATCATGCAAAAAGAAAATACGGTCAATGCTAAGCCCAACAAGGCTGGCTATCATGCCGCGATAAACCGCATCCGTGTGGTAGTTTCCCACTAAATTGAATTGGTTGCGGCAGCGGTCACGCAAATCATCATCGCTTTCTGCATCTGCACCAGGCGTTGTTAACCAATCATTTTCACTTTGCACCTGCTCAATCCCTGCCACAGCCACGGGCAAAATACGAAAATAGCCTGGGGCGAGGTTATGCGCACCGCCTGCCATATCTGCTATCACAGGGATTAACTGGCTTTGCTGGCCTGCGGCAATCTCCACGGCTTGGGTGGTACTCACACTGTAAATCACCCCCGCGATGCGCTCCGTTTGGATGATGGTGCCTTTGGGGACGGTGACCGCGCTAGCGCCTACCACTTTATAAAAGCGAATGACACCGTGGGCTTGGGTGGCAGGTTTGCGGGTTAAGTTGACGCCCCAAGCAAACAAATCAAGCCATGCCCCTGATGCGGTGGCCAAATACATATTGCGCATCACCACATTGACCAAGGCATCTTTTAACCACATCACGGGTTTGGTCACGATAGTAGTAATCAGTCGCCAAAACGGGGACATCCGTGAGGTATTGGTCACTAGCCCCTCATCGGCCACCACTTGGTTAAATTGCGCGTGAATTTCTGCCTCAGTGGTTGGCATCCCGCTATCTTGCAGGACTTTTTCATAATCAATGTCGGGTTTAGTCGCCATAATCCACTCCCACATCCATGCGGCCAAAATCGTAAGTGTCAGCGGTGATCCATAATTTCACGGGCGACTCTTCGTAAATGGAAATTGTCCCTGGGACAATGCGCTCGTCATTTTCCACAAGCATCTCAATTTGGTTACGGATATCAGCCCGTAAGGTGGGGCTACGTTCGCCCACCAATTGTGTGGCCAAGCCACTTTCCATAATGGCGTGAACACAATCTTGAGCAATAGACACACGGTTGTTGCACAAAATCGGTTCACTGCCTGAGTTCAACGTAAAATCACGCTGAGTGATTAATAAATCAATGTATTGGCTATCCATGCGCTAACATCTCATATTCCGTTAATTGTTGTGGTGATGGCATTGTTTCAACTTTAATGACCACATTTTCATAATTTCGACTGTTATCGACATGACTGGTTGTTGAACCCACGGCATTTTTCCCAATGCCATTTTTATCAATGCCTTTGAGCTGTTTGCCCGTTAATATTTGTGTATTGGTGATGGGCTCCGCTTGCTCAACTTGTGCCTGCATAAACAATTGTTGCTGGCGAATAATATCGACCGCAGCCATGCCCTCAACATCAGGCACGCTATTGGTGGCTTGGGCGGCTGGGGTGTTGATTTCCATGCGTTCAATTTCAACACCTGGCAAATAATTTAAGGTATCGACAAACGAGTTATAGATATCGGCAAAGGTCTGTTTCACCCATGCCCACACATTGCCGAAAATATCGCGGATGCTGTTGGCGACGGGCTCAAAGGTTTCCGTTAATGAAAACTCACCAAACCAATTGCACAGAGTTTCCCAACCTTGACCAATCCATTCCCAAACATTGCTAAACACTTGGCCAACTGCCATCACAGCCGCAGCCAACACTTTAAATGTGGTGGTGTCTTGGATGGCTGCCTTTACTGCATCCCAGTGTTTAATCAGGTAATAAATACCCACACCAAGTAAAGCAATCGCCCCAATAATCAAAATGATGGGCAAACTCATCAAGTTAAAGCCTATGTCTGCGGTGATGGCCGCTATCCGTAGCGCCAACAAGGTACCGCGTAAAAGTTTTAAAGTGGCCTGCCAAATCACCATCGCTTTATTGGCCAGCCAAACGGCACCAGGGATTAATTTCAACGTCGCAAGGCTCAGTTTCCAGACCACCACGAGTCCCGCCCAAATAAATTTACTGATCCCCATCACGATATTGGCCATCGCTCCCGCAGCGGCCACGCCAGTGATACTGGTAGCGATATAGCCCACGTACTTAGCGATATTGGGAAACAAGGTGAGCCAACGTTGAACGGTTTGCCCCATCTCCGCGATTTTATTCACCAATGGGGTAATGACAGGCAACAGCGTCATCCCCACGGCCACGCGCACGTTAGTCCAAATGGCCATTAAGCGTTCCCACGGGTCGGCCAATTGCTCAGCCATTTCACGGGTACGTTTCATGCCATCGTTCGCGCCCAGGGCGGTGATATTTTTGCGTAACACATCCACATCGCCATAGAGTTGCTTCACCACAATGGCCGAATCCCCAAACGCGGCCTCAATCTCTTTTTGCGCCTTGAGGCTGCCATCAATATTCGCGCCATATTTTTGCTGTAACTTGCCTAACATTTCAGGCAAGGAATTCATTTTTCCCGACGCATCGACAAAGCTTAGCCCCAGTTTTTTAGCGCCATCCGCAGCTCCCGTCATAAAGCCCTCATAGGCGCTGCTGGCTTCGCTGCCCAATGTGCGCTGTAATTCCCCCAACACGGCCAACTGTTCATCGATACCCACACCAAAGTGAGTCCCTGCCGACCTTGCGCCCTCCATTAACCCTGTAATGTCCGCCATTGAGGTACCAAAGGTTTGCGACATATACAGGGCTTTGCCCGCCAGTTCTTCGGCAAATTGGCTTTTGCCGACTTGGTTGGCATAGGTGGAAAACTGCGAAAACATTTGCCCCATATAGGCAGTAGTTTCATCTGCGGTACTTTTTAAGGCGGTGGCCGTGGTGTTGGTCACCGTGGTTAAATAAGGCAGTTCGTTATCAGCTACGCCTTGAATGGCTTTGCGGATGGTGAGCGCAGATTGGGTAAACTCCACCGAGGACTTGCCATATTGCGCACTGAACTTCATGGCCGCTTGGGTGACGTTTTTCATCGCACTAGCATCCACACCTTGTAAACTGGCGGTTTGTAGTGCTTCATTCATTTGCAGCGCGGGGTCTAGTAGGCCTTTTAAGGAAAATAACGCACCGGCTAACCCTGCCACGCCAATGGCACTTTGGGTAAAGGCTTTTTGACTCTCATTGGCAAAATTGGATAACGCAGACTGTGCCTGTTTTAACGGCTGTGTCACGTTATCAATTAAGCTTAAGGTAAAATCTAATGAGTTCATTTATCACCCTTTAACGCCAGTGCAATGCCGTTGGCCACGGCAATGCGCATATTTTCCCAGTGTTGGTTATTCAGCCATGCAGCACGAGCCAAACTATCAATTTCGTCACTATCATGAGGATAGTAATGACGACGCAGCGCAATAAATTGCTCCAACTCATTACGCTCAATAGATTCAACCCGTGCCCTCAGTTTTTTACGCTAATGTCCAATTTCGGGGCGTATTGCTCATTGATGGATGAAGCGATTTGCAGTGCGGCACCTGGCTGTTTTAACAGTTCATCGAGCGCGTCTTTGTCGTCTTTCACCACAATGCGGCGTAAATAGGTGTGGGCAGGGGCAATTTTATTGTCCATCGCCATTTCATTGATAAACCCGTTATAGGCGGTCATGTTGGGTTCGAAACGGTAATCTTTTCCTGCGATGTCTAATGTGATTGGTTGGTTCATGGTTCAATTCCTTTTGCGGTTAATGTCATCCACTAACTGGTTATGACGTGCGGCACAATTGCCGTACAAGGTTAAAAACAGCTCTAATGGCTCACTGATGTGCTTGCCCGTTTGCCCGTTCAGTCTCGGCAACAAGATTGGGCACTTGGTTAACAGATTTTCCTGATAACTCTCGCTCGATACGATCGGTGGCGCGGTTGTACAAGCTGACAAACTCAGGGCTAACACACACATTAGTGAACACAGGTTTAATAACTTCGGTTCTGATTTCCTTGGGCGTCGCATTGGCGATATTCTCCAATTGGTTTTCAAGCTGACGCGCCGATTCACGGGAAATGGCTTGTGCTTCGGCTCGGGCTTTATCGCCTGCTTGTTTGGCAGCGCGTTCAATATTGAGTTGTAAGCTGTCGTGATAAAGCCCGTTCACCCACCAACCTGCGCCAAAGGCCGCTATCCCTAGCGCGAACACCAGCGCAAGTTGTTTGGCCATTACTTCACCCCGTTATGGGCTAAGCTGAAATGGTTGCCATCGTTAAAACGGCCGCCCCAAGTGCCCCCAATAGACTCCCAATATTCGCCTAGAGGCAAATAACTTGGGGTATCTTCACGGTATTGGCCGTTGATAAATAAATTAAAGTCCACAGCTAAACGTGAGGTGTGCAAGCTGTTTTTGATGCCTTTGCCTGTTTTGGCATTATTGCTGGCTTGTTCGGTGGTGCGAAAGGCTTCACCAAAGGTCAGGCGGTAACCGTGCTCATCTGCCCATAAAATCAGCCTGCCAATCATTACGGTGAATAAGGCTTGTTTCTCACTTAATGTCATCTTTTAACTTTCCTTGTAATAACGCTTTTCCACGCTTTTTAAGCCACATTTCAACTAACTGGTAACCTGCAATCCCAAAAGCGGTACCAATCCCCGTGACCGCTAAAGGTGAGATATTGGGAAACCAAATCAGCGCGGCACCTGCCATGACTGAAATTGCTGCTCCCAGAAAGACACGCCCGAAAAATAAGCGGGCGGTAATTTGTTCGTCACTGGTGAGGATTTTGCCAACGGCAATAAGCACCCCCATAAAAAACAAAGTGATAAATGTTTTTTCATGTTCTTCCATGAACACTTTTCCTTTTAACCGATTAATTTGTCTGTCAATTCTGACTCAAGGTAAGGAATGCCATCCAAGCGCACAAAATCAGGGCTGGTGACAAGGAATTTCACTTTTAAATTGACCGTGGTGCCACCTTTTGGGTCATGGTCTAAAATGTCCGATAACAGCAATTTGCAGCCAAAGGCTTCCACTTTCATTTCCTCTCCGCCTGCTTTGGCGTACCACATCAAATCCACTTCGGGGATGCTGCGCCATGAGCCTGCTGCACGGGCTTTGGCTTTTAAAATGGCTAACGCTTTGGTGCTAAATTCCAGCTCACCCTCGGCAGACACATCCCCCGAAACCCAACCGTCGGGCACGCCATTAGTTTGGGCGACGCCTGTGTTATCCGTAAGGTTTAACGTTGATTTCTCAACATGAATGAGTGAGCCGTCTAAGTTGAAATCAAACGACTGACCCGAAATCCGTTTACTCATGCTGCACCCTCCAAGCTGGTATCTAAGATCACACTCGCTTCAATGCCTTTCGGGCATTCATAGGTGCGAACCACAAAATAGACCGCGACTTTGGTTTTACTCATCCAAGTGATCACTACATCGCTATCTTGTGGCGGTTTGCATTCCCCAGGGAACGTAATGCCGTTGATTTGGCTAGAGCGTGCCATTTCACGCATCACACGAGCAAAATAACTTTTGTGAGTTTCAATGGAATTGGGCGTACTGTTTAAGCTACGGTCACCAATTTTGGCAATTGCACGAATACGCACGTTTCGCGCCACTTTATCGACAATGCGCAGGTTTTCGATGTTTTGAAAATCACCGCCTTCTACATCTAACGTGCGGCCATCTGCCCAGTACAAACCGTCGTAGTCGGGGTACCACATCGGCACACTGAGGCGATTTTTCTCTAACGCCTGCAAAGTCGCTAAATCAATCTCTTTTCCTGTGCCATCAAGGGGGAGCGTTGCGCCCATGTCTTTTAATGCACCTGTTTTTACTCGTGCTGGCGTGTCCGCGATGGTCACCGAACGGGTACATAAACGGCCTGCTAATACACCCGCTTCTTTACCCCACAGTTGCGGTACCAGTTGCACTGACGGGGCGGCAATGCCTTTTTGTAGTGCAATGACTTGTGCGACATAATCTGGCCAGCTTTCGTCTTTGGTGGGGGCATCCACGGTAATGATTGACCATACCCAGCGGCCATATTTGGCGATTAAGGTTTCACGCAAGGTATTAGCCGCATCAATGACTTCTTTGCTCGCAGTGGTCAGTAAAACGTAACCCTCTACACTGGCCACGTCTTGTGCTGCAATCACTGCATTCACAAACCCCAGCGGCTCAGAATCGATAGCTAGCACATGAAGATAAGCCGACCAGTTTTGCCCCGCATTATTCATGGCGGCCATCACATTACGTTTCAGGTCGCTATCTTCACGGCCTAACACATCATCAAAATCCGTTTGCGTATTGACGGAAACCGTTTTGCCCACGTTGGCATTGCCCGTACCCACAAACAATACCGTGCGTTCAACCTCTTTGGTTTCCCCTTGTAACTGATTTACTTGGTTCACCTGTACAGATGGCCATGTCATAAAAAATCCCTCTTTTATGGTTGTTTAACCAAATCCAATCCCTTGCAGTTGCCGTGCGAGGGCTTTTTCAAATTCATCTTGATTGATGCCCAAAAACTCACGGGCTGGCACATCAATCACCCATGAATTTTGCGGCGTTTCATCGCTTAAGGTACGAATTAATAAACCTGCTTTAGCAAAGCTCATCCCGCTTTCAATGGCTTTAACAGGTGGTTTTCGCCAGCCTTTACGTTCTTTGTACCCCAGCGCCCGTAACTTTTTGGCTTGCTTCTTGGTGGCAGGCCGTGTTTTATCGCGCTCAGATTTAAAGCTGGATTTATTCACGGTCACATTCATCCCATGTTGTTGTGAGTAACCCACAACCCCCGCAGGGATCTGTTTTTTCCCGTTGCGGTATTTGCCCCCTTTGAGGTAAATTCGCACACTTTCGGTTTCGGGCAATTCCTTGATGTGCAGCACTTTAGGCATATTGCGCAGCATCTTTTTGCGCCAGTTTCCCTGGCGTTGTTGCCACGGTTCGCCCTCGGGTGTTTGTTGGTTGCGAACGTTGCGTTTTGCCGCAGCAATCACACCATATTTGGCTATACGCCATAACAAGCGTTGGCGTTTTTTCGGCGTTAAATCAAACCGCTTAAGTGCCTCTTGTAGCGTGTTAAATTGGGTTTGGTTTAACTGGCCGCTTATCATGCGTGAACACCTGCAATATCAGCCTCTTGCGCAATCCACACATCGGGGTCGCACAGCGTCCAGCGCTTACCATCCATCGGGACAATGCCGTTTTCGTCCTCTCGCATGTTGACGTTCTCTGCCAATTGCAGCGTAACTATCACCACCGCTTGGTGGCTTTCGTTTAAATCCACATCCATGGATGGGCGTTCTAAATCCAGTTGAATATCATCGATATCGTCATTTTCATTGAGCCATGCATCAATCAAGATACCGATATAATCAGGGTTTACTTGGCGATAGGGGAAACGCCCCCACGCAATCGTCGCGTCATATTGTTTAATGTGCATTCGGTATTGGTCATTGCCCAAATCGCGCTGCGCAGGGATAAACTGAATGCTGTCCATCACACTGGAAAATTCCACATTGCACACACCATCGGGCAAGTTAGCCTTTAAAAAAGCGGTTAATTGCTGCAATTTGCTCATATCATGGTTACCGTGGCACGTTTTAAGCCTTTCATATTGCGGATCACTAATGAAGATTCCGCTAACAGGCGGTTACGCAGTTCAGGGCTTTCTTGCTGCGAGTTTGGGGCGCGGTTCACAATGGAGCTGTATTCCCCCAGTAAATCTGCTTTGGCTCGCGCAAACACCGCTTTTAAATACTGCGCACATAACGCATTGCGGCCATTACGTTGCACACCAGGTACTTTTGCCGCTTGCTGGTACCCTTTGGCGTGGTGCTGATTTTTCACACTTATCAGCTCACCATTGATTTCCGTGATGGTGTTCAGGAGTGCATCGGCCAAAAAATCCGTATCGATACTGGTCGGTAGCGAACGGCTTTTTTGAAACTCCAGTAAATCCACATCTGGCCAAAAACCGTCATTGGTAATGATTTCTTGGCGATAATTACCGCTATTACCATCAAACATGGGCTGTCCTTAATTAAAAAGTGGGCAAGGCCAGCTTCCACGGCCAATTGCAATCAATTGCATTGCCTCAGCTGCGCCCACTTGGCTTGCGGTAGTCATTCGGCAGTAAGTGCCCGCAGCCGCATAGCAATGCGTGTGCGATGGGTTCTTACGCCACTTTTCGGGTTAAGCTGATGCGCCCTCGCAAGGTAAGCATCGGCTTTTTCTAAATCATCCACGTTATCAATGGCACTGGCTTTCGCTTCACTGTTATCCCCTTTGAGGATTTCCAAGGCCGCGAACTTGTACCACTTGGCCTTAATCTTTTCGTGGATGCGCCATTTTTCAGTGACGTTGTGAAACGTGCGTGAAAAATAGGGCTCAATGGCATGACCTGCTTCCGTTTCAAGCTGCGCCCATTGCAAGATGGTGTCAGCCACAAAGGCAGGAAAACCACTTTTAAAACCTGTCGGGGTGAGCTGTCCTTGCTCAATGGCGATGTCCGCCCAATCCAATCCTTGCTGGAATTCCCCCACATCAAACAGCCACACGACACAGTAGGCAAAAATCGGGTTTTTATAGATTTTCCCGTCGTCCAGATAACGCTGGGCAGTCGGCAGATAATTGGGCAAAAATTCCTGCCGTTTTATCTCGGTGCGTTCTGCGTTGGTCATCCCTTTGAGCCGTGCAGCATCCTTGTCAACAGCACGCGCTTGTAAGTGCATACTTTCGCCATCGGCAATGGCAATCGCTTGTTGCTGCTCCAGCTTTTGGCGCATTTCCACCTTTAAACGGTGTCGTTGACCAGGTGATAGCATTACTCTGTCTCTACCGTGTCTTTCGGCTCAACGAGTTCACCGATAGTGACCGCTGACTCATCAATTGCCCCGTACAGCTCAGGGTATTCCAACGCATAGCCCTCGTTACGCAGGTAATTGTTTTCATACTGTTTACGGTCATCCACAAATTCCGCTTTGCGTTGGCGGGTATTGCGCTGCGTGTACAGGTGCAAGTTGGATAACGTCGTAACCACTAAGCGTTTCCCTGGCATAAATGGTGGGATATACGCGGCACGGCCTGCAATGGTAGTTCCCAGCAACTGCGCGGCAATTTTCTCCGTTGGGCGGTCAGCGGCTTGATATAAGCGATGCTGTTCAGCGGCTACCAAGTCAGCGCCCACTAACACCACAAGGCGTGGGTCGGTGCGGTATTGCACAGGAATACAGGTATTTACCACTTCTTGTGCCATCGCATCGAGCGAACGGAAATCGCCTTTTTCATCCAAAGTGATGGCTTCGGAGATCACTTGTTTACCCCCGTCCCATTCTTTAGCGATTTGGTGCCACCCTTTGTTCACATCTTCCCCGTTCGGGTACTTTTTCGCGTCTGTGCTATCGGCCACGTGGGTACCGTTAAAACCAATGCGCAACATGTCGAGGGCAAAGCTTTCATTAACGAAATTTTGCATCCGTTGGTAAAACTCATTTTCACCGCCTGAGTTTGCCCAAACGGACAGCACATCCCACGGTAAAAACGCCCCGGAGTCAGTTTCGGCTAATTTATACTCATTGCCATCAATCCCCGTTTCACGCATGAAACGGCCACCTTTTTTACGCCCCGTGAATAACCCAGGGTTACCCACCGAAATCACTTGGCCAGCCAATTGGTCAACGTCAGCGCAGTAAATCAAGTTAAGAAACTCAACGGATTCCATAATCGCTTTACGTAACGCAATTTCTTTCGGTTCGGTGATGGCAAAATATTTCGACGCATCATCAATGTTGTATGAGCGTTCAAGGCCTGATTTATGGCCTTTCAAATACGTTCTAGCCGTATTGTTTAAAAACATGGAAATCCCTCTCCAAAATTCAGTAATGGGCTCTAATCACAACGGATTAGAGGTGTACAAACTCTTTACGGCCTGCGGGGTTTTTCCCTGGGAGTGGGGTCGCTACTTTGCTGAATGATTTGGTGATTTCAGGTAAGTTATCGCGCAGTTTGGCGAAATCTTCGGTGTCCACGACCTCTTTCACCACTTCCACATCACTTTGCGCTTGTTCCAACATGGTTTCTAATTCAGCGATTTTAGTCAGTGCTGCCGCCAAATCTGCTGCCATGCCCGATAACACCTCATCATCAACGGTGGTTTCGGTTGGCTTTTCTTCTTTGACTTCTTCAATGCCAAAGTGCTGACGCCATGTTTTCTTTGCGGGTTTTGCCATTTTTCGTTTCCTTTGTTTTTGACGACCAAAGTCGAGCCTTGTCGTACCTACACTGGCTGGGGTGTCCGTTACCGCCAAGCCCTCTAAATATGTCACGCCTGAATTGCGAAAATCGGGATTCATTTCAACCGAGGTAAACACCCCACGGTTTTGGCTGTTCATTTCCAACAAACGAGCAAATGGCCGCAATACGGCATATAAACGTAACGTATCGCTTTCATCAGTATCCGCTTGTAACTCAATGACCTCTCCCAGTGGGTCACCGCGGTCTTCGCCTGGCTTATTGTGCCGAGGCCAAATCATGGCGGTGTACAAATCGGTATCATAGGTTTCTGCCATTTCGATAATTTCCTCTGGCAGAATTTCCCGACCATCAACGGTTTCACCTTCCGTGGCAATGCAGAGCCATGTTGTGCGTAATTGCGACATTCAAAATCCTTAGCTGCATTCCGTTCCTTTTGAGCCATCAGTATTGCCAATTCTTATTCACGGTGCGAATGGTTGAGTTCGGTTATCCCGCCATTACCGAAAACAGGTAGATGCCTGCAATTTCTGAACATTGCACAATGGCACCACTATGGCTAAACACTCAGATGCAAAAATACAGGTCGCCAAGTCACTTTACTTGCGACGCTATACCCCTGCTGAAATCGCGGAGGAACTTAACCTGCCTAACAGGCGGATTGTCTACTATTGGGCGCAAAAATGGTGCTGGGCGGATATGCTCAACCATGAGAGCGTGTTGGAGGCAATTAACCGGCGCATTGCGCTGTTATCGGAGCGCAATAAAAAAACGGAACTTGAACTGGAGGAGCTCGACAGGCTGATTGCCCATCACGTCAAATTGATGGCGCAGGCCAATAAGCACAAAGAAAAGCTGGCTGAAATCAAAGCGCAAGCGGAGTCTGGCGGGGAATACAGTGCAAGCGACGATGGCGAAAGTAAGAAAAAACGTCGTTATAAGAAAAATGATATCTCTGAACTGACCCCTGAAGACTTTCAGAAATTCGCGGATGAAATGCTATTTGGCTACCAAAAACACCTGCGCATTAATATTAAAAAAGCCATTCGCAATATCCTCAAATCACGCCAAATCGGGGCAACGTGGTATTTTGCCTTTGAAGCGTTTGAAGATGCAGTACTCACTGGCGACCCGCAAATCTTTTTATCCGCTTCACGACCACAAGCCGAGGTATTTCGCTCCTATATCGTCAATATCGCGGATAAATTCTTCGGGGTCACGCTCACGGGTAACCCTATCCGTTTAAGCAATGGTGCAGAGCTGCGCTTTTTATCCACCAATAAGAACACCGCACAATCCTACAGTGGCCATTTGTATTGCGATGAATATTTTTGGGTGCCTGATTTTAAACGCCTGAATGAAGTCGCCTCTGCGATGGCAACCCACGATAAATGGCGCACCACCTATTTTTCGACGCCCAGCGCCAAAACCCATCCTGCTTACCCGTTTTGGACAGGTGACGAGTGGCGCGGTAGTGATGCTAAACGTAAAAATGTGGAATTCCCAAGCTTTGAAGAGATGCAAGACGGTGGCCGTGATTGCCCCGATGGCCAGTGGCGCTATGTCATTACCATTGAAGATGCCGTCCGCAACGGATTTAACCTGGCATCCATTGAAAAACTGCGCAACCGCTATAACAAAGACACCTTTAACATGCTGTATATGTGCGTATTTGTGGACAGTGGCGCATCCGTTTTCAAATATAACGACCTTGAAAAGTGTGCCATTGATATTGGTGTTTGGGATGATCACGATATTAATGCGCCGCGGCCATTTGGTGATAGAGAGGTTTGGGGCGGTTATGACCCCGCGCGTTCGGGGGATACGTCCACCTTTGTGATAGTCGCACCGCCTTTGGTGGCAGGGGAATATTTTCGCATCCTCGCCACCTTTTATTGGCAGGGCATGAGCTGGAAACACCAAGCCAAACAAATTCAAGACCTGTACAGCCAATACCGTTTTACCCATATCGGCATCGATACCACGGGGATTGGTCACGGGGTGTATGAGATGGTAGCTGATTTTGCGCCGCGTGTTACGACGGCCATTCACTACAGCCAAAACACCAAAACTCAATTGGTGCTCAAAATGATTGATTTGGTGGATGAGCTGCGCATTGCCTGGGACGTTGAGCAAAAAGAAATTATGGCCAGCTTCTTAGCCATTCGGCACACCACCACGGGTAAAGGGGGTTCGATGACCTTTATCGCGGATCGCAGTAAGGAAACGGGTCACGCAGACGTGTTTTTTGCCACGTCACACGCCGTGGCCAACGAACCGCTAAACAATGAAAGACAGCGTAAATCTAAATATAAATTTCAAAAGGCTGCATGATGAGTAAGAAAAAGTTACGGAAAACTGCACAGAAACAAACTACGAGCCAAAAATCGATGAACATCATCACATTAGGCAAGCCAGAACCGATTTTAACCACCCATACGGAATACCAAAACATTTGGTATGACAATGATTATGACCATTACAGCTTGCCCATAGACCGCACTGCCTTGGCGCAATTGGTGAATTTAAATGGCCAACACGGGGGCGTTATTCATGCGCGTTCCAATATGGTGCTATCGGATTACCAAGGCGGTGGCCTCACGCATCAGGAGCTGCGTGCCAGTGTATTGGATTATATTGTGTTTGGTGATACGCCCATCTTAAAGCTGCGCAATTATTACGGAGAAGTGGTTGGGCTGTATGTGCTGCCTGCACTGTTTATGCGTCGTCGTAAAAATGATGATTTTGTGATTTTGCAAGAAGGTGAGCCGATGGTTTATACCCCTGACGATGTGATTTACATCAAGCAATATGACCCCCAACAGCAAGTTTACGGCATCCCTGATTATATCGGGGGCATTCATGCGGCCATGTTAAACAGTGAGGCGACCATCTTTCGCCGTCGTTACTACCATAACGGGGCACATACTGGGGGGATGATTTTTTGTAATGACCCAATGCTCACCGATGAAGTGGAAGTGATGATCACCAAAAAGTTAGAGCAAAGCAAAGGGATTGGTAACTTTGAAACCATGTTTGTGCATATTCCCAATGGGGATGCGGACGGCATCAAGTTTATTCCTGTGGGGGATATTTCGGCCAATGATGAATTTAGTAATGTGAAAAACATCAGCGCACAGGATATTTTAACCGCACACCGTTTCCCTGCGGGGTTAGCGGGGATTATTCCTGGCAATGTTGGCGGCTTAGGTGACCCTCGCAATGCCCGTGAAGCCTATCGACAAGATGAAATTATTCCTGTTCAGCGCATGTTTGCCAACGCGATAAATAATGATGATGAGGTACCCGATCATTTAAAGATCACTTTTCAAGAAGATAGCCACCAATTGAATTAAGAATAACGCAGAATTAATGATATTTACGGAATTTAACGGTCATAGGGAAATGAAAAATGCGCAAAAATAAGGTAAAATTACGGGGTCATTATCAAGCGGAGATTTGGAACATGCGAGTATTAAAAATATTCTGCCCTGAATGCGGGGAAAAGGCGATTATTCGTAAATCAAATAGAAAGCATCGTGAAATTTCAGATCTCTATTGTGCATGCAGTGACGTCGAATGCGGCCATACTTATGTGTTAAGCCTGACGTTTGACCATACGATTAGCCCAAGCGCGAAAAGTAATAAAATGATTGGCTCTATGATACAGAATTTAAATCCAGAACAGCGCCAAATGGCGCTAGACTTGTTAAAGTCCAGCCCCGTTTAAAGCTATTTTTCGTTGGTCACTTTCGAGTGACTTTTTTATTTTATGTTTCTCAATTCTGCGTGTGTCCTCTGCGATTTCCATAATCAGCGCTAATACAACTTGGCGCTCTTTATCATTACATAAATCCAAACTCCCAAACCTGGCGATGATTTCTATCCGTTCCAACGCCACTGACGCCTCTAGCATCTACATGATCCTCTTACATAAAATCACTTTACTGGTTATTTATACAGTAAATTTGCCTGGTATGAAAGAGGTAGTTTAAAATTTTTTGATCGATTAGAATTCTGTGCAAATTTTGATAGGGGGTGGTATGGATACTATTTATTCGTTACTAATACTTTTTGTTTTATATTGCATCATTTCTGATTGGTTTATGCACGAATATGGTGAAAAGCTAAACAGTGATAATTTTTATAAATTTAAAATAGGCTCATTTTTCTTTTATCAGGTTAAAGCATTAAAGCCACTAAAGATGCTTGTAAACTTGAATGATAACAATTTAGCTAAGCAACCTATATTTTGGATTGGAATAACTGCCCCCCTAATAATTGCTGGATGGGTTGAATATCAAATTATTATATTAAATCCTGATTTGCTGTCATTTGAAAAAATAGAAGATTTTTTTAAAGCCAGTTCGGCAGCTATTTATATATCAGCGCTAATACCAACTTTAGGGGTAATTATTGCCAATATACATAGAACTATTCAAACAGAAGAGCAAATAAAAAAAACCGAAAAGCAAATAACAATAGCAAAAGATCAGTTTATAATAGCCAGAAAAAAAAATAATCTGGATTTATTCTATTCACATTATAAATATGTAATTGAAAAAATTAGTGAGATTAATATAAAAAAGACCATTAGTTACAAAGAAATAAAGGAATTTTTTAAAGAACTCGTTGGGTCAAAATATGTTGGATATTTAGACAGTGATTTAAAAATAAGTTTTAAAATAGACAATAAAATAAGTCTATATGGTGAGATATTCTACAAAGATAAAAATAATGAAGATTTCGACATAAAGCTAGAACACATTTTTGTGAAGAGATTAGATTCTGAAGTAAAAAAAATGTCTGTACTTTTAAATGACTTTAATTTAAAAGTTAAATATATAAATAGTGGAAGTCCATTAATTATATTATATTCTAATGATGATGATTTTAGTATTTACAATCACTTGGAATCTATTGTTTCAAAGCTAGAAGATTTATTTTATTTATTGAAGGTAGATGTTAATTATGATTTTCCAAAATTAAAAAATTTCATTTATACTAATAAAGCATTTATATCATTAGACTTAGATGAAACGAAATACAAATGTCAGGAGTATTATTCTAAAGATTACGAATACTATGCAGAAAGTTCTATTTTACTTATGAAAATTCATCTTGAGTTATCAGAACTAATTGAAATTACTAATTATTTAATTGAGGAAATTTACAAAATAATAACTACAGATAGTGTTTATGACCCAAGTTTAGATAGTGAGTTAGATTCAATATTATCAAGTGATGAGTTTGAATGGCTTAATTCAAATTTCAGTCAGTTTTCAGATAACTATTATTTATCTAAAACTTTTAATGACTAATGTTTTTTAGTTACAGATAACATTAAGTAAAGGATATTAATATGATAGGAATATCACCAATTGAACAAATGCCAGTAATTATGCTGTTAATCACCATAGCAGTACTTTTTGCTATATCTTATTTAGTAACTGATGCATCCTTAAAAGGAACTAGAGAGGTTTCTTTTGAGATAAAATCAGATAGTCTAGATAAGCAATACTTGTTCTGGCTAGGAATTATAGTACCTATCGGCATCTTCTTTTACCTAGAGTATTTTGTTTTTTTGTCTAATGAGATAGGTTTCAATTCTGCTGGATTTAAAGCTTTTTTTGATGAAAGTAAGCTCCCATTAGGTGTACTAGCCCTATCTCCTATCTTTGGAGTTATAGTTTCTAATATTCATAGAACAATACAGACTGAAAAACAAATTTCCGTTTCTGAGAAGAAAAATATTTCAGATAGTTTTTATGCTCACCATAAATTTATTATTGATGAGTTCAAATCCATTTCGGAAAGATATGGAGATATAGATAAAGGTTTAGTCTTAACAATTTCATCTCCTAATGCACTATATAAAAAAATATATAAGAAATCTAATATTTCTAATGGTGTCAATGAAAATATCAGCAATGAATTCATAAACTCCTTAAATGGTTATTTAGACTTAATTTATTTTGAATTAGGGAGTATCTTACATAAGATAAGTATAAGTGAATCTACCAAAAACAGTAATTTCATTCAAATGGTACAACATCTATCAGAGTTAATCGATGAATTCCTAAAATATTTCCATATACAATGCGGTGAGGATAAACCCGAAAAATATTTAATTAAAAAATTGAGCGGTAAACTAATCGCCTCAAAGAAAATGAGAGATGAATTTAATAAAAAAAACAATAACCTCATTGATGAACTAAAATCATATCAAAGAAGTGACACTATGCTTTATATGATTGAAAATATTGTTTTTTACATCTGGGTAGTCATAAACACGCTTGATAAAATACTAGACATTATAAATTTAAATGATCCAGATGGCATCAATGAAATAAAAAAATTAGTTACAGAAAAATATTACTCAATTACTAATGAACTAAGTGAAGAGGTAATAAAACTATTTGAGCCTATTAAACAACACTATGAATCTAATATCACATAATAGTGGATCTACTTAGCACTTGATTATACCTCCCTTGATGCGATTTCCGTTTCTGCTCCATAGTCACAACCCTTTGAATATGGCCATTCCCGTGAAACCTCACGCTTTGGCCATTCTCTGTATAAACAGCTCCTTTCCATAACGAAAACAACATTGGTTTATCCTTATCTGGGTCAAAAATTATCCCAATCGACTTGGCTGCATCCACAATATTATTGATGGCCACACTTCTATCTTTAACCGTACCGAGAACCTCCGTACAGTTATTGACAGAACTCCAAGGGGCGCTAATCGCGCCATCAAAACCAGCCTCCGCTGTCGCTTCGGCTAACTTCGGCACAATCTGCCAGTTCTTAATACGTGTGATAATTGGGGAGTCGTTACCCACTAAAGTACAGTAAACCCCCTTGATGCAATCGACGGGCTCACCGTAGGCGTTGGTCTTTTCCTCACGCTCATACCAAAGGCGCGCAATAAGGTCAGCACGACGTACAAAGGCACCACCTTGTAATTTCGTGTACTCGCTCCAATTGCTTGTATCTGCCGCTTTGTGGACTTCGGCAAACTCAACATCTAAACCTGTTGATGCTTCGATATCATCACCCATACGACGTAATTCGCGCCATACAGACACAGGCGCACCGCCTATTTGCTGAAACTGTCTAATTTTATGATGTGATGCCCAAGCCGAAACCGAACGCGCCATTTCTTTGGCTTTTTGTCCTGTTTCTTCATCAATTTCATCATCCATCGCATAACCATCAATATTCTTACTGATGTACTTAGCGATATAGCCTGTTGCACTACCTTTCTCTTTGTCGATTGGTTCTACATGAAAACGGGCTTTTAGCGCTTTATAAGATTGCAGTTCTTCTGAATCTTCCAACCGAGCGTAATAACAAAAGATATCGCGCAGCTCGTCGACTTGTTCAGGGCGAACAAATAACAACATGTGCCAATGAGGTGTGCCATCGTGATGAGGTTCGACAACACGAAAGCCAAACACTCGAATGCCAGCTCTTGCATAGGCCGCTCTAATTTTTTGCCAAACGCCACAAAGGTACTTTTGTGTTGCACGTGGATCATTACCCATCCAATTAGTGACAAAGCCGCCTGCTTGGTAAGCTGAATGATATTTTGAAGGTGCAGTGATGGTATAGAACTCGCCCACACAACCCATTTCATCAGCTAAATCCTCAAAGCCACGCATTCGCGCCATCAATTCGCAACGACGAACGGCAGGATTAGCCACGCTACCCAATACCATTTTTGATAAATCAGAACGGTTGCCGTCCTCATCTTCTAACTCAAAATCTTTTAGGTATTGCCAGTTAGCGCGCTTTTGTTCTACCCACCGATGTAATGTCGTTTTAGAAACATAAGGGGACGCTGATTTTTGTACCTGGCCAATCGCAATCGCGAGGTGTTCACGTTTTACATCGCACAAACGTTTTAAACGACGGTACCACCACGCAGCATCAAACATGCGTAGCAGTGCTGCACATAGCTGATCGTCGGTTGGTTTCTTGCGGCCATGGGTGAATTGTTGCCAATAAGGGGGTTGTGTGCCTGATTGAAGCGTTAATTTAGCGATAAATGAATAGGTTTTGTCTAAGCGCTCACGGGCTTCATATTCATTTTTTTGGTCGTTGTTCGCGTATTGCTCTGTTGCTGATTGGTAGTTTTCACTCATAAAGCCAGCAATATCACTGGCTAGTGATTTGATAACCGTTCTATCTAACTGAGCGATATTTTCCAGTTGTTCGATAAAAGGAAATGGCACGTTACCCGATGCATAGTGTTTAAATTCATACTGTTTCATCACACGTTCAAATCGTGGCAATACATTCTTAGCGGTTTTGCGTAAAAATTCATTGGCACGACGACGACCTGATTTTTTAAAGATTTTGGCGTATTTGGTCGCAAAATAGATGGCAAGGAAATCGGGGACATGCGCAATAATTTCATGACGCCACTCTGCATCATCTCTATTAGCATCCCACATAATGCGTTCAGCCAGAGTCGCTGATTTCGGCAACTCTGGCTTATTGGCTTCTTGATGGCGACGTATTGAAATATATACGTCGCTATTGTGTTCCTGCGCTTCAAACATAATTCAGTTCTTGCGCCTGGTGTTCGATATGATTGGCTTCACTTTCTAACAGTTGTGCTATTTGCGCATAATCCAGCTTGTCTTTCATGACTTGATTGGAAAGGCGACGTAAGCGAGAAGCGAAAATAATCGAACGTGTATTCTTTTCATCTTCACGGTTCTGCTTTATGACAGCAAGCATCGTGGTATCTTCGCCATTACCTAAATCATATACAGGTGTAAACATCGGTTCTGGTATATTCATTTATCTGTTTTCCTAAATTTAGCGTGTAAAAAACCCTGACAAATCAATGTCATTAATTTTTGTCGGTTATTTAATTAAGGGGTAAAGCTAAGTTTTTCGGTAAAAATGCGCTAATCGCTTTTATGTGATTAATGGCTTTGACGATATTAAAAATCTCTTTCGTGGTGAGATCTTCAAATTGGCAATCATGGCGGCTCTTATCAATATTCGCCATATAGAAAATAACGCCTAAAAACTTTTTATTTTCTTCGTGATGCTCATTAAAACGGTCGCGCATTTCTTTTATAAAATATTTCAGCTCATCATTTTTTAAACCAAAGTGTTTTGATTTAATTTCTGATGTTTTATTAAGCCCATTAATACGCTGGTCTAATTGCATATATTGGGCGCGTTGTTCTAGCTCTATTGGGTTCTGATACATAATTTCCACCTATATTCTTGCAAGTAAATAGATAGTGGCAAAAACAATTACAGGGATAATCACTTTTAACTCATTGTTAGATTTTGCTTTAAATGAATCGCCCGTAACTTTGTATTTATATTGTTGCTTGTGTGCTTGAGTCATATTGTCCTCACACCATTGATTGGCCAAAACCTACCACCGTATCAATTGCCGATACTAATGCAGGGTTTGAATGAAAACGTTCTGAGATAGTCACGCCAACTAAGGCTAAACAACGGATCGCATTGTTCACGCTTTGCTTAATTTCCGCTGACCTTGTGCTGTTAACATGTACTCCATTAACCATATGGCTGGCTAACTTACCGACCTCTGCAGTTGCCCCTAATAGATAACCTTGCACATTGTTATCACCAATATCTGTCATCGGGACGGATGGCTGGCAATTCAGTTGTTCCAACACACCATCTAATAGTGATGGGTCTTTGGTGGCATTGGTTAGTTTAAACAGGTCTGCACAGGTGACTAAGTGCGGCTGTTCAGGGTTTAGCTTATTGCGTAACATTTGTGGGTTCATGCCGATATCATTCGCAATCTGAGCAAGCTCACCTTTGTGGGATGTGGCAAATGCCCGACAGGCATTATCAAAGTGCGCTTGTTTGGAAACCTGATAATCAAACATGGTTTAAATTCTCCAAAAGCGAATAATCAGTTACGCATTAAGCGAAACATCACAGCCTTTCGATGCATCCGTATAAAGTGCAAGTAGGTTAATTAGTACTTTTCCTCGTTTCATATCGGCAGATTTGCCACGGACAGGCAAACGACCATCGGCAATCATGTCGCGGATGGTTGATTTTGAAAGCCCTGAGTGCTGGCTAAATGCCTCAATTGTGAGGTAAGGGGATGGAATGTTAATTGAAATTGTAGGTCTCATAAGGCAAAATCTCCTATTCGTGTTTTATCCGGTCGCATCCGGTTTTATTCGTCTTTAACTACAAACTAAGGTGAGTCTATTTCGTATTTAACTACAAGTCAAATATATTGTAGCTTTTAGCGAATTTGACAGAATGGCTATGGGAAAATTTCATTTAGAGATGTTTGGCGAAAGCGCGCCAGTTCTTGATCGTATCATTGAAGCTTATGGATTTAGTTCTAAGCTGATGCTCGCACAGCACTTTGAAATGGCTTCAAGTAGTCTTGCAGGTAGATACAAGAGAGATAACTTTCCAGCTGATCTAGTTGTGCGCTGTGTCGCTGAAACAGGCGCTAACCTAGAATGGTTGGCAACAGGCCAAGGCAAAATGTTTGATGAAGAAGAATTAGACGTTTTACGCCTGCCAAAATTTAAAATTATCGATGGCGAGCAATTCAATGCTGGCATGGCCATGTTTGATAAAGTTTTATTCAAGCAGGGTGTTCCATTCCCGAAAGAGCCAATTATGGTTCAAGATGGCCAAGATTATTACATCGTAGATCGCCAATTCGGTGAGGTCTACGATGGTAAATGGTTAGTTCAAATTGATGGCAAGGTTAGCATCAGAGAATTAACCCGAATGCCTATGCAGCGTGTCCGTGTTTCTGGTGTAGGTATGGCGTTTGATTGTGAGTTGAAAGATTTAATAATTATTGGAAAGGTAATAAAGGAAATCAAGGATTACTAATATGAGAGCTATTTTATTAATAATAAAAATATTGATAGTTTCTTTCTTAGTTCTTTTTTTCATAGCTGGCTTAGTTCAGACATTTTCGTCCGAAGAAATTAACCGTACGGTTTCTACCGTTATGTTACTCGTTGTTGTCTCTTTGATTATAGGGCTATCCAAGTGGTGGTTTATCCCTAAGAAAATAAAAAAAGATCAGGGCAACAAGCAACCTAAAAGAAATATGGAAGTAGAGCAATTAGCCGCAAAAGAATTTTCAAATAGAAAACTTACTCAGCAATCACAGGATATAGTGGCAGAACCTGAGATTATCAAAAAAGAACAGGTTACCAATAATGACATAGAGCCAGAAGTAACAACCTATGTTATGAAAAATGGGCAATCACTTATATGGCAAGGAACAACCAAGCCGTTGTCACTACGTCTTAGAGGTGAGGATAGTAAGTTATATGGCATATTTACTAGACTATATCTTTATGAAAATGGCGAGTTTAATCTAGAGCTAACTAACATAGATACTGGTGAAGTATCGACCATAGAAGAAAAAGAAATTATTACCGCTGTTACCATTGGCTCATCTCGTTATGATTTCAAAGAGCTTTGTAGAAAGGTATTTAAATTAGACCTTCATGAGCTTTTTGAGTATGCAAAAGAAATCAGATACGCAGCAAAAGAAATCCATGTAATCGCGGAGTTTTCTCCTATCCCGACAACATTCACTTATCTTTCAAGTTCAGGAAAAACAAAAAGAACTGTTGATATTACTCAATATAAAAAGAATGGATATGGCGATGAGTATGTTGCAGGTTATTGCCATGTAAGGAATGAAAATAGGACTTTTGCAGTTGGAAAAATTCAAACGATGATGGCAAGTGAAGGCCATAAAAAATATTATTTTCATGATTGGTTAATTGAAGTGGCTAAATATGACTAATAAACTAGATGAGATTTATCAAAGTAAAAAAAACTACTATATACTATTTTTTATCATGGTGGCTATTTCTGAAGTTTCTATTATGATTTTTTATTATAGTGACTTTGTTATTTTCATTAAAAAGCCTATGAATATTGGAATTACATACATTGAACAGATTTCATTGTTTATATTTTTCTCATTATTATTAACTGTGTTTTTTTTGAAGCTATATATTATTGATAATAAAAAAAAGAAGATTGACGATCGTATCGAGATGAGACTGATAAGTGTTTTTCTTGGTGTTTCTTATATTGTTTTTTTAACATTTATACATTTTGAATTGGCTCAAATATTATCTTTAGAGCTTAAAGAATTAGTTTCTTTTTATGCTGTGATATCTGGTTCTTTGTATGGGGTTCTTATATCATCCTTGTTCTATATAATTAAAGAAGTTTCAAATAAATTCTTTAAAGTTAAAAATAAATTTTTAAGATGTATCATAATTAAACTTAAAAGAAAGAAAAGTGTTACGCAACTATTAATGATGTTGATATTACTTTCCGTATTTTCATTATTTATAATACCAATCTCTGAATTTAATAATGGTCTTGATTATTATTTATTGGTTTTTGGTATTATTTTTTCCTCATCAGTATCTAATACATTAACCTCAAAATAATTAATGACAATAAAAAAACAACCTGACGGACGTTGGCAAGTTGAGCTTTATCCTAACGGGCGAACAGGTAGACGAATAAGAAAGTTATTCACCACAAAAGGTGAAGCCATCGCCTATGAGCGCCATATCGTTGAGCAGACGGAAGATAAGCCGTGGCTGGGCGAGAAGCAGGATAGACGCAAGCTGACTGAATTAGTGGATACCTGGTATCGTGCACATGGTGTGACGTTAGGGGATGGTGAGAAACGCCAATCACTTATGATTTTTGCTTGTGATGCAATGGGTGACCCGCTAGCGACTGAATTTAATGCCAAGATGTTTTCGGTATACCGTGAAAAGCGCTTAAGCGGTGAAATAACCCGTACTGAACGTTTAAAAACAGTCACACCTCGTACTGTCAATTTAGAGTTGGCGTATTTTAGAGCCATGTTTAATGAGTTGATTCGCCTTGATGAGTGGGGCTTAGAACATCCATTAGCTAAAGTTCGTTCTTATAAAACCGACGAACAGGAAATGGCATTTTTAACTGATGATGAAATTAAGCTGTTATTGACTGAGTGTGAAAATAGCTCATCGGCTGATTTAATTCATGTCGTTAAAATTTGCTTAGCAACAGGGGCAAGATGGTCGGAAGCTGAGAATTTAACTGCCATACAGATTCGAAATAATACGGTGACTTTTACCAAGACAAAAGGGAAGCGCAACCGTTCTATTCCTATCAGCGAAGAATTAATTGCAGAGTTACCGAAAGTGAAAGGCTCAAAGCGGTTATTTAAATCCTGTTATTCTGCGTTTCGTTCAGCGTTAAAGCGCACAGGTATTGAGTTACCCGAACGGCAATCATCACATGTTTTACGCCACACTTTTGCATCTCACTTTATGATGTCAGGTGGAAATATTTTAGTATTACAAAGAATCCTTGGGCATACCGATATCAAAATGACAATGCGGTATGCCCATTTCGCCCCAGATCATCTTAATGATGCACTGGTTTATAATCCTTTGGTAAGGCAAAAGATATGAGTTTCATTGTATATGTTGTAGCTGTCGGATTTTTTATCCGTTGGATGATAAGGCATAAGGGAAAGTTCACTTTAAATGAAGAGAGCTTGCATAAACAATGGCTCTTTCGGCTAGCTGTGATTTTCCCAATTATCAGTAGTTTATATTTTATGGTGTGTTTAGGCTCTGACTATCCATTTAAACATGATGCTGATGGATATAATAATTTTTTAGAAATTAATAAATTTTCATTGGGGATTCTAGCATTATCACCAATATTGGGTGCTTTTGTTGTGTATGCACATCGTTCCTACCAAACAGAACTTCAAATAAAAACAGCTAAAGAACAATTAGAAGAAGCACAAAAGAAAAATAGGATAGATATTTATTTTTCTAAAAGAAAATTTATTAATGAACAATTATCTTCAATTATAACTGTTAATGATGAAAAAATCACAAAGTTCACATCGTTACATATATCTGCATTTAAAACATATAATTATGAAGATAAAATGGCAAAATGTTTATCGGATGAAATTGAAAGTAATATAATAAAATTTAATCAGCTAACGCTATTCTCCGCTGGGTTTAGTACACTGGATATTTTTAGTTTACTTGAGGATTACGATGAAAATCAAAATTTAATACATAAAGATAAGATGAAGTTTCTAGATGTTGATTTATATTTGAATAATATAAAAAATATATTTTATATAGAGAAAAAAAGCTCATTAATTAATGATTACGATAAGTGGCTAAGTGAAGGCTCGCCGCTTTATAAAAAAATGAAAACTGTAAATAATGAGTTTGATTTTGAATATTATCCTGATGTTAAAAATGGTTATATCACTCTTTATAGTAACTCACTTTACTTTGTAGAGGATATTGTAAATATAATTTCAGAGATTATGGTTGTTTTATATCCAGATGAAGATATTAATATTCTTTTACCTAGTTTGAATGACATTAAAAACAAAATTAAAGATATCCAAAAAGATTTAAGTAATCTCTATTAATTTAAATTGGCGACAAACTGGCGGCAGAGAACCAGAACCCTCCTGAATAACCAATAGTTACCGTTTTCTATCCTTTTGATAAATATGTAATTTATTGATTTATAAAGGGTAGGGAACGTACTCATAATCGATTGGTCGCTGGTTCAAGTCCAGCAGGGGCCACCAAATTTATCAAGGAGTTAGGTGTTAATCATCTAACTCCTTTTTGTTTTTACCTCATTATCGTGAGTGTTTAACTCACAATCTAACTGGCTGTGAGTCTTCGGTTTTAACATTTTAAAAATCAATTTCAACACTTATCGTTAGGAAAACAGTGAAATTGTTTTTGCCGTTCAACGTGTTCTGCCTTTATCCATCCTATTTTATCCGCAATAGGAAAGAATAAAGAGTGTATAACGTAAATGGCGACAAAAATTCTGAAAAAATGGAAAACGGACATAAAAAAATGTTTTTTATATGTTGATTCGATAAATCACTAAGCGTTGGAGTAAAATATTCTTTAAATGCGCATTTAAAGAATATTAAACTGCACCGTCAAAGTGGTTAATCCCTGTGGAATTAAATGTTAATCTAATAGTGTGTTTTTATTTTTATTAATCAATGAGTTGTTTCATTTTTTCTGTGTGAAATATTTGGTTACATAGTTTATTTCTATGTACATTAGAACTTACTGGGCTTATCGCAGTTTGGTCTATTTTTTGCTCGATGATTGTTTTGTTATGATTCGTTTTTGGTGTTTTTCTGAAATTATATAGCGATATTTCAACCCGTTTACGCTAAGTCACTTATCCTAGAGAGATACAAACCAGCCCTCAGGTTTACATATCATTCATCAGATTTTATTATCCTTCAAGTAAATCTTACCGTGCGCACTGGCTGAGATGACGGAAATTAATCGATAATTATGTCGACTTAACCCAATTTGTCATTCTGGATAAAGGATATCGCTATGCCAACTCCATGTTATATTTCCATTGAGGGAAAAACCCAAGGCAACATCACTGCCGGTGCATTTACTGCCGATTCAGTGGGTAACATCTATGTACAAGGTCATGAAGACCAGATGCTGGTGCAAGAATTTTCTCATGTTGTGACTGTACCGACTGACCCACAATCCGGCCAGCCTTCAGGCCAACGTGCGCACAAGCCGTTCCGTTTCACCGTGGCGTTAAATAAAGCCGTTCCACTGCTGTATAACGCCTTAGCGTCTGGCGAAATGCTGCCGAAAGTGGAACTGAAATGGTACCGCACATCGGTTGAAGGGAAGCAAGAGCATTTCTTCACCACCACATTAACGGATGCGACTATCGTGAATATCGATTGCCAAATGCCACACTGCCAAGACCCCGCGAAAGCGGATTTCACGCAGTTAATCGAAGTCTCTCTGTCTTACCGTAAAATCGATTGGGAACACACCGTTGCAGGCACATCCGGTGCTGATGACTGGCGTGCGCCGCTCGAAGCGTAAGTTCAAATTTAGCGAGCCTTTCGAGGCTCGTTTGCGTTTTTAGCTTTTTCTTCCGTAGAGGAAATTCCCATGTCTTGGACAGACCCCAATAAAAACAAACGACTTGGCAGCCCCGAAAATAACCCACTTATTCACGGTGGTGGGTATGCGGGTGGCAGAACCTATGCACAAGACCAAGCCTTGCAAGAAGCCCATGGGCAACTGCTAGAGCGTATTATGAGTGGCGAAATGGGGACAGGATTGGTATTCACTTGCACAATTGGTGGGTTACCTGAAAATACCTTTCAAGTGACCCAGTTTGATTTACAAGAAGGGCTTTCCCAGCTCTTTTCACTGTCGATTCAGGCGGTCAGCCCGCTACCCGAGATTGATTTTCAAACGGTACTGGGTGTGGCCTCTTCGTTGACTGTAAAGCGAGATGGAAAAATTCTTCGCACGGTACAAGGCATTTTAGCCGGGGCAGAGCAAGGCAATACCGATGGGGTTAAAACCTGGTATCACTTTGTGATACGCCCCGAAATGTGGGTGATGACGCTTAAGCAGGACAGCCGCATTTTCCAAAATATGACGGTGCCGAACATTCTTGAGACGCTATTAAGCGAGTCTCACATCAAATTTGATAAGCAGTTTTACCACCCTGAAGAGCATCTAAAACGCGAGTATATCACCCAAAAGCGTGAAACGATGTATGAGTTCTGGTGCCGCCTCGCTGCCGAAGAAGGGATTAATTACTGGTTCGAAGAAGGCCCACAACTGTTTTACAGTGATCGTCATTTAGGCATGAAAGCGGGGATATCGCTCACCTATAATCCGCAATCTGAAACGGATATCACCGACAGCACCGCCACCACATGGCGCTATGCCGAGCAGTTGTGCAGCGATATTCGCGTGGATAAAGACTACAATCAACTCAGGCCCTCTTACCCGCTGAGTCATCAAGTCACTGGGGAAGTGCATCAACAACATGAAATCTTTGAAAGCTATGGTCGCTTTCAAGAAGATGCGCAGGGGCAACCTTTTAACCAAATTCGCTACGAACAATCACAAAACCAGCGGCAAGTAGGAACGGCTACGACGAACTGCATTGAGTTAGCACCGGGGCGTATTTTTACCTTGTCTAACCATCCTAGCCCTCGAATGAATACGACGTGGCAAGTGATTAGCGTATCCCACCACGGCGTGCAGCCCCTTGCCGATAACAGTGGCGGTGAAGGCACCCAACTGAGCAACCAGCTTTCCTTTATCCCCAGCACCCAAGAGTGGCGACCGCCCTATCGGTATAAACCCACAGCGGATGGGGATGAGCTGGCTACCGTTGTCGGGCCACCGGGTGAAGAAATTTACACCAACTCACAAGGGGCGGTTACGGTCTATTTCCATTGGGACAGGCGCGGCAAACCTGACCATAGCGCGTCTTGTTGGGTGCGAGTCGCCCACGGTTGGAACGGCGATGGCTTTGGGTTTATGTCCATCCCCAGAATTGGGCAGGAAGTGATTATTTCCTATCTTAACAATGATATAGATAAACCGATTATTACAGGCTGTACCTATAATGGCCGTAATCGACCGCCCATTGATTTACCGAAACACAAAACACGCACGACATTTCGCACCAAAACCCACAAAGGGGATGGCTTTAATGAGTTGCGTTTTGAAGATGAAGCAGGCCAAGAAGAAATCTATCTGCATGCGCAAAAGAATTTGGCCATCAATGTGCTGAACTCACGGGGTGAACGGATTAATTACGACCGGACAACCAGTATTGGTCATAACGATGAACTGGTTGTTGCCAGTAATCGGACCGTGACGGTTGAAGGTAATCAAGCGCACAAAACAACCGGTAACTACCAAGATAAAGTGGAAGGAGACCACCACCTTTCGGTTGAGGGGGATTTGGTTAAGGCAATACAAGGTGTGGTCAGCGTGAATGCACAAGGGGATATCACCTTACAAAGCAGCAGTAAAATCACGTTAAAAGTGGGCGGAAGCTTTGTCGTTGTTCACAGCGGTGGCGTGGATATTAAAGGACCGGCGATAAACTTAAATTCAGGGGGAAGCCCTGGGGATATCCTGCAAGCAACTAACCCTGCGGTACTTAAAGCCGCTGCGAGCAGTGGCGCGGCCTTTGTGGCGCATTGTCCCATGAAGGAAGGGCAAGAGGAGGCGGAAAATGGTTAAACCTGAAACGTGCTATGCCGTTATCGATGCAGCTTCCGAGCCCGATGTCTTTAATTTGTTCGCCGAGCACGAACCGCCGGCGAGTTGCCTATACAGCGAACCGATTCAACCTGAAATTGTGTCATTAGCGCCCTATTTAGTGGAAGTGACCGAAGAGGTGCAACGCTGGTTAAGTACGCGAGAGACGCCTTGGGGAATTTATGTTTATACGCACGCAACCATGCGTGAGTTACGTCAGCATCTGCGCAAATACTTGATGGTGATGATACCGGGACAAGAAAAGCCGGTCTTTTGGCGTTTTTATGACCCTCGCAATGTGTGGGATGTGCTTGGAACCTTTGATAATTGGCGATTGCATGTGTTTTTAGGTCCTATCACGAAACTGAAGACATTGCTATGGGGAGAGGAAACGGCTTCCCGCTTTGAGCGTGAGCGCCGTGGATTTCCGGATAATGCGAAGCTTGGGGGCAAGCTGATGCGTTTTACCCCCATTCAATATGATGCAGTAAATCTCGTTTTTGAACGCCAATTTTTAGACCAGTTAATTTACTTTTTTATTCACGCCAAAAGTATGAGTTATCAATCACAAATGGATTTTTCATTAGAGGATTGGGTTGTCAGTGCGTTTGAACGACCAGCACCGAGAGCACAAAAAATACAAGAGCGTTATGGTGAAACCACTTGGCGGCAAAATTGGCAATTAGCGAGTGATTTGTCGTCATTTTGTCAGCACCACAGAATTGATGATAAACATTCCTATCAGTTAATTGCCTATATGCTGGCATTATACCAAATTTATCGAATTGAAGATGTTCCTGAAGAATGGCGTGTGTCTTTAGCTAATGAAACGGGCTCCGGAAATTATCGGGTACATAGTTTGGCTAGTCGTATCTTAAATATGTTGCCAGACTTAACAAAGGAAAATGGACAATGAGTGATAAATTAATATCACCTAAAGTAGGGTGTGCAACGCAAACGTGTGACATACCGGAACCTTGTTATCTGGATTTACTTGTCAAAGACACCTCAAAGGATAAGGTGATTTTAGAGTGGCGAGGTGTGGATGTTATATCACTGGAAACAGTGATTGATGAGGGAAAGGGGGTTCCATTAGAAATCCTGCTCAATGATAAGAAACATAATAATGCTCAGCATGAAGCAATACTCACTTCTAAGAACTATGAACAAACACTGAATTTGGGCTCTTCTCAATCGGTTTCGATTTTCTATAATGCAAGTCGTGATGCGGGTACTTTTAGCGCAAGTAATTTACTCAATACCTTTGTCAATATGTTAGCACCGATTGACGCGTTCAAGTCGCCTAGAAGGTACAATATTACAGCGACTAATTGTCTTGGTACGAAACAAGATTGGTTCTTTGATGTTATTCCTTCGGTGAAGTTTGGGTTCTCTGTCAATTTTAGTTACTCCTTTCAAACTCGAGAAGCGAATGATAAAGAGCGAAAAGATAAGCAAATTAGTAAATTAAAATCAGAACGACTCAAGGGAGGGCCTGGAAAAAATACTTTACCGAAGAAGCTGAATAAGTACCATAAAGGCTGGACATTAGCGCCGATCCCATTTGTCAAAACGACCTCACTAGGTATTGATGTCGGCTTTTTTTATGAGCTAGCAGGGCATCCCTATAATTTAACGCCCATTAAGCAAATAAGCGAAACAAAAACGTTTCTTGATGACTTGTCAGGTATATTGAAAGTCAGTCAAATTATTAATGATATCGAAACAAAATTGTTATATCAGCAAAAAGGTAAATTGACCCCTTTCGCCGATAAATATCCTATTTTCTCTTTCGATTTCTCAGATATCGAGATTGGATTAACCTTCTTTATGGAGAATGTGACTCAGCGTGATTCAGCTCGATTAGTTTGTGCATTAGAAGGGAAGCCTTTTTGGGGCGGGTCATTTAAAATTGATGTTTTGCAAGTACTTGCGCTTTATGGTGGCAAAGCCTTGAGCAGCGGTATAAGTAAGTTACGTGAAGCTTTAGAAGAAAGGAAAAAAGGTAAAGATAAATTTAGTGCGGGTATTAATATTGATATTACTTTCTCTTTTGCTGTTCACTGTTTTGTGGGGATGGCTCAAACTCCTGACAAGCAACAAGAGTTTGCATTTGATGGTGATAATAAGTTTGAGGTAGGCTTTAAAGCCGATGCGGGTGCTTATATCAAAGCCAATGTCCTTTTTTTAGAAGCGTGTTTTGAATTTCATCTACGATTTGAAACAAAAGGTGCACTTGCTTTAGATGCCCATGATGATGGAATAGACTTAGTACTTTGTCATGATGGTATTGTGCTGAAATTTCAATTTACAGCGGATGTTTCTATTTTAGGAGGAGATGATGACGCCATTTATGAAGGTGCACCTCTTGAAGCTGAATGGACTATTTATCAGTTTGCAGATCCTCTAGCACTTACCGAGTCGGATATTCGTTTTAATTTAACAGGGCAAGCTAGAAAAGTGCCTGAAAGACAACGACCGGAATTAACCGCACTTACTTCAGCAGTCAATGCCGTACCGACATCCATTGCAGGCGCGGCTATAAATAATACTTTTGAAAAAGGGTAATTATGAAACTAAGCAACTTACTGTGTATGACGACAATCTTAATATTAGGAAATATGTCTATGAGTTATGCCGATGATAATGACTTTCTTATTCGTACTTCTGTCGATATGAAATACGCATTTTGTGATGTTAAAACCAATGGGGTAAGTGGAACTAATAACCGCTCAGGTCTTGTGAGTGGCGGATTAGGCTTTGGTACGACAAGCACAAACTCGATGATAATGATGCGTAATGGTGAGAATACTATTACCATTGAGATGGCATCACCAAATTGGTTTTCAACTAAAGAGGTACCAAAAGATAAACTCAATCAATTTAATCCGAATGCAAAATGTGAGATTACGGTCAATAAAATAACGGATAATGGCGATATTATTCCATTAACAACGCTACTGGTTAAAATTAATGAAAAAGGTGAGCCAGAAGCGTATCAAGGTGATGGTCTGGACAGACACGTAGAGAAAAAATTGATTCAAGCCCCCAATACAGAAAAAGTGCATCAGAATAAAATACGCCAGAATATTCGGCCCAATAAATACCCACGCGATATGACTGTATTCCAATTTAATAAAAAAATAAGTATGGCGGGGTTACCAGAATGGGAATGGGTAAACGCTGAAAGGTACCAAGATACCTCAGAACAACGCAAACTGTTACAAGCCGCATATTTAGAACTCTGGGCTGCTTTTAATCAAAAAGATTTATCAAAAATAAAACACATATTGGCTCCTTCACTAAAAATTTGGGTGGAAACAACCGGGGGGACGATCGATAAGCAATTTGAATCCCGTGAATTCGCAGAAAAATTTAAGCAAAAAGAATTTACAATGATCCCGCTTAATTGGGATAACTTTGAGCCCCTAATTATGAATGATGGAAAAATGGTGAGGTTAGTTTATAAAGAAGATTTTGATTACTCACCTATATCATATAGTCATATTAATAGTACTACCAATAGAACGTTTGTCGGATTTTATTCTCCTATATTTTCCTTAGTAAATGGAAAATTCATTCCCGTTATATAGCTAACATTATGCCAAACATTATCCTTATTGGTGATTCTGATACAGGCCATGGAAAACATGGCCCTACCCATGTGATTACAGGTTCACCAACGGTAAAAGTCGATGGCAAGGCAGTGGCTCGGCAAGGAGATGCGTTAGCGCCCCACGGTGGGCATTCAAGAACTATCGTTGGTGGTTCAAGTAGTGTATTTATTGATGGTAAGCCTGCGGCCAGAACAGGTGATACAGTAAGTTGCGGTGGCGTATTAATTGGTAATTCAACGGTAAAAATTGGTTAGGTTTTATCAATGTTTGGGCAGAGGATTAATAAATCCTTTTATAATTTATTTTTGATAAATATTAGTTTTACTAGGATAATTTTCAATGCGGTATTTCGGATATTGAATATCAATTGGTTGAAAAGAAATCCTTGTTTGCTTATCCCGCTGGAACACCTGTGGCCTCTTTACCCAAACAAAGGGATACGGTAGTCAAACATCGTGGGATTGATTATTTGGCTTCACAGCAGATAAAATTTAATGCGGCGTTTGAGGCAGCTTTGCAAGATGCGTTAGCTTGTACGGTACTGCGTGATGGAGAGCTTGTGCTGAGCTTTGAAGTCGAAGCGGGTATTTTTGCAGGTGATCCTCTGGGGCAATCTATCCCATCCATTTATTGGTATTACTTGGTAGACCGTCTAAAAGGCGAGATTGCGCCATTGCGTTACCGGAATGGTGATCCTGATGATAAACTTTATGGCTGTATTGATGAGGAAAGCACCGAATGACGAGTTTATATACGGCAACAAAGCACCCAGAGCAATTAGAAACCACACCATTAATTGCACAAAGTCATCACTACGATGACCCGTTGGAACCTCAAAAGCTGGTGTTTTTAGATGCAGTCAATGAACAGCGTTGTGTGATTAACTCCCCACAGCGAAATAGCCAGCTCACCAACACGATACCTTTTTTTATCGTGCTCTTAGTAATGGCATTTTATACGCTGTTCGGGTTTATTGAAAACCATAAGTCAAATTATTTTACCCTTCAAGATAGGTCTAGCTACTACAATGAAAAATATGGGGTAGATAAGTTACCAAAAGAGTTATCGCGATATTTGCCATATATGAAAGCTAAGGAAATCAGTCTTGGAACATATTTGGTCGATTACTATACTGATAAAATTTATAAAAATGATAAGATTAAGATATTGATGATAATTGGCTGGTTAATTTTTTTCCCCGGCTTTTTGTGGCTATTGGGTTATCTCTCTTTCTTCACTCCTCCGGTTTACCTTATTGCGGATAGGCAAAGAGGAATACTGTATAGCTATGGGATGGGGAAAGTTCGTTTAACGCGCTATGAAGATGCACAATTCGGCTATGCAGGTAAAATGCTGGCGATTAAACTGTATGGCATTGATGAAAAAACAGGGCAATTGAAAACGATCCTCTACCGCCCGAATGTCTCACATTACTCCAGTTTCCTGACCAGCACCGACAGTGAAAACCATCGTTTTATCACGTTTCTCAATGCTTATATGCAAGAGGGGCGAGATGCCGTTTCGTCTGTCGATTACCAAGCTCGTAAACCCTTTTTGTTTTTTGGTAAAAACCCCCTTCCTGCTGATTTTGAGCAACAGGTCGAACAGCTTTTAGCAAAGCTTGATCAGGAGAAAAAACGCAATGCGTAGTCTTGTGAACGGCAGAAAACTCATTTTAAAAAATGATACGACGAATACCGGTGGTACGGTGCTGACAGCTTCTTCTCTCGCCAAGCAAACCCAAGGTGTCGCCTGTGTGGGCGACTCGGTTTATTGTCCTTCATGTAAAAAAAACGGCACTATCGTTGAAGGTGATAGCTTAATGAAAATTAATGGTATCCCTGTTGCGCTAGAAGGTCACAAAGTCGCTTGTGGATGTTCTGGGGGCTGTGTGCTTGTTGCTGTAGGCTAAATGTTAATGTGTTTTAACTTCTCATATAGGTCGCATATCATTGTCACGTGTTGCTGCTTTACTTTGGTTACTCGTTAGTGAGATAAAACTAACCGTTTAAATGGCAAGAATTGAATCCATTAAAAACCATCAATAATTAGTTTATCCCTATGAGTATCTACCTAAAGTAGATATGGTTACTATTCACTCAAGGCTGTTAAAAGGAATTGTATGCAGGATTTACTGGATGTAATTATTGATTTCCTCTCCTCGTTCAAGTGGCGCACTGCAGTAATGATTGTTGCAGGTGTCGCTGTGCTAATTAGCGGATTTAATGACTATTTTGTCATTGGGTTCTTTTCTATCGCTTTAGTGTTGTACTCCCCAGAAATCTGGCGGTTTATGGGTAAAACAAGAAAATTAAACAATCCTTTTAAATGACTTAGGATTAAATGTGTTGATACCGATAATTGGGCTTATAACAACGGTCATTATTGATCTTATTTTGATATATTTAATTTTTTGCTGTTTTAAAGGAATTCGAAGTTCGAGTCTTTCAACTGTATTCATCAGGTTTGCTCTTGCATCATGTTGTAGTATCGTGATGTTGTATAGTATTTCAATTAGCTTATTATTCTTAGGCTCATTTATTCGCTAAAGATATAATTATTTTTGGTGCTAAATAATTTAATTAGCAGTGGTTTTTTATCATGTCCTTTACTACCTGAATGTCTAACAAAAAATATTTTAGATAATATTCTTATGGGAAAAAGGCACTGGAAGTATTCACATAGCCATATATTAATTGCTCAAGTAAAATCTGTTATTATTAAGTTGAGTTAGTTATTGCTCTTCTTTTTTAATAATATCTAGTCCATTGGTTGGATCTTTATCCTTGTTTAACCATAAATTATATATTTTAGTCATTTCATGTAGAGCTGGTATTTTCATTTCAGTCCGTAGTCCCGTAGTCAAATTTGAATAAACTTATCTTTTTTGTTTTTCTTTATATAGTCGCGTAAGTAGAATATTTTTCCCTGAGGATTGCATTTTGATACTAATGCATCTAGTACTTCTCTGCGAATTTTGGTGCTAAGAGTAGTAGGATAATATTTTAGATTTTAAAGGACGTATATTTAATTATAACCAATTAAATAAGATACATATATTATTTATATCAAATCAGTTAATGGGTTAGGTAGAGTTCATACAATTAGGTATTAAAATAAATGTGTAAATTCCACGATAAGGAATTAGTATTGTAATTTAGTGTAAATGTTATATTTGTTTTTTATCAATTCAGTATGAATATAAATTATCCAAATAGGATAAGATATGTTTACCAGTATCATTTTGTAAGTTTTAATGTGTTTTTAAAGTAAAATTTGTAAGCAAATTGTCTAACTTTTTTAGAGTTATAAAGTAATATACATAGGTATAGTCACTATGTTTATTTTATTTTCAGATGATAATGTTAACGTTATCATCTGCTGTATAAGGATGAGTGATGAAAATTTAACCTATAGACGGCTAACTGTTAACGTTAACTTAAGCTCTGAGTATTGTGTTTCAGTCTGTGATTAATTGTTTCATTTTATGTGTTTGTAACATGATTAAAGGTTGGTAAAAACAAGTTTTTCAATGGAGAAATATGAACAAAACGGGGTGCAACACGTGTAAAGAGTAAATGGAAAATAATTCATATTTGTGTATTTGAAAAATATAAATTAAATTCAGGTCCATAGCTTGATACTTGATATAGGAAAATAATTAAATTTTATCTCTAATATTAAATTGTCTACTCTAATATTATATTTTCTGGTGATAAAAATGAGAGTTGAAAATGACATATTAAATAGTGCGGCGTCTTCATTTTTAAAAAAATTAAGAAAACAAAATGGTATCACAGAAGGTGAATTAGCCATATTATTAAAAATAAGCCAACAACAAGTCTCAAGGTATGAAAATGGAAAAACACAATTGACCATAGGACGGGTAAATCAATATCTTGAGATATTTGGCTTGGACTGGAATTACTTTACTAATGAAGTAATTAAAAATGCTAAAAGATTAAATGGCATTTAATTGTTTTTTATTAAAATTTAATGCTATTAAATAAGATAGGCGATAATTATATTTTAATTATTATCTGTCGGTAATAAAAACAAACTAAATAAATTAGGAATATATATGAATATTAAAAATAAACTTGCTGTATTATCTGTAGTTGTTTCTTCAATTATTTGTAGTTCAACATTTGCTGCAGAAAATGATCCTCTCCCTGCATTAACAGTTAATGGTGGTAAAGTAACATTTAATGGTGAGATTACATCTGGAGCTTGTGCAATTTCTGGATCAGATACTGACAAAATTGTTACTTTAGATACAGTTAAAACAACAACTTTTACTGCTGCAGACCAACTTGCAATGCGAGCTAAGCCATTCAATATTAATTTGGTTGAGTGTGATACTGCAACTCGTAAATCAGTTCAAATTTCATTCAATGGGCAAACTGTTGATGGTAAGCCTGGTTTATTAGCAAATACTGCTGGTGCAGGCTCTGCGGAAAACGTAGGTCTACAATTGTTTAATCCAGATGGTAGTCCATTAGAAATTGGCGGATTAAGTTCAAAAGTTGATTTAACTGATACAACTACTATTCCATTATCTGTTGATTATAAATCAATAGGGGCCGTAGTAACTGCTGGTAAAGTTCAATCTGTAGCTAACTTTATGCTTACCTACAATTAATTTTATTAATGATTGGCCAGTGATGGCCAATCATTAATCATGGAGCTTGTTTATATGCTAAAAAAAATATTCGTTATATTATCTTTATTTTTCTTTTGCCAATCGGTCTATGCTGGCGGAGTCTCACTAGGAGCAACTCGATTAATTTATCCAACTGAAAAAAATCAAATAACATTAAAAATATATAATAGTGATAAAGATGGAAATTACCTTGTTCAATCATGGGTATCGGATGATCATGAAAAAAAAAGTACTGATTTTGTAATAACACCGCCTTTATTTGTAATTAAATCAAATTCAGATAGCTTATTGAATGTTGTTTTTACTGGGGATAAAGAACAGTTACCTAAAGACAGAGAGAAGTTATATTATCTAAACTCAAAAGTTATTCCATCTTTAACAGAACAAGAACAGAAGATAGATAATGCATTATTAATATCAACGACAACTAAAATAAAGCTTATTGTTAGACCTAGTGAAATTAAAGGAAATTCATTTGAGTCATACAAAGATTTAAAATGTAGTTATGAAAATAATAAATTAAGAATTGATAACCCAACTCCATTTTATATGAATTTAGTATCTTTGACTATAAATGGTGTTGAAGTATCAAAAGCAGAAACGATAGCACCAAAAACATTCATCCATATTAATAATAATGATAAGAGTAAAAAATTATTTTTCAATTTCATTAATGACTATGGTGTTCAGATAAAAAATATACAGTGTAACTTTGTTTAATTCTGGAAGTATATCTATGCGAATAATAAGAAAATTTTTTTTGATTAGTCTATTTTTACATTCTAATGACTTACATTCGCAAGATTACTTCAATCCTTTATTTTTAGGTTCTGATGTTTCTTCTATCGATGATTTGTCTTATCTTTCGGCAGGCAATAATGTTACACCTGGGAAATATTTTTTAAACCTGAATGTTGGTGATGGATTTATTAGAAATGTTAGTATTGAGTTCAAGCAAAGTAATGATAAGAAAGTTATAGCTTGTTTTACAAAAGAAATTGTGAGTTTGATTCCCTTTAATAAGGATACTCAAGAAAAAATTAATCTATCAAAAATAAATGATAATGAGTGTATTGATATTGATAAATACATAAATAATTTTAGCTATAATGTTGACTTGTCAAAGTTAACACTAACACTCTCAATACCACAAATATATCTTAATTCCATTAGATCAACCTTGGCAAGCGAGAATGATTGGGATGATGGTATTTCTGCACTAATGACAAATTACAATTTAAATGGGTCATATTCAAGAAATAATAGAATGAGTAACTATTCTTCTCTGTTTTTGAATTTAAATAATAGGTTGAACCTAGGTGCTTGGCGCATCAGTTCAAACTTATACTATAATCAGAATAAAATGGGGTCAAAATCAAATCATGAATGGAAGTCAAATAATATTTCAATCTTAAGAAATATAAATTCAATTAAAAGTACACTTATTGCAGGCCAAACTGTTTTAGGTTCAATGATTTTTGACTCAAATCCGTATATAGGTATCACATTATCTACTGCAAATGAAATGCTACCAGATAGCGAAAAAGGATATAGCCCAACAATTAAAGGTATAGCAGAGTCTAGATCAAAGATAACAATTAAACAAAATGGAAATATATTGTACCAAGAGTATATTAACCCAGGTCCATATAATATTGATAATTTAAACTCTGTTGGTACAAGTGGTGACTATGAAGTTGAACTAACATCAGGTGAAGGCGTAGTAACAAAGTATATCGTTCCATATTCTTCTTTACCGAATTTACTACGAAAAGGTAGTTATAATTACTCACTTACTTTTGGTCAGCTAGATATAACATCAGCCAAAAAAGATAAGTTTGCTCAAGGGACAATTGGAATTGGTTTACCACTAGATTCAACTCTTTATACGGGATATCAAATTGCGAGTGGCTATCTAGCTACTGGAATCGGTTTAAGTAAAGATATTGGTGCATTTGGAGCTTTATCTATTGATACAATACAAGCACAAGCTAAAATACATGATAAAAAATATAGTGGGGGGTCATATAGAATATTGTATGCGAAATCATTTAGTGATATTGGTACAAATATTCAGTTGACAGGATATAGATACTCAACATCTGACTATTATACTTTTAGTGAAGCTAATTACAGAAATAGTTACAAAGGTGAAATAAATGATTACTTATTTTATTCAAGTAATGAAAGGAAAAAGAACAGCTTTCAAGTAAATATTTCTCAAAGTTTAGGTGACTATGGACAATTATATGCATGGGGAAATGTTAATTCATACTGGGGGAGCGACTTAAAATCTAAAAATATTCAAATAGGCTGGAATAAGACATTGTCTCAGTATAATAATATTATACTATCAGCTAGCTATAATAAAAATACGTATAGCCATAATACAGACAATATATTTTACTTATCATTATCTATCCCATTGTCAAATGCGATGGACAAAAATAGAATGTATATTACAAATAGTACCACTTTCAATGACTCAAAGTATAACACTATGACAAGTCTATATGGTACTGCATTAAATGAAAAATTAAATTATAATATTTATCAAACTATAAATAATAATAATGATAATAAATCAAATTTAAATCTACGTTATAAAGCAGATGTAACAGAACTTAGTGCAGGAACATCATTTTCAAATAATTCAAAAGAGCTTGATTATGGAGTCACTGGTTCTGTCCTTGTTCATTCTGGTGGTTTACTTTTTGCTAGAGAGGCAAATGATACTGCAATTTTAGTTGAAGCCAAAGGGGCTGCTGGAGCTAAAGTGGATAAAACAGGTGAAAATATTACTATCAATAATAGTGGTTACGCTTTAATTCCTTATGCAACGGCATATCACTATAATGATATAGGTCTATCACCTGAATCATTAGGGGCAGGTTATGATATTGATGGTAATGTTATAAAAGTAGCTCCGACACGAGGAGCTATCAGTAAAGTTATTTTCGATGTACGTAAAGGGTATAATTTTTTAGTTTCACTTCAGTATCAAGAAAAACCAATTAAATTTGGAACAGTAGTAGTTAATGATTCTGGAAAAAATATATCTATTGTAAATGATGATAGTACAGTTTATCTAACTGGTGTTAAACCTAATTCAAGCTATACAGTAAATATAGATAAAGATAAACTTTGTAAGTTTTCTATTAAATATGATGAAAATGATAAAATGAAAAATATTAACAAAGTTAATGTGGCGTGCCAATAATAGGAACTATATAATGAAAATAAATATTATTTTTTTAGTTATATACTTCATCGGTTTTTTTGCGTACGCAGTCGATGTCACAGTTAATGTTAATGGTGAAATATTAACACAAAGCTGTAATGTGACGGGTAAGGATTTAATTAAAAATATCAATTTTTTAGATTTAAATCCAAGTGATTTTAATCAAATTGGCTCGACTAGTGCTACGCAACCTATTTCAATACATCTCGAGAATTGTTCTGGTAAAGTTAATAATATGTCATATAAATTTTCTGGGGAGGAAGATGATAACGACCCAACTTTATTGAAAATATTAGGAAAGGCAAACAGTCTTGAAGGTGATATAGCTACCGGACTTGCTATTGAAATATTAGATAAATACCGGAAAAAAATTTCATTAAATACAAAGTATGCTTTGAATGAAGTTATCACAACCCCAAGTTATGATTTGAATTTCTATTTAAGATATAAGTCAACTCAAATAAATATAGGATCAGGTGATGCGTCATCTTTACTTTTTTTGGATATTTATTATGAATAAAATTATTGGGTTTTTAATAATATTCCTACTTCTTCCTAGAGTTGTTTTTAGCGAACAAATAAAAATTAACATTAATGCAAATGTTATGGAGCGTAGCTGCACTGTTTCTAATGATACAGCTAGTTTACTAGTCGGACTTAATCCTAACGATTTGAATGGAAAGCTGGTCGGTATTCCTTTCACTGAAACACCATTTTCAATTGTTCTAGAAAATTGCCCTAAAAATATTAATTCTGCTCATATTATATTTACAGGTGTAAATGATACTATAATGACTAATTTATTAAAAAATTTAGATGAAACAGATGCTGGTGCAAGTAATATTGCAATAGGAATTTATGATAACAATAAAAAAATTATAGATATAAGTAATAATAAAACAACTTTAAAAATTGACCATAACTTAGTGAATAATATTTTTAATTTTTACGCTTCTTACATTAAAACAAGTAATACTTCTTCTGCAGGTAAAGTGCTCTGTATTGCAAATTTCGAGTTGTCTTATGATTAATAGAATTTTAATGGCTATATTTTTTGTTTTCTTTATTACCAATGCATTTTCTGGTACAACACTTGTTGGTACACGGTTTTTAATTAATAACGAAAATAAATCATTAAATATAAAAATAATGAATGATGAAAATAGTGATTATTTAATAAAAAGTGAATTAAGTGATAAAAGATTTATCATATCACCGCCACTTTTTTTACTTCCTAGAAACAGTAATAGTATTATAACAATATTACCAACAACAGTAATTGATAATATATCAGATGAATTAATTAACTTAACTGTTACATCAATTCCAAAGTCAGATTTAAATAGTGGTGAAAACTCTATTTCTCTAGCGATTCGCTCACATTTTAAAGTTATTTATCGACATCGTAAAATACGAGAAAGTGATTATGATAAAATAAGTTTAATCAATTTTAATAAAGAGTTTTATTTGATTAATAAATCAAAGTTTATTTTTATAATTTCAGTTTCAAAAGATAAGCAATATAATAATGAACGGATAGTAAATATAGTTCCAGAGGAAAAGGTGAAATTAAACGATATTTGTAAAGGTAATACATGCCATATATGGGTTAATTTTTATGATGAGAGTAATGACGTAATTAAATCACTGGATTTATCATATAGTAAAAATTAGGAATTAATATGAAACAATGTAGTACAACGTTTTTTTTTATTGCTTTTTTATTTCAATCGGGTCAAGCTTTTGGTATCCCTGAGTACACGTATAATACTAATTCTATGACTAACATAGAGATCACTGGGCCTGCCGACCAAATACCATTTGGTGAGATTATTAAAAACTCTGGTTCTCGGAGAGGAATAAGCATATGTAATAGTAATAGTATAAACTATACACTTGGTCGAATAGAGTACCAACCAATAGCTCATTGGAATGGGCAATCTTATCAAGCATCACCTTCTCACCCGATGATTTATTTATTTGAAACTGGTATTTCTGGATTTTCATTTTCCCCTATTGGGGGATTTAACGAAAGTTTTGTCCCATTACCGGTTAAAAATACAGTCGTTTGGGAAGGTAGTTTAAGTAATAATTCACGAATAGCATCTCCTATTAAAGTCACTATAGGTGTTTTTATCTACAAAGGACCGGATAGAATTATTGGAAGTGTGGTGATTCCAAGTCAAAAAATGTATCGATATGCGTGTTATGATGATGTTGGAAATCTGCAAGAGATAGTTAATGTACAATATAACCCAATAACTGTTAATGCTACTGTTTCTAGCTGTGCACCAACAAATAAAATTGTCTCTGTTGAAATGGAAAAAATTCCAGCAAGTATTATTGAAAAGGCAGACGCATCAGAAAATATAAGCCTAAAAAGACAATCATTTTCACTACAATGTGACCCTAATATAAATGTATATGTATCAATTGTTGATTTATCTGATACAACAAATAAAACTACGGTTTCAACGCTAACAGCTGATTCTTCTGCATCAGGTGTTGGATATGCTGTAATAGGTTTAAGCGGACAACGATTACAATTTGGCCCAGATGGCTCTGCTCCAAATATTCCAGGCCAACAGAAATATTATATTCAGCGTTCTGGTACCGCTGAAAAAAATAACCCAATTAGTTTTAGCTTGGGTTTTGGCTATGTACGTAAGCCAGAAGAAGAATTCAAAACGGGAACAGCAAATGCAATGATTGGCTTAACATATTCTTACCAATAATTAGCTGTTTTATATAAAGTTGCAGTTAGTGATAAACTAAATATCTGACTTGAAAATTAGAGTAGGTACATTCTTTAGCGTTGACTCTCTAATAGCTCAGTTTTTTTAGCATTAATGAGAATGGCCATTTTTTATGTTTTACTCGCCCAGTAAACTTGATATATCTATTTAAACCATTTGTAAATTATATAAATCCACACATGAAGGTAGTGTATATGGAAAATAAATCGAAAAACAATGCGCAACAGTTTGAATTGGATATTCAGTTTATGACTCAGGCTTTAGCTTTGGCTACGGATGCGGCGAAAAATGGTAATGAACCCTTTGGTGCGGTATTGGTTAAAAATAACCAAGTCGTTATGACTGGTGAAAATCATATCCATACTGAAAGTGACCCGACCTATCATGCGGAGTTAGGTCTCATACGCCAGTATTGCTCTGAACATAAAGTCATGGATTTATCAGATTATACGCTGTATACCAGCTGTGAGCCATGTTGTATGTGTTCCGGTGCAATGGTATGGAGCCAATTAGGTCGGATGGTTTATAGCCTTTCTCATGATGAACTCGCAGAGATTGCAGGTTTTAATATTATGTTAGGTAGCGATGAGATTTTTGCCAAAAGCCCCTTTAAACCTGAAGTGGTTAAAGGCGTCTTAAAAGAGCAAGCTATTTCTATTTATACGCAATATTTTAAGCCAAATTTATAGCCTTGACTGCATCATTATCTATCAATGAAGTAGGGTGGCTTGTGCCACCCGTATTAGTTTGAAAGTTAAAATAATTTTTTCTGTGGTGGGCCTGAGAAATTCATTTTGCCAATGCTATTCATTAACACTTCAACGACAACAGGTTGCTTCAAATCGACGGCTTGGCGTAGTGTTGATTCGAAATCTGTAGCTTTATCTATCGTAAATGCCTGAATCCCCATAGATTGAGCGAGTTGGCTAAATGAAGGCGTGAGTAACTCATTATAGTATTGGCGGTCTGAAAAATATTTTTCCTGAATACCTCGCATTACGCCATAACCTTGGTCATTCATAATAATCAGAACAATGGGGAGCTGCTCTTGTGCCATGGTGGCCAATTCACCTATGCCTAACATTAACCCGCCATCACCCACTAAGCCAATAACAGGCACATTCGGATTTGCTTTGGCACTGCCAATTGCCATAGCGAGTCCTAGACCAATCGCACCGGCTAATGAGTGAATGTTGTGCATTGGTTGGGTCGCTTTGAGTAAACGGCTTCCCCATAAACTCCCTGATACCGTAATGTCTCGGACAAAAATACCGTTACTCGGTAAGACTTGCTCCACGGCATCACTGAGTTGGCTATAAGGGCCACATTGTTGCCTGAGTTGCTCTTCTGCCTGCTGTACGGCCTCTTGCACTTGTTTTTTCCACTGAGTAGAGATAGGGCGCTTGGCTTGTTCAATTTTATCGGCAAGTGCTTCAAGTAAACTTTTGCAATCCCCAGTTACGGTTAAGTCGGCTAAATAGTTGCGATTGGCTGCGAGTGGGTTTATATCGATTTGTATGATGGGATGTGGCAAAGGTAATGACCATGTTTTGGTTTCATTACTGCGTAAACGCGAGCCAGCGACGATGGTTAAATCACATGAACGCAGTAATGCATCAATGGAATCTGCATTATGAAAAGCACGTAAGCTGAATGGGTGGTCATCCGATAAAATACCTCGCCCATGGGTGCTGCTGATGACGGCAATCCCCGCATCAGCAAGGCGTTTGACAGCATCTTTTGCTTGTAGAGCACCTGCGCCAACCCATAATAGAGGCTGTGTAGCGTGTTGAAGTTTATCCCAAATTGCATTGACTAGCGATGTACAACAGTCAGGCAGCGTAGAAGGGGGAAGTGGCACACTGAGCACAGATAATGGCACTTGCGCACTTTGAATATCAATTGGAATTTCGATAGAGACAGGGCCGCAAGGTATCGTTTGAGCAACCTGAATGGCTTTATGTAGAGTGGCAACGGCTTGTTCGGGGGTATGAACACGAAAAGCTTGCTTAGAACTCGAACGTAAAAAGCCGAGTTGGTCATGGGTTTCATGAATAAACCCTGCGTCCATATCCAGATAAGCTTTTTCAACTTGCCCAGTAATATGGATCATGGGGGAGCATGCATTCATAGCTTCAATCATTGAGCCAACAGCATTTCCAGCCCCTGCGCCCGTACTGGTTAACGCCACCCCTAAGCCACTAAAACGGCTATGTGCATCCGCCATGGTAACGGCTCCTGCCTCCCCACGACTTGGCGTAAAATCAATCACTTTTCGGCGCCCGATAGCATCTGCTATGGGTAAATTATGAATTGAAATAACCCCATAAACCGTTGTGACTTGGTATTGTTCGAGTGTTCTGGCGATAGCTTCGCCAACTGTAATCATTTCAGACATTTTATTCTCCTCAATGCTGCCATAATCCGGTGACGGATTTGCTATTCACACCAACGGTTTGGTTGTGGGTTAAGTGCCAGAAATAGGCTTTTTTGTTGCATATAGGCTTTGAGGCTTTCAAGGCCTTTTTCACGGCCAATGCCACTTTCTTTAAAGCCGCCAAATGGCGTTGAAATAGAAAAAACTTTATAGGTATTAACCCAAACGGTACCGACATCAAGCGCATCGGCGAGCTTAAACGCCCGAGTGTAATCTTTTGTCCAAATACCTGCTGCAAGCCCATAAACAGAATCATTAGCTTGTTGAATTAAATCGTCTTCATCATCAAATGGCATAACGACGAGTACGGGACCGAAAATTTCTTCTTGGCAAACAGTAGATTGGTTATTTAAGCCTTCAATAATCGTCGGTAAAAAATAGTTGCCATCTTGGAGTACAGGGTCAGCCGGTGCGGTTCCACCAATACGGATCTTCCCGCCTTGTTGTACGGCTTGTTCGACATAGTTTCTGACGCTGTCTCGGTGCGAAGGGGAGATTAATGGCCCCAAATGAACGCGCTCTTGCCTTGGGTCACCAATAATCAGGTTGCGGGTCAGTTGCGTTAATTTTTCCATAAAAGATGAGTAGATATCTTTAGCCACAAACAGGCGCGAACCCGCGATGCAGGCTTGCCCCATCGAACTAAAGATACCGTAGCAAACACCGTGTGCAGCAATATCAAGGTCAGCGTCTGACAACACGATAGTTGGGGATTTACCCCCAAGTTCGAGTGACGTGGTGATAAGTTTATCTGCCGCAATGTGAGCCAGTTGTCGTCCCGTATTGGTGCCACCCGTAAAGGAGATTTTTTTCACCAGAGGGTGGCGAACCAATGCATCACCGACAATCGACCCCTTACCCGGGAGCACGCTCAATAGGCCGCAGGGTAAACCTGCTTGCTCAAATAGCTCAGCTAATTTTAATGAAATTAGAGGTGTGGCTTCCGCAGGTTTTAAGATGACTGCGTTACCGGCAGCAATCGCTGGGGCAATTTTTTGCATATCACTGGCAATCGGGGAGTTCCATGGCGTGATTGCGGCGATCACGCCAATGGGTTGGTAAGTACTTATGGTCATCAGTTCTGGCTGGCGGCGAGGCGGAAGCTCACCACCTGAGACTTCACAAACCGCGGCAAAGTAGCGAGCAGTTGCTGCTGCGCTCATTACTAAGCCACGCGCTTCTGCCCAAGGTTTACCGTTATCCAAGGTTTGTAATTGGGTTAATGCTTCGCAGTTTTCATCAATTAAGCGACTAACCTTGTATAAGATAGCCGCCCGTTGGTGAGCGGGAAGGTTGCGCCAAGAAGGCATTCGCCAGGCCTTATCGGCTGCAATCACGGCGTCTTCGACATCTTCCAAACTTGCACTGTTGAGGGTGGCAACCACTTGGTTATTTCCCGGAAAACGCGACTGCATTTCAGGCCCGCGACCTTGCTGCCATTGGCCACCAACAAAAATATCCATGTTGTTCATTATTTGGCTCCTATTAAATAGCTTGCTGCCCAGCGACACGGCGACAAATTTCAACAGCACTTAAGGCCGCTAACATCGATGTTTTTGGGTTGGAAGGGAGAGGATTTCCATTGAGTTCAATATAGAAATGGCCAAAATCACCCGTAACATCAATGCGATGTGAATTGTGTGTGGTGTTTGGGTCAACAACTAATTGAACTTGTGTGGCATCCATCCCAATGCCACACAGCGCGACAGTGGCAGCGACATTGGCATTTGCGGGAAAATTCAGAGCTGCTTCACGAGCACTGCCACTAAAGAACACCGTAGGCTGTGTCACTTGTGACAAATCGACATAACGCTCAGCCGCGCCATTGCGCCAACTTGCGGGGCTTTTACGTGACTGGTAGGTCACCTGAGTGATATTGGCTTCTTTTGCCGCACGTAAGCCATCAAGCCCTGCAACAGCGCCAGTCAGTGGGATCAACTGGCTATGGTGGCGTTGGGTTAAGGCGACCAAGTGTTGTTCAAAGTCCGTGTCTGCAAGTGCACCTGTAGAGATAATGGCCAGTGTCCAGCCTCTTTCTAGTACCGTTGGTGCATATTGCTTAACGGCTTGGTGCCCCGCGCACTCCAACACTAAATCAGGGGGAACGATATTATTATCAAGGCTATCGATAGGTGTGACAGCCCCTTTAAAGCGTTCCAAGATAGCTTGGTGGTGATGAGGCCGAGCAATAATGTAGCGCAGTGTTATCTCATCAGGTAAGCGAGTAATCACTTCTTGCGCCATTGCACCATAACCAATCAACATGAGTGTTTTCATCATTAAGTCCTTTAAATATGATGGCTAAAGCCACCTGAAACATCTAAAGCGGCACCCGAGGTAAACGACGCCATGGGAGAGGCTAGAAAGACTAAGGCACGCGCGGGCTCTTCGGGTTTTCCTAAACGTTGCATTGGTATGCCTCTTTTTTTAGCGATATCGCCAATCCATTGTTCCCAATCGAGATTCTTGTCAGTGCGATTTTCGAAGCGACGTCGCCATTGGTCGGACTCCACCATGCCAAGTAAAATAGAGTTCACGCGGATCCCTTTAGGTAACAGTGTTTTCGACAAGTTTAGTGTCATGTTTAATAGTGCAGCTCGAGCTGCCGAGGTGGCGACCATATGCGGCTCAGGCTGTAATGCTAATAGCGAGTTAACGCAGGTAATTGATGCAATATTGGATTGCTCTAAGAATGATAAAAACGCATTCACCGGGTTAATGACTCCAAATAGTTTGAGTTGGGCTTCATGTAACCACGCTTCTTCAGGGGTATCTGCATAGCTTGCGACATAGCCTTGCCCTGCGTTGTTAATCAATATATCGACTTGGCCATATTGCTGATGAACCTGTTTTGCGAAGGCTTCGGTTTGTGTTTTATCAAGAACATCACAAGAGTGTGCGATAAAATGTCCTTGGGGGTAGAGCTCTTGTAATGTTGTGAGCGCTTGCTGAAGTTTGTCTTGATCACGGCCGCAGAATGCCACTTTACAGCCTTCATCCAGTAAGAGTTTGACGGTTGCAAAGCCGATGCCGGAGCTTCCTCCTGTCACGACAGCAACACGGTTATTTAACTGTAAATTCATGAGTCTTCCTTTATTCGGCTTGGCAATAGAGCGTCTCTAAAAATTGTTGTAAGTGGTGGTTAAAGGCGTCTGGCGCATCTAAATAACTGGCGTGTCCCGCTTGGTTTATCAGAAAGTAAGGGCAGTTTTTTTGTCGTGCGAGTCGTTCTACTTGTGCTGGTGGCGTAATGGTATCTTCTGTGCCAACCAGTATTTCCAATGGGCCATCATAGCGATTTAAATATTGGCTGATGTCATCATGAGCTAGCATCCACGCAGCAGCTAAGAAACCTGTGGGGTTGAGCTTCTTCATGTTCTGTTGAACCCAATTGACTTTTTCAGTGGTTGCGTTGGCGGATAACAAAGCAGCGGCACGGTTTTGCGCATATGCCTCAATACCGGAACTAAAAACAATATCTTGCCGCTGTTGGTAAACTTGCTTTTGTTGGTCAGGGCTTTTTGTGGCATAACCTTGTGCGGGGTTCGCTAATATTAAGCCTTTCACTTTATTGGGATATTGCGCTGCAAAAGCGCTTGCCATTATGGCGCCAAGGGAGTGCCCCACTAACACGATGGGTGATAAGACTAATTTATCAATAAAAGCATTTAATGCATTTGCGTAATCAATTGCGGTAGGTGTTGTCGTCTCTAGATCACGGCTTTCTAAATAGCCGGGAGCATCCCAGCTATAGAGATGGTAATGGTCTGTCAGTGATGGGCTCATCAGTTGGCTTACCCATGAAGCAGAACCAGAGCTGATACCATGCAGTAATACGACAGGGTGCCCTTGGCCGGCTTCCCGCCAACTTAGGCGATATGGCCCAAAGTCTGCCACCTGTGGTTCTGGGAGTTTTTTATTGAGCAAATTCATCACTGACGACTCCTGTTAGTTACGTTTAACTTTTGATAAAGGGTGATCTTCGGGATATGTCGGGATCGCCGGTTTTGGTGTGCCGATCATGACGCACATTAAGGCTTCTTCTTCCCCGTGGTTAAATAAGCCACGATAAATGCCCGCAGGAACTGAGATCAGGTCACGCTCTTTGAGAACCGTTTCATATTCCTCATTGCCATCTTTTACAAACAACGTGATGGTGCCTTTCAACATAAAGAACACTTCTTCAACATCGGGGTGCAGGTGTAATGGGCCTTCGCACTTGGCAGGAAGAACCATGGTAGAGAAGGTAAAGTTCTCTGCGGGAACGGTGTTGACATCATTAGCAACGCCAGTCGCACCAGTGCCGATATAGCGCATTTGTGCGCGGCGATATTTAGGGTCGTAATCCGCTTGGAATTTCAGGGCATTCCAGTCATATTTACGTCCTTCAAGGCGAGCAATGCGTGACTCAATCCATTGTGCCATTGGAATATCTTGTGGTTTGATTTGCGGTTGTGACATGGTGTTATCTCCAATAAAAAATGAATTAATATTTTTTCAGTAAAGGCACTAGTAATAAGCTGCCGAATAAACCTATGACGACGATAAATAACAGCCCGCTATCCATAGTGTGAGTGACGGTAATAAGAACTCCCATTGCCAGCGGTGCAGCAGCGCCGGCCAGGTTTCCTAACCCATTGAAAATACCGCCCGCTAATGCACTGACCTGTTTTTGTGTGGCTTTTGCGAGTAGGGCAAAGATATTTGGTGCGCCTGCCCCCCACATGAACATGCTAAACGCCATCATAAGAATGATGCTGTAGGTGCCAGTGAGAAATAACACGCCAGCAAGACCTAGGACGGCACCAAGTAATGAAATAAAACAAACGAGTGCGCGGCGATCGTAGCGATCTGATAACCATGCTCCGATAGCCTCACCAAATAACATGGCGATAAAGGGAAGGGATGACAGGATCCCAGCATGTTCCAAGTGGATAGACTTACCTTTAATTAAATAGCTAGGTAACCAACCATTCATCCCCCAAAGATAGATAAGAAAAGCGATATTAAACATGCAGATAATCCAAAAATGGCTATTTTGGAATAAGCGTTTTTTATGGGCTCGCATCGCGGCCAGTTGCTCGGCAGGCAGTGCTTCACCCGCTGTATTTTTCGTTTGTGCTTGGCGGTTGACTAAATTAGGGTGACGGATACCAATGACCACTAACCACCAAACAGGAACGGTAAAGGCCGCCATGACAAAAAATGTACTTTGCCAACCATAGTTATTAAGTAAATACAATGAGATAGGAAAGCCTAACGCTGCGCCTAACGGTGTGCCTAATAACCACATCATAGTGGCTCGAGCTTGCATTTTTGGCGGAAAGGTACGGCGCACAATGGCATAAGCGATTGCCAGCAAAGGCCCTTCGGCAATTCCTAGCAATACACGCAGAAAAACCATCGTGCCATAGTGGTGTGTGAATCCCATAAAAATCATGAGAAAACACCAGCTACTGACCATAAATAACAGCATTTTGGTGGGGTGAAATTTATCACCAATGCCGCTTAGCAGCATGGAAGAAACACCATAAGCGAATAAAAATGCGCTCATCAGTAACCCTAAACGGGTTGGGTCAAAATCAATTCCCAGAGCTTGCTGAAATTTTTCGTCAGAAAATAGAGCCGCAATACTGATTTTATCGAAGAAAGCCAGTAGTACACAGGAAAACAGGCCAATTGGGATCAACCAATTGATCTTTTCAGGAACATCTTGCTCGATTTGATCAGGTTCTGAGTTTCGTAAGGTTATAGTCTGGTTAGCCATGAGATTTCTCCTTGCTGAACACTATTTCAGTGACATTAGTGAAAATGTGGGATCAGCAAGTTGTGAAGGGTCCAATTTGCGGTGGCCTTGTATCCAACGTTTACCTAGCTTGATGGCACGAGCATCATTAAATGCAATCATTTGCACCAATTCATTGCTTTCATTTAAAGCAAAATGAACCTCTGAATCAGGAGTATGCCGTTGAATATGATTTAATTTTTGTGAGGTTGGGACACCTAAAATTTGGATGTTGTCTTGGTATTGATCTGACCATAACCAAGCGAGTTCATTAAACCCTTCAGATTGTGGGTTAAGCATGGCTTTTGCTGTGGTGATAGCTTGGTTTTGCGCATAAGCCCATGACTGTAAACATAAAGACAGTGTGGGATGGCAAGCGACGTCCCCCGCAGCATAAATATTGGGGTGAGAAGTTTGCCCTTGGTGATTAATCACAATACCGTGGGTGACATCAAGCCCTGCTTCTTTGGCTAGTTCGAGATTTAATTCAACACCAATCCCCATAACAGCGAGATCGAAGTTTTGCGAAGGCTGCTTTTGGCAACTAATTTGTAATCCAGTTGTTGTCGGCTCGCCAAGTTCGATATTTCCACAATCGGTTATGACATGAACGCCCGCTTGTGTATGACGTAGTACCAGAGCCTCTGAAACATTTTGCGGCACACTGCGTTCGCACAATCGGCTTTGCCGCTCAAAAATTGTGACATCAATACCCATTTTTCGTGCGGAAGCAGCGACTTCTAAGCCAATCCAACCACCACCAATAATGGCAATTTTTTGTGCTGATAGTAGTGCAGTGCGTAATTTCTGAGCGTCATCCCACGAACGTAAGGCAAAGACTTTTGGGTGTTGCTGCCAGCGGCTTGACAGGTAGCGAGGTCGGCCGCCTGTCGCGAGCAGTAATTTGTCAAACGTAATGACACGGCCATCACTTAAATGAACGTATTGGTTTTGACTATCAATTTTAGTGGCACGTAGTGGGCGAAACCATTGTAAATTTAAGGCGTGAGTTTCTTGTTCGCTGAATAAACGTGATAACGATAAACTCTCCTGCGTCAGTGCCGCTTTAGACAGCGGTGGGCGCTCATAAAAATCATGGTTTTCATCGCTAATCACCGAAATAATGCCTTGATAGCCTTCATCTCGTAGGGTTTTTGCCGCCCAGCCACCTGCCAGGCCCCCACCGATAATGACAATACCGCCTTGGATTAATGAGCTCATGGTGTTACTCCTTAACTTGGCGGCGAGTTTCATAATCGAGACCGCCTTCTACAGCCCATTCCGTAAATGAAACTAAGGAATGTTCCAGTTCGCGCGGTTGCCACTTATCGGTAAGGTAATCATCATTGGTGTAATATTCGAAAGCACCACCTGTTGGGCTGTTGACATACCAAAAGTAAGCGGATGAGATAGGGTGGCGGCCTGGGCCAATAAAGGTGCTCCATTGATGGCGGTTCATTGCTAGGCCGCCGCCAATCACTTCATGGATATCACGAACCGTAAAAGCGACATGGTTGAGGCCGCTGCTACGATGAGGAAGCTTCAGCAAAAACAGGTTATGGTGGCAACCGTTTATTTGTGTCCGTAAAAAGACGGCACGGTCGATATAACGGTCAGAAACTTGAAAACCCAGTTTTTGGCAATAGAACGCTTCTGTAGAAGGTAAGTCATCAACAAAGAACACCACGTGGCCGACGTTAATAGGGGTGGCTTTTTCGTAAACCGGGCTAGGTTTATCAATGCGGCGAATATCCCCCCATTGGTTGATAGCGGTGACTTCTAATTCAACCGTTTTTTGTTTGCTGATGGTGAAAGCGACAGTCATGCCATTTGGGTCTTGGTGTGAAAATAACTGTATTTCTGCACCAGATAAGGTCGTGAATAACGAGGCGTTATCAGAGGCCGCTTTGAGGCCAAAATCATGTAAAAATTTCTGGCAGCTAGGGATATTTTCAACACCAAATTCTAATTTTTCTATTCCAATCACTGACATTGTAAAGTCCTCTATCGATTGGTGTTATTGCCAAAGGTTTTTTTGGACAAAAAGAACCTGAGGCTTATGGCAATAAACCTAAAAATGTGTGGATGATATTTGGTTAACGCTAAACGGCTTTTGCTTGGCTCATACCACCAATAAATTCAGTGAGTTTTTGGGCTGCATAGCTCACTTCATTTTGTAATCGCCGGCACTCTTGTGCAGGGATGCTACTCATTGGCACCATGATGCTAATTACCGCTTCTACGCCATTCGTTTGGTTATAAACAGGGTAAACAATGGATGAAATCCCCCGACGGTAAAATGATTCACCAATCACATAGCCTCGCAGTTTGTCAGCTTGGATCATTTGCCAAAATTCCTGCTTACAGCCTGCGTTATCGGGGAGTTCATCATCAGGGTAAAGCGCATCAAATTCAGCGCGAGTTAACCCGCTGAGTAGCATTCGACCCAGTGAGGTTCGGTGCGCTGATAAACGCGTGCCTACGCTAACATGGTTAATCTTTGATTCTGCGCCACTGACTCTGGCGATATAAATAATGTCCCGACCATCTCGAATGACTAAATGGCTGTTACATTGGCTTCGGTCTCTGAGTTGCTCGATAATGGGCTGGCCTAACTGGGTTAAATCGAGTGATGCAATATAGCCAAGACCAAGGCTGAGTACTTTGCGGCCTAATGAAAATGCTCCAGTACGTGGATGTTGGACGAGGAAATCCAAGTGCACTAAGGTTTGGATCGCACGGTAAGCCGTTGCTTTGGGCATATCGACTAAGCGGAGGATCTCTGCAAATGTCAATTCGCGATGCTGTTGAGCGAGTAACAGAAGAAGCTGTAGCCCTTTTTCCAAACCGGGTACTAGATATTTACACGTTGAATTCATGGTCCTCACCTCTTTACCAACTGAATGGCGAAATTAGTTAAAAATAAAGCCACCATTAACTGGGATTAGCTGGCCTGTGACAAAATCAGCCATGGGCGAAAGCAAATACAAAGCGGTTCCCGTAACGTCTTCGGGCATCTGCTCTCCTTGTAATGCTCTGCCATTTTCATATAGCTGGTGGCGCTCAGCGGGAACGTATTCGGTCGCTTCGACTTTAGTGAGCCCTGGCGCAATTGCGTTGACGCAAATACGGTGAACACCGAGTTCACGTGCCATTGAGCGTGTCATACTGATGATAGCCCCTTTACTGGCGACATAAGCCATTAGCTTGGGGGCTCCCCAAAGTGCGGTATCAGAGGCAATATTGATAATTTTGCCGCGGGAACTCTGCTTTAAAAAGGGGAGAGCGGTTTTGGTGACTAGCCACGTTCCTCTGACGTTCACTGTCATGACCTTATCCCATAGCGCCAAGTCATATTCGTCGAGCAGCTTCCCACCCACTCCGGTTGCCAGAGCTGCATTATTAATCAGCCCATCAATTGCGCCTTGTTGACCAATACTGTTGAATGCATGAGTGATTGAGTCAGGATCCGCTAAGTCGAGAGAAACACCTTGGGCTTCAAACCCTTGTTGTTGTAAGGACTCGACACTTTCTTGTAATCGTTGTTCTAGGATGTCACACAAGATAACTTGAGCACCTTGTTCTGCGGCGGCTTGTGCGAAACTCAAGCCAAGCCCTCTTGCAGCTCCTGTGATTACAATGCGTTTTCCTGCCAAGATATCATGCATTTTCAGTTTCCTTATTGCTGATTAAGTCAAACTGCTTCTTCGCTTCGCGTTGCATAATGCGGCGTAGGCGGGATAAACCCACATCGTGCTGATAAAGAAATTCTTTATCACGTGCATTTGGTGTGAGGTTTTCTAAAATAATGCGATCTTGTTCTAAAACATCCCAATGCAGTCCTTCTAGGCGGTTGCGGTACATAAAGCGCCATAAATCACGTTGCCAGTCTTTCACTTTGCGAATACGCCAAAAGAAAACACGAGTGTGGTGACGGTCTTCAGGTACGACCATGCCGATAATCCAAAAGTGCCCACCAGGGCCGAAGCGTTTTTGATATGGGATAGATAAACGTAGCCAATTTGCACCCGTGCTCGCGAATTCCACCCAGTCAAAGTTGACACCTATTTGGTCATTTTTACGGAAAATAAAGCCATTTTTTGTTGCTTCTAGGATCATTTCTGATTGTTTGTCACCTTCCGCCATTGAGTGTGATGATGAATGGAGATAGGTGCCATGCATTGGGTCCATCACGTTTTCGAGTGCATATTGGTAATTGCACTTCCACGATGCGGTACAGAGGAAATTGCTGTGGTTTTCGTCATCAGCTAATTCTTCAGGGAATTCAAGGGCAGGAGGTGTTTCACCATCAATTACCGCAAAATAGAGAAAGATAGCACCATGAACTTCTTGAACGGGATAGGTTTTTAAACATTTTTGGCCTTCAAGAGGGCATTGACTGACCGCTGGAACATCTTTAACGACGCCATCTCCACCGACTTCGACACCGTGATACCAGCAGGCAATGCGTTCACCTAAGTTCCAACCCATTGATAAACGGGCACCACGGTGAGGGCATCTATCTTCTAAAGCATGAATTTGGCCTTTATCATCACGCCAAAGCACGATTTGTTCTTCTAAGCGAGTAATACCGATAGGGTTACTACTGACTTCCCAACTGGATAAAATGGGGTACCATTGCCCACGTAATCCGACATCCAAATAATCTTGGTAGTTTTGAAGTTGTGTATTTGTCATCATCATTTGCTTCCGTTTATCAAAGGTGTTTTTGTTTTCTTTTCTTAGTATGACAATGTGCTAGTAACCATTGACGAGAAGAAATTCGCGGAAACTGCTTGTGGACCAAGGTTGCCCTTGTCGGTCATATAATTGCTGTTGATTTAATGCACTAACTAATTCTTCAAGTGATTCAGTGCCAGCAGCGAATAGCGTTTCCAGTGCAAAAATGAGTTTGTTTTCATACTCATCAGGCATACGTGAACGTGTTTGCCAAACGATATTTGGTGCACTTCCTGGCGCTTGGATACTGCCTTTACCACCTTCTCGTGCTGGGATAATTTGATTATTTGCTGGTAAATACGGATTAATATTTTGAATAGGTTCCATTTCTACTCCTCAATCAAACTGATTTCGATTCGGTTATCGTGAATGCGTGTCTGGTAGGTTTTGAGATCTCGCCCACCAGGTTCGCGTAAACATTTACCCGTTTTAATATCGAAAACGGCTTCATGTAATGGGCATTCCACTTTGCCATCTTCAACAAAACCTTGGCTTAACAGGGCATAGGCATGTGGGCAAACATCTTCTAAGGCATAATATTGGTCTTCAACTAAGAAGATCCCAATTTCGGCATCATCAACTTTGGCTGAAAAAGGAAATTCTTCTTGAACTTGTGAGACATCGCAGACAGCAATCCAGCTCATGGTTTTCTCCTTTTGAATGTGTTGTAACATTTTGTTTCATATGTGAAACATTGTTTTTTATTTAAAACCAGATTAATTGTATGGGTGATTATTAGTCAATCAAATGTTGGTTAAATGTAAAATATTCGTTTCAAAATGTGGGGTGTGTCGAGGTTATGATGGAGTTTGGTTTCATATGAGAAACTTTCGATAGGTTTATTCAAATAGGACTACTCGTTTATGGTGTTTGGGAAGGAAGTCATGGAGAAATGTGAAAAATAATCTATAGAATAATAAGCTCAATATATAAATTAATATCAATAGGATATTGCATATAAGCTCTTAATATCCTATTGATGGTATATTCAAATAACTTATTTCACCTCAAAGCGTTGCAAGTCTTTACTGACCGTCACAGGGCCTGAGTATTGTTTTCTGACTTCATTAATCCACACATCATCAGTAATCGATGGGTCATCCGCGGGGACTAAGTGGGTTAGGACAAGGTGTTTTACATTAGCTTGCTTGGCTATTTTTCCGACATCTTCTGCTGTTGTATGGTGAGAAATAATCGCTTTTGCCAGCGTTGAACCGTTGCCGATACGGTTGGCTAAATTTTCCACACCAGAGACTAAGACGACTTCACTAATTAAGTAATCAGCATCTTTAGCAAATTCAATAATTTGGCTATTATCAATCATATCACCAGTAATAACGATAGTTTTTCCGCCAGATTGTATTTTATAAGCGAGAGCTTCGTCTGAGTTAAAAGGTGGGTGTGGAACAAATAAGGCACTAATTTCGACATCATCATTTTTGAGTACAGGGCCTTCTTGAATATCTTTTGCTGTAACTATTTGGCGCAAATCAGGTTTACCTTCATCTTTAACGCGTAAATCAATATCGCGACTAAAAGTATCCCAAACACCTTTTGTCATACTTTCCGTTCCAACAGGGCCATAAACAGCGATATTATGATTTAAACCACTGTTCCATGCATTTAACAGTAGGGCTGGGTAATCGGCAACATGATCACTGTGGAGGTGGGTAATAAAGATAGAATCAAGATTTTTTAATGGGGCTTTTGATTGAACTAATCGCAAACTTGCTCCGTATCCCGCATCAAATAAGTATATTTTATCGTTCTTGATAAATGCCGTCGATTGCGGCAAGCGTTTTTCCTTTAATAAGGAAGGACCGCCTTTTGTTCCAAGCGTAATAATTTCATCTGCACTAGTAAGATGGCTAACACCAAATAGCGCAGCACCGATAGAAAGAGAAACGAAGAGTTGTTTTAGTTTCAAAATATCACCTCTTTATATTATTAATAGATTGAGTTTTATGAATAATATTTATTCATTGCAGGGTATTGGTATATTGTTAACATATGAATAACTCTACGTTTATGTGTGGTGGGATACTATCGTTCTTATGGACTAGGTGAATGATTTAGAAGATTATTTATGTTAATTAATAGAGAATAGTTCTGAAAATAATTATTCAATTTAACTATAATTCTAATATTATTTAATAGAGAAAGTTATATTGTTTGCTCATCCTATTTAAATTGGATTTTAAATTTATATTTAACTCTGTTTAGAATTCTTAATGAGTAAACAATGGGCACTATTTTTTAATGTAATCATTATTGTATTGCTAATTAATGAATCGGTTTTTGAAAAATGAATCGGTCAATTGTACTTCCACGTATTTTCTTGATCTCAAGTGAAGCTTTTTTTATGTTTTAGCGCGAAAATATCCTTACAGTGGTAAGAGGATATCTCAGTGAAAAGTGGTATACAGTTACGCATCAAAGGGAAAGTGCAAGGTGTGGGGTTTCGCCCCTATATTTGGCAGTTAGCCCACCAATGCAAATTATTAGGTGATGTCTGTAATGATGGCGAAGGAGTGCTAGTGCGCTTATGCATTGATTCGGATATCACTGAATTTACTCAGTTATTGTACCAACATTGTCCGCCATTAGCCCATATAGAAAGTATTGAGCCGCAACCTTTTCAATGGGATAAATTACCCGATACTTTTACTATTCGCCGTAGTGGTGAAGGTAAAATGGACACGCAAGTAATTCCAGATGCTGCCACTTGTGATGCGTGCCAACAAGAGCTTTTTGCCCTATCAAATCGGCGTTTTCATTACCCGTTTACAAACTGTACGCATTGCGGCCCCCGTTTCACTATTATTCGTCATATGCCTTATGATAGACCCAATACCGCAATGGCCGATTTTCCTTTGTGTCCTAATTGCTTAGAGGAATATCAATCCCCCGCAGATAGACGATTTCATGCGCAACCTAATGCGTGCGCGGTGTGTGGCCCTGAAATTAAATTGTGCGACCCATCAGGAAAAACGATTGCAAATAAAGAGAACGCATTAGTCTTGGCAGCTCAGCAGTTATTGGCAGGTAAAATTGTTGCCATTAAGGGGCTCGGGGGGTTTCACCTTGCTTGTGATGCGAGTAATGATCAGGCGGTAGAAGCTTTGCGCGTACGTAAATGCCGCCCAACTAAGCCACTTGCGGTAATGGTTCCATCACTGAATTGGTTAGAGTTGCACAATATGCCGCTTAGTGATGGCCTATGTGCATTATTAAAAAGCCCTGCCGCACCAATTGTGTTGATTAAAAATTGGAAAAATCATGTATTAAGCCAATATATTGCGCCAAAGCTAGCGGAAATAGGTGTTATGTTACCTTCTAATCCGTTGCAACACCTATTGATGGCACAAGTTAATTGCCCATTAGTGATGACATCAGGAAATGTATCAGGAAAGCCCCCTGTATTGAGTGAGCAAGCTGCTCTGGCTGATTTAACGGATATTGCTGATTTTTTCCTCACTCATAACCGCGATATTGTCCAACGTGCAGATGACTCACTGGTGCGTTATCATGATGGGCAAGCGGAAATGCTCCGTCGTGCGCGGGGCTATGTCCCTGATTCGATTGATTTACCTAAAGGGTTTGAAAATTCCCCACCAATACTGGCTTTAGGGGCTGATCTTAAAAATACCTTTTGTTTATTGCGAGACAAAAGTGCAGTAATGAGCCAACACCTAGGCGACCTTGATGACATGGATATTTTTGAACAATACCAGTCTGCGATTGCATTATTTGAATCTATTTATCGTTTTACGCCAACCGCTATAGTTTCTGATATGCATCCTAATTATGTGAGTACGCGCTATGGCGAGGCGTTATCACAGCAATTACGAATCCCATTGATAAAAGTGCAGCATCATCATGCGCATATCGCAGCGGTAATGGTTGAGCATGGTTTACCACTAAATGGAAGTAAAGTCATTGGGTTAGCTTTGGATGGTTTGGGGTATGGTGATGACCACCGGCTATGGGGAGGTGAATGCTTACTAGTGGATTATAAATCCAGTCAATACCTAGGAGGCTTGCCCCCAGTTGCACTGCCGGGAGGGGAATTAGCTTCTCGGCAGCCATGGCGTAATTTCCTTGCGCATTGTTTACAATTTGTCCCCCAGTGGCAAAAGCAAGAGAGCGTTGCTTATTTAATGTCATTTCCTTGGCAAGGCTTACAAAAGGCGATTGATAAAGGAATTAATAGCCCAACGGCTTCATCTACTGGGCGGCTTTTTGATGCGGTTGCTGCGGCGTTAGGTATTTGTACGGCACAAACTAGTTGGGAAGGGGAGGCAGCTTGCCAACTGGAAGCGATTGCAATGAAATCTCCCGTGAGCGTACATCCGGTCACTATGCCGTTAGTTGGTCAACAATTAGATTTACATACATTTTGGCAGCAATGGATGGCGTACTGTGCGCCTAAACCACAACGCGCACATGCATTTCATGTAGCGTTAGCGGAAGGTTTTGCTGAGCTAGCAAGGAAATCAGCGAACCAATATGGTACTAAGAAAATTGTTTTGTCAGGTGGTGTGATTCATAACCAACTATTGCGAGAACTATTAATGAATAATCTATCTGAGTTCGATGTGTTATATGCAAAACAATTTCCTATGGGAGATGGTGGGCTATCATTGGGGCAAGTCGCTATCGCTTCTGCGATGTTGAAAAATTAATCTATTACTGATGGGCAGTATTATATTTATAGGATTGTATATCTACCTATTTTTCAGCTTTTCATTTTAATAGATTATATTGTCTTTTTGATATTGATTCTTATTTGACATATTTGTTTTTATATTAATAGTTGGATTGTTATTAATACACCTATTCTGCTTAATTAATTATATTACGACAATAAATCTAAGTATCATAATGAAAAATAAATGGTTTTTTATTTTAAATGATGTGATGTATAACGCAGTATTGAAAATCAAATCTATTTTTTTTATATTTTTCCTCTTGTTTTAACACAGGTTACTGAATCGATTTTTCTAGCAAATATATAAAAAAAATAAAATTTCTTATTGCCTATTGATGAAGATCAAATGATTTAGGAGCGGTAGGAATAGGATCTTATTTTATATTTATGCATCAGGTTACTTAAATAAGAATTTATTTCATTAGAGTTGGTTTTGTTGGCTTCTTAAATAGATAAATACAAACAAAAAGCGTATGCATCATTTGTGTATAGGGCCTTGTGGTATTTATAACCTTAAGATAATAAACAAAAATTTCCTTCTAATGAATAGGTTTTAAGCCACCCATAATAATAGGAAAAAAGAATGATAGGAGATAACTCTATTATTTCTTCGCATGGCATTAACCGCCGTGATTTTATGAAGTTATGTACAGCATTAGCAGCGACAATGGGATTAAGCGGGAAGGCTGCTGCCCAAATAGCTGAATCTATTAGTGATCCAGCTCGACCTCCTGTCATTTGGATTGGTGCCCAAGAGTGTACGGGGTGTACGGAATCTTTGCTGTGTTCAACCCATCCAACTTTGGAAAATTTAATTCTCGATACTATTTCATTGGAATACCACGAGGTGTTGTCTGCCGCCTTTGGTGAGCAAGTTGAGCAAAATAAACATGATGCAATTGAAAAGTACAAAGGAAAATATGTTTTAGTCGTCGATGGTTCTATCCCACTAAAAGATAACGGTATTTATTGCATGGTGGCGGGGAAACCGATTGTTGAGCATATTCGTGAAGTGGCTGAACACGCCGCGGCCGTGATTGCGATTGGTTCTTGTGCTTCGTGGGGCGGTGTTGCTGCGGCAGGAGATAACCCAACAGGAGCCGTGGGTTTAGATCAAGTCATTAAAGATAAAACCGTTATCAATATTCCAGGTTGCCCGCCTAATCCACATAACTTCCTTGCGACGGTCGCGCACTTAATTACGTTTAATCGTCCACCAAAACTGGATAGCAAAAATCGCCCAATGTTCGCGTACGGTCGATTAATTCATGAACACTGCGAACGTCGCCCTCATTTTGATGCGGGCCGCTTCGCAAAAGAGTTCGGTGATGATGGTCATCGTGAAGGTTGGTGTTTATACCATTTAGGCTGTAAGGGGCCTGAAACTTACGGGAACTGTTCCACATTGCAATTCTGTGATGTCGGTGGCGTCTGGCCTGTGGCGATTGGTCACCCTTGTTATGGCTGTAATGAGGAAAATGTCGGCTTTCACAAAGCGATACATCAGTTGGCGAGCGTGGAAAACCCAACACCACGGGTGGATAAACCGGATGTCAATAATCGCGAAGGTGGCCAAATTTCATCTACAGCTGTGGGGTTAATTGGTGGTGTTGTCGGGTTAGTGGCTGGAGTTAGCGTGATGGCAGTACGTGAATTAGGTCGTCAAAAACGCCAACAAGATACTGACTCACGGGGAGAATAACCGTGAATAGACGAAATTTTCTTAAACTCTCCGCAGGGGGAGCATTACTTGCGGGAAGTTCACCCAGTTTGGCGGGGCCTGAAAACCGTCCGCCGATTCCCAATTCTTTGGGGATGCTATATGACTCGACCCTGTGTATTGGGTGTCAGGCGTGTGTGACAAAATGCCAAGATATTAACCACCCAGAGCGTAACCCGGTCGGGGAACAAACTTGGTCAAATAATGACAAACTCACCCCTTATACCAACAATATTATTCAGGTTTGGAGCAGTGGAACAGGTGTTCATAAAGACCAAGAAAAAGATGGCTATGCCTACATTAAAAAGCAGTGTATGCACTGTGTTGACCCTAATTGCGTGTCGGTTTGCCCTGTTCAAGCGCTGAAAAAAGACCCAAAAACCGGCATTGTTCATTACGATGCCAGCGTATGTACTGGCTGCCGCTATTGCATGGTGGCGTGTCCCTTTAATATTCCGAAATATGCTTACGATGACAAATTTGGTGCGATTCATAAATGCGAGTTATGCAACCAAAAAGGTGTCGAACGTTTAGACAAGGGTGGCTTGCCCGGTTGTGTCGAAGTTTGCCCAACGGGAGCGGTAATTTTCGGGACGCGGGAAGAATTGCTCGCAGAAGCCAAAAAACGCTTAACACTCAAAGTGGGGGATGAGTACGGTTACCCAAGACAAACCTTACATAGCAATGACCCGAATGTGATTAAAGTGCCGAAATATGAGTCTCATGTTTATGGGGAGCTTGAAGGCGGTGGCACACAAGTCATTGTTCTTTCAGGTGTGCCCTATCAAAATCTTGGGTTGCCTGAATTGGAGCAGTTGTCTACTGGGGCTCGTTCTGAATATGTCCAGCACACCCTTTATAAAGGGATGGTATTGCCGCTCGCGGCGTTGGCAGGGTTGAGTTTCTTGGTGTATCGCAATACCAAGAATGATAAACACGAAGGAGACGACTCAAATGACGACGCATCATAAAGAGCAGCCGTTAGGCGGGCGTTTAGTCAGTTGGCCAATTATGGTCTTTGGGCCATTAGTGCTGATTTGTGTCATCTTGATTGTTAAACGTTTGGTCTTCGGCTTAGGCTCAGTTTCTGACCTAAATGGTGGCTATCCTTGGGGGATCTGGATTGCTTTTGACTTACTAATTGGTACCGGTTTTGCTTGTGGCGGTTGGGCGCTGGCTTGGGCGGTGTATGTATTTAACCGCGGTGAATATCACCCGTTAGTGCGCCCTGCGTTATTAGCCAGTTTGTTCGGTTACTCCCTCGGTGGTTTATCCATTACCATTGACGTAGGTCGTTACTGGAACTTGCCTTACTTTTACATCCCCGGTTTCTTTAACACCAATTCGGTGCTATTTGAAACGGCAGTGTGTATGACGATTTATATCGGTGTGATGGCACTGGAGTTTGCTCCTGCACTGTGTGAACGTTTTGGTTGGAAGGTTTCATTAAAACGCTTAAATAAAGTGATGTTTTTTATCATTGCGCTAGGGGCGTTATTGCCGATGATGCACCAGTCATCAATGGGGTCATTGATGATTTCAGCAGGGTATAAAGTCCATCCTATTTGGCAAAGCTATGAAATGCTACCACTACTCTCATTGTTGACCGCATTTATTATGGGCTTTTCTATCGTCATTTTTGAAGGGTCATTACTTCAAGCCGCATTACGTGGGCAGGGTGCTGATGAACGGCCATTGTTTGTTCGTATCACTCGGATCTTGCAGGTACTGTTAGTGCTGTTTTTGGTCTGTCGTTTTGGTGAGCTGATTTATCGAGATAAGTTGCACCATATCTTCAACACCGATTTCTACGCCATGATGTTTTGGATAGAAACCGCATTAATGGTTTTCCCATTGGTTATTTTCCGCATGCCATCACTGAGGAATGATTCACGGTGGTTATATGCAAGCGGTTTAAGCATGTTGATTGGTGCTGCCATGTGGCGGATGAGCTATTCCCTCGTTGCATTCAACCCAGGGGGCGGATACGACTACTTCCCAACAACAGAAGAACTTTTAATTTCAATAGGTTTCGTGGCAATAGAGGTATGCGCTTATATCTTATTGATCCGCTTATTACCTGTTATTCCAGCATTGAAAAAAACAACGATGAGCCATTCAGAGGCCCGAGGTAAAGCATGAGCCAACGTATAACAATAGACCCAGTCACTCGTATCGAAGGTCACTTACGCATTGATTGTGAAATTGAAGATGGAAAAGTCACCAAGGCTTGGGCTTCAGGCACGATGTGGCGTGGTATGGAAGAGATAGTCAAAGGAAAAGACCCTCGTGATGCATGGATGATCATGCAGCGTATTTGTGGGGTTTGTACCACCGTGCACGGTATTGTGTCGGTACGCACGATTGAGAGCGCCTTAAATATTGATGTGCCAGTGAATGCGCAGTATATCCGTAATATGATTTTAGCCGCGCATACTATTCAAGACCATATTGTCCATTTTTATCAATTATCGGCGTTAGATTGGGTGGATATCACCTCTGCGCTGAATGCAGACCCAAATAAAGCAGCAGAAATCTTGAGAGGCGTTTCGACGTGGCCACTGAATAGCCCAGAAGAGTTCACGCGAGTTCAAGATAAAATTAAAAAACTGGTTGCCAGTGGGCAATTGGGTATTTTTGCTAATGGATATTGGGGGCACCCAGCGATGAAACTATCGCCTGAGGTGAACTTAATTGCTGTAGCTCACTACTTACAAGCCCTCGAATGTCAGCGTGATGCTAACCGTATTGTGGCGTTATTAGGAGGTAAAACGCCGCATATTCAAAACCTTGCCGTTGGTGGTGTCGCAAACCCTATCAACCTTGATGGTGTCGGGGTTTTGAACCTTGAACGCTTGATGTATGTAAAATCCTTTATTGACCGTTTAGGGGATTTTATCGAGCAAGTGTATAAGATTGACGCAGCGGTGATTGCAGCAGGCTACCCTGAATGGCTCGAAGTCGGTCAAGGTGCGAAACATTACATGTGTATGCCTGAAATGCCAATGGACGGTAAAAATGGGAGTTTCCTATTACCTGGCGGGTATCTAGAGAACAGTGACTTTAGTACTTATCGCCCCATTACTAGCCATACAGATGAGTATTTGATCAACGGCATCAAAGAAAGTAGCAAACATGCATGGTACAAAGAAAATGAGCCACAAGCACCGTGGGAAGGCACCACGAACCCGGATTACACCGGCTGGGATGATGACGGTAAATATTCATGGGTAAAAGCACCAACTTTCTATGATAAAACCGTTGAGGTCGGGCCGCTCGCTGATTTGTTGTGTAAATTAGCGGCAAAACATGAACCGACAGAAAAACACTTTAATGATGTGGTAAACCTGTATCAAACATTGACAGGTAACAATATTAGTGTGGACCAACTGCATTCCACATTGGGGCGGATTATCGGGCGTAGTGTTCGCTGCTGTGTACTGAATGAAACCTTGTCAATTCAATGGCAAGCGCTGGTGGACAATATCGCAAAAGGGGATCACACCACCTTTGTAAAACCCGTATTCCCAGAAAATGCCACCATTAAAGGTGTCGGTTTTGGTGAAGTACCTCGAGGTTTATTATCTCACTGGGTCGTGATCAAAGACGGTAAAATTGAAAATTACCAAGCGGTAGTGCCATCGACTTGGAACTCAGGCCCACGTAATTTCAATGATGAGCCAGGCCCTTATGAGCAAGCATTGGTAGGAACTCCTGTCGCTGACCCATCTAAACCTCTTGAAGTGGTGCGGACCATTCACTCATTTGACCCTTGTATGTCTTGTGCAGTGCACATTGTTGACCCTGAAGGTGGCGAAGTCACTAAGGTTAAGGTGCTGTAATGCGTATTTTAGTCTTAGGTGTTGGCAATATACTGTTGAGCGATGAAGGGATTGGGGTACGCATCGTTGAGGCTTTAGAACAGCGCTATCACCTACCTGAATGCGTAGAAGTGCTTGATGGTGGAACTGCTGGAATGGAGCTAATTGGCCCAATGGCAGATAGAGACCATTTGATCATTGCCGATGTTGTGTTATCGAGCCAGAAGGCTGGCTCGATTTTAGTCTTGCGTGATGACGAAGTCCCTGCGCTGTTTACACGTAAAATTTCCCCACATCAACTCGGTTTATCAGATGTGCTATCCGCTTTGCATTTAACCGATGAATTCCCACAGCGGCTAACATTAGTTGGCGTTGTACCTGAATCCCTCGAACCGCATATCGGTTTGACTGCAACAGGGCAGGCCGCTTTAGAGCCAGCTTTACAAAAGGTTATTGAGGTTTTGCGAAGCGAAGGCTTGGAAATCATAGCGAAAGAAGAGAGTTTGCATGCCGGATGACATATTAGGTTATGAAACTAACCCTCGGCCTCAGGTTGAGGCCGCATTTACGCGCGTTGCTGAACAATCGATGCATGATTTGTCATTTTTGCATCCAACGATGCCTGTGCACGCCAGTGAGTTTGCCCTGTTTGAAGGGCAATGGGTGGGCGCGGTGATCACACCATGGATGCTCAGCGCGATTATTCTACCGGGGCCTGAGCAATATTGGCCTCGCCGCGTGGTCGGTGACAAGGTTGGGTTAATCCTCCCCTATGGCGAAATGACTTATACCGTAGGTGAATTAGACGGCTTAACTCAATATTTTGCTTGCTCATTAATGTCGCCATTAGAAAAAAAAATGACACCAGAACAAGGTATTCACCTAACGGATGATTGCCAGCGAATATTGTTATCGCTCCCAGTTAGTGACCCGAATATTCCTCAAGCACCTGAACGTAGAGCATTGTTTGCCCGCCACTTAAGGGGGCAGGATGCATGAGGTTTCGTTATGCCAAAGTACGATAGAAATTATTGAACAGCAGGCGAAAAAAAATGCAGTTAACCGAGTCACCGGTGTTTGGCTTGAAATTGGCGCACTCTCTTGTGTTGAAGAGAGTGCGTTTCGCTTCAGTTTTGATGTCGTTTGCCGTGGTACGGTTGCAGAAGGCTGCCAGCTCCACATTATTTACCAGCCCGCACAAGCATGGTGTTGGGATTGCAGTGAAATAGTGGAAATAGACAGCCACCAATCGGTTTGTCCATGCTGTCAGGGGTTGAACCTGAAAGTGGAAAGTGGGGATAGTTTGCGCATCAAAGAGTTGGAAGTGGAGTAGCTTTTTGAGCTGAGCTTGAGGTGTATCAACTAGACTCAATGGACTATGTATTAATCTAATTTAACAATTTAGCGGTTGGGAGTGAAACTTATGTGTAGTACTTGTGGATGTGCGTCGGGAGAGCGCAAAATTGAGGGGGATGACCATCATCATGACCACCATCACGGCCATGATCACCACCACGGTCACGATCATCATGATCACGACCATGATCATGATCACGACCATGATCATGAACCTAATGGGCAAACGGTGATCATTCATCACCATTATTATCATCAAGGTGATGTCCACAACCATTATCACCAATATGAACCCGCACCTGCTGAAAGCAAGTCTAAAAAGCATAAACACAAACATAAGCATAAACATAAACATATTTATCAAACGGCTGAGGCAAGTTTTAAACCAGCTGGGGAACACCATGACCTTGATTATGGCCACGGTGAAGCAGGTACCCATGCACCGGGGATTAGCCAAAAACGCATGCTACAAATTGAGATGGATGTGTTAGATAAAAATAACCATCTGGCGGAACATAACCGTGAGGATTTTTGCCAGAAGAATATTTTAGCGCTAAACCTCGTTTCTAGCCCCGGTTCAGGAAAAACCACCTTGTTGACAGAAACGTTGTTAAGACTGCGTGACAGAATTAATTGCGCAGTGATTGAAGGTGACCAACAAACCACTAATGATGCACAACGGATCCGCGAAACGGGTGTGCCTGCGATTCAAGTGAACACAGGAAAAGGCTGTCACTTAGATGCACAAATGGTCCACGATGCAACAGCACGTTTAGAGTTAGCCGATAACAGTTTGTTATTTATTGAAAATGTCGGGAATCTCGTGTGCCCTGCCAGTTTTGACTTAGGGGAACGCCATAAAGTAGCGGTACTGTCAGTCACGGAAGGGGAAGATAAACCTCTCAAATATCCACATATGTTTGCGGCAGCAGATATCATGTTATTGAACAAAATCGACTTACTGCCATACCTGAATTTTGATGTTGATGCTTGTATCGCCAATGCTAAGCAAGTGAACCCCAATATCCAAGTTATCCAAGTGTCTGCGACATGCGGCGAAGGGATGGATGCATGGCTGGCATGGTTGGAGACACAGCTATGTGCTTAGGTATTCCGGGCAAAATAGTTGCCGTTGGTGAAGATATTCACCAACTCGCTCAAGTGGATGTTTGTGGTGTAAAACGCGATGTGAATATTGGCCTCATTTGTGAAGGGGAAACCGCCGATTTATTAGGCCAATGGGTATTGGTACACGTCGGGTTTGCCATGAGTATCATCAATGAAGAAGAAGCGCAATCTACCTTGGATGCGTTAACCGCGATGAGCCAGCTAGACCACGAGGTCAGCGATTTTAGTGGTTTAAATGCAGGAGCGGCAGATGCAGTACGTCGATGAATTTCGCGACCCTGTTCTTGCAAAAGCGCTGTTGGCGCATATTCATCAACGGGTGAATGAAATACCCCAAGCGAAACGACGCCCATTACAACTCATGGAAGTCTGTGGTGGCCACACCCACGCGATTTTTAAATTTGGTATTGACCAGTTATTACCCGCTGACATTGAATTTGTTCATGGGCCCGGTTGCCCTGTGTGCGTTTTGCCAATGGGACGAATTGATAGTTGTATTGAAATTGCACAGCACCCTGAGGTTATCTTTTGTACTTATGGCGATGCAATGCGTGTTCCGGGGGAAAAGGGCTCTTTACTTGACGCCAAGCGTAATGGAGCGGATGTCCGTATCGTTTATTCACCACTAGATGCCTTGGCATTGGCAGAGCAGCATCCCCATCGCCAAGTGGTTTTCTTTGGCTTAGGCTTTGAAACCACTATGCCAAGCACGGCAATCACCTTGCAGCAAGCAAAGCGCCGCCAGTTGACAAACTTTAGTGTATTTTGCCAGCACATTACGATCATTCCTACCTTGCGTAGCTTACTTGAGCAACCGGATGTCCGTATTGACGGCTTTTTAGCACCAGGACACGTGAGTATGGTAATCGGGGCGCATCCCTACCAGTTTATTAGCGAAGACTTCCATAAACCCTTGGTGGTCACAGGGTTCGAACCCTTAGATATTTTGCAGTCGTTAGCCATGCTAGTTGACCAAATCGCTGATGGTCGTTGTGAGGTAGAAAACCAATATAAACGCGTTGTGGCCGATGAAGGTAACCTGTTGGCACTTAAAGCGTTAGAGGAAGTTTTTGAACTTAAACAAACCAGTGAATGGCGCGGGTTGGGGGAAATTGCAGGTTCAGGGGTTCAATTAACTCAAGCTTACCAATTTTTTGATGCTGAGAAGCGTTTTCAGGTACAACCCCATAAAGTGGCGGATGACCCGCAAGCACGTTGCGGTGAGGTGTTAACAGGGCGCTGTAAACCGAACGAATGTATGTTGTTTGGGCGCCGTTGTACGCCACAAACGGCTTTTGGCGCATTAATGGTTTCTTCTGAAGGTGCCTGTGCAGCTTATTACCAATATCGTCGGGAGGCATAAATGAGTCGTGATGCTAACAATGTGGTGACGATGGCCCACGGAAGTGGTGGGCAGGCGATGCAGCAATTGATTGAACAGTTGTTTTTGCAGGCGTTTGCAAACCCAGCGTTGAATGAGAGGGAGGACCAAGCTCGACTTGCCTTGTCGGAAATGACCGCATTGGGTGACCGTTTGGCATTTAGTACCGATAGCTATGTCATCGACCCGATTTTTTTCCCGGGAGGCAATATTGGTAAATTAGCTGTTTGCGGCACAGTGAATGACGTTGCAGTTAGTGGGGCTACCCCAAAATACCTTTCTTGCGGTTTTATCTTGGAAGAAGGTTTTTCCCTGACTGAATTGCAGGTCATTGTCGAATCTATGGCGGCAACGGCAAAAGCGGTCGGTGTGGATATTGTGACTGGCGATACCAAGGTAGTGCAGCGCGGGGCCGCAGATAAAATCTTTATCAATACGGCAGGTATTGGCGTGATCCCGTCCAATATCCAGTGGGGAGCTCAGCATATTCAAGTTGGGGATAAAGTGATTGTTAGCGGTACGTTGGGTGACCACGGCGCGACTATCTTAAACCTGCGCGAACAACTCGGGTTAGAAGCGGAGCTTTGCAGTGATTGTGCTGTATTAACGCCATTGATAGCTCCGCTGCGTGAAATTGACGGCATTCGGGCATTACGAGACGCAACTCGTGGTGGCGTAACGGCAATCCTACATGAATTTGCCCAAGCCAGTGGTTATGGAATTGCCGTAAATGAGGGGGATTTACCAGTTTCTTCTGCAGTTAGGGGCGTGTGCGAGCTATTGGGTTTGGAACCGTTAAACTTTGCCAATGAAGGTAAACTAGTGATTGTGGTGAAACCTGAAGCGGAAAATGCAGTGCTTGCTGCACTACACCAACACCCATTAGGGAAAGATGCCGCCACGATTGGCTGTGTGACTGAGCAAAAACAAGTCAAATTAGTTGGGATCTTCGGTACATCAAGGTTATTAGATTTGCCTCACAGCGAGCCTTTACCCCGTATTTGTTAATTGAAAACGCCCTATAAATAAAACCTATAGGGCGTCCAAATTTATTAACGTCTTAACATGCCATTATCGATGATAAACTCGATAATGGTCTCTAAGCCGACTTTTTTCTTTAAGTTAGTAAACACATAGGGCTTTACTGGTCGCATTCTTGCGGTATCGGCTTCCATCACTTCTAATGAAGCGCCGACATACGGAGCAAGGTCAATTTTGTTAATCACCAGTAAATCGGAATGGGTGATCCCTGGCCCACCTTTACGTGGAATTTTTTCGCCTTCAGCAACATCAATAACATAAATGGTTAAGTCTGCCAGCTCTGGGCTAAACGTCGCGCTGAGGTTATCGCCGCCGCTTTCCACAAATACGATATCAAGATTTTTATGGCGGATGGCTAACTCTTCAACTGCCGCTAAATTCATTGATGCATCTTCACGAATAGCGGTATGAGGGCAGCCGCCAGTTTCAACACCAATAATGCGGTCTGCATCTAGTGCTTCGGCACGGGTTAAAATTTTGGCATCTTCTTGGGTGTAAATATCATTGGTGACAACGGCAATTTGGTAAGTGTCGCGCATGGCTTTACATAACACTTCTAATAATGCGGTTTTTCCTGAGCCAACCGGCCCACCGACACCAATTCTTAAGGGTTGATTATATTCTTGCATAGCATTTTCTCATGAACGAAAAAGTCGTGTGTATTGGGTTTCATGCCGACTACTGGCAATAATTTGTGCAGGTGTAAAACTACCAATATCGTCTAATGGCCAGATTGCCGATTGCGCAACCACTTCGGGTATGCGCTCAGCAAGGGTAAATAAAATATTTTGCCCCGCGCTTTGCCCTAAAGGGATAAGCTTAACACCGGACATCACCGTGTTTTCTAGCCAACCCCATGCATACGCGGTGCACAATTTTTCAACGTCAATTTGCCAATTTACCGCGGCGAGGGCGAAGGCCATTAGCTGGGTTTGTTTCACGCAGGTTTGCAGGTTAGCATCCAGTTCAATGCCTAGTTGAGGCAGCAATCGTGCAAAAGCAATTCCTCGTTGCCGCTCTTCTTGGCGTAGTTCTTTGGTTTCACGGCTGGCAATCATAAATTCACACCAATATTTCACCGCTTCAATATCACCAAGGGAAAGGGAAGCCTGAATTTGCCGTAAAACGGGAAGCTCTAATGTTGCAATGGCATGCGTCATTTGTGCGGTTAGCCAGCCTGCAAGGGTATTTGGTGTTGTTACCCAGCCTTTTTCAATCGCCCATTCTAAGCCTTGTGAATAGGTAAACGAGCCAACAGGTAAAGAAGGACTAACTAACTGGTATAAGCGCAGATCTGCTAACATAGGCACACTCCCTGAACCTGATTAGTGATGGTGATCATCGTGGCCGTGATGGTGGTGGTGACCACCTGATGAGCCGCCATAAGCCCCCGGTTCCGGTTGGTATTTTTCTAAACCGACACTAACCGTGGCACCTAACCCACGCGCCATATCATCTAACACATGATCATGAAAATAACGGCACCAACCCGCTTCAATTTGCAAAGGAACATGGCGGTTGCCTAAGTGATAGCAAACGCGGGCGAGCAACAGAGCGTCATCGCTGTAAACGGTAGAAACTTGCTCTTTCGCGGCTTCGATTGTGACTAACTCACCATCTTCAGTGGATAAAACGTCGCCTTCCTTCAGGATGGTTCCGCGCGGCAAAAATAGCCCCGCTTCTTGCCCATCACTTAAGGTAACTTTTAAACGGCTTTTGGTGCGTTCATCCATGGTTAAGCACAGGGTTAATGCGCTTGGTGAATGGGGTTGTGGGGCAACCACTTTAATAAATTTTTTCATTTTCTGGCTCTTTTAATTAGGGGTCAGAATAAAAAGTAACGTTGTGCCATCGGTAACTCAGTCGCAGGTTCGCATACCAGTGGGATACCATCGGCTTTGACGATATAAGTTTGCGGGTCAAGTTCGATATGTGGCACATAACTGTTGTGCACCATAGAGGCTTTGCTAATGCTTCGGCAGCCTTCAACTCGGCCTATTTGGCTCTGTAAGCCTAATTTTTCAGGAACACCTGCTTCAATACCTGCTTTTGACATAAAAATCATTGAGGTATGGTATTTTGCTTTACCTAACGCTCCAAACATCGGGCGGTAATGTACAGGCTGTGGTGTTGGGATTGCGGCGTTAATGTCACCCATTGGCGCATAGGCGACCATTCCCCCTTTCATAATTAGGGCGGGTTTGATGCCAAAAAATGCAGGGTCCCATAATACGATATCAGCTAACTTGCCTATTTCTATCGAACCGACTTCATGGGCGATACCGTGAGCGATAGCGGGGTTAATGGTGTATTTCGCCACATAACGTTTGATACGGTTATTATCGCTTTCTGGTGTGTCACCTTCTAAAGTTCCGCGCTGTAATTTCATTTTATGGGCGCACTGCCAAGTGCGAGTGATAACTTCACCAACGCGCCCCATGGCTTGTGAGTCTGAAGACATCACAGAAATTGCGCCCATATCGTGCAAAATATCTTCCGCAGCAATGGTTTCACGGCGAATACGAGATTCCGCAAAAGCCACATCTTCTGGAATTGATGGATCTAAGTGGTGGCAAACCATTAACATATCCAAGTGCTCATCAACGGTATTGATGGTGTATGGCATAGTTGGGTTGGTCGATGCAGGCAGAATATTCGGTTCTCCGACGGATTTGATCACGTCAGGGGCATGGCCACCGCCAGCACCTTCCGTATGGAATACGTGGATCACTCGTCCTGCAATGGCCTTCACGGTTTCTTCATAAAAACCGCCTTCATTTAACGTATCTGAATGGATAGCCACTTGCACATCCATTTCATCAGCCACATTCAAGCAGTTGTGAATAGCCATTGGGGTAGCGCCCCAGTCTTCGTGAATTTTTAAGCCAATGGCACCCGCTTCAATTTGTTCGCGAATCGCTTCGGGCCTACTGACGCAGCCTTTACCAAATAGCCCGACGTTGATCGGTAGTTCATCAACAGCTTCTAACATGCGGTACATATTCCAAATACCGGGGGTGACGGTAGTGGCATTAGTGCCAGCCACAGGGCCAGTTCCACCGCCTATAAAGGTGGTAACACCGGAAACAAGACCTTCTTCTGCTTGTTGTGGGCAAATAAAATGGATGTGGGTATCAACGCCGCCCGCGGTGATAATTTTACCTTCGCCTGCAACCACTTCGGTACCGGGGCCGATAACGATATCGACATTGGGTTGAACATCAGGGTTACCTGCTTTACCAATCCCCGCAATACGGCCATTTTTGATCCCGATATCCGCTTTAACAATGCCCCAATGGTCTAAAATAATGGCGTTGGTGATTAGCACATCGACACACAGGTCACTGGTGACTTGGCTTTGGCCCATGCCGTCACGAATAACTTTACCGCCACCAAATTTGACCTCTTCACCATACGTGGTGAAATCTTTTTCGATCTCTAGAAATAATTCTGTATCAGCTAAGCGTAAACGGTCACCTGTTGTTGGACCAAACATATCTGCATACGCTTGACGAGAGATTGTTTTCATTATTAATTCTCACTCTCTAATTTACCCATGACTTTGCCATGGAAACCATATATTTCTCGCTTGCCGCTAAAAGCCACGAGTTCAACTGTGCGGCTTTGTCCTGGTTCAAAACGTACCGCCATGCCCGCAGGGATATTCAAACGAAAACCGAGTGTATTTTCGCGTTCAAATTTTAGGGCGTCATTGACTTCATAAAAATGATAGTGAGAGCCAATTTGAATCGGGCGGTCACCATGGTTGGCAACTTGTATCGTTTGGGTTTCTCGGCCTGCATTTAGTTCGATATCACCCAAAGCGTGGTTGACTTTAATTTCACCGGGGATCATTTTGTTACCTATACAATCGGGTCGTGAATAGAAACCAGTTTTGTGCCATCAGGAAATGTACATTCCACTTGGATGTCTTTGATCATTTCTGGCACGCCTTCCATTACCTGCTCTGCGGTTAACAGGGTTCGGCCTTCGCTCATTAATTGGGCGACAGTTTTACCATCACGTGCGCCTTCCATAATCGAACAACTGATCAGCGCGACGGCTTCAGGGTAATTGAGCTTTAGCCCACGGGCTAAACGCCTTTCAGCTACGAGGCCTGCTGTAAAAAGCAATAATTTATCTTTTTCTCTTGGGGTTAATTCCATTTTTTGCTCCTAAAAAACGTTTAAGTTGCCCAAATACGCGGTGGTTCTGGGCAATAACCTAACCAATATTGTCTTGTTGCCTGCCAAATATGGGCAAAGCAAGCCATCATCGGCTCGGTTTGAGAACCTAATAACCGTAATACTAAAATGCCGTCTACATCAGTTAGCCCATATTCAAGCGGTCTCACTTCCGTAGAGAAAAACACGGCCAAACTCTCGTGAAGTTCGGCTTTTAACTCATCGCTAGCGGGGTAGATATACAAGGAACCGACCATAGGAAATTCACGCATGACGGCTGATTGTTTTTGCGAACCTTCGATAAATATGGATTCCGCCAAGGTGAGTTTGTCATCAATATAAAACTGCAAGCGGCCCCGAATATCACCGTTGTCGAATTGCTCGTTTAATACTGGGCGCCCTAAACATTGGATTTCCCAGCCGACAAATTTTGATGAACTAGCGATTCGAACGTGGGTTTCTAAGCGAACTTGAGCCTCAGGGAAAAAAATATTTTCTTGAGGTAGCCATTCTAAGAACCCATTGGGCGCAACAGTTAATGTTTGTACTTGTCGCGCAACACCGCCCGCACTGCGATAAAATTTTGTCGCACCGGGCGTGGTCAATAACGCATGGGCGTATGGTTGAACATCAATATTAATAAGGAGTTTATCCCCCCCGACAACGCCACCGGGTGGATGAAGTAAATAGGTGTGTGCAATTCCTTGCTCGGGGTAGAATGGCCGCTGAACCATTAAAGGGCCGATATGTTGTTTATCCGTTAAGCGGGTGACGCCACGTTTTAGTTCATATCGTAAGAAGATTTCAGCTAACCAGCCTGATCCTGAAAAATCAGACATACTTTCTCCTGCAACTCAGTCAACTAAAAATACGCGAACATGTTTAGCTATACCCCAGCCAAAATTGGGTATTTGTGATGTAAAAGCTAATGCAAGTAGGGTAGGATGTGAATGAACGCCAAAAATCATTATTATTATGCAGTGTCGTAGGCTGCATGTGTATGCCGCGCGATTCTACACCTTATATCGAAAATTGCCTTTCAATTAAACAGCATTTTATTTAGAAAATATAACAACCATCAAAATAACAGTAAAAAATGAACGTATATCTATATTGCGATTTCAACGCAACCGGACTATATTCTCAGCCGCACTGATATAGAGCTGATATGTTTTGTTTCATTACTTTATATCTATTCAACAATCCCTTTTCTTGGGAAGTCATTCTGACATTAACAGCAGTTTATAGAGATTATGGAATATAAATTCTTTCTTTCAGAAAGCCAGATGGTGTTAAAAGCGTTTTATATTGAAAGCGCGATGATAGCCATGCTAACTGGCGCGAAAGGAAATATCGTGATCAATGGCCAATCCATTGAAATTGAAAGCGATGTCACCTTAATTATTCCTAAATACAGCCAAGTTTCCTGCAATATTGTGTGTAATACCGTGAAGCAGCCGCTTGAGTTGCACACGTTATCGATGTCAGCAGAAGAATTACAAGCGGTATTTTTATTACTGAAAACATTGATGAAGTCCGGTGCGCCTCTGACTAGCCACCAACCCATCTACCATATTTCTCCCCCAGAAACTGTGAGAGATAACTTTAGTTTGCTAAAACAATGCTTACCATTAAAAAAACAGAGTGCATCCCAAGAAGCATTGTTAATGAAACAGAGCCTATATTTTATTTTAATGGCGATATATCAAGAAGGTATCGATATTCTGAATCTTTTTCGTTTCAATTACGATGAACCGAAAAACCAAGCGATCACCCATTTGATAACCCAAGAACCGCAAAAAAAATGGCATTTAGACGATGTTGCGAAAGCGTTATTTACGACCCCTTCAACGTTGCGCCGCCATTTGAACCGCGAAGGGGTGTCTTTTCGCCAATTATTGTTAGATGTTCGTATGGGGATGGCATTGAATTATTTAACGTTTTCGAATTATTCTGTTTTTCAAATTAGTCATCGCTGCGGTTTTGGTAGCAATGCTTATTTTTGTGATGTCTTTAAGCGAAAATATAATATGACGCCTTCTCAGTTTCGGTTGCAATCAAGGCAGTCGAACGACCCTAATTTTATTACTAATTTGTCCTTGCGATCTAACCCAATTGAATTTGACAAAGAAATTGATGAGTAGTTGTTAAGATAGGTCAAATAACCACTTAATTTTGACGGTTTCTCTAATAAATTCGCTGTTCTATTGATGTAGCGCCTAGCAATCAGGGCATTAAATTTAATATAACTCATATTGGTTACTCTACACATAGCGAATATCTCACCGATAGCGACACCAATGAAAATAACGGCATTGGTGGTTTGAAATAAAAAATAAAACCTATCTATAGAGGGATGTATGATTAAAAATATCGTTGCAGCAATGTGCCTGATGGGGCTCACACTGCAAGCTCAAGCCGTGGAACCTACTCAATCACAAACCTTACGTTTAGCTATTGGTTCAGAGCCCACTGAAGGATTTGACCCTATGCTTGGGTGGAGCCATGGCAGCTATCTACTGTTGCATAGCCCATTATTGAAACAAAAGGCTGACCTCTCATGGCATAGCTATGTGCTTGAAAGTTATCAACATAATGCCGATGGTAAACAGTGGACACTTAAGCTGAAAAAAGGCTTAAAATTTTCCGATGGCTCACCATTGACCGCCAAAGATGTGGTTTTTACTTATAACAATGCCGCGGCAAGTGGCGGTAAGGTGGATATGGGCAACTTTGCCAAAGCAGAAGAAGTTGACCCGTTAACCGTGAAGATCACGTTATCTTCCCCACAAAGTACCTTTGTTAATGTACTAGGCTCGCTAGGGATTGTTTGTGCAGATAAATATGATGCGAAAACCTATGCACATAACCCGATTGGCGCAGGCCCTTATCGCTTAGTCGCATTCCAGCCGGGGCAGCAATTGATTGTCGAGCAAAATCCGTATTATGCAGGGCCAAAAAATGACTTTGGTAAAATGGTCTTTGTCTTCCTTGATGAAGATGCGGCCTTTGCTGCGGCACAAAGCAATCAACTGGAAATCGTTCGTATCCCTGCCGCAGTAGCAGCGAATGTTAATGATGTGAAAAACATGAAATTGGTTGAGCGCTATAGCGTGGAAAACCGCGGTATCTCTTTCCCGATTCCACCCGCGGGTGAGAAAGATGCTCAAGGTAACCCTATCGGTAACGACATCACTTCTGATGTTGCTGTCCGTAAAGCGATTAACTATGCACTTGACCGTAAACTATTGGCAGAATCCGTATTGGAAGGCTTTGCCGTACCGGCTTATACTGGCGTCGCAGGGCTGCCATGGAATAACCCAGACTCCGCTTTTAAAGATGGTGACCTTGAGAAAGCCAAATCTATTTTAGAAGAGGCGGGGTGGAAGCTGAATAAAGAAGGCCTACGTGAGAAAAATGGTAAAGTGGCGAAACTGACATTATGGTATGCCAGTGGTGATACCACACGTCGTGACCTTGCTCAGGCAATCCGTTCAAGCTTAAAACCGATTGGTATCGAAATGGATTTAAAATCGGGAAGTTGGGAAACCGTTGAACTACAGATGCATGCTAACCCAACACTGTTTGGTTGGGGAAGCTTAGACCCGATGGAAATTGTCCATAATTACAGCAGCAAAGCAGCTGGTGTTGGTTTTTATAACCCCGGTTATTATAAAAATGCGGCAGTTGATGAACTAATCGAAAAAGCGTTAGCACAAGCTGACCAAGACGCAGCGATTCCATTATGGCAACAAGTGGATTGGAATGGTAACACGGGTGTTGGTATTAAAGGCGATGCCCCATGGGCTTGGTTGATGAACCTGCAACATATTTATTTACTGAATAATTGTGTTGATTTAGGGACTAGTGCCCCTGAAATTCATGGTTCTTGGTCAGTATTAAATAATGTCGATGAATGGGCGTGGACCTGTCAGTAATGCGAACCGCACTCGGGCTTTTATTGCGATTTATTTGTTTATTAACCGTAACGGCAGCGGGAATTTTTATCCTGCTGAGTTACTCGCCTATCGACCCAATAAAAGCCTATATCGGCAATGACTTACTGCATGTTCCCCCTGAGCAATATGCGCTAATTGCCGCGCGATGGGGGCTTGATCAGCCATTATGGGTACAGTTCTGGCGTTGGTTTTCACAAGTGTTACAGGGGGATTTTGGCTATTCCATGCTCTATAACACCCCAGTAATTCAAGTGATTGCTGACCGCCTTGCGCCTTCTTTAGCTCTACTTATTAGTTCTTGGCTGTTCTCTGGAGTTGTTGGTTTTGCGTTGGGTTTAGTGGCTGGGCGTTATTTAAACCGCTGGCCAGACAAACTCATCTCAACATTATGCTATTTACTGGCTTCAATTCCTGTTTTTTGGGTAGGCTTGCTGTTGTTGTCTTTGTTTGCGGTGACATTACAGTGGGCTCCGATATGCTGTGCTTGGCCGATAGGCTTGGATGAGCAAACGGCAACATTTTCACAGAAACTTCATCACCTAGTTTTACCTGTCATTGCGTTGGGTATGTTAGGCGTAGGTAATATCGCATTGCATACACGTGCCAAAGTTGTTGAAGTGATGAGCAGTGAATTTATTCATTACGCACAGGCTCAAGGGGATAATGGTTGGTCGATGATTGGGTTTCATGTACTAAAACATGCTATTACCCCGGCAATTTGTTTACAGTTTGCTTCTATTGGTGAATTACTAAGTGGGGCATTATTAGCAGAAAAAGTATTTGCCTATCCAGGCTTAGGTCAGGCGACGATAGATGCGGGGCTACGTGGAGATATTCCCTTGTTGATGGGGATCGTCATGTTATGTGCCGCGATAATATTTTTTAGCAATACGGTAGCTGACAGCCTACTAAAAAAAGTGAATAAGGGAGTGATGAGAGCGTCATGACATATAACCCTAATCGCGCTTTATTTAAGTTAGCTTTTTCGTTGCTTTTGCTGGTTGTTGTCAGTATCTATGCGTTTGGTCTCTCCCTCAATGATATTGAAATGAATTTACTTGATAGGCGTTTGCCACCTTCGTGGGCTCATCTATTTGGTACAGATAATTTAGGGCGTGATTTATTTGCCAGAACCTTTCAAGGGGTGGCAACTAGCTTGCAAATCGGCCTTATGGCAGCGGTTACCAGTGGTTTTATTGCACTTGTCATGGCCGGTTTATCTTCAATAAGCAAAGTGATGGACTATGTAGTGCGTGGCGTTATTGATGCCATGTTGGCATTGCCACATCTTTTATTACTGGTATTGATTTGTTTTACGTTGGGTGGTGGAAAAATGGGGGTGATTTGGGCCGTTGCACTGACACATTGGCCAAAATTAGCCCTAATTTTACGTTCAGAGTTACAACGAGTTAGCCAGTCAGATTATATTATGTTATCTCAACGTATTGGTAACAGTGCGTTTTATCGCTGGCGTTATCACTATTTACCGATGATTTTGCCTCAATGGATGGTAGGAACGTTGTTAATGTTTCCCCATGCGGTTTTACACAGTGCGGCGTTAAGTTTCTTAGGCTTTGGTTTATCGCCCCATGAGCCCTCATTGGGTATTTTATTGTCCGATGCATTGCGTTATCTCAGCACAGGAGCTTGGTGGCTGGTGGTTTTCCCAGGCATTGCCTTAGTTGGGCTAGTGTTATTATTTGACCAATTTGCTAAAGCTTTGCAGCAGCTTTGGTTGAAGGGGGCCGTATGTTGAGTCTTGATAATCTCACCGTGGATGTCGCGCAATTTCGTTGGTTAGGGCGCAAGCGTTGGGCTCCGTTACTACACGGAATTTCCTTGGATATTCGGCCCGGTGAGATGGTTGCACTGGTGGGTGGGAGCGGGGAAGGCAAGAGCTTGTTATTACAGAGTGTTTTGGGGTTACTTCCCCATAATATGCGCTGTCGTGGCGGTATTCACCTTAATGGTAAAAAACTGACCGAACAAAACAAAGCGCAGCACCGTGGTAATACATTATGCTATATACCTCAAGGAGTTAGCGCACTTAACCCATTAATTCGTATCGGGCCACAATTAGAACGTGCCGCAGTGTTAAGTGGGCAGCATATTAAAATGCACGATGTTGCGCGGCACTTACAGCAATATAATTTGCAAAGCTCACTAGTGGATAGCTACCCAAACCAGTTATCCGGTGGAATGGCAAAGCGGGTACTCGCCAGCAGTGCGACACTCTCTTGCGCGCAATATATTTTAGCGGATGAAATTTCATCATGGCTGGATGATGACCATGCTACACAACTGCTCGAAAACATTAAATCGCTTTGCCACGATGGCCGAGGTGTTTTATGGGTCACCCATGATTTATCCATGGCTGTGCGTTTTGCTGACCGTATTGCCTTATTGCGTAACGGAGCGTTGGAAGAAGTGTTAAGCAGCCAAAAGCTACAACAAGGCGGCGGTGGAAAATGGCTGCAATCGTTGTGGAATGCGTTACCGGAACATCAATTTATGGCAAGTAAATGAGTATCACTGAACCTATTTTACAAGTAAATAATTTATGCATTGAACAAGGTGGGCAGCGGCTGTGGGATGGCTTTAGCTTATCACTGACTAGCGGTGAACGTCTTGGGATATCTGCGCCCAGTGGTTTTGGGAAAACCACGTTGGGCCGAGTATTAGCTCAGTGGCAAAAGGCATCCCAAGGAACCATTTTGTTTGAAGGGCAACCGTTACCTCAACAAGGTTATTGCCCAATTCAATTAGTCCCCCAACATCCCGAAAAAAGCTTTAACCCCTATCGCAAGGTGGGGGCGAGTTTATTTGATGCTTGGCAGCCAGAAACCCATTGGTTAGAGCGCTTTTCGATTAAACCTGCTTGGCTTGAAAGGCTTCCCAGTGAGTTATCGGGTGGTGAACTTGCTCGTATTGCGTTACTGCGAGCCCTTGACCCGCGAACGAAAATTTTAATTGCCGATGAAATCACCGCACAGTTAGACGCCAATTTGCAAAAAGAAATTTGGCAGTTGTTAGTGAAATTATCCGAAGAGCGACCACTCGCAATGGTTATTTTTAGCCATAACAAAGCGTTATTAGAGAAAGTGTGTAGCCGGGTTATCTCACTAGTCAAATAATAGGCCGATATTATGGCTTAACGATAACAGAATTATTCAGTAATTTGGGCAAGCTTATCAATTTCGTTTAATAACTGATTTACATTGGGCCGATAGCCTATCCCATCGTTAACACCTTCCGTATAGGTCGATTTTCTTATCAGTTCGCGCATTCCCCACGCTGACAGAATAATTTGATGCTGTTTAGCATAGCTTTGAATTAATGCGAGTGCACCTGAACATAGTGGTGTTGCACTCGATGTTCCTGAATAACGGTCGGTATAATTGCGTTCATTGCCGGGGTGTTTTTGTAGTTTTCCATAGCCTGTGGTGGTCACACTCCAATCTCCCCATGAATTAATCAGTGAGCTTGTTTGATTATAATTTGAAAAAAGCGCACGTTTACCTGTATGGTGGTAGCAAGCGCCTACTAACATGCTGCCATTGTCACCGAAATCATCCATAACCTCGGGTTTGCTTAAATCCAAGCCACCATTCCCTGCTGCTAGAAGAACGGTTGCACCTTTATCGACCATAATTTTAATTCTTTCCCACCAATTACGGATGGATGTGATAGGAAGCAATTTATTCTCAATGCGAAATTGGAGGTCGAAACTAACAATGTCACCCGGCTGAGTATCATCCGTAAGTTGATCCAAGTCGTCGGTATCATAGAAATAAAATTGGCAACCATGTGCAATGCCAGTGACACCAAATTCATTTTTAGTCGCAATTATGCAACCTGTTGAAGCGGTACCATGGTTACAATCTTGCGTTTCAGGCCGACTACTTACCACAGCAAGGTTTGCATCTTTAAAGTCTTCGTGGTTTTGGTATACACCAAAATCCATATGGCGAACAACCGCTAGCGAGCCATCAATATTTTTTGCCCATGCCTCTCTCACATTCATGCCCATTGGTGCATCTAAATATTTTTGTAACTCGGTGAAATCGGGGGTTATCTCATCACTGCTAATCTTTTCTTCAATAGTTTGGCTATTTATAGGGAGTTTGGGGGGCTGGTAGCCTGTTGTGTTGGGGCAGATGCAGCAGTAGCTGACACAATCTAATTTTTCAAGCCGTTGCGATAGTTCAAGCAAATCGTCATAATTATTTTCTCCATAAAGGTTAAAATATTCCCATTGCGTAACGGAAGAGCGAATATTTAATTTAATCAAAATTAATTTTGAATTAACTAATTCATTTGATAAAGCATTCATAATAAAATGCAAACTTTTTATTTCAGATTTAATTTCTAAAAAATAATTATCAATCCCATCTATTTTATGGTTGATGGTTTTCGATTTTACTTCTGCTTTAATTTTTTTATTGATTTCCTGATGGGGAAGACGATAGCTAACAGGGCTATCAATTAAGTGTAAAATATTTTTATTACTATCAACAAATGAGATAGTTACATGGTAGTTTCCCGACTTACTTACCTTGAAAAGATAATGGTCATTATTAGTTGATATGGTTTCTATATTTTCATTATCTAAAAATAAGCTAATGGTGACTGTTTTTTTGTTTCTATTATCAAAATTAACGACAATACCATTTGAATCCTTATCGATAAATTTAAAGGTTTTTATATTCATATATTCTCTTTTTATATAACATATGTTGATATGTTTTTAATTATTTAAGCATTAGGTTGGGTACGTTATTTAAAAGTGAAAATGAATTTACGACAAGATTGATAATTTAATAGAATTTAATGGAAACTATAATTTTAATATAAATAATAAATTAATTTATTTTGGTTTTGACAAATGTCATAGGGATATCTAAACCCATCTTCTATTTTAAACCCCTTAAATAAAAATGATAACCATTACTGTTATTGGGGTGAATATATGTCTTATCGTTTAAAACGGCACCAATTGGCGCATTGTATTGCACTCACTTTAGGTATAGGAACTTTGGCGACACCAATTGGGTTCGCTGCACCAGCAGTGACATCGGACAAACTGATCGTCACGTCTTCAACAGGTCAAAGCCGTTTGTCACCGAGTGAACAGCAAGAAAAAGGCAAGCTTGAAAAAGTGGCTGGCGGAACAAATTTAGTTGTTATCGAAAAAGAGACTCGCCTTGCGACCTTACAAGATGCTCTTGATTATCAGCCAGGGCTAGTGATTCAAAATTTCTTTGGGGGGATTGACCAGCCACGTTTGAATATTCGTGGGTCTGGAGTACAAAGCGCACCGCTTGCTCGTGGCGTATTGCTGCTCCAAGATGGCTTACCTGCAACAGATGCAGACGGCAGTTTTCACATCAGCACCTTAGAAATGCGTGATGCGCGGATGGTAAGTGTACGCCGCGGCGCAAATAGCCTTAACCCACAAAGTAATAGTTTGGGAGGTGAATTGGATGTGCTCTCTTACACGGGGCGAAACGAGCAAGGCCGCCTACGTTATGAGTACGGCTCCCATGGTCGCGAAGGGTTACAAACGGCATTTGGTGGCGTTTCTGACGATGGGGTATTTGATGGTCGTGTAAATTTCACTTATGACCATTTTGATGGCTATCGCAAACACTCTGCTTCTCAACGTAAAACGTTACGCAGCAACTTTGGTTATGTGACTAATAACTTTGAAAACCGAACTTGGTTGAGTTGGACAGATTTGCGCTTTGACGTTGCGGGGCCTGTTTCTGAAGAGGTACTCAATAATAACCCTACAGATGTGTACCCGATGGTGTGGCTACGTGACCCACACCGTAATGTTGAGCAATTCCGAGTGGCTAACCGCTCAGACTGGCAAGTGGATAACCAAGCGATTGGCGCTGGAGTTTGGCACATTCGTACTCATGATAATTTTACTACTCCCGCTTACTACCGTTTTAGCCGCAGCCACAGTGAAGGGCTACAATTCACCTATAATATTGAAACTGAACCCGTGACATACCGTACGGCACTTGCATGGGACCAAATGACCTTGCAGACTGAATTAATGCAAAACCGTAAAGGGACACCGGCAGACAAAACAAAAATAGGCAAATATGATGGCCGAGCTGAAAACCTCTATGGCAGTGTGGGGGTAGACTTACATATTACACCAACAGTGACAGTTAACTTAGATGTCAAAGGTACGCATGCACGCCGTGACGTAGAAAAACGACAAAGTCATTTGTCGTTAGACCAAAGTTGGACATTTTGGACACCAAAAGCGGGGGTTATTTGGCGCCCAACGGAAAGCCAGCGCTACTTTGCTAATATCAGTGCGAGTGAAGAACCTGCAACATTTTGGGAAATTATTAACTCTAGCAATGGAAAGCTGACGAAACTCTCACCACAAAAAGCCATTACTTATGAAATTGGTGGAGAAGGGGATGTCACTGATGGGTTGAAATGGAACCTTGCGTTGTACCGTAGCCAAATTAAAGATGAGTATATTACCACTTATGACAGTGCAGGGACGGTTGTTGGCGTGTTTAATTATGCCGCGAAAACCCGCCATCAAGGCTTAGAAGCTGGGCTGACAGGACGTGTTGGCGCAGGGCCGGGGGATATCAATTACCGAGTTTCATGGACTTATAATGATTTCCGTTTTATGGGGGGAGAGTATAACGGCAACTATATCGCAGGTATTCCTCGCAATATTGTCGCTGCCGAGGTGTTATATGAAATTGGGGATTGGAGCTTCGGGCCAAATATTCATTGGGCGCCAACGGATATGGCTGTTGATCACCAAAACAATCTCGATATTCAAAAACGTAAACATTACGCCGTATTAGGGCTTAAAGGTAGCTATAAACCAACAGAGCAGTGGTCTGTGTATTTATCGATGGATAATTTAACGGATGAACGTTATGCGACAACATCAGTTGCTAATCAGACCGTCACAGCAAAAGATAGCACCTTGTTCCCCGGTATGGGCTTTAATGTGAATGGTGGTGTAACCTATAACTTCTAATAATGAATAAACGCATTAATATTCGTTAATGCGTTATTCTTAAAATGGGCGCTGTGCAGAAATAGATAATTTCGTTAAGTAGTTTTCATTATGGATATGCACAGTGTCTTTCTCGATATCAATAAACCCTTTTTGCCGCCATCCAGAAACTAACCGACTGAGTGTTTCGTAACGTATGCCTAATTTAGCCGCGAGCTGGCCCCGAGATAAAGGCAAAACAATATTTGAAGTCAGTTGCTTATGTTTTAAATCGAGAATATAGGCCGCTAGCCGTTGTTCAGCAGAACTCGAAGTTAGCCAGTCGATATGGTTAATGTTCTCATATAGTTTGCTACTAAAACGCCTTAGCAGTTTCTCCATAATTTGCGGGCAGGCATGGCATAGTCGTAAAATATCGCGTTTATCAAGTAGCAAAGCTTCACCGTCGGTTTTTGCCCGTAAACTCATGGGATAACGGTTGTGAGGCATAAAAACGGCTGCGATGGCAACAATTTCCCCCGTACAAAACAAACCAAAAATTTTTTCTTCACCCAAATAGGTGTGGCGATACACTTCCATTTGCCCGCTGATCATCAAGGGGCAATGCTTAAATGGTTCCCCTTCATGGTTCAGAATTTCACCACTTTTAAAGCGAATATGGCCACAATTTTCCAGCAGTAATGCCAGTTTCTCATCTTCTACCCCATTAAACAGTAAGCACGATTTAAGGGCATTGAGTGATTGTGCATGGGGGAAAACGTTTTTGACAAATGTCATAGGTCATCCTCTTACGCCGTCTTAGAATGGCTTAAGTATAAATGATAATCATACACATTATCAATTGAGACGTTAGCAGAGAGCTGAATAACCCTATGATAAATAATGCTTTTAGACTCGCCGCCGTTTTTCTAACTTTCGGTGGAATAGCCAATGTATATGCATCACAAGCTGTTGATTTCACAGATATGTCAGGTGATAAAATTCATTTATCAGCCCCTGCAAAACGTATTGTCGTGATCCCAATCCCTGCCGCTTCGATGTTAGTTGGCATGGATGAAAGCAGCGAAAAATTAGTCGGAATGCATCCTTTTGCAAAGGTTGCTGCGCGAGATGGCATGCTAAGCCAAATGTTTTCTCCTGTTCTACAAGTGAATTCAAATGTGGTGGGTAACAATTTTACGCCAAACATTGAAGCATTACTTAATGTGGAGCCCGATTTAGTGTGGCAATGGGGGCATAGAGGAGATGACATTATTTCTCCTATGCGTGATGCAGGGCTCACCGTTGCTACGTTAGATTATGGGCAAGAACGCTATACGCAAGAGTGGGTTCGCCTAATGGGGCAAACACTTGGCCACAATGATAAAGCGCAAAAGATGATCCAGTGGCGGCAACAAGTTGTCGATGCATTATCGGCAACCACCGCTAAAATCCCAGAAGCGCAGCAGCCCCGAGTCCTGTACCTATCCCATTTTAACCAAAGTATTCAAACATTTGGCTCAACATCACACAATAATGCAGATTTTGCACTGGCGGGTGGGGTGAGCTTAAACCGCGACCTCACTGGGCCAAGAACCCTTAATATTGAGCAAATTCTGGTTTGGGACCCTGACATTATTCTATTGGGTAATTTCGAAGAAGGGTTATCGCCAGCTGATGTTTACCGCAACCCTATGCTAAGTGAAGTCACCGCCGTGAAAAATCAGCGTGTGTATAAGCTCCCTATTGGTGGTTTTATCTGGGATGCACCAAACCAAGAAACACCACTGTACTGGCAATGGTTATCGATGATTTTTCACCCAGAAACGATGAAAATGCCATTGCGTGAGGAAATTCGCCTTAGATATCAGCAACTTTATGGCTATGACGTGTCAGATGAGCAAATTGACGGAATTTTGCAAATAGAGATGAACAAAAGTAGCCAACACTACCTTTCTTTAATGGGGGAACCGCATGCGTAAGCCCCAATATCTTTGGTTCGTTTTTGCCATTTGCTTATTGTTGACTTTTGTTTTGGCCCTAAGCTGTGGGCGTTACCCAGTTTCGTTTTCCGCGGTTTGGCATATTCTCTATGACACTATTTTTGGTAATGAAATGATGGGGAACTATAGCCGAACGGAACAAAATGTGGTGCTGAATGTGCGCTTACCGCGTGTTCTGATAGCAGGAACGGCAGGGGCTGGGCTGGCGGTTGCGGGGGCTGCTTTGCAAGGTATTTTCCGCAACCCATTAGTTGGGCCGCAAATTATTGGTGTTTCATCAGGGGCTGCATTGGGTGGCGCGCTAGCTATTTTATTATTTTCTTCTTTGTTGATCACCATTTCATTGGCTTTCATCGGTGGGTTGCTAGCTATCGTGCTGGTTTTCTTATTGGGTTTGAATCGCCAAGGCAGCCAGCTATTAATGTTAATCCTTGCGGGGGTGATTATTAATGCTTTTTTTGCCGCATTAATTTCGTTAATTACCTATTTTGCAGACCCAAATAACACGTTACAAACCATTGTTTTTTGGCTTATGGGCAGCTTTGCCAGTGCGTCTTACCTCAAACTCAATATTGTTTTTCCTGTGGTATTAGTCTGTGTCTTGGTCATTTTTGCGCTGCGTTTTCGTATCAATGTGCTGTCTCTTGGGGAAGAAAATGCACAAGCCTTAGGGATGAAAATTAATAGAACCCGCTGGGCTGTGTTACTCAGCGTAACCTTGATCACCAGTGCGACAGTGGCGGTATCCGGCACCATCGGCTGGGTAGGGCTGATTGTTCCACATATTGCACGGCTAATGGTAGGGCATGATCACCGGATATTACTGCCTGCCAGTGCGGTCATTGGTGGGATTTATATGGTAGCTGTCGACACCTTTGCACGCAGTATGACGAACGCAGAAATTCCATTAAGTGTGATCACCGCACTGATCGGCGCCCCTATTTTTGCACTACTGATCCACACATTGAATAAAAAGGTGGCCGATTTATGATCCAAGTTGAACACCTTAATTTCAAAATAGCCCAACGCCAATTATTTACGAATGTTAGTTTTCGGCAACCAAAGGGCAGTATTGGCGCGATTTTAGGGCCAAATGGCCGCGGAAAAACAACTTTATTAAAACTACTACTCGGCTTACAAAAAGGATCAACAGGCAATATTTCCCTAAATGCACCCGTCGCTTATGTTCCACAGCTTAGTGGTTCACTGTTTCATTACTCTGTTCGCACTATGGTGAGTCTCGGGCGTATTCGTCATTTACCTTGGTATGCCTCACCCAATGAAAAAGATAACCAAATTGTAGAACAGTGTTTAGCGTACTTAGGCATAAGCAAATTTGCTGACCAACCCTTTAACTGCCTCAGTGGCGGGGAAAAACAAATGGTCATGATTGCGAGGGCATTAGCCAGCGAACCAGAAATTCTGATTCTTGATGAACCGACATCCGCATTGGACCTTGCCAACCAAGACAGTGTGCTCAGCGTTTTACGTGATTTAGCCATACATCGCGGAATGACTATCTTATTCACGAGTCATTATCCACAACATGCGCTGCATATCGCTGATTATTCACTGTTGTTATTTAACGGCAGCGGTTGTTTATTTGGTGAAACTGAACAAATTTTAACGGAAGAAAACCTGACACAACTGTACCAATTACCCGTCGCAATTACGCCAATGGATTATCAAGGCCGGCAGACCCAAGGGGTCATTCCGCTATTTAGATAACTGAATGAAAACGATTGAATTAAGGAATATTAAACGATGAGCAATAACACAATAACACCTTCAGAAGCGCTGATTATCAATCAGTTAATTAATTATACTGAACAAGGTATTGCAAGCCGCGTATTAGCGAAAAATGGCGGGGGAAATATCACCTTATTTGCTTTTGATAAAGGCCAAGCGCTGTCTGAACACAGCGCCCCTTTTGATGCGATTGTGATGGTTGTTGAAGGGAGCTTACAACTTACCATCGAAGGAAAGCCTGTAATGGCTAAACCGGGGGAAGTTGTCAGAATGCCTGCTAATATTCCTCATGCGGTAGATGCGCTTGAGCCCGCAAAAATGCTGTTAGTTATGTTACGTGAGCCTGAAACGGCTTGTACACATTAACTTGGAGGTGAAAATGGACCAATCATTTACCGCCCACGAAGCAGGGCACAAATTTCTAGCACGCTTGGGGAAAAAACGTTTACGCCCAGGGGGAAAAGAAGCAACCGAATGGTTACTTAGCCAATCAGGGTTACACAAGAACAGCCAAGTTCTTGAAGTCGCGTGTAATATGGGAACCACTGCCATTGAAATTGCCTCCCAATTCCATTGTCATATTACGGGTATTGATATGGACAAGCAGGCGCTCGTACAAGCACAAAAGAATGTTGCGAATAAAGGGCTAACAGATTTAGTGACAATCCAAATGGCGGATGCATCAAAACTACCGTTTGAGGACAACAGTTTTGATGTGGTTATTAATGAAGCCATGCTAACCATGTACGGCGATAAAGCGAAAGCGAAGCTATTGCAGGAGTATTATCGAGTACTAAAACCGAGTGGCTGTTTATTAACCCATGATATTGCATTTAAGGATGCCCAAGCTGTTCAAAGTGTGGTTTCCCAAATGCAGCAAGCGATTAATGTTAAAGCGCAGCCATTACCTGAAGCGCAATGGATAGAATTATTTCAACAAGCGGGCTTCCAGCAAGTGGTATCTCACACTGGGCGAATGACGTTGCTATCACCAAAAGGGTTGATTTACGATGAAGGCATTTTGGGTGCCCTAAAGATTATCCGTAATGCATTGAAGAAAGAAAATCGTCCCCAATTTTTGCGTATGTTCCGTCATTTTCGGCAAAATCGTGGAAAATTGAATTATATCGCAGTCGTTAGCGTGAAGTAATTAATAGGAATATCTTGCGCAAGGATGCGTGGCTAGTACTGAATAACCTTTCATTACCTATTGTTAATAATAATAATTCTTATATTTATCTTGATTATTAGTTACTGTTGATAATAATTATTTGATAAAATAATAAACAGTAATTTAGTTATGCATTGTGATTTATTTTTTAGATTCAATAACAGCAATTCTAATAATGTAAAGGTTTAATTTAATGAAAATAAAGCATTTTTTTATTATCTCTCCTTGCTTTCTCCCTTTTATTTCCCCCTCCGTATTTGGCGCCGATAAAAAAGAAGAGTCCATAACCGTATCTGCTACACGTGGTTATAAAACCGTTTCAGAAATGGCACAAACCACATGGGTGATTGATAATGCTGAAATTGAGCAGCAAGCTGAAGGTGGAAAAGAATTAAAAGATATTTTAGCGCAGCTTATTCCAGGAATGAGTGTCAGTGGCCAAGGGCGGACAAACTATGGCATGAATATGCGTGGCCGTTCAATGATTGTGATGGTGGATGGAGTACGCCTTAACTCTTCTCGTAGTGATAGTCGCCAATTAGATTCTATCGATCCTTTTAATATTAATCATATCGAAGTTATTTCAGGCGCAACGGCGATGTACGGTGGTGGTAGCAGTGGTGGCTTGATTAATATTGTGACGAAAAAAGGCCAAGAAGAAAAACAAGTTTCCCTGCAATTAGGTGGAAAAACAGGCTTTAACAGTGGTAAAGATCACGATGAAAATATTGCTGCAGCAGTAAGTGGTGGTAATGAGAACGCTCACGGACGTGTTTCTGTTGCTTATCAACGCTATGGCGGTTGGTATGATGGCAAAGGTAATGCGATTAATATTGATAATACCCAAACAGGGCTGCAATTTTCTGATCGTTTGGATGTGATGGCGTCAGGTACTATCAAAATCGATGAAAAACAACAGGTTCAAGCTGTTTATCAGCATTATAAAAGTGAGTCTGATGGTAAACACGGCCTCTATTTAGGAAAAGATTTTTCCGCAGTTAAAGGACAAGGTGAAGCTTATAACAGCAGTAAATTAAGTTCTGACCGTTTGCCGGGAACTGAGCGTAATTTGCTCAATTTACAATATTCAAATGCAGATGTATTTGGGCAGGATTTTGTTGCACAAGTTTATTATCGTGATGAATCACAAAAGTTTTATCCTTTCCCAACCCTTACAGGCAAAGATGTTACAAGTATCAGCTCATCGGATCAAAAAACCAATTTTTATGGAACTAAGCTGACGTTCAATAGCCAACCTATCGATGAATTAACGTTAACTTATGGTGTGGATGCAGAGCATGAGCAATTTCGTGCGAACCAAATGTTTTTTGATTTAGATAAAGCGAAAGAATCCGGGGGAATGGACTTAACTAAAGCTTTCCAAATTGGCCGCTATCCAAGCTATACCACGACGAATATGGCGACATTTTTACAAAGTAGTTATGACATTACGCCAATGTTCACGTTAAGCGGTGGTGTACGTTATCAGTACACAGAAAATAAAGTCGATGATTTTATTGGTTATGCACAGCAAGAAGCGATTGCTAACGGAAAAGGTAAATCAGCAGATGCAGTACCGGGTGGGAAAACGGATTACAACAACTTACTGTTTAACGCAGGGCTGCTGGTTAACTTAACCGAAGAGCAACAAACATGGTTTAATTTCTCTCAAGGCTTTGAAATTCCTGATATTGCTAAGTATTACGGAACAGGTGATTATGCGAAGACCCCAGATGCCAATGGCCACTATCATCTCAATAAAAGTGTTAACATTAATGATACCAAGGTAAAAGGAATTAAGGTTAACTCTTTCGAGTTAGGATGGCGTTACACAGGGGAAAACTTACGCACACAAGTTGCTACCTATTATTCTTTGTCTGATAGAAGCTATGGCATTAATAAAGATGACATGACCATCTATATGAAAACCGATAAACGCCGTATCTATGGGGTAGAAGGTGCGGTGGATTACTTCTTTGCTGACTCAGATTGGAGTGTTGGAAGTAACTTCAATCTACAAAAATCAGAAACTAAAGTGGATGGTAGTTGGGAAAAATGGAGCGTTGATTTCGCGAGCCCATCAAAAGTGAATGCCTATATTGGTTGGGAGCCGAATGACTGGGCGCTACGCTTACAAAGCCAGCAAACGTTCAATTTAACGGATGCGGCTGGTAAGAAACTCGATGGTTATAATACCGTTGATTTATTAGGAAGTTATATGCTACCAGTGGGTAAAGTTAGCTTTGCTGTCGAAAACCTGCTGGATAAAAATTACTCCACAATTTGGGGACAGCGGGCACAAAGCTTATATAGCCCTAAATATGGCGCTGCAAACCTGTACGATTATAAAGGCCGTGGCCGAACTTTTGCCCTTAATTACAGTGTGACTTTCTAATTTGATATTTTAACTAATGATAAGCCACTGTACAGTGGCTTTATTCATACCAACCTATTTAAATTTAAGGTAAAAGATTTTCCATGAAATTATTTCTCACAGGATTATTGTGCTTACTAAGCTTTTGGGGGCAGGCAAAAACGCCAACGGTGATTACCGACTTACAAGGTCGTGAAGTCACAGTTAATCTTCCCGTTGAAAAATTATTTTTGGTGGATAGTCGTGATATTTTGCCAGTGGATATTGCTGCGGGTAAAAGTGGGATATCTCGTATTGCGGGTTGGAGTGATTCGCTTACGCAGTACGCGCCAGATTTAAAACAAGCTTATTTCAGTGTGTTGCCTGAATTAGACAAAATTCCAACCTTAAAGAAAACTCGTGAAGCGGGTCTTCAAGTTGAAAAATTGATCGAATTAATGCCTGATGTGGTAATTATGCATAAGGCTAATTATGGTGCGATGCGTGATAGCCAAATTTTACCGCAACTTGAAGCCGCCGGTATTCAAGTTATTTTTATTGATTTTCGAATGGATATCGCGAAAAACACGCCGAAAAGCATTTTATTATTAGGGAAATTATTAGGAACACAAGAAAGAGCTGAACAGTTTGCGAAACTGTACCAAGAAAAATTAGATGCGATTGAAAGCCAATTAGCTCAGCCGTTTCCAACTGTTTTGATTGAAGCGAATGCAGGGTTATTTAGCGATAATTGTTGTCAACTTTATGGGCGTTCAGGTTACGGTTCTTTAGCGGCCCTGGCAGGTGGAAATAATCTAGTTGCAGATAGCTTTCCTGCAAAAGGGGCTGAAAGTTCCATTGAGAATATTATTACATTAAACCCAGAATATTATTTACTGACAGGCGCCGATTGGCACAACTTTAATCGTCGTTCGCTCGCAGTAAGCTTAGGATATAATGCAAATAAAGCTAACGTGCAGAAGCAGTTATCAGTATTAATGGATAGACAAGGGATCTCATCATTAACGGCAGTTAAAGAAAAGCGCGTTATGGCGATTTACCATAATTTTTACAACAATCCGATGAATATATTTGCCATTGAAGCTATGGCTAAATTTATGCATCCAGAACGATTTAGCACATTAAATCCAGAACAAAACTTAGTCGAATTCCAAAATCAATTTACAGAGATCCGAGAAACTGGCGTGTTTTGGGTGAGTTTATAAAAATAGGGCTGCTAACTTTTTGTTGGTAATAGAAACTAACAAAAAGTTAGGTTGCTAATTTGTCTCTGCATAGCTTCCCATTTATCAATAAACTCTCTGAAACCCCTTGTTCTATCATATCTCCCAGTTTTTTTATAAACTGGGAGTATTGCTATGTTAGTCATGGCAACTAAAAATTTGTTAGCTAGAATCAAGAGATAGATCACAAATTGCTCAAATCTTGATTGAGTCTCCATTATTATCTAACTAATATTTAGTTAGGATTAAAATAAGTTTGGTAGAAAATGAAAATTATTCAAGACAACTTTGAAATGTTATTGGCAGTTATGAAAGGAATTGCGGGCCAATTTGGCGACAATTGTGAAGTGGTATTACATGACCATAGCAAAGGGTTAGAAAGTAGTATTGTTGCAATTATTAATGGCCATGTTACGAAACGAAAGGTGGGAGACCCAAGTAGTAATTTAGGGCTTGAGGTACTGCGTGGGACAGATGTTGATGGCGACAAATACAATTATTTTACCCAAACCAAAGATGGGAAAATGTTGCGTTCAACTTCAATTTATTTACGTGATGAAACTGGCAAAGTTTCTGGGGCGCTTTGTATTAATCAAGATATCTCAGAATTTATTGCCGCAGAAAAAGCCATTCAAGGCATTACACAACGTAATAGTATTGAGCAAGATACGGTTAAGGAAGTTTTTGTCACGGACGTTAATGAAATTTTAGATCACCTTATTCAAGAATGCATGCAGGTTATCAAAGTCCCTGTCATCAATATGGGTAAAAAAGAAAAAATGGATGCAATTAAATTCTTTGATGATAGAGGTGCTTTCTTAATCAAAAAAGCAGGTGAGAAAATCTGTGAGTTTTTAAATATTTCCAAATATACCCTTTATACCTATTTAGCGGAATTAAAAGGGGAAGACAATAATGAAGAATAAGAGAGGTTTTTATGCCAATAACGCCTTATGTTGCTTTAGACTTACAGCAACTTGAAAAAAATGTCAGAGGCATGACAGGCAAGCTAACACAGCAAGGTATTGAACACTGGCCGCATATAAAAACACATAAATCAGTAGAATTAGCGAAATTTGAGATCGCCTGTGGTGCAAAAGGAATTACATGTGCCACATTGCAAGAAGCGACGGTTATGGCGAAAGGCGGAATTGATCATATTCTGCTTGCTTACCCAATGATTGGTGAACAAAAATGTCAGCAATTTATTGAGTTAGCTAAAAAAATAAAATTAAGAACGATTATTGATAGCCTACAAGGTGCTGAACAATTATCAGCAGCAGCAAAGCAAGAAAACCAAATTATTGAGGTCTATATTGCTGTTGATTATGGTGCTCACCGGGAAGGTATTCAATTAGATGACTTAGAGCCATTTGCACTGGCAATACAAAAATTACCTAATTTGAAAATTATTGGTGTATTTACTTATGCAGGAACAATATACCAATACCGAACCGAGCCTGAAATACGTAAAGCGGCAAAAGCAGAAGCAGATCTTTTATTATCTTGCCAAGAACGGTTAGAAAAATTGGGTATTACAGCGCCTCGGACATCTGGCGGGTCAACACTATCTTCATTCTATGCTGATGAATTAAAAGGGATTACAGAGTCACGGGCTGGGAACTTTATTTTTGGAGATATGAATGCTATCTATGGTGGTATTTATACGCCTGAAGATTGCGCTTTAACAATAAGAACAACTGTTGTGAGTATTCCTATTGAGGGGTATGCAACAGTAGATGCAGGGACAAAAACATTAACTTCTGACCAATCTGCAGAACCAGGCTTTGGTTATATAGTGGAAGACCCAACTATAAAACTAGTTAAATTAAATGAAGAACATGGCTATCTTCGCTATGACTCAAAACAAATTAAATTAAATATTGGTGATGTATTAAATATTATACCGAATCACAGTTGTGTCATTCCTAATTTAACAAACAAAATATATGCATTAAATAATAATGAAATAGACCATATTATTACACCAGACGCACGATATTAAATATCGGAGAATAAAATGTATAAATTAAATGAACAGCAACAACATGAGTTGCTAGAGCTTCTTTGTGCCTTAATTCGGCATAAATCCGAAAACCCGCCAGGGGAAGAACAACAAGTTGCTGAATTTATATATCATTATTTTAAACAAGAAAATATTGATGTTGAAATGCAAGAGGTAGCTCCTGGTCGTCCAAATGTTATTGCACATTTAAAAGGTTCAGGAAAAGGTAAACATTTATTATTTAACGGTCATATAGATGTTGTGCCTTGTGGCTGTGGTTGGAGTACCGAGCCATTCGACCCTGTGATTAAAGATGGAAAGGTTTTTGGGAGAGGGGCTGCAGATATGAAATCTGGTGTTGCTGCAATGATGTATACGGCAACATTATTAAAACGTAATCAAGATACATTTTCAGGTAATTTAACTTTAGTATTTAATGTGGATGAGGAGAGAATTAATCTTGGCATGCTGCATTATATTAAAGATGGAATTTCTGCAGATTATGCCATTATTGGTGAGCCAACTTCTCTTGGTGTATGCATCGCACATAAAGGCGTTAGCCGCTATAATTTAAGTACTAAAGGCACTGCAGGCCATGCAGCAAAAACTCGTTATCCTGATAGTGCAATTTCTAAGATGTCTAAAATACTACCTGCTATAGAACAACATCGCGCTTCTGTTGAGGAAATTAGTCATCCACTATTAGGTAGTGCTTCAATGATTATAACCACTATTAATGGTGGTACAGCTCCGAATATTGTTCCTCAGCATTGTGATATTGAAATAGATAGAAGACTCGTTCCAGGGGAAGAAAAACAAGAAATAGAAGCGAGCTTACATCAAGCTATCGCGCAATATAACAAAGGTGAAGAGATAGATTATCACTTAGATAATTACTTATTTATTCCCGCTTCAGATATCCCAGCGGATCACGAATTAACTAAAGTTGCATTAGATACAGTGAGCCGTTTCACAGAAAAAACAGCGCTACCGGAAATATTTGAAGCGACATGTGAGGCGCCTTTTTTCTCGGTTACCAGCCAGATCCCTACACTTATTATGGGGCCTGGGGGACTAGCTCAAGCTCATGTTAAAGATGAGTTTGTTGAAATAAAAGAGTTATATCTTGCGGCTGAAATTTATTATGACATGGCAAATATATTGCTGAATAAATAGGAAAAGTGAATGAATATTGAGAAGAAATTAGAAGAAAAAGGAATTAAACTTGCCACACCAGGGGCACCAAAGTTTTCATATGTATCTATTAAGCAGTATGGTGATTTACTTTATACATCAGGCCATGATTGTCAAAAAGATGGCGTATTAATTTATAGCGGTACGTTAGGTAAAGAATTAACAGTCGAGCAAGGCCAAGAAGCAGCAAAACAGTGTATTGTTAATATATTTTCCTCGTTAAAAGCCTATTTAGGAGATTTAGATAAAATTGATGAATGTATAAAATTATTGGGCTTTGTACAAAGCACTGATGATTTTAAAAATCAGCCACAAGTCATGAATGGAGCTTCAGATTTTTTAATTGAAATACTCGGTGATAAAGGTAAGCACGCACGCTCAGCAATAGGTACGAATACATTGCCTTTTGATACGCCAGTGGAAATAGAATTAATATTAAAGCTAAAGTCGTAAATAATAGATAAAAACTAAAGATTATTAATAAAATAAATCTGCGGAGTAAATATTATTCCGCAGGGTCCTGTTACGTCTTAAAGGTACTTAATTATGTCACTACATGCGAGTAAAAGACTAAAGCGCTGGCAGCTTATTGCGCTTACATTTTTGTTGATAGCAGGTATCATTAACTTTTTAGATAGAGCATCACTCTCTATTGCTAACTCTACAATAAGTAAAGAATTAGGATTTAGTGCAACCCAAATGGGATTACTGTTATCAGTATTTTCATTTGGCTATGCGTTATGCCAATTACCTATAGGTATGGTAATGGAGCGCTTTGGAGTTAAAAAGATTTATGGCTTTGGTTTGTTTTTATGGTCGTTAGCACAAACGGTTACAGGGCTATTATCTTCATTTACCCATTTAATTATTGCGCGAGTTATTTTAGGTATTGGTGAAGCCCCACATTTACCTACAGGCGTTAAAGTCGTTAATGATTGGTATAATATTCGTGAACGAGGGTTACCTATGGGGATTGTTAATATGTCCTCTACGTTAGCTCAAGCGCTGGCTCCACCTTTGCTCATTGCATTAATGTTAGCTTTTGGCTGGCGTACAATGTTTATTATTATCGGTATTAGTGGGATTATTCTGTCTATACTTTGGTTTATTTTCTATCGTAATCGTGAACAATTAGAATTAACAGATGATGAATTAAACTATTTAAATGACGGAGCTCCACCATCTTCAACGAATAAAGTTTCTTTCAAAGAATGGGCATCATTATTTAAACAACGCTCTTTATGGGGAATGATTATTGGGTTTAATGGTGTGGGTTATATGGTTTGGCTATATCTAACATGGTTGCCCGCTTATCTTGAAAACTCCAGAGGTTTAAGTCTAGAAAAAACTGGCTGGGTTGCCGCAATACCCTTTTTATTTGGTGCGCTTGGAATGCTCGTAAATGGTGTTGTTGCAGACTATGTGGTGAAACGTGGCGCTGACAAAATGAAAAGCCGTAAATGGATGATTTGCTTAGGCTTATTATTTGCTGCCATGTTTACACTACCTGCTGCTTATACTGACAGCACATTTTCAGCTGTTGCTTGTATTAGTATGGCCTTGTTTTCTATTCACTTTGCAGGGACTTCTGCTTGGGGATTGATTTTAGTTTCAGTGCCTTCTCGTTTAATTACCTCAGTGAGTGGTATTCAAAATTTCGGTGGTTTTATTGGAGGGTCATTTGCTCCGATTATTACCGGTATTATTATTGACCAAACACATTCATTTACCTTAGCTCTTGTTGTTTGTGCAACGGTCGCATTCCTTGCATCATTGGTTTATTTCTTCTTTGTTAATGAACCAATTAAAGACCCTGCAGAGATGGAAGTAAAAGTAGTATAGTTAAATTTTATGGCCACTTTTTATAAGTGGCTTTTCTATAAAAAACAAATCTTATATTGATGCTCTAATTAGGTCATTATTTGTAATTGATTGTTTTTATTGTTTGTTATTCGATTCTTTAATTCAGTATAAATTTAATCATCAAAATTGGAATATGTAATTCTAATAAATAATATGCTAATAATAACCAGCCACATGATTATATGTTTTTAATTTTCCAAAGGAGTTTAAAATGAGAAAGGTTATTATATCTAGTGTATTATTTGCTGTATCTACAATTTCATTTAACTCAATGGCAGCAGACAAAAATACGGTTACACCTGAGAATATGACTTGCCAGCAATTTATTAATTTAGATCCTCAAAGCTGGGCACCTGTTGCGTTATGGGTAACAAACCAAGAAACGCAATTTAAAGGTGGAGATTATGTTGCGCTAACAGAGCAAAGTGTTGCTGAGGTCCCTCAGATTGTTGAGTTTTGTAAGAAAAAACCGGAAGGCACTCTGCAAGATTATTTAGCATCTAAGAAATAATGCTAACTATTATGCCATGGAGGGCATAATAGCCATTAACAATGAGAAAAATGAGTTTTTATACTGTGGTAGATTAGAAACTACACTTTAGAAACATTGAATCGATATATCTTTATATCTTTATTTATTTACAGCTAATTTATCGACTAAAAAATCGATAAATGCACGTGTCTTAGCCGGTAAAACAAAAGTATTTGGATAAAGTAATTGAATATTTTGTTTCGGTAAACGGTATTCGGGTAACACATGAACTAAACGCTCATGCTGCAAGTCGTCGTCAACCATCCAAGCAGGGCAGATAGCAATACCTAAAGAGGCTAGCACCATATGGTGAATAACGGCCGCAGAATTAGACTCATATTGGTTTTTAATTAAAGGTAAGTAATATTTTTCATTTTTTGAATTCTGTAAAAAATATTGAGGATCTTGCCAGTTTAATAGCGCATGGTTAATCCATGGGACATTTGCTAAATCAGTGAGTTGTTTGATTGGGTATTTTTTTAGAAATTCAGGAGTGGAGACTAAGTAAATCTCATATTCACCTAGTTTTTTCATTTTAAGAGATGAATTTTTTAAATTACCTAATCGAATAGATAAATCGAGTTTTTCTGTGATCAGGTCATCTAATGATGAGTTAAATGAATATTGTAACCTTAACTTAGGATAAAGGCGGCAAAATTCAGGGAGTAGCGGCAAAATAAAACGTTGGCCAAATTCACTCGTTGATGAAAAACGTAGCAAACCAGCAATATTCGTTCCTAAATTTTGGCTTTTTTCGAATGCTTCATCTATTTGATTTTGAATACGTTTAAAGTCGTCATAAAAATGTTTTCCTACCTCTGTTAATGCAATATTTCGCGTGTTTCGTGTTAGCAAGCTTACATTAAGCTGACCTTCTAATTGTTTGATATCGACACTAACCATAGAGCGACTTAGCCCTAAAATATCTGCGGCTTTAGTGAATGAACCCGAATCAACAACCTGTAGAAAACTGATAATCTTTTTAAGATTTCTTTGCATAATGATAACGATTGTTCTTTTTTATTAAACAATCATGTTACCTCCCTTGTATCGACAAAGAAAGTACTTAAACCTATTCTTTGCCACCGGAGGAAGTCCATGACTTATCGATACAAAATTGCCACAGTATTTTTACTCGGTTTCTTTATTGATTGTATTAATATTTTTATGTCAGCGATAGCATTGCCTGACATTGCTGCATCATTTTCAGCAAGCCAATCTCAAGTGGCTTGGGTTGCCAATGCCTATATTTTAGGTTTAGTTCTGGTGATGCCAATCAGCTTATGGTTAGCAGGTAGGTTAGGTAACCAAAAATTACTGTGTTATTCCATGCTACTTTTTTCTATTGCAGCTTGGCTCAGTGGAAGCAGTGATTCAATATATAGCTTAATTTTTTGGCGCTTTATCCAAGGGGCTGCGGGAGGGTTATTAATTCCGGTAGGTCAGGCGTTAGTTTTTGCATTATTTCCAAATAATGATCGCCAGCGTATATCAACATTGATTATGACAGTCGCGTTAATTGCTCCCGCATTTTCACCTGCAATTGGCGGCCTAATTATTGATTCTTTGTCTTGGCATTGGGTCTTTTATTCTAATTTACCTTTCTCATTACTAACGGCAGTACTCGCTTGGATATGGATAAAAAATGATGGGAAAAAAATAAGAGAAAAGCCAGATATTTTGGGGCTAATAATGGTGAGTTTAAGTTTGTTAAGCCTATTATTATCATTTTCTTTTTATAATGATTATCACAATTTACTATTGGCTTTGGCGAGCTTTTTTACTTCTGTATTCGTATTTATTGTTTACCTTAAATATGCCCAAAAATGTCGAGAACCTATTTTAAATTTTCAGTTATTGAAAAATAGCAATCTGCGTAATGCTTTTATTGTTTACTATGCTGTTCCCGGTATTTTTACGGGAGTTAATTTACTCAATATTTTTAATCTACAAGAGAACATGGGGTTCAGTGCAGCAAAAACCGGGCTATTTATGGTGCTATATGCATTGGGGGCGGTAATATCAATGTTAACTGGTGGACGTCTTTACTTACAGATAGGAAAAAAACGATTATTTATTATTGGTATTACATTACATAGCCTTGGTATTTTTCTGCTTTATTGGGTCTCATCTTCCAGCCAGCTCAGTTTATTGATAATTGCTTATTTATTGATGGGGATGGGTGGAGGGTTGAGCGCCAATACTGCACAAATTAGCTCGTTGATGGATTTCAAAGACAAAGATTTACTTCAAGGTAGCGTGTTATGGAATATTAATCGACAAGTCGCATTTAGTGTTGGTGCAGTCGTATTTATTTCTATATTTAGCTTAATGACTTTCTCGAGTGATTTATTACGTTATCAACTTACGTTTCTTATTGCATCAATACTCGGGTTACTTTCATTAATTTCAGTGATCAAGGAAAAATAAATGAGTGAAACAATGGAAAGAGCGCAGCAAAGCGTGGTGGATTTACATATTCTTATTGAGGATATTTTTACAGGGCGTCGTGGTAATAAAAGTTTGGCGCCGTTATTAGCCAGCTTCGATGACAACTTCAAAATGGTTACCACACAAGGCCATTGTATTGGATTAAATGCAGTGACTCAGTTATTTAGTCAGAATGTAGGGGCTAGAACATCATTTTCTACAGAGTGTATTAATCTGATTCCATTGCGCGAAGACAATGGCTATTGCTGGGTTCAGTATCAAGAAAAACAGCAAATAAATGGTATTGAGTCGTTAAGAATTTCGACTGCATGTATCAGGGTCGAACCCGAAAAGTGTGTTTGGGTTTATTTGCATGAAACACTGGTAGTGTAGCTTTCCATGGTTTTAGTGACCATAAAAAAACACCTGCCGGAGCAGGTGTTTTTAGATATAAATAAATCAATTATTCGTCAAGGAAGCTGCGCAGAACTTCTGAGCGGCTTGGGTGACGTAATTTACGTAACGCTTTCGCTTCGATCTGACGGATACGCTCACGGGTAACATCAAACTGTTTACCAACTTCCTCAAGGGTGTGGTCAGTATTCATGTCGATACCAAAACGCATGCGTAGCACTTTTGCTTCACGAGCGGTTAAGCCTGCTAACACTTCGTGAGTTGCAGAGCGTAAGCTTTCTGACGTTGCAGAGTCTAAAGGCAGCTCTAAAGTTGTATCTTCAATAAAATCACCTAAATGTGAATCTTCATCATCACCGATAGGGGTTTCCATAGAGATAGGTTCTTTAGCAATCTTCAGTACTTTACGAATTTTATCTTCCGGCATTAGCATGCGTTCTGCCAGTTCTTCTGGCGATGGCTCACGGCCCATTTCTTGCAGCATTTGGCGAGAGATACGGTTCAGTTTGTTGATAGTTTCAATCATGTGAACCGGGATACGAATAGTACGTGCTTGGTCAGCAATTGAACGCGTGATAGCTTGACGGATCCACCAAGTTGCATAAGTTGAGAACTTATAACCACGGCGATATTCAAACTTATCAACGGCTTTCATCAGACCGATGTTACCTTCTTGAATCAGGTCAAGGAACTGCAAGCCACGGTTGGTGTATTTCTTAGCGATAGAAATTACCAGACGTAAGTTTGCTTCAACCATCTCTTTCTTCGCACGGCGTGCTTTCGCTTCACCGATAGACATACGACGGTTGATATCTTTAACTTGTTCGATAGTCAGACCCGTTTCTTCTTCAATTTGACGCAGTCTTTGTAGGCAACGCAGAATTTCTTCTTCAACTTCAAGTAGTTTTTCTGACCAAGGCTTGTTCATTGCTTTTGCAGCAGTTAACCAAGTTTCACTGGTCTCATTACCACTGAATAAAGTAATGAAGTTTTTCTTCGGCATCTTGCACTGCTCAACACATAGTTTCATGATGGTACGCTCTTGTAAGCGAACTCTGTCCATCATTTCACGCATGTTATTGACCAGATAGTCAAATTGCTTAGGAACTAAACGGAATTCTTTAAATACTTCGGAAAGCTGCTCAATAGCGGCAGCCGTTTTTGCATCACTACGGCCATATTGTTTAATATGTTGACGCGTTTTTTCATATTGCTCACGAAGATCAGAGAATTTTTGACGCGCTAATTCAGGATCGATGCTGTTATCGTCATCGCTATCGCTGTCATCGCCGTCTTCATCTTCTTCGTCTTCGTCATCGTCTTTATCAAGCTCTTCTTGTGGTAATTCAGAGCCAACGTGAGTCGCTGTTGGTGCAAGATCTTCTTCCGCGTTAGGGTCAACAAAGCCAGTAATTAAATCAGATAAACGGCTTTCTCCTGCTTCAACACGGTCATATTGCTCAAGAAGATAAGTGATAGCCTCAGGATATTCAGCAACAGAGCACTGAACCTGATTAATACCATCCTCGATACGTTTTGCAATGTCGATTTCGCCTTCTCGAGTGAGAAGCTCGACGGTTCCCATTTCACGCATATACATGCGAACAGGGTCGGTTGTACGGCCGATTTCACTTTCAACACTGGACAGCACTTGTGCAGCGGCTTCTGCTGCATCTTCATCAGTATCGGAAGTATTTTCAGCCAAAATTAAATCATCGGCATCAGGTGCTTCTTCCATGACCTGGATGCCCATGTCATTAATCATCTGAATGATATCTTCGATTTGATCTGAATCGACGATATCTTCCGGCAGATGGTCGTTGACCTCAGCATAGGTTAAGTAACCTTGCTCTTTACCCTTGGTTACGAGTAGCTTAAGCTGCGACTGCGGGTTTTGCTCCATAAGACGGTATCCACACTTCTGAGTATTTAGATTGGTGTCGGTCGGCGAAACATTCGGCCAACAAGAACATACAAAGGGAATATTTATTATTCGCTACGCCCTTTATTTTCGTAGCATTTTACAGGCATTTGCCTTGTGTTTATCGGCACTTAAGCCGTTTAAAATATTAATTCTGTTTTGGGTTAGATTATGTTTTCACTCTGGAAAGAGTGATTAAGCGGACTTCTTCGCGCTCTTCTGGGGTCAGCCCTTCAGTTCGTTCTTTTGCTATCAAATAGTCGAAACGTTCGTCGAGTGCGCTATTAAATAGATGGTTTAAGGCATCTATAAAAGTATTTTCCGCTATCTCCTCTATTTCTATATCGTTCCACGTTGCCAGTTTTTCAAGCTGTTTCGCAAATTTATTATCACGATAACGCTCTAGCAACTGCCCAGTTGACATTCCGGGGGTGGAACGGCAGACATCAACCAATTCCTGAAATAGAGAAAGCCCCGGCATTTGAATATGGGCAATTCCCTCTAATGAGGGAACAAGCTCCGAAAAGTTCGGATTCTGTACCAACAGCGCGATAAGTATTCGCATTGTGGTTGGTTTTAATTTGGGAGCCTGATAGTTAACTTGTTCTGTGCTCTCTCTATCAATCATAGCAAGAACTTGAGAAATATCCGGTATACCAATAAAATTTCCTAGCTCTTGTGCCATATAAAGGCGCAGCGTTTCACCAGGTATTTGCTTAATCAAAGGGATAGCCAGTTTACTAAATTTTGCTTTCCCTTCTTGCGTTTTTAAATCTACCTGTGGCACAAGTGAATCAAATAAAAAAGCAGAAAGGGTTTGAGCATCCTTCATGCGTTGCTCAAAAGCGTCTTTGCCTTCTTTACGTACTAATGAATCTGGGTCTTCGCCGTCTGGTAAAAACATAAAACGCAATTGACGGCCGTCCGTCAGATAAGGTAGGGCTGTTTCAAGTGCTCGCCATGCCGCTTCTCGGCCAGCGCGGTCACCATCATAGCAACAAATAACCGTATCTGTTGAACGATAAAGTAACTGAATATGTTCTGAGGTTGTTGATGTACCCAGTGAAGCAACCGCATAGCGGATATCGTACTGAGCAAGTGCAACAACGTCCATATAACCTTCAACTACCAGTAATTTTGATAATTCATTACTGTTTTGTGTTGCTTCATAAAGGCCAAATAACTGGCGACCTTTATGGAAAATATCGGTTTCAGGGGAGTTCAAGTATTTAGGAAGAGCATCTCCTAATACGCGTCCACCGAAGGCAATCACACGACCGCGCCTATCCCGAATTGGGAACATGACACGCTCTCTAAAGCGGTCATAGACTCGGCCATTATCATTTGTCACTAACATGCCAGCATCATCAAGCTGTTTGCGACTTTCTGGGTTTACAGCAAACTTTTTGAGCAAGTTGTCCCAGCCCGCAGGGGCGAAGCCAATCGAAAAATGCTCTATAATTTCAGTGCTTAAACCACGTTGGCTTAAATAATCTTTCGCTTTATTAGCAGAAGGATGACTTAAGGCAGCACAGTAAAATTGATTAATTTTTTCCATCAACTGATATAAATTTTGCCGTTGATGAAGTTCTATTTGGCTTGAACCCGTTCCTTTTTCATATGGGACATCAAGGCCGTGTAGTGCAGATAATTCTTCGATAGCTTCGACAAAATCGAGTTTGTCGTAATTCATCAAAAAATCGATGGCATTGCCATGCGCACCACAACCAAAACAGTAATAAAATTGCCTTTCACCATTTACAGTAAAAGAAGGCGTTTTTTCATTATGGAACGGACAACAAGCGTGATGGTTTTTACCCTGTTTTTTTAACGGGACTTTTGCATCGACTAAATCAATGATGTCGGTTCTTGCTAACAAGTCATTGATAAATGAACGCGGAATTCGTCCAGCCATAAGCCTCTTTTTCGCCTGTTGATGAACGATAATAAGCCGCGCTTCCTTGTGGAAAGCACGGCCTTTAACTGCTTAGCTATTTACTACTACAAAAACTGAGTGACTACGAGAGAAACTAAAGTTTTGTATTAGCTATCGTCTGCAATGAATGCGGCTTTCACCGCAAACAATTAGTACAGACGAGTACGGCGTGCGTTTTCGCGAGCCAGTTTCTTAGCGTGACGCTTTACAGCTGATGCTTTAGCGCGTTTACGTTCAGTCGTTGGTTTTTCATAGAATTCACGACGACGAACTTCAGCTAAAACACCTGCTTTTTCACAGGAACGTTTGAAACGACGCAGTGCAACGTCGAATGGCTCGTTTTCACGTACTTTAATTACCGGCATGTGCCTCTCACCTCAATAGAAATCGGTTTGTTGCTGGTACTGATTCACCAGCCTTCATTTAAAATGGTGCGGAATTTTACTTCAATGAGTACGGGTTTGTAAAGTGCCGTATAAAATTGAATCACACAAGATTACCTGATCAGCAGTTCATTTGATGAAAAAGCAAACAAAACCAGATAATAATGAGAATTAGCCACACGAAATTTTTTATTACAGGGGACTGATTATAGACTATACAGTCAGGAAAGTCAGCCTTTTGACAACATTAATTACGCGATTGAACGAAAATAGTGATAGACTTGCGGTTATGCAATAAACAAGGGTAGTGCAATGCGTGTTTTAGGTATCGAAACCTCTTGCGATGAAACTGGTATCGCAATCTATGATGATGAGTGTGGCTTATTAGCCAATCAATTATACAGCCAAATTAAAGTTCATGCAGACTATGGTGGTGTCGTGCCTGAATTGGCTTCACGTGATCATATTCGTAAAACAGTGCCGTTAATTCAAGCAGCGTTGAAAGAAGCCAATTTAACCAGTGAAGACATCGACGCTGTAGCTTACACTGCGGGCCCTGGTTTGGTGGGGGCTTTAATGGTTGGTGCAACTGTTGGGCGTTCATTAGCTTTTGCATGGAATGTTCCTGCCGTGGCCGTTCACCATATGGAAGGCCATTTATTGGCACCGATGTTAGAAGAGAAAAGCCCTGAATTCCCTTTTGTTGCGTTACTGGTTTCAGGTGGGCATACCCAGCTTATCAGTGTGACGGGAATTGGTGAGTATGAGCTACTTGGCGAGTCCATCGATGACGCGGCAGGTGAAGCGTTTGATAAGACAGCTAAATTATTAGGCTTAGACTACCCTGGAGGCCCTGTGTTATCTCGAATGGCAGAGCAAGGCACAGCAGGTCGTTTTGTTTTTCCTCGTCCAATGACCGACAGACCAGGGCTGGATTTCAGCTTCTCAGGGTTAAAAACCTTTGCAGCCAATACTATTCGTGAAAATGCGGATGACGACCAAACCCGTGCAGATATTGCGAGAGCCTTTGAAGATGCGGTGGTAGATACGCTTGCGATTAAATGCAAACGTGCATTGGAGCAAACTGGTTTTAAACGCTTGGTGATGGCCGGCGGCGTTAGTGCTAATCGAGCTCTCAGAGCTAAAATGGAAGACGTTCTCAAACAGCGCGGTGGTGAAGTTTTTTATGCGCGCCCTGAGTTTTGTACAGATAACGGTGCGATGATTGCGTTAGCGGGGCTTATTCGTCTTAAAGGTGGAACAACGGCAGGGCTTGGTGTAACAGTTCGCCCGCGCTGGCCTTTGGCTGAATTACCACCCTTAGAAAAATAATCATTGTTAATGAATTCATATTTTTTGTAAAAAGGGCTGGATGACAGCCCTTTTGCTATTCAATTAGATATTAATGTAAAACAACAACCGCATCTTCAAGTCGGCTTGAGCGTGCTTTTACCATCGTTGATGTCTCTGTGCTTTGCTCTACCAGTAATGTACTTTGTTGTGTGATGGTTTCGAGCTCACTGACTGCTTGGGTAATGTCGGCGATACCAGCCGCTTGTTCAGAGGTCGCTTGGCTAATATGGGTGATCAATTGAGTGACGTTTTGTATTTGGTCAACAATTTCCTTCATGGTATCTCCTGCCGTATGGACTTGATTTTTTCCTGAATTGACTTTCTTTTCACAATCATTAATTAATTCGCGAATATCATTCACTGCGCTTGCACTGCGGCTTGCAAGGCTACGGACCTCATTGGCAACCACAGCAAAGCCTTTCCCTTGTTCACCTGCACGCGCGGCTTCTACCGCCGCATTTAACGCGAGTATATTAGTTTGAAATGCGATGTCTTTAATCACATCAGTGATGGAATTGATTTTGCTGGTACTACTGACAATTTCATTCATGGTATCAACAACAGCTTCCATCATTGCGCCCCCACTGACTGCGGTTTCGCTGGTGGTATTGGAAAGTTGATCAACTTGAATAGTATTATCGGCATTCATTTTTACAGAAACGGACATTTGGTTCATTGTCGCAACGGTTTGTTGCATGTATCCGACGGTTCTCTGAGTATGTGTTTCTAATTCATGACAGTCAGAAACCAAAGATTCACTGCCTTTGCGAACGTTATCAACTTGTTCGGAGACATCTTTGATTAACCAGCGGCAGATTAACCCCAGTTGCCCAATAGAACGTAATATTAAGCCAATTTCATCTGTGCGCTGCATATGGTTAACGCTATGTCGATTTCCTCGTGCAATACCAAGTGCTTGTTTGGTGATGTCTTCCAATGGCGCTGCTAGCATTTTTTCAAATACCACATTACCGATCAGTAACGTGATAAATGTACAGGCACTCATCATCATAAGCGGTGCGATTGGCTGGGGAATGAAGCTTGCCATGATGAGCCAAAGAATAAATAACAAACTCATGATTAGCCGGATACGCGAACGCGTTGAATATGTTGAAAAGTGAAATGGCATTTTTTTAGAAAGCACAATTCCCTTAAAAATTTTTCGTTGGCTTTTATTTTCATTCATTGCGTCATAAATGAGTTCTACCGTAGCAATTTCTTCACGTGTTGCGCGTGTCCTAATAGACATATAGCCTGTAATAGCCCCTTTTCGTTCCATTGGAATGATATTGGCTCGAACCCAGTAATGGTCGCCATTTTTGCGACGATTTTTCACAATACCAGTCCAAGGTTCTCCTTTTTTAAGTGTTGCCCACATGTCGGCAAAAGCTTCCTTGGGCATATCCGGATGGCGGATAATATTGTGTGGACGTGTTAATAACTCATCTAATTCATAACCACTAACCTGTACAAAGAAATCATTAGCATGGACAATATTTCCTTGCAAATCGCTGGTTGTCATCAAGGTGATATTTTCATCTAATACATATTCGTTTTGAGTGATATAAGGGGTTCTGCTCATTATAAATACCATTATTATTGTTTAATTTTCCTTTTATATAGTCGACAGCTTTTAAATATTCCTTAGTAATAAATTTGCAATTATTTAACTTTTTTTAAAAGTGTGCGCTGGTTATGGCAAAAATGTAACGTAGCACAAATTGCTATCAGTACAGTTTTAAGGAGAGATATCGAACGGTTGTTATTGGAGGAGTTTTTGGAAATTTTAAACAAGGCAAATAGCATAAAAAAAGAGCTGAAATCAGCTCTTCTTAGGAAAAATCATATTAACGATTAGTCATCTAGTTCTTGTTCTTTGGTTTCTTGGGCTATTTCTTTATTGGTTTTTTGCTTTTTGTTTTTTAGTTTTTGCCAAATACGGCTTTCTTGACCGCGCCAAAGGCGTTGTATATTACCGTGATGGCGAACTAACACTAAACAAGACAACATGGCGACAGGGAAAGTGAACTCAGGTTTAAACCACCAAACATAGAAGGGGGCAAGTAAGGCGCTGACAATCGCGCCGAGTGATGAGTAACCACTAAGCAATACCGTAAGTAACCATGTCCCTGCGACTAAACCAGAAAGATCCCAACCAATAGCGGCAATTGAACCAAATGCGGTTGCTACCCCTTTTCCGCCTTTGAAACGAAAGAAAATGGGATATATATGCCCAAGACAGGCTGCAATTGCAACAAAGCCAAGATAGAATGGCTGCACATTTAAATAATAAGCAAGCCAAACTGGTATCATCCCTTTTAATACGTCACAAATGAGTACTCCGGCAGCGGCTGCTTTACCGCCTACACGTAATACGTTAGTTGCACCAGGGTTACCAGAGCCGTGTTGACGGGGGTCGGGTAGTCTCGCCAAACGGCAGATCAGTATCGCACTCGAAACTGAGCCACAAAGATAGGCGAAGATTATCATGCCAAGCGCGGTTGCACTCATAGCTAACTCCAAAAACGGTTAAGGCCATAAATTCACTTCAGTCTTGGATAATACGCATATTTTTGCTGAAGTGGTATCAATTCAGTACATAAATGAGAAAATGACGTGATGGATATCGTATTTATTGAGCAATTATCAGTCATCACCACGATTGGTGTATATGACTGGGAACAAGATATTGAACAGAAACTCGTGCTCGATATCGAAATGGGATGGGATAACAAACGCGCGTCTATGAGCGATAATGTAGAATATTGCCTAGATTATGCCAAAGTTAGTCAGGCTATCCTAGCTCATGTAGGGAATAACAAGTTTGGGTTAGTAGAACGTGTTGCTGAAGAAGTTGCACAGTTATTGATGACACAGTTTGCTAGCCCATGGGTTCGTATTAAGGTGGCTAAGCCGGGAGCCGTGGCGCGAGCCAAGCAGGTTGGGGTTATTATAGAAAGAGGCATGAAAACCGCTTAAATGATGACTGGCGGTGTTTAGCCGCCAGTTTTATGGTCGTTAGATGATTTGTTGCTGCTGCCAATCTGTTACCGCTTCAATGCGTTGTTCTGTAAGTTCTTGGCGAATTTCAGGGCCTTTAAATCCCTGTTCAACGATAGGTTTGACATCAACCGCTTGTGCGATAGTAAAAGCCTGCTTGAAATATATCCCTTGTGGGTACGTTTGCTGTTCGAGCCCTAACCGGCCTCTTGCATCCGCTTCACTGATTAAACTCAGTTGTTCAATACGTTCTGGTTTACGCCAGCTATCAAGCCCATCAAAAATCGCAATTAGCTCATTAGCAGGTAATTTATTGATAACATGAATTTTATCATGATAGCGTGCCGCTAGACGGGCTAAGTCACGAGCCGTAGTGGGTACTTTTAATCTTGCGCAGAGAGTTTCTATTAATGGAATACCTGCCTCACCGTGGTTTGGATGACTCGGCCAAATATCAGGCGGTGTCAGCGCTTTACCTAAATCATGGCATAAGGCAGCAAAGCGAATATCCACATTATTAGATAGCTCGGCAATCACTTTCATTACCATTAGAGTGTGGATACCCGTATCAATTTCAGGGTGCCATTTTTCAGGGGCAGGAACACCAAATAACGCATCAACTTCAGGAAAAAGTACAGCTAATGCACCACATTGGCGTAAAACATCAAAATACACCTGTGGAGAATTTGATTTCAGCGCTTTTTCTGTTTCCGTCCAAACGCGCTCAGCGGTGAGGTAAGATAATTCCCCTGTAGCGGCCATTGTTTGCATCAAGGTTAATGTTTCTGGTGCGATAGTAAAACCATGCTCAAAGTAGCGAGCAGCAAAACGAGCAACCCGCAAGACCCGTAAAGGGTCTTCAGAAAATGCATCAGAAACATGGCGTAAAACACGGCTCTTGAGGTCTTTCACGCCTTGGTATGGGTCAACAATTTCACCTGATTCACTTTGTGCTATCGCGTTAATTGTCAGATCGCGACGTAGCAAATCATCTTCAATGGTCACATCAGGTGCGCTATAGCAGCTAAAACCAGTATAGCCCGCACCAATTTTACGCTCTGTTCGGGCTAAAGCGTATTCTTCATGGGTCTTTGGGTGCAAGAAAACCGGAAAATCCTTTCCTACTTGTTGAAAACCTTGAGATAGCATTGCCTCGGGGGTTGTACCAACCACCACGTAGTCTCTATCTGAAATAGGTAGTCCAAGAAGTTGGTCACGCACTGCGCCACCCACGAGATAGACTTTCATTTGAATGGCCTCAATTACATCCAACCATCATTACGTTTTTTACGACGCGGAATAATGTGCGGTAAAATCAAACCTAAAATTAAGCCAACACCGGCAACACCACCGCCATACATAAACCATTGTAAGATTAATTCGCGACGGCGATCATCTAAGTTGACCTCTGCAATCTCTAGCTTTTTACCGGATTTGATCAACTCATTTTTTAATTTTTCATTTTCGGCTTTTAGCTGGCTGACGATATTGTCATTATCAGCCACTTTTTGCTGCATATCTGCAGTTCGTGTATTCCACGTACTGTCGATATTGTCGAGTTGTTGACGTAGCTTTTGATTCTCAGCTTCAAGTTCTGGAATGCGGGTTTTCATGCTTGGAGTATTGCTGAGTTGGTCAACAGGTAACCAGACCGTTCTACCTTTTTCATCGCGAACTTGTGCAAATTTGTTATCTGTGGAAAGCAGTTCAACCGCTTCCCCGGCATTGAGCGTACCTACAATACGATATTTTGTGCCAGGTCCACTATGAACGTATGTGGATAAATCATCTGACACATAACGTTTTTCTGCTGCATGTGAATTTAAGGAAAGGCCTAGCCCCATGATTGAAATTAATAATAATGGAATTTTTCGCATGGTATTTACAGTCTTTTGATGGTGAATGAGTTTTATATTAATTGAATACTAATGAGTAAAACGCGAGGGTGCAAATCCTAAACGCAGATGTCTCTACAGTCTAAAGGAGAATGAGAACTATCCTAACTGTCTAAATTACCCTTATTTTTACTTTGTTTTCAATATAACTCACTGAAAGAAATATGACAGGTAGAATTTTTGTTTATCACACAGTTTCTTTTCTCAGCTTAGCTTGATTGGGGTAATATGAGTGAAGTGAAATAATTAAATAAGGATATGTATGAGCCACGTAGAGGTTGAACTCAAACTTGCCGCTAAGAGTTCCGCAATAGAGGCTGTACGACAGTGTCTATCGACATTGTCTCACCAATACAGTGAGCCGACGAAGTTAACCAATATCTACTTTGATACGGCAAATAAGCAGTTACGTCAGTGGGATATGGGCTTACGTATCCGCGGTTGTGATGGTCGTTATGAAATGACAATGAAAACGGCTGGGCAGGCGATAGGCGGCTTACACCAACGGCCTGAATATAATGTTGACATTGATTCACCTGAGCTTGATTTAGCCGCATTACCGGCTGAAATTTGGCCTGAAGGCACTGATGTTTCACAGCTTCAGTCTGAATTAAATATCCTCTTTAGCACCAATTTTACCCGTGAAAAGTGGTTAGTGACTTTTGAAGATAGCGAAATAGAAGTGGTTTTTGACCAAGGTGAGATTTCCTCTGGCGCAAAGGATTTGCCTATTCAAGAGTTTGAACTAGAACTAAAAAAAGGCTTTATTGCTGATGTACTCAATTTAGCGAAGAAATTTGCAGATATCGACGGCTTACATTTGTCATCACTTAGCAAAGCTGCACGTGGTTATTCATTGTTATCGCCGACAAAAGCGCCATTAACTCCTCCAAATTCGGTGTTTGACTATGAAGAGTACCCCCTCGAAAAATCATTAACGCATATGCAATTACTTTGCCAGCAGCATGAAGACTACTGGTTAGCAAATGGCAGCAATGCACGCCAAGGCTTCAGTGAGTTTTTACGTTTTGTTCAGGCATTTTTAGTGCATTACCAAAATTCTGTACCTCACTTTATCCATGACACTCCACTGGAACAATTACGTTCAGATATTGCCGGTGAAGCAATTAGTGCTGAGGATTTTTGCTATAGCAGCCAGTGGTTAAAGTGTAAATTAGCCTTTATCCAGTGGTTAAGTGCTTTAACCTATCAAGAAGCCCATTAAGGTATTGATAATATGCATGCTTTTCCTGAGTTATTACAAAGCCAAGGTGAACGCGTTTTAAGCCAGTTAGCGGAACAAGCGAATGAATTATTACCGTTAAATAAACAAGAAATTCAAGTGCTTGCATTCAGTGATTTTGTGTTAAAGCAAGTATTAGCACATCCGCGTTTTTTACTTGAAATTCGCTCTCGACCACCACAAGCCGATGAATGGAAAAGTTATGCATCATGGTTAGCTCAAGATTTGTCATCTGTTAGCAACGAAGACCACTTGATGCGAGTGTTGCGCTCATTTCGTCATCATATGTTAGTGCGCTGTGCATGGATGCAAGTGCTAGAAATAAGCACGCAAAAAGAAACGATTTATCAGCTCAGTATATTGGCGGAAAGCTTGGTTGTTGCAGCGCGAGACTGGTTGTATCAAGAATATCGTCAGTCATGGGGAACACCTTGTAATGCAGAAGGAAAACCGCAGCCGCTGTTGGTTTTAGGGATGGGGAAGTTGGGGGGCCGAGAGCTCAATTTTTCTTCTGATATTGACCTGATTTTTGCTTATCCAGAAAATGGGGTTACCCAAGGTGGCCGAAAAGAGTTAGATAATGCGCAATTTTTTACGCGTTTAGGGCAAAAATTGATCCGCGTACTCGATCAAGTGACGGAATATGGCTTTGTTTATCGGGTAGATATGCGTTTACGCCCATTTGGAGATAGTGGTCCGCTGGTTTTTAGCTTTTCTGCACTTGAGGATTATTACCAAGAACAAGGGCGAGACTGGGAACGCTATGCGATGGTTAAAGCCCGTATTATGGGCGCTGATAGCCTCCATTATGAGGAGTGTTTGCGAAAGCTTTTGCGTCCTTTCGTTTATCGTCGCTATATCGACTTTAGCGTGATCCAATCCTTACGCAATATGAAAAATATGATTGAGCGAGAGGTTAGGCGTCGTGGTTTGGTCAATAACATCAAATTAGGCGCTGGGGGGATCCGCGAAGTTGAATTTGTTTCACAGGTTTTCCAACTCATTCGAGGTGGACGAGAACCTGTTTTACAGTCGCAATCTTTATTTTCAACGTTACAAGGGATCCGTGAACTCGCATTGTTAACCGAAGATCAGGTTAATATTCTACAAGATGGCTACCTTTTCTTGCGTAGAGTCGAAAACTTACTGCAAAGTATCGATGACCAACAGACACAAACACTCCCTGAAGAGGCTTTAAACCAAGCGCGTTTAGCATGGGGGATGGGCTTTGCTGATTGGCCTGCATTTTATCAGGTTTTGAGTCAGAAAATGGCAGCTGTGCATCAAATATTCACCGAGCAAATAGGCCAGGAAGATGACTCTGAGAACATTGATGTATTCGATGAAATTTATATCACATTATGGCAAAGTGAATTATCAAAAGAAGAATTAGCCAGCTATTTGCCGTCTAAAAGTGAAGAGATTGCACAACGTATCATTCACGGTATAGTGATGTTCCGTCATGATCTCAATAAACGCACCATTGGTCCTCGAGGGCGAGATGTTCTTGATGAATTAATGCCTAAATTATTGGCTAAAGTCGGTGAGCGTGATGATGCAGGGCAAGTCATTGAGCGCATCACACCACTGTTACTGAGCATTGTTAGCCGCACAACTTACCTAGAGTTAATGCTTGAATTTGATGAGGTTTTGACGCACGTTATTCGTTTATGTGCGGCTTCACCTATGATAGCGGAACAATTAGCTCGCCACCCATTGTTACTTGATGAGTTGCTCGACCCTCAATCATTATACCAACCCTTACCGCTAACGGCCTACCGTGATGAGCTGCGCCAATATTTAATGCGCGTTCCTGAAGATGACGAAGAACAACAACTTGAAGCATTACGTCAATTCAAACAAGCTCAATTATTGCGTATTGCTGCTGAAGATATTTCAGGTGTTTTGCCGGTAATGAAAGTCAGTGATCATCTGACTTACCTTGCGGAAGCAATTATTGATGCGGTGGTCCACCAAGCGTGGCAAAAAATGGTAAAACGCTATGGTGAGCCAGCGCATCTAGAGCAAAGTGACAAAAAACAATATGGGTTTGCGGTATTAGGTTATGGAAAGCTAGGCGGCTGGGAACTGGGCTATGGCTCTGACTTAGACCTCGTTTTTCTCTTCGATTGCCCTTTAGATGTTGTCACCAATGGTGAACGTTCCATTGATGCTCGCCAATTTTACTTGCGTGTTGCTCAGCGTATTATTCATTTGTTTAGTACTCGAACCCCTTCTGGTGTGTTGTATGAAGTTGATGCGCGACTCAGGCCTTCTGGTGAATCAGGAATGTTGGTCAGTACCATACAATCATTTGATGATTACCAAAAAAATGATGCTTGGACATGGGAACATCAAGCGCTAATTCGAGCTCGAATGGTGTTTGGTGATGAGGATTTACAACGGCAATTTATACAGACTCGCCACGAAACTCTGTGTATGCCAAGAGACCCTAAAACTTTGCAACAGCAAGTGCGTGATATGCGGTTGAAAATGCATCAGCACCTAGGAAGTCATCAAGTTAATGAATTCGACTTAAAAGCGGATCCTGGTGGGATCACTGATATTGAATTTATCGCACAATACTTAGTTTTGCGTTTTGCCGCAGAAAATAATGCGCTAACACGTTGGTCTGATAATGTGCGTATTTTCGAGTTGATGGCGCAGTATGGTTTTATGCCAGAAGATGAAGCGAATGCTTTAACTCTAGCGTATGTCACAATGCGTAATGAGCTCCATCACTTAGCATTACAATCACTGCCAAGCCGTGTTGAGATAAGCCAATTTTCTCAGCAACGTGAACAAGTTTTAGCAAGTTGGCAAAAATGGCTTGAAGAATAAAGAACAAACGCATTTTATTTAGCTAAACAGCGCAATATGCTAGTATTGTTGCTAATTATTATCAGATTTCCTTTTTAAGACTGGAGTGCAGGATGAAAGTAACTCTTCCGGATTATAAACAAGCCGGTGTGCTGGTGGTTGGTGATGTTATGTTAGACCGTTATTGGCATGGTCCCGCAAACCGTATCTCGCCAGAAGCCCCTGTCCCGGTTGTTAAAGTCACAATGGTCGAAGAGCGTCCCGGTGGTGCGGCTAACGTCGCGATGAATATTGCGTCATTGGGTGCAAATTCACGCCTTGTGGGGTTAACTGGAATTGATGACGCGGCAAAAGCACTCACTAAAAATTTAAATGCCGTGCAGGTTCGTTGTGATTTTGTGGCTATCCCCACCCATCCAACCATTACTAAATTACGCGTACTTTCACGTAATCAGCAACTTATTCGCCTCGATTTTGAAGAAGGTTTTGAAAACGTGGATGTTGCCCCTGTACTGGAGCGCATAGAACAAGCACTGCCACACATCGGCGCACTAGTGCTGTCTGACTATGCAAAAGGGGCGTTAACTCATGTTGAGAAGATGATAGCGCTCGCCAACAAGGCCAATGTTCCAGTCTTGATTGACCCGAAAGGAAACAATTTCGAACGTTACCGTGGGGCAACTTTATTGACTCCAAATATGTCTGAGTTTGAAGCGATTGTTGGGCCATGTAAAAACAACCAAGACGTTGAAGAAAAAGGCATGAAGCTGCTTCAGTCATTGGAGCTTAAAGCGCTGCTAATTACGCGCTCAGAACAAGGTATGAGCTTAATTCGCCGTGATGAAGCCCCATTGCATTTACCGACTCAAGCACAAGAAGTGTTTGACGTGACGGGGGCAGGGGATACGGTTATTGGTGTTCTCGCTGCCTCTATTGCATCTGGCCGCCCATTACATGAAGCCTGCGCACTAGCTAATGCCGCAGCAGGCGTGGTGGTGGGCAAATTAGGGACTTCAACGGTTTCGCCTATTGAATTAGAAAACGCTATTCGTGGCCGTGCTGACACTGGTTTTGGTGTTATGACTGAAAGTGAATTAAAACAAGCGGTTGAGAATGCAAGACTGCGCGGTGAACGTGTAGTGATGACTAATGGCTGTTTTGATATTCTCCATGCTGGGCATGTGTCTTATTTAGCTAACGCGCGTAAATTGGGTGACCGCCTAATTGTGGCTGTAAATAGTGATGCTTCGACACGCCGCTTAAAAGGTGAAACACGTCCAGTTAACCCATTAGAACAGCGTATGACTGTACTAGGGGCTTTAGGGGCAGTAGATTGGGTCGTGGCTTTTGAAGAGGACACTCCACAGCGTCTAATCGCAGAAGTTTTGCCTGATATCTTAGTTAAAGGGGGGGATTACCGACCTGAAGAGATCGCGGGCAGTGCGGAGGTATGGGCCGCGGGAGGCGAAGTTAAAGTACTTAACTTTGAAGATGGTATTTCTACAACCAATATCATCAAAAATATCATGAAAACCAGTTAATTTATCATTATTAATTAGCAAGTTAATAACCTCACGTGGGTATGTAAAAACGCCGTGAGGTTTTTATTTATTTAAAATCAATATGGCGTCAAATATTGACGTCATATTTTTTTTGCTTTAGATTTTGATATCACAATATGACGTCATGGAAAATACGATAGGGGTGGAATATGATTAAAAGCAGTAATGTGATGACGATAGACGGCCATCCTGCATCTGTTATCTATGAAGCTGAAATTAAAGCGTTTCGTGGTAAGTTTTTAGATGTAAGTGGTTACTGTGATTTTGTTTCTGATAGCATTGAAGGGTTAAAAAAAGAAGCGCGAATTTCTTTAGCAGAATACATCGAAGGTTGCCAAGAAGAGGGGATTAACCCGTTCAAAGAACAAGAAACGGTAAAGTCATTTACGCTGCGTTACCCAAGCCGCTTAGAGGCTTATTTAAATGCGGTAACAACTGAGCATAATGTTTCTAAAAATCAGTATATTGTTCAGCTGCTTGAGCGTGAACTGAATATCAAATAACAAAAGTGACGCCTTAATCGGTGCCACTTTTTCAATTTAATTACTCAGCCGTTTTTTCTTCTACATTTAAATGGGCTTCGAGTGCGCTGACGCGTTGTTCCATCTTCGCTAATTTTTCACGGGTGCGTAATAAGACTTGAGTTTGAATATCAAATTCTTCACGACTGACTAAGTCTAATTTGCCGAGTTGTGATTGTAACAGTGAACGCAGTTTTTTATCAAAATCTTCACCTAAATCGCGTACGCCTTGTGGTAAAGCGCCTTGAATTTGGCGGGCAACTTGTTCAATTTTTTTCGGATCGAGCATTTCGCGGGTCCTTAAGTTTATCAAAATATTGTTGTGAATTGTTGGGACTAGTTTAATACCTCTTGCTGCCTTGCGCTAGCTTGAATTATTTAGAGAGAGGTTTAGAGCCGGTAGTGAAATTAACCTTGATAACTCTAAGTTTTTATTCATGTTTTTTGGCTAAAAGTGTGAGTCATTCGCCAATTTTGATTATCATCGTTGCGAACTTGAATTATTGGCGTTATATTAATTGCGTATATCTCAGGGCGGGGTGAAAGTCCCCACCGGCGGTAAACATGCATCACGCATGAAGCCCGCGAGCGCTTTATCATTTTTATGGTAAAGGTCAGCAGACCCAGTGTGAATCTGGGGCCGACGGTTATAGTCCGGATGGGAGAGAATTAACAGTATCTGCATGTTTGTGCGATTATGCACAATAGTGTTCTGCATACCTGAATAGGTAAATGCCTTTTATTGGCTATTTATATATTCACCATTTCTCGTATTCCTAAGACTGCCTTGATTCTGGTAACTAGTTAATAACTATTTAAGAGGTTTTTTACCATGGATCATTCGCTACTTTCTGTATTTGGCAATCCTATCGAACGTGTTGAAAATGCTATCGAGGCATTACGCCAAGGTAAAGGTGTTCTTGTTCTTGATGATGAAGATCGTGAGAACGAAGGCGATTTAGTTTTTGCAGCAGAAACTATGACTGCCGAGCAAATGGCATTTACCATTCGTTATAGCAGTGGGATCGTGTGCCTTTGTATTACTGAAGAGCGCCGCAAGCAACTCAAACTACCTATGATGGTAGATAACAATACGAGCCAAAATCAAACAGGCTTTACTGTGACCATTGAAGCCGTACAAGGTGTGACGACAGGTGTTTCTGCCGCAGACCGTATCACCACTATTCGTGCCGCAATTGCAGATAACGCCGTTCCTTCAGACCTTAACCACCCAGGACATGTTTTCCCTCTGCGTGGCCGTGAAGGCGGGGTATTAACGCGTCGTGGTCATACTGAAGCGTCTATCGACTTAGCAATATTGGCAGGTTTCAAGCCAGCTGGTGTGTTGTGTGAGTTAACCAATGATGATGGTTCTATGGCTCGTACCCCTGAAGTGGCTGCGTTTGGTAAGCAACATGGTTTGACTGTAGTGACGATTGAAGACTTAGTTCAGTATCGTCAGTTGCAGGAAAAGAAAGCGAGCTAATCTTTTTTCTCGTCATATCTTGAATATTATCTAATGTAATGGTTTTAGTTATTTAGGTAATAAATAGTCTGTTAAGCATATAGAATGTTATAAAGGCCACTGAGTTGCACACCTCGTGGCCTTTTCAATTTTTTTGATGATCATACTCATAATTAGCCCACTGTGTTTTTTGCTGGAAAGCGTATGCTGTAGGGAGAAACTAATTGAGTTGGAGTTGAAATCATCATGTCATTAAATACTTCGATGGTAAAAAATAAGATCCCTGCCATTTTTATTGGTCATGGTAGCCCAATGAATGCGATTGAGGATAACCCTTACACTCAAGCGTGGGAAAATCTCGGTAAAGCCTTACCTCGGCCACGCGCAATTTTGGTGATTTCAGCCCATTGGTATACGCGCGGTACTGCTGTGACTTCGATGTTAAAACCAAAAACGATTCATGACTTTGGCGGGTTCCCCGAAGCCTTGTATCAAATCGAATATCCAGCTTCTGGTTCTCCTGAATTAGCTCAGCAAGTTGTTTCATTACTCGCCCCTGAGCCAATTTACCTTGATGAACAAGAGTGGGGATTAGACCACGGTACATGGGAAATTTTGCTGCGTATGTATCCAGAAGCGGATATCCCCGTGATCCAACTGAGTATCGATGGTAGCAAGCCCGCCACTTGGCACTATGAACTCGGTAAAAAATTGAGTGTTTTAAGGGAGAAAGGCGTGCTGATTATGGGCAGTGGCAATGTTGTCCACAATTTACGGGCGATGAATTGGCAGAACTCTCATGCTGAGCCGTACCCGTGGGCAATATCTTTTGAAAAATTTGTATATGACAATCTGCAAAGTCATGAAACGCCTCACCCACTGACTAAAGGATTAGAACGGGAGGATGGTAAATTATCTAACCCATCACCAGAACATTACTTGCCTATTTTACCTATTTTAGGAACTTGGGATGGTCAAGAAGAGATCAGTACACCGATTGAAGGAATTGTGTCGGCATCGTTAAGTATGTTGTCTATTCAGGTAGGGTAAGTTTTCTGCAATATAATTGACTAACAAAAAGCCCAAATCATATTGCTATGTTTGGGCTTTCCTTTTAACGCTAAATACGATTAGTCGATGATCGTATGTGGGTAAAAACGTGATAAGTCTTGAGTGATCAATTCTTTGTCTTCACGAATACAGATCCCCGCAGGTTGATCATTCACCAACCAGCTTCCGACTAAGGTGTAGTTACCTTCAAATTGTGGAAGTGGATGGAACTGTTGAATAATCATACCTTCTTCGCCGTATGGGCCGTCTGCGGCTGCAATTTCTTTACCATTTTCGATAATACGGATATTAGCGCCTTCACGAGAAAATAATGGCTTAATAACGTATTTTTCGAGTTCTGGCTGGGTTTTGCCATCCGCAAAATAGGCAGGCAGTAAATTTGGGTGATCTGGGAACATTTCCCACAACATAGGCAATAAAGCTTTGTTAGAAATGATGCTCTTCCATGCAGGTTCTAACCAGCGTACGCCAGCGTCTTGCAATTTAGTCGAGAAAATTTCTCTTAGCATAAATTCCCATGGATATAACTTGAACAGGTTACTAATCACCTGATCTTGGGTATCCGAAAACTCACCTTTTTCACCTAGGCCAATTTCATCGATATATAAGAATTCAGTGGCAATACCCGCTTCATTTGCACAGTCTTGTAGATATTGAACGGTACCGCGATCTTCTTCAGTGTCACGGCAACAAGACATATGCAACAAGCGAAAACCATACTGATCTTTTAATTGCGTAAAGCGTTCGATCAATTGCTCTTGAATACTATTAAACTGATCGGCATTTTCAGGTAATTTCCCTGCTTCAATTTGATCTTCTAACCAGATCCATTGGAAAAATGCAGACTCGTATAATGAGGTTGGAGTATCCGCGTTATTTTCTAAAAGCTTAGGAGGGTTAATACCATCGTAAGCGAGGTCAAGCCTAGAATATAACGAAGGTTGTTCGCTTTTCCATGAGCTGCGAACAAATTCCCAACAATGCTTAGGGATCTGAAAACGTGCCATTAACTCATCGCTTTCAACAACACGTTCAACCACTTTTAGGCACATTTGATGCAACTGCTCGGTTGCATCTTCTATTTCTTCAATTTGTGCCATAGTAAATTGGTAATACGCATCTTCTGACCAGTAGGGCTCACCATACATAGTATGAAATTCAAAGCCAAACTCAGAAGCTTTTTCGCGCCAGTTTGGGCGCTCTACTATAGGAACTCGTTTCATTACTTATCAACCACCCATCGAACGGGAAGAAGAGGTTGATTTTGCAGAAGAAGATGAACGCTGTGCCATCGCTTGTTTATTTACGGTGTCACCAAAACCGCCACGGGTAACTGTTGAAGTTGTTGGTGGTTTAGGTGCCATGGCTGTTTTTGGTACGCTCATGGAACGGCCACCTGCAACAGCAGGGCCATAGCTTTTACCTGAAGCGTCAACAAACTTACCATTGGCAGGGCTAGCTGGGTTTTTTGAGCTGAATAATGGTTGTGATGCAGCGCTACCGCCCATCATACGGCCCATCATATAACCCATCATTAATGGCATCCACATGCTACCGCCGCTGCTTTGTGCTTGAGCCGTTTGTTCACCATTTGTTGAGCTAGTGCCTGCAATACCTGCTTGAGCCGGAGCTTGAGTACACATAGCTTCACCAAACTCAGCAATACAGTCAGCTTGAGTTTCATATTTAGGTGCAGTTTTAGCGGCTTCTTGTAGCGCATTATTGTAGGCGATAGTGCACTGTTCTGCTTGTGATGGGTTCGCTTGGCTACAGTCTTGTGCGTTTGTGTACAATGAGACGGTTTCATCACTTTCTTCACAAGCGGAAAGCATAAATACGGCACTGACCGCAACAGCCACAGGCGCTAAACGGTATGAACGCCAAGACTTACGGAAGGCGCTCTGATTAATATCTTTGGTACGCTTCATGGTCATGGTAATTACCCTGAATTTAATTAAGTAAGATGTTTTTAGATGTTAGCTCTAGGATAGGGGATAAACGCTGAAAATTAAAGCAGAAATATAGGAGAAATGAGCTGAATTTATCATTTTGATAACTTTTTGCTATTTTTTCCTATTTAGCATGGTATTAGTTAAAGGGAAAAATAATATTTTTATTTTATATCAATGTGTTAACTATTGGCTGTTTTTTGCTCTAGCGCGCAGTAATAAGAGTGAGAATTAACTGAATTTGTGCCAGAGGCTAATGAAAAGGGGTTGTAAGCGGTTCAATTAGTGCAAATTAGCAATTCTAAACGATTTACTTGGCTTCCTTCAAAAAATAACCCGCTATATAAGCGGGTCATTATATCATTTTCAAATAAACTAAGAATTTTAATTCATTTTTGGCGCGTTGGTATTACGAATAATACTACTTGCAGAGGTTGAAATCTCTTTACCTAAATTTGCATTTAGGCGGGCAATATCGTCTTCGTTCAATGTGCCACGAGCAAATTCGATATTCAGTTGGTTAATCATGTAGTCATAACGTGCATTAGACAGGTTTTGTTTCGCTTGGTATAGCGCAGTTGTTGCTGTCAACACGTCAACAATGGTACGAGTTCCTACTTGATAGCCAGCTTCCATTGCATCTAATGAGCTTTGTGCGGAAACAACGACTTGTTTGTAGGCATTAATGCTACTGATTGACGATGATACGTTATTAAATGATGAGCGAACTAACTGAATCACATTACGGTAAACGCTTTCTAGTTGTTCACTAGCACCTTGGAAACCATATTGTGCTTGTTCAACTTGAGAACTGACTGCGCCACCAGTATACAGTGGAATGCTTAAATTTAAGCCAATGCTATTTTGACCATTATAGCTGTTGGTCGCACCACCACCATATGGAGTATTATAACCGCTGCCGTGTTGGTAACTATTTGTGACTGATGTTGATGCATCTAAGTTAACTGTTGGCATGTGGCCTGTTTCTGCTAAGCGAATATTTTCACGAGAAACATCTTGTGCTAAACGTGCGCTTAATAGGCTGAGGTTACGCTCTTCTGCTTCTTTTAGGATAGCGTTGATATCGCCCAACTCATTGGTTTTAAAGCGGTCGATATTTAAAGAAGCAAGTTGGCTGTAGTACACGCCACTGACTTGACGCAGTTTTTCAATCGCATTTTCTAAATCATTGCGGCCAGCGACTTCTTGTGCAATAACGCTATCATAGTTTGCACGGGCGTTTTGCACGTCGGTAATGGCAACAAGGCCAACGTTAAAGCGTTGTGTAACTTGGTCTAATTGGCGATAAACGGCTTCTTTATTTGCTTCAATATAAGATAACGCGTCAATCGCTTTTAACACATTAAAATACGCAGTTGCAGTATCTAAAATTAATTGCTGTTGACTTGTTTGGTATGTGACATCAGAAATACCCGCGGTTTTTTCTTGGATAGTCAATTGACGCCATTTCGACATATCAAACACAACTTGAGTGAGTTTCAGTGAAGCATTTAAACCTGTGCTTTCAGTATTTCTTGCGTCACGGTAACCACTGCCGTAGCTAGCTCCTGCACCTAAACCTAATTGTGGCAATAATGGGCTGCGAGATTCATTAATTTTTTCAAAAGCTTGATTACGTTCAGCTAATGATTTTCTTAATTCAGGGTTACTTTCTTTGGATTTTTGGTAAACCTGTAGTAAATCTTCTGCATAGCTATTGGTACTGAGACCCACAAAACTCATCGAAATTAAAAGGGGAAGCAGTTTCTTCATTTTGATTCCTTGATTAAACAGCAAATTAAGTTGAGTCTGTTGCCTAAAACGTACCATGCCTAACTAGGCGATAGATATTAAATTATCCGTTTTAGAGACAGTTATTAAAAACAGACACTACGTTGCTCTTTGATTTGAATAATGGCGCTTATTGTAACAGAGTATCACTTCTATTAACGGTAGCCTTTTGTGCCATTTTGTCTCAATTTATTAAACATTACCTCATCTAAGGTTAAAAAACCTTAAAAACTGTTTTAATCCACAATTATTTCCTTAAGATGGAATAATTGGGTTTGGAGAATGAAATGACAAAACAAATAGAGCAGCCAATTAAATACGGCAAAAATGATGTTGAAATTATATCCAAGCGTAAATTATTTAACGGTTTTTTTCAAATGGTTGAATATCAATTTCGTCATCGCCTTTTCGCGGGGGGATGGAGTAAAGAAATTCGCCGTGAAGTTTTTGAACGCGGTCATGCCGGCGTGGTTTTACCCTATGACCCGAAAGCAGATAGTGTTGTTTTAATTGAACAAATTCGGTTGCCAGCGATTGAGACTAGTGAAACACCCTGGTTACTTGAAGCAGTAGCTGGAATGATAGAGCAAAACGAATCACCGGAAGAGGTTATTCGTCGTGAGGCCGTTGAGGAAGCTGGGCTTATTATTGGTCGCACTGAAAAAGCGGTAAGTTATCTTTCTAGCCCTGGCGGTACGACTGAACGTATGCATGTATTTATCGGTGAAGTTGATAGCAGCCAAGCGAAAGGTGTTCATGGGCTAGCGTCAGAAAATGAAGATATTTGCGTACATGTGGTTAGTCGAGAGCAAGCTTTTCAATGGGTTGAAGACGGCACAATTGATAATGCAGCAACAGTGATAGCGATTCAATGGTTACAACTTCACTATCAAAAACTTCATGAAAAGTGGATGAAACTGTGTTAAATAACGATTAATCTGATGAAGTGTGTGCTGATTATCAGAAAGTTGGAAAGTAAAGCTTTAAGATAGTTGTAAGTATGTTGAGCTTTTATATAGTTGTAATGAATAGATTAGGTACTAAATAATATTTAAGAAAAGGAATACTTTTGGACAGCCAGCTTGAAGTGACTGCAAAGAACTCTAAAGTTGTGAGAATTTTACAGGTTACTGATACGCATCTTTTTGCTAATACAGAAAATACGCTTTTAGGGGTAAATACTTACCGTAGCTATCAGGCGGTACTTGATGCTATCTCAGAGGAAAATCTCCCAATCGACTTAATTGTGGCGACAGGGGATTTAGTTCAAGACCAATCACCACAAGCTTATCAGCATTTTGCGGATGGTATTGCGCGTATTCCTGCTCCTTGCGTATGGCTTCCTGGTAATCATGACTATCCACCGGCTATGGTCAAAACACTCAGAATTGCTGGGATTTCAAGCGCTAAACAAGTTTTAATTGGTGATGAGTGGCAAATCTTGATGCTTGATAGCCAACTTCAAGATGTACCTCATGGCGAGCTTTCTGAACAACAGTTAGAGTGGATGAAAGCCAGCTTAGATGCTGAACCTGAACGTACTACATTGATTATGCTGCATCACCATCCTCTAGCCTCGGGTTGTACTTGGCTTGATCAGCACAGTTTGAGAAATTCACATATTTTAGCTGATTATTTAAAAAGCTACTCAAATGTTAAAGCGATGCTATGTGGCCATATTCACCAAGAAATGGATGAAAACTGGCACGGTATTCGGTTGTTGGCAACGCCTTCTACCTGTGTGCAATTTAAGCCTCACTGTACTAATTTTGCGCTTGATACCGTCGCGCCAGGTTGGCGATATTTAGAATTAAGTATTAATGAGCAAGGGCAAAGGCATATTACAACCCGCGTTCATCGCTTAGATACAAGGGAATTTAGCCCTGACCTTGACTCAGACGGTTATTAATTCGCTTATGTCAACTCTACTTTATATTCATGGTTTTAATAGTTCCCCTCAATCAGCTAAAGCTAATAACTTAAAGCAATGGATTGAGGTGAATTATCCGCAAATTAATATGATTGTACCGCAGTTACCGAATTACCCTCAGCAAGCTCAAGCTATGTTGGATGATATTGTCCAACAGCATCCGCATGAGAAAATGGGGTTAGTCGGCTCTTCGCTCGGCGGTTATTTTTCAATTTGGTTTTCAGAACGTTATCAGCTTCCTGCTGTCGTCGTAAACCCTGCGGTACGTCCTTTTGATTTACTGCAAGATTACTTAGGCGACAATACAAACCCATATACTCATGAACAATATGTGTTGGAAGAAAAGCACATTCATGAGCTAAAATCCTTATACATTGAAAGATTAACTTCCCCTCAGCTTATCTGGTTGTTACAACAAATGGGCGATGAAGTACTTGATTATCGAGAGGCTGTTGCCTATCTTTCAAAGTGCAAACAAACTGTGGAACCTGACGGTAATCATGCCTTTATTGGTTTTGACGCTTACTTTTCTCAAATTGTTGATTTCCTACAATTGGCAGAGAAATAGTGTCAAAACGTATGAACACTGTTATTATCAACAGTAACTCACTGATTGAATAGTTCAATTAATCACCTATTACCGCAGAATGACAACATGACTCAATCTAGTTATAACGCAGAGGCCATTGAAGTCCTCAGTGGTTTAGAGCCTGTTCGCCGTCGTCCGGGGATGTATACCGATACCAGTCGACCGAACCATTTGGCTCAAGAAGTAATTGATAATAGCGTCGATGAAGCGCTTGCGGGGCACGCGAGCCATATTGAGGTTATTTTACATGCCGATCAATCCCTTGAAGTAATTGATGATGGGCGCGGTATGCCTGTCGATATTCACCCAGAAATGAAAGTGTCAGCGGTTGAGCTGATCCTGGGGCAATTACATGCGGGGGGGAAATTCTCCAATAAAAACTACCAATTCTCAGGTGGTTTGCATGGTGTCGGGATTTCTGTCGTCAATGCGTTATCAAAACGTATTGAAGTTACTGTTCGTCGTGATAGCCAAGTGTATCAAATTGCCTTTGAAAATGGCGATAAGGTTGAAGATTTACATGTAATAGGGACTTGTGGAAAACGCAACACAGGGACTAGCGTGCATTTTTGGCCAGATGGCAGCTATTTTGATAGTCCAAAATTTTCAGTAACTCGTTTAACTCATAATTTAAAAGCCAAAGCTGTTTTATGCCCTGGCGTGAAAATCACGTTTAAGGATAAGCTCAACGATACAGAGCAAAGTTGGTGCTACAGTGACGGGTTGACCGATTACCTAATGGAGTCAATTGACGGCCTTGAAGCGTTACCTCCAAAGCCATTTACAGGTGAATTTTCAGGGGAAACAGAAGCCGCACAATGGGCGTTGCTTTGGTTGCCTGAAGGTGGTGAATTACTGACGGAAAGCTACGTTAACCTTATCCCAACAGCACTAGGTGGAACCCATGTTAATGGTTTACGCCAAGGGTTGCTCGATGCGATGCGTGAATTTTGCGAATTCCGCAATATATTGCCTCGTGGTGTTAAGCTCTCAGCAGATGATATTTGGGAGCGTTGTACTTATGTGCTTTCCGTTAAAATGCAAGATCCACAATTTGCGGGGCAAACCAAAGAGCGTCTGTCTTCTCGTCAATGCGCTGCGTTTGTTTCGGGCGTGGTAAAAGATGCCTTCAGTTTATGGCTTAACCAAAACGTGCAAGTGGCTGAACAGCTTGCAGAAATGGCAATTTCTAGCGCGCAGCGTCGAATGCGTGCAGCGAAAAAAGTGGTGCGTAAAAAACTCACCAGTGGCCCTGCTTTACCGGGTAAATTAGCCGATTGTAGCTCGCAAGACCTGAGTATGACGGAATTGTTCCTTGTAGAAGGGGACTCCGCAGGGGGCTCTGCAAAACAAGCGCGTGACCGCGAATACCAAGCTATCATGCCGCTACGCGGTAAAATTCTCAATACATGGGAAGTGTCTTCTGATGAGGTTTTAGCTTCCCAAGAGGTACATGATATCTCTGTTGCTATTGGAATAGACCCTGATAGCGAAGACCTTAGTCAATTACGCTATGGGAAAATTTGCATCCTTGCGGATGCGGACTCCGATGGCTTGCACATTGCTACATTGCTATGTGCGTTATTTGTCCGTCATTTCCCAACATTAGTAAAAGCAGGGCATGTCTATATGGCAATGCCGCCGTTATATCGTATCGATTTAGGCAAAGAAACGTTTTACGCCCTTGATGAAAGCGAAAAAAATGCTGTACTTGAACGCCTTAGCCGCAAGCGAGGTAAACCCAATGTTCAGCGATTTAAAGGGCTGGGGGAAATGAACCCACTGCAATTACGTGAAACGACATTAGATCCAAATACTCGTCGTCTTGTACAGCTAATTATCGATGATGAAAACTACCAAGAAACACTTGCGGTCATGGATATGCTTCTTGCGAAAAAACGCTCTGAAGATCGCCGTAATTGGCTGCAAGAAAAAGGCGATATGGCTGAAATTGATGTCTAATATCCGAATTGCGATGAGAAAGGAACGAATTGAATGAGTGAAATTACTCATGATGGCGTAGAGCGCTTACCGCTTCATGCTTTCACTGAAAATGCCTATCTGAACTATTCGATGTACGTCATCATGGATAGGGCATTACCGTTTATTGGCGATGGGCTTAAACCTGTTCAGCGCCGTATTGTGTATGCAATGTCAGAACTTGGCTTAAGCAACACTGCAAAATATAAAAAATCCGCCAGAACTGTGGGTGATGTTCTCGGTAAATATCATCCACACGGTGATAGAGCTTGTTATGAAGCGATGGTCTTGATGGCGCAGCCGTTTTCTTACCGTTATCCGCTGGTGGATGGTCAAGGAAACTGGGGGGCACCGGATGACCCTAAATCATTCGCAGCAATGCGTTATACCGAATCACGACTATCCAAATACGCTGAAATTTTACTCAGTGAACTTGGTCATGGCACCGTCGATTGGGTACCAAACTTTGATGGTACGCTAAACGAGCCCAAAATGTTGCCTGCACGTTTGCCAAATATTTTGTTAAACGGTACAACGGGTATTGCGGTTGGGATGGCGACAGATATTCCACCACATAACGCCCGAGAAGTGGCTCAAGCTTTGGTTGCTTTACTGGATAAACCTACGCTAAATCTTGATGACATCATGGCATTTGTGCCGGGACCTGATTTCCCTACGGAAGCAGAAATTATTTCTTCCCGTGATGATATTCGTAAGATTTATCAAAATGGGCGCGGCTCTGTACGCATGCGTGCGGTGTGGGAAAAAGAAGATGGTAATGCTGTTATCACGGCTCTCCCTCATCAAGTTTCTGGGGCGAAAGTCTTAGAACAAATCGCCAGCCAAATGCGCGCGAAAAAATTGCCTATGGTTGAAGATTTACGCGATGAATCTAACCATGAAAACCCAACACGTTTGGTGATAGTTCCACGTAGTAATCGTGTTGACCTTGAACAGGTTATGACGCATTTATTTGCGACAACGGATTTAGAGCGTAGTTATCGCGTTAACCTTAATATGATTGGTTTAGATAACCGACCTGCGGTAAAAGGGCTTGTTGAGATCTTAAATGAGTGGATTGCTTACCGTCGCCAAACTGTACGTAATCGCTTAAATCACAGGTTAGAAAAAGTATTAAGACGCTTACATATTTTAGATGGTTTATTGATTGCTTATCTGAATATTGATGAAGTCATTGAAATTATTCGTACAGAAGATGAACCCAAAGCGGTTTTAATGTCACGTTTTAATATCAGTGATACCCAAGCTGAAGCTATTTTAGAGTTAAAATTACGCCATTTAGCCAAGCTTGAAGAAATGAAAATTCGTGGCGAGCAAGATGAATTAGCCAAAGAGCGCGATGATTTACAAGAGATTCTTGGGTCTGAAAGACGTTTAAATACGCTGATTAAAAAAGAGATTCAAGCTGACGCCAAAGATTACGGTGATGACCGTCGCTCCCCATTGCATGAGCGTGAAGAAGCGAAAGCAATGAGCGAACATGAAATTTTACCGTCAGAACCGATTACCGTTGTGCTTTCTGATATGGGGTGGGTGCGAAGTGCTAAAGGGCATGATATCGAGCCGACTAACCTAAATTATAAAGCGGGAGATGGTTTTAAAGGGGCTGCGCGAGGTAAGTCAAATCAGGCGGCGGTATTCCTTGACACAACAGGGCGAAGTTATTCTGTGGATCCGCTTGAATTGCCTTCAGCGCGTAGTCAAGGTGAGCCTCTAACGGGTAAGTTAACTCTGCCTCCAGGTGCATCCATTGAACATGTATTGATGGCGCCTGACGAGCAGAAATATTTAATGGCTTCTGATGCAGGGTACGGTTTTATTTGTACCTTCAATGACTTAGTCACTAAAAATAAAACTGGTAAGGCCTTAATTTCTTTGCCTGAAAATGCAAAAGTATTGGCACCAATTGAACTGCATAATGAACAGGAAGATTTGCTATTGGCAATTACCAAGGCAGGGCGTATGTTAATATTCCCTGTGGCGGATTTACCCCAACTTTCAAAAGGTAAAGGGAATAAAATTATCAATATTGCAGGTGCGCAAGCGGCAACTGGCGATGATTTATTGACTTGGTTGATGATTTTGCCTGTGGGGGCATCAATGACCTTGCATTTCGGTAAGCGGAAGCTGAAGTTTAAAGCAGAAGACTTACAAAAATATCGTTCAGAACGAGGTCGTAAAGGGACGTCGTTACCGCGTGGAATGCACAATATTGAGCGTATTGATATTGAGCCAGTAGAGTCTGAATAATTAACAAAGAACAAACCTTATAAACCTTTTTTAGTATGAACTTCAAAAGGTTTATAAGTAGATAATATTCATCATGGAGCTGAAAAGCTTCTTACAATTTGGGGTTAGTATGTTAGCGCTTATTAGAGCGATCATTGTTATTATTTATACGATTGCGGTGTGTGTAGGGGGGGGGATTTACTGTCTATTTAGCCCTCGTAACCCAAAACACGTAATGACATTTGGTCACATGTTCGGGCGGTTATCAGTCGTTTTTGGGATTAACATTATAAATCGTGTACCCGAGAAAGCTAAGAGCTATGGCCCGAGTATTTATATTGGTAATCACCAAAACAATTACGATATGGTGACTATGTCAAATGGGGTATTACCAAGAACGGTAACCGTTGGTAAAAAAAGCTTGGTTTATATACCTTTTTTTGGCTTTTTATATTGGATAACGGGTAATATTTTAATTGACCGCGCTAATCGCTCTAAAGCCCATAACACAATCACGCAAGTTGCTGACCAGATTAAAAAACGTAAAATTTCTGTGTGGATGTTTCCTGAAGGTACTCGCAGCCGTGGTCGTGGTTTACTGCCATTTAAAACGGGGGCATTTCATGCAGCGATTGCAGCAGGGGTACCGATTGTGCCTGTTTGCGTTTCTAGTACACAAGGTAAAATTAAGTTAAACCGTTGGAATAACGGTACTGTCATTATTGAAATGCTAGACCCTATTGATACATCGCTTTATAGCCGAGAGCAAGTGAGGGAGTTATCTGAGCATTGCCATGCTTTAATGGAAGCCAAAATAAAAGAACTCGATCTCGAAGTCGAAGAAATGGCAAAACAAGGCAAATAACTTAATTCATTGAATTTATTTAAAAATGGGCAATATACAAATATTGCTCATTCTTTTAGGTTGAATACAGCATAAATTGACTTTATTGTTTCCTACCTGTCTTATTTCCTTTTTTAATTACTTACCCTTACTATTTATAATCTTATTAATTATATTTTTACACATTTGCTAGATATTTTTAGAATTTAGCCTTTTTTCGCGATATCATGGCTTACAAATTATTGCGACCTTAAATTGTTGTATCTAAGTTGTTATATTGCTGGGTCCAATCATAAATTAGCCATTTTATAGGCTGAAAATCTACAATACTAAATAATAAAATGCGCTGGAATTTTTGTTTAGCGGAGAATTTATGTCATTCAATCGATGCCAAGCCCTGATAGCGGCAGGGGTGGCTCTATGTTTGTCCTATGTGCCAATTTATGCAAATGCAGAGGGGGCGACAGCTTTACCTGTGCCACCATTATTAGAATCACGGTCTGGACAGCCATTATTTTTAACATTACAAAAAATTCATTGGTCTTATGATGGAAAATATTCAGCCGATATTTGGGGAGTAAATGGTTCTTCCCCTGGGCCGACAGTCAAAGTAAAAAATGGCGATGATATTAAGCTTATTTATAGTAATCGCTTACCTGAAGCCGTTTCGATGACAATCAGCGGGTTGCAAATACCAGGAACACAAATTGGTGGAGCGGCAAGGTTAATTTCACCTAATGCGGACTGGTCTCCAGTGATCCCGATACGTCAAAATGCAGCAACGCTTTGGTATCATGCAAATACTCAAGGGAAAATGGGCGAGCAAGTCTACAATGGTTTATTGGGGATGTGGATCATCGAAGATGATGTGACGAAAAACCTGCGTTTACCTAAACACTATGGTGTTGATGATTTTCCTGTCATTATTCAAGATAAGCGTTTAGATAATTTTGGCGTCCCTGAATACAAAGCCGATGAAAACGGGTTTTTAGGCGATTCATTACTGGTTAATGGCGTACAAAATCCATACATTGAAGTTTCTCGAGGGTGGGTACGTCTACGATTATTAAATGCGTCGAACTCCCGTTATTATGTAATGAAAATCAGTGATGGTCGCCCATTTTCATTGATTGCATCTGATCAAGGGTTATTAACTGTACCTGTTAGTGTTCAGGAACTCCCATTAGCACCGGGGGAACGGCGTGAAGTCTTGATTGATATGGCGAAAACGCAAGAGTTAACCATTACTGCGGGCGAGTCGGCTACCTTTATGGACCGTTTAAAAGGGCTATTTGAACCATCGAATAGCTTAATTTCAACCAATGTATTAACTATCAAGGCAACTGGATTAATGTCATTGGTAACGGATGGTTTACCGGCACAATTAGTTGAAGATAAAACGCAAGTCACATCCAGTATTACACAACGTAATATTCACCTTAATGATGGTTTTGGTATTAACAATGCGACTATTGATACAAACAGGGTTGATTTTTCAAGCCGCCAAGGCAATTGGGAGCGTTGGGTTGTGACGACGAATGAACCGCAAGCATTTCATATTGAAGGTGTGCGCTTTAAGGTCTTAAACCGTAATGGTAAACCAACACCGCCAGAAGATTATGGCTGGAAAGATACAGTGTGGGTTGATAGCCGAGTTGAATTATTAGTTCAAATGATGCAACCGTCCTATAACCATTTCCCGTTCTTATTTTATAGCCACAATTTAGAGAAGGCGGATTTAGGGTCTGTAGGGCAGTTGGTTGTTGCACCGCAAGACACCATGCAATAATTCGTATTACAACAATATTGAATATCCAATAAGCAGGCATTTAGCCTGCTTCAGACTGCTGACAAACATATTATGTTTGGCGGCAAGTCGAATAGGTTTTGAAAATAAACTAGGAAAATCAATTTATTGATTTTCGGCTGATAACACAAAGCGGGAAAAACCACGCTTTTATCCCGCTTTGTCAACAACCTTAAGCAGGCATTTAGCCTGCTTTAGGTTGTTGACAAAGCTAGCTTAGCGCCACTCGAATACCAAAGGCGATTAATACAACGCCGAGAACCTTATCAACATATTTTTGCACTTTTGCTAGGCCTTTTCTTACAGGGGCACTTTGGATTAAAAACACTAAAATAGGCCAGTAGATGACGGCTAAACCCCAAATAATAAAGGCAAACCACAGCTTTTCGCTAACAGTGGAATTAATATCTAGCACTTGGGTAAAAACCGCTAAAAAGAACAGCGTGGCTTTTGGGTTTAATACATTACAGAGAAAACCTTGCATAAAGGCTTTTTTGAATGAAACAATTTCGTGTTTACTGGTTGTTAGATCAACGCTATGGCCGGATTGCGGAAGTAAGCTTTTGACACCGATCCAAATTAAATAGGCTGCACCCGCGTATTTTAAGATATTAAACAGCCAAGGCGTAGTTGTAATCAAGACAGCGAGGCCTGCAACACAGTAAGACATATGCAAAGCGATAGCGACTATCACACCACATGCAGACATTAATGCGGCAGAGCGTTGATAGCGTGCTGAATTTTTAACAATCAAAAAGAAATCTGGCCCTGGAGAAAGCATACCGAGTGCAGCGATGGTCGCAACCATAATACTCGTTTCGTACATGTTATAATCTCTTTTCCCGTTCAATGTTGGTAAATAAAAATGACCTGCTAATGACACTCATATTTAGACTGGTCTTAGAGGGTTCATTTTGTTTTTAAATGTTATTTTTAGTCATAAGTTTATCAATTCGAGTATAAGTGATTCAAACCTGTTTAAGGAAGTTTAAATTTAGTCGACGAAGCAATTCTCTTTCCGTATAGTGTGCTCAATTTTTATATCTTGTTTCTAAGGTGAGTAGATGAATATTAGCTTAATCGCAGCAATGGCGATCGATCAGGTTATCGGCATGGAAAAAGCGATGCCTTGGAATTTGCCGGGGGATCTAGCGTGGTTCAAACGAAATACGTTAAACAAACCGGTTATCATGGGCCGTGTTACCTATGAATCAATTGGGCGCCCATTGCCACAACGTGTGAATATTGTATTAAGTAGTGCTCCTGGTACTGATTCTGATGTTATTTGGGTAACGTCAATTGAAGAAGCATTGGCTGCAGCGCAAGCAATTGAAAATGTTGAAGAGGTGATGGTAATTGGCGGTGGTAAAGTTTATCAACAATTTTTACCGCTAGCGAATAAATTATATTTGACTCACGTTGATGCTGAAGTTATCGGAGATACTCATTTTCCGGCTTATGAGCCTGATGAATGGGATTCTATTTTTACCGAATACCATGAAGCTGACGAAAACAATACCCATGGTTATTGTTTTGAGATCTTAACTAAAAGAGACTAATTTTTAGTTAGAATGCAAAAATGGCGCTTAATTGCGCCATTTTGCTATAACTTGCAATTAACTAGGCAAAAAATTACTCTTTACGGCTTTTTTGATATGACTTTTGCTGGTGGTACTGCTTAGTTTCCCAATGGAATAGCGTTAATTCCCCTCCCCAGCAGCAACCCGTATCTAAAGCATAAACGTTATCAGGAGTGCATTTCCCTTCAAGGGATGCCCAGTGACCAAAAAACACTGAGTAATCCTCAGGAATTTTACTGGGTAGATCGAACCAGGGTTTTAGCGGAGCGGGCGCTTTTTTAGGGTTTTCCTTGCAAATCATATCTAGCTGTCCGTTTGGAAAACAGTAGCGCAGGCGTGTTAAGGCATTGGTACTAAAACGCAAACGAGCTAGCCCCATTAAGCTTTCAGACCAGTTATTTGGCATGTCACCATACATGGAGTCGATGAATAATGGATATGCATCACTAGACAGCACGGCTTCAACTTCCCTTGCACACATTCGTGCTGTTTCGATATCCCATTGTGGTGTTATACCTGCATGAGTCATCAAGATCTTTTTTTCTTCATCAATTTGTAATAAAGGTTGGCGACGTAACCAATTGATCAGTTCGTCAAGATCAGGTGCATGTAATAACTCATCGAGGTGATCTTTCGGCTTGTTACGACTAATTTTACAGTAAATTCCTAACAGATGGAGATCGTGGTTGCCAAGCACTAAACGTGCGGCAGAACCAAGGCTTTTTACATAGCGTAAAACTTGCAGTGATTCAGTTCCGCGGGCAATGAGATCGCCTGTTAACCACAGTGTGTCTTTGGTTGGATCAAAATGGACGCTTTCCATCAAGTCACGGAGCTCACGATAACAACCGTGAATATCACCTACTAAATATGTCGACATAATTAATTAATCAGTGTTGGGATAGCAAGACGAAAAGCAGGGATATCAACGTGGAAACTGTCCCCTTGTGTGCTTATCATCACATAATAACCTTCCATTGTACCCATTGGTGTTTCAAGGATTGCGCCACTGGTATAACGGTATTCTTTTCCTGGTGGGATAAGCGGTTGTTCACCAACCACGCCTTCACCTTGAACTTCGGTCTTATGGCCATCACTGTTAGTAATGAGCCAATAACGGCTCATTAATTGAATAGGCTCTCGTCCTAAATTACGAATGCAGATAGTGTAAGCAAACACATATCTCGCAATATCGGGTTGAGATTGGCTTTCTATATAGACACTCTGAACTTGGATGCTTACATTCGGCTCATTAAGCATAGTGCCTCCTTCAACAGACTATTCTGAACGGTTAGAGAGATAGTTTGCCATTTTACAATATTGTTCAACAGAAATATTTTCTGCTCGGGTGCTTAAATCAATACCCAGTTCTGTTAACTCTTCAACGCTGAATAAATCCCCTAAACTATTACGAATCGTTTTACGGCGTTGGTTGAAAGCTTGTGTGGTAATACGGCTTAAAAATTTAATATCTTTTACCGGATACGGGTTTTCACGATGAGGAATCAACCTAACAATGGCTGAATCTACTTTTGGCGCTGGTGTAAATGCGGTTGGTGGTACTTCCAACACAGGCACCACGTTGCAATAATATTGCGCCATAACACTCAAGCGCCCAAAAGCTTTGCTACCTGGTCCTGCAACCAGACGATTCACCACTTCTTTTTGTAACATGAAATTCATGTCAGAAATAGAATTGGTGAATGTGAATAAGTGAAACATTAACGGTGTGGAGATGTTGTAAGGCAAGTTACCAAAAACGCGCAGGGGCTGGCCCGCTTGTTTGGCTAATTCACCAAAATCTACTGTCATTGCATCTTGCTGAATGATAGTCAATTTATCTTTTAGTTGAGGATGAACGTGTAAACGTGCAGCAAGGTCACGGTCAAGTTCAACTACGGTCATTTTATCGATTCGGCTACCGACAGGTTCGGTTAAGGCACCTAAGCCGGGACCAATTTCTACAATGGACTGACCTGGCAGCGGGTTCATGGCATCCACGATGCTGTCGATAATAAATTGGTCAGTTAAAAAGTTCTGCCCGAAACGTTTGCGGGCAAAGTGCCCCTGATGGACTCGATTATTCATGTATTCTTAGATGTCATTTGGATAGCTAACTTTAATGCGGTGATAAAACTTCCCGCATCAGCATGACCCGTCCCCGCGAGCTCAAGGGCTGTCCCATGGTCGACAGAGGTACGGATAAAAGGCAGGCCGAGAGTGATATTTACTGCTCTGCCAAAACCTTGGTATTTTAACACAGGAAGGCCCTGATCGTGATACATTGCTAACACTGCGTCTGCATGGTCTAAATACTTAGCTTGAAATAGGGTATCTGCAGGCAATGGTCCAATCAAATTAATCCCTTTTGTACGTAGGCTTTCAAGTGCAGGCTCTATAGTATCAATTTCTTCGGTACCCATATGGCCGCCTTCTCCTGCATGTGGATTTAAACCACAAACATAGATGGCCGGTTTTTCAATACCAAATTTGGTTTGTAAATCATGGTGTAAAATGGTGATGACTTCATGAAGGCTTTGTTGGGTAATAGCGGCCGACACGTCCTTGAGTGGCAGATGCGTTGTGGCTAATGCAACACGCAGTTCTTCGGTAGCTAGCATCATAACAACGCGTTCACAGCCACTTCGTTGTGCAAAGAATTCCGTGTGACCACTAAATGACATGCCTGCATCATTAATAATCCCTTTATGTACGGGACCTGTTACAAGCGCTGAAAATTCGCCATTTAAACAGCCGTCACATGCTTTTGCTAAGCTCTCCACAACATATTGGCCATTATCAACATTAAGTACACCTGCCTTTGCAGGCGTTACTAAATGAACAGGTAGAACGGATAAGTGACCTGCAGGCTGTTCTTCATTAATTGAATTGGGGGAATATTCAGTTAATGTCAGAGGCAAATTTAGCGCTTTGGCACGCTGGAGTAATAAATCAGGATCGGCACAAGCAACCAACTCAACAGGCCATTGCTGTTGAGCTAGCTGAATAAGTAGGTCTGGACCAACCCCGGCTGGCTCGCCGGGGGTGATAACAATAGGATTAATTTGTTTTTTCATCTGTAGATTGGCTGTCACGACCATCAACCATTTTCACGTAAGCAGAAGCGCGTTGTTCTTGCATCCAGCTTTGTGCTTCTTCGTTAAATTTACGATTAAACAGTAAACGGTAAGCTTGATCTTTTTGCGCCGCGTCTGTTTTATCAACGTTGCGTGTGTCTTCTAATTGAATTAGGTGCCATCCAAAGTTTGATTGAACAGGTTGGCTTAATTCACCTTTATTCAGTCTCATTAGCGCATCGCGGAAAGCTGGGTCATAGATATCAGGCATATTCCAACCTAATTCACCGCCTTTTAACGCACTACCTGGGTCTTCAGAATTTTCTTTTGCTGCATCTTCAAATGAGATTTTGCCTGAACGAATTTCCTGAGCAATTTTGGTTAATTTTTGTCTTGCCTGTGCATCATCCATAATTGGTGATGACTTAATCAAGATGTGGCGTGCTTTCACTTCTGTGACAGAAATAGGTTGGCTGCCACCACTGACATCGTTAACACGTAAAATATGGTAGCCGACACCAGAGCGAATAGGGCCGACAACATCACCTTTTTTCGCATTTTTCAGTTGTTCAGCAAACACAACGGGTAATTCTTGCAGGCGTGACCAACCCATATTACCGCCTTTCAGTGCTTGAGGATCTGCTGAATAAGCGATAGCTAACTTACCGAAATCTCCGCCTTTTTTCAGTTCAGCTAAAATTTTATCCACTAATGCTTCAGCGGTTTTTAGTTGTTCCTGTGTTGGATTTTCTGCTAACGGAATCAAGATATGGCTTAAATTAACGCCCATCTCATAATTTGCTTGTGAGCTCATTTGTTCAGCAAGAGAATCAACCTCTTGAGGTAAAATGGTCACTCGGCGGCGAACTTCATTGTTACGCACTTCAGCAATCAGCATCTCTTTACGAATTTCGCTACGATACTGATTCATATTGATGCCATCAGCGGTTAAACGTTGTTGCATTTGCTGTAGTGTTAAACCGTTTTGACGAGCGATATCAGTAATAGTTGCATCCACGGCTTCATCTGGAATATTGATTTGCATTTGGCTAGCCATTTGCAAAATGATGTTATCCATAACGAGACGCTCAAGGATCTGATGACGCAGAGTTTGATCATCAGGCACCTGTTGACGTGCGTTCTGAGCATTCAGTTTTACTGTGTTGATCATATTCTGGACGTCACTTTCCAGCACAACACCGTTATTGACGACCGCAGCCACTTTATCCATTTGCTGAGGCGCAGCCAAAGCAGTGGAGCTTGCGAACATCAGTCCCAGAATAAGCGTTCTCCAATTCTTCATAATGGTCCTATAAATATTGACTTTGATTCCGCAAAAGCGGGCTAATCTCTTTTTACTCGTCATACTTCAAGTTGCAGTGTTGTTGACTGCGCTCACTCGCACTAGTCACATACTTGTGTATGCTCCTAGCGACTCAGTCACTTGTCGCCTAACTGCACCTGAGTTATTGACAGTAACTCTATGTTATTTTTATCAGAAAGCACGTTGATAAGGCATAATGCCACTTTCTAACATCTTCTGACTACCTAAACTATGATTGTTATTTAGGCCTCTAAGTTCCACATTGATTGACCATTTATTGTCATATTCACTGCTGAACTTCTCTTTTTGCCAACCAACTATCTTACGTTCATAGCCAAGGTTGACCGCCCAGCAGCAAGTATTGTATTGCAAACCAACAAGTTGGCTCGCAGGTTGCTGTTGTTTGGTATCATAATAATATGAGCCCACAAAACCCCAGCGCTCGCTTAATGGCCAACTAACTACAGTACCCACCTGTGAAATACCACGTTGGTATTCAGGCAGTGTATAGGTATAGCCGCCATTCGCAGTATCTTCACGACGGAAGGTCGCTTGAATATAATCGCGGTCAACGAAACGGTAGTTCAACTGAACTAAACGATCGGCATCTAAACGGTATTCTGCAACCGCATTCCCCATGGTGACATTACCGAGGCGGCGGTCATATTGTAAACCACCACGCAAGCCCCAGTTATCATCAATTCGCCACATAGAGTCGGTGGCCCACAATAATGAACCAGTGTTACTTTTATCATCAATTGGGCGATTTGAATCACCCGCACGTGGGCGTTCGAAATAATAAATTTGACCCACTGAGAAATTAAACCGCTCAGCTAAAGCATCATCATACACGCGGGTTGTAACACCTGTGGTGAACTGGTTTGCAGAGGCGATACGGTCAAGGCCACTGTAAATTCGGTCACGGAATAAACCGCTATAGTCTGACTGCAACAATGAAGAGTCAAAGTTATTGATATTATCTTGATCTTTATACGGAATATATAAATATTGGACACGTGGTTCTAATGTTTGAACGAAATCACTACCTTGGAAAAGGTCTCGTTCGAAGACAACTTTTGCATCGCTTTTAAACATTGGTAGAACACGTGTCACATTTTTTTCTAAGCTTTTATCTGTATTCGAGCGTGGGATATCTTGGTCGTAATGAGTCGCATACAATTTGATACTGTTATTCATATTTGCCCAGCCATTAGATAATGGCAGGTTTACTTCTGGCTCGATGTGTAAGCGAGTTGCATCAGGGTTATTTTTCCCCACACTCGTAAAGCGAGCAGCTTGTGCGTAAGTATGCACATCAAAGGCACCTAAATTATTTTTATAATAATTGAAGTCCACTTGTGGCTCTGCTTTATAAGCTCGTTTGTTGGGGTTATCAGCAAAAATTTGGAATTGTTTGTGAGTAACTTTTGCATTCCAGTTTGTATCTGAATAACCTGCACTGAATTTTTGAGTGGCATAGCCATCAGTGGTACTACCATACTGGGAACTAAAGTCAGTAAAATAGCTAGGGTCGCTCACTTTGGTATAGTCAGAGCTGAAGTTCCAGTGTTCCGCGTAAGTCCCAGAATGGCGCCAATAGAATAACCAACGGTCATCACTATCACGGTCTTCACGCTTACCACGTTCTTTGTCCTTGATATAAGCTCGGTCATGATTTAGAAAATCAAAGGCCACGGTGCCTGTACCAGGAGCAATGAGATAACGGAATTCATTGTTTAATTTTACACCACGGTGGGTCATAAACTGTGGGGTAATCGTGGCATCGTAGTTTGGCGCAATATTCCAATAATAAGGTAATGAGAACTCTAGCCCATCGTTACTTGAATAGCTTCCCGTCGGAATTAAAAAACCGGAACGGCGTTTATTACCAATCGGCAATTGCATATATGGGCTATAGAAAATAGGCACGTCACCCACTTTAAAACGTGCATGCCAAATTTCAGCCACTTCTTCTTCGCGGTCGATAATCACTTCAGAGCCCGCAACGCTCCAGCTATTATTGCCGGGTAAACAGGTCGTGAATGTGCCGTTTTCCATAATAGAATAACGGTTTTCACCACGCATTTTCATTTTCGTTGCGTCACCTCGTCCCTGACGGCCTACCATCATGTAGTTACCATCATTCACATCAGTGTTTTTATTATCTAAGTTAGACCACGCAGAAGGGCCTTTTAAGATAATTTGTGGGTCATCGTAGTGAACATTACCCGTGGCGGTTACTTCACGGACAGGAAGTTCACCCGCAGTTTCTGTTTGCGTGAGTTTAACCTTATCAGCGGTTAATGTTTGGTTCCCTTGTTGAATATCGACATTACCTTCATATTCAACAAAATTCGGGTATTCACCACGGACATCTTCAGCGGTAATGTGAATCGGCAGGTCGTTAGGGTCACCTTTTACAATCGGTTTTGTGTAAACAGGGACACCCAGCATACACTGCTGTGCAAGGTCAGCATGCGCTTGCTGACTATAAATTGCCGCCCATACCATGGTGGCGAGTAGTGTTGGATAGCTTTTTTTCATCATTAAATATGGGGTTCCGTCATCATTGGCATCGCCAGCAAACGCTCAAAGACTAACTTAGCCAACCACTTTGCGCCAGTATAATGTAAGAAACTTTACGCGCGGGTAGTTATGCATAGAGCTGAATGAATAGTATGATAATGCAAAATTGCATTTTGAGCATTGAAGAATTGAGGGATATATGCACTATTGGGGCAAAATTATTGGCGTTATACTCGCAATCGTCTCTGGATTGGGTTTTTGGGGGGCGCTAATTGGGTTAATTATTGGACATGGTTTTGATAAAGCATCGATTCAACGTAAATTTGCAGGGAGAATGAATAAGCGTGATCGCCAAATTATTTTCTTTGCTAGCACTTTCCAAATTTTGGGGCATTTAACGAAGTCCAAAGGCCGTGTAACCGAGACAGATATTCAGCTTGCAACCAATTTAATGGACAGAATGCAATTACACGGAGAAACACGAAAAGCGGCTCAACAAGCATTTAGAGAAGGCAAATCCCCTAACTTTCCATTACGTGATGTATTAAAACAATTACGTATGGCCTGTTATGGCCGTTTTGACTTAATTCAGATGTTTCTGGAAATTCAATTACAGGCAGCTTTTGCAGATGGGCAGCTACACCCAAACGAAAGAAAAGTGCTGTTTATTATTGCTGAAGAGTTAGGTATTTCTAAGGTTCAGTTTGAACAGTTCTTGGATATGATCCAAAGTGGTCGCCAATTTGGCCAAGGGTACTCTCAGCAGCAATCAGGAGGGTATTATCAGCAATCGAATGGCCCAACCCTTGAAGATGCTTGTAAAGTCCTTGGTGTGTCCCCGAGTGATGACCCAACAAAAATTAAGCGTGCCTATCGTAAATTAATGAGCGAACATCACCCAGATAAATTGGTTGCGAAAGGTTTGCCGCCAGAAATGATGGAGATTGCTAAGCAAAAGGCGCAGTCTATCCAAGCAGCTTATGACTTAGTCAAGAAGGAGCTCGGCTTTAAATAAATTTCCCTGTCATATTTCGCGCCGCAGCGTTGTTGGCTGCGCTCGCGCACCCTAGTCACATACTTGTTGTATGCTCCTAGGGATTTGCTCTCTTGCCGCCTAGCTGCAACACGAACTATTTAAGGGAAATCAGGTTAACGAAGAAAAACCAAAAAATCTCGCTTTGTTGGCTGCGCTCGCGCACCCTAGTCACATACTTGTGTATGCTCCTAGGGATTTGCTCTCTTGCCGCCTAGCTGCAACACGAACTATTTAAGGGAAATCAGGTTAACGAAGAAAAACCAAAAAATCTCGCTTTGTTGGCTGCGCTCGCGCACCCTAGTCACATACTTGTGTATGCTCCTAGGGATTTGCTCTCTTGCCGCCTAGCTGCATCACGAACTATTTAGGGGAAATCAGGGGAATAATTAAAATGGATTATTTCGCTCCCGTTTTTTGTTGGCTGCGCTCGCGCACCCTAGTTACATAGTTATGTATGTTCTTAGGGTAAAAACAAACGGGAAAATAATCAGCGCAAAAACAGAGTGAGTTAATTTCTGCACTGGTAATATTGAAATCTAATCAATCGATTAGAGACCGTTAAAAATCCGGTGGGCAGGTAAAATGCATTGGCGTGCCGTATTCAGGGTGGGTGATGTATAATTCCTGAGCATGTAATTGTAAGCGAGTAGCTAGCGCTTTGGCCTCATCGTGTGCATAGAAGCGATCACCAAGGATAGGGTGACCTAACGCTAACATATGGACTCTAAGTTGGTGCGAACGACCCGTAATAGGGGAAAGCTTTACGCGAGTGGCTTGTTCTTCATATTGTAAAACTTGGTACTCGGTTTGTGCTGATTTCCCTGTTTCGACACACACTTTTTGCTTAGGGCGGTTTGGCCAATCACAAATTAGCGGCAAATCAACCAAGCCTTCTTCTTTTTCTAAATGACCCCAAACACGAGCAATATAGAATTTTTTCGGCTCACGCTCTCTAAATTGGCGTTTAAGTTCGCGTTCAGCTTTTTTGTGCAGTGCCACAACCATGACGCCACTTGTCGCCATATCTAACCGATGTACGGATTCAGCGGCGGGAAAATCACGCTGAACACGGCTCATAATGCTGTCATGGTGCTCTGGCGCTTTTCCGGGAACAGAGAGTAACCCGCTAGGTTTATTCACCACAATGATGTGATCATCTTGGTAAAGTATATGCAACCAAGGTTCAACAGCAGGTTGGTAGGGTTCCATCATAACGTGTGTAACTCCGAAGCTTTTAAATAATTTCTCCCTCAGATGAGGGAGAAATAAGTGACTATTTTAGTTTACGCTTACTATAATTCAAATTACTAATAATAAGCTATTTGAATGAGCGACAGCGTACTCACAGCAAGTCGGCTACTGATGAGTTACCACAACTAAACGAATCGCATCTAGTCGCCATGTAGCTTGGTCGATATTAGTCATCAGTTGTTGGCGTTCTTCCTCAATAATATCAAGTTCTTCATCACGGATATTTGGGTTGACCGCTTTTAGTGCTTCTAAACGAGAAAGCTCCAACGTTAGCGCCTTATCAGCCGCTTCTTTTGCATTTTCTATCAATGCCTTGGCTTCTTTTTCGATCATTGGCTCAGATAAGCGTAATACCGAATGAACCTCATTTTGTACTGCATTGACCAGTTTGCTTGCCATATGGCGGTTAATGGCATTTAATTGGCGGTTAAAACTTTCAAACTCAACTTGAGATGATAAGTTATTACCTTTTAAATCAATTAATAAGCGTACCGGAGTTGCGGGTAAGAAACGGCTAATTTGCAGGTGCTTAGGTGCTTGAGCTTCCACAACGTAAATCAGTTCAGTCAATAAGGTGCCAACAGGCAGCGCTTTGTTTTTCAATAAAGAAACCGCACAGCTGCCGGTATCGCCAGATAGCACTAAATCTAAACCATTACGAATAATAGGGTGCTCCCAGCTAATAAACTGCGTGTCTTCACGAGAAAGTGCTTGCTCTCTATCAAACGTGATGGTGCAACCATCTTGAGGAAGTCCTGGGAAATCAGGTACTAACATATGGTCTGAAGGTGTGAGGATAATCAGGTTATCACTTTTATCTTCTTGATTAATACCGACAATATCAAAAAGATTGAGTGCAAAGTTAACCAATTCGGTATCGTTATCACCTTCACCAATTTCTTCAGCCAACAGATTGCCAGACTCGCCACCGTTTGAATGCATTTCAAGTAAACGGTCACGGCCTTGTTCCAATTGCAATTTCAAGCTGTCATGCTCTGCACGGCAGGTTTTAATAAAATCATCAAAACCTTCTGTGACTGTCGGTTCAGCCATAAATTGCAGTAATGGTTGGTAGTATTTATCGTAGATAGCTCGGCCTGTTGGACAGGTATGTTCAAAGGCATCTAAGCCTTCGTGATACCAGCGGATCAATACAGATTGTGCGGTATTTTCTAAATAAGGCACATGAATGCTGATATCACGGCTTTGTCCAATACGGTCTAAACGGCCGATACGTTGCTCAAGTAAGTCTGGATTAAACGGCAGGTCGAACATCACCAACTGGTTAGCAAATTGGAAGTTACGCCCTTCAGAACCGATTTCAGAACATAATAGAACCTGCGCGCCTTCTTCTTGAGAGGCGAAATAGGCAGCAGCTCGGTCACGTTCTAATAACGATAACCCTTCGTGGAACACGGCAGCACGAATCGCTTCGCGTTCACGTAACACTTGCTCCAATTGTAGTGCAGTTGCGGCTTTCGCGCAGATCACTAACACTTTTTCATGGCGGTTTGCGGTCAAAAAGCCCATTAACCACTCAACCCGCGGGTCAAAGTTCCACCACGTGGCGTTTTCACCTTCGAACTCTTGGTAAATTTGCTCAGGGTAGAGCATTTCTTTTGCACGTGTTTCAACGTCTTTTTTACTGCCCATAATACCAGCCACTTTAATTGCGGTTTGGTATTGGGTGGGCAATGGCATTTTTAACGAATGCAATTCACGACGAGGGAAGCCTTTGACGCCATTTCGGGTATTTCTGAACAACAGGCGGCTAGTACCATGGCGGTCCATTAACATGTTGATCAGCTCTTGGCGCGCGGCATTGCCATCTTCACCTTCAAGGTTTGCAGCCTTTAGCAGTGGTTCGATATCTTGTTCTTTGATTAATTCGTTAAGTAAATTTTGCTGGTCATTAGTCAGTTTGTCACCCGACAGCAACAGTGAAACCGCATCAGCAACAGGACGGTAGTTTTCTTGCTCAGCAATAAAGTCTTGGTAATCATGAAAACGGCTAGGGTCAAGTAAACGCAGGCGAGCGAAGTGGCTTTCTTGGCCAAGTTGCTCTGGTGTTGCCGTTAATAGCAAAATAGAAGGAATATTTTCAGCTAATGTTTCAATAACTTGATATTCACGGCTCGGGGCGGTCTCACTCCACTGTAAGTGATGAGCTTCGTCGACGACCATCATATCCCAGCCCGCTTCAACTAATTGGTCAAAACGCTGCTTGTTACGACGGACGAAATCCAGTGAACACAGAACGAGTTGTTCTGTTTCAAATGGGTTATCACTATCATGCTGTGCTTCACTGTAACGGCTATCATCAAACAAAGAAAAACGCAGATTAAAGCGGCGTAGCATCTCAACCAGCCATTGGTGCTGTAAGCTATCAGGAACAATAACTAAGACGCGCTCTGCACGGCCTGCCATTAATTGCTGGTGGATAATCATCCCCGCTTCAATGGTTTTACCTAAGCCGACTTCGTCAGCGAGTAATACACGCGGATGGTGGCGTTTTCCCACTTCATTGGCAATATGTAATTGGTGTGGGATCAGACTTGCACGAATACCGCGTAGGCCTGTCGCTTGATGTTTGACTTGCTCGCTTTGGAATTTGCGCGCACGAAAGCGTAAAGCGAAACGGTCCATACGGTCAATTTGCCCAGCAAATAGACGATCTTGCGGCTTATTGAATGTGAGCTTGCTGTCGAGGAACACTTCTCTAAGGCTCACACCGGTTTCTTGCGTATCTAAACGTGTGCCGATGTAAGTCAATAATCCTTTATCTTCTTCAATGCTTTCAACTTGAAGTTGCCAGCCTTCGTGGCTGGTAATGGTATCACCTTCATTAAACATCACTCGGGTAATAGGGGCATCACTGCTAGAGTAAAGGCGGTTTTCGCCACTAGCAGGAAAAAGCAACGTTACCATACGGGCATCAATTGCCACGACGGCACCTAATCCAAGTTCGCTTTCTGTATCGCTGATCCAGCGTTGACCAAGAGTAAATGGCATAGATTTAACTTAATTCCATAAAATTGAGAGTTTATTTTTTAGATTTTTTAAGACAATTTTTATCAGTGTCTTCGCCCAGTGTTGGTGTAGCTCATTAATAGTTACACAAGGAAGAGTTCGAATTATTTTAAAAATAGTCGTTACCTGATGATTAATTATACACATTTAATTATTCAAATTGCAGCAAAGTGAGCACTAAGGCGTTTGCTGGGCTTGTGGCCGAGACAATGAGTCAGTCTGTTTGAATTATAATGAGTATTGTTGATTATCACGCATAATTTGTGTAGCCAGACGTGCGAGACACCAAAGGGGCGATATATTAATTCAACCGAAGGCTATCGTCACCTGTTAAAAAAACATCAAAGGTAGAATAAATTTTAAAACAACAGGGTAATTTGCCCAGTTAGCAGGGTATCAAAGTCATCTTGTAAGAAAGGCAAGATAGCATCTGCTATTGGTTTGATTTGCTTGGAAATATAATGTTCGTAATCCGGTTTTGCCGTGATGATTTCCAGCGGTTCAGGCCCTGCCTGAGTGATAATATAGTTTATCCAACCACCATTTTGATATTGCAAAGGGCGCTGTAATTTTAAATTATAGTCATCAGCGGTACGAGCAGCTCGAACATGCGGAGGAACATTTTTTTGGTAATCAGTCAATTTTCGGCGCAGGCGTTTACGGTAAACTAAACGGTCATCATATTGGCCAGAACGAATATTTTGCACATATTCACGAATATATTCACGGTAAGGTTGGCGATAAAAAATACGGGTATAGAGCTCTTTTTGGAATATTTGTGCTAAGGGGGTCCAGTCCGAGCGAATGGTTTCCAGCCCTCTAAATACCATGGTGTCTTTACTCAGCCCTGCATAGCGTTTTTTACTCCCCATTTCAGCACCACGTACCGTTGGCATCAAAAATCGGCGGTAATGGGTTTCATATTCAAGTTCTAAAACCCCCTCTAATTGCCATTCTTCAGCTAAATGTTTTTTCCACCAGCTATTCACGTAATCACGTAAAGCAAAGCCAATTTTTTGCGCTTGCTCTTCATTGTGGGCGTCTCGTAACCATACAAATGTGGAGTCGGTATCCCCATAAATAACTTGGTAACCCTGTGACTCAATCAAACGTTTGGTTGTACGCATAATTTCATGGCCACGCATGGTGATTGATGCAGTCAGTCTTGGGTCAAAAAAACGGCACCCTTCAGCGCCTAGTACCCCAGCAAATGCGTTCATAATAATTTTCAACGCTTGGGATAGTGGCGCATTATGCTCTTTTTTGGCTTTATCCCGTTCTTGCCAGATATGGCTGACAATATCGGGTAAACAGTGGGTTGTACGAGAAAACCAAGCTTGGCGAAAACCGGGAACAGAATATTCAAGGTCTGGATGCGCTAATCCTTCAATCATACCCGCAGGGTCGATGAGAAAAGTTCTAATAATTGAAGGATATAGGCTTTTATAATCCAAAACTAATACGGAGTCATATAGCCCAGGTTGGGAGTCCATGACAAAGCCCCCGGGGTTCAGTTGCATTTTATGTTCCGTAAGGTTGGGCGCGACAAAGCCAAGGCGGTGTAGACGGGGAATATAAAGGTGTGAGAATGCTGCGACAGATCCGCCCATTTTATCAACAGCAAGGCCAGTTACTGTTGAACGTTCTTGCAAGAAAGCCATTAAATCGGTTTTTTCAAAGATCCGATGGACTAAAATACAATCTTGAATATTGTAGTGTGCTAGAGCGGGTTTATCGTGAGCAAAGCGGCGGTTGATTTCATCCATTCGGTCATAAGGGGTATCAATCGCTTTACCTTCGCCAAGGAGTTCTTGAGCGACAAACTCTAAACTAAATGATGAAAAACTCCATGTTGCTGCTTTTAATGCATCAATACCATCAATAATTAACCGGCCTTCAGCAGCGGCAAAAAATACCCCTTGCTTAAAGCCATGCTCTCGCCACTCCAATTTTTTGTTTTGTCGACCAAACAATAATGGGATGCCATAACGCTCAGCATGCTTTTGTAATACTTGTAAGTCGAATTGGATTAGGTTCCAACCAATGATGGCATCAGGGTCATATTGGTGAAGCCATTCATTGAGCTTATGAAGTAATTGCGGGCGGCTATTCACATAGATTAAGCGATGTTCAGAGCTCAATGCAGGCCCTTGTTCTGGCCCTAACATAAATACCACATTGTCACCACAGCCAGACAGCCCTATAGAATAGAGTTCACCATGTTGGCTGGTTTCGATATCAAGGGAAACAGCTTTGACTAGGGGACGGTAGCCTTCACAAGGTTTTAGTTGAAATTCTCCTTGCTGATTTTGAGAAAACCAGACAGAGGCCGCGATAAAGCGTTCCATTAGATACCGTTCACTTGGGCGAATATCTGTTTCTAATAATTCGACACCCAATTCGTTGCAGCTTTTTTCAAGATTCTGTAATTGTCGATATTGGTGGCAATAAATCGCATAGACTTTTTCGCGTTTAAAATCAATTAATTCAAGGGGCCGGTAGGTAATATTGGGTTGTTCATCTAATAAATGTTTTACTTGAGGGAATTGAGATTCAGCTAAAAAGCCAATGGCTTTTTGATAGGGAACGGTGACCTTTTGAGGTTGATTATCAGTGAGTAGCCAATAAGAGACCTCAACACCGTGGCGGGTGTCTTTCCAGTGACGGCTAAGAATAAAGCCTCTTTCTGCTGGAGCGATAAGTTGGGTCATTAGGCTACTCGCATAAAACTTGCATAAAAAATAGTTACGATAAATATACGCGAATAGTGTGAATTTATACAGTGTTAATTGTTGGCAGCGGTGGTGATACTCAGTAACGCAGATGCCGCACTTTGCCCCTGTAATAGGTATTGAGTATCACCATCGTAGGCAATATTCCCTTCTGCAATAACCAGTGTCCGCGGGGCAATTTGCAGGGCATCATCGACATTATGGGAAACCATTAACAATGTGATTGATTTTTCTGCACAAATTTCCCTGAGTAATAGCAGCATTTCTCGGCGCAATGCGGGGTCGAGAGCTGAAAAAGGCTCATCAAGCAGTAAAATTGGTTGATTGCGGATCATGCAGCGTGCTAATGCCGCGCGTTGACGTTGCCCCCCCGACAGTTGTGCCGGTAACCTATCTAAACATTCACTCAGGCTGACACGGCTCGCCATTTGCTCAACTCGCTGAATTTGCGTTTTATTCAGACGTAAATTGGGTTGCAGTCCAAGACCAATGTTTTGCCGGATTGTCAGGTGTGAAAATAAATTATTTTCTTGAAATAACATAGAAACAGGGCGCTTAGCTGGAGGGCTAAAAGTATGGTCTTCGCCATTGAGCACAATCGTTCCGCTTTGGGGAAATTGAAAGCCGCTAATCAGGCTTAATAGCGTACTTTTCCCAGCACCACTTGGCCCCATAACTGCCACAGACTCACCAGACTGAACAGAAAAATCAAATGACATTGTCAGGTTGTCGTATTGGTAATCTAGCTGAGTCAATTTAATCATGGTGTTTTCCTGAGATACGTTCAATCAAGCTAAATAAGCAAAAGCAAAGTAATAATAATAACATGGCCGTAACAGCCCCATCGTTTGACCGGTAAGCCCCTATTTGCTGATAAAGATAATAAGGGAGTGTGCGGAAGTTATCATTGCCAAATAACGCGACAACACCAAAATCACCAATTGAGATAACACAAGCAAATGCGAGAGCTTGGGAAATAGGTTTGCGTAATGCTTTAAGTTCAATAAGTTGGAAACGATTAAAACCAGAAATGCCAAGTGATTGGCACAATGGGTTATAGCGTTCAGCGCTGTCTCGCATAGGGTTTTCTAATACTTTTAACGCATAGGGAATGGCTAACAAAGCATTAGTCATGATAACTAATGGGTAAGGGGATTCAGGTAAGCCTACCGTTTCATTAAAAAAGATAAAAAAACCTGTCGCGAGCACGATACCGGGCATGGCTAAAATAATTAACCCACTAAGTTCTAAGGCTTGCCCTAGACGAGCCGCTTGGCGTAAGCGCAATTCACGGCTGCTCCATAACAACATTAAGGTAAGTGCCACGCAGACAGCGCCAGCACACAGTGCAATAAACACAGAGGTTGCCGTGGCTTGCCATAAGGCAGGTTGCTGCAATACCGCCCAAAGTTGCCCATTTAAGCCATCAAAAATAACAGCGAACAGCGGGGGCAGTAGCAATAACATGGCAGCAATAATGAGCAGCAGGTCACGAATACGACGAAATGCGTTATCAGCGGGGTCAACCCATTGCGCTTGTTGGCTAAACCCCACTGAAAATACACTATTTACTCTATGGCAGATAAACATTAAACCGACACAGAAAAACAGCTGGATGAGCGCCAAAAGGGTGGCTCGTCCTAAATCAAAATCATAATTAAGTGCTTGGTAAATAGCCAATTCGATGGTGGTTGCTGCCGGGCCGCCTCCCAGAGCGAGAACCGTCGCAAAGCTGGCAAAGCACAGCATGAAAATTAATGCGGCAGTGGGTAATATTTGTCGCCGTAAATAGGGCCATTCTAAAATAGTGAATTGCTGCCACTCATTAAACCTCAGTTGTGCTGCAATCTGCCGTTGCTCAATAGCGATATTCTCTAAAGATTGCAATAGCATACGTGTTGCCAGTGGCATGTTAAAAAATACATGCGCTAACAAAATGCCTTTTAGGCCATAAGGTGAAAAGGTGTAATCAAGCCCCAGTAATTGACAAAGTTTAGCTAGCCAACCCGTCTGCCCGTAAACCGATAAAATACCAAACACGGCAACTAATACCGGAAGAACCAATGTCATTGCACATAGGCGTAAAAATAGGGTTCGTCCAAAAAAACGACGGCGGTGCAGTGCTCTTGCAAGAAAAATAGCAGGGATTACAGAAAAAATGGCGGATAAAAAAGCCTGCCAAAAGGTAAACCCAATCACATGCCACAAATAGCTATCGCTAATAATGTCAGCCATTGAAATTTCAGGTGCAAAAAACCACAGTGCACCAAAACTAATGAGTGCAACCGTAATCAGTAATCCGGAGGCCAATGCCCCCGGTAGTAGAGACAAATTAATTAGCGACTGACGGCGGTTTGCCATAAACGAGTCCAATTTTGGCGTTCTTTGGCCACTTCTTGAGAACTAAATTGTAAGGCTTTTTCAGGTAGAGGTAACTGGTTGTATACCTCAGGTAAGGGAATATCAATGACCGGATACATCCAGTTTGTTGTTGGCAGGGTATTTTGGAATTCAGGTGTTAAGACAAACTGCAAGAACTGCTTGGCAAGCTCTGGCTGTGGGCTATTTTTCAGCCTTGCTGCCACCTCAACTTGCATATAGTGACCCTCATTAAATAATGCCGCAGCATAGTTATCTTTTTGGTCATTAAGCATTTGATAACCCGGCGATGAGGTATAACTGAGTACAAAATCACCTTCCCCTTTTAAGAACAGGCCATAAGCTTCACTCCAACCTTTAGTTACGGTAAGTGTTTTGCCTGCCATTTTTTGCCATGCATCCGCAGACTTGTCGCCATACAGTTTTTCAATCCACAGCATTAAGCCAAGTCCGGGCGTACTGGTTCGAGGATCTTGGTAAATAATTTTCCAATTATTTTCACTATTTAATAATGCATCCATACTTGTTGGTGGTTGTTTAATTTTATTAGTGTCATATATGAATGCGAAATAACCATAGTCATAAGGAATGAAGGTTGAGTTATCCCACGAAATAGGCAGCTTCAATGCACTGGTATTAATGTCGGCAGGAGCAAACAGGCCTGTTTTTTCAGCAGAATCTAATAAATTATTATCTAACCCTAAAATCACATCTGCTTTGCTTTTTTTTCCTTCCATTCTGAGTCTGTTTAGCAGGGCTACACCATCCCCCAGCGCCACTATTTTTAATTCACAATCGCACTGCGCTTCGAAATTTTTTTTAATTTGTGGTCCTGGACCCCACTCTGCGGCAAAGGAATCGTAGGTATAAACAGTAAGCGTTGGTTTATCCGCCCATGCTAATTGACTTAAACTGAGTGCACCAAAGGTAAAGAACGATGCTATAATTTTGTTTTTAAACATGCTTTTTCCTGCGCTAAAAGATAGTGACACAGGATTTGAGGAGAAACCGGTGCAGATATGCAGACGGAGGCTCAAATCCCTACGCCGGTATTAACCGGATCAGGTTCTACGGGTTATTTCTCAGCCGAAATAACTTCGGCACCCCGTTGAGATGTTCACTATTGTAGTGACTTCAGACATATCTGCAAACTGTATTGATATAGGTTTACCAGTTTAGGTATGTGTGAAACAATTAGGCATCTTTCAAATTTGGTTATTGAGGTAGTCTGTGATTGATGATGATGGCTACCGCCCGAATGTAGGAATTGTAATTTGTAATCGGCAAGGGCAAGTTTTATGGGCCCGCCGCTATGGTCAACACTCATGGCAGTTTCCTCAAGGAGGCATCAATCCTGGGGAATCGCCGGAACAGGCGATGTATCGTGAGCTATACGAAGAAGTCGGGCTACAGCGTAAGGATGTCAGGTTATTGGCATCTACCCGTAATTGGTTACGTTACAAATTACCCAAGCGTTTGGTGCGTTGGGATACAAAACCTGTTTGTATTGGGCAGAAACAGCGTTGGTTTTTACTTCAACTTCAATGCAATGATGCCGATATAAACGTGCAGCGCAGTAAATCGCCAGAATTTGATGGCTGGCGATGGGTCAGTTATTGGTATCCTGTTAGGCAGGTGGTTTCTTTCAAACGTGAAGTTTATCGGCGTGTCATGAAAGAATTCGCTCCCGTAGTTATGCCTTTACAGGAACAAAAATTACCACAACGGCCCTCTTTTAATAACCGTAGGCGTGGAGCAAAGTAGCTTATGTTGACGCGTTTACGTGAAATTGTCGAAAAAGTTGCAATGGCGACAAGTTTGACTGATGCGCTAGAAGTGTTGGTGAATGAGACCTGCAAAGCAATGAGAACAGACGTTTGTTCCATTTATTTAGCTGATCACCCTCGCCAATGCTATTACTTAATGGCAACCCGCGGGTTAAAAAAACCTAGCGGGATTGCTATTCGTCTAGGTTTTGATGAAGGTGTCGTAGGGGCCGTAGGGCGCCAATCTGAAATGCTCAATCTAGCCGATATTCGTGAACACCCTCAATATAAATTCCTGCCTCAGCTTAAAGAAGAACAATTAAAAGCTTTCTTAGGTGTTCCCGTGGTATACCGTCGCCAATTATTAGGTGTGCTGGTCGTACAGCAACGGGAAAAACGCTTGTTTAATGAAACCGAAGAATCTTTCATGGTAACGCTGTCGATGCAACTCGCCGTGATTTTGTCGCAAGCACAAGCAAAAGGTATTTTTGGGCAATATCGACAAAATAGAATTAAAGCGATTCCTGTATCACAAGGAATTGCAATGGCTTATGGATGGCAAGATAGTTCCCAACCTTCTTTAGATAGTATTTTTCAAGCAAGCGCTATTGATATCGATAAAGAAAAACAACGCCTTGTCGTCGCCCTTGAAAGTGCTACAGCGGAATGTCGTCGTATTAGTAAACGTTTTATGGCGAGCTCAGCAAAAGAAAGTGCGGCGATATTTGATCTCTACAATCATTTGCTTAGTGACCCACAGCTAAAAAAACACCTGTTTGCCGCCATCAATGATAACGCAACCGCTGAATGGGCAGTTAAAACAGTCATTGAAAATTATGTAGAGCAGTTTTCTCGCCTGCGTGACCTTTATTTAAGGGAAAGAGGGGCAGATTTAAAAGCATTAGGTCAACGCTTATTATTTCATCTTGATGATTCACTTACCGCAAATGAGCAATGGCCAGAACGTTTTATTTTAGTTGCTGATGAATTAAGTGCTAGTGTATTGGCTGAGTTACCTATTGAACAACTTGCCGGTGTAGTTGTGCGTGACGGAGCAACGCATTCTCATTCAGCTATCTTAATCAGAGCTATGGGAATTCCTGCGATTATGGGGGCGGATATTGAGCCTTCGTTATTACATAACCGCCATTTAATATTAGATGGTTACCGTGGTGAGCTCTTTATTGAACCTGAAAATTTAATTGTTCAGGAATACCAGCAAATCATTGAAGAAGAAAATGTTATTAGTCGCTTAGCGGAAGGAACTCTTGAACAAGATGCAGCACTTAAAGGCGGCGAACAAGTTCATATTTACCTTAATGCAGGCTTAAGTCCGCGCTACGAGCAACAGATTAACACAGGGGTTGATGGCGTTGGCCTGTATCGTACTGAACTGCCTTTTATGTTGCACAATGGTTTTCCCTCGGAAGATGAGCAAAAACAACTCTATAAAGAAGTTTTACAACTTTTCCCTACCAAGCCTGTAGTGTTAAGAACCCTTGATATAGGGGCGGACAAACAGTTGCCATACATGCCAATTAGCGAAGAAAACCCAAGCTTAGGCTGGCGCGGTATTCGCATCATGCTGGACCAGCCCGAGATTTTTTTAATCCAGCTAAGGGCTATGTTACGGGCGAATATGTTTTCAGGTAATTTACGTATTTTATTACCGATGGTGACCAGTGTTAATGAGATAGACGAAGCAATTTTGCTGATAAAAAGAGCAAGGGACGAAGTGAGTTTTTTATTAAAAATGCCAGTTGAGATGCCCCAAATTGGTATTATGCTTGAAGTTCCTTCTTTGCTATTTCTATTACCGGAAATAAAAAAACGCGTTGATTTTATCTCTATCGGGACTAATGACTTTACACAATATTTACTTGCTGTTGACCGTAATAACACCCATGTAGCGGCGCTATATGATAATCTTCATCCCTCAATTGTGCGCTTTTTAGCAAAAGTAAGTGAAGAGTGCCAACGCCTTCAACTCCCTGTAAGTGTTTGTGGGGAAATGGCAGGGCAGCCACTCAGCGCAATGGTATTAATTGCTCTAGGATATCGCTCCTTAAGTATGAGTGGGCGTAGTGTTCCTCGCATGAAATATTTAATCCGCCAGCTTGACCCAGCCTTGATGTCGCAGTTAGTACCTAAGTTATTGGCTGCGGAAACGAGTGATAGTGTCAGGCTAGAGGCGAGTGAATTTATGGAGCAACACCATTTAGGCGGTTTTGTACGTGGTGGGATTTAACTTACAACAAGATGTAAGTATTTAATTTGGTTTAGTTTGAAAAATATCAAGTATAAATGACTATACTTTTTGTTGTATGCTTCAGGGGCTTCACAAATTGAAGCCTGTTGAATATGTAATAGTCGACGAGTAGTTGGCTTAATGATTAAAAAGTGGGGAACAATGAGTAACAACTACTTAGCATTTCCGGAAATAGATCCTGTTATGTTCTCGATTGGGCCAGTATCGTTACACTGGTATGGCTTTATGTACCTTGTTGGCTTTGTTTTTGCCCTTTGGCTAGCAGGGCGTCGCGCTGCAAAACCCAATAGTGGCTGGACAAAAAACGAAGTAGAAAACTTGCTGTATGTTGGCTTTGTTGGCGTATTTGTCGGTGGTCGGTTAGGTTACGTTTTCTTTTATAATCTCCCTGTTTTTCTTGACGATCCTTTATATCTATTTAAGGTTTGGGATGGTGGCATGTCCTTCCATGGCGGCCTAATCGGTGTGATATGTGCCATGATGTGGTTTGCTCACCGTACTCGCCGTCGTTTCCTGCAAGTATCTGACTTTGTTGCACCATTGATCCCATTTGGCTTAGGCATGGGCCGTATTGGGAACTTTATTAATGGGGAGCTATGGGGACGAGTAACACTCGATACGCCATGGGCATTTTTATTCCCACATTCACGCAGTGAAGATATTCAACTTGCCGCACAGGACCCTTCGTTATTACCCATATTAGAGCAGTATGGTGTGCTACCTAGACACCCATCACAGCTTTATGAAATGTTCTTAGAGGGAGTTGTTCTGTTCCTTATTTTGAACTTATTTGTGCGTAAACCTCGTCCAATGGGGAGTGTTTCCGGGTTATTCTTGATTGGTTATGGTGCATTTAGGATTATTGTTGAATTCTTTAGGCAACCAGACGCACAGCTTGGTTTATTTGGTGGTATTAGTATGGGACAAATTCTATCAATTCCGATGATTATTATTGGCGTTCTGATGATTGTTTGGGCTTACAAATATGGCAAAAATGTGCCAGCCCATAAGCCACTAAAAGAGCCTACAAAGAGTTAATAAATACAATTATTGGGGCTAACTTAGTCTGTTGAATATAACTATTTTGTAAATAAAGCAATGAAGTACAACGAGACAAAGGTTAGCCACTTAAGTTATTTTTTTAAAAGAGAGTCACTATGAAGCCGTATCTTGATTTATGCCAACGTATTATTGATGAAGGGCAATGGGTTGAAAATAAACGAACTGGCGTTCGTTGTTTAACCGTTATTAACGCTGACCTTGAATATGATGTGGGCAATAATCAATTCCCCTTGATTACGACTCGTAAAAGCTTTTATAAAGCGGCGATAGCTGAGCTTCTTGGTTATCTACGTGGCTACGACAATGCGGCTCAATTTCGTGAAATTGGTTGTAATACATGGAATGCCAATGCAAATGAGAACCAAGCATGGCTGAATAACCCTTATCGCAAAGGTGAGGATGATATGGGCCGCGTATATGGTGTTCAAGGGCGCTCATGGCAACGCCCAGATGGAACACATTTAGATCAGCTGAAAAAAGTCGTCAATAACTTAAAAAATGGAATTGATGACCGCGCAGAAATTATCACTTTCTATAACCCTGGTGAATTTGAAATGGGTTGCTTGCGTCCCTGCATGCATACTCATACTTTTTCATTGCTAGGTGATACCCTACATTTAACATCTTACCAACGTAGCTGTGATGTACCTCTTGGTTTAAATTTCAACCAAGTACAATGTTTTGTTTTGCTCGCTCTTATGGCTCGTATTTCAGGCCATAAAGCAGGTAAGGCTTACCATAAAATTGTGAATGCACATATTTATGAAAACCAACTGCCTTTAATGCGTGATGTCCAACTAAAACGTGAGCCGTTTGCTTCCCCTTCATTGGTTATTAACCCCAAAATTCAGTCATTAGAAGACCTCGAAACATGGGTGACTTCGGATGATTTTACTCTCGAAGGGTACCAGTGCCATGAGGCTATCAAATATCCGTTTACTGTTTGATTAGCGAATAAATTGTTTACTAAGATGGTTTTATCGGAAAACCATCTTATTATCGTTTTTTAACTTATCATCAACTTTCCTCCTTTATCTATCCCATCTTTCTTGATGAATTTTATCTTGGTTCATAATTAATTTACTTTCTTGCATTTATTTTGAATTAACTATTTCTTTGCGAAGCAGCTCGCAAATTGACTTGTATTGTTATGCATTTATTTATTTTGTTGCGAAGCGTTATGCAGTTTGTAATGACAAACCTCGCTAGACAGATTTTTTTTGGCAATCTCTGTCTTGCATATAAAAAGTGGGGTCACAACAAAATGAAAGTTGAATTAAATACAACGCAGCGTGGTTTCACCTTAATTGAGATTATGATTGTTTTATTTATTTGTTCTTTTGTTATTTTTTCTGGTTTATATCAATGGCAACAGCAAGTAGAAAGGCAGCGGTTAATCGATGCGGCTAGGCAAGTATCTGAGTTTATTTATAGCCAAATGACAGAAGGTGTCTATTTAAATAGGTATCAAATATTATCCGTTAAGGCTGGTAGAAATGATTGGCAGCTTGATGTTAAAGATGCGAACAGCAAGCAAGAGGTTGGCAAGTTAACAGCAAAAAGGCACCAAGGAATAGAACTTAGTAAAGCAAGCCGTACTTCAATTCAGCTATATGGTAAGCAGGGAACGATCCGTGCTTTTAGCATAGAGCTAAAAAATCAGAATCAGCAAATCACAATTTATATTTCTTCATTAGGCCGTATTAGAAGCTGTAGTCATAAAAAAATGACAGGGGTACCTAAATGTTGAATCCCTTAAATAACGATAAATTAAAAAAACAGCAGGGATTTACACTTATTGAAATATTAATGGCAATGGCTATCAGTAGCATTGTTTGTGTATCAGCGATGAGCGCTATTCCTACATTATTTAAGCAAACCTATCGAACTTACATTCAATACCAAATAGACAAGGATATAAGGCAAACATTGATAAATATGGAAAAAGATTTTAGAAGGATAGGTTACTGTAGTAGCCTAAATTGTGGTGAAGAACCTTTAAAAATCACATCAAAATTTTTAAGCAAAGGGAATAACTCGTGCATTATTTTTGCTTATGACCAAGATTTATCGGGTAAGTGGGAAGATATTAAATCCAAATCTAAAGATTCTGATTATTTTGGTTATCGGTTAAATAATGAAAAACTAGAGTCCAATCGAAATGTCCGAAATTGTGATGGGACTCGTTGGCAATCATTATTTGATGAGAAGTTAATCAAAGTTAAAAAATTAGCATTTGATTGGCGGGAAAATACCCAATTACTTGAAATGGAAATAAGCCTTAAAACAGAGTTATTACCTAATCAAATATTTAATTACCGGATAGCGGTCTTAGTTAGAAATCTATGAAGAATATAGAGCAACAACAGGGAAACGTTTCTCTGCTTATGGTTATTATTTTTATCACAATAGGCACATTATTGATTAAATCGGTGCATTTTTTCCAAGAACGAGCTAGGGATGAGTTGCATAAGGAAATTAAATATTTCGATGCTTTTAATAAAGCAGAGTCAGCTCTTGCTTGGGGGGGGACATTACATTGGGATAGTCAATATAGAGGATTAAAGCGTTGGGTTTGCCAGAAAGAGGAAAATCAACAATGGAAAAGTTGCTTAAAACATTACAAAGGGGCGGATTTCGTGCTGTCGGGGCAAAGTCATTATCGCTTAGGGAATGATATTAAAGTTTATCGATGGGTAGTATGGGATGCAAATAAGCAACAGTTTTTCTCTCGTAAAAAAGGGTGGTTAGATTATTGCCCAGTGATAAAAAAAGGATTTTGCTAATGAAAACAAAGCAGCAAGGATTTGCATTAGTAGAGGCAATGATTGGCGTGGTTATTTTTGCTATTTCACTGGTAGCTTTGGTAAACTATTCGCAATATATCATATTGAATTTTAATAAATTGTATATGAATTCTTCGGCCATTAGGGTGTTACATAGTACATTAGAGAAAAGCTCAATGTTAGGGGAACCAATATCAGGGGAGAAAAATTCTTCCATAGATCCAAATTTGCGTTACCCTGAGTGGAAAATACAAACAACTCGCTTACCGCGAGCCGATAACTGTACTGAGTTAATGGTATCGTTAACGATAAAAAAACAGCCATTTTCATTAAGCCGTTGGTATTGCTCAACAGGAGAGTACTATGTTCCAAGTGTATCATTCTAATCAATTAGATTTATTAAAAGATCTAATGACTCATTTAATGAAAAATGAACCACTTTCTAACCCTTTTGAGCAAGAAATAATTTTAGTACAAAGTCCTGGAATGTCACAATGGTTGCAAATCGAACTTGCTAAGCAGTTTGGTATTGCTGCAAATATTAGCTATCCCTTACCAGCAACGTTCATTTGGGACATGTTTAGGCGAGTCTTACCGGAAATTCCAAAAGAAAGCGCTTATACCAAGCAAGCTATGACATGGAAACTAATGACAATATTGCCAACTGTCATTGATGAGGAAGAATTTGAACCTTTAAAGCATTATCTTCAAGAAGATACAGATAAACGTAAACTTCATCAGCTTGCTGGTAGGATTGCTGATTTATTTGACCAATATTTGGTTTATCGCCCACAATGGGTTGGAGTATGGCAAAAAAATGAACTAATAGAGGGGCTAAGTGAAAATCAACTATGGCAAAAACGTTTATGGCAGTGTCTTGTTGAATATTCAAATGAACTAAAACAGCCACCTTGGCATCGAGCTAATTTATATCAACATTTTATTGATACATTATCATTGAACCCTGATTTAGGAAAATTGCTGCCAAAGCGTATTTTTATTTGCGGTATCTCATCTCTTCCACCTGTTTATCTACAAGCTATCAATGCAATAGCAGAACATACAGATGTTCATTTAATGTTTACTAACCCTTGTCGCTATTATTGGGGGGACATTCAAAGCGCGTCGTTTTTAGCTAGGTTACAGCAAAGAAAACTTCGCCATTATCTTGATAAACATGAAATTTCACGTTTTAAACTCGAAGAGCATATTCCTAATTTATTTAATGAAAATGGCGAACAGGATATCGCAAACCCACTGCTAGCCTCGTGGGGAAGGTTAGGTCGAGACAACCTATACTTTATTTCTCAAATCGATAGTGCGAATGAAATTTCGGCCTATGTTGATACTGAACGAGCCAATTTATTAGAGAATGTTCAGCAGGATATTTTAGATCTCGAAAACTATGCTCAATTAGGGACAACATTAGAAAATTATGAAACAAGTATTGGCAAACGACCAATCAATGAGCTAGATGATTCGATAACATTCCATTTATGTCATAGTGCACAGCGGGAAGTTGAAGTATTACAAGATCATTTGCTTTCTCTCTTTGAGCAAGATTCATCGCTAACACCGCGTGATGTGATAGTCATGGTGGCCGATATTGACAGCTATGCACCCTATATTCAGGCTGTTTTTGGTAATACGGCATCAACTCGTTATATCCCATTTTCAATTTCAGATAGAAAAGCACTGCAAGCTCACCCAATTTTACAAGCATTTATTATGCTACTCGACTTACCTCAGAGTCGTTTTTCAACGGAGCAAGTTCTTAGCCTACTTGAAGTTTCTGCTTTTTCTCAACGTTTTGGTATTGATGAAAGCGAGTTAAGTTTATTACGCCGCTGGGTTAATGAATCAGGGATCCGCTGGGGGCTTGATGACGATAATGTACGTTCTTTTGCTTTACCAGTGATAGGGCAAAACACATGGGAATTTGGCTTAAGTAGAATGTTGCTTGGCTATGCAATGGATAGCAGAAATGGCCCGTGGAATGGTATTTTACCTTATGATGAGTGTAGTGGCTTAGCCGCCCAGCTTGCCGGGAAATTAGCGCTATTAATTAATACACTAAGAGAATGGCGCTCTTTATTAGCACAAGAACGCCTACTTGAAGAGTGGAAAGAACTTTGTCAGCAACTACTTGATAGCTACTTTATGGTTGATGGGGAAACTGAACTTGTTCTCGCACTATTAACAGAACAGTGGTATCAAATCATTGATAATGCGATAACTTCAGGATATGAAGAACAAGTTCCATTGCGTTTAATTCGTGATGAACTTTCAGTTCGCTTTGATGATGAAAAAATTAGTCAACGTTTCTTGGCTGGAGCCGTTAATTTTTGCACTTTGATGCCAATGCGTTCAGTACCATTTAAAGTTGTCTGCTTACTGGGTATGAATGATGGTGCTTATCCGCGAAATATACCACCATTAGGATTTGACTTGATGGCGGAAAAACCTGTTCGTGGAGACCGAAAACGCCGGGACGATGATAGATACCTATTTTTAGAAGCATTAAATTCAGCATCTAAACAACTTTATGTTAGTTATATTGGGCTTTCTATTCGTGATAATCAGCCTTGTAATCCATCGGTATTAGTTACTGAATTAATTGATTATATTTGCCAAAGCTTTTGTTTAGTTGGTGATGAAACTTTGACTATTGATGAAAGTGCTAAACGATTAAGTGAGCATCTGGTCATCCAGCATAATAGAGTCCCATTCGCAAAAGAAAATTTCTTGCCTGAAACGCCTTATCAGAGTTTTGCGAGTGAGTGGTTACCTGCCGCAAAAACAACAAATAAAGTTGATGAACCATTTTGTTCAATACTTGAAACTCGAGAGCCCATTACTGAAATTTCTTTAGAACAATTATTACGATTTTATCGTCACCCTATCAGGGCATTTTTTCAACAGCGTTTGAAAGTCCATTTTTCTATTGAAGAAACCGAACTGCCAGAAGAAGAGCCATTTAACTTAGGTAGATTACAACGATATAAAATTAATGATCAAATTTTAGATTTACTTGTCAAAGATAAGAACATTGAGCCTTTTTATTCTGCTTTAAAAGCATCGGGTCAGCTGCCTGCTAGGCAATTTGGTCAACTTTTTTGGGAACAGCAGTTGAACGAGATATCGCCATTAGCTGAAAAAGTTAAAGAATATGATATGCAGCTATTTGATTATCCATTAGATTTTCAGTTAAATGGGATAAAAATTACTGGTTTATTGAAAAATATTCATGAAACAGGAATGGTACGATATCGCCCGGCTTACTTAACTGCTAATGATGGGGTACAGCTATGGGTGGAACATTTGCTATTTAACTCGCAAATTGGTGAAGGGGAAAGCCTTGCACTAGGAAGAGATAATAGTATTTGGCAGTTTGCTGCTATTAGCAAAGAAGATGCATTGGCTTATCTACAAGATTTAGTCGTAGGCTACTGTGAAGGGTTTAATTCCCCGTTAATTCTTCTTTCTCAAAGTGGTTGGAGTTGGGTTAAAGCTTGCTTTGATAAAAAGACAAAACAGTACGATTTTTCGAGTGAAGAAATTCAACAAAAAGCATTATCTGCTTTGCTCCAAAGCTTACAAGGAAGTCAGATGCAAAAAGGTGAGATGGAAGACGATTATGTGTCAAGAACTTGTAGAAGCATTGATGATGCGATGATTAAATCTTTGTTATCAAACACTCAACGGTTTTTATTACCGATGACAAAATACTTGAAATGACAGGAGAGCAACAAAGGATGCAATATTTATCCAAAAATATCGCTCATCTATTTTTATTACTGATAATTTTTTTCGGTGGTCAAGCAATAGCAGCGCAACCACTTTGGCAAGTTTTGCCTGAAACAGTAAATAAAAGTGAAAGAGACCCTAGGGAATATAAAGCCATCAAACTTAGTAATGATATGACGGTTTTATTGGTATCAGATGCCAAAGCAACAAAATCATTGGCTGCGGTATCGATACCTGTTGGTAGTATTGAAAACCCAAATAGCCAATTAGGGCTGGCTCATTATTTAGAGCATATGGTTTTAATGGGTTCCAAAAAGTACCCAGAGCCAAGTAGTTTCTCTGAATTTTTGCAAAAACACGGTGGTAGCCATAATGCAAGTACCGCTTCTCATCGTACTGCTTATTACTTTGAAGTTGAAAATGGTGCATTAAAAGAAGCGACGGATAGGCTTGCAGACGCATTAGCTGAGCCACTTTTAGACCCGATTAATGCAGACAGAGAACGTAATGCAGTTAATGCAGAACTTACAATGGCACGTTCTCGTGACGGGATGCGTATATGGCAAGTACGTTCTGAAACATTGAACCCATTACACCCGAACTCACGTTTTTCGGGGGGGAATTTAGAGACTCTGAAAGATAAACCTAATAGCAAACTACAAGATGAGCTTGTGGGTTTTTATAAGCAGTATTATTCTGCAAACCTAATGAATGCAGTGCTTTACGGCGACCAATCTATCGAATCATTAGCGAATATTGCACAGGAAACATTTGGGCGTATACCTAATTTTAACGCAAGTGTTCCCGCTGTTAATATCCCAGCAGTAACGGATAATGAAAAAGGCATTATTATTCATTATGTGCCAGCGCAACCGCAAAAAGCCATACAAATTGAATTCAGTATTAAAAATAATATGGCAGATTTTCGCAGTAAAAGTGACAACTATATTAGTTACTTAATTGGTAATAGAAGCCCCGGAACATTGGCTGATTGGTTAATATCGCAAGGGCTTGCTGAAGGTATCAGTGCCTCTGCCACTCCAAATTTAGATAGAAACTATGGTTCATTCTCTATTTATGTGACATTGACTGATAAAGGGTTACAAGAAAGAGACGAAATTATTGCAGCTATCTTTTCTTATCTTGAGTTAATTAAAAATGATGGGGTCAATAAAAGTTACTTTGATGAAATAGCAAAAGTTCTCAATTTATCATTCCGTTATGGTTCAATTGTCAGGGATATGAACTACATTGAATGGTTATCAGACCAAATGATTGATGTTCCTGTTAATCATGTTCTTGATTCAGATTATATTGCAGATAAGTATGACCCTGAAGCGATTAAACAGCGTTTATCAGAGCTCACTGCGCAAGAGGCGAGGATTTGGTTTATTAGTCCAAATGAACCGAATAACAAAAAAGCCTATTTTGTCGATGCACCGTATCAGGTCAATAAAATCACAGCAAAACAATTTAAAACCTGGGCAAGTTTAGAATCTAAAATGAATTTTAAATTACCTGCTTTAAACCCGTATATTGCTGATAATTTATCACTAATTAAAGCTGATAAGGTTTATAAACACCCCGAATTCATCTATCAAGATGGCAATACACGAGTGTTATATATGCCAAGTCAATATTTTGCAGATGAGCCAAAGGCGAGTATCACTTTATCATTACGTTCTAACCAAGGTGATAAAGATGCTAAGCAACAAGTAACGGGCTCTTTATTACAATATATCGCTTCATTGAAAATGGATGAACTGCAATATCAGGCATCTGTAGCTGGCATGTCTGTCTCTGTTTCTCAGGGAATCGGTCTGCAATTAAATGCCAGTGGTTACACCCAACATTTACCTGAACTCTTTTTATCCATGATAAAGCTATACCTGAATTTTGAGCCAACGGAACAAGAATTAGCTCAAGCAAAATCTTGGTATAAAGAGCAAATTGAAGTTGCTAATAATGCGAAAGCTTATGAGCTAGCCATGCAGCCGCTTCAGCGTATTAATAGTGTACCTTATTTTGAGCAAGAACAGCGTTTAGCCGAGCTAGATAAAATTTCATTGCAAGACATCACTAACTACCGTGAAATGATAGTTAAAAGTGCAGCATTACAAGCGCTGGTCTTTGGTAATATGACTGAGTCGCAAAGCATTAAAACTATTAAAGATGCACAGCAATTATTAAAGAGCGAAGGTACCAATTGGTGGCGTGGTGATATTGTAGTTATCGACAAAAATTACCTAGCAGATTTCCATAAACAGGGGAATAGCTCAGATAATGCACTTGCTGAAATCTTTATTCCAGACGGTTATAGCCGCATTGATGGCGCAGTATTATCAGGTATTCTTTCTAAGGTAATTCAGCCTTGGTTTTATGACCAATTAAGAACCAATGAGCAACTGGGTTACGCAGTATTTGCTTTTAAAGCAGGGCTGGGGGATCAGTGGGGAATGGGCTTTTTAATTCAAAGTAATGCCAAAACACCGAGTTACTTGAATACTCGTTATCAACAATTCTATCTTCAAGCATTAGAGAAACTGAAAAAGCTGCCGATAGATGAATTTAATCAATATAAACAATCCATTATCACGGAGATGAATCAACCACCTCAAACATTCTATGAGGAGGTAGGCCGTTATTCATCTGATTTTTCTAGAAATATTTTCAGTTTTGATACTCGTGAAAAAGTTATTGCAACTTTAGGGACAGCAACGAAAGAACAAGTCATTGAGTATTATGAAAATGCAGTTATAAAGCACAAGGGGTTAGCAGTAAGCTCCCAAGTTATAGGCCAAGGAGTTGATACTAAAGTGGGGTATGCTCATCTGAAAGATTGGGTGCTTTACCCAACAGCTTCTCAGTTGCAAAAGATTTTACCAATAAAGGAAGATGCTGAGTGAATAAAGTGCAGGTAGAGTCCCAATTACTGAATGTTTTTTCCTTACCTCTGCGTGGGCAGCGGTTAATTGAAGCATCTGCAGGAACGGGTAAAACATATACAATTGGTATACTTTATCTGCGGCTTTTATTAGGTCTGGGAGGCGTTAATGCGTTTCCTAGGCCGTTAAGTGTTGAAGAAATTTTAGTTGTAACATTTACTGAGGCTGCGACGAATGAGTTACGGGGACGTATTCGTCAACGTATTCATGATATGCGCTTAGTTTGCTTAAGAAATGGCGTTGGTTTCGAGTCGCAGCCTGAGTATCTTGAATTATTAGCTGAGCTTTCGGGGGAATCCCAAAGAAAATTCGCTGCGCAATGGTTGCAGGCAGCGGAAAGGCAAATGGATGAAGCCGCGATATATACTATCCATGGTTTTTGCCAAAGAATGCTAGTTCATAATGCATTTGAGTCGGGAGTATTGTTCGAACAAACAATGATTCAAGATGAATTTCCGATTCAAAAACAAGCTTGTGCAGACTTTTGGCGCCGCCATTTTTATCCTCTGAATTACTCCATGACGAAAGTCATTCAGTCACTGTGGACTAGTCCTGAAGCATTACTTTCGGAGATTAAACCTTTCTTGCAGGGTGACATTCCTTTAATTATTAACCAACCGAAACAAGTAGAAACTCTAGAAGAACGGCATCAGCGGCTAATCTTGTTAATTGAGTCAGTTAAAACGGCCTGGTTAGAAAACTCAGCGGATTTTGAGAAGCTTATCACTGATTCAGATGTGGATAAACGAAGTTATAGTACTCGTTTTCTACCTACATGGCTGATAAAAATAGGCGAATGGGCTCAAGAAAAAACAGAAGATTATCAGCTTCCTAAAGATCTTGAACGTTTCTCACAAACGGTATTACATAAAAAATCAAAAAGTGGCTTAGGGCCAGAACATATTGTTTTTCAAAGTATAGATGAGCTACTTTCTCAATCATTAACTCTAAAAGATCTGGTTATTCCACTGGCCATTTCAGAGGTGAGGGAAGCGATTACTAATGAAAAACATAATCGTGGTGAAATGGGGTTTGATGATTTATTGACCCGTTTAGACGGTGCTCTTGCTCAAGAAAGTGGGAAATTTTTAGCTCAAGCTATTAGTCAACGCTTTCCTGTTGCGATGATAGATGAGTTTCAAGATACAGATGCACAGCAATACCGTATTTTTCAAAGAATTTATCGGGAAGTTAATGACAGCGCATTACTTTTCATCGGCGACCCTAAACAAGCTATATATGCTTTTCGGGGCGCAGATATTTTCACCTATATCGAAGCAAAAAATGAAGTTAGTGCTCACTACACATTAGAGACTAACTATCGTTCATCGCAAAATATGGTTGAAGCTATTAATCACTTATTTGGCCACTGTCAGTCACCATTTATTTTTGAGCAAATTCCTTTTCAACCCGTTAATTTCGCTAAGCAAAATAGCGGTAAAAAACTTATTCATGATGGCGAAGTGGTCAAAGCACTTACATTTTGGCAAGTGGAAGCAGAAGGTGTCTCAGTTGCTGAATATGAACAGGCAACAGCTTCACAATGTGCAGCGCAAATCGCACAATATTTACAAGGCGGGTTTCAGGGTAGTAGCTATTTTGACAATAAAGGAGCACATACCCCTGTAGAGGCTTCTGATATTACTGTGTTGGTTCGTAGCCGACGTGAAGCTGTATTGATCCGTGATGCTTTAAATCGGTTAAATATCCCTTCTGTGTTTCAATCTAATCGGGAAAGTGTATTTTCAACATCAGAAGCGAGAGATTTACTGTGGTTACTACAGGCAGTTTTAACACCGGAAAAAGAACGTGTTTTGCGCAGTGCATTGGCGACAGGAATATTGGGTTTAACCGCTAAACAAATTGATGACCTAAACCATGATGAAAAATCGTGGGAAAAAATTGTAGATGAATTTGCTCGTTATGCCATGGTGTGGCAAAAACGAGGCGTGCTCCCCATGCTTAGAATGGTCATGGCACAGAGGAAAATTGCAGAAACGTTATTATCAGGTGCCGATGGAGAGCGTCGCTTAATGGATGTGATGCATATTGGTGAGCTGTTACAAGAAATGTCATTACAGCTTGAAGGTGAGCACACACTAACACGTTGGCTGGCGCAACAAATTGCCCATCCTGATCATCAATCTGACGCACAACAAATGCGTCTTGAAAGTGATAAACATTTGGTGCAGATCAGTACAATACATAAATCTAAGGGCCTTGAATATAAGATTGTTTGGTTGCCTTTTGCGAGCAATTTTCTACCCCAATCTAAAGGTTTATATCACGATAGAACGGATTATGCAGTACGGCTAGATTTAAACGATAGTGAAGAAAATGTTGCTCTAGCTGATGAAGAGCGTCTAGCAGAAGACCTACGCTTATTATATGTAGCACTCACAAGGGCTATCTATCACTGTAGTGTCGGTATTGCACCATTAATTAAAGGTAACAGAAAAAAAAGTGGTGAAACCGATTTACACTTATCTGCGCTGGGTTACGTCATCCAAAAAGGGCAAGCAGGAGATAGCCTACTATTGAACGACATGCTAGCTGAAATTAGCAATGACGTTATTGATGTTGCAGTGATTAATCAACCTAAGTCGGAACGCGTGCTATTAGAACAAAATGATAGCGTAAACTTATCGGCAAGAGCAGTGACTCGTCATTTTAATGACCACTGGCGTGTTACCAGCTATTCGGGGTTAAGTTATGGTTCAAGCCATACTGAAGCAGAAGAATCAGTTTCAGCATTGCAATTTGCTAATTCATTAGCCCCTAATATGGATATTGAGGCTAGTGTTGATGTGGAGCAACAGGAAGACGAGTCTCTTATCCTAACTCCTCATCAATTTCCTAAAGGTGCATCACCGGGAACATTTTTGCATAACTTGATGGAGGAGATTGATTTTAGTGGGCATGTTTCTCAAGAATGGTTGTCTGAAAAACTTGAATCCTCAGGGTTTGACATACAGTGGGCACCAATGCTGCAAGAATGGCTGCATGCAATTGTACAGGCACCACTATCAGAAGACGGCTTATGTTTATCTGCATTACAGGCTCAAGACCAATTGGATGAAATGCAGTTTTATCTCCCTATTGATTCCCTATTGAGTGCCAGTCATTTAGATAAGATAACGCACCAATATGACCCATTATCACAACGTTGTCCTCCGCTAAATTTTGAGAGAGTTCAGGGTATTTTAAAGGGGTTTATTGACCTCACCTTTTACTGGAAAGGCAAATTTTATCTTCTTGATTATAAATCAAATTATTTAGGGAAAGATGCCAGTTTTTATACCCAAGAAGCCATGGCTGAAGCGATGATAGACCACCGCTATGATTTGCAATATCAACTATATTCGTTAGCGTTACATCGTTACCTCAAGCAAAGAATGCCTAATTATGATTATGAAACTCATTTTGGTGGCGTTTATTATTTATTTTTACGAGGCATAGATAATATTCACTCAAGTAACGGCATTTTCTTTTATCGCCCTATAGAGCCTTTTATTGAAGCGTTAGATAGCTTATTTAAAAATGTTCAGCAAGGGGAACCAACTTAATGAAATCCCTATTTAATCAGGCTATTGAGAAGCATATCTTTACACCTCTAGATGTACAATTTGCTTACAGCATTTCTGATGATAAGTGTCCTATAGTACTTATGATTGCCGCACTCCTTAGCGCAGAAACTATGGCTGGGCACGTTTGCCTAGCACTGGCGGATGTTGACCCCGAAAAATTGTTTGCGGGAAGGCATCCAGAGTTAGCAACTGCGTTTTGGCAAAAAATGGGAGAGCCGAGTGAGCAAGAGCTCTATCAAACGCTCAGACAAGCAAATGCAGTGTCATTATCAACAGAAAACAAAATCTCTCCTTTGGTGCTTTCAGGGGAATATTTATATTTTCAACGGATGTGGCAATATGAGCAGTATGTTGCGAAATTTTTCTCTAATACATTAATAGATAAGCAAAATAATGTTCAAATTAAGAATGTACTAGACAGCTTATTTCCTATTACTGATGATATAGATTGGCAAAAAGTTGCAGCAGCAGTTGCTGTAACGAGTAAGGTGTCAATTATATCAGGGGGGCCAGGAACAGGAAAAACCACAACAGTTGCGCGTATCCTTGCTGCATTAATTAAACTTGAAATTAAGTATCACCATAAAATTAGAATAGAGTTGGCGGCTCCAACCGGTAAGGCTGCAGCTAGGTTGACGGAGTCCCTCGGAGAGGCGATGAAAAAAATGCCTTTAACCGATGAAGAACACGCTGTTTTGCCTAATCATGCAAAAACATTGCACCGTTTACTAGGGGCTCAACCTGAGAGCCAGCAGTTTCGCTATAACCGAGATAATCGTTTATCTCTTGATGTACTGATTGTTGATGAAGCCTCAATGGTAGATTTACCCATGATGAGCAAATTACTTGAGTCATTACCTGAAAATGCAAAGTTAATATTTCTAGGTGATAAAGACCAATTAGCCTCAGTCGAGGCAGGGGCAGTATTAGGGGATATCTGTCAGTTTGCTGATAACGGTTATAGTGCAGAAAGAGCGTCCCAACTTTCGGAGTTAACAGGGCATTCAGTTGAACCTTATGCATCACCAAGCGGCCCAGTTATTCGTGATAGCCTATGTTTGCTACGTAAAAGCTACCGTTTTTCGGCAGATTCAGGGATTGGGCAACTCGCTTTTGCTGTAAATGAAGGTAATGTTTCTAGAGTTCAACAGTTACTAAATCAGCAGCGGCCAGATGTACATAGTTATATTCAAGAAACCGCAGATGATTACGCGAAAATTTTATTAGATGCCGCTGAAAATTATAAGGAATATCTATTAGCGGTTAAAAATAAAGAAGATCCTGAGCAAGTTTTGAAAAAATTTAACCAATATCGGGTACTAACAGCTCTGCGAGAAGGCCCTTTTGGCGTCATTGGCCTTAACGATAAATTGGAAAAATTATTTCATAGGCAAGGGATAATAAACCGTCCATATAATTTATTGAATAAACACTATGCAGGCCGGCCAATTATGATTAGCCGTAATGACAGCCCATTAGGACTCTTTAATGGGGATATAGGTATCATTTTACCGGATGAAGAAAATGCACTGAGAGCCTATTTTCAATTTCCAGATGGGACTATTCGTGGGGTACAACCTAACCGACTTCCACAACATGAAACAGCTTATGCAATGACCGTTCATAAATCACAAGGTTCGGAGTTTGCTCATACCGCATTAGTTTTACCAAATGTATATTCTCCCGTAATGACTCGTGAGCTGGTGTATACGGCGATAACTCGAGCTAAAAAAGAGCTATCTCTTTATGGCAGCCCAAAGGTATTACGTCGAGCAGTTGAAACACCAACCAAGCGGCGAAGTGGTTTAGCGACCCAATTAATGTGACTAGTTTATATGTAAGTTACGTGAATATTTAACCCAAAAGTAAAGGTAATGAGATGGATAACCAGCAAGCAATGACGGCAATTACAGTAACATTAAATGCAAGACTTGAACCGATTAGGCGTGGTGATTTAGAAGATGCATTTAATGAAGTCATGAAAAGCATGGGTAAAAATATCCATGTTACAGGTGGTGGAACATTATTAAGTGATAATGGCGAAGCGCAAGAATGCGATATAGAAATAGCACTTGAAGAAGCTAGTGACGAAAATATCAGTTTAATTATTCAACTTTTTTCTTCAATGTTAGCTCCAAAGGGCTCTCGTTTATTCATTCATGGCGAAGATGTTCGAATCGATTTTGGCTCAGATGAAGGTATGGCTATTTATTTCAACGGGACAGAGCTCGCTGATGACGTTTATGAAAATGGGGATATCAATGAAGTATTCGATACTCTAGATGAAGCAGTGGAAGATATTGGGAGTATTCATGGGGTCTGGGATGGCCCGACAGAAACGGCATTTTATTTTTATGGTACTTCTTTCGCTGAGATGAAAGCTGCAATACAACCGCATTTAGACTCCATTCCTTTGTGTGAGAAAGCAAGGGTTATTCAGATAGCTTAGTGGCTATTCATTTGTGTTAAAGCCATAGCCCAAACTATGCATCCTTGTATAGTTTGGGGTTAAAGTAATTGACTAAATAGCAATCATTTTGAATATTCTAATATTTACTTATCAGCTTGGTTTTTTAAATCTAAAATCAATATCTTAGAGCGGCGCTGGTAGTTATATAAAGCCTGTTTTTTCATTGGTAACATCTCAATCTCCGCGGGGGTAAAACCACGCTCTTGAAACCAATGGATGCTACGAGTTGTTAGTACAAATAGCTTGTCTAAACCAAATTGTTTTGCTTGTACGGCAATACGGTGCAGTAACTCCTCTCCCCTAGATGAACTACGGTAATCAGGATGAACAGCGACACATGCCATTTCACCTAATTTTTCTTCTGGGTAAGGGTAAAGCGCCGCGCAAGCGATGACTAAGTTATCACGTTCAATAATGGTAAATTTATCAATTTCCATTTCTAATTGCTCACGTGAACGTCTAACTAAAATCCCTTGCTGCTCTAATGGGCGAATAAGTTCTAATATTCCACCAATATCATTAATGTTTGCACGGCGGATTTGTTCCGCGCTTTCCATGACTATTTGGGTACCAATACCATCGCGAGAGAATAATTCTTGAATTAAAGAACCATTTTCTTGGTAGCTCAATAGGTGGCTACGGCGGACACCCCGGCGACAAGCTTTTGCGGCTCCACGTAGAAAACGCACGGTTCCTGAGTAGTAATCGCCTTCAGATTCCAGCTCTTGAATACGGTTTTCTGCTTCATTTGGGAATAATTCAGACAAAATATTGCCTTCTTTATCTACTACACCTTGTGAGGAGCAAAAACCGATCAGTTTTTCCGCTTTCATTTTTACTGCTAATTGAGTTGCAATTTCTTCAGAGGTCAGATTAAAACTTTCTCCTGTGACAGAGACTGCAACCGGCCCAATCAACACAATGGAACCATTATCTAACTGATTATTAATGGCTTCTTCATTAATACGGCGGATTCTTCCGCTGTGGCAATAATCAATGCCATCATCAACCCCTAGAGGTTGAGCAATAACGAAATTACCACTAACCACATTAATATGTGCGCCTTGAAGCGGGGTATTACCTAAGCTCATAGATAACCGAGCCGTGATATCTAATTGTAAAGCTCCAGAAGCTTGTTTTACATATTCAAGTGTATTCGCATCTGTTACACGAGTATGTTTATGATAAACCGCATCATATTTGTGTTCAGCTAAGATATCCTCAATTTGAGGCCTAGCACCATAAACGACAATAATTCGGATGCCTAAACTATGCAATAATCCTATATCATTGACAATACTAGGAAAATTTTCATGCGCAATCGCTTCACCACCAAGCATAATAATGAATGTTTTGCCGCGGTGGGCGTTTATATAAGGGACCGAATGGCGAAACTCATCAACCAACTCGGTGCTGCGCTCTTTCATAACAACCCTCTTAATTGAATTTTTATTCGTTAATAATGTATTTTTATTCTTTTTGTTGGGAAATATCAAGTAAAAGATGGGATAAAAAAAGTAACATTTTTATTTTTATCGTTTACATATCTCTAAATTTAACTAGATATACTCTACGAAAATTAAATTGCATAAAATTGACACAGAAAGTCACTCACAAATATTTTCTCTCGGTATGATTAGGTTATACTCATTAATGTAACTCTATAGATGCTTTGATATATTCTTAATGACAGAGTGCAAATGATTAGTTAGAGTGCGTATTTCAAGTCTAGTTATTAGCAATTATCCTAAAATCACTTTATTTTTCAGTTCTAGGTTCGGAATTATTGATGAGTCACCAAGATCACAACCCATCGAAGCGTCGTTTTATTCAGGGCGCAGCTGCAGTTATGTTACTGAGCATTAGCCCATTCGGTTTTTCTGCGAGTAGCAGCGTGGTGGCTGTGCGCATTTGGCCTGCATCCAGCTATACCCGGGTAACATTGGAATCTAGTACTCCATTGAAGTACCGCCAGTTTGTGCTTAATAACCCTGAGCGTATTGTGGTCGATCTTGAAGGGGTGCAGTTAAATAATGTATTAAAGGATATGGGAACCCAAATTCAAACACGTGATCCTTACCTTAAACTGGTTAGAGTTGGGCAATTTGATCCGAAAACGGTTCGCTTGGTATTTGAAGTTAAAAATAAAGTTAGTCCTCAATTCTTCTCGATGGCCCCTGTTGCGGAATTTAAGCACCGCTTAGTTCTTGATTTTTATCCAGGTAAAGGTGTTGACACCAATGATGATCCTCTATTGGCATTACTTGAGGATTATAATAAAGGTGATCTTGAGGAAAGCATGCCTGCTCAAGCGAAGAAGCCTGGAAAAGCAGGAACGGATCGCCCCATTATTATTATGATCGACCCAGGGCATGGTGGTGAAGACCCTGGTGCGATAGGCAAATATAAGACACGTGAAAAAGATGTGGTTTTACAGATCGCACGGCGCTTAAAAGCTTTGATAGATAAAGACCCTAAAATGCGTTCCTATATGACTCGTAATGAAGATGTCTTTATTCCGTTAAAAGTCCGAGTGGCGAAAGCACGTAAAATGCAGGCTGATTTATTCGTTTCAATTCATGCAGATGCGTTTACTAACCGCTCAGCCCGTGGTTCTTCTGTTTTTGCGCTATCAACGAAGGGTGCGACCAGTAATACGGCTCGCTACCTAGCACAAACACAAAACGAAGCGGACTTAGTGGGCGGTGTGAGTAAAAGTGGAGATGTGTATCTCGACCATACGATGTTTGATCTCGTGCAAACAGCGACGATTAACGACAGTTTGAAATTTGGTGACGAAGTACTAAAACGGATGGGAAAAGTTAACAAGTTGCATAAAAACAGAGTTGATCAAGCCGGGTTCGCGGTGTTGAAGGCTCCAGAGATCCCATCAATTCTCGTTGAAACGGCTTTTATTAGTAATTTAGAAGAAGAGCGGAAATTGAAAACAGCTAAATTCCAACAACAAATGGCAGAATCCATTTTTGAAGGGGTAAAAGCTTATTTCCGTAATGGCGGTGCATTAGCAATTCGCAACTAATTAATTTAAATCAGATTAAAATAAAGAAAGGTGATAAACGTGTGTGAGTCGCCTTTTTTTGTTTTTATCGATGGGTAAAAATAGAATTTACTATAGTGGTACTAAAAAGGTAATTGAATTAGAAAGGGTATTTGAAAGAATTGGTTGCGGGGGCTGGATTTGAACCAACGACCTTCGGGTTATGAGCCCGACGAGCTACCATGCTGCTCCACCCCGCGACTGAAGAGGTAAAAAATTGGTTGCGGGAGCTGGATTTGAACCAACGACCTTCGGGTTATGAGCCCGACGAGCTACCATGCTGCTCCATCCCGCGACTGAATTTTTACGACTTTATACTGCAGATTTTTTGTTACTTTACTGATTTAATCAGTAATTGGTTGCGGGGGCTGGATTTGAACCAACGACCTTCGGGTTATGAGCCCGACGAGCTACCAAGCTGCTCCACCCCGCGTCCGATGCGGGCACTATACTCGGGATGAGATCTGATGCAAGTTTTTTCGTGTTTTTTTTTCAAAATTTAGCATTTACAGAACAAAATCTGTTCTGTCTGGCTGTTTTTTGCTCTTTAGTGAGTAGAGAGAGGAAAATAACCTAACTAAATATATTTACACGTTTCATTCCCTAATTGGGTTTGCTATTGTGCGCTTCATATTGGATTGTTGGATTTATTTGGGTGGTAGAGCATGAATATAGGGCTAACAAAAATCGTAAATAAACAAATAGTAAAAAAATGGTTAGTAACCAGCGTATTTCTTTCCTTATTAGCTGGATGCCAAACCCATCCAACGGATAAAGGCCAACAATATAAAGATGGTCGCTTAGTGCAAGATTTACAGAAAGTAAATCAAGTGAATGTACAGGGGCGACCAATAAATGCGCCAGATTTTAATCAACAAGTTAATGAAATTAAAAATGCATCACCGCGATTGTTTAAAAATAACAACGATACCTATCATGCTATAGAAAACTGGTTGATGGCGGGGGGGAACCCGGCTCAATTGGCAAATTTCAATTTAACCGCTTTCCAAATGGAAGGCGCTGATAATTATGGAAACGTACAATTTACAGGGTATTACACACCTGTGATCGAGGCGCGCCGTATGGCTCAAGGTGAATTTCGTTATCCGTTGTACGGTATGCCGCCAAAAGGAAAAACACGCTTACCTAGCCGAGCGGCGATTTATAATGGTGCCCTGAGTGATCATTTAATTTTAGCTTATAGTAATTCGCCGGTTGAAAATTTTATGATGGAAGTTCAGGGAAGTGGTTATGTTGATTTTGGGGATGGCAGCCCACTGAATTTCTTTGGTTATGCAGGTAAAAATGGTCACGCCTATAAAAGTATCGGAAAAGTGCTGGTAGACCGCGGTGAAGTTCCTCTGAGCCAAATGTCATTACAAGCTATCCATGATTGGACGAATCAGCATAGCGAGCAAGAAGTTCGCCAGCTATTAGAAGAAAATCCGTCATTTGTATTTTTTAAACCGCAATCATTTGTCCCTGTTAGAGGCGCAAGTGCGGTTCCTTTAATTGCTAAAGCATCTGTTGCATCAGATAAAACTCTCATTCCACCGGGAACAGCCTTACTCGCGGAGATCCCTGTGTTAGATAATAATGGGAAATTTACGGGGCAGTACGAAATGCGTATGATGGTAGCCTTGGATGTTGGTGGTGCGATTAAAGGGCATCATTTTGATATTTACCACGGTATAGGCCATGAAGCCGGAAAAATGGCCGGTTTTTATAACCATTACGGGCGAGTTTGGGTGCTGAAAAAAAGCCAGCCGCTATTTGGTTCAATGTAGTTACAGTTTTAACTGAGGTTGTTCGTTATTATGCAAGCTAAGCTTTCTGATGCTTGGATGCAGCGTTTTGCTGGGATCGGGCGTTTATATGGGCAACATGCTCTTCATCTTTTTGCACGTTCCCACATTTGTGTCATTGGCATTGGTGGGGTAGGCGTGTGGGCCGCGGAGGCGCTTGCTCGTTCAGGTATTGGGCATATCACATTAATTGATATGGATGATATTTGTGTGACTAATACCAATCGCCAATTACATGCCATCAAGTCGACAGTTGGGCAACCAAAAGTTGATGTGATGAAAAATCGCATTTTAGAAATTAACCCCGAATGTGTAGTGAATGTTATTGATGATTTTATTACTGTTGATAATGTCGCTCACTACCTTAGCACGGGGTTTGATTATGTCATTGATGCCATTGATAGTGTAAGGCCTAAAGCTGCGTTGTTAGCGTATTGTAGACGCTTTAAAATACCCATTATCACCACAGGTGGGGCTGGTGGACAAATCGACCCAACACAGATTCAAGTGACAGACCTAGCTAAAACGGTTCAAGACCCTTTAGCCGCTAAGTTGCGGGAACGCTTAAAATCCGATTTTAACGTTGTTAAAAATGGCAAAGGAAAGCTCGGGATTGACTGTGTTTTTTCTACTGAACAGCTTGTTTATCCGCAAAGTGATGGCACTGTGTGTGCGGCAAAAAGCACTGCGGATGGCTCTAAGCGTATGGACTGCGCTTCAGGCTTTGGTGCGGTGACTATGGTTACAGCCAGTTTTGGGTTTATTGCTGTCTCACATGCACTTAAAAAGATGATAGCAAAATCACAACGGGAAATGGAACAGCAGTAAAGTGAATGAGGCTATTGCGATAGATAGCCTCATTCAATGAATTACGCAGGTGTCATTTCATTGGCAATATTTTGAATTGCCGTAATGAGTGATTGAATACCATTTTGGCGGGATTCGCTGAGCTGGCTAGGTAAGCCGGTTTGAGCTAATAAGTTATTAAAATCAATTTCCATGATTTCTTTCGCTGTTTTTTGCTCTATTGCCGCTAACAAAATGGTAAATAACCCTTTCACCACCCGGCCTTCACTATCCCCATAAAAATGAAATGTTTCATCATCATTGAGAAGTGCTCCAATCCAAACTCGGTTTTCACAGCCTTTAACCTCTTGAGTTTGCAGCTTTTCATCATCAGACAGCGCCGGCAATTTTCTCGCAAATTGAATTAATAAACGGTATTTATCTTCCCATGCTTTATGTGTGGAAAACTGTTCAACTATTTCTTGAATTTTAATCTCTGTACCGAATGGGTGCGGAGCAAGTTCATGGTTAGTCGAAGTCATTAGGCTTCCTTTATTGATTTATTCATTGAGTATAGAAAGTGAAACGGTGACTGCATCGATAAATTTATCGACGTCTTCCCGGTTGTTGTACGGCATCATTGAGATACGCAAGCAGCCACTGATATTTAATGCATCCATTAATGGTTGGGTGCAATGTTGACCATAGCGTAATGCAATATTTTGTTCGGTCAAGAGGGCACCTAGATCACTATGGTGAATATCTTTGAAGTTAAATGATAGCAAAGGAGAATCAGGCACACTATAGCGAATAAAGCCGGGAAGTGCCGATAGTTTTTTAGTGGCATATTCGATTAGTGAGCAAGTATATGTTTCTGCTAGTGTTAAATTTATTCCTTCCAGCCACTCTAGGGTAGCAGAAAAGGCAATTACCCCTGCAATATTCGGTGTTCCGGCTTCGAATCGTTGTGGAATAGGTGCAAGAGTGAAATCGTCAAATGTGACGTGGGTCAACATTTTCCCTCCACCATGCCAAGGGGTCATTTGCTCTAAAAGTTCTGTTTTGGCGTAGCAAACTCCAAGCCCAGTTGGCCCATATAACTTATGTGCTGAAAATGCATAGAAATCAATATTCAGCTCACTGACATTAATCGGGCTATGAACGACACCTTGTGCGCCATCAACAACGACTAAAGCTCCTACTTGGTGAGCGAGCTGAGTCACCGTTTGTATATCGGGTTGATAGCCAGTTACATTGGACATTTGAGTGATAGCGATGACTTTCGTTTTTTCAGATAATTTAGATTGGAGTACATCAAGACTCAATGTCAGGTTCTTTTCAACTGGCCATTTTATAATTTTTGCGCCAGTTTGCTGTGAAAGCATAATCCAAGGTAATAAATTTGAATGATGTTCTATTTCACTGACAATAATTTCATCGTCAGGTTTTAATGTTGAGCGAAAATAACCTTGTGTAATTAAATTAATTGACTCAGTTGTTCCGCGTGTCCAAATAATATTTTTTTCACTGGAAGCATGAATATATTTTGCAGCACGGATTCGCCCCTGCTCATAATCACGTGTTAATTTCAATGATTCAGATGACTGCCCTCGATATACCGAACTGCCCGACAAGCGATAATAGTCATTAGATGCATTGATCATGGCGATAGGCTTTAATGCCGTTGCCGCACTATCAAAAAATAGTGTTGATGAGTCTATCGCTGGGAAGGTGAGGCGAAATGTGGTGGCGCTAAAATGATCCATGAGTATTTTCTTTTTAGTCAAAATTTCAATGTGTTTTGATTTTACTGAGTGCGGTATTAGTTGATTGTACATTTATTAGTACATTTATAGTTACTTTCTGATTAATTTAAACTTATCATTTTTTAATCTAGCCATTGAAATATTTTGTTACGTTTGGTATTAATTATTAGCAATTCTTCTAGATGTGGTTTCAAGATGATTCAGTGTTTTGCGTTGCAATGCAATGCCTTTTGTTTATAAATTTATTTTTTTAAGTACTTAGTAAATAATTTTCAAGATTTATCTTAAATATCTTACTGAAAGTTTTTTCGGTACACTTACAATTATCTATAGTTATTTGTATTTATTAAGTTAAATTGCTTAAGTAAATACCGAAATAGCATTAAAAAAAGAGTAAAAAAAAGCACCGCGCGTTGGCGGTGCACTATATAAAATCACTATGGACAGACAGGGTAAATGTACAGGAAGTGAAAAAACAGTAGCTAAAGCTACAAAGGTCTGGTTCAACCAGACAACTTGCAAACACAACATCACAACCACAAAGCCAAAAGTTTCAAAGTAACTAAACTCTGTAACTTTTCGTTCCGGCTTAGGAAGTGTGCATACTATAGGTATTTACTAGCGTATCCTCAAGGGACAAATTATAATGCTTCGGATGAAAAAAACTAATGCATAACAAGATGCCAAGTAGAAGTGATTATGTCTAAAAGATTACCGCCCCTAAATGCACTGAGAGTCTTTGATGCTGCTGCTCGTCATTTAAGTTTTACTAAGGCAGCAGAAGAATTATTTGTAACTCAAGCGGCCGTTAGCCACCAAATGAAAAGTTTGGAAGATTTCCTTGGGCTGAAATTATTCCGTCGGCGCAACCGATCATTGTTATTGACAGAAGAAGGTCAAAGTTATTACCTTGATATTAAAGAGATTTTCTCTTCTTTAAACGAGGCAACGCGTAAGTTACAAGCCAGAAGTGCAAAAGGAGCATTAACGGTTAGTTTATCCCCAAGTTTTGCGATTCAGTGGCTGGTGCCAAGGCTTTCAGGCTTTAACCAGGCCTATCCAGGAATTGATGTGCGGATCCAAGCTGTAGATAGAGAAGAAGATAAATTGGCAGATGACGTTGATGTCGCTATTTTCTACGGTAAAGGTAATTGGCCAGGGCTAAGAACAGATAGGCTTTATGCTGAATATTTAATGCCGGTATGTTCACCATCTTTATTAACTGGAGATAGCCAACTAAAAATTCCTGAAGATTTAGCAAAACATACGTTACTTCACGATTCTTCACGAAGAGACTGGCAAGCATATGTTAAGCAACTAGAGTTACAAAATGTCGTTAATGTACAGCAAGGTCCCATTTTTAGTCATAGTGCGATGGTTATTCAAGCTGCTGTTCATGGTCAGGGAGTTGCACTGACGAATAATGTTATGGCTAAAAATGAAATTGACGCAGGGCGCTTAGTTTGTCCCTTTAGTGAGGTGTTAGTTAGTAAAAATGCATTCTACTTAGTTTGCCAAGAAAATCAGGCAGATTTAGGCAAAATAGCTGCATTTCGCCAATGGATTCTTGGGCAGGCGGCAAGTGAACAAGAAAAATTAGGTTTTATTACGGGTGACCAAGATGTGGCGCTTATTCAGTAATCAAGTATTTAAATAAAAGGTGTTACTGTGAATAGTCGTTTGATGTTAATTTTTGCAGGAATTAGTGGCTTCTTTACTGTTGCTTTTGGAGCTATTGGTTCACATGCGTTATCGTCAATTATGAGTGTCCATCAAATGGACTGGATTGAAATAGGGCTACGTTATCAAATGTTGCATACTGTTGCACTAATGGTGCTAGGGGCAATTTTATTACGTAAAATAATTCTGTGGTTCTATTGGTCAGGTGTGTTTTTCTCTGTTGGGATACTTCTTTTTAGCGGTAGCCTTTATTGTATGGCACTATTGCAGGTAAAATACTTCTCTTATTTTACGCCAATAGGTGGTGTATGTTTCCTAATTGGTTGGCTGTTAGTGGTTATTGGCGCTATGCGTCTAAGGAAATCGGCGTCACGCAATGAGTAATAAAATTGCACTATATTGCCGTCCAGGCTTTGAAAAAGAATGTGCAGCAGAAATTACAGATAAAGCAGGGCAAAAAGAAATTTATGGTTTTGCCCGCGTAAAAGAAAACAGTGGTTATGTTATTTTTGAGTGCTACCAAGCAGAAGATGCGGACAAACTCGCACAAACGTTGCCTTTTCGAGAATTAATTTTTGCTCGTCAAATGATTGTAATAGGGGATTTACTTAAGGATTTACCGCCTGAAGACCGTATTACCCCGATTGTAAATGCATTGAGTCAGCAAGTTGTGCGGGCAGGAGATCTCCGTGTTGAAGTTGCTGATACCAATGAATCGAAAGAACTCTTGAAGTTTTGCCGCAAGTTTACGGTACCTTTGCGTAATGCATTACGTAAAGAAAAAATCTTATTGCCACTCGAAAACTTTAAGCGGCCCGTTATTCATGTGTTCTTTATTGCCCCTGGTTGCTGCTATACCGGGTATTCGTATACCAATAATAGTTCAAATTTCTATATGGGGATCCCAAGGTTAAAATTCCCATCAGATGCACCGAGCCGTTCAACCTTAAAACTTGAGGAAGCTTTCCACGTCTTCATTCCTTATGAAGAATGGGAAGAACGTCTAGCAAGTGGGATGAAAGCTGTCGATCTTGGTGCATGCCCAGGGGGATGGACTTATCAATTAGTGAAACGCAGTATGATGGTGGATGCTGTAGATAATGGCCCAATGGCGGAAAGCCTTATGGATACAGGGCAAGTTAAGCATCACCGTGAAGATGGTTTTAAATTTAAGCCTACTTCCCATAATATTACTTGGTTAGTCTGCGATATGGTTGAAAAACCAGCTAAAGTTGCTGCGCTAATGACTGATTGGCTTGCTCAAGGTTGGTGCCGAGAGGCCATTTTTAACTTAAAATTGCCGATGAAAAAGCGCTATGAAGAAGTTTCACATATCTTAGAAAAGATGAAAGCACAGCTTAAAGAGCAAGGCGTTAATGTGTTGATTCAAGCGAAACAGCTTTATCATGACCGCGAAGAAGTAACTGTACATGTGATGAGGATATGGTCGGCAAATCCAATGGCACGTGAGTATTATTAATTTATAGAATCAGTCAATAAAAAAGCCACTTCATCATTAAGTGGCTTTTCTGTTTTCTATTAGTTGGGTGCATAACGCAACTGATTCAGATTCCCTCGTATCGCGATATCGGTTCTTAAAGTCGCAATATCTCGGCAAATCAATGCAATTCCCTGCTGATTGATGAGCTTTTTCTGCCATTTCTCTTCAAGGTTATCTAAATTGGCAAATATATTTTCAATAGAGTGATATTGTTGCAATAGTGTCGTGGCACTTTTAGGACCAATCCCTGCAACACCGGGAACTTTACTACTACTGATCCCTGCAAGCCCCCAATAATCAGGAAGTTGATTAGGAGAAACGCCAAATTCCTTTTCGATAAAAGGGATATCTAGCCAGCGCTTTTGAAAATAATCGCGAATTCTTAAGTTAGGGGAAAGTAGTTGGCAGTAACCTTTGTCTGTGGATACGATGGTAACTGTGTGCCCCGATCCCGCAATGCGTGTTGCTAAGGTAGCGGCTAAATCATCGGCTTCATCCCCTTCAGACTGCCAGCAGTGAACCCCTTTTTCTTTAAATAAGGCTATTAGGGTGGGGAGTTCAGCATGCAGATCTTCAGGCATAGGTTGTCGCCCCGCTTTATAATCGGGGAGTTTTTCATGGCGCCAGCTTTGGTGACGTCCTTCTTCATCAAATACTGCAACAATGTGCGTGGCATCAGTATGGGCGATCAACTGCGATATTGCAGATAAACAAGTTTCTCCACACGGGCTTCCTTGCACCGCGTGGATACGGCGTATTAAGTTTAATGCATCAATAATTAATAAGTGGATCATAAATACGCCAACATTTACTTATTTCACGATTTCATAGCAAGGTTCGTATGCCGTACCACCCGGTAATTTCATACGATGTTGCTCAACGAAGCCTTGTAATAACACATCCATACGCTTCATTAGCTCACTATCGCCGTGAATTTTGAATGGCCCATGTTTTTCGATGGCTTTCATACCAAATTCCTTCACGTTACCAGCCACAATACCGGAGAAAGCGCGGCGTAAATCTGAAGCCAGTTTCTCAGGTGCTTGCCCTGGGTGGAGGTTCAGTGATGCCATATTTTCATGCGTTGGTTCGAATGGATGTTGTAAATCGTGAGCAATTTTAATTGACCAGTTGAAGCTATAGGCATCACCTGTGCTACGGCGATTTTCTTTAACTTGTGGCATGCTGCGTTTCATTACACGAGCGACTTCTTGAGCATCATCAATAATAATTTGGTAATGCTTACTGGCTTCATCACCTAAAGTGTGTCGAATAAAGTCGTCTAATACTTCAAAGTATTCTGCACTTTCTTTTGGGCCCGTTAAAATCAGTGGTAGAACTTGTTCACTGTTGGCTGGGTCCATTAAAATACCCAATAAATACAGTAACTCTTCGGCGGTACCGACACCTCCTGGGAAAATAATAATCCCATGACCTAATCGAACGAATGCCTCTAAACGTTTTTCGATATCAGGCATAATGATGAGTTCGTTCACTAATGGGTTTGGTGGCTCAGCGGCGATAATTGAAGGCTCAGTTAAGCCGATAAAACGGCTATTTTTGTATTGTTGTTGTGCATGGCCAACTGCTGCACCTTTCATCGGTGCTTCCATAGCACCCGGGCCACAGCCTGTACAGATATTTAACTCACGCAACCCAAGCTCATTACCTACCTTACGGCCATATTGGTACTCAATTTCATTAATTGAGTGGCCGCCCCAGCAAACAATCATACTCGGGTCTTCATCGATATGCAGGGCTCGGGCATTACGCAAGATAGAGAAAATCATATTGGTAATATGTGTGCCATTTTCGAGGTCTAAATTAAATTGTTCTTTGGCATGCGTAATTTGCGCATGGACGAATAGAATGTCACGCAATACGGCAAATAGGTTTGCTTGTAAGGTGCGAATAATTTTACCATCAACAAAAGCTTTTTCTGGTGGGTCGATAAGTTCAAGCTTAACGCCACGCTCACGGCGTAATACATTGATATCAAAATCTTTACTTTTTTCTAATAGCTCTTTACTGCTATCAGTTAAGCTGCCTGAATGCAAAACGGCTAAAGAACAATTTCGAAATAATTGGTACAAATCGCTACTGGCCGTGCGTTTTAGCATATCAACTTCAAGTTGAGAGAGTAGATCCATAGATCCTAATGGACTGATATGAGTAATCAAGTAGTACTCCTTTACCCCATGGGTTCTTGATATGTGAATTGTACTGCAAATGTATTAATTACACTTACTTTTCAACTATATATACTTATTGTCGTGATAAACGACCTAGTTCTGGCGTAAATTCTTCATTACTACGCCATGGGTTTATATCAAGCCCTCCACGGCGAGTATAGCGTGCATAAACACTTAATTTTTCAGGTTTACACAATTGCATAATATCAGTGAAAATGCGTTCAGCGCATTGTTCGTGAAACTCATTATGATGGCGAAATGAGACCAAGTAGCGTAATAAGGCTTCACGATCAATTTTGGGTCCACAATAGTGGATCTGCACAGAGCCCCAGTCAGGTTGGTTGGTAATTAAACAGTTTGATTTTAATAAATGGCTCACTAACGTTTCGTCAACAACCTGTTGTTGGGTGCTATTCGCCAAATAATCTCGATTAAACTCATAATTATCAATATCAATCTCTTGTTCATCAATACATTCGCCAAGTAATGGCTGGATAGGTTGATGAGCAAAGTGCTCTAATTTATGAAGTGTAACGCTTACTTGGCCATTAGCACAGCGGCTTAAATCATTTTGCAAAGCGCTTCGCACATTTTCCCAAGTTTCAAAACGTGTTTGGTTAAAACTATTTAGGTAAAGCTTAAAGCTCTTAGATTCAATTAAGTTTTCGCTATTTGCATCAACACTAATCGAGCCGATTGCTACTTGGGGAACACCGCGCTGATTTAGCCATGAAAGCTCATACATTGTCCAAATGTCAGCACCGTGAAATGGAAGTGCTTTAGCGTGAATGGCTAAAGGATCACGATTTAAGCTACGAGGGACAGCTTGTAATAATGTGGCATCATACTGATCATGATAATCCGTTTTCTTTCCAAGAGTTAAATTATTAAGTGCGGGATTATTCTGGTAGTGTGACATATAGGTCCTTATACTTCATAAACTGAAAATGAGGCTAATAGGTAAAATTGGGATATTTTCTTCGTCTGTGAACTTCTGTCATAATACCATTTATCGACAACATTGACGCCTTTCTCTTTAAATTGACGACAAAAAACACATAATTATGAATACTTCACATTCTGCCGCACTACATAATTTTACTCAGAAATATGTTTCACAATGGCACCAACAAACGGGGTTACCTCCCGCCTCAACAGACTTATATGGTATTCCATCGCCATGTATTGTCCGCACAGGTGAAAACTGGGTTTACTGGGAACCTCAACCATTTCCAATAAAGGATGCGAGCTTAGATAAAGTTGCGACAGCATTGGAGATTAATTTACAAGGTGATATTCATGCTTTTTATACTGCACAGCTTGCTGGCGATATGAAAGCCACATTTCGTGATATTACGCTGAGTTTAGTACAGGTGTGGAATGAAGATGATTTCATTCGTTTGCAAGAAAATTTAATTGGTCATTTAGTGACTCAAAAGCGTTTAAAACTATCACCCACGCTATTCATTGCAACGTTGGAATCAGAGATTGAAATGATATCAATGTGCAATCTCACGGGGGAAATTATATTAGAAAAATTTGGTAGTCAGGAAAGGCGTGTACTTTCTTCGAATTTAACAAGTTTTCTCGATGAGCTAGTGGTTGTTGTTGAGCCTCAGGGGTAAGTGTTTTTAAGCGAGTTTGTGTAAGTAAATGCCTACAATTAAGCTAAGTAATTTCTTAAAAAATGTTCTTTATATTGTAATGATAATTATTTAACTTTTAATTTCATGGCGTTACTATCTGGTTTGTACTTTTTGCGTATTTTTACCGTGTTATTGTTTATTTTGCTAGGTTGTTTCATTAATAGATTTAATGCATTCTTATCGCGCTGGACAGGGTAAACTCGTTTAGCTTTTTATACCTTCATGTGAGGTGTAAAAATTGTTTAAAACAAGGCGATGGAACGCGATTAGGTGATAAATCTATAAATTTGTTTTAATCAACAGGATGTTGAATGACGGGAAGTCATTTGCAGGATGCGTAAATTTTAAAGTATGAGCCAGTCAGCTTCGGTTGACTGGCTTTTTTAGTTAATACCTATTGTAGCGGAGTGATGTGAAAAAATTAAAGATACTTTAATTTATTTAAATCAATGTTCTAATCTAATTGAATTTTTAGTTAGCGAAGCAATAATATCTTGGGTCATGGAATCTCGGAGCGCTTCTCGGCGGCGAAATTCAGCACGACGCTGGCTTTTCACTGACTCTATATCTCGTACAGGTTCTTGAATAGGTAATTGGAACCAACCATCAGGTGTTTTCGTGGCACCGCATTCTTGCCAAAACGTATCATAGCTTGATTTCAAATGCTGGCTCTTAATATGACACTGGTTTGAAATTCCTAATATTGATTTTACATCAAAGAAGGCTGCTACTGCATAAACCGCTGACATTAATAAATTTTTGGGCCTCATACCGTGCATTTGCTTAGTTATCAACCTAACTTGATCGACACTTTGTTCAGTGGAAGGGCCTTGCAAAGAGCACACGTACAATTGTCCTTCTGGGCCGAAGGAAAAACTCATTAAATAAATATCGTCACCGGTCTCATTTCTCAAGTGTAAAGTGAGGTCGCCTTCTCGAGGGTATTGAGAGTAAATCAATGTTAATTGAGCAAACTCTCCTGATTTTAATTCAATGTTTGCCACGAGAAGCCCTTCTCGCTTAGCAGAAAACATAGCTTCAATAGCTTCGGGCTTGAATGTACTTTCAATTAAACTGAGCGTGTAGCTGGCGGTTGATAGTTTTTGTTTTCCGCTCCAGCTTTTATGTAGATACTTATTTATAGGGCGTTCGATAAAATGAGGAACGCCTTCAATAACTGAAGAAAATTGCGCACTACGGTAGTTTTGGCACATAACTTGATAATGCTGATATTGTGACGAAGGCAGCTTTGAAATGCGTATTTTTCTTTTTAATTCAATATAGTTAGAGTTTAAAGCTTTCCAGACTTTATTTTCCTTGCGCCACTGTTTTAGTCGTCCCATAGATAAACCATTTTGTTGTTAATTATTCTGTAAGTACTAAATTGATAAAACATTTAATCTTACATGTGCTATCTGCAACAAAATATAAACGAATCTTATTAAATGAGTTGTTCGATTAATAGCTACGATAATAATTATTATCGATATGCAAAATAAATAAACTTGTATTTGCTGAGGCTTAACCCCATGTATCCGACAGAATTATGATAGAAAATACCGTATATTTGCTGCAGCCATCACTAAATGAGTTTAAGTATGAATATTGAACAACGTATTTTTGAGAAACTTCGTCACTTAGAAGAGGAAATGAAATTAAAATCTCTTTGGAATGAACAGCCACCTTCACCCGAGGCTTTTAACAGCGTAGAGCCTTTTTGTATTGATACGATGGAGGCTATAGAGTGGCTGCAGTGGATTTTAATACCTCGTCTACAAATGTTAATTGAACAAGGGGCTACGCTGCCAACTAATTTTGCGGTCGCTCCTTATTTTGAAGAAGCGTATAAGCATGATGAAGAAGAACAATACACGCTACTTATCAATTATTTGCGTGAGTTAGATGGTTTTTTCTCCACTAAGACCTGCGGGTAATTTATTGATGCTGGAAATTATTTATCACGATGAATATATGGTAGCGGTTAATAAGCCTGCTGGTATGTTAGTGCATCGCAGTTGGCTGGACAGTAAAGAAACCGTATTTGTGATGCAGACACTACGTGACCAAATTGGCCAGTATGTTTACCCCATTCATCGCCTCGATAGGCCGACATCAGGTATATTACTATTTGCGTTATCGAGCGACGTCGCAAGGCTGTTATCGGCTCAATTTGAAAACCATCAGTTAGAAAAAGTGTATCACGCTGTCGTTCGCGGTTATTTAACCGAAGAGCAAACCATCGATTACCCGCTATTAGAAGAGTTAGATAAAATTGCGGATAAACATGCATCACGTGAACCTGTTTTACAGGAATGCGTTACCCACTGTAAACCGATAGCGACAGTTGAATGCGCTATTGCGATTGGGCGATATGAAACATCAAGATTTAGTTTAGTTGAGTTAAAACCTGAAACTGGCCGTAAACATCAATTGAGAAGGCATATGTCTCATCTTCGTCACCCTATTATTGGTGATAGCAAGCATGGAGACTTACGCCAAAACCGAGGGGTGAATACGCATTTTTCAGTGTCTCGCCTGATGTTACATGCCAGCTTATTAAATTTAAATCACCCAATAACAAAAGAAAATATATCGTTAGTGGCTACGTGGGATACACAATGGTTATCATTAATTGAGCAATTTGGATGGTCAGATACAGTTGCAAAATTAGGGATAAACGTTATTAACTCATCAAGTTAACTATGAAATAGAGGGAATGTTATGTCAAAAATAGGCATTTTTGTTGGAACTGTCTATGGTAACTCTTTAGCTGTTGCGGAAACAGCACAAGAAATTTTAGAGCAGCAAGGGCATGAAGTGGTTGTTTTTGATGAGCCCACCTTGAGCGATTGGCAACTCTATAATTCAGGCAATGAAATTGCACTTATTGTGACTTCGTCTACAGGGCAAGGGGATATACCTGACACCATCGCTCCGTTATATAGTGAAATCAAAGATGTTGTCGGTTATCAACCTGATTTACGTTACGGAATAATTGCTTTAGGTGATAGCAGCTATGAAAGTTTTTGTGGCGCAGGTATTCGTTTCGATGAACTGTTAGCTGAACAATCAGCGACCCGTATTGGCGATATTTTATTTATTGATGCAATTGAGGTGGATGTTCCTGAGGAGTTTGCTAAGCCTTGGGTTGAAGCATGGGCGGAGCTGCTTTAAATGTCTGCACCGTAGTATTACCTATATTAATGATAAATATTGGCAGTGCTACGGCGCAGTAAATTAATCATTTCACCTGTAAATTATTTACGGGTCAATTTTTCTAGATCTGCTTCAATTTCTGCGATCTTATTTGAAACCACATGTTCAAGATGGCGTAAGTCATCGAGAATTTTGTGTTTTAAATCAATGTCAGTTTGATCTGTTTGGCAAATTTGATCTAGTTCTTCAATGGCGTAACGTAGGTTAGTGTTAATTTCATTAATTTCTTTGAAATTATTATTACCATCCGCAATAGTTTTACGCTGGCGTGGGTATTTAAATTTTACGCTTTTAGCGAAAAACTCCCCTTTATCTTTGCGAAAATAAATTTTTAAAATGTCATTATTCGCTTCTTGGCGTAAGGTGTAGCGGTCAATATCTTGAGGGTTACTGATGCCTAAACTTTTCAAATTATCGTACATGTTAGCTCGCTTTACTGTAGAGACAGAGTCGGTGAACAAAGTGATAGTGTGAGCAGGCCGTAACAATATCGGTCTATTTCTCGTTAATAAGCTATCTATCCCATTCGTTTGGGTGATAGATTGAATGATGTTATTACACAAACAGCATCATTATAATGAAAAATAAAATAATACAGTTTTATTAGAGGTAAACGGCAAAAGCCACGGACATATTATGCGCGATTTGTAGAAATTGACAAACTTCTCTTTGCAATTAATGCGCTAATATTAAAAAGTAACACTGATATGGCCACCCGAGTTGCATACGGGGGTATGCGATTCGGGATAGCTTTAGTTTTTTAACCTAATTACAGTGGCTCACTATAAAAGTTTATTATAAAAACCAGTAACAGGTTTGGCGTGAGATTTTAGGCGTTTAATTACTCATCAATCGTTCTTAATAATTCATTAATACCCACTTTACCGCGAGTTTTCTCATCAACTTTTTTTACAATGACGGCGCAATACAGGCTGTAGCGACCATCTTTAGATGGCAAATTACCTGAAACAACTACGGAGCCAGCAGGGACTCGGCCGTAATGAATTTCACCTGTTTCACGGTCATAGATTTTGGTGCTTTGCCCCAGATAAACCCCCATTGAAATGACGGAACCCTCTTCAACAATCACCCCTTCGACCACTTCAGAACGAGCACCAATAAAGCAGTTGTCTTCAATAATTGTTGGGTTAGCTTGTAATGGCTCTAATACGCCACCGATCCCTACACCACCAGATAAATGCACGTTTTTACCAATCTGTGCACATGAACCAACGGTTGCCCATGTATCTACCATTGTGCCTGCATCGACGTAAGCACCAATATTGACATATGACGGCATTAATACGCTATTTTTAGCGATATAAGCGCCTTTACGAACAGCGGCAGGAGGAACGACTCGGAAGCCTTCTTTTTCGAAGCGAGCTTGGTCATAATCCGCAAATTTCATTGGAACTTTATCGAAATAACGGCTTTCTGCACCGTCAATCACTTGGTTATCTTGAATGCGAAATGATAACAAAACAGCTTTTTTCAGCCATTGATGGGTAACCCAAACACCGGCAATTTTCTCAGCTACACGTAATTCTCCGCTATCGAGTAATGCAATGGTATCTAACACGGCTTGCTTTACTGAGTTTGATACCGTATTTGGTGTGATACTGGCTCGCTCTTCGAACGCTTGTTCAATGATCGCTTGTAAATGCTGCATTGATTGTATTTTCCTCTTGAATGTTATAAAAAGTGAACGTTCACCATAAAAATGTGATGGACGCTATATTTTATCCTTCGATTTTAGGGCCTCTGTCAACCTTTCTGATAACTCTTGTTGCATATTTTTAGTCAACGCTTTGTGTTCCTTATCAGCTAAAACAAAGAAATCTTCCACTTTTTCGCCAATTGTCGTGATGCGTGCGCCATATAGAGAAATTTCCATTTGAGCCAAAATATGACCGATACGAGCCAATAAACCTGGTTGATCTAAGGCGAACAGTTCCATATAGGTGCGACGGTCGTTGGTGGAATGTAGAAAATTGACTTTTGTTGGCACGGTAAAGTGACGTAATTTTGACGGTAGAGTACGTGGCTTAGGCAGTGATATTTCTGGTTGCTGAACGGCTAATAACAACATTTTTCGGATGTGGTCGTATCTGTCTTTGGACAGAGGACTGCCGTTAGGCTCAAGAACGACGAAGGTATCCATGGCCATATTGTCTTTGTTAGTAAAAATTTGAGCACTGTGAATGCTTAAATTTCGCCGATCCAATTCGCTGGCGACAGCGGCAAATAAATGGGGTTTATCATGGCACCAAATAAAAATTTCTGTTCCGCCATGTTTAGGTTGTGTGCTGATTAATACCAAAGGCTGGCTCAAATCATGGGCTAGTAAGTGCTTAGCATGCCATGCTAATTGGGATGGCGTATGACGTAAAAAATAATCGGCATGGCAGCGGGACCATAACCCCTGCAGTTTTTCTTCATCAATTGATGATTGGCGTAGTAATGATAAAGCTTGATAACGATGATGACGAATGCGTTCGCGTAAGTCAGGGGTGCTCTGCATGCCTTGATTTAATTGATGCTCTGTAGATAAAAAAAGTTCACGAATTAAACTTTGTTTCCAGCTATTCCACAGTGTGCTATTTGTCGCGCAAATGTCTGCAACCGTTAAACACATCAAGTAGTTAAGCCGTGAAACAGTTTTAACTTCCCCTGCAAATTGTTTAATGACATCGGGGTCTTGAATATCACGCCGTTGAGCTGTCACCGACATCAATAAGTGGTTTTTAACCAACCATGAAGCTAATTCAGCTTCTTTGACAGAAAAATCATGCAGTAAGGCAAAATCATAAACAAAATCAGAGCCAAGGTCGGAATGATCTCCTGATCGGCCTTTAGCTATATCGTGAAAAATGGCAGCTAATCGTAAAAGTTCAGGTTGCAATAATTTGGGATAAACACTGACACACAGTGGATGGTCACGACGATTTTCTTCTAACGTAAAGCTATCAATTTTTTGCAGTACGCGAATAGTGTGTTCATCAACGGTATATGCATGAAATAGGTCGAACTGCATTTGACCAACGATATTGCTCCAGAGTGGGGTATAAGCGCTCAGTACACTATGAAGGTGCATTGGGACAAATGCACCTTTGATGGCGCGAGGGTGGCGTAGAATTTTGATAAACAGTTTTCGGGCTTCAGGGATTTCACATAATGGCACTGAAAGGTTGCGCCGCGCATAACGTAGTTGCCGTAAAGTAGTGGAATAGATCCCTGTAATATTTGGGTAGCGAGCCATTTGGTAAAACATTTTTAAAATAGCGGCTGGCTGCTTGATAAATAACTCTTCATCAATAACGTCAATCAATGATCCACGTAATTGGAATAGAGAATCAATAGGACGGGGCTTTTCGTTGGGGTTAAGCGTTAAAATAGCTTCATCAAATAACTGCAATAGCATTTGATTGAGTTCCCGAACACGGCGAGTGACGCGATAGAAATCTTTCATCATTAGTTCAACGGGTTGGTTTTTTTCGCCTTCATAACTCAGTAACCGAGCCACACTAAACTGGCGGTCAAATAGCAGGCGATTATCATGACGTTTCACCACTAAATGGAGCGCAAAGCGAATTTTCCATAAAAATATTAGGCACTCTTTGAGTTCTTGGCGCTCTTCTTCAGTGAGAAAACCAAAACCTACCATTTCATCGACGGTGGTTGCACCAAAATGACGCCGCCCGACCCATAGTAAGGTATGGATATCCCGTAATCCCCCGGGGCTACTTTTAATATCGGGTTCTAAATTATAGCTAGTGCTATGGTAGCGTTGATGGCGTTCTTGTTGTTCTTCAATTTTTGCAGCAAAAAAGACCGCGGAAGGCCAAAAATCATCGCTAAAAATAGTTTTTTGTAATTGTAAAAACAGGGCGACATCACCACAAATTAACCGTGATTCAATGAGATTAGTCGCGGTGGTTAGATCTGCATTTCCGGCTTCAATGCATTCAGCGAGGGAACGGACGCTGTGGCCGATATCAAACCGCAAATCCCATAATAGAGTGATAAATTGCCCAATTTCGTTAGCGATGTGTTCTGGAAGCGGTTTTTTACTTAAAACTAAAATATCAATGTCAGAAAGTGGATGTAGTTCATGGCGCCCGTAACCCCCAACGGCGATTAGTGACATATCAGGCTGCTTATCAAATTGAAAGGATTGCCATAATCGAGTGAGTAACGCATCAAGGTAATCACTTCGCAAGTGAATAAGGTCGACAACATCTTTACCTTGGTTGAAAGCCTCTTCCAGCCACTGATCGAAATCATCGACATGTTGTCTTAATAAATTAAGTTCAAGGTCATGAGTACTAAATTGATTAGGGGGGAGGTAGGAAGCTGAATTTACAGTCATCTTTATCTTTCCATATTGATAGCAATAGGGGGGTAGCTACCAGCTTACGGTTTTTTGATAAAAATGAACAGAGGAAGAGCCTTCGGTTAGGAAGGCTCAATGGAGAAGATTATTCGTTAACTAATACTGCAGAGATAAACGGCTCTTCTTCTTTACGTAGAGTGAGGATTTCACAGCCGTTATCCGTCACAACTAACGTGTGTTCATATTGTGCAGACCAACCGCGGTCTTTGGTTTTAACTGTCCAGCCATCTTTCATGGTGCGAATACGGTGATCGCCTGTATTGACCATAGGCTCAATGGTAAAAGTCATCCCTTTTTGTAGAACCACGCCACTGTCGTCAGCATCATAGTGCAGAACTTGTGGTTCTTCATGGAAACCTTGGCCAATGCCGTGGCCGCAATATTCACGCACAACTGAGAAATCTTGTTTTTCGACAAACTCTTGAATGGCTTTACCTAAAGTACGTAAGCGAATACCCGGTTTAACCATTCGGATTGCTAAATATAAGCTGTCTAGTGTGACTTGGCAAAGGCGCTCACCTTGAATGGTTGGTTTACCAACAATAAACATTTTGGAGGTATCGCCATGGAAACCATCTTTAATAACGGTGACGTCAATATTAACAATATCGCCATCTTTTAAGATTTTATCATCACTAGGAATGCCGTGGCAGATGACATCATTGACAGAAATACAAACAGATTTAGGAAAACCGTGATAATTCAGGCACGCAGGGATAGCTTGCTGTACGTCAACAATATGTTGATGACATAGGCGATCTAATTCACCCGTACTAACTCCCGGCACAACGTGCGGAGCAATCATTTCTAACACTTCTGCTGCTAAGCGGCCAGCAACACGCATTTTCTGAATATCTTCTTCAGTTTTGATAATAATAGCCATGAATTTAGTCCATTCATGCCAACATTGAATTTGATGGCATGTTAAAAAAGAGGGGGAAAATAGGTAGCCCATTTTACATCGATGAGATATATGGTAACAGCCACCGCATTTTCTGCCAACTAGCTATCGAGCGGACTCGAAAGTCGAAGTCACTTTATAGTAGATAAGGAAAGGAGTGGAGCTTGTTCATTTTGAGCTTTTAACAGCACAAAATGCAAAAAAATAGTAACGAAGACCATCTAGAAGGTATTGCAAAAATAAGGCTTTTTTATCTTACCGAATAGCGTCTATAATTGACCTGAGTAATGGTTAAATATTGCTCAGGTCAATGGCTTTAAATCAAAACCACTTTTAGGCATTTTTGTGAGCGAAAAAAGCAACAAAAGTTGGCTTCTAGGTTGGTTTTATGGTATAAAGCGCGCCGGCAATCCATTTATTTCTTATCACCATCATCGAAATGTCATTTTATGGCATCAAGATAAAGTCGTTGATAAAATGTTGGATGTGCGAAACTTAAAACTCAATTGTGTAATAACACACACAAATCGACACGTGCACCGGGGTGCTCTTATGCGTTTTAACGCAGCTTTGGAGTCGGTAGCATGGGATTTGTGGAGGCATAACCCCAATTACTTAAATACAGAGGTATTAAATGGCAACTGTTTCCATGCGCGATATGTTACAAGCAGGCGTACACTTTGGTCACCAGACTCGTTACTGGAACCCAAAAATGAAACCTTTCATTTTCGGTGCGCGTAACAAAGTTCATATCATCAACCTGGAAAAAACTGTTCCAATGTTCAACGAAGCTCTGGCTGAGTTGACTAAAATTGCTTCTCGTAAAGGCAAAATTCTGTTTGTCGGTACTAAACGTGCTGCAAGCGAAGCCGTTCAAGAAGCTGCTAACAGCTGTGATCAGTATTTCGTTAACCACCGCTGGTTAGGCGGAATGTTGACTAACTGGAAAACCGTTCGTCAGTCAATCAAACGTCTGAAAGATTTAGAAGTTCAATCACAAGACGGTACTTTCGACAAACTGACTAAGAAAGAAGCGCTGATGCGTACTCGTGAACTTGGTAAGTTAGAAAACAGCTTAGGCGGTATCAAAGATATGGGCGGTTTACCTGACGCTCTGTTCGTTATCGATGCAGACCACGAACACATTGCTATTAAAGAAGCAAACAACCTGGGTATCCCAGTATTTGCTATCGTTGATACTAACTCTGATCCAGACGGTATCGACTTCGTTATCCCTGGTAACGATGATGCAATCCGTGCAATCAAACTGTATCTGGGCGCTGTAGCAAGCACCGTTCGTGAAGGTCGTTCACAAGATCTGGCTGTTCAAGCAGAAGAAAGCTTAGTAGAAGCTGAGTAATAAGGCCCAAACCCTTATTTAGGTATTGCTATACAGGTACTGCTATATGTTAGAAGGGGCCTGATTTAGGCCCCTTTTATATATGAATCAGAACTATCCACGTGGGGAAGACTCCCACGGGGAATATCGAGGAATAAATCACATGTCTGGAATTACCGCTGCATTGGTAAAAGAACTGCGCGAACGTACTGGCGCAGGTATGATGGAATGTAAAAAAGCACTCGTTGAAGCTAATGGCGACATCGAATTAGCGATTGATAACATGCGTAAATCAGGTCAAGCAAAAGCGGCTAAAAAAGCAGGTCGCGTTGCAGCTGAAGGTGTTATCCTGACTGAAGTTTTCAACGGTGGTAAAACAGGTGCTCTGGTTGAGCTGAACTGTGAAACTGACTTCGTTGCTAAAGACGCAGGCTTCTTAGCATTCGGTAAAGAAGTTTTGGCTTCTGTTGTTGCTGACAAAAATGCTGACATCGATGCGCTGAAAGCAAAATTCGAAGAAGCTCGTACAACATTAGTTGCGAAAATTGGTGAAAACATCAATATTCGTCGCGTTGCTATTCTGGAAGGCGCACAAGTAGGTAGCTACCTGCACGGTGCTCGTATTGGTGTTTTAGTTGCGGCTGAAGGCGCTGACGAAGAATTACTGAAACACATCGCTATGCATATCGCTGCAAGCAAACCTGAATATGTGACTCCAGATGATGTTCCTGCTGATGTTGTTGCTCATGAGCACCAAATCCAGTTAGACATCGCAATGCAATCTGGCAAACCACGCGAAATCGCTGAAAAAATGGTTATCGGTCGCATGAACAAATTCACTGGCGAAATCTCTCTGACTGGCCAGCCTTTCGTAATGGACCCAAGCAAATCTGTTGGTGACTTACTGAAAGAGAAAGGTGCTACTGTTTCTGGTTTCCTTCGTTTCGAAGTAGGTGAAGGTATCGAGAAAGTTGAAACTGACTTTGCAGCAGAAGTTGCTGCAATGAGCAAGTAATCAACTAAGGGCCGCCAATTGGCGGCTCTGTTTTATATACGTATATTCCCTGCGGTGTTAGCGTCATAGGCATTGCGCTAGAATTCTTGTGTATAAAAAAATTATATTTAAACTAATTCAAAATTTAGGTACGTAGAACACTGTAATTCTACGTGTGTTACCCCAATAAATATCTGTTAGGACAGAACACCATGGCAACCAATGCAAAACCCGTTTATCAGCGTATTCTGCTTAAATTAAGTGGCGAAGCCTTACAAGGGGCAGAAGGTTTTGGTATCGATGCTAGCGTTTTAGATCGTATGGCTCAGGAAATTAAAGAACTCATAGAACTGGGTATACAGGTCGGTGTGGTTATTGGCGGTGGTAACCTGTTTCGTGGTGCTGGTTTGGCACAAGCTGGAATGAACCGTGTTGTCGGAGACCACATGGGGATGCTAGCAACTGTGATGAACGGACTCGCAATGCGTGATGCATTACATCGCGCCTATGTGAATGCAAGACTGATGTCTGCGATCCCACTTAACGGTGTCTGTGATAACTATAGCTGGGCAGAGGCCATTAGCTTGTTACGTCACGGCCGTGTTGTTATTTTTTCTGCAGGAACAGGCAACCCATTCTTTACAACAGACTCCGCTGCATGCCTACGTGGTATTGAAATTGAAGCGGATGTCGTGTTAAAAGCGACAAAAGTTGATGGTGTGTATTCAGCAGACCCTGCTAAAGACCCAGACGCAGTCCTTTATGAAAATCTGAGTTACCAAGAGGTTTTGGAACGTGAACTTAAAGTGATGGATTTAGCGGCATTCACATTAGCACGTGACCATAACTTACCGATTCGCGTATTCAATATGAATAAACCGGGCGCTTTACGTCGCGTTGTTATGGGCGAAAATGAAGGAACTCTGATTTCTCACAATTAATACTCAGAGACATGACCTGAGTTTAAATGTATTATCTAATATAAATTCAGACAATTTAAGCGAGGTCGCATGCGGCCTTTAATAACCAGTTCTTAAGGGTTGAAAACGTGATTAACGAAATCCAAAAAGATGCTCAAGACCGTATGGAAAAGAGCCTTGAAGCATTCAAAAGCCAAATTAGTAAAGTTCGCACAGGCCGTGCATCTCCAAGCCTATTAGACGGTATCACTGTTGAATACTATGGTTCAGCGACACCTTTGCGCCAATTAGCTAACGTCACTGTTGAAGATTCACGCACATTAGCTATTTCTGTTTTTGACCGTAGCATGTCACCTGCGATTGAAAAAGCAATCATGGCATCTGATTTAGGCTTAAACCCATCATCAGCGGGTACTGTTATCCGTGTTCCACTTCCTCCATTAACGGAAGAGCGTCGTAAAGACTTAATTAAAGTGGTTCGTGGTGATGCAGAGCAAGGCCGTATCGCAGTCCGTAACGTTCGCCGTGATGCTAACGACAAAGTGAAAGCATTACTGAAAGATAAAGAAATCAGTGAAGATGACGAGCGTCGTTCACAAGATGATATCCAAAAGCTGACTGATAGCTACATCAAAAAAGTTGATGAAGCATTAGCGCAAAAAGAAGCAGAGTTGATGGAATTTTAATCCATCATAATAATAAAGCCACCAATGCAAACTGTAAAAGTGTGCGTTAGCGTGGCTTTATTATTTTTCAAGCTTATTAAAAAACCCTTTCTAACCTCTAAGCTGATATAATCTCAGTATTGAATTAATACAGAGTACTCAATCACTATGAAATGTCTGACAATCCTAGGTTCTACAGGCTCAATTGGTACAAATACACTTTCTGTTGTTCGCCAAAATCCCGAAAAATTTCAAATCGTTGCTCTAGTGGCAGGAAAGAATGTCACTGAAATGGCGAAACAGTGCCTTGAGTTTAATCCGAAATATGCCTCAATGGCGGATGAATCGTCAGCAAAAGCGCTAAAAACTATTTTGACTGAGAATAATTGTAAAACTGAAGTTTTGTCAGGAAAACAAGCTGCAATTGATCTTGCTGGTCTGGATGATGCTGACCAAGTTATGTCAGCCATTACTGGGGTTGCCGGTTTACTTCCTACTTTAGCGGCAATACGCAAAGGTAAAAGAATATTATTAGCGAATAAAGAGTCTTTAATTACTAGTGGCCGTTTATTCTTTAATGAGATTCGTAAGCACAATGCAACAGTATTTCCTATTGATAGCGAGCACAATGCTATCTTCCAGAGTTTACCTGAAATTATTCAACTGAATTTAGGTTTTGCCGATTTATCAGCTTCTGGTATCTCAAGTATTGTTTTAACCGGATCAGGTGGACCATTTAGGGATACACCGTTATCGCATCTTGATAATGTGACCCCTGATGAAGCATGTAACCACCCAAATTGGTCGATGGGGCGAAAAATATCAGTCGATTCAGCGACAATGATGAATAAGGGGCTAGAATATATTGAGGCTTGCTATTTTTTTAATGCGAGCGCCGAGCAAATGGAAGTGATTATCCATCCTCAATCTGTTATTCATTCCATGGTTCGGTATAAAGATGGCAGCGTGATAGCACAACTGGGCACACCTGATATGCGCACTCCAATTTCATACAGTATGGCTTATCCTAAGCGTATCATGTCTGGTGCGAAACCTCTTGATTTTGCAACACTTTCATCATTAACATTTGTTCAGCCTGACTATCAACGCTATCCTTGCTTGAAGCTCGCAATCGATGCCTGCCACCAAGGGCAAGCCGCTACGACGGCACTTAATGGTGCGAATGAAATGACAGTTGCTGCTTTTCTCGAAGGCAAAATACGCTTTACGGATATAGCAAAAATTAATCGCAATGTATTAGATAGCCAAGTTTTTTCTGAACCTGTTTCGATTGAAGAGGTCTTAGAAATCGACGAACGAGCGCGTAAAAATGCAGAAAAAATAATCGCTCAGACAATTTAACGCTGGTATGTGTTTTATTTAGTTGCTGATAGCCATAATAACTCTTTAATATGTGATGTGTTTAAAAAAAGAAAAATAACATAGTACCTCTTAGAGATTTAAGGATGTGTCTTATCAGCAAATTCAATAATAGTAGTTATTATTGGTCTGTATACTCAAAGTGGTACTCACAAGGATTAATATTTAATGAACTCTAGTGGTGAAAATCTCTCTGATTCAATGATGCCTAAGCATGTTGCTATCATTATGGATGGTAATGGCCGATGGGCTAAACAAAGAGGGAAGCTCAGAATTACAGGTCATAAGGCAGGCGTTGAATCTGTCCGTAATTCTGTGCGCTTTGCGGTAAAAAATAAGATTAGTTCGCTCACATTGTATGCTTTTAGCAGTGAAAACTGGAGAAGGCCAGAGAAAGAAGTCAGTTCTCTCATGGAGCTATTTGTTTTTGCTCTTGATAATGAAGTTAAGAACCTACATAAAAACAATGTAAAACTAAAAGTCATTGGTGATATTAGCCGTTTTAGTGAACGCCTCAGAAAAAGAATTGATAAGGCAGAAGCATTAACACAAAACAACACTGGGCTAAAACTGAATATTGCAGCGAACTATGGTGGCCGCTGGGATATTAGTAACAGTGTAAAACAAGTATTTGCAAAGGTACAAAGTGGTGAGCTTTCTATTGATGATATCAATGAAGAAAGTATCGATAACCATATTTGTATGCATGACCAAGAAAATGTCGATTTAGTCATAAGAACTGGGGGGGAGCATCGCATAAGCAACTTCCTATTATGGCAAGTCGCATATGCGGAATTTTATTTCACCAACGTTTTGTGGCCAGATTTTGATGAAATGGTGTTTCAGAGTGCAGTTGATGCTTTTAGTAAGCGTGAGCGCCGTTATGGTGGAGCTGAATCAGATGATGAACTGGGCAAAGAATAGGGGAAAGATGTGCTGAAATATCGTTTGCTTACTGCGATAATTTTAATACCGATTGTTATTGCGGCGCTGTTTTTACTTTCCCCAGCGAATTTTGGGCTTGTCGTGATTGCGGTTTGTGCTTTAGGTGCTTGGGAATGGGCACAATTTGTCGGCTGGCACTCTCAAGCTAAGCGCATAGGCTTAGCGGTTGTTTTTGCTGCAATATTACTTGCAATGCAATTTTCTATTTCCGATATAAATCAGTTCTCCTCTGAGCCTATGATTTTGTATGGTTTATGGGCTGGCCTTATTTGGTGGGGGATAGCGATTATTTTAGTTGTTACCTATCCCGCCTCCGCTTCTTGGGGCAAATCAGTTGTTATTCGCTTATTATTTGGCGTGTTAACGATTATCCCATTTTATTGTGGAATGATGGTTTTAAGAACCGTTGGTTATCAAAGTGATACATTCTTTGGAGCTTGGTGGTTATTGTATGTCATGTTGCTAGTTTGGGGGGCTGATTCAGGTGCCTATGCATTTGGTCGTACTATCGGGCGCAACAAAATGGCACCGAAGGTATCTCCTGGTAAAACATGGGAAGGCTTGGTGGGTGGCCTTATAACTGCTGGGATTATTTCATGGTTATTTAGCGCCTTTGCGCCAATCCCCGTGATGCCTGATTATTTGCTAGTGACTTCAATTATTGTTGTTGTAGTATCTGTGTTTGGTGATTTAACTGAGAGTATGTTTAAGCGCCAATCAGGTATTAAAGATAGTAGCCACTTAATTCCAGGGCATGGCGGTATCTTGGATCGTATTGATAGCCTAACAGCGGCAATCCCAGTTTTTGCTGGGCTAAATTTGTTAATTTTTAACGGTTTTGGTCTTTAGGAAGATACATGGGATTTATTTGGAGTTTAGTTGCATTTATTATCGCAATAGGTGTGTTAATTACAGTACACGAGTTCGGCCATTACTGGGTTGCTCGCCGCTGTGGTGTTTATGTTGAGCGCTTTTCTATAGGGTTCGGCAAAACCTTATGGCGCAAAGTCGATAAGAATGGTACCGAATTTGTTTTGGCGATAATCCCCTTAGGGGGGTATGTCAAAATGCTTGATGAGCGAGTTGGTAGCGTTTCTCCTGAACGTCGCCATCAAGCGTTTAACAATAAAACTGTCGGTCAACGAGCTGCCATTATTGGTGCAGGGCCAATCGCGAACTTTTTATTAGCAATTGTTGTCTATTGGATAGTCTTTATGATTGGTGTTCCTTCTGTGAAACCTGTCATTGAAGACGTAAAGCCAGGCTCTATTGCGGCAATTGCAAATTTTGAACCAAAAATGGAACTAAAATCTATTGATGGCATCGAAACTCCTGATTGGAATTCAGTTCGTTTAGCATTGGTCGGTAAAATCGGTGACCGTGAACTGACAGCACAAGTATTACCCAGTGGTTATAATGAACCGATTACTAAAACGGTTGATTTAACCACTTGGCAGTTTGATCCAGAGAAACAAGATCCAATTTTGTCGGTAGGTATAATGCCTGTCTCTGCAAGAATTGACCCTGTTATCCAAAAAGTAACGCAAGGGTTAGCTGGTGAACGAGCAGGTTTGCAGAAAGGCGACAGAATAGTGAGTGTTAACGGGGAAGTTCTGGGCTTGTGGGATCCCGTTACACGAATTATTCGTAATAACCCGGGCGTCCCGTTAAAACTCGAAGTGCAACGGTCGCAGCAATTGATTTCACTCACCTTGACCCCTGATAGCCAAGATGGGCCGCGTGGGGAGAAAATTGGGTTTGCAGGCGTAGAACTTTCAGTGTTACCGTTAGCAGATGAATATAAGATGGTGCAACAATATGGGCCATTTTCTGCGTTTTACCAAGCCAGTGATAAGACGTGGCAGTTAATGAAGTTGACGGTCAATATGATGGGTAAACTGGTTGTTGGGGATGTCAAACTCAATAACTTAAGCGGTCCGATATCTATCGCTAAAGGTGCGGGGGTATCCGCCGAGTCAGGCTTGGTATATTATTTGATGTTTATTGCGCTTATTAGCGTCAATTTAGGTATCATCAATCTGTTTCCATTGCCTGTTTTAGATGGGGGGCACTTGCTCTTCTTATTAATTGAAAAAATTAAAGGAAGTCCGGTGTCTGAGCGAGTACAAGACTTTAGTTTTCGGATAGGTGCAATGGCATTGATTCTGTTAATGGGACTTGCACTTTTTAATGATTTCTCTCGCTTCTAATTTTTGTAAGCTGGGGACCAGTAAGGAATACGCATAACAACGATGGCGATGAAAAAGTTGCTCATAGCGTCGCTGCTTTTCGGCAGCGCCACTGCATACGGTTCAGACGGATTCGTAGTTAAAGACATTCGTTTCGAAGGTCTACAACGCGTCGCCGTTGGTGCAGCATTATTGAACATGCCAGTTAGGGTTGGCGATTCAGTTGATAACGATGATATCAGCCGTTCGATTCGTTCCCTATTTTCAACCGGTAACTTCGAAGATGTTAGGGTCCTGCGTGATGGAAACACGCTGATCGTTCAAGTTAAAGAGCGGCCAACGATTGCAAGTATCACCTTTACAGGCAATAAGTCTGTTAAAGATGATATGCTCAAGCAGAACTTGGAAGCTTCAAATATCCGCGTTGGTGAGGCACTCGACCGCACGACAATTGCAAATATCGAAAAAGGTTTAGAAGACTTTTACTATAGCGTTGGTAAATATAATGCAACAGTAAAAGCTGTTGTAACGCCTTTGCCACGTAACCGTGTGGATTTAAAATTTGTTTTCTCTGAAGGTGTTTCAGCTCAAATTCAGCAAATTAATATTGTAGGTAATAAAAATTACACTACAGCAGAATTAGTTAATAAGCTGCAATTGCGTGATGATGTTCCTTGGTGGAACCTCGCTGCTGACCAGAAATATCAGAAGCAAAAACTGGCGGGTGACTTAGAAACTCTGCGCAGTTTTTATCTTGATCGTGGTTATGCGCGTTTTAATATAGACTCCACGCAAGTCAGTCTGACCCCAGACAAAAAAGGTATTTATATTACTATTAACATTACTGAAGGCGACCAATATAAAATATCGGGTGTCGAAGTTAATGGTAATACGGCTGATCATTTAACTGAAATCCAAGAGCTTATCACTATTACACCGGGAGAATTATATAACGGTGCTCAAGTGACAAGTATGGAAAACAAAATCAAAGATATGTTTGGCCGCTATGGTTATGCATATCCTCGAGTAATGACACAACCTGAAATCAACGATGCAGATAAAACAGTTAAATTGCACTTAAACATTGATGCAGGTAACCGTTTCTATGTGCGTGAGATTCGTTTCCAAGGCAATGACACCAGTAAAGATACTGTTTTACGTCGTGAAATGCGCCAAATGGAAGGTGCATGGCTCGGAAATGATTTAGTTGAACTAGGTAAAGAACGTCTGAATCGTACAGGTTATTTCGAAACTGTTGATGTAGAGACTCAACGTGTACCTGGTAGCCCTGACCAAGTAGATGTTATCTACAAGGTTAAAGAGCGTAATACTGGTTCAATGAACTTTGGTATCGGTTTTGGTACTGAAAGTGGTGTGAGCTTCCAAGTTGGGGTTACACAAGATAACTGGTTAGGTACAGGTAACGCAGTTGGTATTAACGCAAGTAAAAATGACTACTCAACTAACGTTGAATTCTCATTTACTGACCCGTACTTCACCGTTAATGGTGTGAGCTTAGGCGGTCGTATTTTCTATAACGACTTTAGTGCGAAAGATGCGGATCTATCAGGCTATAACAACAAAACGTATGGCCTAGACAGTTTCTTAAGCTTCCCATTTAATGAAAATAACTCTTTCCGCGTCGGTGCGGGTTATGTTCATAACCGACTTTCGGATATGCGTGCTCAAGCTGCTATGTGGGATTACCTTGATTCTATGGGTAAAAATCCACCAGTTACAGAGAACGGACGTAATAAAGAAAGCTTTGATGCGGATGACTTCACACTTAACTTAGGTTGGACTTATAACTCGTTAAATCGTGGTTTCTTCCCGACATCGGGTAATAAAACGAACGTATCGGGTAAAGTGACAATTCCTGGTTCTGATAACGAATACTATAAACTACGCTTTGATACAGCGCAGTATTATCCACTGGACGAAGACGAAACTTGGGTAGTTCTGGGGCGTGCACAAGCAGGTTATGGTGATGGTATTGGCAGTAAGCAAATGCCATTCTATGAAAACTTCTATGCGGGTGGTTCAAGCACCATTCGTGGTTTCCGTTCGAATAATATCGGTCCAAAAGCGGTTTATTTGAAGAAAATTAATGGAAAAGATGGCCCAGAGCCTGGAAGCCCATCAAGTGATGCGGTCGGTGGTAATGCGATGTACGCGGCATCATTTGAGTTAATCACTCCGACTCCATTTATTGACGAGAAGTATTCGAACTCCGTTCGTACCTCTCTCTTTGTTGATGCAGGTACGGTATGGGACACTAATTGGAACAGTATTCCTGCGGCTTGGCGCGAAGGTATGCCTGACTATGGTAAGGCAAGCAATATCCGAGCTTCTGCGGGTGTGGCTTTACAATGGATGTCTCCACTTGGACCACTGGTCTTCTCTTATGCGCAGCCGATTAAGGACTACGAAGGGGATAAATCAGAACAGTTCCAATTTAATATTGGTAGAACGTGGTAATCTATTCCAGTTTCTATCTATGAAGGCTCCCATTTTTTGTGGGAGCAACCAAAATTTCCAGCCATACGTATGGGTTAAGGAGTTTAGTGTGAAAAAATTGTTGTGTGCAGCGGGTGTGAGTATTGCTTTAGCAATGTCTGCGGGGGCTTATGCTGAGAAAATCGCTATCGTCAATGTTGGTGAAATTTTCCAAAATATGCCAGCGCGTGAAGCCGTTGCTAAACAGCTTGAAAGTGAATTCAAAAGTCGTGCGACTGAGTTACAAAATCTAGAAAAAGATTTGCAAACTCGCGTTGAAAAATTGCGTCGTGATGGTGCAACAATGAAACAAAGTGAGCGCGAAAAGCTTGAATCTGAACTCATGACTAAACGTGATCAATTCGCTGAAAAAGCTCAAAAATTTGAAGAAGACAACCGCCGTCGCCAAGGCGAAGAGCGTACTAAAATTTTAACTCGTATTCAGAACTCTATTAAGGCTGTTGCAGCTAAAGAAGGCTATGATGTCGTTATCGATGCAAATGCAGTTGCTTATGCAAAAGATAGCGTTGACATTACAAGTCAGGTTCAAAAACAGGTTAAATAATAGATGTCTTCAATTCGATTGGCTGACCTTGCTCAGCAGTTGAATGCGCAATTACACGGTGATGGTGATATTACCATCACCGGTATTGCTCCAATGCATTCAGCGAATAATCAACAGATTACTTTTCTATCTGACAGCCGTTATAGTGACAAATTGGCAGATTGCCAAGCTGCAGCGGTGGTTCTCACAGCAAAAGATCTTGAAGCATGCAAAGTGGCTGCGCTGGTAGTGGATAACCCATACCTTGCTTATGCACGCATGGCTCAAATTATGGATACAACGCCAAGCCCAGCTGAAGATATCCATGCATCAGCGGTAATTGCTGATGATGCAAAACTTGGTAAGAATGTCGCAATTGGCGCAAATGCCGTTATCGAAAGTGGTGTTGAGCTTGGCGATAATGTGGTGATTGGCGCAGGTTGTTTTGTGGGCAAAAATACGCGTATTGGTACAGGAACCCGTTTGTGGGCGAATGTCAGCGTATACCACAATGTTGAGATTGGCGAACACTGTTTAGTTCAATCTGGCACAGTCATTGGCTCTGATGGCTTCGGCTATGCGAATGATCGTGGTAATTGGATCAAAATTCCTCAATTAGGCACAGTGATCATCGGCGATCGTGTTGAGATCGGTGCGAGTACAACCATTGACCGAGGTGCTTTAGATAACACAGTAATTGGCAATGGGGTTATTATCGATAACCAGTGCCAAATTGCACACAATGTCATAATTGGTGATAATACCGCAGTTGCTGGTGGTGTTATCATGGCTGGTAGTTTAAAAATCGGCCGTTACTGTATGATTGGTGGTGCCAGTGTTATCAACGGCCATATGGAAATTTGCGATAAGGTCACAGTAACAGGAATGGGGATGGTTATGAGACCTATCACTGAACCAGGAGTATATTCTTCAGGGATTCCTTTACAGCCTAATAAAACTTGGCGTAAAACAGCTTCTTTAGTCTTAAATATCAATGAGATGAATAAGCGGCTGAAACATGTTGAGCGTGAATTAGATAGCCAAAATCAAAAAAAACAGTAATCATTTTGTAATTCAGGCTAAAATAGTTATCTGAGTTACGTTTTCCGGCCTGCCAGTTAACCTAATTTAAGGTTAAAGCAGGCCGATTCATTAATTAAACCGTATTAATAGACAGGAAGAGTATTTCGATGAGTGATAATCATACTCTGAATATAGAAGAAATCTTAGAACTGCTTCCGCACCGTTACCCATTCCTTCTGGTTGACCGTGTATTGGATTTTGAAAAAGGCAAATCATTACGTGCAGTGAAAAATGTGTCATTTAACGAGCCATTTTTCCAAGGACACTTCCCAAGTAAACCTATTTTCCCTGGTGTATTGATTTTAGAGGCCATGGCGCAAGCGACAGGAATTCTTGCGTTTAAAAGCGTTGGAAAATTAGAGCCGGGTGAGTTGTACTATTTTGCAGCGATAGACAATGCGCGTTTTAAACGTCCCGTTCTACCAGGAGACCAAATGGTCTTAGAAGTAGAATTTATCAAAGAACGTCGCGGAGTTGCACGTTTTAAAGGTGTTGCTAAAGTTGATGGAGAAGTGGCCTGCGAAGCAGAAATGATGTGCGCCCGTCGTCGTGAGGTCTGATATGATTGATAAAACAGCCTATATTCATCCATCCTCTATCGTAGAAGATGGAGCTATCATCGGTGCCAATGTTCATATTGGCCCTTTTTGTTATATTGGCGCGAATGTTGAAATTGGTGAAGGCACTGAACTGAAATCTCATGTTGTCGTTAATGGCCATACAAAAATTGGTCGTGACAATGTGATTTTCCAGTTCGCTTCCATTGGTGAGATTAACCAAGATCTTAAATACCAAGGCGAACCAACGCGAGTTGAAATCGGGGACAGAAACCGTATTCGTGAAAGCGTAACCATTCACCGTGGTACTGTTCAAGATGTTGGCCTGACAAAAGTGGGCAATGATAACTTACTGATGGTGAATGTGCATATTGCTCATGATTGTATCATTGGAAACCGTTGTATTATTGCAAATAACGGTACTCTAGGTGGTCATGTAACACTTGGTGATTATGCCATTATTGGTGGGATGACCGCAGTTCACCAGTTTTGTAAAATTGGTGCTCATGTTATGGTTGGTGGCTGCTCTGGTGTTGCACAAGATGTGCCGCCTTATGTCATTGCACAAGGTAACCACGCGACACCATTTGGTTTAAATCTTGAAGGTCTAAAACGCCGCGGTTTTGAAAAAGAATCACTACATGCTATTCGTAATGCATACAAGGTGTTATATCGTTCAGGTAAATCCTTAGAAGAAGCTCGTGAAGAAATCGCAGAAGCGGCAAAAGCGAATGAACACGTTAAAGTGTTTAGTGATTTCTTAGAGGATTCAGCGCAGTCTAAACGTGGTATTATTCGTTAATCTAGTATTAATGAATCGAGGCCTTTAATAAGGAGCGAATTTCGGTGAATAATAGCCGCCCACTTACTATTGGCCTTGTTGCCGGAGAAACATCTGGTGATATTCTCGGTGCGGGGCTTATCCGTGCACTTAAAGAGCAAATACCAGATGCTCGCTTTGTTGGTGTTGCTGGTCCTTTAATGCAAGCCGAAGGTTGTGAAGCTTGGTATGAAATGGAAGAGCTTGCCGTCATGGGTATCGTTGAAGTCCTCGGCCGCCTACCTCGGTTATTATCCATCCGTAAGGATCTAACCCAGCGTTTTACCGAATTACAGCCAGATGTTTTTGTTGGAATTGATGCCCCTGATTTTAATATTACCCTTGAGGGGCGCTTAAAATCGAAAGGGATTAAAACCATTCATTATGTTAGCCCATCAGTTTGGGCATGGCGTCAAAAACGGGTATTTAAAATCGGTCGTTCAACGGATTTAGTATTAGCTTTCTTACCTTTTGAAAAAGCCTTTTACGATCGTTTTAATGTTCCTTGCCGTTTTATCGGGCACACAATGGCGGATGCCATTCCATTACACCCTGATAAACAAGCCGCTCGACATCGGCTGAATATTCCTGAGCATGTTAAATGTTTAGCCTTACTGCCAGGAAGTCGTCATTCCGAAGTCGAAATGCTAAGCGCAGATTTTCTTAATACAGCGAAAATATTACAGCGTAATATCCCGGATTTACATATTGTGGTGCCGTTGGTGAATGAAAAACGCCGCCAGCAGTTTGATGAGATAAAGCAAAATACTACGCCTGAACTGCAAATTCATACTTTAGATGGCCAAGCTCGTGATGCAATGATTGCAGCAGATGCGACTTTATTAGCATCAGGAACGGCAGCACTTGAATGTATGCTAACAAAATGCCCAATGGTGGTGGGGTATCGTATGAAACCTTTCACCTTCTGGTTGGCAAAACGGTTAGTGAAAACGCCGTATGTTTCTTTGCCTAATTTGTTAGCAGGAAAAGAGATTGTCAAAGAGTTACTACAAGAGGATTGCCAGCCTGATAAACTTGCACAGCAGTTGCTTCCACTCCTAGAGGGTGGCGAGCGGGTTGAAAACCTGAAAGAAACTTTTTTACAATTACATCAGCTTATTCGTTGTGACGCAGATAAACAAGCTGCTGAAGCTGTATTAGATATGGTCAAAAATTAATGGAATTTATCTATCCAAAAGCAAATTTAATCGCGGGTGTTGACGAAGTGGGTCGAGGCCCATTAGTCGGAGCTGTAGTGACAGCAGCGGTGATTCTTGATCCCAATAACCCTATTATAGGGTTGGCAGACTCAAAAAAACTCACCGAAAAAAAACGTGAGAAATTATTTGATGAAATTCAAGAAAAAGCATTGTGTTGGTGTATTGGTCGCGCAGAACCAGAAGAAATTGATAATATAAATATATTACATGCAACTATGTTAGCTATGCAGCGCGCTGTTGCCGGTTTATCCATTATTCCTGAGTATGTTTTAATTGATGGTAACCGTTGTCCTGAATTGCCAATGCCTTCACAAGCAGTAATTAAGGGCGACAGCCTAGTACAAGAAATTAGCGCAGCATCCATTTTAGCTAAAGTGATTAGGGATAGGGAAATGGTTGAGTTGGACAAAGCTTTTCCTGAATATGGTTTTGCGAAGCATAAAGGCTACCCAACCGCGTATCATTTAGAAAAATTGGCGCAGTATGGTGCAACCGAATTCCATCGTAAAAGCTTTGCTCCTGTGAGAAGAGCTTTAGACAGCAATAAGTAGGTATTAGGTCGATGGCATCACCTCGTTTTATTCATTTACGTGTTCACAGTGACTATTCCATGATTGATGGGCTAGCCAAAACGGGGCCACTGGTTAAAAAAGTGGCTTCAATGGGTATGCCTGCATTCGCGATCACCGATTTTACTAACCTTTGCGGGTTAGTCCGGTTTTATGGTGCAGCGCATGGTGCGGGGATCAAACCCATTATTGGCGCTGATTTTTATGTGGAAAGTGAATTATTAGGTGATGAAATATCTCACCTAACTGTTTTAGCGCGTAATAATGAAGGCTATCAAAACCTCACCCTACTGATTTCTGAAGCATACCAAAAGGGCTATGGTGCGGTTGGGCCAACGATAAAACGAGAATGGCTGGCCAAGCACAAAGACGGCTTGATTCTTCTGTCCGGTGGCCGTAAAGGGGATGTCGGGCAATTTCTATTAAGGGGAAACCAATCCTTAGTGGATGAGTGTCTTGCATTCTATGAAACTCATTTCCCAGATAGCTACTATTTAGAGTTAGTCAGAACAGGGCGGCCTGATGAAGAAAGTTATCTACATGCGGCTGTCGAGTTAGCGACTAAAAAAGGCCTACCTGTCGTTGCAACGAATGATGTTTGTTTCATTGAAAGTAGTGATTTTGACGCTCATGAAATACGTGTTGCTATCCATGATGGTTTTACATTAGCAGATCCAAAAAGGCCTAAAAATTATAGCCCTCAGCAATATTTACGTTCCGAAGAAGAGATGTGTGAGCTGTTTGCTGACATCCCTGAAGCGCTAGAAAACAGTGTAGAGATTGCTAAGCGTTGTAATGTGACGATCCGTTTAGGTGAATACTTCTTACCTCAATTCCCAACAGGGGATATGAAAACAGAAGACTTTTTAGTCATGCGCTCTAAAGAGGGGCTCGAAGAGCGTTTAGAATTTCTGTTTCCTGATGAAAAAATCAGGGCAGAAAGGCGTCCTGAGTATGATGAGCGTTTAGATATCGAACTCAACGTAATCAACCAAATGGGTTTCCCTGGCTACTTCTTGATAGTTATGGAGTTTATCCAATGGTCGAAGGATAACGGCGTACCCGTTGGGCCTGGACGAGGTTCGGGGGCAGGTTCCCTTGTTGCCTACGCACTCAAAATTACTGACCTTGACCCGTTGGAGTTCGATTTACTATTTGAGCGTTTCTTGAACCCTGAGCGTGTTTCGATGCCTGACTTTGACGTCGATTTCTGCATGGAAAAACGCGACCAAGTCATTGATCACGTAGCCCAAATGTATGGGCGTGATGCCGTTTCACAAATCATTACCTTTGGTACGATGGCGGCAAAAGCGGTTATCCGCGACGTGGGGCGTGTACTTGGGCACCCATATGGTTTTGTTGATAGAATTTCTAAATTAGTGCCGCCAGATCCCGGTATGACACTAGAAAAAGCATTCGAAGCAGAGCCACAGCTCCCTGAAATTTATGAAGCTGATGAAGAGGTTAAAGCGCTTATCGATATGGCGCGTAAACTCGAAGGGGTCACTCGAAATGCCGGTAAACATGCGGGTGGGGTGGTTATCGCTCCAACTAAAATTACTGACTTTGCGCCACTGTATTGTGATGCGGAAGGTAATAACCCCGTCACGCAATTCGATAAAAACGATGTCGAATATGCAGGGCTAGTGAAGTTTGACTTCCTCGGCTTACGGACGTTGACGATCATTAACTGGGCGTTGGAAATGATCAACGCGCGCCGTGCTAAGAAAAACTTAGAGCCGGTTGATATTGCGGCGATTCCGCTGCACGATCAAAAAAGCTTTGATATGCTGCAGCGCTCAGAAACCACGGCAGTATTCCAGTTGGAATCCCGTGGAATGAAGGACTTAATTAAGCGATTACGTCCCGACTGCTTTGAGGATATGATCGCACTGGTAGCATTATTCCGCCCTGGGCCATTGCAATCAGGCATGGTAGATAACTTTATTGACCGTAAGCATGGTCGTGAAGAAATTTCGTACCCAGATGTTCAATGGCAACATGAATCATTAAAACCTGTTCTAGAGCCCACATATGGTATTATTTTATACCAAGAACAGGTTATGCAGATTGCTCAGGTTTTAGCCGGTTACACGCTTGGCGGTGCAGATATGCTGCGTCGTGCGATGGGGAAAAAGAAACCTGAAGAAATGGCGAAGCAGCGTTCTGTTTTTGAAGAAGGAGCAATCAAAAACGGGGTAGATGGCGAGTTATCAATGAAAATCTTTGACTTGGTAGAGAAATTTGCCGGTTATGGGTTTAATAAATCGCACTCAGCAGCTTATGCTTTAGTTTCTTATCAAACATTATGGTTAAAAGCTCACTATCCCGCTGAATTTATGGCTGCTGTAATGACCGCTGATATGGACAACACGGAAAAAGTGGTCGGTTTAGTTGATGAATGTTGGCGAATGGGCTTAAAAGTATTGCCACCAGATATCAATAGTGGGCTTTATCACTTCCATGTGAATGATGAAGGTGAGATAGTTTACGGTATCGGTGCAATTAAAGGGGTCGGTGAAGGCCCGATTGAAGCGATTGTTGAAGCGCGTCAACAAGGCGGGATATTTAAAGAGATTTTTGACCTTTGTGCGCGAGTCGATATTAAAAAAATTAATCGTCGTGTGATGGAAAAGCTTATCATGGCAGGGGCATTTGACCGATTAGGCCCTCACCGTGCGGCATTGATGTCTTCCCTTGAAGATGCATTAAAAGCGGCTGACCAACACGCTAAAGCAGAGGCAATAGGCCAAGCAGATATGTTTGGTGTATTAGCGGAAGCACCTGAACAAGTCGAAAGTTCATACGCCAGTGTGCCTAAATGGCCAGAGCAGGTGGTATTGGATGGTGAACGCGAAACGCTTGGTTTATATTTAACAGGGCATCCAATAACGCGATACTTGAGCGAAATAGAGCGCTATACTAATGGGCTTAGATTAAAAGATGTGAACCCCACCCCTCGTGGTCAAGTGACAACTGTGGTAGGTTTAGTACTTTCAGCTAAAGTCATTACAACCAAGCGTGGAAATAGAATAGGTATTTGTACGCTTGATGATCGTTCCGGTCGTCTGGATATTATGTTATTTTCAGATGCACTCGATAAATACCAACATATGTTGGAAAAAGACAATATCCTGATAGCCACCGGTCAGGTCAGCTTTGATGATTTCAATGGTGGTAATAAAATGACAGTGCGTGAGTTAATGGATATTAGTGAAGCAAGGGAGAAATATGCACGAGGACTTGCAATTTCACTGTCAGATAAACAAATTAACGATCAATTGCTGAACCGGCTTCGCAGTACTCTTGAACCTCATCGTTCAGGAACGATCCCGGTTCATCTGTATTACCAGAAGGATGATGCCAGAGCCAAGCTTAAATTTGGTGTTGTTTGGCGTGTGACGCCAGTGGATCCCCTTCTGAACGATCTTCGAACTCTGCTGGGTAGTGAGCAGGTAGAATTAGAATTTGACTAAAATAGGAATATTATGAGTCTGGATTTTCTTGATTTTGAACAGCCAATCGCGGAATTAGAGGCGAAAATTGATTCTCTAACAGCGGTTAGCCGTCAAGATAACAACTTAGAAGTCAACCTAGATGAAGAGGTTGCTCGTTTACGTGAAAAAAGTGTTGAACTGACACGTAAAATTTTCTCTGATCTAGGAGCTTGGCAAATCGCTAAACTCGCTCGTCATCCACGTCGTCCATATACATTGGATTATATTTCTCGCATTTTTACTGATTTCCAAGAATTAGCAGGTGATCGTGCTTATGCAGATGATAAAGCCATTGTGGGTGGAATGGCGCGTTTAGATGGTCGCCCAGTTATGATTATTGGGCATCAGAAAGGGCGTGAGACAAAAGAAAAAATCCGTCGTAATTTTGGTATGCCAGCCCCAGAAGGTTACCGTAAGGCATTGCGTCTGATGGAACTGGCTGAGCGTTTTAACTTGCCTATTATTACCTTTATTGATACTCCTGGGGCTTATCCGGGCGTTGGTGCTGAAGAGCGTGGTCAGTCAGAGGCTATCGCACGTAATTTACGTGAAATGTCACGTTTATCTGTCCCAGTCATTTGTACTGTTATTGGTGAAGGTGGCTCTGGCGGTGCTCTTGCCATCGGTGTTGGTGATAAAGTCAATATGCTGCAATACAGTACTTATTCTGTTATTTCACCAGAAGGCTGTGCTTCCATTCTATGGAAAAGTGCAGATAAAGCACCACTAGCAGCAGAGGCGATGGGGATTACTGCTCCACGTCTTAAAGAACTGAAATTAATTGATAATGTTATTCCTGAGCCATTAGGCGGTGCACATCGTAATTATGATGAAATTGCGGAACAGCTAAAAGCACGCCTGAATGAGGACTTAAACGAATTAGATGCATTAGATGCCGAAGCGTTGAAAAACCGCCGCTATCAGCGTCTGATGGACTATGGTTATTGCTAATTATTAACCGCTAATCGTTAATAAAAACGGGAGTTTGCTTTTTGCCAGCTCCCGTTTTTTTATTTTTAAGCTAGTCATTTTTAATGATAACAGAGTGTTTTGATTTAAATTATTCATCTGCTGAAAATAATAATAGATAGGAACTAGGGTGCGACAATATAATTATTTGCTATATGCTTTTACTTGCGTATTGATATGGAGCTTTATTCCTATTGTCTCTCGTTTTGGGCAAGAAGGTATGGATAGCTTCCAATTCCTTTTTTGGTCAAACTTAATTTCAGCGATATCTGTAATTATTGTTGCACTTGCTTCTGGGTATCGGCTGACAAAACTGTTTATCTTGCCAAGAGATGTACTAATCAAAGTCTTTGTTCTTGGTTTTCTTGATTGTTTATTCTACTTGTTACTGTATTACGGATATTCCATTGAAAATGGTATCGCCGTATTGGTCATTCAATATAGCTGGCCATTAGTTATTATCTTGTTATCAGTAGTATTGCTAAAAGATAAATTAGCTGGAAGACAAATAATTGGCATCATAGTTGGTTTTATTGCGGTGATTATTACTTTTACTAAAGGGCAAATTACACAGCTACATGTTGAAAACCCAACAGCGTTATTACTGGTTTTTAGTGGTGCATTTTGCTTTGCACTAATGTCAGTTTTTTCTCGCCAATATTCGATAGACCCCTATATTAGTACTGTGTGGTTATTTATTTTTTCAACGCTAACTTCTTTTGCCTTACTGATACTATTTAGTGAAATGCAGTTACCTTCAAAAGCAGCTTTTTGGCCAACATTGGTTAATGGCATTTTAATCAATGGGGTGTCTTATATTTTGTGGTTTAAGGCGATGAATACAGGTCATTCAGCGAAAATAGCTTCTGTGGTATTTTTATCTCCCGTATTATCGGTACTCTGGTTAGTGTTAATCTTAAATGATGTTTTTGAAATTGCGTATGCAATTGGGGTATTACTGGTAATTATTTCTGGTGTTCTGTGTGTTGGCGCAAAAAGCCAAAGCCAGAAGTCGTAAGAAGGGCGAATAAATGGCGCAGCATTCGCAAGTAATTGTTGAACAAGTTCTTAATAAAATAAGTGGTATTCAAAAAATTCTAGTGGGATTCAGTGGTGGTATTGACTCTACGGTTTTATTACATGCACTTTATCTTATTCGGCAACAACGGCTTCCTTCACTAGAAATTCGTGCTATTCATATTCATCATGGCTTGAATAGAAAAGCAAACGAATGGGAGCAGCATTGTGCTCAATTATGTTCACAATGGGACATTCCTTTTATTTGCCGACATGTCGTGGTTGATTCAAGCCAAAAAGGTATTGAAGCAGCAGCACGAGAAGCTCGTTATCAGGCTTACCGAGAAGAATTACAAGAAGGCGAGGTATTAGTTACGGCTCAACATCTTGATGACCAAGCAGAAACTTTCATGTTAGCGTTAAAGCGTGGTAGTGGGCCAGCAGGGTTGTCTTCAATGCCTGAATTATTGAGTTTTTCAGCGTGTTGCGGTTCAACATGGCTATTACGCCCATTACTTTCAACACCCCGTATAGCGCTAGAAGCTTATATGCAAGAGCAACAATTGTCGTGGGTTGAGGACGATAGTAACCAAGATGACCGTTACGATAGAAATTTTTTACGTCTTCATATTATGCCAACTTTGGCTGAGCGCTGGCCACATTTTTCTCATGCTGTCGCGCGCAGTGCAGCGCTATGTGCTGAGCAAGAATCATTACTCGATGAGTTATTAAAAGATACCCTTGAAGGTATGATGGATTACCGAGGGGGCCTATTTATAGATGATTTGCAAGGGTGTTCATCTTCCAAACGTAATGCGTTAATTCGTCGTTGGGTTGGTTTGCACCAATTGCCAATGCCGCCATTTAACCAATTGGAACGTATTTGGCAAGAAGTCGCGTTAGCTCGGCATGATGCAGACCCTATTTGCCGCTTAGGGCAATTTGAAATTCGTCGTTATCAAGGCGCATTGTGGGTTGTTAAGCGCATTAATAGTCTATTAAATAAACAGTTTGAATGGGCTTTTCCTGAGGCTATTGAGTTACCTGAATCCTTAGGAATATTACAAGTTATGGAAGGAGAGGGGCAGATACGGCCACCACTTTCGCATGAAAATGTGACAATCCGTTTTGGGCTGCAAGGCACATTGAAAATAGTAGGACGCCATCGTTCCAGAAGCAGTAAGAAGATCTGGCAAGAATTAGGCGTAGCTCCATGGATGAGAGAAAGAGTGCCATTAATTTATTATAACGACCAGCTCATTACCGCAGTAGGGTGCTTTATTACCCCTGAGGGGTTGGTTGATGAAGCGTCTCTGGGCATTGCCATCGATTGGCAAAAAGAGGGTGAATTTAAGGTATTAAATTAATGAGAAGCCCCTTATGACTGTGATTACCATAAGGGGCTATAGAAGGACTCAAAATCGTGAGTATTAGTGAGAGTGGTCGACAACAATTGTGCCGATTTCAGGATGACTGAAGGAAATTATGCAATCCAATCTTAACTCCTTGGTTCCATCATGTGTCTCAACAATCAGGTACTCAACTTTTTTTCGTAGGAGTAAATCACTGGCCTTCCCCTCAATATTCACGCCGTCATTAAGTATTATTTGCAACTTTAGCTGACGTTGGCATGCGATTTCTAGATATTCGTAATCATCACAATTGATAGGTTGATATTCAGTATCTGTAGACATATTCCCTCACCACTGTGTTAGTGGCGGTTATTGCCGCCTTGAACATGTTGTACTAAGCAAAAATGTGCTTAGTACGATAATAGCACAGTAACTTTAATAACTATAATCACAGCGCAGGGAAAAAGACAATTCTTATTCACTAAATCAATACACAACGTATTTTATCAGTAATGTCCGAATTTTCTTATGTTTGACATATTTTTATTAGATGAAATGCTATGATGTTTATATTGGTTAACAAGTTAAAACACATGGTTTTAAGGGAATTATAATGAAAAAATCACTAATGTTAGTCTTAATGGCGGTTGGAAGTATTACGTTAGCTGGCTGCCAGAGTGCGACAAAAAATATTGATGTAGCACCAGTCGATAAAGTCTATACAGGGGTTTTACCTTGCGCGGATTGCTCTGGTATTGAGGCGACATTGTTAGTTAACCAAGATGGTAGTTATGTTGAACAGCTCGTTTACTTAGGAACGAAAGATGGTGATACAGCTTTCCATGATACTGGTAAATGGGATATAGAAAATAATAAACTACGAGCAACTAATCCTAAAGGTGAAAGTACTTATTTTGCCCAATCAGCAGATGGTCAATCAGTGACCTTGCTGGATTTAGACGGTAACCCGATTGAAACACAGATGAATTATACGTTAGACCAAGTTAAGCCAAGTAAAAAAGTGGGGCAGTACCGCTATATGGCTGATGCAGCTGTTTTCAAAGAGTGCGATAGTGGTCGCCAATACGCTGTTTCTGGTGTTGAATTAGAAAAAGCGTATGGAGAAACTGGGGTAGATGGTGGTACACCTGTCTATGCTGAAATTGAAGGTTATTATACCATTCGTCCTTCAATGGAAGATGGCCAGTTTGATTCCGCATTAGTCCCAACAGGTGCAATTAAGTTCGACAAATCTGCTTCTTGCAACTAATTCGTACTTTTTTCTTTCTTAAGAAGACCCACTTCAACTGAAGTGGGTCTTTTTCTTTTTGGGCTATAAATTACCAATTAAAACGCCGTATTACCCATCTTTAATTTTTTTCTTATCATTATTTGATATCAATATAACTTTTTTATTGACGCAAAATATTTATATAAATGTGAGGATTGTCATGGCTGTTGGTCAATGGGAGACAATTGTTGGTTAGTTTGAATTATCGAAAATGCTGGGAAGGCAGTATACTCAATTCAACTAGAGATAATTAATTGCTTTAGTGTGTAGGGTTGGGTTAGATGATAAGTCTATAAGAAAACTTATAAGTTATAGCGGTAATAAAAAATAGAACGAATCAAAGGATAAGGAATGAATAAGAAAAATATTTATCTATTTTGTTCTGCAGGAATGTCTACCTCACTGCTAGTTAACAAAATGAGACAGCAAGCAGAAAAATACGATGTACCTGTCAATATAGAGGCCTTTCCTGAAAGCTTAGCTTCAGAAAAAGGTGTAGATGCGGATGTGATATTACTCGGCCCGCAAATTGCTTGGATGTTATCGGATATCCAAAAATTATTACCTAACAAGCCAGTTGAAGTTATTGATTCACTTTTGTACGGAAAAGTGGATGGGCTCGGTGTACTAAAAGCTGCCGTTGCAATTATAAAAAAACAAACTGCAAGCTAATACCAAAAAGCTATTTACAACCTCTACAACATAATAACTCCATCAACATTAACGTTATTAACATAACGTAATTAGTTAAGAATGGAGCATACTCAAAAAATTGAGGGTATTTTTATGAGTCTTTTTATCACTTCGCTTGAAAAGGTACTCCTTCCATTCGCTGTTAGATTGGGAAAGCAACCTCATGTTAATGCAATAAAGAATGGTTTTATTCGAATTATGCCTCTGACCTTAGTTGGGGCAATGTTTGTGTTAATTAATAATGTTTTTCTGAGTTTTGATACAGGGTCATTTTTCTATTCTTTGGGGGTTAGACTAGAGCCTTCAACGATAGAAACACTAAATGGTTTTAAAGCCATTGGTGGAAACGTTTATAACGGGACATTGGGAATTATGTCCTTAATGGCACCTTTTTTTATTGCGATGGCACTGGCGGAAGAACGTAAGGTTGATCCACTTGCTGCTGGTTTGTTAGCTGTTGCTTCTTTTATGACAGTCACACCATATGACGTCAATGGTGCTTATGCCGTTGGTGCTAATTGGCTCGGTGGGGCTAATATCATTTCAGGGATCATTCTAGGGTTAGTCGTTGCTGAAATGTTCACTTTTATTGTTCGCCGTAATTGGGTGATTAGATTACCAGATAGCGTACCACCATCCGTATCTCGTTCATTCTCTGCACTTATTCCTGGTTTTATCATCTTATCAATTATGGGAATTGTGTCGTGGGCGCTAAGCGGTATTAGTAGTAATTTCCATCAAATCATTATGGACACAGTATCCACACCACTTGCTTCTATGGGGAATGTTGTTGGCTGGGCATATGTTGTATTTACCTCTCTATTATGGTTCTTTGGTATCCATGGTTCTCTTGCATTAACCGCATTAGACAGCGGTATAATGACACCGTGGGCATTAGAAAACGTGTCTTTATATGCAGAGTATGGTTCAGTTGATGCTGCGATTGCTGCGGGTAAATCCTTCCATATGTGGGCAAAACCGATGCTTGACTCCTATGTATTCTTAGGTGGAACGGGCGCTACATTAGGATTAATTATCGCTATTTTTATCGCATCACGTCGTGCCGACCATCGTCAGGTTGCGAAATTAGCATTACCGGCAGGTATTTTCCAAATTAATGAGCCGATTATTTTTGGTCTACCGATCATTATGAACCCGGTTATGTTTATTCCATTTATTCTTATTCAGCCTTTATTGGCAGGAATAATGGTCGCGGCTTATTATTTAGGGATTATCCCACCAGTGACGAATATCGCACCATGGACAATGCCGACGGGGCTTGCTGCATTCTTCAATACTAATGGTAGTATCGCTGCCTTACTACTTGCATTATTTAACCTTGGTGTGGCTGTACTCGTTTATCTTCCGTTCGTTGTGATTTCTAATAAAGCACAAAACACAATCGATGAAGAAGAGAGTGAAGAAGATATTGCTAACGCACTTAAGTTTTAAAATAAGGGGGAGCTTGCTCCTCCCATCAAAATAGAGATAAAAGTATGTTTGAACTTAATGATATCCAAGAAGATGCGACTATGGATGAACTTGAAGAAGTTGTCATGGGGCTGATTATTAATGCAGGGCAAGCAAGAAGCTTGGCTTATACCGCATTAAAAAAGGCGAAAGAAGGTGATTTTGTGACGGCAAAAAGTTTAATGGCACAATCGCACTCTTCGCTGAATGAGGCGCATAAAGTGCAAACTCAATTGATTGAAAGTGATATGGGTGAAGGACGAATCAAAGTTAGCTTAGTTCTGGTTCATGCACAAGATCATTTAATGAATGCCATGTTAGCCCGTGAATTAATTACAGAGTTAATTGAGTTACATGAAAAATTAAACCATTAGAGAGGGAGCCATGATGCAGGCACTGATGAATAGAACCGACACTAATGCTGAAATTAAACTCGTTCAAGAAAGTGAACTTTTTAATAATAAAACCTTTCATGTCTTTATTTATAATAAAGTTGAGAGTGCAAGTGGACTGCATCAACATGATTATTATGAATATATGATTGTTCTAACGGGGCGTTGTTATCAAATAATTAATGGGAAAAAAGTTTTATTAGAGCGGGGAGATTTTATTTTTCTCCCAATAGGGTCGCATCATGAAAGCTCTTATGATTTTGGGCCTACACGAATACTCAATGTTGGAATTAGTAAATCATTTTTTGATAAACATTATTTACCACTATTACCAAGTTATTTTGTTGCATCACAGGGCTATCAATTAAAAAATGAATTTATGGCTTATATAGAGTCCGTGATTGCATCATTAAATTTTCGTGATAGTGAATTTAATGAATTTATTGAGTTGGTTACATTTAATGTCGTAAATCGATTACGCCATTATCGTGAAAAAAGTATGCGAGATGATGCCCCTCAATGGCTAAAAAATACATTGGAAGAAATGCATGATATCGCTATGTTTAGTGAAAGTGCTCTACAAAATATGATTTCGATAACGGGAAAATCACAAGAGTACTTAACTCGGGCAACAAAACGCTATTATGGCAAAACGCCAATGCAGATTATTAATGATATCAGAATTAATTTTGCTAAAAAGCAACTCGAAATAACTAATTATTCAATTACGGATATTGCTTTTGAATCCGGTTATAGCAGTCCAAGTTTATTTGTTAAAAAATTTAAAGAGCTAACTTCATTAACACCAAGTGATTACAGAAAAAATCTATTTAGTGTTGAACAAAAAATGGTAGGTTAAATTATTACCTAAATAATCTTCCCATTTCTAAGCGTCTCAAGCATATCCATCTTTTTCTATAAAGATGGCGTGCTTTTCTATGTCTATTATAAAGGTACAATGAGGTTAATATGACTCAGAATCAGAAATTAAAAGTTGTCACCATTGGGGGAGGGAGTAGCTACACTCCTGAATTACTAGAAGGTTTTATTAAACGTTACCATGAGTTACCTATTACTGAATTATGGTTAGTGGATGTTGATGAAGGTAAAGAAAAATTAGATATTATCTATAATTTATGCGAGCGCATGGTTAAACATGCCAATATACCACTCAAGATATTTAAAACGCTTGATAGGCGAGAAGCATTAAAAGACGCTGATTTCGTGACGACTCAATTAAGAGTTGGGCAATTAAAAGCACGTGCGTTGGATGAATCAATCCCCTTAAAACATGGTTATTTGGGGCAAGAAACTAATGGTGCTGGTGGCTTATTCAAAGGGCTGCGAACAATACCTGTGATTTTTGATATTATTAAAGATGTCGAAGAAATTTGCCCGAATGCTTGGGTAATTAATTTCACCAACCCCGCAGGTATGGTAACTGAAGCTGTTTATCGCCACACTAACTTCAAACGTTTTATTGGTGTTTGTAATATACCTATCGGTATGAAAATGTTTATTACCGATGTTTTGAAACTATCCGATAGCGATGAATTATCTATCGACTTATTTGGTTTAAATCATATGGTTTTTATCAAAGACGTTATTGTAAATGGTTCATCACGGTTTAATGAGTTATTAGAAGGGATTGCTTCTGGAACATTAAGCGCAAATTCAGTTAAAAATATTACAGACCTTGCTTTTGATGAAGGATTAATTCGTGGATTAAATCTGATCCCATGCTCTTATTTATTGTACTATTTTAAACCTAAGGAAATGCTAGCGATTGAGCTTGGCGAGTATTATAAAGGGGGGGCTAGGGCTCAAGTCGTGCAAAAAGTTGAGCATCAACTCTTTGAACTATATAAAAATCCAACATTAGATGTAAAACCTAAAGAGCTTGAATTAAGAGGTGGAGCTTATTATTCAGATGCCGCTTGTGAAGTCATCAATGCAATATACAATGACAAACAAACGGAGCACTACGTTAATATTCCACATCATGGGCATATTGATAATATTCCTGAAGACTGGACAGTCGAAATGACATGCTTATTAGGTCGTGATGGCGCAAAACCGCACCCACGAGTAAAGCATTTTGATGATAAAGTACTTGGTTTAATTTATACCTTAAAAACTTTTGAAATTACCACTAGCCAAGCTGCAGTAAATGGTCAGTTTAATGATGTTTTATTGGCAATGAATCTAAACCCATTAATTCATTCTGATAACGATGCGCGTTTAATTTCTAAGGAATTACTAATCGCCCATAAAAAACACCTACCGAACTTCGCTAAAGCAATACAACAGCTTGAGCAAGAAGGTTAATTAGCCAAATAGCTTATAGTGTCAAGGGAGAGCATATGGCTGTATTACTTATTGTAAATGCCGATGATTTTGGACTCTGCGAGGCCGTTAATTACGGCATCATTGAATCTCATCGTAATGGGGTTGTTCATTCAACAAGCGCGATGATGAATATGCCCGCAATATCCCATGCGGCTAAATTAAGCCAAGAGAATCCGAATCTGGCAGTGGGGATGCATTTTGTTTTAACGGCTGGGAAGCCTTTCTCATCAATGCCTACTCTCAGCCGTGATGGGCTATTGGGTAAATGGCTTTGGGATATTGATATTAATGATTTACCATTGATTGAGATTGAACAAGAGCTAAATCTGCAATATCAAAAGTTTATCGAAATTTTTGGTCAAAAACCGAGCCATATCGATAGCCATCATCATGTTCATATGATTGAGGGTATTTTTCCAATTGTAGTTGCTTTCGCCCAAGAAAAGGGGGTCGCGTTACGTGTTGATCGCCAATTAGAGAAAAATTGGCCGCCATTATCTTATCAAGTGGCAAGCACTGACTGTTTCAGTAGTGAGTTTTATGGTGATCAAATTTCAGAAGCGTTATTTTTGAAGATTATTAATGAAGCTAAAGCACAAGGTAATAATTCTATTGAAGTTATGACTCATCCTGCGTTTATTGATAATGCGCTATTAAAAAGTAACTATGCTTATCCACGTTTAAATGAATTGGAAGTATTAACATCTGAAAATTTAAAATCACAGATTTTGGCGGATGGTTTTAAGATTGGTTCGTACCGAGACATCTAAAAAAGAAGCCCAAATTCAAATAACCGAAATTTGGGCTTTATTTTCTAGCTTTTAACTTATTTTATTTACCGAGCTTACCTTTTAGGAAGCTAATGACATTTTCTAAGCCAACCAATTCTTTATCATCACTACGGCGTGATTTATATTCAATTTGGTTGTTGTCTAAGTTACGGTCACCAATAACGATAGTGTATGGAACACCAATCAGCTCCATATCGGCAAACATCACACCTGGGCGCTCTTTACGGTCATCGAAAATCACATCAATACCATTTGTTTTTAAGTCAGCGTAAAGTTTTTCTGCAACTTCTTTAACACGATAAGATTTGTGCATATTCATTGGTAAAATAGCCACTTGGAACGGAGCAATTGCATCCGGCCAAATAATTCCGCGGTCATCATGGCTTTGTTCAATAGCAGCGGCAACAATACGCGTTACACCAATGCCATAACAGCCCATGGTGACGATTTGGTTATGTCCATCTTCATTTTGGACTGAAGCTTTCATTGCTTCTGAGTACTTAGTCCCTAATTGGAAAATATGGCCAACTTCGATACCACGTTTAATTTGCAGTACACCTTTACCATCTGGGCTTGGGTCTCCTTCAACAACGTTGCGTAAATCAAAAGCTTCTGGTAACGCCAAATCACGTTCCCAGTTGATGCCAAAATAGTGTTTACCATCAATATTTGCGCCTGCACCAAAGTCGCTCATTACTGCAACGCTACGGTCGATAACAATCGGAAGTGGCATATTGACTGGGCCTAAAGAGCCCGGGCCAGCATTCACTGCATTTCTGATTTCAGCTTCCGTGGCGAATTCTAATGGGCTAGCCACTAATGGGTGTTTTTCTGCTTTGATTTCATTTAACTCATGGTCGCCACGAATTAATAAAGCGACGAGCGTGTGACCTGAATCTTTTTTCGCATGAACAATCAATGTCTTAACAGTTTTTTCAACAGGTAAATTGAATTGCTCAACGAGTTCTGCGATTGTTTTTGCATTAGGCGTATCAACAAGACGCATCTCTTCTGTTGGAGCGCAACGTGGCGTTGTTGGTGCTAATGCTTCTGCGAATTCAATGTTAGCGGCATAATCAGATTCGGTAGAGAAAATAACGTCATCTTCACCATTTTTTGCTAATACTTGGAATTCGTGGGATGCGCTACCGCCGATAGAGCCAGTGTCAGCTTGAACGGCACGAAAATCAAAGCCAATACGCGTGAAAATTTTGCTGTAGGCTTCGTACATCGCATCATAGGTTTCTTGCAATGATTCTTGGCTAGTGTGGAAAGAGTATGCATCTTTCATAATAAATTCACGCGAGCGCATCACGCCAAAACGTGGGCGAACTTCATCACGGAATTTGGTTTGAATTTGGAATAAATTCAATGGCAATTGCTTGTAAGAGGTGATTTCGTTACGGACTAAATCTGTGATCACTTCTTCATGGGTCGGGCCGAGAACAAACGGGCGCTCACCACGGTCAACAAAACGCAGCAATTCAGGACCATACTGTTCCCAACGTCCACTTTCTTGCCATAAATCTGCAGGCTGAACGACGGGTAAAGATACCTCGATAGCGCCTGCATTTTCCATTTCTTCACGGACGATGGTTTCTACTTTACGTAGAACACGAACACCAGTGGGTAACCAGTCATACAGACCGGAAGCAAGTTTACGGATCATTCCTGCACGCAGCATCAGCTGATGGCTGATAACTTCTGCATCCGCAGGGGTCTCTTTTAGAGTTGAGAGCAGATATTTGCTAGTACGCATTGTATAGGTTCCATTAGAACAACAAGTTATGGCAAACGACTTATTTGCCAAGGTATATAGTGAGCTAGTCTACCAGTGACGGAGGCTTGCCAAAAGGGGTTAACGTGATTTTTCGTATGGTTCGATAGCGAATACTTCAGTCACACCATCAATTACCCGCCAACGAATATTAAAATCTAATAAATGGACTGCATAGTCTCGTGTTTCAGTAGATTGTTTTTTATATGCGGGGCGGGGGTCTTGCATTAAAACTTGTGAAATAAATTGTTTAATACTCGGGTACTGATTTTGATAATCATCTAATTCAGTTTCTATTTCTGGGGTAAATATAACCTGCATATCATCTGAAGGTGTGTCCTGTGCGTACCCTGCAGTTGCGGTCGGTATTGCCTCAGCAAAGGGTAAGTAAGGTTTTATATCGATAACAGGGGTGCCATCTACTAAATCAAGGCTACCAAGCTCAAGGATCACTTGGCTGTTTTTTATTGTTATTCCATGTAATTCAACAAGAGACATGCCTATTGGGTTTGGTCTAAATGTTGAACGGGTTGCGAAAACACCCATTTTATCATTGCCACCTAGTCTTGGAGGGCGCACTAGCGGTTTCCAGCCATTTTTCATTGTTTGATGAAAAACGAATAGAACCCAAACATGGCTAAATTGACTGAGTCCTCGCACCGCATTGGGGTCGTTGAATGGAGAATGCAGATGTAAGCGTCCCGCACCCCCCTGAACAAGTCCAGGTTGGCGAGGGATTGCAAACTTTTCTTTATAAGGTGATTCAATGTGCCCAATAACATTAAACTGAAAAGATTGCATAAGATATTTATTCAACAATTTGTAATGCACTGCCTTCACAGATAGTTGCCTGATAACAACCTGGAGAGGTCATGGTTTGGCACTGGTGTAAAAGTACGGCATCAGCCGCAATATAGGCAGCTTGTGTTAACATACTGTTTTTTGCGGTATTCAAATTTGCCGGAGGGCTTTGAACGCTTTCTCGACAAGATTCCCCAGAAACAACACCTAAATCTTTGAAAGGCATCCCTAATAATTCTTCTGGGCTATTCATTAATTTAACGTTTGCTGTGTCTGGCTCTGTTACTTTCGGTACAGGTTTAGACAATTTCATACTAGTGAAACCTTTATTTTGCCCTGGACTCGTGTATTGGTTAATTCCACACCCGGCTAACACAAATGTTACCAAAGTGAGCAATAACAGTCTCATAAGTTATACCTTTCTTATCTGATTCAAAATAATGCTGCGTTGTTTTTATAGTCTATAAATTACAAAAAATACTAGACGGCGTTAAGCCGTCTAGTATTTTAATCGTTTTTTAAATAATAAAAAAGATTACCAACCTTTAACTGCACCACCATCGAAGACTTCATTAGCTTTGTTTGCTACTTCATCTGATTGATATGCCTGAATAAATTTTTTCACGTTCTCACTATCTTTATTATCTTCACGAGCAACAATAATATTTACGTACGGAGAATCTTTATCTTCAACAAATAAACCATCTTTTGCAGGTGTTAATTTAGGTGTAGCACTACTTGCCCAAGTCGTATTGATAATCGCTAATGCAATTTTTTGGTCATCTAAAGCACGAGGTAATTGAGGCGCTTCTAACTCAACAAATTTCAGGTCTTTCGGGTTTTCAACCACATCTAAAACAGTTGGCATTAAGCCAGTACCATCTTTTAATTTAATTAAACCTTGTTGTTGTAATAACAGCAATGAACGGCCTAAGTTAGTTGGGTCATTTGGTAACGCAATTTGAGAGCCATCAGCGAGTTCATCTACCGACTTAATTTTTTTAGAGTAAGCCGCAATTGGATAAATAAAGGTATTTCCAACAGGAACTAATTTGTAGTTACGATCTTTAATTTGTTGATCAAGATAAGGCTTGTGTTGGAATGCGTTCGCATCGATATCGCCTTTACTTAATGCTTCATTAGGTAAAACGAAGTCATTAAATGAAACGAGCTCAACATTTAAACCGTACTTTTCTTTAGCAACTTTCTGTGCGACTTCAGCAACTTCTAATTCTTTGCCCATGATCACACCAACTTTGATGCTGTTGGCATCTTTCTCTTTTTCACCACAACCAGTGAGAACGAGTGTGCCTAATAGCGCGCCGACAACTGCGATAGATTTTAATTTAATAGACATTGGTTTACCCCTTTAAAACGGACTTTATAAGCACCTTAACGGCGCAGCTATTTTACTAACTATCGATGTGAAACTTTTTTCATTAAATACTCGCCACCAAACTGAATTAGGTTTACTAAAATGACGAGGAGAACAATAACAGTATTCATCACAACAGGGTTATAAGTTTGATAACCATATTGTAGTGCGATTTGACCTAAACCACCGGCACCAACTGCACCACCCATTGCAGAATATCCGACTAACATAATTAACGTGATAGTGGCTGCATTAATTAAACTTGGCAATGCTTCAGGGATCAAAATCTTACGAATAATCTGAAGCGGAGTCGCTCCCATCGCACGGGCTGATTCAATTAAACCACTTGGAATTTCTAATAACGCATTTTCAACCATGCGAGCAATAAACGGCGCAGCGCCAATTGTTAAAGGAACGATTGCCGCTTTTAAACCAATAGTCGTTCCAACAAGAAACGAAGTTAATGGAATAATCCACACCAGTAAAATAATAAATGGCACTGAGCGGAAAATGTTTACTACAACTGCAAGAGCACGATATAGCCCTACATTCTCCATTACTTGGTCTTTGCGTGTAATATAGAGCAATACACCTAATGGTAAACCTAAAACAAAACCCAAAAAGCCGGAAACAAAGGTCATTGTGATAGTGTCAATTGTGCCGTTAATCAGCAGGTAAATCATTCTCTCAGACATAACCCAAAACCTCTACTTTCACATGATGCTCTTTTAAAAATGCAATTGTGGATTCAACCCCACCATTGATGCCATGTAGCTCTGCGAGCATCACACCAAATTTCACGCCGCCGGCGTAGTCAATTTGTGAACTTAAAATATTAATATCAATATCAAATTTGCGTACAGCCATTGAAATTAAAGGTGCATCAACAGACTGCCCTGTAAATTCGAGCTTGAGTAATGGTGATAAGTCCTTACCTGGCTCCGTTTTTAATCGTTCTTTATAATCATCTGGAATATCAACAACTAATGTTGATTGAATAAACGCTTGAGCGACAGGTGTTTTCGGGTGAGAGAATACTTCACTCACTTTGTCTTGCTCAATTAATTGACCGCCACTTATTACAGCTACTTGATCACAAATACGTTTTACAACATCCATTTCGTGGGTAATTAATAAGATAGTTAAGCCTAATCGACGGTTAATATCTTTTAATAATTCTAAAATTGAACGGGTTGTTGCGGGGTCTAACGCACTTGTCGCTTCATCACATAGCAATACTTTTGGTGAATTAGCTAATGCGCGAGCTATAGCAACACGTTGCTTTTGTCCGCCCGAAAGGTTTGCTGGGTATGCATCTTTCTTTTCAGTTAACCCAACTAAATCGAGTAATTCACTTACACGCTCTATAATTTTTTCTTTAGGCGTATTATCAAGTTCCAAGGGGAGAGCAACGTTATCAAAGACGGTACGTGAAGATAACAGGTTAAAATGCTGGAAAATCATGCCAATGCCGCGACGTGCTCTCGTCAACGTTTTTTCAGTCATTGATGTTAAATCTTGTCCATCAACAATAACTTGGCCTGAAGTTGGGCGTTCAAGCATATTCACGCAACGAATAAGCGTACTTTTACCCGCACCTGAAGCACCAATAACGCCATAGATCTGACCAGCAGGCACATGCAAGCTAATATCAGTAAGCGCTTGAATGTTACGGCTTCCTTGCTGGAAAACTTTATTAATATTTGAGAGCTTTATCATTTATAGTTTCTAACTTTATCTGAATTGTTTTTAGATAGTGTATCTAATAAGGTTGGATGTTAAGGCGTCTAGACGTCTAAGTCAATAAAGATTGTTCTATTTATTCTATTCTCCTTTTATTTCTTTTCATGAGATACTAAAAAGATACTAAATTTTAGGAGTAAACAGGTGAGTAACGGGATCCCAGCAGTCTTTTTAGATAGAGATGGAACAATTAATATCGATCATGGTTATGTACATAAAATTGATGATTTCGAATTTATCGAAGGGTCAATTGAAGCGATGCTCGAATTAAAAAAGATGGGTTATGCATTAGTTATTGTAACTAACCAGTCAGGTATTGGTCGGGGAATTTATACAGAAGACCAGTTTATGCAACTCACAGAATGGATGGATTGGTCATTAGCAGATCGCGGTATCGACTTAGACGGTATTTATTTTTGTCCTCATCATACTGAGGCTACAGTAGAAGAATATCGCCAAGACTGTAATTGCCGTAAACCAAAGCCAGGAATGCTACTAGACGCGCAGGCTTTTTTAAAAATAGATATGGCATCATCTATTATGGTGGGTGATAAACTTGCTGATATGTTGGCAGGTAAAGCCGCTAAAGTCGGTACAACTGTATTAGTGAAAAGTGGCGAGCCAGTCACCGATGAAGCAATCAATAATGCAGATATTGTTATTAACAGTATCGCAGAGTTGCCAGAAACGCTAAAAAGAATCAAAAAGTAGCCTTTTTGGGTGGTAAATAGGCAGTTAGAAAAAAAATGTAAAAAAACACTTGCCAGATTTTTCTGACTCCCTATAATGCGCCACCACTGACCGGGAACAAGACAACGCAAAGCGCGATGAACACTGAAACGGCAGCGAGAGATTCTGAAAAGAAAAAGCAAAAAATTGCTTGACTCTCACGGAGGAAAACGTAATATACGCCTCCTCGCAGCAACGACCGAAAGGTTGGTTTTCATAAAGAAAAGCTGCAACGCTCTTTAACAATTTATCAGACAATCTGTGTGGGCACTCACAGGACACTATCAAAAAAATATTTGATTTTAAGTCTTGAAGAGTGACTAACACGTTAATTCATATATATGAAATAAGGTAGTAACGCTTATTTTGGAAGGATAACGCGAAGGCAAGCAGAGATAACCCGAGACAGTACTTAGGTACGGCGAGGGGAAGCGATGCGAAGCCGACAAAGTTAGCCGAACAAAAGAACGTTACGGTCAGTAAGACATTCTTTGAGCATCAAGCTACTTTTAATTGAAGAGTTTGATCATGGCTCAGATTGAACGCTGGCGGCAGGCCTAACACATGCAAGTCGAGCGGTAACAGGGGAAGCTTGCTTCCCGCTGACGAGCGGCGGACGGGTGAGTAATGTATGGGGATCTGCCCGATAGAGGGGGATAACTACTGGAAACGGTAGCTAATACCGCATAATCTCTCAGGAGCAAAGCAGGGGAACTTCGGTCCTTGCGCTATCGGATGAACCCATATGGGATTAGCTAGTTGGTGAGGTAATGGCTCACCAAGGCGACGATCCCTAGCTGGTCTGAGAGGATGATCAGCCACACTGGGACTGAGACACGGCCCAGACTCCTACGGGAGGCAGCAGTGGGGAATATTGCACAATGGGCGCAAGCCTGATGCAGCCATGCCGCGTGTATGAAGAAGGCCCTAGGGTTGTAAAGTACTTTCAGTCGGGAGGAAGGCGCTGATGCTAATATCATCAGCGATTGACGTTACCGACAGAAGAAGCACCGGCTAACTCCGTGCCAGCAGCCGCGGTAATACGGAGGGTGCAAGCGTTAATCGGAATTACTGGGCGTAAAGCGCACGCAGGCGGTTGATTAAGTTAGATGTGAAATCCCCGGGCTTAACCTGGGAATGGCATCTAAGACTGGTCAGCTAGAGTCTTGTAGAGGGGGGTAGAATTCCATGTGTAGCGGTGAAATGCGTAGAGATGTGGAGGAATACCGGTGGCGAAGGCGGCCCCCTGGACAAAGACTGACGCTCAGGTGCGAAAGCGTGGGGAGCAAACAGGATTAGATACCCTGGTAGTCCACGCTGTAAACGATGTCGATTTGAAGGTTGTTCCCTAGAGGAGTGGCTTTCGGAGCTAACGCGTTAAATCGACCGCCTGGGGAGTACGGCCGCAAGGTTAAAACTCAAATGAATTGACGGGGGCCCGCACAAGCGGTGGAGCATGTGGTTTAATTCGATGCAACGCGAAGAACCTTACCTACTCTTGACATCCAGAGGATTTAGCAGAGATGCTTTAGTGCCTTCGGGAACTCTGAGACAGGTGCTGCATGGCTGTCGTCAGCTCGTGTTGTGAAATGTTGGGTTAAGTCCCGCAACGAGCGCAACCCTTATCCTTTGTTGCCAGCGATTCGGTCGGGAACTCAAAGGAGACTGCCGGTGATAAACCGGAGGAAGGTGGGGATGACGTCAAGTCATCATGGCCCTTACGAGTAGGGCTACACACGTGCTACAATGGCGTATACAAAGAGAAGCGACCTCGCGAGAGCAAGCGGAACTCATAAAGTACGTCGTAGTCCGGATTGGAGTCTGCAACTCGACTCCATGAAGTCGGAATCGCTAGTAATCGTAGATCAGAATGCTACGGTGAATACGTTCCCGGGCCTTGTACACACCGCCCGTCACACCATGGGAGTGGGTTGCAAAAGAAGTAGGTAGCTTAACCTTCGGGAGGGCGCTTACCACTTTGTGATTCATGACTGGGGTGAAGTCGTAACAAGGTAACCGTAGGGGAACCTGCGGTTGGATCACCTCCTTACCATTGAAGTGTTTTTGTGAAGTGCTCACACAGATTGTCTGATGAAATAGAGTAGCGGTATCGATAGGCTTGTAGCTCAGGTGGTTAGAGCGCACCCCTGATAAGGGTGAGGTCGGTGGTTCAAGTCCACTCAGGCCTACCAAAATCGAATTGATGCGTCGTTATAGATTAGCTCACTTACCTAAGTAAGCTTCGCCAATCTATGCCTTGCCTGAATTCGATTTGTCATTTAATGACTTATATTGATACCGAAAATACCTTTATGGGGCTATAGCTCAGCTGGGAGAGCGCCTGCCTTGCACGCAGGAGGTCAGCGGTTCGATCCCGCTTAGCTCCACCATAAATTTTTCTGATTATTCAGAATAGATTAGTAATAGTCTATTGCGAATAATTATGCTCTTTAACAATCTGGAACAAGCTGAAAATTGAAAACAACGCACATTGTTTATCGCTTAAACAATGTGAGAGTCTCTCAAAATTTCAGACCTGAAATTTTCGGTCACTTTAGCGAGTGGCATGAGCGAGCAGTCAGTCCTTCGCGGCGGCCAGCGCACAGCAAGCGCAGCATACATAAGTATGTGAGCATTGCGAGCACTGCCCAACAAAGAAGGAATGCACGCACAGCCATGACAGTAAGGTGAACGTTGAAACAATTTCGGGTTGTGAGGTTAAGCGACTAAGCGTACACGGTGGATGCCTAGGCAATCAGAGGCGATGAAGGACGTGCTAATCTGCGATAAGCGTCGGTAAGGTGATATGAACCGTTACAACCGACGATTTCCGAATGGGGAAACCCAGTGCAATCCGTTGCACTATCGTTTGATGAATACATAGTCAAACGAAGCGAACCGGGGGAACTGAAACATCTCAGTACCCCGAGGAAAAGAAATCAACCGAGATTCCCCTAGTAGCGGCGAGCGAACGGGGAGCAGCCCAGAGTCTTAATCAGCATTAGCATCAGGAGAACGGTCTGGAAAGTCCGGCAGTAAAGGGTGATAGCCCCGTATCCGAAGGTGTTAGTGTTGTGAACTCGACGAGTAGGGCGGGACACGTGTTATCCTGTCTGAATATGGGGGGACCATCCTCCAAGGCTAAATACTCCTGATTGACCGATAGTGAACCAGTACCGTGAGGGAAAGGCGAAAAGAACCCCGGCGAGGGGAGTGAAATAGAACCTGAAACCGTGTACGTACAAGCAGTGGGAGCCTTGATTTATCAGGGTGACTGCGTACCTTTTGTATAATGGGTCAGCGACTTATATTCTGTAGCAAGGTTAACCGTATAGGGGAGCCGTAGGGAAACCGAGTCTTAACTGGGCGAATAAGTTGCAGGGTATAGACCCGAAACCCGGTGATCTAGCCATGGGCAGGTTGAAGGTTGGGTAACACTAACTGGAGGACCGAACCGACTAATGTTGAAAAATTAGCGGATGACTTGTGGCTGGGGGTGAAAGGCCAATCAAACCGGGAGATAGCTGGTTCTCCCCGAAAGCTATTTAGGTAGCGCCTCGTGAACTCATCTTCGGGGGTAGAGCACTGTTTCGACTAGGGGGTCATCCCGACTTACCAACTCGATGCAAACTACGAATACCGAAGAATGTTATCACGGGAGACACACGGCGGGTGCTAACGTTCGTCGTGAAGAGGGAAACAACCCAGACCGCCAGCTAAGGTCCCAAAGTCATAGTTAAGTGGGAAACGAAGTGGGAAGGCTCAGACAGCCAGGATGTTGGCTTAGAAGCAGCCATCATTTAAAGAAAGCGTAATAGCTCACTGGTCGAGTCGGCCTGCGCGGAAGATGTAACGGGGCTAAACTATGCACCGAAGCTGCGGCAGCGATATTTAGATATTGTTGGGTAGGGGAGCGTTCTGTAAGCCTGTGAAGGTGACCTGTGAGGGTTGCTGGAGGTATCAGAAGTGCGAATGCTGACATAAGTAACGATAATGCGGGTGAAAAACCCGCACGCCGGAAGACCAAGGGTTCCTGTCCAACGTTAATCGGGGCAGGGTGAGTCGACCCCTAAGGCGAGGCAGAAATGCGTAGTCGATGGGAAACGGGTTAATATTCCCGTACTGGTGATAATTGCGATGGGGGGACGGAGAAGGCTAGGCTATCCGGGCGACGGTTGTCCCGGTTTAAGGATGTAGGCAGGTGAATTAGGCAAATCCGGTTCACTATATGCTGAGGTCCGATGACGAGTCACTACGGTGATGAAGTAGCTCATGCCCCGCTTCCAGGAAAAGCCTCTAAGCTCTAGATTATCATTAATCGTACCCCAAACCGACACAGGTGGTCAGGTAGAGAATACTCAGGCGCTTGAGAGAACTCGGGTGAAGGAACTAGGCAAAATGGTGCCGTAACTTCGGGAGAAGGCACGCTGGCATTAGGTGAAGTGATTTACTCATGGAGCTGAAGCCAGTCGCAGATACCAGCTGGCTGCAACTGTTTATTAAAAACACAGCACTGTGCAAACACGAAAGTGGACGTATACGGTGTGACGCCTGCCCGGTGCTGGAAGGTTAATTGATGGGGTTATCCGTAAGGAGAAGCTCTTGATCGAAGCCCCAGTAAACGGCGGCCGTAACTATAACGGTCCTAAGGTAGCGAAATTCCTTGTCGGGTAAGTTCCGACCTGCACGAATGGCGTAATGATGGCCAGGCTGTCTCCACCCGAGACTCAGTGAAATTGAACTCGCTGTGAAGATGCAGTGTACCCGCGGCAAGACGGAAAGACCCCGTGAACCTTTACTATAGCTTGACACTGAACATTGAGCCTTGATGTGTAGGATAGGTGGGAGGCTTTGAAGCGTGGACGCCAGTCTGCGTGGAGCCAACCTTGAAATACCACCCTTTAATGTTTGATGTTCTAACGTTGCCCCGTTATCCGGGGTGCGGACAGTGTCTGGTGGGTAGTTTGACTGGGGCGGTCTCCTCCCAAAGAGTAACGGAGGAGCACGAAGGTTGGCTAAGCATGGTCGGACATCATGCGGTTAGTGCAAAGGCATAAGCCAGCTTGACTGCGAGAGTGACGGCTCGAGCAGGTACGAAAGTAGGTCTTAGTGATCCGGTGGTTCTGAATGGAAGGGCCATCGCTCAACGGATAAAAGGTACTCCGGGGATAACAGGCTGATACCGCCCAAGAGTTCATATCGACGGCGGTGTTTGGCACCTCGATGTCGGCTCATCACATCCTGGGGCTGAAGTAGGTCCCAAGGGTACGGCTGTTCGCCGTTTAAAGTGGTACGCGAGCTGGGTTTAGAACGTCGTGAGACAGTTCGGTCCCTATCTGCCGTGGGCGTTGGAAGATTGAAAGGGGCTGCTCCTAGTACGAGAGGACCGGAGTGGACGCACCACTGGTGTTCGGGTTGTCATGCCAATGGCATTGCCCGGTAGCTAAGTGCGGAAGAGATAACCGCTGAAAGCATCTAAGCGGGAAACTTGCCTTGAGATGAGTCTTCCCTGACCCTTAAAGGGTCCTAAAGGAACGTTTAAGACTAAGACGTTGATAGGTTGGGTGTGTAAGCGTAGCGATACGTTGAGCTAACCAATACTAATGAACCGTGAGGCTTAACCTGACAACACCGAAGGTGTTTTAGAGAGATAGAGTTGTTTTCAAAGAAAGTGAGAAGCCGAAAGGTGAAGGACACACAGCTTGTTTGAGATTGAGGTTCTGGTTTGCGAAGAGTAATAAGCGCAAACGGGAACGAAACATAATTTGTCTGGCGGCAATAGCGCGGTGGTCCCACCTGACCCCATGCCGAACTCAGTAGTGAAACGCCGTAGCGCCGATGGTAGTGTGGGGTCTCCCCATGTGAGAGTAGGGAACTGCCAGACATTAATTAAAGGTTTATTGCTCAATAAGCAGTAAACAGCCGAAAGGCAAAAGAATAAGTGGAGCGGTAGTTCAGTTGGTTAGAATACCTGCCTGTCACGCAGGGGGTCGCGGGTTCGAGTCCCGTCCGTTCCGCCACTTATCAAAGCCTCGTGATAAAAATCACGAGGCTTTTTTGTATTACTAACATACTGGATTTTATGGATAATAACCTATTGTAGGTGACTTGGGGCATTGTTTGGAGAAATACAGTTTTGCGTCTGCTTTTAATTAGTAATTAGCTTGGTAAGTATATTATCAAATCGTTCTAGGGTTGTTCGTTATTTTGTTGGGGGGTTAAGCTATATTAATATTAAAAATACGCTTTAAAGCTTTCTTACCGTAGGTAGTAAAAGTAATTTCTCGATAACCTTTTGTTTTCTCTATCCATTCTTTTTCTGCAAAAAATTTCAATAGTAAGGCTCCTGCTAGTCCCCCTAGGTGCATACGTCTTTCACTCCAATCCAAACAAGCACACGCTATTTTTCGTTTTGTATTAGGATCAATATCGATACCTAATTTTTTAAATTGATTGGCACCAATCATTGATAATTTATTTTCTCTAGCTGTAAACCAGCCATTTTTATCCATAAATTCGTAGATCTGAACGGCAATTTCTCCCGCTAAGTGATCATAGCAAGTACGTGCCTTTCGCAGATGAATAGGTGTTGTTATAGGTGGAGTGTACTCCAATTTCATGGATACCCCCATTAATGTTTCTAATAATTCGGCAATGTCTGTGCTTGCAAGCCTATAATAACGGTGTCTTCCTTGAGATAGACAACTAATTAAGTGGCTGTTTAAAAGTTTAGTTAAGTGTGCACTCGTTGTTGATGGGGCTATATTTGCAGCTACGCTTAATTCTGTTGCTGTCCAAGCCCTGCCATCCATTAATGCACACAGAATGCTGACCCTTGAAGGGTCAGCAATCGCAGAGGCAACTTTTGCGATAGATTGTTCTAATGGCTCTTTTTCTTCAATGGGAATACTATTTTTGCTTGGTATCATGGTTGGCTTTCCCACTTCTTTGTTACTTCAGCGGCTAATATATTGTTGTCTGTTATTAATATTAACCTGTTATTGTGGTCGCTGTATTGAACAAGGATATTAATTTGGTGAAGTGCGAGTTGAGAAACAATTTCTCCAAGTTCGCCAGGACGTTCTTGTTTTAATTTGCGGATCACTGGTTGTATGATACTTTCAACCTGTAAACCCTCAGTAGTTAAGGCATCTCGTGCTTTTTCTGGCTGGGTAACAAGAAAGTGAGCATGACTTTTTTCTTCGATAGAAAAAACGCCACCACCTTCAAGGCCAATACCATGTTTCCCTAATGTGGTTGCCAATAGTGCTAAAGTACCCACTTGGTTTTCAATAATCACATGAATATCATACATCAAAGCTATCCTCGTTATTGAATGAGTAATCCTTTAAGGTATGGGCAACTCGAATTCGATAATGGGAAAAAATGGTTTGTTGTCCTTCAACTTGTGCATCGATATGCATGAAATGGTTTTTCCATTGTTTTACTGCTTCTTCTGTTTCCCACCATGAAAGTGAGAGAATTTTTCCTTCTGTTGTAATAGACTGAAAGCGTTCAACAGCAATAAACCCGTCAATGTGTATAAGTTCAGATTTAAGTTTGGCTGCCAATTCAAAATAACGCTCTTTTTGCGCTGGTATTGGTATAGCTTCAAAAATTACGGCAATCATAAAACTCTCCTTAATGTAGAAGCTCAACTATAACGGTTTAATTTATAGATACTTCGATGGTGAGCGAAATATGAAAAATAGGAGAGGAATATAAAAAATGAGAAAGAAGTGAGTAGGTTACTTTGAGGACTGATATAAACTATAACCTGCTATTGACCCTGCAACATCATAGGCAAAATCATGCCAACTCCACCCAGTACCATTAGGCCTGCTGTCATAAAGCTCTTTTGCTGCGCCAAGAGAAACTGAAAATAGAATACCAAATATGGCAGCATCGCGGTGTTGCATGTTTTGTTTATCTGCATAAGCATTACCAGCCGCAGCCATCGCGGCTGAAAATGCAAAATGCTGCGCTTTATCTTTACCTTGCCAATTATCATTAGCCCAATGAAAACCAGTACATCCTGTTGAAATGAATATAAGTAAGCTAATGATCAGTGATTTAAACATTTTTGGTAAGATACCTAAAAAATTAAAGTAGCAAAGTAAAAGCGCCACCGGAGTGACGCTTTGTTTAAATTCTAAAGGATGCGGCTAATTAAGCGATCGACTCGTATTCGACGTAGTCGTCGGATTAATTTCTTCACTTTAACAGGATAGGTTTGGATGCTATCCAGTTCACGAAAATGGCTAACAACCTTAGTATGAGTTCGAATGCACTCTAGCTCGTGATTGCGTTGCTCTTGCAGCTGTTGTTTTGGATCGTGAATTAATACTGCGTTTTCAAGATCTAACCCCCAAGCGCGTGGGTTTAAGTTGTTACCTGTGATCAATTGCCAGTGATTATCAACCCACATCCCCTTTAGATGATAGGTATTGTCTGCGTCTTTCCAGAGCCTAACTGTTAACTGCTGGTTATCAATAAAGCGTTGCAAGCGACTAACAAAACGGCGCAGGTTGATCTCATAAAGGTATGGCAATGCACCAATAATTTTAAATGGCTCTTCAGGTGGGATATAGAAGTCGTTGGCAGTTTTGTCACCAATGATAATTTCTACTTGTTTGCCATCACGCAGTAACCGACTAATAACCCTAACTAACACCGCAGGCAAATTAAAATAAGGCGTACAGATTGTTAGTTTATTGTTTGTTGCACCCATTAAATGCGTGATAACACGGTTTAAATCGTTTTTCTTACCGAGACCAACAAAGGGAGTGACGGACAGCTCATCATTAGTTGCATTCCCTGAAAACTGATAGGACGCTCCCCGTAAGCCCAAACGAAATTGTTTAATTAAATGCTTAAACTCAGCTGTTTTTGGTCGAGTTGGCGTATTTAATAAATGAATGGCATCAGCTTGTAGTAATGCGTCATCAATAAATTTTTTCATTGATGCGGTAAGTTGGCTATTTTTGATCAGGTGATAGCGGTCGTAACGGTATTTACTATGACGTTGTAAATAGACGTCATTAATACTTGCCCCGCTATAGAGTAGAGTATCATCAAATAAAAAGCCTTTTAGATGCAAAACACCCAGAGCTTCCCGTGTATTTACAGGGATGCCGTAGATAGGGATTTCAATTTCAGGGTAATGTTTTGCAACATCATAATACCAATCGGCATTAGTGGCGTTTGCTGCAACCCCGATGCGACCTCGCTGAGCACGGTGCCAGTCTACGAGAATTTTGATATCCAATGATGTATTAGCTTGTTTTGCAGCGTATAAAGCATGAAGTACGTCTTTACCTGCATCGTCTTTCTCTAAATACAAAGCCGTTATGTAGATAGTATTTTGAGCCTGAGAAATTTGTTTAAGCAGTTCATCACGAAAATCTTCTGTCTTATATAGCGTTTTTACATCAGCAATTTCTTGAGAGAGTTTTGGTAAACTTAACAAATATTGTTGATGTTTTGCTTGTTTTAATTTTGACAACATCACAGTGTAAATTTTCTCTTATTAGTCTAATAGCAACTCGCTTTGCGCACATTTTTAAGCGAATGATCTATGGATGATAGCATATTTAGCTAAACCATTTAGTATAAATTGACGACTTGTTTAATTACTATACAAGTTAAGCCGTGTTCTTAGATATTTCTATAAGTGAAGTGTCAGATTAACGACTCCATCTTCAAATTGAACGTCAATCTCAAAACCAAGTTTTTTAGCTAGGCTTATCATATTGCGGTTTTCAGGCATAGTTATGGCTGTTAGCTTTTTAATGCCGTGGCTTCGCGTATAGTTAAGTAACTTTTGCATAAGTTGATAACCGAGCGTTTGCCCTTTCATATCAGAGCGAACCAGTACTGCAAATTCAGCCTCTTGGTTATCAGGATCAGCCATTGCTCGCGTGACGCCAATAATTTCAGGCGTAGTATTTGGGTTTTTTACCGCAACGAAAGCCATTTCTCGGTCATAATCAATCTGTGTCATATTGGCGAGGTCGTCATGGGTAAATTCGCTGATTTCGCTAAAGTAGCGATAATAAAGATCCTCTTTAGTCACTTGCTCTATAAAGGATTTTAGCAAAGGTTCATCTTCAGGGAGGATCGGTCGTAGTAAGCAGGTAAGATCTTCTTTTAAATGAATTGTTTCTTCTAGCTCACTAGGATAAGGGCGAATTGCCAGTCTTGATGTTGTCGCATCATCTGTTGGGCTTAATGCCATGGAGACATCAAGTAAAGTAAATTCATCCCCTGAGGCGAGCAATGGATGAATATCTAACCTTGTAATATTTGGGCAATCAATAATTAAATTTGAAACTCGTACTAATAAAGCAGATAACCCTATGATGTTTAATGGTTCTAAAGCACTTCGGGATTTTATTTTATAACCTTTAATAGCATTAATAACTAGGTAGCGAGCTAAAGCCATATTTAGCGGAGGAAGAGCTACAGCAGCTTGGCTCTCTTGTTGCCACTCAATACCACCTTCTCCTAACATGATAAGAGGGCCAAAGACAGGGTCTAGTTCAACAGCGATCCTGAGCTCTTGAGCACCTGCTCGATTAGCCATACTTTGTACTAGTAGACCTTCAATTCGTGCATTAGGGAAATTTGTTGAAACACGTTCCATAATCGCTTTAGCTGCATCTTCTACCTCTTTAGCATTGCGTAAATAGAGCATGACCCCTTGTACTTCTGACTTGTGCACAATATCGGGAGAACGTAGTTTTAAAGCGACGGGGTAACCAATTTTCTCTGCAATTTCAATGGCTTCATTGCTTGAGTGCGCAATCCAGGTGGGTAAGCTATTTAACCCGTAGGCTTTTAAAATTGGCTGAACTTCATGAGTATCCAAGTGGAGCTTATCATTTTCTAATGCTTGCTGAATATATTCATGAGCCTGTTGCGTATTAGCGGTGATACCTACTGGGAGGGCTGGCGTTTCTTTTAATTGTTTTTGGTTACGGCGATATTCCACCATATGCATATACGCCGTGATTGCCCCTTCTGGAGTGCGGTAGGTAGGGATCCCAGCTTCACTAAATAGGCGACGAGATTCTTGAGAGGAATATTCTCCACACCAGTTGGTTAAAATGGTTAGCCATTTTCCGCGTGGGTGTTGCTTAATAGTTTTAATAATTTTTTCTGCCATGGTTTTACTTTCAGTTATCGCACTGGGAGTGTGGATAAGTAACAAAGCGTCATGGTCATGGCTATCGAGCATTTTGTTCAGTACATTGATATAGCGCTCAACTGTGGAATCATCTCCTAAGTCAATCGGATTTTGTGTTGATAAATCAAGAGGTAATAGTGAACTTAATTCATTTTCTGTTTCAACACTTAGCGTTGCAAGTTTACCATTACGTAAGAGAAGTTCGTCTAATGCCATCGCGGCTGGGGCAGAACCATTACTCATGATTGAAAGACGCTCACCGCGTAATGGAGTCATATAGCTTAATGTCTCAACCGCAGAAAACATTTCGTGAGTATCTTGCACGCGAAGAAGACCTGCACGCTGGATAGCGGCATCGTAAGCGGCATCTAGGCTAGGCTTATCGCCCAGTAGTTTTTGTGCTTTGCGGGTTCGACCACTTTTTATCACTAATATAGGTTTATTGCGTGAGGCACTGCGAGATGATGATAAGAAACGTCGTGCATCACTAATGCTCTCAAGGTACAACAAAATAGCGCTGGTTTTGCTGTCACGCGCTAAGTAATCGAGTAAATCGTCAATATCTATGTCGATGCTATCACCAAGGGCAATAAAATAAGAAAAACCGATGTCTCGGTGCCTTGCCCAATCCAGAACGGTATTCGATACAGCAGCAGATTGAGAGATAAAAGCGAGTTTTCCTTTTAAGATTGGTATTGGAGAAAAACTCGCATTCAAACCTTGCCATGGTGCGAGAAAACCTAGGCTATTCGGGCCTAATAGGCGAATTTGATATTGCTGGGCGACTTTTTTTAATTCATTAAACTGAATTGAAGGGGATGACAAAATAATAACCACTTTACAGCCAGCTTCCCCTAATTGCTGTAAACAGGAGATATTACGTGAGTAATGGGTACAGATAACGGCAAGATCAGGTTTGAGCGGCAATTTATCTATAGAAGGATAAGCAAGTACGCCGAGGACAGAGTTTCGGTTTGGATTAACAGGTAAAATAGGACCTTTAAAACCGCTGGTAAGTAGGTTTTTCATCATCACCGAACCTGCACGGCTCGGGTTTTCAGATGCTCCCACGACAACGATAGACTTTGGCCGGAATAAAGATTCTAACTGACTGACTAAACCCATGGTTGATAACCCTTTGCTTTGCTGAACGAGATAAGCGTTCAATAGATAAAAAGTGGCTGAGTGATACTTATGAATACTATGCCTTATCTTTGAGATTGCGCTAGTTTATCTGGTGAGTTTAATTAATTTATACAAGCACGTTCACGTTTTATCAGCACGACGATCTAAAAGTTGTCATTTAATGGTACTGGGCTCGAAAAGAAAGAGAAAAACAGTACCAATAAATAGTTAGAGGTGGGATTCGGTAAGTAGCTTCTGTGCAATAGGGTGATGCGGTTTCCCTTCAAGGTATTTTTGACGGAAAAGATTGAAGTGGCTAAAGAGTTGTTGTGAAGCGTCTAAATCTCCCGCTAATTCTAAAACGGTAGCTGCAACTTCGGCGGTACAATGTTGTTCTTCCCTTGATGGCGTACGGAGTAAGTAGTCAGTTCTTGCTTTGGTATTAATTGAAAGCATTGGAATATCATTAAGATAAGGGCTTTTTCGAAACATTTTTCGTGCTTCAGGCCAGGTCCCATCGAGTAAAATAAATAAAGCGGGTTTATCCGACAAAGTCGGTTCATTGACCACGATGCGTTCATTTTGAGCGTAGCTTTCTGGAAAAATAAGGTAAGGCTGCCTTGTGGTGTCTTGCAGTGCCGCCAATAGCTGCGCATCAGGCTCTGTTCTTGACCATTGAAAGGCCAAAGTGTCGGGCAAAACATCCGCAATCAACTTTCCTGTATTACTTGGCTTAAATACCTCACCATCAAACATAATCAAGCAAAATTGGCTTTTTGCTTGTGATGATATGGTGTCTTGGCATAGGCATTGTGGGTTAGGTAACAAACAATATTGGCAACGTTTTACTCGGCAGCCTCGTGCCCTAAACGGTTTAGTCGATAATGCGAGGCGCTGTTGACGCAGGTGATAAACGGCATTCGAAGTCATGTTGAATTATATTTTTTAGGCCTAAAATTAAGGCGCATATTGTACGCAAAACGATTTCTATACGATAGAAGTATATTCAATAACTTTTAGATGAGATAATAGTGCGAATCGGTAGCGTAGCCATGCAACATCATGTAATCTTCGCGCCATAGCTTAGTGTAGGGGATAGTGATGAACGACTCGAATGATTTTAGTGGTAAAAACGGCAAAGTAAAAGTGATGTATGTCCGCAGTGAAGAGCAGGACAACAATAAAGGTAATGATAAACGCCGAGGCGGTGGCCGTGATGATAGGCGCGGTAATGACAAGCGTGGTGGTGATAGACGAGATGGTGCCCGTCAAGATCGTGGTGGTCGCTCAAGCCGCCCTGAAGGTGGGCGTGAAGGTCGTCGCTCTGATAACCGTAATGAAGCACCTCGCGAGCGTTCACCATGGCGCACTGTTTCTAAACCAGATAGCGAAGAATTAACGAATGACCATGGCGGAATTGTTGGTAAGAGCCAGATTGACCCTGAACAATTGCGTAAGCAGCGCCAAGAAGAAACCCGTATCTATGGTGAGAATGCCTGCCAAGCCATGTTTAAAAACCGCCCTGATGCGATTGTTCGCGCATGGTTCTTGCAATCTGTCACACCGCGTTTTCGTGATGCGTTAAAATGGATGGCGGCAAATCGCAAAGCTTACCACGTTGTTGATGACGAAGAGTTATCGAAAGCATCCGGAACTGAACATCATGGTGGTGTCTGTTTTATCATTAAAAAACGCGGTGGAATGAGTGCTGATGCTTACTTGCAGCAAGCGGCAGGTAATGACTGCGTATTAGCACTGGAAGATGTGGGAAATCCACATAATCTGGGCGGAATTATGCGTAGCTGTGCGCATTTCGGTATCAAAGGTGTGATTTTGCAGGATGCAGGCATGCTAGAGTCTGGGGCGGCAATTCGCACTGCAGAAGGTGGTGCTGAACACATTAAAGCGATTGATGCAGATGGATTAACAGATACTTTGGATAAATTCCGCAAAGCGGGTTATACCATTGTGACGACTTCTAGCCATAAAGGCAGTCAAGATCTCGCAAAAGCGAAGTTACCGGCCAAAATGGTCTTAGTTTTAGGCCAAGAGAGTGATGGTTTAAGTGATAGTACGTGGGATCAAGGCGATATGAGTCTCTATATCGGTGGAACAGGTAAAGTGGAAAGCTTGAATGTCTCTGTTGCAACAGGAATTATGTTAGCCCAGTGGTGGCAACAAAACCAAGTTAAATAACCACCTACGCTTTATCAGAAAAATAAGACCATACATAAAAGGATGTATTCCCGCTATGTATGGCTTTTTTATATCTATCACCAAGTTATTCACTGGGTTGGGCTAATTAATGAGCACCACCACCGTCTTTTGAACCTGCCCCAAATGGTGGCTTAGCGAACCAGACAATGACCATCAGTAGGATAAAAATTCCAGCTGAGAGCCAGAATATCTCATTTGCTGACATAATCAGTCCTTGGTCAGTAATCGTTTTAGCAAGATAGGCTGCACTTTGCTGCTCATTCATGCCTATTTTCGCCAGTTCACTGTACATCTGTTGGGCATTTGGGTTATATGGGTTAACAAATTCAGCGAGGTTTTCATGATGCATTGACTCTCTTTGGGTCCACATTGTTGTGGTGATTGATGTCCCAATGGCTCCAGCTAGGGTACGAGTAAAGTTAGATAAACTCGATGCAGAGGCCATTTTTTCTGGCGGCAGGCCAGATAATGTAATGGTTGTCAAAGGCATAAAGAAACAAGCGATGGCTAAACCTTGCACAAATTGCGGCCAAGCAGCTTCGGCAAAACTCATCCCAGGTTCGAAAGTATAAGCACGCCAATAGTAGCAAACAGCATAGATAATAAAGCTGAATGTAACTAAATAACGCATATCAATTCGGTTACCAAAACGCCCTATAATTGGTGTAATCAATAGCGGTAATAATCCTACAGGTGCAGAGGCTAACCCAGCCCATGTTGCGGTATAGCCATAAACTTCTTGTAGCAATTGCGGCAGTAGTACAATCGTTCCAAAATAGAGCATGTAAGCAAGGCTTAAGGACAAACAGCCAATCGTAAAATTGCGTTCTTTAAATAGGGATAAGTCGATGACAGGATGGTCATCGGTGAGTTCCCATACAATTAAAAAGGCAATAGCGACAACGGCAATAACGGTCAGGACGATAATTTCAGTCGAGTTAAACCAATCCAGCTCTTTGCCTTGGTCAAGCATAATCTGTAAAGCACCAATACCAACAACCAATAGCACTAAACCAATAGTATCAATGCGCTGAATAGATATTTTAGTTTCACGGCCTTTTAAGGTGCGCATGATGGCAAAAATGATCGCAATACTAAATGGTACATTGATAAAAAATATCCAGCCCCAATGGTAGTTATCACTAATATAACCACCAAGAATCGGTCCGCAAATCGGAGCAATAACGATAGTCATTGACCAAAGGGCGAGGGCCATATTGCGTTTGGCTGGAGGATAATTGTTAAGCAGTAGGCTTTGAGATAAAGGAATGAGTGGTCCTGCGACTAAACCTTGTAAAACTCGGAATAAGATCAGCATCTCTAAGCTGCCAGAAATACCGCACAGCCATGAAGTTAAAGCGAATAAGCCTGTAGACCATAAAAATAGCCTGACTTCACCTATCCTACGGGCTAGCCAACCAGTGATGGGGATGGAGATCGCATTGGCAACGCCGAAAGAGGTTATTACCCAAGTTCCTTGCGAGTTGGATGCCCCCAAGTTTCCCGCAATGGTTGGAATAGCTACGTTAGCAATGGTGGAATCAAGAACTTGCATAAATGTTGCCAATGAAAGAGCAATTGTCATCCATGCGAGTTTTGATCCCGTTAAAGGTGCTGTCGTCACGATTGCACCCCCACTATTTATTTCCTAGGTTATTATTAATTATCTCAGTAACTATTTTGTCCGCAGGAGACATATCTACAGCTAATGCAGCAGTATGGTAAGCAGGGGTATCACGCATCCCTTTAGAAAGCACTTTGCCATTTTTATCTAATGTATCAACCGTAACTTCGGTGGATAAACCGATACGTAATGGGTGTTCTTCAAGTTGGTTTTCATTTAAGGCAATACGTACGGGTAGGCGTTGGACCACTTTGATCCAGTTACCACTGGCATTTTGTGCAGGTAATAAAGAGAACGCGCTACCTGTTCCCATATCAAGTCCCACAACAGTACCGTTAAATACGATATCTTTACCGTAAAAATCAGTAATGACCTTCGCAGGTTGGCCGATACGCATATCCGCAAGTTGTGTTTCTTTAAAGTTCGCATCAATCCACATACCATTGGAAGGAACGATGGCCATTAATGGGGTTGAAGGGGTGATTTGTGAACCCACTTGTACACTGCGGCGTGAAACATAGCCATCAACAGGGCTGACGATTTTCGTCCGTTGCAAGGTGAGCCAAGCGTTTCGAACTTGTGTTGCTGCTTGCTCTACAGCGGGTTGTTTTTCAATTGAGCTATTTAACACTATGGCTTGATTAGCATTATATTGTTCTATTGCCATGTCTAATGCCGCTTTAGCACTGACGACAGCTTCTCTTGCGTGTTGTAGTTCTTCTTTACCAATGACATGGCTACTACCTAAAACTTCTCGACGTTTTAAATCATTTTGCAACCGGTTTAATTCAGAACGTTTGACCTCAATATTGGCTTGTAGCTGGCGGCTGTTAACCATGTGCTGGCGGGTTTGACGCACACTGTTGGCTAATTCTGTTTTTGCTTTATCGAGAGCTAATTCAGCATCACGTGGGTCCAGTTCAACCAAAACAGTTCCACTTGTCACGAAATCTGTGTTGTCCACATTGACAGTCATCACGCTGCCGGAAACTTGGGATTGTATTTGTACTTGGTTTCCCGCGACATAAGCATTATCCGTTGATTCATAGTGACGAAGAACGAGATACCAGTAGGCCCCCCAGCCAACGCCTATAATAATAAATAATAGAGTCAACAAGATAAGCGCACTTTTACGTTGCCTTTTTTTATTTCGTTGGGGAGTTTGCGTTTGTTGCATTTCCTCAGGGGAACTCATACTCGTATTTCTCCACTTCTCTGGATAAGGATCACGGTTGTTTCCAGTAGTTAGGTAATAACCACTGGAAACTGAGACTACAAATGATTTTGCTGTTTGATGGGATATCGTAAAGCATAAGGGTGAAAGGATAATGAAATATTATGGGCTGAAAAGTTTTTTTTCACCTTTGAGCTTAAGAATGGCTCAAATACATTAACCTTACAAATGTTATGGTCAATCTTTTATAGTATCCAGTTTTGTCAGTAATTTACGCATCAGCGTGTTAAGCTGTTGTTTCTCATCAGCATCTAAAACAGACCAAATATCAATTAATGCGCTGTGTTGAGGTGGTAATAGGCCATTTAAAAATTCCGTCCCTTTTTCTGTGAGGTGTAGATGAAGGCAACGTCTATCGTTGTGACTTTCTTTGCGCTCAATCCAACCATTTTTTTCCAGTTCATCTGCAATTCGTGTTGCATTGGTTCGTGAGGAACCAAGAGCCGCACTGAGTTCAGATGGCTGAATACTGCGGGAGTCTTTTGTATCAAGGATCATAAGTGCCATAAACAGGGTTTCATTAATACCTTGAGACCTTAACATATTATTTCGTGTTTCAAGTAACTTCCCATGAACATGCATGCATAGGCGTGTCAGTAGGATTTCTTGATACGGAATAGGACTTTCATGTGAATCTTGTTGTTCTACACGAGCATTGAGTAGCTCTTCAGTTGGTGTAAATGAACTTTCCATTATTGGGATACCTTATTAGTTTCAGTTGGTAAGATTACAACTGTCATCAACCACCTAAATGGTATATTAAAAGATAGAATTAGCAATTATACTTAATTAATATCGCCGATTTTATTTTGATAATGATACATGATTCATAAATTTTATGAATGTAATTTACCTATTTTTGTATAGCAGGCTGACCTTTTTACACTGATAGTGTCATTTTTGGTTATAAAATAACCAAGCCAATGCTTAATTAAAGGTTAATTTCAATCATACAAAACAATATATAATCACACGACATTAACTCAATACCATTTTTTTTGTTACCCAATAATTACAACTTAGATAGATATTTTTAATGGATAGGTGTAATTACTTATTTTTGTATAATTTAAACATTATCTGATATAGCAATAATTTGATTTATTAACAGTTATACTACCTTTTCATAGAGTCATTGTATTTGTTTAACTGTGTCATTCCCTAATATTTACTTTGTTTACTATTACGGTTGATAATTATTGGCCTTATGATGAACTGTTTATTTATTCAATATTCAACAGATTTGATGGGTAAAATTGAGTCACATAAGTTTAATGTATTATGAGACTTTATATGTTTATGTGATCTCGAAAATTTTCATCATAAAATGTATTGATACAGATATCAGTTATGTTTAGTCATCAGTTGTGGTGATGATGGGATCATAGCGAATACCGATAGCCCAAATAATTAAACTTAGAGTGGTTAAGATTGCACCTGCAATCGCAACTCCCTCCCAACCCGCGTGTTCATAGGCATAGCCTGAAAGTAGAGATCCTAGTGCGCCCCCAATGAAATAGCTGGTCATATAGCCTGCCGTTAGGCGGTTACGAGCTTCAGGTAATATTCGATATAACGTACTCTGACTGGTGACATGGACGGCTTGTACTGCAAGGTCTAGCACCAAAATACCAATGATAAATGCGACCAGGGAATATTTCGCTAAACCGATGGGTATCCAGGATAATAGTAATAACACCAACCCAATAGTTGTAATGAGCTTTCCTTTGCCTTTATCGACAAGATGCCCTGCTTGGGAGGCCATAATGGCACCTGCGGCACCGACTAAGCCAAATAAACCTATAGTCCCTTCGGAATAATTGAATGGCGGACTGGCTAATAAGAAAGCCATTGCGGTCCACAGTAAACCAAAATTGGCAAATGATAATGCACCGAGAGAAGCGCGTACCGCAAGCACTGGAGTGCCGAAAAATAACCGGCCAATAGAACCAATGAGCTGGAAGTAGTTTAAGTTAGTTTTTTGATGGTAGCGGGGGAGTTTAATGGCTAGAACAATCATTAACAGCATCAATAATGCAAAGGCCACCCAATAGATCGCTCGCCAGCCACCGACCATAGCAACAGCACCTGAAACCGTTCTTGCAAGTAAAATGCCCAGCAATAACCCACTCATAATCATTCCTACCGCTTTACCGCGTTTATGTGGCTTAGCAATAGATGCTGCTAGTGGGATCAGGACTTGTGCAACAACTGAAAATAGTCCAGTAAGGGCGGTACCTAAAAGGATTTGCCAAATATTATTTGAAAGCGCTGTAATTAATAGCCCTAATGCCGAAAGAAAGGTCATCGTTAAAATTAAACGCTTGCGTTCAAACAAATCTCCCAACGGGACTAAAAAAAGTAAACCTGCCGCATAGCCCAGTTGGGCCGCGGTGACAATAAACCCAGCCATATTAGTGGTTAAATTAAACTGCCCTGCAATGGTGTCTAAAAGCGGTTGAGCATAGTAATTACTGGCAACGACAAGACCTGTGGCAATGGCCATTAAAATAGTGAGGCCCGTTGTTAGCTCTGCAGTTTGGGTCTGTTTCATGAAGATTACCTATTATTAGCTAGGCGACTACTATAAACAAAATTTATTACCTTGGTTTATTTCTTTTTGTCATTGATGTAAAAAAGCCACCGGCTAGGGTGGCTAAGGTGACTTAATCGAGCTGTTTATACTTACTTAGCGGCTTCTTGTGCTTCTTTTACCCAGCCATCAAAAGTGGATTGATGGGCTTTGATCCAAGCATTTGTGTGGCGCTGAATATCCGATTGAGATGCTTCACCATTATGCATTCTTAAGTTTTGCGCATTAATATCGGCAATAGGTAGTTTCATTACTTCAAATAATTTTGCTGCAGCAGGGTTATCTGCAGCCCATTTTTTATTGGCGACGATATGCATGGTATTTGGTGGGAAACCATAGTTTTTTCCGTTAGGTAATGTGGTGTCTGTTTTTTCACCGTTTGGCATTGATGAGAATGGCACTTCTAACCAAACTACATCACGGCCCGGCTTGAGGACATCACTTATCCAATAAGGCGTCCACGTATAATATAAAATAGGCTTACCTTCTTTATATCGGGTAATGGTATCTGCCATCATTGCCGCGTAGTTCCCTTGGTTATGGTCAACCGTTTTTTCTAAGTCATAGGCTTTTAAATGGTTATTGATGGCTGCTTCACAGCCCCAACCTGGGTTACATCCCGTTAAATCCGCTTTACCATTACCATTTGAATCAAAGAGTTTGGCAATTTTAGGGTCTTTGAGTTGTTCAACATTGGTAATTTTGTATTTTTCAGCGGTTTTTTTGTCGATGAGGTAGCCTTGAGCCGCATTGACAACATAATTACCTTGACGATAGAACACATTATCACCACCAGCGGCGTCATATTGCGCATTATGTAAAGGAACCCAGCTGGTGGCTAAGTAAGTCGCATCACCGTTCGCAATTGATGCGTAAGCGACATTATAGTCGACTTCTTTGATCGGTTGGACATCATAGCCGAGCTCTTCAAGGGCTTTCGCAACAATCAGTGTTTGGAATGTCTCCTCACTGATCGTACTTTGCACAGGGTTAATTTTTACCCCTTTACCTGGCAGGTTGTTAGCACCTGCAAATGGGACGGTAAACATGGCTGTTAGTGCAGATGCAAGAATGATTTTATGTTTCATTATATTGTTCCCTCTGTTTTTTCGCAGCGAGCTTGGCTTTAAAGTTAAGAGCCAAGTTAGGTGCCACGTGAGTGGCACTTAGGTGAATGGAGGATGTTCTGATTAATGGTTTTTTTTACAAAATGGGCGCATGACTAGCCCAATAGGGCCTTTTTGATACCAACGACATGATGTTTTGCCGCGAGTATCTTGCCCTAAAGATTGGGTAAAACGGTCTAAGATGATAGCCAGAATAACAATACCGACCCCTCCGACAGACGCGAGACCCATATCAAGGCGGCCAATACCCCGTAAGACCATCTGGCCTAAGCCTCCGACTGCAATCATTGAGGCGATAACGACCATCGACAGTGCTAACATCAAGGTTTGGTTCACCCCGGCCATAATGGTTGGCATTGCCAATGGCAATTGCACTTTAAACAGCATTTGGCGAGGGCTTGCACCGAATGATTCAGCGGCTTCAATTAAGTCAGCTGGGACTTGTTTGATCCCTAAAATGGTCAAACGAATGATTGGCGGTAAAGCAAATATAATGGTGACGACGACACCAGGCACATTACCGATACCAAATAACATAACAATCGGGACTAAATAGACGAATGCAGGTGTGGTTTGCATCGCATCAAGTAATGGGCGAATAATCTTAGCGGCTCTATCACTACGTGCCAACCAAATACCCAGTGGTAGTCCTATCACAATACAAAACAGTAAAGATGTGAGCACTAGAGATAGTGTCACCATCGCTTCTGACCAAGCACCAATCGCCCCGATGGCTATCATCGAAATAAATGTGGCCACACCCATTGCGCGTCCGGCTAATTGCCAAGTGAGTAATGCGAAAATAATAATGGCAACAGGAGCTGGTAGTGATGTAAGAAATTGTTCAAACCCGCTCAGAATGAAATCAATGGGGGCGCGTATTCCTTGGAATACAGGACGAAAGTTGAGAACAACCCAATCGATAGCATGCGTAACCCATGAATCAAGGGGGATCAGTGTGTGTTGGAAGGGGTCCATAATATTAAACTGATCGGGCACGATGCTATCAGTCGGTGCGGCATCAAGCCAATCACTCGAACTGGTATCAGCAGGTGTTGTTGTGTCTGATGCATTGCCCCAAGGATCATCCGCAGAGGTATTTGTCTCGCTAGAGCTTGTCGCTGCCCATGGGTCATCAGCTGGTGTATTTTCAGTACCTTGTGTTGGTGTCTCAGTGACTTCAGTATCAGCCCATGGATCTTGCTGGTTCGTCGTTGTTTCTTGATTTTGCTTACTCATTTGGTGTCTCCTTATCCAGCGCTTGTAACAGCATTCCTTTTGAAATCACGCCTAAATACCGGTTTTTTTCGTTAATAACCGGAACGGCGCAAGGGGCTTGTGCTACTGTAGAAATAACTTCATTTAAGGATGTATCACCTTGAATTGGTTCGATATCAGTTAAAATTGCGGCTTCTATACCTGCTTTTTCGTGAAGCGCTTTTTCTAAGGATTCAACAGAAACTACTCCGGCAAAGGTATGTCCTCGGGAAATTAAATAACCGTGATAGCGATCTTCATCATTAAGGACTTTTAGCGCGGAACGGGGACCAAAACCCGGTGCGATGTGTAATAGGGCATTTGGCCGCCTACGCGCGATGTCCTTAGCGCTGAATACTTGGCTGATATCCACACCGCGGAAAAAGGTCTTAACATAATCATTCGCTGGATTATTGAGAATTTCATCAGGCGTACCAACTTGAACGACAACGCCTCCTTGCATAATGGCAATGCGGTCACCAATTCTCATGGCTTCATCAAGATCATGAGAAATAAAGACAATAGTGCGTTGTTTATCTCCTTGTAAGGATAGCAGTTCATCTTGCATTTCAGTACGAATTAATGGGTCAAGGGCTGAGAACGCTTCGTCCATTAACAGAATATCAGGGTCATTGGCTAGTGCTCTGGCTAACCCGATACGCTGACGCATCCCACCCGAGAGCTCATCTGGGTATGAATTCGCCCATTTTTCAAGATTAACTTGCTCAAGTGCATTCATGGCTTTCTTATGGCGCTCTTCTTTTGGAATACCAGAAAGTTCCATACCAAAAGCGGTGTTATCAATGACGTTCATATGTGGCATCAATGCAAAGGATTGAAACACCATACTAATTTTTGTTCGCCTAACTTCGCGCAATGCTTTGTCAGAGATATTGGAAATATCCTCTCCATCTATCATGACTTGCCCGCTAGTAGGTTCTATCAGGCGATTGAGGAGGCGCACCAAGGTAGATTTTCCTGAGCCAGAAAGTCCCATGACAACAAAGATTTCGCCTTCTTCAATCGTCAGATTAACATCTTGAACACCTACGGTTAGGCCTGTTTTTTCAAAGATATCATCTTTATTCATACCTGATTCTAATAGCTTAAATGCTTGATCAGGATTGTCCCCAAATATTTTATATAAGTTTTTAACTTGTAATTTTATTGCCATATATTATTTACCCAATTTTCAATCAATAAGGAAAATGAATTACCTGTATTGAGAGTGATGAATTCTATAGTGATAGTTAACACTATGTTTCCTAACTATGATTATCCTTTGAAAATTATTAGGGCATAGATTCCTGTATTTAGTTTAATTGATTAGCTAATTATGGATTAAATTCAAATTCCTCCGTTTGAGTTATTAGTAAAATTTGCAAGCAATAAACCCTAGCATAATAAAATCAGCTGGCAACCCTAGGTTAAGTATAATTAATCAAAAAAGTTAGAGGTGAAAAATGATTTTATTAATATAAATAAAAGTGTCATTGAGCTATAGGATGATAATTTTTATGATTTCCATATCAAAGTTAACTTACTGGTGAGGTTGAATTTATTCAAAAATAATACACTTTGCTTTTATTAATATGGGGACTACTGATTTTATTTAATTTTTAGGTGGATAGATGTTGAACTGATGGATGAAAAAATTGAATTTAATAGCTTATTGATTAATCAAATTAATGAAAAATGAAGTGAAACTTGATTGAATTGAAATTAATGGCCAGATTAACTCATTAAAAATGAGTAATTAAACAGATATACATATAAAAAACGAATAAATCAGTCTATTTTTTGAACCAAAAAATACCATGATGAATAAAATCATTATAATTCATCATGGTATGGTTTTTGTTGTGAATGATGTTTATCAATAAGCTAAATTAAAGCTTTGGTTAAAAGTCCCAGTCATCATCTTCGGTACTGACTGCTTTACCAATAATATAAGATGAACCAGAGCCCGAAAAGAAATCATGATTTTCATTTGCATCAGGAGATAAAGCAGATAATATCGCAGCACTGACATCGGTGACCGTATCAGGAAATAAGGCTTCATAACCTAAATTCATTAATGCTTTATTCGCATTATAATGAAGGAATTTTTTGACATCTTCTGACCAACCAACTGTGTCATAAAGCTCTTGTGTATATTTTACTTCATTTTCATATAAATCGAATAATAATGAAAAAGAAAAATCCTTAATTTCTTTCTGAGTATTCTCATCATATTGTGCTAATGATTTTTGAAATTTATAGCCAATATAATAGCCATGTATGGCTTCATCACGAATAATTAAGCGTATAAGATCTGCGGTATTGGTTAATTTGCCTCTACTTGACCAATACATTGGTAAATAAAAACCTGAATAAAATAGAAATGATTCTAAAAAGACACTTGCTATTTTTTTCTTTAAAGGATGTGAATCACAATAATAAGATAGGATGATCTTAGCTTTATTTTGTAATGCATTGTTTTCTTCACTCCAGCGGTATGCATCATCGACATCAACCGTTGAGCAGAGTGTTGAAAATATTGAACTATAAGAGCGGGCATGTACTGCTTCCATAAAGCTAATATTCGACAAAACCGCTTCTTCATGGGGGGTTTGAGCATCTGGCATTAAGCAAGGTGCACCGACCGTATTTTGAATCGTATCTAGCAGGGTAAGACCAGTAAATACACGTATCGTCAACTGTTTTTCTGCAGCAGTTAGGGTATTCCAAGACGGAATATCATTAGATAATGGCACTTTTTCTGGAAGCCAAAAATTGCTTGTTAATCGGTTCCATACTTCTAAGTCTTTATCATCCTGAATACGGTTCCAGTTAATGGCTTTTACTGGTGTATTAGATGCGCTGGTGGTCATAATATTTTCCTATTACAAAGTGCAAGATACGCAGCCTTCGACTTCAGTTCCTTCGAGGGCAGTTTGGCGTAATCGGATGTAATACAATGTCTTGATTCCTTTTCGCCAGGCATATATTTGCGCTCGGTTAATATCTCGTGTGGTGGCATCATCTTTAAAAAATAGAGTCAAAGATAAACCTTGGTCAACGTGCTGAGTTGCCATGGCATAAGTATCAATAATTTTTTCAGGGCCGATTTGGTAAGCATCTTGGTAATATTCTAAGTTTTCATTCGTCATGAAAGGAGCAGGGTAGTAGACACGACCAATTTTACCTTCTTTACGAATTTCAATTCGTGAAACAATCGGGTGAATGCTTGATGTTGAATTATTGATATAAGAAATGGACCCAGTAGGAGGTATTGCTTGCAAGTTTTGGTTATAAATCCCATAGGTAATGACAGACTGCTTTAAAGCTTGCCAATCTTCACGAGTTGGAATTTCGATACCCGAATGTCGGAATAATTCCTGAACGGTTTGTGTTTTTGGTAGCCAAATATTGTTGATATATTTATCAAAATAATCACCAGAGGCATAGGTTGAATGTTCAAAACCAACAAATGCAGTTTTTCTTTCGATGGCTAATTGGTTTGAAGTTTTTATTGCGTAATAGGTGACCGTATAAAAATAGATATTGGTGAAATCGAGCGCTTCTTCTGAGCCGTAATAAATATGCTCCCTTGCCAAGTAGCCATGTAAATTCATTTGACCTAACCCAATCGCATGCGATTGTCGGTTACCTTCAGCAATGGAAGGGACAGAGCGAATATCGCTCATATCTGAAACTGCGCTCAATGCTCTGACTGCCGCAGCTATTGATTGGGCGAAATCCGGTGAATCCATTGTTTTAGCAATATTCATGGAGCCTAAATTACAGCTAATATCTTTACCAATTTGTTGATAGCTCAAATCGTCTTCATAAACGCTAGGGCGATTAACTTGCAGTATTTCTGAGCAAAGATTGCTCATATTTATGCGCCCTGCGATAGGGTTAGCTCGGTTGGCAGTATCTTCAAATAAAATATACGGATATCCAGATTCAAACTGAATCTCAGCTAAAGTTTGGAAAAATTCCCGAGCATTAATTTTGTATTTTTTTATCGCTTTGTTATTGACCATCTCATGGTATTTGTCTGTAACGCTAATTTCAGACATAGGAACCCCATAGATGCGCTCAATATCATAAGGAGAGAACAAATACATGTCCTGGTTATCTTTCGCTAGCTGGAAAGTAATATCGGGGATAACGACCCCTAAAGAAAGTGTTTTAATCCGTATTTTTTCATCTGCATTTTCACGCTTAGTATCAAGAAAACGCATAATATCAGGGTGATGAGCATGCAAATAGACGGCACCGGCGCCTTGCCTTGCACCTAATTGGTTGGCATAAGAAAATGCATCTTCTAACATTTTCATGACAGGAACAACACCAGAAGACTGGTTTTCAATCAGTTTTATTGGGGCGCCTTGTTCCCGCAAATTGGTCATTAGAAAGGCGACTCCGCCACCTCGTTTGGATAGCTGCAAAGCCGAATTCACAGAGCGGCCAATAGATTCCATGTTGTCTTCGATTCTTAAAAGAAAACAAGAGATTAGCTCACCGCGTTGTTTTTTACCGCAGTTAAGGAAGGTGGGAGTTGCAGGTTGGAAACGACCTGTAATAATTTCATCGACATACAATTTAGCAAGAGATTCACTCCCTTGCGCAAGCGTTAAAGCAACCATACAAACGCGATCTTCATAGCGTTCGAGATAGCGTTTGCCATCAAAAGTTTTCAGCGTATAGCTCGTGTAATATTTAAAGGCACCGAGAAACGTTTGAAAACGGAATTTATGAGCGTATGCCTGTTTAAATAGTGCTTTGATAAATTCAAAGTCATATTGTTCTAATACACTGTTTTCGTAATAATTTTCTTGTACTAAAAAGTCTAATTTTTCTTTTAAATCATGGAAAAATACGGTGTTTTGGTTCACATGCTGTCGAAAATAGTGGTGAGCCGCTTCTTTGTCTTTATCAAATTGAATACGGCCTTCATTATCATATAAATTCAACATCGCATTGAGCGCATGATAATCCACATCTGATATATTTTGCATTTTATCCATTTGGAATAACTCTAGTTGTTTGTACGTTGCCAAAACGTTTTTAGGCCTTGTTGAACGGACTGAACATCTTTATCAGTACCAAGAAGTTCAAAACGATATAGGTAGGGGACATGGCATTTTTGCGCAATGATATTTCCAGCTATCGCATAGGCATCACCAAAATTGGTATTACCCGCAGCAATAACACCGCGGATAAGTGTGCGGTTGACTTCAATATTAAGAAATTGGATCACCTCTTTTGGGACAGCACCTTTGCTACCACCACCACCGTAGGTCGGCAGTAATAAAACATAAGGTTTTGTCGCAATTAGACTATTTTCGTGGCTTCCAATAGGCAACCGCGTTGCTGGGACACCTAGCTTTTCAATAAAGCGATGGCAATTTCCTGAGCGACTTGAAAAATAGATGAGTGATTCCGTTTTCATAACACCACCTAAGCGGCTAATAAGCTAATCATGTCTGGTCGAAAACCTGCCCAATGTTTGTCTCCCGCAATAACAACGGGAACTTGCTGGTAGCCTAATTTTCTGACTAATTCAAGAGCTTGGCTGTCTTCAGTAAGGTCAATGATTTGGTAGGAAATAGATTTGCGATCTAAGGCTTGATAAGTTGCATTACACTGAACGCAGTTAGGTTTACTATAAATGGTAATCTCAGCCATGTTATTTACCTTTTGAATGTTTAATAGCAGTAAAAATAAGGTGCGTGACATATAAATACTATATATAGATTTTTAACTTATCAACCACACAATATGTAGTGAATAGAAAATATTGAATGATAATTATTCTAATTATTAGCTAGGTGGTTATTAACATTGAAAATAAAAAAGTATGGTATTGGATGATTCAGATAGACTCTCTAAGAAAAAAGATCATTGCAAAGTGGAAATAATTTACTCTATAACTGTATATACAATCAGGTAATTGAGTCCTTTTGAGGAGATACTATGTACCATCAATATTTAGCAACACCGGATAAATTTCCTAAACCGTGGATACATATTACGGCTGATGATGACGGAATAACGAGCCTCTATTTTGTGGATGAAAAAACAGAAAAAGAAACGAAGAATGAGCACTCCAAGCTTTGTGTGAAAGAATTAAAGGAATACTTTAATCATAAAAGAACCGTTTTTACGGTTGCATTAAATCCACAAGGAACAGAATTTCAGAAAAAAGTGTGGAAACATCTTTGTGGGATCCCTTACGGGGAGCGATGGAGCTATAAAGATTTGGCGTTAAAGTTAGGCTCCGTAAATTATTGTCGTGCGGTCGGTATGGCAAACTCACGTAATCCAATCTCATTAATTGTTCCTTGTCATCGCGTACTTGGGCATGATGGAAAATTAGTGGGGTATACAGGAGGCTTAGATATTAAAGATTGGTTACTTTTGCATGAGAAGTAAACACTGAATAATTAGTTATAGGTAATACTATTAGTTGTAATAATTACTATTGATAAGAATTATTGTCGAAATCAGAACCTATTCTATCGATAAATAATATTTTTTTATCTTTTTAGTCCATTTTCGTGATCTAGGTTGTAGACAAGTAACTGAGAAATCTGATGTACTGAGCTTGATACAGATGGTGTGTCTATTTTATTTTAAAGGTAATATTTGATGTCTAAAGTTAAAGGTAACGTTAAGTGGTTCAACGAATCTAAAGGTTTTGGTTTTATCACTCCAGAAGATGGTAGCAAAGATGTATTTGTTCACTTTTCTGCGATTATGGGCGATGGTTTCAAAACCTTAGCTGAAGGCCAAAAAGTGGAATTTGAAATTACTGAAGGTGCTAAAGGCCCATCTGCTGCTAACGTTATTCCTCTGTAATTTTTATAATTAAGATTAAAACGAACAGCTGAAAACTCGCCCTAGCTATCTAGGGCGAGTTTTTTTATTTATAAAAATAAAAAAGGCCTGATATAAACCAGACCTTTTTATCAATAAATTGTCTATAAATTAAACAGTTGAGATTATTTAACTTCTTCGCCTTTAGCTTGTAAATCGGCATGATAAGAAGAGCGAACGAATGGTCCACAGGCTGCGTGAGTGAAGCCCATTGCCATGGCTTCTTCTTTCATTTCATCGAACTCAGCAGGGCTGACATAGCGTTTGACGGGTAAGTGATGGCGACTTGGTTGTAAGTATTGGCCTAGTGTAAGCATCGTTACACCATGACGACGTAAGTCGCGCATAACCTCGATAATTTCTTCATTGGTTTCACCAAGACCGACCATTAACCCCGATTTAGTTGGGATATTTGGATGTGCTTCTTTAAATTTTTCGAGTAATTTTAAAGACCATTCATAGTTAGCGCCAGGGCGAACTTGGCGGTAAACACGTGGCACATTTTCAAGATTATGGTTAAACACATCAGGTGGTGTTGCGGTTAAAATCTCTAATGCGCGATCCATACGGCCGCGGAAGTCAGGAACCAGCGTTTCAATTTTAATTGATGGGCTTTTTTCACGAATAGCACTAATGCAATCAGCAAAATGCTGTGCTCCGCCATCACGTAGGTCATCACGGTCAACAGACGTAATGACGACATAGCGTAGTGCCATATCTTTAATAGTTTGCGCTAATTTTTCGGGCTCGTTGGCATCCGGTGCATTTGGACGGCCATGGGCAACATCACAGAATGGGCAGCGGCGGGTACAAATAGCGCCCAAAATCATAAAGGTCGCGGTACCATGGTTAAAACACTCAGAAAGGTTAGGACATGATGCCTCTTCACATACAGAGTGTAAGCCATTTTTGCGCATGGCTGCTTTAATGCCTTGAATACGAGTGGAATCAGCAGGAAGCCTAATTTTCATCCAGTCAGGTTTACGTAGAATTTCTTCTCGTTCAGTCACAACGTTTTTGACAGGGATCAGCGCCATTTTGTCGGCGTCACGATATTTAATTCCGCGTTCTATCTGAATTGGTTTACTCATAATATGACGGTTCCAGTTATCTTTTATGCTGATGGATAAGTGATAATTCTAAATAAAACCGAATGGAGACTGTTATCCATTCATTAAAATATTTTTTAAAAATGTTAAAAAATTATAGCATTATTATTGAACAATATGAAATCCTAGTGTGTCACAGAATTGGCGAATTAGCACAGGCTGAACATCGGAAACTGATACTTTGGGAGCAAGATTACTCATTTGAGTCATCTTTAATTCACTGTAACCACAAGGATTAATACGATTAAAGGGTTCAAGATCCATATCAATATTCAATGCGAGCCCATGAAAAGAACAGCCTTTCCTTATGCGTAATCCGAGGGAGCAAATTTTGTCGCCATTAACATAGACACCGGGAGCATCAGGGCGAGGATACGCTGCAATATTAAAATGGGCAAGGGTATTTACGACGGTATTTTCTAATGCGGTAACTAGCTCACGAACACCAATTTTATTGCGTTTTAGATCGAGCATAACATACATCACTTGTTGCCCTGGCCCATGATAGGTAACTTGGCCGCCTCTATCACTTTGGATAACAGGGATATCACCAGGGGCAAGAACGTGCTCCGCTTTTCCGGCTTGGCCTTGGGTAAATACGCGAGGATGTTCAACTAGCCAAATTTCATCATGGGTTTCTGGCGTACGGTGTTCTGTGAATTGGTGCATCGCATCAGAAACAGTTTGATAAGGAGCAAGGCCAAGTTGGCGTATGGTTATACATCTATCTGACAAAATTTAGGTGTCCACGTTGTCTTTATCGTTGCGGGCAGTATAACGCCTATGTTTGCCATACTTCAAGTTAACATACGACTGGATGCTTGCATAAAATGTGATTTAGATTGGAAACAAATGTTATTGAGGAGTGAATATATTGCATTTTAACGTAGGGCATAAAAATGAAAAAGGCCGAATAGCAGTAGACTATTCGGCCTTTGATAACTTGTTGTTTAAAGTACAACTTTCACTAACTCTAATGCACCTAACTCAGTATACAAGGTTTCAACTTGTTCAATATGAGTCGCATTGATAGTAATAGAAACTGAGTGATAATTGCCTTTGCTACTTGGTTTTACGTCTGGGCTATAGTCACCTGGCGCATGACGCTGTACCACTTCAATCACTTGATCAACCAGTTCAGGCTGTGCCAAGCCCATCACTTTGTAGGTTAAGGGGCATGGGAACTCAAGCAGTTCACCTAATTTCGTTTTCATGGGCACTCCTAATTTTTAAATTGGGCTGCTGGCTGAAAAAGATTGGCTGGTATTAAACCAGCCAATGAAATGTATTCACCCAACAAACATTTCGGTACTTATCTATTTCGATATTTACTATATGGGGACGACTTATTTTAGTTTCAAGTCTTAACCAAACCAGCGATGAAAGAGTAATTTTATGTAGTCAATTAACCGACTGAAAAAACCACCTTCTTCAACATCTTTTAACACTGCTAAAGGGTGCTGTTCGATGATTTTACCATCAAGTTGGAAGCTAATTGTCCCTACTTGTTGGCCTTTGGTTAATGGCGCTTCTAGTTCAGTTGTCGTTAATTCATAGCTGGCTTTTAAATCTTTTAAGCGGCCTCGTGGGATAGTGAGGTATAAATCTTCGGTCACACCTAATTTTACTTCATTTTCATCACCAAACCAGACTGGCACACTGGCAAAATCCACATTGGCTTGTAATGGTTTAACGGTTTCATAAAAGCGGAAACCGTAAGTGAGTAATTTTTTACTTTCGGCATCACGGCCTTTGCTACTTTTCCCCCCCATAACAACGGAGATCAGGCGCATGTCACCTTCAGTTGCTGATGCGACAAGGTTATAGCCCGCGGCATTAGTATGGCCTGTTTTGATGCCATCAACAGCTAAGCTCTTATCCCACAACAGCCCATTGCGGTTTGTTTGACGGATGTTGTTAAAGGTAAACTCTTTCTCTTTATAAATTGCGTATTCTTCAGGCACATCACGTACTAGCGCTTGCCCAATAAGAGCCATATCACGTGCTGAACTATATTGGCCCTCAGCATCTAACCCATGAACAGTTTGAAAATGGGTATTTTTCAGCCCTAATTTGTTCACGTAACCATTCATTAGCTGAACAAAGTTGGCTTGGTCACCCGCAATATAGTCGGCCATTGCAACACAGGCATCATTACCTGATTGCAAGTTAATGCCACGAGTTAACTGAGAAACGCTAACACGATCGCCTGGTTTTAAGAACATCAATGATGAGCCTTTAAATACTGGGTTACCAGTAGCCCACGCATCATTTCCAACCGTGACAATATCATTTTCACCAATTTTGCCTGACTTAATTGCCTGACCGATAACATAGCTGGTCATCATTTTTGTCAAACTTGCAGGATCACGACGTTGGTCAGCATTACTTTCGGCGAGAACTTTGCCTGAATTATAATCAATTAAGATATAAGCTTCAGCATCAATAGCGGGTGCTGCAGGAATTGATGTATTTGGGAAGGTTTCATTAGCGTTCGCAATGTTAGCAGTCATAAGAAGGAGTGCGGAACCCAGCACAGTATGACGCACGATGCGTGATGGAGCGACATTATTCATGGTTTTACCATTACATCCGAAATTCGGTTAACACAAGGAGGCGCAGTTTAGCAAAAGAACGGGATAAGGAAAAAGTGACTTTTGCGCTGTACCAATGATTTTTTTTGTCAGTTGAATATTGCCTGTATTTAGGTTGCCCAAAATATGATTGAGCAACCTAAAGTTACATAGCTCTATGGCGCAACGACCATTGACGATTGGTTTTTTTCAGACTGTAAACGGCCTTGAACCTCAACAGCTTGTTGCCTTGTACTAAATGGCCCTAGCTGTACTCGGTAAATACCATTATAGGGTTGTAGACGGCCTGGAACATTAAATTGTGTTTTCAACTCATTCAGCATATTTTGCGCGTTGGCTTGGCTACTAATGGCACCAGCTTGAACAAGAAAACCACGCTCTGGAACCGGTTCTTCAGCTACAACGGCTGCAGGTGGCGGTGTTGGTGTTTGCAGGTTCATGTCTGGCATAGTAGGCTGCATCGGTTCTTTGGGCTGCTGAACTGGCAATGTATTTTCCGGAGTTGGCAAGTTTTCCATCACAGGGGTGCCCATTGGGCCAGAGCCTAATTGTGGGCGTCCCGGTAAAGCATAGCTCTGTTTCACAAAGTTAGAACCTACTGTTCCTGTCCCTGATAAGGAGCCATCTTGGGCAACTTGAATGGCATCAATTTTAATTTTTGTCGTAGGCATTAAATTCAGGCGGTCAGCGGTAGCTCTTGAGACAGCAATACTTTTACCTGGAACATAAGGCCCGCGGTCATTAACACGAACAACCATCATGCGGCCATTCATCATATTGGTGATACGTACATAACTTGGGATTGGCAAAGTCGGGTGAGCCGCTGTTAATTCCACTGGGTTAACGCGTTCCCCAATCGCAGTCATATTACCTGCAGACTCAGCACCATAAATGGATGCATAACCCACTTGGCTAAATTGTGATGGGTCACGTACGATTTGGTATTGTTGACCATTACGTGAGTAATCATTATTTGCGGTTGGATGATACGGCTCATAATGAGGCTCTGCACCTAATACATCTTGAGTGGGTACATTGGTTGGCACTTGGGCTGGTTGTTTAACTTCATCTGTCACACAGCCACTGAGTAGCGCGGCTGTGACGCCAAGCATTATCCATTGTAAACGCATACTAAGCCTCATTTTATAAACTTTTAGAAAGGAATTTTCGGTGTGTATGTATCGACATGATAATACCGAATCCAGCCATTAAAACAATCAATGCGGAGCCCCCATAACTCACTAAAGGGAGGGGGACACCAACCACAGGTAATATACCACTGACCATACCGATATTCACAAATACATAGACAAAAAGGATTAAGATCAAGCCGCCAACCATAACTCGACCAAAGGTGTTTTGTGCGCTAGCAGCAATATAAAGCCCGCGAATAATCAGTAAAAGGTATAGGCCAAGTAAAATGAGCACCCCAACTAAGCCAAGTTCCTCTGCTAACACAGCAAAAATAAAGTCGGTATGTCTTTCTGGCAAAAATTCAAGCTGTGATTGCGTGCCATGTAGCCAACCTTTCCCCATTAACCCACCAGAACCAATTGCAATTTTTGACTGGATAATATGGTAACCAGCCCCTAATGGGTCAGTTTCTGGGTCTAATAACATCATGACACGGGCTCTTTGGTAGCCATGCATTAAAAAGAACCACAGCAGGGGAATGAAGGCCGCGAGCGCAATCGCTGCAACAGTAATAAGCCGCCAACTCATTCCTGCAAGGAACAAAACGAACAAGCCTGAAGCTGCAACTAAAATTGAAGTACCAAGGTCTGGTTGCGCCGCCACCAATAATGTGGGTACAAAAATCAATACTAGTGCAATTACGGTATTTTTGAATGAAGGAGGGCACAGGTCTCGGTTCATAAAACGAGCGACCATTAAAGGGACGGCAATTTTTGCAATTTCAGAGGGTTGGAACCGAATGAACCCTAAGTCTAGCCAACGCTGAGCCCCTTTACTTATCTGCCCAAAGACATCAACAAAAACCAGTAAAATAACGCAGAAGATAAACAGGTGAGGTGCCCAGTTTTCATACATTCTAGGGGGGATCTGCGCCATCACTATCATGACGACGAAGCCTGTCGCTATCTGCCCTAATTTACGCTCCATCATTTCAGGATCTTGGCCGCTAGCACTCCACATAATAAATGCGCTGTATGCAAGCAACGCGATAATAATTAGCAGCATAGGCACATCTATATGCAGACGTGTGGATAACGAAATTTTTTTCTTATCGTCTGTCATATTCTTTATAGCTCATTGTTATTCATGGAATTGCGCATCAGCGATCTTCTCCTGCATTGGTTGCTGACACTGCGACTTCGGTTCGGTTATCACCAAGAAGAACGTGGTCAAATATTTGCCGCACAATATCACCGACTGCTGGGCCTACGCCCCCATTTTCTAAAATAATCGCAACGGCAATAGTGGGTTTATCATACGGAGCATAAGCAATCATTAATTTGTGGTCGCGCAAGTGCTCTGCCAGCTTACTGGCGTTATAGGTTTCATAGCTGAAGACTTGTGCGGTACCGGATTTCGCAGCTGCTTTATATGGTGTGCCAATGAAACTGCGGCGGCCAGTACCATTTGGTGCATTGGCTACACCGTACATTCCATGCTTAGCTAGTTCCCAAAAACCTGAGTTAATATCGCCGATTTGTTTGGTTTCTTTGTCTTCATAAGGCACCATGGCATTACCCAACTTTGTGCCGTAGAGTAAATGAGGGGTCTTAACTTGACCATCATTTATTAATGTCATCAATGCTTTTGACATTTGAATTGGAGTTGCTGTCCAATAGCCTTGTCCTATCCCAACAGGGATCGTATCACCTTGATACCAAGGTTTTTTATAGCGTTTTTGTTTCCATTCACGGGTTGGCATGATGCCAGAGCGCTCTTCAGCCAGGTCAATACCCGTATAATCGCCAAAACCAAAACGGCTCATCCACTCAGAAATACGATCAATTCCCATATCATAAGCGACTTGGTAGAAGAAGGTATCCGCAGATTCAATAATGGATTTAGATACGTTAAGTTTACCGTGCCCCCAACGCTTCCAGTCGCGGTAGCGTTTTTCTGAACCCGGTAATTGCCACCAACCAGGATCAAAAATAGTCGTATTTGGCGTGATTACTTTTTCACTTAATGCGGCAACAGAAATAAAGGGTTTTACTGTTGATGCAGGGGGGTAAAGCCCTTGAGTTGTCCGGTTAATCAACGGCCTATCAGGGTTATTTAATAACGCTTGATAATCTTTATTTGAGATACCGTTAACAAACAAGTTAGAGTCATAACTTGGATTAGACACCAAAGCCAAAATTTCGCCATTACGTGGGTCAGTGACCACAACGGCAGCACGGCTAGTGGTTAACAGTTTTTCGATATAAATCTGTAATTCGAGGTCAATGGTAAGGTAGATATCCCGACCAGCTTGCGGTGGTTGTTCATGAAGTTGGCGAATAACACGACCACGGCTATTCACTTCAACTTCTTCATAACCTGTTTTGCCGTGTAAGATGTCTTCATAATAACGTTCAATACCTAATTTACCGATATCGTGGCTAGCGGCATAATTGGGTAATAAACCTTCTTTATCAAGACGTTCAACATCTTTGTCATTAATTTTTGCCACATAGCCAATCACATGGGTTAGTGCAGAACCGTATGGGTAAGAACGACGTTGGTAGCTTTTGACCTCTAAACCAGGAAAACGGTACTGGTTAACAGCAAAACGAGCGACTTGGACTTCGTTAAGCTGTGTTTTTAGTGCAATAGAGGTAAACCGACGTGAGCGCTTACGCTCTTTTTCAAAATTAGTGATGTCTTCGTCAGTTAAATCGACCACACTACGAAGATTATCTAAGGTTTCTTGTAGATTACTGACTTTTTCGGGCACGATTTCTAACTGGTAAAACGTGCTATTAAGTGCGAGTTGGGTTCCTCGACGGTCATAAATAATCCCACGGCTTGGTGCAATAGGCACCAATTTGATTCTGTTATCGTTTGACCGCGTTTGGTAATCTTCATGACGGACAATTTGTAAGTGATACAAATTCGTCACAAGAATAGACGTTAAAATGACAATCACACCGAAGGCGATAAGCGCTCGGCGGATAAACAAAACTGATTCAGCGGTATGGTCGCGAAAAGGGGTGCGTTGTGTTTTCATCCCATTGCCATTTTGAACATATTTAAACCTGACTATTCCCTGTGATAAGGGTGGTTAGTCGTAATACTCCATGCGCGATAAAGACTTTCAGCAACAAGGACACGAACCAGTGGATGGGGCAGCGTAAGTGGTGAAAGCGACCAGCTTTGCTCCGCGGCTGCTTTGCAAGCGGGTGAAAGACCCTCGGGACCACCGATTAATAAACTAACATTACGGCCATCTTGTTTCCATTTATCGAGCTGTACGGCAAGTTTTGGGGTATCCCAACGATCCCCTGGAATATCCAAAGTGACGATGCGATTTCCTTTACCTACAGCTGCGAGCATTAATTCGCCTTCTTTTTCTAGAATGCGCTTTATATCTGCATTTTTCCCGCGTTTTCCTGCTGGAATTTCCGTTAATTCAAATGGCATATCTTTAGGAAAACGGTGGAGGTAATCCATAAAGCCGGTCTGGACCCAGTCCGGCATTTTTGTTCCAACGGCGATGAGCTGTAATTTCAAACTCAGCTCCAAAGCTTTTCTAATTCATACATACGACGACTTTCTTCTTGCATAATATGAACAATGGCATCGCCAAGGTCGACGACAATCCAATCAGAAATGCCTTGCCCTTCAACACCCAATGGCATTAAACCATTTTTTCGGCAAGCTTCGATTAATCTGTCAGCGACTGACATCAAATGGCGGCTTGATGTCCCTGTACAGATGATCATCTGATCGGTAATACTTGATTTCCCTTGAACATCGATAGTAATGATATCTTCTGCTTTAGCATCATCAAGCTGATCGATAATAAATTGTTGGAGTTCAGTTCCTTGCAAAAGGTTCACCTTTTATTCAAATAAACAGAATATCACGTTAAACACTGTTTGTAGTTTGTAGATAAAATAATAGCTGATAACGAATCAAACACATTAACAGCCTTGTTATTTTACCCTAGATTTTAAGAAAAATCGGCTAAATTATTTTTTATTCATTGTGGAGTGAAATTTATAGGGATATCCGTACATTTGAGCAAGAAGTTTGTGTTAACTTTACAAAATAACTCTAGAAACTGTACTCCTGAAAAACATTTTAGGATGAGATAGGTATTATGCAAATAATTAAGCCAAAAGTTTTTATATTTGAAGGGATTAATCATCTTCCTGTTAATATTCATCGACAAGTGAGTTCCATGGTTGAATTTATCACGGATTTTTCCCATGAGGACAGGCAAAACAAAGTTAATGGTATTATTTGCTTTGGCCAGCAACTCCCTGAATTACAGGGGCTATTCCCTGCTAACATTCCAATATTAACCAGTGATAAACTACAAGATACAACGTTCTGGGACTGCTTTTTGACGAAATTGTATACGTTACAAAGGTTAGATGGCTTATACAACGAGTTAACACATCACAACATTATTCAATTTCATAGCTGCCACAAATATCTCATCATGGCGTATTCCCCTGTTGGCTATCAGTATACAGGGCGTTTAGTGGCGAGTATTAAAAGCAGTACCGACCTCGTGTGTTTTTTTAATCAATATAAAGCTTGTTTAATGGAAATATTGGCGACAGTGCCAGCAAGAAATACGGAAGTTAATGCGCTGAGCCATATGCAAGGTTATTTCAAACACAAAGCCACGAAGGATGAGAAAAAACGCTTATTATGGCTGATTAACGACTATTTAGCGGGGAATTTACCGTTAAATAGGCCGTTAGAGATGATGAAACAATTGCTTATTCAATACCCAGACAACTATTTAATAGAGCAAGTCATTTTTGAGCCATATCCGAATAGTTGTTCAATAAGGGAGCTCCCTTATTGCTGGTAAAGGTGATGTTGATGAATATATTGCAGAACTGCATCTGGAATTAAATCGTGACAAGAGTCGCCTGAATTTAATTTTTCGCGGATCTCTGTTGCTGAGATATTTACCAGTGGAGTATCTCCAATAAAAATATACCCATTCGCCACTTGGCTTAAGGCAATAGGGTCTGTTGTTTGATGTTCTAACAGCCAGTTTTGCATTTTAGGATCGGTAAACTGTGTGGCATATCCCGGTCGGGAACAAACCAATAAATGGCAGTTATCAAGTATCCGCTCCCAGCCGTGCCATTTATTAATCGACAATAAGGAATCTTGACCAATAATAAACGCCAGAGGTTTTTCTGGCCCAATTTCTTGGCGTAATTCAACCAGTGTTTCTATCGTGTAAGAAGGGCTATTTTTCTCTAATTCACGTGTATCGATAGCAAATAAAGGCGCATTTTGAATTGCGAGTTTCACCATTTCTAAACGTTGTGATGGCGTCGCTTCTGGTTGTGGGCGATGGGGGGGAACGTGGTTAGGTAACAAGATAACTTTTTCGAGCCCAACTTGTTGAGCAAGTGCTTGCACTGGACGTAAATGGCCAAAGTGAATGGGGTCGAACGTCCCACCGAATAATGCGAGCAAGTTATGTTGTTTTGAAAATGAGTTACTCATGAATAAAATTCTCTGCAAATGCTTTACCACATAATAGCATAGACAGTGACTGCAGGTCAGGCCATGGAGAATGGCTAAAATCTTGTTTAATATTGATTTCTGCTTGCGTTAATAACATTAATGCAGATTGTAATTGATGCAATGTTAAACGTTGTAAGGCTTCCGTGAGCACACCTCGGCGGTTTTGCCACACTTTGTGTTGATCAAATAATGTCTTTAACGCGGTTGTTGCTGACTGGCGTTTTAATGTAATAAGCAACATTAGATCGCGCTGGATTGATCGCAATAAAATAACAGGCTCAATATCTTCTTGCTGCAATTGCTCTAAAATATGCCATGAACGGCGGGATTTACCCGCCAATAGGGCATCAACCCAATGGTAGGGAGTAAAATGCGCAGAGTCATTAACGGCACTCTCAACCCGAGGATAGGTGAGTTTACCATCTGGATAAAGAAGAGACAGCCGCTCAAGTGCTTGCGCCAAACCAAGTAAATTCCCTTCATAACAGTAACAAAGTAGCTGGTTAGCTTCGGTTTCTAACGAAAGCCGCATACTGTAGGCGCGTTTAGAAACCCATTGTGGTAACCGCTGATATTCAGGCGTTAGGCAGCTGATATAAATAGCATCTTGGCTAATTGCTTTAAACCAAGCACTGTTTTCTTGTGCTTTAGTGAGCTTATGACCACGTAACACAAGCAGGAGATCTGAATGCAGTAATTGCGCCAGTTGGTTCAGCTTTTCAGCCATGGCGGCATTAGGGCCATTTTCAGGCAACAACAGCGTGAGAGTTTGACGGCTAGCAAATAGGCTGAGAGCTTGGCAGAGGCTAAAAATCTCATCCCAATCAGTATTTTGCTCTAGAGAAAACGAAAAATGCTCTTCAAAGCCTTGCTCTTGTGCCGCTTTGCGGATGGCATCTTGGCTTTCTTGAAGAAGAAGGGGCTCATTACCCCAAATTAAATAGCGGCCTCTTAGAGACTCTTGTAACGAAGAGGCCAGCTGTTCAGGATAGATACGTGTCATTATGGTTGAGTATTCGTATCAGCCGCTTGGTTTTTTGCTTTTTCAAGTTCTGCTGAATGAACAAGCAATAATTTACGCACGATATTGCGTGCAGCTTGTTCTTGCATTTCTTGCCTTACAATTTCTTTTTCAGCATCTTTCGCCAGTGCTTCTAAAGGGTTGTCGAAGAAAGTGCGTTCAACACGGCTTTGTAAAGGATAGATAGCACCATCAGGCATTAACACTTGCACATTCATTACCAGTGTTAATTGTTTCTCTGCCGCTTTACCATCCTGATAAACGGACACAGTTTCAGTGTTTTCATTAGAACTCAGAACTTTCAAAATGGGAACACCGGCTCTTCCAGTTTCGAGAATGGTCACATTATTGAGCCGCAGTTGTTCCCTAAGCGCCCTTGTAAGGTAGCTATATGGATCACTTGAACTTAGCTGCAAAGTTCTCAGTTCCTCAGGAATTTGAGTTGTTCCTTGAAGACGAAAACCGCAACCTGCGGTGACTAGCACCGCCAGGCTCAAAAATAAAGTTATCAGATAACGCACCTGGCCTCCTTATCAGCCAACAACCTAATATTAACCTACAACAAGGTTTAGCAATTTGCCTGGGACATAGATTACTTTGCGGATGCCAACACCTTCAAGGTATTTCGCTACGCTCGGTTCATTTTTTGCCATATCTAGGACAAATTCTTGGTTTGCATCAGCCGGAACGGTGATACGACCACGAACCTTACCATTAACTTGAACGACAACCAGTTTGGTATCGTCAATCATGGCTTTTTCATCAGCAACAGGCCATTGTGCGAAATCGATGTCTGTTTTGTGACCGAGCGCTTTCCACATTTCAAAGCAAGCATGTGGAATGATTGGTGATAACATCAGCGTGATAGCCTCAAGAGACTCTTGAACTAATGCACGGTCTTGTTCCGTTTCTTGTGGCGCACGAACCAATTTGTTCATGAATTCCATGATAGCAGCAATTGCAGTGTTGAATGCATAACGACGGCTGAAATCATCAGAGACTTTCGCGATTGTTTTGTGCAGATCACGACGTAAGTCTTTTTGTTCAGGTGTTAATGTGCTGATATCTAAAGGTGAAGTTGCACCTTTTTGTGAGTGCTCGTGTACTAAACGCCAAACGCGACGAACGAAGCGGTTAGCACCTTCAACGCTGGATTCTTGCCACTCAAGGGTTAACTCTGGTGGTGCAGCAAACATCATAAATAGGCGAACGGTATCCGCACCGTATTTTTCGACCATTAATTGTGGGTCAATACCGTTGTTTTTCGACTTAGACATTTTGCTCATACCGGTATACACCAGTTCATGGCCTTCATTATCTACGGCTTTAATAATACGGTTTTTGTCGTCACGTTCAACAATGGCGTCTGCTGGAGAAACCCAAACACGCTGACCATCGCTGCCCGTATAATAGAATGCATCAGCAAGCACCATGCCTTGGCACAGTAAGCGTTTTGCTGGTTCATCTGAGTTGACTAACCCTGCATCACGCATCAACTTATGGAAGAAGCGGAAATACATTAAGTGCATGATGGCATGTTCGATACCACCAATATATTGGTCAACCGGTAACCAGTAGTTTGCTGCCTCGGGGTCTAACATGCCGTCGTCATATTGCGGGCAGGTATAACGTGCATAGTACCAAGAAGATTCCATAAAGGTATCGAAGGTATCGGTTTCACGTAATGCAGGTTGACCGTTAATGGTCATTTTTGCCCACTCAGGGTCAGCTTTAATTGGGCTGGTAATGCCGTTCATCACGACATCTTCTGGCAAAATGACAGGTAACTGGTCTTCAGGAACAGGAACGACAGTACCATCTTCCAATGTTGCCATTGGGATTGGTGCCCCCCAGTAACGTTGACGTGAAACACCCCAGTCACGTAAGCGGTAGTTTACTTTACGTTGACCTGCACCTAGCGCGACAAGTTTGTCTGAAATGGCATTGAAGCCAGCTTGGTGGTCTAACCCACTGAATTCACCTGAGTTAATCAGTGCATTTTTTTCGGTCATCGCTTCTTGGGATAAATCAGGCTCATTGCCATCAGCATCGGCAATAACTGCTTTGATGGGTAAGTTATATTTGTGAGCGAATTCCCAGTCACGTTGGTCATGGGCAGGAACGGCCATAACAGCACCAGTACCGTATTCCATTAAGACAAAGTTAGCGACCCAAATTGGCAACTTTTCTTGGGTTAATGGATGAATAACGAATAAACCGGTTGCCATACCTTTTTTATCCATGGTTGCCATATCTGCTTCCGCAGTTTTGGTATTACGGCACTCATCAATAAATTGGGCTAATTCAGGGTTATTTGTCGCGGCTTCTTTAGCCAGAGGGTGACCTGCTGCAACAGCCACATAAGTTGCCCCCATAAAAGTATCAGGGCGAGTGGTATAGACTGTTAAGGTCTCATCACGGTCTGCAACATTGAACGTGATCTCAGTCCCTTCGGAACGGCCGATCCAGTTGCGCTGCATGGTTTTGACTTGCTCTGGCCAGTCATCTAATTTGTCAAGGTCGTTGAGCAGCTCTTCTGCGTAGTCGGTAATTTTAATAAACCACTGTGGGATTTCTTTGCGCTCAACAGGGGTGTCACAACGCCAGCAGCAGCCATCAACCACTTGTTCATTCGCCAAAACAGTTAAGTCATGTGGGCACCAGTTAACCGCAGAGGTTTTTTTGTACACTAAACCTTTTTCATACAATTTAGTGAAGAACCATTGTTCCCAACGGTAATATTCAGGGGTACAAGTCGTGACTTCGCGATCCCAATCGTAACCGAAACCGAGCATTTTCAGCTGGTTTTTCATGTAATCGATATTGGCATAAGTCCAAGGCGCAGGAGCAGTATTATTTTTAACCGCAGCACCTTCAGCAGGCAGACCAAACGCATCCCAACCAATTGGTTGGAGAACGTTTTTCCCCAACAAACGTTGGTAACGAGAGATAACGTCACCCATGGTGTAGTTACGTACGTGGCCCATGTGTAGTCGACCAGAAGGGTAAGGTAGCATGGACAGGCAGTAGTATTTTTCTTTGCTGTTGTCTTCAGTCACTTTGAAAGTTGCTTTTTCATCCCAGTGACGCTGTACTTTAGGCTCTATATCTTCTGGACGATATTGTTCTTGCATGGCACCGATAATCCTATGGTGAATAAATGCTACATCTGTAGCGTGAATGTCTTTCTTAATTGAGATCGCATAGCATAGCGGATCTACACCGAAAACAACAATAGTTGATTAGCTGAACCTACGAGGGAGGCTGGATATTGCTTTTCGGGGAACGGATCAGGATATTTTACGCTGATAACCAAACAACTTAACTAAAAAGTTTGTTAAATGGTAGTGGTTTATTGATCTATTTCGAATTCAGGTTGTTGTTGTTGATTTATTTGCTAATAGCGCAGTGATAAGACGAGGGAGCTAATGAGCTCCCTCTTGAATATTAATGGAGGATTTTTGCGAGAAAATCTTTTGCACGGTCGGATTGTGGGTTAGCAAAAAAATCTTCTTTTTTACTGTCTTCAACTATCTTGCCTTCATCCATAAAAATAACACGATTAGCCACTTTTTTGGCGAATCCCATTTCATGGGTAACCACCATCATGGTCATGCCTTCATTGGCTAATTCAACCATAACATCAAGCACTTCGTTGATCATTTCTGGGTCTAGCGCTGAAGTAGGTTCATCAAATAGCATAGCGATAGGATCCATACACAGTGCTCGAGCGATAGCGACACGCTGTTGTTGCCCACCTGAAAGCTGAGCTGGAAATTTATTGGCATGGCTGGATAAACCTACGCGTTCCAATAATTTCAAACCTTTTGCTTCCGCTTCTTTTTTATCGCGGTTTAATACCTTAACTTGCGCTAATGTCAAATTTTCAATAATCGACAAATGAGGAAATAGCTCGAAGTGTTGGAATACCATCCCAACTTTAGAGCGAAGTTTTGCAAGGTCAGTTTTTTTGTTATTAACTTGAATATCATTCACAAAAATCTCACCCTGTTGAATCGGCTCTAAACCATTCACTGTTTTTATTAATGTGGATTTACCAGAACCAGATGGCCCGCACACAACCACAACCTCACCTTTTTTAACTTCAGTTGTGCAGTCTGTAAGCACCTGAAATTGGCCATACCATTTGGATACATTTTTCAGGGTTATCATGAAACAGTCCTTTTCTTAAGATAATTCACTAACATAGAAGCGCCAAAACTGACAATAAAGTACACCAGACCCGCAAACAGTACCATCTCTACTTGTGTCCCATCACGCTCACCAATATTGGTGGCGGTACGGAAAAAGTCTGTCAAACTGAGCACATACACGAGGGATGAGTCTTGGAACAGCACAATCCCTTGAGTTAACAGCAATGGCACCATGGCTTTAAAGGCTTGCGGTAACACCACGAGCCGCATAGTTTGCATATTTGTCATTCCCAAAGCTAACGCCGCAGAGGCTTGTCCTCGTGAAATACTTTGAATACCAGCACGAATAATCTCAGAGTAATAGGCCGCTTCAAAAAGAGAGAAGGCTATCATTGCAGAAATTAAACGAATATCATTTTTTGGTGATAAGCCTAGAACATTTTGTAATAAGCTAGGTACGATTAAGTAAAACCACAGTAAAACCATAACCAACGGAATAGAACGGAATGTATTCACATACAAGGCCGCAAACCAGCTAATTGGTTTGAATGTGGATAACCGCATCACGGCAAGGACGGTACCCCACAAAATTCCGACCACTATCGCGGTTAGTGTGATTTTTGCTGTGACAATAAAGCCATCGATTAAAAAGGGCATACTCGGAGCAATTGAGCTCCAGTCAAATTCATACATCATTTTACCGCCCTCCAAGAGTGCCTGGTAAGCGAACTTTGCGCTCTAATAACGTCATCAGAATCATGATAATGACGTTAATACCGACATAAGCTAACGTAATTGCGGTAAAGGATTCCCATGCGTGAGCAGAATAGTCCAATAGCTTTCCGGCTTGTGCTGCCATATCGACTAAGCCAATGGTTGACGCAATGGCTGAGTTTTTAACCAAGTTCAACATTTCTGACGTCATTGGTGGCAAAATAACCCGATAGGCATTGGGTAATAGAACGTAGCGATAGGTTTGTGGCAAAGTCAGCCCCATTGCGAGTGCGGCACTTTTTTGCCCTCTAGGTAGTGACTGAATGGCTGCGCGCACTTGCTCAGTCATCCGCGCTGCGGTGAATAACCCAAGGCAAAGCATTGAGGAAATAAAGAATTGATAGTTAGGGTCTAAATCCATTTTAAACCAATCCCCGATTGAACGCGGGAGAAGTTCTGGAATAACTAAATACCAAGTAAAAAATTGTACAATAAGCGGCACGTTACGGAATAATTCTACGTATGCGGTACCTAAAAAAGCTAAAAAACGGTTAGGTACTGTACGTAAAATACCGAAGAATGAACCGACTAGAAATGCAATAATCCAAGCGCAAATAGAAAGTGTTACGGTGACTTCGAGGCCAGATATTAACCACCCTAAGTAGGTGGTATTCCCAAATGGGGCTTCCTGAAGGAAAATCCCCCAATTCCAGTTAATAGACATAATATTGACTTCCTGTGGGCAATGTAATTCCCGAATACTGTCGTAAGAGAGGATGCAAGGCGGGGAACGACCGCCTTGCAATTCTTACTTCAGTAATACCCTGTTTGTCTTTTTATTAGTTTAATGCTTTGTCATTTGGTTCTTTAAATAAGGCTTTCATTTCATCGGACAAAGTAAATTTCAGGTTCAGATTTTTTGGTGGAATAGGCTGATTGAACCAGCGGTCAAAGGATTTCTCTGCGACCCCCGAGGTCTGTGCATTCGCAATGGTTTCGTCGATAAGTGCTTTAAATTGAGGATCATCTTTACGCAACATACAGCCATAAGCTTCTTCAGTTTGCGGTTTGCCAACGATTTCCCAGATATCCGGTTTTTTCGCTTTTGCTCGCTCACCCGCTAACAATGCATCATCCATCATAAAGGCAACAGCACGGCCTGACTCCAAGGTACGGAATGAGTCACCATGGTCTTTCGCGCTGATAATGCGCATTTTCATATTTTTTTCATCATTCAACTGATTCAACAGAATTTCAGAAGTCGTACCTGAGGTCACGACAACATTTTTACCGGCTAAGTCAGCAAAGTCTTTTACACCGGAATCACCTTTGGTGAGTAAGCGTGTCCCGACCACAAAGATAGTGTTAGAGAAAGCTGCTTGTTTTTGTCTTTCTACGTTATTGGTTGTTGAACCACATTCAAAATCAAATGTGCCATTTTGCAGGAGTGGAATACGGTTTTGTGATGTAATGGGAATGAGTTTGACTTGCAGATCAGGCATGTTTAATTTTTTCTTCACTGCATCAACAATGGCATTTGAATAATCCTGCGAGTAACCAACCACTTTCTGGCTATTATCATAGTAAGAGAACGGTACGGATGATTCACGATGACCAACAACTATTACACCGTTGTCTTTGATTTTTTTCAGAGTGCCGTTTAATTCTTCTGCTTGGACTGCGCAGGTTGCACCTAAAATCATCATCGATAATACAAGTTTACTTATACGCATAATTACAACTCCTTTAGAACATCGGTGTAAACCCGTTGTAATTTTAAGGGGTCATCACGAGATAACGCCTGAATTACTGTGGTTTTGTAGTGTTGTGTTTGCAAATATTTCGCAGATTTAGACAATACCGCGATTATCCGCTATATGTTTTATTGTTGTTAAAAAGTAATTAAATTTGTTAATTAATGAAAACAAATTGTTTCAATTTCGGGAGCTGTCTCGCATATTATTTGGGTAATTTTTGAATTACCGCACTAACATGGTGATTTGCCACTTAATATTGTCCTAAACTGATAGTCACGCACTGTTAAGGTGCAATCTATCTTCATTTCATGTCATATATTGGATAAAGCAATTTACGTGCCTAGTTTTGATGGAACTGCATTTTTGTTCATTGGGAAGAGAATAATATTTGTAAAGTTAGCTGATGACACTTGTACGGAATATTTTGCTGTGTAAGATGTAACCTCTATTTAATTTATAGACGGTGTAACGGTATTAATCAAAGACTGGTTTTTATCGTTATGGTTATCAAAGTCGCATAATTAGTATTATTTCAGGAAGTTATACCAAGGTGCGCATGAACAGGCATTTAAAATTAGGTAAAGGATTAGTGATATTCGCCTGTCTGATGGTATTGATTTGTATGAATCAACGCGCCGTCGGAGAGCGTCTGCTCGCCAATTTTTTTGTGCCAGATGTCTTAGCTCAAGTGCAAATTAATACTGGAGCTAACCTTTCCTATATCGAACAATCACAAGTAAAACAAGGTGATAGCAGTAGTACACATCTTTCTAGTTGTGAACTTAGCGCCAAGTCATTAATGACTTTGTTACCTGCTGTGCTTGAACCATTCTTCTTTATGTTCCTTACTTTGGCTGCGCTAACTTTATTTTGTACTAATCTATTTATATCTAGAGCAAATAATGAAGAGAAGCATGCCCCTCCAAGAGTCAGAAGACACTTACAATTTTGTAATCTTCGGAATTAACACACAACGAATAGGGATTCGTTTGTGTAATTTATTCTGGAGGAAACAATGCGTTTTTTAATTAATTCATTTTTTATATTTTTTGCACTATTTTCGAGCAGTTTATACGCTGCAGATACGGGGTGGTTGCAACCTGCGAATACGGGGTGGATGAATGACAACACTCCACGGCATGCGCAGGTCAGGTTATTAAGTTCAGCACAGGAAAATGGCAAAATTGAAGTTTTGCTTGATGTGCAACTTGATGAGGGGTGGAAAACCTATTGGCGCTCACCAGGCGAAGGCGGAGTAGCGCCTGAAATTGTATGGTCGTCACCTGTCGAATCAACAGATTGGCAATGGCCAACACCAGGGCGCTTTGATGTTGCTGGTGTTTCAACTCAAGGTTATATGGGCGATGTAGTTTTCCCGATAACAGTAACAAGTAATGAGAAGTTGGACAAACTGGCAGGAACGTTAACATTATCAACATGTAGCAATGTTTGTATTTTAACCGATTACCCATTTGAGCTCGATTTAACAGAACCTGTTCCTGCTGACTTTACTTGGGCGTTTAACCAAGCCAAAGGTGCGGTTCCACCATCAAGTGGTTTAGTTGAGCAAACCAAAGTTGGTTTTGCTAATGATAAGCTAATCATTGAATTACAAAAAAATACAGGGAACTCGTGGGAACAACCGAACATTTTCACTGATGTGGTTGAAGGGGCGGCGTTAGGCGTACCTGTAATAGAAACATCAGGAGAACATTTAACAGCAACAATAGATGTTGGTGATGATTGGGGGGGCGAGTCTCCTGATTTAACCGGAAAAACCATTTCTTTTGTGGTTTCTGATGGTGACATTTCCCAGAAAATTAGCCATCAAGTTAGCACATTTACTGGCACAATAGTGTCAAAAGTGAGTGGTGCTTCTTTATGGCAAGTGGTGTTATTTGCACTTTTAGGTGGCTTGATCCTTAATCTAATGCCATGCGTTCTTCCTGTGCTCGCCATGAAACTGGGCTCAGTCTTAATGGTTCCACAAGGTGAGCAGAAAACCATTCGTCGCCAATTTTTACTGTCTTCTTCAGGGATTTTGGTTTCCTTCTGGTTACTCGCCTTACTGATGACCTTACTGCGGGTCGGTCAGCAAGCCGTTGGCTGGGGCATTCAGTTCCAAAACCCATGGTTTATCGGCTTTATGGTGGTGGTAACGGCGTTATTTACTGCAAATTTATTTGGTTTATTCGAAATAAACCTAGGCAGTAAGGCCAATACACGCTTGGCGACCGCAGGTGGTCATGGCAATAGTGGTCATTTTTGGCAAGGAGTATTTGCGACATTACTGGCAACGCCTTGCTCTGCACCATTTTTGGGCACAGCTGTGGCCTTTGCACTGGCTGCACCAATGGAAGAGTTGTGGTTGATCTTCACCGCATTAGGTATAGGAATGAGTTTACCTTGGCTATTAATTGCCGCTTTTCCTGCCATTGCGAGGTTGTTACCAAAACCGGGTATGTGGATGCTCAAATTGCGTGCAATACTTGGAGTCATGATGCTAGTTTCCAGCTTATGGCTAATTAGCTTATTAATTCCGCATTTTGGTGTCTCTACTTCGACCGCGATTGCTGTCATTTTCTTAGTGTTATTAGTGGTCTTTATCGCGATAAAACGTGGTGTAAGGGCGGCTATCTTGCCATTTATATTATTTGCCGTTTTTGCTGGTGGATTTGTTTGGATGACGCAAGAACAGCACTCTGGTAGCCGCTCTCTCGTTAAAGATACGGTGAATTGGCAACCGCTAACTGAACAGGCAATTGCTGATGCGCTAGCGGATAATAAACGCGTATTTATTGATGTTACCGCGGAATGGTGCGTAACCTGTAAGGCAAATAAATACAATGTATTGCTAAGAGATGATATTCAACAGCTGCTTAGTGAACCTGATGTTGTTGCTTTACGTGGTGATTGGACGAAGCCTTCACCTGAAATTACGGCATTTTTACAAAAACGTGGGCAGGTCGCTGTTCCATTTAATCAAATCTATGGCCCTAACTTGGCCGAAGGCGAAGTACTTTCAACGATACTTGATCGTGAATCGCTAATATCCGTTATGAATCAGGCCAAAGGAGCCACAAAATGAAAAAAACAATTTTAGCTGTTTTATTTTCGTCACTAATGATTGGGTCAGTAGCACAGGCGGCACCTTTGAGTGCAGACCAAGAAGCACAAGTGCGTAAATTAGTGCGTGATACTTTGGTTGAAAACCCAGAAATTCTCGAAGAAGCTATCGTTGCCCTGCAAGCCAAACAAGGGGAAAAACAACAAGCCCAAATGAAAGAAACGTTAAAAGCGGAGCACGATGCTTTATTCAATGACCCAACCAGCCCGCGTATCGGTAAAAAAGATGCCAAGTTAGTTTTAGTTAACTTTACTGATTTTAACTGCCCATTCTGTAAGCGTTTCGACCCTCAACTGATGGATATTGTGAAAAAATATCCAAATGATGTGGCAGTGGTAATCAAATATTTACCATTTAAAGGCCAAACATCAATGGATTCAGCTCAGTTAACCATGACACTGTGGCAAGAAGACCCGAAAGCATTTGAAGCTTTACACCATAAATTTATGCAAAAACAGGGCATGCTATCAGATGCAAATATCAAAGATGCTCTCAAAGCCACTGGCAACGATAAGCTAAAAGCGAGTGATAAGAGCCGCGATGGTATTCGTACCAATATGATATTGGCAGAAAAATTGGGTGTGAATGGTACCCCAGCAACATTGGTGGGTGATGAAATGATCCCAGGTGCTATTGATGCACAGCAGTTTGAGGCGGTAGTGAAGGAGCAGCTCGCTAAGCTCAAATAATCCTCGTCATACTTCGTGCTGTGGCGTTGTTGGCTTCGCTTACTAACCCTAGTCACATACTTATGTATGCTCCTAGGGCTTAGTTTCACTCGCCGCCTAGCCTCAACACGAATTATTTAGAGGATAAAGATTAAACAATCCAAACTCTAAAATTAGAGGATAGGAAAAAAATATTTAATTAAATGCTAAAGCATTCATTTTAAGTGGATGTTTTGGTTTCTTACATCTTTGATTTGTACTATTTGATAACAAATAGGTAAGTAACTATATGAATAAAATAAAAAAGTGGTCTAAAGAAATTATTGTTTTGGCAATTATTTTATTTATTGCCTTTACGGTGATGGATTTATGGCGCAAACCACAAACCCTTGCGCCCGTATTATTGGAGCAGCACACTCTAGTGAATGGTGAGAGCGTTTCATTAGCTGAGTTAAGTAAAGAAAAACCGATTCTAGTGTATTTTTGGGCAACTTGGTGTGGGGTATGTAATTTGACTTCGCCAACGGTATCAGAGTTAAGCCAATCAGGTATGCCAATTATTTCGATCGCGATACGTTCAGGTGAAACATCTCGCTTAATCAAGGGAATGGAAAACAAGGAATTAACGTTTCCTGTGATTAACGATACCAGCGGTCAGCTTTCCAATGCGGTTGGGGTCAGCGCAACTCCCACATTTATGGTAATTGATAACGGTGAATTAGTCAGCTTTACATCGGGTTGGACTAGCTCTTATGGCCTAAAAATGCGTATGTGGTTGGCATCGTTTTAATTTTTCTATCATCCCCTTTGGCTTAAAAAGGGGATTTTTCTGCCTATAAGTTTAATTTATCATTATGGTAAACTCATTCGGCTATATAAATAATAAAATAGGTGAATGGGATGGCTATGTTTAAAAAAGTGGTTGGATTATTTTTAGGCGCGGTATTAATCACGGGATGCTCCCCTGATGTGGAAGAAAAAACGACAACGAAAGAACCATCAGGAACAATAGAAAATTCAAAAATAGAACAGCGTTATGATGAAATAAAAGCTAATTCAACAGAAGATAAAATCAATGCGTTTAATGCAAAAGGAGATGATGACCCAACGATGTTACGGGGCATTTTTCTATCTGACATGGCGGAATCATTGCCTATGCTGATTGATGACGTAACACTATTGACGGAAGTGACTGCTAAAAATGGCATGTTATTTTACCAATACACTATCAAAGGGATCCCTGACAATATATTGGAAGGTGATAGCTGGCAGCAAAATATGCGTGAGATTTTAAATCGCAACTATTGCGGTAAAAATGCAGGTATGGATATTTTGCATGAAATGTTTCCCGAAGGCATTACGCATAATTATCATAAGTCTAACAAACTCATTTTTACCTATATTGTTACCCCTGCAATTTGCCAATAGCATTCATTGGAATGCCTGATAATATTTGTTTATCAGGCATATCAATGATTAAAATTCTAAATTACGAATAAAACGGTAGTCCGCTGATTGTGGTTTTAAACGATACAAATTAGCGGGTCGGCCACGCTCGTGGCGTTTTTCTCCGGTATCAATTAACAAATCAGCTTGTTCGAGTCGGCGCCTAAACGATTTATTTTGTAAAGGCTTACCAATCAAAACTTCATGGACATGTTGTAGCTCTGCTAAGGTAAAAACGTCAGGTAATGCAAAACCTGGAACTATCGAATAGAGTGATTTTTGCTTTAGGCGTTCTCTCGCTTGTTGATAAAGTTTGAGGTGGTCGAATGCAAGAGTCAGTTGTTCAATTTCATCAATAGAAACCCATTTTACAGAATCCACGGTATCAATATGGGCTTCGCAGGCTTGGTAAGCAATTAGAGCTGTATAGCAAACAGTGACAGACCAGCCGCGAGGGTCTCGTTGGTGGTTTCCTTCCGTACAAAGTTGCTCAACATAAGGAGGAATAACTCCTGTTTTTTCTTTTAGTTTACGTAAAACAGTCTCTTCTAAGGTTTGATCATTTTGCTCATCAATAAATCCTCCCGGTAAGCCCCATTTCCCTTTTTCAGGGAAACTTGCTCGCTCAACCAGTAATACTTTCAACGTGTTTTCATGGTAAGTAAATAAAACGGCATCGACAGTGAGTAAAGGCGATAAATAATCTTTTCTGTCATAACTAGCAAGAAACTCTTTTTCATTCATATTGTTACCACTTATCGCTAAAGATGAAGTTTAGGGTTAAATCATACAGGTAAAAATAGTTATTGTCATTAAGACATTTAATACTTGACTTATTTGTGTCTATAAGACAATAATTAATTAAGGTCATAAAGACAATAATGAGGAATCCACTATGATTAACTTTAAATATTTCAAAGCAGACTCATCAACTTTTGTTATTCAATCGGTGAATGGGAAAGTGCGTAAGCAAGGTAAGGGGCTCAGTTTTTGGTATAACTCCGATAAAACTTCCATTGCGGCACTTCCATTAAATGCCCAAGAAGCCCCATTTATTTTTAATTTACAAACGTCTGATTTCCAAAGTTTACGTATCCAGGGGCAAATTTCTTTTCAGGTAAAGCAGCCGGAAAAAACCGCGGATGTCTTAAATTTTAATTTATCTAAGGATGGGAAAAGCTACTCTTCTGAAGATCCCCTTAAATTAAGTGACCGAGTTGTGCGAGCAGCTCAAACAGTGATTCAAGCCAAAATACAAACTACTTCATTGCGAGATGCATTACTAATTAGCCAATCATTAGTGATTTTGGTGAACCAGCAATTAGCAGAGCAGGCGGTTATTGAGTCACTGGGAATTGAAATTTTGGATGTTTCTATTTCTGCCATCGCACCATTACCTGAAACGCTCAAAGCGTTAGAAGCACAAGCGAGAGAATCCATACTGAAAGAGGCTGATGATGCCATTTATGCAAGACGTAAGTTTTCTGTAGAACAAGAACGAACAATTAAAGAAGCTGAATTAGAAACAGATTTATCTGTTCAGGCCAAAGAACAACAAATTGAAGAGGCTCGTCTTGATAATTAGCGAAAAATATTGCGAGAGCGAGCCGAAATAGAGCAAGAAGAGTTAATTGCACAAGTAAATGCAGAGGCAAAACGTAATGAGCTGGTTGCGCTTAGTGTTGAAAACCAACGTATACAGTCTGATGCAGATGCTTATTCCATTGAGTCTAAAATGAAAGCTTATAGCCAATTACCCGTTGAAAACTTAAAAGCGTTAGCGTTGGCTAAAATGGGACCTGAGCAGTTGATGGCGATGGCATTCGAATCATTGGCACAAAATGCTGGAAAAATTGGTGAGCTCAATATATCGCCTGATTTATTTGGCCAGTTAATGAAAAAAGGAGGTAAATAATGCAAAGGAATAATGACGTGCGATTTGTATTAGTCATGCGTAAAACGCGTTTACAGGAATTGATTGAACGCTTTAACACCTGGCCTCAAGCCAAATTTTACTTGGAGCACAACCATGTTGAAGTGAGCGATTATTTAAATGAGCATGATTTATATCAGCGCCAATTAGTGCAAGCCGAATCGGTATTGAAATCATTGGGTAGATTTCAATTATTGGAACGAAAATTATTGCCTAGTTACCAATTTTCTAAACACGATATTGTTGTTGTTATTGGCCAAGATGGTTTAGTGGCGAATACCTTGAAATACTTAAATGGACAGCCAGTTATTGCTATTAACCCTGATCCTGAAAGGTGGGATGGCCAACTACTTCCTTTTGAAATAGGCCAATTGCAGGAAGTCGTGATAAATACCTTAAAAGGAAAAATAGAGCAAAAAATAGTGACTTTTGCACAAGCTACAACCAATGATGGGCAATCACTATTAGCGGTAAACGATTTATTCATTGGCCCGAAAAGCCACACTTCGGCACGCTATTTATTGAACTGGAATGGGGAACAAGAGTTTCAATCATCTTCTGGAATAATTATATCCACAGGACTTGGGTCAACGGGGTGGTTTCAATCTATTTTAGCGGGAGCACAGGCCATTATGGGAGTAAGTACTCACCCGTTGGCAAAAGGATTTGGTTGGGGGGAAAGTAAATTACAATTTAGTGTTAGGGAGCCGTTTTTAAGTAAAACGACAGGAACCAGATGGGTATTTGGCACGATTGAGCCGAGTAGCCCGTTAGCTGTTGAGTCATTAATGCCAGATAACGGCGTTATTTTTTCTGATGGCATTGAAGATGATTTCTTACAATTTAATTCAGGCTGTATTGTGACGGTGAAGATTGCGGACACACAGGGGTTATTGGTTGCTTAGCTAATTCCCCACCTCATTTATAGGTACCGAGGTGGGGTCAACATCGTTACTTTTGACGTCTATTCATAGCAAAACCAAGAATACCAAACATAATGGCGATTCCCCACATTGGATGATTACTCCAACGTGCGTAAGGGGTTAGCCCTGTTGTCGGTGTGACTTCAGTGGCAAGAGTCGCTGTTTTAAATTGTGGTAGCATATCTTGTATTGAACCATCCGCACGGATCACCGCAGTTATTCCGTTATTAGTGGAACGTAATAATGGGCGTCCCAATTCTAACGAACGCATACGTGCCATTTGGAAATGCTGCCATGGGCCGATAGATTGGCCAAACCACGCATCATTTGAAACAGTAAGTAAGTAGTCGCTATCAGGTTTAAAATTATCTCTGACCTGTGTACCTAAGATAATTTCATAACAAATAGCGGCAGTGAGGTGAATATTCCCTACAGCGAGTTGGGCTTGTTGGTAATCACCACGGCTGAATCCAGACATCGGTAAGTTAAAAAACGGTGCAATAGGGCGCAGGATATCTTCTAATGGAACAAACTCCCCAAATGGCACTAAATGATGTTTGTTATAACGGTTTTTTGATGGGTAGAGATACGGGTTTTTATCCCCTAATACAATAATCGTATTAAAGAACTCATATTCCCCATCCATTGGCCTTGCATCAACGATCCCTGTGATTAATTGAGTGTTCGAAGCCGCTAACAGCCGGTCGAGGGATTTTAGCCATGCTTGGTTATCCAGTTCAACAGAAGGTACGGCAGATTCAGGCCAGATAATTAGCGATGCTTTACCAATATAAGGACGAGATAACTCCATATAGGTATCTTTGGTTTTCTGTAAAAAACTGGCTTCCCATTTCATTGATTGCGGGATATTACCTTGAACTAATGCCACCTGCATTTTGTTGTCTTCAAGCGGGGTAAACCACTGAATATTTTTGGCAACTAATGGGGCAAACAGTAAAACTACCGCTGTGGCTAATGCAATAAAGCTACGACGTAGGATAGCGAGCACTAACAAACCACTAATGCTAAATAATAGCAATGTGATCATTTCGACGCCGAATATTGGAGCGAGCGATTTCATGGGGCCATCAATTTGGCTGTAGCCAAATTGCAGCCATGGGAAACCAGTGAGAACCCAACCACGTAAAAACTCAGTGACTTGCCACAGGGCAGGAGCAAGAAATACTAAACGCCAAATATTGGCATGTGGGGCAAATTTAGCCATCAATGCCCCAAAAAGCCCCGTATAAAGGGAAAGGTATGCTGCCAAAAGAATGACAATAAAGACGTTAACAGGCCCTGGCATCCCCCCAAAATCCGCGATACTGACGTAAACCCAGTTAACGCCACTACCGAATAAGCCAAATCCCCAAGCGAAACCGATAGCAAAAGATTGCTTGGCTGTGCGCTGCAAGGTCAGTAATTGGAGAAAAAGGATAGAAAGAAGTGCGGCAGGCCAGATGTCAAAAGGCGAAAAAGCCAGCGTTCCACTGGCTCCGAAAATTAAAGCCAGCAGTAACCGCAACCGCTGACTTTGATAAATAGACGTTGAGTTCATTAAGTCTGTTCTTCTTCCAAAGTTGGAACTGGCGCGTTGTCTGGAATTTTCACGTGAAGCAGAAGGATCCGGCGACTATCTGCCATCGCAACTTTAAATTGATAGTTGTCAATTGTGATGGTTTCACCACGAGAAGGTAGATGACCGAAGGCTTGCATAACGAGGCCACCGACCGTATCAACCTCTTCGTCACTAAAATGAGTCCCAAAGGCTTCATTGAAATCTTCAATCTGCGTAAGGGCGCGCACAGAATAAGAATGGCGGCTAAGTTGACGAATATCAACATCGTCTTGGTCGTCGTATTCGTCTTCAATTTCGCCCACGATGAGCTCTAAAATATCTTCAATGGTCACTAGACCAGAAACACCACCAAACTCATCGATAACGATAGCCATATGGTAGCGTTGAGAGCGGAATTCTTTGAGTAGTCTGTCTACTCGCTTACTTTCAGGGACAACAACCGCTTGGCGTAATACCTTATCGATACTAAAAGGCTCAGCGTCAGTACGCATAAATGGCAGTAAATCTTTTGCCATTAATAACCCTTCGATATGGTCTTTATCTTCACTAATAACAGGGAAGCGTGAGTGAGCAGAGTCAATAATGACATCAAGGCACTCATCAAGCGTTTGGTTACGTTTTAAGGTAACAATTTGGGAACGCGGGATCATAATGTCGCGCACACGCTGATCCGCAATATCCATTACCCCTTCAAGCATTTCGCGGGTGTCAGGATCGATCAAATCGTTCTGTTCAGAGTCGCGGATTAATTCGACCAAATCATCACGATTTTTAGGTTCACCATGGAATAGGTGATTTAACAGTGCAAAGAACCCTTTCTTAGGACCAGGGTTATCGCTACTCGAAGAGTTATCGTCGCTCATGGCGGTTAATTTTTTTTTCCTCAAAAAATACTCGTCATACTTCGAACCGCAGCGTTGTTGGCCGCACTCGGCTACTCGAATCACATACTTATGTATGCTCATCGAGATATCCTCACTGGCCGCCTAGCTGCAATTCGAATTATTTAGAGTATTTACTCGTCGTATCTCGAACCGCAGCGTTGTTGGCTGCACTCGGCTACTCGAATCACATACTAATGTATGCTCATCGAGATATCCTCACTGGCCGCCTAGCTGCAATTCGAATTATTTAGAGTATTTACTCGTCGTATCTCGAACCGCAGCGTTGTTGGCTGCACTCGGCTACTCGAATCACATACTAATGTATGCTCATCGAGATATCCTCGCTGGCCGCCTAGCTGCAATTCGAATTATTTAGAGTATTCACTCGTCGTATCTCGAACCGCAGCGTTGTTGGCTGCACTTGGTACCAAAAGTAGCCCAAGTCAAAGTATTTGGAGCTTAGGTTAGTTAATAAAAACAGTTTACTACATTCTTTTTTAGCACAAAATTGACGGTTTATCTGCAAAATAACCGTCAATTTTTTGTAAAATAATGCTTTCTTTGACAAAGATATCTCAAAAAATTATAGTTAGGTCACTCTTTTTCTGCAAGATATGGGTCTTCATAGCCCAACTCAGCCAGAATTTCAGTTTCTAAACCTTCCATTTCTTCCGCTTCATCATCTTCAATATGATCATAGCCTAAAAGATGAAGGCAACCATGAACGACCATATGAGCCCAGTGCTCTTCTGCTGTTTTTTGTTGGTCAATAGCTTCTTGCTCAACGACTTGGCGGCAAATAATTAAATCACCAAGCAAAGGCAGTTCAATTTCTGGTGGAGCCTCAAAGGGGAATGACAACACGTTAGTCGGTTTGTCTTTGCCGCGATAGGTTAAATTTAAGTGATGGCTTTCCTGTTCATCAACTACCCGAATAGTGACTTCACTTAGTGCTTGAAATTTAGGCAAAACAGCCGCTAACCAACGCTGAAACTCGGCTTCCGAAGGCAAGCCATTAGGGTTTTCACACGCAATTTGTAAATCGAGAATAATGTCACTCATTTATAGATTTTCCTGCTTTTCAAATTGCTTTTGTTGTTCTTTTTCTTCACGTAACTGCTGGCGACGTTTATTGTCTTGTTCTTCCCAAGCCTCATAAGCCATGACAACTTTTGCAACGACTGGATGGCGAACTACGTCTTCACTGTGGAAGAAATTGAAGCTTAAATCATCGACTTCGGAAAGCACTTCAATGGCATGACGTAACCCTGATTTACTACCGCGAGGTAAGTCAACCTGAGTAATATCACCCGTCACAACCGCTTTGGAATTAAAACCAATACGTGTTAAAAACATCTTCATCTGTTCGATGGTGGTGTTTTGGCTCTCATCTAAAATAATAAAAGCATCATTCAAGGTACGGCCACGCATATAGGCCAGCGGTGCGACTTCGATAACATTACGCTCAATCAGCTTTTCAACTTTTTCAAAGCCTAACATTTCGAATAGCGCATCATAAAGTGGGCGTAGATAAGGGTCGACTTTTTGGCTGAGATCCCCAGGTAAAAAACCAAGTTTCTCACCTGCTTCAACCGCAGGACGGGTTAGCAAAATACGGCGAACCTCTTGGCGCTCTAACGCATCTACCGCCGCGGCTACCGCTAAATAGGTTTTCCCAGTTCCTGCAGGGCCAATGCCAAATGTAATATCATGGTCTAAAATATTGGCGATATATTGCGCTTGATTTGGAGTACGTGGTTTGATCACACCACGTTTAGTCTTAATATTCAACGCTTTACCGTAGTCAGGAACGCTATCGGCAGATTGCTCTAAAACACGGCTATCCAGAATGGCTAAGTGAATATTTTCAGGGTCGATATCAGGGATAACACCGCGCACAGGCGCGGTATCGACATACAGTTGACGCAAAATTTTGCTCGCCGCTTGAACATTCAGCGGCTTACCCGATAACTTAAAACGGTTATCGCGGCGATTAATTTCGATAGCAAGGCGGCGTTCTAGCTGCTTGATATTATCGTCAAATGGCCCGCAGAGGCTCATTAAACGCTGGTTATCTGCGGGTTCTAGAAAGATTTCTTGTGTTGCGATTTGCAAATTTTTTGTCTCGGTCACTGAATATCCTATGGTTGTGGCTTAGGGTTGAAAGCTGCCAACACCTAGCTCATCTTCTTTACGAGTACGTGCAATAACAGACTCTGGTGATTCATGAACGCGAAGACCCATTTGATCTTCTGTACGAATGACTTTACCGCGCAATGAGTTGGTATAAACATCCACAATTTCGACATCCACAAATTTACCGATCATATCCGGTGTACCTTCAAAGTTCACAACACGGTTATTTTCAGTACGTCCAGACAGCTCCATGACGTTTTTACGCGATGTTCCTTCAACTAAGATACGTTGAACGGTTCCCACCATTTGGCGGCTGAAGCTTAATGCCTGCTGATTAATACGCTGTTGCAGTAAGTATAGACGCTGTTTTTTCTCATCTTCGGTTACATCATCAGGTAAATCCGCAGCTGGGGTGCCTGGACGCGCGGAATAGACAAAGCTGTAGCTCATATCAAAGTTCACGTCTGCAATCAGTTTCATGGTTTTTTCGAAGTCTTCGGTTGTTTCACCGGGGAAGCCCACGATAAAGTCTGAACTGATTAGAATACCAGGGCGTGCTTCACGCAGTTTGCGAATAATGGCTTTATATTCAAGTGCGGTATGAGCGCGTTTCATCATTGTTAGAACGCGGTCTGAGCCACTTTGCACGGGTAGATGCAAGAAACTGACTAATTCAGGGGTATCGCGGTAAACTTCGATGATATCGTCAGTAAATTCAATTGGGTGGCTAGTGGTAAAGCGGACACGGTCGATGCCATCAATAGCCGCGACTAAACGCAGTAATTCTGCAAATGAGCAAATTTCACCATCAAAGGTTTCACCACGGTATGCATTCACGTTTTGACCCAGTAGGTTAACTTCACGTACACCTTGTGCAGCTAACTGTGCGATTTCAAATAGAATATCATCACAAGGGCGACTAACTTCTTCACCACGGGTATAAGGCACTACGCAGAAAGTGCAATACTTGTTACAGCCTTCCATAATGGAAACGAATGCGGTCGGGCCTTCTGCGCGAGGTTCTGGTAAGCGGTCAAATTTTTCAATTTCAGGGAAACTGATATCGATAACAGGGCTACGCGTACCTTGAACTTGATTAATCATCTCAGGCAAACGGTGCAAAGTTTGCGGGCCGAAAACGATGTCAACGCTTGGCGCACGTTGGCGAATAAAATCCCCTTCTTGCGAAGCAACACAGCCGCCTACACCAATGATGATGTCAGGGTTTTTATCTTTAAAAAACTTCCAACGACCAAGCTGATGGAAGACTTTTTCTTGTGCTTTTTCACGAATGGAACAGGTATTAAGCAGTAATAAGTCTGCTTCTTCTGCAACTTCAGTGAGTTGATAACCATGGGTATTTTCTAATAAAGAAACCATTTTGGATGAGTCATACTCATTCATTTGGCAACCCCAAGTTTTAATATATAGCTTTTTATTCGTCGACATGTCGTATATCCGGTGTTTTCGAAGCGGCTAGTGTAATGGACTCCGAAACGCGTTGTAAATCCAAAGTCCTACCCTTTATATTTTTGGGAACTCGCATGCATTTTGATTAAGGACATCATTGTATGATGGGATAAATGCAAAGATATTTAAAATGATATCACTACACGAAATCTAAGGGCAGGCAATTTGCCTATTGTTTTAAAATTAGCACGTATTGTATTCATTTGCGGCATCAGTGACCAGAGGATGTTGCAAAATTGTGGTTGTTTTTTGTGCAAATCAAAGTGTTTTCAGCAAAATATACTATTTGTAAGGTTATTAAGGTGGAGGAATGAATGGCCTCTGAGACTTCAATGCCTATATTTCCTGTGAGAACCCTCATTTTTCGGTACAATACCTTTATCCACGTGGTCACTGTTATCAAACAATAACCTTTATTAAACAGTAAATAGTAGCGAACGTATGAATAAATTAATCGAATCTTATGATGTTGTCGTCGTTGGCGCGGGTATGACTGGCGCGGCAGCAGCATTGGGCTTTGCTCAAGAAGGCATGCGAGTTGCTTTGCTTGAAAAAGCACAACCTGTGGCCTTTGACCCACAAAGTGCCCCTGATGTTCGTATTTCTGCGATTAGCCGCGCTTCTGTTGAATTGTTGGAGCAATTAGGGGCTTGGCAACATGTTAAGGCAATGCGAAGTGCCCCATATCGCCAGTTAGAAACATGGGAAGAACCAGATAGCAATGTGGTTTTTGATGCTAAAAGCCTTGGGCTACCTGAACTTGGGTTTATGGTAGAAAACAGAGTACTACAGCTTGCGTTATGGCAAGAATGTGAAAAATACAGCAATCTAGACCTTGTTTGCCCGGCGAAACTCATCAATTTATACCAACCTAAGCAGCAAAAAGAATGGATGTTAGCATTAGATGATGGCCGTACTTTACAAGCTAAGCTTGTGGTCGGAGCCGATGGCGCTAATTCGCAAGTCCGTAAAATGGCAGGAATTGGTAGCCGCGGCTGGCAGTATCGCCAGTCATGTATGTTGATTAGCATTCAAACACAGCAACCTCAGCAAGATAAAACATGGCAGCAGTTTTTCCCATCAGGGCCAAGGGCATTTTTACCTCTGTATGATAATTGGGCCTCATTAGTCTGGTATGACAGTCCCGCAAAGATTAGACGTTTACAAGGTATGTCAATGGAACAATTGACGGGAGCAATATCCGAAGCCTTTCCTGAACGTTTAGGGCCTGTTACTGCAATTGCGTCAGGGGCATTTCCACTGACTCGTCATCATGCAAGCCGCTATGTGATGGATGGGTTAGCATTGATTGGCGATGCAGCCCATACTATCAACCCATTAGCGGGGCAGGGTGTGAATTTAGGCTACCGAGATGTTGATGCTCTGTTGAAAGAAGTGACTTACGCGCGTGAATATATACAACCTTGGAATTCTCTTGGTGTATTGAAACGTTATCAACGACGTCGTTTGCCTGATAATTTAATTATGCAAGCTGGGATGGATGTTTTTTACATGGCATTTAGTGAAAACTTACCAGGATTAAAAATATTTAGGAATCTTGGGTTGATGGCGGCACAGCGTGCTGGAGAAGCGAAAAAGCTGGCGTTGAAGTATGCGTTAGGTTTATAGAAATTATCTTGAATATAATAAATATAGGCCGCTAATTAGCGGCCTATTTATTATTAAGTGAAGAAGTTAGTGCTATTTATTATTAGCTAAATCAACCGGTTGAATATTACTTGTGTCTGTATTGATGCTGTCATCTTCAGTAATCACAGAATCCAATGTTTCATTTTTTGCTGAAAACGCATGAGCCAGTTTTTCGGTATCCAGTTCTTTTTCCCAACGTGCAACAACGATACACGCACACGCGTTACCCACTAAGTTAGTTAAAGCACGGCATTCAGACATAAAGCGGTCAATACCAAGGATTAAGGCCATACCTGCAACAGGAATACTTGGAACAACCATTAAGGTTGCCGCTAATGTAATGAAACCCGCACCAGTAACGCCAGCAGCACCTTTAGAGCTAATCATTGCAACGAGCAACAGCGAAATTTGCTCCCAAATCGTCAATTCAATATTGGTAGCTTGAGCAATGAATAATGCAGCCATGGTCATATAAATATTCGTACCATCAAGATTGAATGAATAACCTGTTGGGATAACTAACCCGACAACTGATTTTTCACACCCTGCATGCTCCATTTTGCGCATTAAGCTTGGCAGTGCGGCTTCGGAAGAAGAGGTACCTAAAACTAACCAGAGCTCATCTTTGATATATTTAATTAGCGCAATGATGGAGAAGCCGTTGTATTTAGCAACTGCTCCTAACACTAACAACACAAATAGAACGGATGTAATGTAGAAAGTCATTATCAGCATCATTAAGTTGCCAATAGATGAAATCCCATACTTACCAATGGTAAAAGCCATTGCCCCAAATGCCCCAATAGGCGCGAGTTTCATGAGCATCGCAACCATTTTAAACACAGGTTCAGAAAAGTTTTGCAGTAACTTAACGATAGGCTCGCCGTGTTTACCCGTTGCAGCTAGCGCTAACCCAAAAATAACCGCAATAAATAGAACTTGCAGAATATTTCCATTTACTAATGGACTAATGACGGTATCGGGGATGATATTCATCAAAAAGCCAACAATTGAAGACTCGTGGGCTTTTTCAACGTAAGTAGCAACTTTAGTGCTGTCTAAGGTTGCTGGGTCAATATTCAGGCCAGAGCCTGGGCGAATGATATTGGCAATAATAAGACCAATAATTAATGCAATGGTTGAAAAAGTGATGAAGTACAACATCGCTTTACCTGCGACACTACCCACTGCCTTCATGTTTGACATGCCTGAAATACCAGTGACAACCGTTAAGAAGATAACTGGCGCGATAATCATTTTAACGATTTTGATGAATGCATCACCAAGCGGTTTTAATGACTCTCCAATGTCGGGAAAAAAGTGGCCAAGTGCTATACCCAGAACGATGGCTACGATCACCTGAACATATAAGATCTTATATATGGGTTGCTTTATCATGTTTCGCATAAATTTTCTCTGTAAAAATGTTGCGTTTGGCAATTTATAATTATTAGGTTTAAAACTTTTATTAGAGTTTCTGAGAACTAATTTAGTTGGAATGGAAGAAGGGACTGAGTTTATTAGTACCAGAGGTTGATAATAATTTAACTGGTAATAATCATACCTAACTACAATTCGAGCGCAGATTACCACTTTCGATGGTTATATAGAAATGATTGAAGTCACACATTTGATAGAAAAGTTATGCAAACGTAAATTTTATGAGGTAAATGTTGCTTTAACATCACTTTAAACGATTAAGCTATTGGTTAATCGGTAATATTAGGATTAAATAAATAAGCAAATGACCAAAAAGTAATCATTTAAACTAAAAATAGGGATGTAAATATAGAAAACAGTAGAGAGGGATACTTTACTGCTTAAAAAATGGAGTTATCTGCTAATTTGTTACTTTTTATTTAATTTATCAATAAAATCGATAAGTAAAATTAAGACTGCCTAAGCATAGTAAGATAGAGCAGGGAGTTAATTTAAGCGATGTTGAAAAGAGAATGGCTGGGGTACCAGGATTCGAACCTGGGAATGCCAGGATCAAAACCTGGTGCCTTACCGCTTGGCGATACCCCAACAAAAGAAATGGTAGCTACGACGGGATTCGAACCTGTGACCCCAACATTATGAGTGTTGTGCTCTAACCAACTGAGCTACATAGCCATATATGATTTCTTTAAAATGAATTGTGCAACTATAGGTAGGATAGTAGATGGCTGGGGTACCAGGATTCGAACCTGGGAATGCCAGGATCAAAACCTGGTGCCTTACCGCTTGGCGATACCCCATCCGGGAATTCTACTATTGATTGTTTTAAGATGGCTGGGGTACCAGGATTCGAACCTGGGAATGCCAGGATCAAAACCTGGTGCCTTACCGCTTGGCGATACCCCAATCTTAAATTCAATGCTACCGAGAAGGAAAATGGTGCGGGAGACAAGACTTGAACTTGCACACCTTGCGGCGCCAGAACCTAAATCTGGTGCGTCTACCAATTTCGCCACTCCCGCAAAATAATGGTGGCTATGACGGGATTCGAACCTGTGACCCCAACATTATGAGTGTTGTGCTCTAACCAGCTGAGCTACATAGCCATCTTTTTTTGCATTACCTTCGTCGGCGTTGCGGGGCGCATTATGCTAATTACAGACACGACAGTCAACAGCTTTTTGCACTATTTTTCAGAAAATGTGTCTGTTTGTTTGATGAATAATCATTTTGTCGATAAAGCCAGCAAAAAACAAGCCCATATTTGAAAAAAATCACTTTTGTCTTACCTGCTAGATAAATGTAATTTGGTGATGACGCGAAATAAAACATCGAAAGAGTCCAAGAATTTGTAAGAGGAGGATAGCTGAAAGAGTGTGAAGTGTTTTAAAAATGACTCATGAAACGAAGAATTCAGTTTATAGCTAATAAAAAAGCAGGTATCTCAACCTGCTTTAAAGAAAATAACGCCAAAAATTAGCTTTCAAACAATTTTTGTAATAATTCACCATTAAGCATCGCACGTTTAGTGAGTGCGAAAGCGCCTATTGCCGAATTATGAACCAACTGCGATGTGACGATGGGAAGATTTTCCCTAAATCCTTTCAAGGCTTGTGTGTCAATACAGCTTTGAATCGCGGGTAACAGAATTTGTTCTGCTTCCGTGATATCCCCTGCAATAACGACTTTTTCAGGGTTAAATAAGTTTATAGAGATAGCAATCGCTTTACCGATTTGCCGACCAACGTGCTGGATAACTTCCGTAGCAAGTGGGTCTCCCTTATTAGCAGCTTGGCAAATATGGGAAATCGTACAAGTTTCCAATGTAAGGGAACTTGAATAGCCTTGTTCTAAACGCTGTTTTACGCGGGCTTCAATCGCTTGGTTTGAGGCAATGGTTTCTAAACAACCAAAATTACCACAGTGGCAAAGTTCGCCAAGGGGGTCAACTTGGATATGGCCGATTTCCCCTAGGTTACCTCGATGGTTGAGCAATATCTCTTTATTGATGACTAAGCCTGCCCCTGCACCTCTGTGGATACGAACGAGCAGTGAGTCTTCGCAATCACGAGTTGCACCAAAATAGCTCTCAGCGAGGGCTAGGCTGCGAATATCGTGCCCTGCGTAACAGGTAATTTTAAAGTGTGCTTGCAAGTTGTCGATGAGATGCCAATTATCGACCTTGATATGCGGCATGTAGTAAACAATACCACTGTTTGGGTTAACTAACCCAGGGAGAATAATAGAAATCGCGATCAACTCTTTTAAGCGTTTCTGATTGTGTTCGATAAAGTCTTCAAGGGCGGCAATCAGTTTTTGTTCAACCGCTTGCTGAGAGGGCTCTGTGATAGGGTAATGAGCATCGACGATCATTTTGCCACCTAAGTCGTATAAGGCGATGGTGGCATCATAGCGGCCTAAGCGGACGCCAATCGTATGAAAATTTTTGTGCTCAGAAACAATAGATATAGCACGACGGCCCCCAGTGGAGGCCTGTTGGTCAACTTCTTTAATTAAACCACGTTCGAGTAACTGGCGAGTGATTTTAGTCACACTGGCTGGGGCAAGTTGGCTTTGCTCCGCGATTTGAATTCTTGATATCGGGCCATGTTGGTCAATTAAACTATAGACGACAGCGCTATTTAGTTGTTTGACGAGATCAATATTACCAATTTGCTTCAGCGAGTGGCTTTGATTCATTAGCTAGTTACTCATTTTTTGTAGACTTCGGCTCCGTTAACATAGGTTGCAAGGACGTCGAAGTCGTGGTTAAACGCGGTTAAATTCGCAATTTTACCCGGAGCAATAGACCCTAAGGTCTCATCAACTCCGATGGCTCTTGCGGGGTAGAGCGTTGCCATTCTCAGTGTTTCATCTAATGGGATACCCACGTACTCTACACTGTTTCTCACTGCTTCTATCATTGTGAGTGATGAGCCGCTGAGTGTGCCATTTTCATCTACACATAATCCATCGCGGTAGTATATGGTTTTACCTGCGAAGATAAAATGATCCATTTCACCAGTTTGAGGATCTATTCCTGCGGGCGCTGTGGCATCAGTCACTAAAATTAATTTATCACCTTTTAAGTGTTTGCTATTACGAATGTTTGCCCACTGGACATGCAAGCCATCAGCGATAATTCCCGCATATACTTCAGGAGTGTCATAAATAGCGCCAACTAAACCTGGGCCACGGCCTGAAATATATGGCATGGCGTTAAAAAGGTGCGTTGAAAAGCGAATTCCGGCTTTAAAACCCAGTTTGGCTTCTTCATACGTCGCATTTGAATGTCCAGCAGAAATAACAATGCCGGAATCTTTCAATTGGTGAATGTAATCAAGTTCTACCATTTCAGGCGCTAAAGTAATTTTAGTGATAGCGTCTGCATGAGCGGCTAAATAATCAATCATCTGCGCGGATGGTTGACGGATAAATTCAGGGTTATGCGTACCTTTTTTGATAACATTAATATATGGGCCTTCTAAATGAAGTCCTAGAGCTTGGTTCTTGTGGTCTTTTAAGTACTCTGTCATGACCTCAATACCATGCTTCATTAATTCGTCAGAGCAAGTAATCAGCGTTGGCAGGTAACTGGTACACCCTGTACGCTCATTGGCTTTTTGCATGATATCCAAATTCTTTAATGTGACATTTTCTTTATTATCATTGAATTGGACACCACCACAGCCGTTGACTTGCAGGTCAATAAACCCAGCGGATAAGATTGCACCTTGTAGGTCATGCTGTGGAATATGGGAAGGTAATTCAGAGACAGGACAAACATCTTTGATGATTTCACCATCAATGACGACCGCATGGTTATCCAGTCTTTCATGACCTGTATAAATAATGCAATTTGTTAATGCATACATGGCTTAAAACTCCTGACCTCTGGAAGGTGGGTCACCGATCAGCTTTCGCTGACCGGGTGATTGATAAACATAATCTTAGTTAAACTTTTCAATAATTTCAGATTCTAGCTGTTTGAAATATTTAAGCGTTTTAACTTTTAATTCGAGTGTTGCGGGTTCATCACAAACGACCAGTGCTTTTGGGTGCATTTGTACGCAACTTACTGTCCACATATGGTTAATTGAACCTTCAACTGCTGCATGAACTGCGTTCGCTTTATTCGCACCCGTAGCGAGTACCATTAACTCTTCAGCATCCATTAACGTGGCTACACCCACAGTTAAAGCGAATTTTGGTACTTGATTGATATCATTATCAAAGAAACGTGAGTTAGCTTGGCGCGTTTCTGGTGTTAATGTCTTAATGCGGGTACGAGAGTTCAATGAAGAACCGGGTTCATTAAAAGCAATGTGACCGTCGTTACCTACGCCGCCCATAAATAAATTAATTTTGCCGTAAGATTTAATTTTATCTTCATAACGTTGGCATTCCGCATCAACATCAGGGGCATTACCATTCAGTAAATTGATATTTTGCGCTTGAATGTCGATGTGGTTAAAGAAATTATCATGCATAAATGTGTGATAGCTTTGAGGATGATTAGCGGGAATACCAATATACTCATCCATATTAAATGTTACCACATGCTTAAAACTGACTTTTCCTGCGTTATATAAAGCAATCAATGCCTTATAAGTGGCAAGAGGAGTGCCGCCTGTTGGTAACCCAAGAACGAAAGGGCGATCAGCAGTTGGGTTGAATGCGTTAATTTTGTCAGCAATATACTGTGCGGACCAAATGCCGACATCATGCGCATTGTTAAGTGGAATTAGCCTCATGTCTCAATTACCTCTAATAAGTCTGTGAAATCTTTCATGTATATATGTATCCCTGATGTTATTCATTAGATATAGGAATACTCGTTATACTACAAATTTATTACGCGCTGGTGTTGGTACACAGTGCCGTTTTAACGGCTACACCTGCATTTTAAACGCGCTGAGAATATACAGGTTAATAACATAAATAAGTTATTTTTAATCATAAAATAAGTTTTCGATAATAGCTAGTAATTTAGTCATATCGGTAACTCTTTCGTTGACATTTATCACAAATCGAACCTATTTATTTTGCATCGCGAAACAATTAATTTAGACTATAAAATTGATACTCTCAATAACCTAAATTATGATTTAGGTGTGTGAACAATAAGATCCCGTAAATGGGGCAAAAATAGGGCGATAAAGGGGGAGTTTGTGAATATTCTTAGCTACTTACAGCGGATTGGTAGGGCACTTATGGTGCCAGTTGCTGTACTACCAGCCGCAGCAATCCTGATGGGGATTGGCTATTGGATTGACCCAGATGGTTGGGGAGCCAATAGTGCAATCGCGGCGTTACTGATTAAATCGGGTGCGGCTATTATCGATAATATGTCCGTGCTATTTGCTATTGGTGTTGCTTATGGGATGTCAAAAGATAAGGACGGTGCGGCTGCACTGACCGGTTTTGTCGGCTTTTTAGTGGTGACAACACTGTGTTCGCCTGCATCTTATTCCATGATCATGAATGTTCCGCTGGAAAGCGTTCCTGCGGCATTCGGTAAAATTAATAACCAGTTCGTGGGTATCTTAGTTGGGGTTCTATCAGCTGAATTGTACAACCGTTATAGTGGCGTAGAGCTACCCAAAGCGTTGTCTTTCTTTAGCGGCCGTCGTCTCGTACCGATTTTGACCTCGTTCTTAATGATCATCTTAGCCTTCATACTGATGTATGTCTGGCCGGTGGTTTACAACGGTTTAGTCTCTTTCGGTGAAAGCATTAAAGACTTAGGTTCTGTGGGTGCGGGTATTTACGCCTTCTTCAACCGTTTATTAATTCCTGTCGGTCTGCATCACGCACTCAATTCGGTGTTCTGGTTTGACGTTGCAGGAATCAATGATATTCCAAACTTCTTAGGCGGCGCTAAGTCAATTGATGCAGGTCTGGCAACGGTAGGTATTACAGGTCGCTACCAAGCTGGTTTCTTCCCAATTATGATGTTTGGTCTGCCGGGCGCGGCATTAGCGATTTACCACTGCGCACGTCCAGAAAATAAAGCGAAAGTTGCTGGTATTATGATTGCCGGTGCGTTTGCGGCATTCTTTACAGGTATCACTGAACCACTCGAATTCTCTTTCATGTTCGTGGCACCAATTCTGTACGTAATCCACGCATTATTAACGGGTATCTCTGTTTATATTGCAGCGACGATGGAGTGGATCTCCGGATTCGGCTTCAGCGCAGGTTTAGTCGATATGCTATTGCAGTCACGTAACCCATTAGCCGTTCAGTGGTATATGTTGATTGTCCAAGGTTTAGTCTTCTTCTGCATTTATTATGTCATTTTCCGTTTCATGATCCGTAAATTCAACCTGTTAACACCAGGCCGTGAAGAGAGCGCAGGTGATGAAACGATTGATGGTTATGACGAAAGCATTAGTCCTGCCGATAACAGTGACAGCGATATTCAAAAAGAAGCTCGCCAATATGTTGCAGCGGTTGGTGGTAGTGACAACATCGTCAGTATTGATGCCTGTATTACACGTTTACGTTTAGGCGTTAAAGATTCAGCGATTGTTAATGACGCCATGACAAAACGTTTAGGCGCTTCAGGTGTTATCCGCTTAAGCAAACAAAATGTGCAAGTGATTGTCGGTACACGTGCTGAATTGGTGGCAAAAGCGATGACTGAAGTGATTGCAAAAGGCCCTATCGCAGGAGCTGCTCCGGTAGCTGCACCAGAAGAGAAAAAAGCCGCAGAGCCTGCGAAAACAAAAGGTAATGTGATTTTATCTCTGGTTGCGCCAGTCAGTGGTCAAGTGTTCTCCCTTGACGATGTGCCAGATGAAGCGTTTTCTAGCCGCATTGTGGGCGATGGTATTGCCATCAAACCAACAAGCAGCGAAGTGCTAGCGCCGGCATCAGGTACGGTGGTGAAAATTTTCGAAACTAACCACGCATTCTGCCTTGAAACAGAAAACGGTGTTGAGCTCATAGTTCATATGGGTATTGATACTGTTGCACTGAAAGGTGAAGGTTGTGCACGTTTAGTGGAAGAAGGTGCGGAAGTGACTGCTGGAACACCAATTCTGAACCTCGACCTCGCGTTCCTTGAAGCTAATGCCAAATCAATGATTAGCCCTGTTATCATTAGTAATATCGATGATTTTGCTGGCGTCGAGATTTTAGTTGACGGTGAAGTAAAAGCAGGCGAAACGGTTATTTATAATGTTCTGAAATAGTTCAGTTTAATATTATAAGTTAGTAAGAGGGTGGCTTAGGCCACCCTTTTTTTATGGTGGTTAAATAAGAAAAAGATAATCATACAGGGTATAACAAATAATGATAATCACTATCAATTGAGTTTAGTTTATAAAGAAAATATAATTAATTGTTAGCTTTGTGGGGAGGTGTTTTTTCTAAAATACGCGAATAATTAAAATTAAAGCGCCTAAAATAATTATAAAAAAGTATCTATAAGGAGAAAGAAATGGGATTAAAAATTCATTTGGTTTGGTTTGATAAACAAACAGAGGAATATGTTGGTGAAGAGTATTCTCTAGATCTAGGCGATAATGATAGCATTATAGAGGAAACCATTAATCCTGAGGAAAATATTATTAATAATGGTTGTTTTGATATGGTTTCTGACTGGGTTTCTAATCTTCAAAATCATATAAAACATAACATTGAATTTAGTAAATATGATTATCAAGTTTCATTCGATTATCGAGATGAATGGTAATTATCTATATTTATAAATTATTAGTAAATAATTTAATTTACTTGTTTTATACAAATTAATATTTATCTAAAACAAAAACATAAGGAATATGCAATATGACTGAATTAATGAAATACTTATAACTTCACTCTCGACTTATGATTTAGGAGAAATTTCGTGAGGTTGATTTCATGGTTTATCGTTATAGGAGCGTTCATGATCGGGACTCCAACTTGGGGGGGAAATATAAATCCTCCTTTAATTCCAACTGTGAGGGATCGTCTATATACCATTGAATATAATGAAACAGAACTTCGTTATGATCCAGACCTACCTAAGCGAGTTCCTTATCCCAAAAACCAACAACAAGTGGTTGAGTTATATCATCGGGCATTAAAAAACAATAATGAAGATGATAATTATGCCTTATTTTCTTTTTTCAGAATTGGTTGCACCGATTTTAAGCATTTACATAATGTGAAAGCTGCAAAAGAAGAGTGTGCACTGGCAAATTTCTTTTTGAAGAGAGTATTAGAAATTAATTCTAATAATGGGTTAGCTCTGTTATTTACAGGGGTAAACCATCAGCATGGTAATGAAGGCTCGAAAAAAAATATGTTAGAAGCAATTTCATATTATGAACGAGCTTACCACCTCCATGGTAATAAGGTACTTGTAGCAGGAAAAAATCTTTCGACGATTTATTTACATGGACTCGGCGGGATCCCTCAGGACTTTAATAAAGCTAAATACTACTTAGAAATGGTAGCAAGAGATAATCCAAAGGGGCAAGATGCATATTACCTCAAGAATTTTGATACCTATGTTGATTTACTCAAAATATCAAATGAGGGCGATAAATGTAAACAACAGGATCCTAATAATCGTATTTGGGTTAAAGAATGTAATGATAAAGTAGAAAAACAAATAGAAACATATCTAAAAAAACATAGAGGAAATCAAAAAGAAGAAGATGCGATTGGTTGATTTAGTAAAGTTTTATTTTGTGACTAGTGTGAAAGGTCATTATAAATAATAACTTAAAAGTATAGAACAAAGAATACTTTAATTTTCTGTGTTAAAAAAGTTGCGTTTGTTAATAACATTGGCGAAATCTCAAACAAGGTTGTCAAATTTGCATAAGCAAGGGGCTTTTTTCATCGATAAAATATTTTCTCAATTACTGAGAGGGGTTATCTGTGGAACTGCTTCTGTGTTTATTTGGCTTTATTTCGGGGATCACCACCGCACTATTCGGCTTCGGTGGCGGTTTTATTACGGTTCCACTGTTATATGCCTTGATTACCTTAGTGTGGGGGCCGCAAAGCGATGCAGGCAGTGTGGCAATGCAAATTGCGGTGGCAACATCAACCTGTGTGATGATCTTTTCATCGACGCTTTCGAGTCGTGCTCATTACCTTAAAGGCAACCTGAGTTGGCCAATTATTCGCCCTTTTATTATCCCTATTTCAATTGGCGGAATTCTAGGGGCAATAGTGGCGCTATCCGTAGATAGTGCATTAATTCGTTGGATATTTATTGGTTATTTAATTATCACTATTTTAGATTGCTTTATTCGTCCCGGTTTTATGAAAACAGAATCTATAGGTATACAAGCCTCCCGTGGCGGTATTTTTGCCGATACCCCGATTGGCGTGGTGATTGGTGCGGTGGCGGCATTTTTAGGTGTTGGCGGCAGTGTGATGACTGTTCCACTAATGCGGCGCCGTGGTGCCAGTATGATCCAAGCAGCCGCATTTGCGAACCCATTGACATTACCAATGGCAATCACGGGCACATTAACCTATTTTTATTTCGCTATTGATAAGCACATTGATCTCGGAGCAGGGTTTCTGGGGATGATCTATATCAAAGGGGCATTAATTTTAATTGTGACATCGTGGTTAGGGATCCGTTTTGCTTCTTTATTAATGCCTTACCTGAGCGATAAACGTCATGCCCAAAGCTATCCGTTACTGTTACTCGTCGTTTTAGCCGTCATGATACTGGCTTAGAATCGCGTATATCGGTGGGTAAAGATGAGGTTTTTACCCTAAATTCCTTCTGATCATCGCTTTTGCTGCACTTGGCGCAATCAAACGGTTGTTTCCTGATTGATTATGGTAGAATATATTTAATTACTATACGCTTTTGCGCGCTTTTGGCATTGAGGAATGATGACAATGAATGAGGCAGATGCTCGCCCAACAAATTTTATCCGTCAGATCATAGATGAAGATCTGGCGACTGGAAAACACACGTCAGTGCATACGCGTTTTCCACCTGAACCGAATGGCTATTTACATATTGGTCATGCGAAATCAATCTGCTTGAATTTTGGCATTGCCAAGGATTATCAGGGCCAATGTAACTTACGTTTTGATGATACAAATCCTGTAAAAGAAGATGTCGAATACGTTAACTCTATTCAAGAAGACGTTAAATGGCTTGGTTTTGAGTGGAGCGGCGATGTTCGTTATTCCTCTGACTACTTTGATACTTTGTATCAATACGCGATCGAGTTGATCAAAAAAGGCTTAGCTTACGTTGATGAGCTCAGCCCAGACGAAATTCGCGAATATCGTGGGACACTCAAAGAGCCTGGTAAAAATAGCCCATACCGTGAGCGCCTAATTGAAGACAACTTAGCATTATTCGAAAAAATGCGTGCGGGCGGCTTCGAAGAAGGAAAAGCGTGTTTACGCGCGAAAATCGATATGGCTTCGCCATTTATGGTGATGCGCGACCCAGTTTTATATCGTATTAAATTTGCGGAACATCACCAATCTGGCAATAAATGGTGTATTTATCCAATGTATGACTTCACGCATTGTATTTCTGATGCATTAGAAGGCATTACTCACTCTTTATGTACCTTAGAATTCCAAGACAACCGCCGTTTATATGATTGGGTTTTAGATAATATCACGATTGATTGTCACCCTCGTCAGTATGAGTTTTCTCGTCTGAATCTGGAATATACGGTGATGTCTAAGCGTAAACTGAACCAATTAGTGACCGAAAAACACGTAAATGGTTGGGATGACCCACGGATGTTAACCATTTCAGGTTTGCGTCGTCGTGGTTATACCGCTGCATCTATTCGTGAATTTTGCCAACGTATTGGTGTGACGAAGCAAGATAACAACGTCGAAATGGCCTCTTTAGAGTCCTGTATTCGTGATGATCTAAATGAGTCAGCACCACGTGCTATGGCTGTTATCGACCCAGTTCGTGTTGTCATTGAAAACATGCCTGCTGGTGAAGAGATTTTAACAGCGCCAAACCATCCAAATAAACCGGAGATGGGAACACGCCAAGTGCCTTTTAGTAACGAAATTTATATTGACCGTGCGGACTTCCGTGAAGAAGCAAATCGCCAATATAAGCGTTTAGTATTAGGCAAAGAAGTTCGTTTGCGTAATGCATATATCATTAAAGCAGAGCGTGTTGAAAAAGATGCGGATGGTAATATTACAACCATTTACTGTACTTATGATGCAGGCACATTAAATAAAGACCCAGCAGATGGCCGTAAAGTGAAAGGCGTTATTCATTGGGTTAGCGTAGCGCATGCATTACCTGCAGAAATTCGTCTGTATGACCGTTTATTCACTGTGCCAAACCCAGGTGCAGAAGACGATTTCTTATCCGTTATCAATCCTGAATCGTTAATTATTCGTCATGGTTTTGTTGAGCCAAGCCTGAAAAATGCAGAGGCAGAAAAAGCGTATCAGTTTGAGCGTGAAGGGTATTTCTGCGCGGATAATAAGCTAAGTAGTGCAGATCATTTAGTCTTTAATCGGACGGTGGGGTTGCGTGATACTTGGGCTAAGATTGAGAACTCTTAACTTGATGTCCCTGTCATTCTTTGTGCCACAGGGGTATTGGCTTCATTAAGTTACCCGAGTCACATACTTATGTATGCTCACGGGATAACTTAATTTGCCGCCTACCTGTGGTACAAATTATTTAGGGGCTAGATCGAATATTAGAACAAAAAAATGCTGACATTTATTTGCCAGCGTTTTTTATAGTAATCAACAGAACCTACAGAATTTACTCAGATTTGTTATCCACTTTGTCTTTCAGTAAACCATGCAAATATTTATTGGCTGGGATCACATTACCTTGTGCATCTTTGACTTGGTACTCTTCGCCAGTAATGGACGATTTTGAGGCAACATTATCAATAAATTGTTCTGTAGTTTTGAGACGTTTTTCTGTTTTACGTAGTTTTAAACGTAAGTGAGATTCTGCGTCGGCAGCAGAATGTTCAGTTCCGTTACGAGTAAAAGTAAGGTTCTGTTGCTTACCAAGCTCTGCTAGTAATGATTCAGTACGAACTTTTTCTTCAGGGCTTAGCGCAAGTGCTTGGGTGGTAACAAAAACGCTTAAAAAAAGTACTAAAGCAGATGAAAAACGGTTTGATAGTTGGGCTGTGAGTGACTGCACGAATTTCTCTCCATAGAAAAAAGGTGAGTAAATTATAGGCAGCCTTTTAATTTAAACTATCGGTAAGATTCCTAGAATTCAATGAATGGTAATCCATTAGGGCATAAACCGATAACCAATCCCTGTTTCGGTTAATAAGTGAATAGGGCGAGCAGGGTCATTTTCCAATTTTTGCCGTAGGTGGCCCATATAGATGCGTAAGTAATGATTATGTTCCACATAGTTAGGCCCCCAAACTTGCAGTAATAAATGCCGTTGAGTTAATACTTTACCGCTATTAGCCACGAGTTCACTGAGTAAACGGAACTCAATCGGGGTAAGGTGGAGCTCTTCACCTTGCTTGGTCACAATTCGATTAATAAAATCGATAGTGATATCGCCAAACTGGCATTTTGAGTTTTCTTGGGTGGGTTTGCCGAAACGCCGTAAAGCAACCCTAACACGAGCCAGTAATTCGCTAATCCCAAAGGGTTTTGTGAGGTAGTCATCAGCGCCTGCATCCAATGCAGCCACTTTCTGTGATTCTTCTTCGCGAGCGGATAAAACAATAATCGGAATACTGCTCCACTGACGTAGGTCACGAATTAAATCAAGCCCATCACCATCGGGCAAGCCAAGGTCTAAAATCAATAAATCAGGTTGCCGAGTACCCGATTCGATTAGGCCGCGGTGGTAATTTTCGGCTTCAAACACTTTCCAGCCTTCACCCTCCAACGCTAAACGAACAAAGCGACGGATTTCTTTTTCATCTTCAATAACCAGTATTTGATGGTTAGTACTCACAATATCGAGGGTCCTTCTATATTTCTGCCTCAATATCAGGCAGTTGTTTTAAAGGTAAAACAAAATGGAAACTGGCTCCACCTTTATTATTGTTTTGCGCCCAAATTTCGCCTTCATGCAATTGGATAATAGCACGACAAATGGCAAGCCCTAAGCCAACGCCTGGGATTGCTGATTCTTTTTGTGCCCGAGAAAATTTATCAAAAATGGTTTTTTCTTGCCCGTTTGGGATCGCATTGCTGGCATCCCATATTTCAATATGAATTTTTTGTCCTTCAACTGCGGCTCGAATACCAATCGGGGTATCGTTATTGCTATATTTTACGGCATTTTCTAAGAGATTGATTAGTACTCGCTCAATCAAATTGGCATCACAATAAAGCAATAAATCTGCTGGAATATCAATCTCTAAAGGGTGACTGTGTAAGGTGTAATCTAAGGTTCTAACGGCACTACTGGTAATTTCTTGTAGTGATTCCCACGCTAAGTTGGGTTGAATGCTGCCAGATTGCAAACGAGCCATATCCAGTAAATTATTAACTAAGCGAGAAGTGCTTAGTACTTGTTGGCGCATTTGGTTGACTTGCTCTGTTAATGGTGAATTTTCCGCTGATAAGTTCAACATTAAAATTTCAGTTTGCCCGAACAAAACGGTAAGTGGCGTTTTTAGATCATGGGAAAGTGCGGCAAGTAACGAGTTTCTCAGTTGTTCACGTTCAATATTTAATTTGGCTAATTCAGCTTGTTTGGTCAGTTGTAGACGAGCAAGCGAGCTTGCAATCAGCCCCGTAAAGGTTTGCAGCATGCGTTGCTGCTCTGGGATCAATAACTGGCGCATGTTTCTTGGCTCAATGGCAAGAACGGCAAGGGTTTGGTCGGCAGTAGTGATAGGTTGTAATTGATAAGGAACACTTGGCAAAGTATCCGTACCAGCACCGGCTGGCTGGCGTTTATCAAAACTCCACTTAGCAATGGCTTTATCAATTTGCATTGCCGTGTAGCCATCACATTGCAACGGTGTTAATTGCCCATCCTCATCAGGTAATAATAAGCAACTTTTGGCTTGGAAGGCATTATTGAGAAAATGGTACCCTGTTTTTCCAATATCATCAGTGGTGATGGCTTGGCCTAATTCTTTTGTCATTTCATATAAATGACGGGTCCGTTGTTCGCGATACCGAGCAATACGAGCTTGGTAGCGCATACCCGCAGTTAAATTCCCCACAACAACCCCAACAATTAGCATCACCGTAAAAGTGACTAAATATTGCATATCCATGATAGCAAGGGAAAAATGGGGTTGAACAAAGAACAGGTCAAAACTGATCACGTTAACCAAGGCGGCAAAGACAGAGGGGCGTCGACCATAAAATAATGCGATTAACACGACACCTAATAGATAGAGTGTCACGAGGTTGGCTTTATCGAGTGCTAATAAAAAGGTACGTGAAAATAAGGTGATAGCGGCGCACATCACAATGGCCATTAAATAGCCATTCATATCCGATCGCCATTTTTCAGAGAACGGTTTTCTTTCGGGTTCTTTGTCCCACTCACTTTTTTCTTCAAGTGCGACGATCACTAGGTCTAGATCTGGGCCGAGCTTACCTAGGCGATCGGCAAAACCGGGGCGTAAATTGAACTTAAACCATTTATTTGTTTTATTACGTCGGCCAATTAATATCTTCCCTAAATTATGTTCTCGTGCGTAACGCAATATGGCTTTTTCTTCAGAAGGATCTGATAAGGTCGCTGTTTCTGCCCCTAAGTCTTGAGCAAGTCGCAATGCTTTTAAGATAGCTCTACGCTGTGTTTCAGGTAGCTGATGAAGCGAAGGGGTTTCAACATAAACAGCATGCCAGACACTACCGAATTTTGCGGCAAGCCGAGCCGCGGTACGAACTAACTTTTCATTTCCCGTATTATGGCCAACGCATAACAATAGCCCATCGCGAGTGTGCCATACGGGCGCTTGGCCTTTACCGCCACGAAATTCACGCATTTGGTCATCAACTCGGTCGGCAGTGCGACGAAGTGCGAGTTCACGAAGTGCAATTAAATTTCCTTTGCGGAAAAAATGCTCAATGGCGCGTTCGGCTTGCCCTGGTATGTATACCTTACCTTCTTTAAGACGTTGCCGTAGGTCGTCAGGGGGAAGGTCGACTAACACCACTTCGTCAGCGGCATCAAAAATATGGTCTGGAACCGTTTCACGGACTCGAATACCTGTAATGCTTCCAACAATATCATTCAGGCTTTCAATGTGCTGAACGTTGATGGTCGTCAGTACATCAATTCCAGCATCAAGTAACTCTTCGACATCTTGCCAACGTTTAGGGTGTCGGCTGCCATTAGGATTACTAAATGCTAATTCATCCATTAAAATTATGGCAGGATGCCTAGCAATTGCAGCATCAATATCGAAGCCATTTAGGCGGCGGCCGTGATGGGTAATGCGTCTGGGTGGTAACAGAGAAAGGCCGTCAATTAACGCGGCCGTTTCTTCTCTTTCATGGGTTTCTACCACGCCAACCAGAACATCTAGCCCTTGGGCTCTAAGCCTTTGCGCTTCTTGCAGCATGGCATACGTTTTTCCAACACCTGCACAGGCACCGAAAAAAATCTTTAATTTGCCACGCCCAATTTCATTGGCTTTGACCAAAAGTTCATCGGGGTTAGGGCGAATAGGTTCCTGATTGTTCATCACAGCCCCTAGTGAGTTTGACTGTTTATTTGTTGTTGATATTCATCAAGTGCTAGGTTCAGTTTTAGCACATTAATGACTGATTCGCCTAAAAAGGGTAACAGCGCCTGTTCAGTATGTGTTTCTATCAATGATTTTACCGCATCCAAAGGAATTTGCCTGCTCTTTGCAACGCGTGGAGCTTGGTATAACGCTGCATCAATAGAAATATTGGGGTCTAAGCCGCTGGCAGACGCCGTGAGTAAATCCACTGGGGTGGCGTTATCTGCATCGGGGTTTGCTGCGCGCAGTTGTTTGTTACGCTCAATCATCGTTTGTTGTAATAACGGGTTACTGACCGCTAAATTACTTCCGCCAGAAGCTAATGCGTTGTAGGGGCTATCAACCGTCGCAGAGGGGCGACCGTGAAAATAGCGGACATCACCCACATTTTGCCCGATCAAGGCTGAGCCAACAGTACGTTCATCTTGCATAAGTAGAGAGCCGTGAGCCTGCCATGGAAAAAAGATGTTAGCGAGACCAGTTACCATTAATGGGTAAGCAATACCGGTAAAAATGGTGAGTACTAGTAACATGATAATCGACGAACGGATCATATTCATAATCAACTCCTTATATTCCAAAAAAACTAATAAGCAGATCAATCAGTTTGATCCCAACGAATGGCACAATTAACCCGCCTAAGCCATAAATGCCTAAATTACGTTGCAATAATGATTGGGAACTCATTGGGCGATAATGGACACCTTTAATGGCTAAAGGGATCAAGAAGATAATAATCAATGCGTTGAAGATAACCGCAGAAAGGATAGCGGACGCAGGTGAATGTAATTGCATAATATTTAATGCATTTAATTGTGGCCATGTCACCGCAAAAGCTGCAGGGATAATGGCAAAATATTTAGCAATATCATTGGCAATACTGAATGTCGTTAATGAGCCGCGAGTCATCAACATTTGTTTACCAATATGCACGACTTCGATTAATTTGGTTGGGTTAGAGTCTAAATCAACCATGTTACCGGCTTCTTTTGCCGCTTGGGTGCCAGAGTTCATTGCCACTGCGACATCCGCTTGCGCCAGTGCTGGCGCATCGTTGGTGCCGTCACCTGTCATGGCAACTAAGCGGCCTTCAGATTGATATTGGCGGATCAACGCCAGTTTGGCTTCCGGTGTGGCTTCAGCAAGGAAATCATCAACCCCAGCCTCTGCCGCAATAGCAGCGGCGGTTAAATGGTTATCTCCCGTGATCATCACGGTCTTTATGCCCATACTGCGCATTTGAGCAAAACGCTCTTTCATTCCACCTTTAACGATATCTTTGAGTGCCACAACCCCTAATACAGTTTGGTTATCAACGACAACGAGTGGGGTTCCTCCCAAATGAGCAACTTTTTCGACCAGTTGATCGGCTTCTACTGGGAATTTACCGTGGTTAGCTTCTATATAACGACGGATCGCATCCGCAGAGCCTTTGCGGATCATCCGTTCGCCAATATTGACTCCACTCATACGCGTCATTGCAGAAAAAGGAACAAAAGTCGCATTCAGGGCATGAATATCTCTTTCACGTAAATTGAATTTTTGTTTTGCCAGTATCACAATACTGCGGCCTTCTGGTGTTTCATCGGCTAAAGAAGATAATTGTGCTGCATCAGCCAGTTGCTGTTCAGTGATACCCGTTAGCGGTAAAAACTCGGAGGCTTGGCGGTTTCCCAGTGTAATTGTCCCTGTTTTATCGAGTAATAGAACGTCAACGTCTCCCGCAGCTTCTACGGCACGCCCGCTGGTGGCAATAACATTGGCTCCTAGCATGCGGCTCATTCCTGCTACACCGATAGACGAAAGCAAGCCACCAATGGTGGTTGGGATTAAACAAACTAATAGGGCAATCAACACTAAAATAGAAACTGCATCGCCAGCACCGGCATAATCTGCGGCAAAAGAGGTAAAGGGGTACAAAGTTGCACAGACAAGGACGAAAATGATCGTTAATGCAGTTAACAAAATGGTGAGTGCGATTTCATTGGGTGTTTTACGGCGTTGCGCACCTTCCACCATGGAAATCATTCTATCTAAGAAGGTTTCACCGGGGTTGACCGTACATTCCACGATCAGCCAATCGGAAAGTACGCGAGTTCCCCCTGTTACAGAGGAAAAATCACCACCAGATTCACGGATCACTGGAGCGGATTCCCCTGTAATTGCGCTTTCATCCACAGAGGCGCCGCCTTCGATGACTTCCCCATCGCAAGGAATGGTATCTCCGGCACGGATCAACACAATATCGCCTTTACGTAACTGATCTGAATTCACTATTTCTTGATTGGCATCCAGCGAAGCAGACGCTAAACGCGTTGCGCTACTTTGTTGCTTTACGCCTTTTAAGCTTTGGGCTTGTGCTTTGCTACGCCCTTCAGCGAGCGCTTCCGCAAAGTTGGCAAAAATAACCGTAAACCACAGCCAAAGGGTGATCATACCACTGAACCAAGCACTACCTTGTGTGTAACCCATTACCATGGCTAACCAAAGTAACGTAGTGATAATACTGCCAATAAAGACTACAAACATCACTGGGTTACGCCATTGCGCTTGCGGGGTGCATTTTTTGATTGATTCAATAATAGATTGTTTAATTAATTGATTGTTGAATAATTTAGTTTGTTTATTTTTCATTTTTTTTCCCCTCATTATCCTGCAAAACCAATGTGTAATTGTTCAGCGATTGGCCCTAATGCTAAAGCCGGCACAAAGGTGAGTGCGCCAATGAGAAGCACGGTGAAAATAAGTAACCCAATGAATAAAGGTCCTGTTGTGGGTAAAGTGGCATGGCTTTGGGCTTGTGGCTTTTTATTGGCCATTGAGCCTGCAATCGCTAAGACGGGAAGGATCACACCAAAACGACCAATAAACATGGCTATTGCAAGTAGCACATTGTAGAACGGCGTATTCGTGCTGAGCCCTGCAAAAGCGCTACCATTATTATTGGCGGCAGAAGAAAAGGCATATAGCACTTCACTAAACCCATGCGCGCCTGGGTTTAAAATCCCTACACGCCCAGCTTCGGTCATTAATGAAATAGTTGTACCAAGTAGCACTAAGGTTGGGGTGACTAAAATCGCCAGTGCGACCATTTTCATTTCACGCACTTCAATTTTTTTACCCAGGTATTCAGGTGTACGGCCAATCATGAGACCAGCAAGGAAGACTGCGAGTAATACAAATAGCAACATGCCGTATAAACCGGAACCGACACCGCCAAATACCACTTCACCAATTTGCATTAACCACATCGGCACCATTCCACCCATTGCAGTAAAGGAGTCATGCATGGCGTTAACCGCTCCACAAGAGGCTGCGGTGGTGACGACGGCAAACAAAGCGGAGCCGACAATCCCAAAACGACTCTCTTTTCCTTCCATATTGGCAGAGCTAGTGGCATGCAGTTCGGCTAAAAATGGGTTTCCCACATATTCCGCTTTAACTACGACTATGGCAGCAACCACAAAAATGATCCCCATAACCCAGAGTAAGGTATGGCCTTGCTTGTTGTTACCAACGACACGACCAAAGGCAAAGCAAAGTGCAGTAGGGATTAGGAAAATCGCTAACATTTGCACAAAATTACTCAGTGCAGTTGGGTTTTCAAAAGGGTGCGATGAATTAGAGCCGAAGAACCCGCCACCATTTGTGCCGAGCAATTTTATCGCTTCTTGGGACGCAACTGGCCCCATCGGTAATAGCTGTTCACTGCTATCTAAAGGATGAATAAGTAAATAATTGGAAAAATTTTGGATCACACCTTGGCTGACAAAAAATAGCGCAAAAATAATCGCTAAAGGGAAAAGCAAATACACAGTAATGCGGTAAATATCTAACCACGCATTACCGACAGTTTTATTGCCATGGTGTGAAAAAGCACGAATAATTGCGAAGGCCACAGCAAGGCCTGTCGCTGCGGAAAGAAAGTTTTGTACAGTCAGCCCTGCCATTTGGCTTAAATAACTTAATGTATTTTCGCCGCTATAGGCTTGCCAGTTAGTATTAGTAACAAAACTAACCGCGGTATTAAAGGCTAAATCCCAGCTCATCCCTTCAAAGTGTTGAGGGTTAAGAGGTAAACGGCCTTGGCAGATTAAAATAACGAATAATAAAACAAAGCCTAAAAGATTAAATAATACAATTGCTAAGGCATATTGTCGCCAATTCATCTCAGCCATTTCACGCCCTGGTTGTTTGACTCCAGCAAGGCGCCAAAGTAAGGACTCACTGCTTGCTAACCGACGAGGTATATCATTGTCGATTAGCCGAGCAATACCGTTACCTAAAGGTTTTGCTAAGATGAATAAGATCAGTAAAAAACTACCTAAAAATAACAATGTAGTGGTAGTCATATCAGAAATCCTCCGCGTTAAGCAGGGCATAAATCAGATACGCCAGCAGTAAAACAACGAGAACTGCCCCAATAATGGAAAGTAATGACACAGTATTTTCTCCTTATTATTTCCATGAGATAAGGCTAAAGAGTTCGTTGTAAAGAAGCTGATAAAAATCACGGGTAGGGTGTAAAAAAAGTATAAAAATGGTTATTTATCGAGCAAGAAGAGAGTGCTTAATAGAGAAAGTGGCGTGTGGTTTTATTAATTTATTTGTTAAATAATTGTAATTTAAATGTACAAATAAAACATTAATTGGTTAAAAAATGTAATAAAAATACGGAATGAACAGATTTTTTAGAAAAATTTACATACTAAGTGGTCAGATGAGTAGTTTTATTACACAATTTGCGATATCCTATCTACAGTCAATATATTTCATATTATCTGTTCGGTTTTAGTCGCTCTTTACTACTGTGTTAATGGGAAATGTGTGTTAATGGGGAATGGTAGAGCAAAGCTGGAATCGACAAATAAAGTGGCAACTGAAGGAGGATACCGATGTCCACATATCGCGAATATTCCCGTAATCAGGTACTTGCACGCCGCACTGCTGCTGTAACAGCTGGCATTATTGCGTTTCCGGTTATGGTTTTTTATCCAAAAAGAGCAAAGTTTTATAGCCATTTACATAAAGTTTGGGCAAAAACCAGTGATAAACCGGTTTGGCTAGAACGTTCAGAGACAACGCTGGAAAGCCACCGCTAATTTAGTACTTAATGGCGAGTAATAACCCCTACGATGTTGAATTGTGGGGGTTTTGTTTTTTTATTTTTTTACTTTCATTTACTATCCAGCTGAATTTTTATCGATTAATGCCCTCGATTTGCTTTAAATAACACAGAAAAAAATTATGTTTCCGTTTATGCTTATTGATTATCAGTCAATTACGTTCAAACTGGTGGATAAACCGTTTAGCTGTGCAGTAAAAAGGACAACATAATGCATAATTTAAGATTAGAAGAAATCATTAATGAAGAATTGAAAGTTAGTGAGTTCCAAGATTTTGCACCGAATGGATTGCAAGTTGAAGGGCGACCCCATGTACATAAAATCATCACAGGGGTGACAGCTTGCCAAGCATTGCTGGATGTTGCTGTTGAAAAGAAAGCTGATGCCGTCATTGTTCATCATGGCTATTTTTGGAAAAATGAGCCAGCCATTATCAAAGGCATGAAGAGAAATCGCTTAAAAACATTATTAGCGAATGATATCAACCTATATGGTTATCACCTCCCATTAGATGCACATCACCAGTTAGGTAATAATACCCAGCTTGCTTATATTATGGGGGTGCAGGTGAACGGCCAAATCGACCCATTAATGCCATTTGGTTTTTTTGATCAACCTATTACACCTTCAGAATTAACGTCTCGCTTAGAAACTCGTCTTGGCCGTAAAGTTCTTCATTGTGGTGATAATGCAAAAGAAGAAATTCGCCAAATTGCATGGTGTACAGGAGGAGGGCAAGGTTTCATCCTACAAGCGGCGGAATTTGGCGTAGATGCCTTTGTAACAGGGGAAGTTTCCGAGCAAACCATTCATATAGCAAGAGAAATGGGTATCCATTTCTACAGTGCAGGGCATCACGCAACGGAGCGTTATGGGATTAAAGCGTTAACTAAGTGGTTAGTCGATGAGCAGGGGTTAGATGCAGAGTTTGTCGATATCGATAACCCTGCCTAATCTTCGTCGCCTTTCAAACCACAGCGTTGTTGGCTGCATTCACGAACCCTAGTCACATACTTATGTATGCTCCTAGGGCTTCGCTCTCTTGCCGCCTAGCTGTGATTTGAAAAGCATAGAAGATGGATTAATAATATATTTATAGAATTAAATTTTCGTTTTATTCGAGCGGTGGCGGTGTTGGCTTCACTTAATATGTATGTACCTAAGATTTAGTTTGATATTTGAACGTATTATCAATATGACCGATACTTTTCATAAGCTTAGATAAGTATCCTTCTGTTTTCTTTTAATATTATTCTTTAATATAGTGCTTTCTTGCTAAATTATTGTACCGCTCCTATGTCACACAGGAAAAACGTAAAACTTACAGTTGGTTAGCATATTTATCAATATTAATAACTAGTAATTGCATGATAAATAGTTAAATACACTGATGAATTAGACCGATAATTTCACTGCTAGTAGAGGGTAGCTTAAATTCTCTATTTTATTTATTTTAAATCATGTTGTTGCGATAACCTCTTAAGCTGAAATATTTGGTTACATAGTTTATTTCTATGTACATTAGAACTTACTGGGCTTACCGCAGTTTGGTCTATTTTTTGCTCGATGATTGTTTTGTTATGATTCGTTTTTGGTGTTTTTCTGAAATTATATAGCGATATTTCAACCCGTTTACGCTAAGTCACTTATCCTAGAGAGATACAAACCAGCCCTCAGGTTTACATATCATTCATCAGATTTTATTATCCTTCAAGTAAATCTTACCGTGCGCACTGGCTGAGATGACGGAAATTAATCGATAATTATGTCGACTTAACCCAATTTGTCATTCTGGATAAAGGATATCGCTATGCCAACTCCATGTTATATTTCCATTGAGGGAAAAACCCAAGGCAACATCACTGCCGGTGCATTTACTGCCGATTCAGTGGGTAACATCTATGTACAAGGTCATGAAGACCAGATGCTGGTGCAAGAATTTTCTCATGTTGTGACTGTACCGACTGACCCACAATCCGGCCAGCCTTCAGGCCAACGTGCGCACAAGCCGTTCCGTTTCACCGTGGCGTTAAATAAAGCCGTTCCACTGCTGTATAACGCCTTAGCGTCTGGCGAAATGCTGCCGAAAGTGGAACTGAAATGGTACCGCACATCGGTTGAAGGGAAGCAAGAGCATTTCTTCACCACCACATTAACGGATGCGACTATCGTGAATATCGATTGCCAAATGCCACACTGCCAAGACCCCGCGAAAGCGGATTTCACGCAGTTAATCGAAGTCTCTCTGTCTTACCGTAAAATCGATTGGGAACACACCGTTGCAGGCACATCCGGTGCTGATGACTGGCGTGCGCCGCTCGAAGCGTAAGTTCAAATTTAGCGAGCCTTTCGAGGCTCGTTTGCGTTTTTAGCTTTTTCTTCCGTAGAGGAAATTCCCATGTCTTGGACAGACCCCAATAAAAACAAACGACTTGGCAGCCCCGAAAATAACCCACTTATTCACGGTGGTGGGTATGCGGGTGGCAGAACCTATGCACAAGACCAAGCCTTGCAAGAAGCCCATGGGCAACTGCTAGAGCGTATTATGAGTGGCGAAATGGGGACAGGATTGGTATTCACTTGCACAATTGGTGGGTTACCTGAAAATACCTTTCAAGTGACCCAGTTTGATTTACAAGAAGGGCTTTCCCAGCTCTTTTCACTGTCGATTCAGGCGGTCAGCCCGCTACCCGAGATTGATTTTCAAACGGTACTGGGTGTGGCCTCTTCGTTGACTGTAAAGCGAGATGGAAAAATTCTTCGCACGGTACAAGGCATTTTAGCCGGGGCAGAGCAAGGCAATACCGATGGGGTTAAAACCTGGTATCACTTTGTGATACGCCCCGAAATGTGGGTGATGACGCTTAAGCAGGACAGCCGCATTTTCCAAAATATGACGGTGCCGAACATTCTTGAGACGCTATTAAGCGAGTCTCACATCAAATTTGATAAGCAGTTTTACCACCCTGAAGAGCATCTAAAACGCGAGTATATCACCCAAAAGCGTGAAACGATGTATGAGTTCTGGTGCCGCCTCGCTGCCGAAGAAGGGATTAATTACTGGTTCGAAGAAGGCCCACAACTGTTTTACAGTGACCGTCATTTAGGCATGAAAGCGGGGATATCGCTCACCTATAATCCGCAATCTGAAACGGATATCACCGACAGCACCGCCACCACATGGCGCTATGCCGAGCAGTTGTGCAGCGATATTCGCGTGGATAAAGACTACAATCAACTCAGGCCCTCTTACCCGCTGAGTCATCAAGTCACTGGGGAAGTGCATCAACAACATGAAATCTTTGAAAGCTATGGTCGCTTTCAAGAAGATGCGCAGGGGCAACCTTTTAACCAAATTCGCTACGAACAATCACAAAACCAGCGGCAAGTAGGAACGGCTACGACGAACTGCATTGAGTTAGCACCGGGGCGTATTTTTACCTTGTCTAACCATCCTAGCCCTCGAATGAATACGACGTGGCAAGTGATTAGCGTATCCCACCACGGCGTGCAGCCCCTTGCCGATAACAGTGGCGGTGAAGGCACCCAACTGAGCAACCAGCTTTCCTTTATCCCCAGCACCCAAGAGTGGCGACCGCCCTATCGGTATAAACCCACAGCGGATGGGGATGAGCTGGCTACCGTTGTCGGGCCACCGGGTGAAGAAATTTACACCAACTCACAAGGGGCGGTTACGGTCTATTTCCATTGGGACAGGCGCGGCAAACCTGACCATAGCGCGTCTTGTTGGGTGCGAGTCGCCCACGGTTGGAACGGCGATGGCTTTGGGTTTATGTCCATCCCCAGAATTGGGCAGGAAGTGATTATTTCCTATCTTAACAATGATATAGATAAACCGATTATTACAGGCTGTACCTATAATGGCCGTAATCGACCGCCCATTGATTTACCGAAACACAAAACACGCACGACATTTCGCACCAAAACCCACAAAGGGGATGGCTTTAATGAGTTGCGTTTTGAAGATGAAGCAGGCCAAGAAGAAATCTATCTGCATGCGCAAAAGAATTTGGCCATCAATGTGCTGAACTCACGGGGTGAACGGATTAATTACGACCGGACAACCAGTATTGGTCATAACGATGAACTGGTTGTTGCCAGTAATCGGACCGTGACGGTTGAAGGTAATCAAGCGCACAAAACAACCGGTAACTACCAAGATAAAGTGGAAGGAGACCACCACCTTTCGGTTGAGGGGGATTTGGTTAAGGCAATACAAGGTGTGGTCAGCGTGAATGCACAAGGGGATATCACCTTACAAAGCAGCAGTAAAATCACGTTAAAAGTGGGCGGAAGCTTTGTCGTTGTTCACAGCGGTGGCGTGGATATTAAAGGACCGGCGATAAACTTAAATTCAGGGGGAAGCCCTGGGGATATCCTGCAAGCAACTAACCCTGCGGTACTTAAAGCCGCTGCGAGCAGTGGCGCGGCCTTTGTGGCGCATTGTCCCATGAAGGAAGGGCAAGAGGAGGCGGAAAATGGTTAAACCTGAAACGTGCTATGCCGTTATCGATGCAGCTTTCCGAGCCCGATGTCTTTAATTTGTTCGCCGAGCACGAACCGCCGGCGAGTTGCCTATACAGCGAACCGATTCAACCTGAAATTGTGTCATTAGCGCCCTATTTAGTGGAAGTGACCGAAGAGGTGCAACGCTGGTTAAGTACGCGAGAGACGCCTTGGGGAATTTATGTTTATACGCACGCAACCATGCGTGAGTTACGTCAGCATCTGCGCAAATACTTGATGGTGATGATACCGGGACAAGAAAAGCCGGTCTTTTGGCGTTTTTATGACCCTCGCAATGTGTGGGATGTGCTTGGAACCTTTGATAATTGGCGATTGCATGTGTTTTTAGGTCCTATCACGAAACTGAAGACATTGCTATGGGGAGAGGAAACGGCTTCCCGCTTTGAGCGTGAGCGCCGTGGATTTCCGGATAATGCGAAGCTTGGGGGCAAGCTGATGCGTTTTACCCCCATTCAATATGATGCAGTAAATCTCGTTTTTGAACGCCAATTTTTAGACCAGTTAATTTACTTTTTTATTCACGCCAAAAGTATGAGTTATCAATCACAAATGGATTTTTCATTAGAGGATTGGGTTGTCAGTGCGTTTGAACGACCAGCACCGAGAGCACAAAAAATACAAGAGCGTTATGGTGAAACCACTTGGCGGCAAAATTGGCAATTAGCCAGAGATGTACTTTCATTATGCCAACAATATGGAATTGAAGATAAACACTCTTATCAGTTGTTCTGTTTTTTATTGGTAAGGTACCAAATTTATGGGATTGGTGATATGCCAAAAGAATGGTTAAGTCAGCTATCAAGTGCTGAAGGGGGACCGTCATTTCGAGTAGAAGAATTGGTTAAGCAACAATTAGGTTTTGTTCCTGACTTTTTATTTATGGAGAAATGAGGATGTCTAAATATTCAACAGTTGTTGCAAATGCCTGTCAAACTTGTGGGATACCAGAGCCTTGCTATCAACAATTAAAAATAACAAAAGTTAGTAAAGATGTCGATATCAATGGAGACGTATTATTGCACTGGCGAGGTGAACCGCTACCTTTTTATGGCGAGACAATAATTGATGAAGGTGATGGTGTTGATGTTGAAATTATGCTTAATGGTAAATTACATGAAAAAAATATTCATACAGCCTTTATTTCATCAAACCGAACACAAAAATCAATAAGCATTAATTCACCAACGTCATTTCACGTTACTTATGACGAATATCAGAATACAAGCTTCTTTAACGCCAGTAAACTGATGGATATGTTTTTAGGTGCTTTAGGCCCATTTAGTGCGTTTAAATCACAACAGTATAAAATTCAAGCTATGAACTGTAATGGTGATACACCCACTTGGATGTTTGATGTTAAGCCATCAGTTAAGATTGGTTTCTCACTTGAACTGGAATACGCGTTTGGTGCTGGTAAGAGATCGGATAATGAAAGAAGAAAAGAGCAAGCGGGAAATTTGGTTAATGAAAGAATGAAAGGAAGGCCGGGACAAAATACATTACCTGAAGATTTCAATCGATACCGAAAAGGTTGGACGTTAAGGACAGTTCCATTCTTTAAGTCGGAATCAACATCCTTTAATATTGAATTATATTGTGATATTGCAGGAAATGAATATACATTTACACCGTATGGCGTGTCCAATGAGAAAAAAACGTTACTGGATAGTTTGAGTGGTTTAGCCAAAATTGCTGATATTTTTAATGATTTTCAAGACAAATTTCTTTGTGTTTCAGATAAACGTATTCCAGAGAAAAGTAGTGAATATCCTATATTTGATTTCTCGTTCTTACCCTTAAAGCTTGGCCTAACTTTTTATATTGATAATGTAGCTAAACAAAATGATGCAAAACTTGTGAGCGCCTTACAAGGATCACCTTTTTTTGGGGGCGAAATTAAAATAGATGTATTGCAAATTGCCGCAAGCTATGGAGGTGTTCTGACCAAAAAGTTAGTGAACGCTTTGCAAGATGCGTTGAAAAAAAGAGAAGGCCAAGCCGTTAGCGCTGAATTTAATATTGATCTAGTTTTATCCTGTGAAATTAACTGTTTCATTGGAATGGCTCAATTATCAGGTAGTAATAGCACTGAGTTTTGTATTGATGGAGATAATAATTTTAAAATTACAATTAGTGGCGGCATCAAAGCCCATGCAGAAGCGAATGTATTTTTCATGACAGCATCGTTTAATTTTGAATTAGAATTAAAAACAGCTGCATCAATTGAGCTTGAATCTCATAAAAATGGAATTGACTTAGTTGTTTGCCATGATGGTATTGTTCTAGGGTTAGGGTTGTCAGCTGATATAAAAAAGGAGACAGATGAACAGTCACCTGATGAATTAAATTATTCATCTAGTCCAAAGGATTATGAATTATATGAAATTGCAGATCCACTCAAGTTAGAAGATTCTGATTTAAGATTTAATTTAATTGGCGCAATAAAACAAGTTCCTAAGAGAGAACGTCAGCATATTAGATCTGCTATTCCTCCTGGGGCAAATCCAGGATTTAAACTTAAATACTAGGGGGTGTAAACATGAAAAATATTATTTTATTTATTTTATTTTTTTTAGGAGGGGCTAACATGGTTCATGCGCAGGATAATAATTATACAGTTAGAGCGAGCATTGATGTCGCTTATATGTTTTGTGATTTTAAGGTGAATGGAGTATCGAGCTTTGATAATAGAAGGCAAACTTTTGTTGATAAAGGAATAGTATCTACAAATACTAATGTCCAAATTTTGGCCAAAAATGGTATGAATACAATTGAGATTGAAGTAGCACCATTATCATGGTTTGAACCCAATAAAACAAATAATGACTCTCATTTCTTTAATAAAAATGCATTTTGTAATATCAATATATATCAGACTAATAGTATAACCAATGAGAACCAAAAAATTACAGATGTAAATATATTAATAGGCAAGGATGGTGTTCCTCAGGCATACGTTAATAATAAAGTTGATACTAGTGTTGAGGTGATTTTTTCTTTGTCTAAGAATACAAAGGAAGTATTATTTAACAAAATTAGAAATGTTATTGGGGATTTTGAGTATCCTAAAAACGTTAAATTAACTAAATTTAAAAAGAATATAGAACTTAAAAATATACCAGATTGGATATGGATTAAGTCAGATGATTTTGATGAAAGTAAATTACCAGAATTAAAGCTTGCATATCAAGAATTGTGGGATGCTTTTAATGAAAAAGATATTTCTAAAATTCGCAAGTTAAATTATCATGCAAATGAAGCTTGGGCTTTATCATCAAATTCTACAGAAGAAAAAATATTTGAATCTTATAGTATAACTGAGAGGGTACGAGACCAATCATCAAAAATGATAGAAATTACCTGGGATAACTTTATACCTGTTGTAATGAATGATCGGAAAATGGTAAAGATGATATATAAAGAAGATTTTTCATACTCACCAATAACTATGATTTATTTAAATGATAAGGGTAAAAAATTATTATATAGCTTTTCTCCTATCTTTTCATTTGTTAATGGAAAATTCATTCCAGTCATATAGTCGGGTACTATTATATGCCAAACATTATTCTTATTGGTGATTCTGATACAGGCCATGGTAAACATGGCCCTACCCATGTGATTACAGGTTCATCAACGGTAAAAGTCGATGGTAAAGCGGTTGCTCGGCAAGGAGATGCGTTAGCGCCTCACGGTGGGCATTCAAGAACTATCGTTGGTGGATCAAGTAGTGTATTTATTGATGGTAAGCCTGCGGCCAGAACAGGTGATACAGTAAGTTGCGGTGGCGTATTAATTGGTAATTCAACGGTAAAAATTGGTTAGAAAATACGATGTTCTGACAGATAATAATTGAGTTCGCTAGGATTGATGATAGTAAAGAAATTAGTGTTACACCAGATAGTCAATATTAACATTAAGTGGTTAATATAAGGATATTTAATGCGCAAGTTAGCGATAGGTTTGGTATTAGTGATGGTTGTAATTTTTACTCTGTTAGTTAATTCTTACAATACAATCCAAAAAAATGATGAGTTAGTCTCTGCGGCAGCGTCAGAATTATTAAACCAATATCAGCGTCGATTTGATTTGATCCCTAATCTGGTCAGTACAGTTAAGGGATATTCAAGTCATGAAAGCAATGTGTTACAAGAAATTGTAAAGGCGAGAGCGTCTGTCGGGAAAATTAATGTGGATGGTCGCGTGTTTGATGATCCTGAAATTTCTGCGAGCTATCAAAAAGCTCAAGATAATTTAGGGCAATCTCTATCACGTCTGTTAGTCATTTCAGAAAATTACCCTGAATTGAAAGCAAACTCACTCTATCAAGACCTGATGGTACAGTTGGAGGGAGCTGAAAATCGTATTTCAGTTGCGAGAGGGCGGTATATAGAGGCGGTACGCCATTATAATACTCAAATTAGGCAATTCCCCTATAACTTAATTGCGGAATCTATGGGGTATGATAAAAAAATTAATTTTAACGTTGAGAATGGGCATGAAATCAAAAGAACACCAACGGTGGATTTTAACTCATGATACGTAATATTTTATTTTCCTTGCTTTTATTTAGTGCTATTGCGAGCGCATCAGTGAATAATACACCCCCATTAAAAATAGATAGGGTCATTGATCGTGCAAATTTATTAACGGCGCAGCAATTCAAAACGCTAAATAATTTATTGATTAATTTTGAAAATAATCGGAATGATGGTTCACAATTTGTTGTTTATATCGTTCCGACTACTGGGAGTGAAAATATCGAAACTTTCGCAAATCGTGTTTTTAATCAATGGGGGATAGGTAAAAAGGGGCTTGATAATGGATTACTGCTTGTTGTGGCAATAAATGACCGCAGTGTTCGCTTTGAAGTCGGGTACGGCTATGAGGGGACATTTACCGATGTTCTTGCTGGGAGAATTATTCGAAAAAATATGTTGCCGTATTTTAGAGCAGAAAACTATTATACGGGGATTGAGCAAGGGATTATAAATGCCATTCATGTAGCTAATGATAGGCCAATAAGCTCAACGAATTCTTTGACAGATCTTATTCCTCTTAAAATATTACAAACACATTTTATTTTAATTTATGTGATAATATTAGGGCTAATTTATTGTTTTCAGCTTGTATTTTCAACGAAAAAATTAAAAAGAAAAATTAATCAAGTGATAGCGCAGTCAGGTAAAAAAAAGAAAAATTCAGAAAAGCGAGGATATAAGATAGGTGCAAATCAGCTAAAACGGTTAAAAAATTATCTGAATTACTCATTCTATTTTCCAACATCATTTTCGCTGTATTTCCCTGTAGTGTTTTGTTCAGTCGTTGTCATTTTTTATACACAAATAATTCTTAGTGGTATTGTTAACCCTTTTATCTTATTACTGATGGTGGTGTTATCATTATTCTTTAACCTTATTTCATTAACCGTGTTGTTTATTGGCATCAATATCTTATTTCCTATTTATCGACAGCAGAGAAAAGAATGGAAAGCGATTTGTGAGTTCAGTCGATTTGGTTCACCTTTTTATCAAACTTCATATTCAGTAAACACATCCCATAAACATGCTTCTAATTTTACTTCCAGTCACGATTTCAGTTCATCAAGTTCATCAAGTTCATCAAGCTCATCTAGCTCATCTAGCTCATCAAGTTCATCAAGCGGTGGGGGAGGCGGTTCTAGCGGTGGTGGCGGTGCTTCAGGGCATTGGTAAAGTCTCTACTAAAGTCTTGATTTAGGTTTATAAGTAAGCGTCCGGTGAATCTCACCTAGCTGGTCGTGTATTAAATATGTTGATTTGGTTAAATATAATGTTCTCTTTCAGTAAAAGTACCAATAATCTTGTCATGTATTTCAGTAAATTTTGAATACCTCCATTGATGAGGAAGGCACCGAATGACGAGTTTATACACCGTAACAAAGCATTCCAAGCAATTAGAAACCACGCCATTAATTGCGGAAAGTCATCACTACGATGCTCCATTGTAGCCTCAAAACTGGTATTTTTAGATACGGTCAATAAACAGCGTTGTGTGATAACTCACCACAGCGTAATAGCCAACTCACTAATACAATACCTTTATTTATCATGCTACTAGTGTATGTTTGAAGTAATTAGTTGCATAGTTTGTTTCTATGTATATCAGAATTTACAGGGCTTATCGTAGTTTGGTTTGCTCATCTTGGGAATGTCGTTTATTTTTAAGAAAAAGCGCTTTCAAAGTATATGTATAGACACGGTAACGTTATCCCTCTAGAAACCGAAGAAAAGTTATCCGTGTCTCTGAATTATTGGTCGACCATAGGCTCAAGCAGGCATTATTTTAGCTGTACAGCTACCTAAAAGGGCTTCTCTAAATCTATTTAGTGTACTTGGCTACTCCACCTTAGTGACGCAAAAACCAACACCAAACCCGAAATAGTTAGTACTAAACCTAAGTGTTGGCTCCAACCAGCGACCATTAGACCGATGGCGAGTCCGATGTAGTAAAATAAACCTAAAATTGCCCCGGCAGTGCCTTTTCGGTCGCTATAACGGTTTAATGCATGGGCAAGTATGTTCGGGATCGCAATTCCGTAACCAATAACGACACCAATAACCGGTAAAACAAACCAAATAGAATCCATTAGAGCAAAAACTAAGCAGCCACTAACTAAAGAAATGATACTTGATAGCTTAACAAGTTGTTCAGATGTGTGTTTTTTAGCCAATAAATAGCGATTTGATATCGAACCTAAACCGACCCCAAGTGCTAATAATATCCCAGTTAATCCAAACTGTTGTTGAGTGAGCATTAATTGTTCAAAACTGAAAGGTGCCAGCTGATAATAGCTAAATAAATTAATGTTGAAAAATGCAATCAAGATCACATTTCTAATAATTTCTTTATCCGCAATCATGCGTAAAAATGTCTCAATAAATGAGACTTGTGTCACGTTTTCAGGCTTGGTCTCAGGTAAGCGACAGACGGACCAGAGAAAAAGTACCGCTGCTAAAATCGCTAAGCCGATAAAAACGGCACGATAGCCACCAAAATTGGCTAACCCAGCACCAGATAACATTCCCAACGCAGGGCTAATTGCTAAAGCAACTCCCATAATAGAAAAAACTTTCGCTAATTCATGGCCTTGGTAGCTATCACGCATGGTAGTTTGTGTGCCAATTGAACCTACGGCAGCGCCAAATGCTGACAACATTCTCATTAATAATAATAAATAAAAATGTGTCACAAATAACGCGCCAACAGAGGCAATACCATAAATCAATAAACCCGCCAAAATAGTCGGGCGACGCCCTAAGGTGTCACACATTCGTCCCCAAAACACCACGCCTAATGCAAAAGCAAAGAAATAAAGCGACAGTGTTTGTGAAGCTTGTTCCGCATTTACTGAGAAAGCACTGGCGATATCAGTGAGAGCGGGGCTGTATATGGTTTCCACAATTTGAGGAAACATCATTAAGGCAACAGCAAGCCATAATGAGAGAGGATGTTTCATACTTTTTCCTGCCAATCTACTAAAAATAAAGGGTCTAATCGTATACAACGATTTAATAGCAGGCAGTTTAGTGTTATTTTTATTGTCTTATTACAATAATAAAGACTATAAATATCAAAAAAGAGACATTATGGCTTGGTTAAATCAAACAGATGAATTTCAAACTCACTGGTACCACGCCCCAGTATTGGGAATTGCAGCAAAATTGGGGCAGCATGACTCAGGTTTTCATAAACATGAAATGGGACAGCTTTTGTTTACACAACAAGGGTGTATACGGATTTCACTGGAAAATCGCCTGTCTTTGCTTCCCCCTGGTAGAATGGCTTGGATCCCACCATTTGTTCTTCATCGGGCGCAAATGAGGGCATCAGTGGGGTATCGTTCGGTTTATTTATCAGAAGAATATGCCAAAGAAATCGGGAACGATGTGGTTATTTTAAATATTTCCCCATTGCTAAGGGAAGTGTTAGAACGTATTGCTATTGCTCCGTTTGATAGTGATTGGCAGCAGGGGCGTTTGGCCAACTTATTACCGGTATTTATTGATGAATTACAGAGTGCTGCTTTAGAACCAACACTGTTAGCACTACCGCAAGATAGGCGCTTTAAAGGGGTTGATATCGAACAATTACCACCGAATTTAAACCAATTAGCGCAAACTATCGGTGCGAGTGAGAAGACGATTACACGGATTTTTTTTAAAGAAACAGGAATGAGTTATCAAGCATGGCGCCAACAGTGGCGTTATATTAAAGCCATTGAATTACTCGCACAAGAAAAGCCATATCATTATATTACTCAAGAACTTGGCTTAACAAGTGATAGTGCGTTTATTAGTTTTTTCCGTAAAATGAGTGGGATGACCCCAAGGGAATATCAGCAGCAGTAAGCTAAATGACTTTGGTAAACAAACATGAAAAAGCCCCGAAAATTCGAGGCCTTAGCATATGTAGGGGTTCAGATTTAATTAAATATTATTTTTTTGATAATTCAGAGTTGAATTCACGTTTGTCATAGCCGGTATATAGCTGGCGAGGACGTGCAATTTTCAGGCCGTCATCGTGCATTTCATTCCAATGTGCAATCCAGCCAATGGTACGTGCAATGGCAAAAATAACAGTAAACATTGAAGATGGAATACCCATTGCTTTCAAGATGATACCTGAATAGAAGTCAACGTTCGGGTACAGTTTTTTCTCAATGAAATACGGGTCGTTTAATGCGATACGTTCCAGCTCCATAGCGACTTCCAGCAAGCTGTCATTCAAGCCAAGTTCATTTAGAACTTCATGGCAAGTTTCACGCATTACGGTTGCACGTGGGTCATGGTTTTTATAAACACGGTGACCGAAGCCCATTAAGCGGAAAGAGTCATTTTTGTCTTTAGCGCGCTCGATAAATGCAGGGATGTGCTCAACAGTTTGGATTTCTTCCAACATACGTAAGCAAGCTTCGTTAGCTCCACCGTGAGCAGGCCCCCACAGTGAAGCGATACCCGCTGCGATACAAGCAAATGGGTTTGCGCCAGATGAACCCGCAGTACGAACTGTCGATGTTGAGGCGTTTTGTTCATGGTCAGCGTGCAGAATCAAAATACGATCCATTGCGCGTTCTAAAACAGGATTAACTGTGTATTCTTCACATGGTGTAGAGAACATCATGTGCAAGAAATTACCCGCGTATGACAGGTCATTACGTGGATAAACAAAAGGTTGGCCAATTGAATATTTGTAACACATCGCTGCAACTGTTGGCATTTTTGATAGCAGACGATAAGCCGTAATTTCACGGTGGCGTGGGTTATTCACGTCTAATGCATCGTGATAGAAAGCCGCTAGTGCGCCTGTAACACCACATAATACAGCCATTGGGTGTGAGTCACGGCGGAAACCATTAAGCATGCGAGTAATTTGCTCATGGATCATGGTGTGGCGAGTCACCGTATTTTTAAATACGTCATATTGTTCTTGAGTCGGTGCTTCACCGTATAGCAGGATATAACAAACTTCGAGATAAGAGGCTTCAGTAGCGAGTTGATCGATAGGGAAACCACGGTGCAACAGAATGCCTTGCTCACCATCGATATAGGTGATTTTTGATTCACAGGATGCAGTAGAAGTAAAACCAGGGTCGTAGGTAAAGAACCCTTTAGAACCTAAAGTTCGGACATCGATAACGTCTTGACCAATCGTTGGGCTTAAAATATCTAGGTCAATATCACCCTTACTACCAGTCGTTAGCTTAGCTTTGTTATCAGCCATTACGGTCTCCTTAGCGCTTGATAATCGACACCCAACAACCCAGAAGCCCAGCGTTATACTGCGTCTTCGTGCATTGTTCTACCGGTATGCTTTGGAAATCAGCTAGCTATCACATAAAACCTGAAATCTGAGACCGATGACAATGTAGTTAGGTTGTTTATGAGTGTGTAGATGTTATGTTCTTTTTGTTGTTTTCCCTACAATATCATTATTTGTGGTAAGAGGAACAACTTTCATAACTTTTGTTATTAATACCCATCATAGTTCAAATTGAAGAGTACTTAACATTGCAACATTCACGTTTTTTTCTTTTACGATGAAGTGTCAACAGCACCGTTAAGATAATTCTGCCAGACCTATATGTAAGATAAATGTTGAATCATTGTCAAATAAGATAAGCACATTTATACAAAATGTTTAAATCGTGATCCTTCTCACTGTTCGGGCTAAATGTCTCCAAACATTTTGTGTGGGAATTGTAATGGCATTGTGAAGACTTTATACTAGCGGCAGGTCTCCGGATTACCCTGTAGTAGGAGTTCCCAGCGTGATCAGTATGCAACTTTATTTAAACATGATGGATTAGAGTTTGTGTTAAGTTGCATTTTGTACCCCCTGTCGCTGTCTGATTTCCACCCCAGGTCCGGAGGATGGAAAATAATAAAGAGCTGTGTGGGCAAAATTGTGAAAAAACAAAGACCTGTCAACCTTGATTTGCAGACGATTCACTTCCCGATCACTGCAATATCTTCGATCTTGCACCGTGTCTCTGGCGTCATTACTCTCATCGCAGTTGGTATTCTGCTTTGGTTGTTAGGGACATCTCTCTCCTCTCCAGAAGGTTTTCAATACGCGTCTGAAATAATGACTGGCTTTTTTGCTAAGTTCATTCTTTGGGGCATCTTGACAGCATTGGCTTACCACATCTGTGGTGGTATTCGTCATATGCTAATGGATTTCGGTTGTGTTGATGAAACGCTTGCTGCTGGTAACTCATCTGCAAAAATTACATTTGTCATTACCGTGATTTTAGCAATTCTGGCGGGGGTTTTAGTATGGTAAGTAATGCTTCAGCTTTAGGCCGTACTGGTATCCAGGACTGGCTATTAATCCGTGGTTCTGCGATTGTCATCGCGCTCTATGTACTCTACATTGTTGGTTTTGTTGCTATTAATGACATTACCTATGACGTCTGGCGTGGCTTTTTCGCCTCTTCTGTGACGAAAGTATTCACTATCCTCACGTTGTTCTCGATTCTTGTCCATGCGTGGATTGGCATGTGGCAGGTGCTGACTGACTACGTTAAGCCTTTAGCAATTCGTTTAGTGTTGCAACTGGCTATCGTTGTAGGTCTGTTGGCTTATTTAATTTACGGAACAATTGTTGTGTGGGGTGCATAAATGAATCTGCCAATCAGAGAGTTTGACGCTATCGTTATCGGTGCTGGTGGCGCAGGTATGCGTGCTGCACTGCAAATTTCACAGTTGGGTCTGTCATGTGCTCTGCTGTCAAAAGTCTTTCCAACCCGTTCTCATACTGTTTCAGCGCAAGGCGGTATTACTGTTGCGTTAGGTAATACTCACCCTGATAACTGGGAATGGCACATGTACGATACCGTGAAAGGTTCCGACTACATCGGTGACCAAGACGCTATTGAATACATGTGTAAAACAGGGCCAGAGGCTATCCTTGAATTAGAGCATATGGGGTTGCCATTCTCTCGCCTTGATGACGGAAGTATTTATCAACGTCCATTTGGTGGTCAGTCTAAAAACTTCGGTGGTGAGCAAGCTGCACGTACTGCGGCTGCGGCTGACCGTACTGGCCACGCACTGTTACATACCTTGTATCAGCAGAACTTAAAGAACCACACGACCATTTTTTCTGAATGGTATGCCCTTGATTTAGTTAAAAACCAAGATGGCGATGTTGTAGGTTGTACTGCAATTTGTATGGAAACAGGCGAATTAGTTTATTTCAAAGCGAAAGCAACTATTTTAGCAACCGGTGGTGCTGGGCGTATTTACCAATCAACCACTAACGCACACATCAATACAGGTGATGGTGTGGGGATGGCTGCTCGTGCAGGTGTTCCACTACAAGATATGGAAATGTGGCAGTTCCACCCAACGGGTATCGCAGGTGCGGGTGTTCTCGTTACTGAAGGCTGCCGTGGTGAAGGTGGTTACTTGCTGAACAAAGACGGTGAGCGTTTCATGGAACGTTATGCGCCGAATGCGAAAGACCTTGCGGGTCGTGACGTTGTTGCGCGTTCTATCATGATTGAAATTCGTGAAGGTCGTGGTTGCGATGGCCCATGGGGTCCACATGCTAAACTGAAATTGGATCACTTAGGAAAAGAAGTTCTGGAATCTCGTTTACCAGGTATTCTTGAGTTATCTCGTACCTTTGCTCACGTTGACCCAATCAAAGAGCCAATCCCAGTAATTCCTACTTGCCACTACATGATGGGTGGTATTCCGACTAAAGTTACAGGCCAAGCCATTCGTTATAACGAAAAAGGTGAAGATGAAGTCATTCCTGGCTTGTTTGCAGTCGGCGAAATTGCCTGTGTATCAGTACACGGCGCTAACCGATTAGGCGGTAACTCACTCCTCGACTTAGTGGTATTTGGTCGTTCAGCGGGTCTGCATTTGAAAGAGTCCATCATGGAACAAGGTTCAATGCGTGATGCGTCTGAATCTGATATCGATGCAGCGATGACACGTTTTAACCGTTGGGAAGGTGCACGTACTGGTGAAGACCCAACTGAAATCCGTAAAGCACTGCAAACCTGTATGCAGCATAACTTCTCGGTATTCCGCGAAGGCGATGCCATGGCGAAAGGTTTAGACGAGCTGAAAGTGATTCGTGAGCGCCTGCAAAATGCACGTCTTGATGATACCTCGACTGAGTTTAATACTCAGCGTATCGAATGTTTAGAACTGGATAACCTGATGGAAACGGCTTATGCAACGGCACAAGCTGCAAACTTCCGTACAGAAAGCCGTGGTGCGCATAGCCGCTTTGACTACCCAGAGCGAGATGATGCGAATTGGTTATGTCACTCATTATATTTACCGCAATCTGAAACGATGACGCGTCGTGAAGTCAACATGCAGCCAAAACTGCGTGAAGCCTTCCCACCGAAAATTCGTACCTACTAATGCGTGGTGTTAATCCAGTTGCGGAGAAATAAACTATGAAATTACAATTTTCGATTTATCGCTACAATCCTGATGTGGACAACGCACCACGTATGCAAGATTACACGCTAGAAGTTCCTGAAGGGCGTGACATGATGTTGCTGGATGCGTTAATCCAAATTAAAGAGCAAGACCCAACATTATCCTTCCGTCGTTCTTGTCGTGAAGGGGTATGTGGTTCTGATGGTCTGAACATGAACGGTAAAAACGGGTTGGCATGTATTACGCCATTATCCGCGTTAATCCGTGGTGGGAAGAAAATTGTCATTCGCCCATTACCAGGTCTGCCTGTTGTACGTGACCTGATCATCGATATGACACAATTCTATACCCAATATGAAAAAATTCGTCCATATCTTATTAATGATAATAAGAATCCACCGGCGCGTGAGAATTTACAAACTCCTGCACAACGTGAAAAACTCGATGGTTTATATGAGTGTATTTTGTGTGCATGTTGTTCGACTTCTTGCCCATCTTTCTGGTGGAATCCGGACAAGTTTATCGGGCCTGCAGGCTTGCTGGCGGCGTATCGCTTCTTAATTGATAGCCGTGATACAGAAACCGATTCGCGATTAGATGATCTGAACGACGCTTTTAGTGTCTTCCGCTGTCATAGCATCATGAATTGTGTCAATGTATGCCCTAAAGGACTAAATCCAACGAAAGCTATCGGTCATATTAAATCTATGTTACTAAAACATAGTGCTTAATGATGCATATTTAACCCGCAGTGCTCAGGTACTGTGGGTTAAAATGAAATAGCACAAAATAAAAACATAAGTTAAAAGAAACGCGTAAAGTAAAAACAATGACATGATTTAAATGCGCGGAAGCTCACAAAAGCGCGAAAACGAAATACCAACAAAGAGCGTCAGAAAGTAACATTGTCACCCATAAAAAGTAGTACTTATTAAAACGTTGTCATTACAAAAGCGTAAAAAAGTGAAAGCAAAGAAAGTAACAGCAAAAAGTAGAAAAAATAGCCAACTGCAAAAAAAGATGAAGACGACAGCCCAAGCATAGGGGCCTTTAAAAACCGCAGCCAGTTTTTAAAGGTTCCTTAAAAGGGAAACCCTTACTGATAAAGGGCCTCCCAAAGAGAGAACATGCATAAAGCACGTCCAAGAGAACCTTTATCGAGGTCGCTTAAATGCGGCGATTAGTTAACCACGGCGAAAACTAAAGCTTTAAAAGCTTAAGGGATCACAATGCAGAACGGCGTAATGAAGGACTGGCTGGATTCAAGCTTTCTGGCAGGCGCGAACCAGACTTATATAGAACAGCTCTATGAAGATTATCTGACTGACCCTAACTCTGTCGATGCCGAGTGGAAAGCAATTTTTGATCAACTACCTGGTGCGGCATTAGGTACTAGCGGTGAACAATTCCACTCCCAAGCGCGCGATTACTTCCGTCGCTTAGCAAAAGACTCTACACGTTATCACACCTCTGTTAGCGATCCAGCTATCGACGCAAAACAAGTTAAAGTTTTGCAATTAATCAATGCGTTCCGCTTCCGCGGGCACCAAAATGCGAATCTTGACCCGTTAGGTCTTTGGAAACGTGAATCTGTTCCAGATTTAGACCCCGCATTCCACAACCTGACGAAAGAAGACTTCAACGAAACCTTCAATGTGGGTTCATTTGCTATTGGCAAAGAAACCATGAAGCTGAGTGAGCTATATGAGCACCTGAAACGTATTTATTGCGGTTCTATCGGTGCTGAATATATGCATATCACAAATACAGAAGAAAAACGTTGGATTCAGCAGCGTCTTGAATCTGTAGACGTATCTAAAATTTTCTCAGTAGAAGAGAAAAAACGCTTCTTAGCAGAATTAACGGCAGCTGAAGGGCTTGAGCGTTACATTGGGGCTAAATTCCCAGGTGCCAAGCGTTTCTCATTGGAAGGTGGTGATTCACTAATCCCAATGCTGAAAGATTTAATCCACCACGCAGGCAAGCAAGATACCCGTGAAGTTGTTTTGGGTATGGCTCACCGTGGTCGTTTAAACGTTCTAGTTAATATCTTAGGTAAAAAACCTGGCGAATTATTTGATGAGTTCGCGGGCAAACATAAAGATCACTCTAGTGCGGGTGACGTTAAGTATCACCAAGGTTTCTCCTCTGATTTTGAAACCGCAGGTTCTCGTGTTCACTTAGCATTAGCATTTAACCCATCTCACCTTGAGATTGTTAGCCCTGTGGTTATTGGTTCAGTACGTGCTCGTCGTGACCGTCTGGATGAAGGCCGCAGCAATATGGTTCTGCCAATTACCATTCATGGTGACTCAGCAGTAACTGGCCAAGGCGTTGTGCAAGAAACATTAAATATGTCTCAAGCACGTGGTTATGAAGTTGGCGGTACAATGCGTATCGTAATTAACAACCAAATTGGTTTCACTACTTCAAATCCAAAAGATACACGTTCAACCGAATACTGTACTGACATCGTAAAAATGGTGCAGGCGCCAATTTTCCACGTGAATGCAGATGACCCTGAAGCAGTGGCATTTGTAACACGTTTGGCACTGGATTTCCGTAACACGTTCAAACGTGATGTTATGATTGATTTAGTATGCTATCGCCGTCATGGTCATAACGAAGCGGATGAGCCAAGTGCAACTCAGCCAGTGATGTATCAAAAAATCAAACAGCACCCAACACCACGTAAAATTTATGCAGACCGTTTAATTGCAGAAAATGTGTTAAGTGCTAATGATGTCACTGAAATGGTTAATCTGTATCGTGATGCGTTAGATGCGGGTAACTGTGTGGTTGAAGAATACCGTGAAATGGGTCTGAACTCATACACATGGGCTCCATATTTAAACCATGAATGGGATGCATCATACAAATCAACCGTTGATATTAAACGCCTAACTGAACTGGCAACTAAAGTCAGTACTATTCCAGAAGGCGTGGTTGCGCAATCTCGTGTTGAGAAAATTTATGCTGACCGTGCCGAAATGGCAAAAGGTGAGAAACTTCTCGACTGGGGTGCTGCTGAAACTTTAGCGTACGCAACATTGGTTGATGAAGGTGTTCCAGTACGTTTATCGGGTGAAGATGCGGGCCGTGGTACATTCTTCCATCGCCATGCAGTTATTCACAATCAAACGAATGGTTCAGTTTACGTCCCACTGCAGAATATCCATAACGGCCAAGGTGTCTTTAATGTTTGGGACTCTGTTCTGACTGAAAACGCCGTATTAGCATTCGAATATGGTTATGCAACGACAGAACCACGCGCATTGACTATTTGGGAAGCACAATTCGGTGACTTCGCTAACTGTGCGCAAGTGGTTATCGACCAATTCATTAGCTCTGGTGAGCAAAAATGGGGTCGTATGTGTGGTCTGGTAATGCTACTGCCTCATGGTTATGAAGGTCAGGGGCCAGAGCACTCATCTGCACGTTTAGAACGTTACCTGCAACTGTGTGCTGACCAAAACATGCAAGTGTGTGTGCCATCAACACCAGCTCAGGTTTATCACATGTTACGTCGCCAAGCCTTACGTGGAATGCGCCGTCCTCTGATTGTGATGTCACCAAAATCTCTGCTGCGTCACCCGTTAGCGGTTTCTAGCATGGAAGAATTGGCTAATGGTACATTTGAGCCAGTTATCGGTGAAATCGATGAAATCAATCCGAAAAATGTGAAACGCGTCGTTCTGTGTTCAGGGAAAGTCTATTACGATCTGTTAGAACAGCGTCGTAAAAATGAACAAACTGACGTTGCTATCGTGCGTATCGAACAGCTATATCCGTTCCCACACGAAGATATCCAAAAAGCGTTGGCGCAATTTACTGATGTAAAAGACTTTGTATGGTGTCAAGAAGAGCCATTAAACCAAGGTGCTTGGTATTGCAGTCAACATAACTTCCGTGAAGCTATCCCAGCTGGGGCAACTTTACGTTATGCAGGTCGAGCTGCTTCTTCATCTCCAGCAGTTGGCTATACGTCCGTACACCAGGAACAACAAAAAGCCCTGGTTAATGACGCTTTGAACATTGAATAATTAAAGGATAGAAAATGAGTAGCGTAGAAATTCTTGTTCCCGATCTTCCTGAGTCCGTTGCAGATGCTACGGTTGCCACATGGCATAAAAAACCAGGTGACAGTGTTCAGCGTGATGAAGTACTGGTTGAGATCGAAACAGATAAAGTCGTATTAGAAGTTCCTGCAAGCGAAGCGGGTGTATTAGAAGCTATCGTTGAAGATGAAGGTGCAACAGTATTGTCTAAGCAGTTACTGGGTCGCATTCGTTTAGGCGATAGCACTGGTATTCCAGCTGAAGTGAAAGAAGCACAAGAGTCAACACCTGCACAACGTCAAACTGCAAGTTTAGAAACAGAAAGCAACGATGCGCTGACACCAGCTATTCGTCGTTTAATTGCAGAGCACGATTTAAACCCTGCGGATATCAAAGGGACTGGCGTTGGCGGTCGTTTAACTCGTGAAGATGTTGAAAAACATTTAGCGGCAAATAAATCTGCGACACCTGCAGCGAAAGCACCAGAAGCGCCACAAGCGCCTTTAGCGCACCGTAGTGAAAAACGTGTTCCAATGACTCGTTTACGTAAACGTATTGCAGAGCGCCTGTTAGAAGCGAAAAATACGACTGCAATGCTGACGACGTTTAACGAAGTCAACATGCAACCAATCAAAGACTTACGTAAACAATATGGCGAAGTATTCGAAAAACGTCATGGTGTTCGTTTAGGCTTTATGTCTTTCTATGTTAAAGCTGCGGTTGAAGCACTGAAACGCTACCCAGAAGTGAATGCTTCTATTGATGGCGATGATGTGGTTTACCATAACTATTTCGATATCAGTATTGCTGTATCAACACCTCGTGGTCTGGTAACGCCAGTGCTGCGTGATGTCGATGCAATGAGCATGGCTGATATCGAGAAGAAAATTAAAGAACTGGCTGTCAAAGGTCGTGACGGTAAATTAACTGTCGAAGACTTAAGTGGTGGTAACTTCACTATCACTAACGGTGGCGTATTCGGTTCTCTGATGTCTACACCTATCATTAACCCACCACAGAGCGCGATTTTAGGCATGCATGCGATTAAAGACCGCCCTATGGCTGTAAATGGTAAGGTAGAAATTCTTCCTATGATGTATTTAGCACTGTCTTACGACCACCGTTTAATCGATGGTAGTGAGTCAGTTGGCTTCTTAGTCGCTATCAAAGATATGCTGGAAGACCCAACTCGTTTACTGCTGGACGTATAGCAACATAACAGGGCAGGGTACAACTTGCCCGGTCTGAAGTAACCGATGCAACCCGTTCGCGGGTTGCTAAATCAGTAACAATTGCAGGAGGCGAATAAACGCCTCTTCAGACTCAATTATGGATAGAACATCATGAATTTACACGAGTACCAGGCAAAACAGTTGTTTGCACGTTATGGGATGCCTGCACCGACAGGTTATGCCTGTTCATCAGTTGCTGAAACCGTCGATGCAGCTAAAAAAATTGGTAACGGCCCATGGGTAATTAAATGCCAAGTTCACGCTGGTGGACGTGGTAAAGCGGGTGGCGTGAAAGTCACTAGCGATATCAATGAAGTTAAAGCGTTTGCAGAACACTGGTTAGGTAAAAACTTAGTTACCTATCAAACAGATGCTAATGGCCAACCAGTAAACCAAATTTTAGTTGAAACTGCGACTGACATTGATAAAGAACTCTATTTAGGTGCTGTTGTTGACCGTAGCACTCGCCGCGTTGTGTTCATGGCTTCTACCGAAGGTGGCGTGGAAATTGAGAAAGTCGCAGAAGAGACCCCAGAGTTAATTCACAAAGCGATTATCGACCCACTGACTGGCCCAATGCCTTTCCAAGGTCGTGAGTTAGCATTCAAATTAGGTCTAACTGGCAAACAAGTTAGCCAATTTGCGAAAATTTTCATGGGCCTAGCAACATTATTCCTAGAACGTGATTTAGCATTAGCTGAAATCAACCCACTGGTTATCAGCACTGCGGGTGATTTAGTTTGCTTAGATGGTAAATTAGGTATCGATAGCAACGCGTTATATCGCCAACCTGAAATCCGTGAACTGCGTGATGAATCACAAGAAGATGCGCGTGAAGCACAAGCAGCTCAGTGGGAACTGAACTATGTTGCATTAGACGGCAACATCGGTTGTATGGTTAACGGTGCAGGCCTTGCAATGGGTACGATGGACATCGTTAAATTACACGGCGGCGCACCAGCTAACTTCTTAGATGTTGGCGGCGGCGCGACAAAAGAGCGTGTAACTGAAGCATTTAAAATCATTCTTTCTGATGAAAACGTGAAAGCGGTTTTTGTTAACATCTTTGGTGGTATCGTTCGTTGCGACCTGATTGCAGACGGCATCATTGGTGCAGTTGAAGAAGTTGGCGTAAATGTACCGGTAGTTGTGCGTTTAGAAGGTAACAATGCAGAGTTAGGTGCTAAAAAACTGGCAGATAGCGGCTTGAACATCATCGCTGCAAATAGCCTGACAGATGCAGCTAAGAAAGCAGTAGCAGCAGCGGAGGCTAAATAATGTCTATTTTAATCGATAAAAACACTAAAGTAATTTGCCAAGGTTTCACTGGTGGTCAAGGTACATTCCACTCAGAACAAGCGATTGCTTATGGCACGCAAATGGTCGGTGGTGTGACTCCAGGTAAAGGTGGCACTGTTCACTTAGGTCTACCTGTATTTAACACTGTTCGTGAAGCTGTAGAAGCAACGGGCGCAACAGCCTCTGTTATCTATGTTCCAGCACCATTTTGTAAAGATTCTATTTTAGAAGCTATCGATGCAGGCATTAAACTGATAATCACCATCACTGAAGGTATCCCAACGTTGGATATGCTGACAGTGAAAGTGAAATTAGACGAAGCAGGCGTTCGTATGATTGGGCCTAACTGCCCAGGTGTTATCACTCCGGGTGAATGTAAGATTGGTATCCAACCTGGTCATATCCATATGCCAGGTAAAGTCGGTATCGTTTCGCGTTCAGGTACGTTGACTTATGAAGCTGTTAAACAAACAACAGATGCAGGCTTAGGTCAATCGACTTGCGTAGGTATTGGTGGTGACCCAATCCCAGGTTCAAACTTCATTGATATCCTGAAATTATTCCAAGCGGATCCGCAAACTGAAGCTATCGTCATGATCGGTGAAATCGGTGGTAACGCAGAAGAAGAAGCGGCGGCTTATATTAAAGAGCACGTCACTAAACCTGTTGTCGGTTACATCGCAGGTGTAACTGCGCCAAAAGGCAAACGTATGGGGCACGCAGGTGCAATCATCGCTGGCGGTAAAGGCACAGCTGATGAGAAATTTGCTGCATTAGAAGCGGCTGGTGTGAAAACCGTTCGTAGCCTTGCAGACATCGGTGATGCAGTAAAATCATTACTGAACAAATAAGTGATTTGCTAGGCAACTAGCAAGAGTAAGAGACGAAAGCCCGTGCTCATGTGAGCGCGGGTTTTTTTATGGTTTACAAAAACATTTCAAACAAATTTTATGTGGTTATGCGGTTTTCTGAAAAGAGTGTCTATACTTAAAAATGCGTATTACAGGCTTATATGAAGGAAAATTGATAATGAGGGGCAATTAGACGAGTAGGGGAGGCGCTAATCGCATTTTGTGCAAAAAATAGCAAAATTGCGGCATGTCAATTTTATAATATTGACGACAATTCAATTAAACCAATATAACCGTTTAGTTGATAAAAACGGCTATATTAATAAAATTCATAATAAGTTTAAAATAAGATACTATTACAAATTAAATATTCTTTTTTCGAGGCTTTAATTCAATGATTATATTTTTTGTTAATCTTTGGAAAAATTAAGAACATTTGTATCATTATCAATAACAGCATTTTAACAAGTAAATAACCATTAATTGACTGACAGGTATATCAATTAACAACAGGAAAAAAATTGACGTAAATCAATTCATTGCCTCTGGCTTTATTTGTTCAAATTGCTTAAATTGGTGCTCGATCAAATACTCGGTTTTCTATTAAAGGGTATAATTATTGATGTAAATTCAGAATTCAAATCTGAGTCACGTAAAAGAAGTTTATTGTGTGTGAAGATAGGCGTACTATTATTATAGTAACGTTTGTTCTTTTAATTTTGTTAATTATTTGTTGTTTTGAGGCATTTTTTGCTGGTAGTTAAGAGGCTTTCTAAGTATTTAAAACTGGAAGCTGGGTTGCCGCAAGTCGGTGTCTTCCTGCTAGGAGCAAGGAGTCAAGATGTTTGATATTGTCGAACTGTCACGATTACAGTTTGCCTTAACTGCGATGTATCACTTCCTGTTCGTACCATTAACGCTAGGTATGGCGTTTTTGCTTGCGATCATGGAAACGGTATATGTACTGTCAGGCAAACAAATTTATAAAGATATGACTAAGTTCTGGGGTAAGTTATTTGGTATTAACTTTGCTCTGGGTGTTGCAACGGGTTTGACCATGGAGTTCCAATTCGGTACTAACTGGTCTTACTACGCTCACTACGTTGGAGATATCTTCGGTGCACCTCTTGCAATCGAAGGTTTGATGGCGTTCTTCTTAGAATCTACCTTTGTTGGTTTATTCTTCTTTGGTTGGGATCGTTTAAGCAAAAAACAACACCTTGCTGTAACATGGTTAGTTGCTTTAGGTTCTAACTTCTCTGCTCTGTGGATTTTGGTCGCGAACGGTTGGATGCAAAACCCAATCGCTGCTGATTTCAACTTTGAAACCATGCGTATGGAAATGGTTAGCTTCTCTGAGCTAGTCTTGAACCCAGTCGCACAAGTTAAATTCGTCCACACAGTTGCTGCAGGTTATTGTACCGGTGCAATGTTTATCTTAGGTATTAGCTCTTACTACCTGCTTAAAGGTCGTGATGTTGCTTTTGCTAAGCGTTCTTTTGCAATTGCGGCAAGTTTTGGTATTGCAGCGGTTCTATCTGTTATCGTTCTTGGTGATGAATCAGGTTACGAAATGGGTGACGTACAAAAAACGAAACTTGCAGCCGTTGAAGCTGAGTGGGAAACTCATGCTCCTCCAGCCGCGTTTAACTTAATCGCTTGGCCAGATACCGAGAAACAAGAAAATAAATTTGCTATCTCGATTCCTTGGGCGATGGGTATCATTGCAACCCGTTCTGTCGACACACCTGTTTTAGGCTTGAAAGACCTAATGAAACAACACGAAGTTCGCATTCGTAACGGTATGATTGCATACGGTCAGTTACAAGAACTTCTTGCAGGTAATAAAGATCCTGAACTGCGTGCGGCATTCGAAGCAAGCAAAAAAGATCTTGGATATGGTCTTCTGTTAAAACAATATGCACCAAATGTTGTTGATGCAACTGAAGCTCAAATCCAAAAAGCAGTGAAAGATAGTATTCCTAACGTTGGGCCTCTGTTCTGGGCATTCCGTATCATGGTTGGTGTTGGCTTCCTGCTACTGTTGATTATTGGCTGGGCATTCCTGTCAGTAGTTCGTAACCGTATTGGTCAAAATAAACTATTGCTGCGTATTGCACTACTCGGTATTCCATTACCATGGATTGCAATTGAATCGGGTTGGTTCGTTGCTGAATATGGTCGTCAGCCATGGGCAATTGGTGAAGTGTTACCGGTTTCGGTTGCACACTCCAACTTGACAACCCATGACCTGATCTTCTCTATGGTATTGATCTGTGGTCTGTACACACTGTTCTTAATTGCTGAAATGTTCTTAATGTTCAAATTCGCTCGTAAAGGGCCAAGTAGCCTGAAAACCGGTCGTTACCACTTTGAACAGAAAAACACTTCTGCACACGACGTTCAGTAAATAGGAGTCCACTTATGTTTGATTATGAAGTTCTTCGATTTGTGTGGTGGATCCTTATCGGTGTATTACTGATTGGGTTTGCTGTCACAGATGGCTTTGACATGGGCGTTGGCTTCTTATTACCTATCTTAGGTAAAACAGATACTGAACGCCGTATCATGATTAATGCAGTTGCACCTCACTGGGATGGTAACCAAGTTTGGTTAATCACCGCGGGTGGTGCTATGTTCGCTGCATGGCCACAAGTTTATGCTGCGGCATTCTCCGGCTTCTATGTCGCTATGATTTTGGTATTAGCAGCACTGTTCTTCCGTCCGGTTGGTTTCGACTACCGTTCAAAACTGGAGAACCCAAAATGGCGTAATATGTGGGACTGGGGTCTGTTTATTGGTGGTTTCGTTCCACCATTAGTTATCGGTGTTGCGTTTGGTAACCTGTTATTAGGTGTTCCACTACAAATCGATAACCAGCAGTACCTGACTTATACAGGTAACCTGTTTGGTCTGCTAAACCCATATGGTCTGTTAGCGGGTGTTGTCGGCTTAATGATGATTGTGACGCAAGGTGCAACTTATTTGCAAATGCGTACCACGGGTGAACTGTACTTACGTGTTCGTAAAGCGACTTATATCTGTGCATTAGTTACTTTAGTTGCTTTCGCAGGCGCAGGTGTTTGGTTAGTAATGGGTATTGATGGTTATGTTGTTACTTCAACTATCGATACATTGAGTGTTTCTAACCCACTCAACAAAACAGTCGCAGTTGAATCAGGTGCTTGGTTGACTAATTTCAACACTTACCCAATTCTGTGGGCGTTGCCTGCTCTAGGTGTAGCACTACCGTTAATCACAATGCTGTTTAGTAAAGCAGACAAAAATGGTTGGGCGTTTGTGAGTTCTTCATTAACTATCGCTTGTATCATTTTAACCTGTGGTGTAGCAATGTTCCCATTCATCATGCCTTCAAGCATCATGCCAAACGCAAGTTTGACCATGTGGGATGCAACATCTAGCTTGTTCACACTGCAAGTGATGACTGTTGTTGCTATTATCTTTGTTCCAATCGTACTGGCATACACCGCATGGTGTTACTACAAAATGTTCGGTCGTTTGGACAAAAACTTCATCGAAGGCAACAAGCACTCGCTGTATTAAGGAGCATAACTATGTGGTATTTCGCCTGGATCCTCGGCACGCTGTTAGCTTGTAGTTTTGCAGTGATTGCAGCATTAGCATTAGAGCACTCAGAAGACTCTAAAACAGCTAAAGATGGTGAGTAATAAAAATGCTGGTGGATAAAACCTATCAGCTATTGGATAAGGGGCCGATAAGGGCCCTTATCCTTATTTTAGCTTTAGTAACTGCAGGTGCAGTCATGTGGGATCCAACCCTATTTGCTGCGAAAACGAGTTCATTTCAGATATGGCAAGGGCTGTTGTTAATATGGGCAACATGTACCGCGATGATTTTTGGTGTGGGTTTTAAACCTAAAAAAGTTATCTTCCGTGCAATTTTCCATCCATTGCCAGCTGCCATCATTCTTATTTGGGGACTTTTTCAGGTCTTTAGATAATTCTAATTGCTAATTATGGGTCAATGGACCCATAATTATTTTTGATATCTTTACTTTCAAAGTGATTCCAAACTGGCACTGTCTTGCGTATAGTGGCACCGTTAATTAATTTAACCTAAGACGGAGTGATTGTTATGTTATTTCGCTGGCCTGTTCGCGTGTATTATGAAGATACAGATGCGGGCGGTGTTGTTTATCATGCACGCTATTTAGCCTTTTTTGAGCGAGCAAGAACCGAAATGCTGCGAAATAAAGGTATCAATCAACAAAGTATGCTTGCTGAAAACCTTGGCTTCGTTGTGCGAAGCATGACAATTGATTTTGTCAAAGGCGCTAAGCTAGATGACCTGCTGGAAGTTGAAACGAAAATTATTGAAATGAAACGCGCTTCATTAACTTTTCAGCAAAGGTTAGTTGATTCGCAAGGTAACCTGCTTTGTGGGGCAAATGCCCTTATTGCTTGTGTGGACACATCAAAAATGAAGCCGATTGCGCTTCCTAAGTCTATTGTCGCGGAGTTTAAACAGTGACTGACATGAATATCCTGGATTTATTCCTTAAAGCGAGCCTTTTGGTTCAGCTCATTATGTTCGTTTTGATCGGTTTTTCTATCGCATCATGGGCGATCATTATTCAAAGAACGAAAATTTTAAATGCGGCAACTCGTGAGGCTGAAGCATTTGAAGATAAGTTCTGGTCAGGTATCGAGTTATCGCGCTTATATAAAGAAAGCCAAGCTCGCCGTGATGAATTGAGTGGTGCCGAACAAATTTTCCATTCTGGTTTTAAAGAGTTCGTTCGTTTACACCAAGCGAATATTCATGCGCCAGATGCGGTTGTCACGGGCGCTTCTCGTGCAATGCGTATCTCAATGAATCGTGAACTTGAATCAGTTGAAGCGCATATCCCATTTTTAGGTACTGTTGGCTCAATTAGCCCTTATATTGGTTTATTTGGTACCGTTTGGGGGATTATGCATGCATTTATTGCATTGGGCGCGGTAAAACAAGCAACATTACAAATGGTTGCACCGGGTATTGCTGAAGCATTGATTGCAACCGCAATTGGTTTGTTTGCAGCGATCCCTGCAGTTATGGCATTTAACCGTTTGAACTTACGTGTCAGCAAATTAGAGCAAAACTACGATAACTTTATGGAAGAGTTTTTAGCCATCTTGCATCGTCAAGCTTTCTCTGCTGATAAGAAATAAGACGGGGGAGATAAGCGAATGGCGCGCACAAGTCGCAGACGTGAGCTGAAATCCGAAATCAACATTGTTCCATTACTGGACGTATTGTTGGTACTGTTGCTGATATTTATGGCAACAGCACCGATTATTTCTCAAAGTGTGGAAGTTGAATTGCCGGATGCAACAGATACACAAACCGTTTCATCAAGTGATAACCCACCGATTATTTTAGAAGTGTCGGGGGTTGGCCAATATAATATGCGTCTTGATGGTGAGGTTCTAGAATTGTTACCACCAGAGCAAATTGCGGCAGAAGCAAAATCTCAATTAGAGAAAAATCCAAAAGCGATTTTCTTGATTGGTGGAGCAAAAGAAGTCCCTTATGAAGAAGTGATTAAGGCGCTGAATATATTACACAGCGCAGGGATAAAATCGGTTGGCTTGATGACTCAGCCTATTTAGGCTGGGTTATTGTCGTTTGAATAAGTCACAATTCTTTTTTTGGATACCAGAGTGGGAAAAACAAAAGAGAAAAAAGATAACTTAAATCGATCATTAGTGATGTCAATTGTATTGCACGTCCTATTGATCGGCTTGATTGTTATAGGCTCTTTAGTTTCCGTCGTCAAACTTGGTGGTGGCGGAGAAGAGGGAACTGTCATCGATGCGGTGATGGTTGACCCTGGCGTGGTTGTTGAGCAGTATGAAGAAATGCAAAGGCAGCAAAATAACGTCAGACAAGCGGCGAAAGAGCGTAAAGAGCAAGAACAAAAGCAAGAGGCTGAGCTTAGAGAGCAGCAAGAAAAGGAACAAAAGCGTCTTCAGCAGCTTGAAGAAGAGCGTATTAAAACTGAGCGTGCAACGGCGGAGCAACAAAAGCAAGCCGAAGAACAACAGAAAAAAGCATTAGAAGCGGCTAAAAAAGCGAAGGAAGAGCAAAAAATAGCTGAAGAAGCTGCCGCGAAAGCGAAAGCAGAAAAAGAAAAATTAATTAAAGAGCAAGCCGCTGAAAAGGCGAAAGCTGAGGCACAAGCTCAGAAAGAAGCAGAAGCGGCGAAAGCCAAAGCTGAAAAAGAAGCTAAAGAGAAAGCCGAAAAAGAAGCCAAGGAAAAAGCAGAAAAGGACGCTAAAGTAAAAGCTGAGAAAGAAGCTAAAGCTAAAGCCGATAAGGAAGCCAAAGAAAAAGCAGATAAAGAAGCGAAAGCCAAAGCGGCAAAAGCTAAGGCTGAGGCTGCAAAAAATGCGGCTTCCGTTGACGATTTGCTTGGTGATTTAACGGCATCAGGCCCTAGCAAGCAAGGTGGCGAAGCTGCAGCTGGAAAAGGTGGCGGTAAAAAATCAGGGGCATCCAATGCTGATGTGGACAGCTATGCTGGTAAAGTCAAAGCGGCTATCCAAAGTAAGTTTTATGATTCAGATACTTTCCGTGGGCGTACTTGTGAACTTCAATTGAAGCTCGCGCCAGATGGGTTATTGGTGAGTATTACACCAAAAAATAGCCCGGCCAATGACGCGGCACTCTGTGATGCAGCAATCCGAGCAGCAAAACTTGCAACGATGCCTAAACCACCTAGCAGAGAAGTCTATGATACGTTTAATAAAGCAGGTAGCACGGTTGTGTTTAAACCTTAATATTCAATAACTCAGAGCAGTCTGTATTGATATTATTAAGGCAATAGCATAAATAGTTTGTGTGGTATCTAGTTTTGTTATTATACCTTTGTTAAAATTCAGCGAATTATTGCGGTAGTAAATAATCCGCAGTAAGGGAGATAAGAATGAAGCAGGCTTTTAAAGTAGTTTTAGGGTTCCTAATGCTATGGGCGACAGTGGCTCAGGCTGAAATACGTATTGAGATCACTGAAGGTGTTAACTCAGCTCAACCTATTGGTGTTGTTCCGTTCAAATGGTCAGGTGCCGGTGCACCACCACAAGAAGTCGGCCAAATAGTCGGTGCTGATTTACGCAATAGCGGGAAATTTAACCCTATCGAACCAAGCCGTATGCCTCAACAACCGGGTACCGCTTCTGAAGTGATTCCTGAAGCGTGGACAGCGTTAGGTATTAACGCAGTTGTTGTGGGGCAAGTACAGCCTGCAGCAGATGGTAGCTTTGTTGTTAGCTATCAGTTAGTCGATGTCGCGGCTAACCCAGGTGCTGTTTTATCTCAGAACCAATATAAAGTAACAAAAGAATGGTTACGTTATGCAGCGCATACTGCAAGTGATGAAGTCTTTGAAAAATTGACAGGTATTCGTGGTGCATTCCGTACACGTATTGCTTATATTGTTGTCAACAAAGGCGGTCAGTACCCATATGAATTACGTGTTTCTGATTACGACGGTTTTAACCAGTTTACGGTTCACCGTTCACCAGAACCTTTGATGTCGCCAGCATGGTCACCAGATGGTGAAAAACTGGCTTATGTTACATTTGAAAGCGGCAGTTCAGCACTTGTCATTCAAACCTTATCGACAGGAGCGGTTCGTCAGGTAGCATCATTCCCTCGTCACAATGGGGCACCTGCATTCTCTCCGGATGGGACTAAACTGGCATTTGCATTGTCTAAAACAGGCAGCTTGAATTTATATGTAATGGACTTAGCGAGTGGGCAAATTCGTCAGGTAACCGATGGTCGTAGTAACAATACCGAGCCAAGCTGGATGCCAGATAGCCAAACTTTAGTCTATACTTCAGATCAGGCAGGACGTCCGCAGATTTATAAAATGAATATTAATGGTGGCAGCCCTGAGCGTGTGTCCTGGGAAGGAACACAAAATCAGGACGCTGATGTTAGCCCGGATGGTACTTTCTTAGTGATGGTCAGCTCCGGTGGCGGTCAGCAACATGTCGCCAAACAAGATCTGGCAACGAATAACGTTGAATTTTTAACGAAAACGTTCCTAGATGAAACGCCGAGTATCGCACCTAACGGCACTATGGTAATTTATAGCTCCTCTCAAGGCTTGGGGACTATATTGCAGCTAGTTTCGACCGACGGGCGTTTCAAAGCGCGTCTTCCGGCTACCGATGGACAGGTTAAATTTCCTGCCTGGTCGCCGTATCTGTGATGCATAATAATAATGTGTGGCAAAAAATATTAAGGATCAAAACGATGCAACTGAATAAAGTGCTTAAAGGGCTGATGATCGCGTTACCAATCATGGCAGTCGCAGCTTGTAGCTCTAACAAAAACAATGACCAAGATGGCGTAGATACTTCTACTAACCAAACTAATACTGGTCTGTCTGCGGAAGAGCTGGCACGTCAGCAAATGGAACAGCTGCAACAAAACAACACTGTTTACTTTGGCTTTGACAAATACAACGTATCTCCAGAGTACGCTGAAATGTTAGATGCACACGCAGCATTCCTGCGTAGCAACCCATCTGTACGTGTTGTTGTTGAAGGTCATGCGGATGAGCGTGGTACTCCAGAATATAACATCGCGCTGGGCGAGCGTCGTGCTAATGCAGTTAAAATGTACCTGCAAAGCAAAGGTGTTTCTGGTGACCAAGTTTCACTGGTTTCTTACGGTAAAGAAAAACCAGCTGTGTTAGGTCACACTGAAGCAGACTACGCGAAAAACCGTCGTGCAGTCATTGCATACTAATAGATAAGCGAAATTATCTATTATGAACAGTAACTTCAGACACTTACTAGTCGGTCTGTCGTTATTGGTTGGCGTAGCGGCCCCTTGGGCCGCTATTGCCCAAGCGCCAATCAACAATGTCGGATCTGGTTCAACAGCAGACCGCCTTACCCAACTTGAGACAGCAGTTAGCTCTCAAGGTCAAATTCTGTATCAAATTCAACAGCAACTCGCTGACAATCAACGCGACATCGACATGTTACGTGGTCAGATTCAAGAAAGTGAATACAAATTGAATCAAGTCATTGAGCGTCAGAAAGATTTATACATGCAATTAGACAATGCGGGCGGTGGTAATTCAGCAACCTCAGGCGATACAGCAACACCTGACACTAGCGCATCAAATGGATCATCTTCCTCAGCGACACCTACGGCAGCGGCCAATACAGGTGGAAATGAGAAAGATGATTACAATGCTGCAGTCAAATTAGCGATGGAAAGCAAATCCAAAGCTCAAATTGACCAAGCAATAGGTGCATTACAAGGTTTTATTAAAGCCTACCCTAAGTCTGGGTATCAATCTAACGCCAACTATTGGCTGGGGCAGTTAAACTACAATAAAGGTAGCAAAGACGATGCTGCTTTTTATTTCGCCACTGTAGTTAAGCAGTATCCTAAATCCCAAAAAAGCAGCGAAGCCTTATATAAAGTTGGGCTGATCATGCAAGATAAGGGACAAAAAGATAAAGCGAAAGCTGTTTACCAGCAGGTATTGAAACAATATCCAAACAGTGCTGGTTCAAAATTAGCCGAAAAAAAGCTGAGTACACTTTAATTTATAGCCCCGAAGCAATATTACCGAATATTTCGGGGTTATCAGTATGATAAGTGCGCATTTAAACTTTTTTTTAAAAAAAATCATTGCACCCTCGTCAGAAATCAGTAATATAGGCCGCCGTTGAGACGAGAATGTGGTTAGCCAAAAATCTCGAGATACAAAAAGAAATTTAGTTGGAAATATTGTTTTAGATGGGTCGTTAGCTCAGTCGGTAGAGCAGTTGACTTTTAATCAATTGGTCGCAGGTTCGAATCCTGCACGACCCACCATCTAAGCAGTAAAAAAATCAGAACTTCCAAGATGGGTCGTTAGCTCAGTCGGTAGAGCAGTTGACTTTTAATCAATTGGTCGCAGGTTCGAATCCTGCACGACCCACCATCTCAAAGCTATTCCTAAACAAACGATCCAAGCCAATACTCACCTAAGTAAACACTCAGTCGTTAAGCCATACCTCGACAAGCTGGTTGCAGGTTCAGCCCGTAGGGCAAATCCGAAGGATTTCAATCCTGCACGACCCACCATCTCAAGCCATTATCAAGCAAGCAATCCAAGTAATATTTACCTAAGTAAGTACTTAGTTGTCTAATCGCTCACAACAATAAAAGCACCGCATTCCTTTGCTGTGCTTCATTTATATTTATCTTATTTTACAGTGTTTCAGGGAGTAGGGCGTTATCCTGCAAAATGCCAATAAGCAGTTCTTGCATTTTTTCTGCCATAAGCTGCATATCATTGAAGCCTTGAAGGCTAGCGAGCTCGGTAGCTACTTCATTAAAGCAGCGCATCAAACACTGAAGAGACAATGAAGCGCTGTGAGCCGTTCCACAATTAAAAATGACCTCCAATGCCTCGATATAGGGTTTAGGCATCCATTCGTGATATTGACGGCCTTTATACCAAACATGCTTACCTTGCAGAGAAACTAGGTTTTCAACTAGTGTGAGAAAATACTGCTTCATATCTGCACTTCGCGACCATGCCACCCATAACTCATTTCGTGTGAGTGCGATGGCGACTTGATGAGCCTCATGCCAAAAATCGGTGATTATCTCGGCAAATTCAGAGGCACTAACAGGCTTTGGCTGTAAAGATGTTGAATTGGCAATTTCAGGCAGGCCATTAGCGATCCCTGTTTTATCCAATAAAACAGTAAAGCCCCGTGAAAATGTCGCATCTAAACCTTCACACTTCATTTTTTCGAGACGCTCAGGTTCTGCAAAAGTGAAATCAACTTTGCGGCCTTCTTCATAGATCACCAAGCAAGTAGGCCAGTCTGGCGCATCATTTTCTTCGTTAAGTAAATGAAGAGCAGCCAAGGGGGTACCAAAGTTATTAACCCAATGTGTTTGTTGGAATAGCTCTGTCACCCCGTGGCCAATCAATTCGATATCAATATCAGAATAACTATCGATATGTTGTTCTCGCCCTCGAGAGCCGGTTAATACCACGGCTTCAATTCTTGGATCGAGCAATGAAACTGAAATAATTTTATTTATTAATAATGCAGGTGATTCCATAACTGACCTAATGAATTAAGTAAGGATGGCTACGATACCGATAAAGAGGTAGAAAAGCGAAGGTTCAAACGTAAAAAGTATGAAAAGAGTACTTAAATGACTAAGTTTTTTCTAAAGTGAGGGAAAGTCGTTAACATTTATAGGAGAGGTATCAGAAATTCGGCTGTGTTAGTACCAAAATTGCCTTAATCGCTAAAAGTATATTACATTAAACATGGGGATGAAAAAGATTACAATGATGATATAGCTAATCTGAATTTACTTTAAGTTTTACTTTTTGAAAGCACTCTGAAATTACTCTGTATTTTATTATTTGTAACTATATTTATAAGGTATAATTTACTTTGTTATATATTAAAATGAAATTTGTATTTAATTGCTTAACAAATTATTATTTGTTTTTTTAAGAGGGAATTAAAATGGGAATGAGAACAAAGGAACTAAACGGAGATGAATGTTTTTTGGAATTAAAAAAACATTATGAATATATGAATGGAATTATACAAGAACTTCATGCAGAACTAGGTGAGTTAGCTGAAAAAATATTAAAAACAGAAACTAAACGTAAGAGTATATTCGATGCCGAAAGTGACCTGTTTGAAAGTAAACTAACATACTCTGAATATGTTCAATCTAAAAAATATATTTATAGAATTAAAGATTATATCGATACCGTTAAGGATGCTCTAAATAGCTATCAGAAACTGCAAGATAACTTAAGTTTTTATATTAAAAACCCAGCAGAGAAAAAAAACATTACACCAAACATCGCTGAGGATTATGATAATGTGACAGAAAAAATTCGTAATTATCCATATATTGGCTCTAGATTACACCGACTGTTATCCAAGTCTGATGCCAGGGTTAGCCAGTTGGTCATTGATGCTAAAGGGGATACTTTAGCTTTTCACGGTTCCTTGGCTAAAGTAAGATACACTGCAAATGATATATCTTATATGGTAGGATATTTACATTATAATAACCAATTAGATGAGAGTTTAAATACTAGTAATTCTGAGAATGATGAACTTAAAATTGTTGATGAATGTAGACAAGAAATGGACATGTCGAGTGATAAATTAATACAAGATAATACTAAAGAAGGTGAGGTTATCAGTAATAAAAATAAAATAAAATCAGAATGGCATATTGATGGTAGTAATTTAACAGATAATATTGCAGGACTTTATAGCAGAGAGCAAATTCTATCTAATGTAGTAAGTCATGATAATATTATAGAATCCATTCTTCTACCTATACCAATATATTAGTTGCATATCTTCCTTTGATTCATCATACCTGCCTACAATGCAAGTAGGTAGGTTGTTACTTTTTCATTTCATGACATTTATAACCGTAATTCTTCAAGTTGCAGCGCTTTTAGTTGAGGTATAAGTGACTGGGCTACTCTCGCCGAGTCACAGAGTTTATCTATGCATCCCGTCTATTTCCCTTGTCGCATATCACAGTTCGAATTATTTGGGTTATGTAAAATTAACTTGTACGCTCCCTATTACATATACAAATTAACCTTCTAATTAAACACCATTTATTGATAAATCAAAGATCAATCAACTTTTACTTTGATGTCTGGTATATCCTTTGAGGTAAATCGGTAATAGGGAGGAAATGATGCTAGATAAGTAAAAATAGTGAAGACTTATTGAGCAAACTAGCGTATCGTGTTTAGTATATAAAACAAAATGTGTGTAAACTTGCGGTTTTAAACTTGAATAAGGTAATAAAATCGCTTTTTGCTAAACAGAGGCAACCAATGAGCGTGTTTATCGATTTTGACCAGTCAGTTTATCCGTTCCCAGCAAAACCAGCACGATTAAGCTCGGATGAAAAAGAATTTTATCGGCAGAAGATTAAGTCGCTATTGGTGGAGAAAAATGCGGTAATCGTTGCACACTACTATACTGATCCTGAAATTCAAGCACTTGCAGAAGAAACTGGGGGCTGTGTTGCAGATTCACTTGAAATGGCGCGTTTTGGGGCTAAACATTCGGCATCTACCTTAGTTGTTGCTGGAGTGAAATTTATGGGCGAGACCGCAAAAATTCTCAGCCCAGAAAAACAAGTCTTAATGCCAACATTAGAAGCCCAATGTTCCCTTGATATAGGTTGCCCTGAAGAAGAATTTATCCGTTTTTGTGATGAGCATCCAGATAGAACTGTGGTGGTGTATGCTAATACTTCAGCAGCAGTAAAGGCTCGGGCTGATTGGGTAGTCACATCCAGTATTGCTGTTGAATTAATAGAGCACCTTGATAGCTTAGGTGAAAAAATAATTTGGGCTCCAGACCGCCATCTTGGGCGTTATGTCCAACAACAAACCGGGGCTGATATTCTGTGTTGGCAAGGGGCTTGCATCGTTCATGATGAATTTAAAACACAATCATTAGAAAAAATGAAAGCCCTATACCCTGAAGCTGCGGTATTGGTTCACCCTGAGTCGCCACAAGCGATAGTCGACCTTGCAGATGCGGTCGGTTCTACAAGTCAGTTAATTAAAGCAGCACAAAATTTACCTAACCCATCGATGATAGTGGCGACGGATAAAGGTATTTTTTACAAAATGCAGCAAGCTTGCCCGGAGAAGACGCTTTATATCGCTCCAACAGCTGGTGAGGGCGCAACATGTCGAACTTGTGCACATTGCCCTTGGATGGCAATGAATGGCTTAAAAGCGATTACTGACGCTTTGGAAGGGAATTCGCAAGACCATCAAATTCATGTCAGTGAGATATTACGAGAAAAAGCATTACGACCATTAAATAAAATGCTAGATTTTGCAGAGAGTCTAAAATAATAAAATACAATTTCAATGAAATACTGAGCAATACAACATTAACGAACACTTATAAAGGATTTTGGGATGGATTTCTTTAGTACAGCCAATACGTTAGTGCAGATCCCGCTTTGGGGATCGGTTTATGATTTATCTTACATTGAAGCCGTGGGGACCATTGCTGGTTTACTTTGTATTCTACTTGCGAGTCTAGAAAAAACGATTAATTATCTATTTGGGTTAATTAACGTTTCTCTGTTTGCAGTTATTTTCTTTCAAATTCAGCTATATGCAAATCTATTATTACAGATATTTTTCTTTGCCGCCAATATCTATGGCTGGTACGCATGGAGCAGAGTTACTAGTTCGCAGCAAGCAGAGCTAAAAATTCGTTGGTTGAGCTTACCAAAAGCAGCTATAGCACTGGTTATTTCAATTATCGCGATTATTTATCTGACATTTAATATTGATGCGGTATTTGGTGTGTTGGCGAAATGGGCCGTCGAGTTATTAAATCTATTTGGCGCTAACCTCGCAATGCCTGCAATAGAACCTGATGCCTTCCCATTCTGGGATTCGACGATGACCATTCTTTCCGTTGTCGCGATGATTTTAATGACACGTAAATATGTAGAAAACTGGTTGTTGTGGGTCATTATTAACGTCATCAGTATTGTGATTTTCTTTATTCAAGGTGTTTATGCCATGTCCTTAGAATACTTAATTTTATTAGGTATCGCCCTAAATGGCTCTAGGCTTTGGATAAAATCAGCAAAAGAAAACGGCTCCATGCCCATTTCTCGTACTTAGACAGAAAAAATCATCTAAAACAGCTAAAGTGGCATTATCGTCATTTAGCTGTTTTAGTTATTATTTGCTCTGAAAAATGCCAGTTTTGCCTACTTATCATGCTAAATTTCAACATTTCACCTCATTTTATAATTGGCTACTAATAAAGTCCTAGTTTTATCGTGCGCTTGCCTGTTTACAGATGTCTGTTGAACGGTTAGATTAAAATTTCGATGCTAATTATCTTTTATCCTTTCGAGTACAGTGAAGGAATTCAGCTGTCTACTCTGCGCTTTGTTCGGGCGAAACCAACTTGGATAAATTTGGCATGTAAATCAACTACAGTAAAAATAATAAACATTGGATATACAGGTATGAATTATCAGAACGATGACGTCAGAATAAAACAAATAAAAGAATTATTACCACCAATTGCTCTACTTGAAAAATTTCCAGCAACCGACAAAGCTGCGTTTACCGTTCATGAAGCACGCCTGGCAATCCACAATATTTTAGCCGGTAAAGATGACCGTTTAGTGGTAGTTATTGGCCCTTGCTCGATTCATGATACTAAAGCGGCTTTAGAATACGCAGAGCGCTTGGGTAAATTACGTGAGGAATTAAAAGGTTCTCTGGAAATTGTGATGCGCGTGTATTTTGAAAAGCCACGCACAACGGTAGGTTGGAAAGGGCTAATTAATGACCCTAAAATGGATTGTAGCTTTGATATTAACGAAGGTTTACGTATTGCTCGTGAATTATTGCTGACAATCAATAACCAAGGCTTACCAACCGCGGGTGAGTTCTTAGATGTCATCAGCCCACAATACGTGGCAGATTTGATGAGTTGGGGAGCTATTGGTGCTCGAACCACTGAATCACAAATTCACCGTGAGCTAGCGTCTGGTTTATCTTGCCCTGTTGGTTTTAAAAATGGTACAGATGGCACAATTAAAATTGCCATTGATGCAATTAACTCAGCGCGTTCAGCCCACTGTTTCTTGTCAGTGACTAAGTGGGGCCATTCTGCGATAGTGAACACCAGCGGAAACCCAGATTGCCATATTATTTTACGTGGTGGTAAAGAACCAAATTACAGTGCTAAGCATGTGCAAGAAGTCCGTGAAGGGCTAGAGAAAGCGGGGCTTGTGCCTAGTATCATGATTGATTTTAGCCATGCAAATAGCTGCAAAAAATTCGAAAAACAAATGGAAGTGGCGACGGACGTTAGCGAGCAAATCCGCCAAGGTGACCGTTCGATTACAGGGATTATGATTGAAAGTAATCTTGTTGAAGGTAACCAGAATCTCGAATCTGATGAGCCATTAGTTTACGGTAAAAGTGTGACGGATGCGTGTATTGGTTGGAGTGATACTGAAAAAGTATTGCGTCAGTTATCAGATGCGGTGATCGCTCGTCGAAATAAATAATTTAAGAATAATAAGTACATCAAGCCAGATATTTTAATATCTGGCTTTTTTTATATATATACAGCACGATGGAATTTTATATTTTTTATTATACAAAAAATAAATTAGTTTTTTATTCTAAGCTGCATTATTATTTTTTTGTCATTTTTATTAATGGCATTCTTTAAAGTTAGTTAAGTTTTCATATAAAGGAGTATATAAAATGGCATTAACTGATAAATCAAGAATTAATTATGAAATCAATCTTAGAGTACTTTCTAATAAATTGAAAGAGAATGCAGAAATAATGCAAGAAAGTATTATGAATGCTAGAAAAGAGTTAGAGGAAGATCGTGTAAGACTGAATAATGATATTGATATTAGCATTAGAGGAGGCTGGGGGAATGATAAAGATAAAACCGATTCATTTAAATATATTGATTCGTTAAATGATTATCTTAACATAAGAGCAAGTGAATATAAGGATAATATTAAGGTATCTGAGTTAATGAATGAGTACATTGAAAACCCAGATAAAAGAACGGCTATCTTAGAACAAATCCGCCCTCTCGCTGAAAAGGTAAGTCAATTAGATGAAGTGCCTATTTTGTCTCGCAAAAATTATCCTTCAATGAATTCAGCAATTTGGTATGATTTGAAAGCGAATATTTCTGGACCTAAATTAAATAATGATTTCAAGTATGAAGTTGAATATATATTTAATTTAATGAATGCAGAAATAGATAACGATAATGGATATATTTCCAATAATGTCTATAATTATATGGAGGATGTTAAATATATTCGGGAAGGAATCCCCCGCATTGAGAAATCAATTTTAGAATATGAGGCAGACTATGTATCGGACAAAGAATCATTTCCTAGCGCTGAATATTACAATGAATTTATATCAAGTTTAAAAGATAAAGTTAAAGAAGATAAAAGAATAGTTTCTATTATTAATGAAACTATTAAAGAATATGTAATTAAAAATCCTAATAGTACAATTCATTTAAGTGGGAATAGTGGTTTTTCTCCAGTAGATATTTTGGGAGAATGGACTGTTTCGTTCATAGATAATCACTTTATTAGTATAGGTTCTCCTAATGAAGTGAATATTATTAACTTGACTCCACCTGTAATGCCTATGATACCTAACGCAAATTAATCGTAACGACTGCCGGCTTGTCAAGCGGCAGTCATTGTGTCGCCCACTTACTGTTTTTTTTGAATTTGGTTAATGAAGGTATGCAATTTTGACTGTTCTTCCGGTGTTGCATTCGCCGGAGTTGCCGTTAATTGCAATCGTTCAGTATCGGTCTGGACATCAAAATGTACTTTGCCTTTCTCGCCTTTTGTATATTCCACCTCTTTTAATGGAATACGATAACAGTAAGCGAAAATGTTTGGGCGAATATAGAAATATGAGTCTTTAATCGCTAAATAGACACCATCACCCGCTTTTTTGCCAAAGTAACCAAGGAAAATGGTGAAAACAAACAGGAACATCCCTAAGCTTTGGCTTAATATAATAAAGGTGATACTGATTAAGCCAAGTGCAACAACTAAAATACGGTTATTGCGTTTGTTGAACTCAACGCGTTGGTCAAATTGAACATTTAAAGAGGTATCAAATTGGGTTAACTGATGGTAACGCCAGCGGATCGCAGAGAAAATCATTCCCATGGTAAATACAATGGTGATTGGCATTAATGCTAGGCTACTGAGTACGGCAAGGACAATGGATAACCGAGGTTTATAAGTCATCACCATCATACTAATAATTTGTACTGGGAAGCTGATACAAGCAATGATCATTAAGGTTTTCATCAGCTCGGCATTAGCAGCACCATTTGAACCATCAACGACTAATTCGCCACCTTGGATCATATACAGCAGGGAACCCAAGATACTGGCGCTAAGTACAAGGCCAACCCAAACATACATATTAAATTTGTTCATTTTATTGTTTTATCAACCTTTCAATGTGTTTTCCCTATAATAATCGGTTATTGGGATTTCTTACACAGTGAGTTAAGTTTTTTTGAGGAATAGAAGTAAATGGATAAGAAAAAAGGGCTAAGCATATGGCTTAGCCCTTCAATATTTAGAGATAAAGTTAATAATTACTTCGCTTTACCTTGGTTTGCTACTGCGGCTTGTTTTGCAGCAATTTCATCTTGGTTACCTAAATAGTAACGTTTGATTGGTTTCATGTTTTCATCGAACTCATAAACCATTGGTACCGCAGTTGGGATGTTTAATTCCAAAATTTCATCTTCACTTAAGTTGTCTAAGTGTTTCACTAAAGCACGCAGAGAGTTACCATGAGCGGCAATAATGACTTTCTCGCCACTAGTAACGCGAGGCTTGATGACTTCTTCCCAGTAAGGAACGACACGCTCAATAGTGGTTGCTAAGCTTTCAGTAACGGGTAATTCTTTATCTGACAGTTTCGCGTAGCGAGGATCGTGCCCTGGGTAACGCTCATCATCTTTTTCTAGGTCTGGAGGTGTGATAGCAAAACCACGGCGCCATAATTTAACTTGCTCGTCACCGTATTTTGCCGCAGTTTCTGATTTGTCTAAGCCTTGCAGAGCACCGTAGTGGCGTTCATTTAATTTCCAGCTTTTTTCAACGGGTAGCCATGATTGTTCAACTTGATCAAGGATATTCCATAAAGTATGAATAGCGCGTTTCAGAACGGAAGTGTAAGCAAAATCAAACACAAAACCTTCGTCTTTTAGCAGTTGGCCTGCAATTTTTGCTTCTTCGCGGCCTTTATCGGACAGTTCTACATCAGTCCAACCTGTGAAGCGGTTTTCTTTGTTCCACTCACTTTCACCGTGTCTTACTAAAACCAGTTTAGTTACAGCCATAGCTAAAACTCCTATCAGTACACTCAAATTAAAAATGAATTATTGCTGACCTACATTATAGGGATAGTCAACTCGAACGCTAGTAGCAACTTGCATTTTCTCCCTATCAATGCGAAAAACAAATTTTACACGAGAGTGATGACTTGTTTTCTAGGTTCATAGATCCTGTGGATACTCTAAATTTAACTCGAATTGAATCGATACAGCAAGTGGTAAAATGATTGTTTGTGCATTCCCATGATAGATATCAATCTAAGCACTCAATTACCTCTAACAAGAAGAACCGGTAATGGCTATTTTTTACGAGTTATTGGAGATTATTGCTTCTATCTATAATTTTACAGCATTAGATTCTCTTTTCGTATGATTTTTGTTCAAGGATGCATTCACTCTAAATTTTTTAATGATATAGCTAAGAAAAATGAGCATGAAAGTGACTAATGGATTGATAAGGTTGAATTTTTTAATGTTTATTTATGCGTTATTTTATAATCTTATATTGAGTAATATCATTTAGGTGCTTTAGGGGTATCAATCGAATTATTATATTCCTCTATCCTAAATTAATTGTTTTTTGATTTTTTTGTTTCATTGTATCTCTTTAAATTTAGCCAATAAGAAAAATGACATTCTATATAAAAACATATAAAAATAGCTTCTATTGGATTAATATAAAAAGCTCAGATTAATAATTAATAGTATTGCGAAATTCTTAGATTATTATACTTTTAGGTTTTCAGTGAGGTTATTATTTATCTAAAAAATTTATTTTAGATAAATCTTTGATAATCAGGTTTTTATTGAAGAATGAAAATAGCCATTAATATTTTTAGCATTTTAATTTTTATTTAATTTAATAAATGAGGGTGGAATCACAGTAATTTTCTATTTTATACGTTTAGAATGGTACTAGTTTCTAAAGGGGGACACTATGTCTTTACATTTTGCTTTATTTTTTAAAGGCTGCATTTTATTTTTGCTATCACTTGATAGCAAAATGAAAGCTTTATTAAGCAAAATTTGCTGGTTTGTACCAATTGCTTCCCTTGAAAAAGATGAATCTGAGAATTCTAATCAATCTGAAAATGATTTCTCAGTTAATTGGTCGCAGTTATGGCAGAGTGCACAGAAGCTTTATATTTCTGTATTTGATAGCGATTTAACTAAATTAGAAAGAAATGCTTATGTTAATCCTTTAATATCATTAAATATTCGTAAACGTCACGAATTGATCTTTTTATTCCTTGTGTCCAGTTTGCGCCACATAATGATTTGTCGTCATTCTAGTGGTGCACCTGGAAATATTATTTCTTTACCTTTAGCTGCCTTTAAAAAGCACAATGCGCATTTATGCCATTGTGCTTTTTTTATTGCCTGAATTAAATTTTAAGGAGTTGTTATGTTTATTGTTTGTGTTGCGGCTTGTCCTACTGGTGTTGCTCATACATATATGGCTGCTGAATCGTTGGATATCATAGGAAAAAAAAGAGGCCATGAAATTAAAGTTGAAACTCAAGGGAGTATGGGAATTGAAAATGAGATTACCAGTGACGATTTAGCAAGAGCAGATGCGGTCATTTTGGCTGCTGATGTCGCTGTTATTAATAAGGAGCGATTTAATGGGATGATTAAGCTTGAATGCAGTGTTGCAGACCCAATCAAGTATGGCGATGCAATTATTGATGCAATTGAGGAGGAAATGAAAAATGGGGCAGTCTAATGGAACATCGAAACTAGGCATTGGTACGGAAATAAAAAATGCCATTATGACGGGTGTGTCATGGATGCTGCCATTTGTTATCGCAGGTGCAGTGATTATGGGGATATCTCGTATTGGTGCATCTTTATATGGTATTGATAATATTTGGGATTCTAGCCATCTGGAAGCTACAAATTTCGTCGTCCAAGTGCTTCATAAATTTGATGGTTTTGGAGGATTAGCACTCTCTCTTATGTTACCTATCGTCGCGGGGTATATCAGCTTTGCTATCGCGAATAAGCCTGGTTTAGCGCCTGGAATGGTCGGTGGTTTGTTGGCAAGTAATTTAGGCACCGGGTTTTTAGGGGCCTTAGCAGCAGGGTTTATTGCTGGTTATATTGTACGTTTGTTAGCTAAATATACGAAATTACCAAAATCACTTGCATCAGCAGGACCGATTTTTATTTTGCCAGTAGGTGGTACATTACTCACCTGTATTATTATGGCATTTGTGATTGGTGCACCTTTAGCGGCACTTAATCATGGTATGGAGCAATGGCTTTTATCAATGTCGGGATCTAATAAAGTAATTCTTGCTGCCGTTATTGGCGCAATGGTTGGATTTGACCTTGGTGGCCCGGTTAATAAAGCCGCAGTAACCACTGCAATGGCATTATTAGCATCGGAAATTTACGAGCCAAATACAGCAGCTCAAGTTGCTATTATTATTCCCCCAATTGGGATCGGTTTAGCAACGCTAATTTGGTCAAAACGTTTTCCTGAATCATTAAGAGAAGCAGGAAAAGCTTCTACGCTAATGGGATTAATTAGCGTTTCTGAGGGCGCGATCCCATTTGCTCTTGCTAATCCAAAGATTATTATCATTAACATTATTGGTGCAGCAACAGGTGCAGCTATGGCGGTCGGTCTAGGTGCGATAAATCATGCTCCTATTTCGGGATTTTATGGGTGGTTAGCCGTAGATAAATGGCCGATATATATATTATCGGTTGCTGTGGGATCTGCAATTATTACTATTGGCTCTTTATTAATATTTCGTGGTAATGAAACGATAGAAACTAAAAAAACAGAAACAGCTATTCCTAAATTTAAAGTCGGTCGTTAATTAGAGAGTTATTTTAATAATGTCGTACAGTGTTAATTAGCGTGAATAACGTGACGGGGCTGTTCTGCTAAAAATATTTTAAGGTCATAAAATGAAAATGGTACATTTAATTCAACATACGCACTGGGATCGTGAATGGTATTTCACTGAGAATGATTCAAAAATTGTTCTTTATTATTTCATGAATGATTTAATTAAACATTTAGAAGAAGATCCTTCTCTTGGCCCCTTTGTTTTAGATGGGCAAACCGTGGTGCTGGAAGATTATTTACAGGTTGCACCAGAAAGGCGTGATTGCTTACAGAAATTAATTAAACAAGGCCGAATTCTTATTGGCCCTTGGTACACACAAACTGATTTTTTAGTCGTTGGAGCGGAATCTATCACGCGAAACTTACTGTTGGGAAAAGTAGATTGTGAGCAATGGGGCGGTTATATGCCAATAGGCTATGTGCCTGATTCATTTGGACAAAGTGCACAGCTACCTATGTTTTTGCAAGAGTTTGCTATCAAACATGCGGTCGTATGGCGTGGATGGTGTGAACATGATGTCGCAAGTAGTGAATTTATTTGGAAATCGCAGTCAGGTCATAGTGTGGCTACTGCTGTATTACCTTGGGGCTACGGCTGCGCGAAATGGTTACCTGATAATCCAGAAAAAGCCTCTGCCGTTTTACCTGCTATCTTGGAAAAACAAGCCCGTTTTGCTCACTCAGACCAAATATTACTACCTAATGGTAATGACCAATCCCCTTTTGAATATGCCGTACCTGCGATGCTTGAGCAATTAAATAAAGCTCAAAAGGAATATTATTTTGTCAAAAGTAGTTTCAGTGCATTTTTTGATGCTGTACAAGCAAATAGCACTGAACTACCTGAATTTAATGGTGAATTGCTGAGCCCGAAATATATGCGTGTACATCGTGGTATTTTTTCTACTCGAATGGACATTAAATTATTAAATGCAAAATTAGAACAATTTGTTAGTCAACAACTTGAGCCTCTTCTATCCATTAACTGGCGGCTTGGTTTACCTTATCCACAAACTGCGATTGACAATATTTGGCGTAAAGCTATGCAGTCACACGCTCATGATAGTATCGGCGGATGTAATTCTGATCGTGTTAATAGCATGGTGAAAGCACGCTTACAAGATGGTTTAGAAAGTGCAAATCAATTGTTTGACCTTAATATGAAGATGCTTGCTCGTGGGATTGAAGCAAAACAAGATGGTAAAAAAATTATCATTTTCAATTCGTTGCCACATAAAAGAGATGCTCAAGTTCGTATTACTCTTTATACACCTGAAAATGATTTTTGTATTAAAGACGATGCAGGAAAACCTTGCCGCTGGCAACTTATTCATGAAGAAAAACAAGATATGTCTTTGATTGTACAAGAATTGGCGAATAGCACGACAACGACATGGTACCGGAAATGCGAAGTCTTGCTTGAAGTGAAAGAGTTACCTTCATGTGGTTATCAGACTTTTTATTTGGTTGAAGGGGAAAATTCAGGTTTTGAAATTCAACAAAACATTCAAACTGAAAATACATTAGAGAATGAATGGCTGAAACTTGAACTGCACCAAGGACGATTGTTATTAACTGATAAACGTAATCAACAACAATACCCAAATATTCTTAGATTAATTGATGGTGGGGACGAAGGAGATAATTATAACTATTCGCCACCTGAAGATGATTGGTTAATTAGTAGTGATGGACACTTACAGCAATTTAATTGTGTAAGAGCATCGTTAATGGATTCATTTATTCTAAATTGGCGAATTCCAGTACCACAGAATGCAATTGCTCGCCAAACCAAACAGGTTAATGCGTGTTTATCTGCCACAATGCAGGTTTCTTTACCTCATGATAAGGCATGGCTAGATGTTGAAATCACAATTGATAATACCATTGAAGACCATCGAATTCAGGTTGAAATTCCTACGGAAATTCAACAGACATTTCACTTTGCAGACCAACCTTTTGGTTTGATTCAGCGAGAAAATAATCCAGCCAATATGGATATTTGGCAAAGTGAAAATTGGGTAGAGGCACCAACAGCGCTTTATCCAATGCAAAGTCTGGTAATGCAACATGATGATAAAAAAGGTATTTGTATCGTTACTGAAGGACTAAGAGAGTATGAAATCCCAGCCAATCAACCTGACATGATAAGAATAACACTTTTGCGCAGTGTGGGTTGGTTAGGCCAAGCAGAACTAACTTGGCGGCCAGGGCGTGCATCAGGTATGGTTTTGCCGTCACCGGAATCACAAATTCAGGGGCTTCATCATTTCCATTTTGCTGTATTGCCGATAGAAAATGGCCAAAGCGCTCAACTATGGCGTGATATTGAGCATTGGCGTTTACCTGCATTTGGTTACCTAGATTCCGGTTGGTCTCAATTTAAAACGAATCCTCATTATATTGTTTTTCCTGATAATTATAGTTTATTGACGTGGGATAGTGAGCTGCACTTCAGCACGTTGAAAAAAGCACAGAATCAAGAGTCACTGATTTTACGTGGGTGGAACCCAAGTAGTGAAACCAAAACCTATACAGAACCTAAGTCGAATACGTTGATACATCAAGTTACTTTATCGGAGTCTATATGCATAAACACAGATAAAGCAGCTCCTTGTACACCTGTGTCTTGGTTAATTGACTAATTAATAAAGGAAAAATTATGCAAATACTTCCATTTTATTGTGAGTTACCTAATGGTATTCATGCAAGACCAGCGAGTGCAATTGAGCAAAAAACAGCTTGTTTTCAATCAGATATTTTACTTTTTAATAAAAGCAAACTACGCCAAGCCAATGCAAAAAGTGTTTTGGCTCTTGTTGGGGCAGATGTCGCTGTTGGTGATGAATGTTATTTTACAATCAGTGGAGATGATGAAAATCTGGCTTATGAAAAACTAAAGATATTTATTGAGCAAGAATTTATTCATTGTGATGGATTAATGCCAAAAAAAGATAAACCAGAGCAAGGAATGATCCCTATATATCTGAGTCGGACATCATCTCAAATTATTCAGGGTTATGGTGTTAGCCAAGGGATTGCAAAAGGTAGGGCTATCTATATGAAATCTTTTGATTTACAAAAGATTTCATTATTAGAGCCATCAAATTCACAATCAGAACAATGTGAAATACTAAAACGTGCGTTACAAAGTGCTCGTCAACAATTTAGTCTAGATATTCAGCAAGCTGATAAAACAGCGGTTGATATTTTAGAGGCACAAAGCCAATTATTGGATGATGAGGATATTGAAGCGTGCTTACTTGAACCAAGAGAGGCAAATAATGCGATTGCTGCGTTATCAATGGCAATTGAAGAGCTCAGCTTACCATTTCGAAGCAGTAGTAATGAATATTTACGCCAACGTGAGTTAGATATTAAGGATCTGGGATTGCGTATAGCAAGGCATCTTGGTATCGAATCTAAAATACAACTTCCTAAATTAACAGAAGATTCGATTATTATTTGCCAAGGATTACTGACACCAAGCGAATTATTGGCATTGAGAGGGGAGTATTTGCAAGGTATTGTGATGGCTTCAGGGGCAGAAACATCACATACCGCTATTTTAGCACAATCTTTCTCTCTTCCTTTAATATGTCTTTCATCTTCCATAATTGAATCAATTCAATCTGCTCATGTTTTATTATTAGATACGCAATACGATTTATTAATTATTGAGCCTGATACATATGCAGATAATTGGTTCAAGTTTGAAAAAGATAAACTATCTCGTTTGTCTATCTCTGCTAATACGCCAAAAAATGATTATTCAGTATTGGATCCGTCTTTAATTTTTCTTGATGAAAGAATGGAAAGTAAAGAGGAAGTTATTAAACGATTAACTGATAATTTAGAAGTTAATCACCGAACTGACTCTGGATCACAAGTTGAACAAGCAATATGGCAAAGAGAAGAGATTTTTAGTACGGCATTAGGTTTCTCAATTGCAATACCGCACTGTAAATCACCTTTTGTTAAACACAGTAGTATTTCTGTATTACGTTTACCGAATGAGTTAGCGTGGGGAGATAGTGTTAATGTTAAATTAGTAATTATGCTAACAATTAATGATTCAGATGAAAATCAGCATATGCGAATCTTTTCTGTTCTCGCACGTAAATTAATGCATGAGTCTTTTAGAAATGAAATGTTAAATGCTAAAAAATCAGAGGATATTGTTGAATTATTGAAGCTGGAATTAGAGTTATGAGATAAGAATATAAAAAATTAAAATTTTAATAAATTAATTTTCTTTTAAGTTATTTAAAAGGATGGGATGGTTTTTTTCTAAAAATATAAGGGGTATATCTATAAATAAAAGATAGATAATGAATCATTGTTTTAACGATTAAATAAAAAATAAATATTAATTATAGGAATCAGTTTATGAAAAACTTAACTCTAGGTATCTCTACATTATTATTTTGCACAGCAGCGAATGCGACATATATTGACTATCGTCATGAATGGTTAGGGGATGAACATCGCCATGAAGACCGTGTCAAAATTGGCCATAGCATGCAAAATGGAACTTATTTTAGCCTTGAAGGAAAATGGAGAAGTCGAGATGGTGGTTTTGGTGAAAACCTATCATCAAAAGGAAATGAGGTTGAAGTTGGTTATAAATATAAAGCCACAAAAGATTTTGTTTTAACACCTTCTTTTGCTCTAGATTCAGGAGATAAAGATACGGCTTATAAATTCAGTGTCAAAGCTGCCTATAATTTAACGGATGATTTTAATATTGGAACTCGTTTACGTTATGGCGTAAGACATTATGATAACTCTAATAAGCCTAAAAAAGATAATCAGCATTATTGGCAGAGTAATTTTTATTTAGGTTATAAGCTGCAAGATTTTTCATTAAGTTATGACTTTGAATATAAATTTGATACTGATTATCCTGCATATAAAGGTAAAGAAAAGGATTATGCACATAATCTGAATGTGTCTTGGATTGGTAATAAGACATGGGTTCCTTATGTTGAATTAGGGTATGTGTCCTATGATGATGGTTCATATGTCAAAAATGGACAAACTTACCGTGATGCATGGCAGTGGCGTTATCGCGTTGGCATTGCATATAACTTCTGATAGAAATAGTTAATTATCTAAAGGGAACAAATATGAACAATAAATTAAAATATAGTTTTGCCCTTGCATTAATGTCCATTGGAACTGTCGCAATGGCAAATGCCCCTACGGCTCAACCTTATAATTATCGCGTCGCGTTTATGCCTGATATCCATTTTCATGATGTATATGGGCAGTTTGCTGATAATGCATTTGAAGGATTAAAAAATAGTAAAAGTGGTCAAAATGCCGTTATTCGTTCTATGTATGCGCAATTAACATCTACGCGTTTATTTAATGAAAACTATTTTGCTCTACGTGCTGCACTTGATGATGCAGGTAAGAAAGGTATTAAACTTATTGCATTACCTGGTGATTTTACTGATGACGGCCAGCCTATTCACTTACGTGGGTTAGTAAAAGTATTGCAAGAGTACGAGCAAAAATATGGTATGCGTTTCTTTGCTACACCAGGGAATCATGATCCGAACCGTCCATTTGATATGCCAGCAGGAAAAGAAGATTTTCTTGGAACTGATGGTAAAACGCAGCGTATCTTTAGTTTAGGGGCAAGTGAGTGTACGGGATATAAAGGAAAGACTGCCGTTATAGAAACGGGAGCTGAGCTGCCAACAATTTGCTCTGAAGAGATGGTATATAGTGGTTATGGTCGAGTGATGGATGCAATGAAATCATTTGGTATTAATCCGTTACCAGAAGATATTTATTGGGAAACACCATACTCAAACTATGGTTCTCAAGGTTACAACTATGAAGCAGCCTTAAAAGCCAGTGATTTTAACCAAAGGCAGTATGAAATTTGTACTCAAGGAACAGGCGGTAAATATAAACAAGAGGGATATGGGCCTTGTTTTAATGTTGCAGACAGCAGTTACCTTGTTGAGCCTATTCCTGGTTTGTGGTTAATGGCCGTTGATGCCAATGTCTATGTTCCTTCTGAAAAAGCAGATATTAATCACCCTAAAGCAGCTAAAAACTTTGCAGGGTCGGGGAATGCGGGTTACAACAAAATGTTGACACACAAACAACAGACTGTTGAGTGGATGGCGGATGTTGCAAAGCGCGCGAAAGAGCAAAATAAAACATTAATCACGTTTAGCCATTTCCCGATGGTTGAATTTGATAATGGTGCAGCAGATGACCTTGAAACCATTTTTGGCAAAGGTAAATTTCAGTTAGAAAGGGCACCAAAAGAAGACACTAGCCATGCAATGGCAAAAACAGGTATCGGTGTTCATGTTGGCGGTCATATGCATTTTAATGATACAGGTGTACGTAAGTATTCGGATGGCAGCTTACTTTTTAATATTCAAGCTCCTTCAATGGCTGCATATGTTCCTGCTTATAAAATATTGAATTTTAGAAATGCGAATGAAATTGATGTACAAACCATTGTAATAGAAGATGTTCCTCGGTTTGATGAGTTATTTGAGCACTATCAGCAAGAGTGGGATCACCTCAAAAATACTAATTCGTCGCATCTTTGGAATAAAGATATCTTAAGCGCGAATAATTATTATGACTTCACTAACTGGCATATTACTGAACTGACACGTTTACGTTTTATTCCAGAGGAATGGCCATGTGAAATTCGTCAAATGTTATTTAGTTTGAATGGCGAAGAGATGCTTATTTTAAGCCAGTTAGATACTAAGAAAGCTTATAATGAAGTATTAACGGCACCATTGAGTCAAAATCATGAAATTTGCGCTAAAGACCCGGGAACTGTCAATGTCACCGAAATCTACTTGAATAAAGACTCCGATGCATGGAAAAAAGCCAGTGATAAAGCTGCTACTCTTGCTAAAAATACAGGGTATCAGTTAAATGATTTTGCAAAATGGAATGGTTTTGACCTTGCTGTGGATTTTTATCGTTTACGTAATGCAGACGAGCTTGCGTTGCAAGATATACCTGTAGAAAGATTAAACCAATATCGATTCCTCACAGGAACCTTGTTATCGTCATTACCAAATGAGACTGATAAAATTAACGCGGATAGTTCATTTGAGAATATTTTTAAATTACGCTTTGGCAGTATTTTCACTGTAATTGATAAATACCTACAAGGAAATCCAAGTCGAGATTTTTATCTTAATATTGAGTCTGGGGAAATTAAGCCAATGAATGTTAATCAAACTAGTCATTAGATTAACGATAGATAACATGGCTATAATAATGAAAAATCACTAACATTATTCGTGTTAGTGATTTTTTACGGTGAAGATCATCCAATTTTTGAGTGATTATGAATTTTTAATTAGTTAACATTAATTAGAAACCAACTTAATTGGATAAGTAAAAAATAACAGATGTCCCAAATTTAACCCGAAGTGAATCGATACAGCCAGCCATAATTTACCACTCCACATCCAAGCTAGGCCATAAATCAAACCCGCTAATGTAGCAAAGAGAATTAATAGTGGTCCACCTGCAAAATGCACAGCGCCAAATAACAGTGAGGTAATCACTAGTGCGAGGTAAGGAGACCTCAACCAAAGGGTTAGACGTTGCTGTAAATAACCACGAAATAGCGCTTCTTCAGCTAATGAAACAAAAAGTAAGTTACAGAGCACAAAAGCAGGTAACCAACTAGGAAAATGCCATTCAAAGGTTAATCCGCCAGCAGCAGTTGCGACCAGCAATAAAAGTGGCATAGAAATAACCAGCAGTGCCCATTGAATTTTAGTTGCATGCTTGGCTGGCCGACAGACAAATAACGTTGGTAAGCAGGCGAGTAAAATAAAAGGGACGAGTGCTTTATCAAAATTAAAATACATTGTGAAAGGGGCGCTATGTTCCCCTACGGTAACGTTATCAAGATATCTCAGGTTATTAAACCCAGGGAATAAGTGAATAAATAACCCAATCGTACAGATTAGTAAGATGATTTCACTAATAATTTTGGCGGATAGATAGTGTTGGAAACGCAAACGAATAATGGCAATTATTGTAATACAAACCAATAGTAGAACCGCTTGCCAATCAATAACGTGTGTAAGTGCTGCGGTAATAATTGTGCAAGCGAGTAAAAAAAGAGCAATTAAACGGTGTGTTGCAAGTACTGCAAGTGAAGAGGCTAACATTAACCAAGCCATAAAAAATATCCATTATGATGTCTAAATTATTAGAATAGGCGCAGTGTAATGATTTTATGTGAATTTTCTAATTTAAAATAACCTAAAAAATATAAATAAAATAAAATCAAAGAGTTATTTGTGTATAACTTAGTTACCATCTATTAAACATTAGATTAATTTGCCAACAGTTTCATCGTGTCTATTGGCAAATAAGTCAAAAATTAAAGTTTTTCAATATCGTAACGGTATTTCCCATTATCAGGGACAAAAGTGAGCCGATGTGTAATACAAGCAGGGGCGTCTTCTTGATGATGGCTGACGAATAAGAGTTGTGTGTTACCTTGTCTTAGCATTACATCAATAAACCGCAGAACTAACAACCTGTTAAGGCCATCAAGCCCTTGCAATGGCTCATCTAGAATAAGCATAGCAGGGTGTTTAACTAGTGCTCGAGCTATCAAGACTAAGCGCTGCTGCCCCCACGAAAGACTGTGGAAAGGTTGTTGAGCTGTTTGCGTAGAAAAACCTAACAGAGCTAGCCATTCATATGCTAATTGTATTTGACGATCAGAGGGGGTTTGGTACAGGCCAATAGAATCATGAAAACCGGAAATAATGACATTGAGCACACTGGTTGCGACACGGTATTCTTGGTGAATGCTATTGCTGACGTAACCAATATGGCGCTTAATATCCCATATGGTTTCTCCTGACCCACGACGGTGACCAAATAAGGTTAAGTCATTACTATACCCTTGAGGGTGATCTCCTGTAATCAAGCTCAATAAGGTGGATTTTCCAGCGCCATTTTCACCGATAATTTGCCAGTGTTCGTTTGGGTTTACCTGCCAATTTAAACCGTGCAAGATCGGTTTGTCATTGTAGCTAACAGTTCCATTTTTCAAAATAATACGAGGTGTCGTGTCATCCAGTTTTTCATCTGCGGTTGGAGCCTCAGTTTCAGGGATAGAAAGCTGTTTAATTTTCTCACTATGCTGTAATTGCGTTATTAGCGTGTTAGCAAGTACTGACTCCCTATTTCCCACCATTGCTAGTTTGCAATCAGCGACAACACCTATGTTTTCAATAAAATCAGGGAGTTCATCAAAGCGGTTCAACACTAACACTAAAGTTAAGCCTTTTTCAGACAAACTTGATAGTAGTTCGCTGAGCTGACTTCTTGAATAAACATCTAGGCCATCAAATGGCTCATCAAGGATCAGTAAGTCAGGATTACCCATCAATGTTTGGCATAACAGTACTTTGCGAGTTTCACCCGTAGAAAGGTACTTAAACCGACGAGACAACAAGTCACTGATACCGAAGCGAGCGGCAAGCTCAAGGCAGTATTCATTGTCTTTATGGTTAAATTGAATGATTTCAGCTGCTGTATATCCCGTGTCATCTTCATCATCACTGAGCATATCTGTATTATTGCGCTGCCACTCTTCATTAATGATTTTTTGTAATTGTTCAAATGATAGACGAACAGGAGAGGTGAATGTATTTTTTACGACACCAGAAAGTGGAGGGAGCTCATTGGAAAGTACTCGAGCGAGTGATGATTTACCACTACCGTTGGCACCAATAAAAGCCCAATTTTCCCCTTTTTCGATGTTAAGTTGCTGAATGTCTAAAGTCTGAATTTCACTGAGCTTAAAGTTGCCGTGTTGTATTGTTATTGCGCCCATCAAGCTTCCTTATCATGATTATTTACCGAGTCATCTATCACAAATAATCAGGATTGAAGCTAAAGTCAACAACAGAACGATATGATAAGGAAAAAAGGTGAATGCTTACTTACTTTTATTGTAAGTAAGCAGGGCAAACTAGCAAATTAGCAAAGTGTGGCAACAATCACTTGGTCCGCATTGAATAATGCCATAACGCTATTATTCACTTTCAAAGATTGGGCATCAATTTCGCTATTTGGCATAGTTGAACATAAAGTTTCACCGCCTGTGAGTGTCACAATCACTTCACTGTTCTCATCACCCCGCTCTAAAGTGGTAATTTTGCCTTCAAGGCGGTTATCAAAGCCTGTTGGGTTAGGTTGTTTAGTAATTTTGACCCAAGGTGCTTTAATCAATGCAAGCACTTCTTTCCCTTCCGTTAACCCTAAACGGTTAGCGCTTTGCTCTGTTAGTGCGGCGTTGATCACCGTTCTGTTGTCTGCTAAACGAATTTGTACATGTTGCTGAACTTGCATGTGGTCGCGTGCAATTAACGTCCCAAAAAATTGGTTACGGGCACTGGTTTGCAGTGAAAAACGCGAAATAGCTGCTAATAAGCTGTCTAAAGGGAGATTATCTTCTTTGAGTACATCAAAGGCTTTTTGCTGAATTTGCGCCAGTAAATCATATAGTTGAAGTAATCGCTCACCATAGTGAGTCAGTGTTGTGCCGCCACCGCCTTTACCACCTGTCGCCCTATCAACAAGGATATCATCAGTGAGTTGATTCATTTCATTGATGGCATCCCAAGCACTTTTATAGCTGATCCCTGCGAGTTTAGCGCCTTGGCTGATTGACCCTGTCGCTTTAATTTGTTTTAGTAGCGCGATACGGCGAGGATCAGCAAATAAACTGCCCTGTAGCTTCAGTGTGAGTAAAATTTCGGCCTGCATAAATTTCTCCCTTCCGGCGTGGCTGGTGATGACAGACGTAAAAAGCACGTTTAGTATGTCGTTAGTATAATATTTTGTCTAAAATAGTCTCCATTATAACGTAATTGTGCGTTATTATTTTGATTTGATTTATACTCAATATACTGAGAGTCAAGTTTTCCCTCGTCAGCGTATCTTGTAGGCTGGTGGGTACAGTATCACTGAAGAGGCTTTTTCCTATGTTAGAACTAATTAAAAGTTTGGGTTTTGCCCTGATGATGGTTCCAGTTGTTATGTTTTTGATCATGGGTTTGATCTACGGTTTGGGCGCGTTCTTTAACTTACTGTCTAAAGCACACGTACCTCATCATCATAATACTGAAAACAAGTAATTTTTAACAAAATTTCTTGTCTGACTGATTATAGACCCCCTGATTGTAAATGCAGTCAGGGGGTTTTTCATATAGCAGTGGGCATTATAATGATGGATATTTGCTATCATGGTAATTTGAATATAGCTGTCTGCGGTTTTGAATATTAAACTCTTTTTGTTCAGCCATTGTCTTTTTTATAAAACTTTCTTGAAATTCTTTTAATGTATCATAAGGATCTTGCTGAGTATTTTCAGTGAGTTGCTTAATAGCTTCAACAACGAATAATCCACATCCGTTAGGGACTTGTTGTTGGATATTCCCTTCAATATAGGTTATATCTTTTTCTATGATACCTGCCTTTTCTGCGGCTTTTGCTATTTCATTAGTAATTTCAGGGCTGACATTTTGGTATGAATTAAAGACGACACATTTCATATCTTGCTTATGTTCCGGCTGATAGAACACAGCTAAGACCCAATGGTTCTCATTGATATTGATAGGAAATAACTCACATTTATCTAATGTTTTATTATTTAAAATTTTTTGTTCAATTACATCGGCTAATAAGTTGTAGCCATTTTGCATGAGTCCTATTGAGCAATTGATGGTCATGTTTGATGGCAAAGTTGGGTTATTTTTATTGCTTGCATCAATCTCATCACTTGTTGTCATCCTGTTATTATCCCAAAGAGTAGATTCCGCGGGTTCATTTTTCATCAATAGTTTAGTTAAACTAATTTTATCAATAACTTTTTCTATTGCAGATCCGACAATATAAAGGAGCTTAGAAGGGGTCGTTAGTTTCGAATCTTTTAGGTGTTTTTTGATTTTTGTATTAAGGTGTAATTGATATAATTTTTTGCTAGTTTCTTGTATTTCTTTATCTATACCTTTCTTTGCAGGCAGCTTTCCACTAAATAAATCAAATAGGATATTTTCTGCTTTTCTTCCTTCGTTGTCTTGCCGTAGAGCGATATTGTGTAATAAATCGATACTCTCTAAGTTCCCATTACCCGCTGATTCTGCTAAAGAAGCTAAAGCTTCAGGGGAAATATTTTTTTCAAATAACCCATTAAATTGCTCAATGGTTAATCCACTCATATAGTGAGCTTGGGTTGGAGAAAGCGCTGTCGGTTGAATAGCCATATTATCTCCTCTGTTTTTATCTATCTGCAAAAGTTGGATAAAATATTCAATTGTGTACGATTTGTGCCGATAAAGTTACAAAGGATATAAATTGTTCTCTATATAAAAACGATTTTACGGCTGAGGAATTTTTCATCGTTCGTGGGATTTTAGAGAAAACATGCAACAAAATTGCATCATTTCTTGCGCCAGCACACTTTTATTACGAGTTTGACTTTAAGTTATCGCTGTGTCCTGTTATATATAACGTGTCGATTAATACTAGGGTAGATAAAAATGAAAAAAGGTTTGGTATCACTTCTCGCTGGCGCAACATTGACGTTAACGATGGCTAGCAATAGCTTTGCAGCTGATAAAATTACGGTTTTTGCAGCGGCTTCTCTAACTAATGCACTGAATGAAATTTCTGAGCAATATAAGAAAGACACTAAAGTAGAGGTTGTTGCATCCTATGCGTCTTCTTCAACGCTGGCTCGTCAAATTGAGCAAGGTGCCCCCGCTAATTTATTCATTTCGGCTGACCAGCAATGGATGGATTATGCTATCGATAAAAAATTGATGGTAGAAGATACACGCTATACATTATTAGGTAATGAATTGGTGTTAATTGCACCGAAAGATGCCAAAATTGATAAAGTTGAAATTAATAAACAAACTGATTGGAAAAAACTGTTAGATGGTGGTCGTTTAGCCGTTGGTGACCCTGACCATGTCCCTGTTGGTATTTATGCCAAAGAAGCATTAAGCAACTTAGGTGCATGGGAAACAGTTGACCCGCTGTTAGCACGTACAAATAACGTGCGTAGTGGTATGGCATTGGTTGAGCGCCAAGAAGCGCCTTTAGGTATTGTATATGGCTCTGATGCTGTCGCTAGCCAAAAAGTCAAAGTGGTAGGTGTCTTCCCTGCAGATACCCATAAACCTGTTGAATACCCAATGGCAATTGTTAAAGATCAAGATAACAAAGCAACCCGTGATTATTATGAATACTTGAAAACCCCAGCGGCTTCAGAAGTATTCAAACGTTATGGTTTTGAACCTCGTACTAAATAAATGTTAAGAGAGTATTTTTTTGCAGATGTTAAGTCCTTATGAATGGGAAGCGATTTATCTAAGTCTAAAAGTATCCAGTGTGGCTGTAATTTTCAGTTTACCGTTAGGTATTTTAATGGCATGGGTATTGGTTCGCTGTAATTTTCCTGGAAAAACACTGCTCGATAGTATTATTCATCTACCACTGGTATTGCCGCCAGTGGTAGTGGGGTATTTATTATTGATCAGTATGGGTAAACGCGGTTTTATCGGTGAATGGTTATATAACTGGTTTGGCTTTAGTTTTACCTTTAGTTGGCGGGGGGCTGCGCTTGCGTCTGCTGTGGTTGCGTTTCCACTGATGGTGCGTGCGATCCGTTTGGCGCTTGAAGCGGTTGACCAAAAATTGGAATTAGCCGCGAGGACATTAGGCGCAACACCGCTACGTGTCTTTTTCACGATCACCATTCCGCTTTCTCTTCCCGGTATTATTGTCGGAACAGTATTAGCATTTGCACGTTCACTTGGTGAATTTGGCGCCACAATTACTTTTGTTTCGAATATACCAGGTGAAACACAAACCATCCCATTAGCGATGTACACCTTAATTGAAACGCCAGGGGCGGAAGTAGACGCTGCGCGATTATGTGTGATTGCGATTATTTTAGCCTTGATTTCATTACTGATTTCAGAGTGGCTCACCCGTTGGGGTAAAAAGCGTTTGGGGGTGGCTTAGCATGTTAGAACTCGACTTTTCTCAAAAACTAGGGGACTTACAGCTTGAAGTCACAACGCAATTGCCAACGGAAAGTATTACTGCCGTTTTTGGGCTTTCAGGCGCTGGTAAAACCTCGCTTATCAATGTGATAGGTGGGTTAACTAAACCTAATACAGGGCGTGTTGTATTAAATGGCCGCACATTGGTGGATATGGAAAAAGGTATTTGCTTACCACCTGAACAACGCCATATCGGTTATGTATTTCAAGATGCACGGCTATTTCCCCATTATCGGGTGAAAAGCAATTTGCGTTATGGCATGTCACCCGTAATGAAAGATCGCTTCGATGATATTGTTGAATTATTAGGGATTGAAAAATTACTCAATCGCTACCCTATAACTCTTTCTGGTGGTGAAAAACAACGTGTCGCTATCGGACGGGCGCTATTAACAGCCCCTGAAATTCTCCTGATGGATGAGCCATTAGCCTCTTTGGATTTACCCAGAAAGCGTGAATTGCTGCCGTATTTAGAAAAGCTTTCTCAAGACGTTAAAATTCCCATTTTATATGTTAGCCATAGTTTGGATGAAATTTTGCGTCTGGCTGACAAAGTGATTGTCATGGCGCAAGGAAAAGTTAAAGCTTTTGGCGCTTTGGAAGATGTTTGGGCAAGCAGTGCTTTGCGCCCTTGGTTACAGCAAGAAACGTTAAGCAGTGTGGTAAGTGCAAAGGTGCATAGCCAACACCCTGATTATGAAATGACAGCGGTGATTGTAGGTAGCCAAAAACTGTGGATCCCACGCGTTGAAGCCCAACAAGGTGTTGATGTGCGTATACGTATTGACGCCGCTGATGTTTCTTTGGTGCTTGAAAAACCGCAAGTGAGCAGTATTCGTAATATTTTAGCCGCAGAAGTGGTTGAATGGATTGAAGATGGCGAGCAAGTAGATGTGAAGCTAGATTTAGGAGAAGAACATTATTTATGGGCGCGGATCACTCGCTGGGCAAGGGATGAGCTTTCTATTCGCAAAGGGCGTAAAGTTTACGCGCAGGTGAAGTCGGTGTCACTTTCCCGCCACCTCTAAATTCTCGTATAGTTCGTGCTACCGCGTTGTTGGCTACATTCAGCTGTAGTACGAATTACTTAGAGGATTAAAATTTTATAAAAATAAAAAAGGAAAGCAGGGCTTTCCTTTGAATTGATAATTAGCGAGTAGACTACAGAACGTATTTACGGATAACTTCAGCAATACCTGGCTCAGTATTGACTCGAGTCACTAGCTTGGCTTGTTGCTTGATTTCATCAACGGCATTGCCCATTGCGACACCTAAACCTGCGGTTGTCAGCATACTTAAGTCATTAAAATTGTCACCGAAAGCCACAACATCATTCATCGTCATCCCTTGGGATTCGACCCATTCTTTTAAGCGTTGGCCTTTGCTATTGCCTTTGCGGCCGACATCAACCTGATCCATCCAAGACCATTCACAGTCCAAACCAAAATCATTTTCAATTTCGCTAACGACTTGATGAAGTTGCTCCGTATTTGGCGAGCTAACAGCAAATTTCCAAATAGAATCATAGTTATGCATCACATCAGCGTAATCTTCAACAAATTCAATGGTTGGACGCTGTGCAACAGGTAAGGATTCGGCCCAATTCAATGTACGTTTAATGCCTTCTGTTTGTGCGTTATAGAGCATTGCATTATCAACATACATTAAATGCTGAATATCTGTTCCACGCAGTTTGTCTATCATTTGTGTGACAGAATCGAGGGTCATAGGATCTGATTTTAGAACTTTTTTGCCTAAATAGTCGTATAGGTAGGTTCCATTACAACAAATGGCTGGAGTATCGAGATCTAAAGTTTGATAAAACGGATGAATCGCAACGTGATGGCGGCCTGTGACAATGATCACTTTGACGCCTTGGCGGCGTGCTTCTTGTAAGGCTGCTAAAGATTCAGGCAGAATTTTCTTTTGGTGATCAAGCAGTGTTCCATCAAGATCGAGCGCAATAACGCGGTATGACATAAACGGCTCCACGTGATTTAGTTGTTACCTATCTTACTAAAGGGGTAGAGATAGGGAGATGATGAATTTAACGAATAACGAGAAATTATTGCTATAAAAATAGTCAACTTGATATGTTTTATCATCATAACGTTAACTGAACCGTTTTAGTATCATTATTATTTGTTCTTGGTACGATATGTAACAGCCGCGTCAGTGCTATTTACCCAGTGTAATTTGCATAATATAAAGTATAGTGAAGCCAATATAGTGGATTATAGATGCGGTTTTGTATTTTTATCATGAATTAAGGAGTCAGGATGAATCAGGTTGTTTATATTGCGAGCCCCGAGAGTCAGCAAATTCACGTGTGGTCGATGAATGAGGTTGGGGAGCTTACTCTTCTGCAAACGGTAAAAACACCGGGTCAAGTGCAACCTATGGTATTAAGCCATGATAAAAAACACCTTTATATTGGTGTGCGCCCGAATTTCCGTGTCGTAACCTATGAAATTGAAGAGAAAGGGTTACTACGTTTAAAAGCGGAGACATCAATTCCAGGTACACCGGTTCATTTATCCCTTGATAATAATGGCAAATATCTATTTGTTCCTTCATATCATCAACATAACTTGTCAGTGTTAACCATTAATGAAGAAGGCGTCCCAGATCGCGTTGTTCAAGTGATTGAAGGCTTGCGTAATCCACATTCTTCCCATGTTGATGTTGATAACCAACAGCTTTGGGTTCCTTGTTTAGGCGAAGACCATATCCGTTTATTCGATTTACATGAAAATGGTTATTTAACCGAAGCAACCGCAGATCAAATTACCACAGCTGCGAAATCCGGCCCCCGTCATCTGGCTTTCCATCCTACTGAAAAAGTCATTTATTGTGTGAATGAGTTAGACTCAACGGTAGGCGTGTATCGTAAATTTACTCGCTATCGTAACATGCAAACTTTGGCAAATTACCCATTAGGTAACGAAAGTCAGCGCTGGGCTGCAGATATCCACATTACGCCAGATGGCCGCCATTTGTATGTTAGTGAACGTTCTGAAAGTTACCTCAGCCACTATCTGGTTTCTGATGACGGTTGCGAGCTAACATTAGAAGCACGTTACCCAACAGAGACGCACCCAAGAGGCTTTAATATTGATGTGACAGGGCGTTTTTTAATTTCGAGTGGGCAAAAATCAGACCATATTTCAGTTTCTGAAATTGACCCGATTACAGGGAAATTGACACAAATAGGAAGGTATATGGTCGGGAAAGGTCCTATGTGGGTTATTTCAGTCATCCTTTGAGCCGTAACTGTGTTGGCTACGTTTACTAACCCTAGTCACATACTGGTGTATGCTCCTAGGGCTTAGTTTCACTTGCCGCCTTGTTACAGCTCAAATGATTTATGAAATACTCTAGATTAAAAATCCAGAAAAAATCACTTCGATTATCATTGCATTTATTGTGCTATCCCAACACTTTTGCCATTGCATTTGTTACTTTACTGAGTTGCTCGGGGGTGATGATATACGGTGGCATAACATAAATAAGTTTGCCGAATGGGCGAACCCAAACACCATTTTCCACGAATACTTTTTGTAAAGCGGCTGTATTGACTGGCTGCTTCATTTCAATCACGCCAATTGCACCAAGAACACGTACATCTGCAACACTAGGGTGGGATATTAAAGGCATCAGTTCAGCCTTAAGTTGTTGTTCGATAGTGGCAATTATTTTCTGCCAAGGACTATTGAGTAACAAAGTCAGGCTGGCATCCGCCACCGCACAGGCAAGAGGGTTACCCATAAAGGTTGGTCCATGCATAAAGCAACCTGCTTCACCATTGCTAATGGTTTCTGCCACATGGCGAGTTGTGAGAGTGGCAGAAAGTGTCATATAGCCCCCAGTTAGTGCTTTACCTAAACACATAATATCGGGTGATATATCAGCATGATGGCAAGCAAACAATTTACCCGTACGACCAAAACCAGTCGCAATTTCATCAGCGATCAACAGTAGACCATATTGATCACATAAATGGCGAACTCCCTTTAAATATTCAGGGTGATAGATGCGCATTCCACCAGCGCCTTGAACAATCGGTTCAAGGATGATCGCTGCAATTTCATGGCTATTTTCGGCAAGTTGTACCTCAAGAGGGTGCAAATCTGCACTATCCCATTCATCGTAAAAACCGCATTGTGGGGCTTCCACAAAAATATGCGGAGGTAAATACCCCTTATACAGGCCATGCATTGAATTATCAGGGTCACAAACGGCCATCGCACCGAAGGTATCACCATGATATCCATGACGTAATGTGAGGATCCGTTGACGCTTTTCCCCTTTGGCTTGCCAATATTGCAATGCCATTTTCAGAGCAACTTCAACCGCCACTGACCCTGAGTCAGCGAGAAACACACATTCCAGCGGCTCTGGCGTGATTGCTACCAACTGTTTGCATAGGTTCACTGCGGGTGGGTGCGTAATTCCGCCAAACATCACATGGGACATTTTCGCTAATTGCGTTGTGACCGCTTGGTTTAATACAGGATGATTATAACCATGAATGGCTGCCCACCATGAAGACATCCCATCAATTAATTTTTTCCCATCGGCCATGATTAGCTCGGCGCCATGGGCTTCAACAATCGGATAAGCCGGAATTGGCTGGCTCATCGAGGTATAAGGGTGCCAAATATGTTTGGCATCAAACTGAATATCTACGTTATCCATTCGTTATCATTGTCAACTTTTTTAGATCATTTTAGTTGACATGATAATCGCAATATTTAAACTGGCAACAACTTTTTCAACTGGAGAGTTTCCGTGAGCCAATTAAAACAGTGGACAATAAAACGAGCTAATGAACTGTTTTCAATGCCTTTTTTTGAATTGTTATTTCAGGCACAGCAAATTCATCGCCAACATTTCGACCCCCAGCAAGTGCAAGTCAGTACTTTGCTATCGATTAAAACTGGGGCTTGCCCAGAAGATTGTAAGTATTGTGCGCAAAGCGCGCGCTATAAAACAGGACTAGAAACTGAAAAACTAATGGAAGTTCAGCAAGTTCTGGAGTCTGCGAAAAAAGCTAAGCAAGCAGGTTCAACGCGTTTTTGTATGGGCGCGGCATGGCGCAATCCGAAAGAACGCGATATGCCTTATCTTGAAATGATGGTAAAAGAAGTGAAGTCATTAGGGATGGAAACCTGTATGACTTTAGGGATGATTGATAATTCTCAAGCTCAACGCTTAGCAGAAGCCGGGTTAGATTATTATAATCATAACCTTGATACCTCTCCTGAATACTATGGCAATATTATTACGACTCGCAGTTATCAAGACCGCTTAAATACACTCGAAAATGTCCGAGACGCAGGGATCAAAGTCTGCTCTGGTGGGATTTTAGGCTTAGGCGAAAAAGTCAGTGACCGAGCGGCCTTATTGGTGCAACTGGCAAATTTACCTAAACCGCCAGAAAGTGTGCCGATCAACATGTTGATGAAGGTTGAAGGAACCCCGATGGCAGATAACGAAGATGTCGATGCGTTTGATTTTATTCGTACTATTGCCGTTGCACGTATCATGATGCCAACGTCATACGTTAGGCTGTCGGCAGGCCGTGAATACATGAATGAGCAAACTCAGGCATTATGTTTTATGGCCGGTGCGAACTCAGTATTCTATGGGTGTAAATTATTAACGACGCCAAATCCTGATGAAAACAAAGATTTAGCACTATTTAGAAAACTGGATATTAACCCTGAGCGAATTGAAACTGACGAAGGGGATAACCATCAAGCCGCTAAGTTAGCCGAAACGTTGTTAACCGCCGATAACCCTCAATTTTATAACGCAGCAGTATAATGACTTGGCAATCATTTATACAAAACCAGATAGAGCAGCGTAAGCAGGCTTCTATCTGGCGTCAACGGCAGTGTATTGATAGTGCCAATGGTCGTTCGCTTTTTCTGGCTGGAAAAGAATTTCTTAATTTCTCATCCAATGATTATTTGGGATTAGCCCATCATCCTCAAGTGGTTGCCGCGTGGCAACGTGGGGCTGATGAATATGGTGTGGGTAGTGGAGGATCGGGCCATATTACAGGGTTCACCAAAGCACATGATAAATTAGAGCATGCTCTCGCTGATTGGCTCGGCTACCCAAAAGCCTTATTGTTTATTTCAGGCTTTGCCGCGAACCATGCGGTGATCACGGCATTAATGACGGCAAATGATCGTATTTTAGCGGATAAACTTAGCCATGCATCAATAATGGAGGCCTCGATTCATTCAGGGGCTCAATTAAGGCGCTTTAAGCATAATAACCCTCTATCACTTGATAACTTAATTCAAAAACCGGTTTCGGGAAAAACGCTTGTCGTCACAGAAGGCGTTTTTAGTATGGATGGCGATAGTGCTCCACTTCAACAATTGCAGGAAATCGCTAGAAATCAGCATGCTTGGCTGATGGTTGATGATGCACACGGTATTGGTGTTATCGGAGAACAAGGCCGTGGTAGTTGCTTCGCGAATGGGGTTAAACCTGAAATTTTAGTCGTGACATTTGGTAAAGCGTTTGGTTTAAGTGGCGCAGCGGTATTGTGTGATGAGTCAACGGCTGAATTTTTTGTCCAATCCGCACGCCATTTAATTTATAGCACTTCAATGCCTCCGGCTCAGGCTGTCGCGCTTCTAGCGGCAGTTGAGCAAATTCAGCTCGCAGATCAAGCACGAGAAGACCTTAACCAACATATTGCGTATTTTAGAAATAATGCTGATTTTAATGGCATGCAGCTGGCTAATTCAATGACGGCTATTCAACCATTAATTATCGGGGAAAACCAAGCTAGCCAACAGTTAGCCAATTTCTTACGCAAAAAAAATATTTGGGTGCAAGCGATCAGGCCGCCAACGGTTCCGCCTGGGAGTGCTAGGTTACGAGTCACATTAAGCGCTGCGCATCAACGTCAAGATATCGATCAATTATTGGAGGCTTTACATGACGTTATCGCTCAGTCGTGAAAAGCATAAAATTGCAGCGGCATTTGGCCGTGCGGCTAAAAGTTATGACTCAGTGGCAAGTTATCAACGATCAACAGGAACACAACTGCTTGGTCAACTGACTTCAGTCTTAAACAGTTCAGAACTCACAGCACCATTACATATTTTAGATGCAGGGTGCGGTACGGGGTATTTTAGCCATAAACTGAAAAATCAAGGACATCACATCACGGCTTTAGATCTTTCTGCTGGTATGCTCGAAATGGCGCAAACGAAAGCTGTGGCTGATCATTATTTATGTGCTGACATAGAATCCATTCCGTTAGATTCACAAACCTTTGATGTGGTTTTTTCCAATTTATCGGTCCAATGGTGCCAAGATCTCAGCAAAGCATTAAGTGAATTATATCGAGTGACAAAACCGGGGGGAGTTGTGGTGTTCACCACACTTGCAGAGCATTCTCTCGCAGAATTGTCTTCAGCTTGGCATTCACTTGACGGCTATTCACATGTGAATTCCTTTCTCAGTGTTCAGCAGATACAAAATAGTTGTCAGTCATGGAGACATAAACTTATTTTTCAGAAGGATACCGTCTATTTTCCTGAATTAATAGCGTTGCTTCATTCATTGAAAGGCATTGGGGCGACACATTTGACTGCTGGGCGTAAAGCAGGGTTAATGACCCGCCAGCATTTGCAGCAACTTGCTTTGCTCTATCCAATGACAGAGCAAGGCTTACCTCTAACTTATCATACGGTGTTTGGAGCGATTTACCGTGACTAAAATGTATTTTGTAACAGGAACGGATACAGAAGTAGGGAAAACCGTTGTAAGTTGTGCTTTATTGCAAGCTGCAGGTTATCAAGGTTTGAATACGGTGGGCTATAAGCCTGTCGCATCTGGGAGTGAGCTCACGGCGGATGGCCTACGTAATAGCGATGCGTTGTTATTACAAGCCAATAGCCGAGTAAAATTACCCTATGAGGCGATTAATCCTATTGTATTTGAAGCGCCAACTTCACCGCACATTATCAGTGAGAAATTAAATCAACCCATTGAATTTTCAGTGATAAATAAAGGGTTGGCTTATTTGAAGTCCCAAGCGGATTGGTTATTAGTCGAGGGGGCTGGTGGATGGTATACCCCGTTATCTGTAGAAAAAACTTATGCAGATTGGGTGATTGAACAGCAACTCCCCGTTATTTTAGTTGTTGGTGTTAAGTTAGGCTGTATAAACCATGCATTGTTAACCATGGAATCTATCGAAGCTGCAGGTTTACCCGTAGCCGGCTGGGTTGCCAATGAAGTTGAACCCGCAGGTATTTTCCAAGAGCAATATTTGTCAACACTTAACCGAATGATCAAAGCACCTTGTTTAGGGGTGATCCCACACCAAAAAACACTCAACGGTAAATTAGGAAGCTATTTGGATCTTTCTTTATTAACTATTTGATTATATAAAAATATCAATACTTTTCCCCAAGCCACACTCAATGCTTGGGGCTGATCAATTGTTAAATAGGGAGCCGATCTTTTTTAACGTTCTCAACTAAAATACTGTCAAGTATTTCAGTAAAAATACCACTCAGATCTTAATAAAAAATATAAAATCTGTTTTTCATAGCAGTTACTACTTAAAAATTTTTTCATTAAACTGCCATCTTTTTGTCATTTTGCCTCCATCGAGCAAATCTTAGAGATCCTGTGAATCCATGAGCTCTAAGGGCTTCAAGAGTTATCCACCATTTCTGTGGATAACCTTGTGTATTAACGTTATAAAACAAGTTCTACGCTAGGTGACAAGCGGCTTTGGGTTTATTTGATGTGATTCTGGACTTTAAATTAATCTATAATAAATACAAATGGTTAAATAAAATCAAGCCTTCAATTTGTATTTGAGGTATGGCATAAAAATGCAATAGCATAAAATATAAAGTTTCAAAAAGGTCAAGTACTTTTTTGGGGATAACATTTTTATAAACATATCAGAGCGGAGATTAACAGAAAATTTAGCTTCAATACTTGAAGCTGGTTTTTTATCCAGTATCATATTGGAAGAAACTTGTTAAGGGGCGTTAATATGAGTAAGGATTTTAAGCTGTATTCTGATTTTCAGCCGGGAGGGGACCAACCCGAAGCTATCCATAAATTAAGGGAAGGGCTACAAGATGGACTTGCTCATCAAACTCTATTAGGCGTAACGGGGTCCGGTAAAACGTTCACTATTGCCAACGTCATTGCGCAAGAGAACCGGCCCACCATGCTAATGGCGCATAATAAAACCTTAGCGGCACAGCTTTATAGTGAAATGAAAGCCTTCTTCCCTGATAACGCTGTGGAATATTTCGTTTCTTACTATGACTATTATCAGCCTGAAGCTTACGTCCCAAGCTCAGATACTTTCATTGAAAAAGACGCCTCTGTAAACGAACATATTGAGCAAATGCGTCTATCTGCGACTAAGGCCTTACTCGAACGCCGCGATGTAATTGTGGTGGCTTCTGTGTCAGCTATTTATGGTTTGGGTGACCCTGACAGCTATTTAAAAATGATGTTGCACCTAACGGATGGCATGATTATCGACCAGCGCTCAATTTTAAGGCGTTTAGCGGACTTACAATATACGCGTAATGACCAAGCCTTCACGCGAGGGACTTTCCGTGTTCGCGGCGAAGTTATCGATATTTTCCCAGCGGAATCAGACGAATATGCCTTACGCGTTGAGCTATTTGATGACGAAGTTGAACGGTTATCATTATTTGACCCATTGACAGGTCAAATACAACATCGTGTTCCTCGCTTTACCGTTTATCCAAAAACGCACTATGTCACACCGAGAGAACGTATCCTTGAAGCAATGGAACAAATTAAGGTTGAATTAGCGGATAGGCGAAAAGTATTACTGGAAAACAATAAACTACTTGAAGAACAGCGTATTACCCAACGAACACAATTCGACTTAGAAATGATGAATGAGCTCGGTTATTGTTCAGGTATCGAAAACTATTCGCGCTACTTATCGGGTCGTGCGCCCGGTGAACCACCTCCGACATTATTCGATTACTTGCCTGCAGATGGCTTGCTAGTGGTAGATGAGTCTCACGTTACCATCCCACAAATAGGCGCGATGTACAAAGGGGACCGCTCAAGAAAAGAGACCTTAGTTGAATATGGTTTTCGTCTTCCTTCTGCATTAGATAACCGGCCAATGCGTTTTGAAGAATTCGAAGCTTTAGCGCCGCAAACTATTTATGTTTCAGCAACACCGGGTAACTATGAGCTTGATAAATCAGGCAATGAGGTGATTGAGCAAGTTGTTAGGCCTACAGGCCTACTTGACCCGATAATTGAAGTTCGCCCAGTTTCTACCCAAGTAGATGATTTACTGTCTGAAATTCGTATACGTGTGCAGAAAAATGAACGTGTGTTAGTCACCACATTAACTAAACGTATGGCCGAGGATTTAACGGAATATCTCGAAGAACACGGGGAGCGAGTTCGTTATCTTCACTCAGATATCGATACAGTCGAGCGCGTGGAAATTATTCGCGACTTGCGGCTTGGTGAGTTTGATGTGCTGGTTGGGATCAACTTATTAAGAGAAGGCTTGGATATGCCAGAGGTATCTCTGGTGGCTATTTTAGACGCGGATAAAGAAGGTTTCTTGCGTTCGGAACGTTCGCTTATTCAAACCATAGGGCGTGCGGCTCGTAACTTAAATGGTAAGGCAATCCTCTATGGAGACAGGATCACCAACTCCATGCAAAAAGCGATTGCAGAAACAGAGCGTCGCCGTGCTAAACAAATGGCGTTCAACGAAGAACATGGCATTGTTCCACAAGGGTTGAATAAGAAAATCGGTGATATTCTGCAAATTGGTCACAAAGTGGGTGGCAAAGGAAAAAGCCGCACGAAAGACAATACCAAAAATAATAATTCGGTTGATATTCAATCAATGTCAACAAAAGAATTGGAGCAACGGATTTCGCAACTTGAAGCGCAAATGTATAAACATGCTCAAGATCTTGAATTTGAAGCGGCTGCGCGAGTCAGAGACGAATTGCAGGAGATACGCTCCCAGTTTATCGCTAATTCCTAATTTTCATCATTTTCTTCATACTTCGCGTTGTGGGGGTGTTGGCTTCGTTCAGTCACTCGGGTCACATATTTATGTATGCTCCCCGAGCTGCCTTTATTTTCTTCATACTTCACGCTGTGGGGGTGTTGGCTGCGTTTAGTCACTCGGGTCACATATTTATGTATGCTCCCCGAGCTGCCTTTATTTTCTTCATACTTCGCGTTGTGGGGGTGTTGGCTTCGTTCAGTCACTCGGGTCACATACTTTATGTATGCTCCCCGAGCTGCCTTCACTTGCCGCCTACCCACAACGCAAAGTATTTTGAAAATAGATTTTGTGGAAATACGGGAAACAAAGGGCTAATTTTAGGGAAGGTTTTCCGCTGCGGGTATTTAGCAGCGGAATGGCGGTTGGGGATTATAACAAGTTGATGGTTTCTTCGATGGCTTGCAGTAACAGCTTTCTATCATGGCGATACGGAATATCGTCAGCTTCGAGTACCCGTTGGATTATTTTGCGGTCAGGGCTGATATTATTGGTTTGTGTGCGTGGGCCAAGGATTAACGCATCAATTTTTTGGCAGCCAATATACTGTTCCATCATTTTTAGTTTGTCAGGTAAAGACAGGTTTGCAGCTGGGGAGCTAATTTCTTTCGCTAAATTGCCAATATAAATCATCGGGGCTTTACATTCGCGTAGTGCAGCCGCAATTTCATCCAAAAGTAATAATGGCATTAAACTAGTAAAAAAACTGCCAGGGCCGATAATAATTAAGTCTGCTTGGTGGATAGCCTGCAAGGCTTCTTTAGTTGCCTTGACTGTTGGATACAAACGTAACTCTTGTGGGATTTCATGTAAGGCATCAACATTCACCTCACCGTACACTTCATTACCCATTTCATCGACAGCCATTAAATCAACAGGAGATTCCGACATCGGGATCAACTGCGCATCGACTTTTAGCATATTACGGATAAGATTTATGGCTTCTAGTGGCCGCACACTTAAGTGATCTAATGATTTTAACATTAAATTACCTAAATTATGGCCTGAAAGCTCACCATTTCCGCTAAAACGGTATTCAAACATCGCTGAAGCAATGGACGGCTCAGTAATTAGCTGATTTAAACAGTTACGCATGTCTCCCCAAGCTATCCCACCTTCAGAGCGACGAATACGACCAGTCGAGCCCCCATTATCGGTTGTGGTGACAATACCCGTTAAACGAGAACCTAAAGAAGAAAGTGAAGACATCACGCGACCAAGCCCATGGCCGCCACCTAAAGCGACAACATGTTTGAGATCCGCCAGACTACAATTCGGCATAGTGTTCCTATATCAGTTAATTTTCAGTACTTATAAAAGCAAGTAAACCAGCGAGTTACGAAATACGTTTTTTACGCTAATGCCCGTTTTATGGCGACTAAAATAAATTGGGCGTTAATCTATCATAAAACATCATTCTTGGCTTAAGTACCGTGACAAAAAACAATAAAAGAGACGATTCTGTATTGGTGTGTAATTCCAAGGTATCTTCATCTGTCGCCTAATCACAACTAACAACGCAAATTATTTAGCGTTTTGATTAATGAATTCTGTGCTTCACTATTTATTTTTAATTGATATGCCAATTATTCAATTTGAAATATCGGTTTTGATAAGCGTTAAGTGCTGATATTTATAACGTAAACAATCAGATGGGGAGCTTGTTCCCCATTTTAGATCTATATCAATAAATGTTTAATTAAATAGTTAGAGATGTTAATCAATTAGTATGAAATTATACGGTTTGAAACCACTCAAAATGGAAAATTGTCATTGATAATAATAGCTTCGGTGATTCAACTATGTCTTTTGTAAGTCGTTGTATATAATGATATATATCGAATTGCAATTCGCTTTTTCAATTTCTATCGGCTAGAATCCTTACATAAATTAAGTGAACAGAGTGACGCATTTTACAGTTTAAAATCAGTGACTCGGTTCCAGATAAAACTCCTAGCCTTTGCGTCTAAGTTTGAACGACTGAATATGATGCACTGGCCGTGGCCTAGAGCCACCAGGGTGCAAGATAGAAATGTCTGCATCTCCCGTACTTGGAAAGGTGTGATTATGCAGCAACTTGTCGATCAATTTGACCGGAAATTTTATTATCTTCGGCTTTCTATAACAGATGTTTGCAACTTTCGTTGCACATACTGCCTACCCGATGGCTACAAGCCAAGCGGTCGCCATGAATTCTTAACATTAGATGAAATTCGTCGTATCAGTACGGCATTTGCAGAATTAGGCACAGAAAAAGTGCGTATTACGGGCGGTGAGCCGACTATGCGCAAAGATTTCAGTGATATTATTGCTGCCATCAATGAAAATGAATCAATCAAAAAAATAGCCGTAACAACCAACGGCTACCGTATGGCGCGAGATGTGCATGAATGGAAAGCCGCAGGGTTGAACGCGATCAATGTGAGCGTTGACAGCTTAGATCCACGCCAATTTGCGGCCATCACAGGGCAAGATAAATTCTTTCAGGTGATGAAAGGCATTGATGCCGCCTTTGAAGCAGGCTTCGAAAAAGTAAAAGTCAATGCAGTGCTCATGAAAAATGTCAATGATATTGCGTTGAAGTCATTCCTAAATTGGATCAAGCACCGACCAATTCAATTACGTTTTATTGAACTCATGGAAACGGGAGATGGTAGTGATATCTTCCAACGCTTTCATATTTCGGGCGAAACCATTCGCGATCGCTTAATTGAAGAAGGCTGGTATATGCTTCCTCGTTCTCGTAGTGATGGGCCAGCTCAAGTCTTTAGTCATCCAGATTACCAAGGCGAAATTGGGCTTATCATGCCTTACGAAAAAGATTTTTGCCAAAGCTGTAACCGCTTACGTGTTTCCTCACTAGGAAATCTCCATTTATGTTTATTTGGTGAAAATGGTATTCCACTTCGTGATTTATTGGGCGCAGATGACCAAAACGAAGCGTTAAAAGCGCGTATTCAACGGGGCTTACACCATAAACGAGAAACCCATTTTCTGCATATGGGCGATAGCGGAATTACACCAAATTTATCCGTAATCGGCGGTTAACTCTTTTTTATTTCAGGAGAAAATATGTCCCAACTGACTCACCTCAATGCGTCGGGCGAGGCGCATATGGTTGATGTTTCAGCCAAAGCTGAAACTGTCCGTGAAGCTCGCGCAGAAGCTTATGTCACCATGAACCCAGCAACCTTAACGATGATTGTCGATGGTAGCCATCATAAAGGGGATGTGTTCGCCACGGCACGTATTGCGGGTATTCAAGCGGCAAAAAACACTTGGCAGCTTATCCCATTATGCCACCCATTGTTGTTAACCAAAGTTGAAGTGACCTTGAAAGCGGAACCTGAACATAACCGCGTCCGTATTGAAACTTGTTGCCGGTTAACAGGGAAAACAGGGGTAGAAATGGAAGCGTTAACAGCCGCATCCGTTGCTGCGTTAACGATTTATGACATGTGTAAAGCCGTGCAAAAAGATATGGTGATTGGCCCTGTTCGTTTATTAGAGAAAACAGGCGGCAAATCTGGACATTTTAAGGTGGAATAATGATCACAGTATTATTTTTTGCTCAGGTACGTGAGCTAGTTGGAACGGAACGTTTAGAACTTACAGACTCGTACCAAAAAGTGGAAGACTTGCGCCAAGCACTTTCACAAAAAGGGGATCGTTGGGCGTTGGCACTTGAAGATGGCAAATTACTTGCCGCTGTTAATCAATCATTTGTTTCACTAGACCACCCTCTCTCAGAAGGGGACGAAGTGGCATTTTTCCCACCTGTCACTGGGGGGTAATATGGAAAACACCCATATTGCAGTACAAACTGAAAATTTTAGTGTTGGTGAGCAATATCAATGGCTTGCACAGTGTGATAGTGATGGCGCAGTGGTGACTTTTACGGGGAAAGTGCGTAACCATAATTTAGGTGACAGCGTTGCGGCATTAACACTCGAACACTACCCAGGAATGACTGAAAAAGCGTTAGCGAATATAGTCATAGAAGCAAAAGAGCGTTGGCCATTGCAGAGAGTTAGTGTGATCCACCGCATTGGCACCTTACAACCCGGTGAAGAAATTGTTTTTGTTGGGGTCACGAGTGCTCATCGTAATGCAGCATTTCAAGCGGCTGAATTTATTATGGATTACTTAAAAACGAAAGCCCCATTTTGGAAAAAAGAAACCTTACCTGAAAATGAACGTTGGGTGGAAGCGAAAGAAACCGACGAGGCGTCTGCAAACCGCTGGTAATCGCATTTTTTCCGCTAAAAAATACGAATTTGCTGAATGGTATTGTCAAAAGAATGTGTTAGACTTTGGTTAATTTCTCCGATTGCAGTATTTTTACTGGGTCGATTTTTCTTTTAGCGAAAGGGTAACCATCATGGGTCAGTTTGATCAACGTAATGATTCTCTTGTCCAGGGTGCCAATACTGGCGTTCAGGCATTTATGTCGCAAGTATACGGCTGGATGACAGTCGGTCTACTGCTGACAGCTTTTGTGGCATGGTATTCTGTAAGCAGTGGTTTGTACTACACCATTGCAACCAATAAGATTCTCTTTTTTGGAATGATAATTGCTGAACTTGGTTTAGTGATGGGCATTTCATTCCTGCTGCAAAAAATTAGTGGCATGGCAGCAACGGGCATGTTTATGCTCTATTCATTGCTCACCGGCTTAACGATTTCAGTTATTCTTGCCGCATATACTGGTGAGTCTGTTGCGGGCACATTTGTCATTACTGCGGTAATGTTTGGTGCATTAAGCTTCTACGGCTATACCACTAAACGTAGCTTAACAGGTATGGGTAACTTCCTGTTTATGGCGCTGATTGGTATTGTTGTCGCTTCTTTGGTTAACATCTGGCTGCAAAGCACCATGATGTATTGGGTGATCACTTACGGTGGTGTTTTACTATTTGCTGCTTTAACTGCTTATGACACTCAAAAACTGAAAGAAATGGGTTCACAAATTGATGAAGACGACAGAGAAACAATGCGTAAATACTCTATTATGGGTGCATTATCTCTGTATTTAGACTTCATTAACCTGTTCTTAATGTTGCTGCGTATCTTTGGTGACCGTCGCTAATTTGAGTGGCTTTCCTCATTACTCAGTGAAATGAGGGGATAGAAGTCGTTAAAATTGAAAACCCTTGTTACTTTGGTAACAAGGGTTTTTTGATCTAAATACCATCGTAAAATATGATTTGAATATTATTAACTTGTTTGTGATTCAAGGCGTTAATGATAGTTCCAATGCTTTTAATTGTATTTTCAAAGTGTAATATTATTTTTTTTGATCACGCTATTTTCTTTCTAAATAAGTAATAGGCCACTGAACTGGTGATTATCGCAATGATGAATAATGGCCATAAACTATGGAAGACAACTGAAAAATCAGCATTTTTTAGGTATATCTGTTTGGTGATTTCAGTGAAATGACGAATTGGGTTAATCCAAGTGATTTGTTGCAGCCAAATTGGCATGTTTTCGACTGGGGAAATATAACCTGATAGCAGCACTGCTGGCATCATAAATACAAATACCCCAATGAACGCTTGTTGCTGAGTTGAACACAGTGCTGAAATAAGTAAACCAAACCCCACCAAGGACAACCCATAGAATAACATTGTGGCATAAAAGAGGAGTAGGGAGCCAGCAAAAGGAATTTGATAGCAAAAGATCCCAATAACTAGGACTAAACTTGCCTGTGCAGTCGCTACTATCAATGCAGGTACCGCCTTACCAATAAATATTTGCCAAGTGGTAAGGGGAGAAACGAGCAATTGGTCCAGGGTGCCTTGTTCTCTTTCCCTCGCGATAGAAAGAGATGTCACAATCAGTACCCCGATCGTAGTTATTAAAGCTACTAATGAAGGCACAATAAACCATTTATAATCTAAATTGGGGTTGTACCAATTACGAACGATTAATTCACTGTTGTTCGGCAGAGTCTGTGATTGCGTTAGCTCATGTTGGTATTGAGTGACAATTTGTGCAACATAATTTGCTGCAATTTGCGCACTATTTGAATTACGTCCATCAAGGAGTAACAGCATATTAGCGTTATGGTGGCTTGCAATATCAGCACTAAAGTTTTGCCCAAAACGGACAACCAGCAGAGCCTTGCGGTTATCAAGCGTTTCACGAATTTCATGTTCATTCTTCAATAATAAAACTTGAGAAAACGCACTGGCTTTAGCGAGACGTTGAGTCAACTCGATAGAATGCTCACCACTGTCTTGGTCAAAAATTGCAATGGTGGTGTTAGTGACCTCAAGAGTGGCAGCCAGAGGAAATAAAATCATCTGAAATATCACGGGTAAAATCAAAATAGCCCGTGTTTGTGGTTCTTGAAGTAATGATTGAAGCTCTTTCATAATTAAGGTGTATAGGCGATAAAACATAACTTCACCTCAATCCAAACGACGGCGAGTTTTTAGCGCCGTCAGTCCAATAAATAGTGTTGCAGAAGCGATGAGTAGCAGGAAATCTATCAATAAAACAATATAGATATCACCCGCAAGAAAGAGAGTTTGTAAGCTGCTGACAAAGTACCGAGCAGGGATAAAATAAGTCACAGCTTGAATAATGGCTGGCATACTATCAATTTCAAAAATAAACCCAGATAACATGATAGCAGGTAAGAAAGCGGCATTCAGAGCAACCATCGCTGCATTAAATTGGTTACGAGTAATTGTTGAAATCAATAACCCCATCCCTAATGCCGTTGCCAAATAAAGGCTGGTAATGACAAATAATACCAATAGAGAGCCGCGATAAGGTACTCCTAAGACAAATGTGGTGACAAACATGCATAACACCATCACAAAAGTACCAAGCACTTGGTAAGGCAATAATTTTGAAAGCAATAACTCAGTTTTAGTGATTTGGGTTGAAAGCAATGCTTCCATCGTGCCACGTTCCCATTCTCTTGCAATAACTAAAGAGGTCAAAATAGCACCAACTACGGTAATAATGATGCTAATTGCCCCTGGAATAATAAAATGCTGACTAATTGCCGCTTCATTAAACCAATAGCGCATATTGAGTTCAATTAGTGGGTCTGTTGGGTAGCCTTTATTTTCCCCTTGCTGCACCAGCCACGTTTGCCACACACCTTGAGTATAAGCTTGCACAAAGTTAGCCGTATTCGGTTCGCTGCCATCAGTAATGACTTGAATTGCGGCATGACCTTGTTTTTGCAGCAATTGGGCTGAAAAATTTACAGGAATGACGATAATGCCGCGAATTTCACCCGCTTGCATTTTATCGATTAATAAATGGCGGTTATTACTAATAGTCGCATCGATAAATGGCGAACCAGTGAAGGTATCAACCAATTCACGAGCTTGCGAACTTTGTTGCTCAAGTAAAATACCGACACGTAATTTACTTGAGTCTAAATTGATACCATAACCAAAAATAAATAGTAACATCAATGGAATAAGCACAGCTATAAGAGCGCTGCTAGGATCCCGCACAATTTGTTTACTTTCTTTCCAGCATAGTGCTTTAAGCCTACGCCATGAAAAATGAGAAGCGGTGTGAGTCATAGTGCCTCCTGTTGCTTATCATAATTCATGATTAGCTCGATGAATGCATCTTCCATGGATGGGTCAGGGTTTTCAGCACTTGCGACTTGCTGTTTCAGTTCATCAGGGGTTCCTGCCGCAATAATTTTTCCATGGTAAACCAGCCCGATACGGTCACAATACTCTGCCTCATCCATAAAGTGAGTCGTGACCATAACGGTAACGCCTTTATCAACCATTCCATTGATATGTAACCAAAATTCTCTACGAGTTAGTGGGTCAACACCTGAGGTTGGCTCATCTAAAAATAAGATATCAGGCTCATGCATTAATGAGCAGGCGAGGGCTAAACGCTGCTTATACCCCAGAGGGAGGGATTCAGTCACCTGATTGATAATCGGTTTGAAATTAAAGGCCTCAACCATTTCTTGGATTTTTTGGGTTTGTTGTTGATGATGTAAACCATAAACACCCGAAAAGAATTTCAGGTTTTGCCCCACTTTTAGGTTACCGTACAGCGAGAACTTTTGTGCCATATAGCCAAGGTGCTGCCTGACTTTGTTTGAACTCGTTTTTAAATCCATTCCAAGAACGAGTGCTTGCCCATCTGTTGGCTTCATTAACGCACACATCATTTTAAAAGTTGTCGATTTTCCCGCACCATTTGGCCCCAATAAACCAAAAATTTCTCCTCGTTTAACTTGGAAATTTACGGTATCAGTTGCCGCAAATTGGCCAAATTTTTTGGTTAAATTACGCGCTTCTATGACGGTTTCTTCAGGATTAGGTGGAATTTGCGGTACGATAGCGGCTAATTCCGAACGATGAGATGGGCCCCCACCTAATAAGTCAATAAACGCATCTTCAAAACGTGGCTGTGCTTCAATGAGTTTTCCATCTGCCATATTTAATGCAGTTAATAAATTTGTCTGTGATGCATTAGGCTTCAAAATTAAGCGAATATAGCGGCCTTGGATTACACCATCGGTGGTTTCTGGTAATACGAGTGCGTTTTGTAATACAGTGCGTTTTTGTGTGGCTGGTACATCAAGTAAAAACGAGCGTCCCGCCATTTTTTCAGTTAATAACTCGGGCTTGCCTGCATAAAGCTGTTTGCCTTTATTTAATAGTAGCACATTTTTACATTGCTGAGCTTCATCTAAATAGGAAGTACTCCAAAGAATGAGCATTCCATCATCGGCAAGAGTATGAACCATTTGCCATAGTTCGCGTCGAGCGATGGGGTCAACACCAACACCGGGTTCGTCGAGTAAAAGGACCTTGGGTTTTCCTAATAATGTACAGGCTAACCCGAGTTTTTGCTTCATCCCCCCCGATAATTTACCGGCTAGCCTATTGGTAAAAGGGGCTAGGCTGGTGAAAGAAAGCAGTTGCTGATAGGTTTTTTGGCGCTCTTCGCCGAGTACGCCACGCAAATCTGCGTACAAATTTAAATTTTCTTGTACGGTCAGGTCTTCATATAAACCAAATTTTTGGGGCATATAACCAAGACCAGCTCGCATAGCAATGCTGTCGTCGATAGGGTCGAGCCCCATCACGCTAATTTTCCCTGCATCTGGTTTTAATAGCCCTGCAATCATGCGCATTAAAGTTGTTTTTCCTGCACCATCAGGGCCGACAAGGCCTGTTACAGAGCCCCCATGAATATCGATTGTTAAGCTTTCAACGGCTGGAGTATCCAAGCCAACAAATGTTTTCTCGACATTGGATAGGCGGATACTGTAATCATCACTCATAGCAAACTCTTACTGTTTATTATCAGTAAATTGAATAGTTACAGGCATACCTTGGCGTAAAGCATCATCTGCATCATTGACGACGATACGTAGTCGATAGACTAAATCGGTTCGTAAATCCGGTGTTTGTACGCTTTTAGGGGTAAACTCGGCGGTAGGGGAAACAAACCCGATGGTACCATGGTAAGGCTGATTTGGGCGGCTATCCGTATACAGCAAGACTTCTCTACCGGGGATGGCATCACCGAGGTGTGGTTCGCTAACATAAGCTCTGACCCAAACAGGATTTGTTAAAGTGACGCTAAATACGGTATTACCTGCACCGATGATTGTGCCAGGTTCGATTGCTCGGGTTAAAATAGTCCCAGAGGAAGGTGCAGTTAAAACGGTGTCTTGTAAGTCGAGTTCAGCTTGAGCGACAGCCGCTTCGGCTTGTAACCATTCGCCTCGAGCGGCAGCTATCTCTTCTTGGCGAAAACCGCTTTGGTATTGATTTAGTTTATCTTGTGCCGCTTGAAGGGCGGCAAATGCTTGGTTTCGATTGTTCTTCGCGTTATCTAAATCATTAGCCGAAATAACGCGGGAGGCAGCAAGCCCTTGCTGACGTTTATAGAAGTTATCTGCATATTGCCAAGCCGCTTGTTTTTGAGCCACTTCAGCTTCAACTTGTGCAACCTCTTGAGTACGGTAACCACTTTCTTTTAAAGCAAGTTGGGCTTTGGCGCTGTCACGCACCCCTTTGGCTTTATTTAACGCGTTAATGTAGGGGGCATCATCCAGTAGGCCAAGTTGCTCGCCTGCAATAATTTTTGCACCTTCATCAACGCTTAGGGATTTGAGCTTACCTGACACTCGAAAACCAAGATTAACCGTTCGGACATCAACATTGCCGTAGAGTGTTAATATTTTGTCTTGCTGTGATTGATAGTAGTAATAACCACCAATTGCAGCACCGATTAATATGAGAATAATGAAAACAACAACAGAACGGTTTTTATTGCTCATAGCTAACCTTACTTAAAGAATCAACGATATGAAAACAAAATTTGTTGTTAGAGGCCGCTGTTTTTAATGAAGAAATGTGGCACCAGCTGCAATAAAATCACCAGCCTCTAGTTATTATCAATGTGAATGAATCACTTTAATTATTTTATCATATCACTTTTCATATTGTTTGCGATGGCGTAAGCCTGCTAATAATATATTTGTATGTTCAATAAGAACTTGATTAATAATTTTAAATTCATTTTCATTGATATGTTTCCAACCCGTTTGGCGTAACAAAGTTTCTCGAGCAATTCGAAATGAAAGTGTTTCGCCAAGGATTGCGTGTGTGTGGATTAGCGTTGTTAAATGATTGGGGTCAGCACCAATGTAAATCGCAATCAAGCGGTTTAGGCGCGAATGTATTGGGCCTAAAGCCTGTTCATGGATTACCGTATAGGCTTCGGTCGGGTTGAGTTGTTCACGTGCTAATATCCGAGAAAAACTTAAATTTTTCTTTTCCAACTGAAAATGATTATAGGCAATGACTGTTTTTTGTAGTAAATCAAGTGCATCATCAGTTACTTGTACTGACAAAGGTTGATTTAGAAAGTTGTCAATTGCTTGAAAAACATCATGGAAATCGTCCCGAATAGTTTTTGCGATAAGCTGAGCTACCGCTAAGTAAAGACCTTCTTTTGAGCCAAAATAATAAGAAATTGCGGCAATATTTTGCCCTGATGCCTGTGCGATCTTGCGTGTAGTAGCGCCATCAAGCCCTTGTTCTCCATATACATCAGCAGCAGTGAGAAGCAATTGCATTTTCGCATTTTCTCCTCGCAACGTTGACGATGAACCTGTATTCATAACCATTCCTTTAAAAATTCAGAATTAAATAACACCTAATTAGCTCTTAATGGCTTTTCATTTTTATAAAAAGTAAAAAACGACATCTCATAGTACAATGTAAGTATATATACTATGTGGGTCGGATTTTATATTAATTTATTAACCAAACTAAATTAATATATTTATCATCTGTAAATAATGTTAGAATTTTACACAGTGTCGCACGGCAGTTTGCGCTTTATCTTCTGACTCACTTCCCCCATAACTGCCACATTCAATTTGAAGCGGTGAAGCCCGGAGTAATTTAATTTGACTACTTTTTCAGACCTCGAGTTAAACGAGGAAATTTTGCTTGCCATTAATGAATTAGGTTATGAAAGCCCTACGCCTATTCAACAACAAGCTATCCCAGCCGTGCTTGCAGGAAACGACCTTTTAGCTAGCGCCCAAACTGGTACAGGTAAAACAGCGGGTTTTACATTGCCAATTTTACAGAAGCTGATTACAACTCCTCGAGCAGGAAAGGATCGCAAGCCTATTCGTGCGTTAATTTTGACGCCAACAAGGGAGCTTGCAGCGCAAGTTGCTGAAAATGTAAAAGAATATAGCCGTCACCTGCGTATTCGTTCTTTTGTCGTCTTTGGTGGGGTAAGTATTAACCCACAAATGATGAAGTTACGTGGCGGGGTTGATATCTTAATTGCAACTCCGGGGCGCTTATTAGATTTAGAACACCAAAATGCAGTAGATCTTTCCCAAGTCGAAGTTTTTGTTCTGGATGAAGCTGACCGTATGTTAGATATGGGGTTCATTCATGATATTCGTAGGGTGATTAATAAATTACCTAAAAAACGTCAAAACTTATTGTTCTCAGCGACGTTTTCTGACGAAATCAAACAATTGGCGAATAAATTACTCAATAACCCTGTAACTATTGAGGTTGCTCCGCGAAACTCAGCTTCTGAGCAAGTGACTCAATATGTTCATCTGGTTGATAAAAAACGAAAAGCGGAATTACTTTCGTTTATGATTGGCCGTGAAAACTGGCAACAAGTTCTTGTTTTTACACGTACAAAACATGGTGCAAACCGTCTCGCTGAGCATTTAAATAAAGATGGTGTCAAAGCTGCTGCTATCCATGGTAACAAGAGCCAAGGGGCTCGTACTCGTGCATTAGCTGATTTTAAATCTGGGGATATTCGTGTGTTAGTGGCAACGGATATCGCAGCTCGTGGCCTTGATATTGAACAGCTTCCTTATGTGGTGAATTTTGAGCTTCCTAATGTTGCAGAAGACTATGTTCACCGTATCGGTCGTACAGGCCGTGCAGAAGCAACTGGGATGGCAGTTTCCTTAGTATGTATCGATGAGGCTAAGTTACTCAAGGATATTGAAAAATTATTGAAAAAATCGATTCCATTGATGGCGATTGAAGGCTATGAGCCCGACCCCTCCATAAAGGCGGAGCCTATTCAAAAAACACCACAACGCAATGAACGTCGTTCAGGTGATAGAAACCAAGGTAAACCACCACGTCGCAGTAATTCGCCATCGTCAAAGCCTAGTTCAGGGAAGGGGGCAAGTTCCCCATGGAAAAACGCCCAGAAAAAAGTCAAACAAGGGCGAAGTGACAGCTAATCTTCCATAAAGCTTGTAGCTTTTTTTAATGTTAATGGCATTAACTGGAGCTACCTGTGAAACTATTTCAAGCCTGTCACTGGTCACCTCCATCTTAGAATCTTCCTGCTCATCTATTCAATAAACGGTATGATAAGCAGGTGTTATTACGTTTTTTGTGAGCCATTTATGCGCGTTTTATTAGCTCCTATGGAAGGAGTTTTAGACCCTTTAGTACGTTGTCTATTAAGCGAAGTTAATGACTATGACCTGTGCATAACAGAGTTTGTTCGCGTGGTTGATACTCTTTTACCAGCAAAAACTTTTTACCGTTTATGCCCTGAACTAAAACATGGTAGTCGTACCCCTTCAGGGACATTAGTTCGCGTGCAGTTATTAGGGCAACACCCTCAGTGGTTGGCAGAGAACGCAAACCGAGCGGTCGAGTTAGGATCTTGGGGGGTTGATTTAAATTGCGGGTGTCCATCAAAAACAGTTAATGGCCACGGTGGTGGTGCGACGTTATTGAAGCAACCTGATTTGATTTATCAAGCTGCGAAATCAATGCGTGAAGCAGTTCCAAAAGAATTACCTATTTCGGTTAAGGTTCGTTTGGGGTGGGACAGTTCTGAATTTGCTTATGAAATTGCAGATGCGGTTCAACAGGCGGGGGCAACAGAACTTACTGTCCATGGTAGAACCAAAGAAGACGGTTATAAAGCAGAGAGTATTAATTGGTTTGCCATTGGAGAGATCCGCCGTAAATTATCGATCCCAGTGATTGCTAATGGTGAAATTTGGGACTATGCAAGTGCACAGCGCTGCCTTGAAATCACAGGTTGTGATGCCGTGATGATTGGCCGTGGAGCACTAAACACCCCAAACCTAAGTCGAGTGGTCAAATTTAATGAATCTAAAATGCCTTGGGAGCAAGTTGGCAGGTTGTTATTAAAGTATACAGAACTTGAAAAACAAGGGGATACCGGCCATTACCATGCAGCCCGGATTAAGCAATGGCTAGGCTATTTACGTAAAGAATATCATCAAGCAGATGAACTTTTTTCTCAGGTTAGGTCGTTAAAAAATGCCCAACAGATTGCGCAAGTGATAACTGAAATTGTGAGCAATTAGTTATGAATAATGTTGATTGGCAAAATTTTATAGTTGCGAAATTAACTTATAGGGTCTTTACTTAATTGGTAGGAGAGCGATTTTATTTATTTAAAGCTCTACTATTATATGAGAACATTTTGACATTATAGTGAAATTACCTAGTCTGGGAGGCGTAAGATGGGTGTAATTGCTTGGATTATTTTTGGTCTAATTGCAGGTGTTTTAGCTAAGTGGCTGATGCCAGGTACTTATCACATGGGGTTCATTATGACCACCGTGCTGGGGATTGTTGGTGCCGTTGTGGGTGGTTACATCAGTACTTTCTTTGGTAAAGGAAAAGTTGATGGTTTCAACTTTGGGAGTTTTGTTGTCGCGGTTATCGGTGCGATTGTCGTACTGTTCTTAGCCGGGATATTTGCCAAATAACCATTTCCTCTACTTGGTAAATCTTCATTCTATAAGCCACTTAAATATCAAGTGGCTTATATTTTTATGGAAGAAGAGGATTACGACTCGATTGGCAGGCCGTTATCTTGCCCCCATTGGGCCCATGAACCATCATACAAACGCACGTTTTGGTTACCTAATAATGTTAATGCCATTAATACCACAGCTGCGGTCATTCCTGAACCACAGGTCGTCACTGAAGGTGCATGGATATCCACACCTTGTTTAGTAAAAATAGCTTTAAGTTGCTCCGGTGATTTGAATTCACCCTTTTCAACGAGAAGATCCCATGGGACGTTTTTGCTCCCAGGAATATGCCCCATACGTAGACCCGGACGTGGTTCTGGCGCTTGGGCAAGAAAGCGTGGTTCTGCACGAGCATCAATAATTTGAATTTTTCCTTGATTTACAATATCAAGCATTTGTTCTTGATTCAGTGCGTTACTGTCTTTACGTGTGGCATGGAATTGCTTCGCAGCTGGCGGAGTGACTTCCCCGGACTGAACATCAAGCCCTGCTGCTTTCCATGCATCGATGCCACCAGCTAAAATTTTAACGTTTTTGCAGCCCATAGTGGTGAAAGTCCACCATGCTCTTGGGGACGAAAATAAGTTATTCTGTGAATAAATAATAACTTGGGTGTCATTACCTATGCCCATGGCACTAACTGCTTGGCTAAAAACATCGGCACTTGGCAGCATATGGGGTAAATCACAGCTTTTGTCTGCAATTTCATCTTGATGAAAGAACTGAGCGTTAGGAATATGTTCTTCTAGATATTGTTGGCGGCAATCATAAGGTGCGGTCGGTGGTGGAGAAGAAGCATCGAGTACAATGATGTTATCATCAAATAGATGTGAATTTAACCATTGTGGGGTTACGAAATAATCGTTGTACATAAGCTATCTCCATCCTGGGCTGATAAATTATTTTAAAATTACTGAATTTGATTGGGTGCTGGCAGTGCTGAAGGGGATTGCGGTTGCCCTTGCTCAAGTGGTGTGGTTGAACGTGTATAAATGTTCATACCCGCTAAAACAATACCGCCTACAGAACCAAAAGCGCATAATGCGCAAAGTGCGATAACAACCTTTTTCATTTTCTATAGCCTGCCTAGTGATAAAAATCCAAATGATATAAGAACTCAAAGTATAACCGGATGAGTGTTGCAAACAAGTTAAAAGCTATTTTTTCTGTTGCAGAATGGGCGTTTTGCAAAAAGCTTCCCAATTTTTATGTATAATGGGTATTAATACAGTAGTTTTGCGAAGCGGTTGGCAAAAGCGTTTTTTACATATTCCGTATTGTTGTCAGTTTCGTTATCTTTCATTTTAACTTTGGTCACCTGCATAATTTATGTCCCTGTCGAATAAAACTAAAGAACAAATAACTCAGTGGTATAAAGGGTTGTCCGTACAAATTGACGGGTTTGTTTCCCGAGCCCCGCAGCGGCAGATGATCGCGCAAGTTGCAAAAAATTTAGCAGATGATGACGGCCGCCATTTGGTCATAGAAGCACCTACTGGGGTGGGTAAAACGCTATCTTATTTAATACCGGGGATAGCGGTTGGTAGGGAAGAAGGTAAAACCTTAGTGGTTAGTACAGCGAATGTGGCATTACAAGATCAAATTTATAGTAAAGATTTACCCTTATTAAGCAAAATTATTCCTGATTTAAAATATACAGGGGCGTTTGGGCGTGCTCGTTATGTTTGCCCTCGTAATTTAGAAGCTATTTGTGCCGCGGAAGGCGAACAAATTGATTTAATGTTATTGGTGGAAGATAAAACAGAAATTGCGAATAGTGAAGAGCGGGCTATTTGTCAGCAACTGCGGCATGACTTTCAGAGTTTTGCATGGGATGGGCTAAGGGATCACCACAAACGTGCATTTAGTGATAGCTTATGGCGCAAAGTCAGCACAGATAAAATGAATTGTTTAGGTCGTAATTGTCAATTTTATCAGCGTTGCCCATTTTTTATTGCTAGGCGAGAAATCGAAGATGCCGATGTGGTGGTTGCTAATCATGCGTTAGTTATGGCTGCAATGGAAAGTGAATCGGTATTACCTGACCCGAAAAATTTATTATTAGTGCTTGATGAAGGCCATCATGTTCCGGATGTAGCAAGGGATGCCCTTGAAGTTGAAGGCGAAATTACGTTAGTTCAACTAACGGCACAGCTTGATAGCTTTATTCAGCATGTTGGGCAGTACATGGGGCAATTTCGTCCGGCGAAGCCACCAAAGTTAGCTAACCCCGAACGGTTACAGCAACATGCAGAAAAATTACGTGAAACATTTCGTGATTTCTCATTATTAGCGAATGCATTATTACCAGAAACATCAAAAGAAACTGAATATTTATTTCCGCTTGGTGTATTGCCTGAAGCTATGCAACTGAGCTGTCAGGCCTTGTTTAAGCAAACTGATGCATTACAGGGGCTGGCGGAAGCCATCTTAAATGATTTGACGGAACAAACTGCGAAGCAAGATATTGTCCGCTTACATCGCTCCATTATTGTGACTAGTAGGGCTATGGGGTACTTTGAAAATATGTCGAAGCTTTGGCGGTTGGCGGCATTAGAACAAAGTTCAGGTGCCCCTGTATCAAAATGGTTAAGTCGGCGTTATGAGAAAAACCAATCTCGCTTCTTTATGCATTGTGCAGGGATCCGAGTCAGCGAACAATTACAACATTTGTTATGGCGAAATGTTCCTCATATTGTGATTACCTCGGCAACACTGAGGTCATTGAACAGTTATTCACGTTTTATGGAACTTACTGGGTTATCCGAAAAAAGTGATGACCGCTTCGTGACATTGTCTTCTCCTTTTAACCATGTTGAGCAAGGAAAAATTATTATTCCTAAAATGGAATATGAGCCAACGATAAACACTGAAGCTGAACACTTAGCGGAAATGGCAGTATTTTTCCGTGAACAATTCACTAAAAATACTCACCGTGGAGTACTGGTTTTATTTAGTAGCCAAAGAGCGATGGAAGGTTTTCTTGAGCACGTAAAGGATTTGCGTTTGCAGCTTTTAGTTCAAGGAGATCAACCACGTTACCGGTTAGTCGAAACACATTGCGAAAGAATTAACCAAGGGCAATCTAGTGCCTTAATTGGCTTACAATCGTTTGCTGAGGGGTTAGACCTAAAAGGGGAATATTTAACTCAGGTCCATATCCATAAAATTGCATTTCCACCAGTAACAAACCCTGTGATTATCACCGAAGGGGATTGGTTGAAATCATTGAAGCGATACCCATTTGAAGTACAAAGTTTACCTAGCGCCTCATTTAACTTGATACAGCAAGCAGGTAGGTTGATTCGTAGTCATGAGTGCTATGGTGAAATTATTATTTATGATAAACGTTTGCTAACTAAAAATTATGGTAAAAGGCTATTAAATGCATTACCTGTATTTCCTATAGAACAACCTGAAATACCTAAAAACAGTAAATAACTAAGTTAACTTATTTTATTTTTAGGTATTTGAATAACAGTTTGATTATAGTTAATGACTCGCAAATAAAATGGCCACTCTACAGTGGCCATTGGTCAATTTTAATTGACTCTATTTACGACATTACTCAATATTTGCTTCTAAGAACCAGAGGAATTTATCCATATCGCGGGAAGCTGCGGTAAACATATCCGCAGTGTCTTCGTCTTCCACTTCATCAATGGCTTTACGGATATCATTCGCGACAATAGCATAGCGGTCGGCTAACGCTTTTAAGTGGTCTTGTACGCTATGGATATTAATTGGGTAAGCTTCTAACGAGGTGAAGCGGTTAACTTCTTGCGTTGTACCAATAGCAACACCTCCCAATTGAACCGCGCGCTCTGCGAATTCATCTAAATGTTCAACTAACGTGGTTCTAAAGCCATCTAGCATTTCATGGATAGCAATAAAATTACGGCCACGCATATTCCAGTGGGCTTGTTTAGTCATTAGAGAGAGATCGGTAAAATGGACCACCATAACATTAAGAATTCCAATGGTTTCCAATTTTACGCTGTCTTCCATATCATTACGTGTATATAAAAGTTCATTTGAAGATGCTTTAAATAATTTAGCTGTGCTCATGATTCATCCTCTCTTAAATATGAATTTGTTTAGTAACCTCATCTGTCAATAAATATAAAATAACCAAACTAATTTGTCATAATGTAATAAACGATTAATTTAATAGGTCTATTCGATATACTTTATTAACCGTTAATTAATTGTGGATCTTCGGTACTAATCGTTTTTGACAATAAGTGCGATAGAGATAATAAATTTTTATTTAAAGCATAAACTAGAAATAAAAATAGATTATTTCAAATTGATGAATAAAACTTTACACGAAAAAAGGTTAATAAATATCAATATATCGAATTTATTAACCTTGATTGTCTTTGTTTGCTTCGAGCTTTTAGTGGCTAGGACACTTTTTCGATTTTTGACTTTGGTACTGCTGTTGAGGTGGAGCCAATAGAAGCACAGACAATACATAATAATGCCAACCATTGAGTCATCGTTAAGTGCTCATTTAGGAAAACAATTCCTAAAAATGCGCCCATACAAGGTTCAAGGCTCATCAATGTACCAAAAGTTCGGGCTGGTAAACGCGTTAGCGCGATCATTTCTAATGTATAAGGAAATGCGGTTGATAAAATCGCGACTGCTAGTGCAATAGGTAAAATTGAGGGGTCGAACATCACCTCGACACCTGTTTGCATTAAGCCGATAGGGAAGAAGATCATGGCAGAAATAAATGAACCTATTGCAACGGTTGCTGCACCGTAACCCGCTCCTGCACGTTGCCCGAATATAATATATAACCCCCAGCAGACACCGGCTCCGAGAGCATAGAGAGCACCGAGTGTATCAATGGAATCAATATTATCTCCGATTGGAAGTAAGAATAATAACCCAACAATAACAAGGGCTATCCATAAAAAATCAATCGGACGGCGAGAAGAAAACATCGCAACGGCTAAAGGACCAGTAAATTCTAAAGCAACAGCTATCCCTAATGGAATTCGTTCAAGAGATAGGTAAAACAAATAATTCATCGTACCTAGGGATAACCCATAAGCAAGCAATGGAACTAGCGAATTTTTTCTGAATTTTAAACGCCAAGGCTTAAAAATAACGAACAAAATAATAGTAGCAAGCAATAAACGTAAACCAGTAACACCGGGAGCGCCGATAACAGGAAATAAAGTTTTAGCTAAAGAAGCTCCGCTTTGAATAGAGGTCATTGCAAGCAGTAATAACCCTATAGGTAATAGCGGAAATGCGCTCTTTTTAGTGTCGGCAGACATAAATAAGTAAACCTCGGAAAACGTAACTTAATTGATAATAAATATTTAGAAAATAAGTATTCAGTGATGAAAAATAATTTCTTAAAGATTATCTCATAAAACAGCACGGCTTTATATTTGTTTATGGTTTAGCTATAGAGAATAAGGGGGTAAATGTGCTTTATTGGTTGTCAACATGTTGGTTTAGGTGAATAGCAGTGCTATAAACATGAGTAAGTCTCATTTTATTATGGCGAAGAGTGAAGCTTGAGCTTCTGTATTAGGCTCGTATAATTCAGTGCTTTAACTAAAAAGTCACAATAAAAATGGAAAATGAGGAACAAATGGGAAAAATTAAAAGTATTGCAGTGTATTGTGGTTCCAGTATGGGAAAAAATGAGGTCTATCAGCAAAAAGCCATTGAGTTTGCTAAAGAAATGGTTAAACGTGATATCACGTTAGTCTATGGTGGAGCGAGCGTGGGAATTATGGGGACAGTTGCTGATACCGTATTGTCATTAGGGGGAAAAGCGATTGGGGTGATCCCATCATTGCTAGAAGAACGTGAAATTTCTCATAAGAATTTAACTGAGTTGTATAAAGTTGAAACGATGCATCAGCGTAAAAGTAAAATGATTGAGCTTGCGGATGCCTTTGTCGCTTTGCCTGGCGGTTATGGCACGCTTGAAGAGTATGCAGAAGTATTTACTTGGAGCCAAATTGGTTTACATGCTAAGCCATGCGCTTTATTTAATATTAATAATTATTGGCAACCATTGATTGATATGACAAATAAGATGGCAGATGAAGGTTTCCTCCATGAAAAATACCGTCATATGGCGATTGTGAATGATTCTCCCGCTGAGTTATTAGAAAGTTTTGAATCTTATGTCGCCCCACCAATTAAAACCTACGACTAGCGTTAATATTAAAATCACAGAGAGGAATGCATGATAAGGGAAGCTATTAAAAGTGATGTAGAATCCATTTTATCGCTTTACCAAATTTTGTTTTCGGAAATGGCATTATTCGACCCTGAACGTTTACAACCAGCGGAGCAGACTAGGGAATTTATTGAAAATGCGATTATTGACGATAAATTTTGTTTATTAGTTGCTGAATTTAACAGTGAGATTAAAGGGTTTTGTATTGCACAACAACAAGCTGCTGACCCTTATAACTGTGTTGTTCCTCGAAATTTTGGTTATATCTTTGACCTAGTGGTTGCTCCTAATTTCCGTGGTGAAAAAGTAGGCCAAAAATTACTAAATGCGATGAAAGCATGGGCGAAGGGTAGACAATTGAGCCACTTGGAGCTGTCAGTGTTAGCGCAAAACCATAAAGCGATTAAATTTTATGAGCGAGAAGGGCTAACCGAGATCAGCCGTACTATGGGGATCGCTCTTTAGTTTGGCATTTAGTCAGCCTTTCCTTTCGTGTTAATCAATTTGCTGAAAACAGCACAAGATCTAAGCGGTGTAATATGGCATAATGCGCCGCTATTTATACCTGCCATACTCTAATGACCATACATGGAGTGTATTTTGCTGCTCAAATCACTATTTTGGGTTGTTTTGCACGCTGTGGTCATAGACCCCTAATCATCGCAGGCTATTTTACACCGTTTAATTTAAGGCATAGCAGTGTTAACAACGAACAATATCACTATGCAGTTTGGCAGTAAGCCACTGTTTGAAAACATTTCAGTTAAATTTGGCACAGGCAACCGTTATGGTTTGATCGGCGCAAATGGCGCGGGTAAATCCACGTTTATGAAGATTTTAGGGGGAGATTTAACCCCTACAGCTGGAAATGTGAGCACGACTGATCCAAATGAGCGTATTGGTAAACTTCGCCAAGATCAGTTCGCATTTGAAGAATTTACCGTACTTGATACCGTGATTATGGGCCATAGCGAGCTGTGGGACGTCAAACAAGAGCGCGATAGAATCTACGCCTTACCTGAAATGAGCGAAGAAGACGGCTACCGTGTGGCTGACCTAGAAGTCGCTTATGGTGAAATGGACGGTTATAGCGCGGAAGCGCGCGCAGGTGAATTATTACTGGGTGTGGGTATTCCTGTTGAACAACACTATGGGCCGATGAGTGAAGTCGCGCCAGGCTGGAAGCTGCGGGTACTGTTGGCTCAAGCCCTATTTTCTGACCCTGATATCTTATTACTCGATGAGCCGACGAATAACTTGGATATCGATACGATTCGTTGGTTAGAACAAGTGCTGAACGATCGTAACTGTACTATGATCATTATTTCCCATGATAGGCACTTTTTAAATACCGTATGTACCCATATGGCTGATCTAGATTACGGTGAATTGCGTTTATTCACTGGTAACTATGATGAATATATGATCGCGGCAACTCAAGCACGTGAGCGTTTACTGGCAGATAACGCGAAGAAAAAAGCACAAATTGCAGAACTGCAATCTTTTGTTAGCCGCTTTAGCGCTAACGCATCTAAATCGAAACAAGCGACTTCACGCGCACGTCAAATTGATAAAATTCAATTGGATGAAGTGAAAGCGTCTAGCCGACAAAATCCATTTATTCGTTTTGAACAAGAGAAAAAATTGTTCCGAAATGCGCTTGAATTAGAAGCTGTAACGAACGGTTATGACCAAGGGCCATTATTCAAAAACGTCAATTTATTACTGGAAGTTGGCGAAAAAATGGCTGTCATTGGTGCTAATGGTATCGGTAAAACTACATTCTTAAAAACGCTGGTGGGTGAACAGCCTGCAACGAGCGGGATGGTTAAATGGTCAGAAAACAGCAGCATTGGATACTATGCCCAAGACCACGCAGAAGATTTTGAAACGGATTTAACCGTGTTTGACTGGATGAGTCAGTGGAAAAGTGAAGGGGATGACGAGCAAGCGGTGCGCAGTATTTTAGGCCGTTTACTGTTTTCTCAAGATGACATTAAAAAGAAAGTTAAAGTGTTATCCGGTGGTGAACAAGGGCGTATGTTATTTGGTAAGTTAATGATGCAACAGCCAAATATTTTGATTATGGATGAGCCAACTAACCACTTGGATATGGAATCTATCGAGTCATTAAACTTAGCCCTCGAATTATACAAAGGTACATTAATTTTCGTTTCTCATGACCGTGAGTTTGTTAGCTCGTTAGCGAGCCGTATTTTAGAAATCAAAGAAGATAAAGTCATTGATTTCAAAGGTACTTATGATGAATACCTGACAAGCCAAGGTGTGGTTATCTAAATAGAGTTTTTAGATTAGAAACAAAAAGCCCTCAAATTTTGAGGGCTTTTTAATGGGTGAAGTAAACTTAGTTTTTCTTCACAAACTCAGATTTCAATTTCATTTGACCGAAACCATCAATTTTACAGTCGATATTGTGGTCGCCTTCGACCAAACGGATACCTTTAACGCGGGTACCAATTTTTAGCATAGAAGAGCTGCCTTTGACTTTGAGATCTTTAATAACCGTGATGGTATCACCATCAGCTAACAGGTTGCCATTGGCATCTTTTACAATCAATTCATCAATATCAGCTACAGGTTCGGCATCATTCCATTCATGCGCGCACTCAGGGCAGATATACATATCGTTATCAGTATAGGTGTATTCAGACTGGCATTTCGGGCAAGGAGGGAATTGCATATTCATACTCTCAGTAACTTTATCAAAAGAATAAACAGTGGTGATATTTAAACCATCAAGCACCACAAAAGAGAGATAGTATAAGGTGAAAGGGCAATTAAATTATTTTTTCGGATTATTCTTAATTTTGATGTAATAAAAATAGGAAAAAGGCGAGAAAAGCCTCGCCTGAATGATGAGAAAAGCCAACTTGCCCGAAAATTTAGCAGTTAGCCTTTAGCACAGACTTCACAATGCGGGTCTTTGCTAAGTTTAAATTGGCGAAAATCCATGGTCATTGCATCAAATAGCAATACTTTTCCTGAATTAACTTTCCCATAATTAGCTAATAATTTAATGGTTTCCATCGCTTCTAGCGTACCAATGGTACCGACTAAAGGGGACATAACCCCTGCTTCCACACAAGTTAAGTTATTTTCGCCAAATAAACGGCTTAAACAGTGATAGCAAGGGGTGTTTTCTTCATAAGTGAAAACAGATAATTGCCCTTCCATGCGAATAGCAGCACCTGAAACCAGTGGTTTTTTCTGTGGTAAACACAAGCGGTTGAGCTGTTCACGAATGGCAACGTTATCTGTGCAGTCTAAGATCACATCATGATGCATAATTAATTCATCAAGTTGTGCATCATCAAGTTGTGCATTGACGGTGTCAATTTGAATATATGGGTTAATGGCAGCAAGTTGCGCTTTAGCTGAATCAACTTTCGGTGTACCAATGGTGACGTCACGGTGCAAAATTTGCCGTTGCAAGTTAGACAATGACACGGTATCGAAATCCACCAATGTCAGATGACCGACACCAGCAGCAGCAAGGTATTGAGTTGCGGCACAGCCTAAACCGCCAAGGCCAATAACCAGTACTTTGCCAGCTTTAAGTTTTTCCTGCCCATCGAAATCAAACCCACGGAGGATAATTTGGCGGTTGTACCGCAACATTTCCGGATCGCTAAGCTCTTGCACTGTTATTATTCACTTTTTAATAAATAGTTAAACATTTCGACTTCAACCATTTCACCTGCTTCAACGCGCCCACGTTCTCTTTCAAGGACAATAAAACAGTTGGCTAAACTAAATGAACTAAACACATGTGAGCCTTGGTGACCCGTCGTGGCGACTTGCAACTGCCCTTGCTCATTGGTGCTTAGAATTCCTCGTTGAAAATCTAAACGGCCCGGGCTTTTCTTCAACGCGGTGGTCACTGGAACCTTAAAGCGTAGCGGAGCACGCCATTGGCTGTGTCCTGAAAGGCGGGCAATCAGCGGTTGAACCAATTGATAGAAGGTGAGTGCGGCGGAAACAGGGTTCCCCGGTAGCCCACAAAACCAAGCGTCGCTCAGCTTACCAAAAGCAAAGGGTTTTCCTGGTTTAATGGCTAACTTCCAAAAACCAATGGTGCCTAATTCATCCAAAATTTGTTTGGTATAGTCGGCTTCACCTACGGAAACACCGCCACTACTGATCACTAAATCAGCGTGTTGGTTAGCTTCGATAAAGGTTTGCTTGAGTTTTTCGGGCGAGTCCGGTATTACCCCTAAATCAAGCACTTCACAATTAAGTTTTTCCAGCATCAGACGAACGGTAAAACGGTTAGTATCATAAATTTGCCCATCTGCTAAAGGAAGGCCGACGGCTTGTAGCTCATCTCCCGTTGAAAAAACGGCAACTTTAAGGCGGCGATATACGGTGACATCAGCAATACCCAGTGAAGCAATTAAAGGTAGCTGAGCGGTCGTTAGTAAGGTGCCCGCAGGGAATACGGCACTGCCTTGGGTGATATCTTCCCCTGCTTTGCGGATATTACTACCTTGTTTAATTGGTTGGGTGAATACAATACCTTGGTCCGTTTGTTGTGTAGATTCTTGCATCACAACGGTATCCACTCCTTGTGGAATTGGTGCGCCTGTCATAATACGTACGCAGCAACCTGCTTTTAGTTCACCTTCCATCGGGTTACCCGCAAAAGATTTACCTGCTACAGGCATTGGCGTTTTACCATCCCAATCGGCGAAACGTAAGCCATAACCATCCATAGCAGAATTATCAAATGGTGGAACATTGATAGGGGAAATCAGGTCTGTCGCAATGATGCGTTGTGCAGAGGAGGTCAGTGGAATGATTTCTGTATCTGTGACGGTTTTCGTTTGAGATAGTAATTTTTCCAATGCAACATCTAGAGAAATCAAATCGTTAGTATGACACTGATCCATAAATAATGACCCTCATTATTGTTATCTGCCTTGAGGCTTTAAAATGTGTTCGTGATGCATATTATGGCAGAAATCCATTAGTGCGTGAATGAATAGAAATTGATTACAGATAGCTTTTGGTTAGATTTAACGAATAGGGAGGCATTAACGCAGACAAAATTACACATGAAATGACCAATTTTTAGATTATTTATTGCGTTAATCATTTCAAGTTTATTCGTTTATCGCCATTCAAGGTTAAAACATTGATAAAAAATGTGCTACTAATCACCTTATATAAGGTGTAAAACCTTTTAATGTATGTATTCATCTTGTGAATAAATTACAGGGCTAAATGCAAATATTTCACAGCGATTAACGATGTTGTACTGGATTATCTCTACCTGCTGTTTTAGAGTACCGCACACCTGCATTTTATAAAAATAGTTATACCATTTGTGGAGGATCACATGTCATCTCTGAGTAAAGAGGCCGAATTAGTTCATGCCGCGCTGGAGGCTAGAGGCTTAGAAACGCCTTTACGTATTCAGCCAAAATCAGGCGACGAACGTAAGAAACTGATTGAAGGGCACATGACAGAGATCATGACGCTACTGAATTTGGATTTAACCGATGACAGTTTAGCTGATACCCCTCGTCGCATCGCAAAAATGTATGTTGATGAAATTTTTTCAGGGCTTGATTACGCAAACTTTCCAAAAATCACTTTAATTGAAAATAAAATGAAAGTGGATGAAATGGTCACTGTGCGTGATATTACGTTAACAAGTACCTGTGAACACCATTTTGTTACGATTGATGGAAAGGCCACGGTTGCCTATATTCCAAAAGATAAAGTCATTGGTTTATCGAAAATTAATCGAATTGTGCAATTTTTCTCACAGCGTCCACAAGTGCAAGAGCGCTTAACACAGCAAATTTTGGTTGCTCTGCAAACATTATTGGGAACAACAAATGTAGCTGTTTGTATAGATGCAGTGCATTATTGCGTGAAAGCACGTGGTATTCGTGACGCGACAAGTGCAACAACAACAACGTCATTAGGCGGGTTATTTAAATCAAGCCAAAATACACGGCAAGAATTTTTACGTGCAGTGCGTCACTTATAATTTATGACAGCAACGACGCCGTCAAGTCGCATTGGCCAACTTGACGCTGTTCGTGGTATGGCGATTTTAGGTATTCTTTTAATGAATATCTTTGCTTTTGCTTTACCACAAGCGGCGTATTTAAACCCTTATTACACCAATAAAACACCCGACTCAGAGGCTTACCTCTGGGGGATTTTCAATGTCCTTTTCCAAGGCAAAGTTCTCGCTATTTTTTCAATCCTATTTGGGGCAACCCTTGCTTTATTACAACCCCGTTCTCTTCGTTGGAACCGGTGCCGTCTATTCGTTTTAGCCCTGTTCGGGGTGATTCATGGGGTTGGTTTTTGGGATGGTGATATTCTTTTGGCTTATGCATTGACGGGCTTGTTGGTAACCTATCTGCTTAATCAATATGAAGATGGTTTTTTATTGAAAATAGCACTATCAATCTATTTGATTGGGTTAGTTATCTTGCTCGTGTTGGGTAGTAGCGTAGACCCCTCTGGTTTTTGGCAAACCTCTGATGAGCAACTGGCATTTGAATATGCGATACATACCTCGGGGGGAATGGATGGCGTGCTTTATCGAGCGTCAGAGATGCTCAAAATGGTTGAAATGTTGGTTATCCAATATGGCTGGCAATTAGCGGCATTGATGATTATTGGCGCACTGCTAATGAAAAATGGTTGGTTACGAGGGCAATTTAGCGCTCAACACTATCGCAAAATAGCCTACATATTTATCTTGCCATCTATATTGGTCCAAATAGTTTCGCTATACATGCAAAGCCAATTCAATTGGAGTTATTTTTCAACATCAATCATTGGTTACATTATTAATGAGCTAGTTATTCCATTTCAATCTTTAGGATACATAGCTCTGGTGTATGGCTTTTGGACGATACTGGCAAACAGCAAAGTCGCTCTTGGCTTGCAATATGTGGGGCGGATGGCGCTAAGTAATTATATTTTGCAAACGCTAATTTGTACCATGTTGTTTTACCAATTCGGCTATTTTGGTCAATTTACGCGGGTTGAATTACTTGCCTTGGTTCCCATTATTTGGGGAGCAAATTTATTGTTTTCTTATTATTGGTTGATGTTTTTCAGGCAAGGCCCACTTGAATGGTGTTGGCGCAAATTAACGAGAAAGCTGATAGGTAGATGAGTATTCATCTACCTATCAGACTGCTGACAAACATATTATGTTTGGCGGCAAGTCGAATAGGTTATTGAAAATAAACTAGGAAAATCAATTTATTGATTTTCGGCTGATAACACAAAGCGGGAAAAACCACGCTTTTATCCCGCTTTGTCAACAACCTCATAGGTAGATGAGTATTCATCTACCTATATCTACTTCAATTTATTGACTTCATCCGGTGAAACCGCCGGATAGCCTTTAATTCCTGCTGGCATCTTAATGGGGGCTGGGATGGATTCTTGTTCACCTAAAAATTTAGGTTCCCGTTTTAAGATATATAAATCCGCCAGAGCGCCTAGCCGTGCAAACACTTCACGCACTCTCACTCTATACATCCCAGAAGGTGTCGGAACTGCTAAACATTGTGCATCAATACCTTTATGTTTGGCGATAAAGACCGCGCGTTCACAATGAAAACGCTGGGTAATAATCGTAAAATTATCGGTATCAAACACTTTTTTAGTGCGTACTACGGAGTCTAATGTCCTAAAACCTGCGAAATCGAGCACGATTTTAGAGGCTGGAACCCCTTCTTTAATTAAATCTTTACGCATGTTGATTGGCTCATTGTAATTATGAGCGCCATTATCACCACTGAGGAGCAAATATTTAACTTTTCCACTGTGGTATGCCTCTGCTGCGCCTTTAATGCGATAGGTATAATAGAGGTTATTAACACCAGAGGCATAATATTTGGATGTGCCAAGTACCATCCCAACATCGCGTGCAGGCAATTTTTCTACATCTTCATAGATATAGGGGGCGGTATCCCAGCTTATCCAGCGATCAAGCAACATTATGGTCGTAAATGCGATCCCTGCAAGAATAATAAGACCAAAAAACAGACGTTTCCTCATGTCCTAGCCTTGATAATAAAAAGTCATAATCCGAAATTGTCAGCCCCAATAGGCCTGTGTCTTTAGGCTACTTGACTTAAATTAGTGACGCAAGTCGCGTAACGTAAAGTCATGTCAATGTCTGAATACCAATCGAAGTTGACTAATATTAAGCCTAATAATTGAATTAAAATTAATCAGACATTGGATGAAAAAGATAAATCACATTCTCATTAAAGAGTGAGCGGCTTCACATCATGATAGTTTTTATAGAATGAAGCTATATATTATGAAATTTTAATTCTATATTTTATATGTTCTGTGAAATATTGTTTCTTTGGCGGTTTTTTGTGAATAACAGTTCTCTAATCCGATAGGTGAGGAAAGTATGAAATTAACGACATTACTAGCCGCGAGCGCTGTGCTTGTTACAGCAAGTGTGGCGGCAAAAGAGTACCAAATCAATCATACCGATCAGTTAAAATCACTCAATGATGCGACTAAAAGTACTGAAGTCTGGGAAAAAGCAGAAGTATTAACCGATTTTACTTACCCATGGGAAAAGGAAGTGGCTCCCAAAACAGATTTTCGCGCTTTATGGAGTGATGACGCACTATATTTCCGTTTTATTGCAGATGATAAAGATATTCAGTTAGGTGATAACCCAGATAAAGACCAAGCGGTGTTAGATTCTGACCGAGTCGAACTCTTTTTCGCGACTAGCCCTGAATTAAAACCTTATTACACGGCTGAAATGGACCCGAAAGGGCGTACTTTCGATGCAAAAGCTAATTATTACCGTGAAGTTGACCCGAGTTGGAACTGGGAAACATTACAAACCGTGGGTGAAATAACGCCAAATGGTTATGTATTAACGGGAAAAATTGATTTAGATGAATTCACTAAACTCGATTTATGGCAAGACGCAGACAAACAGACACTAATGTGTGCCATTTTGCGTGGAGAGTTCAGCGCGGGTGAACCTAAGCAAGTGCGTAAATGGATTAGCTGGATCAAACCTGATTCCGTTAAACCTGATTTTCACATCCCATCAGCCTTCGGAACCTGTAAGTTCGTAAAATAGCATTATCGCCGGTGGCTTTTGTCACCGGTATTTTTCAATACAAACCTATTATTGTGAGTAAGATCATAACCCGCAATTAAGTGGTACGAAATTGCTGTGATTTGAATTGAAATTAAAATTCATTTAATGTATTTTCTAATGAAATTAAATTTCATGAGGGCATTTGAATGTCTCTAGCCGAAAATACTCTGAGTAACTGTCTACACAATGAATTCAATCAGGAAACGCAGCAGTTTTCACGTTTGGATACGCTATCGATGGTGAACGTCATTAACCAAGCTGATAGCACGGTTGCAGGTGCCATTCAGGCTGTTCTACCTGCGATTGCTCAAGTGGTTGACGCTGTTGCTGAGTGCTTAAAGCAAGGTGGACGTTTGTTTTACATTGGCGCGGGTACTAGCGGTAGGTTAGCCGTATTAGATAGTGCAGAATGTCCACCCACATTTGGTACTTCACCTGAAATGGTGCAATCGATTATTGCGGGTGGCCAAGATGCAATGCTAAAAGCGGTTGAAAATATTGAGGATTCAGCAGAATCAGCGATTGCTGAGCTAAAAAAACGCCAACTTTGTGCCAAAGATGTCGTGGTGGGCATTGCTGCGAGTGGACGTACACCATTTACCTTAGCGGGTATTGAATACGCTAATGAAATCGGTGCGTTAACGGTGGCTATCACCACGCGAGGAAGAGGGTTATTAAGTGACGTAGCAAAATTGGCAATTGCCCCCGATGTTGGCCCTGAAGTGTTATCGGGTTCGACTCGTATGAAAAGTGGTACTGCGCAAAAAATGATTTTAGGCATGCTAAGTACTTGTGTGATGGGGAGACTAGGCCGTATTCATACTAATTTAATGGTTGATGTTGTTGCCAGTAATATCAAATTACTGCGCCGCGCAGAACGGATTGTGAGTGAAGTCTGCGGTATTGATGAACACACCGCGGCAGGGTTATTAGCGCAAGTGGATTATCATCCACGACGCGCAATTTTAATGCATGAGCTACAAATTAATGCACAGCAAGCGACGGATATCGTTCAACAACATCCAAATACCACCTTGGATAGCATGTTAGCAATTACCGTTAAGTAATGGGATAGCATGTTGAAGAGCAGGGTTATTGGCTCAGTCAACATCAGGGAGATCATATGGCTAATAAGATAGAACATCTGGAAGTACTCGCCAGAGAAATAGAAAAATATGCGGGCGGCTTTGAGAACGTGGCAACATTAACTCATTGTATGACGCGTATCCGTTTAGTTTTAAAAGATAACAGTAAATTTGATGCTGAGTCCTTGAAACAAATTGAGGGCGTAAAAGGTGTTATTTTTAATGGTGAACAGCAACAAGTGATTGTTGGGATGGGAACCGCAGCGAAAGTTTTTTCGGTGATGAACAAACGTATGCAAGGTAGCACCTCTACGACATCAGAAAGTTCAGCACCGGCGGAGAAAAAAGCGTTTTCCATTCGCCGTACGTTGAATACGTTAGCCGCTATATTTGTTCCTACTATTCCAGCTTTGATTGGTTGTGGTCTAATTATGGGGCTAATCAATATCGTCCGCTTGGTTGCTCCGGGGGTTGTCGACCAATTCCCTGAGTTATTTAAGTTATTAAAATTGATTGGTAGCGCAGTCTTTGTTTATCTTTCAATTATGATTGGGGTGAATACCGCGAAAGAGCTTGGTGCATCTACCTCAATTGGTGCGGTCATGGCTGGGTTACTTTCGATGCCGGGGTTAGCGGATATCACCTTATTTGGTTCGAAATTAGTCCCGGGTACCGGGGGTATTTTTGCAGTGCTCATGGTGGTCGTTTTCTCTTCTAAATTTGAAGTGTGGTTTAGGAGCATTATTAAAGAAAGCTTAGACCTTATCGTGACGCCATTTGTGACCATTTTAGTCTCTGCGATGGTCGCAATTGTGGTGTTCCAACCCGCAGGACATTACTTAAACCAAATTTTGGCTCAAGGTGTTTCTGTCGCTTTATTAAATAGTGGCGGTGGTGCCGTGGCGACTGGCGGTATCTTGGGGGGGAGTTTCTTATTCTTATTACTAACGGGTTTACATCAAGGTTTGATCCCAATTCACGCTGAAATTTTACAAACTTTTGGTCTGAATTACTTGTTCCCAATTTTAGCTATGGGGGGAATGGGGCAAGTGGGTTCGTGTTTCTGGGTTTATTTAAAAACCAAAAACCAACGCTTGAAGAAAACCTTAGTCGGTGCGTTACCTGTGGGTATTTTTGGTGTCGGTGAACCGCTTTTATTTGGTGTGTCATTACCATTAGGTAAACCATTCATCGCAGGTTGCATTGGCGGCGCAGCTGGTGGGGCATTAATGGCGTTCTTTCATGTCGGGATCATCATTCCTTTTGGAACAGCAGGGTTATCGCTAATTCCATTAGTGGGTGATGGCCAAATATTGGATTTCTTAATTGCTGTTGCAGGTGCATGGATTGTCGGGTTCATTGCCAGTATGATAATAGGCTTCACTGATCCAGAAAAATAATTAGAAGGAAAAGCCATGTCGACACTGACGGTAAAACTGGAAAGCTTGCAGACACGCGGTAAAGGCACAGAACAACGTATTGCCACATTTTTGCTGGATAATCGCGAAAGTCTTATCGCAATGAATGCAGCGGAATTGGCTCAGGCGGCTGGGGTCAGTAGTGCATCTGTTATCCGCTTTTCACGCCAAATGGGGTACCGTGGCTATCCTGAATTTAAAGTTGATTATTTGTCGGATGAGAAGCAACACAAAGCAGAAAGTTTATACGGTAATCTGAGTCGTCACGATGATACCTCTCAGATTATCGCCAAAACAGGGCAAATGTTTATTTCGGCTATTGAAAAATCACTGGATTTACTTGAGCCCTCTGTCGTAGATACCATCGCGCAAAAAATGTTTCAGGCCAAACGTATCGTGCTGTTTGGTGTCGGGTCTTCAGCCATTGTTGCCAGTGATATTTTCCATAAATTAATTCGCATTAATAAACACGCACTGTTTAGTTATGATTTGCATGTTCAGCTAAGTTACTCGGCAAATTTGGGGCCGGAAGACCTAGCTATTGCAGTAACGGCGCGTGGAAATACTCAAGAAATCAATAGTATGCTTCGTGCTGCAAAAGAAACAGGTTGCCCGACAGTCGCACTGACACGTTTTGGTCAAGATGAAGCGATAAAGTTAGCGGACTTCGCCTTGCCTTATTTTTATGATGAGCAACATTCCCAATTAGGCATCATCACCCCCCAAGTGTTACAGATGATTACTTTCGATACATTATTTTTTAAATACCTCACGTTAGCAGATAGTGATGCAAATGAAGCATTACAAAAAGGGCGACGAGCACTGATACAAGGCAAGAGTTAATGATTGTAACGGAGTTAGCGATAGGCGCACTTATTGGGCTGATTATCAGCACAACGGGTGTCGGTGGTGGTGTGATTGTCTTACCGATACTGACCTATTTTTTTGGGCTAAATGCACTAGCAGCAGTAGCCACTGCCAATTTCCTTTCGATGCTAATGAAGGTTTCTTCTTCTTATATGCATTTTCGATTAGGCAATATCCCCTTTAAAGGCGCTATGATTGTATTAGCGATTATGTTGCCGAGCACATTTCTCTCAAGTCTGTTTGTTACATGGTTGGGGGGATTACCGGGGTATGAAAAACAAGTCGAGTGGGGTATTAACCTGTTAGTGGCTGCTGCCATTATTTTTTCGCTATATTTATTTGTTCAGCGAATGTTTTTTGTTTCGATCATCAAGCAAGAAGCGGCAAAAGGGGATCAGCTAAAATCCATGGCTGTGCCGGCTATCCTAGCGGGTGTTGTACTTGGTGCAACTGGAGTTGGTGGTGGGGTGGTTGTTCTCCCTATGTTGCTGCGCTATATGCAACTGAATATTAAGCAAGCAATTGGTACATCGATTTTTGTAACAACCGTGTTGTCTGGTTCCTCTGCTTTAGCTTATGCGCAAGATGGCTATACGGATTTAAAACTGGCGCTGATATTGTGTGCAGGGGCATTGATTGTGATGCCATTAGCTAAATATTTACTGATCCGTTTATCTGAACGTACTTTCCAATACATTACATTGTTATTAATTATCTGTAGTGCAGTAATGATGACAATGAATTTATTCACTTTCTAGATTTACGCGTCCTATTATTGACGGTATCAATAATAGGACTAATCTCTTACGAAAAAACGGTATTTTTATCGCTGATTAAGTTCTTTTGCCATTTCTTGGTAAATAAACTGGCGCTCATAGTTCAGGTCTTCGTCTTGTAGGGAAGAAAACTGGCTTAGTGTTATGGCCAGTAAGGCGGCAGCTATAAGTACAATGACACCGCTAGAGAGTAGTTTTGTCCGGACGGTTGCTTGGGGCGCAAGTACAAAAGCGCCACTAATAACAGCGCCAAGTACTGCTCCACCAATATGAGCAGCGTTATCAATACCTGACTGCAAACCATTGATGAGAGTTAGTGCAATCATCCCAATAATATTATATAGCGGGCGTTTTAATTGGTTGCGCTCTTCAAAAGAGAGGTCTGGGTTATTTATCCCTTTTAATAAATAAATTACGGAAGCGGCAGCTAACCCCATAATGGCGCCAGATGCGCCAATACCAACGGTAATATATACCGTGTTATCAGGTAAATATAAACTATTCCATGTATTCATTGACGCTCGGTTTGCTGCGGCGTTAATGGCTTCACTGTATTGCCAATAAGCACTAAAAAATGCCGCGCCAATACCTGAAAATAGGTATATTGCGAGCATCCTAAATTTTCCATAGGTGCGTTCGCATTCAATCCCAATAACAAACAAGGCCAATGTATTTAAAGCAAGATGCATACCACCTGAGTGCAATACCATACTGACTGGATAACGCCACCAATCCCCCGTTAATGAAAGTTGGTAAACATTGGCACCAAATAATAATAAGTTATTTTCTTGGGAACCGAGTGGGGCGGCATAATTGAGCTGGTAAAAATAAACAACAATATTTAGCACCGCAATAAAAAGCGTTAGGGCTATTGCCCATAGGGAAAACTTAGGTTTCTGTGGAATAGCAGCATTGAGGTCGCCAGTCATGTCAATATCCTATTAATCAGTCATGGCTGTTATCTTAAATAAGTGATTTGTTTAGCGCAATTTATCATTATCTGAGAAAACAGACATTCGTTTTTTCGGATCTATAAAAAACAAAAAAGGAGCTCTAAAGAGCCCCTTTCAATCAATACCGTTATGACAAATTAAAACGAGGTCCGTTTATAGGTACGGTACTCTGGTTTCCAGAAATTACGCTCAATGGCTTCATCCAATGCGCTATCAGAGGTGACCGTTGCCACACCTTGGATCTGTGCTTCTTTTGCCACTTGTTTAGCAATAATGCGAGAGACATCTTGAATATCAGACAGTAGAGGTAATAGCGCACCTTCACCATTTTTGGCAAGTGGTGAACAGCTGGCAAGCGCACGGCTGGCGGCCATCAACATGCCATCAGTAACGCGTTTAGCACCAGAGGCAATCACACCAAGACCGATACCCGGGAAGATATAGGAGTTGTTACATTGTGCAATTGGGAACACTTGGTCTTTGTAAGATACAGGGCTAAATGGACTTCCTGTTGCGACTAAGGCCTTGCCATCAGTCCAATTGATAATGTCTTCAGGGCGAGCTTCGACGCGTGATGTTGGGTTAGATAACGGCATCACGATAGGACGTTCACAGTGCTTATGCATCTCTTTAATGATTTCTTCTGTGAATAATCCAGCTTGGCCAGACACACCAATCAATATGGTTGGTTTGGCATTGCGTACCACATCTAACAGTGAAATTGAGTCACTGTTAACATCCCAGTCGGTTAAATTCCCACTGTTTTGGGTTAATTTGGCTTGGAAATCGAGTAAGTTAGGTAGTTTATCGGTTAATAAACCAAAGCGGTCAACCATATAAATACGTGAACGCGCTTCTTCGTCACTCAAGCCTTCGGATTTCATCTGGGCGATGATTTGTTCTGCAATACCGCAGCCTGCTGAGCCTGCACCCAAGAAAGTCACGCGTTGGTCGCTTAGCTTACTGCCTGCGGCATGGCTGGCGGCAATTAAGCTACCTAATGCAACCGATGCGGTGCCTTGAATATCATCATTGAAACAGCATAGCTCATCACGGTAACGGGTTAATAAAGGCATCGCATTTTTCTGAGCGAAATCTTCAAATTGTAATAATACATTTGGCCAGCGGCGTTTAACTGCCTGAACAAATTCATCAAGGAACTCGTTGTATTCATCACCCGTAATACGTGGGTGACGCCATCCCATATACAGAGGGTCATTCAGACGCTGTGGGTTGTTGGTTCCTACGTCAATAACAATAGGTAAGGTATAAGCAGGGCTGATACCCCCGCACGCGGTATAGAGAGAGAGTTTCCCAATTGGGATGCCCATACCACCGATACCTTGGTCACCAAGGCCTAAAATACGTTCGCCATCAGTAACAACAATCACTTTCACATTTTGTTTGGTGGCGTTTTGTAGCATGTCGTCGATGTATTCACGATTTGGATAAGAAATAAATAAACCACGTGCACGACGATAAATGTCAGAGAAATGCTCACAAGCTTCACCCACGGTTGGGGTATAGATAATAGGCATTACTTCAGTGAGGTGAGCATCTATAAGGCGATAAAATAAGGTTTCGTTGGTGTCTTGAATATTTCGCAGATAAATGTGTTTATCAATATCTGATTTAAAATCAATTAATTGGCGGTAGGCACGTTCAACTTGTTCTTCGATGGTTTCTACTTGTTCAGGAAGTAAACCATGCAAGTTAAAATTTGCACGCTCTTCTTCGGTGAAGGCGCTTCCTTTATTCAGCAAAGGGAATTCAAGCAAAATTGGGCCAGCGTAGGGTATATAGAGAGGGCGTTTTGTTTCGTACTCATGTTCCATGAAATATCACTCTTCGGACGATTAATCAACAAAGTCAGGGTAGATCCTAAGCTAAACAGCAAATATGTACAGTAAATAATGATAAAAAAGCGTTAAAAAATTTACTGAAAAATATTGTGCATATGATAAGGAGTTTATGCGCGGAAGGGAATGAAAGCCGATAACGGCATACGCATTACGGTAGGTAGATCACGCTTAGGCAAATAATGAATGTCTCATCGTTATTTTTACGTTTTCAAACGTTAGTTTAGCTTTTCTGCGGGTTCAATTTTTTCATGTTTTTTCTTATTTTTAGTCAGTTACAGAGAGAAAAAACGGATTCAATGAAAGTTAAATTATATTTTTAAATATTATATATTGCTGCAAGTTTTAAATTTATATAAGTTAAATTTTATTTTATATTTCATTTTTCACTAAGGAGTTTTATGAATTTAATTAATGGGGTGTTAAGAAATAAGCGTATTTATATATTAATTATTATGGCATTTCTAGGAGGAATGAATCATTCAAGAGCAGACTATAACCCAATCGAAACACTAAGGAATATTGACAGCTATTTCTATGAAAACAAATATGGTTCATCAATTTTTGGTCGAGTTATAACAGATTATTTTTATTTGGTGATGAAAGAAAAAAACAAAACAATTAATAAAACATTGATAGACAAAATAAATTATGACCATGCATTAGAAATGCTTCAAGTATTGAAGCGAAAAGCGAGGAAACAGAGTACTCATGATATGACTTATAAAGAAGCAGATGAAATACACTATCTGGTTATGTTACGTAATAAAATACCCGAAGAAGCTTGGGTTTTAGGTGTGGTATTTTCTGTATTAGATGAAAAAGAAAAAGAATTTTATTGGCAAAAAATTATGGCAGCTTCCGGAGACCGTGGCCATGAATTATCGGTAATATACAGCTTGATGAAAGTGATGTTAGAAAAGGAAAAGAAGGCCACTAAAAAACAGAAAATCATTATTAATAAATGGTATGAACGTATGAGTAAAACATTAGCTTCTGCTAAATCATAGTTTTCATTTAAATAAGTTTGAAAACTAAATGTTATATAAGTATTAAGGTGTCAATTATTATGAAATTATATTTTGGTTTGATTCTACCGTTATTATTATTTTCCTGCATTGTTAATGGCGAGAACCGTCCCGGTTTTGTCTGTGGGCAGTTTAATCGGAATATTATCGAAGTTCCTAGTAAGTATGTTTTTCCATTTGCTGAATATGAAGGATATGGCTATTTTGATCCAAGGTTTGTTGAAAACAAAAAAGGGTGTGAGGCTAATTTTAGAATTCTGCCAATGAGGATGTCATGGCCAGACTTAAAACCATTTAGTGAAGTCAGTCATGATGTTAAAATAATAGAAGTCTATGTTGAGCCATTAAATGGAGACCCTGAAAAATATTTTAGTCATAAGAAAAATATATATCTAAATATGGGGGTTATTAAAAGGAAAGGTGAACTATATTATGATGAAGAATTAGAGTTGTATTTTAATGAGGTTTTTATTGAGTCTAAACATATTAATGGTAATAAAGTTTATTTCAATATAATAAAGTATGGTTACTATTGGGATGAAGATAATGGTGAAGTTAATGTTTTAATGGAGTGTTCATGGAGACAGTTAGATGATAGTTATCGGCGTTGTAAATTATTATCATTAATGCCTGAATTTGGTCTTAAATATAGTGTTTCATTTGAGTTTTCAAATCTTGTTAATTGGGAAGCTATTCAAGACAAGGTAAGGCTATTTTTATCTGAATATATTAAAAATTAGAGGCTAAAAATATGAATGGTCGTGATCGTAGGCAGGGAGACTTAGAATTAATATCAATAGATTTATCTAATGTTACCCGAATTTTAATAGTTAGTAAAAATCCAGAGCTTATGTATGATTAGTTTATTTTAATAGGTGTAAGTATGAGATTTGAACTAATAATTAGTTATCTAATTAAATTTACAGTTAATTGTCTTATGCTATTAATCTCAATAAATAGTTACGCTGATAATCGTCCCGGTTTTGTCTGTGGGCAGTTTAACGGAACGGTTATAGAAGTTCCTGACAAGTATGCTTTTCCATTTGCTGAATATGAAGGGTATAGCTATTTTGATCCAAGGTTTATTGAAAATAAAGAAGGATGTGATGCTAATTTTAGAGAGTTAACATTAATAACGCATTGGCCTTATATGACAAGTGTTGATCCCCAAAAAAAATTTCATCTTGAAATAGATGAAAAAACGATAAGAATTATATTGAGACCAATTAGAGAGAAAGATTATTCATTAACACAAAAAATGAAAAATTATCTAAATGCATCATATTTAGGAAAGCGAAGTCAAATATTTTATGACGATGATTCCGAACTTCAATATGTTGACTATTTTGATGAATATAATGTATCTGAAAAACTATATAGTGGAAAAAGAACTCAAAAGAAAAGAACTTTTTTTGGTTCGAAAATGAAGTTATTGCTATCTTAGAATGCTTATGGCTACCATTGGAAAATAAATATTCAAGTTGTAATATGATTTTTTCAATATCAGAAATAGGTATACTTGCAGAGATTAAATTTAGTTTTGATAAGTATAATCAATGGAGAGATATAATGAATGAAGCTAAGGTTTTTGTCTTCGGTTTTATTAAGGATGAATATTATGAGTAAAGATATGGCTAGTTTTTCAATTAATTATAATGATATCGCAAGTTTAAATGTTATTTTATTAGAAAGTAAATTTGCAAATTCTATGGGCGAAGAAAATTTTTCAAGTATACCTAGTGAGGATGTTTTTATAATTTAAAACATATTGATTTATTTCAACAGGTGCAAGTATGAAATTTGAAATGATAATTAATTATCTAATTAAATTTACAGTTAATTGTCTTGTGTTATTGATTTCCATAAATAGTTTCGCTGATAATCGCCCCGGTTTTGTCTGTGGGCAGTTTAATAAGAATATTATAGAAGTTCCTGGCGAGTATGTTTTTCCATTTGCTGAATATGAAGGATATAGCTATTTTGACCCAAGGTTTATTGAAAATAAAAAAGGGTGTGAGGCTAATTTTAGAGTGCTGCCAATGCGAATGTCTTGGTCTGATTTGAAACCATCTAATGAGGTAAGTAATGATGTTAAAATTATAGAGGTTTATGCTGAACCATTAAAAGGAAACCCTGAAAAATATTTGAGTTATAGAAAACACGTGTATTTAGATATGGGGTACCTCAAAAGAAAGGGGGAGTTATATTATGATGAAGAGTTGGATCTTTATTTTACTGAAGTGACTGTAACAATACGAAGAAGTATTGGTCATAAAGATGATATGTATTTTAATAAAAAAGGATATTATTGGAAGGAAATTAATAATGAAGTGATTTTTTTAATTGAGTGTGAATGGTTACCAATTGATGAGAAGTATCATAAGTGTTTTCAATATTTTTTGATTCCAGAAATAGGAACTAAGGTTAAATTTTATTTTGATGCTAAAGAATTATCTAATAGCAATATAATGAGGGAAAAAATACGCATTTTTTTACTCGACCATGTTAAAAATTAGGAGATAATATGAGAAATCAAGAAATTAGAAAGGGTGATTTAAAGTTAACTCGTAGTGATGTTTCTAATGCAATTAAAATTTTATACGTAACCAAAGAACCAAAGTTGATGTATGAATATTTGGAAAGTAAAGGAGACCGATATGCTAAATTAGCTAATAGTGTGGTTAAAGGTGATTCTCTTTCAGGTGCTTTTGCGCTTAATTATTTAGATGAAGCTATTTTAGAGCATATTGGAGTGCAAGATGAGTTTATAATTGAGCGTATTCGCTATGATATGGCAATAGCTTATGTTCAAACCCTAAAAAATAGATTTGAAGATGGAAAGGATGTAATCTATGGTGATATAAATCACATAGAGGCTAAATTATTTCATAGTAGTGTATTTTCTTATTATAATCTTCCTTCTGATGCATGGACTTTAGAACCTGTATTTTTTGTGTTACCTAGAGAACAAAGAGAGAGTTATTGGCAGAGAGCTTTAAATTCTGTAGGTGATATAGAAAGTGAAACATTATTAAGTATAAATACTAAAGATATAATGTTTAGAGCATTATATGAAGCTCCAGCGCATATGCAGCCTAAAATACATAGTTGGACTAAACGAGTTCTGGATATTGATAATGTAGTAGATGGCGTGGTGGTTACAGCCAAGAAATCTTATCAAAATATTATATCTCATATAGAAGAAGATAATATGGATAGAATAAATACAATTATTTATAATACAGGAAACCCTTTAATTGATAGAGGAACAGAGCGTTTTTCATTTTGGGATTATCCTTCACAACATTTAGAATCATTTCAAGTACAAACAGATTGGCGTGGCCAAACGGAATTTACACATAAAAATCTATTGTCTGAATATTATTTAGAAAGACCTGACTATATATTACCAGAAACAGGCTTATTTGATTCACCATCAGTTAATTATCAACCAGATGTTGCTCATTATGATCGTATGATTGATGATTTAAGGGGAAATATGCCATCAATAAACAACAAGTCAACACCTCCAATTAAGTATCCACACAATATGGTAGATAAATCGATATTGGAAAGCACTTATCCAAAATCCGAACCGAATAGACAATTAGCACCTCGTACAATAAACCTACTTGATAGGTTTAAGGATAATGAAACACCAACAAATTATTATCTAGAACGCCCGAGTGTTGTTCTTCCGGAAACGCCAGGATTTAAAGACTTCCCTACAGATACCATAAGAAATAACCCTCATTTTGAAAATATGATTGGCCAGTTAAGAGACAATATGTCATCAATGAACAATTCAATGGACTCATTTGAAGATAAATACTCAATACCCTCAATGCCAAGTATACCTGAATTTAGTTATAGTGGTTATTCTTCTGGAGGATCTTTTAGTTTTAATTAATATTTAAAAAGTCTACTTATAATAAAATAAATTATTTTAGTTATTAGTAAACGAATGGTGATTACTGATGTTTGTTTTTATGTGGGCAATGTGTTTTTTACATAATTGCTTTTTAAGATTGTTGGTTTCTAACTTTATGAATCACAAGGATGTATATGAATTATAAATTAATAGCTGTGCTTTCAGTTTTTCTTCTCGGTGCTTGCCAAAATCCTCAAGGAAATAATGTAAAATATAATAAAAAAAATATAACTAATTTTTGTGAAAAAAAGGTGTTAAAACGCCACGTTTTTTCTTTATGCTACAGATGTTATACTTTTCTGAATCTAAGGATTTAATATTTGATAGAAAAAAATTAGTTATTTTCAAGGGGGGTAAAGATAATAACCCAATGTTAGAATTTTTAAAGTATCCAAAAGAAGCATTTATTAAAAAATTAAGCCATGAACAGGCAATGGATTTTTATCGTGAGAATTTAAATGAAATGGGAATGTCTTATCATGCTTGGATTTCAGCAGATGTTTTAGATATTATTAATGAGAGAAACCGAGAGGCACTATGGCAACAGTTCGTTTTTGTGATGAATAACAACGATCCTGCGAAGGAAGCTAAATTATTCATGATGCTTTGGTATGCAATGGTAAGGGAGGCTTCCAAACTACCATCAGACAAGCAAATTAAAAGCAAAAGATGGCTGGAGAAGATGAGGCGGATTGCTTTAGTCAATAAGCTAGAGAGAAAGTTAGATTTTATGTTTGAAGAAATGATTGATGATTCAAAGTTTTATAATAAAAATCGAAGAGGTTCTAATGATATCATTTAAATACAAATCTATTATTACATTAATTTTTATTTGTATAATTTTATCATGTTTAAGTCTTTTAAATAAAGGTTATGCTTTTACTGATAAAGACAATATTCAAAAGGTTAATAATTCGGATGATAAATATTTTAGTATTTTTATTTATCTAGAAAAAGAATTTTTAAATAATCATATGAAGGCACGGGGTGAGTCATTTACCAGTGAAAAACGGAGTCGGTATCAAAAAGAAGTAAAATTAGCATATGGACGAATTATGAAAAATCGCAAAGAAAGTGATAACATTCCAATTGGTGATATTACACATCAAGAATTTATTAAAATAAAAAAAGAAGCGATGTTAAATACAGGAATTCCTTATGAAGGTTGGTTATTTAAAGATGTATTTGAAGTATTATCTATAGATAAACAGAATAAAATTATAGGGGAACTATTAAATAGCTTTTCTAATAAATCACGTAATGGTGAATCAGCGTTATTTGCTAGCATTTGGCTAGACATGAAAGAAGAAGCCGCACAATCTGCATCGATAAAACAGCAACAAAGCCAAGCTTGGCTAGAAAAAATGCGAAAGATCCCTTTAGTTATTACATTAGAAGAGACGATAAATGAAACAGAAAAATTGTTTAATGAATTCACTTACTAGAGCATATATTAATCAACATTAGTGAGTTCTATTATGGATGGCCACTTTGCAGGTAAATGGTATTGTGAACAAGATTAAAGTTCTAATAGCAACTATACGGTTATTGCTGTTTATTCAAGCTCCCAGCAATAACCGTTATATTTAAATAAATATAAAATTAATCCAAATAAGCTAATTCAATATTTTGGCAACCCAATGCCTGTAATGTATTTTCGGTAACATACCAATGTTTGATAATTGCATCTTGCTTTTCAACAAACTTAGCTTGGTCGATGGCGTGAATATCTTTACCTGCAAGGTTAATCATAATTAAAGCGGCTTGCAGTGGCGGTAAACTTGGGTTGAATGCGGCATTTTCTGCGTAGCGTCCGGTAAACAGTGAGCCATCTTTTAATTGTAACGCAATTCCTGAATGGGATTGGCTATAAGGTGCATGGGATTGGTTTGCAGCCTCAATTGCTGCACTTAATAACCGGTCACGGCTTTGGTTTTTATAACCATGGTCAACAGGGTCTAGCAGTAAAGTGGTAATATTGAGGTCAGAAGGCCCAAATGAGTCAGGTAAATAGTGGTGTAGTACCGCAGGTGTACGGCCTGGTAAATTCACCATAATTTTACCACCTTCACGTAATTCATTCATAAATTGGCGGCAGTGGCCACAAGGTGTGTAATTTACAGTAATTGAGGTAATCTGCGTTTCACCTTTCATCCAAGAGTGTGTCACTGCACACTGTTCTGCATGGATCACTTGGCCCATTGATACATGGCTAAATTCCATATTGGCACCAAAATACAAGTTACCACTTGCTCCACGTGCGATTGCACCCACGTTAAAATGGGAAATAGGAGTGAGGGCATAGGCAGCAGCAAAAGGCAATAATGCAAAGGCTAACTCAGCGTCGTCTACACTTGTTTCAGCTTTAATCTGTTCAACTTGTTCCGCCGTTAACATGCCTTGAAAATCAGATTTATCAATGATAGGTCTAAGTACTGACTGTAACTTTTCTGGAAGCTCGGCCCAAGCGGCCTTAAATCTTGAATGCATGAGTTACTCTCCCTATTTTAATTGTTTTTATTCTATTCAATAATACGTAGAGCTATGTGTGATAATTATCACTATTTTGGATGTAATACATGAAACATATTCTTTTGTTGTGAGATATATCTCATATTTTATCAGTGTGCGTATGAGCAAGAGGCTAGTGAACTCCTCTTACTCATATATTTGGTTATTGGCTTAATGAATTAAGCTTAGCTAAAAAGATGTAAAATGACAGGGAATATAAACGGGGCAATAAGCGAGGTGATAACCCCACAGGTCATTAATGCAAGAGAGCTATAAGCACCTTCAATGTAATTCACTTCGGCACAGCGGGCAGTGCCTAGGGCGTGGGAAGCAGTTCCCATCGCGAGCCCTCTTGAAGCATGGGTTCGTACACGCAGTACATCAAATAAGCTATGGCCAAACATGGCGCCTAAGATCCCAACAAACAACACGCAAGCGGCACTAATCGCAGGGATCCCACCAACAGAATCAGCGACAGCCATCGCAATAGGAGTAGTTACTGATTTAGGTAAAATAGAACCCGCGATATCTGGGGTTGCCCCCAACCATAGTGCGATGGCAGCACCGCTGAACATGGCCACTAAACTACCTGCAAAACAAATGCTTAATAAAGATTTCCACTGGGCACGAATTTGGTGCATTTGTTCGTAAAGTGGAAAAGCGAGCGCAACGACTGCGGGTTGTAGTAAATCATTGAGTATTTTGCTACCTGCAAAATAGTGCTCATAAGAGGTATTCGTGATCACTAGTAGTGCAATCAATACCGCAATAGTAATTAATAGTGGGTTTAAAATCGGTAACTTAAATGTGGTCGACAACTTACGCGCTAAATAAAACACCACAATGGTCAGCGGTAATGACCACCAAATATGTTCTAACATTATTCATTCCCCTTAGTTTTATCATTATTAATGACCGAAGAAATTGGGTCTTCGGGGGGTAAAGGAACGTCATCAGGTTGAGCCCCAACGACAGGGCGTTCCTTATGAATATAGTTGGAACTGATGGCGACAACCACCATAACGATTAAGGTACTAACTACACAGGAAACGATGATAGGAACCATTTGTTGGCTGAGTAATTCATAGTAATTCATTATGCCAACACCAATAGGAACAAACAGGATGGTCATATTTTTCAACAAAATGCTGCAACCGGGTTGTGCCCACTTCGCGGGGATAATTTGTAACGCAAGCAATATGAATAAAATTAACATGCCGACAATGCTGCCAGGGATGGAGAATGGAAGTAGTGTTGAGATAAGGTTTCCAATAATCAGGCAAAGGTAGAGTATTGCGAAAGCTCGCAAATATTGCCATCCCGTTATCAGTACCTGTTTAAATGACATGAGACTGGTCCTGTAATGTAATATCTATTCATCATACAATTAACTTTATTATTGTGCTACCGATCACAATAAAAAGCCAATAAAAAAGTGGGAAGTATTTAGCTTCCCACTTTTGATGAATAACAGACTAGAGCAAGTATGGGTTATTTAACTTGCATACCGGGTTGTGCACCACTGTCTGGGCTGAGTAAGAAGATATCTTTACCGCCAGGGCCAGCAGCCATTACCATGCCTTCAGAAACACCGAAACGCATTTTACGTGGCGCGAGGTTGGCAACCATCACCGTCAAACGGCCTTCTAAAGCTTTAGGGTCTGGATAAGCGGAGCGAATACCAGAAAATACTTGGCGCGTTTCACCACCGATATCCAATTGCAATTTCAGTAGCTTGTCTGAGCCTTCAACAAAATCAGCTTGCTTGATTAACGCAATTCGCAGGTCAATTTTCGCAAAATCATCAAAAGTGATGGTTTCTTGAATTGGGTCATCGGCAAGTGGCCCCGTAAGTTGCTGAACGGGTTTGATGCTCTCTTTTGAGGCTTCAACCATTGCATCAACTTTCGCCATTTCAATGCGGTTAAATAGCGCTTTGAACGGTGCGACGCTGTGGTTCAGTAATGGGGTGTTAATCGCATCCCATGATAATTCACTATTTAAGAAGGCTTCAGCACGCTTAGTAAGGCCTGGTAAAACAGGTTTCAGGTACGTCATCAGAACGCGGAATAAGTTGATGCCCATCGAGCAAATATCTTGCAGTTCTTGATCTTTACCTTCTTGTTTGGCGACAACCCAAGGTGCTTTTTCATCAACATAGCGGTTTGCGATATCGGCTAATGCCATGATTTCACGGATCGCTTTGTTATATTCACGGTTGTTATAATCCTCACCGATAACTTTAGCGGCATCAACAAATTGTTGGTATAACTCTGGCTCAGCAAGGTTTGCTGATAATTTGCCATCAAAGCGTTTAGCAATAAAGCCCGCATTACGTGATGCCAAGTTAACCACTTTATTGACGATGTCGCTGTTGACGCGCTGGACGAAATCTTCCAAATTAAAATCGATGTCATCAATACGCGAAGACAGTTTTGCTGCATAGTAATAGCGCAAGCAGTCAGCATCTAAATGATCTAAATACGAACGCGCAGTAATAAATGTTCCGCGCGATTTAGACATTTTTGCCCCGTTAACCGTGACATAGCCATGAACAAACAGGTTTGTTGGTTTACGATACTGGCTACCTTCTAACATAGCAGGCCAAAACAGGCTGTGGAAATAGACGATATCTTTACCAATGAAGTGGTAAAGGTCGGTTTTCGAATTTTTATTCCAAAACTCATCAAAATCAAGATCGCCGCGTTTGTCACACAGGTTTTTAAAGGAGCCCATGTAACCGATAGGCGCATCTAACCAAACATAGAAATATTTACCCGGCGCATCAGGAATTTCAAAACCGAAATAAGGCGCATCACGGGTAATATCCCATTGTTGTAGGCCTGATTCGAACCATTCTTGCATTTTGTTGGCGACTTGTTCTTGTAAGGCGCCAGAGCGAGTCCACGCTTGAAGCATGTCGCTAAATGCAGGAAGATCAAAGAAAAAGTGTTCTGAATCACGCATTACAGGTGTAGCGCCAGAAATCACTGAACGTGGGTTAATCAGTTCTGTTGGGCTATAGGTTGCGCTACAGACTTCACAGTTATCACCATATTGGTCTTCGGCTTTACATTTTGGACAAGTGCCTTTAACGAAGCGATCCGGTAAGAACATGCCTTTTTCTGGGTCGAAAAGCTGTGAAATAGTACGGTTCTTAATAAAACCGTTATTTTTTAGTTTCCCGTAAATCAGCTCTGATAAAACTTTGTTTTCTTCACTGTGTGTGGAGTGGTAGTTATCATAACTAATGGCGAAACCAGCAAAATCGTTCTGATGCTCTTGGTTCACTGCCGCAATCATCTCTTCTGGCGTTACGCCAAGTTGTTGAGCTTTAAGCATGATTGGAGTTCCGTGCGCGTCATCGGCACAGATAAAGTGAACCTCTTTGCCGCGCATTCGCTGATAACGGACCCAAATATCAGCCTGAATGTGTTCCAGGATATGACCAAGATGGATTGAACCGTTAGCATAGGGTAACGCACAGGTTACCAGTAATTTATTCGCGACTTGAGACATAGTAACTTTCTTACTTCCATTATTTGAAAAGGGTCTTTGATGTTAACCGATCAAAACCATCGCTGCTAGGGGTATAAAATATTAATTGGAAATTTGTTTGAAAAAGAATTTTTACCTCTTCGTGGCTTTTCCTATCTCGATATAATAACTTTCTTCCTGTTCTCTGTTATGATTAATCTCAGTCAAAGTATATCCGCCCAATTTTCTGTAACTTATTCTAGGATATACATAGTTCAAAAATATAAATAAAGGAGCCGGGATGAACGATAAATCCCCCGAGCAGAACAAACCAGAACTGCTGACTGAACAAGTCTCCAAAGTTTTGGCTTCATTTACACACCCAACACTGCAACGTAATTTGATTTCTATCAAAGCGTTACATCATTGTGCAATGTTGGACAACGTGCTGCATGTCGAATTAGTTATGCCATTCGTTTGGAAAGGGCCGTTTCAAACTTTAATTAGCGAAAAAACTGCTGAATTAAAGCAACAAACAGGGGCTCATGCTGTTGAATGGAAACTGCGCCATGACATCACCACATTAAAACGTGCAAATGATTTGCCGGGTATTAATGGTGTTCGTAATATCTTAGCCGTCAGTTCGGGTAAAGGTGGTGTTGGTAAATCCAGTACTTCTGTGAACTTAGCGCTCGCACTGGCACAAGAAGGGGCGAAAGTGGGGATCCTTGATGCGGATATTTACGGCCCATCAATTCCAAATATGTTAGGCACAACTTTAGAGCGCCCAACCTCCCCAGATGGTCAGCACATGGCGCCAATTATGGCGTATGGCTTGGCGACAAACTCAATCGGTTACTTAGTGACTGATGATAACGCGATGGTCTGGCGTGGCCCAATGGCAAGCAAAGCGTTGATGCAAATGTTGCAAGATACGTTATGGCCTGATTTGGATTACTTAGTTATCGATATGCCACCGGGAACAGGTGATATCCAGCTAACACTTTCTCAAAATATCCCAGTAACCGGTGCTGTTGTGGTGACGACTCCACAAGATATCGCCTTGGTCGATGCCATGAAAGGCATTGTGATGTTTAAGAAAGTCAATGTCCCAGTGCTGGGTGTTGTTGAAAATATGAGCGCACATATTTGCAGTAATTGTGGCCATGTTGAGCCAATTTTCGGTACTGGTGGTGCTGAGAAATTAGCCGAAAAATACCATACTAAATTATTGGGGCAGGTTCCTCTGCATATTTCTTTACGTGAAGACCTTGACCGTGGCCAGCCTACTGTTATGCGTGATCCTGAAGGTGAATTTGCAGATATCTACCGTGAAATTGCTTCGGGTATTTCAGCTTTGATGTATTGGGAAGGGGATAAAATCCCAACAGAGATTTCTTTCCGCGCCGTTTAATCGGTTATAGAGAAAAAAGGCTATTTAGTTTATCACTAGATAGCCTTATTTATTGTTGATACTTTTCTTTACTAAACGTGTTTTTTTAACCTTCTATTTTTCTGAATTGTTTGCGGAACATTTCTTTATTGAGTCATGTTCGCGTAGAATAACCACATCTTTTATTTAATCAGTTTTCTTTCTACGGGCAACCCGAAAAGGTGACTATGAAATTTTTAATTTTTATTGTTGTCGTGGTGCTGATCGTTATTTATTTTTATAACCGTATCGTCGCATTGCGAGAAGCTGTTATTTCGAGTGAAACAGAAATTTCAGTTCAATTAGATCGTCGTGGAAAAGTATTTGATAGCTTATTGGCAACAGTTAAAAAATATTTAAGCCATGAAAGCGAGGTGTTCAGTAAAATTACTGAGCTACGGACGCAAGCACAAACGGCGACTGGGGATAAAGCCCGTGAAGCCGAAGATGCGTTATCAAAAATGGTAACAAGTGGGGCAATTAATGTCGCGGTTGAAGCTTATCCTGAGCTAAAATCCGATGCAATTATGGCAAATTTACAAGAAGAAATCGTTTCTTCAGAAAATAAATTGTCATTTGCTAAACGTGGTTATAACCGTTCATTAGAAACTTATAATGCGTATATCGCTTCTATGCCTGCGGCACTCATTGTTGGCATTATTCCTAGCTTAAAAATTTCAAAGGAATATTGGCGTCTTGATGAAGAAACCATTAAGACTGAGGAATCACGTCGAATTAATTTTGATTAAAAGCCTTTAAACCTTTGAAGTGATAAATCATCGGGATGCCTTATGGTGTTCCGATATTTTATGAGTAGTAGATAACAGGTTACATTATGGATTTTAGAAACGTCATTCGTAAAAATAATATTCGCACACGTTTGGTGGTGATGAGCTATATTTTTTTAATGCTAATCATTGGATTACTGGCGGATATTGCAACACATCCAAATGAACAATTGGATTTGGTCGACAATGCGATGATGTTTGTGACACTTCATGAATTACCTATCGCCACTTTCATTGTTTTAGGTTTAACCTTCCTTGGGCTAATTTATATTCATTTTAGAGGCCATAAAATGATGTTAGCTGGGGTGAATGCCAGAGAAATCACCCAAGAAAATGCGAATATTCCCCAAGAAAAGCAACTTTTTAATATTATTGAAGAATTAAGTTTAAGTGCCAGCTTAGGCTATATTCCTCGCTTATATATTTTAGAAACGGACGAGCCTAATGCTTTCGCAGCAGGGTGGAATAATCGTAATGCACTTGTGGGGGTGACAAGAGGCTTATTACAGACACTTAATCGGCAAGAGGTTCAAGCCGTTCTTGCTCATGAAGTTGGGCACATTATTCACGGTGATTCAAAATTAACTCTGTACGTGGGGATTTTGGCGAATGTGATTTTAACCGTGACCAATTTATTTAGTCAGATTTTTATTCGAACAGCAGGGCGCAGTCGCAATAATGCGGCGAACAAAGCGCAAATGATCCTATTAGTTCTGAATTTTGTTTTACCGTGGATAACACAAATTCTCTATTTTTATTTATCGCGTACCCGTGAATATATGGCGGATGCCGCAGCGGTCGATCTCACTTCTGATAACCAAGCGATGATCAGCGCATTGAAAAAAATATCAGGGAAGCATGAAACCCATGATTATGATGAAACGAGTACAGGCCAAGCTTACCGTAAGGCCGCTTATATTTTTAATAAGGGCGATTCTGTGTTTTCAACTCACCCTTCGATTGAAAATCGCATTGCGGTATTAGAAGGAAAAAAACAGTTTTAGTGTATAAATGACATTTTGTACGCTTTGATTTACGGCATTTCCTATCTAATGGGTGTTTTTTTAGCGAACTTTGTTGAGGTATGCTGGAACAACACGCCATTACCCCCTATAATTCCGCCAACATAACATTTTGTTGTTGTGTATTTTCATTTCTAATATTTAACCAGGTTATCATTTTATGACTGACATAGCGCATCACTGTACCATTGTAGGTATATCGGGAGCCTCTGCATCTGGCAAAAGCTTAATTGCCAGTACGTTATACCGTGAATTAAGGGAACAGGTTGGTGATCATAATATCGGTGTTATTCCAGAAGATTGTTATTACAAAGACCAAGCCGATGTCCCAATGGAAGAGCGTCTTAAAGTAAATTATGACCATCCTAACTCGATGGACCACAGCTTGCTTTATGAACATCTCAAATCACTGAAAAGTGGCCAAGCAGTAGAAATTCCGCAATACGACTATGTCGCTCATACCCGTAAACAGAAAACCATCACGTTTAAACCTAAAAAAGTTATTATCATTGAAGGTATTTTATTATTAACAGATAAGCGCTTACGTGGTGAAATGGATTTTTCTATTTTTGTCGATACGCCACTTGATATTTGCTTGATGCGCCGTATTAAACGTGATGTAAATGAAAGGGGCAGAACGCTCGACTCCGTTATTGACCAATATAATAAAACGGTTCGCCCAATGTTTTTGCAATTTATTGAGCCATCAAAGCAATATGCCGATATTATAGTACCTCGCGGGGGAAAAAACCGTGTTGCGATTGATATCTTGAAAGCGAAAATTGGCGAATTCTGTCAAGATTAAACCGCGCAGAAATTAAAATAATGAAGGGGGAAACAACCATGCGTCTTTGTGACCGCGATATTATTCAATGGATGGATGATGGTAAATTAGTTATTAGCCCACGCCCACCAGTTGAACGAATCAATGGTGCAACTGCAGATGTTCGTTTAGGAAATCAATTCCGTGTTTTTCGAGGACACACGGCTGCATTTATTGACCTTAGTGGCCCTAAAGATGAGGTTAATGCCGCATTAGATCGCGTCATGAGTGATGAAATTGTGCTTGATGAAGATGAGCCCTTTTTCCTACATCCAGGTGAATTAGCACTTGCAGTGACGCTTGAGTCTGTTACGCTCCCTGATAACCTTGTCGGTTGGCTAGACGGGCGCTCTTCATTAGCGCGGTTAGGTTTGATGGTGCACGTAACAGCACATCGAATTGACCCCGGTTGGCATGGGCAAATCGTGCTAGAATTCTACAATTCAGGTAAATTACCGTTAGCGTTGCGTCCTGGCATGGTGATTGGCGCATTAAGTTTTGAGCCGTTATCTGGTAGTGCTGATCGCCCTTATAATAGCCGACAAGACGCTAAATATAAAAACCAACAAGGTGCTGTTGGTAGCCGTATCAGCGAAGACTGATAACCGGTGAACTTTGCGGAAATTGCGGCGTTTAATGGAGATTAAACAGGTAATTTCCGCCCATTTTCAGGGATAGGTGTGAGTTCATTTTTGTGGCGAGCGCAAGCGGAATTTAAGAGAGGGAAGGATGAAACGTTTTTTGACGACACTGATTATTTTACTCGTGGTAATTGTTGCAGGGTTAACCACACTTGTAATGTTGGTGAACCCGAATGATTTTCGTCATTATATTGTTGAACAGGTAGAGAAAAAAAGCGGTTATCAACTTGAATTCAACGGTGATATGCGTTGGCATGTATGGCCAACTTTAAGCATTATTACTGGCCCTGTTTCCCTTACTGCACCGAATGCCGCTAAACCCATACTAAGTGCAGATAATATGCGCTTAGATGTTGAATTATGGCCACTTATCTCCCATAAGCTTTCTGTTGAGCAAATTGTGATTGATGGTGCTGTTATCCGCAAAACACCGGATAGCGAAATCCAAACTCACCGTAATGCTCCTGTCGCGCCAGGTGGTGTGCCTACATCCTCCCCTTTACCAGAGAAAAATAGCTGGTTATTAGATATAGAAAAAATTAATATTTCTAATAGCTTAGTGATTTGGCAAACATCTAAAGATGAGTTTAACCTACGTAACATTGATTTATCACTGAAGAAAAGTGATAAAAAACAGGTCGCCGTTAAATTCAGTGGAAATCTAAATAAAAACCAACAAGAGTTTGTATTTAATCTACGTGCAGATATCGATTTATCGGATATTAATCAAAAGATTAGTGGGAAATTAACGCAATTTGATTATAAATTGAGTGGTGTTGATTTGCCTGAAAGTGGAATTGAAGGGCAAATAACAAGTGATTTTCTATACACCAAAGGGAAAGTAGAAAGTGCCAGTTTAAGCCATTTGGTGATAACGGCTAATGAAAGTGCCCTGTCAGGCGATGCTAGTATACAATTAGCCGATACCCCCAAAATAATGGTCAATTTAGTGGCCGAAAAATTAGATTTAGATAACTTACTGGGGACTGTGCCTAGCAGTACCCGTATCGAATCAGAGGTGAATAATAACCGTGTTGGTGTTAAACCGGTTATTTCTGGTGCAAATCCTCAACAATATGATTTATCTGGCTTGCAGGTATTTTCCGCCAATATCAATTTAGCCATTAACCAGTTAATCTATCGTGGAATGATGGTTAGTGACGTAGTTTTTGAGGCACAAAACCAAACACCTCGTTTGACGGTTTCAAAATTACAGGGTAAGGCATTTGGTGGTGCCTTCTCATTACCAGTGACATTTAATTACAGTTCAACGCCTGCATACGTTTCCGCAAGGCCGGATTTTAAAAATATCGACCTAACACCACTATTAAAAGCCTTCAATATGCCACAAAAATTAAGTGGGGTAATTTCGTTAAATGCTACATTATCGGGTGTAGGTTATGATGACCATGCAGTAAAAAATCAATGGCAGGGGCCTGTTAATTTTGAGTTAAGAAATGCAAAATTGCAGGGGTTGAATATTCCTTTATTAATTCAGCAATCCGTTTCCAGAGTAACCAATAAAATTAATGCACCAGTGAATACGGGTAACGTCACTGAGGTTGATTCCTTCACTGTAGCAGGGAAATTAAATAAAGGTAATTTGAACATTTCCTCTATGAATGCAATGTCATCCTTAGTGAATATTAGTGGGCAAGGCCGTATAAATATCCCTAATGAAACCATTGATGTCAATTTAGGGGTTAATATTGCTAACGGCTGGGGCGGTGATTCACGTTTAGTCCAGCAATTGCAAGCAATGACCATTCCACTGCGTATTTATGGTAGTTGGAATAATTTAAAATACCAATTAGATGTGGAAAAACTACTGCGTGATGAGTTACGGACTCAAGCCAAAGAAGCGCTTGGTAACTTTTTGAAGAAAGAAGAAAATAAAGGCTTGAATGATTTACTGAATGCGTTATAAACGAGAGAAACCGCCTAATGTAGGCGGTTTTATTCAAATATAACTGTTTAGTCATTAAATTTTGATGGTGCCTTTTCACCATTTATAAAATTATTCGCTTTATTTATATTATCAGTATAGGCTTGATTGTTTTTAATGCCATTGTACTTATTGCTATGATTTGCATGACTAATTTTATCATTAGCCATTGATAATTTATTATTCAATTGAGTGAGCGTTTTTTGTTTTGAACTATTATGTGCGTATGAAGAGCTATTTAACTTATTTTGATAGTTATTGACTGACGTCGTTAGCTCCTTTAGTTCTATCTTCAATTCATTGATTACATCCTTTTGGAAAGAACCAGGCATTTTGTCGCTTAGAATTGCGTCCAGTTTTGATTTAATCTTACTTAATCCAGCTGTAACGTTATTATTCAGTTTTGTTATGTCTTTTTTATGAACGGTTTTTTCGTCTGTTTTAGTCAAAATATTAACAGATTGAGTATCTGAAACTTTGTTAGGAGCTTCTTTACTAGAAAACTCTTTCATTTGGCTGACGTCTGAAAAACAGACTTTCTTTTTAGAGGCTACAGGGCATTGTTCCGCACTATTTTGAATACGGCTTGCTGTAACTGCAATTTTCCCTGATGATTTATTGGTACTTTTATTAATATTTGACGCTTGTAATGTATTTACATTTAGAGACTGACTATTTACTCGCATAGCATGACCTTTATAAAGTTTGGGTGTATTTAATGCTATGAATTATTCAGTGTTTCAATGTTTATTTCTTTTAAAAAACGATGTGGTTTTTTTATTTACTTTATTAAATTGTTATTTTTCACTAAAAATGAGGCAAAAAAATACCGACACAGAGGTCGGCATTTTTGTATTAGCGCTAAAGGTTAGTCATCTTCAAACTCATAACCATCCCCTTCAGGGGCAGGTGGCGTGATTAACACTTTATTGACTCGGTGGCTATTGACTTCCAGTGGTTGGAAAATACAACCATTGATAGTGACTTGCTCTCCCACTTCAGGAACACGTTGTAAGTGTTCCATTAAAAGACCCGCAATCGTTTCATACTCACGTTTATCGTCTAATTCCATAGGGATAAACATGATCAGGTCTTCAAGTGGCATAAAGCCGTTGGCAATCCAAGTACCATCATCCAGTTTTTGAATGTCGTGGCGTGAGTCATTTTCTTCATCACCAACCGGCAAGTTACCTGCGATCGTTTCCATTACATCGGTCAATGTCACGATACCTTCGATAGAACCAAACTCATCCACAACAAAGGCAAAGTGAGTATGCGCCTTACGAAACTGCTCTAACGCTTTTAACAGAGACAACCCTTCTGGGAATATCAATGGTTGGGTAATCAATGCACGTAAGTTTAATGGTTGGCCTTTTAATTGCTGTTTAACCAAATCCATTACATGTACTACCCCAACAGGTTCATCACTGATAGTTTCATCAATGACCACTAAACGCGAGTGTGGGTTTTTCTCCATTAATTGCAGTAAATCTGAAGATGATTTATTAATGTCGAGATAATCCACATCATGGCGTGAAGTCATAATGCTTTCTACGTTACGTTGTGCCATACCTAACACACGAGCAATCATCAAGCGCTCTTGTGGGTCAAAAACCGATTGATTATCAGCGATAAGGTCAGAAGTGTGCGGGTCTAATTCCCCACGCTCATTATTACCGCTAAGAATACGTAAGACCGCTTCTGCCGTACGTTCACGTAGTGGACGTGAGCCTTTAAGGAACTTACGACGGTTAAATTGGGCAAATTGATTTAGGACTTCAATCATGATAGAGAAGCCAATTGCAGCGTATAAGTAACCTTTCGGTATGGCATAGCCAAACCCTTCGGCAACTAAGCTGAAACCAATCATCAGTAAGAAGCTTAAACACAGTATGACAATGGTTGGGTGCTGGTTAACAAAGCTAGTTAACGGTTTACTTGCCCAAATCATTAATACCATAGCAATGGTTACAGCGGCAATCATTACGCCGATATGGTCAACCATGCCGACAGCGGTGATCACGGAGTCCAGTGAGAATACGGCATCAAGAACAATAATTTGTGCAACAACAGCCCAGAAATTCGATGTCTTTCTTTGAGTATTGGTGTGTTCGTCTTTCCCCTCCAACCGCTCGTTTAGTTCCATTGTGGCTTTAAACAAGAGGAATAGACCACCCACCAACATGATTAAATCTCGAGCACTAAAAGGATGCTCAAAGAGGGTTAATATTGGTTTCGTGAGGGTAATGAGCCATGACAAGCTAAATAGAAGCACAACACGCATAATCAGGGCTAATAAAAGTCCAGTTACACGGGCTCTATCACGCAGCTTTGGCGGGAGCTTATCTGCCAGAATGGCGATGAAAACGAGGTTATCAATACCAAGAACGATTTCTAGAACGATAAGGGTAGCGAGGCCCGCCCAAATCGAAGGATCTGCGATCCATTCCATACAGTTTGTTTTACCTTCTGATATGACGGCTTATACCGACGAATGAATAATGCGGTTTGTTGAATGAAATATCAATAAAAAATCACGCTAATTGGACAATTCTTGACAAAAATGGCCTTGTATACGTCATCGATTGCATCAATAACTACCATGCTGCCCAATCCTAGGTTAATATGTGATCCCGTTAACAGAATGTCAGCACGGTCGAGGCTGACTTGGTCCTAATCAGACAGGAGTTGTTCATGTCAAAGCAGCAGATTGGTGTTGTCGGAATGGCAGTCATGGGGCGTAACCTTGCGCTCAATATTGAAAGCCGCGGTTACTCAGTGTCTATCTTTAACCGTTCTAAAGATAAAACAGACGAAGTGATTGCCGAAAATCCAGGGAAAAAATTAGTTCCCAACTATACAATTGAAGAGTTTGTTGACTCTCTGGAAAAACCTCGCCGCATCTTGTTGATGGTTAAAGCGGGTGAAGCGACGGACAAAACCATTGCCTCGCTGACTCCTCATCTGGACAAAGGGGATATCTTAATTGACGGCGGTAATACCTTATTCACTGATACTATCCGTCGTAATCGTGAATTATCCGAACAAGGTTTTAATTTCATCGGTACTGGTGTTTCAGGTGGTGAAGAAGGCGCACTGAAAGGCCCTTCAATTATGCCGGGCGGGCAAAAAGAAGCTTATGAATTAGTTGCGCCAATCTTAAAAGAAATCGCAGCACAAGCCGAAGGCGAACCTTGTGTGACCTATATTGGTGCAGATGGTGCGGGCCACTATGTGAAAATGGTTCACAACGGTATTGAATACGGTGATATGCAATTAATCGCAGAAGCCTATTCATTATTAAAAGGTTCTTTGAACCTGAGCAACGAAGAGTTAGCTGGTATCTTTGCTGAGTGGAACAAAGGTGAGCTGAGCAGCTATTTGATTGAAATTACAGCAGATATTTTCAAGAAAAAAGATGAAGATGGTAAATATCTCGTTGATGTGATCCTTGATGAAGCGGCTAATAAAGGTACAGGTAAATGGACTAGCCAGAGTGCGCTGGATTTAGGTATTCCCCTGACTTTAATTACTGAATCTGTATTTGCGCGTTATATTTCTTTCTTAAAAGATCAGCGCGTTGCGGCATCTAAAGTATTAACCGGTCCAACCCTAAAAGCCGTTGAAGGTGATAAAAAAGACTTTATTGAAAAAGTTCGCCGTGCACTGTATTTAGGTAAAATTGTATCTTATGCACAAGGCTTCCAACAGCTCAAAGCGGCATCGGAAGAATATAACTGGGATTTAAACTACGGTGAAATTGCAAAAATCTTCCGTGCAGGTTGTATTATTCGTGCGCAGTTCCTGCAAAAAATTACTGATGCGTATAACCAAGATGCGAAAATTGCAAACTTACTGCTAGCGCCATATTTCAAGCAAATTGCTGACGAATATCAGCAAGCACTGCGTGATGTTGTCTGCTATGGCGTACAAAATGGTATCCCAACACCGACATTCTCAGCGGCTATCTCTTATTATGATAGCTACCGTTCAGCAGTATTGCCTGCAAACTTGATCCAAGCGCAACGTGACTACTTCGGTGCTCACACTTATAAACGTACAGATAAAGACGGTGTTTTCCACACTGAGTGGATGGAATAAAATTCGTTATCATTAATTTTTGATAACACAAAAGGCGCTAGGTTTAGCGCCTTTTTTGACTTTGAAGAGCCATAAAATATTTAATTTATCATTATAAGTAAATCATTAATTCGACGGTGGCTTTAGCTTTTCTATAATTTATTGTATCTAATATTTTAAAAATTAATTTTATCGAGTCTGGGCATGGTTTATGCGTAATTTTCTTATCTTATTACTTTTATTGGTATTACTTGGTCCATTAGGGATTGATTTATATTTACCAACAATACCTGATATTGCGAAGGATTTAGGAAGCAGTGAGTCGGTGATCCAGTCAACGATAGCATTGTTCATTCTTGTTCTGGGGCTAGGGCAATTGATTTCGGGCCCATTAGTCGATAGATATGGACGAAAACCTATCGCGATTTTGGGCATGGTGTTGTACATCGTTGGTGCTGGTGTTGCCATTGTAGCAACAACACCCACAGTATTTATTGCCTCGCGTTTATTGCAAGGGGTTGCAGTCTGTTGTACTTCGGTGGTGGCATTTAGCTGTGTACGTGACCGAATGAATGGCACAGAAGCGGCCCGCGCCTTTGGTTTTTTAAATGGAACATTGAATATTGTTCCTGCGTTAGCTCCGCTGCTCGGAGGCCTGTTAGCAGAAGCGTGGGGCTGGCGAGCACCGTTCTGGTTTCTTGCTTTGTATGCGTTAGTCATATTAGTGCTGATTGTTGCCTTTTTACCTGAAACTCGCCCAGCTAATTTGCCAAAAGCAAAAGTTATCCCACTGAAAACCTATTGGCGAATTTTGGGGAATCCTCAATTTATTATTTTTGCCTTAGTGAACGCAGGCACGATGGGTATGGCATTAACATATGTATCACTTGCACCAACTGTACTGATGGGGGATGCCCAGTTAACTCCGCTCGCGTTTTCTATAGTATTTGGTGTTAATGGTTTTTGGATCATGTTTGCCAGTTATATCGCTAATTATTTTATTCATAAAATAGGGCGGCCAACCTGTTTATTGGTTGGTAGTTCAATGATGGCAGTTGGCTGTTTAGGATTATTGCTAGGTTTTGTCGTATTACCGATAGAAATACAAAGCCATTGGTTAGTCTATATGTTGCCTGTCGCTTGTGCTTGTACAGGGCTGGCCTTTATGATGGGAACGGCAACCAGTTATGCTTTAGAACCGTTTGGTAATGAAGCAGGCACTGCATCTGCCTTAGTGGGTTTTGTTCAAATGGCAGGGGGAGCAACTCTCGGACTCTGTGCAATCAGTTTGCCTATCGCACCAAAAATATCATTAGCATTAGTTATGCTGGTTGGCTGTTTGTTTGGATTGCTTGCAAGAAAAAAGAGCTTATCTCTTGTTAAATCAATATAGAGTAGACCGTTTGAAGATTTTATTTTTCATTATGTCGTATATAGTTATCACTAATTAATTTAGTAATTAGTGATAACTTAGATAAAATTATGCAATATCACCATTAATCGTTGTTAGGAGTCTATTCTTCTTTATTTCAATTTCTCTAGAATGGACAATTTTATTATTAATATAAAGATTAGCTTTTATGGGGTTTAAACTTCGCTCAATATTAACATGAAATTTATTCATCATCTCTTCATTTGAACGGAAGTTATGAAGTTGGTACTGGCTTATTTTCCCATCTTCAAAAATAACCTCTAAATATGGCATTTGAGTGTCTATTTTTTTATCATGGCTATAAACCATACCATAAGAACCATATAAAGAAGGGTAGATATAGCTATCGATTACGTCTTTAGGGTCATAGAACCCCATTAAGGTCACAACAGGCACTCCTTGTTTATAGGGAACTTTATAGAGGATTGTTTCATTGTTATCTTTTCGATTCCAAGTGTAGCCATCTGAAATATAACAAATTGAATCATTTTTTTTAATTAATTCAATCTTGTTGTTAATATGAAGCTCACTATTGTAATCCGCGACTGATTCTATTCTTAAAATAGCACCCTTATTACTTTCATTTGCTAATGGAATGTTGATTTTTATGGCATGATAACCATTTCCATTATGAATAATAACGTTTTTGTTTTTTTTCAATAGTGAATTTAAATCGTTAGCTGTAATATCTGAACCATTTATTGCAGTAAACTCGATGGCGTTATATTGTGATAGTTCTAAATATGCATCTACCATCTCTTTTATTTCTGGATCCCATTTTTTATATCCTGTTTTTGATTTTTCACTAAATACATGCTGATTTTCAAATCTATTTTGAATTTCAATAAAAGAATTAGGTGTATAAGCGGTGTAAACGTTGTAACGCGCATCATAAGCTTCACCTCCATTCATTCCATCATGATTTAATGTACCATTTTTATACATATTTGGAATAAAATAGTTATTATCTGAATCCCACAGCCAGGTTGAATTTTTTTTATTTGCAGCTGCATGGGAGCCGCCTTCAACTCCCCCGTGATGATCACCTAAACCAAAATTGTGACCGAATTCATGGCTGATCTCATTATTATCTGTACTATATAATGTAGCTTTACCTCTACCACCAGACCAGCCGTGAACTACTCTACCATTTTTATACATTCCGACAGAGTTATAGGCAGTTATTTGGGGAGTTAGAACAAAGGAATCAGTGTCCGGAGCAGAACTATTTACACCATAATTTGCAGTGTTAACACCATCAGCATAAAAAGATTTAGTGATCAACTCTCTCATGCTGCCACTATGGCCTCCTCCCTCATCCGGTGCATTTTCTGTAAAAACTTGGCCATCAGGCATGACTACTTTTAACAAATGGATGGGTTCGTAGCGAGAAACAATTAGTTTACTGACTGGAACCGTTTGATAATATTGGCGATTTAATTCAAATTTATCTAGAAATAGAAGTGTATCTCTTGGTGGTGTAAGCAACCCTATATCAAAAGTATTAATGAGTAATTCATTTGGTGCACCTACATCAATGTTAGATAATATGCTTTTCTGACCTTGATAATTAAATTCAAGTTTTATTTCTGGATGGATATATTCTTTTGGGATTGTAGTAGACCATGTTTTATCTATATATTCCAAGTTGCTAATGAAATTTTCTTTGTTATTCTGATTAATAGGGATCCATTTTTTATCTAAATCATAGACAAAAAGGACGTTTTCACCTGTTTGTAACTTTATAGTGTTTTTTCCATAATGAATGTAACTGTTATACGATGCATTAGAGCTAAACAGTATTTTCTTATTATGGAATGCATCATTTTTATTTAATGTGAAGTCACGACTCCAATTACCATCACTAGTCAATATTTTTATTGAGTCATTATTCTTTATTAGATTATTTAAATAATTTCTTTTTTTCGAAGCCTCAATAATTAATTCATTTTTATCTAAAGTTAGATCAAATTTATTAGGGTATGAATAGTCGATTTTTGATTTGTTATCAAAAATAGGAATGTTTTCCCATTTGCCATCTGAATTACAATGGAATAATAATACACTGTCTTTTTTTAGCTCGAAAACTTTATTTGTAGTGTGGATGAATGTTGACTCTTTAGCTTCTGATGTGAAAATGATTTTTTTAGATGTGAATTTTTTATTTTTTTTTAGCGTGAATTTTTTGACTCTGTCATAATCCATTTTCATTATTTTTAAGGTGGGGTTTTCTTCTAGATTTTTCTCAAAAAAATCTGCATCTATTTTATTTATATTGATATCTGGCAGATTTCCAATTTCAAAATAAATAATTGGAAGAGAGTTTGAGTTTGCTTTTCTAGGTGGACTGTAATATTTCATTTGTTTAGCATCACTTTTTGTCAGCCAATACCCATTTTCATCACATATAAAACGAGTGGATGATTTTGACGGTAATATAGAAGTGTTATTGCCATAATTAACTTCAATATCGTTATTGTCAGTGTTGTGTAATGTTATAGTTTTACCTTTATATTTGATGCTGTTATTTAGAATGAAAGGTGTTTTTATATTGTTATGATTAAGTTTTAAATTTATTTTGTTATTATCTAAAATTGTTTCGTGTAAGTAATTTTGATTTTTGGATATTTCAATTAATTCACTGTTAGATCTCATGACAAGGTCGAAATTTACCGGTGATTTGAAATCACGAGGTAATAAATTAGTTTCTCTTATACTATTATTTGCAATTTTTGGTAGTTTAGATGGGGGAGATAGCGGTTTTTGCATGATTAAATTATGATTTTTATCATAAATGTTTAATTGAATTGGATTTTCTTCTGGGATATGAGTATGCGGTTTAAACATAATTAAAGTCTTACGTTCCTTAACTAGTTTTGGCTTACTATCTCCATCTATATGGAGTTTAGATGGAATAATATTAGCTTGGGCGAAAAATACATTTCCTTTTAATTCACCATCTACATCACTAGAGTGCTGGTTGTTATTAAAGTAATGATTGGTTTTCCCATTTTCAAAAAATGAGAGATTACCGAAGGATTTGTTTATTTCTGTTATTAAATGCCAATAATCTAGAATGGAGTTAGACTTATTTATAGTATCTATATAATAATCATTGTTTCCTATTGATAAAATATGGCTTTTTAAACTGTTAATCAATAATGATGGTGAAGTCGTACTTAAGTTTTTATTTGGCATAAAATATTATCTTATCTATTTGTTGTTTCGTAGAAGCTGGTCAAATTTTTAGTTGATGGTAAGATAAAATATCTTTAAAAAAAAGATGAATTGTTTAATAGTTACTCCTAAATGATACTCTAAGTATTGGAAAGCTCACCATGAGTGAGGAAATTAATATTATTTGAACTAGTGAGGTTAAAATGAATAACTCATTACTAAAAAAGCCAATGATTACTTAGTGTGATGTATTTTGAACGCGGATACATCACCATAGAATGCGTTCTATGGTAAATATAAACGAATTAAAAGGTTTAGTACCATGAATCAAAAGCATTGGTCAAAATACGAGCTCCTTCATGAGGTTGTACAAAATCCCAATATCCATATTAAAGGTAAGCATAGTTATTATAGCGACTGCTGGGATAACGGGTTTGAGCGGTCAGTTGTGCGTTATCTACAAGGTGATGAACAAAGCCGAGATTGGCAGCTAGCATGGAATGTTGACCAACTTTATATCGGTGATTATGTCTGTATTGGTAGCGAAGCTGTGATATTAATGGGAGGGAATCATACTCACCGAATGGATTGGTTTTGCTTATATCCTTTTCTTGAATTTATTGAAGAAGCTTATGTAGGAAAAGGGGATACAGTCATTGGTGATGGCGTATGGGTAGGCATGCGAGCCTTTATCATGCCCGGAGTTAAAATAGGTGAAGGAGCTGTAATTGCTGCTAATAGTGTAGTGGTCAAAGATGTCGAGCCTTACTCCATTGTGGGAGGGAACCCTGCAAAGCCGATTAACTACCGCTTCTCACACGATGTAATTACTGAACTATTAGCATTGAAAATCTATGATTGGTCGGAGGAAAAATTTACCGCATTAAAGCGGTTTATTTGTGGATCAGATTTTGTGGCATTAAAAAATGCCAGTCAGGAATATGATCAGCGATTGATTGGTTAATTTTACTTATTGATGGGTATTCTGTGGAATACCCTTTTTTAATACAAAACTATTTTTCTTCTGTGCGAATAAACTCAACTAAAGTCGGTGCGGCTATTCTTTGATAATCTTCTGTATTTAAAATAATAGAGCGCTCTAATGTACCGGCATTAAAAGCTAGTTCCTCAAAACGTTCAAATAATAGTGGGTCAGCAATTAACTTTAAGTTAGGGTGAAAACTAAAAGGCGGAATAGCCCCGAACACACATTGAGTGAGCTCATCGACTTCCTTTGGGCTTGCTAAAGATGCGCGGGTTCCACCAATGGCCGTGGCAACCTTATTTAAATCAGCCTGTTTATCAGCGGGTAAAATCGCCAGTACATGTTGGCGAACGCCATTTCCTTTTACATGGCATACTAGTCCTTTTGCCCCTTGCCCAAGCTGTGTGCCACGTATTTTTGCCACTTCTTCCGATTTCCCTGCTGTGGGGTGCTCCATCACACGATATTTTGCATTATTTTTATCAAGTAATTGTGTGAGTAGCATAAAAATAGAATTTTCAGACACTGTTTTTTCCCTTTAAAACCACATCAATAATAAGAAATGATAACAAGTTAATTAAGAGATACAACCGTGAAATATAGCGAGTCAAAAACATAAATTTGGGAAATATTATAAATTGCATATCAGATGCGGTTTTTAACTATATTGTTAATCTATTCTTGGGTTTTATTGTCATATCTTCTGGTGAATTAATTATTCAAAATAAAATCAATGAGTTATTTTTCCTTTTTTTTATCATGGTTGAGAATACATCTTATTAAGAATTGAGTTTGATCATTTACGCTGCATTTTATTATAGGTAATATAAAAATTTATATAACGAAAAGATAATATGACTCGTAAATTTAATTTATATCTCATTATGCCGCTTATTGCAGGGATCGCACCGTCTATTGTTGCAGCACAAGTTTCTGAGCAACTGGCTAAACCTAGGCAAGATAGAATGTTAGTCACCGCAGCACCAAGTGATGTAACCATGGAAGCACAGGCTGGTGCTGGCTTTTTCACATCGCAAATTGATATTGGCCCATTAGGCAACCGTGAGTGGATTGATACGCCGTATTCTACAACCACGATTAGCCGCGAAATGATTAATAATCAACAAGCTAAAAGTTTGAGTGAGTTATTGAAATATGCGCCAAGTACACAAATGCAAGCCCGTGGAGGGATGGATGTAGGGCGTCCACAAAGCCGAGGTATGCAAGGTGGCGTGGTGACGAATAGCCGGATTGATGACCTGTATATGGTGTCAACAACGGCATTCCCCGTGGAAATGTTGGATAGAGTGGACATTATTAATAGCTTGACGGGAGCATTGTATGGCCCTGCAAGTCCCGCAGGGCAGTTTAATTTCACCACAAAACGCCCAGAGGATATTCAGCGTTTTTCTTTAGGTTACCAAAGCCGTAATGCCTATAGTGGGCATGCTGATTTAGGCGGTTATTTTGATGCTAATAAACGTTTTGGATATCGCCTTAATTTGTTGGATGAAGAGGGAACAGGCAGCCTTAAAGAGAGCACATTACGCCGTAAGTTAGCCTCTGTGGCGCTTGATTGGAATATTCAACCGGGTACACAGCTTCAGTTTAATGCCAGCCACTATAATTTTGTGCAAAAAGGCTATGTGGGTAGTTTTAGTTATGGCTCTGCTATTAAATTACCAAAAGCACCTAATCCACAAGATAAAAATTTAGCTTTGCATACCGCAGGAAATGATTTAACCACTGATACCGTTAGTACTCGATTAATTCATGATTTTAATGAGGATTGGACACTAAAAGCGGCAATTGGCTATCAGCAGGCGGATAGAGCGATGCGTACGGTGACCAGTACCATTCAAGATAACAATGGGAACATTAGCCGCTCATTAAGTGATTCCCCCGCATCGGGACGTTTTCGTGTGTTGAGTAATTCAGTGGTAATTAATGGTCATGTAGACACAGGTTCTATTGGTCATGATTTATCATTAGCGACGAATGGCTATGTTTGGTCGATTTATAGTGCAAAAGACAAGAGCGTGAGACGTGATTTAGGGCAAACCAATATGCACCGCCCGTCGCCAATGGAAGAGCCATCGGATGGCAAAATTCATACGGGAGGTTCACGTTATAAATCAGCTGAAAATAGCCAACAAAGTATCACTATCGGTGACACAATCACGTTTGATTCACAATGGTCAGCCATGTTTTATCTCAGCCAAAGTTGGATTGAAAGCCGTAGCTTTGATAAACAAAACCACAAAACCAGCCAGACCAATGACCATGGTCTCAGTCCTCAAGCAGCATTGATGTATAAAATCACTCCTCAAGTGATGACTTATATTAGCTATGCTGATTCGTTAGAAGAGGGTGATACCGCACCGATGAATCAAAACCTGAAAAATGAAGGGCAGACTTTAGACCCTTATCGTAGCAAACAATATGAATTGGGTATTAAAGCCGATGTAGCCGATTTAAACCTTAGTGCTGCAGTATTCCATTTGGAGCGGCCATTTGCCTACGCGGGGGATGACAACGTGTTCCGCAAACAAGGTGAACAAGTAAACCGAGGGCTAGAGCTCACGGCAACCGGCCATGTTTGGCAAGGACTAAATGTCTATAGCGGCGTGACTTTCTTAGATCCAAAACTCAAAGATACCAAGTTAACGACAACGCGTGATAAACGTGTTGTTGGTGTGCCGAAAGTTCAAACGAATATGTTAGTGGAATACAGTTTACCGACGATGCCAGAACTGGTGTACAGCGCTAATGTGCACTATACAGGAAAACGAGCCGCTAATGACACTAATACTAGTTGGGCAGGTAGCTACACAACATTGGATCTAGGGACTCGTTATAGTACAAAAATCAATCAAGTGCCAACGACAGTCAGATTATCCGTCAATAACGTAACGGATGAGCGCTATTGGGCTTCCATTTTTCCATCGGGTATCAATGGAGAAGGGAAAGGGGGTAGTGCTTTTTTAGGTTCAGGCCGTGAAGTTCGCGCAACGGTTACGTTTGATTTCTAATTATAACAGTCTAGGAGTATGCCGTTTTACGTTAAGGTGAAACGGCGTGAAAAATATGAGAAAAACCATTTTTCTGCAATCGGTCATTTTACTGTTTGGACTACTAATGAGTAGCGCAATACAGGCGAAGACAGATAACCCCGAATTGCGTATTGCAACACCGTGGCCAGCACAAAATACTATTATTATGATGCTAGGTTACGGTGAGCAAATTGTCGGCACATCGATGATCGCGAAAAAAATTCCATTATTTCGCCAAATGTTACCCAATATTGATGATGTTCCAGTGATCAGTATTAGCAATCAATTAAACCCAGAACAAATCATTTCATTACGTACGGAGTTACTGTTCATTGCTAAAGGAATGGAAGTCCCACAACGTGATTTATTAGAAAATGCAGGGGTGAAAGTGGTTGAATACCCAGCGAATTCATTAAAATCGTTACAAGAAAGGGTTCAAGCCACAGCAAAAGAGCTGGGCCCTGATGCGCAAAGTAAAGCTATTGAATATCAACGCTATTTTGACCGTAATATCGTATTAGTTAATGAACGACTAAAAGGGCTCACTAATGCAGAAAAACGGACGGTATACCACAGTATGGGGAACGTGTTATTTACGTCTGGCCGCCCATCATTAAATCAAGATTGGATGGATTTAGCAGGGGCGAAAAACGTGGCAGAAACCTGGTTTTCTGACAAAAAAAATAACTCTGGTGAAGTCTTGTTAGAAACCATTATTAGCGCAAACCCTGATGTGATTGTGGCGATGAATAAAGAAGATGCTAATATCATACGAACATCTTCCCAATGGAAGGCAATGAGCGCAGTAAAAAACCAACAGGTGTATGTAAACCCAAAAGGGATGTTTTGGTGGTGCCGTGAAACTTCAGAAGAGGCCTTACAATTTCTTTGGTTAGCACAAACTCTTTACCCAGAGCGCTTTGTGGATATCGATATGAAACAAGAAACGGCTGATTTCTATCTGAAATTCTTTGGTATTTCATTGAGCGATGCACAAATCGATAATATTTTGCATCCATAAAATAAAACTGCCAGCGAGGCTGGCAGTTTATCGATTACTGATGGCGCTCTTTTAACCGCTTGATGATTGTGCTTAAATCGAGGTCTTGGTCTTGCAACAATACCATTAAATGGTACATCAAATCCGCGGCTTCGTTAGTCAATTCAGCGCGGTCATTGACGGTTGCCGCCAGAGCGGTTTCAACACCTTCTTCACCCACTTTTTGAGCAATACGTTTAGTACCGCTAGCATATAAACGCGCGGTATAGGAGCTTTCAGGAGAAGCGGTTTTTCGCTCTTTGAGTAATGTTTCTAACTCAAATAAAAAGCCCCAGTCACTTTGTGCGGGCGCGAAGCAGCTTTGTGTACCGTTATGGCAAGTTGGGCCATCCGGCAGTGCGAGAGCCAGTAGCGTATCACTGTCACAATCAGGGTAGATATCCACCAAATTTAGAAAATGATTGGAGGTTTCGCCTTTCGTCCACAAACGTTGTTTTGTGCGAGAGAAAAAAGTGACTTTACGGCTGTCTAAGGTGACTTGCAATGCTTCTGGGTTCATATACCCAAGCATTAGCACGTCACCTGAAACTGCGTGTTGTACGATAACAGGCATCAGGTTATCGACTTTTTGCCATGCAAGTTGGCTGCATTGTTCTGTGGTTAACATACTCTAATTTGAACTCCGTTTTCGGCTAGGTATTGTTTTAAGTCACCGATATTAATAATTTGTTTATGAAATACAGAAGCGGCTAAAGCACCATCAACACCTGCGTTAGTGAAGGCATCAAGAAAATGTACTTTTTCACCTGCGCCGCCAGAGGCAATCAAGGGCACTTGGCAGACGTCACGGACTTTTTTGAGTTGTTGTAGATCATACCCTTGGCGTACACCATCTTGGTTCATCATATTTAACACAATTTCACCCGCGCCACGTTGTTGTACTTCTTTTACCCAATCAAGGGTTTTCCACGTGGTTTGTGTGGTACGCTTTTCATCGCCAGTAAATTGGTAAACGAGATATTCACCTGAGCTATCATCGAACCAAGTGTCAATACCGACAACGATACATTGTACGCCAAAGCGTTCAGCTAAACGGCTGATTAATGTAGGGTCGGATAATGCCGGGGAGTTGATGGAAATTTTATCTGCACCAAAAGACAGAATTTGCGCGGCATCGTCAACGCTTTTAATCCCACCTGCAACACAAAAAGGAATATCAATCACTTCGGCGACTTTGGCAACCCAGCTTTTGTCTACCACTCGGCCATCAGAAGAGGCGGTAATATCATAAAACACCAGCTCGTCTGCGCCTTCTTGGGCATAGCGTTGTGCTAATGGAACAATATCACCGATGATTTCGTGATTACGAAATTGGACACCTTTAACCACTTGCCCATCACGGACGTCTAAGCAAGGAATTATGCGTTTTGCCAACATTTGATTGCCTCCGTAACGGTGAATTTACCTTCTAATAGTGCACGACCAACAATCACGCCAGCTGCACCAGATGGCGGAATAGCCGCGATATCATCTAGATCGCCAATTCCCCCTGATGCCTGAAAGGCAATATCAGGGAATTTTTGGCTAATTTCTTGGTATAAATTCACATTAGAACCCGCCAATGTTCCATCTTTGGAAATATCAGTACAAAGGACGTGTTTTAAGCCATAAGGGCGATATATTTCAATGGCTTGCTCTAAGGTTAAATTTGAATTCTCCTGCCAGCCGCTAATGGCAATTTCTTTTACGCCTTTGTCATTAATTCGTACATCTAACGCAAGTACAATGGCTTCCCCACCATAGGTTTCAAACCATGTTTTGACTAGCTCCGGTTTGGTCACTGCCGTTGAGCCGATGACGACACGGGTCGCTCCGGCTTCCAGTAAGGCTCTAACATCTTCTTCGGTACGAATACCACCACCAACTTGTACGGGAACACTCACGCCAGCTAATAATTTTTTGAGCAGTGGAATTTGGCGTTTTTGCGGGTCTTTCGCACCCGTTAAATCCACGAGGTGCAATAGTTTTGCCCCTTCTTTTTCATATTGCTGCAAACGTGGGAGTGGGTCATTGCCATAATCAGTTTGTTTGGCGTAATCCCCTTGATGCAATCGCACCACAGTGCCATCGATTAAATCTAATGCGGGAATGATCATGGTAATTACATCTCCAAAAAGTTTTGAATCAAACGTGAACCTGCTGCGCCAGAACGTTCTGGATGAAATTGGACACCATAGAAGTTATCGCAATTCACGGCACTGCTAAACGGATTGCCATATTGCGTTTGCGCGATGGTATTGCTGGAAATAGGCATCGAATAACTGTGTACAAAATAGAAATAGGCATTATCAGGGATATCCCTAAACAAGGGGGTTCCTGCTAAGGCTTTGACTTGGTTCCAACCGCTATGAGGAACTGGAAGCCCATTGGCATCCATTTTTTGTACAGGGCTATCAATTAACCCCAGTAGTGGCACTGTAGATTGGCCTTCTTCACTAAAAGAGCCGAGTAGCTGCATGCCTAAACAGATACCTAACACCGGTTGGGTAAGTGCTTTGATTAACGGAACTAATTCACGTTCAGTGAGCTTTTCCATGGCTGCGCTAGCAGTACCAACCCCCGGCAAAAAGACTTTGTCAGCTTGTAAAATAGTATTGGTATCACGGCTCACCACAGGGTTATAGCCTAGGCGTTTCACCGCATAAGCCACGGAGGCTAAATTTGCACAGCCGGTATCAAGGATGACAACGTTCATTACAGAACCCCTTTCGAGCTAGGTAACGTATCCCCTTCAACACGAATTGCTTGGCGCAATGTGCGGCCGAAAACTTTAAACAAACTTTCGGCTTTGTGGTGATCGTTTTTCCCTTTGGTTTTCAGGTGTAATGTGCAACCCATGGCATAGGAAAGTGAGCTAAAGAAGTGCTCAATCATTTCTGTGCTTAAGTCACCGACGCGTTGGTATTTAAACTCGGCTTTGTATTCAAGGTGCGGGCGACCTGAAATATCCAGTGCACAGCGCGCTTGGCATTCATCCATTGGCAGAACGAAACCAAAACGTGCGATACCGCGTTTATCACCCAGTGCCACTTTCAATGCTTCACCTAGTGCAAGACCGGTGTCTTCAACCGTGTGGTGGTCATCGATAAATAAATCGCCATTCACTTCAATGTTTAACCGGAAACCGCCGTGAGTCGCGATTTGGTCTAACATGTGGTCAAAGAAGCCTACGCCAGTGCTAATTTTGCTGCCGCCTTCTTGGTCCAGCCACACTTCAACTTGGATATTGGTTTCTTTTGTTACACGCTTCACCAGTGCATGGCGGTTGCGTTTGGTTAATTGCTGGGTGATGGCCTCCCAGTCAAGTTCTGTTGGGTTATAACGTAACCCTTTGATACCCATATTTTTAGCTAATTGAATATCTGTTTCACGGTCACCAATCACATAGCTGTTTTCGCTGTCTAATACGTTGCTGTCTAAATAGCGCTCAACTAACTGCAATTTAGGTTTACGGCAAGCGCAGTTATCTTCGGGCTTATGTGGGCAAATTAACACTTCATCAAATTTAACGCCTTGGGACTCAAATACCTGCATCATTAAATTATGAGGGGGTTCGAAATCTGCTGTTGGAAAGCTATCGGTGCCTAAGCCGTCTTGATTGGTTATCATCACTAAACGGTAATTGGCTTTTTGCAGAGCAAGTAAGCTAGGAATAACTGCTTTTTCAAAGGCGAGTTTACTTAAACTATCAACTTGAAAGTCAGTTGGCGGCTCGGTAATTAATGTTCCATCACGGTCGATAAATAAAATTTTCTGGCTCATGAATCATTCCTAATTAGCAAAGTGCTGCAATAGCTTCAATAACACGGGTATTTTCTATTTCTGTCCCAATAGTAATACGCAGGCAATTAATGAGACCGGGTTGTTTACTTTGGTCACGTAAAATAATGCCTTGGTCCCACAGGGCTTTAAAGACTTTATTTCCATCAGTGAAACGCACCAAAATATAGTTGGTTTCACTTGGATAAACATGTTCAACCACTGATAAGTCGCGTAGCGCTTCACGAAGTGCAATACGGTTTTCTGTTACCGTTTCTACACGGCTTTTCATCGTCTCAATACCTTGGGGCTCAAGGGCTTGAGCTGCAATCATCGCAACAGGGGTTGATAACGGGTAAGGGGCGATAACCTTTAATAGCACTTCAATCACTTCAGGGGATGCTAAAGTAAAACCACAACGTAAACCTGCTAATGCAAAGGCTTTGGATAAGGTTCTTAAAATTACCAAGTTTGGGTATTGTGCTAACCAGCTTGCCACACTGTATTGTGGGCAGAACTCAATATAGGCTTCATCGACAACGACTAATGCACGGCCCGCAGCCATATCTAGCACTTCGCGTAAATCTTTATTGTCGATGATATTGCCTGTTGGGTTATTCGGGCTGCAAATATAAATCAGTTTGGTATTGGATAGATTTTCACGGATCGCGTTAACGTTTAATGCCCAGTCTGGCAACGCCATGATTTTCTTTTGTTCAACACCAAAGGTTTCTGCACTGACGCTGTACATGCCATAGGTTGGCGGGCAAAACATCACCGCATCTTTCCCCGGCTCACAAAATGCGCGGATTAACAACTCGATGGACTCATCGGCCCCACGGCAAACTAGCACTTGTTCTGGTTTAACTTTGGCATAAGCTGCATAGTTATTGATCACCGCAACTGGTTGGCATTCAGGATAACGGTTAAGGTTGCGTTCACTGAATTGGTAATCAGGTGCAATTGGGTATTCATTGGCATTGAGCCAAACGTCGCCATTTCCCCCTAAACGTCGTGCAGACATATAAGGCGTCATGGTTTTAACATTTTCACGTGCAAGACTGGCGGCATTAAATGGTTGGCTCATGACTTACTCCTGATTTTGTTTTTTTAGTTCGTTAACGCGTAAGGTAACGGCATTTTTGTGAGCGGTGAGTTGCTCTGCTTGGGCTAAGGTTTCGATGGTGTCGGCTAAGCCTAATAAACCTTGCTTCGACAGTTTTTGAACTGTCATTCGCTTCATAAAATCGGCGAGGCCAAGGCTTGAATAGGTTGCGGTATACCCGTAAGTGGGTAATACGTGATTTGTGCCTGATGCATAGTCGCCAGCCGACTCCGGTGACCAGTCGCCAACAAACACCGAGCCCGCGCTAGTAATTGCATCTACTAAATCATCTGCATTGCGAGTTTGCAGTATTAAGTGCTCAGGGCCATAACGGTTACTAATTTCAACGCATTGAGCGATGGAATCAGCGATGATGACACGGCTGGCGCTCAATGCTTCTCGAGCAATTTCTGCACGTGAAAGTTGCGCTAATTGTTTTTCTGTTTCTTCGATCACGCGTTGGGCAAAGTTTTCATCATCAGTTAATAAAATAACTTGTGAATCAGGGCCATGCTCTGCTTGAGATAGCAAATCAGATGCGGTAAATGCTGGGTTTGCACCGTTATCAGCAATGACTAACACTTCGGAAGGCCCCGCAGGCATGTCAATAGCGGCTCCATCATGGCTTTGACTCACTTGGCGTTTTGCTTCAGTGACATAGGCATTACCGGGGCCAAAAATTTTATCAACTGCAGGAATACTTTGGGTACCAAATGCCATTGCAGCAATCGCTTGCGCACCGCCTACTTGGAAAATATCACTGATGCCACACAGTTTCGCAGCATACAAAATTTCATCGGCAATAGGTGGGGGCGAACACAAAATAATTTTGCGACAGCCTGCGATATTCGCAGGGGTTCCCAACATCATGACCGTTGATAACAAGGGAGCAGACCCTCCCGGAATATATAAACCGACCGCATCTATTGGGCGTGTGACTTGTTGGCACACGACGCCTGCCTGTGTTTCTACTGTAATCGGAGTGGGTTTTTGGGCTTCGTGAAAACGACGAATGTTACCAATGGCGGTTTTCATTGCTGTTTTGATTTCATCACCAAGACGAGCCTCTGCCGCGTCAACAGCATTTGCAGGTACACGCACTGTTTCGATTTCAGTTTTATCGAAACGACGGCTCAGTGCTTTGAGAGCGATATCGCCCTCGTTACGGACTTGGTCAATAATTTGGCTAACCGCAGTACTAATGCTACCAGAAGCCGCTATTGCGGGGCGCATTAATAAAGCGCTTTGTTGCTCTTGGTTACAAGCCGACCAGCGAACAGGTTGGTTAAATCCCATTTTCATGACGGCTTACTCCATCATTTTTTCAATTGGCAGGACAAGAATAGAGCTTGCACCTAAAGCTTTGAGTTTTTCCATGGTTTCCCAGAACAGCGTTTCTGAGCTCACCATGTGCATCGCCACACGGCTTTGTTCGCCTGCTAACGGTAGAATTGTTGGGCGTTCAGCGCCCGGCAGCAAGGCAATGATCTCTTCCAGTGTTTCACTTGGCGCGTGCAACATGATGTATTTGGATTCACGTGCTTGAATAACACCTTGGATACGGGTCATCATGCGGTCAATAAGCTGTTGTTTTTCCGGCGACATCTCGCCATCACGTTGAATTAAACAGGCTTTAGAGCGATAAATAACTTCCACTTCTTTTAGACCGTTTGCTTCAAGTGTTGCACCTGTAGAGACGAGGTCACAGATAGCGTCGGAAAGGCCAGCACGCGGGGCAACTTCGACTGAACCATTTAACAAGCATGATTTAAATTGAATGCCTTTTTGGTCGAAATAGCGTTTTAACAAGTGAGGGTAGGAAGTTGCAACGCGTGAGCCATTTAAGCACTCAGCACCAGTATAGTTGAAATCTAATGGGGCAGCGAGAGATAAGCGGCACCCACCGAAATCAAGACGACGCAGGGTTTTATACTGCGGGTTTTCCCCTTGAGCACGGCGGTTTAATAACTCTTCTTCAAGAACGTTTTCACCGATGATCCCTAAGTCAACGACACCGTCCATGACCAGCCCCGGAATATCGTCATCGCGAACGCGGAGTAAATCAATAGGCATATTTTCTGCATAAGCAATCAAACGCTGTTGTTGTAAATTGATTTTGATGCCACAGCGAGAAAGCAATTCTCTTGATTCTTCACTCAGACGGCCTGATTTTTGTATTGCAATACGTAAACGTGATTTATCCAACATGACTTTACCCTTATCCCTTTTAAAATTTTTTGTTTAGTAACTCTTTGTTCAAGAATAAAAAAACCCTCGGAAGATTATCTTCCGAGGGTTCTCTCAATTCGCATTTCAGCCACCGGAAGATTCGTTGAACGTCTTCCAGCACACATCGCCCGAAAGACTAGTCAGGATGATGGTGGTGATGATGGTTGCGTGAAATACGATTCATAATGTCTTCCGTTCTGTTATTTAAGTGAATGACTAAACATTCATTGTGCTAACTAAATACTCATTGGTATTCAACCTATCCGATTTCCCCCTATGAATGCAACCTTTTTTTAAAAAATAACCAATAATAATTAGTTGTTCACTTTTTATAGTGATAAATCCCTCAGAAATTGTATTCGGAAGTTTTATGGTTTTCAGCTACTCTGTGATTAATTTCAGTCAGTTGAACGATTGGGGAGTTTTCATATGAAAAAAGTCACTGTCATCGGGTTAGGGTGGGTTGGGTTACCGCTCGCCCAAGCCTTATTGTCTCAAGGCATTCATGTGGTTGGAACTAAAACGACACCAGATGGTATTGAAGCCGCTCAAGCGGTTGGAATTGAGTGTTATGCATTGAAATTAACCCCAGAACTTGAATGTGATGACGACGATTTAGCGCAGTTGATGGAACAAAGTGATGCTATCGTTATCTTGCTTCCGCCCTCTAAAATTAATACCGAATACTATGTGATGGCGATTGAAACACTGGTGAATAGCGCAATAGCCTTTCAGGTGCCTAAAGTTATTTTCACGTCATCTACTGCGGTTTATGGGGAACAAAATGGTGAAATGACCGAAGACAGCCTATTGGATGGGGTGACGGATTCGGCTAAAGCCTTGGTGGCGACAGAACAGTGGTTGCATCAGTTACCGAACATATCGGTGGATATTCTGCGATTAGCGGGATTAGTCGGTGAAAAACGCCATGCAGGGCGTTTTTTAGCGGGGAAAACCGGGGTAAAGGGGGCAAACCAGCCTGTGAATATGGTTCATCAAGATGATGTGATTGCTGCCATTTTATTATTGCTCCAGCAACCGCAAGGGGGGCATATTTATAACCTCTGTGCGCCAGTCCACCCAACACGAGCCGAATTTTATACTCATGCAGCACAATCTATCGGGTTAGTTCCGCCTCAGTTTATTGAGGAAGAGAGTGCATTAGTGGGGAAAACCATTAACGGTAATAGAATTTGCCAAGAACTCGGGTTTGAATACCAGTACCCAAACCCAAGTTTGATGAATATGACCCTGTGATTATTTAATCGGGATCATGACAATTTTTTGGAACGCAGGGCGTGTGGTCAGTTGCTGGTACCAGCGTTCCAAATTGTTAAATTCGGGGCGCTGCGTGACAATTTCATGCCAAGGGTAAAATAGTGGTGCGATAGCAATGTCAGCGATACCAAATTTATCACCACTAAAATAAGCTTGGTTAGCTAATGCATTATCAGCAATGGTTAGTAACCGATTGATATTGCCATAAATAATTTTAGCTTGTTCTGGGTCTCTATCCGCTTCTGGGACACGAACAATTTTGTTCATCATCTGTTTAATGTGGTCGAATAAATTAGCACCACTCCAATCCATCCATTTATCTGCGGCAGCTCGTTCTTGTAGGTCTTGTGCGAGCAATAAGTGAGAATGATCAAACTTTTCCGTAAGGTAACGTAAAATCGCATTCGATTCCCACAGCGCAAAGTCATCATCCTGTAGAGTTGGAATTGTGCTGTTTGGATTCATTTTTATATATTCAGGTGTATCTAGCCCACCAAATGGGCCACCCACATCTTTTTGATTGTAAGCGATATTTAATTCTTCTAAGCACCAAAGTACTTTTTTGACATTGGAAGAGTTGACGCGTCCCCAAACAGTTAACATGGCAGTCTCCTAAATTTTGATTTTTTGGCATCGACCATGGTTAAGATAGATTAAATTTACTCAGAGGCAAATGTTTATTTGTTATCAGTGGCCTCAGTGAAATTAAAGTCTTATATTAGGTCTAGTTATCAAATTTTGTCACAGCGATGGGTTCTCGTTTAGTGATGTTGAGTCAATGACAGTAATTTAAATGTGTAGAATTAAGTGAAGGAATAACCGATGAGTAAGAAAATGTTGTCTTTAAAAACCCGCCGAGCTGGTATTGGGTTGAGCCTTTTGGTTGCCGTAAGTACCAGTGCTTATGCGGCGCAGACACCGGTTGCTCCTCAAGTCGATGCAAAAGCGTTTGTTTTGATGGATTATAATAGCGGTAAAATTTTAGCGTCTGGGAATCCAGATGAACGCTTAGATCCCGCAAGTTTAACAAAAATTATGACCAGCTATGTGATTGGGCAAGCGGTGAATGCAGGGAAAATTACCCCACAGGATATGGTTACGGTAGGTGAAGATGCATGGGCAACGGGAAACCCTGTTCTTAAAGGCTCTTCTTTGATGTTTTTAAAGCCAAAAGATCGTGTTTCCGTATTGGATTTAAATAAAGGGATCGTGATCCAGTCAGGGAATGATGCCAGTATTGCTCTTGCCGATTATGTTGCAGGTAGCCAAGACTCATTTGTGAGTTTAATGAATCAATACGTGCAAAAGATTGGTTTAAAGAATACCCATTTTAAAACCGTTCATGGCCTCGATTCAGAGGGGCAATATAGTACTGCACGGGATATGGCATTGTTAACCCAAGCAATGATCCGTGATGTTCCCGATGAATACGCACTGCACAAGGAAAAAGAGTTTACCTTTAATAAAATTCGTCAACCAAACCGTAACCGTCTGTTATGGAACCAAAATTTAAAAGTGGATGGCGTAAAAACTGGGCACACGAGTGGAGCAGGCCATAACCTAGTCGCCTCTGCAACAGAAGGCGATATGCGTTTGATTTCAGTTGTGTTGGGAGCGCCAAGTGACCGTGTGCGTTTTTCTGAAAGCGAAAAATTACTCACTTGGGGTTTCCGTTTCTTTGAAACAGTCACGCCAATTAAGGCAGATGCCACACTGAAAAAGCAGCGTGTCTGGTTTGGTGATACTTCAGAAGTTGATTTAGGGGTTGCCGATGATGTTTCAATTACGATTCCTAAAGGGCAATTGCAAAACTTGAAAGTGGATATTCAACTAACTAACGATTCACTTGAAGCGCCTCTTGCTAAAAACCAAGCGGTAGGAACGATTAACTTTATTCTGAATGATGAAATCGTCGAACAGCATCCTCTAGTTGCAAAAAGTGCCGTTGAGGAAGCGGGATTTTTCGGTCGTATTTGGGATTACATCATGAAAACGATTAGTGGCTGGTGGAGTGCCATTTTCGGTTAATAATGATTAAATGAAAATGATGTGAACAAAAAATGCCTGCATTAGCAGGCATTTTTATAGAGACGATAGATAAACAAATGCTATTCGCAGTGAGCCAATTTAATCGCTAATCCCCCTTGGGATGTTTCACGATACTTAGCGTTAATATCTTTACCAGTTTCATACATGGTTTCAATGACTTTATCGAGGCAAACACGTGGGTCACTGACACGGCGTAATGCCATGCGTGCTGCATTTACGGCTTTAACGGAAGCAATGGCGTTACGTTCAATACAAGGTACTTGAACTTGCCCTCCAACAGGGTCGCAGGTGAGACCTAAGTTATGCTCCATGGCAATTTCTGCTGCGATACACACTTGCTCAGGGCTACCGCCCATTAATTCGGCGAGCCCCGCAGCGGCCATCGAACAAGCAACACCCACTTCTCCTTGGCAGCCCACTTCGGCGCCGGAAATTGACGCATTCATTTTATATAATGCACCAATGACACCGGAAACTAGAAAATAACGGGTATAGGAATTTTCATTCACAGGGCGAATGAATTTGTCATAGTAAGCTAATACCGCAGGAATAATGCCACAGGCTCCATTCGTTGGTGCCGTTACAACACGACCACCCGCTGCATTTTCTTCGTTAACGGCAAGCGCATACATATTGATCCAATCAATGACGGCCATTGGGTCCATATTGGTGTTATCGGTTGTTACGAGTTGACGACGTAACGCTGCTGCTCGACGTGGCACACGTAATGGGCCTGGTAGTAAACCTTCGGTTGTCACTCCCCGTTCAATACCGGATTTCATGACATCCCATACGGACGAGAGATATTGCTGAATTTCTTCTTTACTGCGTAACGCTAATTCATTCTGCATCACGAGTGCGGAAAGTGATAACCCTGTGTCTTTACAATGTTTTTGCAGGTCGGCCGCATATTTAAATGGGTAAGGGACTTGAACTGCATTTTCGTCTGACTGGCCAAAATGTTCTTCATCGACAATAAAACCACCGCCGATAGAATAGTAATTTTTGCTGTAAATAACATCATCACCACTGAATGCCGTAATACTCATTCCATTTTCATGGAGGGGGAGATTGGTTGTATGAAAATTCATCCCCCCTTCAGTAGGGAAATCAACTTCATGTTGCCCATGTGCAAGGGAGAGCCTTTCAGTTTGCTCAACATTACGCATAAAAGCAGGAATAGCGTCAATATCAATGGTATCCGGTAAGTTACCCGCAAGACCCATAATAATCGCCATATCCGTTGCATGGCCTTTACCCGTTAAAGAGAGCGAACCATATACATCAACTGCAATTCGTGTTGTGCGAGAGAGTAATTTTTGCTGGATAAGGTCGTCAACAAACTGTTTGCCCGCTTTCATTGGGCCGACGGTATGGGAACTAGAAGGGCCGATGCCAATTTTGAAGATATCAAATACACTAATCATATTCAGTGCTTCCTTTTGTAGAAAGTCATTGAAATTAGGTAGCTTCCGTTGTTGGTCGCTACCTAGTGGCTTCAATTAGAAGAATAACTTATATGTTGCCGCAGAGATAGCGACCAGACCCATAATTACGATAAATACATTGCTGATTTTACCTGAGTATTTACGCATTGCTGGTACCTTGCTAATTGCATACATTGGCATTAAGAACAGTAAGATAGCGATAACTGGGCCACCGAGGCTTTCAATAATATCTAGCACACCTGGGTTCAATGTTGCCACTAACCAAGTTGTGACTAACATGAAGATTGCAGTACCGCGGTTTAACTTGCGAACATCAATTGTTTTACCTTTTGCACGGTAAGCACGTTCAACTAGACCATTGAAACCTTCACGAGCACCTAAATAGTGACCAAGGAAGGATTTAATAATTGCAATAAAGGCAATGATTGCAGCTGCATATTTAATGAATGGCTGGTCAAAATAGCCAGACAGGTAGTCAAGAATACTGATATTTTGTGCTTTAGCTTGTGCAAGATCCGCTGAAGATAAGGTAAAGACACAGCTTATCACGAAGAACATAACTGTCAGCACCATCAGAATGTGTGCAGAAGCAAGGATCCGTGAACATTTTTGTTCAGCTGCATCACCGTATTCTTCACGTTTTGCAACGGAGAAAGCGGAGATAATTGGCGAGTGGTTAAATGCGAATACCATCACTGGGATTGTTAGCCAAATAGTGACCCAGATGCTTTGTCCGCCGGTATTTTTTGTTGCTTCAGTGATACCTTCCCAAGTTAATGTATTTAGTACATCACCAGACCAATGTGGGATCATATACAGTGAGAATGCAACCAGCACGGCGATAAATGGAAACACTAACATACTCATGACTTTTACGATGTATTTTTCACCGAATGCCACAATCGCCATCACTCCGCCTACAAGGATCAAGGCAAGTAACCAGCGTGGTGGTGCGCCAACGCCCAATAATTCGGTTAAGAATTTATTGACGTTATTGGTGATGGAAACACCATAAACAAGAAGAATAGGGTAAATAGCAAAGAAGTAGAGTAGGGTGATCCAGTTTCCTGCTGTGCGACCAAAATGTTCTTCTACAACTTCAGTGATATCACCATCAGGTTTTGAACCAGAAAGAACGAAGCGTGTTAACCCACGGTGAGCAAAAAATGTCATTGGGAAGGCTAATACCAGCATCAGTAAAACAGGTAATAAACCACTCATACCTGCATTGATTGGCAAAAACAATACCCCAGCACCGATAGCTGTACCATATAAACCCAGCATCCATACTGTGTCAGTTTTGCGCCAAGCACTACTATTTACTGTTTGCGAGGCCGTTTTGTCGATGGAACCAACTTTTGTTGCATCCATAATAGTCTCCGAAAATATAAGTCAAAAAAATCATTTAGCGTAACTGCAAATGCGTTACGACCTTTTAATCTTTTGGTACGAACAATTACTCAATAACAATTGTTTTCTTTTGCGTAACAATCTGATTGGAAATAAAACTAAAATTGACGGTAAATTGATTTTCAATCAGTTTTGTATTTTTATCATTAAATTTTAACATTGGATTTTGAGTGTGTGAATTTATAGTTTACCAGAATAAAATGCCGTGATCATTATCTCAAAAGAGAAATATCCCCCAAGATTGCGAGATATAATTATATTTTATAAAAATGTTAAATAAATTTGTGTTAAGTTTGTTTTTATTAGCAATTAAATAGTGGGTGAATAAGTTAAGCTTTACTTAAATGTGAGCAGAATTAAATTCTGTTAGAAAAATATTATTATATTAATGATTAAAATTGAGCTGATTAAAATATCATCCATATCAATATAAATATTGAACTGTACTGTAACAATAGTACAAGTTAATTGTTAGGGTTGTGATATAAGTTATTGAAAATAAATAAAATATTTTTATTTTTTAGATTGATTTATTGCGTAACTAATTAGTTTAAAAATTGGAGGAAAGATAACTATATATTAATTATTTTACGTTTTTTTTGTGCTTATATTTGCCACTTTTTTTGCAACGAAAAAAATAATTAAAATAGGTAACAAGATATTTGTTAAGTAATTGTTTTAATAATTTTATTGATAACTTCAAAAAAGTTTTAATCATGAGAATGGAAATAAACAGAAACTTTGATTTAGCGCAATTTTTATAATGCTAAACATACTGGCATTAATTAATGCCAGTATTTGAATATACGTTGTTATGGTTGAAACCAACCTTTACGAATAAGAGAGGCAAAAATAAAACTATATAGCCGAGTGATAGGTAATTGAATTTTATACGCACCAACAGACCAGAGGATCTGGGCCAAACCGCATGCGACAATCGCCAGTATAAAGGCACCTGCCATATCTAAAGGCCAATGAACACCGAGGTAAATACGTGACCAAGCAATAACGACAGCGGGGATCATCATCACGAGGCCAACCCAAGTTCTTAGCCAGAAAAGAAATGCAAAAGCGAATGTAAAGACAATCGTGCCATGGTTACTTGGGAATGAAGGCGTGGCTTCATGCTCGGAGAAATTAGTGCCAATTCCCATGACAAATGGGCGGTCATGCGGCGCGAAATAGCCCACTAGCCATGAAATGGTTAAGCCAATGACGATAGCAATGGCTGCTTTACAAGCAAAGGCACGTTGGCGAGTCATATTTGGCTGGACGCCCCAAAACCAACAAGCAACAGTAAATAGTGGAAATAATAGAATTAAGCGTTTCGCAATCACGTTCGCTACAGCAATGGTTCCACTAGCGGTTTCTGGAGTCGCATTGATCAAATTGAATAGATCAAGGTTAAGTTGTTCCAGCACAGTTCAGTACCTCGGTCAGATGGTTAGTGAGACAGAATAGATATAAAAGGGGGAGATTAAAGTTTCTTAATGAGCAGGTAAAGTCCCTTTGTCTTATTATTGAAAGCTATATGCGACAAATTTACTTGCGGTTTAACATTTACTCAATAATTATTTAGTGCAGTAATGAGTTTAGATAAGTCAAGAGAGAAAAAGTGATGTGGTGGCAAAAAGAGATACAACTTAGCGCAAAAGCGAGAGGGTTTCATTTAGTGACAGAAGAAATTCTCAAGCAACTTCCTGAACTTAGCTTAATCAAGGTTGGTTTAGCGAATATTTTTATTCAACATACATCAGCATCTTTAACAATCAATGAAAATGCAGATTACACTGTCAGGGAAGATTTCGAGAGCTTTTTCAATCAGGCCGTTCCTGAAAATGAACCTTATTATAAGCATGATTATGAAGGAAGTGATGACATGCCTGCGCACTTAAAAAGCAGTTTATTGGGTGCAAGTTTGACTATTCCAATTACTAAAGGGTGTTTAAACATGGGGACGTGGCAGGGGATTTATTTATGTGAGCACCGAAATTATGGTGGAAAACGTAGATTAATCATTACATTGCAAGGCGAACCCAGCCGTTAGAAACAAAAAACCCGATAGCATGAAAACAAATAGTTGGCTATCGGGCTCCTCAATATGGGGACATCAAAGAAAAGCAGTGGCACTAATTAAGACCCCGTCTAAAAAAGAAAGTTCTCACCTAGATGAAAAAAAGTACAATATTTTTATTAAATTTGGCTTAAATAGCACAAAAAGAACAAGCAAAGTGTTAACACCTATAAATAAGTGAACAACTTTGCTTGTTGAGATGAAAAACAGAAGGGGCTAATTATTTGTATAGATTCAAATTTTCTTTTGTGTAAGCTTCGAAATCTGTGCATCCACCAATATGTTGCTCATCAATAAAAATTTGTGGAACGGTTTCAACAGGTTTGCCAACAGTTTTAGATAAATCTTCTTTAGAAATACCTTCAGCTTGAATATCAACGTAGCGGTAGTCAAAATCTTCACGTTCATTTTTCAGTTTTTCAGCGAGTTCTTTTGCACGAACACAGTATGGGCAGCCAGGACGACCAAAAATAACAGTATACATAGTATCTCCTTTTTATCTTGAGCTCAGATTCTAATTGCAATGCTCAATACTATGCCTACATAAGTTATGAAATAAAAGTCGAATTTTCCTGTTATACCTATAGGTATGACATATAATTCTCAGTTTGAGAAAGTGACACAATAATGAGAGGAGAAAAAGAATGAGCAATAAACCTCAGTCTAAAGGGACAATGCGTTCACTAGCGGACATGCCAAAGCCCATTATCGTGTTAGAAGGTGTGGGTATCATTCTGCTTATTATTGTTTTGTTAGCAACAAATGACTATATCACATTGCCGGAGCCTTTAATGCAGCCAGGGGCGATCGTGAGCATGATTATGGTCGGCATTGGCTGTTTGGTCCCCGCAATGGTCAATATTGTCTGGCGAGCAATTCATGGCCTGAGTTTTTTGGGCATTGATAATAAACAACCAGAAAAGAATGTATCTAAAAAGCCAGACTCTACAGATAATAAACCAGATGAATAAGTAGATTGAGCGTGGTTTTACTGGTGTTTCGCTCTACAATGTGTGAGAATTATTCGTTTTTTAGTTAGGGGGAAAATGTGCCAGAACCCTAACAAATCGATATTGCACGACTATTTTGAGTTGAAGAAGGTTACTATCCATGGATTCTATTTGTTACCCTGACATCACTAAGTTACGTGAATGGTTAGACCAACTCAAAACCTCTTATTTCGAGTGTGATTCCTGCTCTGCATTACATTTACCTCATATGCAAAATATAGACGGTATTTTTGATGCAAAGCTCGATATTTTAAATAATGTTTTGGTGTTGTCTGCATTAGCTGAACTCAAACCGACAGCGATTGTGACGTTAGTGGCGAATATCAGCCAAATTAATGCCAGCTCATTAACGGCAAAAGTTTTCCTTGAAATAAACAATGAAAACTTGCCTAAATTGATTGTTAGCCAATCATTTTCATTAGAAGCAGGAATGACGTATCGTCAATTCTGCCATTTTTTACAGCAAGCGGAAGAGCAAATTTCAGCTATTGTCTTTGAAATCTTTAGCAATAATTTGTTATATGCGAATCAAGATGACTTTAGTGAAGATGATGACAGCTCTGAAGAAGGCTCTGAGCTTTCTCTTGATGACAAACCTTCAGTTATTCTCCACTAAGTTTTTGCTATGCATTGTGAAAAATATGCCACAGGGCAATGCCATTCATGCCAATGGCTAACATTAACGCCTGAACAGCAAATTACCGAAAAGCAGAGCCAACTACAGGCTCTTTTGCCTGCTATTGATACTTCTTTATTTCAGCCTCCAGTGACAGGGCCGCAAACGGCTTTTCGTAATAAAGCCAAAATGGTCGTTAGTGGTAGTGTTGAGAAGCCAATTTTAGGTATTGTTGGGCGAGATGGGCAAGGTGTAGATTTAACGGACTGCCCGTTGTATCCAGATGCCTTTTCTGATGTGTTTAGTGCCATTATTCCTTTTATTGCAAGGGCAGGGTTGACGCCTTATAACATTGAGCGCAAACGCGGTGAATTAAAATACCTATTATTAACCCAAAGTCATTACTCTGGGAAATTCATGCTGCGGTTTGTTTTGCGCTCAGAGAAAAAAATTGAGCAGTTAAGAAACGCACTTCCATGGCTACAAGTACAGTTGCCACAGCTTGAGGTGATCACCGCCAATATTCAACCTATACATATGGCAATATTGGAAGGGGAACAGGAAGTATTTCTAACTGAGCAGCACGTTTTACGTGAAGAATTTAATCAAGTTCCTCTGTTTATCCGCCCGCAAAGTTTTTTTCAAACCAATCCTATTGTGGCGGCAAAGTTATACCAAACTGCAAGGGAATGGGTTAAAGCGTTAGATATTCATAGCTTGTGGGATCTGTTTTGTGGCGTGGGCGGCTTTGGGCTGCACTGTGCTGAAAAAGACACTCACTTAACAGGGATAGAAATCAGTGCGCCAGCGATTGCCAGCGCACAGCAATCCGCGGATGAACTTGGATTAAAGCATGTTGAGTTTAAAGCCCTTGATTCAACGCGTTTTGCCACGGCGAATCAGGATATCCCTCAGCTTATTTTAGTCAATCCGCCACGCCGAGGAATTGGTAAAGAGTTATGCGATTTCCTTTCCCATGTGCAGCCTGAATATATTTTGTATTCTAGCTGTAATGCACAAACCATGGCGCAAGATTTACAACTGTTGGCTGGCTATCAAGTCTGTAAGGCACGATTGTTTGATTTATTTCCTCATACGGCGCATTATGAGGTATTGACTTTATTAAAACGGTTAACTCATTAATAGATAATATAAAAAAAGCTTGGTTTTAATACCAAGCTTTCTATTAAAGTGAGATAAAACTAGCCTCTGTGCTCAAATTCCAACGCTTTGCGTTCAATTAAACGCATTAGCACTGTTAAAATTGCATTGACCACTAAATAAATAATTCCCGCAGCAACAAACGCCATCACATTCCAGCTTTGACCAAAGATCAGTTGGCTGTAGCCCATGACATCTAACATTGTAATCGTACTGGCAAGTGACGTACTCTTGAAAATCAGGACGACTTCATTGGAATAGGACGATAACGAACGCTTAAAGGCATAAGGCAAAATAATACGCATGGTTTGCATTTTACTCATGCCAAGCGCTTGGCAAGACTGCCATTGACCTGATGGAATGGCTTTAACTGCGCCGTGGAATAACAAAGTGGAATAAGCCGCACTGTTTAAGGCCAATGCAACCATTGCACAGACCCAAGGCGTGGAAATAATATCCCACAACATGGGATAATCTTGCAATGATTTAAATTGACTTGGACCGTTATAAATTAAGAAAAATTGTACCAATAACGGCGTACCAGTGAAAAGCGTGATATAGACTTTAACGGCTTGAGAAACCACAGGGGTTTTCAGCGAGAGAACTAAAGTAAATAATATCGCTAAGATAAAAGCCACAATGAGTGCGCTAAACGTTAGTGATAAGCTGGTTGGTAGCCCTGGAAGAATATCTAAAATTAAATCCATCATTTTGATTCACCTCGCTCAAAGCGAGTAGTACGCAATTCAATACGTTTTAAGATAACTTGACTGACTAACGTAATGGCAAGGTAAATCAAACCCACAATGGCGTACCATGTGAATGGTTCGTGAGTTCTATTGACGATTGTTTTTGTTTGTAGCATCAAATCATTAACACTGATGAGTGAAACTAACGCGGTATCTTTTAATAATACAAGCCATTGGTTGCCTAAGCCTGGAAGCGCATGGCGCCACATTTGCGGCATAATGAACCGAAAGAAAATAGTGCGTTTGTTTAAACCTAATGCAAAACCTGCTTCCCACTGGCCATAAGGTACTGCTTTTAAAGCTCCTCTTAATGTTTGTGATGCATAAGAGGCGTACAACAAGGCAAGGGCAATAACACCACAAACAAATGGGGTATAGTCAAATTCGCCACTATTAGCAAAGAAAATGCTGGGGTCGATTTGAATAGTGGTTTGCCAAAAACCGAGGTTTATATCGAACCCATCACCAAACAAATTGATCAGTTGTAATGTACCGAAGTAGACAAATAATACGACCAATAATTCAGGTAGACCGCGGATCAAGGTAACCCAGCAGGTCCCTAAAAAGGCAATAGGTTTAAAACGAACGGACTCCCACGCAGTAAATAACATGGCGAGGATCAGCCCCAAAACCAGTGCAGAAACAGCAAGGCCGACGGTGATACCGGCGGCACTTGTTAAAAATAGAAAGTTGCTCATTAATTATATCAATTACTGTTGAAACCATTTTTTGTGGATAGCATCATAAGTGCCGTCTGCTTTAACTTCAGCTAAGGCTTTATTCATTTTATCCAACAGCTCTTTATTCCCTTTACGAACCGCAATACCTAAACCAATACCGAAATATTGTGGGTCAGTCACTTTTTCACCAACAGCAGCTAAGTTTTCGTTACCTTTAGCTTTTAACCATTCGTCAGCAACTGCGGTATCACCGAAGACGGCATCGATACGGCCATTTTGTAGGTCTAAAATAGCAGATTGGTAGTTATCATAAGGAACGGTTGTCATCCCTTTATGTTGTTCCATGATGTATTTTTGGTGAGTGGTTCCGTTTTGAACACCAATTTTTTTATCTTTTAATTGGTCTACTGAGCTGATTTTTTCTTTTACAGCAATAAATTCTGCTGAGTTAGGGTAGTAAGTCTCAGTGAAATCCACTTGCTGTTGGCGCTCAGGGGTAATATCGATACCTGCCATTAATGCTTCAAAGCGACGGAATTTTAAGCTAGGGATTAAGCTGTCGAAAGATTGGTGAGTAAATGTACAAGTTGCATTCATTTTTTCACACATTGCATTGGCTAAATCAACGTCAAAGCCAACGATTTGGTTATTCTTATCGAACATTTCAAAAGGTGCGTAAGTCGCTTCTGTTGCAAAACGGATGGTTTCTTTTTCCGCAGCAGTTGCAGATAGGGTTACAGCGCCCAGTAGTGCAGCTAATATAATTTTTTTCATTGCTTAATCCTATATCTATTAATGTGACAGATAATTTGCAAATGCTTCTGTTTGAGGTGCAGTGAAATGGCTTGCATCCCCTTGTTCTACTATATGGCCGTTTTCCATATACACGACACGGCTAGCGGTTTTGCGAGCAATTTCCACTTCGTGAGTGACGATGACTTGTGTAATCCCAGTTGCAGATAGTTCACGAATAATATCAACAACTTGAGCGGTGATTTCTGGGTCAAGTGCCGCGGTTGGTTCATCAAATAATAAAACTTTTGGTTCCATCATTAGCGCTCTTGCAATCGCAACACGCTGTTGCTGACCACCCGATAAATGTAAGGGGTAGCGATCAGCAAATTGCGACAACCGTAAGCGTTCTAATAACTTAGACGCTTTTGCTTGCGCTTCTTGCTTTGATAATTTTAATACGCGGCAAGGTGCTTCAATTAAGTTGTCCATAACGCTCAGATGAGGCCACAGATTATATTGTTGAAATACCATCCCTACATTTTGACGCAGCTCACGAATCGCTTTCGCATCTGGAGCTGAAGAAAAGTCAAATTGCTGACCCACAATATTCAAGTGGCCTGAACGTGGCATTTCTAATAAATTGAGGACACGTAACAATGAGCTTTTACCAGCCCCGCTTGGCCCAAGTAATACCATAGTCTCACCAGCAGAACACTCTAGATTGATATCAAAGAGTGCCTGATGGGAACCATAGAAACAGTTGATGTTTTTTAATTGAATGCTCATGTGTACCAATAATATCTTATTTCACTACCCGCGATATTAATCCTATGAGCATATTTATGCAATAATTTCTGCATAAAAATTTGGTTTTTACGCTAAAATTATTCCGATTTAACGGTCAGTTGCTCTGCTTGCTGTTCTTTAGCGAGTTGTTTATCTCGCTCATAAGCCAGTTCGCTGATGCGTTTTGCCATTCCCTTAAAAATAAATAAATGTGCGGGCATCATGGCAAACCAATAGAGTAGGCCGCAAAAGCCAGCTGGGTGCCACCATGCCCGAACATCGATTGAACGGCGGTTTCCGCTATCATGAATAGTAAAAGTTAGGCGGCCAAGTCCTGGCGCTTTCATACCAAATAACAAGCTAAGTTGTTTATTAGGCTCAAGATTAATCACGCGCCAGCCGTCAATTTCATCACCGAGTTGGAGCTGTTCACGATCGGGGCGGCCGTACTTCACTTTATTTAACATCATATCGTCCATGATGGCGCGAGTTTTCCACAGGCCATTGGCATAGAAATAGCCGTTTTTTCCGCCGATTTGTTGCACTGTATACCAAAGCGATTCTGAACTGGCTGTTGTTCCAAGGGTTGCTCCCGCTTGTTTTGGGTAATAGCCATAGCCGGGACGCCAGCGTTTTCTGACTTCTGGGTCATAACCCCAATCTGCGTTATCAACGGCATCGGCTTCTTCTGCTAAAGTCGTTCTAACGGCATCATCAAAAGAAATTAAGGTTTGGGGGATCAGTTCTCGTAACGCTTTATCATCCGCGGGAAGGTCGTGCTGCAAGCCTTGAATTAACTCCTTAGCGATTGACGGTGGTACGGAGGTGATCAAACTGATGAAATGCACGGAAATCATACTAATGGGGATCGGAATAGGAATAAGTAAACGCCGCTTACCACTGACTTTAATAAAGCGCTTAAATAGCTCTTGGTAGCTAATAAACTCAGGGCCACCTGCATCAAAAATCCGATTCTCAGTTGTTGGTATTTTTGCCAGTTGCGTTAAATAATACAAAATATTCGATAGGGCGATAGGTGACGATTTAGAACGAACCCAACGTGGTGGCGTTAAAATCGCTAAGTTGTAGACCATATCACGCATAATTTCGAATGCGGCAGAACCAGACCCAACGATAATTGATGAGCGGATTTCGGTAACAGGGATTTGGCTTTCACGTAAAATATCACCGGTTAAACGTCGAGCAATTAGGTGTGGTGAATAGGTATGCCCGTGTTGTAATGCACTGAGATAGATAACATGTTTAACGCTTGAGCCTTCAAGGGCTTGTTGCACGTTGCGAGCGGCTGCACGCTCACGCTCGACTAAATTGGCTTGGTCGGCCATGCTATGAACGAGGAAATAAACAATATCGATGCCTTCCATGACACCTTTTAGTGTTTCAGGGTCGTGAAGATCCACATAAATGCATTGGGTATCTTGCCAGCCTTGAGATAACATCCAATCAACACGACGTGCACCTGCTGTTACGTCATATCCTTGCTCAATGAGTTTAGGGATCAGATTCTGACCAATATAACCACTAGCGCCCAACACTAAAACACGTTGTTTATCTGTCATGTTAATTTCCTGATTCACGCAAATTAACAGCTATTGTGACTGAAATTTTACCTATGTAAAGAAGGCCATGAGAATTGGCGTAATAAGACTCAGTACGAAGCCGTGAACAATAGCGGCAGGGACAATTGAAACCCCACCACTACGTTGTAAAACAGGCAGTGTAAAATCCATTGATGTTGAACCACAAATGCCAAGAGCGGTTGAGCGGTAACGGTTAATAATAATTGGAATAAGCATGATTGCAGCAAGTTCCCTTGCTAAATCATTGAAAAAAGCAGCGCTCCCCATGACTGGGCCATAAGCATCGGTGAGGACAATCCCTGTTAATGAGTACCAGCCAAAGCCAGAAGCCAGCGCTAACCCCATTTTCACGGGAAGGTCTAGTAAGAACGCGGCTAACGCACCACCCGCTAATGCACTGACCGCCATGACAAACGCAATGGTTGTACCGCGGCGGTTGATTAAAATTTGCTTGATGCTCATGCCGCTGTTACGTAGCTGGATACCGACGAGTAATAGCAGTAGCATTAACGCCAATTGGCTCCCTTTGTCGGCATAGTGCAGAAAATCAAAATGAGTTAGGCCAACGACAAATCCGAGTAGTAACACTCCGCATAGTTGTAAGGATTCGAGCACCATTTTGATTCGTGAAGGTGGTTTTTCTTGTTTATGTTGCGGAATTTTCCAAGGATCAAATTTATCCAGCAATAACAGTGAGATTACATTCAATGAAAATATGCAACCAAAAAAGGTAACTGCATAAATTAAAATAGAAAATAAGTGAACACTTAAATTTTCAAGAAGTGCAAGAGTAATTCCCATTAAAAATAAAATAACATACACCATTGAATTCAAGGATTGGTGTACTCGATGGAGAATTTGCTTGTTTTTAATAGGAATAAGATAACCAAGCGTTAATGGTAGAAGAATAATTAAGAGTCCTGAATACATGGCCGCATCCTTAGAGGTTATCCCATCGACTAGCTAAATATAAACAAAGGGTTATACAATTTTATTTATTTAGGTTATTGAAGTACAAACCCGATTTAACGCCCCGTGCTAAAAGTTCTTTTTGTTATAAAATGTTTTTATTGGCTAACTAATAAAAAATAGGTCAAAAACACTAAAAATAAAAGTTTTACTATTTTATAACACTGCAATTAGATGCTCAACATAGTTTGCTATTTTGCTATGAAGAATTTTTATTTTACATACATAGTTATAGTAATAAAGAAGGTTAATCGGTAAGCTCTAAATATTGTTCTTTAGTATATCCAATTGACGGAATCACCCGATATGTAATGAAAACTAATAATATTTAGGGTGAACTAAAAATATTCCAAGGAGAGTGATATGTACCTGGAACGTGTGGAAATATACGGATTTAGAGGGATTAACCGCCTTTCATTAGAACTGAATAACAGTACAGTTTTAGTTGGCGAGAATTCATGGGGAAAGTCGAGCTTACTTGATGCTCTTGACCTTCTTCTTTCTCCTGAACATATAGATTACCAGTTCAGTCTTCATGATTTTCACTATCCCGCAGGGAATGATGAGTCACGTTACCGTTCATTGCAGATAGTCTTAAAATTTTGTGAACGCCGCAAAGGGCGTCATCAATCCTATCGTTTTCATAACTTAGCCTCAGTTTGGGTAGATAACGGTGATGACCTTAAACATATTTTTTATCGTGTTAGTGCAGAGCTTAAAGATGATGACACGATAGTTGTCGATAAAAGCTTTTTAAATGCAGGTGGTAATAAACTTTCATTGGACAACGTCGGTAAATATATTAAAGAAATTATTCGGTTGTATCCTGTTATTCGCCTTCGTGATGCGCGTTTTTTACACTCACTTAATCCAGAAACGATTGTTTCAGGGCAAAAAGATGTACGTGACTTATTTAATGCTCGTATTAAGGAACTCACTAGCGCATTGGTCAACAACCCTGAACGCTTAAGTGATGAAGATCTCTGTGATGGGGTTGATGCCATGCAACAGTTGCTTAGCCATTACTTCTCTGGGCAAAGCTCCCATATTATTCGTTCAGATAATTCAATGGTTAAAATAGAACCGCGTAAACGCGGTTGGAAAGCGCTTGATAATATTAACCGGTTAATTGCCAAACCAAATCAACGTAATATTCGGTTAATTATTTTAGGGATGTTTTCTTCTTTATTACAATCAAAGGGTAATATTCATTTAGATAAATACGCTCGGCCATTGATTATTGTTGAAGACCCTGAAACGCGTTTGCACCCAATTATGCTTTCCATTGCATGGGGCTTATTTAGCTTATTTTCTCTACAGAGGATCACCACGACGAATTCAGGGGAGCTACTTTCATTAGCGCCTTTGGAGGATTTATGTCGTCTGGTTCGTAATACGAATAAAGTTTCAGCTTATCGTTTAAATGAAAATGATTTGAGTGCTGAAGAATTACGTAAAATTTCTTTCCATATTCGCTTTAATCGTCCGTCAGCCTTGTTCGCTCGCTGTTGGTTATTAGTTGAAGGGGAAACTGAAATTTGGCTGATGAATGAATTCTCGCGCCAGTGTAACTATTACTTTGAAACAGAAGGAATAAAAGTTATTGCATTTGCGCAAAGTGGTTTGAAACCACTGCTAAAGTTTGCCAATAAAATGGGAATTGAATGGCATGTTTTAACTGATGGTGATGAAGCAGGACGTAAATATGCGGCAACAGCGACGCATTATGCTAATAAAATTAATTCCTCAGATAGAGATAGGCTAACGATGCTACCCGCACCAGATATGGAACATTTCCTATATCGTGAAGGGTTTCGAAAACTTTATCATGAAATTGCTGATATTCCAGATAATGCAAAGGTTTCAACAAGGCGAGTGATTATTAAGGCGATTTCACGTACATCGAAGCCGGATTTAGCATTAGCTACTGTTAATCGGGCGGCTGAGTTAGGTCCAGATAGTATCCCGCTACAGTTGAAAAGTATGTTTTCTCGTGTGGCATGGTTGGCAAGGGGTAAAGCAAATTAATGGTGATATCGATAAATTTTACGGGTTGTTGATGGATTATTGAGAAATCGCACTCTTAGGTTTATCTCATGTTGAATCAATTGATAACTTAAGTGATATATAATTTGATCATTAGTTTTTAGCTGGCAACAAATTGGAAAGTTACTTTCTTTTACAAGTTGTCAGCGATCTTAGAGGGCAATGCCCTCTTTTTGTTCATAGGAAGCGAATAAACATGAAGGCAAAGCCTAAGAAAAAGTGGCCGATTTATTTGGCAATCATTATTGTTGCCCTAGTCACTGCTGGGTTTCTTTTTAATCGTGAGGAAGTAGAGGTTTTTCAAACCGTAGATGTCACTCGAGGCGATTTAGATAAACAAGTGCTGGCAACGGGAAAACTTGACGCTGTACGTAAAGTCGATGTGGGGGCTCAGGTGAGTGGGCAACTACAAACCCTGTATGTCAAAGAGGGTGATTATGTTAAAAAAGGTGATTTATTAGCCGTTATTGACCCGAAAAAAGCCCAGAATGATGTGACTGAGTCTGAAGCGATGACTCGTGAACTTGAAGCGAATCTATCATTAGTTCAAGCGGAACTTCGTCTCGCTCAACTGACTTATCAACGTCATTTGAGCCTAGCAAAGCAACAAGCGGTTTCTCAGCAAGAACTTGATAAAGCCAAAACCGATGTAGAAGTGAAAAAAGCGCAAGTTGCCACTTATCAAGCGCAAATTAAGCGTAACCAAGCCACTTTAGATTCGGCAAAAACAAATTTGAAATACACTCAAATTACGGCTCCAATGGATGGCATTGTCACCTTTATTAAAACATTACAAGGGCAGACGGTTATTGCTGCTCAGGAAGCACCAACGATTTTAACACTTGCGGATTTAGACACGATGCTAGTAAAAGCGGAAGTTTCTGAAGCCGATGTGATTTATTTGGAGCCTGGGCAAGATGCCTCGTTTACCGTCTTAGGCGCTCCAGATAAAAAATTCTCAGGGCAACTAAAAGATATTTTACCAACACCTGAAAAAATCAATGATGCCATTTTCTATTATGCGCGCTTTGAGGTACCCAATCCGCAACATTTATTGAAATTACAAATGACCGCTCAGGTCACTATTGAATTAGAGTCACGTAAAAATGTTCTGTTACTACCGCTATCTGCATTAGGCAATGAAATTTCACCACAAACCTATGAAGTGGATATCCTTCAAGGCAATAAAGTCGAGAAAAAACACGTTGAAATTGGTGGTCGAAATGATGTGTATGTGGAAATTACCAAAGGCCTAAATGAAGGTGACAAAGTGGTCATTGGCCATAGCGAGACGGAATACTAACTATGTCTGCGTTAATTGATCTTCAAGGGATCACTCGCCGCTACGGGGAAGGCGAAAACCAAGTTACAGTCTTAAAAAATGTCTCACTGCAAATTAATGCAGGTGAGATGGTGGCGATTATTGGTGCTTCTGGTTCAGGTAAATCCACGCTCATGAATATTATTGGGTGCTTAGATAAACCAACTGAAGGGAATTATTGCATTGATGGTCAAAGCGTTGCAACGTTAGATAACGACCAATTGGCAGAACTGCGCCGAGAGCATTTTGGCTTTATTTTTCAACGTTACCATTTACTGAGTCATTTAAGTGCGGAACAAAATGTTGAGGTGCCTGCGGTGTATGCAGGGGCGGGTAAAAACCAACGTCGTGAGCGAGCAGCCCAGCTATTACAGCGTCTAGGGTTAGGGGAGCGAGTTGATTATCGCCCAAGTCAGTTGTCTGGTGGGCAACAACAGCGCGTGAGTATTGCTCGCGCTCTTATGAATGGTGGGCAGATAATTCTCGCGGATGAGCCAACAGGAGCACTGGATAGCCATTCGGGGGAAGAGGTCATGAATATTTTAAAAGACCTCTGTGCCCAAGGGCATACCGTAATTATTGTCACGCATGACCCTGAAATTGCTCAACAAGCGGAACGTATTATCGAAATTAAAGATGGCGAGATTTTGAATGACTCGGGTAGCAAAGCCACGAAACGAACAAATTCATTACCAAAAGCTCCCCCACGAAAATTCTCTTTAGCTCAGGCGTATGGGCGGTTTAGTGAGGCCTTATTAATGGCTTGGCGTGCCATGGTCGTTAATAAGATGCGTACATTGCTGACTATGCTTGGGATTATCATTGGCATTGCGTCGGTGGTATCAATAATGGTGATCGGTGATGCTGCTCAAGGCATGGTCCTTAATGATATAAAATCAATCGGGACGAATACCATTTCAATTTATCCAGGGGAAGACTTTGGGTACGATGATGCAAAAAATCGTCAGTCCTTGAGAGCCTCAGATATTGATGCATTAGCAAAACAGCCTTATGTGTACGCGATTTCTGGCGAGCTCAACCACTCAACACGCTTAAGAAAAGGGAATGTTGACGCTTCGGCACAGCTCACTGGTGTTGGGCGGGATTATTTTAATGTTTATGCCTCTAAATTTTCAGAAGGTATGAGTTTCACGCAAGATATGGTGGATAAGCGCGCACAAGTGGTGGTTATTGATGCCAATACTAAACGCCGCTTTTTCCCTAAACAAGAACATGTTATTGGCGAAACTTTGCTCATTGGTAATATGCCTGTAACGATTATCGGTGTGCTTGAAGAGAAAAAATCGACTTTTGGTTCGAGTAAGTCGCTATCGGTTTGGTTACCGGATACTACGGTGAATAGTAAAATTCTGAACCGTCCATACTATGAGAGCTTTGTTGTTAGGGTGAAAGACGGTTACGATGCGAAAACGGTAGAACAGCAACTGACCCGCTTACTCACGTTGCGCCATGGTAAAAAGGATATTTTCACCTATAACCTTGATACTTTTGTAAAAACAGCGGAAAAAACCACCCAGACTATGCAACTGTTTCTAACATTAGTCGCGGTTATTTCGCTGGTGGTTGGTGGTATTGGTGTGATGAATATTATGCTGGTTTCTGTTACCGAAAGGACGCGAGAAATTGGTATTCGCATGGCGGTAGGGGCTAGGACTAGCGATGTGATGCAGCAATTTCTTATCGAAGCCGTACTAGTCTGTTTAATGGGCGGGTTGATGGGGATTGGCCTATCGTATGGGATTAGTTTATTGGCTCAAATGGCACTACCAGGCTGGACTTTTTCTTTTGACCCGGTGGCATTAGTCAGTGCCTTTGTTTGTTCAACAGCCATTGGCATTATTTTTGGCTTTTTACCTGCTCGAAATGCAGCTCGCTTGAACCCAATTGATGCGTTGGCGAGGGAATAAATTGTTCGTATAAAGCTCTCCATGCACATTTATCAAAATAGTGCATGGAGCATTATTTATATATTATTTCAGTACTTTAAGTAATGCTTGCATATATCCCATCGCATAAGCCATACCTGCGTGCCATGGCGCATCACATGACATTTGTGGCGTATGGTCAGGGATTAATACACCTGTATAATTATTTTCTTTTAATATTGTTAATACCTTCAACATGTCAATATCGCCCTCATCAATGAAGGTTTCATGATAGTGTGGCACTTTACCTTTAACGTTCCTAAAATGGACGTATGCCATCGCATCTTGACTTGCATATTGTTGCACTGCTTCGTAAACGTTGCCCTCAGACATTTCGGCAATGGTTCCAAGACAAAACTCTAGCGCATTTGATTTACTTGGTTTTATATCTAGTAATTTTTGATATAAGTGAGGTTGATTGACGAGCCTTGGCTGACCTCTGACAAACTCTAGTGGAGGATCGTCTGGATGAGCAGCTAGGCGAACGCCTGCTTCTTCAGCGACAGGGATAATATGGTTTAAGAACCAGGTTAACCTTTCCCAGAGTTGCTCTGTTGTTGTTTCAGGACGATAACCAGCACTATGGTTATTGATTTTCATATTCCATGCCATATTATCCGGCATTGGTTCTAGAATGTCTTCGTTGATGCCAGATAAACCAACAGTTTGAGCACCTCCTCGTGCTTTGTTTTCGATAACTCGCCCTGCGACTCCTGCCAGACTGAAATTATATCCAAAGACAGGAATACCTGCTTTCCCTACATTTCTAATAATGTTTTTGACGACTTCAAGCTGTTCTAATTTTTTAGGACCGTCAAACAAAATATCATCCCAGTGGCAAGGGTCGAAATTTTCAATTGCATAAAATGTTAAGCCAAACTCTTGCATCCGGTCACGGATTTTTATTAGTTCATCTACTGTCCAGACATCACCAACAGCCGTTCCCCAGCCATCATTATCGCCAATTGGCTGGTCGCTGCGTGAAAATCGTTCATTACTATTAAAGTAGTCGACCATATGAACAACGATATGAGTTGCTCCACATTGTTTTGCAAAAGCATAATGTTCATCATTAAGCATATGTCGATATAAACCAAATCCTAGTTTCATAATTATTAACCTTTTAATTTGAAAATTTCTTAGTTAGTGAGATTTAGTGGTTTTACATATAATGCGACACTGATTGCGCCAACAATACCGATTCCACCTGCCACAAAAAATGCGATGCTATACATTCCAGACCATTCAATGATATAGCCTGTAATAATAGGACCTAAAATTCCGGCAACATTTGCCATTGCGTGTACAAATCCACCAACCGCACCAATATTATTTTTTGCAACGGTATCTTGTAGAATTGCCCAATAGGTTGTAGCAGATAAATATAAGAAAAATATTCCGAATGCCATGAGTGCTACGGCACTTTCAACACGAGTAACATTACCGACAAGAAAGACAAGGATTGCCGATACTCCTAGACAACTAACCAACACGATTTTTCTGGAGAATAATGGTTTATTTGTTTTCTTTAAAACAAAGTCACAAAGTATTCCCCCTAAAGCCATTCCAATAGCACCTAATAGCCAAGGTATAATACTTACTATACTCATATCTTTTATACTGAGATTTTGAACATTAGATAAGTAACTCGGAAACCATGATAAAAAGAAAAATAAAATATAATTCAAACTGAAGAATGCAAGAGTTGTTGCTAATATAGTCGGACTTTTTATATAAAAAGATAATGGTTTAGATATAGTATTTGTGGTATTTGATTCTACATTATTATCGTCAGATAAAATATATTCTAATTCTTCTTTTGATATTTTCTTATGTTGTTCCGGTTTATCTTTAGCTATTTTTAACCACCCAATTAGCCATATAAAGCCTATTGCAGCAAGTATAAAAAATGCAACACGCCAACCAGTTGTAATTATTAATATTCCCATTATAGGGCCAGCAATAGCTCCACCTATTGGATTACCAGCAGTTGCTATACCTATAGCAGTAGCAACTTCTTTTTTAGGGAACCAGTTATTAACCATTTTATTGAGTGTTGCTGCAAAGGGGCCTTCAGCTGCACCAAATAAAGTTCGGATAATAAGCATAGAGATAAAACCAACAGTTACCCCGATCATGCCGCAAAAGATAGACCAAAGAGCCATACTTACGGCAAAAACCTTTTTGGGACCATATTTATCTGATGCGTATCCGCCAATGAAATTAAATAAAGCATATCCAATAGAAAAACTACTGAAAAGTATACCCATTTCACTTGGTGTTAAGTTTAAATCTTTAGAAAAAACAGGAGCTGCAATAGCAAATGCAGAGCGATCCATATAGTTTATCATTCCTCCAAGAGAAATAAATAAAACTAAATTCCATCTTATTTTTTTAAACATAAATCACCTTTGATATAATGATATGTTTATTATTAAATTTAATAAGACATATCTATTTTTATGTTTATCACATGACGCCAAATTTATTATATGCTTCTACAGCACCCATTCCATTTGCTATTTCTTTTTGTACTTTATTCTCCATTTTTTGTTTTTCAAATGCATTTGCAATAACGTAAGACTCTACATTTTTAGGAATAATTAATACGCCTTCTTCATCGGCAACAATTAAATCACCTGGTTCAATTAAAATATTATTGATTTTGATTGGAACTCGATAATCTAATACTTTACCTCTTATTTTTTGATCTTGAGCATAACTACCTAATGAAAATACAGGGAAATCAAGTTCTAGTATTTCTCTCTTATCTCTTGAATAGCCATAAATAATAGCGCCCGCAGCGTTAAGTTTTTTAGCTCTTGTCGACATTAATCCACCCCACAGGGCGTAATTATGCGAAGAACCGGAAGCGATATAAACTTCACCTTCCTTTAAGCTATCTAGTGCTTCAAACATAATACCGAAATCTTTATTTCCTAGTGGCCCATTAGATGTAGCGTCAGGCGGTAACATGTAATCAGCTTCTAGTACAGGCATTGCTCGACCTACAATCTTCATATCCTCAGATAAAGGTTTGAGTATAGGAGGCAAGAACTGATGGTGTAATCCTATTTCATCTAAAATATCCCCTAGAAGAGCTACGGGTAATTCCTTTTTAATCTTGTCAAACAAATCATTATCTTTATTCATTTCATATTCCTATGTATCTAAGGTCTTAATCTTCCTGTTTGGCTGTCAACCTGTCATACAGGCTAACAGTCTAGCCTTAATATTAAAAGAGGGTTAATATAGGTTTTGTGATACGACTCTAGTTTTATTATTGTTTTAATCACAGGAAGATTATTTTTTTGATTTTAAATCAAATGGATATTGCTAATTTTGGGGGTTAGATTGCATCCTTTAATTGAAAAACAAACACTTTCAGAACAAGTTAGAAGCTATGTTCTATCTTTAATATCTCAATCAAATCTAAATCCAGGTGATGAAATACCAAGTGAAAAAGAGATTATTGAACGTTTAGGGGTGAGCAGGGGGGTGGTTAGAGAGGCTTTTCAAAGCCTTTCTATATTAGGTATTTTAGATATTAGTAGTGGCAAAAAGCCTAAAATACAAAAAATTAACTCAAACCCGTTAGAAACTATTTTTAACCATGCCATTGTGACTCAGCAGGTTAATTATCAGCAAATCTTAGGCCTTCGACGTGCGATTGAAGTTGATTCTGCAGTGTTGGCTGCAATGCATGGAAATAAAAATGATTATATCAAGTTAAGAAAAATTGCAGATAAAATGAGGAAGTCCTTGTTGAGTTCTAATGATTGGGATTTGTTCATCGAAAGTGATATTGATTTTCACTTAACATTAGCTGAAATGTCACAAAATCCGTTATATGCATTGATGCTAAAAGCATTAAGAGGCGCATTAGGTGGTTCTATTTCAGCTGGTTTATTAAACCAAAACAACCATGATGAACATAAAAAGATCATTGATATTCATTTTGATATTTTAGAGTCAATTGAAAAACAAGACTTTGTGGCAACTGGGTTAAAGATGGATACTCACTTTAAGTTAACCATGGATAGTTTTTAGATCAGCCACCCATAATAATTTTTCTTAGTGAGATTTTTGAGTGGCGAAGGATAAGCTAAATTCCTTCGCTCTACTTTCTGTGTAACTCAGCTTTAAGGTCAATTATCAATATGTGAATCATCTGCTTGTAAATAATTTGATTTAGGGATAGTCCCATTTTTCGGAACCAAGTTCCTCAATTAAATTCTGCTAATTAAATGCGTTATTTTTAACTCCTTCATTTCCCGATAATATTTTTTTCAGTCTGTATATTCCCTCGTTTCTTAAAATATTTCATAATAAAAAACTGTCTGAAAAGATAAATTCTACTTGCGAATTGGTATCGATCATGGATATGATTTGCCTTGTAGAATAAATGAAACCTAGTTCCATATAATGGAACTTATAATAAAGCCAGTAAAAAACTAAGCAAAGACAACCACACAGCAGGTGCGATATGGCGAATAAAGCAGGTGAAGATTATTCTTTGGCTCGGGTACCCCAAAGTGCTCGTAGGCCGTTCTATGAAGTGTTAATTCTACGAATTGGCGCACTAGCTTGTGTTTCACAAGTTATGTTAGGTGCGGCTCTTGGGTATGGGTTAACTTTTTGGCAGGCGTTTTGGGCAACGATGCTTGGATCTGTAATTTTACAGGTTGTCAGCTGGGGGCTTGGAGCGGCTGCGTGCCGCGAAGGAATGTCAATCAGCCTACTGTCTCGGTGGGCGGGTTTTGGTAAGTTAGGCTCAGCACTCATTGGTGGCGCAATTGCTATCTCCTTAATGGGCTGGTTTGGCGTCCAAAATGGTTTCTTTGCGGATGGAATGTATAAAGCGACTAATGTGCTAACACCAGGGACTTGGTCACTTATTACAGGTATTGCGGTGACGGTTATAACAGTATATGGGTATCGATTTTTATCTATTACTGCCAATATCTCAACGCCGCTATTTTTATTCGCGTTAGGCTGGGCGACATATAATTTATTATCAGGTCAAGATATTGGTACGCTTATTAATGACACTGAACCCGCCGGGCCATTAATGACTATGCCTGCGGCCATCACAATGGTTGCTGGTGGTTTTATTATTGCAGCAGTGACAACACCCGATATCAGCCGTTTCATGAAAGGGCCTAAAGATGTGTTTTGGATGACGCTTATCGGCACATTTTTTGGTGAGTTACTGGTCAATATGATAGCGGTACTAATGGCGCTGTCATTACGTACAAGCCAAGTATTTGATTTAATGATGGCGCTGACAGGCCTATTAGGTGCATCGATTGTTATCTTCTCAACAATAAAAATGAATGATATCAATTTGTATTCATCATCGTTAGGTTTTTCAACACTGTTAAATGCCATATTTAATAAGCGTTTTGACCGTCGTTATTTAACGTGGGTGATTGGTATCTTTGGCACAATCGCTTCAATGTTAGGGATCTTAGATAACTTTATCGGTTTCTTAATTTACTTAGGAATAGCCATTCCTCCTGTCGCAGGGATTATGGTTGTTGACTATTACTTGTTAAAACGTGATCGCAAAGAACTAGATATCACTCGAGAGCAAGGCATATTACCACCGAGTTGTGAAGCATATAACCCAGTAACACTCGTGGTGTGGGTGATCGCAGTACTGGTTGGGTGGGGGACATCAGAGTTAGGCCCGCTTCATGCAGACTACGGTATCCCAGCGCTTAACTCTTTGATTACTGGTGCAGTTGCTTATTGGATAGGCATGCGCTGGCAGGCGAAAGCGAGAGGTGTTGAAACGGTACACTTTCGCAAAGTCTCTCATTTAGATTAAGGATTAAACAATGTCAGGTACAAAAGTTAAAGTTGCTCTGGCTCAGTTTGATTCAGAACTTGGCAATAAAACCAATAATTTACAACGCATGGCACAGTTGTGCCAACAAGCCGCAGATTCAGGGGCAAAACTGATTTGTTTCCCTGAGCTGGCGACAACGGGTTACCGTGGTGACTTACTGACCACTAAGTTGTGGGATTTAAGCGATTCCATCGGAAGTGAAACTTATACGCTATTTAGCGAACTTGCTACTCGTTTAAATATCACTATTGTTAGCGGTTTTGTTGAGCGCGGTGAATATTTAGGCGATATCTATAACTCTGTCGGTGTTTGGAACCCGGGGTGTGAGGGTATTAGTGGTGTTTTTCGTAAAGTTCATGCTTTCGGCATAGAAAAACAATGGTTTGGACGAGGTGATAGTTTCCCTGTGTTTGAAACGCCGATCGGTAAAATCGGTATCATGATTTGCTATGACATGGGTTTTCCAGAAGTCGCACGAATTTTAACATTACAAGGCGCGGAATTGTTATTAGCCCCTTCAGCTTGGTGTGTTCAAGACCGAGATGTGTGGGATATTAATAGCGCCTGTCGAGCACTAGAAAATGGAACTCACTTACTTGCAGTGAACCGTTGGGGTCATGAAGAAGATCTGCATTTATTTGGTGGTAGCAAGGTTTTAGGTCCTCGCGGCCAAGTACTTTGTGAAGCGAGCTGTGAGGGCGAAGAGCTATTAATCGGTGAGGTTGATTTTTTAAACCAAGCCCATACACGTTTAAAAGTGCCTTATCTGAGAGACAGAAAGCCACAAAGCTACAGTGTATTAACCCAAGGTTTAGGGTCATGAGTATTTTATCTAGCGTGGTTGATGTTTACCAACTGTTCTTACGTTCAGGCAACGAACTGACGGTGACAACGTTGGTTAATGAATTAGGTATGCCAAAAAGCTCGGCCTCCCGTCTTTTAAAGCAAATGGCTGAACTCGGATTGCTGGAAAAGAAAAACAATGCACCGATATATCGACCTGGTTTGCTGATTATGGAATTAGCTCATCGGGCAAGGGGGATGAACCCGCTAATCGATATGATGCTTGAAGCACTTGATGAACTTGCGAAAGATAGCGGGTTTACCAGTTATGTGTCAGCACTTGATGATGATATGGTTCGTGTTGTTCATGCACGCTTTGGTAATAGCATGCTGCAAGTGATCACTCAACCGGGTACCCGCTTACCCATACTGGGAACGTCAACGGGGCGTGCACTATTAGCAAGGTTACCGCTAAATGAGCGGTCAAAAATTATTGACCGTGAGCCAAAAGAAGAACGGGGTAAATTAGTTGAGCGTTTGGACTTAGTGGCAGATCGTGGCTGGGAATTTTCGATGGATGAATCCGTTGCCGGAGTCGCTTCCATATCCAGCACGGTGTTCGACCCTGCACAAAATACGTTATATGCCTTGTGTTTAAGTTTGCCTGCTGCACAAATGAATGATGAGGTTATGGTGCAGTTATCCAAGAGCCTTTGTCATAAAGCCGCTTATCTTGGGTGTATGGTGGGTGACCCGTATTGGTTGCAAAAAAGCATGAATAAGTCATGAGATTATTTCATGTTATAAAAGCAAAAAGTAGTAAGTAGTTGAAGTAAGTAGTTGAAGTAAATAGTAAATTATAAATATTTAATATTGTTAGCATTTTAAGTGCGTGAATACGCCTTCATCAGGAAAAATGGAACCTCTATTACGTGAGATTCCATCTAGAGTGAAATGAGATTAACTCGCTATTCTATGCGAGTTAATCTCAAAGTAGCTCTTTACTCTCATAAAAAATAATTAAAATTAAAGGAAGTACAATGAGTCTAAAACAAACTCTTTGCGTATATGATCTAATCGATTGCGCTAGTGTTAAAGGTGAAGACATTGTTGCATTGTTCCAAGATTTCCCACACATTGAAGTCATGTCTAAAACGGTTAAGGATCACAAAGGACAAAGTGACTTTGTTCGCATTCTTATTCCAGGAACACAAGGTAAATCACAGCATAAAGATGCGCCAACACTGGGAATTATCGGGCGTTTAGGTGGAATTGGTGCTAGACCTTCTCGAATAGGTGTTGTGTCTGATGCAGATGGTGCGATTGCCGCACTTGCAGCAGCGCTTAAACTGGCACAAATGCATGAAAAGGGTGACCAGTTACTCGGTGATGTCGTGGTCACGACCCATATTTGCCCAAATGCGCCAACACGTCCGCATACACCTGTTGATTTTATGGACTCGCCCCTTGAAGATGCCACGATGAATCAACATGAGGCGATCCCTGAAGCGGATGCTATTTTGTCCGTAGATACCACGAAGGGAAATCGTTTACTCAATCATAAAGGGTATGCACTGTCTCCAACAGTAAAAAATGGTTATATTTTACCTGTATCAGAGGATTTAATTCGTTTGATGGAGTGGAGTAGTGGCCAAAAAGCGGTGACATTTCCATTATCAATTCAAGACATCACGCCATATGGTAATGGTTTACATCATATCAACAGTATATTACAACCTGCGGTATCAACATCTGCACCAGTGGTTGGTGTCGCTATTTGCTCAGAAACGGTAGTACCAGGTTGCTCTACAGGGGCTAGCCATGAGGTTGATATTGCGGCTACTGTAAAATTTATGATAGAAGTGGCTAAAGCATTCACAGGAAAACAATGTGCGTTTTATGATGTTGAACAATATGATTTATTGACATCATTGTATGGTGATATGTCACACCTGCAAACAGCAGGTAATAATGCAGCAAAAAATGATTAATTTATAAATAGTCACAGTTAATTATTAGCGTTGTCAGTGTTATTAAAATAATTAACTGTGCTCTATTGGTGAGCTATAAATTCGATTCTGTTGTGTTGTCTGGAACATCCTCATTTTCAATAGGAACAATGAGGTCTGCATGATTACCTTTTGGGCCAATAGTCACACTAAATTGAACTTTCTGGCCTGCTTTTAGTGTCCTGTAACCGTCCATTTGGATACAGGAATAATGAGCAAAAATATCTTCTCCGCCATCAGCCGGGCAAATAAAACCAAAGCCTTTTGCGTTATTGAACCACTTAACGATACCCGTCTCCATATTTTATCCTTCAAATTTACCAGTATTTGCATTTAGAACGATGTATAAAAAACACATACAAAATAAGTATAAATACGATGTTATTTGTTCGTAAAATATACTGTAATAAATTACCTTCTAAGGTCAAGAGGTACGGTTCAGGAATTGCTGGAAAGTGTTAAGAATTCGCTAATCAATAGCGCTCATTTTCTATAATATTTGATATGGCTCACAGATTGCTAACCATGGAAGCAAAGGTGATTCCCATGATACACTGTCGCTTGATGCAATATAGACAAAAAACAGCATAGTAACTAAATGGTATAGTTTTATGATGTTATCAATATGATTGATAGAAATCGTTGATAATAAAGACTATGCTTAAATTGAAGTTAAACACTGAGCAAGAAAGCAATGAGTGATTTTCTGGGCACATTTAAAACTGACGTCATTTTTAAAGATGAAATAGAACAAACCTTACAGCCACCATCGATGTATAAGGTGCTATTAAATAATGACGATTACACCCCGATGGATTTTGTTGTCGAAGTGTTACAAAAATACTTTTCTTTTGATGAAGAACGCGCTACACAGATAATGTTAGATGTCCATATTCAAGGAAAGGGAGTTTGTGGAATTTTTACTGCAGAGGTTGCTGAAACTAAAGCGGCGCAAGTCAATACTTTTGCTCGTGAACATGAGTACCCTTTGCTTTGCACTATAGAGAAAGTCTAATTTGGCTTAATATCAATTTTGGGAGGTGCTTATGCTCAATCAAGAACTGGAGCTTAGTTTAAACGTAGCTTTTACGAAAGCGAAAGACAGTCGCCATGAGTTTATGACTGTAGAGCACCTATTGCTAGCGTTACTGAGTAATATCTCTGCTCGCGAAGCTTTAGATGCTTGTAAGGTTGATCTTGTTGCATTACGTCAAGAACTTGAACACTTCATCGCGCAAACTACACCTTTGTTACCCGAAAATGATAGCAGAGACACCCAGCCTACGTTGAGTTTTCAGCGTGTATTACAGCGCGCTGTTTTTCATGTGCAATCATCTGGGCGCAACGAAGTCAGCGGTGCAAACGTATTGGTCGCGATTTTTAGTGAGCAAGAGTCCCAAGCTGCGTATTTATTACGTAAGCATGATGTAAGCCGTTTAGATGTAGTTAATTATATTTCTCATGGCACGATAAAAGGCGAAGAGTCGTCATCAGAACAAGATATCTCCTCTAATAGTGTGCAAAACGAAGAGCAGCCGGTCCCAGAAGACCATATGGACAACTTTACGACCAACTTGAACCAGCAGGCCAAGAAAGGGAATATCGACCCTCTGGTTGGACGTCAGGCTGAATTAGAGCGTACGATTCAAGTATTGTGCCGCCGTCGTAAAAATAACCCGCTATTAGTTGGTGAGTCAGGTGTCGGTAAAACTGCGATTGCTGAAGGGCTAGTATGGCGTATTGAGCAAGATGATGTACCTGACGTAATGAAAGGCTGCACAATTTATTCATTAGATATTGGTTCATTATTGGCTGGAACCAAATACCGTGGTGACTTTGAGAAACGTTTCAAAGCATTATTAAAAATGCTGGAAAAAGATCCGAAGAGCATTTTATTTATTGATGAAATTCACACTATCATCGGTGCAGGAGCCGCGTCTGGTGGGCAAGTTGACGCAGCGAACTTAATTAAACCGTTGCTATCAAGTGGTCGAATTCGTGTTATTGGTTCAACAACATACCAAGAATTTGGCAGTATTTTTGAGAAAGATAGAGCGTTGGCTCGTCGTTTCCAGAAAATTGATATTGTAGAACCAACTCCCGAAGAAACAATTCGTATCATCAATGGGTTGAAGCCTAAGTATGAAGCTCATCATGATGTTCGTTATACCGCAAAAGCGATCCAAGCGGCGGTGGATTTATCCATTAAATATATCACCGACAGGCATTTGCCAGATAAAGCCATTGACGTGATTGATGAGGCCGGGGCGCGAACGCGACTGGTTGCACCAAGTAAGCGTAAAAAAACCATTGGTGTGCCTGAAATTGAAACAGTTGTGGCGCGTATCGCCCGTATTCCTGAAAAAACGGTTTCCTCAAGCGATAAAGATAAACTCAAGACACTCGACTCTCGTTTGAAAATGTTAGTGTTTGGACAAGACAAAGCGATAGATTCATTGTCTGAGGCAATCAAAATGAATCGGGCAGGTTTAGGGTTAGAAAATAAACCTGTGGGCTCTTTCTTATTTGCTGGTCCAACAGGGGTGGGTAAAACCGAAGTGACCGTCCAGTTAGCGAAAGCGTTGGATATCAAATTGCTGCGATTTGATATGTCTGAATATATGGAGCGTCACACGGTTAGCCGCTTAATTGGTGCGCCTCCTGGCTATGTTGGCTTTGACCAAGGTGGTTTACTGACCGATGCGGTTATCAAACATCCGCATTCAGTGGTGCTGTTAGATGAAATCGAAAAAGCGCATCCAGATGTGTTTAATATTCTTTTACAGGTAATGGACCACGGAACGTTAACAGACAATAACGGTCGTAAGGCGGATTTCCGTAATGTTGTTGTGGTAATGACAACCAACGCTGGGGTGCAAGAAACTCAGCGTCGTTCTATTGGTTTTGCTGAGCAAGATAATAGCACTGATGCGATGTCTGAAATCAAAAAGGCGTTCTCACCAGAATTTCGCAACCGCCTTGATGGTATAATTTGGTTTAACTCATTAACTCCAGAAATTATTACGCAAGTCGTTGATAAGTTTATTGTGGAATTACAAGTTCAGCTTGATGAAAAGGGTGTATCAATTGAAGTTAGCGCCGCGGCTCGCCGCTGGTTGTGTGAAAAAGGTTATGATAAAGCGATGGGTGCCCGACCTATGGCTCGCACCATTCAGGATAACCTGAAAAAACCATTAGCAAACGAGTTGTTATTTGGTTCACTAACCAATGGTGGCTCTGTAAGTATCGGGCTTGATGAAAAAAGTAACACACTGACATACAGCTTCAGTAGCGTGCACAAGGCCTCTCCGGAGGATGCGGTATTCTGACGAATAGACCACAGGTGTATCAATGCACCTGTGGTTGTCAGGCCTTGCCTGAAGAGAATATCAACGGCTACGGAAAATGATTCGGCCTTTGCTCAGGTCATAAGGTGTTAACTCTACAGTTACCTTGTCGCCTGTCAGGATGCGGATATAGTTTTTACGCATTTTTCCAGAAATATGAGCAGTCACCACGTGACCGTTTTCCAGTTCAACACGGAACATTGTGTTTGGCAGGGTATCTAAAACTGTGCCCTGCATTTCAATATTGTCTTCTTTGGCCATCTAATCCTCTAAGTTTAATAACCGTGATTTTTAACGGGCAAGATAATGCCCAAAAACCCGCACTAAGTAAAGAAGTGTCGCATTTTAACGCGATCTTTATTTTTAAGTGAAGGAATAAAATTACTGTAAAACCAAAATTCATTAATCGAAAATTGGCGGTATTTCAATCGATTGCGGTATCCAGCAGGCGGGGTCAATCGCTTTGTCACGCCACCGATAAAGAATATGTAAAAAATCCCTACGGGATATCTCTTTTGCGCCCATTGAGGCGGTATGGTGGTTAAGTACCTGACAATCAAAAAGTTGCCCATTATAGCGCAAAAAATGAAAATAGAATGTAATAAAAGCAAATTTGGATGCATCATTCATTCTACTGAACATAGATTCCCCACAAAATAGGTGCCCCATGTTCACGCCATACAGGCCTCCAACGAGTTTATCGCCATACCAAGCTTCAATGGAATGCGCCATACCTGCTTGGTGTAGCGCTAAATACCCAGCTTGAACTTCGGGTAAAATCCATGTGCCTTCTTGGCGTACAGAACAAGCTTCAATAACTTGCTTGAATGCATGGTTAACAGTAATGCGATAAGTCTGCTTTTTTAAAACTTTTTTCATTGACCGGCTAATATGGAGTTCACCAACCATGAGTACTGCTCTAGGGTCCGGAGACCACCATAAAGGCATCTCTCCAGGATTAAACCAAGGAAAGATACCATCATAATAGGCAGCTTGCAGCCTTTTTGATGAAAGATCTCCGCCAATCGCTAATAAGCCATTGGGCTCCCGCATGGCTTCAGACACGGGAGGGAATAAATAGGAGTCATCATCTAATTGGTACATATACGCCTCAGAGCGGTTGTTGTGCCCAGTGGCGCTGGCGGAACTGATAATACTGGCCTTGCATACCTAACAGCGCTTGATGGGTACCTTGTTCGATGATTTTACCATTATCCATCACACAGATGTTATCCATTTCCTCTAAGCCCTGCATACGGTGAGTAATGACAATTAACGTCTTATCGGCACATTTTTCTTTTAACAGTGCTAAAATCTGCTGTTCAGTTTGTGCATCAAGCCCTTCCGTTGGTTCATCCATTAGAATTAATGGTGTGTTATGTAATAAAGCACGGGCAATACCTAAGCGGCGTTGTTCCCCTCCAGAAAGTTGTCGGCCGCCTTCACCCATCCACGCATTAAGCTTTAATTCGTTTTCTAATAAATTACCTAGACCAACTTGCTGCAATACTTCGCTTAATTCGGTATCCGTCGCTTGTTCATTGGCGAGCAACAGATTATTGCGCAATGTATCACTAAAGACATGAACCCGTTGTGGTACTACAGACATCATATTACGTAACGATTTTTCGCTAAATTCGTTAATAGGCGTGCCATTTAAGTAGATGGTTCCGCTATCAACATCCCAAGCACGGGTTAATAACTGCAGAAGAGTGGATTTACCACAACCTGTTTTACCTAATAAAGCAAGGTGTTGGCCTTTATTTAATGTTAAAGACACATTTTGAAGAACGGCAAATGGCTGTTCTGGATAGGTAAATGAAATATTATCGACAGTCAGGTTTTCCAATGTTGCGATTGAAGGGCTTTCACTTGGGAAAGTTACCTCTGGTTTTGCGGTCATTAATTGGGAAACGCGAGTAGCAGATGCAATCACTTGACCCATATGTTGGAAGGCAACAGCAACAGGGCCTAATGCTTCGAAAGCCGCTAGCGCACAGAATACAAATAAAGCAATCAGTGCTCCCGGTTTTGTATCGCCCCCTACATGGTCGGCAGCCATCCAAAGAAGCAGTGTTGCTGTAACACCAGAGGCAAATAAAATAATGGCTTGAGATAACCCAGTGAGTGCCGCTTGCTGTTGTTGACGCACTTGCCACTTATTTTCGATATTAAGCAAGTTTTGGCGAAAGCGTTCAGTGGCGCCAAATAATGTTAACTCAGCTTGTCCTTGCAGTGCGGAGGTTAAAATAGTGCGATAACTTCCACGTAATTCGGTTAGCTCACGGCCAATGGGTTTTCCTGCACGATAAAATATAAATGGCATTGTAAATAGCAAGAACAGCATGATGCCACCCAGTGTCCAAGCAAGACGAGGGTCGAGATAACTTAAACCAAAAATAAGGACAAAGGTAACAAAAAATGCAGTAATGATCGGCGATAAAACACGCAAATAGAGGTGATCTAGGGTCTCTACGTCAGCGACCAGACGATTGAGTAACTCCCCTTGACGAAAACGACTGATACCACCCGGCGAAAGGGGCAATACTTTACTAAAAGCAAAAACCCGTAAATGAGCAAGTACTTTAAAAGTAGCATCGTGGCTAACTAGGCGTTCTCCATAGCGGCCAGCGGTACGAAAAATAGCGGCACCACGGACACCCGCAGCGGGTAACATGTAATTAAAATAGTAAAGACCCGGAAAACCAGCAATGGCGGTTCCGGCTAAAAACCAACCAGAAAGGGTAAGTAAGCCAATACTTGCCAGTAAGGTCACAATCGCCAAGATAATGCCTAATGTAATTAAAAACCAATGGCGGCGGTAAAGGGCTAAGAAAGGTAATAAAATTTTCATTATCAAAGCTCCTCACTGCGATGGGCAAGTAACTGGGCAAAAGCGCCTTCTGACTGGCTTAACTGTGTGTAATTACCTTGTTGAATGATTTGCCCGTTAGCCATTACCCAAATTTGGTCATAATCAAGGGTTTCTTCCAGTAAATGGGTGACTAAAAGGGTCGTTTGCTGACTTGATAGCTGGTTAAGTGTTTGCATAACACGTTGTTCGCTGTGGGAGTCTAAGCTCGCAGCAGGCTCATCTAGAAGGAGCATACGAGAGGGTTTCAACAGGGTTCGTGCAACGGCAACTCGCTGAGCTTGCCCGACCGAAAGGCGAGCGGCATAGTCACCCAGCTTGGTATTTAGGCCATCAGGCAAATGGGCTAAGAATTCGGAAACATATGCATTATCAATCGCCTGTTGAATTTCCGCTTCTGTAGCATTTGGCTTGCCTAAACAGATGTTTTCAACCAGTGTTTGCTCTGGAAGGTGAGGGTTTTGCCCAACCCAACCGAGTAATTCACGCCATTTATCAGGGCATAATTCACGAAGTTCAACACCATTTATGGTGATGGAACCGCGATAAGGCAAAAAGCCTAACAATAAATTCAGTAATGAGCTTTTTCCCGCACCACTTTGACCAACAATTGCAATACGTTGTTGTGGCTCAATATTGAAATCTAATGGCCCAGCAAGGCGCACTCCATCATGGGATAAAATTTCTAATTGTTTAGCCTGAATATAGATAGCCTCATCACTCAGTGTTTGGGTTCCTTGTTGAGCTTTTTGTTCGCCATCACTGTTTAATAGCGTTTCGAGTGTTTCAGCGGCACCAACAGCTTGCGCTTTGGCGTGGTAGTAGGTGCCAAGGTCACGTAATGGTTGGAAAAACTCTGGTGAAAGTATTAGGGCAAGAAAACCCGCAAATAGCGTGACAGGTAAACCATAGCTACCGAAGTTCATTTCACCCAGGTAGGAAAAACCAAAATAGACAGCAACAACAGCAATAGAAATCGATGCAAAAAATTCAAGTACGCCAGAAGACAGAAATGCCATCCTCAATACTTCCATCGTTCTGGAACGAAAATCTTCTGTTGATTCACGAATTTGCTTAATCTCTGCTTTTTCACGAAAAAATAACCGTAAGGTATCAAGGCCTCGTAGTCTATCGAGAAAACTCCCGCTTAAACGACCTAAGGCAATAAAGTTACGACGGTTAGCATCCGCAGCGCCTAATCCGACTAATGCCATAAAGATAGGAATCAGCGGGGCAGTGACGAATAAAATAAGTGCTGCAGCCCAGTTAAAGGGGAAAATAGCAATCAGGATCATAATGGGGATGATCCCAGCTAAATACATTTGAGGAAGATAGCGCGAATAGTAGTCTTGCATATCTTCAATTTGTTCAAGAATAATTGTAGCCCAGCTACCCGCTGGCTTACCTTTAACCCACACAGGGCCGAGTTCTTGAAGTTTATCGAGTACCATGGTACGTATTTCTTGGCGCACCACTTGGCCACAACGAAAGCCAACGCGTTCTCGTACATAAGTGACAATTGCGCGTAAGATAAAAACGCAAATCAGAAGAACAAAAGGGGTTAATAACTGTTCTCGAGGAACGTTATCCATAATCAATGCTTGTAAGATAACAGCTAAGAACCAAGCTTGAGCAATAATCAGTAATCCACTCAAAATGCCTAGTAACATAGAGATCCGCAACCAGCGCTTGGCAGGGGCACTGTGTTGTTTTAACCAACGTACCAATTCAGTCTGTCTTGATTTATCCATAATGATTTAGTTAGCAGGTGTAGTTTTAATGTCATTGAGTATAGTTAGGAAATATCACCCTAACGTTGTTTTTACCATGCGTGATATTGCAGTTGACCTGTTTTAAACCGCATGAGAACGATAACTTTTGATCTGGTAACGCAATTGGTGATTATAAGAAAATCTGCGTTTTTGATCTTACCCATAAATTCGAGTATTAGAGTACATCATAACAGCTTCATCACGATATGTTACCTAATAAAAGTGGGTTATTTAAAGTGAGTTGTGCTTTGTTATTAAATTGTTTTATAAAGGTAAATTTAATATTTCAGTAAATTTTTAGATGTAATGATATTGGGATGTTACTGTATTTTTACGTAATAAAAAGGTGGCTTAACAAAGAAATGTTAAGCCATCGGCATTTTTAATGACAATTAGGATGTGGGGTCTATCATTAACCATTCTTTGGGTTTTAATTCATAGTTTCCTTTTAATAAATTATCCCAAGCCTGATCTTTTTCTTTCATGGTATTAAATGAGCGAGTTTGCGTATCCATTAACTCCCAGGTTTGTTCCGTTTGTTGCCATACATTACAATCAATACTAGAACTACTTGGATAGGAATAGCACATAACCACATCATCTTGATTATTTTGGTTAACATCGGCCATAAAGCCCACACACGGGTATGGGTCGTATTGTGAGGTACAATACCAAGCACTGCTAAGGTTTTCCCCGAGGTCGAACCAACTCTTCGGCATTGCAGGGCTATTTTGAGCTTGAATTAATACTGATTTTAACGATCTGCGCTGTTCTTCTTCATAAGGGCTGGTTTGGAATAGTTTTTGATATTCAGGGTTGTTATTGAGTTTTTCAAAAGCTTGTTGCCCTTTTTCACCTAATTGTTTTAAGTCATAAGCAAGCGAGCTATTGACTTTGATTTTGCCATTTTCAACACCCGCAAGAATACTGTTCAGTGTGATACGTTTAAAATCAGCAATAGGGCTGTTAATAATTAATATGATGGCAATTAGAGCCAGAATTCCCGCTTTATTGATAGGGCCTAAATAGGACATCCAAGCTGATTTTTTATAGATAATTGCGATGCTATAAGCAAAAACCAATACAAATAGGAATAGGGCAATAGTAAAGGCGTATAGGCGCTCAACACTCCAACTATACTGGTTAACTCGTACCAAAATGCCATAGAGAGAAAGCACTGAAAATGCATTAAGTAAAATAATGCTAATTAAGACAAAACCGTTGAGGCCCGCACGGAATTGATATTGAGTTGTGCCATCGCCATACACGAAATTGATAAAAATAAGGTTTAAAATTAAAAACCATAGCATCACTGCGGAGCCTAAGCCTGCAGAGGTCAAACCTGAAAAGTAGGAAACAACGAAACCGCCTAAGAAAATAACAGCAACAATATTCAAGAGCGGTAAAAAAAACGCGCAATAAAGCTAACAAAATTACTGAGTTGTACATTCAGTGCTGTGCGTAAAAAAGCTAAACTCACGTTGAACCCAAGGGCAAAGCTCACCCAATAGATAACGTCGTTATCAAGAGCTTCACTCAAAAAAGTCAGGTTAACAATGCCAAATAAAAAACTGGCTATTTTTACGATTAATGTTAGCAACCCACCGATTATAGAAGCGAGAATACCCAGAAAGGTATTTTTAATATATAGCCCCATTAAGCAACCGTAATCAATCTTCCATGTTCTTGTGGTTTGCCACGATTGCATCCAAGGAAGTATAAAAAAGAGCAGGACGGTTAGGGTGATAAAGGCGAAGAATGGGTCTGCATCTGCAGGATTTAGAAAGTCTTGAGCATGCCAGTAATTGAGCCAGAAAATTAACCCAATAATGACCGCAATGTTGAGATAAAAAATAGCGGATTTTGCATTGGTAATTAGGTAACTGATTGCTGAAGGAACAAAAATGGCGAGCAAAATAGGCAGATATAGGGTGGTGGCGCTTAGTTGGCTTTCTAGACGGGTAGAGTAATCGGTAGTGGCTGTGATGACGATGCCTTGAATCACGGCAAATATGACGATAATAAAATAAGAATAACCGCGAATGGCATCACGTTCTAATTGTTGCCCCATACCTACACCTTATATTAATTAATGTTATGTAAAAACAGTATAGGCAGTATTAAAAAAGTACAATATAAACTTGGTCTTAAAAATATATGCAAAACCAATAGTTAGGATGGGGTGTATAGCTAATAAAAAAGGCTTCAATTGAGGAAAAATCGAAGCCTATCTAAATGACAATCACTTATTGATTATTTTGATGCTAAGCCATCAAGATAACGTTCTGCATCTAAGGCTGCCATACAACCTGTGCCCGCAGAGGTAATTGCTTGGCGGTATATATGGTCCATGACATCACCAGCCGCGAACACACCTTCAACAGAAGTTTGAGTTGCATTGCCTTGGGTGCCAGATTGCACTTTAATATAACCGTTGTCTAAATCTAATTGGCCTTCAAAAATAGCTGTATTTGGGCTGTGGCCGATGGCAATAAATGCCCCCATAACAGGGATATCTTCTGTTGCATGTGTTTTAGTACATTCTAAGCGCACACCCGTCACGCCCATATCATCACCTAATACTTCATTTAATGTGCGGTCGGTATGCAGAATAATATTACCGTTCTCAACTTTATCCATTAAACGATTAATCAGGATTTTTTCTGCACGGAAACTATCACGACGATGAATTAAATGAACTTCTGAAGCAATATTAGAAAGGTACAATGCTTCTTCTACCGCAGTGTTTCCGCCACCAACGACAGCGACTTTTTGGTTACGATAGAAGAAACCGTCACAAGTTGCACAAGCTGAAACGCCACGGCCTTTGAACGCTTCTTCTGAAGGTAGGCCGATATAACGAGCGGAAGCCCCTGTTGCAATAATTAATGCATCACAGGTATATTCATTTTCATCGCCAATTAAACGGAAAGGACGTTGTTTTAAGTCCACTTTTTGGATATGGTCAGATATGATTTCGGTGTCAAATTTTGATGCGTGCTCATGCATGCGTTCCATAAGCCCTGGACCGGTTAAACCTTCTGGGTCACCAGGCCAGTTTTCAACTTCAGTTGTGGTGGTCAATTGACCGCCTTTTTCCACCCCAGTAATCAATGCTGGGTTTAAGTTTGCACGTGCAGCATAGACAGCCGCAGTATAGCCCGCAGGGCCAGAACCAAGAATGATTAACTTGCGATGTGTTGTTGTGCTCATGAATTCCTCTTTAATCTAAAAAGCATTTATCAGATTGTAGGAGAAATAAGAGGTTAACAAAAGTGGTTTAAGTGCGACTTAGTTTCATTTGGCTTATTTCATCAATAGGTAATACCGACAAAATGTAAAAAAATATGACAAAAAGTTGCTTGTGTCACGCATCACAATTTTTAGGAATTATCTTGAATTAAGGCTGCGAAACGTTTTACTGGAAAAAAAAGCGAAATCTTGTACTGATTTTTATTCATTTGCTTTGACAATCGGCTGCGCATTTGCGAAAACATCAGTGTAAGAGTTAATTATCTAGCTGATCAATGGAAATGGCGCATTTTTGTTCTTGCTGGAAAATTAACTTTACACTACTTACAAATTTAAAATACAAGTAAACATTGTGGATGATAATTACATTCACACTAACTTCAGCATTATGAATAAAATTTGCTCCTGAACACGAATTCCTAAATAAAAAAGGTGGTGGCTAAGGTGCTTATTTTTAGATGTAGAAAATAACAATTAGAGAAAGAGAGATAAAGAGATGATTGACAATAAAAAGCGTCCTGGCAAAGACCTTGACCGTATCGACAGGAATATATTAAACGAACTACAAAAAGACGGGCGAATTTCTAACGTAGAGTTATCTAAACGAGTTGGTTTATCTCCAACACCTTGTTTAGAGCGTGTACGTCGCCTTGAGAGACAAGGATTTATCTCTGGCTATACTGCGTTATTAAATCCACACTACTTAGATGCATCATTGCTCGTGTTTGTTGAAATCACACTTAACCGTGGTGCTGCGGATGTATTTGAGCAATTCAATACAGCAGTTCAAAAACTGGAAGAAATTCAGGAATGCCACTTGGTTTCTGGTGACTTTGACTACCTGTTGAAAACGCGTGTGCCAGATATGTCCGCATATCGTAAACTGTTAGGTGAAACTCTGTTACGTTTACCAGGCGTAAACGACACTCGCACCTATGTAGTTATGGAAGAAGTTAAACAAAGCAACCGCTTAGTGATCAAAACTCGCTAATTAGTGCTTTTTAACCTCGCTTCAGCACAGCATTTCAGCTTTGTTGCCGCACTGCAGTTTCAACGCTGAGTTTACTCAGCGTTGTTCCGTTTTTCTCACCTCATTTGTTGCTTTATAAAAACGTAATATTTTGCTGTTTCACAGCTTCAACTGGCTGCTATCCATGCCTTTCTACCTCGTTTTACGTAAATTACTTAGCAACTGATAAGTTTTATTTCCAATTTATTGATTCTAAAGCTATAAATATTTAGGATTTTTGACGAGAAATAGAAATTGAATCATCATACATTAGATGGAATACTGCACCTTAGTGCTTTTGTGAAGCCTTGATATCTCTTAGTCGCTGTAAAACAGGCAGAGTCAGGCGTTTAATGGTAGAATAAACCTAGGTTAGTCAAGAACATCAGTTAGCAAAGAAATAATAATGAGCCAAGAATATACAGAAGATAAACATATCAAATTTAAAAAACTAAGTAGCGGAAGACGGCTATTAGAGGTTATTTTGCTCGCAATATGCTTGAGCGCACTCTTCTTAATGGTGGCTTTATTGAGCTTCAGCCCTTCAGATCCAAGCTGGTCACAGACCACTTGGAATGCCCCAGTGAAGAATTTAGGGGGTAGTGTAGGTTCATGGAGTGCAGATATTCTTTTCTCTGCTTTTGGTATTCTTGCATTTGCCATTCCTGCACTATTACTCCTAGGCTGCTGGGCGATTTTCCAATATGAAAGTCGGCGCCGATATATTGATTTTTTCTCTTTATCGTTAAGATTAATAGGTGGTTTAGCACTTATTTTATCTTCTTGTGGACTTGCGGCTCTCAATTTTGACGACTTACCTAATTTCGCCTCTGGTGGTGTGATTGGCAGTGTATTTAGTAATGCAATTATGCCGTGGTTCAATTCATTAGGTGCTACGTTAGCATTGCTGTTTTTATGGGCGATAAGCTTTACGCTGTTTACGGGATGGTCATGGCTTACAATCGCAGAAAAAATTGGTGCAGCGGTACTTCTCCCTATTACTTTGCTAACAAATCGAGCGAGGGGAGACGATTTAGATAACTATGATTACGACGTTGAAGAAACTGAAGGAGCTTTACAGCGTGCGCAAGAAGCTGAGCACAGAGCCAATGACAGCCTAGAAAATATTGATGCGGATGATGTTTTGTTTTCCGCACCCACTGTGGCTGAATTAGTCACTGAAGTCGCTCCAACAACGGAAAAAAATACGGGTGAAGCGGTTGTTACTACAGAAAACCCAATTCCTTCAGTGAATCAAAACACATCAGAGCAAGATTCGGTACCTGCTTTCTCTGCAGTGGATGAGCCGAGCACATATCATTTTGAAGTACCAGAAGATTACCAGCCTAAGCTCGGTGCAAGTTTTGATTCAACATCAGATACCGTTAATGAGCCGTTAGTTCAAGCGTCACCGTATGTTGCACCAGAAGAACCGATATTTAGTGTTCAGCATAATCAACAAATAGAACAACAAAAACAAGATAATACCGCTTATAAAGAATATTCGGATAAACAAGAAACATCTGTTAATCAAGCTGCGTTTGAAGCTCAAGCGACATCCACGCCCCCACTTATCTCTTCAAATACAACAGAAAGTTTTATTCCATCATCAGTTACTGAAAGGGTTTCTAATCCAGCTGCATTAGCGGCTGCGGGTATTTCAGTCGCTGCACTGGAGCGCCATGCTCAGGTTAAACAAAATATGGAGCCGGAGCTTCCACGGCCAAATCCTGTTCGTTTACCGACTCGTCGTGAGTTATATGGTATTCGCATTCCATCGTTACGTGATGCGGAATTACAGCGGCGCGAAGAAGAGGCTTCTAAACGTGAACAAATATATCAGCAGTGGTCTACGAGTGAGTCTGACCAACCTGAAACTGATGATGAGGCACAACAAGACGAATTATTACGAGTGCAGTTCTTAGAACAGCAACGTGAACGTTATGGTGAAGTTGATGAAACTGATTATGATGTATCGCTTAATAGCCTGCACTCGCATGATGAGCAATTACAAAATGAGCCAATGACTGAAAATAGAGTCAGCGCATTTACGCAGCCCGAAATTGAACACCGTTGGGCGTCAGCTTCACAACAATCCAATAATACGCATACAATTCCAGAGCCTGATGAGGCCGTGCCAGTCGTGGATAATGGCTATCAATCTCAGTTTACACAAGAGCAAGAAGACTTTGAGCCCAAAATTGATTTAAGAAAAGAGTTCTCTGTGCTGGATAGTTTTACCCCTGTTGATGATTTGGTTGACAACGAGCCAGCTGACCCATTATTTATGCCGTCATTTAGCGCGACTTCTGTTACAGCAGGTACCCCACAAAATAATATCGCTGAAGGGCTTGCTAGCTCACCATCAGTAACACAAACTTTTGGGCAGCCACAGCAGCCACAGCAGCCACAGCAGCCACAGCAGCCACAGCAGCCACAGCAGCCACAGCAGCCACAGCAGCCACAGCAGCCACAGCAGCCACAGCAGCCACAGCAAGATAGCTTATTCCACCCGTTCTTAGTGCGTAATGACCAACCATTACCAAAACCAACAACGCCAATGCCGTCTCTTGATTTGCTGGCAAGTCCGCCAGCACAAGAAGAGCCAGTGGATATGTTCAAACTAGAACAAACAGCAAGGTTGATTGAAGCAAGGCTTAATGATTACCGCGTTAAAGCTGAAGTGGTTGGTTTTTCTCCAGGCCCTGTCATTACTCGGTTTGAACTTGACCTCGCACCGGGAGTAAAAGCTGCACGGATATCCACATTGTCACGTGACCTTGCTCGTTCGTTATCAACCGTAGCCGTACGTGTTGTAGAAGTGATACCGGGTAAACCTTATGTAGGCCTCGAACTCCCTAATGAGAAACGGCAAACCGTTTACCTAAGTGAAGTCTTAGACTGCGATGATTTCCGCAAAAACCCATCTCCTCTCACTATTGTATTGGGTAAAGATATTGAAGGTGACCCTGTTGTTGCGGATTTAGCGAAAATGCCTCATTTACTCGTTGCGGGGACAACCGGCTCTGGTAAGTCGGTTGGGGTGAATGCAATGATCCTCAGTATCTTGTATAAAGCCAAACCCGAAGATGTTCGCTTTATCATGATTGACCCGAAAATGCTGGAGTTATCCATTTATGAAGGTATTCCGCATCTATTGACTGAAGTGGTTACTGACATGAAAGATGCGGCGAATGCCTTGCGCTGGTGCGTGAATGAAATGGAACGCCGTTATAAACTCATGTCTGCATTAGGGGTACGTAACCTAGCGGGTTATAACGACCGCATTAAAGCAGCAGAAGAAATGGGGCGGCCAATTCCTGATCCACATTGGAAACCCGGTGATAGCATGGATGTAGAACACCCAATGCTGAAAAAAGAACCTTACATTGTTGTCATGGTTGATGAATTTGCCGACTTAATGATGACAGCTGGTAAAAAAGTGGAAGAGTTAATTGCACGGTTGGCACAAAAAGCACGTGCCGCGGGTATTCATTTGGTATTGGCAACTCAACGGCCATCGGTTGATATTATTACTGGACTAATCAAAGCAAATATTCCAACGCGGATTGCATTTACGGTATCCAGTAAAATTGACTCGCGCACGATCCTTGACCAAGGCGGCGCTGAATCTTTACTAGGCATGGGGGATATGCTGTATTTACCACCAAACTCTTCAATTCCTGTGCGTGTACACGGTGCTTTTGTTCGTGACCAAGAGGTTCATGCAGTTGTAAATGATTGGAAAGCTCGCGGTAAACCACAATATATTGATAGCATCACGACCTGTAGTGACGATAGCGAAGGTGGTGGTTATGATAGCGGAGGTGAAGAGCTTGACCCACTGTTTGACCAGGCAGTTGAGTTTGTTGTTGAGAAACAACGAGTTTCCATTTCTGGGGTTCAACGCCAATTTAGGATAGGTTATAACCGTGCTGCAAGGATTGTTGAGCAAATGGAGCTCCAAGGTATTGTCAGTGAGCAAGGGCACAATGGTAACCGTGAAGTTCTTGCTCCTCCGTCAATGGGGCATTAATAATTTAGTGTGCTAATTGCTGGTTTAATTTAAGGGGTGTATAAAGACGTAACACCTCTTATGGTAATAATTTTAAGGTCTCTCATCGATGAAAAAAATGATGTTATTGGGTGCGTTAGCCCTGAGTTTACATATTGGCCAAGTATTGGCGGACGCAAGCCAAGACCTTCAAGAACGTTTGAATAAGGTCAATAGCTTCCAAGCTAGCTTCTCGCAAAAGGTGACGAGTCCTGAAGGGGATTTGGTTCAAGAAGGTGTTGGGGATTTATGGCTTGAGCGCCCAAATTTATTTAATTGGAACATGACATCACCTGATGAAAGCGTATTGGTGTCAGATGGTAAAGATTTGTGGTTTTATAACCCGTTCGTAGAACAAGTGACGGTGACTAATTTAGCAGATGCTACGCAGGATACGCCATTTCTACTAATTACACGTAACGACCCGAAAGATTGGAAACAGTACTCAATCATTCAGCAGGGAAATACGTTTGATTTAAAACCAAAACAAACTAATGGGACTTTAAAACGTTTCTCCATTACGGTTTCTCCCGAAGGGACGATTGAGCAGTTTTCAGCGGTTGAACAAGATGGCCAAACCAGTGCTTATCAATTAAAAGAGCAAAAAAATGGTCGCGTTGATGCGAGTAAATTCAAGTTTACAGTACCAAAAGGCGTCACTTTAGATGACCAGCGTTCAAATGCTAAATAAGCTTGATTAGAGAAAATATTAGCCAGCAGTATTCATATTTGCTGGTTAATATATAAGATATTTTAAGAAGTAAAAAAGAGGATATAGTGGGTAACCTGTCTCTTGATTTTTCGCAGAATGAATTTCAACCTTTAGCAGCAAGAATGCGGCCTGAAACCCTTGAACAGTATATTGGCCAAAAGCATTTATTGGCTGAGGGGAAACCGTTGCCACGTGCGATTAAAGCGGGTCATCTGCACTCCATGATTTTATGGGGGCCCCCTGGAACAGGTAAAACAACCCTTGCCGAAATTATTGGTAATTATGCACAAGCCGATATTGAACGTATTTCAGCAGTTACTTCTGGTATTAAGGAAATTCGAGAATCCATCGAAAAAGCCCGGCAAAATCGCAGCGCGGGGCGGAGAACCATTTTATTTGTCGATGAGGTTCATCGTTTTAATAAAAGCCAGCAAGATGCATTTTTACCTCATATAGAAGATGGCACGATTACATTTATTGGTGCAACAACTGAAAACCCATCATTTGAATTAAATTCCGCATTGTTATCACGTGCTAGGGTGTATTTGCTTAAATCCCTTGAAGAAAATGATATTGAACAGGTCTTGTTACAAGCACTGGCAGATTCATCTCGTGGCCTTGGTGGGCAAAATATTGTTCTGCCTGATAACACGCGCAAAATGGTCGCTCAGTTGGTTAATGGGGATGCTAGGCGTTCATTAAATCTGCTGGAAATGATGGCAGATATGGCAGAGGCTGATAGCCAAGGGCAGCGTATTTTAACCGCTGATCTGTTAAAAGAAGTTAGCGGTGAACGTACTGCACGGTTTGATAATAAAGGCGACCGTTATTACGACTTAATCTCTGCTCTGCATAAGTCGATTAGAGGCTCAGCACCAGATGCTGCACTGTATTGGTTTGCAAGGATTATTACTGCGGGTGGTGACCCTCTGTATGTTGCCCGTCGGCTACTTGCAATTGCATCAGAAGATGTGGGTAATGCGGATCCTCGTGCGATGCAAGTCGCCATTTCAGCTTGGGATTGCTTCACGCGAGTGGGGCCAGCCGAAGGCGAGCGTGCAATTGCCCAAGCGATTGTTTATTTAGCTTGTGCGCCGAAAAGTAACGCGGTTTATACCGCCTATAAAGCAGCGATTAAAGATGCACAAATGCAACCGGACTACGATGTGCCAGAACATCTTCGAAATGCCCCAACTAAACTATTAAAAGAAATGGGGGCAGGGAAAGAATATCGTTATGCGCATGATGAACCTAACGCATATGCTGCGGGAGAAAATTATTTTCCTGAACCTATGCAAACAACACGTTATTACTACCCTACTAAACGGGGCCAAGAAGGCAAGTTTGCTGAAAAATTAGACTGGTTAGCCCAACAGGATCAAATTAGCATTACAAAACGCTATCGCTAAACTAGGCAATGCGGTAAGGTTATATAGCGAAATACTTTACTTTATTTGTTGTGCTGGAATGCACCTCAAAAAGTATCATTAATTACTAACAATAATCACAGGATAAGCATGCTCGATCCCAATTTACTGCGTACGGAGCTAGACGCGGTTGCTGAAAAACTGGCTCGCAGGGGTTTTACCCTTGATGTGGAAAAGCTGCGTGAATTAGAAGAACGCCGCAAAGTTTTACAAGTTGAAACTGAAACCCTGCAAGCAGACCGTAATTCGCGATCGAAAACTATTGGTGCGGCGAAGGCACGTGGTGAAGATATCGAACCATTACGTCTGGAAGTTAACCAATTAGGCGAAAAATTGGATTCTGCAAAAGCAGAGCTAGATAAGCTGCAACAAGAAATCCGTGATATTGCCTTGAGTATCCCGAACATTCCTGATGACCAAGTACCTGATGGTAAAGATGATTCTGACAACGTTGAAGTTGCTCGTTGGGGTGAACCTCGCCAGTATGACTTCGAAGTTAAAGACCATGTTAGCCTTGGTGAGTTATCTGGTGGCTTAGACTTCCCTGCTGCGGTAAAACTGACAGGAGCACGTTTTGTTGTCATGAAAGGGCAAATTGCTCGCATGCATCGTGCCTTGGCTCAATTTATGCTTGACTTACATACTGAACAACATGGTTACCAAGAGTTGTATGTTCCATATTTAGTCAACCATGACACACTGTACGGAACTGGCCAATTACCAAAGTTTGGTGAAGATTTGTTCCATACTAAACCACTGGAAGAAGAAGCAGACAGCAGTACTTATGCGTTGATCCCAACCGCAGAAGTTCCAGTGACTAACTTGGTTCGTGATGAAATTTTAGATGAAGACTCACTTCCTCTGAAAATGACGGCACATACGCCTTGTTTCCGTTCTGAAGCAGGGTCTTATGGCCGTGATACACGCGGTTTGATCCGTATGCATCAGTTCGACAAAGTTGAGTTAGTACAAATCGTTCATCCAGAAAAATCTATGGATGCATTGGAAGAGCTGACTGGTCATGCAGAAAAAGTATTACAATTACTGAACTTGCCTTATCGTAAAGTGATTTTGTGCACCGGTGATATTGGTTTTGGTTCACGTAAAACCTATGACTTAGAAGTGTGGTTACCAGCGCAAAATACTTATCGTGAAATTTCATCTTGTTCAAACATGTGGGACTTCCAAGCGCGCCGTATGCAAGCGCGTTTCCGCGGTAAGAGTGATAAGAAAACACAACTTGTTCATACCCTGAATGGTTCTGGTTTAGCTGTTGGTCGTACATTGGTGGCGATTTTAGAAAACTACCAATTAGCTGATGGCCGTATTGAAGTTCCAGAAGTATTGCGCCCATATATGAAAGGGCTAGAGTTCATCGGTTAATTTCCGTTACTCTTTCAAACATAAAGCGCGACTGACGACAGTCGCGTTTTTTTGTGTAAATTTAAAGTGTTCTGGAAAAAGCATCCTCAGGTTAAACCTGATCCCCCCTCAATATTTTCCAAATAGCAGCATTCAATGCATGACATTAATCTATGGTAAAGTAAATTTATCGGGGTGATATTGATGGGTGTAATTATTGGTGTTTTCTTATTAGCAGGTATTGTAAAAGGGGTGATCGGGCTAGGCCTACCAACAATCGCGATGGGGTTATTAAGCACATCAATGGAGCCTGCTGCAGCTGCGAGCTTATTAATTATTCCGTCATTAATTACTAATATATGGCAATTATTGATTGGCCCACAATTTATGGCACTAATCAAACGGCTCAGTGGTTTTATTATTGGGGTCATGCTTGGCACATTATTCAGTTTTTTACCTTCTTTAACCTCGGCATCTCGTTGGACACTACCTGCACTGGGTATCGTGCTTATTATCTATGGAATTTGGGGCTTAATTGCTAAAAAAACGCCATCTTTCGAGAAACATGAAACATGGCTTTCGCCAACAGTGGGTTATATTACAGGTGTAATTACAGCAGCTACAGGAGTATTTGTTATTCCAGCAGTTCCTTATTTGCAAACCTTAAAATTAAATAAAGATGAGCTTATTCAGGCTCTAGGGTTAGCATTTACCGCATCAACAGTTGCATTAGCCATCAAGTTATCCATTGACCATCAACAATATGATATTAATTGGAGTTTATCTGCCTTTGCCTTAATACCTGCTATTGGTGGAATGTACCTTGGTCAATATTTACGCAAGATTATTAGCGAGAAATTATTCCGTCGTTGCTTTTTTATTGGGTTAATCGGATTAGGGATTTACATGACGGCAAAATTAGCTTTCAGATGACCAGTTAATTAAAAAATGAATAAACTCGTTGGTATAATCAGGTAATTGGCTGAAATCTCGTGCGCAGATAACTAATTTTCGGTATGCCCAATCTTCGGTCAATTGCAGTATTTTACTAGTCGAAAATTGACTACGCTGTGCCGCTTGTTTGGGAATAATAGCAATGCCAATTCCATCGTTAACCCCTTGCATTACCGCATCTAGTGTTGGCATGCGTACCCGGTAGTTGAGCCGCTTGCCTTGCTGTTTGGCGTTATTATCAATATGCTTTTGTAATGGGTTATCTTCCATTAAACCAATAAATTCAGCATCAATAATATCAGAAAATAGAACGCTTTTTTGGCTTACCCAAAGGCTATCTTTATGGGCAAAAACGACTAATTCATCTGAGCTGAATGGACGAATATCCAGACCAGTGAGGTCAGTAGAATCTGCGATAATACCAATATCTGCAATTTTATTTTTGATGGCAGTGACGATATTAGCACTTGGCATTTCTTTCACAGATACAGACATAGTGGGTTGTTGTCGTAAATAAGCGCTAACACGGGCGGGTAAAAATTCCATTTGAGCTGAAGTATTACAAAGAATATTAATATGCCCACGCAGGTGTCGACTATATTTTCGCAGTTCATCTTGCATTAATTCAATTTGCTGCAAAATTGTTTTCGCATGCTCAATAAATGCATGACCTGCATTCGATAATGAAACCCCTTTCACTGAACGAATAAATATATCGATGTTTAATTCATTTTCTAACCCACGTATTCGTTCACTTGCAGATTGCAGTGTAAGATAAGTTAGTTTCGCTCCTTGGGTGATGCTTCCTGCATTGGCGACATTAACACACAGTTTTAAATCAGTGGTATCGAAATACATGGAAAACAACTCCAAATTATGAAAAGAAGAGGGAAATTATCACTTAAAGGAATATATGTGAATTTTTTCGGAATAGCAAAAAGGAAAGCAATTGCTTTCCTTTTTTTAGATTTAATTTAATGATTTAACAAAGTCGTCAAATCATTAGATTTTGGTTTATTTTACTTGTGAGAAAAACAGGCTGCGATAGCTGCTGTAATAGCAAACATACATAATTGGCATAGAAACTAATAAACCTAAACCTAATGGGATAACTGAAATTATCATTAAGATTGATAAAACGATAAAGAACAGGATACCTGGTAGGAGGTTTTTCTTAACAGCTTGTAAGCTTGCTGAGATTGCAGCGCCAACAGTGAAATCATGGTTCATCACTAATGCAGGAGCAAACCAAGTTAAGGCTGTACCCACTAATGCTGCAATGGCCATTATGATGATTGCAAAGAAGAATGTACCTGAAGACGCAAGGATAGCCGCGTCAGATGGCGAACCGTATTGGTTGCTTTCCATCAGTAAACCGAACATTGCAGAACCACCGATAATAAATGCGATGATCATTCCTACTAAGTTAGCAGCAAAGTTGATGGCTCCAACGGCAAATAGGGTACCAAATTTATTTTGGAAGCCTGCAAATAATAAGCCGATTTCTGCTTGGCCTGTTTTACGTTGATTTTCACTGATAGCAATAATACCACCGATAAAAATAGGTGTAATAAAAGTAATCAGTAAGTTCAAGAATGGGATCATTGAAATGATAAAGATCACCGCAAACAGAACGATGTTAATTAGGATCCACATTCCCAGTTTTTCTTTAACGAGAGACCATGATTGGCTGATCCAGTTAACACCTTCACCTGCATCTACTGCGCGAGGTTCTGCGTGAAAAACGAATGTATCGGCTTGAGTTTGTGCGTTAATTGTAGGTGCAGGATTGTTATCTGCACTGAAGTTTTCATTATTCATGATAAAAAAGGAACCTGTTAGTCGTAGTGAATTAGCGATATATTATTATTAATAAGTTTTTTGAGCTTATACTCATTCTTGTAACTTATCGGCAGTAGTATGCAGATAAGTTAGCTTATTATAAAGCAGACTATTCTGGTAAGGTATTTTTGATTAAAATTTTCTTGTATAAAATATTTTCTATCGAAATAAGAAGGTTATCTATTCCTTAATGTACTGAATAAAATACGAATATTTAGTATATTTAGTGAAAAAAGCTATTTTTTGGTTCTATCAACAAGGTTAAATCGTCAATTAAATAATCACGATTCATAATAATTAAGTAAGATTTTATTTAATTTAAAAGCTAAATAAGTGATATTGGGTAAGCATCCAACGGCTTAATTTCTTTAAGTACAAACATACTTTGCATTTCTTTGATACCCGGTAACCGGCGAATAACCGTCATAGCAAAGTCGGCATAGGAGTCTAAATCATGGGATACAACCTGTAATAAAAAGTCAGTATCACCACCAATACTGTAGCAAGCGACGACATTTTCTAGCTCAGTCACTTCTTGTTCAAATTTTTGTGCTTCAGCCTCGCTATCACTATCAATAATGACGCGAACAAAAACCATCACACCTAAGCCAATCTTTTTACGATTGAGAATGGCGCGATATCCTTGAATAATATTTTCTTCTTCTAATTTTTTAACCCTTCGCCAACAGGGAGAGGCTGACATGCCTACTTTTTCGGCAAGCACTTGGTTAGTTATTCGAGCATCATCTTGTAGTAACTTTAGTATTTTTATTTCTGTCTTATCTATTGCCATAAATGAAAATCTCTACCTTAAAAATGCTTTAAATGGGATAAATTTACCTAAATCTTAGCGTGTAATGACTGAGTTAGAAAGCCTATTTCTTTCTTTAAATGCCATAATTATTGGGAAATTGAATACACATAAAATCATAGGGGACAGGAATGATATTTAATCCAGCTGAGCATCGTTGTGCTATCGTCGTTAATCAGGATTTATCTAACGGGTTGGCAATGAATGCCGCTAGTGTGATTGGCGTGAGTTTAGGAAATAAAGTTAACAATATAGTAGGGGAAGATTTGAACAGTGCGGATAATATCAATTACCCCGGTGTGATTTATGCGCCATTACCGATTTTAAAATCACCGGAGCAGTATATTAAAGAGATTGAAGTGGCTGCATTAAAGGTAAATGAAATATACATTATTCCTTTTAGCTTATTGGCACAATCGTGCCGGACTTATGATGAGTATCAGCAAAAATTATTAGAACACGAATATAAAAATATTCAGTTAGCTGGTATTGGGTTGGTAGGAAATAAAAAGGTAGTGACGCAGCTTATTGGCCACTTACCTTTGTTTAGATAGGAATAATGGCAGATAAAGCAGAGGCTCTATAAAGAGCCTCAAATTGGTTAGTACATTACTTTGTGACCATAACTTTCTAGAATACTTTTAACTCGCTCCATCACTTCTTTTGATGGTGGTCTAACGCCATCTAGTTTGTATTCTTCACCCATGGTTTCCCATTTGTGTTTACCGAGTTCGTGGTAGGGTAGTAATTCGATTTTTTCGATATTGCTCATATCTTTGGTAAATTCGCCCAGTAAATGTACTGAATGGTCATCATCACTCCAACCCGGCACGACAACATAGCGTACCCAAGTTTTCTGGTTGCGTTTGGCAAGGTAACGAGCAAATTCCAAAGTACGATGGTTAGAAACACCCACTAATTTTTGATGAATTTCATCATCGATTTGCTTTAAATCTAACATCACTAAGTCAGTGACATCCATCAGTTCATCAATCACTGGGTCGTAGCGGCGCACGAATCCATTGGTATCAAGGCAAGTATGAATATTTTCTTTTTTACAGGCACGGAACCAGTCACGTACAAATTCAGCTTGTAAGATAGCTTCTCCGCCTGAGGCGGTAACACCTCCGCCAGTCGCATTCATAAAGTGGCGATAGGTTACGGCTTCTTTCATTAATTCTTCAACGGTAACAATGTTGCCACCGTGGGTATCCCAAGTATCGCGGTTATGGCAATACAGGCAGCGCATTAAGCAGCCTTGGAAAAACACAATAAAACGGATCCCAGGACCATCAACGGTTCCGCATGATTCAAATGAATGAATACGGCCGAGTGTGGTTGGGGTTTCTGTCACATTAGTCGTCGCTATTGTTTTGGTTTTAGTATCATCGATAGACATAGCAGGCACTCCAAAATATCCTTCATACCGCAAACTTTAGAGCAAAAATATCGTTGCTGGTATAGATAAAAAGACCCCGTAAAGCGGGGTCTCAGACTGCTGACAAACATATTATGTTTGGCGGCAAGTTTAATAGGTTTTGAAAATAAACTAGGAAAATCAATTTATTGATTTTCGGCTGATAACACAAAGCGGGAAAAACCACGTTTTTATCCCGCTTTGTCAACAACCTCAGACCCCGTAAAGCGGGGTCTTTAATTTACTTTATTTTAATGAGCTAATTATTACATTGTACTGGTGAAAGTACGAGTAATAACGTCTTGCTGTTGTTCTTTAGTCAGTGAGTTGAAACGTACAGCATAACCAGATACACGGATAGTCAGTTGTGGGTACTTCTCTGGGTTTTCCATTGCATCTAACAGCATTTCACGGTTCATAACGTTAACGTTCAGGTGCTGGCCGCCTTCAATAGACGCTTCGTGGTGGAAGTAACCATCCATCAGACCTGCTAAGTTAGTTTTACGAACATCATCATCTTTACCTAACGCATTCGGTACGATAGAGAAAGTATATGAAATACCATCTTTCGCGTAAGCAAATGGCAGTTTAGCAACAGAAGTCAGTGAAGCTACCGCACCTTTTTGGTCACGACCGTGCATTGGGTTTGCACCTGGTCCGAATGGTGCACCTGCACGACGGCCATCTGGTGTATTACCTGTTTTTTTACCATACACAACGTTAGATGTGATGGTCAGAATTGACTGAGTTGGTACCGCGTTACGGTAAGTAGGCAGTTTCTGAATTTTCTTCATGAAACGTTCAACTAAGTCACACGCGATATCATCTACACGAGAGTCGTTGTTACCAAATTGTGGATATTCACCTTCGATTTCGAAGTCGATAGCGATACCGTCTTCATCACGAATTGGTTTAACTTTCGCATATTTGATTGCAGACAGTGAGTCAGCAGCAACAGATAGACCCGCAATACCACAAGCCATGGTGCGATAAACATCACGGTCATGTAACGCCATCAGTGAAGCTTCATAGCTGTATTTATCGTGCATGAAGTGGATGCAGTTCAGTGCAGTGACGTACTGAGTTGCTAACCAATCCATGAAGTGGTCCATTTGGTTCATCACAGTATCGAAATCTAAGACCTCGTCCATGATTGGTGCATGTTTAGGACCAACTTGCATTTTCAGTTTTTCATCAACACCACCGTTGATGGTATACAGCATGGTTTTCGCTAAGTTTGCGCGAGCACCGAAGAACTGCATTTGTTTACCAACAATCATTGGGCTGACGCAACATGCAATTGCGTAGTCATCGTTATTGAAGTCTGGACGCATCAGGTCATCATTTTCATACTGAACTGATGAGGTATCGATAGACACTTTAGCTGCGAATTTTTTGAAATTCATTGGCAGTTTTTCTGACCACAGGATAGTCATGTTTGGCTCAGGAGATGGGCCCATGGTATACAGTGTGTTCAGGAAACGGAATGTGCTTTTCGTTACCAGAGTACGGCCATCAAGGCCCATACCTGCTAATGATTCAGTTGCCCAGATTGGGTCACCAGAGAACAGCTCATCGTATTCAGGAGTACGTAAGAAACGTACCATACGCAGTTTCATGACTAAGTGGTCAATCAATTCTTGCGCTTGTTGTTCGGTGATTTTACCTGCTTCTAAGTCACGTTGGATATACACGTCTAAGAAGGTAGAAACACGACCAAATGACATTGCAGCACCGTTTTGTGATTTAACAGCGGCTAAGTAACCGAAGTAAGTCCACTGTACTGCTTCTTGTGCGTTTGTTGCTGGTGCAGAAATATCGTAACCGTATTTTGCAGCCATTTCTTTCATTTGACCCAATGCACGGTGCTGTTCAGCAATTTCTTCGCGCAGTTGGATAGTCATTTGTAGGTCTTCACCTTTTTCTAATCTTTCTTGCAAAGAGGTGAATTGGTTAAATTTGTCTTTCATCAGGAAATCAATACCGTACAGTGCAACACGACGGTAGTCACCGATGATACGACCACGACCATATGCATCAGGTAGACCAGTTAAGATACCTGATTTACGGCATTTTAAGATGTCTGGCGTGTAAACGTCGAAAACACCTTGGTTGTGAGTTTTACGGTATTCAGTGAAGATTTTTTTGATTTCTGGATCTAAAGTACGGTCGTAAGCTTTGCATGAGCCTTCAACCATTTTGATACCACCGAATGGGATAAGACCACGTTTCAGAGGTGCGTCAGTTTGCAAGCCAACGACTTTTTCTAATTCTTTAGTAATGTAACCTGCATCATGAGAAGTGATGGTTGAAGCGACATCAGTGTCAAAATCAACTGGCGCATGAGTGCGGTTTTCGATTTTGATCCCTTCCATGACTTTATCCCACAACGTGTCAGTTGCTGGAGTAGAGCCTGCTAAGAAAGATTCATCACCTTCATATGGAGTGTAGTTTTTCTGGATGAAGTCACGTACGTTGACGTTATTCTGCCAGTCACCTTGGTTAAAACCTTGCCATGCTAAAGCGAATTTTTCATTTAACTCGGACATGATACTTTTACCTTTTAACAATGGATCTTTTAGGGATCTTAATAAATCTTTTCGTGTGTGTCAGTGGCTATTAATGTTTTTGGCCACTACGTAAATGCATAAACCAATAAATGAGGCCGACTAAAATCGCACCGCCAATAATATTTCCGATAGTGACTGGAATTAAGTTATCTGTAATAAAGTTACCAACCGTTAGGTGTGAAAATTGGTCAGGAGACATATTTATTTGAGACCAATATTCAGCGGGGGCGAACTCTTTAATCATAATGCCTAACGGGATCATGAACATGTTTGCGATACTATGCTCAAAACCGCTCGCTACGAACATCGCGACAGGTAACACTAGAACGACCAGTTTATCAGTTAAACTACGGCCGGAGTAACTCATCCAAACCGCAAGGCAAACCATTAAGTTTGCTAAAATTCCTAATGTAACCGCTTCAATAAAGGTATGGTGTAATTTATGGCTGGTGGTTTGTAAGACATTTAACCCCCATTGACCATTGGCTGCGGTGTATTGTCCTGCAAACCAAATCAGTGCAACAAAGAATAACGCACCAATTAAGTTACCAATATAGACATTAAACCAGTTACGGAACATTTGCCCCCAAGTAATTCTTCCTGTGGCTTTTGAGACGATAGTGAGTACGGTGGAGGTGAAAAGATCTGCGCCACATACAACCACTAACATCAGACCTAAGGAGAAACAAATCCCGCCAATAAGTTTAGTGAAACCATAAGGCGCTTCAGCTGCCCCGGTTGTTGCTGTGATATAGAATACAAACGCGATAGAGATAAAAATACCGGCAGTGAATGCTGACAAGTAAGTAATTGCAGGATGTTTATTTGCCTTATAAAAAGAGGCATCATCTGCGACTTGCGCCATTACAGCAGGTGGCAATAAATTAAAAGGGTTGTCAGCTTTCATACCAACACTCTCTTACAAAGTTGATTAATTATAGCACGCAATAATAGTAACAAAGGGGTGAATTGATAAATTTGATATGGATCATGAACTCTCTAGAGAGAGCGGTAAAAATGGTTAGTAAATTGTTAAATTTGAATCTATCTTGTTGATATATAAGGTTTAAATATTTTTTAAAATTTATTGAAAATTTTTATAAAGTCAGTTTTGAGCATTAAAATAAGTAAAAATATACGCGTAAATGTTAACTATTTAAGATGAATATGATCCTTTTGGCATATAATTTAACTTATGTTTGCATAATACCCTATTTAATTCAGGGGGATTCCGATATATATTCCTTAGCCAAACCGTATTTCTGCAATATTTATCTAACAATAATGTAAATAATAAAAGATTCGTATAAATGAATCTACAAATGAAAGTGATATATGTTAACTAATCAAACAGCTTTTAATGTTATGGCTAGGTATAAAACTCAATATCTTCGAGTGTGTTCAATTCTTGCTCAATACGTTCACGACTTGCTAAAAGTGTTTTGATGACTTGGTTCACTTTGGATTCATCAATGCGGAAAGTTGGGATAGACACACTAATTGCAGCTATGATTTTATCCCGCTGACGCAATGCAACAGCATAGCAGGTCGTTTCTTCATTTATTTCTTTATTATCAACGGCATAATTATTTTCACGAACTGCGTTAAGCTGTAGGCGCAGTTCAGCCAAAGTTTGCACACTGTATTGGGTTAACGGGGTAAAACCTGAAGGATAAAGCTCGGAAATTTGTTGGTCACTGTAGTTAAAAATCATGGCCTTACCAAGTGCCGAGTAAATAGCAGGCAAACGAGTACCAATATTAGAGATTAATTGGACCTTTTGGGCTGATTGGACTTTATCAATGTATAGTACATCGGCACCGTCTAAAATCCCCATTTGACACACTTCATTGCATTCATCAACAATATGTACCATTTCCCGATGAACCATTTTTAGCCAATAGGATTTTTCGAAAAATGAGCGGGAAAGGAGTGAGCAGGCGATACCTAAATAATACAGCTGGCTATTGTCATCATAATTAATATATCGATGTTCAACCAACGTTTTTAAGATAGGATAAATAGTCCCCTTTAAGATTTGTGTTTTATCAGAAAGTTGTGTCAAAGAAAGCCCAGTATTTTCAGCCGATAAAACTTGCAGTATTTCTAATACCCGAATTGTCGGCATGTGCCCCGTAGACATTAAACCACCTCACTGATTAATTTTGTCGCTATTCTAGGTTTAAAATACCACTATGTAAATCATCTCAGGAATACGTTTAATCTCAAATTGGTCATACCTGTTAATGGCTCAAGTCGCAATAAAGACGTGACTCTGTTCAAAATTTAGTAATAAAAAAATCATTTTTTAGCCAGCCTAATTGCTATTTCTTTTCTTTAAATTCTTTTTAATCAAATAATTATGTGAGATTTATATATAAATTGGATGAATTTGACTCAATCCATAATTCATGATTTCTTGTTTATTGTTTTTATTTATGAATGTGGTTTGTATATATGAACAATAATATATAAGGAGATTACCGGTATGGAAAGTCGTTATATCACTCCAGTAGTGACCATCTTTGATGACAAAGGTCGAGTGGATATAGAACAAAACATACGTGTTTATGATTCATTGAAAGGCAAAGTCTCCGGTTTTGTCACAATGGGAAGCACGGGGGAATTTTTTGCGCTTAATATGCAGAGCTCAAAAACACTAATCGACCTATGTAGTCGTTACCCAAAGGAGGAAATGCGTGTTTATGCAGGAGCAAGCCGCCTTGATGTGCAAGAGTCGGTTGAATTGGCTAACTATGCATATGAAAAAGGAATCGATGGGGTGATGATCATTAGCCCATATTATTTTCCGCTGGATGATGAAGGTGTTTTCCGTTTTTACAGCACGATAGCAGCCAAAACATCTGCTAACATTTTCATTTATAACTTCCCTGAACGAACAGGTTATTCTGTCTCTCCAGATGTTTGCCTACGTTTAGCGGATAAATATCCCAATATCATCGGGTTGAAAGATACCATTCCTGACACGACTCATACCGCCCAAGTGATTGAAACGGTGAAAACCCGCTTACCTCATTTTGAGGTATATGCAGGTTACGATAATAACTTTGCTCATGTGGTTTTATCGGGGGGAAATGGTTGCATTGGTGGGCTTTCAAATATTGTTCCACAGTTTTTTGCATCGTGGATGCAGGCGTTTATCCAGGGTGATTTAGCATTAGTGGCAAAACACCAACAACGAGTAGACCAATTGATGGCTATATATGGTGTCAATGCACCATTTATCCCAACCTTTAAAAAAGCATTGCAGCTAAAAGGTGTGGTTAATTCAGACTATTGTACAGCGCCATTTATTGGCTTGAACAATATACAGATTGAGCAACTTCAGCAGTTATTAACCCTTGCTGATTCACCGCTCTGACCTTTCCTGAATCAAACACAATAGAACATCTTACCAACAGGGAAAAATATCATGGCGACAACGAAAGCTTATAACAATCCTGTTTTAAATTCTGCGATAGCCAAATCGTGGAAACGTTTAGTACCTCTGATGTTTATTTTGTATTTTGTTGCATTTATTGACCGTGTGAATGTCGGTTTTGCTAAAGATGCGATGCAAGTCGACATTGGTTTATCCGATTCTGCTTTTGCTTTTGGTGCAGGTATTTTCTTTGCGGCATATGCGTTATTTGGTATTCCCGCTAACTTAATTTTAAACAAAATAGGGGCGCAAAAATGGCTAAGTATTACGACAGTTATCTGGGGCGTTCTGTCTGCAATGACAGGTTTTGTCACCAATGAGACGCAATTTATTATTTTACGTTTCTTATTGGGGTTGGGGGAAGCCGGTTTTTATCCAGGTATTCTATTATTAGCTTCCATTTATTTCCCCAATAATGTACGCGGGTCCGTAATTGGAATCTTTGTTTTAGGCGTACCTTTGGCGTTGACACTGGGCTCGCCATTATCCGGCGCGTTACTGGAATTGCATGGTTGGTTAGGTCGGCCGGGTTGGTTCTGGATGTTTGTCATTGAAGGCCTTCCCGCTGTTGTGATTGGTATTTTTGCCTTCTTTTATTTGGATGATAGCCCTGAAAAAGCCCGTTTTTTAACCGAAGAAGAGAAAAAAGCCCTAACTGAACAATTAGCTAAAGAAAATGCAAAAACTGAAACCACATCAGTATTATCTGCACTAAAAAATATCAAAGTTTGGCACCTTGCACTGATTTACGGCACGATCCAAATTTCAGTATACGGTTTGATGTTCTTTCTGCCTTCCCAAGTTGCGTCCTTAATGGGGGAAAGCTTAGGCTTTAAACAATCCTTAGTTGCGGCAATACCTTGGGCTTGTTCTGCATTTGGAGTGTATTACATTCCTCGTTTTGCCGACCGTCATCCAACTCGTCGTATCGAAATCTCAGTTCTGTGTATGTTAGCCGCAGCATTAGGTTTGGCATTGTCAGCATTTGCGAGCCCTGTTTTTGCTATTGCGGCGTTATGTTTAAGCGCTGTTGGTTTTTTATCCGTTCAACCGGTGTTTTGGACGTTTCCACCTCAGTTATTAAGTGGCCCTGCATTAGCAGCAGGAATTGGTTTCTGTACCACCATGGGGGCATTCTGTTCATTCCTCGCACCAATCATTCGCGTGGAAGTCGATAAAATGATGAATAGCAATACCGCAGGTATCGTGACATTAGCGGTGATCACCGTCGGTTGTGCCGTTTTAATCGCATTACTTAAAAAAAACACTCATAACAACAACCTCAAAGCATTGTCATCTAACTAATGACAATTTTTAGGAAGGTGTGACATGCAAAAAATTCTCAAAATTGATGAGAGCGACAACCTAATTGTTGCTTTGAAAGACCTGCAAGCAGGCGATATCTACCACTGGGGAAGTGAAGAAGTGACCCTAGTGACCGATGTGAAAGCAAAACACAAGTTCGCCATGGAAGCGATACCCGTTGATGGTATTGTTTCGATGTATGGTACTGCAGTAGGAAAAGCCACAAAGCCAATCGCAAAAGGTGAAGTTATCACAGTCGATAATATTCGCCACTATGCAGCTCCGGTTTCTTTAGAGCAAGATGCGCCATATGAGTGGAATGCGCCAGATGTATCGGCATATCAAGGACGTACATTTAAAGGCTATATACGTGAAGATGGGCGAGTGGGAACTGCAAACTATTGGTTAATCTTTCCATTAGTATTTTGTGAAAACCGCAATGTAACAAAGCTCACTGATGCCTTAAATGAGGCATTAGGTTATACCAATAATAGTTTGAAAAACTTTGCGTTAGATTTAACCGCAGGCGAGCAAAGGGAAGCCGCAAAACCTAAATTATTCCCACATATAGAAGGTGTGCGTTGCATTACGGTCACGAGTGGTTGTGGTGGGGCGACTTCTGACAGTAAGACAATGTGTGATGTGCTTGCTGCCTATGCAGATCACCCTAATGTGATTGGTATTACGGTGTTTAGTTTGGGCTGCGAAAAAGCACAGCGCAAAATGTTTAAAGAGTCACTTGCTGCTCGAAACTCCAATTTTAATAAGCCTGCACTTTACTTCCGCCAGCAAGAATGGAATAGCGAAGAAGAAATGATGCAAACCGCTTTGAAGCAAACTTATGAGTGCATGAAGGCTGCCGAACCACAGTCCCGTGTGGATGTTCCGTTGTCTCATTTAAAACTCGGTGTGAAATGTGGCGCTTCTGACGGTTTTTCTGGTATTTCGGGTAATCCTGCGATGGGGCTAGTTTCTGATTGGTTAGTGACCTTGGGGGGCGCATCAGGTTTAGCTGAATTCCCTGAATTGTGTGGTGCAGAAGGGGACATGGTGAAACGGTGCGTGTCTTTTGAGGATAAGAGAAAATTCTTAGACTTGATGGAGCGTTATGAAAAGACAGCAAATTTCTTTAATACTACGATTGCCGATAACCCGAGTCCCGGTAATATTGCAGATGGATTAATAACAGATGCAATTAAATCGACGGGAGCGGCTAAAAAAGGCGGAACGTCGCCGATTAGTGCGGTGTGTGACTATGCGGAGCCTATGCCTGACAGCGGGTTATCATTAGTTTGCACGCCGGGTAATGATGTTGATGCGGTTACCGGCCTTGTTGCTGCGGGGTGTAATGTGGTTATTTTTTCAACAGGACTTGGAACTCCTACAGGGAACCCGATTGTGCCAGTTTTAAAAATATCGACGAATAGTGCCATTGCAGAGCGTCTGTCAGACATAATTGATTATGATTGCGGGCCAATTATTGATGGGGTTCCACTACCAACAATTAGTAAAGGGTTATTTGAACGGGTGATTGAAACGGCAAGCGGTGACTATCAAGTTCAAGCGGATCGATTAGAACAGTTTGATTTCTTATTATGGAAACGTTCATTGGATTTATAATTAACACAAACCAATAAATTGTGAAAATGTTGACGGGGTAATTTCCCCGTCAACGATTCAATTCACATTATGCATTATCACGCTTTGCTTTTTGCAGCTTTTCATAAGCTGCCAGCAAGGCTTGGTGTGCAGGAAGTGCTTTCAGTTCTTCGTCAATCGACCACAAACCATAGAAGCATGATTCCCCAGCGATAGCAGCGGATGCTGCGTCTACTGCCTCTTGCCCATACATACGTACAAATGCGTTGTAGTATTGCGCAGGGTCACGCTCTTCTTCTTGGGATAACAACAACAGGGTTTGCAAGCAACGATAATAATTTGCACGCTCAGCAGTAAATACGGAGCTATTGAAGTCTTGTGTCCATTCAACCCAAGCAAGTGCTTGCTCGAGATCACCACCAGCCAGTGCCAACATGGATTTTAGTTCGCCAATACGCAGGTTACTCCACCCATTGTCTTTACCTACAGCCAAACCAAGTAATTCACGAACACGGGTAAAATCATCTAAACCGTCATCATCTAATTGCTCAATAAGGGCAAGATAATCTTGTTTTTCCCATTGGCTATCAGGTAGGTTGATAATCGTGTCACGTAAATAAACACCCATCGCGTTATTGGCGATATGTAAGTCTTCTACTGGGTAAATATCAGACATACCTGGGACTAAAATACGGCAAGCGTAGACACCCAAATGGTTATAATCTGCAATATAGACTTCAGCATCTAATGTATTGAAAATACTAATAAGCGTTGCAAATTCTTCTTGAGTTGTGCCTTTAAAGCTCCAATCTGCAAAGGCATAATCGGCATCATCTTTAAACAAATCCCAGCTAATTAAACCGCTTGAATCAATAAAGTGAGTTTCAAGGTTTGTGTGTTCAGCCACTTCTTCGTCATCAAAGGTCGGTGCATTAAATACATCGAGGTCTTTTAAGCCACGGCCTTGTAGCAGTTCGGTGACTGTACGTTCAAGGGCAACACCAAAGTCAGGATGAGCACCAAATGAGGCAAAACAAGTCCCGTTCTGTGGATTGAACAACACCACACAAATTACAGGGTATTGGCCGCCTAGTGATGCGTCATAACAGAAAATTGGAAAACCTTCTTTTTCTAAGGTTTCAACGGCTTCAACTACCGCAGGATAACGAGCCATGACGTCAGCAGGGATAGCCGGTAAGCTAATACTTTCAGCAATGATTTTATTTTTAACAAAGCGTTCAAAGACTTCGGAAAGGCCTTGTACACGCGCTTCGTTGGCGGTATTTCCCGCAGACATTCCGTTGGAAACATATAGGTTGCCAACGATATTCATTGGAATATATACGGTTTGATTGTCTGATTGGCGGGTAAATGGCAGGGCGCAGATACCACGTTCTTCATTGCCGGATTGTAAGTCAATTAATTGGCTGGCGGCTAAGGCGTTGTCGGGGTCATAAAATTTAATCAAACGATTGTCTAATAACCCTTCAGGTAAACTATCATCTTCGGTTAGTGGAAACCATTTTTCATTAGGGTAATGAACAAAATCCCCTTCTGCGATAGATTTACCAAGGTAAAAGTCCGCAAAGAAGTAATTCGTTGATAAACGCTCAAAATACTCACCAAGCGCTGAGGCTAATGCGGCTTTTTTGCTCGCTCCTTTACCATTAGTAAAGCAAAGGGGACACGCTTTATCGCGGATATGTACAGACCAAACGTTGGGTACAGGGTTTAACCAAGAGGCTTCTTCAATATCAAATCCTAATTTCTTTAATTTGGTTTGAAATGCATCGATGGAATCTTCAAGAGCGGCATCTTTGCCGGGAATAAAAGTTTGGCTCATTGTCAGTCACTTGTGAATAGAGTGTTTCAAACGGCTTATGATACGGATTTTTGTCGCAAGCCTCACGCTTTTTATTTATTCACAGATAAATCATCTTAAAATTCATTATTTATCCTAAAATAATTGTATAGGTCACATAAAGTTCAGCATAATTCCACATAATAACTGAAGTTTATTAATGAAAGGAAAATAGGATGAAAAACAGAAATAAAGCGCTTTTGGCGACATTGGTTTCACTGTTTGCCGTATCCGCTATCGCTCAACCTAATATTACGGTATTGGCGACAGGGGGAACGATAGCAGGTGGCGGTGATTCAGCCACATCTTCCAGTTATCAAGCGGGTAAAGTAGGGATTGATGCTTTAATTAATGCAGTGCCAGAAACCAAAAAAATTGCCAATTTAAGTGGTGAGCAATTGGTGAATATTGGTTCACAAGATATGAATGACCAAGTCTGGCTGACCCTCGCGAAAAAAATTAACCAAGATTGCGATAAAACAGATGGTTTTGTAATCACTCATGGTACTGATACTTTAGAAGAAACGGCATTTTTCCTTGATTTAACCACGCAATGTAAAAAGCCAATTGTCTTGGTTGGTGCAATGCGTCCTTCAACAGCTTTGGGCGCTGATGGTCCTTTGAACCTGTATAATGCAGTAGTTTTAGCGACGGATAAGTCTGCTGGAGAGCGCGGTGTTCTGATGGCAATGAACGATAAAGTCGTGCAAGGCCGTAATGTGATGAAAATGAGCACCACTGAAGTACAGGCATTTGATGCAGTTAATGGTGGGGCAGAAGGTTTTATTCATGATGGTAAAGTCACTTATTTCCAAGCAGCGCAACCTCGTGATGACAAAGCGGCATTCGATGTCAGTAAACTCGAAAAGCTCCCTGCGGTAGGCATTGTTTACAATTATGCCAATGCATCAGCGGCTCCGGTGAAAGCTTTGAGAGAAGAAGGGGTTGAAGGGATTGTAAGCGCGGGTGTGGGTAACGGTAATATGTATAAAGTGGTATTTGACGCTTTAGCAAAAGCAGCGAAAGAAGACGTGGTTGTCGTTCGTTCAAGCCGTGTACCAACAGGTTATACGACAAGAAATGCTGAAGTGGATGATAACTTATATGGTTTTGTTGCTTCAGAAAGGTTGAACCCGCAAAAAGCGCGTGTATTGCTTCAGTTAGCCTTAACTCAGACTAAAGATCCTCAGCAAATTCAGGCATTATTCGAAAAATATTAATTATCAAAACAAGTGTTAATTTAATACAGCGGGGTGCAGTAGCCTGTACCCCGTTAGCTTTATTGTTTGTTAAGAAATTTTATACTTACGTATGTTATTTTTCAGTACAACAACATTTATCCTAATTATTTGACTCAGTAATCTGAGCTTTTTTAAGGCAATTAGGTCAATGTGGTGATAGAACTTTGAGAATTCCTACAAAATAGGAAAAATTAAGGTACAAACAGTTAATTTATTGATTTTATCTTAAACCCTTTCTTATGTGTATTCCCTACATATTTTTTATATTTATCAATTCATTACATTTTATTTTTAGCAAGGTCATCACTGGTGATAATGGCAATTAATTAAAATTAATGTGTCGTTGATCATATTTTGGCAACAAAGCCTGTATCTGTGTTGATAATTCGCGTTGCAAAAAATAGGCTAAATACATCGCAAGAGGCATAACTCATTGTGAATATTTAGATTTAAATGGAAAGTTAAATCGTATTTCGGCCGAAAAATAAAATTAAAAAATATTAGAGGAATACAAGAATGGTTAATAAAAATGTCAATACTGGCAGGAAATTGCTCGTCTTAAAAATCGCAATAGCGATGCTACCTATTGGTTACCAGCCAATCATGCATGCGGAGCAATTTTTTGAAGATTCAAAACTTACTGGTGGCCTTTACTACTGGCAACGAGATCGTTCACGTAAAGATTTAGACCCTAATAGTGATAAATATAAAAAGTATGCGGATAATCTTAAACACTCAACGTTTAATGCCAGCCTAGATTTCTCATCCGGCTATTTTCAGGACATTATTGGGCTTGATTTAGCGGGTTTTACAGCTATTGAGCTATCGAACAGTGGGCCTGCTGCACCAAATGAAATTGGTTTTAGTGACGCAAAATCACGTTGGGATGAAAAATGGACAGGGGATCGTAGTGGTGTGACTTTTTATAAAGCGGCCGCAAAATTGAAATATGGCCCTTTCTGGGGGAGAGGTGGCTATATTCAACCAACGGGACAAACGCTATTAGCATCCCATTGGAGTTATATGCCTGGAACATACCGTGGATTAGAGGTGGGCGGGGTGTTTGATTTTGAGCAAAATGGTGAACTCAGCATGTCCTATATGTGGACCGACCGCTATAAAGCACCTTGGTACCGCAGTATGTATGATTTTCGTGAAGCGGATGGTAAAACTGGGATCAGCTATTTACAATCAATTGGTTTCAAATATGACTTTAAAAACAACTTAGTTCTTGAAGGGGCATATGGGCAAGCAAAAAGCTATATGGACCAATATTTTGCCAAGGTTTCCTATGCTGTTCCTGTTGTAGACCGTGATTTACGTATGTCTTATCAATTTTATGGAGCAAAAGACAAGGTTTCAGACGGCGGAGTTAATGATGTTTATGACGGTTTAGCTTGGTTGCAAGCGATGACATTAGGTTATACCTACGATGAATTTGATTTTAAATTAGAGGGAACCTATGTAAAAGCTAAAGGTAATCAAGGTTATTTCCTACAGCGTATGACCCCTGGTTGGGCAACATCAAATGGCCGCATGGATATCTGGTGGGATGGCCGTTCAGACTGGAATGCTAATAATGAAAAAGCCGTTATGGCTGGTGTTATGTATGATTTAAAAAATTGGGATTTAGCTGGATGGAAAGTCGGAACCTCATATATTTATGGTTGGGATGCTAAACCAAGTACGAATAGCCAATATGCTCAAGATGTACGCTTAAAAGAAAGTGCATGGAACTTTGATATTTTATATACCGTGCAGTCAGGTAGAGCAAAAGATACGCTATTTAAGCTACATTTTACCAAATATGATAATCATACAGATATTCCGAGTTATGGTGGTGGTTATGGAAATATTTTCCAAGATGAAAAAGATATTAAGTTTATGGTAATGATGCCATTTACTGTATTCTAGAGTAGAAAATATTTTAGTAACAAATGACTGCTATAGGGGAACTATGGCAGTCATTTGCCTAGATAGGAAAGAGGTTTGCTATATATTTTAATATTAATGAGATGTTTTAATAGGTGTAAATACTGATATGAAAATTGAAAATAAGGTGGGTATATTCACCTTATTTTTATGGAGACTACAAAGAAGCGTTATTTACACTTTCATTGGGTATGATAGCGTCTTGTTTTAACTTATCTTTTAATATGGTAACTTTTTCCGATTGATGAGGAGGATTTTTAATTTGAGCATGGCCAGATAAAACCCCACCCTTTTTAATCGATAAGCTACTGTAATGGATAGTACCGTGGATTTCGCCATTATTTTCAATACAAATAGTATCAGATAAGCACTCACCTTCAATACGCCCATTAACTACCAGCTCTTTACAGGTAATATTTCCCGTGACTTGGCCGTTTAACATGACTTTAACAGTATTATCTTTTCCTGTTATATTTCCAATGACTTTTCCATAGATATGTACTTGCTCATTAGAGGTAATATTCCCTTCAAAAATAACGTCCCTAGAGATAACCGTATTCGATTTTTCTTCACTAATAGTAGGCGTTGATAGTGTAATTTGTTCTTCTATCTTTGCAGTCACTTCAGGCTCATTACTTATAGAAGGGGACGTCGATGTAGGCGTGGGCTTGTTTTGTCTTTTGGTGAACATTTTACTTACCTTTTTTTGATTGAAGTATAAGATCAAGAATAGCACTGATAATACGAACGAAAATAAGGTGATAGATAAATAGCTAAAAAACCACCCTATTAAAGTAAGAAACCAGAAGAAAAAACTTGTGTTGAGAAAAAGATATGTTTTTTTCATCAGATAATCTCTTACAAATTACTAAAATACGTAATTAGTTTAGTCAATAAATGTAATTGTGCATTTAAAGTGTATTTTAACTTTATGGCTACATTTGAATCATCAACTTTCTAAATTATAGTTAAAATAATAGAAAGGAAATAAAATAATTTTTATATAGTATGAAAAATTAGAAAACATCTATAATGTTATTTATATACCACTTTGATATATAAGTATAATTCTAGATGATAGAATATATTCATCAGTGAAATAATATAAGGGTTTTGATTTGAATTGCAACTATTATAGTTTCTAGGAAAATTTTTTATTAACTAAAAATTGTAGTGATAAATAGTTAAATTTAAGTTATTCATCATAAATTATCACTAATTGAGTGAAAAAAATATGGATATTTAAAATAAAAAACCCTGATAAAGTTTATTATCAGGGTTTTGGTATTTTTAACCATTACGTTTTATCAGCGATGGTTGAATACTATTACTCTTTTGCTTCGTGTGCGTCAGCATTATCACGGCAATCACCATCTGCGCAATGACCATATAGATATAAACTATGGTTAGATAGTTTAATGCCATGGCGAGCAGCGATATTTTTTTGGCGAGTTTCAATGGATTCGTCAGTAAACTCAATCACTTTTCCACAATCTAAACAGATTAAATGATCATGGTGATGTTGCTGAGTTAACTCGAATACAGATTTACCACCCTCGAAGTTGTGACGGGTTACGATACCTGCATCATCAAATTGGTTTAACACGCGGTATACGGTTGCTAACCCGATCTCTTCGCCCATATCGATCAGCTTTTTATAGAGATCTTCCGCACTGACGTGGTGGCACTCAGGCTCTTGAAGTACTTCCAAAATTTTTAATCTTGGAAGAGTGACTTTGAGTCCAGCATTTTTCAATGCTTTGTTGTTGTCTGTCATGCGGGTTTGTCCTGTATCTTAAATCATAAATTTAACAATAATGAGACATTTTTAACATCAATACAGTTGTCTTCTAAACTGATTTACAATTATAGGCATGGAAAATAAAAATAGAAACCATGCATTGTCTCATTATTTTGATAATCTCTTGAGAACCTATCCTATTAGGATACCTTATCGGTTATTTTAGATTACGCCACTGGCTTAAGTGATTCATTTTGTACAAGACAGTGGTGCAATCTATGGGTAAGGTTTCTTTATATGACCTATTAGCCTAAAATTTCAGCTAAAGACATTTCTTCAGAGATTTGTTTTACCCATGCATCAACACGTTCATCAGTTAGCTCAGGTTGACGATCTTCATCAATAGCTAAACCAATAAAGTGGTTGTCATCTGCCATACCTTTGGATACTTCAAAGTGATAACCTTCTGTTGGCCAATGACCAACAATAACAGCACCACGAGGCTCAATAATATCGCGGATCGTACCCATAGCATCACAGAAATATTCAGCGTAGTCTTCCTGGTCTCCACAACCAAATAAGGCGACAAGTTTACCTTCGAAATCAATTTCTTCGAGAGTAGGGAAGAAATCATCCCAATCACATTGAGCTTCACCATAATACCAAGTTGGAATACCGAGAAGTAGAATATCAAAAGCTTCAATATCTTCTTTACTGCATTTTGCGATATCGTGAACTTCTGCTACATCTTTGCCCAATCTTTCTTGGATCATTTTGGCAATATTTTCTGTGTTACCTGTGTCACTTCCGAAGAAAATGCCTATGACTGCCATAAAGTGATTAACCTCTTGTTTTTCTAAGAGGACTAGAAGTGAAAATTCGCCTTCTAGAGCCCACTTAGAACGAAAATAGATAGAATATTACGCCTTATTCTGGCGAAAAAATGATGCTAAGTCTGTCAAATTTGTGTGATTTATCAAGATAACGTTATTTGAGTATTGATGTGTTAACATGCTCAAGTTGTGACATCAAAATTTCTTCGATCAATTCACTACGGCTTATATTTTTATCTTCAGCTAACTGATTCAATATCACGACAGCTTCTTCGTTCAGTTTCAATTCAACTCTACGCAATCCTTTCACTTTATCTCGTTTCAGTTGGTTGCGTTTGTTGATCCTCAGTTGTTCATCCCGTGATAGCGGGCTTGTTTTAGGTCGCCCAGGCCTTCGTTCCTCAGCGAACAAATCTAGTGTAGTTCGATCCGTTTGTTCTTTTGCCATGTCTATAACTGCTAAAAGGGTGTGCCAGTAATTCAGCGCGCCATGATACCCTAGCTAATCCCCTTGTGCTATAGCTTCATCTACGATGATTTGGTTTAATCGGTTGTAAAATGAGCGCTTTTAGTAAAAAAGCACCACTTGCTATAGGTGTGATGCTTTTTTATCCGTGTTATTGCGTTTGTTGGCGCCATAAATTGGCGTATAAGCCATTTGATTTGAGCAAGTTTTCGTGTGTATCCATTTCGTGTACTTCTCCTTGGCAAATAACACATATCCTATCAGCATGCATAATCGTGTTGAGTCGGTGAGCAATACTAATGACTGTTCTTCCTTGCGTAATTAAAGGCATATTTTCCATAATGGCAGCTTCTGACTCGTAATCTAAAGTCGAAGTGATTTTGAATTTTGGATGTGTGAAATTAATCGTTTTACATCAGCCAGTTAAAAGTGTTAGATGTGACTTTTGACTGGCTTCGTTCTTCGACTGTGTCGATATTGTGACATGCTCACTATATTTGGTTAAATGTTGACCGCTAAAGTGTGCGTATTTCTGAACCATTTCTAATGTCTCCCATCCTCCCATTTCTTTAAGTACCATGAGTGGAGTTCCACTTTGTGCGTGCCAACTCGCCCATGTATGTCTGAGGTCGTGAAAAGTGAAATCAGTTATGCCAGAATCATCCAATGCTTGGTAATAGCATTCACGATAATAGTTACTCCTTCGCTTTCCTTCGTTGGAAAATACATAGTCACCATTTTTTTCAATTCCATTTAGAATCTCAATGGCCACGTCATTTAGCGGAACCGGTCTGGCTCGTCCTGACTTTGCATTATCTGCAGTTACATGAGCAACTCTTCTGACTAGGTCTACACTTTTCCATTTAAGCGATAATATCTCGCTTTTTCTCATGCCTGTTAAAATAGCAATGGAAACAAAATCCTTCATCCACTTAACTTTGATGTTAGATAGGAGCAGTTCAGCTTCCCACTTTTCTAGCCATCGAACCCTAACAGTGGGCTCTTTCATTCTTGGTATATAGGATGACTTGGTTAGCCATCCCATTTTGTGTGCCAGTGAAAAAGCCCTTAAAACAAAAGAGCGATATCTATTCTTTGTTGCACTTGTTAACTTACGCTTAGTAATGGGGCTATAATCCGGTATTGCATTTGCAATATCATCACTAGTGATTGATGAGAGCTTTTTTCCGCCTAAAATAGCGATAAAATACTTAGAGTAAGCTTGCTTAGTTTTAAAACTTGTTTGCCCCTTGGCATCTTTAAGAGCCAAAATAATTGCATCCTCAAATATCCGATCTGGTTGCTTCTCAAGCTTGTCCTGCTGCCACAGGTCATGCTTTAGTTTGTCGTGATATTCTTGTGCTTTTATTTTGTCTGAGGTGCCAGTAGAGCGTCTAATTCTCTCGCCAGTTGGGGTGGATACATCGACCCAATACTTGCTGCCTCTTTTGTATATTGGCATTTGGTTTTCCTCTTACTACCGACCAAAGCCAGCCGATAGACATTATTGTCGTTAAACTGCGCCTGTTCAAACTTTTTTAGGCTTTCCTTGTTTGCTCTCCATGAGCCGCCGACTTTAAACATGTAGTATTTCGATGGCTTTCTATAGATAGTGCCTTTTGATAGATTTAAGAGTTTTGAGTATTCTTCTACTGTGTAATATTGGTCATCCACTATTAATCTCCTTATCTATAGAGTTGACATACCAAATCAACCACATAATAGGTGGGAATTTCTTATGCTTTTCGCTGAGTGTTAATTGAAACTTAGGTAGGTAATCTTTGAGTATTGCTGTGCTTTGTTTATCGCTGAGTTTTTTTAGTTGCTTTAATTTGTCTCTGCACTCCCTTGCAACAGCCCTGCGTCCATTCTCCATTTCCTGTGGTGTCATAGGCCACCTATGCTATTTTCCATTCGTTTAATATTCTATTGCCGATATTAATTAACTCGTCTCTATCGACAGTGCTAATTATCTTTCGTGGTTTAATGTATGGTCGCCATATTAAAAGCATTGAGCCTTTATTATTACCATTGACGGATTTGTTTGTTCCTGCATTAATAAAAGATATTCTTCCTCCTGTAATTAATCTCACCTCGTCAACAGTTTCTAATGCAGAATTAAACCAGCCGACAGAAGTATCAGACGGAATTAACATCACGATAGGCTGCAATTGTTTTTTACATTGCTCGGCAGCTTTATTAATCCATGGTTGAATATCGGAGTAGGGCGGGTTAATCCAAATGGCTCCGTAACTTTCCCAGTCGCAATTTAACGAGTCGTCTTTTTCGGTGAGGTAATGAGTGCAAAGGTGGTTATTTTTATCGGCAGCGGCATCTAAATAGAAACCGAATTCAGCGTCCAATGCTGTAAATAAAGGCAGGGGAGTTTGCCATCTATCACGCAATTCCTTTGGTGTATGGCTACCTCCGTAGTCAGTTTTCATGGCTATAACCTATGGGCGCTGGCTGAAATGTTACCTAACTTATTTCTCTTTACCCATACTTTCATTTTCGGTCTTGTGTAAACGCAATCACTATGACCTCTTTCAATAAAATCCGCTATACATCTGCTAGCGTAAATTAATAACCCTATCTCATCTGGCCTATTTAGCGTTAGATTGACTCTCATCTGAATACCTCACCACATTTAATCTCAACATCCCTAACCTGCATTATCTGCATAGCACGGCTCTCGCATTCTTGCTGTGTGTATATTTTCTCTGTAACAGGCACAACAGAACCCTGTATTAGCATGAGTTATACATATCCGATTATTTGCATGGTTATTTACTTTAAAATAAATATTGGAGTGTTGAATGCTGGAGATTTATCTTTAGATACGTAAACGTTTGATACAATGCCGTCATTCATTCTTTTTGCTGCTTCTTGCGTGATAAATGCAACAGGATGTAAGTTGTTAATTCGCTCAATCTCATTACATACATCAATTATGTCTTGCCAGTTATATTCATCAATACCCTCACCAGCGTTTATTTTATTTTTTAAATACTTCGCTATTTCCAATATCTCATTATTCATTCTATGAGGTCTCCAGTTACTATTATAAACATGCCGCATTGGTTGCATTCGAACTCATTAGTGTCACGGCCATTGTCTCGCCAGTCATTTGAGCGACACCTGCATAATAGCTGGACTTTTAAATTGCGTTTTGTGCGGCCTGTTTTAAATGGTTCGTTGTACCACTTTTTATCATCATCAAACATAAAGTGCCTGACTTTAATTTCATGTGGAATATCAAAATGGTCGAGATACACAAATTTAAAGTCAATTGCGAACTCATTATTCATTTTTTATTTTCACTCCGTTGCTGATTAATATATCTCTGCACATATTAAGACCTGTATTTATACCATCTTCATATGAGTAAAATTTAGGTTGATGTTTATATGGCAATTCAACCTCCAAACTCTCGCGTGATGCTTGCCATACAATAAATAGCTGTTTCCTAACGAACTCGGCTAAGGGTTCATCGTAGACTTTCATTGTTGTTTTATATTCGTCATTAAACCACTCTTCAAATTGCTGCCTTGATTTATCCATCACTCCACCTTTCTATATCCAGCTTTATATAAGCGCTCGGCGTACATATAAGCGTTTGCCATACCCATATCAATTAAACCTTTATCGTCAGCGGAAATAATAGCTGCTATGCGTTCTATTTCTTTTTTCGATAATCTTTCGCGCTCCTTGTCTGCTATTTCCTTTGCTAAATCCGAGCAGTCAAAACAAATATTTGCTGCCTGACCTTTAATTAAATTATCTTTACCGACATTTCCACCGCAAAGATTGCAAACATTCTTAGGGTCTGGCTCTGGTACGATAAATTTCATAATTTGTCCTTGGTACATAAAATCGTTCATATTCATTCCTCTTATTGCGTGTATTTAATCGATACGATTAAAATAATTCATCATTGTTTTTAATTTATAACCTATAGTTAATTTGAACTTTCTAATTATTTTTGTAGTCCTCGCCGATGCTTCCTGTGTCGGCATTTTTTTATTCATTGCATCCATTTAATCGCTAGGATTAAAACGTTTCATGGCAAACACTTATTTACCTTCTACACTTAACCCCGAAAGAGTAGTAACAAGCTGTGCAATTTTCGCCGACCTCCCTGTGTCGGCATTTTTTTATCTAGCTTCCTTGCTAAATTCCATGCCTTAACTATGCTTAAATTGCTTACACAGATAAATTATAAGTTTCATTCCTGCACGTCCCCTTGCCGTCCGCTCCGTGGCGGCTTTTTTATTCACTGCATCCCTGCGAGTTAAATTAATCCCAATTCATCTTCAATTTTTAGCAATGATTCAGGGTTGGTAGTGACAGGTTTGGCCATCCAATCAACTGATACCAGACGACCATTAACTAAAACACCGATATTAAAATCATCAGATTCACGCTGTTGCCATCCGTTTTTAATGGCATCGTTACGGTTATCGAACCTTTGATAGTCTGTGTAGTAATTAATGCCGCTGCCTTGGTCGTTACAGTAAGCTTGAGCGCAGATGTAAATGTATTCTGTTTTCATATCTATCTCCTGTTTGCATCCTTGCAAATATATCTTTGGGTTACTGTAATAAGCATAGTTGGCATTGGCCTTCGGCAATATCCAACTGGCCTTGCTCATACTCTTCGATTTTTTGGTTGATTGTTTTCCTGCGACACATTCCCTTTGTCGTTGAGTCGGGTCTGAGTTCGTGACGAATATAGTTATTTTCCATTGCTATAATTCGACCAAAATCACTTGGATAAGTATCTCGCAGCATGACTAACTCAGAGCCAGTCAAATGAGGGCAGCAAATGCATGAAGATTTACCGGGGTAATACAAGCCAACCTCTTCAACTGAGAGCGACTCCTTTTCACCAATATTCCAATCTACAAGAGGGAAAACTTGCGTCCATTTATGCTCTGGTTTCCATTTATCTGCACGCTGTGGCTCATCGGCATTAATACCAATAACACGTAAAATACTCCCAGTGTGTGAATCAAGCGGCTCTCCTTTACCCTTAGCTCCCCATGCTTTATGGCATTCTGGATGATTATTGAAATACTTATCAGCTGTCTCGACTTTGAAGCGAAGTGAACATGATTTACTGCCAAATGCCGCCGCAGGTAGTGTGTTATTTTTCTCTGCGTTTTCAATAACACTAAGTGGATTTCCATCTTTATCCCACTTACGCAGAACTACTACTTTTGACCATTTTTTCTCATTACACCAACTTCTTAGCCAGCCGATGAAATGATAGGTGTGTTCGAACTCAGAACCAGTATCACAAAATACAATTTCGTCAGGCTCATAACCTCGCTTGTACATTTCAGCAATGAGCATTGCCGTATCATCACCCATTCCACCCATGACTACGCGGAATGAGGTAGCGAACCATGCCTTTTCAAAGGATGGTCTATCATTGAATAACACCATGATTTATTACCTGATTGGTTTAGCTTTTTGCGGGGATTTGAATGATTATTGAGTTGGTAGCATGTTTTTTACTTCACTGAAGATTTCCATAATTTCTTCAATGTCATAGTCATTTAATGGAAGGCCATTATTTATTTTCCACTCAATACGTTTTATTCGTGTCAGAATGTCCATGGTTATATCCTTTGGTTAAATCACATAGGGAAGGGTTAGAAGGGGATTTCTTGGTCATCCCAATCCATCGGTGGCTCATTCTGTGGCGTTTGTTGCTGTGACTGCTGAGGTTGTCGTGCTGGCTGCTGGCTTCCTGCCTGATTGCTGTTGCTTTCTTTTCTATTGCCTAGAATTTGGATTTCTTTTGTTTTAAAAATAGTAGAGCTACGCTTTTGCCCTGTTTGCTTATCTTCCCACTCCTTAACTTCAACTTTGGCAGTGATACGCACTTGAGTTCCTTTCTGTGCGTTTCTATCCATGTATTCCGCTGAACCTCCCCAAGCTTCACAGCGAACCCAAGTGGTTTTATCAATCCATTGCCCGTTGTCGTCTTTTCGAGATTCGCCAATAGCTAGTGAAAATTGCATTATTGCTGAGCCATTAGGAATGTAGCGCAACTCCAAGCTGCCAATCCTGCCAGTAAAGTTACATTGGTTCATGTCAGCCATTTATGCTACCTCTTGTTTAGTTAGCTCTTCTTTTCTTAGCTCATATAGTTTCTGAGCTTCCGCTTGTTCTGGTGTATCCCTGAGCGCTTTATATGCCTCACCAAACGCATTTTTAAGTACATCCATGTCTTGTGTTTCCATTGCAATATCAGTGAAGTGTGATAAATCCACCTCGGCTTTCGTGCGCCCATCATTAAGCCAATCCATTAGCTTTTTGCCCGTTAATTCATTTAGCTGGGTGACTTCGGCATTGCTGAATAATCCTGTTCTATCCTTGCTTGCCATTGCCGTGTGAGTTTCGTGATTTAGATCGAGAACTGTAGTAAATTCATACTCAACACCATCCCGTTGCTCTGACTTCATACCTAGCTTGTCTACGCCTTTCTTGCCGTTACCTTTATCAACTTGAGCAGTTTCCGTTTTACTTCTCATTGTTGCTATGATGTGCAGGTCAGACCGTAGAATTGCGTCGAGAAATGCGTTGTGGCGAGGTGTGATTTCGCTCCATGCTGACCACGTATTACCGCGATACTTGGCCTTTGCTAGGCCGTCCAGTAATTCAAGACACCCACCTGATCCGCTCCATTCATGGGTGATACTGTCGATTATTAAATTGTCATAGCCAGCTTCCTGCGCAGCTCCGATGGCTTCAATAAATCGCTCTGGCGTGAATGGAGGGTCCAGCTCTAATACATCAAAATTAAATCGGTCAGAGTAGAGTGAGGCGCTCCCTTTCTCGGTATCTATCACTGCTGTTTTGCCGCCAAGTCCTTTGGTTATTTCTAGTGCTCCATACGTTTTCCCTGAGCCACTAGGGCCTGTTAATGCAAGTCGTAGCTTTGCTTTTTTCCGCAATGCTTTTGCAAATTTCATAATTACCTCCGAAAATTAGTCACCCACAACCCTGCCACCTAATGGCAACTCTGTGACGCCACGGTAAGGGTCAAAGTTATCTTTGAATAAATGCCTTGCATATCGCTCCAAGTCAGCCTGTCTTCGTTGCGCTTTAATATGTTCAGGTAGAGGAGGGTAGAATTGAGACATTTCTAAGTTTTGACTTTTAACTAGTGCGGCGAGAGCTAATTCTAGTGTTGAAATCCTTTCAACTGGTTGAATTTCATTGCCCGTTAGGTCGCGCACTCTTCGCTTTTCGATATCTTCATCAATCATTGATAAAGCATATTTCAGGGCAGCATCCTTGCTTTTATGACTAGGGAATGCAGGTATTAAATACTTACTCATATTCACCTCTCATCCATCTGCTAGGCGTTGACTCTTGAGGAATACCTAGTGAGAAATTAGTCTCCCATTGCTCTTCTTCCTCGCGTTCCCTGCGTCGTCTTTCGGCATCCTGCCGTTGCTTGATTTCATGCTCTGAAGTTTTCATGTCTCATCCTTACGTGAATGCGTACGCTCCGCGAGTATCAACCTGACGTAAAATGCGATTTGTCTTTTCGCATTGCTTCTTAAATTTCCAGTCAGCAACTAATTCGTCTATTTGTTTATCAGTCATGTCAGATTCGCGTAGTAGAGCGAATATTTGCTGTTTTATGTATTTCTGCTTTGCGTTCATGCTGTACTCCGTATGCTGTTTTTAATGTTTCGTTTGCCTCGCTCCATCCGCTCTCATCCTTGAGATAACGTGCAATTCCAGCTTGTGATTGAGCTAAACAAAGTTTGTATTTATCAATATTCATGCTTACCTCTGGATGTGCGAAACCCTCACTTATCGATTGATAGCGATTGTTATTTAGGTTCTGGTGTTGGTGCGGTGGGTTACTGCTGACAGAGGGCTTTTGCGATTGCTAAATTGGCTTTTTTGAATGTGCAGTCATTCGCTTCTTGCAAGAAGTGTTCTTGACATAATCCGTTATGGTCTATGCTGCATTTATCGTAAGATTGAACTAGCTCAATCAAAGCCTCTAATAACTCCGGTGCTGCTGCGATTAGATGGGCGTTGGCCTTCATTTCTTCTGCGTTTTCATCATAGATAGGGTAAACACAAGCAACCATAGCTCCAGTAGAGTCATCTACATCGCCAGTGATGTTGCTATTATATTTCCACGGCGATTTGCTCCCTTTAAATTCCATATCACCCCTTAGTAACACTCAATGTTATTTTTTCGCCACTTTCAAGCGTAAATTCCACGCTCTTATCTACAGCTAGTAAATACTCAGCCACAGCATTGACGGCATCATTTGTGATAGCTATCCTGTTTTTCGTGGCCTTGTTCGTATCAGTGTTGACATTACCAAAGTATATTTGGTTTGTGAGAATTGAGTGCCAGACTCTTGCTTTGTACGTCACGTATCACCCCCTAGCCTTTAACATTGCACCTGCCATGGTGGAGTTATTAGTAATAAACTCTCTTCTATCCAGCAAATCACGATATTCATCGAACCTGCCAGTTGAATGATAAAAGCATTCTTCACTACAATGACCTGAATTTTCAGCGCATGGGTTATCGCTATAATCAACATCAAAAATGAATGCCTTAGTTGAATCTCTTAATTCTTTATCACAGGAAAAGCACAAATACTTATCTGTCATACTCCCTTCGTTATTAAATCGCACAGTAAATGAAGCCATCTTTGAGCATTGACTTCATTGTTATTTTCCCATCCTTGCACATCCTGCGAGTTATTTTCCTTAGTCTGCTATGACTGCAGGAGTATTTACTTACGAATATTGTTCCACGTTGATTTATATAATCAGCGACCTGACTTTCTTTTTTTATTTTATATAAATACACAAACCCTCCGTTATTAACTAAACACGGTGCTAGTCTTCAACTTCATCCCAAACACACCATGCGGATTCGCCATCGGTTTCAATTAACCCAGAGTGACCGCAAATTTCACAGGTCACTTTGTCACCATCGTAAAACCAATTATCACTACCTTTTTTAGTTTCCACCGTTGCTTGTTCTGCACCGCATTTTTCACAAGGACTTCCGAGTAGCGTTACGTTTTTGAATGTTTTCACTCTCTATCTCCTATCTATTAATCAACTCACCAACCTATTGATAATCCACACTCTCGCAGTGGACGCGCTCATGCCCTTGAGTTCATGTCGCCTATAGCCGCTAATAACTGGTGCGTATTTGGCCTGTACGCTGCTTTACCAGAGCATATTCGCTTATTAACCCTCACAACGGCCTGCTAAACCTGCTCGCCACTACGCGACTCGGGGCTGAATCATGACATCAGCATATAAATGCGGCCTATCCGCGCTACTGAACCATTGGCTTACTCTCCTATTAATCAACTCACCACAGCCCACCGCAATGGACTGTAATTAGTTAACTGTGCCCGTTTATTTATCCACTTAGGGCGCCAGTGGTTTCTTTAGTCCCCACCAAAGAAATCGGTTATAATGTATTCACCCCACCAAAAGAAAAGGAAACCACATGGCAACTCTTTTAGAGAGACACAATATGATTATTCGAATGATGAATGACAGGGAAAAGCTCATGCAGCCTATTAGTGATGAAGTTTTTCAAGAGCTTGTCGATAAGCTGGGCATGGATCAATTGGCAAATGATGTTAGATATTTAGTTAACATAGGGTTGATTAACTATGATGCAATTCGATTTGGAATTGACGGTGGTTATGGTTTTAATACAGGAAGCATGTCACTAACTGCTGCTGGTGTTGACTATGCCAACATGGACACAATAGGAAACCAAATAAACACCGTAACAATTAAGATTCACCAAAACACCATTGATAACCTAGAGGCAATGATCCGCTCAGCTAACATCCCAGATGAAGATAAAAAATCCTTACTTTCACTGGTAAAAGAAAAAGGCTCTGAAGCTGTTGTTGGTAAATTAGTAGATACTGTATTTGCTAATGCTGGAATAGCTGCTGCATTATTTATGGAAGCAGCCAAGAGTAAATTAGGCTTGTAGCGCTAAGCCCATCCGTGGGCTTTAATTTCTCAATTCTGCTCTTAACGTTAGAGCCATAGAGATATACATCATGCGAACACTCATGCTTTTCGCTGATTTAGCTCTTTTCTTGTATTCAGCATAGTCGCGCTGTAATTCTGCTTTATTTTCCATCAAATACCTCTTATTTAGGCTCTTGCCGTTACTTCACCAGACTCTAATAACGTTCCTGTCTTACGATATTTAGCTGAGTAAATACTAGAATTTGGCAAGCAGGTGTTATCTGCTGAGTCATAAACTTTAGTGCTGCGAATTGAAATTGCTTTCTCAACTCGGCTAATTGGTTTGCGTGTTAGTGATAAGGTAGGGCGCTTTGTTTCTTCTACTGGTTCGCCATGGATTGCGGCTTTTAAGCTTTTAGTTATCTCGTAAGATTCCTGCAATGCTTTTCTGCGTTCCATTCTGCGTGATCTGGCGTTGTTGTAGCCGTGAAAGTTACACATAGTTTTCCCCTTTCAGTTTGCTTTGGTGATTGGCATAGTCATGTGACTAAATCATGATCCGGCGTTCGGAAGTTGGCTTATGTCACGCCAATCATCTACACCAATCCCAAAACATACTGTCTTTGGTTTGCGCTTTCTCAGCGCTATCTGCTTAAAGAGCTAACATCCTGTTTATCTATGGCTCCTTGCCTTCGATGGATAGTATATTCACAAATTGTGATTTTAATGTCAACCACAAAATGTGTTTATTTGATTATTATTGAATTAACGTGATGATTTGAAATGGAAAATATTTTATTTATAGACACGATTTGTGGCAGGAGTCACACAGGCGGGGAATTGCGGGCACAAAAAAGCCCTCGCGGGGAGGGCTGGATGTAATTCATTGGTTACTTATTTTTTGGCTTGTCATGTTTTTCTAATGCTTTTCTTGTCTTCTTGATGCTGCTTTTGACTTTATTAATTTTTTCTTGCGATAGAGGTATGCTTTCAGGCGCTGTTCCTGTGTTAGCTATCATAACTTGCCTTACAGATCTGCCAACTGTGTGTGCTGCATCTTCTAACTGACCCTGACCTTTTAGATTTTGATTCCTTATCCTAGCTTCTGTCTGGGTAATTCTAAATATATTAGCAGCCAACTCTTCACTATCCATATAATCTAAAATAGTGTCTTTAATTCCACCCATCCCTTTGCGTGCTTTTAGTTGGCTAAGATTCATATTATACATGCCCCTATATCCAGCATTCTGGAAAAGCGCGTAATCTACTACACCATGGGCTTTGGCTACATGACCTAGACTTTTTTCTCTAGAGGTTATCTCTCCGCGCAAGTAAACTCTATTAACTGAGTTATAATCTTGGCAGGCAGCCTCTATTTCAACTGCAAGCTGAGCAAAATAAGCTTGTGCATTAGCTACTTTTGTATTGCTAATATCTCCATTCATTACAGTCAGGTAACAAGCAAATCTAGTTAGCTTGAAATCATTCTGAGAGTTTTTTGATGGAGTCTGGATAAAGTTTTCAAACACAGGAATGTTTAGGTTTATACACACGGCTGTAGCCTTATTGATGGCTTTGTGTATCTGATCCATTCCAGTATATCCAAGCATCATGGCAAGGTCTGAGGCAAGCCAGTAAGTAATGCCGTTCTGTTGAGCAAAATCATCAAATGTAATTTCTGATGTTCCACTAAATACTGATAGTTGTTCGCTCATATCGCACCCAAATTTACTCATGACTGATCCTTTATTTTAGTATAAAAAACGCTTGCCATCATTAATTAATTACAATATTTACACACCCTAAAACGTCTCGTCATACCTCAAAAAATCATCGACAACAGTTGCCAGAAGTCTTTGTCATCAATGTCAATTAAGAAAGCAATAATCACCAAAGCGATAAAATACAGTATCGCTAACTTATGATGACACATAACCTTCCATAACCATTTCATTTGAGTTTGTCATTAGCTATCAAATGCAATCAGTAACAATAGAATGATATCCAGCACCGCAATAACAATTAGCAGTATCATTATGTTAGCGTTGGATATCAGCTCTAACAGTCTCTTCATATTAAAACGTGTCGTCAGGCCACTGAGACTTAACCACTTTGCCGAGAATCTGGCAGTTACCATTAATCGGTATCATCTCGAACCGTGGGTTTAATGGCTCAAGGTATTCTTTTTCACCTTCTCGAATAAGACGCTTGAAAGTGAACTCATCGTTCATCAGGCGAGCTATACAAAAGTCCCCAAACTTAACCTCTTGCTCAGGGTCAACAAGTATCAGCATCCCTTCAGGGAAGCTAGGACGACCGCCTTGAGGGGCTGTCATGGAATGACCTTCGACCTCTAACCAGAATGCACTATCGCTTGCCTTCTTGGCTGTTGGTATCCATGCGATGGCATCGCTTCTAGTATATGCATTGCTATTCTCAGTAAACGCACCTGCTTGCACCTTGGAAAATAGAGGGTACTCATAATTGCTAACAACTTGATCGCTCCTATCACCAAACATCAATTCCGCAGGTGAAACACCTAAAGCCTCACTGATAACTAAAGCATCATCAGCACTTATCTTTCTTTCCCCAAGTTCATAATTTCCAATTCTAGAAGCCGCGGAATAACCGCACAGCTTTGCAAGTTGCGCTTGGCTTAAACCTCTAGATTCACGAATAGACTTCAGTCTTTCGCCGATAATTTCATTTATTTTTTTCATGCTTATCTTTTAACACAAAACGTGATGTAAGTATTTAAACGATTCGTGATTGACAGTTAATCACATATTGTGTGTAATAGGGGTTGTAGACATGGAGGATACACACAATGAATAACATCGCAGAACAGCGAAAAAAATTAGGAATTTCTCAGGCTGTTTTGGCTTCATCAATCGGATGGGGTCAATCTCGTATTGCAAACTACGAGCTAAGTATTAGAACGCCTAGTCTTAATGATTGTCGAGTAATCGTTGAGGCATTACAAAAACTTGGTGCGAAATGTTCATTAGATGACGTTTTCCCACCGCAAGCCGCATAACTTTACCGCTCTTTAAATCTTCAACCCTGAAAAAGGGTATCAATACAAAACTTAACTCACAGGATCGTGAGCAACGGACTAACTACGTCAAAAGGAATTTAACAAATGGACACAGCAAAAAATATCAAAATCACATGTAAACCAGAAACACTCGAAACCTATTTCTTTCAAATGATGTTTAAAGATGGAAATGACGGATTCGCTAAAGCAATGGGTATTCACCCGAGTTCAGCTAGTAGAGAGAAGAGTCGCATATTCAGCTTGGCTTGTAAGGCTATAGCTCGTTATGGCTTACCTACTGAAGCTGTATCAATGCCTGAAAAGTCTAGAAGCGTAGTGATTGAAGGTGACTATGCAGAAAGGTTAATTCAGGTACTTGAAGGGCAAGGGAAAGTAAAAAGAAAAGCCTCAAATCTGGCACGAAGCGAGGCTCAATTGGATCTAATTTAAAGAAACTAATTATCGGGAGTAATTATACATGAATATTAATTACACAACAAATCGATATGGAGGTCGTTATGAACGTTGTTAAGCATGTGGACTTTGCTAACAAACAACTGATACCAGACAAACCAGAGGTTAAGGTGGCTGATCTTGATAATGGCTACCTTCGGGTAGCAAATGAAATTCAAGATGCTCTGTGCGTCCTCCAACTAGCGGGTAGGGAATGGCAGGTATTAAACGCCATTATTCGCTTAACGTGGGGGTGGCAAAAGAAAGAGGACAGAATACAAAACATCTTGATTGAAGAGAAAACTAAGCTAGGTAGAAATCCTGTATCTGAATCAGTCGGAGTGCTTGAAATTAGAGGGATTATTCACGTTAGACGAATAGGCCAAAACCGATACATTTCTATCAATAAAAACGTCTCAGAATGGGTATACACGAAAACAAGGAAAACTATCCCTGAAAACAGGGATAACCATCCCCGAAAACGTGTAGCGGTATCCCCGAAAAAGGGGATCACCAAAGACATTATTTCAAATACAGTAAAAGATATTAATAAATCTTCGTCCGAGAATTCTAACGAATCCTCTGACCGACCATCTGAAAAAGTTTTAGCTGTTAAGCCTGATGCGGTTGTTAGCTCGCCCAAAGGTAACAAGTGGGGAAATGCTGATGACCTGAAAGCGGCTCAATGGATTTACTCACAAGTCCTGATAGTCAGCCCAACAACAAAAGAGCCCAACTGGTCAACTTGGGCTAACGATGTTCGACTGATGAGACAGCTAGACGGACACACCCACCAAGACATTTGCAAAATGTTCAAATGGGCGAACAAAGATTCGTTCTGGTGTAGCAATGTTTTATCGCCAGCAAAACTCCGTGAGAAGTGGCCAACACTGGTTATTCAAAGTCAGCAGCCAAACCGCACGCAAAGAGCGTCAGGAAGCCAGCAGCCAGCAAGACAATCGATAGACTACGAAAGCACTGAATGGATGGAGGGTATCGATGTATGAAATCACTAGTTACAGCAATCCAGCAGCGTGATTCAACAGCACTGCAAGCAATGGCAGCACATGCGCCGACACAGCAGAAGCAAGCGGTAAAGCAGCAAGTAGCCCAAGTATTTAATGAACTCTTTAGACAGCTCAAAGCAACATTCCCAGCAGCAATAGCCAACTTCAAAGAACAAAGTGACCTTGACGAATTTAAACGTCAATGGACTATCGCATTCATTGAAAATGGAATTAGGACACTTGAGCAAATAAACGTCGGGATGAAAATTGCAAGGCAACAAACTAGCCCGTTTTTACCATCTCCTGGTCAGTTTGTTCAGTGGTGCAAACAGGAAGACTTCACTCAGCTTGGATTACCCACCGAAGCCGAACTATACGAAGTATTCAAAAAGTATTGCTCGGAGCGAGGCTGGCGTAGGTTTAATTGGCCATCAAATGCTTGTTACTGGATTGTCACTAAAGTTTACTCAGAAATGCGAAGCCGCAACCTATCAGATTCAGAAGTTATAAAACTTTGTGCATCTGAGTTAAAAGTCATGGCCAACAAAATCAAATCAGGCGAGAAGATACCCGATCCGATATTGCAGCTTGAAAGCGCAGTCATACCTACCAAGCGCGACAAAGCGCTATCAATCATTGCTGACCTGAAAAATAAACACGGGTTCAAGTAACACACCAAATCATAAGGACTTCTAGATGAGCGTATTATTTCACAAGGATAGAAATTGGCTTCAAACACCTCACTACATAGACGCAGGTCGATTAATGTGGAGCAAGCGGAAAGTTATAGCGATGCCAGAGGAAAAACATCTCCTTCGTAAAATTCGCAATTGCTACCCGAGAGGCAAGGCATACCGAAACCTTGAACGAATTGAGTATTTCAGCAAGCGGGGATTCTAGGATGAAAACCAAGCAAACTAAGATGAAGTTAACGCTATTCAGACTTGAAGACGACTACAAACTAAAGCGATTTAAAGTTACTCACCACAACGGCGACACCAGTTTAGAGCAAGAATTAACAGTAAAAAAAGACAAATTTGGTCGGTTTGAAGTTGATATTAGCACTGACGATTTCCCTCGCATCGAAAACGAACTAGACGCAATGCTGAAATACGCAGACTGGCTAGAACGGATGGGAATAGCAATACGCAGAGAAGCTAAGCGGGCAATTAAGCGAGGTGTTGAGTGATGAAAGGAACAACGTTAACAGAGGGAGGCATCTAATGCAGGGAACTAATTGGGTTAAGGTGAGCGAACAATATCCAAATAACTGTGAGTTCATTTTATTTTGTGCAGGAGGTAAAACTCGCGCTGGCTGGATGCTGATTTTAGGCGGTGAGTTTTACGATATTAAGAGCGGCAAATGGTTTGATGAAACAGAAGTAAGTCATTGGTGCAACCTGCCACTCCCACCAATGCCAGAGGGTGAATGATGGATAACGTAAAAATAAATGAGCTTGTAAAATTTAAAGATGAAATTAAAGCCATCTGCAAGCTCAGATACAAAAGCGAGTGGAATGCTATGTACACAATGCATGATTGGGATTTGTACTTCTACGAAGGTTATCGAGCTAATAACGCACATGAAGCCGTTGATGAAGCTAGAGCGTGCATGTAGGAACAGGAGAGCTAACAGTGAGTGACCCAATAACATTGATGTATAAAATCAGCATGAACCTATTTTGCGGATTAGGCTTTGCAATGGCATTTATCATGCTGAAGATATTTGACGGGGATAATAACTGGTTTGTTATCACGATGAAGGTCATATCAGCAGCCGCGATAATCCTCTGGTTAATATCTATGGCTTACATTTGTTTTTTCTTATTCAACCACGTGTTTCTGAAAAATTGAATAGGAGGTTAACTTGGAGAAAGCCACAAAGTTTCTTCTAAGAAATAAACGAATACGAGATAACCTGATAGCAGCACTAAACGCCTTACCCCTCAACGAAGAATTTCCCCTAGAAGTAAAAATCTCAGAATCCAGCCGAACACTACCGCAGAACGATATGTTTCATGCGCTATGTGGTGATGTATCAAAGCAAATGACACTCAACAATGAACCACTGAAATTATGGCAGTGGAAGAATGTATTTGTGTCAGGTCACTGGATGGTTACTACAGGGGCGAAAGAATCACCGTTAATTCAGGGTATCGAAGGTGAGCTGTTAAATATACGCGAGAGCACGTCTCAGATGGGCAAGAAGCGCATGAGTAGCTTAATTGAATACTCGACAGCTTGGGCGGTAGAAAGTGGCGTAAAGCTGCGTACAACTCGTTATGAATATAACTACTACGGTCACAGGGAATAACTCAAGGAGCAGCAAGAGAGATGACGCCTGAAGAAAAACTGAAGCAACTAGATGAACGTTTAGATGAAGTGCATAAGCTAATCATTTATCTAAATGAGTGCCGCAGGGAGTTAATAAATCGTCACAATCTAAACAAGGAGAAGTTATGACTCAGCAAGGTAAGAATGCGATTGAAATAATCAAAGCGGTTAGAGAGCTTGAATATTTCACCACAAAACAAGCGCAAAACATAACAGGAATCCCTTACTCAACGGCAAGTTACATTATCAGCCTAATGCGTAAATTTTCGGCTGTGTCAGTTGTAGGGAAAAGCAAAGGTACATTGAGATATAGAATATCACCTGATGCTGTGCAGATTGTTAAACGTGAGTTTACCGAAGTTTTCAAGCCAGCACCTAAGAAAATAGACGATGAAATAGTAGGTCGTGGAATGGTCTATGTCGAAAAGGCTAATGTGCAAGGTATGGGTAGCACACTCCTAAAACGCATGGATTCTTTGTTGAGTGAGGTGAGGGCATGATTAGAACGCGACACGTAATTCTATTCTTTTCGATTGTTACTTTAGCGATGGGGTTTATGGGGGCATAGATGGCACTAAAACGCGATAAATACGATATTGTATTTTCGCAGTTAGTCAGGGAACGAACAGATTACGAATGCGACTACTGCGGAAGACACTTTAGACACGAACCTTCAAAACTTCACTGCTCACACTTCAAATCACGACGACACAAAGCAACTCGATATCATCCTCTCAATGCCTTCTCACACTGCGCTGGCTGTCACCGAAAACTAGGCGAAGACCCACACGAATTTAATGCTCATGCTGTTATTACTTACAGCGAGATGACTATTGATAGCGTGGCTCGTTTGGCTGGAACATCGGTAAAGTTAAAACCGTGGCAGATGGATGATTTATACCAGCACATGAAAGGTGAGCTTAAACGGCTTCAAGAGCTGCGTAGTGAAGGTGTAACAGGTCGGATTGAGTTCACGCTTCCTGATTGGTATCAGCACGGCATAACTTATCAGATGGGGGATTTATGAAGACTGAAATAACAACCATTCCAGAATTACTCATCAAAACGTACGGGAATATGGCTGAAGTATCTCGATACCTAGGATGCTATAGAGCAACAGTAAAAAAATACTCGAAAGATGTTAATGCAGAAGGTCATGTGGTTATTAATGGTCGATTAATGACGATATATAAAACAAGAGTGAAAGGCACGTCCAGTCTCGCCAAAGAATTAGATAGTGCCGTTTCTATTGTGAAATGTATTAAACCTGAAGCTACCTGCAAAAGCTCGCAAATTAACATGAGGTGAACAATGCGCGATATTCAACTTGTGTTGGAACGATGGGGAGCTTGGGCGGCGGATAATACAGAATCAGTGCAATGGTATTCCGTAGCGGCTGGGTTCAGTAGTTTAATTCCAAGTAAGGTGAAGTCACGAGACCAGTGTTGCGAAGATGATGCAATGATTATCTCCGAATGCATGGCTCAACTAAATAGGAAAGATAGCGAAATGCATGACCTGCTACTCGATTATTATCTGTTTGGTATGACATTCATTCAGTTGGCTAAAAAGCACAAATGCTCTGATGGCCATATTGGGAAAAAGCTACAAAAAGCGGAGGGGCAAATCGACGGAATGTTGATGTGGTTAGATATAACCTTGGAAATGGATAAATATGTAGAAAAAATCCATTAAATCACTTTACGTACGTAAAATAGCTGTTAATGTGATAAGAGTGACAACAACGTCAGCAGCTTATAGAGCCTCACTTCGGTGGGGCTTTTTCGTATACGCCGCCACAGATTCGACTGCTAACCTTTTACTATCACTAATGAACTGTGCGCGGCTATTTATTAACTAAATTCCTCCAACGTAGGGGGTGAGTATGCAAAATATGAAAGAAACCCCTGAATTTTGGGAGCAGCTATCCAACTCCCTATCTTACATCTTCACTCAATACAAAGAGCAGGGGGTAGCAGCTGGTCTTGCTGGTACTGTGGCTGTACTTAGAAGTATGTATAGCGGCGGCGGTTGGAAGAAAACATTGCTGGATGGTGTGCTGTGTGCATTCCTTGGTTGGTTCGCAAAGGACTTATTAGCGCTTATGGGTATGAATCCTGATTTAGCTTATATCGCTAGTGTCATGATTGGATATTGGGGCGTTGAGAAAGTCAGCAACATGATTAAAGGTAAGGCGGGAGTGAATAATGACTGAACCTAAATGGCTAACTGAAGCCAGAAAAGAAATTGGAGTGTCTGAGCATACCACTGAGGGCTCGAAAGCAGTCGACCAAATGTGGATTGATAGCAAGCTGCGTGGACTAGTCGGAACCGCGAGAAAAGTTCCTTGGTGTGCTGGTTTCGTCAATGCCATGTTAGAGCGTGCTGGTATTAAATCTCCTCGCAAAGATGCTTCGAGTTCATACGATAATTTCGGGCAAAAGCTAACAGAGCCTAAATATGGATGTATTGTTCGCTTTTCACGCTCAGGCGGTGGCCATGTTGGTTTCTGTGTTGGTAAAACTGCAAATGGTTCACTTCTTATCTTGGGTGGCAATCAATCAGACGCAGTAAATATTAAAGCATTTGGAACTGACCGAGTTGTTGCTTATCGCTGGCCTGATGGCGTTGAAGTAGACAACCGACCGCTACCAATTGGTGATGCTGCGCTGTCAGTGAAAGAGTCGTGATATGAAATGGATAACTAGCCCAATAACTGGTTGGCTTGCTGCGTTTCTATTTTTTTCCCTCTGGATTCTTTCTGCATTAGCTCATGAGAAAGAGCTGAGCGACCAGAAAGACCAAAAAATCATAGAGAGTAACCTGATAGTTTTTAATGCCTATCGGGCGCTCTCTATATTTGACCGAATTTCACAAGCCAACATCAAAGCAAAGCAATTAGAGGACTCAGAACATGTCAAAGTTAAGACTGTTATCAAAACAGTACTCAAAGACAATGAGTGCGCTAATACTGCTGTTCCTGATGATGTTGTTAGCGAGTTGCGGAACTACAAAAGAGGTATTGATTCCCGTTCAGTCGCCACCGATACCGGCACAACTAACCGCTGATTGCCCTCAGCCTGATATTCCTGAGAATGTTGATTGGGGTGATATGCCGCAACTTCTAGTTGATGCGATGAAATCAATAGCAAAGTGCAATTTAGACAAGAACGCCATTCGAGAGATTGAAGCGGCTAGAAGTAATTTAAAATTACATTGAGGCGAGTGGCCTGTTAATACCAACCCGTATGCGCTCTTGCAAAAAAAACTAAATTGATTAAGACAAGAACGCTTAATAAATAGATAGAGAATTTTACAAAAATTGTCATTGTATTTGGTTCTCTTTTGTCTTTAAAAACAACAATTAGGATACATACAAGGATAGGGATGATTATGAGTAAGACATTAATTGGTTGATTATGCATGTGTATGGGTTCTTAAATTGGGCAATAGGAAATTTTCCCACTAGTTAAAGACAATCTTGGCAAGAAAACAATACGGGAAATTGAACAACAAAGAAATGCCCCAGATATCGGGGCGAAGCGAGAATAATAGTTCATGAATGTAACGCAACTATACGTTAATCGTGAATGACCACAACCTTAAAAAGGTAGTAATCTCAAACGGATATTACAAATATGAGCCTCCAATTAGGGGGCTTTTTAATGGCAAAAAAATAGCCCCTGGTGTTGAGGCTTAAAAGTGTAGGAATATATATGAAACTAATAACTTAGCGATGTAATAACCATACCCCTCTTAATGTTACGTTACGAAAGTAAAGTTAAAAGAAAGTTACATTTATTCAAGTTTTGTAATCAGTAGTACGCATTTCACCCTGTGCACCACATGCACACACATCTAAAAACATCGAGCCAATATTTAGGTAATGAGTCTTTGAGGTAATCAGTTATAGCTGGTGCGCTTCGATGGGCTGATTTTCCTATGTGGCAAAGGCTCATTACTAAGTAAGGTAAGCACTATGAATAATACAGTCGTTATTCCTGAATTTAATTTCCAGAAGATGGTTATGGCATCCGACGGGCAAGTATTCACAACCAGTAAAAAGATTGCCGACTATTTCGGTAAAACTCACAAGAACGTACTGAGGAAAATAAAGCAAACAATCAATGATTGCCCCGAGGAATTTGCTGAGCTCAATTTTGAGCCCACTGATTACATTGATAAAAATGGCGACATTAAGCCAATGTACAAGTTATCTAAAGACGGGTACATGCTCTTGGTTATGAGTTTTACAGGTAAGGCAGCAATGCTTATTAAGATAAAATTCATTCAAGCATTTAACTGGATGGCAGAGCAAATTAATCGCTGGAAAGATTTAGGCGAAGAAGCCCAGCATCGGCATGCATTAAAAGCAGCAAAGTCAGAATTAAAAGGTCGACTAGGCAGCCAGTTAATGAATGGGAGGAAGAAAGAGAAGAAAGCATTGCAATTGGAATATGAGCAAATACTTTCCCTCACTCAGCCAAAATTATTATTTGTAGATGAATAGGTCGCTCAGCGGCCTTTTTTATTGGGTGGAATATGAAGAAATACAACATAGACGCCAAGGCTACAGGATACGGAACAAAGATAGATGTAACCGATGGTGAGCTAACAGCTTGTTTGCGTCAGGCTGGAGAGGTAAGGCGCATCACTGTTACTGGTCGCGGCAATGTACGGCAGATTAAAACTATCGCTAAGACATTCTATAACGCACTGAAAGGTGGGGTATGAAAACAGGAACATTAGCATTACAGATTTCAGTGAAATTTAAATGGTGGGTCAATCCATACATATCCACTTTGAAACTATTTTGCCTAACGCTTGGTATTGAGCCCAACTACGACAAGGTAGGTGAGTTCATCGCTAAGCATGGGTTCGTTGTGAATAAGGCAATCAAATGTCAAGAACATACACAGTAACAGCAACAAAGAAAGACGGCACAACATACGAAGGCTTGATGACAACGAAAGAGCCTCGCGTGACTAATGGCCTAATCGCAATTGCACAAGCTGACGGTGCATGGATATACATTTCATCTGATGAGATTAGCAGCGTTGAATATGTGCCTGTGGTTGAAGTAGCAGAATAACCAATCACAAAGCTCATCATGGTGAGTTTTTTAATTTGTTATGAGGAAAAAAGAATGGCACTCACAGATAAACAGAAAATGTTTTGTCGTGAGTACCTCGTTGATTTGAACGCTACACAGGCGGCTATTCGTGCGGGGTACAGCGATAAAACCGCGCGGTCACAAGCTAACCGCCTGTTGACAAATGTTGACATTGAAAAACGAATTCAAGAACTAATGAATAACCGCAGTGATAGGCTGGATGTCGATGCTGATTACGTGCTTAAGCGTTTAGTCGATATAGACCAAATGGATGTACTGGACATTCTCCACGATGATGGAGGCATAAAGCCTATTCATGAGTGGCCTAAAGTTTGGCGTACGTCATTAAGCGGTATGGATTTAGCTGAAATGTTCGAGTCTAAAGATGGCGAACGTGATTTGGTTGGCGTCATGAAGAAAATCAAATGGCCTGACAAAGTTAAGAACCTAGAAATGATAGGTAGGCATAGAAGCGTTGGCGCGTTTGTTGAATTAAGTAAAACAGAGCTTACTGGCAAAAACGGTGGGCCAATAGAAACCGCAACGCTAACAAAAGAAGAATACAGGAACGCTCGACAGGAGATGCTAAATGAGGACGACTGTTGAGCAAAAAAACTTTGCACGTAAATTAGAGTGCGAAGAGGACGGGTTATACTTTTCTCGATACTTCTTCAAGCAACGTACTGGCGGCAAGATGATTGTCGCGCCTCATCATCATGCAATACAGGATGCGCTTGATAGGGTTATTAGTGGTGAGATTACCCGACTGATAATCAATGTTCCTCCAGGCTATACAAAAACAGAACTCGCAACCATTAACATGATGGGTCGAGGAATGGCGATAAATAACCGCGCCCGTTTCATGCACCTTTCATACTCCCATAACTTGGCATTGCTTAACTCATCGACAACTCGAAGCATGGTTAAGTCTCAAGCTTTTCAATCTATGTGGCCAATGACTTTGCGCGATGATGCCGATAGTAAGGCTATGTGGTGGAATGAGTTTGGCGGTGGCGTGTATGCTTCGTCAGCCGCAGGTCAGGTGACAGGCTTTCGAGCTGGCCACATGGAATCAGGGTGGCAGGGTGCATTGGTTATAGATGACCCAGTCAAGCCAGATGATGCATACAGTGAGACCGTTCGTGATGGTGTAAATAATCGATTTAACGAAACAATCAAATCACGATTGGCTATCGAAACCACGCCAATGATTGTGATTATGCAGCGTATTCATTATCACGATTTGAGCGGCTACCTATTGCGTGGCGGCTCTGGTGAGAAGTGGCATCACCTTTACTTACCCGTAGTCATTGATAATTCACAATCGTATCAAGAGTTATTCCCTGAAAACTCTCACGCTATACCTATTGAGCATGGTCTTGATGATGGCTGGCTGTGGGAATTCAAGCACAATGAATCACACCGAACGGCTTTAGAGTCACACCGCAGAACATTTGAAGCACAGTATATGCAACGACCTCGCAGATTTAATGAGGAAGGAGCGCTGTGGAATGAGCAAATGATTAATGCGGCTCGTGAACTGAATATCATAGAGCCATTAGCTCGAACGGTAGTAGCTATTGACCCGCAAGCGACAAACTCAGACGAGAGTGACGAAAGCGGAATTGCAGTGGCTAGCGCATATGGTGGTGGTGATAAACGCCAATTTACGGTCGATGGTGATTACAGCGGCAAATACTCTCCGAATGGTTGGGCGACAAAAGCGATATGGGCCTATGAACATCATAAGGCTGACGCAATAGTCATTGAAACCAACCAAGGGGGCGATATGGCTGAAGACACCCTGAAGAATGCAGGTTTCAAAGGTCGCATTATTCGCATCCATGCTAGCAAGGGTAAGTTCGCCAGAGCTGAGCCAATATCAGCCTTATATGCACAGGGCAGGGTTGGGCACAGAGGTAACTTATTCACACTGGAAAACCAGATGATGGAATACGTGCCGCAAACTGCCAAGAAGTCACCCGACAGAATGGATGCCACAGTTTATGCATTGACTGAGCTGAGTGAGCCAGTAATTGTCGGAATGCTAGTTAGAAAACGTTAATGAGGGCAAGAATGGAAGTAAATCAACAACGGCTATCATTAGCGGTTAATAACGCATTGAAAGCCGTACAAAGAGCTAGAATGTCCTACGTTCAGTCGCTAGGAACTGGCAACACTAAAAGACCTCGAATATGGAATGAGTTTGGCTGGCCTGAAAATCTAAGCTTTGATGATTTCTATAGGCTATATGATCGCAATGCGCTAGGCGGCGCTGCGGTTGATAGATATATATCAGGATGCTGGATTGATTACCCTGAAATATTCGAAGGTGACGAAGAAGCAGATCAAGACGGTTCAACTGAATGGGATAAAGGCCTTAATAAGCTACTCAAAAAACACTGGGAACAGGTTGTAGAGGCTGATAAGCGCAATTTAGTTGGTCGATACTCTGGTTTAATCATCCAAATCAAAGATAACAGGCCTTGGAATGAGCCAGTCGATACTGGCATTGTTAAAAAACTAAAAGATAAGGCTATTGTTCGCTTAATCCCTGCATGGGAAGCGCAGCTTGATGTTAAAACTTGGGATGAAGACCAAGCAAGCGAAAACTACTCCATGCCAACGATGTATTCGTTTACTGAAATGGCTGTGGGGGATGATAGTGACGGGTCACCATCTCGAATAATTGATATTCATCCTGACAGAGTTATAACGCTTATCGAAGGCGCTGCTGATGGAAAAATGTCATCCGGCGTATCTTTACTGAGAAAAGGTTATAACAAGCTACTCGACATCGAAAAGGTTTCTGGAGGTAGCGCAGAGGGATTCCTTAAGAACGCTAGCCGACAACTTAACTACGGCTTTAGTAAGGATGTTGACTTTGGTGCGCTAGCAGAGGCGCTGGGGACTAATCTAGATGGCCTACCTGACGCATTGGATGAGCAAGTAAGGCGCTTAAACCAAAGCATTGACTCAGCTTCATTTATGCAAGAGGGAACTGCTACGGTGTTATCGGTTGCCGCTGCTGACCCTGAGCCAACATGGCGTACATTGTTAGCTGAGTTTGCGGCATCAATCAACATGCCAGTTAAGGTGCTTATCGGTCAAATTACAGGTGAGCGTGCCTCAACTGAGGATATGAAGGATTGGGCTAGAACCTGTAAATCAAGGCGTGAAGGGTTTCTCGCAAAAGTCATCACCGACCTAATTCATCAACTTGGAAAACTTGGCGTTATTGAGCAAAAAGATGAGATAACAGTAAGTTGGTCTGATTTGCTTGCGCCTAGTCAATCTGAAAAGCTGGATAACATGAGTAAAGCTGCTGATGTTGCAATGAAGACGCAAAACTCATTCGGGCGCTCAGTTCTAATGGAGAACGAGATTAGGGCACTTGGCGAGTACCCAACGTTGCCTGAATTTGAGAACAGCGAGCCGCCAGAGTCAGGCCCCAAAGGAGACCCATTAGTCGATGATGAAGAATCAAAAGATAGGGTCGCCGATAATACCAAGGAATAAGGCTGACCCAACACAATCAGGACGGCAAGTTAGAAAGATGTTCCGTGATATTGATAATCGATATTACGAACTCAAGAAAGCACTCAAGCAACTATTCGACCTGTCATTTACTGGCAGAGAGAAAACGCAATCACCCACTCAAAGCTACATACTCGCTAAAAACTCACAGGATGAGCCTGACACGATTTTTAAGATTAACGCTGGCGTTTATGTGTATGACCTAGCGGAACGTCCTACAGAGTACGCTAGGTTCCTTGAAAGCCTGCAATCAATACTTGATGACTACCTTCTAGAAGGTGGCGACGAGCGATTGTGGGCTTTTGGGTATGTATCTGATGAGTATGAGCGAGGCACCTTGAATGCTTACACTAACTTAGCCGTTCAATCCGAAGTCTACGCACAGCAAACAACACTCACTTATCTACTGTCACAGCCTGCTTACCAAAATCAGGTTGCAGCGGCGTTTATCTCTACTTATAGCGATTGGCGCGGCTTGTCTGATGCTGCACGCACTGACTTAGCAAATGTTATCGGCACATCAATAGCACGAGGCATAAACCCACGCGAAACAGCGAGGATAGTTAGCCAGCGGTTAGATGTATCGATGACCAGAGCAAAGGCTATCGCACAGACTGAACAAGTTGGCGCACTTCGTAGGGCAAACTGGAATGAAACGACATGGGCTAGCGAAAGGTTAGGTCTGAAAACTGGCATCTTATGGATATCAGCGCTTAAGCCAACAACAAGACCGAGTCATGCAGCACGTAGCGGTAAGATATTCACTGTTGAAGAGGTGGAGTATTTCTACTCAATCAACGGGAATCGCTATAACTGCTACTGTGGCAATCAGCCAGTATTGCTGAATGAAGATGGCACACTGCATAACCCTAGCATTCTAGACAGGCTCATTCAGTCGCGTGATGAGTGGGAAGAAAAGCAACAGGAATCAACTAGCAATTCATAAAGAGGCCAACACATGAAGCTATCCAGCATTCATGTTAAATCACTGGCTGTCAATTCCTCCAATATCTCAACTGAAACTATCGATGGTGATGAGCATATCGTCATTCGCGGCGTTGTGCCTGTCATCGATGATGTTGTGATGAATGGGGGCTTATATCCAGCCAGTGAGATTAACAGTAGTTTTAAATCGATGGAGGGGCGTCAGTGTCCATATGGTCACCCTAAAATCGGCACTGATTATGTATCTGCAGACATGCCTCGGGCAGTAAACCAATATCACATTGGGGCATGGGCTGAAAACGTCCGTAAGGATGGCGAAAAGGTCATCATGGATGTGAAAGTAAACCGTCGATTTGCTGATGGCTGCGAGAAGGGGAAAGAATTCTTATCTCGCATCGATAACATTATAGCGGGTAATAGTTCCGACCCCATTCATGTATCAACAGGGCTATTGCTACAGCGCGAACAGAACAAAGGCAAGTCAAAGGGTAAAGCCTATACATGGGTCGCCAGAAACATGCACTTTGATCACATCGCTATTTTACCAGCATCAGAACCAGGAGCAGCTACGCCAGAAGATGGCGTGGGAATGTTTGTGAATAGCGAGGGTGAGAAGCTAGAAACTGAAACAGCAGAGCTTATTGATGCAGCAAACTGCACACAAGAAGGCTTATTCAACAAAGCCAAGTTCTTTTTCGCTAACAATTCATTCTCATTTGAAGATATCTACTCCGCATTACGTGCGGCATTGCGTAATGCTTCCAGTGGCGATGATTGGCCTTATCCCGAAATGGTATGGCCCGATAAATTCATTTACTACAAATCAGGTAAAACCTACCAGCAAAAATACCTCATGAACGATGACGGAGACGCCGAACTCGTTGGTGAGCCTATCGAAGTTGTGCGCAAGCCAACAGAGTACGAAGTTAAAACCAATAAGGAAACTAACCCGATGAAAGAAATCATCACGAATGCGCTGAAGGCGAAAGGCATCGAAACAGAAGGTAAATCTGATGCTGAATTACTGAATGCGTACAACCAAATGAATGCCGAAGAAAAGAAAGAGGAAACGCCAGAAGAGAAAGCTGCGCGTGAGAAAAAAGAGAAAGCGGAAAAGGATAAATCCGACACCGCGAACAACAGTGAACTACAGCAGCAAATCACAGCCGCTGTAAATGCTGCAATCGCTCCACTTCAAGAGCAGCTAAACGCTAATGCTAATAAAGAAGTAAATGCGATGCGTGAAGCCGTGAAAGCTAAATTCGGTATGTCCGATACGGCTGTTAATGCGTTAAGTGGTGACCCACTGAAAGAGCTATATGCTCAATGCAATGTATCACATGGCCTGAATGGTTCATTCCAGCAAGTCAATTCCTCTCAATCAGTTTCAGATATGCCGGAGTAAAACATGGCGAATAAAAAACGTGTAATTCATGCGGGTGGTGTATTCACTAACCCATTGCTACACCGTGAAGGTGCGGCAGCAGTTGATACCAAGGCGGGTATTATCGGTTTCTATGATGAAACTACCGCTAAATTCACGCCATCAGTTGATGGTAAAGAAGCGAATATTTTGTATGTGGCCAACTTTGATTATCTGCGCTGCCAGACGGTTGACGATGTAATCAAGGCGGGTGATTGGGTTGTTGCAATTCAGCCAATGCAAGGTCTGTTCCTAAACGTGCGTGCCGCCGCTGGCACTTACAAGAAAGGCCAAGCGGTTATTGTTGCTAATGGTCAAATCACACTGGCAACAGGTGCAGAAGGCGAAGCGGTATTTGCCTATGTCGAAGAAGATACAGCATTAACCGCTGCGGCGGGTGATCTGGTTCGTGTTGTGTTCAAGTAAGGAGAACTGAATGTTTTATTTTTCAACTAGTCGAGCAACCGAAACAGGAAACCTCGAAGCCAACCAAGCGCAGTTCAGCGAATTACAGTTAGCGCGTAATTCATCTGCTCAAGCTGTGGCTGATTTTATCGCGTGCGCGCGTTACCGTAGTGGTGATGCTCCAACGCTCAATGCAGTAAATGCCATTGATGATATTAAGCGTTTATATCGCTCTTATGACCAAACAGTGTTAGCAGAGTTTCAGCCCAACACTATTTACACTCTGTTAAATGACTTAATGGGGCTGTCTCGCTCCGTTCGTTTAGAAGAGTCAGTGTATGAATATGCACGTAAAGGCGGTGGCGGTGAGGCTCATACGTCAATGTCTGGTCAAATTGGTGCGCTGTTAAATGCTGGCGCTTACAGCTTTGATGGAACAATGGTGCCAGTTCACGACACGGGTTTTAAATTCATCTGGCGTGACCCTATTTTCGCTAAAGGTTCTGCATTAGCTTCATTGGCAGATGCTCAAGCGGATTCTGTTGATACCGTTCGTCGCAAGTACATTGATTTCATGTGGAATGGCTTCCGTGATGCTGCGGGTAATTTCATTACGTTTGATGGTAAAACGTGGAAAGGCTTCCGTGCTGATGAGCGAGTGGCTCAAATTGTTCTAACGGTTGATTTAGACAAAGAGCAAGACGGTAAAGTTATTCGCAAAGAAGTGATTAACTTACGTGACGTACTGAAACTGCAAAACCTGCAATATGGTGAGCAAACTTGGTATGTCTCAGGCGAAATTCTGTCTAACTGGGAATCTGTCTACTTCGATGTTAACCAAACCCGAACCATTCTTGAAGAAATCAAGAAAATCACGGGCATTAAAGACATCAAAGAAGACTATGAGCTGAAAGGTAACGAAGTTCTGATTGTTCCGCTGGGCGCTGGTGTTATCGCTCCTATCGTCGGTCAGGCGTTCGGTACTGTTGCTGACCCTCGTCAGTTCTACAACTCAGACTATGTATGGCGCACATGGGGTGCTGCTGGTCTGATGGTTAAGCAAGACATCGCGGGTCACTTCTCAGTTATCCACGCTAAAGGCGCATAGGGGGGTTCATGGCACTAGTAAAGGTTATTTCAAGTAACTTCTTTGCTGGTGCCGACCTCAGAAAGCAAGAGGTTGGCGCTCAGCTGGATGTCTCAGAAGAAACTGCTGAAACATGGCTACAGGCTGGTCTGGTAGAGCGAATCGAAGAACGAAAACTCGAAGTCGCCACGCCAGAGAAGAAAAAGGGTAAAGGTAAATCAGATGGTGATAACACCTGATGACGTAAAGCCAATGATAGCCGAGCTTGGGTTTACATTGCCTGATTCCGTGCTGTTGTTGCTACTGGAACAAGTGAATGCAAAATCTGAATGCTTGGCGGCTAACTATGATGAATCACTGCAAAAGCTGCTTCTAGTTTACGCAATGGTTCGCCTCGCCTCATTATCTGGCGCTCGAAAGATATCATCACAAGGTGCTCCTAACGGGGCGTCACGCTCGTTTACTTATGACTCAGCTGGTACGGATTATTTACTTAAACAACTGAGAGTATGGGATACGGCAGGGTGTTTATCTACGTTGCCACTGGCGAGTAAATCGGTTGGTTTCTTTGGTGTAGTAGGGGGTTACTCGTGATAGAAGCAAAAAAACTAGCGGATGTGTTAAATCGCTTACTTGAACTTGACCAAGAAGGTACGCAGAAATTAATCAGTCACAGAGTTGAATTTAACAATAACTTAGAGGCTGAAAATGTTCCTTTTGTGTGTGCAAAGTCAAATGATGGCGTAATTACAATGGGTGTTGTTGGGCTTCTTAATGGCATGGCGTCGCCAAATACTGGTGTTGTCGCTGCTCTAATTGACAACAATAAATTAACTGGGTTTACGGTGGTTGGTTGCAAGGAGTGCGAGCCTTATCAATTTGAGAGCTATGCATTATGAGCACTACCGCTAACTGGTCATATACTGCACTAGCAACAATTTACCCTGTCACTCGTGGCGGTGGTCGATACGGCGATGAGATTATCTACGGCGCGCCTTATCTTATCGATTGCACATGGCAATCTAGCAATGAAGTTGTGAAAGACGATATGGGGAAGGAGTTTGTCACCAATAACGTTTTTTACACTGAGTTGAAGCGTAACGGTGTCGATGTGCAAAGGCCAGAGCGCGGCTTCTACATGGCCAAAGGTGATACCACTTCTCAATCTGACCCGAGAGTCGCAGGAGCTGACATTATCATCACTGTAAAAGAAGATGATATGAGCTTTTTCGGTGAAGAGTCAGACTATGAGATAAGGACATGATATGGCTAAACGTGTTCGCGGTATCAGTGAATGTCGACGCAATACTCAGGCCTTTGTTGGTGATGTCGAGCGCAGAGCGGTAAGGGCTGTAACTGCTGGGTTAATTGTTGGTGCTTCACACGCGGCAAGGTATACGCCTATCGATACATCAACGCTAATTAACTCGCAGTATCGTGATGTAAGAGTCAATGGCGTCATGATAACTGGTAGAGTTGGTTATACCGCTAATTATGCCGTCTATGTTCACAATGCATCAGGCAAGCTCAAAGGGCAGCCAAGAGAGGACTTTGGTAAAACTCGTGATGGCGTTTCTTTCGGTGGGGGAACTGGAAAGGGTAATTACTGGGACCCTAACGCGAAACCTAAATTCCTGCAAGTTGGGTTCGAAGAGGCAAGGCAGGAAATCGACGACGCAATTAAACGGGAGATGAGGCGATGATTATTGACGACTTTCTCGATTATTTGGAACGTGGAAATCTAACCAATGGCTTCATTATTCAGCGTTTAGATTGGAAGGAGCGTACAGATACCAAAATTCAGCAGTATATTGTTGTCCGTCCCTCCAGTGGCACTGGTCGACTAGGTGAGTTAAGTGCTGATGATTATATCGATGTTATTCTCGTGTCTGCACAAGATGACCCAATCCCCGCATTAACTCGCACTGATGAAATACTCAAGTATGTCGCAGCAAACCCCAGTGACTGTAATCTCAACTCAGTTTTTAACATGGGTGGATTGCCATCTGGCATTGTAACCACGGAAAACCGAACGATGTTCAGACTCTCATTCCGCTGCTTATCATAAACAAACAAATCTCAAACTAGGTCGCCAATGTGCGGCCTTTTTTATTTTCTATAGAAAGAGGTAAACACATGGCAGATTGCCCAGTACAAACCAATAAGCTGATTGGGCGTAATGCGATTATTCGTATTGCGAAAGGTTGCCCCGATCAGGTTCCAGACCAGTCAGCATTTAAACGCATTGGGGCATTGACCACTAAGTCATTTGACTTGTCGCCAAACTCCATCACATCGGAAGCAGATGACACCAAAGGCCTAGTCGAAAACGTAGTCACCAACTTAGATATGACCATTTCATTTGATGGTGAATACCGCAAGCGTGATAAAGATGACGACTTTGGCCCATTGTTATTGCTTCAAGAAATCCCTAAAGAAGTTCAAGCAGGTCGCCAGCCGTCATATTGGGTTCAGATGGATTTCACTGGCGAAGATGCAATTGTGCTGCAAGGCTATTTCGTTTTCACTTCTTGGTCATCTGAATTCCCAGCGTCAGAAATTGCCACTTACTCAGGCGAGGTTAAAGTTTCAGATGCTGATACGGTTGAGTGGCTAGTTGAAGAAGTTCCAGTGACTAGCGTAGCGGTTACACCAACAACGCTAAGCGTAAAAGAAGGTGAAACAGGCACGTTCACAGTTAACTTCGCGCCAACAGACGCAACCAACAAGAACTACACGGTTGTAAGTGATAAGACCAACTTTGCAACAGTTAGTAAGCTGGTGAATGTTGTCACTGTCACAGGTGTAGCGGCAGGAACAGCAAACGTAACTGTCACATCTGAAGATGGTGCAAAAACTGCTAAGTGCGTAGTCACTGTCACAGCTGCTTAATATTACAAAGGGTGCTTACGAGTGCCCTTGATAATATTCAGGGGGAAATATGACAGCAAGAAAGGAATATGGCGAATTCATAATATCAACGCCTGATAAAGATTATTTGTTTAGACCATCATTTGATGCAATGACGAGAATAGGAACGCCAGAGCAGATTGTTAACGCATTTACTTTGCTAAGTGGAGTAGAAGTTCAAGTGTTAATTGCTCGTGCTATACAGGCTTATGGCACTGTTCCTGAGTGGCTATTTAAAGCATTAAAAAAGCCAACATACGGGCGCGGTGTTTTATCAACTTCAATGATGGTGATGCAAGCTTGCTGTAATGATGATTGCGATGAGCTTATTGGTGAGTGGAAACCCAGTAAAAATGGCGTTATCTACAAGCTGGGAAAGATGCCAATAACAGATATCATCGTGTTAGCTCGTGAGTTAATGACCCACGGAATTATCGGAAAGGCAAAAGTAAGAAAGCTTCAGCGTAACGAAGGTAAAAACGAATTTACAGATAGCTTTAATGCTATCGAATATATTACCGCTGCTCGTGCTCATTTTGGTATGAATCGCGAGGAAGCCGAACAATTAACAATGACTGAGTTCGTCATGATGTTAAAAGCCAAGTATCCAGACGAGAAAGGCTTCACTCGTGAAGAATACGACGAGATCATGAAAACTGATGACCAGCGCAATGATGAGCTGGCAACAGGTAAGCGTAGGTTGGTGAGTCGGAAGTAGCCTATTTTCTTTTCATGACATTTAGTAGGTCATCTAGACTGTTTTTTATTAATGGAACTCTACTGTAATTTAAGTTGTGATACTCATGAGGGTCTGAAAAAGGGTCACCATATTCGATTGCAGCTAGATAATTCATCCATGCTTCATTTAGTTTATTTTTATCATTTTTAGAAGATAAAAAAATCAACATTCTCATGTCATTGTGTTTAATTCTATCGCGAACTGGTTCTAATGGGATATATGACCATAGCTCTTTTTCCGTATGAATTTGCTTGAATACAATATCGAATTTTTCATTGTATTCCTTCCTCTTCTCTCTTCTTAAGCTGAGTCTATTGCCTAAAAAAGCACCAACTAGTAAAGAAATTGCTGACGATATGACGCTCATCTTGTCACCAGTTAAATATAATAATGGATGTTAACTACTCTTTGCATATATCGGCTAGTTAACTAAAAAGTTTAAAAAGCTCACACATTTGTGTGGGCTTTCTTTTTTTAAAGAGGTCAGATATGGCAGAAAGTCAAAATGTTGGCGGCATTCATTATGATGTTGCCATGGATGTTAAACCAATGCTATCAGGCGAGCGTCAGGTTGGCTCAAGCTTAGATAGAATGGAAGGAAACTTTAATAAGGCATCTAAATCTATTGATAGCGCCGAGAAATCTATGCTGTCCTTCTCAAAGGCTGCTCTAGCTGTCTCGTCAGCGATAAGTGTAGGTGCCATAGTCAATATGGTGGATGAATGGGGGCAGGTCGCAGCGCGTATTAAAATGGCTCTCAAATCAGTTGAAGGTGATATTGAAAAATATGGCTCCATCCAAGAGCGATTCCTAGAAATAAGTAACCGTAACGGTAAGGCCATTGAAGATACTCAATTATTGTATGTTGGTGCAGCTACATCAATGCAGGAACTTGGATATAACACAGAACAAACAATTGATTACATTGAATCCCTTTCATCTTCTTTAACAGCTAACGCATCCAGCGCCAATGAAACCCAATCGATGATCAACGCGCTTAATAAGGCAATGGTTTCGGGGAAAGTTGCGGGTGAAAACTGGAACTCAATAATGAATGCCACTCCGACATTGATTGGAGATATCGCTAAGCAGTTATCTATCATGCGCGGCGGTGTGAAAGTCACAGAGCAAGATGTTAAGAAACTAGCAGCAGATGGGAAAATTTCTTTCCAGTTATTTGCCGATGCAGTTATCAGAGCAAAAGAGGCCAATAATGCAATGGCTGATAGCATGGATAACACTGTAGCTGATGGGTTCACAAAACTAACTAATTCAGCCAAGGCTTATTTTGGCGAGCTAAACCAAGGTCTAGGGATAACAAGAAATATATCTGCTGGATTCGCTGTTTTATCTGAGAACTTTGATAAGGTTGCGGCTGCGGCTGTCATTGCTACTTCGGTTATCGGTGCAAGATATGTTGGCGCATTATCAGAATCGATTAAAAAGAAAGTTTCAGCTGCGTCAGCATCAGTTAACTATGCTCTAGGGGTGAGAAATGTAGCTCAAGCGACAAAGGAAGAAACTCAAGCCTTAATTAATAATTTAAGCGCAGAGAAAGCTCAGGTAATGGCTAGGAATCAGTGGCTGGCGACACAGTCTGTAGTTAACAAACAGTATGGGCTAAGTGTTAGTTATCAAAAAGAATACCAAGCTAATGCAGCCAGAATAGCTGCGATAGATACGCAAATGGCCACAGCTAAAACACAGTTAGCAGCCGCAACAAATCAGGCTTCGATTGCCAATAGGGCATATGCTGCTAGTGCCAATATGTTGCGAGGAGGTCTGGCATTAATAGGTGGACCTATGGGGGCAGCTACCTTGGCTGCTGGTGCTATTTTTTACTTCTATCAAAAGAGCCAAGAAGCCAAGCAAGAGGCATTAGCTTTCGCTGATTCAATCGAAGAATTGAAAAATAAGATGAAAGATATGTCTGATGTTGCCTTGATGGGTAATATTGCTGAGGCGAGTAAATCCATTGATGCTCAAAAAGAGTCAATACAAGACCTTAAAGATGAGCTGGAAATACTACAAGATAACTACAGTTATACAGCCAGAAATACAGCCGAATATCAAAATAGGTCAGAAAACTTAGAAAAAATTCAGCGTGACATAGCCATCAAAACCAAGGAGCTGGAAGAGGCGCAAGATAAGCTAGCCAAAACGACTAAGTATGTTTCTGATGTTACGGGTGAGTTGGCTGATAGAAATAAAGATTTGTACGATGCTATGAATAATGCCTCTGGAGCAGCTGGAAAAATGGGGGCCGCTTTAGGTGCATTGCAACAGAGAATTAAAGCTGCTGCCGATGAGAAAGCCAGATTAAATAACGAAATGCGTGATAACCCAGAAACTGATGATGGGAAAAAAGCATTATTAAGCCTTCAAGAGCAAAATGAACTGTTAGGGATTAAAGATAAGCGCTTAAGGGCAATCAGAAAAGCAGAGATAGAGGCAAATAAACTCACTAAAAATCCAAAACAGCTGAAGGCATTAGTTGCCGAAGCAACTGCAAACTATGATCTAACCGAAGCTGAGCGCGAAAGCTCTAAGGCAGCAAAAACATCAACAAAAACCACTGATGAGGCAGGAGAAGCACTTAAACGCTTACAAGCCGAACTAACCAGACTCAACCAAGGTTATGCAGAAGGCTCTCTTGAGCTAGCGCAGTATGATGCTGCACAGGCACTGGGCGCTAAAGCTTCACCAGAACAAATAGCATTAGCAAAAGAGCGAGCAAAATCTATTTGGGAAGTACAGGCGGCAACCAAGGCGGCAACTAAAGCGGAGGAAGATAGAAAGAATAGTCAGGCAAACTTCACCTCTCTTCAGGAAAGCGCCTCACCAGTGACAGCAATTGATAACCAATTTGCCAAACAAATGGAGCAAATCAACCAATACAAGCAACTTTACCCGAAAAGCATTGCTGAGGCTGAGGCATTACGCTCTCAAATCGAGGAGCAGTATCGCCAGAAGAGGATGGATGCACAGTGGCAAGAGCTAAGCAATGCTAGTTTAGGCTACAACATGCTTACATCAGCTGTAGATTCCTTTGGTGGTAATGCATCCAATGTAATTACTGGTTTAGTAACAGGCACGATGTCAGCAGCAGATGCAGCACGCTCATTGGGTAACACCATGCTAAACAGTATCGTTAACTCGCTTGTTCAGGTTGGCGTTGAGATGCTGAAAAACTTCATCATTGGTCAAACTATGGGGAGTGCTGCCGCAGCTGCTTCCGCTGGTCAAGCTGCATTGGTTGCTACAGCTTGGGCTCCTGCCGCCGCCTTATCATCACTAGCAACATTAGGAGCAAATGCTGCCGCGGCTAACACAGCTATCGCTGGAACTGTTGGTATGGCAAAAGGCTTAGCTGTTGCAGGTGCTAGATATAATGGTGGACCTGTTGGCGCTGGTCAAATGTATCAAGTCGGTGAGCATGGTAAACCTGAAATCTTCAAAGCCAGCACCGGAAAGCAATACATGATACCGGGTGACAATGGGCGAGTTATTTCGAATAAGGATATGCAGGGCAGTGGTAATGGAATCACCTTGAACATTGAGTTCAACGACTACTCATCGGGCAAGCATCAATTTGAGGCTCAGGCATCACAAAACGGTGATACGTTGACAGTTCAGGCATTCTTAACTGATATGCAAGAAAAGGGACCCATGCACCGTTCAATAACTCAAAACACCACAGCAACAACCAGACTGTAAAGGCTATCCATGGAAATAATCGACTACCCTGAATGGTTTCCGTTACCACAAAAAGCGGATAAGAACATGACGTTTGATACTGGGTTTCGAACGGATCAGCCTCAAGTTGGAGCGCCGATATTCCAGAAGCTAACGGATGACATTAAAACAGTTTGGAATGTTAAGTGGATATTTCAGCTAGGTGAAGAAAGGGCTTTTCAGCAATGGTTGAGAAGCCCTAACTATTTGGACAACTGCACTAAGTGGTTCAGGATGCCTATTAATCTTGGTGGTTCTGGGCTGCAACCACAGGAGCTTCACTTTGTTAGTTATCCGGTTCAAACGTCGATTAATGGCAGCGTGGTAACTTGGACAGGCTCGGTTATCTGTCGCAAGCTATTTAATGAAGACGACGAGTTTGGCGATTTAATCGTTGAGATACCGCCGAGAGATTGGGGTCTACTAGATATTGTCGTCACTGAGCGATTGCCTAGGTGCAAGGGGGGCGAATGAAGTTAAGAGAGTACCGAGCGCAACGACCGATGCGCACATTCTACGAGACCATTCAATTCTATCACCCATCATTCGGAAACATTCATTTAGTCAGCTTACCGATAGAGCCTAAGGTATTGGGCGGTGTTGAGTATCAGCCGTGTAACTTTGAACTTGCTGAAAGCCAGCAAAGTAAAACGCCGATTATCGATGCTTCTGTTAAGTTTAGCCGAGTAGCGCAGGACTTTAAGCAGCAGCTCAAGTTATGGCGGTCAAACACTCGAATGAAGCCAATTATCGCAACGTTTAGATTGTTTGATTCAGCCGATAAAGATAACCCGATAAGCGAATGGTCGCTGTACGTGAAAGACTGCTCACTTGATGCCGAGTCGGTCACTGTCACGCTGTCGATGAATAACCCGCTGAATAAAAACGTTGGGCGAATTTATACAATGGAAGAATTCACAGGCTTGGAGACTGTTTAATGACGAAATTAGAGTTTATTAATCGGATGATTGGCAAGCCGTGGAAGAATCGGGCGTGTACGTTTGAGGCGTGTGATTGTTGGGCGCTGGTTGTACTTTACTATAGGTACGTACTAGGTACGGAAATTCATCATGACGCTGGCTATGAATCGGACCGTGATTTTGTAACTTGCTATGAGAATGAGGTCGAATTCTGGCAGCGCACCGAGCATCCAGTAGATAATGGGATATTCATTGGTTATCTCGGCTCTCAACCAGCTCACATCGGATTAATTATCGATGGTAATGCATTTCATAGCCGAGGTGAAAACGGCGCTGTAAGAATGGATAGGCTCATTGTGCTTGAGAAGAAATTCACGAAATTGGAGTTTATGAAATATGCCGATAGTTGAAATTCAGCGAATAGCGGGAACACCTAAAGAAAGAGTCGATTTAAAAGTCGGCTCTTTTTTTTATAGCGATTTTCTAGTGCATCAGCAGTTGCATACCGATGTGGTAATTATCGTTAACGGACGTGAACTGCAAGAAGATGACGAATTAGATTTCGAGATAACACCGACTCACTTTATTCAAGTGTTTGACCAACCAAAGGGCGTTATCGGCGATATCCTGAATCCAGTGTTTAACTTGGTCACGAAAGTGTTTTCGTTTCTTGCACCAAAGACGCCATCATTTTCTGCGGCTGAATCGAATGTCAAAGATAGCCCGAATAATAGGCTAACAGGGCAAACAAACGTTGCGCGAGCATATCAGGCAAGACCAGAAATACACGGGCAAGTAAGGGCGTTTCCTGACCTCATTCAGCAATCAATGTTTGAGTACAACAACAACCTCAAAACAGTTACTGAGTGGCTAAATATCGGTATTGGCGAATATAAAACAGAAAGTATTCGATTTGCCGAATCTGATTTTACCGCGATGGCTGGGGCAAGCTACAAAATATACAAGCCCAAGGAAGTTATCCCGCTTATTAATGAAGGCTTCGAGTTTCCAGACATCGACGGTCAAGAATTGCCGGGGCCCAATGAAAGCAAGGATATCCCGCAGCAAACAGCGACCGCAAACGAAGTGGTTTCAGGCGAGATAAAAGGTGGTGAAGCAGCAATAAAAATCGTTAAGCAAGATGAGTTTGAATACTTCTATGAGCTTACAAAGCCGCGCTCTATTTCAATGACTGTGAATGTGAGTTACGACACTCCTCAGGGTTCGGTAACTAAAGATGTGAAAATTGACGCTCAATTAGTTGACGCAAAAATTAGTGACGACGGTTCGTTAATTAACCCTGTTGAGTATTACGAATTCTTTTTTGCCAATCTTTCGGGTAATGACTTAAGCACCTTGCCGCCCAATGCTGTAGTGAACACGACTAAGTTCATTCTGTATGATAATCAGTTTCTAACAGTTGGTCCGTTCTTTTCACCTGTAGAAGGTGACCAGTTATGGGTGCACACACAAGCACAATTAGGTAACGGTCAAGCTTGTAGCGCTAGGGTTGAGGTTTGGAAGATTGATATTAATAATATCGAAATATCAGGCACTAGACAGCGAGTTACAACTAAAATATATGAGACTAGTGGTGCAAGAGTTTACTACAAGACCGAGAAGATAACTCCGAGAGCTGGAAAAGGACGTTACGCAGTACAATTAACTCGGTTAGAAAATAGTAGCGACCAAAGTGTGATGAAAATAGAAAACGCTCACATTGTTAGAGTGCGTGAGAATGTTGTTTTTGAGAATGACACGATAGTTAATGTGTCAGTGAGAGCAACGGAAGCGCCAACAGGAGCGAGAGAGCGTAAATACAATTTGTTGGCCACACGCATGCATATTTCGTATGACCGAGTATCAAAGCAAGTTGATTATACACTTAGGCCATCACGAAGTTTTGCTGATGCAGTGCTGCACACTTGGCTAATTACTGCAGGTGAAAGCGAGAAGAATATCGACATTGATGGGCTATATCGAATTTACGATAGCTTACCTGATGAACGCCTTGGGTATTTCGATTACACATTCGACGATGAAGACATCTCACTTGGGCAACGTATAGAAACTATCTGTAATGCCGCGCGAGTAACTGCTTATTTCGATAATGCAGTCCTCACATTCTCTCGTGAACAGTCTAGCGAATTTCCGATGACCACATTCAACCGTTCAAATATCACAGGTAATGACATGAAGATATCGTATGACATGTCTATGCCATCGGGATATGACGGTATTGAACTTGAATATGTCGAACCGGTTCGCAACAAGAAAGACTATATCCGCTTTCGAGTAGATGAAAGCGGCATCACGGAAGGGCTATCGCGCACGCCGAATAAGATAGTTTTGCAAGGTTGTAGAAATCATTACCAAGCACTAGATAGGGCGTTGTTAGAAGCTAACCGACTCATTCACCAACGAACAAGCATCAGCCTGACGACGCTTGCAGATGGCGGGAATGTGTACCCATCAGACATGGTACTGATAGCGGACACTTACGACTCCAACCAGCAGGCAGGTTACATCACTGAGCGAAACGGAGAGGTATTCACAACTAGTGAGAAAATTAAATTTGACGATGAAATGTGGGTGTATCTCACTGATAGTATGGGTTACACAACGCAGAAATTCAAAGCGGAGCCTCGCATTGATACTGAGTTCGGCTTTATCGCTAGTGTGCCAGAAGATATCGAACTTAATTTCTATGATGGGAACAACAAACAAGTTGCATCACGTTATATCATTGCAACTTCAGATGAGTTAGAAATGACCAAATGGGTGATAACAGATAAACGCCCGCTCGGCGGCGAACGTTACACAATAACCGCAACTGAGTATTTCGACGCCAAACCAGACTATAACATTTAAAGCCCATCCTGAGTGATGGGCTCATAGTATAATAAGAATAAGATGTATTATGGTTAATGTTAGCCAATGTTGATGGCTGATTGTTTATAATCTATGATACCTCTATAGTATATTATTAAATATTGCTATATTTTTAGCATTCAAAGGAAAATGAAAATGGCTAACGAATCAGGTAGCAAAAAAAAGACCCCTCAGGCCGGTATAGAAAGAAAGATGGAGCCAACAGTTCCTTTTGGCATAGGTATGCATCAAGTGGGTAATTATAATATCGTCGATTTTTTATCGCTGCCATCAAACAATGATGACATTAAAAATACAAAAGCATTTGCAAGTATCATATTGGATGAGCGTATGTCATTGGTGCTTATAGATGCCTCTATTGAAGTATTGAAAAGCATTGGCAACAAGGAAGAATTGGAAAGGGCAAAACAAATGATTTCTAAATTCATTCAATCCGATACAGATGAATAAGCATGAATAAATCTACTTTTCCACTACCTATAACAAGATTCTCTTCAGGACGGGGAGGGGTTGCCAAAGCTACTGCTAATAAAGATTATAATACGAAGCCCAGATTGATTGGCGCAATCAATGCTCATAAAGATGTTGGCAGTCGATATGTTGTAATCCTCGATGCAGAACATAATATTACAGAGAATGCTTGTGACTTCTTGAGAATGAACATGCGAGATGCTGACCTTGATCATAGCATAAATAACTATTATAAAGAGTTTTTTCACTCAGTATCATTAGAGCGTACATCACCATACTTACTTGATCACTATGAGTCAGCAGATGTAGTTTCTGGTTTCCATTTGTACTCAACAAATGACACATACAAGAAGCTAAAAAATGAAGTAATAACTCTAGTTAGAACCATAAAAGATGTAAAAATTAATGAGCGCCATAATACTCTCAGAGATTCTATTACAAGTTTTATCCCTTTCAATGAAAGGATAAAAGAGATAATTGATTATCACTCGACTCTGAAACCGGTGCTGAAGTTAAAGGAAATTAATTATATGTCCATAATTAATTTCATGAAATACTCCATTGAGTTGAAGGCAGTAGCTGATGATAAGTCAATAGGTTATGATTTTGATTTAGATGAAATGAAAGTGTCCCTTTCTAACGAGAATAAAACTTTAGATTTATATTTTACAAAAGATGGTCATGTGAATTTTTTGTTTGAAGATAAAGATGAAGATGGGCTTACAAGAATTTCTGGAACCTCATTTTTCACAAAAAAAATAACTAGCGGACATAAAATATCTATATTACTGAACATGGTGAAATAGGCATGGATGATAGTGAATTGCTTGATGAATTATTAGAGAATAATGAATCAGAGAAAGTGGAACTTGTTGATTACTATAGCCAGCAGATTGGATGCAAAGATGATGTGCTTTTGTGCAGGATGGGTACAACTCATCAGCATAGAGCGGCTGACCCTGCGCCAAATGTTGATGGTAAAACTGTCAAGGATGAATTGTTTGACCTTCGTTTACATCTGACTCCACCTGAAAAAACAGTAAGCGTATTTTCTATGGGTTTCAATGGTGACAAGGATAAATTGAATGACGATTTTTTGTGCTTAATATCTCAGTATGTGAAAGATGATTCTGATAAGAGGATACCACTGTCTGAAGTTAAAAATTGCAGGGTTACTGTTATTTTAGATAAGAGTAAGTTTAATCAATCAATGAATCTATCAGCAGATAATGTCAAATTATTTGGAACTTATGTAAGCTTTACTGAAACCAAAAATAGTAAAGGACGCAGGAAAAGCCCCAAAAAATGCGATGGAAATGGTTGCAACCCAAAACATAGAGGGCGACATTGGGATTTGGAGTACAATGCAGGGTGTAGTAGTCATGATTTGATAATAATAAAAAGAACACTCTGTGAGATGGTAACTGTTTTATAATAAAACATTCATTATCAAACTTGACCCACATGAGTGGGTTTTTTATTGCCTGAACGTAGCCTAAGTTTTATTCATTGCCTATCAATTTCCTTAATTAGCGCATCAATAGTTTTGATTATAGGTGTAAGGTTATATGGGGCATTTATCTCATCACTGTATCGACCGGTAAGTTTTGGTATGAACTTTTCTTTTGCAACTGAGTGGTTTTTCCACGCTGACCATATGCGTTTCTTTTTTCTTTTAGGTGCAATGCGAACCAGCATCAATATATCGTTTTCTTGAATAGTTTCATATCTGGTTGGGTTATCGTCAGTAAGTAACTTCCTTTCAATGATGGCCTTATTGTATACAATATCAGTAGCATCATTAAACTCTTTGCGCTTATCTCGGGATAGATTAAATTTATGCCCAACATATGCTCCACAGAAAAAGCTAAGCGCAGTCCAAGTTAGGCTTAGTATTATTTTTATCGTTATGCTTTCTTGTATTAAGGAGACAATGGCATGCATATAGAGCACCTGATTTTTATTATTATTCCTACTATAGCATTTATTGCTGGATTTATTCTTGGTGGATTTAACAAGATAAAAGGTTGGTGGGGGTAAATATAATCTGTTCAATTAAAGAAATCATACTTTATTCATATTGCTTCATTCTTATTAACCACTCTGTTCAGTAATCTAAATTAAACAATAACACATCTTCTAATAGGAGAGGACAACTTATGTCTACTGTACCAACAAACAAACCTGTACCAAGTAAAGAAATGCGTGATTTAGCTTATAACGCAGAAAGAATTGATGAGTTCGTTACATCATTACAGCACGAATATAAAGATAGATTCGGACAGTGCCACCGAACTATCGAGGGAATTAACTGGGTTGCAACTCAGCTAATTGAGCGATTTAAAGTTGAAATGGAGCAGGCGATTTTAGTCGCTGGATACGTACCAGTTGGCACATTCCAAGAGGGTGCAGAGTTAGCCAATAGAAATGAAACATTGTTATGGAAATTGCCTGACGGCGATGGTGACCATTACCGTTGGGATGGTGACTTACCTAAGCAAGTCCCAGCAGGCTCAACTCCGCAATCAACAGGAGGCATCGGTAAAGGTGCTTGGGTTAGCGTTGGGGATGCGAGTTTGAGAGGGGAGTTATTAACGAGTAATGGTGATGATGTTATTTACTCTATTTCAAAGACAAAATATCTACGAGTAGGTAGCTTTGAGAAAGGTGCGATTATAACAAAGTGGAACGAGGCTCTAAAATACGAAGGATTTTACTACGCTGTAAAAAATGAAAGTGTACTTCCTATCACTATTAACCCCAATTCAGCACCAAATAACGACTGGATTTGCGTAGGTAATGCAACAATGCCTATTGGCAGTCATTCATTATTTGATTTCGGATGTGTTGATGATAATGGTATTACTGATAATAGATTGAATATCCAGCGCGCTATTGAGTATATGGAATGGTGCAAATCCGAAATGTATACCGATAGCTCAGCAGACAATAAGTACTTTGGTATTAATAGCTTTCATCCGCTATATCCAGCCAAACATTGCTTAATTATCACAAACCCGAGGAATATTAATATTTACGGGGGCAGAGATAGAAATAGCAGCATTAAGTACACTGGATCCGTGTCAGGAAGCTCTCTCATTGAGCTTATAGCAGCAAGAAGCGACTGGGGGATGTCAATTGAAAGACTAGGTGTAAGTGCGGGGAATAAACTAAATTATGTAATTAGCGGTGTAGACGTTTGGTATGCTCAAAATGATTTCAATGGCGGCTGTTATGAGGACGCTGTACTTGATGGCATTCATGTCTCAATGTACATGTCTAGTTTTAAAAGAGTTTTTGCAAATAACAATGGGCAGGATGGATTTGCATTCGGTGGCCCATTAACTGACGGTGGATTTGATCGCGGAACATCCACGTCATTATCATTGATAGACTGCTGGTCTAGGGCGTCTGGCCGATATGGATATAGTGTAAGCAATGAGCTTTGGTATTCCGAGTGGAGCTCCTGCGGGTGCGATGGATTGCCAACAAAACGGACTCAAATTGGGTATTATCTAAAAAATGCAAAAGGGGTTGTGCTGTCAGGTATCGGTGCAGAGCAAACAGAAAAACTAATGAAAGTGGATTCATTCCGTGGTCTTACTGTAAACGGAATGCAAATGTCAAACGCAGGTTCAACAACCACAACACTTGATTACTGCATTGAGCTCGGCAGTGGTTTTGATGCTACGTTCTCGGGTTTTGCTCCTGTAAATCAGTTTGATGATAAGTATGAATATTTAATCTATGTATCAAATGCGACAGGTAATGAAAGTGTTGTACTTTTAGATCACAGTATCAGAAGTAATAAAATCGGCTTCAAAAAAGCAACCCCAGAGGGTTATTACCGATATCCTGAAATATTCAGCTTTGCTGTAGGGAGAAGTCAAGATAGAGGGTATCAGCGAGATAGCAACGTCTTGCATGTGGGTAGTGGTACAAGTATAACCCCGTCATCGACAGGTATTCAGGACACAATTATCAAACGTGATTTTATCGTGAGAACCGTGGGCAAGCAAAACGTGTCAATATTCTCAACTACAGGAAACAACTTTACTGTTGTTATCGATATCACAGAAGTGACAAAAACAGGAACAAAATCGGCAGTTGCTAGGCAGTGGGTATCAAGTAAGGTGAATGGGTCAATATCTTTACATGGGTCAATGGGGTCACCTCAATCAGATTGGGCTTTTGATAATCCATCTGGCGGCGGTGTTATTGGTGTCATTGATAGCACTCCTGATGTGGATAGGGAATTCATAGTTTCAGTTAGATTCACATCAACAGACGGAAGTGGTATATCATTTAGCATTTAAAATTAACCATCTGGTGTTATCCAGATGGTTTGCATCATTTTTTATCTTTACTAGTGTAGCGGCGTACCACTAAATCATTATATTCAATTGTTTTAACTTTTTTAGCAGGTACGCCAACATATACAGAATTTGAGTCCACATCTTTAGTTACTACTGAGCCAGCACCTATCTTTGACTCATTGCCAATAACAACATCCTCAACAATACACACACTAGGACCTATGTATACATTATCACCTATGGTTGCAGCTTTGCCGTAGTTAGACCCAATAGTTGTAAACTGACTTAGATTAACATTATCACCAATAACAGTTGTTGGATTCACGACAATAGAACCACCATGACCAATATACAGGCCATACCCTATTTTTGTATTCCTAGGTATATCTAACATGTACTTCCTAGATAACCTGCGGTGATTAAATATTGCAATAACCTTTATTATTTTATTTTTTGATTGACATAGCCTAAACCAAAAAGAAAAACGAAAGCTTATACTTCTAATATAGTAATTGACTATATTTTTAATATTAACGTTATCTTGCCCAATATATCTACCTAAATCACTTTTTATATACTCAAGTGGCATTCCCATGCTACCTCCGTGTCAATCTAAGTATTTTGAGTGAGTGATTATATTAATAAATAGGAAAAAATCATTATTTTCTTTCTAACATATAAGCTGTAATTATCAATGCATAAACTAAACCCCCAACCCCAAGCTAACACTTGGGGTTTTTGGTAGGTCAGTGGTGCCGCAATTGGGGGCAAATCGTTATTTATTCTTAGTGATTTCTTCAATAAGTTTTTTATTTTGCTCTATCAATTCTTTTTGCAAATCAAAGGTGTCTTTGTATTTATTTATTTCTTCTTGTAACTGTTTCTGCTCTAGTGCAATTTTCTTCATTTGCTCTAGTTGCTCTATCATTAATCTTTGCTCAGCAATTTGCTTTTGATAGTTACTTGCCTGCTCATGCAAAAGCTCTTTGTTTGCACTAAGAATATCAACCGTTCCGCTTATACCTGAGTCACTTACTCCATCAGGTAGATCACACTGAACCCTACCATCAAGAATATCTTGAAGTATCTGAACAATTTCAGAGTTCATTGACCTGCCATTTCTCTCAGCCCGAGCTGCTATGCGCTCTCGCATACCCATTGGCATTCGAACGGTGAACCTTTCAATAAATTCTTTTCCGTCTTGCTCGCTCATAAACTCATTCTCAAAATTAATTTGAAAAAGAGAATAACATCATATTGACAGTACGCTCAATGATGTTATATTGATGCCATAACATCATTTTGATGCCAATGGAGAAATGAAAATGAAAGAAGCAAAGCCAAACGTATTCCCTTTAAGAATGCCTGAAAACATTAAATTGGCGATCAAGTCAAAAGCAGATAAGGAAGGATTATCAATAAATGCCGCGATTATTCAGCGATTAGTACAATCACTACAAGGAGATGAAAAAAATGATAGTAACGCAGCAGTATAAGGACGAAGCCCCGTCGGTTGCAGCCTTCGGAGCTTCTGATAACGTCAAATCATCCATAGGAAATAACGTCATGAATACTTTAACAACTACTAACCAAGTTGTCACTATGTCTAGTATTGACTTCTTAAACAACATCATCAACCCAGCTCGTGAGTCAGCTGGTGAGAAACCTGTAAGACCAGCTGATTTCCATGCTCGTGTTAATGATGAAATTGATGATATTTTAAACTACGAAAATTTCGTAGTTGGCAAAACAGGCCATAAAACTCATTACACCACCTTAACTATGGAGCAAATGACCTTAGTAGGCATGCGTGAGTCAAAAGCTGTTCGCCGTTCAGTTCTTGAAAAATTGAAGTCACTGGAAAAACCATCCATTGATCCAATGGTCGCGCTTAATGACCCTGCTTTCTTACGTGATGCTTTAATTTCTTACACCGAAAAGGTTATCCACCTCGAGCATCAAGTCGAGGAAATGAAACCTGATGTTGATGCTTTAAACCGTATCGCTAAAGCAGAAGGCTCTCTGTGTGTTACTGATGCCGCTAAGCAATTGCAAGTTAAGCCTAAGTCATTATTCGACTTAATGAGCCATAGCAAGTGGATTTATCGTCGCCTTGGTACTGCTTGGATTGGTTATCAAGATAAAATCCAGCAAGGCTTACTTGAGCATAAGGTTACCGTGGTAAAAAGTTCAACAGGTGAGGATAAGCAAGTATCACAAGTTCGTGTTACTGCAAAAGGTTTATCTAAATTAGCAAAATTACTGAGCGTCGAGGTGGCAGCATGAATAACCAATTAATTATTTCTAACACCTCAATTCGTAAAGACTCTATTGGACGTTACTCGCTGAATGACCTACATAAAGCGTCAGGCAACCAAGATAAAGATAAGCCAGCAAACTGGTTGCGTTCAGAGAAAACCGTTGAATTAATTGATGAAATTTTAATTGCTCACAATCGAGAAGTTAAAAAACAAGACTCTGATTTTAAGCCTGTCGTATCAAAAAGCGGTCGCTATGGTGGAACCTACGTCTGCAAAGAATTAGTTTATTCTTATGCTATGTGGATCAGCGCAGCTTTTGCCTTAAAAGTTATAAGAGCATATGACAACTTAGTTACTAGTGCTGCTAAGGTAAAAGCTACATTTGTGCAATCGACAGCAAAAGAACTTACTCCGCTACGCCAAACAGCCGAGCGTTTAATTGCTACAGGTGTTGGTAATATTTACCCTGATATCTGGAAGTATGTTCACAAGGAGTTCGGCGTTGAGCATATCAACGAGCTTTTGCCTGAACAGATACCGCAAGCCATTTCATTTCTTGATGCCCTTGAAGGTGAATACATACCTAAACAGCAATTGCCACAGGTTGGACTTGAAAGCCTTGCGATGCCAATGTCATTCTTTGATGAATATGATTGGCTGTTTAAACTTGAAGGAACAGATAAAGACGAAGCATTATCTAGCTTTTATAAGTACCCTCAAAAAATGCTTAAAAATATGGCTGAATACCCAAACCCATTAGGAAAAATGCTAACAAAACTATCTGATGCAGGTGTAAACGTTGACGCTGCGTGGCTGCATCTAAGAGTGCTAAAGCATAACTATGAAGTAAACACTCGCAAATTAAACTCCAGCATGAGTGACGGTGAGTTAAGTAGGCTCTTAGTTGTTCGTAACCGTTTTGATAAGGCGCTATCACTATGGAAAGACAACCTTTGCCGTAACTTAATACGGATGGATGTACCTAGTGCCGTACCATTCAATCAAGCTGTAACCGATGCTATAAGTGAACTTAGGTTCATCACCGACAAAATTTCAGAACGGCTAATTGCCTAACCACACATAGCCCAAGGATGGGCTAGTAAAACCTGATGATTTACTGCTATTCTATACATATAGATAGTTGGGAGGTAATTATCATGGCTATAAAGAAAGCAAATCAAACTGGCTCATCACCTACAGTAAAAAAGCATGATAGAGTCTCTTACCCTAACTCAGGTATTGTTGGGACATCTAGCAGCACTATAAAGCGTTGCATAGGTTCAATTACTACAACCTCTGACTTTGAGCAGGCACTTAAAGATACACAATTAGAGTATGCTCAGATAATTAAAGATTTAGAAGATAAGTGATAAGTCATGAGGCTATTAACTGTAGATGAAGTGATAAGAATACAGAAATCAACGCTACCTAAAAGCGGAGAGCCAAATATAGATAAACTATCAGGCGCCCTTGGTCGCGTTCAATCACTTATTGATTATGAAAATTGTGATGACTTATTTGATTTAGCGGGAATGTACCTTGTTGCCATAGCTAAGGCGCACGCCTTCAATGATGCAAATAAGCGGACGGCATTCCAGGCTGCAACAATATTTCTGAAGTTAAACAATATTAAATTATTCCCTTCTGTTTACTTAGTAAAGTTAACAATCTTATCAGCTATGGGTGAGTTTGATTATAAGCAAGCATCAGCTACATTGCGTATTCTATCTGATTATCGAGATGATTTAGTTGAAGAAACAAGAAGCGGATATATTTAGACAAGAGGCTGCGGCCTCTTTTTGCTTTTAACTTTCCTTATTGTACTCATACCCCTGCGGAAATCTTTTACTTAACTCTTGGTAATAAACTAAACGCTCACGAAAGTACTCGCGCAAGTGTTCGGGTTGTTGTCGCTCAATTTCGACATCAATAACTGGCTTGCCGAGTCTTTCTTTATATGCGACTCCTGAAGCGGATAAATCGACATTCACTTTGTCTTTATCTTCTTTTGGTAGTTCTACGAGATTGTGCATGATGGTTTTCTGTGTGGGGGGATGATGAAACGAGTATAACACGGAGGGAAAATCACTGTGACGAGCTGTGCCGAAATTGTGACACAAAAATGAGAGAGCAAGCAAAAGGCCAAGCAATTTGGCCTAATCAATGTATTTTTCTATCAAGGTTGATTCTTTAATTGATAACATATCAACAATGCTCTTCAAATCATCTACGTAGATAGATGCCTCACCGTTTTCGCACTTTATATATTCAGCCTCTGAAATCGTGAGATTTTTTGCTATTTCTGAGGTTGATATATTTTTTGATAAGCGCAATTCCTTAATAAATTCACCTAGGGTTTTGTTCGACATTTTCTCTATCTTTAGCCTTTTTTAATGAAAGATGAAGATATGTTTCAATAAAGCTCATCACTTTATGAATACTTTTATCATCAATGAGTTGCCAGTTTTGACTAAGCATAAACTCGTCAATTGAAATACCTTTGTAATCTATCTCAGTTCTATAAAAAACGTAAATTTTTGATAGCTCGGTGTGAGATATCTCTCTATTTTCGTTAATGCAATTTAGTGCAAGCAAAAGTAGCTGAGTGTTATTCATGTGACCTCCGTTTGTGAGGTCGTATGATATTCCAACAACAGGGAGGGTTATATCTATATTGGTCGGAATTATGTTGAAAGCGGACAAAGAAGTGACTGTGACAAAATTGTGTCACAAAAATAATATGAATGGATAAAAATAGACAAAAATAAGCAAATCGCAAAAATGATGGCTGGCTTGTAGAGCGGCTTTGCTAGCTAAAAATCGTTAATCAATATTTGCACATCCAGTGACTCGTAATCGAGCGCAGAAGTGGCTTCATCGAGAATTAAAATGTCTGGTTCGGTGAGTAAAGCGCGCGCAAGTGCAATTCTTTGACGTTGACCACCTGAAAGGTTCAAGCCTTTTTCTGATAAGGGATAATTAAAATTATCAGGCAATGCCATAATAAAGTCATATGCTCCAGCTAATTTTGCTGCGTGAATAACTTGTTCGTTAGTCGCTTGCGGGTGGCTTAAACGGATATTCTCTGCGATAGAACCGACGAATAAAGTGCTTTCTTGTAATACAACGCTCATTTTTCGACGTAATGACACAGTATCTGCGACAGCTAAATCCATGCCATCAACAATAACTTGCCCATGTTGTGGTACATAAAGTCGTTGTAATAATTTCGTTAAGGTGCTTTTTCCAGAACCAGAAGGGCCAGTAATCCCAATAAATTCACCAGAATTAACCATTAATGACAAATTATTGATAACTTCAGGCGTATCAGGTTGATAACGAAATCGGATGTTTTGAAACTCTATTTTTCCGTGAATATTTGAAGTGTTTGCAATCCCTTTACGTTCATTTTCTACAGGTTCATCAAGAATATCTCCCACCCGACGCAATGAAATGATGGTATGTTGGAAATCTTGCCAAACTTGAGCAAATCGCAATACAGGTTGTGTAACATGCGCGCTTAGCATATTAAATGCCACTAATTCGCCAGGAGAAATCCCACCGTTTAATACCTCCTTGACACCAACCCACAAAAGAATTGCGGTAGTTATTTTACTCACAAGTGTCATTAACTGAGAGGCAACTTCACTGCGCATTGAGACTTTAAAGCTTTGAGTTAGCTGCTTGCTAAATATTTTTTTCCAGCGTTGATTAAAGTATTTTTCTGTTGCTGTCGTTTTTATGGTTTCAATCCCAGTAATACTTTCGGTGAGAAAAGTGAGACCATTTTCATCGGCTTGGTAAGATTTTTGAGTTTGTTGGCGAATGATTGGGCCTAAAATCATCCATAAAACAAAAAATACCCCCATAGAGCCCAATAGAATCCAAGCCATCAAACTACTGTAGGAAAATAAAACCGCGACAAAAAGGATAACAAAAATAAAGTCAATGAATAGCATCAGTGTCGAGCCCGTTAAAAACTGCCTTATATGAGCTAATTCACGGATCCTTGCGATAATTTTCCCTGTTGGCCTTAGCTTAAAATAATTTAAAGGTAAGGCCATTAAATGGCGATAAATTTTCCCTGATAATTCAGCGCTTATCTGGCTACTACTATGACTAAAAATCTTATTACGAATAAAACCATATATCGGCTCTGCAACAGCAATGGCAAAAATCGCCAATGCAATAACGTGTAAATTTGAGAGGCTGCGGCCAACTAACACTTTATCGATTAAATTTTGAAACAACAGCGGGCTAATTAAGGCGAAAAGCTGAATAATGGCCGAGAGAATAAAAATATTTCGTAATTTAACATGTTGTCGCAAAATAGAGGGAATAAACCAGCTAAAGCCAAAGGCCTTTTTTTGCTCCGGCTCTAATTGCTCCTTAATGAGTAATACGTCAAATTTAGCTTGTTGATACCCAATCGAATTATAAATAGGTTCTCGTTCATCATTAGTTGGGTTAATGAGTACCAATTCATTTTCTTGGCTAATCACTTGCCAGAAACCATTTATATAGATTAAAGCGGGCAAAGGTAGCGTACTTAATTGTGTATATTGTGCTGCAATAAGCTCGGTTTCATACCCCAATGTCTGTGCGCATTCTCTAATTTCCCACTCAGTAGGGGATAAAGTTTGCATGCCAATAGCATGTCTTAGTTGGTCAGATGAAACATTGTTTTGATAATATTTAGCCACCCAAACTAAGGCATCCAAGCCATGATTATTTAACTGTTCCATCGATTATTTTTCTCTCATCGCGTTTGAGGTGTATTCATTGATTGGGCTAAGTAAGTAATCAATAATACGGCGTTTATCTGTTTTTATTTCTGCCACAATGGATAAACCGGGTGTCAATTCAATAGACTCACCATCAACTACTAGTTCTTTTTGCTTAAGACCGATTTGCCCTAAGAACACTAATCCAAGATTTTCATCGAGAGTACTGTCACGAGAGACGGAAATCACTTCCCCTTCAACTGTGCCATAACGAGTGTAAGGGAAAGCATCTATTTTCACCTCTGCTCTTAACCCTTCATGGATGAAACCAATATCTTTATTTAAGATTTTAATTTCAGCTAGTTGAACATGATTATTAGGTACTATAGCCATTAACTGCTGTGCGGGTTGTAACACTGCACCTATAGTGTGTGTAGCAAGTTGTTGTATCGTGCCATCAACGGGAGCCCGTATGATTTCTAATTGGTTTCTTTCTTTATTTTTTAATAGTTCTTGCTCAAGGGAAGCCCGCTTAAAGTCAGCTTGTTTGTATTTTTCATCCCACTCTTGGTTTTTTTGGGCTTTAATTCTGTCTACCTTTTCATTTAAGGCTTGATACTGGCTTTTCAGAATGGAAAGCTCAGATAATTTGGTGACTTTTTCTTTTTTAGCGATTAATAGTTCTCGCTCTTGTTCTAAAAATTCCTTCTGGCTGATCAACTGCTTTTTAGTTAACGAATGGTGTGCATCGAGGCGCTTTTTGATGTTTACGATGAGGGAATTGATAGTGAGTAATTCGTCTTTTCTAGCTTGCTGATTGACAGTATTTAATTGAATTTCATTATTAAGTTCATTAATTAATGAATCAAATTCTATTTTTTGTGTTTGATAGCTAGCCCGTGTATTGTTTTGTTCTAGTTCAGTTAATTGGTTAAATAAGGGTAATTGCTCAATAGGCTGTTGTGAAATCAATGCTTGATAAATTAATATTTCGGCTACATGGAAGTTATGTTGGTAATTTAAACTTAGGATATCTTGGTCAACACCTAATACATTGACAGTTATTAAAGGATCCCCTTGTTTTACTACTTGCCCATCAGTGACATGAATATGTTCTAAACGACTTAATTCAAACGCTTGAATTAACTGTGTTCGTCCTGAAACAATAAGTTTACCTTGCGTGGTTGCTTGAATATCCAACTTACCAAAAAATGACCAAGTCACAGCAAGAAAAACGCCTACACTAATAGAAATAGCGACGTATAGTGCCAAGTAAGACGGTGGTGTTTTTAATATCGCCAAGTGTGAAGGCAAAAAGCTGTTATAACGGTTTTTGTCTAATCGATGTTTCATTTTACGTCCATGTCTGATTTCAGAGACTGTTGTAGAGTCCACAAATGTTTATAAAAATTACCTTGTTCAATAAGTTGCTGATGGCTACCTTGCTCGATAATTTCACCATTTTGCATCACAATGATCCGCTGGTGATGGCGAATAGTTGATAGGCGGTGAGCAATTGTGATGATGGTCCTTCCTTTTGCAATAATATGCATATTTTCTTGAATAACGGCTTGGGATTCATCATCTAAAGCGCTAGTTGCCTCATCAAAAATAATCACTTTAGGGTTGGAAAGCAGTGTTCTAGCAATAGCAATACGTTGGCGTTGGCCGCCAGAAAGTGATGTTCCCCCCTCGGCAAGAACGGTGTCGTAACCTTTTGGTAATTTCAAAATAAAATCGTGTGCTCCCGCCATTTTGGCGGCATGAACGACTTCGTCCATGGAGGCATCCGGTGAGGTTTGAGCGATATTGTGAAAAACAGATTGGCTGAATAAGAAATTTTCCTGTAAAACAATACCAATTTGTTGTCTAAGGGAGTGCAAGTTAATCGCAGACATGGGGGTTCCATCCACAAAAATAGCACCACTTTCAGGGGTATAAAGCCGTAGTAATAATTTAGCGAGGGTGCTCTTACCTGACCCTGATGTCCCAACAATACCAATAGTTTCTCCCGCTTTAATATTTAAATTAAAGTTTTTTAGAACAAATGGCATGTTAGGTTGGTAGCGGAACGAGATATTTTTTAGATTTAAATGCCCTTGAAGAGATAACTTATTTTCTTGCTGTGATTGTTCGGTAGGTAAGTTAATAATTTGGGAGAGCTTTTCGATAGCGACACTGGTTCGAATGTAGTCCCCCCATAATTTAGTTAGTTTGATGAGGGGCTGGTTAGCGTGGCTAACCATCATGTAAAAGGCAATAAGCTGGCCAATCGTCATCTGCAATGCTAAAACTTCAGAAGCACCAACCCACAAAACAATAGCACTGGTGATTTTTTCAATAGCCATCACTAGATGTTCAGAGCGGGAGCTTATTTGCCCTGATACAAAGTTAGTTTGACTCATATCAGCGGTTTGGCCGTCCCAGCGACGAGTGAAATTTGGTTCGACGGATAAGCTTTTGGCTGTTTCGATCCCATTGATACTTTTGGTCAAAAAAGAGGTATTGATGGCAATATTGGTGAATTGTTGCTGTGCAGCAGATTCAATTTTAGGCGTTAACCACCAAGCTAATAAAAGATAAAAAGGAATAGAACACAAAAATATTATTGTGAGTGTTGTGGAGATCAAGTTCATCACAAAAATAAATACAAATAAAAATAGCACATCGACACATAGGGTAAAAAAGCTGCTGGTTAAAAACTCACGAATAGTTTCGAGTTCTTTTACTCGGGTGACAATTGCGCCTATTTGCCTGCTTTTAAAAAAGGGAATAGGCAGTCTCAGTAAATGATTTACCAGCTTCAAGCCGAGTGTCATATCAATGCGATTAACAGTGTGATGATAAATATACTCTCGTAATCCTTTCAATGTCACTTCGATCAACGCTGCAATAATTAACCCAAAAATTAAAACGTCCAATGTGACTAAGCTATTATGAACGAGTACTTTATCCATAATAACTTGCATAACAATAGGGGAAACTAATGCGAGTATTTGCAATATAAATGAAAAGAATAAAACCCACAAAATAATGGGTTTGTATTTCATAAATTCGACTTGGAACCAGGTAATGTCAAATTGACCCTGCTTAAGGTTTACTTCTAACCAATGACCATTCCATTGTTGATTTAACTCATCAATACTCCATATCTCTGGCGGCGTATTCCCAAATTGCTGAATGAGTACTTGTTCTTGATTGCAGTTAGCTAATAGAATGGCTTCTCCTTTGGTATTATATAAAATAGCAGGGCATACGATTTTAGTTACATTTTTATTCTTCTGATATTTATTCCTACAGCGAATGGCATGTTTCGATTTAATAATGTTAAGTTTTTCATTATAACCAATAGATTGATTGAGTGTTTGTTCTAGTTCTTTAGGATTTACTTGCCCTGATAACTTAGCAATAACACTAATGAAGTATAATGTTGATTTTGATTTGAGACTATCCATTTTCTATATTAATAAATTCCTTAAGTTATTTGAATTTTTAATTCCAAATTTGCATTGATAAAATATGCACTAGATAGTAATAAGGTGGAGTAGAATTTGGATAATACAGGGTTTGTAATTCGCTGTGTATTGAAGTTAGTCTTATTATGTAATTAATAAAGTAATTATATTTAACTACAAATATATTTAAAGATATTGAAAAGTTATATATCTTTTCAATATCTATATTTAAATGTGAACAATTATTCAGGGATAGATAAAAAACGATGAATGGCTCTTAAAACATGGTCTGGTTTTTCTGCATGAACCCAGTGCCCTGTATCAGCAACAACCCACGCTTTGGCTTGCGGAAATTGTTGTGCGATTTGTTCTTTATATTCAGCTTGTACATAAGGGGAATTTCCTCCTGGGATTAACAGCACGGGTTTATTCCAGGCGGGTACTATTTCCCAACCAATAATACTTTCATAATTAGCTTTTAGGGCAGGTATATTAAATTTCCACTCACCCTGTTTAAAGGATTTAAGCAGAAATTGGATAACACCATCCTCATTAATGTAATCACGCATAATCACAGTAGCTTCTTGGCGAGTTTTTGCATTTTTTGCTGTGACGGCATCAAGCGCCGCGAATATTTTATCATGACGACGGACTTGGTAAGCGACAGGCGCCATATCAATAGCAACGATACTATTAATAAAATTAGGGGCTATTGCTGTTGCCGCCATAGCGATTTTGCCCCCCATAGAGTGACCAATTAAAATAGCATTTTCGTAACCTAAAGACTTTATTAGAGTAATAACATCTTGGGCCATTTGTTGGTAACTCATTTGCTCATCACGAAATGAGTCACCATGATTACGAACATCAATTTGAATCGTATCGAAATATTGTTGTAGATTACGTCCTAAAACACCTAAGTTATTGAGGTCACCAAATAACCCATGTATGAGTACAATAGGACTATTTGAGATTGGATTTTCAGGTTTATGGATAGTATGGTTAAGTAACACAGTCATATTTGTTTGATCAATTCGTCAGCGGTACATGTGGTCTTATCATGTCACGGCTATGAATAAAATCCAAATGGTCAAATAAGCTGCGATTTTGGCTGAGGTAAGTCAATGAGTCGATAATCAAAATATCCTTAGCCAATGAATTTCAGAAAATTGAAGTTGATCACTGAGGCAAAATACTGGAAGTCATGGCATGATAACCCACTGAATTATCTTTGAACTTAGAATAATGTTTACTTTAAGTTATTGAAATTTTAATTGTTTTGTTTTTTTTAAATCTGTCTTATAATCACACCGCAAATTTTAGTTAAAAAAGTACTGGGAAAAAATGAAAACGATAGAAGTTGATGAAGAGCTTTACCGCTATATTGCGAGCCATACACAGCATATCGGTGAAAGTGCATCGGATATTTTGCGCCGTATGTTAAATTTCAAATCCGGGCAGCCAGTACAAGCAAAAGAAATTAGTCAGGAACATGCTGTTATTAAGGCTGAACCTGCGATGAGTACACCTGCTGTTGCATTAAACCCTGTTAGAGTCATTAGAGAGCTTCTGTTATCTGACGCTTATGCAGAAAAAAGTAAAGCGATTGACCGCTTTATGTTGATTTTGTCTACTTTATATAGTTTAGATGCGAATCGTTTTGCGAGTGCAACAGAGTTAATGCATGGCCGAACTCGTATTTATTTTGCTGGTGATGAACAAACATTACTTGCAGCTGGTAAGCAATCTAAGCCGCGTCATATACCAGGAACACCCTATTGGGTGATCACGAATACGAATACGAATCGTAAACGTAGCATGGTTGATGCGATCATGCAGGAAATGCAATTTCCAACCAATGTGATTGAAAAAGTTTGTAATACTATTTAAAAACTGAAAGGCCACTGATGTTGATAACAAAGCATCAGTGCTTTGGGAGAAAACAAGTGACAATACATGAACGTGCAGGGCAGCTTCCGTTTCAAAGTGACTTGATCAATGTCGCTCAATTAACCGCTCAATATTATACGCAGCAACCACAACCCGGTAATACATCTCAAGCTGTTAAGTTTGGTACATCAGGGCATCGTGGTAGTTCGTTGCGTAAAAATTTTAATGAAAACCACATATTAGCCATTGCACAAGCAATTGCCGATTTACGCAAAAAGCAAGGTGTAACAGGTCCTTGTTTTGTAGGGAAAGACACCCATGCGTTATCAGAAGCGGCGTTTATTACAGTGGTTGAAGTGTTAGCGGCAAATCAAGTTCATGTAATTGTTCAGGAAAATAATGGTTTTACGCCAACTCCAGCTATCTCTCACGCTATTTTAAGTTATAACCAATCACACCAAGATGTTGCGGATGGCATTGTGATTACGCCTTCACATAACCCACCTGAAGATGGCGGTATTAAATACAACCCTGCGAATGGCGGGCCGGCTGATACCGATTTAACTTCTGTTATTGAAAAAAATGCAAACCAATTGCTAGTCAATAACCTGGAAGGGGTTAAAAGAGTCAATTTTGATACAGCGATGGCGAGTGAATACGTTATTCAGCAAGATTTGGTTATGCCTTATGTCTCTGCATTAGGCGAAGTTGTTGATATGCAAGCGATTGCTAAGTCTGGTTTGAAAATTGGTGTTGACCCACTAGGCGGTTCCGGTATTGAATACTGGAAAAAAATTGCTGAATATTATCAATTAGATATTGAAATCGTAAATGACCAATTAGACCAAACGTTCCGTTTTATGCCTTTGGATCATGATGGTGTTATCCGTATGGATTGCTCATCAAGTTGGGCAATGGCGGGTTTGCTTGGGATGAAAGAAAAATTTGATTTAGCTTTCGCTAATGACCCTGACTATGACCGTCATGGCATTGTTACCCCCGATGGTTTAATGAACCCAAATCACTATCTTGCTGTGGCAATCGACTACCTATTCCAACACCGCCCTCAGTGGGGAAAAAATGTTGCGGTAGGGAAAACACTTGTCTCAAGTGCGATGATTGACCGTGTTGTTAATGATATCGGTCGTGAATTAGTTGAAGTGCCTGTAGGGTTCAAATGGTTCGTTGATGGGTTATTCAGTGGACAACTAGGTTTTGGCGGTGAGGAAAGTGCTGGGGCATCATTCTTAAAATTCGATGGCACACCTTGGTCAACAGACAAAGATGGCATCATTCTTTGCTTACTAGCTGCGGAAATTACGGCGGTTACTGGTGAAAACCCGCAGCAGCGTTATAATAACCTTGCCAAAAAATTTGGGGCACCGATTTACAACCGTATTCAAGCGAAAGCTACTCACGAAGAAAAAGCGAAGCTAAGTAAATTATCACCGGAAATGGTTGCAGCAGATACATTGGCAGGAGATAAAATTACACAGCGTTTAACCGCAGCCCCCGGTAATAATGCGCCAATTGGTGGTTTAAAAATCATGAGTGATTATGGCTGGTTTGCAGCAAGGCCATCAGGTACGGAAGAAGCGTATAAAATTTATTGTGAAAGCTTCCGTGGAGAAGATCATTTACGCCAAATAGAAAAAGAAGCGATTGAGATCGTAAGCAAAGTTATTCGCTAATTTTTAATCTTCAATAAAAGACATTTCAATGAATATCCCGAAACACAGCGCAATGATGTAATTCGGGATATTATCGCTTATTTATTGTTAATTTCTCCATAAAATGGTGCTTGTCGAGAGTGTGACAAGATTAACAAAATTCTTTTCCCCATTATCAAAAAATAACCCCCCTTTCATTTTTGGGATTGCTGACAATAACCGTTGCAGCTAAAGGCTTGGAGTGGTACAACTTTAACTATCTGAGTGAATTTTATTAACCATAATTGAAGATGGATAGGGTGAGGTCAATGAGTCAGGTTTATAATTTCAGTGCAGGTCCAGCTATGCTACCTGTTGAAGTCATGCGTCGTGCTGAACAAGAGTTTTGTAATTGGAAGGGTTTAGGCGTTTCTGTCATGGAAGTTAGCCATCGCGGAAAAGACTTTATCGAAGTGGCAACAGAAGCAGAGCAAAATTTACGTGATTTATTAAACATCCCTGATAACTATAAAGTTTTATTTTGTCACGGTGGAGCTCGAGCCCATTTTGCAACGTTACCAATGAATTTACTAGGTGATAAAACGACCGCAGACTACATTGTAAGCGGCTATTGGTCAGAGTCAGCAGCAAAAGAAGCTGAAAAATACTGTACACCTAATGTAATTCAAATTACTGAAGAAAAAGATGGCATTGTTAGTTTAAAACCTATGAAAGAGTGGCCATTAAGTGATGATGCCGCTTATGTTCACTATTGCCCAAATGAAACCATTGGTGGCTTAGCTATTCATGAGGAACCTGATTTCCCTGAAGATAAAATTATTGTTGCTGACTATTCCTCTTCTATCTTATCTAAACCGATTGATGTAAGCCGTTATGGTGTAATTTATGCGGGAGCTCAAAAAAATATTGGGCCAGCTGGATTAACTATCGTTATTATTCGAGAAGACCTGCTCGGTAAAGCTTCGCCTCAGACTCCATCTGTATTTGATTACACGGTATTAGCAAAACACGATTCAATGTTTAATACTCCACCGACTTTTGCTTGGTATCTCGCGGGGATGGTCTTCAAATGGTTAAAAGAGCAAGGTGGTTTGCAAGAAATGGCTAAGCGTAATTATGAAAAATCACAATTACTCTACAATGCAATTGATGATAGCCAGTTCTATATTAACCGTGTTGCGGTTGAAAACCGTTCTTGGATGAACGTACCGTTCCAAATGCAAAACCCGGCACTTGATGCGAAATTTATTGAAGAAGCCAAAGAGCAAGGCTTACTTTCTCTAAAAGGCCATAAAGTGGCTGGTGGTATGCGTGCGTCAATCTATAATGCGATGCCATTAGCTGGTGTACAGGCTTTGGTTGATTTTATGGCTGATTTCGAACGCCATAACGCTCAATAATGAGATTTGCCGACTGAAATAGGATGTTCAGTCGGTTATCTGTGCTCTTCTTATTTGACTTAAAAGAAAATGGAGCCAGATTTTATTTACTTGCAAAACTTCACTGGAGAAACTGCTTTTTATGCAATCCCTGACATTACAACCTATCTCTTCAATCAACGGCACAATTAATTTGCCAGGGTCAAAAAGTGTCTCAAACCGCGCACTATTATTAGCAGCGATGGCTAAAGGAACGACCACACTCACTAACTTATTGGACAGTGATGATATTCGCCATATGCTGAATGCATTAAGCCAGCTAGGTGTTAACTACCAATTGTCTGAAGATAAAACACGTTGTCGTGTGGAAGGTTTAGGTGGAAATTTATCTCATCCAGATGAAACAGAAATCTTTTTAGGCAATGCGGGAACTGCAATGCGCCCACTGACTGCAGCACTATCACTAAGCCGTAATAATATTATTTTAACGGGTGAGCCTCGCATGAAAGAGCGCCCAATTGGGCATTTGGTTGATGCGCTGAGGGAAGGCGGTGCAGAGATTGAATATTTGGAACAAGAGAATTACCCACCATTACGTTTAAAAGGTGGTTTTATCGGTGGCCAAATTTCAGTTGATGGGTCTGTTTCCAGCCAGTTTTTAACTGCGCTGTTAATGGCGGCACCGCGTGCAGAGCAAGACACAACAATTACAATTATTGGCGAGTTAGTCTCCAAACCTTACATTGATATCACATTAGCATTAATGAAAACGTTCGGTGTTAATGTCGAAAATCATCAATATGAATATTTCGTTATCAAAGGGCAGCAACAATACCAATCACCAGGCGAATATTTAGTGGAAGGTGATGCTTCATCAGCGTCTTATTTCCTCGCTGCGGCCGCCATTAAGGGGGGCGTAGTGCGTGTAACAGGAATTGGGCGCAATAGTTTGCAAGGGGACACTAAATTTGCCAACGTATTAGAAAAAATGGGCGCGACTATTCGTTGGGGTGACGACTACGTTGAATGTGAACGCGGAACGTTGACAGGTATTGATATGGACATGAACGCGATCCCTGATGCGGCAATGACCATTGGAACGGTTGCCCTGTTTGCTGAAGGCGAAACGGTTATTCGTAATATCTATAACTGGCGGGTAAAAGAGACCGACCGGTTATATGCGATGGCGACAGAGTTACGAAAAGTTGGCGCTGAAGTGGAAGAGGGGCATGATTATATTCGTGTTGTTCCACCGAAAAAATTACAACATGCTGAAATTGAAACCTATAACGACCATCGTATTGCAATGTGTTTTTCGTTAGTTGCATTATCAGATACACCAGTAACAATTTTGGATCCGGGCTGCACTGCAAAAACTTTTCCTGATTACTTCGAACAGTTGGCACGTCTAAGTCATTAATCTATTGATTGGGTTGATATTATTTTCTTTGATATCAACCTGATTTTGACGATTCAAATATCAACTTTTTCTTATTTTTTAGCAATCATCAGAACCTGCTTATTTCACAAATCTACTGAATTGGTATAATACCTTCACAGATTTTAATTGCGGGTAGCTAGGCTATTTGCAGAAAAGGAGATTTTTTATGGTGGCGATAGCCCCTGTAATCACCGTTGATGGACCAAGCGGAGCAGGTAAAGGTACGCTTTGCCAAGCATTAGCAAACGAGTTTGGGTGGCAACTTTTAGACTCGGGCGCAATTTATCGTGTATTAGCGTTAGCTGCGTTACATCACCATGTTGATATCCAATCCGAAGATGCGTTAGTTCCCTTGGCTGCAAATTTAGATGTGAAATTTGTTCCTGAAGATAATGTACTGAAAGTTATTCTGGAAGGGGAAGATGTTTCAAATCAAATTAGAACCGAAACAGTAGGAAACACTGCATCCCAAACAGCCACTTTTCCTCGCGTACGTGAAGCTTTACTCCGACGCCAACGTGCATTTAGAACCCATCCTGGGCTAATTGCTGATGGCCGTGATATGGGAACGGTGGTTTTTCCCGATGCACCGGTAAAAATTTTTCTTGATGCCTCCGCGGAAGAACGGGCTCATCGGCGGATGAAGCAGTTGCAAGAAAAAGGTTTTGATGTTAATTTTGAACGTCTTTTAAGCGAAATTGAAGAGCGGGATTTTCGTGATCGTAATCGCTCTGTTGCACCTCTTATTGCCGCGAAAGACGCATTAGTGCTGGATTCCACAAGTATGTCTATTGAGGAAGTTATTGAAAAAGCACACACCTATGCAAAAAAAATTCTACAATTATCGTGATAATAGGCTTTATTTTAGCTTATAATTAGATAATATACGCAGTTACCGCTATGTGATTATATTATTAGCATAGCATCAACCTTGCGACATGGAATGTTGTGGGGTATGTGAAACAACCCCATTTGGCGGGAAGCTAAGTGGACGTTAATTTAAAACTCTTGAAGATCATTAATATGACTGAATCTTTTGCTCAACTCTTTGAAGAATCCCTGCAGAATATTGAAACTCGTCCTGGTTCTATCGTCCGTGGTACTGTTGTTGCCATCGATAAAGACGTAGTCCTTGTTGACGCAGGTCTTAAATCAGAATCTGCTATCCCAGTAGAACAGTTCAAAAATGCTCAGGGTGAGCTAGAAATCCAAGTTGGCGATGAAATCGATGTAGCTCTGGATGCAGTAGAAGATGGTTTCGGTGAAACTATCCTGTCTCGTGAGAAAGCTAAACGTCATGAAGCATGGCTGATGCTGGAAAAAGCTTACGAAGAAGCTGAAACTGTAACTGGTGTTATCAACGGTAAAGTTAAAGGTGGTTTCACTGTTGAGCTGAACGGTATTCGTGCGTTCTTACCAGGTTCACTGGTTGATGTACGTCCAGTTCGTGATACTACTCACTTGGAAGGCAAAGAGCTTGAGTTCAAAGTAATCAAGCTGGATCAGAAACGCAACAACGTTGTTGTTTCTCGTCGTGCTGTAATTGAATCTGAAAGCAGCGCTGAGCGCGATCAACTGCTGGAAAATCTGCAAGAAGGCATGGAAGTTAAAGGTATCGTTAAGAACCTTACTGACTACGGTGCATTCGTTGATCTGGGCGGTGTTGACGGCCTGCTGCATATCACTGACATGGCTTGGAAACGTGTTAAACACCCAAGCGAAATCGTCAACGTTGGTGATGAAATCAATGTTAAAGTTCTGAAATTCGACCGTGAGCGCACTCGTGTTTCTCTGGGTCTGAAACAACTGGGCGAAGATCCTTGGGTCGCAATCGCTAAACGTTACCCAGAAGGTACTAAACTGACTGGTCGCGTTACTAACCTGACTGACTATGGTTGCTTCGTAGAAATCGAAGAAGGCGTTGAAGGTCTGGTTCACGTTTCAGAAATGGATTGGACTAACAAAAACATCCACCCATCTAAAGTTGTTAACGTTGGTGATGTTGTTGAAGTTATGGTTCTGGATATTGATGAAGAACGTCGTCGTATCTCACTGGGCCTGAAACAGTGCAAATCTAACCCATGGCAGCAATTTGCAGAAACTCACAACAAAGGCGACCGCGTTGAAGGTAAAATCAAGTCTATCACTGACTTCGGTATCTTCATCGGTCTGGACGGCGGCATCGATGGCCTGGTTCACCTGTCTGACATCTCCTGGAACGTTGCAGGCGAAGAAGCAGTTCGTGAATACAAAAAAGGTGATGAAATCGCAGCTGTTGTTCTGCAAGTCGACGCAGAGCGTGAACGTATTTCTTTAGGTGTTAAACAGTTAGCTGAAGATCCATTCAATAACTATTTAGCAGCAACTAAGAAAGGCGCAATCGTAACTGGTAAAGTAATCGCAGTTGATGCTAAAGGTGCAACTGTTGAACTGACACTGGGCGTTGAAGGTTACCTGCGTGCATCAGAAGCTTCACGTGACCGTGTTGAAGATGCAACACTGGTTCTGAACGTTGGTGATGATGTTGAAGCTAAATACACTGGTGTTGATCGTAAAAACCGTGTAATCAACCTGTCTGTTCGCGCTAAAGACGAAGCTGATGAGAAAGACGCTGTCGCAGCTGTGAACAAACAAGAAGATACAGCATTCGGCAACAATGCTATGGCTGAAGCTTTCAAAGCAGCTAAAGGCGAATAATTAAGTGGGGGCAACAGTAGCGTTGCCCCTTTGTAACGGTAGTTTAGGGAGGTACTATGACCAAGTCTGAATTAATTGAAAGACTGGCTAGCCAGCAGTCTCATCTTTCAGCAAAAACCGTTGAGGAAGCTGTAAAGGAAATTCTTGAGCATATGGCGGATACGTTAGCTAACGGTGAGCGTATTGAAGTCCGTGGTTTCGGCAGTTTTTCTCTTCACTACCGTGCTCCACGCGTTGGCCGTAACCCAAAAACTGGTGATAAAGTGGAACTAGAAGGTAAATATGTTCCTCACTTTAAACCAGGTAAAGAATTACGTGATCGTGTAAATATTTACGGCCAATAATCGGGCTGTAAATCTTAATTATTACATCAAAACAGTGCTTGTATTTTATACGGCACTGTTTTTTATTTCTGATCAACACCAACACCAACACCAACACCAACACCAACACCAACACCAACACCAACACCAACACCAACACCAACACCAACACCAACACCAACACCAACACCAACACCAACACCAACACCAACACCAACACCAACACCAACACCAACACCAACACCAATATATTTCTAAACTCTTAATGTAATAAAACAAATTCAAAACTACTTTTAGAGATATATATATGTTTTGCGAAGCGCTTCGCAAACTAATATGTACCTTTTTATAAAGAAAAAATATTTCGGGAAGGGCTACATAAAAGAGAAGATAGAAACTTAAAAAATTTAGTATAGATAATTAAACTAGAGCTAATAAATCTATGTAGGGATACAAAAATTGATAAAAAATATCATCTACATAATGAGATGGCTAAATAATCCACTCAAAAAATATAATTTAATCTTTAATAAAAACTCACCTGTTTCGATGACGTTGGCTTCTATTGCTTTGATTTTAGGTACGTTACCACTTTTATTTATACCTGAAATTCTAATGTTGAGTGAATTATTCTTTATCGTGTTATTTATGGTGCTGTTAATAATGCTCTTTCTATTGGGTAAGTTAGGAAAGTTCCTTGCATTAACTATTATGTTTTTCTTATGGGCTAATTGGCATGGAATTAACATCATTAATCATATTAATTATCTATCTAAAAAAAATAACGATATTGATGTGGTTATTGTTGGTATTCCTTTGAATAGCAAAGAGCAAAAAATCAAAGTGCGTATTGATAAAATTAACAATCGCATTGTTTTTCCTCCGTTATATGCTACATGGAAAACAAAGGAAACTGTTTGCGCTGGGCAGTTGTGGCGAATCAATGGCACTGTAAAGCCACTACACAGCTCACTAAATGAAGGAGGATTTAACCTACAACGTTATTATTTGGCTAATAGAATCATTGGAGTTTTGAAAAGTAAGAAAATAGAATTATTAAAAAAGGATTGTTCTGTAAGACAAAAAGTTATCCATAATTATATGGAGCTAATTAATTCATTATCTAATAAAGGGATTATTTATGGACTAATGTTTGGAGATAGAAGTTTGTTGGCAGTAGAACAAACATATTTACTACAGAGAACAGGTTTGACACATTTAATGGCTATATCAGGCTTGCATATTGGGTTAGCTTACTTGTTTGGCTTTCTTATCACTCGAGTGATTCAATATTTTTTACCAATAAAGTATGTCAATGAAACACTACCAGTAGTAATTGGTATAGGGCTAGCAATTTTTTATGCATGGATCTCTGGCTTTGCTATCCCTGCGACTCGAGCATTATTTGCCCTACTATTATGGGTATATATCAGAAATAAGCCTGCAAGGTATTTTGCTTGGCAATGGGCACTGTGGAGTATCGCAGGAATATTATTATTAGACCCATTAGCTATTTTGTCAGATAGTTTTTGGTTATCTAGTTTCGCTGTGCTAGCCATTCTTTATTGGTTAACCATATTTCCACTACCATATCATTTATCTAAAGGTGTAAAGGGGAAAATTATAGGGTTAACCCATTTACAAATTGGCTTACTAGTCTTACTGATCCCAATGCAACTTAGTTTATTTAATGGTATTAATGTAATGGGGTTAGTGGCAAATATCTGGTTTGTCCCGTTAGTTTCTTGGTGTGTTGTTCCTGCTATTTTGCTCTTGTTTTTAGTACCAATAAAAGTGGTTCAGCAACCTATTTTATATACGATAGATAGGGTTATAGATATGGGGCTAGAACCATTACCTTATTTAAGTACCTTTTGGTCAGAATTTATCAATGTTCCTTATTATTTATTTTTAATATGTTGGCTAAGTATCATTGTCGTTTTATTTAAGTGGTACAAGCGCTATTTCGGGCTTATTAGCTGTGTAGTTATTTCAATTTTCTTAGAAAAGGGGAACGGTAAACAATCCAAAGAAGGTTGGAGAATGACGGTATTAGACATCGGGCATGGTTTGGCTGTTGTGATAGAACAAAACAATTTAGCGTTACTCTATGATACAGGTAATGCATGGAAAGGGGATAGCAATGCACAGCGTCAAATTATTCCTTTCCTTAAATATCACGATATAACCCCAATTGGAGTCATTTTAAGCCATAATCATTTAGACCATACTGGTGGTGCAAATTATTTAATCCAGCAATATCCATGGCTAAGTGTAAGAAGTAGCTTTGGCCCACAAAAAACGTCGGTAAATAGGGAAAAAACTAATAATATAAAAAGTATGGAACACCTTCCGTGTTTTAAAGGCCAAAAATGGCAGTGGGGGATATTAACTTTTGAAGTATTATGGCCTGAAAAGCTAGCACCAATATCACATAATGATGATTCTTGTGTTATTCAATTAACGGATGGATTTCATAAAATTTTATTAACAGGAGATATCGAAAAACAAGGGGAAAAATCACTGGTCGCAATGTACAAGAATCGGTTACGTTCGACTCTTCTTTTCGCTCCACATCATGGAAGCAGCACGTCATCAACTGATTTATTATTAAGAAATGTTCAACCTTCAATGGTGGTAGTCTCATCAGCAAGGTATAGTGCATGGAAAATTCCATCGCCAAAAGTCTATTTTCGGTATAAAAATAATAATATTAAATGGTTAAATACAGCGGAAGATGGCCAGTTAACTATATGGTTTAAAAAGGAAAAAATTAAAATTTCACGTTATCGCTATGAAATTCAGCCCCGCTGGTATCATCTGTGGTTTGGCTTACCGCTATTTCCCGAGTAGAATAGTGCGCTTACATTAAGTCTGGTAATTAAAAGTATGAATGATAAAGACCTTTCGACAAAACAAACTTTTCGTCGCTTGTGGCCGATAATTGCGCCTTTTAAAGCGGGTTTAATCGTTGCAGCAATAGCACTTATCATAAACGCAGCGGGTGACGCGTTTATGATTTCTTTATTAAAACCTTTATTGGATGAGGGCTTTGATAAAGCAGATAATGACGTTTTAAAATGGCTTCCGCTTGCGGTGTTAGGTTTAATGGTTGTTCGAGGTGGGTCTAGCTTTGTTTCAACCTATTGTGTTTCCTGGGTTGCAGGTAAAGTCGTGATGAACATGCGGCGTAAATTATTTGGTCATATGATGGGAATGCCTGTTAGTTTTTTTGACCAGCAATCGACAGGAACACTATTATCTAGAATTACCTATGATTCAGAACAAGTTGCATCTTCTTCTTCTGGAGCATTAATTACAATTATTCGTGAAAGTGCTTATATCATCGGGTTGTTTGCGATGATGTTTTATTATAGCTGGCAACTTTCTCTTATTTTAATCGTAATTGCCCCGATTGTATCAGTCACTATTCGTATCGTCTCTAAACGTTTTCGTAAGATTAGTAAAAACATGCAAACCGGTATGGGGCATGTGACGGCAAGTGCTGAACAGATGTTAAAAGGCCATAAAGAAGTTTTAATTTTTGGGGGACAGAAAGTTGAGACTGAACGCTTTAATAAAGTCAGTAACAACATGCGCCGCCAAAATATGAAAATGGTAACCGCTTCAGCAATTTCAGACCCTATTGTTCAGTTAATTGCATCATTTGCATTAGCATTTGTCCTTTATGCAGCGAGTTTTCCTGAAATTCGTGATGAATTAACATCGGGTACAATTGCAGTTGTTTTCTCATCAATGTTTGCACTGATGCGTCCTTTAAAATCATTAACTAACGTTAACTCACAATTCCAGCGTGGTATGGCGGCTTGCCAAACTTTATTTGCTATCTTAGATTCCGAACAAGAAAAAGATAACGGAAATAAAGTACTTAAAGAGGTTAAAGGAGATATTAAATTTGAACATGTTACCTTTACCTATGCAACCAAAGAACATCCTGCGTTAGACGATGTTTCGTTTACTTTGCCAGCAGGGAAATCAGTTGCTCTGGTTGGGCGATCAGGTTCAGGTAAGTCCACAATTGCAAATTTGATTACACGTTTTTATGACATCGACGAGGGGTCTATTCAAATTGATGGGCATGACATTCGTGAATACACGTTATCTTCATTACGTAGTCAAGTCGCGTTAGTTTCTCAGCATGTTTATCTATTTAACGATACGATAGCCAATAATATTGCCTATGCAACAGACGGCAGCTACAGCCGTGAGCAAATAGAGAAAGCTGCAGAAATGGCTTATGCAATGGATTTTATTGCTAAACTTGAAAAAGGCTTGGACACGGTTATTGGTGAAAATGGTGTTATGCTTTCTGGCGGGCAACGTCAAAGAATAGCGATTGCTCGAGCACTGCTACGTGATGCCCCAATTCTTATTCTTGATGAGGCGACATCCGCGCTAGATACAGAGTCTGAACGTGCTATTCAAGCTGCCCTTGATGAGTTACAGAAAAATAGAACATCTTTGGTCATTGCCCACAGGTTATCGACGATAGAAAATGCAGATGAGATATTAGTTGTACAAGATGGCCGAATCATTGAGCGTGGTGACCATAAATCGCTATTAGCTCAAGATGGCGCATATTCACAGTTACATAGCATTCAGTTTAAACAATGATAGAACGCATTTGGTCTGGCAAGTCATGGCTGTATCTTTTATTGCTGCCGTTATCTTTCCTTTATGGGTTGGTAACGGTAATTAGGGATATAGCTTATAAAATCGGGCTGAAACGTTCATGGAAAGCGCCAATTCCAGTGGTAGTGGTGGGAAACCTGACAGCGGGGGGAAATGGTAAAACCCCTGTTGTTATCTGGTTAGTGGAATCACTCACCAAAGAAGGCTACCGCGTGGGGGTTGTTTCTCGAGGGTATGGCGGTAAAGCTGAAAAGTACCCGCTGATACTCGATGAAACGACGACAACTGAAGTTGCTGGGGATGAACCCATACTAATTTTTCATCGTACTAAATCCCCCGTGGCTGTTGCGCCTAAGCGCAGTGATGCAGTTAAAGCGTTATTGGAAAAATTCCCATTAGATGTGATTATTACTGATGATGGGTTGCAGCACTATGCATTGCAACGTGACTATGAGATTGTCGTTATTGATGGCCAGCGTCGTTTTGGTAATGGTTGGTGGCTACCCGCAGGGCCTATGCGTGAAAGGGCTGGGCGTTTAAAGCGTGTTAATGCTGTCATTGTTAACGGTGGTGAAGCTCAAGAAAATGAAGCCGTAATGGCCCTTGAAGGCGATGTTGCTTATAACTTGGTGACTGGTGAAAAACGTGCAGTTACACAGTTACCTGCGGTTGTCGCAATGGCAGGTATTGGTCATCCTCCTCGTTTTTTTACCTCATTAGAAAACAAAGGGGTCGAAGTTATTAACACTCATGCTTTTGCTGATCACCAATCGTATGAATTAAAACAGCTTTCACCGTTAGTTAAAAATGAGCAAAACTTATTAATGACCGAAAAAGACGCGGTGAAATGCCGTGCTTTTGCACAACCAAATTGGTGGTTCCTTCCAGTACAAGCACAATTGCAGCCGATTGATGCTGAAAAAATCTTAAGCGGAATAAGAAAACTTATCACAAATAACAAAAAAACTTGTCTATAACGTTCCTCTGTGATAATAATATCTCCAATGTGATATAGATCTACTTATTATGTATCTAGATACAATACATTGATAATTGGATTTTATACTAGCTTAAATTTCACGCCCCGTTCTTTAGTTAGTCTTCATATCCTCGCGTAATCTACATTGTAAAGTCGCTGTCACTGCGTTTTGTCATCATAATGTCAAAATAGACTGTTAACTTCGCAGTAGATTAGCGGTGTCTGAAATCTATATATATGGGCGTTATAAAATATGCGCAATGATTTGTGCGCATGAATTGGTAAAGTTTAATTACTCTTTGATGTATTAATAGATCGGCATTTTATAAATGGGAAGCAAGAAAGAGTAATGATACAAAGATAAAAAAAATATTGTTCTCAGAACAAAAGGAGTTTTAATATGAATTTTCAATTACATATGGGTCGAGTTAAATGGTTTGACGCAAAAGAAGGTTACGGTTTTATTTCACCATTCAATGGTGGTGATGATGTATTTGTGACAACAAAGTCAATTGCTAATAAAAAAATCAAATCATTATTCGAAGGTCAAAACGTTGAGTTCTCTGTTACTCGTAATTCGGATGGCATAACGGCAGCTGACGTTATTGCTTATTAGATAATAAACAGAACAATTTCTCCTGCTTTTATCCTCTCATCTCTCGCAGGAGATCTTATTCAGGAAGATTAAAGTTAACGGTGATATCTGCATGTGATATCCTGACTCCAAGTGAGTTAAAATCCATTCGGGAGAAAACATGGATCACCGTTTACTTGAAATCGTTGCCTGTCCTGTATGTCACGGCAAATTAAGTTATAACAAAGAAAACCTCGAACTTATCTGTAAGTTTGATCATTTAGCCTATCCAATTCGTGACGGCATCCCTGTATTACTAGAAAATGAAGCGCGTTCCGTTTCATTAGATGAAGGTCAGTAATCCTCATGTTTACGGTTATTATTCCTGCTCGTTATGCCTCAACACGCTTACCAGGTAAACCTTTGGCTGATATCCATGGCAAGCCAATGGTTGTTCGAGTAATGGAGCAAGCTGTTAAATCGGGGGCTAGACGAGTGATAGTTGCGACAGATCACTCTGATGTTGCTAAAGCGGTGATTGAAGCAGGTGGTGAAGCTTGTATGACTAACCCAAATCATCAGTCTGGGACAGAAAGACTAGCTGAAGTTATTGATACCTATGCTTTTTCTGACGATGAAATCATCGTGAATGTGCAAGGTGATGAACCTTTAATTCCACCTGAGATTATCAGCCAAGTTGCTCGTAATCTTCAGGGGAGTAAAGCTGAAATGGGGACGCTAGCTGTACCTATTAATGATGCTCATGAAGCGTTTAATCCAAATACTGTCAAGGTTGTTACTGATCACGAAGGTTATGCATTGTATTTTTCTCGGGCAACTATTCCTTGGGATAGAGACAACTTTGCGAAAAGCCATGATGTAATAGGGGATACCTTTTTGCGTCACATTGGTATATACGCTTATCGAGCAGGGTTTATTCGTCGTTATATTAAGTGGGAAGCAAGCCCATTAGAGAAAATCGAAATGCTAGAGCAACTTAGGGTGCTTTGGTATGGCGAGAAAATTCATGTGGATGTCGCGAAAACTACGCCAGGTGCTGGTGTTGATACCCCTGAAGATCTTGAACTCGTTAGAAGCCAATTTATTCAGTAGCCCACATTTTCCTAATAGCTCAAATAGCCAATATGCGATTTAGCTAAACAAAAGGTGTAATCTCAATAGATTACACCTTTTTTGCTACTATTCAGCGGTAACTGACTCAGGCGTAGCAAGTTGCTCTTCTAATGCCTGTGTATTATTGGGTTTTAAATGCCACCAAAGCGTACCAAGAAATTCATACCAAGCACGTTCACTATGGCCAAAGTAATAAGAGGAAGGGATATATTTCTCCCATGGATTAATTTCACTCGTGATAACCAACTGATTTGCGGGGGCAGGGAAAGGGTTCATTCCTCGTTGAGTAAACATAGTCATCGCTCGAGGTAAATGGTTAGCAGACGTTACTAATAAGAACGGAGATTTTCCAATAATTTTTTCAACTTCATAAGCTTCCTCTTGTGTATCTTTGGGTTCAGTGAGTGGAATAGTATCTTGTGCGGGGACACCCAAGGATTGAGCAACTTGTGCAGCAACTTCGGCACTGCTGATAGGACTACTCGCTTTACCGCCAGTGAAAATTAGTTTACTACCAGGGTGTTTAAGGTAAAGACGAACACCTTCAGTCACTCTAGGTAGGCTATTATTCAACAGATTGGAACTTGGACTCCAATCAGGGTTATATGTAAAACCGCCACCGAGAACAACAACATAACGTACATCTTGAGGTGGATTCTCAGTAATTAATTCATAGCGCTTATTGAATTGTTTTTCTGCTGGGGCAAGTAAAGTATCTGAAACAGGCTGTAACCCCAACAGAGTTATTAAAACTAAACTTAGGGTAGTAAACGCCTTTCCACAACGCTGCCAGCGTGTAAACCAAAGCAAAAGCAATCCGATAAACCCGATGATGAGTAATAATGGTAATGGCATCAATAGAGAACCAATATATTTTTTTAAAATAAATAACATAACTAAGCCTATTCTTAAGGGTTATCGATTAATCATTGTGGCAGTATCTACGGAAAAATATGCAATAACGCAGCGAAATTAGAGGGAAAATAACAGAATAGTGTTTAATAGTAGCAAACTGAAATTTGCTGAGCACAATGAAGTACTATGCAAAAATATAGCTATTATCTGTTATAATTCCTGTTTTAACAGTCGCCTCGCATTGTATGTGATAAATACGCTGCAATGTGAGAATATTTCTGGTTAGAGTTAATTTTCTCAATATCAGGATGTAATCAACCATTTTACGTTTTTTCGCGACAAATTGGCTCATAAACCGCTTTAAATAATAGATGATAGGCAACCGGATAGCACATGGCAGACCGCAACTTTGATGATATTGTCGATAAATTTGCAAAAAATATCTACGGAACGACAAAAGGAAAAATACGAGAAGCGGTAGTTTGGCAAGATTTAACTCAATTATTAAGCAGCCAATTTGAGGGTAAAACTCTAAAAATACTTGATGCAGGTGGTGGTGAAGGACACTTTTCACGCAAACTCGCCGAAATGGGGCATCAGGTGATACTTTGCGATTTATCTGAAGAGATGTTGGAACGAGGCAGTGAGCTTGCCAAGGAACAAGGTATTAGCGATAACATGCGTTTTATTCATTGTGCAGTGCAAGATATCGCACAATATATTGATGAACCTGTTGACCTTGTTTTATTTCATGCGGTACTTGAATGGATTAGCGATCAAAAATATGCAATTGAACAACTGGTAGATATAATTAGACCAGAAGGCGTATTTTCTGTCATGTTCTATAATGCAAATGGTCTGGTGATGCGTAATGCAATTTTAGGAAATTTTCATCTTGCAACGCCACATATTCAACGTCGTCGTAAACGCTCGTTATCACCACAAAACCCGCTTTTTCCTCATCAGGTTGATGCTTGGTTGGGCGAGTGTAATATGCAAATCATCGGTAAAAGTGGTGTCAGGGTATTCCATGACTATTTACAAAGTCGGCAGTTACAGCAAAAAGATTTTCCGGCATTGTTGGCATTAGAACAGCAGTATTGCCGTGAAGAACCCTATATTAGCATGGGGCGTTATGTTCATGTCATGGCACGCAAACAAATACAAAAGGACGATTTATGAGTGATTTTTCCCAGACCGTCCCTGAACTTGTGTCTTGGGCACGAAAAAATGATTTTTCGATTTCACTTCCCGCAGAACGTTTAGCATTTTTGCTTGCGGTGGCGGTATTAAATAGTGAAAGAGTCAATGGTGAAATGAGTGAAGGGGAACTGGTTGATGCCTTTCGTGAAGTTTGCAAAGGGTTTGAGCAGACAACTGAATCATTGGCAGTAAGGGCCAATAATGCCATCAATGATATGGTTCGCCAGAAGATTTTTAACCGTTTTGCCAGTGACATTGTTGAAGGTAATGCAATTTACCGGTTAACCCCTTTGGGGATTGGCATCAGCGATTATTATATTCGTCAGAGAGAGTTCTCAACATTAAGACTTTCCATGCAACTTTCTATTGTTGCAGGAGAGCTGCAACGTGCCGCTGAAGCCGCAGAGGAAGGTGGTGATGAATTTTATTGGCATCGTTACGTGTTTGCCCCACTAAAATATTCAGTTGCTGAAATTTTTGACAGTATTGATTTATCCCAACGTATTATGGATGAACAGCAAAATTCAGTAAAAGAAGATATTGCCGCATTATTAAATCAAGACTGGCAGGCAGCTATCGCTAACTGTGAGCAATTACTATCAGAAACATCAGGTACATTGCGTGAGTTGCAAGACACATTAGAAGCCGCAGGGGATAAACTGCAAGCGAATTTATTACGTATTCAAGAAGCCAACATGAATGCGCCGGCGTTCTCTGACTTAGTGGATAGGCTAGTTTTTGACCTGCAAAATAAACTAGACCGTATTGTTAGCTGGGGTCAACAATCTATCGATTTATGGATTGGTTATGACCGTCATGTTCATAAGTTTATCCGTACAGCTATTGATATGGATAAAAATAGAATATTTTCTCAACGGTTACGTCAATCCGTTCAGCACTACCTTGATAGCCCTTGGGCACTCACGTACGCTAATGCGGATCGGTTATTCGATATGCGTGATGAAGAGCTCGCGTTGCATGATGAAGAGGTCATGGGTGAATTACCACCAGAGCTTGAATTTGAAGAGTTTAGTGAATTAAATGACAAGCTTGCTGAGCTAATGGAAGTTGAGTTAGCCATTTATAAAACAGAGCAACGGCCGCTCGATGTTGGCCGGGTGTTGCATGAGTACTTACTGCAATATCCGCAAAAACGTCATTTTGATGTTGCTCGAATTATTATCGACCAAGCTGTTAAATTAGGTATCGCAGAGGCTGATTTGGCGGGATTACCGGCAGAATGGCAAGCTATTAATGATCACGGAGCCAAGGTACAGGCACATGTCATCGACAAATATTGAACAATTTATGCCAGTTAAACTGGCTCAAGCATTAGCTAACCCGATTTTTCCAGAGCTAGACAGCCAATTGCGTTCAGGTCGCCATATTAGTGTTGATGACCTTGATAACCACGCATTTTTAATGGATTTTCAGGAAGCATTAGAACAATTTTATGCACGATATAACGTAGAATTAATTCGTGCCCCTGAGGGGTTCTTCTATTTACGTCCGCGATCAACAACCTTAATACCTCGCTCTGTGTTATCTGAATTAGATATGATGGTTGGGAAAATTCTTTGTTATCTCTATCTCAGCCCGGAACGCTTGAGTAACCAAGGTATTTTTACCTCACAAGAGTTATTTGAAGAATTATTATCATTAGCGGATGAAAGCAAACTACTTAAATTTGTTAATCAACGTTCGACAGGTTCTGACCTAGACAAACAAAAATTGCAGGAAAAATTAAGAACATCACTCAACCGTTTACGTCGCTTGGGAATGGTGCATTTTCTGCAAAATGATTCGAGTAAATTTATTATTAGTGAATCTGTATTCCGTTTTGGCGCCGATGTGCGCAGTGGCGATAACCCACAAGATGCACAGTTACGGATGATCCGTGATGGTGAAGCTATCTCTCTTGACGGTGAATTATCACTAAAAGATAGTGATGAAGAGGATGGCGAAGAGAGTCAAGAACCGGCAGAAAGTGATGAGGATGAAGAATAATGATTGAACGCGGAAAATTTCGCTCACTGACGCTGGTGAATTGGAACGGTTTTTTTGCCCGAACTTTTGACCTTGATGAATTAGTGACCACGTTATCGGGTGGTAATGGTGCGGGTAAATCAACAACCATGGCAGCATTTATTACCGCGATGATCCCAGATTTAACCTTACTTCACTTCCGTAACACAACGGAAGCCGGCGCGACCTCAGGTTCTCGTGATAAAGGCTTGCATGGTAAGTTACGTCCTGGTGTCTGTTACGCTATTTTGGATGTGTTAAATTCGAAGCATCAGCGCGTCATGGTGGGGGTGCGTTTACAGCAAGTCGCAGGGCGCGATAAAAAAGTCGATATTAAGCCATTTATGGTACAAGGCATTCCATTAGCGACAGTTCCAACGGAAATATTGACGGAAATTATCGATGGCCGCCAAGCAAAAGTGATCCCACTCAATGAGCTAAAAGAACGTCTTGAAGAACAGGAAGGCGTTTTGTTTAAGCAGTTTAGCTCAATTACCGATTACCACTCGACACTGTTTGAATTAGGCGTGTTACCGAAACGCTTACGTTCTGCGAGTGACCGAAGCAAATATTATCGACTGATTGAAGCGTCACTATATGGCGGTATTTCTAGTGCCATTACTCGCTCATTACGTGATTATTTGTTGCCAGAAAACAGTGGGGTACGTAAAGCATTCCAAGATATGGAAGCGGCTCTGCGTGAAAACCGTTTAACATTAGAAGCCATTCGTGTCACTCAATCAGACCGCGACTTATTCAAGCATTTGATTAGCCAGGCGACTGATTATGTTTCTGCGGATTATATGCGCCATTCCAATGAAAGACGGATTCACCTTGATGCAGCACTGGCTGCGCGCAATGAGCTATTAGCTAGCCGTAAACAATTACGTGTTGAACAAGTTCGTAGCGTCGAAATGGCGCGTGAATTGAATGAGCAAAATGGGGCATCTACAGAATTAGAAGCTGACTACCAAGCTGCCAGTGACCATTTAAATTTAGTGCAAGCCGCGCTGCGTCAACAAGAAAAAATCGATCGCTATCAAGCAGATATCGAAGAACTGACTTATCGTCTTGAAGAACAAAGTGAAGTTGTTGCTGAAGCGACTGAGACTCAAGAAGAATATGAAGCACGAGCTGAAGCTGCTGAAATTGAAGTTGATGAATTAAAAAATCAATTAGCTGACTACCAACAAGCACTAGATGTACAACAAACTCGTGCTATTCAGTACCAGCAAGCCTTGCATGCCTTAACGCGTGCTCGTGAATTGTGCCAGCTTCCTGAATTATCCATTGATAACGCAGATGAATGGCTAGATACCTTCGAAGCGCGTGAACAACAAGCTACCCAAGCGTTATTAGCGCTTGAGCAAAAAATGAGTGTGGCGGATGCCGCACATAGCCAATTTGAGCAAGCCTATCAATTAGTTAGAAATATGGTAGGGGAAGTTAGCCGCAGTGATGCATACCAACAAGCGCGTGCATTATTACGTGATTGGTCATCACAACAACATTTAGCGGATCGTGTACAACCATTGCGTATGCAGCTATCTGAATTGCAACAACGTCTGAATAGCCAGCAAAATGCAGAACGCTTATTGGCGGAATTCTGTAAACGTTATGGCCAAAGCTATGAGCCAGATGAACTTGATGCACTGATGGCTGAGCTGGAAGCGCAACAAGAAGAGCTCAGTATTGGTGTGAATGAGAGTGGCGAAAGACGAATGCAAATGCGCCAAGAACTGGAACAAATTCGCCAGCGGATTAGCCAACTTTCATCTAAAGCCCCTGCATGGATTATGGCCCAAGAAGCGCTAACGCAGCTTAATGAGCAATCCCATGAAACGTTTGAGTCAAGTACTGCTGTGACTGAGTTTATGCAGCAACTCCTTGAACAAGAAAGGGAAATAACGGTTGAACGAGATGAAGTTGCTGCGCAACGTAAAGATCTCGAAAAGCAAATTGAGCGGTTAAGTCAGCCAAGTGGTGCGGAAGATGGCCGCATGTTAGCGTTGGCTGAGCGTTTTAATGGTGTTTTGTTATCAGAAATTTATGATGACATTACCATCGAAGATGCGGCTTATTTTTCTGCGTTATATGGCCCAGCTCGTCATGGTATTGTGGTTCAAGACTTATCTGTGGTTCGTAGCCAGCTCGAAACATTACAAGATTGCCCTGACGATGTTTATTTTATCGAGGGGGATCCTCAATCGTTCGATGACAGCGTTTTTGATGCGCAGGAATTTGAAAATGCGGTATTAGTCCGTTCGTCTGAGCGTCAATGGCGTTACTCTCGTTATCCTGAATTACCTTTGTTTGGTCGTGCTGCTCGTGAAAGTCATTTAGAGTCATTAACTGCTGAACGTGATGAGCTTGCTGAGCGTTACGCGAACCTGTCATTTGATGTGCAGAAAATTCAGCGTTCGCACCAAGCATTCAGTCGGTTTATAGGCCAACATATTTCCGTGGCCTTTGAAGATGATCCTGAAGCTGAAATTCGTTCGCTTAACCAGAAACGCACGGAAATTGAACGTGCTTTGGCACAATTTGAAGAGCAAACTCAGCAGCAACGCCAACAATTTGCACAAGGCAAAGAAAGCCTTGCGGCTCTTAATCGTTTATTACCTCAAATGGGGTTATTACTCGATGAAACATTGGCGGACAGAGTCGAAGAGATAAACGAAGAACTAACGGAAGCAGAAGAAGCGGCACATTTCCTGAATAAACATGGTCATGCGTTAGAAAAGTTAGAACCGATTGTGACAGTGTTACTCAGTGATCCTGAACAACATGAACAATTACGCAAAGATTATGAGTCAGCAAAACACAGCCAACAAAATGCAAAACAGCAAGCCTTTGCATTAGTTGAGGTTGTTCAGCGTCGTGCTCACTTTAGTTACAGTGACTCAACAGGAATGGTGAATGAAAACGCGGACTTGAATGAAAAATTACGTCAGCGTTTAGAGCAGGCAGAAACCGAGCGTACACGCGCTCGCGAACAGCTGCGTCAGCACCAAGCACAAAGTGCACAATTCCATCAAGTTCTCGCCTCGTTACGCAGTTCTTTCGATACCAAACAAGAAATGTTGAAAGAGCTCGAAGTTGAGATGCAAGAGATCGGCGTAAAAGCTGATCCTGATGCTCAAGAGCGCGCTCGTATTCGACGTGATGAGCTGCACCAGCGCGTCATGGAAAATCGTAGCCGTATTAACCAGTTAGAAAAACAGCTGACATTATGTGAAGCTGAAATGGATAACTTACAGAAGCGCCTTCGTAAGTTAGAAAAAGACTACTATATGCTGCGTGAGCAGGTAGTGACGGCAAAAGCAGGTTGGTGTGCGGTAATGCGCTTGGTGAAAGACAATGGCGTCGAGCGTCGTTTACATCGCCGTGAGCTGGCCTATACTGACGGTGACAGCTTACGTTCCATGTCGGATAAAGCCTTAGGTGCGTTGCGTTTAGCGGTTGCGGATAACGAACATTTACGTGATGTACTGCGTTTGTCCGAAGATCCAAAACACCCTGAGCGGAAGATCAAATTCTTTATCGCGGTATATCAACACCTACGTGAACGTATTCGCCAAGACATCATTCGTACAGATGACCCGATTGATGCAATCGAGCAAATGGAAATTGAGCTGGCGCGCTTAACGGAAGAGCTAACGGCACGTGAGCAAAAATTGGCGATCAGTTCAAAAAGTGTGGCGAATATTATTCGCAAAACCATTCAGCGCGAACAGAATCGAATTCGTATGCTAAACCAAGGGCTGCAAGCCGTGGCATTTGGTCAGGTTAAAGGGGTTCGCCTCAATGTGAATATTCGAGAAAGCCATGCGCTGTTACTCAGTGTCCTTTCCGAAGAAAGTGAAATGCACCAAGACTTGTTTACCAGCCAACGGTTAACTTTCTCTGAAGCGATGGCGAAATTATACCAACGCCTTAACCCTCAAGTGGATGTTGGGCAGCGGTTGCCACAAACCATCGGTGAAGAATTACTCGATTACCGCAACTACTTAGAATTAGAAGTTGAGGTTAATAGAGGTTCAGATGGCTGGTTAAAAGCAGAAAGTGGTGCGTTATCCACTGGTGAGGCTATTGGTACAGGTATGTCCATCTTAGTGATGGTAGTACAAAGCTGGGAAGAAGAGTCTCGCCGTCTGCGTGCTAAAGATATTATTCCTTGCCGGTTATTATTCTTAGATGAAGCTGCGCGATTAGATGCTAAATCAATTGCAACCTTATTTGAACTGTGTGACAGGTTAGAAATGCAGCTAATTATTGCGGCGCCTGAGAATATTAGCCCTGAGAAGGGCACAACCTATAAGCTAGTTCGTAAAGTGGTTGGTAATCATGAGCATGTGCATGTGGTTGGCTTAAAAGGCTTCGGGCAAGAAACCCCGAACGTACAAGCACCAACATTGCAGTAATAGTTTTTGTGAATGAAATGAAAGCCGGTATTTAGGAATAAATATCGGTTTTCTTGTATTTAACAAATAGTGCAAATGCAATTTAACAAGATTATTAATTAATTTGAATAAAACCCGATGTTTAAAACATATTTTTTCATGATGAAAACCTCTTTTTCTATATGGAAATTAAGTGAGAAAGAAAGCGTTAGCTAAAGCTTTTAATTAAAATAAAATTCATCTATGTTTAAAGCACCAATAAATACCCACTAATAATGAAAATAATTCTTTTTCTCATTAAGTGGTTATCTGTCTATAATCCGAAAAAAGGAAAATTAGTCTATTCCTATAACATTACTGCTAAAATTAAATACAATAAAATTGTAATTATAATAAAAAATATTGTTATCCATGTAGTTAATTAAGGTGGATGTATGGCAAAGAGAAGAGTGCGAGCTCTGCAAGTCTCAGTAATATGCGGGTTGATGGCGTTACAGTTTCCTGCATTTTCAAATGAAGAAAATACGCAGCAAAGTGTTTCTGAAGTTCAAACGGTAGCTCCAGTTACACCAACAGAAAGTTTAGTAAAAATAACACAATCACTTCCTACGGATGTGAAACCTATTTTTTCTACGCAATTAGCAAAACTATATGCTGATAGGCAAATGCAGCTATTGTGGCAAGATGAAACGGCAATTAGCCAATTTCAACAACAATTGGCAGAATTATCCCTTGCTGGGGTTCAGCCTCAATTTGGGGAATGGTTGGCAATACTGGAAAATAACCAGTTAAATGAACTGGGCCGTGACGTTATTTTATCTGATGCCATGCTTGGCTATTTACAGTATTTATCATCAATAGAGGCGAGCGGGCAGTACTGGCTATATACTAATCGGCCATATAAAATTATTGCTCCAACAACGGCTCAAATGAAACCATGGATAGACGCCGTTGAATCTAATAACCTAAGTAGTTGGGTAAAATCACAGGCACCGAATCATCCAATGTATTTGCCAATGCGCAAGGAAATGCTGAAATTATTGGCGATGCCTGAAGATAACCTAGAAATAGTAGGAACAAAAGCATTAAAGCCAGGGCAGTCTAGCGATGATGTGGTTAAGTTACGTCAAATCTTACAACGTGAAGGGTTACTTGAGGGTGGAAATGTAACCGAAGAAGTTGCCCCTCCTGAAACAATGGCTCAAGTTGCAGAACTGGCAGTTGAACAAACCGTCGAACCAACAGAGCCAAGTGATGCACTTGCAAGTACCGTGTCCAAAGTATATGACCAAGAACTCGTTGATGCTGTAAAAAAATTCCAATTACAATATGGTTTAGAGGCCGACGGTGTAGTTGGAAAAGGCACGCGTGTTTGGTTAAATATGCAGCCAAAACAAAAAGCAGGTTTAATGGCGCTTAATATCCAACGTTTACGTATTATTCCTGCAAGTAGTGGTACAGGAATATTAGTTAATATTCCTGGCTACTCTTTAGATTTCTATTTAAATGACGAAGTCATTTTAGATTCTAAAGTGATTGTTGGTCGTGCAGATCGCAAAACACCGATCATGAGCAGTGCGCTAAATAACGTGGTAATTAACCCGCCTTGGAGTGTGCCAACCAGTATGGCACGTAAAGATATCGCCCCAAAAGGGAAGCAAGACCCAAGTTATTTTAGTCGAAAAGGCTATACGGTTTATTCTGGTTGGGGGGCTGATTCATATGAAATCAACCCATATGCTATTGACTGGGATAATATCACCCCAGCTAATTTCCCATATCGAATTCGACAAGCTCCGGGCCCAACTAACTCATTAGGGCGCTATAAGTTTAATATGCCGAGTTCAGATGCGATTTATTTACACGATACACCAAACCATAGTTTGTTTAATCGTAATGCACGTGCAATAAGCTCTGGATGTGTGCGTGTGAATAAAGCAAGTGAGTTAGCCAGTATTTTGTTAGGTGATGCAGGTTGGGAACAAAAACGAATTGACGGTGCATTGAAAGAGGGGTCAACACGGTATGTGAATATACCAGATAGGATCCCAGTTTTTCTGTACTACCAAACGGCTTGGGTAGATAAAGACCAACAGCCACAATATCGAGCAGATATTTATCAGTATGATAATTCTATTGATAATGCAGATAAATATTTGCCAATGTTGAAAAAGATTTTACACTAATTGTGAGTTTTAATTTATAAGGGGGAGTTTTCTCCCCTTAATTATTTTACGTATTAACGGCCTGAACATAGTTCTTCGTAAATTTTCATTCCGTGACGTTTCCTCTATTCTCCGTTTTTATCCTGTTTATTCCATTGTTTTATAGTTATTCAGCTATGGCTATTTTACTTACTTTGATAAAGGCAGCATATTTTGTGTCTAAGATTGCATGTTTCGAGCAGTTTGAGTGACAAAACTCTATTACTGACGAAAACTGCAATAAAATTCCTGTTAAGTATGCATATCTTTACATAATTATACATTAAAGCTAAGCATGATTTGCTAGACTCAATAGGTTGCCAAAATTTTATCGATTAATACTGAATTTATTAGAGTCTGAGCTATCACCTATGGATATAATTGATCAATCCCGCAGAAAATGGTTAGGTATTGGGGCCGCAACGATTGGCCTTAGTTTATTACCAAGCCATGTATTTGCTGCAATGACGACCCCTCGACCACGTATTTTACGTTTTCAAAACATTAATACAGGCGAATCGTTAAAAACTGAATTTTTTGATGGGCGCCGCTACAATAAGTCTGAACTAGCACGTTTAAATCATTTTTTCCGTGACTATCGTTGTGACAAAGTGAAAACCATTGACCCCAAACTGTTTGATCAAATCTATTTATTACAAATGATGATGGGAACAAATAAACCTGTGCAGCTTATTTCTGGTTATCGTTCTTTAGAGACTAATAATAAATTACGCAGTAAAAGCTCTGGTGTGGCGAAAAAAAGCTACCACACACGCGGGCAGGCAATGGATTTCCATATTGAAGGTTTACAGTTGAGCAATATCCGTAAGGCCGCATTGAAAATGAAAGCGGGTGGCGTTGGTTATTATCCTCGAAGCAATTTTATACATATCGATACAGGACCAGCAAGAACGTGGTAATCTGTGCATAGGTGACATAGATTACGGAGTAATTGCTCGATGAAATATACTATTATCCCAGTAACACCGTTTATGCAAAACTGCCAAGTTATTTGGGATGAAAATACGTTAGATGCAGTTGTTGTTGATCCCGGCGGAGAAGCGGAAAAATTAATTTCTACTATTGAAAACCTTGGGTTGAAGTTAACTAAAATTCTGTTAACTCATGGCCATTCTGATCATATCGGTGCATCAGCTATCCTCTCTAAGCACTTTTCAGTGCCGATTTATGGCCCACAAAAAGAAGACGCTTTTTGGATTGAAAACCTCGCAGAGCAAAATGCGATGTTTTACATTGGCGAATGCCCTGATTTTACGCCAGATTACTGGTTAGAAGAAGGGGATAAAGTAACTTGTGGCAATATCACATTTGACGTGTTGCATTGTCCTGGCCATACGCCCGGTCATATTATTTTTGTGAACCATGCTGATAAATTAATTTCCATGGGTGATGTATTATTCAAAGGTGGTGTTGGTCGTAGTGACTTCCCACGAGGTAATCATCAAGATTTAATTTCATCAATTAAAAACAAAGTATTACCGCTTGGCGATGATTATCAATTTATTCCTGGTCATGGGCCGATGTCTAATCTCGGTTTTGAACGAAAAACAAACCCTTTCTTACAAGATGAACAACCAGTCTGGTAATTATCTAATCTATACTCTAAATAATTCATGGTGCAGTTAGGCGACAAATGAATGAGTCGCTAGGAGCATACATCAGTATGTGACTAGTGCGAATGAGTGCAGTCAACAATACTGCAACTTGAAGTATGACGAGTATAACTTAACCCCCTTAATAACAGGGGGTTTTTATAGCTCGATATTAATCATGTCATAAAAAAAATAATAGTTAACACTATGTCCTAATTGTTCCCAACTTAGTTTGGGAACACCTCGAATTTTGCTATTTTCCTATCGAACAAATAATTGCTTGTTTTAATAATAAACAAATAATTAATTGAAATAATTAGTGAATTTGTAATTTTCAGGGAAATAAGAACATGAATGATAAGGATGTTAACGCTATAACTCAAAGTAATGGTAAAACAGGGCGAGATTATTCGAGTATCAATTTACAACTTAAACCGTTGGCAGAAACGAGCCCGCAGGTTAAAACGGGTATTCCAGCTAGCCATCAACGCATTTTTACGAAAATAGCTAGTGAAGAAAATATTATTATTGGTATACGGCCAATAGATGCTAAATCAACGAGTTTAATTGAATCGGGAAAGTACAGTAGTAAGGGATTAGCCATTAAAGGTAAAAGTGCAGATTGGGGGCCTCATAGTGGTTTTATTCCGGTACAACAGGAATTTGCTAAAAAATCAGGCCGAACTAACAGTGATAAACTTAATCTCCAGCTTCAAGAGCTATTTCAATCCGGTAAGGCAATGAGTGTCCATTTAGAGATTAGCACTCAGCGAATAGATGAATTACGTCAATTTAGTGCTATCTCACCATTAGAACTTATTAATGATGAGGGCTATTATCGTACTACATCCATTGTTGATGGCAGTGAGAAAGTCTTTTTCCTGAAAAAAAGTGCTGATAGCACATTAGATAACTGGAAAGTTTACTATCTGGAAAATGAACAATTGACTGATTTTTTGGTTATTGGGGATACTAAAACAGGCAAGCCTGTCACGGCAGATTATGATTTATTTAGCATTATATTTCCAATGTCAGATTTAGAGCATTATATCAATGTGAGAGAAATGCCATCTTGGGAAACATGGAAAGCAAGTGTCAATTATGATGAATTATCAGCAAAGGAAAAAAAACTATTTAATAATAAAGCGGAATATGATCGTTATGAGGGGCAGGATAACGGTGTTAGCAATAAGAAAATAAAACAACTCAAAGATAAGATGAACCGCCAGCTAGGCCGTGAAAATGGGTTTGAACTGGTTCACCACGGTGCTGATGATGCCAACCCTGCCAGTGTGATGAGTGAAAATTTTCCGATAACTTTTTTCTTACCTGAAAACCTGAAGGGGAAAAATAAACTTAGAGGGTCAACGGAATCAATTGAGACGTATTTTCCAATGAATTCTAATGGTTCTATTATTATTGATAATGTAGAACAACTATCTAATTTCCAGCAATTATTAATTAATCAGGGGTATCGTGCTCCGTTAAATAAAAAATGGAGTGAAGGTGATAATGGAGAATTATTTGAACCCAAAAGAAAAATATCAGATACCTATTTAAAAGGACTAGCAGAAATTAGTCGAAAAAAAAGCCTTAACGACAATGCTGAAAATAAAGAAAACAAGCAGCAATCTAATGAGAACGTTATGCTAGATACTGACGATGAATTTAAAGATATTCATCTAGATAACAATAAGCGTAAAACTATTCTTGCCGAAGAGCACGGAACAGAAATCAAGAATGCCGATCTCTTTGATAACGCTTTGAATGAAAACAAAAAAATAAAAGGACTGGAAGCAGTTGAAAATTCACATCATTCTATTATTAATACATTAGAAAAAATAGCACTAAAAGAAATTTCTATTCAAGATATTAATAAGACTGAACACACCTATTTATTGAAGTATTTTTCTGATGGAAATGGCAATATTGATGTTAAAAAACTAAAAATTGCAGTCTCTGATCCGTTAGTAAATCGAAAATTAAATGCAACGTTAAGTCAAAAATTTGAAGCTAATTCACTATTACTAGAGCCATTTTTAGAACTAGAAATATCAAGTCCTTATCAACAACAAGCGAGTGATATCCAGATATTATTGTCTGCGATAAGAAATGACATCTCGATACTAAATCATTTAAGTGAACGTTCACAAAAGTTATTAATGAAATTATTTCCTGCTGGTAGTGGAATCGATAAAGGCAAAATTTTAGCGTTAGTTACGGATAATCATGAATATATTTTATTTAGTAATAAATTAATAGAATTTAGTGAATTAGCCTCAGCCAATTTTATTGGGAAAAATGCACCTTTGAAACAATACTTTTTTGCAGATGCATTTAGCCTTTATGAAGATAACCAAGCACAGCGATTAGCTAAATTTAACCAACAATTAATTGATGGTAATAAAGTTGAGTTAGTAGATCATGGAGTTATTCGTTCAGGCGCTCAAAGCCGAGAAATGGATCAAACTTTGGGGGGAATATACGCGGTTGAACTGTATTTAGGGGAAAGCCATTCAGCACGAGATTTTATTGAACGTAAAGGGCAAATAGAGCAAGCCACAGTGAAAAATGCATCGACATCAGCAGAAAACTCACTGCTGATAAAGATGGAGCAGTACAGCCAAGATATTAATACTGAACTCCACAAAAATGGGATTTCAATAGCGGATCAATCACTTGGTAGTCTATTCGCAACACTTGGCGAAGTGGATAACGCAATAATCTTCTTAAAGGGGAAATCGGTCACTTATACCGTAACTTATGTACAACGTAATGGCGGTTATGAAATCAGCTTATTTGATCCCCATGGGCTCCAACTTAATGTGAAAAATAGCTCTTCTCAACAAGCTCTACAGCAATTTCAACAGCAAATTAAGCATTACTTTAGTGAAAATAACCAACTTTCTGAAGGGGAATTTAGAGCAGACTTTCAGCGTATTGACTTAGACTCAGCTGGCTTTAAAAGCGCATTGTCTTCTTTACGTAGCCAGCGACAATCAATTATTGAACAAATTGAATTTACGTTACCAAAAAACGGTTGGATCACTATTAACGGTGAAAAAATTGCCTTTGCCAAATTACAACAATTAGGTGCCACTATTGATGGAAAACCGATTTCTTTGGGTGATATCAATACGGCTGATCTACATAATAAAATTCGTTTTTCCGCAGATAAACTAACAATGTATTTTACGTTGATGGAAGGTGGGAAAGAAGATCTCTCTTTCATTAAAGTATTCCATGAACAATTAAAGTCAGCGGATATCCACCAATTAGTTGATTACCAAGCTAGCTTTGCTGAGTCGGGAGTGCTAAAAAAACAGCTTAAATATTTAGCGAATAATATTGATGTTCAGCAAAATACCATCCCATCACCAATCTTACTCAAGATTCGTCAAGCAGGTAAGAAGCTTCCGCAGTTTCGACGTTTGGCAAATCGTTCTGGGCAAGCAATGGGAGCCGCTGGGGCTATTCAAAGCCTAATTAGTGCATATGCCATTTTAGATAAACTAGATAACCCCGATATTAGTGATGAGGAAATTAAAGAGTTAGAAAAACAGTTTTATTTACTTGCTGCGTCAGCCCTGTTTAATTATGGCGATATGATAGTGCAACCGATGCTATTAAATATTGCATCCAGTAAGGGAGCAACTTCGTTAGTCCGTGCGAGGATTGCTTCGGGGACGGTGGTGATTTTCAATTTGGTAGGGATGGGAATTGATGTTTACCAAGCCTACGACAGCTTATCTAAATTAGACAGTGTCACAGACCCGAAACAACGCCAAGATCTTATCGTAAATGCATCTTTCTCTATTGCTAGTGCTGTGATCAATGGGGTCACTGTTATTGGCATCTTAGTGGGCTCTTCCGTTATCCCCGTCGCTGGGTTAGTTATTGGAGGTATACTGCTGGTTGGGGGCTGGGCTTATAGCGGTGTTCGTGCGGTTCAAAACATCAAAGAAGTTATTGATATTGACTGGGATCGTGAATTAGAAGAGGGGATCCGGGGGGCTGTAGGTTTAGACCCAACCATACGTAGCCAGCAAGAAATGAATATACAACATTATATTAATGCGTTTAAAGAGCAAGATTGGAATATGGATCTCGTTTTATTTGAAAATAATATTATGCAGGCAGGATTTGCTCACCATCTTAGTGTCATTGAAAAGCCGACCTATGAAAATGAGCCTCGATACTACTTGGTTGATAATTATGATAATTATTTTTACGGTAAGTTGGGAAATCTATATCTAGGGGCGGGAAATACGACGGTGCGTTTTTTACGTAAAGAGGCACCTTCGTTTACTGCTGATGAAGTTAAGTTTCTTTTACAAAATAAAATTGCCAGAACGACGGCGTGGTTTAAAAATTTAAAACACCTTTATGAAAATATGGGATGGTCTATTCAGCATGGCTTTCGTCTGAAAGCAAAAGAGAAAGAGATATTTGACCTTAAAAATACCGGTAGCATAGCGACTCATGAGCGTTATTCTTTAAATTCTACCTATAATAACTCGTTATTAGATGAATTTAAAGTACGACACCAAATTTTAGATGATGAATTATCACAGCCTCTTCAAGACCAGTTAATAAATTCTAACCCGGAACAAATTAGTTTTTATTCGAAAAAAACGGAATTTGGTGTATTAGGGCAACAAATGCTAAGGGAAAATGAACGTGTTTTCAGTGAACATTTAGTGAATAACAGACAACGGACAGCGTTATATATTGAAAATACCAATAGTGAAGGGACTAGCTGGAATACGGCTAATGGTAATGACGTTGTAATCGGTAAAAAATCACAGAAGAATGCCTTTCAAGTATTATCAGGTGAAAAGTATTTTGCAGGGGGAGATAAAGATGATCTATTTTTTATTCGAGATAGCTGTTTAGCATCGTTAACTTCACGAGGGGGAAAGAAGCCGACTAAGTATCTAGATGGCCAAGACGGGCAGGACACAATTATTATTGATAATCTACCAGATAGCCACCGTGTATATGTAAACTTAAACAAAAATACGGTGCTTTATCAGCGAGAGCGAAATCATTCTTTTATTCCCGTTGCCCATTTGCAAAGTATGGAAAATGTGATGATAAGAGGGAATAGCAATGATCATTTACGGGGAAATGATACGGCGAATATATTGGATGGCGGGTTAGGAAAAGACATCGTAGAAGGAAAAGGGGGGGATGATAAACTCATTTTAACTCAAGGTATTGCAGCTGGTGGTGACGGTAATGATAGTTATCATATTCGCCGTTATGAGTGGCTTGACCATGCTGACGATTTGTACCTAACAGAGCGCTATTTTGATAGAAAAGAAAAATCAGTTAAAACGCGAAAATACCTAAACCCTATTTATATACAAAATAACCACAAGTTTCAGGCGAAAGTGGTTATTAAAGAACCTAATTACCAACAAAGCAGAGTCGCTTTAGAGTATTTTCTAGATGAAATAAAGCAAGTTCAGCTGGACGGCAACCACTTGGTTTTAACAATCAGACAACCCAAAAATAGTATTGATGGCCACTTTTTTCAAAATGTAGAAAGTGAAGTCAATATTGTCCTCGAAAATATTCAAGATGCAGATTCGAAGGTGCCACATCATGTCTATCGATTACAAACCCTTGATGGTTGGATGATAACAACGGTAATAGATGAAAAATATCCTAACAAGTATTTTAGTTTAAGCTATATACAAGAAGGGGATCAATTATCATCTATAGACGGAAAATCTGTCAAAATAGATGAGTCAATGGGTACCATAACGATAAACCAATCACGTCATTATAAGGAGCCTAATTGGGGATGGTTTACGCCCATAGGCCGTGCTGAACACTTAACCTACCGTGGAAATAGTCAAAATAATATATTACCCCTAATAAAATTAGGTAGTTATATTGAAGTTAGCCATGGAATCGATACCTACCAAATTGTACAAAATAAAGAGGAATATGGTGAGGTCGAATTTGATTTTTCTAAAGTCAATGACAGTTTTACGGATAAGGACAGCCTGTGCTTATTGTTGCCTACAGAAAATGGTTATTCGCTGTATATGGATGATGGGCAGCTATACCGTTTAGATAAATTCGGGCAAAAACAATTGACTATTAAGTTTACTAATGTAGGCAATAAGCTCTGTGATGTTGTTTTAATTCAAGACAAGCATAGCAATTTATTTAAAGTCAACTTACAGGAAAACCGCTTAACACCAGTAAACCCAGTTAAAGAAAGTAGTGCGGGTGACGATCAAATTATATTGCCAATGGGCTATCAATCTGAAAAACATGTCATTGATGCTCAAAATGGCGATGATACTATTATCAATAAAGGCTTAGAAAGCTATGTCCTCTTGGGAGGGGATGGTGATGATAATATTAAAGCCAGCGGTGGAAATAATCTCTTATATGGTGGTGCTGGGGACAACTTTATTAGTGGTGGCTCGGGGGATGATTTGCTGTTATCCAGTCTAGGAAACGATACGTTAATGGGCGAGGCTGGTGATGATCACTATTTAATTGATGGTCATCAGGCAGGTGTCGTTTATATTGAAGACCAGATTGGCAATAACCATATTCATTTGGTCAATTTTAAACGTCAACTAATTGAAGAAAGTGACTCAATATACCAATTTTATGCTTCACCCGCTGGTAAACTGGTAAAAATTAAGGCTTCTAACGATGATGGTGAGGGGAACTTCAATATTCACCACTATGAGCGGCTGGACGAAAAATTTAACTCCTCCACGAGACACGGGATGACTCCGCTCGTTAATTATCTCTCTGAAAAACTCCATAAAGCCAAACAGTCAGGGGCGTTCACCACTTGGAAACCCGTTGATGAGCTTGCAAGCACATTAAATGGCGTGGTAGTTGATGGTGTAGCAAGGCCTTTAAAACTAACGTTGAGAGATGATGGCATTCTATTACAGCAGGATAGCCCTAGAAATAATTGGCTTATTGATACTTTATCAGGCAATGATAACGTCACGGATATGACCCAACATGGTCGTATTATCAAAGGTGATAGTGGTCACGATAAGCTGATAACTTATGGTGGTGAAAATGTGCTATATGGTGGGCAAGGTGATGATATTTTATGGGCGCAAGGCATGTATCGAGATGTGCTTATCTCTTTAGATGGAAAAGACCAATTAGCAGCAGCTCAAGGGGACGACCTCTATATTGTTAGCGGCCATGGTAAAGGCGATGTGAAGATCACTGATTTTGAGGGACGCAATCAGGTGGCTCTAATTGATTTTGATACTGAAGAAGTCAGTTATAAACAATTGTCAGCTAAGGTTGCTGAAACAATATATCGCTCAAAGAGTGGCAGGCAAGTGACGCTATCTCATAACAACCATATTGGGTCAATGAATAGTGTCATGCAAGTGCGTCATCTCAATAGTTACCAGCAATTATCAGAACAATATATAGAGCAAACCATCGACCGTTTGGTTCAGTTACTTGTTGAGGAACGCATTGATTATGAAAGCAATCTCGACCTTAGTATAAATAACAGTAATTATAGAAAGAATTGGGGGGCGGTACAAATAACTGAGCGCTTTCTTAGCCACCTTAAATAGTTGGTTATAAAAATAGCCAGTCAGAAATGGGACTGACTGGCATGATATTAAAGGTGCTGTTTTATTATTTTCAAAGGTTAAGCGTTAACACATTTGAATGATTACAGCACTTTAACGATGGCATCACATAATGGAACCATGTTCTCTAATGTTAAGCCTGCCACGTTAATACGGCCAGAGCTTACGGCATAGATACCAAATTCGCTACGTAGACGCTCTACCTGCTCTTTTGTTAGGCCACTGAAGGAGAACATACCGTTTTGGTTAATAATGAAGCTGAAGTCTTGTTTAGCGCCTTTTTCTTCCAATGTTTTCACTAACAGTTGGCGCATGCGTTTAATACGCTCACGCATTGCGGTTAACTCTTGGATCCACTCAGCTTTTAATACGTCATCAGAAAGGATGGTTGTTACCACTGCAGCACCGTGTGCTGGTGGGTTTGAGTAGTTTGCGCGAATAACCGCTTTCGCTTGACTAAATGCACGCTCGGCGTTATCGCTGTCTTTGGCAATGATTGTACAAGCACCAACACGCTCATTGTATAGACCGAAGTTTTTAGAGAATGAGCTCGCAACAATCATTTCAGGGTTGTTTTTGGTGAAAATACGCAGGCCTTCGGCATCTTCATCTAAGCCTTTTGCGAAACCTTGGTAAGCAAAGTCAAAAACCGGCAATAAACCTTTTTCCGCACATAATGCCGCCAGCTTTGTCCATTGCTCAGCAGTTGGGTCAATACCCGTTGGGTTATGGCAGCAACCGTGTAGAACAATCACATCGCCAGCAACAGCGGATGACAGGCTGTTAAGCATACCGTCGAAATCCATACCGTGGTTGGCTGCATCATAGTAATTGTAGGTCAGCACTTCTAAGCCAGCCGCTTCAAAAATATTTTTGTGATTAGGCCAAGTTGGGTTGCTGATCCAAACGCGTTTTGCATTAGTTTGCTTCGCAATAAAATCAGCTGCGATACGCAGGGCACCAGTACCGCCGGGTGCTTGCGCTGTACGTGCACGTTTTGAGGTGACAATTTCATGTTGTGCACCGAATAACAGTTCTTGTGTTACACGGCCGAACTCTGGCATTCCGCTAATCGCAAGATAGTTTTTGGTGTTTTCGTTATCCAGCAGGAATTTTTCTGCTTTTTTAACGGTATCAAGCACAGGGGTTTTCCCTGATTCGTCTTTATAGACGCCAATACCTAAGTTGATTTTATTATCGCGGGGATCAGCACGGAAACTATCAGCAAGACCTAAGATTGGGTCAGCAGGGGCAGAAGTAATTTTTTCAAACATGTTGTCGATTCCAAAGCTCTGTAGTGGTACCCACACAGTTCCTAAGGTATGAAGGCATAAGTGAGAATGCGGTTGGCTATCCTTGCTTGTAATCTGCCCATACCATACGAAACTCGCGGGTGTAGCTGAAAACGGGTTTAGTCGAACGAGTCGAGTTCTCAGGGTAACGTGATAAAGGCTTTTTGCCAACCGTTTTACCAAAAATCGGCGAGATCTTGTGAACTAGGTAGGAATTGCATGTAATCTAACCATAAATATCTATAAAGGCGGTGAATCAGTCTGTCTTACCGATAATTTGGGAGTTTTTAGGAGGAGGTAGTTTGAGGCGGGGAGAGCGAAATAAAAAAGCAGCGCCGAAGCGCTGCTTGCAAAAACATGTTACCGTTTTCTAACTTATCAGTTAACTGATAATTAGAATTGGTAAACTAAACCTAAGCCCAGAACGTTGTCAGTCATCAGACCGTATTCTTTGCTGAAGTCGTTGTCTTTTAACAGGTTGATTTTGTAATCAACAACTGCAGACATGTTTTTGTTGAAGTAGTAGTAAGAACCAACAGAGATATATTTAACGATATCGCCGTTCTCACCGTTTACGTTTTTAGCTTTAGATTGGTTATAACCTAAAGATGGTTTCAGACCGAAGTCGAACAGGTACTGTGCAACTAACTCAACGTTTTCAGTTTTGTTAGCGATAGTATCGTCATTACCGAAGTGAGTAGTGTTCAGTGCTTGACCGTACATCGCTGCTAAGTAAACATTGTTAGCGTCGAATTTACCACCAACGTTCCATACTTGAGCTTTGTTTCCACCAGCATCAGAGAGTTTTTGTGATGGAGTACGAGATGAGTTAGCATAGCTACCACCCAGTGTTACGCCCCAACCTAAGTCATAAGCAGCCGCTAAACCGTAGCCGTCACCGTTATTTTCCCAAGCATTTTTACCGCCTGATTTGTTGTTATCGCCGTTTTTACCTTGGTATTGCAGGGCAAAGCTTAGGCCATCAACATAACCAAACGCGTTGTTGTTACGGTAAGTTAACAGGTTACGGTTACGGCTAGTCATGAATGTGTCTGACTGAGCCATAGTGTCGCCGCCCCATAAAGGCATAACGTCGGTCCATGCGTTCACATCATAGTTAACACCGTAGTTACGGCCGTAGTCGATTGAACCGAAATCAGCGAATTTCAGACCTGCGTATGCTAAACGGTTTTTGTTTTCGTTGTTAGTTTCAGTTTTGTTAGTCTTAGTTTCCCACTCGAAACGACCGAAACCAGTCAGTTGATCAGTGATTTGAGTGTCACCTTTCAGACCTAAACGAACACGTGAATCATCACCGTCTTGGCTTGGTTTAGCTGTGCCATCAGCGAATTTTTTATCTGCAGAAGCAAAGTAGTGACGAACGTCAACTTTACCGTAAACGTCTAATTTGTTGCCGTCTTTGTTGTATACTTCAGCTGCGTTTGCTGCACCAGCAGCTAACAGAGCTGGGATAACCATTGCAAGAATATTGCGTTTCATCATTATTATTACCCTCATTGGTGTTATTCGGACACCTGCCACTGCCAAAAATAATTCGCAAAAAATAATTGGAACTATTTATGAGAGATTAGTGTCGTCTATGTCGGCGACCAGTGTTCCATTGCTAAATAAAATTATCTACCCTCAAAGTGCTACAAAATCAAAGATTCTGAAACAAATGGTAACTAGATGTTTCAAAATGTAAAAAATAGATCAATAAACAATCACTCATCGTACCAGTTTAAAAAATATTACAAAAATTAGGGAACTTTTTCAAAAGACAAATTGAGTTTTTTTTGAGCAGTTTAGCGAATGCAAAGCGGTTATTTATCACCAGTAAAAAGAGAATAGTGAGATTAAAAAGCAGATTATTCTTAGCGGTAGCAGATTGCTGGCTGTTTACGGAGAATAATAAGGTGATAACGTAAAAATTGTGATCTGGTTATCATGTGGCTGTAATTTGATGTAACAAGATGAGATAGTTGTATAGTGAAAGTATATTAGGACTGAAAAGTAACGGGCCAACATTAGTTGGCCCGTATATTAAGGTGTTAACATAGAAAAGCAGTTATTAGAACGCTGCATTTCTTGGGGTACGTGGGAATGGAATCACTTCACGTACGTTACCCACACCAGTGACGTAAGCCACTAAACGTTCAAAACCAAGGCCGAAACCTGAGTGAGGAACGGTGCCATAACGGCGCAGATCACGGTACCACCAGTAATCTTCTTTATTCATACCCATTTCTTCAAGGCGTGCATCGAGCATATCAAGGCGCTCTTCACGTTGTGAGCCACCAATGATTTCACCAATACCTGGTGCTAATACGTCCATCGCAGCAACGGTTTTGCCATCTTCATTGAGGCGCATATAGAACGCTTTGATGTCTTTCGGGTAGTTTTTCACAACCACAGGGGCTTTAAAGTGTTGCTCAGCAAGGTAACGCTCGTGCTCAGACGACATATCGACACCCCAATAAACTGGGTTTTCGAATTTTTGACCACAAGTTTCTAGGATTTTAATGGCATCCGTGTAATCAACTTGTGCAAAGTCTGAGTTAACAAAGCTTTCTAAGCGGTTGATAACGTCTTTATCAACACGTTGTGCAAAGAATTCTAAGTCATCACGGCGTTCTTCAAGAGCGGCTTTGAAGGCGAATTTCAGCATTTTTTCTGCAAGGCCTGCGACATCATCTAAAGAAGCAAATGCCACTTCAGGTTCGACCATCCAGAATTCAGCTAAGTGACGGCTAGTATTTGAGTTTTCAGCACGGAAGGTTGGGCCGAAAGTGTAAACTTTGCTAATCGCTGTTGCATAGGCTTCACCGTTCAGTTGGCCTGAAACGGTTAAGAAAGCTTCGCGACCAAAGAAATCTTCGCTGAAATCGACTTCACCTTTGTCATCACGTGGCAGGTTATTGTAATCCAATGTAGAAACACGGAACATTTCCCCCGCGCCTTCGGTGTCTGAGGCCGTGATCACTGGAGTTGAAACCCAGAAGTAGCCTTGCTCATCAAAGAAACGGTGGATAGCTTGCGCTAAAGTATGACGCACACGTGCAACGGCACCAATTAAGTTAGTACGTGGGCGCAAGTGTGCGGCTTCACGTAAAAACTCAACACTATGACGCTTCGCTGCCATTGGGTAGGTGTCAGGGTCTTCAACCCAACCAACAACTTTTACAGCAGTGGCTTCAAGCTCAAATGATTGACCTTGGCCTGGGGATTCTTTTACGGTACCCGTAACTTCAACAGAACAACCCGTTGTTAGGTGCAGGACTTCGTCATTATAATTCGGTAAATTATTATTAATGATAGCCTGTAACGGATTAAAGCAAGAACCGTCATAAACGGCGAGGAAAGAAAAACCAGCATTTGAATCTCTCCTTGTACGTACCCAGCCTTGAACGGTGACTTCTGTGCCTACCGCCACTCGGCCTTGCAGTACGTCGACTACAGGCGCTACTATCATATAATTCACTCTCTTCATATTTAACGATATCTACTTCGACTATCTCAATCCGTCATACTTCGAGCCGTAGATGCGTTGGCTTCACAAACCGACCCTAGTCACATACTTATGTATGCTCCTAGGGCTCACTTTGTTTGCCGCCTTCCTACAACTCGAATTATTTAGGATGTAATTCAAATTGTTTTAAATCCATTCGACCGCTTATATCTATGAATATTATTCAAAAAATGTCATCGGTTTATGGCGATTAAAATAGTTAAAGTAGGGATATTAACGAAATCCCATTTTTCAGGGGCCAAAGCTCTATGTTACTTGCCATTTATTAGGAAACAAGTAAAAAATCGCGATAAAACATTTCTGTTGAAGCGAAGCGTGGTTATTGAGCTTAAAAGCTATAGTAATAGTAAGTGAATAAAAGAAAAAGGGGGTTTTGAAGCTCTGGGCAAGAAAAGTGCAAATTCTTACTCAGAGCTAGGGAAAAGCGACTTAATTAGCTGGCTTTTTCCATTTTAGGTAGGTCGAACGCTTTTCTGAGTTGATTGACGAACTCATCATCTTCACAAATGGTTTTTCCTGGGCTATCTGAGAGCTTAGCGACAGGCTTACCATTGCACTCTACCAATTTGATCACAATATTTAGCGGCGTAACATTGGGAATATTGCAGGTTAGACGAGTGCCGATACCAAAAACAAGGTTAATCCGTTGGTGGAAATAACGATATAATTCAAGTGCTTTTTGTAAGTCTAAGCTGTCAGAGAACACCAGTGTTTTGCTCATAGGGTCGATACCCAATTTTTGGTAATGAGCAATGGCTTTTTCGCCCCATTCGATCGGGTCCCCTGAATCATGACGCAACCCTTGGTAGCGGTTCGCAAAGTTAGCATCAAAATCACGCAAAAAGGCATCCATGGTGATACAGTCAGTTAATGCGACACCTAAGTGATTAGGGTATTCATCTAGCCAGCTCTGCAATGCCTCGCGTTGGCTATTTGCCAATTCAGGGCTGATTTGCTGGTGGGCTTGGAACCACTCATGGGCTTGTGTGCCAACAGGGGCTAGGTCTAACTCGTGAGCAAGTTTGTAATTGCTAGTCCCCACAAGATAAGGAAATTCTTGTTTAAGCATCGAAACAATGGCGGATTGCACATCGTAGGAAAAACGGCGGCGTGTCCCAAAGTCCATGAGCTTAAAATTAGACAAGTCGAGTTGGTGCTCATCAGCTTGTTGATAAAAAACATTTAACAGCTTTTTAAGTTGCTGAACAGCATCACTCGGATAAATGTTTGGGTGCCTATCTTTTTGGATGATTTCACTGACCAATGCAAGGAGTGGTACCTCCCACATGATCACTTCACGCCAAGGCCCACTAATGCGAATAGCCAATTGGCCTTCGTCGGTGGTACTGACAACGACTTGTTCAGGGTTAAAGCGGAATGATTTTAACCACGTAAGATAGTCTTCTTGGAAGAAAGGTAAGCGGCGGAGAAAATTCAGTTCATTATCAGAAAGTGATAAGTTAGCCATCAACTGAATTTGTTGCCTGATTTCATTGGCGTAAGCACCTAAGATCTCACTGCTACGACAGCGGAACTCAGCGACAACCGGTACCTGGTGGTAACGGTGGAAAACGGCCTGCTGCATATGAAGCTTGTAAGCATCGGTATCAAGCAGTGATGTAATAATTGGTGTAGCGTCTAAATTCATGGCACGCAGACATCCTCGCGGAGCTTATCTTTACCACTAATGCTATTCATTTTTACTCTTGTTTCCCTTGAAACCTGTTTGATTTTTCAAAAAGTCACAATGAGATAAAAGCAGCAATAGTCGTTAGCTAAATCGTTAAAGTTGCAAAAGTATACCCACTTTAGCAAAAGATAGAAGTGTTATTCTACCACTTGGTTTCAAGGAGCACGGCAACCTAAATTCGCGCATTGCCTTTTTGTATTACTATAAAATCAAATAAATACGTTTTATTCGTATTATGTTCCATAGAAATAGACAAAAAGCATTAATCACGAAAAGATACTAACACGCTATAAAATATTTAATAGTACTATAGCACCAACAAACAAACGAATTTTTAACAAAGTTAAGCAGGGTATGACATACAAAGCTAACATTGCCATAAAAATAGATAACATTTTTTGATGAAAATGTTTCTCAAATCCATTCACATTATTGTGGCTTATAGTATTGTATAAGTAATAAAGCAGTACGATATTGAATATAACGAATTAAAAGGTTACTTATGACCCAGCTAAGACAAGCGAAATATCGTCAGGATTATCAAGCACCTGATTACACAATTACAGAAATTGACCTCGATTTTAATCTTGACCCAGTGAAGACAGTCGTTACCGCAATAAGCAAGGTAAAACGCCTTAACTCTCAGTCATCAACACTTGAACTCAATGGCGAAGATTTATCACTAGTCAGTATTGAAGTCGATGGCAAAGCGTGGAAAAACTATAAAGAATCTGAAGGTAAATTGATTATTGAATCATTACCTGAATCTTTTACACTGCGGATTGTGAATGAAATTAGCCCTGAAAAAAATACAGCGTTAGAAGGGCTATATGTTTCAGGTGAGGCGTTATGCACACAATGTGAAGCGGAAGGTTTCCGCCATATTACCTATTACCAAGACCGACCAGATGTGTTGGCTCGCTATACCACCACAATTACAGTGGATAAATCACGTTATCCTTATTTATTATCAAATGGTAACCGTATCGCAGAAGGTGAGTTAGAAGACGGCCGCCATTGGGTGAAATGGGAAGACCCATTCCCAAAACCAAGTTATTTATTTGCCTTAGTTGCAGGCGATTTTGACGTTTTAAAAGACATATTTGTCACTCGTAGTGGCCGTGAAGTTGCATTAGAACTTTTTGTCGATAAAGGCAATTTAGACCGTGCTCCTTGGGCAATGCAGTCACTGAAAAATGCCATGAAATGGGATGAAGAACGCTTTGGTTTAGAGTATGACCTTGATATCTATATGATTGTTGCCGTTGATTTCTTCAACATGGGAGCCATGGAAAATAAAGGACTGAATGTCTTTAACTCTAAATATGTTTTAGCTAAAAGTGAGACAGCGACGGATAAAGACTATCTGAATATCGAATCTGTGATTGGTCACGAATACTTCCATAACTGGACTGGTAACCGTATCACTTGCCGTGACTGGTTCCAATTGAGCTTAAAAGAAGGGTTAACTGTTTTCCGCGATCAAGAATTTAGCTCTGATTTAGGCTCTCGCTCTGTTAACCGTATCAACAATGTTAAAGTGATGCGTTCAGCCCAGTTTGCTGAAGATGCAAGCCCAATGGCGCATCCAATCCGTCCTGACAAAGTCATTGAAATGAACAATTTCTATACTTTAACAGTGTATGAAAAAGGGTCTGAAGTCATTCGCATGATCCATACGCTGCTCGGTGAGGAAATGTTCCAAGCGGGAATACAACTTTATGTTCATCGCCATGATGGCAGTGCGGCAACCTGTGACGATTTTGTGCAGGCGATGGAAGATGCGTCAAATGTTGATTTATCACTATTTCGTCGTTGGTATAGCCAATCAGGGACGCCAGTTTTAACTGTGCGTGATGAATATTCACCAGAAAAACAGCAATATACGCTACATGTTAGCCAAATGACGCCACCTACAGCGGATCAAGCTGAAAAGCTGCCATTACATATCCCATTGGATATTGAGCTCTATGATGAGCAAGGTGGAATTATTACGCTAAAACGTGGTGGTAGTGTGGTAAATTCAGTGCTAAACATTACGCAAGAAACTCAAACGTTTGTTTTTGATGAGGTGACAAGTCGCCCAGTTCCCTCCTTATTGCGTGAGTTTTCAGCCCCTGTAAAATTAGATTACAACTACACAGATGAGCAATTAGCTTTCTTGATGCAGCATGCAAGCAATGAATTTGCTCGTTGGGATGCTGCTCAGCAACTCATTAATAATTATGTAAAAATTAACGTGGCTCACTATCAAAATGGTGAGATTTTAGTTTTACCTGAGCCAGTAGTTGATGCTTTCCGCGGTGTATTATTAAGTGATTCGATTGACCCTGCGTTAGTCGCCTTGATCTTAACGTTGCCTTCCGAAAATGAGCTTGCAGAATTATTTACGGTTATTGACCCGGTAGCGATCCACGAAGTGGTGAATTTTATCCATCATCATTTAGCAGTAGAAATGCATGATGAGCTTCTCACCGTTTATCGCTCCATTAATATTGATGGCTATCGTGTTGATCACCAAGATATTGCTAAACGTTCATTGCGTAATATTTGCCTGCAATACTTAGCGGCGGGTGATGATAGCGAACTGGCGAACAATTTAGTGCTGGAACAATACCAATCTGCCGATAATATGACTGATTCGCTGGCCGCATTGACCGCAGCAAATGAATCACAGTTAGCTTGTAAAGAACAGTTAATGGCAGACTTTGATGAGCGTTGGCACCATGACGGGTTAGTCATGGATAAGTGGTTTACATTGCAAGGGGCGAACCCTGCAAAAGAAGCGCTTGCCAATGTACGTGCATTATTGAATCACCGCTCATTTAGTATGAGTAACCCGAACCGTGTTCGCTCACTTGTCGGTGCTTTCACAGCAGGGAATCCCGTTAATTTCCATGCGAAAGATAGCAGTGGTTACCAATTCCTGTATGAAATTTTAGTCGATCTGAATACACGTAACCCGCAAGTGGCTTCGAGGCTGATCGAGCCGTTGATCCGTTTAAAACGTTATGATGAACAGCGCCAAGCACAGATGCGCAAAGTGCTTGAGCAATTAAAAGCGCTCGATAACCTTTCTGGTGATCTATTTGAAAAAATTACCAAAGCGTTAGAAAGCTGATTTATATATAGCTAACCAATTATTGGTTTTAATAAGCCGCTAAAATTTAATTTAGCGGCTTATTTGTTTATGACAATAATGGAATATTAAATGAGAGATAACTGCCATAAAGTGGTTGTTTTCCCCCAAAAAAATCAGGCAAATGAATTTTTATTGATTTTTTCATGGTAAAAAGGCGGTGAGATAGGGTAATCTATAGCGCGTTTTATCCGACGAAAAATAGTTCGCACAGTGAAAACTCGGCAATCAGTCTTTGGCGAGGGTTTTGGTGCGCGACATAATGTCTATTTTATTGAAACGCACTAGTAAAAATAGGTTATTGGATATGTTATATCATCTTGCCCGCAAGGCACTGTTCCAGCTCGACCCTGAAAAAGCTCATGAATTGACTTTTCGCCAGCTTCAACGTTTGAACCATTCCCCTTTCCAATGTCTTATTCGCCAATCTGTTGCCACTAAACCCGTTCAATGCATGGGGCTTTCCTTTAAAAACCCACTAGGGCTCGCCGCGGGTTTAGATAAAGATGGTGAATGTATTGATGCATTTGGTGCAATGGGTTTTGGGTTTATAGAAATTGGTACGGTAACTCCTCGTCCACAGTCTGGTAATGACAAACCGCGGTTATTTCGACTTGTAGAAGCAGAAGGTTTAATTAACCGGATGGGTTTTAATAATAAAGGTGTCGATAACCTTGTTGAGAATGTTAAAAAATCGAATTACGGCGGGGTCATTGGTATCAATATTGGCAAAAATAAAGATACACCTGTTGAACAAGGTAAAGATGACTATTTAATTTGCATGGATAAGGTCTATGCTCATGCAGGTTATATTGCTATTAATATTTCCTCACCAAATACGCCAGGCTTGCGTACATTACAATATGGCGAAGCACTAGATGATTTATTAAGTAGTATAAAAGCAAAACAACTGGAATTACAATTACAGCACCAAAAATATGTACCTGTCGCTGTAAAGGTTGCGCCTGATTTATCTGAAGAGGAAATTATCCAAGTTTCAGATAGCCTAGTTAGGCATAATATTGATGGCGTTATTGCAACGAATACCACGCTAGATCGTTCTTTGGTTCAAGGGATAAATCATTGTAATGAGGCTGGTGGGTTAAGTGGCCGTCCTGTGCAATTAAAAAGTACACAAGTTATTAAGATTATTTCACGTGAGTTAAATGGAAAGCTGCCAATAATTGGAGTAGGTGGAATTGATTCCCTTACCGCGGCGCGTGAAAAAATGGAAGCGGGTGCCTCTTTAATTCAAATTTATTCTGGTTTTATTTATCATGGGCCAAAATTAATTAAAGATATTGTTAATCATATCTAGTAATAAATTGTAAATTTACGTATCAAGGGGGTTTATTTATTCCCCCTTTTAAACTATATTGCTAATAGTGGCTATTTTTGTATCAAGTTGAACTCAATTTTCAGTAGATTTGCTATTTAGATAACAATATTATCCAGTTATTTCTAACGCATCTTCTTATTTAGCAGATCCAATTTTTAGCATATAAAAATAGCCTTAGAGTAAATTTAGAAAGGATCATTATAGAGATCATTTCTACTTTATTTACCGGTAAATCGCTAAAGGATCGTTTATGAATATTAAACCTGATGATCATTGGCGTTGGTATTTTGATCATGACCATAATAGGGTGATGTTAGATCTCGCCAACGGCATGATATTTCGTTCATGTTTTCCTGCTAAGATGCTAACGGTTTTTGCTCGTAATGAGATGCCTTTTAGTATCGAAGATGCAGGTGAATATTATTTATTTGATGAGCAGGCTAAAAGGCTAAATATTACTCAAGAAGAAAGAGCTGAATTAGTCTTAAATAGTTTAGTTGCTTTTCGTTTTTTAAAGCCACAGATGCCAAAGAGTTGGTACTTTTCTTCATTTCACTATATTAATGAGCCTAAGCAGGGGCAAATAATTCAAGTGTGTTTAGAAAATACGAACCATTATTCCACATTTATTATTGCTGAGGCTGGCCCTTCTGCGAGTTTATGTTTATTAGCGGAACCAATTTTAGAATTACCCGATCGAACTTTACGATTTTGCGATCCAATTAAGATCATGAACGATCGCATGCTTGAATATTCATCTAAAGTGAAACGTCAATTATACGGTAATGCTATTTAAATGATCGCTAGAGATCAAAAAAGAATAGTGAAACAAAAGTTTTTTTGCTAATTAATCTAGTTTTGAGCGTTTAACACCATCGTAGAATTGAAACCTTGATGGTGTTAAAAAGCAAAATCAACGCTTAATTAAACGCTAATTTAACGGATGTTTTCGGGATACAACTACAGGCGAGTATATAACCGTTTTCTTTAATGGCGCTTTGTTTTAACGGGGTGACCTCCCCAGAAATAAGCTTAATTTTACAGCGACCACAGATGCCAGCTCGACATGAATAAGGGATAGTTAAACCATTGGATTCTAATTGCTCCAGGATCACATTTTGGTTATCACCGGTATATTCTGTTTCTCCAAAAACTAAACTGACCTTATTGGCTTGAGTATTTAAACTATTAGCTGCTAGGTCACTTTCCCGCTCTTGAACTAAATACTGTTTTGCTGGTTTAGTTTCTAATACCGTCAGGGTATCGCCAACACGAATAACACCGGTATTTTTAATAATCACATTTTGGCCAAAATCGACATCACCTGTTTCATCTGAACGGAAGGTTTGTAATGTCGCAAGTGGCTCACTGTGGGGATGTTTGATCCCTTTCTCTGGGCTAACAGTAGTTAAAATGCATCGGCTACATGGCCTATCTAATGTAAAGATGACATCACCAATTTGAATGGTTTTCCATGTATCTTCTTCAAAAGGCTTGGCGCCTGTAATAATTAAGTTGCCACGAAACTGTTCTAATTTAATACTGGCAGGGCAACGGCGTTGCAGTTCTTGGACAGAAGCTTCGTTGATCAGTAAGAAAGGGTAGCCGTCAGCAAAAGACATCGGCACATCTTGGTGTTCTTTGACGCGACGAGAAAGCTGCGGGCTTAGCCAGCGTAATTGTACCGGTTCGTCAAAAAAGGTACTTAACCAGCTATTTATCGCTTCAGGTGCAATAAGTGCATGAAAATGATTGCCCCAAACTTCAGTAGGGCTCTGCTTCTCATCAAAGTCCTGATACAATACCGTCGCACTTTCGCCATTTGGTGCTCGCAAGTGAAGACCATTATTGAGCATTACCGGTGTAAAAAGTAACATTTGTGGATATTTTCTCGCTGTAATAAATTTACCTTCCAGCGTGGTTACCATAAAATTACGATCAAAAGTCAAACCGCTAATATCAGCGAAGGCGTGGGATAAACGAACTCCTCGCATAGATTTTACTGGGTGTGTGTAAAGGCGCGAAAGCGTTATCATTTTTTAATCCTTATAATTGTGCGTAGCAACTTTATGACAACTGCATAAGATTAGCTATAATGCGCAACAATTTTTCATCCAAATTGGTAATAAATACTATGAATTCTCTGTTTGCCAGCACAGCTCGCGGCCTTGAAGAACTACTGAAAACGGAATTAGAATCGCTTGGCGCTAGCCAATGCAAAGTGGCCCAAGGGGGTGTCTATTTTCAGGCCGACGAACGTGTGATGTACCAAAGCCTACTGTGGAGTCGGCTGGCATCGCGTATTTTATTGCCACTGAATGATTTTGACGTCTACAGTGACTTAGATTTGTACCTCGGTGTACAAGCAATCGACTGGAGTGAGATTTTCTCCGTCAATGATACCTTTGTTGTTCATTTTACAGGGACTAACGAAGAAATTCGCAACAGCCAATACGGTGCATTGAAAGTGAAAGATGCTATCGTAGACAGCTTCGTACGCAAGCTAGACCAGCGCCCTGATGTCGCCCGCCAGCAAGCGGATATCCGCATCAACGTCTACCTTAATAAAGAAAAAGCCAGTGTAGCACTCGATTTAAGTGGTGATTCATTACATATTCGTGGCTACCGTGATTTGGCAGGTCAAGCACCCTTAAAAGAGACGCTGGCGGCAGCAATTATCAACCGTTCAGGTTGGCAGCAAGGAACCCCCTTGGTCGACCCGATGTGCGGTTCAGGAACCTTGTTAATTGAAGCTGCAATGATGGCAACAGATAAAGCCCCCGGGTTACACCGTACGCATTGGGGCTTTTATGCATGGTCGAAATTTAACGCGGAACTTTGGCGTGAACTAACCACGGAAGCGCAAGTGCGTTTCCGCCAAGGTTTGAAAGAAACGACATCGCGTTTTTATGGTTTTGATATCGATAAGCGCGTACTGGAAATGGCTCGTGCGAACGCGCGCCGTGCAGGGTTACAAGATTTAATCACCTTTAAGCAAGGTGATGCCGCTGCATTGGAAAACCCAGTTAAGGCCGATGCGTTAGGCACGATTATTAGCAATCCCCCTTATGGGGAGCGTTTAGAAAGTGAGCCTGCTTTAATTGCGCTACATAGCCAGTTAGGGCGGATCGTGAAGGCACGCTTCCCTGGTTGGCGTTTATCGATTTTTAGTGCTTCTCCTGAGTTACTCAGCTGTTTGCAACTGCGTTCAGAGCGTGAATTTAAAGCTAAGAATGGTCCTTTAGATTGTGTCCAGAAAAACTACCAGCTAGCGGCTACGCCATCAGAAACGATAGCGGAAATTTCACCTGATTTTGCAAATCGTTTACGTAAAAATATCAAGAAATTAAGTAAATGGGCAAAACAACAAGGCATTGATAGTTACCGTGTTTATGATGCTGATTTACCTGAATACAATGTTGCGGTTGATATTTATGGCGATAAAGTGGTGATCCAAGAATACGCGCCACCGAAAACTGTTGATGAACGCAAAGCTCGTCAACGCCTATTTGATGTGATCACTGCAACAATGAATGTATTAGAACTGACATCGAATCAGCTAGTGTTAAAAACGCGCCAGCGCCAAAAAGGCAAGCAGCAGTATGAGAAATTAGCGCAAAAAGACGATTTCTTTTTAGTGCAAGAATACAATGCGAAAATGTTGGTGAATTTGACGGACTATCTGGATACAGGGTTATTTCTTGACCATCGTATTGCCCGTAAAATGTTAGGCCAGATGAGTAAAGATGCCGATTTCTTAAACTTGTTTTGTTACACCGGTACTGCCACTGTGCATGCAGGGCTTGGCGGCGCGAAAAGCACCACTTCCGTAGATATGTCACGTACTTATCTTGAGTGGGCTGAAAAAAACCTACAAGCGAATGGGCTAACAGGTCGCCAACATCGTTTAATTCAAGCGGATTGCTTGAGTTGGCTGGCGAATAGCCGGGAACAATTTGATTTGATCTTTATTGATCCCCCAACATTCTCAAATTCAAAACGCATGGATTGTACGTTTGACGTACAACGAGATCATATCCAATTGATTACCCACCTAAAGCGGTTATTACGCCGTGGTGGAACCGTAATGTTCTCTAATAACAAACGCGGTTTCAAAATGGATCTTGAAGCAATTAAAGAATTAGGATTACAAGCACAAGAAATCACAGCTAAAACACTGTCAGAAGATTTTGCTCGTAACCGCCAAATACATAACTGCTGGCTAATTAGCCACGCAGAGTAAGGATAGAATCAATGGCTTTAATTAATTTGTCGGGTGCATACCTTTCGTTTAGTGATGCCCCATTACTGGATAATACCGAAATTCATATCGAAGATAACGAACGTGTATGTTTGGTTGGCCGCAATGGTGCGGGTAAATCAACGTTAATGCGTGTGTTAACGAAAGAACAGCCGTTAGATGATGGCCAATTGGTTTATGAGCAAGATTTAGTTGTTGCACGCTTGCAGCAAGACCCACCGCGTAATATTGAAGGCACTATTTTTGATTTTGTGGCTGAAGGTGTTGCAGAACAGGCTCAGTACCTCAAAGATTATCACCATGTTGCAAAAGAGGTCGAAACCGACCCGAGTGAAAAAAATCTAAATAAATTAGCTGAATTACAAGAGGTGTTAGATAATCGTAATTTATGGTTGCTGGACTCTCGTATCAGTGATGTGCTGAAAAAACTCGGTTTACCTGCGGATGCAGAACTGTCTTCATTATCAGGTGGTTGGTTACGTAAAGCCGCTTTGGGCCGTGCGTTAGTGAGTAACCCACGAGTACTATTTTTAGATGAGCCAACCAACCACTTAGATATAGAAACAATTCTTTGGCTGGAAAACTTCCTAAAAGATTTCCAAGGCAGCATCGTATTTATCTCCCATGACCGTTCGTTTATCCGTAATATGGCAACACGTATTATTGATTTAGACCGTGGGCAGCTGTCTTCTTGGCCGGGTAATTATGATGACTACTTGGTGAATAAAGAAGAAGCATTGCGTGTTGAAGAGATGCAAAATGCAGAATTCGACCGTAAATTAGCCCAAGAAGAGACGTGGATCCGCCAAGGTATTAAAGCGCGACGTACTCGTAACGAAGGTCGTGTTCGTGCGCTGAAAGCGCTACGCGTAGAGCGTTCAGAGCGTCGTGAAGTGATGGGCACAGCGAAAATGCAAGTGGGTGAAGCAGCCCGTTCTGGCAAAATTGTGTTCGAAATGGAAAATGTGAATTACCAGATTGATAATAAAGTACTGGTAAAAGATTTTTCAGCTCAAGTATTACGTGGCGATAAAATCGCGCTAGTTGGGCCAAACGGTTGTGGTAAAACAACATTATTGCGCTTAATGCTAGGAGATTTACAAGCAGATAGCGGACGAGTTCATTGTGGGACTAAGTTGGAAGTTGCTTATTTCGACCAGCACCGTGCGGCATTGGACCCAGATAAAACCGTGATGGATAACTTGGCAGAAGGAAAACAAGAAGTCATGGTCAATGGCAAGCCACGCCATGTTTTAGGCTACTTACAAGACTTTATGTTTCCACCAAAACGTGCGATGACTCCTGTTAGGGCGCTTTCTGGTGGTGAGCGTAACCGCTTGTTGCTTGCGCGTTTATTCCTAAAACCAAGTAACTTATTGATCCTCGATGAACCGACTAACGACCTTGATGTCGAAACCTTAGAGTTACTCGAAGAGCTAGTTGATGGTTACCAAGGAACGGTTTTATTGGTTAGCCATGACCGAGAGTTTGTTGATAACAGTGTGACAGAATGTTGGATCTTCGAAGGTAATGGGGTTATTAAGCGTTTTGCGGGCGGATATTACGATGCTCAGCAGCAAAAAGCACAAACAGTGAGTTTGAAAGCAGAACAAACGGGTAAAGTGACTGCCCAAGATAAACAGACGAAACCGAAAGAAACGGTAAAACGTTCAAATAAGCTCAGTTACAATTTATTACGTGAATTGGAACAATTGCCAGCAAAATTGGAACAACTTGAAAGTGAAATTGAAACATTGCAAACTCAAGTTGGTGATGCCGATTTTTTCAATCAACCACATGATGTAACAGAAAAAACGCTGAGTCAGCTAGCAGCAAAAGAAGCTGAACTAGAGCAAGCATTTGACCGTTGGCAAGAGCTTGAATTGCTGAAGAACGGCTAATTACGTTTTAATTAAAGGAGCAAATACACTTTGTGCAACCATGCGTCTCATGAACATGTGCTTTGTCCTCAGTGTGACATGTTGGTTGCAGTTCCTGAGTTGGAACAAGGGAGCAAGGCAACGTGTCCACGCTGCGAAACCACATTGGTCTCAAAGTGGCGATATCCGTATAAGCAGCCGGCAGCATATGCATTCAGTGCATTAATTATGCTGTTTGTTGCCTGCTTGTTCCCTTTTGTTAAGATGGGCGCCGCAGGGATTGAAAATGAAATTTCACTATTCCAAATCATTGAAATTATAGCAACCACGCGTTATAGCGGTCTGGCACTATTTTTTCTATTCTTTTCATTGATTATTCCTGCATTTTGTATGGTCACCATTATCCTTTTAGGGTTGCAAGTTCATATTCCTAAAGGTATTAAAGTGGTGATCACCCGTATACTGTTCCAAATGAAAGCGTGGTGTATGGCTGAGATCTTTCTAGCGGGGGTCTTAGTCAGTTTTGTTAAATTGATAGCTTACGGCGATATTGGCATCGGGTTAAGCTTTTTACCTTATTGCGCGTACTGCATGCTGCAAGTAAGGGCTTTTCAATGCTTAGATCGTCACTGGCTATGGAACCGAATTGAAGCGGCTCCGAAATTAGATAAGCCGTTAATCGTGGGCCAGACGGGTATTAAACAAGATGTACGTTTATGTCTTGTGTGTACGGCGATTTTACCTGCCGAACAATCAAAATGCCCACGTTGTCACTCCCATGGTAGTGTACGGAAAAACCAAAGTTTACAATGGACTTTGGCACTTTTAGTGACATCAATTATGTTGTATATCCCTGCTAACGTACTGCCAATGATGACCACAAATACGTTGGGAACCGCATTAAACTCGACCATTATTGACGGAGTCATTTTGTTGTGGGAAGACGGGTCATACCCTGTTGCCATGGTGATTTTTGTGGCCAGTATCATGGTGCCTACATTGAAAATGATAGGAATTGCATGGCTTTGCCTAGATTCCAAGGGGTACGGTAATCGTGACCCACATCGTATGCATTTTATTTATGAGTTGGTGGAATATGTTGGTCGTTGGTCAATGATAGATGTATTTGTTATCACTATTTTAGCCTCTTTGGTTCAAATGGGGCAGTTGATGAATATTGTCCCTGCGATGGGGATTATTTTCTTTGGTGTGGTTGTTATTCTCACAATGTTTGCAGCGATGACCTTTGACCCTAGATTAACTTGGGATCGCTGTGAAAGAAAAAATGCAGTAAATACTGTTGAACAAGAAGGAGTCATCGGGTGACTGAAAAAGAAACACCGCAGGCCAATGCCAAAATTAGCAAGCTAAAAAGTTGGTCGCCTGTATGGGTGATCCCAATAGTGACGCTCTTGCTTGGTGCTTGGGTTTTATTTTACCACTTTAGCAACCAAGGCCCTGAAGTGACATTAATCACTTACAATGCTGAAGGAATAGAAGCGGGTAAAACGAAAATTAAAAGTCGCAGCGTTGATATTGGCGTTGTAGAAAGCGTGACACTTGATGACAACTTTAGTCGAGTGATTATTAAAGCGCGCTTGAATAATGAAATGAAAGAATTGTTGCGTACCGATTCCGCGTTTTGGATTGTAAAACCGACAATTGGGCGTGATGGCGTCACTGGGCTTGGCACATTACTTTCAGGTGCTTACATTGAGCTTCAACCGGGGTTAGCGGCAAAAGAACATTTCGAGTTCACCTTATTGGATACTCCGCCTCTTGCATCACCAGATGCTAAGGGAATTCGTGTTGTATTGGTGAGCGATAAGGCAGGGCAACTAAACCCAGGTGACCCAGTTTTATTCCGTGGTTACCGAGTTGGTTCTGTTGAAACTAGTGACTTTGATATGGACAAGCGTGATATGCGCTACCAATTATTTATCAATGCGCCTTATGACAAATTGATTAGTTCAAATGTACGTTTCTGGAAAGACAGCGGTATTGCTTTTGATATGTCATCCCAAGGTGTTCACGTTGAAATGGGCTCAATAGCCACATTACTGACCGGTGGTGTGAGTTTTGATGTTCCAACAGGGTGGGTTCCAGGTGCAAATGTGAAGGAAAATACTGAATTCCAACTGTTTGATAACCAAAGTAGTATTCAAAATTCCTTGTATACGCAGTATCAAGATTTTGTTTTGTTTTTCTCAGACTCAGTGCGAGGCCTGCAACCCGGAGCGCCAGTAGAGTTCCGTGGTATTCGTTTAGGTACCGTTGCACAAGTGCCTTTTTATACGGAAGGTTTAGACCAATCACTGGATAATGACTTTAGAATTCCGGTTTTGATTCACATTGAGCCAGAGCGTTTCTCTAAAGATGTCGGTAAGAATTTTAATTTGAAAAATGAATTAAATTTAGCCTTGAAAGATGGCTTAAGGGCATCATTAAAATCAGGAAACTTGCTAACTGGCGCATTATTTGTTGATTTGGATTTTGTGCAAAATGCAGAGCCTTATAAAGGCCCAACTGTAGTTGCTGGTTATAAAATTATCCCGACAACCAGTGCAGGGTTAGCGCAAATTCAACAAAAAGTCATTGCAGTGTTAGATAAAATTAACAATATGCCAATTGAACCAATGCTTAATCAAACCACACAAACATTGGCAGAAGGGCAGAAAGTTGTTAAAGAAGCTAATGCCATGTTGGCACAGCTCAACAAAGTGATGGCGAGTAAAGAGTTCCAAAATTTACCTCATGACTTGCAAAAAACACTGCAAGAAATGAACCGTGCAATGCAAGGTTTCCAACCTGGTTCACCAGCCTATAATAAAATGGTGGATAACATGCAGCGTTTAGACCAAGTATTGAGAGAAGTTCAGCCACTTTTACGTACTTTAAATAATAAGAGTAACGCATTAGTTTTTGAAGCTGAGCCAACGAAGGATGTTGAGCCTAAAGGAGTGAAAAAATAATGAGATATTTATTATCGATATTTGTTTTATTGTTGGCGGCTTGTAGTAGTACTCCTGAGAAAAAGTACTATCAATTGCCAATGAAAACTCCTCAGACACAATCTGCAGAGGTGATGGATAAAGGCCAAGTATGGTTACAGCGCATCATGTTATCGGATGTATTGACGTCAAATGGTATTACTTACCAAACGACAGATGTCAGTTATACCAATGCGAGTACACACTTATGGGCTAGCCCATTAGAACAACAGCTTGGGCAGTCGATGGTGAGAGAATTATCTGCGGCATTACCTGAAAAACTAGTTTCTTTGCAGCCATTACAAAACTCGCCGGATACGCTCGATATCACTTTAACGGCCTTTAATGGGCGGTATGACGGTAAAGTATTAGTTCAAGGCTTTTGGACTTACTCTCATAATAACAACGTGATCCGCCGTAATTTTGATGTGCAATTAGATCAAAATGAAGATGGTTACCCGGAGTTGGTCCGTACGTTATCGATGGGCTGGCAGCAAGTGGCTGAGAGTATTGCGAAAGAGATAGATAAATACTAGTTATTACCTAAGTATTTTATATTAAATGCACCTTTAATATATATGGTTTATATATTTTAGGTGCATTATTATTTTTATTAAATATAGATATCTTTTTAATTTATATATTAGTGAATGATAAATTCTTTTGTTCTCTAATATGATGATAAATAAAAGGATATTTTTATTTATGATTAAAATCAATAGATTATATTAATTGCCACATACAAGTCACATTTATGCTATTTATGACAAATATATGAAAATCTTTACTTGATTTTTTTATCAACGGGCGCTATTTCTATAGTGTACCTATTAAAAAATAGTAGGTGCTGTTTTCTTTTCCATTTAAATGATGAGGGAAGTAAGGCATGAAAAGACAGAAGCGAGACCGTTTAGAAAGAGCTTTATCAAGAGGTTATCAAGCAGGTTTAGCAGGGCGCTCTAAAGAACTGTGCCCATATCAAGCAGTAGATGCTCGGTCGCATTGGCTAGGTGGTTGGCGAAAGGCGATGGAGGATCGAACCATAGCGGTAGTGTAACCCCCACATTCTTTTAATCTTTTAGGTTAAATAGCCTGTACTCGTTTATTTGAGTATTTTCGGGTTTTTAAGTTAAAGATATCAATCAATTTAAGAACCTCCGCCATTGCGGAGGTTTGCATTTCAAAGCTTAGAATGCGCTCGTGTCTTTAAAAAGACCCACTTTTAAGTCTGTTGCAGTATAAATTAATTTACCATCAACTAAGACTTCACCGTCTGCTAACCCCATGATCAGCTTACGGTTGATCACGCGTTTAAAGCTGATGCGGTAAGTGACTTTCTTCGCAGTAGGGAGGACTTGGCCTGTAAATTTAACTTCGCCAACGCCTAAAGCACGTCCTTTTCCTTCACCGCCAAGCCAGCCAAGATAGAAGCCAACTAACTGCCACATGGCATCTAGGCCTAAACAGCCAGGCATGACAGGGTCGTTTGTAAAGTGGCAGCCAAAGAACCAAAGGTCTGGATTAATATCCAGTTCAGCTTCCACATAACCTTTATTAAATGTGCCACCATCTTCAGTCATACTGACGATGCGATCCATCATCAACATGTTTCCTGATGGCAGTGGAGGACCATTTTCTCCAAATAATTCGCCTTTACCAGAAGCAATTAAATCATCTTTTGTGTAGGATCCGCGTTTATCAACCATGTTCTTAAGATAGCCTTTATTATGTGTAGGGCTACAGGATAGCTTACACTTGTACGCTGAACAACTCCGATCTGCTATTTTTTACGCAATCTTTACTTAACTCATCCATTTTAAGAACCAAGGAAGTCTAGCCTTATCCGGTGAATTTGCTTGATTAATGCGTTCTTGAATTAAAGCTAACAGGTGTACATTTTCCTCTTCAGCTTGCTGTTCAAAGTAAGGTTGTTTAGTGAGTAAAGTAATGGCTTGGGCGACATGTTCAACGGGCCAAATATGGAATTGGCCTTCTTTTACGGCTTCAACGACAGCAGATTTGGTGCATAAATGGCGGACATTTGCCATTGGGATGATGACACCTTGGTTGCCAGTTAACCCGCGTTTTTCACAGATATCAAAGAAACCTTCAATTTTCTCATTCACCCCACCAATAGGTTGGACATAGCCAAATTGGTCAACCGCACCAGTGATAGCAATTTGCTGGTCAATAGGCTGTAGTGCTAATGCACTAATTAAAGCGCACAGCTCTGCGAGTGATGCGCTATCACCATCAACTTCACCATAAGATTGCTCAAAGACGATAGAGGCTGAGAAAGGTTGAGGTTGCTCTAATTTAAGCTCGTAATTTAAATAGGCTTGCATGATCATCATGCCTTTGGCATGGATATTACCACCTAACTCTGCTTTGCGTTCTACGTCAGTGAATTCGCCATCACCTAAATGGGCGACACAGGTAATTCGAGAAGGTTCACCAATAGCGTCAGGGTGCCCTGGGTATTGCAAAACAGATAAACCATTAACTTGGCCGATAACTTCGCCTTCGGTTTTAACAAAGATCTGTTCTTGCAAAATATCATCTTGAGTACGTTCTGCTAGGAAACTATGGCGCCATTGGCGATTTTCGTTAGCTTGGTTAAATGACTCTTGAGTGAGCAAATGGTTGACATGGTAATGGCTGGCATCTACAAGGGAGCGAACTAACCAAAGATTATCAAGAGGAAGATTAAATTTATCCTCACAGTAACGTACAGCTTGTTGGATAAAAGGAAGCCACCCATCAGGAGAAATATTCGGTAATTTATTGGAATCAATAATGGATTTAATATAACGCATCCATAAGGCCAATTGTTCTTCATCTTCGAAGAACATAACAGGCTCATATTCGCCATAAATAGCGCAGCTAAATAACTCTGGTGATGTAAATTCAAATTCTTCTAGAGCGAGTCGGTCACCAACAATTATGACTTTAAGTTCTAAAGGCTGTGGCTCAATTTCAATGGGTAAAGGTTGATTATCCGAATAAGGCAGCCATTCAAGCTGTTGACGGTTAACCATATTTTTTAGGCGAGCCCACATTAAAGGTTGATTAATTAATGTGCTAGCAGCGATAACTAATATGCCACCATTGATTTGGTGAAGTAAGCCTGGGACTAAATTCAAGGAAGGGGTAACATAGCCAAATAATTGTTCGGGTTCTATCCAATTACGGTAAGCGATTTTATCACGAGAAGAAAAACGGCTTGTAACACCATTTTCCCACTGGAAAACGCGGTTATCTTCAGATAATTGATAGTCACCATCAATAGTATTTATCTCTGCCAGTAATGGGGTAATTGCATTAGCATAAAGGCTAAGATATGTCTCACTTTCATCAGACTTGATAAACATAAAGCGCGTTTGGGCAAATTCATCAACAAAATGTTGTATGCCATCAGATAGCCTAGGCTGAATGTCTGATAAAATTGCAGGGGTCAACGTTTCTGAAGATACAAATTTCGTCTGAAATGACGATAAGTTAGGAATTAGGCCTTGCCATGTTAGTTCTTGACTGATCACTATAATTATCTGCTATTAATAGAGTTATAAATAAAATGCCTGCCAGTAAGCTGGGCGTATATGCCTGAAAAAGGTTTATTTAATAAATTTGCTAAATAGCATTGTTTGTTTTATAAACAAATTTCAGGCTAATTCATTACCCAATGGGCAAGCTTGTTATATTAGCCTTTGATAGGCAATCTTGCAGCAATAATTGTTGAATTATCGACTAGAATAACGAAAACATAAATACAATGGGTAGTGTCATTGGCCAAGTTAAGCCAATAAGTATGGCGCTCAGTAGGCGCATAAAAAAGTTTGGATCTTTTGTTACGAGTAGGGTAAATAGCATTGCGCATACACCGCCAATCCCATAGATGACGAGTATGTATTCAAATGTGGACATGCAGTTTTATTAATTTGTTAACAGATAGGAGCGGATTGTACACTATTTTTACAAGGTAGGCTTACCTTCTTTATTGAAAAAGTGAATATTCCACTAAATCGAATATCTGCATGAGTATTTTGTTTATAATCTTGCTAATATAAAAATAGGTTCAATTTTCTTCAGGAAAAATTATGAAATATCAGCAGCTTGAAAATCTTGAATGTGGCTGGAAATGGGAATACCTCGTCAATAAAGCAAGAGGTGGCGAAGCAATTACCCGCTATATAGAAAGAAGCGCAGAAAAAGAAGCCATAGACTTGCTGCTAAAAATGGAAAATAGACCGGTTGATGTACTAAAGTGGATCACTCAGCATATGAATCCAGAGCTTGATAACCGAATGAAACAGAGTATTCGGGCGAGGCGTAAGCGTCATTTCAATGCCGAGCATCCACATACACGTAAGAAATCAATAGATTTAAATTTTTCAGTATGGCAGCGTTTGTCTAATCTTGCTGTGAAGCGTAATAAAACGTTGTCTGAAACTATTATTCAGTTGATTGAAGATGCGGAACACAAAGATAAATATGAAAGCCAAATGAGCTCATTAAAACAAGATTTGCAAGCGATCCTTGGAACACCAAAGGAAAAAGATAATTAATGAAGATCTGTGAGGATCCGTGCTGGTAATTCAAGCTATATGACATGATTGCGGGAAGTTTAATTTTAAAAATGAATTTTTGTATCGTGTCTATTATTTTTAGTAATAAAAAACCCCAATATTAATTGGGGTTTTTGTATTTCAGTTCGAAATTCAAACTAGGGCTAAGAATTAAGCACCTGGCTGAGTTACAACTTCAGTTGTACCTTGGATTTCGATTTCAACGCGACGGTCTGGCGCTAAACACTCGATCAGAGCTGCACGGCCTTTAACGTTGTCACATTTGTTACCAGTTACTGGATCTTCTTTACCACGGCCTTCTGCAGCGATTGCGCTAGCTGGAACGCCTTTAGATACTAAGTAGTCAACTACTGACTGAGCACGTTTCTGTGACAGTGGCAGGTTGTAGTTTTGTGAACCGATACGGTCAGTGAAACCAACTACCAGTACGCGACCTTGAGTTGGGTCGATGCTGCTCAGTTCGTTGTACAGTTCATTCAGAGCTTGCTGACCTTCTGGTTTCAGAGATGCTTTGTTGAAGTTAAACAGAACGTCTGAACGCAGTGTGAAACGTTTGTTTTCAACAACTGGAGCTGCTGGCTCAACAACTGGAGCTGGAGCAACAACTGGAGCATCAGCTTGACCGAAACGGTATGCAACACCAACGCTCAGCATGCCGTTGTCTGGACGAGTACCGATGTTGTCTTTATCACCTAAGTTGCTAACCCATTGGTAGTCTAAACGAGTAGCCCACTCTGGAGTGATTGCATACTCAAGACCTAATGCGTATACAGGTGCAACGCCAGTGTCAGTTTCTTTGAAACGTTGGCCATTTTGGTGAGCTTTAGCTTCTGTACGGTAAACCATACCACCTAAACGAGTGTAAACATCTAAGTCATCCATGATTGGATAGCTTAATTTGGTAGTTAATGAAACACCCATAGATTTCAGGTCACCGCTGTTACCAGCGCCTTTGTATTTCATTTTACCGAACCAATCATAGCCAAGCTCGAAGCCTAAGTATTGGTTATATTGGTAACCAGCGTAGGCACCTGCACCGATTGTGTCACGGTCAGTGCTGTTACCAACAGTGCCCCAACCTGCATAGTCTGTACCAGTTTTTGCTGGATTCAGGCTAGTGTCTTCATAGTGAGACCAACCTAATTTAGCACCGGTATACCAAGTGTTATCTTTTGGAGCTGCTTGTGCAACGGTTGCAAAAGCTGCTACTGCCACTGCTACTGCGATAGCTGTTTTTTTCATTTTTACGCCTCGTTATCATCCAATATTGGCTTGGCTTCGCTGAGCCTTATTATATGCCATTGGTTTAATTTACTTGCTAGGTTTCGCAGACATTATCTACAAAAAAATAATAAAAGTAAAAAATAATGCCATAAGCCGAACAAGCTAAAGTCTACAACGAACTTAAAAAGATACAAGTAGAGTGAGCAATAATCGTTAAAAAAAGTATTTTTTTAGTGTATAAATCAGAGAGATATGTATATTTTCTGTAATGATTATTTTTTATCTATCTGATTGATCTACAATACATTTAATTTAACTTTAGAGGAAAATATTTCTAAAGGTTAAATTTAGTAAGAAAATTCTTAATCTTGGCTAGTGGTAATGATTTGAATGAATTTTTAAGTGGTTTGGCTGTCCTGCTAGTGTATTAATCATATTAAACGTTTTCTGTGGGCGCATAATTAAACCGATAGAACGGCCTTCTTGAGCTGCGTATTGCAAGCGAACAAAATCTTGCTCGCTTATTTCAGGTAGCCACCCTAAAACCACACTGTAATTACCACTTCTTAGTGCTTTTTCCATGGCGCCAATCGTAGTGATATCTTCCATATGGTTTAATTGCATAACTTTATGAGTTGGTATTCCTGATTGTTCTAACCAATGCTTACTGAGTTTCTTATTAGGGCTTAACCAGAGCAACCAGCGTGATTGAACCCCAAACTGACGAAGCATTGGCAACAAAATGTAATCCATAATAGGGTGTTTTTCATCGTAAACAAGCTCGCTCACCATACCTTGTTGCATAGAGCTGTTAGTAAGCCCTGTCGCAGGGATTGATTGTGCGTAATTATTAAGAGAATGTTCTGTTGAGTTGTTCCAAGAATAGATGCTCATAATTTACCTCGTTACAATGCTGTATGAACATACAGTAACTGTATATCCATCCAATATCAAGACTATTTTTTCAAAGCGCTTCGCAACTTTGTTGTTTTTTTCTGCATTCTTCTTGGCATTTTTTATGGAAGCTCTCAAAATTAGTTATGCGTAATTATCTGTAAAAAAAGAAGTTATAAAATTATTTTTCTCAAGGATGAAAATTGAGCATACCCAAAAAGGAGTTTGGTAATGTTGTTAGAAGAAGAAAAAATTTTTTATTTATCTCGTTTGTTAAGTCAGTTTGGCGAGCTAAAACGTAAAAATCATTTTGGTGGATTTTGTCTATTAGTCGATGATGCCATTGTAGGGTTGGTACTCGATGGTTGTTTTTATTTGCGTGGCTGCTTAGTGGCAAGAAGTCACTTTGAAGCGTTAGGGTTTAATCGGTTAGTTTATAGTAAAAAAGGCATTCCATTAGAAATGCGCTACTATCTACTTTCGGAACAAGTTTGGCATGACGAGTCCTTGTTTCTCCAATATATTGAGTTGGCGTACCGTTCAGCTATCGAGGAATTAAAACAAAAGCAATCAATGACTATGCGTATAAAAGATTTGCCTAATATGAATATGTCGGTTGAGCGCGCACTAGGGAAAATCGGGGTATCGCATGTTGATGAGCTGCGTATGATGGGGGCAAAGGCTTGTTTTATGAAGCTAAAAAAACATGGTAGGAATAACCCAAGTATTAAGTTACTCATTGGCTTAGCTGCTGCAATAGAAGGGTGTCATAGTGCTGTTTTACCCAAGGATATCAAACAAGAGTTAATTGCTTGGTATAATAGTTTTGAGTTGACGTCAGCCTAAACCTGCGGAAAGCGACTGTTATTATTAGAATTAATATTACATTACGCGATATGAAATGGGCGGGTATTTAGAGTTTTAATACCCGCTCATCGGTATATTTATGATGCACTAATGGTTCGAATTATCTGTTTTATCTCAGGGATTAATTCGAGTAATAACTTAGTTTGTTCCATGATAAGTAACGTTTTTTCGTCATCACTAGTTGAAATGTTATCTATTCGGTTTAATAAACTATGGCGAAGCTCATCTGATTTTTTATCAATAACTAGTGGGTCAATGGTGGTGATTTGTAACGACGATTCAACATAGCAAATTGCGTCGTTGAGTAATGAAAGGTTACCTTCATTTTGCATTTTTTCACGATGTGCGCCTAATGCAGAAATATAACTGAGTAAGGTATGGTTTAAGCAGAGTAGGCGAAAAGCTTGTTCTTGGGTGATTCGATAAGACTTAGGGTCAGAAGCCATATTGGACACAATAGAAGCGAACTCTGCATCATTATTATGTGCATCTCTACGTGCAATTCGGTACTCAAGGCGGTTGTCTTTACCTTGATAGTATTGTTGTAAAATAGCATCTAAATAGCGGCAGTTGCTATCCATAGTTTTTTGAATGACTTGGGGAAGTTGGCGGAATTTCCAGTCTGGCCAAATAAAACTCACTGCAAGTAATGCAATAAAACAACCAATTAATGTGTCAATGATCCGTGGAAGTGCAACATCAAACCCTTCGCCCAGTAGGTTAAAACAAAACAAAACGAGAAGTGTGATAAATAATGTTGCTTGGGCATATTGACTACTGCGAAACATAAAAAACAGTAAACCAGAAATAACGATTAGCGTAAGTTGCCCTTCCATTGAGGGGATTAAATTCAGCAAAGGTAAGCCAATAAGAATACCAACGATAGTTCCTATTATGCGAAGGGCTAAGCGCCGTTTAGTGGCACTGTAGTTTGGTTGGCATACAAATAAACTCGTGAGTAATATCCAATATCCTCTTTCCATATCAAATAGTTGGATGATGATATAGCCAGTACAAAGGAGAATTGACATTCTTACTGCATGGCGAAATAAAGAGGATTTTGGTGTTAAATGGTGCTTAACTCGCGAAATAATATCACTAATACCTGATAACGATTCGTCAGATAACTGTTCTATTTGTTTATTATTTTGCTGCCATGAACTCTGCTCAAGGCTTAGGCCTTTCAGTTGGACGTCAATTCCTTTTAAGTTTTTAAGTAAGTTATATAGGGCCTTAATTTCATGAAGCTCAGGCGATTGCTGTTTTAGTAGCTGTAGCGATTTTTCAATGTAAGTGAAAGTACGCTCAAAACGAGGGTTATGTTGGTATTGTTTACGCCATAAAACAGATTGAGCAACTTGCTGGCAGGCTCTCGCTTGCATAGTTAATAGGCGTTGGAAACGAAATAAAATATCACAATGACGTAAAGTACGGCTAAGTTGTTGATATTGTATATGAGATGAGCTTGCTCGCTCGTGAATATCTTGGGCAACAAAATAGTATTGTAGCGAATTTCGGGTACCTTTTTGTCCCCGGTCTCCTTTTAACCGACTCAGTAATGCAATTTTTGCTTGGTTCATGGTACTGACCAAGTGACTGTTCACTAATGCCAAATCATAAACTGAGCGTTGGTAGTCATCTTCTAAGTCAGGGTCAAATAAGTTGGCTTTTGCATCTAGATAAGCTGAAAGTTGCTGATAGCATTGGGTTATTGCATCTTGTAATGGCCTAACAGGAAATAAGATATGCCCAATCAAGGTTAAAATATTATACCAAATTGCCCCTGTGAGTAATAATGCAGGTTGTTGGTACCAAGTATCAAAAATGGGTACGCCGAGCATGGTATAAATGGCAATTAACAGCGCACCAAATGCGATGGTTGCGTATCGCTGCCCTAAAGCGCCAAGAAGAATAAAGCCACAGGTAGAAAATGCGAGGCCAAAAAAGAAAAATAAAGGGTAGGGAAAAAGTAGTTCAATAGAAACTGATGCAATAAAAAAACAAAAAAGTGTAATAATTAAATTTTTTATTCTGCCAGTTAGCCTATCATCTAAGTCAGTTAGTGCTGCAGCAACCACACCCAATGTCAGTGGGATGGTGATTTTAGGCTCTTGGTTTAACAACCACGGCACTAAGGTTGCGCCTGTCAGGGCTATAAATATTCGGATATAATATAAAAAATGGCTGTTATATAGCACACGACGATAACTGGTAAGCAGTGTTAACACAAAGTACCTCAAAGGTAAGACAAGCCCTAATCTATATAGGATAGCTTGTTTGCCAGGAATAAAAAACCGTTTGGAATCAAGCCAACCGTATTTTGTCATTGATTTTCTCAGGTGCAGGACGTATGGAACTGAAATCAACACAGATTGGACAGCGTCTGGCTCAGCATCCCTACAATCGGGTTCGCTTACTCAACGCAGGTATTGAAGTGAGTGGTGAAAACCACCAATATCTTATCCCATTTAATGAACTTATCGATCTTCGTTGTAAGAGAGGGATTGTTTGGGGGGAGTTAGAATTTGAAATTGTGAATGAACAAGTTGTTCGTTTACATGGTACTGAATGGAAGCAAACTCAGCGCTTTTACCATTATTTGAATGAAAAATGGCAACAATGGAGCACTGAAATGAGTCAAGTCAGTGCTTGTGTATTGACTGAATTAGTTAATTCGATTGAACAATTGACACAACAAGACAGGTGGCTAACATTACGTCATCTATCTGAAATAAAAGATAAAATATCACAAAACTTTTCGTCTCTGCCTATGCCTTTGGCGCGCATTTCATTGTATGAAAATTGTGCAGCACAATATCACGAATGTCTGAATTGGCTGAATAGTGGTCAAGAATGCCGAAAACAAATTAACGATCACTGGTGTGAGTCTGTATTAGTTCGTTATCACGATTTTTTCCAGCAAGTAGAAACATCACCACTCAATTATTCACAGTCCTTATCTGTGATTAATGGTGAGGATAATGTATTAGTACTGGCGGGGGCTGGAAGTGGTAAAACATCAGTCCTAGTTGCAAGAGCGGGTTGGCTAATCTTGCGAGGTTTGGCAAAACCAGAACAAATTCTTTTGTTGGCTTTTGGCCGTAAAGCTGCAGATGAAATGAATGAGCGTATTCATTTACGTTTACAACAAGATATTGAAGCTAAAACTTTCCATGCGCTTGCTCTACATATCATTCGTGAAGGTAGCAAAAAATCGCCAGTGATTAGCGAGTTAGAAACAGACACTCAAAAACGACAAACACTGTTATTAAACGAATGGCGAGAACAATGTTCAGCAAAGAAAGCGCAGGCAAAAGGATGGCGAGAATGGCTTTCTGAAGAGTTGCAATGGGAAATTCCAGACGGTGAATTCTGGAAAGACGAAAAAATTAGCACTAAAGTCACTGCCCGTTTAGACCGTTGGCTAAGTTTAATGCGTATGCATGGCGGTAGCCAGAAGGACATGATTGATAATACGTCGGAAGAAATAAGAGATCTTTTTCAAAAACGTATTCGTTTAATGGCGCCGCTATTGAAAGTATGGAAAAGCGCTTTGAAAGATGAAGGTGCAATTGATTTTTCTGGATTAATTCATCAAGCCATTAATATTTTAGAAAAAGGACGTTTTATTAGCCCATGGAAACATATTTTAGTTGATGAGTTTCAAGATATTTCACCTCTCAGGGCGAAGTTACTGCAAGCACTACGTCAGCAGAATAAGCAAACCACATTATTTGCGGTTGGAGATGATTGGCAAGCCATTTACCGGTTTAGTGGTGCAGAATTAGACTTAACGACATCGTTTGAACATAACTTTGGTATTGGGGAACTTTGCGCTTTAGACACGACTTATCGTTTTAACCAACGCATTGGTGAGGTTGCAAATCAGTTTATTTTACAAAACCCTATGCAGTTAGATAAGCCATTGAATAGTTTAACTAAAGGGAATAAAAAATCTGTTATTCTTCTTTATGAAGATGCCTTGGAACGCTTATTGGATAAAATGAGTGGTTATGTCCTTGATGATGAAACGATATTAGTACTAGCCCGCTACCATTATTTAAAACCTAATATTTTAGATAAAGCCAAAACTCGTTGGCCAAAATTAAATATTCAGTTTATGACTATTCATGCCTCAAAAGGGCAGCAAGCAGATCATGTGATAATTTGTGGGCTGAATAGCGGAAAGGATGGTTTCCCTGCTCCTGCGCGCGAATCAGTTATTGAGCAAGCATTATTGCCTAAGCCCGAAGATTTTGACCATGCAGAAGAAAGGCGTTTGCTATATGTCGCATTAACACGGGCTAAGCAGCAAGTTTGGTTGCTTTATAACCCAGAAAAACCGTCAGAATTTGTCGATGAACTCAAGCAATTGGGCGTTCCAAAACAAAAGAAACCTTAAAGCTATATTATGATCTATTAAGTGCCAGAATACTCTGGCGCTTAATAGAGATAGAATTAGTTAGTTCGTTTGGTTAAATAGCTTTCGTAATCAGGAATAACGACGTCTATCGTATTATCAAAATAGGGTGAGGTGATTAAAAAATCTGCGGTTGCAGAGTTGGTTGCGACAGGAATATTCCAAACGGTGGCTAAACGTAGTAGTGCTTTAACATCTGGGTCATGAGGCACAGCATTAAGAGGGTCCCAGAAGAAAATTAAAAGGTCAATTTTTTGCTCCGCAATCATTGAGCCTATTTGTTGGTCTCCCCCCATTGGGCCACTTAGCATACTCTTAACAGGCAACCCAGTGTGCTGGTGGATTAAATTGCCTGTAGTTCCTGTTGCGTATAAATTGTGAGCTTGAAGCCGTTCATTATTTTTCTTAGTCCAAGATAATAATGAAGGTTTACAGTGGTCATGGGCAACCAAAGCAATATTTTTTGAGGCTGTAATTTTACGGGTAGTTGATTCCATGATATTCCCTTAAATAAGATGCGAGATAGACATCTTTAAAAATTGAATGAGCAAAGATATACAACATATATCATAATGCTAATGAATAGTTTATAGGTTTTGGGAGATATTTTGATGAGAGATCAAGAAATTGCTGAAATTTTAAAGCGTGTCCGGACAATCGCTTTAGTGGGAGCGAGTGATAAGGCAAATAGGCCGAGTTATGAAGTCATGGAATATCTTTTACATCAAGGCTATACCGTTATTCCTGTGAGCCCTAAATTGGCAGGTCAAACCTTGTTAGGGCAGCTAGTATACGAAAAGCTTAGTGATATACCAGGGCCTATTGATATGGTCGATGTGTTTCGTAATGCAGAAGCTGCGGTAGGAGTGGCCAGAGAAGCTGTGGAAATTAAAGCTAAAGTTTTGTGGTTACAAAAAGGAGTGATTAGCGAAGAAGCACAGCAAATCGCTTTGCAGGCTGGTTTACAGTTTGTTATGGATAAATGCCCAAAACAAGAAATACCCGCTTTAGGTCTTGAAAAATAAAGTATTTCTAGCGTTAAAAAGTAAAGCAGCTAGTGAGCTGCTTTACGGTTGCGTTCATAAATAACAATATAGATATTTGAAGGTTAGTTGCGAAGGCGAGGAGCTTGCAACTGAGACCTTATGGATTCCGCTAGTTCATCCATTGATGGTTGTTCTGGATGGTCTTCTACGGTTTCATAAGTAATTTGAGCTTCAGCCAAATATGTATGAACTGCATCCCCATTGTCATCTTCCATAACAACATGATACCAAGGTAGATCGCGTAGTGTGCTGTTAGCGGCAATATCATCATCATGTGGTTGTTCGAGCGAATACTCAGCGTCAACATCTACAACGACGCCTAAGTAGCCGAGAAGTTTGTGCCTAACTTGTTGCCCGATTCCATATTTACTGGTGATCATCATAGCGACCTCCTAAAAGCCTTGCTTATACTTCAAACTATATATGGGCAGTGCTACGCGTTTTCAAGCTAATATATGGACAATTATTAATAACGCAATACACTGTCTTTATACGCAACTATGAAAAGCAGTGCCTCATTTAGCAGATTATCTGTTCAATGAATAAAAAACAACTGTTAAAAAGAAGGTATCAATACATTATGCTCTGACAACGGAGGCTCACATGACTGCATCAGGTCGATATTTTTATATTTATGGTCGTGTTCAAGGGGTTGGGTTTCGTTACCAAACCTATCATTGGGCTAATCAGAACGGCATAAAAGGTTTTGTGTGTAACCGAGATGATGGCAGTGTTAAGCTAGCCGTTTACGGAACAGAGCAAGATATTGAATTTGTTGATGAGTGGCTAAAAGCTGGGGGACCACCGGGAGCAAAAGTAGACCATTTTTTCACAGAAAACTGGAAGACCGAGCCAATAGCGGACTTTAGTGTCCGCTATTAGTGAAAAATTAAATACATTTCACCGGTTTTGGCAGGCCAGCAAGTTTAGTGGCTTGCTTAGCTGGCCCTTTTGGAAATAGCCGGTATAGATAGCGGCTATTGCCTTTTTCTTCGCCAAATTGTTGAGAAACTGCTTTAACCAACATGCGAATAGCAGGTGAGGTATTAAATTCCAAATAGAAGTTCCTGACGAAACGGATAATCTCTAGGTGTTCATTGGTAATTTCAATATCTTCTTGCTGCGCTAGCAAAGGAATTAATTCTTCGCTCCATTGTTGGCTATCAAGCAGGTAACCTTGCGCGTCTGTTTCTATCTCTTGATTATTAAAAACCAACATACTCTTTTCAACCCAAATAAAATTAGAACGTAAATTTAGCAAAAATCGAGATATAACCCAAGTAAAGTCGTTAGAATGTCGATATTTTCACCCAACAGTATGAAAGGCGTATATTTTTAAAGCGAATGATCAAATTAGGGGTTTACATCCAATGAGAGGATGTTTATAGTGCACGTCATTGCGGAGGGGTGGCCGAGCGGCTGAAGGCAGCGGTCTTGAAAACCGCCGATGGGAAACCATCCGAGAGTTCGAATCTCTCCTCCTCCGCCAGAATTCAACGCCATGCTATTGATTAGCATGGCGTTTTTGTTTTTTAGGTTTTATGAGTATGCCATCCAGTATGCCATTTTATTTTGGCTTCCCTCCGATTGTATTGGCTAGTATTGGACTCAATTTGGATATAACGAGTTCGAATTGAGACTAGTAAAATAATAAAGGTGAAGTAATGGTAACAATACCCACCTTCAATTATTATTTTATCATGAGTGCTAATTCTTAGTCATGCACTCAAATATCCCCAATGTGTTTATGTTCGTGGTACTAACCCATCCGAGTTTAGCTGATTCAGGTAAATCATCAAAAAGTGTTATGGCATGGTAGAGTTGTACCCATTGTTCATCAGCTGTTCGTTTTGCGACCCAGAATTGTTCTTTTCCTGATGTGGGCTGATAGTTGATAGACTTGGAAGCTCTATCGGGTTGATCATAAATCTGAAGCGTATTGGCAGGAGATGAGCTGAACTCAACACAATCTCGATAGGTTGGCTTAGGTTGTTTGCCGAAATAAATCCCCAATGTGACGATTGCGATAATTCCCACAAAAGGAAGGCTGTTTAATGTGCGATTTTTCATTGAAAGATAACCTCCACATGGTCAATGTGTTTTCCTTGACTGTAAGCATCCAGCCACACTTTTTTGTTAATACGGGATAAGCGGTAATAGGTATCGAGAGGGCCGTCTTCACAATCGCCAGTTGATGTACTAAATAGTTGGTTGGTTTGACTATCAATCACTTCGGCAATTACGAAGGCACATTTAGCGCCCAGATTCACTGTGCTCGTGACGACATAACGTCCCTCGAGGTAATCGTCAACACGACAATCCTTATCGGCAATCGCTTGGTTATTACACATTGGTGTAAAACCACTTTTATCGATGGCGGTATCAAATACATTCGTGTTAAAGGCGCTCGCGGTAAAATTGAGGCAAAACACCATGAAAATAAATACGTATTTAGTCATGATTTATCCTCATTGTTGAACCGTCTTTCTGATGGTTGTTTTTCTGATAGGTGAGTCGACCTAATGTGATTGCAATAGCCAGTTCGATAAAAAATAGCAGGAATAATCCGAACATATTTAATCGGTTAGGCAATAGAACGTTAAGGAGTGCCAGTAGCGCTAAGATAGCAAGGGAAATGATTGTTGACAGGGTTATCCTGAGTTTCCGAGAACGCGTTGCCGTGTATTGTTGTAGGACGCCATATCCCCAATACCCCACATAACCTGCGATAGTACCCGCTAGAATCACCATGATATTGAGATTGATTTGGTTGCCAATGCCTATCGCTAAGGCATTCATAATGACAAGGTATAGCGCTAAGAATGTCATTAAACGGAAAATAGGATGCGGGTATTGAAATGGATGGGGTACATTTTTAACGGTATGGATATAGACAATAACGCCAGCGCTCAGTCCGATAAGGCAGGCGAAAAGGAGGAAAATAAAAAAGTATTCATAAAGTATAAAAATTAAAGCATGGTCAAAAACCATAAAAGGAATAATCCCGATGAGCAATAAGTAGATAACACATAAAGAGGCGATGAAAGCGAAGACGAATGCCAAAATTTTCCGCGTTAGCATTAAACGGAAAGGGATACCCTTAAACCCATAAATGACCCACAACAATATTTGAGAAATCAAGAGTGGAGCTAACATCGCGATAAGGTAATACAGTAGATACATTAAGGGCTTACCAATAAATGGGTCGATATTATAGTGATTGGCGATGATGACTGTAAAACCGAATACTAGCACTAAGCTAATGATGAAAAAAATTCGTTCAACACCTAAACGAATATGATTAATTGAATTCATTTTTACCTCTTTTTATTACAATTTTTTGTGATTAAAATTTAATCGTTGTTATTTTTTTTGTTTAATTAATAAAATAGCCAACATCAAAAAGGTATGTTGGCTAGGTAAGTTGAGGGTAATCTTTAAGGCTGAATGCCAGAGATTAGAATCGGTAAGTCAAACCAAGCATGATATCGTTGGCCTTCACTTTGATTTTTGAGGTGTTTTCCCCATCGCCTACCGCTGTCGTGATGTCCGCTTTTCCGGCATCTAAATAGCGATAACTTAGACCCATATCCCAATCGTCATTGATGGCATAGTTCACCCCCGCACCGACACTCCAGGCAAAGTTATTGGCGGTATGCGTGTGAGTATCATGCAGAGAGAGTCCTGGGGTATAAGCATCAGCGCGGGTGGTTTTAAAATCCACGGCCGCATAGCCTAGCCCGACAGAGATATACGGCGTGAAATTTGAGCTATTTTTAATGTCGTAATACCCATTGACCATTAACGTATTGAGTTTGATTTGGTTTTTAATATCACGAGTTTGATGTACGCCATTACGCACACGGTCGCGGATGTTGTAGGTTGAATTCGCTTTATCACGCGCCATAAATTCCAATTCAGCCCGAACAGGGATATCAAACTGATTGGAAAAGTCATAACCCAACGCAAGTCCACCGCCAAATACTCCCGTACGATGGCTATCTCCATTTTTTGTACCATTATCACCGGCATCAGCATAGCCGCTGTAGACAAACTGCTGGCCGGACATTTGCACAATGGATGGGCCCATTTTACCCGTGACATAAATCCCCGTTTTACTGTCATCCGTGTTAGCGAATGCCGGTAATGAAATGCACCCCATTAGTGCGGGAACAATAAACGCTTTTTTCATGATTGATTTCCTTTTAATCAATATCACATTAAGTATGGTTGAATCGCGTTATGTCAGTGGAAGGCATGAAAGATTTGACTCAATCACCTTAATATCACTGACATAAAGATAATTTAGCGTGAGATAGTTTAACTCAATCGATCTGTTTTACCTATCAATAATTAAAATACGATCGGTAATATCGATCATAACTATCAATAAACGGTTATCGATCGGCGTAATCGATCAACTGTTGTTTTGGTGCTTAAATAAGAAAAAGAGTTGATGAGGGAGTTAGTCAAAATGGAAGGGAATAAAAGGATGTTTAAAGAATGCTCTCCTTTCTTGAATAGATTAGTGTGCTCGATATCATCAAGTACCAAAATACGGGATAAGTCTTTATGTTAGCGCTAACGCTTTATAAGCAACGCCGTTTACTCATGTTATAGATATGAAAACCGAACTCCGTTAAGACCCAATGGTTTGATGTATGCCAGTGGATTAAGCCTTTTTTCTCCAGCGAGTTGAGCGTCCTTTTGTTGCTGAGTGAGCCATAATTGAGTTTCACATTACCCAAGGTTTTTAGTTGACGTTCTGATAGTTTCATAAGTTCGCCGTAAGATTCGATTATTTAATGTTTACTGTAGCTATAGTCGTTCGCGTCCAGAAAAGTGCACATGCATTTGCTCTGTGAGTACCCACAACGCTTTATTGAGCTTAATATCCCCATCAATCCCATTCACTGAACGCGTGCGAGCGCGTTTACCTTTGGCATTCCTGCCTGATAATCCGCCCTTGATTAAATTTTCCTGCAAACGTTGGTAAACAGTCCAAAGATCGTCTTTTTTATCTTCAAAGCGGCGAGGTTGTAACACTTGGGCTTCAGTGATCGGTTGATGTTCTTCGCCATAACGATACATGAGAGCGGCTTGGGCGAAGATCTGTTGTGCTGGTGGCGGTAATAGTAAGGTCTGCATTTGCTCACGTTTTTCAGCGATAGCATCAAACGTACCTAACACTTCGTAAGCCCCTTCAATCACTTTATCGACGACATTACCTTTGTGTGGAACTCTGACCTCCCCAAAGGTATCGCCACAAACCAGCCCATTTTGACAAACATAGCGAAAAAAGCCCGGTAACATTTGATAGCTACTCGACCCATCATGACTATTGAGCAAGATGATTTCAGGCACTTGGCTGCCCGTAATTTGGTCATGACGTCTGAGGCGTAACAGATGCTTAGTATGATCACGACGGCTGTCATCTCGCACACGAGTTTGACAGGCAAAGAACGGGTAAAAACCTTCTTTCTGTAAACTATCGAGTAAGGTAATAGTAGGAATATAAGTGTACTTTTCGCTGCGAGATTCATGTTTGTCTTCTGAAAAAACACTCGGTACAGTACGAAACAATTCTTCGATGGTTAATGGGCGGTCACGGCGAATACTATTCGCCGCTCCAAAGCGGGAAGCTAAACGAGTCATAATCAATTTCCTTGAAAATAAAGTCGATAGGTAAAACTGAAAAAGTGAATTAAGAAAGGTGTTAATCGATAAGATGAAAAATAGCTAAACTTTCAGGATGTTGCGCTGCATAATCACGCAATTGATAAAAACGATCGACTAGGGTGTCACTTTCCGTTTGAAATGACCATAAACTGTACATCATCAAACACACGGCAATGCCTGCCGCTTCACAACTGACGTTGGCTTCGTTACCGTTATATGGGTTGAACAGCGTCAGTGTATCTTGAGGTAAATCGGGATAAATAAAAGCGCCACCATTGGATAAGGTGCAATATTCCCAATACCCACCCTGATAGTCATCACAAAACTGCCCCATAGTGGTAAAGATGACCACTTCAAAGGTGATCCAGCCTTTCACGCTTCCGAAGTGGTTGATCCAAAAATCCAGGCGTTGCTCATCGGGAACGAGTGTCATTGTAATTGCACATTCAGTTGAATTATTCATTAGTTGATATTCCAAGAAAAAGAAATAAAAAAGCGCCAATCCTGTTAAGGACTGACGCTGAGAGTGATAATTAATGGGGTAATGTAAGAGGTTAAAAGAACAGGCTCCACAGGGATTTAGCGATGGAGACGATACTGTTTTTAACGGTGCTAACCGTACTTCTTATCAATGGCGGCAAGGGAATGATATCGATTAAGGTATCCACAATATCACTGACACATTGACCAAAATCGTTACGTGCGGCGTTCTCCACCGATTGCGTCCGGTAAGGGCTGTTCAGTTGCCTAGCTACACCGCTACTGGCTTTCGCCGGTAACGCCTGTATGAGTTGCTCTGCTAATTCAGTGAGTTGATAGCTTTCGATTGCAGATATAACCATCACAGGGTGATACGGCTTAAAAGCTGTTACTACGGCTTGTTGTTTCAATTCCAAGTTAGCAGTTTGCTCTGAGGATGGCTGGTGGTTATGTTCATCCCACTGGCGGCAGGGCTCTATTTTATCGGCTTGGTTCAAGACAAATAGAAATCGTTCAGATTGGTAACCACATTGCTCAGTAAGAAAGCGATAACACTGTTCATCAGAAGACCATGCTCTGTCATCTGCTTTGAGTACCCAGATAATTAAATCCAGTTCTGGTAATAAGTTATGATATAGCTGGTGGTACTCTTTATCTCGTTCGATACTTTCCCCCACACCCGGCAAATCAACAAAGGTAAGTGTGTGGTTGTTCATCTTCATACTGAAGTATTGGGTTTGGCGCGTACAACCTGAAACATCGCTCACAGGCGATAGTGAGGATTGGAACAGCGCATTGATGAGACTGGATTTGCCAGCCCCTGTTTTACCCATCAGGCCGATGGTGGGCGAGTAGTTGATTAGTTGGTTTAGTCGGTTGAAAAAAGAGGTTTGGAATGAGTGAGGTAGAACAGATAATGTGGATTTAAAGTGAGAGTGAGGATGCATATTACTCCTTGAAATAAAATTATAGTCATTCAAAGAGATGATATATATCTGAGATTTTTTGTAGTGGTATATTATAAATCTTTAATGCCTTTATTTTGTTATCTTATTGATAAATAACATGTAAGTGTAATGAGTTTCACCTTGTGTCAAGCGTTTTTGTAAACAACTATAAATAGAAATAATTTTATGTGTTTAGTTGAAAGTGAATGTGAAGAAAAATACTGTGTCAATAAACAGTGGTTTTCTGTAAGCTATAAGCGATGTAATACAGGATATGATGAAAGTAGATGAATTACTGTTTTGAATGTATTAGAATATTTAATGAATTAAATCGGGAGGGGGGATTATGAGAATAAACAAGTTACATTTAGGAGCTAGAATCTCATTATTTATAGTGTCTTATTTACCCCTATTTTTTATTATGTGCTTTGTTCAAATTTATAATTATAGAAACTATTTACACTGGAAAGGATTTCATACTGAATCAGTGTTGATCTTTCTTAAATACTTCGGCACAGTGAGTGTATTGATATCATTATCTATATTTGGTGTTGTTGGTTTGAAAATATTTTTAAGTAATGTAAAACGTAGATGCCAAACAAGTGGAAGAACAGTTAAAATACTAGATATAGAAAATAAAAATAATGAGTCAATAAGTTACTTGTTTACTTATATAATACCCTTTGTGTTTCAAGACTTATCAATAATATCTAATGTTGTTCCTATCGCTATTTTATTAATAGTGACAGGGTTAATATATATTAATTCTAGTATGATACTTATAAACCCTACTATAAGTATTTATTATACATTATATCAGATTACTTATTTGGATATAGAGAGCAATAAAAAACGAAGTGGAATGATTTTAACGAAATCTAAATATTTAGAAGAGGATGATATTTTAGATATTGAAGATGTTGGGCCTAAACTTTATTATGCTGAACTGCAAAAGGAATGATGATGTTAAAACTTGAAGAGTTATTAGAGTATGCTGAACAATTAAAAGACAGTAAGAAAGCTAAGATTTCTTTATATTTTGTAACAAGACATCTTAAAGCAGGTATGAATAAAAATGCAAAAGTCACTGATAAATATGACTTCAAAGTCACTAAAGCACCTATAGCTCCTGATATTGCTAATTTCTTCAAACAAACATTGTCAAATCAAATTATTTCTCACGCATCAAAAGATGATATTGAAATGAAAAACTATACAGTAATTGATGATGATATTGATAATAAAATATACACTTATGCAATGAATAATGCTATTTCTTTTGCGAAAATAATAAATGAGGATATTAAGAGTGATAAACTAGATGTTCTCACATCATTAACAAATATACAGGAAGAATTATGGGCTTACTGTATTAAAGTCCAAAAAGGGTCAGAGCTTACTTATTCATTTCGTAAAATAAGTAAGGGTAAGATTACAACGAATGAACCACAAGACTTTGCTCAACGTATATTTGCATTGTTTGATAAATCGGATAAAGAATTAAGAACATTTGATGGTAGTGCAGTAAACTTTGACGATAAAATAGATTGTATTTATATAAAAGAACAGTTTTATGTTTTCCATAAAAAAAGTTTTGAATCTATTGTTGGGTTAGAAGCTGAATTTACAGCAGCAGCACAAAAAACATTAAATACTATTAAAGATTTTAACCTTGTTGAAGGTCTAGATATTATTGAACAGGCGATTTTACATAAACCATCATTGAGGAAAACTCTAGCTCATATTGCGGAGAAAGGAAATCATACTACTTTAGATGAGAATGGGGTTAAATCAATCAATGGTGTTTTAAAAATGTTTCAAGGAGAAGAGTTTATATTTAATGAGAATGGAAAAATAGTGATTGAAAATGAGAGGCAGGGACGAAATTTTCTAAAACTTCTAAATGATTACTACAAACAAGGAATGACAACAAAAAAATATTATGGTACAGATAGTGGAAATGTAGTTAGTCCCGTTAAGAAGTAAAACTATTTTTAGAATAGAGTTTATTTTTTAAAATATATATTTACCTGTTTTTTGGTGTTATTAGAAATAAAACAGGTAAATTATGTTAAAAATATAATTTTTGAAGGGTGGATTGTGAGAAATAGTAATTCTTAAATTATAAAAGTGTATTGTCATTTAGCCATTTGACATAAATGGTAAAAATAATAAGAGCTATTTAAATAAGTTTCTCAGACCATATGAGGTATTATGAAATATCAATTCAAATCATACAGTCGGGTCAACAAGAACAAAACAATGTTTATTTACTGGATTGTTGTTTCGGTTGTCATCTGGATAGCATTCATGTGTTGGTCACTAATATTAGGCCATAGAACTGTTATGTTTGAATGGTTTTCAAAATGGACTATTTCTATTACGTTTGCAGCTATTGTAAGTGTGATTGGTGGAGTTTTGAGCATTTTACGCCGCCCACTCAAGTACACATTTAAAAACTTTCTTCAGTCTGGATTTATGACGCTTGTATTACTCATGCCTGCGTTTGATGTGTGGGCGTATTTACTAACAACCAAAACTATTTGCTACCAAACTGAATATGAAATCACATCGTCGGGCCCTAGTACTAGCTGATTTAGCCGATGTGATCACGGTATATGGATAAAAGAAACCTATACTGAACAGTGGAAATTACTTTGTATTAGCGATCCAAAGTCGAAAACTCAGACAAACACAGGAATCGTATGGGTAACAACAAAAACTGGGCCTATTGGCGCATATATTGTTAATTACCAGTTTTCTCCTCCTAGTTTTGATTTATAAATGCTGGGCTAAGAAAGTCTGAAGTGGCATTGTTAATTTGACTAGATTTACGATAGGTCTTTGAGAGCCTATATTTGATATATAGAATTGGAATCTGTCGCTTATTAGCCAACGAATGGGCCATATATGTGTTTAACTCATTAGATGGCTAATTATAGTTGCGAATTAAACAGGCCTTAAATTAATCAAGAAATATACAATTATTAAAAATAAGATTTATCCTATTAGTAAATTTGTTTGGTACTGACGCCATTTGTCACTTGATTTGTTATTCTATGTACAATTATTCTTAACTTAAATTTACGTGAGATAAACATGGATGATTACAAAAAAAATCAGGGAGTCAGATTAGCAACAATCATTCTTGATACATATCTTTATGGTGAAGTAAATAAATTTGAATTGGCAACTCGTTTTAAAGTTAGCGAGAGAACGATTTATCGAGATTTAAATTCATTAAGCTTAATTCTTGAGCATAAAGGTAATTCTAATTATGGATTTTCGATGGTTGTCGAATATTACAAAATGATTTCTTTTTTGGGGATAGATAAATACCTCCCTGATTTTAATCAGTCATTTTTGAGAAGTATCCCACAAACAATTGAAAGTAAAAGTGTTCTCATTGAGTTTAATGGTATTGAACACAGGGTTAAAAGTTATCTCAGCAAATACTATGAAAAAATCAGATATTCAATTGATAACAAAAGAAAATTACAAGTTCTATATAAGGGTAAAAATCGTATTTTAACTCCCTATAAACTAGTTTGCCATAATACGATTTGGTACCTGAAAGCAACTGAAGATAATCAATTAAAGTCATTTTCATTAAATAGAATTGAATGGTTAGATGTAAGTAAAGAGTCATTTGAATTTGATGTTAGTGTTGCTGATATGTTATTAAATAGCGAAGACCCATGGACAACAAATCGCCACTTTAATGTGAGAATGGAGATTTCATCTTCGGTAGCCGAATATTTTAAAAGGAGAAATGTCTTTCCTCGACAATCTATTATTGAGGAGAATGAAAATTATTTTACTATTTCATGTGTAGCAATGAGTGACAAACAAATATTACCTTTAATTCAATACTGGCTACCTAATATTAAGATATTAGAGCCTGAATGGTTAAAGTTAAAACTTGAACAAAATCTACACGACTATATTACACGTTTATAGTCGATTATTTCAATGTCATAAAAGTTAAGAGGGTACTATGGCTATTCCATTTATTATTGCTGGGGCTGCTATTGCGGCAGCTGCATTTGGCGGAAAAAAAGCATATGACGGATATCAAACTAAATCAGAAGCTGAGGATATTTTAGGCAAAGCACAGCATCGTTACGATGAAAATAAAGAAGTACTAGAGGAAGTCAATGTCAGCACAACAGCTGAATTAGAAAAACTTGGTACATTAGAATTAAACATTGGTGAGAGTTTTAATAAATTCAACATTCTTGCTCAAGCAATTTTAAAGCAGCTTAATGAGTCTGGTAAAGACATCACAGTTTCTATTCCACGTCACGAAATTGATAAAATTCAAAATTTAGCGATTTCAGCGACAGAGTATCTCGGAACAGTAGTTGGCGCTGGCGCGTCAAGTGCTGCTGCAGGCTTTGCTGTCTATGGTGGTGTGATGGCATTTGCTGCGGCTTCTACAGGTACACCAATCGCAGCCTTATCTGGTGCCGCAGCTTATAATGCGACAATGGCCGCGATAGGTGGCGGTTCGCTAGCTGCTGGCGGTTGGGGGATGGCTGGAGGAGCGATGGTCTTAGGTGGAGCTGTTGTTGCACCTATTCTGGCAATTGCGGGATGGGCTTATAACTCTCATGCTGAAAAAGCATTAGATAATGCGCAAAAAATTCGTTCTGAAGTTAGTGATGCTGTATATAAAATGACACTCGCTAAAGAAAATTTAACCAAAACTAAAGAATATGTCGCTGCTATTTATCAAGTCTTGGAAGCGCAATTTACAGTATTCCAGCCTTATTTATCTAAATTGACTGAAGCAAATGAACTCATTGAACGTACTAAAGCATCAGGGCAATCAGTTAGTAGCGTTATTAATAGTGACTTAAATTTGAAACTCATCATTCAAAATGGTTATAGCCTTGCGTCAATTATGACCAATCTAATAACAACTCCATTATTTAAACCAAAATTGAATGAAAATAATGAAGCGACTATTGTCGATGGAGTCATTGAAATTGAAACTGATAGCAATGGATTAAAAGTACTAAATCAGGATAGTCTGGATAAGCAATTAGATAAAACAGAACGATTCACTCTCTCTTAATGCTTCATATTGATGACGCGTAGTAAATCATAAGTAGCCGTGTTAGGCGGCTACTTTATAGGTAAGGTATATGCAACAGTCAAATTATAATTGGCAAAAAGAAATTAATGATACAATTGTTCAAAGTTTAGTCACTTCTTTTGGTCTGGATTTTTTATTATTAAAGGATAAAAAAGGTGGGGATGTTGATACCATACATAACGTTAGGCAGAATATTTGGGCAACAGAGGCAGAGCAAGAACGCTATGAAAATCGCGGAGAATATGATTCCCATGAATATCATAGCCATCAAAATTACAAAGAAACAAATCGACAGGGAAAGCAAAAAAAGCTTGAAGGTGAGCTAAAGGACGCTTATACCGGTGAGACATTTAGTCAACATGATGTGACTAACCTTGACCATATCATTGCTGCTTATGAAGTACATAATGACCCAGCTCGGGTTTTAGCGGAGCTTAATGGCGCTGATTTAGCTAATCGCGATTCTAATTTAACATTTACTAATGAAACAATAAATAAATCGAAAAAAGCCAGCAAAATGGCTGATTTTATTTTGCGTATGCAATCTCAGCAAGCTCAAGTAAAAGCAGATATAAGTGCATTAGAAAATAAAGGGCAACTGACCGATGTTGAATTAAAAAAATTAAGAACGCTGAAGAATAAAGAAAAGGCCAATTTTGATGCGATGAAGGCTGTCGATGAATCAGCTAGAAAGCAATATGACGCTGAAGTTAGCAGTAAGTATTATGGCAGTAGTAAATTTTTTGCTAATACAGCCCTGTCTGCTGTCAATACAGGCATCAGAATGGGGGCTAGGCAGATGCTAGGGATTGTATTTGCAGAGCTTTGGTTTGAATTAAAAGATGCTATCCCAAAATTGGTCAATAGCCATAAATCAAATTTTAAATTTAACGTTTTTTTAGAAGATTTGGGAAATGTAGTTACTAACATTTGGGAAAGATTGAAAGTTCGTTTTAAAGATTTTTTTACGGAATTTAAAAATGGTTTATTTGGTGGTTTATTAGCTAGCATCACTAACACTTTATTAAATATATTTTTCACCTCAACAAAGCTGGTGGGTAAATTAATCCGTGAATCTTGGAATAGCTTAGTTTCAGCAGTTAAGTTGCTGTTTTTTAACCCAGAAAATTTAGCGTTAGGTGATTTGTTAAAATCAGCAATAAAAATCATCTCAGTAAGTATATCTGTCATATTAGGCTCAGCGCTGACAACATGGCTAAATGGTATATTAACATTTCCTTTTGGAAATGATGTCTCGATATTTATAGGGGCGTTAGTTTCGGGATTAGTTACATTAGCACTGTGTTATTTTTTAGAGCACAGTGAGTTAATGAATAAGGTCTGGCGTTTTTTAAATAAATTTCGTGATAAATTTGAGCTGACATTGCAGTATTATCAACAGGTTAATTTAGCTTTAGATCAATATCTAGTTGAATTGTCACAATTGGAATTTAATTTTAATGTCGTTGAAATGCGGTTATTTGTGAATGGATTACAAACGACAAATTCAGAATATGAACGTAAAATTATCCTCGTTCAGGAAATTAAGCGAAATAATATCACTTTGCCTTATGATGTCGATAATGAAGATTCATTCGACGAATGGTTAGATTCCTTATGACGCTAACGCTTGAATATAGCTTTCCTTGTGATAAATGTGGTGCTTGCTGCCGCCATGTAGACCGCGCGGAGGAAACTCAGTTTCTAGATCGTGGTGATGGTATCTGTAAGCACTATAATGAAACGAATTTGCTATGCACTATTTATCATGAGCGACCTGATATATGTAGAGTGGATAAACAGTATGCACTTAACTATGCCAATCTATATACATGGGATGAATTTGTTGAGCTTAATAGAGTGGCTTGCGAAATAATAGTGAACAGTGAATAGTGCCACATTAGAGTTATACTCATCATGCTTCAAGTTGTGGTCTTTTTTGCTAAGGGTTGTGGTCTTTTTTGCAAAGGTATGGTGAGCGTCTCTATCGATTTATTCATTTGATGTCCACCATACCTTCAATTTGTTAGAAAATAGCATATTTTAATTAAATTATTATTTAACGTATTGGTTAAGGCTTCATAAGGGCCAAAGTTAGTACAACCAATGACTGTAGGCTAACGGTGCTTTATTCAGCAATTCTTTGCGTTCTTGCCAATCAGGATGTAGCTTATCCATATAGGCTTTAAATAGTTCATTATGTTTACGTTCAAGTAGGTGAACTAACTCATGAACTTGGTAGACTGGCCCCTTTAATAAAACGTGATACATAAGGATATTTCCCTTCAAACCCAAAACTACATAACCACTCAAAATGCCGGACGGCAGAGAGCCGCTGATGCTTAGGCAATAACATTTGTGCTTCTAAACGTTCAATGAAGAGAGTGATCTGCTTTAATCAAACAGGACACTTTAATAATGGAATATAATCCAATTATTGAGGTGTTAAATGAAAAAACGAACAAATAGATTTTATACCGCTGAGTTTAAGCAAGAGGCGGTCGCATTAGTCACCGAGCAAGGTTATAGCGTGCCAAAAGCGGCAGCTTCTTTAGGGATCACCGATAAATTACTTTATAACTGGAAAGCAAAATTCGACGTTGAGCAATCTGGTAGCAGCATGAATTCCGATGAGAGAGCTGAGTTATTAAGACTTCGAAAGGAAAATAAATAACTTAGGATGGAGAAAGAGATCTTAAAAAAGCCAGCGCTCCCCTGCTAAAGGAAACCAAGTAGCGTTTAAAACGATTAAGCAATTATCTTCACAGTTTCCCGTGCTGAAGCTCTGCAAGTTAATGAAAATAAGTCGTTCTGCCTACTATGCGTGGCTTAAACGCCCAGCAAAATTGATTACCGCAGACAACTTAGTCTGTACCGTAGAGCCAAAGCCATCTTTGAACATAGTCGAAATAGCTTAGGTTACAGAACGTTACGTAAACGGTTATGCAAAGAGGGCTTTAGCGTAAGTGCTTATGGCGTTCAGAAGCTAATGGCTCAGCTTGGCCTAGTTGTCACTCAGCGCGTTGCTTACAAAGTCACCACAAAACGCAAACACAGTGATGCCGTAGCCGATAATTTGCTCAATCAAAATTTTAATCCTCACGCACCTAACGAAGTGTGGGCGGGTGATGTGACCTATTTAAAAACAGGGGAAGGCTGGATGTATTTAGCCATCGTGATGGACTTATACTCACGCCGTATTGTGGGTTGGCACATCGATAAACGAATGACGGCAGATTTAGTCAGTAAAGCCTTGATGAAAGCGTATAACTTACGCCAGCCCGAAAAAGGCTTAGTCTTTCATAGTGATAGAGGAGCACAATATACGAGTAAGTACTATCGTCACTTACTGACAAGTTATGGTATTCGAGCAAGTATGGGCGATGTTGGAGCCTGTTGGGATAACGCCGTTGTAGAACGATTTTTTGGCAGTTTAAAACACGATTGGGTACTGAAAATCCGACAGCCGACTCGGAAACAGATGAAAGAAGATGTTATCGCGTATCAACTCGTTTACGGTGAGTGCCGAGCGGATGATTAGTTTTGTGCTCAGGAATAAGCAGTGCTATTTTTTTCAGATTTCATCGCTGATCCGTCATTTGCTACTTGTCATATTTTACCTTCAGAAATTGCCCGTTACGACATTCTGACAATCCCTTCTGGGGTAGGTTTTTAGTCTTCCTTACAAAATAATTTATGATAGGATAAGGTCTAATAAAATTAATTAGGTTGGAGCCTATTCCGTGTTTTATATCCATCAGTCCAGCTTCAACCCGTAGAGATGATTGAGTCATTGTGGATGAATAACCGCGTTGAGCGGATCAGTTTAATGTTATTATGCGATGCCAGTCATGATTTGATAAACAGAGTATTAAGACATTGCTTGAATGGGATAAACAAGACGCATGACAAATGATGGGCTGAAACAAACGGTAGGGGCGAAGTCAGATAGGCTTTCGGAGATAGCACAGTTGCCACAAGCAATCCGGGATCGCATTGCTCACATCGATTTCACCTTATTGTTTAAGGGAGAAGCGGTACGGGCAGATTTAGTCGATCGCTTCAGCATAGCTGCTACACAAGCAACGAAAGATTTCACGCTATACAGAGTGCTTGCACCAGGTAACATTGAGTATGACCAAAAGCTCAAGCTGCATAAGCGAGGTGAAGCATTTGAGCCCTTGTTCGACTACGACGTCGTTCGAACACTGGCGACGATTAGCCAAGGGTACGGAGATGGCTTTACTGGCAAGGTAAAACCGCCTTTTGCGTGTGAAGCGCCTTATCATCTTAACAAACCGAGTTTATCGATAGTGGCGAAAGTTACCGAGGCCATCCACAAAGGCAAAGCCTTGCGTATCACCTATGTGTCGTTATCGAGCGGTGAAACAATACGTGAAATTGTGCCGCATACGCTGGTAGACAATGGGCTGCGTTGGCATGTTCGTGGTTTTGACCGCGAGCATAGTGAGTTCCGTGACTTTGTATTGACTCGAATTAAAGCTGCGGTTGTGCTTGAAGACTCCACTTTGTCTGAAACGGAGCTCGAACCCCAAGATCGGCAATGGAACCGATTTGTAGAGCTGGAGTTAGTGCCACACCCACGTATAGAGCACAGCGAAGCGATTGAGCTAGACTATGGCATGACGGGTGGCGTGATGAAAGTTGAGATTAGAGCAGCTACCGCTGGCTATTTGCTACGCCAATGGCATGTGGATTGTTCTACGGAACACTCATTAATGGGCTTTGAGTATCAGCTTTGGTTGCGAAACAGCCAGGCACTTTATGGTGTCACAAACTTAAGCATTGCGCCGGGCAGAACAAGTTAATAGAACGATGTAGCGGCCATTTAGGCGTTACAGAAAGAACAGAATTTTAAATTTATAGTGAAGCCGTTGCAGCAACTTTGTGGGGTGCAACCAACACTGAACAGGAAAAGAAAATGGATCATAGTGTACATAACAAGCTCATCTCATTTATTTGGAACATTGCCGACGACTGTTTACGTGATGTGTACGTTCGCGGTAAGTACCGCGATGTGATTTTACCTATGGTGGTATTACGACGTTTAGATACGTTACTTGAACCCACCAAAGAAGCCGTGCTTGAAGAGGTCAAGTTCCAAAAAGAAGAGATGCAAGCCACGGAGCTTGATGATGAACCATTGAAGGCGGCTAGTGGTTATGTTTTTTACAATACATCTAAATGGACCCTGAAATCCCTGTTCAACACCGCAACGAATAACCAACAGATATTACTCGCCAACTTTGAAGAGTACCTGCTTGGCTTTAGCGATAATGTTAAAGAAATCATTGAATGCTTTAATCTCAAATCGCAAATTCGTCATATGGCCTCAAAGCAAGTCCTTCTTGATGTCGTCGAAAAGTTTGTTTCCCCTTACATCAACTTAACTCATGAAACGGTCGAAGACCCAGATGGCAACAAGATGCCAGCCCTTACTAACCTGGGTATGGGGTACGTGTTCGAAGAGTTGATCCGTAAGTTCAACGAGGAGAATAACGAAGAAGCCGGTGAGCACTTTACACCTAGGGAAGTGATTGAGCTGATGACACACTTGGTTTTTGACCCAGTGAAAGAGCAGCTACCATTGACCATGACCGTTTACGACCCTGCTTGTGGTAGCGGAGGTATGTTGACTGAATCTCAGAAATTTATTGAAGAAAAATATCCAAGTCTTGGTAATAACCGTGATGTGTATCTTTACGGCAAAGAGATCAATGACGAGACCTACGCGATTTGTAAATCGGACATGATGATCAAGGGAAACAACCCTGAGAACATCAAAGTAGGCTCAACCTTGTCTACCGACGAGTTTGCGGCTTCACGCTTTGACTTTATGTTGTCTAACCCGCCATACGGTAAGAGTTGGGCGTCCGAACAGAAATACATAAAAGATGGCAGTGATGTGATTGACTCGCGTTTTAAGGTTAACCTGGAAGACTATTGGGGAAATCTCGAAGTGGTGGATGCCACGCCACGTTCGAGTGATGGCCAATTACTCTTCTTAATGGAGATGGTCAACAAGATGAAAGATCCGAGCATAAGTCCATTAGGCAGCCGGATTGCCTCTGTTCATAACGGCTCATCGCTCTTTACCGGTGATGCGGGCGGTGGCGAAAGTAATATTCGTCGCTTCATCATTGAAAACGACATGCTAGATGCCATCGTTCAGTTACCTAATAACCTGTTCTATAACACTGGCATTACCACTTACATTTGGGTGTTGAACAACAATAAACCTGAGGCGCGTAAAGGTAAGGTGCAATTAATTGATGCCAGCTTGCTATACCGTAAATTGCGTAAGAACTTAGGTAATAAAAACTGCGAATTTGCGCCTGAGCACATCACGGAAATTACCGATACCTACCTCGCGTGTAAGGATATTGAAAGAGTACTGGATGCAAACAATGATCCTGTTGGCATCGCCAGTAAGGTATTCAGCAATGAAGATTTTGGCTACTACAAAGTCACTATCGAGCGCCCAGATCGCCGCAAAGCCAAGCTTACTCAAGATGCCATAGCCCCACTGCGTTTTGATAGGCTGCTTAGTGAAGTGATGGAGTACGTTTATGCAGAGCATGGCGAACGTGTATATGAAAAAACTGGCTATGGTTCAGATCAGAAAAAGAGCTTCTTGAAATCCATTGAGAAGGACATTCTTTCTTGGTGTGAAGAAAACGACATCAGTCTCAATGCTAAGGCTAAGGCCAAACTGCTTGATGTGAAACACTGGCTGGCGCTAAACGCATTGCTTGAAACTGCACAAACGCTGATGGCTGACATAGGTAGCATTGAATTTGATGACTTCAATAGCTTTAAAACTCAAGTTGATAAATCACTAAAAAACCATGCCATCAAGCTTTCAGCACCTGAGAAAAATGCCATCCTGAGCGCGGTGAGCTGGTATGACGAAACCGCCAAGAAAGTGGTTAAAAAAGTAGTTAAGTTAAGCGGTGATAAATTAAACGACCTGCTGGAGCGCTATGAGTGTGAAGTCGCTGACCTGCCCGATTTTGGTTATTACCCCGTTCCTACCACAGAAGGCAGTAAAAAAGGCGAGTATATCACTTACGAGACCAATTCAGACCTGCGTGATACAGAATCTGTCCCGCTGACGCAAAGCATTTACCAGTACTTCCTAGACGAAGTGAAGCCTCATGTCGATGAAGCATGGATAAACCTAGAAACGGTGAAAATTGGCTATGAAATCAGCTTCAATAAGTATTTCTACCGTCATAAACCGCTGCGTAGTTTAGAAGAGGTCGCAACCGACATCATCAACCTAGAACAAAAAGCCGAAGGTCTTATTGCGCAGATATTGGGTGTTAAAGTGGCGGAAGCTCAGGGAGAAGCGTAATGACAAATTTATCGGGAATAAATTTGAACAATGGCTCAGCCGTTGGCTCGAAGCGCGAGGGCATGGACAGCCCGAGTAAAGATTTAGCGTTGATGCCGAGATATGAGGCTTATAAAGATTCATATTCAGATTACTCAGGCTTAATCCCTTGTGAATGGAAGTTAATTCCTATCCGCGCAATCTTTGAGGAAAGAAACGAGAAAAATACAGGGCCAAAAACAGACCATATTTTGTCTGTGACAAGGGATAGAGGTGTTATTCCTTATGATGAAAAAGGCGCAATAGGCAATAATAAATCCGAAGATATAGAGCGGTATAAACTTGTTTATGAAAATGATCTTGTTATAAACAAGATGAATGTCGTTATTGGTTCGCTTGGCTTGAGTAAGTACTTTGGAGCTCTTAGCCAAGTTTATATAGTTCTTAGACCTAAAACGAAAAGCTTTAATATTAGGTACTATGCCTACTTATTTCATAATGAGCCTTTCTACAAATCACTAATAAGGTATTGTACAGGCATTATGGAGTTAAGGGAGAGTCTTAATAAGGAGCAGTTCAAGCAACTATATCTACCTTTTCCGACTTTCGAAGAGCAAACCCTTATTGCCAACTTTCTAGACATGAAAACCGCTCAAATCGACGAAGCTATTGCGATCAAAGAGCAGCAAATTAGCCTGCTGAAAGAGCGTAAGCAGATCATCATACAACAGGTGGTGACCCAAGGGCTTGATCCCAATGTGCCAATGAAAGACTCCGGTGTAGATTGGATTGGTAAGATTCCAGCGCATTGGGTTTTAAAAAAAATAAAGCATGTGACATCAAAAATTGGAAGCGGCGTTACTCCAACTGGGGGAGGCTCTACATATCTAGATGATGGAATCCCACTTTTACGAAGCCAAAACATACATTTTGATCGAATAGATCTCACAGATGTTGCTCGAATTTCCAATAAAACACATGAGGGCATGAGCAATAGCAAGGTGAAAAAGGGTGATGTGTTACTCAATATTACTGGGGGGTCAATTGGTCGTTGCTATTACGTCGATTCAAGCGACGAAATGAATGTGAATCAACATGTATGTATCGTGAGGCCTAATAAGATAATTAAAACCGTCTTTCTAAATGCTGTATTGGCATCAGAAATCGGTCAGGGCCAAATTTGGTACTTTCAGCAAGGCGGAGGTAGAGAGGGGCTTAACTTTCAAGCGTTAAAAAACTTCTATATCGCGTTGCCTCCAGAAGCCCAACAGGTAGAAATTGCTGAGTACATTGATGAGCTTGAAAAGGAATTTTATTCGGCGATACAAATTCAATTAATGCAAATCGAAAAACTTAAAGAATACAAAACCACCCTGATCAACAGCGCCGTGACAGGAAAAATCAAGATCACCCCAGAAATGGTTGAGCAATAGGACGCGAATATGTTCACGGTAAATCATCAAACCAACAGGGTTAGTCCTATTAGGACAAAGAAGTTCAGTGAGTTGGGCTTTACTGAGCGCAAACATCTTCAGGAATGGTTGGCACACGAGTCTTCCGCACTGGGTGAAGAGCTACTGATTGTTCAAAAGGAGTTTGATGGCTTTGATGATACCCGTGAGCGCTTAGATTTACTGGCGTTGGATAAAGATGGCAACTTGATCATTATTGAAAACAAGCTGGACGACCGTGGCCGAGATGTGGTGTGGCAGGCGCTTAAATATGCCTCCTACTGCGCCAGTTTGACCAAAGCGCAAGTCGTCGAGATTTACCAGCAGTACTTAGATCGCTATGAGCCCGTAACAGGAGAATTTGACCTATTAAATGCTCCTGCAAGTGCTTCGGGTAGAATTTGTGAGTTTTTGGATACGCCTGACCTGGATAAGTTAAAACTCAACCGAGGAAATAGCCAGCGCATCATATTAATTGCGGCAAACTTTCGCAAAGAAGTGACCAGCACCGCACTGTGGTTAAGGCACCACTGCTGTAAGCTTCTAACAGATTAAAACATAAGGAAATGAAATGACGGTAAGTGTCGCAACCTGCTCGGTGCAACAACTTTTTGAAGGCCAGAAAATACAGGGAAATAATGGCAAACAGATTACTGGAGAGTTAGTTATTCCTGAATACCAGCGGCCTTATTGTTGGCAAAGCCAGCAAATTGATAGCTTGCTAGAAGGTTTAGATGCGCATTTTCGTAAGCATAATGAGCTATCGTATTATTTGGGTAGCCTTATTCTTCACCACGATGAACAACAGCTGAAAATTATCGATGGTCAACAGCGTATTACGACATTAGCTTTATTCAGTTTTCTATCTCAACAACACCAACAGCTTGATCTACGTTTTGAGTCTCCCCGTAGCCAACAACAAATTAAGACAAATCTTGATTGGTTAGAAAATCATAAGTCGAAATGGGCGAAGCTTATCAATTTTGAGCGTATTCAATTTTCATTGGTGGTCACTGAGTCAGAAGATGATGCATACCGCTTTTTTGAAACGCAAAATACTGGCGGTGTGAGACTTGGTGGTCCCGACATCATCAAAGCTCATCATTTAAGAGCTGTTCCTAAGGTTCATCAATCAAGATTTGCGCTCCAATGGGAAGGATTGGGTAATTTAGATAGCTCCGTAAAATTTCTTTTGAAAGGACGATATTGGCAACTGTTGAATATGCGAGATCTTGCACCACATCAGCAGACAAAAGTGGTAAGGGATCAAATTGTCTCCGAACTAGGTGAACAAACGACTGATGGTGACGACATTGCTTATGGCCAAGTACTGCGGTTAACCGGGATTGGTGGGGATGTTGTTCAAAAAGCCGCGCAACAAGGATACGAAATCAGACAACCACTTAATGCTGGTGTCAACACTATTCGTTATCTGGCGTATTTTCAAAACCTGTATCAGCGATACTGGGTTCATCCAACTTTGCCCCATCAAGAAGGCTACAACCGTTTTGTTTGCTGGCTTAAGGGGTTGGAAGGATGTGGTTATCTACAAGGTTTATATGAAGCATGTCTGATGATGTATATCAGCCAGTTTGGTGAATATCAGTTGGAGTTGGCCGCGAAAAAAATATTCAGAGTCGTTTACTCACGCAGAGTGAGTAATCAGAAAGCAGTGAGAGAAAATTCAATTTCACGTTTTGTGAAGGACTATCCCGTCTTGGATTGGATTGCCTTGAGCTATACGCCTAAGCAGTGCTTTGTTTTTTTTGATGCTTTTGATTTGGCCGTCGATCCTAGCAATTTAGATTCAGATACCAATAGTGTTAAGAAGCGCTTTATTACAGAAGTAAGTAAGCATTTCCAACTGGCTTTGTCGCCAGAACAGTACGCGACTTCATTTGCTAACTTATTAACCTTCAATATCACCAAAATGACGGAGAAAACATGAGTTCAAAAGTTGAAACGGAGCTGCTCTCATTACGAGCTATTGCGTCAAAAGATTTGGGCTTCGTTATTCCTTGCTATCAGCGTCCTTACGTTTGGCGTGAAGAAGAAGTTATCAAGTTATTTGACGATATTCGTGATGCTTATTTAGCTAAAGAGCCCCATTACTTTATTGGTAGTGTTTTGAGTGCGTTAAATGGTGATAAAAGCGAATATGAGTTGATCGATGGGCAGCAAAGAACCACAACATTGATGTTGTTATCACTTGCTTTCAAGTCGGTAGGGATCGAGACTCAGTTGGCTCATGTGAGTATCAAAGGTGAAAATCCGAGGTTAACGTTTGAAATTAGAGAGTCGGTTCGCAACTTACTTGGCAGTTATGCGGGACTGGAAAAGATTACGAAACCTGCTGAAGAAGATATTCGCAAAGATGAGTACTTAGTACATCTAGAAGCTAACCTTACCATTTTGAAGCAGCAAGTTGATAAGTTAGCAAAACAGCCCCACTTCGATATTTATGATTTTGCTAAATACATTTTTGAGCAAGTGCAATGGGTCAACAATATTGTTCCAGCATCGATGGATCTGAACCGGATGTTTTCGAGTTTTAATACGGGTGGCATACAGCTAGAACCGGTCGATTTATTGAAGGCAAAGTTGTTCAAACACATAATAACAGATAAGGACGTTTATAGTAGTATTTGGCAAGCCTGTGAACATACAGACAACTATTTTGAACGCAATCTGAGGCAGATATTCAAAAATGCCGACTGGCAAACGCTGGAGTATTCAGATCTTGCCAAATATCAGGCAGGGCTATTTCCTCTAGTCGGTTCTAGTCACTATATTCAACGAGTCGGTAAATCAATTGCTGAGATAGCATCAGGTTTACAAGACTTTGATGTCGACCCCGAACAAACTCAAAATCAAAGCGATGATTTTGATGATGAGACCGTTTATTGTCGTTCAATAATCAGTTTTGAGTTGCTATTGATTCATACGCTCAGAATTTTTTGCACCCAAAAATCGTGGGATGATCTTGCTCCTCGTATCCGTGCTAGTAATTTGATGTCGTGTTTTGAAAGGTTACTACAACAAGATGAACGAACCATTAAATCGTTTATCGAGTTGTTATGGCAGGTTCGGTATCAGTTCGACACTTGGGTTGTGAAATGGGTAGAGCATGATGATAGAGAAGATGCTCAGTTACGTTTAACCTCGATTAGCAAGAATAAAACCTATATCAACCGTAAAGCCAAAGAACTTGGTTTACTGGCACAATTGCAAGCCGTACGTAACTTTACCGGTGATCACTCAGCCCAGTATTGGTTAACTGCGTTTCTAAGTCGATTGGTTGCTGATCCGAAAGTGAAAGATGAAGACGTAGTTACGCTATTGGAGAGCATCGATAACAAAATGTCACTTACTAGGGAAACGCAAAAAGAAGCCAGCTTTAAACTTGCATCAGACATATCGCCACAAACGATACCCTGGGAAGAACAAGCCACATATCTTAAAAGCCCTTTAGGAACTCGATTCGAGCATTATTGGTTTCAGAAGCTGGAATACTTGCTCTGGAAAAACAGTGAAAAAGCCAATGATGATAAGTTAAAACGTTATCGGATTACTTCGAAAAATTCGGTTGAACATGTTCACCCTCAAAAAGAAGAGTACCATCGTGAGCTAGAAAATAGCTCACTAAATTCTTTTGGAAATTTAGTGCTTCTAAGTCCAGGTGAAAACTCTTCGTATAGCAACCAAACGGTAGCAAAGAAAAAAGCTGATTTTGATTCTAAGCCGCGTTACGACGCGTTGAAGCTGAAAGATATTTTTGAGACGTACACACAATCAAATAACCAATGGTCTGCTATCGAAATAGATAAACATCAGCAGAGGATGTTGAAATTATTAGAAAAACATTACATGCAAGGAGTTATCAATGGTTAGTAACACTAACGAGCAGGCGTTAGAGGCTAGTATTGAAAGAGCACTCACTGGTCATTGCCTTGAAGATCAAAAAACAGGCATTTCGGATGGTCTTGTTATGCCATATAGAGTGAGCCATTGCGGCTACTCATCAGGTTCCCCATCTGATTTCAATATAAAATATGCCATTGATGAACGTTTTTTCTGGCAATTTCTGCAAAAGACACAAGAAGTAGAGTTGGCCAAACTGCAAAAGAACAACCCCTCAGATTGGCAGCGTAAGTTACTCGAACGATTTGACCGACTGATTAAGAAGCATGGCATTCTTCATTTACTTAAGAAAGGGCTAAGCGTAGACGATGCTCATTTCAATTTGCTCTATCCAGCCCCTTTGGCAAGCAGTAGTGAGAAGGTAAAGCAAAGCTTTGCAGATAACGTGTTTAGTTGTACTCGCCAAGTGCGCTATTCCATGGTAAATCCCCTACAAGAAATCGACATGGTATTGTTTATCAACGGAATACCCTTGATAACGCTGGAGTTGAAGAACGCATGGACCGGGCAAACAGCACGTTATCACGGCCAAAAGCAGTATCGAGATGATCGGGATGCAACTCAGCCATTGCTGACCTTTGGCCGCTGCCTAGTGCATATGGCGGTCGATACCGACGAAGTGTATATGACCACCAAGTTATCAGGTAGCAGTACATTCTTCTTGCCGTTCAATAAAGGTCACAATCTTGGACAAGGCAACCCGCCGAATCCATCTGGCCATAAAACGGCATACCTATGGCAAGAAGTATTCACTAAAGAAAGCTTGGCGAATATTATTCAGCATTTTGTGCGTCTGGATGGGTCAAGCAAAGATCCATTACCAAAGCGAACCCTGTTCTTTCCTCGATACCACCAATTGGATGTGGTGAGAAAATTAGTAGACCATGCCGCCCAGCACGGTGTCGGTCAGACTTACTTAATTCAACACTCAGCCGGTTCAGGTAAGTCTAACTCGATTACCTGGGCAGCTTATCAGCTAATTGAAACCTATCCTGCTTCGTCTGATGTAGCTGACGGAAAAAGCTTGGAGCAGCCGTTATTTGACTCTGTAATTGTGGTTACCGATAGACGCCTATTGGACAAGCAGCTGCGGGATAACATTAAAGAGTTTTCTGAAGTAAAGAACATTATTGCCCCGGCGAACAAGTCTTCTGAGCTTAAGCAGGCGCTGGAGAATGGCAAAAAGATCATTATAACGACGATTCAGAAATTCCCGTTCATTATTGATGGTATCGCCGATCTTAGTGACAAGCGCTTTGCGGTGATCATCGATGAAGCACACAGCTCACAGTCTGGTTCGGCGCATGACAATATGAACCGAGCGATGGGCAAGTCTGAAGTCGAAGATGCAGAAGATGCTCAGGATAAAATCCTTCAGGCGATGAGATCGCGTAAGATGCGCTGGAATGCGTCGTACCTGGCATTTACAGCGACACCAAAAAACAGCACTTTGGAGAAATTTGGTCAACGCCAAGAAGATGGCTCTTACAAGCCGTTTCACTTGTATTCGATGAAACAAGCCATTGAAGAAGGCTTCATCTTGGATGTGCTGGCAAATTATACGACGTACAAAAGTTATTATGAGATTGAGAAATCAATTGCTGATAACCCTGAGTTTGATACCAAAAAGGCGCAGAAAAAACTCAGAGCTTATGTAGAACGAAGCCAGCAAACAATTGATACCAAGGCAGAGATTATGCTGGAGCATTTTGTTCCGCATGTCGTGAATACGAAAAAGCTCAAAGGTAAAGGTAAAGGAATGGTGGTCACTCAAAATATTGAGACGGCCATTCGATACTACAAAGCGATAAGGCGAATACTTGAGGAGCAAGGGAACCCCTTTAAAGTTGCCATTGCTTTCTCAGGAACCAAAGAAGTTGATGGTATTGAATATACCGAAGCAGATATTAATGGTTTTGCCGAGTCAGATACCAAAGATATGTTTGATACCGATGAGTATCGACTTTTAGTGGTTGCGAACAAGTATCTGACTGGGTTTGATCAGCCTAAACTTTGCGCCATGTATGTAGATAAGAAGCTCGCCAGTGTCTTGTGTGTTCAGGCGCTATCTAGGCTCAATCGCAGTGCACCTAAGCTAGGGAAGAAAACAGAAGACTTGTTTATCCTGGATTTTTTCAACTCGGTTGAAGATATTCAATCAGCATTCGATCCTTTCTATACAGCAACGTCATTGTCCCAAGCTACAGATATAAACGTACTGCACGAGTTGAAAGATGAAATGGACGATGTCGGTGTGTACGAGTGGTATGAAGTTGAAGACTTTGTGACGCGTTATTTCAAGAATGAAGACGCCCAAACACTCAGTCCAATCATTGATATTGCCGCAGCGCGGTTTGACCATGAACTAGATCTTGAAGCTGAAGCTAAAGTGGACTTTAAGATTAAAGCCAAACAGTTCGTTAAAATCTATGGGCAGATGGCTTCTATCATGCCTTATGAAATGGTCAGCTGGGAAAAACTGTTTTGGTTCCTGAAGTTTTTAATACCGAAATTGAAAGTGGAAGATCCCGATGCTGATGCTATTGATGAGCTTCTCGATTCTGTCGATCTGAGTTCATACGGTTTGCAACGTGTGAAGCTTAACCACAGCATTAAACTTAGTGACCAAGAAGCGGAGCTTGATCCTCAAAATCCGAACCCACGTGGGGCGCATGGCGGTGAAAAAGAAACTGACCCGCTGGATGAAATCATTCGCACATTTAATGAGCGATGGTTCCAGGGCTGGAGTGCCACACCTGAAGAGCAAAAGGTTAAGTTCGTGAACATCGCTGAAAGTATCCGCAATCACCCTGACTTCGAATCGAAATACAAAAACAACCCAGATCCCCATAATCGAGATTTGGCCTTCGAAAAAATGCTCAAGGAAATCATGCTGCAACGCCGTAAAGATGAACTTGAGCTCTACAAGTTGTTCGCAGGAGATTCAGCATTTAAAGCGTCGTGGACGAAAAGTATGCAACGAATGGTAGGTAGGTAGAAAGGAGTGATGGTTTGCTGAAGGCAGTCTCAGAGTTATTAGGTGGGTCACCATGCCTGAAAGGACGTCAAATTGCCAAGGAGCTGGGGCTGGATAAGTCACAAGTGAACTCGTTTCTTCACAAACACCAGGATACGTTTGTCAAAAACTCAAATCATGAATAGTGTCTGATATGAGGTCAGCATGTGGAAATTGATTTGGTGATTTTTTGAAGATCATTGACACCAGTGGCACACCTGTTGAGATAAAAGAGCTTGAACCAAGGTGGCGTGTTGCAGCGGCCTTCGGCGTTTTGTTCCATGATATTAGCCCGTATCAGACTAGTCCCTAACAGACGAAGATGGCGGCTATCAGTGGAACCCTTTTAAAAGGCAGATAGCGCCCACTACCTGCCTAAGCAGCTTCTAGTACTGACTATAGCCTAGCCATATGGGGAATGTGGAAACAACACGAAAGGATAGGTGAGCTAAACACTAAGAATGCCGAATTGCTTGTTGAGCTGACCGAACAAGTCAAAATCAATGCAGATTATCAAGAACGCGTCCAATCCCTCCATCAACTCGATACAAAACATACTCAGGAATTAGCTAATGCAAAAATTCAAATTGATAAGTTGCGTAACCCGATGATATTTTTTTGCTCTATAATATTCCTCTCTGCCATCAAGTAGGTATTGCCCAACTTAAAAATCATAAAACGAATTAATAACAAGTTAACGGGCCGCCCACTAGCCAATAAAATATAAAAATAGAAGGTATACCCTGCAACAGCTGCTACATGTAGCAGCTGTTGCAGGTGCATTGATTGACATGAATAAGAGTGAAGGTGTTTAGTTATCTTTATTAGTCTGTTTTTCTTTCACGATGAGTAATGCGCGGCGTAATGTTTCTCTTTCTTCATATTCATATTTTGATATTCCTGTGAATGATAATATGTTTGGAAGTGATTCGCCATAACCCGCTAGATTTTTATATAAATAAGAAAGGCAACCAAGGCAATTATATAATGTAGCCTCATTGAGTATACCTATCAGATTATCATTGGTTTCGTGTTTCGTTAATACTTTATTTTGAATGATAAGGCTTGCCAGTTCTTTATCTGTAAGCAACATTTTCTCCTGAAAAAAAGCTTCCCTTAATTTTTTAAGGGCGAGCTCAACCGAATCGAGAAGCCCATAAACGGATTGTGAGGGAATTAGTTCGGAGTGATCATTGTCATAAATAATCATTTTTTTTATCATTCTATTATATATCATGATTGAATGCAGAACTGTTTGGTTGTTGGGATCATTAATTACAGGGTTTTCTTCTATATCAGAAACTGACTGAGTAGGATTTTTAATGTCGTGTGTAACAATGATATATTCAGTATATACACCTTGATTTGTTAAAATAGGATTGATATAGGAGAGCAATGATCCGTATCGAATCGATTTTGGTTCAAACTTTATTTTTAATGCGAGATTGATAATAGCAAGTGTAGATGTAAAAAAACCTAATGGGAATTCTTCAAATGAGATTTCGTTAATAACCTCTCTTATGTTATCTAACTCGTTAGCGTAAAGTAGCTCAAGAATATAAGGGATTTCTTTGTATAATTTAAGAGATGGCACTTCGTCACAGAGCTCATCTAAGTGTGATGATAATTCAAAAATGCTTATTTTTTTTGGGGGGGAAAACTTAGATAATTTTATGGAAGGCACAAGAGTAGGTAAAGGCAGATGAGATTTATTTTCAAATATAAAGTTTTCTAAAATATTAAGAATACCGTAACAATAACTAGGGATACATTGACACTCACATTCAGGGCCTTGGCCGCAATCATAGTCATCTTCACAACTAGAGATATCTATTTTCTCGTGAGAAATTAATACATCGATATACTCATACAGTGCATTTTCCCCAAAAAAAATAGGATCATTTTTAACATTTTGGTAAAGATACTGTTCTAAATAGAAGAGAGGATCTGGCGCTTCAAGTTTATCTTCAAGTAATTTTTTATAATTTGATACAAGTGGCGTCAGTAGGTGAGTGATTTTTTGAAAGGCGAGCAGGACACTAAGAGAAGTATAAGCGACTCTCAATTGCTCAAATTGGGTATCGTGTGGTTTACCTATCTCGCTCGCTTCTTTTTTGCAAGCATCAATAATCGTATCGATGTTACAAATTGTTGTGAATGATGAGGTTCTTATGTTGTTAATTGAGGTTGTAATTTCAAAAAGATTAACAATGGGGTTGAACGCTAATGTCTTGATGTAGTATTTGAGATAGGCTCTCACACCCTTACAGAGCGATTCGAGATTATTGTGATGATTGTCGTAGTATTCACTCAGTATAAAATGATGGATATGACTGTAAAAATGTAATTGTTCTTTATCGACGGAAAGACTCAGCGTTTTATACATATCTAATGCCACAATGGCGGGTATGGTGGCTTTTGTATATTTTCTTAATATTTCTTTTTTTTCTAAATTAGACACAACGTATTGAGCAATCAATGCGTTATACAGTTGCTCATATTTATAGAAAAACATCTGTCTTTCTGTCTGAGTAAAGACTGCTTTGCTATCGATGATATTAATCAGTTTTTGATAAGTTTCTTTAGTATTGATGTTGTCATCACCATATTCCTGCGTTTTCAGATTACCTGTTTTTGCAAAAAAATCTTGATGTAATGAAAAATTTTCAATTTTTCTCTGGTTAGCTAGATTTAGCGCTTTATATTTTTTATTTTTATTTTTCCTTTCTTTTGTGTTGATTTTTTCTATTCTATCCTTATTTAAAACTGTTATGTCGTAGGCTGTTAACATGATATTAGCAAAAATATGGGTGTACATGACATTCTCCAGTTGGTTTCCAATTTTCTACGAGGACATATTGCCAGATGATGTGGAAAATGAATATCTCTTAAGAACGTGAATCAATGGAGAATCAAATGCATCATCTAAACGAAAATATGAGTCAGAATAATTTGCCTATACGTATTTTACGTATGACCGAGTTAACGGTAATGCTAGGGATATCCAGATCGAGCATTTATGAAAAATTGAACCCTCGCTCTAAGTATTACGATGAGAATTTTCCTAAGCCTATCAAGCTTGGCGCCTCATCAGTTGGCTGGCAATATGCTTCAGTTGAAAAATGGTTAACTTCAAGAATTGTTTAATCAATAAGGCGGATGAAATGTCACAAAAAAATGAAGAGTTATATTTAAACATAGAGAAATTACCAGATTATTTTCAACGCATGATTGAGCAAGTACATATAAAAACAGGAGCGGCGGCTGAAATTATTTTTCCTACTCTGTTAAGTGTGATGTCCCTGTCGTGTCAGGATAGCTTTGATATTGAACCGATAAGTGGACGAAAATATCCACTGTCACTTTATCATGTTGTTTTGGCGAGGTCGGGGTGCCGAAAATCTACTGTTTATAAACTGCTCACAAAAGCAATTTCAGAATTTGAGCAACAACTCGAACAGGATTTCTATATTGAAAAAGATAATTATGAGCGGTGTCTGGTGCTATGGAATATAAAATTTAGCGCATTAAATAAATGCTATCAAAAAGCGCTGAATCAGGGAATAAAAGTGAATGAAGCTTTTTTGAATTTAGAAGAGTGCCTTGTTCAAAAACCAGTAGCACCAATAAAAAAACGTTTAGTAATCAATGATTCAACAAGTGAAGGTCTGGCTCAGGAGTTGGGGGATGGATATCCCGTATTGTCGCTGATGTCAGATGAGGCGGGTGAATTGTTTGAAAGTAGTTTATTGCGAAAAACACCATTACTAAATTCGCTTTGGTGCGCAGAGGGGAAATCGGTAAGCCGAGCATCTAGAGATAACTATGTCATCAAAGATTGCCGTTTTAGTCTGTTACTTATGGTCCAGCCAGCGTTATTTGACAGCTTTATGGATAAAAAAGGAAAGAAAGCAAAGAGTTCAGGTTTTTTAGCTCGCAGCTTATTAGTGGATCTAGATCAAATTCAGCAATTATGTGAGATAAAAAATGTTTCACATTCAACTGAATTAAGTCTAGCAGATTTATCGGCTACGTTGATAAACCATTTACAAAAAGGAATAAAACGTCGGGAAAATGACGAAGAACGCCATTGTATTACTTTAGCACTCGATGCCCAAGGGGCGTGGAATGGCTATTATCAAGCTGTTAAAAAGATGATGGAGCCTGGTGGGGAATTACATGCTTATGATGATTACGCATCGCGCTTTATGGAGCATGCTTCTCGAATTGCTGGGGTGATGCAAATGTTTATGACACCCGATTCCACTGTTGTTACGTTGGAAACGCTGGAGTCGGCAGTCTATATTACTCAGTGGCATCTTAATCATTTTATCAAAAAAATAGATGATTTTAAGGAAGTCAGTGATGCTGAAAAACTCCTGTTATGGTTGGAGGAGCATCTTGTTAGTAATAAATCTTATGATTTTAGGCGAAATGACATCATTAAAAATGGCCCCTATTCACTGAGACGCTCTGACCGTTTGCGGCCTGCATTAGAAAAACTACAGCAGGAAGCTAAAGTTCAATTATTCGAAAAAAATGGGATTAACTATGTCAAGTTTACGGGGGCAAGAATGACGCCTGAAGAGCTAGCCGAACGATTGAATATTCCGTTGAGTAGCAGAGGAGTATTCATACTCAATAACTCACCAAGATAAGGATAACTTCAGAGTTATTTTTAATAATATCAGTGAGTAGGATTATATCACCAAGCGAGATTTATTGCGGCTTTGGTGAGGGTTGAGTCTGTCTTTTATTAAATGGATGATGTCGGTATAGGTAATATATACCATTTTACTAAATACAATATTAGTTTATAACAATAACACCTATCAATCAACAAAGCAATGTTTATTTAATCACCGTACCTATTGTGCCTATAACTTATAGTGTTATGGATGCGATAGGTACATAAACACGAATACAGATATCGCTATTTCTATGATAGTAAGGTAATAAAAATGTCAGCTTATGCATTAACTAAAACAGAATTGGATCAACTGATAACTATCGCGAGTGATCGCTATGATTCCTCGATATCGTATTATATCCTTCGTCGATTACTGGCAGTGGTTGAGAATACACTAGAACACCATAACCGAGTATTTGCAATCCGAGTTGATTTACGATTCGCTCAGGATAGTAGTCCTGATGCCCCGGATATGCCTATATGTTTTCAACGCACGGATGAGCGAGCCATTACCCGTTTTATCGAGTCACTAAAAAGCCAACTGAGAGCCGCACATCATCGTACGGGGCGTTCAGGTACACCAGCACTCCCTTATTATGCTTGGGTAAGAGAACGTAATGAAAGTGAATATCCTCACTACCATTTAGTTTTGTTATTTAATCGAGATATATACGGCTATTTAGGCAACTATTTACAAGATGATGCCAATAATATGGCGACTAGAATACAACGGGCATGGTGTAGCGCCATTGGCTTAGCGTACCCAGACTATGCACCATTAGTTAACTTTCCAGAGAACCCCGTATTTCGATTTGATAGACGAGATGCTCTGACTCGCAATTCTAATTATTTTGATTTCCTATTACGCATGACGTATCTGGCTAAAATGAATACCAAGGAGCTCATTGCTGACTTTAGAAACTTTGGAACCAGTCAGGTTTAATTGAGAGGTATTAGCTCAGACTTGAACTAACAGGTTTTGTTGGGTAGAACATAACTAAGCCTGACCGGCTGGTCTGAGCGAAGAATGAGGAAAGGTAGAGGGGGGATATAAGGTTGCTGTTTTTAATGATGTGATGAACGACCTTTATACAACGAGCGTGATGTGGCAACATTAGCTTAGACTATCTAGGGGATGGGGGATGCATCGTTGATTAACATTCAGAAAACCTAGTATTTAGATTTCATGAGTATTGCAGATTGGCTAAAGTACTTTAAATGCCTATAATCTAGCTTGTAACAATTATAAATTTTAAAATTGCTCATAGCTGGGTTTTTCATAGGTGGGGTTAATGAAGGTAGAGAGAGATAAAGCAAATTACTTAGTCAAAGTTCATAAGGAAGTAAATTTAATGTCAAAGGCTATTCTTCATTCAGGTCTTTCAAAATTTATGTTTGTCGAGCATAAAACAAGTTATAATCGAGGGTTACATCTGATTCAGATAGTTTTACATCTCAAAATACCTAATAAGAATAAAAAAACTATAATAATATGTAGTGATTATACTATCAGCAGGTCGAGTAAAGCATTTTTTTTGAAGACAATTTTAGAAATAAAAAGGAAAATAAAAGCATATAAGGATATTAAATGTATTTAATAAAAACGATTGAAAATCAGGATGTTATATTCTTTAAAAAAGTAATAGTAAAAGGTAAGAAAGAACGAGAGATATATATAATTGATGATAAATCGAAGATTTTGTTCAAAAAAATAAATTCAGAACTTTGTAAAGTATATTATAACACAGTGTTTATGAAAGAGAATAAAGATATACGAGATATAGCTCATGGTTTTTTTAAAGGTAGAAACCCATTAACTAACGCTAAAGCACATAAAAATTATGATGTTACAATTTCCTTAGACATTAAAAATCATTTTAGTAGCATCAATCAAAAAATGGTTGATGAGTATCTAACCGCTGAACAGCGGTATCTTTGTTTTATAAATGAAATACTGCCTCAAGGCCTTTTAACTAGTCCAGTAATATCTAATTTAGCGATGATTAAATTAGATAGAAAAATAAATTACCTTTTAAAAAAAATAGCATTTGGCTCGAATTGTCAAATAGATGCAAGTAGCCTTTTTTATGCTTCTAGCGTCGTTAAAAATAGCAAAATCATAAATTATAAATATACTAGGTATGTTGATGATATTACTATTAGTTTGAATCTTAATCCGGAATTAGACAAAAAATCAAAGAAAAAATTGATAAATGATATTATCAATTCCGTAACATCGGAGTGTAATATTATAGGATTTAAAATTAATAGCAAAAAAACTTCTGTTCAACTTGAAAGTAATGGATTTAGGATTATTACAGGCGTTGCAGTTAGTAAGTCAGTCATCAAGGCGTCACGAAAAACTAAGCGGAAGCTGAGATCAGCTATATATAATGCACGTTACAACAATGCTATAGGGTTATTTAATTGGATAGATTATATAGGAAGGTAGCGGGTTTCCCCGCTACCTGTGATTACGGCACGTCCCTGCAAGGCGCTATGCGCCTCATGTGTTACGCGTAAGCGAAGTGACGATGGTTTCGGATAATTCAGCGGACGGTACATCACGCCATATCATTGTTCAAATGAATATATCTCAAGCTAATCACGCTATTAGCATACCAAAAAACTATAGGTATGTTAACTACTATTAATTTTTCCTTGGAACCCTATTGGTATTCATGGAATAATTTTAAACTAATATTAATAGTAAAATTTTCATTTCTTCATCTGTATCTGTTTGGTTTCAATGGTGTAGGAGTTGTATTTCTTAACATTTTACTGTATTAACTCCACCTTTTTAAATAACCCCTCATAATGATAGTTGGTATCTCTGAAGTGGCATAGTTAATTTGGCCACCTGACTAGAGGTAATATTTTTGCCTCAATAACTTCATAGGTGAGCGTATGGTTAAGCAATATTCAGCTGAATTTAAACTCGAAGCCGCTAAAATAGTGGTTGACCATCATTACTCCGTAGCTAAAGCCGCACAGGCAATGGGCGTGAGTCTTGTCGCTCTTAATCGATGGGTATGATTAGAGCGACAAGACAAAACCCCGACGGGACTTCCGCTTACGCCCTAGCAGATTGAACTTCGTGAGATGAAAAAAAAGATACAACGCCTTGAAATGGAAAACTAAATTTTAAAAAAACTACGGAGCTCTTAATGTCGGACTCATTGAGGGACTCGCGATAATCGACAAACTAAGGGCGCATTATCCCGTCGCAACGTTCTGCCAACTTTTTGAATGTCATCGCAGTAGCTATCACCATTGGCATCATCGAATGAAAAATGCTGTACTAGACGGAGGGTGGGCAATTAAACGAAGTTTAGTCAAAGAGGCTTGGAACTTAAGTGGCGGCTCTGCAGGCGCAAGGACGATCGCCACCATCGTCACGACGCAGTATGGTGTGAAAATGAGCTGTTATATTGCCAGTAATTTAATGAAAGAAATCGAGATTACGAGCTGCCAGCATGTGAAACATCGCTATAAACACGGAGCAAAAGAACATGTCACCATTCCTAATTTACTCAACCGCCAATTTGCTGTCACTGTCCCCAATCAAGTGTGGTGTGGCGATGTGACGTATATTTGGACAGGAAAATGGTGGGCGTATTGTTAATAATAGATAAAAAGAGCTAGCCATATTGGCTAGCTCTTAAGTTTAAGGCAAGAGATAATCAGCCCACGCTTGCATCATAGGGCGTCGCTGATCTAATAAGTCCGTTCGGTGATAAGCTGCTTCCACTTTATTTTTCACTGTATGAGCAAGTGCTCTTTCAGCTAAATCCCGAGAATAGCCATGCTCAGAGCACCAATCCCGGAAAGTTGAACGAAAGCCATGTGCTGTTGCAACGCGATTAGGATTATCGCTAGGGGCTTTCGTACGCCGTAAGAATGCAGTGAGCACCATGTCAGAAAGGACAACTTGTTTTCTGGGGGAAGGAAAAACCAATTCATCATGTAGCCCTTTTAAGCTATGGAGTAGCGACATAGCTTGATCCGATAAGGGAACTCGATGCTGCATGCCAGCTTTCATTCTTTCGGCTGGGATAGTCCAAACTCGTTGTTTAAAATCAATTTCTCCCCATCGCATGGCTCTAGCCTCTCCAGAACGTGAGGCGGTGAGTATGACAAATAAGAGTAAGGCACGAGTGACATTGTATCGTTCATCTGTGGATACATAGGTTGCAATATAAAGAGGGAGTGATTTCCATGGCATTGCAGGTTGATGTTCTGTACGGACATTAACGCTGATTTGTTGTGGTAATAAATGGGCGACCACATCGACAGGGTTAGCAGAACAATAACTATGTGCCCATGCCCATTGCATAACCGCATGGATACGTTGTTTGACGCGAGAGGCGGTTTCGGAGCGAGTTAACCAGATAGGGCGTAATGTGTCCGCTATATCAGCGGGTGCAATGGTATCTAATGTCATTGAGCCGATAAACGGAAATACATATTGTTCAAGTGTAGTGATCCATTGTTTACCGTGCTTTTCATTTTTCCAGCCAGGAAGTAATTCTGTATGAAGTTTACGAGCAGCATCTTCAAAAGAAGGGATTGATGGCTTCTCAGAAATTGATTTTTTGAACTCAAGGGGATCAATACCTTTGATTATTTGCTCTCTCATTGTTGAAGCAATATTTGATGCTTCTGAAATTGTGATTTCGGGGTAACTACCTAAACCCGCATTTCGGCGTTTTTGTGTTACTGGGCTCATATAGCGAAGTACCCACTTTCCTCTTCCTTTTGTTGATGATGGATGTAGAGTGAGGCCCGTGATACCACCATGAGGTAATGGTTTATCCCCAGGTTGTATATTCTTAGCTTTCGTATTGGTTAATAAAGCCATGGTGAATTTATCCTAAGATTGGGTATGCCATCTGGTATGCCATTATTGTTAGGTTTTGTATGGAGGTCATTATACATGCTTGGATTTGTATTTGAATAATCTATTGATATTACGTTACTAATTGAATAACTCTGGATGGGGTTGGATTTATGTTAAGCGGACTCCTCCTCCGCCATCTTCACTTCTAGCAACATTTTCTAAAGTCTTCCAATCCCCTTAAGTTATACAAACAAACAAGCAAACAAGCATTCCAACTAAATCCCATTATTCCAATATCTACTAACGTCTATTGAAAACTATCCCCTTTAGGTGGCACATATAGGGGTACATCAATGCGGTGATGGAAAAAATTTTTAGGAGTTTAAAGATAGAAAGACTCAATCATTTATCGTTTATGAATCATCAATCTGTTATCGATGAGGTTGAAAATTACGTTTAGTTTTACGATTATTATCGATGCCATTCAAAGATTGGTTATTTAACACCACATCAAAAATATTGTGAATTCAAAGATGCCGCTTAGATCTTCTACTGAATTTGTTGATCATTTCAACGATCATAATGATGGAACAATGGTATTTCTGAATGTCGTTTTTTAATGCATAGAGCAACGATTTCTTCACCGTCTTCATTCTCATGTTGTCATCTAAATGATAACCCAAATTTTTTATGAATAAGCATCTGTAATTAAACTTAAATCAGTATTGCCTTCATGAGTTTATAAATAGGTAATATAAGCGACACAAGATTGTACTGGTTGCGTGGGAGTAAATCCTGACTTAATTAAATTTGGATGCTGATGAAAGCAATGATGATTTAATGTTGTTAGATGATAATTTCGTTTAGTTGGCACCAATAATCGATGTTTTTTAAATAAAGAAAATAATCGTTCACGTCCAATAATTAATTGTTTTTGTTTGAAAATAAAGTGCAACTACGAACACTTAATAGAGACATGAAAAATGTGCTCAGATTTCACTGAATAGATAATAATATCATCTGACTTCTCTTTTTATCAGATGTATCTTGTCGTTTGTAATAGGCTTGACGGCAGATCCTCATAAAGTGACAAACTGTGGTGATTGTGAGTTTTTTAATCATTTTTTCTTTAATAACACCGCGTTGCGCTTGTTTGATAAGCGAACTCAAAATCTCTATCCATGTGCCACTCTGAACCTCGGCGGCGTTTAGTCTTAAAGAGCTAATTTAAATTTTAACACTTCATCAGTGTTAAAATTTAATCTACCAGTACTATTTATTATTGACTATTTTATATTAAATTTTTAACGTTAAAATGAATAATCCATTATTTTTATTTTGGTTAATAATTCTATTGATTATCTCACTGAATGTTATATTATGAAAAAAGATAACTATGTGATTGAACTGTAAATATATAAATCAATTATTAAACTGCTATATATATGAAATAATCATTTCCTATTTCGATATTCTAAATATGAATACATTCATTGGAGAGTATTAATTAATGAATAATATACTTGCAGTATTGGATGTCCCAAATACAGCATTTATGCTGCTTTGTACAAGTCTTGTTATGCTAATGACTCCTGGACTTGCTTTTTTCTATGGTGGATTAGTCTCTCGTAAAAGTGTTATTACCATTATGTCCCAGAGTTTCTTTTCTATGGGGTGGGTGGCAATTATTTGGTTCGTGGTTGGTTATTCATTATCGTTCGGTCCCTCGATTAATGGGATTGTCGGCGACCCATTTTATTATGCATTCTTGAATAACATAAGCCCTCAAACGATGTATACCGGTAATGATGGCGGCTTACCAATACTGGTTCATTTTGGATATCAAATGATGTTTGCGATTATTACCCCAGCCTTGATTACAGGAGCTTTCGCAAATAGAGTTAATTTCCCTGCTTATCTCATCTTTTTAACCTTATGGACATTATTTGTCTATGCACCGTTCGTTCATATGGTTTGGAGCCCAGATGGCATTTTTGCTAAGTGGGGAGTTGTTGATTTTGCGGGTGGTATTGTCGTTCACGCAACAGCCGGTTTCGCTGCAATAGCTTCAGCGTTATATGTAGGTAAAAGAGTCGTTAAGTCAGATGGTACTCATAATATTCCTTATATTGCACTTGGCGCGGCTTTATTGTGGTTTGGTTGGTATGGTTTTAACGCTGGGTCTGAACTGCAAGTCAACACCGTAACCGTTTCGGCGTTTATTACTACCGATATTGCGGCTGCATTTGCGGCAATTACTTGGTTTATTATTGAACGCTTACATACAGGCAAACCTAAACTTGTCGGTTTTTTAACAGGAGCAGTAGCTGGTTTAGCCACTATTACACCTGCTTCAGGTTATGTTTCAATTGGTTCTGCGGCAATTATCGGGGTTATTGCCAGTATCGTCTGTTATACCTGTGTTTTCTTAGTCCGACGCCATTTAGACGATGCATTAGATGTATTCGGTGTGCATGGTATTGGTGGTATTACAGGCTCGATTTTAGTCGGTGTATTTGCATCAACGGTTTGGAATGCGAAAGGGCCAGCAGGGTTAATTGAAGGAAACGGGATGCAAATTGTGAAGCAAACTGTGGCCGTTGTCTTTACCAGTATTTGGTCCTTTGTCTTTACAATCTTAATTCTTTGGATAATCAATAAATTTACGCCAGTCAGAGTTGACCAAAGTGCTGTTGGTGACAATTTAGATACCGTTGAATTTGATGAAGACGCATATCGAGAAAAAGCAGATTAGTTATCAAATATATTATTTCTTGCAGTTTATCCTAATTGGTGGGTTTATTTGAACTACCGGTTGGGATAGCTGCTAAATACAGCTGGTAATTTAGGATGGGTATATGAAAAAGAAGATAGCAATAGCTATTCAGGCTATTTGTTTTATGGGGCTATCGATGGGGGCAAATGCTGCGACCGATACACAGCAACCACAAACTTTGCGTCTAGCGATTGGTTCTGAGCCAACTGAAGGGTTTGACCCGATGTTAGGCTGGAGCCACGGCAGCTATTTACTTTTACATAGTCCATTATTAAAACAAAAAGCTGATTTATCTTGGCATAGCTATATGCTTGAAAAATATGAGCATTCAGATGATGGTAAAGAGTGGACGTTAAAATTAAAAGACGGACTAAAATTTTCCGATGGCTCCCCATTAACCGCAAAAGATGTTGTTTTTACCTATAACAACGCCGCCGCAAGTGGTGGAAAAGTCGATATGGGGAACTTTGCTAAAGCAGAGGAAATCAACCCATCTACTGTTAGAATGACTTTATCTGCTCCGCAAAGTACCTTTATTAACGTATTAGGTTCATTAGGGATTGTTTCTGCGGATAAATATGATGCGAAAAAATACGCTCATAATCCTATCGGAGCAGGTCCCTATCGCTTAGTGAACTTCCAACCAGGTCAGCAATTAATTGTTGAAAGAAACCCATTTTATGCGGGGCCTAAAAACGATTTCGATAAAATGGTTTTTGTTTTCTTGAATGAAGATGGTGCTTTTGCTGCCGCTCAAAGTGGTGAATTAGATATTGTTCGTATTCCTGCTGCCGTGGCGAGTAATGCGAAAGATGTGAAAAGCATGAGATTGATTGAGCGCCACAGTGTTGAAAACCGAGGGATTTCCTTCCCAATTCCACCTGCGGGAGAGAAAAATGCGTCAGGCGACCCAATTGGTAACGACATTACTTCCGATGTTGCTATTCGCAAAGCGATCAACTACGCCATTGACCGTAAGCTATTAGCAGACGCGGTATTAGAAGGTTTTGCGATCCCTGCATATACTGGCGTTGAAGGCCTACCTTGGAATAACCCTCAATCTTCATTTAAAGATGGGGATGTCGAAAAAGCGAAAACTATACTTGAAGATGCTGGCTGGAAGCTGAATAAAGACGGCTTAAGAGAAAAAGATGGCAAAGTGGCGAAACTGACGCTTTGGTACGCCAGTGGGGATAGCACTCGTCGTGATTTAGCTCAAGCCGTAAGGGCTAGCTTAAAGCCAATTGGTATTGAGATGGATTTAAAATCAGGCAGCTGGGAAACCGTGGAAAAGTACATGCATGCCAACCCAACATTATTTGGGTGGGGGAGTCTTGACCCAATGGAGCTTGTTCATAACTACAGCAGCAAAGCCGCTGGTGTGGGGTTCTATAACGCGGGTTACTACAAAAATCCAGCAGTCGATAAGGTGATAGAAGAAGCACTTCGTCAGCCAGACCAAGATGCGGCAATTCCATTTTGGCAAAAAGTGGATTGGGATGGCAAAACAGGAACAGGTATCCAAGGTGACGCCGCTTGGGCTTGGTTAATGAACGTACAACATCTTTATTTATTGAATAACTGTGTTGAACTAGGTAAGGGGGCACCTGAAATTCATGGTTCATGGTCAGTATTGAATAATGTGGATGATTGGGCGTGGACTTGTAAATAATGCGGACAACCATCGGGCTTTTATTGCGGTTTGTCTGTTTATTATTAGTGACAGCATTTGGGGTTTTTATTCTCCTAAGCTATTCACCAATAGACCCAATTAAAGCCTACATTGGCAATGATTTAATGCATGTTCCCCCCGAGCAATATCCATTGATTGCAGCTCGTTGGGGGCTTGATCAGCCATTATGGATGCAGTTCTGGTATTGGTTTTCTCAGTTATTACAAGGTGATATGGGGTACTCCATGCTCTATAACACCCCTGTTTCACAGGTGATTGCTGATAGGTTAGCGCCTTCATTAGCTTTATTATTATCGGCATGGCTATTTTCTGGGGCGATGGGTTTTTGTTTGGGGTTGGTAGCCGGGCGTTACCTAAATAGATGGCCGGATAAAGTCATTTCAACACTGTCTTATTTATTGGCTTCAATTCCTGTTTTTTGGGTTGGCTTACTTTTATTGTCACTTTTTGCTGTTTCATTACAGTGGGCGCCAATTTGTTGCGCTTGGCCGATAGGCTTAGATGAACAAACATCAACATTGTCACAAAAAGTGCATCATCTTGTGTTACCTGTAGTGGCTTTAGGGATGTTAGGCATTGGTAATATAGCTCTGCATACTCGTTCGAAAGTTGCTGAGGTGATGAACAGCGAGTTTATCCACTATGCGAAAGCACAAGGGGATAAAGGGTGGCCGATGGTCAGCTTTCATGTAGTAAAACATGCGGTTACACCCGCAATATGTTTACAGTTTGCCTCAATGGGAGAATTGCTCAGTGGCGCATTGCTAGCAGAAAAGGTGTTTGCTTACCCAGGCTTAGGACAAGCAACCATTGATGCGGGTTTGCGGGGTGACATCCCTTTATTAATGGGGATTGTGATGTTATGTGCGGTAGTGATTTTCTTTAGTAATAGTATTTCTGACATTATGCTCAAGAGCGTGAATAAAGGGGTACTCCGAGAGCCATGACTTATAACCCAAATAAGGCTTTAATTAAGTTAGTTATATCCTTGTTGTGCTTATTCGCTTTAGGGGCATATGCAGCATGGCTTTCCCAAACAGATGTAGAAGTGAATTTACTCGACCGTCGACAAGCGCCATCGTGGATACATTTATTTGGTACTGATAATTTAGGTCGAGACTTGTGGGACAGAGTATTCCAAGGAATAGCGACCAGCTTACAAATTGGCACCATAGCAGCCGTATCGAGCGGAGCGATAGCACTCGTGATGGCAAGTTTATCCTCATTTAGTAAGACAATGGATTATGTTATACGTGGATGTATTGATTCGTTATTAGCACTACCTCACTTGTTATTGCTGATATTGATTTGCTTTACATTAGGTGGTGGCAAAGTGGGTGTAATTTGGGCGGTTGCGTTGACACATTGGCCAAAGTTGACGTTGATCTTACGTTCCGAGTTGCTCCGAGTGCAGCAAACAGATTACATCATGTTATCGAAACGGATTGGAAATAGTGCGCTCTACCGATGCCGGTATGACTATTTACCGATGATCCTTTCACAATGGTTGGTGGGGACATTATTGATGTTCCCACATGCGATATTACACAGTGCAGCACTGAGTTTTTTGGGTTTTGGTTTGTCTCCACATGAAGCATCATTAGGTATTTTGCTTTCCGATGCATTGCGTTACTTGAGCACAGGAGCATGGTGGTTAGCCATGTTTCCGGGCATTGCATTAGTTGGTTTAGTGCTGTTATTCGATCAATTTGCTAAAGCAGTACAACAATTATGGTTGAGGAGCGATTGATGCTAAGTTTTGATAACCTTACGATTGATGTAGCGAAATTTCGCTGGCTAGGCAAAAAACAGTGGTCTCCGCTTTTACAAGATATTTCATTGGATGTGGCTCCAGGTGAAATGGTTGCATTGGTAGGAGGAAGCGGGGAAGGGAAAAGTTTACTACTGCAAAGCAGTTTAGGTTTGTTACCTGAAAATATGCGTTGCCGTGGTGATATTGTGTTAAATGGAAGTCAGTTAACAGAAAAGTCAAAACAGCAATATCGCGGCAATTCATTGTGCTATATCCCTCAAGGAGTTAGCGCATTAAACCCTCTCATTAAGATAGGGCCTCAACTTGAACGTGCCGCTGTCTTAAGTGGGCAGCATATTCAAATGCACGACGTCGCGTTGCACTTACAACAATATAATTTACAAGCAGATTTAATCCATAGTTATCCCAATAAGCTTTCCGGGGGAATGGCAAAACGAGTTCTGGCTTGTAGCGCGACACTTTCCCAAGCTGAATATATTCTTGCGGATGAAATTTCATCTTGGCTAGACGATGAACATGCGATGCAACTTCTACAACATATCAAGTCTCTTTGCTTTGATGGTAAAGGTGTTTTGTGGGTTACTCACGACCTTGCAATGGCTGTTCGTTTCGCTGATCGCATTGCGTTATTACGTAATGGTGTTTTAGAAGAAGTACTCAGTAGTGAAAGATTAAAGCAAGGCGGAGGCGGGAAATGGTTTCAATCTCTATGGAATTCTTTGCCTGAACAACAATTTATGAATTGGACTAATACTATTTAAAAATTAAACATAAGGAATAGCCAATGTATATCCAGTCTTATTTTGATTAATTAAATTGGAATATTTATTGGTTAGAGTTTTATTTAATTTGTCGTTATTAGATGTTTAACTCAATTTATATTTTATAAACAAAGCGAGTATTAGCTCGGAAAATGATTATTTATCAATATTAACAATGTTAAGTTTTATCAATTGAGGAGGCGTTATGCAATTAACCCCAAGAGAAATTGAAAAATTGATGGTTTATACACTCGCAGATGTGGCTGAAAAACGCCGTGCACGTGGTGTGAAATTAAATTATCCAGAAGCTGTTGCCATTATTACAGTCACGGCACTTGAAGGGGCTCGTGATGGTAAAACTGTTGAAGATGTAATGAAAGAAGCGGCGACTGTTTTAACAAAAAAAGACGTTATGGATGGCGTAGGGGACTTAATTCCAAATGTGCAGGTTGAAGCGATTTTTACTGATGGTACTCGCTTAGTGACAGTCCACAATCCGATTAAATAAATGAAGGAGAGGTGAATCATGAGTAATTCAAAAGCAGACATTAAAGTTCCGACTCCTTTAGGTGGTGTTATTTTTGCTGATGAGCCTATTGAGTTCAACGTCGGTAAACCTGAAACAAAAATTAAAGTTCGTAATACGGGTGACAGACCAGTGCAAATTGGTTCCCACTTCCATTTTTTTGAAGTTAACCATGCATTAGAGTTCGACCGTGCAGCGGCTTACGGTAAGCGTTTAAATATTGCCTCTACAACGGCAATTCGTTTTGAGCCAGGTGATGAAGTTGAAGTTTCACTGATCCCTTACGGCGGAAAACAAAGTGTATATGGGTTTAATAACCTTGTTGATGGTTGGGCGGGTGATAACGTTGCCGCTACTGAACGTCCTGCTAAAGCAATCGCCTTAAATAAAGCAATTGCTCGTGGTTTTAAGCATAAGGAACAGTAAGCGCGTTAGATGTCAGTAATGATAAATAACAATTCACCTTCTTCACATTAAGGTAAATAACATGCCAAAAATTTCTAGACAAGAATACAACGGTTTATTCGGGCCAACAGTTGGCGATAAAATTCGTTTAGGCGATACTGACTTATATATTGAAATCGAAAAAGATTTACGTGGATATGGCGAAGAGTCTGTCTATGGTGGTGGTAAATCTTTACGCGATGGTATGGGCGCGAATAATACTTTTACTAGCGATAATGGTGTTTTAGATTTAGTAATTACTAACGTCACCATCGTCGATGCGCGTTTAGGCGTGATTAAAGCGGACGTGGGGATTAAAGCGGGTAAAATCGTTGGTGTCGGTAAAAGTGGTAACCCAAATATTCAAGATAACATTACACCGGGCATGGTTGTTGGGGTATCAACAGATGCTATTTCTGGTGAACACTTAATTTTAACAGCTGCGGGTATTGATACTCATATCCATTTAATTTCTCCGCAGCAAGCTTATGCGGCGTTATCAAACGGTGTAACAACCTTCTTTGGCGGTGGTATTGGTCCAACCGATGGAACTAACGGTACAACAGTAACCGCAGGTCCTTGGAACATGCGTTCTATGTTACGTGCAATCGAAGGCTTACCAATCAACGTGGGTATTTTAGGGAAAGGCAACTCTTATACGCGCGAACCATTGATAGAGCAATTGGTTGCGGGTGCAGCGGGTCTGAAAGTGCATGAGGACTGGGGCGCAACAGGGAACGCTATCCGCCATGCGCTACGTATTGCTGATGAGTTTGATGTACAAATTTCTGTGCATACAGATAGTTTGAATGAAGGTGGTTATGTTGAAGATACCATCGAAGCATTCGAAGGCAGAACTATCCACACTTATCACACTGAAGGTGCAGGTGGTGGACATGCCCCTGATATTATTAAAGTTGTTAGCCAACCTAACGTATTACCAAGCTCAACAAACCCAACATTACCGTTCGGTGTTAACAGTCAATCAGAGTTATTTGACATGATTATGGTATGTCATAACTTGAACCCAAATATTCCGTCGGATGTTTCATTTGCAGAAAGCCGTGTTCGCCCTGAAACCATTGCAGCAGAAAACGTACTACATGATATGGGTGCTATTTCGATGTTCTCAAGTGACTCACAAGCGATGGGGCGTGTGGGTGAAAACTGGTTACGTATTGTTCAGACTGCCAACGCGATGAAAGCTTCTCGTGGCAAGCTACCTGAAGATGCACCGGGCAATGATAACTTCCGTGTTCTACGTTACGTGGCAAAAATCACTATTAACCCAGCAATAGCTCAAGGTATCAGCCATATCTTAGGCTCGATTGAAGTTGGGAAAATGGCCGATCTCGTATTATGGGACCCGCGTATGTTTGGGGCTAAACCTAAACTGGTTATCAAAGGTGGCATGATCAACTGGGCTGCAATGGGCGACCCAAATGCTTCCTTACCAACACCACAGCCAGTCTTCTATCGCCCAATGTTTGGTGCGATGGGTAAAACTGTTAATGACACTTGTGTGACTTTTGTTTCACAAGCCGCATTAGATGATGGCATTAAAGAAAAAGCAGACCTTGAACGCCAAGTGATTGCTGTCAATAACTGCCGAGCGATCGGGAAGCGTGATTTAGTGCGTAACGGTGAAACACCAAATATCGAAGTTGATCCTGAAACTTTTGCTGTAAAAGTGAATGGTGAACATGCAACTTGCCAGCCGATTAGCGAAGCCGCAATGAACCAACGTTATTTCTTTAGCTAAAGCTAATTGTACATGTTTGGATTATCTGCCTGCCAGTGGTGGGCAGAATTAACATAAAAGGTAATATTATGATCATTATTGAACATATTCTTGGCAATGTTAAAAAAGACCCAGTGTGGCAAGCACGCCAGAAAAATGCCGATGTTGATACGTTGATCCTCGATCAACGAGAAGCACAGAAAAGCCGCTGTCGAAAAAATACGGAAAAAGGCCAAGACTTGGGTATCGCGCTGGACAGAAACGTCTTGTTATCTGATGGCGACGTTCTGCTATTTGATGAAGCCACCAACACAATGACGGTAGTTCAGATCTCTTTACGTGACGTCATGATGGTCAATTTATCCCACCTGAAAAACTTGAGCACAGAAGAGCATATTCGTATTAGTTTTGAATTAGGGCATGCTTTAGGAAACCAACATTGGAAAGCTGTTTTAAAAGGTGATCTTGTTTACGTGCCATTAACGGTAAGTGAAAAAGTGATGGGATCAGTGATGCGTACACATGGGTTCGGTGAAGAAACATTTGCCTTTGTGAAGGGTGAAAGCATTTTACCTGAATTGAGCCACTCTGAAGCACGCTTATTATTTGGTGGTGCAGAGGAAACGGATACGCATGTTCATGTGGAGTTAGGACAGATCCACGGACACAACCACAGTCATGATCACGGCCATGGACACGATCACAGTCATAATCACCATCATGACCATGGGCACACTCATACACACAAATAACGTTCGTGTCCATGAGTAAGGAAAGTGATATGGAAGCATCTGACCTAATTAGAATTATGCAGTTTGGTGATTCAGCGCTGCCAATTGGTGCGTTCACATTTTCAAATGGGGTTGAATCCGCCATTCAAAAAGGTGTTGTCCACGACAAAGAAACGCTGAAATCCTTTGTTCACACGTCTTTGAAGGTCGCAGCACATTCAGATTGCATTGCGATTGTGGCGGCACATCGTGCCGTTCTTGCACAAGATCATGACGCATTAGTGAAGATTGATTGGGCAGTGCATAATCGCAAATTGAATGAAGAAGCGCGAATAATGACGACTCGAATGGGAAAAAAACTCGCTGAAATCTCAGTTCATATTTTTGATGACCCACAAGTGAGTGGGTGGCTTGCGAAAATCAAAGCCAATGAGGTTCCAGGGACCCAGCCAGTCATACAAGCCATTGTTATGGCGGTACAAGGGATCACCGAAAGAGATGTTGTTGTGATGCACCAATATGGTATTGCCATGACAATCTTAAGTGCCGCGATGCGATTAATGCGTATCACACACTATGAAACACAGCATATTCTTTTTGAATTAAATGAAGAAATTAAGGCTTTTTGTGACATCGCAGCCTGTGGTGATATAGAGCAAATGTCCTCATATGTTCCTGTTATTGATGTCTTAGCTGCGGTACACACTAAATCGTTTGTTCGTTTATTTATGAATTAGCGAACAACTAAAAATTTTGGGGAAAAATGATGAAAAAAATGACTCGGATCGGAATTGGTGGGCCTGTTGGTTCAGGAAAAACAGCCATTATTGAAGTGATCACCCCGATCCTTATTGAAAGAGGAATTAAACCACTAATCATCACAAACGATATTGTGACGACCGAAGATGCGAAACAAGTAAAACGTACCTTGAAAGGTATTCTTGATGAAGAGAAAATTTTAGGTGTTGAAACCGGGGCATGTCCTCACACTGCGGTACGTGAAGACCCAAGTATGAACATTGCTGCAGTTGAAGACATGGAAGAACGTTTCCCTGATAGCGACGTGATCATGATTGAAAGCGGTGGAGATAACTTAACATTGACCTTTAGCCCTGCACTCGCGGACTTTTACATCTATGTTATTGATGTGGCTGAAGGTGAAAAAATCCCACGTAAAAATGGCCCAGGCTTAGTACAAGCTGATATTTTAGTTATTAATAAGATTGACTTAGCTCCTTATGTTGGTGCTAGCCTTGAAGTGATGGAGCATGACACTAAAGTTGTTCGTGGGGAGCGTCCTTACGTACTAACTAACTGTAAAACAGGGGAAGGGGTTGTTGAGCTAGTTGATATGATCATGGATAAATTCCTCTTTACGCACCAAGTTCCAAGGGGGTAAAGATGACGAATTTCAGGGCAGATATAGCAAATACTCCAACGCGTGTTAAAGCTCATATTTTAGGCTGCAATGCCCCTGAACTCGCCGCATATCAAGATGAACCGAAGCAAATGCAAAGTGGTGCTGTGGGTAAAAGTGGTTACCTAAAATTAAGGTTTGCTCAGGGAGAATATCGTAGTGAGCTGGTGGAAATGGAGCGTCGTGTTCCCTCTTTAGTGCAAAAAGCACTGTATTGGGATGAATTGATGCCCCAGCTACCCTGCGTCACTATGATCTCTACCTCTGGCAGCTTATTACAAGGTGATAGGCAAGCCCTTGATATTATAGTTGAAAAGGGTGCTTGTGCTCATGTGACAACGCAATCTGCGACCAAAGTTCATATGATGGAAGCGAACTATGCTACTCAGTACCAAAATATTATTGTTGAGGAGGACGGGTATTTAGAATATTTACCCGATCCTATCATTCCTCACCGTAATTCTCGGTTTATTACTGACACGCGGATTAATATTCACCCAAGTGCAACGATGATTTACTCAGAAATATTGATGTCAGGACGAAAGTATCATCATCCTGACGAACAGTTTGGCTTTGATGTTTTCTCATCACATATTCGAGCGGAGTCATCGTCCAATAAAGAATTATTTGTTGAGAAATACATTTTAGAGCCAAAAAAATCACCGCTAAACATTACCGCAGTTATGGATAGCTTCGATACGTTTGGCAATGTGATTTTATTGACACCTAAAATTCACCATGAACGTATTTTAGAACGTCTAGATGCGATATATGACCCGAAAAATGAAATTGCTTTTGGTGCAACTCAATTACCGAATGATTGTGGATTAATATTTAAAGCGTTGGGTGTTGATAGTCCAAAAGTAAAGGATGCTGTTAGGTATTTTTGGCAAATAGCGAGAGAAGAAATATTAGGTATTTCGCTACAAGAGCCTTTTTTATGGCGTTAAATATGGTTCGATGTATTAAATGTATCTTATTGCATTTAATACAATGTGGTAATGATTGTCATAAAATGACTGAAATAACCTGCTAGGTTATCAAGGTAATTTATTAATATATTATCAGTAGAGTGATTTTTATAAATTCTCTACTGATATTCCTATTAAGGAATTTCACGATGGAAAAAATAATAAATCAGAACGCTTGGAATAAGTTAGCCAGCAAAAATATGACGATTCAATTTATTGATGTCGTCTTGCGTGGATGTGCTCAAGTTATGTTTCAAAATAACGCACTAACCGGACTTCTATTTTTTATTGCGATTTTCATCGGTGCGTTTTTAGAAGGAATGCCACAAGTCGCTTTAGGCTGTTTGTTAGGTACCGTTGTCGCTACACTGACAGCTTATATTAGTAAATTAGATACTGAATCGTTGCGCTCGGGGCTTTATGGTTACAATGGTTGTTTAGTGGGTGTTGCATTACCGACTTTCTTAGAGAATACCCCATTTGTTTGGGTAACTATCGTATTGGGGAGCATCGTTTCGGTTATAGCGACTATCTCTTTAATGGATTTTCTTAAGAATTGGAAAGTTGCAGCATTAACAGCACCTTTTGTTTTAGTATCATGGATTATTTTGCTCGCGAGTTACAATTTCTTAGGTATTGAAGGCGTTGCATTACCGACTCCTGCACTACCTAAACAACTTATTGAACCTATTGGGTTAATTCCGCATAGCGATCTGGTTGCTGATGTTTTCCGTGGTATTTCTGAAGTTTTTTTACTTAGTAGCATGATTGTTGGCATCATCTTTGTCATTGGCTTAGCGGTTAGTTCTATATGGGCAGCGATATTTGCGGTATTTGGTTCTCTTCTTGCCTTTATTGTTGCAACTCTTTTAAAAGGTGACTTTGCGAGTATTCATACAGGGTTATATTCGTTTAGTGCTGTATTAACCGCAATTGCTTTAGGTTCTACCTTTAACAAGCCAAGCTATCGCGTGGTCGTCTATGCTATCGTTGGTGTGATATTTACCGTATTTGTTCAAGGGGCACTCGACATAATTCTTGAACCATTTGGTATTCCGACCTTAACGATGCCATTTGTTCTCGCATCATGGTTATTTCTAGTACCGAACCAAGATATTATGCCTAAGCATCGACAGTAATATTGGCACTAAAACTTTTGGTACTCAATTATGAAAAAAAATGCAATATATAAATATATTCAAAATATGAGAATGCTACGCTTAGTGCTCGCATTATTAATACTTGCTGATGGGATATTGATTATTCTCCCCATCATCTCAACTTATGATCTTCATTTATACCCTCAACATCTAGGTTTTGTTGATTGGCTACAATCATTAGGGCTGGTTAAATTATTAGATATTCCAAGGTTTGCTATTGGCGTTGTGCTCATTATTCTTGCTATTCCTATTTACTTAGGTCTACGTATCGGTTGGTTATTTAGCTGTTTTATGCTGTTCATTATCATGTTAATTAACTTGGTATTAGCAAGAGAAAATGTCCTGACTGGAACTTTTTCACTAATCGTTCTGATTATTGCCGTTGCAAATTGGAAAGCATTTAATCGCCATAGCTTATCTGGTGCAGGCTTTGTTGCTTTCATGAGCTTAAGCGTACTATTGGGTTATTCTGTATTTGGCACTTTATATTTAGGCGAGCAATTTCAACCCCATGTTACTGACATCTCATCTGCATTCTATTTTGCTTTGGTATGTATGACGACGGTGGGCTTTGGTGACATTATTCCGATTAGTGTTGAGGCAAGACTGTTTACAATTTCGATTGTTATTTTAGGTATTACAATTTTTACAACCTCTATTGTGTATTTTCTAGGGGTATTTGCAAAAAGCACACAAGAAATTGTTAAGAAGAGATTATTCCGTATGAAAAACCACTATATTATTGTTGGCGCAAGCCCTTTAGCTTTAAACACCTACCACGGATTAAGAAAGCGTGACTTAGACGTCATGGTACTTTGCCATGAAGATCAAAAAAAGAGCTATCCAGATAATGCGCAAGTTATTACCACGGAACAAATCAATAAACATGCATTAAATAGTGCTAACTTAGGTCAGGCAAAAGCCTTATTTATTCTTGGTGGTTCTGATTCGGAAAACACCATCTCTATGTTAGCTGCGAAAGAAATTGTCGGTGGAAATATTAAAAGCGTCATTGCTGTAAATGATGATAAAAATTACGAAAATATGCAGCTATTACATGCAGATTTACTTATTTCGCTTTCATCTTTAGGAAGTGAAGTTTTGATTAAAATGATCTTTGGTGAAAACATTAATAACCAAGTGATGGAGAATATTATTTTTTCAAACAACATATTAGATTCGTAATATGCTGGGGGGCCCAATGGTAAAATTGCTACTTGAGTATCTACAGTTTTATCATTTATACGAAGAAATAAAAATATAGATAAGAGATAGAGAGTTTATTATGGATCTAACCGTTATTATTTTTATTTTAGTGTATGTCGCAATGGCTTTTGGGACTTTTCCAGGGATTAAAATTGACCGTACTGGCGCATCTGTAGCGGGTGCATTAGCCATGATAGGGTTTGGGATTATCTCGCCAAAATTATCTTGGGATGCAATTGATTATAGTGCAATTGGGCTATTATTTGGCTTAATGGTAGTATCTGCATCATTTACAGTATCCGGTTTTTATCACCAAGCGGCACAAAAAGTGGCGAGCTTAAATATTAGCCCTCCTAAATTAATGGCTGTTTTTATTATTGTTGGGGCACTTCTTGCTTCGGTACTTACAAACGATATTGTGGTGGTGGCGATGACACCTTTATTAGTTTCCGTCACATTATCCCGTGGGCTTAACCCTATTCCATTTTTACTTGGTTTTTGCTTTGCGGCCAATAACGGTGCTGCAGGATCTTTAATTGGTAGCCCTAAAAATATGGTTGTGGCACAAGGATTGGATTTATCTTTTATTGGAATACTCAATATTACAGCCATTCCAGTCTTATTTTCAGTTCCTATTGTATGGTGTGTGATTACCTTGCTTTATCGTAATCGTTGGTATTTATCTGAAGACAAAAAGTCATTAATGCCCAATGTTGAGCCTTCGATTATTGAATTCAATTGGTGGGAAACGATAAAAGCCGCTACGGTTTTATTTATTGTTATTTTGGCGTTTTTATTTAGTGATTTTCCGCGTGAGCTTGTTGCATTATCGGCAGCCTGTTTTTTATTGTTAAACAGAAAAATAGCATCCAGTGACATGTTAAAGCATGTTAATGGTGACTTAATTCTTCTAATGATGGGCCTATTTATTATTAATACCGCATTTTCCAATACAGGTATCCCTCAGGAGGTATTGCACTACTTATTGGGTAAAGGTATCGATCTAAATAGTCCTATTACGTTATTTTTGGTCACCATCGTGATGAGTATTTTTGTAGGGACAACACCAACGGTGATTTTATTAATCCAGTTTGTTTACCCCCATGGAAATGTTGATTTATTAGGTGCTGCTTTAATCTTAGGTGCTTGTTTTGCAGGTAATATATTTATATTTGGCAGCATTGCTGGGATTATTGCTGTTGAGCAATCCTCAGCTCATGGTATTAAAATATCGTTTTTAGAGTTTACAAAATCAGGTGGTATTATTTCCATTATTTGTATTTTTATTGCTGTTGTTTGGTTATCCATCTATTAGCTTATAGAGAGTTTCAGTATGTTTGAAGTCAAAAACTTATGTATAAAGCAAGATAACCGTACATTATGGGATTCAGTGTCATTTTCACTGAATAAAAATGAGCGTCTAGGGATTTCAGCACCGAGTGGTTTTGGTAAAACAACATTAGGTCGTGTATTAGCCCAATGGCAAATGCCTACGCAAGGCGATGTGCTATTTAATGGAAAAAAATTAACTCAAAAAGGATATTGCCCTATTCAGTTAGTTCCTCAGCACCCTGAAAAATGTTTTAACCCTTATCGAACAGTCGGTGAAAGCGTGAAGGATGCTTGGGAGCCTGATCCATACTACCTTGAACGGTTGTTTATTAAATCAGAGTGGTTGGCTAGAAGGCCCAGTGAACTTTCTGGTGGTGAACTTGCTCGAATTGCCTTATTAAGAGCATTAGACCCAAGAACAAAAGTTTTAATTGCAGATGAAATTACTGCACAATTAGATGCGCATCTGCAGAAAGATATATGGCAGTTTTTAATTCAACTTTCTGAAGAAAGACCATTATCGATGATTGTTTTTAGCCATAATAAATTTCTATTGGAAAAGGTGTGTACCTCGATTTGGAATATGGCCATATCAGAATGAACTGTTTTATAAGGCTAAATAAAATTACGGGTCATTTAATATTATCATTTAACGACTAGTGATTAATAATGTTGAATTAATGTGTGTAATTTAAATTTTATTTTAAAAATGATGTCTTTAATTTATGATATTAAATAGAGAGGACCGCAATGGTAGCTATTGATATTTTATTAGTTGGCTCAGGTGGCGGTATTGGTTCACTACTTCGTTGGTGGATTGGTCGCCTGGTGGGGGAACGTTATCATGGGACGTTTCCATTATCCACATTCATTATTAATATTTCTGGCGCATTTGTTATTGGTTTTTTAAGCCGTTATTTTGCGATCGATTGGGATGACCGTTATGGGACATTTCTTCAATCAGCGGTTTTAACTGGGCTACTCGGTGGCTATACGACGTTCAGTAGTATGCAACTTGATGCTTTAAAATTGACTCAAACTAAACAGAAATTACTCGCACTATTTTACTTATTACTTTCGGTTTTATTTGGGTTAGCTGCGGCATTTATTGGTGCTTGGTTAGCAAACTAACAGGGGCTAAAAATGAATATTATGATCTTAGTTTTTATTGGTGGTGCAATTGGGGCAATTTCCAGAGAACTACTGATGGTGTCTGTTCCTACCATGAATAATCATTTCCCTCTTGACATATTTGTAGCAAATATTGTTGCTTCCTTATTATTGGGTGTTGTTGCAGGCTTACTTATGAGAAATAAAATAAGCCAAGGGATGAATGCCTTTTTAGCTACGGGGATCATGGGAGGATTATCGACATTTTCTAGCTTCGTTTACGGTGCAGTAGAAATAATGAAGTCTCCGCAGTTTTTATTGGTTGGAATGAGTTATTTGGTTTTAAGTATCGTTATTGGATTTGTTGCTATTTATATCGGATATTCAGTAGGTAATAGACAATACAGTTAGCTCTCATGCTGATATTTTAAAATTTATAAGTGAGTAAGAGGTTTTTGATATGAAAATAGGTAAATCAATATGGCATGGGATCACTTCAAAGCCTTATAGATTACAATTATTATTTGATATAATGCTTTTAATATTATCACCCGTGATCTTCATAAGTATAATTGGATTTGATACTAAAACTCTAGATATGGATGTTTTTATTGTTACATTAGTTATTTTGATTTATATTTACATTACACGTTGGTTTAGCCATTGGTATTGTAAGAGACGTGAAAATAAATAATGTATATGCGACAATTTGATAAAACCACATTCGCTTTTTTATCATAACTTGCGTTTGTTATGGTCTAAAAAGAGGGGAAGCTTCATAGTTTATTAAGAAGAAGCTTCCCTGTTTTTCCTTGCTATTAATTTATAATTTCACTTTTCTTTATAATTCTAAAAATGTTTAAAACTAAACTAGCAAGGATTGCAATAGCACCACCAATAAATGTCTCGTATGCCCTTGATATCGGTAGTAAGTAACTTGGATCATGTAAAAATTGAGTTTCTTCAAGAAGAAGCAGAACAAAAACAGTAATAGAAAATGTTTTTAGTAGATAATTTAAACGAAAAAGTGTTGGAATTAAAAATACAATTAAAGCTAAAACTGCTAAGTAAATATAAGTTTCCTTTGATTTTGTTATGCTAAACATGGAAATGACAAAAACAGCCGCCAATAGGCTTCCTAAAAATCTAAGTAAAGTAGCCTTTATTATATGCATTTCTTTTGGATGGAGTAACATAATGAATGTAAGGGGAGCCCAATAAGGTTTATATAAATTTAGATAGTCAGGTATTGAAAGGCTTAAAAATAGGAAAAAACTGAACAAGAAAGCTCGTATATATATTTTTTCGTCACTATGATATATTTCTTTTGAAAATAATCCGTTTTTAAATGCATGACTTTCAAAGTTTTTATGTTTTAGTAAGCTAAAAATAGTTAGACTAATAGCAACCCCTGAGATATAGGCCATTGGCAGGTCAATGCTAATAGAGTCAAGTGTTGTTCCCATGGAAGAAAAGATAATTAAAAATGGAAATGTACGGTCTAAGTAATCATCTTTTTTATAAAATAGATAATAGCAATATGATAAGATAAATAAGTATATATAAAAATAAACTGTTAACTTTAGTATAAAGCCAATGCCCCCACCAACGATGACCAAACATAATAAAAAAAACACATAAAAAATATTACTACTATCAGGTTTTGTATCATAAACGATATTAGAGAATAGAGTTGTTAAAAGACCAAATGTTCCACCAATGACACCAAATAAAAAAAAGCAGGCAGTTGAATTGACTATTGCGGTAATCAAAAAAACTCCGTTATTTCTAAAACTGATATATTTATTTTTTTTACTTATAACTTTCATATTGGTCGCTCATTTTGTCTTTTTTAGTCGTTTTTATCATGTTTTAATCGAATTATATCATAGGCTAATGCATTTTTTATATATTAAGATATTTAGAATCTGATGAGATACGGGGATTTAAGATTATAAATATTGGCTCTGAGGAAGATCGAGAATAACAAGTGACGGGCAGGCCACAATCAACGCCATCTTTCTTATAATCGGAACAGATTGCTAGTTGAATGCGATAAAATTCACAGGGTATTGAATGGGATAAATAAGATTAGAATTCCTTTTTCCTCATCGGCAAATTGGCTGCTCACCGATGAAAATTATCTGTTACACCTTAAGTGAAACTAATCACTATTAATTTGAGATTAGCAGATAATTACACTGCCAGCTTAAGCTGATAATTTTATTAGTAGTGAAGATAACTTGAGTTTTTTGTTTTATTTATATAAAATCATATAGTTATGATGGTTTTGTAGATTGAAATATTTGGTTACATAGTTTATTTCTATGTACATTAGAACTTACTAGGCTTATCGCAGTTTGGTCTATTTTTTGTTCGATGATAATTCGGTTATGATTCATTTTTAGTGTTTTTCTGAAATTATATAGCGATATTTCAACCAGTTTACGCTAAGTCACTTATCCTAGGGAGATACAAAAAGGCCGCTAGGTTTACAGTCTATCCATAAGCTTTTATTATCCTTAACTCAAATCTTACCGTGCGCACTGGCTGAGATGACGGAAATTAACAGTTAATTATATTTACTTAACTCAATTTGTCATTCTTGATAAAGGATATCGCTATGCCAACTCCATGCTATATTTCCATTGAAGGAAAAACCCAAGGCAACATCACTGCCGGTGCATTTACTGCGGATTCTGTGGGTAACATCTATGTACAAGGTCATGAAGACCAAATGTTAGTGCAAGAATTTTCTCACGTTGTGACTGTGCCGACAGACCCACAATCCGGCCAACCTTCAGGCCAACGTGCACACAAGCCGTTCCGTTTTACTGTTGCGTTAAATAAAGCCGTTCCGCTACTGTATAACGCCTTAGCATCAGGCGAAATGCTGCCGAAAGTGGAACTGAAATGGTACCGCACCTCAGTTGAAGGTAAACAAGAGCATTTCTTCACCACCACGTTAACCGATGCAACCATCGTCAATATTGACTGCCAAATGCCTCACTGCCAAGACCCTGCAAAAGCCGATTTCACGCAGTTAATCGAAGTATCTCTGTCTTACCGCAAAGTGGACTGGGAGCACACGGTTGCAGGCACATCGGGTGCTGATGACTGGCGCGCACCGCTCGAAGCGTAATACCTTTTTGACGGGCTCTTTTGGGCTCGTCATCGCTTTTATTTCGTTCCCCGCTTCTTATCCATTTTGTCATGGAGACTAGTGATGTTTAGCAAAGACCCCAAAAAAACCACCATTGACCCCGTTTCTATTGTCAAAGATGAAGCGGTAAATCAAGTTAAAAATAAAGTGCAATCTAAAGTCAATGAGTTGGTGTCCAGTAAAGTCCAAAAAGCGACAGCATTAGCACAGCAAGGGGGGGCTTTGGCATCAACTGCGGCATCTATGGCAACTCAGGTGACATCACAATTGAACAGTGTAGCCAATAACCCGCTTATCCATGGCGGTGGATTTGGTGGTGGATTAAAACTTGGTGGTGGACAAACTTTTTCAGAAAGTCAGGCATTACAAGCCGCTCACGGGGCATTGCTAGATGCACTAGGCATGGGAAGTCTGGAAAGTGGCTTGGTGTTTACATGCTCAATTGCTGGGCTACCCGATGAAACTTTTCAAGTTACCGAATTTAATTTAACGGAAGGGTTGTCTTCGTTATTTTCCCTTTCAATTAGTGCTGTTAGTGCCTTACCGTTTATTGATTTTCAGAAACACCTTGGCGTCGCCTCTTCTTTAACAGTCAAGCGTGATGGTGCCCAAGTCCGTAAAGTGAATGGCATTTTAGCAGGGGCGGTTCAAGGGAATACGGATGGCGTAAAAACGTGGTATCACTTTGATATTCGTCCAGAAATGTGGGTGATGACCCTAAATCAAGATAGCCGAATTTTTCAAAATCAAAACGTACCGACCATATTAAAAACCTTGCTGGATGAAGCGCATGTGAAGTCGGACTGCAAGTTTTACCGTGATGACTTACATCCCAAACGTATTTACACCACCCAAAAGCGAGAATCCGCCTTTGATTTTTGGTGTCGCCTCGCTTTTGAGGAAGGGATTAACTTTTGGTTTGAAGAAAACCAATTGTTTTACAGTGACGAACACATGGGGATGACGGCGGGAATTAACCTGATGTATAACCCCCAAACGGATACGGATATCAGCGACAGTACCGCCATGACATGGCAGTATGGTGAATACTTGTGTGTGGATGAAACCATTCATAAAGACAATAATTTCATTCGCCCTTCCTACCCACTTCAACATGAAAATAAATTGGAAAAGGGTGGGCAACACAGCGTCTTTGAAAGTTACGGCCGTTTTCAATTAGATGAAGAGGGTAAGCCACTCACCCAAATTCGTTTTGAACAGTTACGTAATGGGAGCAAGGTGGGCAATGCCACAACAAACTGCTTTGCCTTGATGCCGGGTAAAATCTTTACCTTATCGAATCATCCACACCTCCCGATGAATAACAGTTGGCAAGTTATTAGCGTGAGCCATCATGGTGTTCAACCTCTGGCAGACAATGGTGGCGGAGAAGGTACTCAGTTGTCGAACAGTGTTTCTTTTATCCCTGGTACGCAAGAGTGGCGGCCACCTTATCGTTATAAACCCACCGCGGATGGTGATGAAGTTGCGACTGTCGTGGGCCCTCCGGGTGAAGAAATCTATGTCAATGAACATGGTGCGGTGAAAGTCCATTTTCACTGGGACAGACGTGGAGAGCCTGACCACAGTGCCTCGTGCTGTGTGCGTGTTGCGATGGGATGGAGTGGCGGCGGCTATGGTTTTTCTGCGGTTCCACGCATCGGAACGGTCGTTCAGATTAGTTACCTCAATGGGGATATTGATAGGCCGATTATCACGGGCTGTACTTATGATGGTCGCAATGCGACTCCAATCAGTTTTCCTGAAAATAAAACCCGCACCACGTTTCGGACGAAAACCCATAAAGGGGAAGGATTTAACGAGCTGCGCTTTGAGGATGAAAACGGCAAACAGGAAGTGTTTATACATGCCCAGAAGGATATGAATACCAAAGTGTTGAATAATCGGACTACGCATGTGTTGGCTGATCATTTAGAGGTGGTTGAAAAAAATCAAATGGTCAAAGTGACCCTAAACCAAGATGAAGAAGTGGGTGAAAGTAAAAAATTGCACGTCAATGAAAATTATCAACAAAGGGTTGGTGCGAATAAGACGTCGATAGTCAAGGAAAATATCCAATATGTTGCGGGCGATTCATTTGAAATAGTGTGTGGAAAATCGATATTGCGAATGGATAAAGACGGATATATTCGTATTCAGGGTCATGAAGTTATTATTGAAACGTCAGGTGATCAGTTCCTTAAAGCTAATGGCGATATTACATTTAAAGCTAAAACTATTTTAGGTAATTAGTCATGACAAAATTATCCATAACCAATGAAATACGACCAAATGATCCATCACTTCTAGATGAAATCATTGAACAAACAGAACCTCTTTCTTTGGCTGAAGAGCAAGCAAGACTTCCATCGATTCAATTAGCTCGGCTTGTTAGCTACAGTGAGAAAAGTGTATTTATTGCATTAAATGAGATTGATACACCTATTTTAGCGTTGAGTTTAGCGCCGATAGTGGAGTCAGACATAGGTAAAATTTGTGCAATTCAATTTATCAATGGTAATAAGCAGAACCCACTAATCATGGGGCTGATCCAACAAAACAATCATTCGATGATATTGCCAGAAACTCCGTTAAATAACATGATGTTTTCGTCTCCAGAGCATGGGCAGTTACATATTCAAGCAAGTGAATCTATTACATTACAGTGTGGTGAGTCGAGTTTAACTCTTACTGCGGATGGTTTTGTGCAAATAAAAGCGCTTTATATTGATAACTATGCTTCAGCAACGAACCGTATTAAGGGCGGTTCAGTGCAAGTTAATTGAAGGGGACTAGGAATATGGAGTTGATAAATAACGCTAAACATACGACGGCTAAAGCGACAGTGATGATTGATAAAGCGGGATTTGAATATCTGGTTGTGGTGATGAAAGCTAGCTACCATTTACCTGATGATAATCAACTTGCACGTCCAATTATTCCTCCTAAAGCACTGGCTTATACGGATACATATACTGGTGAAGTGGGAACTTCTGTTCCTCTTTATGATGCTGACTTTGTCTTAAGAAAGCATAAGTGTGATGTGATCTTTAATGCTAACGCGTTTGCACCGAATGCCGAACCGACTCAGCATTTAATGGTATCGGTACAGGTCGGTGAAATGAAAAAAAGTCTCTCTGTCATTGGTTACCGACAGTGGCAACAGGGAACTGAACATTATACGGCAGGTGATGTGACTCCGTTTACAACCGTTCCTTTACATTATGGTTTTGCTTTTGGTGGGCAGTATCATTTCCAAGATGAGATGATCTCTCACTCTATTAATCCATTAGGAAGAGGTTATTTTTCTTTAGAAAAACCGAATGGGGAGATGATGATGCCCCAATTAGAAAACCCAAAAGAACTAGTCGATGCACCTGATAATGATGTTAAGTCTATTGCCCTCTCAGTATTACCCCGCCATTACGGGGAGCGTGTGAAATACGCGGGAACTTTCGATGATAAATGGCGTAATGAAACGGCACCGTTTCTACCGGATGATTTTGATGAATGTTATTTCCAATCTGTACCAGATGACCAACAGATTGATTTTCCTGTCGGTAATGAAGTGATTACGTTAACCAATATACATCCGACTCGTCCAGAAATTCATTTCAAGCTTCCAAGGTTAAATAATGTCCCCGTACGATTATATCAGCGTGATGGCGAGGTAGTATTGCTAACACCTAAGGTAGATACCCTCTATTTTGAACCCGAAAAGAATTATTTCTCTGTTATTTGGCGTTGTCATCATCAGATCCGTACTATTCAAGATGTTGAACAAGTGCTTGTAGGGCCATTATTAGATAGTTACGTATCTCGCCAAGCACCAGTGTCGACATGTCGGGGGTAAGATGAAAGATAAACCATATTTGTCAATTATTTCTGCTGGACTATGTACCCCTGTGGGAACGGACCTATTTTCTGCTACCGCGGCTATTCGAGCGGGGCTAGACCATTTCCGGGAAACTCATTTTCGAGACACACTAAATCACCCAATCATTGGCTCTCTGTTATATGACTGCCAAATATGGGGACCTGCACGATTTATTGCTTTAATTAACGATGTCATTGAGCAATCACTAAAAACCATCACGGTAGATAAAGAACACATTGTAGTGTGTTTATTATTACCGGAAGAAGATAGGCCAGGAATGTTCCCTCAATGGCTTAAGATGATTTCAGAGACAGTCTTACAGCCTTTTCATACTAACTCGATAGCATTTAACCGAGGTAAAGCCGGGATCGGTGAAGCCCTGCCTTTTGTACAGGAAATATTGTCAACTCAAACAGCTGACGTGGCATTACTAATTGGGTGCGATAGCTATTTTAACGCAGAAACTATTCGCCATTATATGGACACACATCGGTTATTACACTCAGAAAACAGAGATGGTTTTATTCCTGGGGAAGGTGCAGCCTCAGTCGCCTTGACATTAGCAGACAATAGGCACAGTCATGTAAATATTCTTGGTTTTGATACTCAGCTAGAAGCGGCACATATTCTTCAAACTAAATTACCCTTAAGAGTAAAAAGTTTATCAGAGGCAATTGAGCATGCTTGCCAAGGCTCATATCTTTCATTAAGTGATACTCAATTTCACATTAGCGACGCTAATGGCGAATCTTTTTATTTTAAAGAAATATCGTTGGCAACAACTCGTACGTTAAAAGAAAAAGTTGCACATTATCCTCATTATTTAATTGCTAAAAGCCTAGGTGAAACAGGAGCAGCAAGCAGTGTGATGATGTTGGCAACCTTGTTTGAATGGATGAAACATCCAGAAGGACCCGGAGATAGCGGATTGGTGATATCTAGCGCAGATAGCGGGGAAAGAACGGCGATTATTTTACAATATCAAGAGGTTAAATAGATGGATACACGTGTCTATGTTAATGATCGAGAAGCATGCTCTAAGGCATCTGATGGCGTATCAACGGCCGCATTTCCAGACCCTTGCTGGTCTCCAGGGCCAAGTGTAGTTCCTTATCCAAATACGTCAAAAGCGGATGCGTTATCAAATGGCACCGCAACGGTGTTTATTCAAAATACCATGGTAGCCCAGGAAGATCGTTCATTTTTTTCTACTAGTACTGGCGATGAACCTGCCACTTATGGGTTAGCTAAAGGGGTGATGACGGGAGTAATCAAAGGTAAGGCTTATTTCCGTTCATGGTCATTGAATGTGAAATTTGAAGGATATGGCGTTGCCCGCCATCAAGATTTAATGACACACAACCATGGTTCTTTTCCGTCTAATACACCGACTTTTCCTTATGTTTCCCGCGGTGTTTTTGGGGGATTAAAAGCGTGTGATAAAGAAAATACGCAAGTTGAAAAACGTTGTGAGCCGGATAAAGATAATTCAGAGACACAGCAAACGCTCAAAAAAGAGAGCAAGCTCAGAAAAGCTTTAGCAAAAAAAAAGCAACGACAAAATAAAAAGAACAGCAAAAAATGGCATTGGACGGATGACCATTGTGCTGGGCTTGAAATAAAAGTATCAGGAAATACCCCTGAAGAAATGCAGGAAATGGCGAAAGAATACATGGATGATATGTCTGAGTCGATACAGACATTAAAGAGTGAGTTGGATTACGTTAATGCATTAAAAAGTAAGCTAACGGACATGGCTGAAAATGCAGCAATGAAAGCCTTGGGGAAAGTAGGGGCGAAAGCAGTTGCAAAACAAGCTGTGGGTAGTGCTGTTCCAGCGTGGGGAAATGCGGCAATGGCCATTTGGACATTGGGCGACCTTGCTTATTCTGGCTTTGAGATTAGTTCTATTAAATCAGCGGCTGAAGAAGGGCTTGAGCAAATCAAAGTGTTATCCGAAAAAGCCGAAGACATCAAGAAATTGATGAAAGAAGCGGAGAGTTATAAAAATCTGTCACCTGAAGAACAAATAAAAAGAGCCCAAAAGTTAGCCGAAGACACGCAAGAAATATTAGCCTCATTAAATGCATGCGCACGGGCAAGAAAATGCAATTTAGTGCCCTATTCTGTAAAAAATGCCATTAAGGGGGCTAGAGGGAGTAAAACGGAGCCGGCCAACAACGGCGGGTGTTGCAAAGGGCAAACGGGGCATCATTTAATTTATTCCAATATGATAAAAGACGCCTGTCCAAATTATGATGCGTCAATTGCCCCAACTGTTTGTGTCGAAGGAACTTCTTGGCATGGTGGAAGCCATGGGCGTATTCATACGGCGATGGATGATGAACTTAGCCGCTTAGTTAAAAATAATAAATTAGATAATAATACACTGAGTATGGATCAGGCGATTGATGCGGCGGTACGTTCCCACAAAAAAACATTTCCATATGCCAACTGTTCTAATCATTGCATAAGAGAACAACTTAAGGGCTACTACTTGCCGATGTGTAAGAATGCACGATTGCCTGCCAAAGACTCTCGAGGTAATCCAATAACAGTTGAAAAAGAGAGAGAAAGATAATGAGTTATGTTACTAAAGAACATTGGGCTAAATATATCAAAGGGTATATTTTTACTGGATGTGCAATCCGAGATAAAAATATCGTGTATTTTTGCTTACGCAAAGATGTTCCCTATGAAAAAGCCAGAAATCTCTGGAATAGTGAAATACCTTCACAGTTGTTATGTATTTATTTAGATACACCAGATGACCCGATTGATTATATTAGATTTGAGGGGTTTGATAGTCCTAAAGTGGGAGTTTGTTTCAAACCAAAAGAACAAGGGATGCTTGCTTCTAGAGGGGATGATGGGTTTGTAAAATCTATGGGTAGTGGTTCTAAGTTTCCCTTAGAAAAGGTCATGGAAGGTGATTTTGCAAATCCTAAAAATATCAAATGCATTGAAGGTTATGCCTATTATGTCGGCTCTGCACGTGAAATTTATAAACGTGTCGACATTGGAAAATGGGTGCGACTTCAAAAAGGTATTCCAGGTGGAGAAACAGATACCGATATGGGATTCACGGATCTTGATGGTTTTTCAGAGCAAGATATGTATGCCGTTGGCGGTGAAGGGGATGTCTGGCACTATGATGGTGAACAATGGATCCCCTGTGGCTTTCCCTCCAATGAACAATTAAGCGCAGTGCTGTGCGCCCCAGATGGTTATGTGTATATCGGTGGTGAAGGCGGCAGCCTATGGCGTGGCCGTCAATTCCAATGGGAAAAATTGTACCACGGGGGCTCGACGATTTTACTGAATCAACTGCGCTGGTTTGAAGATAAAGTCTGGGCTTGTGATGACTATCGTTTACAGTGTTGGGACGGCAATGAAATGGTACGCCCGATGGATGGTGATGAATCTGTTCTTCTGTCTGGCCATATGGATGTGCGTGACGGCATTTTAGTGGTAGCGGGTGATTATAGTGTAGACCTGTATGATGGAACGGTATGGCATAAGATTGTTAGGCCTTATAGTTAATAAAACATGTTTAGTAGATAAAAATATGTCAACAGTAATCTCTATTGATTTTCTAAATCCAACTCCGATTATTCGGCAGCATCTGAATAATGCGACGTTTTATTATAAAACGCTACATGAAAGCCGTTATTCTTCATTAATTAATGTAGAGCGATTTAATCACTTTAATGCACTATTAAACGCGAACCTTGACGGTTTATATCATGCCGGGCAGCTTGGTTTACATGAAGCATTGTCCGCATTAAAACGTTGGAAAGGTTATGAGGATGCCTTTATTTATGCTTCGCTTTTTAATGAGTTAGATAATGAGAAAGACGTTGATAATTTTTGGCGAACGATAAAAACATTAGGCTTTGATGCATTTATTGGTGCTATAGATGCTCTAGTTCGGGTGGAAATCACATCTAGAAATGCGCAATTAGCAATACTTAAAGATATTGATTTATTTATGTTTTATATCGCGCTATTGAAAATAAAAGCATATGATGCTGAGGTTATTCAATACGAAACGTTTTTACAGTATTTAAGTTCCCCATCAAAAGAGGTCAAAATAGCGCTATGTGACTATACGAAAAATATGGGACTAAATAGCGTATCTGAAGACCTATGGCAGCTCTTTAATCATGAAACAGACCTTACAATAAAATATGCCGCTATAGAGGCAATTAGTTGGCTTTCAGATGACTATAATCGTATTTATTCCGCATTAATTCAACTCATTCAGTTGTATTTAAATGAAAATAGCTTAAAAGGAAGTAAAGGTTTAATTCATTCACAAATAATAGAGAATATCGCTAGATTGATGGGTTATACATCTTCTATGCTTGATGGAGTTGTATTATCAGAACAAATACAATTACTGCCTGATTACTTAAAGATTGTTTATTATGCTAATTCCGGTAATACCGCTTATCTTCAAAACCTTATTGGTTATCTTGATGTCCCTGAATTATCGCGCTTAGCATTTAAAGGTATTTGTTTGATTACAGGCATTGATGTGAATTCACCTGAATTGACATTTGCCTCTGTAGAACAGGCCGAATTAGCGGTTGATAGCCGAGTTCGTTTTCTTTCATCAAGTGTTAATCAAGTTAATCAAGAAGCAGTAAAAAGGACAGTACTATCACTGAATTTTAAAGGGAAAGTACTTTTAGGTAAAACTATTTCTATTTCTCATTGTGAGGCGGTTATTCAAAATGGTTGTCAGCTTGAAAGACATATAGCAAATTGGCACTTATTTCATCTGAGTAATAAAATTAAATACAATAATATTTGTTACTTTAATCGAATAAATATAAGGAGTAGAGGTGATTAATTATCCAGATTTAAATAAAGATAATATTCGTTATCAATCAGCCTTTGGAAAAAAACTGGTGATAAGCTTTTGTGCTTCTTGGTGCCATAATTGTGAATCATGGAAAGACACTTTCACACTTTTGTCTGAAAGATTTGTTGATGATTGTTTTATTTGGATTGATATCGATGAATATCCTGAATTAGTGAGTGAAATTGATCTAGATGTAATTCCGGTGGTACTGATACAAAAGAAACAAAATATTCATTTTTTAGGTCCCATTAGGCCAGGACTAGACGCCATCATAAGTATCTTAAACTCAGATAAAGCGATGGATGTTGAGTTTGATCCTGGCGTAAGAGAGTATTTAAGTGCACCTGATTTCCAACAGAGAACACCGTATTAATATGGTTATCAGGATACCTTGCCTTACTGTAAATCAAACAATTTAATAAAAGTAACGATAGAATTAGAAGTCTGCCGAGGAAAAGGAAAATAAAATGCGCGATGAAGCTTTTGAATTATTTGTTGAAAAATTTGGAGAAGCCACTATATCTCGTTTTGTTTCTGAGGAAGAAATCGATAAGTGGCGAGGAAAGTTACCTGAATTACTCTTAACTTATTGGCACAATGAAGGATGGAGTAGTTATTATAATGGATTATTTACAATTGTAGATCCTGATGACTATGAGGATATTGTCGATGAGTGGCTGGAAAACACCTATTTAGAGGAAATTGATAGTTTTCATGCGATTGCCATTAATGGATTTGGGAATATCTATTTATGCGGTGAAAGAACAGGTCATTGTATAGATATAAGTTCAATTTATAATACGATTTTTGTGCAGAAAAAAACGATCAATAATATCAATATGGAGAAATTTAAAAATAACACAATAGAGTCACTATTTGTTTTATCTGAAATTGATGACTATAACAAAAAAGGCCTATTTGAAAAAGCGGTAAAAAAATTTGGGCCTCTTGGTGATAATGAAATATTTGGTTTTGAACCTGCGATTATTTTAGGTGGGGAACTTGATATTAAATACATACAAAAAGTCGATGCACGTATTCATTTGTCTATTTTAGCCCAATTGGCTGAACCAGAAATTAATGAAATTAATATTTAGATTCAAAGAGAAAATATAATGAGAGATCTTTACTTCGCATCAATAATCGATAGTCTTGGTGAAGCAACAACTTCTCGTTATGTTTCACCTGAATATATTGTGAGATGGAAAACTATTTTACCCGATAACTTACTTAATTGTTGGGTAAATGAAGGTTGGAGTCGTTATCAATATGGTCTTTTTTCTTTCTTTAGTTGAAAAATATGGGGGATTAAATGAAAATGAAATTTATTGCTTTGATCCCATTATCCAAAAACTAGAAACATTAAATTTTAATGCATCTAACAAAGTAAATGCTATTGATTATTTATTAGAATTAAGGAAAATAATTACACCTGTAATCAAGTTTATCTAAAATATCATTCTTATTTTCTATGATATATTTACTGAAATAATATAAATTAAATAATAGACTGAGTTCTTGTGATTGCGAGCTGAACAATGAGTTTGGGCAAGAATACCTTCGCCGCAGTGAGATGGGTTTTATGAATTCTAGCCATTAAACAGAGATAGGATTATTCGCTCGTTACAACAGCGAGTCACTGCAACCTTGAAACTTTAAAAGCAGGCAACGCTGCCTCATAGGTTCATGGGGTGGGGATGCAATTGAAGCGTTTTTGCGCCACACTTTTTATGCTCCCCTTTACTATATTGAGGTAGTCTTTGGGATACTTTAATTAGTTACTCATTAAGAGATAGTTAAATCATCGACTTATGTCCTTTTAGGGGGGATGGGGATAAATGCCACCTTGTTTTTTTCTCGTTATTCAGTGTCACCGACATCTCTAATAACATATTCGCGGATAGGCAAAATGGGAAAAAGTGATAGAGGTGAGTGGTAAATACAAAGGCTTCACCTTCGCTTTCATATTGAGCGTTATCAAGTAGTAGAGATAAAGATAAGCACCGGTAGGGTTTACCTTTTAAGATATGGTCATATAAATGTGTTTTCAGCTCAATGAGCCCAGATAATAATCGCTCACATCTTCGTGTCACTTGCCTATCAGTATCTCGATAGAGAATATAATCAGCAATTAAGTGTTTTACGCTTTCTAATGACATTAGCATTGAGGCATTAGCACTGTAATGGGATAGTAATTGCCAAAAATGGTGGTTATTAACGATGGGAGGATAGCAAGGTGATAATAATGTGATATTTCCTGTTTTAATTCCGTCAGGCATTTTTTCACTGTGTTGGTTTAATAAGCCAATTTCGTTTTTTTGGTTACGTTCAAAGCCTATATAAACACATGAAAAATGTAAGCTGGGCGGTGTTACCATAGGGGCGCCTTTATTATCAAAAAAGTTTAAATAATAAAGGGTATGCCCCGTGATATTTTTCTCCATCGTTAAGGAGTAAAAAAGGGTTTTATGGTATTGAGGCATAAGGCGTGAAGATGCCGTCAATTCTGTCGTAGGATAAAAATGACAATATATGCCTCTCTCTTGTTCATGTGGCTCAAGTGAAAGTTGAATTTCAAAGAGGTCAGCCAAGTAGTGATGGCTAGGGATAGGAAGCAAATAACTTGATTTATTTTCTTTAAAATCAATTAGCAAGGTGTGTTGTGCTTCGGTATCCATTGCCGGAGCACAGTTTAAATAAAAGCTATTTTCACATTCCTCTTGTGTCAAAGGAAGCTGTTGATTGAAATAGATGTTAACTGTAAAACGCCTTTCTTGCTCCCAATCTAACTCAGTGACAACTTGGGGAATATTGAGCTCAACAAAATGATGAACATGAGGTAAATAAAGGCCTTCCAATAATTGCTGTGGAGCACTGAGTGATGCATTTTCTTGTGGGAAAATTTTATAGGGTTTTCCGATTTTGGGCTCGAAAGCGTAGTTAAGGGGATCTCCCTCATAGCGAATATGATTATGGATGACTTCAATTTTTTCAAAATACTGGCTAAATGCGAGTAGTAAGGTTTCTGATATTTTTTTATTGGCTCCTAAAAAAACATCAAGTGAACTTGTTGAATGAAATTTAGTTTCACCTCGATACTGTAATTCAAGTGAAATACAAGAACGATTTGGGTGCTGAATCACTTTTCTAGCGAGAAGGCTATAGGGTGCTACGACGAATTCATGACAAAAACTAAAGCGAGCCCCATTATTACCTAAGACAAGATGGTCTTTATTTATCTCTACTGGAAAAGAAAGCAATTCACTTTGGTCAATTTGTACAATAGTCGTTGCTGGAAGCCCTTTTATAGCTTGGGAGTCTAGTCGTTGCAGTAGGGGCAATGTAATTTCAGGAAATGCATCGTCAATTTTATCCTGTAAACGCGCAGATAAAAAAGCAAACCCTTCTAATAGGTAGCTTGTCTGCGGATCTTGAGGATCTAATACATCAGCTAAATGTGGCTTTTTATCTGCATATTCACTATATAGCTTTTGTAAGTATTGCTTTTCTTTAATATATTTTATTTCACTCATGACTTAATCCAAAAGATGAATATGAGCTGGGTTTTAAACCTTTTTGCTCTGCTTGTTTTTGTAATTCATAGTAACGAGCTAATAATCCATTAATTTTATTATCAATATTGATGAGTGTGGCAGGGGGAACCGGTTGCCCATTTTTAATTTGTAGCGATAATTGACGGAGCTTTTCTTCAATAGGCTCCACTTTATTGTGCTGCTTTTGAATGTCATAGATGGCAGTTTTTAAATAGGATAATGTAAAACTACCTCGGTTTTTTTCTTGTTGAATAATTTTATTTGAAAGTTGCTGCAACAACATTGCTGTTTCAGACCAACTATCATTAATAGGCATATTTTCTAAACGCGCCTCATATTGGTTTTGCCAATTTCGGCTGAAGTAAGCCTGATCAGCATCCGCAGGCCAATAAGATTTTGCTTTTTCTTGCATGTTCTCGATCAGTTTCAAGTTAGCGAGAGGGGAACGCTTTTCGAGCAAAGCTAAATGATATTCATAGGTATTTATTTCGGGTTTAAATAACCATTTGGCAACAGCACCTTCAGGAATGGACGTTATAGCCTCCATCTCATGTTTAAAATAAACATAGGCGCTAAATCCACTGACTAAAAAGAGTGCACTACTGAGCACACAACCCCATATAAAACCACGGGTAGCGCTCATTTTTTTAGTTGTTACTGTTAATGTTGATGCGGGCTCTGGGGGGTCAAAAATAAATGTTGGTGATGGTTGCTCTACCTGTTTAGCAGGTTGTTGTATATACACTAAAGGCGGGAGCGTGACAGATTCGGATGTATTTTGTTTTGCATATTCTTCCTGTTTTTCAAGTTGTTTGGCTAGATTTTGAAAGAACCATAACAAGTTTTCAATTTTAGGCAGTTTTTCCCACGTTGTTTTAGCCAGTTTATCAATGATTAATTGTAGCGCGCGTTCTGAGCGGTAAACCAAACGGAGGTCTTTTGTTTCATAGGTTTGCTGGCGTAGCAGGGCGCTAGCCTTTGTATTAAACCAGTTGAGTGCTTCTGTTCGTTGATTCGGTTTTTCAGGCCATAACGCATCCCAATGAGTAACAATAACACTCGCTAATAATTCGCAGCCTTCAGTAAAGCCACTGAGTCCATGGCGTTGTAGTCGTGCAATTGTGTAATAAGCACCGCTTTGTAGGTCAATACCATGATTTTTAAAAAGAGACAAACAAAGTGATTCAATAAGCGTCCAACTGACCTCCGGACGTGCAGGATGACTTAACTTGTTAAATTCTGTTTTAAGAGCAATAAATTCAGGAGTATCTAAAGGGGAGCTCCCGATTTTAATGACTAAATGTTCTGATTTCATCTCGTTGAATATCCTATGCCCCCACATAAAGTGGAGGCAATCACATTAGTAAAGGGTTTCAGGTAAACGGAGCTTTGTGAATAATCCTCCGAAGAAAGGATTATTAGACTCATCAACGAGTACTCGATAAGTCATATCTCCGCTATCAATCGTGAAACGAATATCGAATGAATTGGATTTGATATTCATTAACTTCGCACTGTCGACTAAGCGCATTTGTGCCCACGGTCCTGAGAAACTAATTGAACGAGGCGATTTATCGCCGGAAAGCGGAACTAGAGTCAGTTTACTTTCAATATTTGAACGCATCGAGTTTGGCCAAACGAGATGCGTGACATGGCTGCGGCTATGGGCATAATCAATAAGCTGACCGTCAAGATTTAAGATACTACGGCGTTTATTGCCACTTAATGAAAGGGGTTCAACTGCAAATTGTGCTTCTAAATTACCTTGTGCATTAAAGAAGGTTTCTCTTATGCGATTTGCAGTTTCAATTTGCGCTAAAACATCAGAGCGGATCAGTGATTGACTATCCCTATTATCGACTAAGTTATTTTCAACAAATAAACGTAAGTTCTGTTGATAGAAGCTATCGAGTGTGCCATTAGGTTTAAAGAAGCGTTCGAACTCACTTAATGGAACATCTTGTTTTGAGTTTGGATTAAACGGATAGCGACCAGCAATATAGGTATTATATTGTTTTACAACATTTTCATTCCATTCAACTTCCATATGTCGAATAGCTTCTTTCTGGACAACATTCCAGGCTTGTTCTGCAAGTTCATCTACCCAACGATTGAGCGGTTCAGGCAATGTTTTAGCCATTTGTGATAGTTCAAATATGGCATCTTTATTATTATCATTGAGTCGCATGGAAACTGCTTTAAGTGCCGCTTTGCCCGGTACTGGAGAGTTTTGTATTCCCAACAAATATCGATGCAAATCATTCAATTTTTGATTGAGATTCTGTAAGTTTTCTCCTTGATTACTGACCAGTATTTCTGTTTGGGGTGTGAATTCTCTATCTAAACGAGTTAATAAACGGTAAGAAGGTTCTGCCATCAAGGCTTTTTGTTTCTCAATAGGTAAGTTTTCATCAATGGATGGAATGACCGTATTATCACGCAAAACTTGTAAGGCACGACGTAAAGGCTGTTCTCCGCTGATGATTTGTTCAAGAGCGATGATTTCATCTTGGATTGAGTCAAATTCACGAATTTCTAAATTACTCATTCCGTTACGCCATTGAGCGATATAATCACTGATATATTGCTCACTGATTTGACGTTGAATTTCTTTACGGTCATTCTCACTATATTGGGTATTTGATGTGAGATTGAGCACCCAAGCATCAAGCAACGTGAGTTCAACTAATTTGTCATTTTGGCGAATAAAATAGTTTAATAATCCTGAACGTGTTAAAAACTGTGGGATTTCTAATTTATCCTCATCAATAGCGGTAAAAACAGTATTAAAACTTGGGCCTATCTGATATTGCAAATTTAAAGGCGCTGAAAGTTCTTGGTTGGCTTTTAGCCGTAATGCCTGGTACACACGTTGATAAAGCGATAACACACTGAGTTCTTTCTGGGCATTTTTAATGGGGGTCGCAAAAGGCGTGAAGGCCTTAATCGCAGTCATCAGACCGTTGTCTCGTTCCGCTTTCCAATCCGTGTGTTCAAGCGCATAACGTAAGTGTGCTTTTAATAGCATTTGTTTTTCACGTTGCCCAGTGAAGAGATGGCTCCAATAATTCGCCATAAAGTCTTCAACCATGCCATTATTGCGCCCTGTTTTATCTTCTAACATGCGCATAATGCGTAAAATTTCGAGTTTATCTTCACTGCCCTTATCTGCATTATTAAGTTCAATTAAAAGCCCTGACATAATTGCGGGTAAGAAACGTTCGGTCAGTAATTGCAGATAAACTTGCTCAACTTGTGGGCCGACTTTTTGGCCTTGATACAGCCCCATATCAGAAAACAGCGCATTTTTATCGCGGTGGTTCCCATAGGCAAGTGTCGCTTCACGCAATGGGTTGAGGACGGGAAGTTGTAAGCTACCATCAGTATCTTTTTGGACGTTATTATCTATCGTTCTAAAGGCTTTAACCTCATTAAGCACACTCTCACCGGCGCGGTAGTTTTTATCATAATAGTGATTCCAACCACTCCAAAGCGCAATTAAACCGGCAAAACTGGCCAGTGTTGTGACTAAGAGACGAGAACGGTGTTTTTTGACCCAATATTGATTTTCAGCTGCTAAATTGGGCTCACTGAAAAGGACTTGGTCAAATAAATTATGTGTAAAGTAAGGGTGGCTATCATTGATTGGCCAAGTTGTTAGTGGGGCTGTCGGTAAATGGTATTGCACGGATGCCGTTTGGCTAAAGACATCGTCTATTTGGCCAATCTGTAATGCAGAGGTGAGATAAACACCCCTTAAACAAATGTTATGTTGTTCGTTATTAATCAACAGTGCATTAATTAATGTTATAACGTGGCTCTGTAACCCTTCTATTTGACGTACAAAGCTGAATAAATCACTACGTTGATTACCTTCTGCTCGTTGTAGCATCATTTCAGGTAGTGCGCTATTCATTTGGTTAACCCACTGTAACCAGAAGTGCGTTAAACCCGTCTTCCAATCTTTTTGAGATTTAAGGTCGAAAGAAACACCCAGTACTTGGTTACGTTGTTGCGCATCCAATGACTGGTACATTGAATCGAAACCACGTAGTAAATCGAGCTTCGTTAATACGATATATAATGGTAGTTGACTATTAAAAGTCATTCTAATTTCTTCAATACGCATTTGCAGGTCAGCAATCAATTGGCTGTTTTGCTCTTTCGTATTGGTGAGTAGGGATAAGGTATCTACCGTTAAAATAATCCCGTTCATGGGTTGTCTTGAGCGATTAGTCTTTATCCAATTAAGTAACTCTTCCCACAACCGATGATAGAGTTGAGGTTTCTCATTATGTTCATTTGGTTGAGTCAATAGCTTGCCGTTAGGAACAAAAAGAACGGCACTATCCGTCAACAAGCACTCAATATTTAAAGGCAGCTTTTGTTCATTAACGATATTGTCACTTGGCGCTATATCCAATGGATTCAGCGTATTTTTCAATAAGCTATGTTTTCCGCTTTGGTTTGCACCTAAAACAAAATACCAAGGGCGCAAATAAACAGCCTTAGAATGGCCATTTAAGTGACGAGTAAATTGAGATTTCCAATAGTCTAAATAACGATTTTGGAAGTCAATATCCTGCCTAACGGGGTCAACAACGGTTAACTCAACATCGAGTTTTAACGCTTCAAGTTTTTTTACTCGACGCCATGTAACTAAACCTATCCAACTGACGACAAGCAAAATAATAATTAGCGTAGCAAGCCAGCGTGAGGTGAGTGTACTAAATGGCATTGAGTCTTGATAAGTGAATGTCGGCCCCCACCACCAAATCCACACAATGACGAGCGCAGGGAGTAACGCTAATAAAAATAGGAAAAAGGAGGCAATTTTTGGCCTATCAGCAAAAAACAGTTTTTTTACCGAATTGGTTATGTTTGAAATGGAGAAAAACGGTAATTTCATTATTGTAGATCCCTATCCATAGTCATTGTTGTTTCTGGTATTTTGTCTGTTTTTTGAACGAGTTGTCTTACGAGGCTGGGTTCCCAATCCTCGAGTGAAAAGTGTAAAGTAGCGGTATAAAGTTGCTGATATAAGTGGGCCGCCATATAGCCCATTCCTGAGAGCTCGAATAGTTGCGCTGACAATAATTGCCCATAAAATTTATCTCTAGGCTCTATTGCAGTTACAAGGCTTGATTCAATGAGCTTCAATGCGGCTTCAAGCCCTTGTTGTTCATAGCACAGTAAAACGTCTTGCTGTAATAATGTGGTATTTGAATGAGATAATTGGCCACTCTCTGTTTGGCGACAATCTTCTAACCATTCTTTCACGCTGTCGGGGACGAAAGGGCTCATATCAGAAAAATGCAAATTGACGAGGTTTGGAAGGCGAGCTAAAAAAAGACGTAACTCTTCTGCGATACCATTCGCGACTTCTGAATAACCCAGTTTAGCTGCTGCTTGTGCTGCGAGCATGTGGCCTTCTAGCCAATAAGGCGATAGTGATAAGCTTTGCTCTACATTATTTAATAGGGAGTTTGATGGTTGAGAAAGTTGGGCTTTGTAATCCATTATGCGATCCATCGAAACCGGCGCTAAGGGGGTTTTACCTTGACGATCGGCTTGGGGCAACATTGTAATGGAATGCCAGATAGCATAACGTCGTAAGCGATAACCAACTGAACTTTCAGGCATTTGTAAACAAATAACTTCTGAAACTTGGAGTAGCGTTTGCTTCCATTGTCTTTCGTCATGCTGATTTATATTGATTGCTGGCATGACAAAGCTATTTGCTGGTGGTTGTACAGTTTCAGTAATAGGCATTGCGGCTTCTTTTGGTGCTGAAGCTAACACTATGGGCTGTTCGCTTTCTTCAATTCGCTGATAACCTCGGCTCAATGCATCAATTTGTTCAGAAAGTTCGGGGCTCTGTTCATGCCAAAATTGAGCTAAATAGGCAAAAGATCCCAGGATATCATCACGCATTTTGCTATTAGCAGAACGGCAAAAAATATCGTTTACTGACTCGAAGCGTTTTATAATTTGGTTCGCTAAGCGTAGCTTGAGCTTAATATTCGTTGGATAGCAGACATGCCAATATTGGCGCGTAAAATCAGAAAGGATCTGCGCTGCTAAAACTAATTCTTTAGGTTCACCTGCATGCTGTAAGGTACGTAATAAGTGAACGATTAAGCGGAAATCCTTTGTCTGTGTTTCAAGCAACCGCAAACACCGACGTTGAATTTCTTTAACATCTAATTGGCTGTGACTGAGAGAGCCGAATTTTATCATTTCACTATCGATATACTCCCAGTCGGGGTCACTATCGTTCACAGCACTACACACCAGCTGTTCATCAAGATGGGCAAGTAACTGTTCTTTCCAAGAATAAGGGGTATTGTTTGTCATTATTTTTACCAGTGGCAAGCGGCTCTTAATGGTTTAATTTCTTGGGACATCCCTGAAATATTGAACGTTAGTTTTTCGTTATTAGTTAATTTTAAAGTCAATTTTTCGCCATTTAATAAACGCTTGATTTCATCTATGCCAGGTAAACCACGGCTTGATTCCAATACATAGCCATTTTCGCGTAAAAACCATTCTGCAGTGAATTGCGTTCTATCAGTCGAGACCATGACACTGCCTGCATCTTGTTTATTGGGTAAAATAATCTGCATACGGGTAATGTTGTCGATGCAGCTCAACATGAGAACAGGGCGCGGAGGTTGAAAACCAATGGCAGGGATAGTCATAATGACGGGGTAATCACCATTTTCAGGTACTGAGACTAAGAAACCCGCACTATTTTCGACACGTTTCATTTCGTGTTCATAAGCTTGGCGCCAAGTTTTCCCCATTTGAGCAATATTAGGTGAAGTATTTGCTGCAGGCGTCGAGGACAGCGCTATTTTGTCATAGCAATCTAAGCGAATAAGCTGAGAAGATTCTAGACGACACTGGGTGAGTTCTTCAGCGATCTTCCGGCTAATATTGCTTTCAGCTTTTCCAGACAAAGCGAAGAAAACTAGCATCAAAGAGCAAAAAAAGAGTTTCAGTATTTTCATTTTATACTCCGTACTTCTTCAATTTATATATCAGCGCACGCTTAGATATGTTGAGATGTTCTGCCATTGCGTTGATATCTCCCTTTAGCTCACGCCGCTTGTTTAATAAAATTTCTTTTTCATAGCTCTCTACAGCAGCCTCTAAATCATTAATATCTTTTGGGTTATTTGTTATTGGTTCCATACTTGTGATTGATGCCGTTAATATGTTTAAGGCCTCATTGAGGCTTACTTCCTTTTCTTTCTGCAACTGATTGAGATATTGCAAGTGCGAAATTTTTTGTTGCGTATTTGCCAATTCAAGAATGCGTTTTAATTGCTGATGAAAGAGCTCGCAATAAATAGGGAAAATGCCTTGCTCGAAATTTTCTAACTCTTTGGCCTGCCCTAAAAGAATAATGGCACCGCATGGTTTATGGTTCAGATCATGCAGTGGTAAGCTATACAGCCCAGTATTAACAGGAAGCTGCGAAATAAAATCACGTAATGACGCGTTATTAATGTAGCTACCTTGCTGTAAATTCTTCCAAAATGTGGGTTCACCCTTTAATACAAGTTGAATTAAAGGGTGATCGGCATCAGTAATATCAGTGTCTAAAAAATGGCTTTGAACTTGGAGTGAGTGGTCAATGTTCCAGCTTTCTAATCTATTTTCGGTTTTATTGACCAATGAAATAATTAGCCCGCTGAATACGCTACGCGAAAAACTATATGTCAAAAATTGAACGGCTAGCGCTTCTACGTCACGGCACTCAAGAAGAGCAAGTGCATTTTTTAGTCTTGCTTTCATTTTTCTTTGTTAACCTCCGCAATAAATTCATCATTTTCCGTTGTTAAACGAATATGGGAGATGGTTTCATTACGGGCACTGAATTGAAGGAGCAACAAAGAAAGAGGCGGTAATAAGGCACCGTCAATAATTGATTCTAAGATACGAGCACCATTTTCAGCGCGAGAAGCTCGACGTAAAATTTCATTAGGGACGCTATCTTCTAACTGGATTTTTGCATTAAAACGTTGTTTCAATAAGATCATAAGACGCGTCAGCTTACTATCAACAATTTGCCGTAAAATATCAGCCGAAAGAGGTAAATAAGGAACAATTTCCATGCGGGCCAGTAGGGCGGGTTTAAAAAATGTGGTGAGCTCAGGATAAAGTGCATCTTGCAGCTCATCAGGCTTGTCCGCATACGCGGTAATCACATGGTCACCTAAATTAGACGTTAGGAAGAATGCGATATTTTTACAATCAATGACTCGTCCTTCACCATCGGCTATCTCGCCTTTATCAAATGCTTGATAGAACAAATTTAGAACGTCTGGATGGGCTTTTTCGACTTCATCAAGTAGTACAACAGAATAAGGCTTCTGACGAATAGCTTCTGTTAATATCCCCCCCTCACCATAGCCGACATAACCTGGTGGCGAACCGATGAGACGAGATACCGTATGCTTTTCTTGAAACTCAGACATATTAATAGTCGTTAGGTATTGAGTTCCACCAAACATTAATTGTGCAATTTGGATCACGGTTTCTGTTTTACCGACACCACTTGGCCCTGCCAATAAAAATGCACCAAGAGGGCGACCTGGGCGGCGTAAATCAGCGCGTGCCGTTAACAAATGTTTATGTAAGCACTGTATTGCTAATGATTGCCCTTTAATGCTTTCTTCTAAATAGCTGGGAAGGTCTGTAACAATAGATAAAGCATCTTGCGATAATCGGTTTAATGGTACGCCTGTCCATTCTGCGATAACGGCTGCAATTTGTTTTTTATCGACGTGTGGCGAAACAAGCAAATGTGTTTCATGTAGTTGAGCAAGTTGCTGGTCTAATGTTTGCAATTCCTGTTTCAGCTCATCAACTTGGCAAGTTTCTTCAGATTGGGGCTCAGTATTCTCATCGTCTAATAACGTTGAGCGCAAAGTAATAATTTGCGAAACAAGCGCTTGTTGTTGTTCCCATGCTTGTTGTATATCGGAAGCTTTTTGCTCAATCTCATTTGCTTTTGATGCTAATTCCTCAAGGCGTTCTGAGTGATTATCCAAGCCAAGATGATGTTCTCTTTTTAATATCGCTGTCTCCATCTCTATTTGCTGGAGATCTGTTTTTAATGAAGAGAGCATTTTTGGCGGCGAAGATAAATTGATCGCTGCCCTTGCACATGCAGTGTCTAATACGTCAATGGCTTTATCAGGTAATTGACGTCCTGAAATATAACGTTCACTGAGTTCAGCACTGGCTCGAAGTGCTTCATCATCGATAAAAACATTATGTGCTTTTTCATAAATACCGCGTAAACCACGCATAATGATAATTGCGTCCGCAGATGTGGGTTCTTTAACTTGAACTAATTGAAAACGGCGGGCTAGTGCAGCATCTTTTTCGAAGTATTTTTTATACTCGCTCCAGGTGGTTGCGGCGATTGTTCTCAATTCACCGCGCGCTAATGCAGGTTTCAATAAATTGGAAACATCTAGGCCACCCTGTTGATTACCTGCACCAATCAATGTGTGCGCTTCATCAATGAATAGAATTATGGGGTGAGGAGATTGAGAAACTTCTTGCATGATGCCTTTAAAGCGTTTCTCAAATTCACCTTTAACCGCTGCACCAGCTTGCAATGCACCTAAATCTAAGGTTAGAAGTTCACATCCTCTTAATTTTTCAGGGATTTCACCGGCGATAATACGCAATGCGAGGCCTTCAATAAGCGCGCTTTTCCCAACGCCTGGTTCCCCAACGACGACAGGGTTATTTTTCCGACGGCGGCAAAGGATATCAATCATAAGGTCGATTTCATGATCGCGACATAAAACAGGGTCGAGCTCATTATTTCGAGCTTGTTCGGTCATGTTTTGCGTAAATTTTGCTAACAATGAGTCCGACGCGATTTTGCCGTTATTTTGAGGTGCTTGTTCGTCAAAAGGCGATTCAGCAGACCCTTCTGTCCACTTATCAAAACTGAGTTTTAATCGCTCTCGATTAACTTGTGAAAGCATGTCTGCAACCGGTTTTGGGAGGTAACGCAACGGCATTTGTAATAATGTGAGAAAGAGAACACCTGAGCGAAGTTCACTGTGGTTGAATTCTGTCGATGCAAGTAACCAGCTGTCTTTCATCCACTCTACCAATAAAGGAGAGAAGCTCGGATAGCTCTGTGTAATGGCTTGATGAGGTGGAATTTGAATATCTAATAATTCTGACAGCTTATTAATATCCAAAGTGCTCTTCTGGCTGATTAGGCGAATGTCAGTTAATGGCGTTTCAATGAGTTTCTGAAGAAACTGAGCAATCGTAATTTCAGGTTGTTGATGGCTTACACAGTAGGCTGCTGCGCTTTCTAACGCATGCTTAGCAATCGGGTGTAATCGGTTAACAAGTGTTGAGAGATCAATTTGGATCATAATGCGTCCTAGCCGAGTAAAGTATTAAGTTGTTCCACAATTCTGAGTGTTTGGTAATTCAGTTGGGATGAGTAAATCTGATAAATAATAAATGCTAATATTGCCGCACCAATGATGATGTAACGTACGCCTAACCGCTTACCTAAACGGTAGCGGCTCTGCTTGTTATCCCCTTTTTCAAACAGGATAATCGGTTTTGCATCGCCTTTAAGTTGTTGTATTTGTTTTTGTAAGCGTCTAAGCAAATGGTTAAATTCATCATTTTGCCCCGCAGATACTTTGTAACGACCTCGGTATCCAAGACAGAGACAAAGGTAGATAAACTCAATGAGGTCGAGGTAACGTTTGGGCTCACCTAATAATCTTTCAATTAAGATAAAGACCTTTTCGCCACCCCATGACTCATTATGAAAGTGGACAAGTAATGACTGTTTTACCCAGCCATTTTCTTGATCCCAGCCCAATCCAAGAGCTGTTTCATCAATAAAAGTGCACAAGACATAACGAAACGAAACAATGGCCCCAGGCTCGTAACCTTGTATTTGCAGTTGCTGTTCAATAGACGTGATGTCCATGACCACTTGCTGGTAAAGTTTCTCTGAAAGTGGCGTTTCAGACATCGCTTTCATTCGTAAAACCATACCTAAAAGTGGCGTTGCAGCATCGATCATTGGGTTAATGTTGTTACCCCTAAGTGGGATTTGGTAATTCTTCTGTGAAATACCGCTATCAACATCGTGATTAAGCAAAATATTATCAGTCATAGAGTGCTCCATCTCTTATTGCCCATAACTGAATATCTAAATCAGGGAAATTGCCAGAAACGTGGAAGGCGATATTGCCATCCTGCTGGATCCCCTTCCATTCATTACCTTGTTGATCAAAATGGAAGTAGTTATACCCAGAATGATAAGGTAATTGCCGTGGAGCAGTTGAAAGAGGGGATAAAGGGACTCCCGGTATTTGAACACTGACCAAGCTACGAATATTATTTACCGTGGTCACTTTAGTTTGCTGTGGGAACTGCCGGCGTAGTTGTTCCTGTGGCATCTGTGACTTAACTGCAATAATAAATTCCGCTTTTTGGAGTAGTTGTTTGTCATGAATAGTCGCCACTCGAATACCGTGTTCTTGGATTTGTAACGGAATAGGAATTGCACGCGGCGTCAAGACAACACTTAATGCTTCACGGATACTTTTTATTAATGGGAGAAAACTATCTGTTAAATCAAAGTGCTTATATTTTGCAATGGTATCGGGTAAGCGAGACGAATTCGTGAATGTTTGTAGCTCGCCACAAAGTTCCAATAAATCGCGAAAAAGCTTTTCAGGGTGAATGACTGGCTCTTGCGCATAATGTGAATAAAGTGGATAGGTGCGGTTGAGTACTTGTAGCATCATAAATTCAGCGACATCCGCAACACCTTGCTGGCCAGGGGCACCAATTCGGGAGGCTATTTGTTTACCTCGTTCATACAAAGTGCCTTCAATCTCAGTAAGAAATTCATTGAGTAATAGCGATGCCCGAATATTCAGGAGGCTTGGAATATAATCGTTATCAAGCGTTAAGCTTCCGTTGGCATTACGTTCTCTAATACGGCATATGGGCAATGCCACGTAAGCGTCTAAGCCACTTTTACCTTGCTTGAGGATAGGGTTTAATCGTGCAACGTGGATAGTACTTAAATCACCATTTTCAGTATGTAAATCACGAACATTTTCTGTACTTTCACTATAACGTGAAAGTAAACGGCTCCCATTATGCTCATTTGAGATTTCACCAACGTTCCCATTAGCTAAAGGAAAGGCAAGGTAGATGACATTACTATCACTATCAGTAATGTTTTTTATATCAATTGGTTGTGGTGATAAATCTTGGTTTGGAATAGAGAAAATTGTGCCGTCTGGCATAACGCCAGAAGCTTCTTGAATACCAATACGACCTAACGAATATAAATCGTTACTTAACGATAACGTACTGAATCCCCAAAAATGAGAGATAAAGCTCTTTAAAATACTTTCAGTAACGTAATCTTGATGACGTTGCTGTTGCTGAAAATGTTGAGGTTTGATAAATAGCCCTTCACGCCAAATTACTCTATTTTTAGTCGACATATTAATCATCCTCTTCTTGTCTAAATTCGATTTCGTTTTCTCTAATGTGAGCTAAAATAAAGTAGTGTCGTCCTTTTCCTCGGGCTTTAACTATTTTTTTCCATTCCGCATTATCAGGGTCTGAATAATAGGCAATAATGCCGATATAACGATTAGATGCCTGTAGTGTCATCGTCGGGAAGGGCTTATATTGGCCCGGCAAGATAGTGTAATCTTGGTGGTCTATATAATTTTTCTTCAGAACTTTCTCTAAGTCCCCATCTTTAGCTTCTATCTGGTCATGATCTAAAGAGCCAAATAAAGAATCTTCATTAAGATAAACAATTTGGATATTTATCGGTGCAGCTTCATCTTCCTGATTAGGATTAATATAGGGTTCAGCGAGGATGGTTAAATCAACAGTGGATGGCTGATCTTTTGGATAGCCAACGGGAATCGACGGGTCCAATAGAATTTGCCCCACTTTTGACGCTGTCTGTAACGTTTTACTGCACCCACTCAAAATGAAAAATGAGGCAAATAACAGTAACACTGAGAAAGTTCTAAGCTGCATTTTAAGCTTCCTCTAGGCCTTTTCTTAATGCTCGGTCATAAGCATGGGAATAAACTTCATAGAATAATTTTTCAAAACCCTGCTGCCGCGATGAAGAAAGCTCTTTGTAATAGTTACTGTACATTTCCCATGCCCAGCCATCAGTCATTGGCGTGTTATCTGAAGCACGTCGGTATTGGGAAAAACGGTTTAATAAATGTTCTGGAGAAAAAGCCGCAAGCATTGTTGCTAAAGCTGTCGATATCGCTTCTTGATTTGCATGGTAATGTAACTGCATATTGTGCAGACTTTCAGTGACGGCGGAAGGTGCTGAAAGGTGAACAGGGCTACGTTCATCTGTAAACATCAATTTCATCGTATCTTCATAACTACTGTTTAGACGTAGCGGGTTATCTTCAATAGGGCGAAGTTGCTTATCCTGTAAACTCTCCTGCTGTTGCTGCAAAGCGAGTAAACCTTCAACAGCAGCTTTCATTGTTTTACCGAGTTCTATGAGAAAGTCATTAGCTTGTTGAGAGCTCGCTAAATTAAGATGGATACCTAAACCATTCATGAGAGGGTTAATTGCAACATGATCAATATCGGTCATGTGTTCATCTTCGAAAGGTGTAATTTTGGGTAAATCAATAAATTCTTGTACCATGGTATTCTCTTGATTATCTGATATCGCAAGGGCAGGTGAATAAGAGAGTGGGTCACTCAATAAAGAAGGTTCTGAGACGACGGATTGACTCTTAGAAATTAAACTGAGATTTTCATTTTCTAGCGCTTGTAAGGGATCTGTAGTGAGAGCACCTTGAACAGTTGGAACAAATGGGGACTCTTTGTTTTCATTATTTACCGTATCAATATCAAATAATGAATCTAAAGGATTATGATCTTTTGCAACAATAGATTGCGGTGTCGCTGCCATCATATTTTGTACAGGCTGCCCAGTTAAACTAATATTGGTTGTAATAACCAGTTTGCCCACTCTAATTTGATCTCCTTGGGCAAGCTTCACCGCATCAAGATGTAACGGTATAATCGCGTGATTAATGTAAACAGAGCCTGAGTTTACTTTTAAACAAAAATGCTGATCTTTCCAGAAAACAGTAAACTGGCTGGCAGAGATAGCACCATCACCGTCTTGAATTTTCCAGTCACATTGATTGCCACTACCAATTAGGCCGCCATGTTGGGTCAATGTTGCACTCGGTAGGTAACCACTTTCTAGTTGTTCACTATTCGTTATGCTAAATGAAATTGTTGGCTGATGTTTATCCATGTCTTTTATTCCAATACCGTAATGGTGACACTTGGCTTTTTAGCCGGTTTCCCTAAAAAGCTTTGCCAACCTAATTGGTTATGATTTTTTTTACCTAAACAGAAACCTTCAGCTTGATCTTCGGCAATACTAAGACGTAAATCCCAAGCTAATTGCTCATGAAAAATGTAAGAAACGAAGGCGACGAGAGGAGCGAAATCACTACCGTTAGGTAAAAAACGCATATAACGCTCTATAGTTAACTCACTAATTTCTATAGTGCATTTTCCGTTGCAATCATGTATGTGAGATCCAAGACTAAAATTTTCACCTAATAACATTCGAGGGCGAGATTTTTGTCCGGGTTGATGAGAAATAATACCTAACTTATTTTGTTGTGATTCTGGGATAGGAACACGGCGCGTTTCCCAACCAATAACCGATACATTTTCTAAGTCAAAACAATGGGATATTAGACTGCTAATGACATCTGCTGAACGGCTCGGACTCGCTAAAAGCCCTGCATAAGCGAGCATTTTGCTGTGATTGATTTTAATCCGTCCGCGATTAACTCCATTTCCTAAACCAACAAGAGAAAACATATATTGGGAGAAGGAATCTTGGCCTTCATTCTCAAAACAGATGTAGTAGCGATATTTTCGCCAGATACGATAGAGCAATGAGAGCAATCGATGATTAAAGATATTTAAAAAATCAGAAATCCCTGGGATTTGCTGTGCATCTTCCCAAGCAAATTCATCAAGGTAATAACCAGGAAGTGGTGACTGGCTTCCTTGTAGCCCGAGAAAAGCAACTTCTAGCTCATATTGATGAGTGGCATTTTTTTCAAAAGACACGACATCTCTCGTTGGGAACGCAACATTAGAGTGTGATTTAAAGCGAATAATATCGCTACTATCACGAGTGATATCCATGTTTTGATGAATCATTTTATTTAATAATTCAACAAGTTGATAAAAATTATACTCTGTAACCGATGGGCCAGCTTGTTCCAGCCAGCGATCGATTATTTCAGTATGTGCTGGTTGATTTGTGCTGGCCACTGATAAATTTCCTTATTATCAAGGTTAAGAACCTCTAACTCATGGAACATATTAATGCTGGTATACAAGGTAAAAAATTGAGCAATAACAGTGCAAAACAAGAACAAGCTTCCCTCAGAAAGAAAAGCGTTCTGACGTACTACCAAGGTTGTTTTTAAACCACGAACTGGCAGCCCTTTGTAGATACGTTCGATATGCTCTGAATGTAAATCAACTAATGCATCTAAACGCTTTTGGGATTGCCTTGCGGTCTGCTTGTCATAAACTGAAGGTAAATCATAAAGTTGTAATATTTTTTTTAATGAATCTAGGTTCAGTAAAGATTGATAATTTAGGGATAAATTAGTTAGTTCTGACCAATACAACGTTTTATCGAGCAGTGGGTATAAGGGAACTGTTGGTTTGAATAAATTTTTAGCTGATAAAGGCCCATAAGGCATAAATGAACGGTCTAAATCAATTGAGCGTGTAGATAACTGGGATGCGATATAGCGATTAGTACAATTGAGCGAAATCGAAACCGTTTCTTCGCATTGTTGTAATTGGTGTTCGTGTTGACGAACAAAAGAAAGCCGATGGGCGTAACCATAGGTACGCTCTTTTTGAGTTATTTTTAAACGATAATATCCATCATTTTGCTCGTGATGGTTTTGATGATAAAAACTTTCAAATGCGGTATAGGTGACCGGGTAAGCTTTAGCTTCAGATGGATAGCGTAATCCATAAACTTCATTAACGGAAAAAATATCAAAACAGTGGGCGTATTGGTAATTAGGGCTTAATACATATTCCTCATCTTTTCCTGTGAGATTGATTGCTTCACTGTCAGCACGGAATAAATTCACTATGGGAGTGCAATTCAGTTTAATACTATCGTTATGAAGAATAACCCCATCGGGGATTTCTTTATCAAAATTAATAACAAGTTTGAATTGCTTGGTTTGGATAGCTAAGGGAATGTCATCCATTCCTTGAATATCCAAAAATAGAAAGGCTTCAGGAAAACAGAAAAACTCTTGTAAGATGCGGTAGCCATCATAACTATTTTTTGGGTAAGGGAGTAATGCATCCTGTTTTTGAAAACCGACAGGTTTCACTGCAAACTGGTTAAGTGGCAATACATGCTCATCTGTGACTAGTGAGGCATTCTGTATATGCTGACTTAATAAAAAATAAAGCTGATTTGTTGTAAATGGAGAACCATTTAAATAAAAACATAATTTATTTAAACCAATGTTTGCGAGAGGTTGTATTCCATCCAATTCAAATGTTATTTCAATGGCGGTTGTTCTTTGTAAAGTTTGCGTAATTTTCGCTGGTATTAACCAGAGATCACGACTTTGGCTAAATCGACATTGAAATAAAGTTTCTTGGTTGGTATTTTCATTTTGTACATAAATAGGTGTTGCATTAAAGAGTTGGCCTGCTGAAATTTTTATCGCGTGGTGGCATTCAGAATAATTAGGCTGGTATTCAACAATTGTCATACTAGGCACAGGACGTGCGTAATTTGGCCATAGCATATTTGCTAAGCTATTGGTTAATTCAGGGAATTGCCTATCGATTTGCTGCCGTAAATTACCCGATAAATATGATAATCCGTCGATAATACGGGCACTATCAGGATCTTGAATTTTATTGGATAACAGATTAACAAGCTGCGGTTTTTCTTGCGCAACTTGTTCTGCCAAATCCTTTAAGTATTCTGATTCATTCGTAAAATAGTTTTTTGATGACATAAGAGTGCTACTTTAACTGATATCTACGATTACTATCCAAATACATATTAAACTCAATGAGTTGCTGTTGATTATCTAAGTCAATACAAGCATTAATACTGAATTGTAAAGATAAACTATCTGCATCATTTTCAATGAATTGCACATCAACACTTGTGATCCTAGGTTCATAAGTGAGGATGCAACTTGCAATGCTATTCTCTAATTCGGCTTTAAAATCAACCGCAGATTGAGTCGCATCATTTAAATCAGGTATCCCTAGACATGGTGAGCCTTGGCAACCATTCGGCCGACTATTCAGGACATAATTTAAATTTTGTTTAATTGATTCAATGAGTGTATTTGTGCGTGAACGAGAGGAAAAACTCGCATTTTTCCTCTTAATTCGATCGAATAAGCTGGCTCCGCTGTTAGGGGACCAGCCATGATTGAATGACATCACTGTTACTCTTTATCAAGGCGACCAACAAGTGATAATTCAAAGTTTGCGCCCATATATTTGAAGTGTGGACGAACTTGAATTGCGACTTGATACCAACCTGGATCACCTTCAACATCAAGCACTTTAATTTCAGCTGAACGAAGAGGGCGTTTACTACGAACATCTGCTGGCGGGTTTTCTTGGTCCGCAACATATTGTTTAAGCCAGATATTCAGTTCACGCTCAAGGTCTTGGCGCTCTTTCCAAGAGCCAATTTGCTCACGTTGTAGCACTTTAATGTAATGAGCTAATCGGTTGATAATAAACATGTATGGCAGCTGGGTTCCTAACTTATAGTTAGTTTCTGCCATTTTACCCTCTGGGGTATTTGGGAAGGTTTTGGCTTTTTGAACTGAGTTTGCAGAGAAGAATGCCGCGTTATCACTACCTTTACGCATTGTTAGGGTAATAAAGCCTTCTTCTGCCAGTTCAAATTCTCTACGATCAGTAACTAAAACTTCGGTTGGTATTTTAGTTTGTAATTCACCCATCGCTTCGAAAATGTGTACAGGGAGGTCATTGACGGTACCGCCACTTTGTGGGCCAATAATATTTGGGCACCAACGGTATTGTGCAAAACTATCATTGATACAGCTTGCGAGTAAGAATGCGGTATTACCCCATAAGTAGTGCTCATGGTCTTGTTTAACATTTTCGGAATAGTTAAACATTTTCACTGGGTTTTCTGTTGGGGAGTATGGTAAGCGTAATAAGAAACGTGGTGCTGTTAATCCTAAGTAACGCGAATCCTCTGCTTCTCTCAGAGAGCGCCACTTCGTATGTGCAGGGCCTTCGAAGACAGATTTAAGATCTTTAATCGCAGGTAATTCAGCATAACTATTAATGCCGAAGAAATTAGGGGAAACAGATGATAAGAATGGCGCATGTGCCATCGCTCCGACAGTGCTGACATATTGCATTAACTTCATATCAGGCGCTGTGTTGTTAAATGTATAGTTCCCAACAATTGCTGCAACTGGCTCGCCGCCAAATTGTCCATAACCTGAAGAATAAACGTGCTGATAAAAACCAGACTGAACAATTTCAGGAGAAAATTCAAAATCTTCTAATAACTCTTCTTTTGTTGCATGAAGAATATTGATTTTGATATTTTCTCTAAAATCAGTACGGTCAACGAGTAATTTCAGGGAGCGCCATGATGCTTCAATTTCTTGAAATTTAGGCGCGTGAATAATTTCATCAACTTGGGCGCTTAGTTTGTTATCAAGCTCAACCAGCATTTTATCAATTAATAATCTATTGATTTGTTGGTCTTCTGATTCATTTGCGAAAAGATTACTAATGAAAGCTGCAACGCCTTGTTTTGCAATATCATACGCTTCAGTCTCAGGTGACATACGTGACTGAGCCATGATTTCATCTAAAAGAGAACCGTTAGATGCTGGGGCTTGTTGGCCTAGAGCTTCTGTATTTAGTGACATGAAATAATCCTCTATAAACATTATTTTTGATTAGCGGCAATATCGAGTTCTTTTAGAAGTTGTTCGCGTGTTTCTTTATTTTCAAGTAATTCTTGAAGACGCTTTCTAAAAGCAGGGACATTGCCTAGAGGACCTTTTAATGCAACTAAAGCTTCTCGTAATTCAAGAAGTTTGTTTAACTCAGGAACTTGGCGAGCAATATTATCTGGTGAAAAATCTTGTAGAGATTTTACATCTAGATTGACATTAAGCTCAGAATCACTGGTGTTTTCAAGTGTATTACGGACGTTGATATTTAAATTAATACCTGCACTTTCCATAACTGAATTGAAATTGTTTTGATTAATTGAAATTGCTTTTCGTTCTTCTATTGGGGTATCTTCAGTTTTACCTGTCATATCACCCACAATCAGCATATTTAAAGGAAGTTCAACTTCAGCCTGAGCTCCACCTGTATTAGGTGTATATTTGATATTAATTCTTTCTTTAGGGGCAACACTACCGAGATTTTTCTTACTCATTTAAGTGAATCTCCTTGTATGAGTATACGATAACTTCATTCCATAAATTCAAATGCCTAAATTAAAAATTAATAATAAATTTAGAGCATACAGTTCCCTACACAGAACAGATTCTATGTTAAGAATTTTTTTCCCAGAAAGGTGTTTAAACTATCAAATTTTTATGTTGTATTTTTTAGTTTGTTAATAATATACAAATTTAACTTAGGATCAACATGTAAATTGTTATTTGAATATAATTTCGTGATATTTAGTTTGAAATGTATTCTATTTTCATGAGGTATTTTAGTTGAAAATTTTACTCATAATCTCATAATGCGTATTCATAGTTTATATGGCGATTTTTTATCAGAATAATGATAAGTATAAGTATTTTTGCACGCTAGATAAATCTTGTTTAAGAAAATTAAGTATGAAAAGTCTGTGATGTAAATCAATTTTTTACAGCATGTAACATATTCATATATTTTTCTTACATAATTTAATTTGATTATCTATTTAATTTTATTAAAGAGAAATGAGATTTATTTTTTTACAAAATTAGTATGAAATTTATAGGGGGATCATCTTATGTTTTTATATGAAAAGTTTGAAAATGAACGGAAGTATTAATGTTGACATGATGAAGTCATAATTACCTCTTGATTGAGTAAGAAATGAAATTGTAAATCACATAAATTAGGATGATTGGGAAACTCTATGAGGTAAAAGACAAATTTCAACAAGTTATAAAAATAAATATTTTATTATTTGTAACAAACCCTATTCAGCCAATGGAAGAGCCTGGACTATAAATTCAATAACTCTTTTTTTTTTAACACCTTAAGGTAAATTTATTATCACAAATGATTATCATAATCATTTGTGGGCAATGTATCAGTTCTATTATTGTAGTTGTCGGCTTCATTAAAATGGAAAAATTTCAAAGTGAATGATAAGCCGAAGGTTTCCTATCTATTAGCTGGCAGGAACATAATTAGTAACTTGTTGAAATTGTTTTATAAAGATAATATTTAATATCTTAATGCCATGGATTTTATCAAGATGAATAAATTATTAGTTCCAGTTTTTTGTATTGTTTCTTTATCTGGATGTGCAGTGACTGAGTATAACTATGTTCCTGAATCACAGAAAATTAGTGAACCCCGAATAGGTCAGGTGAACCATATTACAGTAGGGCAACCCTTAGTAAGAGAAGGCAACATTAGCGAAATAGACGGAATTAAAATATTAAACCCTGTGCAGATAGATTTGGCTTACAAAATTATTCCAGGTGTATTCAAAAAAGTGGGGTCAAGTGATAAAGGCGATTTTTATATGCCAGACCAAATAGTTGACTCTGGTTCGGTCGTTGTTGAGGTTTTAGGGCAGCCTTGGAATTCACTTTTAATTAAAAAAGACTCTACTCCTAATGAGATTTGTATCGTAACAGATGTTAATGTTGCTGTTTGTAGTGATAAAGCACAAATCGAACAAGTAAAACTAAATAATACTGATGGTAACTCATTTGAAGAAGCCTTAATTTTCAATGGGATAAATGGCCATGTTGTTGATGTTAGTTATCAGAAAATAGGTTCGAATATTGAGAATCAAGGGTTTGGCGATACTATTCAGTATAACCTCAAGAATAGCGATATTATTTCTTATCGAAATGTAAAATTAAAAGTTATCGATAGTTCAGAAAACTCATTAACCTATACAGTGATAAGTAATTTTTCTGAAAATTAATGTGCTGAACATTAATTAACCAATTGAAAAACAGCGTTAAACTAAATTTAATCTCTAGTTAAGCGCTGTCGCAACATTTTTTCTCCTTTTATCCACATTCTAACTTCAAAATATTTGGATCACATCGACAATTGTAGAATATTGTCTTTTTAGCATACGTTACATACTCTAAGTTAAATTGATTTAATTTAGAGGGCGTTATTTATGATGAATATCCAATCTGATCACCATAGCTTTTTTATTTTATCTGATGACAAGCAAACTCGCATTGCTGAGATAACCTTTGTTTATACTGGCGATGAGCTGGTGATTATTGACCATACAGTGGTTGATGAAAGCTTAAAAGGACAAGGCATTGCAAAGTTACTAGTTGCTAAGGTTGTTGAGCGAATGAGAGAGGAGGGTCGAAAAATTATTCCGTTATGCCCTTTTGCAAAAGCAATATTCGATAGAACACCTGAATACAATGATATCCGCCAATAATATTTGCTAATTACTGATGAGGTCAGCATGAGTATTCAAAATAATGATAAAATACTTAATTTACAGTTAATTACAGCACGCTCAAAAGATGTTGGTGGGCTTCCTGTTGCACGAGTTTTACCGACAAGAGAACGTAGACTAATAGGTGCTTGGTGCTTTCTTGACCATGCTGGACCTACGGTTTTTAAAGGAGATTCAGAGGGAATGAAGGTATCACCTCACCCTCATACCGCTTTACAAACATTCACTTGGATGATTGAAGGTGAAGTATTACATCGAGATAGTCTTGGTTATGAACAGGTTATTCGGCCAGGACAGGTCAATTTAATGACGGCAGGTTATGGGATCAGCCATTCCGAAGATACCTACGGAGAAAGTCGCCAATTACATGCTGTACAACTGTGGATCGCTTTACCGGAAGCAGTTAAAGATATTTCTCCACGTTTTGACCATTATCCTACGCTACCTCGATGGTCTGAAGGAGAAATGCATTTCAACTTATTAGTTGGGGAATATGGTACTTATAAAGCACCAACACTGACATTTTCCCCTTTGGTCGGGCTCGATATTATTGCTAAGAAAACCGCTCGACAAGTTTTAACGTTATGCTCTGAATTTGAATACGGTATTTTTGTTGTAAGTGGAAGTGCCGTTATTGAAGGGCAGCAAGTGAATAGTAATGAATTAATTTATTTAGGCAAAAGTATCACTGAAATTTCTGTAGAGCTAGCTTCAGATAGTCATATTTTATTGCTCGGTGGTGAGCCTTTAAATGAATCTGTACTAATGTGGTGGAATTTTATTGGTCGAACTAAAGCTGATATTCATGCTGCTGTTGAGGAATGGAACCAAGGAAACCCACGTTTTGGCCGTGTTTTTAATGATGAACGCAACCCTACACTGGCTCCAATTATGCCATAATCAATTTAAGTAACTTCTTTGTTATTTATTTTAAGCAAACCGAGAATGGCCTTAAATTTAATTTAAGGCTCGTTTTTAGTACTAAGTTTATGAGTTCATAACCTGACTTTTATCGAAAAACTGATAATATGTATACAAAAGGCTATTTTTAAGTCAAAACAAGCCGTAGCCGTTAGAGGTAGACGATAAAAATGAGTAAAAAATACCTATTGGGAATCATTTATTTAAGTTTATTCCCTGTTTCTTTTGCATCATTAGCGTTTCAAGAACAGCAATATAACCCAGTGGTGTTTAATCTGGCTCAGCTTTATGATTTCAATCCTGTTAGAGGTGCTGTTAAGCAAATAAAATCAGTTGTTTATAATGAGGATAAATCAATTAATTATGAATCAATGTTAAAAATTGGTCATGATGGTTGTGTGGAAAGTTTTTCTTTTGATCAAAAGAAAGATGAGTATTTAAATGGTGCTCATAACTATCTTTTTGTAAAGCGAGTTAAAAATAAATTGATTGGTCGAGATGTTAGTGGGCCTGTCGAAATGGTGATAGGTGATAACTGTCAAATAATGTCTAAAAAAGATTCGAATGGTGAATTAATCTACCAATATAACCAAGATGGCATTATTGCTGGCTCACTGCTTGCTGACACGAAAAAACAATATAGCAAAAATGATTATAATGAATTTAAACTTCCAACAACGATAAAATATTTTAAAGATAATGCAATCATATCAGAGACTATAGTAACTTATGGGAAAGATATGAGTAAGCCGTTTGATCACATGATGGACATACGCGCGTTGGGGCAAACAATATTACTCGTCAATTCTAAGTGTGATTATAACGCTAAGAATATTGCCTATAAATGTGACTTTATTTTAAGTCTTAATTCGAATGGCAATGAGATTAAACTACTAAAAAACAGTACTACTGAAGTCGACTTTTATTAAGTATAGGAGATATTCAATGGCTATTTCTGCAAGAAACCAATTGTCAGGTGTTGTTGATTCAATTGTAATGGGAGCGGTAAATGATGAAGTTATACTCGATTTAGGTCATGGTGAAAGCATTGCGGCAGTGATTACCAAAAATAGTACTAAACAACTCGGTTTAGAAAAAGGTAAACTGGCGACAGCAGTAATAAAAGCGCCTTGGGTTGTATTAGTATCTAACGCTGAAGAGTATAATTTCTCTGCTCGTAATCAATTTAATGGTGTAATTGAATCCATTGAAAAAGGAAGCGTTAATTCTGTGGTAAATTTAAAAACCACTGCAGGAACTTTGTTATCTGCGGTGGTGACAAATAATAGTACCGTAGAGTTGGGGTTAAATGTTAAAAGTAAAGTGACTGCGATTATCAAAGCTTCTAGTGTTATTTTGGCAACTAAGAAGTAGTGCAAAATATTGAAGGGCTGTCATGGCAGCCTTTTGTAATTCGTTTGTAATCATGACGCGCTTTCTAGGTCAATAATTTTAATGTGTTTACCTTTAAGTTCAATAAGTTTCCTTTCAATTAATTTCACTAGTGTACGGTTTAATTGCCTGACAGATACACCGAGCATAGCAGCTAATGAATCGCGATTTTCCAATTTAAATTCAGAACCATACTGGCTTTCGGCAAAAATTAAATAGCGCCTCAATTTATATTCAGCAGAGAATGAAGAGGAAGAGTGTAGCTGTGATGCATTAAAAAGCTTTTTGCTAAGATGTTGACAGATAAACTGTAAAAAAATAGGGGAGTTAAGCTCTTTTTTCTGAATAACCTGTAACGGAAATGCCAGTAAATAACACTCAGTAATTGCCTGTATTGTACTATAGATACGGTTTTTTTTGCTGTCATTATTCTGAAATAACTCTAAATCACCAATAACTGAAAAGGCATTTTCAAATGAAAAAATAACATGTTCACCGTTTATTTCATAACGTTCAACCTGTAGTTTTCCCGCAACAAGAAAGTAAATAAAATTAATTTTGTCATTTTGTGATATTAAGTATTCAGACGTATCTATTTTAAGCAGTTTTGCAGACTTTATTGTTTCCTCAGATAGAATTTTATCAAGCTGATAGAGAGTAAAATATTCTTCAATTTTTTCAGAAGAGGTAATTTTTTTCACTATTTATTCTCTCAGTATGGGTCTTTTCGGAGAACAGTATGACATAAATTGGTGTATGCAATAAAGGACATATGTCCTTTTTAAAATGGCAATAACTCTGCAAGCTTATTCAAAAATAACTCGCAGGATACTAACATGAAAGCGTCTTTAAAACCTTTAAGCGGATTTACTAAAAGTATAAAAACAGCAATTAATGCTATGCCAAAAGTGGAACTACATGTGCATTTAGATACGTGTTTAAGTTTTTCTTATGTTAAACAAGCTATTCCGACACTCACGTTTAATGAATTCAAACAAGGTTTTATTGCGCCAACGAGGTGTGAGGATCTTGGCGATTTTCTACGTTGTATTGAACCGCAACTTAATATATTACAGACAAAATCTGCAATAGTATTGGCTGTTGATGATTTGTTTGAGCAATTAAAAATGGATAATGTGATTTATGCCGAAATTCGGTTTGCTCCTTTATTACATACTCAGCAAGGCCTTTCAAGCCGAGAAGTTGTTGATATAACATTAGATGCGGTTAATTCAGCAGTTAAAAAGTATGAAATAGAAGCTGGCTTGATTTTGTGTACCTTGAGGCATTTTACTGCCTCTCAAAGTCTTGAAACGGCAAATTTAGTTGTGGAGTATCAATATCGTGGTGTTGTAGCGCTAGATTTAGCGGCAGATGAGGCTCGTTTTTCACTAGACAATCATGAAATGGCATTTAAGTATGTCAGGGAACATGGAGGGAATGTTATCGCACATGCTGGTGAGGCTTTAGGCTATGAAAGTGTGATTGAAACATTGGATATATTAAAAGTGTCACGTATTGGACATGGGGTAAGAAGTATTGAAAATTCAAATACGATTAAAAAGCTCAAAGCGTTAAATGTATTACTTGAAGTTTGTCCAAGTTGCAATTTAGTGTGCAATGTCTTTGACAGTATTGAAAACCATCCTATTAATGAGTTGAAGAAGCAGGGCGTTAAATTAAATATAAATACTGATGCGCGAACAGTGGCGAATGTAACATTAAATAAAGAATACCAATTATTGCATGATATATTTTGTTGGGGTATTGCTGATTTTACTGAGTGTAATATAAATGCATTACAGGCAAGCTTTATTGAGGAAGAAAAAAAAGCCCTATTGATTAAAAAGGTATTAAATCAATAGGGTAGAATGAAAGAGAAGGAGGATTTTATCTTCCTTCTCCGATTAGTATCAGATAATAATGAGCATAAATTAAAATTTGCCACATTACGATTGACTGAGATTTATCTCATGCTCATTATTAGGATAAAATATAATGTAATTAAAAACCAATCATATTATATTTTGATTTTACACTATTTTTGCAATATGGTGATATAATTGAAATTAGAAAAATATTTTCTAATTTATAGAATAATAAAGATTAAATTCTAACTTAGAATTATGTTATAAATAGATGAGTTGAAATTATCTATTTATAACAGGATGAGCTTATGCCAGAAATAAGAATTGTTGCGACAGTAATTGCAAAAGATAATGAAGTCGAATTTGTAAAAGCAGCAACTAAATCAATCGTTGAGCCAAGTAATAGGGATGAAGGTTGTCTTCAATATGAATTACATCAAGATAATGCTAATCCAAATATTTTTATTTTCTTTGAAATTTGGAAGGATCAGGAGTCATTAGATAAACATAATGTTACAAAGCATTTGCAAGATTTTATTAAGAAGATAGAAGGTAAAGTCGATTCATTAGATGTGAAATTAATAAGTAAAATTGCATAATATTAATTAATGATTACTAAATAATAATAAAAAGGAATACAAATGTATTCCTTTTTGAATATGGATTAATTAAAAATTTCAGTGAGATGTATTTTATAATCATTGATATATTTTTCAATATTAGGTTCTTTGATCACGTCGTTAACCATAAAGGTTGGGAATTTTTTCAATCCGAGAAATTGTTGTGATTTATGAAAGGCAAAATAGACACCATCTACACCTCGACCGTCAAAAAAATTATCAAATTCATCAAATGCATCGATAGGGGCATTCCAAGTCACTGAAAGAATATACTTTTTCCATGAAGTAGGCCCCCAGTACCATATTGCTTGCTTGGATTTTGGCGGGTACGACCATCATTTGCATATAAATAGCCGTGACCGAGGGTATAAACGTCATCCATATATTTTTTTACCATCCAAGGCATCATCATCCACCAGCCAGACATTTGGTAATAATCGCATCTGCCCAAAAAAATTTTTTAACCTCATTTTCCTCAGCAGTTAGGTCAATTTACCTTGTGGTGCGGTTAATTAAATTGACATCCAGTTATTCTTCCAGTTTTTTGACTATTCGGCTTACCGAGGAATTTGCTAAATTAAGTTTATCAGCCGCTTTACTCAAACTTTTTTGTTCTACCACTTCAATAAATACACGGGCTTCTTCAGATGTTGCTCTCATAATGATTTTGTTAGCCAATAAGGTGATAGAAAAGGTAGTTATTATAATAACAAAGATAGGCATTAAAATTTAAACTTAAAGTTTAAAAGATGGAGTTTTATTAGGTTTTTAACCTGATCCTATTGGGTCTTGTCCTATCGATATTTCTAAAAGAGTTTTTAGTGCTTCAGTATAATTTTCTTGTGCATATCTTATTTTTTCATCCACTTGATGTTCATTGTGTAAAAGAGTCGATGTCGCTAATGCTTCACCGTGAGTATAGTCAATTAGAATATGTCCCCATTGTGTTGCTTGTTTTGTTGATAACCCTACCTCAGTTAATAACTGAATTAACTCCTTAGTTATGCGAATGGCTTGCTCAGGAAATAACACGGAGGTATTAAATATAGCTAACGTAATCTGTGGGTACTGAATTACCTTTTCTCGGTATCTGAGTAAAAGGATTTCTATTTTTGAACAAGCGCCTATTACATCAGTAGCATTTATACTGTGATAAAGCGTGTTGCCAATGGCCTTAATTAACGCATTTTTATCAGCAAAATAATGGTAAAGAGCCATCGGTGTGATGACCATTTCTTTGGCAATCAGTCGCATAGATAATTGCTCAATCCCTTTTTCATTTAATATCTCTATTGCCTTTGCAATAATATTTTCAGATGAAATATTGAGTTGTTGTGCTTTAGGACGACCTGGTTTTCGCACCGTCATTTTACTATCTCATAATGGGATTGAATAAGCCCTGAAGGAAAGCTTTGAGTATTCAAGTGATTAAGGCAGACATCTTGAGGGAGTGGGCCAAATAGCGGACGTCCTTCACCTAATAAAATAGGAATTTTAGTGATAATAAGGTCATGAACTAGCCCTTGTTTTAAAAAGGATTGAACAACTTGTCCGCCATCGATATAAACACGTTTACAGCCTTCAGACTCTAATATTTGCATGATTTGCTCTGGAGTCTGGTTTGAAAAGCGTACCTTACCGATTAAATGTTCAGGAACGGGCTGTAGTGCGAGTGTGGAGGAAAGAACCACAATAGGTTGCTCATAGGGCCAAGGTGTGAAGTGACAAACTGTTTCAAATGTTCCTCGTCCCATAATTATTGCATCGATGTTGCTGATGAAGTTTCCGTAGCCGTGATTTTCTTCAGGAGAATCTTGCTGTAAAAGCCAATCAATATCACCATTTTTTCGAGCGATATAGCCGTCTAAGCTGGCTGCTATAAATACGTGTCCTGAAATCATACCAATGCCTTTTAAACTTATTATACGATGTATAATAATGGTTTTGATGGTAAAAATACAGGGGATATTGTGCTCTTGAATATATTTTGTTGAATTTTTGATAAAAGTTTTACAAATTATAGAATAAGAAGGAATTGGTCATAGGACTCGTAAGCGTTTACGTTAACCAACGCATATAACTTTTGGCCACACATAGGTTATGTGCTTTGTGTGTCTGTTAACCTTGGAGTCTTTTATGTCACATCAAGACCGTAATTATATTTTAGGTATCCCAAAGTTACCTGCTCGGGCGATGATTTTTCTTGTTCCTTTCTTTTTATCCCTTGTCATGAGTGGAATTGTTTCGCTGATTAGTACCATAAGAGCCTTGGGCTTCACGAGTGACGTGTTTTCACCTTGGTTGAGCTCGTGGATGCTTTCTTGGATGATAGCTTTCCCAACCGTATTTTTTGTTTTACCAATTGCAAGGCGTATTTCATTGATGTTAGTGAAAACCACATAACCGTGTTGATAAAAGTTGCTAATATAATAGTGAATTTATGGGTATTATTTTGAATGGGTTGCTATGTCGATAAAAATTATTGGTTTGTTCTTTATCACTGCGTTGGCTGAAATTGCAGGCTGTTACTTTCCTTATCTTTGGATGAAAAAGCAAGGTGGGGCTTGGCTATTGATCCCGGCAGCCTTAAGTTTAACGCTATTTGTCTGGTTACTCACATTACACCCAGAGGCAAGCGGACGAATTTATGCGACTTATGGTGGAATTTATATTGTCACGGCATTAGCTTGGCTAAAAGTGGTTGATGGTGTTTCTCTTACCGTGACTGACTGGGTTGGTGCTTTAGTCGTACTGATCGGAGCCGGTATCATTATTAGTGGTTGGAAATAGAATTCAGTGTTATCACGTCACCTTAAAAAATTAATTATTTATTTTAAAGTGACGTGGAATTTAAGCCGACAACAGAATTATTTCTTTATATGGATTTAAGTAAATAATTACTAAATCCATAGTTAAATTTCAAATTAAATTTAAGGGTTATTCTTTTCTAAGAAATAACATTATTTTCTTTTACGAAATGTTAATTAAAATGATGTTTAACTTAAATTTTTAAAATGTAACATTTGATCCAAATCAATTTAACAATAAGTACTCTATTGGTAGTAATTTTAATTGATGTTTAACTACTCAGTTAATATTAATTAAACTTTTATTTTCACTTTCATTGATTTTAGGCAATATCTAATCATATTAGACTGCTATTCTCTCACCGATTTATACAAAAAATATAAAGAGGTAGCAATGAACGTTAGTCGCAGAAAGTTTTTTAAAATCTGCGCTGGCGGGATGGCAGGTACAACTGTAGCTGCGTTAGGTTTTATGCCTGGAATGGCAATAGCTAATGTACGTGAATATAAATTACTTCGTTCTAAAGAGACGCGTAATACCTGTACTTACTGTTCTGTCGGTTGTGGATTACTAATATATAGCATGGGCGATGGCGCCATGAATGCTAAGTCCGCGATATTCCATGTCGAAGGTGACTCAGACCACCCGGTAAACCGTGGTGCTTTATGCCCTAAAGGGGCTGGCCTACTCGATTATATCCAAAGCGAAAATCGTTTACGTTATCCTGAATATAGAGCACCAGGCTCTGATAAATGGGAACGCATTAGTTGGGATGATGCTTTCACACGCATTGCACGCTTAATGAAAGATGACCGCGATGCAAATTTCATTGAAAAAAATGCGGAAGGAACAACAGTAAACCGTTGGTTATCAACAGGGATGCTTTGTGCATCAGCTGCCAGTAACGAAACGGGAATGTTGACGCAAAAATTCGCTAGATCGCTAGGAATGCTAGCAGTTGATAACCAAGCGCGTGTCTGACACGGACCAACGGTAGCAAGTCTTGCTCCAACATTTGGTCGCGGTGCGATGACCAACCACTGGGTTGATATCAAAAATGCCGATGTTGTCGTCGTAATGGGCGGTAATGCTGCGGAAGCACACCCTGTTGGGTTCCGCTGGGCAATTGAAGCGAAAAATAATAATGATGCCACACTGATTGTCATAGACCCGCGTTTTACGCGTACTGCATCAGTTGCTGACCATTATGTGCCAATCCGTTCAGGAACCGATATTACCTTTTTATCGGGCGTTTTGCTGTACCTGATTGAAAACCAAAAAATCAATGCTGAGTATGTTCAGAACTATACCAATGCGTCATTGATTGTTAGAGACGATTTTGACTTTAACGATGGCTTATTTAGTGGTTATGATGCTGATAAGCGTAGCTATGACAAAACCAGCTGGAACTATAAGTTTGATGAAAATGGTCACGCATTACGCGATGACACATTACAAGATCCGCGTTGTGTGTGGAATTTACTTCACAAACATGTATCACGCTATACGCCTGATATCGTTGAGCAAATTTGTGGAACACCAAAAGCCGATTTCTTGAAAGTCTGTGAAATTTTAGCAACAACAAGTGCAGCAGATAAAGCTGGGACTTTCCTGTATGCATTAGGTTGGACACAACATACTGTTGGCGCACAAAATATTCGCACTATGGCGATGATCCAGTTACTGCTAGGTAACATGGGGGTTGCTGGCGGCGGAGTGAACGCGTTACGCGGGCACTCGAACATTCAAGGCTTAACCGATTTAGGGTTACTATCAACTAGTTTACCGGGTTACCTGACATTACCTTCTGAAAAACATCAGAACATTGATAGCTACCTGACTGCGAATACACCGAAAGCGACCTTGCCAAATCAGGTGAATTTTTGGAGTAATTATCCTAAATTCTTCGTGAGTTTGATGAAGTCTTTCTATGGGGATTCAGCACAAGCAGAAAACCAATGGGGTTATGATTGGTTGCCTAAATGGGACCAAGCTTATGATGTGATGAAGTATTTTGACATGATGAGCAAAGACCAAGTGACGGGCTATATCTGTCAAGGGTTTAACCCAGTGGCTTCATTCCCTGATAAGAATAAAGTGGTTAGCTGCCTCAGTAAATTGAAATACCTGATTGTCGTTGACCCATTAGTCACTGAAACAGCGAATTTCTGGCAAAATCATGGTGAGATGAATGACGTTGATACGGCTTCGATTCAAACCGAAGTGTTCCGTTTACCATCAACTTGTTTTGCAGAAGAAGATGGTTCGATAGCCAACTCAGGCCGTTGGTTACAATGGCACTGGCAAGCCGCAGATGCCCCAGGCGAAGCGCGTAACGATGGCCAAATCTTAACCGGTATTCTGTATAAGATCCGGGAATTGTATGAGAAAGAAGGTGGGCAAGGCCAAGATCCTCTGATGCAAATGAAATGGAATTATAAACAACAGTTCCATCCTGAATCAGAAGAAGTGGCGAAAGAAAACAACGGTGTTGCACTGGTTGATCTCTATGATGCAGACGGTAACTTACAAGCGAAAAAAGGCGAGCTGCTCAGCTCATTTGCCTTATTACGTGCGGATGGTTCAACGGCATCTTCTTGCTGGATTTACACTGGTAGCTGGACCGAGAAAGGCAATCAGATGGCTAATCGTGATAACAGCGACCCATCCGGTATCGGTAACACATTAGGTTGGGCATGGGCATGGCCTTTGAACCGCCGTGTGATTTATAACCGTGCTTCTTGTGACACCCAAGGTAAACCGTGGAATAAAGACCGCGTGCTTATCGAGTGGAATGGTAAAAAATGGGTCGGTAATGATATCCCTGACTTCAATGCTTCTGCACCTGAAGTGGGAACGGGGCCATTCATCATGCAACCAGAAGGTTTAGGTCGTTTATTTGCTATCGATAAGATGGCAGAAGGGCCATTCCCTGAGCATTATGAGCCATTTGAAACACCACTTGGCACTAACCCGTTGCACCCGAATGTGGTTTCTAACCCAGCAGCGCGAATTTTTGATGAAGACAAAAAACGTCTTGGCGACCACAAAGATTTCCCTTATGTAGGTACCACATACCGTCTAACAGAGCATTTCCACACATGGACCAAGCATGCTCGCTTGAACGCGATTGCTCAGCCAGAGCAATTTGTTGAAATCAGCGAGACACTAGCTAAAGCTAAAGGAATTGCGTTAGGCGATAAGGTCAAAGTCAGTAGTAAACGTGGTTTTATCAAGGCAGTTGCGGTTGTCACTCCTCGATTACAAACGCTGATGGTGGATGGAAAACCAATTGAAACTGTTGGACTACCGATTCACTGGGGCTTTGAAGGCGCGACTCAAAAAGGGTTTATCACCAATACGTTAACGCCGTCTGTCGGCGATGCTAACTCTCAGACACCTGAGTATAAGGCATTCTTAGTTAACATTGAGAAGGCGTAAGGGAGGGAACATGTCCATGCAATCTCAAGACATTATTAAACGTTCCGCGACCAATAGCATTACGCCTCCGCCACAAGCGCGTGATGATAAACTTGAAGTCTGTAAGCTCATTGATGTGTCATCTTGTATCGGCTGTAAAGCTTGTCAGGTGGCATGTTCTGAGTGGAATGATATCCGTGACGAAGTTGGCCACTGTGTTGGGGTTTATGATAACCCAACGGATTTAAGTGCAAAATCGTGGACGGTGATGCGTTTTAGTGAAACCACTGAAATGGGTAAGCTAGAATGGTTGATCCGTAAAGATGGCTGTATGCACTGTACCGACCCTGGATGCTTGAAATCTTGCCCATCAGCAGGAGCAATCATTCAGTACGCAAATGGTATTGTGGATTTCCAATCAGAGCACTGTATTGGTTGTGGTTATTGTATCGCAGGTTGCCCATTCAATATTCCTCGATTAAATCCGAAAGACAATCGAGTGTACAAGTGTACCTTGTGTGTTGATAGGGTGAGTGTAGGCCAAGAGCCGGCATGTGTGAAAACCTGTCCAACGGGTGCTATCCGTTTCGGTACGAAAAAAGAAATGTTGGAATACGGTGCAGAGCGCGTAACGAAATTGCAAAACCGGGGTTATGCGAAAGCGGGAATTTATGATCCTGAAGGCGTTGGTGGTACGCATGTTGTTTATGTACTTCACCATGCTGATAAACCTGAACTGTATCATGGCCTGCCTAAAGACCCACAAATTGATACGCCAATCAATCTGTGGCAGGGCATCTTGAAACCACTTTCTGTCGTTGGATTTATCGCGACCTTTGCAGGGTTGATTTTCCACTATGTGGGAATTGGTCCGAACAAAGAAGTGAGTGATGAAGAGGAGAAAGATGACCATGAGTAAGAAAAGCAAAATGATTGTGCGGACTAAGTTTATTGACCGCGCGTGTCACTGGACGGTTGTCATCAGCTTCTTCTTGGTTGCTTTGTCGGGGATAGCGTTATTTTTCCCAACACTGAAATGGTTGACGGAAACCTTTGGTACACCACAAATGGGGCGGATTTTACACCCTTTCTTTGGCGTACTCATTTTCGTCGTGCTGATGTTTATGTTTGTTCGCTTTGTGAAGCACAATATTCCAGATAAGCAAGACTTACCTTGGATCAAAAATATTGTCGAAGTATTGAAGGGCAATGAACATGAAGTGGCTGATGTCGGTAAATATAACGCCGGCCAAAAAATGATGTTCTGGAGTATCATGAGCCTGATTTTTGTGCTCTTGGTCACCGGTATTATTATTTGGCGCCCTTATTTCGCACATTTATTCCCAATGTGGATGGTGCGTTGGGGGCTGTTGATCCATGCTGTTGCTGCGATTGTCTTGATCCATGCCATTTTAATTCATATGTACATGGCATTTTGGGTTAAAGGTTCAATCAACGGAATGATCGAAGGGAAAGTTAGCCGCCGTTGGGCGAGAAAACATCACCCTCGTTGGTACCGTGATGTCGAAGCGAAAGAAGCTAAAGCGGAAGCTGAAAGTAAAAAATAATTTACGCAGCAGACGCTAAATAACTTAAAGCCATCACATTGTGATGGCTTTTTTGTGGGGATATTGGCGAATTTGGTTTTTATTGATGAGACGGGTTTAAATAGTCACTTGCCTTTATGCGATACAGCACATGTTCTTGTAACCAATGGCCATCAGGGAGTGCAGGGTGATAAAAATTATTTGGGTGTTTTATCATACCAAGTCTTTGCATTACGGATTCTGATGGTAAATTGACCACAGCGGTGAACGCAACGAGCTCTTCTAGTTTTAGTTGTTCAAATGCAAATTTGATCGCGGCGTTAGCCCCTTCAGTCGCATAGCCGTGACGCCAATACTCGGGAAGTAAACGCCAGCCAATTTCAACACAAGGGGAAAAGGGCAGATTAGCAGCAGGAATATTTAAACCAATAAACCCAATAAATTGTTTGTTGGATTTCAATTCAACAGCCCATAGTCCCCATCCTCCTTGTTGAGCAAATTTATCTATGATGGTTTCCATAAATTGTGCATTTTGCTGCTCATTTAGTACTGAAGGAAAATAGCGCATGACATCGGGGTGGCTATTCATTTGGTAAAGTGGTTGCTTATCTTCTTCTTGCCAGCCACGTAACCGCAAACGTGCAGTTTCTAATCCAGTGATTTTCATGCCGACTCTTTATTAAGGCGCATGTGCAGAATAGGGAATGGATTGCCTTCACCATCTAATTCAGAACGTGCGTATTGTTTAAAACCCATATGCTGATAAAACCCGATAGCTTGAGGGTTTTGTTCGTTAACGTCCAACTCAGTAATATCTAAGGTATCAATAGCATATTGAAGAAGTTTCTTCCCTGTGCCTTGGCCTCTATTTTCTTGAGAAATAAATAACATTTCAAGACGGTGTTTATCGCACCCTAGAAAACCGGTCATATTGCCTGCGCTATCGAATGTCACAAAAACAGCTAAATGTGGTAAATAAATATCTTTGATAGCAATTTTTAGTTCAGCAATTTTTTCTTCAGTTAAAAAATGGTGAGTTGCCCTCACTGAAGACTCCCAAACACGAATAATATCATCATCGTGTGCACGTGTAGCGCTTTGGACTATCATTATATTGTCTCCGTATATTGACTGGAAAATATTAACTTTTGCTTTTCTTATGTCAACCGCTGGTTTTAAATTTACTTTAAGGTTGTTTTTGAGATATTTATCGCAGAAAAAAAAGTCAACTTCGTCATTATTAGATAAGTTACGGCGTAATTTTCTCGCCAAATTTTTTATATAGCGATAAACGTATTTTTCTTTGTTGATTTAATCGTAGGGGTATCTTAATGAAATATAAATTACTAACTCTCTGTTTATCCGCGGCATTATTAACACCTATTGCACCTGTATTGGCGAATACAGAGACCAAAGCAGATATGGTTTTGGATCAAGTTTTAGTCCTTAGTCGCCATAATTTACGTACACCTATTGTAAATACCGGTATTCTTACTGAAGTAACTGATAAAAAATGGCCTGCTTGGGATGCACAAAGTGGATATCTCACAACGAAAGGTGGCGCACTTGAAGTCTATATGGGGCATTATTTTAGGGAATGGATAGACCAAAATAAATTACTTGCAGATGAACTGTGTCCAACGAGTAACGAAGATATATACCTTTATACAAATAGTCTACAAAGGACGATAGCAACTGCCCAATTTTTTGCAGCAGGAGCCTTTCCTGGATGCAAAGTAAATATTCATCATCAGCCTGAAATTGGTAAGATGGACCCTGTTTTTAACCCAATTATTACGAATGCCTCTCCTGAATTTAAGCAACAGGCACTCGCTGAGATGGAAAAATTTTTTAAAGGTTTATCACTAACTGCGGGTTATGAAGAATTAGATAGTGTATTGAACATTAAAGATTCTCAAAAATGTAAAACAGATAAGTTATGTAATTTAAATAGTCAAAAAAACAGTTTTATTATTGAAGCAGAAAAAGAACCGGGCGTCAGTGGTCCATTAAAAATTGCAAATTCAGCGGTGGATGCAATAGACCTTCAATACTATGAAGGTTTTCCTGCAAATGAAGTCGCTTGGGGGCTTGTGAATACCCCTGAAAAATGGAAAAAACTGAATACGTTAAAAAATGCTTACCAAGAAACGTTATTTACACCAAAAATTATTGCCAAAAATGTCGCGCATCCAATATTAAATTATATCGATAAAGGTTTTGTTTCGGCCGATAAAGGAGAAACTGCAAAATTTATATTCTTAGTCGGTCATGATTCGAATATTGCGTCATTGATGTCAGCAATGGATTTTAAGCCATATCAATTACCAGAGCAGTATGAGCATACCCCGATTGGGGGGAAATTAGTATTCCAACGCTGGACGGATAAGCAAGCTAATAAAGATTTTATGAAAGTAGAATATGTTTATCAAACAGCAGATCAGCTGAGGGATAACACCTATTTATCATTACAGACCCCTCCTAAACATATCACATTAGAGCTAAAAGGGTGTCCAATTGATAAAAGCGGCTATTGTTCTTGGGAGGATTTCCAAAAAGTCATGGCGACAGCCCTAGAGCAGTAATAACAAAGCCTAAGTGCCCCGCTAACTTGAGTGGGGCATTATTTTTTGGGATGATAGCTAAATTATATTTTCGGTTTATGAATCTCTTATGTGGACAAAACAGTCACGATGCCTATTCAGTTTTTACAGCTAAATCAAATTAGTATTGCAGATCTTATCGCATTAAATACTCATCCAGCCGTACTCGAACATATGCCTTTAGGGAGTAATCAATTCGATGAACAGGCCTGCCGTCAGTGGGTCATAGGAAAAGAGCAGCATTGGGAGCAATATGGCTATGGCGTATGGGCCATTATAGTTGATGGCCAGTTTGCTGGTTGGGGAGGGCTACAAAATGAAGCGGGCGATGCGGATTTAGCTTTAGTTTTACATCCTAAGTTTTGGGGAAAGGGAAAATATATTGTTAATAATATAATTAATAAGGCATTTACATCATTGAAGGTTGAGTCAGTCACGATACACTTACCGTTAACACGTAAGAAAGTATCAGCAATTTTGCGTTATGGTTTTATTGAGGAAGCCATCGTTGATTTTGACGGTATTCCTTTTAAGCGTTTTAGATTAAAACATTCATCAGTTTTATAGCATAAAAAAACCCTGCTAAAAAAGCAGGGCGTGAAAGTCACGAAAATGTTTATGAGTCTTTAATTTACCCTAAATGAGTGCATAAATAGCCTCATAAAGTGTGTGTCTTTGCTGTTTTTTGTAACAATCATTAAGGCTAAACCTTTTATTTGTAAAATGCGTTTATTTGGCAGAAAATAGCACTTTAGCCTTTATTATCGAACGACTAATACGCTAGTTTTCGCATAGCGAACTACTGATGCGGCATTAGAACCGAGCAAATAGGTTGACATACTCGGGCGGCGCGAACCTAATAAAATTATATCGGCGTTAATATCTTCTGCTGTTGCCAAAATTTCGTCTTTAACAGAACCGACGGTTGCTTTTGCCTTTACTTTATCTGCAGGGATATCAAATAATTTAATTTTTTCTTTTAACTCGCTAAGAATGATTTCAGCTTGTTTTTCATCATCAGGGAAGTCCCCTGGTAAGATTGTGCCACCGTAGCGCAAATAATTTGAAATTGGTGCGGTTACGGCAAGAAAGTGTACTGTTGCATCGTTCAATTTTTGTAGTGAGTTAACATGAGGAACTAATAAATTAGTGAGAGCATCTTCGGTTACATCGATCGGTACTAAAATTGTATTGTACATAATATCTCCCTTTTTCTTTTATATTATAAGCTTAGACCAATATCATACATTGTGAATTTGATTATTAATAGTAATGAATTTATTGGTGAAAGGGTGTGAGCAAGTAGCCGTAATAAGATTTTTTATCAAAAAATAGAAGTGCCCGATGTCATTATAATGAGCGACATCAGGCAAATGGTGGGGAAATACTAAGTCAGATTTATTTTTTTACGCAGGCTTCTTTTAAACCAGCTTTACAGGCTTGAGCTAGATATTCAGCTGCAGATTTTTCGTTTATTTCAATTCCTTCACCACTTTCTAGCATTTTACCTACTTGATATTGCGCTGGTGGGAATTTTTTATCAGCAGATTTTTTGAACCATTCAAAAGCCGTAATATAGTTTTGTTTTACACCAATACCTTGATAGTAAAATTGGCCCATATAATTCTGAGCTTCAACATTGCCTTTATTGGCTGATTTCTCAAACAGATCCATGGCAGTTTCGAGGTTGGCTTCAACACCATTACCGTTTAAATACATATCACCTAAAAATAACTGAGCATCAGAATTACCTTTATTTGATGCCATTGTTAGCCATTTTTTTGCTTTACCATAGTCCTGTTTAAGCTCATTCCCAAGGTAATAGCCAATTCCCAACATGACTTGCGCTTTTATATCCCCTTTTTGTGCCTCCTGTTCGATACGTTTGATGGTTTCTTTGGGAACTGCAGCAACACTTAGGTTAATTGAAAAAGCACATAAAATAATAAATGAGAGAATTCTAAGCATGATTGATGTCTTATATTAGCGTTGTTTATTTCTATTTTTTAATAAAATGTCTCGATGAGATTTACTGTCAACAAAGTATATTATACAAAGAGAATTTACATCAAAATACGTAATGTAAAATAAGCTACACGCTCATCTTTTTACGCATTTTTAGGATAATTGATTACTTCTATACTCTACGATTTTAATTGAAAAATATCAATATGTATTAAAAATTACAATATATTGAAGTATGAAATTTAATGTTTCTTAGTCATTTTATGTGTTTATTGTAACAAGATCTTAATAAAGAAAGTGGTTGAAAAATCATATAAATCAGGTGGTAATATAAGTAAGCTTTGGGTGATTATTTTAGAAAAATATCTTATGCTAATAAAATCTCGATATAAAACACATAAAAAGTGAAAAAATAAATTAAATAGTATGTGCTATAAGAAAGGTGTGAATCGAAATTTACAGAATTCACACCTTCAGCAATATGCGAAAAATTTTTACTTTAACGGCTTAAGAAAGCTTATGACTCAAATAATGGCGTGGGTTTTCCGTTGTCATCAATTGCAACAAAATTAAACTGGCCATGTATTACTTCTTCACGACCATCTGAATACATATCTTCTAGAAAAATCGATACGTTGACCGTTAAACTGGTTCTTCCGACTCGAATAACTTTACCTACTAACTCAACAATGGTCCCTGAAGGGATTGGGTGGGTAAAGTTAATTTTCTCAGTTGATACCGTAACGAGGCGTTTACGGCTAAACCGTGTTGCGGTAATAAAAGAAACTTCATCCATCCAAGCTAGGGCGGTACCACCAAACAAAGTACTGTGGTGGTTAGTCGTTGTTGGAAATACGACTTTAGAGACGCGAGAAATGGATTGCTCAATTTTTTGTGCGATGACATCGTCAGCGATGGAGCTCATGGTCTGCCTTACAATTGTTACTGGGTGTATTAGAAATGTTAAAGACCAAGTGTAATACTCCTCTCAATTTAATTCAGCAATAAATGTGAAGTGAATCGTTCCAGTTGAAAAGTTTTTTCATATTTTCGTATTTAGGAAAAATAGGGGGAAATATTAAAGACTCAAAACTAGACAATGAGCCTTTAAATTGCTGAAAAAAGATGGGGGTTAATTATCTAAATATTCGGCGCTCATGCGAACTGCTTTTGCATTGCTGCCACTTTTAACGCAAGAAACTAAAAACGCATTAGATTCAGCCCAAATAGTGGCAGAAAAATCTTCGCCATCAATATCTTTTTCAATGGTAACAGGGTATTTTTCAACGCCCTCAAGCCACTCGATTAACCCTGATTTACACGTTGGAAAGTCGTCTTTTGCTATTGAGCCATTTAAAACCGGCACGGCAATTTGTGGTTTATTGTTGTCAGCAATCATGTCCTCTAATTGCTCTACGGTATACGTTTTTTCAGCGAAAGCAGTGGCGCTTAATAGTGAAATCGTTATTGCTAATAGTAATTTATTCATAATCACTCCATTTGATTTAAGTTTCGAATACTAAGCAATAGAGCCACAATAGGCAATAAAAAAACCCTTCATAGAGAAGGGTTTTTGTGAGCAAATTTTACAAACATGTATTAACTAAATCTGTACAGACTAAATGGTTTCACATTCAGTGAGGGTTCTTTGCCTAATAGCAAGTCAGCTGTGAGCTCGGAAGAAACTGGGCTTTCGGTCATCCCCCAGCCTGTGGCAGTATTGATAACTAGACCAGGATATTCATTGACTTGAGAAATGATTGGGTGCTCATCTGGTGCGATGGCCATAGCACCACTCCATTGGTCAATCAGTTTAGAGTCCTTAAATGCAGGGAATTCTGTTTTTAATTTCTCAAATGATGCATTCAGCTCTGGTAAATCAGGTAATGCCGTCATATTTCTGTGTTTTTCAAATGGTGAAACTTCATCCAGTTTCCAGCTTGTTGGCTCAGTAAATGAATTAATTAATTGTTCATTTAATGAAATATGCACAGGGAAATCAGGCATAGATAGCAGTGGAATGTATTTATAGCCATAGACGAAGGAGTCTTTAACAACCGGTGCAACAATCACACGAGGGGATGTTGCATAGGTACCATCTGCTTGTTCACGGAAGAAAATATTACCCGGTAAAGCAACGTTACCCCCCGGTGCAGTTGGTGAACCGGTGATCAGTTGTTGAGATTGATAAGCCGGTAATGTTGGGACATCCACACCTAAGTTTTGCATAAACAGCCTTGACCAGACGCCACCTGCCACAACAACACGTGAGGTCTTGATAGGCCCTTTCTCGGTGACGACATCAGAAATTACGCCTGCTTGAGTTTCTAAACCTCTTGCTGCACAGTTAGTATAAATTTTTATTCCTAATTTTTTCGCGTAATCAGCCATGACGAAGGTTGCAATTTCAGCATCTAAGCTACCAGAGTCTTCTTCAAAACCTGCGATTGTCCATTTAGACTGTGCACCGTTTAAACGTTGGTTGAGTTCAGCACCTTCGATAATGCGTGTTTTGAATGGAATATCTGAACCGACATTTTTACTGCGAGTATCAATCCACTCTCTAACATTGACAAGATCTTCTTCATCGAATGGCACTTCAACGCGGCCTTGAGTACGGTAGCTTGTATCTGCACCGACTTTCGCGTTCATCTCTCTCCAACGTTGTTTGCCTAAGTGGTGGAGTAAGAAGGTTTCATCTGGCATTTTATAAGTGATAACTTGGCCGTAGAAGCGGGATGATTGCTCGCCTGCGATGTTACCTTTTTCAACAATAACAACATCTAAACCACGTCCAACCAGCTCAATTGCGGTCATGATCCCCAGAATTCCAGCACCAATAACAACGACGTCAGCTTGCTGTGGTAGAGGGCCTTCAGTTCCTGCAACAAAGCCATGTCGTGGCTTACCAGGAACAAATCGACCTTCACGAGTTAACATTGGAGTTAAAATTCCAGCCCCTGCAGCAACGGCAACAACACCACCGCCAATCAAAAATTTTCTTCTAGTTATAGCCATCTTATTAAGTTCCTTATATCGAATGAGTTTTTAACAATTGACCAAAGCTTCAATTAGAAATGTTTATAATTGTAATTATATCTTTAATAATAATTATAATTGTAAACCAAATTGAGTTGAAATTAAAAGATTTGTTTAAATGTTAAAAAAATTTATTTTTAGATAAGGAATGGACGCCAATATTTCGAGAAAAATAATGGCGCTGGTAGAATTCGGATAGAGAAACAGATAGGAAAATAAATAGTTTTGCACCTATCTCTTTGACTTGTAATATTTAAATGTGGATTTGGCCTGTTAAAAATAAAACGGCTTTACCTGTTAATTTTACTCGGTCAGAGGTTAGCTCACATTGAACTACCCCTCCGCGCGATGAAATCTGTTGGCCTATTAACTGCGATTTATTCAGCTGTTTGGCCCATATTGGAGCAATGGCACAATGTGAGGTGCCTGTTACAGGGTCTTCGTCAACCCCTTTGGCGGGAGCAAAGTAACGAGAAACAAAGTCACAATCGCTATTAGCACTTTCTGCTGTAATTGCTAACCCGGGTAGAGAAAGCTGCGAAAGTTTTAACATGTCTGGCTGACAGTTTTGAACGTGCTCTGCACTTTCAAGAAAACACAGATAACGGTCTTTTGCTATCCAAAGATCTTTGATTTTGACACCAAGGATATCGACGAGGTGTGGATAATGCTTTGGATGGCTTTGTTCGGATTCAAGAATTGGAAAATCAAGTGTAAATCCTTGTGCATTCTGTGTCACAACGAGGTCACCCGACAGAGAATTAAATGTTAAAGGATGAATGTCTTGCTGGAGCACTTGATTTAACACAAAAGCAGCGGCAAGTGTTGCATGGCCACAGAGTGTTACTTCAACTTTAGGGGTGAACCAGCGAATATGATGGCCGACTAAAAATGCGGTTTCTGACAAGTTAACCTCTGCGGCAATGGCAATGAGCTGTTCATCTGGTAACCAGTTATCGAGTAATACAATCGCTGCTGGGTTACCGCGAAAAAGGGTATCTGTAAAAGCATCAACATAGTAAATAGGGGCGGAAAGGCTCATTGTATGATTTCCTAAAGTCATTATGGGATGATGAGAGAGCAGTATAGCGCCTATTTTATCAGAAATAATAAGCAAACTATTAAGTGGGGAATGATGCGGAGGATCCGGTAGCGTGTGGGCTGCTACCGGATAGAAGACAATTAATCAGCGCTATTAAGCATTAGCTTCATTTTTGTCTGCATTTTTAAGCATTTTTCTAACAGGGATAATCAACGCTGCTAATACGACCGCACAGATCACCAGTGCAATAGAGACGTGGGAGAATAGCTCAGGCATCGAATCTAATTGGTCTTTGCGAATGTTACCCCCCATGATACCAGCTGCAAGGTTACCCAATGCGCTAGCACAGAACCATAACCCCATCACTTGGCCGCGCATTTTTTGTGGTGCGAGCAAGGTCATGGTTGCTAACCCGATAGGGCTTAAGCACAGTTCTCCTAATGTCAGCAATAAGATACTGCCAACTAACCAGAAAGGTGAAACGCCACTTTGGGTTGCGAGTACTTGGTTTGCTGCCACCATCATGATAGCAAAGCCGCCCGCAGCAAATAAGATACCAATCACGAACTTGGTCATACTGCTTGGGTTCATATTGCGTTTAGCCAACGAAGGCCAGAACCAGCTAAATACTGGGGCTAACAATATAATGAACAAGGCATTGATTGATTGGAACCAAATGGTTGGAATTTCAAAACTCCCCATTTGGCGGTCAGTATAGTCCCGAGCAAAGATATTAAATGAAGTGGGTTTTTGCTCAAAGGCTGACCAGAAGAATGCGGCTGCAATCAGTAAAATCAAGCATGCCAGTAAACGAGAACGTTCGCTGCTGTTTAAACCGCCAAGGAAGAACATAAATAAGAAATAGATGCCCACACAGGTCGAGATAACATAAGCAGAGCTTTTTGCAATTATTGAGGCATTAAATGGGATCGTACCATTATCAATCAAGATAACCAGTATGGCTAATAGCACCATGGCAAAGGTAACCCATTTCCCCACGTTTTTGCGCTCAACCGTTGGACGGTTCCAAGTGGAATCAAGGCCAACTTCTTTATCATAACGGCGCATTTGAGGAATGGCGTAAAAGCGGAAAATTAACAGGGCAATTAACATTCCTAAACCACCAAGGCCAAAACCTAAATGCCACCCATATTTTTCATGAAGTGGGCCAATAATTAACGGGGCAATAAATGACCCCATATTGATACCCATATAGAACAGGGAGAAACCGCCATCACGGCGTGTATCTTCTTTCTTATACAGGGTTCCTACCATCACGGTAATACAGGTTTTAAATAACCCTGTACCTAATACGATGAGCAATAAGCCGACGAAAAAGAAAGTATTTGATAAAAATGCAGACATTGCGATGGATAAATGGCCAAACGCAATGATTAATGAGCCGTACCAAACGGCGCGGCGTTGGCCTAACCAGTTATCGGCTAACCAACCACCCGGTAACGAGGTGATATAAACCCCTCCAGCGAAAATACCGACGATAGCCGAAGCTTGTTCAATAGGTAATTCCATTCCGCCTTGTAATAATGCCGCACTCATAAATAAGATAAGTAACGGTCTAACTCCGTAAAAAGAGAAGCGTTCCCACATTTCTGTGAGGAAAAGCGAACTCAATGGGTATGGATGCCCAAAAAAAGTTTTTGTTTTAGTCGCAGAATTATTCATCTGTGAACTCCCATAAATACTCTCTTGAGAGGTTGTGCATGATATAAAACACCAAGCCGTGCGCCTGAGTGCCAATTGTTATTGATATGTTAACATGAATATATGAAACATATTTTTAACATACATTATTATAGAATCACCTATATACAGAATGAATTTATTGTAAAAGGTGTGTTTTTAAGGTGAAAAGTCGATATAACTCTCATTTCTCACGATAAGCTAGGGGAAGATACAGGATTTTAGTTGACAATAAAAGAAAGAATTTTGAATCGATTAAGTTATTTAAAATCAAGTGGTTATGTGTACTAAAATTTGATTTTAAGGAAAGTAAGGCAATAAAGCTTATAAATCATCAGGTTTTTGTACAAAAAATAGCAAGAGGCTTATTGGTCGGTAGGGGAGGCTCGCAGGCCATCGGGTTGGCGCCTGATGACTAACCATGAATAAATTAAGTTGAAGAGAACTAACGCAGCGGTGAAAAAGAATACGGCTCTGAAACCGTAAGTTGCAGCGACAAACGATCCCATCAATGGCCCTGTCACATTCCCAACATCTCGCAATGCTTGGTTATAGCTGAAAATACGTCCCGTTACTTGATGGGAAATATTATAGATAATTAACGTTTGTACTGCGGGTAATAGCGCAGCATTCAGAGCCCCAAGCATAAATCGGAGAAAGCCTAGCTCCCAATAACTACTTACCAGCCCCATTGGGAATAATACAAAAATAGATGCGCCCAGCACGGCGAGTAAAACTTTTTCAGGGCCTATTCGGTCACTGAGTTTACCTAACATGGGCGCACTGATTAAAGCCGCAACACCAGGAATGGAAGCTATCACACCACTGACAAAGGCCAAGTTTTCAAGGGAATCAGATAAGTCACGTACATAAAGCGTGATGACAGGGTTGATTGAGCCCATAGCAGCTTGAATAATCATGGTGGTAAAAAAGAGGCTGATAACTAAGTTTTTATTACGTAAAGAGGCAAAAACTTGTTTGCTCGTTAATGCATCTTTGCGAGAAACAGGCGTGAAGCGTTCTCTAACATAAAAAAGCGTGACAAAAAAGCAGATAAACAGCACCGTTGCGGTAATAAAAAAGACGGGACGTAAGCCATACTGGTCAGCAAGAAAACCGCCAATGAGTGGGCCAATAAGTGCGCCACTTACTGCACCAGTAGCGAGGACACCCATAGCCCAACCACTTTTTTTCACGGGAACTTGAGTTGCAATCAGCGCGTTAGCATTGGGAACAAAACCACCCAATAAACCTAATATGGCTCTTAAGGCTAAGAGCTGCCAAATATTTTGTGCAAAACCAATAAGCACCATCACGATAGCCATCCCTAGTGCTGAACGCAGCAGCATGAGTTTACGGCCTTTACGGTCGGATAATCGACCCCAAAATGGCGCAGCAATCGCGGAAAATAAGAAGGTGATACTAAAAACTGCCCCTGTCCATAGGTTCAAAGAGGCATGGTCTTTAACGCCTAGTTCTTCAATATAGAGGGGGAGAAAAGGCATGATCAGGCTAAAGGCGGCACCTGTTAAAAAACAGCCGAACCACACGACGTATAGGTTACGTTTCCAATACTCTGTTTTTCCCGTCATAATTTTCCCGTTATATTCAGTTCTACAGCGTTGTTGGCTTTATTTGCCTAATGTACGCTCTTTGGGATGTCTTCATTTTCCCGCCTAGCTGTAGACCCAACTATTTAGGAAAAACAGTATGAAAAACAGCAAGAAAAGCATCATAAAAAACAGTTGAAAAATCACGCCATATATTTAGAGAAAACAGTATAAAAAACAGTAAGAAAAGCATCATAAAAAACAGTTGAAAAACCACGCCATAATTTATCTGCTTACACTAATTATTAATGATGGATTTTGTCTAAATCCCCGTATAACGAAGGCTCCCCTTCAGGACGCGTTTTAAAACGACGATGTAGCCACATATATTGTTCTGGTGCTCTGAGGATTTCTTTTTCAATAACTTGGTTCATCATGGTTGCGGTAGCCACATTATCTTCAATTGGGAAATCATCAATGGCAGGTTGAATGATTAATTCATAACCTTTACCCGCAGGTAAACGTCTTGGTGTAAAAGGCACCACTAAAGGGGAAGCCAGACGTAAAATAATTTGCGAGCCATTGGTTGTCGCTGCATCTTTTACGGCGAACAAAGGCGCAAATGTACTATTGCGAGGGCCGTAATCATGGTCGGGGGCATACCATAAAATTTCACCATTTTTTAAGTCACGAACCATGCCTTTCATATCTTTGCGATCCAACATATATTTGTTGGAACGTAACCGCCCACGGGTTTGTAGCCAATCGAGGAGGTCATTATCATTGGCGCGATATACACCAATGCCCGGATTTAACATGCCAAAGGCACGCGCACCCATTTCCAAGGTTAAAAAATGAACACCAAGCGCGATAATGCCTCTACCTGTTTGGCGGGCAGCAACAGCATTTTCTTCCCCAATGACTTTGACCCAGCGACGAACGCGCCAATCAGGCCAAAACCAAGCCATGCCCGTTTCAAATAAGCCCATGCCGACAGACTCAAAGTTTTTGTCAACACAGCGTTGCCGTTCTTGCTCACTCATGTCTGGAAAACATAATTGCAAATTTCGCTCTGCGACTTTCACCCGCTTTTTCAAAAAGCGTTTAGAAAATAACCCTAAACGCGTTCCCATCCAATAAATGAGAGGATAAGGCAATAATACAAGAAGATATAACACGCCAATGCCTAGCCAAGTTAGCCAGTAACGAGGGTGGAGAAACCGTTTTTGAAATTTTGGAGCTAGTATCATTGTTATCCGAATATATTAGTCACAAATTAATAAAAAGGCATGATTAAACTATATCAAATTATTCGTTTAAAGCGTTAATTGCCTGCATGGTGCTCATTAACTCAGCTAAGTTACGAACCGCCATTTTTTCCATGACGCGAGAGCGATGAACCTCAACAGTGCGTACAGAAACACAGGTTGCCTCAGCAATCTCACGGTTAATTAAGCCTTGCAACACATAACCACAGATATCTTTTTCACGAGGGGTGAGCGTTTCATAGCGCTGCTTAATTAAATGCCCCTCAGTGGCTTTGGTGGTTTGTGATTGAGCTTGTTCTAAGGTCTTAGCAAGTTGTTGGCTATCAATGGGTTTTTGTAGAAAATCAACAGCGCCAAGTTTCACTTGTTCCACCGCCATCGGGATATCGCCATGGCCAGACAAAAATATCACAGCCAATGTACTGTGTTGTTCCCTAAGGTATTGGTGAACTTGTCGTCCATCTAATTTAGGCATGCGCATATCCAATAACACCACACCTTCTTGGTGTAATGCCGCATTTTGGATAAATGTTTCACTGTCATTCCAAACGGTAACGCTATAGCCCAATGTTTCTAGTAAGAATTGGCAGGCATCCGTCACATCGGGGTCATCATCCACGAGATGGATTACTGGCATACATATACCTCGTCGTGTAGAGGGTGACAAATAAGGTGCTTTATATAATGAGCATTGATTATCGCAATAAAGCCATTGTCACATATAGTTAATGTGAATGTTATCAATTACGTGGCAAAACATGCTTAATCTACGATTTTATTGTGATAATTGAAAATAAGAGTGACCATTAAGCCATGTAACCCATCATCACTTAGGTTATTTTCGATACGAATGTCTCCGCCTTGGCTTTGTATCAAACGCTGGCAGATCACTAAACCTAACCCTAAACCTTCTTTTTTAGTTGTCGCAAATGGCGTGATACCTTGCTCTAATTGACCCGCAGGCATCCCTCCAGCATTGTCCTGTAAAACAAGTAAAAAATGTTGCTGCGAAAAATGAAACTCGAAACGCAGTAGGGTTGCCCCTGCTTGCAAACTGTTACTGATTAAATTAGAAAGTAATTGTTCTAGTAACGTGTCTGGCAACATCAGGGAGACGTCAGGGGTTTCAGGTAAAATTAACCTCGAATTGGGATAGTGCTGGTCTGCACGCAATAATTGCCAAATATGATTAATAGCCTGTTTAACAGATTGCTGGCTCAATGTGATTGCGGGGTCATGGCTTGGTTTACCCGCCCAGAGACGCAAATTGCGAATGATATCGGCTCCACGTTGAGCTTGGTCGTCGATTTTAGTTAATGCGCTAATTAATGGGTGGCTTTCAGACTCTTTAGTCAGGCGTAGAATACACCCTTGGGCATAATGGCGGATTGCAGACAGCGGTTGGTTCAATTCATGGGCAAACCCAGATGCCATTTCCCCCAAAATATTTAACCGTTGTGCCTTTTGTAAATTGGCTTCTTGCTCTCGCAAGCGATTATGCGCTTCTTCTAATTGGCGGCTGCGACGTCTCACCAAAAAGGCAATCCAAACATGATTTATCCCAAGTAATACAAAAAATAAAGCGACAAGGCTGATAGTGATTTGGTTTTGAATGGTCCAACTGACGATATCCTGCCAGATTTGACGCTGTTGCGGATGTTGGTTAACGTCTCTGAGTAAGGTTTCGACTTGAGTCACCGACGCGGGAGCTCCCCAACGCATAGCGGCTTTATCTGTTGATAATAATGTCTTGGTGACTTTGTCGACTAAATTGTCCGGCACTTCACTTAAGGCGGCAAAAGACCAATTTGGATACAGTTCTGTGCTAGTTAAACAAGAGAGAGAGCTTGGATGTTGAATCAATGGGCGAAATTGTGTTTTATCAATCAACCCTTCGCTATGCATGTTTTCTAATAAACAGACAGGAACTATAGCTGCGGATAATGAATCATCACGCAGTGCGTATAATAATGCATCTGCAGGGAAGCCTAAAAATTGCATCTTAAAGTCTTTGGCAGCGTCGTAGCCCATATCCCTCAACACTTTGTAACCTAACAAATAGCCACCAAAAGCATCTGGTGAAATTGCTCCGACTTTCTTGCCTATTAGGTTTTTAACTTCTGAAATATCACTGTCTTTTCGAACTAATATCAAGCTGCCAATAACATTACGCGTTGTGCTGTTGGGCTCCACGTCTGAGCGAAGGGAGAGCAACCAACGTAAATGATAGCGGTTATCTAACTGAATAAATTGGGCAGGATTCGTCAACAAAAAATCTATCTTGCGATTGGAAATCGCCTCTTTCATCTCATCTAAATTGAGAGGTTGTAACGTAAAACGCTCCCCAGGAATCGACTCATTGAGTGTATCAATCAAAGGCTGCCAATGAGATTGGGTTGAACTGGGGCCACGTAAGGCCAATACCCCGATAGTCCACTGGGCCGAAATTGCTGGCAAAGACCACGTCAGTAGCATGATTAACAGTATGTGATACAACGGTCTAGACGATTTTTTTAACATATTTGAGTTATTCGTTGCGTTAGATCAATTTAGCTACGGGTATGTGGTAAACCACAATAGGGCAGTGGCTCCACTCTTCTTACAATGGCACTACAAGCTTTATCAAGATAACCCATCGGGTTTAAAGAGAAATAACAATTTCAGTGGTTATCTTAACGAGACTGTACCCATTGTCAATAACGCATGTAATACAAATAACATATTGATTAATAACTTTTATTTTCGCATTAGCAATGTCAATACTGGAGCCAATTATGGATCTGAGTAAACGAAAATTTCTACAACAAATTGGAGCCGTAACTGCGGGGGCATCGTTGATTCCCATTGCAGAAGCAGGGCTCAATTTTTCCCCGACACGTCGAGAAGGCAATCCAGAAAAACGCTATGGAATGTTGATTGATTTGCGCCGTTGTATCGGTTGTCAATCTTGCACGGTAAGCTGCTCGGTTGAAAACCAAACCCCACAAGGTCAATTTAGAACGACAGTGAATCAATATCAAGTCGCAGTGAAAGGTGAAGAAGGGTTCACCAACGTACTGTTACCCCGTTTATGTAACCACTGTGATAACCCTCCTTGTGTACCTGTATGTCCAGTTCAAGCGACTTTCCAACGTGAAGACGGCATTGTTGTCGTTGATAACGAACGCTGTGTTGGGTGTGCGTATTGTGTGCAAGCCTGCCCATACGATGCTCGCTTTATCAACCACTCTACGCAAACTGCAGATAAATGCACATTCTGCGCTCATCGCTTAGAAGTGGGTTTATTACCTGCTTGTGTTGAATCCTGTGTCGGTGGTGCGCGCATTATTGGGGATTTAAAAGACCCGAACAGTACTATTCGTAAAATGCTGACAGAGCACGAGGCTGAAATCAAAGTACTCAAACCGGAAAGTGGCACATTACCACAAGTTTTCTATATAGGTTTAGATGACGCATTCGTGCAGCCGCTGCAAGGCAAAGGGCAGCCCGCATTATGGCAGGAGGTGTTCTGATGAATGGCCAAGTGACTTATATTTCAGAAATAATGGCTCAGCCACAAGAATTCTTTTGGCTTCCTTGGGCGGTACAATATTTCTTCTTCATTGGGATTGCGTCTTGTGCGGTTCTGTACGCGTGCTATCTTCATTGGAGAAACAAACCTGAAAACAGCCGTTTAGAAATGATCGCCGTATTTATTGCTATCACAATGGGGATCACCGCGCCGTTAGCGCTAACCGCAGATTTACACCAAACCGCAAGGGTATGGCATTTTTACGCTCATCCAACAATATGGTCTTGGATGTGGTGGGGCTCTGTATTACTACCATTATTCACCACATTTATTGGTTTATATTTTGTTGCATTAGTGGTGAAACTGATTTGGAAAAAAGAATTCAAAGCAACGCGTTGGGTTGCCTTGTTAGCTGCATTTTCAGCCATCGGTTTATTGTTATATACCGGCCGTGAAGCCTCAGTGTTAAACGCGCGTCCAATTTGGTTTAGCTGGTGGATACCGGTATTGATGTTCCTTAGTGCTCTGCAAGCATTACCTGCATTGATTAGTTTAGGGGCTCGCCGTGAACCTCAATATCAAAATCGCTTAGCGCGTTTTCAAGTTGTGACATTATTATTGTTTGCGGTGTGCTTTGCGTTGTGGTTATCAGGTGACACCACTTCAGGTATTGCAGTACGCCAACAGTTAGATACGGCAAGCGCAGGCTGGTGGATGCTAATGGGGGTTTGTGCACTGTGGTTAATCACTTTTGCAATGTCCGTCAGTAATTTAAAAGCGACCCGTTCTGTTCCATATATTACTATTCTAGCTTTAATTTCAATGGCTTTTGCTTGGTCATTACGTTGGATTTTTCTGATGGAAGTTCAAGCGGTTCCAAAATATAACATTATCGCGAACCCATACCATTTCCCACTGGGAACAGATGGATTACTGGCCATCGTCGGTACATTCGGTTTATGGATTGCGTTAACAATTATTGTTCGTGAAGGTGTTCGCTGGTTTGCGAGGAGAGTGCAACATGGCTAAATTCTCAAGACGTCAATGGCTTAAAGGTGGTTTGGTTGTCGGTGGTATCGCATTATTTGGTGCAAGCTACCGTGATGTTGCCAAACGTGCAGTCGATGGTCTGGTTAATGGTACGTCAGGTAAAGTCACTCTTGATAGGCTTAATGGAAACTCTTTACGCCCTGAAGGGCAGGCACTGAAAGGCTGGCAAGAAAACCCAGAACAAGTGGTTGCGATGACCCAGTGTTTTGGTTGTTGGACCCAGTGTGGTATTCGTGCTCGCGTCGATACAGCAAAAAATGAAGTATTGCGTATCGCGGGGAACCCTTATCATCCACTTTCCCATGAAGAGCACTTTCCTTATGGAATGCCATTGAAAACGGCATTTAATAAAATGAGTGGAGAATCAGGCCTTGAACACCGTTCGACAGCCTGTGCTCGTGGTGCGACGTTAATGGAAGGTTTGACGAGCCCATTGCGTATCCTTGAACCGATGAAACGTGTGGGTAAACGCGGCGAAGGTAAATGGGAGCGCATCAGTTTTGAACAACTGATTAAAGAAGTGGTTGAAGGGGGCGATTTATTTGGTGAGGGGCATGTGGATGGCTTACGGGCGATTCGTGACTTAGAAACGCCTTTAGACCCATCTCAACCTAAACTGGGGCCAAAAGCTAACCAATTATTAGTGACCAACGCAGGTGATGATGGCCGTGATGGCTTTATCCGTCGCTTTGCACAAAATGCCTTTGGCAGTAAAAACTTCGGTGCTCACGGTTCTTATTGTGGACTGGCTTACCGTGCGGGTTCCGGTGCATTAATGGATGATTTGGACAAAAATGCCCACGTTAAACCCGATTGGGATAATGTCCGTTTCGCGCTATTCCTAGGGACATCACCTGCACAATCAGGTAACCCATTTAAGCGCCAAGGCCGCCAGTTAGCCACAGCGCGTTTACGTGATTCATTTAACTATGTGGTGGTATCACCTGCATTACCATTAACAACCACTTTAGCGAATGACCACGGTCATTGGGTTCCTGTGCAACCGGGTACGGATGCGGCATTGGTGATGGGGATGATCCGCTGGATCATTGAAAATAACCGTTACAACGCAAAATACCTCAGTGTGCCAAGTGAGAAATCCATGGAAGCCGTGGGGGAGAAAAGCTGGACTAACTCAACACATTTAGTGATCACGGATGATAACCACCCATTAGCAGGTAAATTGTTAATTTCTTCTTATATCACAGGGGAAGGTGACAATGAGAAAGCTTATTTAGTGCAAGATGCTGCGGGTGAATTAAAACTGGCTGATGAAACGCCTACGGCCGAGCTCTTTGTGACACGCCAAGTCACCTTGCACGATGGCAGTGAAGTGACCGTTAAATCTAGCTTCCAATGTTTAAAAGAAGCGGCAAATCGTATGACTTTGGAAGAATACAGTCAGCGTTGCCATGTTCCAGTGAAAACGATTGAATCGTTGGGTAAAGCATTAACTTCTTATGATAGAAAAGCCGCCGTCATCTCTCATGGCGGTATGATGGGGGGTAATGGTTTCTACACTGCATGGTCAGTTATCATGCTTAACGCATTGATTGGTAACCTGAACTTGAAAGGCGGTGTTTCTGTTGGTGGTGGTAAATTCAATGGGGAAAACGATGGGCCGCGTTATAAAATTGCCAGCTATAAAGGCAAAGTGAAACCTAAAGGTGTGGTGCTGTCGCGCAGTAATGAAGTGTATGAAAAATCAGATGAGTTCAAAGCACGTCAGGCAGCGGGTGAAAATCCATACCCAGCAAAAGCCCCTTGGTACCCGTTTGCTAAAGGTCAATTAACAGAGCAGTTAGCATCTGCCTTGATGGGATACCCCTACGCACTGAAAGCGTGGATCACCAATATGACTAACCCTGTATATGGTATTGCAGGTATTCGTCAGGTGATGGAAGAAAAACTGAAAGATCCTAAACACCTGCCGTTGATTATTGGTATTGATGCCTTTATGAATGAAACCACGGCATTGGCAGATTACATTGTTCCAGATACCCATAACTTCGAAAGTTGGGGGTTTAGTGCACCATGGTCTGGCGTGCAGGTCAAAGCCAGCACAGCACGTTGGCCGATTGTTGAGTCACGTACTGCGAAAACAGCGGACGGCCAGCCAGTTTCGATGGAGAGTTTCTGCATTGCTGTAGCGAAAGAACTTAATTTACCCGGCTTTGGCGATAACGTGATTGAGGATATGGATGGCAACATGCATTCACTCAATACAGCGGAAGACTATTACTTAAGAGTTGCTGCAAATATGGCGTGGTTAGGGGAAAAACCAGTCCCTGAGGCCGTAACAGAAGATATCCAAATCAGTGGAGTGGAGCGTATTTTACCGGCTATTACACGGACTTTAAAACCAGAGGAAGTTCGCCGTGTTGCCTATATTTTCACACGAGGTGGCCGTTTTGCGCCTTATGAAAAAGCGTGGGATGGCGATGCAACAGGTCCTCAATGGAAAAAAGGCTTACAAATTTGGAACCCAACGGTGGCCGTTAATCGCCATGCCATAACCGGTGAACGTTATAGCGGTTGCCCGACGTATTACCCGCCTCGTATGGCGAATGGGGATGATGTGAATGCAGTATTCCCAGAAAAAGAGTGGCCGCTGAAGCTGATGTCATTTAAATCCCATGTGATGAGCAGCTCAACCACCGTTATTGAACGGCTCCGCCATGTGAAACCGACGAATCTTGTTGCTATCCACCCCGATGATGCAGCGAAAATGGGGGTAAAACATGGAGATTGGATTAGGATCACCACACCGGGGGGTCATGCTGAAGCCCAAGTAAGCGTACTTGATGGCGTAATGCCTGGAGTGCTTGCGATTGAGCATGGCTATGGGCATACCGAGATGGGAGCGAAACAGCATTATCTGGATGGCCAACCTATGCCAATGAATGCGGCAAATGGTTCAGGAATTAACTTAAATGACCTTGGGTTTGCTGACCCAACACGTGAAGTCGCTAACACGTGGTTAGATTGGGTTTCGGGGGCATCGGTACGCCAAGGCTTACCTGCTCGCATTGAGTTAATTGGTTAAATGAAGTAGTAAGGATGGCTAGTGGTGGGGACCTGCATAGCTTCACCATTAGCCATCTGGTAGTTGGCAATAAGTAGTAAGCAGTTGACATTGCGCATAAAACGGTGTGTTACCACACCGTGACTTCGGCAAATGCCTGGGAGGGGGAGCCCTCCCTTTTTTAATGGTTTATCGCAAGAGTGGCGAAACCGACTGTTCTAAGCCGATGCTTTGTAGCATCAAAACCCCCATCAAAATAAATAAAATACCGGCCAAAATTTTCAGTGTGATTGCCCAATATGGGGAAAATGACTTTCCTTTTAAGCGAGATACGCGAACCGCATTATCACGCATTAAATGAACAAAAAGAGCGATTAAACAAATAGTTAATGCAGTCCCCATTGCCATTGCTAAGGCAGCGATAACCCCCCACGCATAGACCTCAATGACATAAGAAAACAGCAATACAAGAATTGCCCCAGAGCAAGGGCGGATACCCATCGATAGGATAATCAATAGCTTACTTTTAAAACTGGATTGTAATTGATGGGACTGGATAACGTGTTGGTGCCCACAACCACAGTTGTCCGAGTGGCTATGGGCTTTTGTTTTACTTATTGCTTTCGTTGATGAATTCAGTGGTTGAATGCTTTTTATCTTGAGTGGTGCCAAGTGCCTTGATTTGCGGATTGACCAGCCACGACGCAATGCGCTGATGCATAAATAGCTACCCAGCAAAATGACAAATAGATAACTCGTTTGCTCTGCATATAAACTGGCTTGGTTGAGATGCTTAGTAGAGAGTTGGAATAGGATTAAGACTAAGGAAACTAAAGTAATCGCAACAAGCCCTTGTAAGAGCGAGGCAAGTAAACTAATGATAACACTCTGTTTTAAATGAGTCGCTTGGGTGGCAATATAAGTGGTAATAATTAATTTGCCATGCCCCGGCCCAAGGGCATGCAAAAAACCATACGCAAAACTGGCAACTACCAGTAACCCACCTGCATACCATGGGCGAGAGGTGGTTTCTTGCAATAGGTAAGATAGCCCTTGGTTTAACTGTTTTTGCCAAGCTAGGCTAAGTTGTAACCATGATCCCCAGTGGGTGTATAGCTGCCAAGCGGCATAGGTTATAAGCCCCATAAACAGCGCAGTAATTATTAGTCTTTGCGTACGTAAAGGCATTATGGACATTGAATATCAACCCGTTGTGCAAATTGTTTGCCAAGTGCCAAATCTTCTTCTGGGCTATCACTTTTGTCTAAAGAGAAAGCGTAGGCGCGCATTGAATCGGTCACATTTGCTTCTTGTAGTTCCATCTGGCAATTTGCTGCAATATCTAAAGGTAGGTTAACTTGCTGTTTATTTTGGTAAGTCATGCTGACGTAGAATGTTGGGTCGTAAGTTTGAATTTCCACATGGGAACCTGCTATAGGCAGGGGTTGCATAAATGAAGCGGTAAAGAAGAAAACTAAAGAAAAGCCATCTTTTTCTAAATGGTAGCTATCAGGAATACGTTTAAAACTGACTTTCTTCCCCTGATAATAAAAATCAGTGAAATAATCTTGCATTAATATATTCGCCATAATAATAGCTTCTTGCTGTTTCCAACGCGGGTCATCCGGTTTAATGCCTTTTAATTCATACGCGATATCCGCTGATGTCATTGGATCCATTTTCCAAACATAGCTAATCCCTGAGTATTTATCTTGTTTACTTTCAAGGGAAATTTGCATTTCAATAAAACTATGAGGGTGTGCCGCTACTTGTGGAGTAACCATAAACAGAAATAGAAAATAGAAAGGAAAAAATCGCATCATTCAGTCAGCTAAATTGGTTTATCAAAACAATGTTATAACATAACGAAATGCAAACTAAAATATCTCGTAGTGATTTAAAATTCAACCTAAAACGATTGGTTAATACTTTTATCACGATAACCCTACAAATAAAGGGTTTTTTATTAACATAATAAGAGGGATAATACTCACCAAGATTTAAATAGGGTGGCAGCTCGCCTGAATTTATTTAAATTAAAATATTATCAATGAGTTAAATAGGATTAAGAACACCATGCCAGTGTTACATAACCAAATTTCAAATAAAATATTAAAAGAACGTATGTTGGCAGAGGTTGAGCCGCGCACCACTATCTCTTTTTATAAGTATTTTAATATTCAAGACCCAAACGAATTTCGTAATCAATGGTACCAACAATTTAAAGCATTAAGCGTTTTTGGACGTGTTTACATTGCAAAAGAAGGTATTAATGCGCAAATCAGTGTGCCGGAATCTAATGTGGGCGCATTGCGCGAACTTATTTATGCGACAGACCCTGCATTAGATAACTTACGTTTAAATATTGCGATTGATGATGACGGTAAATCGTTCTGGGTGCTGCGTATGAAAGTCCGTGAGCGCGTGGTGGCTGATGGTATTGAGGACGAAACATTTAACCCTGCAAATACAGGTCAATATCTAAAAGCTCACGAAGTGAATGAAATGATTGATGACCCAAATACTGTTTTCGTCGATATGCGAAATCATTATGAGTACGAAGTAGGGCGTTTTGATAACGCGATTGAAATACCTTCAGATACATTTAGAGAGCAACTGCCAATGGCGGTGGAAATGCTGCAAGAGCAAAAAGACAAAAATGTCGTAATGTATTGTACTGGTGGGATCCGTTGTGAAAAAGCCAGTGCTTATATGCTGCATAATGGCTTTAAAAATGTTTACCATGTTGAAGGTGGGATTATTGAATACGCACGTAAGGCGAAGGAACAAGGGTTGCCTTTGAGGTTTAAAGGGAAAAACTTTGTTTTTGACAACCGAATGGGAGAGCGTATTACAGAAGACACATTAGCACAATGCCACCAATGTGGTGCACCTTGTGATACACACACCAATTGCCGTAACGATGGCTGTCACTTGCTGTTTATCCAATGCCCTAGCTGTGCAGAAAAGTACGAAGGTTGCTGCAGTTCGTCTTGCACTGAAGAAATGAAACTTCCAGAGCAAGAACAACGCGCACGCCGTGCAGGTCGCGAAGTCAGTAATAAAATCTTTAATAAGTCACGTCACCGTTTATCCGATGGGTTATTAAATAAAGATAACTAATTATTGATGTTCTCTATAATAAGAAAGCCCTGTAATTAGGGCTGATTAGAGCAAGATAAAATTAATTGAAATAAAAAATTTATTTCATTCGATGTCATTACGTTGCTTATACCCCATACATTTCGTATGAAATTCATGGGGTATTTGTTTATGGTTTACAGCAGGTAACGCCATTTTGTAAAGAAGTGTAATTTAAGACTTGAAATACGCGTAACTGGCACTATATAAGAATTGCACCAAGAAAGAGCATTATCCCATACTAGGTACACAGGTAATGGTGCATAGTCGTATGTGTTTAGTTTGATATAAAAATATTGAAGGAGAAATTATGTCTAACATTAGATCTTTTTCATTATTCCCAACATTATCCGATAGCCTACTTTCTAACAGATTTGACCAAATGGATCGTTTGTTTAGCCAGCTAACAGGTAATAGGCCTTTAACTTCAGAGCATCCGTATAATTTAAAACAAATAAATGAAACAAGCTATCAATTAACGGTTAGTGTTCCAGGTTATAAGGAAGAGGACTTAAGCGTATCCCTAAAAGGCGGGAAATTGTATGTTCAAGGTGAGCAATCAGCAGAATTAGTTAATGATTCTGAGAAATGGATCCATCAAGGAATAACGCAAAATAAGTTTTCCCTTGAATTTAATCTCGGTAAAAATGTGAAGATAGAAAGTGCTGAGTTATCTAGTGGTTTACTAACTCTGGATATTGAATATGAAATCCCGGATGAAGAAAAACCTCGAGTTATCGCTATTGAAAATAAAGATATAAAATCATAGAACTAAAATTTATGACTCGTCAGCAGCAGTTAGAGTGACTTTATAATATTGGACACTTTTGCTGACCGGTTTGTAAGGCCTGATTCCGTTATTTAAATGGAGTCAGGCCTTTTAGTTTTGTTTCAGTCGATTTAAATTAAAACATTTTTAATATAAATATTTAAATACATTATATATAAAAAATAACTCAATTCTATTTTTGACGAAAACTTTAGATGCGATATGTCTTTTCTGTGAATAGACAGTACTATTACTAATTCCTAGTTTTCGAGAAATAATATGATTGGGTGTCTCATTCATCCAGTTATTAATAATATTTTGTTCTTTAATCGTGAAAATGGATGACTCAATATTATTAGCAAGTTTGGTGATTTTTTCTATTTGTTCATGGTCACGAATAACTTTATCAAGCGTTTGAATAATAATGCTTTTTGATAGAATAAAGTAATTGTCTTTTAATAATAATGGGTTGTTTGTTTGCGGATAAGGAGCATTAATATAAATATAAAAGCGTGCATTATTAGTATTACTTAATAACTGCTGTAGAGTAGGGCAGTAATCAGAGTAATTACAATAGTAGGTTAGATTCACCAGTATAATGCTTGGTAGGTTTGTGTTCATAAAACCAATGGCTTCTTTTATACATCCTGTACTAATAAATTCGAGTTTTTTATTTTTAGATAAATATTCTGTAATGCCAAGACGTGTATAATAACATTCATCAATAACTAATATTCGCATTGGAACATCCTTGTTCAAGAAGATGGCTTACAATAAATTGGAATTGATAGAGAAGTCAACCAAGGATTAATAAAAACAATAAATAGTGTTCTTATTTGAAATTGCTAATTAGTAATTAATTAATAAGGTAATTATATAAAGACATATAATTATCTATATAGATGAATAAATTAAATGGATATTAGTGGCACTAATATCCATTTATTTTCCTAGTGTGTTTTAAAATCAAACTCAACATATTCCCCTGATTCTATCTTGTCTACGCCTGCTTGGAGAATATGAATAAGTTGTTTAGCCACATCAGTCGTTAGCCACATGGTTTTATCCACAATAGCATCACCTGTGTGTTTATCTTGCTCGGGGAGGTAGTGCAAACGCAACATCATAGCGTCGTAATCATCGACTGTGCTGATGTCCCAGCCAACTACTGGGTGGGTTTGAATGACATCATTTTTTTTATTCATATAAACCTCCTAATCAAACATCGTGATAAATAATAAATATCTATAACTGACTAAGAGCAATGACCTCGTGATGAGTCCACTTTTAGTATAAGGAGATTTCGCTAATAAGAAAGCAAATAAAACATTTTTTTTGTTTATATAGCAGAAAATGCATAAAACAGATAATAAGGATTGTAAAAATAGAATGGGAAGCATTTTGAACTTCCCATTGGTGTATAAACTACTGACCCAGAGCAACACTCCAGCGAGCATCTTCCCCTGCTAAGAAAGGAACTAATTTATCATTACAGCAATCAATCGATTCGCAAGTAATATTTTGTTCTTTAGTTAGCGTAATGGTTCCTTCATTTACGGGTAAGTTATAGAATTTAGGACCATTTAGTGAACAAAAAGCTTCGAAATGTGCCAAAGCACCAAGCTCTTCAAAAACAGTCGCGTAAGCCGCTAATGCAGTGGGAGCATTAAAGACCCCAGCACAACCACAGGAAGACTCTTTACGTGATTGTATATGTGGTGCGGTGTCGGTACCAAGGAAGAAACGGTCACAACCTGAAGCAACGGCTGCACGTAATGCTTCTTGGTGTACATTACGTTTCAAAATAGGCAAGCAAAATAAGTGCGGCCTTATACCACCAACTAACATATGGTTACGGTTAAACATCAAATGTTGAGGTGTTAAAGTTGCAGCTGTAAATTCATTTGCTTCTTGGACATATTGCGCCGCTTCTTTGGTGGTTATATGTTCAAAAACGACTTTGAGTTTTGGAAACTGTGCCCGTAATGGAAACATAACTTGCTCAATAAATAACGCTTCGCGGTCAAAAATATCGATATGGCTTGCGGTGACTTCACCATGGACCAGCAATGGCATTCCTGCTTGTTCCATCGCAGCTAATACGGGATAAATTTTTTTAATATCAGATACGCCATGACTCGAGTTTGTTGTTGCATTAGCCGGGTAGAGTTTACAGGCAGTAAATACCCCTTCGTTAAAGCCACGAACCACTTCAACAGGATCTGTGCTATCAGTAAGGTAGCAGGTCATTAAAGGGGTAAATTGATGCCCTTCTGGAACCGCTTTTAGGATGCGTTCACGATAAGCTTTTGCGGCTTCAATCGTTGTGACTGGTGGCACTAAATTCGGCATGACAATTGCACGGCCAAAAAATTCACTGGTATAGGGAACGACCGTTTTTAACATATCATCATCGCGAAAATGAACATGCCAATCATCAGGGCGGCGGATCGTTAGGGTAGTTACAGTTGTCATTAAACCGGCTCCATAGGGGAAGAGTGAATGATGAGCGAGTGCTCAAGCCGGAATAGAATGATAAAGGTAAAGTAAAAAAATAGCTATGAGAAATCACGATTATAGCTTATTTCAGGGATAGATCGCGCAAATAACGTAAATAGGTGGCTTATTTAGTTCGTTCAATAGCAAAAAACCTGCTTAAGTTTCCTTAAGCAGGTTTTTCTAAATTTTGGCTCCTCCAGCTGGACTCGAACCAGCGACATACGGATTAACAGTCCGCCGTTCTACCGACTGAACTATGGAGGAACTCCTTGGTACGCAGAGGATATTAGCTTTCTCTCACCGCATTGTCAAAGGAGAATATCGAAAAAATTGTTTGTTTGCCTGTTATCTGTGCGAACTGTCGGAAGTTTGATCGAAAATAGAGTAGTGGTGATTAATCAAGGTCATACACTAACGAAAAGACTAAGACAAATCTGAGTTGATGAGCGGTATATTATTTCAAGTTTAGTGGTTAATCGTAGTTAATCACTACTAAGTCATGGATGGATATAAAGTAGTTTAATTTTTATCGCGGAAAGTGATACTGAAGATGATTCCTTGCGCAGTGGCAAGGTGGATTTGGTTATCGGTTCCTCTCGAGACTGGCACCCTGAAATAAAGGCTCAGAGCTTATTTAATAGTACTTTTCAGGCATTAGTTCGCCCAGGGCATCCAATTATCGGGCAGGTGACGCCTGAAAGCTTAACACATTACCCACATATTAGCGTATCGCGCCGAGGGCGTACATTGGGGCCAATTGATGACGCATTACGCGACCTTCAATTACAGCGTAATGTTGCATTGACTTTGCCTAGTTTTCATTCAGCCATGATGTTAACCATGAACTCTGACTATATTTTGCCGCTCCCTCGTCATGTACTGCAAGGGGTAAAGAGTGTTAATTTGCCATTGGTTGAAATTGAACTTCCTTTGGGATTGGTGCCTATATTTATCGTGCAAGCATGGCACCCAAGGTTAGATAGGGACCCTGCGCATCAATGGTTACGCCAGACGATTAAACAATTTTTTCTAGAGAAAGAGTAAGAATTTATTTTATCGTGGGAACTCTTGTATTTGCCGTAAGTAAAGTAATACTAAGAAGAGTGATTTTTAGGTAGATAGCAAAAAGCCCGCATTAAGCGGGCTTTTTAAATTTGGCTCCTCCAGCTGGACTTGAACCAGCGACATACGGATTAACAGTCCGCCGTTCTACCGACTGAACTATGGAGGAATTGCTTTGTTCCTGAGAACGAGGCGCATATTACCCATCCTGTTCACTGTTGTAAAGTATAAAAATGAAAAAAAATAGCCAAGTGGGCGTTAAGTAATCGATTTGGTGGTTATCTATCCTAATATATGATGCGTAATGCATACCAGATGGATATGAGAGGTGCTAGGGGATCATTGATAGTAGAGATGAATGATATAATGGTGATATATATTTAGCAGATAGCAAAAAGCCCGCATTGAGCGGGCTTTTTAAATTTGGCTCCTCCAGCTGGACTTGAACCAGCGACATACGGATTAACAGTCCGCCGTTCTACCGACTGAACTATGGAGGAATTGCTTGTTCCTGAGAACGAGGCGCATATTAACGATATCATCTCAGGCTGTCAATCATAAAAACAGAAAAAACATCCAACTGCTCATTCAATGCACATTATGACGAAGTTTTACTCTAGTTAATTGATATTGAATTAATTTTGAGTTGCAAGTGTACCAGGTAATTGCGTAGAAACTTCAGGATAAGCGACATGATAGATATCATAAAAGGAAATCATTCCTTTTAATGCAATTAAACGCGATATTTCTTGTTTTATAGCAGAACTAACATCTTGTGAATCAATGATTTTGCTTATCGCATTATCAGAAACTGGTTCAGTAACAAACCATTCCCCGTTATAACAGACACGTAAATCTAAGACGCCAATATCTTCAAAGTGATAAACAGGTTTGATGTCAAAAAGTAGTACACTTGCTAATACAATAAAAAGAATGGTGATACCCAGAGCCCAATAAGGACCAAAATAAGGGGCATACCAAAGAATAATGGCTAGGGGGACATAAGCCGCAACCATACCAATACATAAATAAGGGTGGTTGGCGAGAAATTGGCTATTAAAATAAGGTTTCCCATCACGGTTTTCACGTTTATTGATGGCATCCAAATCTTCGACGAGTATTTGTTTGATAATATCCATGTGTATAACTCTTTGTCAGATATCTATACTAGGAGGGTATCACGAGCCGTTGAGATTGTTATATATCAGTTAAAAAAAATATTTACACAGATTGTCATCGTATCGGATAATTCTTACTGACATTTATTAGGTTGTTGGCTTTTTAAATTAAAGTTTTCTTTAAACTATCAACTAAATGCAGCGTTTTTGTTAACGTTATAGCCGATAAAAGTGACGCAATCGAAAAAACAGCATATTTTTGAGGTTTGCTCGTATAAAATAGTTGCTATTATCTTTAAGTCATGAGTTAATGAGTGTCGGCCTGTTTAGCAGTCCTATTTGATGTATGATTACTGAGTTAGTGTGTTCTAAAGAAGAAAGTTATCACAGATAGCCTTTGACCGTGACGCTTCATCTTGGTGTTTCCCTGATTAAATAGTTGACTCTGGCCCGTATATGCCAAAAGGCAAGTTTTTTTGATGTTATATAGGAAAAGTCAAATGTCCGACAAAATGAAAGGTCAAGTTAAGTGGTTCAACGAGTCTAAAGGCTTCGGTTTCATCACTCCAGCTGATGGTAGCAAAGACGTTTTCGTCCACTTCTCTGCCATTCAGGGCAATGGTTTCAAAACTCTGGCTGAAGGTCAGCAAGTTGAATTCACCATTGAAAACGGTGCAAAAGGCCCAGCAGCTGCTAACGTAACTGCTATCTAAGCTAATTGCTTAACTGATTTTCTAAAGCCCGTCATTTTTAATGACGGGCTTTTTCGTATGCGCTACATTTATGGTTAATATATTTTGCTGGAAAAGAATGTTATGAATATTAATGACCGTGTTTATGTAAAAACAGACGGAGAAGAGCGTCGAGAAGGAACTATTTTACTTATTGAACCCTTCAATGAAGGGGTAATGTATTTAATTGCATTACCTGATTACCCTGAAGGTATTTGGTTCTTTAATGAAAAAGAAGGCGATGAAGGGATTTTTGTTACGCCAATTGAAAGATAAGTTCAATTTAATGGGCACTTTGTCCTTTACTTAATAATTTTCCCCACTTATACTCCTTCCATCTTTTACTTAGGAGATTATTACTTGGACAGTCAGAGTTGGAATAAAAACTTAATTTAATGGCAAGCCAGTAATCGTCTTTTCTTTTCACTGCTTGCCACAACGGCGGGCGGTGTCTGATGTCTCCTCATCATACTACTCCCTTATAATTGTATTTCATTAGATAGCGTATTATAGCTGTATTGAGTGTGTATTATGTTGGTCTATATTTATTCTTTATTTCCTCCAGGCAATAGCTAATGGTTTTTGAGTAATTATTTTACTCAAAATATGGCTATATGCTTTTTATTAAGCATATAAATCATTATCCAAGTTATTTTTGGAGGGATTATCATGCTTTTTTCCCCTGATATTTTAAATTTGCTGTCTGCTATGTGTTTTGGTGCATTAATTGGTGCTGAGCGCCAGTGGCGTCAACGAATGGCGGGCTTGAGAACTAATGCACTGGTTGCAACCGGAGCGGCGGTATTTATTTTAAGTTCTGTAACAACATCACCTGATAGTCCTGGTCGTATTGCTGCCCAAGTGGTGTCAGGAATTGGTTTTCTCGGTGCGGGAGTGATTATGCGTGAAGGCATGAACATCCGAGGCCTAAATACTGCGGCAACGCTTTGGTGTTCCGCGGGAATCGGTGTTTTATGTGGATTAGGCCAGTATTCTTTGGCCTTGATGGCAACGTTATTAATTTTATGCGCCAATATTTTATTAAGAGAAGCGGCTTCACGAATTAATAAACAACCACAACAGCAAGCACTTGATGTAGAGCAACGTTATAAAATTCGCGTGATGTGCCATCAAACGGATGAAATTTTAGTAAGAACTCTTATTTTACAAGCAATTAATGGACTGCATATTCGGCTGCAATCGTTAAGTAGTGCAGACACACTAAAGCCTGAGCAGCTAGAAGTGTGTGCTGAATTTCTTGCGACACCTGCCGAGCAAAAAGAAATTGAAGCATTGGTATGCAGAATAAGCCTTGAGCAAAGTGTTAGTGCTATCAATTGGAAAGTGGCATCAGAGCTACCGGCCTGATGACTTTAAATTAACTCACTATAGGAGCTGAAATGGACGACCACCCTCCGTCATGGAGTAGTAAATTGGAGCTATCTAACTGATAATAAACTAATTTTATTTCAGTTGGATAGCGTTAAAATCACGAGTGTTGTATTCGAGACAACGTTATGACTGAAATAAGACAACCGCGCAAAAGCGTCAAAGCCGCTGCACGCCAAAAATTTATTGTTGGCGAACAAGCGAGTAAAAATATTGAGCAAGTGCTCAATGAATATCAAACAAATCTATTAGGCTTATCAGAGAATGAGGCGATGGACCGTCTTGTGACTGAAGGTGAAAATGAAGTTGCTCATGAAAAAGCCCCTCCAGCATGGAAGCAACTACTCACTTCTTTTAAAAATCCATTTATATTCGTACTGATTGTATTAGCTGTTGTTAGCTTTTTTACGGATTATGTTATTCCTGAACGCCAAGGCGAAGAAACAGATTTAACCGGCGTGATTATTATTGTCACAATGGTTTTATTGAGTGGTTTTTTACGTTTTTGGCAAGAGTATCGTACCAATAAAGCTGCGGAAGCATTGAAATCCTTAGTTCGTACGACGGCTACTGTATTTCGTCGTGATAATAAAACGGGGCGTTCTGTTAGAAAAGAGGTACCGATCAAATGCTTAGTACCTGGGGATATTGTGTTGTTATCCGCTGGAGATATGGTTCCTGCTGATTTAAAGCTAGTCGAATCAAGAGATTTGTTTATCAGCCAAGCCATTCTAACAGGGGAATCAATACCCGTAGAAAAATACGACACATTAGGTGATGTTTCAGCCAAAAATTTAGATCCGGTATCGCCAACTGAAAATGAATTGTTAGAAATTTCAAATATTTGTTTAATGGGAACCAATGTTACCAGCGGGACGGCGCGTGGAATTGTGGTGGCAACAGGCGGGAAAACCTATCTAGGCTCGTTGGCCAAATCTATTGTGGGGAGTCGTGCGCAAACTTCGTTTGATCGTGGTGTGAATAGCGTAAGCTGGTTATTGATTCGCTTTATGTTAGTCATGGTACCAATCGTCTTACTTATCAATGGGTTTACAAAAGGAGATTGGTTCGAAGCAACACTATTTTCACTGGCGGTTGCCGTGGGTTTAACACCGGAAATGTTACCGATGATTGTTAGCTCGAATTTAGCCAAAGGTGCAATTGCCATGTCAAAGCACAAGGTGATTGTTAAAAGGTTAAATGCTATCCAAAACTTTGGCGCAATGGATGTGCTGTGTACGGATAAAACGGGAACATTGACGCAAGATCGTATTATTTTAGAACATTATTTGGACAGCAATGGGCAAAAAAATAGTAAAATTTTGCAACTAGCTTGGCTAAACAGCTTCCACCAAAGTGGGGCTAAAAATATGATGGATCAGGCAATTATTCGTCGTGGTAGAGGGAACAGTGAAGTTGAGCAGCTAAAAGCATTCCAAAAAATTGATGAGTTACCCTTTGATTTTATTCGACGCAAATTGTCAGTGACAGTACGAACACCGAAAGGCGAAGCTCTACTTATTTGTAAAGGTGCCGCGGAGGAAATGTTAGCTGTCTGCCAAAGTTACCAACAAGATGGTGAGCTGCATTTACTTGACGACCAAGCAAGGGTAAAAATTACTGAGCTAGTGAGTGATTACAACAGACAAGGATTTCGTGTATTGTTACTTGCAACTCGTCGTTTGAATGATGCAGAAGCCAGCTTACCGCTTTCTGCTCAAGCCGAGTATCAGTTAGAGCTACAAGGCATTTTAACTTTTCTTGACCCAGCAAAAGAAAGCGCAATTTCAGCCATTGCAGCACTACGTGAAAATGGCGTTACGGTTAAGGTGTTGACGGGTGATAATGCCATTATTACCGAAAAAATCTGTCATGATGTTGGCTTAAACATCAGCGAAATCATGACGGGTTTAGAAGTTGAAGAACTGACAGACGAAGAGTTAAGCCAGAAAGTTGAGCAAGTTTCAGTTTTTTGTAAATTAACACCATTGCAAAAATCCCGTATTTTAAAGCGGTTACAAGCAAATGGACATACCGTTGGTTTTCTCGGTGATGGGATCAACGATGCGCCCGCATTACGTGATGCTGATGTAGGAATTTCAGTTGACACAGGGACGGATATTGCTAAGGAATCTGCGGATATTATCCTACTTGAAAAAGACTTAATGGTATTAGAGCAGGGGGTAATTAAAGGGCGTGAAACTTTTGGTAATATTATTAAATACTTAAATATGACCGCGAGCTCTAACTTTGGTAACGTATTTTCTGTATTAATTGCCAGTGCATTTATTCCCTTCTTACCGATGCTAGCCATTCATTTGCTCGTTCAAAACTTACTGTATGATATTTCCCAGCTTGCATTACCCTGGGATAAAATGGATAAAGAGTTTTTAAAACGTCCTCGCAAATGGGATGCGAAAAATATTGGCCGCTTTATGATTTGGATTGGACCAACCTCATCTATCTTTGATATCACAACTTTTGCGTTAATGTGGTATGTATTCCAAGCGAATAGTGTCGCTCATGAAGCGCTGTTCCAATCAGGTTGGTTTGTTGAAGGTTTACTTTCACAGACGTTAGTTGTTCATATGTTAAGAACACAAAAAATACCGTTTATACAAAGCACTGCCGCATTACCTGTTATGTTAACAACAGGGTTAATTATGGCTCTTGGTTTATATATTCCATTTTCTTCATTTGGTGAAATGATAGGGTTACAACCGTTACCAATAGAATATTTCCCATGGCTCGCTCTCACATTAGTCAGTTATTGTGTTGTAGCTCAACTAATGAAGCAATTTTATATTAAACGTTTTGGAACGTGGTTATAAAATAATGTTAAAAGGTGTGAGGCTAAAGGAGTCTTGCACCTTTGGGTAGCTATATCGTATGGGGTATTTGATATTCATTGTAACTCATTAATATTCATAAAATAAAAAGAGCCACAATAATAATGGCTCTTTTTGATTACAGAATAAAAAGAATAGGGCTTATTGCAGGCCTAAAGCAGTTTTCATCTGTTTCATTGCATCAATACCCTGTTGGCAAGCTTTATCTTGCTGGTCTTTAGGTAGTGCAGCAACCTGTTTTTTACCCTCTTCCAGCTGACCTTTCATTGCGTCTAACTGAGCTTTTGCTTGCGGGTTTTCTGAAGCTTTAGCAATTAAGCTATCAACTTCAGCGAAGTAAGCGTTACAAGTTTCAGTTGCGCCAGCAACTTCACCTTTTTTCTCTTCTTCTGAACAAGCAGTGATTGTCAGTGCCAATAAACCCATACCACAAGCTAAAATCAACTTTTTCATAATCAACCTTATTAAAATTATTTATATAGCGAATTGAGTATATAAGAGATGTTTTTAATATCAAACGTGACAAATCCTAAAATAATACATCGGTTAATTAATTAAATTTCAATTTAATTGGGCTATCGTATTTTGTTTTAGCTCATTTCCGTTACATAAATTCACGGAGATAAATAAGTTGTTTTTTATCATTATGTTATAGATTTCCTTTAACTATTCTATGTTTGTCTAGAGTAATTGGTAAGTGGAAGAAAAATGGAAAGCAGATAAAAGAAGTATGAGGGCTATTAGGGTAAGGGGATAATGGTTAGTTAATTTAATAAATATATTTTTTGACGAAAATTATGTTTTAGCTACCAAGATAGAATAATACGACATACGTGTATTTACCTATAAAAATGCCTATATAAGCCTTTTTAATATCGTTATAACGTTTTTTTATATGCGATTAAATATATTAAAAAATCGTTTATTTGTAACAAAATGTTTACGGGCGAATGATAAGTTTTCACTATGAAATATTTATAGAATTAATGGCTGTTCATTTAAGATGCAATTATAGATGTGAAAGGTGAGCTAGTTCACAAATTTAAGAATAAAACCTTTGTATAGGTACCAGTTTGATTTTTAAATTAAATTTTCTTTGTACGAAGATGAAATTATCAGGTAGAGTCTTTGTTTTTAAGCGAACTAATGAAGAAATATCGCTTAACTTATGGTTAATGATAAGTGTACAGGGTTAACGACAATTAAGTTAATTTTGTTGACGCTAACTCAAATTCATACCAAAATTGACTCACCGTAGAAATTCGCCAAAGAGCGAGAGACGGGTTAGAATGTTTTTAACAAAGGGCGATAACTTTTCTTACTGTACATTTTTAGAATGATGAGTTCTCTAAAGGTAAAGTAAGGATATATGATATGGGTTCACCATATCGCAATGCAACATAGCAGATATTATATTAATGCTATGGGCATACAATGTATGTAGCCTGACTTATCTGGTTACAATTTTATATTTAGACTTACACACAGGGCTTTACCATTATGTCTGCTTCTATTGTAAAGAAACGGCCTCTGAGTCGTTACATCAAAGATTTTAAACACAGCCAAACTCATTGTGCACACTGTCACAAAACCCTTGATCGCATCTCTTTAGTTTTCAACGATGACATCTTAAATAAAGAAGCTATCGCTGACATGACTGAATTGGTTGATGAAGGCACTTGGGGGGAGCTGCAAGATAAATTTACTGCACTTTGTCGTTTTTGTAGTGAAATTTATTGCAATAGTAATACTGATTATTTTGATATTATGTCATTTAAACAGTATTTATTCTTACAGACTGAGATGAGCCATAGTACGGTTCGTGAATATGTTGTTCGCTTACGCCGTTTAGATGAATTGTTATCTTCCTCTAATTTTTCTATGAAAGAATTTACTGCGAGTAAAGTTCAAGAAGAGTTGAGTGAAAAAATGACAGATTCTGCATTTAGTAATTACAATATTGCATTACGTAAATATGAACAATATTTATTCTGGGAATCAGAAAAGTGCAATAATTAGAATGACATATTGAAAATAAGCATTGCTATTTTCTTTGTTGTTTTTAAGTAATGGTGTCCTCGTGGACACCTTTTATGTTTTTAGCTGACAGCTCTTTGGGATAGCACTTATCTGATAGGAAGCACGACAGTTATTCTTATGAGATAAGTGTATTTTTAAATAAATATGTAATCATGTATGGCCTGGCCTTCGTAGATAACGAAGCCAGGCCTTTTACTTATTACCCAATCGTCATTAAGCTAGCATTACCACCTGCTGCAGCGGTATTGACACTCAATGAGCGTTCATGAAGTAGGCGTTCAGTCAGCAAGTTAGTTTCACCACGTTCAAAGCCTTGAACTGAAATAATTGGCCCTTTACGTTGTGCAACCACCGCGCAAACTTCTTTTAACTGATCGCTGTCACCATGATAAATAACCCCTTCGATTGGCTCTTTCGATTCTATCCAGTTTTTGGTTATCGATATGGTTTTTCTCACTTTTTCAGGTAGTGACTTAAACAGCTTCTGATGGAGCTCACTATCTGGCCATAACACCTGACAACCCGCAGAAAGTACAGCTGTTAGCTGGGTTAAGCAATCTTGTTCATTATCGCTAAGGCATAAAATCAAACCACGCGGGCGCAAGGTATAGGTATTTCTTTCTCCTGTTGGGCCCGGTAATACACGGGTGGTTCCTGTTTGACTATGGCGTGTAAATAGCTCAATCACGGAAGGCGAAATAACCGAGTTTTGTTTTTCAGACCATTGTGTAAGTGCTTCAAATGGCTCAAGTAAAATAGTTTTAGCACTGGCATCCATGGGTAAATGGCTATCTTGTCGCTCTAAGGTATTTGAAACTGCGCTATCTGGACGTTCGCTTAATAAACGGTAAAGGTATAATGGCCCACCTGCTTTAGGCCCAGTTCCAGATAAACCTTCACCACCAAAAGGTTGCACCCCAACAACGGCACCAACCATATTGCGGTTTACGTACAGATTGCCAACTTTAGCTTTTGAAACAACTTGGTTGATAGTTTCATCGATACGAGTGTGAACACCAAGTGTCAGTCCATAACCGGCTGCATTAATTTGTTCAACAAGTGCTTCTAACTCATCTCGTTTAAAACGTACAACGTGCAGAACAGGACCAAAGATCTCTTTTTTCAGCTCACTAACATCATCAAGTTCTATTAATGTTGGCTTAACATAGGTTCCTTCCTGTTGCTCTTGCTGATCATCATGGTTCTCAAATGCTGCTTGGAAGACCGATTTCCCTTTGCTGCGCATTTTTTGAATATGTTGATCGATATTCTCTTTTGCTTCATGGTCAATCACAGGGCCTATATCGGTTGATAAATGCTCAGGGTTCCCCATACGGTACTCTTCCATTGCGCCTTTTAACATACGAATCGTTCTATCTGCGACATCCTCTTGGATACATAAAATGCGCAGTGCCGAACAACGTTGGCCCGCGCTATCAAAAGCAGATGCGACGACATCAGTGACTACTTGTTCTGTGAGTGCAGAAGAATCAACTATCATTGCATTTAATCCGCCAGTTTCTGCAATCAGCGGGGTAGGCCGGCCTTGTGCATCTAAGCGCCCTGCAATATTACGTTGAAGTAACCCTGCGACTTCTGTTGACCCTGTAAACATGACCCCGCGAACACGAGTATCACCAACGAGTTGAGCGCCGATGGTTTCACCTTTACCCGGTAAAAATTGCAGTACATCGCGTGGAATACCCGCTTGATGTAAAATAGACACCGCGATAGCGCCGATTAATGGTGTTTGTTCAGCTGGTTTCGCGAGTACGGTGTTACCTGCTGCGAGAGCGGCAGCAATTTGGCCTGAAAATATTGCTAACGGGAAGTTCCACGGACTAATACAGACCACAGGCCCTAAAGGACGGTGCGTGTTGTTATCAAAATCGTTTTTGACTTGGGTTGCATAGTAATTAAGAAAATCTACCGCTTCCCTAACTTCCGCAATTGCATTGTTGTAGGTTTTACCAGCTTCACGCACTAAAATATCTAACAGTGGCTGTAACTGTTGCTCCATGAGATCAGCGGCTCGTAATAAGATGGCCGCTCGTTCAGAAGGAGGCGTTGCGAACCAGATAGTACCCGCATCGTTAGCGGTATTTAATGCATGTTCAGCTTCTTGTTCTGTTGTTTCACGAACGTGGCCGACAATATCTTTGTGGCAGGCAGGGTTAATAATTGGTGTCGCATCGGGCAATGCTTGCGAAGCTTGGAAGTCGCCCCCTAACAGTGGTTCTGCCATTTTTTGCTGCATAGCCGCACTCAGTAGGGCACTTGATAGCGAAGCCAGTCGATGCTCGTTTGATAGGTCAAGCCCCATCGAATTCACACGCTCTTGGCCATATAAATCACGTGGTAACGGAATTTTTGGATGCGGTAAGCCAATTTGTCCTTCAGTTTTAGACAGTTCTAAAACATCTTTAACTGGGTCGGCAACTAATTCATCTAGAGGAATAGTGGCATCAGCGATACGGTTTACAAATGAAGTATTTGCGCCATTTTCTAACAATCGACGCACCAAGTAGGCAAGTAGCGTCTCGTGAGTACCGACTGGTGCATAAATACGGCAAGGGCGGTTTAGTTTGCCATCAGCAACCTTACCAACCACTTGTTCATAAAGTGGCTCACCCATTCCATGTAGGCATTGGAATTCGTATTGACCAGGGTAGTAGTTTTTACCTGCAATTTGGTAGATAGCAGAGAGAGTATGTGCATTATGTGTTGCAAACTGCGGGTAAATTAAATTGGGAACCGACAACAGTTTTCGTGCACAGGCAATATAAGAAACGTCAGTATACACCTTACGCGTATAAACTGGATAACCTTCTAGCCCATCCATTTGTGCGCGCTTGATTTCACTGTCCCAATAAGCACCTTTTACTAGGCGGATCATTAAGCGACGTTGGCTGCGTTCAGCTAAATTTATGATTGAGTCAATCACAAATGGGCAGCGTTTTTGATAGGCCTGAATTACAAAGCCAATCCCATTCCAACCCGCGAGTTGTGGCTCAAAACAGAGTTTTTCTAGTAAATCTAAAGAGATTTCTAAGCGGTCGGCTTCTTCTGCGTCAATATTAATCCCTACATCGTATTGATGCGCTTGTAATACAAGGGATAATAGGCGTGGATAAAGTTCTTCCATCACACGAGAGTATTGTGCGCGGCTATAACGTGGATGTAATGCAGATAGCTTAATTGAAATACCAGGGCCTTCATAAATGCCGCGGCCATTTGATGCTTTACCAATCGCGTGGATAGCTTGTTGGTAAGACACCATGTAATCTTGTGCATCTTTTTCCGTTAATGCGGCTTCGCCCAGCATGTCGTAGGAATAGCGGAAGCCTTTATCTTCGAGCTTTCGTGCGTTAGCGAGTGCTTGGGAGATAGTTTCGCCAGTAACAAATTGCTCTCCCATAAGGCGCATCGCCATATCAACACCTTTACGCACCAGTGGTTCACCACTTTTACTAATGATGCGATTAAGTGAGGTTGAGAGTTTAGCTTCATTATGCGTAGAAACTAATTTCCCCGTAAATAGCAGACCCCAAGTTGCGGCATTAACAAACATTGAGCTACTTTGGCCGAGGTGTGATTGCCAGTTTCCATTGCTGATTTTGTCACGGATAAGTGCATCACGAGTTGCTTTATCAGGAATACGTAATAAGGCCTCTGCGAGGCACATTAATGCGACACCTTCCTGAGATGAAAGTGAAAACTCTTGAAGTAAGCCTTGAACCAAACCTGACCGGCCGATACCATTTTTTTGATTACGCAGTTTTTCAGCGATTGAATAAGCTAATTTATGAGCAGCTTCAGCTTGTTCTGTAGGGAGCTGTGCTTGTTGTAACAACATTGGTACGGCTTGTGTTTCAGGAATTCGGTAAGCAGAAGTAATTGCAGAGCGTTTTACAGATTGTGGTAAAATGTGCTCTGCGAAATCTAAGAATGGTTGATAGTTAGATTCAACGGTGGTGTCTTCATCAGAAGTTTGATTTTCTTTTACATCGATACCCGGTGCGAGCTCTGGAAAGGCTTGGCCATTATCGAGTTGTTCTAGGTAATTATAAATAGCTTGTTTGATAAGCCAGTGTGATGTGCGGTCAAGACGCTGAGCGGCATTTTTAATGCGTTCACGAGTTGCTTCATCAAGTCTCACACCCATAGTTGTTGTGCTACTCATCTTAATTCCTCTAGGTCACGAGTCATTTTAATCAAAAAGTTACACCACATTATCTTAATGTTGCAACTTTGTGCAACATTGTTAAGCGTGATTTCTGAAGAAAATGTGAAACATATCGGGTTTTTTAAGTTTTAATATTTTCAAATAAATCATTTTTGATTTATTTATTATATTTTACATGTAGTTATATTTATTTTGTTTTAGGTGGAATAGTTAAACATTCGATTGTGAATTTAAGTTTAAATTTTAACATTTGTGATATGGATTCTATTTATGCAATAAAAAATAGTTAATTTCTTGTTAATTTAATACGACTCTGTCTAGGATGGGGTAGCTAAGATATTAAGTTAGTGCAACACAAACAATCACAACCTATTTGGTGTTCGCACAGATAAATTAAATATGTGCAATAAAGTGCAACACTATGAAGTTACAAGTTATCAACGGAAACTTATAAAGATAACTAACAATTTTAAAGCTACTCAATGGAGAAAACAGGATGACTGTAAGCACTCCGATGATCATTATGTTCGTCGTATACATTACTGGCATGTTATTAATTGGCTATATGGCCTATCGCTCAACGAAAAACTTTGACGATTATATTCTGGGTGGAAGAAGTTTAGGCAGTGTTGTAACTGCATTGTCTGCTGGTGCTTCAGATATGAGCGGTTGGTTACTCATGGGGTTGCCAGGTGCGATTTTCTTGGCCGGGATTTCTGAAAGTTGGATTGCTATCGGTTTGAGTCTCGGTGCATATCTTAACTGGTTATTTGTTGCTGGGCGTTTACGTGTCCAAACAGAAAAAAATAATAATGCGTTGACATTGCCAGACTACTTTACTAGCCGTTTTGAAGATAACAGTAAGATTTTACGTATTATTTCTGCTGTTGTGATTTTAGTTTTCTTTACGATTTATTGTGCTTCAGGTGTGGTCGCTGGTGGTTTGTTATTTGAAAGCACATTTAATATGAGTTATGAGAAAGCGATGTGGTTAGGGGCATTAGCGACTATTGCTTACACTTTTTTAGGTGGCTTTTTAGCCGTAAGTTGGACCGATACTGTTCAAGCTTCATTAATGATCTTCGCATTGATTCTTACACCTATTGTTGTAATCCTTTCTTTAGGGGGAATAGATACCTCTATTGAAGTGATTAAGGCTAAGAATCCTGAATATCTTGATATGTTTAAAGACATGAATATCATCGCAATTCTGTCATTATTAGGTTGGGGATTAGGCTATTTTGGTCAACCCCATATCTTAGCGCGTTTTATGGCGGCGGACTCTGCTCGTACTATTCGTTCTGCTCGACGTATTAGTATGACATGGATGGTGTTATGTTTAGGCGGAACGATTGCGGTCGGTTTCTTTGGTATCGCTTATTTTGAAAATAACCCGGCTTTAGCGGGTTCGGTAATGCAAAATAATGAGCGTATATTCATGGAACTAACGGGAATTTTGTTTAACCCATGGATCGCCGGTATTTTATTGTCAGCTATATTAGCAGCGGTAATGAGTACGCTAAGTTGCCAATTATTAGTTTGTGCGAGTGCGCTAACGGAAGATTTATATAAGCCTTTTATCCGTAAAAGTGCCAGCCAAAAAGAGTTAGTTTGGGTAGGGCGTTTTATGGTGTTATTAGTCGCTGCAATTGCCATTTACATTGCTCGTGACCCAAATAATAAAGTTTTGGCTTTAGTGAGTAATGCATGGGCGGGCTTTGGCGCTGCATTTGGTCCTGTTGTTTTAATTTCTGTAATGTGGAAACGAATGACGCGTACAGGTGCACTTGCAGGAATGATAGTCGGTGCTGTGACAGTATTAGTTTGGATAAAATACAAATGGTTTGATTTGTATGAAATCATCCCAGGTTTCTTATTAGCAACAATCGCTATTGTTGTTGTGAGTTTAATGACTAAAGCACCAAGTGCAGCAGCTCAAGCTCGTTTTGATGAGGCTGAGGCAGAATATAAAGCAAGCTAATCGAGCAAGTTTATAAACGAAAAAGGCCGAGTAACGATACTGTTATTCGGCCTTTTTGCTATTTATTATTCATCATTATTGGTTCTTTCTGCGCTTAGCGAACTGGTAACCAATGAATAGTAAAATAAACCAAACTGGTGTGGCAATTAAGGCTTGTCTTGTATCGTGCTGGAATGCCAATAGCACGACCATAAAAGCGAAAAAAGCGAGGCTTAGCCATGACATCACAATTCCAGCAGGCATTTTGTAATGAGATGCTTTGTGCATTTCAGGGCGTTTTTTACGGAAATTTAAATAGCTATATAAAATCATGCTCCAAATAAACATAAAGAGAATAGCAGACACGGTGGTGACTAGCGTGAATGCATGCATAATATCAGGAATAAAATAGATCAGAACAATACCAAAGCTGAGGCAGATACAAGTAAAAATTAGCCCAGTAGCCGGCACGGCTTTTTTTGATAATTGGCTGAACTGCTTTGGCGCATCCCCTTCTTTTGAAAGCCCAAAAAGCATTCGACTGGTGGAAAATACACCACTATTTGCGGAAGAGGCTGCGGAAGTTAGCACCACAAAGTTAACAATGCTTGCCGCTGCGGGTAGGCTTATCAAGACAAACATCTCTACAAATGGGCTTTTATCGGCCAATATGGTTCGCCAAGGTGTAACAGCCATAATGACAATTAAAGATAAGACATAAAATGCAATAATTCGGATAGGGATCGCGTTGATAGCTTTTGGCAAAGATTTTTCTGGATCGCGTGTTTCTGCTGCTGCCGTACCCACCAATTCAATTCCCACAAACGCAAAAATAGCAATTTGAAAGCCAGCAAAGAAACCACTGATCCCCATAGGGAACATTCCGCCATCATTCCAAATGTTACTTAAAGATGCCGTGTGACCCGTAGGGGATTGGAAATTCATGGCAATTAATGTGCCACCTACTGCAATGAGAGCCACAATGGCAACAATTTTTATCATGGCGAACCAAAATTCGAGCTCACCGAAAAGCCTGACAGAAACTAGGTTAAGCGTTAATAAGGTGACCACGCAAATAAATGAGGTTACCCATTCAGGAAAATCAGGCACCCAAAAGCTCACATAGGATGTAATGGCAATGATATCGGCAATACCGGTGATAACCCAGCAGAACCAGTACGTCCAACCGACAAAAAAACCTGCCCATGGACCGATAAGGTCAGCAGAAAAATCACTGAATGATTTGTAGTTCAGATTAGAAAGTAGCAGTTCACCCATTGCGCGCATCACAAAAAATAGCACAAAACCAATTATCATATACACAAAGATAATCGATGGGCCTGCGAGTGAAATGGTTTTGCCAGACCCCATAAATAAGCCTGTTCCAATTGCTCCACCAATCGCAATAAGTTGTATATGGCGGTTACTAAGGCTGCGTTTTAGCTGATTACGATCAGCATTGGGTTGTGTTGATAGTGAATTCGCATTTTCTTCCATACTAAAGATGTCCGTAGTGGTTTGTGATAATTAGCCACAGTCTTTTTTTTAATTTTGTGGTTATGTTTGCGTGAAATATTGTGACACAAATCTCAATTAGAGTAAGGAAAAGTTATCTTGTTAGGAGCGAAGTGATGTTTATTCAAGCATTAGTTTTCTTAAATTTTACATTCGCAACTTAAAATTAACTTAGGTAATAAAAATAGCAGAATCATATTGACTGTAGCAATTGTTAGGCGTTAAATATTTTGTATCGGGTTGTTAGCTCAGTTGGCAGAGTAGGTGACTCTTAATCACTCGGTCGTGGGTTCGATCCCCACACAACCCACCAATATTTTCAGTGAGTTAGGTGTTAGTTGCGCTACTTATGCGACCATTTGGGACGTGAACATTAAATACTGCATCAATTTGTTTGGCGTGTTCAGTTATTAAGTTTGATACATTACATCCGTTCTCATTGTTTATATCAATAATATATTTGATATTTAGAGACTATGCTATCATATCTATCATAAAGCTATTCTTTCAATTTATTAGATCTCAATACTGGTTCAATAAACCAATGAATAATTGAGTTTGATGCTAGTAAAAGTGCAATTGTAATTGTAGATAGAGTAAATGCTATTATTAATAATAAATTTAGTTCCATATCTAAAAAACTTAATGTTTGTAATATTACAAAACAAATAATTGGATGGATTAAATAAACACCTAAAGCATTATTTGATATTTTTGCATATTTTTGAGTTGATAAAGCAAAGTAAATAATAATCGAACCCAGTATTAGGCTTATTACAAAATCGAAAATATAGATAATGAATGAGTTTAGAATTAAATTAGTCTTGATTGCACCGAAAATTATCTCATAAAAATCGTTTCGATAATTAAGAAAGGTAATCGCTAAAAATGCTATACAAAAAATAGTGATAATAGGCTTTTTCCTTAACGAAAATATATTTTGATTATGGATAAAATAAGCAATGACAAAAAATGGGAAATATAAAATAATTGAAAAAAAGCTAGAAATCGGCATTAGGTAATTCTTTGTTATAAATGATATTATTAGTGATGTGATTAAGATTGCAGATAGGTTAAATTTGTTTGATTTAAAGCTCTCTGGTAATAATAAAAAAACAGCTTGCCATATAGGTGTTGCTAAAAAGAACCAAACCCCGTACTGAGGAGAAAACAAGTATTTTTTAAAAGTTAACTCACCGGTGAAGTAAAGTGGAACCATGTCGATTGTTTGAAACGTAAAATAAATTATAAAGGCAGGAAGAAGGTGAGATTTTAACTCTTTCCATGTTGTATTTTTTGTTATAAATGCGACTATAAATACAAACATAGGAATTAATGTTAAGTCAAAAACAGTAATAAGCAACGAATATTTGTTTTTATCAACTAAATTTAAATAAAAATTAAAAACAATTAATGAACTTAATATTAATTTTAGCGTTGGCCAATATGGTTGGCCAACGTTTTTTATATTCAAGATTAAGTGATTTTCTTTTTTCATATATATGCCCTATATAAAAATTAATTTATTGTACCTCATTGGGGTTATAATTTAAAAGAAATTATTTTAGTAATTACGAAATGAGAGATAATAAGTCTAATATTGATTAGTCTTTTTCCGTTAATATTTTATTCTTATTGTAAGAGGGAACATGATTTAGGAATTGAATATAAGTTTATTGCACAATTTTGTATCACTTAATGGCAAGATAAGAATCACAAACTTTTAGGTCTAAGAACTAAAAAATGAGAGATAACTGAAAGCAGAGTTATTTTTGATTGGGTAAAGTATGATTTGATTGAAATTTAACCAGTTAGGGGAGGGATGTTTGAAATAGAACGCAGTTGTTCTTTAGCACGTGAAATGTACAGGGAAAACGATTGAATAGCAGCAGAGGATGAGAAGCTAGGGAGCTAAATTTAACTCAAGTCTCTGCTATTACATAAGAATCTAATGATACTTTTTAGTATCAGCAAAAAATAAATCAAGAATTCTAGGGCTATTTCAGTGATAACTTTATTATATAGTCCTTGGATGATGATTAGCTTATATTGTTATCAAATATTTTTTTGAGTCACTGTAATTGAAGGCTCGACGCCCAATATGTATAAGGCTTGTTCTAAAAGGTCAATTTTAGATGTGTAATGAATATCCAGTAAGCGTTCTATCTGTTGTGCATTGATATTCAATCTGCGAGCGAGATCGACGCGTTGCATTGCAGAGTTGAGAATAGCGTTATGCAAGGCAATTTTTAAGCAACAGATTATGGGTAAATAAACCGTAAATGCTTCACTATTTTTTTGTTGTGTTGCTAATGGAATTGGTTTTCTGAGTTCGATATGTTCTGCAAAAGAGGCTAGCAAAATTTCTTGGGCTTCTAATTCAACATCTTCTTTACAATAGCTAACTCCTTGAAGGTCAGGAAAATCACTAAAATTGATCTCATATACGTTTTCTTCCTCAATAAATTCTATTGTTGCCTGATAATTGAACATATTTTTCCTTCAAATTATATTTCAGAGTGCTCAGTGTTGCACTGGAGCATGAGGAAAACAAGTTTATCAATTAACTTATGTGGCCATTTCTTTCTCCATTTTTGTATCTATTGATCCTACATGTTGTTATGAGGGGGTTGTTAGTACAATTAATGTGATTTTCCTAACATAAATTCAGCAATGTGAGAATCGCTTTATTCGGAAATTATTGAGAAACAAAGAAAACAAGTGTGAAGTTTGTCTCAAATTGAGAAATATTTTTTTCCATAAAAATCCTAATAAATTAGCTTCTTTTATAAGCAAATGTCTCACTGAATTATTTTAACTAAAAGTTATTTATTTTTTAATCTTTCATTATCTGATTAAGCAATTTTACTTAAGGTAACTTGATGGTTAGGGGGTTTTGTTAAAATAAAAGTATATAGTAATCATTTGTTATTATAACATTGAGTTATTAAAATTATTATGGTTACGTGAAAATGGCTAAAAATGATAAGTACGAAGACAATTAATAATACCTTTAGTGCTTTTTATTTTGAGCACCAACTGAATATTTTAAAAATGATATAAAAAATATTTGGAAAATAGAATGTTCTTAATTGAAACCTACATTTTTTGCTCTTAACACAAAAGTGATAGGTTAGCGTAGGTTGATCTTTTTATTAAAAAAAAATGAATTTTTTGCCATTTTACATAAAAAATAAATATTAATTAACCCAAAAAAACTACTCTAATGAATTAATAACAAAATGATCACTTGAAATAATAAATATGCAAAAATATCTTACAAAAATATTTAAGCTGAATAAACTTTCATTATTGGTAATCGACGTAAATTTTATTAGTTTTATTAATATTACAGGGTGATGATACTTATTTTATAGTTTAATGATTCTAATGAAAATGGAAGTGAATACTTAATATGTATGACAATATAATGGTTGTTTATATGATAACTGCGATTGAATAATTTTGAACGATGGCTGTAATATATATCAAACTTATTGAAAATTAATGATTAAATTTTATTCCAATAATGCCGATAAAGCCTTAATACAGTAATGTATAACTCAGTTTCTTAATACTAAAAATTGATTTGGATCAATATATTGTTTTTGATGTTATGCTTGGTTTATTAGGCTTAATAATCACATGTAAAGAGTGATTGATTTGATTAAAATCCTGGCATTTTGCTTAGGTTGACTCAAAATGTTGTGGATATTTAGGATAAGGTAATAGAAGATAAAGAAATAATGAAGATTATTTAATGAATTAATGGGTAATCACCCTATTGATACAAAAAGAAACATAAGTACCTTGAATAGTTAATTTAGTGGTGCATAATAATTGGCGACTAATAATGACATCAGCAATTTCTGATTTTTATGGAAACCGCTAATTTTTTAGTCATTCTTTATTGTTGTAGGTATTCAGGAAATATATTTAATTTAAGTTTGGAAGCTTGTGTATTTGTACTCCAAATTGGGTATTTTTAATGGATAACATGGGGAAATTAATGGAATTACATTTACCCAATTTAATTAATTTTTTAATTTAATAATTTGAATACACAATACTTTTAAATTCATATTTGTTCTTTTTGCACACAGATCGCACAGATGTTGATAATATTCGGAAAGGAAAAAAAATGAGCTCGACGACAGATTTTCTGAAGCATATATACGATATTAACCTCTCATATTTGCTATTAGCCCAAAAACTCATCTCTCAAGAGAAAGCCTCTGCGATGTTTCGTCTAGGTATCTCTGATGCAATGGCAACTACTTTAGCAGACCTTACACTCCCTCAATTAGTCAAATTAGCAGAGACAAACCAGTTAATCTGCCAGTTTAGATTTGATAATAGTGAAACAATTGAAAAACTAACTCGTGATTCAAGAGTTGATGAATTACAACAAATTCATACAGGTATCTTACTTTCGACCCGATTATTGCAAACGCATAATGAGGGCGATACTGAAATAGCGAGAAAAAGATGAGTACCGCAGCTGAAAAAAGTATAGTCCAAGAAGCGAATGACATTCGACTAGCCATGGAATTGATCTCTTTGGGCGCTCGCCTTCAAATGTTAGAAAGTGAAACGCAAATCAGTCGCGGTCGTTTAGTTCGTTTATACAAAGAGCTAAGAGGTAGCCCTCCACCGAAAGGAATGTTACCTTTTTCTACAGATTGGTTTATGACATGGGAACAGAATATTCATTCATCCATGTTCTATAATGCTTATCAATTTTTACTGAAAAGCGGCCAATGTCGTGGTGTTGACGCTATATTAAAAGCCTATAGGTTATACCTTGAACAGTGTATTCCAGAACCCGGCGAAGAACCTTTGTTGGCTTTAACACGTGCTTGGACGCTAGTCCGTTTTGTGGAAAGTGGCATGTTACAAAGTTCACAATGTAGTTGTTGCCATGGCTCTTTTATTACTTACGCACATATTCCTGAAAATAGCTTCACTTGTAGTTTATGCCAACCGCCATCACGCGCAATAAAAAAACGTAAACTTTCCGAACATCTAGCCGATATTACGGTATATCGACAGGATGGCATTACTAAAGCGGTAATGTAATTGGATTGATTTGGTTAGCAGGCAAAATTTTTTGCCTGTCACTCCTAATATTCCCTTTGACTGCCATCTGTTAACCAACGGAGTGAAAGGGAATATTGTGTTAATACTCATCGGGTATATCATTGTTACAGTTGCGGTTATTGGCGGATATATAATGGTCGGCGGCCATTTAGGTGCGCTTTATCAACCCGCTGAATTTGTCATTATTTTAGGGGCAGGTTTAGGTGCTTTTGTTGTTGGTAACAGTGGCAAATCCATCGTCGCCTTGTGCAAAGTATTACCAAAACTCTTTCGTCGTTCCTCTTACAATAAAACAATGTCAATGGATTTAATGGCATTGTTATTTCAATTACTTAATAAATCGCGCCAACAAGGGTTACTTGCACTTGAGAAAGATATTGACAATCCAAGTGAAAGTGAAATTTTCTCCCAATATCCCCGTATTTTAAAAGATGAGTCCACCATGATGTTCATTGTGGACTATTTACGTCTGATGGTGAGTAGTAACTTACAAAGTCATGAAATTGAAGCATTAATGGATGAAGAATTAGAAACTTTTCGTCAAGAAAATGAAGTACCTGCTTCGGGGCTAAACATGGTCGGTGACTCTATGCCTGCATTTGGGATTGTTGCGGCCGTCTTGGGTGTCGTGAATGCCTTGGGCTCAGCAGACCGTCCCGCAGGTGAACTTGGTGCTTTAATTGCTCATGCAATGGTTGGTACATTTTTAGGTATTTTAGTGGCTTATGGCTTTATTTTGCCTTTAGCTGCGCTGATTAGGTTGCGCAGTAGTGAGCAATTGAAAATGATGGAATGTATTAAAGTGACTTTCCTCTCTGCATTGCAAGGGTATGCTCCTCAAATTGCGGTTGAATTTGGCCGTAAGGTGTTATTCAGCGCAGATAGACCTTCATTTGTTGAACTTGAAGATAAAGTTCGAGAAGTGAAAGTAGGTGCTCGCTCACAAGAAACAACTGAGGAGTAACAAACGAATGGCAGCCAATACACCTCATGTTATTCGGGTTAAAAAGCGCAGTTCACATCATCAAAACGGACACGGCGGTTCATGGAAAATTGCTTATGCCGATTTTATGACGGCGATGATGGCGTTTTTTTTAGTGATGTGGTTGATCTCAATTTCAAGTCCTCAAGAATTAACACAAATTGCTGAGTATTTCCGTACTCCCTTGAGTACAGCTATCAACCCGGGAAGTAAAAGTGGTGATGCCACAAACCCTATTCCTGGTGGAGGTAAAGACCCGATTTTCCGTGATGGGGATGTGATGCCAGAGCCCAATAATATTATTGATGGAAATGCAAACTATCGTTTTGAAAAATTAAAAGAGTCCCTTGAGCAGGCTATTTTAAAAGACCCCCGTTTGAATGAATTAAAGCCACATTTATTGATTGATATGATTAATGATGGGCTACGCATTCAAATTGTTGATAGTGAAAATCGCCCAATGTTTAAAGTCGGTTCGGCAACGGTTGAACCGTATATGCGCGATATTTTGCGTGCAATAGCACCACTTCTTAATGATGTTCCTAATCGAATTAGTATCTCCGGTCATACTGATGATCTCGCTTATGCCAACGGCGCCAATTACAGCAACTGGGAGCTTTCATCAGATCGTGCAAATGCTTCGCGCCGTGAATTGATTCGCGGTGGAATGGATGAAAATAAAGTATTACGCGTGGTTGGGATGGCTTCAGCCATTCATTTAGACAAAGAAGATGGTTTTGCCCCGATCAACCGCCGGATAAGTATCATTGTGTTAAATGATGAAGAAACCAAACAAATTCTCCGCGAATACGATGGCGCCAAGCCGATCAATGATGTGCTGAATAAACCGCAAAAACCCATGCAAGAAACGGCTGTGGGTGTTGTCGCTGCGGTGAAAATATCGTGATGAATTGCTGTTATTTGAATTTATTACATAACTTGTTTAGTTGTCTGCCGGGGGTTCCGGCAGTCAGCGTTAAGTGAAACTTAAGCGAAATTGGATAAAAACCATGGATATTACCGAGTTTTATCAAACATTTTTCGATGAGGCTGATGAGTTGCTCAGGGATATGGAACAACATTTACTTGAGCTTGATCCTTTTGACCCGGATAGCGAGCAGCTAAATGCCATCTTCCGCAGTGCCCACTCAATCAAAGGAGGGGCTGCAACCTTTGGTTTCACTCAGTTGCAGAATACAACTCATACATTGGAAAACCTTTTAGATAAGGCGCGTCATGATGAGTTAACCCTCACGCCTGACATAATTGATGTTTTTCTTGATGCTAAGGATGTCATGGCATCACAGTTAGATGCCTATAAAAATGACTCTTTACCGGATGAAGATACCTTTAAGCGTATTTGTGAGGTGCTTAGCCGGGTTGAAAATAGAGCGGAAGAGGTCGCTGAGACAGGTACTGCGATAGCTGAAACTAAAGTTGAAGATGCGGTTGTTGAAGACACACCCGCGAAGCAAGGTGAATATTCACACTGCTTTATGATCTCGTTAAATCAGCTCAAAGAAAATGAAGTTGATTTATTGGCGGATGAGCTCAGTTTATTTGGGCATTTATATCATACTGAAAAAACAGCAAATAGTTTACAAGCATGGGTAGGAACTAATACGGATATTGATGATATTAGTGGGGTGCTATGTTTTGTGGTGGATGAATCGCAAATTAGCCATGAAGTAATTTCATTTGCCGATTGCCTCGCTTTTTCAAAGGAAGAAACGTTATTAAATGATGATAAAGTTGCAGCGAATGAAGTCACAGAGCCTCAAGTAGATACTCCGCAAAGCTCGGCAAAACCTGCTGCACCCACCACGGCTAAAAAAACGGCAATCGCTAAACCGAAAGGGGATTCGAGCAGCATTCGTGTGGCTGTAGAGAAAGTTGACCAGCTGATTAACTTAGTGGGTGAGCTGGTGATTATTCAATCAATGTTGACCCAACATAGTCAACATGTCGATCAGAACGAATACAGTGATTTGTTAAGCTCAATCGTACAGTTAGAGCGTAATTCCCGCGCTTTGCAAGAATCCGTCATGTCAATTCGTATGATGCCAATGGACTACGTATTTAGCCGTTTCCCGCGCATGGTACGCGATATCGCTTCCAAATTAGGTAAAAAAATTGAACTGAAAGTAGAAGGAAGTTCGACTGAACTCGATAAAAGCTTGATTGAGCGCATTGTTGATCCACTAAATCACCTTGTTCGCAATAGCCTCGACCATGGGATTGAAAAGCCAGAAGTTCGTGTGGCAAATGGTAAGTCGGAAGCCGGAACATTAACCTTAGCGGCAGCACATCAAAGTGGCAATATTTGCATTGAAGTGCGTGATGACGGCGCAGGGCTAAATCGTGAACGTATTTTGGCAAAAGCGAAGTCACAAGGCATGAATGTGCATGATGGGATGAGCAATGATGAAGTTGCGATGCTGATTATGGCACCGGGTTTTTCAACCGCAGAGGTAGTGACAGACGTTTCGGGACGCGGTGTTGGAATGGATGTGGTGAAACGAAATATCCAAGACATGGGCGGCCGTATTCAAATCGGTTTTACCGAAGGTAAAGGTACCATTATCCGCATTTTATTACCGCTCACTTTAGCCATTTTGGATGGTATGTCTGTGAAAGTAGCGGAAGATGTTTTTATCGTTCCATTGAGTGCCATTATCAGTACCTTGCAGCCTCGGCAAGAGGATATTTATCGCTTAGCGGGAGAAGAAAAAATGCTGCTTGTGCGAGGGGAATATTTGCCACTTGTTGAATTACACCAAGTATTTTCCATCGAAGAAGCCGAGCGAAATTTAGATAACAGTATTGTGCTGATTATTCAAAATGCAGGCCACCGTTTTGCGTTGTTAGTTGACAAGCTCGTCGGGCAACAGCAAGTGGTGGTGAAAAACATTGAAAGTAATTATCGCAAAATCCCTGGTATTTCCGCAGCAACGATTATGGGCGATGGCTCTGTTGCATTGATTTTAGATGTGGCTGAGCTGCAAAAAATGAATAACAGCATTTTGATTAAAAAGAAACAGCAGGTTTCTCAACCTGTCGTGCACTAAATAGAGGCCATACACCATGTCTATGTTAGATGATGATTTAAATAAACACGAAGAAGAAAAAAACGGCGAAGGCTACCTCATTTTTACCTTGGGTGAAGAAGAGTATGGCATTGAAATCTTAAAAGTGCAGGAAATTCGTGGCTATGAACAAGTGACTCGTATCGCGAATACCCCTGATTTTATCAAAGGTGTGACTAATTTACGTGGAGTCATCATTCCAATTATTGATTTACGGGTGAAGTTTTCCCATGAAAACGTGGTGTATAACGATAACACGGTCGTTATTGTGGTGAATTTAAAAGATCGCGTTGTCGGTATTGTCGTCGATGGGGTTTCGGATGTGCTGGTCTTGAATGAAGAGCAAATTGCGCCACCACCTGATTTTGCGGTGACATTATCGACCCAATATCTGACAGGGCTCGGAACATTAAATGACCGTATGTTGATTTTAGTCGATATCGAAAAATTATTAACTAGCGATGAAATGGCGCTGATTGACAGCATGGCTGAGTAATTCTCAGCCTCAATAATTGTTCAAATAATAATAAGTCATTAACTAAAGTTTTTGGTTGGATGACCGATATCCAAAATACAACAAAATTATGTTAGTAAAACGTCATGTACAGTCGAATTAAAATCGTATCGGGACTTTTGTCCGTCATTTTTATCTTTATTTTACTGCAACTGGTATCCAGTGGGTTGATGTTTACCAAACTGGGCGATAACAGCGACAGCATTAGTTATTTGAATTCCTTACAACGCCAAAGACAAGTCTTAACAGAAAGTTGGGTTAATTTGTTACAAGCCCGGGCGAACTTAAACCGCTCTATCAATGCCTATTTGCTCGAAGGTCGTAAAATTCAAGACGATGCAACGACAGAAGACTTGATTAAAGCCGCTAAACGTAACTTTAAATCAGCGGATGACGCTTACGCACGTTATAACAAGCTGATGCAAAGTTCAGATTATGATAAAGCCAAATTTGAAAAGCTGTTTAGCACCTATGAAACCTATCGTGATGCGTTAATTAAGCTAAGTGAATTCGCTGAAAAAGGTGACCTTGAAGGTTTTTATGCACACAGAACCTCAGGGCACCAAGTGAAATTTGAAGAGCAATTTAACGCTTATTTTGCGGATATCTCTGCTGATTTCCAGGCCGAAGTCGTTAACGCAGATAATAACTATCGCCAATCGTTATATATGTTGGTGACGTTATCTATCGTACTCGCTTTGATTGGTTTCTTCAGTTATCGCTATGTTCGTAAAGGTATTATCGAGCCACTCGGTATCTTAATTGAACGTATTAAAGTCTTTGCTTCAGGGGATTTAACACCGAATGTGACAACAATTGCCAAGAATGAAATTGGTGAATTGGCCAATGGTGTTCAACACATGCAACAAGAGCTGATTAATACGGTTCGAGGTGTGCTAGATGGTAGCGAAACTATTTACCAAGGTACAACCGAAATTGCAGCAGGTAACAATGACTTGTCAGCACGAACTGAGCAACAAGTCGCTTGCTTAGAAGAAACTTCAGCCAGTATGAGTGAACTGACTGCCACTGTTAAACAAAATACCGAATACGCTCACCAAGCGAGTGAATTTGCAAACCAAGCGTCAGTGATAGCAAAAGAAGGCGGCAAAGTGGTATCTAATGTCGTTAGCACCATGCTGAATATTGCGGATAGCTCACAGAAAATCTCTGATATTACTGCAGTTATCGATAGCATCGCTTTTCAAACTAACATCTTAGCGCTTAATGCGGCAGTTGAAGCGGCAAGGGCAGGTGAGCATGGTCGTGGTTTTGCTGTGGTGGCTGATGAAGTGCGTAATTTAGCACAACGCAGTGCTGATGCGGCTAAAGAGATTAAAACGTTAATTGAAGATTCAGTGTCAAGAACTGGGACAGGCGCTCGCCAAGCAGAAGATGCGGGCGAAACAATGACCAAGATTGTCGAGTCTGTCACACGTGTCACTGACATTATGACGCACATTGCAACTGCATCAGACGAGCAAAGTAAAGGAATTGCACAGGTCAGCATCGCTGTTGCAGAAATGGATAAGGTTACACAGCAAAATGCGTCGCTGGTTGAGCAGTCTGCGGTTGCCGCCAATGTATTGGAAGAACAAGTGGCAAAACTGTCGCAATTGATTTCCATCTTCCGTTTACCACCATTAAAACAAAGCGAAATACGCAATATTCAGCCGGCAGCAAGAACGGTTTCAAATATCGTTAAAACGCCGGATCTGACAAAACTGTCATCGAAAGAACATAAAGATGATGACAATTGGGAAACTTTCTAACGGTTAAGCTCAGTCTTTCGCTGCAAGGCTTTGGTTTTGCAGCGTTTCTGTGCATTAGAAAACAAGGCAATGTTTCAGAGGTTCAGTTCTCTTAGCTGGCACAAGTGGGGATTTCTATGTTTGGTAAAAATATCCGAATTTCGGTGAGTTTGTATCTACTTCTCATTTTATTTTGTGGGATGCAGATTGTGTCTAGCGGGGTTTCTGTCGGGATTGTTGTAAGTGAATTAAAATCTTTAGAGCGTATTGATTTGGGGTCTGATAAGCGAGCGATGCTTGAAGAAACCAGTAAACACCTAATGCAAGCACGCAACAGCTTAACGCAAATTGCTTTGCTGCATAAAGTGGGTGGTAACGAACCGTTGATTGAAGAAACGAGAGTAACTTTTGATAAATTACTCGAAGAAGCTGAGAAAGATTACACCACGTTTAAAAACCAGCCTCTTTTGAGTGAGAAAGAAAATCTCGCCGCTCTTGAGGCTCGGTATCAAGCCTTTGTATTGACACTCAAAGCATTAAAAACACATTTAGATAATAAAGATATTGCAGCCTATATTGAACTTCCTGCCCAAGAAAACCAGGATCAGTTGGAGCAAGTTGTCGAGGAATACCTTGAATTACTGAATGCTGAAAGCGACGAATCTCTTGCGGTAGCAAGAATGTATAACACCTTCGCTTGGAGTTCATTTTGCTCAGTGATCGTCATTATCATCGCGGTTATTGCATTTGCTCATTATTGGATGAAACGTAAAGTAATTAACCCACTGAAGAGTATGGGAGAGCACTTTGCATTAGTGGCTGATGGTAAACTCAATCAGAAAATTGAAGTGACGACCCGTGATGAAATCGGTGAGGTATTTGGCAAGCTAAAGGATATGCAGGAGTCTTTAGTGACTTCAGTGACCGCCTTGCGTTCAAATACTGACCAAATGTATACCGGTATTCGTGAAATTGCTTTAGGTAATAATAACTTATCTTCACGTACTGAGCAGCAAGCAGCATCACTCGAAGAAACTGCGGCTAGTATGGAAGAGTTGACAGCAACCGTTAAGCAAAATGCGGATAACGCACGTCAAGCCAGTGAACTTGCTGTTAGTGCATCGAAAACCGCAACGAAAGGTGGAGAGATCACCGAAGACGTGATTGACACCATGACTTCCATTTCTAATAGCTCACAAAAAATCAGTGCCATTATTAGTGTGATTGATGGGATTGCTTTCCAAACCAATATCTTAGCATTGAATGCTGCCGTTGAAGCCGCTCGAGCAGGTGAACAGGGGCGCGGATTTTCTGTGGTTGCTGGTGAAGTTAGAGCGCTAGCTCAGCGCAGTGCGGAAGCGGCAAAAGAAATTAAAACCTTGATTGATGAGTCTGTCGGTAGAGTGAGCCAAGGTTCTCAGCTTGTTAATGAAGCGGGGGAAACTATGAGTGAGTTAGTTGCAGCTGTTAACCAAGTTACTGAATTAATGGGCAACATTGCTTCTGCTTCCAATGAACAAAGCCGTGGTATTGAGCAAGTCGCCACAGCGGTAAGCCAAATGGATTTAGTGACACAACAAAATGCGGCATTAGTGGAACAATCGACCAGTGCGACGGCGGCGTTAGAAGACCAAGCAAACAACTTAGTTGATACGGTTGCATTCTTTGAATTACCCGAAAGTCATTTAAATCGTAATCGGCGTTAAGTGTTGTGAAAATTCGTTTCTGAATTTTCGGTGGATAACCGTAACAGGTTATTTTTCCTTAGGTTATCCATCCTAAAAGGCAGCCAAATAACTGGCTGCCTCTGGGTTTTTATTGAATAGGACGACAAGTACGATGCTTTTTGTACCACAGGTAGAACCACTGACTGATGATGAGTTTGGTCGGGTTTGTCGATTTATTCATAAAAAATCAGGCATTGTCCTCACCATGAATAAAAAAAATATGGTCTATAACCGGCTGTTAAAGCGGTTACGTGATTGTAATATCGACAATTTTTCCGACTATTTGCGGATGTTAGAGCGTGAGCCTCACCATGCAGAGTGGCAAGCTTTCGTGAATGCTTTGACGACAAATTTAACTGCGTTTTTTCGTGAACCGCACCATTTTGTGACGTTAGCGGACTTTGTTCGTACGCGTAAAAATAGTGCCATTAATATTTGGTGTGCCGCATCTTCAACGGGAGAAGAGCCGTATTCGATAGCAATGACATTAAGTGATGTGCTTGGGCCGAATGCCATCAATGCCAAAGTGATTGCCAGTGACATTGACACGGAAGTGCTAGAAAAAGCGAAACAAGGCGTGTACCGCGTAGAAGAGCTGAAATCATTAACGGCATTACAGCGACAACGTTATTTCATGAAAGGGGTTGGTGAATTTGACGGTTATGCACGAGTCAAACCTGCATTGCGCCAAATGATTGAATTTCGTTACTTAAACTTGAGTGACCATGACTGGCAGATGCAACATCGGTTTGATGCGATTTTTTGTCGTAATGTCATGATTTATTTTGATAAAGAGATGCAGATAAAAATGCTAGAGCGTTTTGCTCCATTGCTTAAGCCAGACGGATTACTGTTTATCGGGCATTCCGAAAATTTATCGCAGTTATCACAAAGTTTCGTTATTAAAGGGCAAACCGTCTACAGCTTGCAAGCGGCGAGGAGGGGGTAATGAAAAAGATTAAAGTGCTATGTGTGGATGACTCAGCACTGATGCGCCAATTAATGCGCGAAATTATTAATAGTCACGAAGACATGATTGTGGTTGATACTGCACCAGACCCTTATGTTGCACGTGACTTAATCAAACAGCATGAACCGGACGTGATCACGTTAGATGTGGAAATGCCGCGAATGGATGGTATTGATTTTTTAGAAAAATTAATGCGCTTACATCCAATGCCTGTGGTAATGGTTTCAACATTAACGTCGAAAGGTTCGGAAGTGACATTAAAAGCGTTGGAATTAGGTGCTGTGGATTTTGTCACGAAACCACAAATTGGTATTCGTGAAACCATGATGAGTTATCGAGATATTATTGGTGAGAAAATTCGCGCAGCAGCCATGTCTAAAATTACTCAGCGCAGCCGCTTTGCCCGCCCTGACAAAAAGGTTAATGAGCCAGTTTCTCAAGCGAAAGCACTCTCTCCCTATGTTTGCAATAGCCGTGTGATTGCGGTTGGCGCATCGACCGGAGGAACGGAGGCAATACGGCAATTTCTGGAAATGTTACCTCATGAATGCCCTCCGGTAGTGATCACTCAGCATATGCCAGCGGGTTTTACGCGTTCTTTTGCTGATCGCTTAAATAAGCTCTGTGTATTGACCGTAAAAGAAGCTGAACACAACGAACTATTACAAAAAGGCCATGCATATATTGCCCCAGGCGATTCGCACATGTTGATTGCGGATAAAGGCAAGGGATTTCAAGTTATTTTGCAACAAAGCGAACCTGTTAACCGGCATCGTCCTTCTGTTGATGTGTTGTTTGATTCAGTCGCTCAATGTGTTGGGCGAAAATGTATTGGCATTTTATTGACAGGGATGGGGATGGATGGCGCGAAAGGGCTATTAAATTTACGTAAGCAAGGGGCAATCACTTACGCACAAAACGAAAGTAGTTGCGTGGTGTTTGGTATGCCTCGCGCGGCGATTGAATTGGGGGCTGCGGATGAGGTGCAAGATATTCTCAAGATTGCCCCAAGTGTTTTAGCAAGACTTTCTTCTGTCACGGTTTAAACCGTGACAGGAATTCACAATTGTATTTTGAAGGAGTGGTTATGGCCGCTAAAGATCTCAGTTTTTTGGTTGTCGATGATTTTTCTACAATGCGACGTATCGTCCGTAACTTATTAAAAGAGCTCGGATTTAACAAAATAGAAGAAGCAGAAGACGGTGTTGATGCTTTAGAAAAAATCCGTACAGGCAGCATCGATTTTGTTGTTGCTGATTGGAATATGCCAAACATGGATGGCCTTGAGTTGCTTAAAACCATTCGTGGTGATGATGCCTTGAAGCATATCCCAGTACTCATGGTGACAGCAGAAGCGAAAAAAGAAAATATTATTGCCGCTGCACAAGCGGGTGCGAGTGGTTATGTCGTTAAGCCGTTCACTGCCGCTATCTTAGAAGAAAAACTGAATAAAGTATTTGAAAAAATGGGGCTGCAATAACAGTGCGTGCCAAAGGAGATTTTCATGACTGAGCAAGTGGGTATGGAAGGTATTCGCAATGGTAATGATGATTTAAAACAAGTCATTACGCGCATTGGTACGCTAATGAGAACGCTGCGTGAAAGTATGCGCGAATTGGGGCTAGAAAAAAGCGTTCAACAGGCAGTGGCGAGTATTCCAGACGGAAAAGATAGGCTGCGTTATATCGCCCAAATGACGGCGCAAGCGGCAGAAAAAACCTTAAATGGTATTGATGTCATCAAACCACTGCAAGTGGAAATGAATAAAAATGCGCAGGTATTGCAACAGCAGTGGCAAGAAACCGCTGGAGATGGGGTTCCTGCACAATTGCGTGAGTCAACAGAAGCTTTTTTAGGGCAAGTGATCCAAGACAGCGAAACCACCAAAGCAGAGCTGTTAGAAATCATGATGGCGCAAGATTTCCAAGATTTAACAGGGCAAGTCATCAAAAAAATGATGGAAGTGGTTGAAGAAGCTGAAAAGCAACTGCTCGCACTGTTAATGGAAAATACACCACCTGAAATGCGTGCGAAAACGCAAAACGAAAGTTTGCTCAATGGCCCACAAATCAATAAAGAAGGCGTAAATGTGATGGCATCACAGTCTCAAGTTGATGATTTGCTTGATGAACTGGGCTTCTAATCGCCGACAAGTTTTTAATTCAACTACTCTAATTACATAGGGTTAGGGTAGTTTTATTGTATTTGCGTTACAAGGAGAGGATTGCAATGATAAATAACGATTTAATTTCTACTTTTGTGATTAAAGAAAAAAAAGAACCAAAAGAAATAGTTCAAGAAAATGATGGAGATATTAATGAGTGCTCTACTGAATTACAGATGAGACAGGCGTTAATTAATCAACTCAAAAAAGCACGTTTAGCCAATAATTTAACCCAAATTCAAATTGCGGAAAAAATGCAAACTCAGAAGCAGAACGTGTCCCGTTTGGAAAAAGCGCAGTTCGACCCAAAATTAGGCACATTATTAAAATATGCAGAAGCGGTGGGGATGCGGATTACCTTGGATTTTTCCTCTAAACCTTGAATTATATAGAGCCTATGAGTATTCAGCTGAACAATTTAATTGCTAATCATGTTGATAAACAGCAATGATTTTACTACCAAGTATTTGCTCAAATTCCTCGATAAAATTATCGCGTATATCCCAATTATGAAAACTAAAACCTAAATTGCCGAATGCCCATTGAGGGTCAAACTGCCATTCATTAAGTGAGCCATGAAAATCGCAATAAAAACAAGCGAGATTTTCTGGTTTTCCTTCATACCAATCCGTAACAGTATCACTCCATGCATGGCTATGCTCACTTTGTTCCTGATTACATTGTGGGCAATAAATACCAAGGCCATTTCCCCCTGCATGAAAAACTGTTCGTTCTGTCACGATAGACAGGTAGTTTTTTAGCGTATCTTCAGGAAGTTGAGTTGGGACGATTTCATCATTAATTACGTACAAAATGGGTTCTTTGTGAGCAGGCGTAGGACGATAAATTACTTCACCATACTCGATACTTTGAAAGTCAGGGTCGATAATACCTTGATGTTTTAGCCAATTAAGCATACGTAAGGCTTCTTTTGGGGCATCTTCTAAAGTGATATCTGGGGCAACAAGGTGGCAAGTATCCATAATAACCCTTCATTGTTAAAAGCCATCAATCAGTAAGTCAATTGCGTGTTTAATGGTGTCTCGCTGGCTACTTAAGTCAACGATTTCTTTCCCTAATAATGAATGAGGGACGCAAGCCATTTGGTGAGTCATTAAAATAAAAACCTGCCCGTTGATTGATAATTGTGGATTTAAGCGTACAGGTAATGGCTTTTTAACTAGCCTGCTATCGAATAACGGGATGACTAAACGAGTATTCAATATATCAATAATGTTACTTTGAATATCCAGTAAATATGGGTATTTGACTGTATCTTCTCGGTTTTGATAGAGGCAATATTGCATTAAAAATCCTTGTATTTATCTGAGAGTAATCCATATTCTTCATTTATCCTGTTTAACTCATTAAAGCCTTCGACATTGTCATTTTTCCATTTTTGCGCTTCGAGGCGTTTTAATTCAGCTTGTAAGGCACAAGCCAGTATTGCTGATAAGTTAAGTTTAGCCCGCCTTGCTTGTTCGTAGAGTTCAGGCGCGACAGTGACACTGACGGTTTTTTTTGTTCTATTCATAGATGCCCCTTATACACGTGTTATGACACGTGTACTTTAGCACAGCTCATCGATCACGATAGGGATTTTATCAACAAATATTGCCATTATCAGAGTATCTTTAATTTATTGCGATTATTTGCGAAACCCTTCGCAAAGTTGCCGCCTTATTGTTCAATAGCCAAATAACCCCCTTGAACTGCGTCTATTTTCCACCATTGATTTTTTTACACTCTGTCATGCTATAGCGATAACTCGTATTTTCATTACATTTTGGAACCGCGGTGTCCGACGAGAGTGATGTAGAAAAAACCGAAGAGCCCACGCCCCATAAAAAGCAAAAAGCCAAAGATGATGGGCAAATCGTTCGTTCAAAAGAACTTAGCTCGCTAATGATGATGTTAGCAGGCGTGAGCTTGCTATGGCTAAGTGGTGGACACCTCGCGGCACAATTGCGGCAAATTACTCGTCAGGGTTTTATTTTTGATGGCCACTATTTACAAAATACAGGCTTGATGATCAGTTACTTAGGGCGTGTGGTCAGTGAGGCGTTATTTGCCTTATTACCAGTCATTGGCGGGTTAGCTTTGGTTGGCATTTCTGCATCATCATTAGTCGGTGGGCTCGTTTTTAATAGCAAGTTGATTAAATTTGATTTGAAAAAGTTAAATCCAATCAAAGGGCTAAAACGTATTTTTTCGATGAATGCCTTATCTGAGTTATTTAAAGCGATTTTGAAATCCTTATTTGTTGGTTTGGGCGCGTTTATTTTTCTTTGGCAAAGTTGGCCATCGTTACTGCATTTAGTGATGGAATCACCCGTTACGGCGCTAAGTAATGCACTGCAAAAAGTGATTTTTGCGGGATATTTAATCGTATTTTTGCTTATCCCAATGGTGGCTTTTGATGTTTTCTATCAGTTTCGTTCCCATTTGAAAAAATTACGCATGAGCCGTCAGGAAATTAAAGATGAATTCAAGCAGCAAGAGGGTGACCCGCAGATTAAAGCCAAAATTCGCCAACAGCAGCGTGCGATTGCGCGTAACCGAATGATGGCGGATGTTCCGAAGGCAGATGTTATCGTCACTAACCCAACACACTATGCGGTCGCCCTTAAATATGATGACAAAAAAATGGGGGCACCCAAAGTATTAGCGAAAGGAGCTGGAGTATTAGCTCAGCGCATCAAAGAAATTGGTGAAGAGCACCGAATATTACAGTTAGAAGCACCGCCTCTTGCTCGTGCGCTATACCGCCATGCGGAGATAGGACAAAGCATTCCTGTTGCATTATATGCCGCGGTTGCAGAAGTTTTAGCATGGGTTTACCAATTGCGCCGCTGGCGCCGAGAAGGTGGGCTCAGACCCAAAAAACCGAAAAATTTACCAGTGCCACCGACGCTGGACTTTGCTGGAGATAACAATCGAGATGGCTAATTTGGCTTCATTATTAAAATTGCCGAAAAATTTACAAGGAACGCAGTGGCAAATACTGGCCGGCCCGGTTCTGATATTAATGATCCTGTCGATGATGGTATTGCCATTACCGGCTTTTTTATTGGATTTACTGTTTACCTTTAATATTGCACTTTCCATTATGGTGTTATTAGTGGCGATGTTCACAAAACGCACATTAGATTTTGCGGCATTTCCTACCATTTTGCTATTTGCAACTTTATTGCGCCTCTCTTTGAATATCGCCTCGACGCGAATTATCCTGTTAGATGGCCATACAGGACCAGATGCTGCCGGGAGAGTTGTCGAAGCCTTTGGCCACTTTTTGGTGGGTGGCAACTTCGCCATCGGTATTGTGGTATTCATTATTCTTGTGCTGATTAACTTTATGGTTATCACTAAGGGGGCGGGGCGTATCGCGGAAGTGGGCGCTCGCTTTGTGTTAGATGGCATGCCAGGTAAGCAAATGGCCATCGATGCCGACTTGAACGCGGGTATCATTAATGATGATGAAGCGAAAAAACGCCGCGCGGAGGTTACGCAAGAAGCGGATTTCTATGGTTCGATGGATGGTGCGAGTAAATTCGTGCGAGGAGATGCTATCGCGGGGATCATGATTATGGTGATCAACGTGGTTGGCGGGTTAATCGTTGGTGTAGGCCAGCACAATATGTCTTTGGGAGATGCCACCAGTGCCTATACCTTGCTGACTATTGGTGATGGGCTTGTCGCGCAAATTCCAGCTTTGATTATTTCCACCGCTGCTGGGGTTATTGTCACTCGTGTGGCAACAGATGAAGATGTGGGTGAACAAATGGTCACTCAATTATTCAATAACCCAAGAGTGATGTGGTTGAGCGCTGGGGTTCTAGGTTTAATCGGTTTAATACCGGGTATGCCTAACTTTGTATTTTTACTGTTTACCGCGGCACTGGCTGCCCTTGGTTGGTATTTAGTCCGCAAATCCCAACAACCCGAAAGTAGTGCGGGGGATAATAGCCAATCTCAGCATTTTCAAGAAGCCAATAAAGTGGTTGAAGCCACGTGGGATGACGTTCAATTAGAAGACTTGTTGGCGATGGAAGTGGGGTATCGGTTGATCCCATTAGTCGATAATGACCAGCAAGGTGAATTATTAGGGCGACTACGTGGTTTACGTAAGAAATTTGCTCAAGAAGTGGGGTATTTGCCACCCGTGGTGCATATCTGCGATAACTTAGCGCTTTCCCCTTGTGAATACCGAATTCTAATTAAAGGCGCGGAAGTTGGGCGGGGGGAAGCACAGCCAGGGCGTAGTCTGGCTATTGACCCAGGTAATGCGGCTGGGTCGTTACAAGGGGATGTCACTAAAGAGCCAGCATTTGGTTTACCCGCCATTTGGATTGATGATGATTTGCGTGAGCAAGCACAAATCCAAGGGTATACTGTGGTATCCGCGAGTACCGCGGTGGCAACTCACTTTAATCAAATTTTACTGCAAAACTCCAGTACCTTATTTGGCCGCCAAGAAGCCCAAATGTTGTATGACCGCGTGAAAAAAGAGATGCCAAAATTGGCAGATGACCTGATCCCAGATACGATTTCATTAACGATTTTGCACCGCGTTTTACAAAACTTATTAATGGAAGATGTGGTGATCCGCGATATGCGTACCATCATTGAAACCTTGGCTGAAATGGCAGGAGAAAATGGGGAAAACAAAGATACCGATTACTTAACATCCCAAGTGCGCATTGCATTAGGGCGAGCAATTACACAGCAGTGGTTTGGTAATGCAGAAGAAATTCAAGTGATTGGTTTAGAGGCTAGCCTTGAGCAGATTTTGCTGCAAGCCGCGAAGAACGGCGGTGGGTTAGAGCCGAACTTGGCGCAGTTTATTCAAACTCAAGCGGAGCAAGCTGTAGCTCACCAAGAAGCGATGGGCGCGCCTACAGTGCTGTTAGTTAACCATGGATTACGCTTGATTTTATCGCGTTTCTTGCGGCGCAGTCTGCCGCAGCTGGTGGTCATGTCGAATTTAGAAATGACGGACCACCGTAAGATAAGAATGACGTCGATGATCAGTGGTAGTTAATTTTATCGGTATTATTTGACATTTAGGTACAGTATTAAAAAGAGGAAAATCGCCAACATGATGTGTGATTTTCCTCTTTTTTTATTCCATGGGTTTGCTTAATTAGGATATATTTTTTTCTTGTACATGGTAATTTTTACTATAGTAAAAATTATGGTGGGCTGAAGCTAACCTGTTGGTGGGGATTCATTATGAGTAATAAAATAAATGAGTTACTGAAATTTTCTCAAGAATGGAAGCAATTGGTGCTGCTGATGGTACTGAGGCTCGCCGTATCGAGGTGCGGATAAAAGCACAAGAGCTCAAGAAAAAATTCACTAATCCTAAGCCTATGACAGGAGAGGATATTAAACGTATTCGTGAGCAAAATAATATTTCTCAGTCTTCTCTCGCTTTGATATTAAATATGACCAAGGAAAGTGTTTCCAAATGGGAAATAGGGGAAATTAAACCAAATGGTGCAGCATTAAGGCTACTCACATTAATTGATGAAAAGGTGTTTATTATCTAATAAATGCAAGGATAATCCTTTTTAGTTTAAAAAGGCAAAACACACCTTAAATTGAAATTTTCTTACCTAATGCAGGGCGCTTTGACTCTAAACCATCAGCACCATAAGTGGATTGGTTATTATGTTTTTTCACAAAGTTTAGGCGCTGAGCATTCAGCTCAATATGCAGTTGCAGCATTTGGTGATTACGATAATTCAGCTCTTTTAGCTCAGTTGTTAAGCTTTTAATGGCTTCCCATACACCCGTTAGTGCATTATTTCCTTCATAAGGTGCGCTGATTTCAGCTTGTGCTTCTAACGCTAAGCGGTTTGTTTCACCATGGCCGATAGCAGCAACTAAAAACCGTTTTTGCTCAGTGGTTTCTTGAAAAGGCGAAGGCGGCACACGGTGATAACCTAGTAATAGCTCTTCATTTTTCATCACTATTTGTAATGATTGCAAATGAGCGAGTTGTTGCTCAAGTAATATCAGTAATTCGTCAGTCATAATCGTTATTTATTTCATTGATAACATACATTCATGGGCATCGCGCAAAATTCCATCAGCAATTTTTTCAGCATCCATTGTTAGGGTGCCATCTTTGATTGCTTGTTTAATTTGTTCAACTTTAGCACTATTAATATCACTTGCTTGAGGTTGCAATAATTTTTTTTGTAGCTCACTAGGAGCAAAAGAACTCTCTTTAACGATTTCATCGGCAGATACTTTTTTATCCCGCATCGGGACTGTCGCATCTTGCGGATCGCGGTTTGTCACCTGAGTCAGTGCAGAAATTGCAGATGTTTGCTCAATAGCCATAATGTATTTTCCTATTTCCGATTTTTTTCATATGTCAGTTATCGGCTTATGTTTATGAATCTTTAGTGTATATAGTGTTACAAAATATTGCACTACTCGTCATACTTCAAGTTGCAGCGTTGTTGACTGCGCTCAGCTCGCCGAATCACATACTCATGTATGCTCATCGGCCTCTCTTCACTTGTCGCCTAGCTGCCACTCGAATTATTTAGAGTATATACTCGTGATGCTTCAAGTTGCAGCGTTGTTGACTGCGCTTCGCTAGCCGAATCATAGATTATGTATGCTCATCGGCCTATCAGTGGAGAGCGCTTTATTTTAATGCCACTTGAACGCTGCCATTTTCTAGCGCTTCCCCATTTACAACTTGCCCATTTAACAATCGTACACGGGTATTTTGGCCGGCAGTAGCATTATTTATTGCTCTTCCTTCGTATTTCACTGAAAAATTATCACCACTAGCGAATACAAATACAGTTTGCCCTGCTTTTATTGCCCAAGGCTGCCTTATCATTGATTTTGTGAATGTTTGACCTGCTGGAATATTACGCAGGGCTACTGCTCCGCGAAGTGCAATTTTGTCTGTACTTGCGCCTGCGGGGAGTTTATGCAATAAGCCTTTTTTGGTTCCGATATCAACAAATTGTATGGGTTCCCCTCTATTTATATTGCGTGTTGCCACGTAATACTGGCCTGTCACATTCACTGTTAGCTGAATAAATTGCTTTTTTTTACCACATTGCACAAGAAGGGACACATTCCCCATATTACGCCCGCCAATAGGTGGGTTGATTTGTGGCTTCTCGCAAATAGGCCAACGTTCAATTGGTGTTTTGATTTCGATTGAAACGTGGGTTTTCTTGCCATGAATTTGGCGAAAATAATGGTTAATATCTTGGGGTAATGACGCTTGAGAAAGCGCTGGAGTAAGACCTAACAAACTGATTACCATATATAAAGGCAATTTTTTAGTGTAATACATCCCGTTTTATCCCCCCAGTAAGCAAACTTTTTCACAATTGCAGTTTACGCAGCTGCGTAATAATGAATGAGCCAAATAGGTCAATTATTTTGCCTTTATCCCGCCATTAGATTTTTTAGTAGGCCGCTAAGATATGCGGGTCGAATTTTAATTTTTACTCGCGAACGTTCAAATTCAGGGATCGCGTTATCTCCATTGAGGACCACTATGATTGATAAATTAAACGCCACGTTTGCTTTCCAGCAACAGGCTTTGTCAATACGCGAAGCAAGGCAGACTGTATTAGCTTCAAACATTGCTAATGCCGACACACCCGGCTACCAAGCACGTGATATTGACTTTAATCGTCAACTTCAACAAGCCATGGATAAAGGTGTGGTAGGGGGAAAAGGTGTGACTCTTGCTGTCACTTCGAAAGGGCATATTGAAGGCCGAGGGGGCAAAGCGCCAAATATTGACCTGAAATATCGTGTTCCTTACCAAACCTCAATGGATGGTAATACGGTAGATATGGACATTGAACGTAGCCAATTCGCAGATAACACCCTGAAATATCAGGCCGACCTTACATTTATCAATAGCCGCGTCAAAAGTATGTTGGCTGTCTTACAGCAAGGGTAATTGCCATGGCTTTACTAAGTATTTTTGATATCTCCGCATCGGCATTGACCGCGCAATCTCAACGTTTGAATGTCAGTGCGAGCAATATGGCCAACGCAGAAAGTATCGTGGGGCCAGATGGCCAACCATATCGCGCAAAACAAGTTGTTTTTCAAATGGCACCGCAAGGGCGTCACGAAGTGGGAGGCGTGCGTGTGAGTGAGCTGATAGAAGACCCTACGCCACCCCGTATGGAATATAAGCCCGGTCACCCGTCAGCGAATGAAAAAGGCTATGTGCAAATGCCAAATGTCGACATGGTTGGTGAAATGATCAATACCATTTCAGCCTCTCGTAGCTATCAAGCTAACTTAGAAGTGATGAATACAGCAAAAACATTGCTGCAAAAGACACTGACTATAGGCCAGTAAGGGAGCATTTTCATGGGAGTTGCAGCCACAATGTACGACTCTTTGGATAATACGACAGCTGGCCCTCAGCCAGCTGCGAGTAATGTGCCAAAGAAAAGTCAAAGTGACGATATGCGTGACACTTTTTTAAAAATGATTGTCACGCAAATGCAAAACCAAGACCCAACAAAACCAATGGAAAATACGGATTTAACCAGCCAATTGGCGCAAATAGCGACACTTGAGAGTATGAATAAACTCAGTGATAGCGTGAGTGGTATTTCCCAACAAATTGGTTCAGGTCAGTCATTGCAAGCCACTCAGTTGGTAGGTAAAGGTGTGCTTATTCCGCGCAATGAAATCATCTTAGCGCCGCTCAAAAAAGCGAGCACAGGTGAAGACAGCAATGTGATTAAGCCATCAAACCCGCTTCCAGACGAAGGCATCAGCCCAAATAGCCCTTCAATGTTTGGATTAAGTAACAAAGATGCCATTGAAGGTGAAGAGGGCACTGAAGAGCCGCAATCTGAATATATTTCCTCGCCGTTTGGCTTCTTTTTGCCGAAATTGGCGGACAATGTTGAAATTACCATTCGCGATAAAAACCGAATGGTTGTGCGAACCATTACCTATGATACGGAAGTTAAACCCGATATCTATGATATGGCATGGGATGGCCGTGATAACAACGGGAACTTAGTCACCGATACAACAGGAAAATATTACTTTGATGTGAAAGCTGTTAGTTCAGGAGCTGAAATCGAAGTGACCAAACTGGGGTATACCCGTGTTAACGGTGTGACTCCTGGAGCTGACGCACCATTACTTGATGTTGGCATTGGGCAAAGCGTCCCGCTGAGCAGCATTTTCAAAGTTTATCCATCTTCTTAATTTACCCCCAATACTCATGGAGAAAATATGTCTTTTTCACAAGCAGTCAGTGGCTTAAATGCAGCCTCAGCGGGGCTTGATTCAATTGGTAATAATATTGCCAACTCCGCAACAAATGGTTTTAAAGGGGCGACGACCTCATTTGCAGATATGTTTGCAGGTTCAGGTGTTGGCCTAGGCGTTAATGTGGCCGCGGTGACACAAAATTTTAAAGATGGTCCAATCACGCGTACGGATAGAGCGACAGACGTGGCCATCTCGGGCAATGGTTTTTTCCGCGTACAAGACCAAAACGGTGATACTTATTACAGTCGTGATGGTCAATTCTTACGTGATAAAAGCGGTAATTTAGTGAATAACCAAGGTATGGTGGTCACAGGCTATCCGGCGAGTGTTGATGAGAAAGGAAATGTCACCATTCAAAGCGGTGGAGTTCCTGCTGGTTTGAATATCCCAACGGATATGATGGATGCGAAAAAATCTGAGTTAGCGAAACTGACGATAAACCTTAATTCTGAAGATAAAATCAAAGATAAACCATTTGATGTTAATAACCCTGATGATTCAGCAACCTACAATTTCAGTACGACCATGACGGCGTATGATAGCCAAGGTAACACGCATGAAATCTCCGTGTACTTTGTAAAAAGCGCGGATAATGAATGGAAAGTGTATGCTAAAGATGCGAACGACAAGGTTGCAACGCAATTAATCAATACTGAGGATGTAGACGATACCGTTGTTGTTCATAATAAATTAATTTTTGATGGTAATGGCCGTTTGTCAGCCCCTACAGATGCCACTTTTGACTTTAATTATAAAGGGTTAAATGGCGCAAATGATGGTGTTCTTAGAGTTGATCTAAATAAAACTCGTCAACAAAAAGTCAGCGAGTCTTCCGTTAGTGCGATTGATGTGAATGGCTATCCTGCCGGTGAATACACCACCTTCAAAATTGAAGATAACGGTTTAATTACTGCTAACTATTCTAACCAACAAAAACGTGTGGTTGGTCAAGTGGCATTATCTGCTTTCGCAAATCCAAATGGTCTGGTATCCCAAGGTGGCAACGTTTGGGCCTCTTCTAATGCGTCAGGTAACCCGATGGACGGCGTTCCGGGTGTCGGTCAGTTCGGTAAATTAACCAGCGGTGCGTTGGAGTCTTCTAACGTGGATATGAGCCAAGAGTTAATTAGCATGATTGTGATGCAGCGTAATTACCAATCAAACGCGCAAACCATCAAGACACAAGATCAGATGTTACAGACGCTGGTTAACTTACGATAAAACAAGAGGGTGGCCATGGATCACGTCATTTATACCGCGATGGGAGGAGCGCGTCATGCGCTGGAAAACCAAGCGATTGTTTCAAATAACATTGCCAATGTGTCAACCGCAGGCTTTAAAGCGCAATTGTCCGCAATGCGTGCCGTGCCGATAAATGGTGACAGCGAGCAAACCAGAACGCTGGTGGTGGCATCTACTCCCGGCGCTGATATGAGCCAAGGGCCACTCAATTATACGGGTAAGCAAACCGATGTTGCGTTAAATGATAAGCATTTTTTGGCTGTTGAATTAGCGGATGGCACAGAAGCTTATACCCGTAACGGTAACATTCAAGTGTCTAGTGAAGGTGAGCTTGTTATTGGTGAGCGCCGCTTACAAGGTGATGGCGGGCCGATTAACGTTCCGCCAAATGCGGAGTTAACTATTGGCGCTGACGGTACCGTTACCGCGCTTTTAGCGACTGACCCGCCAACGATGTTAGGGCAAATCGGGCGCTTGAAAGTGGTTGAAGCACAGCCGCAAGACTTGATCCGTGGCGAAGACGGTTTGTTTCATTTATCACCACAAGGGCAAGCGGCAAATGGCAATGCTTTGCCACAAAGCGAACGAGGCATTGTCACTGCGGGGGTGATTGAAGGCAGTAATGTCAATGCCGCAGAAGCCATGGTTTCGATGATTGCCAATGCAAGGCACTTTGAAATGCAAATGAAAGTTGTCCGCAGTGCTGATGAAAATGCACAACGCGCCAATCAACTGCTCGCGGTTAGCTAAATACAGTAAGGAATTATTATGATCCGCTCATTATGGATTGCTAAAACAGGGCTTGATGCTCAACAAACTAACCTTGATGTTATTTCTAATAACTTAGCCAACGTTAGTACCAATGGTTTCAAGCGCCAACGCGCTGTTTTTGAAGATTTAATGTACCAAAATATTCGTCAGCCGGGTGCCATGAGTTCAGAACAAACCTCGTTACCATCCGGTTTACAAATGGGAACGGGTTCGCGCCCTGTTGCCACCATGCGTATTCATGCGCAAGGCGCATTAAATAAAACGGGAAATACCAACGATATTGCTATCCGAGGCCAAGGTTTTTTACATGTGCAAATGCCTGATGGTACGGATGCTTACACCCGTGATGGCGCATTGCAGCCAAACCAAGATGGCCAGTTAGTGACCTCAAGTGGTTACCAAATCGTTCCTGCGATTATGATCCCCGATAACGCGAATAGCTTGTCGATTGCGCGCGATGGTACCGTGACCATTACCGTCTATGGCGATAACCAACCACAGCAAATTGGCCAAATTACATTAACCACCTTCATTAATGATGCTGGTTTGGAAAGTATGGGTGAAAACCTGTATATGGAAACCGCAAGTTCGGGCGCACCAAATGAGAGCGCACCGGGGACCAATGGCGCCGGTTTACTTTATCAAAACATGTTAGAAACCTCTAACGTCAATGTGGCAGAGGAGTTGGTCAATATGATCCAAACTCAACGTGCTTATGAAATCAACAGTAAGGCGGTATCCGCTTCTGACCAAATGTTACAGCGCTTAACGCAATTGTAATGGGTAAAAATACGTAAAAATAACTCATTGCGATAGTGATGAGTTATTAATGAGAGGGATCTCTTCGTGATGATAAAACGTACACAGCAGCAAAAGAGTAACATGATGATTGAAAGCGGCACGATTTCTCAACAGCAAAAAGCAGCGTTGCTAACACGTTTCATAACACCTAAACAGGCAGGGTTACTTGCCATTTTGGTCTTAGTTACCAGCGGTTGTGCACAAATCAAATCGCGTCCATTAGTGGACACACAAACCACGGCAATCCCAACAGCACCGACAGCACCAGCACCCAATGGCTCGATATTTCAAAGTGCGCAACCCGCTTATTATGGCTATCAGCCATTATTTGAAGACCGGCGCCCTCGTAATGTTGGGGATATTTTAACCATTAACTTGCAAGAAAACGTTAGCGCGAGCAAAAACTCCTCAGCGAATGCCAACCGTAGTGGAAAAACAGGTTTCTTAGCCGCGATATTACCGGGTTTCATGCAAGGGTGGATTGGCGGTAAAAACACAGAATTAGATATTAAAGGTAACAGTGACTTTAGCGGCAAAGGCGGTGCCAATGCCAATAACACCTTTAAAGGCACCATCACTGTCACAGTCGACCAATTATTGGCGAACGGTAATTTACATGTGGTTGGTGAGAAACGCATCGCGATAAACCAAGGTACTGAGTCGATTCGTTTCTCAGGAGTGGTTAACCCGCGCACTATCGGCTCAGACAATCATGTGAGTTCGACACAAGTCGCTGATGCACGCATTGAATATGTGGGTGACGGCTATATTAACGAATCGCAAAACATGGGATGGCTACAACGCTTTTTCTTAAATGTTTCGCCTTATTAATTAAACATTAGCGAGAAAACAGCCGAGAGAATTCAATGAAAAACAAAGTATTAATTTTGCTATCACTATTTTTTTGCTTCACTTATTCAGCATACAGTGAGCGTATTAAAGATTTAACTACCGTACAAGGTGTACGAGATAACGCGTTGATTGGCTATGGTTTAGTCGTTGGTCTGGATGGGACAGGTGACCAAACCATGCAAACTCCATTTACCACTCAAAGTTTGAATAACATGCTGTCGCAAATGGGGATTACGGTGCCGCCGGGTACCAATATGCAATTAAAAAATGTGGCGGCGGTCATGGTCACCGCGAAATTGCCGCCTTTTGCGCGTACTGGGCAGTCCGTGGATATTGTGGTTTCCTCAATGGGTAACGCGAAAAGCTTACGTGGCGGTACGTTGTTGATGACTCCCTTAAAAGGGGTTGATGGACAAATCTATGCGATGGCTCAAGGTAACATCTTAGTGGGTGGTGCGGGAGCCAGTGGCGGCGGCAGTAGTATTAAGGTTAATCAACTCAATGGCGGCCGTATTACCGGTGGAGCAACTATTGAACGCGAATTACCGAGCAGTTTCGGGCAAAACGGGGCAATTAACCTGCAATTAAACGAAGATAGCTTCACATTGGCACAAGATATTGCGAATGCAATTAACCGTATGGGCGGTATGGGGACGGCGTCTGCGTTAGATTCTCGGACAGTGCAATTACTGGTTCCTGCCAATAATCGCGACCAAGTGCGCTTTTTAGCACGGGTACAGGAGCTTAATGTACGTGCGCCAGTGGCTGAAGCGAAAGTGATCCTCAATTCACGCACCGGTTCTGTGGTGATTAACCGCAGTGTAACACTAGACAGCTGTGCTGTTGCACATGGCAGTTTAGCGGTCACAGTCGAAAGACAAACTCAAGTGAGCCAACCGGACACCCCATTTGCAGGTGGGCAAACCGTAGTCACTCGTAATACGAATGTTGGGGTACGTGATCAGGGTGGGGCACTCCAAAAAGTCAACGCAAGTGTGCAATTAAACCAAGTTATTCAAGCCCTAAATACACTCGGTGCAACGCCAAACGACTTGATGTCGATACTGCAAGCGATGGAAAGTGCGGGTTGTTTACGTGCAAAACTGGAGATCATCTAATGAGTGACATGCAGCTATTGCAAGGTGCCGCATTTGATTTACAGTCACTGGGACAGTTAAAAGGTGAACTGAATAAGAATTCGGAGCAAGGGCTGCGCCATGTCACGCAGCAACTTGAGGCAACATTCGTTCAATTGATGCTAAAAAGTATGCGTGACGCACTCCCACAAGATGGCTTATTTTCCAGCGACCAAACACGCATGCTCACCAGTATGTATGACCAGCAAATCGCCCAGGACCTGTCGCAAAAAGGTTTAGGTTTCGGGGAAATGATGTACCAGCAGCTTACACGAGACCAACACACGTCAAGTGGGCCCACATCCAATAGCCTGTTGCCGTTAGATGAAAAAACAGTGCAATCATTACCGCCATTTAATATGGAACAAATGATGCGCCATTTTACACCAATGGGCGATGCATTATCGGCACCATTCCAAAAAATCAAAGCGTTATCGCTTAATAGCAGTAATTTTATTAGCCGTTTAATTGAACCTGCAAAAGCGGCAAGCCAAAACAGTGGTATTTCACATTTTCTGCTATTGGCACAAGCGGCATTAGAAAGTGGTTGGGGCCAGCGAGAAATTCTGAAATCAGATGGAAAAACCAGCCATAACCTGTTTGGTATAAAAGCGGGAAAAAACTGGCAAGGGCCCGTCACGAATATTATGACAACAGAAGTGATCAACGGAAAAACCATCAAAATGCGGGATGATTTTCGCGTTTATGGCTCTTATGAAGAGGCGATTGCCGATTATATCAATTTATTGACGGAAAACCCGCGTTACAAAGACGTCAAAAAAGCGCCGACACCAGAGATTGCTGCGCGCCGTTTACATCAAGCCGGGTATGCCACAGACCCAGGTTATTCGGACAAACTGATCACCTTGATTAACCAGATACGTGGTCATCAACCCGCGGCGAATACCTCTGCATCAAGGGCTGTTCAGGCATATACCATAGACTTAAACGATATTTTCTAAAAATCCGGAATTATTGCGCGTTTGGACTAAATAATTACGCTGAATTTCCGATAACCAAATATGCTCTAAATAATTTGCGTTGCTATCGCTTTCATTGTGTCAGCCAATGATGGCGATAAGCATCCAGAACAGGAAAAGCTTATGCTGAACAATGTAATGAATAATGCGCTCAGTGGTGTGAATGCTGCACAAGGCGGGTTAAGTGTTATTTCTAACAACTTAGCTAACGCAGGTGTGGGTTACTATCATCGCCAAAGTGCTGTTTTCGGGGAGAATCCCGGTACGATGACACCTAATGGCTATTTTGGTAACGGCACTTATTTCAGCCATGTTCGCCGTGAGTTTGACGAATTTATCAATGCGCAGTACAGCCAATCCCGCGCACGTAGCGGTGACTATGAGGCATACGTTAAGAACTGCAATAAAGTTGATGATTTGCTTACTAATGATATTGAAGATATTTCAAGTAATATTGGTAGCTTCTTCACCGCGTTAGACGCTGCCTCCAGCGATGCAAGTGACAAAACCTTGATTGACGTTTTCTTAGGAAACTCAAATGCATTATTAGGCCAGTTTAAAGAAGCGGATCGTCGTTTGCAGGAAATGGAACGGGATATTAATCACCAGATAGAAAATAAAGTGAAAGATATCAATATTTACGCTGAAAAAATTGCGGGTTTAAACCAGCAAATTTCGCGGATCCGTTCTGTGAGTGGTTCTGAACCTAACGATTTATTAGATGTGCGTGACCGTTTAGTTAATGAAGTTAACTCATTAGTTGGTGTCAAAGTTATCGAACAAAACGGTAACTATAACGTGACGTTTGCTAATGGCTTACCGTTAGTCACGGGTGAAAAAGCGAATCGCTTAGAAGCCGTCCCTTCTTCTAAAGATGATAGCCGTTTTAGCATTGGCTTTGTGGGCGCGAATGGCCAAGCACGGGAAATTCCTGATGAGTCATTCCGTGGTGGGGAACTCAGCGGTATCTTGCGTTCTCGTCAAGAAGTTATGGACCCGGCTTATCAAAAACTCAATAAATTAGCATTGGTTTTTGCGACCAAATTCAATGAAGTGCACAGCAAGGGGTACGATGCCAACGGCAACACCGGTAAAGACTTCTTTGAAATTGGTAAAGGCTCTGTTGTTAGCAACACTCATAATAGTGGTAAAGCAGACTTTGATCTCAGTTATAGCGATGTGTCTAAAGTCACAGGTAATAACTACGAAATGCGCTTTGACGGCAATGAATGGAATGTCACACGTTTGCCAGAAGGTATTAATGTTCCTGTGGATTCAAATACGGCAGGTACACTGAAGTTTGATGGTTTAGAGATCAAAATCAGCAACAGTACTGGTATGTCAAAAGGTGACTCATTCTTGGTAAAACCAGTAAGTGGTGTAATCAACGGTATGCAGACCTTGGTCAGCAATGCATCCGATTTTGCGGCGGCTGGAAGTAAAGACAGTGGCCCAGGTGATAATGAAAACATTAAACAACTGGTTAAACTGCAAGACGAAAAATTGATTGATGGTAGTTCTACGTTCTCTGATTTCTATGCAACGTTAGTTAATGATGTGGGCAGTAAAACTAAACAAGCGCAAATTGATTCTGAAACACAGAACAAAATGACCGAGAGCTTCTATGAGCAAGAACAAGCTATCTCGGGCGTGAATATGAATGAAGAAAGTATTCAGATGCAGAAAATCCAACAGTTTTTCAATGCCAATGCGCAAGTATTAAAAACGGTGGATGATTTATTTAACGCATTAATGCGTGCATTCTAAATATTAGCGATAGGATAAGGACTTAGCGATGCGTTTAAGTACCAATATGATTTATCACCAACGCTTACAAGACATGAACAGTGCGCAAGCGCGTTGGATGGATGCAGGAAGTCAATTAGCTTCTGGTAAGCGTGTAAGCAAGCCTTCTGATGACCCGCAAGCGTCTTCGCAAGCGGTGCGGATTAACCAGTCAGAGAACCGAAATCAACAGTATGTTGCTAGTCGTGGGTTTGCCAAAACAGGAATGACGCTGCAGATGAGTATTTTGACTCAGATGACAGATGTGACGACGCAAATTGATACCACCATTATTCAGGCATCAAACCAAGGTGCTTTAAGCGATAAAGACCGTAATACTTTGGCTGAGCAACTCACGGGTTTGAAAGAACAATTAGTGGCGTTAGGTAACTCGACAGATGGAAATGGTCGGTATATTTTCGCAGGTTTTAAATCAGATAAACCGCCATTTGAAATTGATGCTAACGGTGATGTGTTGTATCACGGTGGCGATAAAGCGATTATGCAGAATGTGGCGAGTGACCGTGAGATGACGACTTATTTCACTGGCGCACAAGTGTTTGAAACCGATAGCAATAATGTGGTCAATATTTTTAAAGCGCTGAACACAGGTATAGAATCACTGAAAAAGCCATTGCAAGGCGCACCACAAGCAGATTTAGACCAAGCGCAAGCTGAGTTAGGTGAAGCGAACCGAGCCATCAAGTCCGCATTAGATCAAATTTCTAATATTGAAGCTAAGCAAGGCTTACAATTACAAGAAATTGATAAATTAGATTTTTTAGCGGATACGCGCTCGATTCAAAATGCGGCTCGCAAAAGTGAGTTGTTAGAAACTAACTGGACTGGCACCACCACAGATTATTATAAAGAAAAAGCGATGTTTGAAGCCTCACAAAGTATTTTTAAAGACTTAAACAGCATGTCACTTTTCGGCAGCCGTTAATTATTTAATATTCTTTTTACTCACCGCGCTTTGGAGCCATTCAAGCGCGGTTTTTTTGTTTTAATTAGTTGCCGAGATTATTAAATTAAAGTTTCATTATTTAATATTGTTATATTTAAGGAAATACTATTCAATATAATTTAAATTGATGGTGGTATTATTTTAAATAATTTTTTACTCATTTTTTGTGGGCTGATTATTTTATTATATCATAACTTAACGTTTTTGAATGTATTAAAGTTTTATAGTTTATCTGTGTGATTATTATTTGTTTTGGAGTGAAATATAATATATGGATATTAAAAAAAAGAGATGGACAGAATTAGTTATATAAGATTATTATCAATTTGCCATAGAGTAAATTAAATAATTCTTTTGGTTTTATAAACTAAAATTTTCTTTTTAAGAGAGGGTTATGAAAAAATTTAAAACGGTTATACAAGAAAATTCCGCAAATTTAAAAATTAAAAAAGATAGTGATGTATCTAAACTACTTGAACATATCAGAGGAGGGAAGTCTGAAGCTGCTGGTGGATGGGTTAATTTTCAATGGAAAAATTCTTGGTAATACGAGTGCGGCTATGGCCGCATTTTCAATTAATTAATTCAATAGTTAGTTACTATGCTTAAAATTAAACATTTTGAAGTTATACTTAAAATTAGTGAACGTTGTAATTTAAACTGTACATATTGCTATATATTTAACATGGGAAGTGAATTAGCGCTAAATAGTGCTCCAGTTATATCCAATACTACAATAGTAGAACTTAAAAATTTTTTAGAACGAGTGGCAGACGAAGTTGAGCACAATGTAATACAAGTTGACCTGCATGGAGGTGAACCTTTGATGCTCAAAAAAAAGCGATTTATTTACCTTTGCGAAACTCTTCGATCTGGAGACTATAAAGGGGCTGAGTTTCGTATTGGGTTACAGACTAATGCGACATTGATTGATGATGAATGGCTCGAAATTTTTGAAAAATACAATATATCAGTAAGTATTTCTATTGATGGACCAAAACATATAAATGATAGATATCGTTTAGATCATAAAGGGCGCAGCTCATATGAAGCAACAATGAATGGATATCAAGCATTATACTCAGCAGCGGAAAATAGAAAAATTATTCCCACACCGCCAATATTATCCGTTATTAATCCGGACGCTAGTGGAAAAGAACTTTTCGAATATTTTTATCATGACATGAAATGTAGAAAATTTGATTTTCTCCTTCCGGATAATAACTATGTAAATACAGTAGATACAGAAGGAATCAAACGTTTTCTAGTTGATATTTGTGATGCTTGGTTTGCGCAAAATGATCCTGAGTGTGATATACGAATTTTATCAGCCTACCTCAGAATTTTAACTGGAGCTGAGGACTACATAGTCTTAGGTGTTACTCCGCAAAATGAATTACATCAAACAATAGCTATAACAGTGACCTCTACAGGTTATATATATGTTGATGATACATTACGTTCAACACTTTCAGACATTTTTGTTCCAATATGTCACATTAGAGATGCTTCCTATCAAAAAATTATTACCAGTTTTCCGATGCGAGAATTGAGTAAAATAGAGTCTTTTTTACCTGACGATTGTCATGGTTGTATCTGGAAAGCAGTTTGTGCAGGTGGAAGACCTATTAATAGATATTCACAAGATAATGCTTTCAAGAATAAAACAATTTACTGTGATGCAATGCAGTCATTCCTCAGTCGTGGAGCTGCATATCTTATAAATCTAGGTATAAATTCGAATGAAATAGCAAAAAATATAGGGATTGATAAAAATGCATAAATTTTTATTTGTTCTATTTATTACTCTTACTTCATCAATGAAATTTGTTTGGGCTGATATTCGTACTCCTATTACCTTTGATGAAAAGAACATGCCATTAATATCTATGAATATTAATGGCCATGAAATTGACCGGATATCTATTGATACAGGAGCATCGAATTCTTTTTATTTTCCTAAAACTATCTTTGATTTAATTATTCCTGATTTTAATAAACGTGAGGCAGTCGTACAAAATTCTATTGATGTTTTTGGCCATAAAAGTTCAACGGTTATGTCGAAAGGGATTGATATTAAAATTAATGGTGAAATATTTAAAGACATGAATATGGAAATATTAAAACCATGGGGTGAAGGAATGATGGATGAAAACGGAGAATATATTATTAATGGAGTGTTAGGGTTAGGTATTATGAATGGCAATAAAATATTGGTTGTCGATTATATTTCAAATGCTCTAATAATAACAAGTGATTTAAATAAAATTCTTGGAGGTTATGATTGGTATTCTTTAAATTACATTAAGACAAAACAAGGGGTTATGGTTGATGTAATATCTGATAGTAATGAAAAATATAGAATGGTAATTGATACAGGAGCCAGTCATTCAGTTATCTTTACTGGTACTGAAAAAGGCTGTGTTAATGTTTCAACATCTTGTCCAAAAAAAATAATTACAACACCAGACTCTACTAATATTAATGCATTATTATTTCAAGTTAAAGATAGTAGGATAGATTTTGATGGGCTGCTTGGTCATGATTATTTATCAAATAGAATACTAGTTATAACAGATGAACAGATATTGATTAGTCTTCCTAAAAATAACAAATAAGAGCTATTACTTATGGGTATATTTCGTAAGGAAGCTATTGCTAGTAATAAAAGTAATTGGATCGGCAGAAGTTCTAGAAGTATCCCGAAAGCATATGGAATACCTTTTTTCCTAAGTTTTATAATTATTTTATACTGTTATGTCTAATTATTAAAGGTACTTATAGCATTAATGTCGAAGCTTCTGGGGTTGTTGCTTTTAATCCTAATGCTTATTCTCTAATTTCACCTATGGATGGTATGGTCGAAGGAGTAAAAGTTATTGACGGGCAATATGTTAGTGTGAACGAAAAAATAATGTTTATTAATAATAAAATTAAAGGTGCATCAGGAATAGTTTCAAAAGAGAAAAGGAAAAATCTAAATAATATAATGAAACTATTTAATGAAAAAATTATTCTATTAAATAAAAAAAGAGATGTAAACTTATTAAAGTTGTCAGAAGCTATTTTGAATAAGAAAAATGAACTGAGAAATGTTGAAGATTTATTGTCTGTTAATAAATTGATTCTTTCTTATTCAAAAGATAAGTATGATTCTTTTATTAGTTATAAAAAGAAGGGGGTTATTTCTGAAATGATGTTATATAAATCAAGAGAAAGTGTATTGCTTAATGATGAAAAATTAAAAAATACATTAGTTAATTTGACTAGAGTTAAATCTGACTTAATCAATTTGGAAAAGGAAGTTAATATATTGAGTTTTAGTACGGATGAAATGATTAATAATGTAAAGCAATCTATGATTGAAATTTCCCAACAATTAATAGAAGTTGATATTTCTGAAAGTTTAGAAATAGTTAGTCCAATTAGTGGGAATGTTGTTGGCATAAATAAAATACGTGGAAATAAGGTTAGGCAAGGAGATATTGTAGCTTCAGTTATACCTAAAGGTGCGGTTCCTGTTATTAGGTTACAAATTGGTGCAGAATCAGTAGGCGAAATTAAAATTGGACAAAAAGTAAAATTACGAGTAGCCGCTTATCCGTGGAAACGATATGGAAAATTTATTGCTACAATAATCTCAGTTTCAGAAGCTGTAGTTCATCAAGAAAATGGAAAATATTTTGTTGTGACTGTATCTCCGGAAAATCGCATTGGTTTACCTTTAAAGCAAGGAATGCAAGTTGAGGCATCAATCTTGTCAGAGAAAAAAGAGTTATATAAATGGTTATTTAGAATGACTAATTAATAAAACGGTGATATGCATGAAATTCTTATCTATAACTTCTATTTTTAAGAAATCTCTTCCTGTGATTCTTCAAGCTGAAGCCGCTGAGTGTGGCCTTGCTTGTGTGGCAATGATCATGAATTATCACGGTTTCAAAATTGATATGATTTCAATTAGAAAACGCTTTGAAGTATCAAGTAATGGAATGAGTCTTAAAGATATAATAGTTTTAGGCGAAAAATTAAATATGACTTCTTCTCCTGTCAGGGTAGAATTAGATGAGCTGAGGTCTTTATCGCTACCTTGTATTTTGCATTGGTCTTTTAATCATTTTGTAGTCCTTAAAAAATTATCTAGAAATGGCGGAATTATACATGATCCAAGTATAGGGGAAAGAAGTATTACTCATTCTGAGCTATCGAATTGTTTCACAGGAATAGTACTTGAAATGTCACCTAGCTCAACATTTGAAAAAATTGAAAAATCCACGATACTAACACTAAAAGATATGTTCGCTGGAATAGAAGGGAAAACATCAGTATTAGTAAAGGTTATTATATTTTCAGCAGTTATAGAAATTATGACTCTTTTGATTCCAGCATCATCTCAGTTTATATTGGATAATATCCTTAATACAGGAAACTTAATTGCTCTTAATATTATTTTCTCTTTTATTATCATTATGATATTTGTGAGGATGTTGTTTACGTGGTTTAGAGATTGGAATATTACAGCAGCAAAATATACAATTGGATTGATTTGGTCTGAAAGTTTTTTAAATAAGTTAATTAGCCTTCCTATAAATTATTATCAAAAACGTTATTTAGGAGATGTGGTTTCTCGTTTACAGTCATTAAATGAAATTCAAGAGGCATTTACAGCCCGTATGATTGGTGCAACTCTTGATGCAATAATTACAATTTTTCTTCTTTTAGCTATGGGCTTTTACAGTATTACACTATGTATGATGATCGTATTTATTGCATTGATTTATGCTTTGATTAAATGGGCTTTTTTTGGGGTGTATAAAAAGGCTTTAATTGAATTAATTAGTAAAACTGCAGCTCAAAGTTCTCATTTTATAGAAACAGTCCGTGGTATATCAACAATTAAAATGTTATCTCTGAGTACAAATAGAAAAATAAAATGGCTAAGGCTTTCTACAGAGAGTATTTCAGCAAGTATCAAACTTTTTCGTATTGAGCTTATTTTTCGGTTGATCAGTGGGGGCATAACTGGGTTAGTTGCATGTACTGCTATTTATGGTGGGTCACAATTAATTGAAAATGGTTTTTTTACTATGGGTATTTTATTTGCTTTTATGGTATATGCAGATACATTCATACAGAGAACTATAAACTTATGTGATGTAATATATGAATTTAAAATGTTGACTATACATATAGATAGACTTAGTGATGTGGTTTTTACGGAAAGTGAATATTCAGAAATGAATTATACTGAGGATATTTCTGAAAATTTTGACGGTACATTAGAAATATCTTCATTGTATTTCGCTTACTCAAATTATGAGCCTTTTATTTTTAAGAATGTATCTTTTACTGTTGAGCAAGGAGAAAGTGTTGCATTTGTTGGTGTATCCGGATGTGGAAAATCTACATTGCTACATGTTATAGCATCTTTACTTACACCGACAAAAGGAGAAATTCGGTTTAGTAAAATTCCAATATCAAATATAGGAATTGAAGTGTATCGTAAAAACATTTCTTATGTTCAACAAGATGATTTTTTGTTCTCCGGAACATTAATGGATAATATTACCTGTTTTTCTGAACAGGTAGATATTGAATTTATGCATGAGTGTGCAAAGATTGCATCTATTCATGATGATATTATTAATATGCCTAATGGGTATGGTTCTATTGTTGGTGACATGGGGAGTATACTTTCTGGAGGGCAAAAACAAAGAGTTTTCCTTGCGCGTGCACTTTATAGAAAACCTAAAATACTCATTTTAGACGAATCTACCTCAGCCCTCGATATAAAAAATGAAAGAAATATAAATGAATCTATTAAGGCCATGAAGATAACCCGTTTATTTGCTGCACATCGTCTAGATGCTATTTCTGTCGCAGATAGAGTTTTTGATATGGCTACTGGAACTCTGATGACACCACAGAAATATTTTTATTCTTTAAAAATTAATAATTATTCATATCCAAGTGAATTATAAGGGTAAACTAATTTAATTGCTTTATGATTATCTTGAATAAACACTAAAGCAAATTAAACATCAGTGACGGCTGTTTAAATGCAGATCCACTACCACATAGGTGGCTTAGAAGACCGTTGCTATATAATTAAGTATCGATACTCAAACAAACAAATTAAACATCAACGATAGCTGCTCGAAAGCTTGGTGAATCAAACGCTCGGTATAGCGCGGGAGGATAGAAATAATCAGCCCTAACATACTAATTCCAATGGTGAGCGTTAAAGGAAAACCGACTACAAATACCGATAACTGCGGAGTCATGCGGTTTAGAATACCTAAAGCAAGGTTTAGAATTAAAAATAAGGTGATAAACGGTAAGGCCAACATTAACCCATTAATAAATATGGTGTTAGCAAATTGAGCAAATACCCAAAAACCATCGCGATTTAATGGCGCGGTTTGAATTGGGAGCAGTTCAAATGAATTGACTACAATATAAATAAGCCACAAGTGCCCATCGAAAGCGAGAAACAATAAAATAGTAATTACGTTAAATATGCGACCTAAAATTGGCATATTGGGCCCGCCAGTTGGGTCAAAAAAGGTGGCGAAAGATAACCCCATTTGCAAACCAATCACTTCCCCCGCATGACGCACGGCAGCAAATGCCATTTGCATTGTTAGCCCCATCGCAATACCAATCACCATTTGCTGCACGATAACCCATAATCCCATGGCAGAAAATAGGGGAATATTCACGACAGGAAGTTGTGGGGAAACAATCAACACAACAAAAAAAGCCAATGCAACGCGAACTTTGGTAATCGCCTGTTTTTCATTAAAAAAGGGCGCTGTACCAAGCAGCGCCAAAAGGCGTATGAAAGGGTAGAAACCTTGGCTGAGCCACAATGTGAGCGTTTCACTGGTAATGGTTAGCATTGTTAACCAATAATAAACGGTAAGTTGCTAAGCAATGACCGCATATAGTCGGTAAGCAAATTCAGCATCCAAGGCCCTGCAATAATAATCACAGAAATAACCGACAAAATTTTAGGGATAAAAGACAGCGTCATTTCATTCACTTGCGTGGCGGCTTGCAGCAAGCTGATAATTAAACCCGCAGCTAAAGCGGCTAATAACAAAGGGGCAGCTAGCATCAGCGCAATTTTCATCGCTTCAGTTCCCATCGCCATTACTGATTCAGGTGTCATAACTACTCCGAGTAAAATAATCCTAATTAAAAAAGCTTTGCGATAATGAGCCAAGCAATAGTTGCCAACCATCAACTAATACAAACAACATTAATTTAAATGGCAAGGAAACTGTTGCAGGTGGAACCATCATCATCCCTAATGCCATTAAGACACTGGCAACCACTAAGTCAATGATTAAAAATGGAATAAAAATAGTAAAACCAATTTGGAATGCGGTTTTTAGTTCGCTGGTAATAAAGGCTGGGACTAAAATACGTAATGGAACATCTTTCGCTTCTTGAATTTCACCTACCTTGGCTATTCTTGCGAATAGGGCTAAGTCGGATTCGCGTGTTTGCCCTAACATAAAGGTTCTTAACGGTGCTGTCCCTTTCTCTAAAGCGGTTTCGAGGCTAATTTTGTCTTCGCTAAAAGGCTGGTAGGCTTCACGATACACTTGGTCGGCAACGGGTGACATCACAAAAAAGGTCAAAAACAGTGCTAAACCCAATAAGACTTGGTTCGGGGGAGCGGAGGGCGTTCCGAGCGCGTTACGCAATAAACCTAAAACAATAATGATGCGGGTAAAACTGGTCATCATTAATAATAAGGCGGGAATAAAGCCTAATAAGGTCAAAAATAAAAGCGTTTGAACAGGTAAAGACCAAGTTTGTCCACCATCAGCCATTGAATGGCTGATAACGGCTGGTAGTGCCGCAGAAGCGGGATTTGGCAATAAAAACAAGAGGGTAGTAATCGTGAGTAAAGATTTTAGAGGTAACATGAGCGCTTCCGATTACTTATGCATAAGTGTAACTGAAGCCGCACATTTTGCAGCCTCTTGTTTTTTCTTTAATAAAGACTGAAAGGTGAGCGGTTCGGTTGGCAATATCTCAGCGACTTCAGGTGCAGCCGGGTATTGGTGTAAGAGGCTGATATTTTGTGTCGTAACACCTAATACCAAACACTCATTATTCACCTCAATAACCACAACGCGTTCTTTATTACCTAATGAGCAACGGCTTTTGACTTTTACGATTTGCTCTTTGCCCATTTTTTGGGGAGCAAATCCTAATTTTTTCACCAACCAAGCACCTGCTAGTATCAATAAAATGATCCCCCCTAAAGCCCCTGATGTCTGCGTTAAGCTATCATTGTGGTCAATAGCAGGAGTATTAGGTTCACCAGAGGAAACGGTTGTTGATAAAAAAGGCACAGATATCGGTGCCTGCTCAGTTTGATTGGGTATTGCCATTATCAGCGACTCACGAAGTTAATTAACGACTTAAACGGCGCATACGTTCGGAAGGCGTAATGATGTCAGTAATACGAATGCCGTAATTGTCTGAAACCACGACCACTTCCCCCTGCGCAATTAAATAGCCATTGATTAAAATATCCAGTGGCTCACCCGCTAAGCCATCCAGAGAAACTACAGAACCTTGGGATAAGCTCAGTAGTTTTTTAATGGTCATTTTAGTGCGCCCCAATTCAACTGAAAGACGGACAGGAATGTCCATGATCATATCGATATCAGACAGTTGATTTAGCGGGTTTTGTCCATCAAAGTTGTCGAAAGCCTGTGCACCAGCTGAGGCGGATTCCGCTTTTTTTTGCTGTTCCAGCGCTTCAGCCCATAGGTCTTCACTGTCGTGATTGGTTGATGCATCAGGAGAGTTCTTCGCCTCACTCATTGGTACTTTCCTCATCTAGAGTGTTTAATACAGGGTTAATCAAATGTTCTACACGCAATGCATACTGGCCATTTTGAGTACCGTATTGACTGGTTAATACGGGAACGCCATCAACATTAACGATGAGGCGGTCAGGTTTCTCAATTGGGATCACATCCCCTTTTTGCAGTTGCAGTAAGCGAGAAATTCGCATTGGAATGTCAACAAAGTTGGCAACCAACTCAAGTTCAGAACGTTTCACTTGGGTGACAAGGTTGGTGACCCAAGTTTCATTTTCTTGGTGGCCTTGTTCCATTGGTGGGTTTATTAAACGTTCACGTAATGGCTCAATCATGGCGATCGGAATACAAATACTGAATTCACCAACGGTATTGCCTATCTCCACTAAAAACGGTGTGGTAACGACAATGTCATTAGGGGAGGTGGTGATATTAGTGAATTTGACTTGGATTTCAGAACGTACATATTCCACTTCAATATCAGCGATTGGCTTCCAAGCATCGCGATAAGCCCCTAAAGCTAACTTGAGCATGCGATTGATAATGCGTTGTTCAGTATTGGTAAACTCTTTACCTTCTTGTCGTACAGGAAAGCGGCCGTCTCCACCAAATAGATTGTCGACAGCGATGTAAACTAATGCGGGCTCAAAGGTAAACAGTGCCGTGCCTCGTAAAGGCGGCATATGGATTAAGTTTAAGTTAGTTGGTACGGGTAAATTACGCGCAAACTCATGGTAAGGTTCAATTTTAATACCGCCCACCGTAATATCTGGGCTGCGACGTAACATATTGAACAAACCCATACGGAACTGGCGAGCAAAACGTTCATTAATGATTTCGAGAGACTGCATTCGCTCACGAATAACCCGACGTTGAGTGTTCGGGTCGTAAGGGCGAACATTATCTTTCCCTTGAGTCTCTGGCACAGGCGTACTGCTTGATGGCGTATCATCATTAAGCAGCGCATCAATTTCGGCCTGAGATAAAATATTATCGCTCATGAATATTACCGCAGAATAAAAGTAGTAAATAACACATCAGAAATATCCTGATCGGTATCCCCCGGGATCAGGGTAGGGGTAAGAGTTTGCTTGATATCTTTCATTAACTGCAACTTACCTTCATGCGTCTCGATATTTTTTGCTTTTTGCTCTGAAAGCAGCAGTAACATACGGCTACGTACTTCAGGGAGGTATTCATGAAGTTGTTTACGCGATTTTTCATTCGCCAGTCGCAAGGTCACATGGATATAAAGCACACGATCCGGCGCATCAGCAGCACCTGCCAAATTGACGGTAAATGGCTCTAACTCCATAAAAATGGGTTGTGGCATGTTCGGGCGCTTTTCTTCCTCACTCGCCGTTTGCGTGCCTTGTTGTGTCGTCCACCAGGTATAACCCCCAAACCCTGCGCCAGCAAGGGCAAGAAGGGCAAATAGAATAAGCAACCCTTTGTTGGAACTTTTTGATTTTTTGCTCGACGACATTTAGCTGAATTCCTGTTTCTTGGATGCTAAACCCAAATGGGTTTTTACGTTATGATCTCTAGCATTATGGCTTGGTTGCCAAGAGTTAAAGGAGTGAAAAACGAAACAAAAAGGCGGTAACTCGGCGCTTTAGCTAGGAAATTACCGCGATTCGTTTGTTTTTTATGCAAAAGTGTTAATGCCACCTTGTCTTGATGCTACATTTTTAGGTGAAACAGTGGCATTTGCTTCGCTGATACCAACAGCACCAACGGATGGATGTGTCGCTTGAATTTGGCCATCGTTTTGGTGCGCATTTTGCTGAGAGCTATCGGATTGCTGGTTCAAGTTATCTTGGCCAACAGAGCCTTGAGCAAGATGAATACCACTTTCTTGTAGCGCACTGCGTAGCACTGGCATCATGGATTCCATGGCAGCACGTACATGACTATGTGGAGAGACAAAATGCATTACTGCTTGGTTATCTTCGATGCGTAAATGCACACTTAGTGAACCTAACTCTTCAGGGTGCAAACGAATTTGCGCTTGAGAAACCCCTTGGCGAGAGAAAAACAGCATATGTTGGCTTAATTGCTGCTGCCATGCTTCGCTACCTAATTGGCTGGCTAAATGCAGGGTTGGTGTAGCCGTTGGCGCATTCATCGTTGCCGCTTGGGCTGTTGATGTCATTGGCATCATGCTAACCGGCGCAGTTGTTGTATGTTGTGACGATGTGGTGGTAAAAGCACCAGTTTCAGTTTGTAAGGTAAACGCACCTTTTGTGGTTTGGTTTAGGGTATCGCTTGAAACATTTTGTAGGTTTAATACGGGTTCTTTATCACTCACTTTCTTATTTAATGGCATGAAATCAGCAGTTAAATTTTTGCCACGTATATCTTTTGGGTTATCAAGGGGAAAAAGAGACTGGTCACGACGCTCTTCTTTTTCATTCTTAATAAATACCCCAAGCTCTGGGCTGTCTTCTTCGCCCGCTAACTGTAACTGTGAACCTTCAAGATGCTTGCCATCATCTTCATTAATGATGCCATTCGCATTATCCGTTAGGTGCTGCATTTTTTGGGTAAATGCGCCTAAAACCGGGTGTGCTTCTGTTTTAATAGTTGTATTTGTCGTTGCTTGTACTTGGCCAGTTAATGACTGTTTTAAGCTCTCTAGCCACGCTTGCTCGTTAGCATCTTTGCCTGTTAATAACTCAGTGTTAAGTGCAGTTTGCACGCTATCAGAACGTAAGTTACGGCTAAAGTTCAGTTGCTCAATGGCATTTTCAGCCGTTTTTTGCCCAACCTTGGTTTGTTCAATCGTTTCTTTACTCGCTATTGCCAGTTTGTTGTCAACAATATCTTTGTTAAGTGCTTCTTCATTGATCGGTTGATTAGTGACATTTTGTTTTTCAATCGGTTGCTGGTTATCAAGCATGGCTTGAAAGGGGAGTGCAGGGGCTTGATTTTCATCAGCGCGCGATTCATTTTGTTGTATATTGCCATTTTTAGTCGATGATGCGGTTGGCACATTCAGGGCGTTGATGTCCATTTATTGAGGTCTCCGTAAAGTCGCTCGTTGAGCAAATTCATCCATTTGCTTTTGTTCTAAGCGGTTTTGACGTTGGTATTCAGTATGTTCAGCACGTTGAATTAACGTATCGAACGCGTTGACACGCTGTTGTTTTTCTTGCCAATGGCGGTTAGCTTCGTTAACGCGTTGCTCCCATAAATTCAGTTGTTGCTGCTGTTGTTCAATGGTCAGTTCCAATGTGACCAAAAATTGCTGATAATTCTGCCACTTATCCGATTCCATACCCGTATGCAAGGTTTGGTTGAGTTTTTGACGATATTCGGATTGGTAGTTTTCCAACATATTTAGTTGCTGCGCCATTTGGGTGTGGGTTTGGCGCACTTGAGCTAACACTTTTGCTGCTTCTTCCGAGGCTTCAACAGCTAAGGTGAGTAATGTTGTTAAGGCATTATTTTTGGCCATTTATCCCCTCGTTATTCGTTGGGAACCACTTGTGTCAACTGTTCGCATGCGGTTTGATAATCACATCGCTCATCAATATCTTGCTGCAAAAACTTCGACATGCGTGGGTAATATTGGATAGCCGTATCCAACATAGGATCACTGCCCATTGCATAAGCACCGACGTTAATTAAATCTCGGTTGCGTTGGTAACTAGACGTTAACTGCTTGAAACGTTGAATTTTTCGGTAATGTTCTTTAGGAATGAGCTCCGTCATTGCTCGGCTGATGGAAGCTTCAATATCAATGGCAGGGTAGTGCCCTGACTCAGCCAGTGAACGGGAAAGAACAATATGGCCATCCAAAATGGCGCGAGCCGAGTCAGCAATTGGGTCTTGTTGGTCATCCCCTTCCGTTAAAACGGTATAGAAAGCGGTAATTGACCCACCATTTTTCCCATTCCCTGCACGCTCAACTAATGCTGGTAATTTGGCAAATACAGAAGGTGGATAGCCTTTCGTTGCTGGTGGTTCACCCACGGCTAACGCAATTTCCCGTTGTGCCATGCTGTAGCGAGTGAGTGAGTCCATAATCAGCAACACACTTAAGCCTTTATCGCGAAAATACTCTGCGATACGAGTGGCATAAGAGGCGCCTTGCATGCGCAATAGAGGAGACACATCGGCTGGTGCGGCAACGACAACGGCACGTTTTAAGCCATCAGCCCCTAAGATATTTTCAATGAAATCTTTGACTTCACGACCACGTTCACCAATCAACCCGACTACGATAATATCGGCTTGTGTAAAGCGTGCCATCATGCCAAGTAATACGCTTTTACCCACACCAGAGCCAGCAAATAGCCCCATACGTTGGCCGCGACCGACGGTTAATAATGCATTGATTGCACGAACACCGACATCCAATACATTACTAATAGGCGTTCGTTCTAATGGGTTAATTGGTGGGGTAATTAATGGCGCGCGTGTTTTTACCTCTAAGGGGCCTTTTCCATCTAATGGATTACCTTGGGCATCAAGTACTCTGCCTAATAATTCATTACCAATAGGGAGTAAGCGGCTAGTTTGTCCGTCATCACCGGTTGATTGTGCATAAACACGGGCACCCGGGGCGATCCCCTCGAGGTCGGCTAATGGCATCAATAACATTCTTGGGCCGTTAAAACCGACGACTTCACACACCACTTCATCTGAGCCGCCATTAATTGAGCGTTCAATAAAGCAGGTTGCCCCCAAAGGCATTTTAATGCCTTCGGCTTCCATCACTAAGCCAGTGATTTTTGTGAGGCGGCCATAACGACGCACCATCGGGATCCCTTTCATCCGCGATTCTAAATCGTCCAACGAAGCAATCCAGCGTCCCAATCGTGCCGTCATGAAAAGCTCTCCGGTGCATATAAACGACACAATTCTTGCCAACGTGTCGCCACAGTCATATCAATTTCACCGTCTTCAGCGACGACTCGGCAGCCACCGATATGCAGTTTAGGATCAGCGACTAAGCGCCAGCCGTTCAAGTTGAGTAGGGAACCTAGGTGCTGTTCAATCAATTCAAAATGATTTGGGTTGACGTGTAGTTCAGGCCGCCCAGCAAAAATCGGTTTTTGTTGGAGTAACTGGCTGATTTCCTCCAACAATGCAGTGCCATCACAAACGGTGGATTGACCTAAAACTTGCTTAGCCGCAGTCAACGCTATCTGCAACAGTTTAGTGGTCACCACCGTATCAAAGGTATCGAGAGAATAATTGAATTCAGACAGCAGTTTTTGCCATGTTTCAATCACAGGTTGTTGCAAAGCAAGTGCCTGCTCACGCCCTTGTTCTTCTCCAGCTCGTAAGCCTTGCTCAAAACCAGCTTGGTAACCTTCTTGCTGGCCTTTTTCATGCCCTTGTTGGTAACCCGTCCGCTGTGCATCTTCCTTGATGTTATCGAGCAAATTAATTTGCTCTAACACTTCTTTTGGTTCAAGGCACGGGACTTTTGGCGCGTCAGGCTCAGGAACATCACTTAATGCAGGAATGCCTGAGTTGAGATCCCATTGATTAAGCTCACGAAGCTGCCAAGGCTGCCATTGGTCATTTGGAATTGTTGACTTAGACATAGACGTCGTCTCCACCACCTATAGCGATTTCGCCTTTTTCGACTAAACGACGAACGATAAGCAAAATGGCTTTTTGTTCGTTTTCCACTTGAGACATACGCACAGGAGAACGTGATTCCAAATCGTCGCGCACGATTTCTGCAGCGCGAGCGGCCATATTGTTGAGGAAGTGGTCGCGTAGTGCTTGGTTGCTGCCTTTGAGGGCAATAACCAGCGAGTCTGTCGAAACATCCTGCAAAATACGTTGAATGCTGCGGTTGTCCACCTCGATAAGGTTTTCGAATAGGAACATTTCGTCAATAATACGTTGAGCAAGCTCACCATCGTAATCACGCATTGCATCGATAACACTTTCTTCTTGCTGGCTTTTCATCAAGTTGATGATTTCTGCCGCAGTTCTCACGCCACCCATTTTGCTGCGTTTGAGGTTTTGGCCATCCAGTAAGTTGTTCAACACTTCGGTCAATTCCGCCAATGCAGCAGGTTGGACACCACCAAAGGTGGCGATACGTAGCATAATATCGTTGCGTTGGCGCTCTTCGAATAATTCGAGGACATCCGCTGCAAGATTGCGTTTTAAGTGAACCAAAATAGTCGCGATAATTTGCGGATGTTCATCACGGATAATATCGGCAACGGTTTGGGGTTCCATATAGTTGAGGCTTTCGATCCCTGACGTGGTTTCTTGTTTTTCAAAGATGTCCTCAAGTAAGCTTGCGGCGCGTTCTTCGCCAAGTGCTTTCACCAATACAGAACGCAGATAGTCATTCGTGTTGATATTGAGTGCCGCGAATTGAATCGCTGACTCTTCAAATTCAGTTAATACTTCTGCCAATTCATTATTTGAGATTTGGCGCATGTTTGACACTGCCATACTCAATTGCTGAACTTCTTTAGGATTCAGGTGCTTAAATACTTCCGCAGCCTGGTCTTCACCGAGCGTCATTAACATCACGGCACTTTTTTCTGTTCCACTTAAACTCATTGGGATTTTCCTAACCACTGACGGATAACCATTGCCACGATTTGTGGATCTTTTTCTGCCATTTCACGGATACGTTGGCTTTGGATCTCAGCACTAACACGTTGACGAGTCAGGCGACGGCGTGTTTGCTCATCCATTTCTTCATCAATCGCTTCATCAACCACGAGCGGTGTTTTCAGTTGTGTGGCAACAAAAACCTCGGCTTCAGCTTGGGCTTGTTGTGCTTTTCGGTATTTAACCCATTGAGGTTTGATACCGAAACGCCACATAAACCAAGCAATAATGGCAATAAGCAGTATTTTTCCGTAATCCAGTAACTGAGCAATAAATTGTGGGCTTTCAAGCAACGAAGGTGCTTCTTCAACCGGAGCCTCATTGGTAAACAATGAATTAGTAATGTTGAGAGAATCCCCACGTGCAGTGGAAAAGCCCATTGCTTCGCGTGTCAATGCTTCAATTTGTTGCAGCATCTCTGGTGGCAATGGCTTCATTTCTGGGCCATTTTCACCATCTTGTGAATGGTAATTGACAATAACTGCGACCGAGAGCCTATCGACGACACCAATTTGCCGTTGAGTGTGACTAATTTTGCGATCTACTTCGTAATTTGTGGTTTCATCGCTTTGCGAGTTCGAGACACTATTACGGTTATTCGCCGTTTGAGCGCCATCTTTATTGTCTTTATTGGTTTCAATAGGTGCACTTGGTGCACTAACGGGTTGATTTGAAAGCGCACCTGGCACTCCACCGGTTCCGCCATTGTTATTTTGCATACTTTGGCTGTTTTGGCGGGAACGAATGGCCGCACTATCTGGCGTTTGGTTAGGCTTATATTCCTCTGAAGTTTGTTCGACTTTCGAGAAATCCATTTGTGCGGTGACTTGGGCATGAATATTGGCACGACCGACTAACGGTGACAGAATATCTTCAATGCGCTGTTTGAGATGGGATTCCATCTCTTTAGTCATTTTGATTTGTGCGCTGTTCGCCGATTGCTGGCTATTATCGTTATTGGTGAGTAAGCGACCCGCTTGGTCAACAATAATGACATTACTAGAGGTTAGGCCTGTTACGCTACTTGATACCATATGGACAATAGCGCTGATTTGCCCTTCATCAAGCATTCTTCCCGGTAGTAAACCGACCGTCACAGAGGCCGTTGGTAGCTTTTGCTCACGCACAAATAAGGTGGGTTTAGGAATTGCTAAATGCACCCGAGCGCTTTGTACTGGGCTAAGGGATTCAATAGTACGAGAGAGTTCACCCTCTAATGCACGTTGGTAATTGATTTGCTCACTAAATTGGCTGATACCGAATTGTTCTTTATCTAATAATTCAAAACCAGTATTGCCACCTTTAGGTAAACCTGATTGAGCGAGCTTTAAACGTAATTCATGCACTTTATCTGCAGGAACTAAAATAGCGCTACCATTATCAGCAATTTGATATGGCACATTCATCTGAGTTAGCTGGCCAACAATATCGCCACCATCTTTAGCACTTAAATTGCTAAGAAGTACACGGTAGTCAGGGCTGCGTAGCCAGAGGAGAAGGGCGACAATAATTGAAACAGCCGCAGCCGCCGCAATCATTAACGGTATTTTAGGATCAGCTTTAATCCTTTCAACTATAGAGGCAAAACCCTTTTTGGCCTCCCCCGTGTCTTTAGATGCGGCACTCATAAATATTCCCTGCTTGGCAGACTACTAGACGGATGAAAATACTTTTGGTGAAACAATGTTATTTCCCTCTTCGTAACGTCACTTTTTCACTTTGCTATTATTTCTTGTTTTAAGGGGTTCTAATGACGGAATCAGCCTATAAAATTGGTGTTATTTATCGGCTTCAAGTTAAAAAGGGTGTGGTAGGCTAAGCTAGCCAATATAGGTTATTGATAAATTCACATTAATTTAATAAGAAGAGAATCGAATGACAGTTCAAGCGATTGAAGGGGTTATTTCACAATTAAATGTCGTGGCAACCCAAGCCACTAACCCAATTAAACCCGTAATAGAGCCAGTTGGATTTGCTGATCACCTAGTTGCTTCCGTAAATCAAATTAATAAAACACGTAATGATTCAGCTAAGCAAGTTGAAAACTTTACGTTAGGAAAGCAAGATATTTCCTTAAATGACGTGATGGTTGATATGCAAAAAGCAAGTTTAAGTTTACAAATGGGAATTCAAGTACGTAATAAGCTCGTGGCGGCGTATCAAGAAATTATGTCTATGCCAGTATGATTTTACTATCTATTCGAATGTAATAAATTAATTGATTTTTCAGTACTCTGTTGGGAAAGTAATGGGGTAATTTTTTATTGCCAATAATAATCGGTTCGCATATTTTAATTCGATGATTGAGCATAGGAATAACAGTATGAAACGATTTATTGATAAGTATTTTGTTATGGTTTCGTTCGTTATTGTTGGGTTATCATTTGTATTTGCTGGTGGGCTTCCGTTTGACCCAACTGAAAAAAGTAGTCAATCATAACTGTAATGGATTACAAGATTTAAAAGCTGCGTGATGCGGCTTTTTTGTTATCTTAAATCCTACTTTATATATTGTTATTGTGAATTATCAATGGTCATTTTACCAAAGTAGTATCCAAATAATGATTTAGATAAATGATAAATATCGGTATCATGATTAAGTGTTTTTACTTAATTACTGTATTGGAAAAATAAAGGCCATTATGAAAGTAATCTCTTCGCTATTTTGTCTATTTTTAATTACGGGTTGTACATTTACGCCTTCTTTCGAGCCTGATAAACCAACATGGCCAAAGCCACATAAAGACGCCCGTTCATCCGAACAAAAAAGAGCCGATAGAGAAGCGGTACATGAGCAACAGCGAGCGGTGATGAGGGGCGAAAGGCCTGATTATGGTGTTTTTGATAGGTATTAAACCTGAAGATGTTTTCTTTTAGGTTCGGATAAATAGCAAACTATTTGTTTCTTGAATTGATGTGAAAATAAAATTTGCCATTTGGTTATAAGTGTGGCTTAATATGCTCACTGGTTTGGAAGTACAGGCCTATTTATGTTAGTCAGTTTTAAGATGTTCACCATTAAGCGTTATCTCAGATACCACTTCATTGCGAATTCCTTCTAATTAATTCCCATAAGTACCACAAGAACAAACCGCAACATGCCTTATGGCAATTTTAAAAAATTAAAGGAAATTCTATGTCTAATACAATGACTGGTACAGTAAAATGGTTTAACGATGATAAAGGTTTTGGTTTTATCACTCCTGCAGACGGCAGCAAAGATGTATTTGTTCACTTTTCTGCAATTCAAAGTGATAACTTCAAATCATTAGCAGAAGGCCAACAAGTTTCATTCACCATTGAAAATGGTGCTAAAGGCCCTGCAGCAGCTAACGTTATCGCTAAATAACGATAAACGAATCGCTAAGCATTCAAAAACCTCGCTAAATGCGAGGTTTTTTCGTTTTATCGTCTGTTATCTTCAATAAATATAGAGTTAATATTATAAAAGTTGTTTGATAAAATAATTCGCACCATCACGAATTGCTTCATCTGATATTGGCATCATGCGAGAGTAATGTAAGAAAGCATGCAAAGTTCCTGGGTACATTTTATATTCACAAGGTATATTGTTAGCGTCGAGTGTTCGGAATAAAGCCAAGTTATCATCTAATAGAGGGTCAAATTCTGCACTAGCAATAAAGCAAGGTGGAATATCATAGGTTAAGTCATTATTGAATAAGCAGTAATAAGGGGCTTCTCTATCACCATTTTCCCCGAGATAGGCATTATCATAATTTTCTAAGTCTTCTTTTTGTAACCCATCCCATTCCCCACCATATAGCCGCCGACTGATTGAATCCTGTAAGCCATAAAGCCCATACCACAATAAAACGGATTTAATATTGGCACTTTCTATAGTGTTATCACGCAACCAAAGTATAGAAGCAAGAGATAACATTGCGCCAGCTGAGTCACCTGCAAAGCCAGTTTGTTGCATATTGATATTATGCTCTGCGGCATTTTGTTGATAATACTGGTAAACGGTGGATATTTCTTCAATGGCTTGGGGGTAGCGAGCTTCAGGGGATAACGAATAATCTATTCCAATAACGGTACAGCCTGAATAACAGGCTAGTAATCGCATTATGCGGTCATGAGTTTGTAAATTACCTAAAATAAACCCGCCTCCGTGAATATAAAATAAAGTTGCTGGTGGTGACTTCAGGGGGTGAAATAGACGAGTCAAAATATTGCCATATTGAGTTGGTACTTGAATATCGTAAATATTGTGCATCATTGGCGCTTCTGCATTCCAATATTTTCTATCTTCAATATACGCTTGTCGCATTCCGTAATAGCTGGTGTCAATAGGGGAAGGGGATGGGTTTTCTGCATAAAATTGCATTACAGATTGCATTTCAGGTGAAATGTGGTCTAACACATTAATTTTATTTTTCGGGTTCATTATGCTCTCCTAGCTGGATGGCTTCCATTGTAAAAGAGAGGCATAATTAAATTGTGATCCTGTTAGCCAATATTAAAATGTTCTGTATTTCAATAGAGTAAGGTTTAGGAATTTATAGGCTCTTTAATTTATATACCAAACGGCGAAACTGTCACCGTTTGGTATATATGTCAGTTCTAGTCGAGGTAGCTAATATTTAAGGATGATGGTTGTTAGCCATCATTTAGCTGCTCTTTGTATGGCTTCGCCACCTGCTTCTATATCTTCACCAACACCTTTGGTGGTGTTGCATGCGCTTAAAGAGAATACGACAGCTAATGAACAGGCTAAAAAGCAAATTTTTTTAATCATATCTTCTTCCTTTCGTTACATTCAGTTATAGGTCTTAAGATATTCTTATTCAAGTATAGCAGAGGAATGAAAGTGCGTTTTTCAAACGATTCTGATTTTACGTTCTAGCCATGTAAATTTAATTGGTTTATTACGCTTTTATTTCACTTTTGATTGGTATAATATTCTAAGTTATAAATTAATAAAAGAAAAACATATTGGTACTTAGAAAAGGTTTTACTTTTTTATTGATAATATAAGGATGCAGAAAAATCTGAATTTCACTATATGATTATATTAAAAAGAATTAATTCGACTGATGTTTGACCAGTTATATAAGCTTTATTAATCTAAATTGGAATTTTAAGTCCGAATTTTATCATTTTATTAACAAACTTATCATTATTATATTTGTGGGTATAAGTAAGGGTACTTAGTTTAATGTTTGATTAATTACTAGTTAAATCAAAATGTTATATATTGCTGTTAGACAATTTTAATGTAATATCGAATCTGTTTGAAATTCCCTTGGTTTCATTGATTTATTTAAACCGCCATATTGGCGGTTTTTTTTAGTTTTTATCCGATAAGTACTTTTCAAATAACCAAAGTCCACTTTTTTTCATTGCAAAACCAAATAGCACACCGATGAGTAGTGATTGCATCGTTACCAACCAAGCACCTTCAGTCGCAAAAATAGTACAGGTGCCGACAAAAGTGCCCGGTATATAAGAAAGCCACTGCTTTTTGGCTTGCATACACATCAAAAAGGCAACAATACCCGTCACGAAGTACCCAACAAAATGAGGTAAGTGTTGCAGGTAGTCACCGCTATGCAGGATCACCAACCCCCAAACCACGCCGCTACTGACGGTTAGTGCAGTAATACCTAGTCCTTTAAGCCCATCTTTGGGGTAAGCAAAATATGCGGTACAGCCTAAAAATCCGGCCCAACCGATTAACCCTAAGCTATCTGCAACCCAAGCCCATATACCAGAGAGAATGGCGGTTGTTAAAGAAAGAGAGAATAATAATTTCACAATTTGTACTTTACGTTATGGTTATTTGTTAACAATGAGATTGGTGAATGCCTGTTAGTCCACCAGTTAGTTACAAAATCCACTCGTTACAAAAGCAATTAATTATAAAGCTAAGTTGTAACGATTCAGCTATCTTGTTATTCAAGAACCATCTAGAGAGTTTCAAGTATTGCTAGAGGGGTAACTGACTAATAATATGATAGTTATCTGTATTGCAGTGGTACTGAGATCGTGTAAAGCAGAGCATTGTATAGACCCAAAGTAAATCTGGCAATCTGTATACGATGATTTATCTGTATTAACTTTATCTTTTTGATAATAATTAATTGTATGTAAATTTAGTGTTAAATAAATAACTTAAAATATTAATGTTGATTGAGTTAATAGCTGATGACTTTTTTACTTCAATTTAGCCTCCTCACCCTGTAGCATGAGATAAATTGATTAGTGAGGTGAGAGTATGAAATGGATGATAGCTGGGGTTGCTGCGTTGCTATTAGTAGGGTGTGATACCACATCGACCGCACCATTTGGCTTAAACTGGGGGCAAAGTATGGATAGCATCAGTTTTATTAAGGCGGGGAAATGCCAAGCAAATGGCAGTAAAACAGTTTGTACTTTTGGGCAGCAAAAACCTTTTAATGATTGGAGCTATGAAAATCAACTCACTTTTGATGATGGCGGACTCATTCAAGTTGCCACTACACTTGTTGGGGTTGAAGATTATACCTCGCCAAAACCAGATTTTACAGACTTCCAACAAAAGTTAGAAAATGAAATGGGTTATTTGACAAAGCAAGGGCTTAGTCCGCAAGTCGCCAGTGGGTTTCTCTCGAAATGCCAATCTGAAACCAGTTGTAATAAAGTAAGTGAGTCATCGCCAACTCATGTTGGTATGTCTAATCTTTGGGTTACCATTAACCCAACACCAATTGCGATTGTGACTTATCACCAAGATTAATTACAACTCAGAGCTAGTTAATTTAGATATTGGCCGATTAGGTCGATTAAAAATAGTACCAATGTATCATTGGTACTATTGGTTAATGCTTATAAATAATTTATAAAGGTTATATGAAAAATAGGAGTTAGAGAGTTACCAACCGAAGGCGACACCCGCTCCGATAACGGCAGCATCAGAATTGTTCCAAGAAACAGAACTGCGTAAGTTAATATTTTCTTTTAATTGATATTGAGCTCCAGCAGCGATCGCAGAACCATTTTTGTAATTACCTACGCCAACCCCGGCACTAAAGCGGGTATTTATTGCATAAGGGATATTGCTCATTGCAGCAACGGAGGCAATACCCGCATTGGCTTCTTGGGCACGTTTATCTATTTTGCTATCAAGCTGGCTGACCTCATGGTCAAATTTATTTTCTAACTTTGTGAATTTAACTTCGTTTCCTTTTTGCGTTTTGGCCGCGTCACTTTTTAGGGTTTTTATTGACGAGGTGTTTCCAATAACTTTTTTATCAAGATTCTGAATATTGGTATTTAATTGTTCGGTGACTTGGTCCGCCGCATTTACACCAATTAATGCATCCTGTACATATAATTCGACTTCTTTTAATTTTGAGTCAAGTGCATGGTGTTCTGTTTCATTATCTTTTTGTATTGATGTGATTTGGTCATTAATTAAATCAGTATTGTTTTGTATTTTTTCGGCGTTTATGTTGTAAGAAGTGAGTATAGAGCTGTCTACGGTGTTTTGTAACTCCACTAACTCATTTCGTATATCTCCCGTTTCTAATTTAAGATTAAGATGCTTTATATTTAATTTTTCAATATCATTACTAAAATTTGAGGTCATCTGGTTAATTTCGCTATCAATCTCACCGATTTTTTTATTGATATAAATGATTCTTTTAGTATTATTATGAATACCTTTAGTATTATTACTAATCCCTTGTGCATTGATATCACTTAATATTGGTGCGGGCTTTGAATGTGTAGTGTTGGCTACTGCAGTGAAAGACAAACCGCTGAGTAATATAACAGCTAAATAACGAGCTAATGCTTTCTTTTCCATGTATTAATTTCCGTATTATTTAAAATATTATCTAAAGAAGAATGAAGAGGGGATTTGTTTTTCTCAACTTATTTATAATAGGGTCATTTTTCTGGCGGGTAAAATCGATTTTTTAAATTATAATTATTCGGGATATTCGTGTTTGATTGGAATAAAGACGGTGAAATTTTTATTATAAATATATCTGAATTTTTAAATTAATTAAATTATAAGATACTCTGCTTATTATTTGTTGTATATTAATTTGAAAATAATTTGAATGTGGCCCAACTGTATTTTTATGATGAAAAAACATAAAATTAAATATCCATAGGCAAATAACTGCGACTAGCCGATAAAAATAAAAACAGTTGGAAACCTACAAAGGAGCACCATTTTTCTATTTTAGATGTTTTTTTCCAAATAACGTGTTATTTTTCTGTGAAATTTTATGTACCTTGTGTGGCATAAGGGTTTAAACTAAACAGCTTAGTGATAATTTATTGATGTTTAAAGTGAAATTTTCTTTCGGATTAATAATGCCATTTTTTGCATGTTGTTGATGAAATAGAAAGACGATAATATTTTATCTGTTCGTCATACTTCACTGGCAGAGTTGTGATGGCAGTTAGCGGCTATCGAATATCGCTACTGCCGCTTAAAATATTTTGAATTATTGATATTTGAATAAAAGTAATCGAATTTATAGGGTTTAAATTATGGCAGTAAGAGAAATTATTGAAATTCCAGATGAACGACTGCGTATTAAATGCAGCCCAGTGACGGATTTCGCTGCGGTACAAACCTTAATCGACGATTTGTTAGATACCATGTACAGCACGGATAACGGCATTGGCCTTGCTGCCACGCAAATTGCTGAAACTAAATCCATTATGGTGATTGATATTTCAGAAAACCGTGATGAGCCCATGGTATTTGTTAACCCTGAAATCGTCGAAAGTGAAGGGGAAACCAGTTATCAAGAAGGGTGCTTGTCTGTGCCGGAAATCTATGCGGATGTAGACCGTTTCCTGCGCGTTAAAGTGAAAGCGTACGATAGGCACGGTAAAGCGTTTGAAGTGGATAGTGACGAGTTTTTAGCAATTGTCATGCAACATGAAATTGACCACTTACACGGTAAAGTGTTTCTTGACCACTTGTCGCCGTTAAAACGCAATATGCTGTTGAAAAAACTGAAAAAGCAGCAACGTCTAAAGCAGCAACAATAGGCTGTAATCCCGAAGGGAAGAGGGTGTCAGGCTTGTTGGCCTGACACTTAAATTCATTCCATGGGGCGAACGACTAACGGGGTGTCTGGCTCATCAAATTGGCCATAGCTATTATTGAGTACCCGTTTTTGGTCTAATTGCTTAATTTCTTTGCTTAAAAAGTTTAAATGCTGTTGTAAATATTCTTTAGTAACACGTTCATTTTCGATAATTTTATGCAGTAACTGAATAAACTCTTCAGTGATGGGCTGCTGTTCTTCGAACGCTTGCGTTAACTTGGTGAGGTTTTCCACCGCAAGGACATATTCTGTCTCTCGGGAGACCAACGTCTCCCATTCCCCGGATTGCGCTAAGGCAACTAAATTTTCACTTAATACTAAGACATTACGGTATATTTCTTGTAAATCGATAGGATTTTTATTGTCCACCTGATTATCTTTCATCCACATTTGCACCGATTTGTTGCCACGCAGAGGCGATATCGGAGAGTAATTGGTAAACTTCTTGGACATAAGCCACGTTGTTTTCGAGGTTGGCACGGAGTAGCTGCATAGTCATATACTCATACAAACTTGCTAAATTTTCTGCAAGTTCGCCGCCAGCTTCATAATTTAACGACTGCTTTAACCCAGTGTCAATGATGTCGATAGCTTTTGAGATTTCTTTACCTTTTTCCGCCACCTTACCCTGCTGCATAAAAATTTCCCCGCGTTTTAGGGCACTTAGCGCCCCTTTAAACAGGATTTGAATCAGTTGGTATGGGGTCGCGTTGGTGATTTCACTCTCCAAATCGACCTGCTGATAGGCTTGCTGTGCGTGTCGTTGATACATATTTTTAACCTAAAAGTATTTATTAGCCTAATAACCGGCCTAAAGAATTCGTTGTACTATTGAGCGAACTCATCATTTTATCGAGGTTTTGGAACTGACGGCGATGCATATCCATGGTGTTTTCGATTTGTTTATTGGTCTGCTCAATACGTTTGTCTAAGCTTTTCTTTTTCTTCTGAATACCATCAGTGGCATTGTGTAATGAGCCATCTTTTGTATCTAAAGTCCCTTTTAAAAAGTTAAAATTTTCAGTGCCAAAACCCGTTTTTTCACCATCACCGGCAAAAAAAACTTTGACACTCGATGGGTTCTCTTTGAGGGCTTTATCCAGCAACTTGTTATCAATTTCTAAGGTGCCATCTGTTTTCTGTTTGATCCCCATTTTATTGAGCGTATCGATTTCACCACTATTTTGTGGTGAACGAACTTGTGTACGTAGGGTGCTTTGAATAACGCGCAGAGTAGAATCACCGATTAATGGCCCATTGGTTTTATCTGGGGTTGTGCCGCGTTCATTTGGTGTATATTTGGTGAGTTCTTTGGCTAAAGTTTGGAATTCATTATAGGCATCTACCCATGCTTTAATTTTACCTTTAGCGGGCTCGATATCCTCTGAAACCATTAAATGGTCAGCTTTATTGTCTTCGCTTTCTTTTTTCAGTGTCAGCGTTAAGCCAGGGAACAAATCTTTGGCTTCATTGGTTTGAGACTCAAGTTCGAATCCATCAATAGTTAAATGTGCATTCTGGGGGGCGACTTTCTGCTCCATACCAATGCCGGTAGGGTTTTTCAGCACGACATTTTTACTGGCATCTAACTCTGATTCAACGTTTAAGATTGCAGCCAGTTCATCATCACCTTCAACATTAATGCTAATACGGTTATCTGTGCCTTCTTTTTTAGATGTTACAACAAGGTGATATTGTTCATTTTTATCTTTAATGACGGAGGCTGTCACGCCTTTATCGGTTTTATTAATGGCCTCTGCCAGCTCAATTAAAGAAGTACTCTGGTTATCCAATTTGATAACGATTTTATCTTTTTCTTCTTTCTGTGAGGGTTGGGTAATAGTGATAGTCCGTTCTTTGGCACTACTACCGAGCAATTCTTTATTATCAGCGTGGCCTTTAGTAGCGATAGTTTGTGCTTTAGCAAGTTGCGTCACTAACACATCGTGCACACCAGCTACGGCTTTACCATCGGTTTTTACGTCAAAGGCTTTATATTCACCAGTGACTTTGGTGGTACTAATATCGCCGTATTTTTTTAAGTCCTCGGCGGCTTTTTTCAGTTTCTCTAATGAGGACTGCATTTTGCCATAGGCGCTAATTTGTGCGTCATAACTGGCTTTTTGAGTGGTTAATGGGTCAAGGCGACGACGCTCCATTGCCTCAATTTGGTCCATTTGCACATTTAAATCTAAGTTTGCCCCGATACCGAGTGTGGATATTCCTGCCATGTTTTCTCCTATTCTATGTCTGTGACATAAACTCTGAAATAAAATTTATTTAGAGTGCTATCGGCAAAATGGAGCAAAATTTTAGACTATTCTGAAAAAGAGTAATGGCGAGAGCTGATGAGGTAAAAGCCGTTAATTATCACTATTGAAATTAAATAATAAGAAAATTAATAAAAACCAATAAGTTTGTTAAAAAAAAACGGTATTAAAAGCGGGCTGTAAAGCCATTTGCCCCCTTGCAGATAAAAATTTTCATTAAAAAGCCTAAAGGGGACTTTTTTGTAGCCGATAACCTAGTTGCTGACGAAATTCATCAAGTTAAGCATTTTTGGCTTAACGCATTAATTTGAATAATAAGGATCACATCATGGCACAAGTTATCAACACTAACATTCTGTCTCTGACGACTCAGAACAACTTAAACCGTTCACAAGGCGTATTAGGTTCTGCAATTGAGCGTTTATCTTCTGGCTCACGTATCAACAGCGCTAAAGACGATGCAGCAGGCCAAGCGATTGCTAACCGTTTCACTTCAAACGTTAAAGGTTTAACCCAAGCATCTCGTAATGCTAACGACGGTATTTCTATCGCGCAAACGACTGAAGGTGCATTGAACGAAATCAATGATAACTTACAGCGTATTCGTGAACTGACTGTTCAAGCTAAAAACGGGACTAACTCTAACTCTGACTTAACTTCAATTCAAAATGAAGTGACAGAGCGTTTAGCTGAAATCGACCGTATCTCTAAAGAAACCCAGTTTAACGGCGTTAAAGTGCTTAGTGGTGAAAAAACAGATATGAGTATCCAAGTAGGTACGAATGATAACGAAGTTATCAAATTTAAATTAGATAAAGTTGATACCGCAGAGTTAGGTGTAGCAAGCGATAATTTATTTACTGAAACTACAACTAAGAAAGGTGCAATTGAAGCAGGTACTGCTAATATTACAGCAGACAAGATTGGTGTAACTGGTGGTGCTTCATATGCAACAGGCGTGACGTCTGTAAAAGATTACATAGTTGATGGTGTAAAATCTACAGATAAAGTTGTTCTCAATGATGGTACTAAAGATTATGTAGTCAATAAATCTGACTTTGCAATCAAAAGTGGTACTACAGATGAAGTCGAATATACAGGTACTAAAACAACTGAGTTTAAAGCTGATGCAGGTAAAGATGTAAAATCTTTAGATGTTAAAGATGATGCTTTAGCAACGTTAGACAACGCAATCAATCAAGTTGATGAAAGCCGTTCTAGATTAGGTGCGATTCAAAACCGTTTCCAATCTACTATCAACAACCTGAACAACTCTGTTAACAACCTGAGCGCAGCACGTAGCCGTATTCAAGATGCTGACTTCGCGACAGAAGTTTCTAACATGAGCCGTGGTCAAATTCTGCAACAAGCAGGTACTGCTGTGTTAGCGCAAGCTAACCAAGTTCCACAAGGTGTTTTAAGTCTGTTACGTTAATTTAGACTTGTATTCCTGATTAAAGGCCAGCATTGCTGGCCTTTTCTTTGCCCGTCATACTTCGCGCCGCAGCGTTGTTGACTTCAGTCGCTCACCCGAATCACGTACCTATGTACGCTCATCGGGATAATCTCCTTCGTCGCCTAGCCGCACCACGAATTATTTAGGGCTCGCTTAAGCATTTTCAGACAAGTTCTGTATGGCTTTTAGCGCTGGTTTTGGCACAGCTGTAAATTAATATATTTGATAACAGAATAAATATAATAATAACCAAAGGATAATTAACCAGAAAACCAGACTCATAAACATAGGGTAGGGCAATTCCGCCAAAGATATCCCCTGTCAAAAATGCGGTTTGTATTAAACCAAAAATATGTTCGGCATTCCCTTTGCGTGCAATCTCCATCTCAACCAAATTGATCAGCAGTGAGCAAACGGTTCTAAACATATACATGGCAATAATCGAGATGGCGAAAATAACCGGAGAACCATATTTTATTGACCAGAACATGCCATAGAGCATCAGCATGCATAAAACAGAAAAAACAAGTAATGAGATAGGTTTATCTTTGTCAGAAAAAATAAACATAAAAAGGTTTTTGAGTACTAGCCCAGAAATAATGCCTAATGACATCACAAGGCCAACATTCGCATCTGAAAAATGCATGTTTTTTAAATACACTGGGATAATGGGTAAGATCAACGCCCAACTGGTGCCACTGAGAATAAATGCAATAAATAAAACTAAATCTGCTTTATTGAGAAAATGAAAAAATGAAGTGCCTTTTTGGGAGCCTTTTTTTACTAATGGTTTCTCAGTTTTTGGTATTTTTAATGAAGGAATGGCTACAATGGCGATTAATACCATGACCCCGCTAATCAATAAGGCGGAACGATATGGAGTTTGATCGATAATTGATAAAATCGTCACTAGCCCTCCTACAATAAAAGCCCCAAGGCTTTGTGCAATTGTGCTTAAATTATCGGTGTGTAGCAGGACTTTATTTTGTTCCTGTTTATCAATATTAAAAATCAGTGATTTAAGTGCAATAGCGATAATACTCGCACCCATCCCAGCCATCAAACCTGAAGTCAAGGCGATAGCCATCCCAGTGGGATAGGCTCTAAGAACAAGGCCACACCCATACAGTAAAAAGCCCACAATTAAACCAGTCTTAGTACCAAATCGGGATAGCCCTTTGGCATAAAGTAGTGAGCAGGCCCCCGCAATTGCCATCATTACGTACGAAATTGAAAATAACGTTAATTGCGCTTGCTGTTCCCAATAGATGGGTTGTAATGTTTTGGATATCCTCATCGGGAAAAGAAAGAAAAAATAAAAGAAATATATTTTGTATATCATTTTTCTTCTTAATTATTTAAGTTTAAATTAAAAGATAATAACTTCAAAATATCTATATGTCATTTTACTTTTTAATTAAACTAATATGCTATTACATTAGTGAATGTAAAAATACATTATATAAGTTAAATCTGTCAAATAATAAGTTGTTTACCTTGTTAGTCCGAATTAACTTAATGTTTAATTAATATTAATTGTATTTAATAATGATATTATTTATATATAATCCATTAATCTGATTATTTTCATTGTCATTATTTTCCATATCTAGTGCTATGTTTACTTTGGTTCTCATGCTTAGTGTTAAGCTAGCTTGCTGCTTACCGATAACTTTACTTGCTTTAAGAAGGCTAACTTAGTCAATAACAAAGTCTAAAGCCCAAATCTGCAATTTAATGACAAAATCACATCTCAACAAAACAACTACTCCCTCTTGTATTACCAGTAAAATTCCCTAAAAATTGTGTTAAAACAATAGTTAACATTGCAATCATTCAAATTTTACCTATTTAGGATAAGGCAAATAAAGCCACATTTAGTGCCTTACTCTACGGATTGAATTCAAAACCAACACAGATAATGAATAACTTTTATAGAGCTTGAAGGGTGATTCAGGTTGTGAGTGATTTGTATACTGCCGAAGGTGTGATTAATAAAAATAGCCTATGGGAGCGTTATTACCCTCTAATACGCCATGAAGCCCTAAAACTGCAAGTCAGACTACCCGCCAGTGTTGATATCGACGACTTAATTCAAGCGGGGGGCATTGGTTTATTGCATGCATTGGAACGTTTCGATGTGACTCAAGGGGCATCGTTCGCTACCTATGCGGTGCAGCGTATTCGTGGCTCAATGCTAGATGAATTGCGTAGTCGTGACTGGGTGCCGCGTAGTGTGCGCCGCCAAGCACGAGAAATGACCAAAGCCATTGGTGCGCTGGAACAATCTTTAGGGCGAAGTGCGACTGAGCCGGAAATCGCCAAAGCGCTGGATATTGACCTTGCTGAGTATCGCCAAGCGCTACTAGACACCAATAATAGCCAACTGTTTTCCTATGATGAGTGGCATGAAATTCACGGGGAAAGCTGTGAGCCACAAATGGATGAAGATGACGGCGGTAACCCGTTGAGCTTGTTGCTGGACTCCAGCTTGCGTGACCAAATTGCGGCGGCGATTGAGCAGCTGCCTGAGCGCGAGAAAATGGTGCTGACGCTGTATTACCAAGAAGAGCTGAATTTGAAGGAGATTGGCGCGGTGTTGGAGGTGGGGGAGTCAAGGGTGAGTCAGCTGCATAGTCAGGCTATTAAGCGCCTCCGCGGCCGCCTCAGATAGATGCTCGTCATACTTCGCACCACAGCGTTGTTGGCTTCACTAGTTCACCCTAGTCACATACTGATGTATGCTCCTAGGGCTAAACTAGCTTGCCGCCTAGCTGTAGCACGAATTATTTAGAGCATCAGTATTGAGATATTTTAATACTCATTTAAATTAAATTTGTTTTTATGTGTCTATGTCAGTCTTTTACTAACGAGATGAGTTGCTTATCACTCTATCATTTTCTACGTTTTTAGTAATTTTACTTTCTATTATTCATCCAGCTCTGCCGATCTAACCAAAAAATTCTCTGCCGTGGTGTGCCATGCTCTTGGGGATTGGGTGAACCCCAGTTTTAAATATTCGGTGAGGTTGCTGTCGGTGGAGAAAAATAAAATCTGGCAGTCGGCGGGGAGTTCTTCAGCGACGAGGCGCATTAATTGGCGGTCGATACCGTGTTTTTGATAATGCATATCAACGGCCAGTTCGCAGATATAACAGCAAGAACTAAAATCCGTCACCGTGCGGACAAAACCGACCACCTGTTCCTCATCCCATGCACTAACCAATAAATCCGCGTTATTCAACATTGCATCTAATTGAGTGAGATTATCGGTTGGCACCATTTCTTTAAATGGTGACTGGCGAATTAATCGAATAAAATCCTCAATAGATATGGCAAAATTGACTTTATAGTTCAGGCGATTGGCAAGAGCATCCATAGAGTTCCCCTATTAATCAAACGGCACTCTTATAGGTTTAGCCTGAAATAGCGTAAATTTCCTGTTTTTTGTGGAATTTTATCATGGCCTAGCTATTCCAATTACTGCGTAAATGTCCTAAGTTAAATTCAAGGTCGTTGTGATGTTTAACCCAATTGGGTAAATACCATAAGAATTCTATTCAACAGATAAGTGAACGAGATATGACTATGGAACTAAAGGATTATTACAGCATCATGGGTGTTAAGCGCACCGATGATTTAAAAACCATTAAGACCGCGTATCGCCGTTTAGCGCGAAAATATCACCCCGATGTCAGTAAAGAGCCAAATGCAGAAGCGCGATTTAAAGAAATTGCAGAGGCGTGGGCGGTACTCAGCGACAAAGAAAAACGCGCGGAATACGATGAAATGTGGGAGCACAGAAATGACCCCTATTTTAACCAAGCCAACCAAGGTCAACAAAGCCACACATATTCTCAGCAAGGGTTTGATGCGGGTGGTTTTGATGACATTTTTTCATCGATGTTTTCCCAACGTGCACGTGGTGGCACAAGGCAAGCACATAGTCACCGCGGACAGGACTTAGAAGTTGAACTGGCTGTTTTCCTTGAAGAAACCCAAGAACCACATAAACGTACCATTAGCTATAACTTACCTGTCTATAACGCTTTTGGTTTTATCGAAAATGAAGTTCCCAAAACACTTAATGTGACTATCCCGGCAGGGGTGATTGATGGGCAACGTATTCGCTTAAAAGGGCAAGGCACAGCGGGGGAAAATGGCGGTGAAAATGGCGATCTATGGATAACCATCCGCATTGCACCACATCCATTATTTGATATCAAAGGCCATGATTTAGAAGTGGTCGTGCCGCTTGCGCCATGGGAGGCAGCCCTCGGAACTAAAGTCACCATTCCAACATTAAAAGACCCGATTGTGATCACCGTTCCTGCTAATAGCCAAGCTGGCCAAAAATTACGCCTTAAAGGTAAAGGGCTGAAACATAAAGGCACAGCTGGGGATCTGTATGCGATTATAAAAATCGTGATGCCGAATAGCAGTAATGCAGAGTCGGATGCGCTATGGCAGAAGTTGGCTGAGAGCCATACGCACTTTGACCCGCGTAAAAATTGGGGAGGAAAATAATGGAACAGTTAACCACATTAACCGTTATTGATTTTTGCGTTCATACCGGTATTGCTGAAGATGAATTACAGGAAATTGTCGGCCTTGGGATAATTCAACCTATTGAAACTACTAATGAATGGTTGTTTGACGACCAAGCGGTAGTCATTGTGAGAAGAGCCGTGCGTCTTTACCATGAATTAGAAATTGACTGGCCGGGCATCGCAATGGCTATGAGCCTAATGGATCAAAATGAAATACTCCGACGCGAAAATGAGATGTTGCGTTTACAGTTAAAACGTTTTATTGGTTAGTTAGCCAATAATTTAATTATTTACCACCACAAGCCTTAATAAGTAAATTAGGTTTGTGGTGGTTATAGTTGCTATTTGTTTTTTAAACTAATCATGTTTTTAATTTTTATAAGACATATAATAAATTTGATGCTTGTTGGATATATATGTCACTGTTATTTTTTTTTCATGTTGGAACACATAGGGATATATACATGAAAAATACTATTATCATTTTCATGAAAATAATTGGCTTGGTATTCACATTTTAATAAATGTGCTTATTCTTTTTTGACATCACTATCAATTTTCAGGGATATCCATGCTCAAGAGAAAAATCAAAGATTGATATCAGAATTAAATCAAAGAAAAGAATTATAAAACCTGCCGTTAAAAAATAAGGAAGAAATGAAAATAGTATTAGAAAAATGGAATCAAACTCATCATATGTTTTAGTTAATGAAGTTAGAACACAAGGAATTCTAGCACTCCTTTGTATTACCCATCGAAATTAAAGGTAAATAATTGGTCATTACATTGGAATATTCAAGCTAACCCATAATCTGTGTAGGAGAAGTTTATGGTTGAATATAAAATACCACGTTTGAAGCGTTTTATTATCTACTATCTGATGTGTTTATTTATATTATTTCCGATTAATCCATCTTGGGGTAGTAATATTTTAGTTTCAGGGAATGACTCTTCAGTTTATCAAAAAAACAGCACCACTATTGTTAATATAGCTACTCCAAATGAAAATGGTATTTCGCATAATAAATACCAACAATTTAATGTACTTGAAAAAGGTATTATATTAAATAATTCAAAGAATACAGTAAAAACTCAACTCGCAGGGGACATAAATGGAAACAATAAGTTAAGAGGAATTAATGCAGAACTGATTATTAATGAAGTTGTAGGTGATAGTCAGTCCCAGTTACTTGGAAAATTGGAAGTGGCGGGAAAATCTGCGAATGTGATTATAGCAAATCCAAATGGAATAACGTGCAATGGATGTAGCTTTATCAATGTTCCCGCGCTCACCCTAATAACAGGAAAACCATTTCTTGGTAGCGACGGTCAATTATCTGCTATTGAAGTAAAAAAAGGGACGATCACCATTGGCAATAAAGGAATGAATGCCGAAACCCCAAATTATACGGATATTATTAGCCAAGCAATGGTTCTTAATGGACAAATTAAAGGGAAAAATGTCTCATTGATGCATGGGAATAATCGTATTGATTTCCAAAAAGGAACTGTAACATCAATTAATGGCGAAATACAAAGCCCTATTATTGCTATTGATACAAAAGCACTTGGAGGCATGTATGCTGGCCAAATAAAATTAACGAGTACAGCATCAGGTATAGGAGTCAATTTAAATAACATTTACACCACTCAAGGAAGCTTAATACTAACTGCTGATGGGAAAATTACAACAAATGGTAATATTCAATCAAAAAATGAAATTAATGTTAGTGGTAAAGAACTCTATATTAAGAAAAATGCAAAATTAAATGCGGAAAATGATATTACCCTTGCGACAAATTCTTTAATCAATGAAGGCGAGATTATAGCAGGTAAGGACATGCGTATTTTTTCTAATACAATTAAAAATACGGGTGAAAAAGCACTTGTTCAAGCGAAAGAAAATTTGTGGATACAGAAAAATGCAATTGGAGATTTAAGTCAATCTATCGTAAACAAGTCCGCAACGATTAAAACAGAAAAGGGAGACTTGGTTGTTAGAGCGAAAGAGGTTGCAAATAACCGAAGCTTAGAGGGACTATATTTTACCGCTCAAGGTAGTGATGATAAAAAATCTGTTTTTTCCAATGATGCAGTGGGTAAGGAATTTAAAAATCCCATTATTTTAAACCCGATAAAAGAAGGAATAACAGATGATGGAGTTCTTTATTTTCTGACACATAATTATGATGTGCCCGCCTATGATTTTAGAGACTGGCAAAATAGTTATTTTGTCAATTCTGGGATTAGTGACCCAAAAAGAAACTTAGAGTTTTTAAATAGATTGCTTGGTGGTACAGTTCCCATTTCTTCCCTACCTGTTATTAATCTAGGAAATTATAAATATGCCTATAAAACCATTGGTAAAACAGGTGATATCTTGGCTGGTAAGAACTTATATATATCCGCTAATGAATTATTAAACTATGGTAGTAATATAAAATCAAAAGAAAATATGATATTGACAGGGAGGAGCTTCATAAATAGTAGTTTATTAGTTCAAAACGAACATGAGCGTTATTATAGGTTTACACCAAATGCCATGCGGAATGAATTAACATTCACAGATAGCCCTGCCATTAGCAATCAATTTATAGATTATAGTATTACTGGGTATAGACTACCTGATGAGACTTTTGCATTACGCCAAATAGACTACCCTATTTATGCTCCTGCCAGTATTTTCGCAGGTAATAATTTTATGAGTGATTTCTTAGAGGATGTGGATTTTAGATATACATCCAATGATAGAATATCACTAGGTAATGGCTTTGTTAAAGGCATTATTAATAAACCTGATTATGGCAACTCAAAAGCAAGTAAGCTATATCCATCTAATCGCTATTCTCACCTTGATTATTATGATGATAAACCTTTCATCGTTCTACCAAAAGATAAAGAAATCATTCAGGATGTACCTAATATTGTTACTGCTAAAAATGTTTTTATCAAGGGGGGAAATGTTAAAATTAATCATGGGTTAAAATCCGAACAGGATGTATACATATTTTCTAATACAAATATTGATTTAGAAAATGCAGAAATAGATACAAAGCATGATTTTATTCTTTCAGCTGATAAAAATATAGAAGTAAGGAAAAATAGTCAAGTAAATGCAAATAATGCGTTTATAAAATCTTTACAAGGCAGTGTGTTGATTTCAAATGACACGCCTGAAAGATATTACAATAAAAATGGGAAAGCATATGAAGGAAATATTTCAGTTAAAAATGATATCTTAGTGCAAGCAAAAGGAAATGTAATTTTCCTCGATTCAGTGATAAAACCTCTAAATAATTTCTCTGTAAATGCAGGTGAAAATATATTGTTTTTGGAAAACGATATAAATACCCCTAAGATACGAGTTAAAGAGTTATGGGATAGTGAAAAATATAAAACTAATTTTAATAACTTTCTTAACAATAGAGGGAAAATACAAACAAATAAAGACTTATTGCTTCAAGCGGGTGGTAATTTATTTTCATCAGGTTATGGTTTTTATTCTAATAATAACATTAATTTTATAAATGGCTCTGAGCTTTCAATTAGACCTCGATTCTCGTCTGGTGAATATGATGCTGTTCTTACGGACACACTAGATGCATATTTTTTACCAGAAAAAGCGAATGAATTAACGCGAGTATTATCTCATTCACAAATACAGAAACTAATTGCTCCCATTTCCGCTAAAAAAGATCTCACTATGATGAGTGGTGAAGATATGGGGATTATTTCAGCTAACCTTTCGAGTGGGGGAAACATCACACTATCAGCGGGCAAACAACTTACTCTTGATTCTACATCATATTCCTTGACTGACTTTCCAACTAGGAATTTTTATGAAAGGAAAAATTTAGTCACTTCAATAGAGAGTGGTAAAGATATTGTTTTAAGTTCTGCTGGAGATTTTGTTAGTCGAGGCGCTAAGTTAGAAGCAGGTAAAAATATCACAATTACAAGTGATAACAATATCAAGTTTGAAGCATTAACAGAGGAAAGTCGAAAAAATAATACAGATAAAAGGGAACAACGTAGATCAGAAATTCATAGCGGGAAAAATATCACTTTATTGTCAAATGGTAGTACATTATTTCAAGCAACAAAACTTGCAGCGAAAGGCTTTATTGATATTGCAGCTAAGGGGGGGATCCTTTACGCACAATCTATGATTGAAACGACTAAGTGGGAGGAAGAGCGCAAATATTGCAATCGTTTTTTAGGTATAAAATCATGCTTCTGGGGTTCGACCCATGAAATAAAAAACTTTCAATCTGCTACGAATAAAGTCTCTGAATTTGTCGCAAATAAAGATATCAACTTATTTGCCAAAGACGATATCACATTAGAAGCTACAAAACTCAACACCAGACAAAATGCAAAGATAACTAGCCAGACTGGTAAGGTGAATTTTAAAGCAGTTAAAAATAGTAAGTTTGAGCAAGTCATTTCTAATTCAACTGGCTTTTATATTACTCACCGGGATAAGGGATATAAAGAGGACTCATGGGGATTACCCTCATTACATATTGGTGGTGCGTTGACTGTTGGTGCCGCGAATGGTGTGAGTGCAGATGTTAAAGCTAAAAATGCTCAAAATTTAGAAAGTGTCCTTAATGAATTAGGGAAAAGGGATGAAACTAAATGGCTAGCCAGTTTAAAAGATCGTAAAGATATCCAATGGGATATTGTTAAAGATGCTTATGAGCAATGGGATTATGAAAGTCAGCATTTAAACCCTGTAGTGTCAGCATTGATTATGATTTCAATTGCAGCAATGACTCACGGAACGGCAACCGAGTTTGCAGCTTGGGCATCATCCGGATCTAGTGGTGTGACAGGAGGTGCAATATCCGGAGCGGCTTATAGTGGCGTGATGGCTTTATCAGCTCAAACAGCTAATGCATTGGTTGAAAATAAAGGAGATTTAACAAAAACATTTAATGCATTAGGCCGGAGCGAAACGGTTAAATCGATTATTACCCAGATGGCTGTTTCCGGCGCACTCAGTGGTTTAGATGTTCATATGGAGTGGGGAGCAGGAACTGGGGCTGAAGCGAAGCTACCTTTATTGAGTGATGGTGATTGGAGTAATGTGGCACAACGTGTTGCGGCACAATCTGTTGTTAGTTCAAGCATTAATACATCAATTCAAGGTGGCAGTTTTACTCAAAATTTAAAAAATGCATTTTTAGGTAATGTCGCTAATCAACTGAATGCAGAGGGTGCTAGGCTAATTGGCGATAATGGGCAAATTTTAGGTCAATCAGGGAAAATGCTCAGTCACGCTGCTGTGAGCGGGCTTGCTGCTGAGCTTTCAGGTAACAATACAAAAGGTGCTGTTGTTGGTGCTCTCGCTGCGGAATTTGCAGCGATTGCTCTAGATGATAATTTAATTCAGGCGCATGAATGGAAAAAGAAAGCAGAACAAAAAGCTCAAATGGCGAAAGCTTTTGGCGGATTTGCAGGTGCGATATTTACTGGCGAACCCGGAGGGGTTTATAGCGCAGCAAATAGTGCTGAGAATACTTTTCGTTATAACTATTTATCTCACAAGCAACGTGAGTTAATGGAAAAAGAGCTAGCTGCTGAGCCTAATCTTTTTAAGCGTGCTGGGATCCATATCAAATGGGGATTAGCCAGTAGTCATCAGGATGGTATTTTTGCTGCCGGTTTCGTTGCGGGAGTTCCTGCAGAGTTATGGGATACATTAAAAGATGTTGTAAATGGAACAATAAATTATGAAGAAACATGGGATGGGATACGTGCTTTATTAACAAGTGAAACAATGTTCAGTGATATAGCTGAGGGTGAAAAACAAGATATTCTAAATCGAATTAATAAAATTGAAATCGAATATCAGAAAGCTGGAGCTGATGGTGCGTTTAATGCGGGTTTAGAAACTGGTCAACTATTTACTAAGGTAGCAGGATATATTGTTACTGTTAAAAGTGCTGCTAGCATATCAGCGAATTCAGGTCGTTATGTTGATGCGCTATTGAATGGTAAAAAATCTTGGCCTATTATAGATATCAAAGAAATATATAGAATTGAGCCGGACGGTAGAAAAACCTATATGGCTTTTGGAGAAGGCGTTTACAAGCAAGGCTATCCATTTGAAGATTATATTGGTAAATCTAGAAAACTAGCGGATAGTGAAAGGTTACCTGCGGGGACGGAAACATTTGACTATTTTACAAAAAATAAAGAAGCGATAAGTGTAAAAACATTAGATACGGGAGCTAAAACATATCAAAACCCAGTTAAGATCAGTTCAAAAATAAACGGATATATAAATGATGTGGTTAATTTTAAAGGGATAGATCAATCAAGGCTCACACTATTAAATTCAGATATCAAACTAAGGACTATAGAAATAGCAATCCCAAGTAAAACAACTTCAGCTCAATGGGTGGAAATTAATAAATCCATAGCTTATTCTATAGAGAATAATATTAATATGAAAATTACAGTAGTAAAATAGGGGGGAGAGATGGAAAACTATGACTCTGGAAATAATATATCCATTCGAGTAAATGATTTTTTTTATTTTATTATGGTTTTGTCAGGGTATCATTTATTTGTAGTAGATGATACGGTTCCTATAGTATCAGTTAATAAAAAAGTCACAAATAGTGAGCTAGGTAAATTATCTAAAGTTGCTCTAAAAAAATGTAGAGTTATAGATCCTCATGTAGATAGCTTTTTTTTTAATAGAGATCGCCTTGCAGAGTGTGAAAAAAAATGGCTCAGTGAAAACTTATCTTCTCTTGGTTTCAAAAATAAAAAAAAATTTTATCAATCAATGATGTTATGCAATATTAGAGAGAAAAATGGTTTTTTAACATTAAGGCCAACACTCCATAAAAAATTAGAAACATGGACGGGGGATGGGTTTACTGAGGATGACTATATTGTTTTGCCGGATAGTGTTTCTGATGAAGAACTCGGTGAAGCCATAAAGGAAGTACTTTCTCGTTGCCGAAGTGTGGTCAAGTAAAATGTCTAGGCTGTAGTGAAGGTGTTGACAAGCAAGGCTATCCATTTGAAGATTATATTGGTAAATCTAGAAAACTAGCGGATAGTGAAAGGTTACCTGCGGGGACGGAAACATTTGACTATTTTACAAAAAATAAAGAAGCGATAAGTGTAAAAACATTAGATACGGGAGCTAAAACATATCAAAACCCAGTTAAGATCAGTTCAAAAATAAACGGATATATAAATGATGTGGTTAATTTCAAAGGAATAAACAGCATTAAATTTAAGCTTGAAAAGTCAAGTGTAAAAAATAAAACGATAGAGTTAGCTATACCGTGTAAAACTACTCCAGCACAATGGATTGAAATTAATAAATCAATAATTTACGCTAATGATAAAAACATAAAACTTAATATAACGGTTGTTAAGTAAGGAACAATATATGCTTGATTATGATTCTGGGGATAATGTATCAATCCGAGTTAACGAACGATTTTATTTTATATTTGTTCTTTCGGGATATCATTTTTTTGTTAGAGATAATGAGACGCCCGTTTATTGTTTGGAAAAAGATACTGCTGAAGAAAAGTTAGGTGAAATGTTAAAGTTAGCATTAAGTCAGTGTCGAATTATAGATCCGTATGAAAATTCTGATTTTTTTGATAGAAAGAGGATTGATGAAGACTATAAAGAGTGGGTTGGTGATGTGTTAATTAAATGTAAGTTTAAAAGTATAAAATCACTTTTTTTAAATATGATGTCATGCAGTATTAAACGAATTAATGGTAACATTATATTGCAACCTAGTTTGCATAAAAAACTAAAAGATTGGACGAGAGATGGATATAGTGATGATGATGATATTATTTTACCGGATACAGTAACAAACGCAGAATTAGGTAAAGCCATAAAGGAAGTGCTTTCTCGTTGCCGAAGTATGGTCAAGTAAAATGTCTAGGCTGTAGTGAAGGCGTTTACAAGCAAGGCTATCCATTTGAAGATTATATTGGTGTACATAGAAATTTTAAGAAAGCAGAAAGAATGCCATATGGGTTTGAAACTTTCGATTATTTTTCAAAGGGAGAAGTTGTAAGTGTGAAAACCTTAAATACCAGTGCAAAGACATACCAAAAGCAGAATGAAATAAATCGAGTACTTAACAGTTACATTAATAAAGTAAATGATTTTAAAGGTGCTAGTAAGTCCGGCGTTGAATTGAAAAGCTCAGATATAAAAACTAAAACAATAGAGCTAGGAGTTCCAGATAAAACAACAGCATCACAATGGCTGGAAATCAATCAGTCAATAATATATGCAGCAGAAAAGAATATAAGTCTTAGAGTAATAATTGTAAAGCAAGGAGGATAGATGAGTAATTCTTCTACTAAAGAGTCTTGGGTAAGCATTTACTTTAATGAGGAGTATTATTTTATACATACCATTTCGCGTTATAATCTCCGTGTTTTGGACTATAAAATGCCTATTTATCATCTTTCGAAAGAGGTTGATACGCGGGAGTTAGGCAAAACAATATTTTTAGCGCTGGATAATAGTAGAATAATTGATATAAATACGCCCGAGGATATTTTTAGTCGTGATGGTGTATCTTTGGCCTATCAAAAATGGATTGATGATGGGAAAAAAATATGCAAGTCGAAAAACCGTAAAAGTTTTTTATTAAAAATGATGTTATGCCACATTTGTCGAGAGGGTGATCATATAATAATTACGCCAACACTCCATAAAAAACTAGAAACATGGACGGGGGATGGGTTTACTAAGGATGACTATATTGTTTTGCCGGATAGAGTTTCTGATGAAGAACTTGGTGAAGCGATAAAGGAAGTTATATCTCGTTGCCGAAGTGTTATTTGAAATTTATATTATTAGATAGTTAATAATATTTTTAATGGGGTATATAAGTAGTATTAATAAAATAAACTTTATTGGTTTTCTTCTGCGAAAATAAAATGTATGCAGTTTCATTCAACTCTTATTTATTTATAAATTATTTAAGTAAATCTATAATCTAAATTATTAGTAAATTGTATTATATTCTTTGACTAATTTGATAAAGCTAATAATTAAACAATATTTTAATGAACACGAACAACAAAAAAGCCCTTACCATCCAGTAAGGGCACAATAACGACAACGAGATTTTTATTGTTAATTAAATAGTTGCGGCTTCGGCAATGAGTTTGCCGAGCTCTTGCCAGTTTTCACTGTCAATTAATTCATTCGGTACCATCCATGAACCGCCGCACACTAATACAGACGGTAATGCGGTGTATTCTTTTATATTTTTCATACCAATACCGCCAGTTGGCATAAATTTAACCGGGTAAACGGCGCTGAGTGCTTTGAGCATGGCAACTCCGCCAGAGGCTTCGGCTGGGAAGAATTTCAACGTGGTGAGATTAAATTCAAGGGCTTGCTCCACTAAGCTTGGGTTATTCACCCCAGGAATAATAATCACGTTCTTTTGTTGGCAATAAGCCACAATTTTTGGGTTAAAACCCGGGCTGACGATAAAATCTACACCCGCTTCAATGGCTTGGTCAACTTGCTCTGTGGTTAATACCGTACCTGCGGCAATCAGTAATTCAGGGTAAGCAGCACGCATATTTTTAATCGCTTGTACCGCGGCAGGGGTGCGGAAGGTGACCTCTGCACATGGCAGGCCATTTTCCACTAAAGCTTTTGCTAATGGTGCACCATGCTCTGCATTATTAATGGTGATAACAGGAACAACATTGAGTTTCTTAATTCTTTCAAGTAATTGATTCATGGTTAAAGCCTCTTAACATGTTTCTAAAGCAGTGGTTGGCATGGCTTCGGATGGAATAATCGCTCCCCGGTGTTGGATGACGGTTCCAGCCAGTAAATGACCTGTTTTTGCCGCTTCGCATGGGTTGCCACCTAAAATACGGCAAGCAAGGTAGCCGGCACTGAAAGAATCCCCTGCTGCAGTGGTATCAACCACGTGGTTGATTTTATTCGCAGGGACTTCAATACGTTCGTTATCGATAATCACAAAGCAGGCACCAGCACCGCGCTTGATCACTATTTCGTTCACACCATATTGTTGGGTACGTGCAATTGCATCAGTTTCATCAATATCATCGTAAAGCAGTTGTTCGTCATCAAAGGTCAGAAAAGCGATATCGGTTAAGCTTAAAATTTGCTGATAAGCCTGTTGTGCCGCTTGTTTGGAAGACCAAAGTGCGGGGCGATAGTTATTATCAAACACAATTTGGGCACCATGCTGTTTAGCTTGCTGTAACATTTCAAATAACAACTGGCGTGAAGCGCTAGGTAAAATGGCTAGGCTGATGCCACTTAAATAGATAAATTGTTGCGAATTTAGGATTTGCTGTGTGTGGGCTTTGCTGTTGTGGTCAAGACAAACGGCATCAAGCCAAAATTTTGCCGCGGCATTATCTCGCCAATAGAAAAAGCGGCGTTCGCCATCAGCAGAAGTTTCGATTAAATACATCCCAGGCAAATGTTTGTCCGAAATAAAGACCTCTTCAGTATTGATGCCTTCTTGTTGCCAACTGCTTAGCATTTGCTGGCTGAATGGATCCTGACCTAAACCGGTGATGTAACGGGTTGTCACACCGTGATCTTTAGTTAAACGAGACAGGTATAGCGCGGTATTGAGTGTATCCCCACCAAATGTTTGTCTATAAAGTTCACCCGATTTTTGCAACTCAACCATGCATTCACCAATAACGGCAACTTGCGGATGTGTATTCATTTTCACCACCTGCGCGATTACGACTTAGTAAACTATTGCTACTTAATGATGCTATTAAAACCCATTTTAAATAGAACTTCAATAAAAATGAAACGCCGTTTTAAAAATATAGAATCGACGTTCTTGTTTTTATCATGATAGCCACTTATGCTATTAGTTAGGGTGTAATGTCGATATCAATTTATAGGATGATGGGAAAATAATGGATAAAACGACTCAAACGGATGCTGTTTCAGCAGTGGTTAAGGTATTTAGCATTCTTAGCGCCCTTGGTGAGCAAAAAGAGATTGGTGTGTCTGAGCTTTCACAGCGTTTATTGATGTCAAAAGCCACGACATTTCGTTTTCTGCAAACGATGAAACAGTTAGGATATGTGGATCAAGAAGGTGAAGCAGATAAGTATTCACTGACCTTAAAACTCTTCGAATTAGGGGCAAAATCCCTCGAGTATGTTGACCTGATAGAAATTGCAGATAAAGAAATGCGCCGTATTGGCCAATTAACCCATGAAGCGGTGCATTTGGGTGCATTAGATGAAGATGCCATTATTTATATCCATAAAATCGACTCGAGTTATAATTTACGCATGTATTCACGGGTTGGGCGTCGTAACCCATTGTATTGCACCGCAATCGGTAAGATTTTACTCGCTTGGCAAGATGAAGAATCCATTCGTTTGGCATTGAAAGATGAAACTTTTAGTCAAAAAACGGCAACAACAATTTTAACGATAGAAGACCTGCTGGCGGAATTAGCCACAGTTCGTGAATGCCATTATGCACAAGACAGAGAAGAGCAAGAGTTAGGCCTGCGCTGTATTGCTGTACCAGTGTATGACCGCTTAGGTCATGTGGTTGCAGGGCTATCGATTTCGTTCCCAACGATTCGTTTTGATGAGCAGCGTATTGATGACTATGTCCAATTACTGAAAACGGCGGGGCGTAATATTTCAGAGAAAATGGGCTATCACCAATATCCATCATAGGGTTGATATAATAAGACTAAGCCAATTTCAATGATGTATCAATCAATTGATTTAATAACATATGTAAATTATTTATTTGAATATTAAGGATTTTATAAATTTCACTTATTATTATTCAACACCATGTGTTTCTGCTGACATATAATATTTACTTATGGATACAGCAGGAAATTGATATGTTTAAAAATGTTATTATTGCTATTTTTCTTTGTTTTACTTCTTATGGCTTTGCCAGCGACTTTACATTTAAAGAAAAGTCACCCGCTGATCGCGAGTTTAATCAAGACTACCAAGGAATTAAAAAATTACAGACACAACAAAAGTTTGTCTTTGATCCCAAAAAGAAACTTCCACAAGAAGAACAAAGTTATCAAGCTTTGTTAGAGCAGCGAAATGCAGATGAAAATGCGTTTTCAAAACATTTTAATGTGTGTGATGTTAACCCGACGGGAGCAGGGTGCCCTAATTCAATGGCTTGGATGAATGATCGCCAGCAAATGAAAAAAATGCTAGAGCAAGCGGGCCGCCCTTATTGATAAGTTGTTCATTTGTTGACTCTAAGGGAGCATCGCCCCCTTAGAGGTCAAATTATACAGATTCAGGGAATGTTAAGGTTGCACCGGGAGCTTCACGGCTTAAATGAATGAAATTCATATGTTTTTCATATTGGTCTAGAATATCGCTAATCACTTGTTCTTTGGTGTAATCCATTAAATCATTCCCTTGTGAGCCTTCCCATAAGAAGGTTTCTAAGCGGTAATAATGGGATTTCCCTGAACGTGCGCGATAGGTAAAACCGGGAACGGAATAGCGCTGTGGCCACACTTGGTAAATAAAGCTTTGTTCTTCACCAAGGTCAACAGTTAACTCTAAATGGTCTAAGCGCTCATCAGCAATGGGTGGTAAGGTGTTAAATTCCACTTTCGCTCCCCTTAAACTGAGCTCTTTTGCCACTTCTTGCATAGCAGGAATGCACACCAAATCAAGCATCCGCTGGGTATAAGTCGTTCCCGGGAAATTCATCACTCGTCCCAAACGCTGTTTCCAATTGAGTGTTCCATTGCCATACAGCGGTGCAGGCGCATTGGTATTTAGCGAACTAACGCGTCTAAAGTCCTCAACTTTTAATGATTTATATAGCCCAGCCATAATAAAGAAGATCACAAAACTAAATGGTAAGCCCATGATCACCGTTGTATTTTGTAAAGCAGCGACGCCATCTGTCATTAACATCCCTAAGGTGAGTAAACCAATTGCGACAGACCAAAAAATTCGCAACCAATTAGGAGCATCGTTGTTAATATCACTGAGTTTTGAGGTGAAATTACCTAATACTAATGAGCCGGAGTCAGCAGAGGTGACATAGAACAACAGCCCAGTAATGGTTGCAACAGAAGCGGTTAGGCCAAAGCCAGGGTAAAGCTCAAGTAGTGAATAGAAGCCTTTTTCGGGGGCGTCGAGGACGGTTTTGGCAAGTTCGCTATTGCCGTGAATGATTTCATACAATGCACTATTACCAAAAATAGATAACCACAATAGTGTGAAAACAAACGGAATAATTAAAGTACCGATCACAAACTGTCTAATGGTCCGACCACGAGAAATACGAGCGAGGAATAACCCAACAAATGGCGACCATGCTACCCACCACGCCCAGAAAAACAGCGTCCAGCTATTCATCCAATCCGTTGGGCGGTCAAAGGCAAAGCTATTGAGGGTCATACCCATAAAGCGGTTGATATAATCCCCCACATTCAGTACTAAGGCATTGAGTAAGAACTCGGTATCGCCGACAAATAAGATAAATAAAATCAAGCCAAATGCCAACAGCACATTGAGCTCTGATAACACCCGAATACCTTTATTTACCCCAGATGTGGCAGAAATCACGGCCATAATCACTGATAGCAGAATTAACCCACTTTGCACGGGGAGCCCTTGAGGTAAGTCGAATAATACTTTGAGGCCATAATTCAGCTGAACAACCCCGATCCCAAGAGTTGTTGCAATACCGAAAATCGTCCCTAGTACTGCCGCAATATCTACTGTATGGCCAATTGGGCCGTCAATCCGTTTACCAAAAATAGGATAGAGTGCGGAGCGAATGGTTAGCGGTAAGTTATAACGATAACTGAAGTAACCCAGTGCAATCCCCATTAAGGCATACATAGACCAGCCCGTTAGGCCATAGTGGAACAGTGTCCACACCATCGCCTGACGAGCTGCTTCTAAGGTTTCGCCTTCGCCCGTTGGCGGCAGCATATATTGGGTGACCGGCTCAGCGACAGAGAAAAACATTAAATCGATACCAATTCCTGCCGCGAATAGCATCGCAGACCAGCTGAGCACGCTAAATTCAGGTTTAGATTGTTCAGGGCCGAGTTTGATATTACCAAAGCGTGAGGTAGCAACGAAAATGACAAAAACAATATAAAGCGTTGCTGCTAGCAGGTAATACCAACCAAAGGTTTTAGATACCCACCCAAGCGCGGCAACGATCCACTGATTTGCTGTTTCAGTCATCAAGATGGTGAAAAAAGAAAACGCCAGAATAAGACCGGCGGAAGTAAAAAAAACCACAGAATTCAATTTATCCTTCTGCTTATTTTTTGGGCTATTTTGAGTTGTCATTGGACATTCCACATTTTTATTTATTTAACAGGTTAAAATTACTTTCTAAGCTAATCTATTGATTTATCAGCAAAGATTTGGTTTTTGTTATCTTCTCTCTTATGTTAATTGTGAATGAATTGTTGTAAACAATAGTTAATATTGATTGAACATTCAATCAAAAAAACGTTTAATAAAAGGGATCAATGTATTTTTTAGGTTCAAATACCATGCCGAAGATAGGAATGCAGTCGATACGTAAACAACAGTTAATTCAAGCCACATTGGCTGTGATTAATGAAGTTGGAATGCAGGAAGCCAGTTTTGTGTTAATTGCCCGTAAAGCCGGGGTTTCTACAGGGATCATCAGCCATTATTTTCGTGATAAAAATGGCTTGCTTGAAGCCACTATGCGCCATATTCAATACCAGTTGGGTTTTGCGGTGGCAATGCGTTTACGCATGTTAACAGGGGCGGAGGCAAAACTACGAATTCAGGCGATTGTTGAAGGCAACTTCGATCCAACGCAAACCAGTGAGGCCGCGATGAAAACGTGGCTAGCCTTTTGGGCTAGCAGTATGCATCAACCGAATTTAAACCGCTTACAACAGGTTAATGACCGGCGTTTGTATTCAAACTTAAGCTATGAGTTTGGGCGGGTATTAAACAAGGCAGATGCGCGGATGGCAGCGAAGGGGCTGGCTGCTTTAATTGATGGCCTATGGCTACGTAGTGCTTTGAGTAATGAACAATTTCCTGTTAAGGATGCACTCAAAATCACTAACGAATACATCGATATGCAACTACAACGTGCTGAGGTTTTAGGAACCTAATAACCAATTCAGAGGAGATAATATGCAACATCCACCGATACATAAGCTTTATATTCATGGTGGTTATGTCGACAGTTCACAACCTGAATGCGGGCGATTTCCTGCAATCAACCCTGCCAATGGGGAAACTATCGCGGATCTGCAATCTGCGACCCTTGAAGATATCCAATGGGCGGTAGAAAGCGCTAAACAAGGCCAGAAAGTCTGGGCGGCAATGACTGCGATGGAACGCTCACGTATTTTACGCCGTGCGGTGGATATTTTACGAGAACGTAACGACGAATTGGCTTACCTCGAAACCCTTGATACGGGCAAACCGCTTTCTGAAACTCGTTATGTGGATATCGTTACAGGGGCGGATGTTCTTGAATACTATGCAGGTTTAATTCCGATGCTGGAGGGGCAGCAAATCCCTTTGCGTGATAGCTCGTTTGCTTATACTCGTCGTGAACCTCTGGGAGTCGTGGCAGGCATTGGGGCATGGAATTATCCTATCCAAATTGCGTTATGGAAATCAGCTCCTGCACTAGCAGCAGGTAATGCCATGGTGTTCAAACCCAGTGAAGTCACTTCGTTAACAGCGTTAAAGTTGGCTGAAATATACACTGAAGCGGGCGTGCCAGCAGGGGTATTTAACGTAGTGACAGGCCAAGGCGGTGAAGTGGGGCAATGGTTAACGGAGCACCCTGATATTGCCAAAGTTTCATTCACAGGGGGGATCGTAACCGGTAAAAAAGTGATGGCGAATGCATCAGCTTCTTCTTTAAAAGAGGTGACGATGGAGCTAGGCGGTAAATCGCCTCTAATTATTTTTGATGATGCAGACTTAGATAAAGCTGCGGATATTGCCATGATGGCGAATTTTTATAGTTCAGGCCAAGTGTGTACCAATGGAACACGGGTTTTTGTGCCTGAATCGCTTAAATCACAGTTTGAGGATAAGATCACTGAACGTGTGGCTAGCATTAAAATAGGTTCACCCGTTGACGAAAACACCAACTTTGGGCCATTAGTCAGTTTTGCTCATATGGAAAACGTGTTGCGTTATATTGCGTTAGGCAAACAACAAGGCGCGAGATTATTGTGCGGTGGTGAACGCTTAATGGATGGCGATTTTGCTCAGGGAGCTTATGTTGCACCAACCGTATTCACCGATTGCCACGATGAAATGCAAATCACACAGGAAGAAATTTTTGGCCCTGTTATGAGTATTTTGAGTTATCAATCGGAAGACGAAGTGATTGCTCGTGCGAACAATAGTGTGTACGGGTTAGCAGCAGGATTGGTGACACAAGATTTAACACGTGCACACCGTGTTATTCATCAATTAGAGGCTGGGATTTGTTGGATTAATACATGGGGTGAATCGCCAGCACAAATGCCTGTGGGTGGATATAAGCATTCCGGCGTTGGCCGTGAAAATGGCGTTATGACACTGCAAAATTATACGCAAGTGAAATCCATTCAAGTGGAACTGGGGGAATTTGCATCCGTTTTTTAATCACATCATTTTAATTTGACTGAAACAGAGGAGATAACAATGGTCTATGACTATATTATTATCGGTGCTGGTTCAGCCGGTAACGTTCTTGCTACCCGCCTGACAGAAGATCCTGATGTTACTGTGCTGCTCCTTGAAGCAGGAGGACCGGATTACCGGTTCGACTTTCGCACACAAATGCCAGCGGCATTAGCGTACCCGTTACAAGGGCGACGTTATAATTGGGCTTATGAAACTGACCCTGAACCGCATATGAACCACCGCCGCATGGAGTGTGGTCGTGGAAAGGGGCTTGGTGGCTCATCATTAATTAATGGGATGTGTTACATCCGAGGGAATGCTCTAGACTTTGATGGTTGGGCGGAAGCGCCTGGGTTAGAAGACTGGCGTTACCTTGATTGTTTACCTTATTTTAGAAAAGCGGAAACACGTGATATTGGCCCGAATGATTATCACGGCGGAGATGGCCCCGTCAGTGTGACAACACCGAAAAATGGCAATAATGTGTTATTTCATGCGATGGTGGAAGCAGGCGTACAAGCAGGGTACCCGCAAACAGATGATTTAAATGGGGTTCAACAAGAGGGTTTTGGCCCAATGGACCGTACAGTTACACCGCAAGGGCGACGAGCAAGTACAGCAAGAGGGTATTTAGACCAAGCGAAAAAGCGTAATAACCTGACTATTCTTACCCATGCCACGACAGATACCATTGAGTTTGAAGGGAAAAAAGCGGTTGGTGTTAAATATTATCAAGGTAATAGCACTACGCCTACGGTGGTGAAGGCGCGTAAAGAGGTTCTTTTATGTGCAGGTGCGATCGCCTCACCGCAAATTTTGCAGCGTTCTGGAGTTGGGTCTGAGGATGTTTTGGCTGAGTTCAATATTCCAGCTGTGCACGTTTTACCTGGTGTTGGGCAAAACTTGCAAGATCACCTTGAAATGTATTTGCAATATGAATGCAAACAACCAGTTTCATTATATCCAGCCTTAAAATGGATAAACCAACCCAAAATAGGCGCTGAATGGCTATTTAAAGGGACTGGAATTGGCGCAAGCAACCAATTTGAAGCAGGTGGGTTTATCCGCACTAGCGAAAAATTCGCATGGCCAAATATTCAATTCCACTTTTTGCCTGTGGCGATTAACTATAATGGTAGTAATGCAGTCAATCAGCATGGTTTTCAAGCCCATGTAGGCTCAATGCGATCGCCTAGTCGAGGGCGTGTTCGCTTGAAATCCCTAGACCCAAAGCAGCATCCAAGTATTTTGTTTAATTACATGTCATCGGAGCAAGATTGGGAAGAGTTTCGTGCCGCTATTCGTATTACTCGTGAAATTATGGCTCAGCCAGCACTTGACCCATATCGTGGGGATGAAATAAGCCCTGGCAAACAGATTAGCACTGATGAAGAGCTAGATGCATTTGTGCGCGAGAGAGCAGAAACCGCTTTTCATCCGTGTGGAACCTGTAAAATGGGTTACGATGATATGGCAGTCGTGGATGGTGCAGGGCGAGTTCACGGTATTGAAAATCTACGGGTTATCGATGCATCGATTATGCCGTTGATCATTACAGGGAATTTAAATGCAACGACCATCATGATTGCAGAGAAAATTGCCGATAAAATTCGAAACCGTCCTCCGTTACCCACAAGCGATGCAGATTATTATGTAGCAGGTGATAGGCAAGTGAGAAACCCGCCATTACGAGATTAGCTTATTCAGGCTGTTTTTTATACACAAAGCGATTGATATTAATATCAGTCGCTTTTTTCTTTAAGGAGAATGCCGATAATAATAATAGCTGTCTAACCATGTAATGCCAAAGGGGCGAATAAATCGGACTTTTAGCAGGTTGAAGGAATATACGCTAGTCAATTTTAGACAAAAAAAACCTCCAAATATTAAGGAGGGAAAATAAATATAAAGCGAGCTTATTTATATAGCACTAATTTACGGTAAACCATAGCCGACCAGTTGAATTAATTTATACAAAAATGATATTAGCTCACAATTTATAACGCTATAGTTATTAAATTCAGATTAATACCTATTATTTGACAGAGTTAATCAGCCATTGCAGATAATTGTCTTCAACTTGGCTTGGGTCTAAGCGAATGAGTTCTGGGGTTTCATATGGGTGTATTTCTTTTATTGCATTAAATAGATTAAGTTGGTTTCCTTGGGTCGTTTTGATCAAGAGTAAAACCTCCTTATCTTGCGTGATATTACCATGCCATAGATAAACAGATGTTATTTCAGGCAGTAGGGAAACACATGCTGCTAAGCGATTAGCGAGTAAGTGTTGGGTAATTTTAATTGCACTTTCATGGCTATTGGTTGTACATAATACAATACATGGTTGTTGAGAATTTGTGATGTAAATGTTATCAGTGGGCATTTCGTTTCCTTATTAGTCATATTTTGATAAGTTTGATTACTCACATTTAGATTAGAGATAAAAATGGTATTGAGAACAGAGCATAATCACTATAAGTGTTTTTTTAAATTATCAGATAAGATAATAACTAATGTTAATTAAGCAGAGGTATTAATTTAATAGTAATGTGCGTGTTTTTTAATCAATGTTGTCATTGTTATAATTTTTTATACATTCAATATAATTTTGAATATTTCTTGGTTTTATTTTATTAATTCGATTCAGCAATCATAAATTGAGGATGAACTATAAAAAAAATTGAAATTTTAGTATATTACTAACCAAATTTGATTATGTGACAAATGTGATTGTGTGCTGTTAACCTAGTAACAGAGCAAATAATAATCCCAGTTTTATTCTTACTCTTATTAATGTAAGTGTAGGCTTATCTTTTTGTGCAAGAAATATGGAACGATTGATATCTGAAATAATATATTACACATCGTTACAAACTGGCTTAAAATTTATCATAAAAGAATTCACGTACTGATAAATATCAAGGTTTTTGAGCTATATATTGTTAATCTAAAGATAAAATTAGAATATATAACTGAAATTACTCTGTATTTCCATCTTTATACGTGTATGGATAACCTTATGAATAAACTAACACCTTTAAAACCTGTACCAACTCTAATCGCAGTTGCAATAACATTAATTATTTGGTTCTTAATTCCTGTTCCCGAAGGTGTTAATCCAAATGCGTGGCATCTTTTAGCATTATTTGTAGGTACAATCGCTGCTATTATTGGTAAAGCTTTACCAATAGGAGGTGTATCTATTGTCGCTATTTCATTAGTTGCAGTAACCGGGGTCACTAACCCTGAATCAACTAAAGGGGCAATTGCGGATGCTTTAAGTGGCTTTTCTAATGATCTAATTTGGCTAATTGGTATTTCTATCATGGTTTCCATGAGCTTGAATAAAACAGGCCTGGGGGCAAGGATAGGTTATTATGTCATTTCTTTATTCGGTAAAAAAACATTGGGTATTGCTTATTCATTGGCAATAGCAGAAACAATATTGGCACCTGTGACACCAAGTAACACGGCTCGAGGTGGGGGAATTATTCACCCAATTATGCGTTCGATCTCGGATAGTTTTGGGTCAAAGGCTGAAGATGGAACCGCAGGTAAGATAGGGCGTTATTTATCGCTCGTTAACTACAATATTAACCCAATCACTTCTGCAATGTTTATTACGGCGACAGCGCCAAACCCATTAATTGTCAGTTTGATTATTAGTGAAACAAGCCAAGAAAATGAATTAACTTGGGGTATGTGGGCGATTGCGGCGTTTGTTCCTGCCATCGTGTCATTAATATTAATGCCTTTGGTGATCTATTTGATGTATAAGCCGGAAATTACTTCAACACCGGATGCACCAAATTTTGCCAAAGAACGTTTACAACAATTAGGCCCAGTTTCATTACCTGAAAAAATAACTCTCGGTGTTTTTGGGTTGTTACTTTTGTTGTGGGCTGGTGTTCCTGCCATGATTTTTGGGGCTGCATATAGTGTTAATGCAACCACCGCGGCGTTTATTGGGTTGAGTGTTCTATTAGCGACAGGGGTTATTAATTGGGATGATGTTCTGAAAAACAAAGGGGCATGGGATACTGTCGTTTGGTTCTCTGCCTTAGTCATGATGGCGAGTTTTTTAGGTAAGCTCGGTCTCATAAAGTGGATGTCATTAACCGTCGGTGCAACTATTGATGGATTAGGTATTAGCTGGGTATGGGGAATGCTAATTCTTGTTTTAATTTATGTGTATTCTCACTATTTCTTTGCGAGTACAACCGCGCATATTACGGCGATGTATGCAGCATTTTTCTCGGCAGGTTTAGCCCTTGGCGCTCCACCAATGTTATTAGCTTTAACATTAGCATTCTCATCGTCACTAATGATGTCATTGACACACTATGGTACGGGGACTGCACCTATTATTTTTGGTTCGGGTTATGCAACCCTTGCGGAATGGTGGAAAACAGGTTTCGTGATGAGCGTAGTTAACTTAGCCATTTGGTTTTTTATTGGTAGCGTTTGGTGGAAATTCTTAGGTTACTGGTAATTAGTTGAATTAGCTATTTTAGCTATATCAAAGAAAGTTAATAGAAATCGGGCGATAGGCTCGATTTCTTCTTTTTAAAAGCTCATCCTACAAATAAGTGGCTATTGTGATAACAAGACCACTAATGATAGAAATTAGCATCACTTTTCCCCAACTGAAGACTGACGATGATTTTAAAGCGTGCTGCCATAACAAACTTATTTCATCGGCATGTGCATATTTTCTCTTATTGATCGCAGTCTTAATTTTTTTGATTTTATCATTATCTATCAGTAATGTTTTTTGAATAACCATGATATAACCTTTCATCAAGTTGTGCATTGTTTGTCTACCCTTGATTATCTCAGGCTATGTAAGAAGATAAATTGATGAGATTCTATGCAAACTTCCCCATTTATCGCGTTTAAAATCAGACTTAGTCTAGTTAATAAGAAAAAAGGCAGCCAAGAAGTAAAATTATCTTTATTAAGAGGAAATGGCTCTTAATTTAAGGTCATATTTATCGTTCTTTGGCGAGATATTTTTTATTTAGGGAAGTCGGAGAGAAAGGCCATAAATGTGATTGGCTTACATACAAAAGCCAGTATGATGTATCTGCGAGTCAGTTAATTTATCCAGAGGAACACATGTATTCACAAAGAAAGGCAGAATTTTTCTTGGTGCTTACCACGATAATCGCGGCTTGGGGGTGGGTATTTTCCCGAGAATCAGTGCAGGGAATGCCTATTTTTGCCTTTCTTGGTAGCCGTTTTTTATTTGCAGCCATCATTTTAGCCCCTTTTTGTCGAGGGAAAAAAAATAGGATAACGGCGAAGCAATTACCAAAAATATTAATGACAGGCGGTTGGATGTCATTAAATATGGTGCTCTGGATCCACGCAGTTGCGATAACAGATTCAATTGGTGAAGGGGCTTTTATCATGAGCCTTGCTATGTTGTTTGTCCCGCTAGTCGCATGGGTTATTTTAAAAAATAAACCTGTACGTTATTTCTGGGAGGCACTTCCGGTCGCTGTATTAGGGTTGGCATGTTTAACACTATTTAAGGCACAGCTTGAATTTAAAGCAAGCCAACTGTGGTTTCTTGGTGCGGCAATTGTCCAAGCTATCTATTTTTGTTATACCAGTTTATATACTCGAACAATCCCTCTTTTGCCGTTAACGACCATTCAGCTTGCTTGTACAGGAATGACTGGGTTAGTTTTGTCATTTTTTTTAGAAGAGTGGCCAAGTAGCATCACCGTACCTACCATGATGTGGTTTATTGCTAGTGTTGTAATAGCAACGAGTTTACGCTTTGTATTGCAACTTATTGGTCAAAAAAATACTACTGCCGGCAATGCTGCAATTATTATGATCCTTGAACCTGTTATGACCGTATTTGTAGCGGCTATTTGGTACAATGAAAGAATGCCTTTTGTCCAAATTGTTGGTTGTGTGCTAATTTTATCGGCATTATTCTATTACCGATGGCGTTGTTCTAATTCATTACCAAGGTAAAATACACATAATAAACAATGGGCCAATACAGATTTTTTATAAGAAAACAGCTATGATTAATATGCATAGTCAGTGATAGGGGTATTAATCTTAATAAGAGCCTCTTATTTAGCACATTAAGATTAATGGTATTGAAAACATAAACGATATATCCAAAATGGCGTGAACTAGGAATAATAGCGGTTTAATATTATCACCTTAGTTAAAGCTGAATAGGAAACGGGCATAAAATGAAAAAATTAGCATTAATATTAGGTATGGCAGGAGCAATGGTTGTGTTGTCTGCATGTTCTGATGAAAAATCAGAAATTGCTGAATACAAAGACAACTTTGTTAATACTTGTGTCGTTGCATCTGGTAATCCTCAAGGTGAAACAGCAAAAGCAGTTACCGCAATTTGTGGTTGTGCCTACGATAAAACAATTGAAAAATATGGTTTAGCTGAGTTTAAACGTATGGATGCGGAATTAGAAAAATCAGGTACCGCAGAGCCTGAATTCCAAAAAACCATGATTGAATTCGTTCAACAGTGCTCGACTAACGCACGTTAATTATTTATTACTCGCAGCTATTGATTATCAAGCAACAATAGCTGCGAATTTATTATTTTTACTTAAATAAGTGTTTGAATTGGTGTGGGGCACTGCGTAGATATTGCGGTGCAACGTCTATTTGTTCGTTCAATTCACTTGCTGCTCGCCAAGGCCAGCGTGGTTCAAATAATATACCTCTACCGATTGCCACAAAATCTGCTTGGTGAGTTGCCACAATGGCTTCTGCTTGTAAAGGTTCAGTGATAAGACCGACAGCAATGACAGGCATCATAGTATTCTCATGAATAGCTTGTGCTAAAGGGACTTGGTAATTTGGGCTCAATGGTATCTGTTGTTCAGTTGATAACCCGCCAGATGAGACGTGGATATAGTCACAACCTAAATCTTCTAATAATTCTGTTAGCTCAATTGATTCAGGTACGCTCCAACCCGATTCAAGCCAATCTGTTGCGGAGATCCGTACACCAATTGCAACATTAGGGCTAATGGCTTCTCTCATCTCATGGAAAATATTAATCAGTAAGCGAGTACGATTCTTAAAGCATCCACCATATTCATCTTGTCGTAAGTTTGAAACTGGCGATAGGAATTCATGCAGTATATATCCATGAGCAGCATGGATCTCAATAACGTCAAAACCTGCTTTTTCTGCCCGAATTGCTGCCTCAATAAATTGCTGTTTGAGCTGCGAAATTTCTTCAATAGTTAATGCATGTGGAATTGCATTATTACCAAAAGCCAGTGCTGATGGTGCTACAGTCTGCCAGCCATTAGGTTGTGTGGACTGAATACTATTACCTCCTAACCAAGGTAAATCTGTTGATGCTTTCCTACCAGCGTGAGCGATTTGTACTCCTAAGCGTGCATCTGAATATTGCCGGATATCGCTGAGCATTTGTTGCATTGCTGTCATTTGCTCTTCATTCCATAAGCCTAGGTCTTTGTAGGTAATACGACCTTCAGGAACAACAGCACTGGCTTCTACAATAACTAAAGAGGCACCTGATAAAGCAAGGTTCATGTAGTGGGCTTTATGCCATGCTGTTGGCATACCATTTTCTGCAGAATATTGGCACATTGGGGGAACAATAATACGATTTTTCAGCGAAACTTGGCCTATTGATGCGGGTGAAAAAAGGTGGCTCATTGGAACTTTCCTTATTAGCAAACTTAAATTATTTTAATATTATACCCAGTTAGCCAAAATTTTTTTGTGAGATGGTGTGGTATTAAGGGGGAAAATTTGTTTTACAGCGAATTATTGAAGGAAAATCAAGTAAATTTTTACAGATTTGATCAATACCATAAAAAGTATATTTCCCTAGCAATATGATGCAAAAAGAGGGAAAAAATATAAAAAAATGAGATAAAAAATAAAATATAATAATAACTATTATTTTTTGATTGTTATAATTCTGTAACTTATAAATAAAATTAATAATCACCAATATAAAATGGCGTTAATGCCTGCTTATGGTTTTAATGGTTCTAATAGTGAATAAAACTATTTTTTTATTTTAAATGATAATTTAAATAAGCGTTAATGCATTGTTTGTGAGGCAAAAATATAAAATATTCCTTGCGGTTATATTAAATGGTTTATATAAGAAACAAGCTTATTAAGCTGATACTAGCTAATCCTAAGCTTTGTGTTCACCTGAAAAATATAATTCTAAGAAGGAAATTGATGTGCTGACAATTATTGGTATTTTAATCATTATATCGATAGTAACATTATTGATGATGGGAAAAGTTAGCCCAATTATCGCAATGTCTTGTATCCCCTTTATTGGTGCTTTATTTGCCGGTTATTCTGTTGCTGAAATTTCAGTATTCTTTGAAAGCGGCATTAATAAAGTCTCAAAAGTCGCAGCTATGTTTTTATTTGCGATTTTATTCTTTAGCTTAATGAAAGACCTGCATATTTTTGACCCGTTGATCCGTTTAATGGTTAAAATGACTCGTGGAAATATTATTGTTGTTTGTATTATGACAACGTTAATTGCGGGTATTGTCCATCTCGATGGGTCAGGCGCTGCGACATTCTTAATTATTATTCCTGCATTGTTACCTTTATACCGTCAACTTGGTATGAGCCCCTATTTAATGTTGCTACTGATGTGCGCCAGTATGGGTGTCATGAATATGGTACCTTGGGGCGGGCCATTAGGCCGAGCTTCAGCTGTAACCGGAATTGATGCTTCGACCCTTTGGCAACACTTGATCCCAGTACAACTAATTGGTATGGGTGGCGCAGTGGTATTTGCTATTCTGATGGGGTTACGTGAGAAACGACGTATTGCAGCGGCAAGTTTGAAAGGAACTACGCCATATGAAATGGATTCTTTGTTACCTGTCAGTGACGACACTGCAGATATAACAGAAACGGTTCAAAAACCTAAGAAACCACTCATCAATGGTGGGTTAATTGTTGCCTCCGTTGTGTGTTTAGCATTTGGTTTATTATCTGCACCTTATGTTTTTATGATTGCACTTTCCATTGCCTTGATGGTGAATTTCCCTAATCCTAGAGACCAAATGAAAATTTTGGCCGCCCATGCACCACAAGCGTTGGGAATGGTTGCTATTATATTAGCGGCGGGAGCATTTTTGGGTATTTTATCGGAAGGTGGCATGCTTGAGTCAATCGCAACAGACTTAACGGCTATCTTACCTACCGAATGGGTTTCTAAAGTCCATATTTTTGTCGGTATTTTAGGTGTGCCGATGGATATTTTTACCAGTACCGATGCTTACTATTTTGCCTTACTACCAATAATTCAACAAATTGCCGCCACAGTTGGTGTTGACCCATCTTCCGTTGTTTACGCCATGGCGATAGGTAACAACGCAGGGACCTTCGTGAGTCCTTTTTCTCCAGCGGCATGGCTAGCTATGGGGTTGGCTGGAATTGATATGGGCCGCCACCTACGTTATTCGTTTGGTTGGATTTGGTTGTTTAGTTTCTTTTTATTAGCTGCTGGGGCGTTAATCGGCTTGTATTAATTTGCTCGTCGGCTTTAACGCCACAACGTTGTTGGCTTCAAAAGTAAACCCTAGTCACATACTTGTGTATGCGCCTAGGGATTTACTTTTTTGCCGCCTAGCTGTGACATGAAATATTTAGAACAAATGGTTTTTATTTTGCGTGCTGGATTATTTTCTTTTATCAATTATTGGGTTTATCAGATAGTTACTATGTCGTAAAGCGAAGGGCTATGACATGATTTATTGGTTAATGATATCAATAAGGTTTGTTATGCGTAGGCCGCTTTCTTCTTATCATCCTATTCTCTATTGGCTGCGTGTCACCCAAAAACGTTTAGCTCGACGATTGCATTGGGCATTTTCCGCCAAATATTATGCGAAATTAAAATCCAATGAACGTCTTGAGTATCGCTACAACAAGCACACATCTAAGCTGATCCGTAAATTAGGTGAGTCAGACCTACGTTTACAATACAACAAAGTGACAAACTTACGTATTGCTGCAGAAGCGATTAATGGAGTCATCATCTACCCAGGGGAATACTTCTCATTTTGTCGGCTCGTTGGAAAACCAACTGCGCGTAGAGGTTTTCTTGAAGGTATGGAACTTTCGTTTGGTGAGGCTCGTTCAGGGATTGGCGGGGGAATTTGTCAACTGAGTAATTTAATTCATTGGATGGTATTACATTCTCCATTACAAGTGGTTGAGCGTGCTAATCATAGTTTTGACCCATTTCCAGATGAAGGGCGGGTATTGCCTTTTGGTTCTGGGGCGGCAATTTTTTATAATTATATCGATTTGGTTTTTTATAATCCGACACAAAGTGCTTTTCAGTTGGTATTTAATATTGCAGAACATCAACTCGAAGGGGAGTTATTGAGCTGCACTCCTCGTGAACACAAATACCATATTTATGAGAAAAACCATAAATTTACCCGAGAGAATGAAGTTATATACCGCCATAATGAAATTTGGCAAAAAGTAACAACCAAAGGACAAGAACCTATCACTCTGCAGGATAATTGTTTGTATCGTAATAAAGTGGTAGTGAAATATTCCCTAGATGAAAATTGTATAACAGTTGAATAGTTGCGTTAGTAATGAGATTGGGAATAAATTGATAGCCTTTTTCTTGACAATTAGACTAAAATTCAACTGTTTTCCTTCAATTTCGCTAATTTTAACTATTAGCCAAGCAAAAATGAGGCCGTTACTCGGAATAGATATGTAATACCTACTCTTGATTTCTCAACAATTAAAGACGCAAATCTAACAAAAGATTTGTGGTTATTTCTATTTCTTTAGAGAAAGCATGATGAATATGCAATCAAGAAAGTATGGTAGAACGTATCACTATCCGTTCTCCCCTGGTACGACTAGTGATGATCGCATCAATAGCGATTGGTGGTCGCACATCCAAAATATAAACAAACTGGTTCACACAGAAAAACTGGATGGTGAAAATAATTGCTTAAACCGCCATGGAGTTTTTGCACGCTCTCATGGTGCCCCAACCCAATCGGCATGGAGCCAGCAAATTCGCCAACGTTGGCAGCTGATTAAAGATGATTTAGGGGATATCGAACTCTTCGGTGAAAACCTTTATGCAGTACATTCCATTGAATATCAACATATTGAAGATTATTTCTATGTGTTTGCTGTTAGGCAAGGGGAGTATTGGCTTAGTTGGGAAGAGGTGCAATTTTATGCAGTTTTATTTGATTTTCCAACTGTCCCACAATTAGATTTATCACTCAGTAAACAGATGGATAAGCAAGAGTATACAAGTTCATTAATTACTGCGGCATCATTAGATAGTCAATTTATTGCGCGTGATACACATACAGGGAAAGCCTGTAGCATGGAAGGGATTGTGAGCCGTGATAGCCAAGGGTTTCATGTGGATGATTTTATGGCGCATGTTTTTAAATATGTGCGTAAAAACCATGTCAAAACAGATATCCACTGGAAGCGGCATTGGCAGAGAGCCAAGCTGGCCTTTGAATTACAAGGAGAACAACCATGAGTTGGCAATTAACCCAATGTCGTGATTGGGCGCAGCTTGAAAAACAGTTCGATTTTGTGCGTGATATGCAATATGTGCCGCAAGACCGTTTGCACCATGCGGAAGGTAATGTGGCCATTCACACTCAAATGGTGTTAGCGGCTTTGGAAGATTTACCTGAATATCAACAGCTTACAGAACTTAAACAACAAATCGTTTGGGCGGCAGCGTTGCTGCATGATGTTGAAAAACGTAGTACGACAAAAGAAGATGAAGAGGGGCGGATTCATTCGCCTGGACATGCTAAAAAAGGTGAGTTATCTGTACGGAATATATTATTTGGACAAATAGAAACACCTTTTGCTATTCGTGAACAGATTGCGGCTTTAGTTCGATTTCATGGCCTACCGCTTTGGTTAATGGAAAAGCCAGATCCTGAACGTACCTTATTTGCGGCGTCATTGCGTGTTGAAATGCCTTTATTGTGCATGTTAGCGAAAGCCGATGCGATAGGGCGTACATGTGAAGATAAAGCGGAATTATTAGTTAGAATCGAGCTATTTGAATTATTTTGTCGTGAGCAGGGCTGTTGGGACAAACCTAAATCATTCGCTTCACCAGCTGGGCGCTTCCATTATTTTCATCATCAAAAGGGCACTACGGATTACCAACCTTTTGAAGAGATAGGGAGCGAAGTGATGATGCTATGTGGTTTGCCGGGGATGGGAAAAGACCATTTTATCAAACAGTTTTACCCACAAACGGCAGTCGTGTGTTTAGATGATATTCGCCGAGAACATAAAATCAACCCAGCAGATAAAAATGCACAAGGGTGGGTGGCTCAGCAAGCTAAAGAGCAAGCAAAACGATTGTTACGCACTAAAACGCATTTTATTTGGAATGCGACATCATTAAGTGCCTCTTTACGGGGAACCATGATCAGCTTATTTGAACGTTATCAAGCCAAAATCCATTTAGTTTACTTGGAAGTGCCATTTAAACAGTGGCGGCAACAAAATCAACAACGTAAGTATGCAGTGCCGGAGCAAGTTATGGAAAAAATGGCAGGGAAGTTGGAGTTGCCAACGCCAGATGAGGCACATCAAGTTTCCTATTATATTGATGGCAATTTTGAACCATTATTTGCAGAAAAATAAAATTAATCACCTGCCTCTAGATAAGAGGCAGGCCAAGATATTAGTTTTAAGGAACGTAGACATCGCCTTCAAAGAGTTTTCTTGCAGTTCGAATAATTGAAGCTTGAAGCTCTTCCGGTGAGTTGCCTTGTTGGTTTAACGACACGTCAAATTTGCCACTTAAATGCTCAATAGCAATGTTTTTCATATCAACAGAGTGAACATATTGCTGGGTAATACTATTAGGAACAATAGTACTTGTGGCAATGGCAATAGCACCCGTCACGGCAAGAGCGCCATGGCATTTATGCGGCATAAAATAGCGGACATTAATGGTTCCACCGTGAATGGCGGGTGAAATCAATATGGGTTTAGGAATAACTTTTTTGCTCACATCACCAAGCCCCATCGCTGCCCCGGCTTTTATACGAATAGTTTCCAGCTTTTGCATAAATTCGGTATCGGATTCAAGTTGCTCCGCAGTTTCATAACCAGTTTTATTGAGCTGAGGAGCATCAATTAATACCACAGGCATTGCCATATCAATACAACTGACATCAATGCCTTCAATGGTATCAATAGCATGACCAGTAGGAAGCAATTTTCCTGTTTTTGTTCCACACGCATTTAAAAATGTCAGGGCAACAGGCGCGGCATGGCCGGGTACACTAGCAATTTCGGTATCACCATCATAATCCACATGGCCATCAGGCGTTTGCACCGTAGAGTTGACGAAAGTGTTCGTATTGACATTACGGACCCTGACAGTGGTTGTTTTACCAGTAATAGGAACTAACCCCTTTTCAATCGCAAAGGAACCCACGGCACAAAGAATATTTCCGCAATTTGGTGCGGTATCAACAATACGTTCAGTAATAGAAACCTGAGCGAATAAATAATCAATATCAGCATCAGGATGAGTTGAAGAGCTAATAATAGCGACTTTGCTGGTTTGTGGGCTACCCCCACCAATACCATCAATTTGCAAAGCATGACCAGAACCCATAATAGCAAGGATCAGTTCATCCCGTTGTTGAGTGTCTTTAGGGAGAGAGTCCGCTAAAAGGAATACGCCTTTCGAGGTGCCGCCACGCATTAGTGTACAAGGAATTTTTTTCATCTGTTTACCCGTCATATTTCACGCTGTAGCTGTGTTGGCTACACTCAGCCCCCCAAGTCACATACTGATGTATGCTCCTTGGGATACCTTCGTTTTGCCGCCTTGCTACAACGCGAACTATTTAGGGTAAACCCGCTAGATATATCTAGGAATACCTGTTAAGTATGACGCTGTAGCTGTGTTGGCTACACTCAGCCCCCCAAGTCACATACTGATGTATGCTCCTTGAGATACCTTCGTTTTGCCGCCTTGCTACAACGCGAACTATTTAGGGTAAACCCGCTAGATATATCTAGGAATACCTGTTAAGTATGACGCTGTAGCTGTGTTGGCTACACTCAGCCCCCCAAGTCACATACTGATGTATGCTCCTTGGGATACCTTCGTTTTGCCGCCTTGCTACAACGCGAACTATTTAGGGTAAACCCGCTAGATATATCTAGGAATACCTGTTAAGTATTACGCTGTAGCTGTGTTGGCTGCACTCAGCCCCCCAAGTCACATACTGATGTATGCTCCTTGGGATACCTTCGTTTTGCCGCCTTGCTACAACGCGAACTATTTAGGGTAAACCCGCTAGATATATCTAGGAATACCTGTTAAGTATTACGCTGTAGCTGTGTTGGCTGCACTCAGCCCCCCAAGTCACATACTGATGTATGCTCCTTGGGATACCTTCGTTTTGCCGCCTTGCTACAACGCGAACTATTTAGGGTAAACCCGCTAGATATATCTAGGAATACCTGTTAAGTATTACGCTGTAGCTGTGTTGGCTGCACTCAGCCCCCCAAGTCACATACTGATGTATGCTCCATGGGATGTCTTCGTTTTGCCGCCTTGCTACAACGCGAACTATTTAGGGTAAACTGGCTTAATATTATTAGGTAACCCTATGAATTCGATTAGGTTAAACCCGTCAAGTATTATTACGGTAAACCTAACTCATATTATTAGGGTAAACTTAAGTCTGAATTAAGGTTGCTCCAATAAAGTTCACGTTATAGCGCCAAGACTGCAAATAACTCTGGAACAGCGAGAAATTAATAATTTTGTTGTTAAATAGGGCACAATCATGATTGTGCCCGTCGTGTCGGTTTATTAACGAAGAATTAAATTAATCCAGTACTAATTAAAATTTCCCACCAACCTAAACCGATAGTCATGTGAACGAATAAACTAATGAAGGCAACTAACCCGCCGATGATCCACCAAGAACGGATATCGTTATAACCTGCACCGAATACGATAGGTGCTGCTGCACCGCCATAGTGCGTTACGCTTCCGCCATAAGCATTCGAGAACAGTAAGCCCAGAGCGAGCAACATCGGAGGAGCCCCTGCAACCATACCTACAGTGGCAAATACCGGCACCATGGCTGCAACGTAGGCACCACCAGAGGCGAATAAGTAGCGAATGGCAACACTGATGAACATGATGACAAAGAACGCCAGCATCGCTTGGTCACCGAAAGAAAGGTATTGGCTCATGGTATCAGCGAGCCACTTGAAGAAGCCTGCTTTTGTGAGTACGCCTGACATACTGATAATACCACCGTACCAAATCAGGGTATTCCAGCCGCCTTTATTCTTCAGTACGTCATCCCAAGTTACAACACCGAGGATCAGGGTTAATGCCATGACCGCAATCGCGACGCTAGACGCGCTAACACCGATAAGGTCAGAGAAAATCCAGCCGCACAGCGCGATAACAAAGACAATCCCCAGCAATTTTTCACGCATAGTCATTGGGCCTAAATCTTCAAGGCCTTTAGCTGCGATCTCTTTGTTATTCACCTTTTTCAACTCAGGCGGATACAGTTTGTAGATCATTAACGGCGTCAAAATCAGCATGATTAAACCCGGTACAGAGGCGGCAAGTGCCCATCCGCCCCAACTTAAATGGATGCCCATAATGTCACTCATCATGGCAAGGGCGAGTGCATTCGGCGCCATTGCTGTCAAGAACATATAGCTGGTGGTTTTGGTCACCATATACACGTTGACGAGGAGGTAGTGACCTGCTTTACGTGGGCTTTTTTCTGGATCAGACCCTAAAGCAACGGCCACACTATTGATAATTGGGAAAACAATTCCCCCAGCACGTGCTGTATTCGATGGCGTCGCAGGAGCGATAATTAAATCAAGGATTGCGGTTACATAACCGAGCCCTAATGTTGTACCGCCTAATTTACCAATCAAAATATAAGAAAGACGTTTACCTAAACCAGTAATAACAAAGGCAGCACTCAGAGTAAATGCAGCAAATACAAGCCATGTCGTACCGGATGCATATCCGCTTAAAACTTCGCTTGCTTTGACATCTTTAGTACCCGTTACCCCAATAATTACCGCACTTGCAGCAATCGTGGCTAATAAAATAACAGGCTCTGAATATGGTTTAAGTACCAGCCCAACAATGGCGGCAAGATAAAGACCGAATAGCAACCACGCAATATGTGGTAGACCCGCTGGTGTTGGTATTAAAGCAATAATAATTGGAATGGCTATTAACACGAATAGCTTCCATATTTTTTCTTTTTGCATAAGCCAATTTCCTTGATTAAATCAATATTAAATTTATTTAATATTAAATTGAATGAACTTTAATATTAGGAATTTGTTAAAATGACGATATTTTAAATATGGCTGTATCTTGAGTGAATAAAATGATTTTAATTCTTCATTAGTAATTCACCCTAAGGTATATAATTTAGTTAAATAGTTAATTGGTTTTTATTTGGTTAAATTTTTTTATTTTTAAATTATTCCTATTTTATTAGAATTAAAAAATCACTTAATGTTAAATAAAAGAATGATTGGGTAATCGCGCAAAGAACCAAGTTAGAATTAATAAGTCTGCACTTCCCCCTGGGCTCACATTTAGCTGAATACATTCATTATCAAAATGTTTAACTTTAACTAAGTCATCACGGGTATTGATACCAGCAATTAATAACTGTTCCGCCCGTTGTTTTACCCATGCTAAGCCGTTGACACCCCCACGGTTGACAATATTCGTATCGTCATTCAGGCTCATTAATAGAATCAAGGTATCAAGTAGGGCAATATCGGCTAGTTTGCCTTTAGCGAGTTGCTGTAAATAATAAGGAAGTGAATGTTTGATTACTAACGAGTAACCGCCTTCGGCTTCACCTCTTGCACCGGTTAGCCCATGGCTCTGATATAAACGCTGGCCTGCGGTGGGTTTTTCGGTTTTTTGTTTAAGTTCATTGGTAATTCCCTTACACATACTAGCAACCAATAAGCTGACATTTTCCGGTGAGACACATTGTTGTTGTGCAATCAAACGGCCTATTGCGGTTAAGACTAAACCTAAGGAAAAAATACTGCCTTTATGGGTATTAACGCCTTTTGTTGCACGGAACATCGACCTTTCGCAATCCATACCAATAGGGCGAATGTAAGGTAATAGCTGCGCTATAGGGCAATTTTTATATTGAGCGCCTGCCTGTAAAAATCGTGGAAAATGTGTCGCGATGGCATTGGCACTTAAATGAAAGTCAGTCAGTGCCATATCTTTATGGGCACCGGTATTGTGTTTATCAACTAACCCGGGCTTAGGGGTTAAATTCACTTCGGCCAACATCGCTTGCCATGCTAATTGGCTGTAATAGCGAGTTAATTTTTCATTGATATGGCTGAGTTGTTTAATAGGTTGCATTTGCTAACTCCTCGATACGATCAAGTATCTCAACCAATGAATGTGTCCGTTGACGAGCACAAACTTTTGCTTCATTTTCACAAATTAAGCATCGTCTTGGTGGAAAATTTAATTGAGATCGCGAATATTGCTGTCCATTCGCATCAAACACATCAAAATCCCATAACCGACCAACAGCAGACGATCCTTCTAGGTGAATTAACGCTTTTTTTATCTCGATAGCATCACCATCAACGGCGACCAAGCATTCCGGCCCCGTTTTGAATGCCCAAGATTGTTGTGATAAAAACACCCACTGCCCGCATGAAGCAATTTGTTCAAGCGCATTTAAGCCCTGATTAAACACATGTCTAACAAGAGAATTGTCTTTGACAGCTCCAGGAAAAACGACAGTAAATGAAATCAAGGTTACCTGATGGAGACCAATCCATGCTTGTTGGCGAGCCTGACGGGCATCACGGCTATCCAACAGTTCAGGTAAAGAAATTTCAAATTGCTCTTGAGTATCAGGCAGTGGGTAAAACATATTTACTCCTTCACTTGATGAACAACATCAATGATTGAACCATCACGATAACGGACAACCGCAACAGCTTTATCTGTAAATTCAATTGGGTTAGGAGTACCGGTTAATAATTGTGCTCGCTCTCTTAACCAGCTCATTGAAACGGTTTTAATACCTTGGCTTTCAAGTTGCTGTTTTAATTCAGGGCGTGCAGGGTTAACCGTAATACCATGGTCAGTGACAAGAATATCGACACTGGAACCTGGTGTAACACAAGTGAGAACTTCATCCACTAACGTTGGAATACGTCCTCGGACAAGCGGAGCAACAATAATTGACAGTTTTGAGGCTACAGCAGTATCACTATGACCTCCAGATGCACCACGAATAACACCGTCAGACCCTGTTAACACATTGACATTAAAGCGTGTATCGATTTCTAACGCACTGAGTACGACGACATCAAGCATATCAACGGAAGCACCTTTCGAATCAAAACAGGCATATTGGTTAGCACTGATTTCAATATGATTCGGGTTGCGAGCAAGTGATTCAGCTGCCGCTTTATCAAAGCTTTGAACATCTAATAATTTGCGAATTAACCCTTTTTCATGTAAATCAACGATAGTTGAGGTAATACCGCCAAGTGCGAAACCAGCTTGAATGTTATGGCGTCTCATTTTATCTTCAAGGAAGCGAGTAACGGCCAAAGAGGCGCCACCAGTACCGGTTTGTAATGAGAAACCATCTTTGAAATAACCGGATTTTTCGATAACATCCGCTGCGGTACGCGCAATCAGAAGTTCACGAGGGTTCGATGTCATACGAGTTGCATCTGCCCCGATTTTATCCGCATCACCCACGCGTTTAACTTTGACGATATAATCGACTTCATCTTGTTTAATACTGGATGGGTTATGGGGGTAATCGAGTATTTCTTCCGTTAACATCACCACTTTTTTCGCAGTTTCAGCATCAATTTTGGCATAACCTAAAGAGCCACAGCAGGCCGTTCCGGTATATCCGTTTGCATTACCGTATTCATCACATGATGGCACGCCAATAAATGCCACATCAATAACTAGCTCACCGCTATGAATTAGATTGGCTCTTCCACCATGCGAATGGATTTGTACGGGTTCTTCTAACTCACCACGTGAAATGGCTTCAGCGAGCGGGCCTCGGATACCAGAGGTATAAATTTTACGAATAACCCCATGACGAATATGTTCAACAAGTGGCGAATGGCAAGCACTTAATGAACTGGATGCAAGTGTTAAGTTGCGAAAGCCCATCTCTGCAATGACTTGCATCACCATATTGACCGTAAGGTCTCCACCACGAAAGGCGTGATGGAAAGAAATGGTCATACCGTCTTTAAGACCAGAACGGCGAATAGCGACTTGCAAGTCATCACACAATTTGCGATTTCTCGGCTTTTGTACCTGCTGTTGTACTTTACCAATATCTTTAAATTCACGTAGTACATCGTCAGTATTTGGTTGTAAGTAGGCTGATACGCGAGCCTGGCGCTGAGTATTATTTGTCATTTTTATTGCCTCACTCTTCCCGAATTCCTGATAATGCTGCTCGTGATAATACGAGGCGAGCTCTGTCAATAACTGGGCCATCGACCATTTTTCCGTTCAATGAAACTACGCCTTTACCTTCAAGGGCTGCGGCATCAGCGGCTTCAACAACACGCTGCGCATGGTCGACTTCTTTTTGAGTTGGTGCATATAAATTATGAAGTAACTCAATTTGTCTTGGGTTAATTAATGATTTGCCATCAAAGCCGAGCTGTTTAATGTGAGCGGCTTCGCGTAGGAAACCTTCTTCATTATTAGCATCAGAATAAACGGTATCAAACGCTTGAATACCTGCTGATCGAGCGGCTTGTAAAATGGCGCACCGAGCATAGAGGAGTTCTACGCCGTCTGGAGACCGCTCGGTGCGCAAATTGCGGACATAGTCCTCGGCACCTAATGCGATGCCTATAAGTCTTGGTGATGAATGAGCAATATTCACAGCTTGAGTGATGCCGATTGGTGATTCAATAGCGGCTAGCAAACCTGTGCTGCCTTCTTCGCGGCCACAGCTTTTTTCTATACGCAAGATTTCACTTTCAATATCAATAACATCTTGTGCCGTATCCGTTTTAGGAAGGCGGACGATATCCGCACCACCGCGAACAACGGCTTCAAGGTCAGCAACACCAAAAGCGGAATCTAATGCATTGACCCGTACAATGGTTTCAATATCTTGATAAAGCGGGTGCTGCAATGCATGGTAAACCAAGCGACGAGCCGTATCTTTTTCGCGCAAAGTGACGGAGTCCTCAAGGTCGAACATTAAAGCATCCGCTTTATAAATAAAGGAATTGCTCAACATAGCTGCATTAGAGCCGGGAACAAACAGCATACTTCTGCGTGTGCGTGATTTTTGTTCTGGAGTCATTACTTATCCTCCCAAGGCAGATAGTCGATATCACAAGCGCGAGCCAATAAGGCTTCTAAGCGGGCTTTGAGTACGCATTCTAGTGCACCTTTATCATCTACAATGATTTGTGCCCCTTGAATATCATGTTGCTGGATAACTTCTTGTACGATTTTTGCGATAGCATCCCCAAACTGTTTTTCAACACTACTGGTAATTTGTATTGAGACCTCTTGAGTGTCTTCTAGTGGCTCTATGCGAACCATGACATCACTTGATTCAAGTGTGCCAGCTACTGCTGCGTGCTTTATCTTCATATTTCACCTATGGCTAATTCAGAACTTTCGGTGTGGCTTTGAGCAGATGCGACTTGATTGGCGACCATCTCTTGTAAATATTGATAGGTTGCCTCAGGCACAATCGGCTTAATCGCCGCAAGATCTTTTTTAGCGAGCAATCGTCTAACTTGTGAGGCAGAAACAGCCGTTCCATTGATGATTGTTCGCGGAAATTCAATGAGTTCTATAGGTGGAAAATTCATAGCATCGGTTTTTAACCAAAAGCGCATGTCTTGGTTATATTGGTTGGTGACTTGGCAAAAAGGTTCCGAGCCTACGAATCGATGGGTTATCCCTAAAGCAGGGGCAATATATTGACGAAAAATCTTAATATCGATTTCGGTATAACAGTTATTAGCAACTGTTTTATCTTTAATAAAGTAACAAGGAAAAGTCGCTCGAGAAATAATATATTCCGAACCTTTATGAATAGTAAGATTTTCTATTCCTTTGGTTCCTGCTTCAATTAAATTTAATCTAACTTTATAAGGAAAACGTGAGGTATCTTCTTTGACAACAAATAGATGTAGCCAATCACAGGCCTTCGCAGCTTGCTCTATTAAATAACGATGCCCAAGAGTGAAGGGGTTGGCATTCATAACGATTGAGCCAATTTTTTTTCCTTCCTTACGTTGTGCTTTTAAACTTTCGATATAACGTTTTAGATAACAGCAACTATTTTCCATCAATACCATAATATCAGGAACTGTGGCAATGGTATGAAAACCACATTGTTGGAATAAGCTTTCATTTTGAAATTTGGTATAAATAAATAAATGAGTTGTATTATTTTCGTAAGCAAGATTAACCAGTTCTGTTGCTAATTTTAATGCAAGGCCTTCACCTCGAGCATCATCGCTAATAGCAACGCATTTAATAACATTTTTTGCTAATCCTCCACACGCAATTAATTTTTCATTGCGAGAAATCGTAATAAAAACGTCAATACTTGAATCAAGTTCTAAATCGTTTTCCTTTAAAAACTGAGTTATTTCAGCAAGTTTCCTGTTCTCATGACGTTTTACTTGGTTAAACGTTATGTTTTCGAACATAATAGTATCCTGCATCTCATTTAGAGATGTTTTTAAAATGTTGCTAATGTTAAAGTTAATTAAATAAATTCTCTTAGGTTGTTTTTATAAAAACAAATATAAATTTTTATTTAATTACCCTCTCTGATATTTATATTAAAGATACTGTATTTAATATATTTGACCTATTTCATGTTTCTCAAATGAGATTGTATTTGTTTAATGGTTTTAAAGTTTTTAATTATTGAATATGTTTTTTATTGCTTGGTTTTAATGTGTTTAATTATTAATATGTGTATTATATCTTTGGCTTGAATCCGATTTATCGGTTATCCTACCATTTTTGAGTTAACAAAATTTTTACTTTTCAGCCAGTAACGAGATATAACATGAAAAAAGAATATACGTTCTCCTCATTGAAAAAAGTAAATTCAGTTTCATTTTCAGTACGAGTATTTTTTCTGTTATTAATAGTTTCTGTTTTTTTAACTCTCGGGCTGGGTAAATATTTTACGGACACAGCTGAAAATCGATTGATTGCGAACATTCAATCGTTAGCAATGAGCCAAGCAAAGCTGATTGCTTCTATTGATGGTGTTGTTCAATCCGTAAAGTATAGAGATATTCCTGGGTTGAAGGTTATCGCTGACAAACTAAACCAAGATTCTAACTACGATTATGTTGTTATTGGTGATGAAAATTCGATTCGTTTGTATCACCCAAATAGTCAAAAAATTGGTTTTCAAATGCAGTGGAACAAACCAGGAGCTTTAGAGAAAGGGGAAAGCTATTTTATCAATGGCGAAGGTTCAATGGGGAATGCTGTTAGAGCAAAAACCCCCATTTTTGATGAGCAAGGTAAAGTGATCGGTGTTGTTTCTATTGGCTATCTATCCAACAAAATAGAAACATCACTCAGTGAGTTATTCGTACAAACAGGAGCCACTTTTTTAGGGATACTGATTATATTGCTCTTCTTATCATGGGCATTTTCACGTTTAATTCAAAAACAAATGTTGGGTATGGAACCTGAGGAAATAACCCAATTAGTCTTAGTACAAAAAGGGATATTTGAAGCTGTTTTTGAAGGTGTTATCGCAGTGAATATACAAGGGCAGATTATTAATATTAACTCTAATGCCCGGAAAATGTTATCTCTAAGCAAGCCGCTAGGGCAGTTAACAGGGACTTTTGTGTCGGAGCATATCTCGCCAGCTGACTTTTTTATTACCGATATTGAAACGACTAAGCATGATGTGATTTGCGAATTTAATGGCCTAAACGTGATTGCAAATCGGGTGGCAATTCGTGATGGGGAACATCTTGTGGGGGCGGTCATTAGCTTTCGTAGCCAAAATGATATTGAATCGCTAAACTCTCAGTTGACTCAAGTTCGCCAATATATAGAAAGTTTACGTACGTTACGGCACGAGCACCTTAATTGGATGTCAACATTAAGCGGTTTATTGCAAATGAAAGAATATGACCAAGCGTTGGCGCTAATTAAAGGGGAGTCAGAATCTCAGCAACAATTAATTGATACACTCCGTGGGCAGTTTTTTGATAAGCAAGTTGCTGGTTTATTATTTGGTAAGCACCACCGAGCCAAAGAACTAGGCTTACAATTAAAATTTACTGCGGGTAGTCAGTTACATGAATTACCTGATTCATTAAATAGTACTGAATTTTGTGCCATTTTGGGTAATCTACTCGATAATGCGTTTGAAGCAAGTTTGAAAAATAATCAGGGCAATAAGCAAGTTGAGTTATACCTTTCAGATGAAGGAAAGGAAATAGTCATTGAAGTCGCTGATCAGGGATGTGGTTTCCCGTCAGAAATTCAAGACAAATGGTTTGAGCGTGGTGTCACAACGAAAACAGATATAGCAGATAGCCATGGTATCGGGTTATATCTCGTTGCATCTTATGTTAAACGCTGTAATGGTGCAGTGATTATTGAAGAAAATCAACCGCATGGTACAGTATTTTCAATTTTTATTCCGAAAGTGAAGATATAAAATGATCAAGATAAAAATCCTCATAGTGGAAGATGAGTTGCTGCTTGCCGAAATGCACAGCGAATATATAAAAGCCTATCCTGCATGTGACAAAGTTTGGCTTGCAGGTAATCTTGCGGAAGCGAGAAAAATGATTGAATACATGAAGCCAGATCTTATCTTGTTAGACAACTATTTACCTGATGGAAAAGGTATTGACCTAGTTCATGAGTTAATACAAGAAAGAAATAATGCAGACATTGTATTTACGACGGCCGCAAGTGATATGGACACAGTCTCTGAAGCTATTCGTTTAGGCGTTTTTGACTATTTAGTGAAGCCAATTGCTTATGAACGTTTAGGCCAAACATTGGATAGGTATATTCAACGTAAATCTGTTGTACAGGAAAATAGCAAAACCAATCAAAGTAAAATTGACGATATGTTTAATACTTATGCGAGAGGGGAATCAAAGGAAGAACTTCCAACAGGTATTGATATCATTACACTTGAAAAAATACTCGCGTTGTTTACTGAACCTGATGTGCAATATACGGCAGAAAGTATTGCTGAAACCATCAAACTTAGTCGTACTACAGCAAGACGTTATTTGGAGTATTGTTTAGCGAAAGATAAAATTGAAGCTGAAATTGAGTATGGCAAAGTTGGCCGACCGCAACGGATTTACCGTGCCAAGTTGTGAGTGTTTGAATTAATAGTATATATCGATAGAAGCTCTGCATTGGTTATAAACAATGCAGATTTTCTTTATCTTACTCATATCAGTGGTACAACAGTAAGTTGGAAAAATAGAGTTTATTGCTGCTGGTTTTTTAAAATTAACACTTTCTTTTCAGCCCGCTCATGGCCTTTAGCGGCTGCGAGTTGATACCAGCGTAGGGCTTTTTTATCATCGGCTTCAACACCCATACCATATTGGTAGCAAGCTCCTGCTGCATATTGCGCATCGGCACTATTTTGCTGAGCGGCTTTGATAAACCAGTGACAGGCTTTTGCTTGGTCGGCTTTGATACCATCGCCGCGCGCATAGATAAGCGCGACATTAAATTGAGCTGAAGCTTCACCTTGTTCAGCAGCTAGGGTTAGCCACTTTATAGCTGATTGGATATCTTTTTTGGTACCTTGTCCAGTTAAGTACAACATACCTAAGCTGTTTTGAGCGGGGGAAAAGCCCAATTCTGCGGCACGGGTAAAATATTGAAACGCGAGAGGGTAGTTTACCTTGTCATACATACCTACTGCTGCTTGGTAGCCTAATAAATACAGCGCTTGTGGATGGTTTTCTTCAGCAAGAGCAAGATATATTTTTTGGGCTTTTTGCGGGTCTTTTGTGATAGCTTTTCCCTCTTCATACCAATAGGCGAGGGTGAGCATCGCAGGTTGAAAATGTTGTTCAGCCGCTTTTTTTAGCCACCGTTCAGCTTTTTCTGGGTTTTTCTCTAATAAATCATTGATGCCATATAAGGTATATTCGGCCATATTCATCTGGCCAATAGGGTCACCACTTTCGGCTGCTATTTTCATCCAATGCAGCATTTGTTTTTCATCTAGCTCTACCCCAGTTCCTTGCTGGTACATCAGGCCAAGGTTAATTTGTGCTTTTGTAAAGCCTTGATTGGCAGAAAGAAGGTACCAGTGTAAAGCTTGGTCAAACTGTTGATGAGACTGATAAAACATTCCTAAGTTAAATTGAGCTTCGGCTTGGCCTTGTTCCGCAAGTGCAATTAGCGTTTTTTCATTTATTAGTGGCGTTGTTTCTTCTGCAAAAGCAGGGAGGAAAAATACGTTAATAAAGACAAAACACAATAAAAATATTTTTTTCACATGACATCCTTTGGACTAAGCTCTTAATGGCTACGTTATCTTGTTAGATAAGTTCCTGCAATGATATGAAAGATATTTTATAATTAATTCTAATAAATCAAATGGTTAATTATTGCTATTAGCACATTGGGCAAAGAACAGATAAAAATTTTAAAAAAAGATGAACTTTTTTCCTTCTTAGCCAGTCTTATTAGTATCTATATACTGTTTGCTTGCGTAAACATTCATATATTTACCCTCATCATTCATTTCTTTACACGAAGTAATGTAATAATGCACCTACGTAGTGATAGTTTGAATTTAGCAAAAGATCCTTGAGTAGAATGCATTATGCCCAGTTTGTTACTGGGCTTTTTTTTATCCAAAATTCCAGTTTGAATGTCTATTCAGCTGCTATTCTCTAAATCCTTTCTTATCATAAAAGAAAAAAGTGCTCATTTGTTATGGATATTTTTAGTTTCCCATAATGCTTACAGCAATAAATCATAGGGTTATAAATAGGGCGTTATAGTTTCACTATAGAATAATATTCTTAACATTTAATAAACAAATGACTAATTAGTAATCGATAATAATTTGGCAATTTTGTAAAAAATTGAAGTAAATCACGATTAAATTCAATTCAAGTAGTAATTAATACTAGCTAATTCTTTAATTTTGGTGCATAAATAACGTATATGGCTTAATTGATTATTGGGTTCTTGGCGGGTTATCTGTCAGTTAATGTTGAATAAATAATCAAATATGCTTTAACTCATTGAATTTATGTTTGAGATCCATAAACAAGTCTACACACAGTTTTGTTTGTTTTGAGGTCAGGGAATGATACTCCTCCTACCAAAAGTGAATCTTTTCAACTTTGAATTCTTGAGATCATAACAATGCGAGAGCGCATAGAGCGTTCCGTGGTTTTTTTGCATATGTACAGGTTGTACTAGAGGTAACTTGTGTCCACAACAAATAACAAAGAGGAAGTTAGTCTTAACGCGTTTAAGCAACCTCGCTCATTCTATCTTATTTTTTCTATCGAGCTCTGGGAACGTTTTGGTTACTACGGTCTTCAAGGGATCCTTCCAATATACCTAAGCCAAGTGCTGGGTATGTCAGAAACAGAATCAATTACACTTTTCTCAGCGTTTGCAGCATTAGTTTATGGCTTTGTTGCAGTTGGCGGTTGGTTAGGGGATAAAGTCCTTGGAACAAAACGTGTCATTGTCCTTGGAACAATCACTCTGATTGCAGGGTATGCATTTGTTGCTTTCTCAGGGCATGATGTATCGATGGTCTATGTTGGTTTAGCAACCATTGCAGTTGGTAATGGTTTATTTAAAGCGAATCCATCATCACTCTTATCGACCTGCTATGAAAAAGATGACCCACGGTTAGACGGCGCATTTACCATGTATTATATGTCCGTTAATATTGGTTCATTCTTCTCAATGATTGCAACGCCATGGTTAGCAAAACATTATGGTTGGGATGTCGCGTTCTCTCTTAGTGTTGTGGGCCTGATTATCACATTGATTAACTTCTATATGTGTAAAAAATGGGTTTCTCAACATGGCTCAAAACCTGACTTTGCTCCTGTTGTTCTTTCAAGATTAGTTGCTACAGTAGCAGGGGTTATTGCATTAATCGCGATTTCTACATGGCTATTGCATAACCTCGGTATCGCTCGTACAGCATTAGCGATTATTTCTTTGGGTATTCTAGTTATCTTTATCAAAGAAACATTAGCACTGAAAGGTACGGCTCGCCGTCGAATGATTGTTGCATTAATTTTAATGCTTGAAGCGATAGTATTCTTCGTTCTTTATAGTCAAATGCCGACATCATTAAACTTCTTTGCATTACATAACGTAGAGCATGAGGTTTTTGGCTTTTCTATTGAACCCGCACAATACCAAGCTCTGAATCCATTATGGATCATGATTGGAAGCCCAATTTTAGCCGCGATTTATAATAAAATGGGCGATAACTTACCAATGCCACATAAATTCGCGATTGGTATGTTGTTATGTTCTGCTGCATTCTTAGTTTTGCCATTAGGTGCAAAATTTGCAAATGAAGCGGGGATTGTTTCTGTTGAATGGCTGGTTATTTGTTACGGTTTCCAAAGTATTGGTGAGCTGATGATCTCAGGCCTTGGTCTTGCGATGGTAGCTCAGTTAGTTCCACAGCGTTTAATGGGCTTTATTATGGGCGCATGGTTCTTAACAAACTCAGCGGCCGCATTTATTGCAGGGTACGTTGCTTCAATGGCAGCAGCACCAGAAGGTGAACTTACCAGCAAAGTCGAATCTTTGGCTGTGTACAGTGACGTATTCTTGAAGATTGGTTTAGTGACTGGTGTGATTGCAATTTTGATGGTTTTAACCGCTCCGATGTTAAATCGTATGACTCTTGAGCGTTAATTTTCATCTTAAATCGCAGTAATCAAAAGGGCTAAAAAGCCCTTTTGATATATGTGACATACGGTAATAGACGTATTAATTAAAATAGCGATTATTAATCAGTTTTAGCGAGCGGTCACTACCATTAACCAAAATGGTATTTGAAATACGGCTGTACGCATCTATTGATACACCATCCATCAAGATGGTTGGTGTGATAGCTGTGGCGGCAAATATGACATCAGAAGTACTCACCATCTGGTCTAAAGATAGCACTTCACCAATTTCTAACCCCATTTGTTGACAGCGCAATATTTCTTGTGCCGCGAGTTGTTTGTTTTCTTCGCTATCTCCTTTGGCTTTATCTCGCGAAATTAGTCTTGCTTGCATATCACCGCCTAAAGCACGAGCGATAGCTGCACTGATAATGCCTTCAGGAGCGCCGCCAGTTCCATACATCATATCAATGGGATGTTCAGGAAGGATAGTAAGTAATGAGGCGAGGACATCACCATCAGGGATGGTAATCACATTAGCACCAAAACTACGGATAGTTTTAATAATATGTTGATGGCGAGGTTTATCAAGCACTGCGATTGAAAGATTTGAAATGGGTTTATTAAGTGCAGAAGAAAGGAATTCTAAATTTTTTTCTAGGGGATTTGCCAGATGAACGGCCCCTTTAGCGGCAGCCCCAACAACAAGTTTTTCCATATACATATCAGGTGCTTGAAGTAGTGTTCCTGTTGGAGCCGCGGCAAGTACGGCAATGGCATTTTTTTCATTACACGCTACCATACGTGTTCCATCGATAGGATCTACCGCAATATCTAAGCCAATAGAACCTGACTTTTTGCCAACTTGTTCGCCAATATATAACATGGGAGCGTCGTCGATTTCACCTTCACCAATGACAATTTTACCGTGAAAATCAATTTCATTTAGCCGATTTCTCATCGCTTCTACAGCGGCTTTATCTGCGGCATTTTTATCTTGTTTTCCCACCCAATCGAAGGCAGCCACTGCTGCAACCTCGGTAACGGAAGCGATAGCAGAAGCTAACTCATCACTAATTTTCATTTTTTGTTCATATCCCAGATGTATAAAAGAAAAGTACCTATCACTATGATACGTTTTTTGTGATCTGTCTGGCAAATAATGGGTGATTAAATCATCAGAGAATTTGGCGCCATAATGAAATAGTCGCCTAAATATAGGCGACTATTTATTTGATAATTAAAGCATTTCGACGATAGTGATACCACCGATAATCGAAATTAAGGCAGCTAATGTACTTAATAACACGGTTCCTGCTGAGGTTTCAGTATAGGCTTGGTTGCTAATTGCCAATGCGGGAACTGCGGTCGCCGTGGGTAGTACACCAATGATAAATGCGGCTTTAAGTAAATCATCTTGTAAACCTAAGGCGAGTCCAGTGCCTAAAATGAGTGCGGCTTGAACAAAATTTTTAATAAAGACGTTAAATATAATTTCCTTACTAATTGTAAGTTTGATCCCTGAAAGGAGCAGACCAAGGAAGAATAGAGCGACTCCGCCCGCGGTTTTGCCCAATTCGTTTACCGAGTTTTGTAATATTTCAGGTAATTTAACACCTAAAATAGCTAGTATTGCGCCTAGAATAGGGAGAAAAACTAAGGGTTGAGCAATGGCTTTACCAACTGATTTTAAGATACTGTTACCTTGCTGTGATCCGCTGATCATTAATAGAGTAAATGGGATAATAATAACGGTATAAATCAGGTTACCTAATACCATAGCTATCAAGCCTGATGACCCGACAGTTGCAAGTAATACAGGTGGCCCACAGTAGGCCATATCAGGAAAAGACACCGATAATGCTTGCATAGCCGCATCTTTTTTAGTGTGGCGAAAAATAAACTTACCAAAAATAAAACCAATCACATACGTTGCAATTAGTCCTACGGCTAGCGCTAATAAATAGTCAATATTGAGTAATACTGAAGGCGGTGCTTGTGCGGCTGCAAGAAATAATGCAAACGGTAATGCTATTTTAACCACAAAGTCAGCAAAGGCTTGGGAATACTCTCGTTTGATAAACCCATATTTACCCGATAGCCAACCAACGGCTAATCCAAGAACTATGGGCCCTAAAGCGGCAAGTATAATGTGAATTAGCATTAAAAACTCTCCTGATATTTTTCGGTAGGTTTTGCTTTATAAAAATCAGTAAAATGACAGTTAATATTTTCCCTTGTGGTTACTTTTATTTAAATTAAAGAACATATGTTTTTAGCAATGTTTAATAAAGAAACTAATTAATGTAATTTTAAATAACTATAATCATTTAAGGATAGTAATTATTAGATTAATATATTGATGTTAAAGGTGTTGTATACATAACATAATAAAAATAATAGTACTAATAAAATTTTATTAGTACTATTATGAGTATCAAAAACAGAATATCAAAAAATATAGGCGCTTAATCAATTGTTTGTTTTTTTATGAGCGAAATAGTCATTAAACGATGATTAAGGGTTTTCTTAGTTACTAAAATGACTAATGAGAGTATTAATAAATCATCAAAGAAAGGTATTGTTTCTTTTACCAGGAGTATACCTAAAGCAGGATGTAATGAATTATTTTGTAACAGTTTATTACATTTGGTTGGCAAGGGGATCAATGCTATCTACACTAGCAGTAATCACAGCCTTTATTTTCCAGATTCTAAATTGTGAATTTTTTTATGAGGAAACCTATTTGTGGACACTTGGATACTAATAGGACTTGTATTCGTTTTCCTGCTAGTGCTAGCTCCGATACTTGCTATCATTGCCATCAATCGAACAGGTCGGATGCAGTACCAAATTTCGCTGTTAAATCAGAAGGTTTCTTCATTAGAAGCCCAGCTTTTAAACGCTAAATACACGCCAAGTATATCTGTCGATAGTGTGACGTCTTCCCAATCAGGTTTAGATGAAATACAAAATACGCACATAGAGCAAGAGGGGAGCGAATCTCTTTCGGGTGTTGATGCTAAACAAGACAAACAGCAAGAAATTTCCTCAATGAGCCATGTGACTTATCTGCCAGTTGAAAAAGAGCATGATTTATCGGATACAGAAAACTCGCCTCTCATTAGGGAACAAACTACCCATGAAAATTCCCTTAATCATCCTTTAAGTAATGAAAGTATCAATCCGAATAGGTTTGATAACACGCAAGCACAGCGAGTAGACGCAAATCGGTTTAATCAAAATCAACCTGAGACAAAGCAAAATACTGCCAGTGACGATAAATCAATATTCAATCATTTCTTTAGTTGGTTAATGAAAGGAAACCCGGTTGCTAAAATTGGTATCCTACTGTTATTCCTAGGTGTCGCATATTTGCTGAATTACAGTGTGCAAAATGAAATTATTTCACCTCAAATGCGTTTAATCTTCAGCGCAGTAGGGTGCTTAGCTTTATTAGGTACTGGCTGGTGGCTACGGAATAAAAAGGCATTATTTGGGTTGATTTTACAAGGGGGAGCGATCGGGTGCTTATATATCACTATTTTTGCTGCCTTTAAACTGTATACGATGATGCCTTATGGGATGGCATTTGCCTTTATGTTACTTATTTGCGCGGCAAGTATTGCTTTGGCATTATTGCAACGCACAATTAGTTTAGCTGTTCTTGCATCGATAGGTGGGTATTTAGCACCTATATTGCTTTCGACTGGCGGTGGAAGCCATGTTGTTTTATTTTCTTATTATTTGATGTTATCAATTGGTATCTTAGTTATTAGTGTGTGGCAAGCTTGGCGACCTTTAAATTTAGTTGGTATGGTGATGACTTATGGTGTTGCCATTTTATGGGGGCTAGATAATTACCAGTCAGACTATTATTTATCTTGCCAACTTTTTATTATCGCTAATTTAGTGGTATTTAATGCCTTAACACAGCTATTCTCACTACGCTTTGAACATAGTAAGCAATTGGTTGTTGATAATACACTTCTATTTGTCCCTCCTTTTATCAGTATTGCACTTCAATTCTTTATTTCAGAAGGGGAAGGTTTACTACCAGCCTTTATTTCACTGATAGTAGGTTTGTTATATCTGATTACTGGTTTACAAGTGCATAAACGCTATAAATCCGCTGGCAAGAATATGGCGTTAGCAAATATTATTATCGGTGCTGGGTTTATCACTTTAGCTATTCCATTAGCGCTAACATTTGAGTGGACCTCGATTATTTGGTCATTAGAAGGGTTGTTAATCCTCTGGTTCGGTTTACAGCAAAACCAGAAAAAAATGGCGGCTATCGGCTCGTTATTAATTGTTATTAGCGCAATCACTTTGTTAAGTGATTATCCTTATTTATATTGGAGTCGTAGTAGTACTTATATGGTTCCAGTGCTATTAATAGCCTGCTTTATGGCTGGTGGGCTTTTCCATATTCGTCGTAAAGAAGACAGTAACTTTACTTTATTTAGTTATGGTTTCTTAATTATTGGTTTGGTGACTTGGTTGTGTTGGTTACCGTTATTTACTGATATTTTATCATGGAGCCGTGAGTCTGAAGGCTTTATTATTCTAGTCTTGGTTGTTATTTCAGTTTGGTTCTGGCGTTTATATGCTATCTATATTAATTGGGTACCTTTGCTACTTTGCCAGTCTATTCTATGGATTGCAGGTTATTATTATCTTGGTTTAGATTTCTTAAACGACCAAAACCCAATGGGGCGTGGTGAAGGTTCTCTCATATGGCCAGTTGTTTTAGGTAGTTCTATTTTATTTGTTATTCATGCATATAAGCTTCGTGACCGTTGGATGCAAAGAATACTCCATAGCGCCAATTTATGGCTAATTCTTGCGTTTATTGCCACTCAAGTGAATTGGTTCGTCTCCATTTTACCTTGGGGCATGCACGAAATGGGATATTTTATTTATGTCATGGCCATAACGCTAACTGTTATTGTTCTCTATTGGCTACAACAAAATAGAATGCCGCCGATGAAACGTAATGGACTGATTTATTGGTATTCGATGACTCCTGTTGCTATCGGGCTAATTATATTGTCCGGCTATGCTAATTTAGAAGATGGTAAATTGACATTTTGGAATTATATACCGCTAATCAATCCATTAGATGAAGCTGGGTTATTTAGTATCGCTACGTTAGTTTTAATACGTAAAGGGCTTTCTCAAAAAATACGTAAAGTAACAGCGGTTAACTTTTGGGTTTTACGTAGTTTGTTAGTAGTCACAATTGCACTTTCTGCTTATTGGTTTAACGGTATTTTAATTCGTGCAATAGCAGATTTTGCTGAGCTAAATTGGAACTATGACACACTTTATGATTCACGCTTAGTGCAAACTGTACTTTCTATCAGTTGGGCACTGGCTGCCTTAGTCTGTATTATTATTGCCTCTATTAAGAAAAATCGAATTTGGTGGTTTATGGGGGCTGGTATTTTTGCTTGTGTTATTGCCAAGTTATTCTTAATTGATATATACGGGCAAGGTGGTATTTCTCGTGCAATTTCTTTTATTGGTGTTGCATTATTAATTTTAATTGTTGGGTATTTTTCGCCATTACCACCAAAAGATACAAAAGGGAAAGTTGATAAGGAGATACAACCATGAGTTTAATTAAAAATACAGGACTAGTAAGGCTCATTGCAGTCTTCTCATTGTCATTATTGTTTTCAAGTCATTTGAATGCAGAGGCAGTAGAAGAGGTTACTCCTTATAGTTTTTATCAAGGCTCAGAAATAAATGTGCTTGATTCATCGGCTCCTTTTTACTGGTTAGAGCTTCCCGTAAATGCGTATATGAACTCAGCGTACCCCAAAACGTTGCAAGATGTTCGAGTCTTTAATGGTACTGGTAATGAAATACCTTCAGTATTATTTTCAGATACGGAAAAATCCGTTTCAAATGAAAAGATCATTTTTACACCACAGCGTTTGGTCACTCAGGTTGATAGCGTTAACTCCCATGATGATGTGCGTAGAGAAAAGCAACATCTATTAGTAGAATCTATCCCTGGCAAAGTGAATAGAATTGAGTTGCCTAGTATGCAAGTTAAAGACAACGTGGCTTATCAGGCTTATTTATTAACGAAAAATCAAAGTCAAACTAAAGATACGCCAATTAAAAACCTAGTATTAGACTGGGCTAAAAGCGAGAAAGAATGGCAGGCAAAGGTATTTGTTTTTGCCAGTGACGACAAAGAAAATTGGCTAAATATAGCAACAAATCAGCCGATTATGAATTTGAAGTTAAATTCAGAAACTATTGCAAGCAATAATATTGAGTTATTAAATGGCAACTCAAAGGCATTGAATGCACCTTATCTTATGGCTGTAATAGTAAGTGGTCCAGATATTGTTATACCTGACTTATTAAAGGTCAATGCGACCTCTAGCGTGCTTAATTCAACTTATCGTCAAGAACTATTTCATTTTGAGATGACGAATGATGGTGTTTCAAAAGATCATATAATCTATCAATTACCAAGAGCACAGCCACTGAGTGAATTACAAATACAATTGCAACAATCAAACCGCGTGATCCCACTAAAAATAGAGTATTCATCTGATAGAGGTGAAAGCTGGAAATTACTCACTAACATTGTTGCATATAATCAAACAATAGATGGTGATTTAATTAGCAATCCGAGCACAGCGCTCTATGGTGAAATGGTGGGGAAAGTAAGAATTTCAGCCCTCAAAGGGAGTTGGGAAGATCAGCCACCAAGGCTAACGGGAAAACGAGATGCTTATAACCTTATTTTTAATTTGCAAGGTCCCGCTCCGTATTTACTTGTTTGGGGGAATAAACAAGCTAGTTTTGATGAATTGACCACAAGCCAGCTTGTAGGGAAACCAGATAGCGTTGATGAGTTAATGACAAATTATCCTCAGCTATTTCTTGATAATACAATCATTGAGTTGGGTGGTGTAGATAGGCTAACTATAACGGAAGTGGTTGACGGTAGTTTTAACTGGTTGACGATTACCTTATGGGTATTGTTATTTGTTGGAATATTAGTACTAATATATTTCTGCTGGTATTTGTTAAGAGAAGTCAATTCTACAGATAAGGCGAATCATGAAGAATTATAACTAGATATTGGTATTAACCAAATAGGGAATAGTACCCTATTTGGTTTCGATTTACGTCATTGACAGTTCTGACGTCTCTTTACTTAATCATGAGAACACTTACTTATAGCCTGTTTTTTCTGACAGGGATTTGCGCTAAAACAGTCATAACGGAATAGGAGATAATGATGAAAAAAACATTACTAGCTCGTATATTTATTATGATCGTTATTTTGACTGGCTTTTCAATAGCGGCTCAAGCTGCGAATAATACAGTATTAACAGAAATTATAGCGCACAATAAAGTAGCGTATGAGTATGTGTTACAAAATACAGACCAAAATGAAGCAGATATAGAGTTTGAACGGGAAGCGAAAGAACTTGATAGTTCTCAGTTGCGTAATATTGTTAACGATAAACGTTTTACTGGCCGACAATTCAGAATACATGAAAAGTAAGTCATATCTGAATTTTTTGCTGTAAATATGCTTATATTGAGTAATAAATCTACGACCTACATAAAGGAAATTCTATACATCAAGGCCAATGTTTGTGTGGTTCTGTAAAAATCACAACAGCAAAAGATATTAGTCATGTCAGTGTATGCCATTGTGGAATGTGTCAAAAATGGAATGGCGGCCCAGGCTTTAGTGTTGATTGTGGTAACGATTTAATGGTAGAGGGGCAAGAGTCTGTGTCAATTTTTGCATCATCTCAATGGGGAGAACGTGCATTTTGTAAAAATTGTGGTTCACACCTTTTTTATCATTTACTCACACCTTCAACATATTATGCATCAGCAGCTTTATTTAAAGAGAGTAAAGATGCGCAAATGAGTATGCAAATTTACATAGATAGTAAGCCCAAATATTATAACTTTGTTGAAAGAACACCCATGTTGACAGAGAAAGATATTATGGAAATGATGTCCCCATCATCGGATTAAACTCTGTGGCTATAGATTTAATAGTAAGTAATAAGGAATGCAGTGGCAGTCGATCAGACTATATTTTTTGATTCTATTCGTTAAATTGACCTCTTATTTGTCATGCGGTCGACTTAAATTTGTTTTACAATTAAGGTAATGACTAGGTTTAGAAGTTGTTCAGAGGAATAACAAATGAATAGTATGAAAGGAATGCGTCATGCGAGTAATATCGCGTGGGTACTACAATGGATATTAAATATTGGCTTGATCTCACTCGCTGCCGTACTTGTATTCTTTTTAGCTAAAGAAACGGTGACAATGGCCTCATTAATGTTTGGTAGCTCAAAAGGGGCGACGGCCTATGAGTTGTTAGAAGGCATTGTCATTTATTTTTTATACTTTGAGTTTATTGCCTTGATAATAAAATATTTTATGTCGGGCTATCATTTCCCGTTAAGGTATTTTATCTATATTGGTATTACTGCGATTATTCGTTTAATTATCGTTGATCATAGTGACCCTATGACAACTTTGTTGCATGCAGGGGCGATTTTGGTACTAGTCGTTGCACTTTATATTGCAAATACTGAAAAATTAAAGCGTGAATAACATACATTAGTGTAATTTACTTGCATACAAAAAAAGTGTAATTATTATTCCTTTTTTTGTATGCGCAGACTCGAAGTCAAATACTTAAGTGATATACCCTGCATTTAAATCTATAAGTTAATAAAATTTAAGATATGTAATTTTTGGTAATTAAAATTAATATAAATAATTCTAATATTTTATTTTGTAACTGGTTTATCCTGTAAAAACTAATCACAAAAATATTTTACTTTTATATATAGGTTATTTACTGTTATAAAGTTTCTATTCTAATAACATAAGTAGCTTGTAAATATGACAACAAAAACACTTCCCAAGAAAAAAGGGTTCTTAAACCGTGTCGAGCGCATCGGTAATGTTATGCCTGATGTGACTATGCTGTTTGTGTACGCCCTGATTATATGTTGGTTTTTATCTTATCTGCTTTCTTTCGTAGATTTTAGTTATTACCATCCTATTTCAAAAGAAAAAATTGCTATAGTTAATATGTTTCAGTATGAGGAAATCATATTATTTATCACTGCGGCAGTTAAAAACTTCATTAATTTCCCTCCTCTTGGTATCACGATAGTGGCAACATTAGGTATTGGTATTGCTGAAAGCAGTGGTTTCATTAATACCGCATTGAAAAAAATGTTGTCGTTTATTTCACCAAGAATGTTAACGCCTACAGTGGTGTTTGTGGGGATTGTTTCTCATATTGCTTCAGATTCTGCCTATGTCATTTTAATGCCAGTTGCAGCAATGATGTTTTATGCGAGTGGTCGTCATCCATTAGCTGGGATTGCTGCTGCATTTGCAGGCTTAGCGGGGGGATTTACTGCAAGCTATACGCCATCAATTATTGACCCAATAATGCAAAGTTTTACGCAAGATGCTGCACAAATGCTAGCGCCGGGTTATAGCGTAAATGTTTTATGTAACTATTTCTTTAGTTTGGGTGGTACATTCGGGGTTATTTTTACCTGTTGGTTTATCACTGAGAAGATTGTTGAACCATGGCTAAATAAAAACTGCCCAATCAGTTCAAACGAAGTTGATACTGATTCTGAAAAAAATTTAGGTAAAATTACTGCTGCTGAGAATCGTGCTTTTCGTATTTCTGGTTTAGTACTAATTGCTTTAGGTATCGGATTATTTGCACTATTATGGCCAGAGAACTCTCCATTACGTGGGCCTGATGGTAGCTTAACTAGCCCTAAAGCACCTATCATGCAAATTGTTGTGCCTTTATTATTTATTTTCTTTGCTTTGCCAGGCATTGTTTATGGTTATATGACGAAATCTTTTACATCAACAAAAGATGTTGTCAAGGCAATGGAAAATATTACTAAGTCACTTATCCCATTTATTGTTTTTGCTTTTTTTGCTGCCCAATTTTTATATTCATTCCAACATTCTAATTTAGGCACATTATTAGCGCTTTCAGGGGCAGAGTTATTACGTACACTTGATATGCCATCTGGAATGACCGTTTTTGGCGTTATTCTATTAACGGCTATCTTAAATATTATGATTACTTCTGCGACATCAAAATGGGCAATTATGGCGCCAGTATTAGTGCCTATGCTAATGGCAGTCGGAATTTCACCTGAATTAACACAAGCTGCATTTCGTGTCAGCGACTCTGCAATGAATGTGAGCACACCGATGTTTCCGTTTTATCCGTTAATCCTGATGTATTGCCAGAAATACTATAAAAATGCAGGAATAGGAACATTGTGCTCAATGATGATCCCATTCACCGTTGGGCTATTAATTATTTTAACTTCAACATTATATTTATTCTGGGCTTTTGATATCCCAATTGGTTTCGACAGTGGTTACACATGGCATCCTGCACCATAAGTAGGGCCAATACCCTACCTATTAAATAGGTAGGGTAAATATAGTTAATGCAAGGAATATAAAATGAACGAATTAGGTAAGCAATTAGAGCAGCGTTTTTACCGCTATCTCGCTATTGAAAGCCAAAGTGACGCAGCAAGCACGGTTGTTCCAAGCACAGAAGGGCAACGTGAGCTGGCAAAATTATTAGCGCAAGAGCTTGAAAGTTATGGCTTGAAAGATGTTTATATTGATGACCATGCCATCTTATATGCAATGCGCCCAGGCAATAAGCCTTCAGCGCCAAAAATAGGTTTTGTGACTCATTTAGATACTGTTGATGTTGGGTTATCTCCCATCGTTAAGCCTCAAACCTTAAGATATGAAGGCAAAGATTTATGTTTAAATGAAAAAGAAAATATTTGGTTTAAATCAGATGAGCACCCTGAAGCTGCACCTTATATCGGTGAAGCGATTATTTTTAGTGATGGAACTAGCGTACTTGGCGCAGATAATAAAGCCGCTGTAACGGTTGTCATGGAATTAATGAATAAGCTGCAATATGCCGATTTTGATTGTGGGGATATCTACGTTGCGTTTGTACCTGACGAAGAAATTGGCCTACGCGGTTCTAAAATTATGGATTTATCCCGTTTTAACGTTGATTTTGCTTATACCATTGACTGTTGTGCTCTTGGTGAGGTTGTGTACGAAACGTTTAATGCTGCTTCTATTGAAGTTTCAATTAAAGGTATTACCGCACATCCTATGTCAGCTAAGAATGTATTGTTGAATCCTATTCGTGTAGCTCATGATTTTATTGGTTGCTTTGATCGTTTTGATACCCCAGAACATACAGAGCATCGCGAAGGCTACTTTTATGTGACAGATTTAATAGCAAACCCTGATAATGCTAAAATTAAAATGGCGATCCGTGATTTTGACCGTCATAGTTTTTCAGCTCGAAAACACTTTATAAAACAAGCGATTGAGTTAATAAAAGCGCGTCATCCGCGTGCAAAAATTGAGTGCAACATTGTAGATGTGTATAGCAATATTAGCGACTCATTAGGAGATGACCGTACAGCGATTGATTTAATTTTTGATGCATTGAAAATTCAAGAGGTTGAACCTAAGGTGATCCCAATGCGCGGTGGTACGGATGGCTCTGCTTTATCAGCAAGAGGTATCTTAACCCCAAATTATTTTACTGGTGCACTTAATTTCCACTCATGTTTTGAGTTTTTACCAATCAGCTCTTTTGAGAAAAGCTACTTAGTATCAGAAACCATTTGTCGTTTAGTTGGAAAAAATAACATATCATTTTATTCTTAATATAAAGGCCACTCAATAAGGTGGCCTTTAATTATTAATACCCATAATTCATTCATGTAAATTATAATTTAGTTATTTTTAATAAAACAAAAATAAATAAAAAAGTGTATATGACTTTTTTATTTATTCATTTATTATTTTTCACTATTAGGTTTAAAATCCAATAGGGGTATTAATTGATTAATATTATAATAATTGACGACAGTAATATTGTAATTCGTGGTTTTGAGGCTATTTTTTCACGTCAAATACGTTATAAAATTGTTGCTTCTTTTTCATCACTAGAACACGTGATTACATGGAATAGATGCCAAAAAGCAAATATGATTTTAGTCAGTAGTGATAGTTTTCGTTATGACTCACTAAAAACAATCCAGACATTACGTCGAACTCAACCAGATGTTGGGATCATTATTTACAATGTAAGAAATAACCCTGCATTTTTTTTAAAAGCATTAGATATTGGCATTTTCGGTTTATTGAGTATCAATGTGACAGAAGAAGACATTATTGAAGCTATACAAATTGTAAGTGTTAAACGGAAAATTATATCGCCGGATATTGCCCAAGACCTTGCTCTACAGCGGTTAGTTTATAGTAATCAACAAGATTTATATGATTTATTATCGGGGCGTGAGTTAGAAATCATGTTAATGATCACTCAGGGAATGCCTATAAAACGGGTAGCGGAGTCCCTTTCCTTAAGCCCTAAAACAGTAAATACCTATCGATATCGAATGTTTAGTAAACTTAATATCTGTAGTGATGTAGAATTAACTCATATAGCTATCAGTTATGGTTTAATCACAGCAAAACAGGGTTTACTCGAGTGTCAGAACAGTTCGAACCGAAAGCTTTCTTAAAAACAGTTACTAATCAACCTGGTGTATACCGTATGTATGACGCTGGGGAAACGGTTATATATGTAGGAAAGGCAAAGGATCTTAAGAAACGCTTAGCAAGTTATTTTCGTGAAAATGTGGGTAGCCGCAAAACAGAGCAGTTGGTAAAGCAAATCGCCTCTATTGATGTGACGGTGACTCATACTGAAACAGAAGCGCTATTACTTGAGCACAACTATATTAAGTTGTACCAGCCACGTTATAACGTATTGTTACGTGACGATAAATCTTATCCATATCTATTTTTAAGCAGTGAAACTCATCCTCGAATTTCGATGCACCGAGGGGCGAAACATGCTAAAGGCGAGTACTTCGGCCCTTTCCCGAGTTCTTATGCGGTAAGGGAAACATTAGCGTTAATGCAGAAGTTATTTCCGATACGTCAATGTGAAGATAGCATGTATCGAAATCGCTCAAGGCCTTGTTTACAATATCAAATTGGTCGTTGCTTAGGTCCCTGTGTTAAAGGGTTGGTTTCCGATGAAGACTATAATCAACAAGTGGAATATGTACGTTTATTTTTAACGGGTAAAGATAAACAAGTTTTGGCTGGTTTAGTTGACCGTATGGAAAAGGCAAGTTTAGAACTACGCTTTGAAGATGCAGCGCGTTTTAGAGATCAAATCCAAGCGGTAAGAGCTGTCACGGAAGAGCAATATGTATCTGGTGATAGCGATGACCTAGATGTTATTGGTGTTTCTTTTGAATCTGGTCTTGCTTGCGTGCATGTACTTTTTATTCGTCAAGGCAAAGTCCTTGGTAGTCGCAGTTATTTCCCTAAAATTCCAGCAGATACACAGCTTGAGGAAGTGGTTCAAACCTTCTTAGGTCAGTTTTATTTGCAAGGAAGTGAAAATAGAACTCTACCTGGCGAAATCTTATTAGATTTTGCATTAACAGAAAAAGAATTATTAGCTGAGTCTCTTTCTGAGATCGCGGGACGTAAAATTCATATTCAAAGTCAGCCACGTGGTGTGAGGGCTCGTTACTTAAAATTAGCGAGAACGAATGCATCAATTGCGCTTTCAACAAAATTAGCGCAACACTCGACGGTGCAACAACGTATGGAAGCACTAGCAAAAGTGGTTAATTTAGAAAACATTAATCGTATGGAGTGTTTTGATATTTCACATACGATGGGGGAGCAAACAGTCGCCTCTTGTGTTGTGTTTGATAAATCGGGCCCGGTGAAATCAGAGTATCGGCGCTATAATATTACAGGGATCACCCCTGGAGACGATTACGCGGCTATGCATCAAGTTTTAACACGGCGTTATGGTAAACACATTGATGAAAGCAAAGTTCCTGACATTATCTTTATTGATGGGGGTAAAGGCCAATTAGGGCAGGCAAGGGATGTGTTTAATTCACTAGAGGTTGATTGGGATAAAAAACACCCATTGCTGATTGGCGTTGCAAAGGGTAGCGACCGTAAAGCGGGGCTTGAAACCTTATTTTTAAAACCAGAAGGCGAAGGTTTTTCATTACCACCTGATTCCCCAGCTTTGCATGTAATCCAACACATCCGAGATGAATCACATAATCATGCGATTACGGGGCATCGACAACGACGAGCAAAAGTCAAAAGTACTAGTGCATTAGAGTCAATTGAGGGGGTTGGCCCGAAACGTCGGCAGATGTTGCTAAAATATATGGGCGGGTTACAACCTTTACGTAATGCAAGTATAGAAGAAATCGCAAAAGTGCCCTCGATCTCATACGCCCTTGCAGAAAAGATTTATAATGCATTGAAACAGTGAGTGTCTTAGGGCAACATATTCATAATATCCAACTTGGTCAAAAAGTTAGTGAGCGTGATGAAATTAAACATACCAACGTGGTTGACATTATTTCGCGTCATCCTAATACCGTTTTTTGTATTAGCCTTTTATCTCCCTGTTACTTGGGGGCCGTTTGCATGCGCGCTTATTTTTGTTATCGCAGCGGTAACTGATTGGTTTGATGGCTTTTTAGCAAGACTGTGGAAGCAGACTACAAAGTTTGGTGCTTTTTTAGATCCTGTTGCTGATAAAGTTATGGTTGCTACAGCGTTAGTGTTAGTCACTGAAAGTTACGATGTTTGGTATGTGACTTTGCCAGCAGCAACCATGATTGCACGTGAAATTATCATTTCTTCTTTACGTGAATGGATGGCAGAGATAGGAAAACGTAGTAGTGTGGCTGTTTCTTGGATTGGTAAATTTAAAACCACTGCTCAGATGATGTCACTGGTCGGTTTATTGTGGCGTCCAACGCCATTGATTGAAAACCTTTCAATCGCACTAATGTATGTTGCAGCTATCTTAACATTCTGGTCAATGTTCCAATATTTAAAGGCTGCATGGGGTGATTTGAGCGAAGCGTGATCGAAATGATTGAAAAAACAGCGAACGATCCAATTATTTCAATAATTGTATTGACTCGATAGGTGAAATCAGTAGAATGCAACGCATCGAACGGCAACATGGTTTACGAAAATAAATAAGTAAATCAGCCAGTTTGAAAAGCATAAGCTGAAAAGTGAAGCTTTACGCGGGAATAGCTCAGTTGGTAGAGCACGACCTTGCCAAGGTCGGGGTCGCGAGTTCGAGTCTCGTTTCCCGCTCCAAATTTCGAAAGAAATTCGGATAAGGCGCGTTAGCAAAGCGGTTATGCACCGGATTGCAAATCCGTGTAGCTCGGTTCGACTCCGGGACGCGCCTCCAAAATTTAGCCCAGGTGGTGAAATCGGTAGACACAAGGGATTTAAAATCCCTCGGCCTTTAGGCTGTGCGGGTTCAAGTCCCGCCCTGGGCACCATCTTAAAGTAATTAAACGCTATTAAGTGTTTTATTTTAAGTTAGCTAATCACGATGTGTTTTATTAAATGCATGGGTTAGTCGGGTAGATTAATAATTTATCCAAGTTTTTGAGAAAGACAATTTAGCCCAGGTGGTGAAATCGGTAGACACAAGGGATTTAAAATCCCTCGGCCTTTAGGCTGTGCGGGTTCAAGTCCCGCCCTGGGCACCATCTCAATTTTAATCAGAAATGATTAAAATTAGCAATTAACCACCTTTAGGTGGTTTTTTTGTATCTAACTCCCTTCAAATATTTAGTATCTGCTGAACTGATGTCGTTTAATTAGGTGTATTTATTCTTTATATTCAATGTGTTTCTTTTGAAATAGCATAAGTATTTTTGATTGTGTCAACTAACGCGAAATTCGTGTAAAAAACCGTAAGTCAGACCGTTCTGTTAGTGTTTTGTGTCACTATTCTGATTCTTAAAGAGGATCAGGCTATGTCTAACATGAAAACTGAAGTTGTAGTTGTACGATTAACTAAACATGAACGAGCGTTATTAGATACAGTAAAAACAAAACCGTTATTAGCAGATTGGTTGAAAGAAATTGCTATGGCAGAGGCTAAACAACAGGAGAACAAAGAAGAGTAAGGCAGCTTTAACGGTACAGAAATCAATCGAGTCATTTAATATGATGATAGAAAAGTTAATTTTTGATTAATTATTCATTTTTGATAGTATCAAATTAGATGACTTAATTGGAATTTGAGAAGTGATGATAAAAGGAATTTTGTTTACGTTAATACTCGTACTCGCTTCTGGCTGCACAACGAAAAAGCTAGATGCCCCTTATGGGTTTAAGTGGGGGCAAACCCCTGAAGATATAAAAAAATTACAGTTAAAAGGATTGCAATGTACTGAGTTTCAAGAAGGAGGTGCGTTATGTTCATCAGCAAACTCTCCTCAAATAGCAAATAAACTGTTTTTATTGATGTTTTCTCGGGAAAAAAATACGCTAATGCTCGTTTCCTCCCAAGGAAAAGATAGCCGTGACCAATCAGTCATTTTGGCTGAGTATGATGCGATTAACCAGAAAATGTTTGAAGTATATGGTTTGCCAAAGCAAACAATTGAACGCTATAAACGAAATGTTTATTTCTTAGATAAAATATCTGATGACGAAACAACACCATTTAAGCGGGTTTATGAGAAAGATGGCATGCAGATTATGGTCGGTATTGTTAGTAATGCTCATTTTCGCAAAATTCACAATAAAAAAGATATTGTTTACTCAGTGATGGTTATACATAATTTAATCCCCCCTAAGCCGCAATAAGCGGCTAGCAAATTATTTAGTACAGGTTATGGTTGTTTATTGTTTCTCTTGGTAATGGTTTTAGGCATATCCTTTACCTCTGGATGAGTTCTTTAATATCTTGCAGTATTTCCCAAATGCGTCATAGGGTTGCTCTGGGAACATGATGATACGTTCCTTAATCTCAACAGCAGATATTTAAAAAATTATATTTCAATGTCTTATATTTGCTGGGGTGATGAGTGCTATAATGACAGTCGCCTTGGCGTCACAAAAATATATGGTCATTATCCTAGAGAGAAAGCAACTAACCTTGAGCGAGAGTTAGATTTATTACGCCGTGTTATTGAAACTCTCAATGATTTAAAATAGGTAATTAGTGGGAAAGTAACCAATAAACTGGTCTGTTCACCCTATTTATTTTCACTCTGTCTTAAGTAAATGGATAATATCAGGTATATTAGACCCTGATTGTTAGCTACCAAGAAAAAATTACTATGATTATCAAACCTAAAATTCGTGGTTTTATCTGCACTACAGCTCATCCAGCAGGCTGTGAAGCCAATGTTCGTGAGCAAATTGCCTACGTGAAATCACGTGGCGAGCTGAAAAATGGCCCTAAGAAAGTTTTAGTTATTGGTGCATCCACCGGTTACGGTCTGGCTTCTCGTATCAACGCCGCATTTGGCAGCGGAGCCGCTACCATTGGTGTATTTTTTGAAAAACCAGGCAGTGAAAGTAAAACAGGTTCTGCGGGCTGGTACAATTCCGCCGGCTTTGACAAAGCAGCGAAAGAAGAAGGCCTGTATGCAAAAAGCATTAATGGTGATGCCTTTTCTGATGAATGCCGTCAAACCGTTATTGACTTGATTAAACAAGACTTAGGCCAAATTGATTTAGTGGTTTATTCACTGGCATCACCAGTGCGTAAAATGCCTGAAACAGGTGAAATTGTACGTTCAGCCTTGAAACCTATTGGTGAACCGTACAAATCTGTTGCGCTGGATACCAACAAAGATGTGTTGATTGAAGCTGTTGTTGAACCCGCCAATGAACAGGAAATCGCAGATACAGTGAAAGTCATGGGTGGCCAAGACTGGGAACTGTGGATGAATGCGTTAGATGAAGCGGGTGTTTTAGCCGATAACGCACAATCTGTGGCTTATTCTTATATTGGTACGGATTTAACATGGCCAATTTATTGGCATGGTACATTGGGTAAAGCAAAAGAAGATTTGGACCGTGCGGCTCATGCAATCAATCAAAAATTGCAAGCTAAGGGTGGGGCAGCGTATGTTGCTGTATTAAAATCTGTTGTAACACAGGCTTCCTCTGCAATTCCTGTCATGCCGTTATATATCTCTATTGTCTTTAAGATTATGAAAGAAAAAGGGATCCATGAAGGCTGTATTGAACAAATTCAACGCTTATTTGCCACTAAGTTATTCAATGACGCAGTGCCAGAGACCGATGAAAAACATCGTCTACGTTTAGATGATTGGGAATTGCGTGATGACGTACAAAACACATGCCGTGAAATTTGGCAGCAGCTTAATGATAACAACATCAATGAATTAACGGATTACCAAGGCTATAAAGCTGAGTTTCTCCGTCTGTTTGGCTTTGGCCTAAATGGTGTTGATTATGATGCTGATCTCAGCGGTGAAGTGAATTTTGAAGTGAAAGAGTTAATTTAGTTATATTCGTCTTCATTTTCAATTTATTAGAAACCCGCTACTTGCGGGTTTCTATTTTTAGCTATCTTTGTAAATCATACGCATCTGTTTTATCTTGTTAGTTGAATTATTGCAATACGGTAATTTCACCATCGCGGATGAGAGCTTTAGAAATAACCGTTCCATTTTCATCAAATTCGGTCACTATTCCAACGAGTTTTTCATTTTTAAATGTGCCCGTAATATTGGGTTTATTACTAGGTGTGTCGTGATAAATTATAAATGGCCCTGATAATTTACCTTGCAGTGTGTTGACTTCGATATCGTTACGGCCACTCTCATGGTAAGTGCGGACAGTTCCATGTACCTTGCAGTCTTTGAGTTCAATATGGGATTCAGGCTTGCCATTTTCATAGTAGGTTTTGATATATTTATCAAAACATCCTTTAGATACCCATGTTTTAAATTTGGGCTGACCATTATCGTACTCAACTTCAAATGCTCCTTCAGAAATACCTTTAGGTGCCTCTGTGGAAGGAAAGTCTATTCTTTTTAATTCACTTAAATCTCCAAATTTTGAATCTGAGTTTGAATTAGAATTTGGAGATCCTCCAAGTTGGCACCCAGAAACTAATAAAACTAAAGAAAATAATGCAACAGATCTAATTGGTTTTAGTTTGAACATGTAGCCTCTATTATTGCTGTGAAAAAATAATGGATTCAATTGCATATAAAACTATAGCCTTTTTATGACCATATAGGGTGAGAATTATCCTAAACCATTTATTTTTAATGAGTTCTGGATATTTTAAAAGGGGAACTCAGGTGAATAAAAATTGATGTTAGTCATCTTGATAATAAGGTAATTTAGTCAGTTAATGTGATTTATATAATCAGGGAGTCATAGATGTTAGTTGTTGAAATGTTGAGTACCGGCGATGAGGTTTTATACGGACAAATAATTGATACAAATGCCGCTTGGTTGGCAGACTGTTTTTTTCAACAAGGTCTCCCTTTGAGTAGCAGAACAACGGTTGGTGATAATTTAGATTGTTTAGTCGCTACTTTCCTTGAGCGTAGTTTATCTGCAGATATTCTCATTGTTAACGGCGGGCTTGGGCCAACAAGTGATGATTTAAGCGCCTTGGCGGCGGCTAAAGCTGCGGGAGTTCCATTAGTTGAACATTCTCAGTGGGTTGAAGTCATGGAGCGTTATTTTATTGCCAGAGGGCGGGTTATGCCTGAAACGAATCGTAAACAAGCACTACTCCCTGAAAATGCTGAATTAATTGATAACCCTGTAGGAACGGCTTGTGGCTTTTCTTTAGTCTTGAATGATTGTCTGATTTTTTTTACTCCTGGTGTTCCTTCTGAATTTAAGGTTATGGTGAATGAGCAAATTTTGCCAAGGTTACGAGCACATTTTACATTGCCAGAGCCACCAGTTTGTTTACGCCTAACCAGTTTTGGCCGTAGTGAAAGTAGTCTTGCGAAGCAATTTGATAGCTTACCTTTACCTGAAAACTGTGTTTTAGGCTATCGTTCTTCAATGCCTATTATTGAATTAAAGCTAACGGGACCTGCGTCACAAAAAGAATTGATGGAAAGAGATTGGCAATTAGTGAAGCAAGGAGTAGGGGACAACTTGATATTTGAAGGGACAGAAGGTTTAGCGCAAAAAATTGGCAAATCCCTAAGAGAAAGGAAATTACAAATAATAGTCAGTGAACAATTTAGCGCAGGGCTGTTAAGTTGGACATTAGATTCAGCGGGGATCGCTATTTCTTCCAGTCAAATTTTGCCATCTAACGTGGAACAAACATTGAAAATTTTAGCGCAAAGAGCTCAATATATAGCAATTAATCATCCTCTATCTATTGGTTTAGTGGTTGGCGAATATAATGAGCAATATTTAAACGTTGCTCTATCAACACCAGATATGTGTTATGCGCAGAGAATTCATTATTTACCAAATAATCATTCACAGAAAGAAAAGCAAGAAGTCAGTGTAATGTTAATATTAGATATGTTGTCTCGTTGGTTAAATGGTCGCGAGGTTATTGGCTACTATGAATGGTTAGTACAAACAGAAACACTTATTTTTGAGAGTTAGGTGGTTATGAAGTTAAAAGATTATAAGTATATTCCTGTTCCTGAAGAGAGGCCGTTTCAACCAGAATTTCAGTCAATAATAACAGAATCTATTTATTGGCTGAGTTGCATATTAAAAGACAAGCTCCATAGCATTTATGTGTATGGTAGTGTTGCAAAAGGCTGTGCGAAGCCACAGCAATCAGATTTAGATCTATGCATTGTATTATGTGGTGCCCTTACTCAATTAGAAACAACCAGATTGAATGAAATACAAGTTCAATTAACAGTTAATCACATTGAGGTCAGCAAAATTGATTTTGATATTGGTATTCTTACGGATGTGATGAGTGAGGCTAATCTATATAGTTGGGGATATTGGATTAAGCATCATTGCCGTTGCATTTATGGAGATGACTTAGCAACACATTTTAGCCAATTTGTTCCTTCGCGAGAAATAGCAGAAGCAGTTAATGGCGATTTTGTTAATGTATTGAATGATTATATCGATCAAATTAATCATTGTCATGATGACTCTGAGCTAAAGTTATTATATCGGGCGGCATCGAGAAAGCTCATTCGTTCCACTAATATATTACGTTGGAAAAATGATAGTGACTGGCCAGAAACATTATTTGAATATATACAAAAATTCGTTCAATATTATCCAGAACGACAAAATGAAATAAATTATTTTTTACGTCAAAGTATAGAGCCTTTTGCTGATGAGGAATTTTTGAAATATTTAGCCCAGTTTATCAGCTGGTTGGATGTTGAGCATTCTAATGTTGTTAATAAATGAGCCAATTATGGCTCATCCGGTTGTAGTGCCTCAATGATATAATTAATACTTGAAACTCCACTCTTACAAGCTTTATTTTTTAAAACAATCGGGGTTTTATCAATGGCCATTTTTACTGAAGATAATTGTTCGGTGTAGGTTTGTGCTCCAATAATCTCTGGATTATTATGTAAGTATTCAATAACTACATCGACTTTTTGATAAAACTGGTCACACGAGTTGCCACCCGTTTCTAAGATTTTTAGTTCATTAAGAGTATTTGGAATAAGTTGTTTCGTATGCTGTTGTACTTGCTCGATATACTTTCCTGACTTTGCTTGCTCAACTATAGTCATCACCTGATTTTTCATATTTAAAAACGAGTAGATAACTGTAATTAAAGCGATAGCTAAAATTATATTGATACTAATACTGATCCAGAGTAAGTGTTTTTTCATTACATTCCTTGAGTGAAAAATAAATCTGCAATACATAGCTTAGTGGAGTGAATAATCCATGTATGTAAGATTAACACGAAAAAACAAGGTAACCCAATAATAGGCTACCTAGATTACTATAATTAATAGCGGCTATCGGACAGTCAAAACAGAAATTTTTGAATTTTGAATAACCATTGATGCTGTTGAACCTAAAAAGTATGTGGACATACCTGGGCGCCTTGACCCAATAACGATTAAATCAGCAGAAATTTCCTCTGCAACACGTAAGATTTCATCTCTTGGTGTTCCCATTAAAACTTGAGCACTGTATTTATCATTTGGAATATTAAATTCTTTAATTATTTCAGCGAGCTGCTTCGTGACGTTTTCTTGTTCACTATCAGCTTTTTCAGCAAAACCAAATCCCATTGTGGTATAGAAAGGAACAGTAGGAATAATTGCCAAAAAATGAATATGTGCTTTTTCATATTCAGCAAGGTATTGAATATGAGCCATAACTAAATGTGCTAAGCTTTTTTCTGTTATATCAATAGGAACTAAAATTTTATTATACATGTTTTTCTCCAGCTTTTATTTATTGAGCTCATGTTGTAATCGGATCATTAGTTTATTAATAGTACGGCAGTTAAACCAGCACATGGCCGAGTTAATCAAAATAATGCTAATTTACGTATAATCATTACATTTTTCGGAATTTATGATAGCGGATCAACGATTCAAATACTTTGACGGCGGAATCAACTTAAGCAACTTAAAGTAGTATTTATGGGCTGTTTTTCATGCGCTTTGTGCTATACAAAACGTGAATGCTTTGAATCATCATCTTCCTGTTATATGATCTATACATGATTTGTATACACATCATATTGTTGAGGTTGCTTTGGGTATCGTAAAAATTTCAGATGAATTGCATGATTATCTGCGCCATGCGAGCCAGGTTATGTCCCGTTCGATTAATTCACAGGCAGAGTTTTGGATTAAAATTGGTATGCAAGCTGAACTAAACCCGAATAAGACATTTACTATGTTAGTCAATGAAATGTTAGAAAAAGAGTCAATTGAATTAAAAGGAAAAGTTCATGAATAATATTACAATTAAAACAGCAGAAGAAATTGAACTGATGCGTGAGTCTGGACGACTTTTGGCTAGCGTTTTTAAGATGTTGGATTCATTTATTGTACCGGGTATTTCCACAATGGAGATTAATGATAAAGTTGAAAGCTATATCGTTAATGAATTACAAGCAAGGCCTGCTAGTAAAGGGCAATATGGCTACCAATATGTTTTGAATACATCGTTGAATGAAGTCGTTTGTCATGGTGTTCCAAAAACAGATGAAATTTTAAAAGCAAAAGACATCATTAACGTTGATATTACGCTAGAGAAAAATGGCTTTATCGCTGATTCAAGTAAAATGTATGTAATGCCAGAAGCTTCACCACTAGCACGTAAATTAGTTAAAGATACTTATGCTGCTATGTGGGAAGGAATAAAACAAGTTAAACCGGGTGCGACATTGGGTGATATTGGTTCCGCTATTCAACATTATGCGGAATCTAAAGGTTACAGTATCGTACGCGAATATTGTGGGCATGGTATTGGCCGTGAAATGCATGAAGATCCGCAAGTTCTTCATTACGGCGTACGAGGGAAAGGGGTTGAATTAAAAGAAGGAATGACATTTACGATAGAGCCAATGATTAACCAGGGTGGGATGAAAATTAAAACAAAAAAAGATGGTTGGACGGTCGTAACAAGAGATAAAAAATTATCTGCTCAATCTGAACATACGGTATTAGTCACTAAAGATGGGTATGAAGTTTTAACATTACGTGATGAAGAAAAATAGTGTTAAAAGTAGAATTTACAAGCTTGCTGCCATAAAGGTAGCAAGCTTTTTTTATACAAATTTTTACTATTGTCTCAGTGCTATTGCTATACGGTTAAAGGCACTCATTAAACCAATAGCGATAGTTAAATCAGAAATTTGTTCATCAGAAAAATGGTGTTTTAATTCATTAAAGAGAGCATCTGATGTACCACTGGTAGCTATATTAACGACAGCTTCGGTCCAAGCTAATGCAGCGCGCTCTAATGAATTAAAATGATGACTAACCTGCCAGCCAGCGAGTGTGTCTATTTTTTTGTTACTGACACCATTTGAACGTAATGAGCTTGCATGCATATCTAGGCAAAATGCACAGCCATTGATTTGTGAAACTCTTAAATAAACAAGCTCTATTAGTTCTTTACCTAACCCGCTTTTATCCAATGCATTTTTGCATTCAATAAGCCCTTTATACGCTTCAGGTGATAAATTGTTATAAGCTAATCTCAGTTCGCTCATGAGTGGTTCCTTACATATTTTGTTGTCAGATGAAATGCAATGTTTGGTGCGGTTTGGTTGGAAGGTTGCGCTACTTTATTTTATAAAGAAATCAAGTTCAATAGCATTAAGTGGCATTTGTGGAAACCAATATTAGATTAGTACGACAAGAATCTATAAATTTTTGCTGAATATCGAGTGGAAGTTGGTTATCTGTAATAATATCTGTCAATTCGTCTATTTGAGCGACACGAAATAATGACCATTTACCGTATTTACTACTATCAGCAAGCATAACAGAGCGTGTAGCATTTGTTATTAGGTCACGTTTTAGACCTGCTTTTTCTTCTGTTGGTGTTGTAATTCCTTTTTCTAAACTCCAAGAGTTACAACTAATGAATGCGATATCAGGATAAATGCTACGTAATAAAACACGCCCATGCTCACCAATACAAGATTGGCTACTATCGTCAATTCTTCCACCAACAATTGTGACTTCAATTTGTTTGAATTCAGAAAGAAAAAGGGCAATATGGAGGTCAGAGGTGATAACACGCAGGGGCATATGAGTGAGCTCTCGCGCTAGCTCAAGCATGGTTGTTCCTGCATCAAGTAGAACCGTGCTACCTGGTTCAATTAAACGGGCTGCCGCTTTCGCAATAGCCCGTTTCTCTCTTAGATTACGCTGGTTTTTTTCGGACGTAGTGGGCTGAACAGGAATGAAACGGTTTAGGGTTACACCGCCATGCGTGCGAGAGATAACCCCAGTTTCATCAAGTTTAATGAGATCACGCCGGATAGTGGCCGCTGACACGGATAATGCTTGTACTAGTTCTTCAACAGTGACGAGGTTATGCTGTTTAAGATACTCAAGTATTAAATCTAATCTATCCATTGTGCTCATTAGTTATACTACATTCATCGCAAGTTTAAGTGAGATGGCCATACTTTCAGGATTTGCTTTACCCGTCCAAGCAATATCAAATGCGGTTCCGTGATCGGCTGAAGTGCGCAAGAACGGAAGGCCCGCAGTGATATTAACACCATCATAAAAACCTAATAATTTCAAAGGAATATGACCCTGATCGTGATACATGGCAACGACCATATCATATTGCCCTTGATAGGCTTGTAAAAATACAGTATCTGGAGGACAAGGGCCATAAACATTAATACCTTCAGACCTTACCTGTTCTATAGCTGGTTGTAAATATACGATTTCTTCATCACCAAATAAACCATTTTCCCCAGCATGAGGATTAACGCCAGCGATCGCAATACGTGGTTTTTCATAGCCAACGCGTTTTAAAAAGTCTGATGCGATACGAGACACGGTTATGATACGCTCGCTATTTAATGTATCTAAAAATTTACGCAATGCAATATGTGTTGTGACATGGATGACTTTTAATTTTTCGGTATAAAGCACCATGGCATAATCTTTGGTATTGGTTAGCTGGGCAAGTAGTTCAGTGTGACCTGGGTAGTTGTGCCCGGCAAGGTGCAATGCTTCTTTATTTAAAGGTGCAGTGGCAATCGCTTTCACTTCACCTGCGAGAGCTAGTTCAGTCGCACGTTTAATACAACGAAATGCTAAGTCACCAGCTTGAGCTTGGACCTTCCCCGCAATAAGTGCGCTAGGGTCGGCTAGGGGTTCATCAATAATATTGATGGTATCCGCTGAAAATTGAGCTTCTTTGATATTTTGTATCACATTGATTTTTATCTGAGGAACTACCCCTGATTTAATTAATCGCTGCATTGTTGATGCACAACCGATAACAACGGCAGAGGCTCCTGCCAGTTCACCTTCTGCAAGGGATTTGACGATAATTTCTGGGCCAATACCTGCAGGATCTCCCATGGTAATAGCAACAACATTATTTTTCACAATAAATTTCCTCAATATATTTGATGGCTTCGCATAAAGTGGTTATTTGACCAAACCCTCCCGCTTTGGTGATCACGGGTAAGTCATCAATTTCACTGTCAATAAAAGTGCCGCAAGGTATACATGGCAGTACCTCAGATTGAATTCGATAACCTTTTGCTCCCAAAGTATTGGCAACCGCAATCGCAATATCTCCACCTGTTAAAAAAAGTCCCCCGATGCTGGCAACAGACAGCGTATTTAAGGTCAGCAAACTAATAAAGTCGCTGATATTTTTCCCCAATTCATTACGAGTCATACCGTAGGTATTGCATAGGTCATCAATATGATGCCTATCTTGCACATCTCGGCTGGTTCGTATGATGGTGTGTTTTTGTTGGTTTAATGTTTGACTAATTTCTTTGATGAGCGCAGCCATGTAGTTATCTTGTGTAGTGGCTGCAAGTACTTGTGTGACATCAACATCAATGACACTGGCATCACAATGTGTTTGTGCATAGTTTACCTGTTCAATTGTTGCGCTGCTCATTGAGCCAGCGACAATAAATAACGGTAGCCCTTGCTTTTTATCCATGAAAATATTCTCAGGCAATGCATTTGCAAAGCCCGCAGCTCCAACGAGTAGGCAAGGTTGATCTATTGAAAATACGGCTTCAGCAATTAGTGCTAAATCTTCATCATTTTCAGCGTCCGTGACGATGATACTGCCTTGCGTTGGCGCTTGTGCTTGTAACCATGTTGCGAATCGCCCTGAACGTATTTGGTCTAGATTCACTTCAATAACGGGCAGGGTAGTCTGCTGATGGAGAATAGTTTGGATACGTGATGAAACTATTGGTGTTTTAGGGTCAGAAGCAAATTCAGTTTCAATAAGTGCTTTTCCATGAACGAGACATTCACCATTTAACGTTACACGTCCTGCCGCAGGAATAGCTGCGGCAACAATAGCAAGTTTTAAGCCTGTTTCTGACATAATTGTCTCTATTTCTGCCCCGATATTACCGCGAAATGTTGAGTCAATTTTTTTATAAATGACAGGTTTATCCTTCTGAGATAAAAAAGGTTTCAGGCTATTTCGTAGGTTTTCTGAAGCAACTTGTGCATTTAATGCGCGACTTTCTGTATTAAGCACAACGACATCAGCAAACCAAGAATGTTTTTGTGTATTATCAAGAAGTATCTCTGTGCGCGCATGCTTTTTAGCAAATTGAACACCGGTATCATTTGCCCCTGTAAAGTCATCTGCAATAACTAATAGCTTCATAAATAACTCCTTACTCTTCAGTTTGTTGGGGTTGTCTTGCTTGTTGGCGTTTAGCAACCCAAGAGGTCAGGATAGGGGTTAGAATAGCGGTGGTGATCACGGATGCAGCAATCAAAGGAGCAGCAGAAAGCGCGATAGCCTCTAAGGATGGGTCGGCTTGTGCGATAGCGAGTGGTGTTGCTACAGCATTTCCTGCGGTACTTGAGGCAGCAGCGCCTGCGATACCTGAACCTCCTACTAGACGGTCTGCTCGAATATTAAACCAGCCGCCAACAAACGTAGTCAGCACACCGAGCAAGATACCTGCGAGTCCACCTTGTAATAGCATTTCTAAGTTGATCCCTGCGCCTAGTGCAAAAGCGAAGAAAGGAATTAATATTGGCCCACCTTTTGTTAGAAAATCGCGCATATGTGGGTCTAGATTTCCTAAGATCATGCCAACAATTAACGGAACAAGAACCGCAACTAATGCCATTAAAGGGATATTTGCCATACCAGCTGCGCCTAGCGCAATCATGGTAAAGAAAGGCCCATCATTAAGAGATAAAATTGAGATAGCACCAACGTCTCGTTTATTACCAAACTCCCCAACTAAAGCGGCATATAAGCCACCATTTGAATTGCTCATTGCTGCAATAATTGCAACACCAGTTAAACCAAAAATCCCTTCCATTCCAAAGAGATAATCGACGCCTAGACCAAGAGCAATCGCAACGACTAGTTTTGTTAAGGTAATTGTACCTCCTTGTAATAAAGCTTGTGGCGCCGCTTTAAAACTAATTCCTGCACCCATACAAAGCAAGAATGCACCAATAAGAGCAGGGGCACCATTTTTAAACAGTGATGTTGTAAAGCCACCGATTTCGAGGGCTTGAGGAGCAAAGGTGTTGATTAGGGCACCGAGTACTAATGGCACAACCATCATGCCACCAGGTATACGTTCAATCGATTTTTTTATTTGCATGGTTTTCTCCGCCATGATTTATTTTAGTCATTATGATTATATTTAATCAATTAAAAACAACAGTGATCAAGATCGCAATAATTCCATTTACCATTAATTGAAATTATACTCTAACTTTCATCACTAACTTGGCTTAAAATAATGATGATTTGGCTTTTTGATGGAGTGGATGTTGTTTAAACTGATCGAGAGAGTGATTATAAATAATCATACCTGTGTTTTATGATTGAAAATAAGCACTAATAATTTAAAAGGATAAAACTAGGTTTATAACAAAATTATCTGTAATGGGTCAGCGATTCATTTTTATCAAGATAGAAACAGCAGATTTAGTGCTTTTAAATTTAGGATTATTAGACTTGTAGTTAGAAAATAAGTGGTGACAATAAGGCGCTTTATTATAATTATTAATTTGATAGGGATTAACTCATGCAATTTAAATCAATGATTAAATTGGTTGTCGGTGCTGCATTACTTCTAGTTATTGGTCTCGTAGGGATCAATTCATATACTATTGTACAAGATGGCTCGGTTAAGGTGGGGACATTTTTAGGAAAAGTCGACCCAGTTGCTTATGATGCAGGTTTACATTTTCCAATTAATCCGTTTACAACATTTGATACGTACTCAACAAAAGATATTCGAGTATCACTAAAAGAGCTAAGAGTACCTTCGCAAGATAAATTAAAATCTATTGTTGATATTACGGTAATGCTTCAGTTTGATGGTGCGAAAGCTCCTGTATTACGTATTAATGGTGGTACAGAAAGTGAAGCTTTAGATAAATATGTACGCCAAAAGCTGATCTCAACGATTTTAGAATTTGGTAAAGATGTTGCTAATGCACAAGATCTTTATACTGCAGATACACAAAGAAAATTACAAGAATCTATTCGTGATGCTATTCAAGGGTATGCTTCCCCTTATGGCTATACAATAAAAGAAATCATGATCCAAGATATTACTTTGCCTGAGGTTGTACAAGAGCAAGTGGTTAATACCAAAATGCGCCAAGAGCAAATCAACCAAGCAAAAGCAGAGGCAGAAAAAGAGCGTGAATTAGCTCAGAAAAAGGTTGTTATTGCTGAAGCGGAAAGAGAGTCTGCTGAACAACAAGCCATCGCCAGAGAACGTAACGCACAAGCAAGTTCATTTGCGATGCGCCAAGAAGCAGATGCAAAATTGTATGCTGCTCAGAAAGAAGCTGAAGCGAATGCGATATTACAACGTACTATTACCCGTGAAATGATCAATTGGAAACAGTTAGAGATTGAGCAGATTAAAGCTCATAAATATAAAGGTGAGGTACCTAATATTGTTGTTGGTGCAGATTACGATGGTAAAATGATTATGGATATGCGTAATAGCCAGTAATATTAATTAAAAGAATTACCGCAGTTAAAACCTATTCTATTAAGTTAGCATGGGTTTTTATTTTTATGTGCACCATATTGATATATTGGATGAGAACTCACCTGATTTAATCATGAAAATTAGGGGTTATTTCGAAAAAATGTAATGAAAATATATTTTGATAATCAACTTAAGGTAAATATAGTGAGTGAATTCTGTATTAGGGGGTTGTGCTTTATTGTTAGCTAATTGGATGTCGTATTATGATGCCTGATTGTTGTTATTATCTGAAATTTAGCAAAAAAATAGTACTGTCTAGATAATTGTATTGCAGTTGTGTTATATCATCAGGAAATAAATTTCATGAGTTTATACGATGTTTAATATTTCTGAGTTGATCAATGATTCTCCAATCGATTCCATTCTTTTATTTGTTATCACATTTATCTTGTTAGTTATTTCTGCCTACGTTGGTAAATATATTTTTAAGCGTAAATCAGCCCACGAAGAAGCGACGGATGATGAAGCTAAAATTATTTTAGGGGCGATTTTATCTTTATTGGGTTTATTGATAGGGTTTGTTTTATCAATTTCGATTAATGGCTATAACAACCGTCAGCAAACAGAAGAAAATGAAGCTATTGCTATTGGTACGGCATATCAGAGAGCACAGTTATTGAGCACTGATGATAGAGGAAAAGCCTCTCAGCTTATTCAACAATACTTGGAAGCTCGGATTGAGTTTTTTAAGTCAGGTATCAGTGACGAAAATAACCAATGGCGGATGACTTCTTTGGAAAAGCAGAGTCAATTATGGGAAATCGCGGTAAAAGAAGCAAGTCAAACACCAAACCCTATTGTGGCTTCTGTACTCAGTGCATTTAGCGACCTTTATCTTTCTCAACAAAAAACGATGGCAAGTTGGCGACACCAAATTCCAAATGCAACTTGGTTTTTACTGATCTTTTTTGCTATCTGTTCAAATATTCTTATTGGTTACAATATACGCGGGACAAAAGGGAAAAATTGGTTGATACTCATATTGCCGTCATTAACCACGTTGGCTCTATTTATGATTGCAGAAATTGATGTTCCTGGTGAAGGTATGATCCACGTAACACCTGATGATTTAATTTTATTACAGGAATTCTTATTTAGGGATGGTGCTTGGTTGGGAAAGTAGGGGCGTTGTAAAAAAACTCCCCACTAGCAAATTTGCCATGGGGAGTTCTGTTTTAGCGGACGATAATGCCTAATAAAATTCCGATTGCGCCAAAGTCAGCGTCACTGAATGTAGTATTAGCAATACCAATATCCCCAAGAACAGGTAATAGGAATACTGGTAGGAAGGTAATAAGCAGCCCTTGAGCAAATGCACCCAAGATAGCTCCACGACGACCGCCTGTTGCATTACCAAAAACACCGGCAGCAGCACCTACGAAGAAATGCGGTACAACGCCTGGAATAATAACCGTCATATTTAATGCATACAGAACGAACATTCCCAAAACACCAGCAGCGAAACTACTTAAAAATCCGACTAATACGGCGTTTGGTGCATATGGGAATACCACTGGGCAGTCTAAAGCAGGCTTCGCATTAGGGACTAATTTGTCTGAGATACCTTTAAACGCAGGGACGATTTCTGCAATAACCATACGTACACCTTGCAGAATAATGTATACGCCTGCAGCAAATGTAATGGATTGCATTAATGAGAACATGAACCAATTCTTACCACCACTGACTTCGCGAACGAAATCACCGCCTGCGAATAAGCATGTAATGATAAAAATAATGAACATGGTGAAAGAGATAGCGACAGGTGTATCTCTTAAAAACAGTAAGCTTTTCGGGACATTCATGTCTTCTGTTGAATGTTCTTTATTACCGAATTTGCTTCCAATGAACCCTGCTAGGACATAGGAAATCGTTGAAAAATGCCCAATCGCAACATCATCTGAGCCTGTCACTTTTTTCATGTAAGGGTGGGCAATTGCTGGGAAAAATACCATACAAAAGCCAACAATCAGTGAGCCAACAGTGACTAATAGAGTTCCTTCCATTCCAGCGGTAGCTAAGATAACTGCTATCATCATGGACATGAATAACGTATGGTGCCCAGTGAGGAATATAAATTTCCATGGTGTTAAGCGAGCAATCAAGATATTGATTAGCATCGCAAAGAACATAATCATTGCCATTTCACGACCGAAGCTTTTTTGTGCAATAGAAACAATAGCTTCGTTATTTGGTACCACACCATTAATACCAAAAGCATGTTGGAAAATAGCGGAAAAATCACCTAAAGAGCTGACAACTAAGCCAGCACCAGCGCCTAAGATCACAAAACCCATTATGGTTTTAATGGTGCCTTTAATGCATTCAGTGACGGGTTTTTTCTGTGCGATCAAACCAATAAGTGCGATTAGACCAACAAGAATGGCTGGTTCAGATAAAACATCCTGCATCAGAAAACGAAAAAATGACATAGTGCCTCCGCTTACATCGCGCCGAGTTTTTGTAAAGCAATGGTGAGACGTTCTTTCATTGCAACTTTATCAATCATATTTTCGAGAGCAACGATTTCGCCACCAACTTGTTGAGCGACTAATTGTTCAGCAATATCGCTTGTACCAACAAAGATATCACTCACAGTGCCTTTTGCTGAGCCTAGATCAACATGGTCAACATCTGCATTAACTTGCAAATCTTTTAAGATATTTTTGATGCTCATTTCCATCATCAAACTAGTACCTAAACCATTTCCACAAACAACAGTAATTTTCATAATGTTTACCTTAATATTTAGCTTATTCGTATTTAGCGATGATTTTTAGAATGTCATCTACGTTTTCTGATTGCATGATGTTATCTACATCGTCTTGATTATCAAATAGTTCTGCGAGTTTCGCGATAGCACCAATATGGCTATTGCTATCAGTGGCTGCTAGTACAATTAATAATTTGATTGGGTCATTGCCATCGGAGCCAAATTCAACACCTTGTTTGATAACGGTTAACCCAAGAGATAATTGGTTTACTCCGTCTTCTGGACGTGCATGCGGCATGGCAATACCTGGGCCTAATACATAGTAAGGGCCGATTTTTTCGTGTGATTGAATTATTGCATCAATATATCTTGGCTCGATGAACTTATTATTAATTAATGGGTTACAGGCGATTTTTATCGCTTCTTGCCAATTATTGGCACTGTCGACGACTTGAATGACGTTAGGGGTCAGTAATGTCGTTAGCATCGGGTTGCTCCTGGTAGAGTGAAATTATTATCTTTGTAATGGTTGAATGAATAGTAGTGTTCTATGGTAGCGCTATCTAGTTGAATCTTTCATTTTCGTGATAGCGCTATCATTTTAAAAAAATATAGCGAGCAAATATGAAATGAACACACTTCTCTGCTGATTAACAAATTCAACCTGTGGTAAGTTAACTAGGACTGGTGATATTGACTGTTTCTTTAGATTTAATAGAACCATATTGGCTATTTTTAGCGCATTTAATCTAGAACATGAGAAAAAGCAAAAAACATGCTTGATTCGAATGAAAATTGACCATCAAAGATCAATAACCTTAGGGTTAATAATCAGTTTAGGCTAAGTAAAAGTATTACATGCAAAAAATACGAAAAAGAAAAAATACAGGGCGAGTCACGTTGCAGGACGTTGCAAAATTCGCAGGCGTTGGGTCCATGACGGTATCTAGGGCTTTGCGTACACCCGAATTAGTGTCTGATAAGTTACGTGAAAAAATTAATGCTGCTGTTGAAGAACTTGGTTATATACCTAATTCCGCAGCAGGTATTTTAGCGTCAGGCCAAAGCCGTACCGTTGCTGTTTTAATTCCGTCTTTGCGTGATAATGCCAGTTCAGTTTTTCTGCAATCTTTACAAGAAGCACTGAACAAAAATAGTTATCAAGTTGTTATTGGTAGCCATGATTACCAGCAAAAAAAAGAGTCTGAGGTTTTATCGACATTATTGCAGAGTAACCCCGCAGCTTTGATTGTTTTTGGGGCGATAAACTCAGAAAGCGTTTCGAATTATTTGAAGAATTTAGATATCCCTGTAGTCAGTGTTGCGGGGGAATCTAATCATCCAGTCACGTTGAACATAAAAAGTAACGTTGGAGATGCGGTTAATTTTTTAACCAACTATATGTTACAAAAAGGGTATAAGAAGATAGGTTATATTGGTGCTCAAATGGACAGTAAAATGCAAAGTCAGCAATTAAGTGGCTGGAACCGAGCGATGCTGGCGTATAACCAAAGTGCAGATCAAAGTATTACAACTCCGTATGTCGCAACGATGGATTTTGGTCGTCAGGCAATTAGTGAGATGTTGACCCGCCAACCTGAGCTTGAAGCTGTGATTTGCAGTCATGAAATGATTGCACTTGGTGTCATTTTTGAGTGCCAAAGACGTTTAATTCAGATACCAAAAATGTTAGCAATTGCTTGTGTTGAAGGTACTTCAAATTGTGATCATATCCATCCGTCACTGACATCTGTGCGAATTGATTACAGTAAAATGGCACGAGAAACAGCGAAAAGGCTACAAAAATGGCTTGCAGATGTCGATTGTGACTTTGTTGAACGTAAAGAAGGGGTTGTTTTCCCATATAAATTTGAAGCAAGACAAAGTGCGTGAAATATAATTTATCGTATGTTGATCACGTTTTCTTGAATTTCTTGCTTATCCTTAAGTGAATAGGAGTGCGATAGCTCTCTATTTTGACGGTCAAAAAGATGTTTTTTTTTCTCTCGAAATAAGATTGTAGACTGGGTCACTATATCTTTTTTATTCTCTGTTAATGTATGAAAACTGCAAGTTAACGGGGGTTAGCTCCGCGAGAATTTTATTAAATACTTGCACTATTCTGTTGTATTAGTCATTAACAGGGGAAAACAATGAAATTACTAAAAACAGTTATTTCCACCACAATTCTAGTTTCTTGTGGTGCGATGGCAACAATGTCGGGTTCCGAAATTCTGAAAGTACAGGATGGAGGAACTCCGAATAAAGTTTACACTTCGAACAAGCCGACCATTAAAGTCGCAACGTATAACATTGGTAAAAATGAGTTGTCACCAGATGTCAGTAATCTTGATGAGCTAAATAAGGCGATTGCGAAAATAGATGCTGATGTGATTGTTTTAACTGAAATTGATAATAAAACCGCTCGTAGTAAAAAAGTTCACCAGCTAGAAGAAATAGCTAAAGCCAATAAGATGGATTTTGCTTTTGGTAAGGCATTAGATTTTGATGGTGGAGAGTACGGTGTAGGAATTTTATCAAAATATAAAATTGATAAATCTAAAGTAATTAATTTACCTTCTGGTGATGCAGAACAACGGGTTGTATTAATATCTCAAATATCAAAGCCAGGTTTTGATGCACCAATTATTGTGATGGGAACACATCTGGATTGGCAGAAAGATCCAACCATTCGCATTGGGCAAGTGCGCCATATTTTAGATGCGAGTATTGGGGATACAGATACGGGGTTTGATAATATTGCGGCCTCAATAAAAATATTAGCGGGAGATTTCAATTCAACAGCTAATGAACAGCCTATCCAAGAAATTCGTTATATGTGGAACCCAGTTGAGCTTAAAGGTGTTGATTATCGTAGTTGGCCAGCGGTAAACCCAGCCATAGACATCGACCATATTTTTACATTTAAAGGGCAAGTTTGGGATGTGAAAAAAATGGAAATTCCAACGGATAGTAAAGAGTTTCAATGGTCAAGTGTTAGCGACCACCTACCTATAATTGCTGAATTAGAGCTACAAGAGCAATAAACACTTAACAGAGAAATTTTCGATAAAAGGCCTAATTTGGTTTGTAGGCCTTTCCAACTGTAATGTTAAGTTAATTGCCTAGTATTTTTTTCCTTTCAATATAGCGTTTTTCAGCTATTTCTAAATAATACTCAACTGTTGAGTATATCTGCTGCCGCTGTTCTGCTAATTGTTGTGATGTATCTAATATTGCGCTCGTCTGCTGTTTAAATACAGTAAGAAAATTTTGAATGCTGTCGAAGTGACCTACGACGTTAGCATAGTAAAACTGGTATACATAAGATTCCTGAGAGTGGCTTAGATCTACGTTATTTCTGATGTTATTAGTTGCAAGTAATAGTAATTGAGTATTTGTCATGGTTAACCCTTTTTCTTTGGAAAGCAATGCTACATGAGATAAAAAAAATATTTTGTCAAATTTAGCCGGATAATTTTATGTATTGGTTAAATGCATCAATTATCCTAGGAATATTCTGTAATTTTGATTGGTCAGATATATCAAAAATTGTGTAAAAGAAGAGATATAGAGGCATTCAATGGTAAATTACAATATGCATATAGTTAAATATTCTTATGTTTCTTAAGGTGGGTTGATGGTTTTAACTATTTTTTATCATATGGTTAACGTCGTTTTAATCAATTTATTTGTTATTTTTGTTTTATTAATCAATTGATTAGGTTGCGTTGCATTTTAACGGGTACTATAAAATTGCTAATTTAGCCTGAAATAAAGATACTCGTTAACGATATGCTAAAAATTAAGCTAAGAGATGATGCAAATTAATATGTTATTTCGTAGTGAATTGAATTTTAGGTATTTTTTGTTTTTATAATATCTAAATAAGCTAGATGAATTTTAATTGAAAATAACGGATTTATTATTAATTAATTCTATTTTACGCTTATATTGAGTGAAAATACTCATTAAGTGGGTTAATTAACATTTAGACATGACTATTATTGAATTGAATTGTTTTATTACATATTTTTGTTTATTTTTGTTAAGTTATGATAAACAGTTAAGGCTTATTATTGTTTCTGTTTTTGGGTAATTGAAACTATTTTAGTTAAAAAAATACAAATTGAAACAGTTAATGTTTCGAGTACTATTTATATTCTTAGTTTAATACTGGTATACTTACTCATTAGATGTGTAAAATAAAGTATAAATACGAATAGCCCATATCAATCTAATTGTACTTATTCGCTTTGTTGGTAGCAGTTATCTGGGGTAATAATTAGAAAAACAAGTTATCTAATAAGGTATTCTTATATAGATAAGGTTGGTTGTTATTAAAATAATTATTATTTATTTACAATTGGCTGAAGATAACTGCTTAAGTATATTTTGGGGCGAAATTATTAGGTCATTTTGGTCAATTGGCTTGTTATTGAATAAATGAGAGCTTAGTAATATGAATATCATAAAGTTGCTCACAATTTTATTGTTAACTGGGGGCTCTTTTATCTTAGGTGTGACATTGAACTATACCCCTACACCTGATCTTGTGAAAATGGCTAAGAGTAGCGTTGAAGACTATTTATCTTATCCAGAATCTGCTTCATTTAAAAATGTGAAATATAATTTTATTCGCCAAACTGCGGATAAAGGGGATTTAGGTTATGTATGTGGCGAAGTGTTTCGAGTTAAGAATGCAAGGCTAGAAGGCTATAAAAAATTCATTGTGAAAGCTTACAGTGATAAACAAGGGAAGGTCTCCTTGTCTATTCCAATGGTCGAGGGAGATTACGATTTGGTACCAAAGGAAATGGTCGATTCGTTATGGACAAGATATTGCTTCTAAAAGTGAGCTATAGCGCAGGTTTTTCTATTAAATTAAGCTCGATAAGCAAAACGAATTCTATTAAAGAAAGCCGGTTTACGGCTTTCTTTAGTCCAAATATTACTTGAGTGTCATATCAACGTGATTAACCTTTTAATTCTCTAGCACATTGTTGCAAATGCAAGAAAGAGGCGAATCTTGTATCATGGCGGTTTTTATATGCTTCATTGGTTTGGTAGGTTAAGTCGATAGCACTAAATTGGTCCATAGCTTGCGAGACATCTTCACAGACTTTCCCTGCAACGGCACCAAGGATAGCAGAACCTAGCAATACTGGTTCACTGGCTTGTGTTGAAATCACAGGAACGCCACAAGCATCAGCAAGTAGCTGGCGGATCAACGGGTGCTGTCCTGCACCGCCACTAACAACAATATTTTCAATAGCAGCACCAGATTTTGCTTGTGCTTCAATGATTTGTCGTAATCCATAGCCAATTCCACACAGACCAGCAACATAGAAAGAAAGTAAATTTTCCATGCTGTTATCCATGGTTAATCCAGCAATGACAGCTCTGGCATGAGGGTCAGCAAAAGGTGCTCGATTCCCTAAAAATTCAGGAACCACATGTATTTTTTCAGCTAGTTCAACAGACTGTGATGGTGACGATGATTTTTCTAATACTAAATCCGCTAACATCACAGGCAAGGGTTTACCTTGCTCTTTTGCCGTAAGTTTTGCTTGTACTGAAGCGGGATGTAAGGAAAGTAACTGGTCAATTGCAGCACCAGCCGCACTTTGGCCTCCTTCATTTAGCCACATGCCCGGTACCATTGCACTGAAATACGGACCCCATACACCCGGTATAAATACGGGTTCTTTAGTCGTTGTCATCGTGCATGAAGATGTGCCAAATACGTATGCCATATTAGCGGTTGCATCACCATTTACGCCAACGGTACCAATACCGCCTGCATGAGCATCTATCATGCCTGCAGCGACAGGTGTCCCTGCTAGTAATCCCATTTGTTGGGCTGCGGTTTCCGTTAAGCCTTCACCACAAGGCGTTCCTGGTTCTACAATAAGCTGACCAATACGTGCGAAGTTTTCATCGGCAAGTTCAGATAGACCAATCTGTTGAAAGTAGCCTGCATCCCAACGTTTTTCATGGGCAAGATATGTCCACTTACAGGTGACTGTGCAAGTTGAGCGAGCTAAGGAGTTAGTTGATTTCCAAGTTAAAAAATCGGCTAAATCAAAAAATTGCCATGCGTTATCATAGGATTGACGTAAATTTTCTTTTAGCCATAAAATCTTAGGCGTTTCCATTTCGGGCGAAATCTTACCGCCAACATAGTTTAGAACAGGGTGCTTTAATTGATTAATGCGCTCAGCTTGTTCTGTTGCACGGTGATCCATCCAAACAATAATATTGCGCTCAGGGTCATTCGATGGGCTAACCGTAATAGGATGTTTATCTGAACCAATGACAACCAGTGAGCAGGTTGCATCAAAGCCAATACCTGCAACTTGTTGTGGTTTTACTGTTGATGATGCTATCGCTTGCTTGACACAATAACAAACCGCTTCCCAAATTTCGTTACTTGATTGCTCAGCGAAATTGGCGTTATCACGGAAGAGCGTAATATCGCGTTTGGCAGATGCTAACATATTGCCGGACATATCAAAGACCCCGGCGCGTGCACTGCCTGTGCCAACATCGATACCAATAACGACTTTATCGTTATCTTTTAATCGTGCATGTGAATTATTCATTTTCCCTCCAAGGTGCTAACTGCAATGAATTGCGAGGTGACAAGTTAGAGATCAACACTGTTTGGCACAATAACAAGGTCACGAATAGTGACATTGCGTGGGCGAGTTAGCATAAATAATACGGCTTCAGCGACTTCAATCGGTTGCATTAAGCTACCATTTGCCAGAGCTTCTTCCATTTTTTCTTTCGGCCAATCATCGAGTAAGGCTGTCACTACAGGGCCAGGTAATACCGCACCAACACGGACACCATGTTCAGAAACTTGGCGGCGAGTTGAATGGACGAAGGCTTGGACAGCAAATTTTGATGCGGTGTAAATTGGCTCCCAGATCACTGGGACTACACCTGCAATTGAGCTGGTGAATAATACATCACCTGATTTTTGGGCAATAAAATGAGGTAGCACTGCGCGAACACAACGGAAGGCCGCATTAATGTTTAAGTTTAAAACTTTATCCCATACATCTGGGTCACCCTCAGCAACAGGGCCGCCAATATAAGCACCGGCATTAGCATGGAAAATATCTAAGCCGCCTGCTTTTTGTAAGATGGCATCTAACATTCCATCAACTTGTTCTGGCTTCATTAAATCGACTACTAATGGAATCGCATTTTCACCTAGTTCCTCAACAAGTTGGTTTAATCGCTCTTCAGCACGGTCAATTAGAACGACTTTTGCACCCGCCTTGATCAGTGTACGTGCGCATTCAAGCCCGATACCTGAGGCAGCTCCGGTAATTGCTGCGACTTTGTTCTCAATAGAAATAGCCATAATTTACTCCAATCGGATATTTTAGCGAAATGTAAGAATGAAAAGCGTCTGAAATTAATGGAATAGCAATGAGTCACAACAATGGATAGGTGGCTACATGCGATGGATTGATAGTATTTATTTTGCAGTTTATCAACTCATACATCATCAATTCCAATTTTGCTCAATCGATGTAGCAGTATTGCGACTTTTCGACTTTGGTGTCAAGCTAGTAAAAAATGGAGATAAGAATCTGTGACAAAGATCAGACAAAATAAGAAAACAACGATCTATGACCTTGCCGAATTAGCTGGAGTTTCAGCTAGTGCAGTGAGTGCAATACTCAACGGTAATTGGCAAAAAAGGCGAATTAGCGCACAACTTGCGGAAAAAGTGATCCGCATCGCCGAAGAACAAAATTATGCAGTTAACAAGCAAGCCAGCTTATTGCGCAGTAATAAATCCAAAATAATTGGTATGTTGGTTCCGAAGTATGACAACCGCTATTTTGGTTCGATTGTCGAGCATTTTGAAGAAATGGCGCGTGAAAGGGGACTGTTTCCTATTATTACTTGTACGCGGCGTGACCCAAAGTTAGAAATAGAAGCTGCACGCGCAATGATTTCTTATCAGGTTGATTGGTTGATTTCAACAGGGGCAACGAACCCAGATAAAATTACTGAAATTTGCCAAGCTTCGGGGGTTTCGACCTTAAATTTAGACTTACCGGGCTCGTTGGCGCCTTCGGTTATTTCAAATAACTATCTTGGCGCAAAAAATTTAACCCAACGTATTTTAAGCAAAAATAAGTCTCAAACATCAATAAATGAAGCCTTAATTTTTATTGGTGGTCGTGAACATGACCACAATACACGTGAACGTATTCGTGGGTTTATTGATGCGCATAATGAAAAAGGTATCACGGTTCCACAAGAAAATATTTTGGCTTGTGGTTATGCCCCCGAAAAAGCTGAAAGAGCACTCTCACAGTTTTTTGAACAGAATAATGATGATCCACAGAAAATAGTGAAATGCGGTTTGTTTATTAATTCAACTATTTCATTAGAAGGGGTTATTGATTGGTTAGGTAAACAGGGCTATATCGGCTCACAGCAACCCCACTTAGGCTGTTTTGACTGGGATCCTTTTGTTGCACTTTTAGGTAATGACATCGAAATGGTTAAACAGGATGTGCCAACGATGTTAAATCATATTTTTAAGTTGATAGATAATGAAAATAGCAAAGCACAATTAATTGAAGTGTTACCTGTGGGGGTGGTTAAAGAGTGATATTAAGAAAGTGCCACTTATCGTTGATGACCAATAAGCGGCGGAAGGTTATTGTTTATTCAGAGTTGTAACCAATAATTGGTGGCGTTGGTTATAGAATTTTGTATAGGTCATATACCCAGCCAGTATGGTTGAAAGGCTTGCTGTACCTAACAACATAAAAGTCACCATAATCTGGTATTTAACAGCTTGTAATGGGTCAACTCCAGCGAAAATCAACCCAGACATCATGCCCGGTAAGCTGACAATTCCCACTGTTTTGGCAGAATCTACCGTTGGGATCAATGATGCTCGGATACTGTCACGAATAATAGCAGCGGAAGCAACTTTGGGCGTTGCCCCTAAACTAAGCATTTCTTGAATTTGTTGTTGCTGGCTTGAAAACCGTTGACCAAGGTTATTAAAGCATAACCCTACCGCAATCATGGCGTTACCCGCAATCATTCCAGTAATAGGAATTACCTGCATAGGCGTAAATGCAATGGCATTGGTTAATATCAGAATTAACAATGTAAGAAATGTGCCAGAGGTAATGGCAATTAATGCAGTAACATAAATTTTATCAATATATTTGCTTCTTTTCTTAGCGTTCCACGCAGCATTGACACAAATAAACATCACCAATGCAATCGTGAGCAATTCGTGATCAACATTAAAAATATATTTTAGAATGTAGCCAGCGATCAATAGTTGAATAATCGCTCGGCAAGTACTCCAGATAATATCTTTTTCAAGGGATAGTTTTTCTTTATGGCTAATAAAAATAGCCACGAGGACTAACAGGATTGAAAAGGTTAAGGATTCATTGGAAATAGTTGGTTGATGCACAGTGATATCCTATGATTCGTTGTGATGAACAGGAAGGGTGATAACTTCATTGGTATGAGCGATTTCATCTTGGTCATGAGTTACCCATAGCACGCCTATTTTTTTGTCACTCGTTAAATGATGGATAAATTCATTCACTATAATTTTGTTTTCTTCATCAAGGGCACTGGTGATTTCATCTAATAGCAAGACTTGCGGAAGAAATTGTAAGTTTCTAATAAGAGAAATACGCTGTTTTTCTCCTCCAGAGAGTTCATTGATCCCTTTATCCAAAATAGATTCATGTAGAGAAAATTGGTGCAAATCACTGATGGCTTTGTCTTTATTAAATGGCAACTTTCGAATTTGATAGGGAAAAACGAGGTTGTCATACACAGTTTGCCCAAATAAAGTGGGTGTTTGAGTACAGTAAGAAACCTGCTGACGATAAGTTTCAGGGAGGATGGCATTGATATCTTTCCCTTGAAACTTAATCGTTCCTTGAGTAGGTGAAATTAACGAGGCCACTATTTTTAATAAGGTACTTTTACCGCACCCGGAAGGACCCGTAATCAGTTTAAAGTCGCCTGCCTGTAAGTTAATCTGCACATTATCAAGAATTGTTTTTTGCTCAATGCTATAGCCAATGTTACTAAGTTGTAATAGCAAGTTGCTTTGTTCCATATTATCAATGACCTATAAATTAAGTGCGCAGCATTTAGTGTAAATGATATTCATTCAATATCTTACTCAATAATACAGCGCTGATATTGTTCAATATCAATTTAGATATAACTAATATTATGCGCCAATTAATTGAAAAATTATAGGGGAAGAAAAAATACACTTCTAATGAAGTAGGACAACGTAGATGAGTTCTAGGAAAGATTTGTACAGTTGAAAATAAAGCACAAATATTCATTCAAATTATTATTTTGAACATATGTGCATTCAGAATTTAGGATGGTATTTAATTTGAGAGATATCTCTTTTTTTTACATAAATAATATAGAGTTTAACTAGTGATAATATTATATTAATAATACCAAGTAATCTAATCTGCACTTAATATTTTGTTGTCTCTCTAAGGCAACACTATATTTATTTCATCTATATATTAAATATCACATCATGACATTAAGGAATTAAAATGAAAAAATTTAGTGGCTATAACACCAACTTTTCACTTGATGGCAAGGTCGCTTTAATTACAGGGGGAGCTGCAGGCATTGGGTTGGCGATTGCTCAACTGTATGTTGAAAAAGGGGCTAAAATTGCCTTAATTGATAAGTCAGATAAAGTAGTGAAAATTGCGGAAGCATTAGAAAATTCAATTGGTATTCAATGTGATATCACAAATTCTGAGGCGGTTTCTCAGATGGTAAAACAGGTTGTTGAGCATTATGGTACATTAGATATTGTCGTCAATAGTGCTGGAATTGTAGCGCTTGCTCCCGCTGAAAATTTAAGTGAGTCAGACTGGGATTTAACCATGAACGTGAATTTAAAAGGGACTTTTTTGGTTTGCCAATCTGCAGGTAATATCATGATTAATAATGGAAAAGGGAAGATTATTAATATGGCATCACAAGCAGGCGTGATTGCCTTAGACCAACATGCCGCCTATTGTGCGAGTAAAGCAGCGATTATTGGTTTAACCCAAGTATTAGCACTTGAATGGAGCCCTAAAGGGATACAAACCAACGCCATTTCACCAACTATTGTGATGACAGAACTGGGCAAAAAAGCGTGGGAAGGTGAAAAAGGTGATGAAATGAAAGAAAAAATTCCTGCAAGGCGTTTTGCGGAACCGTCTGAAATTGCCGCATGTGCATTATTTTTGGCCAGTGATGCATCCGATATGATCACCGGACATAATTTGGTTATTGATGGTGGCTACAGTATCCAATAGTGATATTTAATAATGAATAAAGTGAGTATTAGTAGCGACTCGCTTTATTTATTATTGATGATTTTATTTAAATAAAAAATAAGCCAAATAATATAGGTATTATTTGGCTTGTAATAGAAAATTACAAAGTAGGATAACAGATACTAATTATTGCTATATCAATTAATCATTAGGTTTTAATAATGAAAGCGACATAGTAATAAGCTTTTCTACGGTGAAACCAAAATATTCAAATAATTGGTTTGCAGGAGCTGACTCCCCAAAGCTATTCATTCCCATGACCAATCCATCAATTCCTACATATTTACGCCAGTAATCACTGATACTGGCTTCGATAGCAATACGGTGCCGAACGTGATTGGGTAAAACGCGCTGTTGGTACTCTAAGGGTTGTTGGTCAAAGGTATCTGTTGAAGGCATCGAAATAACATTCACATTAAACCCTTGTTCAGTCAGTTGTTTCCAAGCTTCAACCGCTAATGTGACTTCAGAGCCTGTGGCAATTAATAGTAATTCAGGGTTTTCACTATTACTGCGCAAAATATATCCACCATGTGCAATATTGGCGAGTTGTTCAGTTGTTCGCGAATACTGTATTAGGTTTTGCCGCGATAATATTAAGGCGGTTGGCGTATGTTTCGCTAAGATAGCTTGTTGCCAAGCCACCGCTGTTTCTACTTGGCAACAAGGGCGCCATACTGACAAATTAGGTGTTGCACGTAGTGAAACAAGTTGCTCAACAGGTTGGTGCGTTGGGCCATCTTCACCTAATCCAATGGAATCGTGAGTATAAATGAGTATTTGGGGCAATTTCATTAATGCGGCCATTCTCACGGCATTTTGCGCATATTCAGAGAACATCAAAAAAGTTGCTGTGTAAGGGCGAAAACCGCCGTGTAATGCAATTCCATTAGCAATGGCGGTCATACCAAACTCTCTGACGCCATAGTGAATATAGTTGCCTGAAGGCTGTTCATTAATCGGCAGTGACCCAGACCAATAGGTGAGGTTGCTTGGTGCTAAGTCTGCGGAACCACCGATTAATTCAGATAAAACAGGGCCAATAATATTGAGTGTATTTTGTGACGCTTGACGTGTAGCTATCGTTGCAGGGTTTTCATTTAATTGTTGAATGAAGTTATCAATGACATTCGTAAATTTTTCAGGGAGTTGATTGGATAATCGCTGCGTTAACTGCTCGGCAAGTTCTGGGTATTGTTTGGCATATTCTCGTAATGCTTGCTCCCAACGTAATTGCTGTTCAGCACCATGTTCTAGGGCATTCCAAGGCTGGTATATTTCATCAGGAATAACAAAAGGAGGGTATTCCCAGCCGAGTTGTTGACGAGTCAGTGCTATTTCATCTTGCCCTAATGGAGCACCATGAGAATCGGCTGTCCCAGCTTTATTGGGAGACCCATAACCAATAGTGGTTCTGCAAATAATGAGGGTTGGTTTCGAGGTTTGTTGTCGAGCTTGTTCAATGGCCGCTTTGATTGCAGGCCGAGAATGTCCATCGACTTGGCGAATAACATGCCAGCCATAAGCTTCAAAACGCTTTGCGGTATTATCAGTAAACCAACCTTGAGTATTACCATCAATAGAAATACGGTTATCATCATAAAAGGCAATGAGTTTATTGAGTTTTAGCGTTCCTGCTAATGAACACACCTCATGAGAGATCCCCTCCATTAAGCAGCCATCACCTAAAAATGTGTAGGTATAGTGGTCGACAACGGGGAAGCCAGAGCGATTAAATGTAGCAGCCAACGTTTTTTCTGCTATTGCCATACCAACCGCGTTGGCAATGCCTTGGCCTAAAGGACCTGTAGTGGTTTCAACACCGGGGGTATAGCCTAATTCAGGATGACCCGGTGTTTTGGAATGGAGCTGACGGAACTGTTTTAAATCGTCGATAGATAAATCATAGCCCGTTAAATGAAGCAAGCTATAGAGCAGCATTGATGCATGGCCGTTTGACAAGACGAAACGGTCACGATTAGGCCAATTCGGGTCAGCAGGGTTGTGCTGTAAGTAATCTCGCCATAGGACTTCGGCAATATCAGCCATTCCCATTGGGGCGCCGGGGTGGCCTGAGTTGGCTTGTTGTACGGCATCTATTGAAAGAAATCGAATGGCATTGGCTAATTTATTTTGTGGTTGAGTGGACATTACAAAGCTCCCAAAGTAAAAGCGCCTAAAGTAAAACTAACGTTCCCCATTTTCATACTCACTGATTCGAGCCACTTTCGGCGCTGACCGTCCCCCTTCATAATGGGAAGCCAGCCATGTGTCGACAATGGTTTTAGCCAGTTCAGGGCCAATCACACGGGCACCAAAGGTAATAATTTGTGCATCATTACTTTTTTGTGCTCGTTCAGCGGAGTATGTGTCATGGCACAGTGCTGCTCGAATGCCTGTGACTTTATTGGCAACAATGGACATACCAATTCCGGTACCACAAATTAAAATACCGCGCTGGTGTTTACCTTGTACGATTGCAGTTGCAACAGCGTGGGCAACATCAGGATACATTTCATCTGCAACCCCAGTATTTAAGCAGTAATCAGTCACTTCAATGTTTAATTCTGCTAAGTGAGCCTTAATCAAATCTTTCATTTCAAATGCAGCATCATCTGCACCAATAGCAATAGATAGCATGATAGAGATCCTTATTGTTGAACAAAAGTTCATTAATCAATCAAATGTACTATTTAGAAAATAGGATCTTATGAACAAATAATCAATAGGTGAACATATGTTTTTATTTTTGTGATGATGAATTCTGTGATCTACAGCTTCAAATTTAATTTTTTTTGCCAAAAATGTAAAAAATAGGCGTTTTAAGGCGATTTTATAAGAATGTTTGCACTGAATCACACTTTGACAATCTGACTATGGGCAAGCATGAAGAAAAGAAGGTATGGTTAATTTGTATCTTCATTGAACTTATGTTCATTTTACAAACCGCCGAGGATAGAACTATGTGTGAACACTGTGATTCAAAAGCAACGATGAGCGAAAGCATTCCAGAAAAAATGAAAGCCGTGGTTGCTTATGCACCAAAAGACTACCGTTTAGAAACTGTCGATGTCCCTAAAATTAGTGAAGAAGAAATTTTGGTTCGCGTAGAAGCTTGTGGTATCTGCGCGGGTGATGTGAAGGCTTTTGAAGGTGCGCCAAGCTTTTGGGGGGATGCAGAGCAGCCCGCTTATATCAAGGCACCGATGATCCCAGGGCATGAATTTATTGGCCATGTCGTAGGCTTTGGTTCAAAAGTTGAAGGTTTTGCATTAGGTGACCGTGTTATTTCTGAGCAAATCGTACCTTGCTGGGAATGCCGTTTCTGTAAACGCGGTGAATACTGGATGTGTGAGAAGCATGACTTGTATGGTTTCCAAAACAACGTGAACGGCGGTATGGCGCAATATATGAAGTTCACCAAAGAGGCCATTAACTACCATGTACCTGTTGAGATGCCAATTGAAGACGCTATTTTAATTGAACCTTACGCCTGTTCTTTACATGCGGTGCAGCGTGCCAATGTCAAATTGGGTGATGTCGTCGTGCTTTCGGGGGCGGGAACATTAGGCCTAGGCATGATTGGAGCAATTAAAAAATCCGGTGCAGGCAAGTTAGTCGTTCTAGATTTATTTGATAAACGTCTTGAATTAGCAAAAGAATTTGGTGCTGATATCGTATTAAACCCTAAACGTGATGATGTAGACAAAATTGTCAAAGAGATGACTGAAGGTTATGGCTGTGACATTTACATTGAAGCGACTGGGGCCCCTAAATCGGTAGAGCAAGGTCTTAAGATGATCCGTAAATTAGGTACTTTTGTTGAGTTTTCTGTATTTAAAGACCCTGTGACCGTGGATTGGAGCATTATCAGTGACCGCAAAGAACTGGATTTATTAGGTTCTCACCTTGGCCCATATTGCTACCCGTTAGTGATTGAAGGCATTGGTAATGGTGATTTCCCAACTAAAGGGGTGGTGACGGATATCTTACCTTTAGATAAATTTGCGGAAGGTTTTTCGATGATGGCGAAAGGTGACCCGCACATTAAAGTGGTTCTCGACCCAAACCTGTAGTGCTGTAGTGGGTTGAAAAAAATACGAAATTAAAAATATAACGATAAAAATTGGACCTGAATAAATGTCACCCTACCAAGGCTTGTTATTCAGGTCCTAACCCAGCGAACAAGCACTGAGGTCAACAATATGATAATCAATAAACTGTCTAAAGTAACGGGGTTTTCACCAAAGTTACTACTTGGCTATTTTGGCGTCCTGATCTTTATGATGGGGGAAGGGCTTGAACAAGGCTGGTTGTCGCCTTTTATTATTAGCCGTGGAATGAGTATTGAAGAGTCTTCATTACTGTTTAGTGTGTATGGTTTTTTTGCTGCTGTCGCCGCGTGGTTATCCGGTGTGTTGGCTGAAATTTATACTGCTCGTCGTGTGATGATTTTTGGTTTTGTGATGTTTGTGATTGGCTCGGTTATTTTCTTATCTGTTGGTTTACCGAGTAACAGCCTGTCTATCATGATCCCAACCTATGCGTTGCGTGGTTTTGGTTATCCAATGTTTGCCTACGGCTTCTTAGTTTGGGTGGCCTATGAGGCGCCAATTAAAAAATTGGGCTCTGCTGTCGGGATCTTCTGGTTTGTTTATAGTGGCGGACTCGGTGTTTTAGGGGTGATGTATTCGAGTTATGCGCTGCCAATTTTAGGTGAAATGGCAACGTTATGGAGTGGACTAATTTTTGTCACTATCGGGGCATTTATTGCTATCGCGCTTAACCGCAACAAAGCGGGAGATACACCGGACTCACCGAAAGAAAAAGTTTCACTTAGCTATGTGTTTAAAGGGATCACGATTGCGTTTGAAAACCCAAAAATTGGTTTAGGTGGCATTGTTCGTACTATTAATACCTCTGCAGCGTATGGTTTTGTGATCTTCATGCCAATGTTTCTTGCCGACTTTGGTTTTTCCCGCACAGAATGGTTACATATCTACGCAGCACTTTGGACAGTAAACATCGCTTTTAATCTGATCTTTGGCGTTGTCAGTGACCGTATCGGTTGGCGCAATATTGTGATTTGGTTTGGTTGTGTCGGCTGTATGGTTTGTACCTTAATGTTTTATTACGTGCCTTATTATTTTGGGCACAATTATACCCTGATGATGATAGCCGCTGGCTTATTTGGTGCATGCCTCGCTGGATACGTACCACTTTCAGCCATCATGCCGAGTTTAGCGCCTGAAAATAAAGGTGCAGCAATGTCAGTCCTTAATTTAGGGGCAGGGTTAAGCACTTTTGTCGGTCCTGCATTAGTTGGGCTCTTTATTAGTAGTGTAGGTGCTTTTGGCGTGATTTGGATTTTCTCGGGGCTCTATTTATTTAGTGCGATATTGATGAAATTTATTACTGTGCCGGCGGAATTACTTGAAAAGTCGGCAGAGATGCAGCTAACACCAGAAAATAAGTAAATGAGGGAATTATGAACAGAATCATTAATGAACCTGATCTTGTTGTTGAAGATGCCATTCAAGGCTATTTGAAAGCGCACCCTGAATATTTTGCGCAGACTGATAATGCGCGCGTATTAAAATACCCAAAAGCACCAATACAAGGGAAAGTGGGCATTGTTACTGGTGGTGGCTCCGGCCATGAACCTGCATTTTTAGGCTATGTGGGCGAAAACATGTTAGATGCGGTGGCAATTGGTGAAATTTTCTCCTCACCAACCGCTGGGGCATTTTTAGATGCGTTCAAAGCCGCAGACAGTGGGGCGGGCGTTGCTTGTTTATATGGTAATTATGCAGGCGATAACATGAACGTCAAAATGGCGATGAAAAAAGCTGAAAAAGCGGGTATGAAAGTTAAAACCGTGGTTGCTACCGATGACGTCGCTTCAGCCCCTGCGAGCGAGAAAGAAAAGCGCCGTGGTGTCGCGGGTGAAATACTCATGTGGAAAGTGGGTTCTGCCGCAGCAAGTAAAGGCTATGATTTAGACGGCGTGATTAATGCGGCACAAAAAGCGATTAATAACTGCCATTCTATTGGTGTTGGGCTAACGTCTTGTACCATTCCAGCGGTGGGTCATCCAAATTTTCATATTGAAGATGGGATGATGGAGCTCGGTATTGGCCACCATGGTGAGCCAGGCATTGAAATCATGCCAATCCAGTCTGCAGCGCAAATGGCACAAACTATGTTAACGCCAATCTTAGATGATATGCAGGCAAAACAAGGTGATGAAGTTGTCGTATTGGTTTCAGGGTTAGGTGCCACACCCGTAATGGAATTGTATATCTATTATGCAGAGGTTGAAAAACAACTCAGCGAAAAAGGCGTGCGTATTGTTCGTAACTATGTTGGTAACTATTTTACGTCATTAGAAATGATGGGGGTAACGCTGACATTAATGAAAGTGGATGATGAATTGAAAGCATTGATGGATGTCCCTGCATATTCATTGGGTCTAACACAGGTCAAATAAGGAGACAACTATGCAAGTTATTTCAACGGGCAACGGCAAGGAAATTACCCTTGATCTAGTGAACATTATTGTTTCTAACCGTGAATACCTCAGCGAAATTGATGGAGCAATAGGGGATGGAGACCATGGCATCAATATGGCAAAAGGTTTTAACCTATGCGCTAAAGCAATCGCAGACCGAGAATTATCACTCAGTGAAGGTTTTGAAGAGATTTCTGATGCCTTGATGGAAGGTATTGGCGGTTCAATGGGGCCACTTTATGGCAGTTTCTTTATGGGAATGTCAGACAGCATTTCAGGGAAAAATGAGTTATCGCAGCAAGATTTTCTTGCTATGTTGAAAAATGGGCTATCTGAACTGCAAGACATCAGCAGTGCAACAGTGGGTGACAAGTGCCTAATGGATACATTGATCCCTGCGGTAAATGCCTTTGAAGAGGCAACAAAAGCAGGGAAAAACTTTAAACAAGCGCTTGATGCGATGCAGGCCGCTGCAGTTGCAGGCCGTGATTCCACGGTAGATTTAGTGGCTAAAATTGGCCGTGCAAGCCGCCTTGGTGAGCGTTCAAGAGGCGTGTTAGATGCAGGCGCGACTTCTTGTTGTTTATTATTATGCCAATTAGCGCAAAGTGTTGAAAAACAGAGCGCATTAACCAATGCATAATTGTTTTATATAACTCTTTTCGTGGATATATAGTCAAAAACCATTGCTATATATCCACTCTCTTTTATAACTCACTTATTAATTGCCACTAGAAACGCTATACTAAAACCTTATCATCCTTGTTGCGATTAACACCAATAAAGAGGAAACCACTATCTTATGGATAGATCACAAACATCTTCCGAAATCGAGCTACTGACTGAAATTGCGATAGCTTATTATCGCGATGAAATTACTCAGGAAGAGATCGCCAATAAGTTTGGTATATCGCGAATTAAGGTGGGGCGCTTACTTAAGCGAGCAAAAGAAGAAGGTATTGTTGAGATAAATGTTCGCTATCATCCTATTTTCAGCACTCAGTTAGAGCAACAGCTACTTTCTCGCTTTCCGATTTCCCGTGCGTTAATTGCCCTCGATCATCCCGATGAAGAAGAACAACGCTACCAAGTTGGCACACTCGTCGCTAATTATTTATCGACAACATTACGCGACAACATGATAGTCACTGTTGGTCAGGGGCGAAATGTCGCGGTGGTAGCTGATAGCGGCGGGGCTGTTCCTGAAAAAGATTGCCGTTTTATTTGCGGAATCGGCGGAACACACCGGCCTGGCGACTCTATCAATGCGGACCATATCAGCCGTCGCTTAGCGAAGAAATTTGGCGGAACCAGTGAAACCCTATACGCCCCTGCTTATGTTGAAAATAACGAATTAAAGCAATCTTTTATGAAAAATGGGACCATTAAGGAAACCTTAGATCGCGCCCGTAAAGCGGATATTGCCTTAATTGGTATTGGCGATATGAATGAAGATAGCTATATGGTCAAACTAGGCTGGTTTACACCGCGTGAAATTGTTGATGCGAGTTTGAATCAAGGGGTGATTGGCGATATCGCGGGTTATGATTTTTTTAATGCGCAAGGGCAACATGTTGATACGGTGATGAATGACCGAGTAATTGGCCTAAGCATAGAAGAACTCAAGAAAATTCCTTGTGTAATAGCGATTGCTTCCGAATCCTCCAAGGCCATGGCTATCATGGGGGCGCTGCGTACGGGGGCGATTGATATTATTGCAACGAGTGCGAGTAATGTGCGGACGATTTTGAAGATGTCCCAATAGCTCGTCATACTCCAAGCTGTAGCGTTGTTGACTACGTTCATTCGCATTAGTCACATACTTGTGTATGCTCCTAATGACTCATTTACTTGTCGCCTAGCTACAACTTGAATTATTTAGAGCTATTATTTGTCATACTCCAAGCTGTAGCGTTGTTGACTACGTTCATTCGCATTAGTCACATACTTGTGTATGCTCCTAATGACTCATTTACTTGTCGCCTAGCGACAACTTGAATTATTTAGAGCTATTATTTGTCATACTTCAAGCTGTAGCGTTGTTGACTAGCTTCATTTGTTTGTTACCTAGCTGTAATTAGAATCATTCATGCCATCTATTATAAAATGGGTTTACATAACCTAATGAGTTACCTTATTATTTTAAAATATATATGGGAGATGGCATTCCTCCTTTTTACAAAACCGCCCGTAGAGGGCTAATGATGCCTACGTTAACCTGTTGATTAGATAGGGTACGTAGGTATTATGTGCCCTAATTTAGGGCATAAATGATCTACACTCGTCATACTTCGAGTATAACTGGGAGACTTTCCTTTCATTTATCCCGCCAAACATTAAAGGAAGTTTCTATGTATGCCTCATTATTTGCAATAGCGATTGGTTCAGTGCTTGGCGGATGGCTAAGATGGTTTGTTAGCCTAAGACTCAATCACCTTTACCCAAACATTCCACTAGGCACTGTCGCAGTCAATTTGCTTGGTGGCTTTGTCATTGGCTTTGCCATTTCGTACTTTGCCAATGCAAATATTAGCCCTGCCTATAAATTATTCATTGTGACTGGCTTCTGCGGCGCATTTACCACCTTTTCGACCTTTTCACTCGAAGTGCTGGTGCTAATCCAAGAAGGTAAATTGGGCTTCGCCATTAGTACCATTGCCATCCACGTAATTGGGGCCTTAATATTTACCTTGCTTGGAATGTTATGCCATAACTGGCTAACACAGGGATAATTTATTTATTAGCTAATAAATGATGCGCAGTGGCTTCATCGGTCACTAAACCTGTTACCCAACCGCCATTCATAACGGCTTGAATGGCTTTTGTTTTGTGCGCGCCACCCGCAAATGCGATCACAGGCTTATTTGGGGAAGGGAACAGTGGGACACTGGTGTGTGTGTCATCCAAAGCCGTAGAAAGTCGCTCACCGTTAGCTTGAATAAAATGCCCCAATAGCTCTGCGGCGACACCTTTTTCTAACAACATTTCCAATTGTTCATCCGTGACGAAACCTTCAGAATTGAGTGGGCATCCTTTGCCGACTTCGCCAATACCAATAAAGGTAATATCTGCATTCAGGGCTTTTTCCGTGACTTCCTTATACACGCGATGTTGGCACCACATTGCTTTATCTTCTGGGCTATCAGCATAAAGTGGTGCAGGTAGAATATAGTGTCGGCATTGTAATTTTTCTGCAAAACGTAATGGAATATCATAACGTGTTGCTGAGCTGTCACGGGCAATAGCACCTATTAATGAAACACATTGGTGCTGCGAGGTTTCTAGGTAAGGGAGGGCATCAATAATACTGCGTAAGGTTCTGCCAGAACCGATACCAATAACTTGAGGTTTATCGGGTTCGATTAATTGCTCCATGAGCTCAGCACCTGCCACTGAAATCATGTCGAGTGTCGCTTCTGTATCTAGTTGTCCTGACGGGACGACAAAGCAATGTGTTAGGTGATACTTTTGCTGGATTTCATTAGCGAGTCTTAAACATTCCGTAATCGGGTGCGTGATTTGCACCTGAACCATACCTTGTTCTTTTGCTAATGAAATAAGGCGTTGGGCGACTTGTCTTGATAGCCCAAGTTCATGCGCAATTTCCTGTTGTGTTTTGCCTGCCACAAAATATAGCCATGCCGCACGTGCAGCTTGTTCCATTTTTTTTAATTCTTTCTGCATGGACATTCTCCTGCTGGTTTCGCTTATTGTAATTCTGGGCAATTGTTTATTAAAAGGGCAAAAGTCAATACTGTGAGCATTATCGCAGTAATTGTGATCAGATTGAAACTAAAATATAACAAACGGGCATATGCCCAAAAAAATAGCAATTATTTAATTTTAGGGTAAGGAGTCACAATGCTAAAGCAGAAATCAGTGTGGATGCACATCGGTGCTGGGTCATTTCATCGTGCTCACCAAGCGTGGTATTTGCACCGCTTGTGTCAACAAGGGGATGATAGTTGGTCAATTGCCTTAGGGAATATTCGCAATGATGCGAATGCATTGCTTGATAACTTAACCAAGCAAAATGGGGAATATACCCTTGAAACAGTTTCACCTGAAGGTGAGCGTCATTATGAAAAAATTACTTCAGTGCGCAAAGTATTGCATTGGGATGAGAATTTAAGCCAGTTAGTGGAACAAGGTTGTGATAAAGCAACACGTGTTATTGCTTTTACAGTCACAGAAGCGGGCTATTATTTAACCCCACAGCATGAGTTAGATGCAGAACAGCCAGACATTAAAGCGGATTTAACGGGCAAAATGAGCACGATATATGGTGCATTAACACAAATTTTACGTGCACGTTTAGCGGCTCATGGTGAACCTGTGACCTTGTTAAATTGTGATAATTTGCGCCACAATGGCGAACGCTTTAGACACGGCTTTTTATCGTTTTTACAATTAAAAGGTGAAACTGAGCTGTACCAATGGGTGAAAGAAAATACGCGTTCGCCGAATACCATGGTTGATAGGATCACGCCTCGCCCAACCCCAGATGTGGCTGAACGTGTAAAACAGCATACTGGTTGGGATGATAAAGCACCTGTTATGGGAGAGGCATTCATTCAGTGGGTGATTGAAGATGACTTTATTAATGGACGTCCTGCATTAGAAAATGTCGATGTAGAAATGGTTGAGTCCGTTTTACCTTGGGAAGAAGCGAAGATTCGTATTCTGAATGCAAGCCACAGTTGCATTGCTTGGGCAGGCACCTTAATCGGTTTGAGCTTTATTGATGAAAGCACCCGCCAATCTGCTATCAAACAAATGGCATGGAATTATGTGACACAAGATGTGATCCCGTCATTATCGCCGAGTCCTCTCGATTTAGAACAATACCGTGATGTGGTACTCGCACGCTTTAGTAATCCTTATATTCAGGATACTAACCAACGTGTAGCCGCAGATGGCTTATCAAAAATACCTGGTTTTATTACGCCAACACTCCAAGAATGCTATCAGCGTCAGCAGACTCCGGCTGCGACGGCTGTGCTGCCCGCTTTATTTTTCGTATTTTTACAGCGCTGGGCTCGTGGTGAATTACCTTATGAATATCAGGATGGTGTGTTGGATGTGGCACTATATCAAAAAATGATGAATAGCAGTGACGCATTGTCGCAATTTGTCTCAAGTGAAATGTTGTTCGGCTCACTCGCTCATTCTACTGAATTCCACGAATTGATGAGCAACACGGTTGAAAAAGTTGAAAATTGGCTCAAGTCACCTCAACAACCTCTGTAAGGAGAAAGGCGATGTACCTCGGAATTGACCTAGGCACTTCAGAACTTAAGGCCGTATTAATTAATGCTCAGGGCGAAATTGTTGCCTCAAGTCATATGGCATTAACAGTACAAAGGCCACATTCTCAGTGGGCAGAACAATCACCAGATAGTTGGTGGGAAGCCACTAACGCGGTTGCGGCTACCTTGCGCCAAAAAGCCCCAGAAGCATGGGCAGCGGTGAAAGCGATTGGTTTATCGGGCCAAATGCACGGCGCAGTATTATTAAACAGCGAGCACCAAGTACTTCGTGACTGTATTTTATGGAATGACACCCGCAGTGCGAAGGAATGTGAATGGTTAATGGCAAATCACCCTGAGTTTCTAACGATTGGTGCTAATTTAGTGATGCCAGGTTTCACGGCGCCCAAGTTATTATGGGTCGCACGCCATGAACCAGAAATATTCAAAAAAGTTGCTAAGGTATTGCTTCCTAAAGATTATTTACGTTGGAAAATGACTGGTCAATTTACCAGTGATATGTCTGATGCGTCGGGCACATTATGGCTAGATGTGGCTAAGCGTGATTGGTCTGATGAACTATTGGCTGCAACTAATTTAACTCGTGAACAAATGCCTTCTTTAGTTGAAGGCGCTGAAAAAAGCGGTGTGTTACGGGCGGATTTAGCTTCCCAATGGGGGCTTAGCGCCGATGTAATTATCGCTGGTGGAGGCGGTGATAATGCGGCTTCTGCTGTTGGTGTTGGTGCGGTTAATGACGGTGATGCTCTAATTTCTTTGGGCACCTCTGGCGTCATTTTTGTGGTTAATAATCAGCTACAAGCAGCACCACACCAAGGCGTCCATGCATTTGCTCATGCATTGCCAAATCGTTGGCACCAAATGAGTGTGATGTTAAGTGCTGCCAACTGTTTGCGTTGGCTTTGCCAGCTTCTTTCCACAACGGAAAACCAGCTAATGGATGAAGTGGGGCTATTGACCGATGACGAGAAGAAGCAAGCGCCAGTATTTTTGCCTTACCTATCAGGGGAAAGAACACCCCATAATGACCCTTACGCAATGGGCTCATTCTTTGCGTTAAAAAATGAAACAACGCGTGCTCAGCTTGGTTATGCGGTGATTGAAGGCGTGACCTTCGCTCTGGCGGATGGCATGCAGGTTTTAACGCAAACGGGAACGCAAATTAGCCGGTGTAGCTTAACAGGGGGAGGAGCACGTAGTCCTGTTTGGGCGCAGCTTATTGCTGATGTTATCGATATACCGATTGTGACTCACCCGGCGAGTTCGTCGGGGGCTTTAGGTGCGGCTCGTTTGGCATGGCTGGCGGACGGCGGTAATACAGAAACCGTGTGCCAAAAACCAGAAGTGCTGAGTACCTATTTACCACAAAAACAGTGCCAAACTTGGTTAAATCAACGGCTTGATGTTTTCCGTTTATTATACCAACAGCAAAAACAAGCAAGGGAATTATTGCCGCAGTAGGCGAGTGTGGCGGTGTTTCCCTACATATCACCGCCACGGTTATCTCTTCGCGATTGATTAAAATAACAAAATTAAAATGAGGAAACTGCAATGGAACAGAAGCAGTATTGGCTTGGTCTACCTAAGCATTTGTTTTGGGGTTTTATTGCCATCGCTATCTTTATGAGTGGTGATGGCTTTGAAATGGCTTTTTTATCAAAACATATTACTGATTTAGGGTTTACACCGGCGCAATCCGCGATGGTATTTACTGTCTATGGTTTAATGGCAGCCGTTGCGGCGTGGGCATCTGGTGTTGTGGCTGAAATTATCACCCCCCTAAAAGCCATGATGATCGGGTTTATTCTCTGGATTGTCATGCATGCCTTATTTATGGCATTTGGTCTCGGTATGAAAAGCTATACCTTGATGCTGTTATTCTATGGTATTCGTGGGCTGGCTTATCCATTGTTTATTTATTCATTTATGATGATGCTGGTGCAAGTCATCCCTCGAGCGCATCTTGCTGCGGCTACGGGTTGGTTCTGGGCGATGTACTCGGTAGGCATTGGTGTTATCGGCAGTTATCTGCCTAGTTTTTCAATCCCAATGATGGGTGAAACAGGAACATTATGGATGGCTATCGGTTGGGTCGCTATTGGTGGCGCAATTGCTTATTTTAGCCTACGTAACATTCCAGTTGATCGCTCCAAAGTTAATTTACCCATGAAAGATAAAATGGCTGAATTGTCGCGGGCTGCCACCATTTTATTTACCAACAAAGACATCTTTATGGCAAGTTTAATCCGCATTATCAACACTATTTCGTTGTTTGGTTTTGCAATCATCATGCCATTACTCTTTGTTGACCGATTAGGATTCACCATCTCTGAATGGTTACAGATTTGGGCGGTTTTCTTCTTTGTCACTATTTTTACGAATATTTTTTGGGGAATTGTTGGTGAACATATTGGTTGGATCCGCCAAGTTAGGTGGTTTGGGTGCCTAGGTATGGCAATATCCAGCTTAATGTTTTATTACTTACCGGTTTATTTTGGTCATAATTTTGCCATCGCATTAATACCCGCCATTTTATTAGGTATTTTTGTGGCTGCATTTGTTCCAATGACGGCGGTATTCCCAAGTATTGAGCCACACCATAAAGGTGCTGCGGTCTCAATTTATAACCTTTCAGCGGGGCTGAGTAATTTTGCTGCACCGGCAATAGCCAGTTTAGTATTGCCTTTCTTTGATATTGTGGGTGTTGTTTGGGCATATACAGGTTTGTATATCTTTGCAGGAATACTGACATTCTTTATTAAAGTGCCACAACCCGGCTTTGAAAATAATCGCAAAATAAAACCAGCTAAGGTAGCGGCTGAACAACAAACTAGTCATTAAATTACTTTATCTATTACTCATTAAACCCTGTAGGTAGTGAATTATCTATGGGGTTTTTCTTTGTTTAAATAAACTTTATTGCCAAAACAAACTAAATTGGAGATGAAGGGATATCATCCTTTTCAACAGCAATATAAAGAGAAACGGTTTAAAAATAAAATAAAGTAGAATATTTCCTATAAATAGAAATATTGGTCATATTTATAAGGTGATTTTTCATCTTATTACGATATTTATTGAAAATACAGCCATGGACAATAGAATATAATTTCATAGATTAAAAAATCAACTATAGTTGATTTGTTTGTAAATAATAAGTTAAATGACATAAAATATTAGCTTATAAACCTGCATTTAGAGAATATTAAGGTGCTTGACCCCTTTCAATGTTATATCTGACTATTTAGTTCACTGCATACCTTTATTCCAAGCTGTTTAAATCCTGTTTGGCTCTCTATACATCTAAATTTTCGGTGTTATGATGAATTTTGTTGCAATTTCGTGTATTTGTAGCGAAATACTCTCTATATTGGTGTTTTGTTGCGCCAAATAAAATTTATAATCTAACCTTAATTAAAATTAATAGTTTTCAATACCAAAAAATAATCTAATAAAAAAAGATAAGTGCGGGGAAAAAGTTATGTCACAGATGTTAGCTCTGTTTCTGATAGTGGGGATATTATATATTGGGGATGCTATAGCCGTTAGAACTAAGGCTTGGATCCCCTCCGTATTTGTATGCGCAGTGCTCTTTCTTTTAGGTTATTGGACTATTTTCCCAAAAGATATTGTGAGTATTGCCGGTATTCCTCAAGTCGTTGCGGTTACCTTAATGTATTTGTTAATTACAAATATGGGAACCTTATTATCGTTAAAAGAATTGTTGCGCCAATGGAAAACTATTCTTATCTCCTTAGCTGGGATTTTAGGCATTATTTTCTTGACCTTTATTGTCGGTATTGCCTTATTTGATTTAAATACTGTATTAGTTGCAGTTCCTCCGTTAGTTGGTGGAATCGTTTCTTCGCTAATTATGTCAAAAGGTGCTGCTGAGGCAGGTTTAGTTGACCTTTCGGTTTTCGCTATTTTAATTTACGTTATGCAGGGGTTTGCAGGTTATCCACTCACTGCCGTGATGTTAAAAAAAGAAGGGCGTCGAGTTCTAGAAAAATATCGCAATGGCCAATGGCAAGAAACATTATCTGTTGATGGCGCAAAAGATGTTGAAGTTAAAGCAGTGGTATCTGAAGATGAAATGCCACGTATGTTCAAGAAAATCCCTAACCACTATAACACCAGCTATTTTAAATTCTTACGCTTAGCTGCGGTAGGGTATTTGGCTTATTTAGCCTCATCTTTTGCAGCCCCTTATGTGAGTATTAGCCCATTTGTGTTGTGTTTATTATTTGGTGTTATTGCCTCTTCGTTAGGTTTCTTAGAAAGACAACCATTACAAAAAGCCAATGGTTTTGGGTTCGCCATTATGGCCTTAATGTTATTTATCTTCGATACATTAAACCATGCGACTCCTGATATGTTATTGCGTCTAGTTTATCCGATGGTGGTGTTAATTAGTGCAGCGGTTATTGGAATGTACCTTGCATCATGGGTGGTTGGTAAAATATTAGGCGTTACCAAAGAAATGGCGTTTGCTGTTGCTCTAACGGCTTTATATGGTTTCCCTGCTGACTACATCATTACTAACGAAGCGATCAACGCATTAACGAAAGATGAAAAAGAACGCCAAGTATTAACTAGCCATATGTTAGGGCCGATGCTAGTTGGTGGCTTTATTTCTGTGACCATGGTTTCTGTTGTATTAGCAGGTATTATGGTGGCTTATATTGTTCCAATTGCAGGGTAAAAAATAATGGAAACAAGTACTTCAAGAATTCAGCGTCATTTAGAACAGTTAGCAGAATACACCGCAACACCGGGGCAGGGCACTACTCGGATGAGCTATAGCGAACAAGATAAACAAGCGCGTGATTACCTAAAACAAGAAATGCGCGCTTTAGGATTACAAGTTCGAGAAGATGCTATTGGTAATATTTATGGGCGCTTAGAAGGCCAGCAACCTGATTTGCCTGTGGTGATTGTGGGTTCTCATTTTGACTCTGTTCCTCATGGCGGGGCATTTGATGGCCCGGCAGGGATTGTTACAGGTTTGGATGTCGTAGCGCGTATTCGCGAACAAAACTTAACTCCGAAATATCCCTTAGAAGTCATTGCCTTGGTTGAAGAGGAAGGGACCAGTTTTGGCCGGGGATTGATGGCTTCAAGTGTGATAACGGGTTTGATTGGTACAAAAGAATTATACCAACTCAAAGATAGGCAGGGTGTAAGTGCGGCGCAGCGTATGGCAGAGGCAGGGTTCAATGCTGATCATGCATCACAAGCTGTGCTCGACCCTAAAAAGGTCAAAGCATTTTTAGAATTACACATCGAACAAGGTCCGGTGTTAGAACAGGCAAATGAAGATATAGGGATCGTAGAAACTATCGTAGGTATCAGTCAGTTAGAGATTAAACTGACAGGTAAAGCAGGCCATGCAGGTACTACGCCGATGAATATGCGAGCCGATGCATTAGTGTGTGCAAGCCAAATTATTAGTCATATTCCTGAACTAGCAAAGGCGGCAGGGGATAATACGGTTGCGACCGTAGGCCGGTTATCAGTATTACCTAATGGGGCGAATGTCATCCCAAGCGAAGTCACTTTTAGCGTCGATATTCGCTCTAAAAATGACATTTCGTTACGTAAAGTGATTGAACAAATAATCGAATTAACAGAACAGGTTAGCAATTCGTTAGCGATTTCAAGCGATATTGTTCAGCCGTTATATGTTCAGCCAACGGAGCTCAATAGTGATATTCATCAACTAATGCAACAACATGCCAGCGACCAAAACTTACGTTTTCGTTCAATGGTCAGTGGCGCGGGGCATGACACTATGATTTTTGCAGGCATAACTCAAACGGGACTGATATTTGTGCCAAGTCGTAATGGGTTAAGCCATCACCCAGATGAATGGACGGATTATGCACAAATCGCGCGAGGAGCAGATGTGATGTTTGCTACCGTTAAGTCATTAATAGAATGTTAATTAATAAGTGAGCCAGATTCAGTATCTGGTTGAGCAATAGGGTAAAAGGTAGAAAAATGATTAATAAAACAATTACAGCCGCAATCAAAAAATATACACCTGAAATGATTGCTTTTCGTCGAGATCTACACGCTCACCCTGAGCTACCGTTTGAAGAAGTACGCACCACGCAACGTATTGCTGAAGAATTAGACAAAATCGGAATCGAGTATCGGCTAACCGAGCCTACCGGTGTTATTGCGGAAATTAAAGGCGGTAAGCCAGGTAAAACAGTTGCTCTGCGTGCAGATATAGACGCATTACCAGTTTTGGAGTTGAATGATTCATTAGAATATAAATCGACTATTGAAGGCAAAATGCACGCTTGTGGTCATGATGCACATACGGCAATGCTATTAACGGCAGCCAAAGCATTGTATGAGGTGCGAGAAGAATTAGCCGGCAATGTGCGTTTAATTTTCCAACCTGCAGAAGAGATTGCTCAAGGCGCATTAGCCATGATCAAACAAGGCGCAATCGAAAATGTGGATAACGTTTTTGGTATGCATATTTGGACAACCACACCATCAGGAAAAGTATCTTGTAATGTGGGTGGGTCTTTTGCTTCTGCTGATTTACTGAAAGTCACTTTTAAAGGCCGTGGTGGTCATGGTTCTATGCCAGAAGCAACTATTGATGCAGCAGTTGTTGCTTCAGCATTTGTCATGAATTTACAAGCGATTGTGTCCCGAGAAACCTCATCTTTAGACTCAGCCGTGGTCACGATAGGTAAAATGGATGTCGGGACACGCTTCAATGTTATTGCAGAAAATGCAGTATTGGATGGTACGGTACGTTGTTTTGATATCGAAACTCGTAACCGCATCGAAGCTGCGATCCGCCGTTATGCCGAGCACACTGCGGCTATTTATGGGGCGACTGCACAGGTTGATTATATCTATGGGACATTACCGGTTATCAATGAGGAGCGCAGTGCGCTACTGGCTCAATCAGTCATTTCACAAGCTTTTGGTGAGCAAGCTCTGATTAACGAAAGACCAACACCGGGTGGTGAAGATTTCAGCTTCTACATTGAAAACATCCCGGGGTGCTTTGCTCTGTTAGGCACAGGAAATGCCGAAAAGGACACTCAATGGGCGCATCATCATGGTTGCTTTAATATTGATGAAGACACGATGGCAACAGGTGCTGAACTTCATGCCCAATATGCGTGGAGTTATTTACAGCAACAGGAGTTTTAATTGAGCATGTTAATGCTATTAGGGCTAGTTATTTTACCAATACCGGGATTACCACTAACCCTACTGCCTATTTATTTTGGTTATTAAGATAAGTTAAGAGTGCGAGTAGCGGCCACATATTTGGCTGCTATTCGTTGTGATGAATAAAAATAGCTTCTCTTAAGCGCTGTTGTTGTTCAAAACGTTGTTCTTGGTTGATTTGCGGGTCATGGGATAGCTGCATCAGCATTTCATTCATCTTATGAACTGAATTTTCATCAATCAATTGGCTTACTTTTTCAACAATTTCATCATAGTAGGGCATAACACAGGCTCCAATTAATATTCACTAAAACTATAATAACGCAAAATCTATTGGGCTGGATAGGCGATTAATTTTGTTTATCGATCACCATAACTGCCATTGTATTCGGTTCTAAGGCTCGCATTATATGTGGCTCATCTCCGGGGTAGTGAATATAGTCCCCAACTTGTAGCTCAACAGGGTTATCCAATGGGCCGACTAACGCTCTGCCAGACATAATAATGATGTGCTCGCTGACGCCATGCATATGAGGTTCTGAAATACGATCACGACCGGGCTGGGCAACCACAGTATAAATATCACGTCGCGAATCTGCGGGGGCTGATGAGAGTAAAAAGGCCAAATAATTCGCGTGTTCGGCACTGATCGGTATCGCCTCCCCATGGCGGATCACAGTGACAGCTTCTTGCTTTTCTTCAATTAATCGTGCGAAAGGAATATCTAACGCTACACAAAGTGCCCATAAGGTTTCAATACTTGGGTTACCACTACCCGATTCCAATTGAGAAAGTGTAGATTTAGCGATACCCGCTTTGCGAGATAGCTCTGATAGGGATAGCCCGCTTTTTTGTCTTTCACGAACAAGGGCTTTTGAAATCAACTCAATGGGAGGTGAAGGTAGATTCAATTTTAATTTTCCTATTTAGATTGCACTTTATACTATCTATCGACATAATGAACAAACGTATTATATATCGAACGGTCTAGGGATGCTAACTTCAATAAGCTCAAAGCTAAATCATAGCACAGTGAAAAATATAGCTCTTGTCTGTTTTGCTGACTTAATTGTTGGCATTTCTTATGGTGCATTGGCGCTTTCACAGGGATTTGACTGGTGGATACCAGTGACTTTATCTATTTTAGTGCTCGCAGGGGCGTCCGAGTTTTTGTTTATCGGCGTGATTTTTGCTGGTGGAAGCCCGTTTTCTGCTGCACTCGCGGGGCTATTAGTCAATTCACGACATATCCCCTTTAGTTTTGCGACTAGTGATTTAACGGGGAAGGGAGCAAAGTCGCTACTGGGCTATCATATTATGAACGATGAGAGTGTTGTGTTTGGCTTAGCTCAAGAAACTGAATCAGAAAAACGTGCGGCTTTTTGGTTGTGTGGGATAGGTATTCTATTGTGTTGGCCAATTGGTGTTGTGATAGGTGAGGTATTGGGCAGCTTTATTAATGATACTCATATATATGGCATGGATGCGATGTTTCCTGCGATTATTTTAGCGCTTTCATTGCCTGCGTTATCGGATAAACGCCTGCGGTTAACCGCCGTTATCGGTGCAGTTATCGCTGTTGCAACGACACCGATACTACCAGCGGGGATCCCTGTATTACTGGCATTATTGAGCTTGGTTGTTTATATAAGGAAATAATAGTGACAAATAACCCGTGGTTAATTATTAGCGGAATACTGCTGTTGGCGGTTGGTACTTATTTAATGCGAGCATCAGGGGCTTTGCTACGCGGTCGAGTAGTCCTTTCGGAGAATAGCAAAGTATTATTTTCAGCAGCAGCCATTGTTATTTTATTTTCAGTTGCGGCAACGTCTACGTTATTTTCAGGTGATGAAGTTTCGGATTGGCCTAAAATTGTAGGGGTATTAGTGGCAGGTGTACTGACTTGGTTTAAAAAACCATTTATTATCATTGTGTTGTCAGCAGCGGTTGTTACTGCGTTACTTAGGTTCATTTGATTAGCGGCTAATCTACTTAGTGCTTAAATTGAATAGCAATTAATTTAAATTGTGTTACTTGCAATAGCGTGTATTTATGTAAGTTATATAAGCCAACAGATAAAAAAGTGGCCCCGATTCGCAGAAGGCTGGGGCCACAGAAACTTACTCAGTTAGATCTTTAATTGTTTCAGAAGAGCCATTTTTTTGGACAGAGGCAATCCCTTTAAGCGCAGATTGCTTAGATGCATACATTTCACTTTTTGCAATCACTTCGTGATTTGCTGCTTTTAAAACGAAATAGTAAGGCTGAGCAACGTCTTTAGTGGATTTTTTTAATTCATAATAATACATAGCAGTCACTAAGTATCACTCTTAGTCACTGGTTGATATTTTTATCTTTAATAATCATTATGTTATTTCTGGTTTCTTGTGTTTTCATATCAGCGGCTGTCATAAGTAGTCACTTGCAATCATAAAAATTATGTACATAATCGTGTACATAATTTGTGGGGTATTACATTTAAGGAAATATAATGGCGCTAACAGATTCATGGCTCAGATCGACAAACGGGAAGCCACAAGAAAAAATGATGACAAAATCTGATCGTGACGGGCTATCAGTAAGAGTAACGCCAAAAGGTAAAATTATCTTCCAGTTTCGCTATCGATGGGACGGGAAAGGGCAGAGGATTGATATAGGAAGTTATCCGGCCACATCGCTAAAAGACGCAAGAGAGTCTGCGTTAATTTATAAAGGGGAGCTTGAACAAAATAGAAACCCAAGAGTAGTCAAAGCAATAAAAAAAAGCGATGCAATAACCGCTCACACAGTGAGATCAATTATTTCTCTTTGGTATGAAAAGTTTCTTAAATCGGCACAGATAAAAGCTGATGAAATTCACCGTTCATTTGAATTACATGTATACCCAAAAATTGGTGACTTACCACATGACGAAGTAAACTTACAAACATGGCTTAGCTTGCTTGAGGGTATAACGGAAAAAACCCCCTCAATTGCTGTAGTTATTTTGAATAATGCCAAAAAGGCTCATTTTTGGGGGTATAGTAGAGGAGTAATCAAAAATAGACCTCTTGATGGCATGACTTCTTCATCTTTGGGAGTAAAGCAAAGTATAGGTGAGCGTACTTTAACAGATGAAGAGTTAATCCTATTATTTAAATTTATTGATCAAAAAAACTATAACCCTAGAAATGAAATTTTATTAAAACTATGCTTATTATTTGGAAACCGTGTAGGTGAACTATTAAAGGCTAAAAAAACTGATTTTGATTTGGAAAACAATATATGGACCGTCCCACCTGAAAACCACAAGCGTGGCAGACGCTCAGGTCGACCTTTAATTAGAGCTATTATACCGGCAGCTAAAGAATTAATTGAAAGAGCTATGGATATAAGTAGAGGAGAGTATTTGTTTACTATATCTACCGGAAGAAAAATGAAGGATGGGGGGCATGGGCGAATCGTTGAGGTTATGAATGTAAGAATGTCAAAATGTATTGAAAATTATAAAACATGGTCAATCCATGACCTACGTAGAACAATGAGAACTGGGATATCAGAACTTACAGACCCTCATGTTGCTGAGATAATGGTTGGCCATAAATTACCGGGTGTTTGGCAAACCTATGATAAATTCACATATTTAAAACAGCAACATGAGGCATATGAAAAGTGGTGGGATAAGGTACTTAAAATTGTTTACCATTCTCCCAATCAATAATATCCTGCATTAACCAGCTAAGCTGGTCAGCCCTAAATCTTGGTTTTGGGAAGCCTTCACGCCTTTGCTTCCCGTTACCCGCCCATAAACGGATAGCATGAGGGGTTAATCCGTATCTACTAGCTAGCTCATCTGTCTTTATATAAACATGTTCTTTTTTGGTGCTCTCGTTTTCACTTACCATAATTACCTCCACATATCTGCCGCATACAGATTTAAAAATTAAATATCGTCGTTAACTGGTTTAATTAAATGCTGGTGGATAATGCTCACCATTAAGTGTTTATATTTCATTGCTAGTCCTTATCTATGGGGTGTATATTAAAATTACAGTTATTTGATTTAGTAACTTGTGCCAAGGAGGCTAAAATGAGACGTAATAGAGATAACACAACCTGGGTTGATGTGGCATCTTGTCTATTTAGAGGCATTAGCTGTCTCATCGGTGCTTTGGCTATAATCATGCTTTCTGTTTTGGTGCTCTTAGCACTGTTTTACGGATTGAAGTAAAAGTAATCCAAACGATTAAAACAATTCATCAGTCTTTTAAATTTATCGACTATAGTTAATTTGAACTTTCCAAGTTTTGAATGAGTTAGCCGACCTACCTGCGTCGGCATTTTTTTATCTGGTTATCCTTGATAAATTCCATGCCTTAACTATTCTTAAACTGCATACACAGATAAATTATAAACATATCTAGACACCCCTTGCCGTCCGCTCTGTGGCGGCAATTTTTTATTACCACCTCTGTTTTATTAAACACTCGATATTGATTTATGTTCATTAACTATGCTAAAAAGCTGATACTTATTATTACAATTAAATCACTCATCAAGATTCCCTTACCGCCTCCGTCATGGCGGTATTTTTTTAATTCATTTTGGCAAATAACCGATTGAATTGTAATTTACAGCGACGAATGCAGCGTCCATGTAGAGTTTTCATGGCAAGCCCCTTAATGATTTGTAAGTTAATTTCATTTCTTGATAAAGTTTTGTACCTTCACCAGCATCGTAAAGCTCTTTCCATTTATCCCAATTATCGATAACAGCAGACCATTGGGGTGAGCATGCTTTCATTTCATGTAATTGGCTTGCTAGCTCAGGTACGGCTTCTAGTAATCGAATGCAGCGGCCTAAATCAGCACCATCCCAAGGGTAATGATGTGGAGCGCTAAATTGACCAGAAAGAACGGAAGCCATATATTTTGAACTCGCCCCTACATCGTCACTAGCAAGCCATGCAGTAAGCCCCATACCATCAGAAACCTTAACGAGTGGTTTTTTAAATTCGTAACAAACCAAATTTGCGGCCTTAATAATGGCATTCATATAACGAGGTTCAGCAGGTATGCCGGGTATTTGTTTTTCAACTTCGCTCGATATTGCAGCAATTAAATCAATTTGATTAATATGCATAATTAATACTCCACACAAAATTTAGATAATAAGAGTCTGTCTCTTAATAAAGAGAATTAAATTCCTTGGTGTTGGTTAAGTTATTTAAATATTGGCTTCACCGCCAAGTGAATCAATTAATGCTTTTATTAAAATATTTAATTCTGAGACTATTAAGAAGAAATCAGCATCAAAGCGTTGGTTATAATCTTCTCGTTCGATATCATCATTAGTTTCTAAAAATGCAGAGTCAAATTTAATCTTAGATAAAACAAAACTATCATCAATACAGAAAGTAGTTCTATCTTCATAACCTAATGATAATTTAGTGACTAATTTACCCGCTTCAATATTCGTTTGAATTTCATCAGAAATTAAGTCTTGTTTAGTATATTTAGCAATTCCACCTTCTTCAAGGATGGCTTTCATTTCTTATTGTTCACCAAACACAAAGCCTTTTGGTAATTGTCCGCTTCTAACCCATTCTGTTAGCGTTAATTCAATAGGGTCTTTCATCGTTAACGGTACGACAGGCAGAGAATCAAGAGCCTTACGTATCATTGCAAAACAATCTTCAGCACGTCGATGTGACGATACTAGCGCAGCAATAAAGCCATCAGTAAGATTAACCCACACATCGAAACGGGTATGCTTAGAGAATGCACGAGGTAGCAGTTCCTGAATAACTTCATCTTTAATGGCTTGGCGTTCAGCTTTCTTTAATTTTCTACCCTGATCTGCTTCTAGCTTCTCAATTTTTTTATTTAACTCATTATTGATAACAGGAGTTGGTAGCATTTTATCTTCTTTAAAAAGAGATATAAGCATCTGGTCATTAACTTTATGAGTCAAACAATCAGAATTACCAATGCCAAGCGGTGGAATAAAACCAAAACGTTGCATATCAAGTGAACCGCAAGGCTCATATTTTAAATTTGATAACTGCTCTTCGATATTATTAAAATCAATATCGCGAGTTATCCGATAAATAATTAGGTTTTTAACATTAAAAGCACTCATGTGATAATCCTTAAATATAATTAACTCCACACAATAAATAAGACCACTGAGAAATAATGAATATATTTACCTAGTATGAACACTGAATATCAGTGGCCTTATGTATTATGAAAAAGGGCGGCACAACACCGCCAAAAACTACAAGGGTCAATCACTAGCAGTGGCAATACTATTTTCAGCTAAGATACGCTGATAAATTTCTTCACGATGTACAGCAACATCTTTTGGTGCTTCAATACCAATCCGCACTTGGTTTCCATTAAGCCCCAAAACAGTGACTTTAATATCATCACCAATCATTAAAGTTTCACCGACTCGACGAGTTAAAATAAGCATTCCCATACTAAGTACTCCACACAATTGAATCCTGTTAAGCACTAACAGTAACCTCACACATATCCATGCACTCTGCAATTTCTTCGTCGAGCTTTTCGAGTTTAGATTGCAGCTCATCACGCTCGTTGCGTAGTTTTTGCAGGTTATTAATTTGTTTGGCTTTTTCTAGTATCCACTCGCGCACATCATCCTGCGACATTGGCACACTAAAAGTAACGATTGGTTCATTTGAATTGGTTTGCATAATCTGACCTTATTAATGAAAGTTGTTATTAATTGTTTTCACCTAAACATCTTTAAGTTGTAATTTAGTTGTATTTAATGTCCTTGTCAACAACTTTATGTTGTTTGATTTAATTTAAAGAAAATTAAAGGATATACAAATAAATAGGAGAAACTATGAACATCAACCCGGCTTTCAACTACAAAAGAAATCGAGACAAGTTATTTGCTAACCTGATTTCGATTATTGATGGTGTTTTGTCCGATTGCGAACTATCAGATTCTGAGATTTTATATATCACGACATGGCTCTCCGATTCTGAAGTGATTTCTAGCAATCCATTTGTAATGCTTTTACAAGAGAGGATATCAAGGGTTTTAGAGGATGGAGTGATAACGGCCGAAGAAAGGCAAGAGATAAAGCAGACGCTATTAGATGTGCAGCGGGCTATAATGGACATGCCTAATGTTGATTTGTATTCTAAAGAGTCAGATATTAATCTGTTAAATGGGCTCTGCAAAGGGATTGTGGCAGACAAAGATTTAAGTATAGATGAAATTAACTACTTAGATTGGTGGTTAACTCAAAATGGGATGTTGAAAAGAAATTATCCCGGAAAGCATTTATATCAACTAGTTAAAACAATCAAGGAAGATGGGGTTATAGATCAAAATGAAAGCGATTTGCTATATAAAGCTTTAGTTGACTTTTCAGGCACGGATTTAAATACTGGGATTGTTGATGGGCTATCATGTCAATTACCATGCGACGAAATTGATTCCCTAGATCTATACGGAGCGTCTTTTTGCCTAACAGGAAACTTTGTTTTAGGCAAAAGGTCTATTGTATCAAAAATGATAGAAGATGCTGGAGGCTCCGTTACTGATAGGGTGACCCAGTCTACAGATTACTTAGTAATCGGAGGGTTATCCTCACGAGACTGGCGATATTCAACACACGGAAGAAAAATAGAAAAAGCCATTGATGATAGAGATAGCGGTAAGTCCAGCGTGAAAATTACGACTGAAGATATCTTAATGAAATACTTACCAGCTTCTTGATGACCAAAAAACCCTGCCAATTACATGAACTCTGACGACAGACTCACTTCTAGGTACCTGCTCGTCAGGGTATTCATTTTTATTAAAGCTCCGTATGATAAGCCCGCCGTCGGGTCTATATACGAGAATTTTTACACGCAACAGCACCCCATCCCTTATAGCGTAAAGATCACCATCTTTAATCTTTTTATTGCTAATATCAATAGCTACCAGATCACCGCTATTTAGTACTGGGTAAAGGCTATTGCCAATTATTTTAACGATTCTAGCGTTGCTAGCACTAACACCGTATTTACGTAGCTCATCCCTACGGAATGGGTATGTGTACTCTTCCGATTCAACAACTTCAGCATTAGCCCCGCAACCAGCGGCAAGTTCAATATCTAGCACTGGTATATCCACAAAATCAGCATCACTATATACAGAAACATCCTCCCATTCTTTTACTTCAAAGTCGGTCTTCTTTCCATTTTCGTCGTGAACACCAAATTGAAGCCAATGAGCGGAAACATTTACTGCCTTAGCAATGTCAGCAATTCTCCTAGGAGCGTTAGTTTGGCCTGATTCGATTTTTTGTATTGATTGTTGGCTAACACCAACTTTCTCAGCAAGATCCGCTTGGCTCATTCCTGCTTTTATTCTTGCCTCTAACAACCTTTTAGCTATCGACATTATATTCCCTCCCTCGTAATTGTATTTTACAACTTTAAGTGTTGAAGTTTCCAACATCTAAAAGTTGTCAAAGTTGTTATTCTGGATTAATATAAAGTTGTTAATAACAACTTAGGGGGAGTTATGGTGCACGTAACCAATGAATCATGCATTACTGGATTGCAGGCCGCAATAAATGCAGCTGGTGGACAAACGCAGTTAGCAAAGCGTATTAGCGAGCTTCTAAATAAACCAGTAAAACAACAACAAATATGGAATTGGCTCAACAGAAATAAAAGAGTTCCCGCCGATAAAGTGCTTGTTGTCGAGCAGGCGTCAGGTATTTCAAGAAGTAAATTACGCCCTGATTTATATCCATAACAATTAAAAGTTGTTATCAAATTTATCAGAGGAAAGTCGCTAAGTTAACTACAAGAATAACAACGGAATTGTAGATATGTGCAAACAAACATTAAAAGAAGTCGTGAAAGAAATGTGTAAAGCATTCCCTGGTGGTCGTTCAGCCATGGCTGGTGCATTAGGTATTTCTGAAACCACATTCAATAACAAGTTGTATGAGAAAAACGGCTGTCGTTTCTTTGAAAATGATGAGCTTGAAGCGATTGAAGAATTATCAGGCACTAAGTTGCTGGTGGAATATCACATGGATCGTCACTCGATGGTTCCTGCAACTAAAGTTGAGCCTGAGAATTTAGATACAGTCGAACTTTTTGAAATACGCATGAATCTTGGCGCTATGCAAGGTGCGTTATCTGTACTGATTCAAAACAGCATTTCTGATGGCGTTCTTACTGACGAGGAAATTAAGGCAATAGATCGCAAGTTAGCAAAGGTGTTTGGGTATGCTGCAGGGTTTATTGAGTCATTAAAAACGGTTTATGGGATTAAACGATGATGAGCATAGCTAGAAAGGTTGACGCCCCAGATATGCGCTCCGAGGCGTCGGGTGCTAATAACAACTTGTGTGGAGTAACTAGCATGAGCAGTTTAAACCAATTTCAACATAAAAAGCAATTTCGCTGCTTACCAATATCAAAATGTGGTCCGTTTCAATATGTAGAGATCATAACGTCAGCTGACGAGTCGGGCAACTACCAGACCGAACAACAATTTGTAGATAGCAAAGCCCTAAGAGATAGCTGGGCTAAATACTATTTCCGCAGTGGGAGAGAGGTTAGTGAGCAATGAAAAGCATAAAAACCTTAACCGTTACTTCCGAGATAGGCGCGGCATCGTCGTTAAAGTCATTGAGTGGGATCCGTACCAAAAACGGGTCATTTTCATGTGGGGCAATTATCCACATCGGTGCTTTGTTCCACTTTGGTTATTTCAACGTGATTACACAGAAGTCGAAGATTAAAAGTGGTGATAGGTATGGCAACTAACACATTTGATGTTGTGCAAGCAATGTCAGGGCATAAAAACGTAATTGTTATTCCTGTGCCTTACCTTGAGTTTTTTAAGGGCGATCAGCAAGCCCATGCATTGGCTGCAATACTGAACCAATTGGTATTTTGGTCTGGTGTTGCATCGAGTGCGGATGATGGTTGGTTTTATAAGAGCCATGAAGATCTTGCTGATGAAATTAAAGGGCTATCAGGTGAAGAACAGTCTCGTCGGCTGGTGGATAAATTACGTAAAAAATACTTCCCCGGCATCATTGAAACTAAGACTAAGAAAGTAAACGGCACTCCAGTAACGCACTATCGATTAGATGGTGATGCACTTATCTCAATGATTTTTCCTGCAATTTCTGAAACGTCGAAAGTGAGGAATGGAAACGTCGAAATCGACGAATCCAATCGTCGAAAATGCGGAATGGAAACCGCAGAAATGCAGAATCATGGAAACGTCGAAAATACGGATTCCTATCTTTATACAGATCTTAACTCAGATAATAACTTACAGATCAATAAATCCCTTTCGTCGCAGAATTCTAGCGAATCCAGCGACCAGTCAAAAATTGATTTTTTAAATCGTTACCCAGAGGCGGTGATTTACAGCACTAACTTCAAAAAATGGGGAACGGAAAAAGACCTAGAGTGCGCCCAATGGCTATTTGAGCGGAAACAATGGCTATTCAAAGAGCGTGGCATTGGTGAGCCTGATAAGCCTAACTTCACTGAATGGGCGAATACAGTTCGACTGATGCGTGAAATTGATGGGCGCAGCCACAAGGAAATTTGCCAACTTTACAAGCGCATTACCCTCGATGATTTCTGGCATTCAGTCATTTTATGCCCCTCCAAGCTTCGTGAGCAATGGGAAAAAGTTATTGTTAAGTTCGCTAGTGGACAAAAAGTGAGTGTTGACCCCGTAGAACGTGACAATGCTTACACACGGATCATTGGTTCAAGGCTAACTCCTAAAAACCGCATTGAAGAAATTGCAGCTGAATTAGCGGGCAAGCAGGGTGTTCGTAACATGTCGGATTTTGTAGGTCGCAAGGCGTGGGTAGGTATTTGGCAACAGGCAGCAGAACAAGCAGCGAAAGAGGTGACAGCATGATGCGTAGTGAAACTAAAACAATCTATGGCGTTGATGTGCTAGGCATGATCGCCATGTTCAAACAACTACGTAAATGGCGCACTATTCGCAAGCTTCGTAACAGATGGAATCAATCCCGTCGTGATTTAGTGACTTGCAGGAAGTTTCGCCACTTAAACCATCATGCTGACCATTTTCAAGTTCAGCAGCGTTATAAGCATATGCGCGAGTATGTTAAATCCCACCAGCAGCGGGGTGCTATCTAATGTCATTAACTTACGGATCTGTGTGCTCTGGCATTGAAGCGGCAAGCGTTGCTTGGGAACAATTAAGCATGAAACCTGAGTGGTTTAGTGAAATTGAGCCATTCCCTTGCGCTGTATTAAATCACCACTGGTCAGAAGTTAAAAACCTAGGCGACATGACCACTATTGCTGACAAATTGAAAGTTGGTGAAGTAACTGCGCCAGATGTGCTTGTGGGTGGCACTCCATGCCAAGCGTTTAGCGTCGCTGGTTTACGCGGTGGCTTAAGTGATGAGCGTGGGCAATTAACTTTATCATTTGTTGAATTAGCGGACTGTATTGATGAAATCAGAAAAAACGAAGGCAAAGAGCCAGCAATCATCGTCTGGGAAAATGTCCCTGGCGTCCTCAGTAGTAAAGATAATGCCTTTGGATGTTTTCTTGCTGGACTTGCCGGAGAAAGTGAAGAACTTAAGCCAACAGGGGGAAAATGGTCAAACGCTGGTGTTGTGTCTGGACCACAAAGAACTATCAGCTGGCGGATCCTTGACGCTCAATATTTCGGAGTGCCCCAACGACGTCGTCGTGTCTTCGTTGTCGCAACTGCTAGAAAAGACATCAGTGTCCCAGAAATATTATTTGAGCAAGCAGGCATGCGAGGGGATATTGAGACGAGCAGAACGCAGGCAGAAGCAATTACCAGTGATGCTGGAGAATGCCTTGCAAGCGGCAATCAAGTAACAGGAGCCATCTTAGCAAATTGTGGTGCTAAACACTGGTTAGGCAACCAAGAAGCATTCACTGGCGATTTTCATGTGGTTGATACGTTCCGTTTACAGTCATTTGGTCAATATACCCCAGATGATTCAGCGTCAACGTTAAGAAGCCGTGACGATAAAAGCGCGACTGATTTAATTGTCTTTAACCCGCAAGCTGGTGGAAAAACATCATCAACACTTGGCGCTAGTTCAGAAACTGTAGGTTGTTTACAGGCCTCTCAGCAACCCGCTATTGCATTAGCTGGCAATACAATTGGTCGCAAGCCTGAAAATGGACCCGCAGGAAGCGGCTTCAATGAAGATGATATTTCATACACATTAACTAAAATAGATGTCCACGGTGTTAGCGTTAATAACATCGTACGCAGATTAACCCCTATTGAATGTGAGCGCTTGCAAGGCTTCCCCGACAATCACACCAAAGTACCTTTCAAAGACAAATCTATTGATGATTGCCCAGATGGTCACCGCTACCGTGCTCTAGGTAATTCTATGGCTGTACCGGTCATGCGTTGGATTGGTGAGCGTATTTGCAATGCTGTAGCGCAGGCCATTCCGCAAAGTGATTACGTTAAAAAGCTCAATGCGTTGAAGTTACAGCCTACACACAAATTAAATGAAATTGGGGATCAGTGGCAATCACCCGAAAACCTCGTGTGTGGCATTAATTCAATCTATGGCCCATTCACCCTAGACCTATTCACTGACGGTGAAAATAGTAAGGCTCCCCATTTTTACACTGCTGAAGATAACGCGCTTACTCAAGATTGGTCAGCGAAGTTAAAAGAAGTTGGTGGTGTTGCCTTTGCTAACCCTCCGTACTCCCGTAGCTCATATCACGAAAAGCAGGCAATCACAGGTGTTCGTCACATTATGTCTCATGCTTCAGCAATGCGGGAGCTAGGTGGTCGCTATGTCTTTTTATTGAAAGCGGCAACGAGTGAGGTGTGGTGGCCAGAAAATGCAGATCACATCTGTTTTATCCGTGGGCGGATTGGTTTTGACGTTCCGAAGTGGTTTGTCCCATCAGATGAAAAACAAAAACCAACCGGTGCATTCTTTGCCGGGGCAATAGTTGTATTCGATAAAACATGGAATGGAAAAGCATTTGATTACATCAGCAGAGAAGAACTGGAACAGCGCGGTAAGGCGTTTATAGAGCAAGCGCAATGGTTAGCTAAAAAAATGGGGGTGGCAGCATGATAGGGAATTCTTCACAGAAGCGTCGTTATATGGAGTTTACTACCCATTTTAAGGGTAGAACCTTTGGTCGTGATGATTTGTTCAGCGAGTTCAATATGAAAAAACACTCTGGCGCAACAGCGATAATCAAGTCATTGCTGAATTATGGTTTGATTTATCAGGTAGAAAAAGGACTTTATCGTGTATCTGAGGATAGCGAGCAAATGCTAAAAGAGGGCAAGTTTCGCTCCCACAACGACTCAGCGAGTTTTATTACTGAGACAAAGTTATCCACGTTAGTTCAGAAATTTGATGAATTGCTGACGGGGGTTAGGCAGTGAAAAACAAAATGCCAGAAATTCACCAGTGTAAATGTGGCAGCGAGGATCTGCACATTCAAACCCTCGAATACCGCACTTGGTTTTATGTTTATTGTCATAGCTGTGGGGCGAAAGGCCCTGCAGTAAATGATAAGCCATCAGCAGTAGCAATTTGGAATAAGGTGGTGACGAATGGCTAGCAATAAATGCATGTTCTGTGGTGGTAAAGCAACCTTGCTGTGTGATTTTGTTCTTGGTTTTGATGCCGATGAGGATGAAAACGGCAATATGATAACGCTAAGGAAAAATCATACCTGCGATGCTCCAGTGTGTCGTGAGTGTGCAACATGGCAGAGCAATATCTTTTTTTCTGGCCCCGCTGGATTTATGGATACCGTGGATTATTGCCCAATTTGCCAATCATTATACGCAAAAGGCTTTATGGTTCGACGTCACAAGGGTGGCTTGCGTGAAGCGAGCTTTACTATCGAACAAGCTGAAATCATCCGAAAAGCACACTGGGGTAAATATTTAAATACAAATGGCAGGGCATTTTCCGTAGTTACAGGGGGAGGCCAAATATGCCTAGATCTTTAATCCTCGTACTGCCTTTTCCTCCAAGTGTTAATGCGTGCTGGCGGACTGTTCGTGGCACTATGATCATCAGTGAGAAAGGGCGTGCGTTTCGGGCTAATGCAATAGCAGCGGTATATCAGCAATTACGCAAAAGACCTGTGGCGATAGAAGAAAATGTATCTGTCATTGTGAAAATGTACCCTCCAACTAATCACAGAAGAGACATAGATAATTTTTTAAAAGCGCCATTTGATGCCCTTACCTATGCGAACGTATGGAAAGATGACAAGCAAGTAAGGCATGTAGATATACGATGGTGTGAAGTAGTAAAAGGTGGTCGATTTGAAATTGAAATAAGGCCCCTCAATGCAGAAGTGGAGAAAATGTCATGAATCACCAATGGATATTAACCCCCATCATTATTCCTGAAGTTAATGCTGTGATGTTTAGACCAGGAGTAAGCCTAAATTTGTTTAATGGCAGAATGCTGATCTCGACATTACCTGATGAATTAAAACATCAACCATCGGGTCTTATCTCTTTTTCTGGTCAATACCTCAGCGATTTGGTTGGTGATGAACAGATATCAAAACCTGCATTAAATTTAACCGTCGATCCTGAGCCACCAGCAAGCCTAATGCTAAAGCCAAAGTTTAAACGCTGGACAAGCGATGAATACCTTAAGTGGGTTAAATCACAGCCGTGTTGTGTTTGTGGCACCACAGCGGATGATGCTCACCATTTAATAGGTTACGGGCAAGGTGGAACTGGTACTAAAGCCCATGACTTGTTCACTATTCCATTATGTCGCATTCACCACAGCGAGTTGCATAAGGATCCAAACGGATGGGAAAGGGAGCACGGAAGTCAGTTGGTTTTGTTATTTCGATTCCTAGACCGTTCAGCGGCACTGGGTGTTTTTGGTTAATGCGTTGTGCGGAACGCAGTGGAGGGTTTTATATGCCAATTTATGCGCATGACTTGGAATATTTAAGCGATATGGCATGGGTAGCTACATCAAATTTAAGAGTAGCAACGAAGGGGCAACTTGCAGCATTTGAAGATTTTGGGTTAACAGATACTAGGACAACCCCAAGAATTAGAAAAAGGGATTTGGAATTAAATGGCCGCCTTGTTTGCCGTGATACGGATCCAGTTTATGTATTGGAAACTCGCAGTTGCCGAACTCCAAAGCCGATGATAGACCATGAAGATTTCTTACTGTGTTCATGGCGTAGGGCTATCAATGCGTTAAGTGAAGAGCAACACTCATGGATAAAGTATTGTTATGGGTATAGTTTAAAATTTGAGCATCAGGTTAATATTAGTGTTCACATATGGTCTGAATTTGAAAAACAGCATAAAGGTAAGAAAATAACCAAAAAGGTCAAAGAGAGATTGAGGTCATTGGTTTGGTTATCTGTTCAGGTTTGTACTGGTCGTGATTACTTACAAACTGACCTAGCGCGGCTGGTGGGTGTTGAACGTGACAATTGGAGTAAAAATTATCAAGCATATTGGGATGACATGCTTCAAATATGTTATGAACTAGATAAATGTGCACTGCTTTCTATGGGGCGTATGCGATTTAAACAAATCAATAAAAATAGGTACCATAACTTGCAAAAGTCAACAAAATAGGCCATATTTAAGGCCAATTTGGTATGTTGCCAAAATTATATATAAAACCTCGCAATTGCGGGGTTTTTTGTTATTATCTCTTTGGCTCATATATTGTTATCAAGGAGATTTAATGGCTATCGGATCGTTATCGCGAAGTGAGTTCCTTAATCGTTTGTATCAGGTTGTTAGGCCGTCTACGCCTATTGATAGCCCTGAGTTTCTCTTTGGTCGCAATAAACAAATTAATGAAATAACGGATGCTCTAATGGCTCCGGGAAGACATTCATTTATTTATGGTAGCAGAGGAGTTGGCAAATCATCTTTAGCTCATTCTGTTGCATATCAATTACAAGAAGAAGCCGATCCTATTTTATTGAGCTGTGATTCTAAATCTACATTAGAATCTATAATTTCCGAAGCATTGCGTAGAGCTATTGATGGTCATAAAAAAAAGAGTGATTGGTCTGCAACTATTACTCTTGGTTTCGCTGGAAATGGAATAAAGTTCGAGCATAAAAACACAAAAGAAGTCACGAATATCGAAATTTACGATGTTTCTTCCGCTGTATATGCTTTACAGCACCTAGAGAGAATCCATTCAGAAGTTCCTTATATTGTTATTGATGAATTTGACCGTATAGAAGCTTCTGAAGAAAGAGAAAAGTTTGGGACGTTGCTGAAGCAGCTTGGTGATAGGCGATGCAAGGTGAAAATATTATTTACAGGCATAGCTGAGTCATTTCAGGAGGTCTTGCATGGGCACGCCTCAAGCGCTAGACAAATACACGAGTTGAAGCTTGAGCCACTACCATGGGATGGAAGAGCTAATATAATTGAAAGAGCTTTTACTGAGTTTGGAATATTTATCCCTGAAGATCTAAAATTTAGAATTTCTGGTTTAAGTGATGGCTTTCCTCATTATGTCCATATTATATGTGAAAAAATATTATTTAACATTTTTGATAGAGAAGAAGATATCAGAGAAGTTAATTATGCAATGTTTATTGAAGGATTAGATAGTGCAGTAAGGTCGGTTGAGCAAAGTTTGAAGTCATCCTATAATCAGGCTACTGAGGCTAGAGATGCCCAGTATGCATATGTATTGTGGGCTGTTGCTGACTCTGCAGATCTACAAAGGAAAAAAGGTGACGTTTGGCAGTCATATCAAGATGTGTGTCAGCAATTAAAAATTAGTCCTTTGACTGACTCCGCATTCAGCAGAATACTTTCTTATTTAAAAAAGGAAGAATATGGAGGCGTTGTAATTCCAGCTTTCGCTGGTAAGAGGAAGGGCTGGTACCGCTTTAATGAAAATATGCTGAGAGGTTATGTTCGTATGCATGCTGAAGTTAGAGGGATTAAGTTAGACTTCCAGAAGAATTTTACTAGCAATGAGCCAACTGCGAATTCAAGGGTCAACAGTAGGTTTAGTAAAAGTTTTTCTCAGGTTGAAGCTGAAGTGGATTATCAACAAAGGCAAGAAAAAGAGCTTCTAAAAGAACTATCAAAAGAATATGCGAAAAGAAATCGCTGATACGATAAGAGTTATTACGTTACCACCTAGCTCATAAAATGAAACCTCGCCATTTGTGCGGGGTTTTTATTTGGATACCTTAGTTGTTTGGTTTAGAATCAGAAAATTGATTCATAACTTGGCATGATTTAAGGAATCCAATGACTAATGAAGCTGAAAGTCTAAGAACTAATTCTTTAAGAAATATTTCAAGAGCATTATCGCGTGAAGGGGCAGTTAATGAACTATTTCCAGCAATAAAAAATCAAAGTTTAAAAAAAGATGAAGTTGATTTTTTATTGGATTTTTTTGAAATAATTAAAGAATCTTTTGAATTATTCGTTAATAACGAAAGTAAAATTTATGAGGTTTGTATTATTTCAAATAAAGAAGACTTACTTATTAGGTCTAACACTAGAATGGAAATTTTATTTTCGTTTGTGGTGATTTTAAGGTATTTTATTGAATATTTAACAGTTCAACCTAATGGGTTTTATTATAATCTTTTTATTAGAAGTGTTTATTTTATAAAAAGAAATGAAGAATACTTTTATTTGCTAGATGATGATTTTGTAAAACAACTTAAATATTCTGTATATGAATATAAAAACCATATATTTAGCATGTTAATATATGATTTAAAAAATAAAGTTGAGCAATTTAATGATGTAAGGGCTGAATTCCATAAAATAGAAGACAACATTACAGAAAAGCATCAGGAATGCATAATAGCTGAAAGTAAGATTGTGGATTATAAATCTGAAATTGATAGTTTTTATAAAGAAAAATCAAAAAAAATACATGATGATTTAGAGATAAAAGAAGATAAAATTATAGAGCTGAAAAACTATTTGGAAAATCTGGGGGTGAAGTATAATTTTGCTGGATTAACAAAGGGGTATTCCGATTTCTATAGTGCGAAAAACAGAGAAAGATGGATTTCTTTATTTGTTCTTATTTTGCTGGCATTTTTGTCTTTAGTGCCACTAAGTTTTAAGTTAATTAATGAAACTGCAACTAAAGCATCTGATGTTAATGTGGTTCATTATTTAGGGTTTACGGCATTAACTATTATAGTTCTTTATTTTTTTAGAGTCTCACTTTTAAATTACAACTCAATTAAAGCTGAGCTTACTCAAATAAAGCTTAGAATGAATTTATGCATGTTTATTGATAATTATTCTGATTTCTCTAAGAGTAAGGATAATAGAGAGGCGCTAGAAAAATTTGAGAATATTATATTCTCAAATATACAGCCTAATGAAAATAATATACCATCAACATTTGATGGGCTTGAGCAGCTTGCATCAGTTATCGAATCAATTACTAAACGTAATAAATAATATTTTCGTAAAATGAAAAATAATAGGTCACTCAGGTGGCCTTTTTTGTTACCCAAATTTCAACTGAATTCATTAACCCACACTAGCTTCTGTAGCTGGTGGATTTCTATTAAATCAAGAGAACAAATCATTTATGAGCACATCAATAGGGATAACCCTCGGTGCTGCTGGCGGTGGCGCGATGGGCGGCTTCCTTATTGGTGCTGACTATGGTGTTGTGCTAGGGGCAGTTATTGGCGCTTCAGTTTCCGTCATTGCATCCAAAGATAATAACCGACGAAAGATATTCCATTTTATTTTGGCGCTCGGTGCGGGGATCCTCATTGCTAAAGAGGCTTCTGAATTTATCGCTCAAGTCTGGTCATGGGAAATTAGCCCTAAGATTACAGCCATTATTATTTCGGCATTATTAATCCCCGTTCTGGTGCTCGCTGCAAACAAAGACAACCTTAGAAAGTTGTTTAGTCGTATTGCAGCATCAATAGACCGAAACTTCAGCAGTATCGTACAGGCCATTAAAGATTGGCGAAATAAAGGGGGTAACTGATGGAAACCTTCTTAACTATCTTCATGGATTTAACAAGCTGGGTGGAGGTTCACCCGCTGGATGCTGCTGATATTTCATTCATGCTTGTTTCAGCCGCGACTGTATTTCTTTGTCGTTATGAGAAGCGAAGAGATTCTGTCGTAGGCACTATTTTAATTATTTGTTGGGTTTACCAGATATGGGAAACATTAGGTGGCGAACGAGTGTCAGCACCATCTGATGTTGTATTTGATGGTGTCTTTTTCCTCGTTATCTTTTCCGCTGGTGGCAACATCATGTCAATTGTTGTCATTAGTAAGTTAATGTCCCGAATCAAATCAATCTGGCTGCTAATTAAGCGGCCTTTTACTTTTATGGTGAAAAAATGACAGATCCTAAATGGTTAATTGAGGCTAAAAAAGAAATCGGTGTGTCTGAGCATACCGATTCAGGCTCGAAAGCTGTAGATCAGATGTGGATTGATAGTAAGTTGCGTGGCTTAGTTGGTACCGCCAAAGATGTTCCTTGGTGTGCTGGCTATGCTAATGCAATGCTAGAACGAGCTGGTATCCGCTCACCTCGTTCAGACTCTTCACAATCTTATCTAACATTTGGTATTAATCTGAATGAACCAAAATACGGTTGTATTTGTGTTGGCAAGCGTACTGGCGGTGGGCATGTTGGTTTTGTTGTTGGTATGGATAAATCTGGCAATCCATTGTTGCTGGGCGGTAATCAATCAGATGCAGTTAATATCAAAGCATTCCCAAAAGAGCGTGTTCTTTCGTACCGCTGGCCAGATGGGGTGGAAATTGATAACCGACCTCTGCCAATCGGTGACGCCGCATTGTCAGTGAAAGAGTCGTGACATGGGTTCGCTAACTAAAGCATTAATGGCCGCTTGTGTCATTTTGCTATTTTGGCTCTGGTGGGTTGCTGATGACTTTGACAAGTTGAATGATAAACACACTAAGTTAGAAAGTAGTTTCTCTAAGTTAAATAGTGATTTTAATGAGCAGGTTGCTATTAATGAAGACTACGAAAAGCGCATTAACTCCCTTCACGAACTCGACACCAAACACACAACGGAACTCACAAATGCAAAAGCTGAAATTGACCAGTTGCGTATTGATGTTATCAATGGCACTAAGCGCCTGCGGGTCAAAGCCGAATGTCCAAAGCCCGAAAACGGTTCCACCTCCAGCGTGGATGCTAGCGGATCCCCCTCCTTGGCGAGAGACGCTGAACAGGATTATTTCGATCTCCTTAAACAGCTTGAAACACTCGAAAAGCAATACCTTGGCTTGAGAGATTGGTACTTTGCGGAGTGTAAACGCTAATGGATAACCAAATGGTTGAACTTAATCAGTTAGTTGATGCAGTGCCCGGGTATAGAGATAGAGTTGATGCGGCTGAAAAGAAGCTCAGGGAAGTTATTAACTCAGATTATGAGGCTGGCATAGTCGCATTCACAAACATAGCCGAAGATATTACTCAAAAGGCCTCTAATTAGTTAGGGGCCTCTTCATTTATGGAGACAGTCATGTCAGATAAAAAAGAAATAGCCACCCTATCTATAAAGATATCAGTCGATAGTACTGACTTAGATAAGTTAGAAGCGCAACTAAAGCGTATTGAAGGGCTGATGGTTAGCACTGGGCTGAAGGAGCCAACAAGCGTAGGTTTTAGTGCTGATATGTTTATTTTTAAAAATGGTCAGGTGTTTATTGATGAAGCATTGATTCCAAGCGCAAAGATACAAGACCTAGTAATAGATGGTGCGCTTCGGCAAGCAGTACAAGAAGGCGCTAAAAAGGGGGCCGAGCAAGCGCGATTTGAAACAACCACAGGCATTAATGATAACAGTGTTCAAGTACCTGCTGAAATGGCTCTTAAAGCTTCCGCTGAAATTAGCCAAACAAGTGAAGTTATTTCTCGCGAGCAGTCAGAATTCGAAAAGTTTAAGCAACTGATTGAGGATAAGTTTAATTATTTGCAGTCTTCAATTACAGCCATACAGCATACGCAAGCTAACTCTGAGATAGCGAGTGCGAATGCTATTGAGCAAGTTCGCGCTGAGGTTCAACGTAAAGAACAACTTGATTTATAAAATTCTTCAAACGTCATTCACTGAGTGGCGTTGATAGAGTTTTATATAGGTTCTCATGGTTTAGCTTCACAACGGATCCCGAAAATATATTGATATGTCCAGTTAAATATTCTGATTGAGGAAATTATGAGTGATGAAGCATTTGCTAGGCCATATCCACCTCATGAGTTTATCGAATCATTTTCTCCGCACATAAAAATAACGACTGCTCCTGAGGTTAATGAGTGGGTACAGCAACACCTACTCAATGATGACGGTGATATTCATAATCCTGATCATATTCACTTAATTGATGCGGATATTTGTTTTATGTGGGCCTCAAACTCATTTAGTAAGAAAGGTCGGTATGTGTTAGGTCAATGTGAAGAAGTCATGATGCGTGCTGGTGGCTGGCAGAAAGCCAGAATGGAACAACAAATGTATGAATGGTTTGGTCGTATACCAAAGTTTGTTATCACATTAGCAGCTGATTACTGCGCTCAATGTTCGGATGCCGAGTTTTGTGCATTGATTGAGCATGAGCTTTACCATATAGCACAAGACATGGATGAATTTGGCTCACCCAAGTTCACACAGGAAGGTATGCCCAAGCTGAAATTAAGAGGGCATGATGTAGAAGAGTTTGTCGGCGTTGTTCGTCGATATGGCGCTAGTGAAGAGGTTCAAGCAATCATTGATGCCGCAAGCGAAAAGCCAGAAGTGGCTAGGTTGAATATATCCAGAGCGTGCGGAACCTGTTTAATGAAACTGGCTTAAATTTTTGACTAGTTTTGACAGGTATTGATTATGGTAGCGTTAAAATCAGAGATTAAAATTTATATTATTCAATCCCTTGCCTGCTATGACACCCCCTCTCAAGTGGTTGAGTCCGTCAAAAATGAATTTGGGTTAAAAGTGAGCCGCCAGCAAGTTGAATCTCATGACCCAACAAAGTCAAGTGGGCGTAAATTAGCGAAAAAGTGGGTAGAGCTTTTTAATGAAACCCGTGAACGATTCCAAACCGAAATAACAGACATTCCCATAGCGAATAAAGCCTACCGTTTGAGAATGCTAGACCGAATGGCGGTTAAAGCTGAGAACATGCGTAATTTTGCGTTAACGGCACAATTGGCTGAACAAGCTGCAAAAGAGTGTGGGGATGTTTATACCAACAGACACAAGGTAGAGCAGAAAGTTGAGACGACGCACAACATTATGCCTGTTCCTGCTTGTGACAGCGTGGATGATTGGGAGAAAGTCGCACAACAGCAACAGGGCGGGGTATTAGGTGAATGAATTACAACGTAGTTTGGAAGCCTTTACCCGGTTCGCAGTCGTTATCCTTAAGTTGCCCGTGCAATGAAATACTGTATGAAGGCACGCGAGGTCCCGGTAAAACAGCGGCACAACTTGCCCGTTTTAGGCGCAATGTGGGTATTGGCTATGGCTCATTTTGGCGCGGTATCATATTTGATACGGAATACAAAAACCTTGCTGACATCATCACGCAATCAAAACGTATGTATCGGTTGTTTAAAGATGGCGCTCGCTTTCTTGCTTCAGCCTCAGAATTGAGGTGGGTATGGCCCACAGGCGAAGAGCTACTATTTCGTTTTGGTAAAGAAGCGGATGATTATTGGGATTACCATGGCCAAGAGTTTCCCTTTATTGGCTTTAACGAATTAACCAAGCAAAAATCAGCCGATTTTTATGAAGCGATGTTCTCTTGTCGACGTTCATCATTTAGGCCAAAAGATTACCCCCTTGAAAATGGCACATTACTAAAGCCTATTCCGCTTGAGGTTTTCAGTACGACCAACCCGTTTGGTATTGGTCATACATGGGTGAAAAAGCGTTTTATCGAACCAAAGCCACGAGGAACGGTTATTCGGGAAACACAGAAAGTGTTTAACCCACAAACTGAGCGTGATGAAGAAATCACATTAACTCGCGTCGCTATCCACGGTTCATTTAAAGAAAACCCGTACTTAGATCCCCAATACATCGCAACGCTCATGAGCATTAAAGATCCAAACCGCAAAAAGGCGTGGGTGGAAGGTTCTTGGGATGTGACGAGCGGTGGGCGTTTTGACCATCTTTGGAATGCAACACACCATGTGATTAAGCCGTTTCAGATCCCCGACAGTTGGATTGTTGACCGCTCACATGACTGGGGGGAGTCAAAGCCATTTTCTAACTTGTGGTGGGCACAATCGGATGGTACCGAAGCCACATTACCCGATGGTCGTAAATTTTGTCCACCAGCCGGATCTTTAATCTTAATCGGTGAATGGTACGGTTGTCCCCCTGATGAGCTTAACAAAGGTCTGAACATGTCATCCACCAACGTGGCTAAAGGTATTAAGTGGATTGATCAGCGCTTGGCAGGGCTGGACTCTGCTATTCCGCAAGAAATAGTCAAAGATGGCCTAACTCAGGGGCAAATGAACATCATGCCCAATATCTGTAAAAAGGTGATTAAAGGCCCTGCAGATAATTCGATTTACACACCAAACGATGATGAGGACTCCATTGCACAAAAAATGGAAGCTCAAGGTGTCGAATGGATGAAAGCGAATAAAAACCCCGGCTCCCGTATCAATGGAGCATCACTATTTGCCGACATGCTCGAGGCAGTGATTGAAGGTAAAAAAACAGAAACAGGTATGCCGGAAAAGCCCGCCTTTTATGTGTTTGACTATTGCCGAGGGTGGATCAGTCGAGTCCCTGTTTTAGTTCGAGACTCTAAAAACCCTGATGATGTAGATACCGAGCAAGAAGATCATGATTGGGATAGTACACGTTATCGCGTTCTTCATAAGCCAGTTCGACCAGCCTTTGGCATTAATTTAGGAACCACTTTCTGATGAGTATAAATACTGTCGATTTTACTCGCCCTGAATACAAAGCGGCGGCACCTCAATGGAAGCTAGTCCGTGATGTGTGTCGAGGTGGTGAGGATATAAACACCTATTTGCCTGAGCTTATTGAACAAGATGATGCTCGCAAAAAGAAACGCAATAAGGACTATCAAGACCGCGCGGTGTTTTACCCAATAACAGGTAACACCCGTAACGGTATGATAGGGATGGCGTTTAAAAAGGATCCGCTCGTTGCAGTCACCGACAAGCTCGCTTGCTTAAAAGACGATGCAGATGGCGCGGGCTCAAGCATTTACCAATTGGCGCAATCCTCACTTGAATCAGTGTTGGAAGTGGGGCGTCACGGCCTGTATGTGGATTACAACAGTGATTCTAAATTGCCGTACATTTTCCAATACCAAGCTGAAGATATCATTAATTGGCGTACAGCGCGGATTAATGGTCGAACAATGTTAACGCTGGTGGTATTGCGTGAAACTGTTGAAGAAGAGGATGGATTTGGTTTTAAGGATGCGGTTCAATACCGCGTATTAGCCATGGAAGACGGTCATTTCATTTGCCGTGTTTATCGCAAGGCAGCAGGGCAAAGCGTATTTCAAATCGATTCTGAATACATGCCTGAGCGTGCGGGCAATGGCGTGTGGGATGAAATCCCGTTTACGTTTATTGGTGCTCAGAATAATGATCACACGATAGATGAAGCGCCATTACTGGGGCTTGCGAAGATTAACCTAGGCCACTATCGAAACTCGGCAGATTATGAGGACTCTGTTTTCTTCTGCGGTCAAGTTCAACCCTATATTGCAGGGCTAGATGTAGAGTGGCGTGATTATTTGGAAAAGAACGGCATGCTGGTGGGCTCCCGCTCACCTTTTTTGCTACCTAAAAACAGTACCTGTGGTTATATACAGGCACAGCCCAACATGCTGGCTAAAGAGGCGATGGACAGTAAGCGCGATTACATGGTTGCGCTGGGCGCTCAATTGGTATCTGCGGATAGTAAGGTCAAAACGGTTATTCAGTCTGTCGGTGAACAGAACGCCCAAACCTCCATTCTCAGTATCTGCTGCTCAAACGTGTCTGAAGCACTGAGTAAAGCCTTAACGTGGTGCGCCGAATATTTAGGACTTGATACGACGGATATTTCATTTGAAATTAACAAAGACCTCGTTAATCACATTGCAGATAGTGCGATGATCCGCGAAATAGTATCGGCATGGCAATCCAGCGCAATACGCAAGTCTGATTTAGTTCGTAGTTTGCAAAAATACGATGTCATCGACCCTGCTGATGATATTGAGGTGGTGGTGGATGAACTGAATAGCCAGCAGCCCACGATGGTAGGTGAAATGTGAAATCGGTGAATATGCAGTTAATGGATGAGTTAATTGCGCACTCACTCTTTTCAGGTCGCTATTCCACCAGCGTCGCTAAACGCATGGTCAAGGTATTGAATGCGTTTGACGCTGAGCTCACGGCAACATTAATTACCGCGCTGGATGATGCAGATATTGATATTAATAGCTTTACGGTTAGGCGGTTGGAGTCATTACTGTCCAGCGTCGAGCGAATCAATCGGCAAGCGGTAGATCGTGCGTTTGCGTTCTTATCGGATGAAATGAAGGCGTATGCTTTTCATGAAGTCAGTTTTTATCCCTCCCTGTTCAATGCGCTGCTGCCTGATGCCATATTACGCCATTATCCCTTTATGGGGATCAGCGAGGAGATGTTATACGCCTCAGCGATGTCTCGACCTTTCCAAGGGAAGTTATTGTCTGAGTGGGCATCAGGGTTAGAAAAAGACCGTATGACCCGTATCAGCAACACCGTGCGTCATGGTTATCTCAATGGGGATAGCGCCGTTCAAATCGGGCGAAAAATTCGTGGTCATGCGAAGCAAAATTATAAAGACGGCGCATTACAGATGAGTCGTGCGAATGCCACCACCCTAGCCAAAACGGCTATTAACCATGTGCAAGCCACTGCACGTGAACATTTAGTGGACGCCAATAAAGACATTATTGATTGTAAACAGTGGCTTTCAACACTGGATAACAAAACCTCTCATGATTGTATTGTGCGTGACAGGCTGAAATATACTTTAAACGGTCATCCGATTGGTCATAAGGTTCCCTATAAGCGCGGCCCCGGCAAAATCCATTGGGGATGCCGCTCAACGGAAACACTCATTCTTAAATCGTGGCGTGATTTAGGTATTGATGCCGATGAAATGGACGATGGGACTCGTGCGTCAATGGATGGGCAAGTTCCCGCTAAAACGACGTATTTAGAGTGGATCCAAAGGCAGCCCGAATGGCGACAGCGACAAGTATTTGGTGAAGTACGGTTTAGGTTAATGAAAGAGGGCGGCATGACCCCTTCTGAGTTTTATACCGATAAAGGCGAATTTATTCTGTTATCTGAATTAAAAGCACTGGATGAACGCGCATTTAAAGAGGCGGGTTATAGCTAATCAATACACTATTTAACAAGGTCACTTCGGTGGCCTTTTTTAATACCTAAATTCAGCTGAGGGCTGAACTAACTCAACGCGCTAGGCGCATCAATCCCAAGGGGAATCACATGTTATTTATGAATATCGAACGCAAATACTATTCACAGGCGGGTGGTGAGGATAAAGGGGGCGGTGCGGGTGGCGCACTCGAAATCACACCTGAAATTCAAACCCTTATCGACCAGCAAGTGTCTGGACTAAAAGCCAAGAACACCGAGTTACTCGGCAAAATCAAAGAGCAGGGCGACAACCTAAAACGCTTTGATGGTATCGATCCTGACACTGTGAAAGGGATGCTTAAACGCTTTGAAAATGACGAAGAAGCCAAACTCATTGCAGATGGCAAGATTGATGAAGTCATTAATAAGCGTACCGAGCGTATGCGGGGTGATGTTGATAAGCAATTAAAAGAGGCTAATACCCGAGTGGAAAAAGCGGAAGCCTTTGCCAATAAATTCCGCGCACGTGTGTTGGGCGATGAAATTCGTTCAGCGGCGGGTAAAGCTGGCGCATTAAGCAGTGCGCAAGAAGATTTAATTCTACGTGCCAAAGGCATTTTTCAAATCAACGACGAAGGTCAGGCCGTCGCTGTTGATGAAGATGGGGATCCAATCATGGGCAAAGATGGGCGAACTCCGCTATCCCCTATTGAATGGATTGAATCCCTGAAAGAAAGCGCACCACACTTATTCCCTGCCGCATCAGGTACAGACGCAGGGAAACATAAGCAAGGTGGTGCACACCTTAAACGTTCTCAAATGTCCGCCAGCGAAAAGGCTGAATATATTCGCCGCTATGGCCGTGACACCTATTTAAGACTTCCAAAAGAGTAAGGAAAGGCAGCAATGACAACAACAGTGAATAGTGATTTAGTGATTTATAACGATTTGGCACAAACCGCGTTCTTAGAGCGTCGCCAAGATAATTTAGCGGTATTCAACCAAGCATCGAATGGTGCCATTGTGCTAGATAACCTGTTTATTGAAGGCGATTTCCGTAAACGTGCTTTCTATCAAATCGGCGGATCCATTGAGCACCGTGATGTTAACTCAACGGAAAAAGTGGATAGTAAAAAAATCGGCGCGGGTGAATCGGTTGATGTCAAAGCGCCGTGGAAATATGGTCCATACGCAACAACCGAAGAGGCATTTAAACGACGTGGTCGCGATGTCTCTGAGTTCTCAGAGCTGGTGGGCACGGATGCAGCAGATGCTTCCCTTGAGGGTTACATTAAATACTCGCTGGCGGCATTGGCAGCAGCCATCGGGAGTAATAAAGCAATGGTTGTTACAGCGGATATTGCCACCGACGGTAAGAAAACACTGACCAAAGGGTTACGTAAATACGGTGATAAATTCAACCGTGTTAATTTGTTTGTCATGCACTCAACGACCTATTTTGACATTGTTGATCAGGCTATTGATAACAAAGTGTATGAAGAAGCGGGTGTGGTTATCTATGGTGGTCAGCCCGGCACGCTGGGGAAACCTGTTCTCGTGACAGATACCGCGCCAGTGGATGCTATTTTTGGTCTTGTTCCTGGTGCGGTGACTATCACCGAATCTCAAGAGCCAACTTTCCGCTCATTTAACATTAATGATAAGGAAAACTTGGAAATTGGCTATCGTGGTGAGGGCACAGTAAATGTGGGTGTTCTAGGCTATAGCTGGGATGAAACTAAGGGTGAGAACCCTGATTTAACTAAACTCGGCACAGAAGGTAACTGGAAGAAGCATTTTAAGAGTGACAAGATGACTGCAGGTGTGATGATTAAACTGACCACCGAAGCGGGAAAGTAACTCTGTCAGCGGATAAAACGTCTGCTATCGCTGACAGTGCCGATGTTGTGACTGTTACACTCAATTACACCAAGGGAAGCTCGCCAGTTGAGGGGGCTACCGTTAATTGGTCAACAACGGGTGGTAATTTGAGCGTGACATCCTCTAAGACGGGCAAAGCGGGAGGCGCGACAGTGAAACTGACCTCTGATACCGACGGTCAATTCATTGTCACGGCAACAGTCGATGGAGTGACTCAGTCAACGGATGAAATTACATTTACGGCTAAGCCACCTGAAAGTGGTGAATAATTTAAAGGGGTGTAATACCCCTTTCTTATTTTGAGGGGCTTATGATTGATTCAGATAAAACCTCCCTGACCTTTAACAGCTATGCCAGCGTAGCGGATTTAAAGGCCTATGCTTCAGCAAGGCAGTTAACACTCCCTAATGAGGGATTAGAGGGATTGCTCATTGTTGCCATGGACTATCTCGAATCCCAAAAGTGGTTAGGTAAGCGAACCGATGTTCATCAGCCGCTGTCTTTTCCACGCACGGGATTAATTCGCGATGGTATTGCGGTTTCAAGTGAGGTTATCCCTCAGCAAGTTATCCAAGCCCAATGCCGCTTAGCGATTGAATCTCAAGAAAACGACCTGCAACCCACTTTAGGCGGGGAAATCATTGCGGAACGCATTGAGGGCGCAATTGATTTGAAATACGCGGAAGGCACCAATACCGGCGCACCGAATTTCGCTTGGTTGAAAGGTTTGTTATCGGGCTTGATTGATATCTCTGAGGGGTTCGCCATTAATACGTTTGCAATGAGGTAGCTATGAATATCTATCAGCGTGGTCACCACACAGCATTGCGAATGCTGAAGAAATACGGTGCTTCATACCCAGTTAAACGGGATGGCAAGCATTGGGTTGATGATGAGACGGGAAAAGAGCACCACGAGGCTGAAACCGAGTTTCTTGCCACAGGAGTTAAGGTGCAATACAAACCCCATGATATTGACGGGACGCTTATTCTGGCGACGGATATCAAAATGGTCTTTTCACCCGCCTCGGTTATTCAGAAAGGGGATCGGGTATTCGTTGACGGCGTGTGGTTACGTGTTCAAGAGCCTAACCCGATTCAACCTGCTGAACTCGTGATTTGCTATCAATCTCAATTGAGGGCGTGACATGTCACAATCATTTATGCGTTCAATTAACCTGTTTGTTGATAGTGCCCAAGCAGACATGGAAGCGGTTGTTAAGAAAACGGGGTTTAAAATTTTGGCCCAGCTGGTTCAAATGTCACCTGTCGGTAATCCTGAACTCTGGGAAGTCAACCAGACGGCAGTCAGTTATAACCAAGCAGTATTTGAACACAATGAAGAACTTAGGAAAGACCCTAATAACCTTACCCCGAAGAAACGTCAGCTAAAAAAACGCGTTCGTGTCAATGATTCCATGGATATCAAAGCCCCTCCGGGTTATACCGGTGGGCGGTTTCGGGGTAACTGGCAAGTGACGTTTGATACACCTGCAGACGGTGAGACAGGACGAATTGATAAATCAGGCCGCATGACCGTCTCTATGGGGAACTATGTGCTTGAGCACTTCAAGGTAGGTATGAGTGCCATCTACTTTACCAATAATGTGCCCTATGCTTACCCGTTAGAAATGGGCCATTCAAAGCAAGCCCCGAATAGTATGGTGGCTATCACTGCACAGAATGTGAGTCAGTTTTTTAGAGAGGCCATGGCTGAGGTGAAATCATGAAGCAATCCGAAATTAATCAGTCAATACGTGCGCTGGTGGCTCAAATTGCGAAGCAAGCGGGGTTAAAGGTGGCATGGCCTAATATGGCTTTTGATGAAATTAACTCCCCTTATCTGCAAATGCATATTTTACCCGCGGCAACTGAGAATATGGGGCTAGCGCTCGATATGCCGATTTTAAAAGGGATCATTCAAATTAATATTGTGGGTAAGGTGGGGAGCGGTGATGAACACTTAAGCCTGATTGCGGATAACATTAAAGCTCAGCTTGAAAATGGGCTCACACTGACCAAAACCCTTTATCTCAACAGTGAGCCAAATCAATTACCCCCTCTCGTGGGGGATACCCACTACACCATTCCCATACGCACATCCTATCGATGTGATTCAGTTCGATAACACCGCCAGCTGGCGGTTTTTTTATGCATAAATAAAGAGGTTCATTATGGCGGAATATAGCATTCCTAATGGTTCTACTGTTTCGGTTTCCAGTGGATATGGTGAAGCAATCGCGATTACTGCCGCATCGAATGCCAGTGAGGTTGTTCTTACTGTTGCAAGCGCGGGCGATATTAAAGCGGGTGATGTTGTGATTATCAGTGACAGCTGGAGTAATTTAAATGGCCCTAAACGGGTTAAAACGGTTGCAGCCAGCAATATCACCATTGAAGGCTTTGACAGTACGGATAAATCTAAATATCCAGCAGAAGAAGCAATGGGCACTATCAAGAAGGTCACGGGTTGGACGCAAATCAAACGTGTGACGACGGTGGGCATTGAAGGGGGCGACCAGCAGTCCACCAGCATTCAGTTTCTTGAGGATGATCAGGCAATCAGCCTTGATACCTTTAAGAACCCGTACATCATTACTTACACATTAGCTTATAACGCCGATGCTAAACATCATGCCTTATTGCTGGATTATGATGAAAGTAAATCGCTGGTGGCTGTGCGTTTTTATAATAAACGCGCCGAGCAAGATCGCTATTATTTGGCATCGACCTCGTATAAAGAAATCCCTGATACGGCGGTGAACGAAATTGAAACAACGACTGTTCGCTTCTCTTTGCGTTCTAAACAGTCTGTCTACGCCCACGCAAAGTAATCCCGGTATCTGAGCTCACCATTGATAAACCGATTGCCACAGGTGTTGTGGGAGAGGTGATTTTACTCAACCTCACCTTAACACCTGCCAATACATCCAATCAGAATGCGATGTGGAAGAGCTCTGATACCGCAAAAGCGACTGTGAATAGCACAGGTCAAGTTACACTAAAAGCCGCGGGTAAAGTGACTATCACTGCCACTGTTGACGGTGTGACAGTCAATTCAGTTATTACAATCAATGAAAAGGCGAATAATGGCTAAGTTAACCTACAACCCAACACCGACATTTGAACACACCGTCAAAATCACAACACCTGACGGTAAACAAGGTGATTTACCGTTTGTATTCGTTCACAAAAAAATGAGTGAACTGGATGAGATGGGGAAAGCTGACGATCTAACCGATACAGGATTCTTGCTTCAGATTGCGAAAGGGTGGGGATTTAAAGATCGCGAGTTTAACCACGATAATGTGGCAGAATTTTTCGATAACTACCCAGGGGCAGCTTTCGAAATTTTTACTTCCTATCGCCAAGCGCTCTTAGGTATTCGGGAAAAAAACTCCTAGCGGTTGCGCAGGCACTTTACAGTAAGCCACTGTCAGCGATTGAATTAGATTTGCTGGGGGATCTTGATGATGATGACATTGAGGTTACCCCAGATATTGAAGCTTCAGTCACGCTATTCCAAGCGCTATCAACACAATGGCGGGTCAGTATGGATGGTCCTACTGGGATTGATTATACCGTTATTCCCATGCTGGCCAGCGCTTACGGTATTTGTGATCTGGCAACCGTGATTAAAGATATTCAACTGATGGAGTCAAAAGCTTTAGAATTGATCCATAAAAAATAGTGCGGTGATACCCTAGTATTTATGTGCACTAAACAGGTTTTATTGTGTATGCATGTATTGTTTTAGTTCCTAAAAATGATCTTTACAATTTAAATGCTTAGAATATACTGTATATAAATACAGTTATATTTTGGTGCATCATGAAGCTAGAACTTATCGATTCCGAGTCAATTATCAATATTCCACTTTTCCTAGACCGTGTGCCTGCGGGATTTCCATCACCTGCGGCTGACTATATGGAAGAGAGGATAAACCTTAACAGTACGCTGATTAAGCACCCTGACAGTACGTACATGTTGCGTGTCGAAGGTAATTCGATGATTGATGCGAATATCAATGATGGTGACGTTGTTATTGTTGATAGCGCGCTTGTTGCAAAGGATGGGGATATTGTTATCGCTAGCGTTGATGGTGAATTCACAGTAAAGAGACTGAAGTCTCATCCACCTATGTTAATGCCTATGAACCCTGACTTTCAACCTATACACATAGGTGACACACAGGACTTACAGATATTTGGTGTCGTAACGTTCATCATCCATAAGGCGCAATAATGTTCGCGCTTGTTGATGTTAATTCGTTTTATGCGAGCTGCGAGAAAGTATTTAGGCCAGACTTAGCGGGAAAGCCAGTAATCGTCCTGAGTAACAATGATGGTTGCGTGATTGCCCGGTCAGCGGAAGCAAAAAAACTCGGTGTAAAAATGGGTGAGCTTTACTATGAGCGAAGAAGTTATTACCGACAAAATAACATCAACATATTTAGTTCTAACTATGCGTTATATGCTGACATGAGCAATAGAGTGATGTCGCTGTTATCAATGTATGCTCCACGCTTGGAGATATATTCGGTAGATGAGGCGTTCCTTGATTTCACTGGTATGGCTCATACATTTAATCTAGAAGAATACGGGCGAGAGATTCAATCAACAATATTGCAGCGAACACATTTGCCAGTGGGCGTTGGAATAGGCCCAACTAAAACTCTGGCTAAGATTGCTAATCACGCATCTAAAACGTGGAAGAAAACTGGCGGTGTGGTCGAGCTATCTGATAGAAATCGGCAAAAAAAGTTGCTGTCACTTATTCCGATTGAGGAAGTGTGGGGCATTGGTCGTAGAATCTCAGCTAAGTTAAGAGTTATGGGTATCTATACTGCTTTAGACTTAGCCGATGCGCCAGTGGCCACAATACGTAAAACCTTTGGCGTAACGCTAGAAAGGACGCTCCGCGAACTAAATGGCGAGTCTTGCATTGAGCTTGAAGAAGTCAGGAAGGTTAAGCAGCAAATACTATGCTCACGTTCTTTCGGTAAGAAAGTTTTAGATATTGAAACTATGCGCAAGGCAGTTTGTGATTACGCAGAGCGTGCAGCGGAGAAGCTACGCGAAGAAAAGCAGCGATGCCGAATCATTGGCCTATTCATACAAACAAGTCGCCATGCATCAGGCGATGATTATGCCAACAGCGTCAGCATTAGGCTTGAATACCCTAGCAGCGACACGCGGGACATCATCAATGCTGCCATGCGTGGATTAGATTCCATATGGCGAGATGGTTACCGCTACTATAAAGCAGGGATAATGTTGTCTGACTTCACAGATTCAGACATTACTCAGTTCGATATGTTTTCGACTCAAAAGCCATTTAAAAACAGTGATGAACTGATGAAAACATTAGACACAATAAACAATAGAGGCCTAGGCAAAGTCTGGTTTGCTGCGAAAGGTGGTGATCGTGGATATCAGATGAAGCGAGAAATGTTATCACCAGCATACACAACAAATTTCAATGAGTTACCAGTAGTAAAAGCAAAGTAATCCACTTCAACTATTATTATGGTTGTATTTCTCCAAAAAATCCCTTTTGCTTCAATTTGCATCCTCGCTAAGCTAACATTACTGAAACTAACAGGTGGGATGGATAGATGAGAAAACTATTATTAGGACTTTTACTTTGCTCTGTTGGATTTGGGGCTGTTGCTGACTGGAAGTATTCGGAGAAAGTTGATGAAATGCGGGGAACTACTCAGTACTTTGCAAGCTTAGCACCTGAAAAAGAAAACGAAGGTGTGAAGTTAATAATTAAAGCTGAAAGCCAAAATAATCAAGAGGTGTATGATTTCCATTTTGAACTAGAAGGTGGTGACTTTGATTGCAAATTGGGTAAGCTGTGTTCAGGCCTTATAAAGATTAATAATCATAAAATCAAAGAGCTGCTTGTCGAAGTTGATAAAGTTCGACAATCCGAGGCTTCAATAATTGGCGCTTTTAAATTTGCAAATGATTTAGCCGATTCACGAACTATCTACATAGAAGTCCCTGTATTTGGCAAAGGCATGATGCAATTTAAGTACGAACCCAATAAACTAAAATGGTTGATGTAACAATCATCCACAGTCACATATAACCACCTTCGGGTGGTTTTTTTGTACCCGAGGAAAGTTATGACACAAGAAATAGCCAGTATTTCATTTAAGGTCAGCACTAGCGAGCTCGAAAAAGGCTCTAAAGCACTAAATGATTTACAACAAGCCGCCAGCAGAACAGACCAATCCATAGATGAGTTAAATAGTACATTTAAACAATCTGAACCCGCACATAAAGCGGCAGCCCGTTCTATTTCCGAGTTAACCCAAAGGCAAAAGGAAACTGCTGTAGCTGTTGAGGCTATGAATGCGAAGTATAAGGAAAATGCCTCATCACTGCGAGATCAGATTCAGTCTATAAAGAAAGCCGGTGATGCAAGTAACCAATTTGCAGAGATCCTAAAAAGACTGAACAGCCAGTATGAAAGTGGAAGAATTAGCGGAGTACATTTTGCCATACTGGAAAATCAGATTAAAAAAGCAGTCAGAGAGACCGAAACCGGGAATACAAAAGTTGCTGATTCGTTCGCGAGGCAAATTGAAAGCATTGAAAAAGTATCGGGTTCTACAGCAAAACTGACCGCAATAAGAGAAAATCTGACCCAAGTATACCAAAAAGGCAACATTGATACCGAGCGGTATCAGGCATTACTTGAAGATATCACTAATCGTACCAGTGGATTATCTGTTGCTGAAAAAGAGCTTTCTGTACTAAAGGACTCTTTCCTACGAAAAATGCATGAGCAAGTTTTTCTGTATGGCGCTAGTAAAACTGAAATGTTGTCGTACAAAGCCGCTCAAATGGGGATTTCAAAAGAAGCAGCTCCCATCATCACCCAGATGAAAAAGCAGGAAGAACGCACAGCAAGGCTGGCTTCCGAGCAAAAACAAGCGGCGCAAGCCGCAAGAGAGCTAGCCAGAGAACAACAACTGGTCGCAGCGGCTGAAGCTAGGGAGGTTCAAACTAAAGAAAACTTTATTCAAGCGTTGAAAAATGAAGCGGACGCAATAGGTAAAACAAAATCTGAATTGCTACAAATGAAAGCGGCTCAATTAGGTGTGAGTCAACAGGCTGAACCGTATTTAGCGAAGTTAAAACAGCAAGATCAGGCCTACCGCAATGGCGCTATTACATTAGGGCAGTATCGTAATGCTATGCGGCAATTACCGATGCAAATGACGGATATTGTGACGTCATTAGCTTCCGGCATGCCTATTTGGTTGGTCATGGTTCAGCAAGGCGGGCAGATTAAAGACTCCTTTGGTGGTGTTGGGAATTCATTTAAAGCGGTATTGTCATTAATTACACCAATGCGTATTGCAATGTTAGGGCTGGTGGGAGTGACTGGTTCATTAGCAATTGCAGCTTATAAAGGCTCGAAAGAATTCACTGAGTACAATAAGCAGCTTATTTTGACCGGGAGTTATGCAGGAAAAACCGCTTCGCAACTTGATTCATTGGCTAAACAGCTTTCTGGTAATGGTATTACGCAATATCGTATGGCCGATGCATTAGCGAAAGTGGTTGGCTCTGGTGCATTCTCAGGCAATCAAGTCGGTATTGTTGCTGATATTTCTGCGAAGATGGAAAAAGCAGTCGGGCAGGATATTGATAAAACGATTGAGCACTTTAAACGTCTTAAAGATGATCCAGTTAAAGCGGTAACAGAGTTAAATAACTCGTTGCATTTTTTAACCGCTAAGCAATATGAGCAAATTGCGGCAGCAGAAGCGCAAGGCCGCACTGAAAAAGCGGCTGAACTAGCTACGAAAGCCTATGCCGAGGCAATGAATCAGCGCTCAATGTCTATTGTGGATAACCTTGGTACTTTAGAACGTGCGTGGAATTGGATTGAGAACGCCGCGACTAAAGGTTGGGATGCTATGTTAGGTGTAGGACGAAATCCGGGTCTTGCACTCGAAAGGCAGACCGCTTTTACTGAATTACAGGAAGCGCAAAAAGAGTACAAAAGGCGAGCTCAAAACTTAAGCTATAGCGAAGGATACAAAGGAGATAATCCGAGCATAAGGAGAGATGCAGAGCGTTTAAAGGAAGCTGAGCGTGAAGTTGAACTCAAAACACAAGCCTACGAACTTATTGACAAAGCGTGGGCAGCAGATGGGCTAAAAGTTGAGCGTGAGCGATTGGCTCGACAAGATGAAGAAAGGGCGATTAAGAACCAAGAGCTTTTCAACGCTAAAGTTAGGCAAGGCCAAACAGCTGCTCAGCGCCGCAATGAGGAAGAAAAAGAGCTTAATCGACTAATCCTAGAAAATAAACGCGACGCTAAAGAAGGTCGAGCGTCTCTTTTTACTCAAGAAGATATTGAGGCTGCTAGGAGGGGGATTCAGGAACGAAATAAAGACAAAAAAACGCCTAAAGGCTCATCTTTCCGCCCTGATTACGGTACCCGCCCTGATTACGGTACCCGCCATGATGAAGATCTCCAAAAGCAGCTTTTAGCACTCGAGGCGCAAACAAAAGTGGCTCGTGATTTCTCACAAACAGGTGACCGCATTGTGAGTAATGAACGAAAGCAACTTATGCTTACTGAGGCCCAATTCACTATCTTGGATAGGATTGTTAAAAATGGTGAACGTCAATTAACGGCTGATGAAAAATCACTGCTAATGAGACGCGAGTCTATTTTATCTGGACAGCGTGAACTAGCAGTTAAAGGTGATGCTTTAGAAAAGCAAAACCGCGAAAACAAGCTGCTTGAGGAAAGAGCTAAGCGTGTTGCTGAAATTGAAGACCGGATCCGAGCGTTACGCGGTAGCGCAGGATTAACCGATAGACAATACCAGCGTAATATCGCATTAGAAAAGGCGGATTCACCCGAGCAAAAAGCCAAGTTAGAAGAGTTTTACCGTGAGGAAGATGAACTTCGGGGAAACTGGCGTGACGGTATCAAAAAGGGCTTTGCGGAGTTTGAAGAAGATGCAACCAATACTTATGGAAAAGTCGCCCAAGCCTCGCAGTTTGCTTTTGTTGGAATGACTAATTCTCTTACGGATTGGGCTATGACAGGCAAGGCTAATTTTGGTGATTTTGGGCGTTCGTTTGCTCGGATGGTTACCGATATGCTGATAAAGGCTGCAGCACTAAAGGCGATGACAGCAGCATTTGGTGGTACTAGCTTTGGTAACTTCTTAGGTATGAAGCCGGGCTTTGCGCGTGGTGGTTTTACGGGGTCAGGTGACAAGTACGAACCAGCAGGCGTTGTCCATAAAGGTGAGTTTGTTTTCACAAAAGAAGCCACAAGTCGTTTAGGTATTACCTCGCTAATGTCATTAATGAAAAGTGCCGAAAAGGGTTATGCTTCTGGTGGATACGTTGGAAACAATCATCCTATGGCGAATGTGCCTGTTCAGCGTATGTATGGAATGCAAGGCGCTGGTGGCGTTAATGTAAACCTTAATCTTGGCGGTATTAATGTTGAGGCGGGGCAAGTGCAGCAGCAACAAAATACTTTTTCTAATATGGACTTAAATTCTATTGAAAGATCCCTGACAAATAAGATTAAGCAGCTTTTGGTCAGTGAAGGGCAGGAAGGTGGCGATCTGTATAAAATAGTCAAAGCCATTACAGGTAACAGATATTAATTAAGAGCCACCAGCACGGTGGCTTTTTTATTGAGGCATATGTGATGGATGAATTTAAGTGGCGAACTCAGGTTCAGGATTCACCCGTAGGTGAGTTTAGGCATCGAGTTAGAGAGGTGGTGTTTGGCGACGGGTATAAGCAGGTTGCGGGGGATGGCATTAACCCCGAATCGCAGTCATGGCCCATTACCTATACAGGGCTAAAAGTTGATGTTATTCCTATTTTAACTTTCATTCGACAACACACAACAACGTCTTTTATCTGGATATCACCCTTAGGTGAGAAAGGGCTGTATCGAGTGAAAGCTGACTCTATCTCAATGAAACCCGCTGGTGGTCGAACTATTACGATATCAGCAACATTTGAACAGGCGTTTAGTGCATGAATATCACTTCTGATGTACAAAAATTAGAGCCCGGCAACCGCATTCAATTAGTTGAAATCGATGGCAGCGAATTTGACGGTCCCATTCTTCGTTTTCATGCTTATAACTTACCACACACGGAAGCAGAGCTTGAAGCAATCACGGATGATATACGGCCCAAATCAATTTGGTGGCAAGGTAACGAATATGCGGCTTGGGCTTATGAAATTAAAGGTGTTGCCAAAAACAGTGATGGAAGTCCAACGAAACCTCTATTAAAAGTTTCAAATATTGACGGGTTGGTCTCTTCGCTTTGTTTGCAGTTTGACGATATGACACAAGCGAAAGTAACGATTTACGAAACATTTTCGCATTATTTAGATAGTCGAAATTACGCTGAAGAAAACCCAACGGCTAACCCCGATGAGCATTTTTCACAGGTTTACTATATTGAACAAAAAACCAGCGAAGTTGCTGGAGATGCGGTTGAGTTCAGATTAGCGAGTCCGTTCGATTTGCAGGGGATGATGATACCTGTTCGGCAAATCCATAATCTCTGTTTCTGGTGTATGAAAGGTGACTATCGTAGTGGTCGAGGGTGTAACTATACGGGCAACAAGTATTTCGATGAACGGGGAGAGCCTGTTGATGATCCTGCGTTAGACAAATGTGGTGGACTTATCAGTGATTGTAAAAAACGTTTTGGTGAAAATGAGCCTTTAGATTTTGGAGGGTTCCCTGCAGCAGGATTAATACGATGATCACAAAGAAATTAACCGAGGCGATATTTCAGCATGTTAAGTTGGAATATCCCAAAGAGGCCTGTGGTGTTATTTGCCAAAAAAGCCGAGTCAAAAAATACTTCCCCTGCAGTAACCTTTCCGATAATCCCAACGAACATTTTGAACTTTCATCCGAAGACTATGCCATTGCTGAAGATTGGGGGGAGCCTATTGCAATTGTACACAGCCATTGCGGGGATGGCGCTACGACTCAACCGAGCGAAATCGATAAATTACAGTGTGATGCAACGGGGTTGCCGTGGGTTATTGCATCATGGCCAGAAGGGGATGTTAGATTCATTCAGCCTCGAGTAGAACGCGAGTTGGAAGGGCGTCCCTTTGTGCTGGGCCATGCAGATTGTTGGTCTTTAATTATGGATTACTACCGACAAAAACACGGTATTGAGCTGTATAACTACAGCGTCGATAGGCACTGGTGGGAAGAAGGTGAAAACCTGTATATGGATAATTACCAGAAAGCGGGGTTTGTCGACGTTCCTGGTGAGCCTAAAGAAGGTGACATGGTGATTATGCAAGTGCAAGCCGATGTTCCCAACCATGCGGGGGTAATAGCCGACGGCATGTTACTTCATCATCTATATGGCCAACTGAGTCGACTTGTTCCCTACAGCGATTATTGGCGGGATCGAACGGTTAAAATTGTTCGGAGGAAAGAATTGGTATGAATGAGCTCAAAACTATTCGGCTGTATGGCCAACTCGGTACGTTGTTTGGACGGGAGCATAAATTAGCGATTAACTCTCCTCGTGAAGCCATAAAAGCCTTATCAGTGCTCTATGAAGGCTTTGAGCAATTCCTTGCAAATGCACACCTTAAAGGGTTGGTGTTCGCGGTATTTAAAGGTAAGCGCAATATCAGCGAAGATGAGCTGAATTTAGATACCAGCGAAGAAATTCGCATTGCACCGGTAATAAAAGGGAGTAAGCGCGGGGGATTTTTCCAAACAGTACTGGGTATCGCTATGATTGGGCTTGCGGTCTGGAACCCTGCCTTTTTAGCTATGTCAGCTACCACCAATAGCGCTTTAATGCTAGGCGGGGCGGCAATGGCAATTGGCGGTGTCGTTCAGATGCTATCCCCCCAACCGCGTGGTTTATCCATACGCCAAGATGCGGATAATAAACCATCGTATGCTTTTGGTGGCGCAGTCAATACAACAGCTCAAGGCAATCCAGTACCACTACTTTACGGGCTAGGCCGCCGTGAAATCGGGGGCGCAATTATCTCTGCTGGGATATACACCGAAGATCAGCAATAAACTACATCAACTTTCAATGTTAAATAGCGGCTTAATTGCCGTTTTTTTATGGGTGAAATATGAGAATTCAAGGCGCGAAAGGTGGGAGTTCAAAACCTCGGACACCCGTAGAGCAAAAAGACAGCCTATTAGCAGAATCAACGGCAAAGTTACTGCTTGCTATTTCTGAAGGGGAAATTGCTGGTGGGTTAGATGATACGTGTATTTTTCTTGATGATACCCCAATCGGTAATGCAGATGGCTCTAAAAACTTTGAAGGTGTGACGTGGGAATTTCGTGCCGGTAGTGAACATCAGGAATATATTCAAGGTATCCCTTCTGTTGATAATGAAATTGCGGTGGGGATGGAGTTAAAAGACGATCAGCCATATGTAAGAACGGTCAATAATACCCAGTTATCGGCGATCCGCATTCGCTTGTCTGTGCCTCAATTTCTCCAGCAACACGATAACGGCGATACCACAGGTTATCGTGTCGATTATGTCATTGAGCTTTCCACGGATGGGGCTGGCTATAAAGACGTGGTTAAATCCGCCTTTGACGGTAAGACCACCAGCGAGTACCCAAGAACGCATCGTATTCATTTACCCAAGGCTTCTACAGGTTGGCAAGTTCGTGTTCGCCGTTTAACGAAAAACCAGAATAATGCACGCATTGCGGATCGGATTAATATCGCCGCGATTGCGGAAGTGATAGACGCCAAATTGCGGTATCCAAATACGGCTCTGTTATTCATTACCTTTAATGCCCGTCAATTTAATAACCGTATTCCTAAAGTCAGTGTGCGCCCACAAGGGGGCTTGTTGATTAAGGTACCAACAAATTATGACCCCATTAATCGGACCTATTTGGGTGTGTGGGATGGAACGTTTAAACTGGCTGCAACGAATAACCCAGCATGGGTATTTTATGACTTGGTACTCAATAACCGTTACGGCTGTGGTGACCGTATCAAGGCGTCACAAATTGATAAATGGGATTTGTATAAAATTGCACAATATTGTGACGAATTAGTCCTAGATGGACATGGTGGTGACGGTAAAGAGCCCCGTTTCTTGTGTGATGTGTATATTCAATCGCAAGAGTCTGCTTATACCGTCCTGCGTGATATCGCCGCAATTTTCCGTGGCATGACGTTCTGGGCGGACAATAAAGTCAAAGCGGTTGCTGATATGCCTGCCAGTATTTTCCGTACTTTTACCAATGCAAATATTGTGGGCGGCAAACCCTCTTATTCAGGTGGCAGTACTCAGAATCGCTATACACAAGCACTAGTTTCTTTTACCGATATTAATAACCACAGCAATGATGATATTGAGCCCGTAGTCGATTTAAAGCTTCAGCGACGTTACAAGACTGTGCGTAAGGTGGAGTTATCCGCTATTGGGTGTACTCGTCGAACTGAAGCCAATCGTCGTGGACGCTGGGCGTTATTAACCAATGCCAACGACCGCATGATTTCCTTTGCGACAGGCTTAGAGGGGGCAATACCGTCTCCTGGTCATATTATTGCGGTTGCTGATTCATCACTAGCGGGTCGCAATACGGGTGGTCGTATTTCATTAGTAGAGGGACGTAAAATTACCCTCGACAGAACGACCTCCATTAAAGCGGGTGATCGCTTAATTGTAAATTTACCAAGCGGGGGTTCTGAGGGGCGAACAGTCACGACGGTGAATAAAAAGGTGGTCACGGTTTCTGTTGAATATTCACAGGTACCACAAAAAGAAGCCGTGTGGGTAGTGGATTCTGACGACTTAGCCGTTCAACTGTATCGAGTGATTAATATCAGCGACAATGGTGATAATACCTACACCATTAACGGTACCATTCATAACCCTGACAATTATGACCACATTGATTCAGGGGCGCGTATTGATGAGCGGCCAATTACAGTTATCCCGCCCAATGTGCAGCCAGCACCGAAAAACGTGCGTATTTCCTCCTATTCACAAGTAGAACAAGGTATTGCATTCACCACATTGCGTGTTGATTGGGAAGCTGCTGAAAGTGCGATTGCGTATGAAGCCGAGTGGCGTCGTGATAATGGTAACTGGATAAATGCCCCGCGTACATCAACGCTGGGTTTTGAGGTCAATGGTATTTATGCCGGGCGTTATCAAGTTCGCGTACGTGCAATTAATGCATCTGAAATTTCTAGCGTGTGGGCTAGTGCGGAAGAAACCCAACTCAACGGCAAAGAAGGTAATCCACCGAAGCCGCTTAATCTACGTGCGACCTCAGAGGTTTGGGGTATTACATTGGATTGGGGCTTTGATGTAAATACCAGTGACTCACTCAAAACAGAACTGCAGTATTCACCTGAAAATACCGCTGATTCTATGCAGTTGCTGGCGGATGTGCCTTATCCCCTGAAATCCTATCGTATGTCTGGCCTTAAAGCGGGTGTGCGCTTCTATTTTCGTGCAAGGTTGGTAGATAAAAGCGGTAACCAATCAGAATGGACAGGGCTGGCGTTAGGTGAGTCTTCGGCAGATGTTGAAGGGATACTGACTGTTGCGGGTGAAAACTTCCTCAGCAATGAAGCTGGCCAGCGAATGGAGTCTCGAATTGAGGATATTGAAGAAGAGCAAGTCAATATCAAACATGACATCGTTGATGTTGATAGCAAGACAATTGAACTTGATAACAAGGTATTAAATCTTAATACCGATTTAGCAATCGTCAATGAAACAGCATTGCAAAATCAAATTTATGCAACGAAATTGAGTTATGAATTCAAGCGCGAGACAGTCAGAACCGAAGGTAAAATATTCCGACTTGAAGAGGTTAATGCACAGCAAGATGCTGCAGCTGCGCGTTTTCAAGAGCAAATCAGTGCCAGAGTGGATTACAACGCTTCTGCGATTCTTCGCGTTGAACATGCTCAAGTCACGCTTGAAGAAGCCACTGCGGAGAAAATCAACCAAGTAACAGCGGAAGTTGACGCAGCCAAAGGACGTATTACAACGGTTGAGAAAACCACTGCGACACTGGAAAAAGCACAGGCCGAGTTCAAGCAGTCCACAATTGCAGAATTTGGCGATATTTACGGTGCGCTCACTCGCATGGAAATTGCGAACACCAACAAGGAAATCGCCCAAGCTGAAACAGCAATGCAGACCATTGCTAGCTTTAGCAAGATGACTGACCGCTTGCGAACCTCTGAAGCCAGCATTTTACGGAATGAAAAAGCGATAGCGACGGCTGACAAAGCGATAGCGGAAACGGGTGTTCAGCTTAAAGCGCATATTGATGATACTGCGGCAAATATCACTGATATCAAAAAGGTTCAGGTTGAACAAGATAAGGCACTCGCCCAAACCCGAGAGCAGCTCACTGCGGATATTAAAGCGGGTGATGGCCAACTGAAGGAGGATATTGATAAACAGGGGCGCGAACTGTCGGATGTGAGTAGTGTTGTTGATTCTCAAAAAACGGCTATTGCTAATTTGGAAGAAACAACAACAGAAACGAAAGAAAATCAGCAAAGTATCTATGAAGAAATGCATGCTAACTTTGCACAGGTACGCAAAACGCAAGCAGATCAAGCATTATCACAAGCGGAGTCGACATCTCAAACTACAGCGGAAGTAAGTAAAGTCCGTAATGATAATCGCAAAATCAAGGCACAAGTTGAGCGTACGGAAGAAGCAACAGCCACACTGGAAAAAGCCCAAGCGAAGTTATCCGAAAAAGTTTCCGCTTTGAATGAAGAAACGGAAGCGGCATTTGTTCGCGTCACTGAATCAATCGCTGAGGTAGATAAAGCCCAAACCCAGCATACCGAGCAAACTCGTGCGGAGTTACAGAAAAACATTGATGAGAAAGGCCAGCAAATCGATGAACAAGGAAAGGTCATTGATAAGCAAGGTAAAGACCTTTCTAACGTCAGTTCAGCGGTAACTAAAAACACTAATGCGATAGCGGATACCAATAAAACCGTTGCAGAAAACGAGGAGAAAACAAGCAGTCGCTTTGAGGGTAATGAAGCTGATATTGCTCATATGCAGAAAACAGAAACAGACAAAGAGTCTTCCCAAGCGGAAACGCTCTTACAGCTTGCTGTGCAAAATATGAAGCAAGGCAATGATGCAAGAGTAATTAAGGCTAGCATCATTGAGACCAATAAGCTGATTGCGACAAATGAAAAAGCCCATGCTGAAAAATTTATCCAGTTGAATGCACAGTACGAACAAAGCAATGCTCGCTTTACTCGTATTGAAAAAGCGATTTCAGACAATGAAAAGGCTCAAGCGGCCGCTAATGAGCTAATTCATTCCGAACTTAAGGACACCAAAGCGGAAATTGAAAAACGGGCGGAGACGTCAGTTGATCATAAGGGAAATGCATCATCGGTATTTAGCATCAAATCAGCGGTTATGCTCAATGGTCAGTACCATGAGGCACAAATGATGATTGGCGCTATTGTCAAAAATGGAAAAGTGACAACGCAAATTGGTTTCAGTGCTGACACATTTGGTATTTTTAACCCTGCAAGCGGCAAGTTAGATCCGGCATTTGTTGTCGTTAACGGGCAAGTGGTTATTAGCGAAGCGCTGATTAACAAAGCTATGATTGGCAGTATTGTTGTGCAAACGGATATGCGCTCACCTAACTATGTGCCGGGTAAATCGGGTATGCGTATTGATATGCAAAACAGTGTGTTTGAGACAAACAGTAATGAGGGGGATTACTCCGTTATTCGAAACAGTAAAGGCGACTACTTTAAGTATAAAAACACCTACATTATTGAATTGGGGTGGTTCTTATGATTGATAGTTTGTATGGCTTGAAAATTCGGAATTTAGACGGCAGTGAGTTTGTGTTTAATGAACGAACCGCCCCTGCGACCAATCTTTGGACTCGTTACGTTAGGGCGAATGATGGCCTCTCCCCTGATGGGGGGTGGCTAACATCAAAATGGACATGCCCGAACGAAATTCCAGAGGGTTATGGCTTTCAGGTGGTTTCTTTGACGGCGGCAGAAGTCACGTTTACGCAAAGCGGGGATAGGCGGTATGTATCGGGGACCCAAGATAAGATCGCCTATAGTTCCGATGGTCGAAAAGTCACGGTAATGGGGTTTAGTGATACGCATAATTTTAATTATACAAAAATTATCGCGTTTCCAACCATCGTATCACAAAAAGCCGCGAGTGGTTTTGGGCTAAAAGTTATGGGGAGTTCTATCTTTTTGGAAAATACACCACCTCTTGGTTATGCCTATGCGACTCATAAAGCCAAGGTCTACATTACGGACGCCTTTAACATTGAAAGCACCTTCCCCGGGCTAACAATTGAAAATGCTGTGTTTTTCTTTTACACCGACGATAACAAATCGTTTATCCGCTTGGAGCCTTCAAACGTACAAAGCTGGGAAAAGTTAAAGTGGTGGCGTTATGTCAGTCGAAATCGAAACAGTACCAATATTACCGCCTATTCACCCGCGTGGTATTGGGTTGTTGCTTTTACGAATGTGCAACCCGCCCAACTGGATACGCCCGGCTTTGGCTTAAAAATCCGCAACCTTGAAGGGAAAGTCACATTTAACTCTCAAATGGGCGTAATGACACGGCCTATTACCATTCCGGGCAATCAAATACCGCTAGGTTCAGGCATTAACGTTGAACCCATTCGTCGGCCCATGTACACACCGACAAAGGTCGGGGAGATATTCAGCAGTGATGGTGGTTTAGGCTGGTGGCGAGACTTAAATATCGGTAATTTAGGAGAGTCTCAAATCAGTTTATTTCAAACCAGTACCTCTCAACAGCGTGGTTATCACGGCAATCAAACGATAGCCCGAACCGCAACACCGGCTATTTTTCTAGACGCTGCAGATTATTTTCCTTTTCCATAGGTAACCAGATGAAAAAAATCAAATATGCGATATTCGCAGGGATCGTCGTGCTTATTGCTGCGTGCAAATCACCCGTAACAGTCACGCACGAAGTATGTGAAGGGCTGTTTGTGATCGCACAATCTGACACAAACGAATTCAAGCAACATCACTGTATGAAGTAAGTAAACGAATACCTATAGGCCGCTTAAATGCGGTTTTTTTACGTCTAAATTTCGGAGAATTAATCCTATGTATAATATCGGTACCGTCAGCACCACAGCAAATAGTCCAAAAATAACAGGGACAGGCACACGCTGGAAAGATAACACTACGCTTGTCTCAGTCGGTCAGGTTGTGCTGATTGAAAATGATTCCAATTTACTTATCAATAGCATTTATTCCATTGAAAGTAACACGGCTTTAACATTGGCCTTCCCTGTTTCAGCAAAGCTGACTAATGCGAAATATATCATTCTAACAACGATGATTGACTCCATTTCAGATGGGGTTAATAAAGCGACTGCACAAGTCATTGCTAGCGAGATATTCACTGATATTTTCACAGAGCTGATGACAGGTACAGGCACTCTCGATTTTGAATTACCTAATGGGCAGAAAGTTAAATTACGCACTGAAAATGAAAAGGATAAGTTGCTAGATGGAAAGGTTGATAAAACTACAGGGGAAATGGAGTCAATAACGGTATATAAAAAAGGGATGAATTATCCAACTTTAAGACTGAAAAAAGATGATGGCTCAACTCTTTACTTAGAAGCTAAGCCTGACGAACAATCCGTCATGGCTCAGCTATATGAGCGTGGGCCTGATGGGAAAATCAAATACAGCACTTCGTTTCCTAAGTCCATGGGAACAGCAATGCAAGTTGGTAATTTTGGGCTAGGCGGTGCTGAAAATGGCGGTTTTTTACCAAGTGTTAGTGATTTTAGTAAAAATAAAGTTGGGTTCTATAGCCTTACACACACAATTGAAGGTATGGCAGAGCTTGGTATAACTGATTTTTATGGCTCAAGTATTATTGCAAAATATTCAGCAGGGAGTAATTCACAAGTATTGCTGTTGCCAAATTATAGTAATAGCTGGCTTCAAATGATACGAAAGAGCAGTACTGGCTCAAAACCAGAGAGATGTATTTTTTACTCAGACAAAAACACAACTAAAGACGCTAACGGCAACTTAAAAGCCGCTTCTCCGGTGGTAAAACTCTTCGCTGATGACATTGAGTTAAACGAAGAATCTGAAGGCGTTGAAATGGAGCACCTTGGTATTGGCCATTACCTCATTAAAGGTGTTGTGGGTTTTAATGCAGATGGTGCATGGGGTATCAATAACGGCTTTGTCATTCCTCAAGACCATAACGGTAAAAACATGGTTCTCATTGATTACGAGGTGAGACCTGATGGGGATATTGAAGTTTTTGTTTTCCACCAACAGAACGCAGATATGCCAGAACGTTTCCAGAACAAGCGCATTAAGCACTTTGATGAAGAAGGCGTGCCTGTTTACTTCGAAAACTACGAACCTTGCGACGTACCTGAATCACGCTGGATAGACATGCGTGTCGAAATGCCACCTAACTCCCTCTACAATCAAAAGCAAGCTGAAGCAGAGAGACTCGCTAAGCTAGAAGCAGAGCGATTAGCACAAGAAGAAGCTAAACGTGCAGCAGAGGAAGCAGAAAGGGCAGAGCAGGGCGCTGCGGAACAGGTAGAGCAACAATAAAAACTAATGCGCCAGCTCGAGTGGTTGGCGCATTTATGCCACCACCCAATCAGACCTGTTTGCGATATCAGAGCGTAAAAGATGTTCGTATATTATGATTTTTACTACTAGGTCTAACTCATGCCAATGAACAAGTTTGATACCAACAGATTGATAAGTCGAATTTTTAGCAATAAGCTGTTCATTTTCTATTGTCGTAGTAATATTTACTGAAGAAAACTCAATAATTTTCTTCTCAAATAGATGATAATTCCACTGATTTGTTTCCCTCATGTTTCCAATTAAAGCTGTAATACTTTTATGGATTTTTTGGTGGTGTTCTCTGACTACTTTATTTTTTTGGTAAATCCCGTTCATTTCTTTAATTGCTGCCACAGCGTTTTCTGAGACATAACCCGTGAATGTTGTATGATTCTTTAAAACTCGATTAAACACTTTAGTTACTAGACAGCGTAAATCACGGTTAGTTACTTGGGGTTTTGTGTCAGCACAAAGTTGGATTAATTCAAAAATATCTTTGAGGGTAATGCTCATTTTTATACCTGATAAAATGAAGAGTGTGATTATTCTTTATTATACTCATACCCCTGCGGAAATCTTTTGCTCAACTCTCTGTAATAAACTAAACGCTCACGAAAGTACTCGCGCAAGTGTTCGGGTTGCTGTCGCTCGACTTCAACATCGATAACTGGCTTGCCGAGTCTTTCGCAATAAGCGACACCGGAAGCGGCTAAATCGACATTCACTTTGTCTTTATCTTCTTTCGGTAGTTCTGCGAGATTGTGCATGATGGTTTTCTGCATGGGGACAATGAAACGAGTATAGCATGGAAGGGAAAACCACTGTGACGAGCTATGCAGAAATTGTGACACAAAGATTCAAATTCATGCGCCAGCTCGAGTAGCTGGCGCACTTAGATCACTTATCAAAATATTCCACTTCGGCTTCTTGGGTTTCAGGAAGCCAATCACCATCGATAAATATCTCTTCCAGTGTTTCTTCAATATATGTTTTCTTATCATTCTTCCCAAGACCGTCAATAGATACATTATCTTGAGTCCCCCAGTTTATATCAATATTTAGATCGGGGTATTTGGCGCTTAATCTTTTGGTGATTTCATTTCTTAATGCTTCAAAAGTACCTGTAGGTAACTGACCTTTTTTATTGCGGTTAAAGCGGATCTTGATAGTAACCATAAAACACTCCTTCGCAGGTTAATTGACTGGGTTTATATACAGTGTATTTATAGCCAGTATTTTTATTTTTGGCAAGGAGTACAGTCAGAAATAATCATGTGTTGTCATAATAAATGTGTACATGCGTGTGTGCATAATAATTAATTTTAATCATACTAATGGTTTTATCTATATGAATATTTTGAATTTTAATATATTATGTTATGTTATAATTCAAAATACCCCATGATAAGCTCCTGATTTTCTATTTAAGGGATGTCAAACAAAGTGTTAATAAATTACAGTTATTAACAATCTGCTTGAATTAAGAGTAGTCGCTATTAGGTATTATTACTAGAGAGGAAGGTCCAATTCAGAGAAACTTTTTTAAAAAAAAAGCCTCTGGTATACAGAGGCAATCGTAGGATATATATACTCGTCATACTTCAAGTTACAGCGTTGTTGACTGAATTCATTCGTCGCCTAACTGCACCATGAATTATTTAGAGTGTAGAACTCTTTATTGTCTGGATAAGATATCGGCTTTTATTGATAGGTGCTATCTGGTTGTACTTATCAATATAAAAGGTTTTGCCGATAACTTAATTAATTTTCATTGATACCAATTATTACTGTGTAGCTGGGACACGAATTGGCTCTGGTGTTGGCATAGCATTCATTGGTTTATATTCAGGGACTTCCATCACTGTAACTTTGACTACATAGCGTTTGCCATCTTCAATTTTTGGCGCATTATTGGCCAGCTTTTTTGCAGTTTCATTTGGTGTCATCGTTTGTTCCGCAACGCTATATACCATATTGTGATGATTACCCATGTGCTGACGAGGCATTTTGTGGTTAACGCCATTTGCTGCTGCGGTAAAGCCGACGGTTAATAATGCTAAAGCTAATAAACCGGTATTTAATTTTTTCATTTCAGTATCCTCTGTATTGGTGATGGGCAAATCATTCATCAATTCATATTGTCTCGCAATCGCTTTTACCTCCCCTGACGGAAGCTCCATAATTACTGCACTTTTTATTCAAGCTTGAACCATAATTTATATAAAACAGTGGCTTATTAGACGGTAATTTACATTTTTAGACCACTTGTGCTAATACAAATTTCAGTGCTGGAGACATCAAAGGGGATAGTCTAGGATGGTAAGTTAGGTTCAACAAAATTCTAACAAAGTGAGTGTGTATGTCAGATAAAAAAATTCCCCTTTCTTTACTCGACCTTGCGCCAATCATTCAGGGTTCGACGGCGAAAGAGGCCTTTGCTCATTCCCTTGATATTGCTCAATTAGCAGAAAAACTCGGTTACCACCGCTATTGGCTTGCGGAACACCATAATATGACTGGGATTGCTAGTGCGGCGACTTCGGTGTTAATAGGCTATCTTGCCGCAAATACTCACAATTTACGTTTAGGTTCTGGTGGCGTCATGTTGCCGAATCATTCACCGTTGGTGATCGCAGAGCAATTTGGCACACTAAACACACTTTACCCTGAACGCATTGATTTAGGCATAGGGCGTGCTCCTGGAAGTGATCAGCGAACGATGCAAGCTTTACGCCGCCATATGAATACGGATATCGATAATTTCCCGCAAGATGTTGCGCAAATCATTAATTGGTTTGATGCTATAAACCCAGACCCAGCAGTGCGCCCAGTGCCAGGCTTTGGCGAAAAAATTCCGGTTTGGTTGTTAGGTTCGAGTTTATACAGTGCAAGGTTAGCCGCGCAAATGGGGCTTCCTTTTGCTTTTGCTTCTCATTTTGCCCCTGATTTATTATTACAGGCGTTGGAAGTTTATCGTGCTAATTTCCAGCCATCGCAGAGGCTTTCTAAGCCGTATGCGATGGTTTGTATCAATATCATTGCCGCGGATACTCAACGTGAAGCAGAGTTTTTATTTACGTCGATGCAGCAAGCCTTTGTTATGTTACGTCGTGGTCAACCTTCTCAATTGCCTGCACCTGTTGAGAGTATGGAAAATATTTGGTCACCCGCTGAAAAATTTGGTGTTCAACAAGCATTAGGCATGTCATTGGTAGGGGATAAAACCAAGGTACGTCATGGGTTGGATACGATATTACGGCAAACTCAAGCGGATGAAATTATGGTAAATGGCCAAATTTTTGATCATCAAGCTCGTTTATACTCTTTTGAGTTGGCGATGCAGGTAATGAACGAAATTATGTAATTTAAATAGCTGGATGATTAACACGTGTGCAAGGACGCATTTTTCAGATTTGGCTCAAAAAAGAGATAACCCAGAAAAATCTGGGTCATTGACGGCTAGCACGCTATTTGTGGTTGATGAGGCTCTAAAGGGGGTAAACCATGAGCAGCACGTGCTCTATCGCACGCCTCATTATAAATACCATCTTGCCAAGATTGTTCAAACTCGCGGCAAGGTGTTGGCCTTTGTGTGTATATCGAACAAGACACACACTCTCCAATGGTGCCCTCTAAAGCGCTACAACGCGTATTATGTTTTTGGTTTGTTCCCTGCATACAACTCATAAATGGGGTTATTTGCTCAGTTAAATGTTGTGGTACAACACCACCCCCACTTTCAGCCTCAGCCCAATAAAAAGAGACACGAAAATAGGCACAACATGCACCGCAGCTTACACAAGGGTTATCTGAAGGATCAGTTTTTAGGATATGGACATTATTAGTCATATTAAAAAACCATAAATGATGTTGATAAAATACCCATAGAAAATGGGTTGACGCAACACAAGCAGGAAGCTCAAGAAAACGTTGCTCAGGCTTTATTATCTTACGTTATTCCAGTTTATTGCAATATTATTCAGCACAAAAAACTGATTTTTTTGATATTCCCCAAGGTAAATAAATTTCACATACTTATCATAATCATAAAAAAACCTGCCAGAAGGCAGGTTTCGTTTGAATCATAATGATAAATTAAACATGTTTTAAATCAGCGTCATCATTTTGATTGAATATTGCTTTATCTGTTTCACCCATCAACTGGCTAGTCACTGTGCCTGCTGTCATTGAACCACTGACATTCAATGCAGTACGACCCATATCAATTAATGGCTCAACTGAAATTAACAGAGCAACTAATGTAACTGGTAAGCCCATCGCTGGTAGTACAATTAACGCGGCGAAAGTTGCACCGCCACCAACACCCGCGACACCTGCGGAACTGATTGTCACGATACCGACTAATGTCGCAATCCACAGCGGGTCGAATGGATTAATACCCATTGTCGGTGCGACCATCACGGCTAACATTGCAGGGTAAATACCCGCACAACCATTTTGCCCAATTGTTGCTCCGAACGATGCAGAGAAGCTAGCAATCGATTCAGGAATACCGAAACGACGTGTTTGTGTTTCAATATTTAGTGGAATACTTGCAGCACTTGAACGGCTAGTGAATGCAAATGTCAGAACCGGGCCCGCTTTCTTAAAGAATTTAATAGGGTTTAAGCCAGTCGTCGCCACTAAAATACCATGTACAACAAACATAATGCCTAACGCAACATAGGACGCAATAACAAAAGTGCCTAGGTTGATGATGTCATGCAAGTTTGAACTTGCTACGACTTTAATCATCAGCGCCATCACACCATATGGCGTTAAACGCATGACCAAGCGAACTAATTTCATTGCCCAAGCTTGCATAACATCAATCGCTGCTAAGGCTTTTTCACCACGCTCTTTATCATCTTTAAACAGTTGCAGTGCGGCAACACCTAAGAAAGCAGCAAAAATAACGACACTAATAATTGACGTTGGGTTTGCACCCGTTAAATCTGCAAATGGATTTTTTGGAATAAACGATAAGATTAGCTGAGGCACGGTTAAGTCAGAAACTTTCCCAATATAGTTGCTTTCTATTGCTGATAAACGTGCTGTTTCGGATTGACCTTGCACTAAACCTTCGGCAGTCAGGCCGAATAAATTGGCAATTAAAATACCAACTAACGCCGCAATAGCTGTGGTAAATAACAAAGTGCCAATTGTTAAAAAGCTAATTTTACCTAGCGAAGAAGCTTTATGTAGCCTTGCTACTGCACTTAGTATTGAAGCAAATACTAATGGCATAATCACCATTTGTAATAGCTGCACATAACCATTTCCGACAATATTAAACCACAGAATGGAGTCTTTTACCGTTTGGTGGCCACTACCATACACGAGGTGCAGTACTACCCCGTAGGCAACACCGAAAACCAGACCGACTAACACTTTTTTAGATAGGCTCCAGCCTTTAGCCCCTAGTTTTGCCAACAGTATTAGTAGTGCTACAAAGCCGAGCACATTAATAATTAGAGGAATATTCATTCCGAACTCCAAATCATATTTTTATAAGGTATGTTACTTGCCCTTTAGTCCTTATTGGTTATAAGGATTTAGTTGCTTCAAACAACTGGTTATATGTTATCAGTTGATAAAACACATTTCTTATATCAAAAAGTAATAATATAGTATTATTCATACTTACATTATATTACAAAACTATAATTTATGTGGGGAGATATGTATCTATTTGATTATGAATATATTTTAAGATCACATCAACATGGCTATAAAAATCAAATTGATAACCTGCAGGTAAAAAACAGGCACAAACAGTCAAAATAATGGCAATAAAGCGTTCCCCTCGTTGGCTATTTTTACCGCGGATCATGGGAAAACAAAAGCGTTGAGGGAGTGGCCATAGGAATGGTACTCCTGAAGGGGTGAGCATGTCAGCGACTAGATGACTGATATAACCTAATAAAAAAGCTTGGATAATATCATTTGGAATTGCCCATTCGGTTGGTATCCATTGATAACAAGAAATCATCAAAAGTAACCATGCAACTAGGCTATGAGTAAACCCCCGGTGCCCACACAATTTGGAAATGGGTAATGAAAAAATCCGTAGTAGTCGACCAGGAATTGAAGAGGGGTGGTCAATATCGGGCAATAATGCGCCTAATAAGGCCCCTGGAACCATGTGCAGCCAATCACCATGAGCAATCTCTGGGGTGATTTGAAGTTTATGAGCCATTATTAAAGAGGCGACGGAAAAAAGCAGATGCCCTTCAGCTGTCATGGTGGATAAAATACCATCTGTTTATCTATACAGTTGATTGGCAGTATAAAGTGTTTGAAAAGAATATGATAGTGGTAGAAAGATAAAAAAACTCTTATTTATTAGCAAATAAGGGAAGTATTTTATAATTTAACACAATACCCCTACCTAAATTAGATAGGGGAGAACACTTATTAGACACTCAAGGTATTCTTAACGTAAATGTTCAGCCTTTAAGTCATTCAGTGAGGCTAATTTGATATCCGCCAAACCAAAGCGCGGGTCATTAAAATGCTTGCTGTCAGGCACCACAATTGAACGCATTCTGGCGGCTTTTGCAGAAATCATACCGTTAAATGAATCTTCTAATGAAACGCAATTGACGGGTTTAGTCGATAACTCAGCTGCTGCTTTAAGATAAACTTCAGGATGAGGTTTACTCAAAGGTAAGTCAGACGCAGAAATAACCGCAGAGAAATAGTCACGAATATCCAGAAGGTTTAATACTTTTTCCAACATATATAAAGGAGAGGCGGAAGCCAGTGCAATTTTTAAATCCATTGAACGGCAAAGTTCCATGGCATGCTGCACTCCAGGTAGAATAGGGCGAGTTTCTTCAACTAAGCCAACAACACGGTCAATAATGCGTTGTGTGGCTTCTTCTTGGCTGCATCCTTGCCAAGGAGAGGCGTGGTACCAAAGCTCCACCACATGGTCAATACGTAAACCCAAGGTATCAGGCAGGGTATCCGCAATTGAAACGTCAACACCCAATTGTGAAAAAATCTCAAGTTCAGCCTGTGCCCAAAAAGGTTCCGAGTCGATCAATAAACCATCCATATCAAAAATGACCGATTGGATGGGAAGATTATGGTACATGTCAAAACTCCATTCATGTCGTATTTATTAACGAAGAAGTCATGATATCAGTAAACTGACTTTAAGCGTATTACTTGAAATCAGTATTAGTCTAATATTGAGGAATATTCGGACAGTATGAAGTAAAAGTATAATGGTAATGAATAGCCTCACTATTTTGATTAGTCTGAAAGTCTATATATTATTATTAATCGTGAATTGAGATTTGGAGGCAATGAATATTTTCAGCTATGATTAGCGTTGAATAATCATTGTAAAAATTTATCAAAAATCATAACGCTGAGGAAAAGCAGTAATGAATTACCATAATGCCAATTATGTCGCAATCGGCAAACGTATTCTGGGTTGGGTTGTTTTTCTGTTAGCATTAATTTCGACATTGGCGTCTTTAATTAAACTGGCAGGCATGAAGGGGCTCGCAGGAGAAGGGATTAATGCAGTCGCTAATGATTTTATTAAATTAATGGCGGAAATGACCCGTCAAAGTACACCATTCCTAAATTTCTTTTGGAATAACTCACCAGTACCTCAAGTTGCTAATGGGTTTTCCGGTAGTAATATCAGCTTTATCATCATCTTTATTTTTATTTTTGTTGGACTGGCGCTTAGTGCATCAGGTTTGCGTATGTACCGGCAAATTAAGTTTATTCGTGAAAGTTTAGAAGACCACGTGATCATAGAAAAAGCAAAAGGGATAGACATCTCAAAAGAAGAGCTTGAAGCTAAGGTGACTATTCCACGTCATACAATATTCACTCAATTTTTTCTTCTTTATTTTTGGCCAATTGTATTGGGGCTAGCGTTGTATTTTCTTCTATGTTTCCTTAATTGGTAATTTTCGAATTTTCGTCATACTTCGCGTTATGAGGGTGTTGGCTGCGTTTAGCTACTCGGGTCACATACTTGTGTATGTTCCCCGAGATATCTGCACTTGCCGCCTACTCATAATGCGAATTATATAGAAAATTAATTATTCGTCGTACTCCATGCTATGAGAGTGTTGGCTTCTTTCGGCTATTTGGGTCACATACTTGTGTATGCTCCCCAAACTATCCTCAATTGCCGCCTTGCTACAGCTCGAATTATTTAGAAAATTAATTATTTGTCGTGCTAAATGCTAAAAAACAGGAGCTTATTTTTCGTTGAGTAGATTATCAATAATCGTGCGTGCTTGCTGGTAGCTTTGTTCGTTACCAAAGATATGGGCTTGATTAAGTAAATAGTAAAGTTGGTATATTGGTTGTCTATCTAAAAAGCCATTGGGGAGCGGCCAAACACTTTGGTAGCCATCAATAATTTGGATCGGAAGATCTTGATATAATGGCAACATCGCAATATCACACTCCCTATCACCCCAATAACATGCGGGGTCATATAGCACACCTTCAAGATTTTGAGTGATAGCACAGTTAGCTGGCCATAAGTCACCATGTAATAAAGAGGGTTGTGGCTGATGCCCAGCAAGTTTCTCCTTAACAATATCGACAATTTGCTGAATATCAGCAAATACCATTCCTTTTTCGGAAGCGAGTTGTAATTGCAAGCCAATACGCTTTTCTGCAAAAAATGAATTCCAACGCTTTTCCCAGCCATTAGGTTGCACAATTGTGCTTAGCATAGTATCAAAATCAAACCCGTAGCTAGGCTGCTCTTCCCATTGATGTAAACGCGCTAATTGTTGGCCAAAATGCCATGCATTGGTGTTGTCGAAAGGCTTAAGAGGGAAGTATTCGAGCAGAAGGAAACTGTGGTGCTTATTACTACCAACACCGTAAACCTTAGGAACGGTTATCGTTTGGCTTTTAGCGAGCATTTCAAGTTGCTCAGCCTCTTGTTTAAATAAAGGCAAAAACTCACGCCGATTTTGTTTAATGAACACGGTGTGTTCGCCATAGTCAATTCTTAACGTATGGTGAATATCACCACCAGACAGAATGACTTTGTTACGTAGCTCCGCCTCACCTAAGTGTTCACTTAATAAACGACACATTGCTTGCCACATGACTCACCTCGCTCTGCTTTGGTCTTCATTAATACAATACTATAGCGACAGTTTAGGAATTAACAGTGATAATTGTTTAAAAAGAAGAAGCTATCACGAAATTATTGAACAATTATCAGACAATAAACACAAACCTGTTCTGCTTTAAATTTAGCCTATTTCTATCTAAATGAGAATGTTCAGATAATACGGTATGAGTTCAAGATCTTGACGCCATTTGCTAGTGATTTCAGGTAAACTGCAAAGAATACTTTCATACTCAAGGGGTGCTATGAACATGGATTTTCAAAAACCGCGCTGGTTAAGAGACTTACTGCGATTTATTCCACTGAAAAGTCAGTTTGTTCTATTTGGCAATGTTCGAGACCTACAAGCCAGCGAAATTGCGCCTAGGGTAGTGACACCACTGCCGTTTAACCAAGCACTCTTTAATAACTTGTTTCAGGCAGGGTATGCCTATGTTATTACCTATACACCACTGATTGGTTTTCAATGCGTGGCGAGCCCCACAGAAAACTCGCAAGCGAGTGCCACATTGATGCAAAACTTAGGTTTGCATATGGCTGATGATAAAGCCGCTGGTGGTATTGATATGTTGAATCATTTGCTGGAAAAATTTATTAACTATAAGCAGCAGCCAATTGCATTATGTATTGATTTCGCCTTTTGCTTGATTTCCCATCGCGATAACCTGACTCCCGCTGAGCACAGCTTATTTACTCGGGCTCTGGTGGTTTCTCACCAAGCAAAAACGCGACCAGCAGGGGAAAATAACCAGCCGTTCTACAATTCTATTTTTTGGATTGTGGAGAAAGAAACCGATTTACCTGATTGGTTTTTAGTTAATAACCCACGAGTGAGAGCCATTCCTGTTGCGAAGCCTGACAGCCAAGTTCGTCGGGTTCTTACGCCAATGTTGTTAGCTTCATTATCTGATGTTAATAGCATAGAACAAGCGGATAAAGACAGCTTATTTAATGACTTTATTGATGAAACAGAAGGACTCTTGTTACTGGACTTAACGGCGATAGTGCAGCTCGCACGGATTGAAAATGTCCCTGTGACACGTATTAGTGATGCGGTACGACGTTATAAAGTAGGCATAACGGAAGACCCTTGGAAAAAAATTGATAAGCAGAAAATACATAACGCCCCAGAGATTATTTCTCGCCGAGTTAAAGGACAACAACATGCCGTCACTCATTTATTGGACATTATTAAACGTGCAATGACCGGAGTGGGGGGGCATAAAGGTGGGCGACCTCGAGGCGTTTTGTTTCTAGCGGGGCCAACGGGTGTCGGGAAAACGGAACTGGCGAAAACGGTCACTCAATTGCTATTTGGTGATGAAAGTGCGTATATCCGCTTTGATATGTCTGAATTTAGTGCAGAACATGCAGACCAACGTTTAATTGGCGCTCCTCCTGGCTATGTCGGTTATGATTCTGGTGGTGAATTGACGAATGCCATTCGTGAAAAGCCGTTTAGTGTGGTGTTGTTTGATGAGATAGAAAAAGCACACCCTCATTTAATGGATAAATTTCTACAAATTATTGATGATGGTGTATTGACCTCAGGACGTGGTGATCGCGTTTATTTTTCAGAGTCGTTGATTATTTTTACGTCAAATCTTGGCATTTATCGTTTGGATGCAAATGGTGAGCGGGTAGCGAATGTCCAGCCGAGTGAACCTTTCGAAACGGTGACGCGTAACGTGAAAAGTGAAATCGAACGTCACTTTAAATTAGTGTTAAATAGACCAGAGCTGCTCAACCGAATTGGGGAAAACATTATTGTTTTTGATTTTATTCGCCCCGATGTGGCACAACAAATATTCGAACAAATGGTGGGAAATATTCTTTCTGGTTTGGAAAAGCAATCACTGACTATTTCAATTTCACCACAAGCCAAAGAAACGTTAAAACAACATTGCTTAGCTGATTTATCTAATGGCGGTCGAGGTATACGTAACCAATTAGAAAGCTATTTAATTAACCCATTATCTCGCGCTGTTTTCGACCAAGATTTACAACCTAATTCGGCTTATCAAATTGTCGAAATTGCCACAGGTGAAACAACGCAAATCACGTTAGCAGCGATGAGTAATTGATGTGGTGAATGTTAATATTTCACGAGTTCATTTTCCCATTACGGCCCTAGGCCCCGGAAAGCGTATTGGTATCTGGTTTCAGGGATGCTCATTACGTTGTAAAGGCTGTCTTTCTCCTGATACATGGCAAGTGAAAGACAATAGCATCACGGTGAAACAATTACTGGACCAGATAACGGAGTGGTTACCATTCGCAGATGGCATCACGATTTCAGGGGGAGAACCGTTTGAACAGCCTGAAGCCTTATCCGCATTAGTGAAAGGGATTAAACAGCTAACCGATGCGGATATTTTAGTCTATAGCGGTTATCAATGGGAACACATTGAAGAGCGTGTTTTACAAATGGCTCCCAATATTGATGCCTTAATTAGTGAGCCATTTATTGTGGATCTTCCGCAAACCCAGATGCTCAAAGGCAGTGATAATCAGCAATTGCATATGTTAACGCCATTAGGAAAAGCGCGATTTATGGCATATCAGCGCTCGATAACACCAGAAGATAAAGTACTGGATTTAGCGTTTGATGAAACAGGGCGGCTATTTTTGGCGGGGGTTCCTGAACGTAACGATATGTTGCGTTTGCGGACCTTGATTGAACAGCAAGATCAATCCTTGCGACAACTAAAAAAATAATTAATTGGATGAATGGATGACCATGATACGTTTTTGCCCACATTGCCAAACAGAGCGACCGTTAACTGAAATTTTTTGTGCTGGGCAAATTAAAACACCACAAGGAGATAATCAGTTTTGTGGCTGGGATTTAACCCCTGAAGCTATTCATGAAACGGGTTGGCGCCCCATTGATGAGCACAATACCTCGATGGAGAGCCCAAAACTCAGTATTGATGAGAATAATCAAAATAACCAAATTATTGAACAAAGAGTTTGTGTGAATGGGCATTCCATGGATGAGGGGGATTTTATCTGCCTTGAGTGTGGGGCGGATGCAGCTCTTGAACTAAGCAATATTGAGGAGCAATCTCAACGACTGATTGGTAATTGGCGACTTGAACGACGTATTAACCAAAACGATAGCCCACGGGAACGTTATTTAGTTACACATATTGAAAACGACAAAAATGGTGTGCTTACCTTATATCAAAAAGGTGAAGAACCTGATCCTACGATTTATCAAGTACTTCAATTGATCCCAACAGACCATGTGCCTGAGTTTTATGAAACGGGACGCTGGGAAAACCGCGCTTGGCATGTGACTGAATTATTGGAAGGTGGCTCATTGAGCCAATTTATTCAGCAAGGGGAATTTTGGCAGTTACATGAAATCCCCAAATTGGTTGAAGAAATGGGGCAAGCGATAGCGGCATTTACTGAGCATGGCTTACGTCATCGTAATCTATGTCCCGCTAATTTGTTGATCCGCAGCCGTGAGCCTTTAGATATTGTGGTAATTGAATATGGCTCTGCGAGTTTGTCTGAATTTGACCTTGATATCGTAACACCCTTAGATATTTCCCGTTATAGCGCACCAGAAACCTTAGCAGGCGGTGTGAGCGCCGCATCAGACTGGTGGAGTCTTGGGGTTATTTTATTAGAACAACTGACCCAAGGGCAGTGTTTTGCTCAAGTTCATGATAATGCGTTCTTAATCCAAGTCATGACTAATGGCGTTGATTTTCCTGATGATTTAGACCCCAACTTACAACTATTATTGCGCGGGTTATTGTGCCGGGATCGTTTTTTACGTTGGCAATGGCCGCAGGTGTCAGCATGGCTAGAGGGGAAAGCGGTCCAAGCACCGCAAAGTGCGATAGCAGGCTCGCCAACTCAATACCATCAAGTCCAGTTTGCCGGTCAGCAATTTTCTCAGCCAGATACTTTTGCCATGGTTGCTGGTGAACAAGCTCATTGGGATGGTGCAGTCCAATTTTTGCTACGCGGGGAATTAACGTCGTGGTTAGCAAAGTTTGATAATAGTCAGGAACAACTCAAACAACTTCAGGCTTTTTTAGATAGTCCAAAAACGCTAGATGGAGCCTTACAAAGTGAAATTAATCAAGATATTAAACTCACTTTAGCTTTAAAAATCCTAAACCCGAATATGCCATTTATTTACCGTGGTGAAATCATCACACCGGCGTGGTTATTAGAACAGCCTATCCTTGCTTACGCACTAATTAGTGAGCCATTAACTCAACATATTCAGAATATCGACCCACAACATTGGTTAGTGCAGCTCTACCACCGCCAATGCTTAGTACGCCAACGCGCTGAACAATTGAATATATTACTCAATGAAGAAAGCTTGAAACTGTATTTGCTAATTACATCAATAAGCCAGCTCGCTGCGCGTTGGGAATTACTGCATAGCCAATTTCCTGACTCACATAATGAAAGCCTACAAGCCTTATTAGATAGACAAAATCTGCAAGAAATTGATTATATTTTATTGCTAAGCGCTGATATTGGGCAATTTATTTCATTGACTGCATTAGTCGAGCAATCTTTTGAATTAGCAAAACAAAATGATATCCACAATTTTGATAGCGAAATAGCCAAAAACCAACTTTTGTTACCAAGAGGGGAACTATACCAGCTCATTAACCACCGAGTCAGTGATTTCAAACGTATAGGGATCCCTGAATTAGATGGTTGGGTTGATGACTTTTTATTAATGCGTCGCTTGCCGTTAGTCAAAATTCTCGTATTGCTGGCTATTCCATTCGAACACTGGCAAGTACCCGAATCACAAAAATATGTTCTTGAAGTTCTAAGGTTTTTTACACAAAAGCTCACGTCAGTGACACAACGTGGAAACCTGGTACGTATGCGTTTAACGCAAAATACTGGGCGAGTCGATTTAATGGAATGCGATAGCCCCGTTCGCCCTGCAAGTGCATTACTTGAACATTTATTGAACCGCAAAAAAAGCACGGTTACCATTGATAGTGATTTGCTATTACAGCATAAAGGCGTCAATGGCCGATTACGGATCCTACAATCAGATACGCAGTTATATCAACGGGATACAGGTATTGATGGCATGTACCTTGGTTTCCCATTCTTATTATTGCACACACAGCCGAATCAAATTAAACCACGAATTGCACCTTTATTTTTATGGCCCGTTTCATTACGGACTTCTTTAGCTCAAAACAGCCCTATACAGCTTAGTTTTGATCATGAGAGGGCGGCAATACGCTTAAATCCAGCACTGGCAAGCTTTGCGGGGATACCTCCGGTGAGTGAGTGGCAAACAATATTAGATAATTTATTATCTAAAGCAGGTTTAACCATTGAAGATATGATGGAGACACTTACGTCTTTATTACCGATACAAAGTACAGAACTCGCGCCACTTCCGTCGATCACTACTTCAATTGCAGAGAATAGTGCACAAATCTGTTGTTCAGCGGTACTCTTCCATACCTCGTTTATTGGACAGGCGATGAGTAGCGATTTACAGCAAATTGCTGGGCTACCTATTTCCCAAACAGCCTTAGCGACAATGCTAAAAGTCTCACCGCTCAATAGCACGAGTGAAACACAGCCAGATAATTTACTTAACCAGTATGCATTGTCATTGGCAGACCCATCACAAGAACAAGTTGTTCAAGCTGTACAAGCTAACACGGGGCTGCTGATTGAGGGGCCGCCAGGGACAGGGAAAAGCCAAACCATCGTGAGTTTGATTGCAGATGCGATAGGGCGTCAGCAAACCGTTTTAGTGGTGTGTCAAAAACCTGCTGCACTAGAAGTAGTCTATAAGCGTTTGATTGCTAATGGATTAGGGGATAGAGCACTATATATCAGCCAAAGCCAAAAAGGCCGTGAGATTATTTTGACGGTGAGAGAACAAATTGAGCAACTTTGGGGACAAGAAAAAAGCCAGCTCGTTGAGCTTGATTGGCAGGGAGAGAGAATTCATCTTGTAAATCGCGTTCAGCTATTTGAACAAAAAATAGATAGGTATTTTCACTCACTCAATAATATCGACGAAAAGTTTCAAGTTTCTTATAAACAAGTATTAAGCCAATTGATTGAACTTGAAAAGCTTCCTCATTTTGATATTGATGAACAGCACATTAAGCCTTCATTAGCGCAATTTGATAGCCATACGATTGAGCAACTAACGGATGATTTGAAGTCACATGCGTATACTTGGTGGCAATTGGATTATGAAAATAATGCACTAAAAGCCTTATCGCAGTTTACGGTGAATGACCCTCAATATTTATTGTTTAATCAATCTATTATGGGATTGATCGATACTGAAAAGCAACGTGATGAAGCTTATAAAACGCCATATCAGCAAATTACGTTGACTCAATTATCGACTCATGAGCAATGGTTATCACAGCATGAAGCACAATTTAGCCAATTAACGGCTGAACAATGGCAGGGTTTCTCCCGTTGGTTAACGCTATTTAGCAGTGAAACGGGAAATTTAGTTATTAACCAACTTGAGCTGTTGTATCAGCGTTTATTATCGATTAATGAAGAAAATATCGACCCGTTATTATTCCCTGTGTTTAGGGGGATTGATAATGACCATCTTTCCCAATTATCGCGAGCATTGATGGAAACAATGCAAGGGTCATGGTTACGTTTCTTGAACCCGTATTACTACCGTCGGCAAAACCAATTGCAGTCATTTATGGCGGCTAGTGGCTTAGCGCCTACGACTGAAAAACAGACTTCAGTGCTTAATACCATTGCCGTTGAACAACAATGGCGTTTACTTGAAAGGGAATTACAACCATTATATCAACAGCTTGGCCTTGAGCTTCAGCCAAACCACCAGTGGCGTAGCACATTGCAACCGTTGGTCATGCAATTAAAACGAGTGGCAGATATGGCTGAGCTTCTCACTCAGTACCCTGAACCTTTGCATTTTATAGACGCGATTACTCAGCAACAAAAAGCCGGGTTTATCCATCAATGTCATGAAGTCAGGGCGGCAATAGCTAAGTTACGTGCAAAAACGGAAAGCTTAAACCAATTAAGTCGGCTAGATAGCGTATTTTCATCAGAAACCGTTGAACGGTTTAAGATGGCCATCGTAAACGGTGAGTCAAATACGACTGAACTGGTGCTGATAGCGCAACAGAAAGAAAATTTACAGCGTTACCAATCGTTTCGGGAAGAAACACAACATTTTACCGAGCAGCATTGGGGGATCTTAACGCTATTAAAACCGGCTATTGGACAACTTATCGCAACTGAAGGGGGCACAACGCAATGGAGAGATCAATTAATTCAAACAATTAACTATTATTTCTGTCTGTTTACTAAAGCTCAATTGCAGGCAACATTGCCTGCATTAAGTACTAATCACGGCCAGCTGATGTCAGACCTAGCTGAACTAGAAAATGCTCAAAAACAATTACAACAATTCAATAAATTGGCATTGACGACCAATATAGATATCAAAACGTTAGGGAACCGCCGAGAATGGGAAGAAATTACTCGTTTAGCAGGGCCAAGAGCGCGACGTTTAAGGGAATTTATACAAGAAGGTCGAGATATTGGGTTAATGCAACTACGGCCGGTTTGGTTGATGACACCCGATGTAGCGAGCCAGGTGCTCCCTCTTGAAGGTGCCATGTTTGACAGTGTGATTTATGATGAAGCTTCACAGATGCCGATTGAATTTGCCTTATCGACTTTATTTAGAGCCAAACAGGCCATTGTTAGTGGCGATGAAAAGCAAATGCCACCTTCAAAATTTTTCACAGGCAAGCAAATTGAAGACGATATTGATGAAGAAGACGATGACCAACAAGAATTGGCAGGAGAGCAATGGGATTACCGGCAAATTAGTGATTGCCCTGATTTATTACATTTAGCACGTACAGTATTGCCTATTCATACATTGGATATTCATTACCGTTCTGCTTATCGAGAGCTGATTAATTTCTCCAATTTTGCTTTCTACGAAAATAGGCTTAATATTCCAGCGCAGTTTTCTTCTAAAATGGTCAGCAAAATTAAGCCATTACAGCTTATTCAAGTCAATGGTACATATGTTAACCAAAGCAATGAAGCTGAAGCAGTCGCTATCGTGGATCATTTAGCTTCAATGTGGCAACGGCCTTTCGAACAACGACCCTCTGTGGGGGTAGTCACGTTTAACCAAAAGCAAGCAACGTTAATTAATCAAATAATTCAATTACGTGCAGCACAGGATGAAGATTTTCTTCAGGCGTATACGCAGGAAAACCAACGCACTCACAATGACGAAGATATGTCATTTTTTGTGAAAAATGTGGAAAATGTGCAAGGTGATGAACGCGATGTGATTTTATTTTCTACCACATTTGGTCGCAATGCGCAGGGGACATTCAGGCGTAACTTCGGGGTATTAGGGCAAACTGGTGGTGAACGGCGTTTAAATGTCGCCATCACTCGTGCTCGTCAGCAAGTCGTAATAATGTCATCAATGCCAATAGATGAAATTTCTGATTTACTAGCCACTTACCGCAAACCGGAAATTCCAAGAGATTATTTACAAGGTTATCTGGCTTATGCGTTAAATGCGTGTAACCCATTAATGCAAAAAGAAAATAAAAAATTACTTAGTCGCATGTGTCATACACAGTCAGCGGTTGATAACGAAACGCTCCCGCAAAATGCGTTTGTCGATTCGGTAATGAGTTTTATTCGACAAAGTGGCTGGCAGGTGACCACCGCAAGCCAAAATGGGGTATTCCATTTTGATGGCATTGTTGAGGACCGAACCAGTGGCCGTTTGCTCATCGGTATTGAATGCGACATACCATCACACCCACTATTAAAAACAGCGCGTTCTAGGGAGCTATGGCGCAGTGCTGTTCTGGCACGAGTGATACCAGCACGCTACCGGGTTTCTATTATCGAATGGTATCAAAATCGTGATTTGGCACAGCAACAACTGCATGATGCCATTTCTCAGGCTTTATTAACCTCATCCCTCTCTCAAATAGAGAGCCAAAATCCGCAAGAAGGTGCGTTATGAGTTCATCGGTTCATCGTATAACTGTTAGGGAAATGAATGAAATTCAGTGTCGGCGTCAGCTTGCGGTAGTTAAACGTCGATTTAAACAGTGGAATGCATTGGCAAACCGCAGCCAATATCATCAGCCGCGTATTGCACAAATCAAACAAGCATACCAGCAGTTAATGGAAAATGAGGCACAGGTTGCCACATTGTCAGCACGCAATTTAAGTTTATTAAATAACCAATTGGTTGAGTTTACTGGGACACTGAATAACGAAGTACAGGAAGTTCGTGAGCAACAACTTGAAAAACAAGCGTTATTAGCCCGAACAAAAAAGTACAGAGAACATAATTTGGCTGAATTAATCGCACTGGTACATGAAAAACTGCCAAATGAGACCGAACTTCTTACGCAATTAATTTCGGCTAGTGAACTGGATGAAAACCAATCTAATAAATTAATTTTTAAAGTATTAGCTTTATTGAGTTCACAATCAACTTCACTAACACCATCGGCAGCGGCATTATTGAGCCAGCTAAAAGCACAATCTGAAGGCGTGAAGCAATTTTGGCAATCAGGTTTACCTCAAACGCCGTTTGCCAAGCAACGTGAACAGCTACTATTGATGATTGAAAAACTGAAATTAATCGCTTCTTCTGATGAAGCTCAGCGTGCGGAACAACAACTGGTTGAGCTTCAAGAATTTAAAGAAGGCACACAGCGCCATTTACGTGCCGATTCATTGATCATGACATTAGCTGGGCAATTGAAGTTAAGTCAGCAACGAATTGAACTTATCGATAAAATTGAACAACTTTGTGATGAATTGGCTATTTTTGCGAGTAATGAAAATGAAGCCATGATTTCGAATGCGTTAGCGAGTATACAATCAAGCTCGATAGAAGTGTTAACTGCATGGATAGATAAGCTGAATAATGCCGTAAGTACTGCAGAACAACAGGTTGTTGCCACTGCACAAAGGAAAACGGTATTAGAAGGGTTAGGAAAACTCGGTTATCAAGTTCAAGATACTGATGTTAAAGCATGGCTGGATGATGGCAAAGTGGTCGTCACACACCCTGCAACGCCGGGGTATGGACTAGAATTAGGTGGAAAACAAGCGCGTTTTCAAGCGCGTACAGTGGCTTTTTCTGCAAGGCGGGATAATTCACGAGACCAGGATGTTGATGCAATTTGGTGTAATCAACATCAACAATTACAAGATATTATTGCTCAGACAGATGCAGAACTTGTTGTTGAGCAGGCGTTACCAGCGGGAAGTGGGGAAATGAAAGTGCATGAAACCCAATCTGAAGAGCAACGTCGTAATATTGCGGTGAACCAGTTAAAAACACGCAGCAGATAGCTAATTAATGCAGATGCTTAAGTTACTAAAAAAGATCTTGTTGCATAGCTAGGGTGTTATTGAAAATAAAAAAGCTGAATTCGTTATGCGTGAATTCAGCTTTTTTGTTATATCTGCCATTTATTATGCGGTATGCATACTTTGTGGGTTAGTCTGATTTCTTTTACGTGCCAGTACTAGCTTGCTATAGAGCAGGGCTATTACAAAGTAAACCGCTTGCGTAACAACAATGGTTGGCCCAGTCGTCGCATTAATGTGAAAACTCAAGATGGTTCCAATAACACTTGATGTTACAGAAGCGATGATAGCGACGATGAGCATTTTGCCGAAGCTCCGGCATAGGACAAATGCAATAATTCCCGGGGAGATCAGCATGGCAATAACTAAAATGATCCCAACAGCTTGCAGTGAAGCGACAATGGTTAATGCAAGTAAAGACAGTAAACCATAATGTATCAGCTTGACGGGGAGGCCAATCACACGGGCTTGGTTTGGGTCAAAACAATAGAGCATAAAATCTTTACGTTTCAGTAAGATAATTGCAATAGTGACCCCTGCAAATAGCAATATTTGCTTAAACTCGCTATCCGTGATCCCTAAAATATCACCAAATAAAATATGTGTAAGGTGTTGTTCGGTATCTATTTTAGCAAACATAACCAAGCCGATAGCAAACATCCCAGAAAACACAATCCCCATGACGGTGTCTTCTTTTATCCGACTATTTTCTTTTAAATACCCTGTAGCGACAGCGCAGAATAAGCCAGATGCGAAGGCCCCTATCGCCAATGGGATACCGAGTAAAGAAGCAATAATGATCCCCGGCAGAACGGCATGGGAAATTGCATCACCCATCAATGACCAACCTTTCAATACTAAAAAGCAAGAAAGGATAGCGCATACGGTCCCACTAACAATGGCGGTAATCAATGCTTTTTGCATAAAAGGAAAAGCAAACGGAGCCATCAGTAAGTCAATGAAATCACTCATGAGATGCTCCTTGTCGGTGTGACTGATGCAGCCGAGCTACTTCCTTTTTTGCATTACGTTTTGAGGCAAAAATACCGTGCTTAGGTGCAAAGAAAAATGCCAACAGGAAAATAATAGTTTGTAGTGTAACAATTAACCCACCTGTAGCACCGTTGAGGAAATAACTGATATAAGCACCAACAGCACTGGTTACGGTGCCAATTGTGACTGAAATAATGAGTAAACGTTTAAACTGGTCGGTCAATAAATAGGCGGTTGCCCCCGGAGTGACGACCATTGCGATAACAAGGATTGCACCAACTGTTTGTAGGGCTGCAACAGTACAAGCACTTAATAATGTAAAGAAAATAATTTTTAGGCGTAATGGGTTCAAGCCAATTGAACGAGCGTGGCTTTCATCGAAAAAAACGGCTAATAAATCTTTCCATAAGCACAGCAGTACAATGAATGAAATGCCAATAATAATTTCTACTTGTAATACGTCAGAATCCGCAATACCTAAAATATTACCAAAAATAATACTTTGTACATTCACAGATGTTGGGTTCAATGAAACAATCAACAAACCTGCTGCGAAAAAAGTAGAGAAAATAAAGCCAATGACAGCATCTTCACGTAAACGAGTTAGATGCTTTATTAATGTCATGGCCAGTGCCGCGAGGATCCCAGTAAAAAAGGCGCCAGCCGCATAGGGCAAACCTAAAGCATAAGCACCAGCCACCCCAGGAACAACAGAGTGGGAGAGCGCATCTCCCATTAATGACCAGCCTTTCAACATCAAATACGCCGATAAAAACGCACAGACAGCACCAACAATGGCGCTGACCCAAATAGCTTTTATCATAAAATCATATTCAAAGGGCTGTAATAACATCTCAATCATTCGGAACCCTTAGCTTGGTTTTTTCGAACGGGGGCATCATGGTCATGACCATAGAATACAGCCGCTCTTTCATCATCGGTAATGACGGTGACAGAGCGAGGGTCATCATCGTCATGAAGCTCTTGACCTGACAGGTTAATATGACGCAATACGCCGCCGAAAGCTTGCTGCAGGTTTCGTTGCGTAAATGTTGTTTCTGTAGGTCCACTCGCTAAAACAGTGCGATTGATTAAGATAACGTGGTCGCAAAACTCAGGCACACTACCCAAGTTATGAGTTGAAACGAGGATTAGATGGCCTTCGTCACGCAAACTACGCAGCAAGTCAATAATGGCATTTTCAGTTTTAACATCAACCCCAGTAAAGGGTTCATCAAGGAGTAAAACTTTACCTTCTTGTGCGAGCGCTCGCGCTAAAAAAACCCGTTTTTTCTGACCACCTGAAAGCTCGCCTATTTGGCGATGTTCAAGCCCTGCAAGGTCAACCCGTTCTAATGCCATTTTGACAGCATCTTTATCGGCTTGTTTAGGGATGCGGAAAAACCCCATTTTGCCGTAACGGCCCATCATCACAACATCAGAAACGAGAACGGGGAAATTCCAGTCAACTTCTTCTGTTTGTGGGACGTATGCAATCACATTTTCTTTAAGCGCGGTTTTTATCGGCTGATCATTTAATGTCACACTGCCAGAAGATGGGGTGACAAGCCCCATAATGGTTTTAAATAACGTTGACTTGCCACTACCATTTACGCCAACTAAGGCACAAATAGAGCCACCTGAGATAGTAAAGCTTGCGTCATAGATAGCGGTGTGACCGTTATTATATGTCACAGTCGCATCATCGACGATAAGATTCGGGTGTTCGAATTGACTTGAGTGATTCATATTACTGTGAAAATCCTTTCGCTATCGTGTCTACAGTCGTATTTAAAAGGTCTATATATGTTGGTACTGGGCCATCGGCAGTTGATAATGAGTCAACATATAACACGCCACCGTATTTTGCCCCGGTTTCTTTACTGACTTGGCGAGCAGGTTTATCAGAAATGGTACTTTCACTAAATACCACAGGGATTTTGTATTTACGGACAGTATCAATCACTTTTTTCACTTGTTGAGGAGAGCCTTGCTCTTCTGCATTGATTGGCCACAAGTACACTTCTTTAAAGCCGTAATCTTTTGTTAAATAGCTAAATGCGCCTTCACTTGAGACTAACCAACGTTCATTTTCTGGAATACGATTTAAACGTTCACGTAAAGGGGCATCAAGTTCAGCAATTTGCTGCGCATATTTTTTAGCATTGGCATTATATGTTTCTGCATTTTCAGGATCATATTTGACCAGAGCTTGACGAATATTTTCAATATAAATTTTAGCATTGGCAGGAGACATCCATGCATGTGGGTTTGGATTGTCTTTATATTCACCTTCACGGATTGGCATTGGCTCAATACCCTCAGTGACTACGACTGCAGGAACATTTTTGAAATTTTCAAAGAAACGTTGGAACCAAACTTCCAAATTCATCCCATTCCATAAGATTAAATCTGCATCATAGGCTTTCATAATATCTTTAGGAGTTGGTTGATAACCGTGAATTTCCGCACCAGGCTTCGTTATAGACTCGACAATTGCTGCATCTCCAGCTACATTTTGAGCGATATCTTGAATAATGGTAAAAGTGGTTACGACTTTAAACTTTTTAGCAAAAGCAGGTTGGCTAAAAAAGATGACTGCTACCAAAGCAAACATACTGGTTAGTAAAGGTGCAGATAATCGAGATACGTTCTTCTTCATAAAAAGTGACCCTGACATTATTGGTTTAGCGTTTTTAACATACAGTTGTTAAGGTTTATAACAATTATATTTTATATCTCAACTGATAATGATTATCAATATCAATTGTGAAAAATAAATACAAACAGTGTGGAATAGCATTATTCGTCATTATAGGCTTCTAAGTCCCATGGCTATTTGTACGACTAAAACACGTCCTGAAGTAAAAGTTAAGTAAAAATTATTTTATTTTTCTTAGGATTAGTTATTCTGCCATCGGCTTCCATCGTAGAGGATTCGACAGTGAGAAAAATAATTGGCGGTACTTTTATGCTACTGCTACTAGCAGGTTGTTCAAGCGAGCCAGATAGGCCTGTAACAAAACAGCGAATGTTAGAGCCTACAGGGCCAATAGCCACACAAAATACGACATTTCCAAGAACGCCTTTTGATGAATTTATTCGTGACTCTGCGGTTCGTTATAGTGTTGATGAAGCTTTAATTAGGGCTATTATTGAGGTCGAATCCAATTTTAGGCCTGAAGTTGTCAGTAAATCCAACGCAATAGGTTTGATGCAGATTAAAGCTTCGACAGCGGGGCGTGACGCATACCGTTACCAAGGAAAGCCAGGGGAGCCGAGTACTCGTGACCTAAAAGATCCACAAAAAAATATTGATATTGGCACAGCCTATATTCGTATTTTAAGGGAACAGCACCTTGCTGGAATAAGCCACCCTCAGACGTTATATTATGCAACTGTTGTCGCTTATGTGAACGGGGCTGGAGCGTTATTAAGAACATTTGATAATGATAAGGGTAGGGCGATTGCAATGATTAACAGCTTATCGCCGGAAGAATTTTATCAACATGTACAAACAAAACATCCTGCACCGCAAGCCCCACGCTATTTGTGGAAAGTTAAAAATGCTTACAATGCATTAGCTATGTCTTATTGATATTCACGCATTAAGTGTGGGAGTTGCGCGACAATTTCAACAATTCCGTTGATTACAAATTGCACTCCCATACAGATTAATAAAAATCCCATCACCCGTGCGATTGCATCAATACCGCTATTTCCTAGCCACCTCATAATAGAAGTTGCGCCTCTTAAACCAATCCAAACGATGAGACTTGCAATAAAAAAGGTAATTACGGGGGCGACTTTTAAAACCCATGGGGCAAAACTAACATTACCTTGTAATGATGCAGTGGAGCTGATGATCATAGCAATAGTACCAGGGCCTGCGGTACTTGGCATAGCAAGAGGAACAAAGGCAATGCTAGGTGATTCTTGGCGTTTTTTAGGGACATTTGGATCATCAAGGGCATTGGCGGTTGGGTCTTCCCCAACATCACTGCTAGGAAACAGCATGCCAAATCCAATAAATGCCACAATTAGCCCGCCTGCAATTCGCAGTCCTGGTATTGATATTCCAAATGTGTTCATGACTAATTGGCCTGCATAAAAAGCGATTGTCATGATTGCGAATACATAAATAGAGGCCAATAACGATTGATGGTCACGCTGCTCTTTTGTCATATTAGCAGAGATGCTTAACATGACTGCAATTGCAGTTAAAGGGTTGGCGAGAGGAAGTAACAGTACCAGACCAATACCAACGGCTTGAAATAGCTCAAGAAAATTTGTCATGGAAGTTAGATTCAAGCTCCTGATTAATGTGAATAAAATACCTTATCTCAAATGATAGCAAAATTTCTTATAGATCTGTAGGTTAGCATTTATATCTAGTGAGATATTTTATGGTAGGAGGTGGTTAGCATACTGATGAGTAAGAGTTAATATTAACTATCATTTATTAGTTTGTAGATAATAAGAGTTGTTCACATTAATTGTGGATAACAATGGCTTTCATCTGTGAATAACTTATTTTATTTGTTAAATAACAGTAAGATGAGTGATTGTGGTAAAAGTATTCAATTTTTAAAGGCAAAAAAAAACCTTTTTATGGGGGATAAAAAGGTTAAGGGCATTTCGTAACAGGTTGTCTTTAAGTTGATATGGAATGTAGTATATCTGCTGCAATGTTATTTACTGATAATTTATGTAAATTCATTAAAAGAATTCACTGTGACAGACAAGTAAAGGGTAAAAAAATATGTTAAACGGAATCAACCATTTAACTTTAGCTGTAACTGATTTAGAAAAAAGTATTGGTTTTTATCAATCACTACTTGGTATGAAGTTACATGCGAGTTGGAAAAAGGGCGCCTATATTTCCTGTGGCGATTTATGGTTATGTTTATCATTAGATATAACTCGCCAATTTTCGTCCCCAGAAAAAACGGATTACACACACTATGCCTTTAACGTTGATGCGAAAGACTTTCTTATCGTTGTTGATAGGCTAATGCAAGCAAATGTCATTGTCTGGAAAGAAAATAAAAGTGAAGGAGATTCTTTTTACTTTCTTGATCCAGATGGCCACAAATTAGAATTGCATGTAGGCGGCTTATTACAGCGCTTAAAGAGCTGCCAAGAAAAACCGTATGAAGAAATGAAATTTTATTAAAAAGAGTTATGGATTTCTTTACAAAGGATTTTTAGTTTTAAAAATAGCTTTACGCAGAGTTGGTTATCCTATTTTCAGTTAATTTTGAGTAATAGGAAAAAGAATGAAAAAACTTATAGCGACATTAGCCGGGGCGTCGATGCTATTAGTTTTGGCTGCCGCCATGTTACTAATCGTTTTTCCTCAGCAGTGGAAGCAAAGCATTTATCCGAATATATCCCAAGTCTTACCAACATCGCTCAGTGCTATTTTACCGCAGAGTTTAGCCAGTAATGATATTTGTAATAGTCTAGAGGATAACCTGCAAAGTTTTACTGATTATCTTAAAGTGAATCAGGACATTGTTGATGTAAAGGGAATGAATAGTTTAGATGAACAACTTGCCAATATTCAAACCAGAATTGATTCTATGCCCAGTGATGTACGAAATTTAGTTTGCCAGCAAGAGTATAGTAAATTAGAAGGTTTAAAGAGTGTGTTTTCCTTAACTCCCAATAACTAATTATTTTTGTAGTTAATATCACTCCTCTATATGTTCCTCCACTCAAATTTATATATTCATTTATGGTATGCTAATAGCATCATTTTGGCTTACAGGTAACGCAATGAATATATTTAAATTGCCATTATTGAATTGGTTAGTCGCTAATGGGGTCGCTGTATATTTTCTTTCCAAGCAAGGTCTTTTAGACTGGACGTTTTCTGGTTGGATGGGAATTTTAGGTATATTAATTGCACTGGAGAGTGTGAGTTGGGTCGCGACGAGTCTTTACTACTTTTATAAACATAAAACATCACCAAATCCTACGGTTAAGGCAACGCATTTAGTGACTAACGGGCCTTACCGATTTTCACGTAATCCAATGTATTTAGCTTTTACATCAATGAGCCTGGCTTTAGCTTTCTTTTCACATTCTCCTTATTTTTTGGTCGCAGGGTTAGTATTTTGGCTGATTACTGATTTATACACGATCCCACAGGAAGAACGTTTTTTATCTGCATCATTTAAGAATGAGTGGGAAAAATATAGCAAACAAACGAGACGTTGGTTATAGATTGGTGGAAATGAGACGCTTTATCATTTAATCTGTTTTGTACACTTCAAATTTAGAATTTACGCAAAACATATTTAGGATAATCATGAACTATCAGGTGGCGCCATTTTGGATATATTCCAGTAAACTCGCATGTTTTATAATGTTCAGCGTATTTTTTGCTTTTTTTTCGGTAAGTGGTTTTATACTTTATTTATTTACCATCGGGGTTGTTTGGGCTGTCGTAGTCTCATTTAAAATTCATGGAATGAAGGAAAAAGGAATAGTCTTAAAAAATAGCGATACATCTGATTGGATGGTATATGTGAATGGTATTCCAGTCCAAGAAAGAAGACAAACTCTCTCCAATCCCTGTTTTGCAACGATACAGCATGCGAAGTCATTCTTTAGTATTGCCTTTATTATTCGGGCGTTAATTCAAATTATCTTTTGTATTTATTTACTTTGGCAAATAGAGAAATTAGATAATACTTATGTACTATTACTCTCGTTAATAGCCACTTTCTACATCATTTACTCTTTATGGAAATCAATTCAATCGGTTATTATTCTTCAACAAAATAAGATAATCAGTGAAGAGTTAATCGCACCTAGTGGATCCCGTTGGTATCGTGTGTTTTTCAAGCAAAAAGAAAAACTATTTCCTGCATTGGATAACTTATTCATCATTTAATCGGGAAGGTGTTGATTTTTCATATGAAGAAGAACAATTCACGGTATTACGCTATCACCATAAAATAGGTCTGTGTTATCATTAGCAGTTGAGTTGCTCACGATGTAACGAAATAGGGCGTTTTAAGTTTCCCATATTTGTGTACATATCTTGCATAGTGAAGTGAGAAATCGTTAGTAACGTATTGATTTATAACTTTGGAATAATCAAGCAAGTGATCTTTCGTGTGGGTCACCACTGCTGATAAGGATTTTTTAATGCCTGTTATTACTCTTCCTGATGGAAGTCAGCGTCAGTTTGACCATCCCGTTTCTGTGATGGATGTTGCTCGAGACATCGGAGCGGGTTTAGCTAAAGCCTGTATCGCGGGTCGAATTAATGGCGAACGCGTTGATGCATGTGAAATAATTGAACATGATGCAAATGTATCCATTATTACGAGCAAAGATGAAGACGGACTCGAAATTATTCGTCACTCTTGTGCTCACCTGTTAGGCCATGCAATCAAACAATTATGGCCAAACACTAAAATGGCGATTGGGCCGACTATCGACAATGGTTTTTACTATGATGTTGATTTAGACCACATGCTGACCCAGGAAGACTTGGAAAAGCTTGAAAAGCGCATGCTTGAGCTTGCCAAAACAGATTATGATGTGGTGAAAAAACGTGTTTCTTGGAGCGAAGCTCGTGAAACATTTGTGGCTCGAGGCGAAGACTATAAAGTTGAAATATTAGATCAAAATATTAGTCAAGATGACCGCCCTGGTTTATATCATCACGAAGAATATGTTGATATGTGTCGCGGTCCACACGTACCGAATATGCGTTTTTGCCACCATTTTAAACTACAAAAAGTGGCTGGTGCATACTGGCGTGGTAACAGCGATAACAAAATGCTGCAACGTATTTACGGCACCGCATGGGCTGATAAAAAACAATTGGCAGCCTATTTATTACGTTTAGAAGAAGCAGCTAAACGTGACCACCGTAAAATTGGTAAACAGTTAGATTTATACCATATGCAAGAAGAAGCGCCGGGAATGGCATTCTGGCATAATGACGGTTGGACAATTTTCCGTGAACTGGAAACCTTCGTACGCACTAAACTGAAAGCTTATAATTATCAAGAAGTGAAAGGGCCATTTATGATGGACCGCGTATTATGGGAAAAAACAGGTCACTGGGATAACTATAAAGACGCTATGTTCACGACGTCATCTGAAAACCGTGAATATTGTGTAAAACCAATGAACTGCCCAGGTCACGTACAAATTTTTAACCAAGGTTTGAAATCATACCGTGACTTACCATTGCGTATGGCAGAATTTGGCAGCTGTCACCGTAATGAGCCATCAGGTGCATTGCACGGCTTAATGCGTGTGCGTGGCTTTACTCAGGATGATGCACATATCTTCTGTACTGAAGAGCAAATCTTAAGTGAAGTCACTAGCTGTATTGAAATGATTTATGATGTTTACGCAACTTTTGGTTTCGAAAAAATTGTTGTAAAACTATCAACCCGTCCTGAAAAACGTATCGGTACTGACGAGATGTGGGACAGAGCGGAAGAAGACTTAGCCAACGCCCTGAAATCAAAAGGTATTGAGTTTGAATACCAACCAGGTGAAGGCGCATTTTATGGCCCGAAAATTGAGTTTACACTGTATGACTGCCTTGACCGTGCATGGCAATGTGGTACTGTCCAGTTAGACTTCTTCTTACCGGGTCGTTTGACAGCTTCCTATGTAGGTGAAAACAACGAACGTATCGTTCCTGTTATGATCCACCGTGCAGTGTTAGGTTCACTAGAACGCTTCATTGGTATCTTAACAGAAGAGTATGCAGGCTTTTTCCCAACATGGTTAGCACCACAACAAGTGGTTGTAATGAACATTACTGATAGCCAAGCAGACTATGTTCAAGAATTAGTAAGCAAGCTGCAAAGTGTTGGCATTCGTGCGAAAGCGGACTTACGTAACGAGAAAATCGGCTTTAAGATCCGTGAGCACACACTGCGTCGCGTCCCTTACATGTTAGTATGTGGTGATAAAGAAGTTGAATCAGGTAAAGTCGCTGTTCGTACCCGTCGTGGTAAAGACTTAGGCAGCCTTGATGTCAACGAATTCATGACAAAACTGCTTGAAGAGATCCGCAGTCGTCAACTCAATCAGATGGAGGAATAAGGTATTAAAGGCGGAAAAAAACTCCCAACAGCGCGTCCAAATCGAATTAACGATGAAATTCGCGCAACAGAAATCCGTGTCACTGGTTTAGACGGTGAGCAACTTGGTGTTATGAGTGTGCGTGAAGCCCTCTTTAAAGCAGAAGAAGCTGGTGTTGACTTAGTCGAAATCAGCCCAAATGCTGAACCACCGGTTTGTCGTATCATGGATTACGGTAAATATCTTTATGAGAAAAGCAAATCTCAGAAAGAACAAAAGAAAAAACAAAAAGTTGTTCAAGTGAAGGAAATTAAATTCCGTCCAGGAACAGACGAAGGCGACTACCAAGTTAAATTACGTAGTCTAATTCGCTTTTTGGAAGATGGTGACAAAGCTAAAGTGACACTGCGTTTTCGTGGTCGCGAAATGGCTCACCAACAGATTGGCTTGGAAGTGCTTAACCGCATCAAAACCGATCTGGATGAACTGGCATCTGTTGAATCATTCCCATCAAGGATTGAAGGACGCCAGATGATCATGGTATTGGCACCAAAGAAAAAATAATTAAGCCAGTATGGTTATAGCGAAGTAATTGCTAGAGTCTAGCAGCGCTCATTTTGGGCGCTGCTTCTCTGTTTTATCCGAGTTTTCTTTTTATTAATGATGAAAGTAATCTCATAGTAGCTAAGATACGGGTGTATTTTATGTCTTGTTATTTGCTTCATTAATGAATAAAGATAATTACGTCAAAGCAATATTTGGCCTCAATAGCCAAGTTTTCAAACAGTTCAGTGTGATTTATTGCAAGATTTACTTGAGTAATCCGGCAATAAGCATTAAAATCCGCGGTCGAATCACTTTGTCAGTGCATAGCGCATGAAGACAAACACAGAATATCGTACACACGTCAGGTATTAACTATTGAGTGACGAGTGTATTTGCTTGAGAGAAGCAAATCTCTTTATCCAATTGGAGGAATGAAGTATTAAAGGCGGAAAAAGAATCCCAACAACACGTCCAAATCGTATTAATGATGAAATTCGTGTTCCAGAGGTCCGTTTAACGGGTTTAGACGGTGAACAGTTAGGCATCATGAGCGCACGCGAAGCGCTTGAAAAAGCTGAAGAAGCAGGTGTAGACCTAGTAGAAATCAGCCCAAATGCTGAACCGCCAGTTTGTCGTATCATGGATTACGGCAAATTCCTTTATGAGAAGAGCAAATCTCAAAAAGAGCAAAAAAAGAAACAAAAAGTTGTTCAGGTGAAGGAAATTAAATTCCGCCCTGGTACAGATGAAGGTGATTATCAGGTCAAACTACGCAACCTGACTCGCTTTCTGGAAGATGGTGATAAAGCTAAAGTTACACTGCGTTTTCGCGGTCGTGAAATGGCTCACCAGCAGATCGGTCTGGAAATGCTTAACCGCATCAAAGCTGATCTGGAAGAACTGGCATCCGTGGAGTCTTTCCCTTCAAGAATTGAAGGACGTCAGATGATCATGGTGCTGGCACCGAAGAAGAAATAATTAGGCCTGCAAGTAATACTCGTTTATAGCAATATAGATGTTATTCGCCTAATTAATTCGTAGTTAATCACAATGCGAAGTTGGAAATAAAAGAAATGCCAAAGATTAAAACTGTACGTGGCGCAGCAAAGCGCTTTAAAAAAACTGCAGGCGGTGGCTTTAAGCGTAAGCATGCAAACCTTCGTCACATCCTGACTAAAAAGTCAACTAAGCGTAAACGCCATTTACGTCCGAAAGGAATGGTATCTAAGGGCGATCTGGGTCTGGTAGTTGCTTGCCTGCCTTACGCATAAGTAAACAATTTAGTTAATATAAGATAAAGACGATAGGAGATAGCTTATGGCTCGCGCAAAACGTGGTGTAATCGCCCGTGCACGTCACAAAAAAATTCTGAAGCAAGCGAAAGGTTACTATGGTGCACGTTCACGTGTTTACCGCGTAGCATTTCAAGCGGTAATCAAAGCTGGTCAATACGCTTACCGTGACCGCCGTCAACGTAAACGTCAGTTCCGTCAACTGTGGATCGCACGTATCAACGCTGCGGCTCGTCAGAACGGTCTGTCTTACAGCCGCTTCATCAATGGCTTGAAAAAAGCTTCAATTGAAATCGACCGTAAGATCTTAGCAGACATCGCAGTTTTCGATAAAGCAGCATTCACTGCTTTAGTTGAAAAAGCGAAAGGCGCTTTAGCTTAATTGTTTGCTTGGAAAGAGGAGGGAAACTTCCTCTTTTCATTTATAGCTATTTGTGTTAATACTTTAGATACAGTTAGTTATTGAGAGTTTACTACATGCATTCTGTGATTTTTCGTTTCTTTTTTTACTTTAGCACCTGAATTTCGGGGGCTTTTTCGCGTAAATAGAAAAAAGAAATGAAAAGTTACGCTAAAGCCTCCTTAGGGAGGCTTTTTCATTTCTAGTTTTAGATTAAGTACAGTAAAATCAGTTAAGTATTCATTCATTACCAAATAGAATGTGAAGCTTAATATATATAGTGAATAACTAGCAAAAAGACCAAGTGGTCATAAAGGGGAAACAATGCCACATCTCGCTGAGTTGGTTGCACAGGCAAAAGCAGCCATTGAACAGGCCCAAGATGTTGCTACGTTGGAATCAGTGCGTGTTGAATATTTAGGCAAGAGCGGCCATTTCACACTACAGATGAAAACGTTGCGTGATCTGCCTGCTGAGGAACGTCCAGCAGCAGGGGCTGTGATAAATGAAGCTAAAGTACAGGTTCAAGATGCACTGAACGCCCGTAAGGACACGATGCAAGCTGAAATTCTTAATGCACGTCTAGTATCAGAAAAAATTGATGTGTCATTACCTGGGCGTCGTATGGAAAATGGTGGGTTACACCCAGTGACCCGTACAATTCAGCGAATTGAAGAGTTTTTTGGCGAATTAGGTTTCTCTGTTGAAACTGGTCCAGAAATCGAAGATGACTATCATAACTTTGATGCGTTAAATATACCTGCTCACCATCCCGCGCGTGCTGACCATGATACTTTTTGGTTTGATGCAAAACGCTTACTGCGTACGCAAACATCGGGTGTACAAATCCGTACAATGAATGGCCAACAACCACCGATTCGTATCATTGCTCCTGGTCGTGTATATCGTAATGATTACGACCAAACGCATACACCAATGTTCCATCAAACAGAAGGCCTGATTGTTGATAAAGATATCAGCTTTACCAATCTAAAAGGCACATTGCATGATTTCTTGAATAACTTCTTTGAAGAGGAAGTTCAAGTACGTTTCAGACCATCATATTTCCCATTCACCGAACCTTCAGCGGAAGTTGATGTTATGGGTAAAAATGGTAAATGGTTAGAAGTATTAGGGTGCGGAATGGTGCATCCAAATGTATTGCGCAATGTAGGTATTGACCCTGAAGTCTACTCTGGATTTGCCTTTGGTATGGGGATGGAGCGCTTAACAATGCTACGCTACGGTGTTTCTGACCTACGTGCATTCTTCGAAAATGATCTTCGTTTCCTCAAACAGTTTAAATAAGGCGGGGTTATCTCATGAAATTCAGTGAACTATGGTTACGCGAATGGGTAAACCCGGCGATCAGTAGTGAAGCATTATCTGACCAAATCACGATGGCGGGTTTGGAAGTTGATGGTGTAGATGCAGTTGCTGGGCAATTTCACGGCGTTGTTGTTGGTGAAGTGGTTGAGTGTGGTCAACACCCAAATGCAGACAAACTGCGCGTTACAAAAGTTAACGTAGGCGGTGAGCGTTTATTAGATATCGTCTGTGGTGCACCAAACTGCCGTCAAGGCCTAAAAGTTGCTGTTGCAACGGTTGGCGCGGTATTACCGGGTGATTTTAAAATTAAAGCGGCAAAACTACGTGGCGAGCCTTCTGAAGGTATGCTGTGTTCTTATTCTGAACTGGGTATTTCTGATGACCACAGTGGCATTATTGAATTGCCACTAGATGCCACTATCGGTACCGATATTCGTGAATATCTAAAACTTGATGATAATGCAATTGAAATCAGCATTACACCTAACCGTGCAGATTGCTTAAGTATTCTTGGGGTTGCACGTGATGTCGCTGTTATTAATAAATTAGCGCTAAATGAGCCTGCTATTAATACAGTATCTGTGACCACAAAAGATACTTTCCCAATTCGAGTAGAAGCACCTAATGCCTGCCCACGTTTCTTAGGTCGTGTGATCAAAAATATTGATGTGTCAGCGCCAACGCCAATGTGGATGAAAGAAAAGTTGCGTCGTGGTGGCGTCCGTTCTATTGACGCGGTTGTGGATATTACCAACTACGTCTTATTAGAATTGGGTCAGCCTCAACACGCTTATGATCTAGACCGTTTAGATGGTGCTATTGTTGCTCGCATGGCAAAAGAAGGGGAGAAACTAGTTCTCCTTGATGGCAGTGAAGCAACGTTAAAATCAGACACATTAGTGATTGCTGATGAATCAAAAGCACTGGGGATTGCAGGTATTTTTGGCGGTGAACACTCAGGTGTTAATACGGAAACCAAAAATATTTTATTAGAGTGTGCATTCTTCGACCCATTATCGATCACAGGTCGTGCACGTAATTACGGTTTGCACACTGATGCATCTCACCGTTTTGAGCGTGGTGTTGACCCTCAATTACAGTTTAAAGCGATTGAACGTGCTACTGCGCTAATTGTTGAGATTTGTGGTGGTGAAGTCGGTGAAATTATTGATGTAACCAGTGAACAGCATTTACCAAAAGCCGCAAATATTAAACTGACACGCAATAAATTAGACCGTTTGGTTGGTCACTTTATTGAAGATGAGTTAGTTACTGATATTTTGACGCGTTTAGGGTGCAAAGTCACGGTTTCTGCTAATACATGGGATGTTGTCGCCCCAAGTTGGCGCTTCGATATGCAAATCGAAGAAGACTTAGTGGAAGAAGTTGCTCGTGTATATGGATATAACAGCATCCCTGATGTGCCATTACGTGCTGATTTGACCATGACTAACCACAAAGAAGCTAACTTACCTTTAAAACGTATTAAAGCAATGTTAGTTGACCGTGGTTACCAAGAAGCAATCACTTATAGTTTTGTTGACCCTAAAGTTCAAGCTTTACTGCATCCACAACAAGACGCGTTGCTTTTACCTAACCCTATTTCTGTTGATATGTCAGCGATGCGTTTATCGTTACTGACTGGTTTATTAGGAACGGTTGTCTATAATCAAAATCGTCAACAAAATAGAATTCGTTTATTTGAGACAGGTCTGCGCTTTATTCCTGATAATCAAGCAGAATATGGAATTCGCCAAGAACCTATGTTGGCAGGGGTCATTACAGGTAACAGATTTGAAGAACATTGGTCATTAGATAAACAAGTTGTTGACTTCTTTGACTTAAAAGGTGATCTTGAAGCTGTTTTTGAATTGACTGGGAAACTAAATCAAATTACATTTAAATCTGAGGCACATCCTGCATTGCATCCAGGTCAAAGTGCTGGGATTTATCTGGAAAATGAACACATTGGCTTTATTGGTGTAGTTCACCCAGAATTAGAACACAAACTCGATTTAAATGGTCGTACGGTGGTGTTTGAGGTTCGTAGTGATGCGATAGCACAACGTGTCATCCCTGAAGCTAAGGCGATTTCGCGCTATCCATCGAACCGCCGTGACATCGCTGTTGTCGTGCCAGAAGATGTGGCTGCTGCTGAAGTTTTAGCAGAGTGTAAAAAAGTTGGCATAAATCATATAGTTGGCATAAACTTATTTGATGTGTACTGTGGTGAAGGAATAGCGGATGGCTATAAGAGCCTTGCTATCAGTCTTGTCTTCCAAGATACCCAGCGTACTATGGAAGAAGAAGAGATCACTGCTACCGTTGATCTGTGTATTGCTGCGTTAAAACAGCGATTCCAAGCCTCCTTGAGGGACTAAACCTATGGCGCTTACTAAAGCTGAAATGTCAGAAAATTTGTTTGAAAAACTGGGTGTTAGCAAACGTGATGCTAAAGACCTTGTCGAAACTTTCTTTGAAGAGGTTCGCCTTTCCTTAGAAAATGGTGAGCAAGTAAAATTATCTGGATTCGGTAACTTTGATTTACGTGATAAAAATCAACGTCCCGGACGTAACCCAAAAACTGGGGAAGATATTCCAATTACTGCCCGCCGTGTTGTTACCTTCCGCCCAGGCCAAAAATTAAAAAGCCGTGTAGAAAAAGCAACGCCGAAAGAGTAATTATATCGTTCGATATGAAAAAGACCGCCTAGGCGGTCTTTTGTTTTTTTGTCACATAAATTGTTTGAGCTCTCTATCTATTAACGTCATAAGAAGTTCATTCGCGGAATTCTTAAAAGCGGTTTCTTTCATCATAACTTTATGTTTTTTCTTTTCACTTAACTTATTGAAATTATTATATTCGTCAGTTGTTATTTTGGTTGATGACAACCCTCCACCAACAGCTATGGCAATATTCTTTGGTTCCATTTTGTTTTCTTTTGAATGTATCGCGATTTTAACAAACAGCGGCATACAAATTTGTAAATGCAATGGTAGTTTTTGCAGCTCAGGCAATCTTTCATCCGCGTTGTTTTTGGCTATCTGTAAAGTTTTATCTCTCTTGTTTGGAGCCATATTTTTAACATTTTTTTTTGTTTTATTTTCTTTATCGATTGATTTTTCATATTTATTTATTAATTTTTTGAGTTTGTCTTCTTCATTTGAATGCTTGGTTATTATTTTGTTTCGTAACTCTTTAATGGCGCCGGTAAGTTCATTTTGTGTAAAACTATTATCTTCTCTTATTTTTTGACTAAAGCTTGCATTATCAGTTAGTTTTACTAAGAGGTCAGAAATTTTAGAGTTAACACCGCTTATCCTTAAGATACCTTCTTGTTTAATAAATGTTGGGTTACTCAGCAAAGCTAAAATAATCGTATTCATGGAATGAAGCTCTGCTTTTTTACCCTCAGATATATCAGGATACTGGTTGATTAATTCAATATTTTTTAAGTAGATCTTGTTGGCTGCACTTGCCCATTCTTCAGTTGGGCACTGAGCTGACAAATCACTCGCTTCAAGTTCATATTGTTTCTGAAGCTGCTTCGCATGAATTGGTTCAATAGGTTGATTTACAAAGTTGTTAGTAGGTTGGTTATTGGCAGATGGAGGTAAGACAGTTGTACTTTTAATATATGCGGGGTTATCTATAATCTTAATATTGTCAAACTTATGTTTTACCATAAATTTGAGTTCATGATACAGAGAATCAAGGGACTGCATTACTGTATTTTTAATGGCTTTTAGTGAATGAATAAAAGACGTGTTTTGTCTTTCATCAGATGATTTCGCTTTATTATCGTGTATCTGATTTGTAGACGAATATATTTTAGAACAGTTCATATGTATTACTCCAAAGTAAAAAAACTAAAGAAGTTTAGATTCATTCGTATACTATCTCTTACATAAAAAGCTATAATTCATTAACTTAATGAAAAAACATTTATTATCATGATAGCTAACCAACTTGAGCATTTGAAAAATAAACAAAAGGCAACGGACTTACGTTTGATTGTTATATTGGTTATCAGTCTGTGTATCGTGTCCGTTTTTTACCTTTGTGTTGGGGAAATATGGTATTGGCCGAATCAATGGGTCGGAGAAAGTGCCAAGCTTTTTGTTTGGCAAATTCGTTTTCCACGCCTATTAGCCGTGATAGTTATTGGTGCAGCGTTAGCTGTTACTGGGGCCCTTATGCAAGCTTTATTTGAAAACCCACTAGCTGAGCCTGGGTTATTAGGTGTAAGTAATGGAGCGGGTGTTGCGGTGGTGCTGGCTGTATTGTTGTCTTCAGGCGTGACGCATTATTGGCTATTAAGTATTAGCTCAATTATGGGAGCACTATTTTTTACCTCCATATTGCTCTATTTTGCTCGCCGTAAAAACTTGAATAATTCAAGTTTATTGCTTGTTGGTGTTGCTCTAGGCGTGATTAGTGGTGCCTGTATGACATGGATGGTGTACATGAGCAGCAACCTTGATTTGCGACAGTTACTCTATTGGATGATGGGGAGTTTTAGTGGGGTTGATTGGCGACAATTTGGTCTTGTTATTGGTTGCTTGCCATTTTTAATTTGGGTGCTTTTCCAAGGAAATATACTGAATTACCTTTCATTAGGAACAGTACAAGCTTATCAATTAGGTATATCAATCCATAAATGGCGCGTTATATTGATTATTATTAGCGGTGTATTAATTGGCCTCAGTGTTGCTATTGCGGGGGCGATTAGCTTTATTGGCTTAGTTATTCCTCATATATTGAGATTAAGTGGTTTAACAGATAACCGCGTATTATTGGTTGGTTCTGCAGTGGCAGGGGCATTAGGGTTATTAACAGCAGATATTCTGTCTCGGTTATTAATCGCCAATGCGGAAGTTCCCATTGGTGTTATTACGGCAACCTTAGGGGCCCCGGTATTTATTTTCTTGTTAATCCGTCACCAACAATGGCGGTAGAAATGATGGAAAATAAATTAATTATTGATATTAAAAATATTACCATCGATACACGCTTGGTCAATGTTTCAGCTCAAGTGCTAACTGGTGAACAAATTCATATATTGGGTGCCAATGGGGCCGGGAAAAGTACATTATTAGCTGCGATAAGCGGTTATTTGCCTGTAGGTGGCGATATTTTAATTGGTGGGCGAAGTATACGGCAATATCATATTGCTCAATTGAGCCAACAACGTGCTTATCTTTCACAATTAGTTAGTTACATTCCAATACTCAAAGTTTTTCAATATGTTGGCCTGTTTTCACCTAACACAGTGTTTTCTGCTGGTGTTTTTGAGCGTTTATGTAGCGATTTTCAACTAACATCATTATTAAGTAAACCTATTAACCAACTCTCGGGTGGTGAATGGCAAAGAGTCCGAATTGTAGCAGCATTTTTGCAGGTCTGGGATAAACAGCAATGCGAGGGGAAATTTATATTATTGGATGAGCCGACCAATAATTTAGATATTATTCAGCAAGCAATGCTTGATAAATGGATTAAATATTTTTGTGATTGCTTAGGAACCGTTATAATGAGTGGTCATGATCTTAGCCATTCGTATAAAAATGCATCTTGTATTTGGATGATAAAACAAGGACAGTTAGTCGCAGTAGGGAAACCAGAATGTATAATGACAGAAAAAAATTTATCTGACATATTTATGTCTGAAATTAAGTTAAGCCATAGTGCATCTCACCGGGTGTGGCAGGTTATAAATTTAACGGATAAGCAATAAGGTGTTTTTATCACTTATTTTTGCATGATAATCCCGCAATGTTTGCAGGTGTTGAGGTTCGGTTAAAGTATAATTAACTAGAATATTCTATTCACAATGAAAACTAGGCTATAAACAATATGAGCAATTTCTTACCATTTTCAAAACCGGCAATCGGTGATGAAGAGGTCAAGGCAGTTGAAAAAGTTCTGCGTTCAGGCTGGATAACTACAGGCCCACAGAATCATCAATTAGAAGAAGATTTTTGTAAGCGTTATGGCTGTAAGCATGCGATTGCACTTTCTTCTGCAACAGCGGGGATGCATGTTGTCTTAATGGCATTAGGTATTGGCCCTGGTGATGAAATTATTACACCATCACAAACATGGGTTTCTACGATTAACATGATTGAATTGCTTGGTGCAACCCCTGTGATGATTGATGTTGATCGTGACACATTAATGATCCAACCTGATGCCGTAGAAAAAGCGTTAACAGAAAAAACAAAGGCCATTATCCCAGTTCATTATGCGGGGGCTCCTTGTGATCTTGACGCATTGCGTTTGATTGCTCAAAAAGCCGGTGTAGCTTTAATTGAAGATGCAGCACATGCCGTGGGTACTCGTTATAAAGATGAGTGGATTGGCGAAAAGGGAACGTCTATTTTCTCTTTTCATGCCATCAAAAATGTCACCTGTGCGGAAGGGGGATTAGTCGCAACAGATGATGACAAGCTCGCTCAGCGTGTACGTACGCTTAAGTTTCACGGTCTAGGCGTTGATGCGTTTGATAGACAAATGCAAGGCCGTAAGCCGCAAGCAGAGGTTGTTGAACCTGGTTTTAAATATAATTTGTCTGATATCCATGCTGCAATAGCGGTTGTGCAATTATCTCGTGTCGAGCAGTTAAACCAGCGTCGTGCTGAACTGACGGCGCGTTATCGTGAATTGCTAAAAAAATCCCCATTACAGATGCTTACCGTACCTGATTACCCACATTTACATGCTAATCATTTATTCATGGTGCGTGTTGATAAAAAACAATGCGGTATTGACCGTGATACTTTCATGGAAAAATTGAAAGAGCACGATATTGGTACAGGGCTACATTTTCGTGCTGCCCACACACAAAAATATTATCGTGAAAAATATCCTGAATTAACCTTACCTGAATCAACATGGAATAGTGCGACATTATGTTCGCTACCATTATTCCCTGATATGACAGATGCAGATGTTGAACGGGTTGTCAAAGCTGTAGAAGCAGTTCTTTTGGAGTCAAAATAGTGTCACACGCAGATGAATTTGATGAGATAAAAAAAGTCTCAGTGGTAATCCCTGTCTATAATGAAGAGCAGAGCTTACCGCAATTACTAGAACGTACTATCAAGTCATGTAAACAATTAACTCAATCTTATGAATTAATTTTAGTTGATGATGGTAGTAGCGATCGTTCAGCACAAATGCTTACAGAAGCAGCGGAAAATCCAGAAAACCACGTTATTGCAATTATTTTAAACCGTAATTATGGGCAGCATTCTGCTATTATGGCAGGTTTTAACCAAGCGGATGGCGATTTAGTAATTACCTTGGATGCGGATTTGCAAAATCCGCCAGAGGAAATCCCTCGTTTAGTGCAAACAGCGATGCAAGGTTATGATGTAGTTGGTACACGCCGTGCGAATCGCCAAGATTCTTGGTTTCGCAAAACAGCGTCTAAAATGATTAATGCGATGATCACCAAAGCAACAGGCCGCTCTATGGGTGACTATGGCTGTATGTTACGTGCATACCGTCGTCATATTATTCAAGCTATGTTGCAATGTCATGAAAGAAGTACATTTATTCCTATTTTAGCAAATACATTTGCACGTAGAACCATTGAAATTGATGTAGCGCATGCAGAACGCGAGTTTGGTGATTCTAAATACAGCTTTATGAAGCTGATTAATTTAATGTATGACTTATTAACATGCCTGACTACGGCACCACTGCGTTTATTGAGTGTTGTCGGTAGTATTATCGCCGCTGGCGGTTTTTTATTAGCGGTATTGTTAATTGCATTGCGTTTAATTTTTGGCGCAGAGTGGGCCGCAGATGGCGTATTCACGCTGTTTGCAGTACTCTTTATGTTTATTGGTGCACAGTTTGTTGCCATGGGTTTATTGGGCGAATACATTGGTAGGATCTACAATGATGTGCGCGCGAGACCCCGTTATTTTATTCAAAAAGTCGTTGGAGCAGATGCGAAATCCGACAAAAATCAGGAAGAAGACTAATGAAAGCTATTGTTTTTGCCTATCATGATATTGGCTGCGTAGGGCTAAAAGCGCTTGAAAAAGCAGGTTTTGATATCCAAGCAGTGTTTACCCACACTGATGACCCAAATGAAAACCACTTTTACTCCTCTGTTGCGCGTTTAAGTGCTGACATGGAGCTTCCTGTTTTTGCGCCTGAAAACGTTAATCACCCATTGTGGATTGAACGTATTCGCGAAATGAAACCTGATGTGATTTTCTCCTTCTACTATCGTGATATGTTGAGTGAAGAGCTGTTAGCTATCGCGCCTAAAGGTGCGTTTAATCTACATGGTTCATTACTCCCTAAATATCGCGGTCGTGCGCCTATCAATTGGGCATTATTAAAAGGCGAAAGCGAAACAGGTGTAACCTTACATAAAATGGTAGCTAAAGCCGACGCTGGCGATATCATTGCTCAAGAAAAAGTGGTTATTACCGATACAGACACTAGCCTAACTTTACATGCAAAAGTCCGTGAAGCGGCGGAAGTTTTGCTGGATAAAACACTGCCATTAATCGAAACTGGTAGCTACAAAGCCGTTGCACAAGACGAAAGTCAAGCAACGTACTTTGGTCGTCGTACCGCTGAAGATGGTTTGATTAATTGGAACGACAGTGCAAAAGACGTTAATTGCTTGATTCGTGCAGTGACTGAACCTTACCCAGGTGCGTTTACCTATTTAGGTGCGCGCAAAATGGTTATTTGGCGCGCACGCGTTTTAGATGATAACCAAGGTAAACCAGCAGGTACGGTACTTTCGAGTGACCCACTGCGTATCGCTTGTGGTCAAGGTGCTATCGAAGTGATTAGCGGCCAAAGTGAGACGGGTTTATATATGCAAGGTAGCCGCCTTGCTAACGAAATGGGTATCGTGACAGATGTTCGTGTTGGTGCAAAACCAACGGCACAAGTAAAACGTCGTACACGTGTTCTGATCCTTGGTGTTAACGGCTTTATCGGTAACCACTTGACTGAGCGCCTGTTAAAAGACGGTAATTACGATATCTATGGTATGGATATCGGTTCTTCCGCAATTGAACGTTTTATTGGTAACCCACGTTTCCACTTTATTGAAGGTGACGTTAGCATCCATACAGAATGGATTGAATATCACATCAAAAAATGTGACGTTATTCTGCCTTTGGTTGCGATCGCGACGCCAATCGAATATACCCGTAACCCACTGCGTGTTTTCGAGTTAGACTTCGAAGAAAACTTAAAAGTTGTACGTTACTGTGTGAAATACAACAAACGCATCATTTTCCCATCAACTTCTGAAGTTTATGGTATGTGTGATGATAAAGAGTTTGATGAAGATGAATCACGCCTGATCGTAGGACCAATCAATAAACAACGTTGGATTTACTCAGTATCTAAACAATTACTTGACCGAGTGATTTGGGCATACGGTGCAAAAGAAGGTCTGAAGTTCACCTTATTCCGTCCATTTAACTGGATGGGACCACGTTTAGATAGCTTGAACTCTGCGCGTATTGGTAGTTCTCGTGCAATTACACAGTTGATCTTGAACTTGGTTGAAGGTTCTCCGATTAAACTGGTTGATGGTGGTGCACAAAAACGCTGTTTTACAGATATTAAAGACGGTATTGAAGCACTGTTCCGTATTATCGAAAATAAAGATGGTAAGTGTGACGGCCAAATCATCAATATCGGTAACCCAACGAATGAAGCCAGTATTCGTGAATTAGCGGAAATGTTGCTGGAAAGCTTCGAAAAACACCCACAACGTGGAAAATTCCCTCCATTTGCAGGTTTCCGTGAAATCGAAAGCAGCAGCTATTATGGCCAAGGGTATCAAGACGTTGAACACCGTAAACCAAGTGTTGAAAACGCACGTCGTTTACTGGACTGGGTTCCAACTATCGATATGAAAGATACCATTGAAGAAACATTAGATTTCTTCTTACAAGGTGCTGTTGAAGAGTTAGGTAATAAAGACTAATGAAAAAAGTTGGCTTGAGAATTGATGTGGATACCTACCAAGGTACATTAAAAGGGGTTCCACAGTTACTCAAAGTGCTCAAAGAGCATAATATTCAGGCCAGCTTTTTCTTCAGCGTAGGACCCGATAACATGGGGCGCCATTTATGGCGCCTTTTGCGTCCTAAATTTCTGTGGAAAATGCTTAGGTCTAATGCAGCATCCCTTTATGGGTTAGATATCTTATTAGCGGGCACAGCATGGCCGGGTAAAAAAATTGCTAAGGATTTAGGTTACTTGATGAAACAAACCTTGGATGCTGGTCATGAAGTTGGCTTACATGCATGGGATCATCAAGGCTGGCAGGCTAAGGTTGCGAAATGGAGCAAACCGCAACTGACAGAGCAGGTTAAGCTAGGTGTTGATGCATTGGAGCAAGCTATTGGGCATCGTGTGACTTGTTCAGCCGTCGCTGGTTGGCGAGGCGATGAGCGCGTATTGGAAGTTAAACAAACGTTTAACTTTGACTACAACAGTGATTGCCGTGGTAAATATCCATTTAGGCCAATTTTAGCGGATGGCTCATTAGGGACAGTTCAAATTCCTGTAACACTGCCGACTTACGATGAAGTTGTGGGAACAGTCGTGAGTGATGAGGCATTTAATGATTTTATTCTTCAAGCAATTAAAGAAGATCAAGGCATTCCAGTTTATACTATTCACACTGAAGTGGAAGGGATGTCTAAATCGGAACAATTTTCACAATTATTGGAACGAATTACACAAGAAGATATCCAATTCTGTACATTGAGTGAATTACTGCCAGACGATTTGAATTCATTGCCAAAAGGGCGTGTGGTGAGGGCACCATTCCCTGGGCGTGAAGGCTGGCTAGGCTGCCAAGAAGAGGAATAAGCAACCTATGTTGAATAACCGAGCGAGCAAAGTAGGAGCCTCTCTGCTGGCTCTTTTTTTTATCTTAACCTATTTATTGCCGTTGGATAGCCGTTTACTTTGGCAACCAGATGAAACACGATATGCGGAAATTAGCCGTGAAATGTTACAGCGTGGGGATTGGATTGTTCCTTACATGCTGGATGTACGTTATTTCGAAAAACCAGTAGCAGGTTACTGGATAAACAATATTAGCCAAATGATTTTTGGTGAAACTAATTTTGCTGTTCGCTTTGGTTCGGTTTTTTGTATTTTCCTCAGTGCATTACTTGTCTACCGTATGGCAAAAATGATGTGGCGTAATAACCACGTTGCTTATGTTGCTAGCCTCATTTATATCTCAATGTTCTTGGTATTCTCCATCGGAACTTACAGTGTACTCGACCCAATGTTGTCTTTATGGATAGCGGCAAGCATGTTCTGTTGTTTGTGGGCAATGAAATCGAGAGAAGTAAAATCTAAACTAGCGGCATGGCTTTGTCTTGGGCTGGCTTGTGGCATGGCATTTATGACTAAAGGCTTTTTAGCCCTTGCGATCCCCGTGATAGTCATGCTTCCTGTCACAATCTATCAAAAGCGGTTCCTTGAGTTACTTAAGTACGGGCCGCTTGCAATAATTTCGGCGGTTATTATCAGTTTGCCATGGGCTTTGGCGGTTGCAAAACAAGAACCAGACTATTGGCACTATTTCTTTTGGATTGAGCACATTAAGCGTTTCACAGCAGATGATGCGCAGCATATTGCACCGTTTTGGTATTATATTCCAATTATCATTCTTGGCGCTATTCCATGGGCAGGGCTGTTGCCAGGTGCGATAATGAAAGGCTGGAAAGAACGTAAATCTAGCCCCGATATGTTTTTCTTACTGTGCTGGTTTGTTGTTCCTGTTATCTTTTTCAGTATTTCCCGCGGTAAGTTACCAACGTATATGTTACCGTTTATGGCGCCATTGGCATTGCTTATGGCGAAGTATGGGGTTGATTGCGTTCGTAATGGTAAAATGAAAGCATTGAAAGCCAATGGGATCATTAATGTTGTATTAGGGGTCGCTGCGGTTATAGCGGTAATTGTCGTGAGCACGGTGATCAAAAAACCGTTATACGAACCTGATGAATGGTCAAAAATGGTGTTAGGTGTCGTTGCATTTTCTATTTGGGCGATTATCGGTTACCTATGTACGGTATTAAATGCTAAATATTGGTTATGGGCAGCCTCGTGCTCTTTGGCCGTGAGTTTGTGTATTGGTAGTGCTCTGCCGAACAACACCATCGATTCTAAATTACCTCAAAACTTTATTCATCAAAATCATGATTTACTGATGAATAGCAAATATTTGATGGCAAGTAATGTTGGGGTCGCAGCAGGCCTTGCGTGGGAAACACAAAATTCCAATATCTATTTATACAATAGTAGTGGAGAGCTAAGTTACGGTTTGGAATACCCAGATAGCCAACATCGCTTAGTTAAACCGGATCAATTTGCACAGTGGCTAGAAAAAGCACGCAAAGAAGGGCAGGTAACTGTTGTCTTTTTATTAGGCCGTAAAGAAGGGTTACCGGATATTCCTAAGCCAGATGAAGTCATTAAAAATTCACGTATGGCGATTGTGGTTTACCATCAACAATGATTGCACAACTACTGCTGTTATTGCTGGTTAGCGTTTTGACCTGCGTTGGGCAAGTGGCTCAAAAGCAAGCCGTCGTCAATTGGCAGAGTAATAAAACCAATAAAACAGCATCAGCCTTTCGGTGGCTGGTGCTGGCGGTTTTTATGCTAGGCCTTGGCATGTTGTTTTGGTTGAAATTATTGGAAACCATGCCGCTGAGTATCGCTTATCCAATGTTAAGTATTAATTTTGTATTAATTACTTTAATTGGCCAGTTTGTTTATAAAGAGCAAACTGGGCTTAACCACTGGCTAGGGGTTGCTGCCATTATGTTTGGTATTTTGCTAATGAGTATCGGCGTATGAACAAGGGTTATTTGTGGGTGATTAGCAGTGCTTTATTAGTCACAGCCGCTCAACTGAGCTTAAAAGCCGGGGTAGTTGAACTACCCTCATTCACACTTGGCTGGCATTGGCTACAATTAGAGTGGTTACTCGCAAATATTACTAGCTTAGGAATTATTTTTTTAGGATTAGTTTGTTATGCGTTATCGATGTTATGTTGGCTATTAGCTTTAAAACACATAGCATTGAATAAAGCTTATCCGCTTATTAGCTTAAGCTATGTTTTCGTTTATTTATTAGCAGTTTTCTTACCTTGGTTTAATGAACCTGCGACACGACTAAAGGCCATTGGAATTGGCTTTATTTTATTAGGGGTATGGCTAATTAGCCGGCCCAATAAATCACCAAGTGATAGAACGGAATAATTTCTTAGTTGCTTATATTATAGTCTTCACGCACTATAATATAAGCAAGTTATCGCAATAAGATAGATAAATAAGGTGCTTTATGGTTATCAAAATACAACACCTACCACTATTATTGTGTTTAGTTTTAATTGGTTGTTCATCGACATCCGTTAAAAGAACGCCGCCGCCATTAAAAACACAATTATCAGACCCAATCATGACGATAGCGCAATTAAAAGACCAGCTAGAGCAGTGGTATGGTACGCCTTATCATTATGGTGGAATGAATCAAAATGGTGTGGATTGTTCCGGTTTTGTCTATCGCACATTTAACGACCGTTTTGCCATTCAGTTACCTCGAACAACAGTAGATCAAACTCAATTAGGCACACGGATTGATAAATCTGATTTGATGCCAGGGGATTTGGTGTTCTTTAAAACAGGTTCAGGGGAGAATGGATTGCATGTGGGGATTTACGATACCGATAATACATTCATTCACGCATCAACGAGTAAAGGAGTAATTCGTTCATCAATGGATAACGTTTATTGGCGAAAAGTGTTTTGGCAAGCAAGACGTATCTAAATTCACTATTTTATTCAGTGATTATGCTATCTTAAGGGCAAGTTTTGTTTTAAGGATAGCTTAATGTCAACAGTACGTTTACTCATCTCAGAATCCTACGACCCTTGGTTTAACCTTGCGGTTGAAGAAACTATTTTCCGACAAATGCCAACCGACCAACGTGTTATGTTTCTTTGGAGAAATGCGGATACCGTGGTCATAGGGCGCGCTCAGAATCCGTGGAAAGAATGTAATACACGGCGGATGGAAGAAGATAATGTTCGTTTAGCTCGGCGTAGTAGTGGCGGTGGTGCTGTCTTTCATGATCTAGGTAACACTTGTTTCACATTTATGGCGGGAAAGCCAGAATATGATAAAACAGTTTCTACACAAATCATTGTTGATGGATTAGCACAGGTCGGTATTAACGCACAAATTTCAGGTCGCAATGATTTGGTTTTAGATACAGAAAGTGGTCCGCGAAAAATATCCGGTTCTGCATACCGAGAAACGAAAGATAGAGGTTTTCACCATGGAACCTTGCTGATTAATGCAGATTTAAGTCGTTTAGCTAATTACCTGAATCCAGATCCTAAAAAATTACAGGCAAAAGGGATTACGTCAGTGCGTTCTCGTGTGGCTAACTTGTCTGAGCTTGTTCCTAATATTTCTCATGAAACTGTTTGTGAGGGAATAATTAAAAGTTTTTTTAATTACTTCGGTGAAACGGTCGAAGCGGAGTATATTTCCCCTGAAAAATTACCTGATTTGCCAAATTTTCCAGAGACTTTTGCTAAGCAAAGTAGTTGGGAATGGAATTTTGGGCAAGCACCAGCGTTTACTCACTATTCAGATACACGTTTTTCTTGGGGAGGAATTGAGTTTCATTTTGATATCGAAAAAGGCGTGATAAATCGCTGTCAGTTTTTTACAGATAGCTTAGATCCATCTCCTTTGGAGTGGTTAAGTGAGCAATTGACGGGTAAAACATATCAGACAGAAACAATACGCTCTTTAGGTAAACAAATGGCCGTAAAATGGCCTCAATTGCAGGAGCAGTTAGCTGATTTGGAAAACTGGCTAGTCCATGAATTAAGTTAAAAAAAGAGCCGACATAGTCGGCTCAGACATAGACTTCAAAATTGCAAATAACTAATAGGAAGGGATGTTCTAAAATAATCAGTTATGACAGCTACAAGTCATAAAGTTTTTGCATTCAGGTAATTCACCTGATTGGCGAAATTTTGCAGGCGTTGTATCAAAGTGCTTTTTAAAGATGCGGGTAAATGTCGCCTGTGAACTAAAGCCATATTGCAATGCGATATCAAGAATAGGTAAGTTGCCTTCACGTAATGATTTAGCTGCTTCTAATAAACGACGTTTACGGACGTATTCACCAAGCGTGCAGCCTTTCATTTCTTTGAAAACACGCTGTAAATGCCATTTTGAATAGCCGCTTTTATCGGCAATTGTGTCGATTTTGATGCCTTCATTGCGCTGCAACTGACTTTCAAGCCATTTAACAATATCGTTGACTACACTTTCTGACATATTTACCTCCTACTCAAGTAGGCTATTGTTCATTAATAACTAATAATAACTCACGAAATTAGGGTCTATTCTTCCTGTTTTTCCGATATATCGATAGGCTAAACGTGCGGTTTTTTAATGATAATAACTATCAGTACAATAGATGTTGAAAAAATTAACATTTTAAACATTCAATATTGTATGTTTAAAATTCTTTTAATTCAAGTATCTATGTTGCTATGTCATTTTTTTAGGTAAGAAAAAGAGAAAATTTTCATTATATTCAAAAAAATTGTTCAAGCCATTCGAAATTATTAACCAAGTAAATAATTGAAATATTATTGCTTCATTTATAATCGTATTTCTATAACAATAAACAGGAAATTCCGAGGTAATTGTTATGATTGAAAGTGCTTGTAACTAAAGTTTTCGTAGTATGAATAACTAATATATGCGGTAAGTTAAATACTTTATGCGAGAGATGGATGATTATTCTATTTCTATATCAAAAAGTGGCGTGAATTAATGAGGTAAAGGGTCTATGGCAATTTTCATGTCTAATTCAAACCACAATTTCTGATTGAAAAGTATTTAGAAAATTACCATGACAGATTATCTACTTTCTTATTATTCTTTTATTATATGCGAGATATCGAAAGAATTTGCTTGCTCCATTCTATTTGTTCGGGAGTGCCTTCAATACGCTGGCCATACATTTGAATAATTTGGTTACCTTGGGTATCAAAGACCTCAAGACTTGTCACAAAGCCATCTTTAGTTGGCTTACGTGTGACCCAGCACTCAGAAATGCCATTTTCAATGATATGAAGTTTAAAGTTTGTACTTGAAACATTTAACCAATCAGTTTGAGAACTTTCAACAGAGAGTGATGATAGTTCATTTATTTTTCCTGTAAATATTTGCACACACCCACGGTTTCCTACAAAGAGCATAACTTCATTTTTTGCATGGTATGCAAGAGAGAGTAATTCAGATAAAGCCGTAGTAGGGACTTGCCATGCTAATTCTTGGCTAACGACACGAAAAACTTGCTGACGACTTAAATTGTGTTTCTTTAATATACCAAAAAACTGATGAACATTGGTCATCTCACGCCATTGTTGCTCTAATTGAGAGGCGAGTTCTTCGCTAATTTTCTGTTCTGAAAATGGCGAAATTGTTTTAGGTTCGATAGGCGGATTCTCTAATGTGCTGTAGCGCTCTATCATGGCTTGCCAAGCAGCTATATCAGAGTTGTCGGTGGAAAAGATCTTGTGTAACGAATCACCATATTTATCGAAAAATTGAATACTGTGGCGAGTTCCCTCTGGCATTTTTTCAGTGAGTGCAAAAACTGAGCTCCACTGCGCAAAGAACATGCGTAAGTCTAATGCTTTAGGGTTTAGAAATAGCCCACCGTGGTTACTAAATTTTGGGTTATTGTATGCACCCGTTTGAATACTAACAGCGTACTGATTACGAGTGATCCCTATAGCTTTGCCTATTGTGGTTAAATCTTGCAAGATATCAATAGGTTTACTGACCAATCGTTGAACATTATCTTTACCGACACGACAATGAATTAGTTGGGCCTCCGATACGCCAAGTAAGGCCGCTATTTCTTGGAAGTGCTTATCAGAGTGCGTTTTCTTAGCTTGCAGGTAATCATTATAGAGGTTTGAATTCACAAATTTTTCCTTAATAAAATTAAAAGACATAGTGAAAAGTTATCAACTGATTTATTTTTTATACTGCTGATAAATTTAATAAAATCAGTTGATAACATGGTTTTTTACTACTTAACTACCAGTTGTAATTCATGTTGAGATAAAAGTTCCGACCTTCTTGGGGTACACCAGTGGAAGATAGATATGGCTTATCAAATGCATTTTTCATTGTGAGAGTCGAACTTAACCCTTTTATGAATTGATCTGCTTGGTAATTCACATAGAAATCATGAATGCTATAGCCCGCATATTGAATGACTTCTTTATGATAGCGGTCTAAGCCTTTATCAGACCTGTGATGCCACTTTTTATATTTATCGTTACCTTGAAGTTGCGTTCTTGCAGAGAATTCCCCTATCCAACCTAGAGTAAAGCCAGTACTAGCAACCGGTACATTGAATCGAGCCGTTAGTGTCTCAGGGCGTATAGACGAAAGAGAATAATGTGAGCCGTCTTCTCTACCTGTGGTTTTATTGTGATTGATATTTAACTCAAACCACCGTGTTCTGTAGCTTATAAAGCTATCGATGCCATAAATGGATGCGCTGGGTATATTGATATAATAAAGTTCATCTGGGAACCATTGGCCATATCTTGGCGTATAAAGACCTTCAAGGGCAATATGGTTTTTAGCTTTGGTCTTAAAGTAGGTTGAACCGAATTGAAGGTCGCTATTATCAATAAATATCCCATCAAAACTGATTTTTATACCTGTTTCGAGGGTTCTATTCGTTTCTGGACGTAAATCAGGCGATGGGCGAAAGTTCGAGGGAGTGCCAAAAAAGGGTATAGTGAAATGGTTTGAATTGTTATAAAGCTCGGACATACGTGGAGTACGGTATGCTTCAGCGTATGATGAGTAAAGATTGAGCCAATGGGTTGGAGTAATACTAACAGCCATACGGGATGACAAGTTGATATGTTTATTTTCAGGGAAATTATTCCTCGATGCACGGTATTGTGTAAAGCGCGTTCCAATTGATAAAGTTAACGGTAATTGATGCAATGTCATGTCATTGACTAACCAGCCAGACAGGTTATCAAGTTCTGCTGGTGGATAACTTATTGCATACTGATTTGACGTTTGCTTTTGCTGATAATATTCGAAACCACTTTGAATATGATGATTTACCCAGTTATACATAGGTAAAGTGAAGCTATTAGTAAATTTAGTCCCATAGGTATATTGATTTCGCGTTTCAGAGCCATACTCTTTTGGTTTGCTCTTGACCTTAACTGTATCAGTTTGATCTAAATATAAATCTGTATAATAAATATCCCACTGGGCTTGCCAATTTACCTCATTTTTGGGTGTAAAAAATTGGCTAATGGCAACATCTCGCTGATGGCTTTGTCTTTCATGCAGTGTATTTGGATATCTATTTTTTTCTGAAGGTTTAGCGGGTTGTTTTACCCCTAAACTGTTGTTGCGGTATTCTTTTAATTGTAACGTCAAGTTATATGAAGGGTGGGCAAGCCAGCTGCTTTTGAGCATCCAGTTGCTTAGCTGTTCAGTATTATCAATCTCTTCAAACTCGGGTGAGCCGAGTAGGTGCTTTTTACGTTGACTATAGGTAAACAGAGTATCTGTTGATTCAGTTCTGCCTAATAGCGTTGCACCTGCATAGTAACCGTGATCATTACGGTTAATACCGCTAAAGACCTGACCACCGATTTTTTGCCCTGGTTTTAATATGTCAGCTGCATTTATTGTTTTGAATGATACGACTCCGGCTAACGCGCCGCCGCCATGATGTACAGATGATGCGCCTTTATGGACGTAGACTTTTTTTACTAAGGTGGGGTCAATAAATGTAGCTTCATATAAGCCGGAATAAAAGTCTTGGGTGATATTATCAACGGTGACTTTAACACCTCGTGAATCATAACCCCGCATTTGAATGCCCTGGCCATAAGTGCTATTGGAACCAGAAACAAATACTCCAGCTTGGCCTTTTAGTAAATCTAAGGCGGATGTCGCAGATTGATATTCAGGCGCTTTTGCATCAATTACATCGACTTGTTCTGCTACAGCGATATTTTCTAAACTAAGAGGTGAGGTCGAAACGTGAATAATGTCGCGGGTATTCGCTTTTGTAGTCGATAAGTTTTCACCTAAAGCGGTGTTGCTAAACCCGGTCATTACAACGGTGGCAGCAATAGCTGAGAGTGATATTTTATGATCTTGATGGATTGATGCAGGCATCGATTTAAACAGCATAGGAAATCCTTTCCTTTGGTTTCAGAATTTGCTGGCTGCCTGGATAAATAATCTGGGTGGCATGCAATAAATATTTATGTAACTCATTTATTTATTAGAACTATTTAGCCCTGTAATGTCGTAGCGAATAATGGGCTAGGCTACAGAAGTTCTAACGGATAAATTAGTTTGTAGTGAGAATTATTATCGTTGGTGCGAGGTGGGTCAAGGATTTTTTGGATTAAAATTCTGTATTTATTTTATTAATTAGATTATTATATTGTTTAATTATGCATTAAATGATAATTATTTTTTTTGTAAATATAAAAGCCCTTTAGTTTCTATGTTCACTAAAGGGCTCATAATAAAAAAATTGGAATGATTTGGCTTATTTAAAGCGTGACTCAACAGCTTGAGCAAGAATTTCAATAAGTTGTTCGGTATCTTCCCAGCCAAGACATGGGTCGGTAATAGATTGGCCATAAACTAACGGTTGGTCAGAAACCACTTTTTGTGTGCCTTCAACTAAGAAGCTTTCTGCCATCACTCCACTGATAGCGGTCGAGCCATCTTTTATTTGCTCCGCAATATCTCGTGCAACTTCGAGTTGGCGACGATGAATTTTTTGGCAATTACCATGGCTGAAATCGACCACTAAATGCTCTGGTAATTCAAATTTACGTAGTTTATCGCAAGCTGCGGCTAAGTCACCAGCTGTGTAATTAGGCTGTTTACCGCCACGCATAATGATATGGCCATGCGGGTTACCACTGGTTTGGTAAATGGTCATTTGGCCATTCTTATCCGGCGATAAAAACATATGCTGCGCCTTTGCAGCTCTTATCGCATCAATAGCAATATTAATATTGCCGTCGGTGCCATTTTTGAAACCTACCGGACAGGACAATGCGGATGCCATTTCACGGTGAATTTGGCTTTCTGTTGTGCGAGCGCCAATTGCTCCCCAACTAATGAGATCGGCAATATATTGGCCCGTGACCATATCAAGGAATTCGGTTGCCGTGGCTAACCCTAACTGGTTAACTTCAATCAATAATTTACGAGCTAACCGGATACCAGTGTTGACTTGGCAAGAATTATCGAGGTTAGGGTCAGAAATTAACCCTTTCCAACCAACGACAGTACGTGGTTTTTCAAAGTAAGTTCGCATGACGATTTCTAAACGGTCTTGATGACGCTCTCTTAACACATTTAGTTTTTTAGCGTATTCAATAGCGGCATCAATGTCATGAATGGAACAAGGGCCGACAATGACCAGTAAACGTGGGTCTTGGCCGGATAATATCTGTTCTATGCGTTTTCGTGACGCTGTCACGTTTTCAGCGACTTTTTGGGAAATAGGAAACTCATCAGCAAGAGTTTGTGGGGTAATTAAGCTGTCCACTCTCGCAGTACGTAATTCATCAGTTTTGTGCATTTTCTTTCTCAAAGAACTTTAATAGGCATATGCCCTATAAGTGATTAAGATCACAATAAACGAATATGGCTTAATTTCAACCTCCAACTTAGCAGGAATGAATATTTTTTTTATTTGTATTCATTAAAAGATTCGTCTTTGTAAGCCCATGGTATCAATCACTTTTGCTGAAATTTCTTCAACAGAATAGTTAGTTGTATTTAAGTAGTTGATTTTATTTTGTCTAAATAAAGCTTCCACTTCAGCTATCTCAATACGACATTGCCTTATGGATGCATAACGGCTATTTTCACGGCGCTCTTCGCGGATAGCTGCTAGCCGTTCAGGGCTAATAGTTAAACCAAACAATTTATGTGTATATGGGCGTAATGCTGCAGGTAATTGTAAATTATCCATATCATCAGCCGTAAATGGGTAATTTGCCGCTTGGATACCAAATTGCATCGCTAAGTAGAGGCTTGTTGGCGTTTTGCCACAACGTGAAACACCAATTAGTATCACTTGAGCTTGGTCTAAATTTCGTAAAGAAATCCCATCGTCGTGAGCCAGTGTGTATTCAATAGCAGCTATACGTGCATCATATTGATTCATATTTTGCATAGATAGGCCATGGGTTCGGTTGAGTTTTGGCTCAGGTTCTAGGCCGACTTCCTTCTGAATTGGGGCGACTAGACTTTGGACGATATCTTGGCAAAAACCTGCACTCTGGGTAATGATTTGCTTAACTTCAGGGGAGATAATCGAATAGAACACTAAAGGACGCAACTGGGTTTCTTCGAAGATAATATCTATTTTTTGCTTAATTTCATGTGCACGAGCTTCGCTTGTTACAAACGGCAGAGTATAAGAAATAAATGACAGAGGAAATTGAGAAAGTACGGCGTGCCCCAAAGTTTCAGCGGTTATCGCTGTTCCATCAGAAATAAAAAAAACAGTACGTTGAACTTGGCTTACCATATTATTCATTGCTCCTAATTCGCTCATCATTATTCGTCTCTATTGTATTTATCACTGGATATTGGGAAATATTATCTTTGTTTAAAGTTTAAAAATTAGTTTATAGGGGAAACTATAGCCATTTTTTGAACGATTTTTAGAACAAAAAAGTTTTCTTCAGTGATGGAACGATTCACCAGTCCATCTTCTCTTAGCGTCTGTGCTAGTCTATTTCACGAGGCGAAATTTCGCCAACGAGATTTTTTACGATTTGTACTCTGTCACTAAATTGCTATAAAAGGATCGCTTTCAATGTCCACAAATGGCCTCACTCCGTGTAATGTACTTTGGTATAACCAATTAGGGATGAATGATGTTGACCGTGTCGGGGGCAAAAATGCTTCTCTCGGTGAAATGATCACTAACTTATCTGATCTGGGAGTATCCGTACCTAACGGTTTCGCGACAACCGCACAGGCGTTTAATGATTTTCTGGAGCAGAGCGGTGTAAATCAACGTATTTATAACCTGCTAGATGAAACGGATATTGATGATGTGAACCAACTGGCTGTAGCAGGTGCTCAGATCCGTCAATGGGTGATTGATACACCATTGACGAAGGAGTTGGAACAAGATATTCGTGATGCTTTCGCACAACTGTCAGAAGGTGAAGCGGAAGCTTCATTTGCTGTCCGCTCATCGGCAACTGCTGAGGACATGCCTGACGCTTCGTTTGCAGGGCAACAGGAAACATTCCTTAACGTTCAAGGAATTGACGCTGTATTAGTTGCGATTAAACACGTTTTTGCTTCATTGTTTAATGACCGTGCGATTTCATATCGTGTTCACCAAGGTTATGACCACCGCGGTGTAGCACTGTCCGCGGGCGTTCAACGCATGGTACGTTCAGATTTAGCCTCATCGGGTGTTATGTTTACGATTGATACTGAATCGGGCTTCGACCAAGTCGTATTTATTACCTCTGCGTATGGTTTAGGTGAGATGGTGGTGCAAGGCGCCGTGAATCCAGACGAGTTTTATGTCCATAAACCAACGTTAGCCAATAACCGTCCTGCAATTGTGCGCCGTACCCTGGGCTCTAAAAAATTACAAATGGTGTACGCCAACAGTAAAGAGCACGGTAAACAAGTACAAATTGAAGATGTGCCAGAAGCACTACGCAATCGTTTCTCTTTAACTGATCTCGAAGTGGAAGAGCTTGCACGCCAAGCTATACAGATTGAAAAGCACTACGGTCGCCCAATGGATATTGAGTGGGCAAAAGATGGTCATAATGGGCGTTTGTATATTGTCCAAGCAAGGCCAGAAACCGTTCGCTCTAATCAACAAGTGATGGAGCGTTATCAATTAAAACAACAAGGACAAGTTTTAGTTGAAGGACGTGCAATCGGTCATCGTATTGGCTCTGGGGCTGTTAAAGTCATACATAACTTGAGTGAAATGGATAGAATTCAAGTGGGTGATGTACTCGTTACCGATATGACAGACCCTGATTGGGAGCCTATCATGAAAAAAGCCGCTGCGATTGTTACGAATCGTGGTGGACGTACATGCCATGCTGCGATTATCGCTCGTGAATTAGGCATTCCTGCGGTTGTGGGGTGTGGTGATGCGACTGACCGTTTGCAAGAAGGCCAAGAAGTGACAGTTTCTTGTTCAGAAGGTGATACGGGTTTTGTGTACGAAGGTAAACTGGCGTTTGAAATTCACAGTTCTGAAGTGAGTGATATGCCAAATCTAGATGTCAAAATCATGATGAATGTCGGTAACCCTGACCGTGCATTTGATTTTGCTTGCTTACCTAATGAAGGCGTGGGTCTAGCTAGACTTGAGTTTATCATCAATCGTATGATTGGTGTTCACCCAAGGGCATTACTGGAATTTGATCAGCAATCTCCTGAGTTACAAGCAGAAATTCGCCAAATGATGGCGGGCTATGATGACCCGATTGAATTTTATGTCGGTAAATTAACTGAAGGGATTTCTACTCTAGCCGCTGCTTTCTGGCCAAAACGCGTTATTGTCCGTTTATCTGACTTCAAGTCTAATGAATATGCCAACTTAGTCGGTGGGGATATTTATGAACCTGAAGAAGAAAATCCAATGTTAGGTTTCCGTGGTGCAGGGCGCTATGTATCTGACAGCTTCCGTGCCTGTTTTGCATTGGAATGCGAAGCGGTTAAACGTGTTCGCAACACTATGGGGTTAACGAATGTTGAAGTTATGATCCCATTTGTGCGGACAGTTGCACAAGCTGAGTCTGTAGTTGCTGAGCTGGCTAAACATGATTTGAAACGTGGTGAAAACGGTCTAAAAGTCATTATGATGTGCGAAATTCCATCAAATGCTTTACTGGCAGATCAATTCCTCGAACATTTCGACGGTTTCTCTATCGGTTCGAATGATATGACTCAGTTAACATTAGGTCTTGATAGGGATTCTGGTGTTGTTTCTGAGTTATTTGATGAACGAAACGATGCGGTAAAAGCCATGTTATCTATGGCTATACAGGCTGCAAAACGACAAAACAAATATGTAGGTATTTGTGGTCAAGGGCCATCCGACCATCAAGATTTTGCTCAATGGCTGGTAGATGAAGGTATTGATAGTTTATCTTTGAATCCAGATACCGTGGTACAAACATGGCTGACGATAGCTGAGAATCAATAGTTATCTCGTTTTTTAATCATCAAGGCTGAATGTGAATAACATTCAGCCTTCGCATTTATTTGATTAAAATTACCTATTACAGAAATTGATTAATACTATTATTAATAGGTTGATAGCAAACAGTTCTAAATAAATATTCATATAATACTTTTTAGGTATAAATAAAAAAAGAATATAATTACTCTTATTTTGTGTATTTAGTTTGGGCAGAAAATATACCTTAAATAGAAATAACGAAATTTATTTAATTATATAACGCTAAAGGAGTATGAAAACTGCTAGTTATGTCAAAAATTGATATTAATCAATAATTATAAAGTGATGTTCTGATTACGATATGAATAATATTCATATTAAATGAAGATAAAAAAAAAGCCTATCATGGGCTGACAGGCAAAGACTACACACAGCAATTCAGTTAAATAAAGCGACGCCTAAAAAGGGAGGGGCATAGCTTTTTATATCCATATGATTCAATAATAGAATATTAAACTATTCATATTATACAATCATTAAGAACACTCTCAATATTAATATTACTCATTGTTACTTAAAGAGAATTAATTCAATAGATTTATGTTAACATAAATTAGACTAAATACTAACGTTAGAATGTTAAATATTGTTTCTAAATATTAATGGAGCAATACTTATTAAGTTAGCAGGCATGTCTTGCTTGAACATGCCTGCTACTAATCAACTACGTACTACTTTTTAATCGAAAACTCTTCTTCTAGAAATTTTTCAGTTTCTGTTAAGTCTTCACTTGGAACTGCAACCTCATTCATCCAAGCTTTTAATAAGCTATATGAAACGGCTAATACAACAGGGCCAATAAACAAACCAATCATGCCAAATGATAAAATTCCACCAATAACACCAACAAGGATCAGAACCATTGGTAAGTCAGCCCCCATTTTAATGAGCCATGGGCGAAGAACGCCATCCATAGTGGCAACAACGGCGGCCCATATAGCAAGAATAATTCCCCATGTCGTATCACCTGTCCAAAATAGCCAAATGACGGATGGCACCATGATGAGTAGAGGCCCCAATTGCGCCACACAGCATATAAACAACAAGACAGTTAAGATGGCCGCATAACCAATACCCGACAAGGCAAGTCCAATTCCTCCGACGATGGCTTGAATTAGCGCGGTGACGACGACACCAAGGGCAACAGCTCGAATAGATTGTGCCGCTAACACGACGGCAGCATCCCCACGGATCCCTGCGAGACGGACCGCAAAGTGACGGATGCTAACCATGACAGATTCGCCTTTAAGGTAGAGCAAGCCACTAAATAGCAGCATTAGCATCAAGTGAAAAACAAATCTTCCTGCGCTAATGGCCTGTGTAGCAAACCAGCCAGCAGCTTGGCCAAAGTAGGGTTGAATTTTGGCAAGTAAAGCATTACCCCCACTGGCAACTAAGCTATGCCATGCATAGTAAATTTTTTCACCTACCATCGGGATAGTATTTAGCCATTCTAAATCAGGCAGCGTTAGGCTTGATGGTGATTTAGCTAAATCAATAAGTGGTGTGCTATTTTCAATGATACTGCCAATTAGAATACCCAATGGAATAACGAACAGCAGTAATATAAGAAGAACCATCACCAATGTAGCTAACCAGCGCTTATGCCATAAGCGAGCTTCCAGTCTTAATAATAGTGGCCAAGTAGCAATTACCATCATTCCAGCCCATACAAAGCCAAGAATAAATGGATTAAGTACCCAAAAGCAGGCTGCTATCATTAAAACGATGGATAATAGGCCGAAAATAAGTTTGGGAAGATCCAAGCGTTTTTGCGATTTTTCCATTAATGACTGGTCCTTTACAAATGAAAATTCTGTGTCTGTGGCAAATTTTTAGGTGAAAATAACGTAATTTTTTTTCACGGTTAAAAAAAACAATATTGTGATATGGTTCATAATGACAATGTCATCAGCGGCTGTGCTGTCTTTACAGGCTGTGAAGGTAACCCATCATAGACCTAAGACACTATTGTGCAACTTAAAATAAAGATAGTACATAACGAGTAATGCGAACACTAAACAACAAGAGTCATCGTTAATAATGATCCCGCGTATATCAGAAGCTCCTCATCTTAGTCATCTAGTTATTGAGTTCTTGCATGAGCTACAAGAACAGGGTTTTACTGGGGATAACGGCACCAGCTATGCTGAGCGTTTATCCATGGCAACAGATAATAGTATTTACCAACTATTACCCCAAGCGGTTGTATTTCCGCGTTCGAGTGCAGATGTACAAATTATCACTCGGCTTGCGGGGCAAGCGAAATTTCGTGAGCTCAGCTTTACACCTCGGGGTGGTGGGACGGGAACTAATGGGCAATCCTTAACTGAAGGGATTGTTGTGGATATGTCCCGTTATATGAATAGGATTTTAGAAATAAACCCAGAGCAAGGTTGGGTTAAAGTTGAGGCTGGGGTCATCAAAGACCAATTAAATCAATACCTCAAACCTTACGGTTATTTTTTTTCGCCGGAGCTATCTACCAGCAACCGAGCAACATTAGGTGGAATGATCAACACTGACGCATCTGGTCAAGGCTCATTAGTATATGGTAAAACCTCTGATCACGTGTTAGGCGTTAAAGCCATGGTGTTAGGTGGAGAATGCCTAGATACACGTGCTATGCCTATCGAACTCGCCCAAACGATTGCGTCAGAAGATTCAACAGTGGGGCGTATATATAAAACAGTATTAGAACGCTGTTTAGAGCAACGTCCATTAATTGAAGAAAAATTTCCCAAGTTAAATCGTTTCCTGACAGGGTATGATTTACGTCATGTATTTAATGATGAACTAACAGAATTTGACCTTACCCGTATCTTGACTGGGTCTGAAGGGTCTTTAGCCTTTATTACCGAGGCGACGCTTGATATCACACCTTTGCCAAAAGTACGCCGCTTAGTAAACGTCAAATATGACTCTTTTGAGTCCGCATTGCGTAATGCACCTTTTATGGTTGATGCAAAAGCCTTGTCTGTTGAAACAGTTGACTCGAAAGTATTGAATTTAGCGCGTGAAGATATTGTTTGGCACTCAGTTAAAGCATTGATTACTGACATTCCAAATAAGGAAATGTTGGGGCTGAATATTGTTGAGTTTAGTGGTGATGATGAAGCGGAAATTAACCAATTAACTGAAAGCCTTTGTCAGCGGCTTGATGAGTTAATGGCGAATAACCAAGCCGGCGTGATTGGTTATCAAACCTGTCATGACCTTGAAGATATTACGCGCATTTATAACATGCGTAAAAAAGCAGTTGGGCTGTTAGGGAACAGCAAGGGGGCTGCAAAGCCAATTCCGTTTGTTGAGGATACTTGTGTTCCTCCTGAGCATCTTGCTGATTATATAGTGGAATTCCGTGCATTATTAGACAGTCACAACTTGAATTATGGCATGTTTGGTCACGTGGACGCAGGGGTATTACATGTCCGTCCTGCGCTTGATATGTGTGATCCGCAGCAAGAAGTATTGATGAAACAAATTTCTGATGAAATTGTGGCATTAACCGCTAAATACGGTGGGCTTTTGTGGGGGGAACATGGGAAAGGTTTCCGTGCGCAATATAGTCCTGAATTTTTTGGCGATGTATTATACGGTGAGCTTCGGAATATTAAAGCGGCATTTGACCCCGATAACCGTTTGAATCCAGGTAAAATTTGCCCACCTGCGGGGTTGGATGCACCGATGAAGCAGGTTGATGACATCAAGCGAGGAACGTATGACCGGCAAATTCCAGTCCAAATGCGCCAAGAGTTCCGTGGTGCTATGGAGTGTAATGGCAATGGGCTGTGTTTCAATTTTGATGTAAAGAGCCCAATGTGCCCATCGATGAAGGTGAGTGGTCAACGAGTCCATTCTCCGAAAGGCCGTGCAACACTTGTTCGTGAATGGTTAAGGTTGCTAGCGGAACAAGGCGTTACACCAGAACACCTTGAAAAAGGAATTACGCACAACCAGCCTTCATTAAGAGGCTTAATCGAGAAAACCCGTAATACTTGGCGTGCGAAGCAAGGGGATTATGATTTTTCTCATGAAGTGAAAGCTTCAATGGCTGGGTGCCTCGCCTGTAAAGCCTGCTCAACACAATGCCCGATTAAAATTGATGTGCCATCATTTAGAGCTAAATTTTTAGCATTGTATCATGGGCGTTATTTGCGACCTATTCGGGACCATATTGTTGCAAACGTCGAAGCGAGTGCACCAATACTTTCCAAGGTACCTAGCGTATTTAATTTCTTTTTACGTCAACCGGTGGTGCAAAAACTGAGCCAACACACCATTGGTATGGTGGATTTACCGTTATTTTCTCAACCCACATTAAAACAAGAACTTTCAGGCCATGCCGCGGTTTCTGTTACGCTTGAACAACTTGAAAGTATGGCGGATTCACAGCGTGAAAAATATGTGCTGGTGGTTCAAGACCCTTTCACTAGCTATTACGATGCCAAAGTGGTGGCAGATTTTGTCCGCTTAATTGAAAAGTTAGGTCTTAAACCTGTATTGTTACCGTTTTCACCGAATGGAAAAGCGCAACACATCAAAGGTTTTTTAGCGAAATTTGCTAAAACAGCTCGCAAGACAGCGGACTTTTTAAATCGAGTGGCAAAATTACAGTTACCAATGGTCGGTGTTGACCCTGCACTGGTACTTTGTTATCGCGATGAATACCATGAAATTTTAGGTAAAGAACAGTGCCAATTTACGGTGATGTTGGCGCATGAGTGGTTAATGACATTGCCTGAACCACACAATGTGCAAGTGGCTTCGACACAACCATGGTATTTTTTCGGTCATTGTACGGAATCAACGGCTTTACCTAATAGTGCGAATCAATGGGCAGCGTTATTTGCTCGCTTTGGGCAAACATTAAATAATGTTAGTGTTGGCTGTTGTGGCATGGCAGGGACTTATGGGCACGAAGTGGCCAATCTTCAAAATTCAAAAGGAATTTATGATTTATCGTGGAAAGGCGCGATGTCTTCTTTGCCAAAAGATCGCTGTTTAAGTTCAGGTTATTCTTGCCGTAGCCAAGTTAAGCGAATGGAAAATGTATCGATAAAACATCCGATTCAAGCACTGTTGGAGATAGTTTAATGATTTGGAAACGTCAATTTAATTTGCAACAACTCACTGAAATGTCAAAAACCTGCATGTTAGGGCATCTTGGCATTGAAATCACGGCAATTGGAGATGATTATTTAGAGGGAATAATGCCTGTCGATCATCGTACCAAACAGCCTTTTGGGTTATTGCATGGCGGTGCTTCTGTTGTGTTAGCCGAATCCTTGGGTTCAATTGCGGGTTATATGTGCTCGGAAGGGGAACAAAAGGTGGTCGGGTTGGAAATCAATGCAAATCATGTTCGTGCTGCTCGCTCAGGGGTTGTAAAAGGTATTTGTAAGCCTATTCATTTAGGACGTCGCCAGCAAGTGTGGAATATTGAAATTTTCAATGAACAAGGCAAATTGTGTTGTACTTCTCGCCTGACAACTGCGGTATTATTTGAATAATAACCATTCTATATATAGGGTTTTTTGGCTAATTAAATGCCAGAACACCCTATAAAACCCTTATTCTTGTATGGTTATATGGCCATTCTTTCTATAAATTCATTTTTTATCAAGTTAATTAAGTTGTATAATAAATGCATCTTTATTAATTTGTGTCATTTAAGTGTATTATTTAGTACAAATTTGAATAAAAAACACAACTCTACTTATTCATTATTTATCAATGGGTTAATCTTATTTTACTAGGGGGTTGCTTGTTTTTTAACCTGATAGTGAGCAAGAAAAGAGCTAAAATAGCTATAACCTCTTAAAACAAATGGTTGAAGTCAATTAGCTAATCATTACCATAGGGTAGGCAGAGTTAATCTCCTGATAACAGGCTGAAAAGCCATAAGAAATGTGGGGTCAATATGACTGACGGTGTAGAGACATTTTCATTTGATGAAAACAATTGGCAGGGAGTTAGCCTGACACAAAGCGCTGCAAAACAAATCAAAAAATTGATGGTGCAAAACCCAAACACTAAAGGGCTTTCACTTGGCGTAAAACAGTCCGGCTGCGCGGGTTTTGGTTATGTATTTGAAATGATCGAAAACCCAACAGAGCAACACCTGTTATTTGAACTCGATGGCGCACATCTTTATGTGCCAAAAGAAGCAATGCCATTTATTGATGGCACAGTCGTTGATTTTGTCCAAGAAGGGCTGAATCAAATTTTCAAATTCAATAACCCGAAAGCCCAACATGCCTGTGGGTGTGGTGAAAGCTTCGGCGTTTAACATGTGAAGTCAGATTATGTCACAGAGCAATGTAGAAGTTGGCGATGATGTTCAAAGCTGGCTTGATGACCAGCGTTATAAAGAAGGCTTCTTTACCGAAGTCGCGACTGATGAAATGGCGAAAGGCATCAACGAAGATGTGATCCGCGCAATTTCAGCAAAACGTAATGAGCCTGAGTGGATGCTCCAATTCCGTCTTGATGCCTTTAATCACTGGAAAGGCATGGAAGAACCTCATTGGCTTAAAGCGAATTACCCAAATCTCGATTATCAAGACTATAGCTATTATTCTGCGCCATCTTGTGGCTCATGTGATGATACCTGTGGTTCGCAATCTGGTGCAACCCAAGGCACAGGTGTAGCGGAAACCAATAATTATTTAACGGCTGAAGTTGAAGAAGCTTTTAACCAATTGGGTGTTCCTGTACGTGAAGGGAAGGCTGTTGCGGTTGACGCCATTTTTGACTCGGTCTCGGTATCTACAACTTACCGTGATGACTTAGCCAAACATGGGGTTATTTTTTGTTCGTTCAGTGAGGCTATTCAAGAGTACCCTGAACTGGTGCAGAAATATCTCGGGTCAGTCGTTTCGAGCCATGATAACTTTTTTGCGGCATTAAATGCGGCGGTAGCTTCAGATGGTACGTTTGTGTATGTACCAAAAGGCGTACATTGCCCAATGGAGCTATCAACTTATTTTAGGATCAACGCAGCCAAAACAGGCCAGTTTGAGCGTACGATTTTAATTGCCGATGAAGGTAGCTATGTCAGTTATATCGAAGGGTGTTCTGCGCCTGTTCGTGATAGCTATCAGCTCCATGCGGCGGTTGTTGAAGTGATTATTCATAAAGATGCCGAAGTTAAATATTCGACTGTCCAAAACTGGTTCTCCGGTGGAGATAGCGAAGCCGGTGGGATCCTGAACTTTGTGACTAAGCGTGCATTGTGTGAAGGTGAAAATTCAAAAATGTCATGGACGCAGTCAGAAACTGGCTCTGCCATCACATGGAAATACCCAAGCGTTATCCTTAAAGGGGATAACTCTGTCGGTGAGTTTTTCTCTGTTGCATTAACAAATGGTAATCAGCAAGCAGATACCGGAACGAAAATGATCCATATCGGGAAAAACACCCGTTCAACGATTATTTCTAAGGGTATTTCAGCAGGTAAGAGCCAAAACAGTTATCGCGGTTTAGTGAAAATTTTACCAAGTGCACATAATGCTCGTAACTTTACCCAATGTGACTCTATGTTAATTGGTACACAGTGCGGTGCACATACTTTCCCGTATGTGGAAGTTAAAAATAATACGGCACAGCTCGAACATGAAGCGACAACCTCACGTATTGGAGAAGACCAGTTATTTTACTGTTTACAACGTGGTATCAGCGAAGACGATGCGATATCAATGATTGTAAATGGTTTCTGTAAAGATGTGTTCTCGGAGCTTCCATTAGAATTTGCCGTAGAAGCACAAAAATTACTGGCAATCAGCTTAGAGCACAGCGTTGGCTGATTCTAATCGAGTTTATTTGCGCTAAAGCGCTAAAGGCATGTAAATATGTTAAGTGTTAAAGATTTACACGTGAGTGTAGAAGGTAATGAGATTTTAAAAGGGTTATCTCTGGAAGTAAAACCAGGGGAAGTTCACGCCATCATGGGCCCAAATGGCTCTGGTAAAAGTACATTATCAGCCACACTTGCTGGCCGCGAAGAGTATGAAATTGATAGCGGTGAAGTGACGTTTAAAGGTAAAAACCTGTTTGAATTAGATCCAGAAGAGCGTGCAGGGGAAGGCGTTTTCCTCGCATTCCAATACCCTGTTGAAATTCCAGGGGTCAGTAACCAATTTTTCTTACAAACCGCCGTTAATGCGGTCAGAGAATATCGCCAGCAAGAAGCATTAGATCGTTTTGATTTCCAAGATTTTATTGAAGATAAAATCAAATTATTAGAAATGCCAGAAGATTTACTTGCTCGTTCTGTTAACGTGGGTTTTTCCGGTGGTGAGAAAAAACGTAACGATATCCTGCAGATGGCAGCTCTAGAGCCTCAATTGTGTATTCTTGATGAAACTGACTCCGGTTTAGATATTGATGCGCTGAAAATTGTGGCTAACGGTGTGAATTCATTACGTTCGCCTGAACGTTCATTTATTATCGTAACCCACTATCAACGTATTTTGGATTATGTAAAGCCTGACTTTGTCCACGTGTTATATCAAGGGAAAATCATCAAATCAGGTGATTTCAGTTTAGCGAAAAAACTGGAGGAGCAGGGTTATGGCTGGCTTATTGACCAACAGTGAAAGAGCACAAAAACGTGCTGAAGTTGCAAAGCTCAATGAGCAAGCAATGTCACGTTTTTCTGAATTGTTTGAGCAACGACACGGTGTGAATTCTCAACATGCTAAAACGCATTGGGAAATGGCAAAACAAGTTGGCTTGCCTGCGTTTCGCCATGAAGATTGGCACTATACACCATTAAATACGGTACTTGAGGCTCAATATCGTTTTAGTGATAGCGATGTTGAAGCAAAAGACTGTGAAGCATTGGCTCTGCCGATTGACGCCTATCGCCTTGTTTTAATTGATGGGCGCTATAGTTCAGCACTAAGCTCCATTGATATGGGGCCATTCCAAGTGTCTTTGCTTGATAACCAAGACTTGCTTCCTTCGCCTGTAAATAGCGAGATTTTCTTGCATTTAACAGAAAGCTTGGCGGTACAACCGTTAGTTGTTCATCTTGCTGCAAATAAAATAGCAGAGAAACCATTGTATCTGCTGAATATTTCAACGGGTAGCAGCGATAAACAGGCTACGAATATTAGCCAGTATCGCTACCATTTAACGTTAGATGCGAACAGCAAAGCTCAAGTGATTGAGCATTATGTCAGTTTGAATGACCAAATGCACATGACGGGCAGCCGTTTAACGGTTGAAGTCGGTGATAATGCAGATTTTAGTCACTTTAAGTTAAATATTGAAAATGGTCAGGCTCAGCATTTTGCTCACAATGATATTGTTATTGGGCGTGATAGTCGGGTGAAAAGTACGAGCTTTTTACTTGGCGCATTATTAACGCGAAACCATACCAGTGCTCGCCTTGATGGTGAAAATACAGAATTTGAACTTAACAGTTTATTGCTGCCTAAAGGCAATGAAATTGCAGATACTCGTACGTATTTGGAGCACAATAAGGGTTACTGTAATAGCCGCCAACTACATAAAGTCATTGCGATGGATAGCAGTAAAGCTGTCTTTAATGGCATGATTAAAGTAGCGCCGAATGCATTAAAAACAGATGGTCAGATGACTAACAATACGTTGTTGTTAGGTGAAAAAGCTGAAATTGATACTAAACCTCAGCTTGAGATTTATGCGGACGACGTAAAGTGTGGTCACGGTGCAACGGTCGGCCGTATTGATGACGAACAACTGTTTTATCTGCGTTCAAGAGGCATTGAGGGTAAAGCAGCAAAACATATGATTATCATCGCATTTGCTGCAGAACTTACAGAATCTATTGAATCGGAAGAGTTAAAACACGCTGTGATGGCAAACATCCGCCAGCGCTTAGCGGAGGTTTAATCCCCATGCTATTCAATGTCGCTTCAGTCAGGCAGGATTTCCCTGCCTTATCTCAGTCTGTCAATAATCATCCATTAGTCTATTTGGATAGTGCAGCAAGTGCACAAAAGCCTTTGCAAGTCATTGAAAAAGAAAGTGAGTTTACGCTGCATCAATATGCCGCGGTTCACCGCGGTATACATACTCTCAGCGCAAATGCTACAACAATGATGGAAGAGGTTCGTCAAAAAGCGGCCGCTTTCATTCACGCAGCTTCAAATGAAGAAATTGTGTTTGTTAAAGGCACAACGGAAGGTATTAACCTGGTAGCAAATAGTTTTGGTCGAAAGTATTTCCATGAAGGGGACAATATTGTCATCACTGAAATGGAACATCATGCGAATATTGTACCTTGGTATATGTTAGCTGAAGAAATTGGTTTTGAAATCCGAGTTATCCCAATTTCTGATGATGGTAGGCTACAGTTAGAGGTATTAAATGATGTCATTGATTCACGTACGCGATTATTGAGCTTTACACATATCTCTAATGTATTGGGAACAGTTAATCCCGTACAGGAGATAATCAAGCAAGCACGAGCAATTGCTGCCTCAAAAGGCGGTGAAATCACGGTATTGGTCGATGGTGCGCAAGGTGCAATGCATCAGCAGGTTGATGTACAAGCTTTAGACTGTGATTTCTATGTGTTTTCAGGTCACAAGCTATATGGCCCGACGGGTATTGGTATCCTTTATGGTAAAAAAGCTATTTTGGATATGATGCCACCATGGGAAGGTGGTGGGGCGATGATCCGCCAAGTCAGCCTGACCAAAGGGATCACTTTTGCTGACGCACCTTGGCGCTTTGAAGCGGGAACACCGAATGTAAGCGCAATTATTGGTTTAGGGGCGGCATTTGATTATTTAAATGCACTAAATTTATCTGATGTATTTGCTCATGAAGCTGAAGTGATGGCTTATGCTTCTAAGAAATTGCAAGAAATACCTTCAGTTATATTATATGGCAATGACCAACGGGAAGGTGTTCTGGCTTTCAATTTAGGCAAGCACCATGCTTATGATGTTGGGTCTTTCCTTGACAGGTATGGCATTGCAATCCGTACTGGGCATCATTGTGCTTTACCATTAATGGAACATTACCAAGTTCCCGCTATGTGCCGCGCTTCTGTAGGGATATACACCACTAAAGAAGAAATCGATTCTTTATGCAATGCGTTACAGCGCATCAAAAAATTGTTAGGCTAAGCACATAAGAAACAGATGGTAAAGGAACTGAGCATGCCCGCATTACCCGATGAAAGTAAGTTATTACGTAATTTCTCTCGCTGTCAGGACTGGGAGGAGCGTTACCTCTATATGATAGAGCTAGGGGGGCGTTTACCTGAACTCTCTGAGGTACAAAGAAGCGATAATAATTTAATCGCTGGATGCCAAAGCCAAGTGTGGATTGATATGCAAAAACAAGCGGACGGTACAATTACGTTTGCAGGTGATAGCGATGCAGCCATCGTTAAAGGGCTAGTTGCAATTGTTATTATTCTTTTTCAAGGTAAAACAGCGCAACAAATATTAGCACTCGATGTGAAGTCATTTTTTGAACAATTAGCATTAGAGCAGCATTTAACACCTTCACGTACTCAAGGTTTGAATGCGATGATCCGCACAATTTTATCGCGAGCGGCACAATTAGTATAATCTTACCGAGGGAGCGTTATGCTCCCTCTCTTATATTTTACTTCTTGGGTATTATTCTTTATCCGAGCAATTCATTAAAGTCATCGTATTTAGTTATCATAAAAAGACTACTTCCATATTAATACTTAATAAAAATATTTATTTAGTATTAAAGATATGAGAGATAGTTGCTATTATGAACAATAATCATTGAATTATTGTAAGAACATTATTTTCCTTGGAGTAGGTATGAAAAGAGTTTTGACGGTGGCAAGTTTGTTTGTCATGAGCGCCTTATTGGCTCCAGCTCAAGCAAAAGAATATCCATTACCTGACAGTAACACTCGACTTATCGGGGAAAATTACACGTATATCGTACCCAATGACGGGCGTCCACTGGAAGCCATTGCCAGTGAGCACCAAATTGGGCTACTAGGCATGCTTGAAGCAAACCCTGGAACGGACCCGTATCTTCCTGAAGCTGGAAAAGAGCTTATCATTCCAGCACAAATGTTGTTACCGTCAACGCCAAGAACCGGAATTGTGATTAACTTAGCAGAGCTGCGTTTATATTATTATCCGGCGAACAGCGAAGAAGTGATTGTTTACCCTATAGGTATTGGCCAATTAGGTCGTGATACACCTGAAATGGTAACTTCAGTAAGCCAATCAATTAAAGACCCAACATGGACGCCAACGGCGAACATCCGTAAAAATTATGCTAAAGAAGGTATAACGCTTCCTGCAGTCGTTCCAGCAGGTCCTGAAAACCCAATGGGTTTGTATGCATTACGACTAGCATATGGGCGTGGTGAATATCTGATCCACGGTACTAATGCAGATTTTGGTATTGGTATGCGGGTGAGCTCCGGTTGTATTCGTTTACGTCCTGATGATATTGAAGCGTTATTCAAGACAGTACCAAAAGGAACTCGTGTCCAAGTTATTGATCAGCCTGTAAAATACTCCAAAGAAACTGATGGCAGTTATTACATTGAGGTGCATCAGCCATTATCTCGGACAAATAATGATGACCCACAAACAATGCCAATCAAACTGACTGACGATTTCAAGCGTTTTCTGGAAAATGAAGGGGTTGATAAGGCTTTAGTAGAAAAAGAGCTAGCAAGGCGTTCTGGGATGCCTGTGCGTGTGAATAATGATCAGGGTAATAGTTCTTCAGACTCTGAAACGCAGCACGAAGGGTTAGTGCCTATTGAACCTTTTACTATTTCACAGCCACAGCCTATCTATGACCATAAAGTCAGCGCAGTGCTTCCTACTAAATATCGCTCTTCCTCTGTAGTTGAATAACTACTCCAAATAATAAGGGCCTATTTTCATAGGCCCTCATAAATACTATTAGCTTCAAAGAAGCGCCGTTTCAACTAGACAACGACCAAATCTAACTTATTTTTTGTAAGTACGAACTTGGTTGTCTAAACGTTGGTTAGCACGTGCTGCTTCTTCTTGAGCTGTCTGTACGTCAGAACGCAGAGACTGAACGTCGTTGCTCAGTTGATCAACTTTACCATTCAGAGTTTGTACGTCTGAAGAGAGTTTTTGCACTTCAGTGCTGTTAGAACAACCCGCTAGTAATGCTGAAGCTAATACGATAGAGCCCAGTACAATTTTAGTACGAATCATTATTTTACCCTCTAGATTGATTTATCTTGAAAATATAAAAAGCAAGTCACCAAACAATAGAGCTAAGACTGTTATTTACAGCTTGCTATATCCCTTTAAAACAACCTAATGAAAATTAGGGTATGGCACTTACTATGTCTTATGCTAGTACTAAATATAAAGTTTTGCTAGAAATACTTTATATTTAGTACTAGGAAAAAGAAGAAAAATTTAAATTAAGATCAATGAAGGTTGTTATTTGACCAATTTGAGTGCGTTTTATGATATTACGCTTAAATAGCAATAAGATATTTACTAGAGAAAATGAAATAAATGAATAGTTACATCAGGGCAGCACTATATGTTAAATTTAAATTAAAAAGCCGATAGATGAAGTGATCTTGAAGTGATCTCTATCGGCCTTTTAAAAGACAAATAAAATTTAATTACAGCACGTGAACTGAAGAGGTATTGGTTGTACCGCTTTGTACTAACGCACCGGAAACCATCACAACAGCATCACCAGGAACCGCTAATCCACTTTCTAGAGCTGCGCGTTTACCTTCACGATAAAAGTCATCTGTAGATGTAAATCCACCAACTATCATTGGGATCACACCTTTTACTAACAATAACTGACGTGCAGTTTCTTCATTAGTCGTTAACGCGAGGATTGGTGCAGTAGGGAAATATTTACGAACAGACTTAGCAGACTTACCGCCGTAGGTTGCTACAACGATTAGTGGAACATCTAATTTTTCAGACATTTCCACTGCACCACGACATACAGCCTCAGTGACACGTAGGCGTTGGCTTGGTTTTTGATTATCGATACGAGTTTGCATGATGCGGTCAGTACGCTCACAGATAGTCGCCATAATAGTTACGGCTTCTACAGGGTATTTACCTTTCGCACTTTCACCTGAAAGCATAACTGCATCAGTACCATCCAAAATAGCATTGGCTACGTCACCCGCTTCTGCACGAGTAGGACGTGGGTTTTTGATCATTGAATCTAACATTTGTGTAGCAGTAATCACGACTTTACGCGCAGCAACACATTTTTCAATCATCATTTTTTGGGCGAAAATAACTTCTTCAACCGGGATTTCGACCCCTAAGTCACCGCGAGCAACCATGATGCCGTCAGAGGCTTCTAAAATCTCATCAAAATTATTCAAACCTTCTTGGTTTTCAATTTTAGAAATGATTTGGATGTTCTCACCACCATGTTTTTTCAGGTGAGCTCGAATTTCTTCGACATCTGAGCGTTTACGAATAAATGAAGCAGCAACAAAATCAACACCTTGTTGGCAACCAAAAACTAAATCTTCTTTATCTTTTTCTGCTAATGCAGGTAAGCCAATAGAAACGCCTGGCAGGTTAACCCCTTTTTTCTCTCCGAGGTCACCGTTATTTAAAACTTCACAAACGACTTCAGTTGCAGTGACATTAGTCACTTTCATGCCAATTAAGCCATCATCAACTAATACGGTATTGCCAACTTTTAAATCTGAAGTTAAGCCTGCGTAGGTCACGGCAACTTTATCTTTATTGCCTACAACAGAGGTATCGGTAGTAAATGTAAAAGTTTGACCCGCAACGAGTGAAACATCGTTACCACCTTCCAATTTCATGGTGCGAATTTCAGGGCCTTTGGTATCTAGCAGAATAGCTGCTTGTTTGCCGGTTTTGGCACAAACAGAACGAAGGTTTTTGATTCGTTGACCATGTTCTTCATAGTCACCGTGAGAAAAGTTGAGGCGCATGACATTCATGCCAGCATCAAGAAGTTGAGTCAGTTTTTCTTCTGATTCGGTTTTTGGACCGATAGTACAAACAATTTTGGTTTTTTTCATGGCAGTCTATCTAATGTTATAAAGGAAATCGGTATTGTCGCCGATGCTTAGTACATTTTATAAATCGTACGCATGGTAAATTTTGTTGCGCAACTCATTTATAAGAATAGGCGACAGTCTGGTGTTTAATGCATTATTACACTTAAATTTGTCACATTTTGTTTCTTATTATAGTGTAGATGACAAATTCAATTAAAGCTAACGTATTGATTTACTACTGGTGAAACCTTTCAGCCAGCGTGAGTATTATAGACAACAAAAAACTGTGAGACAAATCAAATTTTACTAAATTGAGAGAAGAGACCATTCAGATCAAAAATTCATTTAAAATTAAGGAAGTTAATTTGTTGCGCAACAAATTAAGGGAATAATAATAGACAATCAAGAGAAATTTTAGGTAGCAGGGAGATAAATAAAATGGTGCGTCCGAGTAGACTCGAACTACCGACCCCCACCATGTCAAGGTGGTGCTCTAACCAACTGAGCTACGGACGCACTGGAAAATTTGATTGTGTTAATTTGAAATGGTGCGTCCGAGTAGACTCGAACTACCGACCCCCACCATGTCAAGGTGGTGCTCTAACCAACTGAGCTACGGACGCGCTGAAAATTAACATTGTGTTCACTAGAAATGGTGCGTCCGAGTAGACTCGAACTACCGACCCCCACCATGTCAAGGTGGTGCTCTAACCAACTGAGCTACGGACGCATCTAAAAGATATCTAGGTGACAACGGGGATGAATATTAACGTTATGAAGTTCATCTGGCAAGGGGAAAATGTATTTTCGCGATAGTTTGTTCGTATTTAAAACTATCTGGTGCGAAATACATCTTCTCCCATAATAAAAAGCTTAAAAAACCGTCAATTAGCGAGCTGAGCGAAGTAAAACAACATCTTCTGTCTGCTTATGGATCCATATAATTCGTGTAGCCATTCCTATTGCAGCAGCACTTAAACCAATAATGAAGCCAATCCAGAAGCCTTTAGGCCCCATAGCCGGTGCGATGAAATCAGTTAACGCTAAAATATAACCAGAAGGCAAGCCAAGTAACCAATATGCGGTGAAGGTAATAAAGAAAATGGAACGCGTATCTTTATAACCACGTAAAATTCCGGCACCTATAACTTGCACAGAATCTGACAGCTGATAAATAGCGGCGTATAACATTAAGCTGCTTGCTAAAACAACGACCTCTGGGTTTTTGTTATACATCATTGCAATCGGCTCACGGAAAACGGCGGTGAGAACTGCAGTAAAACAAGCGACCATTAAGCCAACAGTAATACCAGTATAAGATGAAACTTTAGCAGCTTCAGTCGATTTCTGTCCTAAGTTATAACCTACGCGAATGGTTGCTGCTATTCCTAATGATAATGGGAACATAAACATCACAGAACTGAAATTCAACGCAACTTGGTGACCAGCTACTGCAACAACCCCTAATGGGGCGACTAGCAGTGCAACGACAGCAAATAAAGTGACTTCAAAGAAAAGTGCCAGACCAATAGGCGTACCTAACACGATAATTCGCTTTAAGATTAATGGATTTGGCGATGTGAAAGAGAGTGTAGGGCGAATATCACGCTGCGCAGTAGCACGTTTCACATACCATCTCATCATCAGACACATAGCCCAATACACTGATGCAGTGGCGACACCACAACCCACACCACCTAAAGCAGGTGCACCAAAGTGACCATAAATAAAGATATAGTTAATAGGAATATTAATCATTAGGCCAAGAAAACCAATCACCATCCCCGGCTTGGTTTTTGAAAGCCCTTCACATTGGCTACGATATACTTGGTAAAATAAGTAGCCTGGTGCTCCCCACATAATGGCATGTAAAAAACGGACAGATTTATCTGCCAATTCTTTATCAATATGGGGCATATTGCTAATAATAAGCTGACTGTTATAAAGAAGGCACATAATGCCTAAGGCTAAAAGTAGCGCTAACCATAGACCTTGTTGAATTTGGTCGCCTATTAGGTTGCGACGGCCTGACCCATTCATTTGTGCAACGATTGGGGTTAATGCCATCAAAATTCCTTGGCCAAAAAGAATAGCTGGCAGCCAGATGGAAAACCCAACTGCAACTGCGGACATCTCAATTTCACTAACACTTCCAGCCATAACCGTATCCACAAACCCCATTGCAGTTTGTGAAAATTGAGCTAAAACGATAGGAATACCAAGTGCCAACAAGCTACGCGCTTCTGTAAAATATTTCTGCACGCATACACCTTTGTAATAAAAGCAAGTAAGAGAAAAAACTAGAAAAATAAATGAGTTACTAAAAACACATCGATTGCTAAAAACCGCTTATTCTATCCCGTTTCTAAATGGATTCCAATAATGATATGGTAACAAACTATAAAAGAGCATTTTAGAACCTAATATATTGCTACATACTAGGTTTATTATCGTTTTGTTTATCACTCAAATAGGATAGATCTCTAACAATTCTGATGTAAACTGAGCCTATTAATCCACTACACTGAGAATCATTATGTTTACAGGCATTGTTCAAGCGACTGCTCCTATTGTTGAAATTACAGAAAGGGCCAACTTTCGAACTCATGTAATGAAATTTACCCCAGAATTACTTATAGGTTTAGAAACAGGGGCTTCCGTTGCACATAATGGTTGTTGTTTGACGGTAACAAAGATTGATGGTGAAAGAGTTAGTTTTGATCTAATTAAAGAAACCCTGAGATTAACTAACTTGGGGGAATTACAAGAAGGTGATGTTGTTAATATCGAACGGGCTGCAAAATATGGTGACGAAATCGGTGGCCATGTTGTTTCAGGTCATATTATGACAACAGCTGAAATTAGTAAGATCTTCACATCTGAAGATAACCACCAGATTTGGTTATCAATTCGTGATAAATCTTTGATGAAATATATTTTGCATAAAGGCTTTGTCGCGATTGACGGTATCAGTTTAACGGTCGGAGATGTAATCAACAATCGGTTCTGCGTACATCTCATCCCTGAAACATTAGAGAGAACAACATTAGGTAAAAAACGGTTGGGTGATAAAATAAATATTGAGATAGACCCTCAAACTCAGGCTATTGTTGATACCGTTGAGCGTGTTTTAAATCAAAAAGAACAAGAAAAATTACTACAGCAAGCAGAAGAGATGGCGGACATAGCGAAAACAGAGTAAACAGACGTAAAAGGTGATAACCGCGTTATTTACTTTAAAGAAAAATAGCAGAAGAAACAGCCAAGTAGGCTATAGCTATAATGATTTATGCTATAGCCTAAATAAAATATGGTTAGTCTTTGTTTATTGAATGTCTGTCATGAAGTTCTATTAAATAATGAAAATTAACATTATCAAAAAATATGACTAGTTCCGGTTTTCAATATTAATAGATCATTTTTCACTGAAGTTGACAGAGAAGCTGGCGTTATCACGTTCAATTGCTTCAACTAATCGCCTGAAATGCGGACTATTTTTATGCATCTCTAATGCTTGAGTGTCTTCCCATTCCTCAAAAACAATATAACCATTTTCTTTAGCCATAAGATCATATTGAATGCATCCTTTCTCTCGGCGGCTCAGTTTTGCTAAGTCGCGAACGATTTCTTTCGTTAAATACCCATCTGTCCTTTCTGTTGTAATTTGGGCATACACAACAATACTCATTCCGTTCTCCTTATGTATTAAGAACTATCTTAATGGGTACTTAGTTTTTGTATTGTAAAAAAGCGAATAACTCGATTTTAAAAATGCCGACGGCGTCATAGTAAAGTATCTTTTAAAATCACGGTAAAAGTGGGATTGATCATAATACCCTGTTTCAAACCAACGGTAGGTGTCTTGTTCTACTACCATACTTTTTAAAACATGTTCTAAGCGGCAATTGATCTGGTACCTTTTTGGTGTAATGCCGTATTCTTTCAAAAACTCTTTTTGAATGACTCGGACGTGTAATCCTGTCTCTTCAGCAATTTCTGTGATTTTTTTTGTTGGATTTCGATACAGTAATTCTAAAACTTCATCAATGAAGTGAGGCTTTTTCTTAGCTTTAGTCCTATTAAAGCAATCTAACAACTCTTTAAATGAAGAATTAGCTAAAGCTTCAAACCAGCGGTCTTTCCATATCTCATTTAGTGCGATTGGGGTGTCAGTATAGTTTAATGTTCTTTGAGGCAGTAGAAAACGTAAGGCATCATGACGAATACGTAATACCATGACTTTTGAATGATTAGGGCTAGCAGTAAATGTATTAACCCTAGGAATAATCAGCTGGTAAGGGTCTGTTATTGAATCGTTATCAGTTGTCATGCGAAATGCATCTGATGAAACCCAGATTTCAGCACCTGTTCCAGGGAAAATTTTAATTGCTTCTGTAAACTCTTTGATTATCAAAATAGAACTAACAAAGGATTTTAATTCATCTGGTGGATAGTACTGTTTTAACATCATTCTTGAGCACTCATTATTTAATGTCGCAATGATAACGTTTTTTAACAAGAAAATTAACCATGAAATATCTATATCTTAGTAGATGACAAAATTAAAACTTTAATTTTTAGTGAAATCCGCTTTGAATTAAGAAAATTGATGAGAAAGGTAAGGTTTTACCAGCCAAGAATAATCGGCTATTGGTTATATAGCAAAATACTGAACATATATTACCGTATGGTCACTAGTGCTATACACTGAAGGAAATTTTTATGAATTTGCTAAAATAAAAATCATGCCGATAAGATTCGGCATGATTGAGTCGGTAAGCTATACTTTATGAATTCGTTTGGCAATCAACCTGCTTAATAGTTTGGTTATTTTTGCTTGCACAGCGTTGCATAAAATAGCCAATGGCCATTGGAATGATCGTTACTGCCATCACCCCAGTTGTTGCTAACAATGGGTCGAAAGTAAGAGCAGAAACAAGTAGACTGGCTAAAAAACATAAACCTAGTTGTAAGGCATTTTGTAATGCGGCAGCTTTACCACTGGCGCTAGGAAATGCATTTAGTGCTTTGGATACTGCAATTGGGTAAGAGGCTCCGTTCATAGCTGCCATAAAGCAGAATGGGATCAAGATCATAGTTAATGATGGTGTGGTATAAATAGCCATGATGAATAAAATAGACATGCTTACTGCATAACCAACAAGTAACAATGGAAATATTGTTTCTGCTCGGACTTTTGCTAATAAAATACGGCAGCCATACCCACCAACAATAAAGGCTAAAGTTTGTGGAATATAACTCAAACCGATATCCGCAGGGTTGAAACCCATATTACGTAAGATAAAAGGCGAGCCGGTTAGCCAAGCGAAAAAACCCGCACTGCATGAAGCGTAAACGAGCACATTACCGCTGAAAACTGGCGAACTGAGTAAGTTTGAGAAAGAAATCTTAGCTTGTGGTTGGCTGTCATCAATTATTGTTTTAACTGAAACATTTTTCAAAAAGAGTGTTGGCAATAAAAGTAATATACCCACAGCCATTAGGATCAGGAAAATTGCTTCCCATGTTTGGTGTTCTAGTACCCATGCTCCTAATAATGGTGCTAAAGCAGGGGATAGCGCAACTAACGGCATAATAGAAGCAAAAACTTTTTGGGTATTTGCTTCATCATAGCGGTCGATAACAAGAGCTTGCCATAAAACTGCAGCGGAGCAGACACCAACAGCCTGTAAAAATCGTAGTGTTAATAACTGTGTTGCGGTTTCCACCCAATAAATAGCTAAGCTACTGATAATGAAAATAGTTAAGCCCACAATGAGCACAGGCTTACGGCCAAGTTTGTCTGACAATGGCCCCCATAACAATTGAGCGAAGGCAAAACCGGCTAAAAATATACTGAGAGAAGCACTGATAGCGCCTTCTGATGTATGCAGGGTGTCTTGCATAGCACCGAATGCAGGTAAATACATATCAATAGCTAAAAACCCCAGCATGCTAAGTCCTGCAAGGTAAACCATAAATCCAGGGGAATTTTTTTTCACAGTATTCGACATAATTATTACTTATCTGATATTTAAAAAAAATGTTAATGATGATGCCATTGTATAGGCTATTTTTTTAGGTTGTGAAACGGTAATATTTGGATCTTGCTATCAAAATTTTTGAAAGGAGAGGTTATGTGGTCTGCGCATGCACTCGAAGTGATTGATGCTGTTGCCCGAACTGGGAGCTTTAGTGGTGCTGCTGAAGAGTTACACCGTGTACCTTCTGCAATCAGTTATACCGTCAAGCAAGTTGAAGAATGGCTTGCGGTTCCCCTATTTGAGCGTCGACATCGCGATGTTGTTCTTACAGAAGCTGGAACGATATTTATTAAGGAAAGTCGTTCTGTTATCAAAAAAATGACAGATACAAGGCATCAATGCCAGCAGGTTGCTAATGGTTGGCGGGGGCAATTTAGTATTGCTGTTGATTGCATTGTAAAACCACAGAGAGCAGAGCAATTGATACTGGATTTTTATCGTCACTTTCCAGATATTGAACTTTTCATTCATCCTGAGGTATTTAATGGTGTTTGGGATGCACTTGCTGATGGGCGTGTAGATGTTGCTATTGGAGCTACTCGAGCCTCACCGATTGGTGAAAGATACAGTTTCCGTGATATGGGTTTTATGTCATGGATGTGTGTGGCGAGCCCTAAACACCCATTAGCGAATATAAGCGGCAAGCTAACAGACGACCAAATGCGCGAGTTTCCAAGTTTATGTCTCGAAGACACTTCTCGTAATCTACCAAAACGTGATACATGGGCTCTTGATAATCAACGTCGTCTTGTTGTACCTTCTTGGGAAAATGGTCTAGCTTGTTTGGTTAACGGGTTGTGTGTCGGAATGGTGCCAGAGCATCGTGCGGCTTCGTTTTGCGAAAAAGGCTTATTAGTTGAACTAGCATTAGCACAGCCATTTCCACCCAGTCCTTGTTGTCTAACTTGGGTGGAAAATAATACATCACCAGCGTTGAATTGGTTATTGGATTACCTTAGCGATAACGAAACGCTCAATGCCGAGTGGCTTTCAAACTAATTATGCGTATTATCGACGATAATCGATAAATGGGCCGTCAGCAACGGAACGGCGTTCTACAAGGCGAGGGTGGACTTCAATTGTTTGAGCATCTTCGCGCTTATTTACAATACGATCGAGCAGCATTGTGAAAGCCATTTGGCCTAAACGCTCTTTTGGTTGGTGAATTGTGGTCAATGCCGGGGTAAAATAGCGCGCATTTCGCACGTTATCATAGCCAATGATTGAAATGTCTTGTGGGACACGCAATCCCATCTCATCAGCGGCGCAAATTGCCCCCATTGCCATAATATCACCGCCACAGAAAACGGCAGTAGGGCGTTGCTTATGGCTTAAAATTTGCATCATTGCCTTATAGCCAGATTCTGGCTCGAAGTCCCCTTGAACAATCCATTCATCTTTTATGGTGATTTTGGCCTCTTCCATCGCTTTTTTAAAGCCAGTTAATCGACCAATACCCGTATTTCTTTCAAGAGAGCCAGGGATGGCTCCGATGTCACGATGCCCTCTATCAATCAAATAACGTCCTGCAAGATAGCCACCGTGGAATGAGTTATCAATAATACTATCGGTAAAATCGCCACGGGAAGTTCCCCAGTCCATCACTACCATTGGGATATTGCGGTAATCTTCCAGCATACTGATTAAGGGGTCAGGATATTCGGAGCACATTACGAGTAAACCATCAACACGCTTTTGTGCCAGCATCTGCAAATACGCTTTTTGTTTTCCCAAATTATTATGAGAATTACAAAGGATTAGCGTATAACCTTTTTCATAACAGCTATTTTCAACTGATTCAATTACCTCTGCGAAGTAAGGAGCTTCACATGAGGTTGCCAACAACCCAATCGACTTTGTGTTGTTAACTTTTAGACTACGGGCAACCGCACTTGGCGAATAATTGAGCTCTTTAATTGCAGCCCAAACCGCAGCTTTAGTGTCATCAGCTACAAAGCGCGTTTTATTAATAACATGGGATACGGTTGTGGTAGATACGCCAGCGCGTTTCGCCACATCTTTAATCGTTGCCATGGGGGAAAAAAACTCCTGACCAATAACCGGTCTCTATAAGAATTCTTGTTAAAAAATTACCTGCATATTGATGCATTGATCCTTTGCTGGCAATAATTTAGCGATTTGTTGTCGATTTTGTCTGATCTAGCGCAAAAACGAAAGAAATAATTGATGTTATAACATGTGATATAGACACTAGTTTTACTTTTTTAGATATGTATACTGAATAACATTGATTTTTGTATGGTTATTTAGTTGTTTAACTACGTTTGGATGAGAGGAACTCATGGATACAGATGTTAAATATGGTTTGCTTGCTGCGTTGGGCTCATTAGCATTGATTATATTTCTTGCTGCACATATTTTCTGATTTTATTTCAGCCTCGAATAGGGTGAATTTAATAAGGGCGAGAATATCTCGCCCTTATTGTATCTATACCTAGCAATAAGCAGAAATTGTTATGCTAAATTTTCTTCCACAAATTTCCAGTTAACTAGCGCCCAGAAATTTTCTAAATATTTAGGGCGAGCGTTACGGTAATCGATATAATAAGCATGTTCCCAAATATCGACAGTTAACACAGGCTTATCATCACCAGAAATAGGTGTTGCAGCATTGGAAGTATTTACAATAGCAAGGTTACCATCTGCTTTTTTCACTAACCAAGTCCAGCCCGCACCGAAGTTTTTGGTTGCTGCATCAGTAAATTGAGCTTTAAATTCAGCAAAAGAACCGAATGCCTTATTGATAGCTTCAGCGACTTTACCTGTTGGCTCGCCACCAGCGTTTGGTGCTAAGCAATTCCAATAGAAAGTGTGATTCCAAACTTGTGCCGCGTTGTTAAAAACGCCTGCTTCAGAAGTTTTAATGATTTCTTCTAAAGATTTTCCTTCAAAGTTAGTGCCTTTGATGAGGTTGTTCAAGTTAACAACGTAAGTGTTGTGGTGCTTACCATAGTGATATTCTAAGGTTTCAGCAGAGATATAAGGTTCTAAAGCATCTTTTGCATACGGTAAAGCGGGTAGTTCAAATGACATTGCGTACTCCTTGATTGCTTTTATATCAATATACTTAGGGTGTTTGCTCTTAAAATGAGCGAAATAATATGTGACAGCTTATCATTACAGTTTCGCCTATTGGCGATATGATACTTAATACATTAATGATAACACGATAAACCATACAAAGATAAAGGTAATAGTGTTACTAAGATGTTAACAAATAAATAGAGATATTACACATAAAAATCATATAGATATTGTAATCGAAAAATCTAAAGATATTAAGTTTCGGTTTTTATCTAGAAATAGCTACTTGTTTGACTTAAGTAGAGAGAAGATAGAAAAGGTGCCTTTTTGTTTTTTGGAATGCTATAGTAATGCCCCTATAAAACTGGCATATTGTATGAAACAATTCAGTTTCCTATTATATCAGTCAATGTATTCTGTTAAGTTGCGGTAGACTCTCAGTTACCGGCTGACTGCAAAACCTGCATCTTTGTTTTAAGGAAGTTAAAAAATGACAACTATTGAAAGAATTGAGCGCCAAATTAAAGAAAACCCAATTTTATTATATATGAAAGGCTCTCCTAAACTTCCGAGCTGTGGTTTTTCTGCTCAAGCAGTACAAGCTCTGTCTTCTTGTGGTGAGCGTTTTGCATATGTCGATATCTTACAAAACCCAGATATCCGCGCTGAATTGCCAAAATACGCAAATTGGCCAACGTTTCCTCAACTATGGGTTGACGGTGAGCTGGTCGGTGGCTGTGATATCATCATGGAAATGTTCCAGCGTGGTGAGCTCCAATCTCTAATTAAAGAAACTGCTGATAAGTATCGTCCAGCAGATGAAGCTAGCACAGACTAAATTAAGCCATAAATAAAAACGTAAAAACCGTATTTGATGAAAGCACTTATTACTTTTTATCAAACACGGTTTTTTTATGTAATAGCGATTAATTAAAAAATTATTGGGATTCTTCAATAATTGGCCAACCACCCAGCTTTTTCCATTTATTAACGATCTCACAAAATAGCAGAGCCGTTCGATTGGTGTCATACAGTGCGCCATGAGCTTGTTTACCATCAAATGGAATACCTGCGGAAACACAAGCTTTTGCTAGAATTGTTTGACCGAATACTAAGCCGCTCAGTGCCGCAGTATCGAAGGTTGCAAATGGATGGAAAGGATTACGTTTTAAACCTGCTCGTTCGGCTGCATTCATCACAAAACTGTGATCAAAATTTGCATTATGAGCGACAATAATTGCACGATTGCAATCTGTATTTTTCATTCCTTTGCGAATGACTTTGAATATCGCATGAAGAGCCTCATATTCACTAACAGCACCGCGTAGAGGGTTTGTTGGATCAATCCCTGTGAAGGCAAGAGCAGATGGCTCAAGATTAGCACCTTCAAAAGGTTCTACATGAAAATGTAATGTTTCATCCATGGAGAGCCAGCCGTCTTTATCCATTTTTAAGGTGATGGCAGCAATTTCTAATAGGCCGTCAGTTTTAGCATTGAACCCGCCTGTTTCAACATCAATAACGACAGGATAGTATCCCCTGAAACGGTTCACTAGGGCATTTGGATTGTTTTTTTCAGACATTAGGACTTTCAATTTTAGTTTTCTGGTTAGGTAACATTATGCCAAAACCAGTAAAAATTTGCAGGTAAACAGTGATAAAAGTTTAGGCGCTAGATTTGGCACCTAAACTTTAAATAATATAGTACTTTTAAATTATATAGTTAATTAATGGCCTAACCCTTTACTTGCGCTTTTGTTTTCGATCAACTCAATCTTATAGCCATCAGGGTCTTCAACAAAAGCAATCACTGTTGTTCCACCTTTAACCGGGCCGGCTTCACGTGTTACGTTACCTCCTGCACTACGTATATCATCGCATGTTTTTGCAACATCATCGACGCCCAAAGCGATATGACCATATGCGTTACCCATATCGTATTGGTCAACCCCCCAGTTATAGGTCAACTCGATTACAGCGCCTTCACTTTCATCGCTGTAGCCAACAAATGCGAGAGAATATTTATACTCTGTATTTTCACTAGTTCTTAATAAACGCATGCCTAACACTTTCGTGTAAAAATCAATAGAACGCTGCATATCAGTAACACGTAACATAGTATGGAGTAAGCGCATTTTTAAACCTCTTAGAATCAGCCTGAATCGATTTACTTATTAATATAACGTGCTTAAATTAATAAATACAATGATTACAGTTTGTTTTTTGAACAAATAATGGTAATACTCATTTTCAGGAGTATATCATACATTTATCAGTGATTTTTTCTTTTGAAGGGGAAACTTATGGCGGAACAACTTGAATTTTTTGAGATCCCCAGCCCTTGCCGTGGTATTTGCCAAAGTAATGAACAAGGCTATTGTCGAGGTTGCTATCGCACTCGTGATGAGCGTTTTAATTGGCTAAAATTCTCTGATACTGAAAAACGAAATGTACTTCGTTTATGTCGTCAACGTTATTTAAGAATATTAAATAAAAAAACAGAACAAGAAAAAATCATAGATACACAACAACAACTATTTTAGTTCACAGTTTTAAATATAATCATAAAAATAAATCAAATGTTTTATTTCTAATGTAAACTAATTCAGGTTGAATTATTAGCAAAATATTTATTTCTTGGTTTATATTTCAATAAAATTTTATTTATTCAAAATAGGTATAGGTTGAATCAAAATGACTGTAATTAACATGATTTTAAGATTAACTATATTTATTTGTTTTTTAAAGAGTTATTTGGCGTTACTTTTTTTATTGTTATTCATGGCTACTATAAGAGCTAAAATAGATAGATCAAAAAGGAGAGTGCGGCTATTCTTATTAATAAGATAATTGATAGGTTATCTGATTAATCCTAGATTGAGATAATGGATGAATCAGTGATGTATTAATTAGAGATATATCGCATAATAAAACAGCTACTATAACTAGGAATAGGTATTTAATAGCTAATGTATAAATAAAAAGCTGTAAATATAAAAGGAAATTAATATATAATTCAAAAAATAATATGAGGACGGTATATTTTTTAGACATTATAATTATATAAAGGAGGGTAAATTGGAATCACAAATTGGGACAGAGTTATCACGTGTTGTTCGCATGTGGAGAGCATTAATCGACTATCGTTTGAAGCCTCTTAAGCTTACACAGACACATTGGGTTACATTGCATAATATAAGTCAACTACCACCTGAGCAATCTCAAATACAGTTAGCGAAAGCGATTGGTATTGAACAGCCTTCATTAGTAAGGACTCTAGATCAATTAGAGGAAAAAAAATTGATTTCTAGACATACTTGTACAAATGATAGGAGAGCTAAAAGAATAAAATTAACGGAAGAGTCTGAACCCTTTATTAAAACGGTAGACCAAGTCATAAATAATACGCGTATAGAAATATTGAACAACATTAGTAAAGATGAACTTTACCAACTATCACAGTTACTTATGAAACTTGAAAAAAATATCTTGAGGCTACAAAATGACTCTTGATGTAAAAAATATGCCTAGCTAATGAATGACATATTAATTATTAAATTTGTGTTTAAAATAATTTAGTATATGATTTTTTAATGAAATAGTAATTACACTTGGTTATAATTTTCATTAAATCATTATTATTATGAAATATAGTTAAGGCTATTAATTATTTTTTTCGCTGTGATACCTTCATTTTTAATTGTTAGCTAGCTAATTTATCGGTAGATACTAATAAATACTTTATTAAAGGAGATAGGCTAAAATAAATTTATTGATTTGAATGCAAGGCATTTATATGTAAACAAGAAATTGTGTCATTCAAAAGCCATGCACAATAAATAAAAAATATGATTATCTACCATAAAGTAACGATATCATTCAGCAATACTATTTGTAAGTAATGCTCACCGGCCATGGCCGGTGAGCATGCCTAATTTAGTACTGTATGATTACCGAGGAGACACAGTAACAGTATTTCCGCTATTCGCAATCATAACACGTTGGCCATTACGGAAGGTGCTTGGGTCTTGTTTTTGAACAACAACAATGTTTTTACCGCTATCGAGGCGGATTTCTAATTGAACACCTTGGCTTCTATTTAATGCGCCTTGAGCTTCCTGACCAGCTAAACCACCTGCAATAGCACCTGCGGCAGTTGCTAATGTGTTACCTGTACCACCACCGATGGTGTTACCTAATAACCCACCAAGAACAGCACCACCAATTGCACCAATCACGTTACCGTCTTCACCAGCTTGAATAGTCACAGGGCGAGCATTCAGAACAGTACCATAAGTCACAGTCTGTACCTGTTTCGCATCCTTGGCTGAAATAGTATCACCAGAAAGCGTACTGGTATTGACACAGCCTGATAAAGCTGCAACTGCTACAACACCTACAAAAACTTTCTTAAGCATAAGAACTCCTATGAGATTTGCTGTCTGTGGCACTAACATAGCATCGTATATTTGTTTTCACCATAAACACAACAAGTATCAAAATAATGATATTAAAAAGCGATGGTTAGATTACCGATTTTGATTTAAATAGAGTGTAAACACTAGGTAAAATATCTCAAATTCGAAATGATTTCATTCAATAAGGCACTCTTTGTTAAATATTCATATAGGGTAGTCAGCTTATGAGCATCATTTCGCACCAGTTGCTAAAAGAATAGTCGTTAAAACTTTAGCTGAAATACTAAACAGTAATGCTGAGCTGATAAATGTATTATGTATCATTATATTGAAAATGAAAGTTTCAGATATTACAAAACGTCTTTTTTAGTTAGGTTGTCTAGCAATTTTTAGTTTTAGTGCATTTATTTATTATTCCTGCGAAGCGCTCCGAGAAATTGCATCGAATTGTTGACAAAATTTATCATCAAAGCACAATCTTTTGTAGCTGAGCGTTGTAAAGTTAATGTGCACTCTAAAGGAACAAGAATAATGATGAAATCAGGTCGTTACATAGGGGTTATGTCAGGAACTAGCCTAGATGGTGTTGATGTCGTTCTTGCCGCAATTAGTGACAAATTTGTCGCAGAGCAATCCAGTTTGAGTGTTGCATTTCCCATTGAATTAAAAAAAAGAATTTTAGATATATGCCAAGGGCAAACAACAACGCTATCAGAGGTTGGTAAAATTGATCGAGAGTTAGGCTCTTTATATGCAGATGCGGTAAACCAACTTCTTATTCAAACTGGTTTAACATCTGAAGATATCATTGCTATCGGTTGCCATGGGCAAACTGTTTGGCATGAGCCCGATGGCGAACAGCCTTTTACTATGCAGTTAGGCGACAACAACCGTATTGCCGCTTTAACAGGGATCACGACGGTAGGTGATTTTCGCAGAAGAGATATGGCTTATGGGGGGCAGGGAGCACCTTTAGTTCCTGCATTTCACTTAGCTGTTTTAGGGCACCCTACAGAAAAACGAATTGTACTAAATATTGGTGGAATAGCTAATGTCACAGCTTTATTACCTGGTGCCTATGTTAAGGGGTATGACACAGGGCCGGGAAATATGTTAATGGATACATGGAGCTGGCGTATAAAGCAACAGGCATATGATAAAGACGGTGAATGGGCAAGTCGAGGTCAAGTTGATCATGCATTACTAAAAGCGATGCTAAGTGACCCATACTTTAGACGTTCATCACCGAAAAGTACGGGGCGTGAGTATTTCAACACACAATGGTTAGAGCAGCATTTAGTTCATTTTCCATCAATTTCAGCTGACGATGTTCAAGCCACTCTGTGCGAATTAACCGCAGCTTCTATCGCAGAACAAGTATTACTGTGTGGCGGTTGTGAGCGCTTAATAGTATGTGGTGGAGGGGCAAAGAATACTTTTCTAATGCAACGGATGGCAGCCTTGCTTCCGGGAATTGAAGTGGCACCAAGTGATAAATTTGGTTTAAGTGGTGATGACATGGAAGCCTTGGCTTTTGCATGGCTAGCTGCTAGAACGGTATCTGGTCTTCCTGGAAATTTAGCCTCTGTTACTGGGGCAAGTAAAGAGACTGTGCTTGGGGCAATATACCCTAAAAATACCGATAAAAAATAACTGTGGTAAAGGACATAAAAATGAACGAGCTAGGTGAAATAGATCTTGCATCGGTACGTCGTGAATACACAAAAGGTGGGTTAAGACGTAATGACTTAACGCCAAACCCACTGACGCTTTTCGAACTCTGGATGAAGCAGGCGTGTGAAGCTCGCTTGAGTGACCCAACAGCAATGTGTGTTGCTACTGTGGATGAAACCGGGCAACCCTACCAGCGTATTGTACTTTTAAAACATTTTGATGATAAAGGCCTTGTATTTTATACCAATTTAGGTAGCCGAAAAGCACAGCATTTAGAAAAAAATAATAAAATTAGTCTACATTTCCCATGGTACCCATTAGAGCGCCAAGTCAATTTCACTGGGGTTGCTGAGCGTTTGAACCCTATTGAAGTTGTAAAATATTTTCATAGTAGGCCGAAAGATAGCCAAATTGCAGCATGGGCATCAGCACAGTCTTCTAAAATTTCAGCGCGTGGTATTTTAGAAGGGAAATTTTTAGAACTAAAACAAAAATTTAAGAACGGTGACGTCCCATTGCCTAGTTTTTGGGGGGGATATCGAGTGGTATTTAATAGTGTTGAATTTTGGCAAGGCGGTGCACACCGTTTGCACGACCGTTTTTTATACCAGCGAGAAGGTGATGGCTGGAAAATTGATAGATTAGCCCCTTAGGATCATGTTTTTTAGCTGGCACTTAATTGATATGCGCTTTATGCTATAGCCTCATTTAAGTAAATTGACAAATTACACTGGTGAGTTTTTGATAAGCCTCTCAAACTTACTGGTCATTCAAACCAAAATAGATAGACAAAATACAACTGATGGAGTCATTGATGTCTAGCAATAACCTGATTAAACAATTGCAAGAGCGGGGCCTCGTTGCCCAGGTAACGGATGAGGATGCGTTAGCAGAGAGACTGGCGCAGGGCCCTATCTCTCTCTATTGTGGCTTCGATCCTACCGCTGATAGCTTGCATTTGGGACATCTGGTTCCTTTGCTGTGTTTAAAACGATTCCAACTAGCCGGGCACAAGCCTGTGGCGTTGGTCGGTGGTGCAACGGGCCTTATTGGCGACCCGAGCTTTAAAGCTACTGAGCGTAAATTAAACACCACAGAAACCGTTCAAGAGTGGGTAGAAAAAATCCGTAACCAAGTTTCACCGTTTTTAAGCTTTGATTGTGGTGATAACAGTGCACGCCTTGCTAATAACTATGATTGGTTTGGCAAAATGGATGTGCTGACTTTCTTGCGCGATATTGGTAAACATTTTTCGGTTAACCAAATGATTAACCGTGAGTCTGTTAAGCAACGTTTAAATCGTGATGACGTTGGTATCTCTTTTACTGAGTTTGCTTATAACCTTTTACAAGGTTATGACTTCGCAAATATGAACAAAGAGATGGGTGTAGAGCTGCAAATTGGTGGCTCTGACCAATGGGGTAACATTACTTCCGGTATCGATTTAACACGTCGCTTACACCAAAACCAAGTATTTGGTATGACGGTTCCTTTGATTACTAAAGCAGATGGCACTAAATTCGGTAAAACTGAAGGTGGTGCAGTTTGGTTAGACTCCAAGAAAACCAGCCAGTATAAATTCTATCAGTTCTGGATCAACACTGCAGATGCGGATGTTTATCGCTTCTTAAAATTCTTCACATTCATGGAACTAGATGAAATCAATGCGCTAGAAGAAGAAGATAAAAACAGTGGAAAGGCACCTCGAGCTCAATATGTATTAGCGGAATTAGTCACTAAACTGGTACATGGCGAAGAAGGGTTAGCAGCAGCGAAACGTATTACAGAAAGCTTATTCTCTGGTGCAGTATCTGATTTAACTGAAGCTGATTTTGAGCAATTGGCTCAAGATGGCATGCCTTGTATCACTTTGGAAGCAGGTGCGGATTTACAGCAAGCTTTAGTTGATTCAGAGTTAGTGCCTTCTCGTGGGCAAGCAAGAACGGCAATTAGTTCTAATGCGGTATCAATTAATGGCCAAAAACAAACAGAGCCAATGTATGTGTTCTCTGACGCAGATCGCTTGTTTGGTCGTTATACCTTGATCCGTCGTGGTAAGAAAAACGACTGTTTAATTAATTGGAAATAGCTCTGACTAACCTTTGTAATATCAGCCCGGAATTTTCCGGGCTATACTCGTCATACTTCAAGTTGCATGGGTGTTAATTGTGCTATGCTCTTCGAATTATATATCGATGTATATAATTCGAGCTATTTTCTCAAGCCGCTTACATGTAATTAGGATTATTTGGAGTATATCCATATTAGCAACGGATAATCACTGATTTCTCTTCATTCGACATAACAATTCTTTGGGTTTTCAATGAAAAGCGTATTATCAATTCAATCCCATGTTGTTTTCGGCCATGCAGGAAACAGTGCTGCCGCATTTCCTATGTGCCGAATGGGCGTAGATGTGTGGCCACTCAATACCGTACAGTTTTCGAATCATACACAGTATTCACAATGGACCGGAAGTGTTTTTCCCGCACAACACTTAACCGACATCGTCGATGGTTTAGCTAAAATCCATAAATTAGAAATTTGTGATGCTGTATTAAGCGGTTATATCGGTTCAGCTGAGCAAGGAAATGATATTCTTGCTATCGTGGAAAGGGTCAAAGTAGCTAATCCGCAAGCCCTCTATTTTTGTGATCCAGTAATGGGGCATCCGGAGAAAGGCTGTATTGTTGCTCCGGGAGTTGCTGAATTCCTTTGTGAGCGTGCATTGGCCGCGAGTGATGTTATCGCACCAAATTTACTAGAATTAGAAACATTAACGGGTAGAACAATTAAAAATGTTGAAGAATCTACCCAAGCTGCACGTGAATTGTGTCACAAAGGCCCTAAAATCGTTCTTGTTAAACATTTAAGCCGAGCAGGGTATCGCGCAGATCGTTTTGAAATGATCCTTGTAACAGCAGAGCACAGTTGGCATGTTAGCCGTCCTCTTGTTGACTTTGGTGAAAAACAACCTGTAGGTGTCGGTGACTTGACCAGTGGTTTAATGTTGGTTAACTTATTGAAAGGTGAGCCTTTAGATAAAGGGTTAGAGCACGTTGCTGCTGCAGTATATGAAGTGATGATAAAAACCAAAGAGATGGGGGAGTACGAATTACAACTCGTCGCTGCTCAAGACAAAATGGTTAACCCAGAACATAACTTCTGTGCAACACAATTAGATTAAGCTGCTTTTCAGCTGATAAAATTTTAGTTGATAACATAAAGCGGGAAAAACTATGTTTTATCCCGCTTTATCAACAACCTTACAGCGCACTACTGAAAGCGTGCTATTTTACAGATTAGATTAGTCCTTCCGCTTTTAATGCATCTTGAACATTAGGGCGTTTAGCTATTTTAGCACTGTAATCTTGCAGGTGGGTCAGGCTAGTCAAATCGAGCCCAACGTGTTTTGCCCAATTACTCACAGTGAATAAATAGGCATCTGCGACACTAAAAGTATCTCCAGCAAAGAAAGCCTGTTTAGCGAGCACGTTATCAACATACGCAAACTTATTAAACAATACATTACGGACAGTATCTTTATACTCTTCTGGTGTTCCTGGAGTGAATAAAGGTGAGAAATTTTTATGTAGTTCTGTCGAAATAAAGTTTAAAGTTTCTAATTGGTGATAACGTTTCATCGAACCTGGAAGTGCGATTAGGTTACGATCCGGTTTTTGGTCCGCAATATATTGGACAATAACAGCACCTTCTGTGAGTTGTTCGCCATTATCTAACACTAAAGTGGGTACTTGTCCTTTTGGGTTTATTGCTAAAAAGTCTTCACCTTTCTCGGTTTTTTTCTCTTTTATATTTACTCGTTCAATACTGAAATCTAAACCTGTTTCACGCAGAATGATGTGAGGAGAAAGTGAGCAAGCACCGGGAGCGTAATATAATTTCATCATAAAACTCCTAAATTGTTGAGTTGGCATTCATATAGCAAATAAACACATATTGCTTAAGTATATCATTACTTTCTATTAACGAATTGCCATCAGGTGCGAGTTAAACAATAAAACCAATAATTGGATGGAAAGTATCGTCAATATTAATAGGTAGTGTAAATCTAGTGATTAAAGCTATTAATAATAAAAATGCATAAATTTAAGATAGTTACCTTATGTAGAGTAATTCGATTTTGCTAAACTCCTCGCATAATCTTCGGAAAGAAAACAAACCGAATAATAAAAGAATAGGTGAGTGAATAGATGACCAGTTTGTGTCAGAAATTGAATTTTTTAGGAAAGTTAGACCAAATTTTAATGGCTCACCGGCCGAATAATAGCCATGGAATTAAACGCTTTCTATTAGAGTTTTGGTTTTTCGGTTTAATTAATGCTCGTTCTTGTTTATTTGCTGGTTTTTTCTTTTTGGCACTATTCTTAGTCCCAGCTAAAGGATTAATAGGTATCCCTCGCTATGACCTGTTACTAATTTTTGCCGTTGCTTTTCAAGCTTTGTTAGTGTGGTCAAAGTTAGAAACTTGGGATGAATTAAAGGCTATTTGTGTTTTCCATTTAGTCGGTTTTATGATGGAGCTATTTAAAACTTCAGCAACGATAGGTTCTTGGCAATATCCCGATGAGGCCTATACGAAGCTTTGGGGAGTTCCTCTATTTACTGGTTTTATGTATGCCGCCGTAGGGAGCTATATCATTCAATCTTGGCGATTTTTTAAAGTAAGAATTGAACACTATCCACCTTATTGGATGGCGACACTAGTCGCACTGGCTATTTATATTAATTTTTTTAGCCACCATTATATTGATGATTATCGTTGGTATTTAGCGACGTTTATTATGGGGTTGTATGCGCGCAGTATGGTTTTTTACACTCCGCTAGATAAAGAGCGAAAAATGCCATTATTACTTGCATTTATGCTAATTGGTTTTTTTATTTGGCTAGCTGAGAATTTTGGGACATTTTTTGGTGTTTGGCAGTATCCAAACCAAATTGGTGCTTGGTCAATGGTACATGCAGGTAAGTGGGGAGCATGGTCACTGTTGGTGATTGTCACATTTACGATAGTCGTTCACCTTAAACATATTAAAGCCAATGTGACGATAGCACGTTAAATAAGATGTTTAATTTGTTGTCTGTGAAGGTGTTTACCCACAGACAACTGAATAACAGTTACAAGTCTTGTCGCCAAGCATCAATCGACAGGGGTTCACCAAAGTGACTTTCAATTAACCGGCGGGTAACGTCGTGAAGAGGGGCAGCTAAAACCTCTGCGGTATTACCACGCTCAACAACTTCGCCTTTATCCATGACAAGCATTTTATCGCTGACGTGTTTCATCATCCCCAAGTGCTGGGTAACATAGATAAATGCAATATCTTGTTTTGCTTGTAAATCTAACATTAAGTTGATGATTTGCGAGCGCATGGACATGTCTAACGAAGCTAACGCTTCATCAGCAATAATAATTTCGGGTTGTAGAATAAGTGCTCTTGCCAATGCAATACGTTGTTTTTGCCCAGATGCTAACATGTGTGGATAATATTCAGCGTGGTCGGCGAGTAACCCGACTTGGCGAAGCGTTTGAATAATACGCCTTTCACGTTCTATTCCAGTTAAGTCAGTGTTTAATTTTAAAGGGAGCTCAAGCGTTTGACCAATACGCTGCCTTGGGTTTAGGGATGTACTTGGATCTTGGAAAATCATGCGAATACGCTGGCAACGGTAGCTATAATCGCCAAAATTCAGGCGTTGTCCACGAATGAAAATATCGCCGCTGGTGGGTTCTACAACGCCTGATAACATTCGCGCAAGGGTTGATTTTCCTGAGCCATTGGCGCCAATAATAGCTAATGTTTGGCCTGCCTGTAAGTTAAAGCTAACGGGTTTGACGGCTTGTAATTCGTGTCGATGAAATAACCCTTCACGAAAACGGAAGGTTTTTGTGAGATTACGGACTTCAAGTAAGGTTTCCATTTAGGGTTGTTCCTCGGTGTTTAGCGGGTAATGGCAAGCAACGAGATGGCCTTTAATATTACGTAATTGTGGCGCGTTGATGCAAGTTCGTTGTGCATAGGGGCAACGAGGTCCAAGGCGACAACCAATGGGCAAATGTTCAAGTGAAGGAATTGCACCAGGTAACGTATTTAACCGCCCTTTATGGGGAAGAGGGCTTTCAAAATCAGGGATTGAGCGGATTAGTGCTTGAGTATAAGGGTGGCGTGGCCGTTGTAGAATATCTTCAGGAGTTGCGCTTTCCACTGTTTGCCCGCAATAGAGTACATTGATGCGATCAACAAGTTTCGACATCATTTCCATATCATGACTAATGAGTAAAATTCCCATATTATTGTTTTGGTTTAATTTATCCAATAAACGGAAAATTTGAGCCTGAGTAGTTGACTCCATCGCATTGGTGGGTTCATCAGCGATTAATAACCGGGGTTGGTTAGCGATGGCAATCGCTATCATGACTTTTTGACATTCACCATCGGTTAATTCATAAGGATAACTGCGCATGATATCTTTATGATCTTTTATCCCCACACGGTGCAATAGCTCTATCGCACGACGTTTACGCCAATTAAAACGTTGCCACCAGCGGCCTTTATAAGTCCACCCTGGGATAGCTTGGATAAGCTGTTTACCAATATCAGCAGCTGGATCGAGACAAGATTGTGGCTCTTGAAATATCATCGAGATATTATGGCCAATTAGTTTGCGGCGTTTACGTGGGCTGAGTTTTAGTAAGTCAATGTCTTGAAAGCGAAAACGGTCAGCTTTTACTCGAATATTATCTTTAGTCACGCCACAGATAGCTTTTGCAATAAGGCTTTTTCCGGAACCTGATTCGCCAACTAAACCTCTTATTTCCCCCTCAGATAGCGTCATTGAAACGCGGTCAACCGCTTTGACGGGGCCATTTGCAGTCATAAATTCGATAGTTAAATTGCGGATGTCTAGAAGTGGCATTATTCAACCCCCGCGTTGATGGCACGATGTAACCCGTCACCTAAAAGGTTAACAAAAAGCACGCTTATCATGATGGCAGCACCTGGCAAGATAACCGTCCAAGGAGCCACATAGATAAGCTCTAAAGTATCACCTAGCATTGCACCCCATTCAGAAGAGGGAAGTTGCGCACCTAAATCAAGAAAACCTAAAGCAGCAATATCTAAAATAGCGATAGAAAGTGCTCGAGTCAGTTCAGTGACGAGAATAGGGGTAATGTTAGGAAGTACGGTATACCATAAAATAAAAATGTTTGAAGCGCCATCAAGGCGTGCGGCAACGATGTATTCTTTATCTAACTCATCATGTACAGCGACATAGATAGTTCTTACCATTCGTGGAATTAATGCAAGGCAAATAGCTAACATTGCATTTTGTAGGCTAGCGCCCATAAAGGCGACAACAATAATTGCCAGTAATAAGGAAGGAATTGACAGTAACGTATCGAGTATATGGTTAAAAATTGCAGATTTTAACCCGCGAGTCATCCCAGCTAAGCAGCCGAGAACTAATCCAATAAGTGTCGCAATCAGTGTGACTAAAATAGCGGCACCAAATGTCGATTTAGTACCAATCAATAGCCGACTTAGAATATCACGGCCCAGATCGTCTGTACCAAAGAAGAATGCCACTTCACCATAATGAGACCAAGACGGCGGCGTTAATTGGTAACCTAGAAACTGTTGATCTAGTGCATAAGGTGCTAGATAAGAGCCAACAAAACATAAAATTAATAAAACCAACACACCAACAAACCCCACCATAGAGGTCACATCTGATGAGAAGATATTCCATACCACTCGAGTTGGGGATGGCATTTTTTGTTCACGATAAAAATTATCTGAGGACATACCAATCCTTATGTTTTAATGGGTCCATCATGGCACCTAAAATATCAGACAGCACATTTACAGTAATCACGAGCGCACCAATTAGCATCACCCCAGCAGAAATCGCAGAGTAGTCTTCTTGGCGGATTGCTGTAACCAACCAACGACCAAGCCCCGGCCAGTTAAAAACGAGTTCAGTGACCATGGTCAGTGTTAACATCGTAGAAAACTGTAAGCCAAGCTTAGGAATAATCGGTGGAATAGCATTATGAAAAATATGGCGGCGAATGATTTTAATCCGTGAAAGCCCTCGAATAGCGGCTGCTTTGATATAATTTTCACTGGCGATTTCTTCGGTGCTATTACGTACTAACCGAATAACCTCGGTTGTTGGTGCGAGTGCTAAAGTGAGGACAGGTAATACCATGTGCTCAAGTACATTGATAATCATATCTTTACGATAGGGGGAGTCAGAAAGCCATGCATCAACCAAGGCAAAGCCAGTCACCGTTTTTAAATTATATAATAGGTCAATTCGGCCAGATACAGGAAGCCATCCTAGATGTAATGAGAAAAAGAGAGTTAAAACCAGTGCAAGTACAAATACAGGGACAGAAAATCCTAATAAAGCAAAGACACTGATAGCAATATCTGCAGGCTTGTTACGCCAAAATGCAGCAATGATGCCGAGTGGTATACCTGTCGTTAAAGCAAAAATAAACGCTAAAATGCATAACTCCATGGTTGCAGGGAATGTGTCCCTTAATTGTTCTGTTATGGGTTCCCCGTTGATACTTGAAACACCAAAATCAAAATGGAGTAAGCCTTCAAAATAAAAAATATAGGCATCGATAAGTGATGCGCCGCTCAGAGGTGCATTAGGCGTAAAATAGCTTAAACTAAAGCTGACTAGCGATAAGAAGAACACCGTGACTAATAAAAGTAAAAAACGACGCAGTGAATAAATAATCATGGTTTCTGCCTCTGTTTTTTCGGAGAAACTTTTTCAGGCTGCTCCATTTCACGATACACGCCAGCAAATGAGGTATTACCAAACGCACTGATCATTAGGCCTTTTATATCATAGCGGTAGGCCTGTAAACGTAAAGAATAGGCGAGGGGTAAGACGGGTAAATCTTCCCCTAAAATTTGCTGTGCTTGGTGGTAATAATCTATACGTGCGGCTAATTGCTGTGTCAATAGTGCCTTATGTAAGATTTCATCAAAGGCAGGGTTACACCAATGGCTTAAATTGGTTTGGGAACCAATTGCTGCACAACTCAGTAGCGGACGGAAAAAACTGTCTGGGTCATTACTGTCAGTTGTCCAACCCGCTAATGTCATATCATGGCTTCTATCCATTAATTGGTTTTCTTGGAAACGGCCTTCGACAGAACGGATATTCATCACAATACCGACCTGCGCTAAATCAGCTTGGATAAGCTCTGCCATCTTAAGTGGGCTTGGGTTATATGATTGGGAGGCGATTGGTACCCATAAATCTAGTTTTAGATTTTCTAATCCCATCTCTTTGAGCATTTGCTTAGAAAGTTCGGGATTATAATCGGTGATCTTTGCTTGATTGTCATAAGCCCATGATGCTCTTGGTAAAATAGATGCAGCTGTTTCTGCCGTGCCGTAATAAATTGATTGCATTAGACGTTCATTATTAATTGCATACGCAATTGCTTGGCGTACTTTTAGCTTATCTAATGGCGGCTTGCTGGTGTTAAATGCGAGGTAGGCAATATTCATCCCAGAACGCATAGAAATTCGTAAACGCGGGTCATCGCGTAATACCTTTAACTGGCTTGCGGCAGGGTAAGCTAAAACGTCACATTCCCCAGTGAGTAATTTTGAAATACGGCCAGTTCCACCTGCTCCCATGTCAACAACCACTTCTTCCATACGAGGCAAGCCCTTCCAATAATTGTCATTTCTAAGAAGTCTAACGAATTGCCCTGCTTGGTAGTCATCTAAATGAAATGGCCCCGTACCAATTGGCCGCCAATCGATCAGCTCTTGGCGATTTATGCTTGAAAGGAAATCGGCATATTCGGATGAAAGAATAGGAGCATAATGTGTCGCCAAATGCCATAAAAAAGACGCATCAGGAGAGTTCAAACGAAACTCCACTGTATGGTTATTAATTTTACGTATACTTTGTACGCTGTTGGCGAACTGTAAGCTATCGAAATAAGGATAATGCCCCCCATTGATGTAGTGATAGGGGTGATTCACCTCAAACATGCGGGAAAAGCTGAACACAACATCATCAGCATTCATATTGCGTGTAGGTGTAAACCAAGTTGTATTTTGGAATTTTACATCTTTACGCAAGTATAAACGGTAAGTTGCACCGTTATCTAAAACTTCCCATCTAGCAGCCAGTTCAGGAACCAAGCGATAAGTGAACGGATCAACATCTAATAGCCGATCATAAATTTGAGCACCGAGAGGGTCGACAATTAGCCCACTACTAACTAATTGTGGGTTAAACGTGGTAACGACCCCATTTACACAGTAAATAAAGCCTTTTTGGCGTATATCTGCAGGGACCTCGTTAGCCACAATATCGGTAAAGCGCTCTTGGTTATTAAGCGCTTGTGCAGACACAGAAATGATAAATAAAAACCAAACAGTTAATAGGCGCATACCACTGACATCGTTAACGAGAATTGACCTATTGTAGCGTAAAAATGGGGATACAGGGTATAAGCAAAATTTAGCCTCATAACGTATGAAAATTAAGCTAAAAGGGATGATGTAAATATAATAATTAACTTAAATTATTATATTAATCATTGAAGTATGTCTTAATGAGAAAAAATCTCATTAAAAAGCTTTACAAATGACACTGATAACGATTATCATTCGTTTTGTCACTTAAGCCGAGTGCTTATGTAGACAAGGCATGACATTGCTCACATTGCTTCCAGTGTTTTATTTGATAGCCAGCTTGGGTGCTGGCTTTTTTTTATGGAGAAATAGATGAGCTTGTTTAGCTTAATTTCTAGCTATTATTTTAAACCCACATAGTGTAAGTCTTCATCGGTTACGTTGCCTTGAAGGGTACATAAGAAACGAACAACACCTCTTTGCTCATCTTTTTCAATAATCAGCATTTTTTCAGCAGCATTTGGTTCCAAGTTGTAATCTTGCGTTGCGTGTTCGTTAAATACCCATTTACTTTGCAAATTATGGCGGATCATCGGTGAGTAGATATAAGTATTTCCTACCTTTATAATCGCAATTCTTGATGACGTATAGCGGACAACCTCTTCAAGGCTTTGTGTTGTTTCAAATCCCCAAAAATAGTATTGACCACGCAAGCCTAAATAGGCGAAGCCATCATATTTATCAAAATTACTATGACTAACAAAAAAACGGTTAAAAGTCACAATACCGGTTGGTGAAAAATTGAGATTAACAGAAACGTGTTCATTGGTCCCTAATTGGTTATTTTTCAATGCATTAGAAATATCGTTTAAAACAGGGTCATCTTTTATTTTCTTGAAGAAAGCGGCATCACAGTAAGAAAATGTTTTCATCAATGATTGCGCATTAACCGTAGGAGATAACCCTAGAAGAAAAAAGGTGATCGCTAGTACATTTATATTTTTCATAATAGGCTCCTCATATAATAAGAATTATATTAATAGAGATATCATATAAATATATTTCGCACAGTAGTTAAATATGACAAGGTGTAAATACAAATAATAAAACAGCATTAATCATATTAAAATAGAATTATCTATCTATATATAATTAACTAAACGTGCTAAAGAAAATTATATTTTTTATATAATAGCTAGTGGAAATTACTAATTATCACTTTTTTTGGGGGTGTCAAAATGGTTTTTAGTGTAATTTGGCTTAATTTTTTATGATGAAGTTATCTTTTAACTAATTGTTATTTATTGTTTTTATTTTATTTGGTTTTTTACTGATGCTGTTAGTAATTAAGTGATAAGTAATATTTAAAAGTGCAATGTGAAATTGGAAACATTTAGTAATAATAAAGCCCACGATTTTCAAATTTAAACTTTTTATCTCTAAGTATATTGCATTAGTTCAAACAATAAATTTGGATTGTTTGAACTAATGACTATTAAATTTCAATATTTATTTGATGTTTTTTAATTAAACCACGCAGTTGGTCATAACTTAGAGATAACCGTTGTGCTGCTTTACGCTGATTAAAATGACAATCTGCTAGCGCTTGTTCTAATAGTGCTTTTTCAGATTGCTGTTGCCACTGACGTAAGTCACAAGGTAGTGAAGGTAAAATGGTATTTGCTTGTTGGGAAGGCTGTATGGGTTGGGGGCTTGGTGATTCATGTAGCTCAGCAAGTTTTTCACCAAATGGATTGAAAATAATATTATCAACGGGTTCAGCATGGTTTCCATGGCGGTATATTGAACGCTCAATGACATTTTTTAATTCGCGTACATTACCTGGCCATGGGTAGTTTTGCAGGGCTTGTTGGGCATGTCGTGTAAAACCTGTAAAGTGCGAACGTTTTAATTCACCACACATTAAAATAGCAAAATGCTCTGCTAATAATAATATATCAGGTTGCCGTTCACGTAATGGGGGAAGGCGAATAACATCAAAAGCCAGTCTATCTAAGAGGTCGGCTCGAAAACGACCTTGTTTGGCGAGTTCGGGTAAATTGGCATTTGTGGCACAGATTAAACGCACATCTACGTGTAAAGCTTGGCTTCCACCGACACGTTCAAGCTCGCCATATTCAATGACACGCAGGAGTTTCTCTTGAACTGACATAGGTGCAGTCGCGAGTTCGTCAAGAAAAAGAGAACCTTTGTCAGCTCGTTCAAAGCGCCCTTGATGGCGTTTTTGGGCTCCCGTAAAAGACCCCGCTTCATGTCCAAATAATTCAGAATCCAGCAAATTCTCATTGAGTCCGCTGCAATTGAGAGAGATAAAAGCTTCTTGCCAGCGAGGGGAAAGATAATGGAGTCTATCTGCGATAAGCTCTTTACCCGTGCCGCGTTCACCGATAACTAAAACAGGTTTATTGAGTTGTGCGAGTTCAGAGGCTTGTTCGAGTACATCGAGAAAGTTACTTGAAACGCCAAGAATAGGTTCATTGGTTTCTTTCATGGTTTTTTTCACCAATAGTTGGTTTAAAATGCCGATATTTGAACTATAGACTAAAATGATTTTCAGGGGAAGCTTATAATTATTCTCTTTAAAATCATATCAATATGAATTAATTTAAAAGTTGGCACGCGAATTGCTATTTAAAATATGTAATAGCAATAGCTAAATACAGCAACATGCGAATTGTTGTTAGACTTACGGAGCGTCAGGTATGGGTTGGAAGCCAAATCAGGTCGAGGCGCTACAGAATGATTAAATCCATCAAGGGGATATAAACAATGGGTATTTTTTCACGTTTTGCCGATATCATTAATGCAAACATCGCTTCTTTGTTAGACAAAGCAGAAGATCCGCAAAAAATGATCCGTCTGATGATTCAAGAAATGGAAGATATGTTAGTTGAAATCCGGTCAACATCAGCACGTACTTTAGCAGAAAAGAAAGGTTTAGAACGTCGCATTGAGATGGGCGAAAAACAAGTTGCTGATTGGCAAGAAAAAGCAGAATTAGCGCTGGTGAAAGATAAAGAAGATTTAGCGCGTGCGGCACTGATTGAAAAGCAAAAAGTGAGTGCAATGGTCGATACCTTAAAACACGAGCTGATTATTGTTGATGAAACCTTGACTCGTTTGAAAGGTGAAATCACTGAATTAGAAAACAAACTGCAAGAAACTCGTGCGAAACAGCAATCAATGGTTGTTCGTATGGAAGCCGCACAATCTAGTCGTAATGTACGTCGTCAGCTGGATAGCGGCAAACTGGATGAAGCAATGGCGCGTTTTGAACAGTTTGAGCGCCGTATAGACCATATGGAAGGTGAAGCCCAAAGTTATGGTATTGGGAAACAAAAATCACTGGATCAACAGTTTGCAGAGTTAAAAGCAGACGACGAAATAAGTGCGCAATTAGCGGCACTTAAAGCTAAAATCAATAAAGATCAGTAACAGTTATTTTGATGCACTGGTACGTTAGTAATATCGTATCAGTGCCATAGATAGGTTAACCATATGTATAAGGATATGTGATGGGCTACGTTTTTCTGTCTCTCGTATTAATCATTTTTCTCATTTTTATTCTGCCTATTTGGTTGTGGCTACATTACAGCAAAAAAAACAGTGGGCAGGGGAGTCAGCTAACTGAAAATGAAGTACAACGTTTGATGCAATTAGCAGAACAAGCATCACAGATGCAGCAACGCATTAAAACGCTTGAAGATATTTTGGATGCAGAACACCCAAATTGGAGGCAAAAATAATGACTCAATTTCGCAACCGCAAACTTTACCGTTTAACGGATAGACGTGTGTTCGGTGGTGTGTGTTCGGGTATTGCTGAGTATTTAGAACTTCCAGTTGCTTTGGTTAGAGCATTAGCCGTATTGGCTCTATTTGTCAGTTTTGGTATTACTTTGATTTTGTATATCGTGATGTGCTTTGTCGTAGAAACGGCACCAAGTGGCTACCGTTCACAGCAAGATATTGGCCCAGAAGTCAGTAGTCTTATTAACCAAATCGATACACAATTAAAATCAGGTGAAATGAAGCTACGCCAGATTGAAAGATACGTTACGTCAGATACTTATACAGTGAACAGTAAATTTCGAAATCTATAATAAATCGCATCACCATCACATGATAAGGGATTAGGTTTCAAAACCAAATCCCTTTTGTTTTTGATAAAAAAGTGAGTGAAATATGGCAAACAACGTTCGTTATCGAATTAAAAAATTTGCAAAGAAACTTTTGCTACGAAAAGGTATTCGATTCGCCGCAGTGTTGCTTATGACGTATGGCCCAGCAGGGTTCATAGGTAAACTTATTAAGTTATTGACAAGTAAATGGTTGCTTAATGTACTAATTAAACGGTTAACCTAATACAATTTGTTTTATGCTAAATTATAGAACGCAATATGACGTAAAATGAGTTTAAATTGAAAGGATAAGTCTTGGGAGGAGCATGAAACGACTGCACAGTGAATTAACTGATTTGATGAATAGAAGTGTTGATCGTCATGTTAGGCTCGCAGTAACAGGGCTTAGCCGTAGTGGAAAAACCGCATTTATTACTTCACTGGTGAACCAATTATTGAATGTGAATGCGGGCGCACGGCTCCCTTTATTTTCTGCCGCGCGTGATAAGCGGTTGTTAGGGGTGAAACGGATACCTCACCGTGATTTGTCAGTACCACGCTTTGCGTATGATGAAGGTATTGCATCCCTTTATGGGGAACCACCGCAATGGCCAACACCAACACGGGGTGTCAGTGAAATACGCCTTAAATTGCATTACCGTTCAGAAGACTCTTTTTTGCGCCATTTTGTCGATAACTCATCATTATATTTAGAGATTGTGGATTATCCCGGCGAATGGTTGTTGGATTTACCCATGCTAGATTTAAATTATCTAGCATGGTCTGAACAAATGAACACCTTAATAAAGGGAGAGCGTGCACATTTAGCCCAACCATGGCTGACATTGTGTGAAAAATGTGACCCTTTAGCGCCTGTTGACGAAAATTTGCTGGCTGAAATTGCTGCTGCCTACACCCAGTATTTAGTTGAATGCAAGGCCCAAGGGCAACATTTTATTCAACCAGGTCGTTTCGTTTTACCGGCTGAATTAGCAGGAGCACCCGCACTCCAATTTTTCCCATGGCCAAATGTAGCCAAATATGGTGATAAAAAGCTCGCACAGGCAGGAAAAAACACCAATATTGGCGCATTACAGCAACGCTATCAATATTATTGTGAGCATGTTGTAAAGGGTTTTTATCGTGATTATTTCCAACGTTTTGACCGACAAATTGTTTTAGTTGATTGTTTGCAACCGTTAAATAGTGGTGTTGATGCATTTAATGATATGAGAATGGCGTTAACTCAATTAATGCGTAGTTTTCATTATGGTAAACGCACATTATTGAGGCGTTTATTTTCACCTTGTATTGATAAATTACTCTTTGCGGCGAGCAAGTCAGACCATGTAACACCAGATCAGCATGCAAATTTAGTGGCTTTATTGCAACAATTAGTGCAAGAGGCATGGCAGCATGCTGCATTTGAAGGGATCAGCATGGATTGTGTTGGTTTAGCATCAATACAAGCAACCGAAAGTGGCCTTGTGGATTATAAAGGTGAAAAATTACCTGCGTTAAAAGGGAATCGGTTAAGTGATGGACAACCGCTAATGTTTTATCCTGGTGAAGTCCCAAAACGGTTGCCAAATGAGCAATTCTGGCAAACTCAAGGTTTTCAATTTGAAGATTTCAGACCAAGGCCAACGCCAATGGATCAACCATTGCCACATATTCGTATGGACAGTGCGCTTGAATTTTTGTTGGGAGATAAACTGAAATGAATGAACCTTTAAAACAGCGTTTAGATTTCGCTGAAAGTAGTGAAAATGATACGAAAGAATCGCTAAAAAAAGCCCAAGTTTTTGATGAACGAGAACTCGAAAAATTCACTCCAGTTTCTTTGGAAGCAGAACAAGATAGCCAAGAGGGTGAGGTTGAAAGCCTGATTAACGAAGCGTTAAAACCAAAACGGAGTTTTTGGAGAAAGTTAGTTGGCGCTGCAGCAGGGATTTTTGGGGTCAGTGTCGTTGCTCAATTGGGCGTTTGGATCCATCAATCATGGGTAACACAAGATTGGACTGCGTTAGGTGTTGCTGCTGCGGGTGGTTTAATAGTTGTGGCGGGTGTAGGGTCAGTCGTTGGTGAATGGCGGCGGTTGTATCGCTTAAGAGAACGAGCAGAGGAACGAGACTTTGCTCGCGAATTATTGCACAGTCATGGAATGGGGCAAGGAAAGGTTTTTTGTGAAAAATTGGCAAAACAATCTGCGTTATCAATGCAACATCCTGCGATTGTTAATTGGCAAGCCACTCTCCATGATTCTCATAATGATAGAGAAGTTGTTGAATTATATAGTCGAATGGTTCAGCCCATTCTTGATGAACAAGCTCGTAAAGAAATTAGTCGTTGTTCTGCTGAATCGGCCATTATGATTGCAGTGAGCCCGTTAGCACTGGTGGATATGGCATTTATTGCTTGGCGAAATATTCGTCTAATTAATCGGATCGCGGCAATCTATGGTATTGAACTCGGTTATTACAGCCGAATTCGGCTATTTCGTATGGTGCTCATTAATATTGCCTTTGCAGGTGCATCTGAATTAATTCGTGAAGTGGGGATGGATTGGTTATCTCAAGACATTACCGCACGGTTATCAACACGTGCAGCACAAGGTATTGGTGCGGGTTTGTTAACTGCACGTTTAGGTATTAAGGCGATGGAATTATGCCGACCACTACCTTGGATTGAAAACAAGCCTCGTTTAGCCGATTTTCGTCATCAGCTAATTGGCCAATTAAAGAATGTTATTCCCAGTAAAAAAGATAAAGCGTAAAGAAATATCGCTGGCAGAGTGAGTTGACAGTTTTCACTCACTCAGCAGCATCATTTGTTGATTAATATGCTTATTGTTATTTCAAGCCTTAAAAAATTAAGGAAAGCAGTGATTTTATTTGTTAATACCTATGAAGCTTACAAGCTGTCAACAATTTGTGACACAAACACTGTATTCCCTTAATGTTTAAGGCTAAAATACCTTTATTCTCTCGGCTTTTTTGATGAAGGTTCCTATCCATGCGCCTCGAAGTGACCTGCCAAGACCGTATCGGTTTAACGCGTGAATTACTTGATCTTTTAGTCCTACAAAATATTGATTTAAAAGGTATTGAAATATCTCCTCAACGTAGGATTTACCTAAATTTTACACCTGTAGATTTTCAGGTATTCAGCACATTGATGGCAGAAATACGGCGTATCAATGGTGTTATTGATGTTCGCCGAATTTATTTTATGCCTTCAGAAAGAGAGCATAAAGCTGTTTGGGCGCTATTAAACTCATTTCCAGAACCTGTTTTGTCCATTGATAATAAGCTAAATATTGAGTTGGTTAACCCAATGACATTGCAATTATTTGGTTATGATGAGGCAAAAATTCGAGAAAAAACCTTTTCTCAGTTAGTCAGTAGCCAAGGGCTGGTACGTTGGTTTGAACGAGAGTCACCAGAAGCTTATACAGAGAAAGTCGTCATTAAAGGCCAAGACTATTTGATGCAAGTGACTCCTATTATTTTGGCAGATGAAAATGGTAAACTCCATTGTACAGGAGCTGTGTTGCTGTTAAAATCGGCTGAAATTTTAGATAAGCAACGTAAACAAGTTATTGAGGTAGATGGCAGTGGTTTTGAACAAATTATTGCTGTTAGCCCTGTCATGGCAAATGTAGTTGAACGGGCTAAACGTGTTGCGATGCTGGATGAGCCATTATTACTCGTTGGTGAAACAGGGACCGGGAAGGATATCTTAGCGAAAGCTTGTCATTTGCATAGTGCGCGAGGAAAAGAACCGTTTTTAGGTTTAAATTGTGCTTCGATGCCGGATGATGTCGTAGAAAGTGAATTATTTGGTTATGCAGCAGGGGCGTATCCAAATGCAGTTGAAGGTAAAAAAGGTTTTTTTGAACAAGCAAATGGCGGAACAGTATTGCTTGATGAAATTGCTGAAATGTCACCTCAAATGCAAATTAAGTTATTACGTTTTTTAAATGATGGAACATTTAGGCGTGTTGGCGAGGAACGAGAAGTTAAGGTTAATGTCCGTGTAATTTGTGCAACACAGAAAAATCTACCTGAATTGGTGGCAGAAAAAAAATTCAGAGAGGACCTTTATTATCGTTTAAATGTACTCACATTAACCATCCCTCCATTACGTGAACGTAAAGAAGATATTCTACCGCTAACCAAGACATTTGTAGCCAGTTTTTCCAAAGAGCTTCATATTGCAGAGCCTAAATTGGCGCCTTCGCTAATCGAATTTTTAAGCAGTTATTATTGGCCGGGTAATGTAAGGCAACTGAGAAATGCCCTTTATCAAGGGTTAACTCAACTTAATGGCAATATATTGGAAGCAGAGAATATCCAATTACCTGATGTAGTAAATCCTCCCGCACTGGCTTTAGATTCGCTCAATGGTTCGCTAGATGAAATTACTAAACGCTATGAAGCGTCAGTATTAGCGCGCTTGTATCGTGATTACCCGAGCACCCGTAAATTAGCTAAACGCTTGGATATTTCTCATACGGCAATTGCCAATAAATTGAGAGAATATGGTCTCAATACGAAAAAAGAGCAAAACTAATTTAAATGAACAAAACAATAACCTATGTGTTAACAGCAATAGGTTTGTTTTTTAGTGGTTCTGACATTGCAACGACAATACCGACCCACGGTTTGAATAAGTATTGCCGAGATGTTGTAGTACGAACAGTCGGTAAAATCTATGAGAATAGGGCACTAATTCAATGTTATTTTAAAGACGTACCTTTTTTAGCTCGTGTTTAGTATGGCAAAACCTTACTAATACTATTGCTAATTGGTGAATTTTCCTGCTATATAACAAAGACAGCTACTGTTTTAGGGTATCGTAATCTCATCTGATGGATTTCAGCCTACAAGGAGTTGCCATGGACCAATTCACTATTAATTTCATTGTAAATCGTAAGCTACGCGAATACATGAGCCAGAGTCATTATAAAAATGATATGTTTGAGTCTGCTGCCTCAGCTGCCGAACTTTATCTGATGAATAAAGCCGCAGTAAAATATTTAACGAAGAAAAATCGTTTCACGTGGGAGGCATTGGTGAAAAATGGTTATAAGCCTCGAGACCTTATTATTGATATTTTGACATCTTGTTGCCCTGTCACTCAGGATCAAGCCTTAAAAATATTGAGTACGCTTTCTCATACTTTGATCTCTATAATGAGTGACAATAAGTTATTTGCGAATGTTGTTAATGCGAAGAACCACCAGCCATTGTACTGGGCTCACGTAGATTAGTGTGGTTTTTATATTGAGTAATGAAGCGGGAAATTCCCGCTTCATTATTAATTACAGTGAGTTAAATGATATAAAAAGCTTATTTAAGGCTGTTTAATGCACTGTCGTAATCAGGTTCTTCAGTAGTTTCAGAAACTAATTGGCTATAAATAACGTTATTATTTTCATCTAAGACAACAACGGAACGTGCATTTAAGCCTTTTAATGGACCACTAGCGATAGCAACACCATAGTCATTAGCAAATGAATCACTACGGAAAGAAGATAGCATAACGACATTATCTAAACCTTCTGCACCACAAAAACGTGCTTGTGCGAAAGGCAGGTCAGCAGAAATGCATAACACAACCGTGTTGTCCAATTCGTTTGCGAGCTTATTAAATTTGCGAACTGATGCCGCGCATACGCCAGTGTCTACACTTGGAAAAATATTTAAAACTTTTCTTTTACCTTCATAAGTTTCCAGCGTTGCTTCGCTGAGATCTTTGGTGACAAGGGTAAGGGGCTTAGCTTTTGAACCCGCTTGTAAAAAAACACCATTAACTGTGATGTCATTACCTTTTAATTTAACTGTTTGCGACATGAATTTTTCTCCCGTTCATAAAGTGATTCACTGTTAACTTAATCTAACTTCTAATAAAAAATCTTTGCGATTAAAGGTTTTTTAATGAGTAGTTATACAGTGCTGAGTTTTACATTCTACTAATGACCAAATTTCATACAGAAACCTTATCACTTACTTTGAGTTCTACATGGGGCAAAGTAAGGTAATATTACATACTTTTTATTAGGGTATGGTGCATTATCATTATATAACAGCTAAGCTTTTTCAATGCTTGCGTTTTCTGTTATGCACCTTTTTAAATTGCCTTATGGAGTGTAACAAAAGGAAATCTGTCTGTATTGATTTCTTTAGTCATTATTTACTGATCAGAAAAATGACAAGGATATGGGCATAGCTATTATTGTATAATGCGAGTATTAGTTTATGTATATTTAGATAGGTAAATCAATTGATTACAAGAGAAATGTAGATTTCTGAAATATGACAGCATATGATAAATTAAGATAAACTACAGAATAACTCAAGTGTATCGCTGTTTGATATTATCTAAACTGAGTGAGTTTTTGCTCTATAATCTATTGTTTTTTATGGATATACGGAAATATGTTTCAATAATTAATTTACCTAAATGAAACTTAAGACGTAAATGCAGTAATATTGCTAACAATAGCACCTTCACTTGAAATCATTTAACTAGGCTTTTAGTTAACTTTATTTATACTAACAAGATAGAAAATAAAATGCATAAACATTCATTCACATCTTTAGCTGTTTTGATTTCTTCAGTTATTTTTACTACACAAGCTATTAGTGCGGTGATACCCACTGGCACAGTTTTAGCTGAAAACCAAGAAGTTACGCGTCATTTAAAAGACGAGCCGGCTTCTTTGGACCCGGTAAAGTCAGTGGGGTTAACGGAAGCGCAAGTCATGCGTGATTTATTTGAAGGGCTTGTTAACCAGGATGACCATGGAAAGCCTATCCCAGGTGTAGCCCAAAATTGGAATACAACAGATAACCGGATTTGGACATTTACACTGAGGACTGATGCTCGTTGGTCGAATGGTGACCCTGTCACGGCTCAAGATTTTGTTTATAGCTGGCAACGACTGGTTTCACCGGTAACATCATCACCATTTGCTTGGTTTGCAGCATTAGCAGGTATTAACAATGCGCAAGCTATTATTGATGGAAAACTGCCTGTTGAACAGCTAGGTGTTGAAGCGGTTGATGCGCATACATTAAAGATTACTTTAAATAAACCAGTACCTTATTTCCCTTCATTAGCAGCTAATTTTAGTTTATTTCCTGTTCACCAAGGAACCGTTGAAAAGTTTGGTAATGACTGGATAAAAGTAGGTAATTTAGTCGGAAATGGCGCTTTTGTTTTATCTGACAGAGTGGTTAATGAAAAAATTGTTTTAGTTCCAAACAAAAATTATTGGGATCATCAAAATACAGTGATAACTAAAGTCACTTTTGTCCCGATTAACCAAGAGTCTCATGCAACTAATCGTTATTTAGCGGGAGACTTGGATATTACCGAATCATTTCCAAAACAACGCTATCAAAAATTATTGAAAGATATTCCTAATGAAGTCTTTACACCAGACCAATTAGGGACCTATTACTATGCATTTAATACCCAACGCGCACCGACGGATGACGTTCGTGTTAGAAAAGCCTTATCCATGGCGATTGACCGCCAATTAATTGCTAATAAAGTATTAGGTACAGGGGAAAAACCTGCAAATTATTTTACTCCCGATGTCACCGATGGCTTTAAACCTGAAAAAGGGCTTTACAATAGCTACACACAAAAAGAATTAGACCAGCAAGCAAAAGTGTTATTACAGCAAGCAGGTTTTGGTCCAAATCACCCATTAGAATTAACATTGTTGTACAACAGTTCAGAAAATCATCAGAAAATTGCGATTGCAATTGCTTCTATGTGGAAGAAAAAATTAGGCGCTGAAGTCAAATTAGTTAATCAAGAATGGAAAACTTATATAGATAGCCGCAATACAGGAAATTTTGATGTTATACGTGCATCATGGATAGGTGATTTTAATGAGCCTTCAACATTCTTGTCTCTGCTTACATCTCAACATACTGGCAATATACCAAAATTTAATAACCCTGCATATGATAGCGTTATTGAGTCGGCGAGTATTGAAACGAATGCACAATTACGCAACCGTTATTATAATAATGCGGAAGCAATCATTGCAAAAGAAGCTCCAATCGCGCCTATTTACCAATATACCAATGCACGCTTAATTAAGCCTTGGCTGAAGGGGTACCCGATAAACAACCCCGAAGATGTCGCTTATAGCCACAGTTTTTATATCATTAAACATTAAAATAGGATACAGCCTGTGCAAGGTACGGGCTGCTTTTTCTAAAGGAAAGAAAAAAAGCTCCTTCCTCTGGAGAATGGGAAGGAGGACCAAAAAAGGAATAAACACTACCTTTTCATAATAAAAAAATCATCATGAACTTTATTGCTCGTTTGTGTCAATTATGTAGTGTTATTTAGCAAAAATGGCGATATTTTGTGATTTATGGGAAATTGTCTGTTTTTATGAGATATTAATCTCAATCTTTTTTTTGTTATTTTATGTATCGTGAGAACGATTCTTGAAATAATGACAAATATGTCACTATTCGACTAAAAATACCGTATTGATTATAAAAGGGAGATATTGCATGGGACTGATTTATGGTTCTTTATTCCAAAATTCAAATCCTGTACATGCATTTCAGTTAAATGGAGACGGTGGGTTACTTCCTATTGACGTGAATGCTAGCGCAAACCAGCAATCACCGTTTTGGCTTCATTATGATTATAAGGACCCACAAAGTTTTAATTGGATTCAGCAATCAGATCTCTTTAATGACCAAGTTAAGTCTGCTTTATCTGGGCATTCAGGACGTTGGCGATTGATTCGTGTTGGCGATGGTATTTTATTAACATTGCAAACATTAAATACCAATGCTGGCCAGCGGCCTGAGCAATTAGTTGCGTTTAGGGTATTTATTAATAATCGGATAATTATTTCTAGTCGTCATCGAAAAGTAAATTCCTTAGATTCTATTATTGATGATTTAAAGCAGGGAGTCGGGGCCCAAAGTACAGGTGACTGGTTAGTTGAGGTTGCTGATTCTATTACAGATGAAATAAGTGATTTTACGGATTCTTTGCATGAGCGTTTAATTGATATGGAAGATTTCATATTAAATAGCCAAATTCCTGAGAGAGGGGAATTAGCATTACTTCGTAAACAAATTATTGTGATACGCCGTTATATGGCTCCACAGCGAGATATGTTTTCCCGTTTAACAACAGAAAAATTGCTTTGGTTAGATGAAACCAATCGTCGTCGAATTCAAGAGATTTCTGACCGATTAGGACGTTGTATTGAAGATCTCGATGGTTTTATTGCACGTACAGCGATTATTTCTGACGAGATAACGAATATGATGACTGAGATGATGAATCGGCGCATTTATACAATGTCATTAATGGCCATGATATTCCTACCAACAACTTTTTTAACGGGGCTGTTTGGTGTGAATTTAGGCGGGATCCCTGGTAATGAGTTCCGTTTTGCCTTTAGTGTATTTTGTGTTTTATTAGCCGTTTTAATTGGAACCGTTTTGTGGTGGTTAAGAAAAAGCCGATGGCTCTAATATTGATGACTTATTTGCGATAACCGGACCTAGTTTGAGATAAATCAATAAAACTACTGAGGTTTTAGTGCAGTATTAGTCCTGCAGGTGAATGCAACGTTGAGCGATGAACGTTGTGCTCCATAATTGTAGTTTTTCTCATATTGAGTTCTTATACAGAATAATTGACCACTGTAATGCCGATGTATTTTACATCGGCTTTTTTTTGCATCTAATCCGAGCAAAAATAACCTCCATACGAGGAGGTTATCAATAAATGTTTATTTAACTTCAATAATATCAAGGCGTTCTGCTGTAAAGTCGGGCTTATCATCTTCATCTATAAAAGGTTGAAGCGGTAGCTCCTCTTTGTCAAACGCAAGATCTCCGCCATTGATAACTTCATCTCCATGAGAAATATTTTTGAAGTCAAATAATTCGGTATCACATAAATGAGACGGTACAATATTTTGAGTAGCACGGAACATTGTTTCGATACGGCCGGGATAGCGCTTATCCCAATCACGTAGCATCTCTTTAATAACTTGACGTTGCAGGTTTGGTTGAGAACCACATAGGTTACATGGAATAATTGGAAAATCTTTAGCCTGCGCAAAGCGCTCAATATCTTTTTCTCGGCAGTAAGCGAGTGGGCGGATAACAATGTGTTTTCCGTCATCGCTCATTAATTTAGGAGGCATGCCTTTTAACTTACCGCCATAAAACATATTTAGGAACATGGTCTGTAAAATATCATCACGGTGGTGACCAAGTGCAATTTTAGTTGCACCTAATTCAGTTGCTGTACGATACAGAATTCCACGTCGTAAACGAGAGCACAATGAGCAAGTTGTTTTCCCTTCAGGAATTTTTTCTTTTACGATCCCATAGGTATTTTCTTCAACAATTTTGTACTCTACACCAAGTTTATCAAGGTATGCAGGTAAGATATGCTCAGGGAACCCGGGTTGCTTTTGATCTAAATTAACCGCAATTAATGAGAACTGGATTGGGGCACTTTTTTGCAAGCTTTGCAGGATGGAAAGTAGTGTGTAACTATCTTTACCTCCAGATAAGCAAACCATTATCCGGTCACCGTCTTCAATCATATTAAAGTCAGCGATTGCTTGGCCAACATCGCGGCGAATTCTTTTTTGCAACTTATTTAAGTTGTACTGTTCTTTATTGGTCGTCATTCTATAGGTTCTGCTACTGGGGTTTATGTTGCTGATGGATAATTGTACATTTGGTTTTTAAATTATTATTGTTTTATGCTTAAAGCCTAATCAGCGAGAGTTATAAAAAGAGGCTCATGATAGCAGAACATGAGGGAAGAGTGATACCAGTTCGATAAAATAGGTGAAAATTGGTGTCCATCCTACTTTAATAGAGACACACAAACTTAGAGTTTTCTAACTGTTGACGATATGCCTCCGGTGGAAGCTGATTTAAACTTTCAAGTGCTCTGATGATATTTTAGCCTGCAATGATGTATCAACCAAAATGCGCTAAGCATTCGTGTGTTTCTTCATTAATAATATTGAGTGTTTTAACGTATTTACTGCAATATAAATTTTCGTGCATGAAACCTAATGCCCCTTGAGTATTTGAGCTTTTTCATCATGACATCTGCAAATTTTAGGTCAGAAAATCTAATTATAGCTGCCTTATTCAGATGTGAGTTAACAATACTATTGTTTTTATGCCTAGATACAGAACCAATAAATTTTTCAATTATTACTTTCCATTTTTTGGGGGCTAAAGTATCTATTTTTGAGCTAAAATAATATAGCTGTATTGAGTCTTTCTTATTCTTATTTAGTATAAGCAGGGTAAATAAGTAATAAATATTTATCCCACTAGCTATTTTATATTTTTAGTAGTCACTAGAAATTTTAGTAACTTAATAAATTGTTAATCACGGTAAGAATTATATGGGCATTATAAAGCCTATATTTATAATATTTAGATAGAATATATTCATCTATTTAAACTTAGCCAGTTTTCCAGTGCAGTGGTAAAGAGAGCGAGATAGAGTGAATGTATAATTGCAGGACCATTCGAAATTAACTCTTAATAACAATAAGATATTGAAAAAAATTATAAGGTAACTAACGCTCTGAGTTATTTGTGAAAAGAAAAAGCTTTATTTAAAGTATAGCTTACAAGTGCGACATGATTCACATTTTAAGAATTATATGTTTAAAAATACAAACTAAGAGAGTTTATTTGAATTATTATGTTCCTGGGTGTTTGGCGCTTGAACTATAAATATAATTATAAATTGAATGTAAATGCTTAAAATCGTACCTTTTAAGCAAGGTCATATATATTGAAATTAAAAATTATTTTTTTTGCTTTTAATTAGTGGGTTAAGGAGACATTAAATTAACTAATCATAATTAAAATCTATTAACATGGTGATATTTATGAAATACCTTATATTCTTTTTTAGTCTAATTTTTGTTTTTCTTATAGCATATTTGCTTAGTTTTAGTAAAAAAAACATAAAGCATAAACTTCCATCGATACTAACATTGTTAACAATGGAGATTATTGTCGCGTCTACCATGCTAAATACTACCATTGGGCTTGCTACTCTTGACGGTATAGCATCAGGTATTCATTATATAATTAATTATGCTAATAAGGGGATTGATTTTGTTTTTGGAGATATAAGCAGTAAAACTTCTATGGTTTTTGTTGTTGTAGCTCTTTTACCTTTGATTTTTATTTGCTCTATAATTGGAATATTTAAATATATCGGTGCGCTAGATTTAATTATTAATACTATAGGATTTCTAATTAACAAAATATCTAAAGTTGGAAAATTAGAGTCTTTCGCCGCTATTAGTGCTGTGATAGTGGGAATGATGCCTGCTTATGTATCAATTAAAGATTACATTCCAAGGCTATCTAAAGCACAGATGTATACTATTGCTGCATGTACTATCTCAACAGTAGATATTGCATTGCTAGGCGCATATACACAAATGATAGAGCCACGCTATGTTTTTATTGGTGTTAGTCTCAATTTTTTTAGTACTTTTATTATTGTTTCTATTATTAATCCAAATGAACCCACAAATATCACAACTTGTCCTTTGGGGGCAAATAAAGGTGAAAGGGGTTCATTTTTTGAGGTGTTGACAGATCACATGCAGGATGCCTTTAAGCTTATTCTTGCAATTGTTCCCATAATTATCGGTTTTGTCGCCTTAATTAGTATGCTGAATGATGTTTTTTTAAATATTTTAGGAATTAGTTTTCAAGGAATTCTTGGTTATATTTTTTCACCTTTAGCTTTCATTTTGGGTAGTTCATGGGATGAAAGTGTTACTTTTGGAACAATTATTGCGACTAAAATTTTATCGAATGAGTTTGTTGCTATGATTGACTATATGAAATTAACAAGCATTACACCACGAACGGATGCAATTATGTCCGTATTTTTAATATCATTTGCAAATTTTGGCTCTATCGGAATGATTATCGGTTGCGTTACAAGTATAAGCCGAGAACATGGAAAAATGATTGCATCAAATAGTTTTAGATTGATTGTTGGCTCAACTTTAGTCAGTTGTTTATCAGCGACTATTGTTGGTATTTTTGTATAACATATAAATCAAGGAGTAATAGAATGAACAAAATAATAATTGATTGTGACCCTGGTGTAGATGATGCTGTGGCTATTTTTTTAGCCTTAGCTTCTCCAGAAATAGAATTAATAGGCATAACCACAGTTGCAGGTAATGTAGAATTAGAAAAGGTTCACAATAATGCACGACAATTACTTGCGTTAGCAAATAGGCAGGATATTCCTCTAGCGAAAGGTTGTGAGCGTCCACTAATGTCCAAAAGTGGGAGTAAAACTCATGTTCATGGTACTGATGGTCTAGCTGGAGTATTGCTTCCCGCATCAGATTATCCAAATTATTCTGGTCACGCCGTAGATTTTATTATTGATACGGTAATGTCAAATCCAGGTGAAATAACATTATGCACAATAGCATCTCTTACTAATATCGCAGTCGCTATCATCAAAGAACCAAAATTAGTTGATAATGTAAAAGACATTGTAGTCATGGGCGGAGCTGCATTTACACAGGGGAATATAACGCCAGCTGCTGAGTTTAATTTTTATGTGGATCCTCATGCTGCTCATATCGTTTTTGATAGTGCACGCCATATTACTATGCTTGGTTTGGATGTAACAAGTAAGGCTGATATAAGGGCTGGTTTGTGTAGTCCTTTGGAAAAAGGTGGCCTTATCGCTCAGACTGTTGCAGAAATGTGTCGAAGATATGCAGAGTTTGACCCATTTCTCCATGATCCCTGCGTTATTGCATACCTCATTAAACCTGAAATTTTTTCAGGTATTGACGGTTCAATTACTATCGAATATGAGTCTAATAAATTATTCGGTCATAGTTTTGCTTACACATCTACCTCCATTAATCATGACCCAAAAGCTAAGTATAATGAAGCTAAATGCAAAATTATTACTGACGTTGATACATCGAAATTAATATCTTTAATTACAGAACGTATTATAAATCTTTGAGGTAAAGAGTACCAACTAGAGCCTCGGTTGATAATTATTTAATATAATGGAGCTTACCATAGGTAATGACCCAGTTTTTTAAGTTATGATTATTCTATGCTTAAATTTTAATCAGTGAGATTTATCAAAAGATGAAAATCTGTTAGGGGATAGTGTCTTCGCTATAGCCTTTATCTTATTGTATAAGCGCCAATGAGAACTTAATGTATAGAAAAATATGGAGGAAACATGCCTGCAACTGATCCTATTGAATTGATTTTTTCTTTACTCGCCAACACCATTAAAATGGTGATTACTCCAACGGAATATCTTATTCAAAGTGACGCTATTGGGGATGCCATTTACATAAGCTTATTATTTTTGAATTAAAGATGATGAGAGTATCCATTTAACGAGGTTAATTTCCTATAAATGAAGGAAGGCTAGCTTCCTTCATGACTGAGAGTAATCTAGGCTAATGGGTTAATTCGTCACATAGCTTTTGTAAAGTAGTTAAAAACTGACCTACATGGAAGCCATCACAAACTGCATGATGCACTTGTACAGCTAGAGGAAGCCACATTTTATTATTCTCACTATAGTATTTTCCCATAGTGAAAATCGGGGTAAAAACATTAGTAATATCTGCAATATTTAGATTAAAACTGTCGAATGAAACCCAAGGCAAAGATGACACATAGAAGACATTTTCAACTTGCTGTGGTTGAGGGTGCAAATCGAGATTATCTTTATGCAACGTTAATTGCTGGTGGTAGTTCTCCATAAATGTTGTTATTTCTGAAGAATACTTGCACCATAATGAAGAAAAAGTTTCGGTATCTTTGTGGAAGATAGTAAAACTAGGGTGCACTTCATCCCATAAAATTAGTTCATCATTTTTTTTTGCAAACCTAAATTCTTTATAGGTATTAACTACCCGTGATAATAAATAAATCACTGATGGATGAAATTCATAACCATTTGAATTTATATATTTTTTTAGGTTTGTGATATCTATCTTAGTTGTTAAACTAAACCCACAATTTATGGTTTTTTCGTAAATATTGTAATGTTCTCTACGTAACCATGTCTCTATATTAAATTTAGTATAATTCATAATTTTCCCTTCTAATAAGTTAATGTTACTGTTATTAGAAGGGAGGTTTCTCCGCTTTTGATTGGCTCATAGTGATTTCTTATCTCGTGTTGAAGTTATGTTTGTATGTTATCTAGCTTATTTTTGCTTGTCGAGGCCTATACCTTACTCTTTCAATGTAAAACATAATTTGCACGATAGTGAAATATACTTATGTACATGGTTGTGCGTTGACGTAGGTATCAAATAATGTTTTAACATCTACATTCAATGTGTTAGATATTACCATAAGATGTTCAATGAATATGGAAAGACTCCCATCTTCATATTTTATGTATGACTTTTCAGAGATAGATATTAATTCTGCCATTTTTTTTGTCGTAATTTGATGCTCTATACGTTTTTGTTTAATAAATTTGCCCAACACGGCATTACCAACATTATTTTTATTCATAGTGATCCATTGTCAATTCGATAATAAATTTTTTTATTATCTTAGATGAAAATTAATATTCAATGGGTAATAATCTGTAAATTTAAGATAGATGAAGTAAGGTGAATAAGTATAAATGATATTTATAAGATTAGCTCAAGTATAATTAACAACAGGGAAAGATATTATTATACATTATGATCTAAATATGAAGTTTAATGGGTGCAAAATTCTTTTTAATAGTATTAAATGAAATTTTGCACTAGATAATATGTTAATTTTGATACTATTCTTTAACAATGGCTATATTTAACAATAGTTACTAAAGAAAGGATTTAATGTTGGTTAAACAGATAGTGCGACTTCTACTGTTTTTTGAGCATGAATGGCAGTAGTATCAAATATTCCTACGGTCGTATCATTCTGATTAACTAGTAATGTTATCTCGGTACAGCCTAAAATAATACCTTCAGCCCCGTTTTCTACAAGGGATGCCATTATACGCTGATATTCTTTTTTAGATTTGTCATTTATTACCCCTAAACATAGTTCATTATAGATAATATCATGAACTATTTTCCTATCTTGCTGGTTAGGTATTAGTACATCCACGTTAAATTTTTCAATTAATCTTTGCTTATAGAAGGGTTGCTCCATAGTAAAAGCGGTACCTAGGAGTCCAATTTTTTTTATACCTGATTGTATAATGCGTTCACCCGTCGCATCAGCAATATGTAATAAAGGAAGACCTGTTTGAGATTCAATTTGTGGTGCAACTTTATGCATGGTATTTGTGCAAAGAACAAGGAAATCAGCACCTGCAAGCTTTAAACTCTCTCCTGCATCAGCTAAACACTGGCCGGCTAAATCCCATCGCCCGCTAGATTGATATTGTTCTATTTCAGAAAAATCAACGCTATATAAAACAATTTTAGCCGAATGCAGGCCACCTAGTTGTTGTTTGATACCTTCGTTAAGCTGTTGATAGTAAAGTAACGTTGATTCCCAACTCATGCCGCCAATAAGGCCTATTGTTTTCATTTTTTAGTTCCTATTATTGTAATGTTTTCCTTACTATACTGATAGTTTCTAAAAGAACACAATAGTATGAGAAAAATTTTCTAGATGATTAAAAGTAAAAAACAGTTGTAATATTAAACACAACTTAACATTACTTTTTGAAGGGTTTTTATATTTAACATATTTTAAATTAAAAAAGGATAAATATAAGAACATTTACGTTTTAAAGATGGATTTTAATTGATATCTGGTTATCATCGTAAAAAATATTATTTCTAAAAAGTTGGTCATATATGGCGAGAATAAAAATGAATTTCTTCAAAGTAATCATTGCGATACTCATTTTTGGTGCTGCATTTTTGTTAGGAGCACTATATATGAAACCAACTCAATTAAGTTTAGTTGAGCAAGTGAAAAAGAATGTTTATGACGTTCTAGCGTACCCACAAGCAGCAAAGTTTAGAAATATTGAATATCATTTTTCTCGTTACACTGCAGATAATGGTAAGGTAGGTTATGTTTGTGGGGAGGTTTATCGATATAAAAATGATAAGCCTGACGGATTTAAGCGTTTTATTGTTAAAGCTTATACTAATGATGAAGGTCGCATGGATATTTCAATTCCATTTATTGATGGAGGACATGAAATATTATTGCCTGAACAGGTTAACCAAATTTGGAAAGATAAATGCTCGAGTCCTGCTTCACCACTAGAGTAGGGAACGACGTATGCTAATATTTTTAACGCACTATAATTTGATTGTTTTATGAAGAGCTGTAACCAGCAAAATGATAACTGATGGAAATTAATAAATAAAACTGGATTATATATTGGTGATTTAGTGCTATACTAAAAGAGTTACATTTTGTTTTGTCATTTTATGAAACAAAAAGCCTTTGTGGTCAACGATGACTATATTTTTTGATGTTCATTTTTTAATGAATTTTAATTTAGTAGTTTAAGGAGTCGATAATGGTTAGTAATAATAATGCACGTCGTTTATTAGGTATGCCTTATAAATTAAGTCGCTCTAAAAAAAACATACGTGTTTCGCTTGGTTCTAAAGATAATACTACAGTTGCAGTACAAAAGAATAAAGCGACAGAAAAGAAGACATATCATTCAGTAACCGTTTTTTACCCAGAATATGTTATTAGTTAATTGAATGTATGTAACCCTCTAGTGTTTACTAGAGGGTTAAATTTAAGTTGTTAAAACTAATTTTCATTAGATTACGTTAGCTCATTTCAATATGCACCACTCATATGAGTAATATTCTAACTCTTCTATTATAGAAATAAACAGTAGTCATAAAATAGATTAAGCGATATTATCTCATTAATTAAAAACTAAAAAGAAAGATGACTATCGGGTGTTATTGAATGAAATTTTATTGTTTCCTGCTATTTTTATTTTGTTTTTCTCTTTCAGGGTGTTCAACTCAATTCAAATCAGATGAAGAAACTAATCGCTTAAAGTTTAATATTCAACACGCAAACACGATTCCTATCAAGGATTCTGTTGAGCCGTTGGCGGTTTCTGACATGTTGCCAGGCGATATTCTTTTATCTTCTGCTACAGGGTTAAATTCATGGGGAATTCGGTTATTTAGTATTAGTGGGGTAAGCCACGCATCTATTTACTTGGGTTTGGGGGAAGTAGCTGAGTCTGTTGGAAGTGGCGTTAGGATCATTACATTAGACCAAGCAGTGAGAGACTCTAACAACATGGTAGTGCTGAGGCAAACAGGCTTAACATCATTGCATGCAGAAAAATTACGCGAGTTTTCAGTTCAAAATAATGGAAATAAATATAATTATAAAGGTATTGTGATGATAGCGCCTTGGATGATCACAAAAAGGGTATGTGAGCTTCCATTAATTGGTGAAACGATACGTAATTTTTGCTTAAAAACCTTAGCTAAAGTTCAATTAGGCGATGATATAGACCAAGCTAATGGTTTCTTTTGTTCACAGTTTGTCCTCGATGCTTATAAATATGCAGGTATTCCCTTATTTGAAGGTAACTCATCGTGGATAACACCTGCGGATATATTACATATGCGTACAGGTGATGTGCCAACTTTCATGCCAACCCAGCGTCTAGCGTATGTTGGGCATTTGAAATCATGGAGCTTTAGTAGTGCAATACGCAGAAAATAGTGTGTAATTTTAAACAAAAAAAAGGCCAACATATAAAGTTGGCCTGCTAAACTGGAAGCAATGTGAGCAATGTCGTTTGTGATAAACCTGAGTGATTTACTCAAGTATTCACGAGGTAAAAGATAACCATTCTCATTTAAGAAATCAACCCTTTTTTTTATGTAGTTACTCATTCTCATTCTTCACTTGATTTTGTTTTTTATTTATAAAAAACAAAATGTTGTATATTTATTTCTAATTAAAATTACGTTATTACCCAAAAAAAAATTTTTTAATTGATATTAATGAGATTATTCTTGCTCAGATTAATCATTAATAGGCGTGTTTACGATGCGAAAATTAAAGTTAGGTGTAGTTGGCTTAGGTTCTATTGCACAAAAAGCGTATTTACCGGTTTTAACGAAAGAAGAAAATTGGGAGTTAGTTGGCGCTTTTTCTCCTAATCAATCAAAGGCAAAATTAGTTTGTGATAGTTATCGAATCCCCCTGTTTAGCAATATTGACGCACTAGCACAGCAATGTGATGCTATTTTTGTTCATAGTGCGACGAAAAGCCATTTTGAAGTAATCAAGCGGCTATTAGAGGCAAACGTCCATATCTATGTTGATAAGCCATTGACTGAATTAATTGAACAATCCGAGCAATTAATTGAGTTTGCAGCGCGACGCCAGAAAATGTTAATGGTTGGGTTTAACCGCCGCTTCTCGCCATTTTATTTGGCAGTTAAACAGGATATTAAAAATATCACGTCTATTCGTATGGATAAGCACCGTATGAACAGCGTAGGGCCGAATGACGCTAGATTTACGTTATTAGATGATTATTTGCATGTTGTTGATACTGTAATGTGGATAGCGCAAAAAAATGTAGAATTAATCAGTGGTAGTATTCATAACACAAATGCTGGTGAGCTATTTTATGCAGAGCACCATATGCAAGCTGGCCAAAGTTGGTTAACAACATCGATGCATCGCAAAGCAGGAAGCCAACAAGAGCAACTTATTGTGGTGGCTGAAGACAGTATTCACCAAATAACCAATATGAACCATTGGTGGAACGAAAATGCCATTGGGATTAGCGAGAGAAAACCGGCTAATTGGGATTCGATTTTAGTTCAACGCGGCTTTGATGGTGCAATTCGCCATTTTATTGATTCTGTTTCAAATCAAACTCAACCGTTGGTCAGTGGCGAAGAGGGCTTGAAGGCTCAAAGAATGGTTGAAAAGATGATATCTACAGCGAATACAATCAGTGATTAATTATCTTCTATGTTAAAAGTCATTATCTATTTTATTAAGCAGTAAATTTTTAGTATCTCATTACTTTATAGGAACGCGAGATGATACATTTACAAGATAGTTCTGATGTATTGTTTGTTGCAGGATTTGGACCAATAGTTACAGATTATAAAAAAAGTCACTCTTTTTATCTTGAGTTGTTAAAGCTACCTTTAAAACCAATTGAAGAAGGGAGCCAATATTTAACTTGTGAGCAAGAAGGGCTAGAAGGTGTCAAACATTTTGCACTTTGGCCTATAGAGCAAGCCGCTCAATCGTGTTTTGGTCAAGGTGAATGGCCTAAAAACATACCTACTCCGCAAAGCTGGATGGAGTTTGAGGTTTCAGACATTGAAAAAATTACAAAAATTTGCCTTAAAGAAGGTTATGTCTTATTAGTTAATAACCGAATGGAACCTTGGGGGCAAACAGTCACAAGGTTATTAAGTCCTGAAGGTATGTTAGTTGGTTTAACCGTAACGCCATGGCTAAGGGAATAGCTTGTTTTTATTTGTAGTTAGAGATCTCATTTATCTTTGTGGATAAGAGACATTTATTAGTAATTGTTTATAATTTTGTTGTAGAACTTCATTTTAACTATTTTAGGAGGGGTTATGTATAAAACGATTCTGGTCCCTATCGACTTAACAGAAGATGAATTAACCAGTAAAGCAGTCCGTCACGCGGTTAATCTTGCAAAGCAATCCGGTGCTAAAATTCATCTTATTCATGTTTTACCCATTTCTTCAGCAATTATTAATGCGTACGCCTTAGGTTACATGGAAATCAAAGACCGTGCGACGGTGAAAGCGGAAGAAGACATGAAAATGTTAATGGATTCAATTGATTTACCTCATGATGATGTTAGTTATACTATAACGTTTGGTTCCCCGCGAGATGAAGTGATTAATACAGCAAAAGACATTAATGCAGATATTATTGTTATTGGTTCTCGTCGTCCAAATATTACAACTCATCTTTTAGGGTCAACAGCCGCGGGAATAGTGCGCTACGCGGAAACATCAGTACTGGTTGTACGTTAATAATTAGAGAAGAACCTGCTTATCGGGTGGGTTCTTTGTTATTTGATTATTTATATTGCCAATTTAATTAATTTTAGTACTCAAGTTAATTGATCTTACTTATAACAAGGTGAGTTTGAGTCAATATGGAAAAGTTTTCGCAAGAATTACTGCGTGTTGAACACTTTGTTCTGAGAGTTTTGCGTTTTTATTTACTCGCACTTTTGATTTTTTTTCTTGGCTTATTACCAGGTATAGTTGGTTTTTATTTTATTGAAGGTCACTCAGTTGTTGAGTCAATGCTTAATGCGTTGTCTATGTTGAGTGGACAAGCTATTGAGCCGGCTCCTATTACACGAGGAGGTCGTTTCTTTATTGCTATTTATGGTCTATTTTTACAAAGCGTTTTTATTATCAGTATTGGATTAATCGTAACTCCTTTTATTCATCGCGTTTTGCATAAATGGCATTTAGAAGAATAATTTTTGTTGTAATAGTAAGGGGCTTCACAGCTTTTTTTAGTGTAGTAAGACTATACTTAGAAGACTAAAAGGACAATATTCACCCGCTACGCCTAATAACCAAGTTGTAAAAATACACAACAATACAGCTTGAATAAAAATGTAAACATAACTAATAAGGGGCATCATATGTATAAAACAATTTTGGTTCCTGTGGATATATCTGAAGATGTACTAACAGATAATGCATTAAAACATGCTATTTATTTAGCAAAAATTTCAGATGCGAAAATTCACTTATTTCACTCAGTTCCGGATGTTTCAAGATTTTCAATGAGCTACAGTTATCATTATGATTTATTGTCCTCATTTGCTAAAAAAGCACTTGAACGTTCAGAAGAACAGTTAAAAGAAATCATTGAAAAAATTGATTATCCGTCAGACAAAATCTCTTATAAGGTTGAGTTTGGTTCACCAAGAGACAAAGTTTTATCAGAAGCTGAAGCTATTGATGCTGATCTTATTGTTATCGGCTCACGCAATCCAAGTATTTCAACGCATTTATTAGGTTCAAATGCCTCTGGGATTGTTTCCTATGCTAAGATTTCAGTTCTTGTGGTTCGATAAGATAAAATAGCCTGCTTAGCAGGCTATTTTTTGTCTATTAAAAGCGAACAAATCTAGGGTGTTTTAACCGCTTCTTTGGCTTGCTCAATTGCTTTAAGTGCTTGGCTACAAGCTTGCTCTTGTGCATCATCAGGGTAGCTAGCAAGGGCTTTTTTCGCTTCCTCTAATTGTGACTTCATTAATGCAATTTGTTCACCTGCATTGGCTTCATCTTTATATTGTTCTTCAGCTTGCTTAACCAGGTCGTTCATTTCTTTGAAATAAGTATCACAGGTAGCACCTGCATTTGCATTAAATGCAGTGAAAGCCATTAAAAGGCTAAATGCAATTGGAAGAGTTTTTTTCATCATATTTTCGCTTTTAAAATTCATAATATCGTCAGAATAACATCCCATATTCAAAAACGCATCACTCGAACACGTGAATGTTTTTAATTGATAAATTTTTACTGCATATTGAGAGTATTACTGTTAGTAACTCGCGGTAATAGCATAATTTGCAAAACACAAATGATAATCATTCTTGACTGTGTTCAATGTAAAAGTGTACATTTGAGTACACTTTGAGTAATGATGACAAAAGAGATGATTATGATGAACAAAAAGATGATAAAAACAGAAAGCTGGCCAATCTGTGAGATGAATGTATTTCCTTCAACGATGGATGAAACCCGTTTATGGTTAGAGGAAATGGATATGCTATTGGCAAGAAGAAATGAGTTTGTATTGATATATCCTCCGGTGGTTAAAAAAGAAAAACCATCCTTAGAAGATATGGAAAGCATGAAATATATACGTCGTTGGTTAAAAGATGCAAAAGAAGCGATGGAGCAACATTGTCGTGCTCTGGTTGTTACCCTACAACCTGACGGGCGAGATCAAGAAGAAATGGAACGAATGGCACCCATGCTGTCTGCGTTGTACGGCCCTCAAGTTTTAATCGCAAATAATTCCATGGCAGCCAAAGAACAAGCCCAATCAGTTCTAGCTTAGTCGGCTGTGGTTTTACTGATTTTACGGATATAACTAGCGATGATATCGACAGACATAGCAATTTGCTGTTGAATAAATTCATCGCTGGGCTTGAAATCAGCAATACAGAAAGTGGTGATAAACACATCTGCTTTTAGCATTTCTAGGTAGCGTGAAGAAATGCTTAACAATGTTTTTTCATCCACTTTAACGTCAGGAAGCAAAGCCAATTTTTGTGTCAACAGACGATAGCTTTTTACTGGACCTTGCTCAAAAAATGCGTGAGTTATTTCTGGGAAACGGTTGTATTCACCTAAAATTAACCGGTATAACCCAATGGATTCAGGCTTAAGCACATTCAATAAAAATCGAGAACCATAAAAAGAAAGTATGGACTCAATCGTATCCAGTGGTGGTGTTTTTTCGTCGGGCTCTTGAAAAATATCATCAATCATTGATGCAATAACCGCAGCAAATAACCCTTCTTTATCACCAAAATTTTTATATAAGGTTGAGCGAGAGCCCCCAGCACGTTCAATAATCATATCCAGAGTTGCGCCTTCAAACCCATACTGCAGAAAAATTTCAGTTGCTGCAGTGATCAACGCCTGATGCCGACGTTGGCCTTTTGGGGTTTTAGCTGTTAGAGGGCTATTCATGAATGGTTAATCCTACAATTTGTCTTCAATAAGAAAATAACATAACAAATTTTACGAAATAGTTTAAATCACGTTACCTCAATCACAGATTTACCTGAAAGAGATCATCATTTAAGCTGATATTTGTCTTTATGATATTTATAAAGATTAACATGTTTAGGTAGATATCTGAATGGTTGTCACAATGTTGGGGGCAAGATGACAGAGCATGTATTAAATGAGCAAAAAACAGACCAAGATGATCCTGTTAATCAGCAACGTGAGGTAACTCGGCTATGTATTGAGTGTGGTTTATTGTTATTGCAACATGGCGCTGAAAGTATGCTCGTTGAACAATTGACGACCCGTTTGGGTATTGCACTTGGAGCAAGCCAAGTCGATAGTGCTATTTCATCTAATTCATTAGTTTTAACCACTATAATTGATGGTCGCTGCTTAACGTCAACACGACGCATTATTGACCGCGGTATAAATATGCATGTTGTTACTGAAGTTCAGCATGCAGTCATCCTAGTCGAACATCATTTGTTAGACCGAAAACAATTAAAAAAGAAATTATTATCAATTAAACCGTTGCGTTATCCTCGATGGTTAATGGTGCTGATGGTGGCACTATCTTGTGCTTGTTTTAGTAGGTTGAATGGAGGTGGATGGGAGAGTGCGTTAATTACATTTTTAGCCAGCGGTTGTGCAATGTATGTGCGGCAAGTGTTAACTTCCCATCAAATGAATCCGTTAATTAATTTTTGTATTACTGCCTTTGTTGCTACCACGGTCTCAGGTTTATTATTGAAAATACCGTATTTGGCTGTGACTGAAACAATTTCGATGGCTGCCAGTGTATTGCTTTTAGTTCCCGGCTTTCCATTAATTAATGCAGTCGCTGATATGTTTAAAGGGCATGTTAATACAGGATTAGCGCGTTGGACAATGGCGAGCCTTCTCACTTTGGCTACCTGTATTGGGGTTGTGTTAGCAATGACAATCTGGGGTTTAAAAGAATGGGCATAGAATTTCTATTCTCTTTATGTGAGAAAATGCTATTAGCCGCTATACCGGCTGCAGGGTTTGCTATGGTATTTAATGTGCCTGTAAGGGCATTGAAATATTGTGCCTTATTGGGTGCTATTGGCTATGGCTTTAGAATGATACTGATGACATTAGGATTGCAAATTGAGTGGGCAAGTTTTCTTGCTGCAATTTTAATCGGTATTATCGGTATTCAGTGGTCGCGTTGGTGGTTAGCTCATCCTAAAGTGTTTACTGTTGCTGCCGTGATCCCAATGTTTCCAGGTATTAGTGCCTATATTGCAATGATTTCAGTCGTTAAAATATCGCAATTTGGCTATGACCCTGAATTAGTTGAAGTTCTAGTGACTAATTTCTTAAAAGCCTCTTTCATTGTTGGAGCCTTGTCTATTGGTATTTCTTTACCTGGTTTATGGTTATATCGCAAAAGACCAAGCGTGTAATTTTTAATGGCGTGGCTTACTGGCATTCTCGTTATGTGAGTAAGTCATACTTTACTTTTTACTAATAAGACTTAGATATCCTATTAAAGCTGCATAAATTCCGATATGGATGGTGAGCCATAAAATTGGGTCATCTCTGATATCATTTATGCTACTATTTGATTAGAATATGTGATATTTCTTCTTATGCATTAATGTGTTAGAGGAAAAACTAATGCATTTATATTAATTCTTCGCATATATTCTTATTAGTGGTGTTATTTTGAAACAATTTAGCTTGTCCAAATATTATCAATTCATTTTTTCGATTCTATTATTTCTTTTCTCTGCTTTTTCATTTTCCGCACCAAATTCGTTTACAGAAGCTAAAGTGCTAAGTAAAACGCAGGTTTATGCAGATCAAAATCATCAAGGAGAGGGAACAATATATTGTGGTTGCCAGTGGGAATGGGTAGGAAAAAGCGGGGGAAAGGTTGACTTAGCCTCTTGTGGCTACCAAGTGCGTAAACAACAGAACCGAGCTGAGCGTATTGAATGGGAGCATATTGTTCCAGCATGGGTGTTTGGTCATCAAAGGCAATGCTGGCAAAAAGGGGGGCGGAAAAACTGTGTGTCTAGTGACCCTATTTTTGGCCGAATGGAAGCAGATATGCATAATTTAGCGCCTTCTATTGGTGAAGTGAATGGTGATAGAAGCAATTTTAGTTTTGGGCAATTATCCACTAATACACCGTATCCATACGGAATGTGCCGTAGCCGAGTTGATTTTAAACAAAAAGTCTTTGAGCCAAGAGATGAAGCCAAAGGGCAGGTAGCCCGAGTATATTTTTATATGCATGACCGCTATAACTTGTCTATGTCACGTCAACAACAACAGTTATTGATGGCTTGGGATAATAAATATCCTCCAACCTCTTGGGAAATCAAGCGAGATAATCGAATCGCTAAGGTAATGGGGCATCATAACCCATTTGTGACAGGGGAGAAAAAATGGAATTTAAATCATAAAAATAGTGCAGAGGGAGTTAATATTTCACCAGTCTCACCCTTAAATCAGCCTCAAGTAATAGAAGATAAATCTATTGTATCAGATGCGGTTGAAATTAAAGGTAATCGTAATTCTAAAAAATATCATTTTTCACATTGCGCTAGCTTCAATACCATCGCTGATAAAAATGCCGTCATCTTCACTGACGAACAATCGGCTAAAGCCGCAGGTTTTGAGTTAGCGGGAAATTGTAAAATACGCTAATTATCCTTTCAAACCACAATAGTTAACTAACTGATTATTGTGGTTTTACTTTTTTTGTTTTTATGTGTGATAACGAAAAATTTAATAAACGCCCAAAATTTTGTTAGAAAAATGTTGCTTTATCAAAAAAAATGACGCTATATTTAAAGCAGTGAAAACTGCAATAAAAACATGGACTCATTGAGGCACAAAAAATATTGCAGTTCGTCATATTACTGTCACATAGATTCATTAGTTTAAAAGTATCGCTGTTACAGGAGAAACTAATGGGAAATAAGTGTTTGTACACGAGAATACAAAGCCGGTTACCACTCCATCATGAGATTTCCATGGTGAGATTGGTAACCGGTTTTTTTATTAGCCGAGTTATGGCATGGAGTTACAGCCACATAATAGATATTTGATATTAACTTTGAGCTTGAAGGGAGCTCGCCTCTGTTTTGAATAGTCCGTCATTTGAATTGACATCACTGATACCTGGAAGGGTTAATACTATGAGTAGACAGAAAGCTGCAACAAAGGCACGCCGTGAAATGAAACGTTCATCACGCAAAGATCGCTCAGGTCGTTTTGATATCAATAACGTCGCATCATTTGCTGAATTTACTGGCATTGAAGCTATCGGTATGGCAAAAGAACGGCGTGATGAATCCCCTATATTGCCCAGAAATGAAGCTCAAAAACTCTATATTAATTCCATTAAACATAAGCAATTAATTTTTGCGAATGGTGAAGCGGGATGTGGTAAAACTTACATCAGTACTGCACTTGCGGCTGATGCGTTAATTCATAAAGATATCAATAAGATCATTGTGACAAGGCCCGTTCTTCAAGCGGAGGAAGATCTCGGTTTTTTACCGGGGGATATGTCAGAAAAGTTTGCGCCTTACTTTCGCCCAGTCTATGACGTCTTGGTGAAAAGGCTCGGCGCATCTTTTTTGCAATATTGTTTGCGTCCCGAAATTGCTAAAGTGGAAATAGCCCCATTTGCTTATATGCGAGGCCGAACATTTGAAAATGCCGTCGTGATATTAGATGAGGCTCAGAATGTCACAGTCACTCAAATGAAAATGTTTTTAACTCGGCTTGGTGAAAATGTGACGGTGATAGTCAATGGTGATGTGACCCAGTGTGATTTACCAGAAGGTGTGTCTTCAGGGTTAGCTGATGCATTACAACGTTTTAGTAGTGATGAAATGGTTTCAATGGTGAATTTTACTATAGAGGATTGTGTGAGATCACAATTATGCCATAAGGCATTATTGGCTTATAACCACTAATTAGCATTGCTATTAACTATATGCCCCGCGATTTACCCACGGGGCATAGGTTAGACTCCTATATAGGAAGCCGATTAGTGATAGAGCATCTCATGTACGATTTGCTCATCTGTGAGGGTATATGGGTAATAAGTTGGCCAATTTTCTAGCTGACTTAATAATTTTTCCTGAGATTCATTTCCCATATATAGGTGAAAATGCCCCGAGGCTTGTGGTTCAATAATATGGTCACTAAACTGGATAAATTTAGGCGCTTTTGAGTTTGTATCTTTGCATTCAAATAAGTAACGAACGCCTTTTTTTCCTGAAGTATAATGAAGAATTTTGTAACCGGCGTAGTCATATTTACAGCTACTTACAGTACCATTTTGAGTAAACTCAATAACATCGTTTTCAATACCAATACTGTCAACATCAGTGGCATAACCTTTTTTATAATATTCACGATACTCTTCAACAGTTTTGTCTTTATTTTTCTTCGCTTTACTTTCTAGAACCTCATCAAGTTTTCCATTTAATAGTAATGGATTAACAGATTCCCAGATGCCTTGCCAGTCACTAAGAGATCTGTCTTTGACGTCAGTATCTTCAAAAATCCCTTTTGAAGCTTGTAGCGCTTTCTCTGATTGTGGATGGGAGTGACTATGTGAGCCATGAGCAACAGCAGTATAGCTAGTGAGAGCTAATGCAATATAAAGACTAGTTTTTAAAATTGCCATTTTGTACACAGTGGTTTTCCTATTTTTGTAGTGAATATAACGACCATAAAAACCATTACGTTATAACATAACATTAATGGGTATGAAAAGTATTTTAGGGCGTTTATTGTTGAGGAATATAATGGCTAACAACTTGATGAAGACAGGCAAGATCAGGAAATAAGTTCGCTTATTAGAATTTATAAACCAATAAGCGAACTAAATATTTGAAGTGAAGTTAATCGTCAGGATTATCCATTACAGCATGGCGCTCATGATGGTAACCTTCCTCATCATAGCCATATCGCCAGTAAGGGATCGCATAGATATCATCACGACCAAAACCTTTTTCACGACGAATATAACGACGCAAATCACGAATAATTTGGTCTTCACCCGCAATCCAGAAAGCGCAGTCGCTGCTTGGGATGTCCCAAGACTTAAATGTGCTAATTAATTCAGCGGTTTTGGTGATATCACCACAAACCCAAATCACCTCAACTTGTTCAGGTTTTTTTAGTTCTCTTACGTCTTTTGGGTTATCTAATCGTAGTACAACTTTGCCTTGGGCATTCGCTGGCATTTTTTCTAATAATGCGGCGATAGCGGGTAGGGAACTTGAATCACCAGCCATGAAGTAATGTTGTCTGGCAGGTAATAATGGGTCTGGGCCACCTGGGTTGGTAATTCCCATCCAATTTCCTGGTTTTGCATCCCGAGCAAATAGATATGCAGGACCAGTTGCGCCATCATGCATAGCAAATTCAATATCTATCTCGCTAACTTCTGGACGGATGGCTCTGACGGTATAGGTACGAACAAATGGGCGAGGTTTGTCTTCTGGCCAGCTACGGCCTTCTTTACTTAGGATAGGGAGTGCGGGCTGGCTGATTAAATCAGGGGCTAAAAATATTTTCAGGTGCCCACCTTCACAATCTGTTGGGTATGTATTGAGTCTTTCACCGGTGAAAGTAATACTACGAATAGATGGGCTGATATCGGTTATGGATTTGACTTGAATGAGCTGTGGTGGAGCCGGGCGGTAGATGTTTTTTTCAACAGGTTGTTCAGTGGCCACGGACGATCTCCTTTATTAATGATAATTTTATTATATGGTAATTATTATCATTATCATGAATAAACTTGCAAGTTGCAACCGCTAGCGGATGATTGGGGGCGGATATTTATATAGAGAGATTCTCAGCAGTAGAGAGGGCAATTCACGGTGATGAATCGTTAATTTTAATAAAAATGCCGTATGATTTTTAGCATACGGCATATCGAACGGTAAATTACTTCACTTTCATTCCAGCGGCTGTCATCATCAATTTAAACACTGACGAAAATGCAAATAAAGCAAGTACACTTCCGAACCAGATAATGGCCATCCAACCGAGTTTTTTCCACCAAGGGGAGGCTGCCACGTTATCAGTGGTAGCCTTGTTCTGGGGTAATTTTTCCTCTGAAGACATAGTAACTCCAATAGGTATAAACCAAAATAACAGGAATAATGAATAACGCACCCACTAACATAAAGCCTAAACTTTCGGATGGGCCTGCGGCATCACGGAAACTTATTGCAGGTGGAATGAGCGTTGGCCAGATGCTGATACCTAGACCAGTAAACCCAAGGAAAATTAACATTAAAGCCGCTAAGAATGGCACGCTGTCATGTTGTTGGCGCTTAGCGTTTTTTAGGATCAACCAAGTACAGGCTAATACCAGTAGCGGAACAGGTAAAAAGAAGAACAGGTTCGGCAGTGAGAACCAACGCTCAAAGATTGCCTCATTTAACATTGGGGTCCAGAAGCTGATTACCGCAATGACCGCTAACATCAGTAATGTTAATGGTTTTAGAACGCGATACATTGTGCTACGTAAGTGGCCTTCAGTTTTCATGATTAACCAGCCACAAGCTAGTAGTGCATAAGCGACCACGAGGCCAAATCCGCAAAATAGTGGGAAAGGTGCGAACCAATCGAAGTAACCCCCCATGTAAACACGGTTTTCCACATGGAAGCCTTGGATAAAGGCACCAACTACCACACCTTGAACAAAGGTGGCAAAAATTGAACCCCAAATAAAGGCGTGATCCCAATGGTGGCGGTGTGATTCGTCCGCTCTAAAGCGAAACTCAAAGGCGACGCCACGGAAAATCAAGGCCAATAACATGAAAGTTAACGGAATTGACAGGGCATCAAGGACAATCGCATAAGCGAGAGGAAAGGCGCCAAATAAAGCGGCCCCACCTAAAACCAACCAAGTTTCATTGCCATCCCACACAGGGGCAACGCTATTCATCATCAGATCACGGTCTTGGCTATCTTTTAGGGCTGGATAGAGAATACCGATCCCCAAATCGAAACCATCCATAACAATATACATCAACATACTAAATACGATGATGACAAACCAAATGAGAGGTAAATCAATGCCCATGAGCTGCGTCCTCCGCGATACCTTTACGAATTAATTTCATCATGTACATATAGCCAATCCCGAAAACACCGCCATAAACGACAAAAAAGGCGATTAAACTGATGCTCATGTGCATTTCACCATGTGCACTGACCGCATCAGAGGTTCGTTGTAGCCCATAAACAACCCATGGCTGGCGGCCAATTTCTGTTGTAAACCAACCTGCAAGGATGGCTATCAGCCCAGAAGGTGCCATGACGAACATAAAGCGCAGGAAGGTTTTGGATTCATACAGATTTTTACGATAACGCAGCCATAAACCCCAGACTCCAGCCGCTATCATTAATAAGCCCAGCCCGACCATTACACGGAACGACCAGAACACCATAAACACGTTCGGCCTGTCTTCTGGCGCGTATTCTTTTAATGCAGGCACTTGTTTATCAATACTATGGGTTAATATCAGGCTCGCAAGATACGGAATTTCGATGGCATATTCGGTTTTTTCTTTCTCTTGGTTTGGAATACCAAACAAGATTAGCGGGGTGGCTTCTCCGGGTTTGTTTTCCCAGTGACCTTCCATTGCGGCAACTTTAACTGGTTGATGTTTAAGTGTGTTTAGGCCGTGAGCATCACCGATTAAAGCTTGGACAGGGGCTAACACTAAAATCAACCACAGGGACATGGAAAACATTTTTTTCATGGCACTGGATTTATTGCCTTTGAGTAAATGCCATGCCGCAGAAGCACCAATAAAGAATGCCGCAGCAAGGAAAGCAGCCGTGGTCATGTGCAATAAACGGTATGGAAACGATGGGTTGAAAATGACGGCCAACCAATCAACGGGGACGATACGACCATCGATGATTTCGAAACCTTGCGGTGTTTGCATAAAACTGTTAGATGCCAAAATCCAGAAAGTGGAAATGATGGTACCTAATGCAACCATGCAGGTGGCAAAAAAGTGCAGTTTTTCACCCACTCGGTTCATGCCAAACAGCATGACACCAAGGAAACCGGCTTCAAGAAAGAACGCGGTTAATACCTCATACGTGAGCAATGGGCCGGTAATTCCACCCGCAAAATCTGAAAAGAAACTCCAGTTGGTACCAAATTGGTATGCCATCACCAATCCAGAAACAACGCCCATTCCGAAATTAACCGCAAAAACTTTCGACCAAAAATGGAACAGTTTTATATAGTCCTCGTCACGAGTTTTAAGCCATAGACCTTGTAGCACCGCAAGGTAACTTGCTAGCCCAATAGTAATGGCTGGAAAAATAATATGAAACGAGACCGTAAAAGCAAATTGTATACGGGCAAGTTCCAGCGCAGTTAGTCCAAACATATTGACCCCTGAGTGGATATGTTAATGGCACGCAATATTTAACGTTTTGATGAGAGCAATTGAGGCGCTAATCCCTAGCAAAAGGAATTGCTCACACCTGAATGCAAAATAACCGCAATTCAACGAAAAATTTTTTGTGCTTATAGTTAAAAAAAAGTCAGGTGAATGTGTGGATAAGTAGAACATGAGACGATAAACTATAATAGTAACAATTATTGGGATATTAACTATAACAGTTGAGGCGGCTATGACGAGATACGAACAATTAGCAGCGCAAATTCGTCAGCAAATTGAAGACAATATCTGGCAAGTGGGCGACAGATTACCTTCATTGAGGGAAAGTGTTAAACAGTCTGGTTTAAGTTTAATGACTGTTGTGCAAGCATATCAGTTACTTGAAAGCCAAGGATGGGTCGTTGCTCGGCCGCAATCAGGGTATTACGTGGCAAACCGCAATAATGCATTTGCTGCCGCAAAAGGAGGAAAAGGGCTACATTTGAATGAAAATGTAGAGATTAATGCCTCTATTTTTGGTGTCCTACAAGCTTGTAAGGACCCGAATATTATCCCATTTGGCTCTGCATTTCCAGAACCCGCCTTATTGGATGATCCAAAACTCGCGAAGTCTCTTGCGTCTGTTGCTAGGCGCTTATCGAAATTTAATACCCCGGCTAATTTGCCTCCTGGTAATGAACAACTGCGTCGTAACATTGCTCAGCGTTATGCAACCCAAGGGATCCATGTCGCTCCGGATGAAATCGTGATTACAGCAGGGGCAATGGAATCTTTAGTTTTGAGTTTACAATCGGTGACTCAGCCCGGGGATTGGGTCGTTATCGAATCTCCTGCATTCTATGGTTCACTTCAGGCAATTGAGCGGTTAAAACTTAAGGCCATTGCCATTAAAACAGACCCGTTATTTGGTATTGATCTTGACGCATTAGAGGATATTGCGAGCAAATATCCAATTAAAGCCTGTTGGCTAATGACGCATTATCAAAATCCGTTAGGCGGAACGATGCCGCAAACAAACAAAAGACGTCTGGTCGATATCCTTAATAAGCATCAAATTACTTTAATTGAGGACGATGTTTATGGGGAACTTTATTTTGGTAGCAAACAGCCAATACCCGCAAAGGCACTTGATACTAAAGGTAATTTCTTTCATTGTTCTTCATTTTCGAAATGTTTAGCACCGGGGTATCGTGTGGGTTGGGTGGCTGCAGGCCAACACGCGACAAAAATTCAACATTTACAAATGATGAGTACCGTTTCTGCCAGCGTTCCCACGCAATTAGCTATTGCGGAGTACTTATCATTAGGGGGATATGACAGCCACCTTCGTAAACTGCGTTTAACGATGGAACAGCGTCAGCACCAAATGTTGAGTGCAATAGCAAAATACATGCCTCAGTCAGTAAAAGTTAATACACCAAAAGGTGGGTATTTTTTATGGCTAGAGTTTGAACCGCCGTTTAATGCAATTCGGTTGTATCAACTCGCACTAAAAGAAGGTATCAGTATCGCGCCGGGGAGCATGTTTTCCACAAGTGACCAGTTTAATCATGCATTTCGTCTTAATGCATCGTTTACATGGAATGAGAGGGTGGAGGAAGCAATGAAAACTTTAGGTCGTTTATGTCACTTTTTAATCAATGAGAGGCGTGATTAGTCACATTATCATCGTTAATTCATTGCCCTGAAAGATTAACTTTGCCAATCTAGGTATAAATCTAAATGTGTTAGCAGCAACAGACGGGAGGTAATGTGAAAATAAAATGTTTTGACATAATGGAATTACCTATCCTTGATTGGAATGATGGTGCGGGGGCCAGCCAAGAAGTGTTTTGCTGGCCGGTTGCATCGGATTATTCATTACGCGCAAGCATTGCAACCATTAACCAAGATAGCTATTTAAAGCGCTATGCAGAAGGGGAAAGGCTGGTGGTATTGTTGAATGACCAGCCGCTTCTTTTAACCGATACCAAAGCGTTTGAGCATCGCCTAGAGCGCGCAGGTGATCACGCCCAATTTTCAGCTCAGCAATTTTGCGCGGTAAAAGTCTCAGAGCCATCAGTTAAGTTAATGAATTTTATTTTTCGAGATGATAGGTGGGTGGCTATAAACTATTTCATCACTGAAGATTGTAGATTACCCGCCAACCAAGCGGGGTTAGTCTACGTGCTCAATGGCGAATGGGAAATTTCAGGGGCAAATTGCCATCATATGGCGCAAGGACAGGGAGCGTGGTGGTTACCTGATATCGGTGAAGGAGATATAAAACCACTTAGCACCGATAGCAAGTTAATCTGGATTGAGTTATTACCCCGCTAACTGGTTGCTAAACCGATAGCGGCTAGCGTTAGCATTCCACCTGCAACACCTTCGGTTATACGACGTTTTTTATCATTATAAGCTTGTTTATTATGCATGGATGCAAATAATGCACCTATTACGCCGTAGATCAAGACACACGAAAGTATAAAAGTGGCTGAAAGTATCAAGGATTGGACAGCGACACTTTCTGTTAGCTTAATGAAATTCGGTAAAATAGCAAAATACACCAGTAACCCCTTGGGGTTAAGAAAGCTAGTTAAAAATGCTTTACCCACGACCGCCTTTGTTGACACAGTTTGAATTCTTAAGTCTCCGGCTTTCATTGCAGATAACACCATGCGAATAGCAAGGTAAGTGACATAAGCGACCCCAACCCATTTAATGGTGTGGAAAATCATGGGTGAAGCTGCAACAATCGCCGCTAAACCAAGTGCAGCCAGAATCGCATGTGCCACATAACCCAATATAATACCCAAATTCGCTTTCAAGGCCGCTGAGGTTCCTCCTGATAATCCTTGTGCGGAAATAAATAGAATGTCTGGGCCTGGTGTGCAGACTAAAGGGATCACGGTTGCGCTAAATAAGAGTAAGTTCTGTAACTCCATTTCAATTCCTCATTATTGTTCATTGTTATTTTCACGCAACTGGCCAGTAGCGATAAAATTATAGCGATAATCCAATGATATTGGATTTTTTTATTGCTTTAAAACAAACAAAAATTGGTATTTAATATCATTAATTAATATAAAATTGAGGTGGAATGCCAATGAAGGAAAGTAGACTAAAACTGGATGCCATTGATAGGCATATCTTACAAGTATTACAAAGAGATGGAAAAATTCAGAATATTGAATTAGCTAAAGAAGTGGGGCTTTCCCCGTCACCTTGCCTACGTCGCGTGAAATTACTTGAAGAGGCTGGGGTTATCAAACGTTATGTAGCGGTGTTGGATGGCAGTAAAATTGGAGCTGGCCTTTCTTTATTTGCTCGTATTTGGTTTAAAACACAGGATGCTAAAACCATCAACCAATTCGTTGAAGACATTAAACAGATGCCTGAAGTCGTCGAATGCCATCTAATGGCTGGGGAATGTGATGCACTGATCCGTATTGTGACGGAAGACTTAGCTTCATATCGTCGTTTCCATGCGGATCATTTAACACAAATTAGTAGTATTCAAAGTATTAAGACGGAGGTACCAATGGAAACGGTTAAGGTTACTTATGCTTTACCACTTTGATGATAATAGCTAATAGAACGATAGTGACAAATTGAAAATGCTTAACGATTAATTTTAATTATATAAATTAAATATGATAAAAAGGATAAATAGTCACTATGCTTTATTTGTTGGGGAGATTTATTTTTATAAGATAAAAATAAATAATAATACAAAAATGAATAGATGAACATTTTTTGAATTTTAATTTTACAAATTGAAATATTATTATGATTATTTTAATGTTAACAGGTTAGTTTTATTTTATTTTTAAGTGTTGTCTAATTGGCTATTTAGTTTTTATATAGCGACTTATTTGATGAGATTATTCTCATATAATGAGAACGTTGCTGAGTAATAATTTGGCTATGCTGGCAGTATCAGCTAATTGGTTGATATATAAATAATGAAAGGAAAGTTTTTTTGATCTTGCGCAACATCATATAATGCCACTAACTTATACTGCCATTAATACTAAATCAAAATAAAATAATGCGAATATTTCTTATTTAAAAAATATTTTCAATTTAATCGGTAATGATGTGAGTCTTTATAAGCATTTTTCTAATTGTCACAGGTATTGTCATACCCGTCTATTAATTGATTATTTGCGATCTGAGTCCAATTGAAAATTCAACGAATAATAGGAACTATTTGCTCATAAATTGAAGGTAAATTTATGATCTATCCTATTACAGATAGAACAATCTCTACAGTAAATAACCAAAAGTTTAAGCGTTATGCTATTCGCTATTTGGATATTGAACAGCAAACACAGCAGGCAATTATCGAATATGGACTTAATTTTGAAGACCCTTTTGCACAGCAACATGAGATTGAACAACTCAAACTAGATATAAAAAGTAAAGGCGCAATTTTTGCGAATAATGGAAAGAGTATACATTGTAATTGGTTATCAAGTGCTTGTGTACAATGCCGTACAGGGGAAGGGAGCCACACGACATTTTTGTCCTTAAAATGCCACCGCGATTGTTACTTTTGCTTTAACCCAAATCAAGAAAATTATCAGGAATTTCAAGAGGAAATGCGTGATGCTATTGGTGAAGTTGATGCGATAGCAGAACAAGGCTATCCACTTACCCATATCGCATTAACAGGAGGGGAACCTTTACTTTTTCGCCAAGAAAGCATTGCGTTTTTCCAAGCAGTCCAACAGAAATTACCTTTAGCTCATAGCCGTTTATATACAGCAGGTGATCCATTAGACCGTAATACGGCATTAGCTCTAGCTAAAGCTGGTCTACAAGAAATCCGCTTTAGTATCAAAATTGATGATCCTAAAGAACGAATTACTAAAGTTTTACATCGCATTACTTTAGCTCGCGAAATTTTTCCAACTGTAATGGTGGAAATGCCCGTGATCCCCGGTACAGAACCGCAGATGTATCAATTACTTACTCAGCTTGATGATATTGGTATTGATGGTATCAATTTATTAGAGTTTTGCTTTCCACTAACAAATAGCGAGGCTTATCAAACTCGCGGGTTCATGCTTAAAAACCCACCTTATGAGGTGTATTACAACTATTGGTATGCAGGTGGATTAGCTGTCGCACAGAGTGAACTAGCCTGCCTCCGTGTTCTTAAATTTGCACTAGAAAATCAGTTATCTATTGGAGTGCACTACTGCTCTTTAGAAAATAAGCATACTGGGCAAGTGTACCAAAGCAATGCTTTTTTTGAACACAACGAACAAATAATAGGAAAGCATTATATTTTTTCCTCTCGGGATTATTTTTTTAAAAGCGCCAAAGTTTTTGGTGACGATTGTGAAAAAGTGGCGGTTTTATTGAAAAACGCAGGCGTTTCTTATCATCAAGAATTGTTGCATGGATTTTTGCAGTTTAATCCTGAAGCAATTTGCTTATTAACCCCGCTAGCCAAACTACCTATTGCATTGACTTCCCACATTATTGAGCCCGATGAACAGGGCAATCCTTTAATTAAAGAAGTGCGAGTTGAACTCACCACACCCACTGAATTTTTATTGACTGACCTGTAGGGAAACATTTATGACCAATGATGACCAAATTTTAGATTTTCTTTATGCGCGTCAATTTGCTTATGACGTATTACGGCGCTTGTTTATGGAAGAACCGACGCCAGAATTATTAAGTTATTTAAGTGATTCAGGGTTGTTGTTATTCCCCTGTGATGAAGCATTACCTGCAATGAAAAATGCGATAAATGAGATGCATAAAGACTTAAACAATAGGCGGATACAAGCCAATAACGAAGATTTCGAAAATTTGCATTGGGATTTTACTCGCTTATTTATTGGCCCAGAAGCCCCGCCGGCAGCGCCATGGGAATCAACGTATGTTTCTCGTGACAAATTGTTATTTCAAGAAAGTACCTTAGCAGTGAAGTCTTTTTATGAACAGTATGGCGTTCACTTGCCAGAAGGTGATATGGAAGCCGCTGACCATATTGGTTATGAGTTAGATTTTATGTGGCATTTAAGTCTGCGTATTACTGAAGTTATTGATAGAGAAACTGAAAATGTTGATTGGACTAAAGTAAACGCATTATTGCTCGGGTCTGCGACATTCCTGAATACCCATTTATTGGCTTTTATTACGCTATTTTGCCGCTCAATGCATAACCATGCAGAAACCGTATTTTATCGTCAATTAAGTTCATTACTTGAACTTTTTTTACGCAATGATATTAAAAAAATCAATGAATTAGTCAATTTATAATAATAAAACAAAATGAAGAGGTAAGAGCAATGTCAGAAAGACAGAAAATAGCCTTAAGTCGCCGTTCATTTATAGCTTGGACATCAGCGGCATCAGTAATGGCTACGTTACCGCTGAGTAAGCAATTATATGCGGCAACACCAGAGGAGGAAAAAGCAGTTGCACAAGCCACTGATGCAGTGACTCAAGGGAAATGGAAACCCGTAGCCTGTTGGCATAACTGTGGTGGCCGCTGTGTTAATAAAGCATTGGTGGTCGATGGTGTCGTTGTTAGACAAAAAACAGATGATGTGGTTGCAGATTCTCCTGATTTCCCACAACAGCGAGGTTGTTTACGTGGTCGTTCACAACGTAAACAAGTTTTTGGGGCGGATCGTCTGAAATACCCCATGAAGCGTAAAGGCTGGGCCCCGGGTGGTGGGGACAAAAGCTTACGAGGACGGGACCAATGGGTGCGCATCAGTTGGGATGAAGCATTAGATATTGTGGCATCAGAGTCGAAACGTATTAAAGAAAAATATGGTAACGAGTCTATTTGGATCACGGGTGGTAACGGTGTTGATATCCAAAACGTTTACGCCAAAGCGGGGGGTTTTGTTGGGGATTGGGGAACAACTTCGTGGGGAGCATGGTTTGAAACACCAGCCCATTTAGGATTACTTGAAGGATTTTATACCTTTGGTACCAATGACCGTTTTGATATGCGTAACTCCCAGTTGATCGTGATGTGGGGGGCAAACCCAGCGTGGAGTAGCCCGGGTAGCCCAACCTATAATTATTATCAGGCAAAAAAAGCTGGGGCTCGCTTCATTAGCATTGACCCAAGTTATACGACGACGGCAGAGTTAATGGATGCAGATTGGTACCCCATCAATCCGGGTACTGACCATGCATTAGCACTGGGTATTATGTACGCACTATTAGAAATGGATAGCCCTGACAGTCCGTTGATTGACTGGGATTTTTTACGCCGTTGCACAGTTGGTTTTGATGAAAGTAATATGCCCGCAGGCGCAGACCCGAAAGGGAACTTCAAAGATTATCTATTAGGCACCTATACGGGAGAGCCAAAAACACCTGAGTGGGCCTCTAATATTTGTGGGCTGTCAGTGAGTGATATTCGCACTTTGGCACGTGAAATCGGTGGCACTAACCGAGTCGCATTGCTTACAGGTTGGGCACCTGCTCGAATTCATAATGGTGAAGGGTGGGTGCAAGCATTCTCAACCTTAGGCTTTATGACTGGCCATATGGGAAGGCCTGGCCGGATGACAGGGGTTAGTTGCCATTTCGCTGCTGGAAATAATGGCACGCGGCTCGTTATGGCGGGAGCAAGTGGGCTACCTTCAGTACCAAACCCAGTCAGTTTAAAAATCAATCACAATGAGCTTAACCGTGCATTATTAGAGAAAAAATTCCGCCAACGTGGTGTGGGAGATGTCGATGCAAATATCCAAATGATCATTCATCCATTCAATGCCACGTTACAAACACGAGCCAATATTTCGCAAAGCGTTGAGGCCTACCGTAAAGATGTGGAATTGGTTGTGACCGCAGCGTATGTTCCGCATACTTGCGCCAAATATTCGGATATTGTCTTACCGGTGACGACTGAATGGGAGCGTGAAGGAACCATATTAAATCCAAGTAACCGTGAAGTTATGATAGCTGCGGTGAATGTAACGCCACCACTTTATGAAGCGAGAAGTGACCAATGGATCGCCAAAGAAATAGGTAAGCGTCTAGGTATTAATGTCGATGAAGTTTTTCCTGTTTCGGAAAAACAACAATTTTTCAATAAACTCAATGGTGCAACAATCATTGGTGAAGATGGTAAGACAACAGAACCATTAATCACAATCACTCAAGCGGATATTGATGAATGGCAAGTAACAGGCAAGCCACAACAGGGGCGAATTACCCTCAATGAATTTCTTACTGTTGGGAAATACCAAGTAAAACGGACTGCTGGTGATAACTATGGCTATATTGCCTATGAAGATTTCATTCGCGACCCACAGGCCAATCCACGACCAACACCAAGTGGCAAATTTGAAATTTACTGCCAAACATTAGTCGAAAAAGCCGATGAGTGTGGCTGGACTAAATTACCACCAATTCCTGAGTATATTCCGTCTGCAAGTGGTTACGAGGCTAGCTTTAGCGATTTCTCGAAGAAGGAGAAAGGGGATTACCCATTCCAAATCTATAATCCACACTATTTACGCCGCTCTCACAGCACGCTTGATAATGTGCCTTGGTTACGTGAGCAGTGGCCAAGCCCAATTTATATCAATGCGTCTGATGCGAAACGTTTAGGTATTAAACACGGTGAAACTGTGTTGATAACGAGCCCACAAGGGAAGATTGTGCGCCCTGCATTGGTGACACAAACGATGAAGCCGGGTGTGGTCGCACTACCCCATGGCAGTTGGATCGATGTTGACGAAAAAACAGGGATAGATATGGCGGGGGCCGACAATACGCTAACCATTCAAGTCCCTACAGGGCTTGGTACATCAGGGTGGAACACGATGCTATGTAATATCGAAAAATGGCATGGTGACCAGTTAGTTCCAGATGCAGCAATTCCACAGCGTATTATATTTTAGGGGGCAATAAGAAATGGATAAACAAGTCGGATTTTATATTAATGTTGCCACTTGCATTGGTTGTAAGACCTGTGTTGTTGCATGTAAAGACAAAAATGACCTTGAAGTCGGGCGCAACTTTCGCCGTGTGTATGATATTGAAGTGGGGGAGTATCCACGTCCTCGGACTTGGCATTTGTCTATTGCCTGTAACCATTGTGATGATCCGCAATGTGTAAGTCATTGTCCTACCACCGCAATGCACAAACGAGAGGAAGATGGCGTTGTCTTAGTCGACCATGATAAATGTGTGGGTTGCCGCTATTGTACGTGGGCTTGTCCATATGAAGCACCTCAGTTTGATGCCAGTATTGGAATGATGACTAAGTGCGACACTTGTCTTGATCTCCGTGAAAAAGGAGGAAATCCAATGTGTGTTGATTCTTGCCCTATGCGTGCGATTGAGTTCGGTCTAATTAGCGAATTACGTAAAAAATATGGCTCGAATGCAGATATTGCCGGGCTACCTAGCTCAAGTATTACCAAACCGAACCTAGTTGTCGGTACAAAAGGATAAGGAGAATTATCATGCATGAATTTCCGTTGGTGATTTTCACCTTATTTATGCAAGCTTCTGTGGGGTGCTTGTTAGTTTCATTAGTATGCTATTTTCGTGTGCTTGAAGGCGGAAATAACCTACAAAGCGTCCAGTTTATTAAACTGCCTGTTCTAGCTAGTTTTGTTCTGGGCTGTGTTGGGTTATTGGGTTCATTATTTCATATGGGTAACCCGCTACACATGTTTTATACCATGTTGCATGTATCGACCTCATGGATGAGTCGCGAAGTGTGGGCGACTGCAATTTATATGGCGCTATTATTTTTCAGTGTCGCGCTGCTATTGCTGAAACAAAAAGCGAACGCGCTGCTACTGTTGCTTAGTGCGTTAGCAGGTATTATCTATATGTACGCAATGTCAGCATTGTATGCTAACACCTTGTTTAATCTCTGGAATGGCTTATTTACCTACGCCAGTTTCTTTGGGGCGGTATTACTGGTTGGTGGCGTGATAGCGGCATTATTACTGGTAGGTTCTTTACGTCGCAATGATAAAGAAGAGCAATTAAAGCGCGTGGTTAAAATTACACTTGGTATTGGTGTTATTGGGATCTTACTTATGCTGCTGGGCGCATTATCTCTACTCGGAAATATCGGGGAGCCTATTTATATGGGAATGACGCCGCGTGAACTACCTGAGGGTTTAGTGAACTTAAGCATTGTTAGAGTCATACTTATTGCATTAGGAGTCTTGTTTGTTGGCCGTTTACTGTGCCAAAAAAATGGGCGCAATGTGAATGCAACATTCGTTATGTCACTGGCAACACTCTGTATTTTTGTCGGAGAAGGGGTTGGCCGAGTGGTATTTTTCTCACTGGGTGGTTAATGCCTTTAGAGGCAAAATGATATTTACCTCTAATTATATCATGTTTACCAATAATGTTAACCGAGGGGAAGCTCCCTCGGTTTTTTTAGTTCTCTTCACTCTCAATGAGTCAATAACCCTTTATATAATAAGGAATTAAAACAGAATAATTTCAAAATAAATAGTAAATTAAGTTGATTGTCTGTAATGATTATAATTATCATTATCTCTCTTAATCTCCTTTATTGCTTATTCCTTATGAATTTAAAAACTAGCAAGCTACTCATATCATTAGCTATTTCAGCGGCATTAGCGCCTTATCATGTATTTGCTGTTGATAATCCAAAAAATGATCAGATTACAGTTACAGGCAATTGGCTTGAAAATACTGAAGATGGTGAGGTGGTATTTAATCACCCAGGTGCTCGAACGGTAAAAACGCAACAACAAATTAAAGAATCAGGCAGTGAAACCATTGCTGATGCATTGAAAGGGATACCCGGTGTGCAGGTACGAGAAAGTAACGGGACAGGTGGGAGCGATGTTTCCTTGAATGTTGGGGTTCGTGGGTTAACCTCACGCCTTTCACCCCGCTCAACGATTTTACTCGATGGTATGCCACTAGCGGCAGCTCCTTATGGCCAACCTCAGCTGTCGATGTCGCCATTATCACTAGGGAGTATTGAATCTATTGATGTGATCCGCGGAGGAGCTTCCGTACGTTATGGGCCACAAAATGTGGGTGGCGTCATTAACTTTGTGACAAAACCTATCCCGAAAGACTTTTCTGGTGGTGTTTCGTTACAAACCCAAGGGGCTAAAACAGGAGGGCTCAAAACCCTAGTCGATGCGTCCGTGGGGGGCTCAAAAGCCGATGACTCTGCGGGAGCGATACTGCTGTATTCAGGGTTACATGGGCAGGGCTACCGTAAAAGCAATGATAATACAGATATTGATGACCTGATTTTAAAAACACGTTATGCCATAACCGATAACGATGAGTTACTGGCTAATTTTCATTATTATCATGCAATGTCAGGTATGCCAGGTGGGCTAACTCAAGCGCAATATAAGGCTGACCCATTCCAATCAACACGGCCTTATGACCGTTTTGAAGGAAATCGACAAGACATGTCATTGAAATATAAACATGAAGAAGATGATAAACAATTTGAGTTAATGACATGGTTTAGTAAAAGTTATCGGGGGAGTTATATAGAAAGTGACCATAAAGATAAAGCGAATGAAAGACGGTTAGTTTCTTACCCTCGTCACTATACCGCGTATGCAATTGAACCGAGTTATTCACAATTATTCCGTTTTAATGATATTTCACATGAAGTGACGGTGGGATACCGTTATTTAAATGAAACCGCAGACGAAAAAGCTTACCGTTCAAATTGGTACCAAGCCGGCACTCAAAGTTCGCGGCCGAGTACTAATGATTATTACCAACACACATCAGGTGGAACAGAAGCCCATGCTATTTACCTTGATGACACCATTGATGTTGGTAATTGGACGGTGATCCCAGGGATCCGCTATGAGAACATTAATATTCATTTAAATGACAGTTTTAAAAACCAAAACAGAAGTAAGCGATATAGCGAACCGCTTCCTGCGCTAGCGGTGATCTATCACATTGATGATGAATGGAAACTATTTGCCAATGCCAGTACGTCATTTGGCAGTTTGCAGTATTTTCAGTTGAATACGAAAGGGGTAGGGAATTCACCCGCAAATGGGTTAAGTGCAGAAAAAGCACATAACTATGAAGTGGGGACTAAATACGATAATACTGCGCTATCTCTTGAAGCGACATTATTTTATATCGATTTCGATGACCAATTACTTTACGTTGAAAATACAACGGGTTGGACAAATTTGGGAGCCACAACTCATCAAGGTGTGGAATTGGCGGCAAGGTATAACCTGTCTGAGCTGAGCGATAAATTGGATGGTATAAGTGTGTATAGTACTTATACCTACACTAAAGCGGTAAGTAAAAAAGGGGATTTCGCTCATAAGGATTTACCGTTTTATTCACGGCAAGTCTTTACCGCAGGTAGCCGTTATGAAATTGGTAATTGGGTATGGAACTTAAATACTTATGCACAATCTACCCAAGAATCGCCAGGAACATCAAGCCATTATATAACAAAACCAAGTGCTGATGGCCGATACGGAACAATCCCCGGTTATATGGTGTGGGACGCACGAGGCGAGTACCATTTTGGAAAAAGTTTGTCTGATTTAACGCTATCTGCTGGTATTAAAAATCTTTTTGATCAAACTTATTTTACACGTTCTACGGATAACAATTATGGTATCTATGTGGGGCAGCCAAGAACTTACTATGTTCAAGCATCCGTAAAATTTTAATAAAAATAAGGCAGAACAATGATGATGAGAAAACTTATCAATGCATTCGTGCTGATTCTTAGTGCTGTTAGCCTACTATTTTCAACTAATAGTTTGGCGGCACCTATCACTGTGACGGATATTGCGGGTAGGGATGTGACGGTTAATGCCCCTGTATCTCGAGTGATGCTGGCGGACAGCCGTGTTTTAGTTGCGTTAAATATATTACATCCGCAAGACCCATTAAAAGGGATTATTGCTTGGGATGATGCGTTAATTAAAAAAGCGCCTGATTTGAGTGTTGCGTACAGCAAAAAATTTCCACAACTCAGTCAAATACCTGTTTTTCCCAACCCTTATACGACAGATTTTAGTGTTGAAAAGGCCTTAGTAGCTCAACCTGATTTGTTAATTTTTGATATTGGCTTAAAAAGTAAGCTTGCTGAAAGTGGCACCTTATCGTTATTGGAAAAAAGTGGTTTACCCGTTATTTTTATCGACTTTAGGCAATATCCATTAAAAAATACCATGCCGAGTATGGCATTACTTGGCCAAGTATTCGGTGAGGAACAACAAGCACAAGCATTTAATCAGTTTTATCAACAAAAGTTAGACTTAATCCGTTCAAGAGTGGCTAAACTTAGCAAAGAGCAGCGTCCAAGCGTATTCATTGAACGAGCTGCTGGTATCCAAGGGGAAGATTATTGCTGTAAAACGTTCGGTAATGGTAATTTTGGCGAATTTGTTGAAACGGCAGGCGGGAATAACCTTGGTTCACAATGGTTTAGTATTGGAATGGGTGGGGAAATCAGTGAAGAACAATTGATTCACAGCAACCCTGATTATTATTTAATGACCGCAGCTGATTGGGATAGTACCCGTAAAGGTAGTGCTTCTGTGCCGTTAGGTTATACGGGGGATAAACAAAAGTCTTTAGCCCGCTTGAGTAAGCTAATGGATCGCCCTAAGTTTCGTTCATTATCTGCTTACAAAAACAAGCAAGTATTAGCGTTATACCAGCAATACTACGATACGCCATTTAACATTATTGCGGTGGAAGCGATTGCAAAATTTATCCACCCAGAGTTGTTTGCAGACCTTGATCCGCAAGCAGATAGCGATTACTTACACAAAACTTTCACTGCCCTAGAGGGGGATGGTGTGTTTTGGGTTCAAGCGGAATAATTATCTTCTCATATAGCCCGCTTTAGTGGTGTTGGCAGTTAAAGCGGGCAAATTTATTGGTTAATTATATTATTTTTAAGTTTCGTTGAGCACGGGCAAAATGATTTTTGACGGGTATTCGCTAGAAATATGTAGGCTATTACAAGCTATTTTCCAGGTTCTATCACCCGCGATAGTTTTACCTGTATTTGTATTGAAGTCATATTTAGGGAAATTGCTACTAGAAATATCTAATCGTATACGATGTCCTTTTGCGAAACGGTTTGCACAGGCAAACGGCTTAATTTTTACTTCGACAATTTCATTTGGGGTTAATAATTCCTTCCGTTCATAACAATGCCGAAAACGGCAACGTATGATGCCATCAGTAATATTCATGGCATAGCCTTGAGGGTAATCGGCACTGGGAGGGTAAACATCAATAAGTTTTGCGGTGAAATCTGTATCTAATGCATCACTGCTTATCCAAAGCGACACTTCAATTTCACCTGCTAAACAGACATCTGCTTGTAATTCCTCGGTTTCGAAAACTAATACATCACAACGGGCAGAAAGGGGTAAGTTATTTTGTTTACTACCAAAAAACTGGGGTAATTCACATTGATTGAAAGCCCCACCCCAAAATATAGGCTGACCTGAGGTTAAGGCACCGCCAATGGTAGGCACTGGATTCTTAGGGTCATAACAATAGGATATTGTGGTTGTTTTAGTGTAGGGCTGATGATGTAATTTGTTATCTGGCCACAGATAATACGCAGTTTTCTCAGTATTTGGCAAAGGCCACTGATGGTGGCTAAGCCATTTTCCCCCATGCTCTATACGTCCTTGTTGGTTGCGTTTACCACTTCCACCACCCATCATGAATATTGTTACTTCGTCACGATGGTTTTTGGCGCTCTTATCCTTTAAGTGAGTTTCAAACCAATTTAAACGGCAAGATAACCAACTTTCACTAACATTGTGGTCAAATGCTGCGATATCACCAAACTCTGCATCACCACTATGCGTGATATTACGGTCACCATGTAGCCAAGGCCCCATGATTAATTTTTGCGGTGATTGTTTTTTGGTAACAAATGCATAGTAGTTATCTAATGTTGAACTGACATAGGCATCGTACCAACTAGACATAAATAACACTGGGATATCCGGTATTTGGTCATAATAGCCTTCGGCATAAATGCCTATTTTCTGCCAATAATCGGAAAAACACTCTTCTTCCCATTGTTCAAATAAATACGATTCATATTCAGGAACATGTTTAAGTAATGTTTGTCCTTGATGCCATGGCATTGTCGTAAACCACTCATGGATATTTTCTTGTTCGAGTGCGGCTAAAATTTCGGGAGATTGCTGGGCGAGTGGGCTTAGTTTAGCTTGCTTAAACGCCCAAGTGGCTTGTTTGAGTTCAAAAGCCCCCCCTTGACGGATCCCGCATTGGTAGGCGTTGGCAAAACCGCCAGAATCCAGCACCATCGTCTGTAAACCTGGTGGATTTAAACACGCCATTGCTAATTGTGTATGAGCGGCATAAGAGAGACCCATTGAGCCTATTTTGCCATTACACCAGGGTTGTTCCATAATCCATTGTAATGTATCAAAACCATCTTCAGCTTCATTAATATATTTTGTGAACTTTCCTTCGGACTCATAACGCCCGCGGCAATCCTGATACACGACAATAAAACCATGTTTATTGAAGTATTTCGCCATTTCTTGGCGTGTTATTTGCTGGCCTGATACCGTTTTTTCCGAACGAGAAGGTGCGGTTTTATCATAGGGGGTTCGCTCTATAATAACGGGAAAAGATGCAGTTGATTGAGTTTGTGGAAAGTAAATATCGGTTGATAGCATTATTCCATCACGCATTTCTATTCGGTAATTCTTCATATCCATCTTACTAATACCCTATGGTAACGGCGACGCTCAGTAAACCAATGCTGATTGCCATAAAAATGATAAAAAGCGGTAAAATATATTTTGCCCAGGTGGTCCAACTGACACCGGCTGTAGCTAAAAAGATCAATAACCCACTAGATGTTGGTGTGATCATATTGGTTAGCCCATTACCCATTAAAAATGCAAAAACCGTTGTTTGAGGGGAAACACCAGAAATTTCACCAACGGGGCCTAAAATTGGCATTGTGACAGCGGCTTGCCCAGAAGTAGATGGAATAGCAATGTCTAATAATAGTTGGGAAATAAACATGCTATATGATGAAACATAAGGACCGTGATTACCGACAAGCCCAACTAATTGATGAATAATGGTATCAAGAATTTTACCTTGAGAAAGAATAATTTCGACAGCAGTCGCTAACCCAATTAACACCCCTGCGATGAGGACTTTTTTCATTCCACTGACAAATGCATTAGCGGCGGCACTTGCGGTCAAACCACTACAACAAGTTAAAATAACACTTAAGAATAAATAGTAAGCAGATAAATCATTATTTTTCCAATGCCAGCGATTAGAGGCATAGACTAAAAATGCAACACCGATAGCTAAGACAATTAACATAAGTTTATGGCGATGGGTTAATTGTGTGGTTTGATTATGTTCTTCAACCACATAGTTTGTGAGCGTCGTTTTACGAATGCTATAGAAAACGAATAAAATACCGAGTGTAATAAAAATAAGGTACGCCGCAATTCGCATACTTAAACCACTAAACACGGGTAAACCAACAAGCGGTTGTGCGATAGAAAGTGCATATGGGTTGGTGATGGAGGCGAGGTATCCTACCTTAACCGCAATAGCTACAATGGCAAGCCCAATAAGTTCATTCAACCCAACGCGTTTCACTAAGGCTATAACCATGGGAATAACCAAAAGATACTCTTTGGCCAACCCCATAAAGGTACTTCCCATAGAAAATACAATCATTAAGAAAGGGATTAACAAGTAGATATTGCCTCGGGTAACATGGAGCAATCGCTCTAGCCCTGATTCTATAGCCCCTGTTTTATTGAGAATACCAAACATTCCTCCGATGAATAGCACCATATATATAAGTGGCGATTGCTTAACAATTCCTTCGGGGATCGCTTTAAATAGTTGAGGCAAACTGACAGGAGCGGCAGTACCTTCCTCCGATTTCTCAGTGCCTAATAATTGCTCTAACGTAATGTCTTTAGTGATAGTTTGGTAAGAATCAGGAATAACTTTTTTGCCATCACGCTCATATTGGCCTGAATTAACAAAATAAGTCATTAAAAAGGCAATGATAACTATAGTTAACATTACTAAAACCGGGTTCATTTGCCAGCCTGGTGGTGAAGATGGGCTTTGTATTGTGCTGTTTGTTGGTTGCATGATGTTGTCTCTTTTATTGTATTAATTATGAGTCGTAACCGAGCTGCCTCGATATACGTAAAGCAGACAGAAGCAGTTGCTCAGTCATATCTTGTTCTTTTTCATCAGAAAAACGGCTTAGAGGTAAGCTAATACTCAGTGAAGCAATGCATTCCCCATGTTGTGAAAAGATAGGTACGGCGATCGCACCAATACCTGCGGTTAATTCACCTCGGGTAATTGCAAAACCTTGTGAGCGTATGGTTACAATAGATTTTTCAATAGAGGGGTTCTTTTCAATAAAATGTGCTTGAACATCTTTAGGTGAGTAAGCCAATAGCACTCTGCCTGAAGCCCCAGATCCTAACGGTCGGCGATTACCAGCTTCACTGCGCACTTGAAGTGATTGTCCTGATGGCTTATGAAGAACTTGTAAAATTTCATCGTTGTCACGTATACGCATTTGAATATTTTCATCAAAACGTTGACGTAGTTGCTCTGCTTCAACTTCTGCGACTTGGATATAGTTAATTTGTTGGCGAGCGCAATTCCCCAAGCTTAATAATTGATGGCCTAAATGATAAGTAACCGGATTTTCGTTTTTTTGTACGAAATGGCGATTTTCCAGTGTGCATAATAAGCGGTATACCTTGGATTTATTCATGCCAGATAAGCGTGCAAGTTCACTTAACCCAAGATTGTTTTTTTCACCTAATAGCATCAATAACAATAAAGCATCATCAACGGCAGTGACAATATTTTCTTTCATATCAACCTCGACTGGTTCATACAGTAAACCATTGGTTTATTTAATAAAATTAGCATGGAGAATAATAAAAAATGATTCAAGAAAGTTGTTAATAAATTGTGAGGTGAGTTAGGGTTTTAAAAAGGTATTTTTCAGTGATAAAAATGAAAGTGGAGTATTTTTAATATAAAACAATTGGTTATAGGAAATGTAAAATAAGAAAATTTTGATGACAACGCGAATAGAAATGATTGTAAATGGGAAGCTAATCGTCATTTATGGCGGTTATTTGGTTCACCTAGTGAAATTGATTCGTACACCAGCAATAAATAAAAGAACCTTCAGCGAAAAAATGCGTCACTTTTATTGATTTTTTAAGGGGAAAATTCGGAAATGGCAGAGGTTATCAAAAAAGCATCGAAGGCATTTCTTAAATAATGAGCCTTATGGCAGAATGAAATTCACTTTCTTTAATGGATAACAGAGATGAAACTCGCGCTAGTTGGTTCTGGAAAAATAATCATGTCGGCTCTTGATGCTTTAATACAGGTGCAGGGGATAGAGCTAGTTGCACTGTGTGTTCGGGCGGAAAGTATTGAAAAGGGGCAGGTTATTTGCCAACAATTTGGTATAGCAAAGTTGTATACTGATTATCAAGAACTCCTGCAAGACCCTGATGTTGAGGTGATATACATAGGTTTGCCAAATCATTTGCACTTTCAGTATACCTTTGATGCATTGATGGCCGACAAACATGTGGTATGCGAAAAACCGTTTACACCAAATTGGCAACAATTGCAGGTGTTAATTTCCATTTCACAGACTAGAGGGCTTTTTTTGTTTGAAGCCATTACGTCTATTCATACTCCTGAATTTCATTTTATCAAACAACATATTGATAAAATTGGTGAAATCAAAGTGATTCACGGTAATTACTCCCAATATTCAAGTCGATACAATGACTATTTACAAGGCCGTATTCATGCCGCTTTTGACCCACAGCAAGCAGGCGGTGCACTCTATGATATTAATCTATATAACATTTATTTGTTATCGGCCTTGATGGGAGCACCCGATAGTAGCCATTATATTTGTAATAAAGGGTTTAATGGAATTGATACATCAGGGATATTAACCGCCCATTTTGGGCGTTCAGTTGCATCGTGCGTGGGAGCGAAAGATTCGGCGAGCCCTGGTTACTTTATTATTCAAGGTACCAAAGGGTATATTTGTATCAAGGGGGCTCCAAGTCTTTGCCAGTCAGTCGAGGTTTGCATTGACGGGGAAATATCCAGCGTATCTCGGGATACAACAATCAATCATATGGTCTATGAGTTTGCATTCTTTCGTGAGCAAATTGGCACTAAAAGCTATGCTAAATGTAATGAATTGCTTGAATTAGCATTAATTGTTTCAAAAATATTGCATCAATCACGGGACGATGTAGGGCTGGTATTTGAATCATAAATACATTGGCAGCGCTATGGCTGCCATAATTTGTCAATTTAAAATGAATATAAAGATGCTACTGATTTACCTAGCTTTTCAGCAAGCTCAGATGCCGCATATCTATCCATGACCACTTCAATATAGGCCGCATGGTTCGATAGCTCGGCTTGTTTAATCGCATTGTCTAATTCAATACAGTTGGTAACACGCTGACAATACCAATCTTTACAGCCTAATGCCGCGGGAAGCTGTGCATAATTCCACTGGGGTAAGTCGTTGTAATAGGCTTCAGGGTTTTTACACAAAAGCCGCTCAATTAAATAGCCGTCATTATTTAGGACAAAAATAATGGGTTTTAAGCCAAAACGGGCAAACTGGCTAATCTCTTGGGCAGTGAGTTGGTGAGAACCTTCTCCAGTTACTAAAATCACCCGTTTGTGTGGCTCAGCTATTGCTGCACCAAATGCAGCAGGAGTGGCCCAACCGATAGAGCCCCACAAGGTTTGGTTATGAAACTGTGCATTTTCAGGTAATAAAGCAAAACCTAACCCCATGGATGCAGTTCCCGTTTCTGCAATAATAATATCGTCCTTACGGAACATTTTTTCTAGGCGAGGGTACAAATATGAGGCAGTAATTTGGCCATTTTCACCTTGTTGTGGAGATCCTAAATCTTGGGCTTTGATCCCAACATGGTTCAGTGAGGGCACAAGTTCTTTTAATTTATGTAACACATCTTTCATCAATACATTTGGATAGATAGCAGAGCCCACTTTCACGTGGTCAGAAAGAATGTTAATACAGCTTTCAGGGGCAATAGCTGCCGTGAAGCTGCCGGAGTTGAAGTCCGTTAATACTGCACCGATCCCCATAACACAGTCACAACTCTCGACAAATTCTCTCACTTCAGGATTCATTAGTTTTCCGTTATAAATACCCATATATCGAGAGTTAGATTCGCTTAAGATCCCTTTATCCATAAACATAGTGGCATAGGGTAGGCCAGTTTTCTGAATAATAGCCTCAACATCAGTCGTTAAGCCGAAACGTGCTGTTAAAATTCCAGGAATAATGCAGGCTTTTGTACTCGATGTGAGCTTTTCGACAATAGCTGTAACGGCAGCTGATAATGACTCGCTATGACTTTTATTTATAGTGATAGTTTCAGATGTTTTATCTGCTTTAATTGGCATAACAGCGTAGTCAGAAGGGAAACCTAAATAAACGGGTCGAGATTCTTGTAAAGCGGTTGTAATTAAACGTTCTGTTTCGGCAATACAGTTTTCAGGCGTTAAAATAGCGTGAGCACAGCTTAAGTGTTGGCTCATTTGATAAAACACATCGAAATCACCATTTCCAAGAGTGTGGTGAACTAAGCGGTGGTTTTTTTGTACCCCACTTGCTGGCATACCAACAAGGTGAAAAATGGGAAGATGTTCAGCATAAGCGCCTGCAATACCATTTAAAGCACTGAGTTCGCCGACACCAAAAGTCGTCGATAATGCTGCTACACCTTTTACGCGAGCGTAGCCATCCGCAGCATATGAGGCATTAAGTTCATTGCAGTTGCCAATCCAGCGCATTTTTTCACTTTCACATACTGCATCTTCAATAGGGAATGCATAGTCACCAGCAACACCAAAAATATCGTGAATACCGATTTGGTAAAGTCTGTCCAATACGTATTCGATAACCGTCTTATTCATCATGCTGATCTCCATTAATTGCTTAGCTAATAATTCTAAATTGAATTATTTTTATCGTTTATTGTGCTTTAAAGGAAATCACTTAAACTCATTCTATCTATAACTAAAAATCATAGGGGGGGGGAATGGACATTCGTTCATTACGTTATTTTGTTGAAGTCGTACAGCTCAATGGTTTTAGTCGTGCGGCAGACAGTTTATTTGTAACGCAACCGGCGATTAGCCGCAGTATTAAAAAATTAGAAGATGAGCTTGGATATACATTGCTGATTAGGGAAGTCGATGGCGTTAAATTAACGGAGGAAGGGGACATTTTATTGGCTCATGCGAAGCAAATTCTTTCACAGTTTGGCTGTATGAAGAAAGCGTTACAGGAAAGGTCGGGTCCTATATCTGGTGTGCTACCTGTGGGGCTACCCCCCGTGATAGCATCGACCTATTTTGCTGACATTATTATGGCTTTTAGCCAACGTTACCCACAGGTGGAACTGAAAATTCTTGAGTTAGGTACCCGAAAAATGCGTGAGGCAATGTTAAATGGTGAAGTTGAAACTGCCGCTGTGATGTTACCTTTTGCTGATGACCGCTTTGAAGTACACCCCTTTTCAACGGACCGATTAATGCTATTAGTCAGCAAACAACATCCACTCGCAATCCGTGAATTTGTTAAATTTAGTGAAATAGTCGATGAGCCTTTTATTTTCTTTTCTGATGATTTTCTAATTAATGAACTGGTTGCCAGCGCTTGCGGTGTTTATGGCAAAAAGCCCACTATTTCCGGACGCAGTAGTCATTTAGATTTGGTAACTGCCATGGTAAGAGCTGGGGTAGGGGTAACGCTACTGCCAGATAGTATGTGGCAGAATACCAGTTCAGTGGGATTATCCGTTATTCCAGTTATTGAGCCAATATTGGCTTACGATATTGCTTTAGCGACAGTAAAAAACCACCACCAAAGCCATCGTGCCAAAGCATGGCATGATTTGGCGTTAACTATATTAAAGGCCAATAGGGCAAGATGAGGCAGTTAGTCCTGTATTGCTAAGTCTTGCATTAAACTTCCCAGAAATATTCATTTATTAATGAATATTGCTAAGGTTTAAATATTTATCTTAATTAAAAATTTTCTTTAATAAACAGAATCTATTGAGATTATAAAATAATTACATAAGAAATTATTTTTGATTTAAATCACATATGCGGAATATTGTTCATACATTAATGAATTAAAAGCGCTATTGTTAACCAAATGAAAATAAATTGTTTATTTTATTTAGCGGGGTGACAAATGAGCGCAGTAAAATATGATTATATTATTGTAGGTGCGGGTTCTGCCGGTTGTGTTCTTGCTGCTCGGTTGATCCAAGAAACGCAATCTAGAGTATTACTTATCGAAGCGGGCGATAGCGATAACCATTTGTTTATTCGTATGCCTGCAGGTGTAGCGAAAATTATCGCCCAAAAGAGCTGGCCTTATGAAACTGAGCCAGAGCCTCATGCTAATAACCGTAAAATGCAAATTGCCCAAGGGAAAGTATTGGGGGGAAGTAGTTCTGTCAATGGAATGATTTATATCCGAGGACAGAAACAAGATTATGATAATTGGGCTCTAAACTATGGTTGTGAAGGTTGGGGATATGCGGATGTATTGCCATGGTTTAAAAAAGCAGAGAACAATGAAAGCCTGACAGGGGAATATCATGGAACAGAAGGCCCACTTCCTGTCAGTGAAAATAGATACCGGCACCCATTATCAATGGCATTTATTCGTGCAGCACAAGAGCATGGTCTTCCTTATGTCAATGACCTTAATGGGGAAAGCCAGCAAGGAACAAGCTTTTACCAGACGACAACGCATAATGGAGAAAGAGCTAGTACATCAAGAACTTATTTAAAATCAGTGGAAAAGAGTGATAAGTTGACATTAAAGCTTGGTACTCAAGTGAACCGTATTATAATTCGCGATGGCCGCGCGATTGGTGTTGCTTATCAAGGGAAAAATGGCCATGAAGTTGAGGCATTCGCTAGTTGCGAAGTATTGGTTTGTTCTGGTGCGATGGGCTCTGCAAAATTATTGATGCTGTCAGGAATCGGGCCAGAGGAGCACCTATCTTCGTTGGGGATTGATACTCATGTGAATCTGCCTGTTGGCCAAAATTTTCACGACCACCTACATATGTCAATTAACGTCACGACTAAGCAACCAATTAGCTTATTCGGCGCAGACCAAGGTCTAAATGCGATTAAACACGGGGTAGAGTGCATAGCATTTCGCAGTGGACTGCTCACCTCTAATGTTTTAGAAGGCGCTGCATTTAAAGACAGTTGCAGCCAAGGTCGTCCTGATGTACAAATTCATTTTTTACCTATTTTAGATAGTTGGGATGATGTTCCTGGCGAACCTCTACCCGCCGCCCACGGCTTTTCTTTAAAGGTCGGGTACCTGCAACCTAAGTCCCGTGGTGAAGTTTTATTGCGCAGCGCAGACCCACAAGCACCACTAAAGATACATGCTAATTATCTTGCGTCACCTGAAGATATGGAAGGTTGCAAACGGGCAGTTAAATTTGGACTGGAAGTATTGGATTGCCCTTCATTACAAGTATTAAGCAAAGAAATTCTAATGCCGCCAGCGTCGGTGCGCCATGATGAAGCTCAACTTGAAGAGTTTGTCCGAAATTTTTGTAAAACGGTTTACCATCCTGTGGGAACTTGCCGTATGGGAACGGATACTACAACATCAGTGACTGACTTGCGGTTACGTGTACATGGTATTGAAAACTTACGTGTCGTGGACTGTTCTGTGATGCCTGAAATTCCAAGTGGAAACACAAATGCCCCAACGATCATGATTGCAGAACGCGCAGCAGCGATGATTATAGAAGATAGGAACGCAAATTAGCCTTGCGATAAGGTAATAATAGAAAAACAGCATAAAATCAAGGCAACCACCCAAACTTTATGCTGTTTCAATAATCTTACGGTACTTAGAACGATCTAACATTAAGTTGTGGTGTTATATATTAAACCGTTATTTTGCTTTATTGATTTATAGTATTTTTATATTTAATGGTTTATTTTGTACTCGCGGTATATTCATTTAATTAAATCCATCAAATAAAATAGCGTACTTTTATTAAAGTTAAATAATTTCATACAATAAATTTACTTCTCAATGACTACTATAAAGTGACATAAAGTCGTATTTCCCTTTTTTGGATAATATGCCAAAGAGCGTTATAGGTGAAGCTGACTTGATTGGCTTGGGATGATGTAGATAAACCTTACCTTCACGATAAAAATTTCGACCGTGCATAATCATTTGAAAGCTAAACAAACTATTACTGATATTCCACTTTCAATATTCCAGAAGCGGTAAATAAACCTAGTTCAATTTCTTTCCCTTCATGAAAAACTGGGGACACCGTTAATACTGGCTGTGCATAGTAAGTAAAATTACGATATTCATTAGGTAATAAAGGCGTATTATCTGCTTGAATTTTTAGTCCTAAATTAGGGTTAGATGTTTCAAGCAAATCCGTATTAAAGCTTGCACTAGAGCTTTCAAGCTTTAATTTAAGATTTGGATTACTGGATGATTTACTTCCGCAATCCAAATGATAGTCAATGTTTTTTGTATAACGTTCACTGGTAAATCTGTGTAGATTTATTTCACCAAATGAGACTTCAATAGGTTGTCCAGGGCCATTTTCACCATACACATCACAAGTACTTTCAATCACATCCACTTTAATTGTTAATGTATAGGTTTCGGCAAGGCAAAAGCTACTAAAAAAAATAATCAGTATATTAGTGAGAGTTACAAATAGTAAAAGTAATCTTTTTTTTATTATTTGAGTTAAAAATATCATAATGATTTATACTCCAATCGATAAATCAAATAAATTAATTTCAAGTAACTTAGATTTAATTTTTTAATTAATTACAATAGATAAAATAGCATTTCCTACCCTCGAACCTGGCTCGGGATTTCCTAATGAAGATAGAGTTGAACTAACGGAAAAGGTTAAGTTTGTATTTTTTTTAATATCCGCTTGAACTAAATTATTCAACATACATTTTCCTGAGACACATACATCTAATTGACTTTTTACACCATGTAATAAATCAACTTCATTTTCAGGTAAAAATTGAAATGTGGCACTCATATCGCCAGTACACGATATATCCCCATTAATTTTTGCTATATTTCCATTTATATTATTTGAGTTGACATTGCCATGAGATATCGTCAATGGCATAGATACATTGCAAGAAGGCAATACTGGGATCTCAGGGACATTAACTGAACAGGTTGTTCCTACATCTTTTCCATTCACAATTATTTGTAAGCATGTATCAGCATAACCTGTTGCTGATGCATGGTAATCGAAGAAATTTATATATCTAACATCAAACTGCCCAAACTTAACGCCGAAGTCGGGTAATACTTCACTACAGTGCTTAGGTGTGTTTCGTGTAACTGAATAGTATTTAACAACACCTACATTATATATACTACTAAATCCAACTAGTAGAGAAATACTTGGTGTTGCCATAGAGGTTATAGAGCCTGTCGATGAGCGTCCAGTCGCAATAACTGTAATATTACACTCAGTATTCGTGCTGTTTTTTATCTCATCTGGAATATATAAAAAATAAGGGCCTAACGTTTTTGGTATAGTATAGTATGCATCATTAATAAGATTATGTAACTTACTTGTGGTGTATATACTGTTAGGATTTAATGGACTTGCACTAGTTTTATTATTAATTATAAATAGTAAAGCTAGCATCATTATTTTAAAAAAATAAATATTTTTACTTTTTAGCATTACGCTATTACCTATCAATTTTATAAATTATTATCGTGATGCTATGACGTTAATCATATAGCATTTCAAAAGCAATTAAAGCAGAAAAAGCACCAGGTATGAGTGGACCGGACGTTCTTATAGCTGAGACATAATAAATTAGGCTATTTTGGCCCGATGCAATTAACGTTGGGTTACTTTCTTTACCTATTGGTAATATTTCTCCTGCTGAATTTGCTACTTGCAACCCAAAGCCGTATGCCCCATTGACTTGAATAATATTTGAATGTTCAGGTTCACTTGCCGCTAAAAATTTGATTTTGACCGCAGGCTGTGTGCTACTCCATACTGTTTTTCCAGTTTGGAAATTTTGAAGTTCAGTTTGAACTTGCAAGCAATTTAACAACTCAATTTGGAATGGAATAGGTTGCATCACTTGCTCAGAAGAATTTAGATCACTAAATGATAAATTTCCTAGCGAAACGGATTGATTACTAGATTTCATAGCTAATTCGCATGGGTTTTCAGTTAAAGAGCCTGAAACATGGATAACCCCATGCTGGCCATCAACCTCCCAACCATCTGTAGGCCTGAATAGATTATTATTGTCAGCAACAGCCGGCAATACTGTGGCTAAGCAAAGTGAAATGACCATATATTTTGAACGTAACCAACGATATATTTTTGAGCTCATAAATATGTCCCCATTTAGCTTTATATTCCTTTACTATTTATTTAATGAATTTTTTGTAATAACAGAGCAGATTGTATTTTTACAATCAAAGGTTAATTTGGGGCGACCACCATAATCATTAATATAAGTAATCACGGGGGTATTACCTAATTGCTCATTTGTCATTCCAATATTGATCTCACTAAAGGGCGCAATCATAATTGGATTAAATTCTTTCGCATCTGTATTTGCATGGGCCCCTGCATTAATTATTGTGATGTAATAAGGTGTTGGGTTTTTGGCAAAAACAAGATTTCCTTTCTTTTCAAGCTGCATTTTTTCTTGCCATGGCGCACTGTTTTGCTGTGGTGCAATTGCTTCTGGACGATAAAATAATTTTATTTTTGTTTGTAATGCAATCTGTAAAGTATTTGGTTTATCACTCTTAGGTGGAATCTCACGCATATTAAAATAGAATAAAGACTCTCTATCCTGAGGTAATTTTTTTACATCAGGTAGAGCTTCAATTTTCATTTGACTAGATTTTCCTGGTTCTAATCGTTGAACTGGTGGTAATACAATTAATGGTGATGTTATTTTTTTACTTTCTTCATTTTCAATCCAACCTTGAGCAAGGTAAGGAAGTTGCTTATTATTATTGTTAATGTTTAAAGAGATTGACTTGTTCTCTCCATCAAAGATGACTCTTGTTCTATCTAATGATACCGCAGCCTCTGAAAAAGCACTTAGGGTTAAAGGCCCTAAAAAAATACTCATTAATGTCTTTTTGATATTCATTTTGTTATTACCTTTCATATTACTTTTATCTATTTAAACTAAATAATCATTTGACTATTGCTTTTACTACCTCGTTGCATGGAAGTAATAAATTATCTTGAATTTCTCGATTCATTAATTCAGAGGGGAAAATTATTTCACATGACATATTTTTACCCCATGTGACATTCATTATTTCTGAAGGATGAACACCGCTTATATAAGTATTACCTAAATCACCTACAATCCCTACGTTTTGCTTTTTATGATTTGTTACTTGAGCTCCTAATGGTGGATGAGTACCATCAGTAAGTACGATAACAGCCATAATTTTCTGACCTGAAATAACCGAAAATGAACGATATCCAACAGCACCTTCAGTTAATGTTGCTTGAATAACAGATTGTTGGGCATCTATATCATCAGGTAGCTTATTTAAATCAATTTGCGCTTTATTTCGATAGTAGCTACTGACATCTGAAATAACTGCTTTCCCAAATCGGTTTGATTCAACAGGAACACCAATACCACGAATCGTAATATTTGGAACATCATCAGTATCAACTAATATGCGTGCTCCCCCGAGATTATTTATTCTATGTGCAACCGTACCTTTTCCTGTTAAGGTCAAGCCACCTGAAGTGGAAAGGCCAAAAGCACTATATTGGTTATTTATATGATTCGCATTGGCTGACCAACGAGCATTATCCCCTTGATGTGAAATAAAAGCACTTGCGGTTCCACCTTTTCGATTTGCACCTGCACTTACCTGATAATTTGTTCTATCATCCAATCGGTCATAATAAGAAACACGATTAGTCGTATCATAGCGGCTTGTATTCATCGAATAACCAACATTTGCCCCATTACTTAGTGGGAAAGATAATGATACATAAGCGCTATCATCGGTCACACCATTATAAAAACTACGATTTGCAGATAAGCTAATACTCATATTTTTTATTGGACCGATATCCATATATTTCGATAGCATTAAACTGTAATAATCATTATCTTTTTTATCCCAATACGTCTGATGGTTATAATTTAAATATAATGATAACCCTATATCCTGGAAATTCTTATTTACAGATATAGTGTATAGCTCTTTGCTTCCATAATTGCGTAGCCCTGTTCGTTGGGTATTTAAGAAATCACTCATGCTCATATAACTTCGTTCTGAAAAACGATAACCTGCAAATTGTATCTGGCTATCGAACTCTTCAAATCGTTTAGAATAGTTAACTCGGTATGAGCTCCCACTTAATGTCCCTTCACCGGATAAACGGGCGATAGACTGAGTAACATCAAATGAAAGTGCACCGAATGCGAGTAAATCCCGCCCAAATCCCATTGATAGCGCATTATAATTTTGGCTATTCAAACTACCGCCAATTAAAGACCAACCATTACTAATACCCCAAGAAAATTCACCTGTAATGAAATTTTCTCCTTCACTTTGGCGCTCGGTATTCGTTGGCTGGCCTAGCGCAAGTTTATATTGAACTTGCCCAGGTCTTGTTAAATATGGCAAATTTGCGGTATCAACTTGAAACTCTTGAATTGAACCATCTTGCTCTTTAATGGCAACATTTAAAGTTCCTGTTATGGCATCACTTAAATTTTGGATACGAAAGGGACCCGGCGCAACTTGTGTTTCATACAGTATCCGTCCTTGTTGCATGACCGTCACTGTAGCATTACTTTGTGCTATCCCTGTTATTTCAGGGGCATATCCACGCAAGTTTGGTGGCATCATGCTTAATTCAGATTGCAAGCTTGCACCAATAAATCTAAAGCCATCAAAAATATTTGAAGCCAAATAGTCTTCACCCAGTACGAGTTTAGCCTTTAATTCAGATAGAGCTCGGTATGCATAAAAACGGTTCCATGTGAAATCAGATTGGTCACGTCCTTGGCTTCCTGTTGTGTGGTTATAGCGGCTTTGCCAATCAGCTCTAAATCGCCAAGCACCTAAATTGATACCTGCAACACCATTACTATTTACTGAGGATGAATTTGCTCCTCCATTATAGGAATTAGTGGCATTAGCATTCACATTATAATCAATAAGTAATGCTGATATTCCATTGTCCCAGCGAGAAGGGGGATCCCAGTTTTCTGATGTGTACTCTAGGTACGCTTGTGGAATACTGACATATAGAGATGACGTAGCTAAATCACCGCGCAGCAATAATCCTGGCAAGCTGTTTTCATTAAGGCATTGCCCTTCATGCCACCATGTTAATTTTTTTTGCGACTCAGAAGTAAGCCCGAGTAGCTTAACTATTTCTGGAGATAAACAAGGCTGACTATTATCAGGATCATACTCACCAGAATAATAGGGGATGCTAATGTCAGATATTTGTTCGTTATTGATTTTTAGCGTAAAGTTATAAACTCCGGGCATAATATAACCCGCACGAGAGAATTGGTTTAAATCAATGTTATTTTTGTCTTCTAAATCTAAAACATCAGTATTGAATTCAATATGATTATCTGCATTGATAGTTAAAGTCACACAACTGATTGTTAATCCAATAAGAATACTTAACCATTTTAATTTTGGTGTATAAATAGGTAACGAAGACATAAAACATTCCTAAAATCTAACAATAATTTATTTATTATTTAGTAATAATCTAGTTTAAAACGCAGTGATGTTTGATACTGCCCAGCACGTAAAGGTGTTTTATCTGAAATAACTTTTAACTGATAATTCAAAATATATTTCCCAGCTTTTATATCGTTCGGTAGTGTTTTTTTTCCTGGGTAAATATGTACTCCTTTCGAATCAGTTAATAATAGTGCTATACCTTGTGCTGACCCCGATACTGAAAAAAAATCCCCATTAACAGGCCCATCAAATGAAACTTCAAATGTTTTCCATGGTTCACCTGTATAAGATGTTAGTTTGCAACCAATTAATGTAATAAAAAAATCATGTGCTTGTCCTTGTCCTTTTTGCTGTATTAATGATAGTGGTAAAATTCCCATATCAATGGATTGTTCATAAGAACCAGTATCAATACTACATGCCGTATCCATAATGCTACCTTGCATTATCAGATCCATTGAGTTATTTGCAGAAGCACTTTTTAAAAAAGGTAATAGTAAAAAAAAACACAATGATAAAATAACTTCTTTTTTCTTTGTTATCATATTATAACCATTAAAATATACACCACGAGGTCTATCAACCCCGTGGTGAGATAGCATCTTATAAAAATTTATTTAATTATATGCTAATGTAAAATTAGTAACTGCTTGGAATTTCCCTGGTGTTACTGGAATAACTTTGCTTTGCGAATCAACTAGCTGAAGTCCAATTAATGATGCTTGGAATTTTAATGTGTTATTCCCTTCAACATAATTTTGTTTTGCGCCAGAGTTAACTTTAATTTGAGTACCCGATGAATTCATAATCTTCACTGCGGCACCAGTAGCATCACCTGTAATCTGTAAATAACCTGTATCTTTCCCCGCTTCAGTTCCCTTGAAAGTTACCGCAACTTGATTATCACCTTTTAGGTTACAGCCTTCTAATTTAATCTGAAATGGTTGTGCTGATGATTCACCACCGTTATCTAAAGTCACATTAGATACTTGGCCTAATGGAACTTCTTGATTCTCTTCACCAGGAGCAATAGAGCATGGCGCTTCAATAATAGAACCAGAAAATGTTACCGTACCACTCCCTGCATCAACAGCTAAAGCAGATGTACTCATTAAACCAGAAATCATAGTTGCTAAAATAATTTTTTTCATTTTTTCCTCAAACGATAAGTATAGATATACATATAAATATTTATATGCATTTTTTTAATAAAAAATATTTAAATAAAATATATTTAAATGGACTAATAAAAATAAATTGTATCAGAGGCTGATATCTTATTTTTTAAAGAAATTACATCATCCGAAGGGGATTTTTGAACTTCAGCAATAATAAGCTTAATGACTCTTTCAAATGGACAATCGAGTGCTACGCTTAAATTAAATAACATATCAATACTAATTTTATTTATTCCACGTTCATAACGTGACATTTGTTGCTGTGAAACATTTACTTGTTTTGCTAGTTCACAAGCAGAAATACCATTCTCTTTACGTATTTTTCTTATAACTAATCCACAGTAAATAGAAAATAGATTATCTTGTGTTTCATATTTGGATATGACTCTATTAACTTTACTCATAATTAATAACAAGGTCTCAGTTTAATAATTTATAATTTGTTGTGCTCTTATATATTCCCTTTAAGTGCTTACAATTATAATGAGTAGTATTTTTTAAATCAAACCACGAAAAAGAATAGAGTCTATTTAATTGGCTATATTTACACTTTTTACAATTCAGTTGTTTTTCTTATCTAACAATAAGTTATAAACATTTAAAGTTTTTAACAATTTTTTTAAAATCAAATTTAGAAGTTAGCTTGTTAGTTTATTAGGCTTGGTTTGACATAAAAAAAAGTATTTTTATCTGAAATTAACAAATTTTAATAAATCCTCTTAGATTGTAACAAAATAACTTGATTTCAATCAAAAACACACACATAAGGAGTGATTATGTAATTTGAAAAACGAAAGACTTTAGAAAAAAGACAGTAAAATCAAGTGATTAATTAATACTCTCATTTGGAGTAAAAATCTACAAAAAAATACAATTAAATCATTATAGTAGCTAGCAGAGATGATGTGTGGCTTCTTATCATTACATCAATAGCCTTACTTATCTAAATATTTATACCTCCATAGCCGAGACACTATAGGGTTCTATCTGCTTAAATTTTTTGTTACGGGCTCTTCTAGCTTATTTCATATCTAGTAAGAGAGTTACTGCAGAGTAGTAAACAAGTACGGATATGTGTCGTTTTTTACCATAATGTTTTATTTTAAGATATGACTTAGGGCGGTCATTAGTCTGATATTTTTTAACTTGGCTTTGTTAGCCTGTAAATTCAAATTGTTATGAAAGTAAGCTAGATTCTATTTATTTAGAAAGAGAAGGAGAACCAATAGTGAGTTTTTATGATATAACAGGAGGGAAAACAGCATAGTATTATATTTATAAATTAAATATTATGCTGTTTTTGATTAATGATACTTTTTAGTTGGGTGCAAATCTAAAATATAGGCTTACACATTAAACAGGAAGTTGAGCACATCGCCGTCTTTCACGATGTAATCTTTTCCTTCTGCGCGCATTTTACCTGCTTCTTTAGCACCTTGTTCGCCACGGTATTGGATAAAGTCATCAAATGCAATAGTTTGCGCGCGAATAAAGCCTTTTTCGAAGTCAGTATGGATTTTACCCGCAGCTTGTGGCGCAGTTGCACCAACAGGGATAGTCCACGCACGCACTTCTTTAACACCGGCAGTAAAATAGGTTTGCAGGTTTAATAACTGATATCCAGCACGAATAACACGGTTAAGACCCGGCTCTTCAATACCTAAATCCGCCATAAATTCATCGCGTTCTTCGTCTTCAAGTTCTGCGATATCAGACTCAATCGCTGCGCAGACAGGAACAACTACAGAGCCTTCGGCTTCTGCGATTTTATACACCACATCTAAGAACGGGTTATTTTCAAAACCATCTTCATTAACGTTAGCAATGTACATGGTTGGCTTTAATGTTAAGAAGCTCAAGTAGCGGATAGCCGCTTTATCTTCATTAGATAAATCTAATGTGCGTAACATGCCTGCTTGCTCTAAGTGCGGCAAACATTTCTCTAATGCTTCTAATTCCGCTTTTGCGTCTTTATCGCCGCCTTTTGCACGTTTTTGGACACGATGAATAGCGCGCTCACAAGTATCAAGGTCAGCAAGTGCTAATTCAGTATTAATGACTTCAATATCTGCGGCAGGGTCAACTTGGCCTGCAACGTGAATGATATTGTCGTTTTCAAAACAACGAACAACATGACCAATGGCTTCGGTTTCACGGATATTCGTTAAAAATTGGTTACCTAGGCCTTCACCTTTGGATGCACCTTTCACTAAGCCCGCGATATCAACGAATTCCATAGTCGTTGGTAATATACGCTGTGGCTTCACAATTTCAGCTAATTGATCAAGACGTGGGTCTGGCATTGGCACAACACCCGTGTTTGGTTCAATTGTACAGAAAGGGAAGTTGGCTGCTTCGATGCCGGCTTTGGTCAATGCATTAAATAGGGTGGATTTACCCACGTTAGGCAGACCAACGATACCGCATTTAAAACCCATATGTTTCTCACCTTAATAGCAAGGGGCAGCCTCACGCTGCACCCAATGTTTAGAAATTGGCGCTGATTATACACAAAAAGTTGATTCGGATGAAATGAACTCTTATGAAGTTGCTTTAAAACCATGTAAACGATTGATGGCTTTGTCCATCCCATCAGCCAGGAGAATATCTGTGCACCTAGCTGCTTCATCAATCGCATCATCAATGAGCTTTTGTTCAGATAAAGGCGGTTTGCCCAAAACAAAACCAACAACTTTATTTTTATCACCCGGATGACCAATACCAATGCGTAAACGATAAAAATTCGGGTTATTGGCGAATTTGCTTTGAATATCTTTCAACCCATTGTGCCCGCCATTACTGCCACCTAACTTCATTTTAGCCACACCTGGTGGTAAATCGAGCTCATCATGGGCGACTAAGATCTCATCGAGATTGATGCGATAAAAATTAGCTATAGCGGCAACAGATTTACCACTTAGATTCATAAAGGTGGTTGGAACCAGCAGACGGATATCGTTACCATTCATATTAATGCGAGCGGTATAACCAAAAAATTTAGCTTCTTCTTTCAATGGCTGATTATGGCGCTCAGCCAGTAAATCAACATACCATGCACCTGCATTATGGCGCGTTTGTGCATATTCAGCACCTGGATTGGCAAGTCCAACAATTAACTTAATTTTGCTCACGGCGATGATTTCACTATCAGTTATGAAAATAATGCCTTAGTTTACCTTGTGAAATACAGGATGTACAAAATTGTGATAGATAAAAGTCACTATGATTATAATTGCCGAATAAACTATTCGGATTTTCTGGGTTTTTGATAAAAAGCACTTTTTGTACAGATATTCTTGCTAACTTCCTTCCTTGTGATGTCTATCGCAAAAAATTTTACTTAATGCACTATAATCATTACATAAATATAAAGTATGACCGAATTTATTTACACATGCTTGCTTATCAGTTTACTGGTACTGGAGGTATATATGAAACGGAAAAGCGCTCATCTTCTTGGTAATGTCTTCATGGGAATCGGAATGGTGTTGATGATCGGGAGTATTGGTGTCAACTTATTCTCTCATATTGTTAACTTAGGCCTTTCAGAACTTATTACCAATGGTTCCTTATTCGGCATTTTTATCGGTGCGATGGTATGGTTAGTCGGTGCAAGGATCGGCGGCCGTGAAAAAGTTGCAGACCGTTACTGGCAGTTAAAACAACAATATCATTCACGCAGAGATAATCACCACTATCCATAAATAGCCTAGAGCAATTAATTGCTGATAATGGTGAACAAGTTTGATAATTAGGCATTAAGAAGAGTGAAATTCCAAAGAATTTTGCTCTTTTGTCGTGAAGATTGTGAGTTATTTTAGATGGCTATTTTTATCGTTTTATTACGTGAAATCACCACTATGATTGGCGATAGAATATAAACATAGGCATCGATGGTTTCTTTCCTGCCAAAATCATAAAGCCCCTGCAAATTACATTGCAGGGGCTTATATTTTTTATTGTGACTTTTTCATTATGGTTGAACGCTAAAACCCAATATTGGAGAATTAGTGCTCAAACATTGCTGAAATTGACTCTTCGTTGCTGATACGACGGATAGCTTCAGCTAACATACCTGAAAGCGTTAAGGTGCGAACATTGCTCAGCGCTTTGATTTCAGGAGAAAGAGGAATAGTGTCACAAACAATGACTTCATCAATGACTGAATTTTTGATGTTGTCTACAGCATTACCTGAGAAAATCGGGTGTGTTGCGTATGCAAATACACGTTTAGCACCACGTTCTTTCAGTGCTTCAGCTGCTTTACACAGAGTACCACCGGTATCAATCATATCGTCCACTAAGATGCAATCACGACCTGAAACATCACCAATGATATGCATAACTTGAGAAACGTTCGCACGTGGGCGACGTTTGTCAATAATGGCCATATCAGTGTCATTCAGGAGTTTTGCGATAGCTCTAGCACGTACCACGCCGCCGATGTCTGGAGATACAACGATTGGGTTTTCCAAATTCTTCTGTAACATATCTTCCAGAAGAATAGGGCTACCAAATACATTATCCACAGGAACATCAAAGAAGCCCTGGATCTGCTCTGCGTGTAAATCGACAGTGAGCACACGGTCTACACCTACACTTGACAGAAAATCGGCAACAACTTTAGCGGTGATTGGTACACGGGCAGAACGTACGCGACGATCCTGTCTTGCATAACCGAAGTAAGGGATAACAGCGGTAATACGACCAGCAGATGCACGGCGTAGCGCATCGACCATAACAACCAGTTCCATCAGGTTATCATTGGTTGGTGCACAAGTTGACTGGATGATAAAAATATCACCACCGCGAACATTTTCATTAATTTGAACACTGACTTCGCCGTCGCTAAAACGACCAACAGCCGCGTCTCCAAGATTAGTGTAAAGGCGGTTAGCAACACGTTGTGCTAGTTCCGGTGTAGCGTTACCAGCAAAAAGCTTCATATCGGGCACGAGAAAAACCTCAGGCTTGCGTCCAGAGAGATATTGTTGACCAATAGCGACAAGGCTTATTGGTGCAATACACGGGTTATCCCAGCGCGGAACTTGTGCAGTGGGGAAACGTTAACGCCTTGAGCGACGAACCCTTGCACCCACGATGGGGCTTTATTTAACACCTGCAGGGCATCCGCTTGTGTTTCAAATTCAGAAAAAACACATGCGCCTGTTCCTGTAAGGCGAGACGGAGCATATTCTAACAGCCAAGAAACAAGCTGTTCAACCTCACGAAAACGTTTTCTTGCGATTGGTTCACAGTCATTTGCGTACGGAGCCAGTAATAATGCGGCTAGGGAGCGTTTTGGAGAATTTCGATTTAATTGTGGATCTGTGAAGATCATCGGGGTTGATATTTCAATTCCGGGATGAGCGACGAGATACCATTTCTCTTCAGGGGAAGCTTTGGTTAAAATATCACCAATCCCTTCAGCGAAAGCGGCATGTCCACGAACAAACACTGGAACATCAGCACCTAATGATGCACCTAATTCTGCAAGGACTTCATCAGAAACCTGTGTTTTCCAATGTTCGTTAAGCGCAATTAAGGTTGTTGCTGCGTTTGATGAGCCCCCACCAATACCACCGCCCATGGGCAATACTTTATGAATACAAATATCAGCCCCTAATGGGCCATCGTGCTGTAAGGTATCGCGGCAATAGGATTGTAATAATTTAGCTGCCCGTAAAATTAGGTTTTTTTCGGGGGGAACCCCTTGCATGTCAGTCAATAAATTCAGTTGGTCGTCATCACGTGCTGTAATGGTGATTTCATCGCCATAATCAACAAATTGAAATAGAGTTTGTAATTCATGGTAGCCATCAGAGCGTTGGCCTGTGATGTACAAAAAAAGATTTAATTTTGCCGGAGATGGCCATGTTAACGTCATTTCTTCAGTGTCCAACTATCCATTTTTAATTTGATAAGCCTGTCCCCTTGGCGTAGCTCTAGGTAGTTTGGCAGCATAGGTACCGTTTTGCTGTCATACGAAATGTAGTTGAGCTGCCAAGTTTCACCATTGCTTTTAAACGTGACACTTTTCAGCAGGTGGTTTTCATCTAAGGTAAAGTCTGTTGCACGTCCCGGTGAGCCTGTTAACCATGCAGTTAGGTCATCAATTGGAATTTCCATACCAGTAAGTTGATAGATAAGCTCGCTTGGAACGTCACTCATATGGGTTTGGCCATCTTTAGTGGTTAACCGAGCTAAATCAGGTTCAACGGTAAGCTCAAGTTCGCGGCTACCTAATGGGTTGGTCAGCAACAAACGGTACTTTTCAGGTGTATATTGTTGCCAGAAAAACTTAGCATACGTTTTTGTTTCTCCGCCGTTATAGGCAAATGATCCACGGGTTTGGTAGTCACGTAACTGACTTAATTCCTGTTGATGTGCTTTCCATTTCGCATCGGATGCGGAGCTGGTTCCTTTTGTGGTCGTTTGTGACGTTGTCACGCATGCGGTTAGCAAGACGCATGAAAGTGGCAATAGGCGAAAAAAATGCTTATTTATGTGCATAAAGGGCAAAGTTTGAGTTAATTGCATATCAAATCTCAAAGTTGTATTGGGCGCTGATAGCAGTCTCTAATTGAGTTACTTGCATTTAAAGAAGTTCAGTTTAGCGCGTTAAGGCCATCAGAGTCATCTATTACACTAGATGATATACCTTGCGGATAAAAATCTGTAAGTGATTTACCGTTTGTATACAAATAACATAGTGTATTGACAGGGAAAATGGTTCCCTAAAAATGTTATTAGTCCAATCCAGTTTGGGTTCATGTGTCGTTAAGTTATCAGGATAAACCTCACCAGTCACCATTTGCTTTCTGTGCGAAATAATTGCATTCTCTATGCATCTTATTGTAGTTAATTTATCATTGTAAATAATGATATGGCTGATAATCAGTTTCATATAGCATAAATAAACGATAAAATTACGATCAGCTGTGATTGGTAAAATAACCATTACGTCTGTTTTTTTCGGTTTATTTTTTGGCGTGGGTCATCTTTCTGAAGGATAGCCTTATGCAAACCGTAGAAAGAGAGACGCGGATCATCTACAATAGAACAATATAAATAACAGTATTGCTAAATTGATGGGGAATACCCATCGAGCATTACTGAAAATAATTAGCACTGTAAGCAATGTGAGTAAGTCGTAAAGCACAATGACCTTATTAGCCTTAGGCATCAACCATAAAACAGCACCAGTAGCCCTGCGTGAGCGGGTGACATTTGGTCCTGAAAAAATTGACCATGCACTTGAGGAACTTCTCAAACAGCCTCAAGTGAATGGTGGCGTTGTGCTGTCTACCTGTAATAGAACTGAGCTTTACTTGAGCCTTGAATCACAAGAACGAGCTCAAGAACAGCTAGTAAAATGGTTGTGTGATTTTCATGGTATAACCCAAAAAGATTTACAGCCAAGTTTATATTGGCACCAAGACGACCGAGCGGTGAGCCACCTAATGCGTGTGGCGAGTGGCTTGGATTCATTAGTTTTGGGGGAGCCACAAATATTAGGGCAAGTAAAAAAGGCGTTTGCACTTTCGCAAGGTAACCATTCGTTATCAAGCGAACTTGAGCGTCTTTTCCAAAAATCATTTTCTGTTGCAAAACGTGTGCGTACAGAAACCGATATAGGAGCGAATGCAGTTTCTGTGGCATTTGCTGCTTGTACACTTGCTCGTCAAATATTTGAATCACTTAAGCATTTAAATATTTTGTTAGTTGGCGCAGGGGAAACTATTGAACTTGTGGCTCGTCATTTGCGCGAACACGGCGTACAAAAAATGATGATAGCTAACCGAACACGTGAACGGGCGGAACTATTGGCCAATGAGGTCAATGCACAAGTTATTTCGTTATCGGATATTGATAACCGTTTAGCTGAAGCGGATATTGTCATTAGTTCAACGGCGAGTCCTTTACCCATTATAGGGAAAGGGATGGTCGAGCGTGCAATGAAAGTACGTCGTAGTAAGCCGATGTTGTTAATTGATATTGCCGTTCCTCGTGATATCGAACAAGATGTTGAAAAATTAAGAGATGTTTATCTCTATACTGTGGATGATTTGGAATCTATCATTGCACAGAACCTTGCTCAGCGAAAAGCCGCAGCCGTTGAAGCTGAATACATTGTTGAGCAAGAAAGTAGCCACTTTATGGATTGGTTGCGCTCACAAGCGGCAGTGTCTACAATTCGCGATTACAGAGAACAAGCTGAGGCCATTCGGGCAAATATGACTGAAAAAGCGTTGACGGCTATCCGTCAAGGTGCAGACCCTGAGCAAGTGATCATGCAATTATCGCAACAATTAACCAACCGCCTTATTCACGCTCCAACCAAGTCTTTGCAGCAAGCTGCAGGAAATGGGGATGTAGAGCGTCTAAATCTACTTAGGGACAGCTTAGGGCTGGACCATCAATAACCACATTTTAATCATAGGTCTTATATAACGAATGAAGCCTTCTATTGTCGCAAAACTAGAAGCATTACAAGAACGCTACGAAGAAATTGAAGCGCACCTTGCTGATGCAGGTGTAATTGCCGATCAAGACCGTTTTCGTGCTTTATCAAAAGAATATGCTCAATTGTCTGATGTCGCTAAATGCTTTAGCGCATGGCGCACAGTACAGGATGACATCGAAACAGCTGAAATGTTGTTAGACGATCCTGAAATGAAAGAAATGGCTCAAGAAGAGCTTAAAGAAGCCAAAGCGCGCAATGAAGAGCTCGAACAGCAATTACAATTGTTATTGCTTCCGAAAGATCCTGATGATGAATATAACTGCTTCGTTGAAATCCGTGCGGGAGCAGGGGGAGACGAAGCGGCAATTTTTGCGGGTGATTTATTCCGTATGTATAGCCGCTATGCAGAAAACAACCGCTGGCGCGTTGAATTAATGAGCACGAGTGATGGTGAACATGGCGGTTTTAAAGAAGTTATCGCGAAAATTTCCGGTGATAGCGTTTATGGTCGCTTAAAGTTTGAGTCAGGCGGTCATCGTGTTCAACGTGTCCCTGAAACTGAATCTCAAGGCCGTATCCACACTTCTGCTTGTACTGTGGCTATTTTACCTGAACTGCCAGAAGCTGAGTTACCTGAAATCAGCCCTGCGGACTTACGTATTGATACCTTCCGTTCATCGGGAGCGGGTGGTCAGCACGTTAACACCACAGATTCTGCAATTCGTATTACCCATATTCCAACAGGTATCGTTGTTGAGTGCCAAGATGAACGTTCACAACATAAAAACAAAGCGAAAGCGATGTCTGTGTTAGGTGCGCGTATTCGCCAAGCAGAAATGGATAAACGCCAAGCCGCGGAAGCCTCTGAACGTCGTAACCTGTTGGGTTCTGGTGACCGTTCTGACCGTATTCGTACCTATAATTTCCCTCAAGGCCGAGTGACTGACCACCGTATCAACTTAACGTTATACCGTTTGGATGAAGTAATGGAAGGAAAGCTGGATTCACTTATCCAACCTATCATCAATGAATACCAAGCAGACCAACTTTCTGCGTTGTCTGAGCAGGAATAATGCAATATATCGAATGGGTCAAGCAGGCAGCGAATCGGCTGTCTGCAAGTGACAGTGCGAAGCGAGATGCTGAAATTTTACTGGAACATGTCACAGGCCGCAGTCGTACCTATCTTTTTGCTTTTGGTGAAACAGAACTCAAAGCCGAAGAATTCCAACAAGCTGAATTACTTTTACAACGCCGTGAGAAAGGTGAGCCTATCGCCTATATTATCGGTGAACGTGAGTTCTGGTCTCTTCCTCTTTATGTCTCTCCTGCAACACTAATACCTAGGCCAGATACCGAATGCATTGTTGAACAAGCCTTATCTAGGCTAACAGAGCAAAAAAATCAAATTTTAGATTTAGGCACTGGGACAGGGGCGATTGCATTGGCTTTGGCGTCAGAGATGCAACAAAGTCAGGTTATTGGTGTTGATTTTAACCCTGATGCAGTTGCTTTAGCACAACGAAATCAGCAGCGTTTGAATATTTCAAATGTCAAATTTATACAAAGTAATTGGTTTTCTTCACTATCAATTCAACAATTTGATATGATTATCAGTAATCCACCCTATATTGATGAAAATGATATGCACCTCAGTGAAGGTGATGTGCGATTTGAGCCGTTAACCGCTCTAGTGGCGAAGGATGAAGGCTTAGCTGATTTAATGCATATCATTAAAGAATCTAAAAAGTATCTTAAAAATCAAGGGTGGTTGCTTCTTGAGCATGGCTGGACACAAGGTCTTGCGGTGCGTGATTTATTTAAAGTACATGGGTACACCAAAATTGAGACTTGTCTTGATTATGGTGGAAGAGAGCGAATTTCACTCGGTCAATGGAATGGTTAAGTGGCGTAGCAGTGGGAATGTAATGAAAACCATAGCGAATATAGAGTTTAATCAACTCCCTTTAAGTGAAGGGATCATGACTGTGTCACAATGTATCCGTCATGATTTCCCGCTGATGAAAGTGCAAGCTCAGTTAGATAGCTTAGTATCATCAGCCAAGTCTTGTATCGATTTAACTGCTGATAATGAAACAAAAATTCAGCAATTGACTTCACTTTTCTACCAAGAATGGTCGTTTGGTCCAGCTGAAGGAATTTATTTGTTATCGGATATGCTGTGGTTAGATAAAGTATTGTCATCTAAGCAAGGCACGCCAGTGACACTCGGTGCTATCTTCTTGTATGTTGCCGAACGCCTTGGTATTGCGATTTATCCCGCTATTTTTCCTACGCAATTATTATTTATCAGTGAAAGAAATGATGGCAGCCAATGGGTAATTAACCCTGTTAATGGCGAGTCTTTATCATTACACACATTAAATTTATGGCTCAAAGGAACAGTTGATCCTTTTTCTGAATTTTACCATGACCAACTGGATGTAGCAGAAAACAGCGTTGTCATTCGTAAAATTTTTGACACATTAAAAGCGTCATTAATGGAAGAGAAAAAGATGGAATTAGCGTTGCGGGTTTGTGAAACGCTTCTGACTCTTGACCCTGAAGACCCTTACGAAATTCGTGACCGAGGGTTAATTCTGGCACATTTAGACTGTAATCATGTGGCATTGAGCGATCTCAATTATTTTATTGAGCATTGCCCAGAAGACCCTGTTTCTGAAATGATTAAAATACAAATTTATTCGCTGGATAACCATCCGGTCGTATTACATTAATTAACATACAGGCCTATCCCCTGTTTTAATATTTAAGGTAAGAGTATGCAACAGAAAGTAGTCAATATTGGTGATATCAATGTCGCGAACGACTTGCCGTTTGTGTTATTTGGTGGAATGAATGTATTAGAATCCCGCGATATGGCGATGAAAGTGTGTGAGCATTATGTCACGGTGACACAAAAGCTGGGAATTCCTTATGTTTTTAAAGCGTCATTTGATAAAGCAAATCGCTCATCAATCCACTCTTATCGTGGCCCTGGTCTTGAAGAAGGAATGAAAATATTCCAAGAGTTGAAACAAACATTTGGCGTAAAAATCATTACGGATGTTCATGAGCCAGCACAGGCCGCCCCTGTTGCTGAAGTCGTTGATGTTATCCAATTACCTGCGTTCTTAGCACGCCAAACAGATTTAGTTGCGGCAATGGCTAAAACAGATGCAGTAATTAATATTAAAAAACCACAGTTTATCAGCCCAGGGCAAATGGGGAATATCGTCGAGAAATTTATCGAAGGCGGTAATGATAAAATTATTCTTTGCGACCGCGGTGCGAACTTTGGTTATGACAATCTAGTGGTTGATATGCTTGGCTTTAATGTCATGGTCCAAGCATCAAAAGGCTGTCCTGTCATTTTCGACGTAACCCATGCACTGCAATGCCGCGACCCGTTCGGTGCAGCATCTGGTGGCCGTCGTGGCCAAGTTGCTGAGTTGGCAAGAGCTGGAATGGCGGTTGGAATAGCAGGTTTATTCCTTGAAGCGCATCCAGACCCAGACAACGCACGTTGCGATGGCCCATCAGCACTGCCATTAGATAAGCTGGAACCATTCCTGAAACAAATGAAAGCAATTGACGAAGTTGTAAAAAGCTTCCCAGAGTTAGATACAAGTCGCTAAGTTAGGCGGTTTATGCAACTCACTGAAGTCGTTTCTATGTTCGGCGCTGATTTACAGCGCCGATATGGTGAAAAAATCTATAAAATCACCTTACATGGTGGCTTTAATTGCCCGAACCGTGATGGCACCCTTGGGCGAGGAGGCTGCACTTTTTGTAATGTGGCCTCTTTTGCTGATGAAAGTCAGTCATCTCAAACTATTAGTGAACAAATTCACCAACAGATCACCCGAATTTCCCGCGCAAAACGTTATTTAGCTTATTTTCAAGCCTATACCAGCACTTATGCCGAAGTAAGCCTATTAAAACAACTTTATGAAGAAGCCTTACTGCAAGCCGATATTGTTGGTTTATGCGTAGGAACTCGCCCTGACTGTGTCCCTGAATCCGTTTTGTCTTTGTTAGGCCAGTATCAACAGAAAGGCTATGAAATATGGCTTGAGCTAGGTTTACAAAGTGCTCATGATAAAACACTACATCGTATTAATCGTGGCCATGGTTTTGATGCATACCGACAAACAACGCAAAAAGCCCGTAGCCTTGGATTAAAAGTGTGTACGCATTTGATTTGTGGATTACCCGGGGAAAATGGCCAAATGAACATGGAAACACTTGATAAAGTGCTTGAATGCGGAACGGATGGTATCAAATTACATCCGTTACATATTGTTGAAGGCAGTGTGATGGCCAAAAGTTGGCGAGCAGGGCGCTTGGCAACGCTTTCTCTTGATGAATATACCCAAACTGCTGGTGAAATGGTACGTCATACTCCGACTGACATTGTCTACCACCGTATCAGTGCTAGTGCAAGAAAGCCAACTTTGCTCGCCCCGAACTGGTGTGAAAATCATTGGGTGGGAATGAATAATTTATATCAATATTTCTTAAAATGGGGAGGGCAAGGCTCCGCGCTTTGACTTCTTTAATGAGAACAACTATGAAATCAAATTTTTATAAAGCTATTATCGTTTCATCTTTAATTACGTTTTCTTTTCAAGCTGCCGCTCAACTTGATATTACTCCTGGAGATAAACAAAAATTTGTACAAACTCACCAAAAAGCAGTCAAGAAAGATGCCCTTGCTCAGTACCAACTTGCTCAAATGTATTTTTCCGGTTTAGGTGTCCTACAAAATTTTAATAGTGCGCGTTTATGGGCAAATGAAGCGGCAAAAAACGGTAATGCGGATGGTTATGCATTATTGGCGGATATCAATCTATTAAGTGATAGTTACTTTTCGCAGGAATTGGCTGATGCCCGTAAATACGCGACAAAAGCGGTTGAAATGGGCAGTACGCGAGGAAAAATCAGTTTGGCAGAGTCATTGATAAACCCAATTGCAGGCAAAACGGATTATCAACAATCTATAGAACTTCTTAATGAAGTTAATGCGTTAAATAACCCGGATTATTTTATTGCTCCAATTTTGCTTGGTGTTATTTATTTAGATGGCAAAGGCGTTGCAAAAGACGAAAAGCAAGCACAGCAATGGTTTGATAAAGCAAATGAGATGACTTATCCAGGCTATGCAGAGTGGATGGCTGCGTTTAGATTTTCTGAAGATAACACAGGAACGGTGACCATCGACCAAGTTAAAGCAAAAAAATTAAGGGAAATAGCCTGCGAAAAAGGAAAAAATGCAGGGAATGAGATGTTTTGTTTTAGTGAGTGATAGCTAAACCGCCATGTGAAATAGCATGGCGGTTTGCTTTGATACCTAAGTTAAGGCGTTGTTGTTGGTTTTTCTGTGTCGATAGAACTTGCCTGTTCGATAGCTTTAACGGCTTCAAGTGCATGATCCATTGAATTATAAAAGCTCAATACGCCTTCAATAGGTGTCACTTTCGCTCTTGCCAAAGTTTTTAATGGCTGGAACGGAATGTCACAAACTAAGACATGGGTATCTTTGCGTACGGCATCTATGAATTTTTCGAAAGCTTCTAAACCACCTGCATCTAAAACCGGCACTGCGTCCCATTGCATAATAATGGTTTCATAACCTGCGCTTTTGACGCGCAATTCATCAAAAATACGTTCAGCAGCTGCGAAAAATAATGGGCCATTTATTCTTACGACTAAGCGGCTTCGCTCTTCGTCTGTTTCTGCGAGTTGTGTTGAACGGGTCATATTGGCAATACGCCGCATGAACAATAACGACGCGAGAACAATCCCGACAGTGATAGCAATAACCATATCAAATAGAACAGTTAGAGACATACATAGTACTAATACAATAATGTCATCTTTTGGCGCACGTTTAATCAGGTAAACGACTTTGCCCGCAGCACTCATGTTCCAAGCCACAATCAATAGTAATGCAGACATTGCGGCTAATGGCAGATAAGAGAGCATTGGTGCAAGAACTAATAATGTAAGTATCACCAGTATTGAGTGAATAATCGCAGAAATGGGGGATGTAGCACCTGCACGGACGTTAGCTGCAGAGCGTGCTATTGCAGCGGTTGCTGTGATCCCACCAAAAAAAGGCGCCGCAATGTTCCCCACACCTTGGCCAATAAGTTCACTATTGGAATGGTGCTTGGTTCCTGTCATGTTGTCCAATACTACAGCACATAACAGTGACTCAATTGCGCCAAGTACCGCCATAGAAAATGCTGCAGGCATTAATGCGGTGATCATCGCCCAGTTGATTGGCGCACTTCCGGGGAGTTCCCATGGCAAAATAAACTGCGGTAGGATAGGGGGAATACCATTACCTTCAGTACCATCAGGCAATAAATAGCTAAATTCAGAACCGATAGTCGCGACTTCCATACCAAATAATGAAAGTACCCACATGACGAAAGTCCCGACAATAAGGGCTGGCAAATGGCCGGGAAGTTTTAATTTTAGTTTAGGCCAGAAGATAAGCACCAAAAGGGTTGAAAGACCAATTAGTGTGTCACTGTACTGAAAAGTGGGGAAGGTATTGCCAATAGCAATGAGCTTATCAACATAGTTTTCTGGGACATGCGCCATTTGCAAGCCAAAGAAATCTTTAATTTGCATGGTAGCAATGGTGATAGCAATTCCCGAAGTAAAGCCTAAGGTGACAGAAACGGGTATGTATTCAATAAACTTACCAAAGCGAGCAAACCCCATCGCAAGAAGTATAACACCTGACATCAATGTGGCGACTAATAACCCACTTAACCCAAATTGTTGAGAGACAGGGTAGAGGATCACCACAAAAGCCGCTGTGGGGCCTGAAACGCTATAGCGTGACCCACCAGTTACCGCGATGACGATCCCAGCAATCGCGGCAGTATAAAGCCCATATTGAGGCGGAACACCGCTAGCGATAGCCAAAGCCATTGCGAGGGGGATAGCGATAATACCCACGGTAATACCCGCGATTAAATCCTTAATAAGGCGGGTAGCCGTATATTTTTCTTTCCAACAAGAATCTATTAGCGCACTAAAAGGGCGCAACCTATTAATTTTTTTTGTACTCATTATACCCTACCAAATAACAGGGTGAAAAATAAACGAAAGATGTACCTATAAGGATACGCTTAGCAATCTAAAAAAAATCTGTTATGTATCAATGAATCTGCAATTATCATAACGTTTTCAGTAACAAAAGTAAAAAACCGTTATATTATAAAGAAAAATAGTTAGAGTACATTTTATATGGCTATTTTTCTTTTTTAGACTGTATATGTGAATGATGTAATCGTAATTTTATTTTTTAAGTAGTAATTATAAATCATTATAAATAAATAATTAGTCAACACGTATAATGGCTAGATTGTTATGATTGCTACCAATAATCCTATCCATTGCAGTAGTACTAGCCCAAGAGCACGTATGAAAAGACGTTTAGTCCCAGACCACCTTTGCTGCATCGTACAATGTTTAATTTTGCTTGGAAATAAAAAATTTAAAGCATTATCAAAATGTTCTGTTTCATTATGTGTGTAGATAATTTTAAAGAAATGATTATCTAGCCATAGGCGATATATATAATACTGGCAAATTATAAATATAATCACATTGACGAATAAAATATATTTAGGGTAATTAGAACCCAAAAATAAACTTAATTGGCAAAATAATGCTAATACAGACCCTACAGCGAAATAACGCCAACTATGAGTCAAAATAGTGATGACTTCACCTTGTTGTTTATTCATCAATGTATTCATTTTTTCACTCGGTTTAGGTGGTAATGGGTATACCAATAATTCAGCTGCTCTATCGTTGCTGTATTTAAAATCACTTGTGGGCGAGTTTGCTCAACTAATACTACGGCCCCTTCTATATTTTTAGCATCACCATGATGTACCAGCCATGCAACAGCCACAGTCGCACTTCGTGAGTAACCTAATTTGCAATGAATATATACCGCACCCTGTTTTACCAACTCATCCATAGTATGGACTGACTTTTCGATATCTTCCGCGCTTAGAGGTAACAAATCAATTTGCGGTTGGCTACAATATTTCAGCCCTTTACTGTAAGAATTGCGAGGCCATTCGCAAGTCATATCTAAAACAGCTTGAGTTTGCAAAGCGTAAAGCGGGCGCCCTCCCAAAACAATATGTTTACTGACAATACTGGGTTGTGCGCAGTGCTTAGCGAAGTAATGATAGGTTCCCCAAGCAATCAGCCGGTATGGCAGTAATAAAATAGCAGCTGAAGGGGAAATATTACCTTCCGGTGTTTTTTGGAAAACGCTGGCTCCGGCTCCTAAGTAGCCAAGGGTAATAAAAAAGAGAGCAATAGCAGGCCATAATAGTAACCAAGCGAACCCTTGGAAGGTAAAAGCAAGAATAAAACAAGCAAGAGAACTGGTTCCATAGTTTTTACTCATTTTAAAACTGCGAGGAGAACCTGTGTAATGCCATTGCCAATGGGTTTGTATAGGAAGTAAATAGCTAATTAATAGGCCAACGACAAAGCCAGTGATGACATCAATAAAGTGGTGTTGCCATGTGGTTAGAACTGAAATTAAAATTAAAACAGACCAACTATGAAGCAACCAGCGCCATTTTGTTGGTGTATGTGCTCGAAAACGTAACCATAGGATCCACAATAAAATAATATGTAATGAAGGGGCTTGGTTAAAGGGGAGATCAAATAGCTCTAGGCTGTTAAACATCCAGCCAAATAGGCCATCAGTGCTTGGTCGAGGGAAACTAAACTTTAGTGGAAATAGTAAAAAACCAATACAAGCAACAAGAGAAGCCGTGATCAGCCGTAAGCCGTGGATGGTTTGTTCTTTACGGGTCGTGCAAATAAATAATGATAACCCATAGAATAAGTCAATGCTCCAATAGGGAATGATAGTCCAAGGAAGAAATGGGATATGTGTTTCCCAAGAAAAAACGATAGAGGGAACCTGGTCTAACGTTGCGGTATAGGTATTGACTTGGCCATAAGTTAAGAAGAAAAAAGGTGCTAGAAAAACTAACCATAGCAAACCAGACAGTATTATTTTGCGTCGAGGTACAACCTGTTGAGGTTCGCGGGTTGCAGTTATCATCCTTTATCCTATTCCTTAAATGTCAACGAACTGGTGGTGATATTAGTAAATGATTGGGAAAACAAATAACGCTAAGCAGCATAGGTGCTTTGCTAACAATAAACAACGGCTATCATCTAAAGTTGAAGTAAGTGATTGATGGCAATAATGTGTCACCAATCACTCTGGAGGATAACTAGATTAACGCCGTCTAGCTATAGATACGCTGAATATGCCCCAGTTATCAATTGATTGGTTTAGTTTTTCAAAGCCCGCTTCTTCAACTAAAGCATCCATTTCGCCTTGGCTACGGCAACGCATAACCCATGCTTGCCCACCTTGGTGGCTTGGGAGTACCCGGGCAATCATTTCAACTTGAGGGTGCCATGGTTGACAGGTATAAATTAATAGCCCGCCAGATGGAATTGCCCGAGAAATCCCATTTAATGAAGCCTTTATCATTTCATTATTGGGGAACAGCTCATACAAACCACTGACGATGCCAATTGTTGGCGATGGTGAAACCGCAGCTAGATCATCGGCATCAAAAGCATTACCTTCAGTAAATTGGATTTTGTCTTCAAGGTAACGTTCTTTTATATGTAATCGCCCTTGCTCAACATTGATAGGGCTATAGTCTCTTAGCCGGACGGACTCGACTTTTCCATAGTCATTAATCGCATCAAAAATATAACGACCTTGGCCTGCGGCAATATCCATAATTCGCACGGGAGTCCCTTTCTCTGTTAGGTCACGAATAGCCTGCCGAATGATGTTTTCAATATTGACTTTGCGTTGGCGTATTCCTTGCCAGCCAATACTGTTGAGATATTGCCTATCAATCACACGGCCAAACAAGCCTTTCCCCTGCGCTTTATCCCGATATACGTAATCAAGGGTCGAACCTGAATCAAACCCTTTATCATAACCAATACGAATACCTTCAGAAGCTTTGCCAAGTGTGCTCATTGATTTGCTCATAATTTTATAAGCAAGATTTTTGGGGCACCATTTAGGTAATGGAGTCATGAGTGAACGATATTTTTCAGCGCTGACACTCCACGTATCTTCATATTGATAATTATGTTGGTAGCACGGTAAGGCGAATAATTTGCCAATAAACTCACGGATTTTCTCAAGTGGGATATGGCGTTCTTTTTCACCTAAAGTGTCATGATAAAAACCGGGTAATATATGCTTTTCTTTTATTGGGGTGTTTAATTTTTCAAAAAACTGATGTTGAGGCCGGTGGTGAACAACGTGGTCGCTACCCGAAATAAATAGTTGAGTGGGCAAAGTAATTGCACCCGCATCAGCAACGATGCGATCAGCCGTTTTATACAGCTCAAGTAAAATATTGACGGCAATAGGGCGAGTGATCAATGGGTCGCGATTAAACGAATCAATTCGTTGTGCATCGTGAGTGAGAAATTTAGCTTTAACATACGAATTTACATAGAACAAGCCTCGAGCCTTTTGCATTAAAGCAAGCCCTGTTCGGGCAAATGGAACATACAATTTAACTTTAAATGCAGGGGAGGCGAGTACCATTCCTCGAATTTTGGGGGCGTAGTCATGAACCCAAGCGGAGACAAGAACGGCACCAACACTTTGCCCAATGACAATGATATTTTCTAACGGAATATTATATTCAGCGGAAATGTAACGCACAAACTCATCGACATCATTGATGGATGTGCTTAGTGAAGGGCTATAACCTCGAGGGCCATCATTTCTACCATGGCCACGGGCATCCCATGCAAACATAGCATAGTCAGGTAAATTGAGTTCATCGACTAAATGGGCGACTCGGCCGGAATGTTCATGGCCTCGATGAAATAAAATAATCGCTTTGTTGGTCGGCGTTTCTGTTGGCCAATGTCGATAAAAAAGAGAAGTATGGTCACTGGTGGTAAATTGGGACTCAATAACGGGACGTTGCGTCAGATAATCTGTCTGAACGTTCATAATTCTTCCTTAATTATTATTCGCAGGTGTAGATAATTCACAAAGAGCACGGCGAATACGGTTATAGCAAGTATAAAACAGCAACAAAGTTAAAAGGATAAACAGATAATTTACCCAACTAGAAAAGATAATCTGTGGAAAAATGCTAACGAGCAGTCCTAGCGTACCAAAAATAAAGGCTCGATCACTTTTACCAATAGGGCCGTCATAGCGCCGAGATGCACCAATTGATTGAGCGATAACGCCAATAAACTCAGTGAGTAGCGCAAGAAATAGAATTAATAAAATAAGCCAAAATGCTTGAGGGAAAATAACGGCAAATGGTGAGTAGAGTGCGACATCTGAAATGACATCACCAAGCTCATTTAATATTGCACCCAGATGGCTTTTCTGGTTGTGTTCTCTTGCTAACATGCCATCAATCGCATTGAGTGCCATACGAATAAACAGAACGAAAGGTAATAAAATAAACAGGTGCGGATTTGGAATGAACAGTAATAGCATTCCGCTGATCACGGATAAAAGTAAAGCCGCCAAGGTGACTTGGTTGGCGGTAACTCCCACACTAAATAACTTATGAACAATTGGACGAAGCAGATCTTGAAATTTAGGTTTCAGATCGTAAATGGTCATTGAGTGTTCCTTTCTCGTCACTGCACAATGATGCAGCTTTGGGATATATCAATACCCGATTGATTGATGTCTGCAATAAGAGCTATCTTAAGTTAGAAAATAACCAAGGAATATAGCCGTGTTATTTTAGTAAAAAAATTATTCTAACTATTTGAATAATTAACTAAAAATATTTAATGAAATTAAATGAAATGGATTTATTCACGTTGAGGAAAACAGATTAACAATATGATACCCGATCACGTCAATATCTTTTGTTTATCGATTTTTGAACGCATTCGTTTAAATTGGCTGGGTGTCATTGTGGTCATTTCTTTGAATTTACGGCAAAAAGCGCTGTGATCAGCGTAGGCACATTTACTGGAAATCTCAGTGATTGAAAAATCATCTTCGAGCAGTTCAATAGCATGTTCAAGCCGCATTTTTTGAATATATTGCTGAGGGGTTATCAAAAAAATAGCTTTAAACTGGCGGTTTAATTGGGAAAGGGAGAGGCCAGATATTTCAGCAAGAGTTGTCATTTTTATAGCGGTATCAAAATGTTCACTAATATGGCGTTCAACACGGCTAAGCTGGTTGTTCAGCTTAGGACTGACAGATTTTACATCTTGTAAATCCACTGAAATTCCTGCAACCCCAATAACCTGGTTACGTGTATTAAAAATAGGAACCTTAGTCGTTAAGCACCATCCCAACAAACCCGCTTTATACAGGTGAAGCTCTAGTTTATTAATGACGCTAATTTTCTTTTCCATCACTAAATAGTCCTGAGAACTATAAGTTTGGCCGAGTTCCGAATGAAAAATATCCTCAGCGCCTTTACCAACAAGATGATTAACACTGTCGATTTTACAACGAGTAGCTAGATTATCATTAGCCAATAAATACTTTGCATTATGGTCTTTTATAAAAAAAGTCACATTAGGCAAGGTATTAATTAGAGGCATGATTAAACCTAAATGATTTAATAAAACGTCAATATTATCAACGGGAAACAGCATATTTTCCTGGCTAATCAATAGCAATTTATTTAGATTGATCATGCTGCGCTCCGAAATATTAAATTAATCTTACTAATTCTGTTAAATATTTTGAGATTGTGCAGAAAACCGCATAAGTTTGTTAGAAAGATATCAAGAGTTGTTAACAAAAATCAAGCATTCTATTAACAATGATAATAAATAGGATGCTAACTGATGCAATCTCAATATACCAAAATTGAAGTTATCGATTCCCATACCGCAGGCGAGCCAACTCGGCTAGTCATTGATGGATTCCCTGATTTAGGGCAACAAAGCATGGCATCGAGATTGGAGCAATTACGCAAGCAACATGATGTATGGCGTAAAACCACCATTTTAGAGCCACGTGGCAATGACATTCTTGTTGGCGCATTACTCTGCAAACCACAAAACCCAGCGGCAACAGCCGGTGTGATTTTTTTTAACAATCAAGGTTATCTGGGAATGTGTGGCCACGGCACTATCGGTTTAGTGGCCTCGTTGCATTTTCTCGGTCATATCACTTATGGCAAACATCTTATTGAAACTCCGGTAGGAGATGTGACGGCGCAACTACACCAAGATGGTAGCGTGAGCATTCAGAATGTTTATTCATATCGTTATCGCAAAGCGGTACAAGTTAATGTCCCAGATCTCGGCCCCATTACTGGGGATATTGCTTGGGGTGGAAATTGGTTTTTTCTTGTTGAACAGTCACCAGTCGCCATTGATTACCAAAACATTAAAGTACTGACAGAAATTAGTTTAAAGATTAAACAAGCCTTAGCTGATCAAGGTGTTTGCGGTAAAGATGACCAAGAAATTGACCATATCGAATTATTCGGTTCACACCCCAATGCTAATAGCCAAAGTTTTGTTTTGTGCCCTGGTGGCGCTTATGACCGCTCGCCTTGTGGAACAGGAACCAGCGCCAAACTTGCCTGCTTAGCGGCAGATAAAAAACTGGCAGCTGGTGAAATCTGGCATCAAGCCAGTGTTATTGGTAGCCAATTTCAAGCCAGTTTTCAGCAGGCAGATGAAAACGGCATTATTCCTACTATTCGCGGACATGCCTATATCAGTGGGAAAAATACCTTATTGATAGATGAACAAGACCCATTTCGGTTTGGAATTTCGGTGGCATAGGGGAATGAAATGGAACGCAAATATCCAGTGATTGTAGTGGGTGGCGGTATTATTGGCCTGAGTATTGCGCTGACAGTTCAAGCTAATGGGTCAAACGTATTGTTGCTTGATAAACATGAAATTGGCCAAGGCGCCTCATTTGGCAACGCAGGGCATATTGCGACAGAACAAGTTTTTCCGATTGCTGACCCGAGTGTCTTAAAATCACTTCCGAAAATGCTACTTGACCCATTAGGGCCTTTGCGCTTGGATTGGCGTTATCTATTACCCTTAACCCCTTGGTTAATAAAATTATTGGGTAATATGCGCCATAAGCCTTTTACCCATATTCATCACACTTTGACGACATTAAATAGTGCCGCTTTTGATTCATGGCAAGCATTTATTCAAAAATGGCAATTAAGTGACCTTGTCAAAATGAAGGGGTCACTGTTGGTGGCTGAGAAAAAAGAAACTCTCGATAAGTTAAGTCATCACAGTGAGTACCTACAAAGTATTGGTGTGACAAATCAATTGATTGGTCAAAATGCGCTACTCACACGCGAACCTGCTTTATCTGAAAGCCAAATCGGGGGCATTTTTTATCCAGATACAGGCCATGTTGTGGATTTATGTGCATTACACCTAAAGTTGACCGAGGCGTTTTTACAAGCGGGTGGGCAGGCATTAACCCACTGTGAAGTAACAGAAATTACATCAACATCGAATCAACAAGCCGTATTGACAACGACCCAAGGGCAGTTCACAGGACAAAAAATTGTTATTGCAGGTGGCGCATTCTCTAAATCATTAGTCAAAATGGTCAGCCGCATCAAAGTGCCACTTGAAACAGAGCGTGGTTATCACCTGATGTTGCCTAATGAATTAAGCCGTTTATCAATACCTGTATCAAGTATGGATAGGCGTTTTATTATGACGCCAATGTCTCAAGGGTTACGCCTTGCAGGAACCGTGGAATACGCAGGGCTAAAGCGCCCCGCAAATATGCAGCGTGCTCAACATTTTCTTCCGTTAGCACAACCAATGCTCAAGGAAACATTAAACAGCCAACAATCGACATCATGGATGGGGTTTCGCCCATCCACATCAGACTCATTGCCAGTTTTAGACCACAAAGGTCCCTATATTTTTGCATTTGGTCACCAACACTTGGGGTTAACCCAAGCGGCGATCACCGCAGATATTGTAAATAGTTTTATACATCAGAAGCCGACAAGTATCGACTGTACCCCTTTTTCCATTGAACGATTTCTTTAATTTTGAGGAGAATTCAAATGAATTTCCATGGCATTCTTGTTCCTTTAGTGACCCCGTTTCATGATGATTTAACACTAAATGTCAGTGCACTTGCTGAATTAACTGAAAAAATTATTGAGCGAGGTGTTACCGGTTTAGTAGTTTGTGGAACAACAGGGGAATATTACGCATTAAATGAAGATGAACGTAAAACCGTGTTATCTACCGTTTGCAAGATTGCAAAAGGGCGAGTGACATTAATTGCGGGCATTAACGACTTATCAACCGAGGGGGCAATCGCACGCGCGAAACAAGCTCAAGAGCTCGGTTATGAAGGGTTAATGTTATCGCCTCCGCCGTATAGTCTGCCGGACCAGCAAGGGGTGTATGCCCACTATGAAAAAGTCGCAAAATCAACACCATTACCCATTATTATGTACAATTTTCCCGCTCGGATTGGTATTGAAATCGACATTGAAACGGTCATTAAGTTAGCTGAAATTGACAATATTGTCGCCATCAAAGAAAGCAGCGGTAGCTTTAGCCGAGCATTGCATCTATTACAAACACCATTCAAAAATTTCGAGGTTATTTGTGGCTGTGATGACCAACCTGTGGATTTCTTCTTTTGGGGTTCGAAAAGTTGGATAGCGGGGGCGGGGAACGTATTCCCAGCAGAGCAAGTTGCTATTTTTAATGCAGCACAGGCAGGTGACTGGCAACAAGCGAAGCAAATTATGACTGAAATCTATCCTGCAATTTACTCAATGGAGTCAGGGAACTATAACCAAAAAGCTAAGGCGGGTTGCTTGAATGGAACGTTCAATGTTGGCCCGGTTCGTTTGCCTCTGTCAAATCTAGCGTCTCAAGAACGCGATGAATTCATTAAATTAATTAAACGCTAGGGGGAAATATGACCATGACCCAACAGCAGGTGTTTGAACGTGCGAAACAAGGAAAACTGTGGGCAGGCAATTTGATTGCAGGGCACCCAGAACAGCAAAATAAATTAAAAAACCGTACCCCAATCGATAATAGTGTTATTGGTTTTATTGCTGACGGTGATGCGAACGATATTAATGCCGCGGTACAGGTAGCGCGTAACACATTTAATCAAGGTGAATGGCGCGGATTATCGCCTCAAGAACGTAAAGTTATCATGCTTAAATGGGCTCATCTCATTGAAAAACACAGTGAAGAACTTGCTGCGCTAGATTGTATTGATGCAGGTAAGCCTATCACTGAATGCTTAAATACGGATTTACCCGCAACGATTGACACCTTTTATTGGTATGCCGAAGCGATTGACAAACTGTTTGGTAAAATTGCACCAACAAGCCATCAAGAATTGGGGTTGATAGTGCATGAGCCTATTGGCGTGGTTGGTGCAGTGTTGCCGTGGAATTTCCCTGCTCAGATGTTTGCATGGAAAGTGGCACCCGCTCTCGCGGTAGGCAACTCGGTGATTGTGAAACCTGCCGAATTAACCTCATTAAGTGCTTATCGTATGGTGGAACTGGCCTATGAGGCAGGAGTCCCTAAAGGCGCATTAAGTCTAGTCTGTGGGTTAGGTGAAAAAGTCGGGGAAGCCCTTGGCCGCCATCATGATGTGGATGTTGTGTCATTCACCGGTTCAACAGAGGTAGGGCGTTTATTCTTAAAATATTCAGCAGAAAGTAACTTAAAAGAAATTGTACTCGAATGTGGGGGAAAAAGCCCTCAAGTGGTGTTTGAAGATGCCAATATTGAGGCGGCAATTCCGCATATTATGGCGGCTGCCTTTTGGAATATGAGTGAAAATTGCAGCTGCGGTTCTCGCTTAATTGTGCACGAAAGCATCAAAAAAACACTATTAGAGAAACTTGCCGTCGCCGTTAAAGAATGGAAAGTCGGCGACCCAAGGCATGCGGATATTTCAATTGGGCCAATGGTCGAACAAGCTCACTTTGAGAAAGTGAAATCATTTTTAGATGCCACATTAAAGGAGGGCGGAAAACTCATTGCTGGAGGGAAGATCCATCATGAATTGGGTGCTGGATGGTATATCGAACCGACAATTTTTGATGAAGTCACTCCTGAAATGTCACTATTTAAGCATGAAGTTTTCGGCCCTATTTTAGCCGTTACGTCTTTTAAAACTGATGATGAAGCGGTCGCTTTGGCCAATAACACTCAATATGGTTTAGCGGCTTCATTTTATAGCCAAAATATTCACCGAGCCATGCAAATTGCACAGCGCATTAATGCAGGTACCGTTTCAGTCAATGGTTTTAGTGAAGGCAATATTACAACGCCGTTTGGTGGCTTTCGTCAATCAGGCTTTGGCGGTAAAGACAACGGTTTAGAGGCATTTGAACAATACACTCAAACCAAGGTTATCTGGTTTATTCATCAATAAAAACGTTGACCTGAGTACCTTATTGGACTCAGGTTTTTTTTTACCCTGCAAATACAAATAAACAATTACAATAACGAAGGAGTACAAAATGGAAGCCATCGTTAATACAATCGTTGGTTACATCTGGGGTAATGCATTAGTGGTGTTATCGCTAGGTGTTGGGCTCTATTTTACATTAGCGACTCGCGGTGTACAGTTTCGCTATCTCATTAAAATGGTATGTTTGTTAAAGGAAAATAAAGCGTCAAAAGAAGGAATTTCCTCCTTCCAAGCATTCTGTTTAGCATTATCAGGGCGTGTAGGGGTAGGTAATATCGCGGGGGTGGCGACAGCCATTGCCGCAGGCGGCCCCGGTGCAATCTTCTGGATGGTTGTCATGGGGCTATTGGGAGGAGCAAGCGCATTTATCGAATCCACACTTGCTCAAGTATACAAACAGCGCTCTGATGGCCAATACCGCGGAGGCTCCCCTTACTATATCGAGAAAGGGTTAAAACTGAAACCATTTGCCATTGTAGTGGCTGCGGTTATTTGCCTATCTTATGGAGTACTGGTTCCGGGTATTCAAGCCAATACCATTGCTGATTCCTTTCAAACTGCATTTAACTTACCCCCAATTGCGACAGGCGGCATTGTGACAGTGCTGATGGCATGGTTAATCTTTGGTGGTGTAAAACGTATTGCGAGTGCAGCAGACAAGATCGTGCCAATTATGGCATTGGCATATATCGTCATGATGGTGATCATCTTGGGTAGCCATTACGAACAAGTGCCGGGTATGTTCAGTTTAATTTTCCGTAGTGCGATGGGAATGGACGCTGTATTCGGTGGTATTGTTGGTACGGCTGTCTCATGGGGTGTGCGCCGTGCCGTTTTTTCCAACGTGGCAGGTGCGGGTGAAGCCACATTTAGTTCTGCGGCGGCCGAGGTAAGCCACCCTGTAAAACAAGGGTTAATTCAAGCGTTTTCTATTTATATCGATACTGTCGTTGTGTGTACAGCATCAGGTTTGATGATCCTTGTCACCAATATGTATAACGTTTTTCCAGATGGTTCGGCGACTGCCTTAGTCGAATATGTTCCCGGGGTTGCCGCGGGGACCGCATGGACACAAATGGCGGTATCAACAGTCTTCACTTCTGCAGGGTCGGGATTTGTCTCAATCGCCGTATTTTTATTCGCTTTCACAACCTTGATGGCCTATTACTATATTGCAGAAACCACGATTGTTTATCTCGATAGAAAATTGCGTTACCCCATTTTGAAATTGATACTTAAGTTTGTATTTCTGATTATTGTTTTCATGGGAAGCGTCCAGTCAGTGAGCTTAATGTGGAGCCTTGGCGATATTGGGTTCGGTAGTATGAGTTACCTTAATCTTATTGCCATAGTCTTCCTGTCAAAACCTGCATTACGAGCACTGCGTGACTTTGAGCGGCAGGAAAAACTAGGCGTTGATCCGGTGTTTGACCCGAAAGTCGCTGGGATAGAAAATGCAGAACTCTGGGAAGATATAAGCCGCGAATATCACGAACAAGAAATTGGTATAGAACCGAAAGAGAAAAAAAATCAAGGGATGGCATATCAAGAAGAAGAGAGGAAAAACTAGAAGAAAAATGGCGGTGAGGGAGGGATTCGAACCCTCGATACGTTGCCGTATACACACTTTCCAGGCGTGCTCCTTCAGCCTCTCGGACACCTCACCGTTTTTCTAAATCTGTTGTGGAGTAGGGAATAAAAACCTGCTCTGCAACGGGGCGCTACTATAGGGAAAATAGCGTCTAACGTCAACTCCCTATTTATCCTTTTTCCGACTTTTGTTGCTGTTTAGCTAAATAAAAAACAATTTGATTATTATCTAATCTTAAATGTTATCAGCTAAGGTAAATAATACGTTTAATGTTAATTTGAAACGGCAAGTCGTGAAGATAAAAAGCGTTAGCTAGTTAACAAAATTCTGATTGAATACAGTGTATCGGCTTGATTAACTTGAAAAGAAATGCCATTCGGCACACTCTGTTAGAAACTAAAGAGGAGTTGCCATGAATATTTTATTTTACCATCCATTTTTTGATTCAAAACAGTGGATTGAGGGCATGAAAGTGCGATTACCCCAAGTGAATATTCGCCAATGGGAAAAAGGGGATAACCAAAGTGCAGATTACGCTATGGTTTGGTTACCGCCTTATGAATGTCTCGCTGGTCGCAGTGATTTAAAAGGTATTTTCGCGTTAGGTGCGGGTGTGGATGCTATTTTAAAGCAAGAGCAAGACAAACCTGGGACCTTACCGGCAGGCGTTCCTGTAATGCGTTTGGAAGACACTGGAATGGCGATTCAAATGGAAGAATACGCTTGTGCAAAAGTGTTAAGCTACTTTCGTCGCATGGATGAATACCGGCAATTACAATCACAGCGACAATGGAAGCAATTACCAGCCTACCAACACGAAGATTTTGTCATTGGTGTTATGGGAGCAGGGGCATTAGGGCAAGCGGTTGCAAAACGCTTAGTCAGCTTTGGTTTTCATGTAAGAACATGGAGTCGCTCTGAAAAACAACTTGATAACGTAAAAAGCTATTTTGGTAATGACCAATTAGCTAGCTTTCTTTCTGGAACCCGTGTGATTATTAATCTTCTGCCAAGCACGCCAGAAACGGTGGGAATTTTAAACCAGCAACTATTTAGCCAATTAGAGCAAGGGGCATATGTTATCAACCTTGCACGTGGTGCTCATCTGATTGAGCAAGATTTGCTTTTAGCGCTTGAATCAGGGCAAGTTGCAGGTGCTGCGCTTGATGTTTTTGCGAGTGAACCGTTATCGCAAATGCACCCGTTCTGGACGCATCCACGCATCGCTATCACGCCCCATGTTGCCGCCTTTACAAAACCGAAAGAAGCCATGGATATGATTGTCAGTAATATCCAGCGCATCGAAGCTGGCCAAGCTCCTATTGGTGTGGTTGATATGCAACGCGGTTATTAGTCACTTCTTTGTTGCGAGTGGTCTTTATGAACACTCGCAATCATCACCCCTAATATCTTTCCTATTTTTTCGATATACTGAAAGTAACTGCTTCGGTCACGAGGTGTGACTACTGAATCTGAAAAATAGGATAATATATGAACGAATTTTCAATCGTCTGCCGTATTTTGGGGACACTATTTCAACGTAGTCCCTCTGATAGCCTCGTAAAGCCGCTTATTGATATGATTGCTCAAGATAAATTAAAAGGATCATGGCCATTGGAGCAAGATGAATTATGGTCGCGCATGGCAAAAGATCTCGATATCAATGCGGTTAATGCGGATTACCAAGCCCTGTTTGTAGGTGAATCCCCAGCAGTTTCAATGCTAGCGAATGATTACGATTCTGAAATTACAGAAGCAGAAGTTCGCGAATTTTTAACTGTGAGAGGAATGTCCCTGACGAATGCACCTGCGGATGCTTTTGGTGCGTTACTACTCGCGGCTTCTTGGTTGGAAGACCAAGCGGCAGAAGATGAAACAGCCGCCCAAGAAGAATTATTTGATAGCTATATTCTTAGCTGGTATGGCAGCTTTTTAGGTAAAGTTGAAGCGCATGCTACAACCACGTTTTATCGTACTTTAGCCCAAATTACGCGTGATGCAGTTATTGCTCTGCGTGATGAGCTTGACTCAGAAACCGAATAGTTGTGACGCCGTCACTTTTTTATGATGATGTTACTTATGTTTTAGTCAGCGGTATTGATTAATAATTTTGTTTGAAGATTGAATAAGCTAGAAAGGCAACAGATTTTTTGTTGCCTTTCATGCTTTTATCAATCGAAATAATTTATGGTTAAAATTAATCAACTAATGGAATGACAAGTTTGCCCGGTTTGATTTCAAGCCCTTTAGCCAATTTCTTTGCGGTTGCTTCAGCAGCACCATTATCTGGATTTAACACATAAACAGGCTGAGTTTCAAAGAAAGTTTCAAGGGAACTATTTAAGTAAGGAATAACAGCTGACATAGCCGTATCCATATTTTCGGGTGTTACCTTGTAACTGCTAATATTTAATTCTTTTAAGTAAATTGAGCCGGTTTTGGCGTCAAAATAAGGACGAGCAGTGAGGGTCAGGTTAATTTGTGCTTCTGCTTTACCAATCAGCGAGTCTAATTTAACGCTTGCATCCCCTGTCAACGCGACTTTTCCAGGCTCACTGCGGCCGATTTCTGATTTTAAATTAGCGAGTTGAATATCCGCATCAGCAAAGCCAGTAATGCCGACCTTGTGGTCATATTTTACTTTATTAGCAAGATAATCATTAATTTGTGATTCACTAATACTAAACTCAGATAATTGACTACAACCCGATAAGAGAGTGAGAAAGCCCACCATAGCGGCGATTATAAACTTCTTCATAAAGACTCCTTTTACAGTAATACCGCTAGTTTAGCGCATTACTGCCCACTCAACATGACTGTTTCAATTTTTTTACGGTTAAATTGCTTATGCAGTGCCCATAAAGTGATAAAACCGATGATCCCTAATAAGAACCAAGGTAATTGTGGCATATTCCATTGGTGGCCAATATCGTACATCCAGCCGCCACCGGTGTAACCGACAGCTCCGCCTAAAGCAAGGCCTAAGCGGCTAAAGCCCATATAGCTCCCTCTGGCTCTTGGGTCAGCAAGTGATGCGCTTAGTGTTTCTCTAGCGGGGTCGGCAGTCACAGTACCTAAATAAAATAGGCAAATAAGGGCAAATAGCGTGTTGAGTGAGGTTGTCATGCCAATTGGAAACATGCTGAGACTCATTAAAAATAGCCCGGCCATGAGCCGTTGCTCAAGGCGAAAATGTTTTTCGCTCCAACGTGCAATAGGGTAAAGCAATGTTAAGGATATCGCTGCTTCAATCGCATACATCCATTTGACGGCAGTTGGCGTACCCGCTAACTCGTTGACAACAATAGGAAACATAAGCATCACTTGTACTGACAACATAAAATAGCCAGCTAAAGTGACTACATAAGTCACAAAGCGTTTGTCTTTTAGTACGCGACCCATACCTTCTTTAATAGGGGTTCTGATGGTTGATATTCGATAAGCAGGTAACAACCAAGCATTACAGATAGCAGCAATAATAAAAACAGCAGCGCCAACCCAGCAGACATAATGGAAGTCATATTGTAATAACCAACTACCAATCAACGCGCCAATAACGGCTCCAGCACTGTCTTGCATTAAGAGTAAAGAATAAAAACGGCCGCGTTCATAAGGGCGAGTTAATTTAATAACTAATGCGGTTCGTGGGGGATCAAACAAGGTTCCACCCAGTGCTGAAAGGACGCAAGATAACCATAAAACCCAAGGGTCATGGGCCACTGCCATCACCGCAAAACCACTGGCACGTAATAGCATTCCAATAACAATCATGGGTTTCGCACCAAACCGGTCAGCGATAGCACCGCCAAAGATACCTAAACCCTGTTGAACAAACTGACGAAGTCCTAAGGCAAAGCCCACCACCACGGCGGCCCAACCCAGTTGATCAACAAAACGAATGGAAATAAGTGGAAAAACAACAAAAAAGCCGAGGACAACCAACATGTTGTCAAGCAAAAGGAAATACTTACCAAGGCTTCTTGCCCGTGACACCTGCGCCATGAGACACCATCAGAAAAATAGCAAAGAGGGAATGATGCTTAAAATTAGTTATTAATAATATCAGTATATTGAGGTTTGATAGATGATATTTTTTTATCGATAAATATTCGTCATACTTCACTCTGTGACGGTGTTGACTGCGTTCGGCTCCTTGGGTCACATACTTGAGTATGCTCCCCAAGCTATCCTCTCTGGTCGCCTAGTCACAGAGCGAATTATTTAGAATATTGATAGGGGGCCATACTTCACTTTGTGACGGTGTTGACTGCGTTCGGCTCCTTGGGTCACATACTTGAGTATGCTCCCCAAGCTATCCTCTCTGGTCGCCTAGTCACAGAGCGAATTATTTAGAATATTGATAGGGGGCCATACTTCACTTTGTGACGGTGTTGACTGCGTTCGGCTCCTTGGGTCACATACTAGTGTATGCTCCCCAATCTATCCTCTCTGGTCGCCTAGTCACAGAGCGAATTATTTAGAATATTGATAGGGGGCCATACTTCACTTTGTGACGGTGTTGACTGCGTTCGGCTCCTTGGGTCACATACTTGAGTATGCTCCCCAAGCTATCCTCTCTGGTCGCCTAGTCACAGAGCGAATTATTTAGAATATTGATAGGGGGCCATACTTCACTTTGTGACGGTGTTGACTGCGTTTGGCTCCTTGGGTCACATACTTGAGTATGCTTCACAATGAAGGCATCTAGTGATGTATTCATATTTTAATTTACGTAACATATTTTTCGTGAATGAATTGTAAGCTACACTTTAACGTTCTAAGTTATTGGCTTAGAACTAAAGAAAATATCTGGCTTTTTATTAATTAAGGGTTAACGATGTTTGGTTATCGTTCAAATGTACCGAAAGTGCGTCTTGTCACTGATAGAATGGTTATTCGTTTGACTTACGAACGTGATAATTATCGACTAGCTGATTATTACAGTCTGAATAAAGACTTTTTAATTCCGTGGGAACCCATCAGGGACAACTCTCATTACCAGCCCGCTGGCTGGCATAATCGGTTACAAGTCATGAATGAAATGCATCGAGAAGGAAGTGCTTTCCATTTCTTACTATTAGATAAAGAAGAAAACGAAGTTATGGGGGTAGCGAACTTTAGTAATGTATTGCGCGGCTCATTTTATGCCTGTTACTTAGGCTATTCACTAGGTGAAAAATGGCAAGGACAAGGTCTAATGTATGAAGCGCTAACCCAAGCGATTCGTTATATGCAACAACACCAAAAAATGCACCGAATTATGGCAAATTATATGCCTCATAATATGCGTAGTGGTCATTTATTGACTAAGCTTGGCTTTGAACGTGAAGGCTATGCAAAGCAATACTTACAAATTAATGGTGAGTGGCGTGACCATGTATTGACGGCATTGACAGATAACACTTGGGCGCTGAATAAAGCCTAAATTCCTAATTTACTTTTCAATCGTAGTCAGTTGCAGCGCTCGCTGTTAAACTGATGCGATTGTATTCTTTTAGTCTATCAATCATGAATTTATTAAAATCGTTGGCGGCAGTAAGCTCCATGACCATGATGTCTCGTGTGCTTGGGTTTATTCGCGACGCCATTATCGCTCGAGTTTTTGGTGCAGGAGCCGCGGCGGACGCCTTTTTTGTCGCATTTAAGCTACCGAATCTTTTACGTCGAATTTTTGCCGAAGGTGCATTTTCACAAGCTTTTGTCCCAATACTGGCGGAATACAAAAATCAGCAGGGAGAAGAGGCCACTCGTACATTCGTCGCTTATATTGCTGGGATGCTAACCCTCGCTTTAGCGATCGTAACTATCCTTGGTATGATTGCCGCCCCTTGGATCATTTATGTTACTGCACCTGGATTTACTGACGATGCTGACAAATTTGCGCTGACGACAGATCTTTTACGAGTCACATTCCCTTATATTTTTCTGATCTCTCTGGCCTCTCTCGCTGGGGCTATCCTGAATACTTGGAACCGTTTCTCAGTCCCTGCATTCGCGCCAACATTGCTCAATGTCAGTATGATCATTTTTGCCGCTTTCGCAGCCCCATACTTTAATCCACCCATAATGTCATTAGCATGGGCAGTGCTGGTTGGCGGTGTTTTGCAACTGGTCTATCAGCTACCACACCTTAAAAAGGTGGGCATGTTAGTGCTACCGCGCTTATCATTTCGTGATAGTGGGGTTTGGCGTGTAATGAAAATGATGGGTCCCGCTATTATCGGGGTTTCTGTCGCGCAAATTTCTTTGATTATCAATACGATATTTGCCTCTTTTTTACAATCTGGTTCAGTATCATGGATGTACTACGCCGATAGGCTAATGGAGTTACCATCAGGGGTACTTGGAGTAGCTCTTGGAACGATTTTATTGCCATCACTTGCGAAAAGCTTTACGAGTGGCAACCAAAACGAATATCGTCACTTGATGGATTGGGGGTTACGCCTTTGTCTGCTACTGGCACTACCTTGTGCGTTAGGGTTGGCGATACTCTCTGAAGCATTAACCGTATCTTTATTCCAATACGGTAATTTTACGGCGCATGACTCACTTATGACACAATATGCCTTAATTGCCTATTGTGTTGGGTTAACTGGGATGATTTTGGTGAAAATTTTGGCACCAGGTTTTTATTCACGCCAAGATATTCGTACCCCAGTGAAAATTGCGATTGTCACGTTAATCTTAACGCAACTGATGAACTTAGCCTTTATCGGGCCATTACAACATGCAGGTTTAGCTTTATCCATTGGGTTAGCTGCCTGTTTTAATGCGGGAGTTCTCTATTGGCAATTGCGCAAGCAAGATATTTTTCAGCCTTTAGCGGGCTGGAAAGGGTTTATCGTTAAACTATTGATAGCGTTAATTGTAATGGGTGCCGTGCTATTTGGTGTCTTACATTTTATGCCGTCTTGGCAAGAAGGTAATATGCTGATGCGTATGCTACGTTTGATAGGCGTCGTGATTGTTGGTGCGGGAAGTTATTTTGTTGCTTTATACGTGCTCGGGTTCCGCCCTCGTGATTTTATGAAACGCAGTATTGCCTAATTAATAAGTATGTCAATGACCTTAAAAGCCCAATTTTAATGAGGAGAGCTCATAAAATTGGGCTTTTTTATCTCTGTAATCTACGTAGTTAAGGTGCCAGCAGGCATAAATCCTTTCCCTTCAATTTCTAATTATCTACTCAAATTTATTCTCTTTATAACTGAATTATTAATTTCAAAATTATTTCATGAAATTTCAATTAATTGTTTTCATTGATAAAAATAATATCCGGCTCTATTTCTGGGGTATATTTACTGGGTTGTTGTGACAGCAATTAATTTCAGGGGAGTATTCAATTTATTGAATATTATTTGTTGACTGATGTCAACGGAATGGCTATGTTATGTATCAAGGAGGTCGATGAAAAAACACCCAAATAAGCATGTTCAGGCAGCTATTGAATATGCGATAGAAAATGGCTGGGTCTGGGTTACAGCAGGAAACTCATCACATACTTTCTGCAAGTTACGCTGTGGTAACGCAGTGGGTGAACACAAAACACATATGATGACTGTCTGGTCAACGCCAAAAGTTATGGAAGTGCATGCTAAACAGATAATACGTAAAGTGAATCACTGCATTGCTCTTTTAGGTTAATCCAAGCGGCTTAGGCCGCTTATTTATGTAAGATGGGGAAATTATGGCGCTATTTACTTTCACATTAACACTATCGGGTGTGACTGCTGATACGGAAGGCTTAGTTGATACCTTATTCGCCGCAGGCTGTTGCGATGCATTGGTGTGCTTTTATGGTAAATCGGTTTATTTAGAATTTGATAGGGAAGCGGAATCTTTTGATCTTGCAATTGAAACTGCGATTACAGATGTTGAAAGTACATCGCTGAATATAAAAGTGGAATCTATTGATTCCGCTTTGGTTGGGTTAAGTGATATTGCAGAATTGACAGGGCTAACCCGTCAAGCAGTGGCTTTGCTGAAAGATGGGGCTCGAGGTAAAGGCCATTTCCCTACACCCGTACAACGTTTGAAAGGGACATCCCCGTTATGGGACTGGGCGAGTGTTGCTGATTGGCTACAACAGAATAACCGTTTGTCGAATAACCCTGAACTTTATGAACAAGCAAAAATACTTTGTAAATGGAACTTAGTACTCCGTAATTGCGCAAATGAATATATCGATGAATTACAAAAACGAACAACAAAATTAGCGAAACAGCGCAAACAAAAACGGCTCACCAAAGTGAACCGTTAATAGACTATTTATTGATTTGATTACATTCTTTCAACGGTTTCAATACCTAGAGTATCTAAGCCCGTTTTTAGTGTTTTTTGCGTTAATGCAGCCAATTTCAAGCGGCTTTGGCGCTGAGCTTCGTCATCGGCTGACAAGATAGGGCAGTGCTCATAAAAGCCTGAGAATAAACCAGCTAGTTCATATAAATAAGCACACATCACATGAGGTGTACCATCACGAGCAACAGTTAGAATGGTTTCTTCAAACTGTAACAAACGTGTCGCAAGCGCAATTTCACGTGGGTCTTGTAATGAAATAGGCAGAGTTAAGTCTGCATGGGTTAAATTGGCTTTCTTGAAAATAGAAGCCACTCGAGTATACGCATACTGCATATACGGAGCGGTATTTCCTTCGAAAGCTAACATGTTGTCCCAATCGAAAATATAATCTGTCGTTCTGTTTTTGGACAAGTCAGCGTATTTAACGGCACCAATACCGACAACATTTGCGACATTGAGCAATTCATCTTCAGGCATATCTGGGTTTTTCTCACGGATCAGCGCTTGAGCACGTTCAACCGCTTCATCCAGTAAGTCTGATAAACGAACGGTACCACCTGTACGAGTCTTAAATGGTTTGCCATCTTTACCTAGCATCATACCGAACATGTGGTGCTCAAGTGCCATTGATTCAGGGATATAACCTGCTTTACGGACGATGGTCCATGCTTGCATTAAATGTTGATGTTGGCGAGAGTCAATATAGTAAAGTGAGCGGTCAGCATGAAGGGTTTCATAACGGTATTTCGCACAGGCAATATCAGTTGTTGTGTACAAGAAGCCACCATCTTTTTTCTGGACGATCACGCCCATTGGTTCGCCTTCTTTATTTTTAAATTCGTCGAGAAAAACAACCGTCGCGCCTTCACTCTCGACAGCTAAACCTTTGGCTTTTAAGTCTGCAACAATACCGGGTAGCATACTGTTATATAAGCTTTCGCCCATCACGTCATCTTCGGTTAAAGTGACATTTAAACGGCGATAGGTTTCTTGGTTTTGCTGCATAGTGATATCCACTAATTTGCGCCACATTTGACGACAATATTCATCACCGGATTGCAGTTTCACAACGTAGCCACGAGCGCGGACTGCGAATTCTTCATCTTCGTCGTAGTGTTTTTTGGCTTCGCGATAAAATTCTTCGAGGTCGGCAAGTGCCATATCTGTGGCATCTTCATTTTGAACTTTCTCAAGATAGGCAATTAACATACCAAATTGCGTACCCCAATCACCGACGTGGTTGGCACGGATGACTTTATGACCAATAAATTCTTGAGTGCGTGCCGCAGCATCACCAATAATGGTGGAGCGTAAGTGGCCTACGTGCATTTGTTTCGCGACATTAGGCGCAGAATAGTCAATGACAATCGTTTCAGGCTTGACGGGCGCGATGCCTAAGCGCTGGGAAGCCAATGCCTCTTCAACATGCTTTTCAACCCAAGCCGGCTCAAGGAAAATATTAATAAAGCCGGGGCCTGCAATTTCAACTTTGCTGGCAATCCCTTCCAAATCTAAGTGATTAACAAGCTGTTCAGCCAGTTGTCGCGGAGCTATCCCCATCTTTTTAGCAGCGCCCATCACTCCATTGGCTTGGTAATCACCAAACTGAGCTTTAGCGGATTGACGCACAAGTGCATCACTGTCTTCTGGAGCACCCGCTGCTAACATCGCAGCACTAATTTTATCTGAAAGAATCGCCTGAATATTCACCGAATTACCTTAAATTACGAACATAGTTACCGCATTGTGCCATCACATGCGCATAACTAAAAGGTGGAAGAGAAAAATCGGCAGGTTTTATACCACATTTTGGGGCTCTCATGCTACAGTCTGCGCCACTGTTTAGCAGATAAGTTTTTGTAAAGGGGGCGTTAAGTGCCACAGTTTAGCAAAATTTCGCAATTACAAGATTTATGGGATGACCTACCTATATTCATAGGTAAATTACAACAGATGGCGCAAGAGATAAACGTATTATTGTCATCCTTTCCGATTGACCATATTTCAGTGCGTTGTCATCATATTACAACTGCAGAACGTTGGCACCAAGGGTTAATGCAATGTGCCCAACTTTTATCTGATAATATAATTAATGGCCGACCGATTCGTTTATATGAGCTAAGTGAGCCATTAAATATCGCGGGTCAAGATGTATTTATCATTGAGTTGCCTTTTCCAAAGGACAAAATTTACTCGAAAGAAAGTTGGGAACACATCGAAATGGTAATAGATGTTGAGCCGAATCAGCTAGAAACCGCAGCATTGCAGTTGTTACCTGAACCTTTACCCCAAGGGTATAGCATTAAAATGAGCCAACCCAAAGGGCAGCAAGAAAGGTTGCCAAATCCAACATTAGCAGTGTCAAATGGTGAGATAACAGTTAAATACCATCCATTCCCGCTAAAAAAGATAATTGAAAGTGAAAAATAAGTGATGTAATTAACGTTATTGATCAATAGTACCCGTTAACTTTTGGCGGTGTGATATCTATCCGATAACATTTTTTGATAAATGGCATTATTAGGCGAATTGTTAACGTTTAACATTAAATCTTTCATTATTTTTTGGGCACATAAAGCCAGTGTTTTATTGCTCTATTTCGGAGGTTGTCATGGCAAAACTGGAAATCTGTTGTTTCGGAATTGAATGTGCCCAAGTGGCTCAAGAATATGGTGCAGATCGTATCGAACTGTGCTCTGGCGCCGCTGATGGTGGTCTGACACCCAGTTATGGTTACCTGAAATTAGCGAAAGAGAAACTACATATTCCAGTTCATCCTATTATTCGTCCTCGTGGTGGCGATTTTTGCTATAACATCAGTGAGTTTGATGTGATCCGTGAAGATTTAATCATGATTAAGGAAATGGGCTTTTCAGGTGCCGTTATCGGTATATTGGATAGCGAAGGGCGTATTGATATCAACAGGATGCAAACGTTGATGGAAATAGCTCAAGGGATGAATATTACTTTCCACCGCGCATTTGATATGTGTATTAACCCATCGTTAGCTTTAGAACAATTAAAGGAACTCGGCGTGGCTCGCATTTTAACTTCTGGGCAGCAACAAAGCGCGGAGTTGGGCTTACCTCTCTTGAAAGAGTTACATGAAAAAAGCCAGCAAATCAATGGCCCACAAATTATGGCGGGTGCGGGCGTACGTTTAGCTAACCTCAGTAAATTCATGGAAATCGGTTTATCTGAGGTACACAGTTCCGCAGGGAAAACGGTACCATCAACCATGAGTTACCGCAAAGTAGGCGTTACAATGGCTTCTAATAGCGAAACCGATGAATTTACTCACTATTGTGTGGATGGCCCTACAGTAGAAGCGATGAAGGACTTTATTTCTATTACAGAAAAAGTTTCCGTTTAATTGCCGCTAGCCATAATACGCAGCTTTACTATTTACCTGCACGGCTTTGATATGGAAATTTTAAATAGATTGTTATTCACTAAGGAAAATCAATTAGTTGGTTTTTCTTAGTGTTTATTAGCTACCATGCAGTTAATTATTGCTAAAATAGTCGATAGAAATACTAATAATATGATTTATTTATCATTAATAGCTTAATTATTGCTTGTGTTGATGCATGTCAATTAACCACTTTTTTTATAAGGCTACTATCTAATTACTATAAGAATACTAAGTAATTCAATTTATAATAATTAATAAGGTAGCAATGTAATGATCAATAAAATCAGGGAAAAAGCGCTGAGTAGGCGACAGTTTATCCAAACTTCTGCCTCTATCGCTACAACAACGGCTATCGCCAGCTCCATCTCACTACCTTTTTCCGCTCAAGCAACACCAACCATCACAATTCAACCAGATGAAGTCAGTGAAAAAATCAAATACAGCGCATGCTTAGTTAATTGTGGCAGTCGTTGCCCACTTAAAGTACATGTGAAAGATGACGTCATTACTCGTATATCGAATGAAACCATGTATGACGACACTCAGTTTGGTTTACATCAAATACGTCCTTGTTTGAGAGGGCGCTCTGTTCGCTGGAAAACCTATAACCCAGACCGCTTGAAATACCCATTATTACGTACAGGTAAACGGGGAGAAGGCAAGTTTAAACGGATCAGTTGGGATGAAGCGACGACGATAGTGGCACAAAAATTGCGCTCAACTATTGATACATATGGCAATGAAGCGATTTATTATCAGTATGGTTCAGGATCTACCGGTGCTAATTTACAAGGACGTAATGCTTGCAAGCGGTTATTAAGCCAATTAGGTGGGTTTCTTGACCAACATGGAACCTACTCAACCGCACAAATAAACGGTGTTATTCCGTATGTTTATGGCAAGTTGGATGATTCGCTGTTATCTGAAATAGCCAATAGCGATTTAGTCGTCATGTTTGGCCATAATATCGCGGAAACACGGATGTCCGGTGGTGGGCAATTCTACGAAACCTTAAAAGCGTTGGAAAAAAGCCAAGCTAAAGTCATTATTATTGACCCACGTCGTACTGATAGCGTGACAACACTAGGTGCTGAATGGATCCCGATTTATCCGGGCACTGACGGTGCGCTTGTCGCTGCGATTATCCATACATTAATTAAAGAACAATTAACGGATGAAGCCTTTTTAGCTCAATACTGTGTGGGTTGGGATAGTCAGACACTCCCTGAGTCCGCACCAAAAAATGGTTCCTATAAGGATTATATTTTAGGGCTCGGTGATGATGGTATTGAAAAAACGCCGCAGTGGGCTAGCCAAATTACAGGCGTCTCACCAGCTCGTATTATTCAACTGGCTCGTGAGCTGGGTAATGCAAAAGCCGCGTGGATTTCTCAAGGTTGGGGGTTACAAAGAACGGCATCAGGTGAACAAGCTGCACGGGCTGTGATGATGTTACCCATTGTCACGGGACATATTGGACGCCCAGGAACGAATGCCGGAGGATGGGGAGGAAACGTGGCGTATTCTGTGCCAGGTTTTGCTATTCCAAACCCAGTTAAAACCAAAATTCCGTGTTTTATGTGGACAGATGCGATAGCGCGCGGTACCGAAATGACCGCGACAAACTCGACACTGCTCGGTAAAGAACGACTTGAAACCAATGTGAAGTTTTTATGGCACTATGCGAGTAATGTCACGGGTAACCAACATTCTGACTTAAATAAAACCCACAAAATTCTAACGGATGAGTCCCTATGTGAATTTATTTTGGTTTGGGATACGCATATGACGCCATCGACTAAATATGCGGATTTAATTTTACCTGATGTGACCAGTGTTGAATCGAATGATTTAATTAATAACTCGTATGCCAGTGGTGCTTACCATTATGCTATCCGCCTACAAAATGCGATTACGCCATTATGGGAATGTCGCCAATCTTATGATGTTTTAACTGATATCGCTGAAAAACTGGGTATTAAAGACCAATTTACCGAAGGCCGTACACATGAGCAGTGGATAGAACATTGCTATAACTTGATGCGAGAAAAAAATCCACATTTGCCAACGTTCGAAGAAACGAATGACATGGGAATTGTTGATAGAAAATTGGCGAATAGTGCAGATTATATTGCTTTAAAACCATTCAGAGATTCACCTGAAACCTCACCATTACCAACACCATCGGGTAAAATTGAAATTTATTCAGAAAGGCTCGCTAAGATAGCGAAAGAGTGGGATTACCCTGCTGACCAGCGAATACCTGCTGTGCCTGAATATTGTGTAAATACTGAAGGCGTCGAAAACAAGCAAGCTAAACAAAAATACCCGCTGCAAATGACTGGCTATCACGATAAAGGCCATGCGCATTCTTCATATTTTAATATTGCGATGCTACGCGAAGCCGTTCCGCACCAGTATTGGATTAACCCAATTGATGCGTCTGCTCGTGGTATTCAAGATGGTGATGTGACTGAAATTTTCAATGACCGTGGATGTATGCATATTAAAGCAAAAGTGACAGAACGCGTATTACCCGGTGTGATTGCAGTTCCGCAAGGTGCTTGGCGAGAAGTCAATGAAGAGGGGGTCGATATTGGTGGCTGTATTAATACACTCACCACACAGCAGCCTTCCGCTCTCGTTAAAGGAAATCCGCAACATACTAACTTAGTTGACGTGAAACGTGCATAAGGAGTGACGAATGAAACAGTATGGTTTTTATTTTGACTCAACAAAATGCACAGGTTGTAAAACGTGTCAGGTGAGTTGTAAGGATGAAAAGGACCTTGATTTAGGGCCTAAATTCCGTCGGGTATACGAGTTTGGTGGTGGAAGTTGGCAACAGCAAGAGGGGATATGGCAACAGAATGTTTATAGTTACTATCTATCAATTTCTTGTAATCATTGTTCTAACCCTACCTGTGTTGCAGGTTGCCCAACCGGTGCAATGCATAAACGTGAACAAGATGGGTTAGTAGTAGTAGACCAAACCATTTGTGTCGGGTGCCGTTACTGCGAACTACGTTGTCCATACGGCGCACCACAGTATGACGAAAAGAAAAAATTGATGAGTAAATGCGATGGGTGCTATGAGCGGGTCGAAAAAGGGATGAAACCTGTTTGTGTTGAATCTTGTCCACAACGCGCATTGGACTTTGACGATATCAACATTCTTCGCGAGCGCCATGGCAATATTAGTGGGATTGCCCCCATGCCAAACCCAGCTCTTACTAATCCTAATATTGTCATTAAGCCGCACAAGGATGCTAAACCTTGTGGTGACAAGAGCGGTAAATTACAAAACCCAGCAGAGGTATAACATGCACGAACTTCCACTCGTTTTTTTCACCGTATTGGGGCAGTCGGCAGCAGGTTTATATTTATTGGTATATGCGAGCCGAAAACTGGGCATGTTGAGCGAAACCCAATTGCGTCATGCCAATATAGCGGCATTTGTCATTATGATCATTGCGCTAGTCATCGGTGGGCTACACGTTGGGCAGCCTCTGCGCTTCTTTAATATGCTTTTAGGTGTAGGCCGTTCACCAATGAGTAATGAAGCTTTGCTTAGTGGTATTTTTGTTGCTTTTGGGGCTGCAACTTTATTATTCACCTTGTTTATTAAAAATAAAGCGCTAAGTGAACTGTGCAATGTTGCCACGGTTATTTTTGGTTTGGCATTCGTCTGGTCAATTCCTCAAGTGTATAATATTGCGACGGTAGCCAATTGGTTTACTGTTTTCACAACCGTACAAATGTGGATGACTCTGTTAGTTGCTGGTGGCGCATTGGCTATTCTATTCGGTGCTCAGCGGTTAGGGGCGATGACATTTTTGATTGGTTCAATTATTATTTTTGCCACTCGTGCCGCTTATGTGTCATTTTTAGGCGAAACAGGACCAGAGATTAGCGCTGAACAAGCTGGTTTTTGGAGCTTCCAGTTAGTCGTATTAGCGGTGATGCTGTTCGTTTATCCGGCTCTATTATATCGCGGAAGAAACTCATCTGTAATATTAGGCTTATGTGCGCTAGCCGTTATTTTAGCGGAGTTAGCTGGCCGAATTGCCTTCTATAATTTATGGCAAATAACAATGTAATATCTTGATAAAAATGAAATAAAATGCCTACGACGTAATTGCCATAGGCATTTTTTTATGGTTTACGAGCAACTAAAATAGCGCGTAATGGTGCAGGGTAGCCCTCGATAGTTTTGGTTTTATCATTAGGGTCTAAAAATTCAGCCAATGAATCTGTTTTCATCCATTGTGTGCGGCGTTGCTCTTCCAAAGAGGTCACTTCTTGGTCAACAATCCGGACATCAACAAAACCACATTTTTCTAACCAAACTTTGAGCATTTTAGCGGAGGGAATAAAATAGACATTACGCATTTGAGCATAACGGTCACCGGGGATCAAACACTGAAATTCATCCCCCTCAATAACTAGACTCTCTAAAACCAATTCACCTTCGCTCACTAATTGGTTCTTAAGTTGCCACAAATGGTCAAGAGGTGAACGGCGGTGATAAAGTACACCCATTGAAAACACAGTATCAAATGCCTTTAACTCTGGCAGTTGTTCGATACCTAAAGGCAATAAGTGCGCACGTTGGTCATCGCCCAATAATTTTCTCACCGCCTCAAATTGGCATAAAAATAATTCAGTTGGGTCGATACCGACAACAAATTTGGCATCTTGCCCTAACATACGCCACATGTGATAGCCACTGCCGCAACCGACATCTAAGACATAACGGTCCTTTAGTGATGAAATATGGGGTAATACGCGATCCCATTTCCAGTCAGAGCGCCATTCGGTATCAATATTCACACCATAGAGAGAAAAAGGGCCTTTACGCCATGGCATTAATTGTTCAAGAATATTATTCAGGCGCCGAGTTTCACCGGCTGTGAGCTCGGGTTCACGTGTAGCAGTCACGCTGTTGCGTAAATCCAAATCAGTAGGGACCATTACTGGCAGGTTATCTAGCATTTTTTCCCATGAAGAAAAACCACCGTGTAACCCTTGTTTTTTCCATGCTGAAAGTTGTGCCGGAAGCGTTTCAAGCCAATGACTTAGGGGGCCAACCGCAATTTGTTGGTAAAAACGACCAAAATCAATCATGCTTAGGCCTCTTTAACCGCTAACAGTGAACCAAAATTAAAACACTGGAACCAAACTTCACAGTGAGTAAAACCTGCATTTTTTAAACGCGCTTTATGTGCTTCAACAGAATCTGTGAGCATCACGTTTTCTAACATGCTACGTTTTTGGCTGATTTCTAATTCGCTATAGCCATTCGCCCGTTTGAAGTCGTGATGCATATTGAATAATAACTCACCGATTTCTTTATCTTCGAAGTTAAATTTCTCAGAAAGGACTAAAATACCGCCGGGTTGTAGCCCTTGATAAATTTTACTGAGTAATAATTGGCGATCTTCTGGGTTGAGAAACTGCAAAGTAAAATTGAGCACAACCATAGAGGCGTTTTCAATATTTACATCACGAATATCACCTTCTATAACTTCAACCGGTGTGTCAGCACGATAGGCATCAATATGGCGGCGGCAACGTTCAACCATTGCAGGGGAGTTATCAACAGCAATAATTTTGCTTTTTTCTACTGTAATATTACGCCTTATCGATAAGGTTGCTGCACCTAAAGAGCAGCCTAAATCGTAAACATGGCTGTTGGGTTTGACAAAGCGACCCGCTAGCATGCCAATCATCGTAATAATATTAGAGTACCCTGGCACGGAGCGTTGGATCATATCAGGGAATACTTCAGCAACTTTTTCATCGAATTGCCAGTCACCAAGGTTAGCGATAGGCGCAGAGAAAAGGCGGTCTTTTGAGGTTGGATCCGAGTTTGACATAAGTTCTGTATTAATCAAAAACAAAAGTAGGGAAGGATTGTATCAGAAAGGCAGTCTACTGAAAATCAATCCATAAGCAATGAAATAATGAGCGGCACATTAATAATTCGTGCCGTTACAGAGAATAAAAGCTAAAGATTAAATGAAACGATTTGTAGCCAAGGTAGGTAATAAGTATTGGCGATAACCATCAGCGCCATAGCAAGGTAAGTTGCTACCATGCCTGAACGGCGATATGAGTAGTCGTGATTTTTTAAACCATAAGAGTGCAGTATTCGCCCTGCAATTAAGATCAAGCCACAAATATGAATCATCCACACTTGTGCGCCATTCATTTCCATTAAAAGCAATAAAATTAAAGAGATGGGAATGTATTCGATGGCATTACCATGAACGCGGATTGCGGTTTGCAACTCATAAAAACCGCCATCACCATAAGCTATACGGTATTGATTACGCAGCTTCACAACATTTAAGGATAATCTAAGCAGCAGTAAGGCACCCAGTACAGCGTACAAAGAGCTGACCATTTTTTACTCCACCATAAAACGAATCAAACTATGAAAACACCTAAAAATATAAGTTATAGTAATGGGTATTAACAATATTTGGTGAATTGTAAATCCTAAAAAGCCGTTCGACAAATGAAATCACAACTTTTTTAAGTAATCATATATGCTTTATTGAATTAATCCGTCTTTTTTTAATTGTGACAGAATGGTCACTGCCGTGCTTGAGCAGCGAGGTAAATCGTTAATGCTAAACCAATCCAATTCGGCAATCTCAGCAGCAGGATGGGGTTCGCCTCTATAGTCCGCAAAGTAGCAACGAATACGGACTTGCGTTCCATCTGATTTTCCATCAGCAGGGCCAATAAACTCGCCATAAAACCGGATAGAACTGATAACTAAGTCGAGTTTTAATTCTTCGGCAATCTCACGGCAGAGTGCTTGTACATCCGTCTCACCTTGTTCGCGTTTTCCACCGGGTATATAAAACAAACTTTTATTATGGGAACGCACCATCGCAATTTTGTGATCTGATAGGGTGATTAACCCAAGCTTATCGATGATTTTAACACTCATAATAGGGTCACTCTATTATTTACTGATGATAAAATAATTATGGTTATAAGTGAGTCATTAAGTAAACTGATAAAATTACTTAATGACTTAAATTAAATTTTTAAATGCTATTTCTTTTCAACGATTTTTATCAATTCATAACGAATACTTGGGGCATCAGCCGGTGGGTTAGGTACATCGAATTGCTTCACTTGTACAGTATAAGAGAAGCCTGGTTGATATTCGAAGCCTTGAATTGAGCTATAAAAAAGTTGCCAGTCATCACTTGGGTTTTCTTTCACTTTCATACACTTCATTGGGGCAACGCCCATACAATCAGCAAGTGAAGAATCAATATAAAAAGTTTTTGTATTATCAGTCTCTGCGGGTTTCATGTTTTGGCATCCAGCGAGTAGTACGAACATGGAAGTGGCAAGTAAAAATTTTTTCATGGGCAATCCTTAAACTGCAGATGATGATTAATTCAGCGTTATATCTATATATTTTTGATTATAGCAAACTGAAAAAGGTAACGATTCTGAAATAGAAAGATTAATGATTAAAGAGGTATTTATTAATCAATAATTGAATTGGAATGCATTAAGTGGTGATTTTTTTGCTCAAAAAGGCTTCAAACTGATGAAATAAACCTTTGCTGCAATATGTACATGGTGCGGATAGTCCCTTAAAATCGATAGGATCATCGTGATAGACGTCTATCTCGCTATTCAATTTTATTATTGTTGATTAGTAAAACAATAATTGATGAAAATATGATTAAAAACAAAATGGTTTACGCGTTATGTAGAATACGTAACTATTTGTCTAACAGAATTTCCTGTATAATGTCTGCCTTTTTGACATTCTGAATTTTCAGCCCGTGTTTCGCAAATAAATAGGGTTCAGCAAAATGCCAAAATCCCGCAGCAAGCAAAAGCACAACAGCTGAGTAAAAGGATATTGTATGCGTACTAATTATTGTGGGCAGTTAAACATCGCTCACGAAGGCCAAAAGGTCACTCTTAGTGGATGGGTAAACCGCCGCCGCGATTTAGGTGGTTTGATTTTTATCGATATGCGTGACCGTGAAGGTATCGTGCAAGTTTTCTTCGATCCCGATCGTAAAGACATATTTGAAAAAGCGTCAGAGCTGCGTAATGAGTTCTGTATCCAAATCACAGGGACAGTACGCGCACGTCCAGATAGCCAAAAAAATAAAGACATGGCAACGGGCGAAATTGAAGTTTTTGCTGAAGAACTGAATGTTTTTAATAAGTCAGAGCCACTGCCGTTAGATAGCAACCAAACAAATACAGAAGAGCGTCGTTTAAAATATCGTTATTTAGATTTACGTCGCCCAGAGATGTCTGACCGTCTGCGTACGCGTGCTAAAATCACCAGCTTTGTTCGTAACTTTATGGATAAAGAAGGGTTCTTGGACGTTGAAACGCCAATGCTAACCAAAGCAACGCCAGAAGGTGCTCGTGACTATTTAGTACCAAGCCGTGTTCATAAAGGTAAATTTTACGCATTACCACAATCACCACAATTATTTAAACAATTGCTGATGATGTCAGGTTTTGACCGTTATTATCAAATCGTAAAATGCTTCCGTGATGAAGACCTACGTGCGGACCGTCAACCTGAATTCACCCAAATCGATGTTGAAACCTCGTTCATGACCGCAGAGCAAGTGCGTGAAATTATGGAACGTATGATCCGTAATTTATGGTTAGAGGTAAAAGGGGTTGATTTAGGCAACTTCCCAATCATGACCTTTGCGGAAGCTATGCGTCGTTATGGTTCAGATAAACCAGACTTACGTAACCCAATGGAGCTGGTGGATGTTGCGGATATCGTAAAAGATGTTGAATTTGCGGTGTTCTCAGGCCCAGCAAACGATCCGAAAGGTCGTGTTGCGGCTCTGAAAGTCCCCGGTGGCGCAGCTATGACCCGTAAACAAATCGACGAATATGGTCAATTTGTTGGTATTTATGGTGCGAAAGGCTTGGCTTGGATGAAAGTCAACGAGCGAGCTAAAGGCCTTGACGGTATTCAAAGTCCAGTTGCAAAATTCTTGAGTGAAGACGTGATTAACCAGTTATTAGACCGTACTGGTGCCGTTGATGGCGATATCTTGTTATTCGGCGCGGGCGCGAAAAATGTGGTGACCGATTCAATGGGTGCGCTACGCTTGAAAGTCGGTCGTGACTTTGAATTAACCGATTTAAATAGCTGGCAGCCACTGTGGGTGATTGATTTCCCAATGTTTGAAGATAATGGTGAAGGCGGGTTAACTGCGATGCACCATCCATTTACGTCTCCTAAAGATTTCTCACCTGAAGAACTGGCGAGTAAACCTGAAGAAGCCGTTGCTAATGCGTATGATATGGTCATCAATGGCTACGAAGTTGGCGGTGGTTCAGTCCGTATTCACCGCAACGAAATGCAACAAACAGTATTTAGTATTTTAGGTATTAATGAAGAAGACCAACGCGAAAAATTTGGCTTCTTATTAGATGCATTGAAATATGGTACACCACCACATGCAGGCTTAGCATTTGGTCTTGACCGTTTAGTGATGCTGTTAACAGGAACTGATAATATTCGTGATGTTATTGCTTTCCCGAAAACAACAGCGGCCGCGTGTCTAATGACGAATGCACCGAGCCATGCTAACCCGGATGCATTAACGGAACTTGCTATCGCTGTAGTTGCGAAAGACGAAGAGTAAGTTCAATGAAAAAATATAAGCGCCCGGAATCAGTATTAGTCATTATTGTGGCTCAAAATAGTGGACGGGTGCTTATGTTACGACGTAAAGACGACCCAGACTTTTGGCAATCAGTGACTGGAAGTTTGGAGCCTGATGAAAAACCGTATGAAACGGCGTGTCGTGAAATTAAAGAAGAAACAGGTTTTGAGGTTGAACAGAACCAGCTGCAAGATTTGTCGCACAGTATCATCTTTGAAATTTTCCCACATTTCAGGCATCGTTATGCACCCGATGTTACGCATTGCAAAGAACATTGGTTTAAAATGGTGCAAAGTGAAGAAAAAATGCCATTACTGACGTAACACAGCGAATATCGTTGGCTAGCACCAGATGAAGCGGCGAGCTTAACGAAATCCTGGAGCAACAGTCAGGCTATTTTAGAATTTGCTGTTTAATTATTTATTGACGTTTTTTGGAGATATTTCATGGCAGGTCATAGTAAATGGGCCAACACCAAACACCGTAAAGCGGCACAAGATGCTAAGCGCGGTAAAATTTTCACTAAAATTATCCGTGAATTAGTGACTGCAGCGCGTTTAGGTGGTGGTGATCCCGCAACAAACCCACGTTTACGTGCAGCGGTAGATAAAGCATTATCTAACAACATGACTCGTGACACCTTAAACCGTGCTATCGCTCGTGGTGTTGGTAATGATGATAACGATAATATGGAAACCATCATTTATGAAGGTTATGGCCCGGGCGGAACGGCTGTTATGGTTGAATGTTTAAGTGATAACCGTAACCGTACTGTTTCTGAGGTGCGTCATGCATTCACTAAAACGGGTGGTAACTTGGGTACAGACGGCTCTGTTTCTTACTTATTTACTAAACGCGGCGTAATCACCTATGCGCCTGGTGTTGATGAAGATGCGATCATGGAAGCGGCATTAGAAGCGGGTGCTGATGATGTTGAAACTTATGATGATGGCGCAATCGATGTTTACACAACGCCAGAAACTTTTGGTGAAGTGAAAGATGCATTAGATGCTGCGGGTTTCACCAGTGAAGCTGCAGAAGTCTCAATGATCCCATCAACTAAAGCCGAGTTAGATGCAGAAACAGCGCCTAAATTGTTACGTCTTATCGATATGTTAGAAGATTCAGACGACGTTCAGGAAGTTTACCACAATGGTGATATTTCTGACGAAGTCGCTGCCACACTGTAAGTTGTGAGGCACTAAATGGCGGCCTAGTCATTTAGCATAATCCGCGTAGAGAAAGCGGGCTGATGCAGCCTGTTTTCTCTAACGCCTTCGATGCTTTCCTTCCTTTTATTCGCTATACTTGGCTAAGTATCAGTGCCATAACTCGCCTTTATTATCACTATTCTGAATGTTGGATTTGATATTCAAATAGCTATTTGATTGAAATTGATAGTATTATGAAGCTTATTAGAACAACATGATTAATATAAAGAGGCATAAGTAAATTTATATGGCGATTATTTTAGGTATTGACCCTGGCTCTCGTGTTACGGGATACGGTGTTATTCGCCAACAAGGCCGACAACTACTGTATTTAGGCAGTGGATGTATTCGTACTCAAATTGATGATTTACCAAGTCGTCTGCAACGAATTTACGCGGGCGTCTCGGAAATTATCACTCAATATCAACCGGATGTATTATCCATTGAACAAGTCTTTATGGCGAAGAATGCGGATTCAGCATTAAAACTTGGGCAAGCTCGGGGAGTTGCGATTGTCGCCGCTGCAAACATGAATATACCCGTATTTGAATATGCAGCACGTCAGGTCAAACAAACGGTGGTAGGCACAGGAGCCGCAGAAAAAAGCCAAGTACAACATATGGTTAAATCGATTCTGAAGTTGTCAGCGAGCCCACAATCTGATGCAGCAGATGCTTTGGCAATTGCGATAACACATTGCCATTTCAATCAAAACCTTTTAAAAGTTGGCGACCCACGGTTAGTTTTAACTCGCGGTCGTTTAAGATAGCGAGTTTATCTTAAACAGAATTGCTTATTAATAAATAGCGCGCAGCTGGATATGCATCCAGCATTTTTTATGGTATAAACAACGGTATTAATGATAATAAATCAACCTGTTCAGGGTTTAGATAGTATGTTCAGGGTTTAGATAGCAATAGAGGGCTTCAATGTGATAGGTCGTTTACGTGGTATTGTTTTAGAAAAGCAACCTCCAATCGTATTATTAGAACTACAAGGTGTTGGTTATGAAGTCCATATGCCAATGACTTGTTTCTATGAGTTGCCCGAAATTGGTCAAGAAGCAATTGTGTTTACTCACTTTGTTGTTCGTGAAGATGCTCAATTACTATATGGGTTTAATGATAAGCAAGAAAGGGCGCTATTTAAAGAGCTGATCAAAGTAAATGGTGTTGGCCCCAAATTAGCCCTCGCAATTTTATCCGGTATGTCTGCTCAACAATTTGTGTCTGCTATTGAACAAGAAGCTATTGCATCACTGGTTAAATTACCTGGAATTGGTAAGAAAACTGCAGAACGTTTAGTGGTCGAAATGAAAGACCGCTTCAAAGGCCTTAATGGGGATTTATTTAATCAAAATAGCGATATTAATCTGCCAAGTGTAAATAGCAAAGTACCAAATATGGCTGATATTGAAGCGGAAGCCGCCGCCGCACTGATTGCTTTAGGGTATAAACCACAAGAAGCAAGCCGTATGGTGAGTAAAGTCGCAAAACCGGATAGTGACTCTGAAACACTGATCCGTGATGCCCTTCGTGCAGCACTTTGATTGAGAGATTTTTAATATGATTGAAGCCGATCGCCTAATAACTGCTGAAGTATTACAGTCAGATGAAGAAGCTATTGACCGTGCGATCAGGCCAAAGCTATTGAATGAGTATATTGGTCAGCCTCAGGTTAAAGACCAAATGGAAATATTTATTCAGGCAGCGAAAATGCGAGGCGATGCACTTGATCATCTACTCATTTTTGGCCCTCCAGGGTTAGGTAAAACAACGTTGGCAGGGATTGTTGCGAATGAATTAGGCGTTAATCTACGTACAACCTCAGGGCCTGTATTAGAAAAGGCTGGCGATTTAGCTGCCATGTTAACTAATTTAGAGCCCCATGATGTCCTATTTATTGATGAAATTCATCGATTATCCCCAGTTGTTGAGGAAATACTTTATCCCGCAATGGAAGATTATCAGCTAGATATCATGATAGGCGAAGGGCCCGCAGCGCGCTCTATTAAAATTGATCTCCCGCCTTTCACGTTAATTGGTGCAACGACTCGGGCAGGGTCGCTCACATCACCATTACGTGACCGGTTTGGTATTGTGCAACGTTTAGAATTTTATCAAGTTGACGATTTACAACATATTGTCAAACGTAGTGCCCAATACATGGGGTTAGATATCACCGAAGAAGGGGCTTTACAGGTTGCTATGCGTTCGAGGGGAACTCCACGTATCACCAACCGTTTGTTACGTCGTGTGCGGGATTTTGCTCAAGTGAAAGGTGATGGTTCAATTGATGGGCTAATAGCTAACCAAGCTTTAGACATGTTAAATGTGGATGCTGCTGGTTTCGATTATTTAGATAGAAAGCTTTTAGTTGCTATTATTGATAAATTTATGGGTGGCCCAGTTGGGGTTGATAACCTTGCAGCAGCTATCGGGGAAGAGCGTGAAACCATAGAAGATGTATTAGAGCCTTACCTTATCCAGCAAGGTTTTATTCAGCGCACCCCTCGAGGCCGTATGGCGACAGTTCATGCATATAACCACTTTGGTTTAACCCCTAAAGAAATTTGATTATATAAAATAAATAAGTATGGCCCCAATATTGTTATCAATATTGGGGCCATCTGTGCTAAAAACAGCGCGTGATGACTAAAATGCATAGCTTAAAGCTTAAATTAATTTTTCGCTTTTATTGTTAAGCTAAGTACGAATAGAACAGCCGATACCAATACGACAGACGGCCCAGCAGGGGTATCGTAGAAAGCAGAAAGTGTTAATCCACCAGTTACAGCAATCATACCAATTAAGATAGCGATAAAGGCCATTTGCTCAGGTGTTCGAGCAAAACGCCTAGCCGTTGCCGCGGGTATAATCAATAAAGACGTAATAATTAACGCCCCGACAAACTTCATTGCAATGCCAATTGTTAGTGCGGTAACTAACATTAGTAATAAACGCAGTCTTTGAATATTAATGCCATCAACAAAAGCAAGTTCAGGGCTAACCGTTATGGACAAAAGTGCCCGCCAACGATAAAAAAGCAACCCGCAAACGACAATAACGCCAATAAAAATCGTTATAATATCTTCATAGCTGACTGAGAGTAAGTCACCAAATAAGTAAGCCATTAGGTCAACACGGACATTAGCCATCAAGCTAACAACGACTAAACCTAAAGACAGTGAACTGTGCGCCATAATACCCAGTAAAGTATCAACGGCAAGTTGTGGACGCTTTTCTAGCCAAACTAAGATCAAGGCTAATAGCAAAGTTACAGCAATAACGGCATAGAATGGGTTGATATTTAATAGTAGCCCAAATGCGACACCTAACAATGAAGCATGAGCTAATGTGTCGCCAAAATAGGACATTCGGCGCCACACAACAAAAGAACCTAACGGACCTGCCGCAATGGCAAGTAGCATGCCTGCTACCCAGCCGGGTAATAGTAACTCAATCATGTTTGCAGTCCTTGCTGTGTTGGTGACCAACAATAATATTGCCTTCTAAATCATGTTGATGATTATGTTGATGACGGTATACACCGAGTTGTTGAGCACCGCGATAACCAAACATTGCTACAAACTCAGGGTGGTTTGAAACAACGTCTGGCGCGCCAGAACAGCAAATATGGCCGTTAATGCAAAGTACTTTATCTGTTTTTGCCATCACGAGATGTAAGTCATGGGAAACCATTAATACAGCACAATTAAGCTCAGTTCTTAATTGATTAATTAAATCATATAGTGCAACTTGGCCTGTAATATCAACACCTTGAGCGGGTTCATCGAGCACTAACAGGTCAGGTTTATTGAGTAGGGCGCGAGCCAGTAAAACACGTTGAGTTTCACCGCCTGATAATTTTTGCATCGGTTGCTCGAGTAAATGCGTTGCTTTGACTCTTTCGAGTGCAGGTAACAAATGCTCTTTACGAGCACCGAGCTTTAATAACATAAAACGTTTAACAGTAAGAGGTAGCGTGGTATCCAGATGAAGTTTTTGTGGAACATAGCCAATAGCAAGAGAAGAGGGACGCGTAATGGTACCTGATGTAGGGGCAAGTAACCCGAGTACAACACGTACAATAGTTGATTTTCCAGCGCCATTTGGGCCTAAAAGGGTTACGATATCACCTTTATTCAGTTCAAAGGTAACATCGTTAAGGACCTGTTTTTCACCAAATGAAACAGAAATTTTATTTAAAGTCAGTAATGGTTGCATATGAAAAACATCTTGCAGAATTCATTTTGTGTTATATTATAACATTTCAAAATCAAAATCACGGAAAAAGACTGCTATGATACATAAATCGAAAAACATTGCCTGCAAATTTCTTTTCGGGGCGGTGGCGACCTCCGTATTAAGTGCAACTATGGTATCAACTGCTAATGCTGATGTTGTAACGTCAATTCGCCCTCTGGCCTTTATTGCCGCAGGGATTGCAGACGGTGTCACTGAGACACAAGTTTTATTACCAGATGGTGCTTCACCTCATGATTATGCACTTAAACCCTCTGATTTGAAAAAAATTAAACAGGCTGATCTATTCGTATGGGTTGGACCTGATATGGAAATGTTTTTACAGAAGCCAATCAATACATTACCACAGAATAAACGCCTAGCATTGGCTGAGCAGAAAAACATTAAGCCACTACTTATGGCGGAGTCACATGAAGATGAACATGATCACGAACATGGAGATGAAGCTAACCATGACAACGATCACGAACATCATCATCATGGTGAGTATAATATGCATATCTGGTTATCCCCAGAAATTGCAAATTACGCTGCGCAAGACATTTATGAGCGTTTAGTAGAGCTTTATCCTGAACAAAAAAATAAGCTAGACGTAAACCTTCGTAAATTCAAAGAAAATATGACGCAAAATGATCAGAAAATTGCTAATATTTTGCAGCCAGCTAAAAATAAGGGTTATTTTGTTTTTCACGACGCTTACGGTTACTTTGAAAAACACTATCAATTAGCTCCATTAGGGCACTTTACGATAAACCCAGAAATACAACCTGGCGCGCAGAAATTACATCAAATACGAACACAATTGGTTGAGCACAAAGCGCAATGTGTTTTTGCTGAGCCACAATTCAGGCCTGCTGTGATTGAAAGTGTAGCACGAAATACGGGGGTGAAAATGGGAACTCTCGACCCACTAGGAATTGGGCTGGCGATAGGGCCAGATAGCTACATGCAGTTTTTGACTCAATTATCAGAGCAATACGCCAGCTGCCTGGATTAAAAATAGAAGGAATTGTTTAAGTGCAGCAAATGGCCAAAAGTCTGGCTCAGGTATACGGTAGCCTGTCTAGGACACATAAAATTGTATTAAGTACGCTCACTGTAGCGACTATGGCCGTCGCAATTTGGCGGCCAGTTCATGTACCAACGACAACTGAAAATGATGGCACACCGGATACCATCATACCGCTCTCATTATTACCTGCAAGTGATGCTACCGACGATATAATTCAAGACAGTAGTGAACAGCTACCTGATGAAGGCCTTGCTGATACCGAAGCTGAAGCAATAGAGACAGGGGGAGAAGCTGCGCCTCTCCCCCATGAATATGTTGTTGCAAGTGGTGATAACTTAACGACTATTTTAACTCAATTCGGTATTGAAGCTGGGGATGTTGCAACGCTATCTAACCAACATAAGTCATTGAGAAACCTTAAAATAGGCCAATCCTTAAATTGGTCTTTAACAGAACAGGGTGAGTTAGAATCATTGACTTGGGATGTTTCTCGCCGTGAGACCCGTATTTTTACCCGCGTAGGAACGACAAATAAATTTGAAGAAACTAAGCAAATTCGCGAAGGTGAATGGACTAACAGTGTTTTAAAAGGTACGGTTGACGGTTCATTTGCACAAAGTACAAACAAAGCGGGCTTAACACGTAATGAAGGCCGTGAGGTGATTAAAGCTTTACAATGGCAGGTTGATTTCAAAAAATTGAAAAAAGGCGATAAATTCAGTGTGTTAATGAGCAGGGAAATGCTTAACGGGCGCAGTGAGCAGAGCCAACTCATTGGTGTTCGTCTGCAAACTAATGGAAAAAGCTATTATGCTTTTCGTGCTGAAGATGGGCGCTATTATGATAGCGAAGGGAATGGCTTAGAACGCGGTTTCTTACGTTTTCCAACCGCTAAGCAGTTTAGAGTGTCTTCACAATTCAATCCTCGCCGAGTTAACCCAGTTACTGGGCGTGTAGCACCACATAAAGGCGTGGACTTCGCAATGCCTGTTGGCACGCCAGTACTTGCTGTTGGTGATGGTGAAGTGATTGTTTCAAAATACAGCGGTGCTGCAGGCAACTTTATTGCTATACGTCATGGGCGTCAATATACCACTCGTTACATGCACTTACGCCAATTATTAGTTAAGCCTGGGCAAAAAGTTAAGCGTGGTGATAGAATTGCGCTATCAGGTAATACTGGGCGTTCGACCGGGCCTCATCTACATTTTGAAATGTGGGTGAATCAACAAGCAGTAAATCCACTTACTGCGAAATTACCAAGTTCTGGTGGTTTAACAGGAAAAGAGCGTAAAGAATATTTAGCGCTAGTAAAAGAAACGAAACCACAACTTAAACTACAGTAACTTAAGTTTCTATTTTATCGCTGGCAGGTACTTGTATCTGCCAGTTTTCTTTGTAATGCTCCCGTAAACTATTATTATAAGCTATAGAGAGATAGCTAATATTCACTTGAGTACAGCATGAATAAAGATCAAGACACTGATAGTAAAAAAGGCTATGTGCCAACTTTTCACCGTTCTTATCTATTACCTAAATATTGGGGGGTATGGTTAGGAGCGGGTATTTTGGCAGGATTGGCTTTCATTCCGGTTAAAATCCGTGACCCTTTACTCGCTAAAATAGGAAAATGGGTTGGGCGATTGGCTAAAAGTAGCCGTCGTCGTGCCAAAATTAACTTACTTTATTGTTTTCCTAAATTGACAGAACAACAACGAGAAGAATTAGTTGATCGTATGTTTGAAACCGCACCACAGTCTTTTGTTATGTTGGCAGAGCTATGTCTTCGTGGTGCAAGTAAAACGCTAGCTAGAACGCATTGGCATAATCAAGAAATTATAGAGCGCTTAAAACAGCAGCAAAGCAATGTTATTTTTATGGTTCCTCATGGCTGGGCCGTTGATGCACCAGCGATGTTATTAGCAGCAAAAGGCCAGAAAATGGCTGCAATGTTTCATCACCAAAAGAACCCAGTTGCAGATTATTTATGGAATAAAGCGAGATACCATTTCGGGGGGCGCTTGCATTCAAGAGAAGCGGGTATTAAGCCTTTTATTGCTTCTGTTAGACAAGGATATTGGGGGTTTTATCTTCCAGACCAAGATCATGGTGAGGAGCATAGCGAATTTGTTGATTTTTTTGGTACATATAAGGCAACATTACCTGCAATCGGTAGGTTAATGAAAGTTTGTAAAGCGAAAGTTGTGCCACTATTTCCCGTTTATGACCATAAAACGCATCAATTGCATATTTTTATCCGTGAACCAATGGATGATATCGATGGTAAGGACGATAAGTATATTGCACGAAGAATGAATGAGGAGCTGGAATATCTGGTTTCCCCGAACTTAGAACAATACACATGGATACTAAAGCTATTAAAAACGCGAAAAGAGGGAGAAATAGAACCTTATCAGCGAAAAGATCTTTACCGTTAGTGTCCAGATCTACAGAATAATTTTTGAGCCATTACCTTTTGAGTAATGGCTTTTTTTGTCTAAAAGTGTGCTCATCATAGAAATATACACTTAATCCCCATAATTTTGAAAAGCTGGGTACCATTATTAATGGTGTATAGTTATTTAATTTATTTTTATATTTCTTGGTTTTATTATTAGGCTGTTTTTAGTTCCTTGTATTGATCTTTTCGAGAGTATAAGAGAACTGATAGCTTTACATAAAAAAATATCCCCTATTAAAAATGATTATCGATATATCAAAATAAATAACTTAAAAACTTTTAAATATATGAGTAAATAAGGAATGGTATGTAAAAGTATTTATTAACGATAAATAAAATATATCTCCCAGGTTAATAATTTGGAGACTCTATGGTTAAAACCCGAACTACGTTAGACCAATGGATAACCCTACAAGCGGTGGTTGACTACGGTGGTTTTGCTCAAGCAGCTGAAATCTTGCATAGAACACAATCATCAATTAGTTATACCATCAGTAAATTAGAGCAAACGTTAGAAATTGAAATATTTTCTTTAGAAAAACGTCGTGCAGTATTAACTAAACAAGGAGAACAGTTATTAGCGTTATCAAGAGAAATAACAAATAAAGCGATTTCATTAGAAGAGGTTGCCAAGTCATTAAATTATGAGGGAAATAATAAAATTAATATAGTTATAGATTCGCTATATCAAAGTGATGAAATACTTAAAAAAATTGGAGAGCTAAGCTGCTCTAGAAAGGATCATGATATTGATCTTAAGAAGATTTCACTAAGAAAATCAGATATTTTTACAATTAAAAATTATGATTTACTAATTACTCATCATTACATTGAGTCGTTAAATCCCATATTTCTTGAACAGGTTGAAGCGGTGCTTGTAACCAACCCAAATCATAAGCTGCAACATTGTTCAGTTGACAATATACTGAAAATAATGGAGAAAACAGCCTCAATTTCTTTGAAGCTTACAGGTATGAATGGGATCAAAAGCATCCAAACTATCCATATTTCTAATGTGGAATTAGCAATTAAATTAGCCGAAAATTCGGTTGGTTATTTATGGTTGCCGAAAAATTTAATCCAGAAAGAATTAAATAATAATTCATTAAAAGAGCTGAAAACAGTAAATAAAAAGTCGTTCTATAATTTTTATATGTATATTAATAAAAGTTCAATGGCAAATGAAGTTTTAAAAAACTATCTAATTGCTAATAAAAAATCTAAATAAAAGAGCCAGTTCATAAATGATAAAAACAAAACATTAATATTTTAGATGCAATTTTAAAAAATTCAATGTATCCATTGGTTAACTTAACTAAAGGTAGATGATATATTTCTTATGAACTAAAAATATGAGTGATTTATTTGTTTATGTAGTAATTAATAATTAAAAATCTATATTATAGGAACTATTATGAGTATTCTAAAAAAATCCCTAACTGTAATAGGGGTTACTTTAGCTGTAACATCTACGCCAACTGTTTTTGCTTCAGGTACAATTAACTTTACTGGGGAAATAACTGATATAGCTTGTACAGTTGATAGCAACTCAAAAAATTTAAATGTTGACCTTGGAAAGGTATCAGCTAAAAGTTTAGCTGCACAAGGAGAAGTGGCGGGTTTAAAAGACTTCACTATTAAACTTGTTGATTGTCCAACAAACTCCAAAGTAACTGTACGTTTCGGTGGCACACGTGATACCGCAGACAACGATATTCTTGCAATTAACCAAGCTGTAGGCGTTGCAAATAATGTCGGTGTTGCTTTATTTGAAAAAGATGCAATAACGCAAATTAAGTTGTTTGAAGATTCAAAACAAATTGAATTCGATGGTACAACAGTAGACTTAGACTATGTTGCTCGTTATAAAGCGACTGGTGTAGTAACTGCAGGGCCTGCTAATAGCAGTGCAGTATACAGTATTCAATATCATTAACTAATTGGAGAGTGACAATGGTTACTCTCCTTCTTATTTCAATATAATGGTTGTTTTATGAAAAAAATATTTTTTTCAATCTGTATATGTTTTTTTTCTATAGCTAACACCTCTCAAGCCTCAGGGATTAGTGTAGGTGGAACACGTTTTGTCTATGAAGAAAATAAACGTGAAATTGATATTCCTATTTTCAATAGTGATAAAGAAAAACCTTTTTTAATTCAAAGCTGGGTATCACCATTTGGCGGAGAGGGGAAAGCACCATTTATTGCCATACCACCATTATTTCGTATTGAGCCAGATACAAATGGTTCAGCTAGAATTTCTTATATAGGTGAGCCTATCGGTTCAAATACTGAACAAATTTATTTGCTTAATATCAAATCAATACCACCAAAAAATAATAGTATTGAGAATGAACTACAGATAATCATAAATTCACAGTTTAAATTATTTTTAAGGTCGAAAGATATAGAGCCATTCGACTTTAAAAAAATTTTTTTAGTTGAGAAACCAGATGGGATTATGATTGATAACCAAACTCCATATCACTTATCAATCAAAAATATCCTTGACAATGGCAGGGTCATTGACGGTGCTAGTTTAATATATCCATTCAAAAATGACTATATCATTAAGAAAAAAATAAATAATGGTGACTCAATAGTTGTTCAATTTATCAATGACTATGGCGCTATTATAGAGAAAAAAACCAAATAAGAGTCTCTAAGATGCCAGTTTTTTGTAAAAAAAATACGCTTATGTATTCTAATGTTTTTACTGCGATTAGCTTAATATTTTATATCAATAATACAATTGCTAAAGATATTTTTGATATTAATGCAATTAATTCCGGAATGGAAAACCAAGTCGCAGATATAAATAGTTTAGGCTACCTATCATCTGCGGGAGGGCAATTGCCAGGAGATTATTTTGTTGATATCTATATAAATGATAAATTGGTTGATAACAAGAATATAAGGTTTTTATTTGATGATAAAGCTAAAAAATTATCTCCTGAAATAACAAAAAAAATGCTGCTAAACTGGGGCGTGAAAAACTCAGCAAGTGAAAAGTTTTCAGCAAGTGGAGAGGACGAATATTTGAATGACATTAGTAAAATTATTCCCAGTGCTAATTATCAATACAGATTTGAAACCCAACAATTACAAATTAGTATCCCACAAATTGGATTAGAAAATACGAGTAGAGGCTATATTGAACCAAAGGAATGGGACGATGGAATCACCGCTACATTTGTTAACTACACAGTTCGGTTTAATAAACATTGGTACCAAAATAAGAATAATAGAGATGACTCGTTCTTAGGTTTAAGAAGTGGTATTAATATGGGCGCTTGGCGTTTCCGTAATCATAGTACCTACAGTAAAACGACATATGAAACGAATTGGAATAATCTACAAACTTATGTAGAACGTGATATTCGTAGCTTAAAAAGCCGCTTAACGATTGGTGAAATATCCTCTGATAATGGCGTAATAGAGAGCACCCCTTATCTTGGAGTGAAGCTAGTATCTGATGAAAGTATGTTACCTCAAAGTGAAAGGGGTTTTGCACCTACAGTGACTGGTCTTGTACAATCAAACGCGATTGTTACTATCAGCCAAAATGGCAACGTGATTTATCAAACCACCGTGCCGCCGGGTAGGTTTGCGATTAATGATTTGTATCCAACGTCATATAGTGGTGATCTTGAGGTCACAATTGAAGAAGCTAATGGCACGGTAAGGTCTTTTATTCAGCCTTTCTCTGCAGTGCCAATGATGCAAAGAGCCGGCACATTAAAATATAGCGTAGATATTGGTAAATATAATGTTGATGGTGCACGACGTAAACCTAATTTTGCGCAAGCATCAGCAATTTACGGCTTGCCATATAACTTATCCGCTTATGGAGGTTTCTTAGTTTCTCAAGACTATCAAGCCTACACAATAGGTGCTGGAGTAAATTTAGGTAATATTGGCGCGATATCAACAGATATTACAGAAGCATCGGTACAATTGATTGATAAAAAGAGTGCGAAAGGGCAAGCGTATCGAATTCAATATTCCAAATACATTCCAAATACAGGCACTTCTTTTTCTTTAGCGTCATATCGTTACTCAACAAAAAACTATTATGATTTTTCTGATTCGAATAATTATCTTTATAATATGGGGCGAAAAAAACAACAGTTTCAAGCATCAGTCTCTCAGTCACTTGACGAAATCGGTTATTTATCGGTGAATGGTTACCAGCAATATTATTGGGACAAAAGTGGTTCTGATAAAAGTTTAACAATGAGTTTTAGCTCTAATTATAATTCATTGAATTACAGCGTTGCTTATTCTTATATTAAACAAGACTATTCAAAAACAAATGACCAAATGCTGTCATTCAATTTGAGTATTCCTTTTGATTTGGGTCGAAAAAATAATTGGGCTAACTATAGCTATAGTACCAGCAAAAATGGAGATTCGATTAGCTCATTAAGTTTTAATGGTATGCAATTAGTAGATAATAATTTGCAGTATAACCTTACGCAAAGATATAACCATAGCCGTAATGAATTTAGCAGTTCCGTTAGTGCAAACTATATAGTTTCATCAGGAGAATACAGTTTGGGTTATAACTATGACCCTAAATATCATGCTATCGATTTCAGTGCAACGGGAGCACTATTATTGCATTCTGGCGGGTTAACGACCTCTCGTACTATCTATGATTCTGCAGTGCTCGTTAAAGCAGAAGATATAGACAATTTAAAAGTAAATAACGCGCAATCACTTTACACTAATTCGTCAGGTTATGCAGTAATTCCCACAGTGACTCGTTATGAACGAAATAAAATTAGTGTCGATACTGCAACATTAAGTGGCAATAATGATGTTGCGATTAATACAACGACAGTCGTTCCTACTCAAGGTGCGATTGTATTAGCTAATTTCCAAGCAAAACGGGGTGCTAGAGTTTTATTAAAACTCAAGTATGCGGGAAAAGCAATTGCATTTGGTACACAAGTTTCTGTTATGGAAAGTGAGGAACAAGTTACAGGCGGTATTGTTGCAAATGATGGGGAAGTTTATTTAAGTGGCGTTCCAGAGCAAAGCAAGATAATAGTGAAATGGGGCAACGGTAATAATCAACAATGTACAGTTCTACTTTTATTATCATTAGAGAATGAAAAAATTCAGTTTATAGAACGAGTTTGTGAATAGGAGTTATCATGAAAAATTTAGGTCTAAAAATAGGCATTTCGTTCCTTTTATATTCACAATTCGGGGCTGCTGAATTTAGGGCTGAATTTACCAGCCAATTAGTTAATCCGAATAAAACACTTTATGTATCACGAACTTTACCAGCAGGTACCTTTATTGGTTCTATTGATTTAGGAACCCACTCTCCATGGACGTGGTGGAATGTGACGGGTAATACAGAAGTTGGAATTTACGTACCAATCGAACCAGGAAATTCAAGGTATATTCCGGGTATAGGTTATGTTAGAGAAATTAATAGTTCAGGCGTTGGTTATACTTTGCATGGTACAGTAATGAGCCCTTGCTCTGGTTTTGCATATGTTGATGGGGTAAATACGAAAGATGGAAATAATAATAATAGATTTATATGTGGCTCTAATGCATCTTCAGCAACGTATACTGTAAAATTAAGGGCGGATTTTTATAAAGTTGGTAATAATGTTAAAAGCCAAACTTTACCAATATCTAATGCTGCGATGTTGATTTTATTCCACAATGGTTTCATTACTACAGATTTATATGGGAGGTTCGAACCCAAAGTAAATATGGGGCCAATCAATGTTATTTCGAGTGGTTGTGAAGTCAAAAATAAATCAATAGACGTACCATTCGGTAACGTTAGTAAATTGTCATTTACAGGTGTTGGTTCAACGAGTTCTGAGAGCAAGCAAAATTTTCAAATTGAATTAGATTGTGACCCTATATCTCCGATAAAAATTACGTTTATTGGAACTCAAGATTCAAGTCAAACACCAGGGGCAATCGCACTTAATAATTTAGCCGATGAAAATACAGCGAAAGGTTATGCCATCCAAGTAAAGCACAACGGTATACTCATTAAGCTTAATCAATTAATACCGCTCGCCAATAAAAATGACATAGGGCAATACAACATTCCGTTGGAAGCCGCGTATATCCAAACTCAATCTGCAACGACAGCTGGGAAAGCGAATGGTACGCTACAATTTAACCTACAATATCATTAAATGCTATTTTCTCTTTATTATTTTACGCAAGTGATGCAGAGCTATACTTTCTTGTGTTAATTCTTTTTTAAGTTAGATAGCGTTTCAATATAAAGGAAAGCCCCCACCCATAGGCGAGGGCTAAAAGATTATTCAACTTCTAGAATACGACAAGTATTCGTGCTACCTACAGTGCCCATTAAGTCACCTTGGGTGACAAGAACCACGTCACCACTCATTAAATAGCCGTTATCACGTAAACGCGTGACAGCTTCATTGGCAGCCGCAATACCATCTGTATGGGTGCTACAGAAAACAGGTGTAACACCACGATAGAGAGAACATTGATTAAGGGTTTTTTCATGACGAGACATGGCAAAAATAGGTAAACCAGAGCTGATCCGAGACATCATGCGAGCAGTACGGCCAGACTCAGTCATTGCTATGATAGCTTTAACCCCTTTAAGATGGTTAGCAGCATACATTGTTGACATTGCAATTGCTTCTTCAGGGCTATTAAACTCCGCATCTAAACGGTGTTTAGACACATTTAGGCCCGGCATTTTTTCTGCGCCAAAACAAACCTGCGCCATCGCGGCTACCGTTTCTGCTGGGTACTGGCCTGCAGCAGTTTCAGCAGAAAGCATAACGGCATCAGTGCCATCCAACACCGCATTCGCAACGTCCATGACTTCGGCTCGCGTTGGCATTGGGTTAGTGATCATCGATTCCATCATTTGTGTTGCGGTTATAACAACACGGTTTAATTGGCGAGAGCGGCGGATCAATTTTTTCTGGACAGCGACTAATTCAGGGTCGCCAATTTCCACTCCGAGGTCACCACGAGCAACCATAACGACATCAGAAGCGAGAATAACTTCATCCATCACTTCATCATTGGCAACGGCTTCTGCACGTTCTACTTTAGCAACAATTTGGCATTCACAGCCCGCATCACGAGCTAATCGGCGTGCATAATCTAAATCTTCACCTGAGCGAGGGAATGAAACAGCTAAGTAATCAACATTAATTTTTGCAGCAGTTTTTATATCTTCTTTGTCTTTTTCTGTTAATGCTTCAGCTGAAAGACCGCCACCGAGTTTATTAATACCTTTATTGTTAGATAGTTGGCCACCAACAGTAACTTCTGTAAATACCTGTAACCCTTTGACTTCAAGGACTTTCAATTGTACTCGACCATCATCAAGAAGCAAAATATCACCTGGGACGACATCGGCAGGTAAGCCTTTATAGTCGATACCTACTTTCTCTTGGCAGCCTTCACCTTTACCTAAATTGGCATCAAGAATGAATTTATCGCCAATATTTAGGAAAACTTTGCCATCTTTAAAAGTGGAAACACGAATTTTAGGACCTTGCAAATCACCGAGGATCGCAACGTGACGTCCTAAACGAGCGGCAATCTCACGTACTTTGTTCGCACGTAATAGATGGTCTTCTGGAGTTCCGTGGGAGAAGTTAAGGCGAACAACGTTGGCGCCAGCGTTGATAATTTTTTCAAGGTTATTATCGCGATCTGTAGCTGGACCAAGAGTTGTAACAATTTTAGTTCTTCTAAGCCGTCTAGACATGTATTACTCCGTTGACCTGTAATGGTGTTGATAAAAGAGTGAAACCATTTCACTCCATTTCGAAACCTGTTTACTGCAAATAGGGATGCTGACACGAGCACAGCTATTATATACAGCCAATTTCTTAATGCTATCAGGTCTGTAAAACTATTAAAGCCTGAAAAGCAAAGAAAAGCATTTATACAGCCAATTTATTGCCTTTAGATGCTATCAAACCGCGAATCACGTAATGCTTCTTTGACGCGCTTCAAGTTATCTCTAAATTTTTCACCTCTTCTTAACGTAAAACCCGTTGTTAGTACATCAATGACAGCGAGCTGCGCCATTCTTGATACCATTGGCATATAGATATCAGTATCTTCAGGAACATCAATAATGATAGATAAGGAAGCGGCTTGAGAGAGAGGTGAGTTTTCTGAGGTAATTGCAATTATAGTCGCGTCATTTTCCCGTGCTAAACGTGCCATATCAACTAATGCTTTGGTTCTTCCTGTATGGGAAATGAGCACGATAACATCTCCTTCATTGCTATTGATACAACTCATACGTTGCATGACAATATCATCGAAGTATATGACAGGAATATTAAAGCGGAAAAACTTATTCATTGCGTCGTGCGCAACAGCTGCAGAGGCTCCAAAGCCAAAAAAACTGATTTTCCGAGCTTGAGTTAATAAATCAACAGCACGATTTATTGCACTGATATCTAACGTGTGTTTTACATTATCTAATCCTGCCATAGCAGATTCAAAAATCTTATGAGTATAGGTATTTACTGTATCGGTTTCTTCTATATGGCGGTTAATATAGGGGGTGCCGTTGGCTAAGTTTTGTGCTAATCGTAATTTAAAATCAGGGAATCCTTTCGTATCCATTTTTCGACAAAATCGGTTTACTGTTGGCTCGCTAACATCAGCTAATTGCGCGAGTGTGGCGATACTGAGATGAATGGCATTTTGTGGCATACCTAGAATAACCTCAGCCACCTTTTTTTCTGATTTACTTAAAAAATCGAGACTTGTCTTCATTTGTTCTAAAATATTCATATAGCAAAAGCGCCTATTTCATCGAAAGGAGAAATTTTTGAGTCATCACGTTATCCTATTATTGATTTTAAATTTCTTGCTGTGATGTCGTAATAGAGAGTGAAAATATACTATGTATGATATGTAAGCTATCTGAATACAGGTGATAAGTAGCAGCTTTTTATGAAACTTTGACCCGTATCTAATTTTCAGAATAGTAAACATCCTACTTATTTTGTTATTTTTTTACGGAAGCTGTCTCCATTCAGTTAAATCGCATCTTTTTAATACACTAAAAATTATTCAGTGTGTAACATAAGATTAAACAGACAATATGTTGTTTTTTTCATCATAAAAACTGTGATCGGTATCATGAACATTTACTGGGCACTAGCAACAGGGTACATTAGCGGAATTAGGGCTAATTTTAACAAAATTACAATAAGGCCTATCCTAGTTAGGTCTTACATTCCGCAAATTGAGGAGAACCAATATGGCGGTACATAATGCTGCTCAAGCTTGTGACTTAATTATTTTTGGCACCAAGGGAGACCTCGCTCGTCGTAAGCTGCTGCCATCGCTTTATCAGTTAGAAAAAGCAGGTTACATTCATCCAGACACGCGCATTATTGGTGTTGGTCGTGCTGAATGGAGTCAAGATGATTATGTCCACTTTGTCAAAGAAGCGTTAGATAAGTTCTTAAAAGAAGATCTCGATTCAGCATTGTGGGAAAAACTAAGCGCTCGCTTGGATTTTTGTAACTTAGACGTTAACCAGACTGAAAGTTTTGTGCGTTTAGCTGAAATGTTAAAACAAGATGCACAACCCGCTATCCATTACTTTGCTATGCCACCGAGTACTTTTGGTGCTATGTGTCAAGGGTTGGGTCATGCTAAATTAAATAAAAAGCCAAATCGCGTTGTCATGGAAAAACCACTGGGAACGGATTTAGCGTCGTCACAAGAAATTAATAATGAAGTGGCTAAGTATTTTGATGAAAGCCAAGTCTATCGTATTGACCACTATCTTGGTAAAGAAACCGTTTTAAACTTACTCGCATTGCGTTTTGCAAACTCGTTATTTATCAATAACTGGGACAACCGCACTATTGATCATGTCCAAATCACGGTTGCAGAAGAAGTAGGAATCGAAGGTCGTTGGGGATATTTCGACCAAGCAGGCCAAATGCGTGATATGGTACAAAACCACTTATTGCAAATCTTAACGATGATTGCCATGTCACCACCGGCAGATTTAACCACTGACCGTATTCGCGATGAAAAAGTGAAAGTCTTACGTTCTTTACGTCGTATCGACCATACAAATGTGCGTGAAAAGGCAGTACGAGGGCAATATACCTCTGGTTTTGTTCAAGGTAAAAAAGTCCCTGGATATTTAGAAGAAGAGGGTGCGAACAAGCAAAGTATGACCGAGTCATTCGTTGCTTTGCGTGTTGATATCGATGATTGGCGTTGGGCAGGTGTACCTTTCTATTTACGTACGGGTAAGCGCCTACCTGCAAAATGTTCTGAAGTTGTTGTTTATTTTAAAAAACCAGCATTGAATATTTTCTCTGAAAGTTATCAAGACCTGCCTCAGAATAAATTAACTATTCGTTTGCAGCCAGACGAAGGGATTGATATTGAAATTATGAATAAGGCACCAGGCCTTGATCATAAACACCGTTTACAAACCACTAAATTGGATTTAAGTTTCTCTGAAACTTTCAACCAGACTCACCTTGCAGATGCTTATGAGCGTTTATTACTTGAAGCCATGCGTGGCATTCAAGCACTGTTTGTTCGCCGCGATGAAGTAGAAGAAGCATGGAAATTTGTTGATTCTATTATAGATGCATGGGCAATGGACAATGAAGCGCCTAAGCCATATCAAGCAGGGACTTGGGGGCCGATTGCATCTGTTGCGATGATCGCACGCGATGGCCGTTCATGGAATGAGTTTGAATAATATTATCAATATTTGAAATATTAGGTAGTATATTGACTAAAATGGCGGGGTAATCCCGCCATTTATCTATGCTTATCATATTGTTAGGTATGGCTACATAGGATATTAAAGGATTAATTCGCTACGTCCTGTCGCTGCCATATGAATAATCGCTTGCTCGATGCGTAAACATGCCATTTTAGCGGCATCAGGAACGGATAGTCCCGCTAATAACTGAGCGGTGAGTTCAGCGCCAAATAAATCCCCCGTTCCTTTTGGTGTGACAGGGTAACGTTTGTGGCGGATTACGGCCACGTTATCTTGGGTAACACAAACGACTTCAATGTTGTCGTCATCAGGCTGGAAAGCACTTGTGATGATTACCCACTGTGTATTTCCCTTTAATAAGCTACGGGCTGCAGCCGTAGCATCATCCAAGTTATGGACTTGTTTGCCACTTAACGTCATGAGCTCGAATTTGTTTGGAATAATACCTGTAGCTAAAGGAATGACTTTATCTCGGTATACCTCGGCAATTTCGGGTGGAATATAAAAACCGCTGTCTTCATCTCCCATGACTGGGTCAACAATAACCGGTAGTGCCGTTCTTTCTTTACGAACTAGAGTTAACCAGTTTGCTAAGTCTTGGGCTTTTTCTGGGGAACCTAGATAACCAGTCAAAATAGCTCTCACAGAATTTAAGCTACCCCGCTCAACAAAACCGTTTAAATAACCACGAAACCACTCACCAGGCAACTCACCACCATAGCAAGTTGTATAATGAGGCGTATTACTGAGTACTACAGTAGGTACTGCCGCAACACGTAAACCTTGTTTTGTCAGGGCTGGAACGGCAATACTATTTCCAACACTGCCATAAATAACTTGCGACTGAATTGAAACAACATCATAAGGTAATGGTGTTGCATCAGTGGAATTTTGGAAACTATTGGAGGTAAGACTAAAGGCGTTCATGGCTCTCTCTTCGGCATATTACAATCATATAGCTACTATAAGAAGCTTGTTCAATCAGGTTGTCAATGCTAAAAATCGAATAGCTTAATTAAGGCGTGATGAGAGTATAAAAAGTGGAAAAAAGAGATTTTTTTATAAAATAATTCCAGTGAAAAATTTATCATCATCGCTTGTTTATTCGCGCAATAGTTGATAGCTCAAGGGTTGATTAGCATATTAATGAATAGTTATGCATATTTTTATTCAATACAAAAAATGTTTATATTCATTGACTTAATAAATTTGGCATGTTAAAAATAAACTGAAATTAACTATCAACATGAGGGTTCGGAGTAAATTGGGTAGATGTCTACCTGATGAAAAGAATAAGATATCATGCTTAGCTCAACTAGCGGCAAGATCAGCAAGTCCCAAAAAAGAACGACACACAGGCTTTTCCTTTCAGCTATCCTTTCCAGTGAACACTACTGGTGTGGTGCATTATAGCGTCTCTCTCGATTATTCATTTCGCTGAATAAACTCAGCAACACGTTGTTATTTATTTGAATTTTCAACAACTACGCAATAGTAATCTGTATTTTTTATCTGTACAAAAAATAGACTATTACGTGGCTGTATATAGAGAGATATTATAATGATTTACTGGATATTTTTAGTATTAGCTATCGTAACTGAAGTTATCGGTACACTATCAATGAAACATGCCAGCGTCAGTGGAGATTTTACTGGTATGGTCGTGATGTATGTGATGATAGCAACATCATACATTTTACTTGCTGTTGCAGTTAAAAAAGTGGCATTAGGTGTCGCCTATGCACTATGGGAGGGTATCGGTATCCTTTTTATCACAACATTTAGTGTCATGTGGTTTGGAGAAACGCTATCACCGATGAAAATTGGGGGGTTAGTATTACTGATCACCGGTATTGGACTGATTAAATCAGGCACCAAGAAAACCACCGTTCGTCAATCTGCACAAAAAGTAAAACAAGTTACACAAAACGCGGTCAATGCAGCCAAAACAAATGCTTTAGTTGGACGCGAAGCTAAGTCGGAGGCGTAATATGGCCAGTCATTTTGAATGGTGGCATGCTGCGTTTTTGATCCTAGCAGTCATATTAGAAATCGCAGCCAACATTTTGTTAAAAATGTCGAATGGATTTAAACGATATTGGATAGGTATTCTCTCCCTAATTGCGGTACTCGGAGCCTTCAGTGCATTAGCGCAAGCAGTAAAAGGAATTGAACTTTCAATTGCCTATGCATTATGGGGAGCATTCGGGATTATCGCGACAGTAGCAGCAGGTTGGATACTTTTCAATCAACGGCTAAATTATAAAGGCTGGGGAGGGATTGTGTTATTGCTACTAGGAATGGTTCTCATCAAGATGTCGTAATGCTCGTCACATTTTGCACTGTCGCGTTGTTGGCTACATTCGTTAACCCTAGTCACATACTTATGTATGCTCCAAGGGATTAACTCACTTGCCGCCTAGCGACACTGCAAACTATTTAGAGCATGAGTGAACGTCATATTTAGCACTGTCGCGTTGTTGGCTGCATTCGTTAACCCTAGTCACATACTTTTGTATGCCCCAAGGGATTAACTCACTTGCTGCCTAGCGACATCACAAACTATTTAGAACATGGATGGGCGCTAATAATTGGCGCCCATTTTTATGCAAAGCAAAACCTGTTTAATCAATCAATTGCTGCAACAATCTTAATTTCAACTTTATATTCTGGCTTCATCAACAATGCTTGGACAGTACAGCGGACAGGCGCACTTCCAGCAACAACCCAAGCATCCCATGCTTGGTTCATACCAGCAAAATCGGCTTTATCAGCAAGAAAAATGGTGGCATCAAGAATTTTACTTTTGTCTGAACCAACACGTTCAAGCATCACATCAATTGCCGCGAGCGTGTTTGCTGTTTGAGCAACAATATCAGCGTCAAGGTTTTCAGGCACACTGGTGTAGTAAATGACATTATTGTGAATAACAGCTTCAGACCAACGATTATCAGGGTCAATACGTTTGATAGTCATAATTATTCCTTATTATACATGTGGCTCAAGAATAACAGTTTGCAGGCTGGATGAAAATCAGTTGTTCAACGAAGTAATAATTACCTAAGCAGGGTTAAGAAACTCATGGTAAAGTGTGCCCTCATTATTCCTAATAAATAGGTCATGTAGTGCACGACGATTTTTCTGCGGATGGCTTTTTAGCCAGAACAATTCCTGGTTTTCAGCCTCGAGAAGCACAAGTTACGATGTCGAATGCAGTAACCGAGTCGATTGAGCAGCAGCATGTGCTGGTGGCGGAAGCGGGTACTGGAACAGGAAAAACATATGCTTATTTAGTTCCTGCATTGCGTAGTGGAAAAAAAGTCATTGTTTCAACGGGATCAAAAGCCTTACAAGATCAACTGTATCACCGAGACTTACCGACAATTATTGATGCGATGAATTACACTGGACGGACCGCGTTATTAAAAGGGCGTTCGAATTATTTATGTTTAGAGCGATTAGACCAACAATCCCTTGGTGGTGGTAGTCTTGAGCCGGAAATATTGTCCGCTGTTGTGAGGTTACGCAGTTGGTCCATTGAATCTGAGCTAGGTGATACGAGCACTTGTCATGATATTGCGGAGGACAGCCCTGTTTGGCCGTTAGTGACTAGCACCAATGATAATTGTCTTGGAAGTGATTGCCCACGTTATCAAGAATGTTTTGTCTTAAAAGCACGACGTAAAGCTTTAGAAGCGGATATTGTCGTTGTGAATCACCATTTATTTATGGCTGATAGAGTCGTGAAAGATACAGGTTTTGGAGAATTAATTCCCCAAGCAGAGGTCATGATTTTTGATGAAGCGCACCAAATTCCTGATATAGCCAGCCAATATTTTGGTCAGCAACTAAGTAGTCGCCAATTGCTTGATCTGGCACGTGATATGATTATGGCCTATCGAACTGAGTTAAAAGACCAAGTGCAACTGCAAAAAAGTGCAGATAGGCTCACTCAAAGTACGCTAGATTTCCGGCTCAATTTGGGGGAAAACAGTTTTCGTGGCAATTTACGTGATTTACTAAAGCGCCCTGAAGTACAAAGGGCATTGACATTACTTGATGATTCTCTTGAACTTTGTTATGAAGTGATCAAAACCACTTTGGGCCGTTCACAGAGCTTAGACTCTATTTTTGAGCGTGTTACTATTTACCGAAATCGTTTGAACCGTTTAAAAGATGTGACAATTGCAGGCTACAGCTATTGGTTTGAAAGTTATGGTCGCCATTTTTTACTGGCACTAACGCCATTAACGGTTGCAGATAAATTCAGCGAAATGATCGCAAGTACGCCAGCCAGTTGGGTATTTACATCAGCAACTTTGTCGGTAAATGAAAAACTAAGTCACTTCACTGACCGTTTAGGGTTATCCACAGCAAAAACACTATTATTAGCCAGCCCATTTGATTATCAAAGCCAAACTTTATTATGCGTTCCGCGTTTTTTACCTGAACTCAATCAACGAGGCCTCGCGCAAAAATTGGCAACCATGCTACGACCTATGATTGAAAAAAATCAGGGACGTTGCTTCTTTTTATGTACATCACACCTGATGATGCGTGAATTGGCCGAGGAATTTAAATCTTCATTGACATTACCAGTTCTAATGCAAGGGGAAAGCAGTAAAAACAAACTGTTATCTCAGTTTATTGCTGCGGGGAATGCTGTTTTAGTTGCCACTAGTAGCTTTTGGGAGGGGGTTGATGTGCGAGGTGATGAATTAACTTGTGTCATTATCGATAAACTCCCATTTACTGCCCCTGATGACCCGCTATTAAAAGCGCGCATCGAAGATTGTGAATTACGGGGTGGAGATCCATTCTCGGATGTCCAATTACCAGATGCAGTTATTACTTTAAAGCAAGGTGTAGGGCGGCTAATTCGAGACACTAGTGATTATGGTGTCATCGTTATTTGTGATAACCGTTTAGTGACTCGCCCTTATGGTGAGGTTTTTTTACGTAGCCTTCCGCCATCACCACGAACAAGAAGTATACAAAAAGCAATTGCATTTCTTGAAGAGAAAAGGCAAGAAGTTAATAGAGTGAGGTAAATCCCACCTTGTTTTTCTGCTATTCCTACGGCCGTTTATGTTAATATAATCGGCATCTTTTAATCAGAAACTATTAATTTGCCGGAGTTTAGGCATGTCGAGTCGTATTCTTGCTGTTGATACAGCAACAGAAGCCTGTTCAGTCGCACTTTGGTGTGAAGGTGACATTATTTCGCGTTTCGCGATTTCTCCTCGAGAGCACACACAAAAAATTTTACCGATGGTTGAGGAAGTTCTTGCAGAAGCTGGGATGGGGTTGAACCAGTTAGATGCATTGGCTTTCGGGCGTGGTCCTGGTAGTTTTACGGGGGTTCGTATTGGTGTTGGTATTGCACAAGGGTTAGCACTAGGGGCTAATTTGCCCATGATTGGCGTTTCCTCTTTAATGACACTTGCTGAAGGCGCCTTTCGTATAATGGGGCATCATCAGGTATTAGTGGCTATTGATGCACGGATGTCAGAAATCTATTGTGCCCAATATCAGCGAACATCCGCAGGCCAATGGTTAGGTGAAGAAACTGAAGCAGTTCTACTTCCCGACGATTTTAAGGGCAAAGTGACAGGGCTTTCAGGGCTGTGGGGTTATGCAGGTACTGGGTGGGAGGCATATCCCTCATTGTTGAATGCATCAATTACATTAGCTAACAGTCATATTACGCTGCCTGATGCGCAAGATATGTTACCCATTGCTGCTCAATTATGGCAACAGGGAAAAGTGGTTGCCGTTGAAAATGTTGAACCTACTTACCTGCGTAATGAAGTTACATGGAAAAAATTGCCTGGTCGTGAATAATACACAGAAAATTAATTGATGTTGAATTGGCTATATCAGGTGATATGGCCAATTTTTTATATTACACACAAAACAAATCAAATATTGAATAATAAAAATACAAATCGAATCATTCAATAATTTAGGATATTATTAGGTGGTAAGATAATTCTTATGGCTACTTTTAACATATCGTGTTTTGTTTACTAAATGCTATTTAAAATTGTATTACCTGAATTTATAATATCGCTAATCGGAGGTGGTCTATGAATATTGAATTAAACTGCCGTAATGCACTTAAAGGTCTTTTTATTGCAAGCGTATTAGCGCTGACAGGGTGTGTTTCAATACCTGCTTCAATTCAAGGCTCGGTTCAAAACCCAACAGATAACTTAACATCGGTACAAAATGCTCCTGAAATGTATATTGGCCAAGAGGCGCGTTTTGGTGGGAAAGTCCTTGCAGTTGAAAACGAAGCAGCAAGAACACGTTTAGAAATTGCGGTGATGGCATTGAATAAATATGATGCAGCACCAGAGCTTAATTCCCCTTCAATTGGCCGCATTTATGCGTACTTAAATGGTTTTCGTGAGCCAAGTGATTTTACTAACCGTTATATCACTGTGGTGGGGAAAATCACGGGGGAACAGCAAGGGAAAGTAGGGCAAGTTCCTTATAAGTATGTCACGTTAGATGTAACAGGTTTCCAACGCTGGAATGTCGCACAAAGTGTTATGATCCCGCCGTCTGGCCCTTGGGGTTATGGTTATTATGGCGACCCGTATTTTTATAACCACCCATGGGGTTATGGTTATGGGTACGGTTATCCAGGAGGCCCAGTACCCGTACAAACTTATCTAACAGAATAACGATTATTTTTCTTTATTTAAAGGCCCCGATTATTGCGGGGCCTTTTTGTTTTCCATAAAAAGATTATCTAAATAAGAGCTAATAAATAAGAGTGTTTAATAAAAGTATTAGCTAAAATTTAATCCCAGCAAAAGTGACTTTGGTTAATGTAATAGATTAAATCCCTTCTTAAGTGCGAGATAACCTTTCCAAAAATAGCGTAAAATCATGTATAATCAGGCAATCTTGTATAGATTTACATCTGTTTAACGAATTTAAGACAAACTAGGCGGCTTAGTCCGCCTAGTTTTTTCTTGAAGGAACAAAATTTATTTAGTGATAGACCTCTCAACCTTGACATTGTCTGTTTTTCAAACTGGTACGCTGAGTTAATAATTTGTTAAAAGAGATGTTGAGTATAATAACTTCACTAAATTCAGGAGTAACATTTTGGAAAAAATCTGGCTAAAAAATTACCCTGCTGATGTGCCGGAAGAAATCAATCCTGATAGCTTCGCTTCTCTAGCAGAGTTACTTGAAGATGCGGTCTCTCAATTTGCCGACCAACCTGCATTCATTAATATGGGAGCAGTGATGACTTATCGGAAACTTGAAGAGAGAAGTCGCGCTTTTGCCGCCTACTTACAAAATGGACTTGGTCTTAAAAAAGGGGATCGTGTCGCATTAATGATGCCAAACCTATTACAGTATCCGATTGCCCTGTTTGGGATATTGCGAGCAGGTATGGTGGTAGTCAACGTCAACCCACTTTATACCCCGAGAGAACTAGAGCACCAATTGAATGATAGCGGTGCAACCGCAATTGTAATTGTGTCGAATTTTGCACATACACTGGAAAAAATTGTTTTCAATACCAAAGTGAAACACGTCATTTTAACTCGTATGGGTGACCAGCTTTCACGTCCTAAAGCCACGATTGTTGATTTTGTTGTCAAATATGTAAAACGTTTAGTCCCTAAATATAACTTACCAGACGCCATCTCCTTTCGCCGTGCCATGCATTATGGCTATCGTATGCAATATATTAAACCTAACATTACTGGTGATGACTTGGCCTTTTTGCAATATACAGGTGGAACCACCGGTGTTGCTAAAGGGGCGATGTTAACTCATCGCAATATGTTAGCAAATATTGAGCAGGCAAGGGCAGCTTACGGGCCTGTACTGAAATTTGGTGCTGAATTTGTTGTCACCGCTTTACCGCTGTACCATGTTTTTGCATTGACAGTAAACTGCTTACTGTTTATCACTGTAGGGGGCGTTAACTTATTGATTACCAACCCTAGAGATGTACTTGACACCGTAAAACAACTAGGACGTTATCCCGTTACGTCAATTACTGGTGTTAACACGTTATTTAATGCGTGGCTGCATAATGAAGAGTTCAAAAAGTTGGATTTTTCACGTTTACGTCTTTCGGTTGGTGGGGGGATGCCCGTTCAAAAAGCCGTTGCAGAAAAATGGCAAAAGCTTACAGGGAAACATTTACTCGAAGGGTATGGGTTAACGGAATGTGCGCCACTAGTTACAGGTAACCCTTATAATTTAACCAGTTATAGCGGAAGTATTGGTTTACCTGTTCCGTCAACAGATGTTAAATTCCTTGATGACGATGGCAACGAAGTCGCTATTGGTGAGCCTGGCGAAATGTGGGTAAAAGGCCCGCAAGTCATGAAAGGGTATTGGAACCGGCCTGATTCTACCGCGGATACGATAGTGGATGGTTGGTTAGCGACAGGGGATATCGCTGAAATTGATAGCGAAGGGTATATTCGTATTGTTGATCGTAAAAAAGATATGATCATCGTTTCAGGTTTTAACGTCTATCCAAATGAAATTGAAGATGTCATTTCTGCACATCCGGACGTGATAGAATGCGCTGCAATTGGTGTACCTAGTGAAAGTACAGGCGAAGCGGTTAAAGTTTTCGTTGTAACGAAAAATGCGAATTTAGCGGGTGATGAGCTAAAAACCTTTTGCCGCCGTTCATTAACCGCGTATAAAGTCCCTAAGATATTTGAATTTCGTGATGAATTACCAAAATCTAACGTGGGTAAAATTTTACGTAAAGACCTACGTGATGAAGAAAAATTGCAAAGAGAAAAATCACAAGTATGATTGTGGTTTAGTTTTAAATTATAAATAGATGACGCCGGTTTTAGCCGGCGTCATTGTGATGAAAATAACAAAGAGAAACTTGTTTTGAATTATCGTTTAGTAACTACAGATAGCGAATTAGCCCAAGTATGCCAAGAGGCGAGTAATGCACCATGGCTCGCTTTGGATACCGAGTTTGTTCGTACCCGAACATATTACCCACAACTAGGTTTGCTACAGCTATATGATGGAAAGCAAGTTTCGTTAATTGACCCATTATTAATGACGGATTTTAGCCCGTTCAAAGCACTTTTAACGAATCCTGAGCAACTTAAATTTTTACATGCAGGTAGTGAAGACTTAGAAGTGTTTATGCATGATTTTGATTGTGTCCCTGAGCCGATGATCGACACGCAAGTTGTGGCAGCATTTTTAGGTTATCCAATTTCTTGTGGTTTTGCATCATTGGTTGCTGAACATTTAGGTATTGAACTAGACAAAAGTGAATCACGAACAGACTGGCTTGCGCGTCCTCTGAGTGAAAAACAATGCGATTATGCAGCCGCAGATGTACTGTATTTGCTGCCATTAGCTGAAATTCTAATGGAAAAAGTGACTGAAGCGGGCTACTTGGAAGATGCCAAAGATGAGTGTCAACGTGTTGTGGCTCGTCGGCAAAAAGCCTTAAAGCCAGAAAAAGCCTACATGAATATCCATAATGCATGGCAGCTACGTGATGAACAGCTCGCTTGTTTGCAATTATTAGCCGAATGGCGTTTAAACCAAGCTAAAGCCCGCGATATGGCCGTTAACTTTGTAGTAAAAGAAGAGCACCTGTGGAAAGTGGCTCGTTATTTACCGGGCTCTCTGGGTGAACTTGATGTACTTGGCTTAACTGGGCAGGAAATTCGTTGCCATGGCAAGCGCTTGTTAGCCATTGTCGAGCAAGCAAAGCAACTTGATGAAAGCCAATACCCAACACCTGTAGCGAATATTACTGAACAGAGCCAATACAAAAGCTTATTTAAAGAAATTAAAGCGGTGGTCAAAGATATTGCTGAAAATGAAAAATTTAATGCTGAACTATTGGCTTCTAGGCGGCAAATTAACCAATTACTGTCGATTCATTGGGGGTTAAAATCTTCGGTTACACCTCCTGAGCTGTTGTCGGGGTGGAGAGGGCGATTACTCGCCGAGCCCATTACAAAGTTATTAGCAAACGGGTAATATATTAAGGTACAAGAAGAGAGTTTCTTGTACCTTATTTAAATAGCTTAGCTTATTTATAACCCTCAATCTTATCTTCATTTTTATTTATTATCCATTCAATAAACTTATAAAAATATACGTCACATATATTTATGGGTATATTTATCTTGTTTTAACTCAAAATTTGTAATTACTCTTAAAAATTCAATTAATCTTTAATGTAAAACGCAATAAATAAAACTATCCATTATAGGGTCTTTAATTAACCAGCTAAAAAATAAAAGATTATTTTATTTTTATGGTTTAATAATAAAAAATTGAATTATATTCCTTAAATTTGTAAATAAAAATAATTTTCATATACTGAATCTCGAACATTAAAGGAAAGAATAATCTTTTATTTAATGTGTTTCGTTAATAAACCAATCTAATTCAAACTTCTATTGAAGAGGATGAATAAATGAAAAAATTATCACTAATTACAGTCGCAGTATCTTTGTCTATATTTTCTGTTGGTGTTATGGCAGAAACGGTATCAAATCAGAGTTTAGATTATAGTGATGGCCTAACAAATATTATTGTTGGTAAAACCCAATCAACCATGGGGCCACACGGTGGTAGTATTGGTGCACCGGGTATCGGTTCTCGACATAAAATGGGGGGAATGATGATATCGTTTTCAGGCTTAAAAAACTTAGTCACGCAAAAACCAAACAACGTGTATGTTTTGGAAAGTGGCGGTAGCCCGCACGGTGGAATGGGTAAGTTCCAATTTAGCCAGGTTGCAGATGCCGAGGTATATTTCGGTGATTGGTCACAAACTGGGGAAACTGATGATGCAATGCACACGGTTTATTTCTCTGGTGAGAATGCAACGACAGAAGTGCCAACCAGTGGCCAAGCAACTTATACTATAGCGGGTATTAACCAGTTTGCAGGAGAAGAAAAACAGGCAGGTTGGTTTAATGCTGACTTCGCGGATAAATCATATACAGGTGCATTAGAAGGAACGAATAGCCACTCCATGGAAGGGGCTATTGAAGAAGACGGTAAATTTAGTGGTACTGCCATTGCCAATGGAATACACCAAGGTGATAGTATGGGGCAACTCTTTGGTGATAATGCAGAACAAGTGGCAGGTATTCTCTCTTATGAGAATAACCGTGAGTTAGACACGGCATTTGGTGGCCAGAAAGACGAATAATTACTGAACATATAATTAGCTAAAAAAAGTAGGCAAAAGTGATTTTGTCTACTTTTTTATTTTTGTCATTAAAATGGTAGCCTAATCATGTTATTTTTTAATAAAAAAACACATTTAATATATTTGAGTTTATTATTACTTTTTTCTCTCCCTTCGGTATTGTCAGCTCAAGAGCTAAAAGGAGGAGTTATCGGTAATTTAAAAGATTATAGTAACAAAAAACATCAATCAGAAATAAATAATGTTAAATATAGTGAAAAAAATATCGACGAACTTGGTTTTATTCTTTATGATCTCATTCAGAGACAAGATTTTGACAAAATAAATGAAATTATTGGTAATTACGTTGACCATAAAGACCACGATAAAGAATTGGTTAAATATATTCATTCAGAAAGGGCAGTTTTAAATAAACAGTATGATTTAGCAATTAGCCTATATAATGAGATTTTAATTCACAAGCCTAATATGTTATTGGTTGAGTTAAAACTTGCACAAGCACTGACTTATGTTAAGCACTATGAATCAGCATTATCAATATATCAAAATATCAAAGTTAAATATAAAGAAAGAATATCCAATGGGTTAACTAAATTTATTAAAAGTCAAATAATAGATTTAGAAAATAAAAATCGTTGGCAAGGTACGATTAAGTTAGGCTCAAGTTATGATTTTAATTTAAATGAAGCATCAAATAGCCGTGAGATGTACTGTTTTCGTAGTAAATGTATGAATAGTAGTAACCAGTCTATCGCTGGTGGAAAGTGGCATTATTATACTAAACTATCAAAGCGTTTTCCTCTAGTAGGAAACCACTCAACGGTACTCTCATTAGGTGTGGTTGGGGTGGAGCCAATGAAAACAGTCACGGCTAGAAAAACGAATATATATGTTACTGGGGGGTATCAATTTGATAACGCGAATACAACGTTCCATATACAGCCCACCCTTGAGGCTAAATGGCACGATAACCAATACTATAATTTAAGCCTAGGAGGAAAAATAGCGACAGAATACATGTTAAATCATCGAGTAACCTTGTTAGGTAATATTGAATATAAAAATAAAACTTACCCTTATAAGTATAGTTTTAATAACGGCGATAAATGGGTTTATTCAGTTACTGGTACCTATTTAATGAACCCTCGATTAATGGTTTTTGGCAGTTTTTATGGAGCCAATAGAAAAAAGCAATACGATAGTGATAGCTATGTACAGTATGGGGTTAGGGCGGGTTTTCTAAAAGTAACCGAACTGTGTGATCTACTTGTTGCGATAGGTTATAAGCAAACAAATTTTGAACAGTTTGATGCATTTTTGAATGTAAAAAGAAAAGATCATAATGGGTATTTAAATACCCAATTAACATTTGATAAAAATAAAATATTAACTTTTACGCCTTCTATTTATTTTAATAGCCAAGTGAATAAAAGTACTGCAGATATTATTTATTCTTTTAAGCAAAGTGAAGTCGGTGTCAATTTCACCAAGAAATTTTAATTTTCACCGGAACAGATAATGAAAATCAAAACAGTGATAGCCATTAATATCGCAACAGGGTTATCTATTGGCAATATTACAAACTTAGTCTATGCACAACAAAGTGAAAACATCGGTTCTATTGTGGTAAATGATAAAGCGGCCACAATCAAAGAGCGTGATAGAAAAGGGGCGGATGACCAATATGATAAAGATGAATCAAATATTTACATTAGTAAAGAAGAAATTGATCGTTATAAAGGTACTAACCCCGCAGACACTATTAACCATGCGGTAGGGGTATATAGTGGAGATGCCCGTAATAGCGGGGCAATAGACCCCAATGTTCGGGGTATACAGGGGCAAGGGCGTGTCCCGGTGACTGTAGACGGTACAGAGCAAGCTATCACTGTTTGGCGTGGTTATAATGGGGCGAATAATCGTAATTATATCGACCCGAATATGATTAGTAGCATTAAGGTAATGAAAAGTGCAACGCTAGACCGCAATGTGCGTACATCGACGGGGGGAGGAGTTGCTATAACAACGCTAGGCATTGATGACGTTGTGGATAAATACGACAAGTTTGGTTTTGATATTAAATTAGAAACATCGAGTAACTCGACAAAACCGAGGGTTAATCAATTAAGCCACGGTATAGATTACCGTGATGATAAGCGGCTATTGAATACGTTAGACATGCAGAAGTTTCGTGGGATTTATTTTAAAGATCACGAAATGCTTGTTGATCCTCGCAGTAAAGGTAACGCTAATTTCTTTAATCTGCAAGATAACGCAGCGCGTATTGCCGTTGGGACACGGCAAGAAAAGTTTGATTTGATGCTAGCATACAGCTATCGCAACCAAGGTAATTATTTTGCTGGGCGCCGAGGGGCGGGTAAATTTTATGACGACATCATTACTTATGACCCTAATAACTCAAATAAAGCGATAGACCCATATATGCCCTTCGTAGCTAGGATTTATGGGCCAAATAAAGAGGTGGCGAATACATCAAATGAAATGTCGACATGGTTAGCTAAATTAAATTTAATGCTACCTAATTCACAGGACTTATCCCTTGGTTATATGCATACATCAAGTCATTATGGCGAAATCATGCCATCGCAAATTCGTTATCATGATTTAGAGGGAAAAATTCCACAATGGCCTTTAGCTAACTTGGCGTTAAATACTTTTTACGCCAATTATTCGTTCAAACCCGAATCCATTGGTTGGATTGACTTTCGATTAGGCTATTGGTTGACAAAAACTAATTTAAACTCAAATACCGCAGGTGGCCAACCTAGGGAACCAGTGGAAAGGGATTGGAATTATGAATTTGGTCGAGATAAAAATGTAGCTAAAAATCCTGCTATCAATGGCACCTTAGTTGATGGGATTAAATTAAACCAACTAAACGATCGCTATGGTGTTTCATTATCCAATAAATTTCAAATTACACCTGAATTTAAAGTGACTTTAATGGGAAGCTTAATTGATGAAACTATTGGTAGCCGTGAAGATATCTTTAATTCGGACTCTAGCCCAAAGGGTAACATGTTCCGAGCTATCCCAAGGGAAGGTAAGCGTCGAGAATATAATGGGACTATTCGCTTTGATTGGCAGCCTACTGATTGGTTAAGTCTGAATGCGGGGGCTCAATATATTAGCTACTGGTCAAGGGATTTATTAAAAGAGAGACGTATTGCGGCTAAAGATATAAATTATGCACCTTATAGCCATATAACGGCGAGAAATTTTCGACTCTCTCGTGTATTAAGTGAGAAAGAGTACCAAGTCATACAAGAGTATGTTGATGATAAAGGGAAGACATTTAAAGATACAGCAGAAAGATCTTATGAAAGGCGAATCTTTATCGGAAAAGCACTAAATATGAAAGCAGATTCATTAATGTATGCTCACTATCGAATGGATGTAAATAAAAAAAAATTTGAGTTTAGAATTACAGAAAGAAACAATATAGTAAAATGGAAGGTGGATGAAAATAACCGGTTTATACGAAAAAATAATCCATTCTATAATGGCGAGATTGATTTAAAAGAAGAAATAATTGACCCCGTAACAGGCTTAAAAGCAAAAAAATACCGAAAAGCAGATATTACTAATAACGGGTATGATGAAGTGAAGTATTCCAATAAACAAAAATTTAAAGCGCCAAAAAGAAATGAAGAATCAGCTTGGGCTCCGGCATTAGGGGCAACAATTTATTTAACAGAGAACGATCGAATATTTGGGCGTTATTTAGAAACCGTTAGGATGCCAAGTATCTTTGAAGACACTATTGGTTTTTCGGGGGGAAGAGAGCCGAATTACACGCCACCTGTTTATTTGCCAGAACGCAGCCATACGATAGAACTGGGATATGTGCGTAATTTCCAAGGTCTCGTCGCGGCAGAAAACCATGCTGATTTACGCATAAACTACTATAACACGGTTGTTACAAACGCATTTGATAGGAACTACAGGTTAGTCTTTACGCAGGTTGATAAACATAACACGGCCGGTTTGGAACTGTTGGCGCGTTATGATAATGGCTGGGTATTCGGTGACTTAGGTGTGGATTACCGCTTAAAAAATGAGGTTTGTGATGAAGTTTCATTGATGGTAATGGATCCCTATAACCAATTTGGTGGCTCAGAGTGTACAACAGCAGGGTTCCCTGGCGGCTATTTGCGTACTCAATTGCAACCTAAGTACAGCATTCATGCCAACCTAGGTTTGCGCTTCTTAGATGAACGTTTAGAAGTGGGTAGCCGCATGCGTTATCACAGCAAAGCAAAAAATGAAGATGAAGCGGAAATGATGGATAAATACCCGAACCAGTATGCGCCATTAAACAATGACCCGATGAGTTGGAATGCCGTTTTTACCGCTGATGCTTATGTTAATTATCAGTTTAATAAAGACCTATCATTTGAATTATTAGCCACAAACTTATTTGATGAATATTATATAGACCCATTAACCCGCAGTATGATGCCTGCACCGGGTAGGACTGTGCGTTTCAATGTAACAAGTCGCTTCTAAAAGGGATCCCCTTCGCTGATGCCGCTGTATTTTGGTATTGGCGAAGGGTTGTTAGGGATATTAAAATGCTTACTCTACGTTTTAATTTTGCTGTTATGGTTTCTTTATTATTCCATTTTGGCATCGTTTTTTATTGTTTAAGTATAGAAAAAACACGTTCTGCACAAATTTATACACCAATACAAGCAGCTATTGTTTCTGTTTCATTGATGCAAAATGTAATTGAAAAGCAAGTAAACGATATAATATTAAATAATAAGCTATCAGGGGGCTTACTTGCTGAATCACAACAAAATGAAAATGCAGTAATTAAAGTTGCTAATAAAAAAAGTTCACATAGCGATGAAAATAAAATTTCTGATGATCAGAAAAAAGTCATCAAACAGAAAGAGGAAAAACAAACTAATAAAAAGGTTACTCAGCAGAAAGAGCCGCAACAAAAAAGTGAAAAAAATGATGATGTAAAACAAGAGCAGCATGTGGGGAAAAACGATAATCAATCTAATGCGGCAGGCCAGAAGGGAGCACAAAGGACGACCTCGGTAGGAAATGCAATAGATTCAACTTATCAAAGCTATATTGATAAATTACGTAGTGAAATTGAACGACATAAACGTTACCCAAGAAAAGCGAGAAATACCAATATCCAAGGAGTTGTAAAAGTAAGTTTTCAACTTTCCTCATTAGGGGAAATTACGATGGTGCGTATAGTTAATTCCTCAACACATAATACGCTCGACCAAGCTGCGTTATCAGCTGTACAGAAAAGCCGCTCAGTAGGAGCACCGCCAGAAGGTTTAAAAAAACTGATAACAATGGAAATTAAATTTGAATTATAAAAGGAATAGGTTTTTCCTTTAGCGAAATCATCATGTAACCATTTGATTAATTGGGCTAAATCATAAAAAGTAAGCCGCAAGCTATTGCATGAAACAAAAGTTAGACAGCGGCTTTCTTTCACGAATTATTTTTCTGTTGTCGTTTTTATGTCGTCACCTTCTGGCAACGTAACGTTTAGTTCAAGAACAGAAATATCATCCCCTTTTTGCTCAAATTGCACTGATAACATCTCAGGGTCAACTTGGACATACTTACAGATAACCTGCAAAATATCTCTTTTCATATCTGCAAGATATGGGGGCTCGCTATCACCACGGCGGCGTTCTGCAACGATGATCTGTAATCGCTCTTTTGCGATATTCGCTGTCGTTTTTTTTCTCGACAGAAAGAAATCCAATAAAGCCATTATTTACCCCCCAAATAGGCGTTTTAAGAAACCTTTTTTCTCTTCTTCAATGAAACGGATAGGGCGATCTTCACCTAAAATACGTGCAACACAATCATCATAGGCTTGGCCTGCATCAGACTCTGTATCCAGAATAACGGGTTCGCCTTGGTTGGAAGAGCGCAGTACAGATTGGTCTTCAGGAATAACACCGATCAAAGGAATACGCAGAATTTCCAGAACATCTTCCATGCTTAGCATATCACCACGCGTTACACGGCCTGGGTTATAGCGTGTTAGCAATAAGTGTTCTTTAATTGGTGCTTCACCTTTTTCTGCGCGGCGTGATTTTGACGCTAAAATACCCAAAATACGGTCTGAGTCGCGAACAGAAGAAACTTCTGGGTTGGTAGTAATAATAGCTTCGTCAGCAAAATATAGTGCCATTAAGGCGCCACTTTCAATACCTGCGGGGGAATCACAAACAATAAAATCAAAACCAAGATCGTCACTTAATTCGTCAAGAATTTTGCCAACGCCTTCACGAGTTAATGCGTCTTTATCGCGTGTTTGCGAAGCAGGTAAAATAAATAAATTCTCGGTGCGCTTATCTTTGATTAAAGCCTGATTAAGGGTTGCATCACCTTGGATAACGTTTACGAAGTCATAGACTACTCGACGTTCACACCCCATGATAAGGTCAAGGTTACGTAGGCCGATATCAAAATCGATCACTACAGTTTTGTTCCCTTTTTGTGCCAGGCCAGTAGCTATGGCCGCGCTTGAAGTGGTTTTACCAACGCCACCTTTACCTGAAGTCACTACAATTATGCGTGCCATGAATAATTCCTTGTAAATAAGGTCTAATTTAAATATTCGATGTTAAGTTTGTTATCAACTAAACAAAGTTTAGCTGCTTTGGCGAGAAATTCAGCAGGGATTTGATCGCTCAGCCAATATTCACCTGCAATTGAAACCAGCTCAGCTTGCAAATGAGTACAATAAATCTGACTTTCAATATCGCCGGAGGCTCCAGCTAATGCACGGCCTCGCATCACGCCATAAATATGGATATTACCATCTGCTAATAGTTCTGCACCTGCACTAACATTGCTTGTGACGATCAGATCACTATTTGGTGCATAAATACGTTGTCCAGAACGAACAGGGGTATTGATAATACGAGTTTTACGATATAAAGGTTCAGCTTGAACTACAGCAGCCGGGGGGGCAGGCTGAATTTCAACAGGTTTTTGGCTTTTACCTTCGCTTAATATTGGTAAACCCGCATCGTTTGCTTTTTGTCGCATTTGTGGGTCAGTGCACCCACTGATACCAACAATACGTAATCCCGCAGAAATAACAGATTTATGAATACTCTGTAAATCTGCATTTGGGGATAATTCAGCGATGTTAATCACGACAGGAGCATTTTTAAAGAAATCAGGAGCCTGATTTACTTTATCTTGCAGCGATTTTTTGATGAGTTTAGGCTCTTCACTGTATAAGTGAATAACTGAAAGAGTAAAACTGCTGCCTTTAAGTTCTATTGGCGATTGTGGCATCTATCCAGACTCAGCAAATTAAAATTTCCGAAACAATCCTCGGGTGAAGATATTCTGTAAAACAATAGCATGTTATAGTTACTGCATACTTCAAGCAAGCTAATGAACTAAGAAAAAGAGTTAAATATAATGATTTGTGCAATTTATAGAAGCCCTAAGCGTGACCAAACTTATCTTTATATTGAGAAGAAAGATGATTTTTCACGTGTTCCTGATGAATTATTAGCCCAATTTGGAACACCTCAATTTGCTATGCTCGTCTCATTAGATAAGCGTGAAAAGCTTGCCAATGCTGACTTGGCAAAGGTTAAATCTGATCTCATAGAGGTTGGTTATTACCTACAATTCCCACCTCCGGTGGAAAATTTGCTTTCAGAACACAAAGAACTGAATAACTAGAGCAAATTAAGAAAATCCTGAAAAGCAATAACACTCTGGAGGAGACGAATGAAACCAACGTTATTATATACATTAGTCGCTGGTTTGTTTTTAACAAGTTGTTCTGCAACGCAGAACGAATCAGTTGTTACTCAACCGATTACAGTAGAACAAAATGCGGCTATAGCCCAAGAAGTCGTTGCTTTAGACAAAGCATTCCCTATTGAACAACGTGAACCGTCACAATTTCCTGCTTATGTGGAATTACTGAAAGAACATGCTATTACTCAGGGGATTAAGCCAGACACCATTGAACGTGCTTTTGCTAATGTTCATTTTATTGAGCGTGTTGTGAAAGCAGATAAAGGCCAACCAGAGAAAAGGGCGACGGTTACATTAGCAAGCTATTTAAAAAATGTACTCCCACAATCACGTATCAATGCGGGCTATGACAAATATTTAGAAAACAAATCCATTCTAGATGCTATCAGTGATAAATATGGCGTTCCACCTCAGTTCATTGTTTCGTTATGGGGACTAGAAAGTGGTTTTGGACGTTCACAGGGTAAAGAGGATGTGGTTTCAGCACTTGCGACATTATCTTTTGAGGGGCGAAGAGAAGCGCTTTTTAGCAAACAACTTTTAGCTGTGCTTGAGATAATGGATAAAGGCTATATTCCAGAAGATCAACAACTTAAAGGTTCATGGGCTGGTGCTATGGGCCAAAGTCAATTTATGCCAACCTCCTATTTGTCCTACGCAGCGGACGGTGATGGTGATGGAAAAATGGACATCTGGAATAATAAATCTGATGTATTTGCATCCATCGCTAATTATTTGTCAACAGAAGGTTGGCAAGCACAATTGCCATGGGGTTACCAAGTTAATTTACCTGCAGATTTTAATAAAACGTTGGAAGGCGTAAAAGCGGAACAAGGGAAATCTGTCAGTGAATGGCAGGAACTAGGCGTGGCATTACCTGCATTTGCTCAGTTACCTTCAGACGTAAAAACGTGGGTGGTTATCCCTGATGACCCTGAAGGCAGGGCATTTTTAGTGACTGAAAATTTCCGTACCATTATGCATTGGAACCGCTCATATTATTTTGCATTGAGCGTATGCATGATGGCAGATGGTATCGCTAATAAAATAAAATAACGATAATAGGAGTACTATTATGTATCAACATCGTGACTGGCAAGGTGCGTTACTTGATTTTCCTGCAAATAAAGTTGTTTGTGTTGGTAGTAATTATGCAAAGCATATAAAAGAAATGGGGTCTGCTACACCGGAAGAGCCCGTTATTTTTATTAAACCAGAAACTGCTTTGTGTGACATTACTCAATCAATTGTTATTCCAAAAGACTTTGGTTCTGTTCATCATGAAATTGAGATGGCAATTTTAATTGGTATGCCATTAAAAAATGCGGATGAAGACCGTGTATCACGCTCTATCGCAGGTTATGCAGTTGCATTGGATTTAACCTTACGTGATTTACAAGCTAAATTTAAAAAAGCTGGTCAGCCATGGGAAAAAAGCAAATCATTTGACGGGTCATGCCCAATTTCGGGTTTTATTCCTGTTAGTAGCCCGAATGATTTACAAAATATTCAGCTTTCTTTAGAAATTAATGGTGAAGTTCGCCAAGAGGGCTCGACGCGTGATATGATCACCCCAATTTTACCACTGATTAGCTATATGTCCCGTTTTTTCACATTGCGTGCAGGGGACGTTATTTTAACGGGAACACCTGAAGGTGTTGGCCCATTAGCTTCTGGTGATATGCTAAAATTATCAATTAATGATCACTCGCTGACTACTCGGGTTATTTAAGTATAGGATTAATAAGTATTATGTCGCAGTTCTGGCAAGTTAAAACTTTAGATGAAATGACGGATGAAGAATGGGAATCTCTTTGTGATGGTTGTGGGCAGTGCTGTTTGCACAAGTTAATGGATGAAGATACTGATGAAATCTATTTCACTAATGTCGCTTGTAATCAGCTAAATCTAAAAACTTGCCAGTGTAAGCATTATGAAGACCGCTTCAGTTATGAAGCGGATTGCATAAAGCTTAATCGCTATAACTTAGAAACGTTTGGATGGTTGCCAAGTACTTGTGCTTACCGTTTGTTATTAGAAGGGAAAAGTCTCCCAGCTTGGCATCCATTAAAAACAGGGTCCAAAGCGGCTATGCATAATGAAGGTGTGTCCGTTCGCCATATTGCTGTCAGAGAAATTGATGTGGTGGACTGGGAAGAACACATAATGAATAGGCCTATGGGTAAGGGATAGTAATAAATCCTCAATATACAATAAATTATTATGGAAATTTCGTTACTAACAGTAGGCTTAGCTGCCATTCTAAATATTGCTATTTTGCCTGCGATGATTTCTTTTTTTGAAAAATTTAGCCAAGCGGCATTGATGATGTTTTATACGTTTTAATCAATGTATTATAGTGCTTTGAATAAAAGTAGACAGTAATAATCATCATGTTAAAACTGGGTGTGATTATTTATCCTATTAATAATAAGAATACTTATAATTAATACTTCATATTACATCTAATTACGAGTTTTTCTGACTTAAAACTTTAAGTGCATAAAAAATTATCTTTATAATTGATCATTAACCAGTATTTTCCCGCTATGGCTTAAATTACAATATTTTTTATTTAAGAAAATATTGTAATTTGTGACCTCTCATTTTGCCTTTCTCAAGATACTTCGCTAATCTATTTTTAGTAAATACAAATGTAGGGGGATGGAAATGAAAACATTCGGTGTGGTACTCACAATTATTGGCCTCGTTACTGCGATTATTTCTTACAATATGGATGTAAGCATTCCTATTGTTTATGGGGAAAGTGTGAAAGATATGGGCCTGGCATTTGATAGACAGAATTATATTATTGGTAGTTTGTTAGTCGCATTTTGTGGTGTTTTAATTGTCCTATTTGACAATAAAAGACGGAAGTAAAATAGGCTTTATGGCTTACAAATAGATATATAGTCATAAAATGTTAGCTAGTATTATTTGATATAATCCAGATATTGATAGATATAAGTAAGATGCCAATAATTACTCTTAGAGGTAAACATGGCAGGCTGACAGTTGAAATTTTAAGTAATAATGCTGATAGACTAAAGTAATTTATTGACTGCTGTTGATGAAGTTTTGAACATTAAATGCGATGTTGTTTTATTTATGAATAAAAAACAGTTTATATTAGTTTCATTCCGTTATAATAAACAAACATTCCAAACTGACCTAAAAAATATTTCTTATGAAGAAAGTACTTGTATTAGCTAGTTTAGTGCTCATTTCTGGATGTGTTTCCAATAAAACCGAAATAGAGCCTAAGGCTGTAGGCATGGCAAATCCAGCATCAGTATATTGCGAACAAATTGGAGGGACTCTGGAAATTGTAGATACAGCACAAGGGCAGGTAGGTTACTGTATTTTACCATCAGGTGAAAAAGTTGAAGAATGGGCTCTATACCGTCAGAAAAAACACTAATCAATCATTCACTTCTTGATTACCACAGCAAAAATCTTTTGCAAGATTTTTGCTGTGGCTCCAATCTAACAGTCCCAATCCAACAATTTTTCTATTTTAGCTTAATCATTTCTTGAAATTAGCCGATATTACTACCTGCAATATATGTGCTTTTATCAGCTGATCAACTAGATACCTATGTTTATGTACACGTGAAATTCTTCGTAGACACATTATGCGGGGGGGGGGCATATTTTGATGGCCTTATATGGATTTTGTAAGGGTGTCATCATATTTTTATGGCAAATTATTGATATAAAATATTTTTATCTATTAATGTCTCATAATCGATAATTTGTGGTACTAAAATAGAAACAGCTACCTTATGTTATGTAATTGCTAAATAAATTAGGCTTATTAGAGCGATTGATTTACTAAAACGGCGCTAAACTGTCCGTGAATAGAAAAATAATAGGCAGATAAAGCGCCTTTTATCGATGGCTTTTTGGTTTAGATCACACTTTAACACTCATAGTGAGTGATTTAGGAATATTCTTAATGTTAAAATTTGCCGTATAGATCACATTTTCATAGAGTGTTCGTTTTAAGAAAACACTCTTATTTTCATATGGTTAGAAAATGAGAAAATTGACATAACACAGGCTATAGTTTGTACAGTTAATCATGTTTTCTTATTCTATATCAAAAATAATGATAATTTTTTTTAACATAGGTTCGACTAAATGATTTGACATTCTATTTTTTACTTCAATAAGAAGTTGAATGAATAAAGGATTATATTGCGATTTTATCACTATTTCTTCTTTCATATTTATTTCCATCACTCCATTTATTTTTTAATTTAGATTAAAATCGATATTTACCTCGCTTAAAAACATATTTTAAAATTAAAATAATGACTAAAGTTGATTGTTGATATAAAAGAATATCTATACACTCATAATGAGTGAAATTGATATTCAAGCATAATAATTCGGAATTCAATATTTTTAATTGTTTGGAGTGACATATCTTTACAGATCAATAATCATTAATTTAATTAATGATTTTGCCCTAATTAGATACTCTGTAATGGATTAATTTTATAGTGATAATGTGAGATAAAGTGTCAAAATGTAAATGAAAACATATATTAAATCTAAATATAATGAATTTTGCTGTTTTTGATAATCTGTATTTTTGAGTTTTGTTGGTTTTTAATTTTATATTTAAAAAAAATTAGATATTAAAAACTAAATCTTAGGCTTTTCACGAGTAAATTAGTGAATATTGAAAATCAAAATACTCAATCAATGCTTGTTATTTAATAGTCTGTAACTATCAAAAAATAAATTAGCGATGAAAAAAACGATTTAATAAAACTTAAGTTATTATGTATCCTCTCTTCGAAATCATATAGAGCATATGGTTATAAATTCTAAATAGGACTAATTAAGAAATATATTTATTTGCATTAAACGAATGGTTCAAAGTGAAACGTAAGCCATAAGTCATACTCCATGTATGATTAGGCTTTTGTTTGTATTTTTTACCTAACAATAAAACAAAAACTTAATCAGTTCTTTTTAATGTAAAAAATAATTACCCTCATATTAGGAAATGAAAATGAAGAAAGTACTACTGACTGCAGTTGCAACAACTATTATTGGGTTATCAACAGCTAACGCTGCAAGCACCAACGTTGGTGGCGGCCAAGTTAACTTTCACGGTAAAGTAACGGATGTTTCTTGTACTGTTTCTGTTGATGGACAAGGTAGTGATGCTAGTGTTTACTTAGCACCAGTATCATTAACAGAAGTACGTGACGGTGGTGCAGATGCATTGTTAAAACCGAAATCTTTTGTTATTGACGTAACAAACTGTGTTGCAGCAGATGTTAAAGATGTTGCTAATGACTCCGCTATTGATAAAACACTATTAAACGTTAACTGGACTGGTGGTAACTTACTGCAAGGTGCATCAGGTAATTCAGAAGGCTACTTAGCAAATACTGAAACTACAGGTGCTAAAAATATTCAATTAGCACTTTCAACTGATGATAGCTCTGACTTGTCAGGTAAAATTATTCCTGGCAATCCATCTCAGAAAAAAGTTAAAGGTGATTTGACTAAAGTTGAAAATGGGGCTCGTTTCCAATATTACGTTGGTTACGCAACTTCTACACCTAAAGATGTAACAACAGGTGAAGTTAAAAGTTATGCAACTTATGAAATCACTTACCAATAATAACTTAATAAGCTAATTTCTTATTAGTTTTAGTTACGTAAGTAATCTTTAAATATTAACTTAATCAGCTTTACTATGATAAGCGGTAGGTATACTGCCGCTTTTATTTTGAGGATCAAATGAAAGCAATAGTATTTATCTTCTGCTTCATTTTCAGTACGCATTCATTTGCTAATAATATTATCGTTAATGGTACACGGTTTATTTATCCTGGAAATGAAAAAGAAATTACCGTGCAATTAAATAACACTGCCGACCGTCCTGCAATTGCACAGGCGTGGCTTGATACAGGTGATGCGTCAGAAACACCGGATACGATAAAAACACCATTTCAGATTACACCGCCAATCTCTCGTGTAGAAGCTAAAGGTGGACAAACTTTACGAATTAAATTAATGGATAAAGGAAGCATTCCTCAGGATCGCGAAAGCTTATGGTGGTTGAATATATTAGATATTCCTCCTATGGCTAAAGCTAAAGAAGGCGATAGTCAGAATGTATTGCAATTAGCGATCCGCTCTAGATTTAAATTCTTTTATCGGCCAACAGGCCTGAGTAGCCGTGAATTAGCGCCAGAGCAACTTGTTATAAAAGCAAATGGGAAGAGTATTATTATAGATAATCCGACACCTTATTATATTACTATTACAAAAATTTCAACGGATGGTAAATCTGGGTTGAATGAAAAAACAATTTTATTAGAACCGAAATCTCAAATGATAGTTGAATTAAAACAAGTCGTAAGGTCAGGAAGTCATATCGTAATTAATAATATTAATGATTATGGTTCAGATATTTCGGTGAAAACCACCGTTAAATAGGAATATATAATGAAACAGCGAGAGTTAATAAATAAATATAGCAATACGCTCTCTGTGACTTGCTTTGTCACTGCATGCATAGTGCCTACGTTTTATGCTTGGGGTGAAGAAGATACAACCTATGAATTTAATAGTGGTTTTATTATAGGTAGTAAAGAAGATGTTGATTTAACACGTTTCAATTCTTCAGGGATCAGTCCCGGAAAATATTCAGTTGACGTATATACAAATAACAATTGGAAGGGACGCTACGACCTTAATTTTGAAGAAGAGAAAAGTGGTCAATTAGTAGTCTGTTATACACCACAAATGCTATCTGATTTTGGTATTAATATTGAAAAACTAAACCCTACAGTTAGTAAAGATAGTAATGCTTGTTTACCATTAAAAGACTGGAATGACCAAAAAGACGTCGTTGATACATTTCATTCTTCTACATTGCGTTTAGATATTTCTGTTCCGCAAATATATGAACAGAGAATTTCCCGTGGTTATGTTTCTCCCCAATTTTGGGAAACGGGAATTCCTGCACTAAATATCGGTTATATGGCTAACTATTATGATAACCATACTAGTGGTTCAAAAGGAACTAATAACGCCAGTGCTTATTTGGGGCTGAATGCTGGTCTAAGCTTTGATGGATGGTTGCTTAAACATATTGGAAATCTTAACTGGCAACGTCACGATGGAACGAATTGGAATAGTAATCAAACATATCTGCAAAAACCAATAACCGAACTAAAGTCAAAAGCGACAGCAGGACAGTTTTATACAGATGGTGATCTCTTTGACAGTATTAGTTTACGGGGCGCAAAAATAGCAACAGATGACAATATGTATCCTGATGGAATGTCAACATACGCGCCTGAGATTAGGGGAATAGCACAAAGTAATGCTTTAGTAACGGTAACGCAAAATAATTCTATTATTTATCAAACAACAGTGGCGCCAGGACCTTTCAGCTTAACGGATGTCTATCCATCAGGTTACGGAAATGATTTAGTTGTAACGGTAAAAGAAGCTGATGGAAGTGAAAGCAGCTTTAGCGTGCCATATTCTTCATTAGCACAGTTATTACGTCCTGGTTTTACACGTTATCAAGTTTCTGGTGGTAAAGCGGATGCGGATGGACTGAGAAATCGTCCATTTATTATGCAGGGTACTATTCAGCATGGTTTAAATAATACATTTACGCTATATGGCGGCGTCACTGCATTTGATGATTATCAAGCCTACTTAGTAGGTACCGGTGTTAACACAGGGTTTGGTGCAATTGCTGTAGATTTAACTCAGTCGAGAACGGCATTCAAATATAAAACAGAAAATGGGCAAAGCTACCGTTTAACTTTTAGTCGTTTATTTACTCAAACTGATACTAACTTAGTGCTAGCTGCTTATAGGTATTCAACGAAGGATTACTATAACGTCAGCAATGCATTATATGCGATAGATAATGATAAGCGTGGCGTAGAGAATACTTTAGGACGTGAGAAAAATGGTTTCAGCTATACAGTAAATCAAAATCTTCCTGATGGTTACGGTGGGATTTATTTTACGGGACGTATTTCTAATTATTGGGATAAGTCGGGGACAGAAAAGCAATATCAATTAAGTTATAACAATAACTTTAACCGTCTTTCTTATGGTGTCGCATTTATGAGAGTTTATGCAGATAATACGAATAATAAAAAAGATGATCGCATTAACATAAACTTTAGTTACCCACTGTATTTTGGCGAAAGTCAGAGTGCAACACTGACCTCAAATACGACATTCAATAATGAAAAATTTGGCTCTAGCCAAATCGGTGCGAGTGGTGCATTCGATAGGGATAATAATTGGACTTATGGCGTAAATACCTCTGTTGCAAACGGTGGACAGAAGAATATTGGTTTGAACACAGGTTACCGTACACCATTTGTTAATACGAATGCGAATTATAGCCAAGGTCAGGGATATCGTCAGTTCGGTCTTGGCGCAAATGGTTCGGTTATTGTGCATTCTGAGGGCGTAACATTAACACCGAATACTTCAACAACGATAGCTCTGATCGAAGCGAAAGGAGCGGAAGGCGCATCAATCATGGGTGCACCTGGAACTCGTATCGATGGAAATGGTTATGCTGTTGCTCCTTATGTTAGGGCTTATCGTATTAATAATGTAGAAATTGATCCGAAAGGAAGTCCTGAAGATATTGTTTTTGAAAATACGGCCACACAAGTCGTTCCTTATGAAGGAAGTATCGTTAAGGTTAAATTTAGTACTAAAGTCGAAAAAAATATTGCATTTAATGTTGTAAGGCCTGGAAATAAACCATTGCCATTTGGGGCTAACGTTACTGATATAAATGGTGAATCCATAGGTATCGTTGGTCAAGGTGGAACCGTATTTATTAGTAGTGAAACTGCAAACGTTGCAATTATAAAATGGGATAATGGGCAGTGTTCATTTTCTTTAGAAGCTAGCAATAGTAAGGAAATTTTATGTCAATAACGAAACAAATTCGCTTGTATATCGGAGTTGGTGTGTTTCTTACCGCTAGTTACGTTTCTGCGTATTGTGATAGAACCTCAACTCGGACATATGTATTAAATATGCAGATGGGGAGGGTCGTGGTAGACCCTAACTTAAAGGTTGGGGATACTATTGCGGAGCAAACTTGGGATATGCGGGAAAATTCAAGTGCAATATATGCATATTGTACAAGAAATACACCGATAACGGCTTCGGTTACTATGCCAAGTTTAGTTCCAGTAGGAAATAAGGTTTACCAGACAAACGTTCCTGGAATTGGCATGAAATTCCACCGTGAAGGTGCAGTGAGAATGACGTATCCGGATACATTTTATGCCCCTAGATCAAGTAATTATTATCTTGCGGGATCAAAGTTTATTTTAACTTTAGTGAAAACCGCTCCTGTTACAGGCTCAGGAACTATAGCTAGTGGCCTTTATACATCTTATGGGTACATTCCAAATAATAACCCATTTTTGATCACTAAATTAGATGCTGAAGCGATAACAATAGTTTCTCCGTCTTGCCAAATTGAAGGGGGAAGCGAAAAAAATGTTTATCTTGATCCAATTAAACGTTCACAATTAAATGGTATTGGAACAACGGCAGGTGAAAAAGATTTTGATATTCGCTTAATATGCAGCGGTGGTGTCAGTATTTCTGGTTTTGCAAATGTTAATATGACTTTTAGTGGTGATATTCCAAAAAACATGAATAATCGACAAGGTGTTTTGGTTAATCAAAATAAATCCACCAGTGGAGCTGCGGGAGTTGGTATACAAGTTTTAGAGCGTAAGACTAATAAATCACTTATGTTTAATGAAAAATATAAAGTTGGAAATTTAGTTGACCGGCAAACAAAATATCTTGACTTAAATTATAAAGCTCGTTATTACCAGTATGAACGAACAATCTCTGCTGGAGAAGTGAATTCTAAAATGGTTTTCAATATTACCTATGATTAAAATATTATATATAAAATTTATTGCTAAAACCATTAGTTAATTTTATGAAATTTAAATGTATGGCTAATCTTCATATAGAGGATTAGCCTTTTTACTTTTATAGTTCTAAAGAAAGTGAAGTACAAATAACACGGGATAGAAATGTCTATGTTACTTGCATTTTATTTATATAAATTAATTTTTTATTTACATTAAAAGTTATCTTTAGAGGGGGCAATGACACTTTCAGCTGTATATATTAGCTCTTGGTTGAGTTCATTAGATGGTTCATTTTTATTTGATTTTGAATTGCTTACATAACCTTGGAAAAACCATTCAATAGGGCAATTTAATGCTTCAGCAATATCCACTAAATGATTAATTGGAATTTTGTTAATACCATTTTCATAACGAGATATTTGCTGTTGACTTAAATTTAATTTATCAGCTAAATTCGCACCTGATAGACCGAGCTCTTTTCTCCGGTTTTTTATTTTTATACCAATTATAGTATGAATGTCCATATGACATCCTCAATTTATATGAAAAGTTGTTATTTAATGCACTTAATTCAAATTACGTTTCATAGTATATTAAAAAATAAATAGATTTAAAAGTTTTAATGAACATAATTATGATGAAAATCGCTATTTTTAGTTTGGTTATTTGCAATAAGATAGCATTACTTTTAATGTGGTTATTGTTGTTGAATAAGTAAAAATATCTATCGTTACTACTTTTCATAGCGAAAAATATAAATTTTAAATTTCCTTTATAGTTATTTTGTTTTATTTTTCTTTAAAATCAAATTATTGCATCCTTGTTGTTGTGATAAAATTATCAGGAAGCAAAGTTAATATATCGTTACGGAATGTTAACTTTTTGTTTTTTTACTTAATTTTTACTTAAAGTATTTAGTTATTAAAATTAAAGGTAAAAAATAAATCAATGATATTTATGACATATTAATTTAATTGATATTAACTCAATGCTTAAATCATCTTAAATGATTACTCTGTTAATGGAACATCTTCATCAGACATATTATGCCACGACCTAGATTTTATTATTGAGATATTGTGCACTTTATTATATATATTTTTCCTCGCGCTAAACAAATTTTTACAAGCGTGATAAGGCATAAATGTGGGTACTCAAGTATACTGTATAAAACCTATTGGCACTTTCATTACCAAATTAGTGAGGTCCACAATGAAATTGTATATTTATGACCACTGCCCATTTTGTGTTAGAGCTAGAATGATTTTTGGTTTAAAAAAGTTAGCAGTAGAGCAAATCGTTTTATTCGATGATGACATAGAAACGCCAAAAAAAATGATAGGTCGAAAAATGTTACCTATCTTACAAAAAGACGATGGAAGTTATTTACCTGAAAGCTTAGATATTGTTCATTATGTAGATAGCATTAATGAACCTAAATATGCAGGAGGAAACATAACCCCTGAAGTAGAGTCTTGGTCTAAAGCGGTTTCTGCTGTGGTATATAAGCTTGTGACACCACGTTTTACACAAACTGATTTCCCTGAAATTAGTACAGCAGAAGCGAGGGCGGCATATATCGCTAGAACATCAAAATCTTATGGTGACTTAAACGAGTTTAAAAAAGAAACTCATACGTTGCTAGTTGAATTAGAGCCCCAATTGTCTTTATTAGATGCGTGGTTAGAAACACGTGGTGAACACATTGATATTAATGATTTTATTATTTTTCCAACCTTACGTAGTTTGAGCATAGTTGAGCACTTATCGTTTAGCACAAATATTCGGGATTATATGGAGCGAATTGCAAAAACCTCGAATATTAACTTGCTATTTGATCAGGCGAAATAGCTTATTTGGCTGCCAGTTCAGTGGGTTATGGCAAACGTATACCGCCTCTAAAAGAGGCGGTTGTACAGGATAATTCATTAATGGACGTAGTCACGTAGTGTATAAACTAATTTGTAATGACCTTGAATTAATACTAGCTGGTTGTTGTTTAATGAAATAACTGCGCCATCAGACAGTACTCGATTTATCATTGAATCCCATTTAGATAAATCTTCATCAACACATTCGAGTTCAGTTTTACTTAAGTTTTTTACGGTGATTTTTGCGTTTTTGATATTGCCAAATCCGTTAAAATCATTACACATTGATGCAGAAACAAACATTTTCTCGCCAAAAGCAAGGGAAGGTACAGTTTGCTTGCTACTAATCGTCTTACCATTCACTTCAGTTAAAATAAAACGATGATGCATCAACTTATTTTCAAGTGCTTGGTCATCATTACGCGCATTGACTTGATGAGTTTGGCATGCTGCTAGCAATAAACCCAAAATAGTAAGTGGAATTAGGCGTTTCATAGTTCCCGATCCAACTATGCGTTAACAATATTAGGGCAAGTTTCCCCATGACTAATTTGACGGATATTATTAAGCGTAGTTTGACTGATACTTGTTAATGCTTCTTCCGTTAAAAACGCTTGATGCCCGGTAAATAACACATTGTGACAAGAAGAAAGACGACGAAAAACATCATCTTGAATTACATCATTAGATTTATCTTCGAAAAATAAATCACGTTCATTTTCATATACATCCATACCTAAAGCGCCAATTTTCTGTAATTTTAGTGCATTGATTGCTGCAACAGAATCGACTAACGCGCCTCGGCTTGTATTGATGATCATGACCCCATTTTTCATCTTTTTGAATGCATTTTCATCGAGTAGGTGATGATTCTCAGGTGTTAATGGACAATGAAGGGAAATAATATCTGATTGTTCATATAAAGTATCCAAGTCAACGTATTCAGCGCCCATATCTAAAACAGCTTGGTTCGGGTATGGGTCGTGTGCGAGTAAGCGCATTCCAAATCCCTTTAAAATACGTAGCGTCGCTTGGCCAATTTTTCCGGTACCAATAATTCCAGCAGTGCGGTTATGCATATTAAAACCTGTTAATCCTTCGAGAGAAAAATTTGCATCTCGAGTACGTTGGTATGCTCGATGGATCCTACGGTTAAGGCAGAGCATCATACCAACAGTATGTTCGGCAACGGCTTCAGGAGAATAAGCGGGAACTCGGACAACTTGAATACCTAATTCTTTAGCAGCTTGTAAATCAACATTGTTAAAACCAGCGCAACGTAAAGCTAAAATTCGAATATTGAGTGCGGCAAGTTCTTCTAAAACAGCACGATTAGCTTCGTCGTTAACGAAAATACAGATAGCATCTGCACCAACAGCATTTTTAGCTGTCTGAACGGTCAATGGAAAATCAAAATATTCAATACTAAAATTAAATCCAGAATTTTGATTAACTTGTTCCATGTGCTTGCGGTCATACTGTTTGGTACTATAAGAAACAATTTTCATCATGAAGACTCCAATTTTTAGGAACCAATTAGAAAAGAGTAGGTAAAAAGGTGTACCTACAAAATATAAACTCAGAATAAGACAATTAAGTTTGTAAATCACCTATAAATTAAGAAAATAGGTATCTGTTTACGATTGAATGTGGTTTATCTTTGTTAGTATCGTGTTTAATGAGGAAATTTTGTTGAAATTTATCACTTGCGCTATAGAACAATTCAAACAAGGGACGTAGTAATGCAGTTAATGAAAAGAGCATTCAGAATATTACTCTGCTTTTTGGGTGGAAGCATTGCTCTCTTAATACTTTTATGGATAACGATATCCCATTGGGCTCCAGTTGTTGCATCACACTATCTTCCTAAGCCATTTAAACTGTCGTTTTCAGAACCAAGAATTAGCCATGGCCAGTTGGATATAGCAAATATCAGTATAACAGCAAATAATTGCACATTAGTTCAGTTGAATAGCACAAGACTTTCTATCTTTCCCTTACACGCTATTGTGGATGACCTTGATGTTAAAACTGAATGTTTGAGTGCTCTTGAGCCAACGAATGAAATGGATAATGAACCGATTAATATTGCAGAACTTATCGATAATATTCCGGTTTTTTCATTAGTTATCAATAATACCAATATACAGCCATGGAGTGATTACCAAGGCAGTATTTGGTTGCGTAAAAATCAGGTTAACCCTCTAGAATTTGATTTTAGGGGCGACAATTTAAGGTTGTCATCTTTAATTAATACGGAACACCAATTAGTCATTCAAAATTTTTTAGCATTTCTACCAGAACAAAAGCAAACAATAGAATTATTTGGTGATGTGCAGCTTCCCTTAATGGCAAATCAGCTTCCAGAAAAAGGGGAGTTGAATGCTTATTTTAAGTTAATCAACCCAGAAAAATTCTTACAAGCTAAATTCAGTTGGTTGAATGACCAAGGTGTCTTTAGCGTCATGGATACAGACACAAAGAAAGAATTGCTTTATTTACCATGGTCACTATCGCCTTCTCGAATACAAATAGCGCAAGGTAAGTGGCAATGGAAAGAAGCAGATATCCCTTTACAAGGCGGTATCAGCTTTCAAGTTGATAACTGGGATAATACATTAAGTGAAATGGTATTTTCTGGGCGTATTAATATGCTCACACAAGCAAAGAAAGGGAAAGCCAATATTGTCTTAGCTGTGCCATCTACTCAGATAAATTTACTCAATGCTGATATTAATTTTAGGTTACATGGCCAAGTTAAATATGATGATATGGTGCTGGATATTAATTTGCCTGCAAAGGTTTCAGGCCAGTTAGCTGCCCCCAAAATTTCTTTTTTATCCAGTTCATTATTAAGAGCTTATGGCCGTCTTTCGGAAACACTGGTTCTTAATGAAGCTAGATTACCACTTGCAGGAACATCGTTAGGTGAAGAGGGTATTTCAGGACGTTTACAAGCTATTCTAAAAATTAAAGAGCAATATTGGGGGAGTTTTGATATTCATTTGGATGGCAAAGCTAATAAATTTACCTTAGATAAGGGAAAATGGTTTTGGAATTATTGGGGAAATGCCAATTTACCCTCATTATCAGCTAATTGGGATATTAAGGGAAATGGGAGTTGGCAGGACACTTTAATTACATTAAATAGCTTAAATACAGGGTTTGACCAAATACAATATGGGCTTTTATCGATGAGGGCTCCACGTTTACAGCTAAGTAACCCATTGATTTGGCAACGTGATCAGAATAAAGCCAGTTTTAATGGAAAATTACAGCTTACCAGTGAACGGATGCAATTCGGCACTGAAAGTTATCTGCCAAGGATCACATTAAACGCAGATCTTAGGGGAAAATCTCCTGCTGAGTTTCAACTTAAAGGCGATTTAAGTACTAAAGATGTCGGGCCAATAGTCATCTTTGGGCGCTGGGACGGTGAAAGATTAAGAGGGGAGGCTCGTTGGCCTGAACAGTCGGTCACAGCTTTTCAAACGTTAATTCCTGCTGACCTTGGAATTGAATTAAAACAAGGCAAATTATTTTCTCAAGCCGCTTTTTCAATAACACCGGAAGAGGGTTTTATTGCTGGAGGACATTGGCGTGTCGAGAATACTAGCCTTTGGTTAAAAGATGGCGAATTATCAGGATTAGATTTTGTTTTACCGTGGCGTTTAAAACAAAGTACCTGGACTTTGGGGGGAAAAGCACCCGTTGAGTTGCGTATTAAACAGCTCAATAATTTATTTGAATTAACGGATATTAAAGCTGATCTCTCTGGTTCTTATCCGCCAACGGAAAATTCGCCATTAAAACTGACTAATGTAGGCTTTAAAACATTAGGAGGTGAAATATCGATGGATTTACTGCGCTGGCCACAAACTCAAGCCTCTACGATAAAATTAAAGCAGATTGAACTTAGCCAGTTATTTACCATACTAAAAGTGTCGCAATTTGCTGTCTCTGGTAAAGTTAATGGAGAATTACCTTTTTATTTAAATAACCCAGAATGGATAGTTAAAGATGGGTGGTTAGAAAATAGTGGGCCATTAACATTACGATTAGATACCCAATTTGTTGACTCTATTCGAGAAGATAATATATCTGCGGGATCCGCAATGGGGTGGTTACAATATTTGGAAATAAAACGCAGCCGTACAGATGTTAATGTCACAAATTTAGGGCTGTTAAAGATGACAACAATCCTTGAAGGGTATAACACGCAAGAAAAGAAAAAACGCGAAGTTCATTTGCATTATCAACATGAAGAAAATATCTTTCAATTATGGCGTAGTTTACGATTTGGTAGCTCTTTAGAAGAGTGGTTGGAAAAAAATTTATAATGAGCATAAGAATGAACGTGAAAATATTAAAATTCACTACAGCTATATCGATTGTGTTGCTGTTATCAGCTTGCTTGCGAGTTGAGGTCGCAACACCGGATAAGCCCATCAATATTAATATGAATGTAAAAATTGAACATGAAATCCAAATAAAAGCGGATAGGCAAGTAGAAGAATTATTGAAAGAAAATAGTGATTTGTTCGGTGAGGTAAACCCAAAATGAATCGAATAATCAAAGTATTTGCCCTGTGTTCGTTATTGACTGCCTTTCAGGCTATAGCAATAACGGTTGATGAGGCCAAAGAAACAGGTCTATTAGGGGAAACGTTATCGGGGTATTTAGCTCCAATTAATACGAGTAATCTAGAGGCCACTAAACTAGCGGCACAAATCAACCAAGAACGGGAAAAAAGATACAGCGAAATTGCTGCAAAAAATAACCTAAAAACAAATGATATCGCAAGGATAGCAGGACAAAAACTTGTAGAGCGGGCTAGTCCTGGGGAGTTTGTGCGTGGAATTAATGGTCAATGGTTACAAAAGAAATAAAAAGCGCACTCAGAAAGTGCGCAAAATTTAACAATGGTAGCTTTGGGTTTTAATAATATCTTGCTTAAATGGATATATTTTAAGCGACAATGGTATTTATATGGCTTTGTGCTTGTTGATGTGCCTTTTCGACTGATTCTTGGCCTAACGACGTGCCTTCAGCAAAAACGAACTCAACGTCGGTAATACCAATGAAATTTAGAAATAGTGTTAAATAAGGCACCATGGTATCTGTTGGTGTGTCTTTATAAATACCGCCTCGGCTCGTTAATACATATGCGCGCTTGTCTTTTAATAAGCCAACAGAACCTTGTTCTGTATATTTAAACGTGTGCCCTGAGCGAGCGATAAAGTCGAAATAGTGTTTTAAATGAGAAGAAATCGTAAAGTTATACATCGGAGCTGCAATAACAATCACATCGTGAGCTTTAATTTCCTCAATCAACGCATTTGACAGGTCTAAATGTGCTTGTTGTTGTGCTGTTTTCGTGTCACTTGGACCAAAAGCTGCTAAAATTTCACCGTCAATCGCTGGAATTGGCTCTTTGACTAAATCTCGTACAGTTACTGTATCTGCTGAGTGTTTTTCCTGCCATTGTTGAATAAAGTAATCTGCCATTTTATTGCTTTGTGAATAGTCAGCCAGAATACTTGATTTCAATAGTAATACTTTACTCATGTGTTCCTCTATTTTTTAGGTAAAACTTTATTGGTAATAATACGTGATGTGTAACTGATTGATAGGAAAAATATTAGATAGCTTTCTTCAAAAAAATTGATGGTATTTTTATGTGATAACAACAATTAAAAATAAAAGCGAAATTTAGCCCTCACAAATTGCGAAGCTGATTGGCTATCGTGTATTGAAATTTATTAAAGATAAGGATTCAACAGGTGAAATCCATACTGACAGCATTAACCGCTGATATTGGACAAACTTCATTACGTGACCAATGGTTACTGAAAAAAAGAGTGCAAGGTATTGCAAAGATCCAGAACGAAAAATCGCGCTCTGCGGTACTTGATGCTATCAAAATAGATATTGAAAAGGCAAAGCAAAAGGTTGAAATTAAACGATTAAATGCGCCTAAAATTGTGTATCCGGATAATTTACCGGTCAGCCTGAAGAAAGATGTCATTTTAGATGCCATTAAAAAACATCAAGTTGTTATTATTGCTGGTGAAACTGGGTCAGGTAAAACAACGCAAATCCCCAAAATTTGTCTTGAACTTGGCAGAGGGGTTCTAGGGTTTATTGGTCACACTCAACCAAGACGTTTAGCCGCGCGCTCAGTTGCGTCACGCTTAGCTCAAGAACTTGAATGTGAATTAGGTACAAATGTTGGTTATAAAGTACGCTTTAGTGACCAAGTGAGTGAAACGACTCAAGTCAAATTGATGACTGATGGTATCTTGCTTGCAGAACTACAAAATGACAAATTGCTGCTGCAATATGACACTATTATTATCGATGAGGCTCACGAAAGAAGCCTGAATATCGACTTTATTTTAGGTTATTTACGTCAATTATTACCAAAACGTCCTGATTTAAAAGTTATTATTACATCAGCAACCATTGACCCTGAGCGTTTTTCGAAGCACTTTAGTCATGCCCCAATTGTTGAAGTGTCTGGGCGTACCTATCCTGTTGAAGTTCGTTATCGTCCTATCATGGGAGACCAGAACGATAGTGACCGTGACCAAATTGATGGGATAATTGATGCGGTAAATGAACTATCGGTTGAAGGTAATGGCGATATATTGATTTTTATGAGCGGTGAGCGGGAAATTCGTGATACCGCCGATGCGTTATCAAAACTTTCTTTACGCCACACTGAAATCTTACCTCTTTTCGCAAGGCTCTCGAATAGTGAGCAAAATCGTATCTTCCATCCTCATGGGGGACGGCGGATCATTCTTGCAACAAACGTAGCAGAAACATCATTAACTGTACCGGGTATAAAATATGTCATTGATACCGGTTATGCGCGAATCAGTCGTTATAGTTACCGTACCAAAGTACAACGTCTTCCTGTTGAAGCCATTTCTCAAGCTTCAGCTAACCAACGTAAGGGGCGCTGTGGCCGTGTTTCTGACGGGATTTGTATTCGTTTATACTCAGAAGATGACTTCTTATCACGCCCAGAGTTCACGGACCCTGAAATTTTACGGACGAATTTAGCGTCAGTTATATTACAAATGACTTCTATTGGTCTTGGTGATATTTCTGCATTTCCATTTGTGGAGGCTCCAGATAAACGCAATATCCAAGATGGTGTGAAATTACTGGAGGAGCTAGGTGCAATTAAGTCCCATAAACAGGCGGATAAAGGGTATCAACTAACGGATACGGGTAGACAACTAGCCCAGCTTCCTGTTGACCCAAGACTTGCTCGTATGGTGATTGAAGCACGTAAACACGGGGCAGTACGTGAAGCAATGGTGATTGTTTCTGCATTATCAATTCAAGACCCAAGGGAGAGACCTTTAGACAAACAGCAAGCTGCCGATGAAAAACATCGTCGTTTCCATGATAAGCAATCAGATTTCTTAGCTTTTTTAAATCTTTGGGATTACTTAAAAGAACAACAAACACAGCTTTCTAACGCTCAATTTAGAAAAATGTGTCGCCAAGATTTTCTTAATTATTTGCGTATTCGGGAATGGCAAGATTTGTATACCCAATTGAGGCAAGTGGTAAAAGAGCAAGGTTTTGCCATTAATAGTGCGGAGGCTGATTTTCGGAGCATTCACGTTTCGTTATTGGCTGGGCTGCTTTCACATATTGGACAAAAAGATGCAGATAAACACGAGTTTACTGGGGCTAGAAATGCACGTTTTACTATTTTTCCTGGGTCGGGTTTATTTAAAAAACCACCGAAATGGGCAATGGTTGCGGAACTTGTTGAAACGTCGAAATTATGGGGAAGAATTGCCGCATCAATCGATGTTGAGTGGGTTGAACCCTTAGCAGAACATTTGACTAAACATAGCTATAGTGAGCCTCATTGGTCAAAATCTGAAGGCGCGGTAATGGCGTCAGAAAAAGTGACTTTATATGGGCTACCCATTGTTGCATCAAGGCAGGTTAATTATGGGAATATTGACCCGTTATTATGCCGTGAATTATTTATTCGGCATGCATTGGTTGAAGGGGATTGGGTCACACGCCACGCATTCTTTAAAGAAAATCTGAAATTACTATCTGAAGTCGAAGATTTGGAGCATAAATCACGTCGGCGTGACATTTTAGTTGATGATGAAACGTTATTTGCATTTTATGACCAACGGATCCCGAATGATGTGATTTCCTCTCGTCATTTTGATAATTGGTGGAAAAAGGCATCTAAGCAACAATCTGACTTGTTAAGCTTTGAAAAAAGTATGCTGATCAAGGAGGATGCGAGTAATGTTTCGGCTCTTGATTACCCAAACTATTGGTATCAAGGGGATTTGAAATTTCGGTTGAGTTATCAATTTGAGCCAGGAACTGATGCAGATGGAGTGACTGTCCATGTACCACTTGCGATATTGAATCAGGTTCAGAATATTGGCTTTGATTGGCAAGTTCCGGGACTGCGTCATGAGTTGATCGTTGCTTTAATTAAATCATTACCTAAACCAATTAGGCGAAATTTTGTTCCTGCACCTAACTATGCTTCTGCATTTTTAGAACGAGTCCCTGAGCCTGAGGGGAGTGTATTGGATAAACTTGAACGTGAATTACGCCGTATGACAGGCGTCACTGTTGAACGTGAATCATGGCAATTAGAGCAACTTCCCGCTCATTTAAAAATGACATATCGTGTTGTAGGCGACAAAAATAAAACCGTTGCGGAAGGGCAAAATCTTGATGAGCTAAAAAATAGCCTAAAAGAAAAAGTGCAAGAAACGTTGTCTGAAGTTGTAGATGACGGTATTGAGCAACATGGGTTACATATTTGGAGTTTTGGTGAATTACCTCAACGCTATGAGCAAAAGAGAGGCGGATATTCCGTTAAAGCTTATCCTGCATTAGTCGATGAAAGAAATAGTGTTGGTATCAAGGTGTTTGAAACAGAATTAGAACAGCAGCAAGCAATGTGGGCTGGTGTGCGTCGATTATTACTGTTAAATATTCCATCGCCAATTAAGTATTTACATGAAAAACTACCCAATAAATCAAAATTGGGTTTGTACTTTAACCCCTATGGCAAGGTATTGGAGTTAATAGATGATTGTATTGCTTGTGGTGTCGACCAAATAATCTCTGATTTTGGTGGCGCGGTATGGAATGAAGAACAGTTTGAAAAACTGAAAGAGCTTGCACGGGCAGAATTAAATGATGTGGTTGTTAATATTGCTAAGCAAGTTGAACAAATATTAACGGTGGTGTTTGCAATCAATAAACGTCTAAAAGGGCGGGTTGATTTTTCGATGGCAATAGCGTTATCGGATATAAAAACACAAATGTCGAACTTAGTGTTTAAAGGTTTTGTGACTACTCATGGTTGGAAACGCTTACCTGATATTCTTCGTTATTTAAATGGAATAGAGCGGCGATTAGAAAAACTAGCTATTGATCCTAACCGAGATCGTGCACAACTGAGTAAAGTAGAGCATGTTCAGAATATGTGGCAGCAATGGTTAGTAAAATTATCTCCAGTTCAGAGAAATATGCCAGAAGTCCAAGAAATTCGCTGGATGATTGAAGAACTGAGAGTCAGTCTGTTTGCCCAGCAGCTTGGAACGCCATATCCAATTTCGGATAAGCGAATTATGCAGGCGATGGAACAGTTATCTCAACAACTGTAAGCTTTATTTTGACTAATTAGCGCTTCACGTATTCTGTATATGAAGCGCTTTTCATTTTTAGTTGGCCTTAATCATTTAGTTACAACATACTAATGAATGATAAAAATATAAGCATCGAAGCTCATACAACAGAAATTTTAACCAGCAAAGGAGAGGGGAAATTGTAAAGGAAATTACGACTAGAAAATTATGGAGTGATTTAGTAATCAAAAAAACAGGATGTTGCAGTAAATGAAGGCTTAAATTTATGGGTTAAAATTAAGCCCTCGTTTCTAAAACTAGGCAACCAAATAATAGAGCGCTGGGATAGCGCCGATAGCAATGGCATATGCCATGATTTTTTCAATCGCTTTTAATGGCATTTGGTTGGTTTGCTGCTGGCGAGCATAGAAAAATACCAAAATACCAGGGGCATATAAAACGACGGATAATAGTAAATTGATTAACCCTGATGCATAAAGCAACCATAGACCATAAAGACTGGCAATAGCTCCAACGGCAAGTAATGCCTTATTATGACGTTCAAAAGCTACTTTTACTAAAAATGCACCAACAAGGAAATAGGGGACTAAAATCATTTCAGAGGCAATGGTAAGCAATGTATTGTAATTACTCCCACTAAGCCAAATAAGAACTAAAGATAGCTGTACTGCACCATTAGTGAGCCATAAAGAAGATGATGGGGCATCATTCTTATTTAATTTATTGAATATTTTAGGAAATGATTGGTATTGGGCTGCAATATAAGGTACTTCAGCGGCCATAATAGTCCAACTTAGGTAAGCTCCACAAACAGAAATAATTAGGCCCGCTGCAATAATAATATCACCACTCGAACCAATTAAACTTATCATGAGTGGGGCCATGGATGGATTTTTTATTTCTGCAAGTTCAGCTCTAGGCATAATACCTAAAGAAAGTAAGGTCACTAGAATATAGATAATTAAAGCAGAACTTACAGCGAAAATTGTTGCTAAGCCAACATCGCGGCGGTTTTTCGCTCGTGCAGAGACGACAACGGCACCTTCGATACCAATAAATACCCATAGTGTAATCAGCATGGTATCTTTGACTTGCTCCCAAACAGGAACACCAAATTCGATACCACTAAAATCTGCATTGAAAATATCAAGTTTAAACGCAAAAAAAGCCAATACAATAAATAAGCCAAGAGGAACCAGTTTTGCCATTGTAGCAAGTTTATTAATCCCAGCGGCTGTTTGTACTCCACGAAGAACTAAATAGTGAACAAACCAGAGGAGTATTGATTCTCCGACTAGGGCTTGCCATGTATTCCCATCACCAAAAATAATGTTGTCAGGAGTATCTGTAAAAAAACTGATTGCTGCGAATACGATAACAAGATAAGACACATTGGCAACTACCGCACATAGCCAATAACCCCACGCCGAGCAAAAACCAATTAATTCCCCGAAGCCGACTTTGGCGTAAGTAAATATCCCACCGTCAAGGTCAGGTCGTATGCGAGAAAGCAACAATAAGGCAAATGCTAAAAAAAGGATGCCCACACCAGTAATTGACCAACCGATTATTAATGCGAGAGGGCTAGCCACTTCAGCCATATTTTGAGGGAGACTAAAAACACCGGCGCCAACCATTGAGCTAAGAACTAGCGCAGTTAGTGCGGTAAGACTCAAAGTATTTTTCAAAGTAAATCCTGAACGTTCAGAAATCAAAAGTTAAAATGACGTTAAAGTGCCATTACAATAATGAGTTTAACTAGTAGCCATTAAAAAAGCAGATAGAATGACTGCATGTTTTCAGAGTGTGGATTCTACGAACGAAATGACAGATATGCAATGGTAATGTATGCATTTTTTAAGATGTTTTATGCACTTTTTCAAAAGAGTGAGGATGAATAGAGTCAAAGACGAGATATAACCTAAAGTGAGAGTCTAAAAATAAAAAAACCAGCCGAGTAGGCTGGTTTTAACATCACATAAATTAGGACTATTTAAACAAGTCAGCACTGATAGTGACACTGCCACCATTAGATTGCCATTCTCTTGTAATATGAAAATATTTAGCCCCTTTCGCTTCCGCACGTTTTGCTATTTGGTAACGTACTTCAGGCGTATTGGTGTAATATCCAGAGAATGTAATAGAGTCAAATGGGACCATTTGTGCAGCTGCTGTTTTGTTGACCTCTTCGATAACATAACCACTTGGCAGAGTCACACTAGTACGACCCGGTTGACTGCTAGAGGTTTCAAAGAAGCGTCCGACTGCGGTTGTTGGTTCTTCAGAAGATGCAACACCAGGAATGCGAACTTTTTTAGCCGCTTCACCGCCCTCTGCTAATAGAGCACGACCAGCGTCAGAATCGGCAGGAACCACTGCGTCTTCATTAAGAACTTGTCGTTTCGGTGCATCTTTCTTATAGATATAAGCAGTTGCTAATGTATTTCCACCATCATTCATTGCGATATTACGAACCACATAGAACGAGGCAGCATTTTTCTCAAGTGCTTTTTTGGCGATAGCCTCATATAGGTCTGGTTGAGAAGGGTAAAAACCGCTTACAGTAACAGTATCAAAAGGCTCATATTCTGTTGCGTCAGTTTTTGACATTTCCTCAACACCACCGAATACACGACGTTTTGGTGTATCAACTTGTGGTGCATCTTTTGCGTAGACATCAGCAACAACACGCATGTTGCCGCTATCACCTACATCATCAAGGCTTTGAATGTAAAAGGCATATGCCCCCATTTTATCAGCCCTACGGGAGACTGCATCGGATGCTTCATAAATAGCATTAAAGCGCCCGGTGACTGTTATACGCTCATAAGGTTTTAATTCAGTAGCCTGTTTTGGCGTCAATTCAACAGCCGCCTGAGTAGCAGTTATACTAGTTAATGATAACACCGCGGCTGCGATGACCGTAGTTTTCAGCTTCATACAAAATCCTTCCGCCTTGCGCAATTTATTATAAACATGCTGAATCTTAGTTGTATCACATGTACGTGATTATTACACGTAACGGAACCTGTTGTCTCATGATTTTATTTTTATGAGAAATAAATAATTATTGACTAGTTAAATTTACCAGATTTTTTAAAGTATCCAGTATTTTATTGACCTAAAACTAAGATTTTCACTGCGAATTCCATTTACTGTCTAAGAATCGTGATCAATTATGGATCAAGAAGCTTATTTTCAGTAGGTTATTAGAACATTAAAAATCTGTTTAGGCACAAAATAAGACTTTTCTCTGTGATGACAGTCATTATTTTAGCAAACACTCTATTAACAACATTACGTTAGGCATTAAAAAGGGAACATTATGCGTATTGGTATACCAAGAGAACGACTTGCCAATGAAGCGCGTGTTGCAGCTACACCATCTACAGTAACTCAACTTCTTAAGTTAGGTTTTTCTGTCTGTGTAGAACAAAATGCGGGTCATTTAGCCAGTTTTGACGATGTAGCATACGAACAAGCGGGGGCGGAAATCGTTGATCGTGATACTGCATTTGCTGCGGATATCGTTTTTAAAGTCAACGCGCCACTGGATGATGAAATTCCTCTATTAAAAGAAGGAGCGACTCTGGTGAGTTTCATTTGGCCAGCACAGAATGCTGAGCTAATGGAAGCTTTAAAAGCTAGGAAAATTAACGTGATGGCGATGGATGCGGTACCACGCATTTCACGTGCTCAATCACTTGATGCGCTTAGCTCAATGGCGAATATTGCCGGCTACCGTGCAATTGTTGAAGCTGCTCACGAATTTGGTCGTTTCTTTACGGGGCAAATTACGGCCGCAGGTAAAGTTCCTCCAGCGAAAGTCATGATCATCGGGGCTGGGGTTGCAGGCCTTGCTGCGATTGGCGCTGCTGGTAGTTTAGGTGCCATTGTGCGTGCCTTTGACACTCGTCCTGAGGTGAAAGAGCAAGTTCAGAGTATGGGGGCTGAATTCCTTGAATTAGATTTCAAAGAAGAGGCCGGTAGTGGCGATGGCTACGCCAAAGTAATGTCAGAAGCATTTATTAAAGCTGAGATGGAACTGTTCGCTGCACAAGCGAAAGAAGTCGATATCATTGTAACTACGGCACTGATTCCAGGTAAGCCTGCACCTAAATTGATTACCAAGGAAATGGTTGAATCAATGAAGCCGGGGAGTGTGATTGTTGACTTAGCGGCGCAAACTGGGGGGAACTGTGAGTTAACCCAAGCTGACAAGCTGGTTGTGACTGACAATGGTGTAAAAATCATTGGTTATACCGACTTACCAAGCCGTTTACCAACACAGTCATCACAGTTATATGGAACAAACCTCGTTAACTTGATGAAGTTATTGTGCAAAGAGAAAAATGGTGAAATAGATATTGATTTTGAAGATCTGGTAATTCGAGGGGTCACTGTGATTAAACAAGGTGAAATCACTTGGCCAGCGCCCCCAATTCAGGTATCTGCTCAGCCGCAGGCGAAACCGCAAGCGGTGGAAAAAGTTAAAGCACCTGAGAAAAAGATGTCACCGACGGTAAAATATGGCTTGATGGCATTAGCTATCATCTTGTTTGGTTGGTTTGCTAATTCAGCACCAAAAGAGTTTTTATCGCACTTTACTGTATTTGCTTTAGCTTGTGTGGTTGGTTATTACGTGGTGTGGAATGTGACTCATGCATTGCATACACCGTTAATGTCAGTCACTAACGCTATTTCAGGGATCATCGTCGTGGGCGCCTTGCTCCAGATTGGCAGCGGTGGCTGGGTAAGCTTCTTATCCTTTATCGCCATATTGATCGCGAGTATCAATATTTTCGGTGGGTTCACTGTAACTCAACGCATGTTAAAAATGTTTCGTAAAGGGTAAGGGGTAACTTATGTTGTCGAGTGGAATTGTGACAGCAGCTTACATAGTTGCTGCTATCCTATTTATTTTCAGCCTTGCGGGGCTATCCCGTCATGAAAGTTCCCAACGTGGGAATACTTATGGCATTATCGGGATGGCTATCGCCTTGATAGCCACTATTTTAGGTCCTCACAGTGCTAATGTGGGCTGGATGATCGTTGCGATGGTCATTGGTGCTGTCATTGGTATTCGCTTAGCGAAAAAAGTTGAAATGACAGAAATGCCTGAGCTGGTGGCTATTTTACATAGTTTCGTCGGTTTAGCTGCAGTGCTGGTTGGTTTTAACAGCTTTATCGCAAGTGAAGGGCACGCTGATGTTGTGATGGAAAACATTCACTTAACTGAAGTTTTCTTAGGGATCTTCATTGGTGCAGTTACCTTCACCGGTTCAGTAGTCGCTTATGGTAAATTATCAGGGAAAATGTCATCAAAACCGATGATGTTACCTAATCGCCATAAACTGAATTTAGCGGCGTTAGTGGTTTCATTTATTCTGTTAGTGATTTTTGTTAAAACAGAAAGTGTCGGCTTGCAAGTCTTCTTGATGCTAATTATGACCGCGATAGCTTTGGCTTTTGGCTGGCATTTAGTCGCTTCAATTGGTGGAGCGGACATGCCAGTGGTCGTTTCAATGCTGAATTCGTATTCAGGTTGGGCTGCTGCAGCGGCAGGTTTTATGTTAAGCAATGACTTGCTGATTGTCACAGGGGCATTGGTCGGTTCTTCAGGTGCGATTCTGTCCTATATTATGTGTAAGGCGATGAACCGTTCGTTTATCAGTGTTATTGCAGGAGGCTTCGGTACAGATGGCTCTTCAACAGGCACAGAAGAAGAAATGGGTGAGTATCGCGAAAGCACCGCAGAGGAAGTCGCTGAAATGTTGAAAAACTCAACATCAGTAATTATCACTCCAGGGTATGGTATGGCGGTAGCACAAGCACAATACCCTGTTGCGGATATCACCACTAAATTACGCGAACGTGGTATTAATGTGCGTTTTGGTATTCACCCTGTAGCTGGGCGTTTACCTGGCCATATGAACGTATTATTAGCCGAAGCTAAAGTACCTTATGATATCGTATTGGAAATGGATGAAATTAATGATGATTTCTCTGATACCGATACCGTTCTTGTTATTGGTGCTAACGATACGGTTAACCCAGCGGCTCAAGAAGATCCAAACAGCCCAATTGCAGGTATGCCAGTTCTTGAAGTTTGGAAAGCAAGCAATGTCATTGTATTTAAACGTTCAATGAATACAGGCTATGCTGGGGTACAAAACCCATTATTCTTCAAAGAAAATACACAGATGTTGTTTGGTGATGCGAAAGATAGCGTTGATGCAATCTTACGTGCATTGTAATTTAATGAGTTACTAATTCATTTCAAAATAATTAGTAAAGTAAATAAGAAGGGGTGATTGGTTAATTCCAGTCACCCCTTCTTGATATTTGAGAGTTAAATCAGTTTATGTGATGCAGCCTTATAAACGCATCATTTGAGGCAAAATCGAGCGCAATTGGTTAGCCCTCGAGCAAAGGTAAACACTAATAAAAATGCTAGTGTTGATATTATGAGCATGCTCATCATGAGAACTCCGCCATTGAAATGGTCCATGACGTATCCTCCTACTAGACTGCCAATAGTAATTAGAATTAAAAACATAAAGGTAATAAGGGCGGAACCTTTCTCAGTTAATTCCGGAACATGAACGTGCATCCACATATTGATTGTTGCAGGAACCATACCCGCAGCGATCCCCCATGAAAAAACAAATATGATACTGGTCGCCCAATTAAAATCTAAAACAGATAATGCGAGAAAAGCTAAGGCTAATAAAAGTGCACTAATCGCGAAATTATAACGAACATTATATTTTCCGACATAACCCGCCAGTATATTGCCAACTACGCTGGCCACCCCAAAAAAGAGCAATAATGCTGAAATTTGTCCTTCGATAAAACCTGCGGTTTGTTTAAAGAACACCGTAAAATAATTATACGCAGAGAAATGTGCTAAAAAAATCAGTGTGAATATAATTAACCCTTTACGCGCAATAGGGTGCGATGGCATCAATAACAATTCCTTCCATTGCATAGACGAAGAAGGTTTTAATGATGGTAAAGAGAAATACTGCATTAAAAACGCGACAGCACCTGCAATAACCAGCGCAATATAAGGCATTCTCCAACCATAATTATCAGATAACCAAGCGCCTAGAGGTACTCCGAGCACGGTGACTAATGTGACGGCTGAAAAGAATATTGTTACGGATGTGGTTATTGACATATTTTTAGGTGCTAGACGTATCACTAAGCCTGCTGCAACTCCCCAAAAACCCCCTAGTGCAATTCCTAATGCGAATCGACCTAATAAAACCAAACTAAAATTAGACGCGAAAGCCGTAATTGCATTAGCTAATATCATGAGAGCAACTAAGAAAAGTAAAACTTGGCGTCTATCGATATTCTTTGCATAAATGGGGACAAATAGGGAGGATGCCATACCTGCGATAGATGTGACAGTGACTGTAAGTCCTGCGGTACCTGTTGATATTTGAAAATCATAAGCGATGTTATTTAGCACACTAATGGCTAAAAACTCACCAGTAACAATAATGAAGCAAGCAAAAGTTGCAGATAATAGTGAAAGCCAGTTACCATTGTGCGAAGAAATATGAGTTGTTGTCATGCGCTTTCCGTGAAAGTTAAGTAGTTTACAAAAAAGAATGATTTTATAGTGACCGCTATAAAATCATGGCGCTATTGTTTATGTGAATTTAGACGTTGTCAATTATTTTTATAATGATCACTATAAAATAGTTGTGGTATAGTGAATTGACTGCGAGTAAAGTGAGAATATGAATCAAATAAAACGCGGGCGGCCTAAAGGCTTTGACCAACAAGATGCACTAGCTAAAGCCATGCTATTGTTTTGGCGAAATGGCTATGTTGCAACCTCAATTAGCGATTTAACTCAAGAGCTAGGTATCACAGCGCCTAGCCTTTACTGTGCTTTTGGTGATAAAGCATCGTTGTTTAATCAATGTATTGATTATTATTTGATGAATGAAGCTTGTCCTATTTTGTCTATTGTAAAGCAAGCCAAAACAGCGAAAATTGCAATTGAATTGCTGATGTATGAAAGCGCTAAAAGGCTAATTCAGCCAAACAAGCCTGCAGGTTGTATGCTGATTACAGCGACAATGAATGGGTCAAAGCAAATCGAAGATGTGCAATTAAACGTCCAAGAAAAACGGAAAAGTTATCAGGAAATTCTACTGGCACGTATGCGTAAAGGCATTGATGATGGTGATGTTGCTCCAGATGCGCCGATTGAAGCTATCGTTGATTTTTATATAACGGTAATTGATGGTTTTACCATACAAGCTTGTGATGGAATTGATCTTGAAAGACTTAATCAAGTTATTTTTAATGCTATGCAAGCTTGGCCGATAGTTAGTCAAAGTTCAGCAATAACTTAGCCATGATTAAATTAAGCCCAATAACATAAATGTTATTGGGCTTAATAAGTTTTAGATGATTAGCTAATCATCATCGGTAGGGCTGATAGGACAAACAAAACCGTCAGGTTTAATCGCTAATAAATCACATTTTAGCTTATCGATGACATGCTCCGCGGTATTCCCCAAAAAAGCCGCTGAAATGCCTGTACGGCCCAAAATACCCAGTACCACAACCCCAGCGTGCAATTCTTCACACATATCTGGAATAATTTTTTCAGGTAAGCCTTCACGGACATGGGTATATTTTTCATCAATCCCAAATTTTTGCCGCAACTCTTTCATAGCAATTAAATGTTGGCCGCGTAGTGCGTTGTTATATAGGCTCGGGTCGAAATCAGGTAACTCTATGGCAATATTCATAGGAGCAACAGGATATGCACTCACTAAATGGATTTCCTGTTCCTTAATAATGCGAGTTGCTAAATCTTTTGTTTTTTCGACCAATTTGATATTGAGGTCATCGTGATAAGATTCCTCATTTGATAAGTTAACGGCTACAACCACTGAACCGTGATCAGGCCATACTTTGTCTTTTACCATCCAAACGGGAGCAGGGCATTTTCGGAGTAAATGCCAGTCTAGTGGGGTAAAAATAATCGACTCAAAATTATCGGTTTGATGCGCCATTTTCAGTAACAGGTCATGTTCACCATTTATTACTTCCTGAATAATGGCCTCATATGGCTTGTTATGCCAAATAACTTTAATTTCAATATCAATGCCCGCTTCAAGATAGAAATGAGCTTGTTGTTTGATCCACGCTGCTTTTTGGCTTATTACACCTTTGCGCATGGCATTACGTTCTTCAGGAGAAAGTAAGGTTGTCATGTCATAGGAAAGGTCGTAGATAGGCAAAAACGCTTTTATCCGTCCACCATTACGCTGCACGATGTAGACAGCACGTCTTAATGCAGGTTGATCATCCTGATTTGGGTCAATTGCAACTAGCAGGTTTTTATAGTTTGCCATATTGAAATCCTCTCGATACACGGATATTTCCATATAGATAAACTATGATATTGAGATTAAATAGGCAAGAAATCTGGAGAAAAAAATGAAAACGGATCACTGATAACGTGATCCGTTTAGGGATATTAGCATGTAATTGCTGAAACTTTACCAGCGATATCAGTCAGTTTAGCCATATCCTCGATAGTGATGTACTTACCTTTAACACTTAGCATGCCACTTTTTTGGAAACGTCCTAAAAGGCGACTAATGGTTTCAACTGTTAAGCCAAGATAATTACCGATATCTCCACGAGTCATGGTTAATCTAAATTCTCTTGGTGAAAAACCACGTTCCGCAAAGCGGTGAGAGAGGTTAAGAATAAATGCAGCTAAACGCTCTTCCGCATTTTTCTTAGATAATAAAAGGATCATTTCTTGATCACCTTTAATTTCACCGCTCATTAAACGCATAATTTGCTGACGTAAATTAGGCATTTTGCCTGATAAGTCGTCTAAGGTTTCAAAAGGTATTTCACAAACCATTGAGGTTTCAAGTGCTTGTGCAAAACTTGGGTGCTGTGTATGAATGATAGCATCAAAGCCAACAAGGTCTCCTGCTAAGTGAAAACCAGTAATTTGCTCATCGCCTTCTTCGGTTATTGTATAGCTTTTTATTGTACCTGAGCGGATGGCATATAATGAACGCAATTCATCGCCTGCTTTAAATAAAGCTTGGCCTTTTTGAATTGGTTTTTTGCGTTCGATGATATTATCAAGTTGATCCAGTTCATGTTCATTCAGCGTAAAAGGAATGCAAAGCTGGCTAATACTGCAATCCTGACAATGAATAGCACAACCACCAGACTGGATGCGACGAACAACTCTTTTTTCTGGGATCATATTTAAGGCTCAATCAAGTTAAAATTATTGATATGAGTCAATTTTAACATAAGATAATGCAACTAGTAAGTAGTAATGTATGACAGAATCGACTTAATAAACAAAAAAGCCAATCAGAAGGCATGTGAGAAATTAGTGAATTTAGATATTCATGCTAAATTAAAGAAGATTACTAAGTATATAATTTGATATAGATTAAATTTTAGCCTCTAAACGATAAAAAGATGACTTACATCATCATAGTAGTTACTACTCTAAACTGTCGTAATTAAGCACGAAATATTAAACTAATTAGCATTAATTTAACACAAAAATAAATTTAGGAATATCAATTTTTCAAATTAACCTCAAAAAGGAGAATATAATGGCACTTATCCAACAGTCTTTACCCACCTCGATGACAGTTGTAGACATTATAGAACCTGGTGGACCAGAAAAGCTGCGATTAATTGATATACCGTTACCTAGAATTTCTGCAGGGTATTTGCTCGTTAAGGTGGAAGCTGCGGGGGTTAATCGCCCTGATATTTTTCAGCGTAAGGGGTCTTATCCTCCACCGGCAGATGCTTCTCCGATTATGGGGCTTGAAATTGCAGGAACTATAGTTGCCAAGGCGGATGATGTAGAGGAATGGCAGCTCGGAGACAAAGTTTGTGGACTGGTTGCCGGGGGAGGTTATGCAGAATATTGTTTAGTGCATAAAAACATAGCCTTACCGTTAGGGAATTTATCTTTTATCGAGGGTGCAGCGATACCTGAAAACTTTTTCACTGTTTGGGCAAATGTTTTTCAAATAGGCAAACTTAAAAAAGACGAAACGGTACTTATTCACGGTGGAACATCGGGAATTGGTAGCGTGGCGATTATGTTAGCAAAAGCCTTTGGCGCAACAGTGATTACTACTGTTGGTTCAGAAGACAAAGTTCAAGTTGCAAAATCGTTAGGCGCAAATTGTGTTATTAACTACAGAAACGATGATTTTGTTGAAGCAACACTCAATTATACCTCTTCTCGAGGTGTTGATATGGTCGTAGATATTATCGGTGGTGATTATGTTGCGAAAAATTATCAAGTTGCTGCTAAATTTGGACGAATAATTCAAATTGGTATGATGAAAGGTAACCCTAAAGAGTTAAATATGATGCCTTTAATGGTAAAAAGATTAACTCATACGGGATCAACAATGCGTTCTCGAACTATTGAGGAAAAAGCAGTGATTGCCCAAGAACTAAAGAAGCAAGTCTGGGAATTGTTACAAAATGGTGAAATAAAACCTATTATTAACAAAACATATCACTTGTCTCAGGTGCGGAGTGCCCATGAATATATGGAATCAGGTGATCTTGTTGGGAAAATTGTTTTGCTAAACAGTTAATTGGATTTACTTTCTGCGGTTTTCACTATTTCACTTTAGTTCTTTAAGAGCAGTGAAAATCGCACCATCTATAACAAATTTTTTACATGTTCAAGCTTTTTCAGCGTAAAAATCTCTTTACAGTTGAATAAATTTTGTTTTTTTGTGCTTGTCCACAAATCAGAATGAAATTCCCATTAGTTTATTAATAATTTAATAGAAATAGATTATATCTATAAATAAGTTGGCCATTAACGGTTTGTTTATCAATAATTAATGCTTAAATGATATTTTTAAATGTATATCATTAATATATTGATATCTTTTATATAAACACAGCCCGTTATGCACTTTCCAATGATATTAAGTTAAGTAACTTAAGTGCAATTAGCACCCGTTAATTGTAGTTTGAAGGTGTAGTAATGATAAATAATTTTAAAAATTCAAAAATAAATGTAGATGCATTATTTTTAGGTCCTAAATCTGAAAATGCTGTCTTTTTCAAAGAAATGATGGAGTATTCAGTTAGTGAACATATGCATTGGCGTTCCAGCTATCATCCTGAAGATCCTGATCTTATCTCTACTGTTGACCGTTATGCTCCCGAGTACCGAGATACGCTTTATCGTACTGAAGGCATTCTTAATCAACTCTCTTCAAAATTAAAAACAACATCGGTTCCATGGTTCTCCCCCCGTTATATGGGGCATATGAATGCAGATACACTAATGATTTCTAATTTGGCTTATGTCATGGCGATGATGTACAACCCCAATAATTGTGCACAAGAATCTTCACCAACGACAACAGTTTTAGAAATAGAAGCCGGGTTAGATTTATGTGCCATGTTTGGTTATGACGTACAACATGCTTGGGGACATATTACATCTGGTGGAACGGTTGCTAACTACGAAGGTTTATGGGTAGCTAGAAATATTAAAACGTTGCCGTTAGCGATTATGCAGCATCCAAAATCCCAATACTTGCTAAAGGATAAAACTGAAAAAGAGTTACTCAATCTCTCAGTTTCCGCGGTTCTAGATTTAATTGACGAGTTAAAGAAACAACAAATTTTTGAGGAAATTCGTGATTTAACCTGCCGTGGTGTTGGAATAGAACAAGGAAAACTCGGTAAGTTATTGGTACCGCAGTCTAAACACTATTCATGGATGAAAGCGATGGATATTCTTGGTTTAGGCCAACAGAATATTGTGCAATTACCCGTTGATGCAAGTTATCGAACAGATGTACGTAAAATGCGTGAAACGGTATTTACATTAATTGAGCAAGGGGAGCCAATTTTAGCGGTAGTTGCCGTTGTTGGTACCACAGAAACTGGCGCAATAGACAATGTCAGAGAAGTTATTGAGCTACGACGTGAATGCGAGCAACGTTTTGGGGTTTCTTTTTATGTGCATATCGATGCTGCTTACGCGGGATACGCTTGTGCGATGTTTCGCGATGAAGAAAACCAATTTATGGAGTATGAGAATTTACTCCAACGCTATCATAGTGAAGGGATTTTTCCTGAAAATATGTTGTGGCCAAAACGTGATGTTTATGAAAGCTTTAAAGCATTAAGCCAAGCGGACTCGATTACCGTTGACCCTCATAAGGTGGGGTTTATTCCTTATGCGGCAGGTGCAATTTGTATGAAAGATAAGCGGATTGTGGATTTAGTTTCTTACCATGCCGCTTATGTATTTGAAGAGGTTCAAGAAAAGCAGCGTAAAACAGAAAAAACACAAAATGTATTATTGGGCTCATCTATTATGGAAGGGTCAAAAGCGGGCGCAACCGCAGCAGCGGTATGGGCTGCACATCGCTTAGTTCCGTTAAATGTTTTAGGGTATGGAAAAGTGATTGCGGCTGGGGTCATCACTGCCAATTGGATGATTGATAAAATTAATCAATGTGAGTCTTTTATTATTGAGGAACGTCAATTTTCAATTATAGCGATGCCAACGCCCGATTTTCACATGATTAACTTTATGTTTCGTGAAATTGGCAACACCTCTTTAGAGAAACAAAATCAATTAAATAAACGGTTATATGAATTATGCTCTTATGCGGCAGGCCGGAGTTATTCTAATGATTTTCTCACCTCATCAACCTCGCTAACTTATGAAGAATATGGCGATAACCCATTGAATCTATGTCGAGATGCACAATTCTCTGATAGTGAATGGCATAAAGTACGGTCGATTTATGTGCTACGGGCGGCAGTCATGACACATTGCCTGCGTGATAGGGCACATTTTGAAACCTATTGGGCAGAGTTAAAAAATATTTTTGAAGACAAATTACAACAACTCATTAATGAAGAAAATAAGTTAAATCACTCTAATTATAAAATTAATATTTAATTGATTGTTAGGATCTCAATATGAAAAATCGCACACTTGGTAGTGTATTTATTGTTGCAGGTACTACGATTGGCGCAGGTATGTTAGCCATGCCTATCGCTGCCGCGGGTAATGGTTTCTTAGTGAGCCTCGCTATGTTATTAGTGTTGTGGGCATTGATGTGCTACACGGCGTTACTTTTGGTTGAAGTTTATCAACATGAATCTCACGAAACTGGGATCGGTAGTGTTGCACAACGGTACTTAGGCTCTAGTGGCAAATTTATTACGGGTTTTAGTATGATGTTCCTGATGTATGCATTGACAGCAGCTTATGTCAGTGGAGCAGGGGAAATCATTACATCAAATTTGAAAAGTAGTTTTGCTATTGAAATGGCAGATTGGATGGGAATTGTTGTATTTACCGTCATTGGTGGGGGAGTTGTATGTTTCGGGACTTCATCCGTAGATTTTATCAACCGTATTTTATTTGCTGCAAAAATTGTTTTCTTAGTCATTATATTGGCATTAATGATGCCGCATGTTGAGCAACAAAATTTATTAGCTGCCCCAACTGAAAAAGTACTTATTTTATCTGCTATACCGGTGTTTTTTACCTCCTTTGGTTTTCATGGTAGCGTCCCAAGTATCGTTAAATACATGGGGGGAGATGTCAAAAAATTGCGGGTTATTTTTATTATCGGAAGTGCTATCCCGTTGATTGCTTATATTTTATGGCAAATCGCAACATTAGGGAGTATTGGTACAACCACATTTGTTGGTATTTTGGCGGAAAACGCAGGGCTTAATGGATTATTAGATGCAATTAAAGATGTGGCTCAATCAGGAAAAACAGAGTTAATTGCACAAATGTTTATGAGTTTGGCGCTTGCGACATCTTTCCTTGGTGTTGCTTTGGGGTTATTTGACTTTCTAGCGGATTTATTTAAACGTCAAGATAATGCGTCAGGGCGTCTACAAACAGGTTTGCTCACCTTTGGACCACCACTAGTTTTTGCTTTATTTTATCCTAAAGGGTTTGTGATGGCGTTAGGGTATGCCGCAATCGCACTTTCAATACTGGCTTTATTATTACCTAGTGCTATGGCATTTAAATCAAGAACATTAAACCAACGGAAATATCAAGTGTTAGGCGGTGGATTAGGTCTTTCATTAGTATTTATTTGTGGAATTATAGTCATTGGTGTTCAGTTAGGGATTGTTTTCAACATATTACCTAATATTGGGTAATTGTACTTCGCTTCTATAGCCAGCCAACATACCGACGGCTGGCTTTATCACTTCAAAAATAGGTTAATTTCATATCTATTGCCAACTTTACTCAGTTAGACAATTTACCGCACATTTTTTACTGTTGTGTCGACATTTAGTCGGTATAATCCATATAAGAATGATTATCATTAGCACGTTATGCATAAAAATAGATATATCTAAAGCTGGCATTTTCTGTAAAAGTAACTATCATATTAGATATATCGGTTTTTATATAAATAACCACTGAGAATTTTAATGGCAAATGAACAACAACTCGAGCCGTGTTTGTGCAACGGTAAAAGTGTCAGTCGTATGTTTAACCCTAAACAGTTAAGGATTTATATCCTACATTTACTGACAGGGGGAATTAATTACGGTTATGAGCTAATAAAAAAAATTGCAGAAGAAACGGCAGGTTTTTATTGCCCAAGCCCAGGTGTGATATATCCAACTCTGACGTTATTAGAGGAGTTAGGGTTTATTTCGGCGGGTAAAGATAATGGAAAAGGGCGTAAGTGTTATGTCATAACGCCAGAAGGTCGCTGTTTTTTATTACTCAAAGCTGAAATATTGGCAGAAGTTCAACTAAAATTAAAATATGCTCAGGAATTAAAAGCAGGTAATCAATTCGCTAATGAAATTGAATGCGCTGTAGATAAATTTAAGTCATTGTTGAGACACCAAATCGTGATACAACAGTTGACGAAAGAAGAGACAACAAGAGTCGTTGAGATCATTAACCGAGCAGTGGAACGTATTGAGCAAGTCAATGCAGTGTTAGTGGCAGAGGGAAAATCAAATGGCTAAAACGAATGATATTATACAAGCAAAAGAGCGTTTATATATGAAAGAGACAAGCAAAATACCACAGAGCAACGCCCCGGTTTCATCTGAAAATGAACCGTCTGTGAAGACGAATAAAGACGTTAAATTTAAAGAGGTTGTATGCCCTAATGTGCCAACTTCATATTTTAAGCGAGCAAAGAAACAAAAAATAAAATAACCAATTAGATAGTTTACAAAATCTTTATTTACTTAAAAGACATAAAGAATAAACCTTATTTATTTTCTTATTGATGAATAACGCGACTCAGTCTTCTATTATTCCATCAATAAGGTAAATTTTAGGGTGCATATAATTATTTTGTAAACTTTAGCTATGATCCTATATCAATATATAACTTCATAAAAAATCCCCTGATCACTTAACGTAACCAGGGGTATCGGTTACAAGCCCAATTTAGCGTGTATTTGGGCTATTTCGTTGATCCACTGCTGCTGTAATTGCGGTTTTTGGTGGCTTAATTTGCGTTTTTGATCCGCAAGTAGCTTTTGCTCCAATATCAGCAATGTTTCTAACAACTCATCTTCATGAGTAGCTTCCTTACTGAGAATTTCAATCGTTGATTTAGAAGGGGCATTTTCCCCAAGCGTAGACGTTAACACTTGCTGGGATTGCTGCTCGATTTTATGATAAATATCATCAGCATTAAGGTATTCCTCTAGCCGATTATCATCGATAAACCAGAAGCGTTGGCAGCTATTTTCAATGAGCCATTTATCATGGCTTACAACCAATAATGCCCCAGAAAATAAGCTAATTTGTTCACAAAGTGCTTCCTTGCCTTCTAGATCAAGGTGATTGGTAGGTTCGTCCAATAAAATCAACTCATACTGAGCTAAACTTAAACCAATAAACAATAATCTAGCGCGTTCACCACCGCTCAGTGTTGCCACTTTCTGTTGGTGACGATTATAGGCAAACCCCGCTCCAATCAATGCCATTTTTCGTTGTTCATCGGTTAAAGGTGAAAAATGACGTAGTGCATCTAATAGGCTATCATTATCATTTAACTGCTCTAATTGTTGGTCATAATAACCAGCACGAATTGCTGGATGAAACTTCAATTGTGAGCTATAGCGTAAATTTTGTTGATAATGTTGCCAAAGTAGACGTAATAGTGTTGATTTACCACAGCCATTGGCTCCCATGATAGCGATACGATCACCACTTTTCACTTGATGAAATGCCGTTTTAAATAACTGATTTCCATTCGGTGTTGAAACAACGGTGTTTTCCAACTCTAAAACTCTATCTGCAGGAATAGCTTTGCCATTTAAAGCAAGCTTCCATTGATAGCCTTCAGTTAATTCGGTTTGGGCATCTTTAAGACGGTCAATATGTTTTTCCATCTGTTTGGCTTTGCGTGATAAGGCTTCATTGTCATACACATGCCCCCAAATCGCTAAACGCTTGGCACTTGATGCAATACGGTCAATTTCTTTTTGCTCTGCTTGATTACGGCGTGCATCAGTGATGTCTTTTTCACTTAATGCTTGCCGTGCTGCACTGCAAGGTAACCGATAAAAATGTAATGATTTATCTCGTAAAATCCAAGTACAGTTACTGACTTTATCTAATAACGATTGGTCATGGGAAACTAGCACAAAACTCCCTTTCCATGACTGTAAGAAATTACCTAACCAAATCAGTGTGGGCAAATCTAAATGATTACTAGGTTCATCGAGTAACAGTAAATCGGGTTGTTCAATTAAAGCACGCCCCAGCAGCAAACGTGTATGTTGTCCTCCACTGATGGCATTCGCTTTTTGTTCCCATTGTTCAGGTGTAAAACCTAATTCTGATAATAAAACTTCAGCCCGCCAGCGCTCAGTGACTTTATCTTGTTCAGGGAGTTTTTGAACAAGCGCATCAATCAGAGTCAAACAAGCGATTTCATCGGGTAAATGTTGTTCAATATAAGCAGTAACACAATGATTTGCATAGGTAATACTGCCACTATTAGGAAACAGTTGTTGGGTTATTAGCTTCAATAATGTACTTTTTCCACTCCCGTTATGGCCAATTAAACCAATGCGGTCACCTTGTTGGATGGTAAAAGAAATATCGCTTAATAAGGTAGAGGTTGAAGTATCGTAATTTAATGATTTTACAGTTAATAAAGTGCTCATAGCTTACTCAAATTTTAGGCGAAAAACGCCAGGGTATAGTCGTAACGACAACCCAGTAAGCTGAGGGAAGATTTTCTTTAGTGGCTTCGCTCAGGCAGGGTTATCGCAGTATAAAACTGTGAAAGCCTGAGCTCTGGCGATTACCAAAGAAGTGTGAATATTCAATAAGATCACACAACAACATAAATTAGCCTCCTTAATATTCATTTAGTTAATCGATGAGAGAATTATAGCTAATATGTTATTTAACCAACAAGGTCCGAAAATGCGCTCTCTGATTATTATAGGAAAAAGCATATACAGGTATAAATGTTACTTATATCATGCGCGAAGAAATGAATAATATTGCTGTGAATTGGGTTCTTGCTATGTAGCGTTTAAAATCATGATTCAAAAAACAAGAGAGCCCCAAATGAACGTAGAAATAAAACCCGCAACATGTGATGACGCTGCTTTGATATTAGATATGATCATTGAATTGGCAGATTATGAAAAAGCACGTCACGAAGTTAAAGCCACGGTAGCTGATATTGAAAATTCCTTATTTGGAGCGAATTCAAGCACAGAAGCCTTAATCTGTTATGTGGATGGTCAGCCAGCAGGGTATGCCGTATTTTTTACGAGTTATTCAACATGGTTAGGGAATAATGGTATTTATTTAGAAGATTTGTATGTCTCCCCAGATTTTCGTGGCGCGGGTGCAGGAAAGAAGCTACTCAAGCATATTGCAGTGTTAGCCGTAGAACGAAAGTGCCAACGGCTGGAATGGAGTGTTTTAGATTGGAACCAGCCAGCAATTGATTTTTATAAAAGTATTGGCGCAGAACCGCAAGATGAATGGGTTCGTTACCGAATGGATGAAAAAGTGATTGCTGCATTCGCAAGCTAATATTTATTCATATTCAAACATCGTTAAATAAAGCCAGTAAATTAAGTTGCTGGCTTTATTTTTTTATTTTGAATTAAATATGTACAATTAATGCCTTATCCTGATTTTTGTGAGTTTATTCTGTTTTTTTGTGACATAAGGCAACTAAACTTAAACCAAATGTTGATAAAATGCCATTAAATTAAATAGATAGCCAATTTAATGGTAGTGCTAACACTTACTTGGCCAAGTTTTAAATAAAAATAATATTTTTAGTTTTAAGGGTATTTATTTCGTATAGAGACAGTTATGTCATTTTATTAATAATCACCAGGTTAATAATCAAAATAATTGTTGTTCCTTGTTTTCTCATTTAATGGAAAGGGATGGTATGAAAATAAATAAACAAAAAGTATCTTTTTACATCATTTTAATATTAATTATTGTTGCGGGTGGTTTCTATTACTGGAATGTTAATTCAGGTGGTCTACCCGCTGGATTCGCTCAAAGTAACGGCCGTATAGAAGCAACAGAAATTGATATTGCCACTAAGACGGCAGGACGTATTGAAACGATTAATGTAAAAGAAGGGGATTTTGTTAAAGAAGGGCAAGAACTTGCTCGCATGGATACGCGAGCACTCCAAGAGCAACTCCATGAAGTACAGGCACAATTACGCCAAGCCATCAGTGCAGTGACCACTGCCGAGTCTGCTTTAGCGCAACGTAAAAGCGAAAAAGTTGCAGCCCAGGCTGTTGTTCGTCAACGTGAAGCGGAGTTAGACGCAGCGCAAAAACGGTTAAATCGTTCTAGAGCTTTGGTGAGAACCAACGCCGTATCTCAGCAACAAGTCGATGATGATACAGCACAGATGCAAGGCTCTCGTGCAGCACTGGAAGCGTCAAAAGCTCAAGTTGCCGCCGCGACATCAGCCATTGATTCTGCAAGCGCTGGTATAGTCCAAGCGAAAAACCGTGTTGATGCAGCGACAGCAACGGAACGCCGTATTATTGCGGACTTAGATGACAGTATTCTAAAAGCGCCAAGAAACGGGCGTATTCAATATCGTGTCGCTGAGCCTGGAGAGGTACTTGGCGCTGGCGGACGAGTCTTGAACATGGTCGATTTAAGTGATGTGTATATGACATTTTTCTTACCGACTGAAGATGCAGGAAAAGTTGCCTTAGGCAGTGATGTTCACATCATACTTGACGCTGCACCAAATATCGTGATCCCAGCCAAAACCACTTTCGTGGCGAGTGTTGCTCAATTCACACCGAAAACCGTAGAAACACAAAATGAACGCCTAAAATTAATGTTCAGAGTGCGTGCACGAATTTCGCCTGAATTATTAGAGCAACATCTAGAATATGTGAAAACAGGGCTGCCCGGAAAAGCTTATGTGCGTTTAGACCCTAATGAATCTTGGCCTGCTGAATTAGAGGTGAGATTACCACAATGACCAATAAACTGATGGATGATGTGATTATCGATATACAACATGTCAGCCAACATTATGGTGACAATTGTGCGTTGGATGACATTGTACTTTCCATCCCAGCAAGAAAAATGGTTGGGTTGATTGGCCCTGATGGTGTAGGAAAATCAAGCCTGATCTCCCTGATTGCAGGGGCAAGAGTGATTCAACAAGGCCAAATAACGGTACTTGATGGTGATATGAGTGATATTGAGCATCGTAGAGCTGTTTGCCCTCGCATCGCCTACATGCCGCAAGGTTTAGGGAAGAACCTCTACCATACGTTATCTGTTTATGAAAACGTCGACTTTTTTGGCCGCTTATTTGGCCAATCAAAAGCTGAGCGTGAATATCGGATTCAGGATTTGCTTGAAAGTACAGGGCTTGCGCCATTTAAAGACCGTCCAGCAGGCAAGTTATCAGGAGGGATGAAACAAAAGCTTGGGTTATGCTGTGCGCTAATTCATGATCCCGATTTATTAATTTTGGATGAACCTACTACAGGGGTTGACCCGTTATCTCGTGCGCAATTTTGGGATTTAATTGACCGCATTCGTTTGCGACAAACCAATATGAGCGTTTTGGTCGCAACGGCTTATATGGAAGAGGCCGAACGCTTTGATTGGTTAGTGGCAATGGATGATGGCAAGGTGCTCGCTACAGGTCATGCATCTGAATTAAAAGCCCAAACTCAATGTGATGATCTTGAAGCTGCGTTTATTGAATTACTACCTGAAGAAAAACGCAGTGGCCACAAAAAAGTCGTGATCCCTCCACGTGATACCACAGAAGACAATATTATTGCTATTGAAGCCCAAGACCTCACTATGCGTTTTGGTAACTTCGTCGCTGTTGACCATGTGAATTTTAAGATCCCAAAAGGGGAGATTTTTGGTTTCTTAGGGTCTAATGGCTGTGGTAAATCAACCACTATGAAAATGTTGACGGGTTTATTACAAGCCAGTGAAGGGCAAGCATGGCTATTTGGTCAAGAAATAGATCCGAAAGATATCGAAACACGCAAGCGTGTCGGCTACATGTCGCAAGCATTTTCACTATATAGTGAATTGAGTGTTGAGCAAAATCTCGTACTTCACGCCAAGCTTTTTCATATAGCTGAGGACAAAATTCCCCAGCGAGTGGACGAAATGTGCCAGCGTTTTGAACTTGATGATGTGCGAGACGTAATGCCTGACGATTTACCTTTGGGGATCCGGCAACGGTTATCTTTAGCTGTCGCAGTTATTCATGAACCTGAAATGTTAATCCTCGATGAGCCAACTTCGGGAGTAGACCCCGTTGCCAGAGATATGTTCTGGAATTTGATGGTCGATCTATCAAGACGTGACGGTGTCACAATTTTTATTTCTACGCACTTTATGAATGAAGCAGAGCGCTGTGACCGTATTTCACTCATGCATGCAGGTAAAGTCTTAGATTGTGATACCCCTGCTAACCTGACCAAAAAAAGAGGCCTTGGCACGCTTGAAGAAACCTTTATTGCCTATTTACAAGATGCTGTGGGGGATGCAGGACAAGGGCAAGAAACTGCCCCTGAGTTCCATGTTGACCCTGAACTGAAAGAACAAGCGACCGAAGCGTTAAAAAAACGTTTTAGTTTACGCCGGTTATTCAGTTATTCCATTCGAGAAGGGATGGAATTACGTCGTGACCCAGTGCGTTCAACACTCGCGTTATTAGGGACTGTAATTCTTATGTTTATTATGGGTTACGGTATTAGTATGGATGTCGAAAATTTACGTTTTTCCGTACTAGATCGCGACCAAACAGGGTTAAGTCAGGGATATACACTGAACTTAGCAGGTTCACGTTACTTTATCGAACAACCACCAATCAAGGATTATGATGATTTAGAGGCTGGTATGCGTAGCGGTAAGATTACCGTTGCGATTGAAATTCCGCCTAACTTCGCAAGGGACGTTGCACGCGGCAATAACGTTAAAATTGGCGTGTGGATTGATGGTGCGATGCCAAACCGCGCTGAAACTGTGCGTGGCTATGTGCAAGCGATGCACTTAGCATGGCTAAGTACGATGGCTGCTCGCCAACCCGTTGGCGTTGCTGGTATGCCAGCTATCGACATTGAAACCCGATATCGTTATAACCCTGATGTTCGTAGTTTACCGGCGATTGTTCCCGCAGTTATTCCATTATTATTAATGATGATCCCCGCAATGCTTAGCGCGTTGAGTGTTGTTCGGGAAAAAGAGCTTGGTTCGATTATCAATCTTTATGTCACCCCGATCACCAAATTAGAGTTTTTACTTGGAAAGCAGCTCCCTTATATTTTATTAGGCATGTTTAACTTTGTATTACTTTGCATACTGTCCGTCTATATATTTGGTGTTGAATTTAAAGGTAGTTTTCTGACGTTAACCTTGGCCGCATTTTTGTATATCAGTATTGCAACAGGAATGGGGTTATTAATTTCATGCTTTATGAAAAGCCAAATTGCAGCAATTTTTGGTACTTCTATCATCACTCTGATACCAGCAACACAATTTTCAGGAATGATTGACCCAGTTTCATCATTGGAAGGTATTGGCCGCTGGGTTGGGATGGTTTATCCAACATCACACTTTTTAACTATCACGCGAGGAACCTTCTCTAAGGGACTAAATTTATTCGATTTACAGTCATCGTTTATCCCATTACTGATCACTGTTCCATTGGTTATTGGGCTCAGTGTTTTATTCCTGAAAAAGCAGGAGGCATAGCGATGATACGTAAAATTCAGAATATTTTTAACCTAGGAGTCAAAGAGTTACGCAGTTTAGGCCGCGATAAAGCAATGCTAGCGTTGATTGTCTTTGCTTTTACGGTATCGATTTATTCGTCGGCAACGGTGACTCCCGGCTCTTTACATAATGCGCCCATTGCGATTGCTGACCAAGATAAGTCACAGTTATCAAATCGGATAATCAATAGCTTTTATGCGCCTTATTTTTTACCACCCGCGGATATCACACCAGATCAAATTGATGGTTTGTTAAATCGTGGTTCATATACTTTTGCGCTAGATATTCCGCCTAATTTTCAACGTGATGTGCTTGCCGGACGGCACCCAGAAATTCAGGTAAATATTGATGCAACAAGGATGAGCCAAGCTTTCTTAGGAAATAGTTATATTCAAAATATTACCTTAGGGGAAGTGAATGAATTTTTAGCAAAATACCGTAGTAATTCGAGTTTACCTGTTGATTTGGAAGTGAGGATGCGCTTTAACCCTAACTTGACACAGTCCTGGTTTGGTTCTGTTATGGCAATCATTAATAATATTACGATGTTATCGATTGTTTTAACGGGGGCTGCACTAATCCGCGAACGGGAACACGGTACAGTCGAACATTTGATGGTCATGCCACTAACGCCATTTGAAATTATGATGTCGAAAATATGGTCAATGGGGCTGGTGGTATTGATTGCATCTGGTGTTTCCTTAATTTTGGTCGTAAAAACATTGCTACAAGTACCAATCGAAGGCTCTATCTTATTGTTTATGTGTGGGGTGGCTTTGAGTTTATTTGCGACAACGTCGATTGGTATTTTTATGGGGACGATTGCACGTTCCATGCCTCAGTTTGGTTTGTTGATGATCTTAGTGTTATTGCCATTAAATATGCTTTCTGGCGGGATGACAGCGCGAGAAAGTATGCCTCAGCTTGTTCAAGACATTATGTTAACCATGCCGACAACGCACTTTGTTAGCCTTGCTCAAGCGATTTTATATCGCGGAGCTGGCTTCCAAATTGTTTGGCCTCAATTTGCGGTTCTTGTTGTTATTGGTGCTGTATTCTTTTCTCTCGCACTCATTCGTTTTCGCAAAACGATTGCCACCATGGCATAACCTACTGTACATAAAACATCCATTAATGCATAAAACGCTTGCTGAATTTTTCAGTAAGCGTTCTAATGCTTCACCTATTAATTATTGGCACATGATTAGGTTGCGCCTATCAAATCGATAGTGGGTAATGATTGGATTAAGCTGCTGTAAAACAGTAACTTAATAGGCAACCAAACAGGAGAACATCATATGTCATTAATTAATACTCAAATCAAACCATTTACTAACCAAGCATTTAAAGATGGCCAGTTCATCGAAGTTTCTGAAAAAGATGTTGCAGGTAAATGGAGCGTTTTCTTCTTCTATCCAGCTGACTTTACCTTTGTTTGCCCAACTGAACTGGGTGATATTGCTGACCATTATGAAGAATTCCAAAAATTAGGTGTTGAAATTTTCTCTGTTTCTACTGACACACATTTTACCCATAAAGCATGGCATGCAAGTTCAGAAACTATCGGTAAAATCAAATATGCCATGATCGGTGACCCAACTGGCGCATTAACACGTAACTTTGAAAATATGCGTGAAAACGAAGGCTTAGCAGACCGCGGCACTTTCGTTGTTGACCCACAAGGTATCATTCAGGCAATCGAAATTACTGCTGAAGGTATCGGTCGTGATGCAGCTGACCTGTTACGTAAAGTTAAAGCAGCACAATATGTTGCAAGCCACCCAGGTGAAGTTTGCCCAGCTAAATGGAAAGAAGGTGATGCAACACTGTCTCCATCTTTGGACTTAGTCGGCAAAATCTAATTAATCTAACCCAATTGATTAACACTGAATAATTCAGGTTGCAGGTGTTTAGGCCTGCAACTTGGATCATGACGGGTATATGTACCCGATTTTATGATAAAAATTAAAGGGGATTACATGCTCGACAATAATTTACAGGCACAGTTGAAAGCCTACTTAGAACGTTTAACTAAACCCGTTGAATTAGTTGCTAATATAGATGACAGCCAAAAATCAAATGAAATCAGGCAGCTGTTAGAACAAATTGCATCTCTGTCAGATAAAGTCACTGTACGTGAAGAGCGCAATAGCGCACTAAGAACACCGTCTTTTTTAATTACTAACCCAGGTACAGATAGTGGTTTGCGTTTTGCAGGCTCACCTTTGGGACATGAATTTACCTCTCTTGTGCTGGCATTATTGCAAATCGGTGGTCATCCATCTAAAGAAGCGCAAGAGTTATTAGAGCAGGTTAAAGGCCTTGAAGGCGAATTCCACTTTGAGACTTATTATTCTTTATCTTGCCATAACTGCCCAGATGTTGTTCAGGCGTTGAACTTAATGGCAGTTTTAAATCCAAATATTAGCCATACGGCTATTGATGGTGCGCTTTTCCAAAATGAGATTGATGAACGTAATGTGATGGGCGTTCCTGCGGTTTTCCTGAATGGAAAAGAGTTTGGCCAAGGGCGTATGACGTTAAGTGAAATTGTTAGCAAAGTTGATACCAACGCAGATGCGCGTGCAGCGAAATCACTCACAGAGCGTGAGCCTTTTGAAGTCCTTGTTATTGGTAGTGGCCCAGCAGGAGCTTCAGCAGCAATCTATACCGCACGTAAAGGGATCCGTACTGGCGTAATTGGCGAGCGTTTTGGTGGCCAAGTTATGGACACGGTTGATATTGAAAACTATATTTCAGTTATCAAAACGGAAGGGGCTATTTTTGCAGGCGCATTGAAGAACCACGTGGACAGCTATGATGTTGATGTCATTGATGGCCAATCAGTTGCAAAACTGATCCCTGCGGCAGAAGAAGGTGGATTACACCAAATCGAAACTGCATCGGGTGGGATCTTAAAATCACGCAGTATTATTATTTCAACAGGTGCTCGCTGGAGAAATATGGGTGTTCCGGGGGAACAAGAATATCGTACTAAGGGTGTAACATTCTGCCCACACTGTGATGGTCCGTTATTTAAAGGTAAACGTGTTGCCGTTATTGGTGGTGGTAACTCGGGTATTGAAGCGGCTATTGACTTAGCCGGTGTCGTTGAGCATGTGACCGTTCTGGAGTTTGCTCCGGAACTGAAAGCAGATTCTGTATTACAGCAAAAAGCACGTAGCCTAAAGAATGTTGATATTATCGTCAATGCGCAAACCTTAGAAGTAAAAGGCGATGGCAGTAAAATGACGGGTCTTGAATATAAAGACCGCACTGATGATAGCGTACATTTATTAGAAGTGGCGGGAGCATTCGTGCAAATCGGTTTATTGCCTAATACCAATTGGTTAGGCGACACAGTCGCTAGAAACCGTATGGGGGAAATCGAGATTGATGCACGTAACGAAACCAGTATTAAAGGTATTTTTGCTGCCGGTGACTGTACAACGGTACCATACAAACAAATTATTATTTCAGCTGGAGAAGGGGCCAAAGCCGCACTTAGCGCATTTGATTACCTGATCCGCACAAGTACCAGAACCGCTGAATAGGTGTAATTTACTTTATATTCAGTGAGTTGTAGTCAAAAGGCACTCGGGGGCGAGTGCCTTTTTTTTGTGCATAATACTGCGCCACTTTTTATTATTGCAGTTAATTTTAGTTAATGACTTTGACTGTATGACCTAGTGTTTTCTATATGTACTAAATAAATTTATTTCACTAACCAATGTTTAAGTCTTCGAGTCGAATATTCATCCCTTCTTGGAAATTGTCCATATAATGCACTTAACATTATGAATTATAATGAAAAATAATATTTCTTGGTTCTTTGTCGCATAATTAAAATAAGTGAAATAGATGATCATGAAAATCGTTCATGTTCGAAATGAAATTAAGTCGCTTTCACTCAATCAATAGCTCTGGCATAAATTAGATAACGCAAACGAATTAACGTATTTACAACATAAAGATTGATGAATGGACAACTAAAACTTCTAGAAAATCAAGAAGTCAATTGAGTTTCCATCTTGGAATTTAGGGTGTGACGAGACAATGAACAAAAATTTTACATTTACGATTAAAAGTAGTCTTTTTGATGAAAATTATAATCCTTCTGAAAATACACGTATTACAACTAACTTTGCTAATTTAGCCAGAGGGAAAAATCGCCAAGAAAATTTGCGTAACACGCTTGTCATGATGAACAACCGTTTCAATACATTAGCCTATTGGGATAACCCTAAAAGCGACCGTTATTCAATCGAGTTGGAAATTATTTCTGTCGAGATGAGTGTTGAGGAAAATAGTAATAGGTTCCCTGTGATTGAAATATTAAAAACCAATATTATTGATCATAAAACAGGTGAACGAACTGAGGGTATTGTCGGAAATAACTTTTCATCTTATGTGCGTGATTATGATTTTAGTGTTTTATTGTTAGACCACAATAAGAACCAAGTAAGCTTTAGTATTCCAGAAAACTTTGGTGACTTGCATGGGAATATCTTTAAATATTTTGTGAATTCTAGCGAATATAAAGCGCATTTTAGTAAGGCGCCAGTAATATGTTTAAGCGTCTCCAATAAAGACATTTATCACCGAACTGGGAATCAACATCCTATATTGGGTATTGAATATCAGCAAAATGGGGCTTCATTAACGGATCAATATTTTAAAAAGATGGGATTACAGGTTCGTTATTTCATGCCTCAAAATAGTGTTGCACCGCTGGCATTTTATTTTACGGGAGATCTGCTGAGCGATTACAGCAATATTGAATTAATTAGCACAATTAGCACGATGGAAACATTCCAGAAGATTTATCGGCCAGAGATTTACAATGCGAACTCCGTTGCGGGACCATGCTATCAACCGAGTTTGACGAACCAAGATTATTCATTAACAAAAATTGTTTATGACCGCGAAGAACGTAGCCGATTGGCTATTGAGCAAGGGAAATATACGGAAGAACACTTTATTGAACCCTATAAGCATATTCTAGAGCAATGGTCTGCTAACTACGCGCTTTGATTAATTATAAAAATTTAAGGTCAATTATTATGAAAACATTATTACCAACATCTACCGCGGGCAGCTTACCAAAACCTTCTTGGCTTGCTGAACCTGAGACGCTTTGGTCTCCTTGGAAGCTGCAAAATGAAGAACTCATCGAGGGAAAACAAGACGCATTGCGCTTATCCCTTGAAGATCAACTACGTGCTGGGATTGATATTGTTAGCGATGGCGAGCAAACACGCCAGCATTTTGTGACGACATTTATTGAACACCTCAGTGGTGTTGATTTTGCAAAGCGTGAAGTGGTTAAAATTCGTGATCGTTATGATGCGAGCGTGCCGACGGTAGTTGGAGCGGTTGAACGCCAAAAACCTGTTTTTGTGGAAGATGCTAAATTTTTACGTAAGCTAACAAAACAGCCGATTAAATGGGCGCTTCCTGGGCCGATGACGATGATTGATACACTGTATGATAACCATTATAAAAGTCGTGAAAAACTGGCATGGGAGTTCGCTAAAATATTGAATCAAGAAGCAAAAGAGCTTGAAGCCGCGGGCGTTGATATTATTCAGTTTGATGAGCCGGCTTTTAATGTGTTTTTTGATGAAGTAAACGATTGGGGGGTGGCTGCGTTAGAAAGAGCCATTGAAGGGCTGAAATGTGAGACAGCAGTTCACATCTGTTATGGATACGGCATCAAAGCTAATACTGACTGGAAAAAGACACTGGGTTCTGAGTGGCGGCAATATGAAGAGGCTTTCCCAAAACTGCAAACCTCGAATATTGATATTATCTCCTTAGAATGCCATAACTCCCATGTTCCTATGGATTTAATTGAGCTTATTCGCGGTAAAAAAGTGATGGTGGGGGCGATTGATGTGGCTAGCAATATCATCGAAACACCAGAAGAAGTCGCCAATACGTTACGAAAAGCGCTGCAATTTGTGGATGCTGATAAACTTTATCCATCAACAAACTGTGGTATGGCACCATTATCTCGACGGGTCGCAACGGGTAAACTTAATGCATTAAGTGCAGGGGCTGAGATTATCCGTAGAGAATTGTTGAATAAGTAATCTAAGTAAAAACTAACTAATAAATTAGCCTGGAGTTGATGACATGCCCTATAAAGTTGGCGATGTCATCATATCTGGGTTTTTTGTTGTTTTGAGTTTCTTTTTTTGCTCTGAATTGAGGTATATTAGGCGTATTATCTCAAAATTACTATTTTTAATAGGAATATCGGCAATGGCTTTGATCCCTAAAAACTATGCGCGATTAGAAAGTGGCTATCGTGAAAAAGCACTTAAAATTTACCCATGGGTTTGTGGACGCTGTACTCGTGAATTTGTGTATTCAAATTTACGTGAATTGACTGTGCATCATATCGACCATGATCATACCAATAACCCTGAAGATGGCAGCAATTGGGAGCTATTGTGTTTATTTTGCCATGATCATGAGCATTCGAAGTACACAGAAGCTGAAATGTATGGCACTAATGTCGTGGCAGGGGAAGATGCACAAAATGATATTGAAGCAGCAACTTATAACCCGTTTGCTGACTTGAAATCGATGCTAAATAAGAAAAAATAATCGCGATAACCCACGCAATTCCGGTACAGGTAAGCAAAGTAAAGTCTCTAATAGAAGAGGCTTTACTATAATAACTGGCTATTACAGCAAATTTGCTTAATGGTGATGTAATGCTTATTGATTGATAAAGATTAAGGCATCATGTTAAGCCACTCTTATAAACGTTGAGTGGCTTAGTCAAATATCAATATCGCTAATTAATGAATGTCATCATGGCTGCGATAAATTAATGATAATTCAGGGTGATGCCATAAACTTGCAGGAGTAACTGTTTTACGTTCCCATGGAATTTGTCCAATAAACCATAACTTCCAAAAAATTAATTTTGCATTCGGGTTTTTAGTTAATAATTCCTTGAAGGTTTCTAATTCCCCTATTTGAACTGATAACGCAGATTGATAAATATCGAAAACAAACTTTGAACAAAACTGCCTAGAAGACTCATAATTAAATCCCGTGTGATAAAACTTATTTAAACGAGCAGGAACTTCGGCGACTAATGCGGATTTTTGTTCACTTGTTAATGTATGGGAAAATCGGCGTACACTGTAACGATTGTCAGACGAACGGGCAATAAACCGCGATAAGGTCGTGGTTGTTGAAAGGGGAACGCGGCTTTCTGCAACTAAATAATCTTCACCATTATGACCTACAATCATGCCAACATGGTTACTCCAGCATAAAGATGCCGAGGCTATTTGGCGAAATAGCTCAGTCCCAATACTGGTAAAGACAACATCGCCAACTTCGTACTCATGGGGATAATTTATTTTTGTCATAAAAGCACCTCAATATAAACAATGCTATTAAGGTACAGTTATAAAGATTAGAAAAATTCTCGCTATCGGATAAACGCTGAAAATCATTTTTGTTTAGCTAGGGTATATATTACTCAATTGTTCACTGAGTAATTTTATATTGCTAATTATCTCGTTTTCACAATGGGCAGCATAGCCAAATAGAATTGCATTTTGGTGAGTACTTTGAATACAGTAGCGTGATAACGGTTGTGCGCCAAAGCCCAACAGACGGCATTGGTTAAGGATCACGTTAATATCATAACCGTCTTTCACCCAACAAACAGTATGAATGCCTGAATCCGTCATCTGTACATTAAATAGGTGAGGGAGATAGTGATTGATGGCACTGATAAAAGTATTTTGCCTCTCGTAACATATCTTCCGTATTTTTCTGACATGGCGTGCATAGTGGCCTTCTTGGATAAACTGAGCTAAAGCGGCCTGTTCTAAATAACCACAGTGGCTATCACTATAATATTTCATCATGGTGAATGCCTCACTCAGAATTTCTGGCACTATTAAAAAACCTAAACGAAAGCCGGGGTACATCATTTTAGAAAATGTCCCTGCATAAATAACACGTTGATGATTATCTAAGCCTTGCAATGCTTGAATTGGCTTTGATAAAAAGCGAAATTCACTATTGTAGTCATCCTCAAAAATCCATGCGTTATTTTGTTGCGCCCAATCCAATAATGCTAAACGCCGAGGTAAGCTGAGAGTTGTGCCCAGAGGGAACTGGTGAGAAGGCGTGGTATAAATTAATTTTGCTGTTTTATGGTGTTTCGCACCATATATAATATCCATTCCTTCTTTGTCGGATGGAATAGCGTCAATATCAGCACCAGCAGCGGTTAAAATAGCTCTCGCACTATCATAGCCAGGGTCATCTAACCATACTTTATCCCCTTGCTGTAATAAGACTTTTGCCGCTAAATTAATGGCTTGCTGTGTTCCATTAACAATAATAATTTGCTGCTGTTTACAATGAACTCCCCGAGTCGAACGGACGTAATCTACCAATAAGTCTTTTAGTGGTGTATACCCATCAGGGTGATTAAAATGCGTAATAATTTGTTTGGACTTACGCCAAACTCGACCTAATAATCTTCCCCATAATTCATGCGGGAATTGGTCCACACAACCAATACCGATATTAAACATTTGGTGTTTGTTGGTATTTGGACGTGATTTTTCCCATAAATTCGATAAAGTGGAAACTCTAGGATTCAGATTTAATGCAGGATATCCAGATTGGTCACCCTGTTTAGTGCTACTTATGGCACCAATTAACTCATCAGGAATATGGGGGGAAACATAAGTCCCTGAGCCTTTTTGGGAATAAAGGTATCCTTCATCAATTAGTCGTTCAAACCCAGCAATTACCGAATTTCGTGAGATCGCCATCATTTCTGCTAATGCTCTAGAGGAAGGAAGTTTAATTCCAGCAGCAATACGTCCATCTAAGATGGCATTACGTATTGTGTGATAAACATTTTCTTTAATGTAACCTTTTTCAAGTAATAGTAATGGGAACTGGGCATGCTGTTGGCGTCGCATAAAGTGGATCCTAAATAAATAACAAAAGTGTCTCTTATATAGAGCCAGATTGCTAGGTACTATAGCGCCATTATGTAATATGTCTACAAATGGAAGGGTTATTATGAATAAAACAGCATTACCAGTTACAGTGGAATTTGTTGCGCCAGAACATTACCCAGAGTGGTTAGTGTATTGGTTAGAGTATCAGAAATTTTATCAGGTAGATTTAAGTGAAGAAATTACCTTAAAAGCATGGGAGCGCTTTTTTGATGAGAGTGAGCCGATGTACTGTGCTGTTGCGTTGGAAAATGGAAAAGTTGTTGGTTTTGTGAATTATTTATTTCACCGCTCAACATGGGCTGAAAATGATTTTTGTTACCTTGAAGATTTATATGTGACGCCAGAAATGAGAGGACGTCATGTAGGAAAACAATTAATTGAATTTGTACACGCACAAGCGCAAGAGAAACAATGTGGCCGTCTATATTGGCATACACAAGAAACCAATTTGCGAGGCCAAAAATTGTATAACTGGGTGGCAGAAAAGCCTGGGGTAATTGAATACAGAATGCCTTTATAATAAAGCTCAGTAGTATATTCTATATTTTGATAAAATAATGACGGGCCCGCTGTTTAATAACAACGGGTTTTTCATTTTATCAGAAAATAAGCAAAAATTAGAGAGTTAATTGGCTAGATGACTTCTAACATCCATTAATGCGAAACCGAGAAGGTTTAACCCTTTCCATGTTAATGGGTTTTCAATATTTTCACTATCTTCGGCAAGGCCTATTCCCCAAATTTTATCGACGGGGCTAGCTTCAACTAGAACACGTTCGTTTGTGGAGAGTAAAAACTGTTTTAATTCTTCATGTTGAGAGAATTTTGCCATATTAGCGCTGACAACAATAGCAAAACGGTTTTCATCCCAAACATCTTGCTTAAACCCACGAACTTCACGACCAAATGCTTTAGCCGCTCCGGGATTTGGTGCATGAATGATTTTATCCAATGTTTCTAAATCACCAAATAAGCGTGCTTTTTCGGCCATCATGAAATGTTCTGCACTGGCAAAGCGGTGGTTATTAACAATAAATGGGGAAGGGTACCATTGGCTGAAGCAGCTTTTTGTAATTTGATTTTGTTTGGTTTGGTGGCCCCAGAAGAAAACATATTTAAATTTTTTCCCTGAGCGGTATTGTTTGCAGAGGCTTTTGATATCCATAAATTAATCTTTATTAAGAGCGAATATTCTTAGCGTATCGATAATAAAAAGACCTGGCTATCAGAAAAACCTGCTTAGCATACTAAGCAGGCTATAAAATTAAAGTACTTTACTTAGAAACTCCGCAGTCCGTGGGTTTTTAGGTGCAGTAAAGAGTTGTTCTGGCGTGCCTTCTTCTTGAATAATACCTTGGTCAATAAACAAGACTCGGTCGGCAACTTCACGTGCAAACCCCATTTCATGGGTGACGATAACCATTGTCATACCTTCATTTGCAAGGGTTTTCATCACTGAAAGAACCTCACCAACTAATTCGGGGTCAAGTGCAGATGTCGGCTCATCAAATAACAAAATGGATGGTTGCATGGCTAACGCTCTAGCAATAGCGACTCGTTGTTGCTGCCCACCGGATAAACTGGCTGGCCATGCATCAATTTTATCTAACAACCCTACCTTGATCAGAAGTTGTTCTGCTTGTTTAAGTGCCAATTCCTTTTTTATTCCTTTCACTAAGGTTGGCGCCATCATCAAGTTTTCTAACACGGTCATATGGGGGAATAGGTTAAAACGCTGAAACACCATCCCCACATTTTCTCTCATTTTATTTAAATCAGTTTTAGGATCATGAACGTTAAAACCATTGACTTGAATTTCGCCCCCGTCAGGGCGTTCTAGCGCATTCAAACAACGTAAAAAGGTACTTTTTCCTGAACCAGAAGGGCCAATGACACAAATCACTTCTTGAGGTTTAACTTCACAAGAAATGCCTCTAAGTACATGAGCATCACCAAATTTTTTTTGTAAATTATTAACGTAAATCACTTCTGCCCAACCTTCTTTCCATATATTGCACCAACTGAGCAAGTATAAATGTCAGCATCCAATAAATCACAGATATTGTTAAGTAGGGTTCCCAGTAAGTTGCGTAAGCGCCGGAGACTGTTCTTGCTGCATAGGCGAGATCGGCCAAACCAATTGCGGAAGCGAGGGAGGAGTCCTTGACAATTGCGATGGCATTATTTCCCAATGGGGGAAGAATGCGCCGAAAAGCTTGCGGAAGAATCACCTTGCGCATTGTTTTTGCCCAACTCATACCAAGCGCACGAGAGGCTTCCATTTGCCCTTTATCAATGGATTGAATACCCGCACGGAATATTTCAGAGACATAAGCTCCTGAGTTTAAAGTAATTGCAATGACGCAAGATAGAAAAGCACCGTAATCGGAGCGGAGCATTTTAGCGGTATCAACAGACATTAACCCTGATGTAACAAATAAGCCATCACGAGGGTTAATAAACAGTGGCACTAAGGCAAAGTGAACAACCATTATTTGAACAAATAGTGGAGTACCACGAAAGGCACTGACATAGAAGCGAACTGGCCACTGTACAAAATAGTGTAAAATAGGTTTCCAAATCCCTTGTTCAGCTTTGGCCGTTCTGCCTAAACCGAGGGTTAATCCCCATAGTGAGCCTAAAATAACGCAAATGATGGTTGCTTTTATCGTCATCATTGCGCCTTCAGCAAATAATGGAGCATACTCTTCAATTATTTCCCAACGAAACGCAGACATCTTAATTTTCACCCTGATTTAAAACGTGAAAAAGCCATCCATAGATGGCTTTAAGTTAAATTTAATTATTGTTTTGGTAATTGAGGAACATTTTCATCAAACCATTTTTGGTAAATTTTATTGTATGTACCGTCTGCAATAATCTTATCTAAGCCATTATTTATTTTTTGCTGTAATTCACTATTTCCTTTAGCGACAGCAATACCAAAATATTGTTTTTCGAAATGGTTATCGTAAATCAGTTTAAATTTTTTCTCAGGGTGCGTTTTTATATAATATTTAATTACGCCGACATCACCAACTGCAGCGTCAATGCCATCTTCGAATAGTTCTTGTAATAAAAGAGGAGTATTGTCAAAACGTTTGATTGCTGTACTGTTTTTACCTATTACATCAGAAACAACAATATCACCAGTGCTGGAGTTCACAACACCTACATTCAGGTCTTTTAAGCTATTTAAGTCTTTAACATCAGATGTTTCACTGATGACGATCGCTTGCTCAGCCGGGAAATAGGGGTTAGAGAAATCAACCATATTTTTGCGTTTATCTGTAATTGTGATCCCCGAAATTAAAATATCTCTATCACCAGACGATAAGGTCGCAAAAATTCCTTCCCAAGGGGTATTGACAAGTTTAACGTCAAAACCTTCTGCTTCTGCAATTGCTTTAATGATGTCAATATCAAAGCCTTCGAGCTGTTTTTGGCTATTTTCATATTCAAACGGACGGTAAGTCCCACCAGCACCAACGGTATAGCTTTCTTTTGCGTAAACATTCCCGGCGAAGGCTGCCAATGACATACAGCCAGCAAAAACTAATTTTTTAAACATACTAACCTCTTTAATTATGCATTTATAATGAATAAAAATACATAATATTGAACTCCTAAGCAAATGATTTTTATATGTCGAAGTGAGATAAGTTTAGGAGCTTGTGTTTTAAGGGCGGAAAAATATATTATTTAAATATAAATAAGAGAAAGTCGATGCAATCTCGATTTAATCGAAAATAAGCTAAGAAAAGCAAAACATAGGAATAGCGCTTTTTTTACCTATCAGCTACAAAAATTTAACGATAGACTGATTAACAAACTCACTTAATGCTCAAATAAAAACAGATTACGTTCTCATGGATAAGATTCTATTAGTTTTGTGGCCATTATTTGCTCTGATTGCAATGGGATTTGTATTGCGTCGCTCGACAATATTCACCACTGATTTTTGGCCGAGTGCTGAAAAATTAAACTATTTTATTTTGTTTCCTGCATTATTAATTAACAGTCTCGCAACTGCACCTTTGGACAACCCTAAATTACCCTATTTAGCGAGCGCCATCCTTTGTGTTTTAGCAATTAGTTCTGTGCTAGTTCTAGGTTGTAAATATTTATTCAAAATACCTATCCCGAGATTTGGCGCGCATATCCAAGGAATCACGCGTTTTAATACTTATTTAGGGTTGGCTATTGTTGCTGATTTATTTGGCAAAGAAGGGATCGCTATTGCTGCGGTAATTATGGCTGTTTTAGTACCAAGCTGTAATGTCATTGCTGTGCTTTCGTTATCTTCAGGACAAAAGGTTTCAGCTAAGCAAATTTTATTACCAATCATAAAAAACCCATTGATCATTTCCTGTGTCGTTGGCGTGTTATTGAATATATCCCCAGTGGGATTACCCTTTGGCTCGGACCAATTTTTAAAACTACTCGCAGCTGCCAGCTTACCATTAGGCTTAATCTGTATTGGAGCCGCATTACAAACCTCAACACTAAGAAATGAATTTAAGCCTATTATGGCGTCAACATTGTTACGTTTACTTCTTATGCCTATTTTAGCATTAACAGTGGCGGGCTTATTTTCTTTGCCAAACCTTGAAACAATTCTATTAGTACTATTTTTTGCTATTCCTACTGCGCCAACCGCTTATATTTTAACGCGTCAGTTAAATGGGGACAGCCAACTAATGGCAGGTATAATTACATTACAAACCGTGGCTGCGGTATTCACATTACCAATTGTTTTATCCTTTGTAGTACATTAACTGTGATATAAGTACGTTAATCGCGATATATTTTGCAACTGTCACATTGATACTCTATGTTATCGGAGATAATTTTATCTGATGATAAGGAGTTGTGTGTGTCTTTGGAAAAATGCCAGAAATATGAAAACTTATCTATTGAAGATGTTTTAGATAAACTTTCGTTGTTATATAGCAATGCGATTGATTCATTAAGAGATGCTATCGCTATTTATGTAAAAGAAGGCCGCATACCCGATATTACAGAAAGGGAAAATGGGTTATTTGCTTATCCCGAACTGTGTGTTACATGGGAAGGCAAAGTTGATCATTGCGAAAAAACCCGTGCTTATGCACGTTTTGTTAAACGGGGTGATTACACCATTACGGTGACTCAGCCAGAACTATTCCGTGCTTATTTAGTTGAGCAATTATCTATCCTACAACAGGATTATGATGTCACTTTTTCCGTTCGCCCTTCAAAAATTGAAATTCCTTATCCTTTTGTCATTGATGGTTCAGATTTAGCATTAGATAGGAGTATGAGCAGTAATTTAGCTGCACATTTTCCGATAACCGATTTATCTCATATCAGTGATGATATTACAGATGGTTTGAACTCTGCTACGGATGAAATGCCGCTGTCTCATTTTGATGCATTACGTGTGGATTTTTCATTAGCGCGATTAAAGCATTATACAGGAACCCCACCTGAACATGTTCAACCGTACATTCTTTTCACTAATTATAACCGTTATGTCGATGAATTTGTGAATTGGGCATGTGAACAGGTACGTGATCCTGAAAGTCGTTATATTGCATTATCTTGTGTTGGACATAATTATTTAACCGCTGAGAATGCAGACCCACAAATAGCGACATCAGATTTGACATGGAAAAGATTTCAAATGCCTGCCTATCATCTAATCGCTAGAGATGGGGCAGGAATTACTTTAGTAAATATCGGTGTTGGGCCTTCAAATGCAAAGAATATTTGCGATCATTTAGCCGTTTTACGACCACATGCTTGGTTGATGATTGGCCATTGTGGCGGGTTAAGAGAAAGCCAAAAAATTGGCGATTATGTTCTGGCCCATGCTTATTTGCGTGATGACCATATTCTTGATGATGTATTACCGCCAGATATTCCTATTCCAAGTATTGCGGAAGTCCAGCGTGCGCTATATGACGCTACAAAACAAGTTAGCAATATGCCTGGGGAATTGGTAAAACAACGTCTACGAACTGGAACCGTTGTTACAACAGATGACAGAAATTGGGAATTACGTTTTTTTGCAACGGCTCGCCGTTTTAGTTTAAGCCGCGCGGTTGCCGTGGATATGGAAAGTGCCACAATTGCAGCTCAGGGGTATCGCTTCAGGGTTCCTTATGGCACGCTGTTATGTGTTTCTGATAAGCCTCTGCATGGTGAAATTAAATTGCCCGGTCAAGCAAACAGTTTTTATGAAGGTGCAATCTCAGAACATTTGCAAATAGGTATTCGTGCTATTGATTTATTGAGGAAAGAAGGGGATAAATTGCATTCAAGGAAATTAAGAACGTTCGATGAACCCCCATTTAGATAGCAAGGAGAAGCAATCAATGGCTGTAATACCTGAACTTGAAACAGATAGACTGATATTAAATAAACACCAAGTAAGTGATTTTCCTGCACTTGCGAAGTTATGGGCGACTGAGTCAATGGTTCGTTACATTGGTGGTATGCCTTCTAGTGAGCGCGAATCATGGATGAGAATGTTAGCTTATGGTGGTTTATGGCCATTATTAGGCTTTGGCTATTGGGCTGTCCGTGAAAAAGCGAGTGGTCAATATATTGGTGATTTAGGTTTCGCGGATTTTCATCGTATGGTCGAACCCCATGTTAAAGGCATTCCAGAAGCGGGTTGGGTCATTGCACCTGAACATCAAGGAAAAGGCTATGCAACAGAGGCTATGCAGGCTGCACTGTCTTGGCTGACGAAAGAAAATAAGTATCGGCAATCTATTTGTTTTATTGAACCGAGGAACTTAGCTTCTTTACGTGTGGCTGAAAAGTTAGGTTACGTTGTTGACCGTGAAATTTTTATGAATGGCACGATTACGGTGTTACTGCGCCAACAATTAGCCTGATTAGCGAGTATTATAGCGGGTTAGTATTTCATGTATGATGAGTTAGATATTTCTCAAGTTAGCCAATTATCAGGTTTAGCAGCATCAACCCTACGTTATTATGAAGAGAGAGGGCTGATTAAGCCGATAGGGCGTAAAGGGTTAAAACGGGTTTATCACGGGAAAGACGTAATAACCCGTTTGTCTTTAATTGCATTGGGGCAAGAAGCTAAATTTTCACTCGATGAAATTGCTAGCATGCTCAACCATAAGGATGGCCCTAATATTGAACGTGCGAGCCTACTTGAAAAAGCAGAAGAAATTGAGCAAACCATACAGGGGTTATTAGCCTTAAAAAAGGGTATTTTGCATATTGCGAATTGCCCTGAAGAAAATCACTTTTTATGCTCTAATTTTCAAAAGATTATGGAAAACAGCTTAAAATCAAATTTGCTAAAGAAAAGTCAGCGTTAAAACATTATCCCATTCTTGATAACAATTAATCCTATTTTTAAGCATAGAATGGGATTTATTCTCTGATTACACTCCTAAGATTGCTGTTACCATTTTAGGAACGTTATGACTAATCATTTTCTTGCATTTGAGAAACCTATCGTTGAACTCAATGACAAAATTGAAGCGCTTATTGCCTTCAAGCAAAAAGGACATCCATCAGAGATTAAATTAGAAGAAGAAATCCAGCTCTTGAGAAAAAAGAGTCATTCGCTTACGAAAACCATATTTGCATCGCTTGGGGCATGGGAGATTGTCCAATTAGCGAGACACCCATTAAGGCCTTATCCCCTTGATTATATTCCATTAATATTTACTGAGTTTCAGGAATTAGCGGGTGACAGAGCTTTTGCTGATGACAAAGCGCTGGTGGGTGGCCTTGCTCGTTTAGATGGTAGGCCGGTTATGGTGCTTGGGCAACAAAAAGGGCGGACAACAAAAGAGAAAGTTATGCGTAATTTTGGGATGCCATCGCCAGAAGGCTACCGTAAAGCACTTCGTTTAATGAAAATGGCGGAACGTTTCCACTTACCAGTGATGGTATTTATTGATTCTGCTGGGGCTTACCCCGGTGTTGGTGCTGAAGAGCGCGGGCAAGCAGAAGCTATTGCACGCAATATTATAGAAATGTCTCATTTAAAAACCCCTATTATTTGTGTCATTACAGGTGAAGGTTGTTCTGGTGGTGCATTAGGGATTGGTGTGGGGGATCGTATTAATATGTTGGAATACAGTACTTATGCGGCGATATCTCCAGAAGGTTGTGCCTCTATTTTATGGAAAGATTCCCAGAAGGCACAAATTGCAGCGGAAGTAATGGGAATGACCGCTCCACGGTTAAAAGAGTTAGGTATTATCGATACCATTATTTCTGAGCCTTTGGGTGGGGCTCACTGCGACTATCAGTTAGCTGCACAACAATTAAAACAACAGTTACTCACTGATTTAAATGAGCTAACTCAATTAGACATAGACGTATTACTGGCACAGCGGTATCAAAAAATAATGGATTTTGGTTACTGCTAATGCTATTAGTGCAAGTTAATAGCGCGTGAACTATAGGAATTAGAAATGGCTGTTGACCTGAATTTATTGAAAGTGTTTATTGCCGTCGCGACACAAGGAAATTTTGTTAATGCGGCAAAGTTACTTTCAATGCCAACATCGAATGTGAGTCGTTATATTAAACAGTTGGAACAACAACTTAACAGCCAGTTAATTGAACGTACAACCCGGCAAATGCGGCTAACGGAAACAGGAAATATTTTATTTGAACAAAGCCAAAAACTAGTCAGTGAATTAGAGCAAGTTGTAGTGCAAATATGTCATCCACAACAAATTACAGGCACGTTAAGGCTAACTATTCCCAGTGAATCCGGTAGTTTATTATTAGCAGATTTATTAGCGAAGTTTGCATTATCTCACCCACAATTGAATATTCACTGTGATACACAATTAATACCTCAAGATGTTATTAGTGATGATATTGATTTGTTACTCACTTTTCATCGTGGTCATCTTGAAGACAGTAGCTATCACTCACGTCTGATCAAATCATGGCAAAGCGTTGTTGTTGCATCACCCCAATTAATTGAAAAAGTAGGAAAACCGTGTTCATACTCTGACTTAGCCAATATGCCGTGCATTTCGAGCTTGAGTGCATTACAGGGGCAACCGTGGATATTTATTGATTCATCTGGCTTACAGAAAAAAGTGATAATTGACAGCAGCTACCGAGTGAATAGTGGTATTTTGGCTCATACTGCTGCAGTGAATGGGGTAGGTTATGCTATTTTGGCGTTAGATGCATGCGAAGAACAGATTAAACAGAAGAAATTAGTGCGGATAGCATTCGATGAAGTATCGCCAGCGCCTATAGAACTTCGCGCGGTTTATGCGAGCCGTAGTGCATTATCACCGAAAATAGATGCTTTTTTACAGTATTTATTAGCAAATATCTAATTATGCTAAGCGCGGGTCAACACTAAAATCTAGTGGTTTAACGGTATGTAAAGCTTTTTGAAATTGCGGATGTAACGGGTTAATAATTGCGTTGTATTCATAGGGAACAATACAAGAGGGAATTAATAATGCTAGACTATCTTGGTTATTAAGCCATATAGTGCCAATATCCATGGTGGAGGTTGGTGCGGGGTCTTGTTGCCAATCTGTCGGAAGGTGATCTAACGACAATTTCATCACGTACTTATCATTGATATCTATGGATAGTAAGCTGAACTGGCTCAATAGTATGTCTTGATTGATGTGAACGAGTACTTCAAGGGTCGCTAATGAAATACTCGTTGAAGTATAAACAGCAGGAGTCCCTTTATGATTCCAACGCCCGCCGTAGAGCATAGCTCCTTGGCCCGACCATGCATCATGCGCAAAATTGGATTTAACCAATCGATATAAAATCATGAGAATACGCCATGTTCAATACGGCCAATCAAATCAATCACTTCAATGGCTCCGCTTTCTGTCGCAATAAGCTCAATAGGGCGTAAATGTCCTAACCCTTTAACTGGGTGGTTAAGCCAATCACTAGCCGCGTGCTTATCTCCATTAAATAAACGCACCGCAGCATCGAATACCCGCACTAGACGAGCAATTCTCTCACTTTCATCAGCATTAAGGGGCTGGCCAGCATTTTTACGTCGAGCAATATTGCGCTCATTAATGCCGGATATTCGCAATAATTCAGTTTTGCTCATTCCTGACCATTCTTGGATATTGTCTAAGACAGAGACAGATAGGCCTTGACGCAAGAAATGAGTTAACTCAATACCACGTTCTGCGGGTAACCCTACATGGCGCCACAGTGGTTTAAAGGATGAAGCAGTCGGTTGAAGTGGGGTTGTGGGGATATAGTTTCTCATTTGAACCTCCTGACATTTGTCACTTCTATTATAGACAAATGTCAGGAGAATGCAAAATTAATGAATAAAAAACAAACAAAAATAACGGTTATTTATCACCACGTAGGCGAATTGTCAGGCCTTTTAGGAAGTAACGCAGTAATTGGTCTCCACATTCGCGATAGTTTTTATGCCCAGGTTTACGGAAAACTGCGTTAAGCTCAGGCTTGGATACACGAAAATCAACAAGCTGATAAATTTCAATCATATCCGTATCTTTTAATTCAAAAGCCACGCGTAATTTTTTGAGCATAATATTGTTATTAAGTCGGCTATCGACTTCGGGAGCGGGGTGGTTTTCATCTTTACCACGGCGGTGATAGATTAAGCCATTTAGAAAATGACCCATTACATTATCGTTACATTCAACATATTCAGGTTCATTATCTTTTTTTAACCAAGCCACCATTTCTTCTTTTGTTACAGCCAAATCTGCGAGTTTTACGATTTTAACCATTTGGGCGTCGCTTAAGTCCAACATATAGCGAACGCTGCGTAAAACATAATTATTAAGCATGGTATTGTATTATCCATTATCTATAAAGGTTAATTGGCTATTTATTGAGTAAGGCCAATAAAGTATTCACTATGACAATCAATGACAGGGTGAAATTGAAAAGGAATGTATTTTGAGAGGGCCATATTATGAGGGATTAACCAAGATAAAGCAAAGCGCTGAACGATGCTTTATCTTAAATAATAAGTTAACCGATAAAATAAATAAGAGAATAGAAAAATACTAAGGTAAGGCCGACAGTTAGCAGCATGTTTTTTAATACAGAAGCCACGATGACACAGAATAGCGCCCCCCATAAATAAGGATTATCAGGGAAGGATCGCAATTCATGGTTTTCTAATAGGATAACAGGGGCACAAATTGCGGTTAATAAACAAGGTGCTGAATACCCTAGTGCTTGACGAACCACAAGAGGAAGGCGTATTGGCAACTGTGGTATTAGAAAAATATAACGTAGAGTAAAAACAACCGCTGTTAAGGTAATAATTAAAAGCCAAATCATTTTTCCTCCTTCAATAAACGTGAAACGGCTACCGAAACAAACATCCCACCCACACCTGCGATAACAATAGCACTACTGAAGGAGTACATTGAAAGTACGATAGCGACAACGAGTGAAAAGATCACGCCACACAACGTACTTATTTTTTTTGTTAATGGAACGACGATTGCAAGCAAAGTTGCCACGACAGAAAAGTCGAGATGTAAGCGGCTCAAATCGCCCACAATATTGGCCATTGCAATCCCACAAAGACTAGTAATTAACCAAACGAGATAAAAACTAAACCCCGCACCAAACAAATAAGGAAAGCTTAAACTCTGACGTTTAGCAGCGCTAATCGCAAATAATTCATCTGTTAATAAGAAACCGATACTAAGGCGCTGAGGAGTTGTAAAGTCTTTAACTTGGGGGCGTAATGTCAGTCCATAAAGTAAATGCTGGGAAGTGATAAAAAAAACAGAAATAACAATCGTGATATAGCCAGCACCCGAGTTAAGCAACCCAAGAGTGACTAATTGTGCCGCACCTGCAAATACCATCGCGGACATCGCCACGCTTTGCCAGAAATCGAGACCAGTTTCGACCGCCATTGAACCTGCTAAAACTCCCCAAGGAATAACAGCAAGATTAAGAGGAGCGGTATGAACAGCGCCTGCCATCATTGCTTTTTGCCATTGATTACTTTGTTGTGACACCATTTACGCTAACCTTATTGTAATTTTGAACACTTATATAACTTGATTGATTTTAAAGAGATGAAATATTAGTAATGAGCTATTTTAGCTTTATACAGGTTTTATCCAATTTTACTTTTAAATAGCACGAACTTTTATGTTATAACGCGAAACCTTAATCAAATCACTACTACTACTTTTATTTATTCTATAAAATTAAATGCTGACTTGATTGTTTATATTGGCATTTATAGCTACTTGATTAGCTATTTATAGTTAACTTCTAACTAAGGCGCTTGTTTTGGTTTGTTATTCTGTTTTTTGATCTTCATTCATTGTTGTTTATCTGGTGTTTTAATATTATTTGGATTTATATTTCATATTGGCATTATTATGTGGTGATATCTTTTATAAGTAATGTAAAGCCTGTATCATATAGTCATAAATAAATGATGTGAATTTTTTGTTATAACTTTTATTGAGTTAGCGGGTTTCCTATGCTTGAAAATCTTGGTATTACAAACTTATGGACTTATCTTATCGGTGTTATTTTTATTACATTGGTACCAGGCCCTAATTCTTTATTTGTTTTAACTAGCAGTGCAAAATATGGTGTGAAAAAAGGTTATAAAGCCGCATTAGGTGTCTTTACCGGGGATGCTGTGCTCATTTTTCTATCATTTTTAGGCGTTGCATCTTTAGTAAAAACATCACCTATCTTTTTTAGTGTTATAAAATACGTAGGGGCGGCTTATTTATTTTATTTAGGGATTAAAACCCTGTATAGCGTATTGCATAAGAAAGAAAATACAGGTGATGTTGATTCAATTATCTTAGAAACCAAGGGCACCTATAAGAAAGCCGTTTTTTTAAGTTTACTAAATCCTAAGATGATCATTTTCTATGTTTCATTTTTTATCCAATTTATTGACCCAGCTTACCCAAGTGCAGGTGTGCCATTTTTCATACTTGGCCTAATTTTAGAAACTTGTAGTATGATTTATTTATCACTGCTAATTTTTGGTGCTGTTGCCGTAACGAATATGGTTAAACATAATAAAAAGCTTTCGAAGTTCTCTAATAGCTGTATTGGTGCTGTATTCTTGATGTTTGGAGCAAAACTTGCATTAACCGCGTAATGGTTTTATCAGAAATAGCCAGTCTATGTGCTGGCTATTCCTCTAATTTGTTCAATTTATTGCGCATCTTTATGATGAACAATAACAAATCTCATGGGTTTTTATTTTGTTCCCCATTCTCAAAGTTCATAGCTTGTTGCTTATAAAAATCAAATTCTTTTTTCAATTTAACCACCTGAGTTAATAACCAATCGCCATCAGCTAAGCATATGATAATTTCTTTCCGCTGACTGCGCTTTAAATGCCTCATGTAAGTTGAAATGGTTACCGTGACTGGAAGGCAACAAGGTGTTAGGCTCAACACCAGAAATACAATGTAAGAATAACAAAATAAAAAAGGGATGTGGTGAGATGAGAGAGGAAGTTAAACATTTTACGGCAACAGCAATGATCCGTAATGAGCATGGTGAGTTTTTATTACACGAACATCAAAAACTTGGTTTTTGGTTACCTCCAGGCGGTCACATTGAAGCAAATGAAGAACCACAACATGCTGTTTTCCGAGAGGTTCTTGAAGAAACTGGATTAGAGTGCCAAGTGGTCAGTTGCGGTTTCCCCTTTGTATCGCAAGTGCAGGATTCATCCCATACACAAGTATTACCGTTGCCCATCGCTATCTTGAAAGAATTTATTGCGGATAAAAAGAAAGGGAACCATTGGCATATTGATATGATTTACTTATGTGAGCTATTACCCTCATCACAATCGCCTTTTGCCCCATTTGAATGGGTGCCATTTGACCAACTCGCCAAACTCAATATTCCAACCGATGTGGTTGAGTTGGCGAAAGTGGTCAATGAATATTATCGATTGCAGGGTAAATAACTACCATGAATGTGAATGTGAATGTGGAGTTAGTTTATATTAAAGAATAGTAGAGATAATCCCAATAAAATCAGTAGAATTCCAATCGTTCGGTCCATAATAAATTGGTAGTTAAGAATTTTGTTTCTGACTGCCGGCGTTGCAAAGAAAATAGCAATTAGACTAAACCAAAGCCAATGAGTGAAAGAAATAAATAGGCCATAACTCAAATTTAGCCAAATTGAGTTCTGTGTACTGATAACTTGGCTATACACAGAAACCACAAAAAACATGGTTTTTGGGTTTAATGCATTTGTCAGAAAACCATTTTTAAACGCGTTTAGGGCCGATAATGGCTTTGATACGGCTTTATCTGAGGATATTTTTACTTTATTGGTCAATGATTTAAATCCGATGTATACCAAGTAAAACACCCCAATAAGTTTAACGATTAAGAATAATGCGGGTAAACTCATAATGACCAAAGTGATGCCAAAAATGGTATAAAACACATGAACCTGCACACCAATAGCAATACCTAGCGCACACAGTAAGCCTGTTTTAATGCCATAGGTATAACTATTACGAGTTACCATAGCAAAGTCTGGCCCCGGACTAATGACTGCTAAAATGGTAATAGTTGCAACTGCAATAATTTCATTCATATTAATTTCCTAAAAGGTAATGAAAACAGACCAAAAACAGATTTATTCTGAAATTGTTTGTTCATTTATTGTTTTTATTATCAATAGATTGAATAAAACTAAAAAGCGATTTATCCTGACATAAATCTGTCAGTTTTTATTACCTATATATGAAACTACCACCGTTAACGTCATTACGTTTTTTTGACACTGCTGCGAAAGCAGGTAGCTTTGTGCAAGCGGCTCAAGAGCTGAATGTGACTCATAGTGCGATTAGCCGACAAATTCGTTTATTAGAAGAACACCTTGGTGTTGAGCTATTCGAACGAAGGAACCGTGCTGTATTTTTAACGGCGAATGGACGAATATTGTTACAAACAACCAGTGCAATATTTGAACAGCTCAAGGAGGGTGTTGAAAAGATAAAAAACAGTACCTTTCCTGATGTTGTTAGTTTGTCTTGTGAACCTACAATCGCAATGAAGTGGTTAATTCCTCGGCTTACACATTTTTATCAACAATATCCCCATATTACAGTGCATTTAGTGGCGGCAGGTGGTGTTATCGATTTCACAAAAACGAATGTTGATTTAGCATTGAGGCGTAATGATTTCAAATGGAATGACAACCTTTGCGCGGTGAAAGTGTGCTCAGAACGTATGGGCATCGTGGTTCGGCCTGAACTTGATTTTAAAGAAAACTTTAGTCATATAACGCTACTGTCAACTCTATCTAGGCCAACTGCATGGGAAACTTGGCAAAATATAAAAGAAATAGTGTTTCAAAATAGTAAAACTATTACATATGAACACTTTTATTTGTGTATACAAGCGGCTTTGGCTGGGCAAGGGGCGGCGCTTGCGTCATTTTTGATGGTTGCGGATGAAGTAAAATCGAAACAATTAACCGCGCCATATGGCTTTATTGAAGATAATTCAGCATATTATTTATTGTCATCTAAACCTGTAGAGCAAGGCAGTGCAGCGGCTATTTTTACGCAGTGGCTAATTGAACAGGTGAATATCAGTATTGAAACTCTGATAGATAAAAGATAATTAGCTATCAAAAAAAGAAGGTTTGGTCATAAAGCCAGCTAATCTTAATGAAAAATAAATAATTTATGCCATAACCTTTTCTTTGCGTGCTATATTTCTCGGCTAGGTTTGGTGTTTTATGTCGGAGCAAATAATGAGCAAAATACGAGTCGGTGTTATTTTTGGTGGCCGATCAACAGAACATGAAGTTTCACTACAGTCTGCTAAAAATATTATCAATGGGTTAGATCGCAATAAATTTGATGTATGCCTTTTAGGGATTAATAAAGAAGGGCAATGGCATGAATATAACGAATCTGATTTTTTATTGCATGGTGATGATCCCTCTCGTATTGCGTTGAATACGCCTAAGCGAGCTATCGCACTTGTTCCAGGTAAAACAAGCGAACAGTTTATTTCGTTAGAAGATGCTAAGCCATTGCCACAAATCGATGTTATTTTCCCTATTGTTCACGGTAACTTAGGTGAAGACGGCTCGTTACAAGGTTTATTGCGCATGGCGAATTTACCATTTGTCGGTCCGGGGGTTTTAGGTTCCTCTGCCTGTATGGATAAAGACGTTACCAAAAGATTACTTAGAGATGCAGGCTTAAATATTGCTCCGTTTATAACAGTGCTCAAAAATGAGCGCGCAACAACTGAATATGAAGCGACCGTGGCGCAATTAGGTTTACCACTTTTTATTAAACCAGCAAATCAAGGTTCATCTGTCGGGATCAGTAAAGTCAGCACTGAATCAGAATTTTACGCAGCACTGGACTTTGCTTTCTTATTTGATATGAAAGTCCTTATTGAAAGTGCAGTAAAAGGGCGTGAGATTGAATGCGCCGTACTGGGTAATGAAGAACCTCTTGCCAGCCCTTGTGGTGAAATCGTATTACACGATAGTTTCTATGCGTACCACACTAAGTATATTGATGAAAATGGCGCCTCTGTCGTGGCTCCTGCACAGTTAGATGCTGCGGTGAGTGATAAAATACGCGAGATTGCCTTATCCGCGTATCGCGCATTAAATTGCAGTGGAATGTCCCGTGTGGATGTTTTTTTAACGGAAAACAACGACGTGGTCATCAATGAAATCAACACATTGCCTGGCTTTACGAACATCAGTATGTACCCCAAATTATGGCAACAAGCGGGTATGACATACCCGCAATTAATCAGCCGCTTGATTGAGTTAGGAATTGAAAAATTCCAACAAACTGCGATGTTGAAAACGGCATGTGATGAGCTTTAATTGCTGAAAAAATACTATCTCGGTAGTTTTTATGGCTACCGAGATGTTTATTTACCCTGAACTTGAGCTTTCATTTGTTGTAAAAATAAGTTTGTTTCTTTTGGTGAGGTGAGTCGAACAAACTGAATATGGCGTAAGTTGATATTTGCCATATGACTTAGATTTCTTTTCTTATTTGGATAGTAAGTCTTTAATAGCCACAGAATTATCGAATCACGGCTGAAAAAAGCATTTTTCCAACGTTCTTTATTACCTGTATTTGCCCACAACTCTTGCCCTGAACGAATGCGCGACAATGTGCGCGTAATCGACTGATAAAGCGTTCTTGGTAAGGAGTAATCCAGCCATACCACCATATCAACCTCTTTCCATTTAATGGGTTGGGTTCGAGTATAGTTTCCATCAAGAACCCATCCAGATACCGCTTTATCTAATGCAGTGGTGAGTTTCTGGTTAAGCGAATCATCCGAAGAACCTTGCCAATTCGCTAACCAATATAAGCTATCCAATTCGATAGAAGGGACGTTTAACAACAGCGAAAGTTGTTGGCAAAGGGTACTTTTACCGCTACCACTAGTGCCAATAATATTAATTTTCATATGTAAATATTAGATAATTTTGTCATTATGATTAATCTGGAATGACTGAGCTTGGAACCATTGTGTGAACAATGATCCCACTTCAGATAGCTCTACAAATAACATTATGGTTATAAATTATTTGCACCAAACATAATTGATATAGCGAAAGAGAGGTTCAAATCCAAATTTTTTATACAAATCAAATCCCGCTTCAGACGCATCTAGGAAACAGTGTTCTACACCTTGTTGGCGGCAAAATGCTAACGCATAATCAATAAGTTGTGAAGCGTAACCATTACCTTGATGGCTTGGCTCGGTACCAATATCATCAAAACGCGCTAACGTACCTTCGATCGTCACAGTCATGGAGGTCGCTGGTTCACCATTAACGAGTAACACAAGGTGAAACTGCGGGGCGCCTTGTTGTAATGCATCCTCATGATAACGCACATATTCCTGAATAACCTGATCGTGCTCTTCAGACAGGTAAAACGCAGAAACCAGTGGCTTTGCCCACAAAGACAAATCGTGATTGGCTAAGACGATATCGACTTGGTTATCAGGCAGTTCAACTTCATTTTGCTTTACTAAGGTCAGTGCCATTGCAGTCGTGACGCTGTCACGTTTATACCCTAATGACTCAGCCTCAGTTACCACCTGCTGGAGCATCTCTTCGGGGATCACTAAGGTATGGTTTTTCTTCTGTGAAACAAACAGGTTGTGAGCCTGCATAAAGGCGTGACTGGTTGAGTCAGGCTGCAAATAAATGAAGTTAAACGCTGGCGAATTAAGGGGCGTTAAATAGCAAATTGTGTGTTGTGCAATCTGGATACTATGTTCACAAATAGATGTCCAGAATGTTTTTTCAATTGATTGATAATGTCTTAAATAGTACAACGGAATATTCATTTGTCAGTTACCTGATACAAAACGAGTTAATCGATATGGACCTAATGCGGCTTGTTCTATCCCATGCAAGATTTCATCTTGAGCCAATTGGCATATCAAAGGCGCTAGCGTAATCGCAGCGTGCATACTGATAATATATAAACCTTCGAATTCAGCAACTTTTCCGACAATTGGCATCTCATCTTTAGGCATAGGTCGCATTCCTGTGAAAGCGTTTTCAAGATTTAGCGTGTTACTACCTATAAATGAATTTTTAATTGTTGTAAGGGCGTTTTGTGCGATAGCTAACGCGTTGTGTTCAGGCTTATCATCAATATAATCTTCAACACAGAGTATTTTACCTGAACCTGCAAGGGCTGCCTTATGAGATTCAAAAAATCACACACGGATAAAACGAGTCACAAAAGCAATAATAACTAATAATGCAGAAATTAATAATAATGCAGTTGCCAGGGACAGTTGAAAAGCAACAAAACCAATAGCTGCAGGTCCCGCCAAAATACCTAAATAGCCTAAAGTTGAAATTGCAGGTACGGCAAGGGCCTCTGGCATCGTTTTTTGCTTCCCTACAGCAGAAAACATCACCGGTACTATATTAGATGAACCTGCACCGACTAATGCAAAACCCATGATGGCAAATATAAGATGAGGAGATAAAACAGCAATAACAAAACCGAGGCAAGCGAGTAAAGCACCTAAAAATACGACGCGAGAGGAACCGACTCGCATAACAATTTTGTCGCCTAGTAATCGGCCAATCGTCATAGTTGTGGCAAAAGCAGCAAATCCTAAGCCGCCTAAAGTTTCTTCTAATCCATGGTGTTCAATTAAAAATACAGCTCCCCAGTCAAGAACTGCACCTTCAGCAAGAAAAACGGCAAAACAAACAACCCCAATAACCAAAACAATGCCTTTCGGTATAGCGATAAGAGGGCCTGTTGGGGTGTTAGCGTAAGGGATTAAACCGTTATAGCAAATAGCTAATAAAACTACGGCAATAACTGAAACGATGATTGATGCCATTGTCGCGGAAACACCAAGCAACAAGATCAAACTCATGGTACCTGCACCAGCTATCCCCCCGACACTATAAAAACCATGAAAGCCGGACATAATTGGCTTATCAGATGATTTTTCAACAATCACCGCTTGAACATTCATCGCGCAATCTGTTAAGCCAATGAAAATTCCAAATAATAATAAGGCAATGATAATAAAGTTAATTTGCGATAAAGAGGATAAAATGGGGAATAACAAACTAAAGGCGATGGTAGAAAACACCATTAAACGGCGGCAACCAAATTTGGCAGCTAATGCACCAGTTACTGGCATAGCAATAAGTGCTCCTCCACCGAAACATAATAGTAGCATGCCAAGGGTGGCATCATTTGCCCCTGTGTTAAGTTTGACATAAGGAACAATGGCTGCCCAGGCCGCGGTAACAAAACCGGCAATAAAAAAAATAATTCGAGTAGAAACTTGTTCCCTTTTCGCAGGCATAAAGGAAACATGACTATTAACTTGTTGAGTAGATTGCATTTTATAATACTTCTTAAAAGATAAAATTAACTACCTGTATTAAGATAGCCAGAATTTGTTCATGAAGGTTTGGGTAGCCTGTTGCTACAACCGTACCACCAATTTCAGCTCAGCAACCATCTAATGTAGTCACTTTGCCAATAGCACGTTCTATAATAGGGATTAATGGAACAATATCATAAGGTTCCAGTGCGAATTCGACACAAATATCGATTTTACCCGCTGCTAACATTGCCATTGCATAGCATTCTCCCCCATAGCGAGTCATTAATACTTGTTTCTCAAGCGCCATAAAAAAATTGTACAGGTCTAAACCGTATATCTATATTTAATCTTGTTTTACGAGGGAATTTTAGGCGCTATTTGTTATAAAAAACTCAATATAATATTGTCGAAAGGTCCTTATAGAACATGATGAGTGTGCAATGAAACTAAAAATTACGCCTTTGTTGTTTTCAATTTATCCATTAAGTGTATTTGCACAGAATTTACCTGTGAGTATGCAAACTATGCACTTTGCAGGCAAAGATATAAATTATTATTTAATCCAAAAACAAGCCAAAAAATCAAAGGATTTATTAGTTTTATTACAAGGCTCAGATTGTAAAAGCGTCATTAATAACCCCAATATGTTGAAAAATTTCGGGGTTGTATTTCCTCATAATGATATTTTATTAGTTGAAAAAACAGGATTAAACAGCCAAGTGGGGGTTAATGGCGAAGAAGCTTCAGAAGAAGAATGTCCTGTTGACTACATGTCGAAAGACTCGCCATTAGAACGCGCCAATAATTATGTAGCAGTATTAAAGCAATTAAAAAATGATTACCAACACATAGTGCTATTAGGCGGAAGTGAAGGTGCGCTGGTAACTAATTTAATTGTTGCACAAGAAAACTTTATTACCGCATCCTTTGCATTGAATGTTGGCGGCCAATACTTCATTAATGATGTTCTATATAGTATTGAAAATAATACACCTAAAAAAGAAGAAATTGCTAACTCAAAGGAAGGTTTTAAACAATTTGCAGAAGCGGTAAAACAAAAGCAATTAAATAACGACCAATTTGTCAGCGGCCATGGCTCGAAATGGTGGTATGAGATGCTCACCATTGACAATTTAAAACTTATCCAGTCAGTTAAAACCCCACATTTGGTGATACAAACGATGGCGGATACCAACGTGGATGCTCATGGTACAGATAATATGATGAAACAAGTTCGTAATACCCATGTTAGTTACCGTTCTTATGAAGATTTAGACCATTATTTCAAAGATAAAGATGGGCAGTTGCACACTGAACAAATTGTGACAGATATTCAGCATTGGTACCAAACGGTGACAAAATAAATATACTGGGAGTTATCATTATATTAATCCCCATGATTGTGTCACTAGGTGTAGTTTTGCGATTAGTGATTACATTAAACCTTATTTTTTTAGGTAAAGTAAAATGCATCTTGATTATTAAGATGCATTCAATAAAATCACTCCGAAATATAGCTGTAGTAATTAAAAATAGGTTCAAAACCCAGTTTTTTGTAGATAGATAACCCTTCACTGGATGACTCCAATACACACTGTTTAATCCCTTGTTGATGGCAAAGGTATAGCGCATGTTTAATAAGTGAAGTCGCGAGCCCTTTACCTTGGTATTGAATATCAGTACCAATATCATCAAGTCGAGCTGTTTCATTATTAAATGTCATAGTTAAGGTTGAGACTGGTTGCTGATCTGCAAATAAGACTAAATGCACCATATTAGTTTGTTTATCAAGTGCTCTTTGGTGATAACGAATATACTCGTCAGTAACAGTTGAGTCACTTTCATCTGTATCAGAATCGACATGGAATGCTGTAATTAACGGCTGAGCCCAATCTTCGAGTCGATCATTACTCTGTATTATCTGAAAATCAGTATTAAGCGGTGGTGGTGAATTGTATTGAGACAGAGCCCCTTGTGGCAAAATCATTGCGGTTGATTCACCATCAAAGACTAATCTCCGTGTTATTATTTTTGACTCAAATAGTGAAAGTATTTGGTCATGAACAACCAGTGCATAAGGCTTAGCTTGTTGTTTGAATAGCGCTTCGGCCTTCTCGTAATCTGAAATGAGTGTGCCTTGGTGGAGGTAAATATAATTAAATATAGGCAATGGTAGCTCAGAAAAATAAGCACTAGTTTGGTTGCTAATTTTCACCGTATTTGCACATATCGCAGACCAAAAATAGTATTCTTGTTGATAGAACAAATTTTCATTGTTATCCATTATGTGTACTCAGTTTATAGACGTAGATAATCTTTTTATGGCCTGATTGTATATAAAACGGAATGATCGCTATAGTGTTCGTATAATTGAAAGCACAAAAAGAACCATTTTATTGCAATTTATTGGATTTATAAGAAAATAGGTCTTCCTAGAAAAGAGATTGTATAAAAATAAGAGAATTATTATGAATAACGCACCAGACACGATAACCTTTTTTGAGCGTTTACTTCCATTGGTGGTTTCCGGTAAAAAAATTATCACTATTCGTGATAAAAGCGAGAGCCATTATGTTCCTGGGAGTATTGTGAAGGTATACGCGCTGGAAACAGGTGAATATTATACTGATATTAAAATATTGTCGGTAGAGCCCATTTCTTATGATGACATTTCTGAATACCATGCTAAACAAGAAGCCATGAGCCTAGAGACGTTGAAAGCGCTTATCAAAGAGATTTACCCAAACGAGCAATATTTATACGTGATCACTTACCAATTATTGGATAGTACAGACTAATCAACAATAATAAAGAGGGAAGTCGAGTATTTTAGCTTTACAAAGGAAGATAAAAGGGCAATCTGGCCCTTTTATCTGATGATGATTACTTAATTGTTTGGCTAATATCTGAGTAAGCAAATAATGCTTGGGCTCCACCCGTATGAATAAACAGAACGGGAGTTTTTTCTTCAGAGCTTTCCAAGTAGTCAATTAACCCAGCCATGGCTTTACCGGTATAAACTGGGTCTAATAAAATACCTTCTTGCCGCGCTAATAAGTTGATTGCGGCGAGGCCTTTTTGGTTTGGCATTCCATACATGGGAGCAAAAAAGTTATCCCATAATTGTACTTCAGGTGTTTTAGCTAGACCCAACCATTGAGCCAGTTCGGATTGCAATTTTTCAACTTTAGGGGCTTGGTCTTGTTGCTTTCGTGACACTGTCACGCCAATTACTTGGCTCTGTGGTAGTAATTCTTGTAAACCAATGGCAAGCCCTGCATGGGTTCCAGCACTTCCTGAAGCAACAATAATTTTATCAAATTCAATATGTTCTGGTTTCTGTTGAGCTATCTCAATAGCGCATTGGACATAGCCTAAAGCACCTAATGTATTTGACCCACCCACAGGGACAATATAGGCATCTTTAAGAGAAAGTGTTTTAATTAGCGCTTCCATTTGGGATTGTGGGTCGGTTAATTCATCACACATCACACAACGGGTGGCAAATAAGTCAGTTAATAATTTATTACCATTATGCAGAAAGTTAGGGTTATCACTTTTAATTGGATTTTCTAATAACGCAACGCATTCAAGCCCATACATGGCAGCAACAGCTGCAGTTTGGCGGACATGGTTTGATTGAATTGCCCCCGCGGTAACAATAATTTTTGCTTTTTTGGCTAATGCATCAGCCATTAAAAATTCTAGTTTACGCAGTTTATTTCCCCCCATAGCAAGGGGAGTCATATCATCACGTTTTATATAAATCTCACGACCAAACTTATGCGATAAATTATTCAATCGATTAAGTGGAGTTGACGAGTTAAGTAAATCTATTTTTGCGTACTGTGTTAGTTGTTGTTGGATAGACATCTAAACTCCCAATAATTAATAAGAAAAACCAAGGTAAAGGTAAATAGCAAGAACAATACTGGCAGTTACTAACGCATAAGGCATTTGAGTACGAATATGCTCAATATGTTCGCAGTCTGTCGCCATTGAAGCAACAATAGCATCCGCAGAAATTGGGGAGGTCATATCGCCAAATATTGAGCCAGAAATTGCTGCACCAATCATATATTCAACAGGCATTCCTACAGATAAACCTAATTGAACCCCGATAGGTATCATTATCGCGAAAGTTCCCCAAGAGGTGCCTGTTGCTAAAGACATAATGGCGCTAATTATAAAGATAAATCCAATAGAAAAACCTGGGGCCATAACTCCTTGAGTGACTTCAGCAATATAGGCTCCCGTGTTTAACTCAGCAGAGACATTTCCCATCAAGAACGCTAAGATCATAATTGAGCTGATTTTTAGCATATTGGCGTAGCCGATAAATAATTCTTTAAAGAATTCATCAATATTTAGTAACCGCCGACCGATAAACCAACAGAAAGATACCACAGTACCAAACATGACTCCCCAATATACGGATGTCGAACCACTTCCTTTGCTAAAGTCACCGTCACCAGTGATATATAGTGCGATAGGGACCATTAACACCGTAGATAAAATAGGAATAAAGAAGTTTAATGAAGAATGAGCGTTAGGGTGATCAATAATCTCTTCTTCATTATCTTGGCTTTGTAACTGGGAAATATTCCCCTCAATAAAATTTTGTTGATATTTATCTTCAGCTTTTTTCATGGGACCCCATGAAATATTGGTAAATACATAGAATAGGATAGTTATAATAGATAACCATGCCATTAAATTGTAACCAATCGAAGTAATTAAAATATCAAAGGGCTCGCCTTGAATCAGACCTTGGGAAATTTGTACCCCGATTAATCCCATTATTACTGCACCCCAACCATTGATGATGGCGGAGGAACAAACAGAAACACATGCTGTTTGGATAATATAGGACATTTTTTCAGGAGCAACACCATATTGTCGTGCTAGATTTTTAGTTGAGGCGCCAGCGACTAATTGGTTAATTGAGCTTTCAATAAAAATAAGAGAAGTAATGATAATGGCAAGAAACTGGGTAGATTTACGGTTTTTAATCAGTTTTGTCTTATTGGTTAGTAGCTGAACTAATGCTCGAACTCCGCCTGTCACAACAACAAGCCTCATTATCCCTCCGATCATGACCATAAAGACAATTGTTCGCGTATTCCCTGCAGATGAAAATGTATCAATAATACCATCAACGGTACCTTGCACACCTAATAATAGGTTGTGATCGTTAATGACAGTAAAACCAACGAATATTCCTAGCATTAATGAAAGCATGACTTGGCGAGTTAATATCGCCAAAATTATAGTCACAATGGGAGTGATAACGGTCCAAATACCATAGTCCTGCATGTGTTTACCTGTGATCCTAGTGAAAGTATGAATTTTATAATTATTGAAAAATCATAGCATTAATAGGAACACGGTAGAATAATTTTATTCATCATTGAAATGAGTTGTGACAATAAATTAATAAGAAAAAGGCCAAACAGATAAATGCTGGCCACATGTATAGATAGAATCAAATATTACTGTCGAGCCTGCCACTCTTTAGCGGTTATTTTACTAATATCTTCTGTCTTAGTTTCACCAATTAATTCAATAAATTGTGGTTCAAGAGTTGCATAGTATTTGAAGCCGCATTTTTCTTGGGCAATTTTAGATTGCTCGTTACCTTGAAAGTAACCACACCATAAATTATCTAATTTCAAATTAGTGAATGCATGGTACATGATGGCGTTAATTGACTCTGGTATAAGGCCTTTACCCCAGAACGGTACACCAATCCAATAACTGACTTCTGCATCATTTTCCCCAATGGGAAAATTACTTTCATGGCTAAATGATAATCCAATCAGGCCAATAGCTTGGTTTTCATTTTTTAACGTTACCGCGTAAATTTCATCTCGCATAAAAATATTCTTGATGATAGAAAGACTCTCTTCTACATTTTTGTGAGCAGGCCAACCTGCGATAGGGCCAATTCTTTCATCTTTTGCATAGAAATATAAATCAGCGGCATCTGTTTCTTGCCAAGGACGCAATACTAACCTATTTGTTGCAAGTACCATTTTCTAATCTCCCCCGTTATGGTATCCCTTAATTTGAAGGCTATTTTAGGTATTTATGAAAATAGAATAAGGGCATAACTTGTACATTATGGGTACTTATGACAACTTTTTTGTTATGATTGCGTTATATGAAGCAAATCAAAACACAACAATCATGCAGCATTTAAAAAATTATCAAATTGATTTACCTGAAGCCATTCGGATTGGTGAAAGTAATATGGATGAGATGCAATTTAAACCGATTAAAACGTCTTATGTGGCGGTTTGTGTATGCAAGCAAGGATATGGAGTCTTCAATATTAATTTCAAACGGCATCTGATACGCAAAAACGATATTATCATTTTATACGATGATTCTTTTGCAATGCTGCAAGCCAAATCACGTAAATTTCGTTTGGAATATTGGTTGATTGATAAAAATCTAGCAACAGAAATTGCCTATGTATTACCAAATCAATTATTTGCTTTTTTTAATGATTTTCCTGTTATTTCAATGCCATTAGAAAAAGTCGCATTGTTTGAAAGCTGGAGATATATTCTTTTAGCTATAGTGTCTAATTGGGCTAAATATGGGGTATTACAATTAAAAAACCATTTACAAAATTTATTTTTAGAAATCAGTAATCATGCACAACACATTTCTATAAAAACAGAAAATAAAAGCCGCCAAGAGCAGCTGTGTTGGCGTTTTTGGGACTTAATTACAACTCACTGTAAGCAGCATAAAGAAGTGAAATTTTATGCTGAACAATTGTCTATTACACCATTCTACTTGTCCAAAATTAGTCAAAATTTTTTTAATGACCCACCAAAAGTATTAATAGATAGGCAAGTTATTTTAGAAATAAAAGCATTATTAGAAATTGGTAATTTATCCATTAAGCAAATTGCTGATGAATTAAATTTTGAAGATACATCTTATTTATGCCGTTACTTTAAACGGCATACAGGAATGACGTTAACAGGATTTAAAAAACGCATTGCACAAAAAGAGCTGAAAAACAAATAATACTAATGCGATTCAATTTTTGTTGAGTACTTTTTATAAACGCAATAACACATTGGAATTCATGTAATTATGGCATTGTGCTGGACGGATAAAGCTAGAATTAAAAAGCAATGTTCGGAGTTTTTTAGGGCTGAAGTTTGTCATAATTAATGTAATTAACCAGCGAAGGGCGACATGATGATAACTAAAAATTTGTGGAAAACGCCAGAACAGAGGTGGCAAGCGGTGGTTGAAAGGAATAAATCCGCAGATGGTCATTTTGTTTACGGTGTAAGAACCTCTGCTATTTATTGCCATCCATCTGCGGCGGGGCGTTTACCAAATAGAGATAATGTTGAGTTTTTCGATAATGAACAGCAAGCTATTGAACAAGGCTACTGTGCTGGAAAACGCTTTCGGACAGAAACGTCACAATTAACCCAATTTTATCAAGAACAAATTGAAAAGGCTTGTCGTTATATTGAGCAGCAGGAACAAACGGTGAGCTTGGCAGAGTTAGCTGATTATATTGGTATGAGTCGCTATCATTTACACCGTTTATTTAAAGCACAGACAGGGTTAACACCAAAGGCATATGCGGATGCATTTCGCCATAAAACATTGCAGCAACAGCTTCAAGAAAAAAAACGAATTACGGATGCTATTTATGATGCAGGTTATCAATCAAATAGTCGCTTTTATGAAGCCTCATCTCAACGACTAGGCATGACGCCGAGTGAATGGAAATCAGGAGGAAGAGGCAGTAAAATTTATTTTGCTCTTGCGGTTTGCTCGTTGGGAACATTATTAGTTGCACAAAGTCCGATAGGGGTTTGCGCCATTTTGTTAGGGGATGACCCTGAGCAGTTATTGAATAATTTACAGGATAAATTCCCGAACGCAGAGCTCATTGGAGGAAATGACGACTTTGAACAACTAGTCGCTCAAGTGGTGGGTTTTATTGAGGCGCCTGAAATTGGTTTAAATTTACCATTAGACATTCAAGGTACTGCATTTCAACAACGCGTCTGGCAAGCTTTACGTAATATCCCAGTTGGGGAAACAAAGAGTTACAGTGATATTGCAGAAAAAATTGGCCAGCCTAGTGCAGTCAGAGCGGTAGCTAATGCCTGTGGTGCAAATATGTTAGCGGTAGCAATACCGTGCCACCGTGTTGTTAGGAGTAATGGTGATCTTTCTGGTTACCGTTGGGGTATTGACCGAAAACAAGCGTTATTGCTAAAAGAGGCGAAGTATAAGGCAGATAATAATTAAATTGCACTAAAAATGAAGAGTAACCCTAATATGATTATTTCAAAATCACACATTTGAAATAATATAACCCCCTTATTCTGTATATATGACTCATGAATAAGGGGAATACGAGTCATTGAATGGCAGTTTTCGGTTGACTATTTTTAGGATAGAACAAGTAAATGACATAGAGAAGTGTAAAACTCGCAGTGTAGCCGGTAAAGATCATCCAGAAAGTTTTCCAATCCACCACACCATTGACCGTATTAAGTTCGATAACCCATCCACATAATACCGCGCCTAAAAATGTGCCAAAACCGTTCACTAATGTGGTGAATACACCTTGTGCTGTTGAACGAAATTCGGGGGCAATTTCTTTTTCTAAGAATAGTGCTCCCGCGATATTAAAGAAATCAAATGCACAGCCGTATACAACCATGGATAAAAATAAAGCGATAGTACCAATCACAGTGAAATCACCGTAAGCAAATAAACCTAATCGTAAAATCCACGCGATCATACTCATAAATAGGATAGCTTCAATTTTGAATTTTTTGAGTAATAGCGGTAAAAGCAAAATAAATATAATTTCTGAAAATTGCGATATTGATAAAAAGATTGTGGGATATTCAGAAAAAACCGAGCCTCTAGCTTCAGGCATTAATGCCATATCTTGTAAAAAGGGAACGCCAAAGGTATTGGTAATTTGTAAAACAGAGCCTAATAACATGGCAAAGAATAGAAATACTGCAACTCGTCCTTTTTTAAAGAGAAAAATAATATTTTGACAACTAAAACTGGGTTTTTCTTCTTTTCTCTCAATTTTACAGCTCTGTGTTGAAATAAAGAAAATAGAAAAAATACTGAGTACAATCGATGCAATAGCACCAATATATAATTGATAAAAACTCATTTCCAATTTTAATAAGCTAATTGTCCACATAGCGACAATAAAGCCTAAGGTACCGTAAACGCGTATTTTAGGAAAATAAACATCAGAATCGAGCTTTTCAGCGCTCAACATTTCAAAAACAATACTATTACAAACAGAAATAGTCGGCATATAAAACATTAGATGAACTAATGTCACAATAAATAGTAGGGTTATTGAATCACTATGAGCCATTACGATTAGAAATACAGCAGAAATGATATGTGACGTAGTGTATACAAGTTTTCTGTTATTAATTTTATCTGCAATAAATCCGATGATAATCGGTGAGCATAAGGCTGAGATACCTAATGTACTAAAAATTAAGCCGATTTCACCGCCTTTGAAATGTAATGTATTGAAGAGGTAAGATGCAAAAGTAACTAGCCATGATCCCCAGATAAAAAATTGTAGAAATGAAACGAATTTAAGCCGAGTGATAATATTCATGTTTATATACCTTCCGTTAGCCTAAACATGCTTTAATGTGATTATTAAATAAACTATTCTATTGATTTAATAACCAAATATGGAAGCAACTATCATGTTATTGTTTGTACATTATAAAATAGATAATGAGAGTTTTTTTTGACATAGAAGTGGCTAATAGTCGATTAATAGCAGGAATTAGTGTATTTGAATGGGTAATATTACGTATTAAATGCATAGGAACAAGGAAATCAGGTAGTAATTATTTTTGCTAAATTTAAGATGATGGAATATTTGTTAATATATATTTAACTTTGCAGGAATCTCTTGAATTTAATTAAAAATTAAGATTTAATAGACCTCTATTCGCTCTTATCTTCCAGTTTGTTACCTTAATTAATCATCTCAATACTTCCAGTATTTAAACGTTACTTACAACTAGCTACTCACTGCCAAAAAACTTCCCTAATTTTTTTAAAATCAAACCATATCGATACCAATCATAAGCACTGATTGGATAATGCAATATATATCAAAACGAGAAAACTATGACTTCTACTCATTACTTACTGCTTTTGTCGGCAGTAGCGGTATACCTTGTTGGTACCGCAGAATTTATGTTGTCGGCTATTTTATCGCCGTTAGCAACGGTATTTCATGTTCAAGCTGACCAAATTACGTGGTTGGTATCGGCTTATGCGTTGGCCTATACCTTGGCAGCTCCTATTATTGGTTTTTTATCAGATAGAATTGATAGACGAAAAATTGTGCTTATGGCTCTTTTGCTATTATCACTCGATAGTTTAGTCATTATTTTTTCACCTAATCTATTGACTGCACTTGTTTTAAGGGGCTTAGGAGGATTGGCTTCTGCTGCACTTGTTCCCGTTATCTTCGCACTTATTGCTGATGTAATTAGTGAAAGTAAACAAGCTACAGCAATGGGGAGTATTATGGTGGGAATGACTGTCGGTATTATTACGGGGCCAATTATTGCAGGGATATTAGTCCAGTATTTTGCTTGGTACGCCCCTTTTATTTATACTGCGATAGGGTGCTTAGTCGTATTCATTATAGGGCTATTTACACTGCCGCACTCTCAAAAAACTGTCGGAAAAAAATTATCTTTTAAAGCGATTAAACATGTAGGTATTACCAGACTCATATTAGCGAAAGGTTTATGGAATGGGGTATCAGTTTGTATATTCTTGCTTGCAGGTGAAATATTAAGGCAACGATCCCACTTAGAAAGTGCGGAGGTTGGTAGCTTAATGGGATTATTTGGGATGGGATTATTATTTGGCAATGGCTTAGTTGCAAAAATTGAAAAAATTAAAGTATCAAATAATACAAAACTCGTGGTTATTATTTTAATAATCATAGTAACGATTATCTTATTTCTTAGTGGATGGCTTTCGTTAATTGGTCATGGATTATGCTTAACTGTTATTGGTGGGATGTTAGGATTGGCCTCTCCGATAAGCACCGCAATGTTAGCAAGGCAAAGTGCAGAGAATAAAGGTTTTGTCTTGTCTATATCCGAGAGTGTTAACAACTTGATTTTATTATCTGCATTACCAATATTTTCTTTACTCATTTCGAAAAATTATCTTAAGGTTTCTATAATCATGACTATTGTATTATTGAGTTCAGCTATTTGTTTAGTTTTACCGATAAGACAGAGAATAAAAAGGCAGTAGATTGGTCATTTTTCTCCACCGAAAATGTTTTTCAGTGGAGAAAAAATGCTATTGGGTAACTAATAATTGTTTTTTTCTTAGACGCATTCCATTTAGCATGGATAGCCAGGCTAAAAATGTAATAAACATAAGAATAATGAAAATAAAATAGGGGGGAAGTTCAGTTAATACAACTCCTGTTAACATCGGATTAAATGCACCGCCAAGTAGCCCTAAAGATTGAGCCGAAAAATAACTGGCCTTCATTCCGTCTGGGGCAATACTATCAATTAACATGTATTCGCCAGGGGCGTAGATTAACTCACCTAAAGTGAAAATAAAGGCGCCAAGAGCCCATAGGTATAAGTTTTCATGGGCATACATAAAGGTTGCCAACCCTAAAATAAAAAATAGACTACCTAATGTCATCAATTTTCTTAAGTTATCTGGAGTGATACGTTTGCCGACTGTATATTGTAACGTCACTACGACAATAGCATTTACGGGCAAAATAACACCGATAACTACTTGGGCAAAATCACTGTTAGCAACGGTGATGGCATATTGGGATATCCAAGTGGTAAAAGTTCCAAAAACTAATGAACCTAAGAAAGTTGATAAAATAAACCATGCCAGCACTTGGTCTCGTAGCATAGAGACAGGGTTCCATTTGCGGGTCTGGTCTTCTTCTAATGGTATCGGTTTTATGCTCTGTACAAACCGTTGTATAAAAAAGATTGGAAAAGCGGCTGAAATTGCAGCTAAATAGAATGGTAAGTTAATACTATACATTAATAACCAGGTGCCAATGGGAGGACCAACAGTCCAGCCTATATTAATGAAGGTATAATTTAAGGAAAATATTTTTGCTTTTAATGCAACCGTAAGGGTATCTGCAAAATAGGCTTTTAGTACCGTTGAGAACACGGAATAAGAGCAATTTATTAACGAAAAGAAAATAATGACTAAAATAGCATTATTAACGATAGGTATCGCAATAAACCCACAAATAAAGGCGATAACTGCGAATAGCATACAGCGTTTTTTATCAACGCGGTCTGCTAACATACCAAAGCCCATACTAAATAAAACACCAACCACCATAGCCATTGACATTGCAACACCGACAATATCAATAGCCATTTTATATTCACGGGTTAGGTAAATAGCCATGAAGGGCAATGTTGCACCACGCCCAATCGTTAAGAGCAGAGACGATGCAAGTAATGCACTGTTTGATATATTAAATCTAGATAACATGGCTCACAACCTAACTTATTAATTGTTGTTATATATTTGTTTCGGACTATCTGTAAGCTATAAAATACCTAAATTTACAGTGGTGAGATATGGTGATTAATGCTCAAAATTGAAAACAATATTTTGCTGATGCTAATGTGCCATTATCAATTAAAAATCTGGCAATATGAAATACAATCTAGCCAATTAAACGTTATATGCTGTTATAATAACCGATAAATTTAAATGAGTTATAAGGAAAAGGACTTTGGGTGATAAAAAAGAAAAAGGTGCAAGTATGCACCTTTTCGAGAGAGGTGGAGATTATAAAGCGGCCGTATAAACTCGACGACTAATATCTAAGCTAATATCTTGGTGCTCACCTAATTTCACCATATTATGTGCAGCTAAACTATTAACTAATGGTTCAATAACCTCTTGGGTCAGTTGGTAGTCACTAAAACGAGTACCTACTTGCATTTTTTCAAAGAACTCTCGAGTTAACTCAATGGCATTTAATGCTTTCTCTTGGTCAGAACCTGACGTAATTCCCCAAACTCGTTCTGCATATTGCACTAATTTGGCCTGTTTTTGGGCTAATTTTTCCGTCAGCATGGATGGTAGAACAATAGCGAGTGTTTGTGCATGATCCAAACCATACAGCACAGTGATTTCATGGCCTAACATGTGAGTAGACCAGTCTTGTGGTACCCCAACACCAATTAAACCATTTAAAGCCAAGGTGGCTGTCCACATTAAATTGGCTCTAATATCATAATCTTTTGGAGTCTCAAGCGCTTTAGGTCCAATCTCTATTAATGTTTTCAATAAGCCTTCTGCGAATGCATCTTGTACGTAAGCATTCACTGGGTAAGTCAAATATTGTTCAATAACATGAACGAAAGCGTCAACAACACCATTACTTATTTGGCGAGTCGGTAAAGTATAGGTTTTTACTGGGTCAAGAATAGAGAATTGAGGAAATACATGGTCACTCATAAAAGCAAGTTTAGAATGCAGTTCTTCACGAGTAATTACAGAACCCTTGTTCATTTCGGAACCAGTAGCAGGTAATGTTAACACTGTACCGAAGGGCAGCGCCGTTTTTATAGTAGTGCCTCTATTTGTGACCACCTCCCATTTATCGCCTGGGTAATTTACCGCTGCCGCGATAAATTTAACACCATCAATGACGGACCCACCACCAACCGCCAGCAAGAAATCGAAACCTTCTTTTTCAATTTTATCAACAGCTTTTATCAATGTTTCATAACGAGGATTGGCCTCAATTCCACCAAAATGATCGAATGCTCGAGATCCTAAAGCTTGCTCAACTTCATTTAAGGTTCCTGTTTTTCTTGCACTTTCACCGCCAAATAAAATAAGAACCTTAGCATTTTTAGGGACAACTCGGTCAAGTTCACTGATTTTACCTTCACCAAACATGATACGAGTGGGGTTATAAAATTCGAAATTGTTCATATATGGCCTTCGTAGAAAGTAGAAATGAATCCAAATAATTACATGCATATAATATAATTACAAGTAAACATAATATAATCTTAAAATGATTGTGTATCATATCGATTTGATGGTTTATATTTTAATAGGGAAATTATCTTGAGCGTTGTTAATTGTAGTTAATCTTAATTATTTTTTTATATATTTTACTGATGTGGCAATCTTGTTAAGTTGAAGGTGGGCTTTAATTTGACATGGAAAGAAAATTCAGATGATAAATGTAAATGTTAAGAAAACTAATGATAAAATAATTAATAAAGATGATGATTTGATATTTTTAACGGAACACATAGATGGTAGGCCATTAGTAGGGGAGCAGTCCTCCGAACTTAAAAATATATCTAACTGGTTTAATCCTATAGATGAATTCACAAGGCTTAAAATTACTCATCATTCAATAAGTAAGCCAACAAGTGACTCTACATATGATTATCATGTTTTGATCCAAATAGGGGGGGACGATGCTGCAGCTAAATCAACGGGGAGATTATTAGCGAAATTCCCTAATAATTCGCTTGTTATACAGTTCGATATTGAGAATGAACAGTGGAAAGTAGTACATGGTGATTTACAGGCAAAAGTTAACGGGAAAATACGTTGGGCGGTTGTTGGCCATGGTAAATATAATGGACGTAATCAACCAAGTCTCTTTGAAGGGTACCAAGCTTACCAACTTATTGCAGGGTTGAAGTACCTCAAAAGTCATGTGCTGAAAGCATACCCACCCAATAAAATTGTTTTGGCTGGTTGCCAATTAGGCCGTGGGGGGCTAAATGAAAATTTCGTGTTTAGGGCAAGTGTCGAATTAGCTAAACAAGGAATATACCTTCCTGTAGTGGGATATAATCGATCTATCGGTGTCTCGAATGACAGTAAAAAAATAACTTGGCCATATGATTTAGCAGGGGAAAAACAGTCTACTAAAAATTGGCGGTTAGAAATTAATATTAACCAAACTAACCAGCAAGGCTATATTAATGACAAGCATGCCAGTTTATATTTTATCGATGAGTTAAGAAGTGGTGAGTTGGAAGTTTGGCAATTAATAAAAGATGACCATTCTACTGCTATGGATATTTTTAGGGATCCAGATAATGAGTATAAAATTGACGTTGATTTGATTAAAAAAGTGGCTTTTAATCATGATGCATACGCTATTTTTAAACAGAAGTTAAATGCGAAAGATACTCAATTTAATAGTGATTTTAGAAGTGAACTAATTCGTGAATATGAAAATGTTGGAATATTAGAAACACCATTATGGTTAATGATTAATAAAGTCGATATAAATGCTAATCCACAAAAAAACAATGATACTGTAAAAATTATTATTCGTTCAGGAAGAGGTGTTGTCGGTAAAAAATATGCAGAAGATCTAATTAAGGACTCCCCTGATAGTGCATTATTATTTCAATTAAACCCGAATACAATGGAATTTTTTTCAGAGTATGGTGACCCAGAAAGTTTACTAAAGGCATCTAAACAACAGTGGATATTAATAGATAATATTCATTCTGAAGCTGGTTTTATACAAAATTATGCTAACTCACTAAATGTATTAAAAACAAGATATGACCTTAAAATACCAGAAAATATTCTGCTACATTTAACCGATAAAAAGGCACTGTTAACTAAAGATGAAAAGTTGATTTTTAGTGAGGAATTAACAAGTAAGCTTAAAATAAATAGAATATATACTGAATTTTTTTTAGGTGATAATTTTGAATTAAGAAATAAAATAAGGTCATTACTTGAAAATATTAGTATAGGTAATTTATTCGTAGACCACATTGACATTGATAGACATTCTTATTTGAAAGGGTATTTTTCATTACAAGATGGAGGCATCGATAAGAAAAAATTAAATATCGCAGCATATGATCCCATTATTAGTAAAAAAATTAATACAATTTGTGATGCTGAGAATGAAAATAATTTTTCTCAGATGTGGGATTTAATATTTATTGATGATGACACCACTGGGGTTAAGTAGCAAGCTATTGAAGTAAAAGAGATTTTAGGGTTTTTAAGCCAGCAGCCTGAAAAACTAAACTACCTAAGTCAGCTGTCTATAAACCGTTTGAATGCGTTATTCCCTAGTGGAAAAGGCTTTAATCATGCAGAAGTTTTAAAACTAGTCCAAGATCCAATAAAATTAAGAGAATATAATCAATATATTGATGATTTATTAATGCTCTATATAGATATTGAGCCCTCATCTGGAAACGACAATTCATTAAAAAAAGAATTTGGATTAATTTTAGATTTACATGAAAAAATAAAATTTAATTATGCAGCATTATCTCAGCTATCATATAAAGAGGGATTCGATGTTGCAGTAAATAAATTGCCAGTTGAAATGCATTCATTTGAGAATATCTACCTTTTACACTTTTTGCAGTATAGCAATTTAACTGACGAACAAAGTTTGCAACTTAAGGAAAAACTTGAAGTTCTAACCAAGCTAACACGGAAAAAAGAATTAAGTAATATTACCAGTAAAGAGCAGGAAGTGCTCAATAAATTTGATGAAATATATCAATCGAATTTTGATTTATTAGGGGCTGTTTCTAATGAAATAGACGAACAATCTCACAAATTATTATTTGAAAATATAGAAAATAACCAGAACATCACTTTTCAAAGTGATAAGGAAACATATACAATTACAAGTTATTCACGTAATGATAAGTATTTTTTAACTTTATCTGATACTACTGGTGTCGAGCTTGTTATTGGTCACTCAGAATTTAGTCAGGCAAAAAAACACTTATCTAGTGTTTTTAATGAATATATTAACCAAGAAATGACGCAAGAAGATGGCAAAATATCAACCAGAGGAAATATTGCGGGATTTAAGCACAAAGTAGGCGAAGCCCTGTTTGGTGAAGTGCAAATCATAAATACAAAGAGTGAAGCATACCAAAGTATGCAGCAAAGCATAATCAGTGAGCTAGATACCTTTTTCAAGTCATCAGGAATCTCAGTGACTGATGACTCAGAAATTATTTTTTACGAGCAGGTAACATCATTAAAAAAACTTAGAGATATTGGGGCTACAATAAATAGCGAACCATTAGATTTTAAACATACTCAGCTTCCAAACTGGGAGGATAATGTTAAATTTAATCCTGATAAATTAGCATTTCAGTTAACCTTTTTAACTGAAAATGAAAAAGACATTAATTTAATTAAAATGATTAATAAGAGTTTACAAGATGACCATATAACAAGACGAATTGATGTTAATTCAATGATCCAACCAAGAGCCGTACTACAAGAACAGCTCCAAATTATTCAGAAATCACAACTCGATAATCCAGTTGGTGTGGATAAGACTATAGAAGATTTACGACGCATCGGTATTAAATTACCAACTTATGCAAAAATAGCTAATTATTTTGGACAAGGAATTGGTTCTACAGGGATATTTCTAACAATCAACTCTGTTTACCAGTTAATAGATGAATTAGATAATCCTAATCTATTAGAAAAAGAAAGACGAGAAATACAGAAAAACCTTGATCTAGCCTGCGCAAATGCATTCTTTAATTATGGGGATATGGTCTTACAACCTATTCTACTTAAGCTCGCTTATAAACAAGCTGGATCGTTTAATGTATCATCAAAAATTACAGCTCGTATTACAATTATATTTAATTTAATTGGAATGGGGTTAGATATTTATCAAGCTTGTGAAGCATTTGAACAACTAGACAGGGTTACAAATGATAAAGAGCGCCAAGACTTAATTGTGAATGGTTCTTTGTCAATTGCTAACATTATTGTGGGTGGTGTAACCATGATCGGTATAATCATTGGTTCATCGGCAATACCTGTCGTTGGTTTAATTGTTGCGGGTTCCTTATTAATTGGAGGGATGGTATATACAGGTATTCGCGCAGTAGAAAAAATTGAAGAGGAACTCGGTGAATCTCTAGGCTGGGATGAAAAAGCCAGAGAAGGTATTCGTGCTGCACTTGGTTTTCCTCCATCAGACAATATATTAAATCGATTTAGTTATAAACAGCATTTAGCATACTTCAAAAATATAAATTGGCAGCAAGACTTAGATACGTTCAAGTCGTCATTTTTATATCAAGGTTTTGATGAACACTTACAATTGGTTGGTAAACCGATCCTTGTTGAACATATCAAACATTATATTTATTATAGAAATAACTCAAAAATAATTAGTAGTGCAGAGTTTGCTGATGTGGATAACCGTGGACCTCTTAGTCATATTGATAGTGATGAAATAGGGCCTTACTATACCATCGAGCAAATTAATTTTATTCGGGAAAATTATCATTATGACTCTCAAGATAATCGTTGGGTAAAAAGCTTTCAAACACAGAGGGTCAATGAACTGAATTTTAATTATCGTTTTAGACTAGTGAATAAAACGGCTCCTATCGCTTATAAAAATATTGGCGAGGAGGTTGCCAATGACATTATTGTACTTAATCCTGAGTATGATAGCTTATTACTAAAACAATTTTTACATAAAAACGAACTAACTACTTTTTATAACATAAAGAAAAAACAGTCGGTTGCTACACAACTAAGTTCATTATCAGCATCAGAGCTACGGCTATTCCAGGCCAGAAATAATTATACCAATACGATTCACCCTGATATAAATAATGATATCAGAGTGAATAGACTAGGGAGTGAATTTTTAAACCAGCCTATTGATATTGCAAGAGAATTATTAAGTGAGAAGCCTAGGGTTATTTATGAAGGCATGCAAAATATAGGTTACCGATATGAAAATGAAGCAAAGCAAAAAAACATTAGTTTTAACCCTGGGAATGGAACAGATATTATTGTTGGAAAAAAAGATTCAAGAAATTTATTTAACATCAATGCAGGGAGTAAATTTCTCGTTGGAGGAGAAAAAGATGATATTACAAATTTATCATTATTATTCGAATATGATGTTAAAGAAAATAACGAAATTTATTTTGATGGCAATGGGGGGAATAATAGTATAATCATTAAAGACATTCCATCCAACAGTAAAATAGATATCGATTTGAACAAGGGAACATCAGAAGTGGCCTTCATTAATCATAAAGTTAAGAAGGTTCATTTGCGTAATGTTAATGATGTGATGCTAATTGGACATAGCACGTCGACAGCAGAATTATTAGGTAATAAAGAATCTAACACATTAGATGCAGGAGCAATGATTGCATTTATTCAAGGTATGGAGGGGGATGATCAATTAATATTTGAATCAGGGATAGTCAATGGTGGAGAAGGTAATGATAGTTATTTTCTACGTCGTGTTGATTGGCACAATAATCAAGATAAATTAAATGATAATTTATTAGAATTATCAGCTGTAATTATTGAAAACACACAAGGCCAAAGCCGAGTAAATTTAGGGTATATGTTAAGCGAAATAAAGGATGCCAGTATTTCTGGTAATGATCTCATATTAACTATTGAAATGAAATCGGCAGAGCCAGAGACGAAAGTTTTAACACTGACTGTTACTTTAAAAAACATGTATAAAACAGATAGTAACGGTAGGGGAATGTTTCATAGGTATCAATTATATACAAAGGACGGATTTGTATTAAATACTAAGCTAAACAATTTGGATTCAAGTGCTTCACACATTATAAGTGAAAATATTTTCAATATTACTTATCAGGGTGGCGCTAGCTCTACAATGAGTATTGATGAGAGTGAAAAAACAATTTCAGTTGATAATAAAATATATGGCCAAACTTTATGGGGAGATTTTAAATTTCATGGGTTAGCGAGCAAGTTAGAATATAAAGGAGAGAGTAATGATGACCACCTTTTAATGGTCAGTAGAAACAGTCATATCATGGTTACTAAAGGAAGAGATGTTTATCAAGTTAACCCAGATCAGATTTTTCAAGGTAAAATCATTTTTGACTTTTCAAATATTAAATCAGAAATGGAAAATGAGTTTGATATGACCATTTTATTACCTTATGAGAATGGATTTGATATCAAGGCACTGGGAACATCAATATTTTTATATGATAAATTCAGTAATGAAAAAATTGAAATTAGCTTCATTAATTTATCATATCCAATAAGTAAAGAAATTTACATTAAAGACGGTCATGGAAATTTATTTAGGATAAAAATGGGGCAGGATTCTCATAACATTGAACCAATTGAATGTTTGGAATTACCCTCAGAAAATGATGATTACATAAAAATTCCTAAGGGATATAATTTTCGTTATCCTATTCTAGATGCAAACAATGGTGATGACCTAATTGAAGACAACAGCATGATAGGAAATATCATAAATTCAGGGGAAGGTAATGATATTATTATTACAAATGGAGGAGGGAATGTTTTGTATGGAGGTAGCGGTGATGATTATGTATATGGAGGTGAAAATAGTGATTTAATTCTATCCGACTTGGGTAATGACAAACTTGATGGGCAAGGAGGGGATGACCATTATTTAATCGATGGAAGTAAAGAGGTAGGTAATACAGAAATATTAGACCAAATTGGATTTAATAGCATTCATTTATTTAACTTTAAAGCACAGTATGCAGTCATAGACGAACGGGAAGAAACTTATCATCTTTATACATCGCAATCTAATTTACGCACAGTTAAGGTAAAAATGCCCCAAAATAATAAAAATAGCAATAATCAAGTTTATCATCATCAGCGGTTACCCTCCCATATGCCAGCCCATATTCATAATGATGGAATGGCACATTTAGTTCGCTACCTTGCTGAACAGCGTCAATATAAAAAAGAATTAACGCCAGAACAGATTTGGCATCCTATGGATGAGTTTAAAAATTTTTCTAACGAATTAAGCTTTTCATCAATTCTTGATACAAAGATAAAAAATATACATATTAGTGAAAATACGCCATTTAGGCGCTTGTTTATTCGAACAAAAGGACCAGAACAAAAAGTTTGGGATAGAAGTGGGGTCGGGCGGGTATTTAAAGCGCAAGCGGTAACTGGAGCCATTTCAATTCCAGATGGTATTTACGGACATAATGTTCTTTATGCATCAACAAGTGATACCAATTTATATGGTGGTGAAGGGAATGATGTCTTCATCTCTAATGGTTCAAATGGGCTGTTAACAGACGCTAGCGGAAAAAATAGTTTTATTATCAATGGCGAAATTGTAGGCTGGAATTCGTTGTATAGCCTTGGCGGTGAAAACACGATTTACCTCATTAATTTTAATAAGGACGTTATTCGAGAAGAACCTGACCACCGAAGTAATGCAACTCGATATATTTATACTTCAGAGCAGGGACGTAGTGTAAAAATATTTCAGTATCCGAATACGATAGCTCCCACTGTAGTTCATGTTCGGTCTTTAGAGGGGCAAAATGAGCATTCCACCCAACAAAAATTGAATCATTTAGTGGAGACGTTAGCGGCACTACGCCTACAAGACGAAGAAAAATGTATTGGTATTCAGGATATTGAACATTTGCAGAAGAATTGGGAGCCTGCCAACCTTGTTGATAATTATATGAAAAAAGCGAGTTAGATAGGAGGCGTAAACCACAAGGCTCCAAAATACAGAGAGTTTTGTGGTTTTTAAGTAATTATTTAGCCCAAATCATCTTTATCTACAGAGTGTTGTACTAAAATAGTGTAAAAATTAATGCTAGAATTTAACTATTAAATATAACAATTTTTAAATAAGTTATTTTTGTTGTAACGGGAGAGTGTAGAGCAATGAGACGTTTTATTAGTTTAGAGCTGCCTCCTGAACCCATAATTAACGGTCAGTGCGTAAGAAAACGCCTGAAAAATAGCATCTGTGATAATTGTGCCACCAGCTGTCCTGTGGGTGCGGTATCGTTTAGCCATATGGATGCAGAAATTAATAATGAATTATGTTTTCAATGTGGTAATTGTTTATTTGCTTGCCCTGTCGATGCCATCGAAAATATCAAACCCCATGAACGTAGTTATCAAGGGGAATTTTTGATAGTAAACCATGATGAGCCGATTGCTAATGCGGACGAACTGATTGTTTGGCACCGGCAATATGGCATTCGTGGTATGCAAATCGCTGAACCCTGGGTTGATAAATGGTTGCCAACGATTGCGGCATTAAATTTAAAACTCAAAACATTACAAGAACCTATTTGGCAATTACGTATTGTTCAGCCTGAACAAGTCGATAGCGGTCGTCGGATGATGCTATTTCGTCAAAAATTGGATTCAAAGCCGTTAGATAAGGGGCAGGTGAAAACAGGATTAAATGCAAGAAAACAATTTTACCCTGAAGATAGCTGGTTTAAGGTCGAACTAGACACGGAAAAATGCATTCTTTGTGGCGCTTGTGCCAAGATGTGTGATGAGCATGCGATAGAAATTGAAAATAACCAATTTTTGATAGATGAAAAACGTTGTACTGGTTGTATGAGTTGCCAAGTCGTTTGTTTTCCTAAATCTATTCATGTACAAAGCTATACAGCTAAAAATAACGTGCCGAAAATCTTCCATTATTATGATGCGCAGTGTCATACCTGCCATTTACCTTTTTCTTCTTGGGAAGAAAATACCCATATTTGTCCAATTTGTGCACAGCATAAGAAACAAGGTTGGTTATAAGGATGACTAAGGCTCATTTTTAGAGCCTTAGTATGTTAATTTATTGATTTAAGTGATTAATTATCAATTTAGCGATTAGTGGATTAATCATTGGTGGCGTTTCATGGCCCATACCGTCAATAATCTCCAATTTTGCATTAGGAATATTGTCAGCAATGTCTTTTCCTGCAGCTAAAGGAAAGAGCGGATCAATTGAACCGTGAATAACCAATGCAGGGACGTTGATTTGCTGAATATAAGGACGCAGATCTCCGGTGACGGCAACAGCAACAATTTGGCGTTTTGTTCCTTCCGGTGAATGATTGCGTGTGAGTGACTGCAGTATATATTCACGATAATAATTTTCATCAAATGGGCCAAACGTTGAGCTGATCCGGCGATAAAACGCAAGCTGTCCTGATAAATACCCTTCTAAATCTTCTTTTGGGTTAGCACTTGGGCTCATCAGCATTTGCATAACATCGGGAGCGCTTTGTGGCAGTGCTGGGTTCCCTGTTGATGACATGATCGCGCAAAGAGAGAGTGTACGCTCAGGAAACTTTGCAGCCACTATTTGTGCTATCATTCCGCCCATGGAACGGCCGATAACGTGGGCTTTATCAATAGATAATGTATCCAAGAGGTGGATAATATCCTCAGCCATATCGAATAAAGTATAAGGAATAGGGAAAGGTTCACCTTTTTGCATTTTTTCAATCAATACCCCTAAATCAATAGGTGGGAACTCATTGATATGATGAGATAAACCCGCATCTCGATTATCTATACGTAACAGGTAAAAACCGGCATCTGCAATTTCCTGACAAAAATCGCTGGTCCAGCTAATGTTATGGCCACCTAAGCCAGGGATCAGAACAATAGTGGGGTTATCTGGTGTACCAAATGAATCGTAAAAAAGTGGAACTAAATTGGTTTTGGTCATTTTTCTTCCGGAATCGTTATTAATGAATAGTGCTATTTATATGCCGTAGTTTCGTTGTAATTGCGAGCCATAAAAATTGGCAATGATTACCTATGATATAATTGAAATATACCATGGCAATGCAATATAAGTCTGTTTTTCAGTCAATTCTGTAAAGCAATTAAAAATCATTGAGATATGATAGCTAGCAAGCAAATCGTTTGCTTGAGTAGAATAATTATTAATATATTTTTAGGTTTTATATGATTTACTTTATTTCAGATACCCATTTTTGCCATTCGAACATTATTAACCTATGTGATCGCCCGTTTAAAAGCACCAGTCACATGAATGATACATTAATTCATAACTGGAATGCGTATGTTACTGATCATGATGAGATTTACATACTAGGTGATTTTTTATACAAGGGTGGTGGTGCGGATGCCAATAAAATATTACGCCGTTTAGCGGGGAAAAAATATTTGATCCGCGGCAATCATGATAAATTTTTAGACGACCCTGAATTCGACCAATCGTTGTTTGAATGGGTTAAAAGCTATTATGAGTTGGAATATCAAAAACAGAAATTAGTGTTATTCCATTATCCAATATTAGAATGGCAAGGCTTCTTCCGTGATGCGATTCATTTATATGGACATGTTCATAATTCAGGTAAAGACCCTGAGCAGTTTAAGCGTTTAGCGGTATTAGGGCCCCGAGCCATTAATGTCGGCGTAGATGTGAATGATTTTTTCCCTATCAGTATTAAACAGATATTAAGAAAGGCAAATAGTTAACTTTCTTTTTTGGCATACAAATAAACTGAAGCCCTTGATATCCCTAAGTGCTGTGCCACCGTTTCCATGGATTTTTTTACATCTAACAGGCCTTCATTGCGTAGCACTTCAATTAAGTTTTTTCTTTCGTCCGCTTTCAATGTGCGTGGGGTTGCTGCTAAGGCTGCTGCATATTGGTCAATACGTATGCGAATCGCTTCGGTCCCATTAGGCTCAATATGCTCTTTTATTGGGCTATTTCCCACATCAATAAATTGCGATAACATACTTTGCATACTTCTAAATAACGTCATATCCAGATTTAAGCACAATGCTGCGATATATTTCCCTGACTCATCTTTAATACCAATCGAAGTACTTTTTACTGGGCGCCCATCGGAAAATTGGTTGGTATAATTGGCTATGATGTTCGGAAAATCTGCAGATTCAATTCTTGCATGGCCGAGTTCGGTAGTCGGCTCACCAACTTGGCGACCAGATAAGTTATTATGAATCGACAGGATTGAGTGCTCTGGATTTTTAAGGTCGTGTACAACAACCTCACAAAAAGGGGCGAATGTTTCACTAAGACCTTTTGCAATAATTTCAACTTGAGCCAGTAATGAATTATTTTTTTGATCTGACATGCAATTTCCCTTCATCTATCAAGCGTTAATCCCTAATTTTAACCTATTTTTCGTATTGCTAATAGATGAAGGGTGGTGATCATTATGAAACTAATTCTTTATAAAACTAGTTAAATTCTTTATAAAACTAGTTAACTACTTATGAAACTAATTGTGCAAAGTGCTGAATATCAACATTTCCACCGCTGACAATGATCCCCACGCGCTTACCTTGGAACTGTTCTTTGTGGGCAAGGGCAGCAGCATAGGACAAGCAACCTGTCGGCTCAACGATAATTTTCATGCGCTCTGCATAAAATTTCATGCGGTCAATTAGCTGTTCATCGGTTACAGTGAAAATATCATCAACCTTATTTTTGATAACTGCAAAAGTGTAGTTACCTAGATGTTGGGTTTGGGCACCGTCTGCGATAGTTTTTGGCGTGTCTATATGTACAATTTCCCCTCGACGAAATGATTGTTGTGCATCATTGCCTGCTAAAGGTTCAACCCCATAAATTAGGCAATTAGGCGATAATTGTCTGGTTGCAATGGCACACCCTGAGAGTAAGCCTCCTCCACCTAAGCAAACGAATAGGGCATCTAATTCACCTACTTCTTCAATCAATTCTTTGGCTGCTGTGCCTTGGCCAGCTATGATATCAGGGTGATCATACGGTGGAATAATGGTTAACCCCTGTTGGGCTGCGAGTTGCTGGCAAAGTACTTCTCTATCTTCTTTATAACGATCAAAACGGATAACGGTGGCCCCGTAACCTTGCGTAGCTGCTACTTTCACGGCAGGTGCATCATTGGGCATCAGAATGGTGGCCGGAATGTGTAGAAGTTGCGCCGCTAAAGCAATACCTTGCGCATGGTTACCAGAAGAAAATGCAATAACGCCTGCTTTTTTCTGCTCGGGACTCAACAAACTCAACGCATTAAAGGCTCCACGAAATTTAAAAGCCCCCATACGCTGGAAGTTTTCGCATTTAAAAAACAGTTCGGCCCCAAATTCTTTATTTGCGGTGGTTGAGGTAAGAACAGGGGTTTTATGCGCAAAACCCGCAATGCGTCGTGCAGCTGCTTCCACATCTTGAAAAGTCGGTAATATTAATTCTGACATGATATAACCCCAATGAATAATAAGTAATTAAGCAGACACAGCAACGGCTTCAATTTCTAAGGCTGCACCAAAATGCAGTTCAGCAACACCTGCGACAGCACGAGCTGGGCGATGGTCACCCATCCAACTAGCATAAATTTGGTTGAATAATGGCCAGTTTTTCATGTCTGCGATATAAACTCGGACTTGAACCAACTGTGCTTTACTACAGTTAACGGCATCTAAACATGCTTGTAAATTATCAAGCACAAGCGAGGCTTGCTTTTGGAATGACACGTCAATCACCGCATTCCCGAGCTCATCAACCGGTAATTGTCCTGAGATAAAAACCAAACCGTTTGCAGTAACACAGTGTGAATAATGCCCTTTGGGGGCAATGAGTGTCGGTGCATTCACACACTCAATCCGTTGACTCATATTTACCTCATTATGCATAAAATACCCTGATTGGATTTTTAGTCTAATATTAGATTATGTGTTTAGTCAATGCTTTTCTTCGCGAAATAAATTTGATGTAAATAACAACAAACTGTTATCAGAATTGCCATCAACATAATAAAAAGAAAAATAGAGATATAAGACAGTTAATTAAATTATTTACTGGGTAAAAGTTAATTATCAAGAGTAAATCTACTGCGATATTCCTATAGGCAGAATTTAAATTGGCAAGGCAGATTGAGCGATATATCTTAATTAAAAATGATTAAGAATAATCAAATTGTGACGATATCATTAAAATGATAAGAAGTTGTTATATAAATACTTTTAGGGATATCACATGGCGAAGTTCACATTTAATCTTCTTTCAATTTTTGGGAAAAAAGAATCACCTGTTGCAGAACAATATTTACAAGAAGCGCTTTTGCCTTTGTCAGTATTAGATGAAGCATTGCCTAAAACTGTTTTAGAGTATGTGCTAGATGGAAAATCGCCAGAAGTATTGGTTCAACTAAGCCAATTGGATAACGAAAAAGCGGTTATTTTACTCGATAAACCTGGCACCGTAGATTGGTGGTGGGGGGGAAATAACTTTAACTCGAGCCAATATAATAAATTAATTCGCCAAGGGGCAAACGCAAGGCATAAATTATATTCAAAAGTGGGTGATGGCATTACTGCATCACAGATAGCCCGTTTTGCTAAAGTGTTAGCGGCGGCATGCCAAGATATCAATATCAAAGTATTAACACCTGAATTACCGTCATGGGTGAGTTATTTAATGGGCGATGCTTTTGCAAAAACCTATGATAATTCGCGAGATACTAAGTTAGAACATCGAAAACATTGGCATTTTGACCTATTAGCGCAAATCATCGCACAAGAGACAGATAAACCAGCTAACACTATTTTATATATTATTTTCGACCGCCATCATTTATCCGATTATCATTATGATAACTTAAATCGGCTATTTTCCATTCCAGGTTTCAAAGCGTATTTAATCGCAGAGCAAGCATTTATTAAGCATACGTTAGCCAATCATTTATCCGCTGCTGGGCAAATTCAATTAATCAACACTTTGAAGAAAGATGTTGAGCTTTATACGCTTTTCGCAGATATATTAGTTGCTTTTGCTACTAGTTCTTTAAAAACAGTACGTGCGGCTGCGGAACCGACAATGGCAATTTTACCTGCGCAATCGGTCACACAACATTTAACAAAAATTCTAACAGAGGGAACACCAAAACAGCGTACCCAAGCCGCGGATTTATTTGCCCGTATAGGGGAACACCGTGAGATATTAGAAGCTGCACTAACAACTGAAACCAATAAAACGGTACTTAAAAGTATTGAAAGTGCGATTTCGAGATTCTCAGTCATGGATACTGCCAGCCAAGTTGAAGAGACTGAGTTACCTGAACTCGTTGAATTAGAAGATACACCACTGCCTGAAAGTGCAAAAGAAATTTTAGTTAATAATTTCAATGAAATGCTGCAAAAAGCAAAAGAAAATGCAGAAAATGAAATTGAAGAAAATAAGAAACAGAAGCACAGTTACAATTGGGCGCAACGCCATTACAAAGAATTCCAAAAGCTCAATGCGCAAGCTTGTTGCAAAGTGATTGATAAACTGAATTCAGGTAAAGAAATTATTACTGATCATGAATATAGCGTGGTGAAATTTAAAGAACGTATTACTAACTTACCTGAGTTTACGTTATTCCATGCATTACGTCTGATTAGCCATAACCGAACAAATGAAGAGCATTTATCCCATTATCATCTTACTCGGGAAGTTCCACCAAGAATTCTTGGGCAAATAGAATTGCGCCAATTAGAAAAAACGTTAATACAATGTCATTTTAAAAACGCAACACGGTTGATTGCAGACCTTTGCTTACGCTCATATGCCAATGGGTTAGCCATCTTTAACCAGCCAGCACAAGTTTGGCCGTTTTTCATTCAAAATCCAGATTTTATTGCAGAAGCATTGGGTTTAATCCCTCAACAAGAAACTCAGCGCTATTACCAAGAATATGATGCGGCGAGTGGAATTGATGTGCTTGCAATGTTGCCGACCATTCCTGCGCGATTTATTCCACGTATTATGGAGTTGGCCCTAGGGGAAAATAAAACCCATCGTCTGAGTGCGCAGAAACTACTAGAGACATTACCGAATATTCATCTTAATGCGGCAGAAGGGTTAGACTCAGGCAAACAAGAAATTCGTGTCACTGCCATTGAATGGCTGGCACGCTTGAATAATCCAGATTCATTAAAACCACTCTACGCCTTATTAAAGAAAGAAAAACGGGAAGTTGTGCGGGCGGCCTTATTAACCGCTTTGGAACAATTTGGGGAAGATATTTCTGGTTACCTTGCACCTAAAGTGTTATTAGCTGAAGCGCAAAAAGGGCTAAAAGCGAAAGCGCCTGCCAGCATGGCATGGTTTAACCTAGATTCTTTGCCGGCATTAACTTGGCAAAATAATAAACCCGTAGAAGCAGATATTATTCGCTGGTGGGTGATCCTAGCGGTTAAATTAAAAATGCCAGCAGGGAATGGGCTGCTACAACGTTATATTGGTTTGCTTTCGGTGGAGAGCCAAAAGAAACTAGGCAGTTTTATTTTAAATAGCTTTATCGGCCAAGATATTGCTGGGCCGTCATTAGAAATGGCAATGGCGGAAGCAGAACGTGATGCGCCAAAACGCTTAGCTAATTATCAAGATTGGGTGAAACGCTGGCCTGAATATTATAGTCAGTATGAAAACTATACTTTAGAACAGACATTTAATGAGATAAAAAATGAAGTTCTGCGCCGTTATTTAGGTTCCGCTATTAGTGATAAAGGAATGTTAGCCCTGATCTGTGGTATTGAAGGGCACCTTGCCGTGACCACATTGCGTAACTATATGCGTGATCACTACCAGCGCCGTGCACAAATTGAAGCCATGATTGATGCGGTTGCAACGAGTAATGACCCACTGATTATCCAACTATTATTGTCTCTTTCTCGTCGTTATCGTACCGCGTCAGTTCAGGAAAAAGCACGCGGGCTTGTTGCTCAAATTGCTGAACGTAATGGTTGGAGCGCAGATGAACTTGCAGATAGAACGATACCGACAGCCGGAATGGATGAAACAGGTATCTTGGCACTTGAATATGGTGACCGTACGTTTACTGCGAGACTGGATACTCAGCAAAAACTCGTCTTGTTTAATCCTGAAGGTAAAGAAATCAAAACATTACCTGCTGCACGCAAAACAGACAATGAAGAATTAGCTAAAGAATCTAAAAAACTATTTACTGCGAGTAAAAAAGAGCTCAAGCAAGTGATTGAACTACAAACTGCACGTTTGTACGAAGCGATGTGCTCAGAGCGCCTTTGGACAACAGCAGATTGGCAGGAATATATTCAAGCGCACCCAGTGATGCGTGGACTTATCGAAAAATTAGTTTGGATAGAAACGAAAGACAGCAACATTCTAAATGTATTTCGTCCATCAGACGATGGCAGTTTATTAAATTTAGATGACGATGAAATCACGTTATCCACTGATTCTTATGTCAAATTAGCCCATGCGGCATTGGTCAGTGAAGATGAACGGAAAGCGTGGATAGCGCATTTTAAAGATTACAAAGTGAAATTTTTATTTTCGCAGATGGAACATAAAATTCCTGAACTGGATCTGAAATTAACCGAAATTGAAGACCGTAAAGGCTGGTTAACCGACACCTATACCTTGCGTGGCGTCTTGACGAAAATGGGTTACCAACGTGGGCAAGCGGAAGATGGTGGAAGCTTTACCCATTATGCAAAACATTTCGCTAGTTTAGGTTTTTATGTCTATATCGAGTTTAGTGGTAGCTATGTGCCAGAGGAAAATATCCCAGCCGTCTTATTTTCACTAAGCTTTGAAAAATCACAACAAAGCTCATGGAACCGCAGCTATATCGAGTTAAAAGATATCCCGCCTATTTTATTAGCTGAAAGCTATGCGGATTATTTAAAAGTTGCGGATGCGTGTGCAGGTTTTGACCCTGAGTGGGAAAAGAAAACACCTTGGTAAGCGGGTTTAACGTAGGATTTTGGAATGACTAAAAATAAAACAACACAAGGGAATGTTCTGCGTGAAAGCGCAGAAATTCGTTTTGCCGATGAATTGGCACGTTTAACCGAAGCGGATAAACAAAACCCGAAACCACAAGGGTGGCTGCGTTCACCTCGTGCCGTTAGGCAATTTATTTTAGGTGATGAATCACTCAATATTTCTGCAAAGTTTTTCGGTGATGATGCTTTGGTTGACCGTGCAATTGTGACGTTATTAGGTAAGCAAGGACTAATGCTAGTAGGGGAACCCGGGACGGCAAAATCCATGTTATCTGAATTATTAGCTGCTGCAATTAGTGGTGATTCAGGTTTAACCATTCAAGGAACCGCGGGCACAACAGAAGATCACATTAAGTACTCATGGAATTATGCATTGCTATTGGCGGAAGGCCCGACGGAAAAGGCTCTGGTGAGTTCGCCGTTATACCAAGGTATGCAAGAAGGTAAAATTGTGCGTTTTGAAGAGATCACACGCTGCCCCCCTGAAATACAAGATGTGCTGGTGAGCTTGATGTCAGAAAAGCAAATGATGATCCCTGAAATGAAAGACAATGCACGGATCAGCGCGAAACAAGGCTTTAATTTAATTGGTACAGCAAACTTGCGTGATCGCGGTGTTCATGAGATGTCATCAGCACTAAAACGCCGATTTAATTTTGAAACCGTGCGGCCAATCCAAGACCCTGCATTTGAAATTGAACTGATTAATAAGCAATTAGCCACAGAGTTAGCTGACCTGAACGGCCAAGTGACGATCCCAAGCAACGTGATCGAACTGTTGGTTACGACATTTCAAGAATTGCGCTCAGGAAATACTAAAGATGGGGGCAATATTAAAACGCCAGACGCGGTTATGTCGACAGCCGAGGCCGTTAATATTGCTTATGCATGTGCGCTTGAAGCTCATTACTTAGGCGATGGTACGCTCAATGCAGGAGCAGTTGCACGGCAGCTCATCGGTGTGGTTTTAAAAGATAACCCTGATGATATTAAACGGATGCGTTATTACATTGATAATGTCGCGAGAGAAAGGGCAAAACATAGCCAAGACTGGAAAGCTTTTTTTGATGCATCGAGGGCATTTTGGCAATAAGTTTCCATAGCAAGGGTAGAGCCGCTATGGTTCTACCCACTTATTGTCACGATGATTAAATCAGCAAAGGCCATTCAAGGCGAATAACCCTTAGGGAAATCAGCGGTGAGCTTGCTATCTATACCTTTACCAGAACGCATTGAAAATGCATTACACGACAGGCAACAATTTGAATCAGCCGGTATCTACTTTGCACCTATTCGGCATCATAGTCCCGCATGTGCATACAGCACGTTGTCTTTGATTGAACAAATCAAACCTGACTATGTTTTAATCGAGGGACCCGATAGTTTTAATGAGCTACTGACGAGCTTATTACATCATGATACCCAGCCCCCCGTCGCCATTATGGCGCAAACAGAATTAAAACCGACACAGACAGATGATAAAAGTGACACTGTCACTCGTTCTGCCTATTTCCCATTCTGTGAGTATTCCCCAGAATGGCAGGCTTTACAAATAGGTCAGCAATACCAAGCCCAGCTACGTTTTATTGACTTACCATGGACAGCGCAAGTTAATGAAGACGAAGCTAATGATATGCAATCTCAAAGTTTGCAGAAAGAGCGTTACTTAGCACATAGCTTATTTATTAGCCAGCTTGCGAAGAAAAGTGGTTGCCGTGACCATGATGAATTATGGGAACAAATTTTTGAATTAAGAACGATTGAACAACTGGCAGATTGGCCTGCATTTTTTATGGACAGCTTTATATGGTGTGCATTGGCACGACTTGATTATGAACCCCAAGTCCTTGAGTCAGAAGGTTCTATACAGCGTGAGCAATATATGCAAGCGCATATCCAAACCATTAAAGCCCAACATCCACAGGCTAAAATTGTGGTGGTAACGGGGGGCTTCCATACCCTTGCTCTTCTTGAAGGGTTGGAAGTGGCTCACAAACAACAATTTAAGCTTTCTGCGGCACAACAAAAAACGTTTATCCAACAGCAAAAACTGGGTGAACAAGACAAGGCTTGGTTCATTCGCTATAGCTATGACAAACTCGATGCATTAAATGGCTATGCATCAGGAATGCCGTCCCCCGCATTTTACCAACAATCATGGTTGTCATTGTTACAACAACGCCAAGCGCAGATAGCAGGAGATAACCAGCCTACGCAAGCTTATCGAAATCGTCTAGGTGTTGCCTATCTTTCTAAAGTTGCGAATGTTTTACGTGAAAAGCAATTTGAAGCTGCTCCTGGTTTTTTATCGGTTAAACTGGCCGCAGAGCAAAGCATTCGTCTTGCCGCCTTTCGTGGGCATGCAGGCCCTGGGCGATATGATCTGTTAGATGGGTTACAAAGTGTTTTTATCAAAGGTAGCTTAGATGAAAGCCAAATTGAGCTTTGGCAGGAAATAAAAACCTGTTTCTCTGGCTTTTTACTCGGGAAAATCCCCAAAGGGACAGCAACGCCTCCGTTGGTCACTGAAACTTATGAAATAGCAAAAAGTTTTCGTTTCAAGCTTGATGACACCTTAAGTAAGGTGAGTCGCTTAGATGTCTATCGTAATCAACAACATCGTGCGCGTAGCCGATTCCTGCATTTATTAGCATTTCTTGATATCCATTTTGCTAAGCATCTATCTGGGCCAAACTTTTTGTCTGGTAACCAAATGGATTTATTGTTTGAAGAATGGCAATACGCGTGGACGCCCAATGTTGAAGGGGAATTGATTGCCTTATCGGAACAAGGAACACAATTAAAAACTATCGCGCTAAACCGTTTGTTTGAAATGGAAAAAAACCTAGAACAGCAAGGCGTTAGTCGTTCAAGCCAAAGTGCGGTCGCACTACTTATGCAAGCTGCATTAATTGGGCTGCATCAACGGATGCCTGCATTATTTTCATTGTTGGATGGCTATATTCAACAGGATGCAAAGTTTGAATCCTTGATAGTTTGTGGTCATAAGCTTGTTCATCTGTGGCGAGGGCGCCAATTCTTTGATATTGAAGATGGTTTTGCTATCGAAGCACGTTTAGATGCCCTGTTGCAACAAGCGTTTTATTGTTTTGCACAAATTACACAAGGGGATGAACAGCAGCAGGAACACCATTTTTCAGCATTACTTGCTTGCCGTGAATTAATCACTTTTATGCCTGAAATTAATAAAAATCATGATTATAGCATCGATTTTTATCATGAATTAGACCGCTGTGAAGGGCAGTTAAACCATGCGCCGCTTTTAAAAGGTGCCGTTGATGCTTTGCGTTACCTTGGGGCGAAAATTGATGAAACCATCTTGATAGAGGAAATTAAACGCGCGTTCAGCACTGGTAGTGATCCCGAAATGGCAATTGGCTATTTTATTGGTGTGATGCGAACTGCACCCGAGTTAGTCTTACGCATACCATTACTCATTGATATGTTAAATCAGTTACTTAGTGAATGGGATGAAGGGCGTTTTATTCAGGTTTTACCTGATTTACGGTTTGCGTTTAGCCAGCTAACACCTAAACAAAATGCACAAATGGCACAATATGTGGCACAAGACTTAGCGATTGAGGCAAAAGAGCTCACATTGCACCAAACAGAATTTAATGAACAACAAATGATGCAAGTGATTCAACTCGAACAACAGTTACAAGGCCAGCTGCTTGAACTGGGGTTGCAAAATTGGCTTATTAGCACTCAGGAAGGCAAATAATGAGTCAGAAAAATGTCATATTAACCCCTGAACAGCTTAAATTGGCTAAGCGCTGGCGTTTAATACTTGGGCAATATGCCGATAATGCACTTGGTCAGGCCGTCTTTAGTGCTGAAGAGTTAAAAATAGAACGCTCTTTGGACTTTTTATATCGTCGGGAATACCAACGCCGAGGTTTAAAGCAAGAAGCTGGGCGCCATGGTTCCTTAGATGCTTCTCAATTAACGGCGGTTAATTGGTTAAACCAAGCGCGTAAATTGTTCCCCAATAGTACCTTTGAGCGAATGCAATCCCAAGCATTAGAACGTTATGAGATCAGTAGCTTATTAAAGGACCCACAAGCGCTAAATGCCATGGAGCCAACAAAATCTCTCGCAAAAGCGTTGTTAAGCCTACGCGGGAAGATGAACGAAGAAACCCGTGATGCTGTCAAAAATATTATACGCAAAGTGGTGGATGATATTTTGAGTCAAATGCGTAACCAATTTCGTCATGCATTAACAGGGCGGCGTAATCGTTTTCGACGCTCACTGGTCCCAAACAGCCGTAATTTTGATTGGCGAGGAACTATTGCTGCCAACTTAAAGAATTATGATAAACAAAATCAACGGTTAGTGATAAAAACGCCTCATTTTAATTCTCGTCAACAACAACACTTACCGTGGGATGTGATCCTGTGTGTGGACCAGAGTGGCTCAATGGCGAGCTCTATTATGTATGCGGCTGTATGCGCGAGTATATTAGCGGCATTACCGACAGTACGTGTATCTTTAGTGATTTTTGATACTCAAGTGGTTGATTTAAGCCATCTTGCTCATGATCCTGTTGAAGTGTTAATGACTGTGCAATTGGGGGGCGGAACGGATATCGCTAAAGCTATGCAATATTGCGAAAGTTTAATCCGCAACCCAAAACGTACCGTGATTAGCTTAATCAGTGATTTTGAAGAGGGTGGCGCACTGAATCATTTACTCAATTGCACACAACGCCTACATAGCCAACAAGTGAAGTTATTGGGTCTAGCGGCGTTGGATGATGAGGCACTGCCCGTTTATGATCCAGACATTGCCCAAAAACTCGCAGATAGAGGGATGCATGTTGCTGCATTAACACCGGAACATTTTGCACAATGGTTAGCAGAGGTCATGCAATGAGTTGGCAAAACAGTTACTTACAGTATGACGACGATGCATTAGCCGTATTTGCGAATGTGGGGTTACTTCGACGTGCACGTAAAGACGTTGAAAACCAAAAGGTTAACCCAACAGACTTAGACGCTGGAACATTCACGAGTGATGGGCAACGTGTTTCTTTAGATGCGCAAGGGATCCAAAAAGCTACTTGTGATTGCCCAGCAACGGGGTGTTGTAAACACATTTTAGCGGCCGTTTTGTGGGTACAATCGAATGCAACCACAGAAATTGATTCAGCGAAACCGATAGCCAGTGAAACGGTGCTAAGTGAGTTATTAGCATTGTTACCAGAAAGCCTAATCAAGCAAGCTTCTAAGCCTGATATGCGTTTAGCGTTTAGATTTATACAGGAGTGGCAAGAAAAAGAATTAGTTTATGAAGCGCAATCGAACCAGTTAAAAATCATTCTACCAGAATATGATGAGCCAATTATTTATATGCGTGGTAGTGGTTTGCAGGGCATGATTTCATCACTACCCGAAAAACAAAAAAATGCGGTTCATCTTGCTATTATTGCAAAATTAATGCTTCAGCATGGCCAAGAGTGGCATTGGCCAGAGGAATTAACCGCAAGTCAAACTCATCAACAGGCGCTTAGCCAAGATGATAAAATAGTGATGAGTTCAATCGAACAATTCATTCAGGATATGTTACGACAAGGGCTATCGCATATTAGCCAAAGCAGTGCTAGCCAGTTACAATTACTGAATATGTCAGCGCGTGCGGAAGGGTTGCCTCGCTTAGCCAATTATATGAGACGCCTTAGCCAGCAAGTCAGGCGGTTAGCTGATAAGCACTTTACAATGGATGAAGGGCAAGTTTTACGGTTGATAGCTGAAATATCAGCTTATTTGCATCAATTATCAGTAGCAAATGAACATCAGCTTATTGAACTCAAAGGGTTGCAAAGGCGGCAGTATAGCGATCAACCCATAGAATTTGATTTATTGCCTATCGATGCAAATTGGTGGAAAACCGAAAGTGGTGCGATTGGTGCTACATTGAGTTTTTGGGATCGACAAAATAAAAAAATCATTCAATGCACGCAAGGTCGTAGTAATAGCCTTGACCCAACGTTTAATCGACAAAATGTTTGGCAAACACTGGCGTTATGGAAACATACCGCCGAGAGTTTGATGAAAACTCCCTTTAAATTGCATTCACCACGGTTATCAGAGGAGGGGAAATTATCAGTCAGTGGCGAAAGCTATGCCGTTAGCAGTCAAGAAAATGGGATAACAACCAATGATTACCTTAACATTAAAACTGAATTTGGTTATACCGATTGGCAGTTAGCAGCGAATGAGTTGCCAACACTCACACAAGACAACAGGTTTTCCCCCGTTTTATTGCATATTGATGACTATGAGCCGCTTTATTGGGATGAAACGGAACAATGTGTCTTATGGGCGGTGACTGACACACACAAAAATCGAGCATTTTTACGGTTAAATTGGCAAGGGAGTGATGACCATAAAATTGAAGAATTACGTTTTATTACAAAACAGCAATGGCCAATCTGTGCTGTTACGGTGCAGGTAAATCATTCGCAAGAGGCGATTCAGTTAGTACCTAAAACGCTATGGTTAAAAAAGGAACACGGTATTGAGTTGTTTTACTTAGACTTTGAAAGTTCACCACGTAAGAAGCAACGTTCCGGTTTTTTTAATAAAATTATCGAATATATGGCGAAAAAACAGCAAAAAAGCCAAACTTTTGTGCCTGAATTAACGTTAGCTAGCCAACTTGTTCGGCCGATACTTTCAGTACTAGAAACGCAAGCGTGTACAGGAAGGCAATGTTTATCCCAAACTCAACAAAATGAAATCGCGTATGTCATTAGAACGCTTGAGGATTTAGGGGCTCTTTGGTTGGCTAATCAGTTTAAACCATTGATTACTTCCAGTGACTTACAACCCCAAGTAATATTACGGTTAGTCTATTTATGTGACCGTTTTGAAAGGTTACAAATGCCATTGCCTTTTCAATTCAATGAATAATACGAGGGGGAGATATTTCCCCCTTGTATTATTCTCAACACAGCGTGTTATTTTTCATTAGGCTCAAATGACGCTAAGAATGTTCGCAATAACTGATTCAATGCTTGTTGCTCTTGTGGTGACAATTTAGCAACGAGGCGAGCTTGGTTTTGTGTATGTACTTCAATAAGTTGGTTGATTAGCGTTAAGCCTTCAGTTGTTAATGAAACCAAAAAACCACGGCCATCATCCGGGTTGGTATGGCGGCTGACTAACCCCGCTTTTTCTAATTGGTCTATTCGGTTAGTCATTGTCCCCGATGTAACCATCAACGTTGAGAGCATTTCTCCTGGGCTTAGCGTATAGGGGGCTCCTGCACGGCGCAAAGTTGCAAGCACATCAAAACTTGAACGGTTAAGACCAAACTGAGCGAAGACCTTTTCCATTTCTCGAGTTAAGTGGTACGCGACATTACCCAACCGGCCAATTAATCCCATAGGGCTAATATCGAGATCAGGGCGTTCTCTTTCCCACTGTTGAGTGATTTTATCTATTCTATCCATAGGTAAATAATGGCGGTTATTTATCTTGACGTCAAGGTAAAATGCACATATCTTGATGTCAAGATAAATTAAGAGAATAGAAATATGGGCCGTATAACAGTTTTAGGATTGACAGCATTGGCACCGATTGTATGGGGGAGCACATACTTAGTGACAACAGAAATGTTACCCGCAGGGATACCATTAACATTGGCGGTATTGCGCGCTTTACCAGCTGGGTTACTATTGATACTCGTGCTAAGAAAACTTCCCGAGGGTATTTGGTGGTTACGTGTGGTGATATTAGGTGTTTTAAATTTTTCTTTATTTTGGTGGTTACTGTTTATTGCTGCGTATCGCTTACCTGGTGGTGTAGCGGCAACGGTTGGCGCCGTACAGCCATTAATTGTACTATTTCTAAGCCGCTGGTTGTTAAATAATCGGTTATCAGCGGTATCCATTATCGCATCAATAGCGGGAGTATTCGGGGTAGCAATATTACTTTTAACACCGAATGCCGCCTTAGACCCTCTAGGCATTGTTGCAGGGTTAGCAGGCGCATTTTCAATGGCCGCAGGGACGGTTTTGAGTCGCCGCTGGCAGCCACCAGTGAGCGCTTTAACCTTTACTTCATGGCAATTAACTGCGGGAGGCTTAGTTTTATTACCATTTGCCATTGTGTTTGAGCCGGCTTTGCCACCGTTAAGTTCATTAAATTTAATCGGGTTGGGGTATCTAACGCTTATTGGTGGAGCATTGACTTACGCTTTATGGTTCCGTGGGCTTGCAATATTAGGCCCAAGTTCAGTTGCGTCACTGGGTTTCTTAAGCCCTGTGAGTGCGGTGGTTTTAGGGTGGTTTTATCTCAATCAACAACTTAGCACCTTGCAATTTATTGGTATGGTTGTCATTTTACTCAGTGTGTGGGCGAGCCAACGAGCGGAAACAAGAAAAGTCACTTTAGCTTATCAACGTTAAAGGTATTTTGATGGTTGCTTATTTGTTGTGCTAAGCAACCTTTTTTCCTGTGTTAATATCCATTAGAGTATTCACTTGGATTATAAAAAAGTGACTAGTGACTAATATGTTATTTCCTGATGAAGATAATATCGTACAAATTGCACCAGAGGCTTTTTTACTCAAAGGTTTTTTACTGGGGCAAAGTGATGCATTATTGCAGTCATTAAGCAACGTTATTACTGCTAATCCATTAAGGCATATGGCAACACCCAATGGTTATCAAATGTCGGCAGCAATGACTAACTGCGGCGACTGGGGTTGGGTGACAGATAAAAAGGGTTATCGTTACAGTCAGCGTGACCCTGTCACGAACCAGCCGTGGCAACCTATGCCTATTTCGTTTGTTCAATTGGCAACTTCAGCAGCGAGTACCGCTGGCTTCGAACATTTTATCCCTGATGCTTGCTTAATTAACCGGTATGCAGTTGGCGCTGCAATGTCATTGCACCAAGACAAAGACGAAGCCGATTTCACTCATCCAATTGTTTCTTTTTCTTTAGGGCTACCCACAATATTTGATTTTGGTGGGGCAACCCGTGATGCGCCTAAAATCGCTGTTTATTTAGAACATGGGGATGTCTTGGTATGGGGCGGTCGGTCACGGTTAAATTATCATGGAGTACGTCGTATTAAATCAGGTGTACACCCGTTGTTAGGGCCTTACCGCTATAACTTGACGTTTAGGCGTTCTCAACCTTAAATTCGCCTTTTACAATATTCCAATTTATCAATTAAATAGACCATGAATGACTTAATATTTCATCTCAGTAGATTAAATAATACTAATCGTTAAATTTAGTATTTATATAGAAAAAATATCATTGAATAATAAATTAGATGCACCTATAAATGATGGTTATAAATTAATATAACTAGGTATTGGTAGGTAAGTGAATGTATAGCTTTTTAAATGATTATAATGAAATAGCTCACCCTGCAGTTATGCAGACTTTAAATGATTTATCAGGGAAACGTTTCAAAGGTTATGGCTCTGATGAGGTTTGTAGCAGGGTTGCAGCTCAAATTAGATTGAGAATTGGCCAACCTAGTGCTGATATTCATTTCTTTAATGGCGGTACAATTACTAATCTGACAACGATTTCCCACGTTTTACGACCTCACCAAGCGGTTATCACCGTAGATAGTGGGCATATCGCCGTTCATGAAACGGGGGCAATTGAAGCGACAGGACATAAAGTTATTACTGTTGACTCACCATCAGGAAAACTCGCACCAGAGCATATCATCAAGGTGCTGTCTGAACATAATGATGAACATACTGTCCAGCCTAAGCTTGTTTATATCAGTAATTCAACCGAAATTGGCACTGTTTACCGTAAACAAGAGTTAGTTGCGCTACGCGAGGTTTGTGACGCTCATAACTTACTGTTATTTATGGATGGTGCTCGCTTGTCTTCTGGTTTAATGTCGAAATATAGTGATTTAACCATTGAAGATATCGCGAAGTTGACCGATATTTTTTACATCGGTGGAACGAAAATAGGTGCATTAACTGGGGAGATTTTGGTGCTTGTAAACCCTGCATTGCAATCAGATTTCCGTTTTAGTATTAAGCAAAAAGGTGGGCTACAAGCAAAAGGTTGGCTGCTCGCCGCCCAGTTCGAACCACTGTTTAATGATGATTTGTATTTTAAATTGGGAAGTCATCTTAATGAGATGGCATCACAACTCGCTTCATTTTTTGCTGAAAAGGGATTCCAATTTCTTGCGCCCGTAGAGTCAAACCAAGTTTTCGTTATTTTCCCAAATGCACTGGCGAATAAATTATTAACACACTATCAGTTAAGCTTAATTTGTAAGCCGACACCGGAAACCACGTGTATTCGTTTTTGTACCTCGTGGTCAACAACTCAGCAAGATGTAGACAAATTAAAGCAGACTTTCCAAGCTTTACTTTAGGTAATTATCATCCCAGTAAATATTTCCGATATTTCGCCTATATTTATTGGGTTTTATTTATCATGATAGTGGCTTATTGATGACGTTAATGAGCAATTTACCATGCCTTGGACTTTTTCCCATCCTGCAGTCGTTTTTCCGATAAAACAAAGTCGATTTGGGCATTTTTTAAGCTTACCTGCCTTAATTTTAGGTAGCCTAAGCCCAGATCTATTTTATTCAATGATGTGGTACTCGGCAGCCACTACGGCTCATGACTTGATAGGCTGGTTATATACTGGCTTACCATTGTGTTTACTCATCACTATTTTTGTACAAAAAAGTGTTTTTTTTCTCCACTATGCAGTGCCATTTCCCATAGAAAACAGGAGTGTAGGATCATTTCGACAATTCTGTATTGTCGTGATTTCCTTTTATATCGGTGCTGCAAGCCATATTATCTGGGATGCTTTTACTCATCAGTCAGGGGCTTTTGTTCGGCACGCTGAATTTTTGCAGCTTGTCGTATTTAACATGACGGATAGCCAAGAAATTGCTATTTATAAATTACTGCAACACCTTGGCTCTTTATTGGGAGCGTTGTACTTGTTGATAAAATACACGCAGTACTACCGTCGGCAATCTGCAATTCAGCAGCAAGAGTATGCGAAAAAATTAATGGCATTACTCAAGATTGCCATTGTTTCAGGGTGTATTTCCTTACCATTTGCCTATAAATTAGCCATGAAAGGGGATGTGCTTAGTTTCAATCGCTTTGTATATTTAGAACTAACACTGCTAGTTCCTGTTTTTTTTACAGCAAGTATATTGTTTGCACTGATAAAATATCAGCGCCAGCGAAAGGCCACGCAAAATTAGTCTTTCGCAAGTAATAACCCTGATAGCATAATATCGATGGCAGCGATACTTTTCTTTAATCGCTGTTGACTATCACTTTGTGAAATCCAATATGCTGCTTCTGCGAGACCGCCATTAATTAAAAAAGCCAATGCATGGGTATCAATATCTTTAATAATGCCTTTTTTGGCAAGCTCATAAAGTAAGCGTTCAATCTGTTCAGTACACTGTAAGTTTGATTTAGCTAAAAAATCGCCTAATACAGCTTTCGCGTCACGCAAAATAATTTGTTGGTATTCGGGCTCTAATGCCATTTCTAAGTAAGCATGACAGCGTTGACAGAAACTGTTCCATAAGTCTTCAGTATGGCGAGTAATTCCTTGTAACCGTGCGTTCATTTGTGAGTCGATTTGCTCAACAACGGCAGTAAATAAGCCTTGTTTGTCGCCAAAGTGGTGGTAAAGGGCACCGCGTGTGAGATTAACGCTTGCTGCAATTTCATCCATTGAAGTTTCTGCATAGCCAAGTCGGCTAAAGTGCTCTCGTGCTGTAGTTAGCAAATTTGCACGTGTTTCCGCCATTTGCGCTTGTGTTCTTCTTGCCATTAAAAACCTCTTACATACATGGCGTATAATTATTTACATTCAATGTGTATGATTATATCATAATTATACATACGTATCGTATGTATAATTAAATTTCATTTTGGAGTTCATATGATAGGTCGCTATCAGCAGTTATTTCAGGCAAAAGAAAACCAGCACTTTGTGATAGCAGGGTTATTGGCACGTTTAGCGTTACCAATGATGGGGATCGGGATCATTACCCTGTTAGCACAATTGAAAGGGAGCTATACCTTGGCAGGGCTTGTTTCTGCCACCTTTGTATTAACTTATGCGTTGCTATCTCCGCAAGTCTCCCGCTTAGTGGATAAATTTGGTCAATTTCGCGTCTTGCCGGTGGTAACTGTTGTCAGTGTACTCGGTGTTTTTATTATCATCATAACTACGTGGTTATCATTACCCGATATCGGCTTATTTATCGGGGCACTGTTAACGGGAGCAATGCCAAGTATGTCTGCCATGGTAAGGGCAAGGTGGACAGCACAGTATAAAGATCAGCCCGTATTACAAATGGCGTATTCATTAGAAACCGTATTTGATGATGCGACTTTTATTGTTGGCCCACCGTTATCTGTCGGGATCAGTGTTGCTTTATTTCCTCAAGCGGGTTTACTGGTTGCAGCGATTCTACTCGCTGTGGGGATGGCATTGTTTATTTCACAACGCAGCACTGAACCTAAAGTAGTTGTATCTGATCATCTTGTAATGCCGAATAAATCAATTATTTCAATGGTTGGATTGCAGTTATTGATTGTGTTGATGATTGCTTTAGGTGTGATTGTTGGCAGTGTGGATATCTTGAGTGTCACTTTGGCTCAATTACAACAGCAACCGGCGATGGCCAGTTTAGTGTTATCGGCCTATGCAGTCGGTTCATGTGCAATGGGGATCGTATTTGGAGGGTTAACCTTTAACACACCTTTGCCACGCTTACTCTTCCTCAGCGGCTTAATGACGTTTCTTTCTATTGTACCAATGTGGTGGGTCGTAGGGGTTTATTCATTATCTGTGGTGGTGTTTATTTCAGGGGTGTTCTTTGCACCGACGATGATCATTGCAATGACATTAGTTGAGAAAATTGTTCCGCAAAATAAATTAACAGAAGGAATGACCTGGTTACTTGCTGGGTTAAATATCGGTGTTGCAATTGGTGCAATGTTAACGGGTAAAATGGTGGATACCTACGGCCCTTACGCAGGTTACGCCGTTGCTATCTCTGGCGGTGTTTTAGTTTTAATTTCAACATGGTTGAGTTACTTACGCGATAAAACCCAACAAAAAGTAGCAGTTAAATGCGAAAATGGCCATTAAAAACAACGAAAAAATAAACCATGTAGTGATAAAATCATAAAAAATTATTTAATGAGGTAACCTAATGCACTCTCCAGTATTTCGAGCGGCCACACTCGGTGATGTTGACTCCTGTTATGCGATTGAAGTCGAATCCTATGAAGGGGATGAAGCGGCAACAAGAGAAAAAATAGCCACGCGTATCCAACAATATCCAGACGGTTTTTTATGTATGGAATTAGCTGGAGAAGTGGTTGGTTTTATTAATGCGGGTTGTGCATGGGAGGTTGTAATGTCTGATGAGGAATTTAAAGAACTCATTGGACATGACCCAAAAGCACCGAATGTCGTTATTATGTCAGTGGTCGTGCATCCCAAATATCAAGGTAAAGGTTATTCGTCCTTACTGATGAAAACATTTATTAATTCCATGAAGGACAAGAATAAAGAAACAATTCATCTTATGTGCAAAGAACGCCATATTGACCTGTATAAGCACTTTGGCTACCAATATGTTAAACCGTCAGAATCCGATCATGGTGGAATGACGTGGCATGAAATGGTGATGAAATTGTAAAATGTATTTTCTTAAGCCTGTGATTTTGTTGTCTGGTATCATATCTCATTATATATAATCACTATTTGGGAAATCATAATGATAATTTGGGTAGATGCGGATGCATGTCCAAAAGTAATTAAAGAGGTTTTATACCGTGCAGCAGATAGAGAAAAAGTGCAAATAACATTTGTTGCAAACCAGCGTTTAACGGTACCTCCGTCACCTTTTTTAAAAACCTTACAGGTACCTGCAGGGTTTGATGTAGCTGATAATGAAATTGTGTTGCGAGCCCAAAAAGATGATTTAGTGATCACCGCAGATATCCCATTGGCCGCAGAGGTTATAGAAAAGGGCGCAAATGCATTAAACCCTCGAGGAGAACGCTATAGCGAAGCTACCATTCGTGAGCGCCTTAATATTCGTGATTTTATGGATACCATGAGAGCCAGTGGCATCCAAACGGGTGGACCTGCAAGTTTAAACCAGAAAGACAGGCAGCAATTTGCTAATGAATTAGATAAATGGTTGTTGCAACGTAAAAAATCATTAGCGTCATCATAAGCCAGCACATTTTCTGATTTAAGCTCAGAAAATGTGCATAGTAAAACAGAATTACTCTCTATGCCGTGACTATAATGGTTAACCTTAAATTTTTGAAGAAAAATAATGGATCCATTACACAGCATTATCATCACGCTCTTCTTATTTATACTGACCTTTTTTAATCCTGGGGCAAATTTGTTTATTGTTGTGCAAACCACATTAAGCTCAGGTAAAAAAGCGGGGTTAACCTGTGGTTATGGCGTGGTATTAGGCAATGCCATTTATTCAGGTCTCGGTCTATTTGGTTTGGTCACATTAATGGCGGAGTTCGGCTCATTATTCTCACTCATTAAGATTCTGGGTGGTTTATATTTACTTTATTACGCAGTGAGTGTTTTCAATAACAAAACACAACTCAATCTGTCCACCGAAAATACCATGGAAAGTTTTCCATCAGGTGTCTACTTTAGGCGGGGTTTGATTTCTGATTTATCAAACCCACAAACCGTTTTATTTTTTATGAGTATTTTTTCAACGACTATTTCCCCATCAACACCATTATGGACTAAGTTAGTTATTTGGATGGGAATTGTTGTTGCATCACTAATTTGGCGGATAATTTTATGCCAAACATTCTCTTTAACCTCTGTGCGTAGAACTTATTCACGCGTTCATAAAGTTGTCGGCAAAGGCGTCGGGCTAATTCTTGGAGGATTGGCTACAAGGTTGATTTACCAAGGGGTTAGCGAGCTGGTAGTAAAAAAATCACCATTCTAGGTTTTATGATCATGTTCAAGCCATTACGATATAAAATAGCCTCAGACTCCATACGATGAGGCTATTTGTGGTGAAAGAAAATGCATCATTGTTGATCAGTTAGCCAATGTTCAACTTCTTTATAATTACCACGGAAAATGATGCGATGCTGCTTTTTACTTAATTGATAGCAATACATTGGGTCATAGTATTCATTCAACAATGGAATTAACCACGAAAAATGTGTTTGGGTATCACCGGTTGTTTTTTGGTCTGCTAAAGCAAGATCAAGTAAATGGGTTAATTCGATTGTCCGCTGTGAGCCTAAACGTTTGCGAATGGCTAATAGGCCATGGTGCAGATAGTCACTATATTCCTGCCAGCCTCGCTCAAAACCAAAAGTTGCTAAAAAATCTTGCGTCATACGATCAAAATATTCATATTTTAAACGCTCAAGACGTAGCTCAAAGGGGTCTTCAATAATAGCGATTGGCGCTTTTTCCATTTGTGTGCGTAGTTCAAGAGGTAGGCTATTTGCACCAATGGCACGTCCCTCATCTTCCAGTACCCAATGTTGACAGTATTGGGCTTTCTTCAATAAAGCGACCGCTAAGTAATTTTCAAACGTGGCTTGGGAGTGTTGTTGTTGTAATGTACGGCCAAAAGAAGAGCCACGGTGGTGTGCGAGACCTTCTAAATCAATTCCGTTCGCGAGTTGATGGACTAAAGTGGTTTTACCATTACCGGTACAGCCGCCCACTAAAATGATAGGGCGCTGGACCAGTTCATTGATGGCATCAATTGCGGTTTGTCGTAAAGCTTTATATCCACCGTTAATAAGAGGGTATTCAATTCCCACCTCTTTTAGCCAAAATTGCACGATATGGGAGCGCATTCCACCACGTGCACAGCAAATATAACCATGGGTATTTTGTTGGCAGGCTTCTTTCCACTCGGTGATCCGCGCGATTTTAATATCACCACTGACAAGTTGGTGGCCTAATTCAACGGCTTTAGCAGAACCTTGTTGTTTATAGCATGTACCAACGGCAGCGCGTTCATCATCATTCATCAAAGGAAGGTTAATCGCATTAGGCATCGACCCTTGTTGAAATTCGATAGGAGCTCTGACATCGATGAGTGGTGTGTCAGTAGTTAAGATTTGGCGAATATTTTGCGAAGACGAGGTTAATTCCATAATAACAGCGAGATTCTTTAAAGTTGCAATGAGGTTACTATACTCTTAATCCTATTGCTTGGCATTAATGTTAGGCTTAAAACAATGGTTAGTGTTTTATTGCCTAATAATGATATATTGTTGTTAGGTATTTTAATATGAGTAAGGGGTAATACAATGAAGATGTTAACGATTCAAGAAATGACCGAAACTCAAAAAATCCAAGTGCGTACAAGGCTCGCTCAAGAAAGGAAAAAACTTGGCCGTGAATTAACAAATTCCGAGCAGAGCAAAGTAAGGAAACAAATCATTACCGAAATATCTCAAGAAGTCGAAAAGCAAGCGAAAAAATTACGGGCAGAAAAGAAAAAAGATAAGTTAGTTCCCAGCGATGCAAGTTACAGTTGGTCTTCTCAAAATCATAAAAGAGGGTATCGCTAATTTTTAATCAGAGTGTTCCGCTAGTGATTTGCATTAAGTAATTGTAATTTTACGCTATTCAAATCATTAAAAGACCTCAAAAATGAAAAAGATTGCGTTATTATTATTGTTATTCAGTAGTTTTACTGTCGCAAAATCTAATTATCATGGGAAACCATCCCGTAATGATTCTGTTGTTGTACATGTTTGCGCTTTATCTCCTTTTTCTAACTTCTATGCAGAAGCTGCAATGTCTGAGCAAACAGCGCGACACAAAACCTCTCGACGCTGTGAATTAGGGCAAGGGCAAGGCAGTATTTTCTGTAAAGCTCAAGATGCGAAATGCAGCACCAGTAAATTATCGTTTGGTGATCAATATATTGAAGAAAGCCTAATTGTTTACGCTAAATCGTGGCAAAAGGGCGATTATATTGAAGTATTTGACGATATTCCGTATCTTTCCCGTCACCATTTCTCAGATAAAATAGCCTCTTATACTATCCCTGACGGCTGGATTGTCCGTTTTTACGAAGGCGATAATTATACTGGCAAATACCATACAGAGATGGGCGGTTCGCACAATACGCTAGGATATAGCCAAAAAACTCGCTCAATCAAAATTATGAAACGACCTTAAAAAAGTCGTCGACTGTTATTGCTGGTGGCTCTATTATTCGAGAAGGGCAAGTTAAAAAAGAAGGCATCGATAATATCCAACCAATGAAATGGTACCAATTAATTCGCTATCGTAATGTTCAAGCAATGTGTATGTTATTTATATTCCATCTAATGAAAAACATCAATGTGAATGTTTAGAGAGCGGGGAAATATTAGATATATTTGTCCCAATGAGAAAGGACTTTCTTATAGAAAATTAAACTTTTTTATAATACCAAGCGGCGACAATTTTGTTAGCCGCTTTTCTCTATTTTTGAGTCTAATGAGTCACGTTCAATAATTGGATTGATGTTACCAGTAAGTAAAGATGGAAAGGTTTTAGATGCCAAGGGTACGTTTGTGAAGAAAGTAGTAAAGTGATGCATAGTATGTTTGCTTAGCAAGTTATTCAGTTCTTAAAATATAGACTTGGGCCGATAGGGATTGAAGGGCGCGTGTACTTGGTAACCATGTTAGGTCGTTATTAAGCGTTATACCATATTTAACATAATATGCATTATGCGAACCTAAGTTGTAGAGGCTCAATCTAAATGTCTGCACTATATTTATCTATGGGGTTAACCTTTCTTTTTTCGACGTGGGGAAAGAAAAAGGATATTTCAACTTTGCTGAAAGGCGGACATTTTAACTTAGCCTTGACATAAGTGTGAAACGAAGAAATACAGCGTTTTGGCTGGTTAATTCCGTGTTGGTTCTTTTTAGCTTCGTTATAGTCGTTCATGAACTTAGCCATTGCCAAAAATGATTTTTCACTAATCCAAACAGTTTTCACCTAATTCATTCCCTATAAATTATCGCTGAAAGATTCTTTCGTCTTCGACCATTAAACTATTAAATTGCTATTAGATCGAACAATTAAAACCCTGTCAACCAGTGGCGCAAGCGCGGTTTCGTGGCACTTAATATGTCCCCCCATTGTATCGGCGAATTGGTATTTAATTTCCTTTGAAAAATCGGCGTGTCGCCTCACATATCTATCGACATAAAAGTTGAGAAATTTGATTTAAGATTAACCAATATGCTACTATTCTGTCTACATAAAACAACATAGGTTATTGAAATAAATGTCTAATATAATTTATTTAAAGCTAACTGGTGAACGACAAGGTTTAATTTCAAGAGGCTGTGGAACTGAGGATTCTATAGGGAATAAATTTCAATTAAATCATCAAGATGAAATATTTATTACTCAGTATTCTGAATCAACATCGCGTATGCAAAATATGACTCACCATCCTGTTGATTTTATTAAGATGATTGATAAATCAACCCACTGCTTTTAGTGGCAAACTCTAATAATGAAAAGCTTCAATTAGAATTGAGTATTTATAAAACGACAACAAATGGAACCATAGAAAAGTATTTAGTTGTTAAAATTAATGAAGCCTACATTATCAATCGCAATGTTAGAATACCTCATTCAATCAATAGCAATGATATGCAACCAGAAGAATCATTTTCAATTATATATAGGGATATTACATATAATCATATAACTGCAGGAACATCAGGTTATAGCATTTGTGAACAAAGCCTTTAATAGTAATAAGGTTTTTATCATCATGAAATTTTGAAAGATAAAAACCTATTATTTAAATTAGCTTTTTCTTTATTTTAGCTTATTATAAATGATATTTTTCAGAATGAACATCCCGATAAATAAAATCAGAAAAATAATTAAAGTACCCCCCTCACTTTCAATCCCTAGATCTTTTAGGAAAAAATAGATCGATACAGATATGGTAGCTGAAAAAAACAAGTTTACCCAAATAAATAACTCTAAAAAAATCAAATCTAAAATACCACTAAGAAAATCACGCATGTTATTTACCTGTTCTAGCATTATTAATTAACTCATTAAAAGCCAAGTATAAATTATCTAAAACCAGCTTGTTATCCCCTGAAGAAATTAAATTTAATATCTTTTCAAAGAATGGTTCGGCAAAATAATATAACATATTAATGTTTTTTTCTTTTAACTTATATTTTTTAAAGCGACTTTAAGCTTTATCTGTTATCAACAAATATTAAAATGCAATACCATGCCACTTAACTCAATTTTCAATTTTATACCAATAATTGGTTCTTGGAGCTCAACTATGAAGATACCTGCTCGATTAGCAAGTAGCCTGCTGGTTGCTACATTATTTAATTCTCATTATATTTTTGCAGAAACCTTATTAAATCAACCTGTTGAACTTAACCACGCAACTGTATTCTTACGTGGCGCCGAATTAGATAACACCGTGACACTGTCACTTAATAAGGGTGAGAGTTCCGTTGTTCTCACTAATATTGCGAATAATATTGACCCGCGTACATTATCGATTAATCTTAAACATGATGATGTGGTTATTCGCTCCGTTAATCTTCAAAAAATAGCAACTGAAGCTAATTATCCAATTGCTATTGTTGAACTTTTGGAACAGAAAAAACTATTAAGTCAGCAAATAGAAACATTGAATATTGCAATTAAAGTAGGTGAAGAACAATTAAGCTTATTGAAAGATCACCGCTTTTTTGGGGAAAATACAGAGCAAGCACTAGAAGAATCCGCCCAAAAATTAAATTTTATGCGTCAGCAGATGTCTAATATTTTACAAGATCAACAAGAACACCAGTTGGAATTAGTTGAACTGCAAGAAAAAGCCGCGTTATTGCAGGCAAAAATTGATGAAAATATGCCCTCTTCAATTGGCGAACAAAGCCAAATTGTCTTATCTATCGATGCGAAAAAGCCAGTTACCACAGAGTTGCAAGTTTCTTATTTAACACCTGATGCTGCTTGGTCTCCGAGTTATGATCTCCGTAGCTTAAATTCGCAATCCCCTATTGTTTTAACGTACAAAGCGGATATAGTGCAAAATACAGGCATTGATTGGGATAAAATTAACTTAACACTTTCAACGATTAACCCCTCTAAAAATATCATGCCTTCTGTCTTACAACCTTGGCGTTTGTCCGTTTATGATAATAATGCTCAAATAGCGAGTCAGGCTCGAATGAGAATGCCAGCAGCTCCAGTAGCAATGTATGAAGAAAGTCATGTTAGTGAGAAAAAGAAGACAATCAATTCAGGAATAGCAGACTTTGTTACAACGTCTAATAACGGTATCAATTTAAATTACCAAATCGCCCTGCCTTACTCGCTAAAAAGTACGATCAAGCCGAATTCGCTCACCATCAAACAACAACATATTGATGTTAAATATAAATATACCGCCACGCCAAAATTAACTGAAGAAGTGTTCTTACAAGCGAATATTGAAGATTGGCAATCACTTAACCTATTGAATGGTAATGCTAATATATATTATGGAAATACTTATATAGGCAATTTCATGGTCAATGCTAATCAATTGGTTGACTCATTGGTAGTACCTTTTGGGGTCGATAAGAATATTCAGGTTTCCCGTGAACCAAATGAAAAAATAAAGAAAAAACCGAGTTTTATGGGGTCAACAATCCAACAAACAGAAAGTTACTTGGTTAAAGTAAAGAATATGCATACGAAACCCGTTGAAGTAACAGTTTATGACCAAATTCCAGTGAGTGAGGATAGCGATATAAAAGTGTCTGCAATAGAGGATAAAAATGCGGTCACCAACAAAAGCACCGGTGAAATAACATGGGATATCACCTTAGAACCTAATGAAGAAAAGCAAATCTCATTCAGCTATACCTTGAGCTACCCAAAAGACAAACAAATATTGGGGTTGTAACAATTTTTGTGGTTCCCAATAGATAGCGTTAAAATGAAATCACGTTAGCACGACAATAACAACTATGAGGTTTTCAATGATTATTTTAGTAACGGGTGCTTCTTCTGGTTTTGGTGAATCAATTGCCCGTCGATTTATCAAACATAATTACACTGTTATTGGTACAGGACGTAGAACAGAGCGTTTAGAAGCCCTCCATAAAGAGTTAGGTGATAAATTTTATCCGTTAACTTTAGATATCCAAGATAGAAAAGCCATCCATAATGCGATTGCAAATTTACCTGCACACCTCAAAAAAATCGATGTTTTAGTGAATAATGCAGGTTTAGCATTAGGTTTAGAACCTGCATTTGACGCCAATCCTGATGATTGGGACGTTATGATTAATACGAATACCAAAGGTTTAGTCAATATGACCTACGAAGTATTGCAAGGCATGGTTGCCAACAATCACGGTCATATTATTAATATTGGCTCTACGGCGGCGAGCTGGCCTTACAAAGGTGGCAATGTTTACGGTGCAACCAAGGCTTTTGTTAAACAGTTTTCACTTGGTTTACGTGCTGATTTACAGGGGAAAAAAATCCGAGTGACTGATATTGAGCCAGGCCTAGTCGGTGGAACAGAATTTTCAAATATTCGCTTTAAAGGAGATGATGATAAAGCGGCTAGTACTTATCAAGGCGCTGACGCTCTAACCCCTGAAGATATCGCGGAAACGGTATACTGGGTTGCCACATTACCTGCACATATGAATGTAAATACATTAGAATTGATGCCTGTTTGCCAAACTTTTGCAGGTTTAACAGTACATAAACAGATTTAATTTTTAGTACTATTCTATACAGACGCACTGACACTTTTTTAGCTATACTCAGGTTATCGGTCCTGTTTAGTAAGGAATTTACATGAGTTCACACAAAATGTTGAAAACTGGCTTAACTGCGATTTGTTTATGTCTCCCTTTACTTTGGGCTACATCGTCTTCTGCGGCACAATCCACGACATCATGCACTGCAGGCAGTACTTGCGTTTCTGTGGGCAAAGGCGATGACTCTCTTAATAAAGAGCAAGCGCGTCAAGAAAAGGAACAATGGGATGATACCCGTATGTTGCGCAAAAAGGTTAATACTCGTACCGAAAAAGAGTTTGATAAAGTAGATCAGGCTTTTGATGCAAAAGATAAATGCGAAAAAAGCCTCAATCTAAATGCTTACTGGGAACCAAGCACTAAACGTTGCCTTGATGTAAGTAATGGCCGTCCAATTAATAATCCATAACCTTATAATAGGTTGTCTTATGGAGCTGTTGATCAAGGAGAGAAGATGAAAAAGAAATTGTTATTACCCTTATTTGCACTGGTGCTAGTGCCAGTTTTTGCCCAAGCTTCATGTGAAAGTGTGATTGAGGAAATCAAACAAAAGATTATCAATAATGGCGTTCCTGCTGATAACTTTAGTTTGGTTGCAGTGCCTAATGATGAAGTTGACTCGTCTAAAGGCCAAGTTGTCGGGCACTGCCAAAATGATTCTTATAAAATCATTTATACTCGTCACTAGGTTACAATTTAGATAGAAACAAGGGCGCTATTTGATGATGGCGCCCTTTTTCTTTATTGCTTATTATTAGTTAGGAATAGCGATAAGTTCTTGCAGTTTATCTGTATTGAGGTAATGCCCTAACTCTTTTTCTTCAGGGCGCAATAAATATGGAATTTCTCCAATTAATGGAGCCTTAATATGATGTTGCAACCGGTCAATTATTTGGGCGTAGTGTGCCAACCCTGGGTTGATGCGGTTTGCCATCCAACCTATTAATGGTAACCCATCGGCTCGAATTGCATCAGCGGTTAATAATGCATGATTAACACAGCCATGTTGAATACCGACGACTAAGATAACACCGACCCGCTGATCTTTTAACCAGTCTGCATAAAAAGTATTATCATCAAGTAGATAACGCCATCCCCCATTACCTTCGATAACAACCATATCGCATTGATGGTGTAAATGGTCTAACCCATGCTTTATTTTATTAAAATCAATGCTATTTTCATGACTGTAATTATCTGTGATACGCACAGGATTAACTTCATCATAGGAAACAAGGTCTTGAGAAACACTGTGGATTAGCAACGCATCTTTATTTCTGATTCCTTCAGGGGTATCAATGCATTGATCCGCAATAGGTTTATAGCCCACGGCTTTAATTCCTTGGCTATTTAGTGCTTGCAGGATGGCAAGCGTCGATACTGTCTTCCCGACATCTGTATCTGTCCCGGTAACAAATAGATTGATCATGGTCTTTTTCTATCCTGAAGTGACAGACTTATACAGCAATAAGCTGCAAAAATGATATGGATTCAGTTTATTGGAATGGGTAAGTGAGAAGTTTGCGTTAGCTCAATTTTGTGTACGATAGTATAAATATTATCGAATTGTTTTAGCCTTGTAATAGTTGTAGTAGTAGAGAACCATCATATAACGCTCTCTGTATTAATGACGTTTCACTATCCTTAACGGTAAATATGGATTTTTCTATTACTAAATTAGATGAATATAGAGGGATCGTATGTTTGTTTATATGATTATGTAAACATTCTAAAAATAACTCAGAATCTTGATTCAATGGGGAGTTTACCAAAATTAGCTCGCTCCCCAATAAATTCACCATCAATCCTAATGGTTTTGCCAACCGTTGAGCAACCTGATTAATAAGATAAACACAAAGGCTATCGTTTGATATTGCTCCAGAGCAAATGTTATCAATTGAGATATTTTTCTGATGTAAATGCGAATCAGGGTAGTTTATTAGCAAACTTTCAGCTTGGTGTAATATTGCAGGAATAGAAGTTTGGGTTTCTAAGCAACCATCACTACCACAATAGCATAAGTTATGGTTATAGGGTTCACATTGGGTATGGCCGAACAAAATAGGCCGATGGGTATTTGTATCTAATGTTGTTCCATGGCTTAGCACCATGACATTAACAACATCTTGTAGCTGTAAGTAAATAATATTTTTTTCTTTTCTTTTCTCTTGATGAGAGAAATGATCCATTAACGCTAAAGCATCCACAGGAGGGTGTAAATAAACTGGTAAACCGGTTTGCTTGGTAAGAGATTCCGCTATGGCCAGTTGGTGGATTTTAAAAGATGGATGCTGATAAATAACACCTGTATGAGGATCTAATATACCATCAATAAGAATGCTAATTGCAGTGACTCTTTCTAATATTTTTTGATGGCTAGCAAAAAATTGACTGATTAATTCAGTAAGCGAATCCATGAATTCACTATTGCCTAACGGTGTGAATGGATATTCTGTTTGAGCCAAGGTAACTGCGTTAATTTCTTTCAAGGAAATAATCAGTTTCTGGCCTTCAATACGGATCGCTAGAAATTGCCACCCTTCACTTTCAATTACCAGCCCTACAGCTGGACGCCCACGTAAACCAAGCACTGGAAACTCTAACTCTTTGATTAAGTGAGCATCCATAAGTTCACGTGTAATTTTAGTGATACTGGCGGGCGCAAGCTGAGCCTGTTTTGACAAGGCAATACGCGAAATTGGACCATGTTGATCAATGATACGATATACAATACCCGTATTTAACTGTTTGATTTGGTCAATGTGACCAGTTTGATTCACCATGGTAATAATTCAATTCCTTTATAAAGCAATGAGTTATTATGCCTTAATCTGTGTATGAATGATTTCGTTTACATTGAAAATGTGAACTAGCTCACTCTTGGTTGCCAACAATGTTGGCCATCAAAAGATTTGTTAATTTTTTGGCTACGGCAGGTAATGTTCTACGAGTATTGTAGACTAACCAAACTTCAGATGAAGCATTAATATTAGTGAGTTTTAAGTATTTTACACCATCAATTTTCATTCGTGTGAATGATTCTGTAATCACAGAAATTCCCATTCCCGCGGAAACTAATCCTAAAATGGTCATGGCTTCCCCCGCTTCTTGAGAAATGGTAGGTACCACTCCCGCAGATGTTAACAATTGATTTATTTCATCATATAGTGCGGTACCAACATCACGTTCAAAGAAAATGAATGGATAATCAGCAAGTTGTTGAATATCAACACCAACATCAATAAATTCTAATAATGGATGGCCTTCATAGACGGCAACCATAAATGGTTCTTTAAATAATAGTTGGTAATCCAATTGTTCTGGTAACACCGTATTTCTCATAATACCAATATCAATTCGCCCCGTAATTAATGGCGCTATCTGTTGTTTGGTATTCATCTGATGCATATGAATAGAAACTTCAGGGTAAGCTTCCCGATACTGCCGTAAACTCATGGTAACTTTGTGCATAAATGGCGTAGTTGACGTAAATCCAATAGATAACTCCCCAAGTTCGCCTTTTTCCATGCGAGCTGCTTTTGTCGCAGCCGCATCGACTTGAGCTAAAATTTGATATGCCTCTTTTAAGAACATTGCCCCCGCAGGCGTTAACGCAACGTTTCGATTATTCCTTTCTAACAATTTTGCATTAACTTTCTCTTCAAGCATTTGTATTTGCTGGCTTAAAGGGGGCTGTGAAATATGCAGACGTTCAGCTGCCTTGCCAAAATGAAGCTCTTCAGCGACAGCAATAAAGTATCGAAGATGTCTAAGTTCTATACTCATCTTTTGGTTAATACCCATTAATATGTTTAAAGTATTATTATTAATAATTAATATATTAGACAAAAAACTAGAAAGTTTCTATTCTTTGATCGAAATCAAACGTGTTGGTATGACAAGGAATAAACATGGAACACTCACAAAATAGCCTCACATCTGAGCGGCCTAATGAAGGAATAAGAACACCCTTGCAGGGAAATACCACACCCAAAAAACATTATATACAAAGAGATGATGCGCTGTACTTACGTGTAACCTTATCTTTTTTTACGGTGGGCTTTGCCACATTCGCTTTGCTATATTTTGTTCAGCCAATATTACCTATGCTGTCAGAGGATTTTAATATTTCCCCTGCAACTGCAAGCTTATCATTATCACTGAGTACTGGCTTGATGGCATTAGGTTTACTGATTACCGGGCCAATTTCAGATGCAATAGGCCGCAAAAATGTGATGGTTATTGCATTGGCTTGTGCTGCACTATTTACTCTGCTCAGTTCAGTCATGCAGAGTTGGCAAGGGATCTTAATTGCGAGGGCATTAGTCGGTTTATCGCTAAGTGGCGTTGCTGCTGTCGCTATGACTTATTTGAGTGAAGAGATCCATCCAAGTTATGTTGCGTTATCTATGGGGTTATATATTAGTGGTAATTCATTGGGTGGAATGAGCGGCCGTTTGGTGACGGGAGTGATTGCTGATTTTTATTCATGGCGTGTTGCCGTTGTGATTTTAGGTTCGTTAGCTTTGATCGCGGCTATTGGTTTTTGGCGCTTATTGCCTCCTTCTCAGCATTTCCGTGCGAGTTCTTTAAAACCTAAGAATCTATGGGTTAATTTGCATCTACACTTTAGAGACAAAGGCTTACCTTTTCTATTTATTGAAGGCTTTGTTTTGATGGGTGGTTTTGTCACAATGTACAACTACATTGGATATCGTTTACTTGAAGCGCCTTACTCTTTTTCTCAGTCTACTGTTGGCTTGTTATCCGTTATTTATTTAACAGGGACTTACAGTGCGACTAAAACGGGAAGTTTAATTCACAAGTATGGACTTGGACGAGTGCTCATAGCGTCTATTACTATGATGTTAGTTGGTATTTTAATCACACTATATTCAAATGTTTGGTTAGTGCTGCTAGGAATGACAATACTAACAACGGGCTTTTTTGCAGCGCACTCTGTAGCGAGTAGCTGGGTGGGACGCAGAGCTAAACGAGCACGTGGACAAGCGTCTTCTCTGTATTTATTTAGTTATTACGCTGGGTCAAGTATTGCAGGTACGGTTGGTGGCTTATTTTGGCAACACTTTGGCTGGAATGGCGTTGCGCTATTTATTGCTGGAATATTATTTATCGGCATAGTCATTGCTTACCGTTTGAAATCAATTTGTTATAACCAGTAGATTAGGAACTAATAAAGGTTAAACTACCATACCTTCTCGTGATTAGTAGATGATAAAAAAGTCTATTAATTACGAGGAAACCCAATGAAACCATTCTCTATAAAACCATTTTTAATTGCCCCATTACTTCTATGCTGTAGTTCTTTTGTTTGGTCCCATGGCTATGTCGAATCCCCTGAAAGTCGTTCATATTACTGCAAGCAAGGGGTAAATACCCACTGCGGAGCTGTGCAATATGAACCGCAATCTATTGAAGGCCAAAAAGGTTTTCCTCAATATGGCCCAGTTGATGGAAAAATTGCTAGCGCCGGTATTGCTGCTTTTTCTCCCTTAGACATACAAACTGCGAATCGATGGCAACGGGTTATCTTAAATTCACCTGATGTTAGGTTTAAATGGCGCATCACGGCAAAACATAAAACGACAAAATGGGAATATTTCATAACTAAGCCAGACTGGCAGCCAAACGCCTTGCTATCTCGTAATCAATTTACACTAACGCCATTTTGTAAATTTGAACGCGTAGAGTTTCCAGAAGAGACTGTTGAGCACAAGTGTGTATTGCCAAAAAATCAAAAAGGTTACCATGTCATTTTAGCCATTTGGACGATAGATGATACGCAAAATGCGTTTTATCAAGTTATTGATGCAGAAATAAATTAACGTCAAAGGAAAGCTTATATAAGAAAGGGGCAAGTGTTAAAATACCTCACTTGCCCTTTTTGACTCTGATTTTCTTATAGATAAACACGAGAGTTTATCTTATTTATTGTTTATCACCTATTTGAATGTTGTAACTAAATTATGAAAAAACAAGATTTAATTAATACGTTCAATGAATTGGAATCACAAATAAACCAATTTAGCCTGTTGTTATTGGAACAATCAAAACAAGTTCCATTTACAGCTCATGTCTTCCAGTTACCTTCTGTAATTAAAGGTGAAGAGAATAATGAGATAGAACAAATCTCAGTACAAACATTAGTTGGTCATGATGCGATACGTGAAACAGTAAAGTTAGTTAACTTATTGTTTTTACAAAACAAACCTGACGAGGTCAGCAACAAAGCCGCTATCCGTTTACCGGGGGTTATATGTATACAAACTAATTTGCAAACTTATCGTAACTTTAATTCATTAATTTTAAAGATCAATGAGTTAAAAATGCATATAAAAGCCATTGTCACACAAGTTGACGAACCTCATCGATTCGAATTTATCCGTGATAGTTTACATGGCCTACTAACATTGAATACCTACCGAACCCTCTCTTCATTGATTGATGTCGATACGATTAATTTTGGCTGGGCGAATAAAAAAGTTATCAATAAAGTCACAAAAGAAGCAATGCTAGACCGCTTACAAGCAAGCTTAGAAAGTGGCCGCTGCCCTCTTCATTTACCAAAAGAGCACTGGCGCTTACAATTGGAAAATGAAATTCGCTTAATTGACTCCCTACCTTACAATGCGGTTTTAAAAACTCAACGGCCAGTCAAAGTTCAGCCAATCGCTCGTGTGTGGGATAAAGAACAACAGAAACAAACCCAGTTTGCTTGTGCAACGCCTTTATTTGTTTTTGCGCTTGAAAAAGCGGTGGCAGAAATTAAAGTCGGTGAACTTCCCGATTACCATGCCAATAACATTGCAATCCGTAATCGGCCCAGAGCAAAAGCAGTTGAACTATTAATACCACGTTTAAATTTGTATATAGAACGCTAAAAAAACACCCATCTGTCAAACAGTATGGGTGTTATATAAAGCCAGTTTAATAAGCTAGCTTAAGATTTCATGCTGCCAACCATATCTTCTGGACGAACCCAATCATTGAACTGTTCTTCTGTTAAATAGTTTAATTTCAATGCGGATTCTTTCAGCGTCAGTCCTTCTTTATGCGCTTTTTTAGCAATTTCTGCGGCTTTATCGTACCCAATGTGAGTATTTAAAGCTGTCACTAACATTAGCGATTCATGAAGTAATTTTTCAATACGCTCACGATTTGGTTCAATTCCAATCGCACAATGCTCATTAAAGCTACGCATACCATCAGCTAATAAGCGAACAGACTGTAAGAAATTATCAATTAGCATTGGGCGGAATACATTCAGCTCAAAATTACCGGATGCCCCACCAATGTTAACAGCAACATCATTCCCCATAACTTGTGCACATAACATAGTCAGTGCTTCACACTGTGTAGGGTTTACTTTACCTGGCATGATTGAACTGCCTGGCTCATTTTCTGGGATAGATATTTCACCAATACCGCAGCGAGGACCAGATGCTAACCACCTAACATCATTGGCAATTTTCATTAAAGAGGCAGCTAAGCCCTTTAAAGCACCATGTGCATGTACAAGGCTATCGCAAGTTGCTAATGCTTCAAATTTATTAGGTGCCGTAACAAATGGTTGGCCAGTTAATTCTGCGATTTTTTTCGCAACACGTACCGCATATTCAGGATGCGTATTTAAACCAGTCCCTACTGCTGTACCACCTAGCGCTAATTCACACACATGAGGAACAGAATTTTCAATGTGTTTTTCATTATGCGCTAACATTGCAGCCCAACCTGAAATTTCTTGGCCTAGCGTCAACGGGGTTGCATCTTGCAAGTGAGTACGACCGATTTTTACAATATCTTTAAATTCTTTCGCTTTTGCATCTAATGTTTGATGCAAAATTTTCAGTTCAGGGAGAAGATGTTCGCGGATTGCGACGACCGCAGCAACGTGCATTGCCGTTGGGAAAACATCATTTGAACTTTGACTTTTATTCACATCATCATTAGGGTGAATAAGACGATCATTACCACGTTGACCACCGAGAATTTCGCTACCACGGTTAGCTAAAACCTCGTTCATGTTCATGTTACTTTGCGTACCAGAACCGGTTTGCCAAATAGCTAGAGGAAATTCCGTTGGATGTTTACCAGCTAAAACTTCGTCAGCAGCAGCAATGATTGCATCGCCGCGCTCTTTAGCTAATAATCCAAGATCCATATTAACACTAGCAGCGGCTTTTTTAGTGATAGCGAGTGCGTGAATTAACGCAACAGGCATTTTTTCTACAGATATACGGAAATGTTCTAAAGAACGCTGCGTTTGCGCGCCCCACAATTGGTCAGCAGGTACTTCAATTGGTCCCATTGAGTCTTTTTCAATGCGAGTGGCTGCCATTACTATCTCCTTAGGTACATACACAGAATAATTGATTTTAGAATCATCTGCTTGCAGGTAAGCAAATAACCGAGCAGTATAATGCCACAAATTGAATTTCATTTATGAGACTTGGTCGAGCTTATTGTATTGTAGTGAAAAGGAAATCAGTTGATTTTTATGAAAAAGAGAATTTTGCTATGCTTAAAATGATAAACAAAGTCCAAAACTATGACTGGGGCAGTAAAACGGCCCTGACTAAGTTATATGGGATTTCAAACCCTGATAGCTTACCTATGGCTGAACTTTGGATGGGTGCTCATCCAAAAGCAAGCTCCGAAGTTCTCGATGCGGAAAAAAATCAAAGTATTCCACTTAACGCCTTAATTGAAAGTGATCCTGAAGCCTACTTAGGTCAGCATGTCGCACAAACTTATCATCGTTTACCTTATTTATTTAAAGTGTTATGTGCTGCTCAACCGTTGTCTGTTCAAGTACATCCAAACAAAACTTATGCTGAAGTTGGTTTTGCTAAAGAAAATTCGGCTGGCATCCCACTAGATTCCCCAATACGCAATTATAAAGATGACAACCATAAGCCTGAATTAATCTTTGCGTTAACACCTTTTAAGGCAATGAACGCGTTTCGCCCACTGAATGAAATCGCGCAATTACTGGATTTTGTTTCAGCTGCACATCCTGATATCCAATTATTTGTTCAAGACCCAACAAAAGAAAAGTTATCTCGTTTATTTGCACAAATTCTTAATTTAACAGGTGAACAAAAAGATTTAGCACTTGGCGTATTGAAAGCCGCTTTAAACAGCCGACAAGGCGAGCCATGGAACTCAATAAAGCAAATGGTTAGCCTATATCCTGAAGATAATGGGCTATTTACCCCTCTTCTTCTTAACATCGTTGAATTAGAACCTGGTGAAGCGATGTTTTTATATGCCAGAACGCCACATGCATATCTAGAAGGTGTTGGGTTAGAGGTGATGGCAAACTCAGATAATGTACTGCGTGCTGGGTTAACAAATAAGCACATAGATATCCCAGAGCTGATTGCTAACATTGACTTTAAGCCTACGTTTGCAAAGGATTTATTAAGTATTCCCGAAAAATCTGGAAATATCTGGAAATATAATATTCCAGTAGAAGATTTTGCATTTAATATATATTCTATAACCCACTCGGAAGTTGCGCTATCTAACAATAGTGCCTCAATTTTGTTCTGTATTGAAGGCCAGTTAGTTTTACATTCTAGTAATGATGAAATATGCATTAATTCAGGTGAATCTGTTTTCTTGCCTGCTTATGAGAAAAGCATAACCATTAATGGCAGTGGCAAACTAGCCCGGGTATTTAACAAATAGTGTCATATTCTGTATTTAACCGTCTTCATTGTATAAAGACGATTATATAAAACTTTTATAAATTTATAAGTACGGCAATAACGTGCTGAAAGGATGGATGTTTATAATGAAAAAGTCATTAGTCGCGGTTGGTGTTATTGTTGCTCTGGGGGCAGTGTGGACTGGAGCTTCATGGTATACAGGTTCTAAAGTAAAAGATGAACTTGATAGAGTAATTCTCAAAACCAACGATTTTTTTGCTGTAAATGTGCCTGAGTCAGGTTTGAATTTTAAAGTAGAAAATTATGAAAAAGGTGTTTTTTCATCTAAAGCAGATATCGTAATCACCTCTGCGGATTCAGTATCACCAGAAGACTCAATTGTATTCAAAACGAATATTGACCACGGTCCATTCCCATTATCACAAGTCGCTAAGTTTAATTTATTACCAAAATTAGCAGCGACGCAAATTGAATTAGCTAACAACGCGACGACAAAAGAATTATTCGAAGCGACTCAAGGTAAACCATTTATTCATGGTTCTGCTGTCATTGGCTATAGCAAAAGTATTGATACCAATTTAGAGCTGATCCCTGTCGAGTATAAGAAAGATGACGTTTCATTATCTTTCAGTGGTTCTAAGTTTGATGTATCAACAACTTCTGATCTTGCTGCCGTTGATGCAACTTTAGTCACTGATAATTTAGTTATTGGTAAAAAAGATAACTCTGAATCTATGACATTAAAAGGCTTAAAATTAGTCTCTAATGTAACAAAATCACAATATGGCTTCTACACTGGAACCCAGTCATTTGTTATTGCTGATACAGATTTCAACATTCCTGAAACTAAATTTTCTTTTAAAGATTTCAAAATTTCAAGCGACACCTCTATTACTGGCGAAGATGTGAAAGGGAATATTTCTTATAGCATCTCTGACTTAAAGGCATTAGAGCAAAACTTAGGTTCTGGCGAACTGACTGTTGCTATTGAAAAATTAGATGCTAAAGCATTAGGTAAATTCGTTGAACAATATAATGAAGCATTAGCTCAAGGCTTAGCTAATGGTGACCCAACTGAAGCAACAGAGCGTTTAGCGATGGAAATGATGTCTACAACATTGCCAGAGCTAATGAAAAGCAAGCCTGTATTCACTGTTAGCCCCTTCTACTGGAAAAATGAAGCTGGCCAAAGTTCAGTTGACCTAAACATCACATTTAATAAATGGAACCAAGATGAAATTACTGCGTTAGCAATGTCTAACAAAGTTGATGAAGCTATCAAGCAACTCATTACTTCTTTTGATTTCAATTTAAAACTGAACAAGCCAATGATGATCGAATCAATGACTCAAGCAATGATTTTAGATCAAGGTGTTCCAGTTAATGCTGATACTAAGAAAGAAATGAAAGGTATGGTTACTTCTGAATTTGAAGGTGTTCAGCAAATGCTGACTTCAGATATGTTCTCTTCTCCATTTGAAGAAATGTTTATGACAGATGAAGAACGTGCTGAAAAAGCTAAACAGAAAAAATCACCTTGGATGATTGATAGCGAAAATGATTTAACTATGACTATCAAATTTGCAGGTAATGACCTGACATTCAATAATGACAAATATACCTTAGCTGAGTTCCTCACTAAGATGAAAGTGATGTCTAACCCAGAAGATGCATTAGAATATGAAGCTGTACCTGCTCCAGATGCAGAACCAGCACCAGAAATGGAAGTTGAGCCTGAATTAGCACCACAAGATGCAGCGCCAGCTAACTAATTAATCTAATCGATACAATTTAGTCACAAAAGCCAGTTAATATGAAGTGAACCCATATAGCTGGCTTTTTTATTTGACACCCCACTCAAGTGTGATATACATCACAATTAAAATGTAATTATTGATCACGTTTCACATTTTTCGTGATTTGGAATTGCATTTGGAAAAATAAAAGCCAAAATGAGGATAGAAAATAGATAAAGGATCATTCCGTGATTAAAACACATTTACCTTTAACCGATTTACACCGCCACCTTGATGGCAATATCCGCCCAGAAACGATTCTTTCCTTAGCAGAACAGCATCACATTCAATTACCAGCGACAGAACTTGAAGCTTTGCGCCCTCACGTCCAAATTATAGGACAAGAAGCTGATTTAGTCGGTTTCTTAGCAAAACTCGATTGGGGAGTCGCTGTTTTAGCAGATTTAGAAGCATGCCGCCGTGTGGCATTTGAAAATGTCGAAGATGCTTTTAATGCTGGTATCGATTACGCAGAGCTACGCTTCTCTCCATACTACATGGCCATGAAACACCAGCTACCTGTAGAAGGTGTCGTTGAAGCTATTATTGATGGCGTGCGTGCTGGATGCCAACAATTCGACATTAAAATTAATTTAATTGGAATTTTGAGCCGTACTTTTGGCCAACAAGCCTGTACAACTGAATTACAAGGACTATTAGCGCATCGTCATCACTTATGTGCTTTAGATTTAGCTGGAGATGAACTAGGTTTCCCTGGAGAGTTATTTGAGTCACACTTTATCAAAGCTAGAGATACAGGGTTAAATATCACTGTTCATGCAGGTGAAGCGGCTGGAGCGAACAGTATTTGGCATGCTATCAATGTATTAGGTGCACAACGAATTGGCCATGGTGTAAAGGCAATAGAAGACCCTGCTTTAATTGAATATTTAGTAAAACATCAAATTGGTATGGAAAGCTGTTTAACATCAAATATTCAAACAAGCACTGTGCCATCCCTTGCTCAACACCCATTAAAAACCTTTTTGCAACAAGGTGTATTGGCTTCAATTAATACAGATGACCCAGCAGTTCAAGGTATTGAGTTACGCTATGAGTATGAAGTTGCAGCCCCGCAAGCAGGTTTAACTTCAGCAGAAATAGAACAAGCGCAACGTAATGGCCTAAGTATGGCATTTTTATCTGAAAGTGAGAAAAAAGCGCTCTTACATAAAGCCGCTACCCGTTAATTTAAATGTTATCAGGGTATTTATTATAACCCTGATAACTCTCTCAAACATTTCACATCTCTTTACACACCAATAGACCGTCATCATTAACCAATCACTTCCCCCTCTAGTTAGCTTTTTTATACTTAACGTATAAACACTGTTGTTAATGTATCAATTATAAAGCCCTATTGTATGTTGTAACTAAATAAGTACCCTTATAAATAAACAGCAAAAAACATGAGGGGTTGTTACTAATCCCCTCAATATTTGTGCTTATTTGGTCGATAATCGTTTAGCATAACGCTGTGCAAGTACAGCACTGACCATAAGTTGTATTTGATGGAAAATCATCAGTGGCAATAAGATGACCCCTACTGTCGCAGCAGGAAACAAGACGTTCGCCATTGGGACTCCGTTAGCTAGGCTCTTTTTCGAGCCACAAAACACGATAGTAATCTCATCTTCTTTGCTAAAACCTAGCAACCGTGCAGCCAATGTATTGAATACAATGATAATAAATAAAATAACGCAAGTGACAACCACAATCATAAAGAGTGATAATGCGTCTATTTTCTGCCAAATCCCCTCGACAACCGCTTCACTAAATGCCACATAAACAACCAATAATATTGAAGACCGGTCAGTCATATTAACTAATTTTCTATTCCGGTTTATCCAATTGGCAATCAATGGTCGAGACAAATGCCCCACAACAAATGGCAGCATCAATTGCATTAAAATAGACCCTATTGCATTGAGCGTATCCATGGCTTGGCTGCCATCAGCATCCATCAATAAACCAACTAAGATTGGTGAAAGAAAAACCCCAAGAATGCTTGACGCTGATGCACTACAAATAGCCGCGGCAATATTTCCCCCGGCCACCGAAGTGAAAGCAATTGCTGACTGTACGGTCGCAGGTAAAGCACACAGATATAAAAAGCCCATATATACGGTAGGTGACATCCATTTAGGTACAATCACCGCAAGCCCTAAGCCTACGATAGGAAATACAATAAATGTACTCGCAAAAACCAAGAGGTGGAGACGCCAATGCCCTATCCCTGCCATTATTGATTCACGAGATAACTTAGCCCCATGCATAAAGAACAATAATGCAATTGCAGCAGTAGTTAAATATTGAAACCCCGTTTTTATATCGCCTTCACAAGGAAAAAGGCTGGCTAGAATGACAACGCCAATCATGATAAGTAAAAATGGGTCGATTCTCAGTTTAGCTAGCAAATTCATTCGATTATCCATAATAAAAGCCAGTTATATTAACTGGCCTTATAGTGTGCGTTAATGACGTTAAAATATTGCTTCGATTGTGCGTTTTTCTTTTGCCGAACGTATACCTGCTTCAATAAGCTTCATAATATCTATTGCTTCACTCGGTGTGACAGGGTTTGGTTTACCATGGCGAATCGCATCATATATCCCTTGATAATAACCACCATAATTACCGCGTTGGTTTGGCCACGATTGTGTTATAAGCTCATCACCTTGTGACAACGTCACGCTCCCCATATTGGTATCAACTCCCCAATCAGCCCCTTCTGGTCGTTGGCCAGCTTTTAAACAGTCTTCTTGGGGATCTAAACCATATTTAACATAACTACCATTCATTCCATGAATAACATATATCGGTGTTGGTGCAGCAGCTAATGTTGTTGCATGTAATACAACCTTCTTATCTGCATATTGCAAAACGGCATGAAAGTAATCCACTGCCTGTGCATTAGGGCGGATCATAGCAAGATCAACGCTGATCCCTAAAGGCCTACCAAAATACTGCAGGACTTGATCCAACAAGTGCGGCCCTAAGTCGTACCAAATACCTGCTCCAGGAATATCAGCTTCACGCCAACGTTGCCTAACTAGCGGACGATAACGGTCAAAATGTGATTCATAATATTTAATATCGCCTAGCTTACCTTCTTCTAATATTTTTTTAACTGTTAAAAAACCTGAATCCCATCGGCGGTTATGATAAACCGACAATAATTTTCCTGCTTGCTCCGCTTGTTGTTTTAATTGTTCTGCTTGTGAGACATCTAATGTAAATGGTTTATCGACAACGACGTGCTTCCCTGCTGCTAATGCCGATTGAGCAAGAGGAAAGTGAGTATCATTAGGCGTAGGAATAACGACTAGTTCGATATCTTTATCAGCAAAAACAGCTTCCGGAGAGGCGGCAACATGAATATTTGGCCAATCTGCCTTAACCTTACTCGGGTCACTGCTAGAAATCGTTGTTAAATCATACCCTTTTAAAATACCAAGGAAGGGAGCATGAAATGTTTTACTGGCATAGCCATATCCGATGATCGCGACTTTAATTGGTTTAGACATTTAGACCTCATACAACGATAAACTCAGGTAGAGATAAAAAGTACCATCAGAAGGAATGAAATGGCAAATAAATCTATGATAGGATTGTAGATTGTCCAGCGAATTTGCCAAAATGGGTTTGATTAATTATGACTTCAGTTTATGACGCTAACCGCATCACTGGCTGGCTATTAGTTCCAGCGATCTATTTGTTATTAACCTTTTTAGCTGTTTGCAGTATGACTGTTATGTATTGCATTAAACTTTATGAGATTGTCACGACTGTTGATCATTGGACAAGTTTTATTCCTGCCGCTTGGTATCTGTCATTTGCCATCGCTGTTGGGATGACTATTTTCAGTATTCATGTACTGCAACTGATGTTTTCCCGCTCAAAGCATTTCCCCCGCCGTTTTATTATTTGGCTACTCATTTTGTTATTATTAGGTATAAAAACCTTCGCATTTTCACCTATTGACGATGAAACCGCTTTGCAGGTCTTAGCATGGCCTTTAATTGGCGCGGGTTTCTTTGTCCCTTATCTAAAACGCTCTCAACGTGTGAAAATGACTTTCACACAAGATCGATAAGCATCACATAAATTGCTTGATATCATAATGATAGTTTAACTGGCTTCGGCCAGTTTTTGTTCTTTTTTCATTTCAGGCAATAGCATGACTGATTATCTATTACTCTTTGTTGGAACAGTGCTGGTTAACAACTTCGTTCTCGTTAAATTCCTTGGCTTATGCCCTTTTATGGGCGTCTCAAAAAAACTCGAACCGGCCATTGGAATGGGCTTAGCAACGACGTTTGTTATGACATTAGCGTCAATCAGTTCTTGGTTGATTGACACACTTGTCCTTATTCCTCTCGACCTTGTCTATCTGCGGACGCTAAGCTTTATTTTAGCGATTGCTGTTGTTGTACAGTTTACTGAAATGGTGGTCAGGAAAACGAGCCCAACGCTTTACCGTTTACTCGGTATTTTTCTACCTTTAATTACCACCAACTGTGCGGTTCTTGGTGTTGCCTTATTAAATATTAATATGTCTCATACTTTTATGCAGTCTGCCGTGTACGGTTTTGGCGCTGCTGTGGGTTTCTCATTAGTAATGGTTTTATTTGCCGCTATTCGCGAACGTTTAGCTGTTGCCAATGTTCCTGCTCCATTTAAAGGATCATCAATTGGGCTAATTACAGCTGGCTTAATGTCTCTCGCGTTTATGGGCTTTAGTGGTTTGGTGAAATTCTAATGATGTCTGTATGGATTGCTATCGGTATATTAGCCGTTTTTGGCCTGATATTTGGGCTGATGTTAGGTTACGCCTCATTACGCTTTAAAGTTGAAGCAGACCCTATTGTCGAACAAGTTGAAGCAATATTGCCTCAAAGCCAGTGCGGTCAATGCAGTTATCCTGGCTGCCGCCCTTACGCCGAAGCGGTTGCAAATAATGGGGAAATGATCAACAAATGCGCCCCTGGTGGCGAGCAAGTCATGCTAAAAATCGCTGAGTTGCTTAATGTCGACCCTCTGCCGATTGATGGCGATGAAGCCGCGCAAAACCCCGTTCGTAAAGTGGCTATTATCGACGAAGAAAACTGCATTGGTTGTACTAAATGCATTCAAGCTTGCCCTGTTGATGCCATTGTTGGTGCAACCCGCGCCATGCATACTGTGATTGAAGACTTGTGCACAGGCTGCGACTTATGCGTCGCCCCTTGTCCTACAGATTGTATTGAGCTTGTTCCTGTGAAAACGACTACAGCCAATTGGAAATGGGATTTAAACACTATCCCAGTAAAAAATATTAGTGTTGAACCCCATGAACAGCTTGTCACTAAAGCAAGAGGTGAAACTCATGCTTAAGCTCTTTAATTGGTTGAAAAAAGATAATATTTGGGATTTTAAAGGTGGGATCCATCCGCCTGAAATGAAGCTACAATCTAGCCAAACACCGATGCGTATTGCATCAGTGCCCAATGAGCTGATTATCCCATTACAACAACATTTGGGCCCTGAGGGAGAGCTAATTGTTCAGGTTGGTGACTCAGTATTAAAAGGCCAGCCATTGACTAAAGGGCTTGGGCGTACTGTACCTGTTCATGCATCAACTTCAGGGGTGATCACTGCAATTGAACCTATGGTAACGGCACACCCTTCAGGCTTAAAAGAATTGTGTGTGCGTATTGCAGCCGATGGCCATGATGCATGGTGTACTTTGTCCCCAGAGCCTAATTACATTCAACTAACCCGTGCTGAATTACTGCAAAAAATTGAACAAGCTGGGATAGCCGGCCTCGGTGGTGCAGGTTTCCCAACCGCATCAAAATTGGCCGGTGGTCAAGATGCGATTAAAACATTAATCATTAATGCAGCTGAATGTGAGCCTTATATCACAGCTGATGATAGGTTAATGCAAGAACATGCTCAGGAAGTTATTGAAGGCTGTCGTGTTTTACAGCATTTATTAACCCCAGACCAAGTATTAATTGGTATTGAAGACAATAAACCCGAGGCTATCCAAGCCCTAAAAGATGCTGTCACCTCGCAAGACAAACAAATATTCATCCGAGTTATACCAACAAAATACCCATCAGGTGGTGCTAAACAGCTGACAAAAATTTTGACAGGAAAAGAAGTGCCATCTGGTGCGCGTTCTTCACAAATTGGTGTGTTGATGCAAAACGTCGGTACTGTGGTCGCCATTAAACGCGCGGTTGTTGATGGCCAGCCATTGATTGAGCGTGTGGTAACCGTTACTGGTGAAGCCATCAGTAAACCGGGTAATTTTTGGGCGCGTTTAGGCACCCCCGTTAAACATCTATTACAGCAATCAGGTTTTAACCCTGGACCAGAACAAATGGTGATTATGGGGGGGCCTTTAATGGGCTTTACCCTACCCGACCTGAATGTCCCTGTCGTAAAAATTTGTAACTGTTTACTGGTTCCCACAATGGAAGAAATGGGACCTAAAGCACTAGAAGAAGCGTGTATTCGTTGTGGGTTGTGTGTCGATGCCTGCCCAGCCGGGTTACTTCCTCAGCAACTTTACTGGTTCAGTAAAGGAGATGAACACGAAAAAGCGCAAAAACATAATTTATTTGACTGCATAGAGTGTGGTGCATGTGCTTATGTGTGCCCAAGTAATATTCCGCTAGTGCAATATTATCGTCAAGAAAAAGCAGAAATTCGTGAAATAGCTCAAGAAGAGCGCCGTGCTGCTGAAGCAAAGTTGCGTTTTGAAGCAAAACAGTTGCGTATGGAACGTGATAAGCAAGCGAGGGAAGAACGTCATAAAAAAGCTGCTGTACAGGTAGATAGCGCTGATAAAGATGCCGTTAATGCAGCTTTAGCCCGGGTTAAAGCCAAACAAAGTGCGACAACCGAACCAATTAAGATTGTTTCCGGTGAATTACCAGACAATAGTGCTGTGATTGCTGCTCGCGAAGCCCGTAAAGCACGAGCACGTGCTAAACAGGCGGAAAAACTGGCCAATACACCAGTAGAACCTACTGATATAGAGGCCACGGATGATCCTCGCAAAACCGCTGTGGCAGCTGCCATTGCACGAGCGAAGGCCAAAAAAGCCGCACAAGAACAACCTGCAACTGAGCCAGTTGCTGAAACGGTCACTGACGCTGAGGTTGACCCACGTAAAGTGGCTGTCGCGGCCGCCATTGCACGAGCGAAAGCCAAAAAAGCGGCTCAAGCGCAACCTGCAACTGAGCCAGTCGCTAACACAGTCACTGATGCTGAGGTTGACCCGCGCAAAGCGGCTGTCGCAGCTGCCATTGCACGAGCGAAGGCCAAAAAAGCCGCACAAGCGCAATCTGCAACTGAGCCAGTTGCTGAAACGGTCACTGACGCTGAGGTTGACCCACGTAAAGCGGCTGTCGCGGCCGCCATTGCACGAGCGAAAGCCAAAAAAGCGGCTCAAGAGCAACCTGCAACTGAGCCAGTCGCTGACACCGTCACTGATGCAGAGGTTGACCCACGCAAAGCAGCTGTCGCTGCCGCCATTGCACGAGCGAAGGCCAAAAAAGCGGCTCAAGAGCAACCTGCAACAGAGCCAGTCGCTGACACCGTCACTGATTCAGAGGTTGACCCACGCAAAGCGGCTGTTACGGCCGCCATTGCTCGTGCGAAAGCCAAAAAAGCAGCTCAAGCAGAACAACTCGCACAAGAAGAGCTTACACCCGCCGCGGAACAACCCATTGAAGAGGAAACCGACCCTCGAAAAGTTGCCGTTGCCGCTGCGATCGCGCGAGTAAAAGCAAAGCAAGCACAAAAACAACATGAACAAACGACTACAGAGTAAGTGATAACGAGATGAAATTTAGGCCAATTGATGCGAAAAATCGCCGTTTAAAAATTGCTAGTGCGCCATTTACTCATAACAATCAAAGCACCAGTTTAGTGATGCTTTGGGTACTTTTAGCAGCAATACCGGGTATTGCTGCTCAAGTTTATTTCTTTGGCGTTGGCACCTTATACCAAATTATTCTAGCGGTGCTAACAGCGGTTATCACAGAAGCAGTTTCTATTCGTTTACGCCAACAACCTGTGGTTCCTGTACTAAAAGATAATTCCGCCATTGTGACCGCATTATTATTAGCTATCAGCCTACCTCCGCTCTCACCTTGGTGGATGATCGTATTAGGGACATTTTTTGCTATTACGATTGCTAAGCAATGTTATGGTGGATTGGGGCAAAACCCTTTTAACCCTGCGATGGTGGGTTATGTCGTTTTGCTAATATCATTCCCTGTTCACATGACAAACTGGCTACCTCCACATGAATTACAAAATATGTCGATTTCTGCACTTGATAGCCTATCCATTATTCTCAGTGGCCATACTCCAACAGGTATTACCCTCGAGCAACTACGTACAGGCATTGATGGCATGAGCCAAGCGACCCCGCTTGATAGCTTTAAAACGGGCCTACTGACTCATTCTATTTCTGAAGTATTACAACAACCTATTTTACAAGGTTCCTTAGCGGGAATTGGTTGGCAATGGGTGAATATTGGCTATTTAGTGGGTGGTTTGTTCTTATTACAGCGCCGTATTATTAGCTGGCATATTCCGGTTTCGTTCTTAGGTACATTGGCAGTTTTATCTATTGTTAGTTATTTAATTGATGATAGCCAACATGCGTCGCCATGGGTTCATTTATTGTCTGGTGCCACTATGCTAGGGGCATTTTTTATTGCCACTGACCCTGTCACCGCATCGACAACGCCTAAGGGACGGATTATTTTTGGTGTGATTATCGGTTTTCTTGTTTGGGTGATCCGTGTATACGGTGGTTACCCTGACGCTGTTGCTTTTGCCGTGTTACTCGCCAATATTACTGTTCCATTAATTGATTACTATACGCAGCCTCGTGCGTACGGTCATGGACATAAGTAAGGATAACCGTATGTTGAACACGATGAGACGCCATGGGGTCACGTTAGCCATCTTTGCAGCAGGAACCACTGCGCTTAGCGCTGCGGTGTACACGTTAACGAAAGAGACTATTGCTGAGCAAGCTGCTATTGTTCAGAAAAAACTACTCGACCAAGTAATACCAAGTGATTTATACGATAACGACCTCGCAAAAGAGTGTTATTTAGTCACTAATGAGGCCATACTGGGTAATAAACAACCTAGGCGCTTGTATCTAGCCCGTAAAAATGGCGAACCTGTTGCTGCTGCCTTGGAAACAACCGCATTAGACGGCTACTCAGGCGCTATACATTTATTAGTCGGTACAGATTTTCACGGTACAGTACTGGGAACTCGTGTTACAGAACATCATGAAACACCTGGGCTTGGTGACAAAATTGAGACACGAATATCTGATTGGATTACTTATTTTAGTGGTAAAAAAATAACCTCTGATAATGACCCTAAATGGGCAGTTAAAAAAGATGGAGGTGAATTTGATCAGTTTACTGGGGCAACAATTACACCCAGAGCAGTCGTCAATGCCACTAAACGTACTGCGGTATTTATGCAACAAATTCCACAACAATTATCGAATTATCCACGCTGTGGGGACGAATAATGAGCGATTCATCTAAAGACTTATTAGTGCAAGGTTTGTGGAAAAACAACTCTGCATTAGTTCAATTATTAGGGCTTTGTCCGCTGCTCGCTGTGTCATCAACAGCAACCAACGCATTAGGGCTAGGCTTAGCGACCACATTAGTCTTAGTTTGTACTAATGTTGCCGTTTCTGCTTTACGTCGTTGGGTGCCATCAGAAATTCGCATCCCTATTTATGTGATGATTATTGCTTCTGTTGTTAGCGCGGTACAAATGTTAATCAACGCATATGCTTTTGGTTTGTATGAGTCACTTGGGATTTTTATTCCGTTAATCGTTACCAACTGCATTGTGATTGGACGCGCAGAAGCCTATGCATCTCGTAATCCTGTTGGGCTATCTGCCCTTGATGGGTTTGCTATGGGCTTAGGTGCAACCGCGACCTTGCTTGTTCTAGGAGCAATTCGTGAAGTTTTAGGGAATGGGACCTTATTTGATGGCGCTGACTTGTTACTCGGTTCTTGGGCTACCTCCCTTCGTATTGAAGTGTTACACCTTGATTCCCCATTTTTACTCGCTATGCTACCGCCTGGTGCCTTCATTGGCCTAGCACTACTATTAGCTGCGAAATACTTAATTGATGAAAAAATGAAAAAAAGAGCCGCACGACAATCTGGTATTCAACCAGAACGTGAATATGAAAAACAGCAAGGTTGCGGCAGCCATATTTCTTAACAACGATATTTTGTGAGCAATGAATAAATCAAAACGCATTGAAATTCTAACTCGTCTACGGGATAACAACCCACACCCTACAACGGAGTTAGAATTTAACTCCCCTTTTGAGCTATTAATCGCCGTTTTATTATCAGCTCAAGCTACTGACGTGAGTGTCAATAAAGCGACAGCAAAGCTATATCCTGTAGCTAATACGCCTGAAGCTATTATGGCACTCGGTGTGGATGGAATAAAAGAGTACATTAAAACCATTGGCTTATTTAATACCAAAGCTGAAAGCGTCTATAAAACCTGTCAAATTTTAATCGAAAAGCACAACAGCCAAGTCCCTGAAAACCGAGAGGCTTTAGAAGCTTTACCGGGTGTTGGCCGCAAAACGGCAAATGTGGTTCTTAATACCGCATTTGGCTGGCCGACTATCGCCGTTGACACGCATATTTTCCGTGTCTGCAATCGTACTAACTTTGCTCCTGGTAAGAATGTCGTTGAAGTTGAAGACAAACTCCTTAAAGTTGTACCTGCAGAGTTTAAAGTAGATTGTCACCATTGGTTTATTTTGCATGGACGTTATACTTGTATTGCCCGCAAACCCCGCTGTGGCTCTTGTATTATCGAAGATTTATGCGAATTTAAAGATAAAATATATCCAGAAGATTGACCAAGATACTATTTTGAATAGGTTATAGATAAACGATACTTTTAATCATGAATCTAGCCGGTAACGCATTTTTTCCTTGCTCTAAGACTTTGTCTTACGTAACAATAGAGCCAAACCCAATATTAATTAAACGGTAAGTATGTTCCAAGACAACCCACTGCTCGCACAGCTTAAACAAAAACTACATGCCCAAACCCCACGCGTCGAAGGGCTGGTAAAAAGTACAGAAAAAGGCTTTGGCTTCCTCGAAGTTGATGGCCAAAAAAGCTATTTCATTCCGCCTCCTCAAATGAAAAAGGTCATGCATGGTGATCGTGTTATTGCTGCGGTTCATACCGATAAAGACCGTGAATTTGCAGAACCAGAAGAACTGGTAGAACCTTTTTTAGATAGGTTTGTTGGGAAAATACAAAAGAAAGAAAATGATAACCGTTTATTTGTCATTCCCGATCACCCATTACTGAAGGATATGATTTCTTGCCGTCCTATCAATGGCATTACTCATGAGTTTAAGCAAGATGATTGGGTTGTTGCACAAATGCGACGCCATCCATTAAAAGGCGATAAAACCTTCTACGCTGAAATTACTGAGTTTATCACTGACGGAGATGATCATTTTGCACCATGGTGGGTAACGTTACGCCGTCACCAATTAGACCGTAATGAACCGCAAATGGTTGATAGCGAACGTGATGACCAAGGTATTGAACGAGTTGATTTAACTCACTTGCACTTTACGACCATAGACAATGCAAGTACTGAAGATATAGATGACGCACTCTATGTTGAAAAAAACGATAATGGTGACTTAAAACTGTATATCGCTATTGCTGACCCAACAAGCTATATAGCAGAAGGTAGCGAACTCGATAAACTGGCTTTAGCCCGTGGCTACACCAACTATTTACCGGGTTTTAATATTCCAATGCTACCGCGCAAATTATCTGACGACCTGTGCTCTTTGCGCCCAAATGAACGTCGCCCTGCTTTAGTCTGCATTGCACTCATCAAAGAAGATGGTCGCATTGACGATAATATTGAGTTTTTCAGCGCTTGGGTCGAATCAAAATCTAAATTAGTTTATGACGAAGTCTCTGATTGGCTTGAAAATACAGGCAGTTGGCAGCCAGCAAATGACACTGACAAACAACAAATTTTGCTGCTTAAAGAAATGGCAGATAGGCGTTTACTATGGCGCGAAAACAATGCACTCGTGTTCAAAGATCGCCCTGATTACCGCTTTGTATTAGATGACAAAGGAATTGTGGTTGATATCGTGACTGAACGTCGCCGCAGCTCTAACCGCATTGTTGAAGAAGCCATGATCACCTCTAACCTCTGTGCTGCCGCAGTACTGAAAGAAAAATTAGGATTTGGCGTATTTAATGTGCATATGGGCTTTGAACCCCTACAAATTGACCAAGTCGTGCAAACGCTTAAAGATAATGGCATTGAAACAACGGCTGAATCATTATTATCACTAGAAGGCTTCCGCCAACTACGCCGTCAACTAGATGCACAGCCGACCCAATTCCTCGATAGCCGCATTCGCCGTTACCAAACTTTCGCAGAAGTCAAAGCTGAGCCCGGCCCGCATTTTGGTTTAGGGTTTGAAGCTTATGCGACTTGGACTTCACCAATTCGTAAATATACCGATATCGTCAACCACCGTTTAATCAAATCTATTATTGCTGGTAAACCTTCAACGAATAAGCCATCCGAAGAATTATCAATCAAGTTAGCCGAACGTCGTCGTGCAAACCGCATGGCTGAACGTGATGTGGGTGATTGGCTCTATTCTCGTTACTTAAAACCTTTTGAAGGTACTGATACCAAATTCCCAGCTGAAATTATTGATATCACTCGCGGTGGCGTAAGAGTCCGTTTGGTAGATAATGGTGCTGTAGCTTTTGTTCCTGCGCCTTTTATTCATAGCGTTCGTGATGAGATCCAATGTAGCCAAGAAACAGGTAATGTGCTTGTTAAAGGTGAAATAGCTTACCAACTTAACGATATTATCAATGTCACCATTAATGAAGTTCGTATGGAAACACGTAATATCGTTGCTAGACCAGCCGAATAACAACTTTTCTGCTACTCTTTAGAGACCATAGTTTGAAACCTATGGTCTTTTATTTTTCTATCTACTTTTTTACAACCTAAAATTCGCATTAAACGTTAAACTGCAAACACTTTTCCATATTTTTTCCTGATTATTCTTATTCGTAAATTTACCTATCATGATATTTTGTTAACTGTTAAATCTGTATTAAGGGTCATTAAAATGAACACAGTAAGCAAACGTATTTTATCATTCATGGTGATAGCTACTGTCGCTATCAGCGTCAGTGCCTGTTCAAATATGTCTAAACGCGATAAAAACACAGCGATTGGTGCCGGTGTAGGAGCTGTTGGTGGCGCTGTATTGACAGGCGGAAGTTCCATAGGAACCGTAGGTGGTGCGGCTATTGGCGGAATTATTGGACACCAAGTAGGCAAATAAATCTCATAATATCCTTTAGTCGCTCTCCTTAATCTAAAATAGCGTTCAGTATGAACGCTATTTTATTTTTTATATCCGATAATCTATTAAACTATTGACGGCAAAAAGTGTACAAAGTACACTTGCAATTAATACAAAGGGAGGGAACCCTGTGAGTCACGCAATTGAATTTATTGAAACCAGCTTTTTTACCAAACAAATCCAATCTATCGCCACACAAGAAGAACTTAGGATATTACAAAATGAACTTATCGCATGGCCAGATAAAGGCGATATCATCCAAGGAACGGGTGGGCTTCGTAAAATTAGGATGGCAACTGGTAATAAAGGAAAAAGTGCAAGTGTACGAGTTATTTATTTCCTAGCTACAGCAGAAATTATTTATTTTATAATGGCTTATCCAAAAAATGTCAAAGATACGCTAAATGACTTAGAAAAAGCAGAATTAAAGAAACTAACGAAATTACTAAAAAATGAGGTATAAAATGAGTATATTCAACGAATTAAAAGCCTCTTTAGAAGAAGCTGTTGAAATAAAACAAGGCCATCAAAAAGCCGCTAATGTTACTCGTTACGAAATTACTGATGTCAAAGCTATTCGAGAGCAACTGAATGTTTCCCAAAGCGAATTAGCTCATGCACTAGGAACTAGCCTCGATACAATTAAAAGTTGGGAACTTAAACGACGAAACCCAACAGGGCTAGCAGCTAAAATACTCATCGCCATTAAACGTAACCCAGCTTTATTTGCTGAGTTAGCAGCAATTTAACCACTTCTTCGTTATAAAATGAGTGGCTTTCTAAGTAGCCACTCATGACAAACAGTAAAATTTTCGAACCTATCAGCCACCAGCTAACTTAACTTGAAAACCTTTCGCCTCAAGGTACTGTTTGATAACATCACGTTTATCGCCTTGAATTTCAACGTTACCGTCTTTGACAGCTCCGCCACAGCCACACTTCTTTTTAAGATCAGCCGCTAATTTAGCTAATTCGCTGTCTTCAAGGTCAAGACCAGTTACAACACAAACCCCTTTTCCTTTACGGCCTGATGTCTCACGGCGGATCCGCACAATACCATCACCTTTAGGCCTTTCAATTTTGGGTTTATCTTCAGCAATACGCCCTGTTTCTGTACTGTAAACAAGACGACTATTTGAATCACTCATAGCAAACCTTCAATAGACTGATTGATTTGTTGTAATGTGGCAGTTGGGTTTTCACTACGCGTAATCGGACGACCAATCACCATATAATCCACACCCGCCTTCACTGCATCTTGTGGTGTCATAATGCGGCGTTGGTCCCCAACATCACTTCCCGTTGGGCGAATACCTGGGGTAACTAATTTGAAATCGGCACCACAAATTTGTTTTAAACGTTGGGCTTCATGAGCAGAGCAAACAACACCATCTAGCCCGCATTGTTTGGTTAATAAGGCCAAACGCTCTGCATGAGCAGCTGGTGACAGGTTAATCCCAACACCAATGAGGTCAGATTCATCCATACTCGTTAATACGGTTACTGCTGTGAGTAATGGCGCCTCTTTACCATAAGGCTCAAGAGATTGGCGTGCCGCCTCCATCATACGAGCACCACCACTTGCATGAACATTAACCATCCATACCCCCATTTCAGCCGCAGCTGCAACCGCTCGGGCAACAGTATTTGGAATATCATGAAACTTCAAATCTAAGAAAACATCAAAACCACGATCATGGAGTGACTTAACAAATTGAGGGCCATTAAAAGTAAACATTTCTTTGCCTACTTTTAAGCGACAATCACGTGGGTCAATGCGATCCACAAAAGCCAAAGCCTCATTAGCATTTTCATAGTCAAGTGCCACAATAATTGGTGAATGTGTGTGGTTCTCAGTTGAGGAAATCATTTCTTAGCCTTTAAAGAGTCGTTATTATTTAAAAAGTGACGCTGTCACTGACCATCTAGCCCACGAATAGGTTTAATCGTGTCCCACGAGCGACAAGATGGGCAATGCCAATATAATGCACGTGATGTAAACCCACATTTATGGCAACGATAATCGGGTTTGGTACGAATTTGCTCCCCTACCATTTTTCGTAGCAAAATCAAACTTTCTTTTGCCCTTCCATCTTCAGCTTCTTCAAGATGGTAATCCATTAAACGATAAAATAAACGCATGGTAGGATGACGTTGAATTTGGTCATTAATATAATTTGCAGCGGCTTCGTGATTTTGCTTTTCAACAATAATATCCGCTAAATAAAGCTCTGCAATAGCCCCTGAGTTACCCGCAACACACTGACGTAGGTAATCTTCCCACTCATCGGCTTGGCCAGTATGTTGGTAGCAATCAAACAGCAAAGGTAGCGTTTCAGCGACGAGCTCTCTATCTTGCTCATAGACTTGTTTTAGGACATGAATTGCTTTGTCGTAATTACCTTGTTCGATGAACAAGCGCCCTTTCATAATTGAGACCCGAGCACAGTGGTTGTCGGCTTGCTCTGCCTTATTTAAAAAGATCAGTGCCTCTTCGAGATCATCGCTAGCAAGTTGTTGAGTCGCTAGTTCACAATAAAAATGTGCAATTTGCTCACGTAGCTCTGTATGCCCTAATTTAACCAGTTTACCTGCTGTTTCAATAGCTTTTGTCCAATCACTGGTTAATTGATAAATATTTAATAGGGATTGTAAGGCACTTTGTTTGAAATCGACTTCGTCCGTCAATTGTTGAAACATGTTTTCTGCTCGGTCATAAACCCCAGCAGCCATGTAATCTCGACCGAGTTGTTGAGTTGCTAATAAGCGTTGTTCAAATGATAAAGCGGCACTTTCCACCAGCGACTGGTGAATACGAATGGCGCGTTCAACTTCACCACGAGAACGGAATAAATTTCCCAACGTGAGGTGTGCTTCAAAAGCAGAGCTATCTTCATTTTTCAGCATGTCGAGGAATAAATCGACAGCTTTATCTTGTTGATTAGACAATAGGAAGTTAACGCCTGTCACATAATCACGTGACAAGCGATTCGCATGTTGTTGCTTATCTTGTTGAGCACTTCTGCGCCCCATGTACCAACCGTAAGCAGCAGCAACTGGTAGCAGCAGAAACAGCAACTCGAACATACAGGATTATTCCTTGTTCTGAGTCGTCACTAATGAGGTTGAATCGGAAATATGACTTTCTCCAGCACCTAATTGTGATTCTAAACGTCTAATTTTACGACGTGCGTTTTTCAGGCTAACAATGACTCGTAAATAAAACACAGCACAAACTAGCCAACCTAGCACAAAACCGACACCAAAAAGTGATGCAAGAAGGGTCGATAATGAAAAATCCCCTTTTGCAATCAGGTAGTTAAATGTAATAACCTGATCATTGCTTGAACCTAGCGTAATCGAAATAATAAAAAAAGCGACCGCTAGTAATAAAATCAGAAAATATTTCACATTTATTCCCGTTATCAGTTCTATTCATCCAATAATATCTACCTGTTAAGGTAGCATTTCCAACGCATTCAGACAAAGCAATTTATTTTATACAATGAGAGATTTAAGTCAGATCTCCCCTAATAATGGTTAACTTGATGAAAGATTAATCGGTTTTACTCAGTATTCCCCATGCTCGCAAAATATAATAACCAAATAAGGCAAAACACGCACTGATGATCACTGAAGTAATTATATCAATAGGCCAATGCATGCCCAACAACATACGACTAAATGCAATACCCTCAGCCCAAATAGCGAGCCCTATCGATAAAACGTATAAACGTTGTTGCCAAAAAAGCGCAATTAAAAACAATGCCCAGCCAGCCGCAAATAACATATGACCAGAAGGAAAAGAATATCCAGTTTCTGCTTGCCAGTGTTTACGCTGCCATTTCGCTATATATTCATCTTGTTTGACGGTGTCTTTAATTAATTTTGCTCGTTCACTACGTTTTAACGCATAAAAGTCTGATGAAGGAATTTGATATTCGGTTGCCAGCCATTCCACATAAGGGCGAGGCTCTTTAAACGTACTTTTTAATGCCGTCTTCAAACCTTGCTGCAGTAATACAATACCAACAAGAACAAGCAATATTTTCAGTCGCTGTTTTTTTTCTGAACGAAAAATAAATGCAACTGCGCCAAGAAATAACAGAGACGTTAAAATACTATAAGGTGCTCCCGCAGTGTCTGTCAGCCAGAGTATCCATTTCATTGAGTTAAACTGGGTTTCTGGTGACCAATGCCACCCTGTAACTATCATCACCATGGGAGGCATAATTAATAACAATGCAAAAGTACAAACGACCAAAACAGTTTTTTTCATTCAACGTGTTCCAAATAAAGTTCTATTAAATATACAAATATTCCATTCACCTATTATTAACTCTGTTATAGTAATACAGCGTTGGTCGTGTGCAAAGAATACCAACCTCTATATGCTAAACGTCATATAGCATCGATGAATTATAGTTAAGCTACTTTATATCGATAAACGTTATTAATTAAGCAAGAGTTACTTTAACTAATGAAAGAAAATATGCAGCTAAAACGCGTTGCCGAAGCTAAGCTCCCTACACCTTTTGGTGAATTTTTGATGGTGGGTTTTGAAGAAATCGCAACCGGTCGTGATCATGTAGCGTTAATTTTTGGCGATATCTCAGGAAGTGAACCGGTACTCAGCCGGATCCACTCCGAATGTTTAACAGGAGATGCGTTATTTAGTCTACGTTGCGATTGTGGTTTTCAATTAGAAGCCGCACTCTCTCAGATTAGTAAAGAAGGCCGAGGGGTATTACTTTACCATCGTCAAGAAGGCCGAAATATTGGCTTGCTGAATAAAATCCGAGCTTATGCATTGCAAGATCAAGGCTTAGATACGGTTGAAGCTAACATTAAGTTAGGCTTTAAAGCGGATGAACGTGATTTTACCTTATGCTCTGATATGTATAAGTTATTGGGGATAAATGAAGTCCGCTTATTGACGAATAACCCGAAAAAAATCGATATCATGCGTGAAGCTGGAATTAACGTGGTAGAACGTGTTCCGTTGATCGTTGGCCGCAACCCAAGTAATGAACATTATCTTGACGTTAAAGCAGAAAAAATGGGCCATATGCTATTTAAGCACCAATGACCTCAGCAAAGGAAGAGTGTTCTGCTCTTCCCTTTATTTTTCCTATTTCATTATCACCATTCAAAGTGTGCCATTTATCCACGGCTATATTCACTTTCTTTCCATAAGGTTTATACTGTTAGCCATCTGATTACCCTGACGAATAAACTGAGTTTTTGAGGTTTATTCCGCATACTACCAGGAGATACTGTGAACAACCTGCATTCCATTCAACGCATGAGAAGATTGCGTAAAACTGAAAAACTCCGCACTTTATTCCAAGAAACTCACCTTTCTATTAATGACCTTTGCTTGCCAATTTTTGTTGAAGAAGAACTCGACGACTATATGCCAATCAACAGCATGCCGGGTGTTATGCGTATTCCTGAAAAACGTCTTGCTTATGAAATTGAGCGTATCGCAAATGCAGGAATAAAATCAGTGATGACCTTTGGGGTTTCCCATCATCTTGATGATAATGGTAGTGATGCATGGCAAGAAAATGGTTTAGTGGCACGTATGTCACGTATCTGTAAAGAAACCGTCCCTGAAATGATAGTGATGTCTGACACCTGTTTCTGTGAATACACCTCCCATGGTCACTGTGGTGTCATGCACGGCCATATCGTTGATAATGATGCAACCATTCATAACCTAGGTTTACAAGCGGTTGCCGCTGCACGCGCAGGTGCTGATTTTATTGCCCCATCTGCTGCAATGGATGGCCAAGTTGCCGCAATTCGTCATGCACTTGATGAAGCTGGTTTTACAGACACCGCCATTATGTCTTACTCCACAAAATTTGCTTCAGCACTGTATGGCCCATTCCGAGATGCAGCGGGTTCATGCCTTAAAGGGGATAGAAAAACCTATCAGATGAACCCAATGAACCGCCGTGAAGCACTACATGAATCACTAATTGATGAACGTGAAGGTGCTGACGCGCTAATGATTAAACCTGCTGGGGCTTATTTGGATATTATTCGTGATTTACGCGAGCATACTCAATTACCTATCGGTGCTTATCAAGTCAGTGGCGAATATGCACAAATTAAATTTGCTGCTCAAGCGGGTGCAATTGATGAAACTCGTGTGGCTCTTGAAACACTGGGGTCAATCAAACGCGCAGGTGCTGATCTTATTTTCACTTATTTTGCTTTACAATTAGCCGAAGCCAACGCGCTATAATCTCATTCAGTTAAAGAAACCCGCACCACTGTATATAATTACAGTGGTGCGGGTTTTTGTCATTTTTGTTGAATAATAATACTTAAATCGACCAATTAACAACCAAATGGCTATTTTGCTCTTTGCAATTCAAGTTGTTGAGTTAGTGTTTGCGCATAATGCTGTGCTTGCTCTGCCGTTGCCAAACCAGCAATCAATAAATCTTGTTTACCCGCAGATGTTGTTGCGACCACTCCCCAGTAATCAACTTCAACCGTAATACTTTCAGGGTTTTGATCGGGCATCGGCAGAATATCAAAGTAGTCTTGTAATGGCGCAATGGTAATGGCGGTATAATCTGCATTTAAGCCGAGTGGAAATTCTTTGTCTGCATATAAACGCAAATCATGGACTTCCGTTTCAGGTGTTCTCATCACAATAGAATATAAGTTAGGTATGTGCTCCAAAATGTCACGAACCTCTTCGTTCGCACCATCAAAATGGGATGTGGTTAATAAGATATCTGCTGCCCACAATGCCCCTTTATAGAAATCGGTTTCATTGATATCTGCCATACTCATTTCCTTAATAGTGTTTTCGATAAGCTCAGTCACATGGTGCCCCATGCTAAAGCTATTACATTCAATTATTTTGCACAAAGAAACTTATTTATGGCGAACTTCACCCTATTTTCATTTAGCCTAGTTGCGACTATTTTCTCCTTTAATTTACCGTCTATTTAACACCATAACGTAGATTGCCATCAAAAATATTGAGAAAAAACAAGATTGATAAATAAGATTAAATATTAAAAAATAAAAACGCCCGTAGGATACAATCTTACAGGCGTTGAAGTGTCATAATTTAATGATTAATAATGATTAATGTAGCATCTGCCTTATCACATAATGCAAAATACCACCGTGACGGTAATAATCCATCTCCGTTGCGGTATCAATACGACAGCGGGTTATAACTTCTTTTATATCCCCATTGCCATACGTGATTTTCACCCTGATATCCTGCCCTGGAGTAATTGACTGCAGCCCTGTAACATCAATGCGTTCATCACCTTTTAGCCCGAGAGTTTTACGGGATACCCCATCTTTAAATTCTAAAGGTATAACCCCCATACCAATCAAGTTAGAACGGTGAATACGCTCGTATGATTCAGCAATAACGACCCTTACTCCTAATAAATTCGTGCCTTTAGCTGCCCAATCTCGGCTAGAACCTGAACCATATTCTTTACCGGCGATTATAGCTAATGGGCGATTTTCTTGTTGATACTGCATTGCCGCATCATAAATCGCCATTTGTTTGCCTGTCGGTATATGTAAGGTATATCCCCCCTCTACACCTGGCACCATTTCATTGCGAATACGAATATTTGCAAATGTTCCTCGCATCATCACTTCATGGTTACCACGACGCGAGCCATAAGAGTTGAAATCTGCAACAGCAACGCCGTGTTCTTGCAGATAACGCCCCGCTGGACTCTCTTTTTTGATATTCCCTGCAGGAGAAATATGGTCAGTAGTTACCGAGTCGCCGAGGATCGCTAAAATATTTGCACCATGAATATCTTTGACCGGTGCTGGCTGAACTTGCATACCTTCAAAGAAAGGTGGATGGCGAATATAAGTTGAGTCTTCTTGCCAGTGATAAGTTGAAGAGCTTTCAACTTTCAATGCTCTCCAAGCGTCATCACCTTCAAAGACCGCATTATATTCTTTGCGGAACATGTCTGTTTTAACTTGCTGTACAGCTTGGGCAATTTCAGCACTCGATGGCCAAATATCTTTCAAATAAACATCGTTACCTGATTTATCGACACCGATAGGATCGGTTTTCAAGTTGATATTCATGTTACCCGCCAGAGCATATGCAACAACAAGTGGCGGTGATGCTAACCAGTTGGTTTTCACCAATGGATGAATTCGCCCTTCAAAGTTACGGTTACCCGATAACACAGCGCCAACGGTAAGATCCGCTTGTTTAATCGCCTCTTCTATTGGTTCTGGTAATGGGCCTGAGTTACCAATACAGGTTGTGCATCCATATCCGACAAGATTGAATCCGAGCTTATCTAAATAAGGCGTTAAACCCGCGACAGCAAGATAATCAGTGACAACTTTTGAACCCGGTGCCAATGATGATTTAACCCATGGCTGACGGACTAACCCTTTTTCAACGGCTTTTTTCGCTAATAGTCCTGCGGCCATTAATACACTTGGGTTCGACGTATTCGTACAAGATGTAATTGCCGCAATAACGACTGCACCATCGGTTAACTCAAAAGTTTTATTTTGATATTTAACAGAAGGATAGCTCGATTGAATTTTTTTATTAACTTCTAACTCTACTGCACCGCGAAATGCTTTTGGTACTTGGCTGAGTTCAACTCTATCTTGCGGACGTTTAGGGCCTGCTAAGCTGGATTCAACCGTCGACATGTCTAACTCAAGTGTACTGGTAAAAATAGGTTCATCACCTGCATAACGCCACAAACCCTGTTCTTTGCTATAAGCTTCCACCAGCGCAATTTCATCATCACTGCGCCCAGTTAAACGCATATAAGATAGCGTCACTTCATCAACAGGGAAAAAACCACAAGTTGCGCCATATTCTGGTGACATATTCGCAATCGTTGCTCGGTCTGCTAATGGTAAATCCGCTAGGCCATCACCATAAAATTCAACAAATTTACCCACAACACCATGTTGACGTAGCATTTGTGTTACCGTCAATACAAGGTCGGTTGCCGTTATCCCTTCGGATAATTTCCCTGTTAATTTAAAACCAACAACATCAGGGATCAGCATTGAAACCGGTTGGCCTAACATCGCGGCTTCAGCTTCAATACCACCGACACCCCAACCTAACACACCTAACCCATTGATCATCGTCGTATGAGAGTCCGTACCCACTAAAGTATCGGGATAAGCATATAATTTACCGTCAATTTCTTCATACCATACTGCCTTGCCAAGGTATTCTAAATTAACTTGGTGACAGATACCGGTACCCGGCGGCACCACTTGAAAACGATTAAATGCTTTTTGGCCCCAACGTAAAAATAAATAACGTTCATGGTTACGCGCCATTTCAATTTCAACGTTATCGCCAAATGCTGATTCGGTTGCAAACTCATCCACCATCACTGAGTGGTCAATCACTAAATCAACAGGTGACAACGGGTTTACTTGCTCAACATTGCCGCCAAGGGATTTAACTGCTTCACGCATAGCGGCAAGGTCAACAACAGCAGGAACACCCGTGAAGTCTTGCATGAGAACACGCGCTGGGCGATAAGCAATTTCTCTATCTGCATGCGCGTTTTTTTGCCAGTCAATTATTGCTTGTAAATCTTGTTCGACAACTGAGGTGCCATCAATATGACGTAATAAATTTTCGAGTAAAACTTTTAATGACTTAGGTAATTTAGTCCCCTCACCGAGCTTTTTTTCAGCAAGCGCTAAACTGAAGTAATTATACTGCTTGTTTCCAACATTGAGTGTCGAAGCACTCGTTGTTTTTAGACTCAACGACATAACTCCTCCTTGGTTTTTATGGCTATGGCAATATTTGTATTTACCACCATTATTTTTTGTTAACCAATTGTAATCATAGTTGCTCTAGAAATTTGATTTATAGATTTTGTGCCAAATATTGAATTTTTCTCTATTAATAATAGGAAATTTAAGATAAGAAGGGAAATAAGTCAGGAAAAAACCAAGTACACCAACTCGGTAATAATAAAAACCCTAGAAATACGATCACTAGGGTTCCTACTTACAAATTATGACAAGGCAAAAATATAAAGAAATTAAATGATAGGCAGTTTCATATCTTTAAAAAACTCTTCAATTTCTTCATTGTTACGTATAGCAACCGCTTTATCGACCACATCACGGGTTAGATGCGGTGCGAAACGCCACATAAAATCATACATATAACTACGCAAGAAACTAGTACGTTTAAAACCAATCTTGGTTGTGCTATAGCTGAACTTATCACGCATATCAATCACAACTAAATCGCTATCACTAACAGGGTCAACGGCCATACTCGCGATAATACCGATCCCTAACCCTAATCTAACATAGGTTTTAATCACGTCAGCATCGGTTGCAGTAAAAATAATTTTGGGCTCAAGACCAATTTTCTGAAATGCCACATCTAATTCTGAACGGCCAGTAAACCCATGAGTATAGGTTACAATTTGATATTCAGAGATATCTTCAATAGTGACATTTTTTTTCGTTGCAAGTGGATGGTCTTTTTGCACGACCACACAGCGATTCCAATGGTAGCATGGCAACATAATCAAATCGTTATAAAGGTGCAATGCTTCGGTTGCTATCGCAAAATCACTGTTACCTTTGCACACTTCCTCAGCGATTTGCGTTGGTGACCCTTGCTGCATATGCAATGAAACATGTGGATAACGCTCAATAAAACCTTTTATTGTCGGAGGTAAAGCATAACGAGCTTGTGTATGTGTCGTGGCAATACTCAAGCTACCTCTATCTGGATAAGTATGCTCCCCAGCAACCGAGCGGATCGCTTCTATTTTTGATAGCACTTCTCGGGAGATCCGTACCACTTCTTCCCCTGCGGGAGTAACATGCGTTAAGTGCTTACCACTACGCGCAAAAATTTGGATCCCAAGCTCATCTTCAAGCATCCGCACTTGTTTACTGATACCGGGCTGTGACGTAAAAAGCCCCTCAGCGGTTGAGGAGACATTCAAGTCATGGTTAACCACTTCAACAATATAACGTAATTGCTGCAATTTCATATTTCAGTCTACCTCATACAGGAATAATGTGCATTTGCTATCTATAGCTAAAGAATATTACATATAGCTAATAGTTATAATTGGTTTATTTGATATAACCAATATAACATCATTCTCTGAAGAATAAACAGTATGATGATAAAATTTCATCTAAATCCCCTCTACAATGAAGAAAAGCAGTAAGGTACTGCAAAGACGGATTAACTTTATTTCATTATGTGGTTCAATAAGTGAAATAAATTTTGCAGAACACTCGCTCCAAGGTTTAACGTATTAGAGTGGATATCGTAATTCTCAACGAAGAGAGGTGGTTACATGCGTTTAAATGTTTTGGCTTTAATTATTGGTATGTCGACTATTTCTTTTGCCCCGTCACTATTGGCAAAAGAAGTTAGTTATGGACAACAAAAAATTGTTTTGTCTGACACGATTGAACCCGGCAATGATTTTTACCGTTATGTGAATGAAGATTGGGTAAATAAAGCGCAAATCCCTACCGGTATGCCACGTATTAACTCTTTTGTAGAATTATACTTAAATACAGAAAAACAAATTCAATCGATAATTGACCAGCTACAGCAGATCCCCGAAAACAAACTTACGCATAATCAACGAAATATTCGAAATTTATATCTTAGTTACCTGAATGAAACGGCTATCGAGCAGGCAGGAATTACCCCAATAAAATCCGATTTAGATGCCATTAAGAAAGCTAAAAGCCATAGTGATATTAGCCAGTTAATGACCCAACCCGACTACAAATCATTGATTTCTTATTGGGTAGACTTAGATGCTAAAGCACCGGATACCTATGTGCTTTATATCGGCCAAGGTGGCTTAGGGCTACCTAATCGGACTTATTACCTCGATAACACACCGCAAATGGAAGATATTCGAAAAAGTTATATCGCTTATATCGCTACCATGTTAGAGCTAGCCGGTGAAAAAGATGTCACACAAAAAGCACAGAAAATTTTTGATTTAGAAAAAGCGATTGCAACTGTACATTGGAGCCCTGAGGCCCGCCGTGACACTATCAAAAATTACCATGCAATGACCTTAACTGAAATGAAAAACCATACCCAAGGTTTTGATTGGGATAGCTTTATTACTAGCCGCAAGTTAACTGATAAGCAACTTGCGAAAGTGGTCGTTGAAACGGACAGCGCAGTTGAACAAACTGCAAAGATTTTTGCAGATACCCCAGTTTCGACATTAAAAGATTACTTAACCTTTCAGTATATTAGTGAGCACGCACGTTATTTAAACCAAACCATCGCAGATGCACAGTTTGATTTTTACTCGAAAAAACTCAATGGTATTGAGAAGCAACGCACCCGCCAAGAGCGCGCTTTGCAAACCGTTAACTCACTCCAAGGCGAGCCATTAGGGCAAATTTACGTCGAACAATATTTCGACCCTCAAGCTAAAGAAAAAATTAAAGATTTGGTTAGTTATGTGAGAGGAACATTTAATTCACGCTTAAAAGTCAATGACTGGATGGATGAGCCTACTCGTCAAGAAGCCCTTAAAAAATTGGAACAATTCACGGTTAAAGTGGGTTATCCAGACCAATGGAATGATTTCAGTGAGATTAACCTCAAGCCCGATTCATTATTAGATAATTATAAGCAAGTTTTAGCTTGGTCATATGATGATATGATTGGCAAAATTGGTCAGCCTGTTCGTCAATGGGAATGGGGAATGACGCCACAAACAGTCAATGCCTATTTCAACCCTGTTCAAAATGAAATTGTGTTCCCTGCTGCAATTTTACAAGCACCGTTCTTTGACCCTAATGTTGACCCAGCCTATAACTATGGCGCAATAGGTGCAGTCATCGGCCACGAAATGGGCCATGGTTTTGACGACCAAGGCAGTTTATATGACGGAACCGGGCAGTTACGTAATTGGTGGAGTGAGAGCGCTAAAACCCACTTTAAAGAGAAAACCGCTAAGCTTGTTGAACAATATAACGGCTTTACTGTTGATGGCTTAAAGGTGAACGGTGAGCTTACATTAGGGGAGAATATTGGTGACCTCGGTGGGTTAAATATTGCCTTAAGTGCTTATAAGCAATTTGCCAAAGAAAACTACCCAAATGGTGAGGCTCCAATTATTGACGGAACAACTGGGTTACAGCGTTTCTTCATTGCTTGGGCACGCACGTGGCAAGAGCTGTCAAATAAAGAATCTGAACGTAATAAGATTATGACAGACCCTCATAGCCCTAACCAATTTCGCGCAAATGGCGTAGTACGCAATATTGATGACTGGTACGAAACATTCGGTGTTGATAAAAATAACGCCCTGTATTTGGCACCAGAACAGCGTATTCGTATTTGGTAATTTATCAATGACAAAAGAAGGCTCGAAATTTAGCGTGAGCCTTCTTTTTATGACTAGGCATTAAGCGGCGCTGAGCCCTAGGAGCATACATCAGTATGTAATTAACATTAGTAAGTCCAGATAACAATTCTGCTGTTTAAATCATATTCTAATCAATGCAATACTGTCTTTTAAACTACTTTATAATCAATACAATACGCTAAATAGTTCAAGTTGTGGCTAGGCAGCAAGCGGCGCTAAGCCCTAGGAGCATACATCAGTATGTGACTAGGGTTAGCAAGCGCAGCTAACAACGCCACAGCTTTGAAATATGACGCGTATTATTTGATGACGCCGCAGGCCATCCTAGCCCCACCACCGCCTAACGCTTCTGGATTATCAGAATAGTTATCACCACCCACATGCACCATCAATGCGCGGTCTTGAACATCTTTGAGTGATTTTAAACGTGGCGCTAGTACCGCATAATTAGCATTACCTTGACTATCGGCAACTAAGCCGGGTAAATCGCCTAAATGCCCTGTGTTATCATAAGGGCCTTTATGAACGCCTGTTTTGGCTGGGTCTAAATGACCACCCGCTTTTAATGCAGGTACCGATTTACCGTCTTTTTCTGCAGGTTCGCAACTTGGGTTCTCATGAATATGGAAGCCATGAATGCCTGCTTGTAGTCCTGTTAATTTAGGCGTGAACAGTAATCCATATTCCGTTTCTGAGATAACAACCTCACCTATTGCTTTACCATCACCTGTGGGTGTCGCTTCTTTTAATACAACAGTAGACTGAGCAGCGTACGCTGTCCCCGCTGTCAATAATGCAGCCAGTAAACACATTTTTAACTTCATTTTGCCTCCGGTGGATAACTTTTATCTATCATTCCATCGACTTACCTAAATATTTCAGCAAGGTAAGGATTATTACTGCCAATTGATAACTACAACGACTCTATCTTAAGTTAACACAAATTAGTTATCACTTTGGTGCTACATTTGAGTTTAGTTAAAAATTGGTGGCTGTATCACAGTGAGCGATAAGAAATAAAGGAATGGACAGTATAACAGCGGGTTATTCACTGATAGGCATTGATATGAAATTGACAAGTTAATAAAAAAGCCAATCTAATTAAATGATTGGCTTTTTTGTTTGGAAACAAAAGAGAGCTATTACTTTTCTTTTACTTCCCACTTACCATCAACGTAGAATGCACTCCAACCCGTTGCTTTGCCGTTTTTCTCTGAAGAAACATATTGTTGTTTCGTTTTGCGGCTAAAACGGACGACTGTTGGGTTACCTTCACCGTCTTCAGCCGGTGCTTCAGCTAAATATGCGAGTTTTTCAGGTAAACGGTCTTTAAAACGCTGTAATTCTGCCACTAGTGGTGCACGTGTTTCTCGTGATTTAGGGAATGTATTCGCCGCAAGGAAAACGCCAGCAGCCCCATCACGTAACACAAAATACGCATCAGATTTTTCACATGGAAGTTCCGGCAATGGCACTGGATCTTCTTTCGGTGGTGCCACTTCACCACTTCGTAAGATTTTACGCGTATTTTTACACTCTTCGTTGGTGCAACCCATGTACTTACCAAAACGCCCCATTTTCAGGTGCATTTCTGAGCCACACTTGTCACACTCAATGACCGGGCCGTCATAACCCTTAATACGAAACTCGCCTTCTTCGATTTCATAACCTTCACACGCAGGGTTATTACCACAAACATGTAATTTACGGCCATTATCAATCAAATAGCTGTCCATCGCGGTGCCGCATTTTGGACAACGACGTTTGGCTCTTAATGCGTTAGTTTCCGCATCATCCCCTTCAAGGACATTAAGGACTTCGTCTTCAGGGATAAGGTTAATCGTTTTTTTACAACGCTCTTTGGGTGGTAATGCATAACCAGAACAACCTAAAAATACCCCAGTTGATGCGGTACGAATGCCCATATGGCGTTCACAATCAGGGCAGGTAATTGAGGTAATTACCATTGGGTTGGTGCGCATTCCCCCTTCCTCTGGTTCTTTTTCAGCAACATCTAGCTGCTTACTAAAATCAGAGAAGAATTCATCTAATACGGCTTTCCATTCGGCATCATGGTTTGCAACATGGTCCAATTGGTCTTCCATACGTGCAGTAAAATCATAGTTCATCAGATCGTTAAAGTTTTCCTCTAAGCGGTCTGTGACGATTTCACCCATTTTTTCTGCATAAAAACGACGGTTTTCAACTTTGACATAACCTCTGTCTTGTATCGTCGAAATAATCGCTGCATACGTTGAAGGACGGCCAATACCACGCTTTTCTAATTCTTTAACTAAAGACGCTTCACTAAAACGTGCTGGCGGCTTGGTAAAGTGCTGGCTAGGCAATAGTTCAACCAAAGACAACTCCGCACCGACTTGTATTGGTGGCAGCGTTTTGTCTTCATCATTTTTACGCAGTGCAGGCATGACTTTCGTCCAACCATCGAAGCGCAGAGTACGCCCTTTGGCTTTTAGTTCAAAATCCCCTGCTTTGACTGTTAAGGTTGTTGAATCATATTTCGCAGGTGTCATTTGACAAGCCACAAACTGATTCCAAATCAATTGATACAACCTTTTCGCGTCGTTCTCCATGTCTTTTAGTGACTCAGGTAAAACATCGACACTAGAAGGGCGAATGGCTTCGTGTGCCTCTTGCGAATTGTCTTTGCTACTATACACATTGGCATCTTTTGGCAGGTATTTCGCGCCAAAATTATCATTAATATAGCCACGAACCATGTCGAGTGCATCTTGACTCAAGTTTGTTGAGTCAGTACGCATATAAGTGATGTAACCCGCCTCATAAAGACGCTGAGCCATCATCATGGTTTTTTTCACGCCGAAACCTAAACGGGTACTAGCAGCTTGTTGTAGCGTTGACGTGATATACGGTGCGCTCGGTTTACTGGATGTCGGCCTATCTTCACGGTCAGTAACCGCAAAACGGGCATTTTCCAGTAATTTAACCGCCGCCTCTGTTTGCGCTTTATTGACTGGCTTAAATGCCTTACCACCTTGTGAAGTGACTTCCATACGCAAATTAGCGATATCTTTATCAGCTAAGTCGGCATGCAGTTCCCAATATTCTTCAGGAACGAAGGCTTTAATTTCCCGTTCACGTTCAACTATCAGTTTCACTGCAACTGATTGAACACGACCAGCAGATAAGCCACGAGCCACTTTTTTCCACAACAGTGGAGAAACCATGTAACCCACAACTCGGTCCATAAAACGACGCGCTTGTTGTGCGTTAACTCTATCTATATTTAATTCCCCAGGGCTATCAAATGCCTGAGTGATCGCATTTTTGGTGATCTCATTAAATACAACACGACTAAAACGAGAATCGTCTCCACCAATCACTTCACGTAAATGCCACGCAATAGCTTCCCCTTCGCGGTCCAAGTCCGTTGCGAGGTAGATGTGATCAGCATCCTCCGCCAGTGATTTAAGTTCAGAGACCACTTTTTCTTTACCTGGTAGAATTTGATAATTCGCTTTCCAACCATGGTAAGGGTCAATCCCCATGCGCTTAACTAATGCATCACGCGGATCTTTTTTCACTTTCTTTGTTTTGTCGGTAGATGAGCCTGTACTCTTTTGTGAGCCGGTTTGTGAACCAGAGCCGCTTTTCGGCAGATCACGAATGTGGCCAACGCTGCTTTTTACAACGTAGCCACTGCCAAGATACTTATTAATCGTTTTGGCCTTTGCCGGGGACTCCACTATAACAAGAGCTTTACCCATATTTACCTTTACCTAAATATCAACAATGGCGCATTTCTACATTAAAATGCGCAAAATGAGAATCTCTTTTTTATATTGCGACACAATCACAATATATCAATATATTTTTAAACAATTATTTGTGTTGAAACAAAACTTATAAACTCAATCACGTTATTCTAAAAGGCACAAAGTGTCTTCTAGTCGACTGATTTTAACCATATAAAGATGTTTAGTCACAATTGAAAACCACACACTCTACCTGATAAAATGCTAGAAGCAACCAATTATTTTTTCAAGGAAGCCAAGTTATGCAAGACAATTTACCGTTCATCACAAAAAAAGAGTTACTTGAAAAAGCTAATGATATCATAAAGAAACATGATGATTATATTCATGGTATGTTTGTTGATACTGTAGAGCAGCATCGAGGTACATTGGTATTTAAAGGGGAGTTCTTCTTAGATGAGAACAATATCCCTACCTTAAAGAGTACCGCTGCTTTTAATATGTACAAACACCTTGCTCATGTACTATCAGAACAATACCAATTGAGTGATAATAACTAATTAACACGTTTGCTCTTTGTATATAATTTACCGGCTAAAAAGCCGGTAAATTAATAGTAGATTTAAAAACGCTTATTCGCTAGGCAAAATTCGAAATTACAAGAGTGGTTTTTGCCCACGCTGCCACCAGCGCAATAATAAATTATCCACGCTCTTTGCCGCGCTTCCCATAAACTTATCCATCATTTTTTTACTTAATACATAACGGATACTAACTATTTCCTTAGTATCAATCGCATTAATAATAAAATCATCACTCACACCAATATTATCCACAAGCCCTTTATCAAGCGCCTGTGAACCATACCAATACTCCCCTGTTGCAACTGCAGAAATATCTAAAGATGGGCGATTTTGATGAACAAATTGTTTAAACAATTCATGTGTTGAATTTAAATCTTCAACAAATTTCTTACGACCTTGCTCCGTGTTCTCACCTAACATGGTCAATGTACGTTTGTATTCGCCAGCGGTGTGAAGTTCAACATCAACATCATGCTTTTTTAATAACCGATGAATATTTGGAATTTGAGCGACAACACCAATCGAACCAATAATGGCAAATGGCGCTGCGATAATTTTATCTGCGATGCACGCCATCATATATCCACCACTCGCAGCGACTTTATCTACCGCAATAGTCAGTGGGATATTTTTTTCTTTGATTCTTAGTAATTGTGAAGCCGCTAAGCCATAACCATGAACCATCCCACCTGGGCTTTCAAGTCTTAACAAAACCTCATCCTGTTGGTCTGCAACAGCGAGAATTGCACTGATCTCTTCACGTAAAGAGGCAACTTCACGTGCATCCATACTACCTTTGAAGTCTAAGACATATAAGCAAGGCTTTTTAACCCCTGTTTGGCCTAATTTAGCCCCAGTTTTCTCACTTTTTGATTTTGCTTTTTGCTGTTTTTTAAATGCTTTTAGCCATGCCTTATGTTCTGATTCATTCATTTTTATCTGTTGCATTTGGCGCTGACGCTCACGATAGCTTTCACCTAAATCTGTGATTTTCAAAGCACCTTTTGCTCCTTGTCTGCGCATACCTACGCCAAACACAAAAACAGCCAGCAAAACCACCGCTACCAAAATCGTAACGACTTTTGCTAAAAATAGCCCATACAATGAGAAATACTCCACAATCTGATCCTTTTGATATTTATCTTCAATACAAAAATAATCTCACGATTACGCGCAAACAACCAGAAAAAAACAGAGTTGGCACGACAAACCTTGTTAATACTATGTTAGATTAGCCAATTATCACAATCAGTGCGATGATAACCATACATGCTAATCACAATAGTAGGAAAGAATATGCTCCAATATCAGCCTAGACAAGACCTATTGAAAGGTAAAACTATTCTCGTGACAGGTGCCGGTGATGGCATTGGCCGTGAAGCCGCTCTCACTTATGCGCGCTATGGTGCATCCCTTATTCTTGTTGGTAGAACACTGCATAAATTACAATCAGTTAGTGATGAAATAGCGGCTTTAGATGGAAAGAATCCACCTTGCTTTATATTAGACTTATTAACCGCAACAATTGATGACTGCCATACACTCGCTTCGCAAGTTGCGTCAATAACGCCTTATTTAGATGGCGTTTTACACAACGCGGGAATACTTGGTGTAGTAGCCCCTATCTCTGAGCAACCCAGTGACCTATGGCATGATGTGATGCAAATAAATGTTAATGCCACATTTATGCTAACTCAAGCTTTGCTCCCTCTATTACTTAAAGCGCCTAATGCCTCGTTAGTTTTTACCAGTTCAAGTGTAGGTAAACAAGGTCGAGCCGGTTGGGGAGCCTATTCTGTCTCTAAATTTGCGACAGAAGGTTTAATGCAAATTCTATCCGAAGAGTATAAGCACAGTAATCTTCGTGTAAATTGTATTAATCCAGGTGGAACTCGAACCTCTATGCGAGCAAGCGCGTTCCCTGACGAAGATCCACTTAAATTGAAAACTCCTGCTGATATCATGCCTATTTATATCTATTTGATGGGTGATGATAGCCTGCGTAAAACAGGAAGTAGCTATGATGCACAACCCGGACGCAAGCCCGGTGCTGCGGAGTAAAAATGATGTCTCAAAGCCGACACGAAGAACGTCAACAACGTTTAAAAGAAAAAGTGGATGCACGAATTGAAGCCGCTCAAATTGAACGGGGTATCGTTATTGTCTTTACTGGAAATGGAAAAGGCAAAACGACAGCGGCATTTGGTACTGTTTGCCGTGCAGTAGGCCATGGTAAAAAAGCCGCTGTTGTTCAATTTATTAAAGGTGGCTGGGATAATGGTGAACGTGAGCTGTTAGAACCCCAAGGCGTTCCCTTCTATGTTATGTCCACAGGGTTCACTTGGGAAACTCAAAACAAAGAGACAGACACCCTCGCCTGTATAGAAACTTGGCAATACGCCAAACAATTATTAAGTGACCCACAGTACGATTTAGTCATTTTAGATGAACTCACCTACATGGTAAGTTACCATTATCTCGAATTAGCAGAAGTGATCCAAGCATTACAAAGCCGCCCTGCCAATCAATCTGTTGTGATCACTGGCAGAGGTTGCCACCGAGATTTAATCGAATTAGCTGATACAGTAACAGAAATGCGCCCAGTGAAACATGCATTTGATATTGGGATTAAAGCTCAAAAAGGGATTGATTGGTAATCATCCGATAACAAAGTGCAATAATAAGGCGTTATTTTTTATTATTGCACTTCTAATCTATTTCACTAGCTATTTTTCTAACTAAGCCATCAGTTAACCTATAAAAAAGTTATTTAATACTTTTCATTGGTAACACTAATTTAGTGTGAACTCCATATTGGAAAATATTTTTTGGTAGTATGAATTTTTTTGCTAACTTTTGTTCATCAAGTATCACAATTATTTTATAACGATAAAGAATAAATATAAAAATAATTAATGCTATTTATTGAAAACCTCCTCTTTAATTAAAATGATTACGTATTGCTACGTGAGTAAAATCCTCCTAACAGGCTAAAAATGCGTAAACACAACCTATTGATAAAAAACAAACTAATCTATAAAAATAGATATTACTCCGCTTTTATTCAGTTTTAGTTAGTTATCAATGAATAACGATATATTTACCCATGTTAACATTATTAATTTTATTTGGTTTTCTATTTAAGCATAATTAAACTGCAATAATGGATTGTTAGTTATCTTAGATTTTTCTATTTTATTTAAGGGATATATATGAAAAACGTTTCAAATTCTCATTTGAATTTCACAAAAATGAAATTTAACCCACTCTTTTTATGTGTTTCAATAATCGTTGGAACTACTACTGTTGCTCAAGCGGCAATTACACCAACTAATGGGGCTGGTATATTAAATCAAGGTAATGGACCGACTGTCGTTTATATTAATAAACCAAGCCAGGCTGGTGTTTCCCATAATACCTATAGCCAATTCGATGTTGACCAAAAAGGCGTTATTTTAAATAACAGTGCAAAAAATTCTAATACGCTCATTGGCGGCAAAATTGGTGGCAATACCAATGTTGCTGGCGGGCGAGCTAAAGTTATCTTAAACGAAATAAATTCAAATGCGGCAACCACATTAAATGGCATGATTGAGGTTGCAGGCGGCAAAGCGCAAGTAATCGTTGCTAATGCGTCCGGAGTTACATGTAACAACTGTGGCTTTATCAACACCAATCGTACAACACTGACAACCGGTAAAGTAGAGCTAGCAAATGATGGCTCCATTGCTAACTATAATGTGCAGCAAGGTAAAATCGCCATCAATGGGAGATTAGATACCAATTCTCCGACAGATTTAATTGCACGTTCGGTGGCCATTAATGGCATTATTGATACACAGCGCATCAATGTGATAGCTGGAAGTAATCACGTCAATTCGGCTGGGGATGTGACGGGTACAGCCGCTGCAATTGGAACAAAACCCACTGTTGGGATTGATGTTTCGTCGATTGGCGGTATGTATGCCAATAAAATCTCATTAATAGCCACTGAAACTGGCGTTGGTGTCAGTAATTTAGGGGATATTGGTACCTATAATGGCGCAATTTCTATTGATACCGCAGGAACGGTGAATAATACCAATGGTAATATGAACGCAGCGGGTGATATTGATATTAAAGCAGCAAGCCTTACCAATAACGGTCACATTGCGGGTAATAAAAACGTCAATATTACCGTTGCAGGAACGGGGGTAATTAATAATGATAATGGTGATATCACATCCTATAACAATGATATTAATCTAAGTACACTAGGTACACTAAGCAACAATCGTGGTTCGATAATCGCTCTGCAGAATGTTAATACACTCTCTGATTCATTTGTAAATGATAATGGTATCATTCAGTCTACTAAAGGTAATATCGACATTCATTCCATGAGTACAATTTACAACAGGGACAATCTCGCCAATCCAAATGATCCAGGAAAAGGATTTAATGCCGGGCGCGATATAACGATTAATGCCGTTCGTGTTGTGAATGAAAACTCCAATATTACTGCAGGGCGAGATAGCAAGATCAGCACGCAATCCGCAATTGATAACACATCAAATAGCAAAATTATTGCACAACGCCATTCAGACATCAGTACGATGTACTTAACGCAAACTAACTCTGAAATAAATGCCATTGATGGCCAGATGAATTTAGATGCGTCGGTATCACTCACTAACGCGGGAACGTCAACCATTCATAGTGGTCGCTTGATGAATATCAATGCTAACCAGCTCAATAACACCGGAGCGATTGTTTCGAATAACGGCAAATCCGTCATTAATGCTAATTCAATGAACAACCGTTCTGGCTATATCAAAGGACAAAATCTTACGATTAAAGCCTATAGTATTGATAACCAAGCAGGGTTAATTAATGCTGAGAATAATCTGGATATTGAAACCAGTTATTTGAACAACAGTTACAGTAGTGACTTTAAACTCATTAATACTAAATTTGGACTAACAAACCAAAATGGTGGCCTACAAACCAATAATGGAACTATTAAAGTTAAAGGTGATACGTTACATAATACCTATGGTTCTATTGCTGCAAATGTAGAAAATAATACCGCTGCACGTAATGATATTGACGTTAAGCTCAAAGCAACACTCAATAATAATTATGGGGAAATCAAAAGCGCTAATAGCCAGAAACTGGATGTTGGCACATTAGAAAACTATTCAGGAACAGTGGCCGCAGGGAAAAATCTCACCATTGATTCAAAAAATCGTATTAACAACCAATATGGTGCTTTACGCTCTACTAACACGACTAAAGTCACCAGCCCTATAATAAGTAATGGAACGACTGGAAGCATCACGGGTAACCGTGTGATTATTGATGCAGTTGTGACAAACTAATATATTACAATCATAACCACTCGCATAGCGGGTGGTTTATTCTAGCCCTATAAGGGCTTATTACCGACCGCGCCTAAATAATATTCTCACACTATATCTACCGAAACAAACACAAACAAATAATTAATAAGTGGCGAAATTAAAACCTAATATATAACAGCCAAATGCCACTACCCAACAACAATAATAATAAGTGTTAAACATATCTTATCTATGCTTATTGTAAAGTCACAATAGATAGGAGAACTCACTTAAGTAATAACGTATACGATCTCCATTTTAGAGTAAAGTTTACATATTGAATATACAAGGAAATTTTACAAGCCAAGTGATAAATACCCATTTTTTCACCTTTATAGGTATAACATCTAATTGACGTCAATTGCATAGTCTTAAAAAGAATTAATTTTTATTTAAATTTTTATTAACGTACAATCCTATAGCTTATTTTATTTATCATCTACGTATTTTATATCTATCGATAAATTAGAGATTAATATGAAACAAAATAACAAAGAATATTACAACCATCCTACCCTAAAATTAAAACCTGTTTTTTTAGGAATTTCCATTTTTTTAGGTACAATTTCTATTGCGCAAGCAGATATTGTTAACACCAATGGCGCTGGTGTCATTAAAGCACCAAATGGCGCAACTATTGTAAATATAAAGACCCCATCTAATAATGGTGTTTCTCATAATATTTATAGTAAATTTGATGTTGACAAAAAAGGTGTCGTACTCAATAACAGTAAAGCAGATATTAATACGCAATTAGCAGGTAATATTAAAGCCAACAGCAATCTTCAAGGTAATGTTGCAACTGTTATTCTAAATGAAGTTAATTCTAATAAAGCAACCCAATTAAATGGAATGATTGAAGTTGCTGGTAATAGTGCTCAAGTTATTGTTGCCAATGCTTCAGGTATTACTTGTAATAATTGTGGTTTCATTAACACAAATAGAGCAACACTCACGACAGGGAAAATAACACCACAACTTAATGGTGATTTCACTATCAATGTTGACAAAGGTCAAATCGTCATTACTGATAAATTTAATTCAAACTCACCTACTGATATCTTAGCAAAAACAGCTGCTATCTCGGGTAAGATGAATGCTGATGAGATAAATATAATTACAGGTACTAATGTTATTAGTAAAAATGGACAACTTATAAAATCTGCAAGTTCCAATACTAACACTCCAAATATTGCTATCGATATTTCAGCATTAGGTGGCATGTATGCAGATAAAATCACGCTGATATCCACTGGAAATAATAGCGCTATTAGCAACAAAGGCATTATCTCCGCTGGTGATGATGGTTTACGAATTGCCAGTAATGGTAATATTTTCAATTATAAAACAATGGATGCTATTAGTGACGTAAATATTACCGCAACCAGTAATCCTGCCTATGCGCACAATTTAAGCGGAATTGAAAATACAGGGGCTATTAAATCAAAAAACAGCGATATTAATATCAATACTGATGGCTATATCCTTAACTATTCTGGTGGCGAGATCACTGCAAATCAAAATTTAAATGCTGACGCTAACATGATTGGCAACTATGGCGGTAAAATACAGGCCACCAAAGGTGATATGAACATCAAAACAGTTAATAATGTTGAAAATTCATCCAATATGTTTCCTAATTCTATTAAAAGTGTAATTTCAGCCGGTAATGAATTAAACATTAATTCAGGTAGCATTGTTTACAATAATGATGCTTTACTTACTGGTCGTGATATTACAATTGAGGCGGCTGTTTCTATTGAAAACAAAAATAATGCGTTAATCAATGCAAAAAGACGTATGAACTTAAAAAGTGAGGAAATAAATAACCACACTTCTTCAATCAAAACCACGAATGGAAGAATGGATCTAATTGCAGAAAAGTCATTAACTAATGGTAAAGACTCAGCGATTGAAAGTGGTCGTCTTTTAACTATCGAGACACCATCACTTATCAACTCTGGTGCTATTATTTCCAAGGCAGGTAAATCTACCATCAATACCGATAAATTAGATAACACTGCAGGTTATATCAACGCAACTAATTTAGATATCAATGCAGAAAATAAAATAATTAATAAAGAAGGCTTAATTAGTACAAATGGTAATTTAGTAATCAAAACAAACGAACTAGACAACCGTTGGAGTTCAGATTTTTCCAATCATGCCCAAAAATACGGTGTCACAGATGATAAAGCAGGAATAAATGCAGTTGATGGTTCTATCAATATTAAAGCAAATACCTTTAACAATTATATAGGAGAGGTTAAAACTAACTGGACTGAAAAAACGTTAGCTTCTGGTGATATTCAAATGAATATCAATAAAAATCTGTATAATTCAAACGGTACAATTTCAGCTTTTAATAATTTAAAATTAAATGCAGATATTATTGATAACGGATACCACGGTTTAATTAGTGCTGATTATAACGCAACTATAAATGCAAAAACTGCTTTATTTAATCCTTACGGTACTATTTCATCAAAAAATCAAACTCGCGTCACTGCACCTATGGTTTATAACAGCCCAGATGGTAAAATATTAGGCGGTGAAGTAATCATCAATACAGACAATTATTATTAAGTTATGCAATAAAGGGGTAATTTACCTAATGCCGATCAGTTAAGAGCTAAATAATCAGTTTAACGCCCCTACCGATCTACAAAAATCCGTAATTATCCCAAGATTACGGATTTTTTATGTTACTTAGCCAGCTTTCGAGTCTGCTCAGGCTTTCCCGCCAAAAGAATTCCGATGGAAATGATGATATGAGCTGTAATAGGAATGCCCCTTTTTCGCTCACTTTCCATGGCTCAACTCGTTCTCCATCTAGAAATTGTTTTATCTAGTAAATGACCTTACGTTTCACCAGGTGATGTTGTTCAGGCTCGCCAACGGTTAGGGGAAGATTCTATTCGTAGAGTGTTTGAATAAATATCCTCCGGCATTAGTCGGAGGATATTTATTATTTGCATTGCACTTGTTGAATTAATATTCTGAATTAATCACAACCTCTTCACCAAAGCGACCTGCTTTTGGTAATGGTTGGTAAGATGAATTTGCCGCACGTAGAATACGAACACCGCGAATACCTAACTCATGTGCTGCTGCGATATCGGCATCAGCATCACCATAATATATGGTAAGTTTGTGATCACGCATCCAGCTCACTTTATTATTTTGCCCTGGTTCATCACCCGCAAAAATAACAGGTTGCATTTTATCCGCAGGTATCGCTAAACCTTCTTGAACATATTTCGTCACTGTTTCCGTTTTTGTTTTCGTACGGCCAGTAATGAAATAAACAGTGTCACCGCGCTCTAAGTGCATTTTGACTAAATCAATACCCACTTGTTTTGGCATACTGAATTTGTCCCACTCATTATTCATTTTTTCCCAAAATTGTTGATTTTTGAGGTAGCTAAAATCGTTAGGTGAGAACTCTAATTTACCACGGTAAAAACCTGGACTTGAAAATAACACCGTATCATCGATATCAAACCCAACAGCCATAGGTGCTTTCCCTTCTAGGCTTTGTTTAATTTGTTCGATGGAAACCCAATGAATAGGCTGTTGTTGAGCAAGTTCAACAACGGTAACGCCGGGGCTTACGGTTTCTGGCATTGGAATTTTTGCTTGAGAGGTTGCCGTAAAACTCAATGCCAATGCAATCGCACTCAAAGTCAGTGTTATTTTTTTCATGTTTTGTCCTTATTCAGGTTTATCCACTTAAACCATTCTTTATTTATCTGGATAAACTGGGTAAGTAATAGGTTTATCTGTAAATTTATCTTTATTATCAGTTAGCAACCCAACATTTTGTGAGTTACATCTCATAAGAATGGGCATACTAAGACTTTTTATTACATTAAAATGAGACAAACATCTCATAAACATTATCTATTATTAATAGGTTTCATAATAATGTGAACTAGACCATTAATTTTCTAATTATCTATGTGGCATATAACTATTACTGAAAGATGAATTTATAAGATTGGTAATTACTGGAGTGGATGATTATTGGCGTGATCACATAAAAAAACGCAGAGAAATTACGCTCTGCGTTTTTATACTGAATAAAGAATAGCAAATTTAGATGCGAGTACGACGTTTCGCTGTTGGTCTTGATGATTGACGTTTTGATGCCGGACGCGATGCGACTTGTGTATGGCGTTTAACCGCACGGCGAATTTGGTTTGCTTTAATGCGACGTTGATCGCGCTCAACCGCAACCTTACTTTCCGTTTCCACCGGCAGTTCCACCAGCTCACGGAGATAGTTGGTTTGCTCTAAACCAAGTTCCGTCCATCCTCCACGCGGTAAGCCTTTAGGTAAGTCGATATCACCATAACGCACACGGATTAAACGGCTGACTTGTACACCAACAGATTCCCAAAGGCGACGAACTTCGCGGTTACGTCCTTCAGTTAAGGTGACATTAAACCATTGGTTCATCCCTTCTCCGCCACGGTAAGAAACCGTTTTAAAAGAGGCTGGGCCATCTTCCAACTGTACACCTTGTGTTAATTGACGAATTTTTGCATCGTTAATTTCACCAAACACACGCACTGCATATTCACGTTCAACTTCACGGCTAGGGTGCATTAAACGGTTAGCGAGCTCACCGTCTGTTGTGAATAACAATAAACCACTAGTGTTAACATCTAAACGGCCAACAGCAATCCACCGCGCCCCCGTTAACCGTGGTAAACGGTTAAAAACAGTTGGGCGCCCTTCAGGATCATGACGTGTGCATAACTCACCTTCTGGCTTGTAGTAAGCCATTACACGACAGATTTCCTTTTCAGGCTCTTTGATTGCTAATAAACGACCATCTAAACGAATTTTTGTTGCTGGTGTGACTTCAACACGGTCCCCTAGTGTCGCAATTTTGCCATCAACACTAATACGACCCGCTTGCAGGAATGTTTCGATTTCTCGACGAGAACCATGCCCTGAACGAGCAAGGATTTTCTGTAATTTTTCAGTTTTTTGCGGTTTTACGCTCATGTAACCCTCTGCTGTCGCCTTCACAGGCGTCAAATATCTTTTTGGCGCGCTATTTTTGCCGCGCCAAACAATAATGAATTTGAAAACCCGCGCATTATACACAGGTTTATCCTGAACCCCTATTACTTATCTGTATATTGCACATTCAATACAATTTTAGTTAGTTCAGTACTGAACCTTAAGCTTCGATATATTTATACCTACTCAAAAGGCGTTGGATCCCCTGTTCCGACTCGCGCCACAACAGGCGTATCATCAGTAAAGTCAATCACAGTTGTTGGTTTTTGCCCAATATAACCACCATGTATCACCAAATCGACCTGTTTATCGAGTAAATCGCGGATTTCCTCAGGGTCTGATTGAGTGAAATCATCACCTGGCATAATCAAACTAGTTGACATCAACGGTTCACCAACAGCTTCGAGTAAATCTCGAGCTATCGGGTTCGACGGTACACGTAAACCAATAGTTTTACGTTTTTCATTCATTAAACGCCGTGGAACTTCTTTCGTTGCCCGCAAAATAAAGGTGTAATTACCTGGTGTATTATTTTTAATTAAACGGAAGACAGTATTATCAACATGCGCATAATTCGATAGCTCAGAGAGATCTCTGCACATTAATGTGAAATTATGGTTAGCATCAAGCTGACGAATCCGACAGATACGTTGTAAAGCATCTTTTTCTTCTAAACGGCATCCAATGGCATATCCTGAATCTGTAGGATAAACAATCACTCCGCCTTTATTTAAAATTTCAACACTCTGGCTAATAAGTCTTGCCTGAGGATTGTCCGGATGGATATAAAAAAACTGGCTCATACATACCTCTAATTTTTGGGTATCGACAGCATCACCCGGCAAAAATACCTATAAATGCTACTATCTTTGAATTCCATAAGATGACTTACTCATTAATAAATCATCACTTATAATAATTATTTTACACTGCATTATTAATACATCAATTAATTAGCTGTTTTTACTGTATCCCAAAGTGTCCAAACAGCCTTGTCATCATCGGGCAACCATAAATTTCTGCCAAGCTCTATCCAAGAGCAAGGCCGATGAAAATCTGAACCAACGGATGTATACAAATTAGCATTATTGGCCAATTCTGCTAAATATTGCTTTTCATTTGGCGGTTGCTGGCAGTGAGAAACCTCCATAGCATCACCACCGCACTGTTTAAAATACGCAACCAACCGTTTTAACCATTTATTGGATAATTGATATTTAGACGGATGCGCTAATACCGCAATTCCCCCTGCGGCATGGATTGCGTCAATTGAGTCTTGAATTGTGCACCACTTCGCAGGCACATACCCTGTTTTCCCTTTCGATAAAAAACGTTTAAATACATTATTAATCGTTTTTTCTTTACCTATTTTCACTATATATTGTGCAAAATGTGCCCGCGTTACCTGCCCACCGCCAGAAATACGTTGTGCATTTTCCCATGCATCGTCAATGCCTGCTTTTTGTAACCGCCTGCCCATCTCAATACCACGCTCTAAACGATGCTCAGATTGTGTTTTTAACAATTGAACCATCGCGGGATGTGAAGGCGAAAAATTTAAGCCCACTATATGTATTTCAATATTCTCCCAAAGTGTCGAAATTTCAACGCCATTGACTAGCTCAATTGGCCGCTCATGTTCAGCAAGATAGCGGCGAGCCTCTAATACACCTTCACAGGTATCGTGGTCGGTAATCGCTAAAATATTAACCCCTTTTTCCACTGCACGTTCGATTAACTCAGCAGGAGTGAGGTCACCATCCGAAGCATTCGTATGGCTATGTAAGTCATAGCGAGTCACTAATGGCGACGAGGCTGTCGGCATATTGATATCTTCTCCTATTTCCATGAAAAACTATTTTTCCTAATAAATTAATAAAGTCCTTGACATAAATATCGCGATCCAGTTAACTAGTACGCAAGACGGCTAAAGCTAAAAATAATCAGTTTATCCAGTGAGGCATACAATGACTTTATTAAACTTATCAAATCGTTGGTGGCGTGACTTCCCAAATTGGGCGGAAGCCGCACGCGCATAGTTATTGTATGTTTCAGTGCCAAACCCGCCCTTCCTCGGCGGGTTTTTTTATGTCAAAAATTAGCGTAAGGCAACATAATGAACGAACAAAACACCACATTAGCACATTTTAAGTATCTGGATAGCCCAATTAATTATCAGCCTGACCCAACATTATTATTTAATCATTTGTGTCATCAAGTTCCATCAACAATGCTGTTGGAATCCGCTGAAATTAATAATAAAGCCAACTTGCAAAGCTTATTGATTGTCAACAGCGCACTACGTATTCGTGCTTTTGGCCAACAAGTTGAAATAGAAGCGTTGACGCCAAATGGCCAGGCCTTATTACCTAAACTGTTAGCTCAATTAACAGATTTAATCATGCATCATAGCATGCAAGAAAATAGTTTGACGGTAACGTTCAGCCAGCCTGGACAAGATTTAGACGAAGACAGCCGCCTGAAGGCTGCATCTAGCTTAGACGTTTTACGTGCACTACCCGCTCTTGCACAAGCCTATTCCACAAAACCTGAAAATCTGTTTGTTGGTGGGTTGTTTGCTTATGATTTAGTCGCGAGTTTTGAAGATTTACCCAAGGTAAATACCGTTAATCACTGCCCTGATTACTGTTTTTTTGTTGCTGAGCATTATTTAGTGATCGACCATCAAAATCAGGCTGCACGTCTAAAAAGTTGCCTATTTACGCAGAATGAGCAAGATGTCGAAACTGTTACGCAGCGTCACGCTCAAATTATCGCTTCGTGCCGGCCGTTCTTGCCAGCGCTTCCTTTAGCAACTGCGCCTGACTTTGCCGTCTCGGTAAACAAAAATGACCCAGAATATGGGGAAATTGTCACCTCATTAAAAGAAGCCATATACCGTGGGGATATTTTTCAGGTTGTGCCTTCTCGTAAATTTACGATGCCATGCTCACATCCTTTAATTGCGTACCAAAAACTCAAAGCACAAAACCCAAGCCCTTATATGTTCTACATGCAAGATAACGCATTTACACTCTTTGGGGCTTCACCCGAAAGCGCACTCAAATATGCGACAGCAAATCGCAAAGTGGAAATTTATCCAATCGCCGGAACTCGCCCTCGTGGACGAAATGCCCAAGGTGAATTAGACCTTGATTTAGATAGCCGAATTGAGCTTTCCATGCGTTCTGATGAGAAAGAGCTTGCTGAGCACATCATGCTCGTTGACTTAGCACGTAACGATTTAGCGCGTATTTGTGAAGCGGGTAGCCGTTACGTTGCTAACCTAACTAAGGTTGACCGCTATTCTTTCGTGATGCATTTGGTTTCTCATGTCGTGGGAACATTACGCCAAGATTTAGATGTTTTTCATGCATATCAAGCCTGTATGAATATGGGAACGTTAACGGGTGCACCAAAAGTAAAAGCAATGCAGCTGATTGCGCAATATGAACAAGAGCGCCGAGGATCATACGGGGGGGCTGTAGGGTATTTCCAAGGAAATGGTGATTTTGATACCTGCATCGTTATTCGCTCCGCCTACGTAGAAAATGGCATTGCCACTGTACAAGCGGGAGGTGGTGTCGTTCTAGACTCCATACCTCAAGCAGAAGCAGATGAAACCCGTAATAAAGCACGTGCTGTGATCCGTGCAATTGCCCAAGCACACCAAGTTAAGGAGTTATTCTAATGGCGAATATTTTACTGCTCGATAACGTTGACTCCTTTACTTATAACCTTGTAGACCAACTGCGTGCGGGTGGACATCAGGTAGTTATTTATCGCAATACCGTTAGTGCAGAACATATTTTATCTGTATTAAATCAAATGGTTTCACCTATTTTAGTCTTATCACCCGGTCCAGGAAAACCTAGTGAAGCAGGTTCAATGCCAGAAATATTGATGCGCGTAAAAGGCAAAATTCCTGTTATCGGTATTTGCTTAGGTCACCAAGCTATTGTTGAGGCCTATGGTGGAACTGTCTCTGCTGCAGGTGAAATTTTGCATGGTAAATCCTCAATAGCCACACATGATGGATTAGCCATGTTTAACCATCTTGAAAACCCAATATCAGTGGCTCGCTACCACTCTCTTGTTGGTAGCCAAATTCCGAAGAGCTTGACCATTTGTGCCCAGTCAAATGGCATGGTCATGGCTGTACGTAATGATAGCGATAGAGTTTGTGGATTCCAATTTCACCCAGAATCCATTTTAACAACTCAAGGTAAACAGTTGTTAGAAAACACCGTGGCATGGGCCCTTTCTACTCCCAATGCAATCGAATCCACTCATTCGCACTAACGGAATACTAAAGAGCCAATTATGCAAAATATTTATGATAAATTATTTAAAGCGCAGCCGCTAACTCAACAAGAAAGCCAGTACTTGTTTAATGCCATTATTCAAGGTGAATTAACAGAACCTCAGTTAGCCGCTGTGTTAATCAGTATGAAAATGCGTGGCGAACAACCACAAGAAATTGCGGGTGCCGCTCTAGCTTGTTTAGAAAATGCACAACCCTTTCCCCGCCCTGACTACCTATTCAGTGATATTGTTGGTACAGGGGGAGATGGTGCAAATAGTATTAATATTTCAACGGCAAGTGCCTTTGTTGCTGCTGAATGTGGTATTAAAATAGCCAAGCATGGTAATCGTAGTGTTTCGAGCCGTTCAGGTTCTTCAGATTTACTGGCAGCCTTTGGTATCGCTCTTGATCTCAGTGCGCAAAGCGCTCGTGACGCATTAGATGAGCTTGGTGTTTGTTTTTTATTTGCACCGCAATACCATAGTGGGTTCCGTCATGCGGCCCCTGTACGCACTCAATTGAAAACCCGAACGTTATTTAATGTATTGGGGCCATTAATCAACCCGGCTCGTCCGCCAATTGCCCTTATCGGAGTTTACCAAGAATCATTAGTAAAACCGGTGTCTGAAACATTACAGATGCTTGGTTTCACCCGTGCAGCTGTGGTACACAGTGGAGGGATGGATGAGGTTTCATTACATGCAGTAACTCAAGTCGCTGAATTAAAAGATGGCAAAGTACAACATTACCAATTAACTGCAGATGATTTTGGGTTAGAACCGTATCAATTACGTGACTTAGAAGGCGGAACACCAGATGAAAACCGCGTGTTACTTAGTAACTTGCTTCAAGGCCATGGGCAAGCTGCTCACGAAGCTGCTGTAGCGGCCAATGTCGCCATGTTGATGCGTATTAATGGCCATGAAGACTTAAAACAAAACAGCGAACACGCACTCGCAATTATTCGTAGCGGTAAAGCATTTGACCGCGTCACAGCACTCGCGGCAAGGAACCAATAAAATGAAAGCGACAGTCTTACAAAAAATTGTTGATGATAAAGTTGATTATTTAATCGAACGCAAAGCCAAGCAGCCATTAGAAAGCTTTATTGCTGGTATTCAACCTAGCCAGCGTAGTTTCTATAACGCACTAAGCGCAAAACGCCCTGTATTTATTTTAGAGTGCAAAAAAGCATCGCCTTCAAAGGGGTTGATTCGTGCTGACTTCGACCCCGCTGTGATAGCTAAAACTTATGCGCCCTACGCATCCGCGATTTCAGTTCTTACTGATGAAAAATATTTTCAAGGGAATATGGATTACTTAACGATTGTCAGTAATACCGTAAAACAACCCGTGTTATGCAAAGATTTCATTATTGACCCATACCAAATCTACCTTGCACGTTACTACCAAGCGGATGCCATTTTACTCATGTTATCTGTCTTAAATGATGATGAATATAAAGCGTTAGCAGAGGTCGCTCATCAACTTAATATGGGAATATTAACGGAAGTCAGTAATGAAGAAGAATTAGAGAGAGCAATTCGGTTACAAGCCAAGGTTGTTGGTATCAATAACCGTGATTTACGTGACCTTTCTATTGATTTAAACCGAACTCGTGAACTTGCACCCCGCTTAGCTGAGGGTACCATTGTGATCAGTGAGTCAGGTATTTATCTACATCAACATATTCAGTCATTGAAGCAATTTGCGAATGGTTTTTTAATCGGTAGCGCCTTAATGGAGCAAGCTGACCTAGATAAAGCCATTCGAAACTTGTTAGTGGGAGAACATAAAGTCTGTGGCTTAACCCGCGAGCAAGACGCAAAAGCCGCATTTGAAGCGGGAGCACACTATGGTGGATTAATTTTTGCTGAAACCTCCCCTAGAAAAGTGACGTTGTCACAGGCGCGGAGTATCATCCATGCAGCACCTTTAAAATATGTCGGTGTTTTCCGCAATCAGTCCGCGGATTTTGTTGCCCATATTGCCAAGCAACTTGCATTATCTGCGGTACAATTACATGGTGAAGAAGATACTTCTTATATCAATACGTTAAAAACATTTTTACCAAACTACTGTGAAGTTTGGAAGGCGCTTGATATGTCACGAACAACTCTAAATGACTACGATACACAAGGTATTGATGTGTTATTGCTGGATAATGGCTCTGGTGGTACTGGCAAAACCTTCGATTGGTCAGCAATCCCCTCGTCCACAACACAGAAATTAATGATAGCGGGGGGGCTTACCCCTGATAACTGCCTAGACGCAGCTAAGTTATTGTGCAACGGATTAGACTTTAATTCAGGGGTTGAAATTGAACCTGGTATAAAAAGTCAACAAAAAATAAATTTGGTATTGTCAACGTTGTTAGCCAAATCAACGGCTCATCAATACACAACGAAATGAAAGACTCCAACACCAATTAATGTAACTGATAAAATGGACAATAAATAATGAGCAAATTAGATCCGTATTTTGGCGAGTTTGGTGGGCAATATGTCCCAGAAATTCTTATTCCTGCATTAAACCAATTAGAAGACGCGTTTATCGACGCACAGAATGATGATGAATTTATTCGTGAGTTTCACGACTTACTAAAAAACTATGCAGGTCGCCCTACTGCGCTAACGTTATGTAAAAATCTAACCGTAGGTACAAAAACAAAATTATATTTAAAGCGGGAAGATTTACTGCACGGCGGTGCCCATAAGACTAACCAAGTATTAGGCCAAGCACTACTTGCTAAGCGAATGGGAAAAACTGAAATAATTGCAGAAACAGGGGCTGGGCAGCACGGCGTTGCGACAGCACTGGCTTGTGCATTACTGAACATGAAATGCCGTATTTATATGGGCGCCAAAGATGTAGAACGCCAGTCTCCCAATGTATTTCGAATGAAATTAATGGGCGCTGAAGTTATTCCAGTTTACAGCGGTTCAGCCACATTGAAAGATGCCTGTAATGAAGCATTAAGGGACTGGTCTGGCAGCTATGATAAAGCTCATTATTTATTAGGAACCGCGGCGGGGCCACACCCTTACCCAACAATTGTACGTGAGTTCCAACGTATGATTGGTGATGAAGCAAAACAACAAATTCTCGAAAAAGAAGGCCGTTTACCTGATGCTGTCGTTGCCTGTATTGGTGGTGGTTCAAATGCAATCGGCTTATTTGCCTCTTTTATTCCAGAAGAAGATGTGAAACTAATCGGTGTGGAACCTGCTGGATTAGGTATTGAATCCGGCCAACATGGTGCCCCGTTAAAACATGGCCGTGTCGGGATTTATTTCGGTATGAAATCGCCAATGATGCAAACCAATGAAGGTCAAATTGAAGAATCATATTCTATCTCTGCAGGATTAGATTTTCCGTCTGTTGGCCCTCAGCATGCCCATTTAAACAGTATCGGTCGTGCTGAATATGTTTCCATTACCGATGATGAAGCCTTAAATGCTTTTAAATTATTATCACGTAAGGAAGGAATTATTCCTGCATTAGAATCATCTCATGCACTCGCTTATGCATTAAAAATGGCAGAGCAAGAACCTAATAAAGAACAGTTATTAATCGTCAATTTGTCTGGCCGTGGTGATAAAGATATTTTTACGGTACATGATATTTTAGCCAGCAAAGGAGAAATCTAATGGAACGCTACACCCAACTTTTTGAACGTTTAGCTCAGAATAACCAAGGCGCATTTGTTCCATTTGTCACTTTAGGTGACCCAGATGCTGAGTTATCATTAAAAATTGTCGATGCTTTGATTGCTGGTGGTGCTGATGCATTAGAGATTGGTATTCCATTTTCTGATCCACTGGCAGATGGCCCAACTATCCAAAATGCAAATTTGCGTGCATTTAAAAGTGAAATTACCCCAACAATTTGTTTCGAACTACTCCGTCGTATTCGAGAAAAACACCCTACTATTCCTATTGGCTTATTAGTCTATGCAAATTTAGTTTTTACGAATGGTATTGAAAATTTTTATATTCGCTGCGAAAAAGCAGGTGTTGATTCTGTATTAGTTGCAGATGTCCCTATGTCTGAATCAAAACCATTTCGCGAAGCGGCGCTAGCTCACAATATTGCACCCATTTTTATTTGCCCACCAAATGCTAATGATGAGCTACTGCAACAGATCGGGAAATATAGCCAAGGTTATACTTATTTATTATCTCGTGCAGGCGTGACAGGTACTGAAAAAAGAGCAGAAATGCCATTGACTCACTTATTGAGTCAATTAAACCAATATAAAGCGGCTCCCGCCCTACAAGGTTTTGGAATATCAGAACCTGAGCAAGTCGAAGAAGCGATTAAAAATGGTGCTGCAGGCGCAATTTCAGGTTCAGCTGTGGTTAAAATTATTGAAAATAACCTACATCGCCCTGACGTTATGCTTAAATCATTAACTGAATTCGTTGCAAAAATGAAAGCAGCAACACAAAAATAGATAAGGAATAAATAGTAATCAAGTCATATTTAAAATTAATGGCTTGGTTACTTAAAATTATAAAAAATAGTCTTAAATAAACTTTACCTAGCCTTCTATAATTAAATTTTAAACCAATTTAAATATAATAGATATCAATTAACTATTAATTAGCTATTGATTAAATATCTAAAATTTAATAATCATAATATTTACTAATCGAATCCATTAATATCAAAAATAATACTTACGTATTTACACACTGGTAAATTCCCTTATCAAATCCACAGCAGAGTAAACCTTACCCATTGATTTTACTAATCAATAATGAACCGCTGCATATAAAATACCATTTATATCAAAATATAATTATTTTAAGCCATTTGCACCCGCATGATTCAACTTAAGTACAATTAAATTTTAATAAAAACAAATATCACGGATAATCTTCATGCTTTAATGGAATTTTATTTAGCTATTTTTAATTTTATCTATAGTCTATTTTAGGGATATTTATGAAACAGCCTACCACTCATCCTATGATGAAAATCAAACCACTCTTTTTAAGCGTATCCGTTATTTTAGGGTCAATATCTGTTGCTCACGGCGCCGTTGTTAATACAAATGGTGCTGGTGTAATAAATCAAAGTAATGGCCCGACTATCGTTCATATTAAAGGAGCTAGTGACAAAGGTGTCTCACATAACATTTATAGCCAATTTGATGTTGACCAAAAAGGGGTTATTTTAAATAATAGCGCAACAAATACGAATACCAGTTTAGGCGGACAAATCAATGGAAACCTAAATTTAAATAATGGTAATGGCCCTGCAAAAGTCATTTTGAATGAAGTTAATTCATATAAGGCAAGTACCCTAGGGGGTATGATTGAAGTTGCAGGTGATAAAGCACAAGTTATCGTTGCTAACGCATCTGGTATCACATGTAATAATTGTGGTTTTATCAACACAGACCGAGTAACTCTAACAACGGGTAAACCAATTGTTGCTGGCGGTGAAGTTCTTGGCTATAACGTTGAAAAAGGCCAAATTATTATTAATAGCCGCTTAAAATCAGACTCCCCGACGGATATCATCGCTCGTTCTGCGGTGATCCAAGGTGATATCCACGCTAAAGAAATTAATGTCGTCGCAGGTAATAACTTTGTCGATGCCAAAGGTAATTTCGTGACTAAAGTTCAAGGCGTTGGAAATGCAACTCGAATTGGTGTCGATGTAGCCGCCATGGGTGGTATGTATGCTGACAAAATTACCTTAATTTCAACTGAAAGTGGAACTGGTGTTTCCAATAACGGAAACCTAGCTGCCGGAATCGGTGGAGTTAATATTGATTCAACTGGCTTAGTGTATAACCAACGTGGAAAAGTAAATGCCAATGGCAACATCAATATAAAAGCCAATGGTTTATATAATAATTCCACTATTATAGCTAATGGCGATGTTGATATTGATTCTCAAAGATTAGTTCTAAGTAATGTGAATGGACAGATTAAGTCTAATGGCGGTAATCTCAAACTCGCTTCAGCTTCGAGTATTGATAACCGAAATGGTATTGTCCATGCTCAAAAAGACATGAATATCTCAACTGCAAATGTTGTTAATACTAATGGTTCAATCAAAACTAATAGTGGAAATATTGCAATCCGTGCAACAGGCAAGATTGATAATAACTATACCTTACGTAGTAATGTTGTTAATGCAGACGAACGAGGAATTCGAGCAGGTGGTAATGGTAGTTTAACTATAGAAACAACCACCCTAGCAAACGATAACTCAACATTATTAGGTCGTGATATTACAATAAATGCTCGTAATACTGTCACTAATAATAATAACTCTCAAATTTCAGCAAAAAGAAGAATCGATATAGATACTATTACGTTACAAAATAGTAACTCATTGATTAAATCTAACAATGGCCCAATCAATATCACCTTGGGAAGTAACCTAGTAAATAACGGTTATTCTTCAATTGATAGTGGAAAAGCCTTAAATATTAATGCTCATGTTGTTAATAACCAAGGTTCACTAATTTCTGGTGCAGGTAAGTCCAAGTTTGATGTGTATTCCCTTAACAACCAATATGGTTTTATCAAAGGAAATAATATAGACATTAAAGCAACTTACTTAAACAACCTCAGAGGTTTAATTTCTGCTGATTCTAATGTCGTAGTTAATGCAACAACTGTAGATAACAGCTATGCTAGCGGTTTTAATGCTTATGCTAGCAAATACGGTGTTTCCGGCCAAACGGGTGGTATTTATACCAAAGATGGTTCTATTACTATCAAAGCAAATGGCATAAATAACAACTCTGGTGTGATTGTTTCAGATGCACAGGAAAAGGCTGGAAATAAAGGCGATATTAATATTACACTAAGAAATGACCTTGATAACCGTAGTGGAAAAATTCAAGGTGCTAATGATGTCAATTTAGATCTTAATAAGCTAGATAATACCAAATCAGGTTCAATTCATGCTGGCAAAGATTTAAACATTGATGCCTTTACTCGCGTAGATAATAACACTGGACGCTTAAGTTCAATGAACAAAACTACGATTACAAGTCCTATAATTTACAATAGCCCTACTGGACAAATCCTAGGTTCAATGATTGTTTTAAATACACCTTATTATTATTAATTAGGTCAAATAAGGAGGCTACTAGCCTCCTTATTTTATTACGCCAATACGGAGTGATATTAAAATAGTATACACCATTATTTTAATATCATTGACAAACCTTAAAGCTTTCTAATGTTTACTTATTTTTAAAGCAAGACAAAATAGTTTAACTCTAAGTAAAAAAACTTATTTAATCTAATTTAGTGTATTTACTAGACATTGATTTCATTAAGAATTAATCAAGCCACCAAAGATTAAATTATATTAGTTATATTTTCAGTAGTAATCCCCAAAAGCATTTACACTAACTCAATCAATTTAATTAATTTTTATTTATTATAAATTTAACGCATAATTAAATTATGTAAAATAAGAAAATTAACAATAGGTTTGTTATAGGGATATACATGTACTCATTTCAAAACAAAGGACTGATGGAGATTAAACAAGAAAATTCTGATGTATTTAATTAATAAATAATTATATCGGCAATTTATTAGTCTTTATATCATAAAAATAACTTTAATCTTTATTAAAATTAATGTGGTGCACATGAATTTTCGATTTATTTTTCTATTATCAACTTTAACTTCTTTGCCTTTAGCTGCATCAGCTAATACCGCACAAATTATTGACCAACAAATTAATAACCAAGCTAGCCAAGATCGTTCTCGCCAACAACAGACTCAATTAGAAGCTAAAGATGCCTTAGGTAAAACTAGAGAGCGTTCAAATAATATTTTAGTTTTTGATGATGAGAAAGATTGTTTTCAAATGAAACAGGTTATCTTACTCTCTGAGCCTAAACTCCCTTCTATGCGACCTCTAGAAGCTTATGCAAACCAAGTTGTTGGTGTATGCATTGGTATTAATGGCGTTGAAACTTTAGCAAAGGGCTTACAAGATAAAATAATTAAATCAGGCTATGTGACAACACGAGTTAATATTCCAGAACAAAACATCAGTGAGGGTATTTTAACGCTCCAAATTATTCCAGGTAAAGTTGCGAATGTAAAACTTGCAGAAGGTAGCGACACTTATATTACATTAGGTGCGATTATGCCTGCTAAAGAAGGGGATATTCTGAATATTCGTGACATCGAACAAGGCTTAGAGAACCTTGAACGGATACCGGGTGCTAAAGTGAATATAGAGCTAGCACCGGGTAAAGAGTTTTCCACATCTGATATTTCCATACAAAGAGAAAAATCATCTCACTTTAACGTAGGTGGATATTACAATAACTCAGGAAGCCGCCAAACGGGTAAAGATCAAGTCGGAGTGACTTTGTATGCTAACAATTTAACGAGTTTAAACGACACAATATATGTTTCAGCAGGAAAAAATTTAAAAAACCAAGCCCGCTACAGCACCAGTAATACTGCAATTTATTATGCCGTACCCTACAACTACTGGCTTTTTTCATTGTATGCAAGCAAAAGCGACTATAAACAAACTATTAATGACTCCGTATTTAGCTATAAGTATTATGGTGATAGTAAATATTATAATGCTACGGCGAGTAATGTTTTCTTGCGTGGGCAAACGTTCAAAGACACTGCATCAATTCAATTAATTAAAAGAAAATCAAAATATAAATTAGAGGATGTCGCCCTACTTTCCCAACAACGTGACCTTACCAGCCTTAAGCTCGGTGTTAGCCACCGTCAAAACATCAATAATTCAACTATCGATGCTTCAATATATTACCAACGTAATGTACCTTGGTTTGGTGCCGAAGAAAGCTGGGATATGAAATATGGTGATGTCAGCAAAATGAGCCGTGTTTATACTGCCGATATTTCAGGAATGTTTCCCTTCGCCTTTGACAATTTTATTATGAGTTATAATCCACAACTGTTTATACAATACTCACGAGACCGCTTAACCATTCAAGATCAATTTTCGTTAGGTAACCGTTGGACGGTTCGTGGTTTTGACGAAGAATTTTCCCTAATAGGTGACAAAGGTTTTTACTTACGCAATGAGTTTAACTTTTATATTCCTGGCTTCTCCATCTATCCATACTATGCTCTTGACTATGGACGTGTATTCGGCGGTGTTTATCCGTTAGGTCTCTATTCTGATGACCAATTATTAGGAATGGCTATAGGCATGAGAGGTAATGTTAATATATTTAGTTATGACTTATTCTTAGGTGCCCCACTTTATAAGCCGGATGAATATGAAACCAGTAGCGTCAATGCTGGGTTAAACGTGCAATGGTTTTGGTAATTTAATATTGTAAATTTGAATAATATCTTAAAGCTGAATACGCCACTGTATTCGGCTTTTTTATTTCAAGGTAATTAGTCTCAATATTTTTATTTTTTTATTAATTACCCTAAATAAAGATAATCAATAAGTACCTTTACTTTATTATCACCCTATAACACTAATTAATATACTATAAATATCATTATCATAATTTGTTTTTTTATGATGACCATTTGTTAAATATATGTTCAAGCTTAATGGTAATTGAAAAATCCGAGAATACGAATATTCTCGGATTTCCTACTTCTCTCTAGTCCTTCAGAATTCAGGTATTACCTGTATTGCATCCTATCAAATTCTTAGAAACGGTAACCCGCACCGAACATAAATACAAATGGGTCTAAACGAGTATTAACTTTATACTGTTCACCACCCGCTTTAAATTTCACATCACTCTCAATATTCATCCACCAAAGAGAAGCGTTTAACATCCAGTTATCAGTCAGCATGTAATCCATACCTGCTTGTGCCGCGAAGCCCCACGAGCTTGATAGATCTAGATCAGATAAGCCTGCAGTTTTTCCGGTAGAGTTAAATTTCTCATCAAAGAAGAAAGTATAGTTAACACCGGCACCTAAATAAGGACGTAATTTATCTTCTTTACTACCAAAATAATACTGCGCCATTAATGTTGGTGGTAAATGTTTTACCGTTGCAATATTACCTGTAGGGCCTGTACCAACTTTATGTTCAAACGGAGTTGCTGCTAATAATTCCACACCGATATTATCAGTGATCATATACCCAAACGTTAAACCTAATTGAGTATTATTATTCGCATCAAAGGTACCTAAATTACCTAATCCATTAATTTTAACATCATCTCCTCCGACATTAGGTCTGACTGTTGCAGTACCCGCGCGAAAAAGAAAATCGCCAGCTTCATGAGCAATAGAAACTGCTGGAGCTAAAGTTGCAGCAGCTAATACAAGCGCAGTGAGTTTTTTCATTATCAATCCCATTCCTATGTTTTTATTTTAGGAAAATATACCGTATTATTTAAATTGATGTTCAAATCAAGATCACATCTTTTACTAATTTATAGGTAAACCAATAAATATGGATTTATTATTTCATTTATTGTTTTTTTATTTTTGATTTAAATCAATTTTTATAAAGTAACTAACAAAATAAAAATTTGATTTCTAAATATAGATATTTATTTCAAAATTTAAACATGCATAAAAAATACAATTTATATAAATTCATTTCTTGGGTTAATTACATTCGATCATCATGAGCAATATATTTTTCTTAACCTCCCGAATTTTCTTATCTTTCTCTACCTCTAGGCGTGATACTCGGTTACAATTAGATTAAAATTTTGATCCCGTTTGTAGATAGGAGCAGTGTCATGTCCATTTCGGCCAACTCACTCATCAGTGATAGTATCAATTTCTTTAAAAACCAATTGAGTGGCCTCCTCACCATTGTGCTCTTAGCCACCGTGGTAAGCCTTGTCATCTATGCGATGATGATCCCTAGTGAACAGATGATAGGTGTTCTTGCTCAAGCACAAAGTAAAATGATTGAATCTGGTAATTCGGGGTTACAAGACTGGATTCTAAATCTATCTGAAGAAGATAAAAGTAGTATTTTGCGCGTTTCTTTTGGATTGATTCTCTCCGTCACTCTTGGCAGTTTGTTCCTTATTTGTGGCACATTATCCTATATCTCAGGGATGTCTCGTGGCGAAGATATGACAGGGCTTCAAGCGATAACATCATCACTGAACAAAGCGCCATCTATGTTTCTTCTGTTGGTCGTTTGCTCGCTGCTTATCCAATTAGGCATCACAATTATGGTTCTACCTGGTATCGTGCTAGCCATTGGTTTTTCCTTAGCGCCAGCAATTTTAATGACTGAAAACACCAACCCATTTAGTGCGATGGGAAAAAGCTGGAAATTGGCTTATGCAAATTGGCGTGTCGCTTTACCGATGATTTTAATTTGGATGGCCGTTCAAATGCTTATCAGTGTTCTATTGGGTAACCTTAATATGAATCATATTGCGATTAATGGTATCTCCTTTTTACTCAATAATGTTGTAGCCGCATTTGCTTTAATTTACTTTTATCGTTTATATATGCTAATTACAAAAAATTGATCTCGCTGATAAAAAGGTATCATTTGATACCTTTTTATTTACGTTATTTTTAAACTTTATCTGAGCTAATATTCGTTGGTCTAATTCGATTTTCGCAATCATATTCTAATGAGCCTGGGTCCTTCCCGCTCTCTTGTGTCTTTCTTTCTTCCACACATTTCATTTGAATTTGCTGCTTACTTTGAATTAAACGGATCGCAAAATAAATATCCGGTACCACTAATAAATCATCATCTGAACGGTTGATTTTATTTTGTTCTAACCAACGATTAAGAGAAGTTCTACGCCCAGCTAATACCAAAGTCACCCCTTTCGCCTTCAAAGATGTCACAATATCATTCAATGTGGAAAATACGCTCACATCATTATGCGTAAAGCTGACAGCAGCATCAACAATCACCCAAGCGGGTCTTTTACGTTGATTATCTAAATGTTTATTTAGCCGCTCTTTAAAGTAATTCACATTAAAATAGGTAAGCGGAGAATTGAAACGATAAATTAGGACACCATCAACTTCTTGAATATCATTTTCTGATGTCATCGAGTGCAACATACCATGCTCATCAACGCCTAATAATTGATCTGTTGGCCTAAATATAATTCGGATAAACTGTAATAAACCTAATAAAACGGCTAAGCCTACACCACTAATCAAACCAACTACCAACACTGCGCATAAAGTAAAAACACATAAGAAAAAAGCTTCTCTATTGCGTTTACGCATTGATAAAATACTGCGGAAACTGAGCAAGGAATAAGTTGAAATAATTAAAACCATCCCTAAAGCAGGCATAGGGATATATTCCAATAAATTCATAGAAAAAAGTAAAACAGCTAAGATGGTCACCGCGGCAACGAGGGAAACCAACTGTGTTTTCCCTCCCATCATATCATTAACTGCTGTACGGCTGCTCGCAGCACTCACTGCAAAACCTTGACCAAAAGCAGAAGCAATATTTGCCATTCCTAATGCTCTTAATTCTTGGTCTGCATCCACGGTATAGCCATTTTTGCTTGCAAAACTTCGCGCTGTCATCATAAAGCTTACAAAGCTAATCACTGCTAAGTTTAATGATGGAATGACAAGATCTCTGAGTAACCCAGGCGGAAAATCAGGCATAGGTATATAAGGAAGTCCTTCACCTAAATCCCCAACCGTGCTAATGCCATATTGCTCAAGATTAAATAGAATACTGGCTGCTGTAGCCAAAACCATTGCAATTAATAGGGACGGCCACTTACTCCTTACTCGTTTAATCACTAAGGTGATTACCAATGTTGCAATAGCTACTAATAATGTCGGAATATGTGTTTCCATTAGCGCTAATGGAAACGCTATTAAGCGTTCAATAAACCCTGAAGGTAAAGTCGTAATACCAAATATTTTACTGATTTGGCTGACTATAATCGTAAGAGCTACCCCATTTAATAAACCTTGCAATATCGGTCTCGATAAAAAATCAGCAAAGGTACCTAAACGAAACCTTGCTGCAATCAAACACCAAACCCCAGTCATAAAACTCATGACAATAATCAGTTGCCAACGAACGGTTTCATCCCCCATTGCGAGTGGTGCGACTGCGGCTGCAATTACAGCACATGTTGCGGCATCAGGCCCGATAATCAATTGTTTCGACGTCCCAAATAACGCATAGAAAAACATTGGTAAAATACATGAGTATAATCCGACAATGGCATTCACCCCCATTAATTCGGCATAGGCAATAGCCACTGGCAAAGCAACTGCAGCGACAGACAAACCCGCTTTAATATCAGGGCCTAAGTCTGTACGTTGATAGTTAAATAGCGTTTTTAAACCTGGCATCCAGACAAATAGCTTTGCCTTTATCATGGGAGAAAAGTACCTATAAATTAGCAAGTTAAATTATTTTATGTATTACTTATATCCGAACTAATAAAGTTTATCTAGAAGTAAGTCAAATAATCGTAAAATAGTGCAAATATGATTGGTAACAAAACATGTTTATTGGTAAAAAGGTGCAAACTTTTAACAATTAAAGCCAAAATCGGTTAAACTACTCCATTATCTTTACGTTGAGGCGCTGTATTCACTGTTATGAAACAACTTATTGATTTTATTCCTTTGGTAATCTTTTTTATAGTCTATAAAAGATACGATATTTTCTATGCGAGTGGCGCACTAATGGTTACCACTCCTTTAGCGTTATTAGCTACCTACCTTATTTATAAAAAAGTTGAGAAAGTTGCAAAAATCACCTGTGCAATTGTGATGAGTTTTGCTGCGTTAACCCTTATTTTCCACAGTGATGCATTTATTAAATGGAAAGTCACTATCATCTATGCTGCGTTTGCTGGCGCATTACTCTTTAGCCAATGGTTTACTGAAAAGCCCCTAATTCAGCGCATGTTAGGCAGTAATCAAGAAATAAAATTAGCAGATAGTTATTGGAACAAACTCAATAGTGCATGGGCAATATTCTTTATTTTCTGCGCATTACTGAACATTTATGTTGCTTTCTGGATGGCGCAAGATATTTGGGTAAATTTCAAAGTCTTTGGTCTGACAGCGGGAACATTAATATTTACAGTACTGAGTGTGGTCTATATTTTTAAAAATATGGTTAAAGAGCCTGCAGAAAAACACGAAGAATAATTAAAAATTAGAGTTAAAAACCTGCTAATTGTCTATCGATTAGCAGGTTTTTTTCTTATTAATAGCGCTTGTCACCAAATGCTTTTTCAATTTTTTTATCTGTATTGTACTGTGATAATGCGTATACCGACCATATGGCTGCGGGTAGCCAACCAATTAACGTGATCTGTAGAATTAAGCAAATGATCCCAGCAAAGGGGCGCCCTATCGTAAAAAATTGCAACCAAGGTAATAATATTGCCAGTAACAATCTCATTTCATACCTCTAAATTAATCAATAAAATTTATATTATTGAGTATAGCCAATTCAATCAATTGACTAAATATAAAAAACACTTCTTGCTTTTTCTTTGCAAAAGTTGATCTTTTACCAAGAATTAGACGCCGTTTATTAATAATGGGTACCATATTTGTCTTATTTTTGCAGCAATTCAATCAAATAGCTATTATCAATCAATAACTGTATGGTTCAGGTTTACTATTGCATATGTAATTTGTTATAAATGCAAAATCAAAAGTAATAACCCTTTTAATAAGAGTCAGATATGCAATTGCCGAACGGTGAGTTGGTTTTACGTACATTAGCCATGCCCGCAGATACTAATGCGAATGGTGATATTTTTGGTGGCTGGTTAATGTCACAAATGGACATTGGTGGGGCTATCTTAGCAAAAGAAATAGCGCTCGGACGAGTTGTTACTGTGGCAGTTAATGGCATTAAGTTTCAAAAGCCCGTTGCAGTTGGTGATGTTGTTTGCTGCTATGCACGTTGCTTAAAAACAGGAAAAAGCTCAATTACCATTAATATTGAAGTTTGGGTAAAAAAAGTCGCAACGGAGCCTGTTGGGCAACGTTACCGTGCTACTGATGCGGTATTTACTTATGTCGCAGTTAATGATGATAGTACCTCACGTTCATTACCCAAAGAAAAACAACATTTTCAGTTAGCGAGTTCAGATCAAAAAACTAACGAAGCATAAGTTTTTAGCTCCACTCATTATGTAAAAACTAAAAAGCACCATCATTGCTGTGGTGCTTTTTTATACAACCTAATGTTAACCATTAGACTTGGCTAACAGTGCCATCTAATTTGAAATAAATTTCAGTCACGTAGCCTTTTGCAGGTTGCTTTTCAAAAGTCCAACGGTTCATTGCACGTTTAACATCCCGCTCGAATAAACCTTTAGGTGAGGCTTCGACAAATTCAATATTTGTCACTCGTCCACCATCATCAATATCATAACGAACTTTCACATATCCTTCTTTACCTAAGCGACGCGCGCGTTCAGGATAGGAAGGAGCTTGTTTATGCAGAGCCCTCGGGCCGCCTTTCTTAGTCGATTGACTATTACTTGCCCCTGTATTGTTTGCAGTTTTAATTGGACTGTTATTCGTTTTCGGCGCAGTAACGTCTGATTTAAGATTATTCATCGCCAATTGCTTTTCAACTGGCTTAACATCTTCTTTAATTTTTTTCTTTTCTTCCTGTTTTGGCTTAGGCTTTTTCTTTACCTCAGGTTTCTTCTTAGGTAATGCAATAACAGGTTCAACTACCGGTTCGGGTTCAGGTTCTATAACGGGCTCTGGTTCTGGCTCTACCGGTGTTTCAACCTGCTCAACGGGCTCAGAAGCAGGTTCAGGGGCGGCAAAAGCAATCATAGAAATCGTCAATGGTTCAGGGTCTCTGACCAAGTTAGGTTGATTAAAAATCCATGCCATTGCAAGACCCGCATGAATAGATAATGAAACGGCGATAATTAAAGTCCAACGCATCCAACGCATATGCAATTTCTACCCTACACCTGTCTACCAAAAAAGAATATGACTGATAGTTTAAATGCAAATAGCAATCATATTCAATAAGGTTTGTCATACAAAGTGAAAAATGTGAGTGTACGCTGTAATAACCTTACTCAATCCATTGGGTAAAAAGCAGGGAATGCCGACGATGGTAAATGTCAATTTTACGCATTGCATAGATGCGCATGTTTCGCCTTGAATGCCCTTCTAGCCAGCGTCTACGGCGACGTAGGGATTGTCTTAACATACGCCAACGCCCTACTTCATGCCTACTACGTCTCATTTAATTGTGTCCTTTTATCGTCTAAAAATTATTAGAAAAAAATATTATATTCCTTTGAAAAAAAGAACCAAGAGGAACTTTTTATGTCATTTCGGTGCACTGCTTTTAATTTCATGATGATAAAATCAATTAACAAAACTATTTTTCCTAACAAATTACTCTATTTCACGAAGCTTTTACTGCAGAATTTTGCTAAATTCTATTAAGTTGATATTTTACTAACAGTTTTTTTAGCTAAACTATCTTTTTTTGAACCTTTTTCTTATCAGTGAGGCATCTGACCCGTTATGGCAACCGTCTATACACTTATGAGTTGGCTTCTGTTCTTCCTATATTGGCTAATTATTGCAGCAATTACAGTCCGCATTTTAGTCAAAAGAAGGCCGGTCACCTCAGCCATGACATGGCTCCTGATCATTTATATTCTGCCATTAGTCGGGATTATTGCCTATGTCGCCTTCGGTGAACTTCACCTCGGTAAACGTCGAGTCGATAAAGCTCATGATATGTGGCCTTCCGTCGCGACATGGTTAGAAAACTTACGAACTTCAAAACATATCTTCGCCACTGATAATAGCCCCGTCGCTGAACCATTATTTCAGTTAGTTGAAAAGCGCCAGGGTATTGCTGGTGTTAAAGGTAATAGAATTCAACTTTTAACTACCTGTGAAGACTCATTAAAAGCGATAGTCAACGACATCAACAATGCCCAGCACTCGATTGAAATGGTCTTCTATATTTGGCAACCGGGTGGTTTAGTCGACGGTGTTACCGAAGCCTTACTTAATGCCGCTAAACGCGGTGTTAAGTGCCGGATTATGGTGGACTCCGCGGGAAGTTGGCATTTTTTCCGTAGCGATTACCCCGAAAAAATGCGTGCTGCAGGTATTGAGTTTGTAGAATCATTAAAAGTTAATTTGATGCGTTTCTTCTTGCGTCGAATGGATTTACGTCAACATCGTAAAATAGTGGTTATCGATAACTATATTTCATATACAGGCAGTATGAATATGGTTGACCCTCGTTATTTTAAACAAGATTCAGGGGTTGGTGAATGGGTTGACATTTTAGTACGTATGGAAGGCCCTGTGAGTACCACATTAGGTATCGTGTATGCTTTTGACTGGGAAATGGAAACCGGCCAACGCGTACTTCCACCACCGCCTGACAGTAATATTATGCCTTTTGAACAAGCGAATGGGCATACAACACAAATTATCGCCTCAGGACCGGGCTTCCCTGATGAGTTGATTCAACAGTCACTGATGACCGCGATGTTCTCTGCGCGCAAACAACTGATCATGACCACCCCTTATTTTGTGCCTAGTGATGACCTTTTGCATGCAATTTGTACAGCAGCAATGCGAGGTGTCGACGTCAGTATTATTATGCCAAGGCAGAATGACTCATTCCTTGTTCGCTGGGCAAGCCGCTCATTTTACAGTGAATTATTAGCTGCTGGTGTTAAGATTTATCAATTTGAAGATGGTTTATTACACACGAAGAGTGTTTTGGTTGATGGCGAGCTTAGCCTTGTTGGTTCAGTAAATCTTGATATGCGCAGTTTATGGCTCAATTTTGAAATAACAGTGGTCATTGATGATAAAAGTTTTGGTAGCGATCTCACGCTAGTTCAGTATGATTATATTGCGCGTTCAACTCGTTTAGAAATTGAAGAATGGGAACAACGTCCGTTCTGGAACCGTGTCGTTGAACGCATTTGCTACTTCTTTAGCCCATTGTTATAAATTAAGTTAATTAGGAAAGGTCATGACTGAAATACAAAATACACCTTTAATCGATGAAGATGACATCATTGAAATGGCTTATGACCTTTTTCTTGAAGGGGCAATGGATAATTTAGAGCCCGCTGACCAATTAATTTTTGCTTTGCAGTTTGAAGAGTTAGGTGCCGCAGAAATTGTTCCTGTTACCCTTAATTGGCAAGAGATGATTACTGAAGAGCTTAATTTAAACCAATTAAGTGAAGTGGTTATTGGATTAGCTCAAAGCCCGGATGCCGAATTAGACGATATTTTTGCTCGCGTATTAATTAGCCGCCACCCTTCTAAACCGTTTCACCATATTTTTTGGAAGAAATAGTTGATTAAAAGGGACATTTCGTCCCTTTTGGATTAATTAAAGTAGAAGCCCCCTAAACGCCATTCCCTTTCGCCCATCATGAGAAAACAATCACAATGGGTCAATTTTCAAACAAGACACCGCATGTTTGAAACTCCCTTCTAATAATGGCCTTGTTTTTGCACACTCTTCATCCGCTAATGGGCAACGGGTTCTAAATACGCAACCTGAAGGTGGGTTAATGGGTGATGGCAATTCACCCTCTAAAAGTTCTATTACCTTATTTTTTTCTTTATCGGGATCAGGAACGGGCACTGCTGACATCAATGCGCGTGTATAAGGATGTAAGGGATTATTGTATACCTCATCATAGGTACCAAGCTCTACGGCATGCCCCAAGTACATCACTAAGACACGGTCAGAAATATGCTTAACAACCGCCAAATCGTGCGCGATAAAGATTAGCGATAATTTCATTTCGCGTTGTAATTCTTGCAATAAATTAACAACTTGTGCTTGAATTGACACGTCTAATGCAGAAACTGGCTCATCGCAAATCACGAGTTTAGGTTCTAAAATCAATGCTCTTGCGATACCAATACGCTGGCATTGCCCTCCCGAAAACTCATGGGGGTAGCGGTTAATCAAATTTGGTAATAAGCCAACCCGCATCATCATTTTTTTCACTTTTTCTGTGATTTGTGATGGTGGCATTTTAGGATGATAGGTTTTTAATGGCTCAGCGATAATGTCACCGATGGTCATTCGCGGATTAAGCGAAGCCAGTGGATCTTGGAAAATCATTTGAATATCACTGCGAACACTGCGCCACTCTTTATCAGTTTTACCTAATAAATTCTGCCCCAGCCAACTTACCGTACCATCCGTTGCTTTAACTAACCCAATAAGTGCTCGAGCAAAAGTGGATTTACCGCACCCTGATTCCCCGACTACACCTAATGTTTCACCTTCATATAAACGAAGTGTTACGCCATCTACCGCTTTAAGGCTTTTGTTTGGTTGCCAAAACCACTGTTTTTTATCTCGAATCTCAAAATGGACTTTAAGGTCATTCACTTCGAGTAAAACTGGCCTATTTTCATGGGTACTCATACCAATTCCTCCAGTGGCTTAAAGCAGGCACGTAACCGCGTTTGACCAAATGTGGTTAATGCAGGTTCTTGGTCAACACATTGCTGAACTGCATATTGGCAACGAGGTGAAAATGGGCAGCCTTTGGGTAAACGTAATAAATTAGGCGGATTGCCGGGAATGGTAGCTAAACTTTCGTCATCACCATCGAGGCGCGGAACAGCAGCTAACAAGCCAAGTGAATATGGATGAGATGGATGATAAAAGATATCCTTCGCAGTACCGTACTCCATCGTGCGTCCTGCATACATCACTAGGACTTTATCACATACCCCTGCGACGACCCCAAGGTCGTGGGTGATCAAAATAATTGCAGTATCAAACTCTTGTTTTAACTCATTGAGCAACGTCATGATTTGCGCTTGTACAGTCACATCAAGTGCTGTCGTGGGTTCGTCAGCAATTAACAGCTTTGGTTGGCATAACAGGGCCATTGCAATCATGACGCGTTGTCTCATTCCTCCTGAAAACTCATGTGGATACATATTCATACGCTTACGAGCTTCAGGCATTTTAACGGCATCTAACATACGAACTGATTCTTCGAAAGCTTCTCTTTTACTCATGCCTTTATGTAACATGAGAACTTCCGACAGCTGTGTACCAATTTTCAAATAAGGGTTCAATGATGTCATTGGATCTTGAAAAATCATTGAAATCTCTTCCGCTCGCATACGGTTTAATTCTTTTTCTCTTAAATTCAAAATCTCACGGCCATTAAACATGGCAGAGCCATTAATTCTGCCATTTTTGGCGAGTAAGCCCATGAGTGCGAAAGCAGTTTGTGATTTTCCAGAGCCTGATTCACCAACTATGCCAAGCGTTTCCCCCGCACTTAATTCAAAGTTCAATTTGTTTACGGCGGTAACCTCACCATCTTGAGTTGCAAATGTCACACTGAGATCTTTCACGGATAACAGAGGGCTTTTCATTGAGTTATTTAACATATTATTCCCTCTAGCGATCTTTCGGGTCGAGCGCATCACGCAGCCCGTCACCGATGAAGTTAAAACAAAATAGCGTAATGACTAAGAAACCGGCTGGTATCAGTAGCAACCATGGCGTCACTTCCATTGAGTTCGCCCCATCACTTAATAGCGCTCCCCAGCTACTTAACGGCTCTTGTGTGCCTAAACCTAAAAAGCTTAAGAATGATTCAAACAAAATCATACTTGGAACTAATAATGACGCATAAACGACTACTACACCTAAAACGTTAGGTACAATATGACGTAGAATAATCTGCCGCGTACTAACACCACAAACAAGCGCTGCCTCAATAAATTCCTTACGCTTTAATCCGAGTGTTTGTCCGCGAACAATACGCGCCATATCCAACCAAGACACCATTCCTATCGCCACAAATATCAGTAAAATATTGGTCCCAAACAACGTGACAAGGAGGATCACAAAAAACATAAATGGGAAGGAATTTAAAATTTCTAATATACGCATCATGATGGAATCCACTTTTCCACCCACATAACCCGCTAATGAACCGTATAAAGTGCCTACCACGACTGCGACTAAGGCTGCGGCAACCCCCACCATTAAGGAAATTCGCCCACCTATCGCGACACGCACTAATAGGTCTCGGCCTGAAGCATCCGTACCAAAATAATGCCCGGTTGCCATATCCGGTGGCATTGACATCATTTCCCAATCGGTGTCGTCGTACAAAAAAGGCGACATCATAGGAGCAAAAATCACAAATAGAGTAATTAACAACAATACGCATAAGCTAAATATTGCCGCACGGTTGTGCATAAAACGGCGCCTTGCATCTTGCCATAAACTGCGCCCTTCAATATCTAGCTGCTCTGAAAAGTTTGCCAGAGCTTCACTATTTTTTTGGTTCGATAGCATCGTGTTTCTCCGACTTAATAACGAATTTTAGGGTCAATAACTGCGTACAAAACATCGACAATCGCATTAAACGTAATTGTCAGTACCCCAACTAAAATTGTTAAACTCAATACCAGTGAGTAATCACGATTAAGTGCGCCGTTAACAAAGAGCTGACCGATCCCCGGTAACCCAAAAATAGTTTCAATTACCATCGAGCCAGTAATAATCCCCACAAAAGCGGGCCCCATATAGGAAAGCACAGGAAGCAACGCTGGTTTAAGCGCATGGCGTAAAATGATAGTTCTTAGTGGTAACCCTTTAGCACGTGCAGTACGAATAAAATTAGAATGCATAATTTCGATCATCGAACCGCGTGTAATACGGGAAATACTTGCAATATAAGCAAGTGAAAGTGCAACCATTGGTAGCACCATGTGTTTTAGGTTTCCACCATCCCACCCACCACCAGGGAACCATTTCAAATGAATGGCAAAAATCAGCACCAATAAAGGTGCCACAACAAAGCTTGGGATAACAACCCCCGTCATGGCAAACCCCATGACTGTAAAGTCCCATTTGGTATTTTGGTTGAGTGCGGCTATCACCCCAGCAGAGACCCCAAATAGAACAGCAACAATGAATGCCGTTGCCCCTAATTTTGCAGAAACAGGAAATGCTTTAGCCACTAAATCATTAACACTGTAGTCCTTGTATTTAAATGATGGGCCAAAGTCACCTTTGGAAAGCTGAATTAAATAATTAAAATACTGCTTATACATGGGATCATTTAAATGATATTTAGCTTCAATATTTGCCATCACTTCCGGTGGCAATTTCCGTTCACCCGTAAACGGGCTCCCTGGGGCTAATCGCATCATAAAAAATGAAATGGTAATCAGAACCAAAAGAGTCGGAATGGCTTCTAACAACCGACGAATAATAAATTTCAACATCGCTCTTTCCTACTTCTATTGCCTAAATAGGCGAACATCTGGCTCCAATAAATGGAGCCAGAACAACTATATTAGTGTTTAATAATGTACAGATCTTTAGTATGCAGGTTATCTAATGGGTCTTTGCCACTATACCCCCCCACATAAGGTTTCACTAAACGCGTATTAACATAGTAGTAAAGAGGAACAATACCTGAGTCTTTATCGAGTAATTTTTCGGCTTGTTGATAGAGTTCAGCACGTTCATCATCCGTTTTGACTTGCAATGTTTTTTTCATCACTGCATCAAAATCTGTATTTTTATAATGAACAGTATTATTACTGCTGTAGGAAAGTAACATATTGAGGAAAGATGAAGGTTCGTTATAATCCGCACACCAGCCTGCGCGTGCCACATCATAGTTACCTTGATGTCGGCTATCTAAGAATGTTTTCCATTCCTGATTTTCTAGTTTCACTTCTGCGCCAATATTTTTCTTCCACATAGAAGAAGCGGCGATGGCAATACGCTTATGTAAGTCTGAAGTATTATACAATAAATTGAATTTTAGAGGGTTGGCTTTGTTATATCCCGCCTCTTCTAGCAGCTGTTTCGCTTTTTCATTACGCTGCTCTTGGGTCATATTCGCATACCAATCCGGTTTTTCTGTTTTCATTCCACTGGTAAATGGTGGAGTGAACCCATACGCAGGAATATCCCCTTGGGCTTTGACTTTATACGTAATCGTATCTCTATCCATAGATAGTTTTAATGCTTCACGAACACGAGGGTCATTAAATGGCGGTTTTTCATTATTAATTTCATAATAATAAATACATAGATATGGGTTCACACGTAACTCATTCGGCATGTTTTGTTGTAAACTTTTGAACTGCTCAATAGGTAAGTTACTGTATGTCATATCAATTTCGCCACTGCGGTAGCGGTTTACATCAGTGACTTCTGAAGAAATCGGTAAAAAAGTCACTTGGTCAATAATGGTATTCGCATTATCCCAATAACTTGGGCTACGCTCTAATACAATACGTTCGTTTACCGTCCAATCCTTTAATTTATATGCTCCATTACCTACAAAGTTTTGTGGTTGCGTCCACTTAGCACCATGTTGCTCAATGACTTTTTTATTGACTGGCGACATGGATGAGTGAGCTAATAATTTAGGAATATAAGGAACGGCTTCACTCAGTGTAATAACTAAAGTTTTGTCATCAAGAGCTTTAATACCAAGTTCTTCAGGTTTTTTCTTCCCAGCGATAACATCGTCAATATTACTAATATGGGCATATTGTAAATAGCTTGCATAAGGCGATGCAGTATCAGGGTCAGCCAATCGTCGCCAACTATACACAAAATCTTCTGCCGTGACAGGGTCACCATTAGACCATTTCGCGCCATCGCGAATTTTAAATGTCCACTCTGTAAAATCTTTATTTTCCCAGCTTGTTGCCGAGCCAGGTAAAATTTCGCCATCAGGCCCCACTATTGTGATCCCTTCGAAAAGGTCTCTTGCTAAAGCAGATTCCGGCACCCCTTCTATTTTATGAGGGTCTAACGATTGCGGCTCAGAACCGTTGTTACGAACCATCACTTGCTTTTCAGCCAGTTCAACGCCCGCAGGAACCGTTGCTGCAAAACTTGTTGCTATAGAGCCCATTGCCAGCCCAGCCGTTACGCTAAGCGCAATAATCGATTTATTGATTAACTTACTCATCTTATAGGTTACTCCCATACATAATTATTATGATTGTGTGTTGATACATGTTCACCCAGTAGATGAACACTTTTTATAATTATTTAGATATTATTAATTAGGTTCACTTATATATAACCGTTTAATATCCGTATAATCAAGAGGGTCATTACCTTTAAATCCACGAACACTCGGTTTTATCATTCGAGCACTGACGCGATAATAAACAGGAACAATAGCCGAATCATTGTCTAGCAAGGCTTCCGCTTGCTGGTAAATTGTATGGCGAGATGAAGAGTCCGGTGCTGTTAGCGCTTGCTCAAGCAAGGCATCAAACGCTGGATTATTATAAAAAGTGGTATTATTACTATTTTGAGACAGCATCATGTTCAAAAATGCGGTTGGCTCGTTGTAATCGGCACACCACGTTGCTCTGGCAACATCATAATTTCCTTCATGGCGGCTTTGTAATGATGTTTTCCATTCTTGGTTTTGCAGCGTCACTTGCGCACCAATATTTTTCTGCCACATGGACGCCGCAACAATAGCTTGCTGCTTATTTTGATCTGATGTGTTGTACAGTAAAGCAAATTTCAATGGGTTTTCTTTAGTATATCCGGCCTCAGCAAGCAAATCTTTAGCACGTTGATAACGTTGTTCTGCTGATAAATTTGCCCATTCCGGTAAGGTAAAATTACCATTATTAATAAAACTTGGCGTAAAGCCATAAGCGACTTTTTGCCCTTGAGCGATAATTTTATTGGTTATTGTTTCTCTATCTAATCCTAACTTTATTGCTTCACGCACTCTTGGGTCATTAAACGGGGCTTTTTGATTATTTATCTCATAATAGAACGTGCACAAATAAGGCCGAACATACAATTCATTCGGCCTCTCTTGCTGCATTTTTTTATATAAAACAGGTGGGATTGCAGAGTTAGAAATATCAATTTCACCGCTACGGTAACGGTTAATATCACTCACTTCGGAGCTAATCGCTAAAAAGGTCGCTTGCTCAATACGGCTATTTGGGTTATCCCAATAAAATGGATTTCGTTTGATAACAATACGTTCATTTACTACCCAGTTATCCAATACGTATGCCCCATTTCCAATAAAATTCTTGGGTTGGGTCCATTTATCACCATGTCGTTGAATTGCTGACTTATTCACAGGCTTCATAGACGTATGAGAAAGCATATCAACGAAATAAGGCACTGGGTGGCTCAACGTAACTTGTAAATGTTGCGGGTCAAGCGCTTTCACACCCAGCGCTGTTGCCGGCATTTTTCCCGCTAAAATCGCATCTGCATTTAAAATATACGCATTTTGTAAATAACTGGAGTATGGGGAGCCAGTATTTGGGTCAGATAAACGCTGCCAGCTATACACAAAATCTTCAGCGGTTACAGGTGTGCCATCACTCCACTTTGCATCTTCCCGCAAAGTAAAAATCCACGTAGTGAAATTTTCATTACTCCAACTTTTAGCAACCCCAGAAACTGCTTTACCGTCTATATCGGTATACACTAAACCTTCTAATAAATTTAATATCACATTGCCTTCTGGAACCCCTTCCACTTTGTGGGGGTCTAGTGATGTCACTTCTGAGCCATTGTTAATTGTAATAACCTGTTTTACTTTTTCCGTGGCGCTAGCCTGTAATGTAACAACTAATAAAGAAAGTACACCAAAACCAAGTGTTGATTTGAACATTCTATCCCTCATGATTCATCAATAGCGCTATAACCTCATTTGCAGCCATCTTTACGCTGATATTTAAGCCCTGGTACCGCTATTTCCTTATGGGCAATCCACTTCATGAACTCAAACAATTAAAACAATTAATTAACATTGATCAGTTAAAAATTTTAAGTAAATTTTAAAAAAATCGACGTGAAATTTTAATTTTTCTTATATTTCAATACACTAAAATCAATTTGGCTATCCACCATAAAATAACCTCCAAGCTCATTTCCAAACATATCATTAACAAACACCAATTAGAATAGTGAATAAATTTACGTAGCTCACAATTCCTTACTTTTTATCCCTGTTTTAGCAAAAAATGCCACATATAATTACAGGTATCATTTTTTTTATGTGTGATTATTAATAGCTAAAGTTTTATTAAGCCATTTAAGAAAGAGAAATGTGCTATCTGTATAGCAAAATTGATGTGTGTAATATGAGGTAATTAGCGGCAGGTATGGCTGCAAATAGATATAGTTTGCAGCCATTAAAAGAAAAGAGATTAGATTACAATAAGCCCGGGAATATGGCCTTAACACCTGTCACAATAAACTCTATACCCAATGACATCAGTAATAGACCCATGATACGCGTTACTACGTTGATCCCTGTTTGACCTAAGTAACGAACCAATAAAGACGCTGAGCGGAATAATAACCAACAACAAAAAGCAAATGCGATACTCGTCAATGCTAAGCCTAAAAAGTTTTGCCACCCATGCCAGCGAGATGACCAAACAATACAAGAACTTATTGCACCAGGCCCTGCCATTAGGGGTAAAGCCAAAGGCACAACACCAATGCTATCTCTAACCGCAGTTTCTGTTTTTTCTTGTTTATTTTGTTTGTCTTCCCCAATTTTACCGCTGATCATTGACATCGCTATTGTGACGATCAAGATCCCACCAGCAATACGGAAAGAATCAATTGAGATACCAAACAATTGCAATATTGAGTCACCAATTAATAGTGATGTACATAAAATGATAGCAACTGATGTATTTGCAATAGTATTGGTTTTATTTCTCCCCGCATTACTTTGATAGTTTGTCATACTAATAAACACAGGCAATATGCCAACTGGGTTTACGAGTGCAAACAAACCAATAAAAAATTTAATATATCCCGATAAATCAAGTAATGCGCTACTCACCCATTCATTTCCTTAAGCAGTTCTCTTTAGAGATTTATTGATATCTTTTATAATTTTACCACCGATGTCATTAATTTCCTTGAGCAAAACAATATTTTCTTTAACTTGCTAAATTTGCTTAGTATTTAGTTAGATATACATAAATTATCTGCACAAGTTGTTTTGATAATATTAAATTAAGTAATAGATGAACAACATTTATTCAACTTGTGCATAAATACACGTGCTGAAAGGAGTCAGCTTGACATTTTCGTGACCTAGATCACTTTATTTAATTACCGTTTTGTTAATCTACTCTTAACTGATAGACAGAGCTAATTAGGATATTAACTCAGTACGGAATAAGGTTTTTAAGCCAATAGGCGATCATGAGCAGCGTTATTATAGATAACATCTATACTTTTATCTTTAAGCATTTCCTTGTTCTATCGATGCATTGCTCATTGGCTTAAAAAGTTTAACATTTATCAGGAGTAATCTATATGTCCGTAACTAACGTTACCGAACTCAATGAACTCGTTGCTCGTGTCAAAAAAGCTCAACGTGAATTCGCTACTTTTTCCCAAGAAAAAGTTGATGAAATCTTTAGAGCCGCGGCTCTCGCTGCTGCTGATGCACGTATCCCTCTAGCAAAACTTGCTGTCGAAGAATCTGGAATGGGTATTGTTGAAGATAAAGTGATTAAAAACCACTTCGCTTCAGAGTATATCTACAATGCTTATAAAGATGAAAAAACCTGCGGCACGCTATCTGAAGACCCAACATTTGGGACAATCACCATTGCTGAGCCGATTGGTATTATCTGTGGTATTGTGCCAACAACTAACCCAACTTCAACCGCGATTTTTAAATCACTTATTAGCTTAAAAACGCGCAATGCTATTATATTCTCCCCTCATCCTCGCGCTAAAATTGCTACCAACCGCGCGGCACAAATTGTGCTTGATGCTGCGATTGCAGCTGGTGCGCCGAAAGATATTATTGGTTGGATTGATTCCCCTTCTGTTGAGTTATCCAACGCTTTAATGCACCACCCTGATATTAACCTGATTTTAGCGACTGGCGGACCAGGCATGGTCAAAGCTGCTTATAGTTCTGGAAAACCTGCAATTGGTGTTGGTGCTGGTAACACCCCTGTCGTTATTGATGAAACCGCAGATATTAAGCGTGCTGTCGCGTCTATCTTGATGTCAAAAACATTTGATAACGGAGTTATTTGTGCATCTGAACAATCCGTTGTAGTCGTTGATGAAATCTACAATCAAGTTCGCGAGCGTTTTTCAAGTCATGGTGGTTACTTGCTACAAGGAAAAGAACTTAAAGCGGTTCAAGATATCATTTTAAAAAATGGTAACTTAAATGCCGCTATTGTTGGCCAACCTGCTTATAAAATTGCTGAAATGGCCGGTATTACCGTGCCAAAGACCACTAAAATATTAATTGGTGAAGTAAAAAGCATTGATGAGTCAGAACCGTTCGCACATGAAAAACTTTCACCATTATTAGCAATGTACCGTGGTAAAAACTTTGAAGACGCGGTTGCCAAAGCAGAACAACTTGTCGAAATGGGCGGGATCGGTCATACCTCTTGTTTATACACTGACCAAGATAACCAACACGAACGCGTTAACTATTTTGGCCAAAAAATGAAAACAGCGCGTATTTTAATCAATACGCCAGCATCTCAAGGTGGTATCGGAGACCTTTATAACTTTAAATTAGCCCCTTCTCTTACTCTAGGTTGTGGTTCTTGGGGTGGTAACTCCATCTCTGAAAACGTGGGTCCAAAACACCTAATCAATACCAAAACTGTGGCGAAGAGAGCTGAAAATATGTTGTGGCATAAACTTCCGAACTCAATCTACTTCCGCCGTGGTTGTCTACCTATCGCCCTTGAAGAGATTGCAACTGATGGTGCAAAACGCGCCTTTATCGTAACCGATGGCTATCTGTTCAATAATGGTTATGTTGATGAAGTGGTTAACGTTCTCAAAAAACATCACATTGAAACTGACGTTTTCTTTGAAGTTGAGGCAGACCCAACATTAACTGTTGTCCGTAAAGGTGCAGCACAAATGCAAGCATTCCAACCTGATGTGATCATTGCATTAGGTGGTGGTTCACCAATGGATGCGGCTAAAATCATGTGGGTCATGTATGAACACCCAGAGACTCATTTTGAGGAATTAGCATTACGTTTCATGGATATACGTAAACGTATCCACCGCTTCCCTAAAATGGGCGTTAAGGCTAAATTAGTTGCTATCACAACAACTTCAGGTACAGGTTCTGAGGTCACTCCATTTGCTGTAGTGACTGATGATAAAACGGGCCAAAAATATCCATTAGCAGATTATGCATTAACGCCAAATATGGCCATTGTTGATGCCAACTTAGTCATGAATATGCCTAAATCTTTAACTGCTTTCGGTGGTTTAGATGCTGTCACCCATGCGTTAGAAGCTTATGTTTCTGTTTTAGCTAACGAGTTTACTGATGGTCAAGCACTTAAAGCACTAAGCTTATTAAAAGATTATTTACCAGCAAGTTACCATGAAGGTGCTAAAAATCCTGTAGCCAGAGAACGCGTACACAACGGTGCGACACTTGCCGGTATTGCATTTGCAAACGCATTCCTAGGTGTATGTCATTCAATGGCACACAAACTTGGCTCAGAATTCCATATTCCTCATGGTCTCGCTAATGCTCTATTAATTTGTAACGTTATCCGTTTCAATGCTAATGATAACCCAACAAAACAAACTGCATTTAGCCAGTACGACCGCCCTCATGCGCGCCGCCAATATGCAGAAATTGCGGATCATTTGGGACTCACTAACGTCGGAGATCGTACTGCTGCGAAAATTGAAAAATTACTCACATGGTTGGAGGAAATGAAAGCCGATTTAGGTATTCCTAAATCTATTCGTGAGACTGGTGTTACTGAAGCTGACTTCTTAGCTCGCGTAGATAAACTTTCTGAAGATGCGTTTGATGACCAATGTACAGGAGCTAACCCTCGTTATCCTTTAATTTCTGAAATTAAACAGCTATTACTGGATTCTTATTATGGTCGCGAGTTTGTTGAGCACCAAGACGCACTTGTGATTGAAAAAGAGGAAAAAAAAGCCCCTCAGAAAAAATCAACCGTAAAAAAAGAAGCAGAAAAGAAAAGCACTAAGAAATAATGTTAAGCACATAATTTAAAAATAAAGGCACTGCAATAATTGCAGTGCCTTTTGTTTCGTTATTTAAAATCAATTGCTATAAAAATGTAGAAATCAATATCATATAAAATGATTTAACTCACTGAGTTATATCATTAATAGCCATAATATCCGATAACTGAATCCTGTTTTATTCTCTACACTAGATTATTTCTGTTTACCTAAAATGGAGTGGTTTCTTAGGTATAACGCCTTCATTCATCAACTGAGCCTGTTTTATTGCTTCTGAATAGTGTTTACGACAAACAGAGATATACTTTTCATTACCGCCTATATCGACTTGTAGGCCTTCATATACAGGCACCCCATCACTTCCTATACGCAATACCTTACTCGCCTTACGTCCGCAATAACAAACTGTTTTTAGCTCAACTAATTTATCAGCCCAAGCAAGCAAGTATTGACTGCCCTCAAATAATTGCCCTGCAAAATCGGTACGCAACCCATAGCATAAAACTGGAATATCCTCGTTATCAACTATGTCACATAATTCTTCAACTTGTTTTTTTGTTAGGAATTGGCATTCATCAATAAGAACACAATGGACTTTTTGTTCACTATTTTCTTTTTTTATCAGTTCAGCCATATTTGTTGTTGTTGAGTATAATAACGCTTCCGCTGATAAGCCTATGCGCGATGAGACTTTTCCTTGTTCAAAACGGTTATCTATCTCTGCTGTAAAAATAACCGTACGCATCCCTCTTTCATTATAGTTATACGATGATTGCAATAATGACGTTGATTTTCCCGCATTCATAGCTGAATAATAAAAGTAAAGCTGAGCCATTTGGCTGTTCCCTCAAAATTAATATACGTAATAATTTTACCATAAAACTAGCTTTAGGATTAACAATAATGGTGTAGATGCTGTTTACTTATTGAAAATTGAACTTTTCCCAGTTCAGTTTATACCTTATTGCTTATACCTTATTGCAAATATTGCTTAGCTTGCGGGCAAAAAAACCAATTTGATATTAACTATAAACAGTTTCAACTAAAGCACATTCCGCTAAAAAACATCATCAAAAAAAGAAAATTTAAGCGAGTCTATCCCTTCAATTCATTCCGAGTAAAAGTAAAATGAGACCCTCCTCTTCTTTTTTGAATTATTTAATCACTAAGATTTTAGCTTATTCCTATTTTTCGTTTATTTCAGTTATTGATAATAGCTATATATATATCTACGAAAAGTTTATTTTTCTTTTGTAAAAAAATTGCATTCGTTAAAGATTACTTTTAAATTAAGGATGTAATTTAGCTATTGCAGAATTTAAAATAGCATTCTATTATTACTGTACACATGCCAACAAATAATTTGAGACCAGGAAAATGAGCGAATCATTAAAAGCGTTAAATAACATCCGTACTCTTCGTGCTCAAGCTCGCGAAGTAACTTTAGAATCTTTAGAAGAAATGCTGGAAAAATTAACCGTCGTTGTTGAAGAACGTCGTGATGAAGAAAGCCAAGCTCGCGCGGAATTAGAAGAACGTAACCGTAAATTGGAAAAAGTTCGTGAAATGATCCTTGAGCAAGGCGTAGATTTAAATGACCTTCTGCAAACAATGGATTCAGGTAAAAGCACTAGCACTCGTGCTAAACGCGCTGCACGTCCAGCTAAATATAAATATGTTGATGAAAATGGCGAAACCAAAACTTGGACAGGCCAAGGCCGTACTCCAGCAGTAATCAAGGTTGCCATTGAAGAACAAGGCAAATCTTTGGATGATTTCTTAATCTAATAGCCTCAACATGTATTTTAAACACCCTTTTATAAGGGTGTTTTTATTTAATCCTTTATATATTATTTATATTAACCTGCACTAAGAAAAAGCCCTTATCTATTATAGCTACAGTCTTTAGCACTAAAACCGCATAACTGCCGCTCCCTACTTCAATTAACTGTTCTGTTTTAAGCTGTTACGACGTATTACGCCATCTACCAAATAATCATGATAAATAAAAGCATAGCAGTAAAGATATGTAAGCTTAATTAGATAAACTTAAATATTTTTCAGTGATTCTATTTATGTAATGAAGTTGTATGCTAATTTTTGTACTCTCACCACTTATAACGTGTACAGACTGAACAGCTCAAGTCAGAGTGTTCCTCTTTATACTTGGTATTTTTGTTAATAATTTATTTATCTACGTATAAAAAAAGGCTAACAAATTAAGTTAGCCTTTAATAAAATTTATTGCGGAATTTTATTTTGCTGAATTCAATGATACTGATAATTTCTTCAGCCACTGGGTAAACTCATCTCCCAGTGCATCATGCTGCATTCCATATTCAACGAACGCTTTCATATAACCTAATTTATTTCCACAGTCATGACTTTTACCACATAAGTGGTAGGCCTCTACTGGCTCATTATTTTCCATCATTAATGCAATAGCATCGGTTAATTGTATTTCATCCCCAGCACCTGGCGCTGTTTTGGCTAATGCATCCCAAATCTTTTCAGATAAAACATAACGGCCAACAATAGATAAATTAGATGGAGCTTCTTCACGTTTTGGTTTTTCAACCATACGAATAATTCTTTTACTATCTCCAGGTTCTAACATTTCTCCATTACAATCCACAATACCATAGTTAGATACATCTTCTTCAGGGACTGGTTCAACTAAAATTTGACTTGCGCCTGTTGACTCATATTGTTCTAGCATTTCACGCAAGTTAAATTTGGTTAAATCTGTACTGTAACGGTCTAAAATGACATCGGGTAAAATAACCGCAAAAGGCTCTTCACCGACTAAAGGTTTAGCACACAAAATTGCATGACCTAATCCTTTTGCTATTCCTTGTCGTGTTTGCATAATCGTTACGTGGCTTGGGCAAATAGATTGAACCTCATCCAATAACTGGCGCTTAACACGCGCTTCCAAGATAGCCTCTAACTCAAAGCTTGTGTCAAAGTGGTTTTCAATGGAATTTTTTGATGAATGTGTCACTAAAACAATTTCATTGATCCCAGCAGCGATACACTCATTAACAACATATTGAATAAGTGGCTTATCAACTATTGGTAACATTTCTTTTGGGATTGCCTTTGTTGCAGGAAGCATACGAGTCCCTAAGCCCGCAACTGGGATTACCGCTTTACGCACCTTGCGCTGTGTCATTTTTATCACTCCAGATATCATCTTAGCCTCTCGAATTTTACTAAAGTAACAAGAGGCATTTTAAGTGCGCAGAAGTATATCAGGAAATGTTCATGAATAAATAGCGACGAGTCCGAATAGAGTTATTCAGATTAAAAGAGTATACATTTTAGGTAATAACTATGTTTCGGGGTTAAACATTAGTTTTATTTTCTGGCTATTATTGCGAATTAAACACTGCCAAGCATTTCCTTTTACCTCTAAATGATTAGATTGGTAAAATTTCAACGCTCCTAAAGGAAGGCTTCTAGATAACTTAACATGCGTATTTTCTGTCGTTATATCCGCTTCTAAACCTGCACTCGCCATAATAATCGCTTTATTCCGTGTATTAAAATACCCCAATAATAGCGGAAACTGGCCACTAAACCCCGAATCTTCCAGTAAATAATTTATTTGGTTAATAATTCTATCAATATTGGGTAATTTTTTTTCTGGGTGGCTTACCGCACTTTTCAAGAGATCATTGAACACGACTCTAATCAAAAAAGCAGCCATAATGCCTTCTTGAGGAGAGCGCTCAGTATCAATACAGTAAAAACCTATTTGGCTGTCTGAAATGGGCGCTAGGTCTAATAATAATCCAAAACGGTTAGCCTCATTAAGTTGGCGATAGTTAATTCGGTAATTATTTATAATTTGATGTACTGGTGGTTGTAACTGTTTCAATACCGCTAACAGTTCTTGAGTATCGTTTTGCATTAGTGTCGAAATCTGAGGGATTTCCTCTCCTAACAGCTCTGTTAGGCTATTTTGCTCAGGATACAACGCAGAAAGGATTGTCACTTTAACTTCATCTAAATTTTTTATTGGCTTTAACAAAGCATCCTTTGCACCTAAGCGAAACATTCTATCTAACTGAGTGAAATCTGTTGTTGCTGTAATCACAATGACAGGAATATCAATATTACGCGCAACTAACGCTTTCATAAACGCTTCACCATTCATGACAGGCATATTTAAGTCACATAGAATGATATCAGGTTTGATACGGTCTATTGTTAACATCTCTATTGCTAATTGACCATTATCTGCGGTATAGATCTCAATACCCAGCGTTTCTAGGTAGTTTTTTAAAATTGTACAGAAGGTGATTTCGTCTTCTATTATGAGTATTTTTCTATTTTTCATAAGATACCTACTGCAAAAGCCTGGTTTAATTAACAATACAATTATTCATACGATAAAATCATTTATTCGCCATCATTTAAGTATAGTGACTTTTCAATCTTATACTTATTTTTATAGAGAGTGTTATGAAATCACAAGTAGAAGATAGGTGTTACTGTGGCAACGAAGCACAATTTGAGCAATGCTGCGCTCCTTTTTTACAAGGGAAAGCTATTCCACAGACACCAGAGCAACTTATGCGTTCAAGGTATAGTGCTTATGTACACCAAGACGTCGATTATCTTATTAAAACATGGCACCCAGATTGCCATGCTCAAGAATGGCATCAAGAAATAGTCAATAGTTTTCCGAAAACACACTGGTTTGGTCTTCGTGTTATTAGTTCTTCTTATGCTAAAAATCCCAATGAAGCTTATGTCGAATTTTCGGCTTGCTTTATTGATGAAAAAGCTGATCATAAGCAGCTTATTCATGAACGTTCGCGTTTTATTAAGATGGATTCGTGTTGGTATTATATAGACGGCATTACCCCCAAAGTCGGTCGTAATGATTTATGCCCCTGTGGCTCTGGTCAAAAATATAAAAAGTGTGGTCATCCAGACTAATTACCCTTTATTTAATGCCTGTCTAATGAGACACATTTGATACTCAATCCGTCATTTTTTCATATCGCTTTGTTAGTTAAGGATTAGGCTGTTTCATGCAACACAAAATTGTACAGAAAAAAATTCTCAGGACAATTTGCCCTGACGCGAAAGGATTAATCGCGAAAATCACCAATATTTGCTATAAGCACCAACTCAACATTGTACAAAATAATGAGTTTGTTGATCATCACACTGGCCGTTTCTTTATGAGAACTGAGTTAGAGGGAATTTTCAACGATGAAACATTATTAGCTGACCTCGATGATGCATTACCAGTTGGATCTCAACGTGAATTAAACACAGCGGGTCGTCGTCGTATTGTCGTTATGGTTACAAAAGAAGCACATTGTTTGGGCGACCTGCTCATGAAGAGTGCTTATGATGGCTTAGATGTTGAAATTGCAGCGGTTATTGGAAACCACGACACGCTAAAAAACTTAGTCGAACAATTTGGCATTCCATTCCACCATATTAGCCATGAAGGCCTAACACGCGAACAACATGACGAAAAAATGACAGCGCAGATAGACCAATATCAGCCTGATTATGTTGTCTTAGCTAAATATATGCGTGTATTAACGCCTGCATTTGTGCAGCATTATCCAAACCAAATTATCAATATTCACCACTCGTTTTTACCTGCATTTATTGGTGCCCGCCCTTATCACCAAGCTTATGAGCGTGGCGTAAAAATTATTGGGGCTACTGCGCACTTTGTTAATGATAACCTTGATGAAGGACCAATCATTACACAGAATGTGATTAATGTAGACCATACATTCACAGCCGATGATATGATGCGTGCAGGGCGTGATGTTGAAAAAAATGTACTAAGCCATGCTCTCTATTGGGTCTTAGCTCAACGTGTATTTGTATATGGTAATCGCACCATTATTTTATAAGCCAATAATATAGCGGCTTATTTAACAACACTTTGTTGATTTAACACGCATTAAGAATAAAAAAACAGCAAACAACCATTTTATTGAAAATTAATGCTTTACAGCGGCGCGTCATTTGATATGATGCCGCCCGCTGTCAATGATTACAGCAACTCAAAATCTGGTGGGATACCCAAGCGGCCAAAGGGAGCAGACTGTAAATCTGCCGTCACAGACTTCGAAGGTTCGAATCCTTCTCCCACCACCATTTAATTGATTTCACCTCCTAGTTTATCAACAACTCCCATAAAACGATTTAACACACTTGAGTGTGATTTTGATTTATAGATATAACACACACTTTTCCCCAAAATTTTATTCAATGGTATATAAATCAATGATTTATCAATCAATTCTTCTTCTGGATAATGGTCTATTATGCCTATAAAATCACCATCTTGAATGAAACTTTGGCAACAACCAATATTATCCATTTGTCTCACACTCGTTTTATTATCAACCGTTTCAATTTTTGCTAATAAATCGCTCATTAATGAACTTTTATAAAATGCGGGATCACATAGCCATGTACTTTTTTGTAATAGTGTAACAAGATCATAATGGAATTTTTCATAAAGTTCTTTCCTACAATAGATACCTAATGGTGAGTTTTCTATTATTTTTTGTAATGAAAATCGCTCACTGACAACTTGTTCAGAGCTAAGAATAAGTGTATTACCATCATAATCGACAATTTCATCTACTTCATCATAATTAAACCTTAATATATTTACTTGCACATTATTTTGATGTGCTGATTGATATAAATTAATTAAATGGCTTTCCTTACCCCAATCATAATAAATATTAGCCTCATTTATTATATAACCAGAAAAATGTTTTTTTGTTATTTCTTTCTCCTGTAAATAAAGATCTCTTAGATCGTTATAAAGTTCTTGGCCATCCTTAGTTAATGTCATTCCAAATTTTTCTCGTTTAAAAAGCCGTTTTCCTAGGCTTGTCTCAAAGTCTTTGATTGACTTCGCGATGGGAGGTGTCGTACGGTTCATCACTCTTGCAGCCTTGCTTAACGAGCCATTCTCAACAACCGCCATAAACGCCTCTAATTTTCTTGAAAAGAACATATCTATGACCCCATTCAGTTTATTAAAATATTAATCAACATACTTAACTTTCTCATTAATAATTATATTGATTAACCCAGAAATTAATTCACAAAATAAAAAATCAAACTTGATTTTTTATTGAATGATTAACAATATTTCATAAAAGTATTTTTATAATTTCCATCATTACAAAGCAATATATTATATTGTTTCGATTGATTATTTTTTATTCCCCCACTATTAAATCACATTAAAATATAAATAACCAATTGACTTTAAATGAAATTAAAACTAGTTAATAATGATATTATTAATTTAGCTTTAATAGAAAACTAAACTCTAGCACCCATAATAAATTTAATTGGCCATAATATTTTTTGATTAATTAAATTTATTATTATTTTTATATTAACCACTGAATTTTGATACTATACCAAGAATAAGTTAAGCCATGAGCATTTTTATCATAGTCATTATCGTCTTTAAAACAATCTAACCGTTGAAACATACTCCGCGGGGTTACAGTATTGCTACCATCTGGTAGAATAAGCATAATAATCATAAAACTAGGTGATAAAAAACCATGAAATTCATATCGTTCAATATTAATGGCCTTCGAGCTCGCCCTCACCAACTCGCTGCAATCATCGAAAAACATCAACCTGAGGTTATTGGCTTACAAGAAACCAAAGTCCATGATGATATGTTTCCTTATGAAGAAGTTAGTCAGCTCGGCTATCATGTTTTTTATCACGGTCAAAAAGCGCATTATGGCGTAGCTCTATTAACTAAAAATGAGCCTCTTGCTGTCCGTAAAGGTTTTCCAACTGACGATGACGATGCACAGCGTCGCATTATCATGGCTGATATCCAAACAGATCGCGGCCCATTGACGGTTGTAAATGGTTATTTTCCTCAAGGAGAAAGCCGTGACCACCCAACAAAATTTCCGGCAAAAGAAAAATTTTATCAAGATTTACAAAATTACATCACATCAACACAAACGGCAGAGTCACAGTTGCTCATTATGGGTGACATGAATATCAGCCCAACCGATCTTGATATTGGTATCGGTGATGCAAACCGTAAACGTTGGTTAAAAACCGGAAAATGCTCTTTTTTACCCGAAGAGCGTGAGTGGTTAGCTAAATTATTAGGCTGGGGTTTAGTCGATACATATCGTGCAAAAAACCCTGATGTTTCTGATTGCTACTCATGGTTTGACTACCGTTCGAAAGGCTTCGATGATAACCGTGGCCTACGTATCGATTTATTACTGGCCTCCAATAAACTCGCTGAGCGTTGTATTGCAACGGGTATTGATTACGAAATCCGCGGGATGGAAAAGCCATCAGACCACGCACCTGTATGGTCTGAATTTGACCTCTCAAAGTAAACTTTCTTACTTGTCATAATGCAAAAAGGCGCCTTAAGCGCCTTTTATTGATTTACCAGACTCAACTAATCCTGTTTCTTTTTTGTTTTCTTACCCGCTTTTACTTGTTTTTTTCCCGTTTTTACTGATGGAGCGGGGAGTTCTCGAAATGCCCTCAAATTTGTAAACTGACGTGCATGGTGAATTAATTGCATTAGCGTTTGGCTTAGTGGATGCATAAAATCATCATAACGTGATTGTTTTTCACTAATTTGGGTTAATACTGACTCCCAATGGGCTGTCATATCTGGTAATGTTGCCATATCGGGTAAAACATGAATTAGAGCCCTTCCCGCAGGCGAGGAATGAATATAACGCCCTTTTTTGTAGAGAAATTGGCGTTTGAATAGTAAGTCAATGATACCGGCTCTAGTCGCTTCTGTACCAAGCCCATCCGTTTCTCGCAATACTTTTTTTAATGCTTTATCTTGTACAAAACGAGCGATCCCAGTCATTGCTGATAATAACGTTGCATCCGTAAAAGGACGTGGAGGCTGCGTTTGCCGTTCAACCACTTCCCCTTTTTCACATAACAACTCATCATTCTTACTCACAACTGGCAGTGGCATACCATCGTTTTCAGCATCGCGCTCTTTATTGCCCAATACGACTCGCCAACCTGCTTCAGCAAGAAATCGAGCTTTTGCGATAAATTTACCCTTTTCAATTTCTAGATCAATTGTACACTTACGGTAAACCGCATCGGGCATAAACTGAATAATATATTGACGCGCAATCAATTGGTAAATTTTACTTTCATTTTCAGTTAACTTTACTACTGCCGTTTTTGCTGTTGGGATAATGGCATGGTGAGCATCGACTTTTTTATCATCCCAACACCGGTTCTTTTTATCCAGCTCAGGTAATTCAAATTCAGTGAGGTCTGGTTGATGCACCGCAATTGCATTCAAGACACTGTGTCTCCCTGCAAAATGTTCATCCGGTAAATAACGGCTATCTGAACGTGGATAAGTAATCAACTTATGTGTTTCATATAAACGTTGGCAAATGTCCAATACTTCTTGAGCGCTCAACGCATATTTTTTGGCAGCTTCAATCTGCAAAGAAGATAAAGAGAAAGGCAACGGTGCAATTTCTGATTCGCGCTTGTCCTGATATTGCGTCACTATGGCAGGTTTGCCCTCAATACGCGATACCACATGCTCTGCAAGCGGTCGATGGAATAAACGCCCTTCTTCATCCTGATAGTCAATACAGGAGTCGCTTGGCTGCCATATCGCTACAAAGCGCTCATCCTTTGGCGTAACAATATGAGCTTTAACCTCAAAATAGTCTTTAGGTACAAAGTTTTCTATTTCTTCGTCGCGCCTAACAACTAACCCCAATACCGGAGTTTGTACCCGCCCTACAGAAAGAACGCCTTGATAGCCTCCTCGTTGCCCTAATAACGTATAAGCACGGGTCATATTGATGCCATACAACCAATCTGCCCGTGCTCTTGCTAAGGCAGAGACACAAAGAGGAATAAACTCACGATTTTCTCTCAAACGCTCAATTGCCCGCTCAACGGCTTGCGGGTTAAGGTCATTGATTAAACAACGTTTTACTTCTCTACGTTTTTCAGGGTCGAGCTTTAAAAAGTCAAGCACTTCGTCCACCAGCAATTGACCTTCTCTATCGGGGTCTCCTGCATGGACAACTATTGAGGCTTGCTTCAGCAATGTTTCAATAGTTTTTAATTGTTTAGTTACTGCGGGACGGGGCTTCAATTGCCACTTATCAGGGATAATTGGCAAATCCTGAAGATTCCATCGTGCATACCGAGGTTCATAAGCATCGGGTTCCGCCTGCTCTAAAAGATGGCCAATACACCATGTTACAGTTTGGCCATCACCACATTGAATAAAACCATCACCTCGTTTATGGGGCTTTGGTAATACATCTGCAATGGCCCTTGCAAGGCTCGGTTTTTCCGCAATAAACAAACGCATAAATTAATCTATCACTTCAACTAAAGGAACATTATCCTGATGGGGTAATAATTTACCGATAGACTGTAACAAAACACCTTGCTGCTGTGCAATCTCTTTAATTTTAGAGACTTCGGAAGGTTTTACTGCAATAAGTAAGCCGCCAGAAGTTTGAGGATCACACAGTAGTTGACGCTGCATATCACTCATAGGGCCAATAAGGTGCCCATAACTGTCAAAGTTACGAGTGGTTCCCCCAGGAACACAACCTGCTTCAATATATTTTTCGACATTGGCTAATTTAGGAACTTTACTAAAGGAGATTTCAGCACGAACTTTAGATCCTTCGCAAATCTCACTTAAATGACCTAATAAACCGAAACCAGTCACGTCAGTCATTGCCGTCACACCATCTAAAGGCGCAACCACCGCACCTAGCTTATTCATTTGGCACATGGTTTCTGCCGCTAAGTGTTGATGTTCCGGCGCAAGCACCCCTTTTTTCTCTGCTGTTGTCAAAACACCAATTCCAAGCGGTTTCGTCAAGAACAATTCGCACCCCGCTGTTGCGGCACTATTTTTCTTCACATACTCCGTATTCACAACACCCGTAACCGCCAAACCAAAAATAGGCTCAGGTGCATCAATAGAATGGCCACCAGCTAACGAGATACCCGCATCAGCACAAGCTGCTCGTCCACCTTCAATCACCTCACGAGCCACTTCCGGTGGTAACTTCGCAATTGGCCAGCCTAAAATAGCAATGGCCATAATTGGCTTACCACCCATTGCAAAAATATCGCTAATCGCGTTGGTTGCTGCAATACGACCAAATTCAAATGGGGAGTCAACGATCGGCATGAAAAAGTCTGTTGTGCTGATGATGCCTATTCCATTACCTAAATCATAAACGGCCGCATCATCTTTAGTTTCATTACCAACTAACAAATGTGGATCATGAAATTTTGCTTGCTCTGTGTGCAGAATTTGCTCTAATACTTTCGGTGCAATTTTACAACCGCAACCAGCACCATGACTATATTGAGTTAATCTAATTTTTTCAGTCATTATTATTCTCTTTAGAAGTGAGATACATAGCCTGTCATATCAGGAGCTTGTACTTTTACTGGCGCTTTAAGCTCTGGAGTTCCTAAATAAAGGAACCCAACAATGCGGTCATTATCTCCACAACCTAATCCAGCACGAACCACAGCATCTTCTGTCCATGAACCTGAGCGCCATATACCGCCAAAACCTTGAGCTACTGCTGCCATCTGCATTGCTTGTACCGTACAGCTCGCAGCAACTAATTGTTCCCATTGTGGTATTTTCGGATGATCTTTTAATTTAGCGATCACAGTAATAATTAATGGGGCACGAAAAGGGGCATTACGGGCTTTTTCTTGTACCTCTGCACCTAATTGCCCTTCAATTGCCGCTTTTTCCAATAGCTCACTGAAGCGTTTAATCCCCTCATTTTGCATGACAACAAAATGCCACGGCTTCAAAGCACCGTGATCAGGTGCTCTCATCCCCGCAGCAAGTATATTGTCGAGTTCTTCGCCTTGCGGTGCTGGTGTTGTAAGTCTTGAAGCTGAACGGCGGTTCAACAAAAGGGTCAAAGCATCCATATTTGTCTCCGTTTAAGAGTAAACTGATATGATAATCATTCAATTAGATAATTATACCCACGCTATCTATTGTTTAAGCTTAAAGGAAAATCGCTTACACTAATACAACAATAACAGTTATTCGTTAGGTAAAATTACGTTATAAATTCATTGAATTGTATCATTTGTCACATGTGAAAAATATCATTGAAGCATTGTACCTTGCGTATCATAATTTTGTTATGCATAAAAATAGCCCGCTATTGCAACTAATTGTATTGATACAACTAAGATATCAAGTGTTCGATGTGGTGATCGGGTAACAGATTTGCTTTTGAGTATATTGTTGTTAATTCGTGCTACAGGCTGAAGTAACCCAACTGTAGAAAGAACTATTTATGTAATATCCAAAAATAGTTTGTGCCATAAGTCAACGGCAAACAAATGAAGCCAACACCCTTGTGGTGCAGAATATGTAGGATAGGAGAAAACATGCGTCAACTATGGGACATCATCGCTACCATTTTTAGAATTAGCTGGCGAGCACTGAACTTTATTAGGGAATTCGTTTTCAACGCCATTTTCTTAGTATTATTTTTTGTTGTTATTGGGTCGATTGCTCTTTATCAGACAGAGACTCAACCCGAAAAAAATTATTTTGGTGCTTTGTATGTGGATTTACAGGGGGTTATCGTAGACCAAGTCTCTACTCCAGACCCATTTGGTCGTATGAGCCGTGAATTACTTGGTACCTCAAACAGCCGAATGCAAGAAAATTCACTATTCGACATCGTTGATACCATCCGTACCGCTGCAAATGATGATCGCATTACAGGGATGGTATTACGCCTAGATGATTTAGCTGGAGCCGATCAGCCCTCTCTAGCTTATATCGGTAAAGCAATCAATGAATTTAAAAGTTCAGGGAAACAGGTTTACGCCATTGGTAACAGTTATAATCAGTCGCAATACTACCTCGCCAGTTACGCTGATGAAATTTACCTCACACCGCAAGGTGCGGTTGGGGTATATGGTTTTGCAACGAATGGACTCTACTACAAGTCACTGTTAGAAAAACTTAAAGTTAGTAGCCATATTTTCCGTGTTGGTACCTATAAATCAGCGGTTGAGCCATTAATGCGTGATGAGATGTCCCCTGAAGCACGTTTAGCCAATAAACAGTGGCTGGATGCTCTTTGGAACAATTACCTCACAGAAATCGCCAAAAACCGTAATACGACCAGCACACAAATTTTTCCTGGGGCTGATGCTATTTTAGAGAAATTACGCTCAGTCAAAGGCGATAGCGCACAATACGCGTTAAAACAAAAATTGGTTGATAAACTTTATACTAACGAACAAGTTGAAGATTTACTCAGTAAACACTTTGGCTGGAATAAAGAAGATAAACAATTCAATAATATTAGTATCTATGATTATTCCACTAAAATAGCAGATACCAATGCTAATCAAAGTGGCAATATCGCCGTGATTGTCGTTCAAGGTGCTATCATGGATGGCCCACAAACGGCTGGGATTGCAGGAGGCGATACCATCGCAGCACAAATTCGTGACGCTCGCCTTGATGATAATATTAAAGCGATAGTTTTGCGCGTTAACAGCCCAGGTGGTAGCGTAAGCGCTTCTGATTTGATCCGCAGTGAACTGGCTTCTGCTCATGCTGCAGGTAAACCTGTTGTTGTATCTATGGGGGGAATGGCTGCATCTGGGGGGTATTGGGTCTCAACTCCAGCGGACTATATCATTGCCAGTCCAAACACGCTGACTGGTTCGATTGGTATATTTGGCGTAATTAATACCTTTGAAAAATCTTTAGATTCTATAGGGGTATATACTGATGGCGTATCAACGTCGCCATTAGCCGATATTTCTTTGACTAAAGGGATCAGCCCACAATTTGCTGACATGATGCAAATTACCATTGAGAATGGCTATGAGACATTTATTGGCTTAGTGGCTAAATCTCGCCATAAAACACCAGCAGAGATAGACCAAATCGCTCAAGGCCGTGTATGGATTGGGCAAGACGCGCTTAAAAATGGTCTTGTAGACCAACTAGGTGATTTTGATAATGCCGTAGATAAAGCTGCTGAGCTCGCTAAACTCACTGACGTTAAGTTAGATTGGATGAAGCCTGAGTTGACCTTTATGGATCAATTGTTACTTGAATTAACAACAAACGTTCAAGCCGCCATGCCGGATGTGCTACACGTATTTTTACCACCTGCAGTCGCGACGGATATCCGCCAACAAGCGCAATTTTTCTTAAAAATGAATGACCCACAAAACCGCTATGCTTTTTGTTTAAATTGCGCGGAAATTAACTGATCACTGAATCCCCTTCAGATTCAATGAAGGGGATTTCTCTCACAAACCCATCAATAACCTCATATCAATCTAACTATTCGCAAGTTAACGATAGTAATACGCTAACAAATACGTCAAAATCCTGATAATCACTCTCCTTCGATAAGTTGGATAAATTAGGTAATAAGATGCAGAAGAAATCAATTTATGTTGTTTACACTGGTGGAACAATTGGCATGCGCCATTCACCACAGGGATATATTCCTGTTTCCGGCCATTTGCAAGCTCAGTTAGCTCAGATGCCCGAGTTTCACCGCCCTGAAATGCCTGAGTTTACGATCCGTGAACATCAGCCTTTAATTGATTCATCTGATATCACTCCTGAAGACTGGCAACTTATCGCTGATGATATACGTGAGAACTATCCACTTTATGATGGGTTTGTCATATTACATGGCACTGACACGATGGCTTTCACCGCCTCAGCGTTATCTTTCATGTTTGAAAACTTGAAAAAACCCGTAATAGTGACAGGGTCACAAATCCCGTTAGAAGCATTACGTTCTGATGGGCAAACTAATCTACTAAATGCATTATATTTAGCAGCAAACTACCCCATTAATGAAGTGGGATTATTTTTCAATAATAAATTATATCGCGGTAACCGCACTGTTAAGGCCCATGCAGATGGCTTTGATGCTTTCAGTTCACCTAACTGTTCGCCATTAATGGAAGCTGGCATTCATATTCGCTCATTTAATACGTGCCCTGCACCTATTGGTATAGGCGAATTTAAAAGTCACCGAATTACACCTCAACCTATCGGCGTTGTGACACTTTATCCAGGGCTATCAATTGAAATTGTACGCAACATTCTCCAACAACCCGTTAAAGCGCTGATATTGCGCTCTTACGGTGTCGGTAATGCCCCTCAGCAGCCTGAATTACTGCGCATACTCCGTGAAGCAACGAACCGAGGGATTATTGTGGTGAACCTGACACAATGTATTTCTGGCCGTGTTAATATGGAAGGCTACGCCACAGGACACGCACTTGCAGAAGCGGGTGTGATAAGTGGATATGACATGACTTTTGAAGCCGCCTTAAGTAAATTGCACTACTTACTGAGTCAAAATTATACCCCTGCTTTAATCCGTGAGTTAATGCAGAATAATTTACGCGGCGAGTTGAGCTATGCTGATGAATAACAGACAGATAACATACTGAGGACATAATGAAAGCAGCATTACTGTTAGTCGATTTACAAAACGATTTCTGCACGGGTGGCACATTAGCAGTAAATGAAAGCGAACATGTTATTGATGTTGCTAATAAAGCGATGGATATTTGCCAACAAAAACAGATAGACATCATTGCAAGCCAAGATTGGCACCCTGCGACACACCTTAGTTTCGCGGCCAATTCAAATACTCAAATTGGCGAAGTCGGTGAGCTAAATGGTATTACACAAGTTTGGTGGCCTATTCATTGCGTACAAGGTGAACATGGCGCTGAATTACACAAAAATTTAAATCAATCGCTTATTAGTGCAATTTTTACCAAAGGGGAAAACCCCCAGGTTGATAGCTATAGTGCCTTTTTTGATAATGATAAAATTAGCCAAACGCGCCTACATGCGTGGCTACAAGAACACCATATTTCGCATTTAATTATTATGGGAATTGCGACGGATTACTGTGTCAAATTTACCGTGTTAGATGCGTTAAAATTAGGTTATACCGTAGATGTTTTAGTCGATGGCTGTAGAGGCGTCAATCTCGGGGCCAATGACAGCCAAGAAGCTTTAGTCGAAATGCAAAATCAAGGTGCGAGGTTAATTACATTAACCGACCTGCATTAGGACATGTTTTATGGACAAGTTTTCTCATGTAATAATTGAAAATCTAGTAATTGAGAAAACTTGTTTTAGTGACACTGTCACTATGCAGCATCATATTGAATCAACAAGCTATTCTCTAGAGCAACCATTATTCATCATTATTTTGCGGTTTTAATGTTGCTAACATCTCACCTTGAAACAACGTTTTTAGCTCTTGCTTGCTCTTCATCGTAATTTCACCATTAGTCCCTACCGTCATATGCTCAGGGTCATGGTTATGCCGTGACTGCCACAATAATACCATTTGTAAGCTATGTTCTTTTTGTTCTGGCGTTAACATCACACCATCTGGCCATTTACCGAGCTCAACAGCGGTCACAAGGCGTTCATAAATTTCAGGGGTCATCACTGCTAATAATTGTTCAAGTTGCTCAGGACTGACTTCAACGCTCACGGTAAAGCTCCTTCCAATACATAATTCACTCATTATTTTATTATTCTTGATTTCAGCCAATAGCTGAATCGTTTTTGTCATTCTAAAAAAATGGTTTCAGCACACTTCAGCTCTTTATCCACGCGTCTTTTCACCGCTATCGTCATCAATAAAGCTTAATGATGCTGAATTAATGCAGTAACGCTGACCAGTAGGCTGAGGACCATCTGGAAACACATGCCCTAAATGCGCATTACAGTGTTGACAGCGAACTTCAATGCGGTGCATCCCATGAGAGAAATCCTCAATGTATTTGATTGCCTCTTCATTGACGGGTTGGTAAAAACTTGGCCACCCACAACCTGCATCAAATTTGGTCTCAGACATAAATAAAGGTGAACCACAGCATAAGCACTCGTACACACCTTCTTTACGGTTATGCAATAATTGACCACTAAATGGCGGCTCGGTACCTGCTTGCTGTGTAACGTAACGCTGCATCTCATTTAATTTTGAAATATCAATAGGTTGTTTATCTTTACTTGACATGTCATACCTAAATATTTAAATAACTAAAGTGGTTGATGGTTATCATACATCAATTTCAATCAACAAAAAATTAACAACATTTTCTGTAAAACTATTCTAAACTAAGAAGCATCTTACTTTCCGTTTTGATTTGTGAACCGTATCACATATATCACTGATAGATGGTTTCATTATGCCGTACAATCCCGATAATACGTGCGGCTGTATTTGCCGCTGAAGTGGCTGACAAATAAGCAATTGGTGGTATCAGAATTGATTTTTTTCAATAATTGACACGATTCCGCTTGACGGCTGGCAAGGTTTTGGTAACTTTAACTACAACTTAATTCACGAATAAATAGCTGGTGGAAATACTATGACTATCAAAGTAGGTATTAATGGTTTTGGTCGTATTGGCCGTATCGTTTTCCGTGCTGCACAAGAGCGTTCTGACATCGAAATCGTTGCTATCAACGACCTGCTCGATGCAGAATACATGGCATACATGCTGAAATACGACTCAACTCATGGTCGTTTCAACGGTACTGTTGAAGTTAAAGATGGTCACCTAGTTGTAAACGGCAAAAAAATCCGTGTAACAGCAGAAAAAGATCCTGCGAACCTGAAATGGAACGAAGTCGGTGTTGACGTCGTTGCTGAAGCAACAGGTATCTTCTTAACTGATGAAACTGCACGTAAACACATCCAAGCTGGCGCTAAGAAAGTTGTTCTGACTGGCCCTTCTAAAGATGATACTCCTATGTTCGTTATGGGCGTTAACCACAAAGCTTACGCAGGTCAAGAAATCGTTTCTAACGCATCTTGTACAACTAACTGCTTAGCTCCACTGGCTAAAGTTATCAATGACAAGTTCGGTATCGTTGAAGGTCTGATGACAACAGTTCACGCAACAACTGCAACACAAAAAACTGTTGATGGTCCTTCACACAAAGACTGGCGTGGTGGTCGTGGTGCTGCTCAAAACATCATCCCTTCATCAACCGGTGCTGCTAAAGCCGTAGGTAAAGTTATCCCTGAGCTGAACGGTAAACTGACTGGTATGTCTTTCCGTGTACCTACTCCTAACGTATCAGTTGTTGATTTAACTGTTCGTTTAGAAAAACCAGCAACTTATGCTCAAATCTGTGATGCGATCAAAGAAGCAGCTGCAGGCGAACTGAAAGGCGTTCTGGGTTACACTGAAGATGACGTTGTATCAACTGACTTCAACGGTGAAAAACTGACTTCAGTATTTGATGCTAAAGCAGGTATCGCACTGAACGACAACTTTGTTAAATTAGTTTCTTGGTATGACAACGAAACGGGTTACTCTAACAAAGTTTTAGACCTGATCGCTCACATCTCTAAATAAGAGCTGTAATGTAATCTGTCTAACTGAGCCGCCAATTTGGCGGCTCTTTTGTATCGTATCCAATAACAAATTAACACTTCATATTTTCTGCAATATCGCTTATGGTTGATCATCTATTGGATACGCTATAAACATGACTTATTTTAGAACGAATACGATTCACTGCGGCTTTAAGTATGCCACACAGGAACTTCTAAATAATTTAAGTGAATGAACACAGGCCTAATACCATGCACGACAAACTTTTTGCACTACCAGTCATTAAACAAGTCTCTGCTTACATTACTCAACGCCAACTCGATGAGCTCCCACTTATTGTTATTTCACATCCCAAAGTACGTGGTGCTGTCAGTTTACAAGGCGCTCAACTTATTGATTGGCAACCCGCGGGGCAAAAACCTTGCTTATGGCTAAGTTCAGAAAGTGCCTTTAAAGAAGGCGTTGCTATTCGCGGTGGTATTCCTATTTGTTGGCCTTGGTTCGGTCCTGTTGCCAGTCCTAGTCATGGTTTTGCACGAATTTTACCTTGGCAATTCACCGCACATAATGAACATGAAGATGGTGTTATTTTAACCTTCACGTTAACGGATACCGACTATACCCGTAAATTATGGCCCCATGAGTTCACCCTGATCTTACGTATGAAACTTGGGGAAACATGTGAACTTGAATTAGAAAGTTATGGAGATTTCGAAACGACTGCCGCATTGCATAGTTATTTCAATATCAGTGATATCCAAAAAGCCACCGTCTATGGGTTAGGCGGCCACTACTTCGATAAAGTCGCAGATAAAGAAGCTTATGTGAATGAACCACTCAAATTTAATAAGCACACCGATCGTATTTATTCAGAACCGGAAGAATACAGCTTATTACGTGATGATGGCTGGGCACGTACAATAGAAATTCACCATTACCATAATAGTGATGTTGTCTGTTGGAACCCTTGGGCAGAATTATCATGTAGCATGGATGACATGCCAAATAATGGGTACAAACAAATGGTTTGTGTAGAAACGGCAAGGATCAACGTCCCGATGAAAAGTGAAGCACAACACCCTGCTCGTCTTTCTTTAGTGATGGTCAGTCGCGATAATAAGCCGCAAGATTAATTATCCATTCTAAGAATATAAATTTTCTAGGTAGATAACTAGATAGATAAAATTAGCCCCTGATAATTGTAAGAATATCAGGGGCTAATTAATTTAATTTTCTATCACAAACTTAGAATGTGTAAGTGACACCTGTCCACATAATGGCGGAAACATCTTTATTTACCATTGGGCTATCTTTCACTTCACTTGGTAGACGGTCAACACGGCCCATTGCGAATACAGTCCAATTTTCATCAAAGCGGTAATTTCCTGTCACTTCAATGTATGGTGTCCAACTTGAACCTGGGTTATAACGTTTTAAACCGCTATTACGTGATTCTTTTGAAGACACGCCATATTCATAACGGTTTTGGTTCTTACTATCCCATTTAACACCAAGGCCCGGAGTGATTGACCATTTGTCACCTTCAAAGCCATACAGGTAGGCAAACTCACCACGAATACCATTACTGATACCTAAGATATCACCAGATATATTCGTTCTTAGTGTACCCCAATCAGCTTTATGACGATAAGTCAGACCGGTCATCACCGTATCACGGCGACGGTCTAACTCACGCATTGCTTTATCATCATTGTCTTTAGGTTTAAAAAATTGTGGGTAATAATAAGCATCCAATGATAACTGGTCTTGTGTATCATTCCATAAATAATAACCAGCTGCTAATGTATGAAAATAGAAATTCTCACTATCATAATTAACTATAGGCACTGGCGTGACATAATCACGGCTCTTAATTCCTTTATAAGGTGTTGACTGTGCTAATACTGAACCACCAACTGACCAAGTTCCTGCAAAGGCGGCCCCAGATAACACACTCAAAGCCACCGCAAGTTGAATCGCCACGGATAATCTAGACACTTCCGAGCCGTTGATAATACTGGTTTTCATATTCTGTCGGTGACATCTGATCGCTAGAACCATGCCGACGCTTACTGTTATAAAACATTTCGATGTAATCAAAAATATCGCTGCGGGCTTCTTCCCGCGTTCCGTAGAGCTTTTTCTTTATCCGTTCGCGTTTCAACAACTGGAAAAAGCTTTCTGCAACCGCATTATCATGGCAGTTACCGCGACGGCTCATGCTGCCCTCCAGGCCGTGTGATTTCAGGAACGACTGCCACTCATGGCTTGTGTATTGACTGCCCTGATCCGAATGAACCAGCACCTGTTTTTGGGGATTACGCCGCCATACAGCCATCAGCAGTGCGTTCAGGACAATGTCCTTTGTCATCCGGGATTGCATGGACCAGCCGATAATTTTGCGTGAGAACAGATCAACAACCACGGCAAGATACAGCCAGCCTTCGTGGGTCCTGATGTAGGTTATGTCCGTTACCCAACGCTCATCCGGAGCATCCGGATTGAACTGTCGCTGGAGCCTGTTGGGCGACACGATACTGGCTTCGCCTTTACGTGCTCGCGGGCTCCGGTATCCAACCTGAGCCTTTATCCCGACACGTTTCATCAGTCGCCAGACTCTGTTCACTCCGCACTGTTGCCCGCTGTCCCGCAGATCCAGATGGATTTTGCGATAACCATAGATGCATCCCGATTCCAGCCAGAACTGTTTAATCTGTCCTGTAAGTCTTAGGTCTGCCTGATGGCGTTGTGAATGCGGCTGCTGAAGCCAGGCGTAAAAACCACTGGGATGAACATCCAGCACCCGACAGAGCAGGCGAACAGGCCAGCAACAGGTGTTGTCACGGATAAAGGCGTACCTCAGTCGGACAGCTTTGCGAAGTACGCCGCGGCTTTTTTTAATATGTCCCGTTCGTCGGTAACCCGCTTCAGCTCTTTCTGGAGACGGCGGATCTCGGCCTGAGCATCTGACTGTTCTTTATTAGTGGAAGAATCCGGACCGTACTTCTTTATCCAGGCGTAAAGGCTGTGGGTGGTGATATCGAGACGTGTTGCAACGCTGGCAACAGAATAACCGCGATCAACAACCTGTTTGACTGCTTCAATTTTAAACTCTTCGGGATAACGCTTACCGCTCATGGGCACCTCTCTTTAAGCCATCTTAAATGACTCTGAGGTGTCTGTTAAACCCGTGGCGATTCAAGTGTCGTTAATTTAATTGCTTTTGACATATATTCAACCTAAAAATAATGAGAAATAGATCACAGCTATATGTTATAACAATATAGCTATAATCCCAATATGCTTAATCGAAATCACATTTAAAGCTAAATTTTAACTGTTTTTAGCGTGACTGATTAATATTTATTCTACTTTATTTTCATAAGAAACAGGAACTCTTTTTGCTAGCGCACAAAGTAGCTCATAACCAATTGTCCCCGCAGCTTGTGCAACCTCATCAACCGGTAAGTTTTGCCCCCATAACTCCACTCGCTCACCAAGCTTAACATCGCCACAGTCACTGATATCAATTGTCAGCATATCCATTGAAACAGCCCCCAGTAGCGCACAACGCTTTTCTTTGCACCATACAGGCGTTCCATTGGCAGCATGTCTAGGGTACCCATCTGCATAACCACACGCTACTGTCGCAATACGCATAGGTTTAGTCGATGTAAACCGGCTACCATAACCAATTGATTGACCTGCTGGAATTTCATGGATAGCGATCACTTCTGACTGTAAGGTCATCGCCGCCTTCAAGTTCAACCCAGATATATCAGTAGATTTTCCACTTGGAGAAGCGCCATACAGCAAAATACCTGTACGAATCCAATCATATTGTGTGTGTTTATGCCACAGTGTTGCCCCTGAATTTGCGATACAGGTTTCTAAAGATAAGTGTTCAAATTGCTGGATTTGTTGAAAAGGTTCAGTAACGCCCGTTTTGGTATCTGAATTAGCAAAGTGACTCATTAACGTTAAACTGCGTACATTCGACATTTTAGATAACCGTTGAACCACACTTTCGTATTCGCTCGGTGAAAAACCTAATCGATTCATGCCGCTATTTAGTTTTATATAGACTGAAATAGGTGATGATAATTGTGCATTTTCAATAGCAAACAATTGCCACTCACTATGAACGCTGGTTGTTAAATTATACTGGTCAATCAATTGTAAGTCTTGTGGCTGAAAAAAACCTTCTAACAATAGAATTGGCCCTTTCCACCCTTCTTTTCGCAATAAAATGGCCTCATCAAAATCTAATACCCCAAAGCCATCCGTTTCTTTTAATGCCGGCCAAATCTGCTTGATACCGTGACCATAACCGTCTGCTTTCATGACTGACCAAATTTTCGATTTTCCAACATGTTGCCGTACAATAGCCAAATTATGTTGTAAATTTTGTAGATGAATAACAGCACTTATAGGGCGCGGCATTTTAATTCCTTAGTACATTTAATTAATTCTAAAATTACAATGATGCCAAAACATCAAACGCTTAACGTGCTGGAGTTAAATCACCATGAGTAACCAGTTTGGTATTAAAGCCATCAAGGTACCTAAATACCGATAAATCATCAGACGCTATCTCTGGTGTGTTCCCTGAAATTAAATCTGCTAGCAGTTTTCCTGCACCACAAGCCATTGTCCAGCCCAGCGTCCCATGCCCTGTATTTAAATATAAATTACTGTATGCAGTCGGCCCAACTATTGGGGTACCATCCGGTGTCATTGGGCGCAGCCCCGTCCAAAATTGCGCTTGTGCAATATCACCACCGCCTTGATATAAATCTTGTACCACCATTTTTAATGTTTCGCAGCGTTTTTTCAGGATATTCAAATTAAACCCAACGACTTCAGCCATTCCACCGACACGAATACGCTTGTCAAACCGCGTTACTGCAATTTTGTATGTTTCATCCAAGATAGTAGACATTGGGGCACGCTGTTCATCAATAATTGGCATCGTCAATGAATAGCCTTTGAGTGGGTAAACCGGAATTTGAACCAGACGTTGTAGCATTGAGGTGGAATAAGAGCCCATCGCTACTACATATCGGTCCGCTTGCAAAATTTCACCATCTATTTTAACGCCGCTAACTTTGTTACCTTCGGTTAAAATCTGTTCAATCCGGCTACCAAATTTGAATTGGACTCCCGCATTTTCCGCCATTTTAGCCAGTTTTTTGGTGAACTGCTGGCAATCCCCTGTTTCATCATTGGGTAATCGCAACCCCCCTGTAAGCTTGTGCTTGACAAACTCTAACGCAGGTTCCGCTTTAACTAATTCATTAGACGTCAATAACTCGAATGGAACACCTTCTTGCTGTAAGACCGCAATATCATTCGCTGCATTATCAAACTGCTCTGCAGTACGAAAAAGCTGTAAGGTGCCACCTTGGCGAGCTTCATATTCAATGCCTGTATCCACTCTTAATTGGCGAATACAATCACGGCTGTATTCTGCAATGCGCACCATACGGCTTTTATTCATCGCATAATGTTGGATATCGCAGTTTTTTAGCATCTGCCACATCCAACGCAGTTGAAATAACGTACCATCTGGACGTATTGCCAAGGGTGCATGTTTTTCAAACATCCATTTCACGGCTTTAAGGGGGATACCAGGAGCCCCCCATGGGGTTGCATAGCCAGGGGATACTTGCCCTGCATTTGCTGCGCTTGTTTCCTCTGCTACATCATGTTGTCTATCCACCACCAGCACTTCGTGCCCTTCTTGTGCTAAATACCATGCTGTTGTTACACCGATCACTCCCGCACCTAACACTAGAATTTTCATAGCTTCCCCGCAAAATAAAAATATGCATCATTTATTTTAGGATAATATTCTAGAAATTATTTGCCAATGTGGTGGATTAACACTTTTAACAATAAAGTTAAAAAATTTAAATTTCATCACATTTGTTTTACATGTCGATATTAAATACCAGACTAAAATTTAAGCATAAATTTAAATTCTTATAATTCAATTGGATAAAATAATGGCAATTTATCTATTTTGTTAATTCAGAGTTTTCTATCGATTCAAGTGATGCGCCCAATAAAATATGTTTATTTTATTAAACCAATTCGAGGGTGTTTGTCAGTATTAAATTTCAAAAAACCAATAAAAATTGGTTTTTCCGCTTCATTTGCGTATTCGGTGGCTATGTGACTAAAAACTGTCAATCATTAACGATAAAAAAAACCAGCATGCAGATTCAATGCAACATGCTGGCCTTAAATGTATCACCGCTAATTAATTAGCGGCTTTGAGCTAAATCTGAAGGCATATTGCTTTGCATACTATGCCAAATTATTCCACTTTCTTTTCCATAATTACGCACACAATCCATAATACGGTCATAGGCTTGTTCACGACAAAGATGGCTTAATTGTTGATAGAAATTTAACGCTAAACGCCTAGCTTCTGGGTTCGAAAAATAATAGCGACCAACACGGGTATAAAGCCCTTTTAAGCCGTTAATAATCAAGCCATAGATCGGGTTACCGGATGCAAATGCAAGACCACGAAAAATGTTATAATCCAAATCACTAAATGCATCTGAATTATCTTCAACTTTTTCCCGCTCAGCTAATACTTCTATTGATTTCTCGGGGTTATTTCGAAAGGCTGTACGGATAAAAATAGCAGCGATATTGGTACGTACTGCCAATAAATTATCGATTAGCTGGGGCACCCTATCGTGATCTAGCCTAGCCAATGTCTCCAAAATATTTAGACCAGACGTTTCCCAATAGTTATTCACTTTAGTTGGTTTACCATGCTGAATGGTTAGCCAACCGTCCCGAGCCAAGCGCTGTAACACTTCACGTAAGGTTGTTCGTGTCACACCAATTAATTCCGAAAGCTCACGCTCTGCGGGTAAAATTGAACCTGGTGGAAAGCGGTTGTTCCATATGCTCTCAATAATATACTCTTCCGCGAAACCAGCCGGACTTTGAGCTTTAATAACCATATTTTTATTATTCCAAACATTTAGACGGATATTGGGCAAATCATACCAGATTGTCATCGTCTGATATAGTTAGACTAAAAATAAAGAGTGAGGCAAATCATAGAATTTCCATATAATTCATAAGCTCTCAATTAGCAAATAAGCTTAAAATCCGCAAAAGATAAGAGTAGTATGTATAGCACAATACACGACATCCGCATAAAAGAGGATAACGAATCATAATGGATTTTAGTTTAAAAACTGCTTTTTTGAAAAATTTCCTGGGAAATTCGCCTGATTGGTACAAATTAGCAATTATTGTATTTTTAATAATTAACCCTATTATCTTTTACTTCATCAGCCCCTTCGTCGCAGGCTGGCTATTAGTTGTTGAATTCATATTCACATTAGCAATGGCTCTTAAATGTTACCCATTGCAGCCAGGTGGTCTTTTAGCCATAGAAGCCGTTATTATTGGTATGACCACCCCTGCCCAAATTTCACATGAAATTAGCAATAACCTTGAAGTTATCCTGTTACTGATTTTTATGGTAGCTGGTATCTACTTCATGAAGCAATTACTGTTATTTGTTTTCACCAAACTGTTGATAAACGTGCGGTCTAAACGTATTCTTTCCCTTGCTTTTTGTATGGCAAGTGCATTTTTATCCGCATTTTTAGACGCATTAACCGTTATTGCCGTCGTCATTAGCGTCTCAATTGGCTTTTATTCTATCTATCACCAATATGCCTCTAACCAGCCCAGCAACACTGACCTACAAAATGATGGTTTCATTAATAGTGCGGAACAAAAGCAAACCCTTGAGCAATTTAGGGCATTTTTACGTAGCTTAATGATGCATGCCGGTATTGGTACCGCGCTTGGTGGTGTCATGACCATGGTTGGTGAACCACAAAACCTTATCATTGCAAAGCATGTTAATTGGGACTTCATTACTTTTTATATTCGTATGGCTCCTGTGACCATACCTGTTTTTATTTGTGGTTTGGTTGTCTGTTTTGTTGTTGAAAAGTTCAAGCTATTTGGTTACGGTGCTGAACTTCCTGACTCTGTACGTCAAATTTTGACTGAGCACGATAAAAAACTGACGGCTAAACGTACCAAAAGAGATCTTGCACAGTTAGTCGTTCAGGGCTTAATTGGCGTGTGGCTAATCGTTGCTCTTGCTTTCCATTTAGCGGAAGTTGGCCTTATTGGTCTTTCTGTTATCGTGCTAACGACCGCATTTTGTGGTATCACAGAAGAACATGCGTTGGGGAAAGCCTTCGAGGAAGCGTTACCCTTTACCGCATTATTAACTGTCTTCTTTAGTATTGTAGCCGTAATCATTGACCAACAACTATTCACCCCATTTATTCAGTTTGTGCTGCAATCCTCTGAGTCGTCACAATTATCATTATTCTATCTATTTAATGGCCTACTCTCTGCCGTATCAGATAACGTATTCGTAGGGACTGTTTACATTACTGAAGCCTTAAAAGCAGCGAATGAAGGTTTGGTATCAATGGAACAATACCAATTCTTAGCCGTAGCAATTAATACAGGTACTAACCTGCCTTCTGTTGCAACACCTAATGGGCAAGCTGCTTTCTTATTCTTATTAACCTCAGCGTTATCTCCACTAATCCGTTTATCCTACGGCCGTATGGTTTGGATGGCTCTTCCATATACCATCGTAATGACTATTGTCGGGTTATTAGGGGTAGAGCTCTGGCTAGTACCAATCACTCATTGGATGGAAAGTATCGGTTTGATTACATTCGCTCAGTAACTATACTTTAAAACAATTAGCCATATACCAATATGGCTAATTGTAATGTTAGGTAAAGCCTTATCTGAAATTGCATTATTTCACTTTAATTGCTTTTTTTATCGAGCTGATAGAGGCAAAATGTGCGCATTACTCAATTAGGATACTAAGTATGTTCAGATTTTTTAACTACTGCTCGCAAGGGAGAGGCGCTTGGCTACTCATGGCCTTTATTGCCTTTATGCTCGAGTGTGCGGCCTTATATTTTCAACATGTGATGAAGCTACAACCCTGTGTTATGTGTGTCTATGAACGTGTTGCATTACTTGGCATTATGGTTGCTGGCTTAATTGGGGCAATAGCACCACGGAATATGGTAATACGCTGGGTAGCAATTCTTATTTGGGTTTACTCTGCTTGGCGTGGCTTAGACCTTGCATGGGAACATACCATGCTACAACTTTATCCTTCTCCATTTGCTTCTTGCGATTTTTTCGTTAATTTCCCTGATTGGTTACCATTACAAGAGTGGGTCCCTGCAGTGTTTGAAGCAACAGGTGACTGTGCCGTTAGGCAATGGGCATTCTTAGGGCTTGATATGCCACAATGGTTAATTGGTATCTTCGCGGCTTATCTCTTAGTTGCAATCATTGTTATCATCAGCCAATTCTTCCCAGCCAAAAAATAATCTTTAAAACCCCAAATGTTAAATTCAACATTTGGGGTTCCTAAACAATAACATCTATCTATTGAATGACTCTCTCTAATTTCACAGGGATATTTTTATACGCAGGAATACCACATTGCGGGTCGAAATTATCTAATGAAATTAAATTATTGGCTTCAGGGAAATAAGTGGCAACACTTCGGTCTGCCATATCATAGATCACCACAGTGAGGTTATCTAAACGGCGTTTTGTCGGTTTTTGTTCACGGTCTAATGCGATGAGATTCACTTTATCTCCCGCCTGTAACTTCTGTTTTTGGGCTTCTGCACCACTGATGAAAACAACATCTCGTTGCCCAAACACACCACGGTATCGGTCATTTAGCCCATAAATTGTAGTATTATACTGGTCATGGCTGCGTAATGTTGCCAAAATCAATTCACTGTTTACTGCTGAATTCGGGTCTTCAATAACGCCTTCTGTCGGTACAAAATTAGCTTTACCTGATTGAGTTAACCAACGACGCTCAGAAGCAGCGTTTGTCAGGTGAAATCCTCCCGGTATTTTAATACGTGCATTGTAATCATCAAAGCCAGGTAATACCGCCTCCATTGCGTCACGGATCAAGTCATAGTTACCGATAAAATCATCCCATTCGACTTTACTCTGAGGTATTGCCGCTTTAGCTATTCCTGCGATTATCGCACACTCAGATTTAAGGTAAGGGCTACATGGTTTAAGTAAACCTTTTGATGCGTGAACCATCGACATTGAGTCTTCTACAGTAACACATTGCACACCACTGCTTTGTCTGTCTATTTCACTGCGACCCAATACGGGTAATAAGAATGTTTGCTTAGCTGTTAATAAATGGGAGCGATTTAGTTTAGTTGCAGTATGAACCGCTAAATCAAGCTTTTTCATACCAGCAAAACAAGCGTCTTTATCTGGCATCGCAACTGCTAAATTTCCTCCCATGCAAATTAAAGCATTCGCTTTTCCTTCAGAAATGGCTTGCATGCTCGCGACTGCAGCATGACCGAATTCGCTTGGTGGTTTAAAACCAAATCGTTGTTCAATTTTGTCTAAAAAGCTTTTTGACGGTTTTTCTGTAATGCCAACGGTTCTATCACCTTGCACATTTGAGTGGCCACGCAATGGGCAGATACCCGCACCTTCCCGACCAATATTACCCTTAAGTAGCAGCAAATTGACTAATTGCTGAACATTCTGCGTACCATGTTCGTGCTGAGTGATCCCCATGCCATAACAAATAATGGTGCTTTTTGCTTCAATATAAAGGTCTGCAATCTCTTCGATAGACTCGCGTGGCAAGCCAGAAACCCTTAAAATATCCTTCCAGCTTGTTGTCAGTAAGTCATTTTTTAAAGCTTCATAACCCTGTGTATGAGTTGATATAAAATCAGTATCGAGAATAGGCTCTTTTCCTGCATCTACTGCGGCTTGGTGCTTTTCAATCAATAACTTCATAACCCCTTTAAGTAACGCAGTGTCTCCACCAACACGAACTTTATAATAGTGCCCCGCTAAAGGTGTAGATTCTAGCGTCAGCATTTCTAACACGTCTTGTGGATAGGTAAAACGCTCAAGACCACGCTCTCTTAAAGGGTTTATTGCAATGATCTTTGCGCCGCGTTTAGAAACTTCACGCAATGAGCTCAACATCCTCGGGTGGTTAGTCCCCGGGTTATGACCTATACAAATAACTAAATCCGCTTTATCAAAATCGTCTAATAATACCGTCGCCTTACCGACACCAATAGAGTTAGCAAGACCAACACTCGTTGGCTCATGGCACATATTTGAACAATCTGGAAAATTATTTGTTCCATATTCACGAGCCAGTAATTGATATAAGAATGCGGCTTCATTTGAAGTCCGACCGGAGGTATAAAATTCAACGGTATTTGGGTCTGAATAACTTTGTAAACGCGTACCTATTTGCTCAAAGGCCTCTTCCCATTCGATAGGTTCATATTTGTCTGTTTGTGAATTATATTTCATGGGGTGAGTTAAACGCCCTTCATCTTCTAAATGAAAGTCATCCCATTCGAGTAATTCTGTTACAGTATATTTAGAAAAAAATTCTGGGGTTGTTTTTTTAGATGTTGCTTCCCAAGCAATTGCTTTTGCACCATTTTCACAAATATCAAATGATGCTGTATGTACAGGGTCAGGCCACGCACAGCCAGGGCAATCAAAGCCATCCACCTTATTCATTTCAAACATTGCAATGATATCGTGTCCTACTTTCATTTGGCCACGTAAAGCTTCTGCAACTGCTTTTACAGCCCCCCAACCCGCAGCGGGGCCATCATACTCTTCAATTTTCTTTTTCATTAGGCATTACTCTTTAATAAATGGAAATGTCTTTATATATGCTTTTATAATTATTTAAATTTTTCTTTATTATTTAATATTAGTAACTTCGCCGTTAAATATCAATAATTAAAATAAACACTTAAATAGATGTTCATAATTAGATGATTTATAAATGAGTAATTAGAATATAAATAAAAAAAGAAATGATGAATATTAATTTAACATTCAGTTATAATAAATGCATGAAGTTAATTAACTTTCCATTAAAAGAAAATTAATTAACTTCATAAAAAGAAGAGTTATATACAAGAGCCAGATTGTATAATGTCAACAGCACAACGTTTACCATTCGCAAATTGGCATACTGCAGTTTGTGACCCATTTAATTCTAATGTGAGTGCGGGCAACCCACCCGCTGACATACAAGCTTCTTGTGCACCGGGGCCTAAATTGACCACTTGTTGAGCATACTGACTCGCAGAATGTTCCACCGATTTATCCACGTTTGAACTACCACACGCAGATAACATGACAGATATAACGCCAATAAGTGACATTGCTATTATTGGCTGAAAAAAATGATTAACCCTATGCCTCATTCCCTGCTTCTCCTATCATGCTACCTGAACATTTTGCACCAACTGTTTAGTGCCCGCCGCTTTTTGAAAATAAATTGATGACTAAAACACCAATAATAATTAATAGCATACCAATAATTGCAGGTAAATCGAGTTTTTGGTTGTAAATATAAATTGCAGCGACGGAAACCAACACGATCCCTAAACCTGACCAAATTGCATAAGCAATACCCAATGGCATTGTTTTTACTACCTGCGAAAGCCCCCAAAAAGAGACAGCATAGCCAACAATAACAATCAAAGACGGCCAAAAACGACTAAAACCATCAGATGCTTTCAATGTTGTCGTCGCAATGACTTCTGCAATAATAGACATCAACAAAAAACCCAAACCCTTCATCGCCTTTCCTTATTATTAGAATTAGTAATAATGAAACTTATTATTTTCCTATATACAACAAAAAAGCTCTGTCTATCCTGAAAATGACACAGAGCTTTTATATCTACTTCATGGTGCTAAGACGAGTTAATGATTTGTAGCTACGTCTATTCTATCAGTAAGAGATTCACTATAGCGCTTGAATAGATAAACACATAAAGCAAAGGCTATCAGACCGATCGTACCACCAATATAACCAATTTTAGTCATCCCGAAATGAACAATAACTTGGTTACCTAACAGCGCACCAGCGCCAATACCAATATTAAAAATTCCAGAGAAAATTGACATTGCCAAGTCAGTAGCATCTGGAGATAAATCAATCACCTTAACTTGCATCCCTAAGCCAATGCACATCATCGCCATTCCCCAGAACACTGATAACATAACCAAAGACCAAACATCTCTACCTAATGGCATCAGCAATAATAAACAAATCGTCATAAATGCGATTGCTGCAGGTAAAAATGATAATGAAAACTTGCTGCTGTAACGACTAAATATTACGCTTCCGAAAATACCGGCACCACCAAAAATCAGTAGTAGTAAAGTAGCAAAATTTTGGCTTTGCAATGCAACCTCTCGAACAAAAGGTTCAATATAGCTGTAAGCTGTAAAATGTGCGGTAACAGCTAAAACAGTTAATGCGAACATTCCTACGAGTGCAGGCCGTTGGAATAGCATAGGAACACTTTTTAACGAACCAGAATGTTCACTTGGTAAACGAGGTAAAAAACGGATCAACACAACCATAGTAAACAATGCAATGATACCAATACCTAAAAACGTCGCCCGCCAGCCTAAAAACTGCCCAACCACTCGACCAAGGGGAAGCCCTAATACTGTCGCTAAAGCGGTCCCCGTTGCTAATAACCCAAGAGCTTGGGCTTTTTTACCTGCAGGAGCAACCCGAATAGCTAAAGATGCAGTAATTGACCAAAATACCGCATGGGATAATGCAACGCCAATACGCCCTGCTATTAGAATATCAAAACTCCACGCAAACCCTGAAATAATGTGGCTAATAACAAAAATAACGAATAAAAAAGCTAATAATTTGCGACGCTCTATTTTACTGGTTAATAGCATTAAAGGTAACGACATCAAAGCCACAACCCACGCGTAGATTGTTATCATCAATCCAGTATGTGCGACCGTCATATCAAAGCTTTTTGCAATATCACTGAGTAATGCTACAGGCACAAACTCTGTTGTGTTAAAAACAAATGCAGCGACCGCTAATGCTATTACACGGATCCAAGCTGTTTTTCTAGAAACTTGCGTCATATTTCTCTTAGCCTTTACTTTCCCACAAATAACATACACAACGGTTTAATTGTGCGTAAAAATTGCTGCGAAAGGATATTGGTATTTCATACAGGATTGAGTTGTCACTAAGCAAGCTAGGTTGCTAATAACTCTTTTTATGTGAATTGTATCACATTTTTTCATTACTCATAAAGGCTCCTCTTTGCCTAATTGGCAAGAACAATATCATGTCTGCTTATTTTTATTCTCTCGACTATTCTGTTTCATTATTCGTTCAAATTTAAGTCATTTATCTGAATGTTTATTACATTCAGTTATCTGAAAATACATCGTATTACTTTCTATGCTACAATCTCACTATTATTTTTTATGCTTAAAGGACCGCTTTAATGAAAAACCATTTTCCTACTGAACCTAACGTTAATACCTTAGCAGATGAAGTTACTTGCCTAAAAAACTTATTAACGCATATGCTAAAAGCTATCGGCCAAGCTGATGCAGGTAAGATTTTGGTCAAGATGCAACGTGAAGTTGCACAAATGGAAGACGAAAAACAGGCAGAAACCTATAAAAATACGTTAGAACAGATAAAAACAGCGTATCGCCAATAGATTATTTAGCGATAAATGCTATTTTAAGGATATACATGCTATAAAGTGGTTTAAACTGCACAAATAACTAAGTTTTAATCATGAAAATCATCTATCTTTGTTCATGAATTAAACCATTCTTTATTCATTTAGCTCCCCCTTCAGAACCCTATGAAGGGGGCTTTTTTTTTCTACAACTTATGTATTATTCCGTTTATAAATATCTTGGCAATGCTGAATATATTCATCGACTGTTGTATCGTCGGTTTGCTTATCCCAACTTTTCTGTTCTTCAAAAGCCCACACTTCAAACGTTTGCCCAAAGTTAGCGCCTGACATACCAACTTGCTTATAAATCCGATGGTAAAAACCTTGCTCAGAACGGTAGATCTCAAATTTAAACGGAACTAACCTAGCGGGATTTGTCGTTGTCAAAAAATCATTACCAAACAATAACGTTTTCTCCAGAATATCCATTCTATCCCCTTGTTTAATTTATAAAATACGCATGGTTTACAACTTCTCTTCTAAGCATAGCGCATTTAACGCCATCCCGTAATTTTACCTATAAAAATAGATGATTTATATATTACCTATCGATAGGCTTGATGAATGAGAGGAGAGATATTAATGAAATAATAAGCTTCACTATTAAAATGAAGCTTATTATCAATAGGTTATGATTTATTGTCGTACAACTGTTTTGCCATATCAATGCTGTCTGCGTTCACATCTTTTATATGGTCACGTGTTAACCGATAAACAACAGGGCTTAAAAGTAACAAGGCAATCAAATTAGGGATCGCCATCATGGCATTTAGTGTATCTGCCAACAACCAAACAAAATCAAGTGATTGTGTTGCGCCGATAGGTAAAGCAATCAGCCATAAAACTCTGTACGGCTTTATTGCTCGCAACCCAAATAAATATTGCACACATTTTTCGCCATAAAAGCTCCAACCCAGAATAGTGGTAAATGCAAACACGGCTAATGCGATAGCAACAATATAATTTCCACCGGGAATTGCCGTTTGGAATGATGATGCGGTTAATGTCGCGCCTGTTTCACTGGTCAGCCAACCACCAGTAATAATGATAGTTAACCCTGTGACAGAGCACACAATGATAGTGTCAATAAATGTCCCTAACATCGCAATGAGTCCTTGGCGAATAGGGTTTTGTGTTTTTGCAGCGGCATGAGCGATAGGCGCACTCCCCAAACCTGCTTCATTGGAAAATACGCCTCGTGCAACCCCAAAGCGTATTGCAGCCCATACAGCAGCCCCCGCAAACCCACCTTGTGCAGCAACAGGGTTAAAAGCCGAGGTAACAACCAGAGAAAGTGCCGCAGGGATCTCAGTAAAATAAATACCAAGCACAATGACCCCCGCGCCAAAATAGGCAACAGTCATAAATGGGACAAGTTTTCCTGCAACATCAGAAATACGTCGCAGCCCACCAATCAATACCGCACCAACTAATAAAACTAAAGCCCCTGCGGTCAACCATTTATGCACGCCAAAGTTACTTTCTAGCACATCTGCCACTGAGTTCGCTTGTACCGTATTGCCGATACCAAAACTGGCACATGCACCGAAAAAGGCAAACAGTGTTCCCAGCCAAATCCATTTAGGGCCTAATCCATTTTTAATGTAGTACATTGGGCCACCAATATATTGGCCATATTTATCGACTTCACGAAAACGAACAGCTAACACCGCCTCAGAATATTTTGTTGCCATTCCTACCAATGCCGTCATCCACATCCAGAATAACGCTCCCGGCCCTCCCATGACCACTGCGGTTGCAACTCCGGCAATATTCCCTGTACCAATCGTTGCCGATAACGCTGTCATTAATGCATTAAAAGGCGATATTTGTCCCTCACCCCGTGATTCATTCTTTTGAAACAATAACTTAAAACCTGTCCCAATTTTTCTTATCGGTAAAAATGCAAGCCGGATTTGCATATAAATACCAACGCCTAAGATCCCAACCAGCATTGGTACTCCCCAAACCACTCCATTTAGTTCACTTAACCACGTAGTTATCAAATCCATCCTACCCCCAATTAATTCATATTAATTAACAAAACAATCGAATTCATAACAATTCCTTATCAATCTAATAAAGATTAAAAGTAAAATAAAAGCGAACAAATTTTCAGTAATTCATCATTTAAAATAAAAGATTGTGAGTAAGCTCACTTGTGATTTATCGATTACAGTTATTAATACAATTTATTGCGAGTCAGAATTAGAATTGAGTTTGTTAGCTATGAATGGGTATTTTGAGGGAGCATATTTATCATATTGTATAGATAAAAAATGCCCAGTAATTAAATTATTACTGGGCAGATACTAAAATCGTTGTCTATTTAAAGCTAACTTTAGACTGTTATTTAGGCTATTTTAAATATTCACCTGAGCGCAATGCTTCAATACGTTTGTCTAATGGTGGGTGTGATAAAAATAATTCACTGAATGCTTTACCACGACCATTGATGCAAAACGCCATCAAACGGCCTTCTTCTTGTGGCTCATAGCTCGTTTTCAACCGTTGCAATGCAGCTATCATCTTTTCACGGCCGACTAATTTTGCAGAACCCGCGTCCGCATGGAACTCACGATAACGAGAGAACCACATAGTAATGATGCTTGCCAAAATACCGAAGACGATTTCAAGTACCATAGAAACCGCAAAATAAACCATTGGGTTACCATTACTACTTTCACTTTCGTTATCACTGTTGGACATAAAGCCTGCCGCAACCTGTGCGATAATACGTGAAATAAAGATGACGAACGTGTTCACCACACCTTGTAATAAGGTCATCGTCACCATGTCACCATTCGCGATGTGGCTAATTTCATGAGCGATAACAGCTTCCGCCTCATCACGACTCATATTTTCTAATAGCCCAGTACTTACTGCAACAAGCGAAGCATCACGGCGAGCCCCTGTTGCAAACGCGTTAATATCTGGAGCATGATAAATAGCCACTTGTGGCATCTGAATTCCAACTTGTTTTGCTTGACGCTCAACAGTTGATACTAACCACTGTTCTGTTTGGTTACGTGGAGTTTCAATAACCTCACCACCCACTGATTTTAGAGCCATCCATTTGGACATCAGTAGTGATATGAAAGCACCACCAAAACCAAATAGGCCAGCCATGATCATGAGGCCTTGGACACTACTACCTCTGATCCCAGTTAAGCTTAGGATTATCCCAAACACAAACATAACCGCTAAGTTTGTGAGTAAGAATAAAGCAATTCTCATCATTTTTTATGTATTCCTTGGTAAAAACAAATATACGTAGAATTTACTTTATAAATAAGGTTTTTTCACACTTTTTCAAGTGCATTAACGCGAAAACCCTAAAAAATAACATAACTTTACATAGCTGCGTTCAAAACTCATCATTATGCTCTAAATAAATGATAACTTCTTTAGTAAGAATTTAACCATTTGTTTTTAAAGGCTCATTTTGTAACCATTTAAATTCAAAGCTATTTGTAATTGAAACGATAAAGCTAGTTAGCCAATCACCAAAAACAATTTAGTGTATTTATCTATATTATCACTCACATTGTTTGCCAAATGAATGAATATTTACTTTTACTTCCATTCTATTAAAAAATAATGCCACATTAAGTGGCACTATTCTGTTCTATCGCTGTCTGTTGTTTGGTTCTCGCGCTAATTAGTTTTCTCTTTAGTCGATTTTGTTGATTTCTCTTTTGCTGTCTTAGCTGTTTCTTTATCTTTGGCTTTAGACGCTTTTTCTTTTACCGCTTTTGCTGATTCTTTATCTGCCGCTTTGCTAGCTTTCTCTTTCACTGCTTTTGCTGGCTCTTTATCTGCCGTTTTGCTAGCTTTCTCTTTCACTGCTTTTGCTGGCTCTTTATCTGCTGTTTTGCTAGCTTTTTCTTTCACCGCTTTTACTGATTCTTTATCTGTCGCTTTGCTAGCTTTTTCTTTCACTGCTTTTGCTGATTCTTTATCTGTCGCTTTGCTAGCTTTTTCTTTTACTGTCTTAGCTGTATCTGATGCTTTATCACTGGCTTTGCTTGCTTTATCAGAGGCTGTTTTACTGGCTTTATCACTCGTGCTCTTTATTGAGTCAGAAACCGATGGTTTACTTGATTGCTTAGCAACACCTGCACCAATCGAAGCACCAGCCGCTTTCGCTTTGCTGTTAATATCATTTTTTAATTCTATGGTACACACTTGCTCTGAGCGACTTGTTGAACCATCATTACAAATAAATTTACCATCTTCACAGCGATCTATTCCCCCTTTACTTCCAGAACATGGGTAATTTCTTGCATTCGCTGTATTTATAGATGCAATCATCATTACACTAACTGCCATTAATCCTACAAATAATTTACGCATGGTATTGTCTCGTTGTTAAGGAAAGCTATACCAAAAGTTTAGGATAAATTAAGTAAAGGTAAAGAAACCTATAATTAATCATCAATTTCAGTCAGTCGTTTTGGAAAATAAAATAAATAAAGAATAAAACTGCACTAATTTAATAGCTACTGACTAAAAACACCAAAATTAACAATAAATTAACATTTGATTTTCTATTTTCTAAGCGGATTAAGATAGCGTTAAAGAAACTCAAAAAATTAAGCCAGCTTTCGCTGGCTTAATTCCGTTAAACACTAAGAGAATATTATTTATTATTTGATAATAGCTTAGTATGTTGATTAGCTAAGTCGATCGCCATTTTCACCGTTTCATCGAGGTATGGGTCTGGCCCTTCGTAATCTTTAGGCAAATCATCAATTGATTTCAATAGTGGTTTACCTTCCCGAGTATTACGTTCATTTATACGTTTCAATTTTGTCGCTTCAAGTTCTGAATCTTCTTTTTGGCGCTCTGCATAGTTGAGCGAAATAAGATTCTTACTCTCTTTGTTTACTTTATAGCGAGCAATATCTTCATCAATATAGTTGAATTCAGGGTCTTTGCTAATACGTGCCAAATGCTGAGTTTTTATTGGTGATAAATCAGAAGACACATTACCAACAGGTGTATATTTTGCCGGTGGAATACTATCCCATGGTAATGCATTGTCCTCAAAGCTTTCTCCAGTTTCAGCTGGGTCTTGGCCTGTAGGCATTATCACATCAGGGGTTACACCTTCACGTTGTGTGCTACCACCATTAACTCGGTAAAACTTCTGAATGGTATATTGGACAGAACCTAATGAAGGCCATTCTGGTTTTAGCATTTGATCGTAAACACGGCTCAAACTACGGTGCTGCTGAACAGTTCCTTTACCAAAGGTCGGTTCCCCAACAATCATCGCTCTGCCATAATCTTGCATTGCTGCAGCAAAAATCTCAGATGCGGATGCACTAAAGCGGTCGACTAAAACAACAAGAGGCCCCTTATAATAAATAACATCGTCATCATCAATATCTTGGCGAACTTGACCGTTGTTATCACGAACTTGAACAATTGGCCCTTTCGGAATAAACAAACCTGATAAAGAAACCGCTTCGGTTAATGCTCCACCACCATTACCGCGTAAATCAATAACCAATGCGGAAACATTATCTTTAGCCAAGTTTTGCAATTGAGTTTTAACATCATTGGTTAAACCAACATAAAAACCAGGAATATCTAAAACAGCAACTTTATCTTTACCTTGCTGTTTAATCGTCAGTTTGACCGCTCGGTCTTCCAGTCGGATCTGCTCCCGAACTATGGTGACAATATGAGGTTTCGCCCCTTTAGTATCAGAAACGACTTCTAACCGAACTTTACTTCCTTTCGGGCCTTTAATTAAAGCAACCACATCATCAAGGCGCCAGCCAACCACATCAACAATAGGTTTACCCGTTTGGCCAACACCGATAATTTTATCGCCGACTTTTAGCTCTTTACTTTTAGCAGCTGGCCCCCCAGCAACTAATGAGTTAATAACCGTATTTTCGTCATCTTGCTGTAATACCGCACCAATTCCTTCTAATGATAAGCTCATTTCTGAATTAAATTGTTCAGTATTACGAGGCGACAGATAACTTGTGTGTGGATCGATTTCACGAGCGAAAGAGTTAACTATCAATTGAAAAACGTCTTCACTTTGCGCTTGCGTTAAACGCCGCAACGCAAAATTATAGCGTTTTGTCAGTTTCTCTTTGATTTCTTTATCATCTTTACCTGATAGTTTTAAATTCAACCAATCATAACGCACTTTTTGGTCCCATAGACGATCAAGCTCTTGCTTATCTTTAGGCCATGGTGATTTTGAACGGTCAACTTCAATAGAATCAGTCGCATTTAAATCGATGGGTTGCTCTAAACGAGCCAATGCATATTTAAAGCGCTCGAAACGTCTTTCCTGAGACAGGTTATACAGGTCATAGAACGTATCTAATTTGCCATCCTCAAGCCACTGACCCACTTTGCCTTTATCTTTGGCGTATTGGTCAATATCGGATTGAAGTAAAACATTATGACCGAAATCTAACATATTGAGATAACGATCAAATATCTTCCCAGAAAACGCGTTGTCTAAATCGAATTGGCGATAATGTGAGCGAGTAAACCGAGAGGTGACCCTTTCACTCACAGTACCGTGCTGTGCACTCTGTTTTAAGACAGGTAACTGAGCCGCAGTGACCGGAGCCACTGCTTGAGTATTAGCTATTGCACTGCCAAAAGTCGCTAGACTTACCACCAATGCAATTTTAAGAAGTTTGTTCATGACCTGATTGACCTCCGTATCAGAACTTTAAATGTTCCGCGCGTACAATCATTGCCAGCCCTGTTGGCAATTGAACCCTAACACCATCTTTCGCAATTTCCAGCACAGAGGCGTCCATCACACTGGTACCGACTTTCACTTTCAAAGTTTGACCAATTTGAAGGGTATTGATATCAGTGACTGATTTCAGATTTTGCTCTGGCGCAGGTGTATTACGACGAGGGGCTTTAGCAGATGTATTTTGCGAGCGTTCTTTATTATCTGACGGACGGCGACGAGGCGTTTTTTCTTTAGCTGCATCTTGATTACGAGGGGTTTTCTCACTCGCTTTTTTCGCTGCTGGACGTTTTTGTGCTTTTTGTTCAGCACGTTGTGCTTGAACGCGAGCTTTAGCCTCGGCTAATTGTTGGCGTGCATGAGCAATATGTTCTGCATCTAATTCACCACAATCTTCACCATTTAAGTCAACGCGTTTAGCGCCCTCTTTAACACCGTAGAGATAACGCCAGCTAGAAGTATACATGCGTAACGCAGAACGCAATTGCGTTTTGCTAATACCATCTTCTTCTTTTAAGCATCCTACGATATCTTGAAAAATTCCGACTTTTAACGGACGTGCTTCGCCTTCAGCGATAAAACAGCGAGGAAAACGCTCTGCTAGAAATGCGATAACTTCTTTACTACTATTCAACTTAGGTTGATTTTCCATGAAATTTCCTGATAACAACGATTTTGCCAACCTCACGGGCATGAACAAGCCGACATTATAATCGTGTTGCTGACAATTGCCACGTTACTATTAATTTAACTGACCATTATTTAGTGATATTTAGGCATAGAACACATTGCCAGATGTTGGCACAACTGGTTTACAAGGTGTTGTAGCCCTTTTTCGTCTTCTTGGTCGAATTGGCTAATATTTGGGCTATCAATATCTAAAACCCCGATAATTTGCCCACTAACTACCAAAGGGAACACAATTTCAGCGTTACTTGCTGCATCACAGGCAATATGACCTGGGAAGGCATGAACATCTTCTATACGCTGAACTTGGTTATTACTAAAAGCTGTACCACAAACGCCTTTACCAAAAGGAATTCGAACACACGCAACTTTACCTTGGAAAGGACCCAGAACTAATTCTTGCCCATTACTGAGATAAAAACCAGCCCAGTTAACCCCTTCTAAATATTCATATAATAATGCACTGGTATTTGCTAAAGTTGCAATTAAATCATACTCACCTGCAAGTAATGCAGAGAGATTGTCCGAAAGTTCAAGATAATACTTCTTTTTATCCATAATTATTTCTTGTAATAATCAAGCAATTAATCGAATGTTTGTAAGCGTAGCCCTAAGGTTACCAATTTGTCACTTTGAGGTAAATTTTTTTACACTAGATTACATCTAGGTAACCACCTAAAATGAGTCAATATGAACTACATTAACCACACTGATTTGCTTTTTCAACGTTGTAATCATTGCAATCAGAAGCTACTAACCCCACGAGCCAACGTACGACAAGTCGTTGTTTGCCCTCGCTGTTTTAGTCAACTTAATGATGGACGTTCTTGGTCACTCAACCGTTTATCAATACTGGCTATCACATTACTGATGCTTGCTCCCATTGCTTTTTGGCAACCCCTTATTTCTATTCATTTATTAGGAAGCCAAATTAATGCAAATGTCATTGAAGGTATACGCTTAATTAATCAACAAGGGGATCCATTTACTGCCAGTATAGTGGCTTTTTGTGCTATTGCAGCCCCCTTATTATTACCAATTTTAATTTTATTGTTATCTATTGGTCAGCATATCAATTTGAATCTCCGGCCTATTCTTTTAGTGTTAAGCCACATCAAAGAATGGGTTATGTTAGATGTTTACCTAATAGCATTGGGTATTGCCGCCATTAAAATGCAAGATTACGCAAGTGTGTTCATTGGGCATGGCTTAGTGGCTTTTATTACTATGTCTATTCTCAGTTTATTAATTCTCATCCACATAAACCTAGATGAGTTATGGCAAAAATTTTATCCCATCAATAATAAAAAAGTACAAGATAACTCGCTAACTTGCACGGCTTGCCATTACACTGGGCCCGCAAATTGGAATGGGAAATGCAAACGATGTCATCGCCCTCTTCATTATCGGGAACCTTATAGCTTACAAAAAACTTGGGCCGCACTAATTGCTGCCATGGTGTTATTGTTTCCTGCTAATTTAATGCCAATCTCTATTTTTTATCTCAATGGACAGCGCTTAGAAGACACCATTTATTCTGGGGTTGTCTCTTTAATTGATTCAGGTAACTGGCCAATCGCAGTTATTGTATTCATCGCCAGTATACTGGTTCCATTTATTAAGATTATTATTATGATATTGCTACTGTTTTCTATCCATTTAAAAAGCAATACTGACCCTATTTTACGTATGAAATTACTTAGGTTTGTTTCGTGGATTGGTCGTTGGTCAATGCTAGATTTATTTGTCATCGCCTTGATGATGACACTCGTTAACCGTGATCAACTCATGTCTTTTACTATGGGGCCAGCCGCACTGTATTTTGGTTCAGCCGTTATTTTAACAATTTTGGCTGTTGAGTGGTTAGATAGCCGTTTAATTTGGGATTCTTATGGAAAATCAAAACCTGCAAAATGAACCCTCTGAAGAAATATCAGAAGCCATATTACGCAAACGCAGGCAAATTTCGCCTTTCTGGCTATTGCCTTTAGTCGCTATTTTCATCGCAGGCTGGCTTTTGTTTCAACATTGGGCTGAACGAGGAACGGATATCACTATTGAGTTTACATCCGCACCTGGAGTCGTCGCCAATAGAACGCCTATCCGGTATCAAGGGGTTGAAGTAGGTTTAGTACAATCCGTTGCTATCAGTAAAAATATGAAAACCATCATTGTCACTGCTAGTGTGAATAAAGATATGCGGCCAGCCTTAAATTCAGGGACTAAATTTTGGTTAGTGACCCCCAAAGCATCGTTAGCGGGTGTTTCTGGTCTTGATGCTTTAGTTGGTGGAAATTACATTGGTATGTTACCAAGCACAGGCACAGAACAGTTCTCTTTTGTTGCACAAGACACACCACCGCAGCTAGACATTGATAAAGGTGAATTACTTATTCACCTGACTGCTCCAGATTTAGGCTCACTGAATGAAAACTCGCCTATTTATTACCGGAAAGTCCCTGTTGGTTATATTTCAGACTACACCATTTTGCCTGATAACCAAGGGGTTTCCATTTCTGCCGTTGTCAAAAAACCTTATGTTCACTTGGTCCGTAAAGAGAGCCAGTTTTGGAATGTGTCAGGGCTACAAGGCAGCTTTGACCTTAAATCTGGCGCTAGCGTAAAAATGGAAAGCCTTTCTGCTGTTATAAATGGCGCCATTGCTTTTGATTCACCACAAGACAGCCCACAAGCAGAAGAAGGGCAAAAATTTGTCCTACAAGACAGTAAAAAAATAGCCCAAACCGCAGAACAAGATGGTAAAGACCCCCTGTTGCTAACACTTTGGGCACATGACACTTATGGCGTCGATAAAGGCCAACCTATTGTTTATAAGGGCATTCAAATTGGTGAGGTGTTACAGCGTCACTTAGCAACTGAGAAAGTAAATTTTAATATCCTGATATATGATGAGTTCCAACATCTTGTTCGAGAAGACAGCAAGTTTGTTGCTAATAGCCGAGTGGATATCCAATTAGGTCTTAATGGATTACAATTCCAAGGAGCTACTCCCCAAGAGTGGTTAGATGGTGGTATTCATCTGATGGCAGGACAAAGCCAAGAAAAACTCCCAGAAACTTTTCCTTTATATCGTAGTGATGATAATGCAAAAGCGGGTATTTTAGGGGCTTTACCACCCACAACTATCACTCTCAATACCACAACATTACCAGACATTCAGGCAGGCTCTGTTGTTCTTTATCGCCAATTTGCAGTCGGCAAAATAATTGCCATTAAACCGACCAAGGCTGGGTTTGCGATCAATGTAAATATCTCAAATGAATATCTTCACTTACTCACTGAAAACAGTGTATTTTGGGCTGAAGGTGGTGCAAAAGTTCAACTTAATGGTAATGGTTTAACCGTTCAAGCGGCACCGCTGAGCCGAGCCATTAGCGGTGCAATTAGCTTTGATAACCTGGATGGAGGTGTTGCCAATACCGCTCGCCAACACACACTTTATCCAAATGAAACCTCAGCTAAAGCGATAGGAAGCATCATTACATTAACAACATTTGATGCATCAAAACTCTCAGAAGGCATGCCTATCCGTTATTTGGGCATCAATATTGGCCAAATTGAATCATTAAAATTGTCATCTGATAAACGTGAAGTACAAGCAAAAGCCATTCTATACCCTGAATATGTCAGTGCTTTTACCCGGTTAGGAAGCCGTTTCGCAGTTGTAACACCTGAATTATCCCCTGCGGGTTTAAATAATTTAGATAGCATATTACAACCCTATATTAGTGCTGAGCCAGGACGTAATAATAAAAGCCGTTATCAATTTGAATTACAAGCTGCAAATATTACAGACTCGCGTTATCTAGACGGTTTAACTATTTACCTTGATGCGAGTGATGTCGGCTCCGTTCAAGTTGGCACGCCTATTTTATTCAGAGGCCTAGAAGTCGGTGTTGTTACAGGTCTATATTTGGGAGAGCTTTCCGATCGCGTATATGTTGCCACACGCATTGGCAAGGAATACCAATATCTCATTCGCAATAATACAGAATTTTGGCAATCTTCCGGTTTTAATTTCTCATTTGGTTTAACTGGTGGTGTCGCCAAGAGTGGGACTTTCAAACAATTTGTACGCGGTGGCATTTCCTTCGCAACCCCGCCGTCAGTGCCTTTAGCCCCAAAAGCCAAGCCTGAACAGCATTTCATCCTGAAGTTGGAACCCCCTAAAGATTACATGGACTGGGGAACTTCTATTCCTAAAAAATAACCACTATTAGGGTGCATATTAACCACATATAGCACCCTAACCCTTCATACGTCATAAAAATTATTTTGGAAATTAATTCCATTTATACTATGCTTAATTTCATTGGGCTGTTTATACATAGTTAAAATCAATGAATGAGGTGCAGTTATGTGTATTGTAAAATTGAAAATATCTTCCTATGAAATTAATGATGCAGTTATGGCTTCCCATAAAAGCGACACAGTGAGTATTCCATGTGATTCTGATACCGATTTTTGCATGCAGCTTGATGGCTGGGACGAGCATACAAGTATTCCTGCAACTTTAGATGAAAAACCAGTCCTGCTCTATCGTGATCGTTATGATAAAGAAAATCACCATTGGGTGATGAAACTTGCTTAAGAATTTTGTTAGTACACTTAGGCTATTGACTAAGCATATAAGTAGGTAGGAACTGAGAAGCTGATATGAAATGAGAGCTAACAAAATAATAGGCAAAAAAAGAGGCCTGGTAGATTCCGATTACCGGGCCTTGGGAAATGGCTCTGGCAGAGCCGTGCGCTAAAATTGCCATTGAGACGTAACAAAGTACACTCTAATACTAGCTTTCAATGCACGTTCTTACCATGTTTATTATCAATATTTTCACATATTATTAACACAATTTATTTCTTGATTTTATAATATTGAACTATTTGTTTAATAGGTTAAACCTATTCACCTAATCATTCAAACCTTTCAATCAATCAACTAATTGAATAACAATGATAATTTATTAATTCACCACTTCCTTTATGCTCTAATGGTTTTACTTTGTTATCAGCTTAGTTGCTAACACACAACTTTTCAGCGGCTTCTTTTATAGGTAATATTCTTTCCACAACTGTCTTGGTGCTATCGATAGGCTTAAGCAGCACATCAATAGGCTGTGCTTTAATTTCTTTTTTATTCATCAATTCAGTTGCAATATCATTTAATGGATATTGCATTAATGTCGCAGGGTTAATAACGACCAAAGCCCCATTATGACGGCACTCTAACATGACCTCCTCACGAGTAAATGGCCAATCATCTCCAAATTGTTTCTTACTCACGGATGTTAACGGTGCAGAAAAAGCGGTACTTACGGTACCAGCCAATAACAGTGTGCAAATAATGAGTTTAAATTTCATGGTAGTGCCTTATCAAACATTGAAGATATCTTTGCGTTATTATCAATTAAATATAAAAGTTTAGCTAGATTGGCTGGTAGCTTGCAAAAATCGCCACCGAAAGGATAGCCATAGTCCCTAACAGTAACTCAACCCAACTGTTAATAATTAGGGTGTTGACCCGCCCTTTTTGTTTAATAATAGGTACGATGTAATAGCGATTGATAATAGCCAATAGAAGCATTCCCCCCACTAAAATGATCTTAAACCAAAGTAGTGATTGGTATTCTGACCCTGAATAGTTTAATGGCCAGCCAGGTAAGAGCGTTATTGCACTAATGACTCCAGTAATAATAACCAGTGCAACAGCGATGTGACCATAACGCGAAAAACGCATCATGGTATTCACAATGTGTTTATCCATCCCTTCGACCATTTCTTTTTTATTGCGTAAAAATTGAATGCAAATTAAAAATGGCCACAAACCGCCAAACCAATAGGCTGAACTAATAAGATGAATGAATTGATTGATGCGGTGGAGGGTTCCGAGTAAGCCATCATGCATAGCCGCGTGCCCAATAAAAGCATGCAAACCAAGTAGGATCACTGAAAAAACCAATATGAGTTTCAATCGCAATTGGATTGGTTTTACAAATAAAACCAATAACAATAATACAGATGACAAAAGTTCCCAACGCCATACTTGACCGAATGACGTCCCTAAAACCCCTTGCCATATATCCAAATCGATACTATCTTGCCAACCATCTCCCATCAGGCCTGCTTGTGCAAGCATCCAACCAAAAGTTGTTAACACGGTAACGATGGCACAGAAGAAAATACCTTTATTCAAATAGCGGCTGAGCAAATAATTAAATGGCTCACGACTAAGTACCACTGCAAATATTGACATTCCACACATCAATATTGCAGCGATAAAATGAATAAAGCGAATAAGGGTATAAAAAGCTTCTAGTGACATATTATTTCACTGTAAAGCTATACGTTCCTTTTGTTTTGTGTCCATCGACAGAAACGACGCTCCAATTAACGTCATATTTCCCAGCAGCGAGCTTGTCTTCCACAGGGACAATCACTTTTGTATCGTTACTTGGGTCTAACGTTGCTTTACCGGTTTTCACTATTTTATTTTCAGGACCGATAATACTGACCTTAGTGAAATTAACTTCAATGCCTTCAGAAAAGCTTAATGAGATAGACTCAGGGGCTTGTTCTACTGCCGTACCTTCAGCAGGAAGTTGGTCTTTTAAGTGCGCATGTGCAAATGCCTGTTGGAACGACATACCTAAAAAAAGAACTGCGACTGCGCTAAGTTTGCGCCATGAAGATTTAATAGGGTTAATTGGCATAGTAACCTCTTAATTTGCAGGTGAATTTAGAATAATTACCAATCATTATACGGAAAACAAACCATTTTACCGCTTAAAAATGGGTTTTATCGGCCTATCCTGTGAGTTTTCACACAAAATGAAAAGAAAAAGACTTATGAACATTGAATTGCAGGATTCATGCCCATAAGCCTAGAGAGGTCTTTATGTTTTACATGGAGATAAAACGATATTTCTATCTACTCACTGGCGTGTAGATTAAACATGTGTTGCCGCTGACATGTTTTTCAAATCTTTATCTAACAAGAATAGTGCCTTACCAGACTCACCCACCATATCCAGTTTATCCAGTACTGATTTAAATAATTTCTCTTCTTCGTGTTGCTCTGCAACATACCATTGTAAGAAATTAAATGTAGAATAATCTTGTGTTGTCATTGCTAAATGAGCCAATTTATTAATTTCACGAGTAATTAATTGCTCATGTTCATAAGTTTGATGAAATACATCGCTAATTGATTTGAAATCAACTGGTGGCGCTGCAATTTGCCCTAACAGGGGTAATGCCCCAGTGTCACTAAGGTAATCAAATAAACGCTGCATATGTTCCATTTCTTCTTGTGAGTGTGCTTTTAAGAACGCTGCAGCACCTTCATAGCCTTTGTCACTACACCAAGCGCTCATTTGCAAATAAAGATTTGCAGAATAAAATTCAAGGTTTAATTGTTCGTTTAATTTTTTGACCATATCTGTAGTTAACATATTTATGCCTTATCGATTAATTATTCATGAGTATATTATGCACAGTATTAAAACAATTAAAACCCTAAAACAATCTTAAAACAAAAAAATCCAATTTACTGATAATTAATAACTTTTGTTAAAAACAATAATAATCAATCTCATTATCTTTCCCTGCTTTTTCCCTTAATTACTAATATATAAATAGAGAAATTTAACTATTGTTTTTCATTATTCCAATTAAGGTATTGAGATTTTTTCTCATTATCCAGTTACAATAATGGCGTATGAATTTAACAGTAGAGATCAAATATGAGCCATAATCTTGCTTTATTGCCTAAAGATGAAATGGATAAGGTCAATGTCGACCTTTTAGCTTCCGGTGTTGCATTTAAAGAACGCTATAACATTGCCATCATTGCTGAAGCTGTTGAGCGAGAACAACCCGAGCACTTAAGGGAGTATTTCAGGGAGCGATTAGTCTACTACCGACAACTGTCGCAAAACTTTGCACGTATGCCTTATGAACCACGAAATCGCTAGTCTCACGAAGGCACAAAAGAAATGATACAAAAAAGGGATAACCTTAATGGTTACCCCTTGATTCTCAAGATTAAAAAATTTATTTCGCCGTATTATATGTCACTGTATTATTTTGGCAGTCTACCGCGACTGAATAATGTAAGTCAGATTTTGCACCACGAACAACTAACGGTACCCTGTAGCCTGTTTCGGTTTTAGTGACTTCACTATCATTGACCCATGCAACCGCTTTCTTGCCTAAAGCCGCTTTTTCATCTGTCCAGCGAGGTAAACGATTATGCATAAAATCGCTTTTCACTTGTGCTGCAATTTGTGGCTCAGTTAACGTACCACAACTGACGAAAGGCGCTGCTTTACCTTCTTCATTATTTGCGCTTAACGCAAAAGAGCTAAAAACCAGCGCACAAGTACCTAAAACTACAGCAATTTTTTGATTCGCTTCCATACCATCCTCCGATACCTATTACTAGGTAAAGATTTTTGATTAGTTTAGCGGCATATTTCAGCCTATCAGATACCAGTTATCTTCTGGTTATTATCTAGTCTTCATTGATAAATAGAATGACTTAACTAATATTAATCTATCAGGTTTATGCATGGATGTTAATAGTATGTTTACAGATTATTAATTTTCATCATCAAAACGAACATGGATTTGCTCTTTACCTTGGTGCTTTTCCCTAATTTCTTGAGCAACTAATGCAATTGCCTCACCACTACTCATACCTTCCGCCATCAATTGATGAATTTTTTCAACTGCTTCTTGCTGTTCTTGGTGATTAAGTGCTGGCATACCAGAAAACATGGTTTAAACCTCATGAATAAAAGACTAAAATCAATAGTTAACATTTTAACATCTCTTCGATTATTAAGATAAGAATATATGTTAATCTGTATTGATTCACTTGCGGAAATTTAGACTCATCATTATGGTTATCAAAAAAATCCAATTACCTTATAGCCCAAACACTGCCATTGATTATTTTACTCCACTGGCACACCAGCCATGGGCGATGTTACTGCATTCAGGTAATGCAAAACACTCACATAATCGCTTTGATATTATCGTTGCTGACCCTATTGCCACACTGACGACTTATCAGCTTGAAACAACTATCTCAGAGCAAAATCAGGCCCCTATCGTTTCTGAATCAGATCCTTTTGAACTTCTTCAAGGGTTGCTTGATAAATACCAACCGAAATACCAGGAAGAGACCGAATGTCCCTTCAACGGCGGTGCCCTCGGCCTTTGGAGTTATGATTTAGGCCGGCGCATTGAAAAATTACCTGAAATTTCAACCACAGAACTACAATTTCCAGACATGGCGGTTGGCATCTACTTGTGGGCGCTTATCGTTGATCACCATAATAAAACAACTACATTAATTAGTTATGATGATGTTGATGCTCGGTTAGCTTGGCTACATAGTCAAAAAAAGGGCCGTAAAAACAAATTCCAATTAACCTCGGCATGGCAATCTAATATGTCTGAAGAGACATATCATCATAATATTGCGCGCATCCATGAATATTTACGTAATGGTGATTGTTATCAAATTAATTTAGCACAAAGATTTAAAGCTAAGTATAAAGGAGATGAATGGAATGCGTTTTTAGCGCTACTTGAGCGCAATGGAGCTCCCTTCTCTTCATTTATACGTCTCCCCGAAAATGCGGTTATCAGTATTTCACCGGAACGTTTTATCTTTCTGCAAGATGGGGATATTCAAACCCGCCCAATAAAAGGAACGCTTCCGCGCCTAGATAATGAACAAGATGATCTTGCACAAGCTGAAAAACTGGCTAATTCAGTCAAAGACCGCGCAGAAAACTTGATGATTGTTGACTTGCTACGCAATGATATTGGTCGTGTTGCCAAACCGGGCACGGTCAGTGTTCCTGAATTATTTGCTGTTGAAGCTTTCCCGGCAGTACATCATCTGGTTAGTACCGTCACGGCAAAGTTAGATAGCCAATACCGTGCAACTGATTTATTACGAGCGTGTTTTCCTGGGGGTTCAATAACCGGCGCACCAAAAGTGCGTGCAATGGAGATAATTGAAGAATTAGAGCCCCATCGCCGACATGGCTATTGTGGAGCAATCGGCTATATTAGTTTCAATGGTAATATGGACAGCAATATTACTATTCGTACTTTACTGACATATAAAAAGCAGGTTTATTGTTGGGCTGGCGGTGGTATCGTTGCAGATAGCCAAGCAGACAAAGAGTACCAAGAAACCTTTGATAAATTAAGCCTGATTTTACCTTTATTAGGAGCGCTCAATAACGATGACTGAACTGAATAACTTTATCAATCGTTTTCAGTTTACTTTGCCGGCTACCCGCCAGTCTGGACCTAAGGCGGGTAAATCGGCAGCCGTTCTTTTGCCCATTATCAATAAACCCAATCCGACATTACTTCTCACACAACGCTCTCCTTTTTTACGCTCCCATGCAGGTCAGGTCGCATTTCCAGGAGGGGCAAGTGACCCGGAGGATGGTACGCTTGTGAATACCGCACTGCGTGAAGCATATGAAGAAGTGGCCATCCCTCCTGAAAAAGTCACGGTACTGGGTCAGTTAAGCCCCTTGCAAAGTTATGGTGGCTATGAAGTTACGCCAATCGTTGGTTTGGTACCAAATAACATTCAATACCAAGCCAACCCTAGTGAAGTCGCTGCTATCTTTGAAGTTCCCTTATTTGATGCCCTTTCATTACAACGCCATAAATATGTCGATATTAACCGTTCAGGGCGGCATAACCGCATCTTTTTTTATTGGTATAAGGGGCATTTAGTTTGGGGGTTAACCGCTTCAATTATTCACCAACTTGCTTTGCAATTGGATTAACGCTTAACACAACTTTTCACCATACAATGTTACTATTGCAGTAAAATCTATTTAAGATGACAAAATATCACGTCATATATGACAAAATATACCTCTACCACCTGTCGCTTTTTTAGCCACATCACAGACATTTTGTGCTATTTACAATCAATTACCCTTCAGCAACTACCTTATTTCAAAAAATACTTTAAACTTACTGGTTAACACTACTAAATAACAGTAAAGTAGCGCCTTTTAAAATAATGCACTACATTTTCATCTTTTTTTTAAGGAGTCCTGCGTGATAAGCGTTTTCGACATGTTTAAAGTGGGCATAGGCCCTTCAAGCTCTCATACCGTTGGTCCAATGAAAGCTGGGAAAGAATTTGTCGATGATTTAGTAAGCAAAAATTTATTACCTAACGTCACTCGTATTTCTGTGGATGTTTATGGGTCATTATCGCTTACTGGAAAAGGGCACCATACTGATATCGCCATTATTATGGGGCTAGCAGGTAACTTACCTGCCACTGTCGACATTGAATCCATCCCAACTTTTATCAAAAATGTAGAAGAAACAGAAAAGTTATCATTAGCGAATGGTCTTCAGGTCGTTGACTTCCCTAATGAAGGTGGCATGAATTTTCGTCAAGACAACCTGCCATTGCATGAAAATGGCATGACAATTCATGCTTTTGCAGGTAATGAAGAAATTTACACCAAAACTTATTATTCCATTGGTGGTGGTTTCATTGTCGATGCAGAGCATTTTGGCGAATCTACTCTTGATAGCAAACCGGTCTCTTATCCGTTTAACTCTGCGGAAGAGCTACTACTAAATTGTAAAAAATCAGGCCTTTCGATTTCTAGCTTAATGATGAAAAATGAGTTAGATCTTCATTCTAAAGAAGAGATCGAAGCCTATTTCGCTGATGTATGGCAGACAATGCAAGCCTGTATTGAGCGTGGTCTAAGCACCGAAGGTGTATTGCCGGGCCCATTGCGTGTTCCTCGCCGTGCACCGGCACTAAATCGAATGGTCACTTCATCAAGTAAGCTATCTAATGACCCGATGAATGTGGTTGACCTGATCAATATGTATGCCTTAGCAGTGAATGAGGAAAATGCAGCAGGCGGCCGTGTTGTAACAGCACCGACTAACGGTGCGTGTGGTATCGTACCTGCCGTTTTAGCGTATTATAATCATTGCATAGAACCGGTAACGCCAGAGCTGTATATGCGTTATTTCTTAGCTTCAGGCGCCATTGGTATTTTATACAAAATGAATGCTTCCATTTCAGGAGCTGAAGTTGGCTGCCAAGGGGAGGTCGGTGTGGCATGCTCTATGGCTGCAGCTGGTCTGGCCGAATTATTTGGCGGTAGCCCTGAGCAAGTTTGTATCGCTGCTGAAATCGGCATGGAACACAATTTAGGTCTAACTTGTGACCCGGTTGCTGGTCAAGTGCAAGTTCCTTGTATTGAGCGTAATGCAATCGCATCTGTTAAAGCGGTGAATGCCACACGTATGGCCCTACGCAGAACAAGTGAGCCACGGGTTTCACTTGATAAAGTCATTGAAACTATGTACGAAACCGGGAAAGACATGAATGCGAAATATCGTGAGACATCCCGAGGCGGGCTAGCCATCAAAGTACAATGTGACTAATTTTATTCTCAATTAATTTAAGCCTTAAGCACCCTTTCCTATTCTGTTATGTCTTTGAACAGTATTTTGAGGGTGCTTTTTTAATCTGCATTAAAAAGTTTTCTTTATTTTTTAGTCACCTTTCTCTTCCTAAACGCTCCAATTCACCTAATCAATTACCCATAATTTTTTCATTGAATTAACTCAGTTTTCTTATACTCAACACATCACATCAAAACGAAATTCATACTATTTTGTGCTAAAGATTGTTTTGAGCTGAATAAGAGATAACTAATTTCCACTAAAAATTGATTACTTTTCATTCTAAAAATCAATATGGCACTATTTTATTTACTTTTTTTGTTACCGATAACACAAAAAGGAACCAGTAAAAACAAAATAATCAGATTATTAATTTTATTTAATTAAAATGAATAGCAGAAAAATGCAATTCGATATCAATTTTTAGGTGTATTCTTATTTTTCTGACGCGAAACAAGTTTTTAGGATAATGCAAGATGATATGCTAATAATGTAATTGATACTAACAGTGCCATAAATGAGTTTATGGCTATTATAAAACGTTTGTAATTATTCAGCTAAAATTATCATACAGGGGAAACTGATAAAAAGGAGTCTAACTTAAGTGTCCATTTTATCGACAGATAATGTTTTGTTTTATCTATCTATGAGGGAAAAATAGTGAGTATAGCTATTATGATTGGTACACACGGAGTCGCTGCAGAGCAGCTTCTTCGAACAACCGAAATGTTAATAGGCGAACAAGATAATGTGTCGTTTATTGATTTTATCCCTGGGGAAAACGCAGATACCCTATTTGATAAGTACACCCAAAAGCTAACTGATTTAGATACATCAAAGGGTGTCTTATTCCTTGTTGATACATGGGGAGGCAGTCCATTTAACGCAGCTAGTCGCATTGTTAATGAACATGATAATTATGACATTATCACGGGTGTAAATGTTCCAATGTTAGTTGAAACATTCATGTGCCGTGACGATAACCCATCAATGAATGAACTTATCACTGTCGCCCTAGAAACGGGTCGTGGTGGTGTTCGTTCATTTAAATTCAAAGAAGTTGAAGCTGAACCTGCTCCTGTAGTCTCGAGTACTCCTGCCCCTGCACCAGTGAAAGCCGGCCCCGGTGAACATATGGTAATCGCACTTGCTCGTATTGATGACAGATTAATTCACGGGCAAGTCGCAACACGCTGGACGAAAGAAACCCAAGTTAAGCGCATTATTGTGGTCAGTGATGACGTAGCAAAAGACCAAGTTCGCTCTACATTGTTAAAACAAGTCGCACCACCAGGTGTCACTGCACATGTTGTCGATGTTGCTAAATGTATTCGCGTTTACAATAACCCGAAATACGCTGGTGAGCGCGTTATGTTGCTTTTCACTAATCCAACTGATGTTAAACGTATCGTCGAAGAAGGTGTTGACGTCAAGTCCGTTAATATTGGTGGAATGGCATACCATGATGGCAAAACAATGGTCACAAATGCCGTTTCTATCAACCAAGAAGACATTGATGCATTTAATTATTTGAACGACAAAAAGATTGAACTTGAAGTTAGGAAAGTCTCATCAGATAGCAAAGTTTATATGATGGACTTGATTAATAAGCTCAAAAAATAATTTTTATAGCCATTTTTTATATTAATTTTAATCCATTACTCAAAACAGATTTTAAAACTTTTGGTTACAGGAGATTAAACAATGGAACTTACCGTTGTTCAAATAGTAATGGTCTTCATCGTCGCGTGTATCGCGGGGATGGGATCAATCCTTGATGAATTCCAATTTCACCGTCCTCTCATTGCCTGTACGCTTATAGGTATTGTTTTGGGAGATATGAAAACGGGTATCATCATCGGCGGTACATTAGAAATGATCGCACTTGGGTGGATGAATATCGGTGCTGCCGTTGCACCTGATGCCGCTTTAGCTTCTATCATTTCAACGATTCTCGTTATTGCTGGTGGTCAAAGCATTGGTGCAGGTATTGCCATCGCCATCCCACTCGCAGCAGCGGGACAAGTATTAACCATTATTGTTCGTACTGTAACGGTTGCATTCCAACATGCTGCTGATAAAGCCGCCCTCAATGGTAATCTAACTGCAATTGGCTTTATCCATATCTCAGCTTTATTACTGCAAGCCATGCGTATCGCAATACCTGCGTTAATTGTCGCCATTTCTGTTGGTACATCAGAAGTACAACAAATGTTGGATTCTATCCCGCAAGTTGTTACTGACGGCCTGAATATTGCTGGTGGTATGATTGTTGTTGTCGGTTATGCGATGGTTATCAATATGATGCGTGCAGGCTACTTAATGCCGTTCTTCTACTTAGGCTTTGTTACCGCGGCATTTACTGACTTCAACCTGGTTGCTCTTGGGGTTATCGGTACTGTTATGGCTATTTTATATATCCAACTCAGTCCAAAATACAATAAATCGCAAACTGTTGTTACCCAAGGAAATAGTAGCAATAACAACCTTGATAATGAGCTAGACTAGGAGGAACGTATAATGGTAGATATCACTAAGCCAACGGCTAAAAAGCTTACACAAAGCGATATTCGCGGCGTATTCTTACGGTCTAACCTATTGCAAGGTTCTTGGAACTTTGAACGTATGCAAGCCCTAGGCTTCTGCTATTCAATGGTTCCCGTTATTCGTCGTCTTTATCCTGAAAATAATGATGATAGAAAACAAGCCATTAAGCGCCATCTTGAATTCTTTAATACACACCCGTATGTTGCAGCGCCTGTTCTAGGTGTCACAATGGCAATGGAAGAGCAACGTGCCAATGGTGCAGACATTGATGACGGTGCAATAAATGGTATCAAAGTCGGTCTAATGGGGCCATTAGCCGGTGTTGGTGACCCAATTTTCTGGGGAACTGTTCGCCCAGTATTTGCGGCTCTCGGTGCAGGTATCGCAATGACGGGTAGCTTACTTGGCCCTCTTCTGTTTTTTGTTTTGTTTAATCTTGTCCGTTTGTTAACCCTTTATTATGGTGTTTCATATGGCTACAAAAAAGGGATTGATATTGTTCAAGACATTGGTGGCGGTTTCCTACAAAAACTAACTGAAGGAGCATCAATTCTCGGTTTATTTGTTATGGGGGCCTTGGTCAATAAATGGACACATGTCAATATTCCACTTGAAGTGTCGCGGATCAAAAACCCAACAACAGGTGCTGAAGATATTACCACCGTCCAAATGATCCTTGATCAACTCATGCCAGGTTTAGTACCACTATTGCTAACCTTCGCCTGTATGTGGCTGTTACGTCGTAAAGTTAACGCATTGTGGATTATTATCGGCTTCTTTGGTTTGGGTATCCTTGGTGCTTGGTTAAACTTCTTAGCACCATAATTTTCCACCATTATTTGAATTGGGAGGTTGCAGCCTCCCTTTTTTAATTTTAAGCTCTGCATTATGTTCACTTATCCAAGGGTTCACAAATGACCTTCAATGATGCCATTCTTGCTATAATCATTTTGATCATGCTTGTTTATGCAATTTATGATGAATTCATTCAGCATTTGCTAAAGGGTAAAACATTATTAAAAATTAATCTAAAACGAAAACATCGGGCCGATGCTATTATTTTTATTGTTCTAATTTGTATCGTTATTTATACAAATATTGTACGCCATGGTAATTTATTAACCACTTACTTATTATTGATTACTATTTTTATGTCAATCTATTTGGCGTTTATAAGAACACCTAAGCTATTCTTTAAACAGAATGGTTTTTATTTTGCCAATGCATTTATATTATATGACAGAATAAAAACAATGAACTTATCCGAAGACGGTGTATTAATAATAGGTTTGGAAAAAAAGAAAATTAACATCCAAGTTTCACATCTTGATGATTTACAAAGAATTTATGAATTCCTTATTAATCATAAGTAAATAAGTTTTATATTATCACTAAAAACAAGGTTAATTATAAATTTAATTAACCTTGTTTTTGCCAATATCCTTATTGATAATAATTCTCAATAACATTTAATATCCACAATTAATTAAGTGTTGCCTTTAATATAAAATATGGTATCTTTCTTTCCACGTCATTGGGGAGTAGCCTGTTCTGGTTTCATATATAAGACCAGAAAGTCCGTATCAACATACTCGTTTGGTTTCAAACGTGGTGCGGACACCAATATTCGGTTGGCAAGACCATAGACACATAAATAAGCCTTTTGGTTGGGGGTAATTTATGTGTATATGGAATCACCCAACCGAGGTTCTATTATGAGTTTCTATGCTACCCTTATCTTAGCCCTTGCCCTATCAATGGACGCCTTCGCTGTTGCTATTTGTAAAGGCGCCGTTCTTCATAAACCCCGCTTTAGAGAAATTCTCCGTACTGGTTTTATTTTTGGTTTTATTGAAGCCATTACACCGATTATTGGTTGGGGTATCGGGATCCTAGCTAGCCAATATGTTATCCGTTGGGATCATTGGATTGCATTTGGTTTATTGTTTGTTTTAGGTGCTAGAATGATCTGGCAGAGTATTAAAACAAAAGATGAAGAATGCTGTTCTAAACCTTCTAGTCATAGCTCAACAAGCCTTATCTTTTCTGCGATAGCCACCAGCCTTGATGCAATGGCTATCGGTCTAGGTTTAGCTTTCTTGCAAGTGGATATCGTTCATACTGCAATGACTATCGGCTTAATGACAATGATTATGGCAACTATTGGTATGATGATTGGCCGCTATGTTGGCCCATTACTCGGAAAAAAAGCAGAAATTATCGGTGGGTTGGTTCTAATAGGTATTGGTTTTAATATTTTATTTGAGCACCTCAAATTATTTATGTATGCCCATTAGTTTTTGTGCCCCCTTATATGGGGGCAATAACCTTACTCTGCATCAGATTGATAAACGCGAATTAAAAAATCAGCCGTATATTCTTTCACTTCAGCTTGTTGCAGATTCTCTTTGACCTGTTCTGATGCACGCCAAGCAAATGGGGTCATCATCAACAATTCATAAGCTTCTTGCCCTGTCAGTGCCATTTTATAATTTAATTGGCAACTATCTATTAGCGAAAAATTTGGTAAATCTTCATCTTTAGTTGGATGTAACTTAACCTCATCGTAAATTAACGCTTTTAATTCTTGCAGATGCTCTGCCGCAGGCGTAACAGTAATTAACATACCTTTAGAAACTAATACACGGCTTAATTCTTGTGCTTTGCAGGGTGCGTAAATTCGGACAACTCCACCTAAGCTGTTATTTGAGAATGGCAAGCGATGGCTTGTACCGACGCAAAAACGAACGGATTTATACCGTTTCGCCGCATAGCGAACCGCCACTTTCGAAACATCTAAGCCCAGAACCGTATATTTTTCAAAATGTTTTGCAAGTTCCCGAGAGAAATAGTCTGTGTAATACCCTTCCCCACAACCAATGTCTAACAAACTAGTATTAGATGATGGAATAAACTGAATAATTTTTTCTGCCACCTTTTCACGCATCGGGTGGTAATGTCCTGCATCAAGAAATTGTCTACGTGCTTGCATCATTTCAGCATTATCACCGGGGTCTTTAGACCGTTTATGTTGTACGGGCAACAAATTAACGTAACCCTCTTTCGCACAATCGAACTGGTGATTTTCTGCGCAGCGATAGCTGTTATGCATAAAGTTAAGTGGTGTAAAGCAGAGGGGGCATTGATAATTCATAAAAGTCACTGATTTAAAAATAAGGGTGAGTATACCATATTCAAATTAGTTTTCTTTCTGTTATATATATTGCTTTTTAACTGTACTTTTTGTTCTATGAAAGAAATAAAAAAACATTAGCAATGTGTATCATGATGAAAATTAGGTTAGCAACTCCCGATGAAGCTGAACATCTTTGGTTTATACGCAACCAAGCCATTCGCCATGGTTGTACAACGAGTTTTGACGCAAAAACGATCAGCGCCTGGACACCTGATGAAATGCCAGTAAGTTATATACGTATTGTGAAGAATAACCCATTCTTTGTCGCGGTAAATAAAAATGATGAACCCGTTGCAACTGGCTATCTTAATCTAGAGGCTAACAGTGTTGATGCCATATTTACTTTACCACAGTACACTGGCTGCGGAGCTGCGGGCTTAATATTAGATGCTATTAAAGCTGAAGCCAAAAAGCGAAATATTAAAAAATTGGTATTAGATTCATCACCGAATGCGGAACGCTTTTATCAGAAACATGGATTTACTTCGATTAAGCATGCTAGCTACTACTCTTCTCTTGCTCAAGTTGAGTTAAATTGTGTTCAAATGGAAATTGAATTATAACTTTCAATATAATTTGAATTAAAAGCCACTAACCTTTTGTGGCTTTATTATACCTAATATTGACTGTCTTTAAGAACGCAACGTTGAATAACTGAATAACTATTAAAAATCAGCAAATTCAGGGATAGGCTTACGCCCATGGGACTCTAAAAAATCCAATACACGGCGTGGAGTAACATTTAAAATTTGTGATTGCGGAAAATCAATTGATTCCAACATTTCAACTACGCGGTCAAAACGGCCGAGATACCCAGCAAAATGCGAGTCCGAACCTAATGCTACCCACCCGCCAGTTTCTTTAACGGCCTTTGCTATTTCTAAACAATTCTTTTGACTACCCGCTCTTGAATGCAAGAATGAGGAGTTATTCATTTCCAAAGCCACATTACAATCTTTCGCAGCTTGTGCTACCGCTTTAATATCAATGGGATATTTGGGATTTCCCGGATGGGTAATTATTTGCACTTTACCGCTACGGATCGTGGCAATCATAGCTTCTGTATTATCAGCTAAACTTTGGGGTTCAAGAACCGGTTCATGGAAACCAGCTAAAATAATATCCAAATGACGAGCAATCTTTTCATTGCAGTCTGTCTCACCCAACTTGTTTTTTATATTCGCTTCAATACCGTACAATAAACCAACGCCATCAACAATTCTCGGTAAGATAGGCATATTACCAAAGTGCCATTCATGCGGAGCATCTTGCATTTCAGGGCCGTGGTCGGTAATCGCAAAGAGTTTCACACCTCGACTTGCGGCTTCAGCAAAATATTCATTAACAGTGCTATATGCATGGGTGCTGGCAATGGTATGCGCATGTAAATCAACTTGATACATAAATGATATCCTTCTAATTCTTTTATTTTCCTTCTGAGTCAATCCGCTCAAAAAAGACTCTACCAACCTAACATATCAGCTTATAAGTTTCGATAGTCATTCCCCTAAACCGCATTTTATCGACATATTGGATAAAATCCGAAGAGACATTTTGGATAAAAAAACCCGCGATTATTGCGGGTTAAAATATACGGAATTAAAAATTAACCTAATCAACTAAGATACGTTTATTGGTTGCACCCCACAAAATTGACATTTCGGTAAATAATGCACCGCTGATGTCTTCAACCTCTTCGGCCGTAATTTCAGCATGACCTTGTTTGCCAAAAAATACAACTTCATCTCCCGGGCTAACGTATTTTAAATCAGTAACATCAACCATGACCGTATTCATTGATGTTTTTCCTAAAACAGGAACTGTCTGGCCATTAATTAATGCATGTCCCGCATTGCTAAATACACGGCGATAGCCATCTGCATAACCTACAGGGATATTGGCTAATACAGAATCACGCTTCAAGGTATAAGTTCTATCATAACCCACTGTATTACCTTTCGGATAATGATTGACAGAGGCGATGTTCGATTTCAGCGTCATCACGCGTTTATAGTCATTTGTCGCAACGGTATCACCGTAGAAAATACCACCTACACGTACCATATCCAACCATGATTCTGGTACGGTAATAGTTGCATAAGTATTCGCGACATGTAATGTAATGTCTTCACGTTTTAACCCTGTCACATTCAAGACTTGTTGAGACTCTTTCTTGAATTTCGCAAGGTCTTTACGGATCTGAGCTTCATCCTCTTCTGGATAATGAGACATAATGCCCACGATTTTTAATTGCGATAACTCCGCGATCTGTTTTGCTTCATCTAAGCCAGATGCACTACTGACGTCTAGCCCATTACGGGACATCCCTGCCGAGTTTAGCGCAAGATGGATAGGGATCACTTTATTTTGTTTTTTCGCAATCGCATTCAAGCGCTGCGCCATTGCTAAATTACCAATTAACTCTTCTGTCTCATATTGTGTGGCCTGAGCCATTTCTTGTTCTGTCGCACTTCTCACTCGCATTAAGCGGCCTTTAAAACCTAAGTCTCTCACGGTTTTAAGCTCTTGGTTATTTGTTACCCCAATACATTGCACATTATTTTCAATCATTATTGGCGTAACTAAAGAAAGGTCATGTCCATAGGCATCCCCTTTCAAAACAGCGCACAGAGAAGACTTATCCCCCAGCAAGTTTTGTACTTTTTTGATATTAAAATCTAATGCACCACGTGATATTTCAATCCATGCGTTATTAACCACCGCAGGTTGGTTTTGTGTCGCATAAGTTTCTACTGGTGTTTTGATATTATTTGGTTGCTGACAAGCTGTCGCAGCAACTAATAAAGGGAGTAATGCCAGATACTTCAAACGTAAAGCCACTTATTATTCCTTATATCTAGTGATTTCTACCAAGATATTATTTTTAGGGTTCTGGGTTGATATAGACAAAATTTGTATAGGTTTTAAATAATACCAACCTTAGCATTTCAAACAAGTAATAATTCACGATTTATGCATAAAAAATCACTTATACATAAACATAACTCTTTCATCACATTGATTTTGATTTTCTAAAAATAAAACATTTGGTTGAAATCACCATAAATTAAATTATTTTTATTATTTAATAAGTTAGCCGTATTGTTTCACTAATATTTAATTTTGTTACATTTTTTATTTGGCGAATTAAAATGCTTAAATGATAATAACTATCAATTAGGAACTATTGCTAAATATCACTCAATCCATAAGGCTATGTTATGAAGTACAAATTACTCGCACTCATTATTCCAACACTACTTACTGCTAATGTTGCTAACTCCGCTGAAATGTACAATAAAGATGGTAATAAGCTTGATGTGTATGGGCAAATCGATGTTCGCCATCATATTGCCAAAAGCCGTAGTGGCGAAGATGGTGATGACTCACGTGTCAGACTGGGGCTAAAAGGTGACACACAAATCACCGACCAACTCATTGGTTTTGGACGTTTTGAATGGGAAACTAAAACTAACCAATCAGAATCAACTGAAGAAAATAGTAATCGTTTAGCTTATGCAGGCTTAAAATTTGCAGATTACGGCTCCCTTGATTATGGCCGCAATTATGGTGTTATTTATGATACCAATGCTTGGACAGACGTATTACCTCTCTGGGGAGCGGATACGATGGATCAAGAAGATAACTACATGCTAAGCCGTAACCGTAATTTACTCACTTATCGCAATAATAATGCCTTTGGTTACATTGATGGTTTAAGCTTTGCATTACAGTATCAGGGGAAAAATGGCGAACAAAACCTGTCATCCGGTGATGAATTAACCGATAACGGCGATGGTTTTGGTTTATCTACAGCTTATGAATTAGGTTATGGTATTTCCCTCGGTGGTGGTTACTCCTCATCTTCCCGTACACCAAAGCAAAAAGATGCCACAACTAGCAGTGCGACTGGTAAACGCGCTGAAGCTTGGAACGTAGGGGGAAAATTTGAATACGAAGATCTCTATTTCGCAGTCATGTATGGCCAAACGCTTAATATGAGCCGTTTTGGTAATGATAATATGGAGTCAGTAGCAAATAAAACTCAGAACTTGGAAGTGGTTGCCCTATATTCTTTTGACTTCGGTTTAACCCCATCAATTGGCTATAACTATTCCAAAGGTAAAAACTTAGGCAGCTTTGGAGATAAAGAATTAGTAAATTATATCGCCATCGGCTCAGCTTATGACTTTAATAAAAACCTAAGTGCTGTCATCGACTATAAAATCAACTTGTTAAACGATAATGATTTTACTGACCACTACAAAGTGAATACCGATAACGTACTTGGTTTAGGGTTAGTGTATCAGTTCTAATTTTAGAATTGAGTGAAAAGCAAAAGCGTCTGTAAATTACAGGCGCTTTTTTACGGGTAAGCTTTGACAATAAAAATATCTCTCATCATCTTCATGACCTATTCCCTAGGAACGGGAAGCTCTGTTGCTTTACCCTCGATAAAGCAGTTGTAAGATACAAAAGTATCTAACCCCATACATAGAGGCCCCTTTTCCTAAATAAATTCCTATAATGGTATACCTATTTTTTCTAACGTCTTTGGTACTAATAAAAAAAGGCACCAGTAAAAAACTGATACCTCAATTATTGTTGCCAAATAACATTCACAGAATATGACAGCACAGGGCAACTCTATTACTCTACAAAATGATGCTTACCTTACACATTAACACCTTTCATTCCTTCAGCAGTATAACGGGAACCCACAGGTTGAAAGCTTTCTAGCGCTTGTGTTATTTGCAGTAAATCCTCCGATGTTAGGTCAATATCAGCGGCAGCAAAGTTATCTTCAAGGTGTTTAACTTTATTCGTTCCTGGTATTGGTACAATGTTATCTCCTTGAGCTAGCAACCAGGCCAGTGAGATTTGAGCAGGTGAACATGACTTGTTACTTGCCATCTGCACGATAAAGTCAGCTAATGTGCGATTAGCTCTAAGGTTCTCTGATGTGAAACGCGGTAGCGTATTACGTGCATCATCGCTCTCGAACCTACTTTCGGCATTAAAGCGCCCTGTTAAGAATCCACGTCCTAACGGGGAATAAGGTACAAAACCAATCCCTAATTCTTGGCAAGTTGGCAATATTTCCGTTTCAACATCACGCGTCCAAAGCGAATACTCAGTTTGGATTGCAGTAACAGGATAAACTGCGTGTGCCCTTCTAAGGGTTGCCGCACTCACCTCAGACAACCCAATGTGAGCAATTTTCCCTTCAGCAACTAACCCCGCCAGCGTGTGCATTGTCGTCTCTATTGATGCAGAGGGATCTAGACGATGGATATAATACAAATCAATACATTCAACACCTAATCGACGAAGAGAGCTTTCACAGGCGCTGCGTATATATTCTGGACTATTATCAATCCTTCTCTCATATTCACCTGGTCGGCGAACAATACCGCACTTTGTCGCGATTTTAACATCAGAACCGACTTGTTTAAGAAAATGCCCAATCAACTCTTCGTTATGAAAATTGCCATAAGTATCCGCAGTATCCAGCATCGTACAGCCTAGTTCGATAGCTTTTTGTAGCACAACCATGGCAGCCTGATCATCTTGCGGCCCATAGAACTCGCTCATCCCCATACAACCGAGTCCAATTGCCGAGACTTCAAGTCCATTACCCAAAATACGTTTTTTCATTATCGCTCTCCCTTGGTTTATTTTATGTTTTTCAGTATATTTTCCATAAATGGAGATTTATATGACTAATGAAAGCAATCCATTTTCCAATAATGGAAAACAAAACGATAGACAGCATTCAAATTGGGATGATGTCAGAGTATTTTTAGCGATTGCTCGAGAAGGCACGCTAAGTGCTGCATCTAAAGCATTGAAACTTGGAATTGCAACCACATCTCGGCGTTTAGAACGCCTAGAAGAGGCATTACATGTTCGGCTATTCACTCGAGACCAGCTTGGTTACAAGCTTACCGATGAAGGAAATGCATTAATTTCTCAGGCTGAAGCCTTAGAACAGGCGGGTTATGCATTTGGCAATGCCGCGCGGAGAAAAAGCGAAAGCGTGATGGGCCATGTTTGTTTAGCTACCGCTCAAGGCTTAGCCGATCATCTAATCATCCCTGCTCTGCCTTCACTAACCAACGTGAACCCTAATCTCACAATTGAAATTGTAACTGGGGTGTCGACAGTGAATTTACACAGGCGTGATGCGGATATTGCACTGCGTATGGTTAGGCCCGAACGCGGTAATGTGCGTATTCGTAAATTAGGCACATTGGGGTTTGGCCTTTACGCCTCAGAGAGTTATTTACAGCGTAGACCAAATCCAAACAGATTGAGCTCTCTAGAACAAGATGATTTTATCGGTTGGTCGGAAGCACAGCAGCACCTCCAATCAGCACAATGGTTAGAAAGAACGCTAAGAGGAAGAGCTTGCCGGCTCACTACCAGTACGATGTCAGCACAATTTAGCGCAGTCCAAGCGGGTATTGGCATGGCTGTTTTGCCGCATTTCATTGCCCAAAAGATGGGACTTATTTGCCTACAAGATAATATAGGCTGTGACCAACCTATTTGGCTAGTCATTCACTCTGATCTCGCTCACTCACGAAGGATCAGGGTTGTCGCTGATTTTTTGAATGAGTTAGTTGCAAAGGAACATGAGAGGTTGCTGATGCCATAAGCTCCCTCCACTTTGACACGGGCTGATACCATTATTTAGCCAGCGAATGTTTATAGCGGGATTAAAGCAAAGGGCTAATATCTAATATTTCAATCAATGGGAGAACAGCCAGTATGTTGTTTTTACCTTTAAAATTTGCCAAGATAGCCAGGTAAAAGACTTCAGACCTACCACACAATCAGCGGCTATATTGGCTTATGTCGATTAGCTCTATTCTAAGGATCCTACTATGGCCCCCTTTCATCAATTAGCAGCGACAAGTCTCGGCGGGCAACTTATCTCTATGAAAGACTACGCTGATAAGGTGGTTCTCGTTGTTAATACCGCCAGTCATTGTGGTTTTACACCACAATACAACGGCTTAGAATCACTCTACAAGAAATATGCTCCTCAGGGCTTTGTGGTGCTTGGTTTCCCCTGTAATCAGTTTGGCAAACAAGAACCCGGTAGCGCTGAGGAAATCGCGCAGACCTGCTTTATTAACTACGAAGTGAGCTTTCCAATATTCGAAAAAGTCGACGTTAATGGGAGCTCTGCTCACCCGATATTCCGTTACCTGAAAAACGAGCTACCAGGTCTAATGGGTGGGCGGATCAAGTGGAACTTTACTAAATTCTTGGTCGGGCGTGACGGTAAACCGCTCAAACGCTTCGCACCATTCACTACCCCTGAAAAAATGGAAGCAATAATCCTTTCTGCACTTCAAATTTAAGTGTTCACTAATTTGCTCAATTAAATCGAATGCTATTAAAGACTAAAAAACAAAAAAGCCCACTTTTACATGGGCTTAAGTTGTTATTTTGCCAGCCAGTGCCAGCTAATTCTTATTGGGGGATTATTCCCACTCTATTGTAAACAAGACATTTTTATCTTTTATATTCAATGGCTTATTTTCCTGCTAATTGGTAATACCATGAAAAATACCATGCTCAGAAAAGGCTTAACAATATTTTGAAAAATTGCCTACTGAGCGCTGCCGCACAGCTCCATAGGCCGCTTTCCTGGCTTTGCTTCCAGATGTATGCTATTCTGCTCCTGCAGCTAATGGATCACCGCAAACAGGTTACTCGCCTGGGGATTCCCTTTCGACCCGAGCATCCGTATGAGACTCATGCTCGATTATTATTATTATAGAAGCCCCCATGAATAAATCGCTCATCATTTTCGGCATCGTCAACATAACCTCGGACAGTTTCTCCGATGGAGGCCGGTATCTGGCGCCAGACGCAGCCATTGCGCAGGCGCGTAAGCTGATGGCCGAGGGGGCAGATGTGATCGACCTCGGTCCGGCATCCAGCAATCCCGACGCCGCGCCTGTTTCGTCCGACACAGAAATCGCGCGTATCGCGCCGGTGCTGGACGCGCTCAAGGCAGATGGCATTCCCGTCTCGCTCGACAGTTATCAACCCGCGACGCAAGCCTATGCCTTGTCGCGTGGTGTGGCCTATCTCAATGATATTCGCGGTTTTCCAGACGCTGCGTTCTATCCGCAATTGGCGAAATCATCTGCCAAACTCGTCGTTATGCATTCGGTGCAAGACGGGCAGGCAGATCGGCGCGAGGCACCCGCTGGCGACATCATGGATCACATTGCGGCGTTCTTTGACGCGCGCATCGCGGCGCTGACGGGTGCCGGTATCAAACGCAACCGCCTTGTCCTTGATCCCGGCATGGGGTTTTTTCTGGGGGCTGCTCCCGAAACCTCGCTCTCGGTGCTGGCGCGGTTCGATGAATTGCGGCTGCGCTTCGATTTGCCGGTGCTTCTGTCTGTTTCGCGCAAATCCTTTCTGCGCGCGCTCACAGGCCGTGGTCCGGGGGATGTCGGGGCCGCGACACTCGCTGCAGAGCTTGCCGCCGCCGCAGGTGGAGCTGACTTCATCCGCACACACGAGCCGCGCCCCTTGCGCGACGGGCTGGCGGTATTGGCGGCGCTGAAAGAAACCGCAAGAATTCGTTAACTGCACATTCGGGATATTTCTCTATATTCGCGGTTCAGCAGGCATGTCCCCTTTGAGGGCGACCCGACGACAGGATAATCGACCTTATGGTGCGCAAATATTTCGGCACAGACGGTATTCGTGGCAAAGCCAACGAAGGCGCGATGACGGCGGAAACCGCCTTGCGCGTCGGCATGGCGGCTGGCCGTGTCTTTCGTCGCGGTGACCACCGCCATCGTGTCGTGATCGGCAAGGATACGCGCCTGTCGGGCTATATGCTTGAACCCGCGCTCACAGCCGGTTTCACCTCGATGGGCATGGACGTATTCCTTTTTGGCCCGCTGCCGACAACGTATAGGAAGAATAAACGCCCTTTTCACCCAAGTCCAACAGCTTTGGACCGCAGTTGACTCTTTCGACACCCCTGCGATGCAACCCAATCCGGCTGACGGGGAGCCAGCAACGCTGAAAATTTACCCTCCTCTTTCCCACTAGCGGCTCCTTTTCCGACAACCAGCACGGCGGATCCCTGCCGCGGCGCTGTGAACGCAGCATTTTGATTGGTATCGTTGGCCTTCAGGCTCGTCAGTCAAACAGACCCAGGAGCAGCTCAGCCGGTGGCGCCCGGCTTTCGGGTAACGCCCTGGTCCCGCTGGTTTCGGCTTTGTGCTTCAGGTGATCAAGGATCTGCTTGATCACTATAGGGTCTTCAATGCAGGCGATGACTTTCATGGCGCCGCCGCAGCCGCTGCAGGTCTCGATGTCGATATTGAAAACACGCTTGAGCCGTTGCGCCCATGTCATCGACGCTCGCCGTTGTGCTGGTGTTGCCGGTTCATCAGCCACCCTGACCTTGTTGCCCCTGCCCCGTTTTGCCGGCGTGACCAACGCCCGGTGCCGACTGTTGGGTGCGAACACCCCGTGGAAGCGGGTTAGGTTGACTCTGGGCTTCGGTACCAGGGCGGCCAGCCTTGCAATGAAATCCAATGGTTCGAAAATGACGTGCGTGGTGCCGTCCCGGTACGGCGTCTTGAGCTGGTAGCGCACGTTGCCGCCTCGTGTTAACGACAGCCGCTTCTCGGATACCGCCGGGCGGCTGATGTACCGGCACAGCCGTTCGAGCTTCTTGCGTTCATCGGCCCTGGCCGCCACGCCGGCGTGCAGGCTGGACCCGGCTACCTTGCCAATCCCGTCACCGAACGGATCACCACTGGTCGGCAGAGTTTGCAAAGTGAACACCTTTCGCCCCGCCTGTGAACCGACAGCGATACGGTAAGTGATCGAGTGCCCCAGCAGGGGTGTCATCGGGTCGTCATCCACCGCATCCGAGGCCAGATAGCTGTTTTCGACATCCCGTTCCAGCAGGCCTTGCCGTTCCAGATAGCGACCCACCCGGTGGGCGATGGTGTGCGTCAGCTGGGTGAGCTCTGGGCTGGTCGGCGCCTTGACCCAGCGGAAACGCGCTGAGCCGTGGGATTGCTCGACATACACACCGTCGAGAAACAGCATGTGGAAGTGAACATTCAGATTGAGCGCCGATCCAAAACGCTGGATCAGGGTGACCGCGCCCGTCTTGGCCACTTGGTGGGTATGGCCCGCTTTCTTGACCAGGTGCGTGGCAATGACGCGGTAAACGATGCCCAGCACCCACCCCATGATCTCGGGCCGGCTGGCAAACAGGAAACGCAGCTGAAACGGGAAGCTCAACACCCACTGACGCATGGGTTGTTCAGGCAGTACTTCATCAACCAGCAAGGCGGCACTTTCGGCCATCCGCCGCGCCCCACAGCTCGGGCAGAAACCGCGACGCTTACAGCTGAAAGCGACCAGGTGCTCGGCGTGGCAAGACTCGCAGCGAACCCGTAGAAAGCCATGCTCCAGCCGCCCGCATTGGAGAAATTCTTCAAATTCCCGTTGCACATAGCCCGGCAATTCCTTTCCCTGCTCTGCCATAAGCGCAGCGAATGCCGGGTAATACTCGTCAACGATCTGATAGAGAAGGGTTTGCTCGGGTCGGTGGCTCTGGTAACGACCAGTATCCCGATCCCGGCTGGCCGTCCTGGCCGCCACATGAGGCATGTTCCGCGTCCTTGCAATACTGTGTTTACATACAGTCTATCGCTTAGCGGAAAGTTCTTTTACCCTCAGCCGAAATGCCTGCCGTTGCTAGACATTGCCAGCCAGTGCCCGTCACTCCCACTCGATTGTAAACAAGCACACAAAACCCTTTAGTGACAACAATTTGCAAGAACTATCAGGCTCAGTGCCATGAAAAATACCATGACCAGATCATGAGGTTGAACACGGCTTGCGCCGGCAGCGTTCACGCTCCTGGTCGGCGATCTCGCCCGGCTGCAATGCTAGCTCAGCATCGGTCATGCGCTCCAGCACGTCGCGTAGGCGGATGGTGCAAGGAATGGGCGGCAGCTCGAACTCATAGCCGCCGGCGATCATTTCGGCCGCAATCTCCTCGGTGATGAAAAACGGCTCGTCGTCTTGGTTCGGCTTCTTCATGCCCTTTCCTCCTGGCGCTCATCCTGGCCGACAGCGGCCAGGGCATCGGCTTCCGTCAATGCGTCCTCCACGAACGCGCCGTGCTGCTTCGCTTCGGCCTGGCTGACCTCGGCCCATATCCGTTTCACCTGGGCCGCACTGTACCCGGCCAGCTCGGCGGTCTTGTTGATGCTGTAGCCGGACTTGCGCAGCGCGACAACTTGGGCGCGGCGCTTCGGATCAGCACGGCGGCCCTTGTACCGCCCGGCCTGGCGGGCCAACTCAATGCCTTGGCGCTGGCGTTCGCGCCTGTCCTCGTAGTCGTCGCGGGCCATCTGCAAGGCCAGGCGAAAAAGCATGATCTGCACGGCTTCCAGCACGATCTTGGCGACGCCCTGGGCCTCGGCCGCCAGGTCGGATAGATCGACCACGCCAGGGACGGCCAGGCGTGCGCCTTTGGCCTGTATCGAGGCCACCAGGCGCTCGGCCTCGGGCAAAGGTAGGCGGCTGATGCGGTCGATCTTCTCGGCAATGACCACCTCGCCGGGCTGTAGGTCGCCGATCATGCGCAGCAGCTCAGGCCGGTCGGCGCGTGCGCCGGATGCCTTCTCACGGTAGATGCCGGCGACGTAGTAGCCGGCGGCCTTCGCGGCCGTAGTGATCGCCTCTTGGCGTTCCAAGTCCTGCGCGTCGGTGCTGACGCGCAGATAGACCCGCGCCACCATCGGCGCGGCTACTGGCTTCGTCCTGCGCATACTTGCGGGCTCCTTTGGGCATACTCAAATGCACCCATCTTAAACTGGCAGGCCAATTTATCACATATCGATCTAAATGCGCCTAGCTCATTTTTACAGCTTAAATGAGCTATTGAGCACACTCCATATTTCGACTATTATTGAAACATGGAAACGATAAATGCTGTAGCCGCCCTGGCGGCCATCGCTCAAGAATCGCGCCTCGCGGTGTTCCGGCTTCTCGTCCAGGCCGGCCCCGCCGGCATGGCCGCCGGAAAAATCAGCGAAGCGGCCGGCATCCCGCCGTCTTCGCTATCCTTCCACCTGAAAGAGCTGGCACACGCCGGCATGGTCACGTCGCGGCAAGAAGGCCGATTTGTGATCTACGAGGCGAACTTTTCGACGGCCACTAACCTGGTGGCCTTTCTCACGGAAAACTGCTGCGGCGGCCAGGTGTGCAACCTGTCTTGCACCACGGAAGCCGGGAAGGTGTTGGCATGAGACTTCGCCATCTTTCCGACCCCGATTCTTTGCCCGCTTTGGACAAATCCTTTGCCATCGAGCGCCCGGCGCTCGGGCTGGCACCCGACGCCCCGCCGGTGCGTATCCTGCTGCTGTATGGCTCGCTGCGCGCCCGCTCGTTCTCACGGCTGGCCGTCGAGGAAGCGGCCCGGCTGCTGCAATTCTTTGGCGCAGAAACACGCATCTTCGACCCGTCCGATTTGCCGTTGCCCGATCAAGTGCAAAGCGACGATCACCCGGCCGTCAAGGAGCTGCGCGCCCTGTCCGAGTGGTCAGAGGGACAAGTCTGGTGCAGCCCGGAACGCCACGGTCAGATTACCAGTGTCATGAAGGCGCAGATTGACCATCTGCCGCTTGAAATGGCCGGCATCCGGCCGACCCAAGGCCGCACCCTGGCCGTGATGCAGGTATCCGGCGGCTCGCAGAGCTTCAACGCCGTGAACACCTTGCGTCTGCTCGGCCGCTGGATGCGAATGTTCACCATTCCGAACCAGTCGAGTATCGCCAAAGCGTTCCAAGAGTTCGACGCGGCGGGCCGCATGAAGCCCTCGCCGTACTACGACCGAATAGCCGATGTGATGGAAGAACTGGTGCGCTTCACGGCGCTGGTACGGCCGCACCGTGAAGCACTGACAGACCGCTATTCCGAACGGAAAGCGGCCGGCCACGTCATCGACGAGGCCACCGATCTTTCATCCATCGCCATTGCTCCCCAGCCACTACCAGAAAGCGAAACATCATGACCGAAAGAATCTATAACGTCCTCATCCTCTGCACCGGCAATTCGGCGCGCAGCATCATGGCCGAAGCTCTCATCAACACGATGGGGCAAGGGCGCTTCCGCGCCTACAGCGCCGGCAGTCACCCAACCGGCAAGGTCAATCCCTTCGCCGTCGAAAAGGTGGAGTCGGTGAATTACCCGACCGAGAATCTGCGCAGCAAGAGCTGGGACGAGTACGCCACGCCCGACGCACCGAAGATGGACTTCATCATCACCGTCTGCGACAACGCCGCCGGCGAAATGTGTCCGGTGTGGCCTGGTCAGCCGATCTCGGCGCATTGGGGATTTGAAGACCCGGCCGCCGTCGAAGGCACTGACGCCGAGAAGCGCCGGGCCTTCGAACAAACCTTCCGGCACATGATGAACCGCGTCCGCCTGTTCGTGAATCTGCCTCTCAAAATGCTTGACCAGACGGCCATCAAGCGCGAGCTGGCGAACATCGGCAAGACCGAGCAGGAAGCATGAGCGCCGGCGCACAGGCCATCGCCGCGAAGCCGCGCCAGGCCCCGATGAGCGGCTTCGAGCGTTACCTGACGCTGTGGGTGGCCCTGTGCATCGTCGCCGGTGTTGCGCTCGGCCAGGGCCTTCCTGACGTGTTCCAGGCCATAGGCCGCATGGAAGTGGCCCAGGTCAATTTGCCGGTGGGCCTGCTGATTTGGGTAATGATCGTCCCGATGCTGGTCAAGATCGACTTCGGGGCGCTGCACCAGGTCAAAGAGCATTGGCGCGGCATCGGCGTCACGCTGTTCGTGAATTGGGCCGTCAAGCCATTCTCGATGGCCCTGCTGGGGTGGCTGTTCATCCGACAAGTGTTCGCTCCGTTCCTGCCGGCCGATCAACTGGACAGCTACATCGCGGGCTTGATCTTGCTGGCCGCCGCGCCCTGCACGGCAATGGTGTTCGTGTGGAGCCGCCTTACCAACGGCGACCCGCTTTTCACGCTCTCGCAAGTGGCTCTGAACGACGCCATCATGATCGTGGCCTTCGCGCCCATCGTCGGCCTGCTGCTGGGCATGTCCTCGATCTCGGTGCCTTGGGACACGCTGCTGATTTCGGTCGTGCTCTACATCATCGTGCCGGTGATCCTGGCGCAGCTCTTGCGGCGGCATCTGCTCAAGCAAGGACAGGCCGCCTTTGAACGGGCCATGCAGAAGATCGGGCCGTGGTCGATGGCCGCGCTGCTGCTGACGTTGGTTCTACTGTTCGCCTTCCAGGGCGAGGCCATCATCCGGCAGCCGTTAGTGATCGCCATGCTAGCCGTGCCGATCTTGATTCAAGTGTTCTTCAATTCCGGGTTAGCCTACTGGCTGAACAAGCGGGCGGGGGAAAAGCACTCTGTCGCCTGTCCTTCGGCCCTGATCGGTGCCAGCAACTTCTTCGAGCTGGCCGTGGCGGCCGCCATCAGCTTGTTCGGTCTGCACTCCGGCGCTGCATTGGCAACCGTGGTCGGCGTCCTGGTCGAAGTGCCGGTGATGCTGCTGGTCGTGCGCGTGGTGAATCGCTCGAAGAGCTGGTACGAACGAGGTTGAACATGAGTAGGAAAAAACTGAGGAAATGATTGCAGATTGCCGCGCCGGCCGCTTCCTGGCGCATTCGATCACTGACCTGGAACACCTAGTATCCATGCTTGCTGAGGTCGCCCGATGACAGACCCAAAGAACCTAGAGAACAGGCTGCATGAGAAGGCCGACCCGGCCCGCGCCGTTTCCACTGGTCGGGTGCGCTACACACTGGCCGAACTACTGGCCGACGCGGAAGCATCCGGGGCTTACCCGCTGCCGCCGGAGGAACGCGAATGGATGGATGCGCCGTCTGTGGGTCGGGAATGGCCAAACAGTGAAGATTGAAAAAGGCGGCCAGTTCGAGTGGCCGCCCTTTCGTCATTAGCTGCACGCTTGGCGCAAGGCGTTCATTGCTTCTTGAAAATCAGCCTGTGTCGCCCGGCCCGTTTCAGCTTGGTAGTACACCACCATAAAAGCATTAGCGACGGCTTCGGCCAATGGCCCAAGGCTCCGCGCTTCCGCTTGGTTGATGTACTCCAAAGAAGAAAGAATAGCCGCTGCTTGATGCACTGCTTGCCCTGGTTCGATAATATGTTGTGTTGTCATAATTCACCTCTCCAGTAGGTGTTGATTGAAAGTGCCGGGCTGGTTGTGGCCAGCCCGGTGCGCCTACAGGTACAGCCCCGCCGCCTCCGCGAATGCTGACCGCTCATTCCTGCCGCCATTAACCTCAATACTTATCGGCTTAGTTTCGCTCTCTCTCATAGGGTCTGGCCGTGATACAAAAGCGGCTGTTTCTGTCTCTGCATCGACCTCGGTCGATTGATCACCCAGCGGCGAAATAAATACCTGGCTGACTTCTTCCCTTGGCGCTTCATCCAGGGCCGCCAATGCGGCCATGTATGTTGATGTCGTCATCGTGCTAACTCCTGACTTCGTTACTATCTGGGCCAGAATCGGCGCCCAAGCTATTGCCCTCGAACTGGCCAGATTGGCTTGCTTCTTTCGGCTCCATGCTTTCGCGTATCGAAGCAGCCAGTTTTCCGCCTGTGGTTTCGCTCACTCGCTCCTGGAATCCCTGCTTCACTTGAGAGCCGACACCCTTGGCTAACTCGGAGGCCGTGCCTGTGGCCAGCTTCGCGGCCTTGGCAAAGCCGCCACCGCTTGAGCTACTGCCGCTGTCACCAAAGCCAGCCGCTTGGGCGAATGGGCTACTGCCAGCAGTACCCGCTTCACCACCACCGTTTCCGCCACTGCTGACAACTGACCCCATGCTGGACATGTCACCGCCGGTTTCCATACTCGCTGATGCTTTCTGAAAAGCCGCTTGGAGTGCACTTGCACCTCCGGCTGCACCGGCTGCGGCACCCATAACCGCTTTACCTGCCAGGGCAGCGCCGCCAGTTGCCATACTGGCCGCCGTCACCGCCGCCCCAACTGCCGCACCCGCACCGAAGTTTCCAATTCCACCGGCTGCGCCAATACCACCACCAGACACAAGACCAGAAATCATCGGCGGAACTTTGTTGACCAAGAAAAGCAAGATGACCGATATAACCAACATCACGGCCAGTTCCTGGGATGCCATGTTCTCGCTGATTTGCGTGTAGTAGTGATTGATGAACTCTTTGCCAATCGCAACCAGAAGCACCATTGCCATAAGCTGTGCGGCCAGGCCCAGCACGGTCTTGTAGTAATTGATCGCCATGTCGGAAGTCCAACGACTTCCACCAAAGCCAAGGAAGAACACACCGGCATACAACAGAATCCAGGCTGATGCGAGCAACAGCAACAGGTTGACCGCAATCAACGCCAGGACAAACAAAACAGCCAGGGCCATTAGCTCCATGACCAGAGCAGTTGCCATCTGCCGCCATCCCAGCTCCGAGGTGGCCTGTACTGTGCGGTTGTATAACTCGAAACCAAGATCAAGGATGCTGGAGGGCCCAAGATTGCTATTGGAAAGTCCCCCCGCCTGCGCGCCCAGAGTTTGCAATGACTGAACAATCGTACCGGCGATATTCATGCCCTGGTTCGCATTCGTCAGCAACCACCAGAAAAAGCCGGTGAAGATCGTGAAGCGAACGAACTCCGCGAAGAACTCGCCAATGTCGGCCTTGCGCAAAGCCATCATGCCGAATGTCCAGACCATCGAAATCACAACCAGCGTCCAGAACAAACGCGATGCAGCGGACTCAATAGCTGGCCCCCATGTTGCGGCAGCATCATGAAAACGCTTGAGCACATCATTCATAACACCGCTGCTACTTAGCTCCTGCGCCATTGCAGGTTCAGCCAGCACCATTGTGGCGACCATCATCAAGCCACCTAGAGCAATTTTCTTTCTCATGGCGACCACCTCAATAATCATCTTTAGGGCTGGGCTTGAACTCCCACTGACGCATCTGCTTGGCCTTCTGGAATGCTCTGCATTCCTCGGTAAAGGCCTCTCGGTTCGCTTCGCTGCGCATTTCATTCAGTGCTGCCTGGAACGCATCGGGGGCACACGTCGCCGCATTTGGTTCGGGCATCCTTTCCTGTTCACATCCAGCCAACAACAGCAACGTAGCCGCGGTAGTAAAAAAGATTTTTTTCATCTCACCGCCTCCCTAGTAGTTGTCTGCCGGACTCGGGCGAAACGTCCAGGTACGCATTTGCTCGGCCCTGGCATCACCTCGCGCCTCGGCATCGAGTTCTGCTGCAATCCGGGCTGCCTCCGCGTTGTGTTGGGCGGTCAACATGGTGCGAATCTGCAAGAGCTGATTGGCCTGCTGGCTGGCGAGCTGGTTGGCGTAGCCGATGGCCTGTAGCTGGCCAGTTGCACCCTGGGCCGCGCCTTGCAGCCGCTCCAGGGTACGGGCGTCATCCTTCAAAGCCTTTTGCTGGTCGGCAACGGTCTGGAACAGGGCATCGTTGGCCTTCTTTTGCGACTCTGACGCCAGGCGGCGGTTCTCTTCCATCGCTGCCTTTTCGGCCGGCGTGCATCCGCCGCTGCCGTTGAAGCATGGCGAGCTGCGGTAATAGGCCACGTCCTGAAACTTGGCCAGGTAACGATCCAGGCTGCCTAGCTGGTTCTCGTAATAGGCCAGCGTGTTTTGCGCGGCAATCAGCCGGTTGATCGTAGTCTGCGCCTGATCCCAGATATACGCGGCTGGGGCCATCGTGTTCTGGAGCTGATTTTCGTACTGCTGCAACTGGGTCTGGTACTGCTCAATCTGCTTGAGCGTCTGCGCCACCGACTCGATGGCCGTCATGATGTTCTGGGCCAGGTTGCCGCCGTCGATGACGGGGATACCAGCTTGCACAGGGGCGGTGGTAGTGGTGATAAAGCCGGTTGCGAGTGCAACGGCTAGAGCGGTTTTTTTAGCCGCTAAAATTTTGGACTTCATGGTCGTACTCCGTCGATGAAAAGAAGGCATTGCCTTGACCAAGCGTTGTGCTTGTTCTCGGCAACGTTTCATCGAAGAGCTACGCCACTAGCTGATCGGTATTGCCCTTGGCGCTGAGGCCCGGACTTACAAACGTAAAACTACTCTGTTTTTTTATCGCTTTCGGACAAGCCAACTTCCCGGCCAATCTCTTCAAGCTCTAGCGGCTGTACTGCCGCCGTCAGTATTTCGCGTATTTCCGCGTCGGTGCTCCTATCGTTGAGCGCTGCTCGAACTTTCAACGCACGGTGCACCTCGGCGGGTAAATTCCTGATAAGCACATTTGCCATATCAATACCCTTTTGGTGTACCCGACAACCATGCTATCAAAGATATTAAAAATAGCAAGACCTATACTCTTGCAACCGGCGGTAGCCGATCAGCCCCGCAGGGCAGGATTCCCGTTGAGTGCCCCCGGCGCGAATAAGGGACAGTGAAGATAGATAACCGGCTTGCCGGTTAGCTAACTTCACCCATCCTGCCCGCATTTCACCCACTATTGAAAATCTAGCGCATATCGAACGTAAAGCGTTTTATCGTCAAACAAACACCGATTCTTGGCAACATAACCGTAATCGTCACCAAATCGGCCTGCAATCGACATAGTCGCTTCAAAATCGCTGCTCAATCGGCTTTAAATCGGAACCTAAAATGCCAACAATCGACACAAACCATTCGCCCCGATGGGGCGAGTTGGACGCCAAAAAAGAAGGGCATAACCCGCCCCTCAAGTGTCAATGAACACAAGAAATTTGCCTCCCCTCCCGTCATACCACTAAGGCGACGTATTGATACTTGAGGGGCAACCTTTCCTGATGTTGACACCTTCACGCAGGTTACTGGTTATGGGCGTCCAACACACACGGCTCATTCCTGCTTGGTAATAATAAGAATAATAATCTTCTTATTATTCTTACCGAACGAATGGGCACTGCTTAGCCATTTCACGTTTCGAGCCAAGGTTTCAGTACAGATAACTACAAGTGCACACAGCGGCCCTCCAGCACCGTTAGACGCAGATTCTGCTTCAGCTCATGGAATAAGGGACTCCGGGTTGTTTTCCCCTCTCACAAGGCGTTTCAGCGGCCACTGAAGCCGCCTTCTCTTCTTGGCGTTAAACCATCGGCCTATGGCCGATTGATAAAGCCCGCCAGGGCTTTATTGGCAAGGTCAGAACGCGCCCTCAAGGCGCGAGCTGCACCGCGCATGATGGATTATCTTTAGATAATCTTGGATGGATTTCCCAAACTGCCCGCAAAGCAGCGCACCGTCTGGGTTTTCCAAATTGGGACGGGGAACGTTACGACGGCAGAAGGGGAGCGTTACGACGGTAACAAGGGAACGTTACGACGGTAAACGGGTGCAGTTGCCGTGGGGCCAGGCCTCTTGATCTCCCATTTTCCCTTGGCGTATTCGTTCACTACCCAACCCACGGCGGCAAGTTCGGCCAGTGCCTTCCGGGCAGTCTGACGGCGTTTTTTCATAGCTTCGGCATTGGCTTCATCTGGCCAGACATAGCCGCAAAGCGTGTCCAGTTCCACGCGCCCGGATTTGCCGGGGTCGATCCAGCCGCATAGCCGTTGGTGCATCAGCCGTGCCGGATCAGTCTGTAGCACCCGCACTTCCGCCATGTCGATACGGGCATATGGACGATGCCCCAGGATCGCTTCGGCAATACGCGGATTCAGGGCAACCCATAGCCTGCCGTCCGTCTCGTCAAAAGCATGACTCATCAGGTGGAACGCGGCTTGCCGCCGTCCCTTCGTCACAAGGATGGTGACGTTCGACATGCGCAGCAGGCTGGCTTTGAGCGCCTTGATGTTGTCGCCGCTATCCGTCATGCCCGTTTCTGAGAGCAGTTTGGTCAGGCTCTCACGAACCACCAAGCCGTCTTGCTCAATGGCTTCGAAACGGGGTTCAAGGAATAGCCGTAGCTGTCGCCCCGTCTCACTGGTCGGTTCCGGGGTTAGCAAGATGCCGTTCGGGCCGCCAAGGGCCACGATGCCTTGCAAAAGACGCATATCATCGGCCCCGAGAGGTTCGAATCCGACGAAACGCATGGATTCGTCCTCGCCAAAGGTGTAGGTCACGTCCAGCTTGCAGCGTTTGCGATCGCCACGCTTGAGGCTGCGGAACAGGCCAGGTGCCAAACAGTGCGCGGGATCATGTCGGACGTGGGTCAGGTCATGCTTAGGCTTCTTCACGCTGTCTCCTTTTCACCTTGCACTGCCGCTCCAGTACAGCAGGCTTCAACACGCCGCCGTCGTGCCGTCTAAACCAGAGTTCTTGAAAAGGTGCGCCATAGTTGGCCTTGCTGACGCCAAAGCGGACAAAATACCCACGCTGACAATCATCGACCCCCAGTATCTCGGCCTCGCCTTGCGTCATGCCGGATAGGTACGATTGCCAACGGATGTTATCAACCAGTACGGACGATCCACGACTGGCCTGCTGTTGATCGCCCGACCCCATCATGGCTGCGCTTTTACTCGCGTGGTGCAGAAACACAATGGAGCAGCCTGTATCAGCGGCTATGGCCTCCATGTGCCCAACAACCTGCGCCATCGGCCCGCTAGCGTTCTCCTCCTCAATGTGGAAGCGCCGCAAAGTGTCCAAGATCATCAAGCGACGACCTTCAGCGGCTCGTTTGAGAGCATCGAACCAGCTAGCAGCCATGATGTTTGGGCATTTACCGATCAAGGGTTCAATGAGCAAACCATCAGCCACGGCTTGCCGTTCCGCTGCGCTGAGGTGTGCCCCAAGGGCGTGCAGACGATGGTGAATAGCGGCCGGTGGATCTTCAGCAGGCAGATAGACCACTTGCCCGGTGGGAAACTCGCCTATTTCAAGTAAATCAGGCCCGCCTGCAATCTGTGCAGCCAATTGAAGGGCCAACATGGATTTACCAGCCCCACCAGGCGACACAAGAGCACCAACAGTGCCAGCAACCATATTAGGCAGAACATAATCAATGGGTGGCGGCAATTCCGTGAAAGCCGCCATAAGATCAAGAGCCATATAACTAGCCCTCTATAGGGCCAGGTCGCGCAGCTTGATCACCCGATGATTTACGTGCCTCAATCCACTCTTCGACCTCTGACAAATCCCAGGCGACATTTCTACTGGTTAACGCGATACGGCGTGGAAAATCCCCTCGCTGCTCCAGGTTATAAATTGTTCGTGTCGAAAGCGGGATCATCTCCAGGAGCTTCTTCCTGTTGATGAGGGTCTTTATATTTTGCATGGGTCAATACCTCTCAAATGAATAGTTGCTATTCATCGAGTAGCTGCGCGAAGCAGCTAATCGGTAATTGACCTGCCCGATGCCAATGGCGGCCTTATTTATAAATTCACGGCATCAACTTCAATGCTATCAAAGATAGCAAAAACATCAACCCTTACTGCCTCCCGAAGTCCACTCATCAATCATATCGGCCCAATCCTGCAACATCGCCGCCCGCTGCTCGCGGTACTCAGCCTTGTTGTAGACAGCCCTCACGCCCTTCTGCTCGTGCGCCAGGCACTTCTCGATCCAGTCGGTGTTGTAGCCGGCCTCATGCAACAGCGTGCTGGCTGTGCGCCGCAAATCATGCGGTCCGAACTTGGTAAGTGACTTCCCATCTTTCTGCGCCGCCTTGTAAGTCAGCGTCAGCACCTGGTTAAGTGTGGCAGCGCTCATCGGCGCATCCGAGTCGTACCGTGATGGCAAAACGAAGTCGGAACCACCGGCAAAGGTTTTCATGGCAATGAAAATATCCAGAGCCTGCTGGGACAGAAATACCAGGTGCGGGTTACGGCGTTTCATCCGCTCCTTTGGAATCGTCCACAACGCTTCGCTGAAATTGATCTCGCTCCAGGTCGCATTGGTCAGCTCGCTCTTGCGCACCATCGTCAGCAATAACAGCTTGGCAGCCGCACGGTTTGTTGGGCTTGTGCCCACTCGCTCCATGTACTGGTACATCAGCCCAATTTCTTCTGGCGTCAACGCTCGGTCACGTGGCTCGAATCGAGCGATGCTTGTTGGGCGCACCAGTTCTGCCGGGTTTTCGACCTTCTGCCCACGCTCGATGGCCCAGCGAAATACCTGCAACACGATTTCACGCACATGAACGGCGGTGGCCGGTGCGCCTCGCTCAACAATGGCATCAGCCAGCGCCCGCAAGTCTTCGTGGGTGATCTCCACCAGCTTCTGATTGCTGAATTTCGGCTTCAGCTCACGCTCATAAACCGAGCGGCGCATATCGCGGGTGGAGTCGGCCATCTGGTAGCCACGCAGCCACTTCTCCGCCCAGGCACCGAACGTCTCTGCATCTTTCACCCGCGCCTTGTCTCGGGCTTTCTCCTTGGCCGGCGACTTGCCCGCCGCAACCATCTTCTTGGCGTCACCCAACAGCTCGCGGGCTTCGGCCAGGGTGATGCCACCGACACCATAACGCCCAAAGGTGATGGTCTCCTGCCGACCGTTGATTGAGTAGTTGTAACGGAACGAGATGGAGCCGGCTGGAGTCACTGCCACATAGAGACCTTCCCGGTCATTCACTTTGTAGAGTTTGTCCCTGGGCTTGAGATTGCGCAGCTTGGTATCGGTCAGCATGTACCTTGTCCTTCTTCGTCTCCGATACCATGCTGAAAAAATCTCGAATTTATCGTATTTTTTCTTACGAAACAGTAACTTATAGAATATTAATACCATGAACACACAAAAGAACGCAGCATGGTATCGGCATCAATCATGGCATCGCCAAACCATAATACCAGCTTTAATGCCATGCTCAAACGGTGCTTGGCGCTTCCTCCCGTTGCCAGATCGTGCCAAACACAAACAAAAAAAAGCCCGCAATTACGCGGGCTTAGCGGCATTTCATGCCATCAGGTGCCTGGCTGTGCCAGACGCGGAATCATTCCCACTCAATAGTCGCAGGTGGTTTGCCACTGATATCATAAACGACGCGGGAAATACCATCGACTTCATTAATGATGCGGTTTGAAACGCGGCCTAAGAAGTCATAAGGTAAATGTGCCCAATGAGCGGTCATAAAGTCGATGGTTTCAACTGCACGCAGTGAAACAACCCAGTCATATTTACGGCCATCACCCATGACGCCAACAGAGCGGACAGGTAAGAATACGGTAAATGCTTGGCTAACTTTATGATATAAATCTGCTTTGTGCAGTTCTTCAATAAAGATAGCATCTGCACGACGTAATAAGTCACAGTACTCTTTCTTCACTTCACCTAACACGCGAACCCCTAAACCTGGGCCTGGGAATGGGTGGCGATACAGCATATCGTACGGGAGGCCTAATTCGAGACCAATTTTACGGACTTCATCTTTAAACAATTCTTTTAATGGCTCAACTAAACCAAGTTTCATGTCATCCGGCAGACCACCTACGTTATGGTGAGACTTGATAACGTGCGCTTTGCCAGTTGCTGATGCTGCTGATTCGATAACGTCTGGGTAAATCGTCCCTTGAGCCAACCATTTAATATTAGGCAGCTTAGATGACTCTTCATCAAATACTTCGATAAATACGTGGCCAATTTTCTTACGTTTAGCTTCTGGATCGCTGATCCCAGCTAAGGCATTTAAGAAGCGATCTTCAGCTTTTGCATGGATGATGTTCAGGTCAAATTTACCTGCGAACATTTCCATTACTTGGTCTGCTTCGTTTAAACGCAATAAACCGTTATCAACGAACACACAGGTTAAACGTTTACCAATTGCACGGTTTAATAGCAATGCCGTAACCGATGAATCAACACCACCCGATAATGCGAGCAGTACATGGTCATCACCAATTTGCTCTTTTAAACGCGCTACTGTGTCTTCGATAATTGCCGCTGGTGTCCACAGGGCTTCACATTGGCAAATATCTTTCACAAAACGCGTTAAAATATTTAGGCCTTGGTGAGTGTGAGTCACTTCTGGGTGGAATTGAACACCGTAGAATTTCTTCTCTTCATTTGCCATGATGGCATATGGGCAGCTTGGCGTGCTGGCGATAGTTTTAAAATCAGCAGGGATAGCTGTAACTTTATCACCATGGCTCATCCAGACATCAAGTACTGGTTTGCCAGCTTCGTTCAGAGAGTCATGAATATCACGGAATAATTCACATTGCTCAGTGATTTCGACATTGGCATAACCGAACTCACGTTCACCAGAGACTTCAACTGCACCACCCAACTGCATTGACATGGTTTGCATGCCATAACAAATACCTAATACAGGAACACCTGCATTAAATACGTAATCAGGAGCTCGTGGGCTATCTGACTCAGTCGTACTTTCTGGCCCGCCAGAAAGAATAATACCGTTTGGATTAAATCCTCGAATTTGTTCTTCTGTAACGTCCCACGCCCAGAGTTCACAGTAAACGCCAATTTCACGAATACGACGGGCGATCAGCTGTGTATATTGCGAGCCGAAATCAAGAATAAGAATGCGATGTTTATGGATATTTGTTGTCATTTGAGGAGAATTCCAAAAATTCAAGTCAAAAATAAGAATCGGTGACGCAATCAAATGAATGCGCCACCCTGAGAAACTTTATCGATTATTGCCCCAAACGGTAGTTTGGAGATTCTTTCGTGATAGTAACATCATGAACGTGGCTTTCTTGGATACCGGCTCCACTGATGCGAACAAATTCTGCTTTTGTTCTTAATGCATCAATAGTACCACAGCCCGTCAGGCCCATACAGGAGCGTAAGCCACCCATTTGTTGATGAATGATTTCTTTTAGGCGACCTTTGTATGCTACGCGGCCTTCAATACCTTCTGGCACTAATTTGTCTGCTGCATTATCAGATTGGAAATAACGATCTGACGAACCTTTAGACATCGCACCCAGTGAGCCCATGCCACGATATGCTTTGTAAGTACGGCCTTGGAATAAAATAGTTTCTCCCGGAGACTCTTCAGTTCCTGCGAACATTGAGCCAACCATCACACAGGCTGCGCCTGCCGCGATAGCTTTAGAGATATCACCTGAGAAGCGAATACCCCCATCCGCGATAACAGGAATACCCGTACCTTCCAGAGCTTCTGCCGCTTCTGCAATAGCCGTAATTTGTGGTACACCCACACCAGTTACGATACGAGTTGTACAAATTGAACCAGGGCCAATACCGACTTTAACGGCGCTAACACCTGCGTCAGCCAGCGCTTTCGCCCCTTCCGCGGTTGCTACGTTACCGCCAATGATTTGTAAGTCAGGGTATTTTTGGCGGGTTTCACGAATACGTTGTAATACGCCTTCTGAATGACCATGTGATGAATCAATTAATAAAACGTCAACGCCAGCAGCCACCAGTGCGTCAACACGCTCTTCATTTCCTGCACCAGCACCAACAGCAGCACCAACACGCAAACGGCCTTGCTCGTCTTTACACGCGTTTGGCTTACGTTCTGCTTTTTGGAAGTCTTTAACAGTGATCATCCCTAACAAATGAAAGTTATCATCAATCACTAAGGCTTTTTCTACACGTTTTTCATGCATTTTTTGTAAAACAATTTCACGTGCTTCGCCTTCTTTCACGGTGACTAAACGTTCTTTTGGCGTCATCACAGCAGTAACAGGCTGGTCTAAATCCGTCACGAAACGAACATCGCGGCCAGTAATAATACCAACTAATGAGTTGTCGTTTGCAACTACTGGATAACCTGCAAAACCATTGCGTTCAGCCATTTCTTGCACTTCACGAATGGTGGTATCAGGCGTTACTGTCACAGGGTCAGTGACGACACCACTTTCATGCTTTTTCACGCGGCGAACTTCTTCCGCTTGGCGCTCAATAGTCATGTTTTTATGGATGAAACCAATGCCACCTTCTTGTGCTAATGCAATAGCAAGATCAGATTCAGTGACAGTATCCATGGCTGCAGAAAGCATAGGAATGTTCAGGCGGATGTTTGCAGTCAGTTGAGTTGATAAATCTGCGGTATTCGGTAATACGGTTGAGTGTGCAGGAACGAGTAAAACGTCGTCGAAAGTAAGTGCTTCTTTTTTAATGCGTAACATAGGCAATATCCCACCAGGCAGCGTTATGGAAAGGTATAAAATATTGCCGCGGCATTATACACACCGAAAACGGTTGCTTCCAGCGTTTTTTTGAAAAAAAACTTGATAACTCCTATAGCTGCGTTAGTATCTATCGATTAAGTCATTGTTTTAAAATTTGATCTGGCTCACATGTCGACTTCACAAAATAACGCAATTTACTCTGTTAGCAAGCTTAACCAAACAGTTCGAGAACTACTCGATAGCCAAATGGGGCGTATTTGGTTAACCGCTGAAATTTCCAATTTTTCACAGCCAAGTTCAGGTCATTGGTACTTAACCTTAAAAGATGACCGAGCACAGGTACGTGCGGCAATGTTCCGTGGGCAGAATGCACGTGTCACTTTCCGCCCACAAAATGGCCAGCAAGTTTTGGTTAGAGCGACAGTGACTTTATATGAACCTCGAGGTGACTACCAATTAATCCTTGAAAGTATGCAGCCAGCCGGTGAGGGCTTACTGCAACAGCGTTTTGAACTATTAAAACAAACGCTAAGCGCACAAGGCTTATTTGATATTATTCATAAAAAACCGCTACCTAGCCCTGCTAAATCTGTCGGTATCATTACATCAGCAACCGGTGCAGCCCTACATGATATTTTAAATATTTTACGCCGCCGGGATCCTTCTCTGCCTATCATTATCTATCCAACGGCCGTTCAAGGCGAAATGGCACCAGCACAAATTGCTCGAATGATTGAGCTAGCAAATTTGCGTCAAGAATGTGATGTGTTAATTGTCGGTCGCGGTGGGGGCTCCCTTGAAGATTTGTGGGCATTTAATGAAGAAATCGTTGCTAGAGCTATTTTTGCTAGTCAACTGCCTATAATTAGTGCTGTTGGTCATGAAACTGATGTGACGATTGCGGACTATGTAGCGGACATAAGAGCACCAACCCCATCTGCGGCAGCCGAGCTTGTTAGCCGTAACCAGCTAGAAATGCTGCGGCAGTTAAAATCTGCACAGCAACACCTTGAAATGGCAATGGATTATTACGTGGCAGGCCAACAACAAAGATTTGCTCGTTTGCATCACCGTTTACAACAACAGCACCCACAATTACGTTTGGCACGGCAATATAATCAACTTAATTTATTGCAACAAAAGCTAGCACAGTCGATGACTCGGCAACTACAAAATTCGACGGCTAAATTCGAAAGAGTTAATCGCCGTTTGCTACAAAATGATTTACGCCCTCAGCTGCAAAAACAACAACGTCAGTTGCAGCAAACACAGTATCATTTGCAAAATATGATCACGAGTTTGGTCAATAGCTATCGTCAACGTTTTGCTGTTGCTTGTTCGAAAATGGAAGCGGTCAGCCCATTGGCAACACTTGCTCGCGGCTTTAGTATTAGTGAGACGGCAGAAGGCACCGTGTTGAAAAAAACCAGCCAAGTAAAATTAGGGCAACCACTGAAAACACGCCTTAATGATGGTTGGGTTGAAAGCCAAATTACTCACATTGAGAAAGTTAAAACCAAAAGAGTATCGAAGTGATTATTTTAACCACTTATCTCGATTAAAATAACGGGATAAGTGGTTGTAAATTTATATACTGGTTAGAAACGTACCTGCCCACCAATCATATAAGTACGCCCTCTACCCGTTTCGTTATTTCGCCCTCGTTCTTCCATAATTGCCCCCGAATTTGCGCGATTTAATGCATCGGTATAGTTTTTATTCGTCACATTGTTAATAGTCATCATCAATTTAACGTTTTTATTAATTTCATAATCTGCATATACATCAACAATAGTTGGTTGTTTCTCATATTTCTCCGTCATAGCATCACCATTTTGGTCGCCATCGGGTACTGGGCTAATCCGTTTGGAGGGGCCAGTCCATGTAATCGTTGAACCGAGTGTCAGTTTTTCATCAAATAAGCGTACACCTGAGTCTAATGTTAGGTAATAGTCAGGTAATTGAGTGAAATCCCCTGCACTAAATACGGAGGTACTATTAATAGAAACCGGTTGTTTTCCTGACTCTTTGGTATATGAAACCATTGAATAAAATACACCTGCATCATAATTGGCTTGCAACTCATACCCTCGTAAATTCACATCTCTAGGATCATTAACATACATATCTGCACGCTGAAAAATATCTGGGTTTTCTTTATTCCAAACATCATCGTTAATCAAGCACCAATCAAACTCTTCTTGTGAGTTTGCTCGGCACAACATAAATGATTTGCTAGTAATGTAGTCTTTAATATGTGTATGGAACCACAGAGCTTTCATATTGAATTGATCGCCCTCTACAACTAAGTCAGGCTTGAAGCTATTAAACCCAACTTGCCATGTTTTCGACTTTTCCCCTTTTAGGAATGGGTTCATGCTCTGCCCACCATTTTGCGAGAAAAAAGCCTCTTGGGAATTAGGTGCACGCATCGAGTGAGCATAACTAACAAAAGGTTGAAACTCAGGAATAATTTGTGCTGATAATAAAACACCAGGGTTAATACCGCTATCCTTGATATTCAATGTACTGGCTTCTTGGGGGAAACATTTTTCGGTTTCATCACACGCAGGTTTATAACCTTTAACTTTATAATTAAGATAATTAAGATCAAATGTAGCGGTATAGATATCATATTTCCCTTCAAATTGGGTATATAAGCTCACGATATCTTGCGTGCCACTCGGTGAAAATGGGTTATATATTTGGGTGTTAGAGTCTTCAACAGGTTGAGATGTTTTTTGGTATTTGGTTTTCATTAATTTCGAACCAACTTGCCATTTATAATCCACATCTCCATAAGAAAAATGGCTAGTATTGGATAAATTTATACTATCAGATTTATTTCTAGATATGGCATTTTTAAAGGCTCCACCAATAGGATCACCTTGAAATTTTTGTTCATTATTGCCATGGCTTGCCAGTATTTCTACGTCAATTAATTCATTTAATGGAGTGTATTTATATTTTAGATAATAGTCCTCACTATTAATCTTTCTGCTGGTAAGTTTATTTTGCAAAAAACGCCCACTGAATTCCAATTCATGGCGATCATTAGGTTTATATTTCAACTTTGCCAATTGAGATTGTGGCTTTTGTTTGAATGAGGGATCTGTGGCAAATTCATCACTGTCAAAGCCGTCTCCATTCTTATAACTTCCGGGAATATTATGACCACTAATTGCAATTAAACCACCAAAGTAACCATCATCCTGTAATTGCGTTTTACCCGCAACGGCAACCATTCCGTTATAACCGAGACCATTATCCCCCCAGTTAGCTTTACTACGCAGTCCGTATAAATTGTCGTTAAAAATGACGTCATCAATTCCGATAGTGCGGAAATTCGCACTTCCGGCTAAAGCATTAATGCTATTACTGCCATTCAACTGCCCTTTCTCCACTTCCACTGAGACAATAAAGTTTGGATCAATTAATGAACCAAAATCATTACTCGGCTGCATACCGTGGGTATATTTGCTCGGTGAGATACCATAATAACTTTGTGTAATACCATCAACCATCATATTCACGCGACCAAAACCACTCAGCCCACGAATATTGACGTTAACCGTACCTTGGCTGGCATCCATTTGAGTATAGGTACCGGGCATGGTGCGAATAATTTTATCCATCGACTGCAATTTATTTTCTGTACCAACCGCACTATAAGCACCTGGTTTTTCTAATGCTTTGACTAGTGGGGTTTGTTTCTGCGCACCTGAAACTTTTAATTGGCTAAAATTAACCACACCTTCTTTCTGCTTATTTTGCTGCTGTGTATTTTCAGCCAAAGCGATCCCTTGGTAGCTAGTGGCAATAATGCCAGCTACCATAATTATTGTTTTATTATTCATTAAACCATTCCTGTAAACGTACTGAGTGTCATACGCTCACACCGCTAGCACAGGCCAAATAGTGCCTGTGAAAAGGCTCAGCAACAATGTGATTAATCTTGTTGCTGGCCTAAAATCACCTAAATTTTATAGGTTAATTATTATTTTAAATATGGAAAATATTTGTCTTTATTTTCAAGCATAAGAATAAAGCTATATTCTTGGGCAATATCATCGAGTGCATTAAAACGCCCTGATTTACCGCCATGGCCCGCATTCATATTCGTTTCTAATAATAATAATGAATTACCTTGTTTAATATCTCGCAATTTAGCCACCCATTTTGCAGGTTCCCAGTATTGAACTTGGGAATCATGTAACCCTGTCGTCACTAAAATATGTGGGTAATGTTGTGCTTTGATATTGTCATAAGGGCTATACGCTTTAATTCGCCAGTAATCCTCTTCATTTTCAGGGTTACCCCACTCGTCGTATTCCCCAGTAGTCAGAGGAATTGATGGGTCTAACATTGTAGTTACCACATCTACAAATGGAACAGCGGAAACAACACCCTCGTATAAGTCAGGCGCCATATTCACCACCGCTCCCATTAATAAGCCCCCCGCACTGCCCCCCATGGCATACACATGCCCTGCTTTACCATAACCTTCTGATAATAACCCTTTGGTTGCATCAATAAAGTCAGTAAATGTATTCATTTTGTGGATTGTTTTGCCTTGTATGTACCAATTTTTACCTAAGTCACCACCACCACGAATATGTGCAATCGCGTAAACAAAACCGCGATCCAATAAAGACAAACGAGATGAACTAAAAGAAGGGTCTATGCCATATCCATAAGCGCCATAACCATAGACTAACAATGGATTTTGACCATGTTTGAAAAGATCTTTACGGTAAACTAAGGAAACAGGGACTTTTACCCCATCTTGTGCAGTGACCCAAATACGCTCACTTTGGTAATTTTGCTTATTAAAATCTTTAACTTCTTCTTGTTTTAAAAGCTGTTTTTCTTGAGTTAGCATATTAATTTCATATACTGAAGACGGTGTGGTCATTGATGAGTAGCCGTAGCGTAATGTGTCTGTATCAGGCTCAGGGTTATTCCCAATCCACGCCATGTAAGTTGGGTCATCAAAGCTCACTTGGTTTTCTTTATGCGTTAACCAACTGATTTGGCGTATATTTACTAAGCCGTTTTGGCGCTCTTCTACCACTAACCAGTTATTAAATAACGCAAAACCTTCAAGATCAACCCCATCACGTGGTGTAATAAAGCTTACCCACGGCGCTGAAATATTGTCTGCAATATATAAACCAAACAATGGGTGCTGGTGATTAGAACGAATATAGAATTTACCATTGAAATGATCAGGATAGTACTCAACCCCAACTTGACGTGGTTTTAAGATTTTAGCATCATTTTGTGGCTGATTTGCATCAATTAACCGATATTCAGAAGTTTCAGTACTCGTGATACCTATTAAAATAAAATCTTTTGACGTCGATTTCGCTAAACTAACGTAAAAAGTATCATCCTTTTCTTCATACACCAGTTTGTCTTGAGTTTGCTGTGTACCATATTGGTGCCTAACCACTTGATAAGGAAGCAATGTTTGCTTGTCCTTATTCACATAGAATAGCGTTTGGTTATCATTAGCCCAAACAATATTCCCTGATGTATTGGTTAATACATTCTCTTGCCACTCGCTCTCATCAATTTTTCGAAATGACACTGCAAATTCATTACGCCCTTGACGATCTTCGGCAATGGCAAGCGTGGTATTATCTGGCGAAATAGCTAACGCGCCCATACGATAATATTCTGTGCCTTCGGCACGTTCATTACCGTCAACTAATACAACCCATTCACCCTGACTATTTACCGGACGTCTTTCATAGATAGAATAATTTTTTCCCGCAACCACTCGTGAGCGGTAAGTATAACCATTATAATTATAGGGAACTGACTCATCGTCCTGCTTCATACGCGAAAAGAGTTCATCGTAAATCTCTTTTTTTAACGACTCACCTTTCTCTAATTGTTGCTTTGTATAGTCATTTTCTTGCGTTAAGTATTCGATAATTTCTGGAGACTCACGTTGGTCATCCCTTAACCAATAATAGTTATCAACACGGACATCTCCGTGAGTAGTCATTGTATGTGGTTGTTTTTTGGCTATTGGTGCTGACATTCTATCCTCCGCAGCACTGGTTGCTGCATATAAACCAAGTAATGTAATAAGACAAAACTCAGTAAGTTTATTACGCATAATTCATCCAATCTATTTTTCATTAAGAGTAAAATCAATAGGGATCCTGACTGTTACCCGCCCGTTGATTAAAATTTCAGTAGGTGGTTCAGGTAAAGGTGCCGCTCTTGATAAAACCTGCAAGGCTTCTCTATCCAACGATCGCGTTCCAGATGAACTCACCAGCTCGCTATCAAGTAAAAAACCTTGTGGGTCAACCGTAAATGTTACTGCTGATTGACCAACTCGCCCTCGCCTTACGGCATCTTCAGGGAAACGCTTGTATTTATTTAATTTACCCAATACTTGTGCTTCCCACAGCCTTTTCGCGTTCTCTATCGATTGTGACTGGCTATTAAATTCTGCGGCAATTTTCTGCGTCTGTAATGGTGCTGCTGCATCACTGGTGACAGGGGCATCATTGGCTTTTGAATCAGTCGCTTGTTTTTGTTCAACCACCTGCTTTTCATGTTTTTGTTTTTTTACTTCAACATTTCGCTTTGTACTCGCCGTATTAGCCACTTGCACTTCTGCCTGCTCATTGATGGCTAATGGTGGGATAATTTTCTCTTCTGATGGAGCCTCATAGGCCTGACTCGCCACCGCTAACTCTTGTAGTTGACCAATGTTAACTTCTGTCAATTGTTCGGCTTGCGACTCTATCGAAATTTCCATCACCACTGATGGTGGAGGCAATAGCTCTTCCCATTGTTGATTATAAGTTACCCATATATAGCCCCCAACCACAGCGACATGAAGAGCAATTGCCAATGCGAACCACCCACTCATCTTCGTCGTTCGCTTTAAATACTCATTTTCAAATGTTGTTATACTCATTTTTATCTTATGTACTTATGTATCTTCACATAAACGCAAATGATAATTAATAACAAATGAAAATGGAAATCATTTCTTAATGAAAATAAAGAATACTTCACAAAATTAACTTTTTTGAAATCATTAGGTTGCTATTATTTAGTCATCATTTAGGTGTATACCAAACAAAATCAGCATGTAAATGGTCTATTTCTTCCCCTCTCTCTGAAATAATTAACACTTTGACTGATTCGTCAGGTGCGAGGTCTTGTACATGTAAAGGTACCCCAATAGCTCTTGTTGCATGATAGCCACCTGCAAATAAGAGCGCGGGTGTAGGTGCATTTAATAACGACTCTGCCATACGGCGGTCACGCAACTGCTGTATAAAGGTCATTTTTACCACTTGTTCCGCTGTAAGTTCCCCACCATGAGAGCTTTCAATCGTTTTACTGATGAGTTCTTGAACAATAGGCTGAGTCGAATACTGCCCCATTATTGATGATGGGTTAGCGTAGGCGGAAAGCACCTCTTCTTTATCTTGGTTTGCAGAAAGTAATGGATAAGGTGAGCTTAGCAAATGACGGATTAAAGCCCCATACTGTTCCCAAGGCCAACCACTGTTCCATTTTATGGCGGACTGTAACTTTTCGTCACGAATATAAGGATTACTCTGCATCTGTGCCTGTACTCGACTCACACCTTTTTGCTGTGACGGTGTCAGCATTTCGAGTAAAACCGCACCTTGAGGCCGTATTTTTGGCATTTCCTGTACAAGCCATTGCTCAATTTGGTGGTGATAGTGGTTATCATGCTTTTCTCCAACAATCACACGTGGAGATTGAGCAAGCTGCTCAACTAATTGCTGAGGTGTTAAAGACTTACCTGTTGCTAAGTCAATAATTTGGTCGCTTGCTGTTAGCTGGCTATCCAATTGTACGTTTGTTGGCTCAATTTTTTGTGTACAACCAATAAGAAAAAATAACCCAACCATTAAAGTGGCTATTCGAGAGGTCAATCTAATTGAAATCATTATGCTTTCCATCTTATGTAGTCAAGCTCACAAGATACAGATAATGAGAATCATTTTCAACAAAAAGGCTCCTATGAAACCATAGAAGCCTTTAACACAAATTAATTAATATTAACCCTTAGAGTGGATTTGTTTGTGCTTCAACCACTGCCAATGCCACCATATTCACGATACGACGTACCGAAGCAATTGGTGTTAATATATGCACAGGTTTCGCAACCCCCATTAACACAGGCCCTACAGTCACACCATCAGAGCTTGTGACACGCAGTAAATTATAACTAATACGTGCTGCTTCCATATTTGGCATAATTAATAAATTTGCTGAACCTTTTAATGGACTATCAGGCATCACATCTTTACGGATAGATTCAATTAATGCGGCATCCGCATGCATTTCACCATCAATTTCCAAATGTGGGTCACGTGCTTTGATCATCGTTAGCGTATCACGCATTTTTTGTGCAGATGCGCAATCTGAAGAACCAAAGCTAGAACGCGATAACAGAGCCACTTTTGGCTCAATACCAAAGCGTCTTACTGTATCCGCTGCCATTAACGTGATTTCAGTTAGCTCTTCCGGTGAAGGGTCTTCATTGACATAAGTGTCTGCGATAAACGTATTACCCGTTGGTAATAACAATGCATTCATTGCACCTGCTGCATGAACACCCTCGCGGAAACCAAATAAATCTTTAACAACTTCATAGTGTTCGCCATAACTGCCCACCGTACCACAAATCATCCCGTCGGCTTCACCACGCAACACCATGATCCCACCAATTAAGGTTGGGTTATTAATCACCGCACGGCGCGCCATTTCTTGGGAAATACCACGACGTTTCATGATTTGGTAGTATTCTTGCCAATATTCTTTATAACGCGGGTCGTTTTCGTTATTAACTACTTCAAAATCTTTACCTAACTCAATATGTAGGCCGAGTTTTTGAATACGCATTTCAATCACACTTGGGCGCCCAACTAAAATTGGGAAAGCTAAACCTAAAGACACTAGTTCTTGAGTCGCATGCAATACACGCTCTTCTTCCCCTTCTGCTAATACAATGCGTTTTTTCGCCGTCTTAGCTTGAGAGAAAATAGGTTTCATGAATAAATTTGTTTTATAAACAAATTGATTTAATTTTTCGATATAGGCATCAAAGTCTTCAATTGGACGCGTTGCTACCCCTGAATCCATAGCTGCTTTTGCCACTGCTGGCGCAATTTTCACAATCAAACGCGGGTCAAATGGTTTCGGAATAATATATTCAGGGCCAAAGAATAAATCTTGGTTGCCATACGCAGAAGCCACTTCTTCGCTTTGCTCAGCCAATGCAAGGTCTGCAATGGCATATACACAAGCCAGTTTCATTTCTTCATTAATCGTTGTTGCGCCAACATCTAGCGCACCACGGAAAATGAATGGGAAACATAATACGTTATTAACCTGATTTGGGTAATCAGAACGACCAGTACAGATGATGGCATCAGGGCGAACTTCTTTTGCCAAAGGTGGTAAAATTTCGGGTTCAGGATTAGCCAATGCTAAGATTAGAGGATCTTTTGCCATGGTTTTCACCATTTCTGGCGTTAAAAGACGTGGACCTGAACAGCCTAAGAAAATATCTGCATTAGGAATCGCATCAGCCAAAGTACGTTGGCCGTTATCTTCAATTGCATACGCGGCTTTGGTGACATCCATGCGTTCGTCACGGCCTTTGTAAATCACTCCTTTTGAATCACAAACGGTGATATGTTCGCGTTTCAACCCCAACGCGACTAATAAATTCATACAAGCGATTGATGCCGCCCCTGCGCCAGAAACCACCAGACGCACATCACCAATATCTTTTTTAACAATACGTAAGCCATTGATAACAGCGGCAGTACAGATGATTGCGGTACCGTGTTGGTCATCATGGAATACAGGGATTTTCATCCGCTCACGAAGTTTTTGTTCAATATAAAAGCATTCTGGTGCTTTGATATCTTCTAAATTAATACCGCCAAAAGTCGGCTCAAGAGACGCAATGATATCAACTAACTTGTCTGGGTCTGTTTCATCAACTTCAATATCAAAGACATCAACACCAGAAAACTTTTTAAATAGTACACCTTTTCCTTCCATGACAGGTTTACCAGCTAAAGCACCGATATTACCTAACCCAAGGACAGCCGTACCATTAGACACGACCCCGACAAGGTTACCTTTAGCGGTGTAACGATAAGCTTTAAGTGGGTCATCTGCAATTTCAAGACATGGCACTGCAACACCTGGTGAGTATGCTAATGCGAGATCTCTCTGGGTTGTTAGTGGTTTAGTTGGGGTAACCGTAATTTTCCCAGGATGTGGAAACTCATGAAAATCAAGAGCACTTTGTTTTAATTTGTCATCCATCGTCAAGTCCTTTCAAAATAAGTAAGGTAAGAGCGATAACAGTATAAACACATCTCTCTAGCAAATCATGATCATACTGGCAATTTCCAGAAAAATCTTTCAGTTACAATAGAGTTAGGTCACCGCTAGAGTAAAACGTAATCACATTGATTATATTTTACTATATCGAAACACCTCTCTAATTTTTAAGATATTAACTAAAAATAATTTATTATTAGTTTTATGAGGTTAATATATATAAAAAATTAATCACATTATGAACCCTATCTTAAATACCTTCTCCGTTTAATATTGATTTAAATATTAGATATGAATTTTCTAATTTTAATGTATTATCAACAAGTATCTTATTGTTATTAGCGAGGGATATAATATATTAAGCAAAGAAGTAACATTAAGAATTCCCCATACTGATTTTACAATTATTAATACTCCAATTAAATATAATAAATATATCAAAATTAAACTGTCTATTTTATGGAAAGTATCAAACTAGACCTTGAATTTTAAGACATGAAAAAGGAACCCTCTATGTCTAAATATACCGTAATGATTGTTGATGAGCACCCTCTTATACGCTTGGGATTGCGCCAGCTCATAAATACCGATACGCACTTTATTGTCACAGCAGAGTCCTCTTGTTGTTACGAGGCCTTAAGCATTGCAAGGCAGCTACAGCCTAATCTAATTATTATAGATACCAATATTCAAGGTATTAAAACATTTGAAACGATACGATTACTTCGTAAACACTGCAATAATAGCTACTTATTAGTGTTATCTGCTTCAACAATTAAAACAGATATATATGGCGCTATTGATGCAGGAGCACAAGGGTATTTATTAAAAAGCAGTGAGCTTGACATGTTATTTTATAGTATGAAGAAAGCCTCTAGAGGGCAATTAGTTTTCAGTGAAAAAATATATCAGCATCTTATTTCACGTCATAATTATAATGACCCACTCTCATCACTGACACGGCGAGAATCTGAAATTTTACATGAAATGGCTGTGGGTTTAAAAAACCGTGAAATATCTAATTTACTTTTTATTTCTGAAGAAACGGTTAAAGTTCACATTAGAAATATTCTTAAAAAATTACGTGTTCGCTCTCGTCTTGAAGCTAGCTTAATTTATATGCGTTCAAGATAATTTTTTCTAATTATATTAATTAACAAAGCTAAATTACGAATAATTTAATTATAAGTTTATTATATATTTCTCACATTTGGGCTAGATCCTAAGCGATTTTTGCCTCATTATGTATGGATTATCGCTAGTTTTTTGAGGAAAATCATATGCCCAATACATCTAACTCTCCTTATATCATGTACGGAATTAAAAACTGTGACACCATTAAAAAAGCACGCCGTTACTTAGAAGACAATGGAGTTAACTATCAGTTTCATGATTATCGTGTTGATGGTATTAGCGATGAATTACTTTCTACCTTTATGGAACATATTGATTGGGAAGTGTTAGTAAATAAACGAGGAACAACTTGGCGTAAACTGACTGATGATGAAAAAAATGCAGTGGTTGACTCAAATAGCGCGAAAAAAGTGCTAATTGCAGAGCCCGCCATGGTCAAAAGACCCGTACTTGTTTCTCCAGATAACCGTTACTTAGTTGGGTTTAGCGCAAATGACTACCAAAACTTCATTCGATAATCAGGCGGTTATGATGGATTGCCCAGTTATTCAACTTGCCAAAGAACTGATCTCACGCCCTTCTATCAGCCCTAATGACCAAGGTTGCCAAGCGATACTGACTGAGCGTTTAAACCAACTCGGTTTTACCGTTGAACCCATGCATTTTGGTAACACATTAAATTTTTGGGCACATCGAGGTACTCAAGGTCCAACCCTCGCATTTGCAGGCCATACCGATGTCGTACCAGCAGGCAATAGTGAAAATTGGCAAACACCCCCTTTTAACCCGACAATTATCAATCAACATTTGTATGGTCGCGGTGCTGCTGATATGAAAGGCTCAGTCGCAGCAATGGTTGTCGCCGCAGAGCGCTTTGTCAAAAAGCACCCTCAACATCAAGGACGTTTGGCCTTTTTAATCACATCAGATGAAGAAGCCGATGCGCTAGATGGCACGGTCAAAGTGGTCGAAACATTGATGGCACGTAATGAACGCGTTGATTACTGTTTAGTCGGTGAGCCTTCAAGCCAATCTCATTTAGGCGACATCATAAAAAATGGCCGTAGAGGCTCTATTACGGCAAATCTTACCATTATGGGAACGCAGGGGCATGTTGCCTATCCTCATTTAGCGGATAACCCGGTACATCGAGCAACTGCTTTTTTGCAAGAACTCACATCAACTATTTGGGATAACGGCAACGAATTCTTCCCTGCCACCACTATGCAGATTGCCAATATTCATGGTGGTACAGGGGCAAGTAATGTGATCCCTGGTGAGTTATTTGTTCAATTTAATTTTCGTTTTAGCACCGAATTGACCGACACACAAATACGTGACAGGGTCACTAGCATGCTAGAACGCCATGGCTTAACATATAAAATAGAGTGGTCATTATCTGGGCAACCATTTTTAACTGAAAAACAAGAACTTGTCACTGCAACTTTGCAAGCAATTCATGAATTAACTGGTCTTAATGCAGAGTTATCCACAAGCGGTGGAACCTCCGATGGCCGTTTTATCGCCCAAATGGGGACTCAAGTTATTGAGCTCGGCCCACTGAATGCCACCATACATAAAGTTGACGAATGCGTTAACGTCAAAGACTTGCAACAGCTGGCCTTAATTTATGAACGGGTCATGGAGTTATTGTTATTATGATCACTATTGCCATGTTAACAGGCCGCTCAACTGACCATTTAGTGACACTTGGCGGTTCTCATCGCCTACAGTTCAATGCCACCAAAGCATTTTTAGCCATGCAACAAGCGGCTGTAAAGTCAGGGTTCAAGTTACAATCGGCAAGTGCATTTCGTGATTTTTCACGTCAACAGTTAATTTGGAATGAAAAATTTACCGGTCTCCGCCCTGTTCTTGATGCACAAAGCCAACCTTTAGATATTACAACGCTTTCTGAAGGCGAGCTTTGTGAAGCTATTTTACATTGGTCAGCATTACCCGGTGCAAGCCGCCACCATTGGGGAACCGAAATAGATGTTTATGACCCATTACGTATTCCTTCAGGGCAAACGTTACAGTTAGAGCCTTGGGAATATGAAACTGGTGGCTATTTTGCTGAACTGAACCACTGGCTGACGGATAACATGGCGACATTTGATTTTTATCGCCCTTTCACTGCAAAAAATGCAGGGGTTGCCTATGAACCTTGGCATATTAGCTACTGGCCTTTATCCCATGAAGCTGAACAGCTTTTAACGCCAGAAGTCATTAAACAAGTTCTCCTACAAGAGGATATTTGCGGAAAAAACTGGCTAAACAGTAACTTAGATTATGTATTCGAACGCTATATTAAAGCTCCTGAATAATTTCTAAGCTAACAGAGCAACTTCTATCACGCCTCATAGATTACGCTACATAATTTATGGGGCTTTTTTCTTTTTCGTGGCAATTTGTTCATCAACAACTGGAAGCCGATACATAAAAATAAGCAGCCAACACAACAGTGCCAATAAACCAATTTTTAACCATAAATAGCTAACAACCCAGATTGATAGTGAAAAAGTGAGTATTATCAATATGATTGCTTTTGGTTTTGCCCCTTTCGGTAGCCCTTTATGCTTTTGCCAGTGACGGATATATCCCCCAAACCAAGAGCGATATAATAACCAATGGTGAAAGCGTGGAGATGAACGAGAAAAACACCATGCCGCTAATAACAAGAAAGGCGTAGTCGGTAAAACAGGAAGAATAACGCCAGCAAAAGCCAGCGCAACAGCTAACCATCCAATAACAATGAGGAACAATTTTTTCAAAATTACTCCCCCTCCCTAAAAAATAAATCAAATGGTAAAAGCCGCATAAAATCTGTGGTAACTCATAATAATATCAATGGTATACTCTAATGGTAAACACGCTTAATGAAAAGTCGCTTTTGCCGATTGGAATGATTATTGTTCCCATAGCTTTCTTTCTCAGGAATCTTTGAGGTTTCAATGATAGATATTTATTTTTCTTTATATCATTTAGTTTCGATGAAAAGATGCAAAAAAACACAATAGAGGCATACACTAGTATGTACTAGGGTAACTGAGCGATATCAACGCACAGACAGCTCAAAAGAATGGCCCACTCGGTTCCATTCTAAATTATTTGAGTTGTATGAAGGCGATGAGAGAAGGCATCCCTAGGAGCATACAAAAGTATGTGACTAGGGTAACTGAGCGATATCAACGCACAGACAGCTCAAAGAATGACGAATGGAAGGTGAATATGCAATGGTTGACAGACTACTGGTGGATAATCTTGCTCCTATTGGTTGGGCTTATCTGGAACTCAGTCAAAGAAATGATGAAATTGGACCCCAAAAAATTTTTAGATAACAAGCCTGAAATCCCTCCGCATCAGGATAATAACCATCTTTGGGATGATGAAGACGATTGGCCTAAAGACAAGAAGAAGTAATTTTCTGCTTTATCTCCGCTAAAAGTGCTGGTTGGTATTGTTTTACCTGTATACCAACCTCTTCTCTTACTCGTTTTAACCATTGCTTTTGCCCTGTAATACCGACATCCGCGCAAATCTTGGAGATAGGTTCACATAATACAAAATGCCGTCTGAGGAGAGGAAGCCCGTTTGTTTCTTCCCTCAATAAACGCATAATTGCACTTGTACTCGCCGAAATTGGGCGCTTAAACTCACTAAAACCGATCAGTTCTATCCAATCATCTGTCACTAGTTGCTGCTGTGGATCCGTTTCGAACGCAAACTCTTGTAAATCACTGCGCCAATATAGGTCACGTTTTAATCGGGATTCGCCTTGTTCACAAAGTTGGTATGCACGGTTTGAAATAGGTAAAATAGCCATCGCGGTAAAACAGCCACTACTGGCTTCTTTATGCGAACCTATTCGTATCAGCCTAAAACCTGCTTTTTGCCAAAAAGCCACTAAGTCTGGTGTTAGCCCAAAACTAACAGATATAAAGTCCAAGCCTTGCTCTGTGGCGAACGCTTTTTGTTTTGCTAGCAGTGTTAAACCAATTTGGCGCCTACGGTAGTTCGCATCAACGGCAATACGCATCACTCGGCGAGATAGCCATTGTGCCGCAATGGGGAAATAACTATGAGCTGCTAAAGATTGGACAACTAAATTTCCTCTTGGTCGACGAAGCCCAGCCCATATTTGCCAGCTCAATGATTCGGTTAACTGTCCTTCATCTACCATCCATAATGCACCTAAATAGGTACAATCATGAGACTCGGCTTTTGCCACCATAAAATGTTGTTGCTGGGCATCCAATAGCCGTCGTAAATCTAATGGTGACGTTCGATAATGTGCGCTCATCAATAGGCCATAAAACGCTTTTAATTGCTCATTATTTTCCGCTAATGATGCCTGAGTTAACGCTTTATATTCAGTATTTCCAGCAAGAACCGTTTGAGTGGTGGGTTCTTGCAACAATAAAGCCTCATTGACCCACAATTCTAAGGGATCATTAGCCGCATAGCGCATTGGGTTATCAAGTTGTAGTAAAGTGAAATGGGCTAAACTTGCACAGAACTTTAGTGTAAATCCACGCCCTGTTCCTTCATAACCATCGACTGTCGTAGTTAATAAAACTCGGGGAAAATACCCCACCAGCTCACGTAATATATAATTAGGAATAGCAGAAGCTTCATCGATGACTAGCCAATCTGCTGTTATTTTTTCATTGCTGCGGCAGTACGCTAATAAGTTATCAGGGGACCAAAAATTAATCTTTTGTCCTGCATGCCGACTTAAAACTTCCGTCGCCACTTTGGCGGGAGCACAACACCAACACTCTCCCATAAATTGTTTTATTAACATCCCAGCTATTGCAGATTTTCCGCGCCCTCTCGGGGCTATCAAGCCCCAAATGCCATGTTTTGCTTTTAATAATTGGCTAATTATTTGTTGCTGCTGTTCTGTTGGCTGGCCTGTCGGTGCTTGCCATAATGGTTTGTTATTTAGCAATGAAAAATCAGGCTCATCTCCTTGTTGATAAAATAAAATATCGGAAGATGTTTGGAAAGTCCGTTGCAGATGGTGAACAAAATTCGGTGTCGGAATTAGACCCAATTGTTCATTCCAACGTAGGCTGTCTAGATCAGCATTTGTCGCCCACTCAGTTTGAGGTGCAGTACATAAAACTAACAAGCTCCCTGCTTTTAACGTGCCAGCAAGCATGGCTAGGGCTTCACTATGAAAACCTTTACGCGCATCAAAGATGCCATGTAAAAATTCACGGCCCAATAATAGATGTGCATTCTCTGGGGAAAACCCTTGTGGCAAATTCACTGAAATGGTTAACCAGTCGCCATCAATGGCTGTCTGAAATTCGTTGAGTTGCTGTTCCACCCACGCACTGTCGCCAGAAAGAACCATAAGACGACGCATGCCAACCATATGTAGCTGTTCGATAATAACAGGAAGCAATTTCACCATCGTAATACTATGATTTACCAATTAATAGTGACAAGATCCCGGCAGCAATTAAAGGCCCTACAGGAACACCACGGAATAAAGCAACACCAATAACAGTTCCAACAAGTAAGCCTGCAACAGTAGAAGGTTGATGGGACATTAATGTGACACCTCGGCTACCTAACCAAGAAACGGCGATCCCGATGACAATTGCAAGAATCGATTTCCAATTCAAAAATGAGCTCAATACTTCATTTGCCGTTATTTTACCGCTCGCAATTGGCGCCATAACACCGATAGTTAAGATAAGTATCCCAATGGTTAAGCCATATTTTTCAACCCATGGAAAATAATTATTCAATGGTGTTATTCTGACCACCAATAAAAATAACATCGCAAGAGTGACTGTCATATTATGACTAATGATACCTAACCCGGCTAATACCAGTAGAATGATTAATGTTGGATCAACATGACTCATAGATTTATCCCTGTAAAACGCATAATTATAATTTATTAGCAGCAAATAGACTGATTTAAAAACATGTTATTGGCTCATCATCAAAGAAGCAAATATTAACGCCAACTCTTTTTATTTTTACGGTGACGATATTTTTATTAATAAAAAACCTTACTATTTCCACACAATGTATTAACTCAAGTGTGACATTTTAGTTGTTCTTTATTATCTATTTAGTACTTTTTAAAAAATGCCTTCTTAGCATATTTCACGGTGACAAGCCGAATTGTACAAAAATTAGCATGGCAATACAGATAACTCCCATCACCACCAAAACTTAAGCTAAATATTCGGAATATTTATCACTGTTTATTTTTTTATTTCTGCATTTTTTTTATATTTATCATCATAAAAACCAACTTGTGGTGCCTTTTGCTGAAGATAGTCCTAAATACCTTTACAACCAGACAATCCATCTCAATTACGTATAATAATCACCAATAATTAATACAGAAAAATCATAACTTAGCATTATTTATAATTTTAATGATTTACATGGTTGTGCGACGCTGTGCGCAAGCACAATGATTAGGATTAACAATATGAACCAATCTTTATCCCCCTTTTCTAACGCTCGTTTTATTGCTATCCGCTTAATGCCTGGGGAAGATGCGCTTTTAGCATTAAAACGAAAAATTGAGCAGCACGGCCTACAAGCGGCATTTATTGCCAGTAGCGTCGGCAGCTTAACTCATGTCGCACTGCGTTTTGCAGGCCAAGAGAACACTTTTCACACAACAGGCAAATTCGAAATTGTTTCATTAATTGGCACTTTAGATGCTAACGGCGAACACCTGCATTTGTCTGTCTCTGATGAAGAAGGGAAAGTTCTCGGTGGCCATATGATGCCGGGTTGTACTGTTAGAACAACATTAGAGCTGATTATTGGGGAACTTGAAAAAGTTAATTTCACTCGTGAACCTTGCCCTTTGTCTGGTTATGAAGAGCTTATCATCACTTCTCGCTAATTTTATTATTCCATTACTGTAAGGAATGACTTTGTCATGAGTAAAACGTCGATTATTTCTAGTCGTACACTAACTTTAATTGTTTTTTCTATTGCTATTAATATGGTTATTGGCCAATTAAGTTCAATGTTAAAACTGCCGATATTCCTAGATTCTATAGGAACATTAATTTGTGCATTATTAGCAGGCCCTTGGGTTGCGCTATTGAGTGGATTATTAACAAATCTATTATGGGGTTTACTCAGCGGCCCAATTGCAGAGGCTTTCGCCCCTGTCGCGATGATGATTGGTCTGAGTGCGGGGTTATTAGCTCGCGCAGGTGGTTTTCGCACCTTACCAAGAGTGATTTTATCCGGTGTTGTCATTACTTTTGCGTTGATGATCGTTGCTGTTCCCATTCGCACTTACTTGTTTGCAGGAACAACCGGTAGCGGCGCTGACTTTTTTGTCGCGTATTTTCACGCTGTTGGCGATAACTTATTAGAATCGGTGGCAATTACAGTATTAGGCGCCAATATTGCAGATAAAGTCGCATCAGCCATTATTGCTTGGTTATTGGTTCGACAATTACCAGAACGTGTCCAACGTAATTATCCAAATATGGCTAAGGTCCGTTAAATGCATCCATTTACCTCGCTGACAATTTGGTTTTGGCTCAGTGTAAGCTCGCTTTTCTTACCATTGAGCTGGCCATTAATTCTGCTAGGTTGCAGCACATTTGGTGTTTTATTATTTTGGCGGCCCGCACGCCACCGATGGAAAATAGTTGCGTGGATTATGCTTCCCATGGCGGCAGGGCTTTGGTTAATTCATGGTGGCTGGCTAGCTCAGCTATTAACCGGAGCCACATTAAAAAATAGCCGCCCTGAATTTGCGTTGGCATTATGGTTTAAGTTATTAACGATTATTAGCGCTTCTCAGCTTTGGTTGCAATATGTACCGACTGAACGTTTTATTCGTGCTTTGTTTGCAAGCCGTTTACCTGCAAGTTTTGCATACCTACTCGCGGGCCCGTTATTACTTGCAGAACAATTTCGCCAGCAATTGAACACTATCCGTGAAGCCCAATTAGCGAGAGGCGTTCCTCTTGATGGGCGCTTTTGGCAACGTGTTATATCGTTACCTGCCCTATTATTTCCACTTGCCAGTAATACGTTAAGTGAACTAAGTATTCGTGGAGCCGCATTAGATATGCGTGGTTTTCGTTATTGTGCCAAACGCACCACATTAAACCCGCCTAAAGATAGCTCACTCCAAGCCCTACTTAGATATGGGTTAGCTCTGTTAATTTTCATTGAAGGTGGTCTCTCTCTGTGGTGGTAAATCTACAACAAATGCGCTTCATTCCACAAGGTGCGGAGCAGTCCCTATTAGGGCCGATTGATCTTCAGCTAAACGCAGGCCAATGGCTATGCATATTTGGCGGTAACGGCAGCGGAAAAAGCACATTAGCGCAAATACTCGCCGGTTGGCACAATGACCTCATTCAGGGGAAAATCGAAGGAACCGCAGAGATATTACGAGCGCCCTTAGCTGACAACTCCGTGGTTCAGGTGTCTATATCACGCCAACTAGTTCAGCAATCCCCCCAATTACAACTTTCAGGCTGTGCGTTTACCGTTGAACAGGAAATTGCGTTCGGGCCTGAGAACCTCGGTTTAACACCCGACGAAATTAGTGAGCGAGTTGAGCTTGCCATTGAACTGACGTTTTGTGGGGCACTGCGAACGCGCCATCCTGCAACCTTGTCAGGCGGTGAAGCGCAACGAGTGGTGTTAGCAAGCGCATTAGCGATGCAACCCAAACTCCTGTTACTTGATGAAGCCTTTAGTCGGCTCACACCGAGTGCAACACAACGCATCTTAACGCAATTACAACGCTATACAGAACAAACAAGCTGTAGCATTATTTTTTTTGAGCGCAACTTATTACCAGCCATCAGTTTCTGTGACTCATTCCTTTTGCTGAATACGGGTAAAACCTTTTTAGAGGCTGGGAAAATGGTCGCAACAGGCGGTTTAAATGATGTTTTTCTTGATGCCATTGAAACAATCAATATGCCAGATGCTTGGCGTGCGGTAGGTGAACTGCTCAAATTAGGGTATTGGCAAGGAAATATTCCCCTCGATGAAGCACAATTGCTACAGATGTTTAAGGAGCGATATGTTACAGCTTGAAAACCTGAGTTATCGTTGGCCAAGTTCAACTATTGATAACATACAATCTTTATCTCTATCTATTCACCCTGGTGAATGGGTCGCTGTAGTTGGGGATAATGGTGCAGGTAAATCAACGCTATTGCGCCTTTTAGCGGGGTTATTGCGCCCAACACAAGGTGATATTCGGCTTGATAGCCTGCCGCTTAATCTTCTTTCCTCCCCACAAAGAGCTAACCATATTGGGATCTTATTCCAAGAAGCTGAGAAACAAATTTTTCATAGTTGTGTACGTGATGAAATTGCTTTTGGTTTAAAACGCCAAAAACATCATAAACGTGATATTCAAGCGCGAGTACAGCAAGCACTTGAAATTTGTCACTTATCCGATGTGGCGGATAAACACCCTTTAGATTTACATGCAGGCCAACGCAGGATGGTTGCTGTTGCCTGCTTAGAGGCTGTTTCACCTAAACTATTGCTACTTGATGAACCAAGCCGTGACTTTGATGCCTTTTGGATGCGAAAATTCGAAGACTGGCTGACACTACAACGCGAAAAAGGGGTAACTGTCGTTTCGATTAGCCACGATCTTGATTTTGTCGCCCGCCATTTTCAACGTGTAATACATCTATCAAATGGTAATCTAATCGCTGATGGTCAACCACTGGAAGTATTAGGTCATCCAGAGTTACAAGTTGAAAGCCCACTTCCCGCACCGACATTGATATCACTTAGTCAGCAACTACAAATAAATACTACTGATACCACTCTTTCATCATGGATCACACATTTTATTAACCAACAGTCGCGCCCGATTAATAACTAAAAAATAAAAAAATAGCCTGCAATGCAGGCTAAAATCTCATTCAAATTATAGGAAATTAATTAATCTAACTGCACGCCAATACGGCGGGCGACCTCTTCGTAAGCTTCAATTAGACCACCAAGGCTCTGACGAAAACGGTCTTTATCCATTTTATTCAGTGTTTCTTTGTCCCATAAACGGCTACCGTCTGGGGAAAACTCATCACCTAAGACAATCTGGCCTTTATACAAGCCGAACTCCAGTTTAAAATCGACTAAAATTAACCCTGCATCTGCAAAAATTTTACTGAGCACTTCATTGGCTTTGTAGCTTAGCTCACGCATTTTAGCCAAATTTTCTTTACTCACCCAACCAAAAGTCTCACAGTACGATTCATTCACCATCGGGTCGTGCTTGGCATCGTCCTTTAAGAATAAGTCAAATAAAGGCGGGTTTAACACCATGCCTTCTTCAACACCTAAGCGTTTTACCAGTGAACCCGCTGCACGGTTGCGGATCACACACTCAACCGGCACCATATCTAACTTTTTCACTAGAGCTTCTGTGTCAGACAATAATGCTTCCATTTGCGTTGGAATACCGGCTGCTTCTAATTTGCTCATAATGAAATGGTTAAACTTGTTATTTACCATACCTTTACGGTCAAACTGCTCGATACGCTCACCATCGAGTGCTGATGTATCATTACGGAACTCCAGAACCAGTAGATCAGGATCCTCTGTGGTATAGACTGTTTTTGCCTTACCACGATACAACTCAGCTTTCTTTTGCATCTTACACACTCCAGGGATGTGATTAAACTAAACAAAAATCAACCTGCACAGCAGATTCAGATAAGTAACAGAAGAACAAAAACCATTCAAATGGCCTATTCATTGTTAATTTTCTGCTCTGTTTCAGTCAGTTACTGAAATTCACTATGTAAAACGCTAACTAGCTGATATTCAATATTTTATAATTGACTGCTAATCATGATAATAAAATTCCGGAGCGGACGCAAACGATTACTTAACCATAAATACTGATTTTTTGTCCATTTGTTTTAAGTGAAAACATGAAAGATAAAATTAGCCTTCCAGAGAAGGAAAATTGAAACTGATGGAATGCTAATTAATAATTAACTAAGCATATAGGTTACGATAAGCATTAAATAAACAAAATACAGTGCAGAGAATAAACCATTGCCGAAGTTATTCTGCTGAGATTAAAGGCATTTTACTGATAACCACTAACCTATGCGTGTGAAACTCTATATCTTTACCCCAATACAAGTCTACCCAATTTAAGTAAAAATCATCCATATCTTTAATAAGGCTTAATGGGCGATCTTCTTCTTCACTATTTGAAGCATAAACATAGTATTTTTTATCAAATGCCCAGCTAATCATCGTTTCCCAGAAGCGTTGCCCTGCATCCGTTTGTTCTTCATTCGTTACCATAATGCAATATGAATTAAGGAGATACACAAAAAATTTCCGAGGTAATTCTTTTATAATTTCAATATATTGATGAACAGTACTTCGCCAAACCTTAATTTGTGTACACGTCGTTTTACCCATCACAATGTCTTGGCGAAATTTTAGTTCAACAAGATAGATAGTTTCCGGTTTTTCCCCATTAGCAATCAAGCGATATTGTTGTTTCCTGAGTGATTTTACTAGTCGGTAACCTTCCGGTATATCAAACCCCGGCAAACTAAAATCTATTACCCCTTTAGTTAGAAAACACTGTGTATTAACTATATTACTGGATGTTATTCTCAGTTTTTGGTTAAACTCAGCCCCTGATATTTTCCTTGGCATACAATCACGACTGTTTTTGATGGGTTTCATCGCGTGATTATCCATTTCTATTTTCCTTGATGTTAGCTATTTTCGTTGAAGTATATCCGAAAATAGTGGGATGACAAATCCATCAAACTGAAGTTAACCCTACCAATAATTGATGCTAAAAATGCCAATATACTATTAAAATTACCCATAAAAAAACCGCAGCTTGTATTTAAGCTACGGTTTAATTAGTCATCTAAAAATGTTGAATTATTGCTTTTTGGCTGGTGCTTTACTAAACGCCGCTTTCAGCGCAGCAACCATTTCATCATTTTGTTTTTGTGTTAAAGGAACACCTTTGGTGGTGATAAATTGCAGTGTACTACGGTTATTTAAATCACCGACCTGCACTTTATAATCCGCTTCTGGCACAGTTGGGTCATCAATGCCCAACGCCTGCCATTCTGAACTGCTTAAACCTTTATAAGTCACCATCACAGAACCACTTGAACGTGTACGGTCACCCACTTTCATGCCAACACTTTCTAAGGTGTGTGGTAAGCGTTCCCATACTGCATCAAATGGCGCACGAACAACAACTAAAGGTAAGCCAGTATCATCACTACCTGTTTGAACATCAATGATACCATAAGCATTTTGGATGCTATTTTTGTTTGAAGTATCACGCAACGTATATAAGTTATCGGTTAATTCATTCAATAACAGTTTGTTATAACGTTGAGTTTCGACAACATCGGTAATGGTCTCACCACCTTGACGTAAGCCTAAGCTGGTTACCGTTAACGCCATCATACCATTTTCTGGTTGCACTGTTACTTTATGGCGACTCTCAATCGGTACGTTTTCATCTGCACGATCCCATTTGACCCAATCGGTTTCAATTGAGCGAGAACCATCATCTTTAGATGAAACTGGAATACCTCTTTGCTCTAAGATCATCGTAACTTGTGACCAAAGTGCACTATTTTCAGGTGTATTTTCTAGCAACAAACGACTTGCTTGAGCGCTATCCTCTGTACGAGAACCCGCTAATTGCGAAATTGTCAGTACTGGCGGACGAATGTCTAACGCTTTCCCTATTGCCCCTGTTGATGTGGCTTTAGGGATATCATACTCACCATTTTGTTCTGGTAATGTCAGCCCTTGTGGCACATTCAACACTTTCAATGGCGCAGCATTGAGATATTCCTCATCACCACTGACCTGACGTTTATAGCGCTGATCGCTGGAGCAGGCTGCCAGTAACACGACAAGTGACAGGCCAGCAACCTTCATAACCTTCGATTTTTGCAATAATGTTGCCATTAAAATTCCCTAAATTTTACAGTAACCCAGCGAGCTTCAAGGCTTCCTCAACTTTTTGCTGGCCCGAGGTGGTTAACGGTGTCATTGGCAACCGTAATGTACCATCTGCAATCAGGCCTAAGCGATGACAGCCCCATTTCGCTGGAATTGGATTTGGTTCAACAAATAACTGAAGATGAAGCCCCATCAGTTTTTTATTTAATTCACGCGCCTCAGTATATTTGCCTGCAAGCGCTAAGTCACACATTTTTACCATCTGTGGTGCCGCAACGTTGGATGTGACTGAAATAACGCCTTGACCACCCAGTTGCATGAAATCAAGTGCTGTTGCGTCATCACCTGTTAACAGTACAAAATTATCATCAACCAGTTCTTTGATTTGATGAACCCTAGCTAAGTTCCCTGTTGCTTCTTTAATTGCAACAATATTCGCCAGTTTTGCTAAACGCCCAACGGTTTCAGGCAACATATCACAGCCAGTCCGTGATGGTACATTATAAAGAATCTGTGGCAAGCTCGTGTTTTCTGAAATTGCTTTAAAGTGTTGATATAACCCTTCCTGAGAAGGTCTATTATAATAAGGTGTTACCGTCAGGCAAGCAACTACACCACTGTTTTCAAACTCATTTGTCAGCGAAATAGCTTCAGCTGTCGCATTTGCGCCTGCTCCTGCAATAATAGGAATACGGCCATCCGCTAATTCAAGTGTCGCTTTCACGACATCCACATGTTCTTTGTGCGTTAAGGTTGCTGATTCGCCAGTTGTACCAACAGAAACAATCGCAGTTGTTCCGCTTTCAACATGATAATCCACCAATTTTTTTAAGCTGGCTTTATCTAAACGCCCCGCCGAATCCATTGGTGTGATAACTGCAACAATGCTTCCCGTTAAAAAATCTTTATAATTTGCGTTTCCATTAGCCATAGCGATACCCCCTCAATAATTGAACTACCATGTTACTTTTTCATTTCAAAGAAGAAAACCACCCAACAGCAAGAATTTAATGAATTTTGTTAATGCCGAGCACATTAACTTAAATAGAAGTAATAATTCACTGATATTTCTCGCAAGAGTCTATTTCCCCTCTTGGCAGATTGTCTTTTTTATGGTTTCCTTACCTTCATAGTCAGTCAGTTTTTAGTGCTAGAATTTTACTGCTATATTCTAATCAAATGTTTAACTGACATAATTAAAATACTAAGGAATAGACTTTGCCTAAGACTGAACAGCAATTTCTTGTCATTACTGCGCTGGGAACAGATCGTCCGGGCATTGTGAATACTATTACACGGCTAGTCAGCGAGTGTGATTGTAATATTGAAGATAGTCGCTTAGCGATGTTTGGCAAGGAATTTACCTTCATTATGATGCTTTCAGGCAGTTGGAATGCTATCACCCTTTTAGAGGCGACATTGCCACCTAAGGGTGCCGAGCTCGATTTGCTCATCGTAATGAAAAGAACCCAGAGTGTTCAAACAACCTATTACCCATCGACAGTAACAGTGAATGTTGTTGTTGACGATGCCCCCCGTATTGTCGAGCAATTCACAAATTTATTCACAACCTCGCAGTGTAATATCGCAGAGCTTGTTTCTAAAACACAACCAGCCAATAATGATATGCCCGCTCAACTGGAGATTCAGATTACTGCACACGACCCGTTGGACGATAATGGCATAATCATAAAAAATAAATTTCAACAACTGTGTACAATGCTAAATGCCAAAGGCAACATAAGTATTGTTAACAACCCCAATATGCAAAGTTAACGGAGATATATGTAATGAACCCATTGAAAGCCGGTGATAAGGCGCCTCAATTTAGCCTTCCTGACCAAGATGGTGAGCTCATCAATCTTTCTGATTATCAGGGTCAGCGCGTATTAGTTTACTTTTATCCTAAAGCGATGACTCCTGGTTGTACTGTTCAAGCGTGTGGTCTACGTGATGAAATGGATACACTTAAAGCGAAAGGTGTCGAAGTATTAGGTATTAGCACAGACAAACCAGAGAAACTGTCTCGTTTCGCTGAAAAAGAGATGTTGAACTTCACTTTATTATCAGATGAAGACCACCAAGTATGTGAGCAATTTGGGGTTTGGGGTGAAAAACAATTCATGGGGAAAACCTATGATGGGATTCATCGTATTAGCTTCCTCGTTGACCCTACTGGGAAAATAGAGCACGTCTTTGACAATTTTAAAACCAGTAACCACCACGAAATTGTGCTTGATTACATTAATACACACGCTTAATCGCCACATCTTAGTGCTGTATGCCCCCATACAGCACTATTCCTAACCTAGTTTTGTGATTCCGTTGGCTCTTCCGGCCATACGTGAATGACCGCTTTAATCAGTGTTGCTAATGGTATTGCAAAAAATACGCCCCAAAAGCCCCATAACCCACCAAATATCACAACAGATAAAATAATCACTAATGGATGCAAATTCACCGCTTCAGAAAACAATAAAGGTACAACAACGTTGCTATCCAAACCTTGGATCACTAAGTAAACCAACATTAGGTACCAAAATTCACTGCCAATACCGAACTGAAAGAGCGCAACAATAACCACTGGGATCGTGGCGGCTACCGCACCAATATAAGGGATTAATACCGCTACTCCGACAAGAACCGATAACAATACGGAATAGCGCAAGTCAAAATAAGCAAAACATAAATAGGTCGCCACCCCAACAATCACCATTTCTGTTACTTTCCCTCGTAAGTAGTTGGTGATTTGTTCATTCATTTCGACCCAAACTTTGCCCACTAACAAACGATTTTTGGGTAACAACTTAAGAAAGCTTTTGCTGATACGTTCTTTATCTTTTAAAAGAAAAAATGTCATCAAAGGCACTAGAACTAAGTAAACCGCCAAAGTAAAAATACCAATTAATGAAGCAACTGACGCTTTAACCACTGAGTCAGCAATACCCGACATGCGGCTGCGAAGGTTATCTGCCATCATATCAATAATGCCAACATCTACTAATGCGGGATATTGCTCTGGTAGTTTCTGTGCAAATTCATTGAAACGGTTAACCATATTCGGTAGATCGGCCATCAAATTAATCCCTTGCTGCCATGCCGTCGGCGCAATAATTAAAATAACCATGGCACTTATTCCAGCGAATAAGGTCAAAATAATGCCGACAGCAACTGAACGAGATAACCCTATACGCTGTAATAAATTGGTCGGCCATTCAAGTAAATAAGCTAAAGCAATTGCCGCCAGCAATGGAGCCAGTATACTGCTGAAAAAGAAGATGATCACAAACCCCGATACGAGTAATGTAAAGAGGGCTATGGCTTGTGGATCGGCAAAACGCCGACGATACCACTGTAAAAACAATTCCAGCATTTATTGCTCCTGGGGGAATTAGTGCAAAGGACAGTTCCTAAAGTAACGAAAATTATACCGAAGAACAGATTTTACGATAGCTTTTGCTATCATGTGTTTTAAACTTTTCGCGTTTTTAGGTGCCTTACTTAAACATACCCGAAATAAAGTCGGTACTTACCCTAAATTAAAATGTTGTATGGGATACTCACGTTTCATGAAGAAAACTTTAAAATATCCATTATTGGCTTTCATGATCGCTGCGCTAATGAACGGTGCAGTTTTACCTGCTTATAGCGCAATTGAAGATACCTTACCCGATATAGGAACGACGGCGGGAGGCACTCTTAGCATCAACCAAGAAATTATTATGGGAGACGCTATCACGCGCCAAATACGAGCCAGCACCCCTCTTATTTATGACCCTCTGTTAACTCAGTATGTTAACAAACTTGGTATGCGGTTAGTAAAAAATGCCGACTCAGTTAAAACACCGTTTAAGTTCTATTTGGTCAATAACCCCAATATTAACGCATACGCCTATTTTGGGGGTAATGTCGTACTGCATTCCGCATTATTTCGATACAGCCAAAATGAAAGCCAGCTCGCATCAGTCATGGCCCATGAAATATCTCACGTCACGCAAAGACACCTTGCGCGAATGATGGAAGACCAAAAAAGCACCACTCCTCTCGCGATTGCAGGGACCATTGGCTCTTTACTGTTAGTTATGGCGAATCCTCAAGCCGGTTTTGCTGCTCTAACAAGCACAATGGCTGGGGTTCAACAAGGTATGATCAGCTTTACCCAAGCCAATGAGCAAGAAGCTGACCGTATTGGATTACAGACATTAAGGCGCTCTGGCTTTGACCCACATGCCATGGCTGATTTTATGCAAACGATGTCAGACCAAACTCGTTATATGTCAAAGCCCCCTGAAATCCTATTAACGCACCCCTTACCGGATAGCCGTTTAGCGGATGCAAGAAACCGCTCGAATCAATATCCTAAAGTGAGTGTGCCATCATCACTGGATTTTATGTTAGCTCGCGTTCGTATTTTGGCCATGTATAGCACCGAGCAAAAACATGCCTTAGACCAAATCATTGAAAATTACGGAAAAGGTTCTGCACAAGAGCAAATTGCGGCACAATATGGTAAAGCGCTACTACTTTCTCAGGACAAAAAATATGCAGAAGCAGGTAAAATCCTGACAGAGCTATTAGCGAAACAACCTGATAACCCTTGGTTTATTGATAGCATGACTGATGTCGATATCGAACAAAATCAAGTTTCTAGAGCGGTTTCACGTTTACAAAACGCATTGAAAAAAACGCCAAAAAATACCGTATTCATTGTTAACCTTGCCAACGCATTAATTAATAATCATCAATATAAAGAAGCAACAACCTTACTGAATAAATATACGTTTGATTACCCTGATGACCCGATTGGCTGGGATTTACTGGCTGAAGCGTCTGCAAAGCAAGGTAAACGTACCGAAGAACTCGCCGCTTACGCAGAAGGAATGGCACTACGGGGTAATTATGACACTGCGATTAATTATCTCAGCGATGCTAGCCGTCAAAGTCGTTTAGGCAGCTATGAACAACAGCGTTATGACGCTCGCATTGATGCGCTTAGGAAACTACAATTACGTGACCAAAATGCAAAACCGTAAGGAGTTAAAATAATGACGGATTCGATTAAGATTTACCACAACCCACGTTGTTCAAAAAGCCGTGAAACCTTAGCCCTTTTAACTGATAAGGGTATCACTCCCACGGTGGTCGAATATTTAAAAACACCCCCAACGGTAGCTGAGATCAAAAAACTCCTTAAAATGTTAGGCTTTAAAGATGCTCGTCAATTAATGCGCACCAAAGAAGAGCTGTATAAGGAATTGAATTTAAACGATGACAGCTCAACTCAGGACCAACTTATTAAAGCGATGCATGAGAACCCTAAGTTGATTGAACGCCCTATCGTTGTTAATGGTGACAAAGCACGCTTAGGCCGCCCGCCTGAGCAAGTCTGTGAAATCTTATAGTCACTATTTTGGCAGCTATGCGGCTGCCAACTCGTTTAGTCTACTAAAGTTTTAGAATATCTTTTACGAAAGGGATCGTTAATTTGCGCTGAGCAACGATGGAAGCGTGGTCAAGTTTGTTTAAGATATCAAACAAAGTTCCCATTTTTCTATCTAAACGTTTTAATACGAAACGGCACACATCTTCCGGTAATTCGAAACCACGAATACGAGCACGTAATTGCAGTGCCCAAATTTTATCTTCGTCACTCAGTGGATGCAGTTTATAAATTTGTCCCCAATCAAGGCGAGACGCTAAATCAGGTAATTTCAGTTCGATTTGCCGAGGTGGCCTATCCCCAGTGATTAATAAACAAGTTCGGCCAATTTCCAAAATACGATTATATAAATTGAAAATCGCCATTTCCCACTCTTCATCACCCGCGATGCACTGAATATTATCAATACAAACGAGTGATAAATGTTCCATACCGTCTAGTACTTCAGGGACAAAATATGCACGTTTATCTAAAGGGACATAGCCTACTGCAATGCCTTGTTCAGACAGTTCAGCACAAGCCGCATGTAATAAATGGCTTTTTCCACCACCTTCTCGCGACCAATAATAGATATAACTACCGTGTGGTTGATTAATAGCAGACTGAATAGCAGACAGCAACGCCCCATTTTCCCCTGCATAAAAGCTTGCAAAGGTTTCATCATCTGGCAGATATAGTGGTAATGAAAGCTGTGATGGTGTGTTCAGAAGCGCCTCTGGCTGTACAAATCAATTTTCATCTAGCAGTTTACCATAAAAAACACGGATAGATGAATAAGAACGGTGAGCAAATGCCGCTCGATCAACCGAACGGCAATGGGGAAAATCACATGGCTTATTTTTTATTGCTATCAAGCTCTTGCACTTCAGATGTTACAAATTGCTTTTCAGGCCTAACAAACGTTATAAAACGGAACAATAATGCCATAAATATCCCGACAATCGTCGCCAGTGCCATACCTTTAAGTTCCGCTTGACCGATATGGATAACCGCACCACTAACACCAATAATTAAAATCACTGAGGTTAAAATCAAATTCTGTGGCTTGTTATAATCAACTTTTGAATCAATCAACACACGAATACCTGATGCACCAATTACCCCGTATAATAAGAGTGAAACCCCGCCCATCACAGGAACCGGCACTAATTGGATAGCAGCAGCTAATTTACCAACACAAGATAATAAAATAGCAATAATTGCAGCTCCGCCAATCACCCATGTGCTGTATACCTTGGTAATTGCCATTACCCCAATATTTTCACCATAAGTCGTATTCGGTGTCGAGCCAAAGAAACCTGAAATCACCGTCGAGAACCCATTCGCAAACATTGAGCGATGCAAACCTGGCGATTTCATTAAGTCACGCTCAACAATATTCGCCGTGACCACTAAGTGCCCTACGTGCTCAGCGATAACCACTAAGGCCGCAGGTAAAATGGTTAAAATAGCAAACCATTCGAAGCGTGGTGTATAAAATGTTGGGATAGCAAACCATGGCGCTTCAATAACCGGGGTAAAGTCTACAATTCCCATAAAATAGGACAATGCATAACCCGCTAAAAAACCAATCAAAATTGGGATTATAGATAAAAATCCACGGAAAACGACAGCACAGAGAATGGTCACAGACAGCGTGGTCAGGGAAATGATTAACGTGTTTGAATCTACCACTGCACCATCTTTAGGCAATAGCCCTGCCATACCTGCAGCGGTTTGAGCAAGCTCTAAACCAATTACAGCTACGATTGCCCCCATTGCCGCCGGAGGAAACATGACGTTGATCCACCCTCTTCCTGCAACTTTAACAATCAGCGCAACTATACAGAACAACACGCCACAAATGATAAAGCCGCCAAGTGCCAATTCATAACCTAATGGTAATAAAATCAACACAGGGGAAATAAATGCAAAACTTGAACCTAAATAAGCCGGAATTTGCCCTTTACAAATAAATAAGTACAGCAGCGTTCCTATTCCATTAAACAGCAAAATTGTCGCGGGGTTTACACCAAACAGAATCGGTACGATAACGGTTGCGCCAAACATAGCAAACAGGTGTTGAAGGCTCAGTGGGATAGTTTGTAATAATGGTGGTCTTTCTTCAACACTGATGGTGCGACGAGTCATGTGACTTTATCCTCTTTTAGCGAAATGGCTAATCACTGAATAAGCAGTGAGTCTCTACAATTAATCAAAAAAAAGCCGACTTCTCAGTCGGCTTATCATTATTTAGTACCAAATATCTTGTCGCCCGCGTCACCGAGACCCGGAACGATATACCCCTCTTCATTTAAATACTCATCAATTGAAGCGGTATATAATTCAACATCTGGATGCGCAGCTTCCAACGCTTTTAAACCTTCTGGCGCTGCAACAAGGACTAAGATTTTAATCGAGGTACAACCCGCATTTTTTAATAAATCAATAGTGGCAATCATTGAGCCACCCGTCGCTAACATTGGGTCAACCACTAATGCCATACGTTCTTCAATGTTAGATGCGAGTTTTTGGAAATAAGGGACAGGCTGCAGTGTTTCTTCATCACGATAAACACCCACCACACTGATACGTGCACTTGGAATACTATCTAATACACCATTCATCATACCAATACCAGCACGGAGAATTGGTACTACAGTGATTTTCTTACCTTTAATTTGTTCTATTTCTACAGGACCACACCAACCATCGATAGTCACTTTTTCAGTTTCAAGGTCAGCAGTTGCTTCATAAGTCAGTAGGCTACCAACCTCTGAGGCCAGTTCACGAAAGCGTTTTGTGCTTATATCATGATCTCGCATCAGGCCGAGTTTATGTTTAACGAGAGGGTGTTTTACCTCAACGATCTTCATGGGTTTCTCCTACTATTTAAGACGGCGGCGGACAAAAAAATCGCCGGATTATACCTCTTTTAGCTTTGGTTGCCACTAGATAACGCTTGATTTTGGTCAAAACAACAACGATTAACACAATTTTTTTTAGAATTATACCTTATCTCAGTTAAGTTGAAATTGGCTAAACCGCAAATTTGATTTAAATAAAATCATTTATTATTTTGCTGTACGGCTTCTATAACGTTCTCCTATTCTTTGATTGTGGTACCCAAAAATTTCCAACACAAAGCTATCGCAAACGTTTGCCTAGCCTGTTAGAATAATGTCAATGATGTTATTTTTCTCAAAAATGTAATTGCCTTGGGGGCCGTAGTGACTGATAAAACCTCTCTCAGCTATAAAGATGCCGGTGTTGATATTGATGCGGGTAACGCCTTGGTTGAACGTATTAAAGGTGTCGTAAAAGAAACCCGCCGCCCAGAAGTTATGGGGGGGCTTGGGGGATTCGGTGCATTATGTTCCCTACCGCAAAAATACCGTGAACCTGTTTTAGTTTCAGGCACTGACGGTGTCGGTACCAAATTACGCTTAGCAATGGATTTAAAACGTCATGACTCCATTGGAATTGACCTTGTGGCTATGTGTGTCAATGACTTGATTGTTCAAGGCGCAGAACCTCTGTTCTTCCTTGATTATTATGCAACCGGTAAACTGGATGTGGATACCGCTACTAGCGTGATTACAGGTATCGCAGAAGGCTGTAAACAATCTGGTTGCGCATTAGTTGGCGGTGAAACTGCTGAAATGCCTGGCATGTACCATGGTGAAGACTACGATGTGGCGGGTTTCTGTGTGGGTGTTGTTGAGCGCTCAGAAATCATCGATGGCAGCAAAGTGAGTGCTGGGGATGCCTTAATTGCTTTAGCCTCTAGCGGCCCTCATTCAAATGGTTATTCGCTGGTTCGCAAAATCCTTGAAGTCAGTCAAACCAACCCTGAAGAAACGCTATTAGATGGAAAACCTTTAGCTGATCACTTATTGGAACCAACACGCATTTACGTTAAAAATGTATTAGAGCTGATCGCAAATAGCGATATCCACGCCATTGCACACATAACCGGTGGGGGCTTCTGGGAAAATATTCCTCGCGTACTACCTGACAACACACAAGCGATTATTGACGGCAGCAGTTGGCAATGGCCCGCAGTCTTTAATTGGCTACAGCAAGCTGGTGATGTTAGTACCCATGAAATGTACCGTACCTTCAATTGTGGTGTGGGGATTATTATTGCTCTGCCACAGCAAGAAGTCGAAAATGCACTTGCTCTGCTGAACAAGCTTGGTGAAAACGCATGGCAAATCGGTACAATTGGTGCATTACCTGCGGGTGAAGAGCAGGTTGTGATCCGCTAATGAAAAAAATAGTTGTCCTCATTTCTGGCAGTGGCAGTAATTTGCAATCATTAATTGATAGCTGTCGCTCTGGGGCAATTGGCGCTCAAATTGTTGCTGTTATCAGCAACCAAGCCAATGCTTATGGGCTTGTTCGAGCACAACAGGCTGGGATCCCAGCCTGTTATTTAGATGCGAAACAATATACTGACCGCCAAGCATATGATGCTGCATTACTCGCGCAGGTTGACCAATTCCAGCCTGATTTAGTCGTATTAGCGGGTTTTATGCGTATCTTATCAGCCCAATTCGTCAACCACTTTGCTGGAAAATTACTCAATATCCACCCTTCTTTGTTACCTAAATACCCCGGTTTACATACACACCGGAAGGCGCTGGAAAATGGGGATAAAGAGCATGGCACATCGGTGCATTTCGTTACCGAAGAGCTGGATGGCGGGCCGGTTATTTTACAGGCCAAAGTGCCTATCTTTGAACAAGATAGCGAAGAAGATATTATCGAGCGGGTTAAAGCTCAAGAACATGCGATTTACCCATTAGTCGTTGAATGGTTTATCAGTGGCCGATTAACAATGCAAAAAGGTAACGCTGTGTTAGATAACCAAATTTTACCGCAACAAGGTTATGCTAACGAGTAACCTTCGTGACAGCGATAAATAGAGATTTAAGGGTGGATATCCACCCTTTTTTCGTCGTATTTCACATGGAAATAACATAGAACTGTATTGAGTTAAACAGCGTCCCCCTAAGTAAAATGAATTATTTTTCAACAAGGTGATCATCTCTCTGTGCTGTGTCATTATTTTATCGTAAATAAATGTTATCCTTGTAATCGAAGAACAACACATTTTTCCTAACTAAATAGAGGTATTTTTATGACAACCGGGCAAGTTCATCCGTTTAGGTTGCGCCCACTTGAACGTGAAGATTTAGCATTCATTCACCAGCTTGATAATAATGCCAGTGTTATGCGTTATTGGTTTGAAGAACCTTACGAAGCTTTTGTTGAATTAAGCGATCTTTACGATAAACATATTCATGACCAGTCTGAACGCCGCTTTATCGTTGAAAATGACAGTGAGAAAGTTGGCCTAGTCGAATTGGTAGAGATTGATTATATTCACCGACGCTCTGAATTTCAGATTATCATTGCACCGAGCCATCAAGGGCATGGCTATGCGAGTCGCGCTGCGCAATTAGCAATGGACTACGCGTTTTCTGTACTAAACTTATATAAACTTTATCTTATTGTTGATAAAGAAAATGTCAAAGCTATCCATATTTATAATAAACTAGGCTTCCATACTGAAGGCGAACTGATCGACGAGTTCTTTGTCAATGGTCGTTATCACACCGCTATCCGTATGTGTATTTTTCAGCAGCAATATTTTACGATGAAACAGCAATCTGCTAATCCAGAAAGTGTTATTACCCAAGATAAAGCAATTAAACAACACATTTAGCTAACTGGCTGGTATCATAGCCACAAAGTAACAAGAGTCTAATATGGAGTTAGAATGTCCCAAGAACGTCTCTATCATGAAAAAGAGTTAAGCTGGCTGTCTTTTAACGAGCGTGTTTTACAAGAAGCAGCCGACAAGCGTAACCCTCTTATTGAGCGAATGCGTTTTTTGGGTATTTATTCCAATAATTTAGACGAGTTTTATAAAGTCCGCTTCGCCGACGTTAAACGCCGTATTTTAATTAATGAAGAACGGGGTTCGGCAAGCGGTGCTCGCCACTTGTTAAAAAGAATTCAGTCAAGAGTTGCCAAACAAGAACAAGAGTTCGATATTCTTTATAATGATTTGCTATTAGAAATGGCGCGCAATCAAATATTCTTGATTAACGAACGTCAAATTTCGCCTCGCCAACAGATTTGGTTACGTCAATATTTCCGGCAGAACCTGCGCCAGCATATTACGCCAATATTAATTAATCCTGACACCAATCTGGTTGAGTTTCTAAAAGATGACTACACGTACCTTGCCGTTGAAATCATCAATGGCAATCACATTCAGTATGCGCTATTGGAAATTCCTTCTGATAAAGTGCCTCGGTTTGTTAACTTACCGCCGGAAATGCCAAAACGTCGCAAGTCAATGATCCTAATTGATAATATCCTTCGCTATACACTGGATGAAATTTTCAAAGGCTTCTTTGATTACGATAAGCTTAATGCTTATTCGATGAAAATGACGCGTGATGCGGAGTATGACATCGCAACAGAGATGGAATCGAGCTTACTTGAGATAATGTCGTCCACATTGAAACAGCGTTTAACCGCAGAGCCCGTCCGTTTTGTCTATCAACGTGATATGCCTGACGAAATGGTTGCTCTTTTACGTGAAAAGCTGGGCTTATCCAGTGATGACTCTGTAATTGCTGGCGGTCGCTATCACAACTTTAAAGATTTTATTAACTTCCCAAATGAGGGAAATAAAAATTTATTAAACAAGCCGTTACCAAGGCTGCGTCATCGCTGGTTTGATAATTTCCGCAACGGTTTCGATGCCATTCGTGAACGCGATGTGCTGTTATATTATCCCTACTATACCTTTGAACATACTTTAGAATTATTGCGCCAAGCGTCTTTTGACCCGAATGTATTGTCGATAAAAATTAATATTTACCGTGTTGCAAAAGACTCACGCATTATCGATTCCGTTATCCATGCTGCCCATAATGGAAAAAAAGTCACTGTGGTCGTTGAGTTACAAGCTCGATTCGACGAAGCCGCCAATATTCATTGGGCAAAACGGTTAACCGAAGCCGGCGTGCATGTTATTTTCTCCGCGCCAGGGCTTAAAATCCATGCGAAATTGTTTATTATCTCGCGCATGGAAGAAGGTCAAATCGTTCGCTACGCTCATATTGGTACGGGTAATTTTAATGAGAAAACCGCTCGGCTTTATACCGATTACTCGCTACTCACAGCAAATGAGCTAATCACTAACGAAGTTCGTCGGGTATTTAGTTTTATAGAAAATCCCTATCGCCCAGTGACTTTCGATAATTTAATGGTGTCCCCACAAAATACACGGATTCGTTTAATGGCCTTAATTGACCAAGAAATCGAAAATGCACTCGCTGAACGCCCCAGTGGCATCACATTAAAAATTAATAATTTAGTCGACAAAGAATTGACCGACAAACTGTATGATGCCTCCAATGCAGGTGTCAAAATTCGCTTGTTAGTCAGGGGGATGTGCTCTTTAGTGGCGGGTCAAGCTGGCTACAGTGAAAATATTCAGGTAACCAGTATTGTTGACCGTTTTCTTGAGCATGACCGTGTCTATGTTTTCACCAATGCGGGTGACGAAAAAGTCTTTATTTCCTCCGCTGACTGGATGACACGCAATATTGACTACCGCATTGAAGTTGCCGTTAGCTTAGTCGACCCGCATTTAAAACAACGGGTCTTGGATATTTTAGAGCTGCAATTTAGCGATACCGTAAAAGCACGTTATGTTGACAAAGATTTAAGTAATCATTATGTTCCCCGCGGAAATAAACGTAAAATCCAAGCCCAGCTTGCTGTGTATGATTATTTAAAATCAATCGAAACACCTGATACAAGAGCTTAAAAATATGCCAATAACCAACGCCTCAACACCGAGACCACAAGAAATTGCGGCTATAGATTTAGGCTCCAATAGTTTTCATATGGTCATTGCTCGTATTGTCAACGGTGCATTGCAAGTTCTCACTCGTTTGAAAAAACGTGTTCACCTTGCCGATGGCCTAAGTGATACCAATGAATTAAGTGAAGAAGCCATGGAACGTGGCCTTGCCTGCCTCGCGTTGTTTGCCGAACGGTTACAAGGATTTTCCCCTGAGAACGTGTGTATTGTTGGCACACACTCATTACGTGTCGCAACGAATGTGAAATTATTTTTGCAACGCGCAAAAGAAATCATGCCCTATCCTATTGAAATCATTTCAGGCCAAGAAGAGGCTCGATTGATTTTTATGGGCGTTGAACACACCCAACCCGAAAAAGGCCGCAAATTAGTACTTGATATCGGTGGTGGTTCAACTGAGTTAGTCATTGGTGAGAAGTTTGAACCGCTTTTGATTGAAAGCCGCCGTATGGGTTGTGTGAGCTTTGCTCGCACTTACTTCCCAAATGAAGAAATCAACCCTGAATTTTTTAATCGCGCCTACCTAGGGGCTTGCTTAAAATTAGAAAGCACTGCGATTTTATTTAAGAAACAAACTTGGGACGTCGCGATGGGTGCCTCGGGCACCATCAAAGCTGCTCATAGTGTAATACAAGAATTAGGCTATAAAGACGGTATTATCACCCGTGAACGCCTTATCGAAATCAAGCAAATGGCATTAAAATATAAGTCATTTAGCTCACTAAATATACTGGGCCTCTCTAATGAACGTAAACACGTATTTGTCCCAGGTTTAGCCATTTTACTTGCCGTCTTTGATTCATTAGAAATTAAAGAGTTACGTTTATCTGACGGTGCATTACGTGAAGGTGTTTTATATGAAATGGAAGGCCGCTTCCGTCACCAAGATATCCGTCAACGTACTGCATTAAGCCTTGCTGAGCATTATAATATTGATAGAGAGCAAGCGAAGCGTGTATTAAAAACGATGGAAGAGCTCTATTTCCAATGGGGGCAGCAAAACCCTAAACAACTCAATCCACAGTTAGAATCCATTTTAATATGGGCGGTTATGCTCCATGAAGTTGGCTTAAGTATTAATCATAGTGGTATGCACCGCCATTCTGCTTATATTTTGCAAAATACTAACTTACCGGGTTTCAACCAAGAACAGCAGTTATTGCTTGCCACATTAGTACGTAATCATCGTAGGGCTATTAAGTATGACGATATCCCTAAATTTAATTTATTTAAAAGAAAACAATTTATGCCGCTTATCCAAATTTTGCGGCTAGCCATTTTGTTAAATAATCAACGCCAATCTACAACAATCCCTTCTTCGTTACGGATAGAAACGGATGATGGGCACTGGACTATCTATTTACCATCTGAATATCTCGTGCAAAATGCATTGATGTTATTAGATTTAGAAAAGGAAAGTGGCTATTGGGAAGATGTTCCCGGTTGGTCGTTAACTATTTGCGCAGAAAATGAGTAATTTGCGGCCATTATTGTAGTGATTTGTTCTTATTATTCATCATTGATGACTTGAAAATCACCGCTTATTTGACTCAACTATTTGATATATTATTTAAATAGGCGACAATAATGATAATAAATTTCGTCCGCTCGCAGACGAATTCATAAAAAGCGCTTTTGCGCTGCTATTGCTTTAAGGATTAAAATGTCACAATCTGCTTTCTCAACCGATGCGGCGCCAACAGTCAACCCGCACTCTCAAAAACTGGCACATATTCGCCAGCAAATCCTGACGCTATTTTTAGATGACGAAGAGTTCGTCCATGCGCTTGTTGAAAATGATCAACACGTCAGTATTGATGACAAAGCAATTAGTGAAAAAATTAGTCTTGTAAAAGAATTGCTACTTGATTTACACACTGCGGATATCGCCGATATCTTAGAAATGCTCCCTTATGATGAGCGTCTCGCGTTATGGCGTCTTGTTGATAATAACGAACGTGGTGAAGTGTTAGTTGAGGCCTCGGTTTCTGTTTGGGATAGCCTAATTAAGGATATGTCTGACAGAGAACTACTGCGCGCCGTTGCCAACTTGCATGTTGACGAACAAGCTTATATTGCTGAGCATTTACCTCGTGACACCATGCGTCGGCTCCTCACCTATTTAGAACCTAGCCTGCGAAGCCGTATTCGCGAAGTTTTACAATATGCGAAAGATAGCGTCGGCCAAATGATGGATTTTGAATTCGTCACCGTACGCCCAAATGTGACGCTAAAAACGGTTCAACGTTATTTACGCCAACGGGGCAAGATCCCAGAAGCGACCGACAAAATTTTCGTTGTCGATAACAGTAATTATTTACAAGGTGAATTGCCTCTAACCACTATTTTAACGCAATCCCCTGAAAAAATAGTGGCCGATGTCATGAAGACTGACACAGTGACCTTCTTGCCTGATGAAAAAGGCGAAGACGCAGCGAGTGCGTTCGAACGTTATGACTTAATTTCTGCGGCTGTTGTTGATAACAACGGCCTACTAATGGGCCGCCTGACGGTTGAAGATATCGTTGATAACATTAGTGAAGAAAACGATAACAGTATTCGTCGTATGGGGGGGTTAAGCCCTGAAGAAGACGTTTTCGCCCCTGTCGGCCAAGCCGTTAAAACCCGTTGGACATGGCTAGCCATTAACCTATGTACCGCTTTTGTGGCTTCTCGTGTTATTGGGGTTTTTGAAGATACGATTTCCCAATTAGTCGCCCTTGCCACATTAATGCCTATTGTGGCAGGAATTGGCGGTAATACGGGAAACCAAACCATTACCATGATTGTTCGTGCCATTGCCCTGCACCAGATACAAAACAATAGTTTCTCTTTCTTAATGTTAAGGGAGCTTGGTGTCGCCTTTATTAATGGGGTTGTATGGGGAGGAATTATGGGTGTCGTCACTTACTTCCTTTATGGCGATATCGCTATGGGTGCAGTCATGACATTAGCGATGATCTTGAACCTACTGATGGCGGCTATTATGGGCGTGGTTATTCCACTCATTATGCTAAAACTGGGCAAGGACCCTGCTATCGGTTCTAGCGTGATGATCACCGCTATCACAGATACAGGTGGTTTCTTTATTTTCCTTGGCTTAGCCACTCTATTCCTCGTTTAAATTCGCTTTGCACGCGTCCTACTCTTAGATTAGGCGCGTGCAATTTACAAAACACTCACACCGACAGCAAAGCCCAGCTAAAAAACCAAAATTCTGCAAACAACCCTTTTATTTATCTATTAATTAAATGATTTTATAGTTATTTAGTTTATCTAGATTAATAAAGTTAATTATAACGAATAATATCTAGGTAATATTTACTTACCATAATTCAGTAAGAATTTATTAAATTAAATATAATTAACGCTATAACTCACTAATTTAAATATACGATATTCTGCAAAATTCATATTATTAACATCATATAAGGTTATTTATCATCACACCAAATCAATACGCTAACAAATCAAAACTAATTGGAATGTCATTCTTGTTTTTAGGGTTGAGGTTTACAGAATATAGAATTTCCTGCTATAAATATACTCATGCAAGAAAGATACTGTGTATTAAACTAAGTTATACCCATCCAACGTTTTATACCTCTTATCTGCACCAATAAAAATGATTAGCTCATTATTATGAGTCAATGCTTATTATTTTGAATTTATGCAATTTAGTATTACAGGTAGTTAGAAGGAAACTATAATGACACCGCAAACCGCCAGCCAGCCCTCTGCGAGACCTTTGGGCAAAGAAGACTATAAAACATTAGGCTTATCCTCTTTAGGGGGAACTCTTGAGTTTTATGACTTCGTTATCTTTGTTTTTTACGCAAAAATTATTTCCCAACTATTTTTCCCAGGGGATAACGAATTTCTCGCGCTAATGGCAACACTGGGTCTATTTGCAGCCGGTTACCTTGCTCGCCCTCTTGGTGGCATTATCATGGCTCATTTCGGGGATAAAATTGGCCGCAAGAAAATGTTTACCCTCAGTATTTTCTTAATGGCATTCCCAACGTTTGTTATTGGTTTCTTACCTACTTATGAAACCATTGGCGCTGCTGCTCCATTATTACTGCTGTTAATGCGTATTATGCAAGGTGCCGCGATTGGTGGTGAAATGCCAGGTGCATGGGTATTTATTGCAGAACATACACCAAAACAACGTTATGGTTTAGGTGTCGGTACACTGACTTCTGGGATCACCGGTGGTATTTTATTAGGCTCTATCGTCGCAATTATTATTGAGCGCTCTTATACCACAACTGAAATTCATGATTTTGCATGGCGTATTCCATTTATTCTTGGTGGTGTTTTTGGGTTTATCTCTGTGTATTTACGTCGTTTTTTACAAGAAACCCCGATATTTAAAGAACTGGCAGCCAAAAAGGCCTTGTCACAAGAATTACCCGTCAAAACCGTCATTAAGTCTCATAAACAAGCTTGTATGATCACTGCGGCACTGACGTGGTCATTATCAACCGCTATCGTTGTCACCATTTTGATGACACCAGATGTGGTGTTAAAAGGGATCTATAACATTGATAGGAATGTGGCATTGCAAGCTAACTGCGCGGCGACATTGACCTTAACATTAGGCTGTATCTTCTGGGGCTGGTTAGGAGATAAAACCGGAACTCGTACCTCAATGACTTTATCATGGGGTGGATTAGCCGTAACAGCAATTTACTTTTATTCGTCATTATCCAGTGATATTGCGGCGAGTACGTTAATTTTTAACTATGGCTTGATGGGCTTCTTTGTTGGCGCGATTGCAACCACTCCAATTATCAGTACACGCGCATTTCCACCTGAAATTCGCTATTCTGGTCTGTCATTCGCTTACAATGTGGCTTATGCAATTTTTGGTGGTTTAACACCAATATTAACTGGTGCTTGGTTGCAGCAATCTCACATGGCACCTGCCTATTATGTCGCTGGCGTCTCATTATTAGCGGTTGCTGTAGCCTTCATTCCTCTATCTTGGAAAGGTTGGACTGTCAATTCAGAGTCTTCAAACGAAAAATCTGCGGTCTTAAAAGCTTCTAGTTTATAAAATCGATTGCCCCCTATTTACTCAGGGGGCAATCTTAATTGTTACAAAATTATTCCCCCGCTCTCCCCCTTTACAAGCACTGAAGTATACAAGTACAGAAATTGACACTTATTCATATTTCCTCCATTTTTCTTTGTACCTATCACGTTAAACTACTAATATGTCTAACTGACTCTTTTTTGTTAGTTTTTTAGTATACAGCCTGACGGATCTCATCCACTTTTTTTGAGTTAAGCGAATTACCCAAAATGAATAAACAAAAACAACGTAAACCTTTTATTCGCTCTGCCATTTTTATTGCCATTATTGCGGTAGCTGGCGTTTCTTGGTACTTTTATCATCAAGAAAAACAATCAGATACACAATCTACTGGTACCGTAGCAAAACCAAACTCACAGCGAAGCGCGATGGGCCGCCCACCACGTGTGTTAGCCCCTGTGCAGTTTGCCGTTGCTGAACAAAAAGTCGTTCCGCGATTTTTATCAGGCTTAGGCACGGTGCAAGCGGCAAATGTTGTCACTGTAACCAGCCGTGTTGAAGGCCAGTTAATGCAGCTGTATTTTACCGAAGGGCAATATGTCAATAAGGGAGATTTATTGGCACAGATTGACCCTCGCCCATTTGAAGTTCAGCTATCACAAGCTGAGGGGCAATTAGCTAAAGACAAAGCAACGTTAGCTAATGCGCAATTAGATTTAGCGCGTTATCAAAAGCTTGCTGGCACTAAAGTGATTTCACAACAAGAGCTAGATAACCAAAAAGCGGCGGTATTACAGGCACAAGGCAGTATTAAAGTCGACCAAGCGGCTGTTGATAATGCCAAACTGCAATTAACCTACAGTAAAATTACTGCCCCCATCTCAGGGCGGGTTGGTTTAAAACAAGTTGATGTCGGAAACTTTATCTCTTCAGGAACCTCAACCCCTCTTGTTGTTATCACACAAACTCAACCCGCAGATGTCTTGTTTGCTTTACCTGAAGGTGATATTCCCGCGATCCAGCAAGCACAATCTTCCGGTGAAAAAGTATTGATTGAGGCTTGGGACAGAAACAATATCGCGCTAATCGCAAGCGGTGAGCTACTCAGTACCGATAACCAAATTGATGCTGCAACCGGCACTCTTAAAATAAAAGCGCGCTTTACCAATGAAGAAGAAAAGCTTTTTCCTAATCAATTTGTTAATGTAAAAATGCAAGTTGAAACGCTGCAAAATGCCGTGGTGATCCCAACCGCTGCACTGCAAATGGGCAACGAAGGTCACTATGTTTGGGTATTGAGTGATGATAATAAAGTCAGCAAACACAATGTGACCGTGGGGATGCAAGATAGCCAACAAGTCGTTATTGAAAGTGGGCTCGCAGCAAATACCAAAGTCATCACCGATGGTGTTGATAAACTCACCGATGGCACAACTGTCGAAGTCGTTACCGCTGAAAGCATCGCCAAAAAAGAGCCCCGCAAAGGTAAAGCCAATAGCGCGGAGAAAGCGTAATGCAGCCTGAAATGTTAAAAGGCGGTGGGCCTTCTCGTTTATTTATTTTGCGCCCTGTGGCTACCACATTATTCATGGTGGCTATATTACTTGCAGGGATCATCGGCTATCGCTTCTTACCTGTTTCAGCCCTGCCCGAAGTCGATTATCCGACGATTCAAGTTGTTACCCTTTACCCGGGAGCCAGCCCCGATGTGATGACCTCTGCAGTGACTGCGCCTTTGGAAACCCAGTTTGGGCAAATGTCGGGTCTTAAACAGATGTCATCGCAAAGTTCAGGAGGAGCATCAGTTATAACACTGATGTTCCAATTAACGTTGCCTCTAGAGGTTGCCGAACAAGAAGTCCAAGCAGCGATTAATTCCGCCAGTAGCTTACTGCCTTCGGATTTACCCTATCCTCCGATTTATAATAAGGTAAACCCTGCTGACCCGCCTGTACTCACCTTAGCGGTCACCTCTGATGCGATGCCATTAACGCAGGTACAGGATATTATTGAAACGCGAATTGCCCAGAAAATATCCCAAGTTAATGGAGTGGGTTTAGTCACCTTAGCCGGTGGTCAACGCCCTGCTGTTCGCGTGAATTTAAACCCACAAGCCATGGCAGCCAAAGGGCTGGATAGCGAAACCATCCGCCTAGCCATCAACAATGCTAACGTCAACTCCGCAAAAGGGAGTTTCGATGGGCCAACGCGAGCAGTGACGCTTTCTGCTAACGACCAAATGAAGTCACTTGACGACTATCGTCAGCTTATTGTGGCCTTCCAAAATGGTGCGCCTGTGCGTTTAGGCGATATTGCAACAATTGTACAAGGTGCTGAAAATGCCTATTTAGGGGCATGGGCAAATAATGAACAGGCGATTGTGATCAATGTGCAGCGGCAGCCCGGTGCTAACGTCATTGAAACCACAGATACCATTCGTACGCTGTTACCCGAATTAATTGAGAGCTTACCTAAATCGGTTAATGTCGATATTTTAACCGATAGAACCAGTACTATTCGAGCGTCCGTTAATGATGTACAGTTTGAGTTAATGTTAGCTATCGCCCTCGTTGTGATGGTGATTTATTTGTTTTTACGCAATGGAATTGCCACCTTAATACCGGGCATTGCCGTACCGCTGTCGCTCGTTGGTACCTTTGCAGTCATGTATTTTTGTGGTTTTTCTGTCAATAACCTCACCCTAATGGCATTAACCATCGCCACAGGTTTTGTGGTCGATGATGCAATAGTGGTGATTGAAAATATTTCCCGCTACTTAGAAAAAGGCGATAAGCCTCTGGTCGCTGCACTCAAAGGGGCGGGTGAAATCGGGTTTACCATTATCTCCCTCACCTTTTCTTTAGTTGCAGTGTTAATCCCGCTGTTATTTATGGGGGATATTGTCGGCCGGTTATTCCGCGAATTTGCCATTACCCTAGCCGTGGCTATTTTGATCTCCGCTGTCGTCTCTTTGACGTTAACGCCAATGATGTGTGCGCGTTTATTAAAACCAGAGTCGCAACATAAACATAACCGTTTTGAACTAGCGTGTGAGCGTTTCTTTGACCGTATGGTTGCTGGATACGCAATTTGGTTAAAACGTATTCTTAATCACCAATGGTTAACGCTTTCTGTGGCGCTAGGCACCATGGTGCTGACTGTTTTGCTGTATATGTGGATCCCAAAAGGGTTTTTCCCGTTGCAAGACAGTGGAATTATTCAGGGTTCAATTGAAAGCCGTCAATCTATTTCTTTTGCGGCCATGGCGCAAAAGCAACAGGAAGTCGCGTCAAAATTATTGGCAGACCCTGCGGTTGATAATGTCACCACTTATGTGGGGGTTGATGGTAGCAACCCAACATTAAACAATGCGCGTCTCCAAATTACCTTAAAGCCCCTTGATGAGCGTGAAGATAGAGTGGTGGCGATTATTGATCGTCTACAGCAATCCGTGGATAACATTGCCGGGGTGAATTTATATTTGCAGCCTATGCAAGATCTCACCATCGATACGCAAGTTGCACGCACACAGTATCAATTTACATTACAGGCCGGTTCACTAGAGGAATTAACCACTTGGGTTCCACGCTTGTTAGATGCCCTAGAGCAACAACCTGAACTCACCGATGTCAGTAGTGACTGGCAAAATAAAGGGTTAGTTGCTTATGTGAATGTTAACCGTGATACCGCAAGCCGTTTTGGTATCACAATGTCAGCCATTGATAACGCTTTATATAATGCATTTGGGCAGCGAATGGTTTCGACCATATACACACAGTCAAATCAATATCGTGTGATATTAGAACATGACACACAGACACGTGATGGTATGGATGCGCTGAATGATATTCGTCTAAAAGGCACTGATGGGGCCATTGTGCCACTAAGTACCTTGGTGAATATTCAAGAAGGCAATGGGCCATTAGCCATTAATCACCTCGACCAATTTCCCGCGGTGACATTCTCGTTTAATGTGGCGGATGGCGCTTCGCTTGAGTCAGCCGTCAATGCCGTGAAATTGGCCGAATCACAAATTGCTATGCCAAAATCCATTACCACACAATTCCAAGGGGCGACTTTAGCCTTTGAAGCTGCACTAAGCAGCACTATCTGGTTAATTGCAGCCGCAATTGTGGCGATGTATATCGTATTAGGCATTTTATATGAGAGCTTTATCCATCCGATTACGATTTTATCCACCTTACCGACTGCGGGGGTTGGCGCATTACTTGCTTTAATGATGGCAGGGAAAGACCTTGATGTTATTGCAGTCATCGGCATCATCTTATTAATTGGTATCGTGAAAAAGAACGCCATTATGATGATTGACTTTGCCCTTGCTGCAGAGCGTGAACAGGGAATGTCCCCTTATGATGCCATCTACCAAGCTTGCCTACTGCGTTTTCGCCCAATTTTAATGACCACCATGGCGGCATTACTAGGAGCCTTGCCATTAATGCTAAGTACAGGTGTCGGTGCAGAATTACGCCAACCATTAGGAATTTGTATGGTTGGTGGCTTAATTATGAGCCAAATCCTCACCTTATTTACCACACCGGTTATTTACTTATTGTTCGACCGTCTTTCTCATTATTTTAAAGACCGTCGCCAAGCGAAGAAGGCACAGGTGTCATAATGAAGCGCTTCTTTGCTCTATTTATTAGCCGCCCGGTAGCAACGACGCTGATTAGCGTTGCGATTACTTTGTGTGGTGCCCTGAGCTTTCTATTTTTACCCGTTTCTCCGTTGCCTCAAGTAGATTACCCTGTGATTAACGTGACAGCGTCACTTCCTGGGGCGTCACCGGAAACCATGGCGTCCTCTGTTGCGACACCTCTTGAACGCTCTTTAGGCAGTATTGCTGGGATCAGCGAAATGACCTCAAGCAGTGCGCTTGGGCGAACCACTATTACCCTTGAGTTTAATCTCGACAAAGACATTAATAACGCGGCTCGGGAAGTGCAAGCTGCGATTAATGCGGCGCAAAACCTGCTGCCCAGCGGTATGCCAAGCCGTCCACGTTATTACAAGTCTAACCCGTCTGATGCGCCAATTATGATTTTAACCATGACCTCAGAGACCATGGGTACTGGCGAAATTTATGATATTGCATCTACCCGTTTAGCCCAGCGAATTGCGCAAATTGAAGGGGTTAGTGAAGTTTCAGTTGGTGGCGGCTCGCTCCCTGCCGTACGGGTTGAGCTCAACCCAACCGCCCTATTTAACCAAGGGGTTTCCCTTGATGCCGTGCGCTCAGCCATTAGTAGTGCTAACGTTCGCCAACCGCAAGGCTATATCAATGATGACGAAAAACGTTATCAAGTACAGACTAATGATGAGTTAAAAAAAGCAGCCGATTATCGACCAATTATTGTTCATTACAGCCAAGGCAATGCTGTAAAGCTCAGCGATGTCGCCAATGTTAAAGATTCCATTGAAAACGTACGCGCTGCCGGTATGGCAGACGGTAAACCGGCTATTTTGATTGTCATTCGTCGTGAAGCTGGCGCCAATATTATTGAAACAGTGAACCGTATTCGTGCTGAATTGCCTGAATTCAATGACATGATCCCTGCCGCTATTGATTTAAAAGTGGCACAAGACAGAACACCGACCATTCGCGCGTCTCTAGCCGAAGTGGAACGTGCTCTACTGATTGCCGTTGCCTTGGTGATCCTCGTGGTGCTGCTGTTCTTACGCTCAGGTCGCGCTACTTTGATCCCTGCCGTTGCTGTCCCTGTCTCATTGATTGGGACTTTTACGGCCATGTATTTATGTGGCTTTAGTTTAAATAACTTGTCATTGATGGCATTAACGGTTGCGACGGGCTTTGTGGTTGATGATGCCATTGTCGTATTAGAAAATATCTCGCGTCATATCGAAAATGGTAAAAAACCGTTTATTGCGGCGGTTAAAGGCGTGCATGAAGTCGGCTTTACCGTCGTTTCCATGAGTATTTCCTTAGTGGCTGTTTTTATTCCGCTACTGCTTATGGATGGACTGGTCGGCCGTTTATTCCGCGAATTTGCCATTACCCTTGCAACCGCTATCGGTATTTCTTTGGTGATCTCATTAACGCTCACCCCTATGATGTGTGCTTACTTACTGAAGAAACGCCCTCGCAACGTCAAAGCCAAACATCGCGGGTTTGGACGTGTGTTGCTGCGCTTGCAAGAAAGTTATGGCATCGCTTTAAAATGGGTACTCGAACATCGCCGTAGTGTTCTCGCGGTGCTATTTGCCACAATCGGCTTAAACGTTTATCTGTATATTACCGTTCCGAAAACTTTCTTTCCTGAACAAGATACCGGCCGTGTGCTGGGCTTTGTTCGCGCAGACCAAAGTATTTCATTCCAGTCAATGAAAGAAAAAATGACCCGTTTTATGCAGCAAGTTAAAGCCGACCCAGCGACGGATAATGTCACCGGTTTTACTGGCGGTAGCCGGGTAAACAGCGGTTTTATGTATATCTCATTAAAACCACTGGGTGAACGTACTGAAAGTTCAGCTGAAGTCATTAATCGGTTACGCATGAAATTAGCCAATGAGCCAGGGGCTAACCTGTTTATGATGCCAGTACAAGATATTCGTGTGGGAGGTCGACAAGCCAATGCCAGCTATCAGTTTACGCTGCTTGCGGATGAGCTTTCTGCATTGCGTGACTGGGAACCCGCCATTCGTAAAGCACTCGGTGAATTGCCACAGCTGACAGATGTGAACTCAGATAAGGAAGACAAAGGCGCAGAAATGGCGATCACCTACGATAGGGACTTAATGGCCCAGCTAGGTATCGATGTCCGTGAAGCTAACAGTTTGCTTAACAACGCATTTGGCCAACGCCAAGTTTCCACCATTTATGAAGCGATGAACCAATATAAAGTAGTGATGGAAGTTGCTCCTGAATATACGCAAGATGTCAGTTCCCTCGACAAAATGTTTGTTATCAATAAAGATGGCGATGCTATCCCGCTGTCTTATTTTGCTCGTTGGCAGCCGGCGAATGCGCCATTAAGCGTGAACCACCAGGGGCTATCAGCTTCATCCACTATCGCATTTAATGTCGCTGACGGTTATACCTTAAATGATGCCATCGTCGAAATAGAAAAAACCATGACTGCGCTTGGCGTGCCATCTACAGTGCGAGGGTCTTTTGCAGGAACGGCACAAATATTCCAAGAAACTTTGCAATCACAATTATTTTTGATTTTAGCCGCTATTGTGACTGTCTATTTAGTCCTTGGGATTCTATATGAAAGTTATATTCACCCACTGACAATTTTATCAACTTTGCCTTCTGCTGGTGTCGGTGCATTATTAGCCCTTGAGTTATTTGACACACCATTTAGTTTAATCGCTTTAATCGGCATCATGCTATTAATTGGGATCGTCAAGAAGAACGCCATTATTATGGTGGATTTTGCTATTCAAGCACAAAGAACAGCGGGTTTAACCGCTCAAGAAGCCATTTTCCGTGCCAGTTTATTACGTTTTCGCCCTATTTTAATGACGACACTCGCCGCCATTTTTGGTGCGTTACCGTTAATGTTAGGTAGTGGTGATGGAGCAGAACTACGTCAACCTCTCGGGATCACCATTGTCGGTGGCTTAATAATGAGCCAATTGCTGACTTTATTTACCACTCCTGTTGTGTATTTAAGTTTTGATAGCTTAAGGCAACGTTGGCAGCGCAAAAAATCATTAACGCATAAGATTGTGGAGAATAACCATGAAGCTTAGGTTAAATAGCGTTAGTACTCGGCTTTTTTTAGCTATTTTTGCGACATGCTTATTGCTAGTGCTAATTATGCACCAAGGCGTGCGCATGAGTTTTCAACATGGCTTTATTGACTATATTAAAGAAAATGACCAACAACGCGTTGAGCAGGTTTCTTCCGCCCTTGCGGAACAATATGAAGAAATGGGGAATTGGCGGTTTTTGATTGGTAATGATCGCATTTTCTTTCGCATTCTGCGCTCTGTAGAACATCAACAGCATCGTGGCCCGATGCGACAGCGCTGGCGAACCATTTTTTGGGTTTATGATACACAGGACCGGCTAATTTTCGGGCAAGACACGCCCCTACCGAGCAAAGTTCTCCGTGAGCCTATTGTTACTAGCAATGGCGAAACCGTCGGTTGGCTCGTTGCCAGCTATGAAACGGGAATCAGCAGCGCCCTTGACCGCCGTTTTGATACCAAACAAATGTATACCAGTTGGATCATCGCAGGGCTGTCTTTATTTGTGGCTCTGATTGCCACATTGTTCCTTGCCCGTAGTTTTTTGAAACCCATCAAGCGGTTACTCGAAGGCACTAACCGGCTCGCCAATGGAGACTTTGCCACGCGGGTTCCTGAGTCTGGCCGCGATGAACTTGGGCAACTGGCTAAAGATTTTAACCATCTGGCCTCTACCCTTGAAAAAAACGAACAAATGCGGCGTGATTATATGGCGGATATTTCCCATGAGCTCCGCACGCCGTTGTCAGTTCTGCGAGGCGAATTAGAAGCGGTGCAAGATGGCGTCCGGCAAGCCACTCCCGAAACAATCAATTCCCTACTGAATGAAACTCAAACTTTAATTAAGCTGGTTAATGACCTCCACCAGCTCTCGTTATCGGATAGAGGCTCATTGGTCTATCGTATGCAACTTACCGATATCATTCCTTTAATTGAAATGGCGATAGGCCAAGCTCGCTGGCGGTTAGAAGACCAACAACTTTCAGTTGAACGGCAATTTATTGCACAAGGCAACGTGTTTGCAGACCCTGACCGCATCACTCAGTTATTCTATAACTTAATGGAAAACAGCTTACGCTATACAGACCCACAAGGTAAAATTGCCATTCAAGTCACACAAGACCACAACCAGCTCAGTATAATTTGGCAAGATAGCGCCCCGGGGCTGTCTGCTGAGCAATGCCAACATTTATTTGAACGTTTTTACCGTGCTGAAGGTTCTCGTAATCGCGCCAGTGGCGGTTCAGGTTTAGGGTTGGCCATTTGCTATAATATTGTTGAGGCTCACCATGGAACAATTTCCGCAGCACCGTCACCATTAGGTGGTGTCAAAATTACCATTAATTTACCGATTCAATTAAAAGACAAAGGTTTATGATCATGACTGAACAGAGCAATACCCCTATTTTGGTTGTGGAAGATGAACCCAAGCTAGGCCAACTGCTGTTCGATTACTTACAAGCTGCAAATTATCAACCCGCATTAATTGCACGGGGTGACCAAGTAATCGACTATGTTAAACAACATCAACCTGCACTCATTTTATTAGATTTAATGTTACCCGGTATGGACGGCATTTCAGTATGTCGTGAACTACGAAAATTCAGTGATGTTCCCATTATTATGGTGACAGCAAAAACCGAAGAAATTGACCGTTTATTAGGGTTAGAAATTGGGGCTGACGACTATATTTGTAAGCCTTTTAGCCCGCGAGAAGTCGTGGCTCGAGTCAAAACGATTTTACGCCGTTGCCAGCCAAATATGACAACTAGCAATAGCCAAACTAATAGCAATAATCAAACCAAGCTTATTATTGATGAAAATGCATTTCAAGTACGCTATGGCTCACAGTTACTTGAACTCACGCCCGCTGAATTTCGGCTACTCAAGTTTATGTCTGATAATGCAGGTATGGTGTTTTCTCGCGACCAGTTACTGGATATCTTATATGACGACCACCGCGTAGTAACGGACCGTACAATTGATAGTCACGTCAAAAATTTACGCCGTAAATTAGAGTCCCTCGATAACGAAAAAACCTTTATTCGTTCAATATATGGCCTCGGCTACCGTTGGGATGAATATTAAGCAATCAATAGACATACTATTCTTGTGGGATATTTGGTTTTTTTATCAAATAGGAGTAAAATCCTCATCCCTTAAAAACACTCTCTCGTATGAGTGAGTGCTGACTTGACATCAGATAGAGAATAACCATGTTTACACCAGAGCTTTTGTCTCCTGCCGGTTCATTAAAAAATATGCGCTACGCCTTCGCGTATGGCGCAGACGCCGTTTATGCAGGACAGCCTCGTTACAGCTTACGCGTACGAAATAACGAATTTAATCACGAAAACTTAGCTAAAGGCATTCAGGAAGCCCATGAGTTGGGTAAAAAGTTTTATGTGGTGGTGAATATTGCCCCTCATAATGCGAAATTAAAAACCTTTATTCGTGATTTAACCCCCGTCATTGAAATGGGCCCAGATGCTCTGATCATGTCTGACCCTGGCCTTATTATGATGGTTCGTGAAGCGTTTCCTGAGATGGATATTCATTTATCTGTGCAGGCCAATGCAGTTAACTGGGCATCGGTGAAGTTCTGGAAACAAATGGGCTTAACACGAGTGATCTTATCTCGCGAATTATCCCTCGAAGAAATTGCTGAAATTCGTCAACAAGTACCGGAAATCGAGCTTGAAGTCTTTGTCCATGGTGCCCTTTGTATGGCCTATTCCGGCCGTTGTTTACTTTCCGGTTATATTAATAAACGCGACCCAAATCAAGGGACTTGCACCAATGCTTGCCGCTGGGAATATAACGTACAAGAAGGTAAAGAAGATGATGTGGGTAATATTGTCCATGTGCATGAACCTATCCCTGTACAAAATGTGGCACCAACCCTAGGTGCGGGCGCGCCAACAGATAAAGTCTTTATGATAGAAGAAGCTAAACGTCCAGGCGAATATATGACGGCCTTTGAAGACGAACATGGCACTTATATCATGAACTCTAAAGATTTACGTGCAATCGAACACGTTGAAAACCTAACAAAAATGGGTGTTCACTCATTAAAAATTGAAGGCCGCACAAAATCGTTTTATTACTGTGCTCGTACTGCACAAGTCTATAGACGTGCGATTGACGATGCTGTCGCAGGAAAACCCTTTGACCCAACGTTGTTATCTACTTTAGAAGGGTTAGCACACCGTGGTTACACTGAAGGTTTCTTGCGTCGCCACACTCACGATGCCTACCAAACCTATGAATATGGCTATTCTGTTTCTGAAACTCAGCAATTTGTGGGTGAATTCACAGGTAAACGTGTCAATGGTATGGCTGAGGTTGATGTAAAAAATAAATTTAGCGTTGGGGATAGCTTAGAGATGATGACCCCGGCGGGTAATATTGTCTTTACTTTGGACTCATTAGCAAACCGCAAAGGTGAAGCGATTGATGTTGCACCCGGTAACGGCCATGTGGTTTACCTGCCAATCCCTGAGGATGTCGATGTTAATTTTGGTTTGTTGATCCGTAACTTAGCAGGAACAACGACCCGCGCACCTCACCAAACTCAGGCAGAAAAGCAAATTGCAGGCTAACCGCCACTCCGTGTTTTTTAAATAGTTTGTTCGCTAAAAGCCAAAATCTCATCGTTTAACGTTTTGATATTTTGGCTTTTTTTTATCTATAATATGATATTATTTCACTTTATATGCTTTTTCTTATATGAGAATCATTCGCGTTATTGACATTTACATTGAAAAGTGCACTGAATATCCAATTTTATGCAACAGATCACATCAATTGGCTATTCAATATCGTATAGTCACTCTTGAAAACGAAGAACTAGAAAGTCATAAAATAAGACTAGGAACCACCTCCTTGGCTGGCTCAATCTCCCTTGAGCTAGCCATTTCTTTTATCTGCAATTTCTATTTCATTTCTCTTGTTAACGCTATTACTGTAAAAAATCTAAAATAAGCTCATCAATATCTTATAAATCCATTTATACTCATTTTAACGAATATTTGCCATATGTTAAGCCGAATGGATGGGTATATATGAATCAATATCAGTCAGCCATGATTATCCTTAATGGTAAACAAGCCAATCACGCTGAGCTGCGAAAGGCCATTACTCACTTACGTAATGAAGGCCATCAAATTCAAGTCCGTATTCCGTGGGAATTGGATGATACTTATTATTTTATTTCTCAGGCAATAAAACACGGCGTTGATACCATCATTGCCGCAGGAGGTGACGGCACAGTAAATGCGGTTGCCAGTACCTTGATGAAGTTCCCGAGTGACTCTCGCCCTACTTTAGGAATTCTCCCGATGGGAACGGCAAATGATTTTGCCACCAGCGCGAATATTCCACTGGATATTGAAGCCGCCCTTGCTCTCTCATTAAAAGGTAAAGCAGTTCCCATTGATATTGCGCAAGTCAATAAGCAATATTATTTTCTCAATATGGCAACTGGCGGCTTTGGGACGCGTATTACCACCGAAACGCCTGAAGCACTGAAATCAGCATTGGGCGGTGCCGCTTACGTGATAAATGGCTTATTGCGCCCTGATACGCTGAAAACGGATATTTGCCGCATTGAGGGCGAAAACTTTAGTTGGGAAGGTGAAACGTTGGTCATCGCTGTCGGAAACGGCCGCCAAGCGGGCGGAGGGCAACAACTGACACCGCAAGCACTAATTAATGATGGCGCATTAAATTTACTGATTATTCCTGCAAGGGATGTCATACCCGCATTTTTAGCAAACCTATTTTCAGACGATAAAAACGAGCACTTGGTCGAAAGGCAATTATCATGGGTAAAAATTTCATCTCCTCACGATATGATCTTAAACCTTGATGGTGAGCCATTATCGGGAGATACCTTTACGTTCGCAGTGCAGCCGAATGCTATTCAGTGCCGGTTGCCGCCTCAATGTAACTTATTAGCTTAAAATATAACGAGAAAGCCCTAGTGTTCGGGCTTTCAATCATTACAGACTACCACCATGCATGGAAGTGGTGTACTGGGCCAATCCCCTTGCCAACTTCTAAACTGTCCGCTTGCTCTAACGCAGCTTGTAAATAGGCTTTAGCCTGCGTAACCGCTTCTTGCCAATCAGAGCAACGAGGGCGCAGAGCAGCCAAAGCCGCTGACAAAGTACACCCAGTACCATGGGTATTTTTAGTATTTACGCGAATAGAGGTAAAGCGCCATTCACCTTCAGGTGTGATTAACCAATCAGGGCTTTCAGCATCACTTAGGTGCCCGCCTTTCATCAACACCGCTTGACAACCTTTTTCAAGTAACTTATACCCCTGAGTCAACATTTGGCTTTCTGTTTGTGCAACTTTTTCGTCTAGTAATACCGCGGCTTCAGGGAGATTCGGTGTAATTATAGAAACGAGGGGCAATAATTGTTGGCGCAGTGCATCAACCGCATCGGGTAATAGTAACGGGTCGCCACTTTTAGCCACCATTACAGTATCCAATACCACATACGGAATAGGATATTGCTTCAGCGCCTTCGCCACAACTGCGATATTACTTTGGTTAAATAACATGCCGATTTTTGCGCTATCAATTCGCACATCACTGAGAACAGAGTCTAATTGTGCCGCCACAAATTCAGGGGGTAAGTCTTGGACGGATTGCACGCCTCGGGTATTTTGAGCCACCAATGCCGTCATCACACTCGTACCATAAGCCTCTAACGCAGAGAAAGTTTTTAAATCCGCCTGAATACCCGCCCCACCCGATGGGTCTGTTCCGGCTATGGTTAACGCATTGATCCTCATGAGTGATTCCCCTTTTCGGCTAAAGCATTTGAATAGATTGATAAGCGAGGTTTACTGAAATCATTTTAAATCAAACAATAAAACCGCCTTGATTGTCTCATATCATTTAACAAATACCAGCGGTTAGTGAATGAATTTTAATGACTTAGATAAAAAGGGGAAATATATTACACAGGAAAAATTAGCGCGACTTATAAGTACACATTAGGCAAATGAATATTACCGACACCTCGCTGTTTTAATAGCTGGGCAAATGTCTCTACTTCCGTTTGGGTTGCCGCAGGCCAGTTAGCCGCTTCATTTTTTACGCCATGTTGCTGAAAAGCATTAACTTTTATTCGTGTGTTTGCAGGAAGTTGATTTAAGAAATCAGCCAGTTTATCAATATGTTCTAGATAATCTGTTTGCTGAGGAATATATAATAAACGCAATTCATACAATTTCCCCGCTTGTGCCAGAAATTGAATTGATTGAAATACACGTTGGTTATCTTTCCCAGTTAATCTTAAGGCACACTCATCGCTCCATGATTTTAAGTCAATCATTACGCCATCAGTATACTCAATTACCTTACTCCACCCCGCAGAAGCAAGATGGCCATTACTGTCAATAAAGCAGGTTAAATGTTTCAGTTCAGGTGTGTCTTTAATCGCTTTAAATAATTCAATAATAAAAGGTAATTGTGTTGTTGCTTCCCCGCCACTAATGGTTATACCATTCAGAAAGACAACATTTTTTTTCAAGTCATTGATAGCATCATTAACACTTAACGACACTGTCATTGGGCTTGAATTCTTAGTGCACGTTTGTAAACAAGTGTCACAGAGCTGGCAGGCATCGCTATCCCATATAACCTTACCATCAACAAATGATAACCCATTGTGAGGACAGGTTAAAACGCAGTCCCCACAATGGTCACAGAGCGCCATGGTATATGGATTATGGCAATTCAAACAACGTAAATTGCAACCTTGCAAAAAGATAACATGTCGATTGCCCGGCCCATCTACGCAGGAAAAAGGAATAACCTTATTCAGCGTAGCGCATCGATTGCTCATTGCTGATGACTCGCTGCTGACGGGCTGTAATTTTACAGTTCTTAGTCGCTTCTTCACCTAACCAGGTAGTATTGCTTCTAGAACCTTGTTCTTTGTATTTTTCGATATCTGACAAACGCACCATATAGCCAGTGACACGGACTAAATCATTACTTGCCACGTTTGCGGTAAATTCGCGCATCCCACAACTAAACGCCCCTTTGCACAATTGCATTAATGCTTGCGGGTTTTGTTTAATCGTTTCATCGATGGTTAAAATGTCACTGATCCCAGATAAATAGTGTTTGTGATGAGGTGCAACGGCTTGAATATGCGACACAGGATCAGGCTCTTCACCATATGGAATACGAGCCCCCGGCGTCGTTCCTATGTCTGAGCTAATCCCAGATTGCGCATGAAGCATAGCTCGGTTTTTATAGCCATATTTAACCGGTGTTGTTTCAACAAAGTCTGCCAATTGTTCGCTAATTTGATAAGACAATGGTAAAGCTGGTGAATTCGCTTGGTACTGGCCTTTCACGCCATCTTTTTCCATCAAGATATTCACGGCCTCTGCTAAACCATAAATACCAAACATCGGTGCAAAGCGTTCTGGCTCAATTAACCCCTCTTGAACAAGAAAACTGGTTTGGAAGAAATTAGATTCCTCATATAAAAATGCGCTACGTGTTTCAATGAGTTCCATTTGTAACTCACAATACTTTTTCAATTGCACATTTAAAAAATCAGCTGAATTTTGACTGCGTAACGCAACTTCGCGCAAATTAATGCGAACTAAAGTGCTTCCGCCACCCGCAACAGGTAATGCATTATAACAACTGACAATACCGTAACCTTGCTCATCAAATGCCGCATTATGAATAATATCATTTGCAATATGTGGCTTACTACATTCACAAATATTCTCAATCGCTTGTAAGAAAAGTGACTCTGGTGTGCGTTGTGGGTGATAGACAAATGTCAGGTTAGGTGCGACTTGTTTCAGTTCTGCATCAATCCGTAAAATCAAACGGCAAATAACGTTGTCATCTGGCCCAATATTGGCATGCATAAAAGCATCAGGTAGAGTTCGGTCTAACTGCACCCAGAATCTTTTTAGTTTTGGATACAGTTGTTCTTCTGTCAACTCACCCACGTATGGCATGAGGACTTTATCTAAATACCCTAAAAACACAGGGAAATTGGTTACCGAAGGGACGTGGTGGTATAAAATCATCAGATGATTAAGGGCGTCATCAAAGTCCTCAGCAGGGGCTAACTCTAAGTATTTTGAACCTTGCTTGAGGTATTTTACATAATCAGGCAATACATAACGTGGCTTATACGGTGCATTTCCTTCATACATATCACAAATAACACGTTCATTTAACGCATCCGCTAGGGGTTGGCTCATCGCAAGGTAAGGAATATTGCTATCGGCCTCTATCGCTAAAAAATTGGCTTTTTGTTTTGGTGATAATATTTTGTCTGTAGCGATAGCCAAGCATTTTGCTTGATATTCAGTCAGTGGTTCTTGGCGTTTCATCATGGTGATGTTCCTTTGTTAGTTAGAAGCCAAGGTTACGCACAGCAATGTATATGCTATAAACCTTTAAGTACTCGCTCCTACCCGTGTTGACATGCAGCAGCTTATACCTGCCGCCTATAACACTCATTTCATCCCATTGAGACAAGTCATTATTTGATGTGCATCATACTTTTTAGATTTGTTTGCACGCTATTTTTCATAAATGTCTGCTCTATCAACATTACTAGTCGTAATCACCTAAATTGTTAAAAATATCTTTTTATTACAAAACGTTAAATACAACAATAATGAGTGACACAATGTTTTCTCTTATTCTTGATTAAAAAATTCTCTTTCATTTTTTCTTATCAAATAACGGCCTTATTAATAAGAAAATGAAATACCTTATCTATTATTATTGGTTATTTTTAGGAGGATTAGCCTATTCAATAACCAATCTGATAAGTTAACATCCAATTTATCTATCGGTTATCCTACTTAAAAACAGGCAAAATTAAACGGTTCTACCATGACCAGCCAATTATTATCCTTAACTATGTAATAAATACTGTTATATTCTGTACATCTTAATTAAAATAATTTCGCTCAAAATTATAATAATAATGCTAATCTGATAATCATTAGCGAGCTAATCATCATTTTTATATCTGCGATACAGAACTGGATTTACAATGAGAGTTTATAAAAACATACAGTTGGCCGTAGGTGCATCGCTACTCATGAGCGCCTCAACCTGCATATCATCGCCTGCCGTTGCACAAGAGCAATCAGCAAATTTATGGGATACATTTAAAAGTAATGTCAGTACCACATGGGACTCAGACAAATATGAGCTATACGTTCCCGCTGTGACTTGGCACAACCGTGCAATGTACGACAAGAAAAAAACAGATGAATATAACGAGCGCCCTTGGGGTCTGGGCTTTGGTAAATATCGTTATGATGAAGACAATGACTGGCATGCTATCTATGCAATGGCATTTAAAGATTCACATAATGATTGGGAGCCAATTGGTGGTTATGCATTCCAAAAAATGTGGATCCCAGGGGACATTGATGGTTTTCGCATGGGAGCTGGCTTCACTCTAAGTGTTACTGCCCGCAAGGATATGTACTATATTCCGATCCCAGCACCGCTTCCTCTGGTATCAGTGGAATATGACAAACTTTCGCTACAAGCCACTTATATTCCGGGAACTTATAATAACGGTAACGTATTATTCGCTTGGTTACGTTGGCAATGGTAATTTAAGTACTTCATTACTGTATAAAAAGGCCGGTGGGATATTCCCACCGACCTTTTTATTATCAGAAAATCAAATTTAGCTCAGCTGTTGGCTTTTAGCTAAATCTTGCTTTTTAGCCCCTGAGAACTGGTACCCAACCCATAGAACCGCTATCCATAATGGCATAATTAATACCGAGATGCGCAAGCCGTCCATTGTCAGGATAATCCCTAAAATTAACAGCAAAAATGCTAAGCATAGATAGTTCCCAAATGGATACCAAATGCTTTTAAATTTCGTTTCAACACCTTGTTTGTTCATTGCCGCTCTGAACTTCAAATTTGAAACACAAATCATAATCCAGTTCAGAACTAACGTCGTCACAACCAATGACATTAATAATTCGAAAGCTTTACCTTCCATCACAAAGTTAATTAAAATCCCGCCAGAAGTCGCAATACCTGAAACTAATAATGCCATGACTGGAACGCCACCTTTATTCACTTTTGCAAGAAATTTAGGTGCATTACTTTGTTGTGCCAAACCATACAACATACGGCTTGTCGCATAAGCCCCGCTGTTATAAACAGACAACGCAGCGATCAAAATGACAACGTTCAACGAATTAGCAACCAGTAAATCCCCTAATTCATGGAAAATTAATACAAATGGGCTTGTTTTGCCATCAAGGTCAACCCAAGGGTACAACGCTAACAATACAGCTAACGAGCCAATATAAAAAATCAAGATACGGTACACAACTTGGTTTATCGCTTTTGGAATGCTTTTATCTGGGTCTTCTGCCTCTGCGGCCGTAATACCGACTAGCTCTAAGCCCCCAAATGAAAACATAATAATAGCCAAAGCCATTATTAGCCCATTAAAACCATTAGCAAAGAAACCGCCATACTCCCATAAGTTACTCACTTTCGCTTGTGAGCCACCATGACCGCTAAGTAGTAAGTAGCAACCAAAAATAATCATAGCTACGACAGCAATAACTTTAATCAATGCAAACCAGAATTCAGTTTCCCCATAAGAGCGAACATTAACCAAGTTAACGGCATTTACCGCAATAAAAAACACCGCGGCAGAAACCCATATCGGGAGCTCAGGCCACCAGTGTTGCATATATTTACCTGCGGCCGTCAGTTCTGTCATCCCAACAAGGATAAACATAACCCAGTAATTCCACCCGGAGAGGAAGCCCGCAAAACCACCCCAATACTTAAATGCAAAGTGGCTAAATGAACCCGCGACAGGTTCCTGAACAATCATTTCTCCCAACTGGCGCATGATAAGAAAAGCAATAAACCCACACAATGCATAGCCCAGTAAAACTGATGGCCCTGCCATTTGTATGGTTGTTGCTATTCCGAGGAATAACCCTGTACCAACAGCGCCTCCCAAAGCAATCAATTGGATATGCCTATTTTTTAATCCCCGCTTTAGCGTCTGTTGCTGTTGCGCCATAACTTTACCCTTTCGTCCTCTTACTTGCTTTTTATCGCCCAAACTAATGATAATGACACAAGTTTATTTGAATTTTCTTATTAACACTACATTCTTCTGGCGCTGTTTTTACCCTATTCTACGAACCAGAAGCTGGTGCTATTAGTTATTTTTTTTCATCACATAACAAAATGATACCGCAGGATAGTTACCCCAACTCAATATCATGGATTGTGCATTAAAAAGCAAATTCAAAATGGTAACAAGTCAGTTACACGACAAATACCAAAAATAAAGTCCTCTCCACCTTGGTCGCACAGGCTATCCATCGCTAAAAGATAGAGAAAAATACAGGCCAAGATTGCACTTATAACAATAATTAATTTACGACCAAACACCGATGATTCCTTCATATTTCTATGATGATTTTATTTTTCAAATGATTACAATACTAAGGTACTGCTATTTTATGATTGATATCACTTATGGCATTGCACGTAATGCGTTTATAAAATAAATGGTACTCTAATTTCGAGCCTTAAATTTGAGGAAAATATGCAATTGACCTCTTTTTACAAAAATTTCGCTCATTTTAGGTGCTATTGACCATTAACTTATTCTGATTGTGCTTTTTTTATCCTAAAAATAGGAAATACCGCACAAGCAGCCTTTGTCATGATGAAATGAAGTTGTGTATACTTCTGCTACCGTAAAACTAGAAAACATTTGAGATGCCACAAGATAACCACTTAGCACTTGTTTATGCTTTGAGTAAATGGATAGAAGAACACTTAGGGCGCGTGATCCACTTAGAAGAGCTCGCGGCTTATTCAGGCTATTCACTTTGGCATATGCAAAAAATCTTTAAAGAAGTCACAGGGATTTCACTGGGTAAATACATCCGCCAACGCCGTCTTGCTGGTGCGGTTAACTTACTGCGCAACAGCAACCAGTCTATTTTCGATATCGCACTGGATTTTGGTTTTGGGTCACAGTCCCACTTTACCTATATGTTTCGTAAGGAATATGGCATTACGCCATTTGATTTTAGACAGAATGACCAAATCCAATTAGATGTTAAGCAACCGCTTCATTTGATTCATAATTATGAGTGAGAATATTTTAGCCGCATTAATCTATTGATTCACACACTAATGCTATAAAACATTGTCATTTCAACCTTTGACTATTGAACAGAGTTCCTGCGTTATATTCTGTTCAATTTCACATCAAATACCCATTATTCTAGTACGCGTAAAAATTATAACTATTTGTATAATTTACATTCCGAATAATTGGAGTAAGGTATTGGCAGAAAGCACGAATTTTAGGAGGCATTGGATGTCAATCAAACTGGTCGCCATTGATTTAGATGGCACATTACTTAACTCCCAACACCAAATATCTCCCGTAGTAAAAGAGGCCATCACTCAAGCCAAGCAAAAAGGTGTCCATATTATTTTAGCCTCCGGTAGGCCATTTTCGGGTATATCCCCCTACCTGCGGGAATTAGATTTAAATACAGCGGATAACTACTGTATTAGTAATAATGGTAGTGTCATTCACCAAGCCAATGATGGCAGTCATCTGGCAGAAAATTTGTTAGATTTCGCTGACTTCCAATATTTTGAGGAACTGGCTAGAAATGTTGGGGTCCACATGCATGCTCTTGCGGATAACAGCATGTTCACGGCAAACCGCCATATTAGTCACTATACGGTGGCAGATGCTTATCTAACCCACACTCCGCTTATCTATTGCCCCGTTAATGAAATGGACTCTTCTCTGGAATTTACTAAGTTTATGATAATTGACCATCCAGAAAAATTAGATATGGGTATCAGCTATATTCCAGAGAATGTCTTTGATAATTACTCTTTAACTCGAACAAGCCCATATTTCCTTGAGGTATCAAATAAAACCTCAAGTAAAGGCGCAGCGTTAGAATGTATCTGTGAAAAACTAGGCATTACACCGGACAAAGTCATGAGTATTGGAGACCAAAACAATGATATTCAAATGCTGCAATACGCCAGTGTTTCTGTCGCAATGGGCAATGCTTTAGAGCCAATTCGCCAAATGGTTAAATTTGTCACCACAACCAATGATGAAGATGGTGTTGCTGTCGCCATTAATAAGTTTATTAATGTATAAGCCCGCAAAAAATTTCACTTCAGTATATTTTCCGTTGCAGCGCTTACACCAGTATGCGCTGCCATTTTTAACCGTGTATTGGTTTTTGCCTAGTCGCTAAAAAGCAAATCACCGACCCCATTGTCACCATTAACACACCTTGCCAAAAACTTAACGTTAATGCAGTACTTAACAACATAGACGCGAATGCTGTCGATATAACTGGAGTGAAATAAGAAAGCGTCCCTAGAAAAGCCACATTGCCCTTGATAACCGCAAATGTCCATAATGCATTCGCCCCACCAGTCGCAATAGAGGCAACGAGTAATAACAACAGGCTTTCGCTATTGATAATAAACGCTGTTGGCGTACTAAAAAAATACAAAATCCATAACCCAATAGAAGTCATGATGAAAAATAATACCATGCCATTGTGACCACCAGAAATACGCTTGGTAACATTACTATAAAATGACCAAACAATGGCTCCAATAAAAGCTAAAAAATAACAAAGTGGGTTACTTTGTATATTTGCCAAAATAGTTTGCACCGACAATGGCTGATTGCCTGAAATTACCCAGATCAACCCCATAAAAGCTAAAACCAACCCTAATCCTAATAATAAAGTGAAACGCTGGCGGTTAAAAAACACAGCAAGTGCGATAGTAAAACTTGGCCACAAATAATTCACCATACCAAGTTCAATAGCTTGTTGCCGGTTATTAGCTAATCCTAACGCCAAAACAAAACAGATTTCATAGCTAACAAATAACACCGTTCCCCAAAGCAAATAGCGTTTAGGATATTTCGTTATTTTTGGTATCCCCATAACGAGTACTAATACAAGCGAACCGACTGTATACACTAATGCAGCACCACCCACTGGCCCAAAGTTTTCACTTACACTACGGATCAGCCCTACCATTGTGCTCCACAACAAGATTGATATAACCCCATACAGCGTTGCGGCATACTGATTCAATTTCATAATTTTCTCAGCTATTTAGTTTCGAAATTGATATTTATTGTAATAATACATTTATTTTATCACCTTAAAAAACCTTATAGCTCAAATAATTATAATGCAAGCGCTTATTCTTATTACGCATTGATAATATTTCATAAAAAAAATTCTCAGGCTATCACCTAAGAATTTTATGCTTAAAATGTTTTGTATTAGCGAGATGTTTCTTTCTCAACCCACTTATCAACTTCTTCTTTTTCCCATATCCCTTCCTCAAACTGTTTCTTTAATTCAGGGTGTTGATTGATATCAAAAGTCGGTATTTTGCCTGCAACTAACTGCTGGTTATAATCTTTAGCAAGTTTGAAAGCGATACCCGATAATAAAAGGATCGCAATTAGATTAGTTATCGCCATTAAGCCCATCGATAAGTCTGCGAGTTTCCAAATAAATGGCATTTCAGCGAGCGCACCAAACATCACCATACCCAACGCAGCTAAACGGAAAATAAATAACCCAGCTGTATGATTATTCTCGAGAAAAATCATATTACTTTCGGCATAAGCATAATTAGCAATGATTGATGTAAATGCAAAAAAGAAGATAGCAATTGCAATGAACGTACTTCCCCAGCTACCGACAGCAGAAGAAAGAGCAAGCTGTGTCAATTCAATCCCATTAATGTTATCCATTCCACTTTCTAGAACGCCAGATGATAAAATAATAATGGCGGTCGCACTGCAAATAACGATGGTGTCCATAAATACACCAAGCATCTGTACATACCCTTGAGACGCCGGATGTGGTGGATAAGGTGCCGCAGATGCCGCTGCATTTGGTGCAGACCCCATCCCAGCTTCGTTAGAGAATAACCCCCGTTGAATTCCTTGTGTCATTGCCTGGGCAACACCATAACCGACAGCCCCACCCGCAGCCTCTTGCAGGCCAAATGCATTTCGAATTATCAGCATAAAAACTTCAGGTAATCGTTCAATATGGTGCCCAACAACCCAAAAAGCTAATAACAAATAAGCTAACGCCATAACTGGAACAACTAATTCAGCAACTTTCGCAATGGATTTCAATCCACCAAAAATAATAACTCCGCTTAATAAAACTAAGCCAATGCCAACATAAATTGGATTGAAATCAAAGGCGACTGCGGTTGCTTGAGCAATAGAATTAGCTTGTACTGCATTAAATACTAAACCAAAGGCAATAATCAGGAAAATGGAAAATAATACGCCCATCCAGCGTTGGTTTAAGCCTTTCTGCATATAATATGAAGGCCCACCTCGATAGTTTCCTTTATCATCTTTGGTTTTGTATAACTGTGCGAGAGTACACTCAATAAAAGACGTAGCCATTCCGAGTACAGCGACGACCCACATCCAAAAAATAGCGCCTGGCCCACCTGCTGTTAGCGCAATTGCAACTCCGGTTAAATTTCCTGTGCCGACCCTAGCGGCTAAACTTGTACATAATGCCTGAAAAGATGAGATACCCGCACTATCGGACTGTTTACTATTTTTTAAGACACTAAACATATGGCCAAAATGCCTAATTTGAATAAACCCTGACCGAAGAGTAAAATACAGGCCGGCACCCAGTAATAAATAAATAAGTAAAGAACCCCAAATAAAATTAGTTAATGAGTTTATAAATTCTATCAAATTACACTCCTTTTTTATTAGAACGATTAATAAATAATTAATCGAAAATCAAAACCTCACATTTAAAATATAACTCCAGAAAAAGGAGTTCAGCTTACAAAAGCCAAATCATCTTAATATGATTATCAGAAATTATATTTTTTTATCTTTAATGTAAATTGATTTTCGCTTGAACAATCATTAACTACATTACGTTTTAATAAAAACAAGTTAGACATTTACAAAAAAAGACATGTAACATATTGAAAAATATAAGCATGATAAAATCATTTATTATTTAACAAAAAACCAATCAAATGATTGAATTATAGTATTTATTTTAATCAAATAGTCACTTAAACAAATAAAAGCCTATTATTTATTTCACATCGTCAACTTTAATTAGCTTATCCTCTAACTAAAACATTTATCATATTAACTATATTTAACTCACTTGCTATTTGGAATATTGACTCAATGAATAACGTTAATTCACAGCACCAAAATAAATCAAATTGCAATCATCATAATTAGATTATTGCTTATGCTTTCACTTAACAATAAACTGAGCTTAATTAAATTTATAAACAAGAGGTTAACGCATGGAAATTAATATTAAGTTATCTGATGACCCACTTTCTCAGCTCCCTGAAAAATCATATGAATCCTTCATTGCAGAACTGAAAGCTCGCGTTTTAGAAGTCTACCCTGGTAGTTATCTATTGATTACTCATGATAATGGCCCAACAACCTTTCAAACTAAAGGCTTTCATGATGATAACGAAGCACATATTGTTTTACATGAACTTGTCGAAGATGTATTAAAACATGGTCATTGGTTAAAACAATAAGCTCTCTGTGAGGTTATGAATAGAACCAGCAGTGGTCTGCATGATCGCTAGCTGGTTGTTTTAACTCTCCTATATTTCAATAACGCTCTTCCAATATTTATCCAAACTCTGATCAAGATCATACTTAATCTTAACTTTCACCAAAATAAGTGGAAATCGCTTTACCTCACACCGTTATATGGTAATGTATATAACGTAATTTTCATTTACATTGCTTTTGCTAATTATAGCGGCCAGTATTTATACTGGCTCTTTTTTATGAAATCATGCTAAAACCCATTCGACATCCCCCGTTTTAGGTCTAATCTGCTATAGTATTTCTCTAATACCAGATAGAGTTATTATTCATTGTGTGCAAAATAGAGGTATGACTATGAAGCGTTTATTACTGGCTTTTTGCCTGGCCCCAGCCCTTGTTATGGCTGATAATGCCCCATTAAATATTAGTGAGATAGCCAACGATTATTGTGAAATCACAGGTCAAGCACTAAGTGAAGCATACAGCACTGACAAAACTAGCAGTGAATTAACCCAAGAAACCATTGCTAAACTGAAAAGTGAAAATGTCGATCTCAAGCAATTAGCCACTGTTGAGTCAGACCTCCGCAAAAATCTAACTTCAGCGATTGATACCGTACGTAGCAATAAATCTAAATTTGCTAATGAAGCTGACTTCAATAAATCATTAAATGATTCTGTTTCAGCTTGTAAAATTCAAACTGAACTTCTTTTGAATAAATCTTAATCATTTAATTTTTCTAGGAAACAAAAAAGCGCTCAACTTTTACTTTGAGCGCTTTTTTATCAATTAGCTTGTTTTTTAACACACAACTGTTCAATAGAAAATTGTAACTCCGGTGTTTCACTAATAATCAGCTGCCCATGTTCAGAAAAACTCCCTTCCTTAACAATCACATTCGCAACAAATGGCAGAGCGTCGTCTTGGGAAGATAAATGGTATAAGCCACAAACTCGATAACTCTCCCCTTCCTTAAACTCATTTTTTTGTACTATTTCAACATCACTAAACTCAACTGCTGATGAGTTGCCGAATTTCTTTTCCACCAAGCTTTGTGCTTCATTTTTAACATCTGAATCACCAATACTCGTATAAGAATGGTATGCAAATACTCCTAAAGCCAATAGCAGTACAATCAGTAATTTTGTTTTTATACGCTTCAACGCATCACCCTTTCTACTTTATGATAAATCGAACTAGTATAAATGGATTATATCAGTTTGAATAAACAATTTGAGCTTTTGGCTCTACTATTTGATATTCCCTCTAACCAATTGCTATTTTCTCATAAAAATCGAACTTTAATATTGAAAATTTTTCTAAAACATTCCTATCACTATTGATTCAATTTATATCTATTAACTTAACATTAATAAAAAAAACATTTTTTATTTTGTTAGCTAGTTTTATACTAACCTCTATACTGTTAGACTAATTTAATCTATTTTTATGAAAGAAAAGATCGTTAAAAATCTCGTTAACTTAACTCATGGCAATAACAATGATGTTAAAATAGCTGCAATAAATGCATTAGGTGATTATATTTGTTCAATTGAACAAGAAGCCGCCATCGATAGACTGTTAGTATTATGTGATGATTATAATAAAGATATTGCCGTTGCATCAATTATATCAATCAGTAAACTCGCTAAGTTTTTCAATGAAAAACAATAAAACAAAACCAACAGAGAATTATAATTTAACCTCACTCTCATTTCATTAACAAACTATTTTCATTGTGAAGAAATAATGAATATAAAGTGACTGAATTATGGTTTATTCATTTAGATAAGTAAATGTAATTGAATTACATAATTAGAATGGCAGAATGATAATTAATAAATATTCTAAAGGAGATATCACATGAATATATTAAAGCCATTAATTCTTAGTGCAAGTTTAATCGCTATCAGTTTTTCAACATTTGCTTACCCAGGGGATGGGAATGGTTCATGGCACCGTGGTGGGTACCAAAATCAACACCAATATAATGATAGACCTTGTGATAATTATCGTCACTCTAATTATGCAAATCGTCACCGTGGTATGATGCAGTATTCAACATCAATTCAAACAGCTCAGCCAGATGAAACACTGAAAAAAATTGCTGCAGATGCTCCTAAAGGAGAAAATGGTAAACAATATATGGTTAAAGTTGCAGTTGTAGAAATTACGCCTAATACCCCTGTACAAGGTCAGTAATTTTTACCAAGGGTAGAATAACACTACCCTTGGTATTATTTTATATTCCGATTGGCTGGTAACCTTGCCACTGAGGAATAAAGTGATTTCCATTTTTATTTTCAGTTAGATGTATATAAAAATCACCAACTTGTTGTAGTAATAAGCAATCATCCACATCTTTCAAATTATCTTTATGTTGTTGCTGACTATTTGTTAATAGCGCCTGAAGTGCTTTTTGTTTAGCCTCATGTGCAGTTTTAGCAACGAATAAATCAAACTCATGTAATTCCGCAAGGTTGCTTGGAATATATCCACCTACATTAACAAAATAAAGGCGATATTCACTTGTTGAGGGTTCTTTTCGTAATTCTATTTCAAACCCATCTGCCCAATTAATCACTGCATAGCCATCAATATGGATCTTGTCTTTATCACCAAACCAATTTTCTCTTAATGTCGGCCAAGCATCTGTAGGTTGCTCTGCTGCCACAAACTGAACATCATGCACTTCAATATTAGATTTACCTGCGTTACCACCCACATAAAACATGTATAGCTTCATTATTGTTCCTATTATATAGCCAAATAATCATCATATAAATTATTATATAACGAATTTAATTCATAGCACAATTACTTATTATTCTAGTCACTCCCGAGTTAAAAAATTTTATCTTTTAATATCAATTAAATAGATAAGGTTGAATTTCCTATGCAATGATTTGAAATAGTTAACCAAACAATAAAGTGAATAAAAAGTCATTTTATCTATATAATTATTTACTTTGAGATAATTATGAGTAATCTAATACATTCAAAAATAATAATTTCAGGGAATAACTATGGATCGTCGTTCATTTCTTAAATCCAGCTCATTAGTGGCTGGTGGGCTTGCGCTTAATTCATTGTTTAATCATGCGGTTGCACAAAATAGTAACATTGTCTTGCCGAGTGAAAAACACCCATTACTATTGAATTTCAATGAAAACTCATTAGGGATGTCCGAAAAGGCTAAAGAAGCTATCATTAAGGCATTACCTAATGCATTCCGCTACCCTGATGATGCTCGTGCTGAATTACAGAAGAATATTGGTGAGCTATACAGTTTATCCGATAAGAACATTAGTATAGGCAATGGTTCATCTGAAACCATTCAAGCCACTGTCGCGATGTTGGCAAATAAAGCGAAGAAACGGGGTATCAATATTCAGCTCGTCACACCTGACCCAACATTCAATTATGCAGAGCTATACTCCCTACCATTAGGGGTGACGATAACGAAAATTCCTTTAAAAACCGATTTATCATTTGACTTAGCAAAAATGGAACAAGCCGCTAATGACTTTGATGGTTTATCAATGGTCTATATTTGTAACCCAAATAATCCGACGGCAATGATCACGCCTTATAGCCAGCTTGATAAGTGGCTGAGTAAAGACTCTGACAACACATTTTTTATCGTTGATGAAGCTTACGCTGAGTTTGTTGAAGACCCGAACTTTACAAGTGCTATTGAATTAGTCAAAAAAGGTCAAAACAACCTGATTGTCACACGTACCTTCTCTAAAATTTTTGCCTTAGCAGGCTTAAGAGTCGGCTATGGGGTCGCAACTCCCGAAATTATTGCTGCTGTAGATACGTTTTTATCTATTGATAATACTAATACAGCAGGGGCGGTTGCTGCGATTGCATCACTAAAGGATAAATCATTTATTCAATACAGCCTAAAATCCAACGATATATCGAGAAAAATCGTAGAAAAAGCATTAAACGAAATCGGGCTGGAATATGCTCCATCACAGGCTAATTTTATTTTCCATAAAGTTAAAGGGGACGTAAAAACCTATCAACAACGTATGGCTGATGCTCATGTCATGGTAGGTCGTGAATTTCCACCAGCGGTTGGCTGGAATAGATTAACGCTAGGAACCCCCGAGGAAATGCAGCAATTTGTTGTAATACTGAAACAATTCCATGAAAAAGGATGGGTATAAACTAAGTCAAATTCAAAAAGAGCAGCTCAAACTGCTCTTTTTGTTAAAATGGCCCCTTAAATATAAAAAAGGCCCCCGCAAAAATGAGAATAAAACCTATTAAATGATTAATGGTAAAACTTTCACCTAAATACAACACCGAAAAAAGAACAAAAACACAGAGTGTTATCACCTCTTGCATTGTTTTTAATTCAGCTGCACTGTAGTACTGATGCCCTAACCGATTAGCTGGCACCGCAAAACAGTATTCAACCAATGCAATTAACCAGCTAAAGAAAATAACAACATACAGTGGCTTTGTTGTAAATTTTAAATGCCCATACCAAGCAAACATCATAAATACATTTGAAATAACAAGTAAAAATACTGGATAAAATTTAGTTAACATACTGATTCAATAGACAAAGAATAAATAACCGATATTATGGGGTTAGAAGTAACACATTACAATGTGCTCCCACAAATCCCGCTACTCTTCATATCATAAATTTAAACGTATTTAGCAATCATTACGAGGGAATAATGAATATTAAATATGAATTAATGACACAATCAGATTGTCCTGCTGTGGCTCAATTATTGCAATCTAATTCTGAATCCCAACAAGGTGGGTTACTCGGTGAATATCCTCAAGCTAAAGTCAACGCTATGTTTTCAGGGAGTCTAACTACTGTTATAGCCAGAGATGGAAATAAAATTATCGCAGTCGTATTTAGCTTTGATCCTCATTCTTCATCCCTACCCGCTATAGCACATTTGATCATTAAACAGCATACGGAAATTATACAGAATAATTGGTTCTATGGCCCTGTTTGTATTGATAGAAATTATAGAGGAAAAAATATTCTAAAGATCCTTTTTGATAGCGTATGTTCGTATAACCAAGGAAAGCCTATTGCATTTATCAATGCAGATAATCTTAGGTCCCTTTTTGCACATAAGAAGATAGGAATGAGTAATGTCACTAATTTTGAATTTAATGGCACCTCATATCATTTAATGGTAGGAAATTAATTATGTACTAACTGGTACATTTTTATTTCAATTTGCTCATTTTTTGCTACACTGTGACAAATTATTGTATGCAGAAGGTCTTTTTATGACAGATTTCATGAGTGCCAACCAAAAAGCATGGGATAAACAAGCAGAATCGCAACTTGCTTGGTCAACCCCCGTTGATTCCAAAACTATCAATGAAGCTAAAAAAGGAAAGTGGCAGGTTCATCTAACTCCAACTCCTGTTGATGACGCTTGGTTAGGTGATGTAAAAGATAAAAAAATTCTCTGCTTAGCCTCTGCTGGAGGACAACAAGCTCCAGTACTCGCTGCCGCAGGGGCGAATGTGACTGTTTTTGACTTTTCTCAAAAACAGCTTGAGCAAGACAAAATGGTGGCAGAAAGGGATAATTTAACATTAGAGATTGTTCAAGGTGATATGCGCTCATTACACATGTTTGCGGATGAATCATTTGATATAATATTTCACCCTATTTCTAACCTGTATATTCCAGATGTTAACCCGGTCTGGCAAGAATGCTACCGTGTTTTAAAACCAAATGGACGACTGTTATCCAGTTTTTTTAATCCTGTTGTTTTCATTGGAGAACGTGATAAGCGATATGATGAGCAAGGCATAATAAAACCAAGTCATACTATGCCGTACTCCGAGCTATCTACCCTATCAATAGAGCAAATAGCGCAAAAGCAAGCAAGGCGAGAAGCTTTTGTGTTCGGTCACTCATTAACAGATCTTATTGGGGGGCAAATAAAGGTAGGCTTTTATATCACTGGCTTTAAAGAAGACTGGCAACCTAATCCACGATTTGTCGTTGATAATTATCTGCCCACATTCCTAGCAACGATGGCAGTTAAAACAAATTAATATTATTGGTGCTCGTTTTGTTTGTCACTCAACGAGCTATATTAAATTAGCTTCTTTTACAATACCTGTCCCACACAGATTCAAATTGCTCTGCGGGAATAATATCATCTGTTTTTTCTACAAAAGGAATGGATATCATTACCTTGCCAGCTCTATTTTTATGGAGTCTAACGATAAACCTTTTATAGCCATGGGGTAATTCATTTTCAAAACCAAAGACTTCGCCACAATAATAGCCAGTTTCATCCCCCTCTTCACTTTTGGTCAATACATAGTATTGAACATTTTTATAATTTGCAGCTGAGGGGTAAGCAAGAAAATCTTCGACAGAACTTTTCACTCGACCTTCAGTATCTAACTCAGGATCAAGTTTAATTTCAGTCATAATTCCTGCAATATACGCGCAACCAGCAACTAATAATAATACCAAGGTTCTTAATAACATTTTAACTGTAAAACTCAATGGAAAACACTGCTTATCATTATAGTTAATACTTAGATTTTTGCGACTATAACCCATAAGGCTTAAGCTATCAGCTTATCGTGATAGTTTAGTTTTATCATTATTTACAGTTAATTATTTCTCCCTATGTTATTTATTGAGTGAGTTGCCATATATAAACCAATATTGCTGCTGTTATTATCCAAATAACAGTTGCAATACTTAAACTTCCCCAAGCCGTCATTTTCGTTGCTAGCAAATATACCGTTAATAAATACATTGCATAAGGGATGAGTGACCACAACCCAAACAATGCCGTTTTTCTTAGTGCTTCTGTGCCTTGTTCTTGTACAACGATAACATGTGCAATTAATGCAAATGTAGGAAATAATGGAACTAAACCTGCAATATAGTAAATTTTACTACGCGAAAACAGTGCAATAATCAATACAGCTAAAGCGCCTAAAAGGCATTTAAAGAATAAAGAAAGCATACCGCACTCAAAGCCAAAGTTTTAAAGGTTGACTATTATTATCACAAATAATTCGTAAATTAACTGTATTCTAAGTAGCAATGTACAACAATTATTTCCTCCCATTCTCTCTCGATCAGTAAAACCCCTTAATTACTTTCAATTTTATGAGCTAAGTCAAATTGTTGGATATAAAGTATCCAGAGTTAGTGCCGATACATTCATTTAGTCCCTACGCCTGATGCTTCCGCGTGACTACATATAACTTTTTAGCTATTGGACAACTTCGATTTGCTCATGGTTAATCACGTTATGTTTAGAAGTCGTACTTAGTATGCGTGCAAACATACTACTCGATGGTATGAAAGGAAATAATCAATGATGTCTGGTAATTTAAAAAAAATTAATTTTAGTTCAGCTAAATTCTCTTTTTCTGGTTTTAAAACGACAACTCTAGTCTGGTTTATTTCAGGCCTGCTCATCGTCCTTCTTCTTTCAACCTGTTGGTTTTTCTTTAGTTCTTTAAAGCAATATCAAGAGACATTATCCAAACTCGACACTATTTATAATGAACAAACACAACTGAACAATACGTGGCAATCTTTATTACAAGCACGTAACACATTGAATCGCGCTAGCTCTCGTCATTTATTGGTTATCAACAAGATGAAAACATCAAACACTGACATAGATAGCCTCATCGAGTTTTATCATAAAAAAATAACAGAAACAGGAAACTATTGGGATGCATTCACATCCACCTCAATCTATAAAAACGGTGATGAATTTGCTGAACTAGAAAAATCATATAGAGCGTTATATGCTGCATTGAATGAACTTTCTGTATTTTTAGTTCAAGGAAAAACATATGACTTTTTAAACCAACCTACTCAAGGGTTTCAAGATACATTTGAGAAAAACTACGTTAATTATCATCAACAGTTAAATAGTAATTATCATGATATTGCTCTTGCAAGTGAGCAATTGTATAAGCAAAGTTTGATTGGCTTAATCGTTACTATCTCAATCGTTATCCTCGTGACTCTATTTATTCGATTTATTCTACAGCTTTTCTTTATTCGCCCACTAAACCAAGTTATTGATGGTATTGAGAAAGTTAGCCATGGCGTTCTATATCATACCTTTGATAACAAAGGTTTATATGAAATTAAATTACTTAAACAGCATGTATCTAATATGCAAAGTAAGCTGATTGATATCGTTAAAAATATCTATGACAACACTCATCATATAAAAGTTGAGCTCGGAGATATCACTCAGATGAATCACGACCTCTCTATTCGAGCAGATCAACAAGCCGCGGCAATTGTCGAAACCGCAGCCAGTGTCGAAGAACTCGATTCATCGTTTAAATTAAATACAGCTCACACCAACCAATCGTGCCAATTGATGTCAGAGACAAGTGTAACCATTGAAAAAAGCAATGAACTTATTTCTGATGTTGTAGAAAACATGGATGATATCGTCGATTTTTCAAAAGAAATCAGTAAAATCACTTCAACCATTGATAATATTGCTTTTCAAACTAATTTATTAGCATTGAATGCCGCTGTAGAAGCTGCCAGAGTGGGTGAACATGGCAAAGGGTTTGCGGTCGTCGCAAATGAAGTGCGCGAATTATCAATTAGTTGTACTCAAGCATCCAAAGAAATCAAGCTATTGATTAATAATTCAAATGATAAGATTAACCACTGTTTCCAATTAGCAGCGGATGCAAATGACAATATCGTTTCAATTGCACAAGACACATCTAATATCAATGAAATGATCCAAAGTGTTGCGCTTGCCTCAAATGAACAAACCCATGGGGTGAGTCAAATACATCTAGCAATCAATGAATTAGATAACACCACTCAAGCGAATGCAGCTATGACTCGTGAGTTGCAATCATCCTTAAAAGCTTTAGAAGCTCAATCAGATCTATTAGAAGATATTATGTCTATTTTTCATACAGAGCCAACCAATCCCCATGAAACAGGTGATGAAATTCAACAAGAAGTAAAGAAGTAAAAAAATTTGCCTAGCAATGTATAAGCTTATATCGCAATTTATTTAGGAGGTTGACTCTCGATAGTCTCCTCCGACCTTTTTTATAATTTTCTCGTATTCCTCTCATTTCCTCATTTTTTATAATTATATTTTATCGCCATTTAGTAATTTGTTACTGTTTATCTGATACAACAGATTACGATTACTTCTATTAAACATGAGCTCATGATGACAATAAAAATTACTGTTCTTGTAGATAATAATACCCTGATTGATAGTTATTTTTGTGGTGAACCCGGTGTTTGCTACTATATCGAAGCTGATGATAAAAAAATATTATTCGATACAGGTTATTCAGATATATTTATTGATAATGCGAATATTTTACATATTGATCTTGCCGATATTACTGACCTGGTGCTTTCTCACGGCCACAATGATCATACATGGGGCTTAGGTCACCTAATTCAACACTTTGACCGCCGTAACATTGAAGCACCTGAAACTAAACACCTGATATACCATCCGGATGCGCTAATTCCCAAAAAATTTCAATCTAAAGTCATCGGGACAAATACATCTAAAGACATTTTAGCTTCTTATTTTCATTGTATAGAAGCGACAAAACCATACTATCTTTCTGAAAAGATAATTTTTTTAGGCCAAATTCCTAGACTCAATAGTTTTGAGGGAAAAGAGCCAATTGGTACTACACTCGACTTCAATCATAATATCATTGATGACTATGTGTTTGATGACTCAGCACTTGCAATTAAAACGTCTGAAGGCCTAATTGTAATAACGGGTTGCTCTCATTCTGGAATTTGTAATATTACTGAATATGCAAAGCATGTAACTGGCATAAATAATATTGTCACTGTCATAGGTGGATTTCATTTACAGCAAGCATCAAAAGAAATTTTGGAAAAAACAGGTAATTACTTTAACCAGCAGGATATAAAATTTATACACCCATGCCACTGTACAGATCTCAACGCAAAAATACATTTGGCAAAATATGCACCAGTACAAGAAGTTGGTACTGGATTACAGTTAATTTATCCAAGTTAATATAAGATAGAATAGAAGTAAGGTAAAACCTTGTTTTAATATAGGTTTTACCTACAATAGTAGTATTCAGTATTGTACAAGCAATAAAGATTTAGGTTCTTGAGCCTAAATCTTCATCAGTATTATTACCTTTAACCATTCTTGTTAATTCTTCGCAACGGGTAATTTTTCCATCTTCTATTTGAAAACAAGCAAATACCTCAAATTCACTTACTGAACCATCTTTTTTAGTGGCTTTTGCCAGATGTTGAGTATGAACACATCCATCCCCCTCTGCGATAGATTTAATAGTAATAACAATCGACTCAGTGGCTTCTTTCAATACCTGCAAATGTGTAATAAATTCATTAAAATCAATTTGTTTTCCATCAACAACTTGAATATATTTATCCGAAAAATACTGTTTAGCCACAGGCAATGAACCAATATTCTCACCCAATACCGCATTTAATGCTTGTATTACCCACTGTGCATTAGTCATCTTTTATCCCTTACATTAAAAAGATTATTTATAACTGTTATGGGAGTAATATTTTATATTTCAAGTCAAAACCGATTTAATTATCTTTTTAATTATATTCCTTTACTATACTTCAATAATTTCCCATTTGTCCGTGAGATAATCTATAAAATAATACTCGTTTTTACTCTTATTATGTTTTTGTATTCAGTCAAAACCTTACATTCATCTCGCCAACTTTAGTTTGATTTATGTATTATTCTCAATAAGTTAATCATAAGCATTAGATATCATGTAGTTACACTCACTTGGAATTAGGTTCTAAAAAAAGAAATTAATATTAAAAAACAATTAGTTGCTTAGTAATTTCAAACGCAAGCCCCCCTGTAAAACATTTATTTTAATTTTATGCTTACTCTGATTTGGATTAATCCTTAATCACTGGTATTATCTGATAGCCTATCTAAACAACAGGCACCTTATAACAATAACTATAAATATACATTTCCATTAGATACCCCTGCTTGCAGGGGCTTTTTTTGCTAAATGATGGCATACCTTAGAAACAACGCCCTTCAATAACCAGTGATATTTTCCTCATTTTGCTACCCACTAGATCTTATTGGATAAATCGGACGATTATTCAACGGAATAGGTATCTATCATGGATACTATAGGTGATGACGTCTCCATAACTTAAACTTAAGTAATAAATCGTGAGAAATTTATATATTTATTATGATAATTTTAAGAACAATGACAGTTACAATTTTTAACTATTTGTAAAGGAAATAAACATGCAATTAGAGTAAATTAATTAATAATTATAATTTACATAAAAGGTACTTTTATGCGATTTAATCTAACTCAAGTAAATATATTAGAAGAAAATACAAAAGTTACAGGCTTGCATATAACTTTGATCGGTGACGACAACTCCACTCATACACTTAAAATGGATATCAAAGGGTTGGATACCATGAATATGAATTTAAGAGACATAGAAAAATATGCTATTAAACAACTTAAACATAGCTTTGAACATTGCTCTAATGGTTGAGGCTTATTACCTAGCTTAGGTAATAATAAGTTTTATTGCCATATAAATAAAAATTTTTACTATTCATCTGGGTATTGAAGGGTTTTGTATATTTCTTCCGCATAATTTTATGCAGCATATATTTCAATTATTTTCACCTGCATCAAAATAAATCACCCAACTTATATCAAATATTCAATCAACTTCAACTTAACTCTTTATAATATTGAGTTCTGCATCGCTATCATGTTATCTCAATAGATTTTTTATATTTATTCTATTATACAATGAGTTAATGCTAATATATTGTCTATACTTCTTGTTAAATTTTAACCAATCAATAAGATCTCCATGCAAAATAAAAATACCGATTCAGTTGAGCAAGCTATCCTGGTATACCTTGTCAATTCTTTCACACAAAATAATTCTGGTGGTAACCCAGCAGGTGTTGTCCTCAACCCGCCAAAACTCAGCACTTCACAAAAAATTGCTATTGCGCGGCAGGTCGGTTTTTCAGAAACTGCATTTGTCTATAACGGCGAAGAAACTGATTTTATAGTAGATTTCTATACTGCTGAAGGTGAAGTTGATTTTTGTGGTCATGCCACATTAGCTGTGTTTTCTACTTTAGCTTCACTTAAGCAACTTACTGATGGGCTTTACACTCAAAAAACCAAAGCAGGTATTCTGAGCGTGTCTGTTAGCCCAAATAACATCGTTATGGAGCAAACACTACCAACCTTACGCAATGGGCCCAGTATCAATGAAGTAGCAACAGCCCTTGGCATAACTAACGAAGTTATTGCTGAAACAGGCTTACCTATCATGATAGTTTCAACAGGGTTACCCGACATTATTATTCCAGTTAAAACTGGTCATTTAGATTTGCTACAGCCTAATTATGAGGCAATAGCAAGGCTAAGTCGTGAATTCAAAGCTATCGGTTTTCATGTATTTGAGCTAAACCATAACTCTTCGACCACAGCACATTGTCGAAATTTCGCACCGCTCTACGGAATAAATGAAGAATCAGCAACAGGCAGTGCTAGCGGAGCCCTTGGCTGCTATTTGGTCAATTATGTTTTACCAAATGAAACTCATTTTTTGTTTGAACAAGGTCGTGCAATGGGATGCCCGTCATTAATTCAAGTAACAATTAACTCGCAAACAAAAAATATTATTCAGGTAGAAGTTGGTGGTCAAGCTGTTCTGATGGGTACGCAAATAATTCATATTTAGCCAGAAATACAATATGCTCAGCCATAGGTTATGATTTAATCATCTAATAATACAATGAGGCTCACACATGCAAGATTGGAACCCAGACTTGTACCTACAATTTAAGCGGGAAAGAACTCGTCCATCATACGACTTACTCAGTCATATTCATGTCTCTAACGCATGTAATTTAACTGATTTAGGTTGTGGGCCCGGTAATTCAACTCAGATACTTCGTGAAATGTATCCATTAGCAAGAATAATGGGAGTTGATAATTCTCCCGCTATGTTAGTTGAAGCGAGAAAGAATCTTCCTGATTGCCAGTTTACAGAAGCGAACATCGCAACCTGGGTTCCTGAAACCAAGCAGGACCTTATATTTGCCAATGCATCCTTACAATGGTTACCTGATCACAAGGTATTATTTCCTCACCTAGTTAACCAACTACAAAGTGGCGGTATTTTAGCCATTCAGATGCCAAATAATTGGAATGAACCCACGCATGCTTTAATGCGCAAAGTAGCCAATGAGCAATCCATTTCTGCGGTATATAGAACAGCACTTTTATCAATAACTGAATATTATGATTTGCTTTCAGCTACTACCTGCTCTGTTGATATATGGCAAACAACTTATTACCATGTCATGCCATCTATTGGTTCAATCATTGATTGGTTAAGAGCAACAGGGTTAAGGCCTTACCTTGAAAACTTAAATGAAAAGCAAAAAGAGCAATTTCTCGCACGTTATCATGAATTATTAACAAAAACTTACCCAAAACAAGATAATGGCTATGTTTTAATGCCATTTCCTCGATTATTTATCATTGCTAAAAAACTTAACTAGCTAGTATAGAAACTTTCCCTAAGGATGGGGTGCAATATAATAAACTGTTATGCTGTTAACTTATAACTATCTTCGACTAACTCTTTGAGTTCACTATCGGTAAGGCTCCCTGGCAGCTTTATCGTAATCCAATGCTCTTTATTCATATGATATGCCGGATAAATATCGTCTTTTAACCGCAATGAGCCAATGAGTTCAGGGGGAGCTTTAAGGTTGACGATATTAACCATCTCTTCATTTTTATTTGTATCTAATTTATTTGATGAAATGCGCATAATAACTGCAAACCATTTTGCGTTATTTCTTCTCCTAAAAACAATATACTCAGGGAACTTCCCCCAAGGGGTCTCAGGATCCACGCCATAATTATGCTGAATATAATCAACCAATTCACTTCGGTTCATGTTATCACTCCAGTTCATTAATGAGCTTCAGCCATATCAGCCATCCTCACTATTGCATTTCTTCTAGTTCACTACCTTTTTTTTCAAAAAGCGTGACTTCGGGTTACACAGTATCTGCATATAGTTATACGTTATATATCACTAAAAAACAGTATAGCTGTATGAATTCCACCATTGTATCCCTCAAAAAATAGTTTCATAATGAAACATAAAGTGAAAATTTAACCTCCATAATTAATCTCCTCAAGTATATAAAATCACTGCCGATACTCTAAATAATTGCGGCTAGATTTAATATAAGCACATTATTATTTACGATAAAATCAGCATATAAGAAAATTTTCTAGATTGTTTTATCACTATTAAACCAGTTATATTGTAACAAAATATTTCAATTGATAATATTTTATTTCAAAAATGATACAACGTTGTAAACAATAATATTATTATATGTATAAATTAAATAAGAAAAATCGAATGTAAATACAAAATAAATAAAATGCTAAACAATAAGCATAATTTAATCATTGGAATTAATATTCAAGATACCATAAAAAATGAAACCACAAATACTCTTATTGCGTGTATTTGCAATTGCCGCTTCATTTGTCTTGCAATATTTTAAAAACAAGAAATATCAAATTAATTGTTATTTATCATGAAATTAAGCCTAAACAAAAATAAAATCAAACGATTGATTTTTTCGTATCAATCGTTTATACCGATGAAAAATATTCCATCAAGCGTTATAAACGATTGTACTTAATATTATTATTTGACTAATTTTTATCTCAGAAAATTCTTACTCACTATAGAGGTTAATATGGATCGTGCTATTTTAAATAGCAAAGTAAACATCTTAATTGGAAATTATTTACGACAAAAACGCATTGAAAATGACCTGACCGGAGAAGACATAAGCAAATTACTTCATGTCAGCCAACAGCAGGTTTCACGCTACGAAAATGGTATTAATACTATATCATTCAGCCTAATTTTACTATTTTTAATAAAATTAAATATTAGTGTCGAATCCTTCTTTGTTTCTTTATTAAAAGAACTAGAGAGTGATGGCGAAATTATTAATTTAGGATTGCGTTTATATTCAAATTCATTGCCACGTAGAAATCAATACCTTTATCTGTAAATAAATTTAAATAAAATACTGCGCTAACACCAATATAATAGATAGAAAGATAATAATGAAAAAAACCACACAAAGAAATAAGAACCTTGGTGAATATATTAAAAACATTAGAGTAAATAAAAAAATATCAGCTCATGAAATGGCGGATAGTCTAAATATTACAGACAGCCATTATAACGAATATGAAAGTGGAAATACTTCAATTTATGCAGATCATCTAATAATCATATCTAAAATATTTAATATACATATAAACGTATTTTTAAATGTTTATCTGAGAAATTAAACAATATCTCCCGCGTTAGAAGGCTTGCTCCTGCTAGCCTTTTAACCTTCCTCCCATAATTTTCTTTATTCTTAGACTTGAAACTAAGCCATTAAGTTGAGTAAAACTTAGCAAGTTCTATATTTTTGTAGAAAAATTTTCCAAGACATAAAAAGGGAGTTTTTAGGTTCCCATTATTAATTACATAACGTAACAAATTACATGTGTTTAATGATTGCGTAACCGAACTCGCTGCATTTCAGTAAATAACACTAGAGCTAAACCACCATCACAACAATCATCTTTTATAATTGAGCAAACTCTCTTTACTGCACATTAGACAACTAAACTCGACAGTCTGGTCTGAGCGAAGAGCGGACGTAAGACAGCATTGATGATGGGCAAGGAATAAAATCATCATGAAGTAGTGGTTAGATTCCGTAGGATACTTACCCCAATAGGCTGTGATATTCGATAAAATCTAAGTAATGCATATGGCATTTATAGAAAAATGTGAGTTTTCAGAAGAGCAATAGATAATCATATATCGATTGCTCTCCTTTTGTCACCTAGAGAACTATATTAGTGATCTTTAATCATTTTACATCTTCAGATAAAGTGACATTATTAATCTAAAGTAATGTGTAATTATGATATGTTGAAAAGCAAAATGGTTGGATTTTTAAAACATCAAGAACTTGGTTGTTTGGTAATAGTTGCTTGTGGTCAGTTATTTCATTCAAAGCACTAACCATTTCATCAGTAGCCATTTCATATGTTCTGGCTAAAGACATGCTATATGCCATACTGGCACCATGCTCACTAATTAAATGAGAGAAATTATACATTAAAAGAGCATTATATCTGTCTACTATCGTCCATGAAGCCGCTATTACCATGCTTTGCCTATTTAAAAGAAAGGCTTGAGGATATCCAAGAAGTTCGTGTGTTCTGAATAGCTTGTAATAATTACGGTTAGTCAATGCTCCGCTATAACAAGCATTTAACAACACTAACTTATGTTTCATTTTATATGAAGTAGACTGTAAAAGCTCATAACTAAGTGTTTTCATGGTTGCATGTGGACCAGATAAATTAGCAAAAACTGGATCGGTGAAGACTCCAACAGACATGCCATGCTGAGAAATGATGATGGCGTCGATATCTAATGACTTATCAAAAAATTCATTCTGAGTTGGTGAAAGCAAAATCTCTCCGGTAATGCCAGTAACTTTCATGAAATTTAGGATTTCAGCTCTGTCATATTTAAGGTTAGTGACAGACTCCACTACACCTAGACAGGACTCTATTTTATTGATATCACTACCAGGATGCAAACATAGGCAGGAGCTAATTGAAAATTTCCCTTTCATCATTTTATCTCTTATTTTCTCATTAGATACTAGTAAAAGATTAATGGGGAGAGAATCCATTTTTGAAGGGAAGAAAATAATGCCTTTATTGTTACCTTCCAGAATGGAAATCGTGTTAACCAAACACTTATTCATGGCCGACTGATAATTGTTCAGGCTCTGATTAAACTCTTTTTTATTTTCACCACCAAATCTAAACCTGTTAAGCTCAAAGAAAAAGTTTCTTACTTCTATCTCTGGTAGATCCTCAATAATGTATTTATCATCGTAAAGAGTTATTATTTTAGAGTCTGACGCTGAGAAATCAAACATAAGAACATTGCGTTGGTTAAGTCTCTCATTCAATATATTTGTTACGAAGCCCTCAGATGAATATAAGTAAAGCGATGGTATATCATAATTTTCATTAAGAATTTCTATTAAAGTTATGAATTTATCCCAAGGATCATAATTTATCTCATACAGCGGATTATCATATTTTTCTCTAAAACCATAAAGATGTGGTGCTCCATAGGCTGATAAATTATCAATTAAGATTGATAATTGTTCTTTCTCACTAATTGTGATCTTTGTTGAGATCTCCTCTTTCCATTTGAGGATACTCAACCAATCAGCAGCCTGATTAATGCGTGAAAATGAAAGTAGTTGAATGATATCCTTCACAAAACCATTTCGCGGAAGGCAAGTCACCAAGTTTTCAAAACGGGCAATATATCTGCTTCTAACCCCACGTCTGTAGTGAAGTTTGAAAGTATGGGATAATGTCAATTCCATTTTCACTACGAATGAATGCAAACATTTCCTCAGTCCATCTGAATCACCTAAAAATACATTGTTTTTAGCATTAATTAATTCTATCTCTAATAAGGAATCACTATCAAATTCATCATCACCTAATTTTTCAATAATTTCACGAGCATTATCCATGTTTTTTGTTGTGTTTTCAATATCACCTTTTTCTCTGTAGCAAGCAGAGAGGTTACCAAAAGTCATTGCTTTTACAATTAAGGTACATTCAGTACTCATTATTGCTTCAATATATATATCTATAGCTTCATCATGCTTTTCAAGTCTCATAAGAAAGGTTGCATGATTAAGTATAGAATGAAGAGGTGGTTCGACATCAAGTTCATTACAAACTCTAGACAAATCATCCCATGCTCCCAATGCGTCTTCATGGTGCTCACTTAATATATATGTGCTATGTTTGACCGCCAGCACCTCAATCATGCACTGTTTATTTGAGCATTCCTCCAGATATTCCAAAGCATCATTCAGAGTATCGATCGCGGCATCATGTGCCTCTTGGTCTGAGAAAAAGTATGCGACTGCCATATAACATTTAGCTACTTCTTTTTCACTACAATATTTTTTATTATATTCAATAATAACTCTCATTAATGCAGGGTACTTGTCAGCAGCTATATCACCAAGTGCGCCCTTCTTAATATTACTAATCGCACTAACACAGGGCTGCATATAACCGACAGCTTCACAATGACTAATCAACTTTTTAAGATTAATAATTACGCGTTCTACTTTCCCCAGAATACATTCACAGGCAATCAAGGTATGCAACGCCCAACCATATGAGAATCCTAAAGTAACTGGGTTAATTACCTCCACTGCTATTATGGCGCATGCTTCAATCTCAGAAATTTTGTCTAATGAGGGTACCTCTTCAATTAAACTTATGAGATAGTCATCAATTTCTTCAAGACGATAATCGGCATCTTCATCTTTTATAGCCATTGTTAACGTTTCAATAAATTCCTCTGGCTTTAAACTTATCTCTTCCATTTGAAATCTTCACTCTGATTTATTGATTCAACATTAAATTTTAGTTATAAGATACAACAAAATTTTCCGGATCTATACAGCGGTTTATCCATGTTGTGGGGCAAATTGCCCTTATCTCCGTTGATTAGTACACGCCGATGTTAATAATGTCGTCCGCTCCTGGCACTAAGCTGCCCAATGATAATTCCAGTAGTCAGCTATGAGCGAGGAACAGACATTGCTAACAGCATTCTATGTGAATGAACGGGGGAGCATGCCAAAGTTAAAAAAGGAATTTGATGAAGTAAATCACACTTTATTGTACTGTACATACCCATATTTAAATTGTGTGTTAACATTAACCCTGTAAATACCTTTCAACTCAACCCGAGGCTTTGATGCTGGAGAATGTAATCATCCGATAATCAGTTTATCGACCTTTTCAGGCCGAACTGATTATCAATGCGCCGAAATCGAATGCGAACACCGCAGTGTGTTTGCGAATTTTGCACATGATGATTAAACAGGTTTTCCAGTATGAATTTATCCCGTCAGGAACAACGTACCTTACACGTTCTCGCTAAAGGTGGTCGTATCGCGCACGTCCGCGATGCGTCTGGTCGCATCACCGCCGTTGAATGCTATACCCGTGAAGGGCTGCTGCTCACCGACTGCACCCTCTCCACTTTCAAAAAACTCAAAGCCAAAAAACTTATCAAGTCCGTCAACGGTCAGCCGTACCGCATCAACACCACCGGGCTGAATAATGTTCGTGCACAGCTTGATAACCGCTAAGGAGAGCATAATGGATATCAATACCCTTATAGGTCGCTCTATTTCATCATGATGACGTTTGGGGAACGGAATGTGTTCAGCACAGCGGATGCGTGCGCCATCATCAGCCGCTGCGCACTACGGCTGGAGTCTGGTGGTCGGCTGCTCACTGAAGTCCATACTTTCGAAAAAGTTAAACGTCAGGGAATGACTGAAGCAAACGGTCATACCACCCGTTTCGGCTGCCAAATGACGACCTGGCGTGATGACGAGTACGTAGCTTGCTCGATAATGTCGGATTTACCCTGCTTCCTCCTCCTGAAAGCGACGACTGGCCAGTCAGCGAGACATTTGAAGAGAAGCTATTTGCTCTTCTGGCTGAAAAAGCAAAAAACTTAGAGGAACTTCCTCTTAATACTCAACACAATAAAAGGAATTCAGCATTGGATATCCCACGTATTTTTACCATAAGTGAAAGCGAACATCGCATCCACAACCCGTTCACCGAAGAGAAGTACGCCACGCTGGGCCGTGTACTACGCATGAAGCCAGATACTCGCATTCTTGACCTTGGCAGTGGCTCGGGGGAAATGCTTTGTACCTGGGCCCGGGATCACGCCATTATCGGTGTCGGTATCGACATGAGCCAGTTGTTCAGCGAACAGGCTAAACGCCGCGCGGAAGAACTCGGCGTCAACAGCCGGGTTCAGTTCATACATAACGACGCCACTGGGTATGTTGCAGAGGAGAAATTCGACGTTGTCGCCTGCATCGGGGCGACATGGATTGCTGGTGGGTTTGCTGGGACCGTCGGGCTGCTGGCTCAGAGCTTGAAGCCGGGCGGATTCATGCTTATCGGCGAACCCTACTGGCGTCAGCTACCAGCAGCGGAAGAGATAGCTCAGGCCTGTGGCGTTAACGCAATAGCTGATTTCCTGACGTTACCTGAACTTATCCGCGCTTTCGACGGCCTCGGCTATGACGTAGTGGAAATGGTGCTGGCAGACCAAGAAGGCTGGGACCGGTATGAGGCCGCGAAATGGCTGACCATGCGCCGCTGGTTGGAAGCTAACCCTGACGACGACTTTGCCGCAGAAGTCAGGGCCGAGCTAACGGTTTCGCCGAAACGTCACGTGACTTACACGCGGGAATACTTTGGCTGGGGTGCGTTTGCGCTCATCGCCAGGTAACAACAGACTCCCGGTATTTTTTGGAAATACCGGGGCTTCTTCTTTACATTGAACAAATGTATTGATCTGTTCCCTATAAACTGGATTACAAAGGATACAAGCTATGTCTATTGTTAAGGCAGAGCAGAAAATTATATTCAATTTGGCTCTGTGTCCCAGTTGTGTCAGGCCAAAAAGCAAAGTCCATATTGTTTGTGTTTCACAGCTCTTCTCCCTGCTTTCTTTTATTTATTCAGCAATACATTTAAAACGCTCAGCCCATTTCTTAGCTTTTAACCATTGGCAATTTATCAAAGTTTGTTGTGTAAGCAGGCGATAACATTTCTCTTTTCATTTTGTATCCGCTATCGCCGCCCTTACTAGCAAACCACACTTTACCCTGCCCGCTCTTATTAATGGCATCTAATGTTTTCATTAACTCATCATTATTACGAAATGGTTTTTGTGTTGAAAACATATCAAACTGAGTAATATCTGAATCGGTAAAATCAGATAGTATGATGCCTGCTTTATAATACCGGTAACCGTCACGCCAAATAGTATTTAACCCACGCATTGCTGCATTGATAATATCCCTGGTATCACTGCTGGGGTATACTGATGGAATCAATTGAGTATTGGCTTGACGCACTTTCACAGTTAACTTCGTTGCTACCTTCAACTGATTGGGTTGTAAATATTGAAGACAGCCCTGCCAGTTGGGTCAATGATCGCTGGGTAATGCAATGAAATTAGCCCAAGGACGGGCTAGACAGAAATTAACACTAACTATTTATCTTACTACTTAAAGCACTCAGATTTTGCTTTATCGTACACCTCGGCCCACTCTTTTCTATCTAAAGTCGGTGTGTTTAGTACAATCGCGGTTACCTGCCAACCTGCATAGCCATCCTCGTATGCAAGTAAACCAGTTACATAAGGACTATTATAGGTGAATGACATTTCATCTGATGTGTTGTTCTCGTTGTCTTTTTCTTTATAGCGGGTTGTGAGCTCAGCCCGTACATTTTTAAAATCCTCATCAATAGTTTTTTTATCTTTTGATGATTTGCTATAGCTAACCTCGTTCAATCCTATGAACTTATCGCCTGATCTTGGAGTAAAGAACCCTAATTCATACACCCAACTGCCTGTGTATTCTTCATCAGCCTTAATTAGTCTTAACTGGCTTATTGGGCAACTAACTTCCTCACTAACAATGATGTAATTGCCAGAAATACTTTCTTTGACTTCATCTACCGATGTTTGCCATTTAAACCCGAATGGAGCGGTATCTTTATTATTTTCAGCAACAGAACCAAAGCACGTCATCATTAGCAAACTAGCAACTACGTATCCTTTCATCTCACCATCCCATCAATTAGTTTCAGTAATGTTAGCCTAGCGAGGATGCAAATTGAAGCAAAGCACACTTTCAGATTATGTATTTAAGTGATATTTTATTTTCACCAATTTAATAAGGATGACTGTATGGGCGTTGAATTTCATATTACTCGTGCTGAATGCTGGTTTGATAGTGAAAGCAATCCAATCAGTAGCGATGAGTGGCTAGCTCTTGTTGAGCAAGACCCAGAGCTAAAAATAAATGCTATTAACGGTGAATTTAATGCAATATGGCTCGGAAATAGCACCTATGATGAGCCTTGGCTTGAGTGGGATAACGGTAGAGTTTATACCACATGGCCTGAAACTGCCCTCTATATAAAAATGCTAGAAATCGCCAAAAAACTACATGCTAAAGTAATGGATGATGAATGTGGTATTTATGATAAACCCGAGTCTTGGATATATCCTTAATCGATGCTCATAACAAAAAAACTGCCGAAGCAACCATGTTATCAACTAAACGCTTACAAGTACGTATGTTGCCATGTTTTTCAAACGCACCATATAGAAGTGCTTTCTGTCGATTAATACTTGCCGCCATATCTGGCACTACATCATCTTCTGTAATTTCAGGCCGTTCATTAGCGCCAACACTCGCAATGCTGACAAATGAGCTAAACGAAGCTAGACCTAAAAGCAATACCACCAATCCCTTTTTCATACATCACCATATTTAAGTTAAGTACGTAAATTCTAGGATAGATGCAGAGTTCAGGCAATAAAAACCGCTGAATTAGGCCAGCTAGACTTGTCATTTTTAAAGCATAAGAAAATATGATATTTTGCGCCCTACCAAAACACTAAAATATTAATTATTCTCTGAGACTTCTAATGAAAAAACTTTTACTTCTCCTACTAATCCCTATGCCACTTTTTGCTCAAAATTACCTTTGGGATGGGAATTCTGTGCATGAATATAGTCAAGCAAGGGAGCGTCTAATGAATGACACTCTGTTAGATGCTAACGATGTTGTTAAATCGGGTATGTACTCGGGCTATATTGCGGGAACATTTGACCTTGGTTCAGGCATTCTTTTCTGCCCACCACGTAGTGTTACTTTGAACCAAGCTATGGATGTTGCGGCCAAGCACCTAAAAAATTCACCTGAAGCTCGTAACAAGCAAGCAAGTCATCAGGTAGTGGATTCATTTATTAGTGCATGGCCATGCCCGAAGAAATAAGGTCTGTGGGTGAGGCCCCTCTACTTAGGCAATAAAAAACCCACCGAAGTGGGTTTAGCTGTTAATACATTAGTCAATATTGTAAATTCTATTTTTGCTGATAATGTTTACTATATGATGGCAAGAGTCCATTGATAACTTCCTAGGCTCCCATTTAGCGATATCCGCTTGAGATAAGCCTTCTGCACTCCACGGGATTATACCGTTGTACCCACAGCCAGCCTTTGATAGCACATCAATGAATTTTTTTTGGATGGTATCATAGATCCTTACTTCACCAATACTGGTCATGCCAGACACCCACAACGAACCACCACCTATAGTTTGTAAGTTATCACATACTATATATTCATGCTTCAGTAACAAGCACTTATAAACATTACGAGCTACGCCACCAGCCTGATAATCATCAAGAATAGCCACGCCCCTAATTTGCTTGCCTGTCTTTATCGCTGAACCATCAAAAAAAGTGAAGTCATTATAAGCAACACGCCCAATTAAAGTATCATCTTCTTCCGCGTGCATTCCTAACTCAAGCAGCTCACCAATGATATGTTCATCAGAAAATCGGTGACTTCTCAAAAACTCAGCATAGTCTGCATAAAAACCTTCAGTAGTACAACCTAATGCGACAATTTTAGAGTAATAATGAAACTCGCTGCCAGTAAGAGCGTATTCCGTGATTTTTAGTAAATCGCCCTCAACAGTAAGATAATGGAAAGACTCTATCTCATCTTCTCTTTCACATTCTGGCTTTCTATTCAGATCCTTTGAGTAACTACTGGTAAAGTTTGGAGCCATTCCATTCTCACTATCTTATTAATGGACAGACAACTTCTGATAATTTGACATGTAACCAAGAATTGAAGATTTAATTTTTTCAATCACATCAGTTATGCTTTGATTTAGTTCTGGATATTGCGTGCTAGGGTCAACGACTATATTAATCTTTTTTTGGCGATATGATAACTCAGCAAAAGGAACAATTTCATATTCATCGCTTTTGTTATCATTTTCGATAGTAACAATAAACAACTGTCTATTCGGATCCTTTCTCATACTAAGGCGACGAACAGAGAAAAACTTTTCAGTATTATCATCAAAAAATGTATTAACAAGTTCTGTTGCATGGCTAATTGTTTGTACAGATCTGGTATGTTCAGTTCTCATATAGCCCCCTTGTTAGTTTAGATTAATGACATTTTGACGGGTAATTAAGCAATATGCTTAAGATAGCTGCGATCATATTAAAGTGTTTAAGCTAACTTAACAAGCCCAGTTGTATGTCATATAGACATTTATAAGCGTTTATAAGAGTCTATAAGCGTCTTGAACATGGTGGTTCAGCTTTCGCTCTATTTTTATGGATCAATTCTAAAGCTTTTGACTCCATCAGTTGAATATCATTAAATACGGCCGCTTTATTTTTGATGTTAAGCAAATCCATAACCTGAAATGGCAAGAGGATAAGCATCAATGATTCATCCTTAAATCATTGATGCTTTATGTTCAGCTATTCCATTAGCAGTAGTTCTTAGCCTTTTTTGAAACTAGGCTTGCCATTTTTAGCCCGCCATTCTTTGACTGTTTTTAAAATTCCGACTGGAGAATCATCGGCTCCATCCTCTGGGTAGTAAATAAGATCACTTCCGCTTGGATGCTCTGTTACTTTTTCAAAGTGAGTCACAAACTTAATTTGTTCTTCCTCACTTGCTGTATCTGCATTACAAATAATTGTTAATAACTTTAAAAATTCAGATTCTGTATAATCAGTAATATTATTTTTTAGTTCCATTCTTATTTACCTCTATGGATATCAATATGTCTTTTCGGGGTCGTAACTCTTAAATTGTCCATGTTATAGACTTCTCCCCCTTCACTAATTGGGTTGTCATGGTGCAACTCATGTACCTTTCTACCACCAACTTGATCTTTTTTCCTAGCAAAAGGCGAGTATCCTTTAGAAACAAGAGTTTTATTATTCTTACTAAGGTTTTTAATCAATTCTGGAAATTTTGATATCTCATCCCAGATGGCCTTCCTGAACTCATCAAAACTGTTGAATTTCTTACCTCGTAATTTATTAGCTACTTGCTCAGGAATAGGAGCACCATTTTCTTTACTGGCATCATTAAGCCATTTATCGCTAACTTTTTTGCCTTTTCCTGTAGCAGTGCCAGGCTTTTTACGCTTCGCTTTCTTTTCTTTAGCTTCGGCTTTTTTCTTTTTCTCTAAAGCTATGCCCAGCTTTCTCTCTGCTTCTTTAATTGCTTTTTCAGCGTCTAAAAGTCGCTCTTTTGCTAATGTGAAACGCTCTACAATAGACTCATAAATTTCCGGATCATCAATTAGAACTTCAGGTTCGCTACCATCATCAGTCTCATATCCATATACGCTAGCAATACTCAAAATGTTAATAACATAATCTTCAGGATTACGATTGAGTAAATATGACAATGCTTTTTGATTATCAATTTTTTCAATATATTCAATACCAAATACGCTAGAAATTACCTGACTTGACTGTTTAATTTGTAAAGGATTTTTACTCACATCAGTTAAAGCACCGCCTTCCGGAGAGCTTTTAGTTTTATCGAGTTCTCTTTTTGCTGTCTGAGTGTCCGAGCATCTACATCTGCTTGTGATAACTCGCTACTTGCTTGCTTCCAATCTAATTCTGCAGCTTCAGCTGGATATAAAGCACGCCAATCTCGGTTAGCTTCCTCAATCAGTTGTTTTTCTTGTGCAGTTCGTTGGATTCTTCGATATTGAAATATAAATTGGCGCATGATCGCCACCAAAATCAACAATCCCCTGATATATCTCAGACGTTACACTCGGAATAACCGATTCTGGCTTAACATTGTCATAAGACGGTGTTTTAAACGATGCACTCGGCTTTTTATCCGTCATTTCAATCTGTAATGCCGGTTTACCTGGTGCAATTTCAACAGAATAAATGCGGGTTAACATGGCCAGAAAGATCAGCACCTTCATTTCATGAACAACGTTCTTTATCGGAAAGACTCTATCGAGAACAAGGTATCAATATCCAGAAACTTCTTGGCCATAAGAGCCAAGCGATGGCTGATAAATATAATGATGACTGAGGGAAAAATTGGCAGGTTTTAGCTTTAAAATAACGATTATTTTGTAGCCTGTTTTGCAGTGGTTTTGCAGTGGTTTTGCAGAAGAATTTTTCTAGGCAAAATAAAACGGGAGTTTTTAGGCTCCCGTTATTAATCACACTACGTAATAAATTACATGTGTTTAATGATTGCGTCACCGAATTCGCTACATTTCAGTAATTTAGCGCCTTCTAATTGACGTTCGAAGTCATAGGTTACAGTCTTAGCTTCGATTGCGCCTTCCATACCTTTAACGATTAGGTCAGCCGCTTCAGTCCAACCCATGTGGCGCAGCATCATCTCAGCAGAAAGGATGATAGAGCCTGGGTTAACTTTGTCTTGGCCTGCATATTTAGGTGCAGTACCATGCGTTGCTTCAAATAATGCGCATTCAGAACCAATATTCGCACCTGGTGCAATACCGATACCACCGACTTGTGCTGCTAATGCATCAGAAATGTAGTCACCATTTAGGTTCATACACGCGATAACATCATATTCAGCTGGGCGCAGCAGGATTTGTTGTAAGAAAGCATCTGCAATAACATCTTTAACAATGATATCTTTGCCTGTTTTAGGGTTTTTAATTTTAACCCATGGGCCGCCATCTAATAATTCACCGCCGAATTCCTCTTGTGCTAATTGGTATCCCCAATCTTTAAATGCACCTTCAGTGAATTTCATAATGTTACCTTTATGAACTAAAGTCACTGAATCACGGCCGTTATCAATAGCATATTCAATTGCTGCACGAACTAAACGCTTTGTGCCTTCTTCTGAACAAGGTTTAATACCAATACCACAGTCTTGTGGGAAACGGATTTTAGTCACACCCATTTCATCTTTCAGGAATTTAATAACTTTGTCTGCTTCTGCACTACCCGCTTTCCACTCAATACCCGCATAGATATCTTCAGAGTTTTCACGGAAAATAACCATATCCGTCAATTCGGGTTGTTTAACTGGGCTTGGCGTGCCTTTGTAGTAGCGAACAGGACGTAAACAGATATACAGGTCAAGTTGTTGACGTAGTGCAACGTTCAAGGAACGAATACCACCACCAACAGGAGTTGTTAAAGGACCTTTAATTGAAACACGGTAATCACGGATTAAATCGAGGGTTTCTTCTGGTAACCAAACATCTTTACCATAAATTTGTGTAGATTTTTCACCGGTGTAAACTTCCATCCAAGAAATTTTGCGCTCACCGTTGTAGGCTTTTTTAACTGCCGCATCAACCACTTTTAACATTGCTGGTGTAACATCGATACCAATGCCGTCACCTTCGATATAAGGGATAATTGGGTTGTTCGGAACGTTTAGCTTGCCTTTTGCATCAATGGTAATTTTAGCGCCTTCTGCCGGAACTACTACTTTGCTTTCCATTAACCTCTCCTTTCACTTGCGTATTTTGCTTGTTAATTTTTTGTAAGAGACGTGTCAATACTACTTCAATCTGCGTCGAACGCCAATGATTACTCATCTAAGCTTCAATGCCGATCGCATTTAACGTACTGTTTTATCTTGTAAGTTAATCAAATAACTATTTATAAACACTGTTAAATCAATAAATTAATTTAAGCATTCCATTATTAGAAATAAATCAAACCACGACGAAAAGTTGTCAACGACGCATTTGAGCGAATGACTTAACTTTTGTTAAAATAATTTCCTAACAACAAATAATACTAGCAAGTTAACTCAAATTAAAAACACGTTCCGCTCACACTATCGTCATCCAAACAAACTCATATGTACTTATTTTTAAATGAAAAATTGTTTTTATTGATTTAAATGTTTTTAAAGTTGTTAATTAAATATTACATCACCATGAAAAATACGTTCTAGGATCAAACCGCTAAATCTCCTACACTAGATGGAATAAATCGCCATAAATTAAAACCAATAAATTCTCATTGAATGACCATGAACAGACCGAACAAAAAATCAGTTCCGAAAAAAAATCGTTACTCGCCAACCTCTACTGCGTTAAAGCATAGAGCTAAGCGGATTTCGGTTAGTTCGCAAACACCAACTAAAATCATTTTATTTAACAAACCCTTTGATGTTTTACCTCAATTTACTGATGAACAAGGCCGCGATACATTAAAAAAATATATTCCAATCACCGATGTATACGCAGCAGGACGCCTTGATAGGGACAGTGAAGGCTTATTAATTTTAACTAATGATGGAAAACTACAGGCCCGTTTAACGCAACCACAGAAAAAAACAGGGAAAATATACTATGCTCAAGTAGAGGGTATTCCCAGCGAAGATGCATTGCTAAAATTTCGGCGAGGATTAACATTAAATGATGGTCCAACGCTCCCCGCAGGGATCGAACTAGTTGATGAACCAGAATGGCTATGGCAAAGAAACCCGCCTATACGGGAACGTAAAAATATCCCGACCAGTTGGTTAAAAATCACCTTATATGAAGGACGTAATCGGCAAGTCCGTCGTATGACGGCAAATATAGGTTTTCCAACACTTAGGCTAATTCGCTATCAGATTGGTGAATTTAATTTGGGAAATCTTTCAGTTGGCGAATGGAAGGAGATAACTGTTGTTTAAACCTAATGTGACTGTAGCAACTGTTGTGCATGCTCAAGGCAAATTTTTAGTCGTGGAAGAGTGGATAAACGACAAACCCACTTGGAATCAACCCGCTGGGCACTTAGAAGCTGGTGAGACGATTTTGCAAGCCGCCGAACGTGAATTACTAGAAGAAACTGGAATCAAAGCCACACCAACACAATTAATTAAAATTCACCAATGGATTGCCCCAGATAAAACCCAGTTTATCCGCTTTTTGTTCGCCGTAGAACTTGAATCCATTTGTGAAACACAGCCACAAGACAGTGATATTAGCGAATGCCACTGGCTGACCGCCCAAGAAATTATAGATAGCAACTGCCTGCGTTCACCATTAGTGGCTGAAAGTTTACGCTGTTTTCTCACAGGAAAACATTATCCTCTCGATATCTTAACAGCTTACGGCGATCATTATCGTTAAGCACTAAACTTCTGCTTGGTGAAGATTTCACCAAGCAATAATATTCCCCTCTAACTCTGGTGTAATGCGGGAACAACATGCTAAAGTATGGGGCTTGATTTTTCCGCAGTGAGATATTTCCATGTCAAATAATAGTACCATGTCAGATAACAGCCAAAAAAAAGTCATCGTCGGTATGTCCGGTGGTGTTGACTCCTCTGTATCCGCTTACTTGCTACAGCAACAAGGGTATCAGGTTGCTGGTCTGTTTATGAAGAATTGGGAAGAAGATGACGACACAGAATATTGCTCAGCTGCGGCTGACCTTGCCGATGCGCAAGCCGTGTGTGACAAACTGGGTATTGAACTTCATACCATTAATTTCGCTGCTGAATATTGGGACAATGTCTTCGAACATTTTTTAACTGAATATAAAGCTGGTCGCACACCAAACCCAGATATTCTCTGTAACAAAGAAATCAAATTTAAAGCTTTCTTAGAATTTGCTGCTGAAGATTTAGGCGCAGATTACATTGCCACTGGTCATTATGTGCGTCGCCGTGATATCGATGGTAAAAGCCAATTATTACGTGGCTTAGATGGCAACAAAGACCAAAGTTATTTTTTATATACCCTGAGTCACGAGCAAGTCGCTAAAAGCCTTTTTCCAGTTGGTGAGCTCGAAAAACCTGAAGTACGCCGTATTGCCGAAGAAATTGGCTTAGTTACTGCGAAAAAAAAGGACTCTACAGGGATTTGTTTCATTGGTGAGCGTAAGTTTCGCGACTTTTTAGGCCGCTACTTACCTGCTCAACCCGGCCCTATCGTCACTGTCGATGGCGAAACAATTGGTCAACATGAAGGTTTGATGTACCACACCTTAGGTCAGCGTAAAGGTTTAGGTATCGGTGGTACAAAAGAGGGCTCTGAAGAACCTTGGTATGTTGTCGATAAAGACGTTGAAAACAATATTCTTATCGTTGCTCAAGGCCATGAACACCCTAGGTTAATGTCTGTTGGGTTAATTGCTCAGCAATTACATTGGGTTGACCGTAAAACAATGACTGAACCACTACGTTGTGTAGTAAAAACACGTTATCGTCAAGCGGATATCCCTTGTACGATAACCCCATTAAGTGATGATCGCATTGAAGTTGCATTTGACTACCCAGTCGCGGCTGTCACTCCAGGTCAATCCGCCGTATTTTATATCGATGAAGTCTGTCTCGGTGGCGGTATTATTGAAGCCCGTATTCAGGAGTAAATGTGGCAAAAAACTATTACGACATTACGCTTGCTTTAGCGGGTATCTGCCAAGCAAGCGCGATGGTTCAAAAACTCGCACATGAAGGTGTTTGTCTCGAGAAAGACACTGAAACCATGGTCAATTGCCTCACCAATATGAATCCAAAATCAACTTTGGATGTATTTGGTAATGATGCCGAAAATTTAAAGACCGGTCTCAATGCCATGTTAGGCATGTTAACAGGCGGTAACAGTGGTTTATCCGCTGAAATGACACGTTATATGTTAAGTATTATGGTACTTGAGCGCCGTCTTAATAAAAATCAAGAAGCGATGAACCAACTTGGTCAACGTATTGAACAATTTGAGCGCCAAGCTGACTATTTTGAACCGCTCTCTGAAGGTGTGTTTAACGCACTTGCGGGTATTTACGTCGACGTAGTCAGCCCTGCAGGGCCTCGAATTCAAGTCACTGGTTCCCCAGACATTCTCAAAAATACACTAGTTCAAGCAAAAGTTAGAGCCACTTTGCTCGCAGGTATTCGCTGCGCAGTGCTTTGGCAACAAGTTGGTGGAAGTCGTATCCAACTCATGTTCTCTCGCAATCGTCTGGCTAATCAGGCGAAAGATATTTTGTCTCACCTTTAAATCTGGAGTTGCTACCAATGGAATTATCCTCACTGACCGCTGTATCCCCGATTGACGGCCGTTACGGTGATAAAGTCAGCGCTTTACGCACTATTTTTAGTGAGTTTGGTTTACTGAAATTTCGCGTACAAGTTGAAGTTCGCTGGCTACAAAAACTGGCTGCAACCGCTCAAATCAAAGAAGTTCCTTCATTTGACGCTGACGCAATCGCTTACTTAGATGAAATTGTCGCGAACTTCTGTGAAAAAGACGCAATGCGTATCAAAGAAATTGAACGCACAACCAACCATGATGTGAAAGCTGTAGAATATTTCCTAAAAGAAAAAGTAGCCAACATCCCTGCTCTTCATGCAGTTTCTGAATTTATCCACTTCGCTTGTACTTCAGAAGATATTAATAACCTTTCGCACGCATTAATGCTGAAAACTGCTCGCGAAGAAGTATTACTGCCACAATGGCGTCAAATTATTGATAAAATCAAAACAATGGCTCATGAGTACCGCAATTTGCCGTTGCTATCGCGTACTCACGGCCAACCTGCAACGCCTTCCACCATTGGTAAAGAGTTTGCCAACGTTGCTTATCGTTTGGAACGCCAATTCCGTCAGCTGCAACAAGTTGAAATTTTAGGTAAAATCAATGGCGCAGTTGGTAACTATAATGCCCACATGGTCGCTTACCCTGAAGTTAACTGGCACGAATTTAGCGAAACCTTCGTTACGTCTTTAGGCATCCAATGGAACCCATTCACCACGCAAATTGAACCTCATGATTATATTGCTGAGTTATTTGATTGTGTCGCTCGTTTTAACACTATCGTGTTAGATTTCGACCGTGATATTTGGGGCTACATCGCATTAAATCACTTCAAACAAAAAACAATCGCTGGTGAAATTGGCTCTTCTACCATGCCACACAAAGTGAACCCGATTGATTTTGAAAACTCTGAAGGTAACTTAGGGTTAGCAAATGCCGTCTTAGGTCATTTAGCGAGCAAGCTCCCTGTTTCTCGCTGGCAGCGTGACTTAACGGACTCGACTGTATTACGTAATCTCGGTGTCGGCCTAGGTTATGCATTGATTGCTTATCAATCAACCATGAAAGGCTTAAACAAATTAGAAGTTAATGAACAGCATTTACTGGATGAATTAGACCAAAACTGGGAAGTATTAGCTGAGCCTATTCAAACTGTAATGCGCCGCTATGGTATTGAAAAACCATATGAAAAACTCAAAGAATTGACCCGTGGCAAACGCGTTACCGCTGAAGGGATGAAACAATTTATTGATGGTTTAGATTTGCCAGAACACGAAAAATCGCGGTTAAAAGAAATGACGCCGGCTAACTATATCGGTTACGCTGTCACTTTTATTGATGAACTAAAATAGTCTCAATATTTTCAAAATGGGCGGCTTCTAAGTCGCCCTTTTTACTTAATCTTTTCGATTTTTTCTCGTATTAGTGATACTAATATCACACCGCTAAATCAGTTCTTACTTTAACATATCGTTCTATTATTAATTGGTTAGTTGCACTATCCGAACTATTTATTACCTATATATGTATTATAAACTAAGGCGGCTATAGATAATGGAACTATTCGTTTTCAAAGTCGTTATCACGCCACTTTTATTACTAACAGCAAGCCTTGCTGCTCGCCGATGGGGTGAATCCATTGGCGGCCTTATTGTCGGCTTACCGTTGACCTCTGGCCCTATCTCTTTTTTCCTTGCTCTCGAATATGGCACAGAATTTGCCACGCAAGCAACTTTAGGCTCATTATCAGCAACGGCTGCGCAGGCTTGTTTTGCGGTCGTGTTTTATTTTTTAGTTGCATATGGCTGTTGCAAAGCTCTCATTATAGCGACACTCACATTTAGTGTGACCGCTTATATTTTACAAGTCAGTCAGCTTTCTCAATCAATGTTATTCATCATTGATATCCTAATTATGATGATAGCAATGATTTTTATACCTAATGTACCCGTGAATTTTAAAAAACTATCTCCTCCCAGATGGGATTTGCCAGCGAGAATGTTATTAATTGCCGTGCTGGTGGTGGGGGTGACTTTAATTGCGCCATTTATTGGTGCAGGAGCAAGTGGTGTTTTAGCCTCATATCCTTTTATGGCGTCAATATTAGCTGTATTTTCATATATTATGATAAACGCGCAAGCAGCTCAGCGAGTTATGAGAGGACTCGTCGCGGGGCTATTCAGCTTTGCGGTTTTCTTCTATAGTTTAAGCCTCGTGTTACCTAAATTTAATTTATTCGCTGCCTATACCATAGCAATTATCTGCGCGTTAATTGTTCAATTCATCTCTTTACGTTATATTCAACGTGTTCCTAAAAAGAATTAATGCATTGATTATTAAGAATTCTAAATTTTATTTGCAGACAAAAATATAACTAGGTCATATTCATTTTTTATCAACTATATTTCTTCACATATTTACACAATCAACACCTCATATCTGCGCCTTAGTGAAAATAAACTATTTTTCCGGTTCGTTTGATTTATATTTACTTAATCTCTTGTCGTTATTCAGAACTCTTTTTACCATAGCGTTACTAGTGCTACTATTTGAATCAGTTGTAGCTATCTCTTTTCAATGTGAGGGTTTCCCATGCGTATTCTTATTGTCGAAGACAATGCGTTACTTCGCCACCATTTAACCGTACAGCTTAAAGATCTGGGTCATCAGGTTGACTCCGCTGAAGACGCAAAAGAAGCTGACTATTTTTTACACGAAAGTTGTCCAGATATCGCGGTAGTCGATTTGGGCTTACCTGATGAAGACGGGCTTTCCATGATAAAACGCTGGCGTGGTGAGCACGTCAATATTCCACTTTTAGTATTGACGGCTCGGGAGAGTTGGCAAGAAAAAGTACAAGCGCTAAACAGTGGTGCAGATGACTACGTGACGAAACCTTTCCAGCTAGAAGAGCTGGTCGCCCGTATGCAAGCTTTAATGCGCAGAAATAGCGGTCTCGCTTCACAAGTTCTCGAATTAGGTAATTTCGTTATTGACCTCTCACGTAAAGAATTTACAGTTAATGGTGAAACCGTCAAATTAACGGCTTTTGAATACACCATTATTGAAACACTGCTCCGCAATAATGGAAAAGTGGTTAGCAAAGACTCGTTAATGCGCCAGCTTTATCCAGATGCCGAACTTAGAGAAAGTCATACTATCGATGTTTTAATGGGCCGATTACGCAAAAAAATTCAACAATTCCATAGTGATGATGTAATTGTTACTGTACGCGGTCAAGGCTATCGTTTTGATGTGAATGGCTAATATGTGGCTAAGTAAATTTAAGTTCAAACCCCTTTCGCTACGAGCACGTTTTCTTTGTGCAACATCAGCGGTAATCTTAGCGCTCACTTTATCCTATGGTATTGTTGCGATTTTGGGGTATTTAATTAGTTTTGATAAAACGACTTACACCTTATTACGTAGCCAAAGTAACTTAATTTATAGCCTAGCCCAATGGCAAAATAATAAAATTGACATCCGAGTCCCACCAAATTTTACTTTGAATAACCCAACTTTGGTTATTATTTATGATGAACAAGGGCTTGTGCTATGGCGCCAACGTGATGTGCCTAGCGTTGAACGGCTGATCCGTAATGATTGGCTAAAAAAAGAGGGCTTATATGAAATTGATACGGATATTCGTGAAACCCGCCAACTCCTAGACGATAACCCCGAATTCAATACAAAGTTAGATGACATGGATAACGATGACGAACCGCTGACTCATTCCGTGTCCGTCAACCAATATGCAGCAAGTGAAAACCTGCCCCCACTCACCATAGTCGTTGTAGATACTCTACCACAAGACTTACAAAATACCGGGTTAGTTTGGGAGTGGTTTGGTTATGTTTTGCTGGCTAATTTAATCTTAGTCATCCCGTTATTATGGCTAGCTGCTTATTGGAGTCTACGGCCAATTAAATCATTAGTATCACAACTCAGTAGCCTAGAAAAAGGTGAACGGGATACTCTGGATGAGAACCCACCGTATGAGCTTCGCGGCCTAGTACGCAACCTTAATATTTTGTTAACGAATGAACGAAAACGCTACAGTAAATATCGCACCACACTTTCTGATTTAACACACAGTTTAAAGACACCTTTAGCTGTTTTACAGTCAACATTGCGGCTACTTCGTTCAGGCAAACAAATGAACATTGAACAAGCAGAGCCTATCATGCTTGAACAAATTGGCCGTATTTCTCAACAGGTGGGTTATTATTTACACCGCGCATCAACGCAAGGTGATGAAAACATGATGCTACGTGAAATTTCATCTGTCCCATCAATACTAGATAGCCTTGCAAGTGCCCTACATAAAGTTTATCAGCACAAAGGTGTTTCTATAACGGTTAATGTTTCTCCTGAAACAACATGGCTGGGTCAACCCAATGACTTTATGGAAGTGATGGGTAATATCATGGAAAATGCGTGTAAGTATTGCCTTGAATTTGTTGAAGTTAGTGCTGTTGTAGGTGCTGATAGCTTAACATTAGTTGTCGATGATGACGGCCCAGGGGTGCCTGAAAGCAAACGTAGTTTGATCTTCGTTAGAGGGCAACGCGCAGACACCCTTCGCCCAGGTCAAGGTTTAGGCTTATCTATTGCAGTGGATATTATCGACCAATATGACGGGGAAATCATAATTAGTGACAGCCCTCTTGGCGGAGCGCGTTTATCCGTCACATTTAGGCAGCAATCTATGATTGAAGATAGTTAATCTGTGATATGTGTCCGTTTACCCCCTATTTTACAAACCATTTCCGGTATACTATTTGTGAAGTGTTTTATGAAAAGTAATTTAGGGTAACTGATTGGTTTACTCTCAAGATAAACCTTTACTATATGTTTCTCATAAAGTTTATTTAACATCATACCATTACACATATAGGTCATTTTGTAGTATTGAGACCGGGTATATTGCAATAAACTGATTAGCTATATTTAGCAGCTCCAAGGGACAATAAGATGGATTACAAACTAAATCTCGACTGGCAAAGTTTCCTCGACAGTCACTGGCAGAAGCGCCCACTGCTTATCAAAAAAGGGTTTGCAAATTTTATTGACCCTATCTCGCCTGACGAACTTGCAGGTTTGGCGATGGAAGATGAGGTTGATAGCCGTTTAGTTAGCCATAAAGAAGGGATTTGGCAAGTTGGCCATGGCCCATTTGAAAGCTATGACCATCTCGGTGAAGAAAATTGGTCTATTTTAGTTCAGGCTGTTGACCATTGGCATCACCCAAGCTCTGCGTTGATGAAACCATTCCGTGTACTTTCAGACTGGCGAATGGACGATTTAATGATCTCCTACTCGGTCCCCGGCGGTGGTGTAGGTCCTCACCTCGACCAATACGATGTATTTATTATTCAAGGTGAAGGCCGCCGTCGTTGGCGCGTGGGCGAAAAAATCCCAATGAAACAACATTGCCCGCACCCTGACTTACTGCAAGTACAACCTTTCGATGCCATCATCGACGAAGAAATGGAACCCGGCGATATTTTGTACATTCCACCTGGGTTCCCACATGAAGGCTACGCCATTGAACCTTCATTAAATTACTCGGTTGGCTTTCGTGCACCAAATACTCGTGAATTAATCAGTAGCTTTGCCGATCACTTAATTTCTAACGATTTAGGCAGCTACCGCTATAGTGACCCTGATTTATCATTCCGTGATAACCCCGCGGAGATCTTGCAAGGTGAACAAATTAAGCTGCGTGAGATGATGGAATCACTCATTAATGACCCTGAGCTCTTTCGCAAATGGTTAGGTGAGTTTATCTCCCAATCACGCCACGAGTTAGACATTGCGCCACCTGAACCGCCTTATGAGCAAGAAGAAATCTATGATTTGCTAAAAACTCAGCAAGAAACCTTATACAAATTAAATGGTCTCAGAGCATTACGCGTTGGCGACCAATTTTTTGTTAATGGTGAATGCTTGGAAACTGAGTGTTATGAGGCCGCTGATAGTTTATGCCGCTATGATGCCGTTAATAGCGAAAATTTAGCTGATGCCATTGATGATGTTAATTTCATCGCACTGCTTACTGCGCTCGTTAATAATGGTTATTGGTATTTTGATGATTAATCGGTACTGATAATATTAAATTTATATTTGTGAAAAAGGCCCATTCATTATGGGTCTTTTATTAAAAATAATATTATTAGTATGATATGGCAGCACCCTCCTGACCATCAATTGAAAACCGCTGACTACAATTAACACATCATTATTAATAACTAAATTATTTATTTTAATATATATTATATCCCGCTAGCACCTACTCGCAATATGTCCCCTTCTTGCCCGTAAGCACGCAAAGATAAAGCACATTATTTGATTCAATTTTAAACTGTTTTGACTTCACCGTCGCCAGTCACGCACAGCGTTAATTGTCCCTTTTAAAGATGATAACAACATGAACATAGAAACTCTTTTGGCTTTATCATTGTTTTCCTTTGTGACATCCATAACTCCAGGCCCAAATAATATTATGTTACTTGCTTCAGGTATTAATTTTGGATTTAGAAAAACATTACCTCATTCATTTGGAGTATCAATTGGCTTTCTTATTATGTTAGTGGCAGTAGGGCTAGGGGTGGGCGCATTGATTCAATCATCCCCTATGGTTTATTCGATATTAAAATATTTTGGAATTATTTATTTGTTCTGGCTTGCATGGAAAACCACTATTAGCCATTCAATTGCACAGACAAATAACCAAGAAATTAAACCACTAACTTTCTTAGAAGCGGCGTTATTTCAATGGATAAATCCTAAAGCCTGGATGATGGCAGTCTCTGGAATGGCGATGTATACCAATACAATTTCACCTTATTTATCAATGTTGCAAGTCGCTGTCATATTTGCAGCCATCAATTGGCCATGTGTTGCTATCTGGGCTATGTTTGGTAGTAAATTAAGAGAAAGGCTAAAACAACCTAAGACATTAAAGCGGTTTAATTTAGTCATGGGAGTTTTACTGGCACTTAGTGGTATTTCTGTATTATTTCAATAACAACAGTAAGAGTGCTGACAAACATATTATGTTTAGCGGCAAGTCGAATAGGTTTTGAAAATAAATTAGGAAAATCAATTTATTGATTTTCGGCTGATAACACAAAGTGGGAAAAACCACGCTTTTATCCCACTTTGTCAACAACCTCTCTTACTTCTCATAAAATATCACGATTGCCGTGCGTGAATGGCCGTTAGCTCCGCAATACGCATAATCACACTAACAGCCTGCTCCATACCTTCTTGTGTTATAAACTCATGTTTACTATGGAAATTATAACCACCTGTGAAAATATTTGGACATGGTAAACCGCGATGTGAAAGCTGTGCACCGTCGGTACCACCACGGACAGGTTGAATAACTGGTTCAATGCCACAATCAAGCATTGCTTGTTTCGCTAATTCAATAACATGTGGGTACTTCATGACCTCTTTATGCATGTTATAATAGGTATCATCAAGTGTCAGTTCGATATAACAGCTTGGGTGCAGCCCTTCGCCAACTTTTTCAGCAATTCGAATTATATTTTTCTTCCTAGCTTCAAAGCCTGCTAAGTCAAAATCACGAATAATATAATTCAACTCGGCCTTTTCAACTGTACCTTTTAACGATGTTAAATGATAAAACCCTTCATACCCTTCTGTATTTTCAGGTGTTTCATCAGGTGGTAACATCGAATGAATACGGTTCGCTAGTCCTAATGCATTCACCATTACGCCTTTAGCTGTACCGGGATGAGTGTTATTGCCAACAATTTTAATGGAAACATTAGCCGCATTAAAATTTTCATACTCTAATTCACCAACTCCACCACCATCGACGGTATAGGCCCACAATGCATCAAATTGTTTAAAATCGATATGGCGAGCCCCGCGTCCTATCTCTTCATCAGGGGTAAATGCAAGACAGATTTTACCATGAGGAATATTTTTTTCCTTTAAACGTACGAGGGCTGTGATTATTTCTGCAATACCCGCTTTATCATCGGCACCCAATAAAGTTTTACCATCTGTCATGATCAGCGTTTTACCAATCATTTCATGGAGTACCGGAAACATCACAGGGGATAGCACTTCATCACCAATACCTAACGCAATATCCCCTCCTCGATAATTTTCGAGGACTTGTGGACTCACATTTTTACCTGAAAAATCAGGCGCTGTGTCTAAATGTGAAATAAAACCAATAGTAGGAACATCCCAATCAACGTTTGACGGTAAATAAGCCATCACGCAACCTTGATCGCTTAGCGTTATTTTTTCAAAACCTAACTCATTCAGTTCATTAACTAATGCACGAGCGAACTTTAACTGTCCTGCACTGCTGGGTACTGTTTTTGCGTTTAGCTTTGATTGTGTATCGAAAGCGGTATATTCAAAAAACCGCTCTAAGAGTTTGTCCATACCCTTCCCCCTAAAATATCAATGCCTATATTATGGGAAAGATCACAGATTCAATTATTGTCTCAAATCAGCTTTCCTGTTAATGCTCACTATTTTTTATGATAAATCTTTAAAGAAATTTATTTTTTAGCCTATCTTTTACAGGTTGGCTATTACTGCAGCAATCAATACCTATAATAAATAAGGGTAATAATCAAATTGTATTAATTATTCGATTATTATTTATTTGTTACCTAAAAACACACCTTTTGGTTAAATATCATTCATCCACTACACTAATCATCAATCATTAAATTGAAATAGTATGCTATATATGAAGCCTTATTATTTTATTTACTAGCTAATAATAAACAAAACAAAATTTTACTCGTTTATAGGAAAATTCATGTCAAAAACATGTTTAATTTATGGTGTTAGCAAAGGATTAGGTAAGGCATTAGTCGAAGGATTCCCTGAAAATACAGACCATATTTACGGTGTTTCTCGCTCAAAACCTCCTTTTGAGCAAACTAATTTTACGTGGATCCCTGCTGATTTAAATGACATTAATAGCGCGAATTCCATTAAGTCTGTTATTCAGAGTCAACCTATTCATACCTTAATTTATAATGTGGGTATATGGGAGAAACTCGCTTTTAGTGAAGAGTACCAATTTGAATCGACTGATGACATAGAGCTGCTGAATATGGTTCAGACTAATATCAGCGCCTGTTTATTGAACTTAAAAGCACTGTTACCCAATTTGCGTTTAGCGAAAAATAGCAAGATTATATTGATTGGTTCCACATGGGGTTTAGATAATCATAATGGCAAGGAAGTCACCTTTTCTGCTACCAAATATGCCATCAGGGGAATAGCTCAATCGTTAAGAGAAACATTACGGGAAGATAAAATAGCAATATCGGTTATAAATTTAGGTTATTTAGCGACTGAGTATCCACTCACTACCCCCGTTGACGAAGTCATTGAAAAAAGTCATGGGCAATTGATCCCATTACAAGACGTTGTCAATGCCGTACGCTTCATCGCCAATACGAGCAATGCAACCTGCGTCAAAGAGATTACGATGCCAGCCATGATGGATACAAACGTCTAACCTATAAGAGGAAACAATACGTTTCCCCTTATAATGTTATGTATTGAAAGCTTATTGCGCGGTATTTTTAACCTGTAACTCAGTAATAAGCTTATTGATATATTCAACAACGACTTTGCTGGCTAAACCATAGTGTTTTTCATCGAACTCACTTTCCACTTGGCTAGGCTCTAAATTCAGTTCGACCGTATGTGCCCCATGTAATTTAGCTTCATGAACAAAGCCTGCAGCAGGGTACACATGGCCAGAGGTTCCAATAGAGATAAAAATGGTCGCAGATTCAAGGGATTGATAAATATAATCCATTCCAATTGGCATTTCACCAAACCAAACAATATGGGGCCTCAGCGGCTGAGGGAATTGGCAACAATGACAGCGGTCATCGACCGATAAATCCCCTTTCCACTCCAATACTTGATTTGACCAATTACAGCGAACTTTTAATAGTTCACCATGCATATGGATAACCCGCTGGCTTCCCGCTCTTTCATGTAAATTGTCTATATTTTGTGTAATTAACAAAAAACGGTCACCAAAAATCTCTTCAAGCTGTGCAAGTGCATAGTGAGCAGCATTAGGTTTAATATTTTCTTGCTGTAACTGCCGACGTCGCTCATTATAAAAACGTTGTACTAATTTAGGGTTACGTTCGAAACCTTCAGGAGTTGCCACATCTTCAACGCGATGCTCTTCCCATAAACCATCCGCAGAACGGAATGTTTGGATACCAGATTCGGCTGAAATACCTGCTCCTGTTAAAACGACAATATTGACATTTTTCATATTACCCAATCTATTATCTATATAAAAAGACCGGTTACGAAGTCGCTGGCGGCGTATACATTTATTCTTACGAGCTTTTTTCAACCTATAACGAAATCGCAACATCAAAGCTTCCTTTCATCCATATAACCAATAAACTTATATCATGTTAAATATTAATTGTTTTTATCATGTCATTACGACACAAACTTATAAACGCTGATTGTTTGAAATTTTTAAAATAATCAAGCTCCAAGTATATACTTTATTGGCATACTAACTATTTCCTTACCAGCACTGATGACATTATCTAAATGTTAACATACTAAAACGCATCATCTTGCTGAATGCAAATAAAAATATCAAAGGCATCGATTTTGTCACTTTTTATTCATAAAAATGACACTAATATTTCATAAATTCGCCATAAAACGTTCGTAACTGTAAAACAATAAAAAAACCTTTCTCGTTCACTCTCCGTGCAGTTAAAATACGCCTCGCAGATTTTACTGTGTTGCTAATTCACCACTAAAAGGGGTTTCATGGAAAAGTTTTTTGAAAGAGCGATGTATGCTTCACGTTGGATTTTAGCGCCTATTTATTTTGGGCTTTCACTGACACTATTGGCTTTAACCATTAAGTTCTTTCAAGAGCTATACCATATTTTGCCAAATATCCTTTCAATTCCTGAAGCTGACTTAATTTTAACGCTATTATCATTGATTGATATGGCATTAGTCGGTGGGTTATTGGTGATGGTGATGTTTTCTGGTTATGAGAACTTTGTCTCCCAAATGGATATCCCTGACAGCAGTGAAAAACTAGGCTGGCTAGGTAAAATGGATGCTTCATCATTAAAAAATAAAGTCGCGGCTTCCATTGTTGCTATTTCCTCCATTCACCTATTAAAAATCTTCATGGACTTGAAAAGTGTCTCAAATGACAAGTTGATGTGGTACGTCGTTATCCATTTAACCTTTGTATTATCTGCATTCGTTATGGGCTATCTAGATAAAATGACAAAAAAATAACCAGTAGAATTTATGCTAAAAGTGCCTAATTTAAATACCTAGGCACTTACTTATTCGCTAACCTCATCTTTATCTCCCTCGTCTATTTTCGCTTTGTGTTACCATCATTATCCTGAAGGTTAGTACCAAGGAACTTTACATGAGCCAACATTTTGTCGGTAAATATGAAGCTGAAATTAAATTTCATTTACCGGACCCCGACACTTTTCTGCATAAAATAAAGGCCGACTTAGCTGAACCCTTTACGGAAAATAATACAGAAACAGATTGTTTCTATGAAAACCCGCATCTACCACTAGCTGACAATAGCGTCAGTATGTGTGTACGTGAAATGGTGCCATCAGGCATAAAATTATGGATAGTTAAAGGGCCTGGAGCTTCTGAATGCAAAGCCATTAATATTGATGACTGCCGCCATGTACAAAACATGTTAACGACACTGGGATATCATTGCTACTTAACCACAACTAAAATAAGAAGCATTTATTTCCTGAATGACATCCACATTACAATTGACCACCTTAGTGGGATCGGCTGGTTTGCTGAATTTGCCATTATGACAGATGAGCAGGATTTACTTGAAGCTCTATATCAAAAATTGATGGCGACCGCCAAGCAATATGGATTTACAGAAGAAATGGTGGAAACTCGTAGTTATAAGCAGATGTTTTTAGCTGCGCAGTAATCATAGGAAGAGCCAATAAGTTTTTAGAATCGTCTCCTAAAAACCATTGGCTCTCTAACCCTATAACCCTACTAATAGCTATTGCCCGCTAAGAATACGTGCAGGGTCTAATTTGCTTGCCCTACGAGCAGGATACCAACTAGCTAGTAAGCTCAATACAATGGTTGTAATTAAAACATAAACCACATCCATGACATGCAATTCAGAAGGTAAAAAGTCAATAAAATAAACATCACCCGATAAAATTGGATGGCCAACAATAGCCTCTACCACCTTAATCATGGGTGTTAGATTTAATGATATGACGACTCCAAGCACAACGCCAATCAATGAGCCAACAAGGCCGCCCAACAAACCATACCATAAGAAAATAGCACGAATTTGCCTATCTTTTGCCCCTAAGGTACGCAATACAGCAATATCACTACTTTTATCTTTAACCGCCATAACAAGAGTAGAAACAATATTAAAACACGCAACGCCAATAACCAATATCATAGCTAAGTACATGATACTTCTAACCATTTGAATATCATTATACATATAGCCATAATCGCCTATCCAACTTTTTACGACGACATGATGCATTGTTTTCAAGCCTGCATCATAAACGACTTGATCGGCAATAAATGGGTCTGTTGCTTTGATTTCAAACCCTGTCACACCATCCCCATAGTCGAGATATTCCTGTGCATCTGCGAGAGGAACGAGTGCTAACTGGTGATCGAGCAAACCACTAAGTTTAAAAATACCCGTCACCTGTACACGAATACGCTTAGGCTGCTGAATTTTCAAGCTAGCATCGGTATTTGGGATCATGATTGTTACCCAGTCCCCAACCTTCACATTCAATGCATCCGCCACACCTTGGCCTAAAATAATTGATTGTTTGCCTGCATCAAAATGTTGCCAAGCATCATTGAGAATGAACTGAGGTAACGCACTGACTTGTGGCTGAGTTTCTCGTGAAACCCCCATGACTTGAATTGCTTTTAAATTTGCACCACGTTCAAGTAACCCCGTAAAATTGATGTAAGGGCTAACACCTTCTACACCGGGCGTTTTACGGATAACTTGCTCAGCAAACTCCAAATCTTTATACGGTGGCTTAACAGCAAAAATTTGCCCATGGGGAACAACAGATAACACACGGTTATTTAATTCGCGTTCAAAGCCATTCATTGCGCTTAAACCGATAATTAGCACCGCGACCCCAAGAACAATCCCCAACGTTGAAACTATCGAGACTAATGAAACCATCCCTGTTCGGCGTCGACCACGGCTGAAACGCAGCGCCGTGACTAGTGAAAGAGGCAATTTAGACATTACCGAGCCCCCAAGGTAATTTCCTGTTGCAAATGCCCATCTCGCATTTCCAATTGGCGGGATAACCGCCGAGCCAGAGTCATATCATGGGTGACGACTAAAAATGCGGTCCGCTGTATTCGGTTTAATTCACCCAACAACTCAAAAATGGCATCTGCATTACGTAAATCAAGGTTACCTGTCGGCTCATCTGCCAAAACCAGTGCTGGCTCATTCACTAACGCCCTTGCAATAGCAACACGCTGGCGTTCTCCCCCTGATAATTCAGAAGGCCGATGCCCTGCTCGGTGTGCTAACCCAACTGCCTCTAACATTTCAGTTGCTTTAGAAAACGCAGTTTCTTTCGCAATCCCCCCAATTAATAAAGGCATTGCCACATTTTCAAGGGCAGTAAAATCCGGTAAAAGGTGATGAAATTGATAAATAAAACCGAGATCTTTATTACGAATAGCAGCACGCTCATCTGAGGTTAATTGATTTATATGCTGTCCACGAAAGATAACATTCCCTTCTGAAGGGGTATCTAGGCCACCCAATAAATGCAATAAGGTACTTTTACCTGAACCAGAACTTCCCACGATGGCCATCATTTCCCCACGCCCCATGGAAAAACTGACATTTTTCAACACTTGCGTCGACAATGTCCCTTCTTGATATGTTTTGCTTAATTTTTCACAGACCAGAAGTGGTTGTTTATTCATAACGTAAAGCCTCAGCAGGTTGAACCGCTGCTGCACGCCAAGAAGGATAAAGCGTTGCCAGCAGAGAAATCAGCATTGCACTTAGTGCAATAATTAAAATACCAGAGTAATCAAGCACAATAGGTAAAGAGACGCCTTTGGGTAATAAACCGATCAGCGGCATAATGACATTCAGTTGACTAGAAAGTATCGTGCCTAATATCGTGCCAATGAGTGAGCCAATCACCCCCGCTCCAGCGCCTTGGATCATAAATATCATTAAAATACGCCAACGTTTGAGACCTAGGGTTTTTAAAATAGCCACTTCACCTTGCTTTTCCATCACTAACAGTGATAGCGAGGTAATAATATTAAATGCCGCCACTGCGATAATTAAGCTAAGCAATAAGCCCATCATATTTTTTTCCATGCGAACGGCTTGGAAAAACTCCCCTTTACGCTCCCGCCAGTCTTTCCATACTAAGCCATCTGGTAACGCTTGCTGACTTAGAACGTCAACTTGTAAAGGCTCATCTAAATATAAGCGCCACCCAGTAATGTGGCCTGCGGGATAACGAAGCATACGTGCGGCATCTTGTTGTGCCACGACCAGTTCACTCGTATCCGCTTCCCCATTTGTTTGGAAAATACCCGCCACAGTAAATAGGCGCTGACTTGGAATGCGCCCCATCGGTGTTAACTGACTCACGCCTGGAATAATTAAGCGAACCTCATCACCACGTTTTACCCCGAGTGTTTCTGCAAGTTTATTCCCGAGAAAAACATTATAACTGCCTTCTTTGAGGTCATTGCGTTGCCCGACAACCAGTTTATCCAATAACAGCGAAGATTCTTCGGGGTCGATTCCCCCCATAACGCCCACGCCAACATTGGTTCGGCTTTGTAATACCACATCAGATTGCACAATAGGTGCGATCTGGCTGACACCCTTTAAATGTTGTAGATCGGATATTGGATATTTTGCTGGGTCTATATTTCCAGAGGCAGAGGTTAAAATTGCCTGCGGCATATAAGCAAGTATGCTATCTTGTAACGATCGCTCGAACCCATTCATCACTGAGGTGACGGTTATCAATGCCGCAACCCCTAGTGTGATACCAATAGCAGATAAACTGGATACGAAACGCCCAAATTTATCCGCAGCACGCCCACGTAAATAGCGTAGGCCTATAAATAATGAGACAGATTGGTGCATGAAATCTATGATGCCCCTGTTGCCAAAGCGAAGTGTTCAGCGATAATAAAGGGTACGATTGATGAATGGAACCACCCGATGGTTTTTTTTCTGCTTTAAGTGCCTTTTTGTCTGACTTTCAGACGAATTACGAGTTAAAACTGATTGTTTTGTTATAAATTTTGTAGTTTAACTATTTGTTGATTAACTTAACTATTTTTCGTACAAAAATTGGCTATGTTTGGGCTAACTCTTGTTTAACTGCTTACTAATCGCTGTGAGATACCGAAGATTTCTATGTTGTCAAAATTTCGTTATGAACTCCCTAGTCGTAGTGGCGATGTTCGCCATTTAGGTTGCCTCATCGGGGCGGCTGGTGCACTTGAATGTGGAGAAATAATACAACGTCACCAAGGGCCTGTGATCATCGTGACACGTGATATGCAAAATGCATTACGTTTAAGAGATGAAATTCAACAGTTTACACAACACCCTATAGAGACTCTTTCTGACTGGGAAACATTGCCATATGACAATTTCTCCCCCCATCAGGAAATTATTTCTCATCGTTTATCGACACTGTACCGTTTGCCCAGTTTGCAAAAAGGCGCATTAATTCTTCCCGTCAATACATTGATGCAAAAAGTCTGTCCTGCTGACTTTTTAACCAGTCATGCCTTAGTGATGGCAAAAGGTGACAAACTTTCCCGTGATAACTTACGTAATGAGCTCGATAACGCTGGCTACCGCCATGTAGAGCAAGTCTTAGAGCATGGTGAATATGCCACACGGGGCGCTTTACTCGATTTATTTCCCATGGGTAGCTCGTTGCCGTTTCGTATTGATTTCTTCGATGATGAAATTGATAGCTTACGAACGTTTGACGTTGACTCACAAAGAACACTCGAAGAAGTAGAGCAAATCAATTTACTCCCAGCTCATGAATTCCCGACCGATAAAGACGCTATTGAACGTTTCCGCAGCCAATGGCGCGAGCGCTTTGAAGTTCGCCGTGATCCAGAGCATATTTACCAGCAAGTCAGTAAAAATACCTTACCGACGGGTATCGAGTATTGGCAGCCTTTATTCTTTGCTCAGCCACTGCCATCTTTATTTGAATATTTACCGCCATCAAGTTTAATTGTTTCTCAGAGCTTACAAGAAGCGGCTGAACGCTTTCAGGTTGATACTCAGCAGCGGTATGAAAGCCGTGGTGTTGACCCAATGCGCCCATTACTCCCCCCTTCTGAGCTATGGTTAACTGTTGAACAACTTAATCAATCGTTAAAAAAATGGCCGCGTATTCAGTTATCCCTCGAATCTTTACCCAAAAAAGCGGCAAATACTAATTTAGATTACCTGCCATTACCGGATATCAGCACACAAGGGCAAAGCAAAACGCCGCTTGAAAAATTGCGTCAGTTTACTGAACAATTTGATGGAACCATCGTCTTTTCTGTGGAAAGTGAAGGCCGACGTGAAACCGTTACCGAGCTATTAGCCCGTTTAAAAATTCGCCCTGAAATTATTCAAAGCTATACTAGCCCTACTGACAGCAGATTTGCCATCACAATTGGTGCCGCTGAACACGGCTTTATTCAATCCGATATCCATAGGGCATTAATTTGCGAAAGTGACCTGCTTGGGGAGCGTGTTGTTCGTCGCCGGGCAGATAACCGCCGCACCATTAATACTGACACCCTCATTCGCAACTTAGCTGAATTACGCCCTGGGCAACCTGTGGTACATATTGAGCATGGTGTAGGCCGTTACCAAGGTTTAATTACCTTAGAAGCGGGCGGTATTAAAGCGGAATATTTAATTTTAACCTATGCCGGTGATGATAAACTGTATGTTCCTGTTTCTTCACTCCATTTAATTAGCCGTTATGCAGGTGGCGCTGATGAAAACGCCCCATTGCATAAATTAGGTAGTGATAGCTGGGGTCGTGCACGCCAGAAAGCCGCAGAAAAAGTACGCGATGTTGCTGCTGAACTGCTTGATATTTATGCACAACGAGCCGCTAAGGCTGGCTTTGCATTCAAGCATGATAAACAACAATACCAAGAATTTTGTCAAGGCTTTCCATTCGAAACGACGCCTGACCAAGAAGTCGCCATCAATGCTGTTCTCAGTGATATGTGCCAACCATTAGCAATGGACCGACTCGTGTGTGGTGATGTGGGCTTTGGTAAAACCGAAGTGGCAATGCGAGCCGCATTCCTTGCGATTAATAATAACAAACAAGTTGCCGTTTTAGTCCCCACGACACTACTTGCACAACAGCATTATGATAATTTTAAAGATAGGTTTGCTAACTGGCCTGTCCGCATAGAAATGTTATCACGCTTTAAAACAGCGAAAGAGCAACAACAAATTATTACCCAGACCGCGGAAGGCAAAGTTGATATTCTAATAGGTACCCATAAGTTGCTACAAAGTGACTTAGTATGGAAAGATTTAGGTTTGCTCGTCGTCGATGAAGAGCACCGCTTTGGTGTCCGCCATAAAGAACGAATAAAGGCTATGCGTGCAGACGTTGATATCTTAACGCTGACCGCCACACCTATTCCTCGTACTCTTAACATGGCCATGAGTGGTATGCGTGACTTATCTATTATCGCCACACCACCAGCACGTCGTTTGGCTGTAAAAACCTTTGTGCGCCAATATGATGACTTAGTTGTCCGTGAGGCAATTTTACGGGAAACCTTACGTGGCGGCCAAGTTTATTACCTTTACAATGATGTTGAAAATATTGAAAAGGCAAAGGCCCGCCTTGAAGAGTTAGTCCCTGAAGCACGTTTTGTTGTTGGGCATGGCCAAATGCGTGAGCGCGAGTTAGAGCGCGTAATGACGGATTTCCATCATCAACGTTTTAATGTATTGATATGCACCACAATTATTGAAACCGGTATTGATATACCAACAGCGAATACCATTATCATTGAACGCGCGGATCATTTCGGATTAGCTCAACTCCATCAACTACGTGGACGAGTTGGTCGCTCTCACCATCAAGCATACGCTTACTTACTCACCCCGCATCCCAAAGCTATGAGCACCGATGCACATAAACGCCTTGAAGCCATTTCATCATTGGAAGACTTAGGAGCTGGTTTTGCTTTAGCAACTCACGATTTAGAAATTCGTGGTGCGGGTGAATTACTTGGTGAAGACCAAAGTGGGCAAATGACCACTATTGGTTTTACCCTGTACATGGAGCTATTAGAAAGTGCTGTCGATGCGCTTAAAGAGGGGCGTGAGCCTTCATTAGAAGATTTAACTAGCCAACAAACAGAAGTTGAGTTGCGTATGCCTGTTCTGTTGCCAGACGACTATATTCACGACGTGAATATTCGCTTGTCTTTCTATAAACGAATAGCCAGTGCAAAAAACAGTCAGGAGCTCGACGAATTGCGTACAGAACTGATCGACCGCTTTGGTAGTTTACCTGACGCAGGTAAATTCCTATTAGCGAACGCAGCTATTCGATTACAAGCTCAAGCTCTTGGTATTAAACGTATTGAAGCTCATGAAAAAGGTGGCTTTATTGAGTTTGGTGATAAAAATAAAGTCGACCCAAGTTTCTTAATAAGCTTATTACAAAACCAGCCACAAACTTATCGGTTAGATGGCCCTGTTCGACTAAAATTTTTCCATGATTTAACAGAAAGAGTTTCTCGACTAGAGTTTATTAAACAATTACTCATTGGGTTTGAAGAGCATCAAATTAGCTAAGTTTGATGCTCTTCAATGATAAAAGGCTACTCTTGTAGCCTTTTATCTCTATAATATTTATAGAAAAAATTATTCCATAAAGCCAAATGTATTTTTATTCGGTTGCAGTTCTAAGACTGCTGATGAGTTTTTTGTGATTGGTAATTCATTTTGCTGTAAACAATAAAAGGGTAATAATTCTTTTATATCACTGCGCATGGTTTCACATACTGAATTGGATGAAGTGAGCACCAAACGCCCTTTATCATCTAAAGGAATAAACATTGATGGTTCATAGGATGTTCTGACTTTTCCAACTGTTTTACCAATTTGGTACACAACGTCATATCCAACAATCACTAATTCCATTTTTTGTGTGTTAACACAGGTTTGATTTTGCATATCAAATAGAGATGGAAAGCTTTTCCCTTGTAATGCTTCAATCATAAAAATCATTTTGCATTCGCTTTGCGCAGGGTGAAAACGAGAAAGAGATTGCTGATTAAAAGTGCCTAAAACCCCTGTTACTGTACAATTTTCGTACTCAACAAGGCGATTCGCTTTGATCGGCTCAACCGATAATACCGTAGCCAATTTAGTTTCCGGCTCTTGGCTGAATGAATTCACGAGCAATACAATAAGGAGCATCACTACAGTTGCTAATAACAACTTAAATTTTAGCTTCATCGTGTTAACCCTTATTAAAGTATGCCGTGCCTATTGTAACCACTACTCAAAATAATTCGATAATTACCTACTAATAGTGTTGTTTTTTAGAATTATCTTAAATTATCATGAAAACATATGTTTATTATAACTGTTTTAGAAAAATAAACTTTACCATTAGTGCAACTTCACCTATTGATTACAATCAAAAATATTACTGTTTTAAATCAATAGGATAATAGAAGAGCCTGTTATGGTTGGCTGTTATCGTTATATAAATGGATTTACATCTTAATTATTTAAAACTTAAGATAAGTTAATATTCGGATCATTTATTTTATATTAATTTCTAGGTTTAAGTTTCATTAAAATAAAATATATATTTATATAAGTAATAGTGACAATATAATCGATAATTAACCTATTAAATTTGATCTAAATAGTTTTTCTACGCAATATTTAACATAGATAAGCCTTGACAGATTTAGTTAATATATTTATTAACATTATTATTTATAATGATAAATAATAAAAAATAATGCACCTGTTATACGAATATACAGGTGCATAGTGCTAATAAAACCAAATTAAACAAGTAGCTAGTCGTTGACTAGTGCAATTTTAACTTTGGACGAATAATTCTGTTAATACTGCCAACAAGCATCATTAGCCCCGTTTTAATGTAACCGTGTAATGCGATTTGGTGCATACGGTATAAAGAAATATACACAAAACGAGCGATACGCCCTTCTACCATCATATCCCCACGCATTAAATTCCCCATCAAGCTGCCAACTGTACTAAAGCGAGACAGTGAAACTAATGAGCCATGGTCTTTATAAACATATTCTTTTAAAGGTTTATCTTTCATTAAAGCGACAATATTATCATAACAAAGGCTGGCCATTTGGTGAGCTGATTGAGCCCTTGGTGGCACAAATCCCCCTTCTGGCTTAGCGCAAGAAGCGCAATCGCCAATGGCAAAAATCATATCGTCACGAGACGTTTGTAACGTTGGTTTTACCACCAATTGGTTGATACGATTTGTTTCTAACCCAGCGATATCTTTCATGAAATCAGGTGCTTTAATCCCTGCAGCCCAAACCATGAGATCCGCATGAATTTTACCATCTTCTTTCGTATTCAAACCATCTGCATCAGCACTGGTTACCATAGTTTTCGTCAATACATTCACGCCGAGTTTATTAAGTTCTTGATGTGCGGCACTTGAAATTCTCGGCGGTAAAGCCGGCAGGATACGTTCACCCGCTTCAACTAGTGTGACATTCAATGCATCTGTGTCTAGCCCTTTAAAACCATAACTGGTCAGTTGCTCTACTGCATTATAGAGCTCCGCTGATAACTCAACGCCCGTTGCACCGCCACCAACAATGGCAATATTAACGCTCTCTTCTGCGTTATCACGAACTGAGTAACGTAAAAACAGATTTAGCATTTCGTCGTGAAAACGGTGCGCTTGGTGTGGGTTATCTAAGAAAATGCAGTGTTCTTTAACACCTGGTGTACCAAAATCATTCGACGTACTGCCTAATGCCATCACTAAAATATCGTATTCTAGTTCACGCAAAGGGACCAATAATTCACCATGTTTGTCATAAAGTTCACCGAGAACCACTTTTTTATTTTCACGGTCAATATTCGTGAGCGAACCTAATTGGAAATTAAATGCATTATGGCGAGCATGGGCCAAATAGCTTATCGCATCGACCCCATCATCTAACGAACCTGTCGCCACTTCATGTAATAGTGGTTTCCATAAATGGCTTGGGTTACGGTCAACCAAGGTAATTTGTGCGCGTTTTTTACGGCCTAGCTTACGGCCTAAACGTGTTGCCAGTTCTAATCCACCAGCCCCACCGCCGACAACGATGATTTTGGGTTGAGATAAGGTCATAAATCCCTCGAAACAAAATATATTAATGTTATTTAAGGTTTCTCATAAAAAAACCTTATATAACAATAATTAGCCACAACTCACACTAACCCTATTAGAATATCATGACTGGTCTATTGGTAATACCAAATATTGATTCACATCAATTTAGTTGATTATTATGACTACGATCACATTCGTCAAATCATTTTTTTCCCCAAACGAATCGAGTCAGCTTTTTAGCCGTTATATCAATCAATTGTTTAAATTCAAAAAATCATAATGATAATGAGAATTATTACTTTATCATTTTTTATTTAGTAAACACAATCAATCCCCCCTTCTCATCGTTACCCCATGCCGGAAATTAAGCACAAAAAAACCCTGAGGATGATAAACACCCTCAGAGTTTTTAATGGAATATTAAATTTTATTATTTAATTTTCTTGATACGCACATCCGTTGGAACGGAAACTGGTGAGTTATCTTTAAAGTACTGCATTAACGCTTCGTTATCTGGCAGGCTATAAACACGGTCTTTACCTTGGTTGAAGGCAGAGAAACGGCTACCACCCGTTGCTAAGAATTCATTCGCAGCAACACGATAGCTTTTATTCATGTCTAACGGCTTACCGTTTAATTTCATTGATTTTTGAATAACTTTATCACCCACTGGGCGGCTGTCATCCCACTCGTAGTAAAAACCTTTAGAAACTGGCATAACTTGTGGACGAGCACGATCCCACTGCTGCTCAAGCGCTTGTTTAATTTGTGCACCTGTTAGCGATTGCGTAACAACCACGTTAGAGAATGGCTGGACAGTGAAAATATCACCGTAAGTTAATTCCCCTGCTTTCATATCAGCACGAATACCGCCACTGTTCATAAACGCAATTTGCGCACCACCCGCTTCTTTGCTGGAAGCTGCATATAATTGCCCATCAGCAATAATCTTACCTAGAGTTGAATCTCCTGCAGGCAATAATTTTTTATCCACATTTGCTGTTAAAGAGCCCATCACTTGTTGCGAAATAGGCAAGGCAATTTTTTCGTATTTTTGTACGAACGTGGTTAACTCAGGGTTTTTCTCATAACGGCTCGTTTCAACAGGGATATTCTTTGCATTGATACTAACAATATCTTTCGTATTTCTATCAATCTCAATATTCAATTGAGATAATAAAGTCCCGTTAGACTGGGCTGAAATTACTGTCATCCCATTGATTTCACAATTGTAAGCTTGGTGTGTATGACCGCTGACAACAAAGTCTACATTCGCATCTAATTGTTTAACGATATCAACGATTGGGCCTTTGATATTATCACAACGGTTAATATCTTTAACTTTGGTATCAACTTGTTGTGTTGCGCCTTCATGGATCAGAACACCGATACTGTTAATACCTTGTGCTTTTAATAATTTCACTTGGTTATTAATAGTTTCGACTTCATTTTTGAATTCTAACCCTGCGGTTCCACTTGGTGTCACGATAGCTGGCGTACCTTCTAACGTTAAACCAATAAATGCCATTGGAATGCCATCAAACTCTTTAATAAAGTAAGATGGGAACAGAGTTTCTCCTGTTTCTTTCACAATAACGTTGGCCGCTAAGTAGTTAAAATTAGCACCATCAAAGGAATCTTTACCCACACAACCTGCTGTTGGGTGACAGCCGCCGTTTTGTTTTCTCAGCAGCTCTTCTTTACCTTTATCAAACTCATGGTTACCAACTGCACTGGTTTCCATACCAATCGCACTTAAGGCTTCAATGGTAGGTTCATCATAAAACATCGATGACAGTAATGGGCTTGCCCCGACTAAATCACCCGCGCCAACAACGATAGTTTTATCATTTTGCGCTCTTAATTGATTAACCAGCGTGGCAATTGACTCAATACCACCTAATTTACCATCACCTGGGGCTTGTAAAGCCCCATGGAAATCATTAATACCAATGACTTGTACTTTTACGGTATCTGTATTTTTGGGAGCACAACCCGCTAAAAGTGCACCAGAAATGAGCAGTGTGAGTAATCCAATTTTATGTTTCATTTATTTTACCTTTTTTAATCCTTTTCAACTATCGACTACATTTTGAAACGATAAGTCGTTGTCATTGATCCAGATAACGAGTGTGCACGACGTGAGTGACCATCATATAATTTTGGAGTCGTGTAGTCGTTCTCCTGACGGTGGTGCCAGCCCAGACCGCCACTTAACGAAACAGAAAGGTTTTCAGTTGGTTTCCAATAGCTGAATAGACCAAATTGACCTTGTTTTAATCTTTCACCTTCATATTTAAATTCTGAATAGTTAGTACGCGCACCAACAGAGAGTTCTTTACTAATACGATACTCTGCCGCCATTGCAACCATGGTTTCACCATCGCGTACGTAGTCGATATCTGCATAGGCTGGTGAGTTAAAACGGCCACGAGTGTTACCAATTGGGTTACGCGCAAACTGGCCTACGCCATTCGCTTTTTTCGCTTGGGTATGAGTTAAACCTGTGCTTAACGTCCAAGGTGACTCAGGAATACGCCATTCTGCCGTTCCTGCGTAGTGCCATGCACGTTTGTCAAAATTACGCTTCCCTTTTTGTTTATCGGTTTCAGTACGTTTACCATCACTACCGTATTCATGGTTATAGATTTGTGTACCTAGTGTCACATCTGAAGTCAGTTTATATTTTGCTTCTAAACCTTGCTGACGGAATAAATCATCTGCTTGACCATAGAAATAGTATACTTTCAATGGTTTAGTATTGTAGTTAATACCACCTGTAATGACATGATTAACATTGTGTCGAACACCATTAGCATCAGTGAAATACATCGCATCAATATTTGGGCTATCGCGACGCATGACTTTCTTATCGAGATATAATAAATCCAAACTCCAATCACTGATCGCAGTATTAGTGTAGTAACCGCTATAACTGTTCAATGATAAACGCTGTGAATTCGTGAAAATACCCGTATTTTTCAGCGTAAACCAACCTGCTTTCGCATTAAATTTTACTGGCTCAAGGTCCAGTTTTACTTTTGCATAACGTTGACCAATTTTGTTGTACCCTTTCGCATGGCCATCATCATTATATAAAATTGCACGGGAGGCGAAGTCTTTACTTGCCCCCAGTTTGATACCGCCGTAATAAGAGGCATCAAAGCCAATTACATCAGCAAAATAACCTGATTTGAAATCTGCTTGAAAGTTTTGTCCCCAAGCATTCGCAACTTGTTTTCGATAACGGTTTTCGTTTTTATCAAAACGGTTTTCTGTTTTTAAGTATTTCCACATGTTGCGGGTTGACAGCTCTAGCTCCGAATCCGCAATGAATGAGTTTTCCTTGATAGAATCTTCCCAGTTGCTGGCATTTGCCATTGCTACCGCTAAATAGCAAGGAGAAAGCATTAATAACGCAATATTTTTAACTTTCATTGGAATTAACCTAGTTAATGATTATTTGAATTAATTTTATGCTGTGCCATGTTTCCATGAACAACAAAACACCATTTTTATTTTTAGCTTAATAAAACAATTTAACTTAAAGACAAACAGATACATCCATTTCAAACACATAAGTCATTTTAAATATAAAATTCAATACAGTATTTTCCTGTATTTGTGTTTACTTATTACTATGAATAGAAATATTCCTTATAAGAATTCAAAAATACATTATTGATTCGATAGCGCCACTTACTCATATTTGGTGTTTATCTAGCTTAAACCTCACACTACGGCACTGTATTTATCAACACTGTATTATTTATTAAGAAAAAAATTTCACTTTATTTCCTATATAATTTTTTAGAGCAAAAAATATCCCTGAGAAATAATCATCTCAAATAAATTTGAATATTTAACTTAAAATGCAACCATTAAATTGCTATCTTTTTAATTGATTACTTATCACTCTAAATTGTCATAAATCTTTCATAATACGAATGCTATCGTAATTTTATGTCAATTAAAACGATCGCTGTCACAACACGCCACATCAGTTGCAATAAGCTACTTTTTAATAGTGATGCATGTCACATTTTATTTTAAGGTAAATTTAATATGTAACTCATTATTTTGAATAGAATTTTATCGGCAATTCATTTATTTGTTAACTCATCCACTTAAATAGGTATTTGTAATAGCTTTATACATATTGGCTATATGTATAAAATTTCACCCAATAGAAACTTTCATATGAATGCGTAGTATTTGTTGATGTATATTTACTCATGATCGTTCTATAGCCCCCTCATAAGAGAAAGTATTATTCTCTGTAGGCAAATTTAAATTAAGTAACACTTGAGCAAATGATAGGCACCAATAGTTATTAAGCACTAATTGAATCATTCTATTTTTCATTTATTTAAAATCATCTTAACTTTTTAAGATGATTGCTTTCATTATTAAAATTAACATAGCTATACCTAGCATCCTAACCACATAAAAACCCAGACATAATGCAAATATATGGTTATTTGTTTCAATTAAACCCAAAATATAATTACCAACAAATAAAACAATCAATATTTCTATTTTATTTTTTCAAAAATGAAACATAACACTAATGAGATTAATAAAAACCTTCTAATTATTTTTAATAGTGAAATAAGTATTAGTTCATTTTTATCAAATATAGTCGAAAAGAACATTTGGATTAACTGTAAAAAAACAAGAAAGTTACGGGTAACTTTTACCACAAGTCATAATTTTATTATTTTATTCATGCAAAGCAATTTGTCTTTTTTGCGTACTTATGCAAAAAAGCCAGTAATAAATTACTGGCCTTTCAGATGTACTAGAAATTATTAGCGATGTTCTTGCCAGCGCTCATGCAAATCAACGAGTTGACGATGGCTATTTTTCCAACGCTCAACTGCTTGCAACTCTGTTAAACTATATTGTCGGCCGCTATGATATAGCTTAGAAGCTTGGCTATCATATTGTTTCGGTAAGTTATCTAAGACGCTGACTGCACCTTCACGATTATTACAGACTAAAATCATGTCGCATCCCGCATTCAACGATGACTGGGCTCTCTCAGGATAACTTCCCATCACCGCAGCGCCTTCCATCGATAAATCATCAGAGAAAATGACACCATGAAAACCAAGTTGCTCTCGCAATACTGATTTTAGCCAAAATGGTGAACCGCTCGCAGGACGATCATCAGCTTGAGTATAAATAACATGAGCAGGCATCACTGCATCGAGTAGTTCTCGCTGAATAAAGTCTTTAAAGATCAACATATCTTTACCCCGGATCTTCTCCAAGGAGCGGTCATCCCGTGGTGTTTCTTTATGTGAGTCAGCTTTCACTGCACCATGGCCAGGAAAGTGTTTCCCAGTTGTTTTCATCCCCGCACTGCGCATACCTTTAATAAAACGTTCTGCCATGACCATCGCAATTTCTGGGTCTTCGTGGAATGAGCGTTCGCCTATCGCAATACTTTGATGGCCAAGATCCAAAACAGGTGCAAAACTAATATCAATATCCATGGCTATCATCTCTGATGCCATTAACCAACCCGCCTCTTCAGCGAGTTTAGCACCATCGATTTCACTATTGAGTGCTGCAAATGCCTGAGCAGAAGGCAATGCGGTGAAACCATCACGGAAACGTTGTACTCGACCACCTTCTTGGTCAACAGCTATCAACAACCGGTGTCTTGATGCATCACGAATTTGGCGGACAAGCTCTCGTAATTGGGCTGCGTCATGAAAGTTACGGGTAAACAGTATTAACCCCCCCACGGATGGGTGAGCTAATATTTCGCGCTCTTCGTTGTCCAATTCATAACCCTGAACATCTAGCATTATAGGGCCCATAACATGCCTCACTTATTAAACTAATTGTCTTAATCCGATACTGTTTTCTGATAGCCTTTGGCTATCAACCTATTAAACCAAAATATTGCCGTAATAATTGTGAGTGTACCAAAAAGTCAGTTGACTGGCTTTCATTCCACTGCACTTCATACCACATTAATGTCATATATTTTACCCAAGGTGCCCATGATTGACAGCTTTTCGCCAATTGCTGTTTGTCTCGATAAGCACCGTGAACATCACAATATTGCCTCAAGAAAAAATCTCGCTGAATGTCTGTCAGACCATTAAATTGGAAATAGGTTTCTAAAGAGAATGCGATATCTGTATTTGCCGCATACTCCCAATCCAATAGCATTAGCTGCCCTGTTGATGTGCATATAATATTCTTTGCATGAATATCCATATGGGCAGGCGCGAGTTTCAGCATTTTTGGGAAAGAGGCAGAGGTAAAATGGCGATGGAGTTTTTTCCAGCGAGGTGATAACCGTTTTTTATCAATTAAATAGCCGTAATGAGATATTTCATTGCGGAGTTGTAAATGATACCCCAGCAGTGGAGCACAATGTAATTGTGTGACTATATTTGCAAGCTCACACTGGTAACTGGGCAACAAAAAAGTATTATTATCAGGGTGTTGCCCTTCACACCACCCTAATAATAACCATTGTGAATTCCGACCAATCACTTGAGGTGTAAATGAATAAGCGCGTAATTGCTGCAATATCCGCGCTTCTTTCTTTCGGTCAACATACAAAGCAGTTTGTGCATTTCCATCTGCACGCGCTATCAGCTTCACTTCGCAAGCAGGTAGAAAACATTCCACCAAATAACTTCCCCCCGACAGCCCTGTTAGTGAGGATATTTTCCAATCACGTACAGAGATTGTAGGAAAATGTGTCACTAACAGTCGAAAAAGTGACTGCTGGTTACTCAATATTGTGCTTTCCAGTCCAAACAATTTCACCTGTTTGCACATCCATCAACTGCATTTCAAGACTTCTTTCTTTATTTGAACCTGACATCACGCTGTAAATCACATACTCCGCTTGAACATAGCGGCCTAACCCTATCGCTTTGCTACGGGTGACTAAACTGTCTTCTTGTGATAAACCGAGTGTTTTACGTGCGGAACTCACCACACTGGCGGGAACCACTTTAAAACGATTGGTGTTCTCAACCGCGGTTGTCATAACTGATGTTACAGTTTGCACCGGTATTGAACCATTCGTGTTATTTTTCACTGAATCAACTAACAGTACTTTTCCGTTTTCGACCCCATCCGCACTGGCCATTTGGTTAACTAAAGGTGTAATGGAAGCGGACCAATCTGTTGTTTGTTGCTTTGGTGGAGTTGGAACAACATCAACGGGTGGCGGAGTCACTTCTGGTTGTTTTTCCGGCTCTACTGGCACAATTGGGGGTTGTGTACCTGGTTGTTGAGGTGGATATGAAGGGCACCCAGCCAAAATTAATGTCGCGGCAGCAACCATTAAGATGCGTTTCATTATTATTCTCCGGCCTTTGACGATAAAAATACATGAACACGTACATTTGTTGCACGTGGAGAAGAAGTCACAGCACAAACTTTCACATCAGAATTTGCTGCGATTTGCTGATACAAGGTATTCGATGTTTCTACGTTTAATCCTTGCTTATCATACCAGTATAAACGATAAGCAATATTCACCACTTTAGGCTGTGAATTACTCATGTTAATAGTAGCGATAGTTTGATGATTTTCACTACCTATCACTGGGTTTTCGACAATGACCCCTTGTGCAAGTACTGCGGGCTCCATAATGATGCGCTGTTGCTCATTAAAAACCAGCCCTTGTGTTTTCTTAAATATGCAACCACTTAGCAACACAGTTACCAAAGCAAGTAATGCAATACGGTTCATTGCCGATCCCTTATTATTTTGCCAATAGCGGCCCTAATGGGCGACCACCCACTAGATGCATGTGGATATGAAACACTTCTTGCCCTGAATGTTCATTGCAGTTCATGATTAAACGGTAGCCATTTTCTGCAATACCTTCTTCTTTGGCTATTTTCGCTGCAACAGTAAACAAACGACCTAATGCAAGTTCGTCATCCACAGTAACATCATTGACAGTTGGAATTAATTTATTAGGAATAATAAGAATATGAGAAGGTGCTTGTGGCGAAATGTCACGAAATGCGGTGACAAGTTCATCTTGGTAAACCACGTCTGCAGGGATCTCGCGACGGATAATTTTACTGAAAATCGTTTCTTCTGCCATTTCAATTTCCTTAGTCATTTAATCGTTCTAGTGAACTAATTTATACGTTATTTGTGCCAACATTTAAATGAAACAAACGATTGAAGTTTTGTGTCGTGATTTCAGCGAGTTGCTCAACACTAACCCCCTTTAGCACCGCCATATACTCAATAACATCCCGGACGTACGCGGGTTGGTTTTCCCTGCCACGATGAGGAACAGGAGCCAAATATGGCGAGTCAGTTTCGACTAAAATTCGGTCTAAAGGAACAACACGGGCGGCTTCTCTAATTTGCTCTGCGTTACGAAATGTGACGATCCCTGAAAATGAGATATACATACCTAAATCGAGTAGTTCAACAGCCGTATCTTTATCTTCAGTAAAGCAGTGTAATACCCCGCCACAGTCCATCACATTTTCTTCGCGTAGAATAGATAAGGTGTCTTCTCGTGCCGCACGAGTATGCACAATGACGGGTTTATTGACTTCACGACCTATGCGAATGTGCTGACGAAAAGACTCTTGCTGCAACGCGGCATTCTCTTGCTGATAATAGTAATCCAGCCCTGTTTCTCCTAGCGCAACAACCTCATTTCCTGCGGCTAATTGTGCTAGTCGTGCGAAATCATATCCTTCGTCTAAATTGAGAGGATGAATACCACATGAAAAAGCAATATTGTCACGCATGCCAATCATTTTTTTCATGCTTTCAAAACCGTGCAACGTTGTTGCAACAGCTAACATGAAACGGACATCACGGGCCGAAGCCTTTGCGATAACATCGTCGACATTCGTATGTAATTTTTCATAATCTAAACAGTCGAGATGACAGTGTGAATCAACAACAAACATATTTAACTCTTTTTAAAATGTAGGGAGAGACAACGAAGCTTCCCATTGTAATAATTGATTTGTCAGAATCAGTTCCTGATTCAGTGCAGGAACTGTCAGTAATTGATGGCGGCAATATAACCACTTATCATACATATTTATTAACTGTGTTCGATTCATAGCACCAGCTAATTGCAGAACTTGAGATTGCTGATCTTGGTTGATGCAAAAAGCCCCAGCCCCTTGTTGAATTTTAATAGCATCCGCCAATAAGCTAAGTAGCCAATTTAAGGCATCAGGCGCTTCATCAATATTCAAACTAGGCAACAAACTCAACATATCCCCCGTTTGCAATGCATGACCTAAACTATGGCATAGTGCATTACGTTTTTTCCAGCGTTGTTCATCCAATAAGGCTAGCGCAGAAAGTGGCGCACCTTGGCATATTTTTAATGCCGTTATCGCATTTTCAACAGCAATACCCGGCTTTTGCTTTTGCAACCAGTAGAGTGCTATTTGTGGATCGGGAGCAGGTAAGAAATGACTTAGGCAACGGCTGCGAATGGTCGCAAGCAAATTCTCTTGTTTATCACTTCCAAGTAAAAAGTAAGTATCCTTTGCTGGCTCTTCCAATGTTTTCAATAACGCATTAGCTGCTGCATCTGTCAATGCTTCAACCTGTGGAATATACACCACTTTGTTGCCGCCTTGTTGAGCATGGCGACTCAAGGTTTCAATCAATTTTCTAACCGCATCAACACTAACAGTAGACTTCCCTTTTTCTACTTCAATAATATGATAGTCAGGATGATTACCAGCGAGCATCAAACGACAGCTGTGGCATTGCCCACAGCTTTTTAGCCCGTCTCTTTCTTGGCAAATAAGCCAACGACTAATTCCATAGCATAGTGCTTGTGCCCCATTTCCCGGTATTGAGTGAAGCAGTAACGCATGGTGGCCTCTACCGTTTTGGTACGCAGTAATAATTTGTCGGTAAGGTTCATTTAACCAAGGATACCAATTCATGGGATTAATACCTTATGTGGTTTATCAAGCACGCGCTAACCATTGTGTCAACGTTTGGCGAATATCTTGCTGTACTTGCTCAATGTTTTGGCTGGCATCAATAGTGAGTATCGTTTCATCACCCGCAGCCAGCTCAAGATAACGGCTGCGTGTTCTTTCGAAAAAGGCTAACGATTCTTTTTCAATTCTATCTAATTCACCCCGTGACCTTGCACGTTGTAAACCTAATTCAGGAGGTAAATCAAGGTATAAGGTTAATGAAGGTTTGAAATCGCCCAACACTAAGTCACGTAATGATTGCATCAAATGACGATCAATTTCACGTCCACCCCCCTGATACGCTTGGGAAGATAAATCATGACGGTCACCGACCACCCATTTGCCAGCCGCTAATGCAGGTTGGATCACTGTATCAACCAGTTGTACACGGGCTGCATATAACATCAGCAATTCAGCCTTATCCGTGACTTTATCACCTGCAATACCTTGCTTTATCAGCTCACGGAGTTTCTCTGCCAATGGCGTTCCACCAGGCTCTCGAGTAAAAACAATATCTGTGACCCCTGCTTGGTTCAACGTTTCCACAACCGTATTGATTGCAGTTGTTTTACCAGCTCCTTCGAGTCCTTCAATAACAATAAATTGGTTTTTCATTTTTATCAGTTTTGCTGTTCAAATTGGCGGTAAACTTTAACGGCACGATTGTGGTCGTTTAGATTACGACTAAAAGTATGCCCACCTTTACCATCTGCGACAAAGAATATGTAATCCGTTTTAGCCGGATGTGCGGCAGCCTTTAACGATGCAAGGCTCGGCATTGCGATCGGTGTTGGTGGCAAACCATCAATCTTATAAGTATTGTATGGTGTGTAATTATCTAAATCACTACGATAAATTTTACCACGATACTTTTCACCTAACCCATAGATGACGGTTGGGTCGGTTTGTAGACGCATATTTTTCTTTAAGCGGTTAACAAATACGGATGCAACCTGGGCTCTTTCACTATCAATACCGGTTTCTTTTTCAATAATCGAAGCCATAATAAGCATTTCATAGGCATTCTTATAGGGTAAATCCCTATCACGCCCTTTCCACTCTTCATCAAGGCTGTTTTGCATACGTTTATAAGCACGTTTTAAAATTTCAGCGTCTGTTGTCCCCGCTGTGTATAAATAGGTATCAGGATATAGCCACCCTTCTAAAGTCCCTTCTCCGTTAAACCCAATCAGGGCATGCAGTTCTGTCGGGGTTAAGTTGGTAGTTTTATGCTCTAAGTAAGGAGCATCACGTAAAATATTACCCCAATCACTTAAACGGTTACCTTCAATAAAACGGATCGAAAATTGTGCTTCTTTACCACTTACAATTAATTGTAGTAGTTGTTCCACATTCATACCCGGTTGCAGGCGGTAAGTTCCTGCTTTTAGTTGAGCCAGTTCAGGCCGTAATTTGAGTAACCATTGAAATTCATTCCCTTTTTCAAGAATGTTATCTTCTATAAGTAACCCTTCAAATGCGACACGCCCAGTTCCCGCAGGTACTGTGAAGATTTTTTCTTGAGTGATATTGATAGGCGTTTTGGCATAGTCCAGTACTTGACGATATTGCCAATAGACCGCGGCTGCGACAATAGCAGCCAAGATAACGGCAATTAGAATAATTTTTTTGGCTAATTTCATTTATTGACCATTTCAATGCGTGTATTGGTAACAATTAATTCATTTATAAAAACTAAATTTTGCAACGCAAAAATAGATACTCAAACAGCTCACGAGACGCAAATTGTAATGGTGGAAGTTGTTTATCCATTTGAATACTTTGTACCGGTAAAACTGGCATCAGCGCATTACAAATAACCACTTCATCACAATGAGTTAAGACGTTAGCAAAGCGTTCCACCTGTTGAAGATGGTACTGGCTATCTTGTAACAGTGATATTATCTTTTGTCTCATTAATCCATTCACACCACTATGAGATAAAACTGAGGTATACACTGTTTGACCAATTCGCCAGAAAACATTAGCACTACAGCATTCAACAATAATACCGTCGGTGTCTAGCACAATAGCTTCATCTGCATTAAGTTCATCAACCTCTTGCTTAATAAGGACTTGTTCTAAGCGGTTGAGGTGTTTCATCCCTGCTAGCAATGGGTTACGAGCCAATGGAATTTGGCTGAGAACGAGGTTAGCCCCTTTGCACTGTAATTGGACATAATTATTCGGGAAGGGAGAAACGCTGACTATCACCGTCGGCGAGGTAAAACCTTTAGAGCTATATCCTCTACCACCAGCACCGCGACTAATAATCACTTTGACCACAAATTCGTCTTGAGTCTGTTCTGCACAAACCTGCTTTAGATGCTCTGCCAACCTTTCCCAATCTGGCTGAGCAATTTTCAATCTTTGGCTATCGTGCTTTAACCGAACAATATGCTCATTTAACATTTTAGCTTGCTGATTAACGCCATGTATGGTCGTAAAGCAGCCGTCCCCAAAAGAGACTGCGCGATCAGTAACACTTATTTGCTGGCAAAGCTGCCCATTAACCCAATATGACATTGATAATACTTATAATAAAAGCTGATAAATCAGACAGTAATCAAGTGGGATTATCATAAACTAAAGCGAAGAACTGTGCAAAGAACTGGGCAAAATAAAGCCCCAGCCACAATACGTGACTAGGGCTAATAACTAACGGTAATAGATTAATTATTCGCCGTGATAACGACGGAAAATTAATGAACCGTTGGTGCCACCAAAACCAAACGAGTTACACAGAGCATACTCCATGTTATCCACTTTACGTGCTTCACCTGGAACAAAATCCAGTTTGCACGCTTCATCTGGGTTATCCAAATTAATGGTAGGTGGAACAATTTGATCGCACAATGCCAAAATAGTGAAGATTGACTCAATAGCACCTGCAGCACCAAGTAAGTGCCCAGTCATTGATTTAGTTGAGCTGACTAATACATCTGTGCCCTCACCAAATACATTAACGACTGCTTGTGCTTCTGCTAAATCGCCTGCAGGAGTTGAAGTACCGTGAGCATTGATATACCCCACGTCACTCGCTTTGATTCCTGCGTCATTTAGTGCATTTTCCATTGCAAGTGCTGCACCCGCACCATTTTCAGGTGGTGATGTCATATGGTAAGCATCACTGCTCATCCCAAAACCTGCAATTTCTGCATAAATTTTTGCACCGCGTGCTTTCGCATGTTCATATTCTTCAAGAATAATGATACCTGCGCCATCTCCCAGAACAAAACCATCACGGTCTTTATCCCATGGGCGACTTGCCGCTTGCGGGTCATCGTTGCGAGTCGATAATGCACGCGCTGCACCGAAACCAGCCACACCAAGTGGTGTAGTCGCTTTTTCAGCGCCGCCTGCAACCATTACATCGGCGTCACCGTAAGCAATCATACGAGCTGCATGACCAATATTATGCACACCTGATGTACAGGCAGTTGCAATTGAAATACTTGGACCACGGAAACCGTACATAATGCTTAAATGACCAGCCACCATATTAATGATGGTCGATGGTACGAAGAATGGACTTACCTTACGAGGCCCACCGTGCAGTAATGACTCACAGTTGTCCTGAATTAAGCCTAACCCACCAATACCAGAACCAATCGCTGCACCAATTCGAGTAGCATTGGCTTCTGTTACTTCCAATCCAGCATCTTTAAAGGCTTGAAAGCCAGCTGCGATGCCATATTGGATGAATGGATCCATTTTCTTTGCATCTTTACGAGAGATGCCAAATTCTTCGTAATTGAAATCTTTTACTAAGCCAGCAAATTTAGTTGCGTGGTTAGTAGTATCAAAATGATCGATTAGGCTGATACCACTCTGTCCGTCACAAACAGCTTTCCATGATGACTCAACTGTGTTGCCGACAGGAGATAACATGCCCAGTCCGGTTACGACTACACGACGCTTAGACACGTATTTCCTCCAAGGAGGGAAAAGTTACAAAAGGAACATAGGCGATCGAGTGATCGCCTAGATAAGTTTTCGTACAATTATTTAGATGCGTTCTCGACGTAGTCAATCGCAGCCTGTACTGTTGTGATCTTTTCAGCTTCTTCGTCAGGGATTTCGCAATCGAACTCTTCTTCCAGAGCCATAACTAGCTCAACTGTGTCAAGAGAATCAGCGCCCAAGTCATCAACAAATGAAGCTGTATTTACAACTTCTTCCTCTTTAACACCCAGTTGTTCAACGATGATTTTCTTAACGCGTTCTTCGATAGTGCTCATACTATTAAAATTCCTATCAAAACTCGCTTTCGCGATGGTTTTCGTAGTTTATGAAATACAGGAAAAGATACAACCCAATCCCGGCTGTTGGAACTATTATTTTGCATTATTTAGCGTTAGATAACATTAAAAATGCAAATAGTTCCATCATTTCTTTAGATCATGTACATGCCACCATTGACATGCAATGTTTCACCTGTGATGTAAGCAGCTTCATCAGAAGCTAAAAACGCTACAGCACTGGCAATTTCTTGTGCATCACCCAGTCTATCCGCAGGAACCTGAGATAAAATGCCTGCACGCTGTTCATCTGTCAATGCTTTAGTCATATCAGTTTCGATAAAACCAGGTGCAACGACGTTGACAGTAATACCACGAGAAGCGACTTCACGAGCCAATGATTTGCTAAAACCAATTAACCCTGCTTTCGCTGCTGCATAGTTAGTTTGCCCCGCATTTCCCATCACACCGACAACGGATGCAATTGAAATAATACGTCCACAACGTTTTTTCATCATGGCACGCAAAACGGATTTAGACAAACGGTAAACGGATGAAAGATTGGTGTCAATAATATCTTGCCATTCATCTTCTTTCATACGCATCAATAGGTTATCACGAGTGATACCTGCATTATTAATCAAAATATCAATTTCACCAAATTCTTCGCGGATTTTGGTCAAAGTTTCTTCGATTGATGCTGCATCAGTCACGTTTAATGCTAAACCTTTACCTTTGCCATCAAGATAAGCGGTAATGGCTTCTGCGCCTTTTTCGCTGGTTGCTGTCCCGATAACAGTAGCACCACGAGCAATTAATGTTAAAGCAATCGCTTTACCAATTCCACGACTCGCGCCTGTTACCAGTGCAATTTTTCCTTCAAAGCTCATGTCGTCCTCAGCTATTTTCTAAAGCAGTGCTTAATGATACAGGATCATTGACTGCGACGGCAGTTAAATTAGAGACAATTCGCTTGGTAAGACCAGTCAATACTTTCCCTGGACCTACTTCAATAAGATGTTCAACACCTTGATCTGCCATTAATTCTACTGTTTCCGTCCAGCGTACTGGATTATACAGTTGACGGACTAAAGCATCACGAATATTTTGTGCCGATTTCTCAATTTTAACATCAACATTGTTAATAACTGGATAGTCTGGCTCACAAAAATCAATTTTTTCTAACGCTTCGGCTAATTTATCAGCAGCTGGCTTCATTAATGCACAATGAGAAGGGACGCTAACAGATAATGGTAATGCGCGTTTTGCCCCCGCTTCTTTACATGCGATACCCGCACGTTCGACTGCCGCTTTTTCACCCGCAATGACGACTTGGCCTGGCGAATTAAAATTAACTGGTGAAACCACTTGGCCTTGAGCAGCTTCTTGGCAAGCTTTTTCAATTGATTCATTATCTAAACCAATAATGGCATACATCGCACCAGTTCCTTCAGGAACGGCTTCTTGCATGAGTTTTCCGCGCAATTCAACCAGTTTAATCGCTTGTTTGAAGTCGATAACACCCGCACAAACTAAAGCAGAATACTCACCAAGGCTGTGACCCGCCATCATCGTTGGCATTGCGCCATTTTTGTCTTTCCAAACACGGAAAATAGCCACAGAAGCTGCCAATAACGCAGGCTGTGTTTGCCATGTTTTGTTTAATTCTTCTTCTGGCCCATTTTGTACTAACGCCCAGAGATCGTAACCCAATGCTTCCGATGCTTCAGCGAATGTTTGCTCAACCAGCTGATTTTCTTCAGCTAGTGCCGCTAACATACCTAAAGACTGAGAACCCTGTCCGGGAAATACCATAGCAAATTGTGTCATGTCTATTTTCTCAGTTAATTAAAAACGAACCAATGCAGAGCCCCAAGTGAAACCACCACCAAAGGCTTCTAAAAGCACAAGTTGACCACGCTGAATACGGCCATCACGCACCGCTTCATCCAACGCTGTAGGAACTGATGCTGCTGAAGTATTACCGTGACGGTCTAATGTGACAACGACTTTATCCATCGTCATATCTAATTTTTTCGCCGTCGCAGAAATAATTCTTAAATTTGCTTGATGTGGGACTAGCCAATCAAGTTCTTCTTTGGCAATGCCGCTCTGTGCTAATGTTTCATCGACAATATGCGCTAATTCACGCACTGCAACTTTAAAGACTTCGTTACCTGTCATGGTCAAATAGGCAGGGTCTTCAGAGCAACGGCTACGATTAGGTAATGTGAGTAAATCACCATAACGGCCATCTGCATGTAAATGCGTCGAAATGATACCCGGCTCTTCAGATTCGCCAATAACCACAGCCCCTGCCGCATCGCCAAATAAAATAATTGTGCCACGATCTTCGGGATCTAATGTTTTAGATAATGCATCTGCACCAATAACTAATGCTTTTTTAGTCATGCCCGTTTTAACGAATTGATCAGCAATACTAATCGCATAAGTAAAACCTGCACATGCAGCTGCAACATCAAATGCCGCACAATCTTGGATACCAAGCATTTGTTGGATTTGGCAAGCTGCACTAGGGAAAGCGTGAGTTGCTGATGTGGTTGCGACGATAATCAAACCAATGTCTGTTGCATCGACTTGTGCCATGTCCAACGCATTTTTGGCCGCATGAAAACCCATCACTGAAACACTTTCTTCTTCGTTAGCAATTCTTCTTTCATGTATGCCAGTGCGTGTCACAATCCACTCATCAGAAGTATCAACCATTTTTTCCAGATCAGCATTGGTACGTACTTGTGCTGGTAAGTAGCTGCCTGTTCCTAAGATTTTACTGTACATAGCCATAGGTTATTGATCACTCCTGGGTAAAACAATATTTAGTCGCGCTGTTATTCTTTCTGGGACTTGTTTTTCAACAGCTTGTACTGCGCGGTCAATAGCCGCTTTAAAAGCGCCTTCATTCGCTGCACCGTGACTCTTGATGACAATACCTTTTAATCCTAACAGAGTCGCACCGTTATACTGGTCGGGGTTCATGTCCCCAAAACGTTTCATTAAACGTTTTTTTAACCATTTTTTCGCCAGTTGCATAAACCAACTGCTTTTTTTATGTTGATCGCCGGTCGATTTTATCAATGAAAGGATGACGCGTATTACACCTTCCATTGTCTTCAATGAGACATTACCTGCGAAGCCGTCACACACTAACACATCGGTTTTACCTGTCAGTAACTCGTTACCTTCTACATAACCAATGTAGTTAATTGATGTCGTTTCTTTTAATATTGAGGCGGCTTCGCGGATATTATCCAACCCTTTACTCTCTTCTTCGCCAATATTCAGTAACGCAACTCTCGGTTTAGAAATGTTAACCACTTCTTCAGCCATCACGGAACCCATTACGGCAAATTGGACTAGCATATCACTACTACAGTTAACATTAGCGCCTAAATCTAGCACTACTGTTTGACTTTTTTGCTGATTAGGTAGGATTGTCATTAGCGCTGGGCGCTCAATCCCCTCTATAGACTTTAGCATTAATTTCGCTAAGCCCATCAGCGCACCCGTATTTCCCGCACTCACGCACGCTTGTGCCTGCCCTGTCTTCACTAACTCTAAGGCCACTCGCATCGACGTTCCTTTGCTTTGTCTTATCGCGTTTGATGGTTTTGCATCGTTTGCGATAATGCCGTCAGCAGGAATAATTTCGACGCGCGAAATTAGCTCAGCACTTTGTTGTGCAAGCAAAGGTTGAATGGCTTCGGGTTGACCAACAAGCAGTAATTTGAGTGCTGGATTAGATGCCAGTGCCTGCAATGCAGCAGGCACCGTGACGCGGGGACCAACATCCCCGCCCATAGCATCTAACGCGATGGTTAGATTAGCCAAGGTAACAACAAATTACTTGTTGATAACCTTACGGCCACGGTAGTAACCATCTGCAGTCACATGGTGACGCAGGTGAGTTTCACCGGAAGTTTTATCTACAGAAACTAGGGTAGCAGTCAGTGCATCATGTGAACGACGCATACCGCGTTTTGAACGAGTTGGTTTATTCTGTTGTACGGCCATTGACCTTACTCCTTAAGTACTTTTCTTTAAACTGGCTAATACGGCAAATGGGTTTGGTTTTTCTGCCTCAGGAGGCAGTTCACCATACACCATGTCCGCTTCGGACACTTCACAGTGTTCAGAATCATGAACCGGAACCACTGGTAAGGATAGAATTATTTCATCTTCTATCATTCCCAGCAAATCTATTTCACCAAATTCATCAATTTGAATCGGTTCATAGAGCTCCGGTAATGCTTCGGCCTTTTCGTCATTGACGACAGGACTAAAACAATACGATACGTAGACATGATGTTTGAAATCAGTTCTGCAACGTTGGCATTGTAAGGTGACATCCACTTGGGATTTCCCCTCGATGACAGTCAAACGCTGATTATCAATTTTAAATGATAATTCGGTTTCTACATCACTATCTACACTGACTACTGATTCGGCAATTCGTGTAACTTGCTCAGATGTATAACTCCCAACATAGTCGAGGTTTTTCTGAGCTGCACGCTGCGCATCGATAGTCAGGGGTAATTTTACCTTTTGCATAAGGCGCGCATATTAACTTTGTAATGAGCTATAGTCAAAGAAAAAGGCGGGGTAAACTCGCCTTTTCACCAAAAAACCGTAGGTTTTACGTTTTATAGTTTAAAATGAGTTAACCCTTTTGGCTACGAGTTTCGAGAAAAATCATGAAATCGATTATTTTGGCGTCAACTTCAACATACCGACAAGCCCTACTAAAAAAACTGGGATTGCCTTTTTTAGCAGTGGCTCCCAATATTGATGAATCGCCCATATTGAATGAGTCCGCTCAGGCTTTAGTCATGCGTTTATCTCATGAAAAGGCCAACGCACTCTTTGCTAAATACCCTCAGCACCTGATTATTGGTTCTGACCAAGTTTGTGTAATTGGAAATAAAATTATGGGCAAACCGCATAATTTTGATAATGCCTTTCAACAGCTTAAATCTGCGTCAGGCAATAAGGTCACTTTTTATACTGGCCTATGTTTACTCGATACTGAAACAGGTAAGTTTAATGTCGAGTGTGAATTGTTTCACGTTCATTTTAGATCACTATCTGACGCCGAAATAACTAATTACTTACTTAAAGATGGGCCTTATCAATGTGCTGGAAGTTTTAAATCAGAGGGATTAGGGATTAGCTTATTTGAACGTTTGGAAGGGCGTGACCCCAATACGTTAGTGGGGCTTCCACTTATTCTATTACTTGAAATGTTACGACAACACCAAGTTAGCCCATTGTTTGATAATTAATCAGTTAACTGGCAGGAAATACCTGCCAGTTAATTAAATAACCTACTTTTCTGCTTTACGACTACGTAATATTTTTAGGCAGTGATTCAATTGGTTATCTAATGGAGCTTGCAAACGCATCTCTTCACCCGTTTTAGGGTGTGTAAATTTCAGTGCGCTCGCATGCAAAAATAAGCGGTTTAAACCTGTTCCGGCCAGTTGGCTATCAAATTGCTTATCACCATAACGGTCATCAAATGCAATAGGATGCCCTGCATAGAGAGTATGCACACGAATCTGATGCGTACGCCCTGTGACAGGGCTCGCTTTTATTAAAGTTGCATTATCAAAACGCTCTTCCACTTTAAAGCGTGTCTCTGATGGCTTCCCTTCGCTGCTAACTTTAACGACACGTTCACCACTTTGTAGAATGTTTTTCAGTAAAGGAGCTTGAACAACTTTCATGTGGGACTGCCAATTACCTCTTACGAGTGCTAAATAATCTTTTTGCATTTGTTTTAAACGCAATTGTTCATGTAGTGCGCGAAGTGCAGAACGTTTTTTCGCCACTAACAAAATCCCAGAAGTGTCTCTATCCAAGCGATGGACTAATTCAAGGAAACGCGCTTCGGGTCGCAAAGCCCTCAAGCCTTCGATAACGCCAAAGCTTAAACCACTTCCACCATGAACAGCAGTACCAGATGGTTTATTCAGCACTAAGAGAACGTCATCTTCAAATAAAATGCAATTCGCTAATGCAGCGACCTTATCCAGTTTAGCCGAAACCGGTGTAGTTTCCCGTTCAGCAACCCTAACGGGAGGAACGCGGACTTGGTCCCCTTCGACTAATTTATACTCAGGCTTTATCCGCCCCTTGTTAACACGCACTTCCCCTTTGCGGATAATGCGATAAATCATACTTTTTGGTACACCTTTAAGTTTAGTGAGCAAAAAGTTATCGATACGTTGCCCAGCTTCGTCATCGCTGATGTCAATAAATTGAACTTGATTTTGTGTATTCATTCGGGAATGCGTTAACTCTAATTGATTAAAATATGCTCTTATTCGCTTTCCCTATCATACCGACTCCACAAAATTTTTTATCTTTTTTTTTAATTTGGTTATTTTCTGCATGATTTATCCTATTTCTAAATAAAATTTCCATATAACTTCCGTATCGACTTGCTATAATGCCTATGGCAATGGAATAATATGAAGTTGCTAAGATGTTTAAAAAACGAAAGTTAACGTTTTATAGGATTTCTTATTTGATGGCGTAACAGTGCAGCAATGGCGTAAGACATTTAGCAACATCAAATAAATTAGCGAGCAACGAATTTTGGCTTATTGGGTTAGGAACTTCCGTTTTCTTTAATAACTTACGGCATCCTGATTAAGAACGCTGAATTTTTAATCTAAAAATCAGGTTCACCGAATACTGCGCGTCTCTATACGAACGACTGCCGCGAGGCAGACGGTTTTGTAAAAATCACGAGGCCATCGGTTTACAGTAGCTCTTTCTTTCGCTGCTCTTTATTTAAAAGAAAATAATGAGTAAGTAATAACATGAAAAGAATGCTAATAAACGCAACTCAACAGGAAGAGTTGCGTGTTGCCCTTGTTGACGGGCAACGCCTCTATGATTTGGATATTGAAAGTCCCGGTCATGAGCAAAAAAAGGCCAATATTTACAAAGGTAAAATCACTCGCATCGAACCTAGTCTTGAAGCTGCTTTTGTTGACTATGGCGCTGAAAGACACGGTTTCCTTCCTATCAAAGAAATCGCTCGTGAATACTTCCCAAGCAACTATCACTCCCAAGGCCGTCCTAACATTAAAGATGTGTTAAAAGAAGGCCAAGAAGTTATTGTTCAAGTGGATAAAGAAGAGCGTGGCAATAAAGGTGCCGCATTAACCACCTTCATTAGCTTGGCAGGAAGTTACCTCGTTTTAATGCCAAATAACCCACGTGCGGGGGGCATTTCACGTCGTATCGAAGGCGAAGACCGCACTGAGCTAAAAGAAGCGCTGTCTTCTTTACAAATTCCAGACGGCATGGGCTTAATCGTTCGCACCGCGGGTGTGGGTAAATCTGCAGAATCACTGCAACAAGATTTGCTCTACCGTTTACGTCACTGGGAAGCGATTCAAAAAGCCGCTGAAAACCGCCCTGCACCTTTCTTGATCCACCAAGAAAGTAACGTTATTGTTCGTGCATTCCGCGATTATCTACGCCCAGATATCGGTGAGATCCTAATAGATAACCCGAAAGTTGTCGAAATGGCACGCAACCATATCGAAGCTATCGGCCGTGGTGATTTTGCAAGCAAAATCAAACACTACAGTGGCGATGTTCCACTTTTTAGCCACTACCAAATTGAATCACAAATCGAATCTGCGTTCCAACGCGAAGTTCGTTTGCCATCAGGTGGTGCATTAGTTATTGATACCACTGAAGCTCTGACCGCTATCGATATCAACTCCTCACGTTCAACACGTGGTGGCGATATCGAAGAAACTGCGTTCAATACTAACTTAGAAGCGGCTGATGAAATTGCACGTCAATTACGTCTACGTGACCTAGGTGGTTTGATTGTTATCGATTTTATCGATATGACGCCAGTTAGGCATCAACGTGAAGTAGAAAACCGCTTACGTGAAGCTGTACGCCAAGACCGTGCTCGCATTCAAATTGCACGCATCTCTCGTTTTGGTTTATTAGAAATGTCACGTCAGCGCTTGAGCCCATCGTTAGGTGAATCCAGCCATCACGTGTGCCCTCGCTGTTCAGGAACGGGAACCATTCGTGATAACGAATCACTTTCCCTGTCTGTTCTTCGCCTTATCGAAGAAGAAGCACTGAAAGAAAATACTCACGAAGTGCATGCCATTGTTCCTGTACAAATTGCATCTTACCTATTGAATGAAAAGCGTAAAGCCGTTAGTGATATCGAACAACGCCAAAGCCATGTTCGCGTTGTGATTGTCCCTAATGACCAAATGCAAACGCCTCACTTCCATGTGATCCGCATTCGTAAAGGTGAAGAGGTAAATACTTTAAGCTATAACTTAGCTCAATATCACGAAACCGTCACTTTGACACAAAGTGACGAGACTACCGCTGAGCGTAAAATCCCTGAGCAACCTGCAATTTCAGCTTTTGCACTGCAAGAGCCTGTAGACATGTCTACAGTGAAGCCAAAAGAAACTGCAACAAAAGCACCAGTAAAATCAGTGGCAACTGAACCTGCATCCCCAGGTTTGTTCAGCAAAATTGCGGCTTTCTTCAAGAACCTATTTGGTGAAGAAGAAAAAGTGGTTGAGAAACCAGCGCCGAAAAACCGCAATAATAATGACCGCCGCCGTAACAATGATCGTCGCAATAATAATCGCCGTAATAATAATCGTCGTGATCGCGATGAAAATGAAACACGCGATAATCGTGACAACCGTGATAATCGCAATAACCGTAATACGTCATCGGATGATGCGAACACTCGTAATAAAGGCCGTAATAATAAAAATACGAGCCAGCAAGATGAGCAAGCAACTGAGTCTAACAATCGTGACAACCAGCAGCAACGTCGCGAACAACGTGCTGAGCGTCGTCGTCGCCAAGACGAAAAACGTCAACAGCAAGTGGCCAAAACTCAACAAGATGCTCAGCAAAGTCATGTCGAAGATGCGGTGGAAAAGGAAGAAGAACAACGTCCGGTTGCCCCACGTCGTCAACGTCGCCAATTAGCACAAAAAATCCGTGTTACTGATAGCGAACAAATCATTACTCCTGTTGAAACGGCACCTGAAGTAACCACTGAGCCAGTTGCAGCATTACCTGCACCAACGGTATCTGTGAACCAAACTGAAGGTGAAGTACAAACTGAAGAGCGTCAAGAAGCCGTGGCTCAAGTTGATGGTGAAGAAAAACAAGACACCATCATTCCACGTCGTTCTCGTCGTTCACCTCGTCACTTGCGTGTCAGTGGTCAACGTCGTCGTCGCTACCGTGATGAGCGCCATTTAACTAAATCACCAATGCCATTAATCGCTGCCGTTGCCTCACCAGAGCTTGCGTCTGGCAAAGTATTTATTCATTACCCGATTGCTCAGCCTCAACAAGAAAGCATGGCAATCATCACCAATGAAGAAATGCTTGAACAACAAAGTGTTAATGAAGCTTCTGTAGCTGAAACCTCAAATGTTACCGCGTCACAAAGCCACGTAATTGTCTCTCCAGTCGTGGCTGAAGAGGTTAAACACGAGGTACAAGACACCACTACAGAAATGGTTAATGTAGAAGAAACCCCATTAGTTAACGAAGCAACAGTTGTTGAACGCATTGTCGAACCAACTCCAGTTGTTGTCGAAGAGAAAACTGATGTTTCGCAAGGAATTGAAACCGTCGAAGCTGTAAAAGAGACTGTAGAAATAGTGGCTGAAGTTATTGAGCCACAGGTTGAAATAGCTCAAACAGAAGTGGTTGAAAGCGTTTCTATTGCGGGCGAACAAACAACGCCTGTTATTGTCAATGAAGTCGTTGAAGAAATACAACTTCCTCAAGTTTCTGTCACGGCATCAGCCGAGGTAGTCAGTGTCGAGGAAGTTATCGAACCTGTTGCCGTAGCTGAACCAGCAACGGTAGTAAGCAGCCCAGCGGTCAGCTTACATAAACGTCATGCTTATTCTCCAATGACAAAAGCGCCCGCACCTGCAAGTGCTGCTGCACCATTTGAGATCACTGAGTATCAGCGTGAAGCCTCAACCTTTGAAGGTAAAGGCGGCGCAGGTGGTCATGTTGCTTCAAACGTAGCAACCTCTGCAATGGCAAAACCATCTAGTCACTAAAACTAAATAGTTTTAAAACACAGAAGCCTTGATAGGAAACTATCAGGGCTTTTTTTATGGCTATAAAAACGTTTAACTTATTGTAATTCATTAAATACTAATAAAATTTACCCTCCTAAAGCCTTTGACGGGTAGTCATTAATAAATGCATCGTATATCTGTACAAAGTACATACGTTTAATGATTCCGCACACTAACTGAGGAAATTTTATGGATTATGACTATAGGCAAATAGACCGCTGGGAAAATGGTCATGCATATACAAGCGATGGTGTATTACTACTCCCGACTCTTCATGTAACCCCTGATAGAATTTTACCAGACCATATTCTGAATGCGATGGCAAAAGGAATATGTGGAGTTTGTGGGGTTAGTAACTGCCGTTTTGAAAAAACATCTCCTTATAAAAAGATGTTAAGTGCCTACCAAAGTGGAAAGCTCGAGTTAATGTTTATCATTTATTGGCGCTCTTTTGGCGGATTATACAAAATGATGAAGCCCAAAATAGAGCAGGATTTAAATGAGATAAAGAAACAAGAAGCAGAGGAAATTAAAGGTTCAGTTAAATTTGCAGCTGATTTTTATAAAGAAGCTTTTAATACTTACGGTGAAAAAGCAGAGAAATTGGCTAAAGCTATGGCAGAACAAGCTAAAGGAAAAAAGATCCGTAATGTTGAGGATGCATTAAAAGCTTATAATAAGTATAGCAATAATATTAGTAGGAAAATTGATGCAAAAGATCGCAAAGCCATTACAGCAGCATTAGAATCAGTTAAAACTGAAGATATTGCAAAAAATTTCAAGAAATTTAGTAAGGGTATGTTATACACAAGCCGAGCAATTGACTTTATTGATTGGTCAAATGAATTAATAAAAGCAATCGACACTAATAATTGGAGACCTTTTTTTGTTAAAACAGAAACAATAGCGGCTGGAATGGCAGCTACAGCTCTTGCTGGATTCGCTTTTAGTGCATTGCTTGGCGGGCCTATTGGTATACTAGGATATGGCTTAATTATTGCAGGGATAGGCGCATTAATTAATGATAGTTTAGTCGAAGAAGCAAATAATTTGATTGGTATTTAGCCATAAAATAGATGCTATTTACTTTGCTGACAATCTTCTTATAAATAGAGTTATAATAAAAACCAACGTAATTGGAATAGATAATAAAAATACGACACCACCATATATGGCTAATCCTCCAGCCTTACCCGCTGTGTCCATAAATAAGCCTCTATTCCAAAATTCTCTAGTGGTAAACATGAGAAAGAAGCTTTCAACTGCCCATTTCGCAAATGGGAAAATAATAATACCAACAACACTAATAAATAACATCAGTGACTTATATTTGAGTTCACTCCCCAAATAAGAATATAAAAACAGGGCTCCCATAAACCAACCCCAACACATATTTTGAATATAATATTTTTTATTCATTAACTATTTCCTTATTCTTCTATGAAATATGATAGCAAACTCTATATGAGAATGAGAACTCATATTAACTCTAGTTATTAGTATGCATTGATATCTTAAAGTTGCTGATTAATTAGTACTTAATAATTACTTTATGTTAATGTGTGATTATCTATTATTCATTACAAAGGATGGTATTATGTTAAAAGTCATTGCGGAAGATTTTATTAAAACTGAGGCGATTGAAATAGTTATGCCTCTATATCGTGAATTAGTCGCAGCAACCAAGCAAGAACCTTTATGCATCAGCTACAACCTTTACGTTGACCAAAAAGACCCGGGGCACTTTATTTTTATCGAGGAGTGGCCGAATCAAGAAGCATTAGATATCCACTGTGCTAGTGAACATTTCCAGCGCCTAGTTCCGCTCATTAACCAGTATCAAAAAGCCGCACCAACCTTTAAGTTTATGAATGTGCTTTTGAGTGATTAGCTTTGTCTATAAACTTACGAAAATCTAACTACTTGATAAATTGCTTGTTTTTATTAATGGATTTAATTCTCTATAACCCTAAACAAATACAATTATATCAATCCTCTAAATAGTTCGGTCTGTCGCTAGGCGGCAAGCTAAACGAGGCCCTAGGAGCATACATAAGTATGTGACTAGGGCGAGTGTGCGACGCCAACAACGCGACAGGCCGAAATATGACGAGGATTTTTAGAACCAAGGAGCTTGGATCATAACCGCTCCATAAAACAAGGCACGACCCGCTAATTCACCGCTAAATATGGCTAATATCACTAAGGCAATTAAAATCGCCGATGGCGGTTTCTTATATCCTTTCATCGCCACAATGCAAGGCAATAGCATACTCATCACAACTTGCCACCACAGCAAATAGCTTCCACCTTGGCTTGCAGGTAATTGCAGGCGAATGATTTGCGCGATTAATACCAATGCAACGCCTATAAGCACACCGACTTTAATTGACGATGGTAATGGCTTTCCTTGCCCAATAACAAATAAGGCCACTAGACTAAAACCAAGGACAATTGCACTGCCTATAAATGCGATTTGTGTTGCCGGAGTATGCCATAATGGGTGAGCGACCATTTGATAATAGACTTGTGCCGTGACAAGTATAGCGGCTAATCCACCAATCCCACTTATCCAGCCTAATATCGTGTTGCGCATGTTTACTGTGGGCTGCAACCAGCAAGATAGAGCCCATAACGTGACAACGCCATTTAATAATACAAATGTCACGGCCTCGCGGCTTAACCATGAATGGCTTAACCCCAAAACGGAACGGTATGCTTCAAGAGGCACACCTAAATGCCCCATTGACATCGATGAGCCAATAACTTCAATCAACCATATCAATAGCACTGCTCGACGCAATACAGGCCCTGATAATAGGGACTCTTGACTGGCTTTCATTTGGTAAATAGTTAATGCGAGAACTGCCCCGATCCCCCACTGGCTCATCACTGTAAAAAATACCAGAGGGAGTTCCATATGTTTAATATCCATGATTAGTCCTCCATCCCAATAATCACAATATTTGGATTACTAATTGTGTGATCGGGCATATTATAGCGCTGCTCCAGTACCGCCCAATTTGTCGTGTGCTTTTTACGTAGCTCGGTAATATCACCAAACTCAATAGCGCCCGTCGGGCAAGACTCCACACACCTTGGTAGTAGCCCTTCATCTAACCGTTCTGCGCACATATTACACTTGCTCGTTTTCCCTTCAGCAGGATCAAAAACAGGAGCATGATATGGGCAAGCCATGATACACATCTGGCAACCGATACATTTTTCATGGTCTTGAACGACTATGCCATCCGCCCGTTTGGTATAGGTGTCAGCAGGGCAGACTTTCAAACATTGAGGATCATCACAATGATTACAAGACATCGTAATAAATGCTTGGGCATTCGGTGAGTCATCATTAAATTCGCGAACTCGACGCCACAAAACCCCTGGTGGGGTGACATTTTCGGATTTACAGGCCATTGAACAAGTACGGCAACCATAGCAATCTTTTGTATTTATCAAAAAACCATATTGCTTAACCATGATTACGCCTCCCTTCTGACATCAACTAACGTACTATTACAGCAGTGCCCTGTTCCCAAATGTTCAACTTGGTCATTCGTGACATGACTGCTGCTTCCCCCCTGCTGCTCCCACCAGCCGTTATCTAGTGAAATCACGCCTTTTTTAATATGCGTTGTCACAACAGCAATGGCTCTGTGTTCTCCTCGGTCATTAAAGGTGATTGCCCATTCCCCATTCTGAATACCTCTAGATTTAGCATCTTCTGGGTGAATTAAAACATTCGGCTGATTTCGTTGTACTTCCAGAATCCATTCATTCATTCCATGACTTGAATGCACACTACGCGCTAACTTGCGCTGAACCGCCATTAATGGATACTTTTTGGCTAATTCAGGTGAACCTTTAACAGACTCGGTCACTTGGTAGTAAGCGACGACAGGTGAGAAATTTTTCTTTTGCCAATCTTCAACAAACAAGTGCGCTTTTTTAGTCGATGTTCTAAAAATACCGTCTTTGAAAGGAATCCAGTCTCCTTCTACGGGACGTACTGGGCCTTTTTCTAACATTTGACGAGTGATGCCTGAACCGACTAAACAGGCATCAATGTAGTGTTCTATTGGCTTATTGAATACATCTCCAAAGCCGAAACGCTCTGCTAACCGGGCGAAAATCCAATAATCGGGTTTTGCTTCACCAACAGGTTCAACGGCTTGTTCCATTAATTGAACATATTGGCTACGTACCCCCGCCATCAAACTTGTATCTTCAAAAATCGTTGTAACAGGTAGGACTAAATCTGCATATAACGCTGTTGAGCTCATGAGATTATCAGCCACCACTACAAATGGAACTTTCTTCAGAGCCTCCCTAACCTTGTTAGTATTCGGTAATTGGGTCATAACCCCCATTGTCATAATCCACCAAAAATTAATCGGATGCGGCTTTTTATTGACGATAAAATCACCAACTTTAGCCACCGGAATAGGTGGAATATTTTTCACATTCGGAGCAGGAGGAACGATTGGACTAAAGTTAGCCATTTGCCGAGCTCCACCGGCATCACAAACCCCCGCCCCTCGTTTACCGATATTGCCAGTGAGTAATGCAAGGTAGAATTGACTTCCTGCAACATAAGCACCGTGCTCAGTTCGCTGTGCTCCTGACATATTTTGCACAATCATTGAAGGTGTTATTGATGAGTAATCCCGAGCAAGACGTACGATAGTTTCCGCTGGAACATCGGTTTCTTCACTGACTCGAGCAACATCCCATGCTTTGGCTTGTTGATAAATTTGCTCAAAAACCGTGGTATACCCCAAATCTTCAGGAAGCTCCTGTTGGAATAGTGCCGGTTTAATACCCGATGAATCATGACGAACTAATTTTTTGCTTAATATGTCGAAAACTAAATAACTGTCCTTATCGTCATTATTTTGCCTAACTTGTTTCTGATTGGCGTCAACTAAATAAACAGCGCCTGTATGTGTTCTAAGGAAGTTTTCGTCTATTCGGTTTTCTTCAATAATGATTTTGATCATTCCCAATGCCAAAGCCGTATCCGTCCCTGGAATAATCGAGATCCACTCGTCTGCTTTTGCAGCGGTTTCACTATAGCGCGGGTCAATAACCACTAGTCGAGCACCATTTCTTCTCGCTTGGTTATAATTTTTAAAATAGGCTTGCATGGTAACAGCAGGATTATTTCCCCAACATAAGATATAGCGGCTGTCGGCTATCGTATCTCGGGTATCTGCATACCTTAAACCTAGCATTGGGATCATCGCTGCTGTTACCGCTGAACAACACAATGAACCCGCCTGTTTCGTTGCTCCGCCTAAATAATCAAAAAAGGCTTTTCCCATATCATTCTTGATAGAGTCCATATTCCCTGCATGCGTGGAAATAAATAACCCTTCATTACCATATTTATCAATGGTTTCTCTGATATTTTTTTCGATAAGATCCAGCGCTTCATCCCAGCTTATCGGTTTGAATTCCGCTTTACCTTTTTCGCCGACTCGCAGTAATGGGGTTTTGATGCGTTGCTCATGATAGACCCATTTAGTCCGGCTCATACCTCGCAAGCAACATTTGACATTAAACCCTTCAGTCGCCTGTATTTTCATCAGCTTACCTTGATAGGTATATGCAGTTAGGTTGCAATGTAAACACTCCATTGCACAAGTTGACCGAAATGTTTTGTAGTCCGACAATTTTAGTCGCACCTTAGGTAAGGGTTGATTGCTGTTTTCTTGTGTATAAGAACAGGGAGCAATACTCGCCAACCCCACAACACCAAGCCCTTTGAGCAGAGTTCGGCGTTTCAAACGTAGTGAATTTATAGTTTTCATTATAGTAAACCTCGACATTGCTTTTTAAAGTTCACTATATATATACTTCATTCACCAAAAGTGAACTTGAGTAGCATCAATAATTCTATCTATTTATAGGTAATAACGTACTACCGCTTTCAGATTATTTGTTTGTCACGTCGGGTCGTTAGCAGCACAAGGCAACTCATGGTAAAATACCCAAACTTGTTAAATTTAGGTGGTTTATGTATGTCTACTCTGCAAGGTGTTAATTCTGTTGATATAGCCGTAAGCATTTTAAATTATATTGCTCAGAATGGAGGTATTGCGCGCGCAGCGGATATTTCAAAAGGCTGTGAGATATCAAAAAGTCGGCTACATAAATATCTTGTTTCACTATGCCGTACACAAATGCTGTATCAAGACATTCAAACTAGCCGTTATGGCTTAGGCCGAAATTTAACCTTCTTAGCCAATTTTGTTAAACCTGAAGACTCTTATATCGACACTATTAATAATGCTTTGATTCAATTTCGTGATGAACAAAATGTCTCAACAGGTGTTGCCACCCGCTTAGGGAAAGCACTTTCTTTGGTTAAATATAATCGTAGCTTTAAAAATATTGAAATTGACTTTTTACCTAACACGCCATTGCCTGTCGTAAAAAGTGCGGCAGGGCTGGTTTATTCAGCATTTGATGGCCAATTTGGCTCCAATTCCTATTCACAAGACGAAATTAATAAAGTGACCCAACAAGGTTATGCTATCCGTTACCAACCAACAGAAGGTATTCCCGGAGCGCAATCTATTGCTTGTCCTGTATTTAATGGCGAAGGTCAGCTTGTTGCTGCCGCAGTGACGATGGGATTTATTGCAGAAAATGAAATGGAAAGATTAGCAACTGCATTAATCAAACAAGTTAATAAACTAAATTTATAACAACAAACCTTCATGATAATAACTCAAAAACAATAAAGCCGAGATTATCTCGGCTTTATTAGTTGATTATTTTACATCGATGCGAGGCAATTCACCCATTTCTTTGAGTTTTTTAGAAATTTCACGGCGCTCTTTGGAAAGCTCAGCGTTCTTGATAATATAATCATCAACACGATCATCATAATCGCTACGCATGTTCGCAATAATTGCCTGAATATCCTCAATCGACATGCCTGGTTTTATATATTCACTCAAGTTATCCAGTAGCAAAACACGCTTCTGGTTATCACGAATTTTTTTCTCATTGTCGGTGATTTCACGACGAATTTTATTTTTGCGACGAAACATACGCACAAATTCCAGAACATTTTGGAAAGACGGCTTGTTAGCGTTGTCCATGTTTAAAACCCTCTAGTCAATATTCAAAACGCATTATCTATTAACACAATACATTCTAATCCTATCGTGTTACAAGCCCGTTTCGCATATTTATCAAATTATTCCGCTGAAACTTGATTTCACTTTATACTTTAACGACCAAATTATCGGAGTGATCTTTATCAAACTTATTTCTCTGATCTTTACTTCCGATTTCTTGATTACCTGTCCCGTCACCTCTGAGACAAAATGCAGATAATATTGTCGTAATAATCACAAATCCCCCCATGACGAGATAAGTATGAGCAAAACCAATTTGATCGTATCCCCAGCCAGCTAATGGCGATAAAATACTTGCAACTACAGAGCTCATGCAGCTAAAGCCAACCAAATAAAGTGTCGATGACAAACGTTTATCAAAATGAAGGCTGTTATATTTAAAAATCGCGACTAAAAGAATCGGGAGTTCAACGGCATGCAGTAATTTCATTATCGATATCATAATTGCACCATCAACTAAGCCTGAACCAATAATGCGTAACGCCATCACTGAACTCGCAAATAATAACCCATTTTTAGCACCTATCCGGTTGACGATAAATGGTGCTAAAAACATCCCCCCTGCTTCCAAGAAAACCTGCAATGAGTTTAGATAACCGTACATCTCATTACCTAATTGTTCATTCTGAAATTGATGAGCAAAATACACCATAAATTGCTGGTCATATACACTGTATATACAGGTTCCTAATACAAATAATATTAAAGCCCAAAATTGAGGTTGTACAAACAATTGTAGAGCGTCTTTCACGGTTATCGTAGAAGGTTTGCCATGTTCAAGGCTATTATAAGCATCCGTATTTGCCGTTTTTAATTTCAATAGAATAACTAAAAATAATAGGCCTGAAACAGTTGCCATAATAAAATTGTAATCAGGGTTCACGTTAATGTTACGCCCGGCAAAAAAGGTAGCTGTCGCCCAACCCAATGAGCCCCACATCCTCGCTTTACCATACTCAAAATTACGTAATCGGCTGACCCTCTCTGTATAAGACTCAAGCACCCCAATCCCTGCGTGAAAGGTCATACCAATAAATAAGCCACCAATTGCACTGCCTAAAAATACATTCCATTTTAGCAACGTACCAAAAACCATAAAAAATGGCCCTGATGCAATCAGTAATACTGCAATAAATAATAGTAAATTTTTTCGTAACCCTAATTTATCCTGCATGAATCCATAAAGTGGTTGCGCGCAAAGCGCCACAATCGAAATACAAGAGAAAATAACCCCAGTATCTGCGCCATCTAAACCAACATATTTACGCAGCCAGATTGCAACGACAGAAAATGTTGATGACCAGGTGAAAAAGAAAAAAAACAATAATGCACTCAAAGAGGCATAATACTTTCTTGAACCACGATTCATATTTCATCACCTAACAAAAATTATCCTGATGAAATGTTAAGGTTAACATTAATTACAAACCACAAAATCACCTATTAATTGTGATGTTAATCACCAATGTTAACGTTAACAATTAATATATGTGACGCTTATCACAATACTTATAACTTAAGATAACGACCTCCTGCAGGGTAAAATATTCTATCGAGTTATCAAATTAAACTACTATCAATCGCGCCAGTTCAATATCAGATAGCCTTGGTTTAGCTTTCACAGTAGATAAGGTATCATTAATCAACAATGTATAGTGAATGCCAATAAATTAACCACTATCAATCTACTATATAACCATCGAAATGGTGAAAACGTTGCAAGATAATAAAAAACAACCTACTTTTTTTATTCATGACTATGAAACTTTTGGTAAGCGCCCTGCTCTTGATCGGCCAGCGCAATTTGCAGGCGTCCGCACCGACCTTGATTTTAATATCATTGAAGAGCCAGAGGTTTTTTATTGCGCTCCAGCTGATGACTATTTGCCGCAACCTGAAGCCGTCATGATCACTGGGATCACCCCACAGGTCGCATTATCTCAAGGCGTTAATGAAGCCGAGTTTGCTAAACGAATTCATGCGGCTTTTAGTGTCCCCAATACCTGCATTATGGGTTACAACAATATTCGTTTCGATGATGAAGTTACCCGTAATATTTTTTATCGAAATTTTTATGACCCGTATGCCTATAGTTGGCAGCAAGGAAATTCACGTTGGGATTTACTCGACACTTTGCGTGCCTGTTTTGCGCTTCGCCCTGAAGGTCTTCAATGGCCAGAGAATGAAGATGGCCTGCCGAGTATGCGTTTAGAACATTTAACTAAAGCGAATGGTGTTGCTCATGAAAATGCTCACGATGCAATGTCTGACGTTTTAGCCACCATTAACATGGCCAAACTGTTGAAAGCCGCTCAACCCAGAATGTTTGATTATTTTTATCAATTAAGAAATAAAAACAAAATAAGTCAACTTATTGATATTGTAGAAATAACACCACTAGTTCATGTGTCTGGTATGTTTGGTGCATTACGTTCTTATGTCAGCTTAGTCGCTCCTCTTGCTTGGCACCCTGACAACAAAAATGCCGTTATTATGTGTGATTTATCTGCTGATATCTCACCATTAGTTGAGTTAGATGTTCAACAATTGCGTACCCGATTATATACACCTAAAGCTGAATTGGCAGGCGCTTCTCCCGTTCCTGTAAAACTCGTTCACATTAATAAGTGCCCTATTTTAGCACCAGAAAAAACACTGCGCCCTGAAGATGCGGAACGAACCGGTGTTGACCGTGACTTGTGTATGCGCAATCTGGAAACTTTACGCAAGAACCCTGAAATTCGTAATAAATTAATTGAGTTATTTAGCGAGCCACAAGTATTTACAGAGTCGGATGATGTCGATACACAAATTTATAATGGATTCTTTAGTCCTTCTGACCGCTCAACCATGGATATTATTCGTGAAACATCGCCACAGAACTTGCCTGCATTGGAACTCAGTTTTGAAGATAAGCGCATGAAAGAGCTCTTCTTTCGCTATAAAGCACGTAACTACCCTGCCACCTTGTCTTATGATGAGCAGCAACACTGGTTACAGCACCGTAGAGACTACTTTAGTGAAGAGCGTTTAACAGAATATATGCAACAAATACAGCTATTACTTGTAGAGCATCAACATGATGAAAAGCGTTGCCAACAATTAAAAGCATTGATTAGCTATGCGAGAGATCTCGCCAGTTAATTTAGTAATAAAAAAGGCAGATATTGAAACGTTTCCCAATACCTGCCTTTTGTTATTTATATGACGCGTTCATTAATGATCATGAGTATGAGCGCAGCCACAATCCCCTTCCCAATTTTTGCGTTTAGTTGTTTTACCTAAACCGGGGTTCATTGTATTTGTAGGGTCAGATTGTTTATAAAATGATTTTAATTGTTCTGGGGCTTTATATAAATGCCCTACGTTATGTTCCGCAGGATATTGAGCCCCCCTTTCATCTAATAAAGCTAACATTTTTTCTTTTAGTTCTTTCGGGTCAACGCCTTTTTTCAAGACATAGTCTTGGTGCATAACATGGCACATAAAATGACCGCAGTATAATTTATGAACTAATAGCTTTTCAATTTCTGGTGGTAATGTTTCAAACCAATTTCTATCATTGCGACGTAAAGCAATGTCGAGAGGTAATACATCTTCCACATCTTTATTATGAACAGCGTGATAACGAACAGCGGAGCCAGCAGCGGCAAAGCGGTGTAAAAATGCTTTTGCCCCCTCTTCTGGTGTACATTCAAAATAGCCGCCATCGGCGCTTGCAAAATAAGATTTTAGCCAAACTTTAGCCTCATCAATGCCATCTCCAGCCATTTTTAACATTAAATGGTGTTCATAACGATCACGGAACTCTTTCATGCGTGGTGGTAAATGAGAAGGCCATAATTTACTGAGAACCTGCATAGTACGGTCGATCAGATTTGATGGCAGGAATGGGACTTTATTTAATACTGCATCAATACGCCCTTTAATAGTGAAAAACATTGGCATTTTGTCAGTGCCAAATTTATCAATCATTAAAAAGGTATCTTTACCATAAACTTCTGCTATATCGAAGCAACCACGGTGCATATATTCACCTGCAACTGGCAGGTTTTTAAATTCACTTAAAATATAACGGCGTATATCTTCCAAAACGTCAGGGTTATTTGAACCGATATAAAATACCTGTGTTTTTTTATCGGCTGGGAAGGTATCTAAACGAACCGCAAACACGGCTAATTTTCCTGCGCACCCTGACGCTTCAAATAGACGACGTTCATCCGCGTTAAAGCGTGATGGTGTATCTGCATCGACATCACGAACGCGTTCTGCATACTCATGGTCAGAAGCGAGTTTATCGCTAACTTGTACGTCTTCACTACTATAGCCACGATTTTGTAAATTCGTCAGGATTTCTTCTGGTGTGTTACCTAAATCAATACCTAGGTGATTGACAAGCTCCACTTTTCCATCGTCACTGACTCGGCCATAAAGAGCAAGCTCAGTATAGGCGGGGCCTCTACGCACTAATGAACCGCCAGAACTATTACAAATACCACCCACAACTGAAGCTCCAATACAAGAAGAGCCAATCAAAGAGTGCGGTTCACGCCCTAATGGTTTTAAGATTTTCTCCAAATCGTACAAAGTACTCCCCGGCATCGCAACGACTTGGTTAAATTCCGGTAAAACTTGAATTTGGTTTAATTTCAACGTACTAATAATGACGATATCGCGATCATAGTCATAGCCACTCGGTGTAGACCCTTCGGTTAACCCTGTATTCGCCGCTTGCATCAGGACAATTTTGTCTGCTTCAACACACGCCTTGAAAACATACCACTGTTCGAGCAATGTTGTTGGAAATACAACCGCGATTGCATCCCCCATACCAGAGCGGAAGCCTTTACGATAACGTTCTGTTTTATGTGGCTCTGTTAAAATATTTTTTTTGCCAACAATATTCCTAAGCGTCAGTAATAACCGTTGATTCTCAGGTTTCTTTGCATCATTCATTTGTGTGCCTTATTAATCGAATTCGTGATTATCATAGTTCTGCATTATGTGTTGTAACAACAATATCACATAATATTATGATGTTAATAGGCTACACGCTTTATCTTAAATAATTCTTAACGGGTAAAAAAATAGCGCCTCAAGGCGCTATTTTTGAATCTAATTCTGGACATATTCAAAATAGTTCGTGTTGTAGCAAGGCGCCGAGCAAAACGATCATGGGAAGCATACATAAGTATGTGACCCATGTCGTTTTGAGAACGCAACGCAGCTACAGCGCGAAATATGAAGAATATTGTTAAACGTCGCTCATTTGCGGCATAGGCCGCTTAAACATACGTGTCAGTACAGCCATATAGACCAAACCAACTGCCGTCCAAACCAACCCGTAAACCATTGAGTCTTCTTCGATATTCAGCCATAACACACACACTGTCAGTGTACCAATAACAGGCAAAATCAAGTAATTCAGGATATTTTTGAACCCTGTCATGCGGCGTTCACGAATAAAGAATTGGCTGATAACCGAAATATTAACAAAGGTAAACGCGATTAACGCACCAAAGTTAATTAACGCGGTTGCAAAATCCATTTCAAACCAGATAGCGCCTAATGCCAAGAAACCAACCATTAATACGTTGTATGCCGGAGTACGCCATGTTGGGCTTACATAACCAAACACTTTTTCTGGGAATACCCCATCACGCCCCATAACGTACATTAAACGTGCGCTACCTGCGTGAGCCGCCATACCTGACGCTAATACCGTAACACATGAGAAAACCAGAATGATTGACTGGAAGAATGCACCAGCAACAAAACGCATAATATCTGGCTGTGTTTCATTAATATTCTTAAAACGTGAAACATCAGGGAAATACTGCTGTAAGAAGAAAGAAACAGTAATAAAAATAATTCCACCGATTAACGCGGTTAAGAAAATAGCACGTGGGATCACTTTGCCTGCATTAGGTGTTTCTTCTGACAGTGAGCTTAATCCGTCGAAACCTAAGAATGAGAAACAAAGGATTGTTGCCCCAGCAATAAGCGGGATCACTTCGGTTTTTTCATTAGCAAATGGGTTAAATGTCCAAATCTCACCTGAACCTTCACCATTTGAAACGCCGTGAATCACTAAGCCCGTAAAGACCGCCATTACCCCAATTTGGATAATCGCAATCACAGTACTTAAATTCGCTATCACGTTGATACCGCGTAAGTTTGCTGCTGTCATTAATATGACTAATCCCACAACAAAAATCGCTGGCTCAACATTAGGGAAGATATCTTGTAAATAAATTTTAGCCAATAAGATGTTGATCATTGGCATAAAAATATAGGACAACAAGGATGTCCAACCCACCAAGAAGCCAATATGTGGACTCATTGATTTTTGGGCATAAGTGTACGCTGAACCGGCTGATGGGAAACGTTTCACCAATTTACCATAGCTCAGAGCAGTAAACAGTATCGCAGCAAGTGCAATAATGTATGAAGTTGGAACATGTCCACCGGTTTTATCTGACACCATTCCGAAGGTATCAAATATCGTCATTGGCTGGATATACGCAATACCGATCATGACCACTTGCACCAATGTTAAGGTTTTTGCAAGTTGTACGCGGTTATTCGCACCCGTTTGATTGTGACCGATGTCTAATGGAATTGGTGTGTTATTTTGCACGTCTAAGCCCTCCCATAACTTTCGATTGCATACTACTTCGGCTTAATCGACAGTTACTGGGAAGACTTTGCATCTGCCTATAGGCAGAGAAAAACGAAGAGAGGGAGAAAGGCGTGTGAGCGAAGCCACCGAGAGCCCCGTAGTCATCGATACGGCAGCCGCCAGCGCCTGGCCCTGCTGCGAATGCGAAAAAGTAAGCCATAAAAGCATTCCTCAAATCGGTAGCGTAAAATGTTTGCTACACGTAAATATTAAAATTATCTCTCCGGCTCTATGTCCGGCCCCGCTAGAATGAACGTTCCTAAAAACAAAAAAACCGATGCTTCATTTGATTAAGCATCAGTTATTTTTTAGTTCGCGCATTTTGCACGCCATAACCACAAATAGCAAGTTAAATTGTTAACAAATCACCCTATTTTCCATGAGAAATTTTGATTATTTCTGACTTTTTCCCCTATCTGCTTATATCTTTTTTTCTGAGCGTTTTTATCGCGTTTTAATCAGCAAAAAACCCTTTGGTGGAAGCCAAAGGGTTTGGATTAATCGAGATTAATTATTCGATTAGAAGTTGTAGTTGATACCGATATTGTAGCGACGGCCTTCTAATTCGGCACCGTAAGTCGCATTATCGATTCGGCGATCTAAGACGTTATAGACACCACCAACAATGTTCGCGTTTTTGTTAAGCTGATAACTCGCACCTAAATCAAATAAAGCATAAGATGCTGTACCACTTGACATTTTTTGTCCACGACCTTGGTATTCAGAGGTTTTACCACGGAAATTCATACGCGTCCATGTTTCTAAATCTTCAGTAGTTTGCCATGTCAGAGTGGAGTTAGCCATATGTTTAGGCTGTTTATTTAATGGCTTACCTTTATTTACACCACTTTTTTGTTCAGTATCAGTATAGGTGTAGTTAGCTGCAAAGCTTAAGTCATCCACAATACGCCAGTTGAACGTTAGTTCAACACCTCGCATTCTTGCTTTATCAACGTTCGCTTTATCGCTGATGAAACGATACGGTTTGTTAGGCTTGTCACCTTCACCATCTTGAGCTACTGTACATGCTCTTACTGTGCTACTATTTTCTTCACAACGCCTAACTTCAGTAATTTTATCTTTAAAGTCAGTGTTATAGATAGTTATCCCAGCAGTAATATTATCCTGATTGTTCCAAATAACACCAATTTCTTCAGTAATACTTTTCTCTGGTTTTAAATCAGGATTACCATAAATAACGGCATTTCCTGCACTACCGCCTGTTGCTTGTCCCCAGTTTGCGGACGATTCACGCAAGCTTGGTGCTTTATAACCTGTAGTTACCCCACCTTTAATTGTCCACTGTTCATCAGCATGCCACACACCATATAAACGTGGAGTCCAGTGTGAACCGTAGTTTTCGTCTTTATCCATACGAATACCACCGGTTAACGCAAAATCATTGGTCATTAACCATTCATCTTCTGCAAATAACGCCCAGCTATATCGTTCAAGCTGATTATACTGTTTAAATTTATTACCTTCGTCTTTCAACTTCTCTTTACGATATTGACCACCAAGGCTTAAACTATGATCCCCCAATAAAAAGACACTTTGATTACGGAAAACAAGGTCTTCTGCCGTCATTTTACGGCCTGGGTTTTTTGTCTCATCGTATTGAACATAGGTATCTGTTGATGCAATATCATAAATACCCGTATGGGTTAATGCCATATGAGTCAACTCATATTTGCTAAAACCGCTACCGTCGCCTCTTTTGCTGGTATAACCCTCACGGTCATCACGATGTTGGTTATCACGTTTAAATTCTGCGTCGAAGGTATTTTTGTCATCTGGAGTCAACGATACCGTTGCTCCACCACTCGCCATGATTTGACGGTTAAAACCATTAATGATTTTATCTTCACCACGATGTGAATATTGTCCTTGTAGTTTCACACCCAGTAGACCATCAATTAATGGACCTGAGGTGTAAAAGCTGCCTTGCCCTGTATTACCTGAATTTTTACGTTCCGTAATTGTTGCGTCTGCACGTAAACTGGTCGTCCACTCTTGTTGAACACGACGAGTGATAATATTGATAACCCCTCCCATCGCATCTGAACCGTACAGCGATGACATTGGGCCACGTACTACTTCAATACGCTCAATGGCGGGTAATGGTGGTAACCAACCTTGTTCAATACCAGAACCATCACTATTTGGGCGAGTGCTGCGTGTATCAACGCGTTTACCGTCGATTAAAATCATGGTGTATTTAGCATCCATACCACGGATGCTGATGTCTGAGCTACTGCCGCCTCCAGTGACTAAAACACCCGGTACATCTTTTAATGCGTCAGTCACATCACGATAAGCTTTAGTTTCGAGTTGTTCGCGAGTTACTACAGAAATAGACGCAGGTGCATCTTCAATTTTCTGTTGATAACCTGATGCTGTTGTTACATAGATTTTATCTTTACTGTCATCAGCAAATGCAGGTGCCGCAGCAATAGCCGCAATAATGCTAATTGCCACTTTTCTTTTATTAAAAACAACCATTCCCAACTCTCCAAGAGATATTTTGTTTTATATATGAATTGATTTGCTCACATTGATTTCATTGAATCAAAAAATATTTTTTATTATTGGGGTATTTAAATACCCATAGGAAATCCATGGTAAAAAACCATTATATAATTCAATTAAATTTCCTGTGGGTAATTACTATTAATTAATATTTAATTTGTTTTTTTTAATATTACATCCTCTCATTTTATTTAATGTGCTTGCCGAGTGCTGCAAGCACATTATTCCATTACGATATTAACTTGCTAATTTATCAACCAGCCCATCTATTAGGACTTGCGGAACACCTTGCGAACAACGTTCGATACGACCGCGTACACCATAGACCTCAGCAAGGCTTTCAGGGGTAATTACCTCAGCAGGTTCACCTTGAGCAATTAAATTACCTTGCTTCAGCATTAATACATGTTCTGCGTGTTTGAGTGCAATATTAATATCATGAACCACCACAACCGTGATTATATTTCGACGCTTCGTTTCTTTCGCGACTAAATCCATCACATGATATTGGTAATTTAAATCCAGTGCACTTAAAGGTTCATCTAATAACAATAAGTTGGGTTGACGAATTAAAGATTGTGCCAAACCCACTAATTGTTTTTGACCACCTGAAAGTTGGTCTAAATAACTTAACGCCAAATGTTCAATACCCAATTGACGTAATAACCCCATCACTTCGTCTTTACTATTCTCATTGCTCAAACCGCCTGAAGCACGTTGAGCAACAATCACTGACTCTAAAACATACAGATGTACACCAGCAGGTAACGTTTGCGGTAAATACACCACATTTTGTGCTCGCTGGGCAAAACTCTGTTGAGTTAAGTCCTGGCCATCCAGTAACAGCTGCCCTGTAGCTTTATTTAACCCCGCCAAAGAACGCAATAATGTGGATTTGCCACTACCATTGGGCCCAAGTAATACCGTGATCTTGCCGCGAGGTAAGATATCCGTCGATAGGTTCTCAATTACGGGGCGTTTTGGGTAACCTGCATTAAATTGGTTAATAATCAGGCCACTCATGATACGTTCCCTCTATGACGTAAAATAATGCTTAAGAAGAACGGCACACCCACTAACGATGTCACAATCCCAACAGGAATAATCACACCCGGAATAATATTCTTCGACGCTATTGAGGCCATTGATAAGATTAACGCCCCAATTAATGCACTTGCTGGCAGATAAAAACGGTGATCTTCACCAAAAATCAACCTTGCAATATGCGGTGCGACTAAACCAATAAAGGCGATAGGCCCCACAAACGCCACCGCTAAAGCCGATAAAATACTAATACGTAATAATGTTGTTAGCCTTAAACGGCGCACATCAATACCGAAACTGATCGCCCTATCTTCACCCAACCTTAAAGCCGTTAATTTCCATGAACTCATCATGGCAACCGGGAAAACAAGCGCGAAAACCAATGCCATCACACCAAGTTTTACCCATGTTGCTTTTGATAAACTGCCCATCGTCCAAAAGACTAAACCCTGCAAGGTATCTTCTGTTGCGATGAATTGCATCATAGAAACCAATGCATTAAAGGTAAACACAAGTGCAATACCGAACAATACGACACCTGAGGTTGCTACACGCGTCCAGCGAGTTACCGCGTCTAACATCAAGGCTGCTAATAATGCAAAAATAAAGGCATTGGCTGATATTACCCATTGGTCAGGCACGCCTGGAATTGCAATCCCTGAAACAATCGCCAATGCGGCACCAAAAGCCGCCGCATTAGATACCCCTAGTGTAAATGGGCTCGCTAACGGGTTATTAAGGATCGTTTGCATCTCAGCACCAGCAAGTCCTAATGACATACCAATCACCACGGCCATCAATGCATATGGCAGACGGATATCCCAAACAATGACTCGAGTTCCTGCATCAACTGCTTCTGGGGTCATTAAGGTTTGCCATAAGCGTTCAAGGGATAACCCTGAAGGACCTAAGGTGAAATCAATAACCAGTGATAATAAAATCGCAGCGACGATAACAGCTATCCATGTCAATCGACGACGCAACATATTTTGATAATGTTGTTTTACATTGTTGTCAGCCTGAATCGCTGCTTTTTCAGCCGCAACTATTGGCTCGCTCGTGATACTCATCAATTCTTACCCATTTTCATTACTTTTCGCTGACCCAATATACACCTGTTGGTTCGATAGCGAGAAACTCTCTATGTAATTCATCCAGTGTTTTTTGCGGTTCAAGATCGGTAAATCGTTCTGGGTAAAACCATTTGGCGAAAACTTGTGTCGCAATCACATTGTATGGAGAGTTATAGTAATTGTGCCAGATAGCATAATCTTGCTTATCTTTTATAGCTGATAGCGAGCTAATTCCTTTACGTTCAGTTATTTTTTTCAGGCTTTCTTTCGCATCAGCTAATGAACTTTGCGCCCCTAATTGAACGCCTGCATCTTTACTTCCCGGTGCTTTTGCTCCAGATGCAATGTAAATATTTGGGTCCGCAGCAATGATTTTCTCTAAGTTCATCGTACCAAGCGCGCCCGGCAAAACGCCTTTAGCAATATTTTTACCACCAGCTAAATCAATAAAGTTCCCCATATTTCCATCGCCAGCGGTACCACAGCAATCTTCAAATGCTCCTGCACGTAACTCAATAAAAACACTTGGTTTTTTATCTTCTGGTATTTTAGAAGTAATATCAGTGACTAATTTTTGGTTTCTTTCATAAAAATCGACATATTTATTTGCTGCCTGTTCGCGGTTCAACGCTTTACCAAGTAAACGCATACTTGGTAATGTGTTTTCCAGTGGTTTATCACGGAAATCCACAAATACGACAGGCACGCCGGCTTTCTCAAGCTGGTTAACTAATTCACTGTTTTTACCCGGCCCATGGCCTGACAAACCAAAAATCGCAATATCAGGGTTTAGGGTTAATACTTTTTCTGAACTGACGCTATCTGCGCTGGTATTACCAATCAGTGGAATATTGTCAATTTCAGGGAATTTAGCTTTATAAACAGCGTAGGTTTGAGGGTCTAGTTTTCGAAGGTCACCTTGCCAACCGACAATTCGGTCAATAGGTTTATCACCTTCCAGCAGAGCTATTGCACTAAACAGGCGCCCTTCACCTAATAAAATGCGATTAACATTATCAGGAACCTCAACAGTACGGCCTGCAATATCAGTCACTGTTGCAGCCCAAGCGCTCATACTGGCACTTGCTAATAACGCTAAACCTATTCCTTTTACTACCGACCTAGCTACAGACTTCTTGGCTACCGACGACATAGTATTAAGCTCCACTATTAACCTCATTGACTTACCTTTTTTTTATGCGGTAACAATAAAGCAAATAAGAATACTTATCAATACGATTATTAGTTTAATCATGACTTTCATCAATGGAATTCTGTGACCATTATCGTAAAGCCAAACATTCAGCCTATTTTACCGCCAAAATGCAGGTTTGTTGCGCTATATATAAAAAAACAGCACCCTATAAAGAGTGCTGTTTTTTATGATAGATATTCTAAGAATATTATTTATCTAAATTTTCTCGGTAACTTGGAAAGCTCATATCTTTATAGCGAATAAACGTTGTTTTCTTCACTATCTTATAACCAAACCAAATTGCTAAAAACAGCGGAATTCCAATATAAGTTGCCGTAACCCCTACCCAATCAATTTTATCTTCTAAAAAGGCTTGGTAGTTTTGGCCTAATGTAATTGTTAAACACAAAATAAAGGCAAAAATAGGACCAATTGGGAAGAAACCTGAACGATAAGGTAAGTCATTAAGATCTTTCCCTTGTGCAATATAGCCTCTACGGAAACGATAATGGCTAATTGCAATACCTAACCAAGCAATAAACCCTGTCATCCCCGATGTATTTAATAGCCACAAGTACACCGTCTGGTTTCCAAACATGGAACTCAAGAAACATAAGCCCGCAATAACCGTCGTTGCTAACAACGCATAACGAGGTACGCCACCTTTAGATAAACGAGCGAAAATACGTGGTGCTTTACCTTCACGCGCTAAGGTATACAACATACGCGTTGATGCGTACATACCCGAGTTACCTGCCGATAATACTGCCGTTAAGATAACCGCATTCATCACCGCAGCAGCAGATAATAAACCTGCATTTTCAAATACTAAAGTGAATGGACTCACACTAATATCTTTTACATCATTACGCAGTAAGCTTGGATCAGTATAAGGAATGATCAAACTAATAATTAAGATTGCAAAGATATAGAATAACAATATCCGCCAAAATACTTTGCGTACTGCTTTGGGAATATTTTTGGCAGGATCTTTCGATTCCCCCGCAGCAATACCGATTAATTCAGTTCCTTGGAATGAGAACCCAACTATCATTGCCACGCCAATCATTGCTGAAAAACCACCCGCAAAAGGTGCATCACCAATTTCCCAGTTATGCCACCCGGCATTTTCCGCACCGCTCATGATGCCAAAAATCATTAATACGCCAACAACAATAAAAATAACGACTGTGGTGACTTTTATTAATGAGAACCAGTATTCCGCCTCACCAAACCCTTTCACAGAGATGAAATTCAGTAAGAAAATAATCGCAAGGAAAATAGCGCTCCAAATCCAACCTGGGGTATCTGGGAACCAATAGGTCATCACCAATTGAGCAGCAACTAAGTCAACTGCAATTGTTACAGCCCAGTTGTACCAGTAGTTCCACCCTAGTGCGAAACCAAAACCTTCATCGACATATTTTGCACCATAGGTTGCAAATGAGCCTGAGACAGGCATATAAGCGGCTAATTCACCTAAACTGGTCATTAAAAAATAGACCATTAAGCCAATGATAGCATAAGAAAGGAGTGCTCCACCGGGGCCTGCTTGTGCAACCGTTGCACCGGATGCAACGAATAAACCGGTACCGATAGATCCACCGATAGCAATCATCGCAAGATGGCGCGCCTTTAACTCACGGCGTAGTCTTTGTGGGCCGCCCTGCGAGATAGTATTGGTATGTTGTTCTGACATTTGTTCCCTGTATTTTATTATTCAGCTAATATCGCATGGATTCTAGCAAAATAGACTGTGAGAACTAAGCAACTCTTCACTGTTATAAGATACCTTCATAATTCATACAAAATTATAAGTAAAACGCGTTATCTCAAAAAATTCAGTATACCCTCTTAATAAGAGGACGACGTTTTATTCTCTTTATCGTGTCTGTAGCGGCAAATGTGACTGTTCAAGGCACATAAAAAGTGCAGCCAACAACGCGATAGCCTATCACTAGTGCAACACATTCACTGCAATCCTCTATAGCTTTTAGCGTGTCGCTAGGCGGCAATTGAGACTATCCAAGGAGCATACATTAGTATGTGACTTGGGTCGTCGATTGCAGCCAACAACGCGATAGCCTGTCACAAGTGCAACACATTCACTGCAATCCTCTATAGCTTTTAGCGTGTCGCTAGGCGGCAATTGAGACTATCCAAGGAGCATACATTAGTATGTGACTTGGGTCGTCGATTGCAGCCAACAACGCGACAGGTTAAAAGATGACGAGGATTTTTAATTACAGTAAGACAGAAGATTAGTAATCGCACTCGAAATATGCTTTTGACGGTGATAAATCAAATATAGCGTTCTTTCTAAATGAAGTTCGTCTATTTTTAATTCGACTAGAGAGCCATTTTCTAATTGTTCTTCGATCACTCGGCGTGATAAACAGCTTATACCTATTCCGTAACGAACTGCATGCTTGATAGCTTCTGAATTTCCTAGCTCCATCAAAATATGAAAGCCCGGAAGATGTGCAAATAATAGTTGGTCAAGGACATCCCGTGTACCTGACCCCCTTTCACGCAAAATCCAAGGCGCGTCACGCAAATCTTTTAAAGAGACTTTTTTATTCGCTAATGGGTTTTGGGGAGAAACAAAAATAACGAGCTCATCTTTTAACCATGCTTTAGAAATTAATTCAGGGCTATGACAAACACCTTCAATTAACCCAACATCCGCCCTAAATTCCATGACTGCCTTAATAATTTCTTCTGTATTACTAATAAAAAGCTCTAAAGGAATATCAGGATGGTCATGACGATACCCCGCTAAGACTTCGGGTAAAATATAATTACCAATCGTTGTACTGGCAGCAAGACGCACGGCGCCCATCTCTTTTTTAAAGAGTTGCTCAACTTCTAACCCTTGCTCTAATAACGCTAACGCTTTTGGATATAAAAGCCTTCCGTGCTCATTAGTAACAAGTCGTTTACCCACACGGTCAAATAATTGAACGCCTAATTGACCTTCTAAATCCGTTAGCGACGCACTGACTGCAGATTGTGAAAGCGCTAATAACTGAGATGCTTGCGTCGTGGAGCCACTCTTTAATACTTCCGTAAAAACCTCAAGTTGCCTAAGTGTAATTCGCATAAAGGTAAGCCCCAACGTGATTTTTAGTATTTGTAATAATAATGTTAATATTAACGATTTATTTGCAATATTCCAGAAGAAACTTTCTAATCTATTTTAGTGGTAGATTATATGAAGATAATCAATTTAAATTATTATTGATTTTGTTATATCCTTATTACTAAATCTTATAAGCGGTAATAAAGAGCATTATCATGAATAAAAGTGACACCAGCACCCTTGAGCGGAATAACCTAAATCCTATATTAAAACTGATACCCGGTATTATTTTAGCCGGTATTCTGACTGCTATTGCAATTTACCTAGGTGACCAACCCTGGTTTATGGATATCGGCTTAGGTGCATTAACCCTCGCAATCTTATTAGGAATTATTGTAGGGAATACTTTTTACCCCGTAGCCAGTCAATCTTGTGATGCCGGCATTAAATTTGCTAAGCACTATTTTCTCCGTGCGGGTATAATTTTGTATGGTTTTCGCCTTACTTTCCAACAAATTACGGATGTAGGTGCTACAGGGGTTATCATTGATGCCTTAACATTAACCTCAACTTTTTTATTAGCATATTGGCTAGGTAAAAAAGTGTTCGGTCTTGATGAAGAAACCACGTTATTGATTGGTGCAGGTAGTAGTATTTGTGGCGCAGCCGCAGTCATGGCTACTGAACCCGTTGTGAAAGCTTCTGCAAGTAAAGTTGCAGTTGCCGTATCAACGGTTGTTATCTTTGGGACTATTTGTATTTTTGTTTATCCTTGGATTTACCAATTAAATGCGCACTTTGGCTGGTTTCCTGCAACAGAAGAAACTTTTGGGATTTATATCGGTTCAACAGTACATGAAGTTGCACAGGTTGTTGCAGCAGGCCACACTATTGGTACTGAGGCAGAAAATGCCTCTGTCATCGCCAAAATGATCCGTGTAATGATGCTTGCGCCTTTTTTGATTATTTTATCGGCTTTCTTAAGCCGTAAAACAGCCGCAAACCAAACAACAAACACTCAGAAAAGTAAAATTACGATTCCTTGGTTCGCCGTATTTTTTATTGTTGTCGCAGGTTTCAATTCATTCAATTTACTGCCCCATGTATTCGTACAACAAATCATAGCCTTGGATACGATTTTACTGGCTATGGCAATGGTTGCTTTAGGGTTAACTACCCATGTTAGTGCTATTCGCCAAGCGGGTATTAAGCCATTACTAATGGCACTTATCCTGTTTGTTTGGTTGATTGTCGGTGGGCTCTTAATTAACATACTGATTCAAAGCATTTTTTAGCATATATTCTCCTCACTTTTAGCCACCTCAATGGGTGGCTTTTTTGTTGATTTCATTTATTTGCTTATTAATGGCATACTCCAACAAAAAGGAGTCAAAAATGAAATATATTGGAGCACATGTCAGCGCCTCTGGTGGGGTTGACCAAGCTGTTATTCGCGCACATGAAATCAATGCAACCGCTTTTGCTTTGTTCACAAAAAATCAGCGCCAATGGAAAGCTGCGCCACTAAGCGAAGACGTAATTAAGAAATTTAAAGATAACTGCAAAAAATATGGGTACGGTAAACACCAAATCCTTCCTCATGACAGCTATTTGATCAATTTAGGTCACCCCGAATTTGAGGCTCTAGAGAAATCTCGTGTCGCTTTTATCGATGAAATGCAGCGTTGTGAACAATTAGGTATTGATTTACTTAACTTTCACCCCGGTAGTCATTTAAAGAAAATTGAGATTGACGATTGTTTAGCTCGCATTGCTGAATCTATTAATATTGCCCTTGCTGAGACCGAAGGCGTGACCGCTGTAATTGAAAACACGGCGGGACAAGGCACTAACTTAGGCTTTGACTTTACGCATCTTGCAAAAATTATTGAACGGGTGAAAGATAAAAGCCGTGTAGGCGTTTGTATTGATACTTGCCACGCATTTGCCGCAGGTTATGACTTACGCACAGCCGAAGATTGTGACAACACATTTAGCCAATTTGCAGACATTGTTGGTTTTGAGTTTCTAAAGGGAATGCACCTTAATGATGCTAAAAGTGAATTTGCCAGTCGTGTTGACCGCCACCATAGTTTAGGTGAAGGGAATATTGGTTTTGTCCCATTCACGTATATTATGCAAGATAGCCGTTTCGATGGTATCCCCTTGATTTTAGAAACCATTAACCCCGATATTTGGCCGCAAGAAATTGCATGGTTGAAAGCACAGCAAAGTAGCTAATTATTGGCTTTCTAATATAAAAACCCCCGCATTATCATGTGGGGGTCGTTTGAAATTCATTAACTATAACGATTTCATTTCAATTTTTGCCATCATATCCGCTAATTTGTTTCTATTTTTTAAACCGACATCTGGCTGAGAAACGGATAGTGCAGAAATTGCGGTCGCCATACGTAATGTATGCTCGCTGGACTCACCATTGAGTAACCCATAAGCTAGCCCTGCTACCATCGAGTCACCAGCCCCAACCGTGCTTATCACTTCACAATGTGGCGGTTTCGCCAGCCAAGAACCCGAAGCATTAACCCACAGAGCCCCTTCTTCTCCTAATGAAATAACAACATGAGAAATTCCTTTGTCTCTTAACTCATGCGCTGCGGCTACAACATCTTGTAAATCTGGCAGTTTTCGGCCAACCCAACTTTCTAATTCATGACGATTAGGTTTTACTAGCCATGGTGACGCTTTCAAACCTGCCTTTAAGGCTTCTCGGCTACTATCGAAAATAATACATGGGCATAATTGGCGAAGGCGAGTCATCCAACGAGTGAATTCTTCTGGGTCAATACCACTTGGTAAACTTCCGCTGACAACGACCATATCGAAATGGCCTAACCAATTAAGTGATTCGGTAGAGAAACGGTTCCAATCTTCTTTACTGACCTCAAAGCCTGAAAAGTTAAAATCCGTTGACTCCCCATTATTTTCCGTGAGTTTCACGTTAATCCGTGTACGCCCTGGCACCATACTAAAACGGTTCGCCATGCCATTTTCACTGAAAAAATGTTGAAACTCTTCTTGGTTATCCTTTCCCATAAAACCACTAACAGTGATATCAATACCTAAGTCACGGAGCACTTTTGCGACATTGACACCTTTACCACCCGCGTTGAGGCTAGCGGTTTTGACTAAATTGACTTCACCAACTTCGATAGTAGAGCATAAGCCCACAAGGTCGTAAGCAGGATTTAATGTAATTGTAGCAACCCGGCGAGTCATAACCACTAATCTCCCTTATCATGATTATCGTGTCTTTAAATTTAATTATAGTTATAACATTAAAGCATATTGTTTTCAGTGATATTTGTACTTTTTCCTGCTTGTTTTTCTACAAGATTATGTCAGGATCAGCGCGCTGAAAAATAAAATAATAAGGAGAATATATGTCTCAGCATACTCATGTCGTCGCCGGTGTTGGTGTTCTAATCACTAATAAACAGGGACAAATTTTGATGGGCAAACGCAGTAGTAAACATGCGCCCTATTGGTCCATTTTCGGGGGACATGTGGACCCTGGTGAGTCCTTTGAAGATTGTGCCATTCGTGAAATAAAAGAAGAAATTGGTATTGATATCCAAGCTCCGACTGTTTTTGGTATCAGCAATAATTTACAGACTTATCAACAAGAAGGTAAACATACCGTTTCTATTTGTATGCATGTTGAATATAACGGTGAGGTTGAACCTCGAATTATGGAAGCAGATAAATGTGAAAACTTAATGTGGGTTTCACCTGATAAGCTCCCAGAGCCTCATTTTGAAGCTAGCCGCAATGCTGTTGACCTCTGGCTTACACAACGTTTCTATCACCACAAAGCCTAATCAAGTGTAAACGTACAACATCCTCTTTTTGTACGTTTATCATCCATCCCTTTCTAATTACTCATTTTTCCCTATTTTATTCCATTTACTATATTTACAATACTGCACTCTTACCGTATCATTTAGCTAGTACAGTGAAACGATATATTTAGGAGCCACCATGGCTATTGATGGAACAACACAACAAAAAAATCCTTCTATATTAGGAGGTGCGATGATCATTGCCGGTACTGCGGTGGGTGCAGGTATGTTTTCAATTCCTATGGTGACTTCCGGCGTATGGTTCACAGGCTCTGTCATACTGTTAATTTATACCTTTATTTGCATGTTACTTTCTGGGTTAATGATTTTAGAAGCCAATATGAATTACCCAGCTGGCGCCAGTTTCCATACTATGGTCAAAGACTTATTAGGCACGACATGGAATTCTATTAACAGTTTATCCGTTACTTTTGTGCTTTATATTCTTACTTACGCCTATATTTCTGCAGGAAGCTCTATCATCACCGCGAATTTGTCAGAAAAAATACAAATACCACAAGCGGGTGCAGGCTTTATTTTTGCATTTATTGTGGCTTTTTTTGTGTGGCTTTCTACTCGTGCTGTCGATAGGTTAAGTACCATTTTAATTGGCGGGATGGTCATCACCTTTGTTATGTCAATCGGTGGAATGATTTCAACCGCATCACCAGCTATCCTATTCAACCAAACTGAGCATGGTGAAAGCCAATATCTTCCTTATGCCTTAGCCGCATTACCCTATTTATTAACCTCATTTGGTTATCACGGTAATGTTCCTGGATTAGTTAAATATTATAATAAAGATAGCCGTAGTGTTGTTAAGAGCCTAGTTTATGGGGCTACCATTACCGTTGTTATCTATATTTTGTGGCAGTATGCGATCCAAGGAAATATTCCAAGAACGTCATTTATTGAAATCAGAGAAAATGGCAACAATATTGATGCATTACTGGCTCAAATGAATATTTCTACCCAGAGCAGCTTTATATCTCAATTTTTGAACCTGTTTTCTTATATGGCTCTAGCGAGTTCTTTCTTAGGCGTGTCTTTAGGGTTATTTGATTTTATTGCTGATTTTTTCAAATTTGCAGATAACAAATTTGGGCGCCTTAAATCTGTCTTAGTCACTTTTTTACCACCAACAATACTCGCACTGATTTTTCCTAATGGGTTTATTTATGCGATTGGTTTTGCAGGGTTGGCAGCTACTATTTGGGCAGTCATTGTCCCTGCGCTGATGGCGAAAGCAAGTCGTAAACGTTACCCTAACAACAGCTACAAAGCACCAGGTGGGAGCTTTATTATTGGCTTTGTGATCCTCTTTGGATTAATTAATGCGGTTGCTCATTTATTGTCACTATCTGGCTTACTACCTATTTATTAACCCTTTCAGTGTGGATATCGCCCTCTGGTTATATCCACACTGATATGTCACCTAAAAATTTTTCACTGAAAATTGACTTCAGCATCTTGCCTAATTCTTTATCTGCGAGTAATTTTGTCGCACTCTTTTTGACAACCCTAAAGAAGGTTATTTATGGCCAAGGCCAACGAAATCAAACGTGGTTTAGCAATTAACTACAATGGCAAATTATTACTTGTAAAAGACATTGATATTCAAGCACCTAGTGCTCGTGGAGCGAGTACATTATATAAAATGCGCTTTACTGATATCAAAACGGGCCAGAAAGTTGAAGAGCGTTTCAAAGGCGATGATATTTTAGAAACAATTTCCCTAACCCGTCGTGGAGTGAGCTTTTCTTATATTGATGGTGATGAATATGTCTTTATGGACAATGAAGACTATACTCCCTACCTTTTCAAAAAAGCCGATATTGAAGAAGAATTACTTTTCATTCCTGAAGAAGGGTTACCAGGAATGCAAGTGTTAACAATGGATGGGCAAGTTCTTGCTTTAGAGTTACCGCAAACGGTTGATATGGTCATTATTGAGACAACCCCAGCAATTAAAGGGGCTTCGGCTAGCGCACGAACTAAGCCTGCAACGATGGCTACAGGGTTAACAGTTCAGGTTCCTGAATATTTAACAACCGGTGAAAAAATTCGTATTCATATCGCTGAGCGTCGTTATATGGGCCGTTGTGATTAATTTCTGCTTTTGATTTGAAAGAAATAAGCCTTTATATGCCTATGAATTTATTGTTCATAGGCATATGTCATTAAAATTAAACATTGCATACCTTCTCATCTTAGTTTGCTATATTCAATTTGTGTTCGTCTCAAAATTAATCGTATTTTATTGTGTAAATACCTAGGGTTTTATCTTTATTAATCCAGTTGAATTGTTGAGTACCTTTTTGATTCGGAAGCAACATTTCTTGATTCTTTAGTTTACGAATATCTGCAGATGCGGTTTCCAACTTACCACTATCATTCCAGCATTTGGTTTCTACTTTATTCGCATTGGCTTCGACAATACAAGGCGCTGCTACAATAGCTCCAGTAAATCGAATAACGCCTGTATTGCTGCGTTTTACCTCACTGTTTTCAGATGCAAATACTGAAAAGCTTGAGTTCAATGCTGTTACTGCTAAAAAAGCCATTACCATTTTTTTTACTGAGCTATTCATAACGAAATTCCCGTTTAAAATTATGTTATCGTCACTTCCTGTAATTTATTTACAGTTAAAGTATTTATTTGGCTGAATTGCCTGAGGACGACATACTAATTCCAAAGGGATATTAATAATTTCATTTATAGCCGTAGTTTTTTATTTTTTGTTTTATTATTTATCAAAACAAAATATATGACTTGCCTCACACTTAATTAACCACACAAAATGCAACACTTTATAAATATAATCTATTAGCATTGGTCAATTAATTTATAAAAATCGTCGCTATGCCATTTTAGGTATATCTATATATCAAACACCTTAAACTTGTTAAAAAAAGTGTTTATTATCATTAATATGAACTTAGATAAAAAAATTTTATTACCTTCTGAAAACTTGATCGCATCAGGCAGGCAACGTGCTTGTTATCAGCATCCTGAGTATAATCACCTATGTGTAAAAGTTCATTTAAGTGGGCGAGATGATAAAGAAACATTAAGAGAGGTTCGCTATTATAAACGCTTGTATAAAAGGAATCTTACCGTAAAAACGATTTCTCATTACTATGGCACCCAGCAAACTGATCGGGGGCTAGGGTACGTATTCCAATTAATCAAAGATAAGACAGGAAATGTTTCAAATACTTTAGATTATTATCTAAAAAATAAACAAGTTTTTTTGAAACATAAAAGAAACATGAAAATTGCTTATGAGCAATTTAAAAAGAACATATACAAAGAGGCTATTACCACGATGGCGCTCAAAACTTATAACATCGTTTATCAACTAGGCTATAAACCTTATGGTCAATTTATTATTATAGATAACCTTGGCTCATCTAACCTAATCCCCATTGATTATTTCTCAACTAGAATTGCTCGTTCCACCCTAAATCGCCGGTTTGCTGATTTCGAACAACGACTTTATCGTGACTATAATCTTAAGATATAGACACATTCCTCGCCCCCTATTTTGCTGTCACCATTAAATATCTAGTTATATTGACGTATTATTAGAGTTGCTCTAACAATACATTGGTTATGAATGGTTATGGTAGAATGCTACTCACTAGTCGATATTAATATTGTGGAGAATTGCTAATAAATACAACCAAAAAATACTGATATACATACAGTACTTTTATTTTTTAAATTATTTTCTGAGCGTTTTTTATTCTAATGGACTTTCTTAACAAAAATTGAGCTGTTTATTTGAGTACAAACACACTCCCTCTAAATAAAAACTTAAACTTCTTTACACTTCTAGTTTGAAAAGTCCTTAATTATGCAAATTCACTGAAATAACACATAGAAAAGTGTGATTTAGTTCATATTTTACTAGTTAAAAATACCATCTTTATAAGTAATATCCTTCATTGTAGACAATTGTCACATAAACCAATGGCAAATAGGCACTTTTATCTAATGTTTTGTAAATTTCACCCCTATTAACTCGCCATTTTGCTTTTGTTTATGTATGCTCTTAAAGGTTTGATTTGGTACTACTACGATGCTGAATCTTCTAAACAAAAAAATGTAAAGAATGTCTTAGTAAATTTAGTAAATATTGACTTATCTCCTATACTCAATAAGTCATTAAATATGACTAGTACATTCGAAGTTTAGTGGTACTACGATAAACACTTTCTGCGAAAAACACAGTTTTGCCATCTATAATGCGTTTTTCACAGGGATAAGTTTAGTTTTTTTGTGTCTTTTTACACAATAAAGTACTAAAAAGAAAAATGGTAAGGGATATATATAAGAATGCTAACCTCTGAAAAACTTAAGCGCTATGCTTGGCGCATTGTTCCGGCAATTGCAATCGCCGTAACGCTCACAGCATGTACCAACCCAAAGTCAGCTAAAAACACACAATATACTGCTAAATCAGATACTCGTATGCTAAATGGTTCTGCGGGTGACTCGTTGACGATGGCATCTCAAGATGAATTCGAAGAGTTAGTACAAAGTGTTGATACTAAATCTAAAATAATGGATCAATACGCAAGCTGGAAAGGCGTAGCTTATCGTCTTGGCGGCACAACAAAGAAAGGTGTTGATTGCTCAAGCTTCGTACAGAGAACATTTCTTGAACAATTTGGTGTTGAACTCCCTCGTACGACCTCTGAACAAGAATCCTCCGGCAAAAGCGTAAAACGTAATAATCTAAAAGTCGGTGATATTGTTTTATTTAAAACAGGCCGTACTATGAAGCATGTTGGCATTTATATTGGTGACCAAAAATTTGTCCATGCATCAACCAGTAGTGGTGTTATCGTTTCTGAAATGACTAACTCATACTGGAGCAAAAGATATTATGCCAGCAGGCGCATTATTAATGGCTCATAAGTTTTTATAATATCCTATATCCCTTCCCAATAAAAAAGCTTCCATTTGATGGAAGCTTTTTTATTGGGAATTTTTTGACTAAACTTAGTGATAGCTATTTGATTTTTAGGTAAAAAACAACTAAAACACCAAGCCCACCTCGCGATAATACTCATTCAAAAACAAGCTTTAAACACGTAACCGAATAAAACCTGTAACTAAAATAATAATAAGTAATCAAGCCACTATAACAACTAATAAAATATTAAATATACTCAAAACTAAGCACTATAAAAACCAGAAGAAAGTTCTGCAATAGCAACGCCAGAGGCTTTTAAACGGCACATAGCTGCCAACTCATCATTAGCATGAATAAATAGGCAAATTTCTTTTTGCCACTCTAAGATCGCGTTGGCAATCTGCATATCTGATAATGATTCAGACAATTGTTGCATTGCAATACAATCTGTCGCACAGTCATGGCTAAGTAATTTCAGCCCCACAAGCTTATCGCTATCGGCATCATTCATAGGTACAACTTCAACATCCGTACCTATTTTGCCTGATAACCAGCGGTAGCTTTGCGGTAGCCTGTGCACCACCGAAAGACCTAATTTTTCCACAAAGATATCCTATTGATACATTCTAGTATTTTGCCAAGTATTGATATTTAATTTCTTACTTGACCTAACATGGGCTTAAGCCGCTCATTCATCGTTCAAACCGAACTTTAAGTTATCCAAAAAGTAACATGAATGTTAAATATCGAATCTTAAATATAACATTAAAAAAACAAAATGTCGTTAAATTTTTGTGACATAAATCATTGCATATTCATTTTAATAGCAAATATCTTAAAATATAAACTAATTTTGATCGCTACATCCTAACATCTTGCATAAAACACTTAACTTTTTTTTACATTTGTGAAAAGAAAATAGTAAAAAACAGTTTATTTTTGAAGTAAATCCAAATTTTTATTAATGAATAATGTTGCAATGCATATCAAATCACAAAACATAAATTTAACAAATTCAGCTGTAATGATAATTGATTTAGATCATTTTTCACCAAAGATTATTAATACCACTGCGTTATCACTCGGCTTTATCGAGCAATCACTTTTATCTCTAATAGATAAATGAATTATATGGGAAAGTAACTAGAACAAACTTTGATTAGTCCGTTATAAATAATGAAGAAGATAATTGAGTGTTCTCAGTTTCATCCATGAAACTTGAAAACATATGATTTATTTTGTTTTTTTGGCTAGTAAAACAAATAACATTGAGAGCGCCACGCAAGCAACCATAGAGCCGACCATTGGCCATGCGCTCTGAGCAGGTATTAGTGATAACAAAGTTCCAACGAGTGCGCCAATTGAAAACCTTATTGTTCCTGCCAATGAAGAAACGGTTCCTGCAATATGTGGATAATTATCCAAGATCACTGCCATTGCGTTAGAAGTGATCATCGCTATTCCACTAACATAGATTGCAACACCGATAACCAATGTCCAAAAATCTAATGTAAATGCCGTTGTAACAAGCAACCACACGCCCATCACAAATTGAATAATAATGCCAAAGTAAAGCATTTTCTCCGCGCCAAAATGCCTTACATAACGGCTATTAATGGTCGTCATAATAAACAGGAAGATGATATTGATACCAAAATAGTAGCCGAAATTCTGTGGAGATACCCCATTTAAATCGATATACACAAAAGCGCCTGCATTTAAGAACGAAAACATCCCTGCAAAGGAAAATGAGCTCGCTAATATATAGAACAATACTTGTTTTGCTCTAAATAAAGTCGCAAATTGCCTTAATGTTGTTCCAACATGAAATTTTTGCCTTTTGGCAACGGGGAGTGTTTCCCGCACAAAACAGCTCACTAAAATAACGGCGATAACCGCAGCAATAGCGATGCTCCAAAAAATTGCATGCCATGAGAACCAGCGCATTAGCTCTCCCCCTAAAATAGGGGCTAATAACGGTGCGATTGTCATCACTAAGACAACAAAAGACATACTTCTTGAGAATTCATCACGGGTAAACATATCCCGCATAAGTGCATTAATCACAACACTTGCAGCTGCCGCGGCAAAACCATGTAAAAAACGCAACCAAATCAGTGAGTCAATCGACTCAGTGATAGCACAAGCCGCTGAAGCAATTGCAAAAACAACGACTCCCCCCAAGATAACAGGTTTACGACCAATGCTATCTGCCATCGGCCCATAAAATAATTGCCCTATAGCAAAACCAAAAATGTAGCTATTGAGCGTCATTTGAATGCGCCCTTCATCTACATTAAAATAATGCATCATCGTCGGAAAGCTTGGCAGGTACATGTCGATGGCCAACGGCATTAACATCGATAATAAACCTAGAATTAGTATCAGCCCCAAATAGGATGAACGCTGCTGTTGCACTCTTTAAACTCCTGCTATTTATTTACGTGGTACGTTAATACTGTTGATCTCTTCTTCCGTCAGTGGACGGTATTCTCCGGGCTCAAGAGTCTCATCGAGCCAAATTTCACCAACGCGTTCACGGTGTAACCCACAAACATGGTTCCCCACCGCAGCAAACATGCGTTTCACTTGATGATAACGCCCTTCACTAATCGTCAACCTGACATCTCTAGGGCTGATAATTTCCAGTTTTGCTGGTTTAGTTAGGTGTTTTTCCCCGTTAAGCATAACGCCCTGAGTAAACTGCTCGGCAACATCATTGGCGATATCGTCACTCAATTGAACTCGGTATGTTTTTTCACAATGATGCTTCGGTGAAGTAATGCGATGTGACCACTGACCATCATCAGTTAATAAGACAAGCCCCGTTGTATCGATATCTAAACGCCCTGCTGAATGCAGTTTTTGTGCGAGAGGCTCATCAATAAAAAAAAGAATTGTTGGATGTGTTGGGTCATCTGTTGAGCAAATATAGCCTTGTGGCTTATGTAACATAAAATAACGCGGCCCAGTAACTTGCACGAGGACATTACCATCATAAGCGACTTCATGATCAATCGTAACTTGAAAGGCCCCTGACTTAACGATTTCATCATCAACCGTTACGAGCCCTGCGCGCAATTCTCGCGCTACCAAACTTCGGCTTATCCCTAATTGCTGGGACAAAAATTTATCCAGTCGCATAGATTCTCTTAACTTGATGGAATGCCAGCGAAGCGTACAATAACGCTCAACTGTCAGAATATAGAGTGAAAGGTTGTTGTGATTGCTATCACATAATTCATTATAACAATAACCCCTGTGAAGTGATAGTTTCACCGCAGCAACTTACATCTTTAGACAGAGTCATCGTTTTAAATTAAATTTAACGTCATTCACCTGATTTAATTACATAATACTGAATAATATGCCTTTTGTATTACGCCCTTACCAACAAGAAGCTGTCGATGCGACAGTTGATTATTTCCGCAAGCAGACTGCCCCTGCCGTGATTGTCTTACCAACAGGAGCAGGTAAAAGCTTAGTGATTGCCGAATTGGCTCGGCTTGCTCGTGGGCGAGTGTTGGTATTAGCCCATGTGAAAGAATTAGTTGAGCAGAACCATGCTAAGTACCTCGCATATGGCCTACAAGCCGATATATTTGCCGCAGGCCTGAACCGCAAAGAATCTCAAAGCAAAGTGGTTTTCGGTAGTGTGCAATCCGTTGCTCGCAATCTTAAGGCATTTGACGCACATTTTTCCCTAGTGATTATTGATGAGTGTCACCGTATAAGTTTGAATGATAAGAGCCAATACCAACAAATTATTCAAGTTTTACAAGCTAATAACCCTTCATTACGTATTTTAGGATTAACAGCCACCCCTTACCGCCTTAACAGTGGCTGGATTTACCAATACCATTACCATGGCATGGTACGTGGTGATGAAAATTGTTTTTTCCGAGAGTGTATTTATGAACTCCCCCTACACTATATGATTAAAAACAAATTCTTAGTTCCACCTGAACGCTTAGACATGCCTGTTTTACAATATGATTTTAGCCAAGTTTCACTAACATCATCGGGTATTTTTAACGAACAAGAACTTAATTTGTCATTAAAAAAACAACAACGCATTACGCCTAAAATTATTGAGCAAGTTATTGAATATGCAACACCGTTACAAGGCTGCATGATCTTTGCTGCGACGGTCGAGCATGCCAAAGAAATTCTGAGTTATCTACCGAAGAATAGTGCGGCATTAGTGACGGCTGAAACCCCAGCAATTGATAGGCAAGCAATTATTAAGCAATTTAAAAATAAAGAATTACATTATCTCGTTAACGTTTCAGTATTAACAACAGGGTTTGATGCGCCTCATGTCGATGTGATTGCTATTTTGCGGCCAACAGAGTCAGTCAGCTTATACCAACAAATTGTTGGCAGAGGATTACGCCTTTATGAGGGAAAAACACGCTGTTTAATCTTAGATTACGCAGGTAATCCACACGATTTATTTCGGCCTGAAGTGGGTTCAAGTCAACCAAATTCAACCAGTGTGCCTGTGCAAGTTTTTTGCCCATTATGCCAATTTGCGAATATTTTTTGGGGAAAATGTACCTCTGATGGGCAAATTATTGAACATTACGGCCGGCGCTGCCAAGGCTGGGAAGAAGATGAAAATAAGCAGAAAAAACAATGTGAATTTCGTTTTCGGTTTAAACAATGTCCATACTGTGGTACAGAAAATGATATAGCGGCTCGTCGCTGTCAAAAATGCCAAGAAGTGCTTACCGACCCTGACGATATGCTAAAAGCCGCCTTAAAACTCAAAGATGCGTTAATTATTCGTTGTGGTGGTATGCAATTCATAACAGGGAGTGATAACAAAGGTGAATGGATTAAAATCAATTATTATGATGAAGACGGAACTTCTGTTTCAGAACGTTTTCGCCTAGCCACTCCCGCACAAAAACGCGTGTTCGAATATCGTTTTTTACGTGAGCATCAGCGTGCCCCAGGTGTTCCGTTTAAGTGGAATAATGCAAATGATATATTAGTGCAACAATCTTTATTACGATATCCCCAATTTATTGTCGCGCGCAAAAAAGAACGCTTTTGGGAAATTCGAGAGAAAATCTTCGATTATCAAGGGCGTTTTCGCGTTGCTGCTCCCCTGTCATAACGCGAAAATGATCATAATGATTGCTGGATGGCCGATTTTTCGTTAAAATGCCGCCCGCCTTCCGATATCTTGTTCTATGAATAGATTATCCTAGGCCAAATCTCGAACCTGCTGCTGGGTCGCCTGTAGCAGGAATTTATATTTTCTTTTTATAGAGAAATAGTAATGTTAACTATCAATGCAATTGAACGTAAAGAGCAGGGTAAGGGTGCGAGCCGCCGCCTGCGCAGAGATAACCAGCTTCCAGCTATCGTTTACGGTGGCAACCAAGAAGCTATCTCTGTAACTCTTAACCACGATGAAATCATCAACCAAGAAAGCAAAGCAGAATTTTACGAAGTTCTGAATCTGGTTATCGATGGTAAAGAAACAAAAGTAAAAGTTCAGGCTGTTCAACGTCACCCATTTAAGCCAAAAGTGACGCACATTGACTTCCTGCGCGCTTAATTAAAGCCCACAGCCGAGCTTTAGAAATTTTCGGGACGCCGAGTAAATAACGCCGCAATTGCGGCGTTATTTATTTCTACCTCTTCAACACCACAACCTATTTAGTACCACGGCGTTGTAATTGATCACGCAAATTAGGTGGTGTGCCACGAATGGTTAACGTATCAGTGACAGGGTCCCAAAAGATACGCTCCCCCATGAGCATCGCATCAAAGCTAATCGTGATCCCGCCACCACTCCCCGAAAACTTCGTTAATTGCTTTAACGTTCCTCTATCGGCAGGGAAACTTTCTTCGAGTTGATAATCATTTTGGCGAGCGAAATCGTCAAAGCTTTGTTCTTCAACCATTGGCAGCTCTTTTGCCAACGCCTGTAGCTCTATTTCCTCTCCAGACTGTAATTGTTCTGTACAATAACTATGTACTTGCTGGCGATAAGCTTGGCGCGTATTTTTGTCCATTTGTGCATTGTCACAAAAATCATCAAGTGCCTGAACCAAGCCTTTATTCTGAACTTTTGCGTTTAACCCTTCAGATGCAGCCAGAAAATCCATAAAGAAATCAGAAACTTTCCGCCCCACTCTACCTTTTAAGAAAGTTAAATAGCGTTTTGACTCAGGATTGGTTTCCCATTCGGTTAAATCAATACGTGCGACAATATCTGCATGAGGAATATCTAAATAATGTGTCGTGCCTAAATCCAATGATTCTGTGACAAACATGCTGTCACAACTATTGAGCACCGCAATTAATAAGTATTCGACCGCGAGGTAACGGTATTGACAAAAGAGAACCACGCCCCCTTCCGCAAAAGGATATTTGGCTAATTCATCTTTCAAGCGAACCGTCATCGCACGGCTGAAACCTAAAAATTCTTCTTCGCCCTTACGCAATAACTTTAACGCTTCAGCAAGTTCACTTTCTTCGTTAAATTCACCAAATGCTTTACTTTTAGCACTATAGACGCGGTGTAATTCTGCCATCATGTCTTGTACGACACCATCTGCTGTCAATAAAGAATCCCGCAACATCACCTCTAGGGTCTGCTCATCTCTTTTAATTAGCTGGTGTAAAGCTATCTGGTTAATTTCCAGACTCATTGTTGGCTCCTTCGTTATAGCGAAAATAATGTTGCGCGTATTCAAACATTGATATTATTCATCTGCAACAGAAACCATCATTTGTTCTATTTTTAGCCTGATTACGCTGAACTAATACGCACTTTATGAATCTGAATTAACATTATTCCCATTTAAACAAAAATTTGTTGCGAAGAAAGAAGAAAAACCAACTGTGATACGCTATGATATGTAGCTTTCATTAATTTAGGATGTCTCAATTTATGCCACAATCATCTCGCTATAGTGATGAAAAAGTTGAAGGTTTACTTTCTGACCTCGTGAGTGTGTTAGAAAAAAATCACACCCCTGTTGACCTTTCCCTCATGGTGTTAGGCAATATGGTAACGAATCTGCTGAATACGTCGGTTGCGCCTGCGCAACGTAAAATGATTGCAGAATCATTCGCAAATGCATTACTTTCTTCTGTTAAAGAAGATCAATCACACTAATTGATTAATGAAATAAACAGTATGGTCACCCACCTGCGCTACCGTGACAAAGTCTCTAACATGATTGGTTGGGGGCACTGGTTTGCACTATTCAATATACTGCTTAGCCTTGTGTTAAGTAGCAGCTATCTGTTTATTTTTGATTGGCCAGATACCTTAACTGGCCGAATTTATGCTTTCGTCAGTTGGTTAGGTCACTTTAGTTTTGTGGTCTTTGCGACTTACTTGCTAATTATTTTTCCACTGACCTTTATTGTTATGTCTCAGCGGTTGCTGAGGCTACTTTGTGTTGCCCTTGCAACGGCAGGAATAACACTATTAATCTTTGATATCCGTGTTTTTAGTCAATTCGGTTTGCATTTAACACCGCAAGTTTGGGACTTGGTCATCAACCCAACTAAGGGGGAAATGGCTCGTGAGTGGCAACTGATGTTTATCAGTATTCCCATTATCTTTCTTGTTGAAATGTTATTTGCGACTTGGAGTTGGCAAAAACTACGTAGTTTAAACCGCCAAACATTCGGCAAACCTCTGGCGGCTATTTTTATTGTGACTTTTATTATGTCACACCTGATGTATGCATGGGCGGACGCTAATTTTTATCGCCCTATCACCATGCAACGCTACAATTATCCATTGTCGCAACCCATGACAGCTCGCAAGCTCCTTGATAGGTATGGCCTATTAGACTTAACCGAACATCAAAATCGTGTATTCCAACAAGGTAGCCCAACGGCACTTAAATTAAACTACCCATTGAAACCTTTAAGTTATTATGACCAAGGCGCTGATTACAACTTATTATTGTTGGTCATTGATGATCTAGGGGATAAATCTCAACAAGATTCTATGCGGGCGTTAAACGAATTTAAAGAAATCAGTACACAGTTTACGAATCACTACACGGCTGGGCTACGTAACGATACTGCGCTATTTGGCCTATTCTATGGTATTTCATCGACTTATTTCGATAATATTCTCAATGGCCGCCATCCATCAGCGCTAATTGAAGCCTTACAACATCAAGGGTATCAGTTTGGTTTATTCTCAACAGATGGCTTTAATTCTCCATTATTCAGACAAGCTATTTTAGCTGATTACTCATTACCTGCAAAAACTGCAGATAATGACAACTTAACAGTTACACAGTGGAATAACTGGCTAGATAACCTTAAGAACGGCTCGCCTTGGTTCTCTTTCCTGAATATTAAAGGAACACCTGGAAGTGCAAAAACGAATGAACAAATCAATCGCGTAATGGCCGCATTACAGCGTGATAATCGCTTGCAAAATACCATTGTTATTGTGACGGCAAATTACAATAACCAAGGAAAAGCAGAAAACGAATGGTTAGATGGTAAACGCTTCAACCGTGATAATATGCAGGTACCACTGTTTATTTATTGGCCAAACACACCTGCACAGCAGATAGATAAGCTAACAAGCCATCAAGATGTGATGACAACACTGATGCAGCGTTTATTACATGTCAGTAATCCACCTGATGATTACAGCCAAGGTGAAGATTTATTTAGTGTTAAACGTACTTACCCATGGGTGATCACGGGTGACAACGACGATGTTGTCATTACCACAGATAATGCCACTCTCTACATGGATCAAAATGGCCAGTTTAATATCTACGATAAACAAGGTGCCATAGAACGAAATGAAAAACCTGATTTGGCTGAGTTGTTGAAAATCTTTACTGAATTAAAGCGTTTTAATGAAAATTAGTGCTTAAATATCAACCAGTCGCATCATAAGTCTATTGCTTTTAGAAGCAAATTGAGTAGTATTAATCAAAGTTCGGCATGTAGCGCAGCTTGGTAGCGCACCGTCATGGGGTGTCGGGGGTCGTAGGTTCAAATCCTATCATGCCGACCAACTTTTTATAGAGAAACCAATCTGTTACGGTTGGTTTTTTTGTGCCTAAATTTTGAGCGGGCAAAAGTCGGGGAAAAATCCAACTTATTTTCTAACTTTAACCACTGCTAATTCATCAAAATTTGTCGTGTAGGCAGGTGACAACATTTCTCTTTTCATTTTATATCCGCTATTACTACTCTTACTAACAAACAATCATTACACATACCTGCCAATTACTACCCATGACTATATTTCTCATAGTAACTAGTCATAAGCCGTTGCGTGCATTATACCAACAACAGTCTTTAACGATTCATTGAACCATAATAAATCGCCTTGTGATGTGTATTAAACTTTACCAAAACATAAGGTTTTAATTATGGCTTTTGAGCACTAATAATAAATATCATTGGTCTCTCTTTTTCCTCATCTAATGTTGGATTTTTTATAATTTGCTCGCACGATGGCCCCCACTCATCCAGTTCAATTATTTCAAACCCAGCAGAAATTAATAAGTTAATCCAAGTGGATAATTTTCTGTGTTGCTTTACGACACCATCAGCAAACCAATGGCTAATTCTATTGCCTTCTTGCTGGTACTGATTAACCGGCCAGGCTTTATTACCATACTTATCTATACACCATTCTTGAATAAGTGGTGCGGTGTATATTGGATGTTCTGCAGAAAAAATCACCCTCCCACCTTGATTTAGAGCTTGATATAACTTAGTTAATAGAGAATAAATATCGACCACATAATGTAGAGCCAGCGAGCTATAGATTAAATCATACTGTTCAGTAGGTAAGCTCAACTTTTCCAAATCAGCACGTAAGTATGTTATAGCGGAATCATCTGTCATTGAAATCGCCTTTGTTAACATTTTTTCTGAGAGGTCAACGCCTGTTACCTGTGTTGCCCCTTGAGCACTTGCCCACCGACAAAACCAGCCATAACCACAACCTAAATCTATAATAGATTTCCCATTTAAATCTGGTAATAACCGTTGTATTGCATCCCACTCTGGTGCACCACTTAGCCCTTCAACTGAGCGAGGCAATGTTGCATAGCCTGCAAAAAAATCAGGGTCATCATAAATATTTTGAGACATGGTTTATTCCCCAATAATAAGAAAATTAGGCTAATCATATTCTATATTTCTTAAATTTGATAAGAATTACCACTGTATAGATTAACAACGACTCAATGATAGCAAAGAGCGAGCTTTATGGTAGATTTTTAGTTAACCACCCATAATATTAAAATTGTTTTAATTCAATAGGTTAAAAACCAATAATTGTAATGAGCTTACTTTAAGTTTTCATATTAACCTTTTATTTAAACCATCCTATACTATAATATTTTTGAATTAATACATTTAGCATTGACAACTAACTGATTAATAATGAAAACTAACTTTAGAGTAGCAACACCAATTGATATAAATGCTATATTTTCCATAGATACCATTGCGACCGCAGAACGCTATAAAGACATTACCCAATGGAGCGAGCAAGGAATATGTTATGTACTGGAATCCAACAACGAAATATTGGCTTATGGCGTTCTACATTATCATTTCTATTCCCATGCCTTTATAGAGCTATTAATGGTAAATAAAAACCATCGTCGACAAGGCCTTGGCCTCATTTTAATTAATAAACTAAAAATGAAGAGTAAACCCCAAAAGATTTTTACTTCTACAAATCAATCAAATACAGCCACTCAACAGCTTTTAATAAAAGCTGGCTTTGTTCCTAGTGGCTACATTGAAAATTTAGATGATAATGATCCCGAACTTATCTATTGCTATATACCTGATTAACACCATCGATATGAAGAACTATAATATCGTTTTATCCATCACAACCGTTTGTAAGATGTGATTAAATTGCTGATACGTTTCTTGAGCAATCTCTTCTGGATAACTTAGCACCCTAAGCTCATGCGGCTTATTTTCTGGGTAATAACTTGGATGAGCATGGACGTATTCATTTTGTTGAAAACCACAATGCTGATAAAAAGACCAACGTTTTTGGCTGATTTCATCAATAATAGGGTCTATTTCTAGAATCACTTTACCTACATCATGACAAAACTGTTTTAGTACCTTTTGCCCATAACCTTGCCCTCTTAATACGGGGGAAATAGCAAAATGTTCAATATAATAATAACCTTCGATTTTCCAACAACCAATAAAGCCAATGAAAATGTCATTTTCTTTGAAATTGAGCAAATAATAATCGCTATGATTCAATATTGCCTTTCTTCCCTGATAGCTTCTTTGTTCATATAACGGAAAAGCGGTGTCATATAACTGGTTAATCATTGCTATCGCTTGGCTATCTTCACTTTTAATTCTTAAAGCATGTAACATTTAATCGAAACTCACCTTCATAAAATATATTTTATAGAATACCTATTTTTAATTTTCTGACAATTATTTTATCAAACGCTCATAAGATTAACTTTTTGTTTTATATTGATATTATTTTTTCACTCAATTTACTGATAAAAATATTTGCAGCTCTATATTGACTTTTTTGCCTAATAGTTCTAAAAATACTGTATATTAATACAGTCTTTACTAGAGGCTATCATGTTACGTATCGAAGTATTATTTGATAAAAACGCTCCGCAAAAACCCAGTTCAGTGGTTTTACAAGCTCTTGAAACTGAGATTTTACGCAAACTTCAGAACCAATATCCTGATATGGTAACTCGGGTTGGGTTTAGCTCACAACAACGCGTTAATATTTCAGGAACAAAAATAGCGGAGGATAAAACTCGTATTGAAGAAATACTGGAAGAAATATGGATGGATGATGGTTGGGTCCCAGAAGAAACAACAGAGGATTAACCAAATACTTAAAAGGAATGTTTTACCCTATGACATTCCTTTTTTACTAATACGTGAGGCTTTTTACACCTTCATAAACTGGCGCAATATTGACTCCCCCCTCCAACAACAAAAGTACTTTCATCAGCCAGAGAACAACTGCAAGGTAACACACTGATTATTAAAGCAGCTAGTTGTTTTAAATTTCTTATATCTAAATTTTACTCATTTTTAATTAATAGATTTTATGCCTAAGAAAGGTTTTAATTTGTTTCACTGGATTCAACTTTTCATTCTCTTCATTAGTTGTTCTAACCTGCGAAATACAGTTAGTAATATTTGCACAAGTAGAAATTTCATTTAGTTTTAGGGGTGATAAACTAACTGTGGACGTATTATTAAAATCTTTTCCAATAAAGATTAAAGCAAGCGCGATTGCGACTATAAACAATGGCACCTCATAAAATGCGTGTTTCATTATCAATGCTCTTATTGCTTGAATGATAAAACGATAATAAACAGTCTATTTTTTTGTACCTTAAAGATGGGTTAAACCAACCTTAAGATATGCTTAAATACGCTTCAAACTTGAACTGTTCATATTGTCTGACGCTCACTGCCTGCTTATACTGGCTAGTAGAGGTGATAATATGAATATCCTATTAGTCGAAGATGATCTTCAATTGGGAAAAGCACTATGTCGTGGGCTGGAGCTTGCAGGTTTTAATCCTTGTTGGGTAAGGCTACTTGCTGATGCAAAGTTACAACTCGCATCTCGCAATTTTGACCTAATGCTCTTAGATTTGGGCTTACCTGATGGCGATGGTCATGACGAGCTCATAGCTTGGCGTAATATGGGCGAAACTATTCCAATAATCATTCTCACGGCAAGAAACCAAATGGATAACTTAGTTTCTAGTTTAGATTCAGGTGCTGATGACTTTTTAACAAAACCATTTGCTATGCCTGAACTTATTTCCCGAGTGAAAGCCGTTAGTCGCCGTATGGCTGGGTTTTCATCTGAAATATGGCAATTGGGTAACCTGCAATTAAATCCACTTAATCATCAAGTAACCCTTAATGAGCAATTGCTACTGCTATCCGGGAAAGAATACCTATTACTCTATGAATTAATAAAAAATGCAGATAATGTTGTCAGAAAAACGGATTTAGAGCAGCGTCTATTTGGATTGGATGATGTAGAAAGTAACTCTTTAGAGGTTCATATTCATAATTTACGCCGAAAGATAGGTAAAGACCGTATAATTACTATCCGTGGCATTGGTTATTTATTAAAAAAAGAAGTGCCACTAAGTGAAAGTTAAATCATTTTTTATTTATACATTCGGGCTACAAATCAGTTCCGTTATTTTTCTTTGGTTATTATTAGTTGGCTGGCTCCAGTTTTTTTATTGGCCATCAATTCATGATGAGTTAAATGCACAACAGAATATCGTCACTCAAGGGTTTGCTAAAACACTTGATGTGGTTGCTGATAAACCTGAATATTTCAATAAAATAGCCGACAACCTACAAGAACTTTATTCTAGCGCAATGGAAAGTGGCGATAATATTAGTTATCGGCCTTTTATGGTTGTCAGAGATAAACAAGGGAATGTCTATTACCGGAACAGCGACAAATTACATGTTCCCTCCCTTAAATCCGTTTCTGAGCTCGCTGCATTACATAAAGACTGGCACTTTACTTCTGCATGGAATGATCAAAAAACCTTTGAGGTTGTCATTGCTGAATCTTATAGTGTTCGTAAATCCTTATTAGGTAATCCAGCCGAAGGAACAGCCATTCCCCTCGCTTTCATTTTAGGTATTATGTTGCTAGCAATTTTAATTACCGCTTATTTTAGTTTGCGGCCTTTAAGACAATCAGCAAAACTCATTTCCAGCCGTCAGCCGGGTAATTTAACTCCTATAGAAACAAAAGAGCAATATAAAGAAATTCGGCCTATTATTGCTGCAATAAATAACCTTATGTCTCGTGTTGATGCTGCGAATCAACGTGAAAAGCGCTTCATGGCAGACGCCGCACATGAATTACGGACGCCGATTGCGGCTGTTATTGCTCAATTGCATTTGTTAATGCAAATTGATAATCCAAAAGAAAAAGGCGAAATTATTAATGATATGCAAGAAACTTTAAATCGTGCGGCCTCTCTATCACATCAATTAATTGACTTAGCTCGTTTAGAAACTGAAGATTTCTTGCTAAATAAAGAACAAGTTGACCTGCCTGCATTAATCAGCCATTTAATATCTTCACACATACCTTACGCCATTAACAAAGATATTGATGTCGAACTCCAAAGCCCAAAATCTTTTTATATCCTCACAGATAAACTCGCATTAAGTAATATTTTTACTAATCTGCTTGAAAATGCGATTAAATATTGCCCTGAAAAAGGGAAAATCAAGGTCATTTTGAAAGACCTTACCCCATTTGGTGGGACTATTTCTGTTCAAGATAACGGCCGAGGAATTCCAGAAGACAGTCGCCAGCTTATATTTTCTCGCTTTTATCGAGTACCTGGAACAATGGAAACCGGAAGCGGTTTAGGTTTATCAATTGCCCAGAATTTAGCCCATAAAATCGGTGCTGTAATTAGAGTTACTGATGGATTAGACAATCAAGGTATTGGTTTTATTATTGACTTACCCTAAATCGAATAATGTTATTGAGTTAACAGCATTCACGCTTTTTTCCAGATAGTATACGCCTTTTATATGTTAATATACTTACACCTAAAAGAGGCAATAATGTCCAAGGCATTAGTAATTATTGATCTCATTGAAGAGATAATTGGTAAAAATGGCTTATCTAATTCAAGTTACCAGCAAACTTGCTCGCGAAAAATCGTTGAAAAAGCTAATCAAGCGGCACAATATGCAAGAAACCATCATATTCCCGTGATTTGGGTTAAGGTTGGGTTTTCAGACAATTATCACGATGTTCCTGCTGGCTCCCCTATGTTTCAGCAAGCTAAAAAACTTGGAGCCTTAAAATTAAGTGGCACTGGGTGTCATTGGGCTCATGACCTTGAAGTGGCATTTCGTGACCCAGTAATGATTAAAAAAGGGGTTTCTGCATTTGCAGGAAATCATTTCCATAAATGGCTTACCGATAATGATATTACCGAGTTGTTTATTGGCGGAGTTAGTACCGTAAAGGCCATTCAAAGCACGGCTAGACAGGCTCATGATTTAGGGTATTTTGTTACAGTACTTGAGGATTTATGTGCCGCTCCAACGCCAGAACTCCACCAGCAAAGTATTCAGGCATTGGATGGCATGGTAACCATTTCTTCAGTTAAAGAATTTATGCAATTAAAATAACATTTAGATATCTCATGTGATTATTTTAATTTTTGCAAGTATATCTCTCGTAGCCGGATAGCTAGTTTCCCCGGCTTACCTTCCCCAATGAATTGGTTATTCGCCATAATAACTGGCCAAACTAATGTTGTCGCCGAGGTAATAAAGACTTCCTTGGCTTCTAACATTTCATCAATACTAAATGGCTTTTCAACAATGTCTATTTGTTGTTCTCTAGCAAGTTGTAATATCGCTTGGCGAGTAATACCTGACAATATTTCATTATTTAACCCCCGTGTTTGTATTTGGTTTTGTTGATTAATAATAAAACAATTACTGGAACTTCCTTCAGTAATATAGCCGTTTTTAACAAATATAGCGTCGTCTGCACCTTGCTGTTTAGCGTATTCTTTTGCCATCGAAGCTGCTAATAAAGCAACTGTTTTAATATCACAACGCTGCCAACGAATATCATCTACAGTGACAACTTTTATTCCATATTTTGATTTTTCATTTTCAACAATCTGTGTCTTTTGTGCAAATAAGACTAATGTTGGCTTCGTCTGTTTATCCGGATATAAAAAACTGCGTTGGTGTGCATTACCACGGGTCAACTGAAGATATACAAGCCCTTCTTCGATATTATTTTTCTGAACTAATTGAAGATGAATTTGTTTTAATTCTGCTAAATCATAAGGTAGTGATAGCTGTAATTCAGCACAAGAACGCTGTAAACGAGCCATATGACGATCAAAGTCAACGAGCTTACCGTTAATTATTGCTGTCACTTCATATACTGCATCCGCAAATAGAAACCCACGGTCAAAAACAGATACTGATGCGTCTTCTTCAGGTAAAAACTGGCCGTTCACATAAGCAATCATGAGTTATATTCCTTTATCAAACAAATCATTACCTAACCTCTGATTAACCATACACCATATTATAAAAATTACCTTTCAATTCTTCACACTTTTTGTGCCCATTTATGGATTTTTGCATGTCTTGTGGTAACAACTTGCAGTCAAAAACAAGTGCCAGACATTCCTTTAAAAAATAATTTAATATTTAAAATTATTTTTAATATTAACTTGACATTAACATGTTAATGGCTAAAATGCTCTCACGTGATCTGGATCACATTTTAATTTGGAGTTATCGATGAACAGCATCAAAGAATTTATCAGCAGTGTGCAAGAAGTTGTTGAATTACTGTCTAAACGTTTTATGTAAGCGAGTTAATCATTTTTTAGTCAATCAGACCTTTTAGTTACCTAATCATTAGCGTTAATTGCATTTATTTTGCACAACGACCTTGAAATCAAGGTCGTTTTTTTTATTCGAAAACATTTTCAATAATTTCTGCGACTATCGCTGTTCCTATCGCAACCAAAACAAGATCTTGGCCACTGATTTTCCATTCATACCCAACATAAACGGGTAATTGAGCTAAAAAAGCTGAAGGTAACGCTTTTTTGGCAATACCTGGAGGAAGTGGTTTACCCCGACCAACTTGCTTTGCAATGCCTGGCGGCAATCCTCGATAACCCGTCAAACCATATTCAATGGCCAAAGGCCTTACATTACCAAAACTCACATTAAAACTAATATTAGAACCTCGTTTCTTATCGTAATATTCGCTTGCTTTGGCATATTTTAGCTGTTGATTACCATCCCCTTTATTCGATTTATCTTTATTCTGATTTCCTTTGTTTCCATGAATTTGTTGATTTCCTTTACCATTCCCTTGGCCTTGATTGCCATTAGGAGATGAATTAGCGAGAAATGGAGTGCAGGCAATAACGGGTAATAAGATATACTGCAAAAGAACAGAATAAGTCGGCTTTTTAAATACGCTCATAATAAATTCCTGCAAAGTTAATATAACATTAGGAAGTTTGTAGAACATTATGCTTAGTTATGAAGACTCGCAATCAGAAAATCCTTATCACATGTAATGTTATGTAAATGTTACATAACTAATCAAATTAACGAACCCGCTCCTTTATAATGACTTTATTGTCATTAATATTGCATTCATATACTGCACAATACTTAGAACTAACAATAAGAATTAAGACGGAGTTTAATATTGTTCGCCATGAATTTTCATTGTGAATATGATAAGGTCTTTAAACTATCGAATATTTTTATAAACCGAATATTTTTATAAACCATTGTTCCTAACACCCTCAAGAAGGAGAAACCATGCAGCAGCAACTGCTAGACTGGGTACGTCAGTTCAACCAAGATTACGCTAACCTCGCCTCTTTACTTATGGTGCTCGGTTTAATTCTAATCGTCGCCTGCGTATTACACTTAATTCTGCATAAAATATTACTTCCTCAACTCGAAAAGCACGGGCAAAAAAGTGCAGGAACTTGGATTCATTTAATAACTCAACATAATCTTTTTAATCGCTTTGCATTTGTTATACAAGGTGTTGTTGTCAATATCCAAGCTACGCTATGGTTACATTCAGGCTCGACTGCACAAGCCGTTCTAAAGGTCGGCTCACAGGCTTGGTGCCTATTATTTGGCTTACTAACCCTTTACTCTGTTCTTGATATCATACTTGGTGTACTCCAACGTGCTGCCAAAACCGCGCATTTACCTCTTAGAGGAATATTTCAAAGCCTTAAACTGATTGCCACAATTCTAATTGGCATCATGATCATTGCGCTATTAATAGGCAAATCGCCTCTGATTATTCTCAGCGGTCTTGGTGCAATGACCGCTGTTATGATGCTAGTGTTCAAAGACCCTATTATGGGGTTAGTTGCTGGGATACAACTTTCAGCCAACAACATGGTTAACATTGGCGATTGGTTAGAAATGCCTAAATACGGTGCTGATGGCGCTGTGGTTGATATTGGTTTAACTACGGTAAAAGTCCGTAATTGGGACAACACAGTAACCACTATTCCTACCTATGCACTTATTTCTGATTCATTCAAAAACTGGAAAGGAATGACAGAGTCTGGTGGGCGCCGAATTAAGCGTAGTGTCCGCTTAGATGCTAGCAGTGTGCATTTTTTAACATCTGAAGAAATAGCGTACTGTATTAAAGCAAATTTACTTGAGCCCTATATCGAGCAAAAAATATCTGAGATTCAAGTCTTTAATTCTAGCCTACCTGATGATAAAGCAATCCCTTTAAATCAACGTCGTCTGACAAATATAGGGACTTTCCGGGCTTACATTGAAGCTTATTTAAAATCACACCCTAATATTCACAAAAATATGACGATTATGGTCAGACAGCTAGAATCTGACTCAAATGGTATCCCAATCGAAATATATGCGTTTACGAATACAACCGTATGGGTGGAGTATGAAAGAATACAGTCAGACATTTTTGACCATATCTTTTCCATCCTTCCGCAATTTAATCTGATGGTACATCAATCACCTACCGGAAATGATGTTAGGATGATAGGCTATTCCCCAGAAAAATAATTAATACTAAGTGATTAGTTAAATTTTCTTATCCATCTACACCTAAAGTAGTATTTCAAAGAGGGAGATATCCCTCTTTTTCCTTACTTTGACTCAATCGTTATATAATAATTAATACTTCGATAGTTAATAGAAATAGAACTAATCTATGTTATAGCAAACAAAAAATCCTTATAAATTAAATAAATACATTTATCTTATCAGGGATAACATTGATGTAAGTCATGTAACTCAACAGAAACTTTTTTTAACATATAAAACAAGAAAGTAATGTTGTTATTTACATATAGGCAATGTCAATGCATAAAAATAAAATAAATACTCAATTTGGAGAACTGAGCAGGAGGGAGTTTATACAAACCTCTGCAACCGTTGCGGGTGTCGCTGCTGTTGCTGGCTCAATCACTCTTCCTTTTGCTGCTCAAGCAAAAACACCAGCGATCATGCCTGACGAAGTCAGCGAAAAAATCAGCTATAGCGCATGCTTAGTTAACTGTGGTAGCCGCTGTCCATTAAAAGTACATGTGAAAGACGGTGTTATCAGCCGCATTTCCAATGAAACAATGTATGACGACTCAACGTTAGGTGAACATCAAATCCGCCCATGTTTGCGTGGCCGTTCAGTGCGCTGGAAAACCTATAACCCAGACCGTTTAAAATACCCAATGGTACGAGTTGGTAAACGCGGTGAAGGTAAATTTAAAAAGATCTCATGGGATGAGGCAACAACCATTATCGCCGAAAAACTGCAGTATACTATTGATAAATATGGAAGTGATGCCATTTACTATCAATATGGCTCGGGTTCAACAGGCGCAAACTTACACGGTCGTGCTGCTTGTAAACGTTTATTAAGCTTAACCGGTGGTTTCTTGGGCGATTATGGCACATATTCATATGCGCAATTAATGGAAATCACGCCTTACGTATATGGCAGTATTGAAGAATCCTATTTATCTGAAATCCAAAACTCAGATTTAGTCGTCATGTTTGGTCACAACCTTGCTGAAACGCGTATGTCTGGGGGCGGTCAATTTTACGAAACCCTCAATGCGTTAGATAAAAGCAAAGCAAAAGTTATCATTATTGACCCGCGTCGCACTGATAGCGTCACAACGCTTGGCGCAGAATGGATACCTATTTACCCAGGTACTGACGCTGCATTAGTTGCTGCTCTCGGTTATGTCATGATCGAAGAAGGCCTGACTGACGAAGAATTCCTAAACAACTATTGTGTTGGTTGGGATGAGTCTACCTTACCTGCTTCTGCACCACGCAATGCATCATATAAAGATTATATTTTGGGTAATGGCCCTGATGGCATCGCAAAAACCCCTGAGTGGGCGAGCAAATTAACGGGTATCTCAGTCGCACGTATTAAACAACTTGCACGTGAAATCGGTAATGCAAATAGAGCATGGATCTCACAAGGCTGGGGCTTACAGCGCACAGAAAATGGCGAGCAAGCCTGTCGTTCTATTATGATGTTACCGTTGATGTCTGGGAACATTGGTCGTGCAGGAACTAACACTGGGCTGTGGGGTAACAGCTACGCTTATCCTGTTGCAGGTTTTGCTTTACCTAACCCAGTAAAAGCCTTGATTCCGACTTATATGTGGTCAGAAGCAATTGTTCGCGGGAAAGAATTGACCGCAGAGAATGGTGGCATTAAAGGTGTTGATAAACTAAACAACGACATCAAGTTTATGTGGTGCTACTCCAGTAATGTCATTGGTAACCAACATGGCGATTTAAATAAAACCCATGAAATACTTGCAGATGAATCCAAATGTGAATTCATTCTAGTATGGGATAACCATGATACCCCATCCGCAAAATATGCAGACTTATTGTTACCGGATGTCACAACTGTAGAAACCAACGATTTAATCAATAACTCCTATGCAAGTGGTGCGTATCATTATTTAGTTCGCCTACAAAATGCCATTGAGCCACTGTGGGAAAATCGCCCTAATTACGATGTGTTAGCAGAAATTGCTGAAAAAATGGGTGTAAAAGAACAATTCACCGAAGGCCGTACCTACGCTGAATGGATTGAGTTCTGTTATAACAAAACACGTGAAAAAATGCCTCATTTACCTGAATTCAGCGAAACCGACGGTGCGGGTATTATCGACCGTAAGTTCCTGAACAGTTCAGAAAATATTGCATTGAAGAAATTCCGTGACGACCCAATCAATAACCCATTGAAAACGCCTTCAGGTAAAGTGGAAATCTATTCAGAACAACTAGCTGAACGTGTTAAAAATTGGGAATTACCAGAAGGCCAACGTATTCCTGCCATTCCTGAGTATTGCGTCAATAAAGAAGGTGTTGAAGCCCAAGCAAGCCAACAAAAGCATCCGCTATTAATGACCGGCTTTCATGATAAAGGCCATGTGCATTCATCATATTACAATGTTGCTATGCTACGTGAAGCCATTCCACATCAGTTTTGGCTCAACCCAGTCGATGCCCAGCAACGCGGCTTGAATAATGGTGATATGGCTGAAATATTTAATGACCGTGGTCGTATTCAAATTAAAGTGAAAGTGACAGAGCGTGTATTACCCGGTGTTATCGCCGTTCCACAAGGTGCATGGCGTACTCTTAATAATGATGGGCTAGATATCGGTGGTTGTATCAATACACTGACTTCGCATGTTCCTTCGCCATTGGCTAAAGGTACCCCACAACATACTAACCTTGTTGAAGTTAAACGCGCTTAAGGAGTTGAATGATGAAACAATATGGCTTTTACTTTGACTCCACAAAATGCACTGGCTGTAAAACATGCCAAGTCAGTTGTAAGGATGAAAAAGATTTAGATTTAGGCCCAAAATTCCGTCGTGTCTACGAGTTCGGTGGCGGTAGTTGGCAAAAACAAGATGGTATTTGGCAGCAAAATGTCTTTAGTTACTATCTTTCTATTTCATGTAACCACTGTTCAAACCCGACATGTGTCGCGGGTTGTCCAACCGGTGCAATGCATAAACGAGAAGAAGATGGTTTAGTCGTGGTTGACCAATCTATTTGTGTTGGTTGCCGTTATTGTGAGTTGCGCTGCCCGTATGGCGCCCCACAATTTGATGAGAAGAAGAAACTAATGAGTAAATGCGACGGCTGCTATGAGCGCGTCGCAAAAGGGATGAAACCTGTTTGTGTTGAATCTTGCCCGCAGCGTGCTTTAGATTTTGATGACATTAATGTTCTTCGTGAGTTACACGGCACAGAGTGTGGCATTGCTCCAATGCCAGACCCAAGCCTGACGAACCCGAATATTGTCATCAAACCACATAAAGATGCGAAGCCATTTGGCGATAAAAGTGGCGAATTAAAAAATCCTGCGGAGGTGTAAGATGCATGAATTACCACTCGTTTTTTTCACCGTCTTAGGACAGTCAGCCGCTGGGCTTTTCTTACTCGCTTATATTAGCCGTAGAATGGGTTCTATTGACGATAATCAGCTAAAAACTGCCAATATCGTTGCCTTTATCATTATGATAATTGGTTTAGGTATCGGTGGGTTACACGTTGGCCAGCCACTACGCTTCTTTAATATGTTACTGGGGGTAGGCCGTTCACCAATGAGTAATGAAGCGTTCTTAAGTGGCGTATTTGTTGGATGCGCTGCTGCAACGTTATTTTTTACTTTGTTTTTCAAACATACGTTATTACGTGAGCTGGCTAATATTGCCGCGGTAGTTTCTGGACTTGCATTTGTTTGGTCAATACCTCAAGTATACAACATCGCCACTATTGCTAACTGGGACACCGGTTATACCACACTGCAAATGTGGATGACGATGTTAGTCGGTGGCGGTGCGCTCGCCATTGCAATCGGTGCTCGTGGCTTAGGTATTGCTTCGTTCTTAATTGGTACTTTTGCTATTTTTGCAAGCCGTGCGGGTTATCAAGCCTTTTTAGCAGAAACAGGTCCCGCTCTTAGCGGTGAACAAACAGGCTTCTGGGGCTTCCAAGTTGTTGTTTTAGCTATTGCTTTAGCTGCTTTCGTTGGTATGGCGTTAAAGCACCGCGCACCAAAAGCGACATTAGCAACTTGTGCCGCCGCAGTATTATTAGCTGAACTGGCTGGCCGCATTGCATTCTATAATTTGTGGCAAATAACCATGTAAGGCATTGTTATTACTATGTTATAGTGTTTCATAAAAGAACCCCTTTTGGGGTTCTTTGTTTAGATATCTTCAACACCACCTGTATTGATACAGTAGCAGGAAATTAAATAATGATGTCATGCTTTAGCGCGAAATAAGACGGATAAAATAATATGATTGACACGACAATGATCCGCATCCTTGGTGCGTTTTTCTACTACCCTCCGCAATCGGACACTTTACGTAACGTTTACTCTGTCTTGGGTGAACTACCACAGTTATGTACATGGGATAACCCAGAGAAAATTCAGGCTATTTGTACTTCGTTGTCACAAACACAACCTGATGATATCTCTTATGATTATTCCATCTTATTCGAAGGACAAGGCAGTATGCCTGCTCCGCCTTGGGGCTCTGTGTACTTAGAGCATGATAATACTGTTATGGGTGAGTCAACTGCGGCTTATCGCGACTTTTTGCAAGCGAAAGGTTTAGTCACTGATACTGGAATCCGTGAACCTGAAGACCAATTTGGCTTAATGATGATGGCAGTTTCTGCGTTAGCAGAGCAAGAGGACGACAGCGCTGTTATTGCTCTATTTGAGCAACATTTGTTACCTTGGGCGTATCGCTATTTAGAGCTAGTGCAGCAAAGCAAAACAGAGTCCACTTTTTACCCTAGCCTTGCACAGATCACTGAAATTTACCTCAAATCACTACAATTGAAATTAGAATTATCGCCAGTCAGGGCTGAATTATTTCGCTAAATAAAAACTAAACCAAATGAGCTAGTTAAACAAAATATGGGCTCATTTGGTTTTAGTCTAAAAAGAAGAGTTTGGCTCTTGTAAAAATGCAATTTCTTCTTGTGTTGATGGCCGACCTAAAATTTCATTACGGTGAGGATAACGGCCAAATTTATCAATAATCGCTTTATGTCTCATTTCAAAATCTAATGTACCGTCATCACCCAGCATGCGAAATAGCTCAACCGCCTGTAAATGTATAAAACTGGATTCAGAGTGCATAAATGGCATTAAAACAAACTTGCGCTGTGACAGCGTCAGAAGGTTATAATCATGTTGCTTAATCGCCTCTTGCGCTAATGCTAAAGCCATCCCATCTTGAGCAAAAGACCGTGGTGTATCACGCCATAAGTTACGTGAAAACTGGTCTAGAACAATAATTTCCGCTAAACGTCCACGAATAGATGCCCGCCAATAAGCTAATTCTCCCTTAGCTGCGCGTTCACAGATATGAGCAAACCGTTGTGCTATCGTCAAATCAAACTTAGCGCTTTTTTCAAACCATTGTTTTGGTGTCGATTCCTCAAACCAAAATGAAAGCACTTCTTCCATGGCATTCATGATTTATTCCTATCTATTTTCTTATTAGAGGTTGTCATAATCCTAGTTAAAAATAGCCTTAATTGACAGGCTTGAGCTCTAATATCGGCTGTTTGTAGATAATTATTTTGTTTTTTTGCGATCTGACACCAAAAAAACATGCAATATTGATAGTGTAATTTTAACAATATACTACTTTATTTATTATCAAATCATTTATTTTCTACTTATGATAATTCCCAACTTTTTAATTTATAACGATTTGCTTTTTAGTGTGAATGAAACAATTCATCATGCCTAAATACATACATTTGGTTAACTCAATGTTAGAATTTAACCTATAATGCGTATGTGAATTAGATAGTTACTTGCAGTCATCACTTTCAGCGGTTCATATTGGTTCTTATTAAGGAAGGCAATGTAAATGGCAGGACATATGGTACTCATTGGTTGGGCGTTATGGGTTAGCCCTTGTGGTACGGATTCATGCGATGCATTACCGGTGACTGAAACTATTTTTACACAAGAACAATGCATGAGCCGAAAAAAATACCTAGAATCAAAACGACCGAATCTCTACTTTCTCTGTGGTGAGGTTTACCGCGATAGCAATGAAATGACCGCTGAAGAAAAACATGCTATTCCTGCGCCTCATCTTCCTCTAAGAACGCTGCCAGAGCGAATTTCCCGTTAGTTTGAGCTAACTCCTTTAGCTCAAACTTAATTGGCATCAAACTAAATAATTTCAGCTATTGGGCTTTCTGCTTCAACAAAATCCCCTTTAGTAGCGCAATACTTCAACGTTCCTGTTCGGTGTGCAACAATTTGCACTTCCATTTTCATGGCTTCCATTACACCAATGACATCCCCTTCAGAAACATTATTTCCTTGAGGGATCAGCCAGTTAAATAATATCCCGGAAATAGGTGCGTTGACCGCATCAGGATTATCAACTAATTGAGGGGCTGAATGGGATGCCGCTGAATTATTGACTGAGAAACCAGAAAAAAGTTGAGTGGGCAAACCTAACTCACAACGCTTCCCATCAATTTCAATAAAAGTACGAGTCATCGCAGGATCCGATAATGGAATTTGCCGTTTTGCTGGTGGAATTTCCACATTGAATTCAGTTTCTATCCAACGCGTATGTACGCTAAAATTATCACAAAAATCAGCTTGTTCTATTACTGCACGATGGAATGGTAATACGGATGCAACGCCTTCAATATTAAATTCTGCCAGTGCTCGACGTGCACGCGAAATGGCTTGGTCACGAGTACTCCCCACGACAATTAATTTGGCCATTAATGAATCAAAGGTACCCGGTATTGTTGTCCCTGCCGTTACGCCACTATCAACACGGACTCCCGGCCCCGTTGGTGCATCAAAAACAGTAATAGTGCCGGGGGTCGGTAAAAAACCATTCCCAGCATCTTCGGCATTAATACGAAATTCAAACGCATGCCCTCGAGGAGTCGGCATCTCATTAATACTTAAAGGCAAACCTTCCGCAATACGTAGCTGCTCAATCACTAAGTCAATCCCTGCGGTTTCCTCTGTGACTGGGTGCTCAACCTGTAAGCGCGTATTCACTTCTAAAAATGACAGCGTTCCATCTTGGCTTAGCAAAAATTCAACGGTTCCTGCTCCCACATAGCCCGCTTTGCGGCAAATATCCGTTGAGGCTTGGACAATTTGCTGTTGTTGGTTCTCCGATAAAAAAGGGGCTGGTGACTCTTCAACCAGTTTTTGATTACGCCGTTGTAGTGAACAATCACGTGTTCCCACCACCAGCACGTTGCCATGCGTATCTGCAATAACTTGGGCTTCAATGTGCCGAGGGTTATGCAAAAATTGTTCAATAAAACATTCACCTCGGCCAAATGCCGCGGTCGCTTCACGCACTGCTGAGTGATAAAGTTCTTCAACTTCATGGAGTTGCCAAGCTACTTTTAGCCCTCGGCCACCGCCACCAAATGCTGCTTTAATGGCAATAGGTAAACCGTGTTGATGAGCAAATTCTAGTACTTCTTGTGCACTATTCACAGGGTCTTTTGTACCAACCACTAGCGGTGCACCGACTTGCATTGCAATATGGCGAGCTTGAACCTTATCCCCTAGTATATCAATGCTGTTTGCGCTAGGCCCAATCCAGATTAACCCTGCGCCTTCAACTGCACGCGCAAATTCAGCGCGTTCAGATAAAAAACCATACCCCGGATGCACCATGGTTGAACCAGACTGCTGAGCGATACTAATCAACTTTTCAATATTTAAATAACTTTCTGCTGGCGAGTTTCCCCCAAGCCCGTAGGCTTCATCAGCCATTTTGACGTGGAGAGCTTCAATGTCACTGTCCGCATAAACCGCAACAGACTGGAAACCATAATCACGACATGCACGGATAATACGAACTGCAATTTCGCCTCGATTAGCAATCAATACTTTATGTTTTTTGTTGTTATTCATTTTCATAAGCACAGTGGCTCCCTTATAATACTTTAAATTCACCAAGTGGATTAAAACGTATTTTGGCATTCACAGGGATTTGCCCTGCTAAATCCAAATGGTATTCACATACCGCGCCAATGACGGGATAACCGCCAGTTAAAGGGTGGTCATTGAGAAACAAAACGGGCTGGCCATTTGCTGGCACTTGAATAGCCCCAATGCAAGTCCCTTCACTCGGTAGCTCCTGTAGTTGTTCGCGCTCTAACGGTTTTTCACTAGATAAGCGCAGGCCTATTCGGTTTGATGACGCAGTGACTTGCCATAATTGCTTTGTTAGTTGGCCAACGGCTTGTTTTGTAAACCAATCCGTTCGAGGTCCCAATATCACATCCAAAACCACAACATCATTTTCTGCTGGGTAATCAAAAACAGGTGTCTCATTTAATGAAACGGCTAATGGAGACGAATTAGTACTAACCGTTAATGTTTGACCTACCTTGATTGGGGCTGGGCCAACTTGCGCCAGCGTATCAAACGAGCAACTCGATAAAATAGGTTCAATATTAAAACCACCCCGCACAGCGAAATAACTACGTACACCTTTGTTCGGACGGCTTAATTTAATGGTGTCGCCTTTTGCTAAATGAATCGGTTGATAAGTATTAACTTGATATTGTTGGTGTTCTTTCGTAATAACCTCAATAGAACAAGGCGCACCAGTCACTGCAATAATAAGGTCTTTGTGCACTTGTGCCTTAAACCCACCTTGCGTTATCTCTAAAACGGCGGAGTCTGATTTATTCCCCACAATACGGTTTGCACTACGCAATGCCGATTTATCCATACTGCCAGATTCTGAAATACCTAATGCTGATTGGCCAATACGCCCTAAATCTTGAAATAAAACCTGTAATCCTGTCGCTAAAACGGTTAAATCAGCACTGACATTCTCAGCATTTTTTTCAATACTTACTTTAGTTGGCAAGCTATAGCTAATCTGGCTTTTTGTTGCATCAACAAAGTTTACCCGCATGCCTGCCTGAACGAGTGCGGGTTCTGGTCGATTGATATCCCACATTAATAGCTCAGTCACACCGATTAACTGCCATCCCCCTGGGCTAGCTTGTGGATAAACACTGCTAAACTCCCCGGCTAAGGCAACAGATCCCGCAGGGATACGCACTCTTGGTGATTGGCGCCTTGGAACATTCAGATTAGCGCCTTTCGACACCATGTAACCAAAACCCGGAGCAAAACCGCTAAATGCAACCTGAAATTCATTTTCTGTGTGACGACGTATCACTTCTGCAGTAGATATCCCTAAATGCGCTGCAACATCCGAGAGGTCCTCTCCATTGTAATGAACTGGAATAGTCACCAATTTACTGGCTTTACCGGCCATTCTCGATACATCCCTAACCGATATCTTTTCAACCAACTCATTTACATCAATACTGAACGGGTTGTAACGAATTAAAATAGTCCTTGCTGCTGGTGTTATTTCATCAATCCCATAAATAGGCATTTCTGTTAAAGAATCAGCCAATGCCATTGTTTGTTCAAGACATTCCAACTCCACCATAAAAGCACTTAAATTGACGGGTAAAAATCTCAATTGGCACCTCTATATGTGATATGCGGCATCAGGTACATCCGTAATAAACATGTAACCAGGTGCATGGCTTAATGCGAATGGAACCCCGGATTTCATTACTGCCGCTTGAGGCGTTACACCACAAGCCCAAAAAACGGGAATTTCGCCCTCTTCAATGCGAACCGCATCACCGAAGTCAGGCTGCATAATGTCATCAATACCTAATTGTTCTGGCGCACCAATATGAACAGGAGTGCCATGCACTGCGGGAAACCGGCCAGTGATACTTACTGCATCAGCAACTCGGTGTGCGGGTATTGGTCGCATTGAAACCACTAATTCACCTTGCAAACGCCCTGCAGGACGACATAAGCGATTGGTTTTATACATAGGAACATTGGATTTATCCGTGATATGCCGTACATCAATACCCGCTTCAATCATTGGCGTTTCGAATGTAAAGCTACAACCAATTAAAAAAGTTACTAAATCAGGATGTTGCTGATAAATTTCTGTCGCATCCGTAATTTCATCTATTAGCTGTCCTTTTTCCCACACACGGTAACGTGGAATATCAGTGCGTAAATCGGCGCCTTCAGCTAAAACCGTTTGCCAGCTCCCTGCCTCACATACATCAAGAACAGGGCAGCTCTTTGGGTTACGCTGAGCGTATAATAAGAAGTCAAATGCCCAGTCACGTGGCAATGCAATCATATTGGCTTGAGTCATGCCTGGGGCAAGGCCTGCTGTTGGTTTGTCATATCCCTCACGGATAGCTTGGCGTGCACGGCGAGCGGCTTCAATGGCCTGCAGTGATGCCTTCATTAGCTGTGTCATTCGTGGTCTCCTTTGTGAGCAAAACCATAAATTTCAATACCTTGTTTTTCTAGTACGGCACGCACCTGTTTTGCCATTTCAAGAGCACCAGGGCTATCGCCATGAACACAAATTGACCCCGCATCAACAGGTGTAAATTTTCCATCAATTGACATCACACCGCCTTCCATGACCAGCTGCAACATGCGGTCTGCAACTATCTGTGGGTCATGTAATACTGAACCCGCTAATTTTCGAGATACTAATGTGCCATCACTGTTATAAGCTCTATCAGCAAAAGCTTCTGCGACCACATTTAAGCCACATTCTCTTGCCCACTCAATTAATGGTGACCCTGCTAATGCCACTAATATCAATTGCTTATCAATGGCTAATATCGCATCAATCACAGCCATTGCTTGGCGTTTATCATGAGCAATCGTGTTATACAGTGCGCCATGAGGCTTAACATATAAAACTTGTGTCCCTGCTGCGGTTGCTAACCCTTGTAATGCACCAATTTGATAAATCACGTCTGCAGTTAATTCACTCGATGCAATATCCATATTACGTCGACCAAATCCTACTAAGTCGGGATAACCAACATGAGCACCAACAGCAACACCATTTTCCTTCGCCGCGTTAAGGGTTTTTAATATCCCTTCAGGTGAGCCTGCATGAAAACCGCAGGCAATGTTCGCACTACTAACAACGGGAAGAATGGCGGTATCATTGCCCATTTCCCATTGTCCAAAACTCTCCCCAAGGTCGCTATTTAAATCAATTTGCTTTTTCATGGCTACTCCTTGAGTTATTTCAGATAATTAAAGATTGCACCGACAGACATCGCGCCCATATACCAAGTTAGTGCACACGTCACGACACCTGACCATAATAACCAACGTGGATAATGGTAACCCGACATTAAATCTGAGCGCTTCCAGCCGATATAAACAAATAAAGTTAAACCAATAGGTAAAATTAACCCATTGAAACCACCAGCAAAAACTAATAATGCAGCGGGGGCTGTTCCCATGGATAAATAAACAATCAGAGAAACTGCGATGAATATAATAGTTGCAACATTACGCTGCCTTTCTGTAATAGAGGACTTAAATGCCGTTAGGAAGCTCATTGAAGTATACGCCGCACCAATCACACTGGTGAGAGCAGCAGCCCATAGAATTAAACCAAAAATACGTAAACCAAAATTACCAGCGGCAGCCTGAAATGCTTGAGATGCAGGGTTAGCTGCATGCCCAGAAATATCAATAGTCACACCACTGGCTACCACACCTAAGATAGCCAAGAACAAAATGTAACGCATCAACCCGACAACTAAGATACCTTTTGTGGCTGCGCTAGAAACAACTTTAATGTTTTCAATACCTACAGCGCCTTTATCCAATAAGCGATGAGCGCCTGCATAGCAGATATATCCCCCAACAGTGCCCCCAACAATAGTGGTTATCATGGCAAAATCAACTGTGTCAGGTAATACGCTTTGACGCAATGCTTCCCCAACAGGTGGGTTTGATGCGATAGCGACAAATAAAGTTAAGCCAATCATCACTACACCTAATCCAATGATTAACCTATCGATAAAGGTGCTGGCCTTACGAGAGGAAAAAATATAAATTGCCAATAATGCACTAATCAAACCGCCCCATTTCGGGTCTAATCCGACTAACGCATTAAGCCCTAAACCTGCACCAGCTATATTGCCAACATTAAATATTAGCCCGCCAAAAATAACTAATATCGCTAATAAATAGCCACTCCCAGGAATTGTGGCATTCGCAATTTCGGATGAGTGCATTTTAGTCAGAGTAACAACCCGCCATATGTTTTGCTGCACAATGAAGTCAATCACAATAGACGCTAATATCCCGAAGGCAAAAGCGGCTCCTAATGTCACGGTAAAAGTCGCAGTTTGTGTGATAAACCCAGGCCCAATGGCTGAGGTTGCCATTAAAAAAATTGCGCTTATCAGTGATGAACGGCGGCTTTTCACATATTCAGCAGTACTTGGTGCACTTTCTTGAGCTGCCATATGAATACTCCTCTAATAGTTATTGTTTTAATTATTGATGTAGTTGTTGATGTCACAATCACTAAGGCAATTATCGTGCCATTGTTCTACTTGTTAGCTGTATTGTTAATTCATTTTTAATGGATTGTTGAACAATTAGTATTAAATGATGAATAAACAATCAATAAAAATCGTAATTGCTGGTTTAAAAATCAAGACGAGATCACTTTTTTAACAATTTTGGCTGACAAACCATATTGCTTATTGAGCAACTTGCACCAAATTGATGCAATAAATTTAAATTTCACTATTCTTGTGCAAATATATGGAATGGAATAAGTAATAGAGAAAGGAAACTTGCTGCTATAACTTGAATATGGGAATATAACGCCTTATCACCCCTGAGACTAAAATTAGCCTTTATTATGAAAAAACAACCTGTTGCACAAACTTTATCTGTCACTATTGCAGAAGTTATACGCCATAAGATAACAGTTGGGGAGATCACACCAGGTCAACGCTTATCTGAAGCAGCATTAAGTGAGGAACTCGATATTTCTCGAAATACATTGCGAGAAGTTTTTCGCGTACTCACACAGGAAGGTTTATTAACTTATGCCCCAAATAAGGGCGTATTTGTCTCAGTGCCTGATATGGCTGCCATTATCGATATTTATCAAGTTCGCCGACTCATTGAATGTGATGCACTAACTCATGCATATGCCTTGCATCCATCAGTTCAAAAAATGAAAGATGCTGTTCAAGAAGCTCGTGAACATGAAAAGACAGAAAATTGGGTGGGTGTAGGAACTGCAAATATGAAATTTCATACTGCCATTGTTGAGCTATCTGACAGCGAACGCTTAATTAAATTATACCGTAATGTATCCGCTGAATTACGGCTGGCCTTTGGTCATCTTAATGACCCTAAAATTTTATATGCTCCCTATATTGATAAAAACCATTCTATTCTTAGATTATTAGACTCTGGCCAAAATTTAGATGCCTCTAATATGTTACGTGATTACTTAGACCTTTCTGAACGCACATTACTCGCTGCATTTAAACGGAAACAATCTGCACTTTGAGTTGCTTTAATATTAATAGTTTTCTTATTTAACTCGTTCATCCCTTACTAATTTCATTACATAAACTTTAGTAGGTGGTCATTTATAGTCATACCTTGATATTTTAATAATTCCTATTCTTCTAATAATGATTAGCTCAAATTAAATTCTTTTTTTATTAACTTATTAAATTGAATGAGTTATACAGAAAATTATATTCTGCTGACTTTTCAACAAAAAGATTATTTTTAGAGGTTGTTTTTCACTCTATCTAGTTTTATTCTCGAAAACATAAGTAACAAAAAAGCAATATCATTAACAATTTAAAATAATTGCTTACATTTAATTAAAATGACAACTTCACCTTAAAATCTACTGATTATTAACAAAAATCCATAATATTTAACATGCATCGCTATTTTACTATCTAAATTTAACATAATAAACATATTGATATAAATTACATATTGAAATTACTCAAATTTATCGAGTTAATAGTTGTAGTTTTCTCGAATATTCGATATAAAATTTATGATAATAACAACACATACATAAAAATTATTAATATAAAATGAGATTTCATTATGACATTAAACCAAGTGACTAAAAAGAAGCTGTTTAAATTTGGCCTAGGATGGCAAATACTGGTTGCTCTTATTTTAGGTGTTATTGCTGGTGCACTTTTACATGATAATACAGAGTACAAAGATTGGTTGATTCTAAATATTCTTTCCCCGGCAGGTAAAATATTTATTCAGTTAATCAAAATGATTGTTGTTCCTATTGTTATATCGACTCTAATTGTTGGAATAGCCGGGGTTGGTAATACTAAGCAATTAGGTTCTCTCGGCTTTAAAACTATCCTTTATTTCGAAATTATCACTACAATTGCCATTATCGTCGGTATCTCTTTTGCCAATATATTCCAGCCTGGTGTTGGTATCGATATGTCGCAATTAACGCAAGTCGATATTTCTCAATATGAAAAAACCACTCAAGAAGTCGAAAGCCACCCTTCGGGGATCATTAATACGATCTTAACTTTAGTTCCGAGTAATATTTTCGCAGCGATGGCAAGTGGTGATATGCTACCAGTCATCTTTTTTGCTGTATTATTTGGCTTGGGGCTCTCTTCTTTACCATCAGAGAAGAAACAACCGTTACTCAATGTATTACAGACTTTCTCTGAAACAATGTTCCGTGTAACAAATATGATTATGATGTATGCCCCAATCGGGGTTTTCGCATTAATATCCGTTACCGTCGCTAACTTCGGCTTTTCATCATTAGTTCCTTTATTAAAACTTGTTATCCTCGTCCATTGTGCAATTATATTTTTTGCTGTAGTTGTACTAGGATTAGTCGCTCGTTATTGTCGAATAAATATTTTCACTTTAATGAAAATATTAAAAGATGAGTTATTGCTCGCTTACTCAACAGCCAGTTCTGAAACCGTACTTCCTCGTATTATGGATAAAATGGAAAAATATGGCGCTCCTAAATCCGTAACAAGCTTTGTTATTCCAATTGGCTATTCATTTAACTTAGATGGCTCTACATTATACCAAAGTATTGCTGCTATTTTTATTGCCCAACTCTATGGTATCGAACTCTCCATTGGGCAAGAACTAATCTTAGTATTTACCCTTATGATCACATCTAAAGGCATTGCGGGTGTCCCTGGAGTTTCATTTGTTGTTCTGCTTGCCACATTAGGAAGTGTCGGTATCCCACTAGAAGGGTTAGCATTCATTGCGGGTGTTGACAGAATTCTTGATATGGCACGTACTGCACTTAACGTTGTAGGCAACGCGCTAGCCGCACTTGTTATTGCCAAATGGGAACATAACTATGACGATAAAAAAGCTCGTGAATATGAAGAAAGTTTTTAGTTTATTCTAAAGTAACTCTATATTAGAATAGCCTTCGATTAACATCGTTATTGAAGGCTATTCGATTTTTACGTATTTTACGTAATAAATGACCAGATATTTTATTATTTATTAATTACTCATTAACTTAGTTATTTTTACTTATTAAGTGTAATTTATTTCACATTTTTTTAATTTTTTAAATGGAAATTGGTATTTTATTATTAGTGGAACTACACTAAAAAAGAGTTTTAATTAGCCGTTTATTATATTCGCCAAAGCAGGAAACAATGAATCAAGTAAGAAGATTTCTTTTGTTTTTAAAGGTGCTCCAACACCTAATGGTAATTTTTATATTTTCATTATCATACTTTATGCTACACAGCTGGTTATAACGATAACCTTGTGCTAAACAAGGCTATAAATTATTAATAGACGAGATAAAACATGTGTTTATCTCGTTTTTTATTATGAACTTTAAAGTGCCTTAAGATAAATATAAAACTAGCTATAAAGCGACACTTCCCCTTCAGGCCGGGTTTTAAACCGTCGATGAGCCCAAAGGTACTGCTCGGGCGCTTTCATTATTTCAACCTCTAAGATAGAGTTAATTATTGTTGCATCCTGTAATGCATCAGAGCTTGGGTATTCTAGTATTTCTTTTCCCAGTACCAAATCATAATTAGCACCGCTCTTATTTCTCAATAATGTTACCGTGAGTGTTGGAGATTTAGATAATTGAGCAAGTATTGAGGTTCCTTTTGACGTGGAACTATTTTTGACAGAAAAAAACGGCGCAAATATCGTGCCTTTTCTTCCAAAATCTTGGTCCGGTGCAAACCATATGGATTTACCACTTTTTAACTCTTGAACCATAAATTTTAAATTTTTACGATCAATCATTCCTTTACCAGAACGACACCGTCCTTTTGTCTGAATATATTCCATCGCTTTATTGTTATGAGGACGATACATTGCATTAACAGGAAAACAAAGCCCCATAATCCGGCCACCGAGTTCAAGTGACATAAAATGGACCCCAACAATAATCACACCTTTATTTTTAGCAATAGCATCTAAGTAATTGGACATTCCTTTTACTTGAAATAATTTTTTAACTTTTTTATCACTCCAAAACCAGGCTATCCCAGTTTCAAATAATGCGATACCTAAAGATTTTAAGTTATCATTCACCAAAGTATCTATTTCATTTTTGTTTTTATTTGGGAAACACAATTCTAAATTTCGCTTAATGATTGATACTCTTCTTTTAATAAAATACCGTGAATTACTGCCTAAAAAAGCACCAAGCCACATTTGCCATTTATACGGCAATTGAACTAATAAAAATAAGATAAAAACTCCCACCCAAGTTACTACATACTTCGGGTGGACCAATTTCAGTGAAAATGGGTTTTTGGCGTACATTATATCTCCCAATACTTCGCCTTTGCAGAATGCACGCTATTTTAGACAATATTTAGTCTTTTAAATTCAACATGATTACTACAACAAGATGGGTTTTCACCCATAACTATCTGAATACCTTGCAGTTCATCTCCCTTTCGAGTAGATAACAGCCGAATAATCTTTCCAAGCCATTAAGCAATATTTGATTTTTAATATGGCTAATTAATAAATAGCTCTGTGAAGTTCGTTTTCTATTCATCAAAACTATGCATCGGTTAGGCCAACAACATAATCACTTAAACTGCAAGGAACAGATAAAATTATCACATATATGGCTTAATTAATCTCACTATTAATATGCACTTTTGTCATTTTGCGAATTTTTTTGCTGATTTTTGTCAATTTAATCGTTACTTTTTATTGGTGCTTTCAAGAAGCCACCACAATCAGCGATGGAAAGAAAAATTGATGTTCTTTTGGTGATGGAGCCAGAAGTTTGTCACATCAGCGACTAAAGGTAGTTAAATAATATGGATTACAAGCAAGAAAAAACCCGTTACATCTATTAAATGTAACGGGTTCTTATTTGGTGCCGGCTACCGGAGTCGAACTGGTGACCTACTGATTACAAGTCAGTTGCTCTACCAACTGAGCTAAGCCGGCGAATATGGCGGAGAGATAGAGATTCGAACTCTAGGATGGTTTCCCATCGGCGGTTTTCAAGACCGCTGCCTTCGACCGCTCGGCCATCTCTCCATGGGGCGCGATTATGGAGGAATCCCAGCAACTTGTCTACCCCTGAAAGTAAAAAAATTGATTTTTTTACTTCGTTTGGCTAATCTTCACTCAATTGCTCTCTCTTTTCCAAGAAAAATGGTAATATCTGTGCAAAATCGGTGTCTATCCTTTCTCTAGGCGTATGATTTTTAACCTAATAATACTTTTGCCGATGGGACGACTTGCTACAGTATGTACAAACAATCATTATTAAAGCCAAACACTCTTTTTCGTATTTTCGCAGCATTTATTTTACTGCTGATAGTGATGCTTTGTTTATCACTATTTAACTACTATCAAGCATTGGTTCAAAGCCGTCAGGCTAGTTTGAACAGTATGGCTAGTCGGTTAGCGTATCAAATCGAAGATTATCGTTATCAAGCAAGCCATATCTACAAAATTGCCAATAATAAATCCTCTACCCCATCCGCTGATCAGCTTGCCGTGACAGGAATACGCCATGATATTTTTTGGCTAAGTAGTGCCAACCAATCCATCGATGCTATTGTATTTGGCAATAATAAGCAAAGTAGTAATGTTTTAGCATCTAAACTTGCAAATTATATGGAGATTGTCTGGGGAGCCCGTAATGAATATAACTCAATGTATTATCTCAATGGCTTAGACAATACCCTAGTCTTAGTGACCACTCATTCAATTCTTAAACCTGAGCTACGTTTTAAAGAAAGTTATCTCACATTAACTGCTGAAGAAAAACGTGCTGATATGTTGACTCAATCAACATTATTAGACCGACGGGAAATAATTTCAAATATTCAAAAGTACTCCCCCGATAACCTTTTTTACTATACATATCGGCTAATGTTTAATTCTCCAGGGCAGCTAACGAGTGTTATATCCTTTGATATTTCTATCAATTCACTGATCCCTCCAAATTTAAATGGGGATTTTTTTACGATTAATACACGCCCTGCAAGCACAGGTAGCAATGAACCTCATACAACTTGGGTCGGAACTAACCTCATTTTCTCCCACCCTATTGATGGCACCAGCTATCAACTTTATTACCATGTCTCATTAAAAAGCATTATCTTTAATGTTATTGGCTATAACTTATGGCTAATGACTGGCATGCTTATTATGATCTTCTTCGCTTTACTGATCATGCTATTCATTCGTAAGCGCCTTATTTCGCCCAATACAAATATGTTGCAAGAGCTGAGTTTTAATGAATCATTGACAAGCGATATTATCAGCCATATTTCATACGGTATTTTGGTTTATGATTTTAATACTAACAAAAAGATTCTGAGCAATGATATTGCTAACCAGTTATTACCTTCTATGGATCTTATTCACATTAAAGAAATGGCGATAGAAAACCATGATGTTATCCAAGTTTCTATCGAGAATATTATCTATGAAGTTATTCTTGTCAATAGCATGACAAAACCCAATACCGTTCTCTTTATTATTATCGACAAAGACAAAGAAGCATTGACCCAAAAACGTCAAGAATTAGCGAATCGTGAGTACAAAAAAAATATTCACATGCGTAAGATTGTATTTGAGAATATGTGTACTGAGATATTACCCTCACTAATTAAGGCGGATGAACAATTAACTAAATTATCCGAAATAGTCAGCGTAAATAACCGCACATTTATTTTAGAAATTGAAAGTCAGCTTTTTTATATCAATCGCTGGTTTAAAAACATTAACTTATTAAATCAGCTTGAGTCCCAAGCTAGCTCAGTAAAAACTGAAAACGTTTCTATCAGTAATCTTGTTAGCGAGTTTTTGAAACAAAATTTATCCCAATGCAATAACAAGGGGTTAGCACTTTATTTTCATAATAATCTCAATCCAGATTCACTGATCATGGCAAACCCTGATTATTTAAAACAGTTAATACAACTAATTTGGGATTATTCTATTGCGACAACCTCTTTTGGAAAAATTTCATTCGCGTTATCTTATGATGCCAATAAAAATGTAATTTTATTGAGTATTAAAGACAGTGGAACTGGGGTCAGTAATCTTGAGCTTAGTAATTTACACAGTCCTTTTACTGGGCAAATTTTGAATGCTTCTAACTTTACGCGTTCAGGCATAACATTTTATTTATGTAAGTTACTGGTTAAAAAAATGAATGGTACTTTTTCTATTCGTTCTAGTGATGCAATAGGCACTCATTATGAAATTACACTTCCTGCAGCTAAAGAAATGCTCGTCAAAGACTTCCCAGCTTTATTGGAAGATGTTTGTATACGCTTAAATATACATAATGCAGATATCTCACGGATTGTTAGGAACATATTAACAAATTATGGAGCAGAATATTTGGACTTAAGTGAAAGCTCCCCTCACACCGACTGGGATCTTTTGATAACTGATAATAATGAGGAATGTTTTGAAAATATTGTTAAAGTAAATGGTACTCTTTTAGGGATTAATCAATTACAACCTCATTATATCGAAACTAACTACAATTTTGCTGATGAATTAATTGATGCTATCTCATTATTGATCGAAAACGCAGAGCATGAGCATGCTGATATTTTGCCTCCAGACCATGTTAGTACTCAAGCGCTTTCACAGAACTCGAATGAATCAATTGAAAATGCAATTACAAGTTATCAATTAGCACTGGCAAATAGCGGATATCGAGATTTGTTTATCACAACAGTACCGATAGATATTAATAAACTGTATAATAGTGAAAGTGTTGAGGATTTGACCGAATTGAAAAACACTGCACATCGTTTAAAAGGAGTTTTTGCTATGCTCGAATTTACTTATCTTCATGAACTTTGTGAAGATTTGGAGCGTTACATAGCAGATGAAAACGGATTGGAAATAAAAAATTGCATTAGCGTGCTGGATAATTCAGTCAAAAAACTAATGCCAGAAGGTAACCAATAATATGAATAACCTAAATGTCATTGTTGCCGATGATCACCCTATCGTTCTTTTCGGCATCAGAAAATCACTTGAACAAATTGAATGGGTGAATATCGTAGGGGAATTTGAGGACTCAACCTCTTTGATTAATAACTTAGCACGTTTAAACGCAGACGTACTAGTTACTGATTTATCTATGCCAGGTGACAAATATGGCGATGGTATTACTTTAATCAAATACATCAAGCGGCATTATCCTGACCTGTCAATTATTGTTCTAACTATGAACAATAACCCTGCCATTCTTAGCGCTATTTTAGAGCTGGATATTGAAGGAATTGTGTTAAAACAAGGTGCGCCAGCTGATTTACCTAAAGCTTTAGCGGCTTTACAGAAAGGCAAAAAATTCACACCAGAAAGCGTGAGCAAACTGTTAGAAAAAGTCAATGCAAGCGGCTATGGCGATAAACGTTTATCACCAAAAGAAAGTGAAGTGCTACGTTTGTTTGCTGAAGGTTTTTTGGTCACTGAAATTGCAAAGAAACTTAACCGCAGTATAAAAACAATCAGTAGCCAGAAAAAATCAGCTATGCTGAAATTAGGTGTTGAAAATGATATAGCGCTACTGAATTACCTTTCTTCTGTCAGTATTGATAACTCGCCTTCAGAGTAAATTTCATTTTAACTATAAGACTACGCCAATAAAAACCCAGTTATGGGTTTTTATTTTTGCGTCCTTTTTTACTCACATTCAACAATAGCGCGTCAAAGTCTCACGTAAAATTGCAATTGTTGTCGGTTTTGATAAACAATCATTCATTCCTGCGTTAATACAGCGTTGCTTTTCTTCTGCCATTGCATTAGCAGTTAATGCGATAACGGGTAAATTGAACTCTAAACGGCGCAGTTCCTTTGCCAACTGGTAGCCATCCATATTTGGCATATTTACATCCGTTAAAACAATATCAACATGATGATTATCTAAATATTTTAATGCATCTAGCCCATCTATCGCTGTGCCTGTAGTAAAACCGATAGTCGCTAATTGTTCACTCAATAATGCTCTATTAATTGGATGGTCATCGACAATTAATACATGGTGTTCACTTAACGAATGGTCAGCAACCAATGATGGATTTACTGTACTATTTTTCAGCGATTGTTCGGCCGTTTTCATGATGGCTTTATCAATTAAGATAGGTAATTTATCTAATTGATATGTATTATAAATCCACTGGTTTTGTTTTATTTGGTGGAGTTCACCAGCATAAATACTTGATAATTGGATATGATGTTCACAAATGCCCCTTTCAGCCTGCTCATAATCAGTTATTAAGAGATCATAATGTTGTGTCTTATCCGTTGCATTATGGCGGACAACAGAAAATTGTTCTTGGCTTAATAAACGCAAAAGAAAGTTCATTAAAAATTCATTTCGACACGAAACTGCAATCCGATAATGAGCCCGGTATTCTGGAATATTTTTCTTAAGATATTCTTGACCATATAAAGGAATTCGAATAGTAAATGAACTACCAAGTCCAATTTGGGAACTGACCTCAATGTCACCATCCATGAGGTTAACCAGTTTTTCGCAAATAGCTAGACCTAAACCAGTTCCTTTATGGCCCATATTATTTTGGTCATAAACTTGAAAGAATGGATCAAACAACTTCATGACCACCGCATGTGTCATTCCAATTCCTGAATCACGTATTTCAATCTTTAAATAATTCTCATCTTTCCATACATAAAGCAATACAAAACCTGATTCTGTAAACTTAATACTATTATTAACAATGTTAGAAATCACTTGTTGTAAACGAACAGGGTCATTCAAAATGAGATCAGGTATATTAGGCTCAATATAGGAATATAATGATATTTTTTTCTTCGTCACTAATGGCAGATAGTTTGCTAATACAAACGCAAAAACCTCTCGACAATTAAACAATTTGCTTTCTATTTTCAATTGCTTAGATTCAATTTTCGAAAAGTCTAAAATATCACTAATAATCTGCAATAAAAGTGAAGATGAATTATCCATAGTTGAGACTAAGCGTGTTGCTTTCTCCGGTAATTCATAACGTTGTAGTAATTCTATATTACCAATAATTCCATATAACGGCGTTCTTAATTCATGACTAACTGTCGCTAAAAACATTGACTTAGCATGGTTTGCTTGTTCCGCCGCATCGGCTACATCTTGTAGCGATTTTTCCATTTGAACACGAATGCTAATGTCGACTAATACACAAATAGCGACATCTTCATTTTGGTATCGAGAGTTTACAAAGCTAATTTGTAAGTGTGTGCCGTTGGTTGTCACCACATCTATATAATTGCTCGATTTTTGGCGAATAATTGTCAATATTCGCTGTTTATCATCATCATTTAACAGCCGAAAATAGTCGTGAGCTAATTCATTACTGAGAATATTACCACCATCTGTTAATCTTAAAATGATGATACCGACCGGTGCTGATGCTACAATTTTGTGGTTGAATTGTTCATGTTCCTCAAGCCGTATCGCAGTGTTCTCTGCGGGTTCTAGCATTTTCCTTTCAAGTAACCAAATTAAAAAGAAAATCAGCCCCCCCGTAAAAATATTTAGGAGGATACCGTAAAAAATGGTGTTTTCTAAACTCGCTAATATTTCCGACGTCGCAATTGAGAAAATGACCGTAATTTGAGAAGGCGCTAACCTTTTTTTGAAGATTAATTTTGAGTAATCTGAGTTAAAACCGAAAAATGAAGGCTCAGAAATATTGAGCAATGCAGAGCTCTTAGGATTGATATCTGTAGGTGAATATAAAACAGGCTGGTTATAGTCGTTAATTATCAATATTTCGATAGCCTTATTTCGCCGTATATTAAATTGATTTAAATTAATTGAACGTTCTAGCCCAATAAATGCGGGGAGCAGATTATCGTGCTTGATTGCTTGAATTAAGTAAACCTGCCCATAATCCGGCTGAGCACCATGCGTAATGGTAAATAGCTTACGCTCTTTACCTTGTAGCCTTAAACCTTGATAAGTTCGCACACTTTCGTAGCTGACTTTTTTTAGTATTTCTATATCCGATATTGTAGAACGAATAGGATAATCCACCAGACAATAACTTTTCGAACCCACTAAAAAGACATGGTTTAAAGCTTGAGGCGCTGCAATACTCTCTTTCCAAAAATAATTCAGTTGTTCAAAAGCCTGCAAATAGTTTTCAGCTTTATCCCTAAAATGATCACAATCCGTATTCGGAGTTAATTTATAGAACGAGTAATTAGAGGCATTTGGCAATTCCATAAATTTACTCGTAAAAGTATTTTCCTCTGTCGATTCTTGCAGCTTTATTTGGTACAGATCAGTCATCGACTGAATAGAATTCAGTGTCGCCGCCGTTTGCTGTATATAGACTTGTAGGTTTTCATACCCAGAATAGAACTGCTGGCGAAGATCAGATTTATATTCATTAAATTGCGAATAAAGGAAAAATAAAGTGATAAAAGCACCCATGCCCCACAACATCAAGCCGAGGATACGAAATAAATCCCGAGAAAGTCTAAGTGATGTTTTAAACGAGGGTAAGTATCTCAAGCGTTTTCCTGTATATTCGATACGATGATCGCTAATTATACTCGATTACATAATAAAAAAGCGACAGACATGAAAAGTAATAAAACTAAGAAATTTAGACTAGAAACTAAAACGGGCAGCTAATATGCTACCCGTTCATTAAATTAAACGCGATAATTACTCTTGATCGTCGATATTTGCATCATCAACACCGTTTTCTTCAGTGTTTTCAATCGCATTCTCATCATCATTATTTTCATCATCATCTGTTTCAGCAACACGTTGTAAACCAACCACTTTTTCATCTTCAGCTGTTCTAATCAAGGTCACACCTTGCGTATTACGGCCAACGACGCTCACTTCAGATACACGGGTACGAACTAATGTGCCGGCATCCGTAATCATCATGATTTGGTCAGTTTCATCAACTTGAATAGCTCCAACAACATTACCGTTTCGCTCACTCACTTTGATAGAGATAACCCCTTGAGTTGCACGCGATTTAGTTGGGTATTCTGCTTCTTCAGTACGTTTACCATAACCATTTTCTGTGACAGTTAAGATATGGCCTTCACCACGTGGAATGATCAAGGATACGACTTTATCGTTATCCATTAATTTAATTCCACGAACCCCCGTTGCAGTACGTCCCATTGGGCGAACAGCATCTTCAGCGAAGCGCACAACTTTACCTTGTGCAGAGAACAGCATGACTTCATTTGAACCATCGGTTAAATCAACCCCAATCAGTTCATCACCTTCATTCAAGTTCACTGCAATAATACCGGCACTTCTTGGGCGGCTAAACTCTTGTAAAGGTGTTTTCTTCACAGTACCACTCGCCGTTGCCATGAAGACATTATAACCTTCTTCATATTCACGTACAGGTAAGATAGCAGTAATGCGTTCATCTTGCTCAAGTGGTAATAAGTTAACAATTGGACGACCACGAGCACCACGACTCGCTTCTGGCAACTGATAAACTTTCATCCAATACAAACGCCCACGACTTGAGAAACACAAGATGGTGTCGTGCGTATTGGCGACCAATAAGCGTTCAATGAAGTCTTCGTCTTTTGTTCGTGCAGCAGATTTACCTTTACCACCACGGCGCTGTGCTTCGTAATCAGACAGAGGCTGATATTTCACATAACCTTGATGAGATAATGTCACTACCACATCTTCTTGATTGATCAAATCTTCAATATTGATGTCTGCGGTATTTTCTGTAATTTCTGTACGACGAGGGTCATTATAAGTATCACGAATAATTTCTAACTCTTCGCGAATCACTTCCATCAAACGTTCAGGACTACGTAAAATAAACAGTAAAGCTTCAATTTGTACTAGAAGATCACGGTACTCTTCCAGTAGTTTTTCGTGCTCAAGACCGGTTAATTTTTGGAGACGTAAATCCAAAATAGCTTGAGCTTGTTGCTCAGTCAGGAAATATTGCCCTTCATGAACACCGAACTGTGGTTCTAACCACTCAGGACGAGCTGCGTCATCACCTGCACGCTCTAGCATTGCCGCTACATTACCCAGATCCCAAGAACGTGCAATCAACCCTGCTTTAGCTTCAGCTGGCGTTGGTGCTTTACGGATCAATTCAATAATTGGGTCAATATTAGCAAGTGCGATTGCCAGTGCTTCAAGGATATGAGCACGGTCACGCGCTTTACGCAATTCGAAAATCGTACGACGAGTGACAACTTCACGACGGTGACGCACAAAAGCAGCAATGATATCTTTTAAATTCAGTATTTTCGGTTGCCCTTGATGTAGAGCCACCATATTGATACCAAAAGAAACTTGCAATTGAGTCAAGGAATATAAGTTGTTCAGGACAACTTCACCCACTGCATCGCGCTTAACTTCAATAACAATGCGCATACCGTCTTTATCCGACTCGTCACGCAGTGCACTGATTCCTTCAACACGTTTGTCTTTAACTAACTCTGCAATTTTTTCAATCAAGCGAGCTTTATTCACTTGATAAGGGATTTCGCTGACAATAATGGTTTCGCGACCATTTTTCTCATCGACTTCCACTTCAGCGCTTGCACGGATATAGACCTTGCCACGTCCTGTACGATATGCATCAATAATCCCACGACGGCCGTTGATAATAGCCGCTGTTGGGAAATCAGGCCCTGGAATGTGTTCCATTAAACCTTCAATACTGATGTCTTCATCTTCTATATAAGCAAGACAACCATTAATCACTTCCCCTAAATTGTGAGGAGGAATATTGGTTGCCATCCCAACCGCAATACCAGACGACCCATTAACCAAAAGGTTTGGAATTTTCGTTGGCATAACTTCAGGAATTTGCTCTGTTCCGTCATAGTTTGGAACGAAATCAACGGTTTCTTTTTCAAGGTCAGCAAGTAGCTCATGGGCAATTTTCGCCATACGGATTTCCGTATAACGCATTGCCGCAGCGGAGTCTCCGTCAACTGAACCGAAGTTTCCCTGACCATCAACCAGCATGTAACGCATTGAGAAAGGCTGTGCAAGACGAACAATTGTCTCGTAAACAGCGATATCACCATGTGGATGGTATTTACCGATGACGTCCCCAACAATACGGGCAGATTTTTTATAGGGTTTATTCCAATCATTTCCCAATACATTCATCGCATACAGTACTCTGCGGTGTACTGGCTTCAGTCCATCTCGAACATCTGGAAGCGCACGGCCGACAATAACGGACATTGCATAATCCAAATACGAACTTTTAAGCTCTTCTTCGATATTAACTGGTGTGATTTCTCTGGCAATCTCGCTCATGGAACCACTGTCCCTCATAACTTCGGATTCAAAGAGTAGAACTATACCACAATTCGCCAATTTAATAAAAATAAGAGACGGGTATTTGTCTTCCAAGCTATGTATAATAGCGGAAAATTAAGTTTATGTGTCCGAAACTTGAAGGTTTATCAATTAATAACTGCAATAATTACATTGTTGTTTATATTTTAGCCATCAATGCTTGTCGGGCTACTATTCCCCCTATTAAACATAGTTTAAATACAGTTTAAATATAACTATCGTTAATAGGCTTTTGGGTAATAGGTTAAAAATAGGAGCTTCTTTGTATGAATGACACCCAAACCTACCTTAACGTCGATAAGCAAGAAATCGAAAAATTCGAGTCCATTGCCTCACGTTGGTGGGACTTAGAAGGGGAATTCGCCCCACTACACCGCATCAATCCATTACGCTTAGGTTATATTATGCAGCGTGTAGACGGTATTTTCGGTAAAAAAATTCTTGATGTTGGCTGCGGTGGTGGCATTTTATCGGAAAGCATGGCGCGTGAAGGTGCAGAAGTCACTGGTCTTGATATGGGTGCAGAGCCTTTAATGGTTGCTCGCTTACATTCTCTTGAGTCCGGTATTCCAGTTGAATATGTACAAGAAACTGTTGAACAACATGCAGACAAACACCCTCAAGCCTATGATGTTGTCACGTGTATGGAGATGCTTGAACATGTTCCGGACCCTCAGTCTGTCGTTAGGGCTTGCGCAAAATTAGTCAAACCGGGTGGACACGTAATTTTTTCAACCATCAACCGTAATAAAAAAGCCTGGCTAATGGCTGTTGTTGCTGCTGAATATATAATGAAAATCGTCCCAAAAGGCACTCATGACGCAAACAAGTTTATTCGCCCTTCTGAGTTAATTAATTGGATTGACGGCACACCATTAAAAGACAAACATATCATAGGGTTGCATTATAATCCATTAACAGACAAGTTCTGGCTTGGGCCAAATGTTGATGTAAACTATATGCTGCATACGGTAAACGAATAGTCATTTAGTCGTGAAAAGAATAAATCACAAGCACTACGTTTAAGAAAGCAGCAAACGATCGCATTTTACAAAATTTATTTTAGTCCTCATGTCGGAAGCATTTTTTTTATTAATGCCTTTTACCATGCAGCTTACCGACATGATCACTTTTCTTATCCAACCAGTTATCCACAAGATCCCTCTAATTTGTTCACTTGATAAAATCACATATTAACATTATCTTGTTATGGTATTCTAAACAAACTACTACATATAGTGGTATAACAAAACATAATACAACTAGTCTCATGGCATTACACCATGAGCTTTTTTATGTTTATTTTAAACTATTTGTAGTTCAACCAAGGTGTACTTGCTCATGAACCAGAGTCTGTTAGTCACAAAGCGTGATGGACATAAAGAACGCATTGATCTTGATAAAATCCACAAGGTAATCACCTGGGCTGCTGAAGGCCTAAGTAACGTATCCGTTTCTCAAGTGGAGTTACGTTCACAGATTCAGTTTTATGATGGGATCAGAACTTCTGATATTCACGAAACGATGATCAAAGCAGCAGCAGATTTAATTACGGGTGATACACCTGATTACCAATACCTAGCTGCGCGTCTTGCTATTTTTAACTTACGCAAGAAAGCCTATGGCCAGTTTGAACCGCCTGCATTATATAAGCATGTTAAACACCTCGTTGAAATGGGGAAATATGACAAGCATTTGCTGGAAGACTACTCTGAAGCAGAGTTCGAGCAAATGGATAGCTTTATTGATCATTGGCGTGATATGAACTTCTCCTATGCGGCTGTAAAACAGCTTGAAGGGAAATATTTAGTTCAAAACCGTGTAACGGGTGAAATCTATGAAAGCGCACAGTTTTTATATATTTTAGTTGCAGCTTGCCTATTTTCACATTATCCAAAAGAAACACGCCTCGATTATATCCGTCGTTTCTATGATGCCGTTTCAACATTCAAAATTTCATTACCTACGCCGATTATGGCGGGGGTACGTACGCCTACACGTCAATTCAGCTCTTGCGTACTGATTGAGTGTGGTGACAGCTTGGATTCTATCAATGCAACCTCAAGCGCAATTGTGAAATATGTCTCACAACGTGCAGGGATTGGGGTGAATGCAGGCCGTATCCGTGCATTAGGCAGCCCAATTCGTGGTGGAGAAGCTTTCCATACAGGTTGTATTCCATTCTATAAACACTTCCAAACTGCGGTTAAATCTTGTTCGCAAGGTGGTGTTCGTGGTGGCGCTGCAACCTTGTTCTACCCTATTTGGCACCTTGAAGTAGAAAGCTTACTGGTTCTAAAGAATAACCGTGGGGTTGAAGGTAACCGTGTTCGCCATATGGATTACGGTGTGCAATTAAACAAGTTAATGTATGAGCGTCTGATTAAAAACCAAGACATTACATTATTCAGCCCATCGGACGTTCCGGGTCTTTATGACGCCTTTTTCGCAGATCAAGACGAATTTGAACGTCTATATGTGAAATATGAGCAAGATGAAAATATTCGTAAATCGAGCGTTAAAGCGGTTGAGCTATTTTCATTAATGATGCAAGAGCGTGCGTCTACTGGCCGTATTTATATTCAAAACGTTGACCACTGTAATACACATAGCCCATTTGACCCGCAGATTGCGCCTGTTCGTCAATCGAACTTATGTTTAGAAATTGCGCTGCCAACTAAGCCATTAAATAATATAAATGACGAAAATGGTGAAATTGCGCTGTGTACATTATCGGCATTTAACTTAGGGGCGATTGATAGTCTAGATGAATTAGAAGAGCTAGCAATATTAGCTGTTCGTGCACTCGATGCGCTACTTGATTACCAAGATTACCCAATCATTGCGGCTAAACAAGGCTCAATGGGCCGTCGTACATTAGGTATTGGCGTGATTAACTACGCTTATTATCTCGCGAAGCACGGCGTTCGTTATTCTGATGGCAGTGCAAACAACTTAACGCATAAAACATTCGAAGCCATTCAGTATTATCTATTAAAAGCCTCGAATGAGTTAGCAAAAGAGCAAGGTGCTTGCCCATGGTTCAATGAAACAACTTATGCACAAGGCGTTTTACCTATCGATACCTATAAAAAAGAGCTCGATAAGTTAACTAATGAACCTTTGCATTACGATTGGGAAGCGTTACGCCAAGAAATTAAACAACATGGTCTGCGTAACTCGACACTGTCTGCATTGATGCCTTCAGAGACATCATCACAGATTTCTAACGCAACCAATGGTATTGAACCACCGCGTGGTTATATCAGTATTAAAGCCTCTAAAGATGGTATCTTGCGCCAAGTGGTGCCTGATTACGAAAATCTGAAAGGTGCTTATGAGCTACTGTGGCAAATGCCTTCAAATAGTGGCTACTTACAACTCGTTGGTATCATGCAGAAATTTATCGACCAGTCGATTTCTGCTAACACAAACTATGACCCAACTCGTTTTGAGAGCGGTAAAGTACCAATGAACCAATTGCTAAAAGATTTATTGCTCGCCTATAAGTTTGGTGTGAAAACACTTTACTATCATAACACTCGCGATGGGGCGGAAGATGTTCAGGGCGATCTGGAAGAAGTTGTTGAGTCAGCGGATTCCGATTGCGAAGGCGGCGCGTGTAAAATTTAATAGGAATTGTTATGTCACACACATATACAACGTTTTCACAGAAAAAAAATGACCAAATGCTGGAGCCGATGTTTTTCGGCCAGCCTGTTAACGTGGCGCGTTATGATCAGCAAAAGTACCCTATTTTTGAAAAGCTGATTGAAAAACAACTGTCGTTTTTCTGGCGCCCTGAAGAGGTTGATGTCTCTCGCGACCGTATTGACTATAATGCGCTGCCAGATCACGAAAAGCATATCTTTATCAGTAATCTGAAATACCAAACGCTGCTGGACTCTATTCAGGGCCGCAGCCCTAATGTGGCATTATTGCCACTGATTTCGATTCCTGAACTGGAAACTTGGGTTGAAACGTGGGCGTTTTCTGAAACTATCCACTCACGTTCGTATACACATATTATTCGTAATATTGTGAATGACCCTGCCATTATTTTTGACGATATCGTTGAAAATGAAGAAATTTTAAAACGTGCTAAAGATATTTCTGGTTTTTACGATGACCTGATCGAAATGACCAATTACTATCATATGTTTGGTGAAGGCACGCATACTTGCAACGGTAAGCAAGTTACTGTTTCTTTGCGTCAGTTGAAGAAGCAGCTGTACCTGTGCCTAATGAGCGTTAATGCGCTCGAAGCAATTCGTTTCTATGTTAGCTTCGCTTGTTCATTTGCGTTTGCTGAACGCGAGCTAATGGAAGGAAATGCTAAAATCATCAAACTGATCGCACGTGATGAAGCACTGCACTTAACTGGTACACAACACATGTTGAACCTGTTACGTTCGGGGCAAGATGACCCAGAAATGGCAGAAATCGCGGCAGAGTGCGAGCAAGAATGTTATGACTTATTCGTTCAAGCGGCAGAGCAAGAGAAAGAGTGGGCTGACTACCTATTCAGCGAAGGCTCTATGATTGGTTTAAATAAAGATATTTTATGCCAATATGTTGAATATATTACTAATATTCGCATGCAAGCTGTCGGTCTGAAATTGCCATTTGAAACGCGTTCAAACCCAATTCCATGGATCAACGCATGGTTGGTGTCTGACAACGTACAAGTTGCGCCTCAAGAGGTTGAAGTCAGTTCTTATTTAGTCGGCCAAATTGACTCTCAAGTCGATACCGACGATTTGAGCGACTTCGAACTATAAGCATGGCAAGCCATAAAATCACCCTGCGGTTAACGCAGGGTGTTCAAGTCCCCTTCCATACTGAAGTCCATTCGTGTTTGTTGGAAGCCTTAGAAGACAGCCGTATTCCTGTAGAATATCAATGCCGTGAAGGCTACTGCGGTTCATGCCGAGTGACGTTATTACATGGGAAAGTGGGCTATAAGCAAAAACCTATTGCATTTGTGCAAGATGGAGAAATTCTGCCTTGTTGCTGTCATCCACTTTCAGATATTGAAATTGGTTAATCTAAAATAGGTGATTGCACAGCTGTCTATCAGTTACCTGTGCAATCACTTTTTATTCACTTGCTTTATTGATTATAAATAACCATATAATCCCGCAAATATCCAACCAAATACACAAGAAACACCCACCCCAATTAACCCCGGTAGAATGAAGCTGTGGTTGATAACAAATTTACCAATACGCGTTGTTCCAGAACGGTCAAATTGAATTGCCGCAAGGTCACTCGGGTAAGTTGGTAAAATGTAATACCCATAACACGCAGGCGCAGAAGCGATAATATAAGCCGGGTCAACACCAATCCCTAGTGCAATTGGTACTACAGCGGCCAGAGCAGCTGCTTGTGAGTTAACAAACTTAGAGACTAATAATAAGATAACTGCATAAGCCCAAGGGAAATCTTTCACTAAAGAACCTAAAGTTCCTTTAATTTCATCCATATGAGCACCGAACATGGTTTCTGCCATCCATGCGATACCATATACTGCAACAATCGCAATCATCCCTGAACGGAATACTTCATTCTTTGAAATTTGTCCTGGATTAGTCTTACAAATAATGATAATTAGCGCACCTGCTAATAACATAAACATCTGGATGACTAAAACCATGGATAGTGGCTTACCGTTAACTAGCGGTCTAAGTTCAGAAAATGCGCCAAGTAATGCCACAACTGCGATGGAAGCTAAAAAAATCCACATCGCGACCCAATTAATTTTCGGTAATTTGGTATTTAGCAGTGTCACACTGTCACCATAGACATAATCATGGTTTTCAGGGACTGAGATAAACTCTTGGAATACAGGGTCTTTATCGAGATCTTTACCTCTAAACCAACTGAAAATACCAATAGCTAAAATACCAATTAATGTTGATGGAATAGTAATTGCTAATAAATCCAAAAATTCCAGTGACTTACCATTGATTGTCACACCATTTAGCATTGCGACTAATGAAACAACGGCAACTGAAACTGGGCTAGCGATAATCCCCATTTGCGCGCCAATACTACTCGCAGCCATTGGCCTTTCAGGGCGAATATTATTTTTAATCGCCGCATCGTAAATGATAGGTAAAATTGTATACACCACATGCCCTGTACCACACAAAATGGTTAAGATACATGTCACAAAAGGTGCCACAATAGAAATGTACTTAGGGTTTTTCCGCAGTAGTCGTTCTGCAATTTGCAGCATGACATCCAAACCGCCTGATGCTTGTAACGTTGCTGATGCGGCAACAACAGCAATGATAACAAGCATTACATCAACAGGCGGTTTTCCAGGCGGTAAACCAAAGCCAAAAACTAAGATAACTAGACCAACACCACCTAATAGCCCGAGTGCCATTCCCCCTTTTTTTGCTCCATAGAATAAGCAAACAAGGATAATGGCGAGTTGAATCATAAAGTCCATAGTTCCATCCTTTATATATATGTTTACATATATTATCGGGATGATTTTCAAGCATTAATTTGATTTATGATAACTTCAAAATCAATTTAGTTTTATTTTTTATGCTTTTATTTTGACCTCATCACATAATTTTAATTAAGTAACTGACATACTATTCCGTTACCTACCATTTTGATAAAAATCAATCAACTACTACACCAATTTTAACAACTCACTCCATTTAAATTTACCTTTAGTCACTTTAAATCATCATTTTTTCTTTACTTTATTAACTCTGCTCATTGTCTTGAGTCTCTCTATCTACTTGATTATTAGTGTAAACTTAATATTACACTCACTGTAATTTACATTTGACAGCGAACTTGCAATCGCATAATCTGCATCACTTATTAATTATTCAAATTCAATTAGAGGAACTTGTGAAGAATCGTACGCTTGGCAGTGTGTTAATCGTTGCAGGGACAACAATAGGTGCAGGGATGTTGGCAATGCCACTTGCCGCTGCAGGAGTCGGTTTCACAGGCATCGTTTGTTTGCTTGTTGGATTATGGATGTTAATGAGCTATACCTCATTACTGTTAGTTGAAGTGTATCAGCATAACCCTGCAAATATGGGCTTAGGCTCCGTTGCTAAAAAATATCTTGGCCCAATTGGCCAGATAGTGACTGGGCTAAGTATGCTGCTATTAATGTACGCATTAACAACCGCTTATATCGGTGGAGCTGGCGTATTAATTTCAGATAGTCTGTCTTCATGGTGGGGCTTTAAAATTTCAACTGACACTGCCATTATTGCATTTACTATTATTGGTGGTGCAGTTGTCTGTATTGGTACGCATTCCGTCGATTTTATTAACCGAATTTTATTCACAGCAAAAACGATTTTTTTAGTCATCATGTTAGTTGTAATGATGCCACACGCGGAAGCCGTAAACTTAAGCACCATGCCAATTGAAAAAGGCCTTATCCTTGCCGCAGTACCCGTTATTTTTACCTCTTTTGGTTTCCATGGCAGCGTCCCAAGTTTAGTTAACTATATGAATGGGGATGTACGTAAATTACGTATGATTTTCATTACCGGAAGCGCAATTCCTTTAGTTGCTTATATTCTATGGCAGATTGCGACGTTAGGGTCTATTCCATCACATACTTTTCTCGGAATACTAGCGCAGGAATCAGGTCTAAATGGGTTACTCACCGCGATCCGCGATGTTGTCGCTACACCTCGCGTTAATATCGCCGTCAGCTTGTTTATGGATTTAGCGTTGGCCACATCTTTCTTAGGTGTCGCATTAGGCTTATTTGATTACCTCGCCGACTTATTCAAACGGAGTAATCATTTTATCGGTCGAGTGCAAACAGGCTTACTCACCTTTGTTCCGCCATTATTGGCTGCCCTATTCTTTAGTAGTTTCGTACAAGCATTAACTTATGCAGCTGTTGCACTCTCGGTCTTAGCGCTGATTATTCCTGCATTGCTAACATTACGTGTACGTAAATTAGAATCTCAAGGTGGGTATCAAGTTAAAGGTGGTACACCTATTTTAGCCTTAGTGTTGGCATGTGGTGTGGCAGTAATCGCTATCCAATTTTCAATTGTTGCGGGCTTCTTACCGAACGTCGGCTAAACTATTCGCTTATTAATAATATTCTAAAGACATAAAAAAACCGCCAAACGTAGTATTTGGCGGTTTTTTTCGAGATTCAAACGGTTAAATCTAATAAATGATAAATTTAACAAAAAAATTTATCATTCTTTCAACAATCTTAGAATGAAAGGCCAGCCCCTACATACCAGCCATCAGCAACTTTATCGCTACTATGACCATGTGTCCCTTTCATTTCAATTAAGCGATATCCCGCATCAATAGATAAAGGCTTAAATACCGTATAACGTGCACCGGCTTTAGCTTCTACGTACGATTTGCTGCCTGAAGTCAGTTGCTCTGGAGCACCATAAGCTTCACCGTAAATATTGAGTGAAGGCAAAGCCTGCCAATTTAACCCACCACCAACAGCTAATGCAGCACCATTACTATTGTGATCAGGTGATAGATATAGCCCTTTACCCCCTACAAATGCAGAAAAAGGCCCAATAGGTAAGCCAAATGTCGCACCAATACTACCCATTTGCCCATCATGGTCACTACGAGCCCAAGAGCCGTTAAATGCCAATCCTGCATTTTGGTTACCTAACCCTGCAGACAGCTCAGTAAAATGTTCACCTGCTTGTGCACTAACTGAAACTGCATGTGCAGTACCTACGAATAATGGTGACATCGCTGCTGCCAATAATAATAATTTGCGCATTATTTTATCCTCTTGATATTATTACCTATGGATATTACGCGAATCTCACCCTATTTTCAGCCATTCTTACCTAGATTTACGCTATAGCCTCGATAAAAGCCCTCGTTATTCATTACAAAATTTCACGCATCAAAAATTTTAGTGCAAAAAAGTGCGATAAATACGTATTTTTTTACTTGTAATCACAGTAATTGGTTATATTAATTAGATAATCAATTCCATAATAACTATACTGAATTACAAGTTTATTGTAGTCGTGTTTTTTATTTTTTACAAAATATTAACTTATTAGTTAGGTTTGTGTAGTCATTTAATCCAAACAAAGGAGCATTGTGATGAAAAAGAAAGGCCTTACTACCGCCTCAGGCGCCCCAGTCGCCAATAATAATAATGTCATGACAGCGGGTAAACGTGGCCCAATGTTATTACAGGATGTTTGGTTTTTAGAAAAACTTGCCCATTTTGACCGTGAAGTAATCCCTGAAAGACGTATGCACGCAAAAGGTTCTGGTGCTTTCGGTACCTTTACCGTAACCCATGATATTAGCCGCTATACTCGTGCAAAAATTTTCTCTGAAGTAGGGAAAAAAACAGAAATGTTCGCTCGGTTCTCTACCGTTGCAGGCGAACGTGGAGCTGCCGACGCAGAACGTGATATTCGTGGCTTCGCATTAAAGTTTTATACTGAAGAAGGTAACTGGGATATGGTGGGTAACAACACCCCTGTATTCTATTTCCGTGACCCATTAAAATTCCCTGATTTAAACCACGTAGTTAAACGTGACCCTCGCTCTAACCTGCGTACAATGGAACATAAATGGGCCTTTTTCTCCCAATTACCTGAATCTTTACACCAGTTAACCATTGATGCTAGTGACCGTGGTATCCCACAAAGTTACCGTCATATGCATGGTTTTGGTAGCCATACATATAGTTTCATCAACAGTAACAATGAACGTTTCTGGGTCAAATTCCATTTCCGTTGCCAACAAGGTATTCAAAATCTGTCTGATGAACAGGCTGAGCAGTTAGTGGGTAAAGATAGAGAAAGTTCACAGCGAGATCTGTTTGAATCCATCGAGAAAGGGGATTTCCCACGCTGGAATTTGCAAGTGCAAATTATGCCAGAAAAAGAAGCTTCTCAAGTTCCTTATAACCCATTTGACTTAACCAAAGTATGGCCACACAAAGATTATCCATTAATTGATGTCGGTTATTTTGAACTTAATCGTAATCCAGACAACTATTTTGCTGACGTAGAACAAGCGGCTTTTAGCCCTGCTAACGTGGTTCCGGGTATTGGTTTCTCGCCAGATAGAATGTTACAAGGCCGCCTGTTCTCTTATGGCGATGCTCATCGTTATCGTCTTGGTGTCAACCATCACCAAATCCCAGTAAACGCCCCACGTTGCCCATTCCATAATTACCACCGTGATGGGGCAATGCGCGTTGACGGTAATAGCGGCAACCATGTGACCTATGAGCCAAATGAAGCCGGATTATTCCAAGAACAACCGGACTTTAGCGAACCGCCATTATCTATTGAAGGTGCTGCTGACCATTGGGATCACCGCGAAGACCAAGATTATTTCAGCCAGCCACGTGCATTATATGAGTTGTTAGATGATGCCGAGCACCAACGTATGTTTAAACGTATTGCCGGTGAACTGATTGACGCGACTGAAGCCACACAAGTGCGCCAAATCGAGTTATTTAAACAAGTTCACCCTGAATACGGTGCGGGTGTCGAAAAAGCGTTAAAAGCACTAAAATAGTGTAAGTCATTAAGTGGTGGGGATAACCCCGCCACTATTTCGCCCTATTCTTTTATTCTCGCTAACAACCACTTCTTCACTTGTTGCCTAGACACTTTTATTCCCCCTGCTTTCAATTCAGGGTCTAAATAATAAAATGCCATAGGATATTGGTATGGAGCGAGTTTATCTTTTAACCAATCCGCCAGCTGATTTAAATCCACTGACTCATTTGCTTCAATAACCGCGACAGGACGTTGCCCAAATTGCACATCATCAATAGGTATAATAAAACTTTGGCTGACATCAGGATGTGAATTTATGACTGATTCGATATCTTCGGGTTGAACGCACTCCCCACCACTGATAAATAAGTTGTCTAGACGACCAATAATCTGATATTCCCCATCGATAAAAGTCCCTTTATCGTTAGTTTTAAACCAGTTATCTAGGCAATTTAATGGGTGAAGTTGCCCATCAAACCAATAACCCAGAGCCTGACTATCTGATTGAATTTGAATTTCATCATCCACAAGACGAACTTGCTTGCCTTTTAAGGGTAAACCGACACCTTTTTTACCGTCTGCCCGTTTCGCACAAACCGTAGATGCCATTTCTGTCATCCCATAGCCGCTCCAACAAGCAATACCATGCTGTTGAGCCAGATCCGTCAAGGTTGAAGGGATACTCGCTCCTCCCAATAAAACGGCTTTCAATGCGATATTAGTCACTGATTTATCATTTAATAAACGCCATAACTGGGTCGGAACTAAAGAGGCATGAGTGACCTCATGCAATGCTTGAGCCAAAGGAAGATTTTTGACCGCAAGTGAGCCACCTTTAAGAAGCCAGCGCCAAACAATCCCCTGACCAGATACATGGAATAACGGCAGCGATAGTAACCAACAATCTCCTTGCTGGTAATTCATCAGATTAACAACACCTGCTGCACTATTTAAGTGCGCAGCGATACTGTGAACAGCGGCTTTAGGTAGGCCTGTCGATCCCGATGTTAAAATCAACGTAGCGGGCTGCTGAATAACCTCTTGAAAAATAACCGGAGCAACCTCTTCATCACGAATAAAATGGTAATAAAGTTGATAATCTAAATTACGATAATTTGCTAACAGATTTGATTCATCAGTAAAATCAATAACTGAGCTAACATTAAGATGAGGTAATAATTCTGCTAACAACCGTTCTGGGAGGCGGGGATTTAATGGTAAAACACGAGCCCCACAAGCAATAAGTGCCAGCTGACTCAGTAATAATTCAACTGAATTTTTCCCATGTAAAACAATACACTGCCCCTGCTCTACGCCTTGCATTAAAAAGTAAGTTCTAAGGTCAGTAATTTGTTGGCTTACACTTTCCCAAGTCATACTTTGGGACTCTGTGACTAGAGCGATTGAGTTCGGACGAAGATTGGCCCAGTGTTGCCAAGGCCAATCTTTAAATTGTGCTAACTCTGCCATACAAGCGTTAAATCATCTAGCTGCTGAAGCGGAATATCACATTGTGGCCAAGGCCGTACCAATTGAGATTGAATAAGTGATACCGTGTCTAAGCCTGGAATGGTATTTGGCGTTAGCCAATGCGCTACACGAGCAAGTTGTGTTAAACCAAAGCTACTTTCAATGGATGAGCTAATCACAGCTTGTAACCCTAAGCGATGTGATTCTTCCACTAAATAGCGGCAATATGACAAGCTGCCTGTCAGGGTCGGTTTAATGACTATCGCAGAAACCCCTTCCTGCGCTTCTACCATAAAGCCTTCTTCACGTACACTTTCATCCCAAGCAATACTAATGCCAGTATCTGCTGCAAATTGCAGTGACTCTTCACGGGTCTTACACGGCTCCTCTAAAAACGCAATACGACTACGGTAGTCTGGATTAACATATTTAGCAAAACCGTCGGCTTTTGTTCGGGTCCAACTGCGATTCGCATCCAAACGCAGTTTCAGTTCTGGAACTGCCTCTAGTAACAGGTTAACCACCATACCATCACGTACCGCTTCATATAGACCGACTTTAACCTTAGCGACTTTCTCACCTTCCATTGCATCAAGGCTTAAGATTAAATCGTCAGGATCACCACTACATAAAGGCGCTTTGCGGTAATCCGCTTGTTCAGGAAGCTCCCCTGCCAGCTCCGCTAGAGCGCAGCTGCACCCAAAAGCCACAGAGGGTAATAAACTATTAGAAATTTTGCCTTCTTTCACCCATTCATTCAGTCGCTTAATAGTTTCTGCGGTTGCTTCTTCTAATGTTTCACGACTGAATTCAGGTAGAGGCGAAATTTCTCCCCAACCTTCATTATCCCCATCTTGTAAACAGACTAAAAGCCCATCACGCGTTTTTAGTCGCTGATAGCGAAGGATAACGCCTGCCTCCATCGGCAGGCTGAACGAATAAATACGGGCTTTACGCATTATGGATTACGCTTATATTTAGAGAAGTCTGGAGCACGTTTTTCATTAAAGGCGTTACGGCCTTCTTGCCCTTCATCTGTCATATAGAACAACATAGTGGCATTACCTGCGAGCTCTTGCAGGCCAGCCTGACCATCACAATCTGCATTCAAGGCGGCTTTCAAGCAACGTAATGCCATTGGGCTGTTCTCTAGCATTTCACGACACCAACGCACAGTCTCTTTTTCTAAGTCAGCATAAGGAACGACAGTATTAACCAGCCCCATATCCAACGCTTCTTGTGCATTATACTGGCGGCATAGGAACCAAATTTCGCGTGCTTTCTTTTGCCCTACGATACGTGCCATATAAGACGCACCCCAGCCACCATCAAATGAGCCAACTTTTGGACCGGTTTGGCCAAAGATTGCGTTATCTGCAGCAATAGTCAGGTCACACATCATATGTAACACATGACCACCACCGATAGAGAAACCGGCGACCATTGCCACCACAGGTTTTGGACAAGTACGAATTTGACGTTGAAAATCTAATACATTTAAGTGATGAGTACCACTTTCGTCACGATACCCGCCGTAGTCGCCACGAATTTTTTGGTCACCACCGGCACAAAATGCTTTTTCACCTTCACCCGTTAAAATGATAGTTCCAACTTGGTCATCATAGCGTGCATCAGATAGAGCTTGGATCATTTCTTTCACGGTTTGTGGACGAAAAGCATTACGCACTTCTGGGCGATTAATCGTAATTTTTGCAATCCCTTCCGGAGATTTATGATAGCGAATATCTTCAAACCCTGTAGAGCAATCTTGCCATTCAATTGGTGCGTATAATTTTTCTTCGCTTGGATAAATCATTATCAGATTCCTTTAACCACAGTGTGATAAAAAATGGTGTAGTGCAGCTGCAAAGCCCATTGGGTTTTCCCGATGCGCATTATGCCCTGCATTTTCAATTAGCGTTAACGGCAATTCATATTGTTGCGAAACGCTTCGAAACTTTTTATCCTTTTCGCCACAAAAATAACGATAAGGACAGGTCAATTGATGCAATTTGTCCGCCAAGAAAGGTTGCTTTGCTAATGATGTATTTTCTAGCATAGCAGCAATACTGTGCGGGTTATTTTGCCGACGTAACTGAATTAAATGTTGGCGCTGAGTGGTCGACAAATCAGCAAATACAGCTTGTTGATACCAATCATCTAACACTTCTTCGATGGGTTCTGAACGAAAACGTTGTGCCCATGCCTTATCATTAGCCGCCCGAGCAACTCGTTCTTGTTCATTGACTAATCCCATATTGCCCCCCTCAATCACTAAACCTAATAATCCGTTAGGCTGATAGTGACAGGCAAAATGCATCGCTAACCGAGCACCGAGTGAATAGCCAACCAAGTAGTATTCATTAATTTGATGATAATGTAAAAGAGCGCTGAGTTGTTGATCAAAATGTGAAAAACCTTGGCATGGCTCTGAGTGAGAACCGCCATGCCCTGGTAAATCCACCGCTAACGATGGAAAAGCACGTGTTTGTTCAATCACTGGTAGCCAGTCATCGGCACTACCTAACAAGCCATGCAGCCAGATGACCCAAGGAGCAGATGAGACTGAATTATGTCTATGGGCAGATAACATTACAGTTCCACAACTTCATTCAATAGTTGTTTTAACGTACGGGCGCCTTCATCACTTGCCACCTGCAATTCCACCAGCAATGTGCCCTGTTGACGGCGCCAAAATTGTTGAACGGTATTTTTTAGTGTTGTCCAGTCTGTCGGCGTACAATATTGTAAACCAAACATTTTCGCCGCGGGCTCGAAACTGACATTTTGCGGCATACAGTAATAGTTTTGTCTTGCTTCGTCTGGTGTAGGTAACATAGAAAAAATTTGCCCACCATTGTTATTCACCACGATCAGAACGGTGGGCGCTGAGGGCTCACGCAACAAAGCCAAACTATTCAAGTCATATAGTGCAGAAATATCCCCAACAATAGCCAATGTTGGCCGTGCTGTTGCCCGCTGAACACCTGCCATGGTAGAAATCAAACCATCAATACCACTCGCGCCCCGGTTACTATAAACAGGATAGCCCAATGGAAGTTGTGCTAGTGCATCTACCAAACGGACAATTAAGCTGTTGCCAACAAATAGTTGGCCTCGTGGAGGCAGCAGTTCAGGTAATTGGTGTGCAACTGCGGCTTCTGAAAACTGCGCTTGTAAGCGTTGGCGCACATGGTGTTGAGTTTTTTGCACTAAAGTGGGCAGCGACTCACACCACAAGCTTCTCGGCTGTGCAGGATGGTTATCTAGCCAACCCTTGATTGAACAGGTTAATTTTCTTCCCTTATGATTGGCTGGGTCTAACCGCTGAGGTATTGAGTCGATAATCCAATACTCTTGCGGCTCACAATTGGCTTGCCATTGTAAGAGCCGTTTTCCCGTTAAGCTTGAACCAAACTGAACGACTAATTCCGCATCTTTTAAAATAGACTGAGTTTCTGGATGTTGTAGCCATAAGTCGGCACATGGAAAAGGTTGTCCGGTTTGAGACAGCACATCACCGAGTACTGGCCATCCAAGTTCCTGTGCCCATTTTGCAACTAACTCCCCTTCACTCGCTGTCATTCGCCCTGCAATCACAACGCCTTTTTTCTGACGCCAAAAATACCAATCCGCAACCAATGCGACGGAATGGGTTAATGGCTCCGTTAACCACGGGTGAGAAGAATTCCACCATTCTCCAAGTGTTTGCTGCCACTCATATTCCCCATCCATTTCACCATATAGTGGCTCTGCAAATGGACAATTAATATGAAAGGCACCATGGTGTAACTGGTTCATGCCATTATCAATCGCGGTGACCAACCATTTCGCTGAAATATCTTGCGTCGGCCTTGGCAACATTAATGATTGAGAGGGGTGAGACGCAAAAATATGTGTTTGCCTAATAGCTTGATTAGCACCGCAATCAATCAATTCTGGCGGTCTGTCAGCGGTAAGAAAAATCACCTTTTCCCCTGTTAAACCGGCTTCAATTAATGAAGGGTAAAGGTTTGCAACAGCTGTACCAGAGGTAACGATAACCCCTACAGGCTCATGGCTGGCTTTTGCTAAACCTAGGGCTAGGTGCCCTAAACCACGCTCATCGAAATGCGTATGGCAATGCAATTTACCATGGTTAATCGCCGCAAGGGTCAAGGGTGTTGAGCGCGAACCAGGCGCAATACAGATGTGTTTCATTCCGTGGCGAGACAGTGCTTCGATAATCACTTCAGCCCAACGGAGGTTAAAAGCAGAATTCGACATAATATGCTCAGCAAATTATTAGTTATCAATTAGTTTAGACTGGCTGAAATAAATTTCTTGATCTCAGGACAATTTTTGATGAACTAATTGAAATAAAAAAGAAAATAACCATTTTTATTTTATGGTTTTTCGTTATTTTCAAATAAAGACTTTAGCCCAGCCGCTTTATTTTCAATTTCTATCCACTCTTGCTCTGGGTCTGAGCCACTGACAATGCCAGCGCCTGAATATAATGAGACCTGTGCACCCTCTATTTGCGCACAACGTAGAGATACCGCGAATTCACTTTTATTTAAGCTCATAAAACCACCCGTTCCTGCATACCAGCCGCGAGAAAAAGGTTCATTTTTGGCTAAAAATTGCCGAGCGACTTTTCGTGGCAAACCACACACGGCAGCGGTAGGTTGGAGGCGTTGTAAACAATCGCTATCAGAAGGGGTGATTAGCGTTGCAACAATTGAACGATAAAGGTGTTGAATTTTTCTTAAACGAATAACTTTTGCTGAAGACACATCTACCCCAGTCACCGCCCCTTGCAATTGTTGACAAATATCATCAACAACCACTAAGTTTTCATGTTGGTTTTTTTTATCTTCCATCAACCATTTAGCGTACTCTGCTGCGACTGCATCATCAGGGTCATTAGCGACGGTTCCCGCTAAGGCCTCAGAATTTAATTGGCCATCTTGACGTAAATATAAACGCTCGGGGGTTGAAGAAATAAAACCAGAATGCGCGTTGAAGGCCATCATAAAATGGTAGCAATGATGATTCACTTGCTGGCTTTGTGCTAAAAACTCAGCAACCGCAATGGGTCTAGACAGGGTGAGTTTTGTTTCCCTTGCCATAACCACTTTTTCCATTTTCCCTGACTTCATATCATCAATAGCGCAATTTAATAAACGGCACCATTCATCATGAGTAGGAATATGTTCTTGCGCAGTAATATCCGCATTCAGTGCCAATGTCACTTGAGAAGCGGGTTTTAATTGCTGTAAAAGATGAATGGCATTTAAGCGATCTTCTTCACCTTCTATATTGATACTAACGTTAATCGTTGAACGTAATCGATGAATTTCAATACGAGGTAAAAAACAAAATGTTGCTTGACGTTTTATCTCGTCAGGGATCCCATCCCCGACGGCATTCCACCCATTAAGCCCCCATAGGCGCATTTCTGGTATATCAGGGTATTGCGATAAAAAAGCTTGAGCCTTATCTATCGAATCAAAAGATTTCACCATGCCAAGAGCACTACATTCTTCAGCTCCCGTCCGTTGATACCAGTAAAATTGAGGGTAGCTTTCTTGCACTGATAGCCATGAAAGACCAGGGAAAGCGGTCTGCGCATCCAATTGCCAAACAAAACGAATAAACTCTTGGTTTTTTAGTGTCAATGTAGACAAATGATCCAAAATTTCAGTTATCAGTTGATCAATTTTTTTATAGTTCACTTTAGATTCCCACTGCTACATCACACAAATTCACTACGCGTTATTATATAGCGCAAAACCATTTTTTAATACATTGATGACTAACAGTAAATGCTATGTCACCGGTTCAGCACTAAAAACAGATTATCTGCAATAAACAAATTGTTTTTAGTACATCACTATAATTATCGCTTATGCCCCAAATGACGATAGCCAAGAGAAATCACATCAAAACCAACCTTGTTACACGAATAGAGGTTCAGGTTGTTGATAGTATAGCTTATTATATATATTACACGTCATTCCATTCATTTAATTAATGGAAAATGTGATTTTATCCTCTTTCTTCTTTCCTCCCTCTCGAAATTGCTTCATTTTTATCCAAAAAGAATTCCATTTTGAAACATAGTTATATTTAAGCTGCAAACCTATATTCCATTACAATTCTATTTAGCCCTCAAAAGTAAAACCACCGTAAATTTTAATTATCATCATATTGTTATGCGTTATTTAATTTAGTATCACTATAGATGATTTCTAAATATATATAATACAAAATAATATTTTAAACATGTATTGACTTGTTCAAAGTGCTATTTTTTAGCTCTGTTTTTCATTTTTTAGTATAAAACTTTCAGCCAATTTCTAGTAGGTTAACAAATATGAAATTTATATTTTCATTTACAATAAATAGGTAACTCAACCATACAATAGTGCTAATACAAATTAGTGTTCAATCCTTAACTTAATCAACATGGATTTTAAAATGAATACAAAAGAAAATTACGACAGAATTATTGAAAAAGAGCATATAGGCCATACAACCTTAGCTTTATTAACGAATCAAGATGCTCTTTCAACCCGCGAAGTCGGTATTTTTACATTAGACGATTTAATTAGCATACATCGCCATGTTTACTTCTCTCTTTCTTTGCCTTGGAAAAAAAATGATATTCTAAAATGGTTTGGTATTACCTCATCAACCACTTTACCAATAGATACAGACGAATTAATTAATACCATTATCAATATTCGAGATCATGCCAATACCTGGGATAATGTCGAGCAACATGTTAAAGAGCAATCTGTCAACCTATCTCTAGCTAGCCGAAACATTATACATACAGGAGGGCAGATTATTGAATATATAAACCATATGCCTATATTGAAAAGGGTATCAGACAGTTTGAATGATATTAATGAAAGTGAGTTAGATGAAATATTTTATCAAAGCGATGACCAACAAATAGCGACTGAACTAACTAATATCTTACAATTAATTAAAGATGATATTAAGGAGCAATCCATTAAGACAAGTAATATTAAAAATATCATTTCAGATTTTAGAGTACATATTACAGGTGGGTATCTATCTAATTATCAACACGTTGAATCATTATTGTTTAATATTAAAGGGTTATATAATCAACTTGAAACTACTGATAATGAAATTACAGATAGCTACTTACAAGAATTACTTAAAACGAAAAAGCAGGAACTACAGCAATTAGAACAAGAGTATTCACATTTTGTAAAACTCAGCTTCACCGGCTTAGCAGGTGGTGTCATCGGTCTCATTATTACTGGTAGTATTTTTGGCTCGAAAGCTGAAAAAATTCGAGCAAGAAAAAATGAAACATTAGCAGAAATAAAATCAATTAACGACCAAATTAACAAAGAAGAACTCATCAAAAAAGTTATCTTTGATATTCAAATTAACCTCCATAAAATCGATGGTTTCTTTAAAGATGCACGGTTAGCCGTTGACCATTTAGATTATATGTGGCTTGTCCTCCTAACTGAAATAACCCAATCAATCGAGGTTTTCAAAAAAATCAATAACGCTGATAAACTTATTAAATTCATTACTCATTTCAAACGAATTGTTACATCCTGGTATACCATTCAAGAATACTCTACACACTTAATAACGTTATTTGACCAAATTCAACCAAATAACACCCCCCCTCAATAAAAGGTACTCATATGCAAGATAAGCTTGATTTACCGATATTGCCCTCCATTGATATTTATCAGTTAAGGCATATGTCAAATGAAATTTCCGCATTTAATAAAAATATAATACATTATGACTTTATCATACACGGAAAGATACAAAAAATTGCAAGTAAGACTTTCAATATAAATGAAACAATCAGAAACTCGATACCGAAGCTAAAAATAAAATTAAATTATATTTTAAAAAGTGAATTAAATAGTGAAAATACAAATATACCTGACGGAATTTTAGTCACAAGCTTTATTGAGGATTTAATTGATTTTAAATTAGAGCTAGAAAGAATAATTACCAAATTCAGTTACACCACCGACTCTCTATCACTCATTCATGTGGAAGAAAGCAACCAACATAAACTACAGCAATACGCAGAACAAAAAGAACTCCTAGTCACATCCAAAAATAGTAAAATGCTAAAAATAAACGAAATCAATCAGCAACACTCCGTTATTACCGCAGCAGAAGATATCATCTTAAAATCTAAAATCACTGATTTCTTAAAAAAACATTTGTTAAATGATGAGTTAATTGACTCAATTGATATGCCAACAAATAAAAAGCAAATATTAAAGTCAGCCATTGCTTTTATTAAAAATTTATTATCAGTCATTGATGATGGTTTAGAATTTGCGCAACTTGTCGAGGTCAGGCTAGATTTAGGAAACCAAATTTTAGAATTAAAGGAAGAAGTTAATCACATTGATAAAACAATATTTAAGCTTTCTCAACTCATGCTCTTATCAGAACAAATCACCGCTATAGATTCACATAAATTATCAATTATTACTCAGATAGGCCTCATTAAGAATTATTGGTGGGAATGGTGCCATTTTATTAATGAAAAATCGTCTGAAAAAACAGTGAATATTCAAAAGATCAATACCGCAAGCCAAGTACTAATGTCTTTTTTAGATGATATGGAATACCAATATCAGCGTCAGTTACCTGATTAAAAAAAACCGGCTACTCAAAAGTAGCCGGTTTATCAACTATAGGAAATTTTGGCCTATTAGTTAATCACAGCAAGTGCTGTTGATGTCATATCAATAAGAGGTTGTGGCCATACACCAAAGACAATAACCGCAATGGCGCAAATAACAGCAACAACGGTCCCTAACGTTGCTTTTTCAGGGCCTGTATAACGTTCTGCATGTTCTGCATCACGGCTATATAGGCTAGCCATAAAGCTTAGGTAGTAATATAAGCCAATTGCACTACCAACCACTACAGCTCCTGTTAACCACCATAACTCTGCATTCACCGCAGATGCAATCACATAGAATTTACCAATAAATCCTAATGTAATTGGAATACCCGCCAGCGACAGCATCATCACAGTCATTACCGTTGCTAGAACGGGTTTATGCCAGAACAGCCCACGGAATGCACTGAAATCATCCTGGTCATCACCACGGTAAGGGCTTGAAACGATACTCACAACACCAAATGCGCCTAAGCTTGCAAACAAGTAACCCACTAAGTAGATTGCGATAGTCACTTGTGACGCTACTGGGTCGATACGTAACGCAACAAGGGCAACCAATAAATACCCCATATGTGAGATAGATGAGTAACCCAGTAAGCGTTTTGCGCTTTTTTGTGTGATAGCCAGTAAGTTACCAAACAAGATAGATGCTATGGCAATCACTGAAATCACAATCGCTAACGTATTGCTATTGGCGATTGGTGCTTCCAGAAAAATACGCACTAATACGGCAAAGATAGCGATTTTACTGCCGGTTGCTAAGAAGGCTGACACTGGTGCTGGCGCACCTTGGTAAACGTCTGGTGTCCACAGTTGGAATGGAAACAGTGACAGTTTAAAGCCAAAACCAACAATGAGCATACCGAAACCAATCATCACTAATGGGGCGTGAATTTGGTTATCAGAAAGACTTTGACCAACAGCTGCGAAGCTTAAGCTACCCGATTCCGCATACAGTAACGCAATTCCGAATAACAGGAATGAAGACGCTGCTGCAGATAACAGCATGTACTTGATCCCAGCTTCTAATGTGCGACTGCGCTCAAAGGTATAGGCAACTAAGCCAAACAGTGGCAATGAAATCAGCTCAATACCGATAAACATCGACGCCATATGGTTTGACATAGATAACAGCACACCACCTGCCACCGCGATAGCAACTAACAAGTGGAATTCATCTCTATTGTCGCCAAAACCTTCCAGCCAGTGGTAGGCAAAGATGCTGGTACCGATACCTGCAATCAGGACTAATGCACTATAGAACAGCGCAAAGCCATCAACACGGATAAGCGAAGTCACATCCATTAGGTAGCCGTCGGCTACCCAAATCAGTGAAAGCAACGCAATAACAAAGCCAGATACTGTCAGCGCGGCACTGGTAAGGTGATCGCGTCGCCACGCAATGGACAGCATCACAACCACCGCCGTCAACCCGACGATCATCAGTGGTAGTATTGCGATCAGTTCTTGAGGAGTTATTGTCATGGCGAATTACAGCCCTAATGTTGTAAGTGAAGCAGAATACAGGTTATGCAATGTTTCCATCGAACCAATTGATGTATCTAAAATTGGTTGTGGGTAGAAACCGATAATAACCAGTAAAGCAGCCAGAGCCAGCAGCACACCAAACTCACGCGCCGTTAACCCTTTCATTTCTTTTTCAGACTTAGGTGTACCGTAGTAGGTCTGTTGCATCATCCACAGTGAGTAGATAGACGCAAACACCACACCAAAGACCATAATACAAGTCACTAACGTGAATTGGCTGAAGCTGCCAAACAGGATCATAAATTCACCAATGAAGTTACCTGTACCTGGCATTCCTAGCGTTGCCGCAGCAAAGAACAGGGACATTCCTGGTAACCATTTAATGCGTTTCCACAATCCACCCATCATGCGCATATCACGAGTTTGCGTACGTTCATACAGTTGACCACTAATGATAATCAGTGCCGCACCAGACAAACCGTTGGTAATCATTTGAACTACAGCACCTTGGTAGGCCAAGGTTGAACCCGCGTAAATAGCGACTGTCACAAAGCCCATATGGGATAAGCTACTGTACGCTGCAAGACGTTTGATATCCGTTTGTTTGAACGCCAACCATGCACCGTAGAAGATACTGATCACACCCAGCGTCATCGCCACTGGCGTGAACTGGATAGAGGCTTCAGGGAACAGAGGCAAAGTAAAGCGTAACAGGCCGTATGCTGCGGTTTTTAGCATGATACCGGAGATATCCACGGAACCCGCTGTAGGCGACTGTTCTTGGGTATCTGCCATCCAACCATGGAAAGGAACCAATGGCATTTTAACGGCAAAGGCGATAAAGAAGCCCAACATCAACATAAACGCAACGTTACTAGACAGCTCTGCGCCTAACAGTTGGTTATAATCGAATGTTAATACGCCTGAAGTATTGTAATTCGCTAGTGCCAATCCAATGATGGAAACCAACATGATCAAGCCACTTGCTTGCGTATAGATAAAGAACTTAGTCGCAGCTTTGATATGTTGTCTGTTTTCTGACCCTTTGTGCCCCCAATTGGCAATCAGGAAGTACATTGGGATCAGCATCATCTCCCAGAAGAAGAAGAATAAGAACAAGTCAACCGCGGTGAAAATCCCCATCACACCTGTGATAATCCACAGCAGGTTAAAGTGATACGCACCTTGGTTCTTCTGGTTTTCACTCCAAGAGCTCAGAATCGAGAAAGCCCCCATGATAGCCGTTAATACGACCATCAGCAGTGATAAACCGTCAATAGCTAAATGAAAGTCAATTCCCAGTGACGGGATCCACGGCATAAAGAAAACAGATTGCCATTGTGGAATCCCTTGTGGATTAACAAGAGAGTAATTCCCTTCTAACCACAATTGCACGGAGAGTATTAATGTTATTCCCATCGTCGCCAGTGCAATCCAGCGCGGTGCGCGATGACTGAACCGGTCAGCCTGCCAGCTTAGCAGGCCTCCGATGAAGGGAATGAGTATTAGCCAGGGTAATAGCATGGCGCAATGTGTCCCTTAATTAAACCAAAAGCAGCAGAGCAAGAATCAGCACTGCACCCAGCCCCAACGAGGCAACATACCAACGGATTTGGCCGTTTTCACTCACTGCAAGCCCTTTATTTGCCCAACGTGAAAGATGTGCAGGGATATTCATCAGAGAGTTAATCGGATCGCTTTCCAGTAGCCATGCAATACCTTTAAACGGTTTTACAAAGACTACGTCATACAGCCAGTCGAAGCCCCACGCTTGGTACCACCATGCGCTGAAGAAACGACCCACCGCAGTTTTCGCGATAGCATCGACTATTGAACGTCTAAACAGGTAGAGGAATACCGCAATTAATAGACCAGCGATAGCAAACCCGCCAGAAATCGCTTCGAGTAAGACTTTACCGTCTTCACTGCCAGCCGCTTCTGCAGGGAATACCCCTTCGAGTGGTTGGTGGATTAATGCACCAACAAACGTTGCAAGGATAGCCAAAATGCCCAGTGGTAATGTGTGAGTGATGCCTTTAACCTTATGCGCTTTGATTTTTGCTTCACCGTGGAACACGATGAAAATCATACGGAAGGTATAAATTGCGGTCATTAATGCACCGAGGATACCTGCCCACAACAATACAGTTTGTCCATCAAGCTGAGCCCCCCACAAAATGGCATCTTTACTGTAGAAACCAGCAGTAAACAATGGCAATGCTGCCAGTGCGCTTCCGCCAATCAACATCACAGCGTAGATAAATGGAATTTGCTTACGCAATCCGCCCATTTTGAAGATATTTTGCTCGTGGTGGCATGCCAAAATGACCGAACCTGCTGACAGGAACAACAGTGCTTTAAAGAAAGCGTGCGTCATCAGGTGGAAAATCGCAGCATCCCAAGCTTGCACACCGAGAGCCAAAAACATATAACCGATTTGGCTCATCGTGGAATAAGCAAGCACGCGCTTGATATCGGTTTGAACCAGTGCAGCAAACCCTGCCAGTACTAATGTCACTGCGCCCACAACGCCAACTAGATGTAAAACTTCTGGCGCTAATAAGAACAGAACGTGGGTACGAGCCACTAAGTACACACCGGCCGTTACCATGGTTGCGGCGTGGATCAATGCTGAAACTGGCGTAGGACCCGCCATCGCATCTGCCAACCACGTTTGCAATGGTAACTGTGCTGATTTACCGACTGCGCCACCTAATAACATCAAGGTTGCCCAATTGATCGCACTCGAACCCTCAGCAAATTTCTGAGGTGCTAACACCGCCATTTCGCTGAAATTCAATGTGCCGAGCTCATTCCACAGGATAAACATACCAATTGCGAGGAAGACATCACCGATACGCGTGACAAAGAACGCTTTCATTGCGGCTTTACCGTTTTCTGGATTGGTATAATAGAAACCAATCAACAGGTAACTGCACAGCCCTACCCCTTCCCAACCGAGATACATCAGCATCATGTTATCAGCGAGAACTAAAACCACCATACTCGCGATAAACAGGTTAGTGTAAGCGAAGAAACGTGAGTAACCTTCCTCACCACGCATATACCAAGAAGCGTATACATGAATAAGGAAGCCCACACCCGTTACCACACCTAACATGGTCAGAGATAGACCATCTAACATTAAGGTGAATGGGATATTAAAGGTACCGACAGACATCCAAGTCCACAGAGGTTGGATGAACACGCTACCAGCGTCTTGAGCTAAAAATTCATTGCCAGCATAGAATGCGACGATGGCCGCTAAGCCGACCGACCCCGCACCAATAATGGCCGAAACGTTTTCTGACCAGCGTCCACGAGAGAAGGCTAACAACACCGACCCCAGTAAAGGCAACAGAATAGTTAAATAGAGTAGGTTCATCCGCGCATCTCACTGACTTTATCAATATTCAGGTTCTGACGATGACGATGGAGTTGCAGTAACAACGCCAATCCAATACTCGCCTCCGCTGCAGCCAATGTAATTGCCAATATATACATAATTTGGCCGTCTGGCTGCCCCCAAAAACTCCCTGCAACCACAAATGCCAGTGCAGTTGAGTTAATCATGATTTCCAGTCCGATCAGCATGAAAAGCAGATTGCGGCGAATAACAAGGCAGCTAAGCCCCATCACAAATAAAATCGCCGCTAAAATCAGACCATGTTCTAGAGGTATCATTTTTGCTCCTCCGCCTTCGTGATACTGACAAGATCAGCACCGTTTTCTTTACGGTCACGTCCAACGTGGAATGCGACAACTAAACCAGCTAGTAGTAACAGTGACGCCAATTCGACAGCCAGAACGTAAGGCCCGAACAAGCTAATACCCACTTCTTTCGCCCCAATGATGGTGCCCTCAATGCCTTCTTGATATGACAATGAGGTGATACCGTAAACTAAGATAGCCAATAAAACTGCGGATAACACAGCAGGACCAATCCAGTTTTTCGGCGTCAACCAAGCGCGCTCTTGTTCTTGAACAGAACGTCCTAGGTTGAGCATCATCACGACGAACACGAACAGGACCATGATGGCACCTGCATAAACGATGATTTCCAACGCTCCAGCAAAATACGCGCCGAGGGAGAAAAACACCATTGACAGAGCCAGCAGAGAAACAACCAGATACAACAGTGCATGCACCGGATTTGTATTCGTTATCACCCTTAAAGTTGCTAAAATGGCAACTAGACCGGCGATATAAAATGTAAATTCCATGAATATCGCTCCTTATGGCAACAGGTCTTTGACGTTGATAGGTTTCGCTTCGTTATCCGCTTCACCTTTGTCTTTACCTGCAATCGCCATACCTGATTTACGGTAAAAGTTATAATCAGGATATTTACCCGGACCTGAAATCAACAGGTCATTTTTCTCGTAAACCAGATCCTGACGTCTCCAATCGGCCATTTCAAAATCAGGTGTTAATTGGATTGCCGTGGTAGGGCAAGCCTCTTCACACAGACCACAGAAAATACAGCGCGAAAAGTTAACGCGGAAAAATTCAGGGTACCAGCGGCCATCTTCGTGTTCAGCTTTTTGCAGTGAGATACAACCCACAGGGCAAGCTACCGCACACAAGTTACATGCAACACAACGCTCTTCACCGTCTGGATCGCGCGTCAACACGATACGACCACGGTAACGGGGTGGCAGATAAACCGGCTCTTCTGGATACATTTGCGTTTCGCGTTTATCGAACGCATGTAGGCCGACCATCCAAATACTACGTACTTGGGTGGCGAAACCGACCAATAACTCTTTCAATGTCATGGTTCAATCACCCCTTACTGAGCGTTGTATAAAATCACTGCTGCAGTACCCAGCAGATTAAGCAGTGTCAGCGGCAGGCAAATTTTCCAACCGAAAGACATCACTTGGTCATAACGTGGACGCGGTAAAGAGGCACGGATCAAGATAAACATCATCATGAAAAAGCCAGTTTTGATAGCAAACCACAAGAATGACGGCAGGAATGGACCATGCCAGCCACCAAAGAACAGCGTCACAATCAGTGCAGAAACCGTTACGATACCGATATACTCACCAACGAAGAACAGACCGAACTTCATCCCTGAGTATTCAACGTGGTAACCATCCGCAATCTCTTGTTCTGCTTCTGGTTGGTCAAACGGGTGACGGTGACATACCGCAACGCCCGCTATCGCAAAAGTCACAAAACCAAAGAATTGAGGAATAATGTTCCACATGCCTTCTTGGGAGTTCACAATATCAATCAGGTTGAATGAACCTGCTTGTGCAACCACACCCATTAAAGAAAGGCCTAAGAATACTTCGTAACTCACGGTTTGTGCTGACGCACGCATCGCACCTAATAATGAGTATTTGTTATTACTTGACCAACCCGCGAATAACACCGCATAGACCGCTAGACCCGCCATCATCAGGAAGAATAGAATCCCAATGTTCAAGTCTGCTACGTGCCAAGTCGGGCTGACAGGCACGATTGCAAATGCAAGGAACAATGAACAAAACGCAATCACTGGTGCTAGCGTAAAGATTTTCTTATCCGCGAACTGTGGGATCCAGTCTTCTTTAAAAAGCATTTTGAACATGTCGGCGATTAACTGGCCCATCCCAAACGGGCCAACGCGGTTTGGACCATAACGGTTCTGGAATAGACCGAGAATACGGCGCTCTCCCAGACTCATGTATGCCCCACAAGTCACAACAACCAATAAAATGACGACAGATTTAAGGATGGAAATTAATACTTCCATCACTTCAGGAGAAATCCAATCCATCATGCTCCCCTCCGCAGATTATTGACTGACACGCCAGCCATTGACGGTGCGATACCTGGCATTCCTAGCGGTAAGCCAATTTGACCGGTAGACAGGTGATTACTGAGGCGAACAGTCAAGTTAAACGCTTGACCTGCATGGCTAAACTCAGCTTTAGCACCCGCTGACAGCCCCAGTGCCACAGCATCTTGCGTGTTCAGCATGATATAAGGCTCAGGCATACGCTCTTGGATCACCTCTGAACGCTGTGACATTTCATCACTGCCAAACAGGTGGTAATAAGGTGCGACGACCCACTGCGCTTCGCTAGCTTGATAAGCCGCTGGAATTTCAGTGAAGTAAGCCAATTTGCTCTCTGTTGAATTGAACAAACGGATACCCGGGTCACCAAATAACAGGTGCCCCCCCACTTCGGCTTGGAATTTATTCCAGGCTTGCGGTGAGTTCCAACCTGGTGCCCATGCAAATGGAATTTGCTGGCGCGGCGCGGTTGGGCTGTTGTTCCCTTCCATTGAGAAAGCAAATGGAGAGTCAATATCTTGCGGTTGACGAGGTTCATGGACAGATTGATTTGCTAGCATCGCTGTACGGCCACTGTAACGATGTGGTTCACGCGCCAGTTTTTGACCACGAATACGGAAAGACGCTTTTGGTGCGGCATCAACCATACCTGAGAATTGTGGCATTGCGGCAACACAATCAGCGATAACGTGATCAAGTTGAGACCAATCCGCATCACGCTCTTGCGCTTCAGTTTGCAGTGAATGCATCCAGCGCCAGCTTTCGTTCATCACGATAGCTTTGTCGTAATACGTTGGGTCGAAGACTTGGAAGAAACGCTGTGCACGACCTTCTTGGTTAATCAACGTACCGTCTGCTTCAGCAAAACTTGCTGCTGGCAGAACTAATGTTGCTTTATCCATGATGTCAGTTTGCTGATGATCCGCTACAATCAAATGGCTCAATTTCGCTAATGCGCTATTGACTGCATCCACGCTGCTGTGACGGTACAGGTCGTTTTCGATAACAATAGCCACATCCGCTTCGTTCGCTTCTATGCGAGCTAAAGCGCTGTCTAATGGCTGTGCATTCATCATTGCCAGACCGACACTATTTGCATGAGACGCTAAGTAAGATAACCCAACGTTCGCGCCTTTCGCTTTCAGTGCGAATGCCACGTTAGCGGCCGCTTGGATCATTGCCTCGCTTGCACTATGGCTACCACTGATAATTAATGGTTTTTTCGCACTGGCTAATGCTTGAGCAATGGTTTCAACTTTGGCTTTTAAGTCTGCGGGTAAATCATTCACCGCAGGGGCTTCGCCATTAATCATATTGGCGATAGCAAAACCGAAGCGCGCTTGGTCAGCCACTGGAGCACGGTAATTGAAGGCAGCCACATCGTCTAAACGAGTGTCATCAACATTGGTAATAAACAGCGGATATTTCGCGTGTTGGCCAATGTTTTGGATAGCGGCGATTTGCCAGTCAGCGACTTTCTGCGCTGCGGCCATTTCACGCGCTTTACCTTTCACGGCTTGACGAACAGATAACGCCATGCGTGCACCTGTCTGAGTTAAATCTTCACCCAGTACCAGTACCGCATCATAGCCTTCCACTTCACGCAGTGTTGGCGTATAGATACCGCCGTTTTGCAGAATATTTTGCATTAATGCTAAACGACGCTGCTCTCCCGCAGAAATACCGGAATAGAAGTTTTCTGCTCCAACTAATGCGCGTAATGCATAGTTGCTTTCAACGCTAGCACGCGGCGAGCCGATACCAATCACTTTTTTCGCTTGATTGATAATTTGCGCACCACTTTGCATCGCTTCGATAGCCGAGATGACCTGCTTAACGCCATTTTTATTGAGTACGGCTTGGCGAGGGCGGTCTTTACGGTTGACGTAACCATAACCAAAGCGACCACGGTCACAGAGGAAATAGTGGTTTACCGAGCCGTTATAACGGTTTTCGATGCGACGGATTTCACCATAACGCTCACCAGGGCTAGTGTTACAACCGATACTGCACTGTTGGCAGATACCGGGTGCAAACTGCATATCCCATTTACGGTTATAGCGCTCAGAGTGGGTTTTATCGGTGAATACCCCGGTTGGACAAACTTCAACTAAGTTACCGGAGAACTCACTTTCCAGTGTACCGTCTTCAGTACGACCGAAATACACATAGTTATGTGCCCCATAAACCCCTAAATCCGTGCCATCTGCATAATCTTTGTAGTAACGAACACAGCGATAACACGCAATACAACGGTTCATTTCATGACTAATAAATGGACCAAGGTCTTGGTTAATGTGAGTCCGTTTCGTAAAACGATATTTACGCATGTTATGACCGGTCATTACCGTCATATCTTGTAGGTGGCAGTTACCGCCTTCCTCACAGACTGGGCAGTCATGAGGGTGGTTGGTCATCAGCCATTCCACGACACTTTCACGGAATTGTTTGGCTTCTTCATCATCAATAGAGATGTAAGTCCCTTCCGTTGCGGGTGTCATACAAGACATTACTAGGCGACCGCGTGTGTCATCTGCGTTTTGATACTGCTTAACCGCACACTGGCGGCAAGCGCCAACGCTTCCCAGCGCCGGATGCCAGCAAAAATAAGGAATATCTAGCCCGAGAGAAAGACAGGCTTGTAACAGGTTTTCAGACCCGTTTACGTCATATTCTTTGCCGTCTACATATATTGTAGCCATAGTCAGCATGCTTCCCAAAGGCCCGCATAAAGCAGGCGTTAATCAAAAATACGTTCTTCGTGAAAAATCTCTTTAGCGGTTGCTCAATCGCTAAATAATTACCAACGCTGCTTAAGCAAGTTGGGTTGGATACCTGCAATCTGCACGATGTTACGCAGATCTTTTTGCGAGATACCCGCTTCGAATTCATCACGGAAATATTTGATGGCACTTTGTAGCGGTTCGACCGCACCCGGTGCGTGAGCGCAGAAAGTTTTACCCGGTCCTAAGAAACGGCACAGCTGCTCTAGGGTTTCAATATCCCCCGGCTGCCCTTCTCCTTTTTCCAGCGCTTGTAAAATTTTCACACTCCATGGCAAACCATCACGGCACGGCGTACACCAACCACAGGATTCACGAGCAAAGAAGGTTTCTAAGTTACGCACTAAAGAAACCATGTTGATTTCATGATCAACCGCCATCGCCAATGCAGTACCAAGGCGGCTTCCTGCTTTAGCAATATTTTCGAAATCCATTGGTAAGTCGAGGTGGTCGTTGGTTAGGAAGTCTGTCCCTGCTCCACCCGGCTGCCATGCTTTTAATTTCAGTCCATCACGCATACCACCTGCGTAATCTTCCAACACTTCACGTGCCGTCGTACCAAATGGCAATTCCCACAGACCCGGGTTTTTCACACGGCCAGAGAAGCCCATTAATTTAGTACCCGCGTCTTTACTCTTACCGGCGCTTAAATCGATATACCATTGGTCTCCGTGCTCTAAAATGGCAGGCACGTTACAAATGGTTTCGACGTTATTAACGCAAGTTGGCTTACCCCAAGCACCTGATGTTGCAGGGAACGGTGGTTTAGAACGTGGGTTAGCACGGCGGCCTTCTAAAGAGTTAATCAGTGCGGTTTCTTCACCGCAGATATAACGCCCAGCGCCGGTGTGGACAAACAGTTCAAAATCGAAACCCGAACCGAGGATATTTTTTCCTAATAAACCCGCCACTTTCGCTTCTTCGATGGCACGGCGCAGGTTTTGCGCGGCTTCAACATACTCACCCCGTAAGAAGATATAACCACGGTAGGCCTTAAGTGCATAAGCGCCCGTGATCATCCCTTCAACTAACAAGTGAGGGAGTTGCTCCATCAATAAACGGTCTTTATAGGTGCCCGGTTCCATTTCATCCGCATTACATAAAAAGTAACGCAGTTTCATGTTTTCGTCTTTTGGCATCAGGCTCCATTTCAGACCTGTTGAGAAGCCCGCACCGCCTCGCCCTTTCAGGCCAGCGTCTTTCACGAGATTCACAACTTCATCCGGTGCCATGCCTTTGAGCGCGCGCTCAAGACCTTTGTATCCGTTTTTACTGCGATACTCATCTAACCAAACAGGCTGATTGTCATCACGCAAACGCCATGTTAGAGGATGAGTTTCAGCAGTACGGATCACTGGATTAACAGAATTTGTCATGGATACTGCTCCAGTAATTTTTGAATATTTTCAGGCTGCACGTAGCTGTGAGTGTCATCATCGATCATCATCGTTGGACCCTTGTCACAGTTACCTAAGCAACAGGTCGGCAGCAATGTAAAACGGCCATCAGCTGTTGTTTGACCCGGGCGAATATTAAGCTGTTTAATGATTTCAGCTTCTAAGCCCTGATAACCTGTAATATGGCAAACAACACTGTCGCAATAGCGAATAATGTGGCGACCCACTGGTTGGCGGAAGATTTGGCTATAGAATGTCGCCACCCCTTCAACATCACTAGCTGGGATACCTAAGACGTCAGCGATAGCATGGATCGCACCATCTTCAACCCAACCGCGGTTTTTTTGCACAATTTTCAGTGCTTCAATTGAGGCAGCACGTGCGTCTTCGTAATGGTGTTTCTCACCTTCAATCTCTTCACGCTCTTTCTCTGTTAAGACAAAGCCATGATTGACTTGCGGTTCAAACACATTCACGACATTGAGCTCGTTGTGCTTCTCATTTTCGTTATGTTCATTATGCATGGTTAGCGATCCACATCCGACATTACAAAATCGATACTACCCAGATAGACGATTAAGTCTGAAACTAAACTACCTCTGATCACGGCAGGAATTTGCTGCAAGTGAGCGTAGCTTGGCGTACGAATACGCGTACGGTAGCTCATTGTGCTGCCATCACTGGTTAAGTAGTAGCTGTTGATACCTTTCGTCGCTTCAACCATCTGGAATGACTCATTTGCTGGCATCACCGGCCCCCAAGACACTTGTAAGAAGTGGTTGATCAGGGTTTCGATATGCTGCAACGTGCGCTCTTTTGGTGGCGGAGTTGTCAATGGATGGTCAGCTTTGAAAGGACCTTCTGGCATATTCTTATAGCATTGCTCAAGAATACGAATACTCTGGCGCATCTCTTCTACTTTGATCATCACACGGTCATAACAGTCACCGTTGTGAGCGATAGGGATATCAAACTCAAAGTTTTCATAGCCTGAATATGGACGCCATTTACGCACGTCAAAATCAACGCCTGTTGCACGTAATCCAGCCCCTGTTACACCCCATGCCAGCGCCTCTTCTTTAGAGTACATTGCTGTCCCAATAGAGCGACCTTTTAAGATGGAGTTTTTCAGTGCAGAAGTCACATAAGACTCTAAACGTTTTGGCAACCAGTCTAATAACTCACGCAGCAGTTTTTCCCAACCACGCGGTAAGTCGTGCGCAACACCACCGATACGGAACCATGCAGGGTGCATACGGAAACCGGTAATCGCTTCAATCACGTTGTAGACTTTTTGACGGTCGGTAAACGCAAAGAAGACAGGGGTCATCGCACCAACGTCTTGGATATAGGTACTGATGTACAGTAAGTGGCTGTTAATGCGGAATAACTCAGACAGCATGACACGAATGGTTTTCACGCGATCCGGCACTTCAATGCCAGCCAGTTTTTCAACGGCTAACACATATGGCATTTCATTCACACAACCACCGAGATACTCGATACGGTCAGTGTAAGGAATGTAGCTGTGCCATGACTGGCGTTCACCCATTTTTTCAGCACCACGGTGGTGGTAGCCAATGTCAGGTACGCAGTCAATAATTTCTTCACCATCCAGTTGTAATACGATACGAAACGCACCGTGTGAGGATGGGTGGTTTGGCCCCAAGTTTAGGAACATGAAATCTTCGTTTTCATTTCCACGTGCCATGCCCCACTCTTCTGGTTTGAAAGTCAAGGCTTCCATTTCCAGATCTTGTTTCTGCTTAGTCAGAACAAAAGGGTCAAACTCAGTCGCACGCGCAGGATAATCCTTACGCAGTGGGTGACCTTCCCAGCTTGGTGACATTAAAAGGCGGCGTAAATTTGGGTGACCTTGGAACGTTATACCGAACATATCCCACACTTCACGCTCATGCCAATTCGCATTCGGGAACAGGGAAACAATAGAAGGCACATTTAAGTCTTTCTCATTAAGAGCGACTTTTAACATGATATCGCGGTTACGAACGATAGAGATGAGGTGGTAGAAAACACTAAAATCTGCTTCTGGCAGACCTTGACGGTGAATTCGTTGACGTTCATCTACCCCATGTAAGTCAAATAACATGACATACGGTTTTGGTAATTTCTTTAGGAAATCGACCACTTCCAGTAACTGTTCACGACGCACCCAAAGCACTGGCATACCAGTGCGAGTTGCTTGAACAGAAAAGGCATCCGGCCCAAATTGATTGCGCAGTTCCAGAAGCACAGGGTCGTTTAAGTGATCCTGTGTCTGCCATCCTGGCTGGTTACTACTCGCTTGCGCTATCTGATCTGTCATCATTCTTCACCATAACGCTTGATCAGGTTTATTATTTCGCAACAACATTGCTCTGTTACGCTGTATGGCTTTAAGCCTTAAATTTCGTCTGGTGTACGCAGGTTTGTCACTGCAATACGTTCACCGTGCTTTCTTTCTCTTTCTGATTGCATATTGGCACGGTAAACCCCTTGGTCTCCAACAACCCAAGACAGCGGTCGACGCTCTTTACCGATAGATTCTTGCAACAGAAGCAGAGCCTGCATATAGGCTTCTGGACGCGGTGGGCAACCTGGGATATACACATCCACAGGAATAAATTTATCGACGCCTTGTACAACAGAGTAAATGTCATACATGCCACCAGAGTTGGCACATGAACCCATGGAAATAACCCATTTTGGTTCAAGCATTTGGTCATACAGACGTTGAATAACAGGTGCCATTTTTGTGAAACAAGTACCTGCTACTACCATGAAATCGGCTTGACGAGGTGAAGCACGCAGTACTTCTGCACCAAAGCGGGCAACGTCATGAACAGCCGTGAACGAAGTCACCATTTCTACATAGCAACATGAAAGACCAAAGTTATATGGCCATAGAGAGTTTTTGCGCCCCCAATTAACCACATCGTGAAGTGCATGAGAAAGTTTTCCCATGTAAACACTGTTTTCAACTTGCTGCTCCAGTGGATCGGTAACGATTTCCTGAGTTTGCAGTGGGTAACGGTCGTTCTCACCGTTCGGATCTATGCGGGTGAGCGTATAATCCATTGTATAATGCCTCGCTTTTTACTGCGGATGACGATTGCTGATTTTAATAACTTCACTAGGATGCTTTACTTTTCCGCGGGAACGGACTGGAGTCCAATCCAATGCCCCAACGCGGACGAGGTAAAACAGTCCCGCCAACAATACCAAAATAAAGATCGCGGCTTCGATGAAACCTACCCAACCGGCTTCGCGGATGGCGACTGACCATGCAAATAAGAACATGGCTTCAACATCGAAGATAACGAAAAACATGGCAACTAAGTAAAACTTAGCAGACATGCGGAGACGTGCACTACCGACCGAGTCGATACCTGACTCATAAGGAACATGTTTTGTTCTGGCTTTGGCGCGGCTACCTAAAAAGTGACCTGCGACCAACATGAAAGCACAAAGACCGATAGTGCCGATAAGGAATATCGCAAACGCCCAGTTATGGGCTAACGCTAGGATTGATGTAGACATACTCGTTGCTTACTCATTACTTATGGTGTGTTAGCTGCTCTTTTTTACATCACGGCAGTATTGCACCACAATTGCCCAGTTAATCGAGAAGAAAGACCAAAATTGATCACAAACTAAAATATCACCAAACTTAAATCAGCCTGTTGACTGCGTTTGGTTTGTCCTCTCTCATTACAATTTATTTCACTTAAACTAAGTAAAATAACCCGTATTTGTTACAAAAACTTCACACTTTGAAAACAACAGAACAACAAAAAGCACTCATAATCTGCTAAAACGTGTCAGTGTAATGATACTCAAGTAAACACGCAAACTAGTTTAACTGATTATTCGTTTTTACTACACCATTATCTCAGGAAAAACCTGTCTTAACAGATGAAAAATTGCTCTTTTTATTTGATCTAACGCACACTTTTATTGAAAAAGTACTCAATTTGTTTACATAGCATTCAATTTAACTTTAAGTCTTTGTAACTCTTTTTAACGCATTACTTCAAGTAACTAACTGACATTACAGCGCTATTTTATCTATTCAATAAAAAAACATTGTTAATAACATAACAAATTGTTAACCAAACAATGAAATTCAGGTTATGCCAGCTACATCACAATTATTTCATGGTCTTTCTTATTTAACCATACTTATTAAGTGGTTATTTGCTTTTTTTATGAGCGGAAATTAATAAAAAATCGATAAATTTGAACTCGATATCCTACTAAGGATATCACTGGACATTATTTAAACATGCATAAAAACAAATTTCTCGATACCGTTTCCCAATATTGAAAATTGAGTTCCACTGCATGAAATAATCGTTTCAGTTATTACCAACGAATCCGTTAAACTGTTATCTAACAACTTAACCTACCCGTGCGTTAACCATTTAACCAAAAATAGCTATCTCAGTCGCCACACGAGCCTTCTTTAGATTGCGATTAACACATTGATTTTATTTGTACACAGCCAATAACACATTGATCACAAACAAGTGATTCAGTAATAAACCAACAAAAATGATATAAAAAAACGGCAATCCCAAAATAATTGGAATTACCGCCAGTACAATAAATCGATTAGATATTGCGATTAAAGCAACTAGATGAATCGATTAACTTAATTACTTTCCTCGTTGCTATCCATCAACTCACTTGCTGAGGCTGCCACATAAGGGATTTTTTTGTTTTCGATCGCACCGAATACCGTCAGAACAAAATCTTTTTGTTCGTCTGCGTTCTTATATAACCAATACTGAATATCAGGTAAACGTGGTAACCCATCAGCTTCATTCAAAATACGTAAATCTGCATTTTGCATTTCCATTGGCCTTGCAGTTACCCCTACTTCCGCATTAACTGCTGCACGAACAGCAGGCAGAGAAGCTGCTTCATAAGCAACATGCCATGACAAACCTGCATCATCAAGGGCACTAGTACAAAGTTTACGATATGGGTTAGTTTCATCCATAACAACTAATGGGATCGGCTCATTCGGACGCAATTGAAAATCGGGTGCGCTATGCCACAAAACAGGCACGGTTCTTAAAGCCGTTTTAGGATGGTGGCTAATTCTTGCCGTTGTTAATGCAAGATCTATCTCATGGTTATCAAGCATTGACTCAATAAACTGAGCTCGTTTAATGCGTACTTCAATTGCAATTCTTGGATAGACAGACGCGATACGATTAAGCAAGAAAGGTAATAGGATATCGACGGTGTCATCAGATGCACCGATGCGCAATTCACCATCAGCGTCATTATAAGTTAATGATGCCGTTGCATCGTCATTGGCGCGCAATATTTGCCTTGCGTAGCCAAGTAATTGCAATCCATGTGCGGTAAGCAGTTTATTTCGTCCATGACGAGCAAAAAGCTCACGACCGACTAATTGTTCTAAACGTTGCATTTGCTGGCTCACAGCAGATTGTGTTCGACAAACGGCTGCAGCTGCAGCTGCAAATGTATTAAGATCTGCGACAGCAACGAAAGTACGTAGCAAATCAAGATCTAGGTTCATGATGGGACGATTGGAATTTATCATCGTTCATTCTCTTATATAATTTTATGTTACCTGGTGTTTCTGCTCTCCTCCATGAGAATCAGCGAGTTTATAGCGACTACTAAGCGAGTGCATTTCTAATCCATAGATCTGCAATAACTTCTAATTATTTTACTTTTCCACCCTGCTCATCATTTATAATTGATAGAGCACGTGTGCAAATAGCATACTTCCAAAAATCAAATAATTTTAATAAAAAGGGGATGTTTTCCTAAAAAACAAACTAACAAAGCGCTTTCTAGAACACGCTTAAATAGTAACATATTTAATGTAATCACAATTATTTTAATGTAAGCACATTATAAAATTCGTTTCACTATTTACCTATAGTTATGAATATCAAATAGTTACAATTTTAAGCAACACTTTTTGTTAATAAAAATGACTCGAAACAATCAATATTACTAACAAAATCACACTAATTATTATAAAAAAAGGCTATTACAGCAAAAAAATCATGTCTATTTTAATGATTCAATGCTTAATATTACATTTTGATACAAATTTTCCTTTTTCCTCTGTTTTTCTGCTTTTTTACTTTTTATACTCCAAAACATCAATAAATGTTAAAATTATAATCCACACAATGCTATATTTTAGGAACATACAGCTAACTTAAACCATATAATAAGATACCAAACATTACATTTAAGCGTAAACCAACCTTTTACACCAAAAATAACCTTGCATCTTCAAAAGCTTCTGAGGGAGGAGTAGAGTAAAGGAATAACGCCGGCTCGACCAATGTAACCCTTAGGGTAATGAGAAAACTATGAATAATCTAACTAAATCCAGTAAGCTCGATAATGTTTGCTATGACATTCGTGGGCCCGTCTTAAAAGAAGCTAAACGCCTAGAAGAAGAAGGCAACAAAGTCCTCAAACTCAATATTGGTAACCCGGCCCCATTTGGTTTTGAAGCCCCAGATGAAATCCTAGTTGATGTCTTGCGTAATCTGCCTAGTTCTCAGGGTTATTGTGATTCAAAAGGCTTATATTCTGCCCGTAAAGCGATTGTGCAGCATTACCAAGCTCGCGGTATTCATGAAATGACCGTGGAAGATGTCTACATTGGTAATGGCGTTTCTGAATTAATCGTACAAGCCATGCAAGCGCTGCTTAATAATGGTGATGAAATGTTAGTGCCTGCGCCTGATTACCCATTATGGACCGCTGCGGTTTCCCTTTCAGGTGGGAAAGCCGTTCATTATATGTGTGATGAGCAACAAGGTTGGATGCCTGATATTGAAGACATTCGCAAAAAAATCACCCCGAGAACGCGTGGTATTGTGGTCATAAACCCAAATAACCCAACCGGTGCGGTCTACAGTAAAGATCTGTTAATGGAAATTGTCGAATTGGCTCGCCAGCACAATCTTATTATTTATGCTGATGAGATCTACGATAAAATTCTTTATGATGATGCTGTACATCACTCTATTGCCGCCCTCGCCCCAGATTTATTAACCATCACATTTAATGGTTTATCTAAAACTTATCGCGTCGCTGGTTTTCGCCAAGGTTGGATGGTATTAAACGGCCCGAAAAAACATGCAAAAAGCTATATTGAAGGTTTAGAAATGCTGGCCTCAATGCGCCTGTGCGCTAACGTTCCAATGCAGCATGCTATTCAAACTGCACTCGGGGGCTACCAAAGTATCAGTGAATTTATTCAACCAGGTGGTCGTTTATATGAGCAACGTAATCGTGCATGGGAGTTGATCAACCAAATACCGGGCGTTTCATGTGTCAAACCACAAGGTGCTCTGTATATGTTCCCAAAAATCGATATTAAACGATTTAATATCTATGACGACCAGAAAATGATTTTAGACCTATTGTTACAAGAGAAAGTGTTATTAGTTCAAGGTACCGCATTTAACTGGCCTGAACCCGATCACTTTAGAATTGTCACATTACCTTATGCAGATGACCTTGAAATGGCGATTAATAAATTTGGCCGTTTCCTTGAAGGTTATCGCCAATAAAAATTTTATCAAACATAAAGTGAAAGCCTCCTACTCCGGAGGCTTTTTTATTCTAAATCGAGTTATCATTAATAGACTGTATTATTCTGATAATCAAATAATAGAAATAAAATAAATTGCCACCAGGAAAAAGCCCAATAATATAAATGGAAAATATTTCATATTGCCTCTTTATTTCCGAATTGAACATTCATTATATTTTTTTGATTCTATAATTCAACACAATTAAAATAACAGTTAAATTAAAGTCAGATTCTGATTATATTATTATGATCATCTTAATATGAAGATAAATATTAATAAATAATTACGAACTAGTAACTTATTAAAAAACAATAAAAATATATCACTACCACATTATTTCCGTTATAATTTTAGTTGTTTGCAGACACCACAGAAGAGGACTTATGAGCTACTTTTTCGCCCACCTTGCTAGAATGAAACTCATTCACCGCTGGCCTTTAATGCGCAATGTACGAACTGAAAACGTTTCGGAACATAGCTTACAAGTGGCTATGGTTGCCCATGCTCTTGCTATCATCAAAAATCGTCGATTCGGCGGTCAGGTTAATGCAGAACGAATAGCCATGTTAGCCATGTACCATGATGCGAGCGAAGTTATCACTGGAGATTTACCAACTCCGATTAAATATCATAATCAGCAAATTGCTCATGAATATAAAAAAATAGAGAAGTTCGCCCAGCAAAAATTACTCGAAATGCTACCAGAAGAACTGCAAGATGACTTCCGTGAGCTAATTATTGAAGATTCACAGACTGATGAAGAACATTCATTGGTTAAACAAGCTGACTCATTGTGCGCTTATTTAAAATGTTTAGAAGAGCTTTCCGCGGGTAATAGTGAATTTAAACTTGCAAAAAAACGCCTAGAGAAAATATTAGAAGAAAGGAAAAGCCCTGAAATGGACTATTTTATGGAAAAATTTGTCCCAGGTTTTAAACTTTCCCTTGATGAAATCAGTAATTAATTTTTTTAGTAGGAATAATAAATATTCCTACTCTGCATAAGCAGTTATTAATTATACTTCGTTAAATGCCGTAGAACAGTCAGACGATGACGGAAAATGCACATACAGCCGCTTAAAGTCCCCATTAACCCCCAAAACCACTTTTCCTTTATCTTCAAAGGTAATAGAACAATAAAAACTCGATTTTGTACGATATTTTTTGCCACTTTTAGTTGTTATTTCAACTACCCAGTAATCATATGAATCATTAATACCGAGCTCATATTTAAATGCAAAAATATCTTTCATAACTGCTTTATTTGCAATATTAGACAAAGTTTGTGAACTGGGATATTTTTTCGTTCTGCTATTACTAAGGTTATTAATATAATGCTCAATGACAACAGAACTTAAGTCTTCCCCCCAAAAGTTTTCAAATGTTGCCAAGCCCAAATAATACCTTTCCGGTGTAGCAGTTTCTTTATTCATATTATATATTCCTCACATTGATTTGTCAGAAATAAGCTAGCATTTCATTTATCAAATGAAAAAACGAATAAATATTAACGCTTACGTTTTTTTAATAAAAAACCATCAATAACGATTTGCTTTTCATTCGTTATTGATGGTAATTTTGAGATTATAAATAACAAAAATTAATTAAAGGGAAATAATACCGGTACAACCAAAATACTAATTAGCATTACGATAATAGTAAACGGCACACCAATTTTTAGGAAATCAGCAAATTTATACCCACCAGGCCCTAAAACTAAGGTATTCACTGGTGATGAAACTGGAGTCATAAAGGCAGCGGATGCGGCTATCCCAACAATCATGGCAAAAGGAAGTGGTGAAACCTCCATTTGACGCGCCGCCGCAATGGCAATCGGCGCCATTAACACCGCAGTTGCAGTATTGGAAATAAATAAGCCAATAGTGGCGCACAAAATAAACAGGCACAATAGCATCACGTGCGGCCCTAACCCACCAGCCACTTTCATTAACGCATCGACAGCAAGCGCAATCCCCCCTGTTTCTTGTAATGCTAGCGCAAAAGGCATCATCCCAACAATTAAGATAATACTAGGCCAGTGAATTGACTTATAAGCGCTTTCCATATCGATACAGCGAAATTTCCCCATTAACAAACAGGCAATAAGTGCTGCAATAAAATTAGGAATTTCATTGGTCACCATCATCGCGACCATTAGCGCCAAACAAAACAAGGCATGAGGAGCCTGAGACGCAGCGGGTGCAACAGCTTCAACTTCAGCAGCTAGGTTCAATACAATAAAGTTACGCGGCTTAGTCGATAAAATTCGGATCAATTTCCAGTCACCAATAACTAATAAAATATCACCTAACCTAAGCGGTTCATCAACTAGCTTTCCATCCAGTGCCTTGCCATCTCGACGAATACCAACAACGTTCAAACCATAACGAGTACGAAATTTAATGTCCCTCAACGATTTCCCCAATAGTTCGGAATCAGGGTTCATCGACACTTCAGCCATTCCCACATCACGTGATTGGTCTGAAAAATAATCTCCCCGTAAAATCATCGGTTCAAGAAGTTGCTCGCTACAAAATTGGCGCAAATCGTCATCACTCACGGATATATCGACTAATAAAACATCCCGCTCGCGTAGCTCGGTTCCCCCCGTTGCACTCACCATCACGCGACGGAATTTACGCCAACGCTCTATCCCAACCACGTTAGCTTCATAACGGGAGCGAAGATGCAGTTCATCAAGCGTATGGCCTATGAGTGGCGAGCCTTTGCGGATAGCAAGGCGGCGAGCTCTACCCGTCAATTTGTAATCACGAATTAAATCACGGAAAGTACGTCGATAACGCTCAGGGAGTTTGTCGGGTTCATTACTGCCTAGCCAACGCCTTGTTAGCCACATGTAGGCAATACCGGCTAATAAAATGAGAATGCCTATAGGGGTAATAGAAAAAAATTGAAAGCCTTTGATCCCCTCTCGTACTAACTCACTATTCACTACCATATTCGGTGGCGTGGCCACCAGTGTCATCATTCCACTGATAAGCCCTGCGAAGCCTAATGGCATCATCAACCGGCTAGGGGACGTTTTCATGCGTGATGCAACGCTTAATACGACGGGGATAAAGATAGCCACCACTCCTGTGGAACTCATAAAAGCCCCTAACCCAGCGACAGTGAGCATTAAGAAAACCAGCATTTTGCTTTCGCTGCTTCCTGCAACGCGAACAAGCCAGTCTCCCATTTGATAGGCTATCCCTGTGCGAACAAGTCCATCACCAATGACAAACAATGCTGCAATTAGCAGGACGTTGGGGTCAGCAAAACCTGCGGTAGCTTGTTCTAGCGTTAAGGTATCGCTCAGCACAAACGCGACAATGACAAGTAACGCGACCACATCCATGCGAATTTTATTTGTGGTAAATAGAACTATCGCAATCAATAGAAGGGTTAAGACCCACAGCAATTCTCCGTTCAAAATATCCCCTTTCGACGAAAAAAAACATTGCTAAGAATTTTATTTAGTTAAGCATGTTTTACGGAGAATTTCTTTGATTAAATCACCATTAAGTCAAATTAGACACGAAAAGTTCATAATCACCATTATTGTCAGGTCCCATAACGGAAATTTGTTCCAATGAACTCACAATTACTTGAATTTCATCACGACGAGGCATCCCTTCTGGTGCATGGACTGCCACCACTTGGCAACCAGCTGTTAATGCTGAATGGATGCCTGCTTGTGCATCTTCAAAGGCAATACAGGATTTTGCAGGAAAAGAAAGTGCTTGGGCACCAAGTAAAAACGGCTCTGGGTCAGGCTTACCTTTGGACACTTTTTCAAATGTTACCCAATGTTTAGGCTCTGGTAACCCTGCCGCTTGTTGACGCCCATGAGCAATTGGTACAGTACCAGAGGTGACAATTGCCCACGGTGCACCAATTTCATTTAAACGCGTCAGCAAAGCAATAGCGCCGGGTAGAGCAACAACGCCCTCCACATCTTCGCTTTCCATTTTTTCTAGCCAATGGAAGTATTCCATAATTTCTTCATCACTCGCCTCGGGTAAAAAATGGCGCAAACTGGTCATTGCGGGTTTACCATGAATATAGCTAATAACTTCGTCCGCACTTTTACCAATACGCTCACCAAATTTGCACCAGCAACGTTCAACGACTGCGAGTGAATCCGCTAACGTACCGTCTAAATCAAATAGAAACCCTTTTGCCTTTAATTTCACATCTACCCCTTTAATTTTGCAATTCACATAACATAAAAAGTTGAATCGATTCTAGCCCACTAGTTAACGCTAAATAGGCGCCCATACGCAACCTCAATATTAAAAATAGTTAAGAATTGAGCCTAAGACATAAATTTGAATGCGCTAGGGCTGTTGATCTTTGTGTTTTTTGAACGACATGGTGATTTCTGTTGTATTTCCATTGAGGGAAAAACCCAAGGCAACATCACTGCCGGTGCATTTACTGCCGATTCTGTCGGTAATATCTATGTGCAAGGTCATGAAGACCAAATGCTGGTGCAAGAATTTTCTCATGTTGTGACTGTACCGACTGACCCACAATCCGGTCAACCTTCAGGCCAACGTGCGCACAAGCCGTTCCGTTTCACCGTGGCGTTAAATAAAGCCGTTCCACTGCTGTATAACGCCTTAGCGTCTGGCGAAATGCTGCCGAAAGTGGAACTGAAATGGTACCGCACATCGGTTGAAGGGAAGCAAGAGCATTTCTTCACCACCACATTAACGGATGCGACTATCGTGAATATCGATTGCCAAATGCCACACTGCCAAGACCCCGCGAAAGCGGATTTCACGCAGTTAATCGAAGTCTCTCTGTCTTACCGTAAAATCGATTGGGAACACACCGTTGCAGGCACATCCGGTGCTGATGACTGGCGTGCGCCGCTCGAAGCGTAAGTTCAAATTTAGCGAGCCTTTCGAGGCTCGTTTGCGTTTTTAGCTTTTTCTTCCGTAGAGGAAATTCCCATGTCTTGGACAGACCCCAATAAAAACAAACGACTTGGCAGCCCCGAAAATAACCCGCTTATTCATGGTGGCGGATACACTGGCGGCAGAACCTATGCACAGGACCAAGCCTTGCAAGAAGCCCATGGTCAACTGCTAGAGCGTATTATGAATGGCGAAATGGGGACGGGATTGGTATTCACTGGCACAATTGGTGGGCTACCTGAAAACACCTTTCAAGTGACCCAGTTTGATTTGCAAGAAGGGCTTTCCCAGCTCTTTTCACTGTCGATTCAGGCGGTCAGCCCGTTACCCGAGATTGATTTTCAAACGGTACTGGGTGTGGCCTCTTCGTTGACTGTAAAGCGAGATGGAAAAATTCTTCGCACGGTACAAGGCATTTTAGCCGGGGCAGAGCAAGGCAATACCGATGGGGTTAAAACCTGGTATCACTTTGTGATACGCCCCGAAATGTGGGTGATGACGCTTAAGCAGGACAGCCGCATTTTCCAAAATATGACGGTGCCGAACATTCTTGAGACGCTATTAAGCGAGTCTCACATCAAATTTGATAAGCAGTTTTACCACCCTGAAGAGCATCTAAAACGCGAGTATATCACCCAAAAGCGTGAAACGATGTATGAGTTCTGGTGCCGCCTCGCTGCCGAAGAAGGGATTAATTACTGGTTCGAAGAAGGCCCACAACTGTTTTACAGTGACCGTCATTTAGGCATGAAAGCGGGGATATCGCTCACCTATAATCCGCAATCTGAAACGGATATCACTGACAGTACCGCCACCACATGGCGCTATGCTGAGCAGTTGTGCAGCGATATTCGTGTGGATAAAGATTATAATCAACTTCGCCCCTCTTACCCACTGAGCCACCAAGTCACTGGGGAAGTTCATCAGCAACATGAAGTGTTTGAAAGCTATGGTCGCTTTCAAGAGGATGCACAAGGGCAACCTTTTAACCAAATTCGTTACGAGCAATCACAAAACCAGCGGCAAGTAGGTTCAGCGACAACGAACTGCATTGAGTTAGCACCGGGACGTATTTTTACTTTGTCTAACCACCCCAGCGCGCGTATGAACACCACATGGCAGGTGGTGAGTGTCTCCCATCACGGTGTGCAGCCATTAGCGGATAACAGTGGTGGTGAAGGCACCCAACTGAGCAATCAACTTTCCTTTGTGCCCAGCACCCAAGAGTGGCGTCCGCCTTACCGATATAAGCCGCTTGCCGATGGGGATGAAGTTGCGACAGTCGTCGGGCCGAAAGGGGAAGAAATCTACACGAACAGCAAAGGGGAAGTGACCGTCTATTTCCATTGGGATAGGCGTGGTATCCCTGACCACAGTGCGTCTTGCTGGGTACCTGTGACGCATGGCAGGAGCGGAAATGGCTATGGGTTTATGAGTATCCCCCATATTGGGCAGCAGGTTTTAATCAGTTACCTGAATGGCGACATTGACCGTCCCGTCATTACGGGGTGCATGTACAACGGTCGCAATGCCCCTCCGTTAGATTTACCGACCCAAAAAACACGCACCACCTTTAAAACGTGCACTCATAAAGGGGAAGGTTTTAACGAATTACGTTTCGAAGACCAAGCAGGGCAAGAAGAAGTATATATTCATGCCCAGCGTGACATGAATGTGCATATTCAACATGATAGCCACACCCATGTTCAACAGGATGTCAAACAGCGTATTGACCAACACCGTTTTACTGACATTCAAGGGGATGACCACCTTCACATTAAAGGGACGCACAAGGCTCAAATAGAAGGTGATATCTCTGAACAGGTGCTTGGCAGTTATCACCAACAAATTAACGGTGCACTGGTGAGTGAAAGTGGTCAAGAGACCCACATCACCAGCCAAGGGAAAGTGGTGATTGATGCGGCGACGGAAATTACCTTAAAAGTGGGCGGCAGTTTTGTGCGAGTGACACCGGGCAATGTGTTTACGTCAGGCAATGTGGCGATTGGCGACAGTGCCGGAGGCTCAGGGCAAGCGGTAGACATTCAATTGCCGGATGGCGTTGACCCGTTTGCGATACCGCTTTATCCGATTAAACCCTATTGCGCGATGCAAGCCCAAGCGACGGGCAGTTGGGTGATTAAGCCTAATGGGGGAAACCAATGAGACTCACCCCTTGGACAACATGGTTAACGGCATCGAATACCGACCCTATCTATTTACTGCTCAATACGTTAGCCACACCCAACCCGACAGACTTATTGTTTGCCAACGATTGGGTTGAACAGGCATTTCCTATTTACAATAGCACCTCACTGGCCCATTTAATCGGTCAGAGCCCGTGGCTTGTGCAATTAAAACCGAGTGCGTATGCCCCATTGGGGCAACTGCTTGACCGTAAAGGCTTAAGTGATAACACATGGGGCTGGGCGTATCGCAGTTCGCTGGATTGGCAATACCAGTTACAGCATTGGCAAAACCGCCAATTGGTGGAGCTGAATGAAGAGCTCGTGGTGCTGCGTTTAATGGACACACGTATTGCGAATGTGCTTATTCCCAAAATGCGTGCGGTGGATTGGTCTGTGCTGATGACCCCTGTTCATGAGGTGATGCTGGAGACACCCAGTGCCCCTGCTTTTTTTGAATCGCCTACCCGGCATAACCCTTTACCCATTCCTGAACTGCAAGCCCGTCCGTTTATCATGGGGGAACACTTACAGGCTGCGTGGGAAAACTCCGCCCAATTTATCCAGCTGTTAGCGGAAAACCTGGCGTGTGAACTGTGGGAAAACCACGCAGAGGTCGCTCTATCACTCGACACACCGGAAGGCCAACTTCACCGACGTTTAGTGGATTGGTTACACTTGCATCCAGCTCAAGCTGGGGATATCCATACACGCACCGCCACACAATTTACGGACTATGCCCAGCAACAAGGCTGGTTAACCACGACAACGGAGCCGTCATGAGTCAGAAAGTCGAATCGTGCATTATCTGTGAAAACTACCGATTTTGGTTAGAGCTGCAATTGGTCGATGACAAGGGACAACCCTTAGCTAACGTGCCCTATTCGCTCGCCGAGCGAGGCACAGGCCGTACGATGCAAGGCAGTAGCGGCCCACAAGGCCTGATTAAAGCGGAAGGCTTAACGGCTCGCCCGTATACACTTAGCCTTGAAGCGCAACCCTTAGCCGATGCCCTGACAACGCTGTCACCTCCGGCGGCTATTCAAGGTAACGATAAGTCACTGAGTGATTATTGCCGTGAGCAGGGGTATCTCCTGAGTGAAAACAACCGCGCAGGGGCGTTTAATCCCAATGCCCCAACGACCGTCCACCGCATGACGACAGGGCAAATAAGCCGTTCTACCCACTATCAACAACGGGATAAGGGCTATCCCCTATTGTTCCCCTATGACCATCGCCGTGTGATTGCGATTAAGCGCATTGCAGAGCCCGTGTTTGCCAAATCCACGTTGAGAGGTCTGGGCAATACCGATGCGGGTGATACCGTCGAAGACTTGGCTAACTTTGGGCTATGTGATTACAACGCGTATACCTGTGGTATTGATGCCGCAGCGAAACAACCGAGCCAACGTTCTTCCTCATTTTTGAGCTTGTTAGGGATTGGTACTGCCAATGCCTTCGTAGCTCCTATGCCTCCGAGTCCTATAGGCGGATTCGGTGGAGCAGCGGCAGGTGGCGCTATGGGTCAACAAGCAATTAATCCACCGGATATCAATCAAGACTCAAGGCGATTTGCTTTCCAGTCTGAAAATGACTATGCAATAGCCAAAGGGGTATCGAAAGGATTGGGTTCGTCGACTTGGTTTGACAGTGCTCGCGTATTGGTTGGTATGATACCAAATATCTATGATGGGGATAGTTTAACGCATCCAGACCTACTTGAGATTGCAGAAATAGGCGGAACAGCCCCAACGCGTTTACGGGTGGGTTTTGCCTCAACGGGAACCACAGCGGCAGCGGTGGCAAGTGCATCTCAACTGATTGCGTACCATACTGAGCGAGACAGTGGCTTTGACCAAGTGCCAGTGATTAAAGGTGAATTGGCTTCCGAAGCCGAAGCGCGAGAAGTGTTGAGCTTACCGATATATCAATCCTCAAATGGATTGCCGAGCGCTAATAACCAAGCCGAAATTTACCGTTTTGATGCAGATGGGACAACCCTTTACATGGGCGTGGCGGCATCAGGGGAGATAATTAATATCTCTGCGCGGATTGATGATATTCCAAATGAACCCATCATTCATGCGGGCCCCTCACCGTTGCCACAAAAGGTCGAAAAACCTGAAGGTTTTGCTATTCATGAGTCTGATACTCGGCCTGAAACACTGCCGATTGCGGATGATGGAATAGTTTGGCGCCATACGGGACACGATGTTGAACCGGTGGATTTTCGGGATTATATTCTGACGGCTGAAAGAAAGGATGTAAAATCTGCTTATGTAAGTCTAGAAAAGGAGTATAAGAAGAAAATACAAGACTTTGAAGCAGAATATGGTAGCGACAATATACATGGCTTACGTAGGCATGGTTCCGGTACAACATTAGAACAACAAAAATACAGATCAAAAACTGGATATACTCCCGATGGAGTACAAGGTAGTCCAACTAATTCAACACGTTTTATCAATCCACAAGATCAGTTAGAAGCAATAGAAAAAGCGGGTGAATTATATGATCCTAACATTCATACAAATGGGCGTGTCGATGTTGACATGGGAAGAATCGTTGCGGAAGGCTATACAAAAGAAGGCGAATACTTTCAAACATCAACAGTAAGAGCTGGTTTTGATAAAAAAACAGGAAAAATGTATAGCATATTTGGAATAAAATGAAATGAAAAAGATAAAGATTAGTAGATGGTATATATCTGGATTTTGGGCTCCACTTGATGGTGGCCCGAATGAAGATGAAGCGTTATTGAAACTGAATTTGAATAATCATTCAAGTATTGATTTAATTGTTGATAAAATACTTAAGCCGTATATTGATATGTTGCCTTTAAAGTATCAAATTCGTTTCAAGGATAGTTTTAAGTATGCGATAGCATACTATTCAGAAAAAGAGCTAAAGGATTGCTACTATACTGGAGCACCTCAATTAGACTTACCTGACGGTATAACCGCTCGGGATTTTTATATCTATGTATGGAATTTAATGTATAAGAACGAAAGTTATTTGGCATCTGAGAAGGATAATTATACTGAGCTTTCACTTAACGAAATTTATAAAAAATAGTAGAGCCATTAAAGTATATCGAGACGAATAAAAAAATAATAGCAATTGTTTGATGTTCAATTACCAATCGATATATTGGGGATAATTTAATAGGGAATATTAGTGACTATGTCTATGGTTTATAATCGATTCAGTTTAATTGCCATCATCATTGGAGCTTTTAGCATTCTTGTAATACTTGTTAATCAAAGCCTTGAGCGTGAATACGTCCAATCCAAACCTAAGTTAGAGCAAATTGTTCATGAAAAGGTAAGTAGTATAAAAAAAGCGACAATCGATGCAATTAAAGGAAAAGCGTATCAAGCTCCTACTGTTGATCCTGCCAATGAACAGCGACAGCTTTTATTAGATAAAATTGAATTATCCAAACAAATTAGTATAACGCTCAGTGTGTTTGGCATTATTTTGACTGCTATTTCATTTATTCGCCATGAAAACAAAAAATCGGGCAGGATAGCGTTAGCGCTAAATGGGAGTGTTCTCGCTATTTCTCTTCTATTGTATGCTGCTGGCGTAGCTAGCATTGTTGCTGTTTTACTTGTCATTTGGTTTATAGGTCACTTTTTTGACATTTTTAGTATTTGCTAACTTTTTCAGAAAAGCACCCTAATTTTTTACGTAAAACAGGTGATTTTAAGTATCAGCTTGAACAGCTTTTAGCAAAGCTTGATCAGGAGAAAAAACGCAATGCGTAGTCTTGTGAACGGCAGAAAACTCATTTTAAAAAATGATACTACCAATACAGGCGGCACGGTTCTAACGGCTTCTTCTCTCGCCAAACAAACCCAAGGGGTCGCTTGTGTAGGCAACTCGGTTTATTGTCCTTCATGTAAAAAAACCGGCACTATCATTGAAGGTGATAGCTTAATGAAGATTAATGGTATTCCTGTTGCATTAGAAGGCCATAAAGTCGCTTGTGGATGTTCTGGGGGCTGTGTGCTTGTTGCTGTAGGCTAAATGTTAATGTGTTTTAACTTGCTCATATAGCTCGCATATCAGTGTCACGTGTTACTGCTTTACTAATGACAAGCAAATATGCTCTAAATATTCACGCTGTAGCTAGGCGACTAGAGAAGATATCTCGGGGAACATACAAATGTACGTGACCCGAGTCGCCGAACGCAACAGCGCGAAGAATGACGAGCATTAGGCATTTAAAATTTGGGCAATCTCCACTGCTGATAAATGATACTGCCTTGGACATGCATGCCAAATCGCTAACATACGATTATATTTTTCCCACATTGGCGTTTGCGAGTTAAACCCATGCGTCCCGCTGTCAAAGTGGGTATAACGCCCTTCCGTGTTGACCATAAAACGGACATAGCTCAGATAACGTGCTTCTGTTGCCGCATCAAAGCCCAAAAATTGCACACGGCGGCCATCAATGTCTTCCTTATTAGCCATGTTGCTATAAGAGACTTGCAGCGCATGGTACATTTCCATTATATCAATAACAGTACGGCAGGTATCTTCACTTAAATGACCAAAGTCTCTGTCTAACTCACGCATTTGTAAACCGAAACCACGTTCAATAATGGTTTGTTGTCGGCGATAACGTTCTGCATTATCGGGGTCAAGCATGGTCATCATTTTATATTGATTAGATAAGATCAAGCGTTGTGCGTTAGTCATTTCCATCAGGGTTCTCCCACTAAAAAGTATGGCTTATCTTCGCATTCAACATCAATCATAGACAGTGAAAACATCGCTTTTATTGATCTAAACACTATTTTTGCATTACTTATTGTTAAATCTACCTTTTAATAGAAATTATCCCTTAGATATCTTCCATAAAGGAACGATCTAGCTGGTTAAATGCACGTTTTAGCAAGTCAGCCAACGCCATATAATCGGGTTGGTGTTCAACTGGTGCCATCGCAATTCCCGCTTCGGTAAATTTATCACGGATCTCATAAAACCAGCTTAGCAAGCTGGATGGCAAAGGCGTCGCCGCACGTTTTCCTAACCACCATAAGCCTTGCATTGGCAAACTACAGGCAAAAAGTGCCGTGGCAATGGCAGGCCCCAATTGCCCACCTAACGCGATTTGCCATGCTAATGTAAAAATTGCAATGGGCGGCATAAAGCGAATACCAAAGCGTACCGCCTTGTTAATACGAATTTCGGGGAATATCGGCGACAGTTTTTTCTCCATAGGAAAAGCCTTCAGATAGCGGTTACCTAATCTAAAGCGCTTAAAAAAACCGGGCGGTGTACTTTGCAATGTACTCATGAAACGTTTCCTATCGACTTCTTAAAAACTGAGGCAATAATTTATAAATTACGCATGGTAAAATGATAGCACATTTAAGGTAACGAAATTATTTCATTACATTTACCTTAAGTTAAGTCAATTTACTAAATATCAGCTATTCTAATAGCAACGTAACCCTGTGCTATAACACTACTTTATACGTCACTTATGATTTTAATCAATCAAAGTCCCTATTTTTAAAAAAAACGTATAAAATATAAAATAATTTTAGTAGAATCTGCCACATTTAGAATTGCTGTTGCACTTGTTATTTTTTAGCTTTATCCATCTTCGATACTGAAGATAGACAACAGTTATATATTGGGGTTGTTGGTCGTTATTTCAACACTAGGTGCAGAGGTTTACTTTTATAACCTTCTGTAGAAAAGAATAGCGCCTGCGTTATCAACCCCTGAAGATCTCACGATCTTTAACTTTTTTCGCCTTTAACATGATATCAATCATGATGTTTCAGGTCATAAATACGCTAGGCTCTAGCGGTATATTTTTATATCTGAGTCTTTTCATGTTTTTAAAAGGCTTCACAACAACAATTAACGATAGGTATTTCCATGTCAAGTAAGCTGGTACTGGTTCTAAACTGCGGTAGCTCCTCACTGAAATTCGCCATCATCGACCCAACTAATGGCGATGAATTTTTATCTGGATTAGCTGAGTGCTTTAACCTCCCGGAAGCCCGTATTAAGTGGAAAATGGATGGTGCTAAGAAAGAAGCGCCTTTAGGTGCTGGTGCAGCGCATAGCGAAGCATTGGATTTCATTGTTAACACTATTCTTGCTGAAAAACCTGAGCTATCAGAGCAAATCACCTCCATCGGTCACCGTATTGTTCATGGTGGTGAGAAATTTACCTCTTCTGTATTAATCACAGATGAAGTGATTGAAGGCATCGAAGCGGCTATTCCATTCGCGCCATTGCATAACCCTGCTCATCTCATCGGTATTGAAGAAGCAAGAAAATCCTTCCCGCATCTGGTCAACAAAAATGTCGCTGTCTTTGATACCGCATTCCATCAGACCATGCCGCAGGAAGCTTATCTGTATGCATTGCCATACGAATTATATTCAGAGCATAGTATTCGCCGTTATGGTGCGCACGGTACAAGCCATTACTATGTTTCCCGTGAAGCTGCGAAAAAACTCAACAAACCTGTTGATGAGCTAAATGTTATCACTTGCCACCTAGGCAATGGTGGTTCTGTTACTGCTATTGTTAACGGTAAATGCGTTGATACTTCAATGGGTTTAACGCCATTAGAAGGTCTGGTAATGGGAACACGTAGTGGTGATATCGACCCTGCAATTATTTTCCATTTACATGATTCTTTAGGTATGAGTGTTGAGCAAATCAACAAGATGCTGACCAAAGAGTCTGGTTTATTAGGTTTAACTGGTGTAACAAGTGACTGCCGCTATGTTGAAGATAACTACGGCACTAAAGAAGACGCAACTCGCGCAATGGATGTTTTCTGCCATCGTTTGGCGAAATACGTTGGTGCATATAGTGCTCTGATGGAAGGCCGCCTTGATGCTATCATCTTCACGGGTGGTATTGGTGAAAACTCAGCGCAAGTTCGTGAAATTACCTTGAAGAAACTGGCTATCCTTGGTTTCGAATATGACCACGAACGTAACTTAGCGGCGCGCTTCGGTAAAGAAGGTTTAATCACTACCGATAACAGCCGCCCAGCACTGGTTATCGCAACCAATGAAGAGTTGGTTATCGCCCAAGATACTGCGCGTTTAACCGCATAAGCAACTTCTACCGCCAGCAACCTGCTGGCGGTATCGTTTTGTCATTAGAGTAACCGAAATAAAGAGGTTCCCGTGTCCCGTACAATTATGTTAATACCTACTGGCACCAGCGTTGGCTTAACTAGCGTTAGCCTAGGTGTCGTTCGCTCAATGGAACAAAAAGGTGTTCAATTAAGCGTTTTCAAACCTATCGCACAGCCACGCGTCTCTGGCAATAAAGACCAAACCACTGAAGTCCTGCGCTCTCATTCAAGTATTACCACCATTGTTGAACCACTAACAATGGAATACGTAGAATCGCTACTGACCTCTTCCAAAAAAGATGTGTTAATGGAAGAAATCGTCGCTCGCTATCATGACCACACAAAAAATGCGGAAGTGATTTTAATTGAAGGTTTAGTGCCAACGCGTAAACATTCATTTGCTCAATCATTAAACTATGAAATTGCCAAAACATTAGGCGCAGAGATTGTTTTCGTCACTGCACCAGGCAACAGTTCAATCACACAAATGCAAGAGCGTTTAGAGTTAGTACGTAACGAATTTGGCGGCCAACGTAATAAAAATATCATCGGCGTTATTATCAATAAGGTGAATGCACCTGTTGATGAACAAGGTCGTACTCGCCCTGACCTATCTGAAATCTTTGATGATTCAACCAAAGCGACTGTGGCTAACCTCGATACTAAGCAACTTTCTGCGCTGAATCTGCCTGTACTGGCATCCATTCCATGGAACTTTGATTTAATTGCCACCCGTGCAATTGACATGGCAAAACACTTAGGTGCAGAGATTGTTAACGAAGGCGAAATCAAAACTCGTCGTGTTAAATCAGTGACTTTCTGCGCTCGTAGCATTCCGCACATGCTTGAACACTTCCGCCCAGGATCATTATTAGTGACCTCAGCGGATCGCCCTGATGTATTAGTTTCTGCCTCACTAGCGGCAATGAACGGGGTTGAAATCGGTGCAGTTCTACTAACGGGTGGTTACAACATCGATGCGCCTATTCGCCAGCTGTGTGAGCAAGCTTTCGAAACCGGCCTGCCTGTTTTCATGGTGAAAAGCAATACATGGCAAACATCGCTGAATCTACAAAGCTTTAGCTTAGAAGTCCCAGCTGATGACCATGAACGTATTGAAAAAATTCAAAACTATGTGGCTCGTCATATTAGTAGCGATTGGATTGAATCACTGGTTGCTGACTCAGAACGCCCTAACCGCCTATCACCACCAGCATTCCGTTATCAGTTAACTGAATTAGCACGTAAAGCTGGCAAACGAATCGTTCTTCCTGAAGGCGACGAACCGCGTACAGTTAAAGCTGCATCTATCTGTGCAGAGCGCGGCATTGCAACTTGTGTTCTATTAGGTAACCCAGAAGATATTCGTCGTGTTGCTGCCGCACAAGGTATTGAACTCGGCACTGGTATTGAAATTGTTGACCCAGTTAAAGTACGCGAAGAATACGTTGCTCGCCTCGTTGAATTACGTAAGAGCAAAGGAATGACTGAGGTTGTTGCTCGTGAGCAATTAGAAGATAACGTTGTATTAGGCACATTAATGCTAGAGAAAGGCGAAGTGGATGGCCTAGTTTCTGGTGCTGTTCATACGACGGCAAATACTATCCGTCCACCGTTGCAATTAATTAAAACAGCACCGGGTAGCTCATTAGTTTCTTCTGTGTTCTTTATGTTATTACCAGAACAAGTATTTGTGTACGGTGACTGCGCTATCAACCCAGACCCAACTGCAGAGCAATTATCTGAAATCGCTATCCAATCTGCGGATTCTGCTAAAGCGTTCGGTATCGACCCACGTGTTGCGATGATTTCTTACTCTACAGGCGATTCAGGTGCGGGTAGTGATGTTGAGAAAGTGCGTGAAGCAACGCGTTTAGCACAAGAAAAACGCCCTGATTTAATTATCGATGGTCCATTACAATATGACGCGGCTGTTATGGCGGATGTTGCTAAGTCCAAAGCACCTAATTCACCAGTTGCAGGTAAAGCGACCGTATTTATCTTCCCTGACTTAAATACCGGTAATACCACGTATAAAGCCGTACAACGTTCTGCAGACTTAGTCTCTATTGGTCCAATGCTGCAAGGTATGCGTAAACCAGTCAATGACTTGTCACGCGGTGCATTAGTTGATGACATCGTGTATACCGTTGCGTTAACTGCTATCCAAGCAGTACAAAACGAAAACGCTTAATTCATCTCTTTCTGCTAAAAAGCGCTCAACTGAGCGCTTTTTTATTGCCTGATTATTTTTAACTATCTTTTACGCGTAAATAATGAAACCACTACCGCAACAATAATATTCAGAATAAATGCAGCAATACCGATATTCATAAAGCTCAAACTTTCTCCTAACCAAGGGAACAATTGTGCTAAAGAAATTTTCTCTATATAGGTTACCGCAAGGAATAAAACCCCCGCAGAAATTCCACAAATAGCACCCGCTGATGTCATTGGGTTTTGCTGTTTAAAGCTCATCAGTAAAGCAGGGAAAAACTGCGCGACAATATTGACCCCGAGTAACATAATAGCCACTAAGGTATCATTACTGTGGAAAATAAAATACAAGCTGACCAACGCAACGACAGGTACCATAAAGCGAGCATACACACCAGACTGGCGTTTTTCTTCACTTACTCCCATCGCTTTTTGCACAACTCCCGCTAACATATTAGAAGTAGTTAGCAACAACATCGAACCAGGTACTAATGCGGTTAACATCCCTGCCGCACCAATAAAACCAACCACAATCGGTGAGAAGGTGCTCTTAGATATCTCAAACAGCGATAAATCCACTGCCGCCCCTTCAAGATGTGGAATTTGCAATATGGATGCATAACCAACGAAAAATGCGAATAGCATAATCAAACTGTACGCTGGGATCAGAATACTATTACGTTTCAGTGATTTTTCATCTTTTGCGGTAAACACTGCGGCCATATAATGCGGCCAACAGAAATAGGCAACCACAGATAAGAATATTGTGGAAATATACCAAGGGATATTTAGCCCCGTTTCGGAGAATGTTAAAAAGCTTGGCATCGCCGTATCTATCGCTTTAAACATGTCCCCAAAACTACCGTAATAATGAAGTGGAATATAAATACCGATAAAAACCACCACAATTAAAATCATTAAGTCTTTTAGTGCTGATGTCCAAGCTGAGCCATGAATTCCTGAAATCATCACAAATAACGTCACTGCAATAATTCCAATCCAAATGGCAATATCTGCTGGAATTGCGCCATAAGACGCTTGAGAAACAATAATGCCTAATCCTTTAAGCTGTAAAACAAATAAAGGCACCATTGCAGCAATAGATATTAAGCTAATTAATAACCCTAACCCCGGGCTTTGATACTTTTTGGTAAATAACTCAGAAATCGTTCTGACATCATTATCTTTTGCGAATCGCCATACCCTTGGGTGTACCCAGTATAAAAAGATCCCCATAAAAGCATTGACTGCCAAGGTATATAGAATCGCAGGGCCTTTACCATAAGCCCAGCCACTCCCGCCAAGGAAGGTAAACGTGGTATATATTTCCCCCGCACTCAGCAAGAAAACTAACAGTGCACCATAACTACGACCACCGACAGACCACCCTTCATGGTCCATCGTTTTTCCTTTCTTCGCACGAATAGCAAGATAAATACTAAACAGGAAGAAAACAGTAATAATAATTAGCGCGGAGCTCATGATGTTTCCTTAGTATTTTTATTATCTAATATATTGATTAGTAACATAACTAAGGCTGTAACAATCACCCATGAGACAATCCAGAACATTAAAAATGGCAAGCCCATAACAAAAGGCTCTACTTGGTTGGCATAATAGATACCCACGGTTAACGCTAGGATTGGGAAAATAACTAAATAATGATACCACTTCATATTCCGCCCCTTATTCCACTTGCCCGAAAGAAATCAATTCACGAGGCAAATGACTTAACATTTCCACACCGTCTTCAGTAATCAGAAGCATATCTTCAATCATAATACCGCCAACACCAATCCCGTAATAAGGTGTTTCTAAGCTCATTACCATCCCAGCTCGAAATATTTCTGTGGTCGCAGCGCTCACAAAAGGGGCTTCTTCCAACCCAACGAACACCCCGTCCCCATGGCCTAAGTGCCCACGGTTATAATGGGGCAAACCCGAAGAACGAATGAGTGCCATTGTTTCATTGAAAACATCACTTAATGCAACGCCGGGCGCAACTCGACTTAACATATATTGATGGCCTTTTAAGATAGTTTGATAAATAGCAGCGACTTTTTCATTCGGTTTACCAACCACAAATGTACGTGCAATATCAGCACCATAACCTGCCACATCAACGCCACAGTCAAATTTAATTAAATCCCCTTCTTTTGCAGGTTGGTCATCAGGGATCATTTTCGGTGAAAAATCACTGCCCACTGAAATTAAATTGAAGCGGCTATAATTCGTTTCAGGAAATTCCATCACTTTCGCTTTAAAAGCGGCGGTTAATTCCGCTGAAGTACAGCCGACTTTGATCAATTTACTCGCAGCAGCAATACCAGCCTCTGTAATTTGTGCTGATTTTCTAAGATGAGCAATTTCCCACGGGCTTTTAATCATGCGTAATTCATTAAATAGCGGCGAAGAATCAACCAAATTTAATTCAGGAATAACCTTATCCAACCATACTTTACCTGTATGTGTAATTTGGTTTAATTCAATTGCAACCGGTTTACAATAAACTCCCGCTTCTGACAACGCCTCTTTGAGTAAATTGAAAATGGTTTCTATTGGGCTATTAATTGGCCTTGCCTTCATCACTTTGCCATTTTCAGGATTGTAAGGGTCATCAACATCCACCCAAATTGGAAATGTTTTAATCCTTGCGTTAGGCATTTGAAGTGACAAATTTGCCGCTTCAAATTCATTCATAATAACCAATGATTGAATAGAAGGATCACGAAAAATAACCGCAATCGCCGAACCTGTTTGCCTGAAAGTGTACATAAAGAAGCTCGCAAAACCGGTTAAGTGATAAAAGTTATCACCCACGGTTGCGATTAACGCTTCAATTCCTTCACGCTCCATAATCTCACGGGCTTTATTGGTTACGTTATCAAGGTGTTGTTGTTTCAAAAAAGCATCTTGTTTATCAATTGTCATTTTTATTCTCTCGAAGCGTCATGTATACACCAAGCAGTGCATCATATCGCAAACGATAAATGTTAAGATCTGTCACATTATATCTAGTGTAGAAATGAATACATCGTTTAGCTTGCAAGTTTGTTATAACTAATCGTTATATATTAGCTTGAAATTAACTTTGCTAGAGATTTGATTTTGGGAGAAATAAAGTAAAGGACTAAATAAAATAGCCCTTTAACAATTTTAATCTGATCAACTATGAGTTTTCAGCACAAGTGATGGTTTTTTCTAACTCATTATTCCGAGTCAACCATAAAGAAAGCGCTTTAAGTGAATCCGGCGTAAATTCGTCACAGCGTGCGCTGATCTCTTTAGGGGTCAACCAACTGACCTCAACAACTTCAGATTCTTGTAAAGCAAATGGACCATGGCTCACACAGCTAAACAAACCACCCCATACACGACAATGCGCATCTTCAAAGTAAAAATGGCCATGTTCAGCAAAAGGAACGCCAGCAATACCTAGCTCTTCTTCAGCTTCACGCTTTGCAGAATCAAGAATGTTTTCACCTTGCGTAACCACTCCTCCAGCTGTTGCATCGAGGAAACCGGGGTGAAAATCTTTAATGTCTGTGCGTCGTTGAACCAATATTTTGCCCATTCCATCATGAACAACAATGTAAGTTGCACGATGACGTAGGTTTTCTGCTCGCATTTGGCTACGTGTTGCCTGAGCAATCACAGTATTGTCTTCATCAACAATATCGACCCATTCAACAACTTCGGTTTGTTGTTCCATCCTGTAAACCTTTTATTTTTAAGCTAAAACTGCTTATATCATTAGACTGATTCTTATTGTATGCCTGACAATACCAATCTGCATTGATCCGCACCTATGAAAATGATCCTAGCTGAATTTGTGATTGGTTGCCATCATAAAAAGCACTTCTTATTACAGTGATAATGAAACCGAATTTTTTAAAGGCAGGCTAAGCAAATCATACAAATTGTGTTCACAAATGCTATAGTTAAATCATAACGCTGTAGTTTGTTACTGATCTCAGGGATATCCCCTAAATAGTTCAAATTGCAGCTAGGCGCCAAGAGATGGCAGCCTTAGGAGCATACACAAGTATGTGACTAAGGTGACAGAACGTAAGCAACAACGCTGCGGTTTGAAATATGACGGGGATGGCGATGAAGATACTCATAACAGGCGGCACCGGGCTAATCGGAACACCACTAATCCAAAAACTGATTTCTCTTGAGCATCAGGTTACTGTATTAAGCCGCTCTCCACAAAAAGTTTATAGCCAATTTTGCAAGGCTGTTGAGTGCTGGACGTCTCTCAATGGTAAAACCCACTTAAATGACTTCGATGCTGTCATTAACCTAGCAGGCGAACCTATTGCTGATAAGCGCTGGACAGAGGAACAAAAAAAGTTACTGTGTGATAGCCGTTGGAAGTTAACTCAGCAGCTTAGTGAGTTAATCACAGCCAGTGAAACCCCTCCCCGGGTATTTTTATCGGGCTCTGCTGTCGGCTATTATGGCAATCAGGGCCAATCGGTCGTTACCGAAGACGAACAGCCCCATGATGAATTTACTCACCAACTCACACAGCATTGGGAAGCTTTAGCCGCTAATGCTCAGTCAGAAAAAACTCGCGTTTGTTTATTACGCACTGGCCTTGTGTTATCAGCGAATGGCGGTTTACTTGCCAAAATTCTCCCCATTTTTAAAATGGGTGCAGGTGGGCCAATTGGTGACGGGAAACAATACATGCCGTGGATACATATCAACGATATGGTTCGTGCAATTTGTTTTCTATTAGATAACCCAACGCTTTCTGGCCCCTTTAATATGACCTCACCTTATCCAGTCCATAATGACCTATTTTCCGCCACGTTAGGTGAAGTTATTAATCGCCCTTCATTTGTACGAACGCCCGCTTTTGTGATTAAAGCCATCATGGGGGAATCCGCAGCGCTGGTATTGGGTGGCCAACAGGCGATCCCCAAACGGTTAGAAGAGGCAGGCTTTCAATTTGAACATATCGAGTTAAAAGAAGCGCTAACTGACTTACTTATTCCACATACTGATGAGTAAGGGTTATTTCCCCCCCTGCCAACGATGAAATAGGTCTTGTTCCAGTTCGATATCAAACTGATCAAGGATACGATTAACTGTTTGGTCAATAATATCTTGAATAGTCTCAGGCTGGTGATAAAACGCAGGCATGGGAGGCATAATCACGGCTCCCATCTCCGCCGCTTGCACCATCAAACGTAAATGGCCGACGTGCAATGGCGTTTCGCGTACACCTAACACCAATTTTTTACCTTCTTTAAGCACTACATCCGCCGCCCTAGTGACCAACGTATCAGTATAACTGTGAACAATACCTGATAACGTTTTCATGGTGCAAGGCATGATCACCATCCCAGCAGTACGGAACGAACCGGAGGAAATTGCAGCGGCAATATCGCGGCTGTCATAGTTATGGTCGGCTAACTGTTGAACGTCTTTCACCGTGTAAGTTGTTTCAAGTGCTAATGTTTGACGGGCGGCCGCACTCATCACCAAATGGGTTTCTACACCTTTGAGCGGTTTCAACACTTCAAGCAAGCGGACACCATAAATAGCCCCACTCGCCCCTGTTAACCCAATGATAAGTTTCTTCATTTCCCTACCTAACCACCCAAGCAAACGATAATTGAGCATTATATACGAAATACGCCACGGTTGCAGATGCAAAGAAAGCATTAAAATTAATTAAATAGGCGACTAATAACTCACTCATTATTTTAGCCTACAGCCAACAACGCTACAGGTTAAAAGGCAAAAAGGATTTCTGGATCAGCCGCAATCCCAATTATACACCACACGACTAAAATCACGTTTTTTCAGATCATCTGGGTGAATAAAGAAATTACCGACTCCCATATCTCCCCACATGATCCCTATTTCATAATCGGTATTTATTTGTAGAAGCAATTCATATTGTTGAATATCTTCTTCGTATTCTCTTGGGTCGGTTTGAGTGAAAAACGGATAGCCGCCGATGCAGTGTGCCCCTGATTCAAACGTATCACTGTAGGGCTCAACCCATTCATCGTAAAAATCTTCCCCTTCAAATTGCTCTTCATAATCATAGAGGTTGTCGACCCCTAATATTTTCTGGCCAAATTGGAAATCATCGATGCTGATGTACTGCTCCGCAGGCGTATATTCAATACTGTATTGATGGTCTATGGGGGTATAGTAGTCATCAGAATGGGCAGCAATCACCGCAGAAAAATCTTGGGTTAATTGCTGAGTATCTTCAATAACCTCTTCCCAATAAATAATACGGAAATCTTCTTGTTTTTGTCGCTGCTCAAAATCAGCCCCATATAAATCATCACCACCAATAAAAAACTGTAAAATCCCCTTTTCAGGGTAATTTTCTAATTTAGGCATTTGTGCAAAATTAATTTGAGCAAGCAACTTGAGTGGCATCCCTTCGCTATTCGTCGGGTATTTTTCATTTAGTGGCAAATACGGCATTCCCCCAACACGACTATCCCATAAAACATAGTCTTCAATAGGGGTTAACGTCATTTCAACAAGCGGTTTTTTAGTGGCTTTGATTTTATCTGCGAAAGGTTTAATCACATCAGGGAGGGAGTTGAAATCAGCCATATATCGCTCCAAATAGGCAGTTAATGTCCCTCTAGCTTACTCGATTTTTACGTATTTTAAATCAGATATAACTGTAACTTAGGCCTTCATTTGACGTCATAGTTTTCTTGATATTTTAGGCTACAGATTAAAGATGGGAAAAATCAGAATCACTGTGGATTTTCTATATAGTTAGGGTTACAGCTAGGCGGCTAGCAAAGAGACCCTAGGAGCGTAGAAAACTACGTGACTAGGGCGAATTTGTGAAGCCAACAACGCTGTAGCCCAAACTATGACGAAAATTGACGAAAATTTAGCCTTCGTTATAAATCTCTAGGTCTTCAACCTCACTCTGATCCTTCAACTTTAACTCATCGTCTTTTCGTAAGTTTTCTAGGTAGTCTAAATAACTTTGGTCGATATCTTTGGTCACATAAATGCCATCAAACACGGAACACTCAAATTCTGTAATTTCAGGGTTTTCTTCACGCACCGCGTCGACTAAATCCGTTAAATCTTGGAAAATTAGCCCATCTGCGCCGATAAGTTTGCGAATTTCATCCACTTCGCGCCCGTGTGCAATCAATTCATTTGCATTTGGCATATCAATGCCATATACGTTAGGGAAACGCACTTCGGGTGCCGCTGAGGCAAAGTAAACATTTTTTGCTCCGGCTTCACGCGCAAGCTCAACAATTTGCTCCGATGTTGTTCCGCGTACAATGGAGTCGTCGATAAGTAAGACGTTTTTATCACGAAACTCCGCACGGTTCGCATTAAGCTTACGGCGCACCGATTTACGACGTTCTTGCTGACCCGGCATGATAAATGTACGGCCTACATAGCGGTTTTTCACGAAACCTTGGCGGTACGGTTTATCAAGAATATGCGCGATTTCTAAGGCGATATCACACGATGTTTCTGGAATAGGAATTACCACATCGATGTTTAAGTCTTCCCATTCGCGAGCAATTTTAGCGCCCAGTTTTTGCCCCATACGTAACCTTGCGTTATACACCGACACTTTATCAATAAAAGAGTCTTGGCGAGCAAAATAGACATACTCAAAAATACATGGGGTTAATTGTGGGTTATCAGAACATTGGCGTGTAAATAATTGGCCTTTTTCTGTCACATATACCGCTTCGCCAGGCGCCACATCGCGTAAAAACTCGAAACCTAAAGTATCAAGCGCAACACTTTCAGAAGCGACCATATATTCATGTTCACCACTTTCAGTAATGCGGCGCCCTAATACTAACGGACGAATACCGTGAGGATCACGGAAGGCTAACATGCCATGGCCAATAATTAATGCCACACAAGCATACGCACCGCGTAATTTTTTGTGCATCGCGGACACAGCACTGAAAACATTGTCTGGCTCGAGAGGGAAATGATCAAACCTATCCAGCTCATGGGCTAATACGTTCAGTAATATTTCAGAATCAGAAGTGGTGTTAACATGGCGGCGCGCTGTTTCAAATAAACTCCGAGTGAGTTCATGAGCGTTTGTCAGATTACCATTATGCGCAAGTGTAATACCAAAAGGTGAGTTTACGTAGAAAGGTTGCGCCTCGGAAGCACTTGAGCTACCTGCCGTTGGGTAACGGACGTGCCCTAACCCCATGCAGCCCTGTAATCTCAGCATATGACGTGTTTCAAACACATCTTTAACAAGGCCATTTGCTTTGCGTAAACGAATGTTGTTTTTGCCATCAATAGTGGCAATACCTGCTGCATCTTGCCCACGATGTTGAAGCACCGTGAGAGCATCATAAATTGATTGGTTTACCGGTGTAACACCGGCGATACCGACAATACCGCACATTTAGTCTTTCCTCATCAGCCAGACGGAGAAATGTTCTCCGGTAGGAAACTTGACGCATTTTGCAGGTAGTCAAAAAACCACCTGATTATATGACTGAACTGCGGAATAAGTTCCGAACGCTGCCAGTCCTCACTTTGAGGTAATGGTGTAAAGGTATCGAGAAAAAACAGCAATGCCGAAACAATCAATACACCACGCAACGCACCGAAGCAGATCCCCAGAACACGATCTGTGCCTGACAACCCCGTTTTTTGTACTAATGAGCTAATCACATAGTTTACGACTGCGCCAACAATCAAAGTGGCAATAAACAGTGCGGCGATAGCAATGCCATTTCTAACCAGCACATCCTCAAAGCGAGTAAAATAGTCAGCTAAATAAGGATAAAACGTACTTGCAACAAAAAAAGCACAGCCCCATGTAACCAGTGAGAGCGCCTCTCGTACAAACCCACGGATCAAGCTAACTAATGCCGAGAAGCCAATAATGGCGATAATTGTGTAATCTATCCAGACCATATTCCATTCCAAAATTCGCACTCGCGACATCAGCGAAGTGCATTCTAACAGAAAACGAAAACGTTTGCGTAACCATTTTTCTATCAAATTAAAAAAAATAGCGGCGAAAAGAAAAAATCATAATCGCCGCAGTAAGTTACTAAATCCCCTTACCTTTTAGGGATTATTTAAATTCTATTTTAAGGTTTATAGCTTTGAATTATCCCTTTTGTTCCCGTAATCCTATTCAGTTCTGGTAAAGCCGCTTCTAGCCTTTGCCTTGAGGCCTCAGGCCCTACGTAAATCCGCGTGAGTTTATTATTCACTGGTTTTGCAGGAACAGTATAAACTTGGTAACCAGACAACCTGAGTTGTGCGACTATCTCCTCAACTTTACTCGCATTGTTCAATGCGATGACTTGCACCACAAATGCTTTGCCTTGTGGCTGAGGTTTCGGCTCGGGCTTAGGTTCAGGTTTCGGTTGTGGCTTCGGCTCAACTTTAGGCTCAGGCTTCGGTTCTGGCTTTGTGGGTTCAACTACGCTTGGTGCCGGAGTCGTCGTCGATGGCCGTGTTTCAACCTGTTCGTTTTGCTGCTGCGTAATCGCTTCTGATAACATGGCTTCAGAAGCCCCTTCTGAAGAAGCTGTTGTTGTCGTACTTACAATAGGCGCTATTGCCTCAATGTCTTCTTCATCACCTGGTTTAGGGATAATAGGAATGGCCGCAAATTCATTTTCATTGTATTTCTTATCGCCATCAAGCAGAGCAGGAAGCACAATGACCCCCACTGCAACAAGCACAATGGCGCCAGCAAGTCGATTCTGAAATTTACTAGCCACCGGCACTATCCTTCTTGATTTTCCAATAACATCATAACGTGAGCGACGGTATGAAATGACCCGCACACCACAATCACATCTTGCTCATTAGCATCGACGCAAGCTTGCTGCCACGCTTTTTCTACGCTTTCAAACTGGTTAGCTGTGGGTAAATATTGACTAAGTTGGGCCACATCTGCTCCCCTAAACTCAGTTAATGGCGCAAGGTACCAGTCGGTGACTTGTTGTGATAAGCACTCAAGTGTCCCTTTGATATCTTTATCGCCTAGCATCCCAACCACCGCGCGAATGCGACGTTTTTTAGTTTCCGGTAAGGCCGCTAATTTACTGACTAAGTACCCTGCGGCATGGGGGTTATGCGCCACATCCAATATCATTAACGGTTTTTCACCAATAATTTGGAAGCGCCCCGGTAATTGAGCTGATTTCAAACCTTGATGAATGGCGGACTCAGTCACTTTTTGGGCAATATCAGCATCAATTTCCAATAAGCAACTCACCACACCCAGCGCTGTTGCTGCGTTCGCTAAAGGTACATTGGGTAACGGTAAATCATGCCATTCACGCTGTGAACTTTTCCATGACCAGCTATTTGCTTGCTCACTGTATTGCCAATCCGTACCACGGCGAAATAGCTGTGTACCTAGCTGCTCAGCCACTTGAGCAATTGAAGCTGGCATGTCCGGTTCACCGACCACTCCATAGTGACCTTTGCGGAAAATACCGGCTTTTTCATAACCAATATGTTCACGGTCTGCACCTAACCAATCTGTATGGTCTAAGGCAATACTGGTGATCGCCGCAATATCCGCATCAACGACATTGGTCGCATCTAACCGACCGCCTAAACCGACTTCTAAAATCACAATATCGAGTTTAGCTTGCTTAAATAATTGTAACGCCGCCAAGGTGCCGTATTCAAAATAGGTGAGCGAAATATCTGCACGTTGTGCTTCAATTGTGGCAAATGCTTCACAGAAATCAAACTCAGGGAGCTCTTGGCCTTGAATACGAACGCGTTCGGTATAACGAATAAGGTGCGGTGAACTGTAAACCCCAACTTTTAACCCAGATGCCATAAAAATAGACTCTAGCGTATGGCAAGTTGTCCCTTTTCCGTTGGTCCCAGTGACAGTGATAACTTTAGGTGCAGGTTGCGTTAGGTTCATTTTCCTAGCAACTTGACCGACTCGCTCCAACCCCATATCAATATTTTGACTATGTAAGTCGGTGAGATAAGAAAGCCAAGCCTCCAATGGAGACTTGGCATTAGGAATGATTAGATTACTCATCATCTTTTTTATGCTTTTCAGAATCCTTTTTTGGCTCTTGGGCATCAAGTTCATCAACGGCGTTAATGTCGATTTCAACCGTTTCCGCTACGATGATAGGCGTGTCATTAAAGCTTGGTTTATTGGTTAACATCGCTAACACTTCAGCTAAGCGATCACGCATCTCAGGGCGGCGAACTATCATATCAATCGCGCCTTTCTCAAGTAAGAATTCACTGCGTTGGAAACCTTGCGGTAACTTTTCGCGAACAGTTTGTTCGATAACACGTGGCCCTGCGAAACCAATTAATGCTTTCGGCTCTGCCACATTAATATCCCCTAACATCGCTAAACTTGCAGACACCCCACCCATGGTTGGGTCGGTCAATACCGAGATGTAAGGTAAACCACGTTCTTGCAATTTTGCCAAAGCTGCACTGGTTTTTGCCATCTGCATCAATGATAACAGCGCTTCTTGCATACGCGCACCGCCACTTGAAGAGAAACAAACCAACGGGCAGTTATCTTCCAGAGCTTGCTCCACTGCACGCACGAAACGCGCGCCAACAACAGAGGCCATTGAACCGCCCATAAAAGCGAACTCAAACGCCGCAGCCACCACAGGCATACCTTTCAACGTGCCTTTCATCACGATGATCGCGTCTTTTTCACCTGTTTCTTTTTGCGCAGCAGCAATACGGTCTTTATATTTTTTTGAATCTTTGAACTTAAGAATATCTTTTGGCTCAAGTTCACTGCCCAATTCCGTTGTTGAGTTTTCATCAAGGAAGGTTTCTAAGCGCTGACGTGCGTGAATTCGCATATGGTGGTCACATTTTGGACACACGGATAAATTACGCTCTAATTCAGCACCATATAATACTTGCCCGCAGCTATCGCATTTGGTCCAAACCCCTTCAGGGATATTGGCTTTGTGTGATTGGGTCAAGTTACCTTTCTTTAAAATTTTTTCAATCCAGCTCATTAATGGACCTTTTTGTCTGATTCACTCTGGTTATCACCAGTATGTAATTTTTTGCCATTAAACCACAATGATATCTCACTGTAGATAAAAACTTGTTAAACCACCTTACTAAACCGCTTAGTGGTTATCGATTTTTTGCGCTGCCGCACGCTTTTCTTTCGCAGCTATTCGACGATGACGAATAATTTCAACAACACCCGGAAGAATTGAAACAAAGATAATCGCGACTATCAGTAATTTCAAATTCTTTTGTACGAACGGTAATTCACCAAAGAAATAACCCGCATAAGTGAATAATAATACCCAAATAAACGCGCCCGTCACATTATAAAAAGCAAAGTGACGATAAGACATTTTCCCCATTCCTGCAACGAATGGTGCAAAAGTTCTGACTATCGGCACAAAGCGTGCCAGTATAATCGCTTTACCGCCATGTTTTTCATAAAAAGCATGAGTTTTATCTAAATAAACACGACGAAAAATCTTCGAGTCTGGATTTCTGAATAATTTCTCACCAAAAATACGCCCAATTGCGTAGTTTACAGCATCACCAATAATCGCTGCCGTAATCATTAAAGCGACCATTAAATGGACATTCAGGTCATTACTGTCTAATGACGAAATCGCACCCGCAACGAATAATAACGAATCTCCAGGTAAAAATGGTGTGACCACTAACCCTGTTTCACAAAATAGGATCAGAAATAGGATACCATAGACCCATGTACCATAATCTCTGACCAGTTCAGCAAGATGGACATCGATGTGTAAAATAAAGTCGATAATAAAAGTGATAAATTCCATAAAATCCTCATTGATAATAGCATCCATGCTATTTACAAAAATTATGAGATAAATAAAAATTCGCTTTACATCAGTTCATCTGCCAGAAAAAGCGGCCCCATCACATTCTGAGGCAACTCAAATTTCTCTGGGTAATCGACACTCACTAAATACAACCCTTCCGCTTTTGCGGTTGCAGCTGCCTTGGTACGGTCTTTTAACTCAAGAAGATGCGCCATCCAATCAATGTTTTGATTGCCACAACCAATCTCCAACAGACTTCCGACAATATTTCTCACCATATGGTGAACAAACGCATTGGCTTTGATATCTACCACCACATAATGACCGTGGCGACTGACATTCACATGCATCACATTACGCCATGGCGACTTTGACTGACACTGGACTGCTCTGAATGAGGTAAAATCACGCTCACCCAATAGCGCCTGTGCCGCTTCATGCATTCTTTTTTCATCGAGTGGATAATGAAAGTGCGTTACGCCACTCGATAAAATTGCTGGCCGATAACGGTGATTAAAAATCACGTAGCGATATCGACGCGCTGTTGCACTAAAGCGTGCATGAAACTCCTCGGCCACCGGTTTACACCAGCGGACAGCAATATCAGGGGGCAAATGCGTATTCGCCCCCATGGTCCAAGCCGCTTCTTTACGAATGGCAGAGGTTTCGAAATGCACCACTTGCCCTGTAGCATGGACACCAGCGTCTGTGCGCCCTGCGCAAAACACGCTAATTGGCTCCGCTGCAATTTTTGACAAGGCTTCTTCTAAACAGCCTTGAACACTTTTAACTTCTTGCTGACGCTGCCAACCAAAATAACGACTGCCGTTGTATTCAATACCTAATGCGATTCGATACAACTGTGTAGACTCAGACATTAGTAAAACAGCTCCTGAGCCAGTTTTTCTGCTGTTTCTACCGCCATCAGTGCCCCACCGAAACGCACGTTATCAGCCACTGACCAAAATTGTAAAATTTCAGGTATGCCATAATCATTACGTACACAACCAATGCTTAATTGGTCATTACCTGACGCTTCAGTCACCTGTGTAGGATAATCACCCTCTTCTGAGACCTGAATATCTTCAAAACGTTCAAGTTCTTCGTTCGCTTCTTCTGCACTCATTGGGCGCAAAGTTTCTAAATGAACGACTTGCGCATTCCCATAAAAAACAGGAGATTGAATAAAACTCACCGCCACTGGCAAGCCACCATCTTGCAGCACCTTACGCACTTGCTCAACCAAACGACGCTCGTGAACGACACTGCCTTCTATATCCGCCAGTAATGGCAACATATTGAACGCTAATTGCTTACTAAAACGGCCTTCTTCTGCAGGAATACCATTTAATAAACGCGCACTTTGCCCTGCTAGCTCGTCAACGGCGGCTTTACCATAACTAGAAACCGACAACATATTTGTTAAGGTTATACGCCCCACCCCTGCGGCATCCACCAGCGGTTTGATTGCCGTTAATAATTGACTCACAGAGCTGTCTGCCAATGAAATAATATTACGGTTGCGGTAATCGGCTAAGACTTGCGGATTCACATTCGGGACAACCAGTGGCACATCCGGTTCTTGAGCAAATACGCCACTCGTATCGATGACAATGCACCCTTCTTGTGCCGCTAATTCGGCATATTGTAGGCTGACACCTTCATTGGCTGCAAAAAAGGCAATTTGTGCCTGTGACCAATCAAAGTCGGTCACATTTTCAACTTGAATACTTTTACCATTAAAGCGTACGCTCTCCCCTGCACTACGCTCACTGGCAAGTAAATATAATTCGCCGACTGGGAATTCTCTTTCTTGTAACAGTGAAATAATAGCTTCACCTACAGCACCGGTTGCGCCTAATACTGCAATATTCCAACCTTCAGTCATGGCTATTCCTCTAAAAAATAAAAAATTAAATAACACCAATCGGTGTTATTTAATCAGGTGTTCATTTTAACTAATCTATTTTGTGCAAACTAAACTTGCTGTAAAACCAAGCTCATTGAGTTTTGATGCCGTTTGTTCATCATCACAAATAATTTCAAGGGATGACCATTCACGACGCTCTTGATAATTTTTGCGCAGCTTATCAAATTCACCTTTTACCCCTGCAACGGCTCTTAACACTGCATCATCTCGGCGCACATCATACACGAGATGTACTAACCTTTTGAGCTGGTTTTGCGTTAATTTACCATTGAAAGTCAATTGATTGATATCTGGCTTAGGCAGTAATGATGAAAGAGAAACTTGTGACGATTTGCCGAGAAACTGGCAGTAAGCTTCATAAACTTGCGTCGTTCCTCGGGCTTTACCTTCTAGCGTATAGCCTGCAATATGCGGCGTGCCAATATCCACTAATGCTAAAAGTGCCGTATCTAAATCAGGCTCTGGCTCCCACACATCTAAGATAACGCTCAGTTTTTTTCCGCGGTTAAGCACGAATAATAGGGCTTTATTATCAACTACCTCACCCCGACTTGCGTTAATTAAAATGGTACCATCGCGCAATTTTTCTAAATGCGTTTCATCCATTAAATGGAAAGTTTTATATTCCCCTGACATATTCAGCGGAGTATGAAAGGTAATGACATCAGCGTGCTCAAGGATATCATCAAAAGAAACGAATGACTCGTCATCCCCCTTGGCTGCACGTGGCGGATCGCAGAGTAATGTTTTGACTCCCCAAGCCGATAACCTTGCAGCTAAACGCCCTCCGACATTACCGACACCTATGATCCCTACTGTTTTATCACGCAAATCAAAGTTATCACGTTCCGCTAGTAATAATAGTGAAGAAATAACATATTCAACAACCGCTATCGCATTACAACCCGGCGCTGATGAAAAACCAATATTTGCCGCCGATAACCACTCGGTATCAATATGGTCAAAACCGGCTGTCGCGGTTCCAACGAATTTAACTGGCGTATTACCAAGCAGTGATTCATTAACCTTAGTGATAGAACGCACCATTAATGCATCTGCATCAATTAATTCTTGTTCTGGTATAGGACGTCCCGGTACTGCTTTCACTTCACCAAGCTCGCTAAATAAAGTTTGAGCATATGGCATATTCTCATCGACTAAAATTTTCACGCTGTTGTCCCAATCAATAACTTTTTTGTATTGTGTCGTTATATAGATAAGTGGAACAATATTTTGCCACGGTTTAAGCCAGATGCCTATGAGAGGTTGCCTTCTACGTCAAATTCTTTCGCTCGAAAACGGTCTGGTGTGACACCTGATATCTGCTGGAACATCGCAATAAAGGCGGATGCCGAGCTATACCCAACATCCAATGCGACTTCATGGACACTTTTCCCCTTTTCTAACCCGGCAACGGCATGTAAGTATCGCAAGCGTTGACGCCATTCACTAAACGACATACCTAATTCTTGCTGGCAGCGTCTTGATAACGTGCGTTCCGATGTATAATAGCGTTTTGCCCATTGTGCTAACGTCGTGTTATCGGCTGGGTCGCTTTGTAACTCTAATAAGATTGGGGCAAGAAATTTGTCTTTTGAAATAGGCAAATAAGTATCTTGGCAAGGGGACAATGGAAATTGGTCAATCAGCACATGAGCCAAACGTAAGTCTTGCTCTGTTTCAGGCTGAACAATACCGCGTTGGTACATATCCGTCATAATTGATTGAAATATAGGGCTAAGCTTAATCACACAAGGCCGCTGGGCAAGCACTTGGTTATATTCATGAGAAAAATCGATGATCCGAAATTTGACACTTTCTTTATTAAAGCTAGCATGGGAAATGTTCGCTGGGATCCAAATGCAAAACTCTGGCGGCGCTAGATAATGTTGACCAGCCACCTCCATTTCCATAATGCCACAGACCACATACAGCATTTGCCCAAAAGGGTGTGAATGGGATTTATACTCAGTGAGGGCCGCGGTTTGCTCGTGCCGAAAAGCCACCAATTCAGGCTCTGCGATATTACATTCACTGATTTGCCAAATGTCTGATTTTAAGTTTTCCATGGTTCCTGTCTGAAAAGCGTTATCGGTTGTCTGGTTATCAGTATATATAAAAAATCGGACAGATGTATACTAGCGCCCATTCAATATGGGAGAATATTTTAATGAAGAATCTTCTTTTTCCGCTGATTGCGGTTTTATTATGGTCAATTAATGCCATTGTTAACAAAGCGGCATCCACTGCCATTGACCCTGCGGCAATCTCATTTTACCGTTGGGCGTTGGCATTTCTTGTCATGACTCCTTTCGTATTACGTTCGGTGCTCCGAAACTTTAAAACGGTTATGAAACATTGGTGGCAACTCGCCATTTTAGGCGCGCTAGGGATGATGCTATACCAAAGTTTAGCTTATTATGCCGCACACAGTGTAAGTGCAACCTTTATGGGAATTATGAATTCAATGATCCCATTACTAACAGTAATTATTAGTATCTTTGTGCTACGCGTTATTCCTACTGTGGGGATTATATTAGGCTCAATTCTTTCATTATGTGGATTAGTATGGTTAGTGAGCCAAGGAAGCCCAAGTGCGTTATTTTCTCAAGGCTTAGGTCAAGGGGAAGCCATGATGTTGGTTGCGTCCGCTGCATACGCCCTGTACGGTGTTCTGACTAAGCGTTGGTCAATCCAATTATCTAGCTGGGACTCGCTGTACGTTCAGGTTTTCTTTGGCGTTATCATGCTACTCCCTAATTTCTTGCTAGCTGAAGATGTCTCTCTGAACAGCCAAAATATCGGTTTAGTGGTATTTGCGGGGATTGCCGCCTCCATTGTTGCTCCTGCATTGTGGATCCAAGGTGTTATGCGCCTTGGTGCGAATACAACCTCTATTTTTATGAACCTAGCTCCCGTTTTCACTGCCATTATCGCTATTTTCGCCTTGGGTGAAGAACTTAAAAGCTACCATTTAATCGGTGGTGGTGTGGTATTACTCGGGGTAATGTTAGCGCAACAATTACGTACACCACTGACAGAATTATTCCGCCGTGAAAAAAAGGTGGTTCAAGAAGATTCTTGCCAGTAGAATAGAATTACAAAAGCAATAAATGCAATGTCGTCACTCATATGCCCCACTTTGTGGGGCTATGTTTGAAATCCTCGCCGTCCCTTCGTTTATTTCCCTTCATATTCCTTACCATTAATACTTTGTGACATTTTAAATCCCTCTCAAATCACCTTTAATTCGCCCACCATTGATATGATTTATCGAATTACCGTTTTTCAGATAGAGGATAATCCGATTGAATCTTCTGGAATTCCAATTAGACTTAAGCAAAATCAAATACCCCTTTAGGAGTATTAACTCCATTCAATAAGCCGTGATAATGCGATAAACCTAAATGGATCGTGGCAAGTAACCACCATAATAAGGAATGACAATGACTAAGCCGTTCAAAGTTGGGTTGTTCATATTGATAATAATTGCTGTAGCCATTGGCATTTATTTCGTCAATACCACCAACTCATCCTCTCCCTCACAATTAGGCTACGACTTATATCAACAAGGTGAATCTCAAGCTGCATTTGAACAATTCCAAAAAAACGCAGATAAAGACTCACAATCCGCTTTTGCCTTAGCCATGATGTATAAAGAGGGTATTGGCACAAAAACTGATGATGTGGCAGCCCAAAACTGGCTAATTAAAGCGGCGGAAGCTAACAATAAAAATGCGTTATATAACCTTGGCTTTTTCCGTTATAAACACCTAATAGAAGACACTTCTACTGATGAAAACGGTTTAACTTCTTTAACTAAAGCGGCTGACCTCGGTGTTAAAGAAGCACAAGAAATGGTTGGGGGTATTTATTTAGCTGATAAATACGAACAAGTTCCACAAAATATCGAACTTTCTCGCCAATATTTTACGTTGGCTTCTGAACAAGGTTCAAAACTGGCAAAATTTGCTTTGGGCTATATCGCTCATGACTTTGAAAATGACAGTAAGAAAGCCGTTGAAATATTAACACCGCTTGTCAGCAACGACTTTCCCTTACCCGCGATGTTACTCGCGTCGATATATGAAGAAGGTGGTAACGGCGTACCACCAAATCCGCTGTTAGCCAAAAAATATGAACGCCTCTCTTTTTCCTCTGCATTAGAATACATTTCTGACGCGAGTGAATTAGAGCCAGGGGCTTTATCATTGTATGGTTCACAAACAGAAGAAGAAAAACAAAAAGTCATCACTAATTTAGAAGAACGTGCGAGCCGTGGTGATGAGAACGCCATCTATGCTTTGTACCAAAAATATATGACCGGCGATGGCGTGCGGAGAAATAAAAACCGTGCGATGGTTTACCTGCGACCGCTTGTGGAAGCTAAACACCCTAAGGCATTATATTTAAATTACAAAGCTGACACCGACCGCATTCAGGATTTAACTGATGCCGCTGATGGCCAATACCCTCCCGCGATGTATCAAGCCTATAACGTGTATTCTGGCCGTACATTTAGCGATGTTAAGCGAAATGACGCTTTAGCTGAAAAATATCTCACCGCTGCCGCAGATCTTGGCGACTTAAACGCACTTGTTACCATCAACCAGAGAGCAATTTCTAGTTACGATTTTCCAAACAAAAAACTGAGTGATACTGTCGCTAAATACACTCCTATTTTAATGGAAAAATACCCAAACTCCGCGGAAGCTTTAGTGGCAGCAAGTGATGTTTATAGTGCTAAAGGTAGCCCATTATTTTCGCCAGAAAAAGCCTTCGCTACTTTAGAAAAAGCAAATCGCATAGACCCCACTTATGATGCTCAGATGCAATTAGCGCGTTATTATATTAATGCTTTTGGTACTAAGCAGGATGTGCAGAAAGCCGCTAAATTACTCATCGACAACCTTAATGAAAACGATTACCCATCAACGGCCGATCGCTTATTAGTTCAAGTATATTATCGCTATGATATCAAAGCACTTATCGATGAGAAAACGATTGTCGATATCCTCAAAAACGATGTCATTAAACGCGAAAATTACGCCTTAGCTTATTTGTATGCTGACTATTTACTAAAAGAAGATGCAGAGAAAAATAGTGTTCAGGCCTTTGATTTATATGAAAAATCAATCAAACAAAATTATAATAGCCAGGTTTATTATGCTGCAGCATTATTAAAATACCGGCCAACAGAAACCAATAAAATAGCTAACCTGATAGTCAATGTGCTCCATTCACCTCAAGCACAAGCCGAATTACTTCCAAGTCAGTTACAAATCGCTAAAGATATTTTATTAAAAACAGGTTTAAATCGCGCTGACACAAAAGCGTTATTAGTCAAAATGGCTTTATATGAAAACCATGCTGAAGCTCAAAAATTAATTGAACCACTGATTAATAAAGATGCTGATATCACCTATTTATATGGGATAAACAAGCTCACTCAATTAACTAATGTTGATACCTTAAGTGATGCTGAAATAAAACCATTGTACGATTATATTTTAAAAGCTGCAGAATTGGGTAGTGCATCTGCTTATTTATATATCGCGCAAAACCTTGATGGCGTTACTTATCACAATGATAAGGCGTATTACAAATCTCGCTTCCAGCAAATTACTGGGCTTACCGCAAAAGATTTAGTTCCTCAATATAAAAAATGTGCGGCACTCAAAAATAACCGCTGCTTATATGAATTAGGGGAAATATATCAAGAAGGTAACTACGGCGAAGATGCCAATTATGATACCGCCCTTTTCTATTACAATCAGATTTCTGACCCTGATTTTAGCTTTTTAAAATCACGTAAAAGAGAAATTGAAAAAGCCAAAGCTTCATTTGCCAATATTCAACTAAAAGCGAAACAGAATGACCCTGATGCGTTACGTACGCTCGCCAATGCTTACAAATATGGTAATTATGGGAAAAAAGTCGACCAGAAAAAGTGGCTTGAATATTTAGAGAAAAGTGCAAAATTCAATCAAGAAAGTGCACTTGAAGAACTCATTGATTATTACCAACAGGATCAATATCTCAATGCAAATAAAGCAAAAATCCTAGGTTATTACGACCAATTAGCAGCGATTGGCAGTAAAGACTATACCCGTAAACTGGCACATCAGTATTTAAATGGCAGCCAGCTTGTTGAGCCTAATCGACAAAAAGCACGTGAGTATTACCTTAAAGCAGGAAGCTGGGGCAATGAATTCATCAAATATATGGATGATTATGACATTGGCATGAAAATGCTCAATGAAAGTCCTTCAGCAAAATACAAAGTGGGTCGAGCTTATTTCTATGGCCAAGGTGTCAAAGAAGATCGCCTTGAAGCGGCTAAATACCTGAAACAAGCTAGTGATGAAGGTAATGACCACGCAATCGCTCTCTATAGTGAGATGCGATATATGGGCGTGCTAAATGAAGAAAAAAATGCTTGGGTAATGGAACCTGATTGGGATGAGGCCATTATTTATTTACGTAAACATTCGAATCCAAAACGGGTTGATGATTATATTGAAGCCTATGAAACTCTCGTTGTTCCTGCCAAAAAAGGCGATAGAACCGCTTATATTAAACTCGGGGATTGGTATAGTTCGCGCGGTAGAGATCTCGCGGCGCAAGATTGGTATAAGAAAAGTATTGCGGCGGGCAACTTAGCCGCTCACCAACCGCTTGATTCGGTTACTAAGGATAACCAAGAAAAACGCCAGAATTACGTTGAAGGTGCAGCAAAAGGTGATTTGTTCTCTAAAGTTCAACTAGCCAGAACGTATTTATATGATAACAAAATTCTCTCTGGCTCTCCTGAATATGATTTAGCCATTCAATATCTACAAGAGGGTATGAAATCAGCTGATGATAAGGTTTCTAATAATGCCTTCGATGCATTGGTGGATTTGTATCGAGATGGAATTAAAGATAAAAAAAGAGAGCTTAATCGCCCTAAAGACGAACAAAAATATTTAGCACTGCTTCTAAGTGAAGAAAACACTCGTACCAAAGCTTTAATTAATCTGTATTACTATTACGTAAATAGTGATAACGCTAAAGCCTTAACTTATTTGCAACGGGCTTACGATAAAGGTGATTTATCCGCAACGGAGAAACTCTATCAAATTTACTATCCTGGCCAATATTGTGGAAACAGCAATAATGTGGATATGGATAAAGCAAGCCAGTATTTGAAGGAATGGATTGAAAAAAGCAATTTCCAGAAAAATACCGACAAACACTATATTCATTATCCAGAAAGTCTTTCCAAAGAGATGGGAACCATCTATTTAAAAGGTGATTGTGATATAGATAAAAATATCGACAAAGCCATCGAATGGTATCAAATTTCGTTAAATTACCACCCAACTCACGCACTTGATGCAATTTATCAGGCTTATGTAGAAAAAGGCGATGTCAAGCAAGCCTATTACTATGCATTACAACTTGATAAAAAACCAAGTTCTATTGAGCTAATGGATACACTTTCAGCCCAAGATAAACAAGCAATTGAAAAACAAGTTGCCGATGAAAAAGCCTATGAGAAATATGGTCGTTTCGCCGAGCAAATTGAAAAGCAGCGCGTCGAAGCTGAGGCAGGCGACAAAATGTCGGCCTTCTCATTAGGTATCGCTTATGCACGTGGTGAACGAGTGCCTGAAGATACCCAAAAGATGATCTATTATTATGAATTAGCAGGGAAAAATGGCTATCCTCGCGCTTATAATATTTTAGGTAATCTTTATCGTAAAGATAATGAGCGCGGCATAGAAAAAGACTTCCCGAAAGCGCTTTATTATTTTGATTTAGGCGCACAACAAAATGACAGTAACACCGCTCATTTAGCTGGGGATATGCTCTATTTTGGCCAAGGTGTGCCAAAAGATTATGTCCGCGCAGCAAAATATTACGATATGACAGACCTCGAACAAGGTACTCACCATGCAATGGCAAAATACAAACTTGCTTATATGTATTATAACGGCTGGGTCGGTACCAAAAGTAAAGACGATATCCAAAAAGCCCATGATTACCTTGAACTTGGCGCAAAATATCAAGACAAAGACTCAATCAACGCACTAAAAGAGTGGGATTTTAGTCTAATTAACTAATAATTGACCTATAAAGGCGCTAACTTCCTTTAGCGCCTTAACCTATCTACAATTATCATTTTTATATCTAAATAAAACAATATCATTCCCTCCACTTATGAGATTGCTAAAAGTTTCTTTGCTAATAATTTAAATTATATTAATCGTATTTTTATATAAAATAAAAATTAGTCCAAATTCTATTGTTAGATTATATTTTATTGGCATCTGCATATATGCAGTTTTCAATAATCATTAACATGGAGTGTTTACTATGAGTTCTACATTTAATAAAAATCAGATATCGCTGGCAAATATAGATAGTAAAAATATATTTAAGGAAATAGACTATTCAACAATCTTATCAGTTAGTAAAAAACCACCGACAAATACCATTTACTTAGAAAAGACATATCAAAGTGTTATCAATAATCTAGACAAAAATAGTACAGCCATTTGTCATTTACTTGCTAAAATTGATAAATTAAAACATAAATTTAAGATAGAAGGATCTGATGAATGGTCTGATTTAAATCAGATTGAATCTATGCTTCACGAACAAGACAAAAATCAAGAAAAAAATTTCGAAAAATTACAAGAATTACATAGTAAACATACAAATAAGCAAGGCTATTATACGATCCCTGAAAATTCAGAATCTATTCTTTTCAATAAATCCAATTTAGTTAATGAATATAACGCTGATTTATTCAGTTTTATGATTGGTTTACGACATAGTAAGAAAGGCCATTTTGTTTCACCTAGTGTAATTTCATATCAAAAAAAACCTATTATTCTAAAAACTATAGGTGCCGATCTTAATCAAATTAATGAAGGCCTTAAGAATAGTTATGATTTATCCCAACAATATCTATATAAAACGGTCGAGAATATGCGTATTAGATCTAGTCATATGCAAAGAATATTAGGACTAGATGTAAATATAATTAATTTATACATAACTGCTAAGAAAAATCAAAATAACATAGAACAGCTACTAAGAGAACTCAACAGCAATAGCTTAATGCATTTCAACAGCAATAATACCGTCGATGACTTAATGAAACACACGACAGAGTTAAATACTCAATATACAAAAATTAAAGATTTGCATAACGTTTTTGACCAAGTCAAAAGTTCTGAATACTTAGATGAAATTCATGATATATTTAAACAACATAAAGACACTCAAATTAATTATCAGGAGAGTGACTACCAAAACAATAAAGAATTTAAATTATTAACTGAATTAAACCAGTCAATTAAATATTTAAAAAACTTAAAGACCAACATTAAAGAAAAATTTAAAAACCACAAAGCATCAGTTTTTGATTTGCTCAAACTTGACTACAACAAGCAAGAAAAATATCAAAAAAATATTGATGAAAAGTTAGAAGAATTATTCAATAAAATTGAGTCACGTATCAACATAGAAATAAAAAAAGAAGCAGGTTTATATTACAACCAGTCCACATATTCAATCAATAGATCCCAGCTAGAAAAAGACATATTAAATTTAAAAGAAAGTTTAGCTAGTTATATTATTGAGAGCAGGATATTGACTAATGAGAAGGAAACTCATAATTTTATTGAAGAATTAACCACTCAGTTTCATGATGAATTCCTTAGAGCAAAAACACTCGAGAAATTTGTTAATTTAGAATTAAACAATCACCTACATCAATTTACTCCACCAAGTAAAATAGTCTCTTACACTAATAACTTTGGTGATAAAAAAGATAACATATATATGCTAGCAGTAGAGAAAAAAATATTGAAAGATGAAATAAACAATTTGATTTCTAACATTAATGTAAAGATCCCTTTAAAATCAAGGTCGCCTGCTATTGATAAAGATACATATTACCAAACAGTCAAAGACAAAATGTATACATTATTAGACTTAACTGAACAGTTAGGGAAGTTAACTAAAATATACAGTTCAAAAGAACACTCAGAGATACTAGAATATATCAATGATATTCATTCTTTAGAAAAACAAATTGTCCAGACAGAAAAAGAGATTTCTCAATATATTTATACTCATTCAGAAAATAAAGACAAAAAATCAATTTCTTCAGAAATAACACCATTAATTATTGAAATCATGAATAAAAAATCAAAAATAATGTCAATTGAAACTCGCATTAACGAGGGAGCTGATGGAGTCAATTTCACTGATGGTAATGGAAATAATAAAGACTTTGAATCCTTATTATCTTCGATCATCGCTGAATTTCCACAAGACACGGCAACTAGCGATGCATACAACCAACCATTACATAAAAAATTAACACCTATATTAGCCCCATTACGGGATTAACACATATTTTTATTTTACTAGATTTGTATTTTAGTATTATGAAACCACCTACTGAATTAGGTGGTTTCTGTTACCATGGCGCCTGGCTGGCTTTAAATGCGATTCTAACCAATAATCCATTAATTAATTTACTTTTTAATAATTGAGATTCAGAACCATGATAGCTAGCAATATCTTTCACAAGCGCCAGTCCAAGCCCTGCCCTTCCCTAACATATTATTTATAACGTATAAATGCTTCTATAGAACGGTTAATTTTAGGGGAAATTGACACTCCAAATTATAATTTTCCTTATACAAGCCATAGCTCTTCCTGAATATTATTAAAATAAAAAAACCATCAAATAAAATCGTTCCTCTTTTAAATATATAGTTAAATTTTAACAATCATCTTTGAATACTAAACAATACTTCAAATGATATCAATAATACTTCCATACCAAATAAAAATTAGTCACCTCATTCTAAGTAGGTTATATTAATTAACTACGACCACAGTAATGAAATATTTAAAAACTATTAACATGGAGTGTTTACTATGATTTCAAATTTAACCCTAAATACGAAACAAGAGTTACAACAAAGTGAAAACAATATCAATATATCTGAAATATTACGTGAGAAAGAATATTTAACCGCAGTAAGAGATGACTTTATTTCTAACGTATATAATTATGTTCCATTAAAATCTGTCACATCTAATGTCAGCGAGGAAACCTATTGTCAAACGATTAAAGATGCATTGTTAGATATCACTAATCAACGCTTACAATTAAACAAAATACAAAAATTGAAATCAGAATCTGTTGATACTACATATTTACAAGAAGAAAAACTTGCTAGTGCAAAAAATGATCTAGTGACATACATTCAAGAGCACTCAGAAAATAAAGATTCAAATTTGATTTCCCAAGACATATCGGCTTTGCTTGATGAAATATACAACACAGATTTAAAAATAGAATCAATCGAGACATTTATTAATGAAGTAAAAAATGACACAGCGCTAGCTGTAGCTAGTATATTTCTTAATGAAGACAATAAGTTAGATTCAGAATCATTATTATCATCCTCAATAGCAAGCCTCGAACAAAACACAATAACCTGTGATTTTAAACACGAACCTTCAAATAACACGCTATCGCAGATATTAATATCAATGTGAAACTAAACGTATCTAGCTTTTACTGCGTTTAGACTTTGTCACCAGAGAAACGCCTTAGTAAGGGCGTTTTTCTTACCACGGCGCTTGGCTGGCTTTAAATGCGATTCTAACCAATAATCCATTAAGTAATTTACTTTTTAATAATTGAGGTTCAGAGCCATGATAGCTAGCAATATCTTTCACAAGCGCCAGCCCAAGGCCAGCGCCTTCCTTACCTAACGCATTATTTAAACGAGTAAAGGCTTCCATAGAACGGTTAATTTTCGCATCTGGGATCCCAGGGCCAGAGTCTTCAACCTCTAAGACCCAATGAAGATGGTCATCACTGCTGACCACACGAACGGTGACCACCCCATTTGCAGGCGTGTATTTAATCGCATTATCAATTAAATTTGCACACATCTCAGCTAATAAGATAGGCTCGCCTTTAATCCATGCCGTTTCCGCACCTTCATAACCTAAGTCAATATTTTGGCTTTCAGCTTGAGATAGCCGAGTAAAACACGTTTGGTGAACAATTTCCACTAGATTTATGGCTCGATACTGCGTAATCGCTTCTTTTTCATGGGCTTTTAACCGCGATAGCTGCAAAAGCCTATCCGTCAAAATGATCGTATTATCGAGGGTTTTATCGATAGCTTGTAAACTCTGTTGCCGTTGAGTTTCATCCGTACTATTAATCGCGACAGAAACCTGAGTTTTTAATACGGTTAAAGGTGTTTTTAATTGGTGAGAAGCATCTGCACTAAAGCGTTCTTGTCGTCTAACCATCCGCTTTAGGCGTGAAATATAACGGTTTAATGCATCAATTAATGGTGATAAATCCGACCACGGCAATAAATCTGGCAAGGGTGTTAAATCATTAGCAGAACGGCCTAACATTAAGTGAGATAATCTTTTCAACGGTGCCAGCAGCTTACTAAGTAGAATATAGGCAAGCACCATGGTTAAAAGTACCACGGTACCTTGACTCATCAAGGCAGAAATTAATAATTGATTAGCGAAATCTTGCCGCGAATAGACCGTTTCCGCAACACGAATTTCAACCATCCCAGTGATACCACCTTCATTAATCGGTTGATAAAACGCAGCAATGCGAATAGGTAAACCTTTATACTGTGCATCATAAAAATAAACTAGCGCAGTATAGTGCTGTGAACGCATCCAATAAGGGGGAATTGGCGGTAAATCGTCATAACCAGAGATAGTTTCACCGTCAGGAGAGATAACTTGATAAAAAATTCGGTCATTATTATTTAGTTCGAAACTATCGAGCACCACATAAGGCACATTCACCGAGAGATGCCCATCTACCACTTGTAAGCGTTCTGCAACTGTTCGAGCTGAAGCTAGTAACGTTCGATCATAGGCTAAATTTGCAGCATTTTTTGCACTGTAATAGTGGGTATAAACCGAAAAACTCCCCAACAAAATGAGGGGGATACCGAAAAAAAGCAGTAACTGATGAAAGAGAGAGCGTGGATGAGCGACTAATTTCATACACTACACTGCTCTAATCGGTATCCCAATCCGCGTAAGGTATTGATGTTAACATCCGAACCGGCAAGTTTTTTTCTTACACGGTGAACATATAACTCAATACTTTGTAAATTGGCTTCATCTGACAGCGAAAATACCTGTTCAAATAATTGCATTTTAGAAACAGGCCGACCTCGTCGATGAAATAGGGTGTTTAACACCGCATATTCCCTTGGTGTTAAGCCTAGCGGCTCTTCGCCTAATAAAAAATAACCGTCCTCATGGTAACTAAGTAAACCAAACTGTTGTGACTCATTAACTTGCCCTTGGCTACGCCGTAATAAAGCACGAAGACGTGCTTCTAATTCCGCAATATCAAAAGGTTTCGTCAGGTAGTCATCAGCCCCTGCATTTAACCCTTGTACACGGTCGGCTACGTCGGAATTCGCCGTTAGTAACAAGACGGGAGTTTCTTGATGCCGTTTGCGCATTTGCGCCAATACCTCAAGCCCACTCATTCTCGGAAGTGATACATCTAACACGACTAATTCATAGCGTTCAGTTTGTAATAGCTGGTCTGCTATCGCACCATCACTAGCAAGATCAACCGCAAACCCAGATGACGATAAGGCCTTCTGTAACCATAATGACAACTCGTCATGATCTTCAACCAATAAAATTCTCATTCCGCATACTCATTATAATTATTTATCAGTATACGTTGGCATTCCATTGAATGAATGGAAAGCAAATGTGCACATTTTTACTGTGTCCATCACAACTATTGCTAACAAACACTATTAACGTGATTAATTTAACATTAAATTAACATAACAAAAAAGTAAAAATACAAAACAATCTGATATATATCACATAAAAATAATAATATTTGTTAATGAAAGGTAAATGAAAGCTTCATCGGGCGATGATGCCATACCAGCACAACAAGCAGTAATAATATATACCTCTAATTATTGTCTTAGTAAGGAAAAATAATGAAAAAATTCACCCAGACGGCCTTAGCAACAGCAATATTTTTAGTTGGCATCAATCAAGCAAACGCCCTACCCGAACGTACAGAATGTATTGCCCCCGCCAAACCCGGAGGTGGTTTTGATTTAACCTGTAAATTAGTACAAGTGTCTCTTCTTGAAACTAAAGAAATTGAAAAACCAATGCGAGTGACCTATATGCCAGGCGGTATTGGTGCCGTTGCTTATAACGCTATTGTCGCACAACGCCCTGCGGAACCCGGCACCATTGTTGCTTTCTCAGGAGGTTCCTTACTCAATCTCGCGCAAGGTAAATTTGGCCGCTATAACGAAAATGACGTGCGCTGGCTCGCCAGTGTGGGGAGTGACTACGGTATGATAGCCGTACGTGCAGACTCACCTTATAAAACACTTAAAGATTTAATGGATACCTTCAAAAAAGATCCTAACAGCATCGTATTTGGTGCGGGAGGGTCTATTGGCAGCCAAGATTGGATGAAAACGGCCTTATTAGCCAAAGCCATTGATATCGACCCACGAAAAATGCGTTATGTGGCCTTTGAAGGCGGCGGTGAAACCTTAACTGCATTACTGGGCAACCATATTCAAGTCCTTTCAGGGGATATCAGTGAAATGACGCCATATATCAATGAAGGTAAAATTCGTATCCTTGCTGTTTACTCAGACAAGCGCCTTGGTGATGGTTTATCAGATATTCCAACAGCAAAAGAACAAGGGTATGACATTGTATGGCCAATCATTCGTGGTTTCTATATGGGGCCGAAAGTCTCCGATGCTGACTATAACCAATGGGTCGAAGCCTTCCAAAAACTGCAACAAACCGACGAATTCAAAAAACAACGTGAACTGCGTGGTTTATTTGAATACAACTTAACCGGGCAAGAACTCGATAGCTATGTCAAAAAAGAAATCGAGCAATATCGTGAACAAGCCCGTGCCTTCGGTTTAGCCAAATAACGGAGTGAACGATGAGCCAACGCATATTTGCCATAGTTTGGCTAATACTGTGTGCTATCGGAATTTATATTGGTTGGGGGATCCAAAGTGAATTTAGTTATGAACCACTGGGCCCCCGCCCTTTTCCGGTTGTCATACTCTCCTTAATGGCGCTTTGTGCCCTTGCCTTATTATTTGGCAAGCAAGAAGCCGTTGAGTGGCCAAAACCCTATGTATTACGTCGTTTAGTTTTATTAGTTGTTGCACTTGTTATTTATGCATGGGCTTTTGAATGGTTAGGGTTCCCGATTGCAACCAGCTTACTCACCATCAGTATCGCCCTGCTATTTGGTGCGACACCTATCGCCGCGATTATTTCGGGCCCGGTCTTAGGTATCTTTTTGTTCTATGCCTTTGATAAATGGCTAGATGTAACCTTGCCTATTGGCAGCCTGCTAAGTTAAGGAGCGAAATCATGGAAACTTGGATGTATCTATCGCAAGGTTTCGAGGTCGCACTAGTTCCTCAAAATATCTTGATCGCCTTAATTGGCTGTTTTATCGGTACAATCGTGGGTATGCTTCCCGGCCTTGGCCCAATTAATGGTGTCGCTATTTTGCTACCATTGGCCTTTGCCCTGAAATTACCCGCCGAGTCCGCATTAATCTTACTCGCCACGGTTTATTTAGGCTGTGAATATGGCGGACGCATATCATCAATCTTACTTAATGTCCCCGGCGATGCCGCAGCAATCATGACCACGCTAGATGGTTATCCTATGGCAAAACAGGGAAAAGGTGGCGTTGCGCTCTCTATTTCCGCGGTCAGTTCATTTATTGGTTCAACGATTGCAATTGTAGGGATAATACTATTCGCTCCTTTGCTTGCCCAATGGTCACTCGCCTTTGGTCCTGCCGAATATTTTGCCTTAATGGTTTTTGCCATTGCCTGCTTAGGTAGCATGATGAGCCAAAACCCAATCAAATCACTATTGGCTGCATTAATTGGTTTATCACTCGCCACTGTGGGAGTGGATGCCAACTCTGGGGAATATCGTTTTACGTTTGATAGCGTACATTTATCGGATGGCGTGCAGTTTATCGTCGTGGTTATTGGTTTATTTTCTGTTAGTGAAATTTTATTGATGCTCGAAGGCACTGCAACAGGCCAAGGTCTGATCCGTAAAACAGGCAGAATGCTATTCAATCGCAAAGAAGCCAAAGCATGTGCTGGCCCTGCTTTACGCTCTTCATTCATCGGTTTCTTTGTTGGCGTTTTGCCGGGAGCGGGTGCCACCATCGCCAGTGCTATCACCTACATGACTGAAAAGAAAATCAGTGGTGAAAAAGGCGATTTCGGTAATGGGGATGTGCGTGGTGTTGCCGCACCAGAAGCGGCCAATAATGCCTCTGCGTGTGGATCATTTATTCCTATGTTAACCTTGGGAGTTCCGGGTTCAGGAACCACTGCCGTGATGATGGGCGCACTAACGCTCTATAATATCACCCCAGGCCCAGGTATGTTTACAGAGCAACCGGATATTGTTTGGGGGTTAATTGCCGCTCTGTTGATTGCCAACGTGGTTTTGCTCATCATGAATATTCCATTAATTGGCTTATTCACCCGCATGTTAACGGTTCCTTTATGGTTTTTAGTCCCTGCTATTGCTTGCATTTCTGCTGTCGGGGTATATGCCGTTCATAGTACGACATTTGATTTATTACTCATGATGGGGCTAGGCGTATTTGGGTTTATATTACGCAAAATGAACTTCCCACTTTCACCATTAATTTTAGGGTTTGTACTGGGTGAAATGTTAGAACAAAACTTACGCCGTTCATTATCCATCAGTAATGGTAATTTCGATATTCTTTGGAGCAGTACGATTTCCCAAAGTTTATTAATTCTAGCGGTATTAGTGCTAATTTTGCCACCAATTATAAAGCGCATTCGTAAACGTAAACAATCCGCTGTCTCATCGTAATTAAGTGTTCATACAATCTCTGTAAAACTTTGCCCCAGTGTATTTGGGGCATTTTTTTTATTAGTCAGTGGAAAAATTTATATAACTAAGTAAAACCACATTGTTATCATGAGCTCCTTCGCCATAATAGATATTCTTTGATGGTGAACTAATAATAGTACTTGGCCGTTTTTGGGGCATTTCTATGTAGTGGAAATGGATTTTCAATATTATGTATTTTACTAATCATCTTACTAAATTTACTGCGGATATAACGAGATAATGCCGCACCTAAAATTTTGAAATCCTGTTTCCAAATAGCTGCATGAAACCTTGTTACACTCATATGATTTCCTCTAATCAACTAAATATTGAGTCAATATCATGTCACTATTTTAGGCAGAAAAATTTAATAAAATGACGAATACTCATTCAATCATTAATAAACCACGGATTCAGATAATGACGATGTATTGAATAACCTCAATCAATTATCTTAGCCATCTCATTTATTAAAACATAAAACACAATGTTCGATAGATTACTTTTTGTCCTTTTTAATATCCAGCCAAAACCGTTAGCATATACTCGCACTATTGATGTCCATGGTGACTGTTATACTATCCATAGTCAAAAACCTGTCACTATCACGGAAAAAGACAGTGGTTATATCCAAATAAAAGCATTGGGTAAAATGCATATTTTTTGTGGGGAAATGTTGCTTATCAGCGTAAAGAAAAATACCACACTGGTGACTATTGGCTGGGCGAAAGATAAAAGCCAAATATTTGAAGTGCGTAAAAATGTGAAAGAAACTGCATATCGAGTGAATTCAAATAATTCGAGTTCAAGCTACACGCCCCCTTATTATGACAGTTCATCCAGTGATAATAATCACCGCTCAAGCAACCATTATTGTTCTAATGATAACTCAAGTTCAGATTGCTCATCGTCCGATTCAGGAGGAGCAGACGGTGGAGGTAGTGATTAAACAAAAAAACGAGAACCGAAGTTCTCGCTTATTTAATACGTTAGCCTAATACAAATTATGCTTTGTATTTGCTCATCACTAATGTGGCGTTAGTTCCACCGAAACCGAAACTGTTAGACATGACCGTATCCAGCGCTTGTTCGGTTGGTTTTGTCACGATATTCAAGCCCGCAGCTTTCTCATCTAGGTTTTCGACGTTAATGCTTGGCGCAATAAAGCCGTGTTCTAACATCAGTAAGCTATAAATTGCTTCGTGAACACCCGCAGCACCTAATGAGTGACCACTCATTGCTTTCGTTGCTGAAATTGCTGGAGAGTTGTTACCGAACACTTCTTGAATCGCTTCTAACTCTTTCGTGTCACCCACTGGCGTTGAGGTACCGTGTGTATTGATGTAATCAATTTTATCAACACCTTGCATCGCCATTTGCATACAGCGAACAGCACCTTCACCTGATGGAGCAACCATGTCTGCGCCATCTGAGGTCGCACCATAGCCCACGATTTCAGCGTAGATATGTGCACCACGCGCTAACGCATGCTCTAATTCCTCAACAACAACGATACCACCACCACCTGCGATAACGAAACCATCACGGTCTTTATCGTAAGTTCTTGATGCTTTGTCTGGCGTCTCATTGTATTTAGTTGACAATGCGCCCATTGCGTCAAACTCACAGGTCATTTCCCAGCTCAGTTCTTCACCGCCACCAGCGAAAACAACATCTTGCTTGCCTAATTGAATTAACTCAACCGCATGACCAATACAGTGCGCTGATGTTGAACAAGCAGAACTGATGGAGTAGTTCACACCTTTGATTTTAAATGGCGTTGCTAAACAAGCAGAAATACCTGATGCCATTGCACGAGTCACCATGTATGGGCCCACACCACGTAAACCTTTAGCACGCATACCGTCAGAACCAGCAACTTGGTTACGTGGAGAACCACCACCAGAGCCAACAACGATACCTGTACGTAAATTTGAAACTTGTTCTTCTGTTAAACCTGAATCCGCAATCGCTTGTTCCATCGATAAATAAGCATAGGCGGAGCAATCACTCATAAAACGGAAAATTTTACGGTCGATTAAATCTTTTGGGTCTAAATTTTTAACATTACCCCAGACATGGCTACGCAGCCCTGCCTCTTTGAATTCTTCTGAGAAAGTGATCCCGGAACGACCTTCCTTCAGAGAAGCCAGTACTTCTTCCTGGTTATTACCAAGGCTGGAAACAATACCTAGACCAGTGATGACTGCACGCTTCATTCGTTACCTCATGTCTATAATTATATGATTGCGGGATTACAGGTTGTCACTTTAGCTTACACTTGTACGCTGAACAAGTCCGATCAGGGTAAATATTTGTATTTTTTTCTTTATGACGCCAATAAGACTTTTTTATGACGGTAGCCTTACACCCATATCAGCGGTAAAATTTAAGTATTAAATAAAGAATGTAGGCTTATTGTGAAAAAGAACGCTGTACAAACCGCACGCCTAAGTTGGAATGACGAAGGCACACCCATGTCTGAACAGTTTGCAGATATCTATTTTTCTAACCAAGATGGCTTAGAAGAGGCTCGTCATGTGTTTTTGCAAGGAAATCATTTTCCTGATCGCTTCGCGACGCACCCTTTCACAACCTGTGTGATTGCCGAAACTGGCTTTGGTACTGGGTTGAATTTTTTAGCATTATGGCAATCTTTTAAACAATTTAAAGCCGGAAATCCAAACGCAAAATTGCAACAATTACATTTTATTAGTTTTGAAAAATACCCATTAACACAATCTGACTTAATGACAGCCCACCAATGTTGGCCTGAACTGAGCAGCTTCTCACAATCCCTTTGTGAAAATTGGCCACAAGCCTTACCGGGTAACCAGCGGATCATGTTAGAAAATGGTAGCGTGATATTAGATTTATGGTTTGGTGATGTAAATGAGCAAATATCTTTACTAAAAAACAATTTAAACAATAAGATAGATGCTTGGTTTTTAGATGGTTTCGCTCCCTCAAAAAATCCCGAAATGTGGAGTGAACAACTGTTCACTAATATGGCAAAATTCGCCCGCATCAATGGAACTTTTGCAACATTTACCGTGGCAGGTTCCGTTAAACGAGGCCTTCAACAAGCTGGCTTTACCCTTAAAAAAGTCAAAGGCTTTGGTAACAAACGAGAAATGTTAACTGGGGTCTTAGCTGAAAAAGAAATTAATATCCCAACGCCTTGGTTTGCCAGAAAAAGCGCAGATAACCCAACTGATGTCGCTATCATTGGTGGTGGGCTTGCCAGTTTAACAGCGGCCTACGCCCTTCATAACCGCGGTGCTAAAGTCACCTTATACTGCCAAGATGCACAAGTTGCACAGAATGCTTCGGGCAATCGCCAAGGGGCTATTTACCCCTTACTCACCGGCAATAGCGACCCACTCGAACGCTTTTTTGTCAGCGCTTTCCCTTTTGCTTCTCGCTTTTATCACCAATTAGCAAAACAAGGGCTCACGTTTGATGGGCAATGGTGCGGTGTAAGCCAATTAGCGTATAACGACAAAGTGGCTCGTAAAATAGCAGGAATGCTAGAAACTGAGTGGCCGGCTGATTTTGCTATTGGTAAAAATCGTCAGCAACTGAGTGATATTTGCGGCGTTGATGTCAACCATGATGGCATTCATTATGCGTCTGGAGGATGGCTGTGCCCTGCCCAGCTTTGTGAGAGTTTACAACAATATTTACAACAGCAGGGTATTACCTTCTGTTTTGAACATAATGTCGTTGAATTAAAACAAACAGAACAAGATTGGCAGTTATTAATTGAAACCGCGCAACACAAACAGCTAACACGTGTTCACTCAACTGTCATTATTGCTAATGGGCACAAGCTGCGCCAATTTGCTCAAACCGTTAATTTACCTATTTCGCCTGTGCGAGGGCAAGTCAGCCATATTCCAACCAATCACACCCTACAACAACTGAAAAATGTTCTGTGCTTTGAAGGCTATTTAACCCCTGCCGATGCCACGGGTACACAACATTGCTTAGGTGCTAGCTACCAACGTGAACGACTTGATTTCGATTATAGTGAAGAGGAACAGCAAGGGAACCGCCAAAAGCTGGTTGATAACCTACCCGATGTAACTTGGCCTAAGGATATCGATATTTCTCAACAACGTTCACGCCAAGGTATTCGTTGTGTTATTCGCGACCATTTTCCGTTATTAGGCAATGTGCCTGATTTCGAACAACATGTGGCACTCTATCATGATTTGCCCACTCAAATTGCCAAAAAACAGCCTATTGCCCTCGCTCCGGTGCACCCAAATTTATTTATTTTTGGTGCATTAGGGTCAAGAGGGCTATCAACCGCACCACTTTGCGCAGAATTGCTTGTGGCGCAAATTTTTGGGGAAGTACTCCCCCTAGACGATGAAACTCTTGCAGAACTCAACCCAAACCGTTTTTGGATAAGGAAATTATTATTAGGCCGCCCTATTAAACTTCCTTATTGATACATTAAGTTAATGAGATAGCCATTACACAGCGGTCTTCAGCAGCAAACCCTGCATCGACCTCAGACTGTAAAATAGCCTGTAGCTCGGTGGTTAGCTCATGACTTTCAAGAATTTTAAAACCCAAGCGTTGGTAATAAGGTGCATTCCAAGGCACATCGCGGCAAGTGGTCAATGTCACTACCGTGATATTCCGTGCCAAAGCAGCACCAAGTACCTGCTTAATCAGCTTTTTACCCAGCCCGCGTCCTTGCCATGGCTGGCAAACAGAAACCTCACAAATATGCAGGCTAGTATGATGATCTTCAGCATTGATAAAACCAATTGGTTCATCACAATCATTCACTGCTACCCACTCTAATTGCTCAGAAATAAAAGCGAGGTGGTCTTGCTCCGTTTGCCCATCACCTTCAGCAAGCCATTTATATTTTTCGATACTCGTAAATGCCTGGCCTGCGGAGGCTTCCACCGGAGGAAGATATTTGGCATCAAGGGGGGTTGCTAAACGAATCTTCGCCATAATTTTTACTCGCAACAAAATTTAGCTAACAAAAAAGCGGGTTTCCCCGCTTTTCATGCAGAACTCAACAAATTAAATGGCGTTATTTAATAAGTTTCTCCACATATCTAAAACCAGTACTTGGTCTGGTGGTGTCAATTCGCCAGCTTTGATGGCATTTTGAATACTGACTTCGACACGTTGATATAATGCTTCAGAACTGGTTTCGTTTTCTTCTTCCAGTTCAGCCACAGCAAGGGTTAAGTGACCACGCAAATAGCCGCCAGCGAAGAGTTCATCATCGCTCGCGTGTTCAACCATATCATCAATTTTCGTTAGTATGCGTGTTTCTAAATCCGCAAGCATGCTTAATCCTTACTTAAATGTGTGTTCATTAGGCAAAAATATCTTCCGGATAAGGAAAAGCTTCTGCACAAAGAGGTGGCGTATTGTAAAACAATTGTAACGCATTAATAAAGTGTAATGGCCGTTCAGGGATGCCATTTTCTAAATAAAGCATGACTTGTGCATGAACTTTGCGCATAAACGCAATACGATCAGGCTCAAAATCCCCCTCTAAGTTGTCACAACTGACATTAAATGGAATGCCAACGGCAACACAAAACAGCCAGTCCAACGCTTGGGGCTTGATTTCCACCACTTCAAACTCACACTGTGTTTTTTCATCTCGCCCATCTGGGCAATACCAATAACCGTAATCGACTTGCTGACGTCTTGCCTCCCCAGCAATACACCAATGTGAGATTTCATGCAGCGCACTGGTGAAAAAACCATGTGCAAAGACGATCCGGTGATAAGGCATAGCCTCATCTGCGGGTAAATAAATGGGTTCATCATCCCCTTTTACCAGCCTGGTGTTATATGTCACACCAAAACATTCATCAAAGATATTGATTAGGTCCTGATAATTATGTGTACTCATGAATAATTTAAATCATCTTAAAATAATGAGAGAAACCAAGCTTTAATCACGTCACCATGGCTATCATGGAGTAATTTAATACTCATCAGTAACGAAATCACCACGATCATCGGCCTGATCAGTTTTTGTCCTTTGGTTAAGACCAAACGCGCACCTAAACGAGCGCCAACCATTTGGCCGATTAGCATAACAAAACCTAAGGCCCAAAGAACATGACCCCCGATAATAAAGAACACTAAAGAGCCAAAATTAGAGGCAAAATTAAGTAACTTCGCATGCGCAGTGGCTTTGGCAAGATTATAACCAAGCAACAAAACATAACCCAATGCCAAAAATGAACCGGTTCCGGGACCAAAGGCACCATCATAAAAACCCAGCGTCATCCCAATTGCCACCCCGAAGAAAGGCATACTGATACGCTGTTGGCGGTCTTGTACACCAATTGATGGCGTCAATAAAAAGTATAAGCCGACGCAAATCACCAAAATGGGCAATAACTGTTTTAAGAACGCGGTATCAATCATTTGAATGACAATCGCACCCAGCATGGCACCAATCATGGTCATAATGAACGGAAACAGTTGTGCTCGTAAATCTATGGCTTTGCGCCTAACAAAATAGAGCGTTGAAGAAAACGAACCGCCAACCGCTTGCAACTTATTGGTTGCTAAAGCTTCAACAGGTGTTATCCCCACAGATAACAGGGCTGGGATCGTTAATAACCCACCACCACCCGCGATGGAGTCAATAAACCCTGCAAACAGCGCAACAAAGAAGAGTAAAGCATAAACTTCAGGTGCAACGGCAGTTAGCCAATCCATTTTACTATCCAAAGAGAAGAAATATCATGATGTTGATGTGAATATATCGCCAGTCAGGTTTGGTGATATCACAACCTAGATGAGGTATTTTTAGGAGGCTTCATCCGAACCTTCATCATCAACAAAGCGACCTTATAGGCCGCTCTGTTGTCACTACATAAAACACAGTAAAACCGATTACTCAAAAGGTTCCATTGCTGGCGTTACATCCGCACACTGGCCACGATGACGTAAATAGTGGTCCATTAGAACAATCGCCATCATTGCTTCCGCAATCGGTACCGCGCGAATGCCTACACAAGGGTCATGACGCCCTTTGGTGATCATTTCCACTTCCTCGCCATCACGGTTTAATGTTTTACCTGAAACGGTAATACTGGATGTCGGCTTTAACGCAATATGTGCAATGATAGGCTGACTGCTGCTAATACCGCCTAAAATACCGCCTGCATGGTTTGATGTGAAACCATTTCGTGTAATTTCATCACGGTTTTCGCTGCCTTTAAGCGCAATAACACCGAAGCCATCACCAATTTCCACCCCTTTCACTGCATTAATACTCATTAATGCATGAGCGAGATCGGCATCTAATCGGTCAAATACGGGCTCACCTAAGCCTGCAGGCACATGCTCTGCAATGACAGTAATTTTAGCGCCAATCGAATCACCTTCTTTCTTTAAACCGCGCAATAATTCGTCAAGAGCCTCTAATTTGCTTGGATCTGGACAGAAAAATGGGTTTTCTTCGACAATTGACCAGTCTTTTATTTCACAAGCGACGGAGCCCATTTGCGTTAAACAGCCATGAATTTGCACACCGAGCTTTTCTTGTAAATATTTTTTCGCAATCGCGCCTGCCGCAACACGCATTGCCGTTTCACGTGCTGATGAGCGGCCACCACCACGGTAATCACGCTGGCCGTATTTTTGTTCGTAAGTGTAATCCGCATGGCCCGGCCTAAACACGTCTTTGATTGCACCATAATCTTGCGAACGCTGGTCAGTATTTTCAATCAATAAACCGATGCTGGTTCCGGTTGTTACCCCATTAAATACACCCGATAAAATCTTTACTTGGTCAGGTTCACGACGCGCAGTCGTATAACGTGATGTTCCTGGACGGCGACGGTCTAAATCTTTTTGTAAATCTGCTTCTGTTAGTGCTAAGCCTGGGGGAACCCCATCGACGATGCAACCTAATGCAACCCCGTGTGATTCCCCAAATGTGGTCACACGAAACAGCTGCCCAATTGAATTTCCTGCCATCGGAGTTTCCTATTCTAAGCCATTCTTGTTTTACCAAGAATTTTGGTTGTTAGTTATTATATCGTTGTGTCGTTATTATTGATTACATGATCTTGGAACATCACGCAACTGTTGATTAATCGATATAAAGCTCAAAATGTGCGTGGTGCTCAACAAGTTGTTCACGTGTTAACATAAACACACCATCACCGCCGTATTCGAAGTCCAGCCAAATAAATGGAATTTCAGGGTATTGTTCAATTAAATGAACCATACTGTTACCCACTTCGCACACTAACACCCCTTCTTCCGTCAGAAAACGCGGGGCATTCGCTAAAATACGGCGTACCAGTTTCAAACCATCACTTCCAGCAGCCAGTGCTAATTCAGGCTCGACACGAAACTCTTCTGGTAAATCGTCCATATCTTCCGCATCAACATACGGTGGGTTCGTCACGATCAGGTCATATTTAACCTCTGGCATATCACGGAATAAGTCAGAACGAATCGGTATCACACGGTGTTCTAAACCATGATTGGCAATATTTTGTTCAGCCACCGCCAGCACATCACTTGAAATATCAACCGCATCGACTTCTGCATCAGGGAACTCATAAGCACAAGCAATCGCAATACAACCACTTCCGGTACATAAATCAAGAATGGTTTGTGGTTCATCAGCCACTAAGCCAACAAAGTGGTTATTGATTAACTCACCAATTGGCGAGCGAGGGATAAGCACACGTTCATCAACATAAAATTCATGACCACAGAACCATGAACGATTTGTCAGGTATGCAACTGGAATACGCTCATTGATACGGCGTAAAACACGCTCAATAATACGGTGACGCTCTGTTGGCGTTAAGCGGGATGTTAACAGCTCATCGGGCAGGTCTAGAGGCAAGTAAAGTGTTGGTAACACCAGTTGTAGCGCCTCATCCCATGGGTTATCTGTACCGTGGCCATAGTACACATTAGCCGCATTAAAGCGGCTCATCGTCCAACGCAAAATATCTTGAATGGTATGAAGTTCTGCAACGGCTTCATCAACGAAAATCTTTTCCAAGAAGGGGTTCTCCAGCCTGTATTTTGAAAGGGAATATATGAATAGTTAAAGTTTGCCATGAAGTGAAAGACAAATCAGCAGATTAATATAATAAAATTTGCCCAAAAAGTCTGGTTATCGCGCTTATTAATGAATGCGGTGATGTAAAAACGCCCTTTATTTTAGCTAAAGGGCGTGAGAAAAATAACAAGCTCAGTAAGAAAGTAACAATATTAGCTTTCGTTTTGCAGCACGACTTCCGCCTCTTTCGTAGGTTTTTTGACCCAAAGTGCATAGGCGATAGCCAGTAATACTAACCAAACAATTCCGACATAGAGCGCAATTCGTGTTGATTCAAAATACCCCAGTACACCAAAAACAAATACCATAAATGCGATGGCTAGAATAGGTGCGACAGGCCACATAGGCACAGGGAATTTTAATTGGCTAATTTCTTCTGGTGACATTTTTTTACGCATTGCAAACTGTGACAGTAAAATCATCAACCATACCCAAATGGTGGCAAATGTTGCAATTGACGCAATCACTACAAACACATCATCAGGAATGACATAATTCAATACCACTCCGACTAACAGCACCGCAACCATGACTAATACCGTCATCCAAGGCACACCATTTTTTGTCAGCTTGGTAAAGGCTTTTGGCGCTTGCCCTTCATGTGCCATGCCATACATCATACGCCCAGCACCAAATATATCACTGTTAATCGCCGAAATTGCCGCCGTGATCACCACAATATTTAAGATATTCGCTGCAGATTGAATACCTAAGCTGTCGAAAATTTGCACAAATGGGCTACCTTGCTGCCCAATTTGGTTCCACGGATAAATGCACATTAAGACAAATAAGGTCAGGACATAAAACAGTAAGATGCGAATTGGCACGGCATTAATCGCTCTTGGGATAGTGGTTTCCGGGTTTTTCGCTTCACTCGCAGTAATACCAATAACTTCAATTCCCCCAAATGCAAACATCACCACGGCAAAGGAAGCAATCACCCCACCAATACCATTTGGCATAAACCCATCGTGAATAAATAAGTTTGATACCCCAACCGCATGGTCTGCCGCTTGGCCAAAACCAAACATCATAATGGCTGCACCACCAACAATCATTGCAATAATCGCAATAACTTTAATGATTGAAAGCCAAAACTCCATTTCGCCGAAAGTTTTCACGTGGCATAGGTTTATTGCACCAATAAAGAAAATAATGCTCAACACCCAGATCCACTGCGCAACCTCCGGAAACCACAGTTTCATATAAACACCAAATGCTGTCACGTCCGCCAAGCAAACAATAAGCATTTCAAAAACATAGGTCCAACCCGCAAAAAAACCGGCTCTCGGCCCTAAATAATGACTAGCATACTGTGAGAACGACCCAGCAAGTGGCCGATGGACCGCCATTTCACCCAACGCTCTCATAACCATAAACACTGCAGCACCGCCGATAATATAGGCGAGTAATACCGCGGGACCAGCAGTTTCTATTGCTTTCGCTGAACCATAAAACAAACCTGTACCAATCGCAGAACCTAAAGCCATAAATCGAATGTGGCGCGCAGAAAGCCCTCGCGCAAGTTGTGATGTGCTTTGCATGATTTATCCTTCGTATTATTTTATTGTCGTGCAGATAAATACTTCAGGCGGCCAGTACATTGCCAGCCACCTTTTATTTGCTTGATAAACTAGTTAGAAAAAACTGAATCAGCCTTGAACAGCGCGGACAGTTTATATTGGTTAATTAAATTAATTGCCGCTTCAATATCAGGGGCAAAATAACGGTCTTTATCATAGTAAGCCACTTGGTCACGTAATGTTTTACGTGCTTTCTCCAAGGTTTCACTCGATTTCAAACCTTCGCGGAAATCCATTCCCTGACACGCTGAAAGCCATTCAATGGCTAAAATACCCGTGACATTCTTTGCCATTTCCCATAAACGACGACCCGCGGCAGGCGCCATCGAGACATGGTCTTCTTGGTTGGCTGATGTCGGCAGGCTATCAACACTCGAAGGATGGGCTAATGCTTTGTTTTCACTGGCTAATGCAGCCGCGGTGACTTGAGCTATCATAAAACCTGAGTTAACCCCCCCATTATTCACTAAGAAAGGAGGCAACTGTGACATGTGGGTATCCATCAATAATGCAATACGGCGTTCAGATAACGCACCGATTTCCGCTAACGCAAGCGCAATATTATCGGCTGCCATAGCAACAGGCTCTGCATGGAAGTTACCACCTGAAATAATATCGCCATTATCGGTAAAGACTAGCGGGTTATCCGACACGGCATTTGATTCAATTAAAATCACTTCAGCGGCTTGGCGAATTTGGGTTAAACAAGCCCCCATCACTTGTGGCTGACAACGTAGTGAATAAGGGTCTTGCACTTTCACGCAGTTCTCATGGGACTTCGCCAACTCACTGGTCGGTGATAAAACATCACGGAACATCGCCGCAACATCAATTTGCCCTTTTTGCCCTCGAACCTCTTGCACGCGTGCATCGAACGGTTTACGAGAGCCCAGTGTGGCTTCAACACTAAGCGCACCACAAACAATGCCAGATAACAGCAATTTTTCTGCTTCAAATAACCCTTTCAACGCAAAAGCCGTGGAGGTTTGCGTGCCGTTTAATAGGGCTAAACCTTCTTTAGCTTCCAATTTTAGTGGCGCTAACCCTGCTTTTTCTAACGCTTTTTTCGCTGAAATCCATTTGCCTTCATAGCGTGCTTTCCCTTCCCCTAACAGAATTAGACTCATATGTGCTAATGGCGCTAAGTCGCCAGAAGCCCCCACAGAGCCCTTCGCAGGAATAAATGGATAAACTTGCGCATTCACTAATGCAATCAAGGCATTAATGACTTCAAGACGAATACCCGAGAAACCACGAGCTAAACTATTAATTTTAAGCACCATGATTAAACGTACGAGGTCGTCATCTAACGGCTCGCCAACACCCGCAGCGTGAGACATCACGATAGAGCGTTGTAATGATTGCAAATCTTTAGTCGCAATGCGGGTATTGGCAAGCAAACCAAAACCTGTATTGATACCATAAGCGGTTCTATCTTCTTCAATAATTTTATTGACCGTCGCCACACTTTTCTCAATAGCCGCGTGAGCGCGTTTATCCAGTACCACTGTTACTGCCTGTTGGAAAACAATGCGGAGGTCTTCGAGTGTCATTTTTCCTGGGTGAATGGTTAACTTAGTCATCATGGCACTCCTTAACGTGTTTTAATCATTGGTAAATTAAGATTTTTTTCCTGCGCACATGCGATAGCGATGTCATAGCCCGCATCGGCATGGCGCATGACACCGGTTGCCGGGTCATTGTGCAACACTCGGGCAATACGCTCTGCTGCTTCATCCGTTCCATCACACACAATCACTACCCCAGAGTGCTGAGAGAAGCCCATACCTACGCCACCACCGTGATGTAAAGATACCCACGTCGCACCACTGGCTGTATTTAATAACGCATTGAGTAACGGCCAGTCTGAAACGGCATCAGAGCCATCTTTCATGGATTCTGTTTCACGGTTTGGGCTGGCCACTGAACCTGAATCCAGATGGTCACGACCAATAACAATCGGGGCCGAAACCTCACCGCTTCTTACCATCTCATTGAATGCTAAACCTAATTTAGCGCGATCCCCAAGCCCTACCCAACAAATACGTGCTGGCAAGCCTTGGAAGCTAATACGTTCACGAGCCATATCCAACCAGCGATGTAAATGCTTATCATCCGGTAGCAGCTCTTTCACTTTCGCATCGGTTTTATAGATATCTTCAGGATCCCCTGATAACGCGACCCAGCGGAATGGGCCAACACCGCGGCAAAATAGCGGGCGAATATAAGCAGGCACAAAACCTGGGAAATCAAACGCATTCTCTACGCCCATTTCCAACGCCATTTGGCGAATATTGTTCCCATAATCAAACGTAGGAATGCCTTGTTGTTTGAACGCTAACATGGCTTTAACATGTTCAGCCATGGATTTTTTCGCTGCCAACGCGGTGGCTTGGGGCTCTTGGACACTGCGCTCACGGTACTCTTCCCAGCTCATCCCAATTGGCAAATAACCATTTAGCGGGTCATGAGCACTTGTCTGATCGGTCACCATATCCGGTTTTACACCACGTTTGACAAGCTCAGGCAGAATTTCAGCGGCATTGGCACACAGTGCAATAGAAATGGCTTTTCCTTCCGATGTGTATTTTTTAAGACGCGCTAATGCATCATCAAGGTCGGCCGCTTGTTCATCCACATAGTGAGTTCTTAAACGGAAATCAATACGGCTTTGCTGGCACTCAATATTCAATGAGCATGCACCAGCCAATGTTGCAGCAAGAGGTTGCGCTCCCCCCATTCCACCCAAACCTGCAGTCAATACCCAACGCCCGGTTAAATCACCATTAAAGTGCTGACGAGCGGCTTCCACAAAGGTTTCATACGTTCCTTGAACAATGCCTTGGCTACCGATATAAATCCAGCTACCTGCCGTCATTTGCCCGTACATGGCGAGGCCTTTCGCATCCAACTCATTGAAATGCTCCCAGTTTGCCCAATGTGGCACTATATTTGAGTTAGCAATTAAAACACGTGGAGCATTTGCATGGGTTTTGAAAACACCGACGGGCTTACCTGACTGAACCAGCAGTGTTTCATCACTCTCGAGTTGTTTTAAGGACTCAACAATTTGGTCATAGCATTGCCAATTACGTGCTGCACGCCCGATACCGCCATAGACCACTAATTCATGAGGATTTTCTGCAACATCAGGATCAAGGTTATTCATTAACATGCGTAATGGGGCTTCTGTCAGCCAACTTTTGGCATTTAATGTGTTTCCCCGCGGCGCCCTAATTTCGATATTTCGATATTTATTATTCAGTGCTGTCACTTATATACCCTCTTTTATCTGTCCATTAGCTACCTTTTATTGTTCTTATAGATATAGTTGTATATACATGTACGATCAATCAATCTTTTAACATAAAGATTAAAAAAATATGATATAAAAATATTTTTATTCAAATAAAACAATTGGATATAAAATGAACCTGATATTTTTGTGTGTGTTTTTTATTCTAAATATGCTTGTTGGATCACATTTAATTCACAATAAATTCACACGAAATGGGTATGAAAGGAAATCACTCGATACGATAAGCGGAAAATATGTTGTATATCATTCCGCCCATACTTTTACGTGGAGAAATAACTTATGACGTGAAACTACCTTTAAGCTTATAGCGGTGACCAGGAAACAATAGTTTGGTACTTGTCACCGTGAAAGACTGGGACCAAGTACGCCTTGTAATTAACAAACAAGATGCGCCTGTGGTAATTTGCAATAACCTCGCTGAGCGCTCATCTGCCTCTACGGCCTCAACAATATGCTCCCCTTGTGTTAAAGGAGCGACTTGAGACAAATAATCATGCGGTGTAATCGATGAAAAATTTTGCTTTAAATAGTCAGGTGCTGCTAAGGCATTGACATATCTGTCTTCAATTTGTACAGGGACATCATTTTCTAAATGTACAATAATAGAATGAAACACGGCGCTATCTGGGCTGATATTTAATTCATTTGCGAGCGCTGGAGACGCTTGTATTTCTTCGAGCTTAATGATCCTGCAACTGTATTTATGGTTTCTTGCCAGTATTTCGGCTTCAATACTGTGTATTTCAAATAGTGCGGATTGCCCCTTTGGCTCAGCCACAAACGTTCCCACACCTTGCAAGCGAACCAATAACCCTTCAGCCGTTAATTCACGTAGTGCTCGGTTAGCGGTCATCCGGCTACATTGAAACTGTGTCACGAGCTCAGACTCAGATGGAATACGGTCATTTGCCTTCCACTCTGCCGTATGGATCTTTTCAATTATCGATTGTTTTACTTGCAAATAGAGTGGGAGCGGTGCCCCCTGTTTATCCTTTTTATCGGCTGTCACAGTCATTTCCAATTTAATGATTAAAATCTTAAGTATTAATATGCTATTCATTGGATAGCATACAACACGACCTTAGTGCTATCGGACATTTTTTATCCTGACAGTCGCGAATAAAAACATCATGCTTAATTATTAAGCATTCACATAATTAAACGATGTAATTTTAATAAAAACAAACAAAAAACAGAAAATATTTAGGGTAAATTGCGGCAAACAACATCATTTACCACTATTAATTATTGTTATTTTCGTAGCTAGAACTGCGGGTCACATATATCACCCGTTTCGATGGGTAATTTTGCCTTCATGCACTCTAATGAACAATGGGTTACTCCCTTGTTCATAAATCATTTCGACAGGCTCTTGCGCATTCCACACAACAAAATCAGCAACAAAGCCCGTTTTCAATTGCCCATGGCTATTTTCACGGCCTAACGCCTTTGCAGCGTTACGTGTCACGCCTGCCCATATCTCCTCCGGTGTCAGCTTAAATAGGACGGCCGCCATATTCATAATAATACGTAATGAGGCAAAAGGACTGGTGCCTGGGTTAAAATCCGTTGAAACTGCCATAGGAACATTGTGTTCCCGCAACAGCTCAATTGGCGGTAACTTGGTTTCCCGTAAAAAATAAAATGCCCCCGGTAATAAAACTGCAACCGTTCCACTCGCTTTAAGTGCTTTAATCCCTTCTAGGTCTAGATATTCAATATGGTCAACTGACAAACCTTTGTAACGAGCAACCAACTCGCTCCCACCTAAGTTTGATAACTGCTCCACATGCCCTTTCACTGGGATCCCTAATTTCTGAGCCGCTGAAAATAATTTTTCACTTTGATAAAGGGAAAACCCCACACTTTCACAGAAAACATCTACCGCCTCAAACAGGCCTTTTTCCCATAATTCAGGCATGATTTTTTGGCAAATCAAATCAATGTATTCATCAGGTCTATCTTTATATTCAACGGGGACAGTGTGAGCGGAAAGCAGGGTTGAACTGACTGAAATAGGATATTGTGCAGATAACTGTTTCGCGACTTGTAATTGTTTTTCTTCATTTTCATAGTCAAGCCCATAACCTGATTTCATTTCAATACTTGTCACGCCTTCTCGAATTAATGCTTCGAGCCTTGGTTTAGCTCGTTCAAACAATTCGTTCTCGCTCATCTTACGAGTTTCACGCACAGTAGAATTAATTCCACCACCTTGAGAACTAATGGTTTCATAAGAAACCCCATTCATTCTCTGTTCCCATTCAGACGCTCGGTCACCGCCAAAAACTAAATGAGTATGGCAATCGATTAATCCGGGCGTTATTAATTTACCTTTGACATCAATAACCTGGCAGTCATTTAGTTCGACTTCCTGAGTAGGAACTATTGCAACTATTTTATTATCACGGACAACTAAATCATGGTGTTCAACAAGTCCATAAGGGACCGATAGTTCTGGGTCCATAGTGGCAATACGGCCATTACGCCAAACGATATCTTGTGAGTGTGTTTTGAATACCATCGTTTTTCCTATTGTTATTGAATTCAGTTTTAATCATTGTATTAATAAATAGTATATATATGTATATACAATTAGACTAGCAAGTCCCCTTTTGTCAATGCTTACCTGTAAAAAGGTTATAAAAATGTTACTTCACGCGAACAATCTACGATTATCACCATTCATTAAAAATGAGTTACACTAGCAACCAGAAAAATTAATCACAAAAATACATTACTAAAATTATGAAGAAAAAATTTGGTCTAGAAGATGAAGATATTCGTCTTTTCAAAGAAGCCATTAATGGAGCAAAAAAAATCCGTCAGGATCAAGTCCTGCACGCACCTGTACGTGCCAAAGTGACACAAGCATCAAATAAAAAAGTCATGCAAGAACAGGTTGACGCCTCTTTTTATTTTTCAGATGAATTCCAGCCTCAACTTGAAAATGAAGGGCCTACACGTTATTTAAGGCCAGAAGCCAATCCTTATGAATTAAAGAAACTTCGTCGGGGTGACTACGTTCCCGAGTTATTTTTAGATTTGCATGGCTTAACACAAATGGAAGCAAAACAAGAAATTGGCGCACTTATTGCCGCCTGCAAGCGTGAAAATGTCTATTGTGCCTGCATTATGCACGGCCATGGCAAGCATGTTTTAAAGCAGCAAACACCTCTATGGCTTGCCCAACATCCTGATATTATTGCTTTTCACCAAGCACCTAAAGAATGGGGTGGTAATGCTGCCTTATTACTACTTATTGAAACTGCGGAGAGCGCTCGTCGTTAAGCGCTCATACTGTTCTGTATTATTTAGCAAACAGCAATTGTGATGGGCTCAACATCCATTCGAAATGACTTTTCTGATGAGCCACATCAATATCTACGCATGCAACTGTTGATGTGGTGAACATAGGTGGTTCTTTATGTGGGCACAGCTCCGATACTAAATAACCAACCAGCGGTAAATGAGATACAACTAATATCGCATTTGCACCTAGCACAGCAAGGTCTCGAATATGATCAGCCACAAATTCAGCATTCCCTCCAGGTGTTAATTGCCCTAAAATTTCCGACTTTGCTGGCAAATCAAGGTATTGACTCACAACCTGCCTAGTTTGTTCGGCTCTTAAATAAGGGCTTACTAACACCGAATCAATCTTAATACCTTGGTTCTGTAACCATTGAGCCATTAATACTGAGTCGTCTTTTCCCTTTTGAGTCAATGGGCGCTCAGCATCGCTAGGCGCTTGTATCGCTGCATCACCGTGACGCATAATGTAAACTTGCATAATCCACCATCTGAGTAACCTACCTTATTAAGGTGGTTATTCTTTTGTTGTTAAGATAATTGTTGTAAAAGTAACCATCAGTTGGGGTGAAATGTGATTCTGCATGAAATGACCAACAAAGAAAATGATTTGGGTAGATTTTTATGTATGTTTCTTTAGCTGGCTATGTTGTGGGCTAAAGTTTGCTATTTATTATCAATCAGTTAAAGATAATATAATTATTTATTCTAATCATGCGAACTTTACTTAAAAAAGCCTGATAACCAAGAATATATTTGGCATCAGGCCTTGACTAGTTTTATTGAATCAAACAACCATCGGCTAATAGTCTACCCTGCTATGCCATTATTGTTCGTTACTTAGTTTTGTTGCGTTAACCTCATCTTCTGCATTTGCAGAAAAAAAGGTTTGATTATTTTCTGCCATGTTACATAGCAATTCACAAGGCTCGAATTTATCACCATATCTCACAGCGAGGTTATTCAGGGTTTCCACGGTTTTTGCAATCCCCAAGCTATCCATATACCTGAATGGGCCACCAAAGAAAGGCGGGAAACCGATACCAAATACCGCCCCCACATCCCCATCACGCGCACTTTTAATGATATTTTCATCAAGACAACGGGCAGCTTCATTAAGCATCATCATAACGCACCGCTGTGCAATATCCGCTTTAGTTAGTGTATTGTTGGGAACTACGCCAATCAGTGAATAAATGGTTTTATCAACTTGACGTTTATTGGCTTTTTTCCAAAACCACAACTTATTTGTGTGATGACCATATTCATAAAAACCTTTGCCGTTTTTCTTCCCTTTTCGGTCATCTTTAACGACTTTATCGAGTAAATCAGGGGCTTTAAAACGCTCACCAAAACGCTCAACTAAAATCGGTAAAATTTTAGTCCCTACATCAATACCGACTTCGTCTAATAGATTAAAAGGCCCGACAGGGAAGCCAAATTCAACTAAAGCACGGTCAATATGCTCTATTGATTCACCTTCAACAAGGCATTGGGCGGCTTCACATAAGAATGGCGCTAAAATACGATTTACATAGAAACCTGCATCATCCCCTACAACAATCGCTGTTTTGCCTTGGCGTTTTGCCAAAGCAACAACAGTTGCAATCGTTGTTTCATCGGTGTGTTGATGAGGGATGACTTCAACCAACGGCATTTTATCCACTGGACTAAAATAGTGTAAGCCAATAACTTTTTCAGGATGGGTCGCATTCTGTGCAATTTGGTGAATAGGTAAAGATGATGTATTAGAGGCAAAAATGGCTTGTTGTTTCGACATCTTTTCAACTTCAGCAACCATTTTTTGTTTTAGTGCTAAATCTTCAAATACCGCCTCAATAATAACATTAGCGTTTTCAAGACCTTGATAACTTAATGTGCCTGATACTCTAGCCATAACGGCTGCACGCTCTCGAGCTAATAACCGCCGCTTGATAACTCGCTGAGTCAGCAGATCCCAGCTATAGCGCAAGGCTTGGGTAACACCTTTGTCTGAAATATCTTTAATACGAACGGGTAATTTACCTTGAAAAGCCGTGACATAAGCAATTCCGCCCCCCATCAACCCGCCACCAAGCACACCAACTTGATTAATCTTCAAGGGTGTTGCTTGTGCACCCGTTTCATTTTTTAACGCAGTAACCGCAAAAAATAAATTACGTAATGCAGCAGACTCTGGTGTCATCACAAGCTCACCAAAGGCTTTCGCTTCTTCTGCATAACCGGCTTGCAACCCTTTATTCATTCCTGTTTTCACAACATGAATAATTTTTTCAGGGGCGGGGTAATGGCCTTTGGTTTTGCTGAGTGCTTTTTGTTTGGCGCTATCGAACACTTTATTGCGAAGTAATTTGCTACTTAATAGGCGCTGTTGCCAATGAATAGCAGGACGCTGAACGCCCCCTTTTTTCACCATTTTAACTGCAACGTCGAGTAAAATAGACTCAGGAACCACATCATCAACCAACCCTAATTTCAGCGCCTGTTTGGCTTTTAACTGACGACCTGTCAGCATTAAATCCAATGCATGTGGAATGCCGATCAACCTAGGTAAACGCTGCGTTCCTCCGGAACCGGGTAACAACCCCAATTGTACTTCGGGTAAACCTAATTTCGTTTTATTATCATTTGAACAAACTCGTGCATGACATGCTAAAGCAAGCTCTAGCCCGCCCCCTAAACACGCACCATGTATCGCAGCAATAATAGGCAAGGGGTAATTATCGATTTTATCAAATAATACATGGCCTGCTTTTGACAACTCACTGGCTTGGGCTTTATTTTCACAGCCAGCGATCATGCTAATGTCCGCACCAGCAATAAAATTATCTTTTTTCCCTGAGGTAATAACTAACCCTTTCAGGCCAGAGGTAGACTGCGCTTGTTGTAAAATCGCAAGGAATTGCTCCGCAAACTCAGCTTTTAATGTATTGACTTTTTCATTGGGAACATCAATGAAGATCACCCCCACGTTTTCGCCATAAATTTCTAAGCTAAAAGCTTGTTGTATTGTTTCTCTCGCAACTTCTGTAGCAGAATTTTGAGCCATTATTCCACCTCTAAGATCATTGCTGCACCTAAACCACCCGCAGCACAAGCTGTTGTTAAACCAAAACCACCACCCCGTCTGCGCAATTCATTTAGGGTTTGAGTCACCATTCGTGCGCCTGTAGCCGCAAACGGGTGCCCATACGCGATAGAACCACCTAAGACGTTAAATTTAGCCATATCCACTTCGCCAATTGCGTTATCCATTCCCAGTTTCTCCTGAGCGAATTTACGGCTACCAAACATGTGTAAATTAGCGAGCGTTTGCGCAGCAAAGGCCTCATGCATATCAATCAAGGATAAGTCTTGCAACGATAACCCTGCACGTTTTAATGCGAGTGGTGTGGCATAAGAAGGCCCTAATAGCATATCTTCCCATACGTCTATCGCTGAAAACGCATAGCTTCGAATGTAGCCTAACGGTGTATAACCCAACGATTTCGCACGAGATTCTGTCATCATCAACACTGCTGCGGCGCCATCGGTCAGCGGAGTACTATTTGCGGCGGTAACACTACCGTGTTTACGATCAAAGGCAGGTTTTAATTTCGCATAAGATGATAATACTGAGTTTGTTCGTACATTGTTATCTTGGGAAAAGGCTTGCTTAAAGGGAGGCATATACGCAGTCATAACTTCATTATTTAAAGCACCATTTTCCCACGCTTTTGTCGCTAATATATGCGAGCGATGAGCAAGCTCATCTTGCTGGGCTCGGCTAATTTGATAACTTTTCGCCATTTGCTCTGCTGTATCGCCCATACGCAGCCCTGTAGAATATTCCGCAACGCCTGGTGCGACTGGCGCTAAATCCTTCAGGCGTAATTTCGTTAACAGGGATAATTTTTGCCCAACAGACTTCGCTTTACTTAATGCTAATAATGTCTCGGCCAATTTTTTTGATACGCCAATAGGAAGCACAGAAGATGAGTCGGCCCCACCAGCAATACCGATAGAAATATCACCTACCATCATACTTTGAGCAACGTTAACAATTGCTTGAAAACTTGTCGCACAGGCTCTTGATACACTATAGGCGTCTGTTGAGACACTCATACCTGTTCCAAGAACAATTTCCCGCGCAATATTCGGCGCTTCAGGCATTTGTACTACTTGCCCAAATACCAGTTGCTCAATAAGGTTTTTGTCTAAATCACTGCGGGCTAATAATTCAGCAACGACTGCTTTACCTAAATCGACGGCTGGAATTCCTGCATATGCCGTAGATTGCTTTGCAAAAGGCAAGCGTAGACCACTGACAATGGCGATCCTTTCTTTTGTTTTATCTGTCTTTTCACCATGGTGGAGATATTGATTCATGGTCGCTCCTGCTAAAAGCAAAAATGAAAATTATAGTTAACTAACTCACTAAGTGGACAAAGAGGTCTGACCTGTAGTGATTGTTAACATAAAATTCACAATTATCAATGAGTATTAATAAAAAATGCGAGCAGGTACGCAACTTAGAGTAAAAACACAGCGATTTGCAATAGAAGAAAGTGAAAGGATAAAGGAAGCCTTTTACCACTGAACGTTAATCACACCATCGTTTTAGTGATAAAAGGCAAATTAGAGTAAATTCAATCGTTTGATTAACGAAGGCCTAATTGAAAAATCAGGCTTTCAGCTTCACAGCTAAAACTAAACTCAGCCGTCAGCTCAACTCCACCCTCTACAGACTTGATAGAATGGGTTATTACACAAGGGTCTGACTCAACAGATTTTGCTTTCTCTGTGAGTGTTTTCAACATGGTTTCTGCTTCACCTTGTGTAGCAAAAACATGCTGATACGAAGCAGTACAGTCTTTATTATCCAATACTGTTCCCACATCTACACAGCAGCAGGCTGCGGTTTCATCCGCGCTACAACGGTTAATCGCATCAGTCATCTTACTCTCCAAATAAACAAACTGTTAAGCTGCTATCATAACGCTGAAAAAGTGCTAAAAACTAGTGTGTATCAAAATATATCGCTAATAATTAAACATAAGTTTGATCTTACCCCGTATTCGTATACTTATTGCTCCCAATTCGTCAGTTTATGTTGCCATTTTGTTAAATATGTCGCATTTTTGAAAACAAAGTCACAATAACTGCAAAACAAGCTTGCAACATATCAGGTGGTCAGACCTATACTCTAGTAACTGGTCTGATTTGTCATAGCGGCAAGGGACCCTACAATTCTGCGCTTCTTGCGATAGAAGTCGCTTTATTCAAAATAAAACATAAGAGGGTTTTGGTCATGAACCAGAAAAACCTGTTTTCTAGATCAGCTTTAGCAATAGCAGTGGCAATTGTATCATCCAACGCAGGCGCGGCTGGTTTTTTGCTTAATGAATATTCTACATCCGCACTGGGACGCGCGTTTTCGGGGGCTGGTGCGATGGGCGACAACGCAAGTGAGGGAAGCCGAAACCCTGCTGCCATGATGTTGTTTGATCGCCCTTCTCTTTCTATTGGTGCCGTTTATATTGATCCAAGTGTTGATATTAAAGGGCGTGATAACGATATATTTACTTCGAACAATATCGCACCAAATGCTCTTGTTCCTAACGCTCACTTTATCTTTCCTGTCAATGATAAATGGGCGGTTGGTACATCAATGACTACCAACTTTGGTTTAGCCACCGATTTCCCTAAAAATTATGCTGGTGGGCCTGTTGGCGGAAAAACAGATTTAAAAACGGTTAACTTAAATCTAAGCGGCGCCTATCGGTTAAATGATAATTTTAGTTTCGGCTTAGGCGTTAATGCAGTCTATGCTGATGCCGAGATCACTCGCCACTTAGGAGTAAGTGCAAAACAATTGGCGCCTTTCGGTGTGACATCAAGCACAACAGCAGCTAAATTAGAAGGTGATGATTGGGGCTATGGCTGGAATGCGGGTCTTTTATATGAAATCAACCAAGACAACCGCTTAAGCTTCACTTACCGTTCAAAAGTTAAAGTTAAATTTGAAAATGGCAAATATACTAATGACATTCCAAAACATCCTCTGCTGAAACCTCTTAATCCAATGGGCGGAGAAACCGTTAAAGGCACGTTGGACCTTAATTTGCCGGATATCTGGGAATTCTCTGGATATCATAAAGTTGCGCCTAAGTGGGCTCTACATTACAGCGTTGCCTATACTGGCTGGAGTGAATTTAAAGAGCTAACCGCTTATCAAAAAAGTGATGGCAAAGAGCTATTCCATAAACCTGAGCATTTCAAAGATGCTTGGCGTTTAGCTTTGGGTACCACTTATTTCTATGACGACAACTGGACATTCCGTACCGGTATCGCCTACGACCAAACGCCTGTTCGTGCAGAGTACCGCTCAATTTCTATACCTGACCAAGATCGCTACTGGTTAAGTGCGGGCTCAACTTACGCATTCAATGAAAACACTTCTGTTGATGTGGGTATTGCTTATATGCATGGCAAGAAGGTTAATATCAATGAAATGTTAAAAGAAGGTGACCCAAGCACAACAACTCGCTTCAAATCTGAAGGTTCTGCTTGGTTATACGGCGTAAACTTCAACTATACATTCTAATTAATTGAATTTTTAAATATCAGGGAGCTCCCTCCCTGATATTATTTTCAACTTCAACTATCTCATCCCACTAATTTTCAAAACTTAACATAAATTTTCTTGACCCTAACCCGCATCATATGTAAATTAAATGTTAAGCACATTAGTTAACCTCATCATTTCTTTATAAAATACACACTATCGCATTTTTAAGATAAATCGCTTTATATTTCATTAGATTACCATTCATTCTCTGAATGTTCTTATTTGCAAATACAACCTAATAGCATATTTTATACTGATGATATCCACTAATATGTATGGCTTTTTCATCAAACTGTATTAATCACGCTATATTCTATTATTGGCTAAGGCCGGAAGGCATGTAAAAGAGGCAACAATGACTAAAACTTAGGAGGCTTTATGGGAACACTGTTTACTGTCGGTTTTATTGGTGTATTAGGGGTAATAGCCTTAATTGACACCATCTCTCAACGAGGAAAGCGAGACAATGATTAGCTTTTTATTTATCACTCTCTAGTATCATTCGTATACAAGAGAGTGATAAACCTTCCAAAACAATTCAATATACTAATCTATCGAATCAAGTTGGTCTTCAATCGCTGCTGCATTTGGGTTTTCTGTTGCTTTTAACGCACCACCACTTGATAAAAAGTCATTACGTTGGAAATAGGCTTCTCGCATCATTAAGTACGGGTCTGAAGAGTTTTTCAGTAATCCATCTGAATCTAATAACCTTGCTCGAGTTTCAATTCCTTCCAGTGCCCACTTACCTGCTGACATCCAGAATGTGAGATAGCTTAGCATTGGATATAAATCATCAACTAAGTCACCGCCTTCTTCCCTTGGTGTTACACTGCCATATCCTGGTAGTACCACATAGGGGCCATAGCCCACATCGTAATAACCCAATGTATTACCAAAGCGTTTGGGCTCTTCTTTAACTAGCTGAGGATTGGCCATTGATGCAACATCAATAAGTCCCCCCATACCAAAGACGGTATTAAGGAAAAAGCGGTTAAAGTGTTTGAAACCTTGAGTAACTTCACCTCGCAAAAAGCTATTTAACATACTTGCAGGTTCTTCAAGGTTAACAAAAAAATTGGTTAATCCATTACGGGCGGGCATCGGGACATAATCGTTCCAAGCAACAGCGACTGGCCTTAACACATAAGGGTCGAGGACGTTATAGTTGAAATTAAACATTGCTCGGTTGAACCCTTCTAAGGGGTCTGAACGCTCATGTGTTTCTGGATCAATGCTACTTGCACAACCTGCAATTAGCACCCCTGCCAGAAAAACGCCCGTCATGCGAAACTTCATAACATTTCTCCATTCCCTGCACCGTTCCACTACGGTACTTTCCACTGTAATAACTATTTTGCTTATAGTAAGGCTAAAAAAAGAATTATGTTAATCCTTTTGAGTTATTTAATTACCTTAAGGACTAATTATACGCCATTTAATCATATTCTTATTATAAGAAAATTGAACAACTAGTACAAAGCAGAAATGCTCACTTCCCTTAATTATAGAAATGATAACCACCCTATTTTCGAGTAAAAAATAGTCAAAAAAATATTTATGGAAGATAAATTGGATTATTTGCCCGTAACAACTTGATTCAATTAGACCTGAACAGTAAAATGCCTTCGCTGTCGTAATTATGACTCCAAAAGTCCCCTTAGTTAAATGGATATAACGAGCCCCTCCTAAGGGCTAGTTGCAGGTTCGATTCCTGCAGGGGACACCATAGCAAGCTAAACCCAGCTATTCCCACCTAAACAAAAACCTCACAAAGCCAATCATGTCTATTACTCATACTCAATCCCCCCTATAAAGCGAAATACAAACCAAATCGAAACAGCAAGACACAAAAAAAGCATACGAATTAACCGATACCTAAGGTTTGTATCTTCATATGTCAACAACGGCCCTATGTCTTGGCTTTTAAAATACTAAATAGCCAAAAAGAAAAATTTATAACGATGAAATGCCTCCCTGTAATTAGTTACCCAACGATTAGTAGAAGGCACTTCATAGGCAGACTTCTTAGTTTATTATTAATTATTCTATTGCCAAATTAATATCCTCGTCGCATTTGCCGCTCTATTTGAATATCCTGACCAGCTTTAATACTGTTTAATGTGCTATCAGCGTAAGGGTCATCTTTAGGTTTTTCTTTACTTAACTCATGCCCAGAAGATGCACAAGCGGAAAGCATTACTGCAAAAACGATTATAAACAACCTCATGTCATACCTCATATTTACACTCATATTAAGTTTTAGACCTATATAAATTTGTAAGTTCAGATCAGCAATTAAACAATATCTAAACATTAAGAAAATAAGAAGTACTATAGATGCAAACTCTGTGTTCGTAAAAGCTTCGGTTGGTAGTCACCCAAACTTAATCATCTTAAATAAAATTATCGTAAAGATTAGTTATAAAGGTAGGTGCTTGGCAGGAAACGAATTCTATTTATTTTATTTGCTCTAAATGTTTGTTTATTGCACCAATACATTGCTTATTGTCATTAATAATGATGACCTTAGATGCAAATAAAGGATTTTGAGCAAAGAAATCATCAAGTCTCTTATCAAATTGCTTTGCAAATCGTAATAGCTCAATCGTATTAAAAAGCGTTTCTTTAGGCCCCGTTGTTGTAAGTTTCGATGAAAGGTATCGTTTTACAATTCTAAAGGCACAAATACGATAAGGTATAATTAAGCGAATAATCAGCGTACAATCGTTAAAAAATGGTATTAAACGCTTATCGTAAGCACCTTCAACTATCCATTCTGTTTTAGACGTTATCGCTAAAACTAAGGCGTTAATAGTAGATTGAGGATTTTTGATATATTCCTGCTGGGTTTTATCCCAATAAATTTCATCATAACCATACACGGGCGTGTTAAATACATCAGATAACTTGGCAGATAACGTCGTCTTCCCTGCTCCAGATGTCCCTATAATACAAACTTTCATATCTTCTCTTCGTGTATCAAATGCTAGTTAAATGATAACAATGTCAACTTACAGCAGATTAAATGCAGTAAATATGATTATGATAAATCAGTTTTAGTGAGATAATGCCTCTCCATGCCTGTCTCTGGGAAATCGGGCAAGGACATTTGTTTTACATATCCTAATTTTTCATAAAATGGCAAGGCTTGAAAACTGAATGTATCAACTAAACTATGAATACAACCTAATTTAATTGCTTCTCGTTCAGCTATCTTCATCAATTTACTGCCTAACCCCATTTTTCTGGCGTCCTCACTTACCCATAAAAAATCGATACAAAGCCAATTTGCCTTCACAGAAGCCAGTAATCCTCCCAACATAACACCAGAATCATTTCTAAAATAAACGCCTAGCTCACCAAAACGTTCTGCATTCAAATATTGGATATTAAAACTACGTAACCCTGCAAGGAGTTCTTCTTTATCTTCAGTGGTAATTTCATGTGCAACAATAATATTCATTCGATGCTCTGCTGATACCCGACTAATAATGTGTTATTTCAAACATATTTACTTTGATAAGTAAACAGTAAAATAGGAGAGGACTGAATATGCGATTTTAAAATACATCAGTTTCTATAATTTGGGTAATTAAAGCCGTTACAGACAACACCAATGAGGATTTGATCATTTGCTGAAAACGGTGTTTTTGTAATTCAATTAATTGGTTATCGACAAGATCCTCTGGTTGATTGAATCTCATCATTTCTGGTAAAGGTTCCATACAATGAAGCATTTTAATGCTGCCTAAAATTTCATCATCTGTAAAATTTATATTTAAATTTTCGGTTGATAACGATTCATTCAAAGCAAGAAATAATTCTATATCTTCATAGGTTTCACGAGAAATCGCCCCTAATGCAAATAGAAGTTTCAAACGAACTGATAACTCTCCTAATGGCCCATTTCCAGTTAAAAGTGGTTCAACTGCATATTTTACTGCATAGTCATCCTTTCTAAAAACTTTTAACATTAATTTATCAATAGCTTGTGAAATTAAAAGAACGACCTCTTGAACAAATAAATTTACTTCTGGCCGTTGATTTAACCGCTCAAGAATCTGATTTTCAATGTTTTGTTTATTTTCCATATTAGCTTCTTTTATCACTTTATAGCTATACTACTTACTATCATTCTGTAGATAGCCATAAAGTGACTGAACCTCAATTAATCAATCTATTATCCGTAATATCACTTATTGCTCAATATCAATAACTGGTATTGAGAACAGATTCTATCAACAACCTCGGGATATTGCTCTAACCCACAAAGCTCAACAACCGCTTGATATATACCTTTGTCAGCAATTAACTTTGCCATTTCATTTGCTTGAGGATCGGCTTCACATCTGAAATGCAATGCGGCAGCAATTCCTATGATCAGATTTTCATTTGGTAATTGGTATTCAAATGTGCCTAACAACGGCTTAATTAAGCGATCATTAGAACTTAACTTTCTCATAGGCTGTCGCCCTACTCGACTAACATCATCTTTTAAATATGGGTTTGCAAAGCGACTTAGTATTTTATCTATGTATTGATTATGTATTTGTGAATCAAAGCCATAACGTTGAATTAAAACTTGTCCACTTTCTTGCATAGCCGATTTAACAACAGTATGGATCCTCAAATCCCCAATTGACTCACTAATTGTTTGGTATCCATATAATTGTCCCAAATACGCTGTCATCGCATGGCCTGTATTTAACGTAAATAGTTTGCGTTCAACAAATGCCATTAGGTTATCCGTTAATTCCATCCCATTGATAATAGGAATATCACCAACAAATTGTGTCTGGTCAACAATCCACTCACTAAAGGATTCGACAGTAACGTCAAGCGGGTCATCATTCGCTGCATCCATCGGAGGAACAATACGGTCAACTGCGGAGTCTACAAAGCCAATATGCTGCTCAACCCATTGATGCAACTCTTCAGGCAATTGAGCCAATACATGTTGCTTTAGTTGGCTAGTTCCTCTTACCATATTTTCACATGCAATAATATTGAGCGGCTGGTTATTTCCCAACGATTTTCTATGAATAATGCCTTTAGCTATCGTTGAGGCAATTTTTTCCAGCACCTGTGGCCCGACTGCTGTTGTAAGCATATCTGCTGTTGCAATAAACTCTATCGTTTTAGGGTCATTACTATTAATAGCGTGAATGTGTTGAACTTTCTCAATACGATTTTCCTGACCAACAACATGAACATTATAAGATTGCTGATGCGCGAGTTGGTCAATCAATGGCTGATTGACATCAGTAAAAGTTACTTGTGAATTTGCGTCTGCTAATAATTTACCAATAAAACCGCGGCCTATATTTCCTGCACCAAAATGAATGACTTTCATTATTATTCTCCTCATGCTGCACTTTGAGACGCTAAAATTTCGAGTACTTCCTGAACATCTTGGGTTTCACATAAACGCTCAATAACCCCATCTTCATCTAAAGCGGAAGTAATTCGTGTGATAACTTCAATGTGCTCATTATTTTGTGCTGCAATACCAATAACTAGGCGGGCAATTTCATCAGGTTCTTCACCAAATTGTACGCCTTCAGGGTATTGGCAAATAACAATGCCAGTTTTTAATACTCGATCTTTTGCTTCTATGGTGCCATGAGGAACAGCAATAGATTCACCTAGATAGGTTGAAGTCAGTTTTTCGCGAGCTAACATCGCCTCAATATAGTCAGGCTCAACATAGCCACCCTCAACTAATTTTTGCCCCGCAAATTGAATGGCTTGCATTTTATTCTGTGCAGATAGGTTTAAATGAATATGCTTTGCACTCAATGTAAATATCGCATCATCATGATCTTCCATTTCATAGAATTCATCATTTGCTGCAATAATCGTTTGTTTAATCAGTCGTCCATCATTTGCTGCTTGAGGATTTTTTTTAGCTATTAAGTTTGTTACAAGATCATTATACGTTTGGCTATCTAGGAAATTAGTCAACGATATATGCATTGCATTTGGTGCAAATGTTTTCGCTCTTTGTGTTAAATCTTTATGCGTTATCACAATATCAACGTTATCCGGCAGGTCGTTAATTGCCATGTTCGTAACAGAAATTCCTAATAAGCCCGCATCACGCACCTTTTTAGCTAATACCCCTGCTCCCATGGCACTAGAACCCATTCCTGCATCACAAGCTACAATAATGTTGCGTACTTCTGCTAAATTAACAGAGGTATTTTGATTGATTTCTACTGCTGCCGATGATTTTGATTGCGATTTCATATTACGCATTTTTTTCGTAGCATTTTCGAGCTCATCATCATCACCTATGCGAGTTTTCTTTAATAAAATCGCGGAAACAATAAAGGAAACTAACGTCGCACTGGTGACTGATAAAATCACACCGACCAATGATGACTTAGGCGTCATCAACAGAACTGCAAATATTGAACCCGGTGATGCAGGAGAGACTAACCCTGCATGAAAAAGGTTCATAACAAACACTCCTGTCATCCCACCCAGAATAACTGCAAGAATTAACCGAGGGTTCATTAAGACATAGGGGAAATAAATCTCATGTATCCCACCAAAAAAGTGAATAATTGCGGCTCCTGGTGCAGATTGCTTCGCATTTCCTTTACCAAAAAACATGTAAGCAAGTAAAACACCTAAACCCGGTCCAGGGTTGGCTTCAATAAGAAAGAAAATAGATGCGCCAGTTTCAGTCGCTTGTTGAATACCTAAGGGTGAGAAAATACCGTGGTTAATCGCGTTATTTAGAAATAATATCTTGGCGGGCTCAACAAAAATAGACGTGAGTGGAAGTAAATTATTCTCCACCATCACATTCACGCCTGCTGCCAATATTTTGGATAGCCCTGCAACAAGAGGCCCAATAGCTAAATAAGCCAAAATGGCTAATAACATGCCGATAATGCCGGAGGAAAAATTATTCACCAACATTTCAAAACCTGTTTTAACTTTGCCTTCTATCCACAAATCAAAACGTTTTATTGCATATCCGCCTAATGGGCCAGCAATCATTGCCCCCATAAACATTGGCATGTCAGCACCAACAATTACCCCCATTGTTGTTATTGCGCCGACTATTCCGCCCCGCTCTCCACCAACTAAACGGCCACCAGTATAACCGATTAATAGTGGTAATAAATAAGTGATCATAGGGCCAACAAGTTGAGCTAATGTCTCATTAGGCCACCAGCCAGTTGGGATGAATAACGCCGTTATTAATCCCCAAGCGATAAAGGCACCGATATTAGGCATAACCATATTACTGAGGAAACGCCCAAAATTCTGTACCTTTAATTTGATATTTGATGTTACCATGACAGAACCCCGTGGTACGAAAATGATAAAGTTGTAACGTTATCGCCAAATAACGTCTGTGATTTTTTCAACACTTTCACTCTAGCATGAGCTTGATCAGATTCGCACCACGCGGGCCTTTTTGTGACCATCATCACCATCCACCCCCTACTTACCCCATCTTTATATTGACAAAGATCACAAAAAAATCGTGTTACTAAATTACATTGCTCTTTTTTTGCACTAAAAAAACATTTTTCGTGATTTTAATCACAAAGAAAAAATCACAATTTATCTTCAATTGGTGACAATCATCACAATTTATTTTCTATTTATCTTTTTCTACCCAGTGAACTGCCAACATTTTCTCACCCGCACAGATCATTTCTCAATTTTGTAATAAAATTACTAAACGTATTATCTATTTCATTATAGCCACCGTCTTTTTGAGATAGTCTTAAATAGAACCAACAGCAACGCATTATTATCAATACATTATTTAGCCTTGCTTCATCAGGTGTTCACCGATAAATTACCTCTAATTTTCTTAATTAAAATGTGAATATCATGACGTTAACCGTTATTGTTTTTCTTTTGGTTTATATTGCGATGGGCTTTGGTAAGCTACCTGGCTTCAAAGTTGATAGAACTGGCGCTGCGGTTATTGGTGCCTTAGCTATGATGGCTATCGATAGTATTACCCCTCCCCATGCATGGAATGCTATTGATTACCGAACTATTGGTATGTTATTTGGGCTTATGGTCGTTTCTGCTTCTTTCGTTGTTTCTGGTTTTTATAGCTGGACCGCAAACCGGGTGGCGATGCTAAAAGTTTCACCACCAATATTACTGGCTGTTTTAATTCTTGTCGGCGGCTTTCTTTCTGCATTGCTCACGAATGATGTTGTTGTTGTCGCTATGACACCATTATTAGTATCAATTAGTTTATCTCGCGGTTTAAACCCAATTCCTTTTTTACTTGGCTTTTGTTTCGCGGCTAATAACGGAGCGGCGGGCTCATTAATTGGTAGCCCACAGAATATGATCGCAGCGCAAGGACTCGATATCTCGTTTGTTGGCTTATTACAGGCGTCTGCAATACCAGCCCTGCTTTCCTTACCATTAACATGGTTAGTACTTGTTTGGTTATATCGTAATCGTTGGTATTTGACTAAAGAAAATGCGCTATCAACTCCCCCTCAAACCACCCAAGAAACATTAAATGTATGGGAAACTGCAAAAGCTGGTGTTATTACTTTCGCAGTTATCATTACCTTTATTGTGACTGATATTCCTAAAGAACTTATAGCATTAACGGCTGCTGGATTTTTATTATTAAATAGATCCATTGCCTCGAGTGATATGCTTAAACTCGTCGATGGCAATCTTTTATTACTCATCATGGGATTATTTGTCGTCAATGCCGCTTTTGCCGCCACAGGTCTTCCTCAGCAATTATTAACTGATTTGCGAAGCTATGGTGTGGATCTCAACAATCCATTAGCTCTATTTTTAGTTACTGGTGTTCTAAGTACTATCGTTGGAAACAACCCCTCAGTCATGTTACTCGTTCCCTTCTTAACACCTGAAGGTAATGCCGATTCGTTAGGCGCCGCTCTCGTTTTGGGTTCTGGTTTTTCAAGTAACTTACTGGTTTTCGGTAGTCTTGCTGGCATTATTGTGGTCGAACAATCAGCGGCATATGGCGTAAAAATTTCTTTTGGTGAGTTTTCTAAATCAGGGGGAGTTGTAGCACTCTTGTGTATGTTATTAGCTGCTGCATGGATTTTATTTGCTTTATAGTCGTTTTAGCCAATCTGCTATTACATTAGCAGATTGGTTATAATTATAAATTCTATGGCAGTATTGCAAAAGAACGAACAGGAAAACCACTAGCATTGTTTGGTTTAGCAACAATATTAAAAATTACAGCACCACGAGTGGGGACTTGGTCCAAATTAGCCAATAATTCAACTTGGTATGTATCCTGTTCTAATACATAATACTCACCAAGTAACGCATTATTTTTTCGAAAATCTTTTGCTGCATCAGTATCAAATGTTTCATGACCAATCGCTTTTATTCCGCGTTCTTCAAATAAAAATTTAAGTGCATCCATTCCCCAACCCGGTATTTGGTTATTGCCCTCGTCATCTTTATTATCCATCAGCTCTTGTGATGGCCAACGTTTACTCCAGTCAGTACGTAATGCAACAAAACTCCCTGATTCAATTCGGCCATATTTCGCTTCAAAATTAAGGACATCATCAAGAGAAAATGCAAAATTAGGATCTTCTTTTGCCCTTTCAGACTGGTCAATAACAATCAATGGCAGAACAAGTTCTTTTAATTCAAGCTCATGTAAATAACGTTTCCCTTCAACGAAATGACAGGGAGCATCAATATGGGTGCCATATTGCCCTGGAAATGTAAATTGCTGTGCAAAGAAACCTTCTGGATAGCCAAATAATGTTTTAAACTCAGCAGAGTCAAACATAAAAAAATGCGGTGAGTCTTTATCGAAGCTATGTGTCAAATCAACCCATTTTTTAGATTTTATTACATTAAATGCATCAATTAATTCATTGCTCATATTTTCCCCCTGTCAGTTCTATTTTCTAAATAAAATTATCTACAGACTATTTTTATAATACCTTTCCTAACCTATTAAATAACGAAAAAACATCCTGTTGTCTACAAATTCAACACGAATCTTTTTCATATTAAATCAGTAAGATATTTATCTTTTATAGCAAAAAACCACTAATTAATAAAAATTAGTGGTTAACATAATATTAATAATAAAAAAATAGACTAGGATTTTATTTAGGGTATTTGTTCCAGCTGTCAGGTTCAATAAAACCATCATAAATACGCTGAGAACGAATATAATCTGCATACTCTTTAGATTCAAAAGCTTCTTTCAAATCTTTTGCCCACTGAGCATCTAGGTCTTTTTGCATGACAGTCACAATAACGCGATGCTCTAGCGGTGAGTTTTCTACAACTAAACCATCAGCAATACGTTGGCCAGCACTTGCCACATAGTTACCATTCACAACAACAAAATCAACATCATCTAATAATCGCAACCCTTGAGCCGCATCGGTTTCTCGAATATCTAAGTTATATTCATTTGGGGAGATATCATTAACACTAAAACTTAATGTACTCACATCAGGCTTAATTGTAATCCAACCTAACTTTTCCAGGATCCTAGCGCCACGCTCTGCATTAACGGGGTCATTAGATAACGCAACAATCATACCATCTTTCACATCATCCAGCGTTTTATGTTTATTTGACCGCAGGCTTTGAGGCGCACTCGGTGAGTCTGTCAATGCCACCATGTTAATATTATTTTTTTTGTTATAAGCCTCCATATAGGCACGGCTTTGATTTACAGAAGCATCAATAGAGCCTTCTTCAAAAGCAGGGTTTATTTGCCTATTCTGTGAAAATTGGCGCAAATTAACGGTATAACCTTTTTTTTCTAAAATCGGTACAATACCTTTATCCACTTGGTCAATATAATTGCCAACACCAAAGCCTATTGTAATTTGTTTTTTATTAGGATTATCTTTTTCACTATTATCGCCACACCCTGCCAACACAACTAAAGCAGTAGTAATTAAAGATAAACCTATTATTTTTTGTTTTAACATATGTAACAACCCTGTAAAGATATTTTGGGCAGTATAATCATAATTAAAGAGCACAACTTAGACTATATCGTTATAACTTAATACAAAAGTAATATAAGAGTCACTTGTAATTCTTTTTGGTTATAAATATATAACAAATAGATCGTTCGATTAGTGATGTGATTGATATGTAATGAAGGAGATAAAAACGTTTAAAAAAAGTGAGTTGCTTTATGACTATTTCCTATAATGATGTAATTAATTATTTAACTAATTTAACGCCAGATTCCAACTTAGCTAAAATTCGCCATGAACGCTCAGTCGCGACTGAAAATACTCAAGCCGTATTTGAAGCTATTTTTTCTACGCCATCGACACTTCTCACAAATGATGTGAAATATTATTTTGCTCATGAAGTCGCGAAAATAACGGGAAGTCCCCGTCTCGCTGAATTTTATTTGCAATTAATAGACTCAATTCCTGATGAACCTCTTACCCAACCACTTTCCACAGCAAAAGAATATCTGCAAATTTTAACGCAATCACCTAAAGACACCCATTACCAATTAATTGCTGCATTAACTGAACAAGGTTGGCAAGAGAGTGACATTATTTTACTTGCCCAATTAATAACTTATGTCACCTATCAAGCTCGGCTAATCGAAGGGATCCTTTTACTGACAGATAATAGCAGCCTTACAAGTAATTCGTCCAAAGTTGTGGCTGGTAAATGGAACCATCAACTATTAACCCGAAAAGGGAACTCTTCTCCAACCGCTTTTACACAAGATAACTTAGGATGGGAAGCTTGGATTTCAGCAAGGGATGCAAAAACGCTATCCGTTGAAGAAGCCCAAGTCATGAAAAAATTTGGTCAATTAAACTCTGAATATTTTTTACTGCTCGCCCATCAAAGTAAAATTTTAGAGTTACGAACTTTAGTTGACCGAGGCGTGTTTTATACCTCAGAAGGGTTATCTCGCTGGGAACGTGAATTTGCTGCGGCCGTAACTAGCAAAGTTAATGGCTGCATATACTGCGCTTCTGTACATGCTAGAAAAGCCAGTCAGTATGCAAAAGAACGACGTGCTGATGTTGATAAATTACTAGCAACTGCGACGGGTTCAGTACTTGCTGAAGGTTTTGATGACAGACTCCTAGCCATCACAGATTTAGTCGCCTCTTTATCTGCAACCCCCATCCAAGCCACACCATCACAAATTAAAGAGTTACAAAACTTGGGTTTATCTGAACTTGAATTACTTGATTTAGTTCAATCAACGGCCTTCTTTTCATGGGCGAACCGCTTAATGTTATCTCTGGGTGAACCCTTTGAAATAGTAGAAGGTAAGGAGTAATTCAATGGAACTGATTATGGGTTTAGAGGCATTAGAAGCGCAAATAAAACAAGATTTGCAGTATCTAAATTTACCAATAACGTCTTGGTCATTATCAAAAAATAACCCTGAAAACCAAGTTGTTGATGTCGCTATCATTGGTGCGGGTATGTCAGGTATTACAGCAGCATTCGCCCTGAAATTACGCGGTATCAATGCGATTGTTTTCGATCAAGCCCCTGCCGGCAAAGAAGGCCCATGGCAAACCCCTGCACTAATGGAAACACTACGTTCCCCAAAACATGTGGTTGGCCCTGCGCTTGCATCCCCCTCTTTAACTTTTCAGGCTTGGTTTAAAGCCCAGTTTGGCATTCAAAAATGGGATGAACTCGATAAAATCCCACGTTTGCAGTGGGGAGAATACTTGCAATGGTATAAAACCATGACAGAACCCTATGTGCTTAATCAATATCGGTTAGTGGATGTGCAATTAAACGATAACTACCGTGAATTAATTTTTGATACCCCAGAAGGAACGGTCAGTTATCAAGCGCAACATGTTATTTTATCGACGGGTATGGAGTCTTTTAGTGAAGCTAATATCCCTAGTTTTATGAATGATATCCCAACGACCTATTGGGAACATTCATATGCAGGTACTGACTATCGTCGTTTTAAAGGCTTAGACATTGGTGTTGTTGGTTATAGTGCCGGCGCTATGGATAGCTCAGCAACGGCATTAGAAAATGGTGCTAATTCGGTTGAAATTTTAATTCGTGCTAGCGATATGCCTCGTGTAAACCGAGGGAAAGTTGCTGGAAGCGCAGGTTTTACCAATGCATATACCTATTTTACCGATGTTCAAAAATGGCATTACACGGACTATGTTGCCAAAGCCAAAACACCAGCGCCCCACGGAAGCACATTAAGAGTATCTCGTCATGAGAATGCTTATTTCAATTTCAATACTCAAGTTAAATTTATTGAATTAAAAAACAAAAAGTTACATGTCACGACAACGACAGGTAAATTTATATTAGATTATTTGATCTTGGCAACTGGTTATCGGATTAATTGGGCCAAGCACAGCGCCTTTCATCGGTTATCACCGTTAGTTAAAACATGGGGGGATGCATACACGCCATCCATTCATGAAGAAAATGCAGAGTTAGCTTCACACCCTTATTTAGGTAATCATTTTGAATTTCAAGCTAAAAACAAGTCAAACACATTAAAAATCAATCAGTTATATTGTTTTAACTTAAGTGCATCGCTCAGTATGGGCCCGGTCATAGGGTTAATCCCTGGAACGAATATTGGGGCAGAACGATTGGCTGACCATATTGCAGCTCAATTGTACTTGAGTCATCAAGAACAACACCTTGAGCAAGTCAAAAATAGCCAAGAAGCTGAATTATTGGGGGATGAGTGGCAACCCGCTGTACCGCCTTCAGAACGTGTGAAATTAGCTGATAGTGTAGAGTAGATTATGATTACCTTTCAAAACATTCAAAAAGTCTATGAAAAAGATGGGCAGTCTTTAGTTGCATTGCAAGACATTAATTTGCATATCAATAAAGGTGATATCTTTGGGTTTATTGGTTATAGCGGGGCTGGTAAAAGTTCACTTATCCGCTTGGTGAATCAATTAGAAAAACCAACCAGTGGTGTCGTTATTATCAATGGCCAAAATATTGCTGAGCATACCCCAGCAGAAACGCGCTCACATAAAAAAAGCATCGGTATGATTTTTCAGCATTTCAATTTGCTAGAAACGAAAACTGTTGCTCAAAATATTGCGATGCCCTTATTACTCTCAGGTGTCAATAAACAAGAAATCAATCAGCGAGTTGATAGCATTCTTGAATATGTCGAGCTTAGTGATAAAAAAAACCAATACCCTGGGCAGTTATCTGGTGGACAAAAGCAACGAGTGGGCATTGCGCGTGCCTTGATCAACAACCCACAAATTTTATTATGTGATGAAGCCACTTCAGCACTCGACCCGCAAACAACACGCTCAATTTTGCAATTACTAAAAAAGATCAACCAAGAGCAGCATATTACTATTTTGCTAGTTACTCACGAAATGGAAGTTATTGAACAAATTTGTAACCGTGTTGCTGTTATGGGGTCTGGCAAAATTGTCGAAGAAGGAACTGTACTTGATATTTTTGCCAACCCACGCCATGACACAACCAAGAAATTTGTAGGAACCGTATTAAACGAAGAAATTCCAGAACGCGTTCTGCATAGCTTAGAACATCAACAAGATGTTTATCGTCTTGAATTTTTAGGGGCTTCCGCACAACAACCTGTCGTTAATGAGTTAATACTCAAAGAAATTGTCAAAATAAATATTTTGTTTGCCAATATGAAAGAAATTAGTGGTGTCGTGTTAGGCAGTATGTTTGTCCAATTTATTGGTGATAAAGAAAAAATTGAAGATGCAGTTTCTTTTCTTCGCCAACGTGGAGTTGCAGTTAATAAGGGGGCACTATGACACAATTATTCGAAACCGCTTTAACAACTAAACAGTTTTTATTAGCGATGTCAGAAACTTTTACGATGGTTAGCGTTGCGCTCGTACTAGGTTCTATATTTGGGATCTTATTAGGTATCGTACTTGTTGTAACGAGACCAGACGGTATTTGGGAAAATAAATGTATTTATCGTATAGTGAACCCGATTATTAATATTATTCGCTCACTGCCTTTTATCATCTTATTAGTTGCTATGATCCCTCTCACACGCTTTATGGTGGGAACTTCAATAGGAACAACCGCAGCAATAGTGCCATTAGTCATTTTTATTGCGCCCTATACCGCACGCTTAGTTGAAAATTCATTACTCAGTGTACATTCGGGTATTATTGAAGCGGCTGATTCTATGGGAGCGACTAATTGGCAAATTGTTTGGCATTTTATTTTACCAGAAGCAAAGTCATCATTAATTTTAAGTTTAACCGCTGCAAGTATTACTTTAGTCGGTGCAACCGCAATGGCAGGAGCCGTTGGTGGTGGTGGTGTTGGTGACTTAGCTCTAAACTACGGCTACCAACGTTTTGATAATGTTGCAATGGCTATCACCGTTGTTACATTAGTAATTATCGTACAAGGCATGCAATTTATTGGTGACTATTTAGCTAAAAAAGCGCGCTACCATTAATTAGATGGTGAAGGTCGAAAGAATATTCGGCCTTCTCTCTTTTACCTTACTTTATAAGTGCCTATTTTCCCCCTCAATGCTTATGTCCCCCATTTCAAAATTACCTTTAATTAAAAAATTAAAAATAAAGTGAACTGCGGGCTTACTTATTCAAATTTATCATTTTTTTACGTGATTTAACTCACTTTAATAATAAAAAATGCGATAAATAATCAAATTATTTAAATTTATTTATATTATAATCATGTAGATATACTTTTTAATGGATATTATCAGCTTTTCGCTAAAATAATCTATTCTCTATGTATATTTAGTCGTCTTGCTGTTTTTTCGTTTTTTGCTTTCTACGCGCGCTTTACGATGCATCGTCAGCGTTTTATTCACTTACAGATTAAACTGATTATGCCAACTATTGAACAACTCATTTTATTGATTTCTATACTCATTCTTTTGGGAATTTTCTCTAGCAAATTGTCTGCTAGGCTCGGTTTACCTATGCTAGTCATGTTTTTGTTTATTGGCATGTTAGCAGGCGAAGACGGGATAGGTAAGATTACATTTGATAACGTGAATGTTTCCTATGCCGTTGGTTCTCTCGCCCTTGCTTTAATTTTATTTGATGGGGGTCTACAAACATCAGTAAAATCAATTCGTCTAGTTTGGAAACCATCTTTTACACTAGCAACATTAGGCGTTCTTGTCACCGCAGGTGTGACAGGTCTTGCTGCTGCCTATATTCTCGGCGTTCCTCTGCTTGAAGGGCTATTACTAGGCGCTATCGTAGGTTCTACCGATGCCGCAGCCGTTTTTTCCTTACTACGCAACGCGGGGATCTATTTAAATGAACGATTGCAATCCACTTTAGAAATAGAAAGTGCAACAAATGACCCTACGGCCATATTTTTAACTGTTGGTTTATTACAACTTTTAATGAACCCACAAGCTTCAGGTAGTGAATTAATTCTGCTGTTTTTTAGCCAAATGGGAATAGGTACTGTTGTTGGCTTGAGCGTTGGCTGGGTTTCAGTCAAAATTATCAATAAGATTAAGCTATTAGCTACTGGTTTGTATCCTGTGCTTGTCGCTGCATGTGGACTACTATCTTTCGGTCTCGCCAGTAATTTAGAAGGCAGTGGGTTTTTATCTATTTTTGTCACTGGTGTTGTGATTGGTAATCATCGGTTTGTTTTTCAACGCAATACATTTTTGTTCCATGATGGATTAGCATGGCTAAGCCAAATTATCATGTTCGTTATGCTAGGGTTACTTGTCAACCCAAGTTCTCTTATTGAAGTCTGGCTTGAAGGCTTAATTATTGCTCTGGTCTTAACGTTTATCGCGAGGCCATTGGCTGTAATACCTGTTCTAAAATTATTTGGTTTCCCTAAACCTGAAATAACATTAATTTCTTGGGTAGGGTTACGTGGCTCTGTTCCTATTATTCTTGCTATTTTCCCGTTTATCTACGGGCTACCTAATGCCCATTTAATTTTTGACGTGGTTTTCTTTGTGGTATTAATTTCAGCAACCTTACAAGGCTCAACCTTGCCTTACGTTGCTCGTAAATTAAATTTAATGCAGCCACCTCCATTGATCCCTGCGGCCACTTTAGATATTACCGCAGTAGAACAAATAGACGCAGATTTAGTGGAATATACATTAGGAGAGGATTGCTCTGCAGTGGGTCGCCGATTATCGCAACTTGCATTACCTGACCAAACTGTCATTGCAATGATTACGCGTGAAAAAAGTGTTTTACCTCCAAGGGGTTCAACTACCTTTCATGCTGAAGACCATTTATTCGTTGTTCTTAAACCTGAAAATCGTATTTTTCTTGAACGCCTTTTTTCAGAAAAAAACATCTCTGAACACACTCCTATTGAACTTCCCGATACAGGGCTAAGTCTAAAAGGAACGACTCGATTAAATGAGATCTACTCATCTTATGGTATCCAAATTGATAATAGTGATGAAAGGACTCTTAACCAATTTATTTACGCTTCTATATCGGAACCTTTGCAAGATACCATCATAAAATTAGATCAACTGCAATTAAGAATTGGAGAGATGATAGGCACACGTATCGTAACCGTAATATTAGAGCCAATCAAAGAGCAGGAAGGTTAACAGAGCATAAATATCTTACCCAATATTTTTCTTAGATATTGAGTAAAATCTTAAGTAATAATTATTTTAAGGATACAAAAATAAAAGCCCTTTCGGGCTTTTATTTGTTCTTTAATGAAACATAAGATAAAAACAGCTATTGTCATTTTAAGCTATAAATAGCAGGTATATTTAATTTATGTTCCTAATTGAAACAATTAAGAATTAAAGCGAATTACGTTTCATTCTAAAACAATATAGATATTTAGTTACACCAGAGTATATGCAGAGCTTTCAAACCCCTTATTACCCGTGCTCTCATCTACTTGAGTATCCTCTTGCAGGACTTCACTAAAAAACTCACCCATGTTAACGTCTAAAACTTTTAATACTCGAACTAGACAATCTATATCGATACGATTCACACCACGCTCGTAACGAAATAGCTGCTGTTCACTTATATCTATCTCTTTAGCTAACTGAAAAACAGTAAAGCCTTGAGCTCTTCTAAGGGCTTTTATTTTTTGTCCAACTGCACAAGCGACAGGATATTTCGTGTTCATAAACATTCTCGCTTCAATTTATATTTAAGGAAATAAAAATTAGCAGATAATTATCTACATATTTTATTTTTTATATTTATGTGTATAACATTGATAATGCTACAGACGATTCAGCATATATCTAACAGAATGATATACTACCCTTATAATTAGTTTCAACTAGTCCTAAATTGACATTGCAACTATGTAACAAAGTATTTCACGCTATACATTTCCGTATTAAAATCAAAATAATACTTTAATATCACAAAGTTACACGCAATGTGTGTATCACTGCATAGTAATATTCCAGAGGATATGCCTAAACCCTTGGAATATTCATCTAAAAAAGACCTATATAGCCGATGTATAACCTAAAAATAAAGGAAATAAATAGAATTATTTAACACTGTAACAATATTAATGTTATTGATACAATTAAACTCGATGAAAAGTGATAAACCCAGTATAAATGATACTTTTATGTAAAAAATGGTAAAAACAGTCAATTTTATCTCTAAAACTCTCTAATTCGACAAAATATCAGTACGTTAAAAAGCCAGTTAAACTGTTACAATTAGTAAATTACTAAATTTTTAAAGTAGCAAGAAATGGATTTATTATCTACAAGTACCAAACATAACAAAACCATAACGTTAAGAAAGCTTATTATTCATTTTACTAGATGAATATCACAAAATTATGAAAAATAACTTTCATCGACAGTCTGTTTTTGATTCCACTTGTTTCTGTTTTTTTAGGATGAAGGATAATACAAAATTTTAAAAATAAACACAATTTAAGCATTTATAGCTAAATTACAGATTTTTATATTTACGATATAATGAAAGCTATTTATAAAAAATGATAATTACTCGTCCATTCTATGGAAGAGTAATTAGCCATTCATTTATGCTTAAATGACGTCATTATATTTTAAAATATATCCTGCTAATGCCATATTGGAATATAGACATAAAAACTAAGTGGCTTTTCAAAGTACATCTTGAATTATTTTACATATTAGGCGGGCTGTGTAGCCGATAATTCTCTAAGTTCTTATCATATTACTTAGAAAATGCAACTACAAAATAGGTGTATTATTTAGTGAGTAAGTGTTTACTGATCTAAGTATTAGTTTGGATTATTTGCTTGATAATGGCTTGAGATCGTGGGTCGTGCAGGATTGAAATCCTTCGGATTTGCCCTACGGGCTGAACCTGCAACCAGCTTGTCGAGGTACGGCTTAACGACTGAGTGTTTACTTAGGTGACGGTTAGATTGGATTACTTGCTTGGGAATGGCTTGAGATGGTGGGTCGTGCAGGATTGAAATCCTTCGGATTTACCCTACGGGCTGAACCTGCAACCAACTTGTCGAGGTACGGCTTAACGACTGAGTGTTTAATTAGGTGACGGTTAGATTGGATTACTTGCTTAGGAATGGGTTGAGATGGTGGGTCGTGCAGGATTGAAATCCTTCGGATTTGCCCTACGGGCTGAACCTGCAACCAGCTTGTCGAGGTCTGGCTTAACGACTGAATGTTTACTTAGGTGACGGTTAAATTGGATTACTTGCTTGGGAATGGCTTGAGATGGTGGGTCGTGCAGGATTCGAACCTGCGACCAATTGATTAAAAGTCAACTGCTCTACCGACTGAGCTAACGACCCATCTTGGAAGATCTGATTTTTTACTGCTTAGATGGTGGGTCGTGCAGGATTCGAACCTGCGACCAATTGATTAAAAGTCAACTGCTCTACCGACTGAGCTAACGACCCATCTAAATTGTGTTTCAATGCAAATAACTGATGAAGTGGTGGGCGATAGCGGGCTCGAACCACTGACCCCCTCCTTGTAAGGGAGGTGCTCTACCAACTGAGCTAATCGCCCACTTCATGACTTATACTACATTATAATAAATAATTGGTGGGCGATAGCGGGCTCGAACCACTGACCCCCTCCTTGTAAGGGAGGTGCTCTACCAACTGAGCTAATCGCCCAATTATTTATTTTTCATCGTCAACGGTGGTGGGCGATAGCGGGCTCGAACCACTGACCCCCTCCTTGTAAGGGAGGTGCTCTACCAACTGAGCTAATCGCCCCGTCGTCGATGGAGGTGCATTATAGGGATACTGAGTTCTGAGTCAACGCTTTTTCAATAGATTTTTTTCGTTCGTTGCAAAAATAATCAAGATGTTTCAATATTCACCAGAAAAGCTGCCTTTTTAATCAATTACCTATCATTTTCTCTTTATTCTTTTAAGAAAAAAACAGAAACTATTTTTAAAGCGCATTTATTTATGTCAAATTTGGCGAAACAAACTAATTTCTTGTCTTCTATCCTGATAACTTGATTGAGGAATCATTGTAGGATGATAGAATAGATATACATTTTAGCAATGCTTAGACATTTCACTGCTTAGAACATCAAACTCGCCATCAAGTTAATTGTGCCTGTTTTTAGTCTTCTAAACAGTAAACAGATAAGCGCTTCAAAAACATGTTTTGCAATTAAGGCAATCTCGATGAGTAAAATCAAAACCCGTTTTGCACCAAGCCCAACTGGCTATTTACACGTTGGTGGTGCACGTACCGCTCTGTATTCCTGGTTATTTAGTCGCCACAATCAGGGCGAATTTGTCCTGCGTATTGAAGATACTGACTTAGAACGCTCAACTCAGGAAGCTATCGACGCCATTATGGACGGTATGAACTGGTTGAATTTAAATTGGGATGAAGGCCCTTACTATCAAACTAAACGCTTTGACCGTTATAATGATGTCATTGACCAAATGTTAGATGCGGGTACCGCTTATCGTTGTTATTGTTCGAAAGAGCGCTTAGAAGCGTTACGTGAAGAGCAAATGGCAAATAATGAAAAGCCTCGTTATGATGGCTGTTGCCGTGACCATGCACACAACCATACACCTGATGAGCCGCACGTTGTTCGTTTCCGTAACCCACAAGAAGGTTCCGTTATTTTTGACGACAAAATTCGTGGGCCAATTGAATTTAGTAACCAAGAGCTGGACGATTTAATTATTCGTCGTACTGATGGTTCACCAACTTACAACTTCTGTGTGGTTATTGATGACTGGGATATGGAAATTACCCACGTTATCCGTGGTGAAGACCATATCAACAACACGCCTCGCCAAATCAACATTCTAAAAGCATTAGGGGCACCAGTACCTGTGTATGCTCACGTTTCGATGATCCTAGGTGATGACGGTAAAAAACTATCAAAACGTCATGGTGCGGTTAGTGTTATGCAATATCGTGATGACGGTTATTTGCCGCAAGCGCTTCTTAATTATCTTGTGCGTTTAGGTTGGTCTCATGGCGACCAAGAGATTTTCACTGTTGAAGAAATGAAAGAGTATTTCAGCCTTGACGCTATCAGCAAGTCAGCAAGCGCGTTTAATACTGAAAAACTGCAATGGTTAAACCACCACTATATCAATACATTACCAGCAGAAGAAGTTGCAACCTATCTTGCATGGCATATTGAACAACAGAATATTGATACCAGCACAGGACCTCAATTAGTTGATCTAATCAAATTACTTGGTGAACGTTGTAAAACATTAAAAGAAATGGCGGAATCTTGCCACTATTTCTACCAAGATTTCGAAGAATTTGACGCTGATGCGGCGAAAAAACACTTGCGACCTGTTGCTCGTCAGCCTTTAGAAGTCGTAAAAGATAAATTAGCTGCGATAACTGATTGGACGGCTGAAAATGTTCACCAAGCCATCGAAGCAACTGCCGCTGAATTAGAAGTGGGTATGGGTAAAGTGGGTATGCCTTTACGTGTTGCTGTGACAGGTGCTGGCCAGTCTCCAGGCCTTGATGTGACCGTTCACGCTATCGGTCAAGCTCGCTCTATCACTCGTATTGAGAAAGCCTTAGCGTTTATCGCTGAACGTGAAGCTTCTGCTCAATAATTTAATATTATTGGCCCTCAATTTATTGGGGGCCAATTCTCTGATTCATCCTCCCTTCTCCACTCAACTGATTGCAAAATGTTCTATATTTCAGCAATTAAACCTAAAACCCGATTATTTTATTGACACTCTAACTTAGCTTGAATATGATGCATCCCGTCCAAAAGATTTTGTTTGGGGCTATAGCTCAGCTGGGAGAGCGCTTGCATGGCATGCAAGAGGTCAGCGGTTCGATCCCGCTTAGCTCCACCATCTAATTCCCTGTTAGGTGGCACAATACAAAACATTTCGATTGGGGCTATAGCTCAGCTGGGAGAGCGCTTGCATGGCATGCAAGAGGTCAGCGGTTCGATCCCGCTTAGCTCCACCAATCACTTAAATACTAAAAGTCACTATTCACCTCTTCCATTTTAAATCAATAATATCTTTTAGATTATGAATTACTGAGCGGTATAACCACCATCAATAGGAATAAATGCACCGGTTATAAAGCTACTTTCTTCTGATAACAAAAAGGCCACCACATTAGCAATTTCTAGCCGAGTAGCCATTCTGCCCATTGGGTGAGTAGAAGCCATCCACTGCTGCGTTTCCTGTGGTAATGCACTAATATTCGGTGTTTCTATATAGCCAGGGCCAACAGCATTGATACGGATACCTTTTTGAGCGTTCTCTAAGGCAGCGGAACGTGTTAATCCCAGTACCGCATGCTTTGCTGCAGTGTAAGGTGCTATACCCGCTATCCCTGTTACCCCATTGCAAGCTGATAAATTTACGATAGCTCCCCCACCACTACGCAAAATCATAGGAATACTGTACTTCATACCGTGAAATGTCCCTGTTATATCGGTTTCAATCACCTCATGCCAAGCCTCTAAAGGATAATCCTCAATATTGACGCCATGAGGTCCAGTGATCCCCGCATTATTCACTAAATAGTGTAAAACACCGTATTGCTGCTCAATTTTTTCGACTGTTGTTTTAAAGTCTTGTGCATTTGCGACATTCATTTTTATGGCATAGACACGTTGTCCTGTTGGGTCTATCTCTCTAGCGGCTTGTTGTAAAGCGACCTCATTGCGCCCCGTAATTACCGTTATCGCGCCAAGTGAATACAGCTTTTGTGCAATAGTAAAACCGACACCTGTCGATGCCCCTGTAACCAATGCCACTCGCTGATTAAACTTCCCCATAGCTCACCTCAATTATGATTAACTTTAGTTAACTATAATTAATTAACCAAAGTTAATCAACTGGTCGTCTTATTATTAAAATCAATATATACTCAATAGATTGAATGTTACGGAGTTTTCATGATGCCAAATTCTCTTGAAGATGCGCTTTCCCTGCTGCAATGTACGCTAGTTGCGCGCAGAGTTAGCTTTACCCCAGAGCAAATAACTTGGGGTCAATATGATGTGCTAGAGATATTGAGATTAAAAGGGGATTTAACACCAAGCCAGTTAAGCCAATCACTTGGCCTCTCTCGCCAAAATTTATCGAAATTTCTTCGAGCTCTGAAATCTTATGAATTTGTCGAGCAATATCAATCTGAAGAAGATAGACGGGAACTGATCACCCGTTTAACCGACAAAGGGCATCATTTTTTGCAGCGTGCAGCCACAGGACGTGCTGAAAATGCAGCTAAGGTCAAAGCAGCATTAACGCCCCAAGAACAAAAACTATTTATTACTTTAAGTCAGAAAATTACTCACGCACTAGGCCACGATTAACCCCGTTTTAAAGGCTTTACCAGCCCTTCTAAGCCTTCTATTTTTATTCCTAGGGTCATCTCCATTAACTGCCCTAAACGTCCAGCAGGGAACTCTCCTTTCTTATAGAACCATAATAAATATTCTTCAGGTAAATCAATTAAGATACAGCCTTTATATTTACCAAATGGCATATACGTATTGGCCATATCAATGAGATCTTGTTTTTCCATTGTTATTTCTCTTTCGTATCAAAGCATAAAAAACGGCGCTCATTTGAACGCCGTTTCTTAATCTAACATGTTTTAGTGGATTACAAAACTAACCCAACAACCGCTGCGGATAAGAAACTAACTAAGGTTGAACCGTACAGTAATTTTAAACCGAAGCGAGCCACGGTATTACCTTGTTTCTCATCTAAGCCTTTAATCGCACCTGCAATAATACCGATGGATGAGAAGTTAGCGAAAGAAACTAAGAATACGGACAAGATACCAACAGAACGCTCAGATAACCCACCAGCAATCGCTTGTAAGCCATCCATCGCAACGAATTCATTCGTTACCATTTTCACTGCCATAATTCCGCCAACCTGTAAGGCTTCATCGGCAGGAATGCCGAGCATCCATGCAAATGGATAGAATACGTAACCTAACATGGTTTGGAAGTCGATACCGAATACAGCTGAGAAAATACCGTTAATCATCGCAATGAGGGCAATAAAACCAATCAACATCGCTGAAACGATAATCGCTACTTTAAACCCTGCAAGAATATATTCACCTAACATTTCAAAGAAGCTTTGCCCTTCGTGCAGGTTGCTCATTTGAATATCTTCTTCACCTTCCGGTGGGTAAGGGTTAATCAGTGAGAGTACGACGAAAGTACCAAACATATTCAGAACCAATGCAGCGACCACAAAACGCGGCTCTAACATGGTCATGTATGCCCCAACGATAGACATAGATACCGTTGACATGGCTGTTGCTGCCATGGTGTACATTCTGCGGTCTGACATCCGGTTCAATTGGTCTTTATACGCGATAAAGTTTTCTGACTGACCTAATAACAATGAACTGACTGCGTTAAAAGATTCCAACTTACCCATACCATTCACTTTCGATAATACGGTACCGATAATACGGATCACGATAGGAAGAATTTTGATGTGCTGTAAGATCCCGATCAACGCAGAAATAAAGATGATTGGGCATAACACTTGTAAGAAGAAGAACGCTAAGTTCCCTTCAATCATGCCACCAAAAATAAATTTGGTTCCTTCTGCTGCATAGCCTAACAAGTGAGTAAATACCCCTGCCACACCAAGAACAAAAGATTCGCCAATATTCGATTTTAAGAACAAATAAGCTAATGCAATTTGAATAACCAGTAGTTGAACAACATAGCGAGGACGGATCCCTCTACGGTTACTACTGGCTAAAATGGCAAGAGCGGCAATTACTACTAAAGATAAAACGAAATGCAGGATCGAGGTCATATGCGACTCCAACAAATTTAAGAATCAGTCTATGTGCATATTCTATGTAATAGACAACATTTAAATGAGACAGAGGTCACATTAATATGAAAGCTTACTAGGTGTATTTTGCAAAAAGAAGAAGGGGATCACGTTTCAACTATAACAATTCCTAGCATTCGCTTTTTTTGCACAGAAATTTTACTGAGAATTTAAGTTAAGACTTACAACAACCTGCGTATAAAATTGTTGCCTACAGAGATCGTAGGCAACTAAGTCAAATTGAATATAGTTCACTATTAAATATTCAGCAAACGAACCAATTCATTTTCATCAATAACGCGTATGCCAAGTTCATTTGCTTTGGCTAATTTAGAACCAGCGGCCTCACCTGCAATGACCAAATCTGTTTTCTTCGAGACGCTTCCTGAGACTTTTGCACCTAAAGCCACTAACTTGTCTTTGGCTTCATCACGCGTCAATACGCTCATTGACCCTGTTAGCACCACTGTTTTACCTGCAAATGGGCTATCGATTTCTGCACTATTAACGACTTTTACTTCAGGCCAATGAATATTTGCCTTCGTCAGTAAATCTTCAATCACCGCTTGGTTATGAGGTTCACGGAAAAAATTGACCACATGTTTCGCAACTACATGACCAATATCTTGAACGGTTTTTAGTGACTCTTCATCCGCCGCCATCACAGCCTCAAGTGTGGTGTAATGCGCTGCTAAGTTTGCCGCCGTTGCTTCGCCAACCTCACGAATTCCAAGGGCATAAATAAAGCGAGCCAATGTTGTTTGCTTAGACTTATTGAGTGCATCAACCAGATTCTGTGCCGACTTCGGCCCCATTCTATCCAAGCCTGTTAAGATACCCGCACTTAATTGATATAAATCTGCCGGCGTTTTGACATACTCTTTTTCGACTAACTGGTCGATAATTTTATCGCCCATGCCATCCACATCCATTGCTCGGCGTGAGACAAAATGTTTCAGTGCTTCTTTGCGTTGTGCCCCACAAATAAGCCCACCAGTACAGCGTGCCACCGCTTCACCTTCAACTCGTTCGATATCAGAACCGCATACAGGGCAATGGGTCGGGAAGACAATTTCACGGCTATCTGTTGGTCGCTTGTCAACCACAACACTGACGATTTGTGGAATAACATCCCCTGCTCGACGAATAATGACCGTATCACCGATATGCACGCCAAGGCGTTCAATTTCATCTGCATTGTGTAACGTCGCATTACTGACCACCACACCTGCGACTTGCACGGGTTCTAAACGCGCCACAGGCGTGATAGCACCTGTACGCCCAACTTGAAATTCAACATCTTTTAATAATGTAACTTGTTCTTGAGCTGGGAATTTAAACGCAGTCGCCCAGCGAGGTGCCCGAGAAACAAAACCTAATTCTTCTTGAATCGCGATTGAGTTAACTTTAATGACTACCCCATCGATATCAAAGCCAAGATCAGGTCGAACTTGCTCAATTTCATGGTAAAAATCTAATACGGCCTGATGACCAACACGTAATTGAACATAATCACTAACCGGTAAACCCCATGCTTTAAATTGCATCAAACGGTCATAATGAGTGTCCGGTAACGAGCCACCTTCCACAAGCCCAACACCATAACAATAAAAAGTGAGTGGCCTTTTGGCGGTAATACGCGGGTCTAATTGACGTAACGAACCCGCAGCCGCATTACGCGGGTTTGCAAAGACTTTGCCATCCGTTTTACGTGCCTGCTCATTGAGTGCTTCAAAACCTTTTTGGGGCATGAAGACTTCGCCACGGATCTCAACGCGATCAGGAATATTGCTTCCCCTTAAACGCAATGGGATAGCGCGTATGGTTCGTACATTCGCGGTAATATTCTCACCTACGGTCCCATCACCACGAGTCGCCGCTTGTACTAATTCACCATTTTCATACAACAAACTTACCGCTAACCCATCGAGCTTGAGCTCACAACAAAAAGTCAGTTCTTGATGATTTTTCAAACGATCTCTTACCCGCTTATCAAACGCAAGGTAACTTTCTTCATCAAAAACATTATCTAGGGATAACATAGGTATTTCATGGCGTACGGTATCAAACGCAGCCAATGGTGCGGCACCAACACGTTGAGTCGGTGAATCACTTGTAACAAGTTCAGGATGCTGTGCCTCTATCTCTTTTAGACGTTGCATTAACTTGTCATATTCTACGTCTGGAATTTCGGGGGCATCTAATACATGGTATTGATATTCATGATGACGTAACTGTTTTTTTAATTCGTCTATTTCTTGTTTGGTAGTCATGATTCACTCATACAGATAAAAAACCCCCAATTAATGGGGGTTTTGTTCAACGTTTATTTAACTTAATGTGTTTCTAATTCGAGCATGATACACCTCTATTTTTTGAGGTGTCAGCATTTTGCGTTCGTCATCAAGAACAACCCCTCCCGCATCTGATGCGATACGTTGAGCAGCTTGCAACATCAATTTGAAGTTTTGCCCTGCATCACCGTAAGACGGGACCATCATAAACATGGAAACCCCTGGGGTGGTAAAATCAGCCATTGTCTCTGGGTCGAATGAGCCAGGCTTCACCATGTTGGCTAAGCTAAACAAAACAGGCCCCGTACCAGACGGGTTTACATGGCGGTGGAATATTTTCATTTCCCCAAATTGGAAACCAGCTTGTAAAATACTTTGCAGTAATAACTCACCTTGAAGTTCCTGCCCTTGCAAAGCGGCTACGTGAAGTACCAGAACTGTCTCCTTGCTACTTGTTGTAGCAGAATCTTCCTGCGGCTCAGCTTTCTTCTCAATATGCTGCGTCTCTTGTTCATAGGTGCTCGGCTGAGGCTCTTCTCTCAATTTGGTTGAATCAATATGTGGTTCAGCGACAGTTTCAGTGGCTGGCTCAACAATCACTTCCTCACTCATATTAATGGTGAGTTGTTCGGGTACATGAACGGGTTCAGTACGTTGATGCATCGTAGGCTCATTATGAACCGGCGATTTAGCCTCAGGCTCCTTGTTCATAATAATGTCAGGTTCAACCGATGCTTTTGGCTGTATATTAGGCTCAACTGGAGACTCATTTTTTACCGGATATACAGGCTCAGTCGCAGCGGGATGAACAGGCGCCTGCTGAGTCGGTTGATTTTCAGTAAATAATGCAGAATCATCATATTCTGATGAATTCTCCTGCATATCGTTTTTTCTACGTTTTACGGGTCTGTCGCGAAATAACTTTGAGCGCTCTTTACGGCTGGTCCATAAACCATGCAGTAATAAAGCGACAATCGCTATCGCACCTACGACCACTAATATCAGACGCAAATCCTGCATCGCTGCTATCTCTAGTTGATGAATGATAATGCCAACACGGCGGAAACTTCCTTAAGATTATTTCTCAATTGCTCTAAGTGCAACCCCCAGAACGATTTTCTTACAAGAAAGAGAATATTCCGCTTTCATTTGCTGCTTTTTTAAGCGAATAATGGCTAGTCAGCCTAATTTCATATCTATATGATACATGGTCAACCGAAAAGGAGAGAACAAGAAGTATGACCCAATCGACATTTTCGACACAAAAAGACCATTCTGGTTTTTATTATTTTACACAAGGCTGGAGATTAATCACTCGGCCCGGTATTAAACGTTTTGTTATTTTGCCCCTATTAGCCAATATTTTATTCTTAGGCGGCGCATTTTGGTGGTTATATACAAAGCTTGGCGGCTGGATAGCCCAAGTGATGAGTTACGTTCCTGACTGGCTACAATGGCTCGATTATGTTATTTGGCCAATCGCTGTTATCTCTATTTTGCTCGTGTTTACCTATTTTTTTAGTACGGTTGCTAATATTATCGCTGCACCTTTTAACGGTTGGTTATCAGAAAAACTCGAAGCCGAGTTAACGGGTAAACCATCACCGGAAACTGGTGTTGCTGAGTTATTAAAAGATGTTCCTCGTATGATAAAGCGCGAGTTTGTCCGAATCGGTTACTACTTACCTCGCGCTATTGGGTTATTAATCCTATTTTTCATACCCGGTATTGGCCAAACAGTCGCCCCCGTACTGTGGTTTTTATTTGGTGCTTGGATGATGTCAATCCAATATTGCGATTACCCGTTTGATAACCACCGTGTTGGCTTTAACGAAATGAAGCAGGCGCTTGCCAAAGAGCGGATGAGAAACGTTCAATTTGGTGGCGTCATTAGCTTGTTAATGATGGTGCCTTTTGTCAACTTAGTGATCATGCCTGTTGCAGTTTGTGGTGCAACATTGATGTGGGTTGACAGGTATCGTGAGCGTTACGCACGCTACTAATCTATTAAATCATTGCGCAGGTTTATCGCCTGCGCTCTTTTATTTACTTATTATTGTTACACTATAATTATTCCTTAGAACTATTAGATCTAAAATAACATTTCGTTATAAGCTTATGCTCAAATCATATTTGCATTAATTTGTTCTTAACGTATGTTGAATCCATCTCATTATTTTTAATTAATACCGATTACATTACTGGCTAACCGATTTTTAAGGATATCCCATGAGCAAAATTTATGATGATAACTCGTTGACTATTGGCCACACCCCACTTGTTCGCCTAAAACATTTTGGTAATGGCAATATTTTAGCAAAAGTGGAATCTCGCAACCCAAGCTTCAGTGTTAAGTGCCGTATTGGTGCTAACATGATTTGGGATGCAGAGAAAAAAGGTATCCTAAACAAAGACAAAGAATTAGTTGAACCAACTAGTGGAAATACGGGTATCGCTTTAGCCTATGTCGCTGCGGCGAGAGGTTATAAATTGACGTTAACCATGCCTGAAACCATGAGTATTGAGCGCCGTAAACTACTCAAAGCATTAGGTGCCAACCTCGTTTTAACTGAGGGGGCAAAAGGCATGAAAGGTGCAATAGCTAAAGCTGAAGAAATAGTGAATAGCAACCCTAAAAAATACTTATTACTTCAACAGTTTAATAACCCAGCAAACCCTGAAATCCATGAAAAAACCACTGGGCCTGAAATTTGGGAAGATACTGACGGCAATGTCGATGTTGTAGTCGCAGGTGTTGGTACGGGCGGGACGATTACAGGGATTGCAAAATACCTGAAAAACACCAAAGGCAAAGATGTGACTATCGTGGCTGTTGAACCAGAAACATCCCCTGTTATTACCCAAGCTTTAGCGGGCGAAGAAATTAAACCGGGCCCTCACAAAATACAAGGGATCGGCGCTGGTTTTATTCCGGGTAACTTAGATTTAAAATTACTCGATAAGGTCATTCAAATCAGCGATGACGAAGCCATCAAAACGGCTCGTGAGCTGATGGAAAAAGAAGGTATCCTTGCGGGTATCTCATCAGGCGCTGCTATTGCTGCTGCCACTAAAATTGCCGCAGACCCTGCCTATAAAGGTAAAAATATCGTCGTTATTTTACCTTCTTCAGGTGAGCGTTATTTGTCTACAGCCCTGTTTGCTGACATCTCGGCTGAGTAGCATAACTTCGTTACAATATCGTTAAAAAAGCACCTAAATGGTGCTTTTTTTGTGGCATAGATCAAACTTTAGCACGGATGGAGATGATTTATAATTCGGGGTTTAGTATTAAACATAGTAATTATTTTGCACCTCGAAATTAATCACTTTTTAGCCAACCTCTAGGGCAAGTAAAATAATTTGCCAATGAGAAAAAAGTATCGAGTTCGCAAGAAAAACAGAAAAAGGGTTGATACCGCACAAAGTAGGAAACCTTTTTTCAAGTTAATAATCTAACTTATACGCAAACCTAGTCTATTTCATCTACAATTGGCTGGGTAATTAAAAAAACGAAAGTTATTGAGGAAATACTATGTTTCAGCAAGAAGTTACTATTACGGCACCAAATGGTCTACATACTCGTCCTGCAGCTCAATTCGTAAAAGAAGCAAAAGCATTCTCTTCCGACATTTCTTTAATTTCTGGCGGCAAATCCGCTAGCGCAAAAAGTTTGTTTAAATTACAAACCTTAGGCCTAACGCAAGGCACAGTTGTGACAATTTCTGCTGAAGGCGAAGACGAAAAAGAAGCCGTTGAACATTTAGTTAAACTGATGGGCGAATTAGAATAATTTCGCACGAAAATAGCATTTACTGATTTCATTCAATGTCCCTGAGTGATGTCATTCGGGGACATTTGTATAATCGGCTATATTCATTGTCGTCTCTGCAACATCAGAACTCCCAGCACTAGCAGCAGTAAGGTAATATTATGATTTCAGGAATTTTAGTATCCCCGGGTTTTGCTTTTGGTCAGGCTTTAATCCTCAAAGAAGATCCTATCGTTGTTAGCACAAAAAAAATTGCTGACGATCAGGTTGATAAAGAAATTGCTCGCTTTATTGAGGGTCGTAACAAATCAGCCGAACAACTCAATTTGATTAAAGAGAAAGCCGAAAAAAATCTTGGAGCCGAAAAAGCTGAGATTTTTGAAGGTCATATCATGCTGCTAGAAGATGAAGAGCTGGAACAAGAAATTGTCTCTTTAATCAAAGGCGATAAAAAAACGGCAGATGCCGCTGCGTATTCCGTTATTGAAGATCAAGCTCAAGCGCTTGAATCCCTTGATGATGAATATCTTAAAGAACGCGCCGCTGACGTGCGTGATATTGGCAAACGTCTATTAAAAAACATCTTAAATATTCCTATCGTTGATTTAAGTGCAATCAGCGAAGAAGTTATTTTAGTGGCTGCGGATTTAACCCCTTCAGAAACCGCACAGCTAAATTTAGATAAAGTATTAGGGTTTATTACTGATTTAGGTGGCCGTACATCACATACCTCAATTATGGCGCGTTCTCTTGAGTTACCTGCCATTGTTGGAACTAGTGATGCCACCAGCAAAATTAAAAATGGCGATTTCATTGTATTAGATGGTGTCAACAACACCATCCACTTGAACCCATCTGAAGCCGAAATCGACAAACTGAAAGCTTTCCGTGATGAATATCTACAAGAAAAAGAAGAGCTCGCAAAATTAAAAGATTTGCCTGCCATCACCCTTGATGGTCATCAAGTTGAAGTTTGTGCGAATATCGGTACTGTACGTGATGTCGCTGGTGCAGAGCGCAATGGCGCAGAAGGCGTTGGGCTCTATCGTACTGAGTTTTTATTCATGGATAGAGACTCTCTTCCTACCGAAGAAGAACAGTTTCAAGCTTATAAAGCCGTTGCAGAAGCAATGGGCAGCCAAGCCGTTATTGTCCGTACAATGGATATCGGCGGTGATAAAGACCTGCCATATATGAATTTACCAAAAGAAGAGAACCCATTTCTCGGCTGGCGTGCAATTCGTATTTGTCTTGATCGCAAAGAAATCTTACACTCACAATTAAGAGCTATTTTAAGAGCCTCTAAATTTGGTAAACTGCGTATTATGTTCCCAATGGTTATTTCCGTTGAAGAAGTTCGTGAACTAAAAGCAGAGCTAGAAATGCTTAAAGCTCAGTTACGTGAAGAAGGTAAAGCTTTTGACGAGTCAATTGAAGTCGGTGTGATGGTTGAAACACCAGCCGCAGCTGTTATTGCTCGCCACTTGGCAAAAGAAGTTGATTTCTTTAGTATTGGGACGAACGATCTCACTCAATACACTTTAGCGGTCGACCGTGGTAATGAACTGATTTCTCATCTTTACAACCCGATGTCACCTGCTGTCCTAAACTTAATTAAGCAAGTGATCGATGCATCACACGCTGAAGGTAAATGGACTGGGATGTGTGGGGAGTTAGCTGGAGATGAGCGTGCAACCTTATTGCTACTTGGCATGGGGCTGGATGAATTTAGTATGAGCGCGATTTCAATTCCGCGTATCAAAAAGTTAATTCGCAATGCGAGCTTTACTGATACCCAAGCTTTGGCTGAACAAGCACTTGCTCAACCCACAGCGGATGAATTGATGAAACTTGTAGATACCTTTATCCAAGAAAAAACGTTATGCTAAGAACAGCACATTAGTTCGGTCCCATATAAAACGATTAGGAGAAGGTCCATGGGTCTGTTTGACAAACTGAAATCACTCGTTTCGGAAGACAAAAGTAGCAGTGGCAGTATTGAAATTATCGCACCTTTATCGGGTGAGATTGTCAATATTGAAGATGTTCCAGACGTTGTGTTCGCAGAAAAAATTGTTGGTGATGGTATTGCGATTAAACCCGCAGGTAACAAAATCGTTGCCCCTGTAGACGGTACAATTGGTAAAATATTTGAAACTAACCATGCGTTTTCTATTGAATCAGATGATGGTATAGAACTATTTGTTCACTTCGGTATTGATACCGTTGAACTTAAAGGTGAAGGCTTTAAACGCATCGCTGAAGAAGGCCAAACTGTGAAGAAAGGCGACTTAATCATCGAGTTTGATTTAGCGCTGTTAGAAGAGAAAGCAAAATCTGTTCTAACGCCAGTTGTCATTTCTAATATGGACGAAATCAAAGAACTAAACAAACTGACAGGCTCAGTGACAGTCGGTGAAACTGTCATCATGCGTATTAAGAAATAACTTAACTGCCAATATTTAGTTAAAACCATCAGGCCTTGCCTGATGGTTTTTCATTTGTAGGGATTTTTTATTGAGCACAGATTTGTCATTAAATTATCTCACTCATTAAATACACCTGTTGATAAATAACGGTCTCCTCGGTCACAAATTACTGCCACAATGACCGCTCCCGGGTTAGCTTTCGCCACTTTTAACGCACCAGCAACCGCCCCACCCGAGCTCACTCCACAAAAGATACCTTCAACTTTAGCTAAAGCTCTCATAGTCTCTTCAGCTTCTTGCTGGTTTATATCCAGTACACTATCAACTAATGAGCCATCAAAAATACCGGGTAAGTAACCTGGTGACCAACGCCTAATACCCGGAATTTGGCTTTTTTCCGCAGGTTGTAACCCAACAATATGGACATCATCTGACTGGGATTTTAAATAGCGGCTTACCCCGGTAATGGTCCCCGTGGTTCCCATACTCGATACAAAATGGGTAATGCGGCCATTGGTTTGCTGCCATATTTCAGGGCCTGTTGTTTTAAAATGAGCTAATGGGTTATCAGGGTTGTTAAATTGGTCTAAAACTTTCCCCTCACCTCTTTGTTCCATTTCCTTAGCCAAATCGCGGGCACCTTCCATACCAACAGCCGTACTCACTAAAATGAGTTCTGCACCATAGGCTTGCATTGAAGCTTGCCGCTCTTTGCTCATGTTATCTGGCATGAGTAATTTCAGTTTGTAGCCTTTTACTGCGGCTATCATCGCGAGCGCGATACCTGTATTTCCACTAGTTGCTTCAATTAGCGTATCACCTGGCTTAATTTCACCCCGTAATTGCGCTTCATTAATCATTGAAAATGCCGCGCGATCTTTCACTGAACCTGCGGGGTTATTACCTTCAAGCTTCACCCAAATTTCAGCTTCAATCCCTTGTGTTAAACGCTGAAGCTTTACTAATGGGGTATTACCGATAAATTGTTCCAGAGCCGACACTTTACCATCCTTATAATTTTTATATATAAATAAGAAATAATAGAGATAAGATATTACCCCAATATTGATATGTGAAAATTGAAATCTCTTCACATTAATATTAGAAAAATAGATTATCTTAATTACTATTTCTGATATAGCTAATTGATATATTATATTACAATAAGTTTATAGAATTACCAGTTATATTTTATATAAAAATATGATAAATAAATCTTTTATATCAATCGGTTATGGTGGATTTAATCATAAGGGGAAATAGACTAAATATTTTTAATATAAAGTCTAATCATCGGTCATATACCTAGAAAGTAATAGAAAAGATAACACCAATAATATATTTATTAGTGTTATAAGTTATTGAGTTTTATATTCATGCACTTTCAGCAAGTTGTGGGAAAATTAACGCCTGATCTCCTTGATAGATCTTTGCCTGCTGGCTACCTAAAAAGTAACGTTCACCTCGCGTTGGTATCGTTTTTTCGGACTGCCAAATCACTGACAAAGGCTCTTTCCCCCAACCTAATGGTTGAACGGTTAATTGCCAAAAATGCCCTCTTGGCCCCGATTCCGTAATTCTAACAGGTAAACGGTGCTGTTCATCCACTTCAGCTTGTAATGAGATATCCCAGGGACGTAAAAATACGTCGACTTCACCTTGTTGAACACTGGTATGGTTAAGGGGGAATTCATAGCCATCTATATTTAATGTTGAACCTTTGATGTGGGCAGAAATTTGGTTCACTTCCCCCATAAATTCAAGCACAAAACGGGTTTCTGGGCGCTGCCAAATATCGCTCGGTGTGCCAACTTGCTCAATATGACCTTGGCTCATCACCACCACTCTGTCTGCAACTTCCATGGCTTCTTCTTGGTCGTGAGTCACAAAAACACTGGTAAATTTTAATTCATCATGTAATTGACGTAACCAACGGCGTAATTCAATACGCACTTGTGCGTCAAGCGCACCAAAAGGTTCATCTAATAATAAAATTTGTGGATCAACGGCTAAAGCCCTTGCCAGTGCCACTCGCTGTTTTTGCCCCCCTGAAAGTTGCGCGGGGTAACGTGAAGCCAGATGGGCGAGTTGAACCATTTCCAGCAATTTTGTTACTTTATCTTTAATAGCCTGAGCTGATGGGCGCTGCTTTCTGGGTAAAACCGTTAAACCAAATGCCACATTATCAAACACTGTCATGTGGCGAAATAGTGCATAGTGTTGAAATACAAAGCCAACATGCCTATCTTTCGCATGGATTTTACTAACATCGTGACCATGAAAGCGCAATAACCCCTGACTTTGTTGCTCAAGCCCAGCAATAATCCGCAATAAGGTTGTTTTTCCTGAACCGGAAGGCCCTAATAAGGCAACCATTTCACCCGATGCAATATCCAGTGAAATATCGCTGAGTACTTGGGTTTTACCAAATAACTTACCGATTTTTTCAATTTCAATACTCATGATTAATGGACTCCTGATTCAGATTGCTGGCGACTTAAATGCCACTGCAATGCACTTTTAAGTATTAAGGTGATAATTGCCAGCAGTGCTAAGATCCCTGCGGCCGTAAACGCCCCTACTGTATTATAATCCTGATGTAATAATTCAACTTGCAATGGCAAGGTGTATGTTTCACCACGAATAGCTCCTGAAACCACCGAAACCGCACCAAATTCACCGATTGCACGGGCGTTAGTTAAAACCACGCCATACAATAATGCCCAGCGGATATTGGGCAATGTCACACGCCAAAACATCTTCCATCCTGACGCTCCCAGTAACACCGCGGCTTCATCTTCTTGGCTACCTTGGCTTAACATCAAGGGCACTAACTCACGTACGACAAATGGACACGTTACAAAAATGGTCACTAACGCCATACCTGGCCATGAAAACATTAGCTGGATATCAAAACCTTCAAGCCACCCACCAAACCAGCTGTTCGAGCCATAAAAAAGTAAGTACAGCAAACCCGCAACAACAGGTGAAACCGCAAACGGGATATCTACCAAGGTGAGTAATAATTGGCGACCAGGAAATTGAAATCGTGTCACTAACCACGCCATCATGGTGCCAAAAACTAAATTTACAGGAACGGTAATTAAAGCAATTAATACTGTTAAACCAATAGCGTGTAGCATATCTGGGTCTGCCAAATTCAGTAAAACGGCATCTAACCCTTTTTGAAATGCAGTAATAAATATCCAAACAATTGGAATCACTAATAGTAAAAACGAAAACAATAAACCTATCGCAATTAGTAGCCATTTCCCCCAGTTAATTTGGGTACGGCTAGTAGTGTGAATTGGTGTAATTTGCGCCATTACTTGCCCCCCAACCGTTTACCAAAGCGGCTTTGTACTAAATTAACACTAAATAGAAGTAACAATGAAACCGCTAAAATAACTGAGGCCACAGCACTGGCTGCCGGGTAATCAAATTGCTGTAGCTGACTAAAAATCATTAATGAGACAACTTCGGTTTGCCACGCAATATTACCCGCAATAAATATAATGGCACCAAACTCGCCTAAACTCCGTGTAAAGGACAAAACCGTTCCGGCTAATAAGGCCGGTGAAAGCTCTGGCAGTATCACTCGACGAAAGGTTTGCCAACGGCTCGCACCTAGGGTTTGAGCAGCTTCTTCGTATTCAGGGCCTAGCTCTTCCAACACAGGTTGAACCGTACGCACAACAAACGGAATACTGGTAAAAGCCATCGCAACCGCAATTCCCAGCCAAGTATTAACAACTTTAATGTCAAACTGGTGCAGATATTGCCCATACCAGCCCGAGGTTGCAAACAGGGTTGCCAATGTCAGCCCCGCTACCGCAGTAGGTAATGCAAAGGGTAAATCTACTAAACCATCTAAAAACAAACGCCCAGGAAAGCGATAACGCGTTAAAATCCACGCTAATAACATGCCAAACACCGCATTAAACAAACTTGCGACTAATGCAGACAGTAACGTCACTTTGTACGCGGCAACCACTTGCGGGTAACTAATGACAGCCCAATATTGCTGCCATGTCATTTCCGATAATTGGATCACCAAAGCGCTCATGGGTAATAGCAAAATCAAGCAGGTATAAAAAAGGCTGCTACCTAGCGTTAGCCCAAAGCCTGGCAAAAAACGCTTTCCTGAACGATTCATTAACGGCGCCCTTCAGCCATTAATTGGTCAAATTCCCCACCGGTGGCAAAATGAACGTCCATTACTTTCGGCCAGCTCTCAAATTGTGATTCAACCGTAAACAACTGAGTTTCTGGGAATTTATCCTTATTCGCACTCATCACCGCTTTGTCATTCACTCGGTAATTGTACTGAGTGATGATTTCTTGAGCCTGTGGGCTATAGAGATAATTTAAGTAAGCTTTAGCGACATCTTCAGTACCATTTTTTTGTACATTTTTATCGACCCAAGCGACGGGAAACTCCGCTAAGATATCCACCGGCGGTACAATAACTTCGTAGTCTGATTCACCATACTGAGAGCGAATATTATTCACTTCTGATTCAAAACTAATAAGGACGTCACCGAGCCCCCGTTCAATAAATGACGTCGTCGCGCCACGCCCACCGGTATCAAATACTTCTACATTTTTCAGAAACTGTTTCATTTGCTCACGGGTTTTTGCTTTATCATCTTTATTTTCTTGATTAAAAGCGCCCCATGCCGCAAGGTAGGTATAACGGCCATTTCCTGAAGTTTTTGGGTTCGGGAAGATTAATTTAACATCTTCACGGACTAAATCATCCCACGTTTTAATCCCTTTAGGGTTTCCTTTACGAACTAAAAACGCCATTGTTGAATAATAAGGCGAGCTATTATTTGGTAAGCGAGCTTGCCAGTCTGCAGGGATCAAATTCCCTTTGTCATGCAAAATTTGCACGTCCGTGACTTGGTTATAGGTCACCACATCCGCTTTCAGCCCTTGTAAAATAGCCAGAGCTTGCTTTGATGAGCCGGCGTGTGATTGTTTAATCGTGAGTTTGTCGTCAGGGTGGGCTTCATTCCATTGTTTTTCAAATGAAGGGTTCAACGCCACAAATAATTCACGGGCAATATCATAAGAGCTATTAAGCAGTTCAGCTGCAACTAATGGTGAGCTTCCGAGTAATGATACCGTTGCCAAACTCGCTAGTGCTGTTTTTTTCAAAAATGATTTTTTCATTCCACACCTATTCGTAACTAAACCCAAATGGCTGACATTGGAACCACTGTATATGTTTTGGTTATAACTGTGTAGCTATCAATCACCTTTTTATATATCAAATTAGAATAACAAAGAAATGAACGTCATAAGCAGGAAAATTAACTGATTTTTTAATTAGTTAGTGATATGAATGCGTTTCATTTTTAAGTTTAGCGAAGCAAAGACACCTTAAACATTTTCCCCCTCTCTCTTTTTTATACACATAACACACACTTTAAATATTGTAAGCGCTCTTCAGAGTGTGTATTATGTGTATATCAGTTAACGAAATGGAGGGATCGTGCAAAGTTCGGAACTGATAAACATACTGCAAAAAAACGGTTGGAAACTTGAAAGAATAAAAGGAAGTCACCATCAGTTTCCCCACCCACATTTTTCAATTGTAATTACTGTTCCGCATCCACAAAAAGATTTAAAGATAGGCACACTAAATCACATTTTGAAGGCTGCGAAACTAAAACATTAAATAAGAAAAGCGTTCACGCATGAGCGCTATCTTTAATGGAGATAACCTAATGCTTTATACCGCCTTTATTGAAATTGATAATGATGGCAGCGCAAGTGGCTGGTTTCCTGATATTGAAGGATGTACATTCGCGGGCAGCAATATAGAAGAGGCTTACGCAGAAGCAAAATCAGCAATTGATGCTCATTTTGAATTATTGAGTGAAAAAGGCTTTGAGATCCCATTATCGAAATCTCAGCAAACGCTATTGAACCCAATACAACCTGAATATGCGCATGGGATATGGTTATTTGTGGATGTCGATATGGATAAATACGATGGCCGTACTGAGCGTATTAATATCACCTTGCCGCATCGTTTATTACATCGTATTGATGCTTTAGTGAAGGTTAATCCTGAATATGGTAGCCGTAGTGGTTTTATTGCTGCTGCAGCTCGTAAAGAATTAAAAAAAACCGATTAATACATTGAAAATAATAGATTACATAAATAATTATCAATCGCCGCATCCTTGCGGCAACTTATTGATCAAAGAGACGTCAATGTCTCAATCGACGGAGCATAGTAATAACTCCCCGAAACGGCTTTCGTCATACGCAGCAAATCATCGTATTTGCCATCTTTTTCACCAAACATGCTGAGTAACTGCTGTTCAATATTGTGTAACCTTGCACAATAAGCGATAAAGAATAAGCCATGTTTGCCGCTTGCTGTACCATATGGCAAGCTGTGACGCATGACTGAAAGCTCTTCACCCTCTTCTTCTATCACCACGCGTGAGACATGAGAGGTGACATTGCGCGCATCTTCATCTAATTCAACGCTATCTTTTTTCGTACGGCCAATCATTTTTTCTTGTTCATGTTCCGAAAAACGATCCCATTTTCGTAAATCGTGTTCATAGCGTTGGACTAAAACATAGCTTCCGCCTTTATCTTCACCGTCTTCGATTAATGTGACCTCTGCAATTTCTTCCCCTTGCGGGTTCTCTGTTCCATCAATAAAACCACTTAAATCTCTGTCATCTACCCAACGAAATCCATGAATTTCTTCAACCACAGAGATAGATTTACCAAATGCTTTTAAAGCAGCTTGTGCTAAAGAAAAATTAATATCGTGGCGCAGTGATTGAATATGAATAAACATATCCCGTTGAGTGGCGGGAGCAAGCCCTTTACCCAGAGTGCGAAATGGTTTCAATTCAGGAGCAGTATTTGCCTTACCGAGCTGTTTCCAGATATCAGAGCCAAACGCGATAACTGCACCAAGGCGATCATCTGGGTATTGCGCTTGTAATTTGGTTAAAGCCTCGACAAAGCTTTTACATCCAGACTTAACTTCATCCAGAGATCCCTCTTGCACTTGCGCTTCAATAAAAATACCAAAACGGCTATGTTCTTTCAAAATACCACTTTGAGAATGAGACATACGGTAAACCTCGTAAAATGAATATGTTATATAACCTATTTTTTATATAAGCGATTTTAATATCTTATCTTATCGCTATGATGTTCACCTTGTTTTAACGCAAGGGAATATAGGTTTCCGGTCTATTATAAGAAAGAAAATTTAAGAAAGGGTAAATTTCTTTGAAAACAAGGAAAAAGAAACACTAATGGAAAGATATCGCCAGTATAGATAGCCCTGACGATATTATTAACGAAATGAGATTATTTATGCCAAATAATTTGCGAGATTTTCCATGTTTTCAGGTCATCATCTGAAGGCATTAAATCTTCTGGCCCTTTCCACTTACCTGTAAAACGGTAAACCACTTTACTTGATTGCGGTGAATTACATTCAATGGTTGGAACGTCATTGACTCGCTCGCCTAGACCGCAAATACCGAATGCTTTTTGATAAATTTCACTAAATTCAGTACCCACTGTTGGCCCCCATTCAGTTGCAATATCGGGGTCACTCACTATAATTCGTGATACATAGCCGTGCTCTGGGCCAACTATTTCTAATTTTACTTCATTATCATCCATTCCTTGGAAAATTGTGACCACATCCCCATTTTCCATTTGCATACCGCTGCGTAATGTATAGCGGTCATCAAGTTGTTTCTTAATGATATCCGCTTGCATTGGTGTAAAACTAGTCACTTGACCAAGTCCTGAGCTAGAAACCACCAGTGGGCCGCTAAACCAAGTCGATGGCGAAAAGAATTTCACACCCGCACACCCTGATAACAGAACTGTTCCACAGAGTAGAGAAGCCTTCAACAACGGCGATAATCCATTATTTCTATTCAACTTTGCATGTTGGGACATATCATCCTCTTTTATGAGTCGCATAATGCATATTGTGACAATCTATTTATCAAAACATTCCCATGAATAGTTAAATAAATAGTCAATTAACTTAAAAATCCGTTTCGTGCGTTAATTTTTTCGAATAAATTAAACGTTCAGGTTGTTCTTCTTCATACAACATTTTTTCAAACATACAGATAGCAGCATCAGATTCTTCACTCACTAACAGCTCGATTCTTCCGCAACCTCTGGCGATCAGTTTTTTTTCTAGTCTACTTACTAATGCATTCGCAATACCACGGCCACGGTATTCAGGGTGAACGGCAAGGTAAACAGCAGTACCACGAATACCATCATACCCCCCCATAATAGTACCAACGACTTCCCCGGCAACTTCAGCCACTAGAAATAAGTCTGCTCCACACTGTAATTTGCGTTCAATATCGAGTTCAGGATCCCCTGAAAATTCATTAAGAGAACAACGCTCCCATAATGTCAGGACGTCTTCATAATCACTTTGTCGAAAGACTCGTATTTCCATCTCATTTGCCTGCTTAAACTAATCTTTCTGCCATTATCTCTGCTTTTGCCACACAATCAATATTCAATATGCCTTTCTTCGAGCAAAAGGGTATACTTTAACCATTATTTTTTACCTATGGTTCTATTATAAAACAATGAATTACCCAGATATTGAACGTGTAAAAACCTATTTGCAAAGCTTGCAAGAGGCTATTTGTCAAAAAATCACTGAGCTAGATGGTAAGGAAACTTTTCTAGAACAAACATGGGAACGCTCTGAAGGTGGTGGGGGTCGTAGCCGAGTATTAACCAAAGGGGCATTATTTGAACAAGCTGGGGTTAATTTCTCTCATATTAAAGGAGAAAAATTACCTGCATCTGCTTCAGCCCATCGCCCTGAACTTGCTGGTCGTAGCTACCAAGCAATGGGCGTCTCTCTCGTCATTCACCCTCTAAATCCTTACATTCCGACAACCCATGCTAATGTCCGTTTCTTTATTGCTGAAAAAGAAGGTTGCGAGCCTGTTTGGTGGTTTGGTGGCGGTTTTGATTTAACCCCTTTTTATGGCTTTCATGAGGATGTCATCCACTGGCACACTGTTGCTCGTGATTTATGCCGCCCTTATGGTACTGATGTTTATCCTAAATATAAAAATTGGTGTGATGAATACTTTTTCCTGAAGCATAGAAATGAACCTCGTGGTGTGGGTGGGCTATTTTATGATGACCTTAACCAAGGGGGTTTTGAATCCTGTTTTAACTTCACTCAAGCCGTTGGTAATGGCTTTTTAGATGCCTATGTGCCGATTGTTGAAAAACGCAAAGATCATTCATGGGGTGAACGAGAGCGTCAATTCCAATTATATCGTCGTGGTCGTTATGTCGAATTCAATTTGGTATGGGACAGAGGTACATTATTTGGCTTACAAAGTGGAGGCCGAACAGAATCAATTTTAATGTCAATGCCACCACTTGTCCGCTGGGAATACGACTATCATCCTGAACCTAATAGCCAAGAAGCTGCTCTCTATACTGAATTTTTAATCCTAAATAAAGAGTGGGTTTCGCCATAATTAATAACATTAGTTTATAAATTAAGGTAGAAAGATAACCGTTCTACCTTTCTAATATAAAATAACAGAAATTGATTTTAAAGCTTATATATCAACTAGTTACAAAATTATCACAACAGATTATGATTCCATTTCACCCAACTGAATGGAGTTATAATATGAATCAAATTTTAGGCCGTTCTTTACTCTCACCTTGCTTATTAGCCAATTTAGTGACTAAAGCAGGTCATACTGACTTAAAATCAACGCTCACTCATATCAATGATATTATGAGCCGAACCTATTCACATGAAGATGCATTATTTCATCGCAATAATCTTTCATCTTGCCCTATAGATACGACAGGAAAGCGCTATAACCGTTTTATTCGTGATGCTCAGCGCCCTATTCCACATAAACATCACTGGCATTCTGACCTGCCAATTTGTGAACGTTCAGGGCTTTCTCCAGATAGTCATATGCCACATGATGACTATGCGGTAATTATGTGCGAAGAAGACACTCAAGCACCATCAAAACCCGCTGGGCAAGTATTTAATTCAATTGGTGTTATTCGTACCTTTTTCAAGGAAAAATTAAATATTGACCAAATTTTTGGCTGTTCTGCTGATATTAATGCGGTTATTCATTATGGAACAAACTACGCTAACGCATTTTGGAATTCTCAAGCTATTTTCTTTGGTGACGGGGATGGAATCGTTTTTGGCCCATTCTATAACGACATTGATATAATTGCTCACGAACTTGCTCATGGTTTTATTAGTTCAAAAGCTAATTTTAGATATTCTTTCCAGTCTGGTGCTCTTAATGAGTCTGTCGCAGATGTACTTGGGATTATGGTCAAGCAATATTTAAATAATGAAACAGCCAATACCTCTAATTGGCTACTTGGGGAAAATTTATTTATTGACCAAATAAATGCACCTGCCCTACGTTCGATGATAAATCCAGGCGATGCTTATTATCTTTCTGATGAGGTCAGAGATCCACAAGTTGGCCATATGTCTCAATATCAAGATTTACCTATTTTTGTTGATAATGGCGGCGTACATATTAATTCAGGCATTCCAAATAGAGCCTTTTACTTATTAGCTAAGAGCCTTGGTGGCTATACGTGGGATATCGCCGGTAAAATTTGGCTGGAAGCAGTGTCTGACAATAGAGTGACAAAAAAAGCGACATTTATCGAATTTGCTGATGCCACGATCCGTGCAGCTAAGAAACTGTTTGATGATAATATTGCGCAAAAAACACAACAGAGTTGGTTAGATGTTGGGCTGATAGTAAACCTGTAATAAAATATATCGCTAGATAGCATTAAACCATTTGAAATTAATTTTTCTGTAAAATACAAAGGCCGATAATAAAGAGCATTAATCAACTCTTTTATTCAGCCTTATTCATTAAACCTGCACGTTAACGTTTTTTCTTTTTTCTACCTGGTTGTGTAAACTTTTTACGTGTCGGGTTTTCTGTTTTTACTTTGGGTTTACTTGGCGATGCTTGCTTTGTATTACCTTTATTAGCAGAAACTGATTTCTGTGTTTTTTTCGGTTTAATATCTGACTCAGATTTTTCCATCATATCAAATAATTCAATTAATTCATCATCTGTTAAGTCTCGCCACTCCCCGACAGGAATACCCGTCAACCTAACATTCATGATGCGAACGCGTTCAAGTTTAGTGACTTCAAAACCAAAGTGTTCACACATGCGACGAATTTGACGGTTTAACCCTTGCACAAGAGTAATTCTAAAAACAAATGGAGCTTCTTTCTTAACCTTACATTTTTTAGTCATTGTGCCAAGAATCGGTACTCCAGCACCCATTCCACGGATAAATTCATCTGTAACGGGTTTATTGACAGTAACTAAATATTCCTTTTCATGGGAATTTCCTGCCCGTAAAATTTTATTCACCAAATCCCCATGGTTTGTGAGGAAAATCAACCCTTGAGAGTCTTTATCTAAACGGCCAATTGGGAAAATTCGGGTACTGTGATTAACATAATCAACAATATTATCTTTTTCACCACTCTCTGTCGTACTGACAATACCGACTGGCTTATTCAGAGCGATTAACACTAAATCTTCTTCATTACGCGGCTCAATTAATTGCCCATTAACTTTTACCACGTCACCAGAAAAAACTTGGTCGCCTATTCCTGCACGCTTACCATTAATAAATACATTACCTTGCTCAATATAACGGTCAGCTTCACGTCTTGAGCAAATACCACTTTCACTAATATATTTGTTTAAACGTGTAGAAGAACGAGTGTCCATAATTTCCCTCAATCTTTAATTCTTCCCCCTGTCCGTCATGATATATTTTGATAACGTAAGGGCGATATTTATTCTTAAAGTATCAATCTAAATAATATTAAAAAGCCGTAACATAATGGTTTTGTTACGGCTTTATGCATTTAATACGGTCAACTAAACCTACATTAGTGCCTTATTAACTAACGTTTTTTCAAATGCTGCATTAAACGCTTACGCTTACGTAACTGAGTTGGCGTTAGCTTATTTTTCTTATCTGCATATGGGTTTTCACCCTCTTTAAACAGAATTCGAATTGGCGTTCCCATCACTTGTAATGAACGACGGAAGTAATTCATCAAATAACGTTTGTAGCTGTCTGGTAAATCAGAGACTTGGTTACCATGGATCACAACAATCGGTGGGTTATGCCCCCCAGCATGGGCATATTTCATTTTAACACGGCGACCACGAATAAGCGGCGGTTGGTGCTCATCTTCTGCCATCTTCATGATGCGCGTTAATAATGCCGTTCCCACTCGACGAGTTGCAGATTCATAAGCTTCTTGCACTGATTCAAATAGGTTACCCACACCACTGCCATGCAATGCAGAAATAAAGTGAATTCGTGCGAAATCAACAAAACCAAGACGCAGTTCAAGCATATCCTTCACATGCTCGCGGTCCTCGGGCTTCATACCATCCCATTTATTAACCGCAATAACTAATGAACGACCTGCATTGAGGATAAAACCAAGTAAAGATAAATCTTGGTCTGAGATACCTTCGCGTGCATCGATAACTAATAATACGACGTTCGCATCTTCAATCGCTTGTAATGTTTTAATTACAGAGAATTTTTCGACTGTTTCAGTAACTTTACCGCGTTTACGCACACCAGCCGTGTCAATTAGAATATATTCACGCTCATCGCGTTCCATTGGAATATAAATGCTGTCACGGGTTGTGCCTGGCATATCAAACACAACAACCCTTTCTTCACCCAATATACGGTTGGTTAATGTCGATTTACCGACATTCGGACGACCAACGATGGCTAATTTAATCGGTAATGTTGTTGGATCGAAGTCATCTTCTTCGTCTTCATCAAGCTCACCTTGAGCTTCTAACTCTGCCCAATATGCCGCATTTTCTTTTTCTTCGGTCAGCTCGACTTCTTCTTCATCTTCAGCAACAAAAGGTTTTAACGATTGTTCTATTAACTGAGTGACACCGCGGCCATGTGATGCAGCGATAGGATGAATTTCCCCTAAACCAAGAGAGTAAAAATCCCCGATTGCTGTTGTGACATCAATACCATCTGTTTTGTTTGCCACTAAATAAGTTTTTTTCTTGCGGCTACGAAGATGTTTGGCAATGCCTTCATCCGCAGGCATTAGCCCTGCTCTTGCATCGACCATAAACAGAACAATATCTGCCTCTTCAATTGCTTGCAAGGACTGTGCGGCCATGTGCGTTTCTACACCTTCCTCAGTCCCATCGATACCACCCGTGTCGATAATAATGAATTCGTGACCTTCAACTTCTGCACGACCATATTTGCGATCACGAGTCAGACCGGGAAAGTCCGCTACTAATGCGTCACGGGTACGGGTTAAACGGTTAAATAACGTGGATTTTCCTACGTTTGGACGCCCTACCAGCGCTACGACGGGTATCATTCTTAGATGCCTCACAACTTTTATTAACTAAAGGAATTCTGAGGCTTTAACTCAGAAAACAAAAAACGAAACGGCTCCTGTGTTCAGGAACCGTTGATTTTATCGATAAATTGGCGGTTTGTCAGAAAATTAACGTGTTAACAGGTAAACTGTTCCGTTTTTTGTCTGAACCATTAGTTTATCACTTGCAACCACTGGGCGACTGTGAATACCAGAGCTGTTTAGTTTGTTTTGTGCAACAAACCCACCCGTACTCATGTCTAACCAATGCAGATAACCCTCTTTGTCACCGACAACAAGATAGCCATTATACATTTCTGGTGCAGATAACCCGCGGTTTAGTAAGTCTTCCTGTGTCCACAGTGTCACACCATCGCTTTTACGAACAGACAATACGCGGTCACTTTGGTCAACGAGGTACAGGTTTTCACCTGACATTACCATATCATTGATTGAGCCCAGTTCACGTTTCCATAGGATTTGACCTGAACGCATATCCAGTGCTGCCAATGTGCCATTATAAGCAATCGCATACACTTTGCCGTCATCAATAATTGGTGTCATATCGACATCGTTTAAGCGGCCGATTTCTGTCGAACTGGTCACTTGCGAAATGCGTTGCTGCCAAATTAATTGGCCTTGAGACAATAACACTGCACTGACACGACCGTTATCCCCCCCCACAATCGCAGCACCAAAGGCAACTGCTGGAGCAGATTCACCACGTAATGACAACGATGGGGTATCCATGTTAACAGTCCACTTGATTTCCCCGCTATTGACGTCTAAAGCTTGCAGTTGACCATTACTGGTATGAATAACAACAAGGTCATTACTCACTACAGGTTTAGAAAGGGCTTCACCTGCAACTTCGACATCCCAAGCGACTTGACCATCTTCTTTGTTAAGAGCGATAACTGTTCCACGCTCAGTACCCACAAAGATTTTGTCGCCATCAACGGTTAAACCACCGGATAATAATGCAGATAAATTAGCAGAAAGAAAACCCGTTCGTTTAGATAAATCTACCGACCATAGTTCTTTACCACTGTCGAGTTCAAAGGCTTTAACTAAACCTTTGCGGTCTGCTGCATAAACGGCTGAGCCATCCCAAACCGGTGATAATTCAGAATAAAATTGTTCAACACCATTTCCAACAGATTTATCCCAAACAATTGATGGGGTGAATTGATTTTCAACCTGTGGAAGTGGCGCCATAATAATAGAATCAGTTTCGCTGGAACAACCGGCAAGTAAAGCTGAAGCGACTAGGCCAACTAAAAGTGTTTTGCGCAACTGCATGTTTGTCGTTTCCTTTCTTCTTATGAATTAGATACGTTGTTCAACTTCAGAGTCAAAATACCTCTAATAGATTGAGAGCCTTCACTTTCTAACCCCTGAGTGTAAGCGGCTTTTGCGCCTGCTTTATCACCCTTGTGGAGTAATGCATCGCCACGGACATCCTGTGCCGTTGCTTGCCATGACTTACTTTTAATATTTGCCACTGACGCTATCGCACCATCAGCATTACCTTGAGCCAATTGTACTCGTGCTAAACGCAAGTTAATTAAATCTTGCATATCCACAGTTTTTGCTTTGGCTAATGCATTGGTCAATGCAGTTTGTGCGTTAGCTAAATCACCTTTATCCACTGCAATTTGCGCAAGCTCTAAACCCATCATCGCACTGTATACATCGTCAGTTTCAGCCGCAAATTTTTGCGCCGCAGCAATAGCCTGATCTGAACCCGAACGTAATTGGGCGTTTACTGTTTCAAATTTTTGTGCACTTTCTTGCAGTACATTGGTTTTATGGGACTGCCAGTAGTTCCAACCAAATACACCGCCAACGCCAATGACGAGACCAATAACTAATGCCACGCCATTATTCGCAAAAAAGCGCTTAATCGCATCGACTTGATCATTTTCGTTTGTATAGACTTCCACTTGTCTCTCCTTAACCTAATAATTCGGCGATGCGTGACGCCATAAGTTGCTGCGAAATAGTTTCTTGTACGCCAGTACGTAAGTCTTTCACTGTGACTTGGTTATTTTTAATTTCATCTTCCCCCAAGATCAGTGCAATTTTAGCGCCTTGTTTGTCCGCTCTTGCTAACTGTTTCTTGAAGTTACCACCACCGTGGTTAGTCATTAACCGTAGTGTTGGTAGTGCATCACGGACTTTTTCAGCCACTAATATCGCTGCTTGTTGGCTATTTTCGCCAAAAGAAGCGAGATAAACGTCAGCGACTGAAGCATCCGCAGTAAATTCAGGGTTCACTTCTTGGACTAATAACACCATGCGTTCCATACCCATGGCAAAACCAACCGCAGGTGTTGCACGACCGCCTAATTGTTCAACTAGGCCATCATAACGGCCACCCGCACAAACAGTGCCTTGTGAACCCAGCGCCGTGGTTACCCACTCAAAAACAGTGCGGTTATAGTAGTCAAGACCACGAACTAAACGTTGATTTACGCGGTATTGAACCCCAGCAGCTTCTAACAACTTGCATAAGCCATCAAAGTGCTCACGTGATTCGACATCAAGGTAATCAAACAGTTCAGGTGCATCATTCAATAATGCCTGAATTTCTTGATTTTTTGAGTCCAAAACACGTAAAGGATTTGTGTACATCCGGCGTTTGCAGTCTTCATCCAGCTTATCTTTATGCTGTTCTAAGAAAGCAACTAAAGCCTCACGGTAATTAGCACGCGCTTCTAATGAACCAATCGAGTTCAGCTCTAATGTTACATGCTCACTAATTCCTAACGCTTTCCACCAGCGCGCTGTCATTAAAATAACTTCAGCATCGATATCAGGGCCTGCAAGGCCAAAAACTTCAGCCCCTAACTGATGAAATTGACGATAACGACCTTTTTGTGGGCGCTCATAACGGAACATTGGGCCTAAATACCACAAACGCTGTTCCTGATTGTACAGCAAACCATGCTCAATACCTGCACGTACACAACCTGCGGTATTTTCAGGGCGTAATGTCAGACTTTCATCGTTACGGTCATTGAAAGTGTACATTTCTTTTTCAACGACATCCGTCACTTCACCTATCGCTCTGCGAAATAGCGGGGTCTGCTCTACAATCGGGGTACGAATTTCACTAAAACCATAACCCTGTAAAATATTTTTTAATGTTGCTTCGATTTTCTGCCATACACGCGTGTCAGCTGGCAAGTAATCATTCATGCCGCGAATGGCTTGGATATTTTTTCCCACTTTATTTCTCTATTTTCAGAATTACATTAGTTTGATTATAAGAGCGAAATATCATCTGGTTCAATCAACAAACACCAATTACTGATACTAATCGGGATTTATCTGTTAATTTGTACGGTGAGCGACCGATTTTAGAAAAAAATGCGGATAATTGATATAGCGTTTGTTCTAAATACGCCAAACGACTCTATGAGTCGCTTGGCATTAGAATACACAAAATTAATCTTTTAAGTTGACTTCAATCCGCTTGCTTTCATCCATCATCGCTGCTTTTGCTCGAATTTTAGCCTCTAATTGGTCGATGATGTTGTCATTATCAAAGCGCTCTTTTTGACGTTTACCGTCTTCATAGAAACCACTCTTGGTTTTTGCGCCTGCAACACCTAGCGTAGAAACTTCCGCTTCACCGGGGCCGTTGACCACACAACCAATAATCGACACATCCATTGGCGTAATGATATCTTCTAAGCGCTGTTCTAACTCATTCACCGTGCCTATCACATCAAATTCTTGCCGTGAGCAGGTTGGACAAGCAATAAAATTAATGCCACGCGAACGAATACGCAGTGATTTTAAAATATCAAAACCGACTTTAACTTCTTCAACAGGGTCTGCAGCCAAAGAAATACGCAGAGTATCACCGATACCTTCAGACAGTAACATTCCTAAGCCAATCGCCGATTTTACGGATCCTGCACGTGCGCCACCCGCCTCGGTAATACCTAAATGCAGAGGTTGATCAATTTTATTCGCTAATAAACGGTAAGAGCCGACAGCTAAAAATACATCAGAAGCTTTTACACTGACTTTGAATTGGTCGAAATTCAGCCTATCTAAGATGTCCACATGGCGCATTGCCGACTCAACTAAGGCTTCAGGTGTTGGTTCTCCGTACTTCTCTTGAATGTCTTTTTCAAGGGAACCGCCATTGACCCCAATACGAATAGGAATATTGTAATGGCGTGCGCAATCAACAACTTGGCGAATTCTTTCTTCACTACCAATATTACCTGGGTTAATACGCAAGCAATCAACACCGTACTCTGCGACTTTTAATGCAATACGATAGTCAAAATGGATATCAGCCACCAGTGGAACGCTAACTTGCTGTTTAATCAATTTAAATGCTTCAGCAGCATCCATGGTAGGAACAGAAACACGCACGATATCAACACCCACGCGCTCAAGGGATTTTATTTGGCGGACTGTGGCTTCGACATCAGTTGTACGAGTATTGGTCATTGACTGGACAGCGATAGGAGCACCATCGCCTACGGGTACGCTACCTACATTAATACGGGTGGATTTACGTCTTTTTATCGGTGATTCATTATGCATTTTGGTTTAATTCTCCGAACGTCCATGTGCTCTTTGTTACCGTGGTACTTTTTGTGCCTATAGTACTCTTTGTTACCGTGGTATAGTTTTAACGATTATTTTTATACGCTCAACTATACACAAGAAAGCAAACCATAGCCTATCAAAAAAGATGTTTTCGGATATAGTTTGCTTCTTTTTGCCTATTTGTTTTTAGGCTTCAGGTAACTTCAATTTTGCTGGACGTTTCGCTTTAATAAAACGGCTTAAATCAACAGCGTTACCTTGGAACTGTACCGTCACATTCGCCGGCGCACCAATGTTCAGACGATAAGGTTGCGGACCATCAAGTTCCAGCTTATCCCCATTATTTTTGGTACCACTGAATAAAATTTTATTATTCGCATCACGAATTTCTAACCAACACTGCCCAGTAAAATTCAAGACCAGAGCTTGGCTACTCACTGCAACAGGTTCAGTCGTTTCTGTATTTTGTGTTCTATCTAATGCAACTGAAGATTGTGGTGCATTCGGTAATGGAATTGTTCTAACTGGCTCTGTAACAGAGTCAGCCGTTAATACGGGCTCTTGGCCTTGTAATTCAAGTGTATTTTCCTGTGTAACAGGCGCTGTATCCGTTGAGACTATCTCTGTTGAAGCCGGCAATTCAACAGGGGTTGTGCTGTTATCTTGCTGAGACAAAATCAAATCATTTTGATTTGCCATTGAAACTAATTCATCTTTTTGTGCGTTATGATCTTGCCACCACCATACACCAACCATTGCAATGAGGACGATCACAATCAACCAAGTCAGTTTCATTAACCAACCTTCGCGCTTTTTACGCTTTTTCCCTAAAGAATAGCTTTGCATAGGAGAAACTTTGGCTAATGTGACGGGCTCTTCCGTTTTCATATACGTTTTTAATTCGCTTTCTGATATGCCTACCATGCGTGCATAAAGGCGAATATAACCACGTAAAAACGTCGGTTCTACACCAGCGGGAGCAATATCTTGTTCTATCTCTTTTACCGTACTGATTTTAAGGCATAATCGCTCTGCAACAACATCTTGGGTTAGCCCCATGCGCTCACGTGCTTGCGTCAATAATTGTCCTACTGTCGTCGTAGTCTGTTCGGTATTATTTTCGATAGTCATTTGCTGGCAACACTATTTCCAAGTTAAAAATATATAAAGCAAGCATTGAGCAGCTTTACTCGTCAATAATTTATCATCATGTTGAAACAACAATTAAATTTTTCTTATTGCTTCTACTATTGTAGGTGAACAAAGGCGTTTTGCCTAACTCTAAAACGCCCTAAACCATAACTTAATTCACTGATTCAAACATATTTATAAATCAGACTGTTTTTACCTTGATAGGTTCCCCTGCTAAGCGTTTTTTCAACGTTCGTTTTGTTCTGTCGATCACATCGCCAGCAAGTTGCCCACAAGCTGCATCTATATCATCACCGCGTGTTTTGCGTACTATCGTAGTAAAACCATATCCCATCAATACTTTACAAAAGCGGTCAATACGACTATTCGAACTTCTACCGTATGGCGCTCCAGGGAACGGGTTCCATGGAATTAAGTTGATTTTGCTCGGTGTATTTTTTAAACATTCCGCTAATTGATGAGCTTGTTCAACACTATCGTTCACGTGATCTAACATCACATACTCAACGGTTACTCGTCCTGCATTGGCATTCGATTTCGTTAAATAACGATTCACACTGTTGAGGAAGGTTTCAATATTGTATTTTTTATTAATTGGAACGATATCATCGCGGATATCATCTGTTGGCGCATGCAATGAAATCGCTAACGCGACATCAATCATATCCCCTAATTTGTCCAGTGCAGGTACAACACCGGAAGTGGAAATCGTGACACGGCGCTTAGATAAACCAAAACCGAAGTCATCTAACATAATTTCCATCGCAGGGACGACATTATTCAAATTCAGTAATGGTTCACCCATTCCCATCATTACAACGTTGGTAATTGGACGGCGTCCACTGGATTTCAGTGAACCAATAATTTTTGCAGCTCGCCAAACCTGACCAATGATTTCCGAAACACGTAAGTTACGGTTGAAGCCTTGTTGCGCCGTGGAACAGAATTTACACTCCAGCGCACAACCAACCTGTGAAGAGACACACAATGTTGCACGATCTGCTTCTGGGATATATACAGTTTCAACCAGTTGGTCACCCACTTTGATAGCCCACTTAATGGTACCATCTGATGAGCGCTGTTCGTCAGCGACTTCCGGTGCACGGATTTCCGCGACTTCTTTTAGTTTTGCTCTAAGAACTTTATTAATATCGGTCATTTGGTCAAAATCATCATAGCAATAATGATAGATCCATTTCATGACCTGATCCGCGCGGAACGGTTTTTCACCCATTTGGGCAAAGAACTCACGCATTTGCTTGCGGTTTAAATCAAGTAAATTGGTTTTTTGATTCGTTTTTTCTGGCGTGACAGAAATAGCAGAAGAAGTTGCACATTGTGCATCTGTCGTCATATCAGACATGGTGTATTGCCTCGTTGTTACACTTTCGGCAGTGCTAGTAATGAGTATAGCACGACGTAATTTTTGCAGTCTTAAAAATATAATCGCCCCGCTAATCATAGCAGGGCGTCGCATTGTACAAACTTTATAACAATAATGCTAATGCATTAGTTAAAGAAGTCTTAGCGTGGGCAGATTTCATCAGCAGTGAAGAAATACGCGATTTCACGAGCAGCAGATTCTTCAGAGTCTGAACCGTGAGTTGCGTTTTCAGTGAAGCTGTCTGCGTAGTCTGCACGTAAAGTACCTGCTAACGCGTTATCTGGGTTAGTTGCGCCCATCAGGTCACGATGACGTTGGATTGCATTTTCACCTTCTAACACTTGCAGCATGATAGGGCCTGAAGTCATGAATTCAACCAGACCTTCAAAGAAAGGACGGCCTTTGTGTTCAGCGTAGAAGCCTTCAGCTTGCTCACGAGTTAAATGCATCATTTTAGCAGCGATGATTGTGAAACCCGCGCTTTCAAAACGGTTGTAAATTGCACCAATAACGTTTTTCTTCACAGCGTTTGGTTTAATAATAGAAAATGTACGTTGAACAGTCATAAATAACCTCTTAGCGATTCATTAGGCCTTTATTCTTTATTCTTCCCTGTAACTTAGGATGCAAGAACTTAAAATAGGCATGTTGTAGTTTTTTATATTATTTCTAATTCTATTGTTAGGCTTTTAAACTTCAAAAGCAACCATGTCTAGGAAAAAGAAAAATAAGGCGATGATTATAGGGGCTCTGATTACAATTTCCTACAGTCACAACAACATTTTGTTAAACTTTTTATAGCAAAAAACACTATTTTTTCGGGTAAGTCACGTTTTTCATCTATTACTTCACTCTAAAACTCATTGCCGTCACTTGGCCGCTTAAATCCAATACTGAAATTTGGTAGTTTCCACTTTTATCGAGTGTCAGCAAAATAGAACCATTTTGCTCTGTTGTGTTCACCTGTTCTCCATTTAAGAACCACCATTTCTGCCCCTGCCCACCCTGTGTGACTAAACGCAAATCTAAACTGGTTTTTCCTGGCAAGCGCTGTAATACTTCACCATCACGTATACCGGAAATCAATAATGGCGGCGTTTCTAACTTCAATGGAGGGCAAGCTAAATCTGCTTTAGGTAATCGATTTTCCCGTTTTTCACTACTCGGTAACCATGACTCCACCGTGATCGGCCATAAATGTACCTCTTTTTCCTGTGCATTCGGGCAATCTGCCGCCACTTGTAGCCCTTTGTTATTTACCCAGATTTTTTGTCTTAACCCTAAGAGTGACTCTTGGTCTCGTGCCATTAAAGTGGGTGGGATCGTATTATCCAAGATCCAACTTAGGCGCCTTTGGCGGCAATTATTATCATCTTTCAGTAATGCCGTTCCTCCCGGCCAGCAAATCACTGCTTGGCTAACACTGGCAGGCTTCACATCTTTCGGTAACGGTTCATGAGATAGGTAAATTTTGCTCAGTAACATTCCATTGATTTGATTCATAATCGGGATAGCAGTGGCAAAGCCTAGCTGCCCTGCAACAGGCGTTGCATCCGGTCGTCCGACCCAAACGCCGATGGTATAACGCGGATTAACACCAATCGCCCATGCATCTCGATAACCATAACTGGTTCCCGTTTTCCATGCTAAATTAAGTTGCCCTGATAAATTAGCCTCAGGAACAGGGCGTGCTTCCCCGCCCATAATACGGCGCACTATCCACGCGGCTCCCGGTGACATCAGCGCTCTATCGCGAATTTCATCGGTTGGTTTAAAACGTAGCGGCGACACATAACCTTTTCTCGCAAATGCGCTGTAAGCGGAAACCAAATCTTCCATCCGTGTGGCTGTGCCGCCTAAAATCAGCGACAAGTTTGGTTCACTCCCTAACGGAAAGCGCAGCTCAGTCCCAACATTACGCAGTTGAGCCGTAAATCGTTTACTACCATACACATCTAATAACTGAACTACGGGTAAATTTAATGAACGAACGAGTGCATCACTAACACTCACTGGCCCATTAAAACCACTGTCAAAGTTCCCCGGACGGTAATCATTAAAGCGCCTCGGTACATCTTGTAATAACGACTCCGCATGGATGAGCCCGTCATCCATCGCTAATGCATATAAAAAAGGTTTTAACGTTGAGCCTGGAGAGCGCCAAGCGCTAATCATGTCCACATGACCAAAACGGCTATCATCTTGGAAATCAATTGAGCCAATATAAGCTTTTACTGCCATATCCGTATGATCAACCACCAAAATCCCCAGTGAAGTTTGTTTTGGTAGTTGGTTTTTCCAATTCATTGCCATGTCTTCCAGTTGCCTTTGCAAACTGGCGTCGATAGTGGTTTCAATGATGGGGTCTTGCGTATTTTTAGTCACACGCCTTGCAAGCAAAGGAGCAGAATGCGGATTCTTCCGCGGTGCTAGCCAAATTTGTTCTTGTTTAATATCGGCAACTTTTTCAGGGCTCCAAACTTGGTATTCCTCTAACCTGTCTAACACCTTATCACGAGCGGCTTGTGCCCTTTGTGGATAACGGTCTGGCCTTAAACGGCTAGGAGCTTGAGGTAGAACAGCAAAGAGAGCCGCTTCACTCGCCGTCAATTTTGCTGGTGACTTATTCAAATATACCCAGCTAGCGGCTCCAATACCTTCAATGGTTCCACCATACGGAGCGCGGTTTAAATACATTTCTAAAATTTCATCTTTTGAGTAGTGATACTCAAGCTGAGCCGTACGCCAAAGCTGTTTCAGCTTACCGCCCAATGTTCTTTCATGGGGATCAATTAACCGTGCAACTTGCATCGAAATGGTACTACCGCCCGACACAATACGCCCTGAACTCACAAACTGCCCCGCGGCCCTAACTAGCGAAAACGGGTTTACCCCCGGATGGCGATAAAAATGGCGGTCTTCATACGTTAATAACGCTTCAATAAAATCAGGAGAAACCTCATCGAGTGTAACCGGAAAGCGCCAAATACCTTCTTTGTCTGCAAAGCGCCACAATGGTGTGCCATCCGCAGCAACCACAGTTCGAGCCATTTCAATTTGCTTAATCGGCAACGGCCATATTTTATCAGCCGCTAGAAAAGCCAGTGGCAAAATAATGACCAACAGAACCAGTGCAATGCCTGTGCGGCGTAACCATTTTTTCATTGATGGGAGTACCGAAAATAAATTAAAAGAGCCCTTATACTTTATATATCAATATATAAGGGCTCAGTTTAGCGGTGATTAACGAACGATTTCTAATTGGCCATCAGAATAGCCCGTCGCGCGCCAATCAGGGACATACATTGATTCAACTTGTGGTACTGGAATGCTATATACACCCGGTGTCACTGCACGTGCTAAGTAGACTAATGTCGTTGGGCGATACTGCTGAACTTCAACGGCAGCCACAAAACGGTCATCACGGTATTCCATATGGCGAATTTGTGATTGCTGCATATCATCAATCAGTTCTTGCAGGTTCGGCGCAGACTCACTCAAATTAGCGCTACTGTTCGCTAAATTTTGGTTTTCCAGTTCTAAGCCCGCTGGTAGTAAGTCAACCACTAGCGCATCTGGTACGCTTTGGGATGCTTGAACTTCCAATTTAACCACCACCATTTCACCGCTTCTTAGCCTATCTAACGAAATGCGGTTACCTTTCATATCATAGTAACTACGAGTGATACCCAGCACATTCGAACTTGGCTTCGGCGAATGTTGTGGATAACCCACCACGTTTAGGCGTGTGTATAGCGTATTGGTTCCCGTGTTTTCGATGCTATAACCTGTTTCTAATTGTGCTTTACTCAAGAACTCACTCACGGGTTTATCTGAAACCATCGGAGGTTCTTGGCCATTGATCGTTGCTTTCCACGGCGCTTCACTTTCATTTAAGTAGAAACGACCCGCTAAATACAACGCATTGCTCTCTTGTGTTGAGAAATAACGTTGGGAAGTCAAGTTATTAGACAAAGTTTGCAGTTTTTGGTCACGGGATTTTGGCATTAAATTATATTCATTTAATAGCGCAACAATCATCGCGTCATCACGGATCACCGAACCGTAATCCCCTACATAGCTGTAGCGGTTACGTTGTTTTTTCAGTCCGTCAATCACCGCGCTCTCACCACGTGATTTATCCCCCATCAAGTTCAATGCAACACCAAGCTGAACGAGCGGTAAACCACTAGCGGCATGATCTCTTTGGTTATAAAGTTGACGTAATGCACCTAGAGGTGCTTTTTGCTGTGACGCCAACACTAAGCCAGCGTAGGCTTGAGTTGCGAAACGCGCACCTGCCTGATTTTCCGTATAAGGATAATTGATTTGGTTGCCATCTTGTAAATAGCTCAATAAGCGCGTGTTCGCGTTACTGATAGCTTCTTGGGGAACCGTAAACCCACGCTGATTCGCTTTATTCAAGAAATCCGCCGCATATGCAGTTAACCAATACTCTTCGCGGCCGTTTCTATCCCATAACGAGAAACCGCCATCATTACGTTGCATACTTAACAAATGCGGAATACCAATTTCAATCGCTTTATGGCGATCTGCATCTGTTTGCGTTTTAATCCCTATCTTATTTAACTCAGCTTGAGTTGAGAATAATGATGGATATAACCCACTGATAGTTTGCTCTAAACAGCCGTATGGGTAAGCAAATAGCTCTCTAATATAACGGGAAACATCTAACGGTGGGCGGCTGGTTAATAGTACTTGCCCTTCTAGGGTATCGGGTTGTAACCCGGCAATTTGGTTAGTCGGCAACGCCCATGAGGTGCCTGGCTCAATAGCCGTTGCAAAAGAAACAGTTTCTGCTGGTTGTGCCGGACGAACCCCGACTTTCCAACTATTACTGTAATCTTTATTGGCTTCGCCTTGAATTTTCACACCATTAATGGTCATTGACACTTCACCTTCACCGAAGCCGTAGTCTGCTCTGACAGGTAGATTAATCGTGGTACGTTTGCCTTTTGGTAACTCCAACTCACGGCTGCTGACACCATCAAGTTTCACCATTCCTGATGCCTTGAAATTGACGGTCACATTTTGTGTATTATCCGTCATATTGGTCAAATCAAGCGCAAAGTAAGACTTATCACCACCAGCCATAAAACGTGGCATCGACATTTGTGTCACTAATGGTGCCGCGACAATCACTTTGCTATCCGCATGGCCGAACTCTTTTTCATTCCATGCTTGGGCCATCACACGTAATTCCCCGTTAAAATCAGGGATAGCGAGGCTAATTTCACCTTCGCCGTCTTTATTTAATGTGACAGGCTTGGCTTGCTCCGCAATAATTTGCACTTCAGTGAGTGGCTTCATACCACCACGCTCTAATGCGGCATCCTCGCTGTCACCACCAAAGCGCAAGTTAGCAACCTTACCTTGTCCTTCAATTAAATGACCATAAACGTCATATTGGTCAACTCTATAACGCTTACGGCCAAAAAAGGCATCATACGGGTCTGGGGTTTTGAAATCTGTGATATTCAATACGCCAGTGTCAACCGCAGATAACAACACATTCACTTTTTCAGGTAACGGTTTGCCATCTTGTGCTGTCGCTTTAATTTTTACCGTTAAGTCTTGGTTTGGACGCATTTTATCTGGCGCGGAGAGTGCTAAAGCAATCTTACGGTTTTCATCTGCGATTGGTAAATGCAACACACCCACCGCACGTTTTACCGTTGCTTCTTTAGAATCGTCTCCTGGGCGCACCACAACTGCTGAGACGTACAAGTCATGACGAGCCCACTCTTTATTGACTGGGATTTCAACGTCTAAGCCTTTTTCTGGCACATCAATTTCTTCCCACCACAATGGACCGTTGCTCGATTCGAGCAATATATACCCTTTACCGGCTTTAGGAGATTCAATGCGAACTTTAGCTTTTTCACCCGGTAAGTACGCAGGCTTATTCAGGCTGAGTTTCACTTGGTCAGGACGAACAGAGCCACTTCCCCCTGTGTTATCTTGCCATGAATACCCTGCCCAAAACTGGACGCTCGACACTAGCTGATTTTCTGGGTTAACAACTTCTAGGCGGAATGCCCCCCAATCCACAGGAAAAGACACTTTCGCCGTTCCGTCTTTGGCAATCGCAATATTTTCATTCGCCATAACGAGGTCTTTTTGGTCATAATTTGAAGACCAACCACCACTTTCAGACCAACTCCAGTAATAATCACGACGCTCATACACTAAACGCACGGTTAAATTTTCTGCTGCCAGTTTATTACCTGCGGCATCTGCCATGACTAATTCAAATTCTGCGAGTGAATTTTCATCCACATTGTGACGTTTTACATAACGATCAGTGCGGTAATCATAAATTTCTTTTTTCGCAAATAATGGGCGAATACCCACCAGTTTTTCCGCAGGCCAAATGGCTTGCTCGGCACGACGTGTCACAGGACGTCCGCCAGCCTCAAGCAAACTTGCCTGTAAAACAGCCGAAATAGGTGAACGTGTTGAACTCCAATTGCTATTTGGAATTGAAATCACAGTTTCACCATTACTGTCCAGCGTCAAGTCAAACTCGTCCAACTTACGTGGTAAACCTTCTTCATTGACAGCACCAAATTCAAAACCAGGTAATTTTGCGACCGCTTCCCGAGCTGCTTTTAAGACAATTTGCCCTTGTAGCTGGTTATCAGCTGCTGGCGCACCGTATAAATAACGACCTTGAATATCAAAATCGACAGATTGACTTGTTAAACGAGGGACATCGCTGCCCTCAATTTCCAGAGCCATACGTTCTGGCATAAAATCTTCAACATTAAATTTGTAGTAACGCAGTGGTGAACCATCACCTAAATCAAAGCGAAGCGACCAACCGCCTGTTTCTGCATTTTTAGGAATTTCAAATTGATATTGATATAAGCCATTTTGGTTTTCTTCTGGTTGCCAAACAAAACTGCGAACCACTTGCCCATCAGTTTTTAATACATCAACTTTAACTGGCTGAGTTTTGACTGGGTTACCATCGCCATCACGCAATAGGCCGTTTACCAGCAATAATTCACCTGGGCGATATAAATCTCGAGGACCGAAGGTGAAAAATTGTTTTGCGTAGCCTTCTGGCCCTGAAATATCGAATTCAGATAAATCAAGCGCTGGCTGAGTGAGGTCAATCATACTGGTTTGCCCTTCATGGGTTGCCAGCAACAATTTTCCACCCGCTAATTTATCTAGCTGAGCATGGCCATCGCCATCTGTCGTACCTTTTGTTACTAACTGGCCTTTTTCATCCAAAATACGCAGCTCAACGCCTTTAATTGCAGAGCCTTTCGCTAAGGATTGAGTGAAAATATCGACACGGTCTTGGTAACTGTGTAGTGATACACCAATATCACTCAATGTGAAGACAGTTGCAGGGAATTGATAACTATAGCTGCCTGCTTTTTGCATGATGGCCAAATACACGCCATCTTGCTGTAACTCTTTGACATCTTTCAACGGCAGTAAAATGGTTTGGCGGGTATTTTTATCTGGATTTAAGTCAAAGCGGCCGGTATAAGCCAGCTCCACTTTGTCGAGAAACTCTTCGGAATACCAATACTCATAATTACTACGATACTGCCACTGTGCTAAAAATTGTGGTAATTGCTTTTCATCCACACGGAAGAAATTGACGTCGACCTTATCAACGTTCAAGGCAATCACAGGTAAGCCTTGGGCAACCTTGCTAGGTAATAAAGAGCCTTTACTTGCAAAACCAACGGTTGGGATGATTTGTGCAGTGGTCAATTTTTTCTCAAAATTTTCGGTCGTCGTACGCTCATTAACCGCTTTAATACCCGGGTTAATGGTTAAGTTTAACTCTTTAGATGGCGGAAGATGGCGAAAACGGAGTTCCATTTGGTTATCAGACAGTTCCCAAGCGCCATCTAACTTACCCGCTTTAACATCAATGAGGTTAATGTACTGGCCAAAGTCTTGGTTTGCTTGTAGTGGAACCGAGAATGTCACCACCATGGCACTCGCACCATCAAGCTGTAATTCAGATGCATCCAAAATAGTTAAATCTTTCCCTGCATATTTTTTTATCATTTCTTCAGTGGAAAGTTTCGGTGCTGCTTTTTTCTGCTCTGCAACTGGCGCTGTTTTGGTTTGATTTTCTGGCGCTGTGGTTGAAACATTTGGCTCATTTTTGGTTGTTTCATCTGTATTATCACAACCAGCCAATGCCACTACCGATGCCAACGCAAGTGCTAAATAACGCTTTTTGGTTTTGAGACCCGCCAATGAAGCCCAACTTGATTGTTGTTTCATTACCGCCCGCCCTTTAATTAGTTAAAATTGATTCTGTTTTTTAAGGTCTTAACAGGAGGTTAAAACCCACTATATACATTGGAAATGTTTAAAAACACACACAGATAAATACTGCTGATATTATTTCAATTATCGAAATAATTTAACAGAATGTTATAAAAACGCCTATCAGACAAAACGGAAAAAATGATGGGAGAGAAAAACAGAGAAATGAAATAATATTTTTTAAATAGTAAGCAGAATATATATTTAATCAATGAGCAATATGCATTTTATGAGTGAGAAAAAATATTTCCCTCACTCTATACATGGAATTATTAGGTGTTTTTTACTGGGATTGTGTCCCGCAAGAAGCTACCAAGACGACGCTGGTAAAAAGGCTGAACGTGTTGAGTAATAAAATGGCTAACACCTTGTTCATTTTCATTCACCACACAAAAATCAATAGACTCGTCATCGGCTAAAAACTCACAAGCAAGCGTCCCAGCCTCATGGATAATTGAATCAATATTTTCTGCTCCTGTGGTAAACTCCAGCGCTATCATTAAGATAGGCGTTTCTTCAGCAGCATCGCTCTCTGTTGCGGAGACCATGAAACCGCGTCTGACCACTTTGTGTTGTTTAAAAAATTCAGTAAGCGCGTCAACAATGGCTTGTGGCTGATCTTCTAACACACTTAATTTAAGTGATGAACCTTTCGGCACTGTTAATTCAGTAAATTGGATCTCAGTTTCTTGGTTGGAACTGTTATTATTCGATTGCTGCGACATTGCCAATCCCCTGCTATTAAAAATAATCGCTTATTATACTCGCAAATACGTCAAGGTAAAAAAATAGGCACGAAAAGTCACCTTCCCGTGCCTGTTATCAATCAAACATTCGCTACTTTGATTTACTGATTAATAAGTTAGCTAATGTTCTTACACCTGTACCCGTTGCGCCTTCTGCCCATAAGCTAACTGCAGATTTACGGTAAGTCGCTGAGCAGTCAATATGCACCCAATTTTGACGATAATTTTCGACAAAATGCGATAAAAATGCCGCAGCGGTGCTTGCGCCTGCTGTGTGCGATGGTGCCGCAATATTGTTCAAATCCGCAAAACCAGACGGTAATTGCTGGCGATGGAACTCTGCCAGTGGTAAACGCCAGAACAGTTCAAACTCAGCGTCTGAAGCGCTCATTAAATCAGCAACTAACTTGTCATCGAAACTCAATACAGAATGGTAGTCATTACCCACGGCAGTTTTCGCTGCGCCCGTCAAGGTTGCTGCATCAATAATTAACGTTGGTTTTTCTTTGCTCGCATCAATCAGGCCATCGGCTAGGACTAAACGACCCTCAGCATCTGTATTCATTATTTCAACGGATTTACCATTGCGGTAACGAATAATATCACCCAATTTGAATGCATTGCCGCTAACCATATTGTCAGCAATGCACAAAAACATTTTCACACGTTTTTGTAAGCCACGTGAAATCGCCAATGCCAATGAACCTGCCAATGTTGCTGCACCGCCCATATCGGCTTTCATTGAATTCATTGAGGATGATGGTTTGATGCTATAGCCGCCTGAATCGAAAGTAATTCCTTTACCCACTAACGCAGCAAATACAGGGGCATTTGGGTTGGCTCCTGGGTTGTAATCCAACGCCAAAAATACAGGTGGACGACTTGAACCACGACCAACCGTATGAATACCGGTATAACCTTGTTCTAATAAATCATCACCTTTAATAATACGGTAGCTAATGTCTTGTGCGCCGACAGTGCAGAGTAAATCAATGGCGCGTTGTGCGAGTTGTTCTGGGCCTAACTCTTCTGCCGGTGCGTTAATCACATCACGTACCCAATCAATGGTACGAATACGGTTTTCTAACTCTTTGCGATCCGCTTCTGGCAGTACTGGCCATTCAATCGTTCTAGCCCCTTTTGGCGCACGAAAACCTTGCCAAAATGCCCAGCTTTTTTCTAAATCCCAGTCTTCGCCAGCCAAAGCAACATTGCGGATCCCTTGGCCATCTAATTTACGGCCAGCGCTTTGTACTGCACATAATTTACCTGCATGTTTCAGGTGGATTGTCATCCCTTTATCGCTAGAGCTTAACAATGCGCCTTCGCCCCAACAAGGTGCAGCAGGCTCACAAGAAATCATTACTGGCATAATTTGTTTTGTCATCGTTTTTCTCACTTTGTCTATTTTTGCAGACAGTAAAAGCCCATTTATTCTGTCGGCAGATGGCATTACCTTAACTGATAAATACCAATAGGGATATCATTATAGTGCTGATATAAAATAAAAAACCGAGCACTATTTCTGGCAGTCACTCGGTTTTTAGGGGAAAACCCTACTTATTCGAATTCATCCAGCCAAACTAACAAAATCGCTTCTAGGATTTTCTCGTTCGATTTTTGCGGATCATCATCAAATTCTTCTAAATCGCAAATCCACTGGTGCATATCGGTAAAGCGCACCGTTTTTGGATCAACATCTGGAAATGCGTCATACAGTGCCTCACCGATTTCACGGCTATTTGACCATTTTAAACTCATCATTTTCTCTCATTATATGAACAACTATTTTTCGAATTATAGCCCTTTGAATTATATCAACGGATCTTTTTCAGTTATTTTTCATTATACTATTTGTGAGAGGTAAATCGATAAGTGTTTCCAAACAAGCCAATGTAATACCTTGCTCTTTTAATGCTGTAAACAAACCGCTTGATGAAGCATAAGGGAAACCCAACTTTTCTTTGATATTTTGAATTCGTCTATTTTCACTGGCTTCTGAACAACCTTGAATATAACTGATTTCTTTTACCTTACAGTGCGAAAGTAGTAGGCGTATGGTTATCATCTCTTTTCGTGTAAAACGAATATGGCCAAAACGCATATATTTTTGAGGATTTAATAGTTCCGGTGCAACATTCTTTGTTTGTCCTAATAATTGCGCCTTTATAGGAATATTCGCTCTCATCGGTAAAGTAACGTCAGGATTTTTTTTCCAAAGCTGGTGGGCATACTCAGAAATCATGGGACGATGCTTATAAATAGATAACATTTCAGATAATGTGAGCTGCTTATTTGAATTTACAGTAGTAATTTCAAATGTACTCCCATATCTTGCGCATAAATCTATTTTAAATTGATTTTTCTTTGATTTCTTTAATGTTCTATTATAAGCCTCTGAATAATTACTCCAATATTGAATGCTTGATTTTAACCTTTCCTCCATAAAAAGATCTAAATCATCATCCCAGCATATTAATTGCCATTCATAATTATTTGAAGCTATACTTACTTTCTTGTCCTTCACATCAACACGGAAATAAGTCAGGTCAATTTCATTCCAATCAAAGTACATTGAGAATAAATTAGAAAATTCAGAACATACGTTTTCTAACAAACTATTTTCTATATTCATAATAATTACCTTTTATTATATTTATTGCAAGGAAAATCACAAAACTATATTTTTAAATTTAAAAAACTTTTCTGATAAATTACAAAACCAGACAAACCACATAATGTTAAATAAACACCAACATACATTAAATTAACTTTAGTGAAGTAAGAGAATAGCAAGGGAGTAATTCCACCCAGTATCGTTGCTGCTAAATTAAAGCCTAACGCTAACGAAGCTGTTTTTCCTTCAGAATATAGGCATAACATGAATGAGAAATTACTTAAAATCATTGCAGCATAGATTGTTATTATAAATTGAATGCATATTACCCACTCAATAGATTGAGTGCCCATCAGCCAATAAGTAGGGAATGAAAATATAAACATCCCTAAGATGCCTAGTTTAAATACTTTCTCTGGCTTACTGTATTTATCTGTTAGCCATCCAACAGCAATCATAGAAACAAATAGTAGTGTAGATGATATAATTCCATATAATGTTTTAAATTCAACTAGTTTTAACTCTTCAAGAAACAACGGTGTTGAAATGTTTTGTGCAAAGAAAATCACTGTTCCCGGTATCGTTACAAGAAAAATAGGTACTAAATTTTTCCACTTAATCGAAAAATTATTTTTCCCTTTTGATGGATGACTCGGTAATCTCACTCTAAACCAGAAACTGACAACTATATTTAATACTCCCAGTAATAAAGGTATCCTCCAACCAATATCTTGCATTACTTTAGGTTCAAGAATACGTTCAAGAAAAAAAACAACAGAAAGTGAAATAATCACACCTAATACTGAACTCCCACAAATAATAGAAGAAACTCGTCCATATTCTGCTCGTTTAGCACTACTAATTAAGTAAGTTACTAGCGATGGATATTCCCCTGCAAAACTAAACGATAGAGCCATTTGCAAAATTAAAATAATTATCGGTGTATATGAACCTAAAAGCTGGATGGGGAGCATTGCCATACAAAGTGTTGCTATACCAGTTATCAAGCTAGTTAAAACTAAAGCAGGCTTCTTTCCCGCCTCTTCTGCATAACGCCCAATTATGTACCCACCAACAGGCCGAATAATAAAACGCAAAGCAAATATACCCCATACCATCTCTGTCGCTTGGTTATAGCCTAGCCGCTCTAATTCTGCGCTGAGATAACTCGATATTGCCGCAAAAACAGCAATATCATAATATTCAAGTGTATTACCAGCCACTGCGCCAAATCGATATTTCCATTTCATGATAAAATTCCTTTTTATCTCCAACTTTATTTAATTAGCATTTATATAAACATTGAATCATTATCTTTTAATCCAAAGGTAACTACCTCAATATCGATATTATCTATAACATAAAAAATAAAGCGCACAAAGTGATAATTTAATTACTAACTTTAAATCATCAAGAAAATAAAACAAAAGAATTTCATAATATATAAATAATTAATTTATTAAAATTAAATAAAATATTAAGAGTTGCATTTCACTTTCAAAAAAAACAAAAGAAAATAATAAGGAAAATATTAAAATACAAAAAATCACTCTTATTACATATATGAATAAATATTAAGGACGATTTACTGTTATTTTTTAAATAATTCACATTGTAGCTAGACGGCAAATGAGAGTATTTTGGAGAGCATACAAAAGTATGTGACTAGGGTTAGCGAAAGAAGCCAACAACGCTACAGCGTGAAGCATGACATGTATTTTGATTTTTTAAATAATTCACGTTGTAGCTAGGCAGCAATTGAGAGTAGCTTGGAAAGCATACAAAAGTATGTGACTAGGGTTAGCGAAAGAAGCCAACACCCCTACAACGCGAAATATAACAAACTATTCAATGCTCTAAATAGTTCGTGTTGTAGGTAGGCGGCAATTGAGAGTATCTTGGGGAGCATACAAAAGTATGTGACCCAAGTACTCGAAAGAAGCCAACACCCCTACAACGCGAAATATAACGAGCATTAGTGTTCGCGGGCGTGATTGATAGTATAACGTGGTATCTCCACCACTAAATCCTCATCCGTCACCAACGCCTGGCAACTTAAACGACTTTCTGGTTCTAACCCCCATGCTTTGTCTAACATGTCATCTTCGAGTTCACTACTTTCTTCTAGTGAGTCAAAGCCTTCGCGAACGATGCAATGGCAGGTTGTACAAGCACAGGATTTTTCACAGGCGTGCTCAAGCTCAATACCGCTGCGTAATGCAACATTTAAAATAGACTCGCCTTCTTGTGCTTCAACGACAGCACCGTCTGGACATAAATCACTATGAGGTAAAAAAACTATTTTAGGCATAATTATATCTCATCCACAGAATGGCCTGACAACGCTTGGCGAATAGACGTATCCATACGACGCGCTGCAAACTCCTGCGATTGCTTATCCAGTTGTTTAATGGCATTTTCAATTACGATTGGGTCTGTACCCTCAACCGCTTTAATTAACTCATTGACCGCATTATCAATTTCTGACTCTTCTTCTGGCGTCAGTAAATTGCCATCTTGGGCTAATGCGCTCGTTAAACTTTCAAGCACTCTTGCAGCTTCAACTTTTTGCTCCGCTAAGCGGCGCGCATTTAAGTCATCTTGCGCGTTAGTCATTGAATCTTTAATCATGTTTGAAATTTCGTTATCCGTTAACCCATACGATGGCTTAACTTGAATCGAGGCTTCTACACCAGTGGATTTTTCCATAGCACTGACACTCAGCAGCCCATCAGCATCGACTTGGAAAGTGACGCGAATATGAGCCCCACCGGCTGCCATTGCTGGAATATCACGTAAGGTAAAGCGCGCTAACGAGCGGCAATCTGCCACCATTTCACGTTCACCTTGCACCACATGCACACTCATTGCCGTTTGGCCGTCTTTAAATGTGGTAAACTCTTGAGCTCGAGCAACTGGAATCGTCGTATTGCGCGGGATCACTTTTTCAACCAATCCCCCCATGGTCTCTAGACCAAGGGATAACGGGATCACGTCCAATAACAACATTTCGCTGTCAGGCTTGTTCCCTACTAAAATATCGGCTTGAATTGCGGCGCCAATTGCCACCACTTTATCTGGGTCGATGGATGTCAGTGGTGATTTACCAAAAAACTCCCCAACTTTTTGACGTACTAAGGGTACGCGAGTCGAACCACCAACCATAACAACGTTCAGCACCTCTTCTGACTCAACACCTGCATCTTTCAATGCACGACGACAAGCCATCAGTGTACGTTTCACGTAAGTTTCAATTAACGTTTCAAACTGCTCACGACGAATTTCCCCTTGCCAATTGGCAAGCTGAATAGCCACGGCATCTGCGTCACTGAGCGCAACTTTCGTTTCTGTTGCCACATTTAATAGTTGACGATTTAAATGATGATCGCCTTGTAATGAAACGCCTGCTTGCTCAGCAATCCACTGTGCCAGTACTTGGTCGAAATCATCGCCCCCAAGTGCAGTATCGCCGCCCGTTGCCAACACCTCGAATACACCGCGGCTTAAACGCAAAATAGAAACATCAAAAGTACCACCACCAAGGTCATAAACAGCAATCACGCCTTCTTGCCCAGAGTCCAACCCGTAAGCAATCGCAGCGGCAGTCGGTTCATTCAGTAAACGTAATACATGTAAGCCTGCAAGGCGCGCCGCATCTTTTGTACCTTGGCGTTGTGCATCATCAAAATAAGCCGGCACCGTAATCACTACGCCATCCATTTCGCCACCTAAGGTTTCTTCTGCACGTTTTGCTAATGTTCTTAGAATGTCAGAAGACACTTGGATTGGGTCGACTTGGCCAGCCGCAGTTTGAATAAATGGCAAACCATTTTCACTGGCACTTAGTTGATAAGGTAAGTCAGGGTAGCGTTTTTGAATATCGGCCAATGAACGCCCCATCATGCGTTTCACTGAAATAATGGTATTGACTGGGTCTTGCTCTGCAAGTTGCTTCGCATCCCATCCCACTAGTTTGCTTTCAGGCTGATAATTAACAATCGATGGTAATAAAAAACGCCCTTGATTGTCAGGCAAAGCCGCAGCTTCACCACTGCGCACTGTCGCAATCAAAGAGTGGGTGGTACCTAAATCAATGCCAGCAGCCAATTTGCGTTGATGCGGAGCTGCTGTCATACCGGGTTCGCTGATTTGTAGTAACGCCATAATCGTTTTCTCTTAAAATTCATCTAGTAACCGTTCTTCGAGTTGCTCAGCTTGCTGCTGAAGCTTATCGAGAAAACGTAGTTTACGTACGGTATCAGCGGCTTTTTCCCACTGCATGGCATCTAACTCTGTCACCATCAGTGCGCTTCGTGCTTGCTGCATTTGTTTGACGTTTTGCATAAATTTAGCCAATAAATCAAGTGCATCATCACTGTTTTCAATATTGTCTAACTCTTCACGTAGCTCAAGCTGCTCCATTAAAAATGCCGTATCATGCATGGTATGTTGTTCGTTATTAATATCAAAACCATGTAATGAAAGCATATATTCCGCGCGTTTTAGCGGGTGACGAAGGGCTTGATAGGCAGCATTAATGGTTGCTGCTTTTTGCAGTGCTTGCATTTTTTCCTGTTCAGAACAGGTTGCAAACCGGTCAGGATGGTATTGACGCTGTAAGTCTTGAAAACGTAACGTCAGTTGTTCGCTATCGATGGCATAAGTTGGGGTCAACCCAAAAAGAGTAAAGTAATCCATAAGTGCTCAGTTTCTCGAACCGGTTACCAATGCCACTAACAAGTTAATATTAGTGAGATTGGCCGAAAATTAGGCTTAATTGAACGCATTATACGTGAAAACTTTCACCGCATCCGCATTCACTATTGACGTTAGGGTTATTAAATTTAAACCCTTCGTTTAAGCCTTCTTTAACGAAATCCAGCTCAGTACCATCAAGATAAACAATGCTCTTGCCATCGACGATGACCTTCACGCCTTTATCTTCAAAAACCGTGTCTTCTTCATTGATTATATCAGCGAATTCAAGAACATAAGCCATTCCCGAACAACCTGAAGTTCTTACACCTAAACGCAAGCCCTCGCCTTTTCCACGATTTTGCAGAAAGGATTGAATACGCTGCGCAGCACTTTCTGTAAGAGAAATAGACATTGCAAACCTCACTTTAGAAACAAACAAGGCAGATGCTACTCAAGAGTCGCATCCGCCTTCAAATTATTTTATACCCACCCTATTTCTAAGCTAAGAAACTCAGCGATGTTTAGCCTAGAAGGCATGAGTATTGTTCCAGTTATAGGACGATAACTTGTTGTTATTTATTAATATGGCTTGTCCTATAAACTGATTAAAAACTTATTTGCTTTGGCGTTTGCTTTTGTAATCAGCAATAGCAGCTTTGATTGCGTCTTCCGCTAGAATTGAACAGTGAATTTTCACTGGTGGTAGTTCTAACTCTTCTGCAATGGCTGTATTTTTGATTGACTCCGCTTCGTCCAAGCTTTTGCCTTTCATCCACTCAGTCACGAGTGAACTTGATGCAATTGCTGAACCGCAACCATAAGTTTTAAAGCGTGCATCTTCAATAATGCCGTCATCATTTACTTTAATCTGTAATTTCATGACGTCACCACAGGCAGGTGCGCCTACCATACCGCTACCGACGCTTGGGTCGCTGTTGTCAAACGAACCAACGTTGCGTGGGTTTTCATAATGATCGATAACTTTTTCACTGTAAGCCATTTTTAAACTCCTGAAACCGTCTGATTAATGGTGAGACCATTCGATGCTGTTAAGATCTACGCCGTCTTTAAACATTTCCCATAAAGGAGACAGCTCGCGTAAGTGGCCAATTGCGCCATGAATCATTTTGATTGCATAGTCAATTTCTTCTTCTGTCGTGAAACGACCTAAAGAGAAACGGATTGAGCTATGTGCCAGCTCATCATTCATCCCTAAAGCGCGCAGTACATAAGAAGGTTCTAGGCTTGCAGAAGTACATGCAGAACCTGAAGATACAGCCAAATCTTTTAATGACATCATCAGTGATTCACCTTCAACATAGTTGAAGCTGACGTTCAGAATGTGCGGCGCACCGTGTTCTAAATCACCATTGAGGTAAACTTCTTCGATATCTTTAATACCGTTCCACAAACGTAACCGTAAACCGCGTAAACGCTCAGATTCCGCAGCCATTTCTTCTTTGGCAATACGGTAAGCTTCGCCCATACCAACGATTTGGTGTACAGGTAATGTCCCAGAACGCATACCGCGCTCATGACCACCACCGTGCTGCTGCGCTTCAAGGCGAACACGTGGTTTACGTCGGACATACAGTGCACCAATGCCCATTGGGCCATAGAGTTTGTGCGCAGAGAACGACATTAAATCAACTTTTAACGCATTCAGGTCGATGGGCAACTTGCCCACGCTTTGAGTTGCATCGACGTGGAAAATAATCCCTTTGCTACGGCATAATTCACCAATAGCTTCGATATCCTGCACTACACCAATTTCATTATTAACATGCATAATAGAAATTAAAATAGTGTCTTCACGGATAGCGTCTTGTAGGTCTTGCATAGCAATTAAACCGTTGCTTTGCGGTGACAGGTAAGTCACTTCAAAACCTTCACGCTCTAATTGGCGGCAGGTATCTAAAACGGCTTTGTGTTCCGTTTTACAGGTAATAATATGGTTGCCTTTCTTTTTATAGAAATTAGCAGCGCCTTTAATCGCTAAGTTATCAGACTCAGTTGCGCCTGAAGTAAACACGATTTCACGCGGGTCAGCGCCCACTAATTCGGCGATTTGATTGCGAGCAATATCTACCGCTTCTTCCGCTTGCCAGCCGAAACGATGAGAACGGGACGCTGGGTTACCAAAGTTCCCATCCATTGTTAAACATTGCATCATTTTTTCAGCCACACGAGGGTCAACCGGTGTTGTTGCTGAATAATCAAGATAAATTGGTAATTTCATTGCTCACTTACTCCAAAGGACAAGGTAACTTGCCTTTAATTTTTAAAGATACAAATAGCGGAAATTAGCTCTTCGTCTAACAACTCACCAAGATGTACCGACTGCAATTTTTTTAATATTTTTAAGCACGTACATTGATAATCGATTCAGGTGTAATCCCATTTGGCATGGTTTTACGCTGTTCGTTATCTTGTCTATCAGCAACAACCATGACTTCTTGGTTTTTAACCAGCTCATCAAGGCTAATGCTGCTAAGGAAACTTGTAATTCTATCGCTTAAATCGCGCCATAGTGCGTGAGTTAAGCAGCGATCGCCATTTTGGCAACCTTCTTTATTACCCTGGCAACGGGTGGCGTCAACAGATTCATCTACCGCAGCGATTACTTCAGCAACAAAGATTTGGTCTGCGTCTCTACCAAGCAAATAACCGCCGCCTGGACCGCGCACACTCGAAACCAACTCGTTTTTGCGTAAACGAGAGAAAAGTTGCTCAAGATAAGAGAGGGAAATTCCCTGACGTTCAGAAATGTCAGCTAAAGGCACTGGACCTGACTGAGAGTGTAATGCGACATCTAACATCGCAGTTACTGCGTAACGCCCTTTGGAAGTGAGTCTCATAACATATTACTCCGTGGTAAATTATGGTCAGATTGTGACATTCCTGAGTAATTTAGTCAACTATTTACCTGACTAATTTACTCAAGTATTATTCACCTGATTTTACCACGGATTTCGCCTCACTTTTTCGCCCATTTTTCCATTGACGTTAAAATACCCCGCAGGATATGTAACTCTTGGGTTTCGATATGCGCTCGAGTGAATAAACGGCGTAATTTATTCATAATTAAGCCAGGGTGGGCTTTACGTATAAAACCGGATTCATTCAATACGCTTTCAAGATGGACATAAAACCGCTCAACATCTTCTGACGGCGGGTATTCTACCTCATCATCTGCGGAAATTACCGTATTTTTTTCATTCATTGAAAGATACGCCATACGTATCTCATAACTCACCAACTGAACCGCCATCGCTAAATTCAAAGAACCGTATTCAGGATTCGTTGGGATATATAAATGATACTGACATTTTTGTAATTCTTCGTTGGTCAATCCTACTCGCTCACGACCAAAAACAATCGCAACTGGCGATTCTTTGGATTGCTCAACAGATTTAACGCCACATTCACGTGGCTCAACCATCGGCCAAGATAAAGTACGAGAACGCGCACTAGTGCCGATCACTAGTTTACAGCCTTCTAAAGCTTCATCGAGAGTTTTAACGATTGTCGCATTACCAATAACATCACTTGCTCCTGCAGAAAGCGCAATAGAGTGTGAGTCTGGTTCAACAAGAGGGTTAACAAGATAGAGATTAGAAAGCCCCATGGTTTTCATTGCACGGGCCGTTGAGCCCATATTACCAGTGTGTGAGGTCTCAACAAGAACAATACGGATATTATCTAACATGGTTTATACGTTTCATAAAAAAATTATCGCAATAGCTTAACACAAAATTGCTTATTGTGACGAACATCTATATACTTCGGCACTCAAGTTTTTCGTTCTTTAACATTCCAGTGGAAAAAGCCCATGCATCCGATGCTTAACATCGCCATACGTGCAGCACGTAAGGCCGGTAATCACATAGCTAAAAACTATGAAATGCCTAGCAATATTAAAGTCACTCAGAAAGGCACTAACGATTTCGTTACTAACGTTGATCAAGAATCTGAGCAACTAATAATTGAAATCATCCGCAAGTCATATCCAGACCACACTATTATCACTGAAGAAAGCGGTGAATTAATTGGTAAAGATGATGATATTCAATGGGTAATCGATCCACTGGATGGCACCACCAACTTCACAAAACGCCTCCCTCATTTTTCTGTTTCTATCGCTGTACGCGTTAAAGGCCGTACAGAAGTTGCTGTTGTCTACGACCCAATGCGTAATGAATTATTTAGCGCAGTACGTGGACAAGGCGCTCAACTTAACGGTTATCGTATTCGCATTGATGAAAAGCGTGACCTTGATGGCGCTATCGTTGCGACAGGTTTCCCTTTCAAACAAAAACAGCACGCTGCGGTATATATGAATATCATGACCGCAATGTTCGACAAATGCGCTGATTTCCGTCGTACGGGTTCTGCGGCGTTAGACCTGTGTTATGTTGCTTCTGGTCGTGTTGATGCATTCTTTGAAATCGGCTTAAAACCATGGGATTTCTTAGGCGGCGAGCTAATCATGCGTGAAGCTGGCGGTATCATGACTGACTTTATTGGCGGCCATAATTATATCGCATCTGGTAACTTAGTCGCTGGTAGCCCACGTGTTGTTAGAGACATACTGTCCGTCATGAAAGATGAATTATCGGAAGCATTAAAACGCTAATTCATTCAGACTAGAAATAAATTAGCGCCAAACAAAAACCCACTCTTATTGTGGGTTTTTATTGTTACTTAAAAATAAATTGTTGTTTAAAACAAAATAACACCTTTAATTAATTCACGATTATTAATAACATCACTTTCATAAACATCACCAATGGTATCAAAGTCAAATTGGTGTGTTAGCATCATCCCACTAGATAACTTACCTTCAGCCATTAATCTTGCAACTTTATTGAAGTCTTCAGGCGTTGCATTACGACTCCCCATCATTGTTGTCTCTTTTTTATGGAAATCGGGGTCTGGAAACGATAAATTACCTTTAAATAGGCCAACAAATACAATTAAACCACCATGACGAATTAAATTCACCGCGGTGTTCATTGCGTGTTGATTCCCCGTAGCATCAATGACTTTCTCAGCAAGCATGCCTGAAAAATGGCCTTCAATGCTTGATAAGTAATTTTCAGCCGCTGGGTCACACGTTTTTAAGCCTAAGACCTTTTCAACATGTTGGCGACGTGCCTCACTGGTATCAGCCACTAATACGTTAGCACCATCCGCTTTGGCAATTGCAGCAACGCCAAGCCCTATCGGCCCAGCCCCTACGACTAAAACAGTATCTTGCGCTTTAACCTGCGCACGCCTGACGGCATGAGCACTGATTGAAAATGGTTCGATCAAGGCGCCATCAATATCTGTGACAGTGTCTTCAATCGCTAATACATTTTTCTCTGGAACATTTAAATATTCACAAAAACCCCCGTCTTCGTGAACGCCAATAACTGATATTTTTTCGCAACAATTTGTTTTTCCTTCCTTGCATGCACCACATTCGTAACATGCGACATAAGGCATCACCGCAACACGTTGCCCGACTTTCCACTGCGTGATATCTGATGCAACCTCACAAATAGTTCCAGAAATTTCATGTCCTAATACTCGTGGATATTGAAAAAATGGCTGGTTTCCTCCCCATGCATGAATATCAGTTCCACATATACCAACCGCATGAATTTTTATTTTTACGTGCCCAGTTTGAACTGTAGGTTCAACAACTTGTTGATAGACTAATTGTTTAGGTTCTTGGCAAATCAATTGTTTCATATTTCCCTCCATCAATTTATCTGTCTTTTTTAATTTAAAAAACATAGACTAGATAATTAACAACCGAATTTTGTGATTAAATGTTTTTAAATCGGTTTTAAATCGGTCTTTAAAGAATAAAAATCAGATTCAAGGAGTATTTAAATGGTGAGGAGTAAAAATATACGCTATGGGTCAATTAATGAATTCTTAGATGCCATACATAAAAATTTATTAACATCCCCCTTCCCCTCACAATCTTCTTTAGCAGAGATGTTTAATATCAGTCGAACCACCGTGAGACATACCCTCGAATATTTATTAGAAAAGAAAATCATTGAAAAACAAGGGAATGAATATCATGTCATTCGCTATCCCAATAAAACTGATTTCTTTCCTGTTGAATCAAGTCTCCCTGATCAACAAATCGTCTTATTCGAAAAAGCGTTTTATCAAATGATTAAACGCAAAGAATTGATGCCCGGAGATACTTTTACTGAATTACAATTAGCAAAAAAAAGTCATGTAAGTTCTAGTGTTGTTCGGGAGTTCTTAGTGGAGTTTTCCCGTTATGGGTTAATTAAAAACACCCACCGAGGAAATTGGCATATGATGAAGTTTTCACGTGAATACGCAGAAAAACTTTTTGAGTTTAGGGAGTTACTAGAAACCAATGCATTGACTCATTTTTTAAATTTACCACCAGATGACCATCGTTGGATTTTAGCGAAAGAGCTATTACTCAAACATAGAACACTGCGTGAAACCGTTACTATCAATTACCGCGACTTTTCTCAACTAGATTATGAACTACATAGCCTTATTTTATCGGGTGCCAACAACCCATTTTTTAATCAATCTCTTGAAATCATCACTGTGATATTTCATTTTCAATATCAATGGGATGAATCAGATTTAAAAGAAAGAAATGTACTGGCAATTGAAGAACACATGACCATTTTAAGTGCGTTAATTAGCCGTAATGATATTGTCGCGATGAATGAACTTAGACATCATTTAGATACCGCTAAACGAACTATGATCAACTCCATACAGCAAACTTATGAATAAATAACATTAGTTTACAAGGCCAATGGATGGCCAATGACGAATTATTTCTTTGGGTCGATAATGGTACACATCAAACAAAACCTGAATTTTTCAGTAAAAAAACAGCTTAATTATAAAATTATTATTATCAAAAATTATAGAAAATAAAATTATCACTATATTTCAATTAATTAAAAGACATATTTATTGAACAGATTTAATCTATCAATAATTCATCTGTTTTTAACTGATAAAAAACACATTAAAAACATCAAAAAGCCATTCATTCCACAAAATTGATGCAATTAATAGTCCATAGAAAAAAATACTTCTAGTCTGAATCAACACCAGATGATTAATACACATAATAACTAGAGGAATGGTCATGGATTACTTAAATAGACAGTCAATGGCTAATAAGCAATACCCAGAGAGAATTTTACAATTCGGAGAAGGTAATTTTTTACGTGCTTTTATCGACTGGATGGTTGACCAACTGAATGAAAAGACAGATTTCAATAGTGGCATTACGCTTGTCAGGCCAATTGACTCATCTCATCCCTCAATTAATCAACAAAATGGACTTTATACTGCCATCACCAGGGGAATTAATGAACAAAAACAAAGCGTTTCTAATATAAGGATTATTAATTCGGTTAACCGTGAAATACTTATCTATTCTGAATATGATAAATTTTTAAAGTGTGCAGAAAATCCCGAATTACAATGGATCTTCTCTAATACTACGGAAGCAGGGATCGTATATAAGCACGACGTACGCTTAGAAGATACACCAGCAAGTAGTTTCCCTGCAAAGCTTACTCAATTTTTATTTCACCGCTTTCAACATTTTAATGGCGATAGTAGCAAAGGGTTGTTCATCATCCCCTGTGAGCTAATTGACTATAATGGCGATAAATTACAAGAGTTTGTAAATCAACATGCACAAGACTGGCAACTCCCCGCAGATTTTATCGCTTGGCTAAATAGCAGTAATACGTTTTGTTCTACGTTAGTCGATAGAATTGTTACTGGCTACCCGAAAAATGAAATTGAAAAACTGGAAAAAGAATTAGGCTATAAAGACGATTTTCTCGTCACTGCTGAATATTTCTATTTATTTGTTATTCAAGGGCCAAAAATACTAGAGCAGAAGCTAAAGTTAAATGAATTGCCATTAAATATCAAAGTAGTAGATGACATAAAACCCTACAAAGAACGTAAAGTTGCAATCTTAAATGGTGCACACACTGCGATGGTTCCCGTTGCTTATTTAGCAGGGGTTCGAACTGTTCGTGATGTCACTACCAACCCAATCTTTTTATCTTTCATCAAAGATTTAATTGATAATGAGGTTATTCCTGTTTTATCTCAAAGCCCTTCGGAGCTCATGGCTTTTGCCTCCGCAGTAATTGACCGTTTTAATAACCCATATATAGAGCATGAGTTACTTTCAATTTCTCTAAACTCGCTAACTAAATTTAAAACTCGTTTATTACCTCAATTAATCTCTTATGTTAAGCAATACAATAAAATTCCTTATTGCATTTCATTTTCACTTGCTGCGCTTATTGTTTTCTATCGAGGAAAACAGGGTGAACAACTCATTCCTTTAAATGATGATGATTATTTACTTGAACGCTTTAAAGCTTGGAATGAGCTCTATGACTCAAATGTAAAACAACTGACTGAAAATGTGCTAGCAATGTCTGATTTATGGGGATTAAACCTCAACGAAATACCACAATTACAGGATGATGTGAGCCAAAAAATCACAGATATTCTGAATTGTGGCACAGAAGCAATGCTACGCAAAAAATACATTGGTTAGAAAAAGAAACTAAATACTTAAAACAATAAATCCCCTACAGGAGATACCTTTATGAAACTGAGCACATTAAACGGAAAGACATTTCTTAGCTTAACACTCAGCACAATGCTATTAATGGGCAGCATGACAGGTGCCGCATTCGCCGATGCTAAATATAAGCTAAAAGTCGCTTATGAAAATAACCCCGGAGAGCCTTTTGACTTAGCTATCCACGAATGGGCAAAGAAATTCAATGAAAAAACTAATGGTGAAGGTGAGTTAATTCCTTACCCAAGCTCACAATTAGGTTCTAAAAAAGATGTCATCGAACAAATGAAGTTAGGTAGTCCATTAATTACCTTAGCAGATGGTGCCTTCTTTTCTGATTATGTACCTGATTACGGTATTATGTTTGGGCCGTACTTAGGGCTATCTTATAAAGATATTTTTAAATTAAATGCCTCACCTTGGTATGGTTCCTTAGAACAACAGTTAGACAAAAAAGGCCTTCATGTGGTTTCTAAAGATTGGCTATATGGTTCACGTCATATCTTAGCCAATAAAATGATCCAAACCCCAGATGACCTAAAAGGTTTAAAAATTCGCGTCCCCAACAATAAAATTCAAATTAAAGGTTTAGAGGCAATGGGAGCCACACCAACACCATTACCTTTAGCTGAAGTTTATACTGCACTTAATCTTAAAATTATTGATGGTGCAGAAAACCCAATTCCAGTGCTATATGGGCAAAAACACCATGAAGCTGCCAAATTCTTAATTCTAACTGGCCATGTAGAAAACGTAACCAACTTAGTTATGGGCAGCAAAACCTACGCTAAATTACCTGAAAATATTCAGCAGGCTTTAGTTGAATCAGGAAATGAAGCTGGGCAATTCTTAACAGATTTAGTCTTACAGCAAGAGAAAGAGATCATTGAGAAAATGAAAAGTGAAGGTGTTACTGTTGTTGAAGTAGACAGAGCGCTCTTCAAAGAAAAATCTAAGCCTTTCTATAATGAATTCCCTGAGTGGTCTGCGAATTTATATCAACAAACTCAAGATATTATTAATAATTAACCCTATAACTTGGCGGTTAACACCGCCAATATTTTTACAATACAAATGGTTGACTATTATTCTCGCAAGGATCTTTTATGTTTAAATTTCTGGGGAAATTAAGTGATATAGTGGCATCGCTTGCCGTTGCCGCTATCGTCATTATTACCATTCTTGCTGTATTCATGCGTTGGCTTCTTAATGACCCTTTAATGTGGAGTGAGGAAGTTTTAATTATTTGCTACATATGGTTGGTTATGATTGGAGCAGCATCCGCTGCGGGTAAAAGAATGCACGTCAGTATTGATGCTATTACCTCTTTATTTCCTGAAAAAGTACAATTAGCTATCGCGGTCATTACGCATATTATGGCCATTATTGCTTTATCAATTTTTGGGTATCTTGGATATGAACTCTCGATTATCGCAGAAGATAAAATAACACCAATTATTGGTGTTTCTTATTACTATATCGACCTTTCTGTTCCCATTGGCGCATCCATCATGGTGTTATTTTCTATCCAACATTTACTGGAAGACATGAGTAAATTAATAAAAGGAGATAAACCATGTCAGTAATTATCGCCTGTATTGTATTAATATTCTGCTTTTTAATTAATGTTCCCATTTTTTTAAGTGTGCTAATTGCATTACTCACTTATTTCTTTTCTGCTGGTGATATATCTCCTCTTATTGCAGTACAGCGCATTATTGGTGCAGGAGAAAATGTCACGTTACTTGCTATTCCTTTTTTCATTCTGTTAGGTAACCTTTTGAATTACACGGGTATCACTAGCCGAATGTTAAAATTTACTGGCACACTGTCTGGGCACTACCCAGGGGGACTTGCCCAATCTAACGTATTATTAAGTACAATGATGGGTGGGCTCTCTGCATCTAACCTTGCTGACTGTGCCATGTTATCTAAAATGTTAGTACCCGAAATGACCAAATTAGGTTATGGGAAAAGCTTCTCTGCCGCTGTCACTGCTGCAGGATCATTAATAACACCTATAATTCCACCGGGTATTGCATTAATCATCTATGGATTTGTTGCCGATGTCTCTATTGGTAAGATGTTTATGGCTGCGATCATTCCTGGTTTAATGTGCTGCGTTGCTTTAATGGTTACAATTTATCTTATTGCCAAAAAACGTGGATACAAACCTGCTAGAGACAAAGCGCCTACATTTGCTGAAGTTTACCAAACAGGTAAAGGAGCAATGTCAGCTTTCCTCTTAGTCCTCGTTATTATTGGCGGAATTCGCTTTGGTATTTTTACACCGACAGAAGCTGGTGCTATTGCTGTACTTTACGTTATTGTAATTGGTACCTTTTTTTATCGTGAAATGAAGTTAAAAGACATTGCGGCCTCATTTTTAGAAACAGCTCGTTCAACAGCAAGCATCATGCTCATTATTATGACTTGTTCTGCGTTAGCATGGGTATTGACGAACGAGCAAGTGGCACAAGATGTTGCCAAAATGATGACCAGTTTCTCTGATAATCCATATGTCTTCTTAATGATTGTCAATGCGGTGCTTTTAATTCTAGGTATGTTTATTGAAGGTAATGCAGCAATTATTGTCCTTGTTCCATTATTAATGCCTACAGTAAAACTTTTAGGAATTGACCCTATCCATTTTGGCATTGTCATGATCCTTAATTTAGCTATCGGATGTTTAACACCCCCTATGGGAACGGTAATGTTTGTTGCCACATCGATTACTGGTGTACGTATTTCAGACTTTATTCGTGAGGTCATGCCACTGTTCTTTGCATTAATTATCGTATTACTCTTAGTCACTTTTATGCCTGTATTTACGACTTTCCTACCTAGCTTATAAGATAAAATTATATCTCAATGGCAAGTCATTAACTATGACTTGCCATTTTATTATCAATTAATTTTTTATAAATTAAATTTTATTTAATTTCACAAATTAATATTACTTTTGTTTATTGTTAAGTTAATTGATCTTTATCCTTGTCACAATAACATGCACAACAATAAATACTCAAAAAGATAAACTACTGATCATCAAAAAATTACACTTATTACGAGTCACACTGACATAATTAGAAAAATAATATCACATTAAATTCATATATATAAAAAAGACATTAATCTCATTAAATATTTTTTTTAATTTTTAATTTGAAAAAAATATACTTTATATCTAGCATAAAATAACACAGCTAATTTACATTCAGCTGTTAATCAAAGTTATATCACTTTATTTTACTTTGACCTTATGGGGTTAATTATGTCTAGATATATACTACCTCTGTCTTTACTTTCGTTATCTGTTATATCAGGTTCAGCACTTGCAATAACTAACAGTGCTGGAGGAATTATTTCAATTTCTGGAGCAATAAGCGATACAACTTGTACAATTAATGGCGGAAATAGTGCCGATATGACTGTTGTTCTTGACCCAATAACCGTAACAGATGCAGGGACCACTGCCGCGACGGTTATTTCTAAAAATCAAAAACAATTTTCTTTAACTTTCTCTGATTGCGCACCTGCGAGCACTCCTGTAAGTAATCTGAAATTACACTTTTATTCATCAAGTAATATTTCCCCTTCCGGTTTGTATTTAGTGAATACTTCCGTCAATGAAAATGATGCTTCCGTTGCTAAAAATGTTGGATTTAGTTTATCTAAAACCAGCACTCCAACAACCGCAATTCCACTCAATGTGGCCTTTGATACTAACCTTACAGGGGCTGACACTGGTGGCGCGACAGGAGCTACACTCAATTTAATAGCCAGTTATTATAAAACTAATGCAACTGCCGCCAAAGTCGGTCTTTTGCAATCAAATGTAATATATACAGTTTCCTATTTATAATTATGACTTAGCCAGGCTTTTATTAGCCTGGCTTTAAATGGATACTATTATGAAAACTCTAGTTTTATTACTCACTATTTTATTTTCGAGCTCAACATTTTCTAATGTTATTATTACAGGCACTCGAATTATATATCCTGCTGATGCTGATAGTATTACTGTACAATTAACCAATAATAGCAAAACATCGTCTCTTGTTCAGTCATGGATTGATAACGGTGATGAAAATTCCACACCTGAGAATTCTGAAGCGCCTTTTTATTTGTCCCCTCCTATTGTTAAAATTGAAGGTTTACAAGGTCAGCAATTAAAAATAAAAAAAATACCCGGAAAACTTTCTGACAATGTTGAAAGTGTATTTTTCTTAAATGTTTTAGATATTCCTAAAACTCCAGAATCTGCTAAAGGCAAAAATGCAATTCAGCTAGCCACACGCTCACGAATTAAAATTTTTTATCGTCCTATTGGTCTAACCGAATCCTCCGATGAAGTCATTAATCATGCGAGCTACCAGATTAAAAATAATAACATATTAGTTAAAAATAACTCGCAATACCATTTAACTATTGCAGCTATCACACCATCGGACGATAAAAATAATTCATTAATTGATTCTGCGATGATTGCCCCTATGTCTGAAAAAGAATTACCTATTAAAGGAACAATGAAAAGCCACGATCTTATTTTAATGTATGTGGATGACTATGGTGTTTTCAAATCTAAAAACATTAAACTTTAATAGAAGAAATCATCGTGAAAAAAGAAAACTATCTCTACCTCCTAATCTTAATAGGACTACAAAGTTATCAAAAGAACTCAATAGCGGACGAGTTTGAGACTTCCCTATTGGTAGGCAAATCTGCACAAGGAGATATTTCACGATTCTATACCGACAGTAAAATTCCATCAGGTAAACAATTAGCCGACCTTTATGTAAATAATAATTGGAAAGGCCAATTTGAAATTGATATCAATAATGATGGTAAACTGATTAGCCTTGCTGCTGATGATGTGCAGAAATTAAACCTGAATTTATCTTCTGAGGTGATTGAACAAACCAAACAACAGTCATTTATTCCTATTGATGATTTAGTGGCCAATATAAAATATAAATTCAATATCAACGACCTACGACTCGATATTACCGTCCCTCAAATCGCTCTGAAACAACTCGAAGCTAACTATGTTGACCCCAGTCTCTGGAATTATGGCGAACCTGCAATTATTTTTTCTTATAATACAAATTATTATAGTTACAAAGAGAAAAAAAACTCTAAAACTAGCAGTGACAATTTTTTTGCTACCTTAAATTCAGGCGTTAATTTAGGCGCTTGGCAATTTAGAGATGAATCCAGCTATCGACATAGCTCTCATAGTAGCCAAAAATGGAAAAACAATACCCGTTATGTTTATCGTCCTCTAAGTACAATCAAATCCGGGTTGAAATTAGGTGATTTTTATACACCCGCAGCCCTATTTAATAGTATTCGAGTTCGAGGGATTGCATTGGCAACAGAAGCTAGTATGTTGCCAAATTCAAGTCAAAATTTTGTACCTATTATACGCGGTGTCGCTCAAACAAATGCCTTAGTCAGCGTGTACCAAAATAATAATCTGGTTTATCAAGAAAGCGTTCCCCCTGGTGAGTTTGCATTTAATGACCTGCAGCCTAGTGCTGGTGGAGGTGACTTATTCGTCGTTGTCCAAGAAGCTGATGGAAGGCAAGAAACCTTTACTGTGCCCTATTCTGCTGTACCTGACATGCTCAAACAGGGCGTTTATAATTACAGCCTTATTGCTGGGCAAACTAAAATCGACAATACCCATTATCAACCCAAATTTACTCAAGGTGAGTTTCACTATGGATTAAATAATTTAGTGACACTTTATGCAGGAATGCTATTTAGCGAAAAATACTATTCTGGCGTTATAGGGAGTGGTTGGAATTTTAGTTTTGGGGCCATTTCAGCTGACATTACGCAAGCAAATACTAAATTGGATTCCGGAAATCACAGTGGGCAAAGCTACCGCCTGACTTATAACAAATATATTAATGCAACATCGACCAATTTAACCTTGGCGTCATATCGTTATTCCACTAGTGGTTACTATAGCTTTATTGATGCCATTTATTCCCAAGATAATTATCGCGCTTGGAAAGCTTATCAAGACCAGTTATCAGAAAAACTCGGCAATAATATTCCACCTGAGCTTTCACTCACTAATTATGACGCTTTACGTGGTTCACGTGCTAAAAACACATTTACGTTGAATTTAAACCAACAATTAGCTGATGGTTATGGTTCGGTATTCATATCGGGTACACACCGTGATTATTGGAATGCAAACGGTAATAGCCGTGAATATCAAGCCGGTTATGCAAACAATTATAACGATATTTCCTATAGTGTGTCTGTTTCACGTGTTCGCAATTACGACAGCGAAGAAGAAACTCGTATTTATGCCAACTTTAGTGTTCCTTTTTCTTTATTTGAAAAACGCGCCAATATTAGTATGGGAAGCTATTTCACCGACTCTCGTTATCAACAAACTACGCTGAGTGTCAGTGGTATTGCAGGTAAAAATGACCAAGTCAATTATACGCTAACTGCAACGAACCAAAGCGGTGGTAATAACTTAGTTGGTGGGAACGTCAGCTATCAGCTTCCCTCTAGCACGCTTTCAGGATCTTACACAGAGGCCAATAATTACCGCCAAACGGGTTTAGGCGCCAAAGGAACTCTGGTTGCTATTCCTGGACATATTGTTTTTTCAGGGGAAACAGGACAGACCTACACCATCATTGATGCTCCAATGGCCAGTGACATGATGGTCAATGCCGATAAAACCACCTTAACTAATCAACAAGGTGTTGTTTTAGTCGCTAACTCCACACCCTATAGAACCAATACCTATACCTTGACAGATACAGAGAAAACCGCAGGCGCTGAGGTGCTCGGTAATATGGCAAATGTAAGTCCATATCAAGGGGCGGTAAATTACATCAAACTCGAGACCGATACTCGACAAACTTATATCATCCGTGGCGCTCTTGCTAATGGCGATAGCTTACCTTTTGGAACAGAAATCACAGATGCTAAACAACAGAGTATTGGTTATGTCGGCCAATCTGGCGTGATGTATATCAAAAGTGAGCAATTACCGATGGCATTACACATAAAGCTTAAAGGGAAACAGACATGTGTTATTGAGCCGCTACTCAACACGATGGATAAGAACAAAAACCTCTGTCGATAAAGGAAAATATGATGAAAAAAATCACTTTAGCACTGATGTTTTCCAGTATATTGGCTTACAGCCAGTTTTCCTCAGCACATTGTAGACAAACTTCTACCGTGACGGCTCCCGCTCTTACTTTTGATTTATCGACAGAGCTCACCAGTACATCGACTCAAGTTAGTAAAAATAGTAGAACCATCTACCCTGGAACTTTTACCTGTACTGCAAGAGGGCTACTTTTTCCTAACTCTATTGGTATCGCATCTCCTTTCCAAGGTAGAACCGCCACTATTGGTTTTAATGGCGGAAAGCAGTTTGTCTCAATTACAGTCACTGCATTAGAAAAAGATAGGGTTATCGGCCTTACGGAAGGTGTACATCAAGGTAGTGAACTCGATACAAATTTTACCGTTCAATTTAATTTGCTTGCGACTAAACCCGGAACCAACTATGTCGAAGTATCAGGAAGCACCGCCACAGTTACCCCTATCGTACTCGCCTCTGATGCTTCCAGCTTGGGAATTTTACAGTGGCTATTAGATATTGTATCTAAATTAGTCACTTTTCTGTTAACGCTGCAATGGCCAACCAGTGCTGATGATATCTACTTACAACCAATTACCTTAACTTATAATCCAATCCTCACTACCTGTAATTTTGTTAACCAAGGTTTAGTCGTTTCGCTACCCCCAGTAAGCATCAATGCAGTGAAAACTGCAACCAGAGCGGGCTACACGCCATTCACACTTAATTTTACTTGCCAAGACTTTTTAGCAGGCGGTAATGCTTCTCGTGATGTATCTATTTTTTTATCCAGTAGCAATTTGCTCTCAAATGATAAAGCAACATTGAATAATACCATTAGCCAAGGCGCTAAAGGCGTTGGCTTCCGATTAGTTAGCGCAAGTAATCTCAATACACCGTTAGTGCTTTCAGATAGCGTGGCAGCTAAAAATGGAGCGACAAATATTTTTACTGTCCTCAAGGGAAATCCAATCTCCCCTTCTTTTTCAGTAAATTTAGGTGCTTATTACTATGCATACAACACCAATAGTGTCACTCAAGGGCAAGTCTCAAGTACGGCAACAGTTGTGATGTCATATAATTAACAAGGAAAATACCATGGTGGAATTCATTAAAATTACAGGGTTCGCTACATTACTATTTTTTAGCTTCCAAACAAGTGCAAGTCTTGTTTTGCAAGGAACACGAATTATTTTCCCTAGTGATAAAAAATCCGTCAGAATTCAACTTACTAATTACAGTGAACAAGCCACATTAACTCAAAGCTGGGTGGATGAAGGTAATCCGGACTCGACACCAGAAACGACGAACGCACCATTTATTGTAACGCCCCCCGTCACTAAAATCGCAGCAAATGACGGAGTTCAATTACAAATACGTTTTATTGGTGACAAACTCCCTACGAATAAAGAGTCTGTATTTTATTTAAATGTATTAGATATTGCGCCAAAGCCAAAGCAAATAAATAGTGCCAATATGCTACAGTTTGCCATTCAAACACGAATTAAAGTTTTTTATCGCCCTACAAACCTCACAGAAAAGCCAAACAATGTCATCAAAAACATCCAATTTCATTTAGCTAAAGACGGTATTGTCGTCAACAACCCGACCCCTTATTTTTTAAATATTGCCAATATCTATCTAGCTAATAATAAAAGTCGTTCTATTGCAAAAAGCGCGATGGTAGAGCCATTTTCATCACAAACTTACTTTTCAACCGCTGATATTAATCACGGAGAAAATATAACAATGATTTATATTGACGATACTGGAAAACAAATTCAATACCAAACCAAGCTATAAAATAGGCTTAACCGCTTCTATAACTTGGCAGGTGAATATTAAGATTGAGCCACCACTTTAGGGCGGATAAAAACGGCAGGGATAGCGAGAAGAGCCATTAAGTAAAATACCACACCATGATGAGCAGGCACTCGCTCATAAATGTATCCGACAATAATAGTCAGTACGGCTAACCCGCCGCCAGTTGCGAGTGCGGAGTAAACACCTTGTAATGGGATAATTTCATTTTCTTTTCTTGCACTAATAAAGCGCATTGCGGCTAGGTGGCAAATTGTAAAAGTACCACTGTGAAGAATTTGTACCACGATTAATACCGGTAATGCAGTAAACGCTCCCATCAAGCCCCAACGAATAATTCCACAGAAGGCAGATAACAACAGTAAATTTCGAGCGCTCCAACGCCTAAATAAACGGTGGCTTAACATAAATACAATGACTTCAGCAACCACACCGAGCGACCATAAATTACCGATAACTAAATCTGAATAGCCGGCTTCTTTCCAAAATAGGGAAGCAAAACCATAATAAGCCGCATGAGCCCCTTGCAGTAACGTAACACAGATAAGAAACCTAACGACGTTTTTATCCGCAATCAATTGTTTAAACGTAACCTTATTACCACCATCCGCTTTCGCTGCCCCCATTGGCATAATTGCTGGTTTCAGCATTGCGCCTAGTAATAATGCTAAACAGCTTACTATCAAGGCCACCATGATGGCTTTATTTCCCCAAACACCGGCTAAATACCCCATCAGTGAGGAACCAATAATAAAAGCTATCGAACCCCAAACGCGAATTTTGCCGTAGTCAAAGGTAAATTGTTTTTGCCATGTCCCCGCCAGTGAATCACCCAGTGGAACCATTGGTGCAAAAAATAAGTTAAACCCAATCATTACAAACAACAGCCATGCCCAGTGAGAACCCAGAGCAAAACCGACAGAAAAAATAAGTGAAAGCCCTGCGAGTAAGCGTAGAGCAGTAATAAGTTTCGAGGGCTCTTTAACTAAAGGAGTAATAAACATCGCACCAAGGAAACGGGCTGCTAGCCCTACCCCTAACAAAACACCAATCATTTCTGCATCAATTCCCTCACCTTGTAACCAAACTGACCAAAATGGCAAGAAAATACTGTAGGCAAAAAAGTAGGTAAAATAATCAATAGCTAGCCAACGCGTTGATGGAATGACCATCACTCCTCCGTTTTTTCAATGCAAAAAACCCGCTCATACATACATGTAGAAGCGGGTTTCAGTAATTAATAATACGTTATGTTATGCGTAAACTGGGTATTTTTTGCAAATTGCTAATACTTTTTGCTTCACGCTCTCAATGGTCGCTTCGTCATTGAGGTTGTCTAGAATATCACACATCCAGCTAGCTAGCTCACCCGCTTCTGCTTCTTTGAAGCCACGACGCGTAATCGCAGGAGAACCAATACGTACACCAGACGTTACAAATGGGCTCTTAGGGTCGTTCGGTACACTGTTTTTGTTAACAGTGATATTCGCACGGCCAAGTGCAGCATCTGCATCTTTACCTGTAATGTCTTTATCAACCAAATCAACTAAGAATAAGTGGTTTTCAGTTCCGCCAGATACCACTTTGTAGCCACGTTTTTGGAAAACATCGACCATTGCCTTCGCATTCTTAGCAACTTGCTGTTGATAAACTTTGAATTCAGGTTCCATCGCTTCTTTCAGAGCAACCGCTTTACCTGCAATAACATGCATTAAAGGGCCACCTTGAGATCCAGGGAATACCGCTGAGTTGATTTTTTTGTACAACTCTTCGTCACCACCTTTAGCTAAAATTAACCCACCACGTGGACCCGCTAAAGTTTTATGCGTTGTTGTTGTCACAACGTGTGCATGAGGAACTGGGTTTGGATAAACACCCGCAGCAATCAAACCTGCAACGTGAGCCATATCAACAAACAGGTAAGCGCCGATACCATCTGCGATTTCACGCATTTTTGCCCAATCAACGACACCTGAGTACGCAGAGAAACCACCGATAATCATTTTTGGTTTGTGTTTTTCCGCTTGCGCTTTGATATCGTCGTAGTCAATTTTACCGCTTTCATCAATACCGTAAGGCACGATGTTGTACAGTTTACCTGAGAAGTTAACTGGTGAACCGTGAGTTAAGTGACCACCATGTGCTAGGTTCATTCCCAGAACGGTATCACCAGGCTGTAATAACGCCATGTAAACTGCAGCGTTAGCTTGTGAACCTGAGTGCGGCTGCACGTTCGCATAGTCAGCACCAAATAGTTCTTTCGCACGGTCAATCGCTAATTGCTCTACCACGTCAACATACTCACAACCGCCATAGTAGCGTTTGCCTGGGTAGCCTTCTGCATATTTATTGGTTAGCTGAGAACCTTGAGCCTGCATGACTCGTGGACTGGTATAGTTTTCAGAAGCAATTAATTCAATGTGTTCTTCTTGACGTTGTACTTCTTGCTCCATTGCTTCCCATAATTTCGGATCGTAGTCAGCAATATTCATTTCACGCTTTAACATTCGCTTCTCCTGCCTCAGCAATTCAATAGGTTGAAAATCGATTCATCGCAATGACACACAGTGTAAACTCTTTTTCTCTCTTGAGATAGCCCTAAAGAAAAAATATACGCAAACGATTGCATTAATTTTTTTCACTTCATTTGCTTCTGAAGGCTTCATTATAAAATAGCTCAAATTTTAATTTTTAACGGACAAACATCCAGATTTGCTATTCCCTTCTCATTATGTGCCTAAATCCACCCTATTTTTCCGATTTGAGTCTTTACATAAACACGTAAATATTATAAGTTGTATTTAAAATACATCTTTATAAATCACCTTCATCGTTCGCAAAAAATAGGGATTAGCTGAGATGAAATAAATTTATCTAACTAATCTACAAAGGAATATTTTTAGATCGCAAAAATTTGCCTTTTGCCATAACTATAATGAGAACATGAAAATAATTCAGGAGCACCTGTATGCTAGATAGCCAAACCATTGCCATTGTTAAATCAACCATTCCTGCCATTGCTGAAACAGGGCCAAAACTGACCGCGCATTTTTATGATCGGATGTTTAAACAGCATCCTGAATTAAAAGATATTTTTAACATGACTCACCAAGTGAATGGGGACCAACGAGAAGCCCTTTTCAACGCTATCTGCGCATATGCTGTGCATATTGAAACTCCTGAGGCTCTTATTTCAGCTGTCGAAAAAATCGCCCAAAAACATGTAAGCTTAAATATTAAACCTGAGCACTATCCAATCGTCGGGGAAAACTTACTCGCGGCTATTGATGAACTCCTCAACCCAGGCCAAGAGGTTCTTGATGCATGGGGAAGAGCTTACGGTGTTTTAGCCGATATTTTTATTGGTAGAGAAGCTGCAATTTACCAAGAAAATGCGGATAAAAATGGGGGTTGGGAAGGCTTACGTGAGTTTAAATTAGCGCAAAAACAACCACAAAGTGATGTGATTACAAGTTTTGAATTTGTTCCTGTCGATGGGCAACCTGTCGCTGATTACCGCCCAGGCCAATATATCACTATTTATGTCAACAACCAGGGATTTGAAAACCAAGAAATCCGCCAATACTCTCTGACCACTGCACCTAATGGCCGTAGCTACCGTATTGCGGTAAAACGTGAAGAACAAGGCTCCATTTCTAATTTCTTACATCAACAATTAAATGAAGGTGATAGTGTACTGCTCGCACCTCCATGTGGTGATTTCTTTATTGATGTTGATGGTCAGACACCTGTTACCTTGATCTCTGCAGGCGTTGGTTTAACTCCAATGCTGAGCATGTTAAATCATCTAACAGAACAAGGTCACAACGCACAAGTTAATTGGTTCCATGCCGCTGAAAATGGTGCTGTTCATGCCTTTAGGCACGAAATTCAACAACTATTAGCAAAACAGCAAACCAGCCAATCCGCGATTTGGTTTAATCAACCAAGAGAGGAAGATCGTCTCGGGTTTGATTACCAATATGAAGGTTTAATGAATTTAGAATTGGTACGTGAATGGATTGAGCAACCGAATATGCAATTCTATTTCTGTGGCCCTGTTGGGTTTATGCAGCACGTAGGTAAGCAGCTAATTGCAATGGGTGTCGATACCAGTGCTATTCACTATGAATGTTTTGGACCACACAAGGTATTACCCCTCAATTAATTCACAAAAAATGCTCTTCTGTTTAGAAGAGCATTCTATGAAACATATTAACTGAAGAAAATGGGTTAACTAGTTAAATGTTCGTAGTTTTCTAATTTAGCGGTAACGGGCTCGCATAATAAATACACAATTTTAATCCCATTCCTGTGTATTTTCCGTTACCGCATTTTCATACAAACTTAATTTATTAAATTGCTTCTTCGTCTTGCTCACCGGTTCGAATACGGATCACTCGAGCGACATCATAAACAAAGATCTTTCCATCACCAATTTTGCCAGTTTGCGCAGTTTGCATAATGGTTTCGACGCAGTTTTCAACGATGTCATCAGGTACTACAATTTCAATTTTTACCTTAGGTAAAAAATCAACCATATACTCTGCGCCACGGTAAAGTTCAGTATGCCCTTTTTGACGTCCAAAACCTTTCACTTCAGTCACTGTCATTCCAGTAATGCCCACTTCTGCAAGCGCTTCACGAACATCATCAAGTTTGAATGGCTTTATAATTGCATCAATTTTTTTCATAAATAATTCCTGTTATGACCAGTTTTTACGGCCAAAACCTGAGGTGATCGGATAACGGCGGTCTTTGCCAAAATTACGCATCGTAATACGTGGCCCAACAGGCGCCTGACGACGTTTATATTCATTAATATCAACAAGGCGCACAACTTTGCGTACCACGTCTTTATCAAAACCAAGTTTGATTAGGTCATTAACTGACAAGTCTTTTTCCACATAGCCTTCTAATAATGCATCTAACACATCATAAGGTGGCAAACTGTCTTGATCTAATTGCCCTGGCGCAAGTTCTGCTGATGGCGGCCTATCAATCACACGTTGTGGGATTGCTGGAGAGATAGTATTACGGTATTTAGCCAACTCAAAGACAAGGGTTTTAGGCACATCTTTTAACACGTCAAAACCACCCGCCATATCACCATACAATGTCGAGTAGCCAACCGCTGACTCACTTTTATTACTGGTAGTCAAAACTAAGCGACGACGTTTATTTGACATCGCCATTAAAATAACGGCTCGGCAACGCGCTTGTAAGTTTTCCTCAGTTGTATCAACCGCGGTTCCTTCAAACATAGGCGTTAACTGTGCCATAAAAGCATCAAACATCGGTTCGATAGATACGATATCGAATTCAACACCAAGCAAATCAGCTTGTTCTTTAGCGTCGTGGATGCTCATCTCAGAAGTATAGCGGAATGGCATCATGACCGCTTGCACGTGCTCTTTCCCTATTGCATCAACGGCAATAGCCACTGTTAACCCTGAATCAATCCCGCCTGATAGCCCTAAAATAGCCCCATTAAAACCATTTTTATTGATGTAGTCGCGAGTAGACATGACTAAAGCTTGGTATACCTGCGCCACAGGGTCATTCTCAATAAATACGCTACCTTCGCTCACCAATGCAAGTTCATCAAATTGCACTGTGATAACCTGCTCTTTAAATTCTTCCAATTTAAAGGTTTGCTTGCCTTTGTTTGCAATGATTTTTGAGCCACCATCAAACACCAATTCGTCTTGCCCGCCAACTTGATTGAGATACACAATTGGCATATGAGTGCGTTTACAATGATCGACTAATAAATCAGTTCGAATATGTTCTTTATTAATATCATAAGGAGATGCATTGATTGTCAGTAATATTTCTGCGCCAGCCCCTTTTACTGCATCAACCGGTTCGTCATACCAAATATCTTCGCAAATCAATAAGCCGAGCTGATAACCTTTAAATTCAACAACACAGGTTTTTTCATCTGCGGTGAAATAACGAGGCTCATCAAACACGCCATAATTTGGTAATTCTTGTTTAAAATAGCGTGCGTGTAATTTTCCTTGATAGAAAAAAGACAATGCATTATAGATATCATCCCCTTCATACCATGGATGACCAACAATAATTGCCGTTTCTTGGCTGGCTTTTTGCAGACGGTCGAGTTGTACTAAACAGCGGTCCTCAAAATCAGCTCGGAAAATTAAATCCTCTGGTGGGTACCCTGTCAAAGACAGCTCTGAAAACATGACAATATCTGTGTTTGGTGCTTGTTCACTCACAACTTGCAACATGCGATCGCAGTTGCCTTCGATGTCACCGACTAACCAATTAAGTTGTGCTAGTGAAATATTAAGCTTACGGCTCATAAGGTGTTTTTTCTCCCGGAGCGTGAATATGAATTGCCTTATTCCACATAATGTAATCGATAACAACTATGTGGTAAATAATTCTTATTTATTCTTTAAAATCATTGGCTTCTAAATCGTGTCGACCAAGTAATTTGTAAAATTCTGTGCGGTTTCGCCCTGCCATTCGGGCAGCTTGGGTGACATTCCCTTTTGTCATTTGTAATAACTTACGTAAATAATTCAATTCAAATTGATTACGAGCTTCAACAAATGTCGGCAAGGCCGTATTTTCACCTTGAAGCGCTTGGCTAACGAGTGCTTCGCTGATAACAGGAGACGTTGTTAATGCAACGCATTGTTCAATAACATTAACTAATTGACGAACATTGCCCGGCCAACTCGCTGTTATTAAGCACTTCATGGCGTCACTGGAAAAACTACGCACGAAAGGTTTATGCCGTGATGCAGATTCACGCAATAGATGATTTGCTAATAATGGAATATCTTCAGAACGTTCATTTAACGCAGGAATACGTAGATTAACCACATTTAAGCGATAGTAGAGGTCCTCACGAAACTCATTTTTTTCCATCGCTTTAGGCAAATTCCGGTGAGTTGCAGAGAGAATTCGCACGTCAATATCTAAATCGCGGTTACTACCTAAAGGGCGAACTTTGCGTTCTTGCAATACTCGCAATAATTTAACCTGCAATGGCATTGGCATATCGCCAATCTCATCTAAAAATAACGTACCACCGCTGGCTGCAAAGAATAACCCTTCGCGGTTACTTACTGCGCCGGTAAAAGCCCCTTTAGCATGACCAAATAATTCAGACTCTAATAATTGTTCAGGTAATGCACCGCAGTTAATGGCAATAAACGGCTTACGTGCCCTAGGGCTAGCTTTATGAATAGCCTGAGCTAAAACTTCTTTACCTGTACCACTTTGCCCATTAATTAGCACGCTAACATCAGATTGTGCCACCATATGCGCTTGTTCTAATAGCCGAATCATTAAGGGGCTACGCGTGACTATACCAGCGCTCCACTCCTCATCGCTAATCGGTGTCGAAGAGAGCGCGAGAGCTTCATCGATTGCTTTATATAATGCGTCTTTATCTACTGGCTTAGTTAAAAAACTAAATACGCCTCGTTGTGTTGCCGCGACGGCATCAGGGATAGAACCATGAGCAGTGAGTATGATAACTGGCATGTTTGGATGGGCTTTTTGTATCTCATCGAAAAGCGCCATACCATCCATTTCATCCATGCGTAAATCGCTAATCACTAAATCTAATTTTTCTTTTTGTAAGATTTTTAGTGCTTCAGGGCCGCTTTCTGCTGTAGTGACTTTAAAACCTTCACTACTCAAGCGCATACCTAATAGTTTAAGAAGGCTCGGGTCATCGTCAACTAGCAATAAATTTGCTGACTTACGATTCGTCATTTTTGTTCATTCTCCGATGAATTTTGCTCTACTGGAGAAGATGCGCTGCTATCAGGCTTTGGCTCTTCTGAGGAAATAGGCTTATCTCCTTCAACCCCATTCTCTACATCTTTTTCGGTTTCGTTGGTGCTTTTCTTACGAGAAGAAAGCTGGCGTTCAATATCCGTTAAATTTTCAAGCTTACGGGAGGTCGTATTCAGTTCAAAAGCCAATTTAGCATTATCTTCCTTTAGACGGTCGAGTTTTGTATCCATTTCTTGCTGTAGGCGTTTATAACGAGCCCCCGCGTCTGACAGATTGATAATTTGTACTTGTTGCTCACGCCATAATTGTAATAATGGACGTACCGCAGTGGGAAAATTCAAACTGTACGTATTTATGCTATCAAGCATTTTACGGCGCTCTGCAATAGACGGGTCAGCAGAATTCAACAAAATATTTTGTTGAAATGCACTCGACCAATTTGTTACGTCTATTTTACCTGCATCCTCACGTGCTTGACTGGTTTCCGTGCGATCTGCGCAGTCCATCATTCGTAACCAAAATAATGCATTTTCCCGTGCAGTTGGCTGGTCATTGTTCCAAATAGATTCACATGATGTATAACGGTAGTCTGTGACTTTAACTTCAGGCACAACAACTTGCGCCAGAGTTTCGAGTGGTGACTGACCATTTTTTACTACACATCCACTTAAAATTAGGGAAAATAAAACCGCCCCAAAATTGAGCCCTGTACGTCTCATCACATAAGGTACTCTTTGGTTATATTTACTTAACGATGCGTTACGGTAAAGTACCGCCCAAACACCTGTAGACCGATTTACCATTATTCATTCTCTGCGGTTAGAGGCAGTTCAATTCTAAAACAGACATCTGCTGATTTGTTGGGAACGAGAGAAAGTTCTCCCCCCATTTGTTTAATACAATCTTGCGCAATACTCAGCCCTAGCCCACTTCCTTTGACAGCACCTTTTCTTTGTAGTGAACCTTGATAGAACGGCTCAAAAATCATACTTTGCTCAGACTCAGGAATTGGCGTCCCCGTATTCGCAACTTCAATCAGAAGCTTATTACCTGTTTGGCGACTAGAGATCCAAATATTACCTGATTCGCCACCATAGTGCACCGCATTGGAGTAGATATTATCAATAACCCGTCCTAAAAGTGAGGGTTCGGCTAAACAGCTGTCCACTTTTAAACGCACTTCTGTTTTAATATTTTTAGCCCGTGCCGGTAAATTATGTGCTTTAACAATATCTTCAATGAGTTTTTGTAAATCAACAATTTGTGCTTCTGGCGGGTCATCGACAAGCTTACGATTATAATCAAGTAATTGCTCAATAAGTTGCTGAAGATGCTTACTGCTGTGATCAAGAATTTCTACAACTTCTTTTTGAGACACCGTTAATGGCCCTGCCACCTCATCAGCGAGTAATTCTGTTCCTTCACGCATGCTTGCAAGAGGTGTTTTTAATTCATGTGAAATATGGCGTAGAAACTCGTGGCGCTGTGATTCAAGCCATGCGAGTCGTTCACTTAGCCAAATAATCCGCTGTGCGATTGTCCGTAGCTCCCTAGGGCCTTTAAAGCGTTCAATATTATTCGCAATTGTACGCCCAGTACCGAGACGGTTAATCATTCGTTCGATAGCTTTAACTGGGCCAATAATCATCCGAGTAAATAATGCCACTAGCAATGCGCTTAATAAGAATAAAATTAAGCTTTGCCAACCAAATAATTGGCCTTTATTCGCAATCGCTTTTTGCAGCTGTTCCCCACGGCTAAAAATCACATCACGAGTTTCTTGCACTAATGAGGCATTTTCGGCAGAAAATTGTTCTAAAGCCCGTGTGATTTTTTCTGTCGGTTCATTGTTTTCACACACAACCGTTTTAAGTACATCCAAAGTCTTAGTCAATGCAGAAGTGTCTGACGAGGTAGGTAAGATCGTTCGCTGACGTTCAAACATTTGCTGGTAGTCTGCAAACTGTTTCTGATATTGAGTATGCAATGTAGCATCTTGCAAAACACAATATTGACGATAGCTCCGTTCCATTTCTAAGGCGAGGCTACTCATCACTTCACTACGCCGTGCGTCAAGCAACGTGGTTTTATTGATATTGGCAGCTTGGTTACTCAGTTGCTCTAGGCTTTGATATGCCTGATAGGCTAATACTAATAAAGGAAGTAATACAAGCCAGAATGCCATCACAACTAGTTGACGCAAGGAGCGAGGGAAAAAACGCCATTTACTCAATACATTCATCTCATACCCATTAAACGTATTGCAATGGTAGCAGAACTCCCTGTAATGCGAAAAGCACAATCCAAATTCTGTGTCCCATAGCGTTAAAATCAGACTAAGTGTAACAATCAAAAAGCAATGAACGTGCCAAGTTAATTGGTAAAAAATGATAATTTTCAGATAGGTATGTTCAACGCTCCGGATGTTCCTTTTTCGCATAAACGAAAGCATAAAAGAATCGATAGGTCTTACTAAATGAATTCTTTCGTCTTTTCTTTAGTTTTTTCTTTAAAAATAAAACACTAAGCTATGCCCTAAATAATTCGGATTGCAGCTAGGCTGCCAAGTGAAGATATCTCTATGAAACATACAAAAGTATGTGACTAGAGTAGCTGAACGCAGGTAACAACACTGCGGTTCGAAGTATGACGGGCATAGGGCGGCAAGAGAAGATATCTCTATGAAACATAAAAAGTGTGTGACTAGAGTGGCTGAACGCAGGTAACAACGCTGCGGTTCGAAGTATGACGGGCATAAAACAGGAAGGCGAGATGAAGTATTGACCTTCACCCCGCCAGCGATAACAACTTCTATAATGCTTTTTATATGATTATGTCTTTACATTAAAGATAATCATATAGGTGGTGCCTCACTCCACGTGTCGCCCTGTGTTTGATAAGGCCCGAAGGCGAATATCTATGCTGTTGGACGGTAGGCACCTTACTTTGGCGTCATTCTTGGTTTATGTGGTATGTACCCAACTAATTTTGGACCTACATAAGAAGTTGAATGAGCAACTGAATATTATTATGCACAAGCCGTGCCAACTTTTCAAGAAATTTTATATCTACATGATTAAAAACAAAATTTATTTTTAATCCCACTTTAGCTACTTTTTAATACACCGTACCCGCTTACTGTTTTTTCTTAAGTGTCGCTAATTTATGACACCCGATTAGCTCATTTTCAAATACCTTAAATATCAATAAGATAAATGTCGCCTTTTGGAGACACGGCTATAGTGTGTTTGTCTCTTATTTAAGACACTGTCGTTTAATCACACATTAAATATACACTTAATATAAATTAAATTAGAATAATTAATGATTTACCGTAAGGCACTAATTAAGATAGAGAGCAAGACAACAATATGTAATTGATATATTTGACTTTGGTTAAATCCATCTATAATAAAAACAGCAGAGATACTTTACCAATCATTATATTTTATTGTTACTTTCTCGTTTAAGGTGTATTTATGAATAAAATGCCCTCATTACCTATGCAGGATCTTCAACCAGCTTTACATATTTTAGAGCAATCTATTGGCTATTTATACCAAGCTGCACTACGTGCCGCGGTGAAACTGCGTATTGCAGAAGCATTACAATCAGGTTCCAAAACAGCTGAAGAACTCGCCAAAGAAACGGGAGCAAATCCCCGAGAACTCACTCGATTATTACGATTATTAGCCACTAAAGATATTTTTAAGCTAACCCCTGATAACAAATTTGACCTCACACCCGCCGCACAATATTTATCTGAAAAGAATACGTTTTCATTACGGCAAGCGGTATTGATGTTTACTGACCCTTCGTTCTGGTTACCCGCAGGCGAGTTACACCGCAGCGCGTTTGAACCCCATTTGTTTAACAGCATGTTTGGAATGAGTTTTTATGAATATTGGGATGAACGAATTACTGATAGTGATAATTTCCACGAAGGCATTTCGTCTGTAAGTAAATTAGAAAATGCATTTGTCGTAGAAAGTTATAGTTTCCCAGATAACGCTCTCGTTGCAGACATTGGCGGCGGCTGTGGTGGGTTACTTTTAGAGGTTATGACAGCAAATTTAACATTAAAAGGCATATTATTTGATAAAGCCCAAGTATTAGAAAAACATATTCTTAATCAACTAGATGACCCCACCCGTTGGAGCATCCAAGCTGGCTCATTTCTTGAAGCCTGCCCTGAAGCTGATATTTATTTACTCAAGTATATTACTCATAATTGGTCAGATACTGTTGCAATAAAGATACTTAAAACAATTAGAAAGTCGATGAGTCCTAACTCTAAGTTACTAATCATTGAAAATATTGTTACCAACGACAATCACCCCCACTTCAGTAAAAATATGGATTTAGTACAGATGGTTTTATTTGATGAAGGCCATGAACGCACAGAAACTGAGTTCAATTCACTGCTAAATCAAGCAAACTTACAATTAAAACAAATTATTTCAACACAATGTCATATTTCCATTATTGAAGCATACCCCATTTAACGTCCGCTATCCTGCTTTATACAATCAAAGCACTAAAGCAGGATAATTAAAGAAAATACCTGATGAATATCAGAATTTTAAATTATGTTAGTAGCTTATCCCTGTTCGTCTTGCTATAAGATTTGCCAATACCCTACTCATCAAATTGATAAAAAATATGATAAAAATCGCGTTAGTTGATGACCATATCGTTGTGCGTTCTGGCTTCGCACAACTATTAACACTTGAACCTGATATTTCGGTTATCGGGCAATATGCTAATGCTCAAGAAGCTTGGCCTAATTTGCTTAATTTAGATATTGATGTTGCCATCATGGATATTTCGATGCCAGATGAGAACGGCCTGCAACTTTTATCACGGTTGCGCCAAAAAAAGCCGGATTTTCGCACCATTATCTTGAGTATTTATGATACCCCCGCTTTTGTGCAAAGTGCTTTAGATGCTGGAGCCAGTGCGTATTTAACTAAACGCTGTGGCCCTGAAGAATTAGTGCAAGCGGTTCGCTCAGTGCACCAAGGAGGCTGCTACCTATGCGCCGATGCCATGAGAGCGTTACGCCACTCACCCCAACAGCAGCAAAGTCTACAAGAACTCACGCCTCGGGAACGGGAAGTGTTTGATTTATTAGTTGCTGGCTTGAGTGTAAAAGTGATCGCAGAGCAACTTGAATTAAGCCATAAAACTGTGCATGTGCATCGTGCAAATATATTAGGCAAATTACAATGCGAAAACACCATCGACCTTGTTCATTACGCGTTAGAACATAACCTAATATCAAGGTAATTTAGGCATGAATAAAAGCTTACGTTTAACACTGCAATCCATCTTTCTATTTTTTACCTATTCTCTGTTATGGATTGGGTTGTGGATCATCGGCTTTTATTTAAGTCAAAACAGTTTTCAAGCAACTTTATTTCTTCCACAAGGCTTGCGCCTAGCATTGATGATTATCCTGTGGCGACGTTACTGGCCAACACTACTACTCAGCGAAGGGATATTAAATTTTTGGTTATCATCAGAGCAACTGCTCTTCCAACCTGTTTTACTGTTATCTCCATTATTGAGTCTCGGTGTTGCCTTCGTCATTCAAAACATTTGGTGGCGCTATACGTTATATTGGCAACGATTACTATTATTGCTCGCAGGTGTCGCCGCAAATAGTGTATTACACGCTTTATTATTCAGTGGGTTATCATCTTATTCCATTAGCCAATTATTCCTAACAACATTCACCGGAGGAATACTTCTCTCTCCTTTTGTTTATCTCATTTATGAGTATCTCCACGAGCAGCACTACCAAATGCTCCTTGATTATGGAACGCCAGATAAACAATTACGAACCTCTTTAATAGTTTGGTGTTTTCTATTCTGTGTCGTTGGGTTGAGTGCCCAAGTCTTTTTTGCCCCCGAAATTGAGCGGTTAATTGTCCTACTCGTTTTTATTCCTAATGTTTTTATGGCTTATCGCTATGGTTGGCAGGGCGGCGTACTTTCTGCATTATTAGGCAGTTTAATTATTACTTTTGCACGGCAATTTCACGGTGCCTTTGTTGATTTAGAAGAGCTAGAAATGTTTCTCAGTTCCCAAGCCTTAATTGGCATCGGGCTTGGGATAGCAATTAGCCGACAAAAACAACTGGCGAGTAACCTACAGCGCTATCGACAACGCTTAGAGCAAGAGCTAAAAGCGCGACGCGACTTAATGTTACAACTCGTTCATACCGAGGAAGATATCAAAAAAGCGATTGCTCGCGAGTTGCATGATGAAATTGGGCAAAATATTACTGCCATCCAAATTCAGTCAATGCTAGTGAAAAAAACAGCGTCTGACGACATCAGCCACCAAGCAGCAAGTCAAATAAATGAACTAGCTCAGCAAATTCACCAATCTACGCGGCAATTATTACGCCAATTGCGCCCTCCCGTATTGGATGAAATGTCCCTTGAAAATGCACTTAAGCACTTAATTACTGAATTTTCTTTTCCACAGAATAATATTCAATGTCACTTTCATTATGGCTTACAAGAAACGCCGATCAATGAAACGGTTTTATTTACACTTTATCGCCTCGTCCAAGAATTACTTAACAATATCAGTAAACATGCAAAAGCCACACAAATTCACATATCTCTTAAGCAAATAGGTGACTCGATCCAGCTAGTTGTTGATGACAATGGCGTTGGCATTCCATTTAGCAAACGCACGAGTGGCTTTGGTTTGCGCGGTATTGAGGAGCGAGTTCGAGCCTTAGGCGGTGACTGGACATTGACCACACAAAACGGAACACAAATAAGTGTTAACTTGCCCACATTTTGAGATAAAACATCGCAAAACTAGGAATAATTCCTAGTCCCCTAATACCTTCTCTCATCCTTTTTGTTAAAAACTTGATTACATTTTGCCTAACAAGAGAAACCGCCCTATGACAGGTAAAGACACCTTGAGTCTGGATAACACGTATCGTTTTTGGCGTCGCCGCTTAATGCTATCAATGATTATTGGTTATGCCACTTTTTACCTTACGCGAAAGAGTTTTAACTTCGTGATGCCTGTCATGCAAAACGAGCTGTTTCTCGATAAAAGCGATATTGGCTGGATAGCGACTGCATTTTATTTAACCTACGGTATTTCTAAGTTTTTATCGGGAATTTTCCACGATATCACCGGATACCGTTGGTTTATGGGTGTCGGCTTAGTGATGACAGGGCTGCTAAATATTATTTTTGCCTATTGCTTATCGTTTCCGGCGTTATTAATCGTGTGGACACTAAATGGCTTTTTTCAAGGCTGGGGCTGGCCACCTTGCGCACGCATTCTAACGCACTGGTATTCACGCAATGAGCGTGGATTTTGGTGGGGGCTGTGGAATATTTCCATCAACCTAGGGGGAATGTTACTGCCTCTGCTAACGGCATTATTGGCAACCCAGTACAGCTGGCAAATGGCATTAATTGTCCCTGGCGTTATTGGAGTCATCATTGGGTTATGGCTGTGCCGCCAATTACGTGGCACACCACAAGAAGAACCGCTTCCAAGCGTGGGGCAATGGCGACAAGATGTGTTGGAGTTACGCCAAGAGCGTTTGTCCCCTCCCATGCCGATGTTAACGATTTTAAAAGATGCCATTATTTTTAACCGTATGATTTGGTTACTGGGTTTCTCCTATATTTTGGTTTATCTCATTCGTATGGCGATAAACGATTGGGGGAATTTATGGTTAACAGAAAAACATGGCACTAATTTACTCAGTGCAAATGCAACATTATCGTTATTTGAATTGGGAGGATTATTAGGTGCTCTCTGCTCTGGCTGGGGCTCTGATATCCTATTTCGCGGCCAACGAGCGCCAATGATCCTACTGTTTTCTTTGGGGCTTTGTGTCTCAGTTAGCGCCTTATGGTTAACACCAATTCATCACTACGCTTTATTGGCTGTATGTTTCTTTGCTATCGGATTTTTTGTGTTTGGACCGCAAATGTTAATCGGCTTAGCTGCAACAGAATATTGTCATAAAAAAGCAGCTGGGGCGGTAACGGGCTATCTTGGATTGTACGCCTATTTAGGGGCGGCAATTGCGGGATGGCCACTCTCTCAAGTCATTGCACATTATGGTTGGTCAGGGATGTTTTCTTTACTGGCCAGTGCTGCGGCTTTGATGGGATTACTGCTAATGCCTCTATTGATTGCCAATGTCAGCAAGCGAGAGCATTTAGCAGGCACCGTTTCACCCTCTGATAATAAAACCTGAATAAAGGACTGAAAATGAAACTGAAAACTCTCTCTACGCTTATCGCTGCTGGTTTATCACTAGCGGCTATTTCTACCACTGCAAATGCTGCGGGCCGTTTGGTTGTTTACTGTAGCGCCACTAACGCCATGTGCGAAACTGAAACGCAAGCTTTTGCGAAAAAATACGATGTCAAAACCACATTTGTACGTAATGGTTCTGGCAGTACTTTAGCCAAAATTGAGGCCGAAAAACGTAACCCACAAGCTGACGTGTGGTATGGCGGTACATTAGACCCTCATTCACAAGCAGGAGAAATGGATTTACTTGAGCCATACAAGTCGCCAAATCTGTCTGAAATTATGCCGCAGTTCCAAGACCCAGCAAAACGTAAAGGTAACTATTCTTCCGCAGTTTACATCGGTATTTTAGGCTTCGGTGTCAATAAAGACCGCTTAAAAGAAAAAGGTTTGCCGATCCCAACTTGCTGGAAAGATTTAACAAAACCTGAGTATAAAGGCGAAATTCAAATCGCAGACCCACAAAGTTCAGGGACAGCTTATACTGCATTAGCCACTTTCGACCAATTATGGGGAAATGAGCAAGCCTTTGATTATCTAAAAAAATTAAATGCTAACATATCACAATATACCAAGTCAGGTATTGCTCCAGCACGTAATGCGGCTCGTGGTGAGTCGGCAATTGGTATTGGCTTCTTACATGATTATTCATTAGAAGTGGAAAACGGTGCGCCGTTAGAACTCATCGCTCCTTGTGAAGGAACAGGCTATGAAATCGGCGGGATCAGTATCCTGAAAAACGCGCGTAATATGGATAACGCCAAATTATTCGTTGATTTCGTCTTATCGAAAGAAGCTCAAGAGCTGAGCTGGAAAGAAGGGAAATCTTACCAAATCTTAACCAACACAACGGCAGAGTCCTCGCCTATTTCATTAAAACTCAATGAATTGAACCTAATTAATTACGATATGGATAAATACGGTGATGCTGATGTTCGTAAAAACCTTATCAATAAATGGGTTACTGAAGTCAAAATGAGCAAATAGCATTAAGTGCGGCGTTAACTCGCCGCACTGAGCACTTACTTAACTAAAATAAAAAATTAATTTAATTAAGCTTCAAATTATGAGTGTTGTGATGGGTTGGCGGAGTACAGCTAAGACCGTGACAGCGCAAAATATGGCGAGCTTAGGGGGAACTATGTCTCAAACCCTAACCTTATCGACCCCAACCAAAAAGGATAGCATATTCTTTTGGTTGCTGATTGCATGGCTAGGTTTCGCGTTACTACCTTCTTGGAGCCTAGACTATGGCGTACTTGATTCAACACAAGACGAGATCATAGCGGCTTACGGTTGGAGTAGCCTAAACATTAGTTGGCTTTGGTATTTATTACCTTCTATTTTATTTATTCGCCCGTTAACACCAGCGGATCGTTATCATAAAACACGGCATTACTTCGATATTGGCGTGGCTGTTATCACCGCCGCCGTGGTGATCTTAACCTCCTACTTTGAAGGAAAAGGGTTAGGTTACTCAGCTATTGTGCTATTTATCGCCTTGGGAATGGTGATGACATTGGCGTTAACCCGCCTTGAGTGGCTCGGTGGAGACCAGTTTGTTATTGGCTCACTGATCACCGTTGTTGCTTTAATAACCCTGTTTATTGTGTTCCCTAGTGTCGCTATTTTTATCCCAATGTTTACTGATGGAAATGGAGACTTTGCACCATTCGCCTTTGTGGCAATTTTGACACAATCGCATATTGTCCAAGTTATTATTAACTCTGTATTTTTATCGTTAGCGGTAGGGGCTGGCTGTACTTTTTTTGGTTTAATTTTAGCCATTTATACAACGCGTATTGCTAAACGCTCCGCCATCATTGGCCGTGTTTTTTCTATTTTGCCTATCGTCACTCCCCCATTTGTCGTCGGCCTAGGGGTCACATTGATGATGGGGCGTTCAGGGTATATTACCGAATTCCTTGCTACTTATATGGGCCTTGAAAATACCAACTGGCTATATGGCTTTACGGGAATTTGGTTAGCGCAAGTGCTAGCATTCACCCCGATGTCATTCATGATTTTAGATGGTGCGATTAAAACTATTCACCCATCTTTAGAAGAAGCGTCTTATACATTGCGTGCCAACCGTTACCAAACTTTCTTTAATGTATTTATGCCATTACTGAAACCTGCTTTGGCAAACGCATTTTTAATCGTCATAGTGCAATCATTGGCTGACTTTAGTAACCCATTAGTTTTAGGTGGTAACTTCGACGTACTCGCGACGCAAATTTACTTCTATATCACTGGGTCGCAGTTAGATTATCAAGCCGCCAGTACCTTGGGTGCGTCACTACTAGTGTTCTCACTTTTAGTCTTCTGCGTTCAGTATATGTGGATAGGCAAACGCTCCTATGTCACTGTGTCCGGGAAATCTTACCGTGGTGATGTTCAGCCGTTACCAACATCGTTAATTGCCACTGTAACAGCCTTCTTAGCTATTTGGGTTGCATTTAACATATTGTTATACGGTAGCATTTTCTACGGTAGCTTTACCGTGAACTGGGGTGTTGATTACACCTTAACCTTAGATAATTTTATTAAATTATTTGGTCAGGGTATGAGTGATGGTGCATGGCCGTCACTGTTAGATACGCTTCTGTATGCAGGTATTGCGGCACCTATTACCGCGATCCTTGGTTTACTAATTGCCTATATCGTAGTTCGCCAAGACTTCCGTGGTAAAAAGACCATCGAATTCACGACGATGTTGTGTTTTGCTGTTCCAGGTACCGTGGCAGGTGTGTCATACATTTTAGCCTTTAACGATTCACCGTTTTATTTAACGGGAACGGCTGCCATCGTAATTATTTCAATGACCATGCGTAACGTCCCTGTGGGTATCCGTGCTGGTATTGCAGGTTTAGGGCAAATTGATAAATCATTGGATGAAGCGTCACTCAGCTTACGAGCGGGTTCAATGCGTACCATCTTCTTTATCCTGTTACCCTTGTTGCGCCCAGCCATTTTATCGGCGTTGATTTATAGCTTTGTCCGCGCGATCACCACTGTCAGTGCGATTGTATTCTTGGTTACTCCAGATACTCGCGTCGCAACGGCTTATATTTTGAACCGTGTTGAAGACGGTGAATATGGCGTTGCCATTGCCTATGGCTCAATCCTGATTGTCGTAATGTTGGCAATTATTTTCTTATTTGACTATTTGATTGGCGAAGCCCGTGTTTCACGTTCCAAAGCCAAAAATGCACAGTAATCATGGAGTAACTGACATGACACAACATCATTTTGTTGAACTAAAAAATGTGACTAAACGCTTTGGCAACAATACCGTCATCGATGATTTAAGTCTTTCAATTCCGCAAGGTAGCATGGTGACCCTACTCGGCCCATCAGGCTGCGGTAAAACCACCGTATTGCGTTTAGTGGCTGGCTTAGAAAAACCGACTGAAGGCCGTATGTTTATTGACGGTGAAGATGTGACAGACCGTTCCATTCAACAACGCGATATCTGTATGGTTTTCCAATCTTACGCCCTGTTCCCGCATATGTCCTTGGGGGACAACGTGGGTTATGGCTTAAAAATGTTAGGATTACCCAAAGCCGAAATAAAAAAACGAGTTGACGAGGCATTAGAATTAGTTGATTTAGCTGGTTTTGCTGACCGTTTCGTTGACCAAATATCAGGTGGCCAACAACAGCGCGTGGCCTTGGCTCGCGCATTGATCCTTAAGCCAAAAGTGCTGTTGTTCGATGAGCCATTAAGTAACTTGGATGCAAATTTACGTCGTAGCATGCGTGAAAAAATCCGTGAGTTACAGCAGCAGTTTAATATCACCTCTTTGTATGTTACCCATGACCAAAGCGAGGCCTTTGCGGTTTCGGATATGGTGTTGGTCATGAATAAAGGGAAAATCATGCAACTCGGCTCACCGCAAGAGCTCTACCGCCAGCCAGCGTCAAAATTTATGGCCAGCTTTATGGGGGATGCCAATATTTTCCCTGCGACACTCAGTGCGGATTCCGTGGATATTTTCAATTATCGCTTACCACGCCCAGAACAGTTTGTTACTGATAAAACCGCGGTAACTGTGGGGGTTCGTCCCGAAGCTATCACGCTGAGTTTACAAGGTGAAGAAAGCCAACGCTGTACAGTGACTCATGTTGCTTATATGGGGCCTCAATATGAAGTCACTGTTGATTGGCATGGTCAATCAATGTTGCTGCAAATTAATGCCACTCAATTACAACCTTCTGTCGGGGAAAACCTCTATTTGCAGATCCACCCATACGGCATGTTTATTCTTGAGTAATATCCCACTCTTTGAATAATACAAAATGTCATTAGGTAACAAGGGAAACTTAGCATTGTGAATAGCACATTCTCCCTTCACCCATAAGGGCGGAGGGGGAATGTGCCCCATAAGAAAATAATCACTAAAAGCATATTATCGGTGACTTCAATATCAATTTTTATTTTTTTCTGAAAGTACAATTAACATACTTAACAAAATAAATAACATACCGATTATCATCGAAATTGTCATTGTCTCATCTAAAAGATAGGATGAAATCATCACACTAATGATTGGTGAAATAAGAATTGAGTATGATGAAAGCTTTGCGCCACCATACTCTATCATATAATACCAAAGAACATAAACAATCACGCCATTAGCTATCCCCATATAGATAATTGGTATATATACACTCATAAAAAATTCAGAATGTATATTACTCAATATGTTTAAATCAACATTTAAAAATGGAATTAATAAAATAAAAAAAACAAATGATACTATATTTTGATAAAATACTTTTGAAGTTAGGTTTATTTTCATGGTAATTTTTTCAGATAAAATAGTTCCTAGTGCCCACATAAATGCACTTAATAAAATTATCATTTCACCAATACTTATACCAACTGGTGATATAAAGATAAAAATACCACTAATGCATAACAAAGATACAAATACTGACCGAGTTTCAATATGTTTATTTATTACACCCAATACAACTGTTGCCATTACTGGCATTGTATAAACAAGTACAGATGCCTTTACCGCTTCTGTATACTTTAACGCCAAACTATTTAATATAGGAACTAAAAAAACATTTAAAAAACCAAGTGGGATACTGTTTACAAACTCTCGAAAATTAAACCGACACCGACTAAAAAAGAAAAAAACAAAGCACAAAAAAATAACTGAAATAATTAGGGAGTAGATTCTAAAAGCCCAAACACCTACTTGGTCAATCGCTAGTTTTGATATAGGAAATGCACTCCCCCATATGAATGATATTAAAATAGCACAAAGAAGTACTTTAATTTGCTTCATTATACCTCACAACTAATGCCATTCTTTTACTTGTTCTATTAGATGTCACTGTGGAAACGAAATGTGGGATTTTTCTTTTTTTTGTATCAAAAATTAAAATATTTAAATATGACGGGATAAAAGTATCTAAAATTGTCTTTTTATCCTTATCTAAAATCATCGTTAATCCTCCATAATTTGCTTCCCATTCCTTTGTTAGGTTAATTACAATACCTATCCCATCATCGGAGTCACAATGTGTAGTTAGAAAATCATCTTTATCAAACTTGCTTAAGTACATGTTTGATATAATATTTACTTTACTTCCTGTTAGGTTTTCTAAAAAGTTTTTAAATTTAACATCATTAACAACTGAAATTAAATCAGCAAAAATTATTTTTATTTCATTAAAGCATATTCTTCTAAATGAAAATGAGAACTCGCCATTATCTCTATCTTCAAATGCACTTGTTTTTTCATCATTAATACTATTTATATCGGTATCAGAAAGATAAAAATCGCTTACCCTTTGTCTATTTTTTATAATGAAACTCCATTTATCTTCTTCAATACTATTGATTAAATTCAAGTCAATATTAAAGTCAGGAAAAAAATCTTTTATTGTAAAACTAGTATACCCATTACTCAAAAACTCTTTTTTATGCCTATTTATCCCCATTAAACAGTTTCTCCTCTGCAAAACTAAAGTCCCTAAGCGATATTTTGATTTTTCGTCCCTCCAATGAGATAGTGTCATACTTAGTGATTACTTTAATTACTTGGTCAACCACTAACCCTGACATTGCAGCTAGTGACGGCGAGCTTTGCCAAGCATTAACTTTTCTTACTCCATTTAAAAACTGTTGCTTCATTCTAGCCTCTTGGAAATCTTTTACTATCGAGTCATCACTATAAAATGTTTTTTTAATTTGATGTTTAACATCAAAGTATGTTTTTCCTATTTTATTATTTAAATAAATAGGACCTATAGATATTTCATGAGGATCACCACCTAGCTCAATGATAGGTATCGATTTATCAATAGCAACTTTATGTATTATATCCTCAACCGTATTTTTTTTGTAATAACCTAAACTTGCCCATGCTAGCAAAATCATATCAACACTATCAAGTAAATCATTAACTCTATTTTCACTTGGTGTTAAAAATTCAAAATATTTTTCTATTTTAGTATACTTATTATGCCTATATATTCCATTTTCAGCCGAATCAACTTTACTTTTTCCGATATCATCTTCTGTATATAAGACCTGTCTATTTAGATTTGATAATTCGACAACATCACCATCAACAATTCTTAATGTTCCAACACCAATTAATGCAAGTTGTAATGAGCACCATGTTCCCCATCCCCCCATACCAAGCACAAGAACTCTACTTTTTTTTAAACGCTCCTGATACTTTATCGATGATAAATTATCATTATCGATTAAAGAAAATTGTAGCAATTGACGATCGTATAGTTCAATTTCTCTAGAAGTAAGTAGCTCAGATGAAATAATATTATCTTCAACTAAGCCACATGATATCATTTTCCTAATAAAATCTATTACTTCATGTTCTTCAACATTTAAGTTTCTATTTAACAGCTCCTTTATTATTCTCGGTAATGTATGTTCGCCATCTAATTTAGACAATACAACTTTCACCCATTCTGGGGGAGACTTGATTATTTTAGCCTTACCTGGAATTTCACCAATACAAATATTTCCATTATCAGATTCAATAATATGATGAGAGCGTTTTATAATTGGCTTTGTTACTAAACTATACATGTTTACTTTCCCTTTTATAATGCCGCTTACCGCGGCATTAATTTAACATTTATTCTTCTAATTCAATCTCTTCATCCTCATTATACATCGCAATTTCTTCGCTAATTGAAGAGATACGTTCAGTTAAGTCATGCAATATTATTTCATTTTTCATATTCCAACCTTAAATAAATTTAATTTAATTTAATTTAATTTAATTTAATTTAATCAGATAAGTTATCTACATTGATAACACTAACATTAGAAAATATTAAATTAAGACAGTCAACGTCAGTAGATTAATAAAAAATAATGCCACATAGATAATAAATATATTGGCAATACATATTATTTGAATATATATATTTTTTTAAATAAAATAAAAAAACAGCGTCTAAGTTTCCTTAAACGCTGCTTTTAATAGCAGGATTAATTATAAAAACGCTTTATATGGCAATTCAGGTTCATTTTTGAAAATATCACTAAAGCCACGGAAATGTTGATAATGCATGCGGTCTTTATCTGTTGGATAAGTATATTTCCCACCCACTTGCCAGAAGAACGGGGCAAATTTATATTGCAAACGCTCTTTTTTCATATTCCACAAGACTTCAATTTCCCGCGGATCATTTTGGAAGTTAGCCCAAATATCATGGTGGAATGGAATAACCCGCTCGCAATCTAATGACTCTGCCGCACGTAAAATATCGGATGACGTCATTTTATCGGTCACACCACGAGGGTTCTCTCCATAGGAAAGCAATGCCACATCAATCTGATAACGGTTACCGTGAGCCGCATAATAGTTTGAGTAATGTGAATCGCCCGAATGGTAAATAGAGCCACCCGTTGTTTCAATCAGGTAATTCACTGCACGTGAATCCATACCATCTAAAATTTGCTTATCATAAGAAGAAACACCCTGTGGCAATGTGACTAGTGCCGTGCGGTCAAATGAGTCTAACACACGGATTTTCATATCCCCCACTTCCAGTACATCACCGACTTTGGCAACAACGCAACGTTCGGTTGGTACTCCCCATTTTATCCATAAATCCACACAAGCTTGAGGGCCAATAAATTTAACGTGGTCACCACAGTTTTGCATTACCGCAGCAGCGACATTGACATCGATATGGTCAGCATGGTCATGAGAAGCTAAAATCGCATCAACTTCTTTAATCGCAAACGGATCTAAAGGGAAAATTGCAGTACGTAAGTTGGGTTGTAGCGCTTCAACACCGCCCATACGCATCATTTGGTGTTGCTTATTCATGAGTGGATTTTTTTGCGTTTTTTTCCCTGTTCCACACCAAAAATCGATACAAACATTGGTATTTCCCTCACTCTTTAACCAAATACCTGTGCACCCCAGCCACCACATTGAAAAGGTATTGGGTTCAACAACCGTTTTTTCAATTTCTTCATTTAGCCACGTTCCCCACTCAGGAAACGTACTTAAAATCCAAGATTCACGTGTGATTTCATTTACTTTGCTCATAGTAACAATACCTTTTCTAGAATTTTAGATGTAGGGAGCCTGATGCCTTAATCGAGAAATTAAGGCATGGCAGCTGAATTTGTCTATATTAAAAAATCAGGTATTCGACGGAATTAAACCAGTATCACTCGCGTGCCCTGCTCGGCAATCGCTTTGATAACCTCAGCATTGGCATTTCTTCCAGTGATAAGAACATCTATCTTATTAGCTGGGCAAAATAACATTCCCGTTCGATGACCCACTTTGGAACTGTCTACAACAACGACTAATTTATCAATTTGGTCAAGCATTTGCTGCTCTGCTACCGCAGTTAACATATCCGCTTTATATAAGCCAGCTTCCGTTAATCCTTTACCTGAAGTAAACATCCAGTTACCGGCATAGCCCATTAACGTGTTCAAAGCAGGATTCAAAAAAATGTTTTGTGCTTTGTTATACTGCCCACCGATTAAAATGACGTCATCATGGTCTTGGTCAATCAAATAACTCGCTAATGGAAAATAATTCGTCACAATTTGCACGTTTTTACCGCACAACTGCTGCCCTAACATAAACGCGGTTGAACCACAGTTAATTACAGCACTTTCTCCCGGAAGACAAAGTTCTGCCGCTTTAATTGCGATTTCAGACTTTTCTTCATAGTGCTCAGTACTATTGATGTTTAACGGTGTCCACTTACGCTTTTTATTTTCAATACGTTCTGCACCATTACGGACTTTTCGCAATTTACCTTGCCCATCTAACTTTGAAATATCACGACGAGCAGTTGCAGGAGACACACTAAATTGTTCGGTTATATGAGAAACATTGATCACTCGATGTGTTTCCAATAACGACAATATTTCATTGTGTCTTTGCACTTCATTCATAATCATCGCCTTATTAGTTAATAATCACGACCATGATGACATATGACTCAAAATGATTACTAGTGATTAGTTTTGATTCTATTTATCTCATCTAATATTGTCAACCTTTGCTTATGCAAAAAAACAATATTTGATTCAAGTAAAAATATCACATTGATATACATGGATATTTTAAATATTACGTGATCAAGTCGCCATTTATTTATTTTTTTACTGGTAAAAAAACAGACAAATGCAAACAATCATAAAAGAGCAATTCGTGATTACATATGATCACATTTGATTTTTGCGGGATTGTTTAACCCCTTTAAATGATTATATCGCAATAACACCAGATACGATCAATATGAATCATCTCTGACCCAGATAAATTACAAATACAATTTGATTAGAGGTAAAAATATGGATTTTTTATACGACGCTTTCTATATTTTTTACAGCCAAGTAATGACAAAAGCGCCTCTATTATTAGGCTTAGTCACATTTATTGGTTATTGGCTATTAAAGCGCGATGGCACGACAATCCTCAAAGGGACAATCAAAACGATTGTTGGTTTTATGCTAGTTGGCGTTGGAGCCAGTACTTTAGTTTCCAGTTTTAAACCCGTAATAGAAAAAATGTCTGAATACCATGGACTTACGGGCTCAGTTATTGACCCATATACGTCAATGATGGCGACAATGGAAGCCATGGGTGATAACTATTCTTGGGTGGGCTATACCGTTTTATTAGCTCTCGCAATTAATATTGTTTTAGTCCTTTTTCGCCGCGTCACGGGTATTCGTACCATTATGTTGACAGGGCATATTATGTTTCAACAAGCAGGCCTAATCGCTGTTTTCTATTTTGTGCTTGGCTCAAGCATGTGGGAAACCATTTTGTATTCTGCGGTATTAATGGCGCTGTATTGGGGAATTTCTTCCAATATTATGTTTAAGCCAACGCAAGAAGTCACTGGCGGTGCCGGTTTTTCTATCGGCCACCAGCAGCAGTTTGCCTCATGGATAGCAACCAAAGTTTCCCCGAAATTGGGGGATAGAAAAGACAGTGTTGATAATTTAAAACTGCCCAAATGGCTGCATATCTTCCATGACAGTATTTCCGCTACTGCCATTGTGATGACCTTATTCTTTGGTGTGATCTTAATTTCCTTTGGTATACCTAATCTGCAAACCATGGCAGGGACCACCCACTGGACCATTTATATTATTGAAACAGGTTTAAAGTTTGCCGTTGCTATCCAAATCATTGTAACGGGTGTGCGAATGTTTGTTGCCGAGCTTTCTGAGGCCTTTAAAGGAATCTCCGAACGTGTCATTCCCAACGCTGTGCTCGCTATCGATTGTGCGGCAATCTACGCTTTCTCACCTAATGCGATGGTATTTGGCTTTATGTGGGGGGCAATTGGGCAATTTGTTGCCGTTCTGGGTATGTTGGCATTTAACTCGCCAATTATGATTATTCCTGGTTTTATCCCAATGTTTTTCTCCAACGCCACTATTGGTATCTTTGCAAACCATTTTGGCGGCTGGAAAGCGGTTATGAAAGTCTGTTTTGTCATGGGCGTTATCGAGATATTAGGTTCTGCTTGGGCCATTGATCTTATCAATCGACAAGGTACTGAATTTAGCGGTTGGATGGGAATGGCCGACTGGGCATTAGCTTTCCCTGTCATTATGCAAGGTTTGTCTTTCTCTAAAATGTTCTTCTTTGTTGTTGTCGCCCTCTCCTTTGTCTATATGTACTTTGCCGCAAAAAAATTACGCGCTGAAGAAGACGCACAAAGTCCAACCGAAACTGAAATTCAGATCAATCAGAAAGCTGAAGCAGCCCCACTTGAAAATAGCGGCGCTAAACCTGTACGTATCTTAGCAGTTTGCGGTAATGGACAAGGCTCGTCAATGATGATGAAAATGAAAATTGGCCAGTATCTTGAGAAAAAAGGGATCCCACACATCATGGACTCCTGCGCCGTATCTGACTATAAATCAAAATTAACAGCCACTGATATTATCGTTTCCTCTAAGCATTTAAGCTCAGAAATGGACCCCGGTGATGGGAAATTTGTGCTTGGCGTACAAAATATGCTCAACCCTAACTCATTCGGTGATGAACTACTCGATATCATACATACTAATTTTATCGGAAATAAATAGCCTAAGTCATAGGAATAGATATCGCTCATAACGGTATCTACTCCCTTAACGTTGAAAAATAGGAAGGCAATGATGGGATTTAAACAATCACTAATCGACAATAATTCGATACAGCTACAAGCATCCGCTGATAACTGGCGTGATGCTATTAAGATAGGTACAGACCTGCTCATCGCTTCGGGGGCGATAAAACCCAGCTATCATGAGGCAATCATCAGCAGCGTTGAAAAACTTGGGCCTTATATTTGTATCGCGCCTAATTTGGCCCTTCCCCATGCAAGACCTGAAGATGGTGTACTAAAAACAGCCTTTGCTTTAGTCACACTAGACAAACCCATTATTTTTGATGGCGAGGATGAACCCGTTGATGTGCTGATCACCTTAGCGGGTAGCTCATCAGATGAACATATGGAAGGCTTGATGGAAGTGACTCGCGTTCTCGATGATGAAAACAGTGAAACCGGTGTCGATCTTGATAAATTACGCCGCTGCCGCACCATTGATGATGTTTATCAGGTTATTGACCAAGCATTATGCTAATTTAATGATAATAAAAAAGAATCATTAATTAGCAATAGAGGTAATCAACTATGTATAACGTATTAGCGCTTGATTTAGATGGCACAGTTTTAACTCAAGAACACACTATCCACCCAGCCGTCAAACAAGCCATTCACAAAGCAGCAAAACAATGCCATGTCATGATAGTCACGGGTCGCCATCATACCGCAGCTCGCCCCTATTATGATGAGCTTGGTTTAACCACGCCAATTATTTGTTGCAATGGTACTTATATTTATGATTACCAAAATGAAAAAGTTCTCACACACAATGCTCTCACCAAAGAGAACGCGCTCACTTTTATTGAACTGGCGCAACAGGACAAACTGAAAATGGTGATGTATATCACCGATGCCATGGTGTATTCAAAAATCTATCCCATCGATTACATGAGCGCGATGGAGCAATGGGCTAACGACCCAACCATGGCCCATCCGCCAAAAATTTATCGCATTGATTCATTTGAAGAACAAGTCCAGCACGCTGACTATATTTGGAAATTTGTCGTCGAAGGTGAACCGGCTACGTTAGAGCGCTTCTTAAACTCACCTTGGATAAAACAAACTTTTAATGCAGAAAAATCATGGTCAAACCGTTTCGATTTTGCTGCTAAAGGCAATAACAAAGGCACGCGTTTAGCTGAGTATCTTCATTCTCTGGGTTATGACTCGAAGCAAGTTATTGCTGTTGGTGATAATCACAACGATATCTCCATGATTAAGCTAGCAGGCTTAGGGGTTGCAATGAAAAATGCTGATGACACCGTGAAGTCCCATGCGGATTTCGTTTGTGCTACCGATAACAATGGTGATGGCCTTGCGCGTCTCATACATGAAAATATTTTAGGACAATCACAATGACAAAGCCTTTGATCCAAATAGCTCTAGACCAAACCAACTTACCGGCTGCACTCGAAGTGGCTGAAAATGTACACACTTTCGTTGATATTATTGAAGTGGGCACAATCTTAGCTTTTGCAGAAGGTATGAATGCGGTCGCGACTTTACGTCAAAAATATCCCAACCACATTCTAGTTTGCGATATGAAAACCACGGATGGTGGAGCCATTTTATCGAAAATGGCATTTGAAGCGGGAGCAGATTGGATCACAGTATCAGCGGCGGCACATATTGCCACTATTGCTGCCTGTAAAAAAGTTGCCGATGAGTTTAATCGTGAAATCCAAATTGAAATCTATGGTAATTGGACTTTTGACGATGCCAAAAATTGGGTTGAACTTGGTATTTCGCAAGCTATTTACCATCGTTCCCGTGATGCAGAACTCGCTGGTATTGGCTGGACCAATGAAGATATCGAAAAAATGCGCAGACTGTCTGATTTAGGACTAGAACTCTCAATTACAGGCGGGATAGTTCCAGAAGACCTGCATTTATTTAATGGTATCAATGCAAAAGCCTTTATTGCTGGCCGTGCATTAGTTGGCGAAAAAGGCAAAAAAACGGCGGAAGCATTAAGGGAACAAATTGATCGTTTTTGGAAATAGTAATTAGGAATAATTCTGACTCAAAAACCGACCTTTCCGTTTAAAACTCACTCGATTAAAATTCAGGCCAGCAAAATAGCTGGCCTTTTCAACAATCTATCAAACTTGTGATTTATTAACCTAATTGCCTACGTGCATTACGGAAAATCCGCATCCACGGGCTATCTTCTCCCCAATTTTCAGGGTGCCATGAATTACTCACAGTGCGGAAAACACGCTCAGGGTGCGGCATCATGATCGTTGCTCGGCCATCTTTCGAGGTCACCGACGTAATACCATTAACTGACCCATTCGGGTTAGCTGGATATTGCTCAGTTACCTGACCGTAGTTATTCACGAAGCGCATTGCCACCAGCCCATTATCTTCTAATTGCTGTAAATGTGCGGCTGCACGGGTTTCCACTTGCCCTTCCCCATGAGAAACCGCTATCGGCATACGAGAACCTGTCATATCTTGCAGTAACAGTGATGGGCTTTTTGCTATTTCAACTAAGCTAAAGCGTGCTTCAAAACGTTCAGAACGATTACGTACAAAACGAGGCCAGAATTCAGCACCCGGGATAAGCGTATGTAAGTTCGACATCATCTGGCAACCATTACATACCCCCAGAGATAAAGTATCAGCACGGTTAAAGAATGTCTCAAATTCATCACGGACTTTATTGTTGAATAAAATAGATTTTGCCCAACCTTCACCCGCACCTAATACGTCACCATAAGAGAAACCGCCACAAGCCACTAATGCTTGGAATTGTTCCAAAGACAAGTTACCTGCGAGTAAATCACTCATATGCACATCAATTGCATCGAAACCAGCACGGTCAAAGGCTGCCGCCATTTCCACATGTGAGTTCACACCTTGTTCACGTAAAACAGCTACTTTAGGACGTACACCTGACAAAATAAATGGCGCAGCAATGTCTTCTTCAATGTCATAAGTCAATTTCACATTCAAACCTGGGTCTTGGTTATCCTGTTTCATTGTATGTTCTTCGTCGGCACACATTTCGTTATCGCGCAAGCGCTGCATTTGCCAAGTCGTTTCAGCCCACCATTGGCGCAATAAACTGCGAGATTCGCGGTAAACAACCGTATCTCGGCTATTGATGATCACGGCATCATCTTGTATTGCAGAACCTAAATAATGAACACAGCCTGCAAGCCCTGCTTGTGCAAAACATTCTGCCACATACTCTCTATCGGCTTCATTAATTTGAATGACAGCGCCTAACTCTTCGTTGAATAATGCTGCGAGCGTGTCTTCATCAAAAGAGCTAATATCAACATTAATACCGCAATGACCTGCAAAAGCCATTTCCACTAAAGTGACGAATAAGCCGCCATCTGAGCGGTCATGATAGGCTAATAATTTTTGCTCGGATAATAACTTCTGAATGGTATTAAAGAAGCCAAGCAATACTTCAGGGCTACGTACATCAGGGGCTTTATTGCCTAACTGACGATATACCTGTGCGAGTGCAGAACCGCCCAGCGCGTTATGGCCTTGCCCGAGGTCAATTAATAACAAGGCATTATCATGACCTGTTTTTAACTCAGGTGTCACTGTTAAGCGGACATCTTCAACACGGCCAAATGCACTAATCACCAAGGAAAGTGGCGACGTCATTTCACGCTCTTCACCATCCTGCTGCCAACGAGTTTTCATTGACATGGAATCTTTACCAACAGGGATGGTTAAGCCTAGCGCAGGACAAAGCTCTTCCCCTACCGCTTTAACCGCTTCATATAAACCTGCGTCTTCCCCCGGATGCCCTGCCGCTGCCATCCAGTTTGCAGACAATTTAACGCGTTTTAAATCTTGCACATATGAACATGCAATATTGGTTAATGCTTCACCTACGGCCATGCGTGCTGATGCAGCGAAATCCACCAATGCTACTGGCGTTCTTTCCCCAATAGACATGGATTCCCCATAGTAGCTATCTAAACTTGCAGTCGTTACCGCACAGTTAGCGACAGGAATTTGCCATGGGCCAACCATCTGATCACGAGCAACCATGCCTGTAACGGTTCGGTCGCCAATGGTAATTAAGAATGTTTTTTCAGCTACGGCGGGTAAATGCAGGACACGTTTCACCGCTTCATTTAAATTAATCGCTGTTCTGTCTAATGAATCCGGTTCCGCCTTTAATGTTTTTACATCACGCAACATTTTTGGCGTTTTGCCTAATAAAACATCCAGTGGCATATCAATCGGTTGGTTAGCAAAATGTTCATCATTTAATGTCAAATGACGTTCTTCAGTGGCTTCCCCAATCACTGCAAACGGCGCACGTTCACGCTCACAAATTGCGGTGAACACAGGAAGCTGCTCTGGTGAAACGGCCATTACATAACGTTCTTGAGATTCGTTACACCAGACCTCCAATGGGCTCATTCCTGGCTCATCATTGAGAATCTTACGTAACTCAAAGCGCCCACCACGGCCACCATCACTGACCAATTCTGGCATCGCGTTCGACAAACCGCCTGCGCCTACGTCATGGATAAATAAAATTGGGTTATCATCACCAAGTTGCCAACAGCTATCGATGACTTCTTGGCAACGGCGTTCCATCTCTGCGTTATCGCGCTGTACCGAAGCAAAATCCAGGTCTGCATCTGATTGGCCCGATGCCATTGATGATGCAGCTCCACCACCTAACCCGATATTCATTGAAGGGCCACCGAGTACAATGAGTTTTGCACCGACCGTAATTTCGCCTTTCTGTACGTGATCTGCACGGATATTTCCTATGCCCCCCGCTAACATAATCGGCTTATGATAACCACGTAACTCTTCTCCATTGTGGCTATTGACCTTTTCTTCATAAGTACGGAAATAGCCTAATAACGCAGGGCGACCAAATTCATTATTAAATGCCGCACCGCCTAATGGCCCTTCCATCATAATATCCAAAGCGGTCACAATGCGCTCTGGTTTACCGAAATCTTCTTCCCAAGGCTGTTCAAAACCAGGAATACGTAGGTTAGAAACCGAAAAACCGACTAAACCTGCTTTTGGCTTCGCGCCACGACCTGTTGCGCCTTCATCACGAATTTCACCACCAGAGCCTGTTGCTGCGCCTGGCCAAGGCGAAATCGCTGTTGGGTGGTTATGGGTTTCTACCTTCATTAAAATATGAGCATCTTCTTGGTGGTAGCGGTAAGTGCGCCCTTCAGGCTCAGGGAAGAAACGACCAACAGGCGAACCTTCCATCACGGCTGCGTTATCTTTATATGCCGATAAAACGTGGTCAGGTGTTTTTTCAAACGTATTTTTAATCATTTTAAACAGCGATTTAGGCTGTTCTTCGCCATCAATCACCCAATCTGCATTAAAGATTTTGTGGCGACAGTGTTCTGAGTTTGCTTGAGCAAACATGTAGAGCTCAACATCCGTTGGATTACGTTTTAACCCGACAAAGGCCTCTAACAGGTAATCAATTTCGTCATCAGCTAATGCCAGTCCCATTTCCCTGTTTGCTGTTTCCAATGCAATACGACCACCCGCAATCACATCAATAGATTTCATTGGTGCTGGCTGGTGCTGCACAAATAATGCGCTCGCTTGTTCAAAAGAAGAGAAAATGCTTTCCATCATGCGATCGTGCAAAATAGCGATCACTTCATGCCACTGCTCTTGGGTCAGTGCATCACCTTGGACATAATAAGCAACCCCACGTTCAATACGCTTGACTTGATTAAGACCACAGTTGTGTGCAATATCTGTTGCTTTTGAAGACCATGGAGAGATAGTTCCCGGACGAGGAGTCACTAAAATAAGCTTACCGAATGGGTCGTGCTCTGCCAGAGAAGGGCCGTACTTTAACAAACTGCTCAGTTTGCCTTGCTCACCATCACTCAACGGCGCCGAAACTTCAGCAAAGTGCATATACTCAGCATAGATATCCGTGACAGGAAGCTGTTTTTCTACAAACAGTGCCAAAAGGCGGGTAATACGAAATGCTGATAGAGCAGGTGAACCACGCAAAATTTCCATCGTCTTAATTTCTCTCTTTTAAACGCCAGCCCTGAACATGAAAGCAGGGAAACCGGAACACATTATAGAGCAATGTTCATCAATACGAAACCGTTTGCGTGATTAAAAATAAAGCGATTAGTTAAATATTATTCTGTGCTAAATACGATAATATAGGTTGCACCCTTCCTAAATGTTGAGCAAAATAGCCGACTACTGGAATTATAACCATTACTTAGCCATACTCTTTTATGGACATACAGCACCAGTCAATGCACGAGAAACTATTATTTGAATAACTTAAAAGTTAACTATTTAATTGTCGTGGTCATCGCGCTACTGGCTACTATGGTCATCGGTTTTAACGTCCGTTGGCCCAATACGCAGAATTCACAAATTAATAAAATTATTTCTCAAGGTGAATTACGTATTAGTGCCGTTAGCTCGCCACTTATCTATATTGATGAGCAAAAACAGCTGCGCGGGTTTGACTACGAGCTGGCTCAAGGCTTTGCCTCATACCTAGGAGTTAAACTCAAAATAACCATCCGCCCAACATTCGAGCAAATATTTGATGACCTTGAAAATGGTGATGCTGATATCGCGGTAGCGGGCCTGCTGTATAACAAAGACCGTTTAGCCAAAACGAAAACCGGTCCAAGCTATCTTAATGTTACTCAACAACTTGTATATCGTAAAGGAACAAACCGTCCCAAAAATTTCAATGAAATTAATGGTAAATTATTAGTTACCGCTGGCACAGCTCATGCAAGTACACTTAAAGAATTGTCCAAAGAATACCCAGACCTAAAGTGGGAAGAAACTTCAAAATACAATACCAGTCAAATCCTTGAAATGGTTGCTGATGGCGAGGTTGACTACACGTTAGAAGACTCTATTGCGGTTGCACTACAACAACGTATTCACCCTCAAATTGCCGTGGCTTTTGATTTATTGGATGAACATGCTATCACTTGGTACATGCGACGTAGCAAAGAAAACAGTTTAGACGCTGCGTTACTTGACTTCTTCAATCTCAGTCATGAAACCGAATTACTCGCACGCCTTAATGAAAAATATTTTAGCCATGTAGAATCCTTCGATTATTTCGACACAATGGCATTTATAAAGGCAATTGATAATAAACTTCCCGAGTATCAACCGCTGTTTGAAAAATATGCTCAGGTGATTGACTGGAAATTATTAGCAGCTATCGCATGGCAAGAGTCCCATTGGGACCCTTTAGCGACTTCGCCTACAGGTGTACGTGGGCTAATGATGTTAACCAAGCCAACGGCAACAACAATGGGTATTGCTGACAGGTTAGACCCGGAAGAAAGTATTAAGGGTGGTGCCGCTTATCTTGCTTATATTATGGAACGTTTACCTGAAACCATCGAAGAAGATGACCGCATCTGGTTCGCCCTTTCTGCCTATAATATGGGATATGGGCATATGCAGGATGTACGTAAATTAACTGAAATGTTAGGCGGAGACCCTAACCGGTGGTTAGATGTGAAAGCTCGCTTACCTTTATTGACACAGAAAAAATATTACTCACAGCTCACTTATGGTTATGCACGAGGCCACGAAGCTTATCGTTACGTTGAGAATATTCGTCGTTATCATCAAAGTTTAGTTGGTTACTTACAAAGCCAAGAAAGAAAACAGCATGCACTTGATATTGCACAAAAATCACTTATTTATTTAATTTCACCAGAAAACCTGACAGCAGCTGAGTCTCAAACGATTCAAAATCAGTCCCCTATTCCTGAAAAAGTGAGTACTACGCATTTAGGGAAAATGAGTTCTGCAACGCAACCACCTAAAACACTTGAAGAAAAAAGACTACCATTAGGAAAGTATTTGCTTTCACTACATCCATCGCAAAATACCGATGAAACCGATGATAAAACGCCCATCACACCACTAAAAGCACCTGAGAAGCCGTTATAAATCATGCTGAAATAAAATGGGAGCGCTAAAATTTACCATATTAGCGCTTTTGTTCTTTTTTTTGGGCTCTACGCAGCTTAAAAAAAGCACTCAGCATTGAAGAACATTGCTGTTCTAGAACACCACCAGTAACATCCACATAATGATTTAACCCTGCTTGCCCCATGATATCTAGGTAAGAACCACAAGCTCCAGTTTTAAAGTCCTTAGCACCATAAACTACACGGCTAATACGGCTGTGGATCATTGCACCTGCACACATAATACAAGGCTCTAACGTGACATATAAGGTGGTATCTAATAACCGATAATTTGATAGCTCTTGCCCTGCTTGTTGCAAAGCCATAATCTCAGCATGTGCAGTCGGATTGTGGTCAATAATAGAACGATTCCACCCCGAGGCAACCAAATGGTTATCTTTCACTAAGACCGCACCGACAGGAATTTCGCCAAGATCTTGTGCTTTTAGCGCAAGTTCAATGGCTTGTTGCATCCAATACTCATCAATTTCTATTTGTGTCACTCTTACCTCTAACCAATGCGTTTATACGTGATTATCCTTAAATGTTAGAATGACCGCAATTAAAATGCTTTTGCCTTTATAATAACAACCTAATTTTAATTGCTAAAAATCGCTAATTTAGCTGCAAAACCCATAAAGAAAGCGCCTACCGTACAATTTCCAAGTTTTGCAAGGAGCTGCTTTTCACGTAAAAAACGAGCTATCAAGTAACCACTAAAAATCAATAAGCTTAAGTATAAAAAACTGACTAATTCTAAGATCGTCGCGAGTACAAGATAAGGCACCCATGCATGAGAGTAATTAAAATCAACAAATTGTATAAAGAAAGAAATATAAAATAGAATTGCTTTCGGGTTTGTTAAGCTCAGCACTAAGGCTCGAGTAAAATGGTTTTCTGTTTTAATTGAAATAGTGTCAGTGCCGTCTTGATTCGACTTCTTATGCATAAATGTGCTATATAAAATCTTACAACCTAAATATAGTAAATAAGCAGCCCCTAAATAGCGCACTATCATAAATAATGTTGGAGAAGCTTTGATTACCGAAGCTACACCAATGAATGACAGGAAAATTAATATCCCATCCCCAGTAAATACCCCTAGAGCAGCCCGATAACCAAACCGAGTCCCACTCGAAGTACTTGTTTTTAATACATATAATGAATTAGGCCCTGGTACGATAATGATTAAAACAAGCCCTGCTAAGTAAGTCCAAAAGTTAAGAACACCAAGATTTTCGAACATATTTTCAACCCTTTATCTTTTTTATTATTTTTATCACAACTTTCAATCTTTGTGAATATTTATTCTATTTATTAGATATATGAAATGAACTAATAATAAAAATTATTTTAAATCTAACTTATTTATTTATGATAACTAGGCAATCAAATTATTATTCATTATTAATAGTAAAAGGAATAAATATATGGCTATCATTAGAAGATTGGTACAAGACGGTTCATTTGAAGAGTTTTATCCAACAACAATGACATTCAATGCCGCAAAACGTAATTATTTTTTAGGCCACTCAAAAGATAAAACTTACGTTGTCTATGCTATGGCTGATAATGGTAAAATTGAACCAAATGCTCCTGCGCAAAAAGGCAAATTAAGATCCTACCTTGGTAATATTCAAGCATTTTATGATACAGTAGATAATAAACAATACTTATATGGATATAATTTAAGCGAGAAAATCGTCGAATTATATGAAATTGACGATAAAGCTGGCATAAAACTACTCTATGTTGATGAATTTACTGTTGGAAGTACAATTCAATCGGCAACTCTATTTATCGCCAATGGCCTTATCCATATATTCAGTCAAGCTGAAAAAGATAAAAGCTGGAAAACCCATAGCTATAGCATCATATAATACCTTCCTTATATTACGTATATTTTATGACACCTTAAATCAGTCACAAGGGGTATTAATTACCCCTTATTTAAATAATCAAATTTAAAATCATATTTTAATAAAGAAAGAAAAGCGGTATAAGATCATCAACATTAAAACTTCACCACACTATTAACATTAGGTCTATTTAAATAAATAATCTTATCTTTCACCCTAGTTTCGATTATTTAGCATAGGTATATTTACATTCTTATCTTAATTCACTTTATTATTACATTCTAGTTTACTGATTATTTAAAAATAGAGAATAACGATCCAGATGTGAATACAATAACAGAAAAGGATACCAATATTCTGGTATAGCAAAAAATTGAACGCTAAAAACACAAATTTATCATTTAAATGATGTAAAACATCTACACTATGATTTGTTGTTACTTTTTTCAGGCTTTGCAGGTAAAATACATGGCATAAAAATATAAAAACCAAACGAAAGTAACGAATAGGTGCAAGGTATAAGTTACTAGTTTTTAACTTAATACAATGTAAATCACTGATATGTCTTTATTAATTACAAAACGCTGTATCAATTGCGATATGTGTGAACCCGAATGCCCAAATGATGCAATATTTATGGGTGACGAAATTTATGAAATTGACTCAACACTATGTACTGAATGTGTAGGCCATTACGACAAACCTACTTGCCAGTCCGTTTGCCCAATTACTAATACAATCATCACTGATCCTCAACATATCGAAACTGAAGAACAGCTTTGGGATAAGTTTGTTGCAATTCATCACGCCGATAAAATTTAGGTTTAACTTCACTTATATCCAATTATTCATCTAGTTATCCTTAAATGCTGCCAGTGATTTTTACTGGCAGCTCGGTATTACATTGATTCAAGAAATACTTTCTATGATAACTGTAGCAGATGCATAGTGACGTTCATCGGTAATAGAAACATGGTAATGCGTAACTTTTAACCGATTCGCTAGCTGTAATGCCTCCCCAGTTAAACTTAATAATGGTTTCCCCAATTTGTCATTGGTTACTTCAAATTGGTTAAAGGCTAAACCATTACGGATCCCTGTTCCTAATGCTTTTGCTGCCGCTTCTTTAACTGCAAAGCGTTTTGCTAAAAAACGAGCTGGCTTTGATTGCTGTTGATATTGGGCTAATTCAGTCTCAGTTAGAATTCTTTTCGCCAGACTATCACCGGTTCGTTCAAGCACCGACTCAATTCGAGCAATCTCAACAATATCCGTTCCTAATCCAACAATGGCCATTATTTACGTGCTTCTAATAAGATTTTTTTCATGTCAGTAACCGCTTGAGCTAACCCACTAAACAAAGCACGGCCAATAATTGCATGGCCAATATTAAGCTCATAAATTTCAGGTAACTGTGCAATACGTTGAACGTTATGGTATGTCAAACCATGACCCGCATTAACTTTAATGCCTTTACTCGCCGCATATACGGCACCATCACGAATACGGCGAAATTCTAACTCTTGCTCTTGTTCTGATTTAGCATCAGCATAAGCCCCTGTGTGAATTTCAATAAATGGTGCTCCACACTCTTGTGCTGCATCAATTTGCTGATGATCCGCATCAATAAATAATGAAACGAGAATGCCCGCGTCAGTCAGACGTTTTACAGCATCAGCCACTTTCTGTTTTTGGCCCGCAACATCTAAACCACCTTCAGTGGTTACCTCTTCACGCTTTTCTGGCACTAAACAGCAAAAAGTAGGTTTGATGCGGCACGCAATTTCAACCATTTCATCAGTTACCGCCATTTCAAGATTCATACGTGTTTGAATAGTTTCATTCAACAGAGTGATATCTCTATCTGTAATATGGCGTCGATCTTCGCGTAAATGCACTGTAATGCCATCAGCGCCTGCTTGCTCCGCAACAAATGCAGCTTGTACAGGGTCTGGATATTGAGTTCCTCTTGCATTTCTAACCGTTGCAATATGGTCGATATTTACGCCTAACAAAAGCTCTGCCATTTTTTATTCCCCATTAATAAACACTAACAAACTCATCTACCTACTATCCTACTGTAATTTTCTCCTTTGAGGGAATAAATCTCTCACCATTCGAAGCAAATTCCAATCTGTATATCCTGTTTCAGTATTTGTATTTTATTTTTGCGAAGCGCTTCGTAAGATTTTGTACCAGTGAAATAAATGTATTGTCTGAAAGAGCCAGCTCCGCTAAAAAGACACATGAGAAAAGGATATATTGTAGTAATCGAGGTGTAACAAACTAGATAAAAAATAAAATGAAAAACAATTTTAGCTCTGTTTGTTATGTGTAACTGGCGAGTAAGTAAACTGTCGAAATAATTCTCTGCTTTTTAAAGGTTTACCGCCTAAATATGGTTTTAAAGCAAGTCGGGTAAAACGTTTTGCTGCTTTGAGCGTATCTGCGTCAGGAAATTCTCGACTCGCCAATGCCTTAAGTTGTTTACCCGTAAAACTAAGCTGGTCAACAACCAAGCTACCAATAAACCCTTTTTCTTCTCTATACCGGTAAGTCATTGTGTCAGAAACGGGCTCTCCGCTGCCAGCGCAATGTAAAAAATCAACACCATAACCAAGGTAAGAAAGCAGAGCCAATTCAAACCGACGCAATGCAAATTCGGGAGTGTGCTCACTTGCGGCAAGGATCTGTAAGCATGAAAGGTAATCAAAAAATAGTGAGGAATATGGTGTACCAAATTCTAATACACGTGCGGTTAATTCATTAAGGTATAAACCACTATATAGAACGGTTCCCGTTAAAGGGAGAGCCAAAGACACAGGGTCGGCATTGATTAAGGTTTTGATTTCACCTTTGCCCCCCCAACGGATTAACAAAGGTGTGAAGGGCTGTAAACAGCCCCTTAATGGTGAACGATTACGGCGAGCGCCTTTTGCAAGTAAACGTATTTTCCCTTCGCCTTCAGTAAAAAAATCGAGCAATAAACTCGTTTCACTGTAAGGCCTTGAATGGAGTACAAACGCACGCTGCCAACCACTCACTTTGCCACCTACTATTTTAGGTCGTCAACATAACCCAGGCTACGTAATGCTCTTTCGTCATCAGCCCAGCCAGATTTAACCTTAACCCAAAGCTCAAGGTGTACCTTGTTATCAAACATTCTTTCCATATCGATACGCGCTTCGGTACCAATGGTTTTCAGTTTGCTCCCTTTGTTACCAATAACCATTTTCTTTTGGCCTTCACGCTCAACAAGAATTAAGCCATTGATATGGTAAATACCCGCTTCTGTTACCTTAAATTGTTCAATTTCGACGGTTACCGAATATGGCAGTTCATCACCCAAGAAACGCATGAGCTTTTCACGGATAATCTCAGATGCCATAAAACGCTGAGAACGGTCAGTAATATAGTCTTCAGGAAAATGATGAATAGCTTCAGGTATATGTTGTTTAACAATTTTAGCAATTGTATCCACACCAGTACCTTTTTCTGCACTGATAGGAACAACATCTAAAAAATTCATTTTCTGACTGATCATACTGATATGTGGCAACAGTATGGTTTTATCAGTCACATTATCAATTTTGTTAATTGCCAATATAACAGGGCAACGCAAGCTAGATAACTTAGTCAGTACCATTTCATCATCAGCGGTCCAATTAGTTCCTTCAACAACAAAAATAACTAATTCAACATCACCAATTGAACTGGATGCAGCGCGATTCATTAAACGGTTAATTGCACGTTTTTCTTCAATATGAAGTCCTGGGGTATCAACATAAATAATTTGGTAATTATCTTCTGTGTGGATCCCCATAATACGATGGCGAGTCGTCTGTGGCTTTCTCGAAGTAATCGAAACTTTTTGCCCCAGTAATTGATTCAATAATGTCGATTTACCGACATTTGGCCGTCCAACTATGGCAACAAAACCACAGTGGGATTGTAATTCACTCATTCAAGCTCCAAAATTTTCAATGCTTGCTCTGCTGCTGCTTGCTCCGCTTTACGACGGCTTGAGCCAACGCCATTAATCGGTTGGTCAATACCACTGACTTGGCAGTGGATCGTAAATTCTTGATCGTGAGCTTCACCTTTAACCTGAACAACCAAATAATTAGGTAGTGGTAAATGGCGTCCTTGCAGATATTCTTGTAACCTTGTTTTCGGGTCTTTTTGCTTATCACCCGGACTGATCTCAACCAGTCTACTTTGATACCAATCTAAAATAATTCTTTCGATCGTTTGGATATCACTATCTAAAAAAATACCACCGATCAGTGCTTCAACAGTATCAGCAAGGATAGATTCGCGACGAAAACCACCACTTTTTAATTCCCCCGGTCCTAAACGTAAACATTCACCGAGTTCAAATTCGCGTGCGATTTCTGCTAATGTATTTCCGCGTACAAGCGTTGCTCGCATACGACTCATATCCCCCTCGTCTACCTTTGGAAAACGGTGGTATAAGTCATTTGCAATCACAAAACTCAAAATCGAGTCACCTAAAAATTCTAGGCGTTCATTATGTTTGCTGCTTGCACTTCTATGTGTCAATGCTTGGATTAATAACTCGTTCTGTTTGAATTGATAACCAAGCTTACGTTGTAATCTTTCTATTAAAGAGGGGTTCATGTGCGCCCAACCATTTTTATTTGATAAAAAAGCACACGCAACAGACCTGTAAAATGCACCATTTTACAAAACTGTTGCGTTTGCACTGACTCCGAATACTCCCGCATTTTTGCAGCTCAGTGAAACTAATTATAAAAATCCATTAGTTACAATAAGTTAAAATGGGAGAGTTAATAATTGGGGAGCCAATAATATTAATTAATCTATATTGTACACTGGGTAAAACAATAATGCTTCGGATAATACGGGTTTTCAAACGAAAACCCGTATTTGTAGCATTTAGCTAGACCCACTAACCAAATTATAGTGGACCAATTCGACTAAAGCGAATACCTGTCGGCCATTCATTTTCTTGCTTATCAAGACTTAACCAAATAAATACCGCGCGACCAACTAAATTCTCTTCCGGCACAAAGCCCCACATACGGCTGTCAGAGCTATTATCCCTGTTGTCACCCATCATAAAGTAGTGCTTTTCAGGAACAATCCATTCATTCTTCGGCATACCTGGTTGCAAATATTTTGCTTCCGTAATTGCTTGACGAATAATCAAAATTTGATGCTCAACCGTATCCAATTTTTCACTACGTTCGTATTGACGCAATGCATTTCTTGGTAGAGGTTGGTCTAATGGAATTTCATAATTGCCCTTTTGGTTATCAACAACAGAACCGATATCAAGGAACATTGTCCATTCACTCGGCGCCAGAGGACCATAAACAATAGGTAAGGTCTCTGTACATTTGTTATCTGCACAATTAGGGTAAATTGTGAGTTCCTTTGCATCTGGGTTATAAATAATTTTATCACCCGGCATTCCAATAACTCGTTTTACAAAATCAACATTAGGATCTTTAGGGTATTTAAAAACTGCGATATCACCACGTTTCGGTTTACCTGTTTCGATTAATGTCGTTTGTGTGATTGGATCTTTCAAACCATAAGCAAATTTCTCAACCAACATAAAATCGCCAACTAACAACGTTGGCATCATTGACCCTGAAGGTATTTGAAATGGCTCATAAATAAATGAACGCACAATCAGTACAATCGCTAACACAGGGAAAATAGACGACCCTGTTTCAAGCCATGATGGACGGCGGACAGCATTTGCCACATCCGCCTCGCTCACTGCGCCATTTGTTGCATCCTGTAACTGCTTAAGTTTTGCTTTACGCGCAGGTGCAAATTTAAACTTGTCTAAACACCATATAATCCCAGTGATTAATGTTGCCAGTGTTAGGATCAAGGCAAAGGTGTTAGCCATTGAGACTCCTTGTAAACTTAGTCTTTACCAACATGCAATATAGCAAGGAACGCTTCTTGTGGTAGCTCAACGTTACCAACTTGCTTCATGCGTTTCTTACCATCCTTTTGCTTCTGTAACAGTTTTTTCTTACGGCTAACGTCACCGCCATAACACTTAGCAAGTACGTTTTTACGCAGTTGTTTAACTGTAGAACGAGCAATAATGTGGTTACCGATCGCAGCTTGAATCGCAATATCGAACTGCTGACGCGGGATCAACTCTTTCATTTTTTCAACCAGTTCACGGCCGCGATATTGAGAATTCGCACGGTGAGTGATCAAGGCCAAAGCATCTACACGCTCATTGTTGATAAGAACATCAACACGCACCATGTCTGATGCTTGGAAACGTTTAAATGCATAATCTAAAGATGCATATCCACGAGACGTTGATTTTAAGCGGTCGAAGAAATCCAATACCACTTCTGCCATTGGGATTTCATAAGTCAACGATACTTGATTACCATGATAGACCATATTGGTCTGAACGCCACGTTTCTCAATACAAAGTGTAATAACGTTACCTAAATATTCTTTAGGCATCAGCATATGACACTCTGCGATTGGTTCGCGTAATTCTTCAATATTGTTCAATGCCGGTAGCTTAGATGGGCTATCGACATACACGATATCACCATTGGTCTGCTGCACTTCATACACTACAGTTGGCGCAGTGGTAATCAAATCAAGGTCATATTCACGTTCTAAACGTTCTTGAATGATTTCCATGTGCAGTAAGCCAAGGAAACCACAACGGAAACCGAAACCTAGCGCAGTAGAAGTTTCTGGCTCATAAAATAAAGACGCGTCATTTAGACTTAACTTACCTAGTGCATCACGGAATGATTCATAGTCATCAGAACTGACTGGGAATAAACCAGCGTAAACCTGTGGTTTAACCTTTTTAAAACCAGGTAATGCTTTATCTGCTGGATTACGAGCCCCTGTTAGCGTATCCCCAACTGGGGCACCAGTGATGTCTTTAATTGCACAAACTAACCAGCCCACTTCACCGCAACTCAAAACATCACGGTCGATTTGCTTAGGTGTGAAAATACCGAGGCGATCTGCATTATATACTTGCCCGGTGCTCATCACTTTAATTTTATCGCCTTTTCTCAATGTTCCGTTTTTAATACGAATCAATGAAACAACGCCTAAATAGTTATCAAACCACGAGTCAATAATAAGTGCTTGCAAAGGCGCATCCGCATCCCCAATCGGAGGTGGGATCTCTTTAACAAGGCGTTCAATCACATCTTGAACACCAATACCTGTTTTTGCAGAGCAGCGAACTGCATCATGCGCGTCAAGGCCAACAATATCTTCTATTTCATCAGCAACACGCTCAGGATCTGCAGCGGGTAAATCAATTTTATTTAAAACCGGAACTACTTCTAAATCCATTTCGATAGCGGTATAGCAGTTTGCCAAGGTTTGAGCCTCAACGCCTTGCCCTGCATCAACCACCAGCAAAGCACCTTCACAGGCTGCTAATGAACGAGATACTTCATAAGAGAAGTCTACGTGACCCGGGGTGTCAATGAAGTTTAATTGGTAAGTTTCACCATCTGACGCCTTATAATCAAGCGTCACGCTCTGTGCTTTAATAGTGATCCCACGCTCACGCTCTAAGTCCATCGAGTCTAAAACTTGTGCCGCCATTTCGCGGTCGGTTAAGCCACCACAAATTTGAATAATGCGATCTGACAAGGTCGACTTACCATGGTCGATATGAGCAATGATGGAAAAGTTTCTTATATTATTGATTTTCAAGGTAATATCTTCTTTTAAATTGCCTTACAAAATCAGCTTTGTGCAAGTATCGCGACAAAACTAAAATGCTATGATTATCACAAGATTGTTAATTAGCAGCATTTTACATATAAGAACCCGCTAACACAAAGATTCAATGTAAAACAACTGTAAACCTGCATCAGGTTAATAGGTTAGTCGTCATAATTCATCATTAATACAAACCACATCAACCACGCTTATAGCCATAATCAATCTATTGTAATTTCTAACTCAAAACAGACAAAATATGTTAATGACTTTATTAGCCATAATACTATTTGTATGTTAATTAATTCTAATCCACAAAAAAGGGAAACATATGTTCCCCTTTCAATTGATAATATCAAATTAACCTTCTAACTCAACATATTGAAATTTAGCAATTAATTTGTACTGAAAGCTCGCTCGGAGGCAACCCTATCTGTAAAACAACAGGTTGAAAAGCTTCATCATCGCGCAAATTTGACGCTAGCCTACGCGCAACATAAAAACCAATAATACCACCAATTACACCTGAAATCGCTATCCAGAACTGCTCAAAATCAAACGCCTGCGCTAAGCCTGCAAAAATAAACAACCCCAAAATGGGTGTTAAGTAAACTAACAGCGCTGAGCGAATTAAACTCCCCTCAGGGATGCCCACTTCAATTTTCTGCCCTTCAACTAGTGGTTGTTCAATTGCGATTTCTAATTCATGTTCCGTATTTGGCCCAATTTTGCTTAAAGCATAAGAACCACAGGTTTTACGAGCACCGCAACTACCACAGCCGGATGAAGAACCATAGCGCAATAAAGCCCTACCGTTTTGCCAACGGACTACTGTTGCCCACTCTTTTACCATAATTTACTCCCGAAACTGAATACTACCTGCTACCACTTGTGCTGTTGCTAATGGTAATTCACCAATGATAGTGATGACATTTTGCTTTTGCGTCATTGTGTAAATAGTTCGACGCCCATTTTGAAGCGGTTGATCGAGTAACGGGCCTTTAGTCGATTTTGTCACATTTACAGAAAAGGTAAATAAACCATCACTAAACATTGCAGTTTCAACCACGTCATCTTCAGCTAATTTTCGCGAAGAACGGGATATTTCTTCAAAACCAGGTGGTAACATGCCAACTTGCCACTTAAAGGAAGGATTTCCATTTTTAGGGGAAATCAATAATGGCGGCATATTCACTTTACTTAACGCAAGTAATGAATCCTTAACTGTTTGGCTATCTAGCACCGTCGAGATCACACGAAATTGTTCTAATGTTTGGCTATTATTATCGAGAAGGTCGATACGTAATGGCAATTTCGTTTCTTCATCGATCAATACTACATAGTTAAACCGAGAATTGTCTTTCGATATTATGCGAATTACTAATGCTGGCCTATCGCCAATGTGGGTCCGCCCTGCATCAATAAAATTATAATAAGGTTTAATCTGTTGATAATTGGCAAAAACTACTGATGGTAAATTATCGACTATATATTTACCATTTAAGCTGAATGCATCAAAACCAGGTTCAAAGTAACTGATGCTATTGCCTTTTTGAACAATTTCACGACGCGATGAATCCATTTGGATCATTTGTGAAACAGGTTCACCATTAATGATGGCATGGCGGTAACGTACAGGTGTTATTGATTGCGGACTGAATGTCATATAAGACATTTCGTAAGAAAGGTTCTGGGCAGCATTTCCCATTTCTTTAAAAAGAACATCGGCATCTAGTTCAGATGCCGAAGCTTGATTAGAAATAATCAGGCTGCCCGTCAGGCAGATGACGGATAACCATTTGTTCATTATTGCAATTTAACTCCTGCTGAAGACGCAGGTTTTACAGACTCTTGATATTGCTGGTTAAGCATCGAGCGTCTTTCAATTTCATACTGTTGAAGCATCGCATTAATACGTTGATTTTGTTGCTCAACTTGTTGAATTTGCTGCTCATTACCAAATAATTGGTTATCTGAGATATTTAAGCTAACTGGAGCCCCGCTGCCAACAGGAATAGTATTAAACATTGGCTCATCAACCGGTGAGTCAACGGCATTACTTTGGTTGTATTGTTGAACCCCAACAATAACCGCCAAAGACACGCAAGCTGCAACACCAATTTGAGTCAGCTGGCTCGCCCAAGGACGAATTTTACCCCAGAATGGGAAAGCCCCCCAAGTCGCAGGCTCTGGCTGCGATTCGACAACTACCTGAGGATTAATACGCACAGCTTCATTCTCTAATGCTGCCGCAACTTTACTTGCAATATCGAAGTGCATGACTTCATTAGTATCGTTACGCAGAGTATCACGAATAAGATGATAGCTCTCCCAACGTTGTTTTAACGTTGAATCACGTGAAATAGCGTTGACCAGTTCTAAGTCTAGTACTTCGCCATCCATCATTGCGGAAAGTTTCTCTCTTTGCATGCCCAATTACCTTCAGTTAATTGCATCACAATTATATTTAATTGACTGATTTAACAGACTAATACTGTTGAATCAGAGGCTGAACTTTATTATCAATCGCTTCCCTTGCCCTAAAAATACGAGAACGTACGGTGCCAACAGGGCAATCCATTATTTCTGCGATTTCTTCATAGCTCAAACCATCTAACTCGCGGAGAGTAATTGCCATTCTAAGATCTTCTGGCAGCGATTCGATGGTCCGGAAAACAACTTTCTTTAATTCATCAGACAACATTAAGTTCTCTGGGTTCGAAATTTCTTTTAAGGCACCAGCGGTTTCAAAGTTTTCTGCATCACTCGCTTCCAAGTCCGACGCAGGTGGGCGTCTATCTTGGGCAACTAAATAATTTTTAGCTGTATTTACCGCAATCCGATAAAGCCAAGTATAAAATGCGCTGTCACCACGAAACGAACCAATGGCGCGATAAGCTTTTATAAATGACTCCTGCGCAACGTCAGGCACATCTGCTTGCGGTACATAGCGGGATACTAAGCTTGCGACTTTATGCTGATATTTTATCACCAATAAGTTGAAAGCTTGTTGATCGCCTTTTTGTACCTTTTCAACCAAAATCTGGTCGGTCAGTTGCTCGCTCATTCCAGGAAGTATCTCCCGAATTCAGGCCGATAATATGTTAACTTGATCATGTTCTCCCTTCCTAAAGCAAGCACTACTTTGAGTAGTAGAACTCGTTGAAGTTCAATTTAATCTAAAAAAATAGTCAAAAATTTACAAAACTGATAAAAAAATTACTGAGACGATCTTAAAGATCCTTATTAAAACAACTGCCTATAATATTCTTTCAGGCCTATAAGACAGCATACAGATTTTAGGCGCGAATGCGATAGCTATCACACTAAAAGCATTTGAATACGTAAATAGCGCTAGGTCAATATACTGTGCATTAACAACCATCCACTAATAGCAATAGGACACTCGATAGGCTAACATAAAAAACTCAATACATACTATTATATACATGCAAACACTTATGAACGAATCCACACAGCATTACACTGATATTTTAATCATTGGGAGTGGTGTCGCAGGACTTTCAGCTGCCTTACGGCTCGCCCCTTTTCATCAAGTGACCATTCTCAGTAAAAGCAGCCTCAGTGAAGGGGCATCATATTATGCACAAGGTGGTATTGCCGCCGTTTTTGATGACACTGACAGCATCGAATCCCATGTAGAAGATACGCTAATTGCTGGTGCAGGTATCTGCCAGAAAGAAGCTGTTGAGTTTATTGCCTCCAATGCGAAACATTGCGTGCAATGGCTTATCGACCAAGGTGTTTTATTCGATACTGAAATTACCGAAAGCGGTGAAACACAGTATCATTTAACCCGTGAAGGTGGCCATAGCCATCGGCGGATCCTCCATCATGCTGATGCCACAGGAAAAGAAGTTGAAACCACGTTAGTTGACCTCGCTTTTGCCCACCCAAACATTCATATTAAAGAACGCTATAATGCCGTCGACCTTATCCTTTCTAATGAGGCTGAATCGCCACGAATTTTAGGCGCTTACGTATGGAACCGCCAAAAAGAGCAAGTTGAAACCATTCGAGCGAAAACGATTGTTCTAGCAACGGGCGGCGCGGCTAAAGTTTATCAATATACCACGAATCCAGATATTTCTTCTGGTGATGGTATCGCAATGGCGTGGCGGGCTGGCTGCCGTGTTGCTAACCTTGAATTTAATCAATTCCACCCAACGTGTTTATTTCACCCACAAGCACGCAATTTCTTATTAACTGAAGCATTACGTGGTGAGGGGGCTTACCTCAAGCGTCCTGATGGTAGCCGATTTATGCCAGATCACGACGATCGCGGTGAACTTGCTCCTCGCGATGTTGTTGCACGAGCTATTGACCATGAAATGAAACGCCTTGGTGCTGATTGCATGTATTTGGACATTAGCCATAAGCCTAGCGATTTCGTTAAAAACCATTTCCCGACTATTTATGCGAAATTGATGACTTTAGGGCTCGATCTGACCAAAGAACCTATTCCTATCGTTCCTGCAGCCCATTATACATGCGGTGGCGTTATTGTAGATGAAACGGGTATGACTGATATCACGAATCTCTATGCAATTGGCGAAGTGAGCTACACTGGCTTACATGGTGCAAACCGTATGGCATCCAATTCACTATTAGAATGCTTGGTATACGGCTGGGCGGCGGCTGAAAATATTAATAAAACGATCAAACAGATCGACGAAATTCCCTATTTATCTGAATGGGATGAAAGCCGAGTGCATAACTCAGATGAACAGGTTGTTATTCAACATAACTGGCATGAATTACGCCTATTTATGTGGGATTACATGGGAATTGTGAGAACCACAAAACGGCTTGAGCGCGCACTGCGTCGCATCCATCTATTGCAGCAAGAAATTCACGACTACTATGCAAATTTCCGCATTTCAAATAACTTACTTGAATTACGTAACCTAGTTCAAGTCGCTGAATTAATGGTTAGTTGTGCATTAGAACGCAAAGAAAGCCGTGGATTACATTACACCTTGGATTACCCAGAACCACTTCCTAATTCAGGCCCCACTATTTTAAAACCTGAATAACATGAGCTAGGGCCGGCCTTTGAGCCGGCTTTAATATTTCACATAAAATGGCTGAATTAGTTTACGAAATTCATCGGTATACTCACCCTTTTCATCTTTGAGTGCCAGCGATGTCACTTGTGTTTGTATCTCTTGCAGTTGAATGCCCAATAGCATGCGATGGTAGACCGTTGTAGGTTTATCACTAACATTGACGCGAAAAGCGGTAAACCAACCTGAATTCTCAGCCATCTTCTGTATTTTTTCACCAACTTCATAGGGCAGCACTAAACAAAATAGTCCATGAGATGTAAGACAGGATTTTGCACTTTCGAGTAATACATCATGAGTTAATGTCGCGGTATATCTCGCTTGGTCTCGTTTTTCATCCCGACACGCAACCGCAGGTTCAAAGTAAGGTGGGTTACTAACAATCAAATCATATTGAACCGATGACAACTGGCTGTAACTCACAATGTCTTGATTGATGACATGTAAACGATCCGCCCATGGGGATTCAATAAAATTTTCTTGTGCTTGTACTGCCGCGTCACTATCTAACTCGACGGCATCAACACATAACATTGCATTTCTTTGTGCTAGCATCAATGCTATTAGCCCACTACCGCTACCAATATCCAATACAGACTGAACACCGTCTGCAGGAGCCCAAGCCCCCAATAGCACACCATCCGTCCCCACTTTCATCGCACATCGGTCATGAGCCACAAAAAACTGTTTAAACGTAAAACCGCCTTTACGGTAATTCTTTTTTTGCTTACACATGCAAACACTCTAATTGTCTAATACTTGTTCGAACATTCTCATACTAAGCAAATAAAAGTCATAATTTAACCTATTTGCTACAATATAATTCTCATAATATGAGAATTATATTTGAGACGAAAAAAATTTACTGATAAGTTCGAAAAAAAGGAGATGCCATGAACAGTATAAATAGAACCTTAGACATCTTGTCTTACATCACAACTTGCGCATCTCCAGTGACGCCACAGTCTATCTCATCAGCGTTAGAGATCCCATTATCAACCGTCTATCGTTTACTAACAATTCTCATAGATTGGGAATTTGTATCTCACGCAAAACAATATGGAACATACTGTGTTGGCTCGCAGAGTATCAAAAATCAAGAAAAATACTATCACCACAGTTTATTGATGAGCGCGTCTAAACAAGAACTGCAAACTTTAGCGAAAAAAACCCAAGAAACCGTGGCGATTATCACCTCAAATTTACGAGAGACCATTTGTGTCGACATGATTGAGAGTGAACAAGCGCTGCGCTGCTCTTTTATTATTGGCCGGGGCAATACTTTAGTTAAAGGAGCAAGTGCGAAAACATTGTTAGCTTTTCGTCATGAACTCTATCAAAACCAAGTACTTGAAGCTCATACAAAGCAGTTAACCACTGAACAACAAAAAATAAAGCTACAACAAGATTTACAACAGATACGCAAACAAGGTTACGGCATGTCTGTGAGTGAAATCGATGAAGGCGTACTGGGTGTTTCTGCACCGATTTTCAAAGGTAATGATGTGTTAGCTGTCGTTTCAGTTATGGCACCTGAATTTCGCTCTACACATCGCGTGGATGAATTTATCACGCACACCCGCCAAACAGCGCATAACATCACTAAATTAATTAACTTGGAGTAACTATGACACAACCTTTCCAATGGCAAGGGCGCACAGATGGTGAAACACAAGAACATTTGCGCATCCACCAAGTCATTAATAAACACACACCTGCCAAGTTTGCATTAATTGGTTTTGCTTCTGATGAGGGCGTTCGACGCAATAAAGGCCGCCAAGGTGCAAAAGCAGGCCCTGATGCAATTCGTCATCAACTGGCAGGTTTGCCTATTCATCAACCACTTGCAATCAAAGATGTCGGTACAATTCGCTGTGATGATGGCAATTTAGAAGCAGCACAACGCCGTTTATCCGACCAACTTATCGCTCTCCTCGCTGATAACCAAAAACCGATTGTCCTTGGCGGTGGTCATGAAGTTGCATTTGCGAGCTTCCAGGGCCTGTTTGACTATGTTGAACAACATCAAGCGGGTAAAACGATTGGTATTATTAACTTTGATGCACATTTTGATTTGCGTGAAGCCCCTGTTGCCACTTCTGGCACTCCATTTTTACAATCAGCCATGTTGTGCCAGCAACACCAACGCTCTTTCAAATATTTATGTTTAGGCATCGCAGATCATGGCAATACAAAAGTATTATTCGATACCGCAGATACGCTAGGTTGCCAATATATCCGCGATAAAGAACTCGCTTATTCCAAGCTACCTCAAGCGATTGAAAAAATTAAAAAATTTATTGACGAAGTAGACTATTTATATGTCACCGTTGATTTAGATGTATTTTCTGCTGCTATTGCGCCGGGCGTTAGTGCACCAGCACCAAAAGGCATTTCTACTGAAATTTTTGATGAATTGTTTGCCATTATCAAGAGCAGCCAAAAAATTGCGGTTTTTGATATCGCAGAATGTAATCCTGAATTTGATATTGACAACCATACCGCCAAACTCGCGGCTTATTTGATATACCAATATTTATTCTAATAAAACAACACAACAACTCGACTGATAAATACACTGTTTCTCACGCTGTTAAGATTATTAATTTTCAAACACCACAATAAAAATAGCTTTGAAGTTGATTATCAAACTAGCCGTAACACAATAACTTAATGGTTTTTAACTATTGAATTTCGCGTTACAGCTAGGCGGCAAGTGACGTTATCCCTAGGAGCTACAAAAGTATGTGACTAGGGTAACGGAGCGCGGCCAACAACGCTGTAGCGCAATAACTTAATGGTTTTTAACTATTGAATTTCGCGTTACAGCTAGGCGGCAAGTGACGTTATCCCTAGGAGCATACAAAAGTATGTGACTAGGGTAACGGAGCGCGGCCAACAACGCTGTAGCGCAATAACTTAATGGTTTTTAACTATTGAATTTCGCGTTACAGCTAGGCGGCAAGTGACGTTATCCCTAGGAGCATACAAAAGTATGTGACTAGGGTAACGGAGCGCGGCCAACAACGCTGTAGCGTGAAAGACAACAGTTAAAAAGGGAAAAATATGATTCTACACCTCGACACACTCTCCACCCTCTTCCTAACGGTGATCTGCCTACTCATGGGGATCCACTTAAAGAAACGTATCGAATGGCTACAGCGCTTTTGTATCCCTTCTCCCGTCATTGGCGGCTTTCTGGTTAGTTTGATTATTTGGGGGCTCAAATCATTTAATCTGGCCGAAATCAATTTTGATACCAGTTTACAAACCTTCTTAATGGTCGCTTTCTTTACCACTATTGGTATTGACGGCAGCTTCCGTATTTTAAAAAGTGGTGGTCGGTTACTCTTTATCTACCTGTTTATCTGCTGGTTTGTGGTTATTTTCCAAGACACCTTTGGTGCAGGCCTTGCTCATTTACTCGGTGTTGATCCCGTTATTGGTATCATGGCTGGTGGCGTTTCTCTTACTGGGGGACATGGTGGTGCAGCAGCCTTTGGTGGCATGGCTGAGGGCCTTGGCGTGCAATCCGCAACGGTTGCCGCAATTGCCGCAGCAACATTCGGCCTAATTACAGGAAGTTTACTTGGTGGTCCGATTGCAACATTCTTAATTAAGAAATTTAACGTGCAGATTAAAGCTGATGAAAATGTTGAGCGAGTTCAAGTTCCTGAAACCATTGCTGGAAAAATTGAATCCATCGATGCTCACGCCTTTTTAAAAATGCTAGCACTTGTTCTTGGAATTATGGTTATTGGTCAATTCGCTTCAGCGCAATTTACCAAAGCAACCGGGTTTTCTTTGCCGAGCTATGTTGGAGCAATGATCATTGCGATTGTTATTCGCAATATTAATGACCAAGTAGAATTATTCCGTATTAACCAAAAGTCGGTTGACCTTATCTCTGAAGTTTCGCTTGGCCTATTTTTGACTATGGCGATGATGTCATTGAAAATATGGGAGCTAAAAGCTGTTGCTTTGCCATTATTCACCATTCTATTGGCGCAAGTGATTATTTTAATTCTATTAGTTGTCTTTGTCATTTTCCGCTTATTAGGCAAAAACTACGATGCCGCAGTAATGTGTGCTGGCCTAATGGGGCACGGCTTAGGTGCGACGCCAAATGCAATGGCGAATATGTCCTCTGTTTGTGAACGTTACAAACAAGTGTCAATGAAAGCTTTCATGATTGTGCCACTCAGTGGTGCCGTGCTCATTGACTTAGTTGGTATTCCTTATCATACATGGTTAATTAATATACTTAGCTAAGTTAGATAAGCATGAAGGAGGAAAAGCTCTTTCCTCCTTCAATTATTTATCTTCTCTATATTTCACTCACATGCATTGATATATCGCTCCCTGTCCACAGTGAAAACAGTTACACTTGAGCAAAGCTGATTTTTTCAGGTGAACAATTTTGCTAACCTGTTTATAATCAGCGCCCCAAATAGAGGTATATCATGACTGCATCCACTTTTACTGAACTTGAACTTGATGAAAGCCTAATTGATGCGCTTTCAGATAAAGGCTATCAACGTCCAACCGCTATTCAAGCGGCAGCTATTCCTGCTGCAATGGATGGCCGCGATGTATTAGGTTCAGCCCCGACAGGTACAGGTAAAACCGCCGCGTTCTTACTACCTGCGATCCAACATTTACTTGATTTCCCTAGAAAGAAATCAGGGCCGCCTCGCGTTCTAGTTGTCACACCGACTCGTGAATTAGCCATGCAGGTTGCTGACCAAGCAAAAGAATTATGTGCCCATAATCACCTAGACATTGCAACAATTACGGGTGGTGTTGCTTATATGAATCACGCTGAAGTTTTCAGTGAAAATCAAGACATTGTCGTCGCAACAACAGGCCGTTTACTCCAATATATTAAAGAAGAAAACTTTGACTGTCGTGCAGTTGAGATTTTGATCCTTGACGAAGCTGACCGCATGCTCGACATGGGTTTTGCCAATGACATAGAAACAATCGCAGGCGAAACACGCTGGCGCAAGCAGACCATGCTGTTTTCTGCAACTCTTGAAGGCGAAGCTATTCGTGACTTTGCTGAGCGCTTATTAGAAGACCCAATTGAAATTGACGCCGACCCTTCACGCCGTGAACGTAAAAAAATTCAGCAATTTCATTACCGTGCTGACACACTAGAGCATAAAACGGCATTACTGTGCCATTTGTTAAAACAAGATGAAGTCACCAAAGCTATCGTCTTTGTGCGTAAGCGTGAGCGTTTGCGTGAATTAGTCCAATGGTTACGTGAAGCGGGTATCGAACCTTGTTATCTTGAAGGTGAAATGCCACAGGCTAAGCGTAATGAAGCGGTACGTCGCCTAGTTGATGGCCAAGTTAAAGTACTCGTTGCAACAGATGTTGCTTCCCGTGGCTTAGATATCGAAAACGTTAGCCATGTTTTTAACTTTGACTTACCTAGAACTGCAGATGTGTATTTGCACCGTATTGGCCGTACCGGCCGAGCTGGACGTAAAGGAACCGCAATTTCCTTAGTCGAAGCGCATGACTTCCCATTATTGGGTAAAATTACTCGTTATATTGAAGAACCTATCAAAATTCGTGTGGTTGATTCTTTACGTCCAACAACTAAAGCCCCTTCAGAAGCGATGCTAAATAAGCCAAAACCGTCGAAGAAAGTGCTTGCTAAGCGTAAAGAAAAGAAAAAAGAAGAACAAGCTAAGAAAAAAGAAAAAGTACGCCATCGCGATAAGAAAAATATTGGTAAACGTCGTACTCCTGCTAGCCCTTCTATACCAACAGCTAGCGATAAAAGCTAGTCACTAAAAACGGGTTTAGGCCCGTTTTTTATTTAGCCCATCATTTGAAAAACTTTATCTCGCATTTGTTTGCCTTCATGAGTTAGCAAATCATACTTAATAATATGGCTACCAAGTATATCCTTACAATCTAAGCCTTTATTATTTTTAATTCGCCAATCGGCTCCATTTTGCAATAGTAATGTAGCAACATCAAGTGCATGGCTATTTAACGCATCATGTAAAGGAGTGTTCCCCAAACTATCCTTAATATTCACTGTTAATCCATTTTTTAATAAAAGTTGCGATTGTATAAGACGGCCATTTTGCGCAGCTAAATGCAAAATACTTTTTTGGCCTCTGGATTGAAACATTTTAATTGTTTGACCATATTGAGATTCCATTAGGGCTGCCATAAATTGCCCATTAACTGTTCTGACTGATTGCTGTGCCAATAAACTAATGTCACAAGGTTTATGGTCTAATGATAAAAGTGCTGAAAACTCCGTTATATTTCCTTTTTTGATAGCACTTTCACAACATTCCTGCCAACTCATTTCCTGTTTTTCTTCTTTAGTTGGAAATATTTCTAGTGGTATTTCTTGTACCTTATTATATTCACCTGTGATTGCATTCCAATTATTCCATGGCTTATGTTTGCACATAACCCTAATAATTTTAAGCATTGAATGAGCAATAAAACTTCTTGTTAATAAACGGGTGGGTAACCAATTTTTCCAAGAGCTATGTTCGCTATAAGCCATTTTAATACAATTTCCCAACGCAGAAGGGATCGGTAAAGAGTTTTGTAATCCATCGAGCCAATCATATTGCACCGTGTAATAACGTATCAACCCTTCTTGTGCCATTTTTTCAGCAACGTGATAATCAATCCCAATATTATTAATAGTATTTTTTGCCAGCCCTGCAGGACTGAATGCGATACAGGGTGATTGACTCGCTAACGCCGCTATTGATGCCAATCCTCCACCTAATGAGTGTCCTGTACAAATTGTGTTTCCATTAACTGCATTGAATAAAACATTCATCAAACCAACCGCTTGAAAATATTGAGACTCATAAAAACCAAGGCCTTGACGAATATTACTGTAAAAATCGATAATATCGTTAGTACCAGCAAAACAAAGAATATATAAATCATTAAATCGACAGATATTAGCTTGAAAACCTGTTTGCTCGTCGTTTAATAGTTCCGCATTAATTCCGAGATCAAAAATCTCTTTATTACTTAATCTTTCAACACCCTGAATATTCCCCCAATTTTTATGATAAGCACCTTGCGCTAATAGAGCCAAAATATAGTCATTTTGTTGTGCATGACCTCCTAAGAAGTCTTCTCTTAATATCTCTTTAGGCCATAAATCTGTTATACAAGGTTTAATTTCTTGATGTTGGTGCTGCAAATAAATATTTAAGTTTTCTCTAACAAAAATATATTCATCTTTTTTTGATAATGTTTGTAGTGTTGATAGTGACATGAATTCTCCCTAACAAGTGTATTTGTTGGAAGAATATTGAAATACAAATAACCAAGGTGGGAAATAATCAACTTTATTAGGAACAAATAAAAAGCCATTGGTAACAATGGCTTTAGAATTTATTATGCATTACTAGATGTAATTACATTTAATATTTATTACAAGCTTTCAGTGAAAGTACGAGTAATAACATCACGTTGTTGTTCAGGCGTTAATGAATTAAAACGCACTGCATAACCAGAAACACGGATTGTTAATTGTGGATATTTTTCTGGGTTTTTAACTGCATCTTCTAATGTTTCACGGCTTAATACGTTAACATTTAAGTGCTGACCACCTTCAACACGTACAGTTGGTTTCATTTCTAAAGGAACTTCACGATACTCAAAAGCACCTAATTCGTCTTTAGCAACGATTTGCCCTTCGTTATAATCGGCTTTCGCACAAACACAACGAGCTTCATTTTTTTCGTCATCCAGTAACCAAAACGAATTCATCAATGCTGCATTATCAGTTTTAGTAATTTGAATACCTGTAATCATGTCGACCTCCACGTTCGAGCTAGATTGCATTCGATTTGCTTAATAAATCGAAGCTACATTAACCATCAATCTTATGAAAACTTGTAATTGGATATTTGGTCTAACCAATGTATATAGGTATTTTATACCAGCTAGATCCCCTATTTTCTTTGATATTTATCAATTATTCCGCTTAGTAACTAATTTAACCAACCCAACATTATGATTTAAATCAAAATTCACAATTCATTTTTTTAACTATTTTTATATATTTTCAATTTTTTTTAAAGATTAATACTCAATATCAGGGCTTTATCTCTCCCTCATGAACCAGTAAGCTTATAGCTATCAACTGGTTCATATAATTGTTCCTTCTTAAATTTATTGTTATGGAATATTTCATGTCAAACTCCATTACGTGGCACGATGTTATTGGCCCTGAAAAATCAAAACCTTATTTCAAAGAAACGTTGGCTTATGTAGCAGAACAACGCAAAAATGGTAAAATTATCTATCCTGCTCAAGACGACGTTTTTAATGCATTTAGGTATACCGAGCTTTCTGATATTAAAGTTGTTATCCTTGGGCAAGACCCTTACCATGGGCCAGGGCAAGCTCACGGCCTCTCTTTTTCCGTACTCCCAGGAATTAAGCCACCACCATCATTAGTCAATATGTATAAAGAGCTAGAAAAAGATATTAGTGACTTTCAAAGGCCTAATCATGGGTACTTGCTCAGTTGGGCTCAACAAGGTGTTTTACTCCTTAACACCGTCCTCACCGTCGAGCAAGGCAATGCCCATTCCCATGCACATTTAGGTTGGGAAACATTTACAGATAAAGTTATTGAAGCAATTAATGAAAATACCGAGGGCGTGATCTTTTTACTCTGGGGCTCTCATGCCCAGAAAAAAGGTAAAATTATTGATACTAAACGCCATCATGTTCTGAAAGCCCCACATCCCTCCCCACTTTCTGCTCATCGCGGGTTTTTAGGTTGTGGGCATTTTTCACAAACAAATGAAATTTTAGCTCAGCAAGGCAAAAAACCTATAGATTGGACACCTGTAATTAGCGAATAATTTCAAATTGCGGACAATAAAAAATGGGATACTCACGTATCCCATTTCATCGATTATTTAGACACAATAACCATTGCAGGTCTGAGTAAACGGTTATTTAACGTGTACCCTTTTTGCATCACATCAATCACATGATTAGCTTGGTGATCAGGTGACTCAATCATCGTCATCGCTTGGTGAACTTCAGGGTTGAATGGCACATTCACTTCACTGACAGGCTCAATACCGAACTTAGCCACTGCATCTAAAAAGGTTTTTAACGTTAAATTTAAACCTTCTAACATCGCTTTAGACTCTTCACTTTCGTGATCAGCAGCTTCTATTGCACGTTCCAAGTTATCAATCACTGGCAATAATTCATTTGAGAATTTTTCCAGTGCAAATTTATGTGCCTTTTCGATATCTTGCTCAGTCCTACGACGAATATTTTCAATTTCGGCGTGTGCACGTAACATCGCTTCACGTTCAGTTTTTTGTGAAGCTTCTAACTGTTGCTCAAGCTCAGCAATACGCGCGGCTAACGCTTGTTCGTCTGCTTGTAACTCATCAGCTTGTTGAACGCTGGCTTCTTGCTCAGCTTGAACTTTTTGTGATTCATTTTGTTCAAAAGCTTGCTCATCATGCATGTTTTGGTCTTTACTACTCATGAATATCTCCGCGTATTTAGCATTAATCCCATATATGAGAGTATTATGGGGATCTAATACAGGGATTCAAGGGAAGTCATACAATCAGAGGCCAAAAAAGTATGCGAAAGGACAATAATACAGCACTACCACATTTTAAAACGATAGGCATTGTCGGGCACCCTAGGCATCCTGAAGCATTGGCAACTCATGAATTAATATACCATTGGTTAATTTCAAAAAATTATCATGCCATTATCGATAAACAAGTTGCTAAAGATTTAAAATTATCTAATGCCAACACTGGTACATTAACTGAAATAGGCCAACAGGCTGATTTAGTTGTCGTCGTTGGCGGGGATGGCAATATGCTTGGCGCTGCTCGTATTTTATCCCGGTATAATAATAAAGTGATCGGTGTAAATCGTGGTAATCTCGGTTTTCTTACTGATTTAGACCCTGATAATGCATTGCAACAACTTTCAAGTGTTCTTGAAGGAAAATACCGCGAAGAAAGACGTTTTTTACTAGAAGCACAAGTCATTAAAGCTAACCAAAAAGCACGTAAAAGCACCGCAATTAATGAGATTGTTCTGCACCCAGGCAAAGTTGCGCATATGATCGAATTCGAGGTTTACATTGATGAAAAATTTGCCTTTTCTCAACGTTCTGATGGTTTGATTATCGCCACACCAACAGGTTCTACAGCTTATTCTCTTTCCGCAGGTGGCCCTATTTTAACCCCAAACTTGGATGCTATTGTATTAGTTCCAATGTTTCCACATACCTTATCCTCCAGACCACTGGTGATTAGCAGCGACAGCAGTATTCGGTTGAAGTTTTTACGAACAAATATTGATTATGAAGTCAGCTGTGACAGCCAAATTATGCTCCCTATTCAGGATGGAGAGGAAGTTATTGTTAAACGTAGTAATAAAAATCTTAATTTAGTTCATCCACAAGATTACAATTATTTCAATACATTAAGTTCAAAATTAGGCTGGGCTAAAAAAACTTTTTAATTTTTTCATTCTGCCTCTTTACTGTATAAAAAAACAGTCATATACTGTATTAAAACACAGGTGTGTATTTTTACAGGAGAGCGCAGATGCTTACCCAACTAACAATCAATAATTTTGCAATCGTACGTGAATTAGAAATTGATTTCCGTAATGGTATGACAGCCATAACCGGTGAAACAGGTGCGGGTAAGTCCATTGCTATTGATGCTCTTGGCCTATGTTTAGGTAATCGGGGGGAAGCCAATATGGTACGCCCTGGTGCACTGCGTGCTGATCTTTGTGCCCGTTTTTCCTTAGTTGATGCTGAGATGGCTGCTAATTGGCTTATTGAGCATCAACTTGATAACCAAAATGAGTGCTTATTACGTCGGACTATCTCTCCTGACGGTCGTTCCCGAGGTTTTATTAACGGCGTTTCTGTACCTTTATCACAACTTAGAGAACTCGGTACATTACTGATCCAAATTCATGGCCAGCACGCACACCAACTCTTGCTAGATAACACTCATCAAAAGTCCCTGCTTGATGCCTATTCAAACCGGCAAGAACTACTTGCTCAAATGAAAAAAGCATGGAAAACATGGCACGACTCCTGCCAACAATTAGCCGTATTTCAAAAAGAGATGCAAGAGCGTGAATCTCGACAACAGTTGCTGGAATATCATCTAAAAGAACTGAACGAATTCCTTCCTGTTCAAGGAGAATTTGAAGAGATAGACCAAGAATATAAACAACTCGCTAATCATGGGCAATTTTTATCTATTGGTCAAACAACCACGCATATACTATCTGAAAATGATGATGCGAATGTCATTAGTTTATTAAATATGGCAAAAAATGAATTGACTGATCTCGTTGCTCTCAATCCGAAATTTTCAGAACTTCTCGATATGCTTGAAGAAGCATCAATACAAGTCAGTGAAGTCAGTGATGAAATAAAACATTATTGCGATCAATACGAACTTGATCCCAACCGTTTATTTGAACTTGAGCAACGTATCTCTAAACAAATTAGCTTAGCTCGAAAACATCATGTTAGCCCCGAGGCACTACCTGAACTATTTCAACAGTTATTGACTGAGCAAGAACAAATTGCTAATCAAAACGAAGATTGTGAAACTTTAAACGAGCAAGTCGCTATCGATCATCAAAAAGCATTAGCTTGTGCAGAGCGTTTACACCATGTGCGACTGCATTATGCCCAAGAGTTAAGCACGCTAATTACCAACAGTATGCATCAACTTTCAATGCCTCATGGCCTGTTTACTATTGATGTGAAATTTATACCAGAACAATTGCAGATTGATGGTGCATGTAAGATAGAATTCAATGTTACAACGAACCCAGGTCAGCCACATCAGGCGCTCGCTAAAGTTGCTTCAGGTGGTGAACTATCGCGTATCGCACTAGCTATTCAAGTTATTACCGCTAAGAAAATGGATACTCCAGCGTTAATTTTTGATGAGGTCGATGTGGGTATTAGCGGACCAACAGCCGCTATTGTTGGTAAGTTATTACGTGAGTTAGGTGAATCAACTCAAGTCATGTGTGTAACGCATTTACCTCAAGTTGCAGGTTGTGGACATCATCATTTTTATGTAAGCAAAGAAACTAATGGCGTTGAAACTGAAACTCATATGCAGCTATTAGATAAAAAATCTAGATTACAAGAGCTTGCGCGCCTTTTGGCAGGTTCAGAAGTCACCAAAAATACACTAGCCAACGCAAAAGAGTTACTTGCAGCATAATTTTTGACAACTTTTTTACGCTCATGTGGTCTTAGAGTCGATAAGGAAGGTTTTAAATTGTATCAATGTCGATTATCATTGATGTTCTGACTCCAAAAGGAATGAGATATCCATGCGTTATAAATTGTTAACTGCTGCCGCACTATCACTCGCATTAATGTCTACGGGCTGTTCAATGATGGAACGTCTTGTCTATCACCCGGACATTAACCAAGGTAATTACCTCACAGCGAAAGATGTTGCTAAGATCCAAAAAGGAATGACACAGCAACAGGTCGCTTATACTTTGGGCACGCCAATGTTATCTGACCCGTTTGGTACTCAGACTTGGTATTATGTTTTCCGCCAAGAACTAGGGCATGACCCAGTTCAGCAAGAAACTTTGACTCTGATTTTTGATCGCAATGGTATTCTTACTGACATCAAAAACGAGAAAAATCTTGCCGCGCAGGAATCAATGGAAGCTGCTGAAACAAAAGCATCAGAAACTAAAACAGCTGACTAACCACAAACACTAAGAACCACCTAGTGTGATAATAACAACCTGTTTTCTGAAGGACTTATTCAGGCGGGTTGTTATTATGAGTATCTTTATTAAAAATTTATTTAGACTCAACTTGTATAAATAAATTTAAAGACAAAAACCGAGCTTTGCTCGGTTCGCTACGTATAATCGGTTTACTTATTTTTAACTTCTTTAGACTTTTCCGCTCGTTTGCGACGTAATTCTTTTGGGTCTGCAATCAAAGGTCGATAAATCTCAACACGATCCCCATCTTGCACTAAATCTGTCAATTTAGCAGGGCGACTATAAATACCAATCTTATTTTTTTTAAGATCAATATCATCTCTAAGAGCTAAAATACCAGAAGCTAGTATTGCTTCTTCTATTGTCGCCCCCTCTTTCACTTTTACTGATAGCAAAAATTGCTTTTCAGGAAGCGCATATGTCACTTCAATATTCAGCTCAGACACTGTATACATCCTTTGCTCTTAAAGTGAAGGCTTGAACCATATTATTAGCTAATTCCTTAAAAATTTTGCCAAATGCAAGTTCTATCAATTTATTTGTAAATTCAAAATCAAGGTGAAACTCGATTTTACAAGCATCAGGGCTTAAAGGAATAAATTTCCAACCACCAGCTAATTTACTAAATGGCCCTTCCACAAGTTGCATATGAATGCACTTGTTATCCTCTAGCACATTTTTTGTGACAAAAGTTTTGCTAATGCCTGCTTTTGACACTTCAACAGAAGCGGTCATTTCTTCAGAACTATGACTAATAATTCGGCTACCCACACACCCCGGCAAAAAGCTCGGATATGAAATAACGTCATTAACGAGTTTATACATTTGTTCTGCGCTAAAAGGGACCAACGCAGAGCGACTAATCTGTGGCATATCAATTCCTATCCCCAAAAACTGAGCGTATAATACCATCTTTGATTGGTTAAACAAAAAACAAAACCCACATAGGGCAAGATTTGCACAATCAAAAAAATATCAGCTTAGAAAGATTTCTTTCAACTCAGCTTACAGTATAATGATTGCACTATGACAAAGAAAAAACCATATAAACCCGGTTCAGCAACAATTGCTATGAACAAGCGTGCTCGCCACGAATATTCTATCGAAGAGGAGTTCGAGGCGGGTCTATCCCTACAAGGTTGGGAAGTCAAATCACTCCGTGCAGGCAAAGCCAACATTGGAGATAGCTACGTTCTTTTAAGGGACGGCGAAGCTTATTTATTCGGTGCAAACTTCACACCGCTGACTGTTGCATCATCGCACGTTGTGTGCGACCCAACTCGTAGCCGAAAATTACTTTTAAATCAACGTGAATTAGATACACTCTACGGTAAAGTTAACCGCGAAGGTTATACCGTTATTGCACTTTCTCTCTACTGGAAAAATGCATGGTGTAAAGTTAAAATCGGTGTTGCCAGAGGTAAAAAATCTCACGACAAGCGTTCTGATATTAAAGAACGTGAATGGCAACTCGATAAAGCACGTATAATGAAACATTCTAACCGCTAACCTCTAGCTTTATAGAGTATTTTTCTGTTATACTACGCTCAACAACTTGGGGCTGATTCTGGATTCGACGGGATTTGCGAAACCCAAGGTGCATGCCGAGGGGCGGTTGGCCTCGTAAAAAGCCGCAAAAAAATAGTCGCAAACGACGAAAACTACGCTTTAGCAGCTTAATAACCTGCTTAGAGCCCTCTCTCCCTAGCCTCCGCTCTTAGGACGGGGATCAAGAGAGGTCAAACCCAAAAGAGATCGCGTGGATGCCTTGCCTGGGGTTGAAGCGTTAAACTTAATCAGGATAGTTTGTTGGTGGCGTGTCTGTCCGCAGCTGGCAAATGAATTCAAAGACTAGACTAAGCATGTAGTACCGAGGATGTAGAAATTTCGGACGCGGGTTCAACTCCCGCCAGCTCCACCAAATTTGGTGGGTCAGTGATAGGACAACAGGTTTAAAAACAGGAAGTTAGCAAAATTAGTTGGACTAGGTACTGGCAACATTAAGACTAGAAAGTGCACGTGAAATGCACGCGCATTTGAAAGTTACTAAAAGCTCACTTCGGTGGGCTTTTTTATTGTTCATAGAAAAACAACCTATTAAGGTTATTTCTTTGTAGCTCAAATTTAGAAATGGTAGAATTAATTGGAGCTTTCTTACTTTTACAATAAAACATTAGCCGTTTAACAGTAAAAACGTGTTTTTATAGCGGCTTTATCGACTACTCAGACAACTGTTTTATCACTTGGTAATACAGTGATGGGTCTTTAAAATTCTTAGCCGTAGCTTTAGTTCCGTACTCGCTCAAATGTCCACCATCATAAGTATATGGTAGATTTTCAGATGTCAGCTCATCACCTAATTCAGAGCCATATAGCATTTTTCTAATTGGATAGGTCTGATAATATAAACCTATCCAATCTTATTTTTAACTCAAACGATACCAACCCATAAGCATAATATACGCATTCGTCACTGTTAGAGCCGTGCCAGAGCCTAAATTCTCAGTTTCTCCCGAGAAAGTATGCGTGTGCACTCCATTATTCGATGTTTCGCCTACCCAAGATTTAGATGCATCAAATTTCCATCCAGAGTTAGCATCTTGGTTATATGCATTACTATAACTCCAGCTACCACCTGCCCCTCCCCACGAAAATGCACCAGATGCACCTTTTGTTCGACTATCATGAATACTATTGAGTGCGCCTGTTATATTCATTGTTCCACGGTTGTGGGTGTGACCGCCATTTGAACTTGTCGTACCAGAGTATTTTAATGACACTGCTGGGAGGTGACCTTTACCAATGGTCACTGAATCCGAACCACCGGTTGTTAACACATTCGCACCACTTGCAGCAGCTAAACGAATGGTTTTATTTTCACCGATGTACTGCCATTTCGTACCAGGGAATAAGGTATTGGGGTTCTTATTTTGTGCAAACCACACAACAATACCAATAGGGTAAATGGTATTAAGATTGACCGCATTTTGTAATGCATCGGTGACAGCCTTCTGGCTCATCACGTTCGTTGTTGATCCACCCGTTGATTGGGCAACACTGCTCGTATTGAGCTTTGCATTCAACCCGTTATTAAGTGCTGTGTTTGTTGCATAATCCCCCGACGGTTGATAACTCCCCTTAGCTTGGTACCGTGTATCCCCTTCCACTTTGGTGTAGCTCTCGCCTTTGAGTGCGTAATTCCCTGCTGGGGCATAATTGCCCTTAGGTTGATAGTTGGTATCAGACTCCGCTTTTGAATAACTATAACCTGCAGCTTGATAGCTGCCTTTAGGTTGATACTTACCATCGGTTTCAGCCTTGGTATAACTATCTCCTTTTAAGGCATAGTCCCCTGAGGGCTGATAACTGCCTTTCGGCTGATATCGCCCATCGCCCTCTACTTTAGTGTAGCTTTCACCTTTAAGTGCGTAATTGCCTGCGGGGGCATAGTTGCCTTTGGGTTGATACTTGGTGTCAGATTCGGCTTTAGAATAGCTATAACCTGCCGCTTGGTAATTGCCTAACGGCTGGAAGCGCTTGTCAGATTCTGTTTTGGTATAAACATTGATATCACCCGCACTTAAATCCGCTTTAAGTTCTTGCCATGCTGTGCCAGCTACTGGCTCAACATTGTTATTTTCAATCTTCGACTGCCACGTTTTGTTTTTATGATAAACAATTGCGCGGATCGGGTATGGTTTACCTTCTGTCGCCCATTTAGGAAAACCAAAGCTTTGCAACTCGCCTATCGCTTCTGTGATATCGTGAAACATGCCGTTCATCTTTTCACGTTCGATATCTTTGGCCGCAGGATCAATTTGTTGGTCACGCTCATAATCGTAGCTATAGCCTTGCGTGTAAGAAACCGCGCCATCAGCTTGCACATCATCGGGAATAGGGGTTCTATCCCCTTGTGTTGCAAAGGGGATTTTAAAGATTTTTGTCATGAGTTTTAGGCTCCGAAATTACTGCTAAGGAAGTTTTTGCGATGTTGGCCGTGACCAAAGGCTTTCTTTGTCACGATACGATATTTAACCCCTACCCCTGATGGGCGAGGCATAAGGTCGAAGTTTTCAAGAAGTACCCGTAATCGTTCGTCCGGGTTGAAATTAAACACGTAATACAGATAGGTCATATCAAGCGGGTCAAGTACAAACACTTTACTGTCTGCTTGCCAAAAGAAGCGTTTAAGAAATTCGTTAATATTGGTGACCGTTGGGCTTTGCGTAAGGTTGAAATAGCGCATACGCACGATGAGACGTTTTTGGTCGACCGTCAGCGATAGGGTGTAATCGGCATTACGCCGAAAGTTGCCTTTGAAATTGGTATTCTTTTTACCAAAACCAAAGCCGATTTTTGTTTTATCGCTAGGCGGGACATCAATCCCCAACGGCACATCGAGTATGCGCGCCCAAATATTTAGCCCAAACTCGTTCGCAGTATCGATATTAAATACATCACGGTACCAATCACGCCAAAACTGGATAGTGGATTGTTCAAAATAGTCTGCTTTGTATTTAGCTAACGCCTTGAGGTTTGCCGCATCTTCATATTGCCAAAGGATCGCCTTTAATAAATCAGAATGAAAATCAAACGATTGGATTTTACTCATACCAACACCACCTGTACCGCACTGCGTTTGAGCCTTGCCACCTCATTCATTTTGATTTCATAATTATTTGAAGACCAGGCTTTGCCATCCGTTGAAAGTTCAACTCGTGTAATAAACAACCGAGGCTCGACGGCATTGATACCGGCTGATATTTCAAAAGGTGATACATCGCGCCCCACCACTAAACCGCCCTCACCATCGATATCCCCATTCGCCCATGACTCAACCGCTGCAGGAATAATAGTTTGTGCATCGACGGTGGCTTTTTTCACCGTTACTCGGCAGAACAACACAATTTCTTTCGCCCTATCGAATTTAACGGGATAAATTTGACCGCTGATAGTTTCCAATACCTCAACCTCTTCACGACCGTTAAAGGCGGCGCCAAGGGTTTTAGTACGTAGTAACGAACGTGCTATAGCCTCTTTATCACCCCCTTCAACACACACATAAATGCTATGGGGAACTAACGTGATCCCATCAAAAATCATCGGTTGGTCCGTGTAGTTTTCTCGATACGACAACGAACGTACCCCTTCCAATTCATACAATGCAGAGGTAATCGCCTCCCCCACACTCACCGTGTTTTTGGCTAACGTCTGTTTGCGTCGTCGCCTTGATTGTAAGTCTGATTCAGCATCTCGACCCAACACCGCATTGCTGGGGTTATGTACGGTTTCCCAGCCTAATACCGAACTGGCCACTTTATTAAGTTGACCCACGCCACACTCAACCGCCCCTGTTTCAATGGCGCGCATATCCCCAGTTACTGAGCCATCTTTACCGATAATTAAGGTTTTGGTGGTTTCGAATAAGTCGCCATTCAGCGTGGCAGCTTGTGACCCCTTAGGGATGATAGTCTCGGCAATACCCGTGAATTTCACCTGTGATAAAAAGGAGTGTGTGGCATCAAAACGCTGCCCGCCCATTAAGGCCCATATTGCATCAAGGAAAATGCCACCAGCTAAATCGGGGTTAATTTGATTGGCCAACTCTGCATTATTGCGCACAACGGCGTCCCGATTTTCGACCTCCATGGTGATCAATGCGCCTTGTGGGGTTTCGGGGTTAACATCTAAATCCTGACCAAACACACTTCTATATTCGCTTTCGACATCATCACGTAATGTGCTGGTATCCGGCACAATTACACCCTGTGACGTAAGATATTGATAATCAGCCATTAAGCGTTATCTCCCCATAGATGGTTTGGATCAACGCGGTATAGTTCAGCGAGTTATCCGCGATAAATGCCGAAAATGACACTATTGATATCACATCATCCAGCTCACGCAGCCGGTCACGAAACGCCGCTTCAAATAACGGAATGTCCGCCTGTCGCCCAAACGTGGTTTTCCAGTAGGGAATACCCATATCGAGCTTATGCAGCATTTCACCGCGGAGTGCTTTGGCATAATGTTCACAACGGTTTTTAGATGCCCGTTCACCACTCACAATCGACAAGTTTCCGTCATTGCCGAGATGGATGTCGTTATTGCTGTTAACATTAAATGTTTTCATACGGGGACTCCTGAATTGCTATTACCACTTTGAATACCGCTGTGTTTATGTGTTGAGCCGATATCTTTACCGTTGTGTTTCATCGTGCCCCCGTTTGAATCGCTGTTACCATTCACGGCCTGATTACCATTGATGGTGACATTGCCGTTAAAGGTAGTTTCAGGCACATTGACCTCAAGAATCGGTGAATCTAAAACCGCTTTTCCTGCATGTAATGACAAACACACAGAGCCATCCATGGACTGAATCACCAAGGCATCCGTATTTTTGCCATCAATTAACCAGCCTTTAAGTGTATCGGGAAAGAACATCGCATCGCTGAAGGTATGTAAACGAGCCGTATTCGGTTCATCTTCCAAACCGCCACGCTGAAAGATTAAGCTGATATCGCGGTCATTGGCTTTTAGCCAACCAAAGTCTCCTGGTTTAATTGGCATACGAATAAAAAAGCCACCGCCGCCAAAACGAAAAACGGGAATATTCGGCACTGCCGCTCGCCTGATTTTTTGCCCTTGTGTTGATACCATCATGACGAGCGGCTTAATCACCGCGCGGTTAGTTTTATCGTCATAGCTCACCACAGTTGCTGGGAGCATGTCGTCAATATTCATCAATAGGCTACGAAACGCAGCCATAAACTGCCCTGCCAAGCTGCCTTCGCTAGCAATATCATTATTGGGTTGGTTCATGGTTTACACTCGTTTGCAGGTCGCTTGGTAAAAGAAAGGGTCGTCGTGTGAGGCAATATCGAACTTAAGTTGCTCAATAATATAATCGCCATTTAAGGCAGGATTAAACTGACTTTCAAGGCGTAACATGCCGCCCAATGACGACTCACTATCAATTAAATAAGTGACATCGACGCCCTTCTCAGTGGCTTTCGGTATCCCTACCATGCCCGATTTTTGGTTAAGAATTCGCAAACGGCCACTTAACGCTTTGTCCTGGTCTTTCACATACAACATGTCATCGTCGATAAACGCTTTCACATTGCCCGCATCTTGCAGGCGTTCCACTTGCTTGAGTGCTGGCCCACAAAAATACCAATTAGCGATATTTTTATCGGTGGCTTGAAAGTCCAATTTAACCCCGCAATCCTGTGCTATGTTCTTAGCCAGCTCGCTCATTTTACTTATGGCACTACCCGATGAAGAAACAATATCTCGGGCGTTTGTATTGTTGGTTTTTGCTTTTAAGGTCAGCGTTACATCGGGCGGTGAGGCGATTTCTGCGCTAACAATATCCCCCACATAAATGCGAAAAATACCGGTGCTAACACGGCCGGCTTCAACAATTAAACGGTGCGGTTTCTTCGCTTGGGTATAAGGGCTGGTTTCGGTCAGCAACATATTGCGTGTTGTCGCATTGAGGCCATCGATATTCACCGTGCATTCATTTTGCAGGGGATTGGCATATTTAGTGCCGTTAGCACGAATTCGCAGCCCCTCATACCATTGCAGCCGACCATTAACTTCAATCCCTAATCGTATGCGGCGTAAATCAATCATCATCCCCCCACCAAACAAGACTGTGTGATTGGCCAAACTGCGCCCACCACGGATATTCATCATTTTCAGTGATAAAGGCAAAATTACCGTTACCCGATAAATATCGGTAGGGGATCAGCGGTTGATTGGGCATCACACGAATGCCTTGCAATAGAACCACATCATTGCGCTTGATATCACAACACATTGTTGTTCGCGCCACTTTAATCGTCAGCTCCCACTCGTCACCGCCAAGGCTCACGCGCAAACGTTGATTAGGTACGGTATTTAAAGGGATCTCTTGCATGGGTCACCACCCTAACGTAAATTCACCGTCAGCAATTTTGGTTGCTGCCGATTTTTTCTTTTTGTCCGGTACCGTGGACGTTTGCACTTTCCCGCGATTCACCGTGCTCGATTGCTCTTTTTTTGCCACCTTACGGGGCGGCAGGTCGCCATATTCAGGCTCAACCGTTCGCCACTCCGTAAAGCGCAGCGAGAGTTTAATCGCATCGGCCATCTCTGGAATTTCATCGTGATAGAGATTCACTAACAGCATCGGCTGGTAGGTTTTCACCCGAGTTTGAATACCCACTAACTGGTGTTTATCATAGGCTTGTTGCAGGGTTTCAAAGGCACTTTTCATTTCGCCGGCTAAAATTAAATCCATACCAATTTCAACGGGCTGAACTACCACATGGTCACTGCGTGTTTCCCCCGACTCAACGGTAAATTGTGTTGCTTTGTGTTCGTCACGGACGTTAATTTGAATCGGATTGGCCGTTTCAAATAACGTCGAAAAGTTATCGACATTGAAGATTTTCACCTCGGTGATCATTTGCTTACCCCCGAACTGGTTTGATGGGCTAAATCTTGTAGCTGGGATTGCAACGCATCTTTCGTGCCATTCGCCATTCCTTGCGCGTCCGTCGCTTGGGTTTCCACTTTGATTTCACCAATCGACAAGTTAGTTTCATTGGTGGTACTGGATTGATTACTGATAGCTTGGCTGGTCATCGGGTTAATTGGATTAGCCGACATACCGTTAATTTGTTGGCTCAGCCCTTTCACTAACAACGCAGTATCTTCTCCAGATAACTTGGGCTGTTCGGGGATTTGGTGCTCTATCGTGCCGTCAGTCGTGATTTTGCGTTCAACCGTTTGAGTCACTTGTGCATCCTCAAAACCAAACCACCCTTTGACCGTGCTCCAGCCATTTTTAATCGCTTCTAAGCCGTCATTAATCCAACTTAAATACTGTTTGATTTGCGCCCATAACCACTTAAAAATCCCTACAACGGCATCAGAAGCCACCGTAAAGACCCCTTCAAATTGCTTGCCCCAACCCGCTAAATCGCGAATAAAGTCCGTGAGCCATGCCCATAACTGCTTGCCACCATCAACAATAAAGTTAAAAGCAGCCACCGCCACATCGGCGACAACTTGAGATAAAGCCATGACAAAATAAAAGAAGGCTTTAAACGCTTCCCACAACGCAATAATGACCGCCTTAAGTTCGGGGTATTCATCCAAAATACGCCCTATCATCGAATCGTTGCCGTCGATAAAATTCATGATATCGTCATAAACTAAGGCAAACGCCGCAGCCAGTAAGGCAATAACCGCGATAATCGCCAAGATGGGCCATGTTGCTGCCAAGGTCGCTGCCGCTGCCGATAACAGAGCAGGCACATAAAACACCGCAATAGCCGAACCTATCGCAATAAAGAACCCCACAATGAGCGATTTGTTTTCTTTGCAAAAGCTCACAAAGCGGTTAATCCACTCTAACCCTTTAGTTAAAATCGGGATCACCATTTCTAATAAGCTGTTTTTCAGTAAACCTGATGATTGCTTAAAGCCTTGCATGGCTTTGTTGAATTTGATGGATTGTTCAATACTCTCTTTGTTGATGCCTGAGTACTCTTTTTGAATACCCATCATGCGCTCGAGTTCTTTGCGACCTTTCATCATCAGCTCGACGGTTTTATCATCTGTTACGCCCAGTCCCGCAAGCGTTGCCTTGGCTTTATCAAACTTCATACCCTGCACTTTATCTGCAGTCTGAAGTACTTTTTCCATGGAGTTTTTAGCCAAGCCAAACGATTTAGCCATCGCCGATAAATCTGCTTGGGCCGCATCACGCGTGCCGCCCAGTTCAGCCATTGAACCCGCGAATGCGTCTACATCGGCTGTGGCTACATTGATTTTTTTACCTAACTTATCGAGGGCTTCAATTTCAGTCGAACGTGAAATCGATTCTCCCACCAAGGCGGTAGCCCCCATCAGTAAACCAACCGTCCCTAATGCCTTTTTGGCAAACGACATAACCGTATTACCAGCTTGCTGATATTTGGTTTCGGTATTCTCAAGGGCTTTTTGCACGGATTGCTGTGCTTTAATTTCACTGGTCGCCGCTTCAATTCCTTTCACTTTCATCGTGTCCACAAGGCGAATTAGCTCGCTGTAATTACCTTGCAGTGCTTGAATAATGGCGTTGGACAGTTGCTTCGCGGTGATACCTTGGTGTTCGGCTAACGCGAGGTCGGTGACACCTTGATTAAGTTGAATAACATTTTGCTGTAGTGCCCAGTAGTTTGCATCGAGCTCGCCCAAAACAACCTGAGTGGATTGCATGCCTGCGTCAGATATTGACCGCTGCGCCTCAAGGTTAGCCATCGAATCTGTTACTGTCTCTAATTGTGTTTTAACCGAGCCAGTTTGGGCAATAACCTCATCTGCATTAGTAACGAAATCAATCGAATGTTCAATCGATAAGCCTTGCACCGATTGGCGTAAGTCTGCCATCACACGTTCAATTTCTGCGGCGCCATCGGCAGTAGTGGTCGGGATTTTTTGCAGCTCGTTAACATACTCACTGACTGAGCCTTTTACCTGTTCTAATGCGTTTTTTTGGTCACCCACCGATAACGAGCCGAGATCATTTTTCAGTTGGCTGATTTCAGCTTGCAGTGATTGCCCCCACTCCCCTAGCGTATCCCCCGCAAAGACCCAAGCTGTGTCTGTATTTTGCCGTTGCTCATCCAATGCGCTTAATGATGAGCTCACCGCATCTAACCTATCCACGATGTGGCTTGTCTCAGCACTAACCTCGCTGGCATTGATTGTAAACTGAATGGCATGTTCGGTCGACAGCCCCTGCAGTGATTGCCAAAGCTCTGTCATTACACTCCTGATGGTCAGTGAACTTTGCTGCGCCGCTTGTTGGGTTTGTTTCATGCCATCAATAATGTCATCGGTCGAACGTTGCACCTTTTTAAATGCCCCATCCGCTTGCCTTGTATCAAACTCAAAGACCTGCACAAAGGTATCCATTAATGACATTAGCGATCCTTTGAAGCCGCAAGGGCTTCGTTATAACGGTTAGTAATGGCAATTTCCCATAGGTCCATTGCTTCTTCTAAATCTATTGAGGTTTTGAGTTCGGTGAAGGTGGCGAGGCGTTCGCTGACGATGACGGCAAAGAACCCATCAGCGTTTTTATAATCGACGGGAGTGAACCGCTTACCTTGCTGAGCAGGAAGTGGAGGAAACCTTGGCTCCCGTCGTTGCCGAAAAAACTGGTGTTATATTTCAACATTTCCAACTCTAAGCGGATCAACGATTCGCCATCAGGCACATGGTTATCAATAAGTGTTTGTGTTTTAAGGGGGATTTCTTCACCGTCGATAGTGACACACACATAGGCCATCATTTTGAGCATGGCCTCTTTGCTGACCTCATAGTCACCAATTTTGGGGGCGTTAGATAACGGGTATTTGGCTAGGATTTCACGCCCGACTGTGGCGGGTAGGCGACTAATAATGAATAGTTTTTCAACACCATCAACGTCTTTGATAGCGACTTCTTTAGGTTTAATCATCATGGTAAACACCAATAAAAAAGGCGGGAAACCCCGCCAGAAATTGAAATAAATTAACGGATACGCGTACTGTCGAAATCCTGAAACACAAAGGTATAGGCTTTAGATTTCAAACGCCCCGCAGAGGCGGCTGAGTTGCCACGACTACCATTGGTGATTTTGCCATTGCGCGCCGTGACCGTTGAGCCATCGCCATAAGACGCAACAAAAGTAATAATATCCCCTGCGTGTCGGCGCCCTTTTTTCGCGGTATTTGCCTCGAGCAAAATAGACAAGTTTTGATCTTCTTCGCTACCGGCCAATACGTTAATCGTGACGGTTTGTGGTGTTGGTGTAGACCAACTCACCAAGTTACCGTTAATATCCATACCCGTTTGTGCAATATCGACAGCCGGTAAATCCAGTGGATCAGCATCGTCAGCAAAAGCGGTAATTAAAATCCCAGTGGGAAAGGTTTTGCTGGCTTGAATGGTAAAACTCAAGCCGGTTGCAGATACATCATGCATGTTCTACTCCTAGACTAAATTATGTGAGCCTTCGACTTTGCGAACCCAATCGCCTTTGCCGTAAATCAGCACGTATTTCATGACATACTCAGGCAAGTCACTTTCACCCGTATTTTCAACAATCTGCGCGTTATACCAATAGCCTTTATCCTGTACGTCATACCACGCAAGGTCATCACCCGACGCATCAGCAATCGCAAGCTTTTGTGCGTCACTCAGCGTTTTACCGGCTAAAATCGTGCCGTTATTAATGGCTTTAGTGACCGCACCCGCTATCACCATTAACGCACGTGCTTCACCGTCTTTATTGGCAGGAACGCCCCGTGTCGCCAATAACACACTGAACCATTGCTGAGCAATATAGGCTTTTAACCATTGCTCATTGGCGTGAACACTCATATCCAGTGGATTAGACGCACCACCGCACAAGAAGCCCCGCTGATAGAAACGAATTTGTGAGCCAGCTACCGCAGTTTCACCGTAATAGTTCACGCGCAGCTTATCGAAGCGGTCAGCGACTTTATCCGTGGTCACTTGCGCAGGGAACGTCACACCTAACTGGCGAAACATGTAGTTTGTTGTGGCATTAGTGCGGTCATAATCAGTCGCCGCCATAACAGCCATGGGTAAGGTTTGAATAAAATAGTTAGTATCCGTTTTGAGATTTAACCCCACCGAAGCCGTTCCCATCAACGCTGCGCTAAAATCTTCAACCTGCTTTTCACTCACGCTAATATGCAACTGGTATTTGACGTTCTCCCCGGAAACATACTGCGCCAATGGCACCGCTTGCTCTAACGGCAGTTCGTCCAAAAATGTCGCGCTCCCGAATGAATCGGAAACCTGCTCTGCTACCATAAAGGCTTCCAGAGGCGTTTGTGCGGGGTTACCTTCAGATACCGTACCGGAAGACAGCCCCATGGCGTTCGCCAGCACTGAATATTCAACACTAATGGATGCACGTTCTTGCACACCGCCACTCAGCTCAAAGGCACTATCGAGTGAATTAAACGTCAAATAGCTACTGGAAAATTGTGGTTCTCTTTCTGCATTGAGTTTTGCTTGAATGGTGGACGCAATATCCGCATAGGATTTCGCTTCCGACAAATCAATGTCTTTGTAGCTTTTGGTGACAGTACCAATCGTGACCGAAAGCGTTCCATCCGCAATGATTTTTAAATCCGCTAATGCGGCGGCTTTTGTCCCAAATAGCGTAGGCGCTCGCCCCACAGGCTCATAAGAAGCAATTTGTAACTCCTTCGGCTTACTCACCGGTGCAGGGCTAACATAGCTAAAATATTGTCGTGCAAAGTGGGCTTCGGGAGAATCAACACCCAGCAAATCATCTATTTGACCACTGGCGAACTCTAAAACTTTACCTGCAGGTATTTTGGGGTTAGTGGAAAATAAGCGACCGGTTAATTTACGCATCGGAACAGCAGACGCGCCAATAACCGCCGATGCGATATCAACGTATCGAGTTTGTTTAATTGGCATAATAAAACCTTATATGCGGTGGATATCAGGATAGAGCGCGCTTATGGCAGCTGTATCAGGGAAAAGAGAGCGTTTAAACGTCACATTAAAATCAAACGAGGGGTTTTGTTCGTAGTCGCCATGATCATTCACAAAATAAGGCTGGCGAACTGATGTTGCCCGTTGTACACCAATACCTTGCTTTCTCAGTGTGGTCACAAAAGGCAGTGAATTGACAACCATTCGGGTAATGGCGGCAATATCATTGGCCGTATACGAACCTAATTGGGTAATGAATGCCTGAACTTGGTACGTTTTTTCCGATAATTGGTTTTCTTGGTGATTGGCATTATTACCTTGGACATTGTAATTGCGACCTTGCCAACCATGCCCACTTTCATTGATAGCAAAGAACATCACCATATTATCTTCACGGCCTTGCTTGGTGGATTGAAAACCGGCTTTCACGGGGATATCAATACCCACTTCGGTCAGCTGCCGTAATAACTGTTTGCGAATGGCAATATCAACATCATTATCCGTCATAGGCCCCTACCTCGATGCAAATCACCGATTTCCAGCCGTCCTGCTCGTACCAATCCGCATCCCCCATCACATCGTATTTCTTGCCATTAAAAACAAGATAATCCGGTGAAGTACCGCGCTGAATACCTTTGATATCATGGGGAGTATAAAAGCGGCGATAAACTTGGTTTGAATCAAAGCCCATTGATTGAGCATCTTGAGTATCAACCGCTTGCCAACTGCCCCGAATATCCACTGGCTCATGATATTGGTTTTGGTCATGGCCTCGCTCATCGGGCTCACGGTTTTTAAAGCGAAACCACAGGGCTGTTTGCTGAGGAATATAGCGAGAAGCGATACGGTGTAAATTTCCAAACATTACTTATCCTCCACGGCAAAATTGACGGCTTGTAACATCTGACCTGTATCCACTAAGGGCTTATCGGTAGATTTCCCTTTGCTGTGACGTCTTGCTCTGGCCTTTACCGTTGAATCATCCAAGGCTGGTGTGGTTACCGCTTTTATGGCCAGTTTCACATCCCCAGCCGCTTTTGCACCGACTTGGGTTAGCCCATCAGTAACGGAAATATTGCCAACGGTCGCCGCTTTGGCCACACGGAAAATTAACTGGCCATACTCTGCTTTTTTATCGCTCATCGTTGGGCGAAAAAACGAACGGGGAGGAATGCCACCAGCGGGGTATCCCAATTCTTGAATCGCCGCAATATAGGCAATGGGCGTGCCATCGGGATATTTGGAGTGTTCAAAGAAACCCACTTTCAATTGTTTCTTGGCTAACTCATCGTAAACCGCTTTTAACTGGGTTAATTTCGTCATTAACGTAACCGCCCCCCGCGCGTAAATCGCCCACCTACACCGCGAAAGGCTGAACGTTCACCTGCACCACCAATATATTGCGGCACACTACAGCGCTTTATCAGTGCTAAAAACTGTTGGCCGTAGGTCGTCATTTTGAACCAGTGTGACCAATCAGAACCCGCAGGGGGCGCAGAGAATGACACGCTGACTTTATCGATGGTCACACTAGTCACAACACCGGTTGGGGATTCATCATCCGCAATCCACTTTCGCAGTGATAGCATATGAGCAACAACCAGCATCCACAGTTCGTTAGTGCAAACACCGCGACAAGGCGAAAAATAGTTCAGGGCAGATTGAGCAATAGTATAAATGTCATCATCACTCACACCATTAAACGATGGATAGAGCACACGAAATGACATTAGGGGAAATGTGCTCGCCTCCATCATTATTTACCCTTTTTGTTGGTTTTCGGGACTGCTTGTTTTTCTGCTTCCAAAGATTCCACGGTATCTGGCGCTGACTTATCGCTAGCCTCCATATTAGTGGCCACTTTTTCAGGATCTTCTTTGCGGTTTTCAACGCTGATAAACCCGTTTTCTTTATGCAGTTGAAATACATGGTTATCTTTAAGTTGAGCGTATTGTTCGTCACTGATTTCCGTGACACGCCCACGCGGGGTATACATGTGCTTGGTCATGATATTGGCTTGACCCGCAATAAACACTTTGCCATCCGTAACCGAGTAGTTTTGGTCATTCGATAGCGTGCAATAGACATAGAGAGACATGGCTTTCTCCGATAAAAAAGCCCTCATTTGAGGGCGTAAAAAAAAGTGGTCAGGTTAGATGCCTGTGAGACGGGTGATAGCCCAAGGTCGGGTAACAAAGACACCCGCTGTCGCATTGGTCGCATCCTCTAAATACCCTTTGATTTGCGCTTGTGAGCCCAACAATTGGTATTTAACGGGTACCACTTGTAAGATGGTCGCGCTGGTTGCGGTTGAGCCATCATCGATGGTATCTGCGAACATATACGCCACATCCGCACCACCATTTGCCCCGACAAATTCAGGCGAGAACACAAAGCGCAGGTTTGGATAGTTCTCTTTTACCCATTGATACACCGTTTCACCACGCGCCACAGGATTAGCAACATTGAGCGTTGAACGGTAGCCCAGCGGTAACGTCAATGTGATCGCGATATCGTCTTTGATAATCCCACCTGAACTCATTTCAATGCGCGAGAACATATCGGTAATATCTTGGGTGATATCGGCAAACGTGCCGCCCTTCCATTTTTTCGATGCGGTTTCATAAGCCGGTAGATTCGGTTCATTCATCAAGCCAAATACACGTGTTTCAGGGCTATTAAACCCATAGTAACCAATCCGCTCACGTCCTTGCTCTAAAGATTCAGTCGCTGAATTACGTTTTTCCGCAGCGGCTTCAAACCCAGCTGCAGACTGGCGCGCTTCCTCTAACTTACCGACTTGAAAACCTTGTTCAAAACGCACGATACCGCGACGTTCTTGGTCTTGAATGTAAGATGCTAACGGCACGTTGGTATGATCGCCGTAGAGCTCGGCTTTACCGGTTGGTGTTGCCACGTTCAGAATGATTTCCTCATCGTGCCATTCACCCGCATTCAATACACCGGTGATTTCATCCAACACACGAACACGGGTTGCGGTGCGAATGAGACCAGGAAGAACGTGTTGCAACATTTCACGCTGAATCAACCCACCTTGCATGGCTGCGCCCGTGATCGCGGAGTCCATCGATGCCAAACCACCAAAACCAATTTGCTCAAGTTCGCGATACGTCCACTGTTGGTTAGGTTGGATATTAAGTTGACCATGCTTGCGAATATCGCGGCCAGACATATAAAACTTTTGCTTGCTAACTGGCATTATTCACCTTCCTTTACTGCCGCTGGATATGGGATTTCGGTTAAGCGAATAACGCTCAAATGCGGTGCGTCAGTTGATGAAAGATGACGACTGACAAAGCCAATCACGCGCTCACCTGTACCTACCGTACCTTTAGCCGATAACGAACCGTCCGTTTCGCTGAATACGACGGGATCATTGATTTTGCCTTCGTCATCGCTTAGTTCGACATACACCTCACCCATCGTTAAAAACTCACCTTGGGTGCCATTGCGTGCATAGTTCACTTCAATACGATACGCTTTCGGGTTAATCATGATCCCCGCAAATGCGCCCTTGCCACCCACTTGCACAGACTCCACAGAATCATCTTTGTAGGTGTAAGCCCGACCGAAGATATTTTGCTTTTCATCCGCTGAGCTGAGAATGGCGGCAACGGCACGAATAGGCCCTGCATGGCTGATTTCACCCACTACGCCAGACGTTAAGCCATGCGACACTGATTTAGGAATTGCCATTATTTCGCTCCCCATTTATCCATAATTGATTGATTACTCACCGCAGAATCCATCGTCACTGTGGCTTTCTGTGAATCAGGCACACGCCCTTGCATCCACGCATCGAGTGCAATGGCTTCATTGCCCTTACCGCATTGAATACCGAGCTTATCAACGCCATACTCGGCCACTTGTTGCTTGGTCATGGCGGCATGGTCAAATACGCCAAGGAATGGGGTCAGCTTATGCGCTAATGAATCACGCTCACCGATTTGCTTTAACAGCTCTCCAGTGTCCATGGTTGGCTTTGATGCTTCTAACCGCTTAATTTTGCGCTTTAAAGATGCAATCTCGTCCATCGTACCGATGCCATTTTTCAAGCGTTTGATGCGACGATTTAAGCTATCCGTTGTTGCTTGGTCGAGATGCTCCTTGGCTTCTTCAATCGCTTCGACAGCTGTCTCAATCGCCACCTCGGCAGCTTCTACGGCTTCAGGTGTACCGGTTGTGGCTTCTTCTGCTGCAACTTCGGCGGCTGTCACGGCTTCTTCCGCTTTTTGCTCTTCTTCGGGATTAGCATCAGTGGATTTCTTTTCTTCTTTCGGCTCTTCATCGGTTGAAGGCTTAGTTTGTGCAATCACCTCTGCAATAATGCTTTTCAGCGCAGTGACTTGCTCCGCTGTAAACGCACCTTCATCAGTGGTTTGCTTCTCTTTGTTTTCTTCTTCGTTCATGCGAATAAGTTCCTTTGTGTCGATAGTGATAACGAGGTGATCTTGCACAGCGACGTCAGGGCCGGTTCGCCCTTCATCCACTAATGCGAGGTGATTGCCACGTAGGTGACGTTGAATAACGTCATAGTGTTGGCCTTCATAAATGCCAGAGGTGAATTCATATTTACTGCGATAACCTGGTGAAAGGTCGATTTTGCCACTGTCGATATTGCTAAGCGCCACATCTGAAAAGATTTTGATATTGGCTCTAAGATACGGTGGATCAAAATAGACATTCTCACCAATCACCCCTTGAATGCCTTTTTTCTCCGCTGGGGTCGCGTGCTTGCCTAACATTTCATGTTCAATGATGAATGGAGTGAGTTTGAAAGAGTTAATTGTCGCTTCGCTGGCCAGTTCTTCCGGAGGGCGCAATACGCGATAGATTTTATCGGGTATTGGCGCACCAATTTCAGCCCCCAAATAATCAAAAACCCCAACTTTAGAGATGGGGTTGTCTGTCACTTCGAGCCAGCCGTTATTGTCATAGGTTCGTTTTGTCATGTCTCCTCGCCACTTTCTTCCCCACTAAAATCGATTACAGGCGTCCAAAAACATTTGCAGTTAGGTAATTGACCCGGCAATCCACGTTCACCCGTTTTGGGCTCAATAATCGGTGGGTTGTCTAAATCAAACACTTCACCATCCAGCTGTAGATGCCATTCTCTAGGTTCAGCGCTTCCACCAGAGTGATGCCAAATAGCCTTACGAATTCCCGCTGATTTCATGCGCTCATAGTTTGCCGCAGTCGTGATTTTTCGCGTTTGGTCAACGGCGATAAAATTCGCTCGGCTTTCTGTGACGCTGCCAGTGTGCCTGATTTCATCTAATAAGGTTTTCGCACCCTCACCCCCTTGTGAGATAGAGCGCAGAGCGACACTTTCGATACGTTGATGAAATTGAGTAGGGATGGATTTAATCAGGGAAACATTTTCAGCCGTGGCGGCAATCATTCGGTCTTTTAACGCGTCCGGCATGACAGCGGTTTTGATGGTAATACCGCCAGAGAGCTGTTTAAGAGAATCATCTAAATTACGCTGCGCGCCGATATCGACTTGGGAAACAAACTTATCGGCCATGGCGCTAGACTGCGTACTAAAGATTTTATCCCACTTGCGTTTTAACCGGTTGAGCCAAATTCGCGTTTGACTCGCAATGCTGGCATCCATCGTGGAGCCGTAAAAATCATCATTCAATTCACTAAATACGTTTTCATAGTCTTTAATCATCGAACTGATTAACCGTGACATGTCACGTTGATAACGGCTAGATGGCGCTGCTGAATACTGCAGGGGTTTGCCCTTCAATACCGCTTGGCGGGAGGTTGCCCATTTCGCCTTTTTCGTTCGGACTCGTATTCGTCTCGACATAGTCACTCTCGTTTACATCAATGCCGTAATAGCTCGACTCTTTATCTGCAGCCAATTTTTTACGGATATCCAACCCATCAATTGCCCCCGTAGCCGCTAGAGCCGCATCCGTCTGAGCAGATTTCAACTCAATATCAGCACTCTCTGCGGCCGTTGGGCTATCAAGTGGCGCCCACGTAACCGATATTTCAGTCAGCGGTAGTTCTTCGCTGCGCATCAACATGTCGTAATGGCGCTGCAAAAGTTCTTCTAAGTCGTTTGATTGGACGCTTTCCAGTTCTTCACGGTAGTTCGACTCTTCATATTCACCGGTGGCATTAAATCCCTTTGGTGTGGTACCGAGTAACTTAGTCGCGGGTACGTTTGCCGCCGCTGCGACTAGCTGGTATTGCGTCATAATGGTGGCATCTAAATCCGCTAACGAGGTATCAAACTGTTGTGCAACATCCTCTTTCCCCATCACCTGCACACCGTAGTTATCGCGCATCTCCATAAAATAAAGCATGTTTTCCTGAATGGTGTTCTTATCTGCACCTTCAGGGTCTGCCATACCGATAGTCAATAACCGTTTGGTCATTGCCAGCTGCGGCGCTTCATTGGCTGTTCGTTCCGATGCATAGACACGCTCATAGATGCGCTCTGGTACCGAGACACCAAAGTAGTTATACAGCGGCTTAAGTACATTAGGCACGGGGAATGGCACAAATTTAATAAAGTGCGATTTATGGTATTTGCGACCCGCAATCACATAATAGGTTGGGTCGTAGAAATCCATGCTGGCTGGGTCTTGGATATTGGAATCGGTTAAATCAGGCGTTACCCATTGTGGGTCAATTTGCTTGATCCCCTTGTACATTCCTTTGGACACACCATCGAGATTAAACGGATTTTCATACCACTCTTTCGGGTTTGAGGTTTCCACCACAAACAACGCTAATCGACCACCATACACTCGCCCAAAGTGAATAAGTTCTTTCAAATGATGCTGTATGCGGTACTTTTTATCGCGCTTGCGTAGCTTCTTGCTGATAGCACTGTCATCGTCATTATCGCAATCAATATCATACCCTTGGCGAATAGCATCACGAGCAGGCATATTACAGGCCTTATCCACCAGCCAATGTTTCGCAATGATGGCGCACATGTTGTTACCAATAAACATTTGTGAGGCATACCAAGCCGCTTGCGATTCAGGCACACCATAAACTTGTTCGCCTTTGAATGAAGGAACGGAAGTATCAATACTGTCCATCCCCACACCGTTAATCATCGGCTGCGGTAGAACTAACCCGTTAAATCCCTTCTCTTTTGCTAATGCAGGATACAAATCTGTGGTAAACGCTGACCGCTTCGGCGGTGCAATCTGTTCTGCAATTTTTCGCCTTTTAAACGGCCACATAGAATTACCTCTTGGTTGTAAAGAAACCGCCTTTTTTCTTCTGGTATAAATCACGTAATGCCTGCGTCATTGCATCCACCGTATCGTCATGGCCAGCAAATGGGAACGTGGTAATTTCCTCCACGGTTTCCACTATCCACGGCGCAATGTCTTTGTGTGGTAGCCACACATTGCCCGCCTCCCATTCCGCGGTGCAGGCATGAGCACGTGCGATTTTGCTACCATCGGGCTCAACAGGAATTAAGCCTGATACCGATGATTTAAGAGAGTCGATAACTGCTGGGCCATTGGCTTTGTCTTCCACCAGCTTACGGCGCCCTTCTGGGAATTTTTCCGCAAGTAGCTTCACGGCATCCTTCGTTTGAGTAAAACTCATGCGTTTTCTAATTTGATAGAGCAAATAGGCATTGGCGTCTTTCTTACCCCAAACCTGCCCCACTACATAGTCGGTACCGTCGCTGTCTTTAAAGGTCATATCCCAACTATGAATAACCTTATCGAATTTATCTGGTAGGTCTTTAGGTAAATAATAGCGGACAAACTCTTCATGGAAGATTTGACCGTCGCCCGGCTTCGGTGATTGTTGATACATGGCAGACCAAAAATAATCACCCAGTATTGCTTTGGTTTCCAACAGCTTATCAATGGGATGAAGTTCAGGTACCAACGCTTCTCCTTGCTCATTAATAGCAGGGAATGCGAGTACCTTGGTTTCAGGGGCTTTTTCTTTTAATTGACCAGATAAATCATCGGTCGCCCACCGCGTGGCCATGATGATTTCACCGCTATTTTTTGATAAGCGGGTCTTAAAGGTCGAAACGTACCAGTTCCAAATCGACTTTTTAACCGTCGGACTAAGTGCTTCTTTCGAGTTCTTTATCGGGTCATCAATAATACCGAGGTCAACTTTCTTACCCGTTAATGGACCACCCACACCCGCACACACATAGCTGCCTTTGTGATTGGCAATGCCGAACTCGTCAGAGTTACGCTTAACGGAGATACCATTCTCAGGCTTGTTGCCTAACCAGCTCTTAGGAAATAGCACACGATATTCAGCCGACATCATGATCCGCTGAACATCGGTATTCATATCACCAGCTAAATCAGAGGAATACGATAACGCCCCAACCCGCATGTTCGGGTATTTTCCAAAGAAATAAGCGGGAAGATAGCGGGAAACAATATCAGACTTACCATGCTGTGGCGGTGCGCCTAATATCAACTTAGGGCGCTTTCCGTCCATCATATCAACCAAGAACTGGTCGAGCGCATCACACACCGTTTGAGAGAAATGGCTTGTGATGTATTCAGGATTTATATACTGAATAAATTCATGCAAACTACGGCGCGCTATCTCCCTTTCGATCTCTTCATCAAATAAGCTGAAATCGATGTTCATGGTTGTACCTAAAATATAGAAATCAACATTAGATAAATTTAACTTTTCATATAATATACATAATTAAATTTAATCCCTATCAAGGAAATATCATGACTGTAGAAACAAAGGTAAAAATAGAAAAAAAATCAATAAAAATAAATAGTCCTTCAGAATCCTCTCCCCCTCCGGGACGAAGAAATAAAAAAAAACACAAGAAGCATTGGAAAATTACTGAACTTATTAAAAAATTATACCATAAACGTGATATTCTAATCTGGATTACCTCTATTTCACTTACTGTTGGATCAATGTTTTATAATGGCATTTTAGGTGCAATATCAACGATTATTAGCATTATTTTAATTATTTCAACTTATAGTACAAAACAAAGAATCCCAAAAGCTTTGAGTTCTCTGTTACTTTTAATTAATTTGCTCATAACAGTTACTCCCACAATAATGACAAATTATAAAGCAGCTGAATTATTTCAAAAAGAAAATACTCATGTAATAGAAACCATTGCATTTGTTAATACCCTTCCAACTAATGAGTTCACAGTAACTGACACAGTGAGATATAATTACCTAATTCATAACTTACCTAATATTTGTGCAAGTGAAGTCTATATAAAAAATCATGACCTTTCTAGATCCATTATAGATACGCTCACTGCAACAAAAAGCAATGAATATTCTATATACTTAAATCTTAAGAAAAAAAATAATAATAAATATAATTGTTTAAGAGGATTCGAGGAGTTAAGAGATATTATGCCTACAGGTAAATTAGCTGAGTATGAAAAAATCCCCAAATAACTCAACTCGTTAATTTAGCCCTTAACTTTATTAATTGTTCAAAACTAAGGTGGCTCAAATCTATCCCTGTTGATTGAATGGGCCCACCATCAGCACCAGTTATCTCAGTCTTGTTCTTAACCATCCCTAAATGCTGCGCAACCATTTTAAGCGCATCATCTTGGTTACGAGTGATCACCTCGACACCAAACTTCCCCTCTTTCACACCAGCAAATAAACGACGAGCTGCGCCAGTTAAATCACGTGTATCGTGAAAATGCGCACGACCAATGCCGGCGCCATTACATCGAGGGCAATCAGGGTTAGGGTCTAATGTATCATCGTAACCGTAGCCACCCACATCTTGCGGAGGTGGTTTACTTGCTGCCATGGCTTTTTTCACAGCATCGTCATATTCGACCACATCACGCCACTGATAATTGAAACCAAAGCCCCAGCAGTGACGACAACACAATCGACGATATTCAGTCAGCTCGTTAACGTCTGCAGTCGCAATATCCCACCACATTTTTAATACGGCATCTTGGGTTATTTGCGTTCTGCGTTCCCTATCTGCCAACGCGTCTATAATTGCTCGATTGACCTTAGCATTTCTGTACATCCTACTGGCGCCAACATAAGCAGTATTACCTTCACCATTTCCACCTGCTCGCTTATACGCTGCCGTCCTGTTTAAATCGATAAGATACTCATTGACGAAACGAAATTGTAGGTCTGTAAGCTTGTAGTTGCGCAGGTTAAACGTGTTTTCATCATTGTGCGCATTATCTTGTTCACTACCCTGCGCAGTTGATATATCACTATCGTGTATTGCCTCTTTTGCGCATTCTTTTTCGTGCGCAGTGCGCAATTTTTTGTGCGCAGTTTTTTGCGCAGATTGCGCAGCTGGCTTTTTTATATATCGCCTTGCTGTTGCGTAATTAAGTCCCTGGTCTTCACACCACTCTTTAGGGGATATTCCTGATTTAGCATGGTCAGACAGGAACTGTTTTTGTAGCTCGCTCCAATCCGGCTTAGCCATAATATTTTCCTCATAACAAATTAAAAAACTCACCGTAGTGAGCTTTGTGATTTGCAATAAAATCCCGTTCTAAGCGAGGTGTTATCTAAACAAAAAATATAGGACCGGTATCAATAGTACAACAGAGCATACCCTGTACCAGATTATCTTTGTTACTATTTTTTTCTTTATCTTCCTTGCCTGCACATCATCGCTAGACTCTTTAATTTCGTTTTTGTGAGATTCTAATACTTCCCCTTTTACTTGCTCACTTTTTTCTAGCATCTTATGACTTCCTATTGCCATCTTTATAACTACAAACAATATAATTATTGGTATCGCAAGAAGAGCCATAACATCGAACCATGAAATCATTAGTTACCCCCTTTTTGAGAGATACTAACACTAGCTAAATATAATGAATAACGCATATTTGACTTATGTATAAGAAAGGAGATATTCATCAAAGCTCTAATCTGACCATCTGCTTGAGATTACTACCTTTTTCAGATTGTGGTCATTCACGATTAACGTATAGTGACGTCACATTCATAAACTATTATTCTCTACTTCGCCCCGATATCTGGGGCATTTTTATTTTTCCCTCACAAAATAACGTTATGTGTGGAACTGTTGCTGTAGCGTCCCCCAATCCGGTTTAGCCATCGTGTTTATCTCCTTAGCCGATTAGAAAGTCTACTTGTAGGAATAAACTTTCTGATTAGCTATTTCCCTCAAATAAAAAAACCCGCTCTAGGCGGGTTATTGCGAATTCTTTTTTATTTTGTTTCTGGAGTAGCATCTCTCATTGATTTAGGAATTTCTTTTTCACCATATTCTTCAGCTATGGAAATTATTTCCTTATATGGACGAGCATACGGACCAACTACAACTATAATGTTTTTCCTTTCTGCCTCTTCAGGCGTTAACTTCATAGCTTCGACCGTCATTATCAAAGCTACTTTCAAAGCCGCACCTGTCCATGGTAAATATTTAATTTCGTCCCCTTCACTACCTGCCATAGCAGCCTCCCTAAACACTACCCACTTACTAAATTCTACCCTACAAAAAAGACTGATGCCTTGCCTAACCAGTTTGGTATGGCTATTGATGTTAATAACAAGAGAAAACCAACTACTAAGTATTGGAAAACATAAAGCATACGGATAAATAGTTCTTTTAATATCATAGAGTGTACCCTTTATTGCTAATGTGATTAATTACCAAAAAAAGTATTAACACCTAAAATATAGCAGCTCATTTTCATTTGTCAGGTATATCTAACCATACCAACCCCATACAGATATCATGCATTAATACTAATATTACAGCTCTATACTGATAAAAATGGTAATCAAATTGTTCTGCTATAATTAAAAGTGATCTTTTGTAACTTATAACTTCACACTAAAAGGAAGAAAATATGTTGAAAAAAATCAGTTTCCTCATCTGCTCATTAGCGGTTGCTTTCACATTAACTGCCTGCAACACCACTAAAGGTGTTGGTGAAGACATAGAGGCTGGAGGAGAGGCAATACAAAGAGCAGCCCAGTAAAAAGCCTACTCTCTTACCTAACAAACTAGAGGATAAGTTTATTTTGTCCTTCTAGTGTTTTCTTAAGCTTTTAACGAGGCTCATATTCGTATTTTCTTTTCCGTATTTGCTTACACTTAGTTCATATGAAAACTTTTTAAACCATCTATGCTGATAGTGTGTTCAAACTATTGCTTTATTTTATTTTGCCCCTGAACAGGGGCTTTTCTTTGTTGTTACTTTGTATTTTTCCCTTATAAAAAACTAGTATGAGGCTGGCTATTATTTATTATTATTTTCTATCATTTACTATATCTACTCTCATTTTTAATATTGATGATAGCGTCTTCATTGAATAAAGTTGCGACTCAAATAATCCTTTTTCACTGTCTGGTAGTTTATTAAACGCTCTACTACGTATAAATTTGACTAAATATCTAATTCTTACATCTAAGAGTGCTGAATCATTTAGTAATTGTTGACTTCTGTTTTTCATACTACTTTCGTATAACCAATTACACTAATTATGAGTACTTAAAGAGTAGATATGAATCCAGATATTTCAAATTATTAATGACTGATCATACCAAATTAAAGGCTAATGAGAGACTTATTCAATATCTGGCTACTAAAAAGCCCCCAAATGGAGGCTCATTGTTCACTTAATCGACTATCAATTTAAAATACTTAGAAATAATTTTGCATACTTTGAAATACCGACTATATTTAAAGAGATATTCAATTGTATAAAGCAACATCTTTTAGCCTACTGCTGTGTAGGCTTTTTTTTGATTTCATCGCCTGTCGTTGTTGTTCAATTTTCCGCATTGATTTCTTGTTAAGAATATATTTTACTATTTGATAAGAATTCCATCACAAAGAGAGCTGTATCAATATATATGTATACTTACCCCATTGCGCTCTTACTCATATCTATCCCTATCCTTATCTGCATCCTATTCATTATTAGTAAAGATAAAAAACAACCAGATATAACGACTCTTTTTTTAAAGTTTTCCATCTACTTATTAAGCGCCCTTACCTTCATAAGTTTAATTTTTTTTGCAAGAGCATTTACCGATTGGTATTAACGTAAACACTCCGTTCTAATATAATCTTGTAAGCCAAGTATTATTTTCTCTGACTCTGCAATTCGCTCTCTGAGTAACCAATAATTTCGGATAGCGGAGTCAGTAGGTCGGGCGGTGGCTGCATCATCCATGCCGGAGGTGGTAGCGCCTTCGGCTTTTTTACAGCTGGCTTTGATATACACCCGCTCAGGATTACGCTCAGCAGCAATACGCAACTGGTCAATTTCACTCTTCGCATTGGCTAATTCCTGAGTATATTTTGTATCGAGTTTATGAAGCGCTTGAACACGCTCTTGGTAATCTTCATTAATTTTGACTTGCTCCGTGAGCTCAACGAGCAGCTCGGCATTCTTGGTGTTTAATTCACCTATCCTCTCGTGTTGTTTCCACATTCCCCAAATGGCCATCCATGCAGCGACAAATAATAATGCTCTGACTGTATTCATGGTAGTTACCACCTAGAAGATTAAAAATTAACTTGCCGACCTTTATAGTGGTCGATAGCTTTCTGGCAGCGCTTTTCTAAACTGGCTTTATCAATGCCGCATGTATTGTCAGTTAGTCTGTAGGCACCAAATACAATTATTGATATCGCTAACAGCATAAAGAGAATTACAGCCACTATAGGTTTCCATGACATACAGCTGCCTCCGCTTCTCGACGGTTTACAAGCCCACGCCATACTTTCTTTTTAATATAAACCCATTTTTTTAATTCTTCACAAGCACCGTATTGATCACCCGCATTGAGTTTTTTAAGCATTGTTGATCTTGCAAATGCATTAGTTCCAACATTAAAAGCAAATGAATATAGAGCTGCTTTTGTATAATCATTGATAGGAACTTTCACTAATCTATCAACCTGCATTTTTGTTAATTCGAAATCTAATTCTAATATCTCATCGCATTCTTCTTTTGTGTAAGTCTTGTTGGGAACAATATCTATTCCCGTATGCCCATAGCAGACCGTTAAAACCCCGCCCACGTCTTCATACGGTTCATATCTTACACCTTCAAAATGCGCAATCACCGTTAAAGCGATGGCCGAAGCCCCTGCGCCAATTAGCACAGTTAGTTTTTGTTTGAGTGACATTAGATATCCTTAGGTGCTTTCGCCATAAGTTCGGCGGCTTTTCGTGCGGTAGCTGATGGGTTTTGTGGATCAGTCTTGTTAACCAGATCTTCAAATAAACGAGTTCGCTTTCGCTGCTCTCGTCTGTTCATGAAAAAAGTCGCTAGGCCTAGGATGATGCTAAATGCCATCCCAATAATGAAGCCCCATTCATAAAGCGATAAGCTTGCAAAGAATGCTGTGAGCCCAGCACTACCGTAGGCTGCGTTGCTATATTTATCCATACGCATAAATTCACCCCCTACGGAGTGCCCGAGTTAATTGAAAATTAGAAACTGGAGGTTTTACTTATCTCCGCTTTGGTTTGCTCAAATCTGTCGGCTTCTAGTTCAACACCTATAACTCGACGATTAAGTTTTAATGCTGCTTTTATTGTTGCACCTGAGCCCATAAAGAAATCGGCTACAACATCACCTTCACGGCTACTACTATTGATAATGTGTTCCATCATCGCTGAAGGTTTTTCGCAAGGGTGTTTGCCCGGGTAATATTGCACAGACGGATATGTCCACACATCTGTATAAGGAACATCAACAGTAACCGAGAAAGGACGGCGTAACAGTTGATACTGCTCAGCAAGCTCTCTATATTCGCGGTTAAGTGTTACTTGTGTTTCTGTTAAATCTGAATGACTTCGATTTAACGGGTTTTCACTGTGTTTTTCACTTGCTACACGGTGAAATAATTCTTGTAGCTTTTGGTAATCAGACTCATTAGGTAATTGCCAGTGGCTGTAGCTGAACCAATGAGACGCCATTTGCTTACCTGTTGCTTGCTTTATTTCTTTTGCTGTTATCCCTAACGATTCACGCGACTGCTTGAAATACTCAATCAAAGGCTTGAGCACATTTTCTTTTAGCTGCTTACATTGCTGTAAATAATCACTACTTTTACCTTTGTATGGGCTTTGATAATGTTCAGCGAAAAGAATTCTTTCAGTACTTGGAAAGAAACTGCGTAAGTCAGCTTTACATGCTCTACGCCATGGCCCTGACGGTTTTGCCCAGATGATATGATTCAGGACGTTAAAGCGTTCTCTCAATAACAACTCAGTATCTGCTGCAAGTTTTGAACCGCAGAACATATATAAGCTGCCATTGGGCTTCAGAACGCGCCAAAACTCCGCAAGCATTTCATCAAGCCATAATAGATAAGACGTGACATTTTCCCACTGATTATCCCAACTGCACGGCTTTACTTGAAAGTATGGCGGGTCAGTTGCGATTAAATCGATACAGTTGTCTGGAAGTGTTTTTATGTAGCTGAGTGAGTCATCATTAACTAAATTTACACTGTTTAAATTCACAGTATTTTTCATAGATCAGGGAAACCTTTTTTGATAAGCTTCACCATGCTTTGTGCACATAAGCGGTGGGCTTTAGTTTGTCCGTGATCTCGCGGAACGGGCGAATGACTGTAAGAGTGCTACCAACACTTTTACAGTCGCCCATTTTCACAGATTTAGATATTTTGATATGTTTTTTCTTTGACGTTTTCTTTGATAAGTCCAGCCATTGAAAGCTGTGTCAGTATTAACTGACAACAAGAATTTGTTAGTTCAGTAAATTGAGAAACTTCACCGACTGTCGCAGGTTCACCTGTAACCGCATTTAAAACAAGCTTTGCCTCTTCTGTCATACTATTATGTTTTAACATGATATTTCATACCTTTGGTCGTTTATTGGTCGTGAATACACATGTAACTCTGAACAAAGGTGACAGCAAGCTTTACTTGTTTTAGAAAGCAAAAAACCCAGCGCATTGGCTGGGTTAGTTGGTGACGTTACTAAAATGGCAACTTACCTTAAAATAGTGGCTCATTAGTTCAAAGAAGTCAACACGTTTTTGCTATTTCGCTTCAATATTGCCTCTTTTTCTCTATTTTTAAATGCATCCACCAGCGGTTGGTACAATAAATATTCAGCTGCCTTTAATATTTCCTCCACCTCTCGTCGACAAGTAGACATTGAAGGTTTTCTCTCCCTTAGCATTCCATTTCTACGTGCCATAATTCTTGGTTCACTATTTTCATGATAGAGACGCGCTATTGCTCTGTCTGATGCACAATAAGCATACCGACTAAGTAACATATCAAATGCCTTAACATCTATACGGTAAATACTGTCAACCACTCGCTGAATAAGCAAACCATCATCATCACTGCATGTGGGCCTGTCAGGATAATCACGCCTTTCTACCCTTTCCATGAATTGAGCGATCATACTGGTTTGACGTTTATCAATTCGACCACTGTGAACCCATGTACCAAATCGAGTTAACCAATTTTGTAACCATGCCTCACGCTCTTTGTCTAATACCAGCCCATCAGAAATACTTTTTATACTCGACATGCGCGCAGCTCCATGACTTCTCTTTTGGTTTGTTCTAATAACTCGATTTCGGTACCGTGAATTTTTTGCCACGTTTTGGGGGCCGCATGAAAGCCAGTATCGTAGCTAGGCCTGTGATGAGGTGGACATAACGGCAATACATCTCTATGACTAGCTCTCTGTGCCATTCCCTGCCCCGTTCTTACATGATGGATTTCCGCGGGAGTTGCCCCATATCCCATATTACGGCAGCAAATGCAGCCAAGTGTGGCTACATCTGATAGCCATTGTTTATCTTCTTTTGTCTTTGATTTTTTGGTCATTGGTCTTGCCTCTAGGTAAAATCTAATAACTGAGCCGCCGCATTTTCAGCAGCTTCTTGGGTGGGAAATTTACGGAATAGAATGAAGTTCCAAAGCACATCGAGGGTTGATTTGTAGAGTTCGCCAAAGGCTAATTCATCCATTTTGGCAAAGCTAATTGATTTAGCGACGCGGCGTAGACTACCGTCTGGCATATCAAAGGTTTCATAATGGCCAGATTGCTCTACCACCCAATAGCGGAAAGCATCAAAAGATTTTGTCGCTGAAATATTGTGAGCACGTTTCTGTGCTATATCGTCTAGATAAACATCAGCAGCAGATTGGAGAGCATCGTCGTTATCGGTGTAGTAAGCGAGGAATTTAACGTAACCACGAACCAATTCTTTTTCTTCAGGCGAAATTGTGCCGCCGGTTGGTTCCCAGTATTCATACCCTAGATTGAGTAGTGCGAAATATTTTCGGTGGAAACGTGGGTTACGGGCTTTCTTGAAATCAGCCGAAAGCACATCACCACACTTGATTTTTGAATGCAAAAAATCCCTTGCCGCGGGATTAGCCGGTACAAGAGTGTCGTTAGACATTTTGATAAAGCTATGCTGTGCCATACGTTTCTCTCAGTAGACACAGCAAGTGTTAAGATTGGGTGTTCAGACCAATGATAGGATTATATATGAATTAACCAACAGAATAAATGAAAGAAGCTTTATCGCTGATTGGTTTATTGACACCAAATAACTCGCGTACTAATTCTCTTGTAATACCTGTCTTAACTAGAATGTTATTCCATGATAAATCATCTAGCATTTCAATACTTCTAGTCAGTAAAGTTGGTTCTTCTACTGGAATTAAATGATCTCCGGGCTCAACAGCGGTGTAACCTTTTGTATTAAGATACATATACCCTTGTCTAGCCTGATCTTTCGTAATTAAACCTAACGCTGAAGCTCTGTAAATTATCATTCTCAAACTTACTCTCCAGCGTAATTTAAAATCACCTAAAGCACTCCAATCCAAGTAACGTCCCCTCATTCGAGGGAATTCTTTCATAAAAGATACTCTAGGAACCATAAAGGCGCTAGAAAACTGATTAGCCTGACTTTCAGTTAAATTATCACCAGTAATAATCCCTTCATGCAAAACTATATGACCTAATTCATGCCCTATATCAGATCTAAATCTACATACTGAACTTTTAGCATCATTACGAATTATTATGGGCCTTTTACTATTTACAGTAAAAGCATCAACCCTATCATCAACATCAGTCACATGAGTAATGATAATACCTAAGTTTTCGACGAATTTAACCATCGATGTTATTGGGCCTAGCCCTATCCCCCAATAACGGCGGCAATTCTCAGCTATTCTTTCAATATCATCCAAGGTATTCATTGGACGATCTGAAATATCAGGGATATTTAATTCAGGATACTCAATTTCATCTTCTAGAGAAGAAATCAAAGAACTTAAAATTTCAGCCCTTGCTAATATGCTGTTAGTTAAAGTTTTAGTTCTAGATTTTTTACTTCTAAAATGGCACTGTTCATCCTCTATTGGATAACTTCGTTCAGTAAATAGAAAATCCGGTTGTATATTCAAATACCGAGCTATTTCATCAGCAAGTTCTTCTGATGGCTTAAAACCTTTTTCTAGTTTACTAATGTATTGTTTACTTTTACCTAAAGCTGTCGCTAATTCTTCACACGACAGCCCCCTCGCCATCCTAGCAAGTCTCAGTTTGTCCCCTCTATAGCCTGATTTGAAATCAAACAGTTCCATCTTTTTTCACAGTTTCATCTGGTGCGTTGCGGCGTTTTAAAGGTACATCATTAATATCGGCAGCTTCTGGTAGTGAATCAGAACTATCAGTTAAAGGTACAGATACTGTTTCATGGTATCTAACTTCACTCATCTTAACGCCATATTGGTTTATACCAACTAATGCAACATCCCATTGCGGATACTCATCCGTATCTTCAATGTAGTATGGTTCTGCTAGTACTCTCCAAATAACATCTATTTCTGGTTCACTTGAGCCAAATAATGACATTTGTTCAAATTCAGCATGATTTCTAACTAAACGATGTTTCTTTTTAGGGGCACTAATACAATCTTTAGAGAATTGAATAGGAACCTCATTGATAGCCAAAACAAAATCGAGCTGTTTAGATATCATTTTTAAACCGGGTATAGTTCCCTGTTCTGCTGCTAAACACAAGTAATTTCTGACCCAATCATAAGCCCGAACTCCTGTTGACCAATTACTATCCAAATAATGCTCATGCTGAGGAATTTCAATCAATACTCCAGCAATTGATCTGAGTAATGCCATTACTGATTTTTTATCTAGCTCTTGCTGTAAATCCCAGCATGGCATTAAATTTTTCTCTTCCATTCTTTATATCCTATTGGTGAAATGCATTGCTATATTTTCGCATATTTCTATTTTTGTCAACCAAAAAACTTCGGATATATTGGAATTCGTCAACCAAGTGTTTTTAGTGTACTTAAAGCGCTAGCTTCAGTTCATGCCAACCTCGTGTGTTCCAGCACTCAGAACTACCACTGAGACAACACTCAGCCACCGGTAGCTGTTCATTACACTTTTTACAGTGCCTTTTATTTAGTTCTGTAATTAACGATATAACTGAACGGTCATCAATTCTAATCAACATTGAGAGATATTCAGCGATATCATAAGGCTCTCTTCCTGGTCTACGTAATGCGCAATTTCTTTGAAGCATTTCTAATTCTTGCTCATCAAGAAATAACTCTATTTTAGTAACGCCTGATTCCTTTTGACGCTTACGCTGTTCGGCTTTACGTTCTGCTGCTGTTTTTGCCATTGGTCTTGCCTCTTCATATCAACTCGGTTAATGCACTGAGCAATAACGCTCAATAGATAAATCATCTACTCTAGCGCCACCTAGATTTGCCCAAAATGCTATTGTTGAAAGTACATCTTTTTCGCTTGTTGCGACAAAAAGAGTTATGAAAGACGTTTGGTTCCATAAACCACTTGCTTTATAAACCGATTTTTTCATTTTAACTCCAACTAACTACATCTAATAACCTTATGACTAAACGGACTTATATACGCTGTAAAGCTTGTAGTTATATGATGGGAACGATTTTATTTTTTCCAAGTGTGTGCGTTTCATACCCTCATCACCTCACGCCAATAATTTAACCTATCTCTAAAAAATTCCCGATGTACTACCGGTGCCTTTTCAATTTCAACCAGTACTCGCTCCCTGTAGATTTTGCGATTTTTCAATTGCCGAATTAACCGGCTAGCGAATAAATCAAGTTGCTCCAGTTCGCGATATTCTTCTGGCCATAAAGCACGGTTATGAGGAAGTCCATCAGGTAAATATTTACCTGACATAACTACCTATTTTGGGGTTTCGGCTCTGGTTGATATGGTGCTTTGGTTCTTGCCCTTGCAGCTGCGTTAAGGCGCTCAATATGACATGGTGAATGGTCTAAACCATCATCGGGTAATATGGGGTGATTGCTCCAGACGAGTGACTCGCCGGTGATTGGGTCTTTAATTGTCATTTGGTCTGCCTCTGTATTAATGGTCACGGCTTGGTCTAGCCTTTTTATCGATTTTTATTTGTGGCTGTAATTACCCTTTTTACATAAAATTTTATCTCTTATTTCCTTTATCGCTTCCTCACCAATTAAACGATACTTACCCTCTTTATCGATGAGTTCAGATGTAGAAACCCCTCTTTTAGTTTGACCTATTAACGGCTTGATTGGTGGGATTGGCTTACCTTCCTGTATCTGGTTGTAATAAGCTATCAGCTGCTTTTTGATAGATTCCCTAATCTCTTTATCGGACAAGTTATACTGCGTCATGCGTCGCCTTGCTTCTGGCACAATCCAATACATCACCGCTGATTTCCAAGGGAATGCCTCAACGGATGGGTATCGCCACTCCATGTTGCTATAGCGCTTCATTTCAGCCATGACTTCACAAACTGAAGGTAGACCCATAGCTTGCATCATTCCCTCTCGGCACCAACTGATAAACTTTCCGCAGGATGGGAAAAAATCAGACTCTTGCTGCCTAGCCACACTCATTCCCGCTTTCAATTGCTCAACAGATGTTATGCCATTTTCGATAAACGCCAGTACCCATTGCCGTTTAGTTGCTGAAATATCGTCTTGGTTTGAAAACACAGTATGCTTTGCCGCTGGGAAAATTTGCACTAAGTTATCAAACAGCATATCAACCAACTTTTCCGCATGTTCATTGATTCCAGTGGGTTTATTGATTGGCTGAATTAGGCTCGATAATTTTTTGCTATGTCTGGTTTCAATTGCTAATAGGAGACTTTTCATAGTGTGTTCTCCCATGCTTCAGGGCTATTCCAATGAGCTTGTGCAGGCAAACAATCTTCACCTTGTGGAATTTCAGCAAATTTTAGTACCAGTTTGTCCCACTGTTTTCGAAGTGTGCTTGGGCTAAGAATATTTTTGCACCAAAATGGGTCCTTATTTGCCCTATCAAACAACCGACAAATCTGCCTGTGCGTTCTGCCGTCAATGGTGCGCATTAACCGTACATCATTGGCCCATAACGCCCAGTTTGGTTCTTTTGGTGGATTGATATCGTCATCAGATGCAGATGCATTTTCGTAAAGTTCAGTCACCCGTTTGGATATCCACTGCGCACAAAGCAAATCATCCGATGTTCCCCATTGTCGTTTCTTTGCACTGAACACAACGGCATCAGGGTGGCGAGCCACAAACGAATTATCATTCGTGTTTTCGTCAGGTTGTGAAACGACCGGACAAGAAGGGTTTATATTCTCTGTAGTATTCTCTGTTGTAATCTCTGTAGGATCGAACTGCGGATTTGTTTCACCGCCACCGTCGAATTTGTCTTGTGGCGGCCGTTCATTTTGTTGTTTCGCCAAATCCCCATTGTGACTTTCCCCGATTGCGCTTTGCGCATTTGGGAGATTATCAACAGGTTGCGTCATAATTTGGTCAAGTTGGTCACAATCTATACGGTAATATATTTTGTGTTCTAAACGCCTATCCGTTTCAATTAAAACCCCACGTTTCACAAGATGTTTTCTTGCGGTGAGTTGCTCGCGATAGCTTAACCCCGTTTCGGCCGTAATATCCTCAGAAGACTTATAGACCCCTAATTCAGAATCGGTTTTATCCTGCCAATAAAATATCTGGCTGAAAAATATCACCGCATTAACGCTACCAAAGCGTTTAACTAGACCAGGGTAATAAGCCACTGGTCGCCCAAAATCAAGCAACAAATCTGATGGTCTCATTTCACACCCCCAGCGCTTTAGCGATATCGCGGCAAGCATTCTGGTATTGCTCGGGTGTCAGCTTTTTTAAAAGTAGCTTTTGTTTTTGTTGTTCGTATTGCATGCCAATATTGAGCGCTGCCGCCCTTCTTCCCTCGAAGATATCTTCGATCTGTTGTCTGTCTGCTGGCTTTCCATTCAATAAAAAACCATTGCAGTAGGTAATCAATTCAGTCGTTCTTAGCATTGGTCTTGCCTCTTGAATTAGTGCACGCTGGTCGGGCGTGATATTGCATTGAGTGCGGTAATAGCGCTATTGATGTTCCGTGACATGTCACGACCCTCAAGTAAAATTTCGGTCATCGCATCTGCAAAACGTTGAATGGCCACCGAAGCTAAATAGTTTTTTGTGTCGCCACGTACTCGAGCTAACCTCGAAGCCGGCAACGCCATTTCAATCGCAGGCATCAGCTCTGCTAATTTTTTCATTGATGCGTTAGAATCGCCTCGCAACCAACGAAATATCTGCTGCCGGTTATTGTTAATCGCTTTCCAATCCGCTTGGCCTCGTTCATCTTCAATCACATGTAAGCGGCTCTGTGACTTGTCTCGTGTGATCTGCAAATACGCACGGCTTATCTCAATCGCTACGTGCTCTTGACCATATTCTGTAGCCCAGCTCTCAATTTCAGAGCGGACAATATCGATATCAAAACTCATCTCTGCGTCTCCTGTCGCAAAATTGATTATGAATAATCAGTTTTTTAATCTGATAACTGTAATACTGATGGCTCATTGGGTAAGCCATCGTAAGGGTTTGGATAATCTATCGGGTTCAAATCATGTGGGGTCACTAGCCAATTTGTTTTGGATGCCCACTCAATAGCTTTTCGTCCCTTTGGAATGTAATTCCCTGCAATGACTTGGCTAATGTAGCCCTGTGTCACGCCAACTGCCTGAGCAAACTCAGACTGGCTAATTTGCTGTTGCTTTAGGTAGATATTTAATTTCATTTGTTAGCTCCTTTTTAACTTAACAATGCAATATTAGCAATGCTAATTAAATAGATCAATAGCAACGCTATTAGAAAAATATTAGTAATACAAATAAACTAGGCAGTATGAACAGAAAAATTTCCGAATCTGACAAGGTAGCAGCCCAGAATTTACGCAATATCTGGGAAAGCAAACGTGAATCTCTCGGCCTAACTCAAGAAAAAGCCGCGGAGGCACTTGGTTTTGCTACGCAGGGAGCAGTTAGTCAGTACCTAAATGGCCGTACCGCCTTAAATACAGATACCACATTAAAATTTGCTGCTTTACTTCGCGTTGATCCTGAAGATATCAACCCTGAATTAAAAATTTTACTCGACTACGTCAGGTCAACAAATCGAAATGTTGAGATAGCTCAGCCGCAACAATCAATTAGGAATGATCACAACACATTGAGATTAATGGATATATATGCGAAAGCAGGTCCGGGTGGTTTTATTAACAATGACTTCCCAGATACCATAAAATCTATCGAGTTCTCTTCCGAAAAAGTTTTTGAGTTATTTGGCCGTAAAAGTCTGAAAGGCATTGAGATGATTAATATCAATGGTGACAGCATGTCCCCTGCAATTAATCCTAGAGATGTTGTCTTTGTCGATACACATAGCGACTTTTTTGATGGGGATGGCGTTTATGTGTTTAGTTTTGAAAATTCTCTATTCATTAAACGACTACAACGCGTTAAAGGCCGAAAACTTGCGGTCAAATCAGATAATCCCGCCTATGAAACCTTTTATATCGAAGAGTCTGAGATGCATGACTTGCGTGTGATAGGTAAAGTTATAAAATCTCTTCCAATAAAAATGGTTGATTTTGCTTAACTAAAACAAACAGTTAAATACCGCCGCTAATATTAGCGGCTTTTTTTTGCTTAAAATAATTAGCATTGCTATTGATAATTAAAAATAGCGCTGCTAATATTCATTTCATTAATACAAACACAGCAAGTATTTAGATAAGTGTTCAGACTTAAAAATTAGCCCACACCAGGGAAACAGTTAGACCAAAGCCAGAGGCAAGACCAGACAGATCGGAAAGACGAGTATTGATTTGCAGACGTAAAAAAACCCACCGAAGTGGGTTCCTTTACCTCGGGTCGCCGACCAAAGCTAACCGAGAGTTCTACTAGCGCGACCAAACGCTAGAAGAGGCAAGACCAATGATAAATCACTGATCACAGTTATTTTAAAGGAGCTGCTATGAAAGCACAACCTAAAACCCTAAGTGTCACCCTTTATATTCATGCACAGAAGCAACTTGACGGTTCATACAAATACCGCCCTTATCCATTCAAATATGATATTGAATCTGGTTTAGGCTTTGTCATTGCTGAGCATACTATCGACATTCCCTTTACTGCTCCGTCAAACACTGAGCTAGTTCAATTAGAGATTGACTCACTCAAAGCTGAACAAAGCAAAATTCTTGCTGATGCGCAGGTGAAATCAAGCTTACTGGAAGACCAGATCCAGATGCTGCTGTGTTTGGAAGGCAAACCCATTTCTAAAAAAGACGAACAAATCCCTTATTAAGAGGCAAGACCAATGACAACTTTTATCTGTGTATTTGAGCCTACGACCGAGGCTCGAACCAACGGCGCTGTACCCTTAACAATCGCTTTCAATTCGGCTAACGCTAAGATTGCGGCGGCAACAGCTATGATTAAATTATCGGAAGCTTACCCCGATTCCATGGATAATTTTAATATCGATGAGCCTATTATTTGTGAAGATGCGGTAGGTTCTCCCCGCCCTGTACTCGATCAGTTCGATGAAAAATTTGCTGTTGAAAATGAATTTGACGGTGAAAAATGGCAACCCATTAAATATAAAGAATTTAAAAAGTTAGCCACTAAACCCCGCGTAGCTGCTTTACTGCTGTTCGGTAAAACTCAAATTACTGATAAAGAATACACTTCAACATTGAAATATCTCAGTGATAATGAAGAAGCTGAAACAAAAATTCGCCATATCGCGACAGGCCTTGCTGAAATCACCAAAGTTTCTCTGATGAATGCTGATGAAACCATGGAAATCGCGCAGGCGGTTTATGAATATGCTGATGCCGATATCACGATTGAAGATGCCAAAGCCTTAGGAGAAAGCTGGCTTAAAGATGAACCTAAGATTGAAGTTGTTGAGCCTGAACAAACCGTAAAACGTGATTATGCCATGCTAGATATGGAAATCGCCCTCGCTCTATTAGGTGATGTCGATATTAACAACGTTAAAAGTGCAGATGTCCGCAAAGCGAAAGAACTTATTAGTACTGACGACAAAGCATGGAAGCGCTTAGCGATGGACTTACGTACCTTCCCAAGCGTTCTAGATATTCCTCGTGAAAATATATTTGCATTAGTGACTGAGGCACGCGAAAAGCCAGAATTATTCGATGATGCAAATGCCCGTAAAGCGTTTATTGATTCCAAACTCGGTACCGGCACAACAACGATAACCGCCTTAGGTAATGGCCGTTTTGCAGTTGATAATTTAGATGCTAAGCCGGCTAATGATGAAACACCCGACCAACCGGCTAAAGCAGAAAAACCAAAGCGCACCAGCAAGAAAAAAGATACACCGGCTAAAGTAGAAAAAGAACCTGATCCGGTTGTGATTGAGGCACCTGTTGCCCCTACGCCAATTGCCACTGAACAAGATGATTTTGAACAACGTGCGGCGGTACTTGATGAAGTGCTTAACAGTGGTAATACAAACAACCTTAATATTTGGAAGCAAGTACAACGTACTGATTCACGCTTTACCAAACCACTTGATGGCGTTGGCTTTGTTGGTACCAGTATTAACAGCACCTATATGTTTATGCGTGCGACTGAAATATTCGGCCCCATCGGTGAAGGTTGGGGTTATGAAATCATTGAAGAAAAAATGATTGATGGGAAACCCCTTGTCGAGCCTGTACTCGATGCCCACCATAAACAAGTCGCAATGAGATTCCTACGCGATGGGGATGGAACATTACTCTTCGAACAAAACCACTCAATCAAGATCCGCTTTTGGTACATCATTGAGGGCGAAACTCGTGGCGAATTCGAGAGCTATGGTGCCACACCTTATCGCTACCAAAGCAAGCAAGGAATAAGAACGGACGGTGAAGTGATAAAAAAATCTCTCACCGATGCAATCAAAAAAGCCTTATCCATGCTTGGCTTTAGCTCTGACGTATTTATGGGAATGCACGATAACCCTGAATATGTGGCAAGCAATAAGCTCGAGTACGAAATCAAAGCCGCCAGCGATAACGCTGAAGATGCTACCCGCATTCGCAAAGAGTTAGACGAGAAGTTCACGCGACACACTGAAACCATGCGCAGTGCGGTGACGGCGAACGAGTTGCGGGGTATCACATCCACCCTCACCCGTGAAATATCAACCCATGCCAAGTTGGCCAAACAACGTGGTGATAGTGAGTATGAAAAATATTTAAACGGCCGTCTACGTCGATTAAATGAAATTGAAAAAGAATGTTTAGACCAACTGAAACAAAAAGAAGAGGCAATCTAATGACCAAGACAACCGCTATTGCAATGGCTGCTGACTACAGCAAATTACAACAACTCGTCGAAACAGGTGAATTCACCGCAGAAGAGATCGCCGATACCTTAGAGGGTATCGAGTGGGAACTGGGTGATAAACTGGATGCAATTATGATCCATGCTCGCAACTTGGAAGGGCAAGCCAAAACACTGGATGAAGAGTCAAAACGCTTGGCTGACCGTAAAAAGTCATTCGAAAACCAAGTTAAGAACCTGAAAAAATATGCGTTAACTTGCTTACTAGCATCGGGTCTAAGCACGCTCAAAACACTTAAAAATACGTTTACTGCACGTAAAGGATCAACTTCTGTTGTCATCGATAACGAAGATTTACTTCCTAATGATTTAGTTCAAGTTCAAGTAGTGACTACACCAGACAAAAAAGCCATTAAAGATGCGATTGAAAAAGGCAAAAAAGTTGCTGGTGCACATCTCGAAATTGGAGAACGTTCTTTACAAGTTCGTTAATAGCGTTAGCGCCTTTAAATCGGCGCATTATAGGAAATGATATTATGGCCATGAAATTAGAAGTCATCATTACTCACGATGAAACTAACAATAAATGCAGCGTTGAGTGGTCTGTTGACACAACAGAACAAACTACCAGCCAAGAAGAAAAAACGTTATCCATGGTGAAAAAAGCAGTTTTGCTACAGCTGGGCCATCCAATATCAATGGCAATTATTCATTAACGTGACATGTCACAAACGAGGCAAGACCAATGCTAAGACACGAGCACCAAAAAGACCAAGAAGTCAAAATCACCCTACCCGATGGCTCGCACGGGTTTGTTTCAACTGATAGGCGTTGCAAGGTTTCTTATGACTTTCCGGCACATATCAAAATTGAAATACAGCCTACAGTAACCGCACAGCAAAGGGTGGTCGGCAATCTAATTGATTAAGCAGAATCAGTTTTATTCTGCATTTTTTCTTACTGTGGTGGTTTATTCAAAATCAATGGATAACCACCATGAAACAACCACAATTAACCCCTTGGGCACCCGAGGAACAATTATTAACTGAGTTTGATATTAAGTTAGGCAAATTAGCTGCCAGTGTAAAAAACAGACCCTGTACTGAAGCTGATATCAAGCATGCCTGCGACATTGCTGACTAACTTATTTTATTAATGATGAGGCAAGACCAAGATGAGACAAAATATCACAGAAGGTTATGATTTAATTTCCCGCAACATTAAGAAAGCGGACATAGGAGGAAGTTATGTTATATGAATGTTTGCCTATTTCCGCATACTGCAATATGTACGGAGAAACACCAGAGTCCATTAATAAGCGCATACAACGGCAATATTGGATAGTCGGTGTACATGTTTTAAAAGTTGAAGGTTCAAAAGAACGTTGGATTGATATTGCTGAGGTGAATAAGTGGGCGCGAAAAAACAAACAGGCTACGCACTACCAAGAGGTGTGACTGTTCGTAACAACAAAACCAGCCAAACTATTGTTATCACGTTTACTTATAGAGGGGCGCTCTGTAGAGAGCCCCTATCTAGATTAACCGTCGATAATAAAAATATAAAATACGCTGAAAGGTTGCTTGCTGAAATTCAAAATAACATTGAAAAAGGCACTTTTAATTACGCTAAATATTTTCCTAACTCTAAAAAATTAATACTTTTTGGCGTTAATAATCGAGAGAAAAGAGTGATTGATTATTTAGAGGAATATTTAGTTATTTGTGAAACTAGAAATTTATCGCCCTCAACAATTGGCGGTTATAAAAAATGTAAAAGTGCCTTATCTGATTTGCACCAATTACATGTTTCAGCACTGACACCGGCTATTCTTAAAAACTGGATACAAAAGCAAACGACAGTATTAAAAACCATCCGTAACCAGCTCTCATTTTTGCGTAGCTCACTGGATGAAGCCATTACCGATGGTATTGTACCGATTAACCCTGTGAGCCTTGTATCGGCTTCAAGATATCAATCAAATAATAGTGATGCTGAAAGCAGTTATATTGTTGATCCTATGTCACCAAAAGAAGTTTCAGCCCTACTCGCTGCGACAAAATATGAGCAATGGAAAAACTTATTCCAGTTTGCCATTAACACTGGGTTAAGAAGCTCCGAATTATGTGCATTAAGATGGAGTGATATAGATTTCATAGAAAATACTGCTCATGTGCAATCCGCCAGCGTGGTTGGTGTTATTAAGAAAACCAAAACTAAAGCCGGTACCAGAAAGGTTGAATTAAATAGTGAGGCCATGAACGCCCTAAATGACCAAAAGCAATTCACGTTCATGAAAGACAATGTAATTTTTGAAGATCCGAAAACAAATAAAGCTTGGGCTGGCGCTGATGCAATCAGGAAAAAAGCATGGGTACCGACGCTGAAAAAAGCAGGTATTCGATATCGCAATCCATATCAAACTAGACATACCTTTGCCACGAGGCATATCAGCCAAGGCGCTAACCTGTTTTGGCTAGCAGGACAAATGGGACATAAGGGGCCTGAGATGTTGTTTAGGCACTATGGGGGGTACCTTAAGGAGTATGATGGAAATATTGTAAATAAGGTACATAATAATTAATTTATGGCCTCATTTTTTACAATTTAATAAAATAGAAACCTACAAATTATTAATAGTAAATAGCCAAAAAACTAACACATCAAAATTTAATATTCAATTTAATAGAATTATCATATACTTAATTTTATTTTTATCTCCACACTGATACGTGGAGATAAAACCTACGGTTTCAATATTTCTAGTTCATGTTTATTTCCCACATTAGCAAATATTAATATATCAGCCTCCATATCTTTCCAAAAAAGTAATCTAAGCGCTCTTCCTTTTTTTGTAACATGTGTTCTATATGCTGTTAAATGCCCTAGAGTTCTTGGCTCATCAGCCGAATCACTTTTATAAAAAGGATTCACTTCACTTTTATTTGTTTTGGCTAACAAATTAATTATTATAGAATATAAAGTTGAACTAAATTGCTGTTCAGCATAGCATTCACTTACCTTAAGCGAGTCAATAAAACTAGCGCCGACCTTAAAGTCATCCCATGAAAAATTAGTATCTAAGTTATTTTCATTTATTATTTTTAATGTGCCAATATAAAATGATAATTTCATTTCCAAGGGTGTTTTTGCTAATTTAAACAAATTAAACCCATCCATCTTTAGAAAAAAATCATCAATGTCCGCGAATAGATTAACGCTACCATTATATTGGTAAGGATAAACTTTATCTTTATCAGGATATATATTTCTCACCTTTCCAGTAATACTTATCCTTTGCGAACATAAAGGATTTTGATCGTTAAAATATAATGGAAAAAATTTCATTTCTGAAAAATGATTTTCAATGGAAATATTAGTATAGAGGCTTTTTAGTTCATTAAATCGAACATCTGAAATATAACAAAAATCAGGACTGAAAACGACTTCACTATCCCATTCAACCTCATGACTTATAAAGCTACTATCAAACTCTTTGGAGTGCGTCAATATGATATTTATCATTCTCACAAGATCACTTGAACATATAGAAATATCCTCATCTAATTGAGATATTATTCTTTGATAAATATTTTGACTAGGAAATAATTTATGCTCACTCATTTTTATGATAATATCTTCTTCTATAAAAGCGATCGGTATCCCAGCAGAAAATAGCTCTGATAGCAATCTTACATTTTTTACTATTTTACTAAAAATAGAGCTATCGCATAATATTGGAGAAATCAAATATTCAAAGTTAATTACTGCAACCATTATCCTATTCCTTATTCTTCTCTATTTTCCTTTTTAAACTAGCTTCATATAATATTCTTTCAATTTCTCTATCTGTCTGATCAAAAAAATCTACTGGCCAGTTTTTTATTGTTCCATATTTATTAATTTCCACATTAATAAATTCTGAGGTTCCTTCATTTTTGCTCACAAAATATAATGAAGTATTATCCTGAATTTCTGTGTCTTTTTCTTGAGCTATACGGAGCCTTAACCTATTAATAAGATACTCACTATGAGTTTCAATAATGCACTGACGCTTCGACGCTTTCATAGCAATAAATAAATCACATAGTCTAGATTGAACTTTAGGATGTAAATGAAGTTCAGGTTGCTCAAATATTAATATATCATCCTCTTCTGATAGTAAGAACATTAAAACTATTGGTAATACTTGACTGACACCAACACCTACATGTGTCAAATCTTGCCATTTTTCACTTTTATTAATTTTAACATTTAATTCATAACCTAACTTACCTTTATCTGCAGTAGTAAACTCTTGAACAACTCCTAAATATGACAACCATTCTTGGCATGCTATTTTTAAAGGCCCCTTTTTTTTATCCAGACTAAGCTTTTCATCAATTAACACTGGCGATAAATAATTAACAAATACATCTTTATTCTTATGTAAAACTGCTGCAGTAAACTCCCCTTTAAGTCCAACTGTATTAGGATCATAATGACCTAAAGATGAATAAATAGCTTGAGGTTCTATTCTAAGGGGACCTAAATATTTTACTGAACGAGCAAAATAAAAACTTAAGAATCGCTCGACATCATTAAAAATCCGCGAATTAAAAAATGTAATATCTTTTTTTTGTGGCATCTCTTGACACCATATACTTTGTAGTATCTTCCTATTTTTATCAATAATTCCAATTAATGACTTTTGAGGTTTATCCTCTAGTCCCATTAAATATGCTTTCCAATCATTCAAAGAGGTAAATTTATTCGCTAGAAAATCTTTTGGAATAGCATTTTCATTAAGATTATATGTCGATTTAACGATGTTGTTTTTTAATGTTTTAATAACAGTATCTTTTTTAGAACCTGCTGGTAGTTTTGAAAAGAAATCTTCTGGTATTGATATAGAATCATAAATTGCGCGTTTTTCTTTTTTAATAAAATCCAATATTGTTTCAATAAATTTCTTTGGTAGTAATTGATACTCTTCATCAACAAAATCAATTTCTGATTGATAACCTCTTTTAACTATAACGCTAGTAATTGAATCAATTACACTTCCGCTAATTTTCTTAATTAAGTCATATTCTATTTTAAGTGTTGATGGTATTAGTGATCCCTTATCACTGCCTAAAATTTTAAAATCTGGAAATTCAGAGTTAATAGCTCCATCTTCTTTTGTACTGAAAGATTTTATTAAATAAGGAGCCTCACCTTTAGATAGTTCGTCATTTATAGAAATTTCAATCCTATCTATCTCTTGTAAAGAACCATTATCATCAATTACGCTAATTATTGCTTTACTTTCTAAAATTCGAGGATGAAATTCATCATCTTTACTTTCTTTTTTAGGATCTAAACCTATTTTCAAGTTGTTAGTAAGGTACAAATTTTCATCACGTCGACTCCTAAAAAGAAATCTCTCCTTTATAGGTAATGATATCGATAAATGAATTTCATCTTCAACTGTATTGTGTTTTTTTATATCTTGAAAGGAACCAAGTCTTATAAATGGTCCATTCAAAGTAATTGGTTCATCTTGGTATCTACTAGAGTAACTTTGACTTAACATCAATATCGCTTGCAGTAAAGAGCTTTTACCACTACTGTTAGAACCACAAATTATAGTAAACGCTTTTAACTCAATAGGCTCAATTGTATTTATGGACTTGAAATTTTTAATGGATATTTGATTTAACATCTATACTCCCTAAAGTTAAATTCATTGTTTATGTTTTCTCATCTATAACCTAACACTAACAATTACTTTCAGATTCGTATACTTTAAAGTATACTATATAAAGTCTCATATATTCTTATGATAAAACCATCTATAACAGTTATTTTCAGAAGAAAATACTAGTTACACTTGCTGTTTATGTAAGCCTATGCCATGACCTTCATGTGCACGCCTAGCGCACATGATTGACCCTCTCTGAAAATACCCTTTCATAATCAATAAATTAAAAAAATACGGACTCGGGTTCAACTCCCACCGAGCAGGCCATTAAAGACCAAGCCTACAACAACGCCATGGCACAATACGGCACAGGCAGCGACTTCCAAAAAGCCGCTCAAGCCGTTACTGGCTTGCTACAAGGGCTGGCAGGTGATAATTTAGCAGGTGCATTGGCAAATGCATCTTCTCCGTACTTGGCAACCAAGATTAAAGAATTAACAAAGGGAGATGATGCGGCTAATGCGATGGCGCATGCGGTATTAGGTGCTGTTGTTGCTGAGTTGAACAACCAATCTGCCGTTGCAGGTGGATTAGGCGCTGGTGGCGGTGAGCTATCGGCTCACGTTATCATGAATACCCTCTTCCCGGGCAAAGAAATTTGGGAATTGAGTGAAAGTGAGAAACAGCAAGTCAGTGCACTGAGTCAGCTGGCTTCAGGATTAGCTGGCGGACTGACTACCGGTGATGTGGCTGGGGCGATTACTGGCTCGCAAGCAGCGAAGAATGCGGTTGAGAATAATCGCTTAAGCCAAGATGAACGAGCTACACTGAATAAAGCACTTGATGACCAAGAGGCAGGGAAAAACCTTAAATCTGCATCTTTAGATATCATCTATTTGATAGATAAGGATAAATATACAAATAGCTTGATTGAAAGAAATAGTAAAGGATTGCTAAATGAAAAAGAACAAGCTGTTTTAGTTGAGTATTTAAATGCTGTCGGTGTGCAATTGCAGCTAAGGGGAGTTAGTGAAGCAGATGCACAAAAACAAATAGCGGATATATTGAAAGAAACTAGTCATATTGGACCTAACTTAGATGAGCAATATAATCAAGCATTAAGTCAGTTAAGTACTCAAGCTCGACAGGAATGGCAAGCAATGATTGGTACCGATGCCTTATTGGCTGGTCCGGGACGTATTAGCCAAATAATGCGGTTGGCTTTGATTTCAGGGGGCTCTTATCAGACTGGAACTGGTCTTGCACAAATTGCAGATGGTAAAATAGCCGAGGGGAGTATCAATGTTGGTCTTGGTGGATTGGCAGTATCAGGTGGTTATTTAGGAAATAAAGTTACAGGTAAGCCGGATGTGAAACCTGATGTTACTCCACCAAAAGGAAATGCAATCTCATTTGACGCTAATGAAATTCGTTTTTCGCAAAATACAGTTTCATACAATAAAACAGAACTAGGTACTGGTGTGAAATATAATTACGATGATCTTGTTTCCAGCATGAAAAAAGATGGTTGGAAAGGTGCTCCCGTTGATGTTGTTAAAATGCCAGATGGAAAAATGACTAGTATAGACAATACTAGAATAAATGCGGCTAGGGATGCTGATATTAAAGTTGAAGCTAATTTACGTAGTTTTGATGAAAAATTAACAGCCGCAGAATCAGCGCGGTTTTCCGATCCGAGAAAAGGGTTTGAGCCTAAAACTTGGGGCGAAGCCATTACAGGAAGAATTGATAAACAAAGCGGTGGTTTTAGTAAAAATAATCCATATGGCTCTAATGAGCCACCTAGGGTAACTGGAAAGCCAAAGGATTAATATCGTATGTCATGTTATATTTATTCATTAGATGAATTACCAAAAGGATTTCAATTTCCGCGTACTTTTTTGGAAATCATAAATCAAGAGGTTATTTTAGATTTAGACCCTTGGTGGTTTTTATGTGAGTTTGAAAAATTTGCTAAATATTGGTTGCTTGAAATGAAGAACCAATACCCAACAAGAAAGCTAATTCCATTCGCAAAACTATCTTACTCTGATGATATTGTTTGCTTTGACGGGGATGATACTTCGGGAGATCCAAAGGTATTTTATGTTCATGCTTTCGCCTCTGCTGGCTGGGAAGATAGAGGATACATGGATAATTTTACAGAATGGCTGAAAATAGCTCGTCTTGAGTCAGCCCGCTATAAAGCAGAACAGGCAAATGATGAATAGTAGTTATTCTTGGATGAACTCATAGGGCACTTGTTCTGTTAACCAAACTCCATTATCAGCTTGATAAAATTTAAAGCCCTGTTCGTACATGTTCAGGGTTTTTATTTTCAGTAGAACTGGTTTTCCATGACGTTGACCTACTGAAATAGCAGTATTTTCATCCAGTGAAAGGTGAACATACTGTCGTGACATAGGGAGTAAACCTTGCTCTCTTATTGCAGGTAAAAATCGTTTAGTTGTTCCATGATATAAAAAAAATGGAGGTACTTTTTCCTTATAATCAATATTTACTTGCTGAGAGGAATGCCCTTGCGAGGCTCTAATACGTGATCCATCATCTGAGATTGTAAAGCGCTTTTTATCACTATTATCAACGATATTACGAATAAGAATCTTATCAAGTACATATCCTTTTTTTGCAGAACAAAGAATAAGCTCATCTATAATTGCCCATCCTTCTTTGTCTAAAAATAAACCGATTGCTTCTGGTCGATGACGTAATATATAACTTAAAAACTTACTAATATCTGAATGTTTTTCAATCATTTAACAACCTTAAATAATTTCGATTATTGTGGATTTAGTTAACATCTATTATTGAATGGCAAACCGCCTCATCATATATTATTAATATACCTAAATAAATCCCAGTTCACACTAGGGTTTCCCTTAGCTGCTTGTGTTTTTACACTACAATCGCACTTAGCCATCGTGACAGCTCCTATTAATGAGCGCTGTTATTACAGTTATTACAAATAATTTCAGATATATATCATCTCCTTGAATAACTATAATTTCCTATTATTCCAAGGATTAACATGCCTCATAACTCTCTCTTATCAGCTCTACCTAGTTCATTCCAAACCTCTTTTTTCAACCAACTTAGCCACCTAATCAACTACTCGCCCACCATTGGTCTAATGGGTAAAACGGGTGCAGGAAAATCCAGTCTTATCAACGCATTATTCCAATCGCCCTTATCGCCTGTGAGTGATGTTTCAGGCTGTACACGGCAGGCTCAGCGCTTCAGTATAACTATGAACAATCACACGCTTACCTTTATAGATTTACCCGGCGTAGGGGAAAGCCTCGAACGAGATAAAGAGTACCACCAGCTATATCGTAACTTATTACCAGAACTGGATTTAATCATCTGGGTACTTAAGGCCGATGATAGGGCATGGTCTTCTGATGAACAGTGTTATCGCTTTCTCACTGAGCAATGCGGTTATCAACCTAAGAGATTTCTATTTATGCTGAACCAAGCCGACAAGATAGAGCCCTGTCGCCAGTGGGATGAAGTGTGCCAGCAACCATCCTCTGAGCAAGTAGCTAACTTGGAATTGAAGCAACAAGCTGTGATAACAGCATTCAAGCCGCACCACCCTGTGATGACAGTCTCTGCGGTAGAAGGTTTTCAACTCACTGAATTAGCAGAGCAATTAATACAGGCGTTACCAGCGCAAGCCAGTAGCGGCGTAGCCAGGCAACTGAACAGCACTTACCGAACGCAATCCTTGGAGAATGCCGCACGTAATGATTTCGGGCAATGTATCAGTGATATTGTGGATACCTTAATCGATATCATTCCCTTGCCGCCATTGATAAAAAGTACGATTAGCACTGTTAAAAACAGCATCGTCTCCGTCGCTAAATCCCTGTGGAGCCTGTTCTTTTAGCTTATTAAATTAACGCAACATTGATGACATCTAGCGCCAGTCCTTAACGGGATTGGCGCTTTTTATTTCTTTTTATTGGAGTATCAACTTATGAACAACACAACTGAATCTGCTATCACAATGGAAATAGTCACTGATGAACAACGCCTTGATTTTTGGTTCAAGCATTTTGGTAGTGTGAAGGGCTGGGCTACCTTTGAAGTGGTGATCTTCACCACGATGGGCCAATTCTGCGATGAGTATCATGGCGGTTACTGGGAGTACGGCTCACTCAATAATGGCGGTGCCTTTATCTACGATACTGGAAGTTGAACCTTTTGGCGATTCTAGCGCCACTCGTGCCACTTTTGCTGGATTGGAAATTCCTTGTGAAGATGTTGCTGAGTTTGAAGTGGTTAAAGCGGTGGAAGATCAGAACGGGCGTAAGGTTGAATTGCCGCTATCAATCTTTGAGGCGAATAATCCAGAGTTGGCAAAAATGTCGGTGGCTGGGGAAAGATAATAGTTTTTTAGGTATCTATCAAAGAAACATGTGGCAGACTGAATGGTCTGCCAATTATGTTTTTTTTGGTTAATCGGCTTTGCAAGTAGAAACATTTAAAGTTTTCATCAATTTTAAGATACATTTTTATTCCTGAGAAGGTACCGCACTAAGAATCGATAAGAAGTGATTGAGCAAAAAGTAAACCCAACCACATCACTAGACTTTAAAATACGATAAACGAGATTCTAATTATGAAAGTTTAACGATTTACTACCTAAGGAATCGGAAAATCGATAACAACCCAGTTTAATTTAGGTTAAAATTATTAAATAATTAAATAAAAACTAGTTAAATTTGGAGAAAATATGGAACATATGTCCCAGGAGCAAGTCGAGAAAATCAGAATACAAGCAACAGAAGATGTCTCATCTGCCCTCAACTCTCTGGAAAAGGATTACCCAGGAATTACTGAAGGGTTAGCTACTGTCTTGGGATCTAGCACAGGAGCTCTAGGCTCATTAGGAGCACTTTATTTTGGAGGTAAAGTCGTCGGTTTATCTGCTGCTGGAATAACTTCTGGCTTATCCGCAGCAGGGGCGCTTGTGGGTGGAGGTATGGTTGCAGGAATAGGAGTTCTTGCTGCACCTGTGGCAATCCTCGGTGTCGGTGCATATGCAATTGCTAAGAAGAAGAAAAATGCAAAACTAGCTGCAGCTTTGGGTACTGCAATACGAAAGCTTTATGATGTACAAGAAAGACTTATAAAAAATGCTGAATACTTCAAAGAAGAAATAGCAAGCATTAAGGCGACAATAGATCTTCTTACAAAGAAAAAGCCATAATGAAAAAAGCCTCATATCAGAAAGAGCTGAAAGCAATAAAGCTTTTACAGGAAAGGTCATCAGAAATATCTATGACCCATGAGTTAATAAATACTGATTTAGAGTCAATAAAGGCAGCATTGTCAGGACTAATAGATAACCAAGAGGTTCTGAACTCCCCTGATTTTATTAAGAATAAGAAGAAGCACCTAGAGTCTATGTCAGGTATTGGTCAGTTGAAGGATTCTAGCTTAGAACAAATCCATAGTACGGCTGAAAGCAATTATAAAGATAGGATTTCATTAAGTGATGTATTAACCGAGCAGGATTCATTTGAAATTAATAATAAAATTAATTTGCGAGTAGAAGCATTTAATAACCAATATGGGCTGGATAGGTGGGACTATGCAATTGCAGGCTCGTGCGGCCTTTTTGCTGCGATGTTAGATATTTTATGCGTTAAAGCTCCACCTAAACCGACTGTAAAATGGGAGCAAGAAGTTGATGGTGTATTCAATAAATGGGTTCAACAAGCGTTCAACAAGATTATTCCTCCTGATTTAAGTAATGCACTCAGTAAGGCCAACCCAATTGGTGCACCAGACTCATCAACTATTGCCGACCTTGTTGGTGCACCACCAATATCCATAAATCCACTCAATCATAGGCTGAAATCTTTAGCCCATGACCCAATTTTGGGATTCATATTTGGTGTCATCGATATGCTAAATGGAACTTGCACCGTTGTGACTAATGGCACCATAAAAAGTATTCCTAGTACAAAGCCACCAACAGAAGGAAGTGTTTTTCAGCTTCTGGGAAGAATGCTAGGACATTTGCTTTCAGATGTTAATGCACCTTCTGCGAAAGGCAATCGAGGAATGGGATTACCCGCACCTTTCATGGGTATCCTACGCATGTTTGAAGGGATACCTGTGGGCAATTCAAACTTTGGAAAGCAAATAGAGTCTATGTATGTAAATGGATATGACTTTAGGCAATTCGTTGTTACCAGCATTCCAATGACAATAATGGAAGTAATGCTGCGAGCTTTTTATGTTATAAAACAAATGAAATTGTACGATAGGCCTTTTGGTGAATCAATCATGGATACAATGCCATTAAAAATAAACCCTCGCTTCAGAATAGTGCTCGCTTTAGCTTATGGGACTAGTAGCTCAATTAATGCAGGAAAAATGTATATTACAAAGAATATTTTGAATGCTAATTATGCTTCATGGCTAGGATTGGCTTGGAATGGTTTTCATGCACTTAAATGGGTTGCTTTTGACCGTCACCTCAAATTATGGGATGGCATTTCCCAAAGAGAAATTGAAGATATGCAACAGATAATTATTGATCTGGATACTTTATCTGAGAGAGCCTCACGACTTCCGATATAAAAACAAGATATCCAACAAAGCTATTAAATTCAAGCTGAAGTGGTCAACTATCATTAATCGCTCCTGCATAGTACCACTTATGTTAGCGTTAATATTAGGGCTCTAAACCGCTCGCATACTGAACTCAAAGAGCAGTTTTGAGAGAATAGCGGAAGTCCACGATTCTTATTACAGTTGATTGAGGCTTTACTAATACAGCTACGGATATATTAACGAGCGCTAGGACGCCTAAAATATTACACCTTACGGAACAATTTCACGAAAGGTTGAATCTCAAAGTCGTTAAATACAACTTGTGATTATTTTATAACTCACGCAGCCTATGGATGTCTATGTGATATAATAATTTCTTAATCGCTAATGAGTTTATTTTCCAAGGGAGAATTAAGTATGTCTAAGAAAACTCTTAGAGAGTTTGTGAAACATGATTCAATCAAAAATGTCAAAAAAAATGTATTAAAAATAGACTTGAATTATAAAAGACTTATTCAGTTTTGCTCGGGCACTGAAAATATTGAAAGAACTAATAAGAATGTAGCACTAACTAATATTGCAAAAGGAACCCACCGTTCTTTAAGTTTACTGGCCAACAATTTGTCAGATGACTATGATATAACATTAATAGCATTATGTGCGAGAAACCTTTTTGAGCTTAATATCAGGCTAAGATCGATAATTGAAGATGAAAACTCACTTAACAAATGGATGAGTGAGATGGTTATGGATGAAAAGCAGATTATAGACGCTATATCAACGATTGCTAATGATAACCACACCACTGAACTGGAGTTGTTCGAAAACAAAAAGAAACTAAATGATTCTATTCTAGATCAAAATAACTTAAAAAGTGTCAAAAGCCCTGAAACAGTCAAAAGTATTGCTGAAAAAATTGGTGAACAAGAAGAATACACGGCGCTATTCAAACTATTTTCAAAATTATTGCATCCTACTTCATATCTTATCAATCGACATAACGAAGCAAGTTGCATCTATAGCTTTAACATACTGATTGTATCTGCACAAAAATATGCATTTGATATGTTTGAGAGATTAAGGATTGAATTAAACGTGCCGGAAGGTGTATTAAAACCATGGTGATGTTATATTTTATTAAGGTGTGTTACATGATGGTGGAATGTAAATCATTAAATAGCGCTCATCGTACATCTAGTATGTTCTGATTTGCTTGCCTGTTAAATAAAAAAACAGATGTTAATAACGTCCGCTTCTGGCGCATAACAAACCACCAAATTTTATTACTCGTTTAACCGAGCAGCCATGTTAAAATAGCAATCTACTTTTCAAACCCACATCACAAAAACAGCAAAATAAACTTTAGGCCCAACAATAGGCCCAAATTAAAAGTTGAATTGAATTTTTTTAGCTTAAGATCAATAACCTACAAATTTAATTCAGACTCCGCCAGACAATGTTATCACCTTTGTAACTATAAGATGAGTTACGCCATTAATTTTACTAACATAACTTATTTAAAATAAGGATATTGCTATTCTCAGGAGACCCAATTAACAATTATAAATAAGTATTTCCCTTAGGGTTCATAATTTAAGTTTGATTGTTCTGACTAGTAAAATGTTAAGTAAAACTATTGGAAATATAAATTCAACAATACTTCCACGGTTAGGCTATTCCATGAAAATAGGTAAGATAAAGCTACAAAAAAATAATTTGTACCACTTATCAAACTCACTAGAAAAGGCATCATGTGTTAAAACAGATACGAGCATTATCCACACCAATCCTTAGTTGAATTATCAAAATCTCATTTTAGTATTTTATGTATTATCACTATTAATAATAGACTAGCTGGAAACGAAAACAATGTTACAAATGAAATTAACACACTGGTATCCAGTAGTTCATTAATAACTGCTCTTAATTGTATTGTAGTCATATTATCTGACCATGGCTGCCCCATTTGATATTTTTGGTTAATAGCCATTCCTGCATTCAATAAAAATAATATAACGTAATTTGCTACAATAATACCAAGCGTTAATCCCCACTTTACGAATAATTTAATTCCCATTAATTTCGTCCCCGTAAAGTAATTGTCCAATTATCCCCATTGTTTCTTCTCCAGAAAAATCGGTATGATATCCAACCATAGATGCTGCACCAGATGCGGCTTCAAACAATGTTCTCGATTTACTTTTTTCCATAGGTGTAACACCTGTGACATTTGGATACTGCTCTTTGAATAACCCAGTTACTTCTACGACAACAAGAGAAGATAAATCTTGTTTCTTACCAACCATGTAATCCTCTAAAGATGCGGGAACCACAAAAGATTCCTGACCAGTCACAATATATCTGGCTAACGAATAACCCGAACGAACAGATGATAATTCTTTTTCAAAAACCTTCGAGCCACCTGCTTTTATTGCATTTACTGTTTGTGTTGTACAATTACTCGTTGATAAATCATAAATGTTTATTGTGTGCCCATACTTTTTAGTTGCATCGCCCACATTAGGAGATAATCCAACAGGGGAAGATCCGTCCCTCCACAACACCATAAAGTGAGCTTCTACTTGCTGTATATTGGCATCATTTATAGCAAAAACCCGAGCATTCATTTTGTATAACTCGTGTCGGTAGTAATTTCGTGCATCCTCACCTATAAGGCGAATTAAGATACCATCCCCCACAATGCCAAGTGTACCAGTCCGACCAAATCTACCATAAGTATAAACTGTTATTTGGTTATTTTTATGTAATGAAACATACGAGTGCCCAGAGCCTACTCTTTCTGTCCACACATAAACCCCATCAGGAATGAGATTATCTAAAGCCGTGCATTCACCTATGATATTAGAAAGAATAAAAGCGGCGTGACACGGACACGTTGAATAACTTTTGCGGGTATCAGCAGCTGGTTACCCCCCAATTAAATGAGTAAAATCTCCCCCTACTATTTCATACCTTCCTGCATGAACACCACATGTAACTTTATTACCTTGAACGGCTTGTCGCTTAAAATTAATACCACCCCGATGTGCTAATGCACTCCCCTCTAATACTCTTCCACCGCATGTAGTCCTATCCCCCTCTAGCACTTTGAATGACATCACCATAAATCACCTCAATAAAATTAATTAACTAGGTTTTGTGTAATACTATAACTTGAGGTATTTGCAGCTTTATGTTCACAGGTGATACTTTCATACTTCATCGATACTGTTTCATAAGCTTGTGCATCATTATTGTCTAGGGCATTTGGATGGTGATTACTAATGCTTACGATTGATGCATTAGTCAATTTGATTGTTTTATAGACTATCAACTTACCGCTTCTATCGGTTCTATAAAAGCTAAATTCACAATCAAGTAACTCGTTATTATTAATGCTATTCATCAAGAGAGGAGTCGATTTATCATCTAATTTTGTGAATGAAAAGGGTGAGTGTGAAACATTTTGGTGACGACTCATACTATAATTAGTTGAATAAGTAAAATTTTTTTGGTAGCCAGTTCGGAACTTGAACCCACACAACCTAACGGCCCTGAGAGTTTTAAATTCATTGTGATAAATCTATTTACCATCAGTTATAACACTCTCACTATAAGCAGGAATAAATATATAATAAAATTAATTAGATAGTAGTGTTTCTCTACTATAGTGAGAAATTCTTATTCTTACGCATAAGTTATTTATAATCCTTTAAGGCCACAATCCTCTACCAATGCTCCACTAAATCAGGTTTATAATGGAGCATACTTTTAGAAAGACTTAATGACTGATAATATACATAATATGAATCCAATTCACCGGTATTAGCAAATCAATTTAGAAGGTTATGTTTCATGAACTATATGATTATACTATTTTTTATTATCACTTCAGACACAAAGGAGCTCAAGAAATTCTGGGAAGTTGAATTTTTGAATAATAAATCGTTTTCGTGGATTAGATTACTCAAGCGCATAGCTAAAGGAAATAGAGCTAATTTTATTTTTTGGTGGAGATTGGCAAACTGTATGCATTCATCAACCAATAAGCATTATAGACGTACCGCTAGTAAAATTCAAAATAAACTAATACATAAATACAATACTGAAATAGAACTAGGTGCAACCATTGGAATCGGATTGAAAATACATCACTTCTCATCAATTATAATAACAAAACACGCTATAATTGGTGATAATTTTACTTGTTATCAAAATATAACAATCGGATGGAGAAAAAATCCTTACAGCATAGTAATAGGGAATAATGTCGTTATAGGTTGTGGCTCCACTATTTTAGGGGGGAACATAATAATTGGTAATAATGCAAAAATAGGTGCAATGTCACTAGTTCTGACAAATATCCCTGAAAATTGCACATATATTACAGATATGAAAACTAAAATTATTTTTCATACATAACCATAACAAAAAAGTCATGTCTAGATGATTTATTAAATGTTAATCTATCTAGACATCCTTTTATCACTTTAAGGAATTTAAATCATCATTGATTGCATCAATAAGTAATGAAATATCAAAATTATGAATATCATCACCATCCTCAGTTTGGAGATACTCATTTGTTGTCAATTGAACTGCCTTATCATTGTTTGGACCAAACATGATATTATTATTTTGCGTACCATTATTTAGCCTATTATTATAAATACAATATTGTTTAATATTAAATGCACTTGCTAAGTGAACCATTGAAGTATCAACAGTAATTATAATATCTGCATTACTAGCTAGAGCAAAAGATTCTCCTGCATTTCTGAATGGGTTCAAGATAACATTATTTAAATAATCACATGAAAAATCACAATCCAAATTAAAGAAAACTGTTTTATATCCTTCAAGCACATTTAAATAAATAATAATTTTATTTATTTGCTCCATTGAAAGTGAACGAGCAGGGTGAGAACCAAAAGGATTGAAAACTACTAATTTATCAGTTTTCTTTATAGCATTAGCATAATCATGCGCAACTTTAAATTCATCACTTAAAAATGATAAAGAATACCCATAGCTATTATCATTCAACCCAATAATTTTAAGTATTTTCTTCATCCTTTCAGACAAGTGAGCATCACTATTATCATTTACTATATTTACATCAAAAATTGTTCCTTTAGGGTGACCAAAACCAATTGATTTCTTGGGCTTTAATAAAAAAAGTGTTTTTAGTCTATATGAAACAGAATGATCGAAATCAAATGTATCAATAACCAAATCAATATCTACTTTACTCAATTCAATGATAAGCTCCGGTATTTTTTTCTTATTAAATGAGTAAAATCCATCAACTACTATTATGCTATTAAATAAAAATCTTATTTTTTCTGGTCCTACAATAAATACTTTTCTACCACTACGTCTGATTCTTTCAATTAATCCAGATGTAATAATAGAATCACCAATAGCCTGCGTATGCATAAAAAAGCATACATTATTATACTCAGCTATCGTTGAATCTCTCTCCCGATAACAAAAGTTCATAAATAATAATTTTAATTTTAGTTTGATTTTTTTTGTTTGTATGTTTCTATATCTATTGATTTTTTTTAAAATTTCCATAGTGCTATCATCATAATTATTTAACTGTATAATCTACAGAGTCTAATCTAAATTATACAGTGATTTCATTAGATTTACTTACTTTTATTTTTCCATATATGCTTCACATTGAGTTGAATATTGTGCATTAATATGCTGATACTAACTGACTCGATACCACCCCATCAACATGATATAGGCGTTGGTAACTGTTAAGGCCGTTCCTGAACCGAGGTTTTCCGTGTTACCTGAATAGGTATGCGTGTGTGCTCCACTATTAGACGTTTCACCTGACCATGTTTTAGATGCGTTAAATACATATTTATAGCCGCTAGTTGTGTTATTACTATTATAGCTAGTTCCCCCGTTAGCAAGACTAAAAGCGCCTGTTGCCATAGAGTGAATAGCATTATCACTCCGGATATATCCAATCTCACACGTGATATTCATCGTTCCTCGGGTATGAGTATGCCCTCTGCTACTTACAGTTGTTCCTAAATACTTTAATGGCACTACGGGTAGATGGCCTTTACCAATGGTCACTAAATCCGAACCACCTGGTGTGAAGACATTCGAGCCACTTGACGCGGCTAAACTAATGGTTTTGTTTTCATCAATATACTGCCATTTTGTACCAGGGAATAACGTATTGGGGTTCTTGTTTTGCGCGAACCTCACAACAATACCAACGGGATAGACCGTATTCAGGTTAACCGCGTTTTGTAATACATCGCTGACGGCCTTCTCGCTCATCACACTCGTTGTTGATTCGCCCGTTGATTGGTCAACACTACTCGTGTTTAGCTTAGTATTAAGCCCGTTATTGAGTGCTGTGTTTATTGCATAATCCCCCGATGGCTGATAACTCGCCTTAGCTTGGCTCCGCATATCCCCTTCCGCTTTGGTATAACTCTCGCCTTTGAGCACATAATTCCCTGCGGGGCATAGTTAGCTATTTTTAATTGTGGTGAACACGTTCAATTTTTGCCATTATTGCTCGAGTATTGCTTTATATGACGTTGGGTATCTTTCACGAATAGCTGTCTATGAAAACAACAAGCCATGTTTTATATTTTAAAAAATTCAGATTTGGGGTGCTATTAGCTTTGACTGGGAGCGTAATGTTCATTGAAGTACCTACAGAGCCGAACTCATACTAAAATAAGAAATAAAAAGTGTCTAAAAATACAGGAAAAAATATAATAATAGCTATACCTCAAGATATCATTTTGATATTTTTTGAAAAGAGAAATGATGTAGACCTTTTTGCGTTAAGATAAGGCCAAACATAACTTTATGATGTATAACCTGAAATAAACTATGAAAACATCCTTGCTATCAAATAAGACCACGCTAATCGTAATAATAGGATGGCTATTACTTTATTACGTAACAGGTGAAATCTCCGAAATACTTACACCAGAGAATTCAGATATTTCTGTTGTCTGGTTTCCTGCGGGAGTCGCAACAACCGCTTTTTTATGTATGCACAAGCGCCAATGGTTACCATTACTGATTGGCTTCGTTGTATTAAACTTGATTCTGAATGGCTTCGATAATGAGCAAATCACCCTTTCACTTATATACGCCGCTCTAGCTGTACTTTCTTGTATTGCTATTGCTTGGATTGTCCGTAGGTATGCTCAGAGAGGAGATGATCTGCAACTAATATTGTTATGGCTATCGGCAGTAATAATTGTCAGTTTTGCAGATGCAGTTTTATTTTCTATCAGTTTGTATTGGTTTGATAATACATCACTTAATGATATTTTCTGGGATGGTTTTATTGCTGATATTACTGGCAACATATTTGCGACAACAGTGATTATGGGGCTAATTAATACCCATTTCAAAAGGGTGGTGCCTTCTTTCAAAATTAATATAATTTGGGGAAGTATTGTTTTTATTCTTCTTATTATTAGCACAATATTAATATTCAATGATACTGCGATACAGATATACTATTCCTATTTTCATCAGCATCGTAATACTGCTAAATTATCACTACTCTGCATCCCTATTTTGCTTGCTGTTACCCTGTCTATGCTATGGGGAAACAGAGGAGGATCAATCGCACTATTAATACTTGCCACTATTACAATCTATTACACTCGTAATCAGCAAGGTCCTTTTTACCTTCATGGCCTATTTCGCCATGAATCACTGTGGTTAATACAGGGATATTTGACCGTAATATCATTATTAATGGTTTTTTTGCGGGTTGTCGCTCGAAGTACTCATAGAATTGATGACACACAAGGGGCTTATAAACCGCAGCACCTAGTATATCAACTTAATCTAGATAATGGTGCTATAGAATGGGGAAATACAGATTGTTCATATCCGAAGGCTGATTTAATAACCCTTTCCGCTCTAAGACAAATTATGGAATCTATTCACCCTGACGACCGAGAAAAACTCGCTCGACATTGGGAACAAGAGCAAGCTCAGACCACTCTTCCAATAATAACCTTTTGTTTGAAAGATAAAGAAGGTCGTTGGTGGAATATAGAAGATCGTGGAAGTGTTATTTTTAGTCATAACAAGCCAGTAATGATTGTTGGGAATTGGTTTATTTTGGGTGAAGTATCCTAAAATTGATGTAATAACAAAGGATAAGTGATGCTACAAATTGCATTATTACTTTTCGGTGCCGAATTTATCAGAGGAAAAGCACATTACCTCTGGGGGATTGGGCTCCTTTGGTGTTTTATTGGTATCTTTATTTTTATTGATGGTATTGATGGTATTCTTTTTTTTCCAATACATTTGTTTGGTTTTCTATTGTTACTTGAAAGTCTGATCACATTAAGTGTCGCTTCAAGTGGAATTGGGACACAAAAAACGATACTCTTCTTTAAAGGTGGTTTGTTTTTATTCTGTGCATTGGTTATCTTAATTAATCAAACATATAGCAATGTATTACTGTCAGCGATGTTCGGTTTTGTTTTTTTTATTACCGGATTGTTTGTTGTTGCATCAGCTTGGATCGTACGTTTTCCTGGATGGCAATTAATCCTGTTATGGGGCGTAATTGAAATGCTGTTTGCCTTTTTTCTGTTTACCCATCACCAAGCAACAATTTCTTTTTTCATCGGCTTTTTGATGATAGGAAGTGGATTTGGATGCCTGAAGTTAGCATTTCGAGCCCGTCATATCCAACGAGGAACATCCATATTTGAACTGATGCGTCCTTTACCTGTATCGTTTAAGAAAAAAGGGGCTACGCGACCAATAACGGAAAACCTACAGTCCCCTACTTTAAATAGATCAACTGAACAAGGTACTATTTTGACTGTTCATATCTGGACCCCCGAAGGCTCCGCAAACCAACGTCCTGTACCACGGCCAATTATTAATCGTTATATTGCGGCTGTTGATTCTGAGGGGGTAATCTCTACGGGGCATGCATCTCTAGAACTCTATCCGCACCTCTATATCAGCTTATACCCTGAAGAAGATATTGATCGCTCTCCTTCAGAATTTTTCAGGCTACTAAAAGCAACCGCTGATAATAACGTTCCGGGGCGTTTCTTGCCTAATTATCAAGCTGAAGCATCCGAATGGTGTGAATCTGACAGACAGATTGTTTTCAATGTTTATAACTATGCTTCTTTATTGAGTTTTTGGGAAAAATATCGCCAATATCCTATTTATAACCTAACATATCAAAACTGTTCCAGCAGTGTTGCATATGGTTTGGAAGCTGCGTTGGATGGCGTTTTGTCTATGCAAAAGAGAAGTGATTTTATCGGGATTTTAAATGTACTTTGTATGCCAGAGTTATGGATTGCGGCTCAAATTCGTCGGCGTGCGCTGATGATGGCATGGACCCCAGGATTAATTATGGATTATGCACGTGCTTTGCGGGCTATTGTACACCCTGTTCCTGTCCCTTGGTATAAACGCTTACTTAAGCGTTGAGTTTCATAGCTATGATGACATTTTTATCTCAAACATAGTTTAGAATTGTCATTTTGGAATGTTTGCTAAATAAGTTAAAGAGGTTTTTATGCTGAAAGTGTACGCAATCTTAATGGTGTCTATCATAGCTGAAACAACCGCGACAACCATGATGAAGGCGTCTGATGGGTTTACCAAGTTGGTGCCCAGCATTATTGTCGTTATTGGTTATGCCATTTCTTTTTATGGCTTATCCCAAGTTGTAAAAAGTATGAATATTGGTATCGCCTATGCGATATGGGCTGGAGCAGGAATATTTCTTGTTTCAGCATTATCATTTTTTGTTTATAAACAGAAACTTGATTTTCCAGCATTAATTGGTCTGGCATGTATTGCGCTGGGAATTGTTATTATCCAGCTGTTCTCTAAATCAATTACTCATTGAGTTAATAAATTTAATACTCTTTTTCTTTTTAACCGGTCGAAATTATTCAACAAGAGTGGATATAGGAAACTTCGCTACCGGTTAACCGCTTACTCACCACTGACGCTTGAGGTAAAAACCCTAATTCAACTAATATATTGGTGGCAATTTTCTGATCGAGCCCAGAAAAATAGCGTTTCGAAAAGTAAGATTAACACAGCGTTCCACATAAACTCTTCTTATTGGTATGCTGCATCAATAAGTATATTCAGGTATACTAAATTACTTATTCTCTTCTCAATACGAATGATTGAAATGATTAAGTTATTTACTAAATACTTTTCGGTTGGAATTTTAAACACTCTTATACATTGGTCTATTTTTGGACTACTGACAGTATTTCTTTCAACCTCTCAAGCTATAGCTAACTTAATAGGCTTTATCGCCGCGGTCAGTTTTTCCTTTTTTGCTAATGCAAAATTCACTTTTAAAGCCAAAGCTACAGCAACACGGTACATATCATTTACCTTATTTATGGGGCTTCTAAGCTACCTAACAGGCTATGCCGCTGACCAACTACGATTACCACCTATCGCAACCTTAATAATTTTTTCTTCCATTAGCCTCGTATTAGGTTTCCTTTACTCCAAAATCTTTGTTTTCAGAGATACTCCACAATGAAAATATCATTAGTAGTACCAGTTTATAACGAAGAAGAAGCTATCCCTATATTTTATAAGTCAGTAAGAGAACACCCGATTCTTAATCAATATGATATCGAAATAGTCTTCATAAATGATGGAAGTAAAGACAGCACTGAAAATATTATCAATGCATTAGCTATTGCTGACCCTTTAGTGCTCCCTTTAAACTTCACGCGAAATTTTGGTAAGGAACCCGCTTTATTTGCGGGCCTTGAGCATGCAACTGGAGAAGCTGTAATTCCCATTGATGTAGACCTTCAAGATCCTATCGATGTGATTCCATTACTTATAGAAAAATGGCAACAAGGCGCAGATATTGTTCTCGCAAAAAGAGCTGATCGTTCTAGCGATACATGGTTAAAACGCAAAACAGCCGAGTGGTTTTACAAGCTACATAATAAGATTAGCTCACCTGAGATTGAAGAAAATGTCGGCGATTTTAGATTAATATCTCGCCAGAGCGTCGAATATATAAAATTATTACCTGAGCGTAATTTATTTATGAAAGGGATTCTTTCATGGGTAGGTGGAAAAATTGATGTTGTTGAATATAACAGAGCTGAGAGATCTGCTGGCGAAAGTAAATTTAATGGCTGGAAATTATGGAATTTAGCGTTAGAAGGTGTCACTAGCTTTTCTACTTTTCCATTACGCGTTTGGACTTATATTGGTTTATTTGTCGCTCTTGTATCTTTTATCTATGGTGGTTGGATGATGGTAGATAAATTAATTTGGGGCAACCCTGTTCCTGGGTATCCTTCTTTACTTGTTTCTATTCTATTTTTAGGTGGTGTACAGCTTATTGGTATTGGTGTATTAGGTGAATACATCGGGCGTATCTATATTGAAAGTAAACAACGACCTAAATATATATTGAAAAACATAAAAAAAATGGAAAATTCTGATGAATAATCGTATTTTTAACTTAAGTAATTTAATTATACTAATACCTTTTATATTTATTTTTATAATTGAATACCTAACTCCAATGCAGTCAGATGACTTTGTTTATTATATCAAAGGGAATTCAATCGCCGTTCATTTAAACCATTACTTTTCATGGAGTGGCCGTTTTGTCTCTGATTATTTTAGTACCTTACTACTTAGTACGGATTCTCAAATACTAAAATCAACAACCATTGCAATTATTGTAACTATTCTTTTATTTTTAATTACAAAAATTGGCAATAGCCTCAATAAGTCAAATCGATATTTCAACCTCCAGTTTTTAACTTTATTCTTTATTTACTGGATTACAATTCCAAATATTGGACAAATTGTTTTCTGGATTGTTGGCGCTGCTAACTATCTTTTAACCAATCTATTTGTTGTTACTTTCATTTATGCATTAATAAGATACTTTAAAGAAAGAAAAGGCATTACTTTACTTCTTCTCGTCTCATTCTTTGCAGGCTGTAGCAATGAAAATACTACTTGGATTGTACTACTTACATCCTTAATAACCTCTTCATTTCTTTATTATAAAGAAAAAAATAAAATATTATTTTTATCTACATTACTTGTTTTTATAGGGTTCTCAGTGCTAATTTTTAGTCCTGGTAATCTCAATAGAGCGGCTTTATCTACTGAATTTTATGAATTAAGCTTGGTGAGTAAAATATGGTTATTTTTATCTGATAAATTGCCATATGCATTAAGTAAAACATGGATACCTATACTAGTTTCCTTAGTACTATTAACCTCATATATTAAAAACAAAAAATGCAATAACTTTTATCTTTCTTTACTTTTCATTATATTAGGATTGTTAAGTACGTTATCGATGGTGGTGTCGCCAACATTTCCGACTAGAGCACTTAGTGGCCCACATCTTTTTTATATTATTTCTTGCTCTTTCTCTATTAGCCATATCCTAAATACAAAAAATAAAAGTATAATATCTCTATCAACCCTATCAGTAATAAGTACATTATCTTTAGTTAGCTTTATTTATTCATATTCACAAATTGTCTTTTCGTACAACTCAGTTAATGCTCAACAAAAAATAAGAAAATATCAAATATCAAAAAGTATAATTGAAAATCAAAAAATAGATAAAATACCTAACTTCTATTATCCTAAGTCTTTAAGAGCAGGTGACTCAATAGACCTTTATAATGACCCTAATGCAACAGGAAAATATTATAACTTATCAAATTCAGTTAACGTATACCCTATTAATTACAATTACTCTGTAATTATTAATGGTAAAAAAATTCCATTACCTGATAGTGAAAACACCGGTATCAGTAATATTTACATAGGAAAAGACACCTTATTAAGGGATACATCTATAGCAATAGAATTTGATAGTGTAAATAAATTTACTCCTGACACAAAATTTATAGTCAAGACAAAAAACGGTAAATACTATGAATATAAAAACTTAAAAGCTGATACACTGTACGGTATGAATGTTGTAGGATTTATCATTCCGGTAGTGCCATCCGATATATATTCGATTTCTTACAAAATATATAACGAAACTGATGTAACTATCAAAATATAATTATTACAGCCTCTGTGTGGTAATATATTACACAGAGGTTATAACTGTAATTAACGGGATTCTACCAACTCATTAATATGATAATATGTCAGCAAACTTCATATTTTCTGGCTGGGTTTCTTTTTTAACTCGGTGATAGTACTCTCAATTTCACATTAGCCTCATACCATCCATCACAGAGATTATGATGAGCAACGATATTGCGTAAAATCAATCCATTGACCACAGTTATCATCGCTACGTTTTGCAGCATCAATAAAAGCCATCCCCTGTAGGCCAATTTCAATACCCGGTAATAGCGGTGATGCGCCACCTCCCTCGCGTAAACGAGTTGCTGCCTCACGGTAAATTTGTGCAAAACCTTCTAAATATCCTTCGGGATGCCCGGCTGGAACCCTTATCATCGCACGGTTTTCCTCCCATTGAGACATTGATCCCCGAGACACACAGTACATGGGCGAATCAAATGGTTTTAACCATAATTGATTAGGATTTTCTTGGGAAAATGAAAGACTCCCTTGGCTGCCATATATGCGTAGTCGCAACCCATTTTCTTCACCGCAAGCCACTTGGCTCGCCCATAGACGCCCTTTTGCTCCGTTGTGATAACGCATTTGCACACGCACATCGTCATCTAGCACTCTTCCTGGGATCATTGATGTGAGTTCAGCACGAATGGACTCTGGTAACATCCCTGTGACGAATGAAGCTAACTGCCACGCATGAGTACCGATATCGCCGATACAGCCCACCCCCGCTTTTTTTGGATCGGTACGCCAATTCGCCTGCTTGTTTTCAGTTTCCTCTAATCGTGTTGCTAACCACTGCTGCAAATACTCCACTTCAATATAACGAATTTCTCCTAGTTCCCCTGCTAATATCCGGCTGCGCGCTTCACGAATTAACGGATAAGCACTGTAATTATGCGTGAGAATCAGTTGCCTACCCGTTTCTCGCACAACATCAGCAAGCTGCAAAGCTTCTGAGTATGATGTACACAATGGTTTATCACAGATAACGTCAATACCTGAGCGCAAAAATTCAACGGCAATAGGGGCATGCAGGTGATTAGGCGTGACAATCGCAACAACATCAATGCCATCATCACGTGCGGCTTCACTTTGCGCCATTTGCTGATAACTGGCGTAACAACGTTCAGGAGCAAGATGCAGCCGTTGCCCTGTGCGTTGACAATTTTGCTCGTCTGAAGAAAATGCACCTGCAACTAACTCAAACTCATCATCCATACGAGCCGCTAATCGATGCACTGCACCAATAAATGCACCTTCCCCGCCCCCAACCATTCCCAGCTTTAGTCTCATCGCCTTATCCTTTATTTATCACTTACGATCCCAAGTAATGCTCTGATTTGTTGAAGATTAGTATCTACCACTGCAAAATCATCAAAGGCATGATCAACCACTGGAATAATATGATTGGCGATAAAGTCGGCTCCCTCTTTCGCCCCGGCATCTGGGGATTTAAGGCAACACTCCCATTCCATTGTAGCGACACCGGAAAAACCGTACTGAGTTAATTTGCTGAAAATAGATACAAAATCAATCTGACCATCCCCTAATGAGCGAAAACGCCCTGCACGCTCAACCCATGATTGATAACCGCCATAGATACCGCTACGGCCATTTGGTGAATATTCCGCATCTTTGACATGAAATGCGCGAATGCGTTGATGATAGCAATCAATAAACGCAAGATAATCCATTTGCTGGAGCAATAAATGACTTGGATCGTAGAGAATATGGCAACGCGGGTGGTTATCCACAAGCCCAAGAAAACGCTCAAATGTCACGCCGTCGTGTAAGTCCTCCCCTGGATGCAACTCGTAACATACATCGACGCCACACTCGTCAAACACATTCAGAATAGGCAACCAACGCAGCGCAAGTTCAGCAAATGCTTCGTTAAATAGTTGCGCATTGTGAGGGGGCCAAGGGTAAAAATAAGGCCACGCCAGTGCGCCTGAGAAAGTTACATGCGTAACTAACCCTAGGCGCTGCGAGGCTTTTGCCGCTTTGATGAGTTGCTCCACCGCCCACTGTTGGCGCTTTAGAGGATTACCTCTGACACTCACTGGGGCAAAACCATCAAAAACAGTGTCATACGCTGGATGTACCGCAATCAATTGGCCTTGTATATGAGTCGATAACTCACTGATCTGAATACCATATTGCTGTAACATGGCAACCAACTCATCGCAATAAGTTTGGCTTGTGGCTGCCAAGTCTAAATCAAAGATACGTGGGTCGATCGTTGGCACTTGAATATATGTAAAACCTAGGCTTGATGCCCATTCAGCAAGGCTTTCTAATGAGTTAAAAGGGGCTTTCTCACCAATAAATTGTGCTAGAAAAATACCTGGACCTTGGATTGTTTTCATGACTCACTCCCTAAAATCACAGTGCGCTGTGTACGCACAGCTTCATCCGCAGCAAGAACAATTCGCAAGCTATTGAGTGCGTCTTGTAAATGCTGTTCTAATGAAAATTGTTCCGTAATCGATTGAATAAAATAACGTTGTTCACTTAGGCACAGCGCCAAATGGTCTGGCTCATCTTGGCAGTCAACCCAACGGTCGGGATGTTTAAAAGCATTGTTTTTATCAAGCTCTGCATAATGAATACGTAAAGAGTCAGTGCGTGTGTGCCCATCAACATTGTCGCTATTTCCTTCTCCATGCCGAGCCATTATCGAAACCGCACCGCGAGGGCCTATAACATCTTTGATAAAATACCCCGTTTCGCTGATCATTGGTCCCCAACCCGCTTCATACCAACCCACTGAGCCATCATCAAAACGAACCTGTAATTGACCATAGTTATACATATTGTCTGGTAATTCATCGGTCAATCTTGCGCCAATAGCGCTGACACTCACTGGCTGAGCTTGGGTCATTTGGCACATCACATCTAAATAATGAACGCCACAGTCAACTATCGGTGACAGTGATTGCATCAGGTTACGGTGTACATTCCACATCTGCCCATGGCTTTGTTGATTCAAATTCATTCTCATCACTAATGGCTTACCCAGCTCATGCGCTAGATGAATGAATTGTTGCCATGATGGGTGATGACGCAAGATATAACCCACCACCACTTGTCGATGGGCTTGTTTAGCAGCAGCAATGACGCGCTTAGCCCCTTCAACCGTAGTGGATAACGGCTTTTCAATAAACACATGACAGCCAGCCTTGAGTGCTAACAATGCATAAGCTTCATGCGTATCAGGGTATGTCGTTAAGCAAACCGCATCTGGTTGCGTTGCTTTTAATGCCTGTTCGTAATTATCAAACGTGGCATATTCACCACCTAAATGTTCATTGAGAGCATCTTTTGAATGACCACGAGCCACCAGCCCGCATATATCAACGCCCTCCATTCGGTGGTAAGCCTCTGCATGAGAGGCTCCCATATTGCCGCAACCAACGACTAAGACGCGTAAATTTGCCATCTTATTTCTCCTCCACTGGCTTTTCTTTATAGTTGAACGTGAAGAAGAACAATGCGGCAATCAGTAACGCACCAATCGCTGGGTACCACCAAAAACTTTGCCATTGTGGCAGAGCCGCTGCGCCTTCCGTTGTGACAATGCTATTGAACAGCATTCCACTGATTTGTGAACCAATTAACATCCCCACGCCATAGGTAAATAAGACCAGCAAGCTCTGCGCCTGCCCTTTTACTTTCTCGCCAGCAACTTTGTCTGTATAGATAAAACCAATAACAAAGAAGAAGTCATAACACATACCATGTAAGAAAATACCGATATAAATCATCCAGCGCAGTTCTTCAGCAATCCCTAAGGCAAACATGACATAACGTAAGCACCAAGATAGCATCCCAATCAGCAACATCACTTTGATACCAAGACGAGCAAAGAAGAATGGTATCAATAACATAAAGAACAGTTCTGACATCTGCCCTAAAGACATCACGCCACCAACGTTAGTAAATCCTGTCGCCGCAACAAATGGCGCCGCATAGGCATAGTAAGCCGCCAATGGGATAGAGATCAGCATTGCACAAATGATGAAAACTAAGAAATGACGTTGCTTGAGCATGGCAAACGCATCTGCGCATAACAAGTCGCGCATCGCAACAGGTTTACCACGCTCTGGTGCTGGCGTGTGTGGTAATGTAAAGCTGTAAATCGCTAGTACCAACGAAGCTACTGCCGCCAAGGTGAAAATTTCTGTACTATCTGATAACCCTGTTGAACCGACAATCAGCCCCGCAACAATCCAACCAAATGTACCGAATGCACGCACAACTGGGAACGCTTTCTCACTGTTCGGTAAACTATAAAAGGCAACGTTGTTACTAAGAGCAATAGTTGGCATATAGCAAAGCATATAACCAAAGATTATCCATAACAGACCGCTATGACCCCCCGTAAAGTAACTTGGGATCATCCATAATAAAGCGGCACCGATGAGATGCAGCACGCCAAGCACTTTTTGTGATGCAAAAAAACGGTCAACCACCATCCCTAGTACAAAAGGAGATAAAATAGAGGCGATGGGTCCTGTCGAATAGGCATCACCAATAATTGCTGATAAACCATATTTCCCCATGACAACCCCTAGCGTGACATACCATGCCCCCCACACAAAAAATTGAAGGAACATCATTAACGCCAATCGCGGTACTACCCATACATGGGCAGTATTTTTACCACCTTGAGTAAGACTATTCGTACCCATAAGACCCCCAATAATTTCTATTTTTTATTAGCCACTTTCAGGTAAAAAGGACGGCATAACCACGCCGCTTGGTTTCTGCGCAGCACCTTTGACTTGTGCAAGATGCAATTCACAAATTCTACCGCCCCATCGTAATAGCGCTTGGCACAGTGCGCTTCGCTCTGTGGGAACTAAAACGACTGGCTTCGCACCACGATGATGTTTGTCTAGCATCCAACCGAGTAAATCCAGCGCTATCTCATCACGATAGCTGCAGCCGGGCCCTAACATCCTCGATGCGGGGTGTGCGATAGAGGCAAGATAACCTTCGATGCGCTGGTTATGTTCCCAGACTGCAATTCGCCATAACCCGCTGGTGTCATTTAAAAAATATTCAATATCCCGCTGACGACTAATACCTAATAAATCCGCTTCCAATTGTAAAATAGCCGGTAAGTCTTCGGTTCGAGCATCTCGCACAATTCCTTCAGTCAAGCGAGGGAGATTCACGCCTTGCTCTGGTACTGAAATCACCATGTCTTGGTAAATTGCATAAGGTGTAAAACCGCCGCGGCGATAAAGAGAATAAGAGTCTAAATTCAGGGCACTTGAAATTAAGCGAATGGGTAAATTTCCGGCTAATTCATCCGCTTTGGACAGTAATTTCTTTGCAATACCCTGTCCAAATGCGTCGGGATGGACATTCATAATCCCAAGGCTCAAATGTGTTTCTCGTGGGTGAAAAAAACACGAGCCAAGAATATTGAGTTGTGAATCACGGGCTAACCAGTGGTAGTCAGGATCAAGTTGTTGGTATACATCAACAAATAAATGGCACTCTTCAGGCGCAGACTGAAATATTGCGCCTAAACCATGTTGTTGATACCAGACATTCGTTGAGTGATAAATCAAATGCGCGACTTCACTCCGATCAGCGCATTTCGCAAGCTGTAGTTGTATATCCATTCATTACCTCTCATGTTTTATTGTTTATAAAATGAGGCTTTTCACTAAATGGCAGCTAAATCCAAAAATGAAATCGATTACATTTTTACTGAAATCGATTTCATTTATAAAATATAGCCAAATTGTTTCTTTCAGCAACTAGCTGAATGGTTCAATAATGATCTAAAAGATAAATTTGCAATCTGCATCACAAGTTGATTGTATCAATCGTACTTTTCATCGCGATGTTGCATACTGTGCATGGCAATAGACAAAAGGAAAAGTGAACAATGTCGATAGAAAAAGTGGCGAAAATTGCAGGAGTCTCTGCCGCAACGGTTTCACGGGTATTGAATGATCAACATATTGTAAAACCCGCAACTCGAGATAAAGTTCTCGCCGCCATCGCTCAGTGTAATTATCAACCTAATTTATTAGCGCGCCAGCTACGTACCTCGCGTAGTCGCATGCTATTGGTGCTGGTGTCTAATATCACTAACCCCTTTTGTTCATTGGTTGTACGTGGTATTGAAGAAGAAGCGGAACGCCACGGCTATCATATTTTGTTATGTAATTCTGAATCCAATCCAACGCGTGAATCCGCTTATCTAAGTTTACTCAGAGGTAAGGTTGTTGATGGCGTCATCACTATGGATGCTGTGAGTTGTTTACCGGGGCTTACTGATATGATTGGGGATTTTCCGTGGGTGCAGTGTGGTGAAGGGGATCCAGAATTTCGTGCTTCTTCGGTTACTATTGATAATTCACAAGCTGCTAGCGCAGGCGTTTATCATTTAGCAGCGAAAAATCGCCAACGCATTGCATTAATTAACAGTGATATGCGTTACCTCTATTCGCAACAACGGGAACAAGGGTACCGAAAAGCACTCACTGAACTTGGCTTTGAATATTGTAAAATCGAGTATGTAGAAGAATTAGATTACACCGCGGGGGCGAAGGCCATGGAAAAGTTACTGCAAAATGCGCCCAAACCCGATGCTGTATTCGCGATTTCTGATGTCATCGCAGGCGGTGCAATGAGTGTTTTGCATCAGCAGGGATTGCATATTCCGAATGATATTGCTGTGTTAGGGTTTGATGGTGTGCCCTTCGGTGAAGTAACCACACCGCCATTAAGTACCATTGTGCAGCCGATGCATCAATTTGGCATCCGTAGCGTTCAACTGCTACTCAATAAAATTAAGCACCCGCAGCTCGATGACAGCCATGAAATCCTCGAATGGCAATTAATTGAACGCGGCTCAACTTAACTCACTTTTTTACTTCCATTCTGGGGCTGTGATATTGAAATAATACGGATAAGAAACGACGCTATAATTTTTCTAGTGAAGCGGTTTTGTCTCCTGTATCAACCCATATTTTGATCAATACAGAAGTCGTACCTTCGTTAACAACCTTCAATGCAACACTACCCAAAATTCATTGTTTAGTGTTAGTTAGCTCGCCTTGAGTAAGGCTTTAACTAACCACATTTACACCATAAATTATGACTTGATTTTATTCATCGCCATCAGCAATAAAAAATATCCACCACCTAAAATAGCGACAAAAATTCCAGCCGCAATCTGTGTTGGATAAATAATAATTTGGCCTAGCCAATCTGCCCAAACCATTAATATACTGCCGATCAACCCACTAATAATAAGTTGTTGTTTCGCCTTTTTAGCGCCAACTAAAAAAGCCATATGGGGTGCAACTAAACCAAGAAATGCAATGGGGCCAACAGTGGAAGTGACAAAGGCACACAATAATGCAACTAAGATTAATAGCAATATAGTCGCTAATTGTGAATTTAGTCCTCTTCCCTGTGCAAATGTTCGACTAATTGATAATAAAACTAGCCAACGATTTAACGTGATCGCTAATATAGTTAACACAACAACACTGATTGAAAAAATAATGGCCTGTTGCCCTTCCACACGATAAGTTGAGCCTGAAAGCCATAATAATATCCGATAGCTACTCAATGTCCCTTGAGCTAAAAAGAACTGAACAAAAGCCTCTAACGTTGCCGTTAGGCAGATCCCTGTCAAAATTAAACTTGCTGGTGCGTATTGGTGCCGTTTACCTAGGTATAACAATATTCCTAATACAATCAGGCTCCCGATTAAAGCAACACCCCAAAATGAGGTTTGAATAGCCGTGCCTAATAGTAGGCTAAATAGAACGAGTGCCGCTGTAGCCCCTGAAGAAACTCCTAAAATATCTGGGCTGGCCAACGGGTTATAAATAATCCTTTGTAATAAAACCCCCGCAATACTCAATGCTAAGCCAGAAAATATAGCCGCTAATAAACGAGGCCATTTAATATCCCATTGAAAGCTTGACGGCAGTTGCCAATAATATTGTTCACCATTCGTTTGTAAGCAAAGGGAAAATACAACTCCACTTACTAACAATAAAATAAGAATAGATACCGTGGTTTTAGAAAGTATTATTTTTGTTGGTAATAACCCTATCGATAATTGATCTTGGGCTGTCATTGTTCGGCGGCTAAACCAGATCAATAAAGGAGCACCAATAGCAGCTGTCATTACACCCGTAGGAACCACAATATTAAGGTAATTTGTTAGTGCGATTGCCCCGCTGTCTGCAAGAAGCAATAAAATAGCCCCTACAACTGCACTATTTAATAACTCTTGCCTTGTACTCATATTACCCATTCGCCGTACTATATTTGGAGCTAATAAACCAATAAAACTAATAACCCCTACAGTTGAAATAGTCGCCGCTACTAACCAAGATGCTAAAACAATAAAAAGTAAAAAAGTTGGTAAAACGGATAAGCCTCGAGCTTTAGCCCCCTCATGGCCTAATTTCAATAATGTCAAAATACGTGGGGCGAAACAGATAATAATAATAACAGGGAACAATAAAGGTAATAAACCAACCACTTTTTGCCAACCATCTTGCGCTAAATTTCCTGCTCCCCACATAAAAATATTTTGTGCAAATTGCGAATTTAATGTAATTAATGCAGTCGCTATAGCACCAAACAAAATATTTATGACCATTCCTGAAACAACTAACGGAATGCCTGTCATATTACGAATACCTGCAATTAATATTACTAAACCAAATGCAAGTAATGCTCCCACCATCGCAGCTAGCGTTTGATATAACCCAATCTCGTTACTAAACCAAATATTGACTACCACTAATGCTAACCAAGCACCGGATGATGAACCTAACGTTAGTGGTGAAGTAAGATTATTTTGTGTTAATTGCTGCATCAAACTGCCCAATAAACCAAAAGTTGCTCCCACTAATAATGCCATAGCAAGGCGTGGTAATTGGCCATATAAATAAAAATAATCAGCAAATGTATCGGCTGAAGCTGGATGGATAACTAAAAATAATTGCTGACTGAGTGTAACCCCAGGTTCGAGCTGAAGGTTAATCAGCGCGATCACCATTAATACAAAAAATAGTATTGAGTGCTGTTTAGTTGTCATTATGAGGAGCAACCTGTAATAAGCTTTCTGTTAATGCTTCCGCCATTAATTGCAAGGAAAAGACACCACCATAATTCCAAACGGGACGAACACTATTTATCCGCCCTTGTTTAACAAAAGGCATAGACTGCCATAAAATGGAGTCATTCAGTTTTTTTTCTTCTACAAATGGTTTGATGTATAACACGTACCCATCATTTATAAACTGCAATGAATTTATTCGTCTCTGCTCTATTCCCCAAGGACGTGCAGGGACTAAAATAGCGGGCTTTAATGCAAGCTGTTCAAGAACATAATTGAGTGTTGAATTCTCAGTATAAAGAAAAATAGTGCTTAAACTTGAAAACCGGATAACAGCAACACTTGGCTTCGTTGTAAAAGCACGTTCAAGTTGTGATCTTAATTCAGCAAAACGTTTATCCATTTTCACTAAATATTCATCGGCAAAAGACGTCTTCTCAAATAAGCGAGCCAACGTTTTAAAATGAGCAATGGCTACAAGCCCTGAATCATCTTGGCGTGCAAAATTTGATAAATAAACGACTGGCGCTATTTTTTCCAATAAAGGCAGTAAATCTTCTTGCGCGCTACTTGCAATAATAACATCAGGTTTCAATGCGGCAATTTGCTCTAAATTAGGCTCAGCTCGCGTACCCACCTCTTTGACCGAAGAAGGAACAACAGGGTCAACAACCCATTGCTTGTAACTCTCTAATTCCGTGGCCCCAACAGGCGTAATTTCAAGCGTTAATAGCTGTTCCAGCAAATCCCAATCTAAAACCACAACGCGCTGAGGCGGCGAATTGAACTCGACAATACCACGACTGTCCGTAACAGAATAAGCCCGTGTATAAAATGAGCATAATAATGTACTTGTTAATAAAATAAGGCCAAGCAAATTGATTCTTAAGCGCATACGATAGCAACCCTATGATGTTCTGACTCTGGAAAACTAGGGTGTGGTATTAATTTAATCGGAGTATCGTAGAGTGACGATAGCCTTGCTTCATCATGGAGAAGAACGCTTTTTCCCTCAAATTCTATTTTCCCTTTTTTTAATGCCACGATGTGTGTTGCATACCGTAAAGAAAGGTTGAGGTCATGAAGGATCACAATCACACCAATTCCATGAACTTTATTAAGCTCACTCAATAAATTCATTAACTGGTATTGATGGTGAATATCTAATGCAGAAGTCGGTTCATCCAGTATTAAAACTGGTGATTGTTGAGCAAGTAACATGGCAACCCATGCGCGCTGGCGCTCTCCACCAGACAAGTTGTCTGCTAAGTTCGCGGAAAACCCCTCAACCCCAGCTTTCTCCATCGCTTGTTGGATAATAATTTCATCGTCAGCTTGCCAGCGACCAAGTGCACCTCGCCACGGAAAACGCCCTAACCGCACAAGTTCTTTCACAGACAGCCCCGCTGAGGCTGGCAGTTTTTGTGGTAAATATGCGATTTTTTGCGCTAATTCTTTCGTTTTATATTGAGAAAGACTCGTGCCATTTAAATCAATTTGCCCGCTATCCGGTGCCATCTGCCCAGAAAGGAGATTAACCAGTGTAGATTTTCCTGAACCATTATGACCAAGAACCACTGTGAGTTCTGTTGTGGGTATATTTAACGAATCTATAGATAAAATAGAACGATGATCGCGAACGATATTAATATTTGCTAATCGAAACATAGAAAGGACTCAAGGCATGCCAACATTATTAGCATGCCTTTTTTAAAATTACCAAGTGTACTTTGTTTGTAACACAAATGAGCGCGATTGGCCGTAATAGCACCAGGTATCACAGGATGAAACATACTCTTTATTGAGGATGTTATTCATATTGAACTGGAACTGCCAATTGTTCGATAATTGATATATCGCGGCCATATCCCAGAGCGTCGCACTAGGAACAGAAAGGTTGCTGCTTGCTGGGTTATCCTTTGATTGACCATAATAGCGAATACCAGTTCCGAGTTTTAACGACTGGTTACTCACGATTGGAATTTCGTAGTCAGTCCAGACAGTCGCCATATGTTTGGGGATCATACCAGCCTGTTTACGTCCCTTACCACCTGTTTGATCTGTTTTCGCATTGGTATAAGTGTATGTCGCTTTAATATCCCAATTATCAGTAACACTTGCAAATAGTTCTGTTTCTATACCTTGTGAAGTGACTTTACCTGTTTGTGTTGCAACAGGGTGTTCAGGAGTTGTGACTAACGCATTTTTTTGTTCGATATCGAACCAAGCAATATTCCAATAACCATCCATAAAATAAGGTGTATATTTGATACCTGCTTCAAATTGCTCACCTTTAAGTGGTTTATATAGTTTTTGGGTTGTTGGGTCGATTGTCGATTGAACTTCAAAAGATTGAGAGTAATTTAAATAAGGTGAAATGCCATTGTCAGCAATATACATTAAACCCGCATTTAAACTCATCTGCCCATCATTTCTAGACTCATCTTCTGCTTTTTTATGTGCTTTATTTTCAGTTTTTACCCAATCATAACGTGCACCAACGACCCCAATCCATTTGCTATCAAGCTTTGTTTGGTATTGTGAATAAATACTAGCTTGTGTTTTATCAATAGTGCGATGAATGTTATTTGATGGGTCAAGTGGGGTATAGTGCCCATAAACTGGCTTCCACGGGTTAATTTTACCAAAAGCATAATTATCCTGTTCATCGCCTTTGGTTTGATGATATTGGAATTCAATACCCGCAAGTAAGGTATTTTCGAACCGCTCACTATCCCATTCACCGACGATATTGTTATCAAAACTAAAACTTTGGTTTTTACCATCGCGAAAAACAATACCTTGCCCCAATTCCTGCACGGTAGGGTCTGCATTAAAGAAAGCATAAACACTTCTGAGTGTTAGGTCGTTGTAACCATAATTTACACGCTGCGCAAAACGCCACTCATCATTAAATTGATGTTCTAATAAATAACCCACTGAGAACTGAGTCCGCTTGTATTTATCGTAATCAGGCTTACCTAAATTGGTTGATGGCTTAATTTTACCGTAATTAGAGTGAATTAATGTTCCCGCCGCTGGGAAAAAAGGATTCGTGGGCGTACCATCATCGTGCAGATACGTCCCCATTAACGTAAGTACAGTCTGATCAGACAAGTCAAATGCCGCACTTGGCGCCAGATAAATACGTTTATTATCCGTGCCTTTGAGTTCCCCATCCGATTTTTTCATCGTTCCCACTAAACGGTAGCGGGCACCTGCATCGGCTGATGCTGTAGAAAGATCAAAACCTAGCGCTTGATGATCGTTATTACCCGCTTCTAAAAATATTTCATTTTTAGCATTAATAGATGGCTTTTTCGTTACTAAGTTAACAGCGCCTCCAGGAGTGGATTCGCCAAAGAGAACGGCTGATGACCCCTTCACGACTTCAATACTTTCCAATCCATAAGGTTCAAGTAGCCAAGTGTAGTAGCCATCTCGATATAACCGGCTATTATCTAAATAAGTTGCGGCATCAAAACCGCGAACTTTGAACCAATCCGTATCATTATCAGCCCCATAAGGTTGTGCAACAACCCCCGAGGTATAACGAAGTGCTTCATCAATTTTTTGCGGAGCATGTATGGTCAAATCTTGTTCCGTAATGATCGAAACAGATTTTGGCGTTTCTTGCAGCGCAGTATTCACTTTGAGTGCTTGTGCACTAACAACGAAAGAGTCTTTTTTGTCGCTATTTTGTTCATTTGCCATGGATTGGTTTTGAACAGCCAGCGCTAACAGAGTGAAAATGGCAACCTGATGTAAACGAAATAAACCTAAATTTTTCACAAAATAGTTCCAATGATAATAATAATAAGTCTCAGTATTATTCCTAAAAATAAGTCAAATTAAAATCAATTTGGCATATTTGCTTATAACAAATAGTTATTAAAAAAATAAAATTAAAACAATTAACCATACATAAGGAAGGGAGATTATTAGTCAAGAATAACGAAAATGATCTCGATGCGAATATTAGGTCATTATTTAAGTTAACAAACGCAAAAAATAAGGCGGGAATGACCTTTCCCGCCTCGTGCTATCATTTTACTTATCAGCTTGTTAGAAGTTTTGGATTACCAGAACAGCGCATATAGCACACATAAGATAACCATAATTGCGTATGATGCGATATTGAAGCCTGTCGATGTTTTAAAGGTCTCCGACGTTAGGATAATAGCCCCTTCACAGTCATCTTCTTTTGCCGTTGTCAGGCTAATTAAACCAATCACCACCGCAGTAAAGAAGAAGGTGTACATCATTTGGTCAAGGAATGGCATACCTAACGGCATTAGTTTTAAGAATAATGCAAACGGAATTGAGAGCAGCACACCGATAATCGCGCCTTTCGCATTGGTTTTCTTCCAAAATAGACCTAATAAGAATACCGCTAAGATACCTGGGCTAACTAACCCGGTATATTCCTGAATATATTGGAAAGCTTGTCCAATGTTACCCAGTAATGGGGCGATGAAGCATGCGACGATTAACGCAACAACTGCACTAATCCGCCCGACATTCACTAATTTATGGTCCGCGGTTGATGGAGCAATGTATTCTTTGTAGATATCCATGGTGAAAATAGTTGCCACTGAGTTCAACATGGAAGCTAAAGAAGAAACGATAGCCGCAGCTAATGCCGCAAACACAACCCCTTTAGCGCCTACGGGTAAGAATTGTGTTAACCATGGGTAAGCTTTGTCCGCTTGGGCCAATGTTGGCATATGTTCTTGTGCCATCGTTCCTAATCCCGCCAGTAATGCAGGGTCAGAAACTATCACAAATGCCGCAATACCCGGTACGACAACAAGGGTTGGGACAATAAGTTTGAGAAATGCTGCGAAAACCAAGCCTTTTTGCGCTTCATTAATAGACTTAGCGGCTAATGCACGTTGAATAATATATTGGTTGAAGCCCCAGTAATATAAATTGGCAACCCATAAACCGCCAATTAACACTGCAATACCGGGTAAATTACTAAACTGTGGGTTGTCTTGGCTTAAAATCATTTCAAAATGCGCAGGCGCTTCACTTGCCATACGGCTCATACCTGCGAATAACCCCGCATCACCGCCAATATAGCTCACCGCCATTATCGTGGTTAAAAAGCCGCCTAAAATTAAGAAGAAAACTTGTACAACATCCGTCCACGCAACCGCAGATAGCCCGCCATAAAGAGAGTAAATCACTGCAAATAATGCTAAGCCGAAAATAGCATAATGCATTGGGATACCTAGGATTGTTTGTAATGCTAACGACCCTAAATAGAGAACTGAAGTTAAATTAACAAAGATAAATAATGCCAACCAGAACACGGCTAAGATCGTTTTTAACGTTTTATTAAAGCGTTTTTCAACAAACTCTGGAATGGTAAAAATACCTTTATCAATAAACACGGGCATGAAGTATTTTGCGACAATGATCAGTGTTAGTGCTGCCATCCATTCATAGGATGCGATAGCCAAACCTATTGAAAAACCAGAGCCCGACATACCAATAAATTGCTCTGCTGATATATTTGCCGCAATCAATGAAGAACCTATCGCCCACCAAGGTAATGTTTTTCCTGCTAGAAAATAGTCTTTTGTACCTTTCTTTTGCCCTTTTTTATCTCGAGAAACCCAAAGACCAACACTAATAATGATAAGCACATACAGAATGAATATTCCGTAATCTAATGTGCTTAACCCAACCCCTTCAGTTTGCATAATCAAATTCCTTCGCCAAGTGATAACAAAGCAAGTGTAAACGTTACCACAAAATATCACCGTTAGATGAATCACATATTTTCACAATATCCTCTAAAGAATTAACTTAATGGACTAAATAGCAGAAATTAATGTAAATTTTCATAGGTGATAGAAGAGAAGGTACCAGGAAGTAATCTAGATTTTAATAAATTCGTGAAGTTCATCAAATATTAATGAGAACGTTTACACTTATTTTCGTAACGCTATGGGCTATAAAATACTTAGGCGTGCAAAGGCCTAACTGAATTACGTTGAACCAATGTCGGAGAGTAAATCAAACTTTCACCTGTCGTTTTTTCCCCTCTCGCTAAAGAAAGTGCTAGTTGTGTGGCTTTTTCTGCCATCATTTGGATAGGATAACGAATTGTTGTTAAGCGTGGATGGATGTAGCGGGCAATCAACACATCATCAAAACCAATAACCGAGACCTGTTCTGGTGAGTGAATTTCATTTTCATCTAATACCGCGATGGCTCCCGCGGCCATAAAATCGTTGTAACCCACGACCGCTGTGATTTCGAGTGATTTTATCAGTAAGTTAGTCATCGCTTGCTCCCCACCTTCCCCATAAGGAGCGCCATATTCAATATAACTATCAGACAGTTGAATACCATTATTTTTTAACGCATCTCGATAACCCTGTAAACGCTGTACCGCATCCTCAATTTGGTGATTTGATGAAATGTACGCAATTTTAGTATGCCCATGTCGAATAAGATGTTCTGTCGCTAAATATGCGCCCTTGTAGTTATTTAAAGAAATACAACGGGTTGCAATTTCATCAATATGGCGGTTGATCAGTACCATACTTGGGACTTCTTTTGCATATTGAAGCAGTTCAGCATCATCCAGGGCTTTAGAGTGGATAACCAAAGCATCACAGCGGTTATTAATCAACAACTCAATCGATTGGCGCTCTTCCTTGGCATTATGGTAACCATTACAAATCAGAATATGTTTACCATTTTTATGCGCTACAGCATCAACGGCCTTGACCATAACGCCAAAAAAAGGGTCGGAAACATCGTTAACTAACACCCCAATGGTATTTGAACTTTGGTTCACAAGAGCTCGCGCAGCGGCATTGGGACGATAACCTAGCTTATTCATTGCACTCTTTACTGATGCAATAGAAGCTTGGCTTGCCTTCGGTGATTGGTTAATCACTCGAGAAACAGTTGCAACCGAAACACCTGCTTCTTTTGCCACATCTTTGATTGTCGCCATTGTGCACCTCTACAATTAGGATGGCTTATTAAACAATGAGCTAGAATTAAAAACAATGGCATAACGCATATTAAAATTATTTAAATTAAAATAATGGGGTTATCGTGCAAAAAAGAAAACACCGCTTAGATGCGGTGTTAATCATATATAGATTTAGAAAATAAATTGATAGCAGGTTTCACTACAATAAATTTGATTAGGCTGTGAAATCGGGCTGTATCGTTCTCCCCATTCAGGGTGATTAACAGCATCAGGTGGAAACTGTGTTTCAAATGCAACCCCAGAAAAAGGCGTATAAGATTTTGTTTTACCCGCAACTGAAATTAAATAATTCCCTGTATACAACTGCATAGAGGGCATCGTTGTAGAAATATTCATCTTTACGTCTCCCTCAGGAGCACTCAACGATGCCACCGTTTGCCGCCCATCAATACGGGCTGTATCTAGCATAAAAGTGTGGTCATATCCCCCAGCAGAAATTTGGTCGTGATCTTGTAGAAAGTCACGGCCAATGAGTTTGCTTTGGCGAAAATCAAAATAACTACCAGTGACATTACACCACTCTCCGCTAGGGATCCCTGCTTTATCTGTGGGTAAATAACAGTCACTGTAAATCGTAAGAGCATGATCTAGCGCTGTCTTTTCACTACCTTCACCCGCCAAATTAAAATAAGTATGGTTGGTTAGGTTTACAGGGCAGGCCTTTGTAGTTTGGTGCTTATAACGGATAATCACTTGATTTTCATCCGTTAATTCATAACTTACCTCAACTTTCAATTCCCCGGGAAAACCTTGGTCACCATCGGGTGAAATGAGTGAAAAAATAGCCTGTTGGGTACTAGGTTGTGAAACGGCCCAAATCCGATAACTAAAATTGTCCTGCCCACCATGTAAACAATGCGGCTCATGATTGGCTGACACTGAATAATTTTCACCATGAATAGAAAAACGTGCATTCGCTATACGGTTAGCTACGCGCCCGACTGTCGCGCCCAAATACACGTCTTGTTCCTTTTGTTTATCCATATTTGGTGAACCTAGAACAACATCTCGTCTCCCATGTATTAGCGGCAAAATACAACTTACCCAGCTTGCCCCTAAACTTGTCAGGACAATTTTCATGTCATTTTTATTGGTTAACTCTACAACTTTGGGCGTCTGATTTTTTTCTTGATTAAACAGCATGTTATATCAACTTTTTTCAATTTATTAATTTGGTTTTAACTTACCACACTCGCACCTGAGCTTGGCTGGCAAACATAAATATCGGCTTGTAGGCCTGTCATTTTCTGGTATTGCGCTTCTACCGCGTCAATCACCGGTTGAACACATTGCTGCTGCATCAATGCAACCACACAGCCGCCAAAGCCTCCTCCTGTCATTCGTACCCCGCCCTGAACACCTAAAACGGACTTAACGATATCCACTAAGGTATCAATTTCTTTGACGGTGATTTCGAAATCATCACGCATAGAAATATGGGATTGCGCCATTAACTCACTTAACTGCAATAAATCATTTTGTGTTAATGCTTTTGCTGCCGCTAAAGTACGTTCATTTTCACTGATCACGTGTTTGGCTCGCTTAGCAACGATAGGCGATAATAGATGTTGCTTCTGTAAAAACTCATCAAATGTGATGTCACGTAACGCTTTCACCCCAAACAAATTAGCGGCTTCTTCACATTGTTGGCGGCGTGTATTGTATTCACTTCCAACCAAACCCCGTTGCTTATTTGAGTTGATTATCATCACAACCAGATCATCAGGTATGGAAATAGGAAATAGCGCCAAACTGCGGCAATCAATCAATAGAGCATGGCCTTCATCACCACACGCTGAAATCAGTTGGTCCATAATACCGCAGTTACAACCAACAAATTGGTTCTCAGCTTGTTGGCCATTAAGCGCGATATCTTGCTGGCTAATATCTAATTGATACAAAGCCTTAAGTGTTTGTCCAATCACAACTTCGAGTGAGGCTGAAGAACTTAACCCCGCGCCTTGCGGCACATTACCACTGACTGCAATATCGCAACCATTGAATAAAAGCCCTCTTTGTAAGAGAAACTTCACGACACCGCGAATATAGTTTGCCCACATTTTTTCAGGCAAAAATGCAATTTCGCTATCCAAACTGAATTCGTCACATTCATTATGGTAGTCAGCCGCAACGACTCGGATGATACGATCATCACGTTTAGCCGCCGCGGTCATCGTTTGGTAATCAATCGCACAAGGCAAAACAAAGCCATCATTATAATCCGTATGTTCACCGATAATATTCACTCGCCCCGGCGCTTGAACATAAATTTCAGGTTGATAACCAAAGGTTTTTTCAAACGACGAGGCAACAGTTTGCTTTAACGTTTCCATTTTTAATTATCCTTAATGCGTAATTTGGTTAACCCAGCAAACAGCTAAGTTAATTATAATTTGATGAATTATTTAGTAGTTTGACTTTGTTTATAATGGCAGTCACTCACATCACGTAAACGTTGTGCGGCCTGTTCTGGTGTCAGGTCTCGCTGAGTTTCAGCTAACATTTCATACCCCACCATGAATTTTTTCACCGTCGCTGAGCGCAGTAATGGCGGATAAAATAAGGCATGTAGTTGCCAATGCTCGATACTTTGGCTTTCATTAATAAAAGGTGCAAAGTGCCATCCCATTGAATATGGGAAAGAGCAATGAAATAGATTATCGTAACGGCTTGTGAGTTTTTTTAGCGCAACAGCAAGGTCTGCACGAATGGCTTCATTCATTTCATCCATACGGCGAATATGCTGTTTTGGCAATAACAGGGTTTCAAATGGCCAAGCTGCCCAATAAGGAACAAGTGCAATCCATTCTTCAGTTTCAACAACAATTCGTGAGCCATCTTGTTGCTCAGCTTTAATATAGTCAATTAATAAGTTGCTGCCATGACGTTGATAATATTGCGTGAGAAAATGGTCCTTACGTGCAATTTCATTCGGTAAAAAATCACTTGCCCAAATTTGTCCATGAGGATGCGGTTGAGAACACCCCATTATTTCCCCTTTATTTTCAAAAACCTGAACCCAAGCATAACGTTCACTTAACTCAGCAACTTGTTGCTGCCATGTTTCGATAACACCTTCAATTTCAGGTACAGACAGCTCTGGCAGTGTTTTACTGTGATCAGGCGAAAAGCAAATCACTCGACTAACCCCACTCACCGATTGTGATTGAAACAATTCAGATTGATTATCAGGTTGGGCGCAGGGTTGTGCTAATAACGCACCATGGTCATTTTGGAATACATAAGTCCCTTGGTAGTTAGGATTCACTTCCCCGGAGACCCTTGTATTGCCAGGGCACAAGAAGCAATGCTCATCATATTGAGGTAAATTTTCTATTGATGGTTTTTCATCTTTACCGCTCCACGGGCGTTTTGCTCGATGAGGGGACACTAACACCCACTGGCCTGTTAATGGGTTATAGCGACGATGAGGGCAATCCGAAGGGTTAAAAGGCAAAATATTCATCTCATGCATCTCCTAAACTTCATAACCATTGGGATTATTTGATTGCCAACGCCAACTGTCAGTCGCCATATCCTCAAGAGTTCGCTCCGCTTGCCATCCTAGTTCATGGTGCGCTTTTTCTGGTGTTGACCAGTATTCCGCAATATCCCCAGCACGACGTGGTTCAATCACATAAGGAATGGCTTTTCCAACTGCTTTTTCAAATGCATGTAACATTTGCAAAACACTGGTGCCGTTCCCCGTACCCAAATTGTAGCAATGTAACCCTGCTTGATTACCAACCTTTTGTAGAGCAGCAACATGGCCATCAGCTAAATCCATGACATGAATATAATCCCGAACCCCCGTCCCATCCACCGTAGGGTAATCGTTTCCATAAATCACCAATTTTTCTCTTTTCCCTACTGCAACTTGGGTAATATAAGGTGTTAAATTATTGGGGATCCCTTGTGGGTCTTCTCCCATCAAACCCGATGGATGAGCACCTACAGGGTTGAAATAACGTAATAATGTTAATGACCATGACGGGTCTGAGTGAAATAAATCAGATAAACAACGCTCAACCATATACTTGCTGGTGCCATAAGGGCTTTGCGTATTACCCGTTGGGAACTCTTCGGTGATAGGTAAACGACTGGGCTCGCCATATACTGTTGCTGACGAACTAAAAATCAAACTTTTCACGTTCGCTTCCTGCATACAGCGCATTAATACCGATGTCCCATTGAAATTAACATCATAGTATCTAAGCGGGTTTTCTACTGATTCACCAACCGCTTTTAGCCCTGCAAAATGAATAACTGAATGAAATTGATGAGAAGAAAAAATGTGAGCTAGCTGTTGCTCATTTCGAACATCACACTGATAAAATACTGGGCGCACACCGGTTAATCTTTCAATACGATTAAGCACTTCTAGCTTTGCATTACACAAATTATCAATAATAACTGGTGATAGCCCAGCCTTTATCAATTGAACACAAGTATGACTACCGATATACCCGAGCCCGCCTGTAACGAGAATTTCAACCTGTTGCATCTCTCTTCCCCCAATACTGCTTAAATTGCATTCTGTCTTCCAACTTGTCATTGCTACCGAGTATAACAACGAGTTTAGATAAGATTCTGTGATCAACCTCGACTTAGTGTAAACGTTTACACAAAAATATAAAATAATCTATTTCTCACATAAATAAATCGCATCAGGAAAAGATCATTCAAGGTAAACAAATTCTCCTGTTTTCACCAATAACTCATTTATCCATTTGCGTCCTTTTGATTGTTTCGCTAGTAGGAACAGCTAAAGACTAAAAAAAATAGATTAACTTCAAATAGTTATAGAGAAAGTAAGAAAAAAAAGATAAATGATAAGAACTGTTTTAGTGACCTACTTAACACAGACGCAACAAACCATTTACTTTGCATATTGTTTCATCTAAATATGTTTGTATTACCAAACGGCACACTGTTCCCGCATAAGGAACAAAAATATAACAATAGTGCTAATTCAATTAATTATAAACAGGGGAAGCTATGAATAACCGACTACAATCTGCTGGTTTCGTATTAGCCTTGTTAGATTACTTTTCAATCAACAAGCCCATATGGGGAGTACGTGAGTTAGCTCGTCATCTTGATAAGAGCCCTTCCGTCGTACAGCGGGGTTTTAATATTCTAGAAGAGCAAGGTTTCTTACAAAAAAATAAAAATAAAGAATATTTATTAGGCTTGCGGTGTATTGAAATCGGTCATTTAGCCAATAACACACGCCAGTTTTCACAATTAGCGAGTGACTACTTACGCCCTCTCGCTGATAAAACACATGAAACCATATTTATTTATCGCCGTTACAATGATATCGCTATTTGTAATTTCATTTTAGAAAGTGACCATCTTATCCGCTTTACATCTAAAGAAGGAGAAGCGTTGAGCTTGCATGAAGCCCCATTTACACAAATCATTTTAAGCTCAATGGATATTTCATATATTGATGAATATCTTTCTAAACATAATTTGCAAAATAACACCTTATTAAAAAAGCAATTAAGTCTCTATGCTGAAGAAGGATATGCATATTCAAAAGAAGCTTATTTAGCAGGAACACAAGGGTTATCCGTTCCTATATTTTCTTTTGAAAAAGGGGTATTAGGCTCGTTATGCATTGCAGCATCAAGCCAAAGTAAAAATTTAACCGAGTATTATCCATTATTAAAATCCACAGCCAGTAAATTATCTACCATATTTTAAATCCATGGTGAAATAATAAGATAAAAAGCAGTTATTAATTATTAAAATAAAATAGGTAACTCTATGAATATATCTCATGATAAAAATGATACTGAGGTACGTGTATCTATTTTTTCTCCAGCACTACTCATCGCAATAATTATATTATCTTTTGTTGGTGCTATTATTGGTATTCAGATTATTGTCACACTAGGTATCTCCGCAAACACATCAATTATCGGTGCTGTTCTCGCCATTTTATTATCTCGTGTCCCACTTTCTATTTTCGCATCATTTAAATTTATCGATGCGCAAAATTTAATTCAAACTAGCATCTCTGCAGCAACCTTTGCTGCAGCAAATGGTTTAATAGTAGCCATTGGTGTGCCTTGGGTATTGGGTATGCCTGAATTAATTTATCCGATGATGGCTGGAGCTTTCGTTGCGATTATCATTGATGGCACGATTTTATATGGCTTGTTTAATACCCGCGCCTATCCTGCCAGTGCATCTTGGCCTGCCGGTGTTGCCACCGCAGAAACTTTGTGGGCAGGAAATAAAGGTGGAAAGCGGCTTGGCGCATTGCTGACAGGCTTTGCTGCTGGAGCCATCGGTGCAGGTTTTGGTATCCCAATGGCATCCGCAGGGATCGCGTTGATTGGCAGTATTTTCGCGTTATTCATGTTTGCTGTTGGACTTCTCATTCGCGGTTTTTCTGAGTCAGGGCTAATTACTTATAATTTATATGAAAACTATGTCCCACACGGTGTGATGATTGGTGCAGGTATCGTCGCATTAATCCAAATCGGAGCCATTGTATTTCGCAACAAGAAAGATAGTCAGCAACAAAGCGAAGATAGTGATGAATTACGCCAAAGTAGCAAACGTATCAAGTCAACCTTAATCAAAGGGGCAACGTTCTACTTTTTAACCGCATTAGCACTCACATTTATTAGCCAAATATTTGTCACCATGACATTGCCACAACTTATTGGATTCCTCATTTTTGCGACCTTAGCCGCTTTAATCCAAGAGATGATTGTAGGTATGGCTGCGATGCATTCTGGCTGGTTTCCTGCAACTGCAGCAGCTCTTATCTCATTGATGATTGGTATTTTACTGGGGTTTCCCCCCGAAGCATTGGCCGTTTTAGTTGGGTTTTGTGCCGCGACAGGCCCTGCTTTTGCCGATATGGGTTTTGACCTAAAAACGGGGTTTATGATCCGCGGTTATGGTAAAAACCAATCTGCAGAACATTATGGGAGAAAACAACAATATTTTGCCGCTATTATCGGTTTTTGCTGCGCCTTGGTGGTGGTTGCACTTACCTACGATTTTTATTTCGAACAAGACAAAATCGTTCCTGCATCAAGGCTTTATGCCGCTACGATCCAAGCAGGAAGCTCCTCAGATGTGGCAATGATGTTGTTATTGTGGGCCATACCGGGTGCCATCATTCAGTTAATTGGCGGTGCTAAAAACCAGATTGGCGTACTCTTCTCAACTGGCTTGATGATTAACTACCCTATTGCAGGTTGGACGGTTCTTACTGCACTCGCGGTTCGAATTATCATTGAGCGTTTCTTCAATATCAGTTCCGATAAAATTTCAACTTTCGCTGGTGGGCTTATTGCTGGCGATGCTCTTTACTCCACGGCTAAAGCATTCCTGCCAACCCTCAAAGCGAAACTGCTTTCCTTCTGGGCTAAATAACTTTATAGGGAATAATAATGACGAATATCTGGTCGCAAGTGCAAAAAGACACTCTAGTTTCACAACATTACGCTTATTTTGATACGGGAGCCGCTGCGCCACCGCCAAAACCGGTAATAGACGCAGTAAAGCGCTATCTTGATAAAACCGCAGAGCAAGGGACTTATTTACCGAACTTCCGCAAGCAAACTTATGAGCAAGTTGAAATTTGTCGACAAAAATTGGCCGCATTTATCGGAGCAAAGCCCAGTGAAATTGCATTTACCAAAAATGGCACAGAATCTATCAGCTTGATTGCTAGAGGTATTTCTTGGCAAGCTGGCGATGAAGTGATAATTCCTGATACTGAGATGCTCAGCAATATTGCAATTTGGCAACTGTTAGCGCATGAAAAAGGAATAAAAATTATTAAGGTGAGTGCGGATAGCTATGGTGTCCTTTCACCTGAATCTATCGAGCAAGCGATAACCTCTAAGACAAAGCTCATCAGTTTCGTTGCGCTATCTAACATAACTGGGGTAATTCAACCTGTGCAGGCTATTTGTGAGATAGCCAGAAAGCATGGTGTACTTAGCCATATTAGTGCTTCACAAGCCATTGGAATGTATAACGTTAATGTTCAAAAATGGCAATGTGACTTTATGTCATCATGTGGCCGAAAAGGGTTAAGAGCGATAGAAGGCAGTGGAATTCTGTTTGTTCGTGAATCATTGGTACCATCATTAACCCCCACACTGGTCGGTTGGTGGAATAGCTCAATTGACCCACAAACAGGAGACGTTATTCTGCCTCAAACAGCAAAACGCTTTGAAGCGGGCTGCCCAAATGTTCCGGCCATTATTAGTTTAGATTCGGCTTTAGACTATGCTGTAAATATCGGTATTGAACAAATTGAGAATCGCAACCAAACACTCACTCAATATGCGATGCAGCAATTATCTCAACTTTCTGGTGTCGAAATTTATGGCCCTAATAATAGCCACCAGCGAATAGGAATAATTCCATTTAATATTAACGGAATCCCCTCTGATGTATTAATGCAAAAATTAGAAGCTAAAAATATCATTATTGAATCAGGTCACTTTATGGCAACCGCTATTTTAAAGTTCTATCAAATAGAAAAAATGGCCCGCTTATCACTTCATTATTTTAATAGTGAAAAAGAAATCGATTTATTAATTAATTCAATAAATAAAATCAAAAAGGAATATAGCAATGACTAATGCGTTATTAATGAGTAGTTCACGCATGGGGAATATGAATTATTTACAACATGCGGGCGAACAAATCCATCGTTTATTACAACATAAAAAACAAAATATTCTATTTATTCCTTATGCCGCAGTTACATTCAGTTTTGATGATTTTGAAGCAATTGTAAAACCGGTATTTAATGCTTTAGGTTATGAATTAACATCAATTCATCACTTTAGCGACCCTGTTGCGGCAGTTAAACAAGCACAAGCGATTGCTATTGGCGGCGGAAATACCTTTGCCTTATTAAAACGCCTATATGATGCCAACATAGTGGAGCTGATTTCACAACGAGTTAAATATGAAAGCATTCCCTATATGGGATGGAGTGCAGGCAGTAATGTTGCAACACCGAGTATTCGCACTACCAATGATATGCCAATTGTCCAACCCCCTACATTTAGTGCGCTGAATATTTGCCCATTTCAAATTAACCCGCATTTTATTTCTGGTAAACCAATTGGCCATAATGGGGAAAGTCGTGAAGAGAGATTAAATGAGTTTTTAACGATTAACCCCATGGAAGAATTGATCGCACTATATGAAGGAACAGCATTATTTATTGAAAACGACCATGGCACCATTTTAGGTGAGCAAAATGCCCTATGGTTACGGGAACCTAATAAGATTGAAGAAATTGCTACCAACAAGCCATTCAAATTAAATATTATTAAAGGAGTGCAATAATGTCTTTGAATTATCTAAGCCAAGTTTATGACTTATTAGACACCCCTGATGTTGATGGCGAAAAAATGGCAGCGCTACTTCATTCTGTTGGCTCAAATGATGCCATCATCACTGTTACTTCTATTCCTTATGAATCCCCAGAGGATACAAGTCAGTTATGCCATTTTATAAAAGTATTAATCCCAGGCTCTGAGGGCAAACACCGTGGAGGCACTTACCCGACTTTAGGCATTATCGGTCGTTTAGGTGCACAACAGGCACAACCGAATCGTATTGGAATAGTTTCTGATGCTGATGGGTCAATTGTCGCTTTTGCCAGCGCGATGAAGTTGTTGGATATGGCGGCAAAGGGGCAGAGCCTCAAAGGGGACGTAATAATTAGCTCTCATATCGCCACGCATGTTTCGATTACTCCTCATGACCCTGTCGATTTTATGGGAATGCCAGTTTCATCTAATACCATGAATCAATATGAAGTCGATAAACAGATGGATGCTATTTTATCCATCGATACATCAAAGGGAAACAGCATCATTAAGCAACGAGGGATTGCGATTTCTCCCACGGCTATGCAAGGCTATATTTTACGCGTCGCACCTGATTTAGTTCGCTTACTGGAGTATGCAACAGGAGATGTGGCAAAGACGTTTCCTATCACCACACAAGACATTTCTCCTTATGATAACGGTGTTTATCACTTTAATTCTATAATGCAACCGCATATTGCAACACAGGCACCTGTTGTTGGCCTTGCCATTACGGCTAAATCGATTATCCCCGGTAGTGAAACAGGTGCAAGTTATGAAAGTGAGTTAATCGATGCCACACGCTTTACCGTGGAAGTCGCTAAGCAATTTTGTTGGGATAAAATTCGATTTTATCAGCAAGATGAATATGAAACACTTTATGATTTATACGGTTCATTAGCACAGATTCAGGGGTAACCTTCGAAGAGTAAAAGCCCACATTTGTGGGCTTTAGGTTGATGACAAACATAATATGTTTGTCATCAATCAGTATGTTTACCAACCCTACATTAACTTTTGTAATTCCTAAATCGGTTAGCATTTCAGGCATCATAAAATTGAAGCTTTTGTGTGTGAAACAAAAAAACAACATAACCAACAAAAATGAACTAGCCAGTGTTATATAAGCTGTTTAGATGAAATAACACGAACCCCTTTCGTGGGATTTATTGCAGCCTCAAATAATGCCTTCGCAATATTTGTTGCGGGGCTAACTTGGCAGCTCGCGGGCAATATAGATGATAGACAGGAAATAATACGAATCACAACAACTTCACCCAAACGCACTTTTTGGCGGTCACCATGAATCACATTCGGGCGAACTAAAGTTAAAGAATCAAAACCCAGTAATCTTAAATCTTGTTCAAGCTGCCCTTTTACTCGGCTATAAAAAAAAGGTGACTTAGCATTTGACCCCAAAGCAGAAGTCAATACAAATGTCGAGCAACCCCATTTTTTGGCTAGCCTTGCACAGGTTAAAGGATAGGTGTAGTCCACTTGACGAAATGCCGCCTTTGAACCAGCGGCTTTGAGGGTTGAACCGAGCGCGCAAATCACAGCATCGACTTCCCATAACGCAGCCTCGTCAGGTAAATGGTTAAAATCAACAATAGGTGCTTGTAATTTCTCATGTTCTGCTAATGCATGTCGTGTTGGCGCTATCACCTGAGTCACACGAGAGTCTGCAAGTGCCAATGATAAAACATGACTTCCCACAAGCCCTGTCGCTCCTAACAGTAATATTTTCATTTTATTCACCCATGCAATGAATAGAGAAACTCAATTATAGCCTTGTAAGTGGGGAACCACTAGATTAATGCTGTTTTTTCGTACGAACTTAGTTTTTTGTGGCTCTTTTGTTGTTTGATTGTGAAAATTACTTGATATTGGCAATCATTCTAAAGATAATCATTCTCAATATCATTTCGATTATCAACAAACTTAGTATGGTAAATAATATGACAGCCCCAGTTGCAGAAAATACCGTCGAAACGGCGAAACAACCCGTTAAAACTGACGTGATAGAAAGCCAACAATTATTGGGCCCTGCCGGTAAGGTCTCAATTCAACATAATGGCGAGCTTTATCAATTGAGACAAACTCGTACAGGTAAGTTGATCTTAACTAAGTAAGCCATACCCAAAGTAAGTCGTACCAAAACTTAATTCGCAAGCCACCTAGGTTAATTATCCAGGCAGCCAGCTTAATCTAAACATAGGAAAAGGTTTCTTATGGAGTTTAAACTGACGTCTGTATTTCACATTTGTGCCGCTAAATATCGAATCAGCAAGGATAGCCACTCGATACCTGACTATCTCGCAGCGGTAGCGTTAATGTGCCACATCCCAAATAGTCCTGCTGAACACCAACCAGTTACTGACTATTACCTCAGCTTTATACCTTCATTAGTTGTTTACTCCTCTTGCTATGTTCAGACACCGCTTACATGCAATTTTTCCTGTGTCATACCGAATTCAGGTCCTCCAGACCAATACATCGCTATCAATTAATACGAATTCACTCTGCTTAATACAGATAAAAACTATATGGAGTATCACAATTATGTCCCCTGTTTTGCGAATGTCAGTCCTAGCCAGTGCCATCTTAGGCGTGATAGCAAGTGCTCAAGCACAAACAACAGAACCAACACCAAAAAAAAATCATCATGATGTGATGACTGTCTATGCGACAGGTAGCGAACGTGACAGCTTCGAAACCCCGATGATGGTCACGGTGATCAAAAATAATTCACCTGAAACGCAAACGGCCAGCACCGTCAATGACATTTTACGTAAAGTTCCCGGGATTGGTGTCACCGGTACTAGCCGTGCAAATGGGCAAGATATTTATATGCGCGGGTTTGATCGACGCGGCATTTTGACCTTAGTGGATGGTATTCGCCAAGGCACAGATACAGGCCATGTCAATGGCACCTTTATCGACCCTGCTCTGATTAAGCAAGTTGAAATTATCCGTGGCCCTTCTGCCCTACTCTACGGCAGTGGTGCCATGGGCGGTGTGATTGCTTGGGAAACCGTTGATGCCAAAGACTTATTACGTGAAGGCCAAGACCACGGTTTCCGTGTCTTTACCGAAGCCGCTACTGGCGATCATAGCTTCGGTTTCGGCGGCACTGCGTTTGGCCGTAGTGATAACCTTGATGGGCTATTCAGCTTTGTCACGAAAGAAACCGGTAATGTCCGCATGAGTAATGGCGATGACATGAAAAACAAGGAAACCATTGGTAACCTGCTGGCAAAAGGAACATGGCAAATCGATGATACACAAAAGCTTTCTGGCCAAGTGCGTTATTATAATAATGATGCCAATGAGCCGAAAAACCCGCAAGAAATTAATGTAGGGAGTGACAATCTAAAAGTTAACCGTACCACTCGCCAACGTGATGCACAGATAACTTATCAAATTAAACCGGGCTCACAGGAATGGCTAAATTTTAAAGTCTCGCCTTATTACTCCGATATTAATATCACGGCAAAAGGCCAAGGAACCCCCTATGAAGGTCGTACACAAAAAACTTATGGCATAAAAGCTGATAACCGCTCTAACTTTTATGACTTGCCATTAGCATCACATAACCTGACTTACGGCAGTGAAGCTTATAAGCAAAAACAAACTCCTTATGCAAACACCACCCAATTCCCCGATGCGGACATCACCTTTGCATCCGGCTTTTTACAAGATGAAATTAGCCTAAAAGATTTGCCTGTTTCCTTTATTGTCGGTACGCGCTATGACCACTATAAAGCGACATCTGATGGCAATGAAGATGTGAAAAAAGGTAAATGGTCATCTAAAGGTGCCGTTAGCATCACACCAACAGAGTGGTCAATGCTATTTGCGTCATATTCAGAAGCCTTCCGAGCCCCTTCTATGATGGAAATGTATAACGACGAGGTCCACTTCCAAATGGGGCCAATCGTTAATAGATGGAAACCAAACCCTAATCTGAAACCTGAATCAACCCGTACCGCAGAATATGGTTTTGGCCTGCGTTTCGATGACCTATTGATGGATCGTGACAACCTACAATTTAAAGCCAGTTATTTTGATACCAAAGCGAAAGATTACATCAACACATATGTGAATGTTGATAGATATATTTTGCAAAATAACTACACCACATCAATCAATACTAAACGTGCCAAAATTTGGGGATGGGATGCCTCAATGGATTATAAAACAGACTATTTCAATTGGAGTTTGGCTTATAACCATACTGAAGGAAAAGATGAATCTAATGGAAAATCAATAACATCAATTAAACCTGATTCTGTCACCAGTAATCTGGCCGTACCTATTGCAGACAGCGGTTTTTCAGTGGGCTGGCTAGGGGAGTTTACGCGCCATACAGAATTCAATAAAGCCTCTAAAGCAGAACAACAAGCCGGCTATGCCGTACATGACTTCTATGTGAGTTATCAAGGTGAAGGACAACTCAAAGGGTTAGGAACCAGTGTCGTGTTAGGCAATGCATTTGATAAAGAATACTACTCATCACAAGGTATTCCTCAAGATGGACGTAATGCCAAGCTGCTTGTCAGCTTCCAATGGTAATTCACACAATATTAAGGAGATAAACGTGAATTCAGCACTTTACGAGCGTTACCAACAAGCAAAAACAGATAACAAAGCCAAATACGCTCGCGATCTCGCCGCCTATTTAAATGTATCTGAAGCTCAGCTACTGCATAGTCGAGTTGGTCACGACAAAGCTGTTCGTTTAAATGTCGATGCCCCCACTTTGTTGACAGAATTAGCCACTGTTGGGAAAGTGAAAGCGATTACCCGTAACGAATATGTGGTTCATGAGCAAGTTGGTCGTTATGACAATGCAACCTTTAGCCCACACGGTGGGTTAATTTTAAACCCTCGCGCCCTTGATTTACGGATGTTTTTCAGCCATTGGGACACTATCTTTGCTTTGACGGAAGACAGCAAACACGGTGAGCGTCATAGTATCCAATTTTTTGATAAACAAGGTGACGCACTACATAAAGTTTACACCACCGATGAAACGGATATGGCGGCATGGCAGGCATTGATTGAAAAATATGCTACCCAAGATAACCCGGAGCTCATCCATGAAACAGCAACTGCATTTACCAATCAGCCCGTTAGTGAAGAGCTAAAACAACAATTAGAACAAGAATGGCGCAACATGACAGACGTTCACCAATTTTTTGTTCTACTCAAGAAAAACAACCTCAGCCGCCAGCAAGTTTTCGCTGCGGTTAGCGATGATTTGGCTTGGAAAGTGCCTAATGATTCCTTCAATCAGCTGATTAACACTGCGTTCAAAGATCAAAACGAAATTATGATTTTTGTGGGCAACCGCGGATGTGTGCAAATTTTTACTGGTGAAATCAAAAAAATCATGCCATATCAAAGTGAAGGTTCAGACTTAAAGTGGCTAAATATTTTCAATCCTGATTTCACCTTGCACATGATTGAAAATGGTATTGCCGAATGCTGGGTCACACGCAAGCCAACACAAGATGGCCATGTGACTAGCCTTGAAGTCTTCGATAACCAAGGAAATCAAATCGCACAAATGTATGGGCAGCGTACGGAAGGGACTCCAGAGCAAGAGCAATGGCGCCAACAAGTCACCGCATTACCACGCATTTAAAATTAGGTAACTTATTATGAAACAATGGCTTCTAATCTTATCAACGCTGTTTATCTCTTTTTGTTCTTATGCAACAGAACGCATCGTCACCTTAGGGGGTGATGTGACTGAAATTGTGTATGAACTTGGAGCACAGGAACAGCTCGTCGCCCGTGACAGCACCAGCCTTCATCCAGAGCAAGCCACCAAGCTCCCAGATGTGGGCTATATGCGTATGCTTAACGCAGAAGGCGTGTTGTCAATGCGCCCGACTTTAGTCCTTGCGAGTGAGTTAGCTAAACCCTCAATGGCTCTTTCGCAAATCGAAAAAAGCGGCGTAAAAATTATTAAAGTGACAGGGAAACCGAGTTTAGAAGCCATTCCAGAAAAAATTACCACCATCGCTAATGTGGTCGGTAAAACAGAGCAAGGAAAGCAATTAGTTAATCAATTTAACCAACAGCTCAGCCAAGTAAATACGGCTCCTATTGACAAAAAAGTCTTATTTATCATGAGTCACGGTGGTGTTATGCCTTTAGCGGCAGGACGGCACACTGCGGCAGACAGTGTCATTAACGCGGTTGGGGCAAAAAATGCCATGAGTAGCTTCGACAGCTATCGCCCTCTATCCCAAGAAGGCTTGCTATCAAGCCAACCTGACTTAATCATTTTTACCAAAGAAGGTATTAAATCATTAGGTGGAATAGAAAAAGTGTGGAAATTACAAGGAATGTCAATGACTCCCGCAGGAAAAAATAAAGCGCTTCTGGTTGTCGATGACGTCGGTATGCTCACTTTCAGTTTAGGTACGCCTAAAGTCATGCAACAACTACGTGAGGCATTAGAAAAATCCCAATGAGTCGCTTTAAAAACCCATTTTTGGTGATTATCGTATTATTGTTAGCACTTGGCGGTTTAGTTCTCATCGCGTCGAATGCCGGCGCAATGAACTTCTCATTAAAAGCACTGTGGCAGGCATCTGCCACAGACTCGGATTGGCAAATATGGTTAAATATCCGCCTTCCTCGCGTGTTAATTGCCATTTTAGTTGGCCTTGCCTTAGCAGTATCTGGCGCCATTATGCAAGGGTTATTCCGTAACCCCCTCGCTGATCCTAGCTTACTCGGTATCAGTAGTGGCGCGGCTTTATCCGTTGCCGCATTTATTGTTTTCTCTGTTTCATTACCCACCGTGATGCAAGGTTATGGCCATGTCGCGGCTGCTTTTATGGGTAGCCTAGCCGTATCTTTTATTATTTTTAGCTTAAATCGTTCATCAAATGGTAACCTCGCAAAACTACTTCTCGCGGGTATCGCTATCAATGCGCTGTGTATGTCATTCATCGGTGTTCTTAGTTATATCAGCAATGACCAACAACTCAGAACATTTAGCTTATGGATGATGGGCACGCTCGGTAATGTTGACTGGGCATCATTGGCCATCGCCGCTTCAGTTATTCTTCCTATTTGTATTATCTGTTTAACACAAGGAAGTAAGCTTAATATCCTACAATTAGGGGACGAAGACGCCCATTACCTTGGGCTCAATGTTGAGCGTACCAAGTTTATTTTATTATTCCTTAGCGCCATGTTAGTTGGTTGTGCGGTTGCCATGAGCGGTGTTATTGGTTTTGTCGGTCTCGTTGTTCCCCATCTCATTCGCATGACTCTCGGGCCAGACCATCGTTGGTTAATTCCTGGTTCCGCTATCGTAGGTGCGGGCTTATTACTTATTGCCGATACTGTAGCAAGGACTGTGGTTGCACCTGCTGAAATTCCTGTTGGTTTACTGACAGGGTTAATTGGTGGCCCCTACTTCTTATGGCTAATTTTACGGCAGCCTTCGGGGAGGATCTAAAAATGCAAACAAAATCGCTCTTGTTAGAAGCACAAAATTTATCATATAAAATCAGTGAAAAGACGCTTATAGATAATGTGAGTTTATCGATTGATCAAGGGGAATTTGTGGTGATCATTGGGCCAAATGGCGCAGGGAAATCCAGTTTATTAAAATTACTAACAGGCTATAATACCCCGACTCATGGCACATGCTTTATTGAAGGCCGAGCAATGACTGACTGGGACCATAATGCGTTAGCCCGAAAACGTGCTGTGATGAAACAGCATAGCCATTTGCAATTTGCTTTTACTGTTGAAGATGTGGTTGCAATGGGCAGAACCCCCTATGGTTCAGAATATAAACACACCGCCATCAATGAAGCGTTAGCACAAACCAGTTGCCAATCATTGCGGCAGCGGGATTACCGCCAACTTTCAGGGGGTGAGCAGCAACGCGTTCAATTAGCTCGAGTATTAGCACAATTATGGCAACCAACAGCTCAACCCGCATGCTTGTTTCTCGATGAACCCACTTCTGCGCTTGACCTATATCATCAACAGCATAGCTTACGGTTACTACATCAACTTACACGTCAACGACCGTTAGGTGTTTGCTGTGTATTACATGACCTTAATCTAACCGCATTATATGCAGATAAAGTGTTATTAATTCATAATGGAAAGCTTGTCGCTCAAGGTTCCCCTACCGATGTTTTAACGACTGAAAACTTAACTCGTTGGTATCAAGCTGACTTAGGAGTTACTCAACACCCTGAAAATAACACGCCTCACGTTTATTTACGTCACTAACTCAGGCTTAATAAGCACTTTATTTAACTCATTTTAAAGGTAAAGTGCTTTATTATTTTTACCTTAATAAAGAATTATTTAGTCATATCTATTTTAATAGATAACTAATGTCTTTTAATATTTTAAATTTTTTATATCAATAATCCTTACTCTCTTAATGCACCCTAGTTAATAAGATAGTTAATAGCCTGAAAATGCGTAAAATCTATATAATGTATTAATAAAGCATTAAATTTCAAAAATAAATCTCAAGTAAATTCACTTAGAATACCTTGGTATCGCATAGGTATTTCAAAGGGTTTACATGGAAAATAACATAATTGAAACATTAATTGAATTAACACATCGTGGAAATGATGATGTTAAAATTGCAGCTATTTCCGCATTAGGTGATTATAAAGCGACCGTTGAACAACAAAATGCGATCAACCGTTTAATTGAACTCTGTAGAGATCCCAATAAGGATGTTGCGGTGTCTGCAATAAAGGCACTGAGTAAACTCTCCCACCATTTTTAGTATACAAATAATATTTTTATATCAATCCGTTAAAGCACAGGTTTTTTAATTAATCTTATTTAATCTTTCTAATCCCTATATATGAATAGGTATGATTTTTGCTACCTATTCATACACAAACCTAATCATACTATATCCATATTAGTTGTGTTTTTTGATATTAACAAATTCTTTCATTTAGTAGCATCTCTACATTGAAATTAATATTTTGAAACAAATGGATTTTAATTAACTTTATTTCTTAATACCCTGATTAGGATAAAAGATGGATAACAAAGTCATAAATACATTACTTGATTTAACGAAAAGAAAAAATGATGATGTAAAAATAGCTGCCATATCCGCTTTAGGTGATTGTAAAATACGACTGAAACAACATAATACGATTAATCGACTACTTGAATTATGTAATGACCCAAATAAAGATGTCGCAATCAGTGCGATTAAAGCAATCAGCAAGCTCTCCCATGGAGGGTTAGAGTAGCGATTTAGGCATGATTAAAACGTTAAGGAATAGCAAGGTGAAACCAACTATTGGCCTCACCCTACAATATACCTAAAACTTCAATATACCTAACACTACCATACTCAGCTATTATCGTTTAAATAGCGTGCATGAAATGCAATATGTTCACCAATAAAGCTACTAATAAAATAGTAACTGTGGTCATATCCATCACGTAAATTCAAACGATATTCAAATTGCTTTTTGTCACAAATATCTACAAATAACTCGGGTTTTAATTGTTCTTGATAGAAAGGATCCGCAGTGCCTACATCCACTAAAATAGGTGGAATAGCCTCCGCTTTTCCGATTAATTCAACAGTGTCATATTGAGACCAGCTAGCTGTTTCTTCCCCCAGATAAGCCATAAAGGCTTTGCGCCCCCATGGAACTTGGGTTGGAGCAACAATAGGAGAAAATGCAGATAAACTAGAATATCGGCCTGCATTTCGTAAGCCAATCATTAAAGCCCCGTGTCCACCCATAGAATGGCCAAAAATAGAACGTTTATCAGATACAGGCAAATGTGTTTCGATTAAATCAGGTAGTTCAGACACAATATAATCATACATTCTGTAATGATGACTCCACGGAGCTTGCAGAGCATTCACATAAAAACCTGCGCCTTGCCCTAAATCATAAGCCTCGTCATCAGCAACCTCAGCCCCTCGAGGGCTAGTATCTGGTGCGATTATAACCACGCCATGTTCTGCCGCAAATTGTTGGGCTCCCGCCTTAGTAATAAAATTTTGTTCATTACAGGTTAACCCTGATAACCAATAAATCACTGGGCAGACGGTTGTTTTCGCTTGTGGTGGTAGAAAAGCTGCGAACTTCATTTCACAGCCGAGCACGGTGGATTGATGTTGATAAACATCCTGCCAGCCCCCAAAACACGCATGGCGTTCAATTCTCTCCATCAAAGACTCCTTAATCATAGTGAATAACGGTGCGGATTGATTTGCCTTCATGCATTAAATCAAATGCGTCATTAATACGCTCTAATGGCAATGTGTGCGTCACAAATGGAGACAGCTCAATATCACCCTTCATGGCATCTTCAACCATTTTTGGCAACTGGCTACGGCCTTTCACACCACCAAAAGCCGTACCACGCCATGACCGCCCTGTTACTAATTGGAATGGACGAGTTGAAATTTCTTGCCCTGCCCCTGCGACACCAATGATAATTGATTGGCCCCATCCTCGGTGTGCACTTTCAAGTGCTGCACGCATAACATTAACATTACCAATACATTCAAAGGTATGATCAACTCCCCACTGGGTTTTCTCAATCAACACTTGCTGAATCGGCTTATCAAAATCATTAGGATTCAAACATTCTGTCGCACCAAATTGGCGCGCTAGTTCAAACTTAGACGGGTTAGTATCAATGGCAATAATACGGCCAGCCTTTGCTTGCCTTGCCCCTTGAATAACCGCAAGACCAATCCCACCGAGGCCAAAAACTGCAACTGAGTCACCTTCTTGTACTTTAGCCGTATTATGTACAGCACCGATACCCGTGGTCACGCCACAACCTAATAAACACACTTCTTCATGGTTGGCTTGAGGGTTAATTTTAGCCAAAGAGACTTCGGCAACAACGGTATATTCACTGAATGTTGAACAGCCCATATAATGGTAAACAGGCTGGCCATTGTAAGAAAAACGTGTGGTCCCATCAGGCATCACACCTTTACCTTGTGTTTCCCTAACAGAGACACATAAGTTTGTTTTACCTGACTCACAAAAAACACATTTTCCACATTCTGCCGTATAAAGTGGGATGACATGGTCACCAACGCTAACGCTAGTTACACCTTCACCGACTTCAACAACAACACCCGCGCCTTCATGCCCTAATACCACAGGAAATAACCCTTCAGGGTCATCACCTGACAATGTAAATGCATCAGTATGGCAAACACCCGTATGGCTAATTTTGACTAACACTTCCCCAGCCTTTGGTGGCATGACATCAATTTCGACAATTTTTAATGGCTCACCAGGGCCAAATGCAACTGCTGCACGTGATTTCATCGTTATTCCTTCTTTATTTACCGCAAATAGGTACGAATTAATGAGATGGCATCGTCTACTGAGTCTTTTTGCAACTGTGTTGTTGCTGACTCTTGAAGCCCTTCCCGCAAATGACTCTCTAATACCCCGGCCATCAAACCATTAACTGCCCCACGAATAGCAGCAATTTGTTGTAAAATGGCGGCGCATTCAACCTCATCTTCCAAGGCTGACTCTAAGGCAAGCAATTGCCCTTTCAACTTTCTGACCCGCGTAAGAACTGCTTTTTTTTCTTTTGGGGAATGTGGCATATTTAAGCCCCTTTAGTATACATAGGGGGAGTATAGTATTGATAAGATTATCTGTACAGAATTCCTGATTTGTATGACCCAAAAAGACAAAATAATATTCGATAGAAAAGAAAAAAGAGGAAAGAGAAATAAGGAGAAACAGTAAAACGTGAATATCACGCTCTACTGTCTTCAAGAATGAATAGATTAGCACTACAACAAGTTAAAATATTTATCTGGCTGGTACTGAGGGGGAAGTGGTTGAATATCCAACATATCCAATGCATTGCGTTCAATACTATTACAAATGGCATTCAGCGGTAAATCATTTGCAGCAGTCCCAAAAGGATCTTCAAGTTCCTCGGCTAGTGCATCCCACGCTAAAAAAGTGTAAGAAATAAAAACAGAAACAAATGGCGTCATATAATGTAGGTCAACAACCAATGCAAATGGAAGTAACGAACAAAATAAGTAAACAGTTCGCTGCAAAATTAGTGTATAAGCAAACGGGATCGGCGTGTTCGCAATACGTTCGCAGCCACCAAGAACTTCCGATAGCGCATTAATATCTTTATTAATAGCTTGAAAGAGTACATCACTGATGACTTTTTTATCGCGTAATTCCCCCACCTTTAGGCCAATCTGCAATAATATTCGGCTAGTGGGAAACGAACTTCGGATAACCTCATCAAAAATAGTACGGGGTAATAGCCTATACATATCAATGATTGGGCTGGTTTTCCTTAATTCATGTTTAAGGCTCCAACCAAAAGCAATCAGCAAATTAGCAAATTCCTTTTGGGCTGCCTGATCATTAGGTAATAACCCTTTAATATTTCTTAGAATATTTCTTTGGTTAATTAATAACGAAGCCCAGAGTGTGCGAGCCTCAATCAAGCGGCTGTAACATGCATTATTGCGAAAACCTAGGAATATTGCGATGGCAATCCCTAGTAAGCTAAAGGGGGCTATTGTTAAGTGTATACCTAATCGCTCATACCATTGGAAACTTAGTACTGCTACGATTGATATCATTATATTTAGAGAAAGCCGAAATGTTATTTTTGACAGTACAGAGCCATGCCAGTCGAATAACCGAAAAAACCAGTGTTGATGAGGACGAATAACCATAATAAAAAGTATACAATATTAAAAAACGACGTTAACTTATTATTTCACTGATTAATTCAATGCGCTATAGCTAGACAAAAATTAAAGTGAATATGACAATAATTACGACAAGCAGCAATAGCGCTAAATTCATCCAACACGGTTTTTAGCTTATAAATAATATTTGATTTTAATATTACGTATTGAGTTAATTTTTAGCCGCTTTTAAGCGTTCTATTTCATCTTGTAATGCTTCTATCTGCTGCTCTAAACGATCTGCTTCAGTAAAGCTATAACGATGATTTAATTTTGTTGGCCCAGTCGCCCCCGAATAATGGTCGTAACAGTTATTTTGTACATTTGAAATAGCGCGCTCTAACCCCGCAACTCTATTTCGGTTACCATGCATTTTGGCGTATTTTAGCTGTTTCTCTAGTTGATAGATTTTTTTATCACAACCATAATATTGATAACCTGCTTGAGCGGACACAGGAATAATCAGTGTTGATAAAATTATTAACAGTATTTTTTTCATATAACATTCCTTATTCGAAAAATAATTTATCTGTGGCTATTTCATCATGTTGACGCATTATTCATATAGGCAAGCTCCTAATTTAGCTTAGGTAAAACAAATATAATGGATAATTAAAACAAACCCATCTAAAATGATAACTATATTTTATTATTAACAACTTAAATTAGATTGAGTATTTTTTTCACATAATTTATTACAGACAGACACATTTTTCCCTGATACCTTAATATTAAAGGATCACTCTACAAGGATGTAGCTAGTTTTTATATTTCAGAAAGTTAATAAGTACGTGTTTTGACCAAATACTTTATAGAATATATATCAGTTTAATTAATGGTTAACTCGTATTTAATTGTTTACTTTGCACAAATTCTCAATTTATATCGATATTTCTCAAAAATATTCATCCAAAATACCAAAAATTATTATTCTTGATAAAAATTGATTCAGAATAAGTCGAAATATTTCTCCCCCTTCATATTTATTTTGCGACGCTTTACTTAGTGAAGATATACTCTTTAATTAAAAGAAGATAACCTCAAATGAGAGTAGCATGCATCACACTGACTTCGAACTCACGTTCGCAAATGCTAACGAACAACAATTTCATGCTGCATTAAAACAAGCTAGTCAAGAATATCTGCAAACTAAGCAAGATCACGTATTTGCCAGCCGATATGATCTTACTGCAATTGCTATCTTGTTTATTTTTGCTCTTCTGAGTTACCTGCCAACACTCATAACAACATCTACCTCAATTTACATATTATCCTATTTTGTATTTGTTTTACTCATCATGCTATTGAATGTGATTGGCCAGCACGATGCCTGTCATAATACCTTATTTAAATCAAGCTGGAAAAATCGGTTATTTGGCCGTTTAGTGACATTACCTTTAGGTTTAGAGCCAGAGTTTTGGCGTACACGCCATGTTCATTATCACCATCACTATGCCAACATTGAGCATTATGATTTAGATACTGAAGAAAATGGTATATTCCGCCAAACGCCATTTCAACGCTGGCGGCCTTTCATGAAATATCAACATATTTATTGGCCTTTCGTTGCATCATTATCACTCACATGGATTGCACTGGTTTTTGATTGGTCGGACAGAACTGGGAAAACACGCTTAAAAACACAGAAAGTTTTACAGGGTAAACTGGGTTGGACGCTATTTTTAGGTAGCAAAGTATGTCACTTAATATTAATGATTGGCACCCCACTGATAGTGGCTCACAGCCATGGGATCAGCTTAACAACAATACTTATCACTTACTTATTGAGCCAAATGATTGCATCCATTTTTGTCATTTATTTATTACTCGGTACACATTGGGCAGAGACGCAGTTTTTCACTGCGCCTGAAGATAAACAGATCAAGCATGGTTGGTACCATCATAATTTTGTCACGGCTTGTGACTGGCTACCGACCCCCCATTATTTATGGCGTTTAACTGGGGGACTAAACTACCACCTTACACATCATATTTTTCCTCATTGGCATCACCGCCATTACCCTGCTTTAGCTCACATCTTAGCCCAATTGGCGCAGCAATATGATATGCCATATCGTTGTATTGATTACAAACAACTCGTTGCGGCTCAAATACGATTCCTAAAAAAGATGGGGCAGCCGCCATTAAAATAGTTATCTTAGTAAGTTATAAATAACAATTCTCTCAAATGTCCCCTCTATTCCCTTATTTTAGGAGGGACATTATCTAAATAAATCCTTAAGGTCTATCTTCTTTACTTTTGTTACAGTTTAAATAAACAATACCCTTATTATTAATGACGAATAATTAAAACGATCGATTGAATTATTGATATAAAAGTGTACGGATATCCGGCTATTATTAACAAAATGAACATTATTTATCTTTTGTTTAATATTTATTTATTAAGAAATTATTAAATTGACCGTTACATTTATTGATGCTTTATTTAAGTTATAAAAAATATAATCAAATAAAAATTAGATTTTAATTACACACTACAATTTTAGAATGGTTGGTGCTCGCATGAAAAAAGCAGAGTATTTTATAAAAAAATTACGCACACTTATAGTGAGTGACAAAACATATCTCACTAATAAATTTACTAAAAAACTCAATTATCGCCCTGATTTTAAAGCCCCAAAAAGCTTTAATGAGAAAGTAAATTTTAGAATGTTGCGAGATAAAAATCCATTATATTCACAATTTGCAGATAAACTCGCGGTAAGGGAATATATCTCACGAACAATAGGAAATGAATATTTAGTACCTATCATCGCCACTTATAAAAGTGTCGATGAAATTGATCTAAACAAACTGCCAGAGCGTTTCGTTTTAAAATGCAATCACGACAGTGGTAGTAGCATTATTTGTCGCGATAAAGCATACTTTGACTGGCTAAAAGCTAAAAATAAATTAGATTTTCATTTAACTAAAAACCTTTACTATATTACTCGAGAACGTCATTATAAAACTATTCCCGCACAAATTATGTGTGAAGAATATATTGATTTATTCGCTAATAAAAACCGGAAGTTAGTACCAGAAACATGCAGGATCCATTGCTTCTCTGGTAAGCCTGCCTATGCAGAGATTGATTACTCAGACGAATTTGGCAATGAATTTATTAATATTTATGATATCAACTGGCAGTTACAACCCGTGACTTTTGGTTATCCAAACATGCTGGAACCCGTATCTGAGCCACCACTATTCAAAGAAATGTTACGGTTAGCGGAAATACTCGTCACACCTTTTGATTATTGCCGTGCGGATTTTTTGATGTCTGATGAAAATACCTTGTATTTCAGCGAACTTACATTTGCCCCAAATGCAGGTAGAACAGAAATATCACCGCTATCATGGGATTTCAAATTAGGGGAGCTTTGGGAGCAACGCATTGTACGTAATACAAAGCATTCACCCATTGAAGCACAACTGTCACCTTCAACCGTCAATAAAAAGAAATAATTAGAACGACAAAAAGGCCCTGTAAGTAATTCACAGAGCCTTTTATTTAGCAGTTTTATTTGTCGATAAAATTAATTTGCTAACACACTGGCTTTACGACGTAAGCTCGCAATTAACATATAAATCGCAGTCACTAACAGCACAATAAAGAAGAAATTCACTAAACCATTATGTTGGCCTAAAAACGTCCCTGCTGCGATAGGCCCCATTGCTGAACCTATACTGTAACTAAACAGCATCACTTGTGTTGCTGCGACGATATAGGAGGAATCTAAGTTATCACATGCCAACGTTATCGCCACAGGATATAAGGCAAAAGTTGACATACCGAGTAGCGCTAAAGCGACAATCATAACTAAGTAGTCACTCGAAATATAAATAACACCCATAGCAAAAACACCTAATAATGAAACCATCGCAAGTAATAAGGTTTTACTCATTAAGACAGATAATTTGCTAACAACTGGCTGTATTAACATCCCACCAAGAATAATTGAAGCCATCAACACACCGACTTGGTCGGTGGTGAATTGGTCTTTTTTCAATGATAACGGCATTAACCCATAGATAGTCCCCATGGTAATACCAGAAACCATACAACCGATAATTGCAGGTTTACTTAAACGAGCAATTTTTTTCAATGACAGTTTTTGATGCGAACCACTTTCTGGCTGGCCTTGACGTACTAATAACGGTGGCATTACCGCTAATAATAATAACCCTAATACCACCATAAACGGATAAGCACCATGGGTTCCAATAACACCAATAGCAAGCTGGCCAAGAGTGGTTCCGCCATACAATGACGTCATATAAAAACTTAAACGTTTAGCACGCTCTTTCGGATTATCGCCAATCAATAACCAAGATTCGACAACCACAAAAATCCCCGCCACTGCAACCCCTGCAACTAAGCGGTTTGGCAACCAAGCTTCAATGGTCGGGGTCCACGGCAATACAATAACTGTCGCGGCAAGCATCAATAAAAAGCCAATAAAGGCAAGACGATGGCCTATTTTGGCAATAATTGGTTCAATTAACATTGAGCCAATTAATAAACCAATATAATACGCACTCGCTAACCAACCCGCATATTGCGTATCAATACCAAAACTTCCCATCGATAATGGGATTAAGCTCATTAAATAACCCGATGCAATAGCAAAAATCGTTAACCCTGCAACAGGAACGAATGCATTGTCGCGTTTGCGCATGATAGTAGTGGACTGATTCACGCCCCACTCTCCAACTAACAAAATAAATAATATGCGCTGCAACTACATCGTTGAATACGACAGCATTGTGTTCCCAAGAAAGAACACATTTCGGCGATTAGTGCAGTAGTAAAAAAACAAAGATAGGACTAATTTGAGCGCAATATAGAACGTTCAATCATGAAGTTAAAATGAGAAAATCTAATGGTGACTAGCAAAATAATTTATGTGAGAAAAATCACGTTTTTTACGATGGTGAATTTAGTGAAAGAACAACAAGAAAAACAAAAATAACACTTAAAAATCAAAGTAATAGATAAATATAAACATCTCTGTTTTTCGTTACGATTTGATACAACTTAAGTCATATGGAAAAAATCCTAAAAGCACTTAATAACAAAATAATTTATTTGTCACTGAACACGACTGAATGAATTTAATTCAACAAGTAGTATTCAATGATTCCATGAATAAAAACAACCTAATTATCTCCTTAATGGCACTCTCACTAATCCATTACCTTTTAATCAAAATCCCCCCTGAATAAATACAAATTAATTATTATTTAGTATCATGATTTACCTGATTTGCTTTCTCTAATAAAGAAAGACGTCGCCATAGGGTTGTTCTGCTAATACCTAAGTACTGAGCTACGGCTTTACGATCACCACCAAACCTATTCATCACGTCAGTAAGCGGTTCCTTTTTTTTATCAATAACAACCTCATGGCTTATTGCATCCCATTTGCGCTCAGGAGATAGACTCGCCAACATTTCCTCACTAATGGCCTTTTCGGGGTATGCGCTACAATAAAGTGCAACTCGCTCCATTAAGTTTCTGAGTTCTCGCACATTACCGGGCCATGAATACTCAACAAAAAAGCGTTTACACGCAATTAACTGCTGTACACGAAAAGAAGGCAACGGCAGCATTAAGCCTGCAAAGGCTAACTTAAGTAACCGCTCCGCTAATACAAAAATATCATCGCCACGTTCATTGAGTGCTGGAACTCGCATTCTCAATACCCCGAGCCGATAAAATAGATCGGCACGAAAATGCCCTTCTCTTACCCAACGATCTAAATCGCAATGAGTCGCACAAATGACTCGTACATTGACTTTTAACGGTTTATACCCCCCAACACGCACGACAGAACGCTCTTCGAGCACTCGCAATAATTTTGTTTGTAATGCAATCGGCATTTCACCAATTTCATCTAAGAACAGTGTTCCCCCATTCGCCAGTTCAAATAGCCCTGCTCGGCCACCCCGGCGAGAGCCAGTAAAGGCACCTTCTTCATAGCCAAATAATTCGGCTTCTAATAATGTTTCAGGGATCGCCCCGCAATTCACGGCCACAAAAGGCATTTGCTGTTTACTGCGCTTATGTTGATTAAATAAGGTATATTCGTGATGAATCGCTTGTGCCACCATCTCTTTCCCAGTTCCACTCGCACCTTGAATCAATACTGTTGCATCAGAACGTGCGTACAACATAATAGTTTGCCTAACACGTTCCATCGGTAATGACGAACCAATCAGGTCATTAATGGTATAACGGACTTTTGCGGGATTAGGAAGGAGATATTTGTCTTGCGAATGGTTTTCACGCCTCGACATTCGGCTTAATTCGATAGCGTCTGAGAATGCTTGTCGTATGGTTTGTGTGGAATAGACAAAAACCCCTGTCATCCCCATTTCATCAGCTAAATCCATGATGAGCCCAGCCCCTACAACAACGGAAATTCCCATTGCTTTTAATGCTTTAAGCTGAGATCTTGCATCTTCTGCGGTGACATAACTACGCTGTTCAATTTGCAAACCAAAACGTTGCTGAAATTCATCTAATGAGGAAAGTGTTTTTTTATAATTAATGATCCCGACTTTATCGCTAATCTCTCGGGCTTTGGCCAATGCTTGCATGACATCGAACCCGCTAATTTTCACGATAATAACAGGAACTGAAACATGGCTTTTTAAATAAGCACCATTTGAACCTGCACTAATGATGGCATCACAATGTCCACCCTGTAATCGTTGATGCACGGCCTCTACCGCCTGCTCAAAACCAAGGTTTAGTGGGGTGATTTCCGCTTGTTCACTAAATTCAGGGCTGATATCTCGAAACAGTGTAAATAACCGAGACACTGAAACAGTCCAAATAATCGGTTTTTCCATCATCGCCATACCTTCTTACCATGTTTCATTTATGTTTCAATTGACAATATCTTGTTTCAACGAAACACACCAACCGATTATTTTAAAATTGTTTTTCCCGTCACAAATCAAAAAAAACAATATCAGTTTGATTTTAAACACATTTGCATACCCATGTAATTTAGAGCCAGATTGGCACGTCAATTGCTATATGACTATAGTTATCTCAATTTCATTACAATTAATTAACATCATATGAGGCTATTATGTCGTCATTTAGTGCAGGACAAAAATTTCGTGAGGCTATCAAGCAAGAATCTCCATTGCAGCTCGTTGGAACTATCAATGCCAACCACGCGCTCCTTGCAAAACAAGCTGGCTATAAAGCTATTTACTTATCTGGAGGTGGCGTCGCTGCGGGGTCACTGGGCATGCCGGACTTAGGTATTTCAACGTTAGATGATGTTTTAATTGATATTCGACGCATTACTGATGTATGTGACTTACCACTTATGGTCGATGCCGATATTGGCTTTGGCCCTTCTGCTTTTAATGTCGCCCGCACGGTGAAATCCTTTTGTAAAGCCGGTGCGGCAGGGTTGCATATTGAAGACCAAGTGGGTGCAAAACGTTGTGGCCATCGTCCTAATAAAGAAATTGTTTCGACACAAGAGATGGTCGACCGCATCAAGGCGGCTGTTGATGCACGAACCGATGACAGCTTTGTCATTATGGCTCGAACCGATGCATTAGCGGTCGAAGGCATTGATGCCGCACTGGAACGTGCACAAGCCTACTTAGAAGCCGGTGCGGACATGCTTTTTCCAGAGGCAATTACTGAGCTTTCTATGTATCAACAGTTTACAAGTAATACCTCAGCTCTCGTACTGGCCAATTTAACTGAATTTGGTCAAACCCCTTTATTTACTCTTGATGAACTACGCAGTGTTGACATTGCCATTGCGCTGTATCCACTGTCTGCGTTTCGAGCCATGAATAAAGCCGCTGAACAGGTTTATACAACATTACGCAAAGAGGGCACTCAAAAAAGTGTCATTCCACTTATGCAGACTCGAGAAGAGCTGTATCAAAGTATTCATTATTACGATTATGAACAAAAACTGGATGCGTTATTTTCCAAGAATAAATCCTAATTTTTAAGCACTTATCATTACTAAAAGTTGCATCGCCTCTGTCCCCTACAAGGAATAAATGATGAATGAACAACTTAGTCGTACTGAAACACCTCAATTTAAACCTAAAAAATCCGTTGCACTTTCAGGTATTACTGCCGGAAATACCGCACTTTGTACCGTTGGGCGTAATGGTAATGACCTGCATTATCGCGGGTTTGACATTCACGACTTAGCCACACAATGTGAATTTGAAGAAATCGCGCATTTGCTCATCCATGAAAGGCTGCCGACAGCAACCGAACTCGTTGCATATAAAGAAAAGCTGCAATCTCTTCGGGGGTTACCGGCAAGTGTTAAACAAACGTTAGAATCCATACCCGCGAACGCGCACCCAATGGACGTCATGCGCACAGGCGTATCAATGATGGGCTGCGTGTTACCAGAAAAAGAATCTCACCCTTTTTCCGGTGCTAGGGATATTGCTGATCGCTTATTAGCGTCACTGGGTTCGATGTTGTTATATTGGTATCACTTTAGCCACCATGGAAGACGTATTGAAACCCAAACTGATGATGATTCAATTGGTGCGCATTTCTTGCACCTATTACACGGTAAAAAGCCCCCTGCTCAATGGGAAAAATTTATGCATATTGCGGCAATTTTATACGCAGAACATGAATTTAACGCATCGACATTCGCAGCAAGGGTTATTGCGGGAACAGGCACGGATTTTTACTCTGCGATGACAGGTGCAATTGCCGCTTTGCGTGGCCCAAAACACGGGGGAGCAAATGAAGTTTCATTAGAAATTCAGCAACGTTATGCCTCAATGGAGGAAGCAGAACAAGATATTACAGCGCGCGTTAAAAATAGTGAGGTTATCATTGGGTTTGGCCACCCCGTTTATACCCTCGCAGACCCCCGCCACCCTATTATCAAGTCTGTCGCTTTACAGTTATCAGAACAGAGCCTAAATCGACATCTTTATACCGTTGCGGATCGAATTGAATCCGTAATGAAACGTGAAAAAAACATGTTTCCAAATTTAGATTGGTTTTCTGCTGTGGCTTATCACCTTATGGGCATTCCCACCGCCATGTTTACCCCATTATTTGTTATGGCACGTACCGCTGGCTGGTCAGCACATATTATTGAGCAACGACAAGATAATAAAATTATTCGTCCTTCAGCCAACTATATTGGTCCTGAAAATCAATTATTTACTCCTATAGAACAGCGTTAAAAGGTAACCTAATGACAACACAAACCGTGCGTTCGCAACAAATTGAATTTGATAAAGTGATCAGCGATATTGTTGATTATGTAATGGATTACCCAATTATTTCTGACCTCGCCTATGATACGGCTTATCATTGCCTGCTCGATACCCTTGGTTGCGGTATGGAATCCCTTGAATACCCTGCATGTAAAAAATTATTAGGGCCTATCGTTCCGGGTACGATTGTGCCAAATGGCACAAAAATCCCAGGCACCCAATTTCAATTAGACCCAGTGCAAGGCGCATTTAATCTTGGCACAATGTGCCGTTGGCTCGACTTTAATGACACTTGGCTGGCTGCCGAATGGGGCCACCCGTCGGATAACCTTGGTGGTATTTTAGCCACTGCGGATTGGCTTTCTCGTGAAAACATTGCGAAAGGCAAGCCCCCGCTAGTTATTAGAGATGTTTTGACCGCATTAATTAAAGCGCATGAAATTCAAGGCTGCATCGCACTAGAAAATGCCTTTAACCAAGTCGGGCTCGACCATGTTATTTTAGTCAAAGTGGCATCAACTGCGGTTGTTTCTCATCTATTGGGGCTGGAAAGAGAACAAATTCTCAATGCTGTTTCCCAAGCGTGGATTGATGGCCACAGCTTACGTACCTACCGCCATAGCCCCAATACAGGGTCTCGCAAGTCATGGGCGGCAGGTGACGCCACCTCCCGTGCTGTACGGCTGGCTTTAATGGCTCAAAAAGGGGAAATGGGCTATCCAACGGCGCTAACGGCTAAAACCTGGGGCTTCTACGATGTTTTATTTAATGGACAACCCCTGTGTTTTCAACGTCCTTATGGCTCCTATGTTATGGAAAATGTGTTGTTTAAGATTTCTTTCCCTGCTGAGTTTCATTCCCAAACAGCAGTAGAGGCAGCGTTACAACTCCACCAAACCCTCGAAAAATTAGGAAAAACGGCTCAAGATATTGAGTCTATTGCCATACGCACTCATGAAGCTTGTATTCGTATCATTGATAAAAAAGGCCCATTACATAATCCGGCAGATCGTGACCATTGCATTCAATATATGGTCGCTATCCCATTAATTTTTGGTCGTTTAACGGCTGCTGATTATGAAGATAATATTGCCAAAGATGAGCGTATTGATGCATTACGTGCAAAAATGCATTGCACTGAAGATGCACAGTTTACCCGAGACTATCATGACCCTGAAAAACGTTCGATTAGCAATGGGTTAACCATTACATTGAAGGATGGGCAAGTGCTTGATGAAGTTGTTATCGAATATCCTGTTGGCCATAAACGCCGCCGTAAAGAAGGGATGCCATTGTTATTAAATAAATTTAGAATTAATTTAGCAAGGCAATTCCCAGAGGCTCAACAAATTCGAATTTTAAAAGCCTCTCTCGATAAGCCAATGCTAGAAAAAATGCCCGTCAATGAATATATGGATCTATTCGTTATTTAAGACTAAGGAAATTATTAACTGGCGAGCATTAACTGGCGAGTAATTCAGCGCCTTAATATAGAGGCGCTGAATATTCACTATTGTATTAGAAAACAAATTGGTAACGCGTTTGGTTTTGGTACATTTGTTGAGGAAATGCAATCGAACTGTATTGTTCTCCCCACTCAGGGTGATTGATTGCATCTGCTGGAAACTGAGTTGCTATCACTACCCCTGAATAAGGGACATACGTTCGTGTTTTCCCCGACGTTGCAAGCAGGTTATTTCCACTGTACACATGTAATGCAGGCTGCGTGGTTGCGATATTTAGCCGCACATCACCACTTGGTGCCCCGAGGGTTGCCACCGTCTGCAGACCATCGGTTAATGTATTGTTTAATATAAACGTATGGTCATACCCCCCAACTCGACGTTGGTCATCATCTTGTAAGAAATCTCGGCCAATCCGTTTACTTTGGCGAAAATCAAAATTTGTATCTGCAACGTTATACCACTCTCCCGTTGGGATACCGTCCATATCTGTCGGCAAATATTGGTCTGCATCAATATATAAATCATGTTCCAAAGCCGTTCTGACCGAATCCTCCCCCGCTAAGTTAAAGTAGATGTGATTCGCAAGATTAACAGGGCAAGCTTCTGTCGATTGATAAGTATGGTGAATAACGACTTGATTATCTTCTGTGAGTTCATAGCTCACTTCAACGTCTAACTGCCCCGGAAAGCCTTGATCACCAACAGGCGACGTCAAAGAAAAAACAGCTTTTTGAGGTGTTGGTTGAAAAATACCCCATATGCGATGGCTAAAACTGTGTTTTCCACCATTCAAGCAATGTACACCTTGGTTATTCGAAAGTTGATAATGCTGTTCATTTAGCGTGAATCGTGAATTATTTATGCGGTTAGCGACTCGCCCAACGATTGAACCAAGGTATACCCCCTGTTCCATTTGTTTAGCCATATTGGGTGAACCTAAAACAACATCTCGTTTTCCTGTTGCTAGCGGAAGTATACAGCTAACCCAACTAGCTCCTAGGCTACTGAGAATAACCTTCATACCATTTTGATTAGTAAGGGCAATAACCTTTGGGGCGCGAAATGTCTGACATTGTTCTTGAGTTAACCGCATTTTTTCCTCAATCATTCAATAATCACTATAGAGAGCATTTTGTGGGGTTTGCTACATTTGCCCTATATTTTGAAACAAATACCTTATTGTGCCATCTTGAAACTGCTTATTAATTTTCGCCTTGTTATCAATCTGGTGCAATAATTAATGTGTTGATTTTACATAATAGCTTGCAATAAAAAACCGAGCCACTTTAAAGCTCGGTTTTTATCGAAAAATAAAATAAATGTATGATTAATGCTTAGCGTCTTTGTCATACGGGTCAAGGTGGGTCATAACATCCAAAATTAATGGGTTTTCCATCAATTTTTTACGCACATTTACCGCAATTTCATGGCCAACAGTAATACTCATATTTCCATCAAGCTCTAAATGCACATCCACCAATAAAAAGTCACCCGATTTACGTGTTTTTAAATCATGATATCCTGATAACTCACTAATATTATCCAAAACAGAACGGATTTCCTGCAAAGTTTCTTCGTCTGCGCCTTTATCCATTAAATCTTGCATGGATTGATTGGTGAATTTAAACCCCATCCGAAAAACAAATGTCCCTACAATCAACGCGGCCAGTGGGTCAAAAATTTTAAACCCACACAAGCTACCAACAATACCAATGGCCACCACTAGGGAGGAAGCCGCATCGGAACGAGCATGCCATGCATTCGCCACTAACATACTGGAGTTTACTTTTTTCGCGACATGCAACATATAGCGAAACAGCCCCTCTTTTGCGACTAAAGCAATCAGTGCAACAATCAATGCAATTGAGTGAACTTCAGGAATTAACTCAGGTTTCAGTAATTTTTCAATCGCTGACCAAACCATTCCCACGCCCACAATTAATAAAATAATACCTAATATTAATGAAGCGCCATTTTCATAACGAAAATGACCATATGGATGGTCTTCATCTGGCTTCTTGTGGCTTTTCTTGTTGGCTATCAACACCACAAAATCAGCGACCAAATCCGATAATGTATGAATACCATCAGCGACTAACCCGGAAGAATGAGAAAAAATACCAACAATTATCTGCCAAATCGATAAGAAAATATTTACGACAACACTGACTAAGGTACTTTTTTTTGCGGCTTTAAATTTTATTTGTTGGATTTCAAAATCACTTTTTTTCTGTGTTGAAGCATTATTCATAGTCATAAAATGGGTTCTTTAATGAAAAACAAAACAATTATCATTCAAATAATACATTTAAATCAATTAGTTAAGAAAATTACCGCAATCTTCGCATATATTTTGTTAAAAGTCTCTGTGTGATTTGTAAATAACACTGAGAGTTGATAATAATTATTCTTTCTTTTCAAAGAAGAAGCTATGTCATTTTTAGATTATCGCTATAAATGCGCACGTTATAGCATTTATTACTTTTCATTTAACTTATAGTATATTGTAGATAACCTTTTGTAATTAATTTTAAATAATACGAAAATGAGGTAGCTATGTATAAAAAAATCCTAGTCCCTATTGATTTGTTAGAAGATGAATTAAACCAAGAGATCATCAAACACGTTGAGGCACTAGCGCAACTAAGCTCAGCTGAAATTCATTTTCTATCCGTTATTCCGAGCCTTGAGTTATTTTTTGGTATTGAAATTGCCGCATTACCAGAAAGCAACAAAGATTCTGCGGAACGCTCAATCCTTGCAATGCGTGCGTTAGAAGAAGTCATTAAAGATATCAAAGTTGCTGATGAACGGATTAACTGCAAAATTGGTATTGGTTCAGCTAAAGATGAAATCTTAGATTATGCGCAAGAAATTAGCGCAGATCTCATTGTTGTTGGCTCCCATCACCCAAGCACTTCAACCTATTTATTAGGTTCAACAGCCTCTGCAATCGTGCGCCATGCGAAAACATCTGTCTTCGTTATTCGCTAAATTGGTTTCTATAAAAAATGCCGCTAAATGCGGCATTTGAGGTTGTTGACAAAGCGGGATAAAAGCGTGGTTTTTCCCGCTTTGTGTTATCAGCCGAAAATCAATAAATTGATTTTCCTGATTTATTTTCAAAACCTATTAGACTTACCGCCAAACATAATATGTTTGTCAGCAGTCTGAATGCCGCTAAATGCGGCATTTTCATTAATATTTATTTTGTAACTGAATCAATTAATTTATCGTCTGTAGACCAGATACGATATTTTACTTGCATATCTTTCGGAGCATAAACCACAATCGGTAATTTGCTGTTATAACGCACAAATGCATCATCGCCTAATTGAGTCGTCACAAAACGTTCTTTTGCAGGCTCAGAGCATCCCATCATAGTAGATGCAGGGCCTTTTACTTCGTCGAGTTTATAATAATCATAGCCCCAACCTTCCAACGTCTTTCTGTCTAGGTCACCCATAAACCATTGGCGGTTACAATCTGCTTTGATCGTTTTTCCAATAACTAACTCAACCATAAAGTCATTTTCATTTTGTTGCTTGGTTAATTCAATCACATGACGAGTCATACCCGATTCTGCTTTTGGGTATGGCGCGATCTTTTCCAAATCTTCCGTTGCTACTGCACATGATGAAATTAGTGCCGCCGCCATTACAGATAAAATCGCTTTTTTCATTATTTATTCCTATTTAAGAACACAAAACTAATTTTTAAAACCAGTCTTTTATCCATGTTAAGTCATTTACACCGTAATTATCACTATAGATGATTCTTAATTACAAAAATATAGATAACTCAGGTAAAAACCATGTAATACTACTTAATTCTAGTAGAAGGATCATAAAACTAATAAAAATTATGTAAATTACAAGCTATTTGGATGTACAAAATGCATGCACTGTTTATACTGAAACTGAGGCTTAATATATTCTGAGGAGGTAGTATGTTATCAGCAGATCAAGATTTAGTTTCAAAATTAATCTCTACACATCCCCGTTTTCAAACTCTTTATGAAAAACATCATCAACTCGACAAAGAAATCAGCAAATTAGAAGGGCCTTCTGGTGCTGGTTACAATGAGCATGTCGCTAAGCTAAAAAAAGAAAAATTACATCTTAAAGATGAAATGCAAAAAATAATGCTCTCGAGTCAATAAGTTATCACGATAATAGTATTAGTTGTTTTTCACACATAATGAAATTCAAAAACTGGGCTAACATCCTAAAAGATAATGATATTTTATCGATCATTTAACGTTAGCTAGTGTTGTTTCACACTAATATAAGAGGGTAATTTTTTATTACCCTCTTTTGTTACGTCGAGAACTCACCACTTTATTGAGTCCCATCAATAAAAATACAAAAAAATTATCATTAATCAGTTATAAGTTGTATATTAAATATATGTTTTGTTTTTATAGAGAAGTTTCTATGGTTGGCAAACGCATTCACCGTGAAATTAAAACGATTGAAAAAATGATAAAAATCTATGAGAAAGCCTATCCAGCACCAGCAGAATCACCTGATTTTTATCAAAAACTATTTTCCTATGCCGTTAATAGATTAGAAAAATGCCGATATGGAGAAGAAAAACCAGCATGTAAACAATGTCCAATCCATTGTTACCAACCCAAAATGAGAGAGCAGATGAAGCTAGTTATGCGCTGGGCTGGCCCGAAGATGTTAATCCATCACCCAATTCTCGCTATACGTCATTTACTTGATGATCGTAAACCAGTCCCTGATTTACCAGCTAAAGTAAGCAAGCGAGCAACTCAGAAACAAGAGCCATAATTAGTGAGCCTATAGCTCAAGCTTAGTCCTCTATTTAAAGCAAAGTACAACATGAGGAGAAATAATAAAGCACAAAGATGTTGAAAAATGGCGAACAACAAGTAGTAACTCTAAGGAACTATTTATAAAAATATATATTTAAAATACCTATTAAAGCAATTACAGAAACCTATCAATTAAAAAATGAGACTAAAGTCACAAATAAACAGCAATCCCCTCACATTTTAACAAACAAAATCAATCATATCGATTGAAAAAATAAATAACTTAGATTAATAACCATTAATTACATTAATAAAATTAATAAATGATAGTTTTGCCGAAATCTAGAATCATCATTAGCATAGCTAAAATTCATATTACTATGCTAAAAATGATAAGTAAGAAGAAAGTAGAAAAAAAACACGGTTTAGGTGTAAAAAACGATAACATATTAACATACGACTAATTTTATCAATTCAGATTAAAAATCCAAACTAATTAAAATTATAAGTATAATAATTAAATTACCCCACCAATGACACAAAAAATACCGAGTAATTCACACAAACAAATCGGAAAAAGTATATTTAGAAACATTTATTTATATTTAGAATTATAATGTGACACAAAATTAATCGATTTATATAATTTCAATCATACTAATAACATCCATGCTTTATATCACCAGATAGGAATAGTTGAATATTTTATTTTGAATTTATATTTAAATACGATTAAAAAGGTATAGTCATGCAAGCAATAAACTCACCAAATCGACACTTCATTAAACAGATAAACATTGATAGTAACGCGGCCCATAACATTATTGACTTAGAAACTAAAGGGCTTTTAATCATAGAACAAGGCTCTGTGTTACTAGAAACCCCAGCTAACTCACAATCTTTAAATGAAGGCGATATCTTATATCACAAACAGGGAGCTTACTCACTACAGCTCACTGAAACAACAAGTTGCAAATTACTTTGGATATCCTTGGATGATAACTTTTTGCGTAGTTTCATCGCTAACCATGGCACTGAATTAAGCGAAATAGACCGCAATGAAGGCTTACCCTCTGATATTATTAAATTTAATTCATCCCCTCTCATTGAAGAAATCAAATCAAGCTTAAATACATTTGTTAATAACGAATACCCTGACGTCATTTTCTCACTCCGAGTAAGTGAATTACTGTTATTACTAAGCTACAGTGAACAAGGTGCTTTATTGCTATCTAATTTTAGACAGCTAAGTAGTCGCCAAATAGAACGTCTACAAATGTTTATGGAAAATAATTATCTTAAAGAGTGGAAATTAAGTGAGTTCGCACGTACTTTTGGTATGGGATTAACAACATTTAAAGAACTGTTCAATACCGTTTATGCAACGTCACCACGCGCATGGATCAGTGAAAAACGTATTATGTATGCACACCAGTTGTTAATTAATACTACAATGAGTATTGTAGAGGTTTCTATGGAAGCAGGCTTTTCAAGTCAATCTTACTTCACCCAAACTTATCGAAAACGGTTTGGCTACACACCGAGTCGGTCAAGAATAGCAGCTTAACCGCTCAGTAAGACTCTAACTCATGCCCTGTCAGTTATAGAAGTTTAAACTTCACTATAATCTGGCAGAAAGGCAAACATCAAATCCTTCCTTTAAATATTCACATTCACTTCTTATACTTCTTATACTTCTTATACTTCTTATACTTCTTATACTTCTTTCAGATTGATACATCACAAAAAAGGTAATTTGCCTTTCAGTGACAAATTACCTTTAAGATAACCTTAAATAAAAGCTATGCTATTTCGCTTTGATTATTTTTAAATCAATAATTGACATGGAGTTTGGTGGTACCTCACCTGGTATGCCTTCAACGCCATACCCACCTTCAGGTTTAATATAGACTTTAACCATTCCCCCTTCCCCTGCTCGTTCGACAAAGGAGTTTAATGGTGCAGGTAACTGATTATAAGGTAATGTGACAGGGTTTTGATCGGTATACAACACCGTAACCTTACCGTCAGTTAATTGCTCTCTCATAATAAAAGTCACGTCTTTATTTTTCACGTCTTTTATCGGTGAGCCAACTTGAATGATTTTATAGTAAGTATTGCTATCGAGCTTACTGTATTTTTGAGCGGTAATTTGCTCAATAATTTTTTGGTTTTTCTTCGCATTTTCTGCGGCAATCACTTTTGCATCTTTGCTAGGAGGAATTCGCCCAGCCAGACCAGTACTCGATTTCGAACCACCTCTTGCTTTTAATGCATCATTTTCATTTTGTAATTGAGTTATCTGTCGATTTAACGCCATAATTTGTGATTTTAAAGCTTCATCACTCGAAATGGATTTACTTGAATCCAATTCCGTTTGTAGTTTTTTCAATTTTTCTTGTGCTAATGCCAACTCTTTTTGAGAGTTCGCTTTTAAATCACCAAGAAGTTTATTCGTGTCTGTCAGTTTTTGCTCAATTTCAGACTGTTTCTTTGTTTTAGCCGCAATATCACTTTCAAGTTTGCTGATTTTGTCTTCTTGAGCCTTAGTCTGCTTAGTAAATTGCTGGTTTTGCTGGTCAAGTTTTTTCTTCTCACTTTCTTGGGCAGCAAGAGCGTCACTAATTGATTTTTTCTCAGATTCTAACTTGGCAATAGCGCTTTCTTTTTCTTTCAATAATGTAACTTGTTTATTTAAGTCCGCAGTTAACGCTTTAACTTGCTTGTCACTTGCTTGTCACTTGCTTGACCTACTAGCGCTTTTTGTTTTTCAACATCTTTTTGTAATTTCAGCAGTTCTGCATTAGCCTGTTCCAATTGTTTTTGAGCATTAACAAAATTTTGTTCGTTTTGTTTTAAGTTTTCTTGCAATTGTTGCTGTTGCTTTTGGCTCTCAACATATTGTTTTGATAAAGTATTCTGTGCTGTTTGCTGCTCAGCCAACTGTTTTTTTGCTATTGCTAATTCAGACTCTAACGTAATTTTTTGTGCCAATTTGGCAGTTTGCTCTGCTAAAGATGCTTGGATCTTATCCGCTTGCTGCGCTTTCTGTTTCAGTTGCGTAACAAGCTGCTGGTTTTTCTCCGCTAACGCTTTTGCATCTGCTTGCTGTTTGGCGAGCGCCTCACGAGTTACTTTACTTTCCGCTTCAGCTTTCTTCAACCCGTCTTCTTTTTGCTTCAGCAAAGCGAGTTGTTTGTTTAAATCTGCCGTCAGCGCTTTAATCTGTTGGTCACTGGCTTGATTCATTAAAGCTGTTTTTGTTTCAACTTCATTCTTCAGCTTCTGCAAATCCGTGTTCGCTTGTTTCAGTTGCACCTGTGCCGTAACGTAATTTTGCTCTTGCTGGTTGAGCTTCGCCTGCAACTCGGCTTGCTGTTTTTCACTGTTCGCAAACTGTTTGGACAACGCATTTTGCGCCGTTTGGTGCTCGGCTAACTGTTTTTTCGCCTCAGCCAGTTCGGCTTCTAACGCCACCTTCTCGGCAGCCTTCGCCGTCTGCTCGGCTAAGGACGCTTGAATTTTTTCCGCTTGTTGTGCTTTTTGTTGCAATTCGGCAGCAAGCTGCTGGTTTTTCTCGGCTAAGGCTTTTGCCTCCGCTTGCTGTTTGGCGAGCGCCTCACGGGTGGTTTGGCTCTCCGTTTCAGCTTTCTTCAACCCGTCTTCTTTTTGCTTCAACAAAGCGAGTTGTTTGTTTAAATCCGCCGTCAACGCTTTAACTTGTTGGTCGCTGGCTTGGCTCATCAAGGTGGTCTGTTTTTCCATCTCCCCTTGGAGCTTTTGTAGATCTGCGTTCGCTTGTTTCAGTTGCGCCTGTGCCGTAACGTAATTTTGCTCTTGCTGGTTGAGCTTCGCCTGCAACTCGGCTTGCTGTTTTTCACTGTTCGCAAACTGTTTGGACAACGCATTTTGCGCCGTTTGGTGCTCGGCTAACTGTTTTTTCGCCTCAGCCAGTTCGGCTTCTAACGCCACCTTCTCGGCAGCCTTCGCCGTCTGCTCGGCTAAGGACGCTTGAATTTTTTCCGCTTGTTGTGCTTTTTGTTGCAATTCGGCAGCAAGCTGCTGGTTTTTCTCGGCTAAGGCTTTTGCCTCCGCTTGCTGTTTGGCGAGCGCCTCACGGGTGGTTTGGCTCTCCGTTTCAGCTTTCTTCAACCCGTCTTCTTTTTGCTTCAACAAAGCGAGTTGTTTGTTTAAATCCGCCGTCAACGCTTTAACTTGTTGGTCGCTGGCTTGGCTCATCAAGGTGGTCTGTTTTTCCATCTCCCCTTGGAGCTTTTGTAGATCTGCGTTCGCTTGTTTCAGTTGCGCCTGTGCCGTAACGTAATCGTGCTCTTGTTGGCGGAGTTTCGCCTGCAACTCAGTTTGCTGTTTTTCACTGTTCGCAAACTGTTTGGACAACGCATTTTGCGCCGTTTGGTGCTCGGCTAACTGTTTTTTCGCCTCAGCCAGCTCGGCTTCTAACGCCACCTTCTCGGCAGCCTTCGCCGTCTGCTCGGCTAAGGACGCTTGAATTTTTTCCGCTTGTTGCGCTTTTTGTTGCAATTCGGCAGCAAGCTGCTGGTTTTTCTCCGCTAACGCTTTTGCGTCCGCTTGCTGTTTGGCGAGCGCCTCACGGGTGGTTTGGCTCTCCGTTTCAGCTTTCTTCAACCCGTCTTCTTTTTGCTTCAGCAAAGCGAGTTGTTTGTTTAAATCCGCCGTCAACGCTTTAACTTGTTGGTCGCTGGCTTGGCTCATCAAGGCGGTCTGTTTTTCCATCTCCCCTTGGAGCTTTTGTAGATCTGCGTTCGCTTGTTTCAGTTGCGCCTGTGCCGTAACGTAATTTTGCTCTTGTTGGCGGAGTTTCGCCTGCAACTCGGCTTGCTGTTTTTCACTGTTCGCAAACTGTTTGGACAACGCATTTTGCGCCGTTTGGTGCTCGGCTAACTGTTTTTTCGCCTCAGCCAGTTCGGCTTCTAACGCCACCTTCTCGGCAGCCTTCGCCGTCTGCTCGGCTAAGGACGCTTGAATTTTTTCCGCTTGTTGCGCTTTTTGTTGCAATTCGGCAGCAAGCTGCTGGTTTTTCTCCGCTAACGCTTTTGCATCCGCTTGCTGTTTGGCGAGCGCCTCACGGGTGGTTTGGCTCTCCGTTTCAGCTTTCTTCAACCCATCTTCTTTTTGCTTCAACAAAGCGAGTTGTTTGTTTAAATCCGCGGTCAACGCTTTAACTTGTTGGTCGCTGGCTTGGCTCATCAAGGCGGTCTGTTTTTCCATCTCCCCTTGGAGCTTTTGTAGATCTGCGTTCGCTTGTTTCAGTTGCGCCTGTGCCGTAACGTAATCGTGCTCTTGCTGGTTGAGCTTCGCCTGCAACTCAGCTTGCTGTTTTTCACTTTGAGCTAACTGTTTTTCTAACGTATTTTGCGTACTTTGATATGAATTCAGCTGTTCTTGAGCAACTTTTAAGGCATTTTCTAATGCAACTTTTTGCTCAGCTTGTTCAGTTTTTTCCGCCAGAGAAGTTTGAATGCTTTTCGCTAATTGTTCTTTTTCGACTAACTGGGCTTGTAGTTGCTGGTTTTGTGACTCTAATGATTTACTTTTTTCTTGCTGAGCGACCAAAGAAGATTGGACATCATCTTTTTCACTTTTAGCCGTAGCTAATTCATTTTCTTTCTGTTTTAACAACTCTTTTTGCTGTAAAAGTTGAGCTGTCACTGACTTCATTTGTTCATCAGTATTACCAACAAGTTGCAGTTGATTTTTAGCCTCTGACTCCAATTTTGCAATATCAGCGGTTAATTGCTCAATTTTCAAATTTGCGGTAGCAAATTGTTGTTCTTTATCTGCTAATTGCTGTTTAAGTTGAGCTTGTTCAACAACACTTTCATTTAATTGTTTCTCAAGCTGGGCAATCGTTTCTTGGGTTTGCTGATTTTCTTGACTTAATTGCTCAAGACTATTTTGCTTTTGCTCAATTGTTTTTTGTGCATCCGCCAATTTAGCCTTTAATGTGTCAATTAAAGACTGATCATCTGATGAATTTACAACCGCCTGTAGCTGGGCTATATGCTCTTTACTCTTCAGAACTTCATCGTTTAGTTTATCAATCTCAAATTGTTTCTCGGTAATTGTCTGCGTTAATTGCGCAATACTCTTATTATGATTGATAAGTTCAGAAACGAGTTGGTCATCATTGAGTAAATGATTATAGGCAATAAGCTGGCCTACTCCTTGAGCAATACCAAACTTATATAGATGTGTTAATTGCTGGCGTTCAATTAATTGCGCCAGTTGCTCAAGATAAGCAGAGGTATTAATACCTGTTGGCTTAGCAAATTTAGATGAATATAAGCCGAGTGGGTCAAGAACCAATTGATACTTTGCAAAATCTTTTGCTAGATAAGCTGGATCCCATTGGTTGCTTTGAAAAAAATAAGGGTAAGACGACAATAAAATAGGCGCTACGCCATTTTCTGTCGCCACCGCACACACTTCAGGAAAAGTCGTTTTTTCTGGCTCTACAGGGTCTGCTTTCGCTACATCTGCTTTCTTCGTTGATGTAGCAGCAGATTTACTTTTCCCTGTAGTTTTGCCTTTAGTTCCTTTATTCGCTGCCGCAGATTTTTGCTTCTCTTTTGGCGCAGGAACGGTAGATAGCGAAGAAAAGATATCATAACCTTGGTTTTGTGTATTAACTGGCAATTGTTGTTTTTGCTCTTGTACTTTGCCTTCTTTTTCCATTTGAAGGTAGGTATCAAAATCATCAATTACATTGTTAAAGCGCTCTGCTTTTGGAGCATGACTAAAAAAAGTCGTAACAAGTGCCAGTGACACACAAAGCCTAAGGTTTATTCTCATAATCCACTAATTTTCTTCAATGTTGATTCGGTAGACAATACTGAGTTATAACGAACTTTTGCACACAACACTTTAGTTTTAGACTCTATTGCCATTTGTAAGAGTTCAATTGTGTCAGGGCTAGCAGTCCCTTCAACTTGTCGATATAGACGGTTGATTTCGCTAACTTCTTTAAATGAACCTACTAAGCGATTGTAATCTTTTGGTGATAGTGTTTTGAGCGCGTTTAATTCTTTAACACACGTATTCAAATGAGCAAATGTTTGCTGGTCAGCACCCGCTTCACCATAAGTTGTAGAAGCAACTGGTGTACGGTTAATTGCGCTGTTTAAAACTTTTTGAGATTCAGGATAAGAGTTATCAACCTGATCTGGATTGGTAGCAACAGTCGATTGTGTTACCGGCTGAGTGGTACTCGTATTGACTGTTTGTTTACTTGGGGTATTCGGTGTTGCTGTATTGTATGTGTCTGAACCAAATGTACAACCTGAAAGAAGAGCTGTACCTGCTATAAGCAAAAATGCAACATGAAATTTATTTTTTAAAAACATATGGTTACCTTACCAGCACTTTTCTTCGCTATTATAATGATGTCCAAAAAACTTAGTGTAAGCTAAAAATTAGCTATTTTCTATAAGCCCGAATGTAGAAATAGAGTCATCTCATAAATTTAGATTAACTTAACTTTAGTTTTAAAATTATTTTATTGCTACATTTCTATTAAATTTATGAGCTAATTTCCGCTAGCAGTCCTTATAAAGAGATAAATTAACACCTTTACCGGAATTTTTTATTATTTTATGTCAGATAACGATTAGGTTGCTCAATAAACCTTGCTAACAATTAGATACCTTTCAAGTAAATTCTCATTTTAGTTCTGTCCCTGTAACAATTGTTAACAAATAAAATGATGGCTAACAATAAACACACCTACTTTTCATTTATCAAGCTGCTGACACACTTTAAACCTGTGACATGGCAATAACCATCATCATTCAAAATATGGGTAACCTACTTAATTCAATTCTAAAAACTAACAGCAATTAAAAATTACATTTAAAATCAATAATTTATAAAAAACGAATTTATCGACATTTCAGCTACATAATTTCCAACTACGTAACAAAGCATAGCAGTTATCTGTCGGAATTACTTATATTAAATTGATACGATTCGTAACTCAAATTTATTTTTAATAAAAATATAGTGTTCACATAGCCATAATCACTAAAAAAACACTATTCAGTGATTTTATTCCACGTTACTCATTTAACGTCTAGTAAATGGTGTTTTATCTTCAACCTAAAATGAAGCACTTGAATAAAACATGAGGAGAGTAATATTGATTGCTTATAAATGTAAATATATGCCCGGAATTAACCGGGCATAATGGTATTTAAGCTTTGCTAGGACGTAAAGCGGGGAATAAAATAACATCGCGAATAGTATGGCTGTTAGTGAATAACATCACCATACGGTCAATACCGATGCCTAAACCTGCTGTTGGCGGTAAACCATGTTCTAATGCGGTGACATAGTCTTCATCATAGAACATTGCTTCGTCATCACCTTCATCTTTTTGACGTACTTGCTCAGCAAAACGCTCAGCTTGATCTTCTGCGTCATTTAATTCCGAGAAACCGTTACCGATTTCACGACCACCAATGAAGAATTCAAAACGGTCGGTAATAAATGGGTTGTCATCATTACGACGCGCTAACGGTGAAACTTCAGCTGGGTACTCAGTAATAAATGTTGGCTGAATCAAGTGGCTTTCTGCAACTTCTTCGAAGATTTCACACTGTACGCGGCCTAAGCCCCAGCTCTTTTCAATCTTAATACCGATAGACTGAGCAATTGCCACCGCTTTATCCATATCATCCAAATCAGCAACATTCGTTTCTGGGCGATATTTGCAAATAGCTTCTTTCATCGTCATTTTAGTAAATGGCTTACCAAAATCGAACTCTTGTTCGCCATACTGAACAACAGTATTACCTAACACTTTTTGTGTCAGTGTACGGAACAAATCTTCTGTTAATGCGATTAGATCACGGTAATCAGCATAAGCCATATAGAGCTCCATCATTGTGAACTCTGGATTATGACGTGGGGATAACCCCTCGTTACGGAAGTTACGGTTGATTTCAAATACACGTTCAAAACCACCCACAACTAAGCGCTTGAGGTACAATTCAGGCGCAATACGCAAATACATATCGATATCTAATGCATTATGGTGAGTCACAAATGGACGTGCAGAAGCACCACCAGGGATAACCTGCATCATTGGTGTTTCCACTTCCATAAAACCGTAGCTAACCATAAAGTTACGTACTTCAGCTAGGATCTTAGAACGAACAATAAAAGTATGACGAGATTCATCATTCGCAATTAAGTCAAGGTAACGCTGACGATAACGTGTTTCTTGGTCTGATAAACCGTGGAATTTGTCAGGCAATGGACGCAACGCTTTGGTTAATAAACGAACTTCATGACAATGAACAGTTAACTCACCCGTTTTGGTTTTAAATAAACGGCCTTTAGCACCTAAAATATCGCCTAAGTCCCATTTTTTAAACTGTTCGTTATAGATGCCTTCCGCTAAATCATCACGCGATACATAAATTTGAATGCGTCCACCAACGTCCTGTAACGTCGCAAACGAAGCTTTACCCATAATACGACGAGTCATCATACGGCCAGCAATCGACACTTCAATATTTAGGTCTTCAAGCTCTTCTGAGGTTTTATCATCATATTGCGCATGAATTTTATCAGAAATATCTTCACGACGAAAATCGTTTGGAAATGGAATACCCTTTTCACGCAGTGCCGCTAATTTTTCTTTACGAGCTTTAAGTTCGTTATTCAAATCAGGTGCTTGTTCAACACCTTGTTGTTCCTGAGACATTTTTTCCTCACAGGCCAGCTTTTAAACTAGCTTCAATGAATTTATCCAAATCACCATCCAGTACGGCTTGCGTGTTACGCGTTTCCACACCAGTACGTAAATCTTTAATTCTTGCATCATCAAGGACATAAGAACGAATCTGGCTTCCCCAGCCAATATCAGATTTGTTCTCTTCCATCGCTTGCTTGTCTGCATTTTTCTTTTGCATTTCCAGTTCGTATAGCTTCGCTTTTAACTGGCGCATAGCTTGGTCTTTATTTTTATGCTGCGAACGGTCATTCTGGCATTGCGTCACAATATTGGTTGGAATATGTGTGATACGTACCGCTGATTCCGTTTTGTTTACGTGCTGACCACCCGCACCAGATGCACGGTATACATCAATACGCAAATCCGCTGGATTGATTTCGATATCAATATCATCATCAACTTCAGGATAAATAAACGCAGAACTAAAAGAAGTATGGCGACGCCCACCTGAGTCAAACGGACTCTTACGAACCAAACGGTGAACACCAGTTTCCGTTCTTAACCACCCGTAGGCATAGTCACCAATAATTTTGACTGTTGCCGATTTTAGCCCAGCAACATCACCATCAGACTCTTCGATAATCTCGGTTTTAAAGCCCTTTGACTCGGCCCAACGCAAGTACATACGCAATAACATACTTGCCCAATCTTGAGCTTCAGTACCGCCAGAACCCGCTTGTAAATCAATGTAGCAATCTGCACTATCGTATTCGCCAGAGAACATACGGCGAAATTCAAGTTGCTCTAATTTGCCTTCTAATTGCTCTAGTTCAGCTTCAGCTTCATTGAATGTGTCTTCGTCATCAGCTTCAACCGCAAGCTCTAATAAACCTTCAACATCTTCAAGGCCTTGCGTCATCTGGTCAATCGTTTCAACAATTGCTTCAAGAGATGAGCGTTCTTTACCAAGGGCTTGCGCTCTCTCGGGTTCATTCCACACATCAGGCTGTTCAAGCTCAGCATTGACTTCTTCTAAGCGTTCTTTCTTGGCATCATAGTCAAAGATACCCCCTCAGAACCACTGTCCGTTCAGACAGGTCCTGAATCTTATTTTTTACTGGGTTTATTTCAAACGTCATTTTTCAATATCTTATGGTTAGTCAAAAATAATTTTTTATTCACAAACCGCTTAGTATAGCGGAATTTATCTGATGTTTATAGCGCCATCAAACGCTATTTGCTGGTTATTCCGCCGTTTATGATAGGCTTAATCAGGCCAAATATGCTCAATCATTAGCTGGACGTTTTTTTGTCCACGATATTCGTTCACATCTAATTTAAAGGCTATTTTCGCTTTTTTGATGCTGTTATCTGGCCATCGACGAACATCAATATTAAACATAATTGCATCTAACATTGGCCCACCATTTATGGGTTCCAGCATAAGTTTCAAATGGCGCTCACCAACAAGCCTTTGCTGTAATAATTGGAATTCACCATCAAATATAGGTTCCGGAAATGCTTGTCCCCATGGGCCACTTTCTCGAATAAGTTCTGCAGTTTCTAAACAAAACTCATTGCGTGAAAGTTCGCCATCACTCCAGATTACTCCAGCCAATTGCTCAGGTTGAACTAATTCACCCATCAATAATTCAAAGTGATGTTTAAAAGCGTCAAATTGATCAACATGCAAAGTTAAGCCTGCTGCCATTGCATGGCCACCAAATTTTTGCATAATCCCGGGTTGTAATGTATTTAACCGTTCTAATGCATCCCGCATATGGACACCCTGAATGGAACGCCCAGAACCTTTTAATAAACCATCACCCGCAGGAGCAAAAGCGATAACAGGACGATGATATTGTTCTTTGATCCTTGAGGCGAGTATACCGACAACCCCCTGATGCCATTCAGGATGATAAATGGCTAAGCCATTTGGTAACTGGCTTTCACCGTATTCGAATTGATTAAAAAGCACGAGCGCTTCTTGCTGCATACCCGCTTCAATCTCACGGCGAGTTTGATTCAGCCCATCTAACTCATTTGCCAGTTCCCTTGCATACGCCATATCGTCTGTCAGTAATAATTCAATGCTCACTGACATATCATCTAATCTGCCTGCCGCATTTAGCCTAGGGCCAAGCGCAAACCCAAAATCATTTGCCACTAGTCTTGGTAAATCACGTTTGGAAACCTCAATGAGGGCTTTAATACCCGCGCAACAGCGCCCAGCTCTAACACGATTTAGCCCTTGGTGAACTAAAATGCGGTTATTTGTATCAAGAGGAACTACGTCTGCAACAGTTCCTAATGCAACCAAATCAAGGTACTCGGCTAAATTAGGCTCTGCTAGCCCTTGCTGCACAAACCACCCTTGCTGACGTAGATATGCACGTAAGGCAGACATTAAATAAAATGTGACACCAACCCCAGCTAATGATTTAGATGCAAAGCAACATTCATTTAAGTTCGGGTTGATTATCGCATCCGCAGCAGGCAAAGTTTCCCCCGGCAGATGGTGATCGGTAATAATTACATTCATTCCATATTGATTAGCTACTGCAACCCCTTCATGGGATGAGATGCCATTATCAACGGTAATAATGAGATTCGTTCCACGTTTACGGGCTTCTTCAACAACCAATGGCGTTAATCCATAACCATTTTCAAAACGGTTCGGAACTATATAATTGATATTTTTATATCCCATTGATTTTAGAGCTCTAATAGCTAATGCCGTACTGGTTGCTCCATCCGCATCGAAATCCCCAACAATAGTAATAGCTTCATGTTCATTTAACGCACGATAAAGTAGGGGCAATGCCTTATCAACACCCGATAATGTCCGATAATCCAATAAATTAGCTGCTTTGCGCTCTAACTGATTGATATCCGTGATGCCCCGATGCTGGTAAATTCGTTGTAATAGCTCAGGCAAGCCAGGAAGTTGAGCGGCAGAACTTTGCTGCTGTCTTTGTTGTAAGAGTGTTTCTACATTCACAATAATTAACTATTTTTCGTTGAGTAATTGAACAAGGGCATCCGGTTTCATGTAGCCAGGCAGTAATTGCCCATCCGGTAGGATGATTGCTGGTGTTCCCGTCACTTTGAATAAATTACCCACACTCATATGTTTACTTAGGTCAATTTTGCAATCTTCAATCATGGCAACTTCTTCACCTTTAAACGCTTGAGTTAATGCTTTTTGTTGTAGGCCATTGCACCAAATAGATGCCATTTTCTTTCCTACATCGCTATCTGCACCTTGGCGTGGATAAGCCAGATAACGCACCGTAACACCTTGGCTGTTTAATTCACCAACAGATTCATGTAATTTTTTACAATAACCACAGCTAATATCGGTAAAAACTGTCACAACATGCTTTTCCTGAGGGGCTTTGAAGATAATCATTTCATCTTTGAGCGCTTCTACTTTTTTCATTAATGGCTGATTACTGATATTGACTGGATTTTTACCGCTCATATCATAAATTGGCCCTTGCAATAAATATTTGCCATCATCAGTGATATAAACAACCCCTGTTGTGGTTTCAACAACATTCAGCCCAACGATTGGCGAAGGTTTAATTACCTCAACAACCATGTTGTATTTTTCCAAAGTATCACGGATAACTTTTTCTTCTGTTGCCCCATAGACCGTGGAAGTCACCGTTGCAATACATGCAGCAGCCAATAATAACAATTTGCGTTTCATAGATAGTCCTTTAATCATGCATCACCCCCTTGGATGATGCTGCTCATGCAATACTCGTAACCGTTCAGTAGCAACATGAGTATAAATTTGGGTGGTTGAAAGATCACTATGACCTAACAACATTTGTACCACGCGTAAATCTGCCCCATGATTGAGTAAATGGGTTGCAAATGCGTGTCTAAGAACATGCGGTGAGAGTAGCTCGCTATCAATATGTGCAAGTACTGCATAATATTTTATTCGATGCCAAAACGTTTGCCGAGTCATTTTCGTGCCACGCTTACTCGGGAATAGAATATCGCTAGTTTTGCCATTTAATAAATCTGGGCGACCTTCATCAATGTATTTCTCTAGCCAATATATTGCCTCTTCCCCCAACGGAATCAATCTTTCTTTATCGCCTTTACCAACAACGCGAATAACCCCCTGCCGCAAGCTAATATCTGAAAAAGTTAAGCCGATTAATTCAGAAACACGCAAACCACAAGCATATAGCACTTCCAACATGGCCTTATCACGTAGTTCTAAAGCATCTTCGGTAGCAGGGGCATTTAATAAATCTTCAACTTGTTTTTCACTTAAATCTTTGGGTAAACGCTGCGGAATTTTGGGGGCAGCAATCACCGCAGAAGGGTCATCCAGACGGATTTTCTCCCGATACAAATATTGAAATAACCTATGCATCGCACTTAATAAACGTGCTGAACTGGTTGCTTTATATCCACAATCAATACGTTCCGCAAAAAAAGATTGTAAGTCAATGGATTGAACACTTTCTAAATGCAACTGATGCGCATCAAGCCATTTATCTAATAGTTGAAGGTCATTACGATAAGAAGCCAATGTATTTTCGGCTAGATCTTGTTCAAGCCAAATTGTATCAAGAAATTGTTCAATTAATGGATTAAGTTGTTTTGTTTCCACGACAGATAAGCTTCCTTTAGATAATACCACACGATTCTATTATGCCTGAATGTGGCTGCTTCTGTTACAATATCTCTCTTATGATGAAAACCATAGCTGGACATAGTAATAATATATATGAAAATAGGTCTTTTTTACGGTTCTAGTACCTGTTATACCGAAATGGTTGCAGAAAAAATACGTGATATTCTCGGCGATGATTTAGTCACATTGCATAACGTTAACGATACACCGCCAACAGAAATGGAACAGTATGATGTTCTTATTTTGGGAATACCTACGTGGGATTTTGGTGAAATACAGGAAGATTGGCTTGAAATTTGGGAAGTGCTTCCCAATCTTAACCTCGCAAATAAAATCATTGCGATGTATGGACTGGGTGACCAAATAGATTATGGCGAGTGGTTTCTTGATGCCCTTGGCATGCTCTATCATCAACTAAAACCAACTGGCGCTAAATTTGTCGGTTTCTGGCCAACTGAAGGCTATACCTTTGATAGCCCTAAACCACTCAATGAAACTGGTGATATGTTTGTTGGGCTGGCATTAGATGAAGTCCACCAGTTTGAACAGACCGATGAACGTATTGCGCAGTGGTGTGTGCAGATTTTTCAGGAAATTGAAGCGCTGTTATGATGCAAGTTTATATGTACTTGCTCATCGAACCCCCAAAGTGAGGGTTACCTACCCTACACTAGGCTACCAATTTGATTTATCACCTATGATTTTGGTAGCCTAAATATCAGGGTATTGCAGCAATAATTGGTTTAAATTACGCCAATTCTCTTCCGACAATGCGTCTTTTGCAACCCACAAATGGAGCTTTTGTGGTTTACCTTGTAACGCTTCTAGTGTCAGTAATATACCATAGCGGGTAAGCCAAGGTGCTTTCAGTATTCTCCATTCATTTTTCTTCCACTGAACCTTATTGCCATTAACCAGTACAGCAACCCCTTTTATTTTACTGATATTTTTCTGGCTCTTTGCCCAACTCGCAACGACAACCACTAATAGCGGCAACCATATCATTGAGTTACCAGGGGACCATGGAGCCAATAGTAAAAACATCCCAATGACCCCATGAACACAGGTTGAGAACAGTTGGGTTTTCCATGAAATGGAGAGATTAGATTTCCACAGGACCACGATTTTTATTTTTTTCCTGAATCAGTTTAATCATACGAAAAAGTTCGTCATCATCTGGACGACCGTGATTCATTAGCCAATTGAATAAATCAGGGTCCGCACATTCTAATAAACGGACAAATACCTGCTTATCGTGAGTTGTTAGGTCATCATATTCATACTCAAAAAACGGCATGATTGAAATATCTAATTCACGCATACCACGGCGGCATGCCCAATGAATTCGCGCTTTATTCTCAATATCCATTCTACTACGGCCTTTTTTGCAGTTAACTGATTAGATTGATTATTTTCCATACTCTAACAGATTATCCGCTAAGAAAACATGTTATAGACTACATTGTTGTAATTTTAGTAGTAAAATACCGTTTTTCTACAAACAGATGATAAAAAACTATTAGATAATACAGCTTCATCATAATAACTACTTGCAATGTTATCTAGCTATTTTACCATTAGGCACCTTTATCTATCAAAGAACAACAGGTGAAATCATGACTAACCAAATTGATAGTACACAGCAATTCCCTCTCGGATCTCAGTCTTTACCACTCGTTTTGATTTCACTGGAAAACTGGGAACTTATTCACCTCCACGGCGCCGATGCAGAAAAATACCTGCAAGGCCAAGTAACCGCAGATATCGCCACACTCAAGCAATCACATGCATTAACAGCACATTGTGATCCTAAAGGTAAGATGTGGAGCGACCTCCGCTTATTCCATCATTTAGATGGCTACTCATATTTATTAAGAACCAGCGTTGCCGACTCACAACTCGCCGAACTGAAAAAATATGCTGTTTTTTCGAAAGTCACCTTTGAAAAAAAACCAGAACTGAAATTAGTCGGAGTCGCGGGTAAAGGCGCTAGAGAAGCACTGGCAACATTATTTACTGCATTACCTGACGCTCAAAACCAAGTAGTTACAGACGACGCCTCCACAATATTACATTTTGCATTACCCACAGAGCGTTTTTTAGTGATCACTAACGAAGAAACGGCACAAAAAATGGCCCAAACCTTAGGTGCTATTCAGGTCAACGATGAACAATGGTTAGCCCTTGATATCGAAGCCGGTTTTGCGGTTATCGATCAACAAAATAGTGCCCAACATTTACCTCAAGCAACCAACTTACAAGCCCTACCTGATGGTATTAGCTTTAAAAAAGGCTGTTATACCGGTCAAGAAATGGTTGCCCGTGCAAAATTCCGTGGTGCAAATAAACGTGCGATGTACACCTTAAAAGGTACAGGTACCACTATTCCTGTCGTTGGTGAAGGTGTGGAATGGCAGCTTGGTGATAAATGGCGCCGTACAGGAACTGTTTTAGCTGCTATTCGCTTAGGTAGCGGCGAAATTTATGTGCAAGTCATTATGAATAACGATATGGAAGCGGATAGCGTTTTCCGTGTTATGGGGGATGAGCAAAGTCATCTAACTATCGCACCATTACCTTATTCATTAGAAGAGAATTAATTGGAGTTTTTATGTCATCTGCATTAGGTAACAAGCCCGTAGAGGTGGTTAATTTTGGGGCTTTTACCGAAGTCGTCCAATTTTTGATGGAATTAGATAAACTCAAAAGTGTTTATCGTAAAAATAAGTTATTGAACCGTGAACGCCAAGAAAATACAGCAGAACACAGTTGGCAATTTGCCGTTGCAGCAATGAGTTTTGCACCTTATGTTCAAGGCATTAATATCGAACATGCGATAAAACTTGCCCTTGTTCATGACATTGTTGAAATTGATGCAGGTGATGTATTGGTATTTGATAATGCCGCTCGTGATGCTATTCATGAAGAAGAAGTTAAAGCGGCTAAGCGTATTTTTAACTTACTGCCTAACCCGCAAAATGAAACGCTATTAGCTCTGTGGAATGAATATGATGCATTAGAAACCCCGGAATCTGTGTATGCGAATGCCATTGACCGAGCGATGCCGATGCTGATGAACCTGCATAATCAAGGCCAAAGTTGGGTCGAAAACCACATTCGTCTGGAACAAGTCCTCAGTAAATGTGATTATATTCAGCAGATCCTACCTGAATTTTATCAACAACTTAAATTACAATTGGAACTCGCTCAGCAAAAAGGCTGGTTACTGTAATTTATGTCAGAAGCGGCTACAAAGCCGCTTTATTTAACGTGTTACACTCATCTAATCTAATGTGTATTACCCACAGCAAGATATACTTTTCACTAATTTATTATTTTGATTTAAATAATGAACTACTTTATATTTTTTAATAATTATTAATCTCGACTTATATAGAAATATCAATATTAATAACTTGCCAATTATTAATATCGCTCCTATCTTTATCATTGAACATTTACCAGAGAGGTTTAAAATGGAAAAATTCAATGAATATTCAAATCCTTATCTTTTACTTCTAGATGTCCATTCACCCGCTATAATTCAATTCAATAAATCAACACATCAAACAATTCCAATTATCGAAGGACTCGGTGGGACTCCTGATGGTATTGCCGTTGACCCTGCTAACCGATTAATTTATTGGAGTAATATGGGTGAAGATTATGAGGCTGACGATGGTTCCATTAATGTGATGAATTTTGATGGTACTGGCAGAAAAATACTAGTAGGCAACGGAAAGATAAGAACGCCAAAACAATTGCATCTTGATTTAGTAAATCAACGATTATATTGGTGTGACCGTGAAGGTGGTATGGTTTCATCATGTAATATTGATGGTTCTGATTTATTCGTCCATGTAGCAAGACCCCGAGATAAACACAATAAAGTAGATATATTAGACCAATGTGTTGGCATTACTGTTGATGTCACAAATAATTGGATTTACTGGACTCAGAAAGGGACCCCTAAAGGTAATTTAGGTCGTATTTTTAGGGTGCCATTAACGCCTAAAATCCAACAATCGGCCAATCAACGAAACGATATTCAATTACTCCTTCAAGACCTCCCCGAACCTATTGATTTATTGCTTGATAAAGAAAACCATATTTTATATTGGACAGATAGAGGCGCTGAGCCCGATGGTAATAGCTTAAATTGTGCCAATATTTCTGCTGATGGATTAAGCCATTACAAGGTGATAAGCCGTGGTTTTAAAGAGGCTATTGGACTCACATATGATAAGCCTGCACAACTGATGTATGTGGCTGACCTTAATGGAGGGATTTACCGAGTCATTATAGAAACAGGTGATGTGGAAAAGCTACACCAAGGTAAAAATTATACGGGTATCTCACAATATTTAGGTTAAATAAATCCTAAATAAATAAAGGCTTGAATTCAGTAACTCACCGAAATCAAGCCTAAAGAGTATTTAATTCACATTATATAATGGAAGTGTGCGATATATTCCTACATATAATCTTCAATCGGCACACATGAACAGTGTAAATGACGATCCCCATACACATCATCAAGCCGTTTTACTGCTGGCCAGTATTTATTCGCTTTCGTTTGTGCTGTTGGGAATGCTGCGAGTTCACGGCTATAACTATGAGGCCACTCCCCGGCTAGCTCCGTTTGCACATGAGGCGAATTCACGAGAGGGTTATCTTCTAGTGTCCACTGCCCTTTCACGACTTGGTCAATTTCATCGCGTATCGCTAACATGGCGTCAATAAACCGATCAATTTCAGTTATGCTTTCAGACTCTGTCGGTTCAATCATTAATGTCCCTGCTACAGGGAAAGACATGGTTGGCGCATGAAAACCATAATCAATTAAGCGCTTAGCAATATCGAGCTCACTGATACCCGTATCTCTTTTAATTGGGCGTAAATCGACAATACATTCATGGGCAACATAGCCTTCTTGCCCTGTATATAAAATGTCATAACGGCCAGAAAGACGCTTGGCAATATAATTCGCATTTAAAATAGCAACTTGGCTAGCTTTACGTAGACCATAAGAGCCCATCATCCGAATATACATCCAGCTAATTGGCAAAATTGATGCACTGCCAAATGGGGCTGCAGATACCGCACCTTGGTCAGTTAACATTTCTTGCTCAACCACAGAATGCCCCGGTACGAACGGTGCCAAGTGTTTTTTCACACCGATAGGCCCCATACCTGGGCCGCCACCGCCGTGAGGGATACAGAATGTTTTATGCAAATTCAAGTGAGAAACATCCGCACCAATAAAGCCCGGTGTTGTTAACCCAACCTGAGCATTCATATTTGCACCATCAAGATATACTTGCCCACCATATTGGTGAATAATTTCACACACTTCACGAATACTTTCTTCATATACCCCGTGGGTTGATGGATAAGTTACCATCACACAAGAAAGTGCTTCGCTATGTTGCTGAGCTTTTTCACGTAAATCCGTTAAATCGATATTACCTTCATCATCACAACGCACTACCACCACCTCCATACCTGCCATATGCGCAGAGGCAGGATTGGTACCGTGAGCAGAAGCCGGGATCAAACAAATATTTCGCTCCCCTTCATTGCGACTCTCATGATAGCGACGAATAGCCAATAAACCGGCATATTCACCTTGAGCCCCTGAGTTAGGTTGCATACAAACTGCATCATAACCAGTCAATTGCACTAACCAATGGGAAAGTTGCTCTATCATTTGGTGATAACCTTGAGCCTGCTCAGGTGGGCAGAATGGGTGTAGCTCGCCAAATTCAGGCCAAGTAATTGGGATCATTTCCGCAGCCGCATTAAGCTTCATCGTACAAGAACCCAGAGGGATCATAGCTTGGTTTAAGGCTAAATCTTTACGCTCTAAACTATGCATATAGCGCATCATTTCGGTTTCACTATGGTAACGATGAAAATTTGGATGAGCTAAAATTTCATCATCACGTAACATAGAGCTTGGGATCGCTTGCTCTGTCGCTGAAACAGATTGGTCTAGTTTTTCAAAATCTAACTTAGTTTCAACACCTGTGATCACCGCAAACAATTCATTTAAATCTTGGCGAGTCGTGATTTCACTAAAAGTCACGCCAACTGCACCACGAATATCAGTACGTAAATTCACTTTGGCTTTTTCAGCACGAGCTAGCACCGCTGTTTTGTCAGCGACTTCAATACATAACGTATCAAACCAAGTTTTATGGCGTGATGTAAAACCTGCGTCTGCTAATGCCTTGGCAAAAATAGTGCTGAAGCGATGAATACGCTCTGCAATTATTTTCAGCCCTTTTGACCCATGATAAACCGCATACATGGCTGCGATATTGGCTAACAGCACTTGGGATGTACAAATATTCGAGTTCGCTTTTTCACGGCGAATATGTTGTTCACGGGTTTGCATCGCCATACGCAGTGCGGTATTACCTGCTGCATCCCGTGACACACCGATAATACGTCCCGGCATTGCCCGTTTAAATTCGTCACGACAAGCAAAGAAGGCCGCATGTGGCCCACCATACCCCATCGGGACGCCAAAACGCTGCGCTGAACCGAAGACAATATCCGCCCCTTGCTTACCCGGTGCAGTGAGCAATACTAGCGCCATCATATCTGCTGCAACGCAACTGACAATTTTACGCTCTTTTAATTGGGCAAATAGCGAACTGTAGTCATGGACATTACCTGTCGTGCCAACCTGTTGAAGTAACACACCAAAAATACCTTCGTGTTCCAGTGCTTTCTCTGCGCTATCCACAATCACTTCAAAACCAAAAGTCCCCGCACGTGTGCGAACAACATCCAGAGTTTGCGGATGAACATCATCCGCCACAAAGAAACGATCTGCATCTTTCAGTTTGCTGATCCGTTTTGCCATCGCCATAGCTTCTGCCGCAGCGGTGGCTTCGTCCAATAACGATGCAGAAGCGAGGTCTAACCCCGTAAGGTCGATAGTTAACTGTTGAAAATTCAGTAATGATTCTAAACGGCCTTGTGACACCTCCGGTTGATATGGCGTATAAGCGGTATACCAACCTGGGTTTTCTAATAAATTACGTAAGATAACTGGCGGAAGCACAGCAGGGGCATAGCCCATACCAATATAACTTTTGTAGCGTTTATTGAGTGACGCTATTGCTTTTAATTCCGCTAAAGCTTCTTGTTCAGTTGCTCCCCCCCCCACTCTTGGCGGTTCTGCAAGCAAAATGGCTTTGGGGACAATTTTGTCCATCAGGGCATCTAATGACGTTGCACCCACGGTGTCTAACATGGTTTTTAATTGTTGTTCTGATGAACCAATGTGGCGCGAAATGAATTCTGAACGATTTTCTAATTGACTCAGTGACATCGACATATCTGTGTTCCCATCCTTTGTCTGCTATGCATAAGTTGTAGGGCGGTTATTACGGAACTTGCGAGATAACGCTTAAAATCAATGATATTGCGGTTGTTTCTTGTTTCTAACTAATTAGATTTTATCAATCCTCTAAATAGCTCATCTTATGGCTATCACTAAAAAGTGTTTATTCTAAATAGTTTGCGTTGTGGCTAGGCGGCAAACGTAGACAATCTTGGGGAACATACACAAGTATGTGACCCGAGTTGTCGAGTGCAGCCAACACCGCCACAACACAAAATATGACGAATAAACTATTCTTCGGCTTCAATCATAGAAGTATACCCCGCCGCATCAATCAAATCCGCCAGCTCTGCGGTATCAGATGCTTTAATGCGGAAAATCCAACCTTCTTGATACGGCTGTTCATTTACGAGTTCTGGCGCGTCATTCAACTCACTATTAACCGCCACAATTTCGCCACTCAGTGGTGCGTAAATATCAGATGCTGCTTTAACTGATTCGACGACTGCAACGTCATCACCTGCACTTACCGCCGTTCCCACTTCGGGTAAATCAACAAACACCATGTCACCCAACGTTTCTTGCGCATGTTCGGTGATACCAACTGTAAATTCACCATTACCTTCATCGCGCAGCCACTCATGTTCACGGGTGTACATTAATTCTTTAGGTGTATTGCTCATCATTAGCCTCTCAATTTTTAAATTTATTAATCAGATTCGCCCAAATTACACTAAGCAGTTACCTTCACGGACAAAGCCCGGTTTAACAACTTCAACTGGCATTTCTCTTTGTCTGATTTCAACAATTGCTTTGTCTTGAATTCCGTTCGGGACACGCGCTAACGCAATACTGAAGCCAAGGGTTGGCGAGAAAGAGCCACTGGTTATTACCCCTTCTTGTAGTTTCCCCAGTTCATCAGTAAAGCGAACAACTTGCCCTGCACGCAGTATACCTTTTTCACGCATCACAATACCGACAAGTTTTTCAGTACCTTGTTCGCGTAATTTTTCCAATGCTTCACGGCCAATAAATTGGCGATCTTCTGGTTTCCAAGAGATCGTCCATCCCATATTCGCGGCTAATGGTGAAATCGTTTCATCCATATCTTGCCCATATAGGTTCATACCGGCTTCAAGGCGCAAAGTATCCCGCGCCCCTAAGCCCGCTGGGTGTACCCCTGCCTTAAGCAGTTTATGCCAAAATTCAACGACCTGCTCTTTAGGCATAGCAATTTCATAACCTTTTTCGCCGGTATAGCCCGTGGTTGCGATGAACAAATCTCCAGTTTGAATACCATAAAATGGTTTCATTCCTTCAATGGCGCTATTTTGTTCCGAACTCAGTAATGAATGAACCTTTTCTGGTGCTTGCGGCCCTTGGACAGCTAATAACGCTAAGTCATCGCGAACACGAATTTCAACGGCATAACCTTTAGCATGTTGTTCAATCCAAGCGAGGTCTTTATCGCGTGTTGCTGAGTTGACGACGAGACGATAAAAGTCATCAGCGAGGTAATACACAATCAGGTCATCAATAACACCACCTGAAGCATTCAGCATGCCTGTATATAAGGCTTTACCTTGCTCTGTAAGTTTATTGATATCGTTGGCGAGAAGATAACGAAGAAAATCACGACAGCCTTCCCCGTGTAAATCGACAATAGTCATATGGGAAACATCAAACATCCCTGCTTCGGTTCTGACAAAATTATGTTCATTGATCTGCGAACCATAATGCAACGGCATCATCCAACCATGAAAATCGACCATTTTTGCACCGCAGGCTATATGTTCATCATATAGCGTTGTTTGCTTTACCATGAATACCCTCTTTACATTATTAATTAATATGACAGGGTGATTGCGTAGTGAAAATTATCCATCTGCAACAAAGTCGCGAGATAATTTTAACCCGACGCAAACGATAACTTTTAAAAAACCTACCACTGTTTGCAGTTCTATTCTATAAAAAAAAATAGGGCGACTATCCATCTGTATTACTGATTGCGCTCTGATTTTGCCAGTGCTTTTTGTTAAATAATTGAGAATGATCACTCAAAACCCTTACATTTAGCGTCTAGAAGCTCAAAATATCATCAATTAAAGAATTTAAATGATAGCTTCGCCAATAAAACTCATCACACCAATATAAATAAAACTAATGCGAAAAATGAATGTAATTAGTTTTTTTCAGTCATGATAAAAAGAGAAAAGTCTGCTATTCATACTAAAACAAGATCGGCAGGGTTATTTCGTATACAGAAACCAGTGATGACACTTTGTATATTGAAATTAAAAAAGAAAAAGGCACAATTTATAAGATAGTGCCTTTGCAGAAAGGGATTTAGAGAGTGTCTTCGACTTGTAACTGTTCCAGCCACTTCGGCATATCAAACAGCCCCATCGCATGGTTCAATAATTGCGGTTTAACACCCGGTAAGCTGTCCGCTAAAACTAGCCCGATATCACGAAGTAATTTCTTCGCAGGGTTATTGCCATCAAACAATTCACGGAAGCCTTGCATACCAGCTAACATCAACGCTGCACTGTGCTTACGGCTGCGCTCGTAATCACGCAAGTATAAATATTGACCAAAGTCTTTACCTTCGCGGTGCAAACGTTTAATTTCACCAATCAACATAGCTACATCCATAAAACCAAGGTTAACCCCTTGGCCTGCTAATGGATGGATGGTATGTGCCGCATCCCCCAACAGAGCTAAGCGTTGAGCTGCAAATTGCCTTGCATAACGCCCTGTGAGAGGAATGGTTAATCGCTCACTTTCCACTTGGCAAAGACCCAGACGAACATCAAATGCAACCGCCAGTTCTTTATTAAAATCAGCAGGTTCTAAAGATTGACGCCTAGCTGCTTCAGTGGCAGATTGAGACCAGACAATCGAGCAAAGATGTGGGTCACTTAATGGTAAAAACGCCAAAATACCTTCACCATCAAAAGCTTGGCGAGCAACACCTTCGTGAGGTTTTTCAGTTCGGACCGTAGCAACTAACGCGGTATGTTCATAATCCCAAAAAGTTAATGGGATATCAGCATGGCTACGCAACCACGAGTTTGCCCCATCAGCCCCCACAATCAACCGTGCCGTTAACATGTTTTCATCATCTAACGTAATGAAAACATCATTTTCTCCCCACACCACTTTTTTAATTGTTGCGGGGGCTAATAATGTCACATCGCGAAGCTGAGACGCCTTTTGCCATAGTGCATCACGTACAACATTATTCTCAACAATATGCCCTAAATGCGTCAGGTTACGTTCTTGAGCGGTAAAAGAAATACGCCCAAAGCTATCGTTATCCCAAACTTCCATGCCATTATATGCAGAAGCTCGCATTCCTTTAATAGTTGACCATACACCTAAGTGGGTCAGTAACTTTTCACTTGCCGCATTAATAGCAGATACCCTTAATGCATGCGGCTCTGCTACACTAAATGGCAGCTTGGGTGGATGAGTCTCAATTACCGCAACACGAAGCCCACTCCCTTCAAGCCCACAAGCGACTGCTAACCCAACCATACCACCACCGGCGATAACCACATCAAATGATTGCATATTTTTTATTCCTCTTTATTTCGTGGTTATTGGTGTGCAACCCAACCCAATGTTTGGCGAGCCAAAACATCACGAGCTGGCGGTAACATTTCCATTGCCATTAAACCTAAGTTACGCCCGACAATAAGCGGTAAACAGCGATTCGCAAATAAACGAACCAAACCGTCGGTTATCGTAACCGTTTTGTCTCTATCTAACGCTCTGGCTTGCTGGTATTGGCTGAGTAATGAATAACGGCCAATGTCTTGCCCTTTCGCGTTTGCATCTACCACAATGTGAGCCAGTTGCATCACATCACGGATACCTAAATTAAAGCCTTGCCCCGCAATAGGATGCAGGGTCTGAGCAGCGTTCCCCACTAACACGACTCGATGACTAACAGGGTTAAGCGCCTTACGTAATACCAATGGATAACAATGACGCTTACCGGCCATGACGATTTCGCCTAGCCGCCAGCCGAATGCTTGCTGTAATTTATCCTTGAATGTCTCATCATCCCAAGACCTAATTGTGTCAGCTTGTTCTTGCTGATGACACCAAACCAATGAACTACGGCCTTGTGACATTGGCAGCAAGGCTAATGGGCCAAATTCCGTAAAGCGTTCAAAGGCTTGGCCTTGTGGGTCTATGGCGGTTTTCACATTCGCGATAATAGCCACTTGCCCATAATCGTCCTGTTGCCATTGCATATGGCAGGCTTTACCAATCGCGGAATGGCTGCCATCCGCAGCAATCAGTAATTCCCCTGTCACCTTATCTCCATTATCCAAGGTGACCGTCACAATCTCTTGTTCACGATAAACATTTTCTACTTTTGCAGGGCAATAAAGGGTTACACCGGGGGCTTTACGTAACAATGAAAATAGGCGGGCACCAGCTTCGTGCAGTTCAATAACATTGCCTAGAGCATCGATATGATAATCATCGGCTGCGATATTCACAAAACCAGCATGGCCTCTATCAGACACATGAACATGATTAATGGGGGTCACACAATCCGCTAAAGCAGGCCAAATGCCTATTTTTGCTAACGACTGGCAAGTACCGTGGGCTAGCGCAATCGCACGTGCGTCGAATCCCGGATGTTTGCCATCAGGCAAAGCTGCCTCGATTAATGAAACCGATAATTTTCCTTGGCTAAGGGATGATATCGCCAGTGCTAATGTTGCACCCGCCATACCGCCCCCCACGATGATCACATTCATGCGTTGTTTATTACCTTTCTATGATGACTGACAGCTACCCTAAATTGTGCGTTGCTGCCGCCATTAGGGCTTCAATTTCATCAGGGTCTTTCACGACTAAATCTGTTAAGTTTTCATTTCCGTTTTCGGTGATAACAATATCATCTTCGATACGTACACCAATTCCGCGATATTGTGGTGGCACATCGGCATCTGGAGCAATATATAAACCAGGCTCAACAGTTAATACCATCCCCACTTCAAGTGTACGGTCGCGGTCTGTGCCATAAAAACCTACATCATGTACATCTAACCCTAACCAATGACTTAAACCATGCATAAAGAATGGCTGATATGCTTTGTTTTCGATCAATTGATCCACATCGCCTTGTAAAATTCCAAGTGCGACGAGACCTTCTGTTTTGATACGAACAATTTCACGAGTCACCTCATGAATACTAGTTCCCGGGCGGTATAGCTCTAACGCGGTATTTAACGCTTTAAGGACGATATCGTAAATTTCACGTTGCGCTTGGCTAAATTTGCCATTTACTGGGAAAGTACGCGTGATATCCCCTGCATAGCCTTCAAATTCTGCCCCTGCATCAATCAAGACTAATTCGCCATCCTTCATTAGGCTCTCATTTTCGGTGTAATGCAAAATACAGGCATTTTCACCACTACCCACAATGGAGTTGTACGAAGGGAAACGTGCACCATGGCGAGTAAATTCGTGTTCTAACTCACCACAAAGTTGGTATTCATACATATTAGGTCGGCAAGTTTCCATGGCTCTAACGTGTGCGAGAGCAGAAATTCGCCCAGCCATACGCAGAGTATTAATTTCTTCTTCTGACTTAAATAAGCGCATTTCATGGACAATCGGCCGCCAATCTACCAATGTTTGTGGCGCTCGTAAGTGACGGCGGCTGCCTTTACGTAAAATATCTAAGGCATCAAATACTAATTTATCGGCATAGGCAAACTCCCCCTGTGCATGATAAACCACATCGAGGCCGTTCAGTAATTGATAAAGTTGTTCTTCTATTTCATTGAAAGGTAACGCTTTGTCGATACCTAACTTTTCAGGTGCGGCGTCTTGGCCAAGGCGGCGACCAAACCAAATTTCAGCAGTTAAATCACGAACACGGTTAAAAAGAACAGAATGGCTATGTTTTTCATCGCTCTTAATCAACACTAATACGGCTTCAGGTTCGCTAAACCCCGTCAAATAAAGGAAATCACTGTGTTGACGGTACGGGTATTCGCAATCCGCATTACGCTGCGCAGGAGGCGCTGAGAAAATAATTGCTGCACTGCCTGGTTGCATTTGAGCCAATAATGCATTGCGACGAGAAATAAATTCCTGTTTATTCATACCGTTTTTGCCTTATTATCAGAATAATTAGATTGCTGAATATATTGCTTGTGTTTAACCAATCACATAACAACATACACTGGCGAAATGACTTAAAACTGGATACACCCCGTTTTCAAGCACTTAATTTTATCAATAATATAATATCGTCCGATAAAGTTAAGTGGCTTTGAAAACTCACGTTACACGTTAAAAGAAACTAATGAAGAACTGGCTTATCATTTTCTACTGCGGTTGGGCCTTGGCCTTTAGTTGGCTCAATCAATGCAATGTAACATAATTGCACCGCCACCCTGACATACTCCACCACTTCTTCTAACGCTTGCTCGAGTTCTTCTTGGTCTTCGTCTTCATCATAACCAAGCATACCAATATTGCGTAAATCTGTGATAACCTCGCTTATCTCTTTTTTATCAGCCAGTTTCGGTTGTGTAACACCAACACCTAATAAAAAGTGATTTACCCAGCCAGCTAGCGCATCAGCATGGTCAAAAACAGAAGCATCTTCGTCAGGAAATAGCATAGTAAATGCAAACTCGCTATCATCAAGTGCTTCAAACGTGGTATCAAAAAGTTCTCGCAGTGGCTGTGAAACGGTTTGTGGAAAAGCTAAACCATCGTTAGCAAGGTCATGGACTAACGTTTGCCAGCTTTGATCACGTCCCCCACCACAGATCAACCCGGTTATTAGACCATGGATCTCCGCGGCAGTAAGTGCGATTGAGTGCTGTTGCAGTAGTTTGTCCAGTGATTCATAGTTTGGTAAAGATTTTTGTATAGACATCTGAATTCGTCATGTTAGCTTATGATTCGTGATATGCTACCATCAAGGATAGCCGCTAGACCAGTATGCTTTTGTCTTATCTATTAATTGCGCCAAATATGATGTATTTATGGCGAGTATTATTCAGTATGGAGGTATCATGTCCGCACAACCTGTCGACATCCAGATTTTCGGGCGTTCAATGCGAGTTAACTGCCCATCAGAACAAAAAGAAGCCCTTCTTGAGTCGGCTAAAGAATTAGAACAACGCTTGCAAAATCTGAAAGATAGAAGCGGTGTGACCAATATGGAACAACTTATTTTTATCGTAGCATTGAACGTCTGTCACGAATTAGCACAAGAAAAGACAAAAACGCGTGATTATGCTTATAATATGGAAGAGAAAATAAAAATGTTGCAGCACACAATCGAACAAGCGTTGCACGATCAGGTGAAAATTACTGAGAGGCAGGTATTGCCCTTAGAGTAAATCTGCTTATTAATCAGACACTAGTAGAAAAAAATATACAAAATTAAGGTTGCATTTTAAATCTAGTTTCGTACAATGAAATCACTGAGTAACGATAAGTTCTCAAACCAAATTTCTCTGAGATGCGCGTGAGTGGGCGAGTCCCCTGAGCCGATATTTCAACTAAATAGAATGTGGTTATGGCGCTGGTGAGCATGCCTGATTCGCTCAGGAAGCCTAAAGGTTGCTAAACTGCGTTCACCTTGAACCAAGGGTTCAAGGGTTACAGCCTACAACGGCATCTTGGAGACCCTCAATTAAGTTCCTGCTTATTTTTCATTTGTTTTCTACATAACCTTTCATCTTGCGATATACTTTAAGTAATTTACTTTCTTGGTTAACTGTTTTTTATCGCATATATAACAGGTTATCACATGCAAGACTCCCTCTCGACCCAACGCCAGCAGGTACGTCAAACAATCCGCCAAGCACGTCGTCAATTAAGCGCTCAGCAGCAATATGACGCTGCGGAACAACTCATGCATAATGCATTAAACCACCCGAAAATAGCACAAGCCAACACGATTGCTTTGTTTCTTTCTTTTGATGGCGAAATTGATACTAAACCGCTTATTCAGGCGCTCTGGGCTGAAGGCAAACAAGTCTATCTCCCTGTTTTACATCCTTTTAGTCGTCACCATTTATTATTTCTTCACTATCGCCCCGATAGCCAACTCGTTAAAAACCGATTTAATATTGATGAACCACCGCTTGATGTTAGAGATGTGCTACCATTTGAGAAACTGGATATCATGCTTATCCCATTAGTGGCATTTGATACTCAAGGGCAACGGTTAGGTATGGGAGGTGGGTTCTATGATAGGACTCTAGCAAATTGGCAAAAAACCGGTTTTTATCCAATTGGCCTTGCCCATAATTGCCAGCAAGTAGAAAAACTCCCCATCGCACACTGGGATGTTCCTTTACCCGAAATTATTACGCCGCAAAAAATATGGCGCTGGTCATAAACACCCGCGCCATTATTTCACACAATTTTTAGCGTAACTTAGAACAGTAAACGCGCACGAATGGTTCCAGGCAAATCTTTTAATTTCTGGAGTGCTTCATCTGTTTGGTTTGGCGTTTGCATTAATACATCAATAACCACATAACCTACGTTGCCTGATGTACGTAAATACTGGCCAACAACGTTAATGTTATTTTCAGTAAATACTTGGTTGATGCTGTTCAAAATACCTGGACGGTTTTCATGAATATGCAAGAAACGGTTGGTATCTTCAGTATGGACAGGCAGGGAAACTTCGGGGAAGTTAACCGCAGATAGTGTTGAACCATTGTCTGAGTATTTCGCCAACTTACTAGCCACTTCTAACCCAATATTTTCTTGAGCTTCTTCTGTAGAGCCCCCAATGTGCGGCGTTAAAATCACATTATCGAACTTAATTAATTCAGAGGTAAATGGGTCATTAGGGTCATTATTTGCCGCTGGCTCACTTGGGAATACGTCCACTGCAGCACCTGATAAATGTTTGCTTTCCAATGCGGCTGCCAGTGAAGGAATATCCACAACTGTTCCACGTGATGCGTTAATGAATATAGAACCAGGCTTCATACGGTCGAATTGTTCTTTAGCAAACATATTCTTCGTACTTGGGGTTTCAGGGACATGTAAGCTAACCACATCGCTCATATTCAAAAGTTCAGTTAAAGAACGAACTTGAGTTGCATTACCTAATGGTAGTTTGTTTTCAATATCATAGAAGAAAACATTCATACCGATACCCTCAGCTAAGATCCCCAACTGAGTACCAATGTGGCCATATCCAACAATACCAAGACGCTTACCACGCGCTTCAAAACAGCCTTTCGCTTGTTTTTCCCAAACACCACGGTGTGCTTGCATATTAGCTTCAGGAATACGACGTAGTAAAAGTAATAATTGGCCTAATACCATTTCTGCAACGGAACGTGTATTCGAAAATGGTGCGTTAAATACAGGGATACCACGTTTTGCCGCAGCATCTAAATCAACTTGGTTGGTGCCGATACAAAAGCAACCCACTGCAACAAGTTTTTCTGCTGCTGCAAAAATTTCTTCAGTAAGATGAGTACGGGAACGGATACCTACAAAACGTGCATCTTTAATCGCTTCTTTTAATTCTTCGTCGGATAACGCACTTTTGTGATATTCAATATTGGTGTAGCCCGCAGCTTTTAAGTTATCAACCGCACTTTGGTGCACACCTTCTAGCAGTAAAAATTTAATTTTGTCTTTTTGCAAAGATACCTTAACCATTTCCCTACCCTATCGTGAACGTACTTAAGATTTATAACAGATGAACATATGTGTTTGCCTAACATAGCTCAAGAGAGATGACATCCATCTACCTTGAGCTATGAAGCGTATACCAACATAGCAAAAAATAGCGCAGTAGCAATACAACCGTTTGCTTAATGGATGCTAAAAAGCGCGAAGAAAAAGAAGTTAAATGGTAGAAAATCAGGGGTGATAACACAAAATAAGGATTTTTCCTGCACAATGCCTATTTGTGTGAGATATATCACCAAAATAGCTAGATATTAAAAAAAATAAAATAAATTTCAAATTGGTGATATTAATAAAACTGGTTAATTAATTTAGCTTCTATCAAATCATAAACTAATGACAAAATACCAGTAAGACAAAAAAACCAGTGGGTATAACTCCACTGGCTTATTAAAAAATTGAATACGATATAGATTATAACTTGATGGTTTTAACGCCTTCGTTTGCAGTTCCCATCAAGACGACGTCTGCACCACGATTCGCGAATAACCCAACGGTCACAACACCTGCAATCCCATTAATGGTATTTTCTAATGCCACTGGGTCAATAATATTTAAATTATGGACATCTAAAATCACATTACCGTTATCTGTAATCACATTTTGACGGTACTCTGGCGTGCCACCCAGTTTAACCAATTCACGTGCCACATAGCTACGCGCCATTGGGATCACTTCAACAGGCAGAGGGAATTTACCTAACACATCAACTAACTTAGATTCGTCAACGATACAAACAAAGGTTTTTGCAATTGCAGAAACAATTTTTTCACGTGTTAAAGCCGCACCACCGCCTTTGATCATATTCATGTGGTGGTCAACTTCATCAGCGCCATCAACATAAACATCTAAGGAATCCACTTCATTGCAATCAAATACCGTAATACCCAATGATTTTAATTTTTGAGTTGATGCTTCTGAACTTGATACCGCACCTTCTATTTGACCTTTCATTGTTGCTAATGCATCAATGAAGTGTGAAGCCGTCGAGCCCGTTCCAACACCAACAATAGTGCCCGGTTTTACGTAATCAAGTGCTGCCCAACCTACCGCTTTTTTTAATTCGTCCTGAGTCATGCTCATGCCTTTTAAGATTTAATTGAGTCGTGATTAAGGTTATTAATAACTAGTATATACCGGACACCCAATAAGTTGCAGCTTTGTTCGCTGTATTTGTGTCACGGTTCTTGGGATTTAGGCCACAACAATAATATTTTTAAGTGTTATTTGTAAAAATATGGCATAGTGCTTGGTAGAATAACAACAAGGAGATCTTTTTGATGAAGCGCCCTGACTATCGCGCATTACAAGCACTGGATGCCGTTATCCGTGAACGCGGCTTTGAGCGCGCAGCTCAAAAGCTCTGCATCACGCAATCTGCTGTGTCACAACGTATAAAGCAGTTAGAAAACCTATTTGGGCAGCCACTACTTGTGCGTACCGTTCCGCCACACCCAACTGAACAAGGGCAAAAACTGCTAGCATTGCTTCATCAAGTCGAATTGTTAGAAGAACAATGGTTAGGTGATGAAAATAGTGGTTCCACCCCTTTATTGCTCTCACTTGCCGTCAACGCCGACAGCTTGGCAACTTGGTTTCTTCCAGCCCTAAACCCTGTATTAGGCAACAGCCCTATTCGGCTAAATATTCAGGTAGAAGATGAAACTCGAACTCAAGAACGTTTAAGACGTGGTGAAGTGGTAGGCGCTATCAGTATTCAACCCCAAGCCTTACCGGGTTGCTTGGTCGATAAACTTGGCGCGCTGGACTATATTTTTGTCGCATCACCTGGCTTTGCAGCGAAATATTTCCCCGATGGGGTGACTCGCTCTTCGTTATTAAAAGCGCCTGCGGTTGCTTTCGACCATTTAGACGATATGCACCAAGCCTTTGTGCAACAAAACTTTGGGTTGTCGCCCGGCAGTGTTCCATGCCATATCGTGAACTCCTCAGAGGCCTTTGTACAGTTAGCGAAACAGGGCTCTACCTGCTGTATGATCCCACATTTGCAGATAGCAAGTGAATTAGCGAATGGTGAGTTGGTTGATTTAACACCAGGGCTATGTCAGCGACGCATGCTTTATTGGCACCGCTTCGCACCTGAAAGCCGTACAATGAAAAAAGTGACTGACGCCCTATTAAAAACTGGGCGCCAGATGTTAAAACAAGAAGATGAACCCGCAAAAAACTAGCGTTTTAATTCAAATACCACATCAACTTGGTCATTAAAATCAATACTCTGTTGTTCATAAGTCTCATCAATCTTGAGGTCTTGAGCAACAGAGGCTTTCATCGCCCCACCATAATTTCTTGTTGCCATTGGATATGGCACCGCAGCTGGCGCATTATAGTTAATGCTATACACTGGGCCTAACTGAACATTAAAGCCTTTCGCTAAGAGATTAGCTTGTTCTGTCGCATTTTTAATCGCTTGAGACCGTGCTTCATCACGATACTGTTGCAGATTAGCCACACCAAACTGTACTGAGTTGATTTCATTGAGACCTGCGGCTAAAGCACCATCTAACAAGACATTAAGTTGGTCTAGTTTCTTCACTTTCACTTCAACAGAACGTGTTGCCGTGTAGCCTTCGATGGTTGATTTTTGTTTCACACTACTGTAATCATATTTAGGCTGAGTTCGCACATTTGCTGCATTAATATCTTCTTTTTCAATACCGTTTTTCTTAAGAAACTCAAAATACTCCGCAACTCGCTTATCGACCCCAGCTTTCGCAGCCGCCGCATCTTTAGCAGTCACTTCCACCTGAATATTCAGCGTCGCCATATCGGGTGTCGCTTTCACTATTGCATTACCCGAAGTCGTAATGTGTGGACCATTAGGTAACGGGTCAGCCAATGACATGGTAGGAACCGCAGCACCTGCTACCATCGCAGCTAAAACTAAAGATTTTAATTTCACAGAACCTCCCAAGGCAATTATTTATCGCTAAAAAAGGGATAATTGGTAATAAACTATCCCTGAGCTCAATTTAACAGTAACACATGAAACAAAAAGTACAGTCAGAATAATGAGAAATTGAACTTTATTGCTTGTCTGTTGAAGATATATTGTTATTGAGAAATCAAACCGAGTCCCTTAAGCCCTTGTATTGCAAGTTGAAATGCAATAAACCACATCACACTCCCCACAAAAATGTTAATAATGCGCTGTGAACGCGGTTTATTTAACACAGGTGAAAACCAAGCAGCAAGTATCGCTAACGCAAAAAACCAAACAAAAGAAGCCGTTAATGCTCCAGCCGTAAACCAAGGTCTCAGCTGGCTTTCTAATTGGCCTCCCACACTACCCAATACAACGAAGGTGTCTAAATAAACATGAGGATTCAGCCAAGTGACGGCAAACAGTGTGACAATCACTTTCCATCTTGTGATAGCACGGCTTTCTGTTTGAAGTATGACCTCATCAGGGCTGAGTGCTGTCCGAAACGCACCATAGCCATACCATAGAAGAAATACTACGCCTGCCCATGTAATCAATTGCATTAATATTTCAGACTGGCTTAATAAAGCGCTCCCACCAAAAACACCTGCGATAATTAAAACGGTATCACTTAAAGCGCATAATAATGCACTCATTAAATGAAACTGCTTCCGGCTTCCTTGTTGTAAGACAAAAGCATTCTGCGGCCCTAAAGGTAATATCATTGCTGCACCCAACAGTGCACCCTGTAAATAGATCGAAAACATGCATTAATCCCAACTTTTTATTCAATTAATATGCATGGATATTAACGAGAAAAAATTATTAGTGGAAATGATTAAGTCTAATAGGTCATAAGTATGACTTATAACTAAAAACGGTTCGGTAAGAAAAATATAGGAGTGAGAAATGAATAAGAGCCCATCGAAGACAGGCTCTTATTTTCAGTGAAACTGCTGAATATGACTTTCTAAATATTACTCGGCTGAATCTTGCTTGATAGGCGCATTTTGTTTATGAACATGAACATCCATTTGTGGGAATGGGATACCAATATTATGTTTATCCAATGCTCGCTTAAACTCTTCTAGCAAGTCCCAATACACAGGCCATGCATCACCATTGGTGGTCCAAAAACGCACTAAATAATTTAATGACGATGGTGCCATATCATGTAAACGGATAGTAACGCCTTTAGCATGCTGAATACGGCTATCTGCGGCGACGATATCACCTAATACTTTTTTCACCACATCAATATCAGAATCGTAAGCAACACCTACAATAATATCTTGACGACGGTTAGGCTCACGACTGGTATTAATAATGTTATCGGCAATGATCTTTCCATTAGGAATAACAATAATACGGTCATCTGCGGTTCTTAGCGTAGTTGAAAATATTTGTACATTTTGCACTGTACCTTCAACAGCACCGATTGAGACATACTCCCCCGCTTTTAGTGGCCTAAATACCACCAGCAACACACCTGCGGCAAAGTTACCCAGCGAGTTTTGTAATGCTAAGCCAACCGCTAAACCGGCCGCCCCCATTACCGCAATCACAGAGGCTGTTTGTACGCCAACTTTCCCTAATACAGCAATTAAGGTGAATGCAACAATGGTATAGCGCGCTATCGCTGATAAAAAGTCACTCACTGTTGAATCAATGCCTTTCATGGTCATCACGCGATGTAAACCACGCCCGACCCATTTTGCAATCATCATCCCGACAATCAAGATAACGATAGCAGACACGATATTCACAGCATACTGAACTAACAGATCTTGGTTCGCCACAAACCAATTCGTTGCATCATTCAACGCGCCTGTAACATCATCAGTATTCATATATATATGCCCTTTAGGATCCAATTATCAATATTAACCCCAACCAATAAATCTTTAACGAAACGTTTAATGGCTGGCCGTACATTGCAAATAATAGCGATGATTCATTAAAACACAAAACAAATCACTAAATAAAATTATTTTATCTATTTTCTATAACAAAAATTCGATAATCTTTTAGCATTAATAAGAAGTCATCAGTGCCGCAAAATGCAACACTTTCATTATCATAATAACTCATTCCTTCTTCCAACCCTTCAGTTTCAAATGATAATTGGTTGGCGCGGATCATCACTTCTTCATCATCAAGCAACAATGTATATTCGTGGCCAATAAGCTCCCATTGTTTTTCACTTCCTTTGATTTTTTCATAGTTTTCTTCAATAGCATCTAACAGACTAAGGTTATTTTTAACCTCTTCATTAAGCCAATATCCAATAGCCTCATGATCCATCGAGAATTTAGCGGAGATAGCTCCGGTGATATCTTGGAAAAATTGGTAGTCCATATGCAGTCCCTCTACTCTTGCGTTATTGAACCTAGTATAACGCGAGTCAAACCGCTTTGTTGAGAGGTATTACCAACAGAAAAAATAAAATTGAGTAAAGCACCGATTTCAACACATAAGCCACGTAATTCACTTAATATTAAATAAGAAAATAATTAAAATAGTCATAATTAAAACAATAGGAGCTCTAATGATCGATCGCTTAGACCATATAGTGCTAACCACAACTAACATTGATGCCTGCATTGACTTTTACCAACGGGTGTTAAAAATGGAAGTTATTACCTTTGGTGAACAGCGTTATGCGTTATGTTTTGGGAAGCAAAAAATCAATATTCACCAATATGGAAAAGAATTTGAACCCAAAGCCCACTTGCCTGTACCGGGTGCACTCGATTTATGTTTTATTAGTGATATACCGCTGTGTGACGTGCAAATGCATATTGAACAACAAGGTGTAAAAATTATTGAAGGGCCGGTGAATCGGACTGGTGCAACTGGAGCAATTAGATCTATTTACTTACGTGATGTCGATTTAAATTTAATCGAAATTTCTGAATATATTTAGCAAATACACCCAATTAAAAAAGGCCCCTAACATTAGGAGCCTCCGTTATTAATATTACCTTATTACACCGCTGTTTGGAAAATCACGCCATCCGCTTTTTCGGTATATTGTGATAACTGGTCAAAGTTCAGGTAACGGTATGTATCCGCCGCTGTTTCATCGACCTTATCCATAAACTGCAGATATTCTGCTGGCGTTGGTAAACGACCTAACAGAGAAGCTACCGCTGCCAGTTCTGCTGATGCGAGGTAAACATTCGCACCTGTTCCTAAACGGTTAGGGAAGTTACGCGTTGAAGTGGAAACGACTGTCGCCCCATCAGCTACACGTGCTTGGTTACCCATACATAGTGAACACCCTGGAACTTCAATTCGCGCACCACTCTTACCAAACACACTGTAGTAACCTTCTTCGGTTAGTTGCGCTGCGTCCATCTTAGTTGGCGGCGCAACCCATAAACGTGTTGGTAATTGGCCTTTATGAGAATCCAATAACTTACCTGCTGCACGGAAGTGACCAATGTTTGTCATACAAGAACCGATGAAGACCTCATCAATTTTCTCGTTTTGCACATCAGACAATAAACGTGCATCATCTGGGTCATTTGGTGCACACAGAATTGGCTCTTTGATATCATTGAGGTCAATTTCAATCACTGCCGCGTATTCCGCATCTGCATCACCTTCCAGCAGTTGTGGGTCCGCTAACCAGCTTTCCATTCCTTTGATACGGCGTTCAATAGTACGGCGATCACCATAACCTTCGGCTATCATCCACTTTAATAGAACGATATTCGATTGCAGGTATTCGATAATTGGCGCTTTATCTAATTTGATAGTACAACCCGCCGCTGAACGCTCTGCTGACGCATCCGCTAATTCAAACGCTTGTTCGACTTTCAGCTCAGGTAAGCCTTCAATTTCTAAGATACGGCCAGAGAAAATGTTTTTCTTACCTTTTTTCTCTACGGTCAATAGGCCGTCTTTGATTGCATATAGTGGAATTGCATGAACGAGGTCACGTAAAGTGATACCCGGCTGCATTTCACCTTTAAAGCGAACCAATACTGACTCAGGCATATCCAGTGGCATAACACCTGTCGCCGCAGCAAATGCGACTAAACCTGAACCCGCAGGGAATGAAATACCAATTGGGAAACGCGTATGTGAGTCACCACCTGTACCAACGGTATCTGGCAGTAACATACGGTTTAACCATGAGTGGATAATACCATCTCCTGGACGAAGAGAAACACCGCCACGGTTCATGATGAAATCAGGTAAGGTATGGTGTGTTGTCACATCAACAGGTTTTGGATACGCTGCTGTATGGCAGAATGACTGCATGACTAAATCTGCTGAGAAACCAAGGCAAGCTAGGTCTTTCAGTTCATCACGGGTCATCGGCCCGGTTGTATCTTGTGAACCTACAGAGGTCATTTTTGGCTCACAATATTCGCCAGGGCGAATACCTGGGCGACCGCAAGCACGACCAACCATTTTTTGTGCTAATGAGAAACCACGATTGCTTTGTGCAACGGATTTCGCGTGACGGAATACATCTGTCGCTTCTAAGCCCAGTGATTCACGTGCTTTATTGGTTAAGCCACGGCCGATAATCAATGGAATACGACCACCTGCACGCACTTCGTCAATCAACACATCTGTTTTTAATTCAAATGTTTCTAGCAGTTCGCCCGTTTCGTGGTTACGAACTTCACCTTTAAATGGATAGATGTCGATCACATCGCCCATATTCAGTTTAGAAACATCCACTTCAATCGGTAATGCGCCCGCATCTTCCATCGTATTAAAGAAGATTGGTGCAATTTTGCCGCCTAATACCACCCCACCGCCACGTTTATTTGGTACAAATGGGATATCGTCCCCCATAAACCACAGCACGGAGTTAGTCGCTGATTTACGAGAAGAACCGGTACCGACGACGTCACCCACGTAAGCTAATGGGAAGCCTTTTTTATTTAATGCATCAATTTGCTTGATTGGACCAACATTACCCGCATCGTCTGGTTCAATACCATCGCGTGCGTTTTTCAGCATTGCTAACGCGTGTAATGGGATATCTGGACGTGACCATGCATCAGGCGCTGGCGATAAGTCATCTGTGTTAGTTTCACCCGTAACTTTGAACACAGTTACGGTCATTTTTTCAGCTAACGCAGGACGCTCTTTGAACCACTCGGCATCTGCCCATGATTCAATAACTTGTTTAGCGTGAATATTTCCCGCTTTCGCTTTTTCTTCTACGTCGTAGAAGTTATCAAACATCAGTAAGGTGTGGGAAAGTGCTTTAGCGGCGATTGGCGCCAGTTTTTCGTCATCCAACGCTTCAATTAGTGCGTGAATGTTATATCCACCCTGCATAGTACCTAACAGTTCAATGGCTTTTTCAGGGGAGATAAGAGAAGAGGAAGTTTCGCCTTTTGCTACCGCGGCTAAAAATCCAGCTTTAACGTACGCTGCTTCATCAACACCAGGGGGGACGCGGTTGGTCAGCAGGTCTAACAGGAAATCTTCTTCACCTTTGGGTGGGTTTTTGAGTAACTCTACCAGTGCAGCTACTTGTGACGCATCTAATGGCTTAGGGACAATCCCTTGAGCGGCACGCTCGGCTACGTGCTTACGGTATTCTTCTAGCACGACGTTCTCCTCGCTTCTTTGTTATTTATATACCCGGCTCTCTGCACCATACTGACAAAATTATCATCCGGTGCCAGGTCAGAGGAATTTGCTCGCATAATCTCAATGGCGGTAAAATTATGCCCAGCTTCGGGCGATCAGCATAGCAGAATTTAAACGTAATGTTAATTCATTCACAAGAAAGCAACATTTAACTACTAACTTTACGCCTTAACACTTCATTACTGGTTATTTTTCAGCTTAAGATACTATTAATCATCGTAAAACGCCGAAAAAACCATACTTTTTATAATGCATTTTAAAATTTAAAGCACCCTAATTAGTGCCTTTTTTCATCAGCTATCACAAATTATATTTTTTATCGCAATTTTATTTATATTACTAATTGATAAGGTAAATCATTGCGATTGGTTTTAATTTTTTTAAATGTTTTAATGGGTTTTACTACCCTTTTAAACCAATTAAATTGCCAAACGGGTCTTCAAGTTGGCACATTCGATTGTTACCATCTATTAACATTGGCCCGCGATACAGTTTTGCCCCTAGTTGAGTGAAATGCTCAAAAGCCAAATCAAAATCATCGACTTGCCAATACAATACAGTCCCTTTTTTACCCTCACTGACTTTTTCATCCGCTTGCACCACTTCTATCGTGAAGTCTCCGACATGTAGCAAGGTGAAATCAAAGTCAGGCAGGTACTCCGCCTTTGCCTGTGGAAAAGCTTGCTGGTACCAAGCCAATCCCGCTTGGACATCGGGGACGTGGATTAAAATTGCTGAAGGGGTCAGTATCATAGTGCTTTCTTATTGATATAAATTATTTTGCTACAGCTTACACGAATAATTGAAAGTGGATAGATGTAGTTAAGGTGTAAACAGTGGCCAAACCAGCGATTGCTTACGCCTTTAGCATCATCAAGTCAGATCATTTTGCATGTTTTTCTGATAAATAACGAAGAATGCCTGATATATTTTTTAAGTTATATTTTACGAGTAGTTCATTTTCTTTAGCTTTACATAGCATCTCATAATCAGCTTCTAACTGCCCAATATCTAACTGAGCCGGCTCATTGTAAATATCATAAATAGATTCAGAAGGCACATTCCAATAAAAATCTGCATCTAAGTCTATATTATCCATTCCCTGTACTTTCATTTCTTTGAAAATGGCTACTATTGCCTCTTCCAGTAGACTCAGTTCTATTTTCATAGTTAAACCTTGACCACCCCTAATTTATATTTATATTTATATTTATATTTATATTTATATTTATTTATATTTATATTTATATTTATATTTATATTTATATTTATATTTATATTTATATTTTCATCAAGTATTTTAATTTTTTTCTAAACATTTAATTAGTCATCAACAATATTAATTTCTTTATCAATTAACCGATCAAAATCTTCATTTTGTGAAATTACTGTGATGGTTTTCTGTATTAACTCCTCAATACTAGCTTGAAGTTGTTCTGGAATTAAACATTCAACATCCTCCAACTCGCAACCTAGGTTAATTATCTCTATTAATTTTTCATCAGAATCTATTTGCTCGAGGAATTTAGCCAAATAAGGTTTGAAAACAAATCCTTCTGCCTCATCAATCGATATCAAATTTTTATCTAATGCAGTTAATACACCTAAAGTTAAAAAGCTTATAAATTTGCTCGCCTGTTTATCACTAATACTATAATTAAGCCTCATCACATATTACTCCAACCCGGTTTAACTTTTACATTAATGACTCTACCACTTTGGTTCCTCCACGCAAAAAATGGAGGAACCAACCTACTTATGCGGAAATTAAACTAAAGGTTCTAAACGTAAAAGATGATCTTTAGCTTTCTCTATCAATAATAAAAATTCACTGTAATTAAATTCTAAAAAATCTGAGTCAGGATAAATAATAATTTTTACCTCTTTTTTATCTTCAGACAGTGAAATTTCCCCCCACTGAACATCATTAAAGGAAAGCTCAGCATATAAATCATCTCGGCTTAAAGAACTTCCAACACTATATTCCAACATAAAATCCTTCCATCAATCATTTGCAAATATTATGGCTCTCTAAAACCAATAAATTTCTTACCATCTATACTAAATCTTAATACCCGACCATCAGGTGATTTAGCATCAATCACTTCAATTCTTTTCCTATTTTCATAAATAGTTCTAGGTCTTATTATTACATTTGGATTATCTAATATTTCATCGATTAATGCTCTAGCTTCCTGATTCAATACTGAAGCTTTTTGGTTGGAATACGAGTATGCAGATCCTTCCCTACCTCCATGCTTTTGGAGCGATCTGCCAGCATTTGTTAAACCATTACGATTGATTTCTGATGCTGCTTGCTTTAGTTCTTCTTTAGAAGGAAGACCATTATTTTTTATAGAGAACTCATCAGGTTCCCACCCCTCCGGTCCTCCTGCCCTAGAGCCCCCTACCTCTACTTTGTCTGAATTTGATAACTCTTTTCCAACATTTGGATTTTTTGCTGCTTTATCTAAATCATTTGAGCAGCTCATACCAAAAGAGCAATCAAACGTTTCCGCTAGGCCATCACGTATTGCCTAAGGTAGCCACTCCCCCCCTCCAGACTGTTGATTATACGGCTAGCTGAGGGGGAGTAAAGCGGCTAAGGAGATCCCTGCACAGAACTGGACTCTCTCTTTAATTACTTTAAACTACAAAACCATCAACCCAACCATCTCTATCTAGAACTTCTTCACTAATACTAAACCCATCAGGGTAATCTATGAATCCAGGTTGATTAGATACCTTGTCTTGAGCCTTTTGAGCAAGTTCAAAACTTGAATAAATTCCAATGAATTACCTTTTCCGTATTTGGCATCTAGTAACCTTTCGGCAAATTTATTGCCATTTTCACCCACTAATAGTTTTTCTCCTTTAGCTCAACTAGGTACATCTTTAGCTCCTTCTTTACCACTAATTCCCGGTTTAGGTACCTGTGGTTTTTCTGAAAGAAGAGCTATATCGTCTAACTTAAAGGTGTCTATCAAGTCAGTGGCTATTCAGTTTAAATAAATTAAAGATGCCTTACAGGCAGTTGATTATCTGGATAATTAAGCAATTCTTTGTATTGAGAGGAACGAACTTAAACCAGCTCAGATAGAAAATTTAGGATCCCATATATTTTCCGGATTCATCTTTCCATAAAATCGCTGGCATTTCATAAAAATAGAAGCTCAAGTCGTCATCATCTTTTGCTTTAGCATTTTCAGGCCAGTGCTGTTCAAGATAATTAACAATTTCTTGACTATTAGCATTCCAATACGGAACAACTCTACCTAAAGGGTCATCTGGAGAACAAAATTTAATTACTTGCTCATCTAATAACGCTTTTATCATAGAGAAAAATATAATCCTATGTTCATAGAAAGATTTGTTTGGATTCCAACCAACGATTGAACCAAACAACCCTGATAGCCATAGCCCTTTTGCATCACTAATAATTTCATCAAAATGCACAACTTTTTCCATATTAAAGGATAACCGGTTAATTACGGTCTCAAAACTAGCTCTCCATAACTTTAATTTCACCATCATCCAGCCGCCCAAAAGTTTCACTTTGAGAAATTACGGTGATGCTTTTCTGTATTAACTCATCAATGCTCGCTTGGAGCTGTTCTGGAATTAAACATTCCATAGATAGAATCTGCCCTTGATAGTTCTACGTCCATTCTACTGTCCCATCTTTAAGTATCCAAACGGCTCCGCCAGGGCATTCTTCATCAAAAAACCAAAACTGATCAATTAATTGCTCTTCTGTTTCTGGAAATGCAGTATAGAAGCACTGTAATTGTTCATCTATTGAACCACTTAAAAATTTACCATACTTAGCTAATTTTAACTTTCCGTCACGTAGTAACTTGTCTAAGAACCAAAAAAATATTTTTTTCCTTTCCTGAAAAGGAAAATTATCATACATGGCATGGAGCGAAGGAAGCATATCTGGCGTGAGATACGCCCATAACCCATCAAGGGCTTGGGTTTCAGCGTATTCAGCAATAGTTTTATATTCAATATTTGATATCATCTTATTTATTACCTAAACTTGATCTCTGCGTTTCTTCCAAAACCGTTCTCTACTTGGCGTAAAGTTGGATTATTTCTTATTTGGACTGTCCAGCGAGCACCTGTTTGTTCTGCCGAGCTAGATACGCTCCTAAGGGTTATCATTGTACCATCAGTTAGTTTGGCAGTATAAATACCATCTTTTACCTTAGTTAGGGGTTGAGCAGCTAATTGTTCAGCATAATTATATATCTGTTGGTCTGTTAAGTTTTGACTATCATAAATCCTCGTTGAATAACGATTTCCTCCTACACCTTGTTTAATTGTTTGACCGTCAATAGTTATAGTCTGAGAAGGCGAGTCTTTATCATAAACCCTCGTTAATTCTTCAAAATTCTTTTGTTGCTGTTCCTTATCCTTATGGCGAGCATGTTCCTCATCCTCTGGCTCCCAACCATCCGGTATACCAGAAGTACTACCACCTAATTGTGCTTTTTCTGAATTAGATAACTCCATTCCCATATTTGGATTTTTTGCTGCTTTATCTATATCATTTGAGCAACTCATGCCAAAAGAGCAATCAAACGTTTCAGCTAGGCCATCGCGAATATTACCTAAGGTATTTTCGACACCTTTGACTATGTTGCTGTTTGCCGTTTGTGTAGCTTGCGTATTTAAACCAACGCCATGAGATAATGTAGGAACATTCGGTGTGGGAACGGCAAATACACTACTTTGGGCTATTTTCAGCTTATTTAATTCATTTAAATTAAACTGAATTTTATCCGTGATACTTTTATGTTGTCTCTTAATTTCGAGCAATTGATTTCTAGCATCACGGTCAGCTCGCTTATTAACCGCATCTATATATAGATCTATATTATCAAAAGGAAATCTCGGTATACCGGGTATATTATCGTCAAAATCCTCTGCGAGGAGCCTATCCCTATCTTCAATTGTGCGAAATTTAAAGATTGCTGAAATTTTTAAATTTGAGGAGTCTGAAGATTGAAAATGCCATTTGTATGTACAAGGATATTTTTGTGGATCAATGATAAATTTCCAGCCAGGCGATTTTTCAATCTCCGCAATATCCTTTCTTAAGGTAATTAAATTATTTTCAATTGATATTTGTTTAGATTTTAAATCATTTTTAATTGTAGTAGAATAATCTTGAAAAGCATCGATTTTGTGATTATTAACATCATCATGGATATCAGCTAGTTTTATATTATCATAAAGATTTTCATGTAAAATACTTTTTAATTTTTCATACCTCCCAGTTAAATCAATATCTTCATGAGCATTATCATAATTATTAAAACAATCATTGAAATGCGGTCTAGGGTTACTTCCCCATACAGTTATTGTACCTAGGTCTGTCACACCATCCATAAACTAACTTCCTTATTAGTTATAAAAAACAGAATAAAGAAATTAGAATTTAATATTTTTATAGTCAACTAACCGTTATCATTAATAAAGATTCGACCATTTAAAATTAAAAGCGTATTACTTATAAAATGATTAATATCTATTTTAATCAATAATAGAACAGAAACATGTGACTAATTGTTTATATTCACAAAAACAAAAAAAGCCAATGAGTTTCCACATTGGCTTCAATTCGCTTTAGTGATAAACAGCATACTAGAGATACTATTTATCTATGCGATTAAAGAAAATTATTTTTTCTTTTTCGCTTTTGCGTTTGGTAAATCAGTAATGCTACCTTCGTAAATCTCAGCAGCCATACCGAATATTGCCTAAGGTAGGCACTCCCCCTCACGAGCCAAACCGGGCAGCTAATCATCCCGTTAGCTGACAGCGAGTAAGACCGTTAATTCAGATCCCTGTGTAGAGCAAGGATTTTTACTCATTCAGTAAAAATTCATTGTTTCTTTAATGTATCTCTGGCTTCAATCAATATTGAAATTAGATCATCTAAAGGCATTTTAGCTGTAAAACCGTGGGATAAATCTGAACCAAATAGTTCAATTTCTAAATTATCTACACCTTTATCTTGATTAATTTCTGCAACCCGCTCCCAATTTAATTGAACCTCTAACGTTAGATTCTCATATTCCATTGGACTTGAAAAAAATAGTTCTAATTTATTATCTTTCATTTTATTGCCTTCTTTGGGTCTAGCACAGTATTAAATGAGCCATCCGCATTATATCTAACGCCTTTTCCACTAGGCAAACGATATTCAAACGCACCACCACCTAAATCGTTTCGAACTACTTTAGGATCTTTAAAGATTTCTCGGATGAAATTTTCGGCAGCAGCATTTTTTTGCGCTGGATTACCATTTAAGGGTTCAAAAACGCCACCGGGTCTAGCTGCATGTTTGTCCCATGCTCTCACAGTTGAGGATAAGCACGATTGTAGTGTAAAAACACTGACGGCTAAAGAAGCAGTGGTCAAAACCAGAAAGTATACAATGGGTTCCCCCCCAACCGAGGTAAACCAAACCTCAGCCCACAACTCATGTTAAGCGGCAAGTGATTGAGTGAGTTTGGGTTTAAGGTGAGTAACCACATACCCTCACTCACCAAGCCGGACAGTTGATCATCCGGTTGGCTGAGAGCGAGTAAAATGATTGAGGTAAGAGACTAAAATTTGTTGGCATAGTGGCTCTTTAAATAGCCACTATGCCATTATTTTTTATAGATCTTTGTACCTATCAGGAAGGTATTTTCTATGTTCCATTGATTTCATTAAATTTTTTAGATCTGTCAAGTAATGTGATAACTCTTGTTTATTTGAACATTCCGTTTTTTCATATATTTGCTCATCAGATAAATGAGTTAAAACGTAATTTAAGCAATCTGTATAAATTACAACTTCCGATTCAGATAAACGAATATCAAATAAAGTTACATCCGCTTCTGGTATGTAATTAATTTTTAGTATATCCATCCTACCACCTCACATAATCAGAAAATTTTTCTTTAAATTCATCTAGTTTTTCATTACTAGGTCTATTCCATCGCCCATCTCTAGTACGTTGAGCCGTATTTCTATCACTATTTTTAAATGACGAGACCACTTCTCCATCAGGCTCAATTAGATGTATTCTTCCGTCATTACCTTTTACAACCCAACGACCATCATCTTGTATTAAGATATCTGAAGGCCTCGATTTTTGAACATCATTAATGACTGAACTAACTGGACGCCCCTCTTTATTTCTGATTCCCGCATGTTCACCTTGTGTAATCTTGTTTAAATAGGCGAGGTTATCTAAAGATAGAGTATCAGGAATAGATGTTCCAGGCAGTTTTTCGATCGGTTCTGGAAGCTGGTTTCCACCCGTATCAATTTTTCCTTGTTCGGGTATTTGGTTTCCGCTTGTATCCGTCCGGCCTTGCTCAGGTATTTGGTCACCACCAGTATGAAATTTCTCAACATTTGAATTATTTGCTGCTTTATCTATATCATTTGAGCAACTCATGCCAAAAGAGCAATCAAACGTTTCCGCTAGGCCATCACGAATATTACCTAATGCCTTTTCGATACCTTTTGCAATACTGCTATCTGCTGTTTGTGTTACTTGTGAATTTGAACCAACACCATGAGGTAATGTAGGAACATTCGGAGACGGAATAGCAAATATACTACTTTGAGTAAAGTTGAGTTTATTCAAATTCTCTGTATTAACATCAATGGCATTAATTAATCTGCTATGTAAATATTTAACAGAAGTAATACTTTCTCTTGCCGACTTATCAAGTATCTCTTCATCTCCATCTCCATCTTTATAATTGTCATTCAAACTGTCTAGATAGGTATTCTCATTATACCCAATTAAAAAGCTATCTAGCTCAGCTGAGGTTTTATACTCTTTGCTGATTAATCTGCCAGATATCATTATCTCTTGTACAAAAGGGTATTTCTCTGGATTATTTAAAAATTTCCATTCATTAAATCCTTCAACTTTTTCCAAAAATAATTTTTGTTTCTCGATATGCTCTTTAATTATTTCCTTTTTAGTCTCAATATTTTCTTTTGATGATAAATCAACCTTTCCATTTTTATCTAATAAAGACTCAATATCTATAGGAGTAGCCATGTATTCACAATATGACATGTAATCCATAAAATCATTTAGGGCATGATACCATTCAGGTGAAATATCATATCTATAACTTTCAAGATAACTGTTATATCCTTCATAATATCCATCACCGAAATATAAATCGGTATTATTCTAAACAGGTAATCGAGTTCCCCATACAGTTATTGTACCTAGGTCTGTCACACCATCCATAAACTAACTTCCTTATTAGTTATAAAAAACAGAATAAAGAAATTAGAATTTAATATTTTTATAGTCAACTAACCGTTATCATTAATAAAGATTCGACCATTTAAAATTAAAAGTGTATTACTTATAAAATGATTAATATCTATTTTAATCAATAATAGAACAGAAACATGTGGCTGATTGTTTATATTCACAAAAACAAAAAAAGCCAATGAGTTTCCACATTGGCTTCAATTCGCTTTTGCGTTTGGTAAATCAGTAATGCTACCTTCGTAAATCTCAGCAGCCAAACCGGACAGCTAATCATCCAGTTAGCTGAGGATGAGTAAAATTGTTAGCAGAGATCCCAGTACCGAACTGGGATCTTTTAACTTTTAAAAATCAGACCACTCTGCGTAGCTAATATCATCTTCGGTTAATTCAGTAAAACCATCTTGACTCAACATTTCTTTAAAATAGAGGATAGTATCTTCTAACGCTTTTTCAATGGTACTTCCACGTCCAATGGCGCACTCGGGGCAACCATCAAATTTTCTTTTTATTGCTAAATCCGTCATACCTGTAAAAAAACCCGACTGATCTTCATAAATTTTTATCTTCATTTTGGCATAAGGCAAAATAGGGATCATAGTAACTGTGAATTCAGCAACTGTTTTCTCTATACAGCTCACTTTTGTAATATTTAAATCATGCCACATAACATATCCCTCTATATTATTGTTTTCCAAAAGATATTATTTTCCCTTCGGATGTTCTATCTAAATATTTCCCGTTTTTATAATAACGAGTCACATTATCAGTCGCACCTCTTACTTTCACTGTTCTAGCACCTTTTAAGTTTTTGACAAATTCTTCAGCTTTGTTTCTGTACTGCTCAACACTACCCGCTCCAACTTCTTTTCCATGTTTTTCATAATGCTTCTGTAATGATTCGTCAGGAGAGTTAAAACTACCCTGATGCCATTTATTTTTAATATTATTTTTGTTTTCAGATAAATAGGCAATATCTTCTACTGTAATCTGATTAGGCAGTGGGGTTATATGCGTATTATCTATATGTTCAGGTATTTGATCTCCGCCAGTATCCGTCCGCCCTTGCTCAGGTATCTGGTTTCCACCCGTATCAATTTTTCCTTGTTCGGGTATTTGGTCGCCACCAGTATGAGGTTTCCCAACATTTGAATTTTTTGCTGCTTTATCTATATCATTTGAGCAGCTCATACCAAAAGAGCAATCAAACGTTTCAGCTAAGCCATCGCGAATATTGCCTAATGTCTTTTCGACACCTTTTACTATGTTGCTGTTTGCCGTTTGTGTGACTTGCGTATTTAAACCAACGCCATGAGATAATGTAGGAACATTCGGTGTGGGAACGGAAAATACACTACTTTGGGCTATTTGCAGCTTATTTAATTCTTTTATATTAAACTGAATTTTATCCGTGATACTTTTATGTTGTCTCTTAATTTCGAGCAATTGATTTCTAGCATCACGGTCAGCTCGCTTATTAACCGCATCTATATATAGATCTATATTATCAAAAGGAAATCTCGGTATACCGGGTATATTATCGTCAAAATCCTCTGCGAGGAGCCTGTCCCTATCTTCAATTGTGCGAAATTTAAAGATTGCTGAAATTTTTAAATTTGAGGAGTCTGAAGATTGAAAATGCCATTTGTATGTACAAGGATATTTTTGTGGATCAATGATAAATTTCCAGCCAGGCGATTTTTCAATCTCCGCAATATCCTTTCTTAAGGTAATTAAATTATTTTCAATTGATATTTGTTTAGATTTTAAATCATTTTTAATTGTAGTAGAATAATCTTGAAAAGCATCGATTTTGTGATTATTAACATCATCATGGATATCAGCTAGTTTTATATTGTCATAAAGATTTTCATGTAAAATACTTTTTAATTTTTCATACCTCCCAGTTAAATCAATATCTTCATGAGCATTATCATAATTATTAAAACAATCATTGAAATGCGGTCTAGGGTTACTTCCCCATACAGTTATTGTACCTAGGTCTGTCACACCATCCATAAACTAACTTCCTTATTAGTTATAAAAAACAGAATAAAGAAATTAGAATTTAATATTTTTATAGTCAACTAACCGTTATCATTAATAAAGATTCGGTCATTTAAAATTAAAAGCGTATTACTTATAAAATGATTAATATCTATTTTAATCAATAATAGAACAGAAACATGTGACTAATTGTTTATATTCACAAAAAAAGCCAATGAGTTTCCACATTGGCTTCAATTCGCTTTGGTGATAAACAGCATACTAGAGATACTGTTTATCTGTGCGATTAAAGAAAATTATTTTTTCTTTTTCGCTTTTGCGTTTGGTAAATCAGTAATGCTACCTTCATAAATTTCAGCAGCCATACCGATTGATTCATACAGTGTTGGGTGAGCATGGATAGTTAATGCTAAATCTTCAGCATCACAACCCATTTCAATTGCTAGGCCGATTTCGCCCAGTAATTCACCGCCGTTCACACCGACAACAGCCCCACCGATAACACGGTTAGATTGTTTGTCGAAAATCAGCTTAGTCATACCTTCGGCGCAATCAGATGCAATTGCACGGCCTGATGCTGCCCATGGGAAAGTCGCAACTTCGTAGCTGATATTTTGTTCTTTCGCTTCTTTCTCAGTTAAACCAACCCATGCAACTTCTGGCTCAGTATAAGCGATTGATGGGATCACTTTCGGGTCAAAGTAATGTTTCAGACCAGAGATAACTTCTGCGGCAACGTGCCCCTCGTGAACACCTTTGTGAGCTAACATTGGCTGGCCAACGATATCACCGATAGCGAAGATATGAGGAACGTTAGTGCGCATTTGCTTATCGACATGGATAAAGCCACGGTCATCAACTTCAACGCCAGCTTTGCCTGCATCCAAGTTTTTACCATTAGGAACACGGCCGATTGCCACTAATACAGCATCGTAACGTTGCGGCTCTGCGGAAGCTTTTTTGCCTTCCATAGAAACGTAGATACCGTCTTCTTTCGCTTCAACGGCTGTTACTTTAGTTTCTAACAGAAGATTGAATTTTTTACTGATTTGTTTGGTGAATACTTTAACCACATCTTTGTCAGCCGCTGGGATGACTTGGTCAAACATTTCAACCACATCGATTTGAGAACCCAGTGCATGATACACAGTTCCCATTTCTAAACCGATGATACCCCCACCCATAACCAGCAGACGCTCAGGAACTTCTTTCAGTTCTAATGCATCGGTTGAGTCCCAAATACGTGGGTCTTCATGTGGAATGAATGGTAATTGAATTGGACGGGAACCCGCAGCAATAATTGCGTTATCGAAATTGATAGTTGTGCTACCGTTTTCACCTTCAACAACCAGCGTGTTGGCACCTGTGAATTTACCGAAGCCGTTAACTACGTTAACTTTACGGCCTTTAGCCATACCAGCCAGACCACCCGTCAGCTGATTAATCACTTTTTCTTTCCATAAGCGAACTTTGGAAATGTCAGTTTTTGGCTCACCAAAAACGATACCGTGTTCTGCTAAAGCTTTTGCTTCTTCGATCACTTTTGCAACATGGAGTAAAGCTTTAGAAGGAATACAACCAACGTTTAAACAAACACCACCAAGGGTTGAATAACGTTCTACTAAAACAGTTTCTAAACCTAAGTCAGCGCAACGGAAAGCCGCAGAATAGCCTGCAGGGCCTGCACCAAGCACAACGACTTGGGCTTTAATTTCAGTACTCATCATGACCTCTTTTTGTTTTGTCCAGCGGTACTGCTGAATAAACGATCTTCCACTGGAAAAGTACACACCGAGAGCAGTTTACAGAATTGTTAACACCCTGAAAAGGCTCATTTCGTGATGTAACTCCCAACCTTTCGTAGCAGCAGCAAAAAATTCTGCCTCAGCCTAAATAAAACAGACCGGCCTATTCGCCGGTCTTATTATTTACATCACTAAACGGCGAATATCGCTCATTAATTGCCCTACTAGGGTGATGAAGCGAGCTCCATCAGCACCATCGATTACACGATGGTCAAAGGACAGTGACATTGGCAGGATTAGGCGAGGAACAAATTCGCTACCATTCCAAACAGGTTTCATTGAAGAACGTGACAGTCCCATAATTGCAACTTCTGGTGCATTCACGATAGGTGCAAAACCGGTAGTTCCGATACCACCAAGGCTTGAAATCGTGAAGCAACCACCTTGCATATCAGACGCAGTCAGTTTACCTGCACGCGCTTTCTTAGAAACTTCCATCAGTTCGCGAGATAGCTCTAAAATGCCTTTTTTGTTAACGTCTTTGAAGACAGGAACAACTAAGCCATTTGGCGTATCTACGGCAATACCGATGTTAATATATTTTTTCAGGAACAGACGCTGTGCATCTTCAGAAATGGAGCTATTAAAGCGTGGCATTTCTTCCAGAGCACGAGCAACAGCTTTCATGACAAAAACTAATGGTGTGATTTTCACATCCAGTTTTTTCTTCTCAGCTTCTTTGTTTTGTTGCTTACGGAATTCTTCAACTTCAGTGGTATCCACTTCTTCCATCAGCGTAACGTGCGGGATCATTACCCAGTTACGGCTCAGGTTAGCACCAGAGATTTTTTGGATACGACCCAGTTCAACTTCTTCAACTTCACCGAATTTACTGTAATCCACTTTCGGCCATGGCAGCATACCTGGTAAACCACCACCCGCAGCTGCAGGAGCTTCCGCACGTTTTACGGCATCCTTCACGTAAGCTTGAACGTCTTCACGCAGGATACGGCCCTTACGACCTGTACCTTTAACTTTCGCTAAGTTAACACCAAATTCACGCGCTAAGCGGCGAATAACCGGTGTTGCATGGATATATGCGTCGTTTTCAACAAATTCAGTTTTGCTGTCAGTTGCTTTCGCTGGCGCTGCTTGTGCAGGAGCTGCCGCTGGAGCCGGAGCAGACGGTTGAGCTGCTGGAGCCGCTGCAGGCGCTGCACCTGCCACTTCAAAAGTCATGATCAGCGAGCCAGTTTTCACTTTATCGCCAGTCGCAATCTTGATTTCTTTAACTGTTCCAGCAAATGGCGCAGGAACTTCCATTGACGCTTTGTCACCTTCAACGGTAATGATTGATTGCTCAGCAGAAACGGTATCACCCACTTTTACCATGACTTCAGTGACTTCAACTTCATCACCACCGATATCTGGAACGTTAACATCTTTAATTGCTGATGCTGCTGGAGCCGCTGGTGCAGCAGCTTGTGCAGCTGGTGCCGCCGCAGGTGCTGCGCCTGCAACTTCAAAGACCATAATCAATGAGCCGGTTTTAACTTTATCACCAGTTGCAATTTTGATTTCTTTAACCGTTCCAGCAAATGGTGCAGGAACTTCCATTGAAGCTTTGTCACCTTCAACAGTAATTAAAGATTGCTCAGCTTCTACTTTGTCACCGACTTTAACCATAATTTCAGTAACTTCAACTTCATCGCCACCGATATCTGGAACAGCAACATCTTTAGATGCAGCTGCGCTTGGCGCTGCCGCTGGAGCCGTAGGGGCTTCTGCAGGAGCAGGCGCTGCTGCACCCGCCTCCGCTTCGAATACCATGATTAATTTGCCTGTTGTCACTTTATCGCCAACAGCAATTTTAATTTCTTTTACCACCCCCGCTTGTGGAGATGGGACTTCCATAGAAGCTTTATCACCTTCAACGGTAATAAGCGATTGCTCAGCTTCTACTTTGTCGCCAACTTTAACCATCACTTCGGTGACTTCAACTTCATCAGCACCGATATCAGGCACTTGGATTTCAATAGACATTGATTTTTACCTCTTATGCCAAACGTGGGTTAACTTTATCTGGGTTGATGTTGTATTTTTTAATCGCTTCTTCAACGACTTTTACATCAATCTCACCACGTTTAGCTAATTCACCTAACGCTGCAACGATCACATAGGATGTATCCACTTCAAAGTGGTGACGCAGGTTTTCACGACTGTCTGAACGACCGAAACCATCTGTACCCAGAACACGGTAATCACTTGCAGGAACATAAGTACGAACTTGTTCTGCAAACAGTTTCATATAGTCAGTTGATGCAACTGCTGGTGCATCATTCATAACTTGAGCAATGTATGGAACGCGTGGTGCTTCAGATGGGTGCAACATGTTCCAACGCTCACAATCTTGGCCATCACGTGCCAGTTCAGTGAATGAAGTCACGCTATAGACATCAGAACCAATTCCATATTCAGCAGACAAGATGTCAGCGGCTTCACGCACGTGGCGCATCATTGAACCTGAACCTAACAGCTGAACTTTACCTTTGCTACCTTCAACAGAAGCCAGTTTATAGATACCTTTACGGATACCTTCTTCTACGCCTTCTGGCATTGCTGGCATGTGGTAGTTTTCGTTCAGCGTCGTGATGTAGTAGTAAACGTTTTCTTGTTTCTCACCATACATACGCTCTAAGCCGTCTTGCATGATCACCGCAACTTCGTAAGCGAAAGCTGGGTCATAAGAAATACAGTTAGGGATAGTCAGTGATTGAATATGGCTATGGCCATCTTCATGCTGTAGACCTTCACCATTCAGAGTTGTACGACCCGAAGTACCACCGATTAAGAAACCGCGTGCTTGTTGGTCACCCGCTGCCCACATCAAGTCACCAATACGTTGGAAACCAAACATTGAGTAGTAGATATAGAATGGGATCATCGGCAAGTTGTTAGTGCTGTATGATGTCGCAGCCGCTAACCAAGAAGAACCCGCACCCAGCTCATTGATACCTTCTTGCAGAATTTGACCTTTAGAGTCTTCTTTATAGTAAGCAACTTGCTCACGGTCTTGCGGAGTATATTGCTGACCTTTAGGGCTATAGATACCGATTTGACGGAATAGACCTTCCATACCAAATGTACGTGCTTCATCAGCGATGATTGGTACTAAACGCTCTTTGATCGATTTGTTTTTCAACATAACGTTCAACGCACGAACGAACGCGATAGTTGTTGAAATTTCTTTAGATTGCTCTTCCAATAATTGGCTGAAATCTGCCAGTGCAGGGATATCCAATTTTTCATCAAAGGTTGAACGACGAGCTGGCAAATAGCCACCTAACGCTTGACGGCGCTCATGCAGATATTTGTACTCTTCGGAATCTTTTTCAAACGTAATGTATGGCAGTTTTTCAATTTGCTCATCAGCAACGGGTACATTGAATTGATCACGGAAATGACGAACGCCATCCATGTTCATTTTCTTCACTTGGTGAGCAATGTTTTTACCTTCTGCAGTTTCGCCCATACCATAACCTTTGATGGTTTGCGCTAAAATAACAGTTGGTTTGCCTTTAGTTTCTTGTGCTTTTTTGAATGCAGCATACACTTTCTTCGGATCGTGACCACCACGGTTCAGTGCCCAAATTTCATCATCAGTCATATCTTTAACTAATGCTGCAGTTTCTGGGTAACGATTAAAGAAGTGCTCACGAACGTATGCACCGTCACGTGATTTAAAGGTTTGGTAGTCGCCGTCTAAGGTTTCGTTCATTAGTTGAACAAGTTTACCGCTTGTATCTTTACGCAGTAATTCATCCCAACGGTCGCCCCACATAACTTTGATAACTTGCCAGCCAGCACCATTAAAGATACCTTCTAGTTCATTAACAATTTTACCATTACCTGTAACTGGTCCATCTAAACGTTGCAGGTTACAGTTGATAACAAATACTAAGTTATCTAATTTATCGCGAGTTGCGATAGTAATTGCACCTTTAGACTCTGGCTCATCCATCTCACCATCACCAAGGAATGCATATACGCGCTGAGCTGATGTATCTTTCAGTCCGCGGTTATCAAGGTATTTCAGGAATTTCGCTTGATAAATAGCATTAATTGGCCCCAGACCCATTGATACCGTAGGGAACTGCCAGAAATCAGGCATTAATTTAGGGTGTGGATAAGAAGACAGACCATTTCCACCAATTTCTTGACGGAAGTTGTTCATTTGCTCTTCAGTTAAGCGGCCTTCCAAGAACGCACGTGCGTAAATACCTGGAGAGATGTGGCCTTGGAAGAAGACTAAATCCCCGCCGTCATTGTTATTATGCGCACGGAAGAAGTGGTTAAAGCACACTTCATATAAAGTTGCTGATGACTGGAAAGAAGCCATATGGCCACCCAGTTCTAAGTCTTTTTTGGAAGCGCGTAAAACAGTCATCACTGCGTTCCAACGAATTGCAGAGCGAATACGGCGCTCTAAATCCATGTTACCAGGGTATGCCGGCTCATCTTCAACAGCAATTGTGTTGATGTAATCAGAATGACCAGATGCACCAGCGGCAATATTAACACCGCCTTTACGCGCTTCGCTTAATACCTGTTCGATAATAAACTGAGCACGATCAACACCTTCTTCACGGATGACCGATTCAATCGCCTGTAGCCAGTCGCGAGTTTCAATCGGATCCACGTCATTTTTTAACATATCTGACATGGTGTATTCCTTATCTGTTATCTATTTTATATGTTTATGTGGAGCCTATCTTCCTGCTATTTTCCCAGTCGCTATAAAACAGCGGGAAGATAGGCCCTGATGTAGTTGCCGCTTTAACTCTCAATTAGAGTATTCACAATAATATAGACGCAGCAGTCAGGATCTATATTATCAATTCAAATCAGGATGTTGCTGTAACCGACGTAAAGAACGTTCTCTGCGAGTTTGCTCTCGGCTAATATCCAACAGTAAATCTTCGATAAAGGCTAAATGGCGATGAGAAGCTTCACGTGCTTTTTCTGGTTCTCTTGCCATTATAGCGGCAAAAATTTGTGCTCGATGTTCACTAACTGCTTTATACATTTCTTTACGGGTATATAAGAACTCAAAGTTCTGACGAATATTTTGTTCTAACATCGGGATCATACAACGCAATAGATGTAGCAAAACGACGTTATGAGCAGCTTCAGTGACAATTAATTGATATTGTAATACTGCATCTGACTCTGCTTCTAATCCGCCATTTTCTTGCGCTGTCTTAATTAATTCATAGCTTTGTCGAATCCGTTCGAGATCTTCATCTGTACCACGGAGTGCCGCGTAATACGCAGCAATACCTTCAAGGGCATGACGAGTTTCAAGAAGATCGAATTGAGATTCTGGATTGCCTTCAAGTAGCTGAGCTAAAGGGTCACTAAAGCTTTGCCACATTTTCTTTTGCACGAATGTTCCACCACCTTGGCGGCGAGATAAAAGGCCTTTCGCCTCTAATGTTTGAATTGCTTCACGCACTGATGGTCGAGATACGTCAAACTGTTTTGCAAGTTCGCGCTCAGGAGGCAGCTTTTCGCCAGGGCGTAATGTCCCTTCGAAAATAAGATGTTCGAGACGCTGCTCTATTACATCTGATAACTTTGGTTGGCGAATTTTACCGTAAGTCATAATCTGCCATATTCATGAGTGAGTAATTATTGATTACGTATTACCCAGTGTTAATTGGTAATACCAATTTATTTATGGGTTAATAAAGTAACAAAGTATTCACTATCTGTCCATAAAGACCTTGCGCTAAATCATAAAATCCTGCAAATCTTAACAATTTTTTTTAAAATTTAGCATGAATTGATAACTTAACATGCAATTTGACATGACATATTTTAACATTAAAAACGATTTTTTATGCTAAAATGCAAAAACTGAACCGTTAAAGCAACCAATATAATGAATTTAAATTTAAAATAAGTGCATTTAAAATCAAATTAACTCATTAATTGCAGTCTTTACTCGTTTGGAATACAACAACGTTAATGAAATGTTAAAATTGCAAGTGATTTTAAATTTAACTCAAATTTTATTGATTAAATTACACTCAAGCCTATCTATTATTTTAGAATAAAATTGATGTCGAAAATAAAATAGCACTGTAATGTTTCAATTTATAGGTGGCACGGAAAATGCGATAAGGTTTCGAGATTCGATTAGCTAGGAGCTACAAAATATTTCGTTGTAACCCATTAAATAGTTAAATCAATGCCAAAATACAATTTGGTAACGAGTGAGTCAGATGTTAGTCACCTATTTAACGCATTAACGTAAATAGGTGACTAATGTATAGGTCTCATCAATAACACTAAGATTAATGAGCCCAGTTAAGGCACCCTGAGTGTATTAACCGGATCACTTACCTATTCTTATCAATAAAACGCATAGACAAATCCATGGCTTTAATATGTTTGGTTAGCGCCCCAACAGAAATAAAATCAACCCCTGTTTCTGCGAACTCTTTTATCGTTTCTAATGTGACATCGCCAGAAACTTCAAGTGCCGCTTTTCCTGCCGTTAACACTACCGCTTCTTTCATCATAACTGGAGTAAAATTATCCAACATAATGATATCAGCATTCGCTTTTAAAGCTCGTAATAGCTCATCTAAGCTTTCTACTTCAATTTCAATTGGGACATCCGGATGGGCGCTACGCGCTAATTCAACAGCTCGCTCGACTGAACCTGCGGATATAATATGGTTTTCTTTTATTAAGTAAGCATCAGATAAACCTAGACGATGATTAAACCCTCCCCCCATCAATACCGCATATTTTAAAGCGGTTCTTAAACCAGGGATAGTTTTACGGGTATCAAGTAACTTCGCTCTTGTACCTGTGATTTGTTTTACATATTCGGCAGTTATACTTGAAACAGAAGAAAGCGTTTGAATGAAATTCAAAGAGGTGCGTTCACCTGTTAATAAAATTTGTGATGGGCCATGCATCTCACAGAGAACTTGGTTAGGGGTAACGGTTTCACCATCTTGAACTTTCCAATCAATGTTGACTTGCCCACCAAGTTGAAGAAAAACTTCATCTAACCATTGTTTCCCACAGAAAACGCCATGTTCACGAGTAATAATTCGAGCACTCGCTTGTGTACCTACATTTAACAGCTGACCAGTAATATCTTTTTTATAATCAACAGATTGACCTAAATCTTCTTTCAAAGCAACACTGACCATAAAAGGAATGTCAACCTGTAACCGCTCAAGAAGCATTTTACGTCTTTGTTGTTCATCATATCGCCGTATAGTCATTTTAACTCCAAAATATGCACTCGCTTTGTTTCATCTATGCTAATCTTTTCGTTCGCAGATAACGAGTGTTAACAAAAAAGAAAAGAGAATACTATGGATAACGATATGAAAATACACAATGGTTGGCTAAATAATGTGACTCATATCCCTTCTCCACATCATGATGAGCGCCCCTCTAATACCATACCTTCTCTTCTAGTTATTCATAATATCAGCCTTCCTCCAGGACAATTTGGTGGCCCTTATATAAACCAATTATTTACAGGGACTTTAAACCCTGATGAACACCCATTTTTTAATGAAATCAGACATCTTCGAGTTTCAGCTCATTGCCTAATACGCCGTGATGGTGCAATCATTCAATATGTCCCCTTTCATTTACGGGCTTGGCACGCTGGGCAGTCTTCCTACCAAGGCCAAGAAAAATGCAACGACTTTTCTATTGGTATTGAGCTAGAAGGCACTGATTTTGAACCATTTACAGAAGAACAATATCAATCCCTTACTTATTTAACTAATTTACTTATACTTGAATACCCACTAATTAAAAATAATATTACTGGTCATAGTAATATAGCTCCTGGTCGTAAAACGGATCCTGGCCCATTTTTTGATTGGGGATATTATAAGAATAAATTAAACAATTATTAACTTTATAATTATTAGCGGATAATATCTTTATTCAATTTACCCGCTAATAAAAAATATATAAACTTATCTTCTCTTAATTTATAACTGAACTCCAGCCTCTATTTTTCTTTATTATTTTTTTTGCGAAGCTGCTCGAAGAAAAATGAAACCCCACGTACATTTCAATAAAAAATCACAAATCGTTTCGCACTACCTTTTTTAAACTCTAATTTTAACTTAAAAATACAATTATGATGAAACCTCACTTAACAACGGAGGTTTTATTTATGAATCAACAAGGATTTTCACTCATTGAAATTATGGTAGTAATTGCAATTATATCAATTCTAAGTGCTATTGCTATCCCTGGCTATCAAAGCTATATGCAAAAAGCAGCAATTACTGATGTACTCCAGACTGTTATCCCATATAAAAACAGTGTTGAAATATGTAGCTTTAATCGAGGGAGTTTATCACAATGTAATGGAGGCAATGATGATATCCCTACCAATATAACTGGAAAATACATTAGTAAAATAGAAGTCAAATCTGGGGTTATTACATTTTCTACTGACAAATCATTATCAGGCTTAAAAGTCACATTAACACCAACCCTTCCTAGCATAGGCACCCCCTTTAATTGGACAGTTGTTTGCGAAAACAAAGATAATGCCAAATTGAAGTCATTATGTAATAAAACCTTTGTGTTTTAACTGGAAGTATTTATATGAACATGACTAAAAACGAGCAGTTTATTTATAAAGAACTTAAGAGTATATGTGATAGAAATTACATTATAATCATCGATTATAATCAAAAACGGTTATCTATAGCTGTTGTTAAAAAACCAGATGACAACTTGATCGCCACATTAAAATTTATTGCTAGTGTCCCTGTATGCTATGATATTTGGCCAAAAGAAAAAATAGACCATTATTTTAATAATACAATACATGAAATAAAGGAGGAAGAAAGTAGTTATCAATCTCCAGAACCCGAACTATTACGCACTTCATCTCCTGCGATTAGTTTTGTTGAGGAGCTATTAAAAACAGCGGTTCATAAACGCTCATCAGATATACACCTTGAGCCGACTAAGCAAGGGTTAAAAATTCGATTACGTGTCGATGGAAAGTTATATTTTATTCCTTCTCCACCTTACGAAATTAATAGTGAAATTATTGCTCGTATAAAAATATTGGCAAAAATGAATATCGCGGAGAAAAGACTTCCACAAGATGGCCAAATGAGTTGGTACTTTGATGGACAAAACTATAGCATCCGTCTTTCGAGTATTCCGACAATTCATGGGGAAAAATTGGTCTTACGTATTTTAAATACACAATTAAAATATTCTTTAGAGCACATAGGGATGTGCTCTTCCCTTCTAGAGTTATTAAAAGAGTATTTAAATCGTCCACAAGGATTAATTTTAGTCACAGGGCCGACAGGAAGCGGTAAAACAGTAACTCTTTATAGCTACTTAGAATATTTAAATCAATCCTCAAGAAATATAACAACCATTGAAGACCCAATTGAAATTCCATTACAAGGAATCAACCAAACTCAAGTCAATGAAAAATATAAACTTAATTTTTCTTCTATTTTAAGGGCGCTACTGCGGCAAGACCCTGATGTCATTATGATCGGTGAGATTCGTGATGAAGAAACAGCTAAGATCGCGACTCGAGCAGCGCAAACTGGCCATCTAGTTTTGTCGACATTGCATACCAATTGTACATTCAGTGCAATAGAGAGAATGAACCAATTAGGAGTAGAAAATAGTCAACTTAAATCATGTTTGAAAATGGTTATTGCACAAAGATTAGTAAGAAAACTTTGCCCTCACTGCAAAGAAAAAACACCTAAGAAAACTAAATTACACAATAACTGTGTAATTAATGAATGGTCCTCAAAGGGGTGTGAGCTATGTTTTTCTGGTTTTATGGGAAGAACCGCAGTTTATGAATATATAGATCAAAGCAATATTAGCGAAATACTGACAAAAAATACATTAGAAAATCAAAGTAATTTTGTTAACCTTTTTAATGCAGGAATAGAGCTCGTTGAAATGAGTGAGACAACTCTCCAAGAAATCTATTCTATCATCGGAAATGGAGTAAATTAACATGTTTATTTATTCATATATCGCCATTGATTTTAACAATCAACTAACATACAGCACATTAATAGCAAAAAGCAAAAAACATGCATTCATCAACATATCTGAAAGAAATTTAATTCCTGTACAAATAAAGTTAAAAACATTATTTTCATTGGACAAAAAGAATATTAATTATCGAATTCATTTCTTCCACCAGTTATCTTTATTATCATCATCAGGTATTAATCTCGTACAATGCTTAAAAATATTACATACCAACTGCCAACTTCCTTTTTGGATTGATATTATTGAAAACTCGATAGTTCATATAGAAAAAGGAGAGAAGTTTTCACAGTATTTGAAGAAGCACCCAACAATATTTAATGATACTATAATAAGCATTATTACCATTGCCGAGAAAACAGGGCAATACGAACAAAGTTTTAGTACAATCAATTCAATATTGGAACATAATAATAAAGTGTCTTTACTCATCAGTAAATCGATACGATACCCAATAATTCTTTCTTCATTTTCAATAATGTTATTAATCATTATGATGGTCTATGTAGTTCCTCAATTTGAAAACATCTATCAAAATACCAGACACGAATTACCACTCGTTACAAAAATCATAACCTTTATTTCAAGCTTTCTAAGAGAGTACTTAGTTTACTTATTTTATTTTCTTTTACTTTCTCTCCCTCTCGTATTTAAATTCAAAGAAAAAACATTATCTTTATTAAAAAACACAATAATTCACCTACCGATATTCAGAAAATCATTACAACTCCATAACTTAAGCTTGTATTTTTTAACGATGCACTCAACAATTAACGTAGGGTTATCATTATCCGAATGTTTAAAATGCACAATTCAAACTATCAATAACCATCAATATAAAAAAGACTGTGAACACGTGCATATATCGGTACATAAAGGAGAGTTACTGTCCCATGCTATGAAGAAAACCAAGTTCTTTCCTGATTTATCTGTACAGCTAATGTCTATTGCAGAAGAATCTGGAAAAATACACTACTTTTCAAAGTATTTATTCAAATATTATTCAGAGCAATATATTTTTATTACTGAAAAAAATCTAAAAAATATTGAACCTATTTTACTCCTTTTAATTGCCATCCTAGTAGGTATGATCATGTTAGCAATGTATCTACCGATATTTAATTTAGGTAATGTTATAACTGAACTATAAATAATGTCATGTGGATATGAATATTACATTTTATCCTAACAACTTTATATAATATTTTTTTAAACTATTCACAGTATATTACTTTGGATGAAGACAAATGATTTATTTCAGTGTAATCTATTTTTTTTCAACGAGTAAATGAATAATCATATGCCTTATATAGTTGCTTTAACAGGTGGTATTGGAAGTGGTAAAACAACAGTTGCAAACGAGTTTGCTAGACTTGGAGTCCCCCTAGTTGATGCCGATGTGATTGCACGACAGGTTGTTGAGCCTAACAGCCCAGCCCTTGAAAGCATTAGATATCACTTCGGTGAAGATATTATTCTTCCCAACGGGTGCCTAGATAGGCAACGCTTACGAGACATTATTTTTTCTAAGCCCGATGAAAAAAAGTGGCTGAATGCTCTACTTCATCCATTGATTCAACAAGAAACGCAAAAACAATTTCAACAAATAGATTACCCTTATGTATTATGGGTAGTCCCTTTATTAATTGAAAATAATATTCATCATTTGGCTGATAGGGTATTAGTTGTTGATGTTACTGTCGAAGAACAAATTCAACGAACCCTAAAAAGAGATAAGACCAGTTTAGAACAAGTAACTAATATACTTAATGCACAAGTTAGTCGTGAAAAACGACTTAATCATGCCAACGATATAATAACAAACCATACTCATGGCACGGATCTCTCTGACAAGGTAGCAATTCTTCATAACCAGTACTTAACACTAGCAAGAATAAAAAAATAGGAATTAAAATGGGCGAATTAATTACAACAAATTTAATTACTTATGAATACCCAATGAATGAAAAAATTCGTTCGTGGTTGCGCCTTGAAACACTTTTATCTCAAATTTATGAGTTAAGTAATATTACCTCCTACTCTACTGGTATTGCTTTTTTTCGCTCAGTTTCAGAATTAATTGAAATCCTAGATAGAGGAGAGGTTCGTTCTGAGCTTATAAAAGAACTAGAAAAACAACGAACTCGGCTATCTAATTGGGCAGAAGCTCCTAACGCTGATAACCAATTAATATCTACATTACTAAAACAATTATCAGAAACAACATCCAATTTAATGTCCGCAGCACGCTTTGGCCACCATCTACGTACAGATAAAATTATTAGTATGGTACGCCAACGTTTGAGTATTCCTGGTGGCTGTTGTAGTTTCGACCTACCGACTTTACAACTTTGGTTAAATATTCCACAAACTGAACGAGACAAGGTCATTAGTGGCTGGTTGCAAAGCCTCGACCCACTCAATGATGCATTGCAAGCTGTTCTAACACTAATTCGGCAAAATGGAATCTTTGAACAAAAAGAGTCTCATAATGGTTTTTATCAAGACAACGTAGAAGGTAAAGAACTGCTACGCATCAAGTTAACTGCAGAACACTTGGTATACCCACAAATCTCTGGCCACAAAACACGATTCGCACTACGTTTTCTACATATCGACAGTGAGAATGGTATACTCCCCGATATTATTAATTTTGAGTTATCCTGTTGCTAGCTAGAGAAATATTTTTATGAGTGAAATCATTGAAGTTAATTGCCCTACATGTAAAAAAATAGTTGTTTGGAATGAAAATAGCCCGTTCCGGCCATTTTGTAGTAAGCGTTGTCAACTTATTGACCTTGGTGAATGGGCTAGTGAAGAAAAACGAATTGCGAGTCAAGGGGATATTTCTGACAGCGATGACTGGAGTGAACAACCAGATAAATAATGTATAAGTCGTGACATCGTAAATTAAGTGGAAAATATATTATTGTGTATTTTCCACTTAATATCATTATCAGCTATTATGTTGATCACTTCTCTGTGTTAATAAATCAACAATGATACGGTTTGCTGGGGGAAATTCTTCAGCTTTAAGCTCATGCTGAGAAACCCAACGCGAATCCTGCCCTTCTCTACCATACGGTTCATTTTCCCATGAAGATACCATAAAAAAATAGAGTGTAATGAAACGGTCATCAAACTCATGGTCAACCCGATGAAATAACTCGTTCTTAGTCACTACAATTCCAACTTCTTCTTCAAGTTCGCGAATTAAAGCGGCTTCAGGTGATTCATTAACTTCAAGTTTCCCACCGGGAAATTCCCAAAAACCAGCCATATGCGTGCCTTCTGGTCGTTTAGTAATAAAAATTTTTTGCTCGGGGTTACGAATAATCCCAGCCGCGATATGCAAATGTTTTTTTTCCATAATTTTTTCGTCAAAAAGGCGGGTTACCCCGCCTTTTTTATATTAATGAGTTAATAGTAAATTAATTTAAACGGCCATGGCATTGCTTGTATTTTTTACCCGAACCACAAGGACAAGGGTCATTACGGCCAATTTTGTGACCTTGGGTTGCAATTTTAGCTTCGGTTTCAGTCATTAAAGATTCAGCGCCCGCTTCATGGCTTAATTGTTGCCTCTTCGCTAAACGCTCAGCTTCTTCACGACGCTGTTGTTCTAATGCTTCAACCTCTTCAGGTAAACGAACTTGTACCTTAGATAAAGTACTAATCACTTCATATTTCAATGCTTCAAGCATGTTAGCAAACATACTGAAAGATTCACGTTTGTATTCTTGCTTAGGATCTTTTTGCGCATAACCACGCAAATGAATACCTTGGCGTAAGTAATCCATTGACGCTAAGTGCTCTTTCCATAACGTGTCTAATGTTTGCAACATGACACCTTTTTCGAAATTACGCATCGCTTCCGCGCCAACAATTTCTTCTTTACGATCATAAACTTCAATCGCTTTTGCCATAATACGTTCACGTAATGTTTCTTCGTGTAACTCTGGCTCTTTATCTAACCACTCTTTGATTGGTAAATCGAGGTCAAAATCATTGACTAAACGCTGATGTAGTCCTTCGATATCCCACATTTCTTCAAGTGATTGAGGTGGAATATAGGCATCCATCGTTGTGGTTAATACATCTTCACGAATGCTATCAACCGTTTCTTTAATATCACCGCCATCCAGTAGTTCATTACGCTGAGTATAAATCGCACGACGTTGGTCACTTGCAACATCATCATATTCAAGTAATTGTTTACGGATATCAAAGTTACGGCTTTCAACTTTACGTTGCGCATTAGCAATAGCCTTGGTCACCCATGGGTGTTCAATCGCTTCACCCGGCTTCATACCTAACTTTTTCATCATGCCAGTAACGCGGTCTGAAGCAAAAATACGCATCAGCGCATCTTCCATTGATAAGTAAAAACGAGATGAACCCGCATCCCCTTGACGACCGGCACGACCACGTAACTGGTTATCGATACGACGTGACTCATGACGTTCTGTACCAATAATATGTAAACCACCTGCTGCTAAAACAGCGTCATGGCGAACTTTCCAGTTTGCTTTGATTTCATCAATTTGCTCTTGAGTTGGCTCTTCTAATGCAGCAACCTCAGTTTGCCAGCTACCACCTAGCATGATGTCAGTACCACGACCGGCCATATTAGTTGCGATCGTTACAGCTCCAGCTTGACCCGCATTCGCAATGATGTCAGCTTCCATTGCATGGAATTTTGCATTCAAAACATTATGAGCAATTTTAGCTTTTTTCAACGCATTCGAAATCAATTCGGATTTTTCGATTGAAATTGTACCAACAAGAACGGGTTGCCCATTGGCAGTTCTTTCACGAATATCTTCAATAATTGCTGCAAACTTATCAGCTTCGTTCATATAAACGAGGTCAGGTAAATCTTTACGCACCATTGGGCGGTTAGTTGGGATAACAATTGTATCGAGTTTATAAATTGAGCTAAACTCAAAAGCTTCGGTATCCGCAGTACCTGTCATACCTGCAAGCTTTTCATATAAACGGAAATAGTTCTGGAAAGTAATTGAAGCCAAGGTTTGGTTTTCGTTTTGAATTTCAACGCCTTCTTTCGCTTCTACTGCTTGGTGTAAGCCGTCAGACCAACGACGCCCTTCCATTGTACGGCCGGTGTGTTCATCAACAATAACAATTTGACCGTCTTTTACAATATAATCAACGTCTAAGGTAAATAGCGCATGAGCACGTAAGCCCGCCATCACATGGTGCATTAACATGATGTTAGAAGGTGAATATAAAGACTCTCCTTCATCCATTAAACCTTCTTTTGCTAGAAGCTCTTCGATTAACACCAGTCCACGTTCAGTTATAGTCACTTGACGCGATTTTTCATCGACAGAAAAATGGCCTTCCCCTTGGAAAGTATCTGAATCTTCTTTCTCTTGACGTTGAAGATATGGAATAAGTTTATCAACTTTTTGGTACAGTTCAGAACTGTCTTCTGCAGGACCTGAAATAATCAGTGGTGTACGCGCTTCATCGATAAGAATGGAGTCAACCTCATCCACCAAAGCATAATGCAATTTACGCTGAACACGCTCTTCAGGGCTAAACGCCATGTTGTCACGTAGGTAGTCGAAACCAAATTCATTATTAGTACCGTAAGTAATATCTGCCGCATATGCTTCACGTTTTGCAGGCGGAGCCATACCTGGCAGGTTGATACCCACAGTTAAGCCTAAGAATTCAAATAATGGGCGGTTATTTTCAGCATCACGTTTGGCTAAGTAATCATTCACCGTAACTACGTGAACCCCTTTGCCACTTAATGCGTTGATATAAGCTGGTAGTGTTGCCGTTAATGTTTTACCTTCCCCCGTACGCATTTCTGCGATACAGCGTTCATTCAGTACCATTCCACCGATAAGCTGTACATCAAAGTGACGCATACCAAATACACGTTTACTTGCTTCGCGAACAGTTGCAAATGCCTCAGGGATGATGCTTTCTAAACTTTCACCTTTCGTTAAACGCTCACGAAATTCCACCGTTTTTGCTTTTAACTCATCATCAGATAACTTTTCGAAATCGGGTTCAAGACGGTTAATTTTTTCAACTTCTTTACGTAAGCGGCGCAACGTACGGTCATTACGGCTACCAAAAACTTTGGTCAAAATCTTTGTTAACATATTTTAATCTCTAATAATCAATTAATTACTTTAAATTTTTATAAATTTTATGGCGTAAAACAGCACAGCGATGAGCTGTTTTACCATGAATGAAGATTAAACTGTTAACGGGCCGGCACGAATGCCGTGTACTTGAGCAATCCAAATTGCAGGTTGATAGGCAATAATATGGGGATAGTTATAATGACTAAATTGAATAACACTTTCATCCCACTGAAGTGAACGCTGTGCTAACATGGCATACAGCGTGTCTAACATCAATTGTGGGGCAATAAGCTGTTCAGTCTCTTCTGTTGCAGCGTTTACATCATCGTCTTCTGTCGCCGAAAAAGCAAAAGTTAGCTGCCGAATAACGTTTCTTACCGCATGTTGCTGCCAGTAATTTACTGAATAAGATGACGATGATGACGAAGAGCGTTGGGAATTCTGTTGAGCAAATAAATTGTCAAAAGCATTCACAGCTTGGCTTTGGCGATTAACTGGAGAAGAGTTAACCTGTGTATGTTGAGAATCTGATAACGCATTTAAAATTGTAGGCAAGCCGACACCTGTGGCAACCACACCTAATAGCAGGTGGGACCAAAAGTATTTTCTACCAAGTTGTCGCCAAAAATTTAAAATGCCCATCAAACTCTTATATAATGAATAAGTGACAAAATTATTATTTGCAATTCGTTGTTTCATTCTCAGCTGGAGCTAAAAATGAGAGATAGTCATCCACAAGCACTTTTTGATGTTCTTGAAGGCTCATTGGCAACATCATCAAACACTTTACAAACTATTCAGCGTAATGCAAAAGCGATTATCAAACTGAATCGTGCTGTAAAAGGATTACTGCCGGCTGAAATCAAACCCATGTGCCGTGTTGCAAACTATCGTAATAATGTTATGGTCATTGAAGTGGCAAACGCCAGTTGGATGACCCGACTTAATTACGAAAAAATCAATCTTCTTTCTGCATTAAGAACGTCCATTCTACCATCTTTATCCTCTATCGACATCAGAATCAATCCCGATCTTATGCGAAAATCGAGACAAAATAGTTCACTAACTAAGCAAACAGTCTCAATAAGTCAAAAAATGAACGAACGTCAGATAAGTCCACAAACTGCACAAGCGCTTTTGAAATTAGCCGAAAATAGCCCGAAAGGATTAAAAGAAAGGTTTGAGCGGCTGGCTGCGCTAGCCGGAGAGAGTACTAGCGCAACCAACAGAAAAGGCTAAATTCGATCAGTTCTCGAAGATAGCTGCATAATCAAATTTTATGCAAACACCGTTGAAGGTGCTTTGAATGCGACAGGCAATTGAGCTTCGTCTTCAAATGTGACGAGATCCCAAGCTGATTCTTTCGCTAAAACTGCTTGTAATAGCTTGTTATTCAATGCATGGCCTGATTTAAACGCCGTGAATGCGCCAATAATATTGTGCCCACACATGAATAAATCACCAATTGCATCCAACATTTTGTGACGAACGAATTCATCTTCAAAACGTAAGCCATCTTCGTTAAGAACTTTATAGTCATCAACAACGATGGCGCAGTCGAAACTACCGCCTAAGCATAAGCCTTTTGATTGCAGATATTCAATATCACGCATAAAGCCAAAAGTACGCGCACGGCTTATTTGATTTACAAATGATTCCGCTGAGAAATCAAGTGAGTAGCGTTGTGTGCTACTATCAATCGCTGGATGCTGAAAATCGATTGTGAAATCAAGGCTAAACCCATTATAAGGTCGCATTTCAGCCCATTTATCACCATCTTCAACACGTACTGTTTCTTTTATACGTAAAAATTTCTTTGCACAATTTAATTCTTCAATACCGCCATCAAGCAGTAAGAATACAAATGGTGCGGCACTGCCATCCATAATAGGGATTTCAGGCGCATTGACTTCAATAACAATGTTATCGATACCTAACCCTGCTAAGGCAGCATTCAAATGCTCAACAGTCGAAATACGCACATTATCTTCATTGACTAAGCAAGTACATAACATGGTGTCACGAACTGATTTCGCATCTGCCGGAAAATCAACCGGTGGATTAAGGTCAGTACGACGGTAGATGACCCCGGTATTGGCCGGCGCTGGACGTAATGTAAGCGTAACTTTCTTGCCGGTATGTAAACCAACACCAGTCGCTGTAATAATACGTTTTAGTGTCCGTTGTTTGATCATCGTATTTTTCTCGCAATGTTATAAGTCCTACTGATCATCATACAAGATAATCAGTAGGAAATTTTAGCACAAAAAGCGGAGAAACCAATATAAATAAAATTAATCGGCCTGTTTACGCAAGAACGCAGGAATATCAAGATAATCTGGTTCTTTATTTGTTTGCGTATTTTGGTCATTGACCGCTTTAGCCGCTGGTTTCTCTTCTGTTAATGAAGACATGCTATTTTGCATTTGCTGATAGCGCTGTTCCATTGACGCCTGCTGAGACATTTTATTGCTAACTAAAGTAATTTCTGGACGTTTGTCCATACCAATACCTGTAGCAACAACTGTAACACGCAGTTCTTCGTGCATTTCTGGGTCAAGAGATGTACCGATTACCACAGTTGCATTATCAGATGCGAAAGCACGAATAGTGTTACCCACCGTTTCAAACTCATCTAAACGCAGGTCGAAACCAGCCGTGATGTTAACTAATACACCACGTGCACCAGACAGGTCGATATCTTCAAGAAGTGGACTAGAAATAGCCATTTCTGCCGCTTCTTCTGCTCTATCTTCACCACGAGCAACACCTGACCCCATCATTGCGTAGCCCATTTCTGACATCACAGTACGTACGTCAGCAAAGTCTACGTTCATTAAACCTGGGCGTGTAATCAGTTCAGCGATACCTTGTACTGCACCTTTTAGTACGTCATTTGCCGCACCAAAAGCATCCAGTAATGAGATACCACGACCAAGTACTTTTAATAATTTATCATTTGGGATAGTGATCAGTGAGTCAACATGTTTTGACAACTCAGTGATACCTGCCTCTGCAAATGCCATGCGCTTTTTACCTTCGAAATTGAAAGGTTTAGTCACGACAGCAACTGTCAGAATACCCAATTCTTTGGCAACCTCGGCAACGACCGGAGCTGCACCAGTCCCTGTACCGCCACCCATACCTGCTGCGATAAAGACCATATCCGCGCCATCTAAAGCATTACGCAGCGCCTCACGATCTTCTTCAGCGGCATTACGGCCAACTTCAGGGTTTGCACCTGCACCCAGACCTTTGGTAATACCGGTACCGATCTGGATAGTTTGTCCAACTGCGGTTTTACGCAGCGCTTGTGCATCTGTATTGACAGCGAAGAATTCAACGCCTTCAATACGTTCACGCACCATGTGTTCAACGGCGTTACCGCCGCCGCCGCCAACGCCGATGACTTTAATCACCGCATCGTTGGTTAGCTCCATTGGTTCAAACATAATGTCTCTCCGTTTTGTGCTTACTACTTTTGAAGCTAATAATATGCTTCTTTATCAAAATTAAAATTCTTTTCTCAGCCAACTGGTGATTTTACTAAACCATCCACTAACTGATGCACGTTTTTCTACTTCGGTATCATCGCCTAAATGGCTTTCTTTACCGTAATGCAGAAGCCCTACTGCTGTTGAATAATATGGCTCCTGCGCATAATCCGTTAACCCTGTGATGTTGAGCGGTGTACCAATTCGCACTTGCGTATGGAACACTTTTTGCGCACATTCGACTAAACCATCAATTTGTGCGGCCCCACCAGTCAACACGATACCAGCTGCCAAATGGTGTTTGACACCTTGTTGGCGTAACTGTTCCTGTAAATTTAAAATTTCTTCATTTACTAAGTTTAACAGCTCAGTATACCTTGGCTCTATCACTTCTGCTAAGGTTTGACGCTGTAAGCTTCTTGGTGGTCGCCCACCAACACTTGGCACTTCCACGGTCTCGTCTTTACTCACGATAGAACCGACTGCACACCCATGACGCACTTTAATGGCTTCTGCATCACTAGGTGGTGTTCCAAATGCATAAGCGATGTCGCTTGTCACCACATTGCCTGCATACGGGATGACTTTTGTATGGCGCAAAGCCCCGCCAGTGTAAACCGCCATATCCATAGTGCCGCCACCGATATCAACGACACATACACCTAATTCACGCTCATCTTCCGTTAAAACACTATAACTTGCAGCGAGACCAGCAAAAATAAGCTGATCAACTTTTAACCCACAGCGTTCAACGGCTTTAACAATATTTTTTGCCATATCGTTATGGCAGGTGATCAAATGAACTTTGGCTTGCATACGTACACCTGATAAACCAACCGGATTTTTAATCCCTTCTTGGTAATCTATTGCAAATTCTTGCGGTATCACGTGCAAAATTCTGTGCTCATCGCGAACACGTACCGATTTTGCTGTATGCACAACACTGTCAACATCTTCTTGCGTCACTTCTTCTTCTGAAACTGGCACCATACCAATCTCATTTTGGCAACTGACGTGCTTACCCGATAGCGCAAGGTAAACCGATGAAATTTGGCAGTCAGCCATGAGTTCTGCCTGATCAATGGCTCTTTGTACACATTTTACCACTGATTCAAGATCGTTTACGCCACCTTTGTCCATTCCACGAGATGGACAACTTCCCACCCCAATAATATTAACCATACCATCGGGCAGAATTTCGCCAACAAGGGCTGATACCTTGGAAGTTCCAATTTCAAGGCCTACCACTAATTTTCTGTCCGTTGCTTTAATCATTTTTTCTGCCTAATTTTTGTTATTAGTCATCGTCTTTATTGTAACTCCGGTGGAGCATCAACCAACAGTGGCGCCCAGCCCACCGCAGCACCACTGGAATAACGTAAGTCAACATAGTCAACGCGTTTATCCGTTGTTTGCTGCAAAAGCGGATACAGTTCAAGGAACCTATTTAACCGCTCTGACACATCTTTCTTACCCAGTTCGATTCTAACATCGTTGTCTAAAATAATTTGCCATGCATTTCTGGCTGTCATCGATAGCGATTTTAGCTTTAGATTATGTGCAGCTAATGTGTTCTTAAAGACTGTGAACTCTTTAAGAACCTCTTTTTGGCTACCTTGTGGCCCATAAAGCAACACATAATCGCCTTTACCATTTTCACTAACCGGTAAGTTAAATACCCGACCTTGTTCATCCACCATGTTTTGGTCGTTCCACCTAGCGAATGGGCGGTATTCAACAATATGAATTTTCAATTCATCTGGCCATTGTTTACGCACAGTCACTTGGCGTACCCATGGCATCATGCTTATTTGCTTCTGGATAGCGTTGACATCGACGGTCATAAACGTCCCCGGCTGCCCTAGCGCTAAAATAGCCTTTCTAACATCATCATTTTTGGTGTAATGGCGCTCACCCGTTAACACTAACTTGGACATCGGCAGCCGATCCGCATCTTTCATCCAAGTCATTACCATCCAACCACTCCAGATGATAGTGCCAACCACAAATAGGAAGAAAAATAACCCACCTAAAAATGCACCATTACTAGGTCCTCCAGAACGAGGATCCTCATCGTTCTTCTGATTATGATGCCTAACATTTAGTGCTGCTTGTGACATATCAACGAGCCAATCTCAAAATTTGCACAACTAACTGTGAAAAACTCATACCTGCCTGACGAGCAGCCATTGGCACTAGGCTATGGCTTGTCATACCTGGCGATGTATTAACTTCCAACAGATAAAATTGGCCATTGCTGTCTTGCATTACATCAACTCGCCCCCAGCCTTCACAACCAACAACTTGGTAAGCTTTCAGCGCTAAGTCTGCGAGTTCTGACTCAAGCTGTTCATCTAAACCACTTGGGCAAAAATATTGAGTTTCATCAGATAAATATTTCGCTTCGTAGTCATAAAAAATACCTGGTGGTTGAATACGAATTGGCGGCAGAGTGTTGTCTCCTAACACCGCGACCGTGAACTCAGGACCACTCAGCCATTTTTCAATTAACAACGTTTCATCAAATTGAAACGCAAGATCCAGTGCAGCAGGCAATGCCTCTAAGTTATCAACTTTACTCATACCAACACTGGAGCCTTCAAGGCTTGGCTTCACGATAAGAGGTAATCCGAGAAATTGCACTTTAGCGACAATTTGCTCATAAGAAGCCTGCTTATACTGCTGCTTTGTTAAGTAAACATACGGCGATACACTTAACCCTGCACCTTGCCATAATTGTTTTGTTCTCAACTTATCCATGCTAAGCGCTGAAGCCATAACACCACTGCCGGTATAAGGCAGATTTAGTGTTTCTAACAGCCCTTGTAATGTACCGTCTTCACCACCGCGGCCATGTAACGCAATAAAAACTTTGTTGAAACCTGCATCTTTCAATGTTTCTACAGGGAAATCTTGAGGGTCGATAGGATGAGCATCAATACCTGCTTGGCGTAGCCCTGCCAGCACAGCATTTCCTGACTGAAGTGAAACTTCACGTTCAGCAGATGAGCCTCCTAATAGAACCGCAACTTTCTCTGTCATTTTTATTCCTCAATCATCGGTGGCTGTAATTTTGCTTCTGCTAGGCTTTTGGCTATTTTACCAATATTTCCTGCGCCTTGAACTAAAATTAAATCATTTTCATCAAGAGTTTGAGCTAAAATATGTGGAATTTGTTCAATATCTGCAACATAAATAGGATCAATCTGACCACGACCACGAATTGAGCGGCACAATGAGCGGCTATCCGCACCTGGTACATGCTTTTCGCCCGCTGAATATACGTCTAACATTAGCAGCACATCAACCTGCCCCAAAACGTTAACAAAATCATCGTATAAGTCACGAGTACGAGTATAGCGATGCGGTTGGAATACCATAACAATACGCTTATCTGGCCAGCCTGCTCTCGCGGCTTTAATCGTTGCATCCACTTCGGTTGGGTGATGACCATAGTCATCCACTAGCATCACTTCACCGTCTTTGCCATTCACATTTCGCAGAGGGAAATTCCCTAGGAAATCAAAGCGACGCCCTGTTCCTTGAAATTCAACTAGTGCAGATAAAATATGTAAATCGTCAATACCTTCTTCTGTGGCGACCGCCACTGCGGCTGTCGCATTGAGAGCATTGTGACGCCCTGGTGCATTTAGAACCACCGTCAGTTCTGGCATATTTTCACGGGCAATAGTGAAAAAGCCTTGATTTCCTTTTTGCTCATATTGCGTGATACGCACATCAGCGTCTTCACTAAAACCATAAGTGGTGATATAACGGCCAATTTTGGGTAGTAACGAACGAATGACTGGATCATCAATACACATCACTGCGCGCCCGTAAAATGGCAAATTGTGCAAGAAATTAATGAACGTATTCGTTAAATTATCGAAGTCACCTTGGTAAGTATCCATATGGTCTGCTTCGATATTGGTCACAACGGCAACTAACGGTTGCAAATGCAAGAATGAAGCATCGCTTTCATCGGCTTCTGCGATCAAGTAGCGGCTACTACCTAAACGTGCATGCGTTCCTGCTGATTTAACCAATCCCCCATTCACAAATGTGGGGTCAAGGCCTGCTTGTGCATAAATCCCAGAAATCATTGCTGTCGTAGTGGTTTTCCCGTGGGTACCTGCAACAGCAATGCCATGACGATAACGCATTAATTCCGCTAACATTTCTGCACGACGAATAACAGGAATACGCAATTCTTTGGCGGCTTGAATTTCTGGGTTCTCACTTGAGATCGCTGTTGATACGACGACAACACTGGCATTTTCAACGTTCTCTGGACGGTGATTAAAGTAAATCGTTGCCCCTAATGCGGTTAATTGTTGAGTCACTGCATTCGGAGCTAAATCTGAACCACTAATTTCATAGCCTTCATTTGCCAACACTTCAGCGATACCACCCATGCCAGCACCGCCGATGCCGACAAAATGGATGTGCCTGACTCTTCTCATTTCTGGCACTGATGTTCTTAATTTCGCTAATTGTTGTGTATTCACTATATTTCTTCGCTTCTAAATTAATTCGGTATCAATTATGACTAATATTATTTAGCCACTTCACAGATCACGGCAGCAACTCGCTCTGTTGCATCAGTAATTGCACAACTATGTGCTTTTTCAGCCATTGAGAGTAATTCGTTTCTGTCCCATTGCCCTAATAAGCTCGCCACAGCATCTGCGGTAAATTGTGACTGTTCTAAAATTTTAGCCGCCCCCGCTTTTTCTAGCGGTAATGCGTTCCAATACTGTTGACGGTCTTTATGTTGAAAAGGAACAAAAATAGCCGGTAAACCTGCGGCTGCAATTTCACTTACGGTTAGTGCGCCAGACCGACAAACAACAATATCTGCCCATGCGTAAGCTTGCGCCATATCATCAATAAATTCAGTAACTTTATACTCAGAATTGACTGAAACTTGCATGTGCTCATTATACAATGCTTCTGTCGATTCCTTACTGCCTTTTCCCGCTTGATGCCAGATATTTAACTGTTTGCCTACTTTTTCAGCGACCAGAGGCATCACCTGATTTAAAATCCGTGCCCCTTGGCTACCACCGACAACCAATACGCGTATAGCGCCTTCTCGGCCCGCTAAACGTTCCTGTGGTGCAGGTAGAGCCAAAACATCTTCCCGTACTGGATTCCCTACAACTGGTGCGTCAGGAAATGCCCCCGGAAAGGCTTGTAATACTCTTTTTGCAATTCGAGATAGCCATTTATTCGTTAACCCTGCAATACCATTTTGTTCATGAAGCACAACGGGTACACCACATTGCCATGCCGCAATACCACCGGGCCCCGAAACATAGCCTCCCATGCCTAATACAGCATCTGGCTGATAACGCTTGATAATTGTTTTTGCTTGGCGAATTGCTTTATAAATACGCCATGGCGCCCCCAGTTGGGCGGCAATGCCTTTACCCCTGAGGCCAGAAATTTGAATAAATTCAATATCGATACCGTGTTTAGGCACTAATGTTGCTTCCATTCGGTCAGCCGTGCCTAACCAACGGATTTCCCACCCTTGAGCCTGCAAATAATGTGCCACGGCTAAACCTGGAAAAACATGTCCTCCAGTTCCACCTGCCATGACGAGTAATTTCTTTGCCTGACTCATTTAGTGCTCCTTACAAACGCCTGCGCTTTTTCAAGGCGTGTTTCAAAATCAATTCTCAGTAATATCGCAATGGCAGCAGCCATTACCAGTAAACTCGAACCACCATAACTAATTAATGGCAATGTTAAACCTTTTGTCGGTAACATACCGGATGCAGCCCCAACGTTAACTAAGGCTTGGAAGGTAAACCAAATACCAATTGAACAAGCTAAATAACCACCGAATAATTGGTTTGACATCAATGCGCGACGGCCAATCATCATTGCTCTAAATGCCAACATAAAGACCATCAACAGAACCAATACCACGCCAAAGTACCCGAGTTCCTCAGCTAAAACCGAGAAAATAAAGTCTGTGTGTGCTTCTGGCAAATACTCTAATTTTTGTACTGAATTACCAAGCCCTTGCCCAAACACTTCACCACGACCAAAAGCCATTAAAGATTGGGTTAGCTGATAACCACTGCCAAACGGGTCATCCCACGGGTTCAAAAACGATGTAACACGACGTAAGCGGTACGGCTCGAACCAAATCAAAGCCAATACCCCCACTGCGCAAGCGGCAATACCAATAATAAACGGCGCTAACCTTGCGCCCGCTAAAAATAACAATCCCAGAGTGGTAACCACTAATACGATAACGGTCCCTAAGTCAGGCTGTAATAAAAGCAATGACGCCATAACAATCAAAATACACATCGGTTTAATAAAGCCAAGAAAACGGGTTCTGACTTCATCGGATTTACGCACCAAGTAACTGGACACATAGCAAAACAACGTAAATTTCGAAATTTCTGCTGGTTGAATTTTTACCAAACCGATGTCTATCCAGCGTGATGCCCCGTTAACTGAACTTCCTGCAACCAGCACCACCACTAGCATGCCAAGTGAAACCATCAACAAAATGAAATTGTACTTTTCCCAAACTGCCATCGGGATACGCATGACACCCAACGCTAAAATAAATGCGATAACGATATACACCACATCACGCTTAGCGAAATAGAACGGGTCTTCTGTTAAGCGTTGGCCAACTGGCATGGAAGCGGATGTGACCATGATAAAACCCACTGCGGCTAAACCGAATGCCAACCACACTAATGTACGGTCGTAAAGCGTTGAGCCTGAAATCACGCCATTTTTTTCACCAATGACCCAATTTTTTAAACGCATCGCACCCGGTATCGTCATTAACCTAACTCCTGGGCTAATTGAGCAAAGACAGTTCCACGCTGCTCAAAACTTTTAAACTGATCCAAACTGGCACATGCAGGGGATAACAGCACCATGTCCCCCGCTTTTAATTGTGGCGCAATTTGGCGTAAGCTTTGTTCCATAGTCTCAGTCAATACTGATTTTTCAGGTGCCATATCAGCTAATGCTTTCCCATCACGACCAAAGCAATATAAGCGGTAGTTATCCGCAGCAATATATTGTTTTAATGGTGAAAAATCAGCTGACTTGCCATCCCCACCTAATAATAAATAGATATTGCCATCCACGTGTAACCCATTTAATGCCGCTTCTGTACTTCCAACATTTGTGGCTTTAGAGTCATTAATCCAGCGAACACCGTTATTGAATAACACTAATTCGAAACGATGTGCTAACCCCGCATATTCTTTCAATACTTGAAGGCAAACTGGACGAGGAATATCCACTGCATCCGCCAATGCTAACGCGGCTAACGCATTAAGGTAATTGTGTTGGCCAGTTAAGTGCATTTCATTGACATCTAATAGCTCTTTTCCTTGAGCCACTAACACCCGTTTTTGGGTATCAAAGAAATAATCACCACTATTTAAGCCAAAACTAATGCATTCATCCAAAGTATGATTAGCGGGTAAGGTCAGTATATCTTGTACGTTAACAATGCAGTTTTGAGCATTGTGATAAATTTTTAATTTCGCTTCACGGTACTGTTCTAGACCTAATGGATATCTATCCATATGATCTTCACTAATATTTAAGACTGTCGCGGCGGTCGCTTCTAAACTTGAAGTGGTTTCTAATTGGAAGCTGGAAAGTTCTAAAACGTACAGATTATGCCCTGCATTGAGTAATGAAAGTGCTGGCGTACCAATGTTGCCACCTACACCAACTGAAATACCCGCTGCTTTAGCCATTTCACCAACCAATGACGTGACAGTGCTTTTACCATTTGAACCTGTAATCGCGACAATCGGTGCATCTGCTTCACGGCAAAATAATTCGATATCACCCACAATTTCGATGCCATTTTCTGCGGCCTGCTGTAATTGAGGGGTCGCTAACGCAATTCCTGGACTAGCAACAATTAAATCGGCGGCCTGTAACCAGCTATTATTCAAACTGCCACTATGGCATTCTACATTTTCTGGGAGTTTATCTACACCAGGCGGTACTGCACGGGTATCCATAACGCGAGGCACCACGCCGCGCTCAAGGAAAAAGTGAACGCAAGATAGGCCGGTGATCCCCAGCCCAATAATAACGACGTTCTTACCCTGATAATCAACCATCTTAACGCACCTTCAAGGTTGCCAGCCCAATCAGGACTAGCATTAACGAGATAATCCAGAAACGCACGATAACACGTGGTTCTGGCCAACCCTTCAATTCATAATGGTGGTGAATTGGTGCCATACGGAAAATACGTTGTCCACGCAATTTAAATGAACCGACTTGTAAAATAACTGACAGCGTCTCAACGACGAACACACCGCCCATAATCACTAATAAAAACTCTTGGCGCAGTAATACCGCAATAGTCCCCAGTGCACCGCCAAGCGCCAATGAGCCGACATCGCCCATAAATACTTGCGCTGGGTATGTGTTAAACCATAAGAAACCTAACCCTGCCCCCACAATGGCAGTACAGACAATCACCAGTTCACCTGCATGGGGTAAAAATGGAATATGTAAGTAACTGGCAAAGTTGACGTTACCTGTTGCCCATGCCACTAATGCAAAACCTGCGGCAACAAATACCGTTGGCATGATAGCTAAGCCATCCAAGCCATCGGTTAGGTTTACTGCGTTACTGGTTCCAACAATCACAAAATAGGTCAGCAAAATATACAGCATGCCCAGTTGTGGCATTACGTCTTTGAAAAATGGTACAACTAACTGAGTTGCTGGGGTATCTTTACCAATCGCGTACATGGAAAAGGCAACAATTAACGCAATCACGGATTGCCAGAAATATTTCCAACGCGCGATTAAGCCACGAGTGTCTTTACGAACCACTTTCCGGTAGTCGTCAACAAAACCGACAATGCCATACCCAACTAGCACGAGTAGTACACACCAAACGTAAGGGTTGTCTAATCGAGCCCATAACAATGTTGAAACGGTAATTGAAAATAAAATCAATAACCCGCCCATAGTTGGGGTCCCACGCTTACTAAAGTGAGACTCAGGGCCTTCGTTACGAACGACTTGACCAATTTGCATTTTCTGCAGGTAAGCAATTAAATGAGGCCCCATCCACAGAGCAATGGCGAGTGCCGTCAGCAAACCGACAATGGCCCTGAACGTCAAATAAGAAAAGACGTTCAGAACAGAAAACTTGTGGACTAACATTTCGGCAAGCCAGACTAACATTCGAAGCACTCCTTCAATGCATTCACAACATCTTCCATCGCGGAGCTGCGTGAACCTTTAACTAAAATAGAAACAACGTCCTTCTGCTGCGCTAGCGGAATTAGTCGGGTTAATAAATCTGCTTTCACTGTGAAGTGCTCACCACACTCACTAAATTGGCTGATCAACTCACTTAACTGACCAACACTGAATACCTTATCTAAACCCGCCTGCTTAGCGGCAACACCTACACGTTGGTGGCAATCTTCGGCATAATCACCCAGTTCCCCCATATCCCCTACCACTAAGATGCGGTAACCCGGCATTTTTTCGAGGACCTGAATTGCTGCGATCATCGAGCCATCATTGGCGTTATAAGTGTCATCTAATACCACTTTGTGTTCACTCAAGCGCACAGGGTATAAACGCCCAGGTACCGCTTGCGTTTTTGCTATGCCGTTTTTGATATCTTCTAGGCTAGCGCCGACAGAAATCGCCAATGCACTTGCCGCTAACACATTAGCAATGTTATGCCGCCCTGGTAATGGCAAGGTGATATCGACACTACCAACAGGGGTATGTAACACAAAATCTGTTGTTAGCTGTTTCACTTGAATATCAGAAGGATAGAAATCCGCTTTTGCTTGTGAAGTTAGCGAGTAATACCAAACAGTTTGGCGTGGCTGAAACTGCCATTTTTCACTGTAGCTATCAAGGTTAACAATTGCGGTTCCTTCTTCTGGAACACCTTGATAAATTTCACCTTTGGCTGTCGCAACCCCTTCCGGTGAACCAAAGCCCGCTAAGTGCGCAGCAAATAAATTGTTAACTAACGCCGCTTCTGGTTTAACAATATTGGTTGTGTAGGCGATTTCATTAGGGTGATTAGCACCCATTTCTATCACAGCGAATTCATCATCATTTGTTAAACGAAATAGTGTCAAAGGCACACCAATATCGTTGTTTAAATTACCGGCGGTATATAAGGTTTTACCGCGCTCAGATAAAATAGATGCTGTCATTTCTTTAACAGATGTTTTGCCCGAAGACCCCGTCAAGCCAACGATTCGAGCTCTGCTCTGCTGACGAACCCATGCAGCCAATTGGCCCATCGCAATACGCGAGTCTTTCACGATAACTTGTGGGCAATCTACATTCAGCTTGCGCTCAACAAGTAACGCTTTAGCTCCCGTAACCACCACTTGTTGTGCGAAATCATGGGCGTCGAAGCGTTCACCTTTTAAGGCAATAAATAGGCAATTTTCAGCAATTTTGCGGCTATCGGTACTAACAGAGCTAATCAAAACATTGGTATCTGGAGCAGACTCAATCTGCCCTTGGGTAATCTGTGCCAGCTGAGCGAGTGTTAAAGAGATCATGCGATTACCCCCAACAAACGTGCCACCGTTAAACGGTCGGAGTAATCTAGCTTGCGCTGACCAATAATTTGATAATCTTCATGACCTTTGCCTGCAATCACAATCACATCATCAGGAGATGCCTGCAAAATGGTGTTTGTCACTGCTTCTGGACGACCTGGAATGGCCAAGGCACGGCTGGAATCTAATAGTCCAGCCATGATGTCATTAATAATGTCGATAGGGTCTTCGCTGCGCGGGTTGTCATCTGTGATCACGATTTTATCTGCATATTCTTCTGCTGCGGCTCCCATCAGAGGGCGCTTACCTTTGTCACGGTCACCACCGCAACCAAATACACACCATAATTGCCCTTTGCAATGTAAGCGTGCTGCCGCTAAGGCTTTTTCTAAGGCATCAGGAGTATGCGCATAATCAACAACAACTGTCGGTTTATTCGGTGCACTAAACACTTCCATACGGCCGCAAACTGGTGACAATGAAGATGTAGCAGCCAGCAGTTTGTTTAACGGATAGTCCATCATCAGCAAAGTTGCCATTGCCACTAATAAGTTGCTGACATTAAATGCTCCCATAAATGGGCTTTCAAAGTCACCATTTCCCCACGAGGATTCAAAATGGATAGTGGCGCCTTTGTCGTGGTATTCAACTTCCGTTGCTTTTAACCATGGGCCTTGCCAATCTTGAGGAATTTTGTTTTCCATGGTCACCGCGCACGCTTGTGGTATACGCTGCAGCCATTTCAAACCAATCGCATCATCCGCATTGATGATTTGCGATTTTGTATTATGTGTGGAAAACAATAACCATTTCGCGGCTTCATAGCTTTCCATATCGCCGTGATAATCAAGGTGATCACGGCTTAAATTAGTGAACACAGCGGCATCGAACTGTAAGTCTGCGACACGGCCTTGTACTAATCCATGGGAAGAAACTTCCATCGCTGTTAATGTTGCTTTTTGGTTCAATAACTGGGTCAATTCAAGTTGAATATCTACCGCAGAGCCCGTGGTATTTTCGCTTGGTGACACATGGCCTAATAGGCCATTACCCACGGTTCCCATTACTGCGCTAGTTTCCCCTAGCCCTTGAGCCCACTGAGCAATTAATTGTGTGGTGGTGGTTTTACCGTTAGTCCCCGTCACACCAACGAGTTTCATTTTTGCAGAAGGTTGGTGGTAAAACTCACCGGCCAGTGCAGATAAACGGTTATTCAGGTCATTCAAATAAATAACAGGTACGCCATGAACGAAACGAATTTCGCCTTCAACGGCTTCACCTTCCGCCTCTGCTATTACAGCGGAAACCCCTTGAGCAATCGCTTGAGGAATATAGTGTCGCCCATCCGATTGATGACCTTTTATTGCAATAAACAGATCGCCCGCGGCAGCCTTTCGACTGTCTAGCGTCATCTCACGCAGTGAGATTGGAGTTGTGCTCACACCAAAGGGTGAGAGTAGATCACAAAGATTACGATCTGCCACTTTTAACCTCTTTTTGACTATTTACGATTTCATTTTGTTCGTTTGGTTGCAATGCGTCGGGTTCAACGTTCATCAACCGCAAGACCCCACCCATGATTGAGCCAAATACGGGGGCAGAAACCGCACCACCATAGTATTTACCTGCACTTGGCTCATTGATAAGCACAACTAACGCATAGCGTGGATTACTCGCAGGCGCAACACCTGCGGCATAAGCTAAATATTTATTAACATAGCGCCCTTCAGGGCCCACTTTTTTTGCTGTACCGGTTTTAATGGCAATGCGATAGCCTTTAATGGCTGCTCGAGCTCCCCCGCCGCCGGGTAGAGCTACACTCTCCATCATATGCACCACAGTACGCATAATTGGCTCAGGAAAAACACGCGTCCCTGGCACGGGAGGGTCAACTTTAGTGATTGATAGAGGCCGGTAAATACCGAAACTCCCTATCGTTGCATAGGCTCGCGCTAACTGTAACGGTGTTACCATTTGCCCGTAGCCAAAAGAAAAGGTGGCCCTTTCTAAATCAGACCACCGTGTTTTTTTACTTGGAAAGATGCCACTACTTTCCCCGACTAACCCCAGATTAGTCGGCTTGCCAAACCCAAAGCGGCTATACACATCCACCAGCTCAGTGGCAGGCATCGCTAACGCAAGTTTTGAAACACCTACGTTACTCGACTTCTGTAAAATCCCAGTAATAGTTAGCTCAGCGTATCGTGCTACGTCCTTGATCTCATGACCACTAATACGATACGGATAAGTATTAATTACTGAGTTTTCTTTAATAATTTTGTTATGTAGCGCACTCATTACCACCATAGGTTTTACTGTTGAGCCCGGCTCAAAAATATCCGTAATGGCGCGGTTACGCATCGCATCCATTGATGTACCCGTTAAGTTATTTGGGTTATAGGATGGGCTATTCGCCATTGCTAAAATTTCACCGGTATGAACATCAACTAAAATTGCCACACCCGATTCCGCTTTATTTTCCTGCACGCCACGTGTTAATTCACGGTAAACAATGGATTGAATACGTTCATCAATACTTAATGTCAGATTATGCGCAGCTTGGCTGTCAATAGACGAAATGGTTTCAATCACTCGCCCATTACGGTCTTTACGGACTGTACGTTCACCCGGCGCACCTTTTAACCAACGGTCAAAGCTTTTTTCGACGCCTTCAATCCCTTCACCATCAATGTTTGTTACCCCCAGTAAGTGAGCGGTAACTGGGCCTGATGGGTAATAACGACGAGATTCTTTGCGTAAGTAAATACCCGGTATTTTTAATTTTTTAACGTAATCACCAATAGATGGGTTAACTTGGCGCGCTAAATACACAAAACGGCCTCTTGGATTGGCCGATATTTTGCTCGTAATTTGTTCTAATGGAATTTCAAGTGCGTCTGCCAGTGCTTTCCAGTGCTCGTCATTGCTTATTCCCCCTTTTTCAAATACCTCTTTGGGGTCTGCCCAGATCGCATTGACTGGCACACTCACGGCAAGTTGCCGCCCTTCTCGGTCGCTAATCATACCTCGTGATGTCGCAACTTCTTGCACTCGTAAAGAGCGCATATCGCCTTCTTTCACCAGTTTCTCTGGCGCAATAATTTGCAGATAAGCCACCCGCGTTAGCAACCCTGCTAACGCTAAGACAATGCATCCGCACAGCAAAATAAAGCGCCAGCGGACAAAGCTGGTACTTTCTTCTTGTTTCTTATTTTTCGCTGTTTTTGGTGCTTTCATTAGGAACCTTTTTATTGCTTAGAAACAATAATTTTTTCTTGTGATGGTTCAACTTGCACCATCTGTAATTTTTCAACCGATAAACGTTCTATTCGGCTATGGCTCGCAAGGGCGTTTTCTTCAAGGATCAAATTACGCCATTCGATATCTAACAAGTCTTTTTCTTCATACAACTTATCTTTTGCGGCCGTTAGTAAACGCGTTTCATGTGCCGTTGTTACCACAAAAACAGCACTGATAATAATTGCCACTAATAAAATCAAAGGAACGATGCCATAACGAAATAAATCACGCCCAATGACGCGAGCTAGGCTGTGCCTTTCTGGAACCATTATTCCGCCGCCTTCTCAGCAAACCGCAACACGGAACTACGTGCGCGTGGATTTTCATCAATTTCGTTTTCCGAAGGTTTCATCTTACCTAGGTCACGTAACTGCGCTGTACCTAACTCTTTAATCTGCGCTTCAGTTAGAGGAATACCTGCTGGCACCGATGGACCTTTACTATTTTTGCGAATAAACCGTTTTACTAACCTGTCTTCCAACGAATGGAAACTGATAACTGATAAACGCCCTTGTGGTGCTAAAACGTTCATTGCGCCTTCTAACGCTTTTTCTATTTCTTCCAATTCACTGTTGATATAAATTCGAATGGCTTGGAAGCTACGCGTTGCTGGGTGCTTATGTCGGTCTTTCATTGGGCTAACTTTTGCAATTAATTCAGCAAGATGCCGTGTGCGTGTTAACGGTTCTTCTTCCGGGTTATGGTTACGCTCAACAATCGCTCTCGCAATTCGTTTAGCAAAACGCTCTTCACCAAAAGTTTTTAAAACCCAAGCTATGTCATCCGCTTCTGCGTCCATCAACCATTGCTGTGCAGATTGCCCTTTGGTTGGGTCCATCCTCATATCTAACGGCCCGTCACGCATAAAGGAAAAACCGCGTTCAGGGTCATCTAACTGGGGTGAAGAAACGCCTAAATCCAGCAGTACGCCATCAATTTGCCCGACTAACCCTTCTTCTTCCACATACTCTGCAATCGCAGAAAATGGGCCATGTTTAATCATAAAACGAGGGTCATCAATAGTTTGAGCCGCTTTTATTGCCTCTGGGTCACGGTCTATGGCGATTAAACGACCATTTTCGCCAAGCTGACTTAATATCAACCTTGAATGACCACCACGACCAAATGTGCCATCAATGTAGATACCGTTAGGTTTAATGTTTAAGCCATTAACGGCTTCATCCAGTAATACTGTTACGTGTTTAAATTGCTGTTGCGTCATTATTAAAGTGACAAATCCTGTAAGCGGGCTGAAAGTGGTTCATTGGTAAGGCGCTCAGCGGCAATATCATCTTCCACTTGCTGATACCAAGTTTGTTCATCCCAAAGTTCAAATTTATTAATCTGGCCAACCAACATGACCTCTTTGGTTAGCCCTGCGTGTTGACGCAATGTACTGGCTAACAAAAGACGCCCCGCGTTGTCCATTTGGCATTCACTTGCATGGCCCAATAACAGCCGTTGCACGCGTCGTTCAGCAGGGTTCATCGTCGATAACCGAGAAAGCTTTTCTTCGATAATCTCCCACTCAGGTAAGGTATAAAGCAGCAGACATGGCTGGTGAAGGTCAATGGTACAAACCATTTGCCCTTTCGATTCCTCGTTCAGCATTCCTCGATAACGAGTCGGCACGGTTAGACGCCCTTTGCTGTCGAGATTAACCAGTGTTGCCCCACGAAACATACCCGATTAAACCCCTTTTATTTCCAAGCCACCCACTTTACCCCACAATTCACCACATATAAAGTTTACGAATGGTATGAAAACGTTGTCAAGCCAGTCGCACTCAGCTTTAGCTTTATTTACAGAACAATTCAGAAAAAATAAGGGTAGGTAAAATATGACTTGGAAAGAAAATGCGAAATAACAAGTTGATATAATTAATATATTTTATAAAGTGCAACTTAAATAAGCGAGATCACTCTAGATTGCTGCAAAATCATACAAATCATTATAAATTCAACTTAAGTCTCATTTTTAATCAGTATATCTTGTACCGGTTATTTACTTTTATTGAGTCCCCAAATAATCATTAATATCTAACAATGGTAAAAACACCCCGAAAAAAAAATAAAACCATTAAATATCAACATAATAAATAACTGTTTTAATAAACAGTATTTAATTTTAAATATTTATCGCACAAATCAGTAATACATCTACAATAAATTTATATTAATTTAATCATCCGATTTAGCTTTCATTTTAAAATCAGCAATAAATATCTTAAGATAAATCCTAAAGTTAAATATTTACCTACTTTTAGCTTATAAAAAAAAAGCCCCTACAAGATAGGGGCCGTTATATTACTCATTATTGTGACCAACATCACTCATTATCGTGTAAATATTCACTGTTCGATTAAAGTTAAGTCTATTTTACTACTGCTTATTTACTACTGCTTACGACCTAAACTTCCACGACGGCATAAATCACGGCGAATACGAGTAATACCAGGTTCTGGTTTTTGCTTTTCATCAAGGCTGGCAAGTACTAATTCTAAAATACGTTCAGCGATATCCCTATGGCGTTGTGCAAGGGAAAGCACTGGGCACTCGAGAAAATCTAATAACTCATTATCACCAAATGTGGCAATGACCATGTGCTCAGGTAAACGACCACTACGTTTCAACGCAACATCTAATACACCTTGTAGTAAGGAAAATGATGTTGTAAATAACGCGTCAGGCATCTCGTTACCGCTATCAAGCCAATGTGCAAAAACCTCTGCTGCTGAATCGCGTTCATAGCTATTTGCATACAGATAATCAATCTTGCGCGGGTCTTCATGCCATGCTTTACGGAAACCTTGCTCGCGTAAATAGCTGACAGACAGCTCAGGTAACGCCCCCAAATACAATACGGATTCAGCATTAAACTTACGTAATTCTGCTGAAATCATGAAAGCATCTTCTTGGTCATCACCAACGACACTAATAAAATGCTCTTTTTCAAGGGCTCTATCAAGTGCGATAATCGGTAAAGAACGGTTCGCCCAACGCTGATAAAACGGGTGTTCCGGCGGTAAAGCTGTCGAAACAATAATGGCGTCAACTTGTCGTTGCAAAAGGTGCTCAACACAACGAATTTCATTGTCAGGTTGGTCTTCTGAGCATGCTATTAGTAGTTGATAACCACGTTGACGCGCCTGCCTTTCAAGGTAATTTGCTATACGGGTATAGCTGGTATTTTCCAAGTCTGGGATCACTAACCCTATAGAACGGGTACGCCCTGCTCGTAGCCCCGCAGCAACTGCATTTGGATGGTAATTGTGCTCTCTGACGACTGCCATCACTTTTTCTACAGTTTTATCGCTGACTCGATACTGCTTGGCCTTGCCGTTGATCACATAACTAGCCGTTGTGCGGGAAACACCCGCTAGACGGGCTATCTCATCCAGTTTCACGTTAACCTCTTTACAATTTTGGGAATAGCCCCGAATCATTCGGGGCCTTAAACGCGATTATTCTACCTTCGGAAGATAAATTTTTCATCGCATAATTTTATCACCGCGTGAAACTCCGACGATCCCTGAGCGTACAACTTCAACAATTTCAGCAACACCACGCACTGATTCGATAAAGGCATCCAGTTTTTCGCTTGTTCCCGCTAGCTGAACGGTATAAAGCGTTGGGGTTACATCAACAATTTGTCCACGGAAAATATCCGCACAGCGCTTCACTTCATCACGCCCATATCCAGAGGCCTGTAGCTTCACTAACATGATTTCACGTTCAATATGTGCTGACGCCGTCAGCTCACTGACACGCAGCACATCAACCAATTTATGCAATTGTTTCTCAATTTGCTCAAGAACTTTTGCATCCCCTTTAGTTTGGATAGTCATACGTGACAATGTTGGATCGTCCGTTGGCGCCACGGTCAAACTTTCAATATTATAACCACGCTGAGAGAACAGACCTATGACACGGGACAAAGCACCTGATTCATTTTCTAATAAAACGGATAAAATACGACGCATGATCAGGTCCTCTCTGTTTTGCTCAACCACATTTCATCCATTGCGCCGCCACGGATCTGCATTGGATAAACGTGCTCAGTTTCATCAATATTTACGTCAACGAAGACTAATCGCTGATTTTCATTTACTTCAACAAGGGCTTGTTTTAGTTTTTCTTCCAGCTCATCAGGTGTTGTTATCGAAATACCAACGTGGCCATAAGCTTGCGCTAACTTGATGAAATCAGGCAATGATTGCATGTAGGATTGCGAATGGCGGCCTTGATAAATCATATCTTGCCATTGTTTTACCATGCCTAAGAAACCATTGTTTAAGTTGAGTACTAAAACCGGTAAACCATATTGCAGGGCTGTTGAAAGCTCCTGAATGTTCATTTGGATACTGCCGTCCCCGGTCACACAAACAACTGTCGATTTTGGATGCGCTAATTTCACCCCTAATGCAGCAGGTAAACCAAAGCCCATCGTGCCAAGACCTCCAGAATTTATCCAATGACGAGGTTTATCAAAGGGATAATATAATGCGGCAAACATTTGGTGCTGCCCGACGTCAGATGTCACATACGCTTCACCTTTCGTTAAACGGTAAATCATTTCAATAGCTTGTTGTGGCTTAACTTTTGTTGGGCTGGTTTCGTAACGTAAACATTGTTTACTACGCCACTGTTCAATTTCTTTCCACCATGCAGTGAGCGCTTGGTTATCTTGTTTTGCTGAAGCCTGGTCTAACTGACCTAACATTTGCTTTAATGTAAGTTTCGCATCACCCACGATTGGGATGTCCGCATTAACCGTTTTTGAGATAGACGTTGGGTCAACATCAATTTGGATAACAGTCGCATTTGGGCAGTATTTTTCTAAGTTGTTCGTTGTTCTATCATCAAAACGAACACCAACAGCAAAAATCACATCTGAGTTATGCATAACCTTATTAGCTTCATAGGTTCCATGCATTCCAAGCATCCCGACAGACTGCTTGTGAGTTTCTGGGAAAGCTCCTAACCCCATTAAGGTTGATACTACTGGTAATTGTAGTTTTTCTGCCAACTCAATAAGTTCAGCAGAGCAATTCGCGTTAATCGCTCCCCCGCCAATATAAAAAACCGGTTTTTTTGCCGAAACCAATTTAGTTAACGCTTTTTTGATTTGACCTTTGTGGCCTTGCAGCGTTGGGTTATAAGAACGCAAAGAAACATTTTCTGGATAACGATAAGCAAACTTCAAGGCAGGGTTAACGGTGTCTTTAGGGAAATCAATAACTACAGGCCCAGGACGCCCACTTGCCGCAATATAAAAAGCTTTCTTGATGGTTTCAGGAATTTCTTCTGCGCTTTTAATTAAAAAACTGTGCTTTACTATTGGCCTTGAAATCCCAACCATGTCGCATTCTTGAAACGCATCATTACCAATTAGCGAACTGGCAACCTGCCCCGATAACACCACCATCGGTACTGAATCCATATAAGCTGTCGCAATACCCGTAATCGCATTCGTTGCCCCTGGCCCCGATGTCACTAACACGACCCCAACATCTCCTGTTGAACGTGCATAACCATCAGCCATATGCACCGCAGCCTGTTCATGACGCACTAATATGTGTTCTACCCCGCCAACAGTATGAAGTGCATCATAAATATCCAATACGGCACCGCCTGGATAACCAAACACGTGCTTTACTCCTTGGTCAATCAACGATTTGACGACCATTTCCGCTCCCGACAACATCTCCATGAGTTTGCCCCCAGACATTATTTGCAAGTGAAGAGGTATGCTCTACCTCTTTATTTTTATCATTTAAATAGTGAAATTCGTACTATTAACATATCTCTCCGGCTGAAACGAAGCAAACACCATTTCAGTGCAAGGATCACGAAACTTTCACATCATCTTGAACATGGGAATTTGATAGATAAATTGACTGCGTATGAAAATAATAGAAGGAAAAATGACTGGCATGAATGAAAAAACAGTGCAACTTTAATTAGTTGGAACCGTTACAATTTTTAATATTGAGCTATTATTTGAATGAATAAATAAAAACAGAACAAAAACAAGACCTGACTTACCCATAATACAGGTAAGCCAGATAATTAAATGGTAAATTATTCTTTGTACATCGATTCAATTTCTAATTGATAGCGCTCAGAAATGATTTTACGACGTAGCTTTAAAGTCGGCGTTAATTCACCTTTTTCCATTGAAAATGTGGTTGGTAGCAATGTAAAACGCTTAACTTGATGGAAATTTTCGATATTCTTTTGTAAATCTTTTAAGCGACTTTCGAATAATGCCACAATATTCGAGTCTTTTAAGAGTTCTAAACGATCTCGATATTTCAGGTTTATTGAATGGGCATATTCTTCTAAGCTGTCATAGCAAGGCACAATAAGCGCTGAAACAAACTTACGAGCATCGGCAATGACTGCGATGTGTTCAATAAACTTGTCTTGCCCTAATACGCCTTCAATCATCTGCGGTGCAATATATTTTCCATTAGACGTTTTCATTAAATCTTTTAGTCTATCTGTAATATATAAATTACCTTGTTCGTCAATTTTCCCTGCATCACCTGTTTTTAACCAGCCATCCGCTGTAAATGTATCTAAGGTTTCAATCGGGCGGTTGTAATAGCCTTTCATAACCACCGGCCCTTTTACTTGTATTTCATCGTCTTTACCAATACGCACTGAAACAGAAGATAGTGGTGTACCAATCGAGCCTAATGGGTATTTCCCTTCTTCCCAGCAAGATACCGTGGCACAGGTTTCTGACATACCATAGCCGTATTTAATGTTTACCCCTGCAGAAAGGAAAAATGCAATCACATCGTCATCAAGACGGGCACCTGCAGCTGGCATGAACCGAATTCGCCCCCCTAACCCTTCACGAATTTTATTGAGGACCAGTTTGTCGACCATCGGGAAAATAGCGCGGTTAATAAAAGAGGGTTTGCGGCCTTTTGCTAAGGCTTTCACTCGGCTTCTGCCAAGGGATAATGCACAGCGAAATAGTGCCCTACGTACTAAAGGTGCTTTTGCCACTTTACTGTGTATTGCTGAATAAACTTTTTCATAAAAACGTGGAACCGCACACATTACTGTCGGTTTTACCTCAGCTAATGCTTCCCGAACCTGATTGGTATCCGTTAAATAAACGTTTAGTGCTCCAACGTGCATAACGTAAAAGCTCCACGCACGTTCAAAAACATGTGAAAGTGGTAAAAAACTTAAAGAAACATCATCAGCGGTGAGTTGTAATCGTTCGTCATGGAGATACAGCTGCGCAGCCATGTTGTAGTAATCCAACATAACGCCTTTGGGTTCTCCGGTAGTACCTGATGTATAGATGATGGTAAATAAATCACTGAGATTATGCGCAGCGATGCGTTCATCCAGTTCTGCTTGGTATGCGGTTTGTGATTGCGCCATAAACGTGGATAAATGCATGGTGTTGATTGAAATATCAGCCAACTTAACATTGTCATTCATCACAACAATCGTGGTTAATTGAGGGCAAAGAGCGGGTAACTGGCATGCAACTTGATATTGCGCCTCTTCCCCAACAAATAACACTTTAATATTTGCGTCGTTAATAATATACGCAGCTTGCTCGACACTGCTAGTCGCATAAAGTGGCACCGTGACCGCCCTAATTTGTAACGCGGCAAAATCCACTAATGACCAATTCATACTGTTGTGGGCAAATAACCCAATATTTTCTTGTGCGATAACGTTTAATGCTAAGAGGTGTCGAGAAATTGCTGAAGTGCGATCGCCAACCTCCCCCCACGTTAATGAGCTACGTTGCCCGTTATCCCATTGACTGAAAGCTATCCGGTTCGCTGATTCTTGTGCAGTAACCCTGCTACGTAAGCGATTAACCAAGTGGTATGGATATAGATTTTCAGTAATCAAAGTTTATTCCCTATAAGTCATTATCGATATAAGCTACTCGGCACATTCACAAGCACTTAACCATTCTTATTATTTCAGCTTACAAGTGTTAGCTGAATATTCGCAGTGTATCGACTAAAGAGATGCGTGAAAAGCATTTATATGTAAATTTTTTGCAAATGTTATGTCTGCTACAAAACTCACCATAGCACCTACGATAATGAGTTAATCAGCTTGTTGGCATGTATATTTTGTTATAAGCACGTTTGCAGAAATATAGAGGTTGTTGGCCTTAAGGGACAATTTCATTTGTTATTGTCCCTTAACAAAATGAGCTATTTCTTTCTCATCAGTTCGAGATAGCCTACAACCTCTAATATTTTAAATAGGCGTGTTATGCCGCAACAGGCTGTTCAGAGAGTTCCTCAATCAATTGATTGAATTGAGACTTCATCCATTGATGGCCTTTATCCCTAACCGTTGATTCATGCCAAGTTAAGTAACAAGGCAGTGTATCCTTAAGCCAAGGTAACGTTAACGTACGTAATTTAAGTTGCCCAACGTGATGATTAACTAACCATTTTGGCACAATAGCCACGAGATCAGTTTGAGCAACAATACTCAATACACTATTTAAGTCAGTCCCTTGATAACTAACCGTATGCGATAACTCAGTATTATTATAATAAGGTTTACTAAATGACCCCATGTTATCCATTGACATAATAGCGTGGCGTTCATTATTTAGTTCAGTTTCAGAAATTGAATTACCAATACGTGGATGATGATTTGCCACCACTAATACCAATTCGTCATCAAATAAAACCTGATGTTGAAATTCCGTCTTTTCTAATTGATTATAGCCAAGGAAGAAATCCATTTCTTGGTATTTTAATTGATGAGCAATTTTATCACCCATAAAAGAATGAATGATTATATTAATATTAGGCGAAACTACCTTAAATTTTTCGACAATAATAGCAGCTAGGCGAATATCTAACGGTGAACAGATAGATAAATTAAATACCCGATCACTATTTTGTGGGTTAAAACCTGCGCTAGGTAATTCATTATGAACTAATTGTAATGCTTGCCTAATAGGCCCAAATAATTGTTTAGCACGCGATGTCGGCTGAATACCACGCCCATACCGCACAAATAACTCGTCATTAAACATTGATTTTAAACGTGAAACTGCATTACTTACTGCAGGCTGAGACATCCCTAGAACTTGCGCAGCTTTTGTCACGTTTTGCATCTGCATAACCACGTCAAAAACCGTTAATAGGTTAAGATCAACATTACGTAAATGAATATCGCTACTATCTTTTTTAGCTGTTGAAATTGTATCAAAATCAGTCATTTTTTACTCCACTAATATATTTATCATTTTTCATTAACGAAAAGAGTCATTCATCTAAAGAAACCGACGAATATATAAATTCATTAAATATTATTCTTAAAACAACTTATAGATAATAAGCTATTTCGCTTTCCCTGCATTTATTAAAACGACGTTTATATTACTTAACCTATTAATTAAACTTGCAGTATAAATATCATCATAAAACGTAAATATTCATCAAAATAATGAGTGATAACTACTAATTAGACTTGCAATCACTCACCGTAAAAATAATAAAGCAATTTTTGCAAGAAATCATAATAAATCGTATTTAGAATCAATAAATATCCTCATTATCAGATTATTTTTTAAATACTCATTTATTAGATAATTAACTTAATTAAAAAGCATTGGTGTAGGTGATTCATTCCTTGCGTTGAACTTTAACTCATAGGAAAATAGAAAAACATTATAAAATTCAACACATTAAACCAAACCAATACTTAGACAATGCCTGATTAAAGAATTTTACCCTTATAATTACATAAAAATCCAGACAAAACAGAAGAGTTACACCAAAAAAATAGCAACAACCACCAACTAAAAGCCATAATTCATGATTAGTAAAAATATGCTAAAAATCTATGATTGACATTAACTTTAAGATAACGTATCAATAAATACAGTTTAATTAAGATACTCAAGAGAGACGGTTGCAATGACATTTTCTATTCGCCTACTAAGCCTACTACTACTCGCATTAAATTTGCGCGGTATGCTTATGGACGAAAAATAGAAACAAACTGTCCACAAACATTAAGAACCCGCGCAACCGCGGGTTTTTTTATGCCTGCGGCTTTGGAAGAACATAACACTCAGTAAAAACAAAATTCGATATGAGGAACACAATATGAGCAACCAAGTCATTATCTTTGATACCACCTTACGCGACGGTGAGCAGGCATTACAGGCTAGTTTATCAGTCAAAGAAAAATTACAAATCGCCTTTGCGTTAGAACGTTTAGGCGTTGATATCATTGAAGCCGGTTTCCCAGTCTCTTCACCAGGTGACTTCGAGTCCGTTCAAACCATTGCCAGAGAAATCAAAAATAGCCGAATTTGTGCATTAGCACGTTGTATTGAAAATGATATTGATGTTGCAGCCGAGTCATTAAAGGTCGCTGAAGCCTTTCGTATTCATATTTTCTTAGCCACCTCCAACTTGCATATGGAGAAAAAATTAAATAAATCCTTTGATGGCGTAATGGATATGGCAATCAATTCCATCAAGCGCGCTAGACGCTATACCGACGACGTTGAATTCTCCTGTGAAGACGCCGGCCGTACTGACCCTGACAATTTGTGCCGCATTGTAGAAACGGCTATAAATGCGGGAGCCACCACCATTAATATCCCAGATACTGTAGGTTATACAACGCCTTACCAATTTGGTGGAATTATCACTGATTTGTATAACCGTGTGCCAAATATCGATAAAGCCGTTATTTCTGTTCATTGCCATGATGATTTAGGGATGTCGGTTGCTAACTCAATCAGTGCCGTGCAAGCCGGTGCCCGCCAAGTAGAAGGGACAATTAATGGCTTAGGTGAACGCGCTGGCAACACGGCATTAGAAGAAGTGATTATGGCAATTAAATTGCGCGAGCAAATGTTAAATGTACATACCAATATTAATCACAAAGAAATTTACCGGACCAGCCAATTAGTTAGCCAATTATGTAATACACCAATCCCAGCGAATAAAGCGGTTGTCGGCAGCAACGCATTTGCTCACTCATCAGGAATTCACCAAGATGGCGTACTGAAAAACCGCGAAACCTATGAAATCATGACGCCTGAGTCCATTGGTTTAAAAGAACAACAACTGAATTTAACCTCACGTTCAGGCCGTGCCGCTGTTAAGCACCGTATGGAGGAAATGGGGTATCACGAAGGTAAAGACTTCAAATTGGATGAATTATATACTGCATTTTTGAATTTAGCCGATAAAAAAGGTCAAGTGTTTGACTATGACTTAGAAGCCTTGGCTTTCTTTACTAAACAACAAGATGAAACTGACCACTTCGTAATGGACTATTTCAGTACGCAATCAGGCTCTAGTATTGTTGCGACAGCAACAGTCAAAATGCAGTGTGGTGATGAAGTGAAATCTGAAGCTGCAACCGGTAATGGCCCCGTTGATGCGATTTACCAAGCTATCAGCAACATTACACAATTCCCTATGAAGTTAGTCTCTTATCAGTTGTCAGCTAAAGGCCACGGCGAAAATGCATTAGGCCAAGTAGATATCGTGGTTGAATGCCATAACCGTAAGTTCCACGGGATGGGGTTAGCGACAGATATCGTTGAATCTTCAGCAAAAGCCATGGTGCATGTGTTGAATAGCATTTGGCGCTCAGAGCAAGTTGAAAAAGAAAAACAAAAAATAAATCAAGAATCACAATCAAACACGAAGGAAGCTGTTTAACAATGTCTAGTTATAAAATTGCCGTATTACCGGGAGATGGCATCGGTCCAGAAGTGATGGCGCAAGCTCACAAGGTTTTAGCTGCTATCAGCAAACGTTTTGCAATAACAATCAACACCACTGAATATGATGTTGGCGGTGCGGCAATCGACAAGCACGGTGAGCCATTACCACAGGCCACAGTAAAAGGTTGTGAGGAAGCTGACGCTGTCTTATTTGGTTCTGTCGGTGGGCCGAAATGGGAACACTTGCCACCTGATAGCCAGCCTGAACGTGGTGCATTATTGCCTTTACGCAAGCATTTTAAATTATTCAGTAATTTACGCCCTGCTCGCTTATATCAAGCATTAGAAGCATTTTGCCCATTACGTGCAGACATCGCAGCTCAAGGCTTTGATATTCTTTGTGTGCGTGAATTAACAGGTGGGATTTACTTCGGTCAACCAAAAGGCCGCAAAGGTGAAGGCCAAGAAGAATACGCATTTGATACTGAAGTTTATCACCGCTATGAAATCGAGCGTATCGCACGTATTGCTTTTGAATCAGCCCGCAAACGTAATAACAAAGTCACATCAATCGACAAAGCAAACGTGTTACAAAGCTCGGTCTTATGGCGTGAAGTGGTCAATCAAATCGCAAAAGAATATCCAGATGTTGAAGTCAGCCATATGTATATCGATAACGCAGCCATGCAAATGATCAAATCCCCATCACAGTTTGATGTGGTGTTATGTTCTAACTTGTTCGGCGATATCATTTCTGATGAATGTGCAATGATCACCGGTTCCATGGGCATGTTACCTTCTGCGAGCTTAAATGAAGCTGGATTTGGTTTGTATGAACCTGCGGGAGGCTCTGCACCAGATATTGCTGGAAAAAATATTGCCAACCCAATTGCACAAATTTTATCTGCCTCCATGTTGTTAAGATTTAGCTTAGACCAAGCCGATGCAGCAGATGCAATCGAACGTGCGGTCAATAAAGCCTTAGAAGAAGGTTATAGAACATCAGACTTAGCAGGTGCAGGTCAGTCAATAAGTACCAGTGAAATGGGCGATATTATTGCTCGTTATATTGCAGAAGGGGTTTAACATGGCCAAGACTTTATATCAAAAATTGTATGATGCCCACGTTGTCCGTGAGGTCGAAAATGAAATCCCTTTGATTTATATCGATCGCCATTTGGTACATGAAGTGACATCACCTCAAGCGTTTGATGGTTTGAGAACTAAGAAACGTCCTTTACATCAACCAAATAAAACATTTGCCACAATGGATCACAACGTATCAACGCAAACCAAAGATATTAATGCGTGTGGCGATATGGCTCGTATTCAAATGCAAGAGTTGATGAAAAACTGTAAAGAGTTTGGCGTAACTTTATATGATTTGAATCACCCATACCAAGGTATTGTCCATGTGATGGGGCCTGAGCAAGGTATTACTTTACCCGGTATGACCATTGTATGTGGAGACTCCCACACCGCAACACACGGTGCATTTGGCTCATTAGCCTTTGGTATCGGAACATCTGAGGTTGAGCACGTGATGGCGACTCAAACGCTGAAACAAGCACGCGCTAAAACAATGAAAATTGAAGTCGTAGGCAAAGCTCCAGCAGGTATTACCGCAAAAGATATCGTTTTAGCGATTATCGGTACAACGGGCAGCGCAGGCGGTACTGGCTATATTGTTGAGTTTTGTGGTGAAGCTATCGAAAACTTAAGCATGGAAGGCCGCATGACGGTATGCAATATGGCAATTGAATTAGGCGCGAAAGCGGGAATTATCGCACCGGATGAAACCACTTTTGCCTATATGAAAGGTCGCCAATTTGCACCTAAAGGCCAACAATGGGACGATGCAGTTGCTTATTGGAAAACATTAAAAACGGATGATGATGCACAATTTGATAAAGTCATCACTATTCAAGCAAGTAGCATCGCGCCACAAGTCACTTGGGGAACCAACCCTGGGCAGGTGATTGCCATCAACCAGCCGATCCCTGCTCCTGAGTCATTTGCAGACCCTGTTGAACGAGCTTCCGCTGAAAAAGCATTAGCTTACATGGGGTTAGAGTCTGGCATTAAATTATCTGATGTCAAAATTGACAAAGTATTTATTGGTTCATGTACGAATTCACGTATTGAAGATTTACGTGCCGCTGCTGCAATTGCAAAAGGTAAAAAAGTGGCTAATGGCGTACAAGCTATTGTTGTTCCGGGATCTGGCCCTGTTAAGGCCCAAGCTGAGCAAGAAGGTTTAGATAAAATTTTCATTGAAGCGGGTTTTGAATGGCGTTTACCGGGTTGCTCTATGTGTTTAGCGATGAATAATGACCGCTTAAACCCTGGCGAACGCTGTGCATCAACCAGTAACCGTAACTTTGAAGGCCGCCAAGGTCGCGCAGGTCGTACTCACTTGGTTAGCCCAGCAATGGCAGCTGCTGCAGCGATTAATGGCCATTTTGCTGATGTACGTGATATTCAAATCTAAGGAGAAAATGATGGAAAAGTTTATTACACACGTCGGGATTGTCGCTCCTTTAGATGCAGCCAATGTGGATACTGATGCCATTATCCCTAAACAGTTTTTGCAAAAAGTGACTCGCACAGGTTTTGGGCAACACTTGTTTAATGACTGGCGCTTTTTAGATGAGAACGGGCAACAACCTAACCCTGATTTCGTCTTAAATAAGCCAGTTTTTAAAGGGGCCAGTATTTTATTAGCTCGCGAAAACTTTGGTTGCGGTTCATCCCGTGAGCACGCACCTTGGGCATTAACTGACTTTGGTATTCAAGTGGTTATCGCCCCAAGTTTTGCTGATATTTTTTATGGTAACTCGTTCAACAACCAATTATTACCAATCAAATTAAGTGAAACTGAAGTGGATGAGCTGTTTAACTATGTTAATAGCCATGAAGGTTGCCAGTTTACGGTAGACTTAGAAGCTCAAACCGTGACTGCTGGTGATAAAACCTATCATTTTGAAATTGATAGCTTCCGCCGCCACTGCATGATGAATGGCTTGGATAGTATTGGTTTGACGTTGCAGCATGTCGACCAGATCACCGATTTTGAAAGTAAGATTCCATCCTTTATGCAGTAAATCCTTTTCTACGCCTACTTTGGTGGGCGTAGTTCCTCTTTTAGCTCTAATTATCCAACTAAACCGCCTACTTCGCACCAAAAATGCGGAATTAATCCTTATTAACAAATTTACGACCTCAAACTACTTCCTCATTAAATTCTTCCTGTATAATTAATAACAAAATAAGATTTTTGCCTTTAACTGAACGATTTTTTCTAAATAGTTCGCACTGTAGCTAGGCGGTGAGAGAAGATATCTTGGGGAGCATACATAAGTATGTGACCCAAGTAGCTGAACGAAACCAACAACGCGACAGTGCGAAATATGACGAAAAAATAAAAAAAGCCGGTAAAAACCGGCTCGGTGATAAACACCATTACTCTAAATGGGGGAGTCGGCCTGCAACATGCAAACCAAACGAGCTACTTACTGCCTTCTATTATCGTGAGATTTTAGGAAATTAAAATTGATGTATTTTTTGCCGGAGTTCCTCTTTTATGTCTAATTCGCGATTACAAACCCAGTTCATTCGTCTCTGGCAACACTTTCAGGGCCAAGACAGTGAAACAACTCTGCAAGATATCGCTGATACGCTGTTTTGCTCTCGCCGTCATGTTCGGACGCTGCTTAATAATATGCAGTCACAAGGTTGGCTCAGTTGGCAGGCTGAGTCTGGTCGAGGAAAACGCTCGGCCCTTATTTTTCATGTTAATGGCTTAGAGCTACAACAGGCACAGGCTGAACAACTACTCAAAGAAGAAAGTATTGAAAAGCTTGTCGCCCTAGTGGGTGATAAGGAAACCATTCGCCAAATGGTATTGTCTGAACTGGAACGCAGCTATCGACAAGGTAAGAATTTATTACGGATTATTTATTATCGAGATTTCCCGACACTTCTTCCTGGCGCCCCCATGCGCCGCTCAGAAATTCACTTGATGAGCCAAATATTTAATGGTCTTACCCATATAAATGAGGAAAAAGGGGAAGTGGAAGATGGCCTTGCCCACCATTGGCAACCCATAAGTGATACCCAATGGCGTTTCTATTTACGCCCTGCTATTTATTTCCACCATGGGAGAGAAATGGCTGCCGATGATATTATCTATTCCCTTTTACGCTTAAAAACCTGTTGGCCGCTATTTTCACATATACAATCCGTCAGCTCACCGCAACCTTATGTTATTGATATCACGTTAAGTGAGCCTGATAAACAGCTACCTTGGTTATTAGGCAGTCATCATGCGGCTATTTTACCGAAAGAGTGGGAGAGCCTCGAAAACTTTAGCCGTTGCCCTATCGGCACTGGCCCCTATCAAGTAGAAAAAAACTTGCCACAAAAGCTGACTATCACGGCTTTCGACCGCTATTTTGGCTATCGTGCACTGCTAGATGAAGTGACCATTTGGGTGGTCCCTGAACTTTCAGAACAAATGGTTTGCACGACATTAAAAATGGATGGTGACAAGCACCATAATGATTCACTTGAAAGCCGCATGGAAGAAGGCTGTTATTTCCTCTTAATGGATCAACGCTCACCGGTTGCCCAGCGTGAAGATGTCCGTAAATGGTTATGTAGCTTTTTAACACCTGTCAACCTACTTGCCCATTGTGAACCGTTTTATCAGCGCCATTGGGCGCCAGCTTATGGCTTATTACTCCATTGGCATCATAGTAAAATGCTAACCTTGTTCCCTAAGCCTGAAGATTTGACTGAGCTGACTGTTACTTTTTATCGCAACCACCATGAGTTCTATGCGATTAGCCAAATTATGAAACGCGTGTTACAGACACAAGGCGTGGAGCTCAAGATTAATATCATTGATTATGATGATTGGTTTAATGGCAATGGGCAAAGTGATATTTGGTTAGCAACAGCTAACTTTTTTAAACCTCTTGAATTTTCTATCTTTGCTACCTTGTACGAAATGCCATTACTGCGCGAATGCCTTAATAACACTCTCCGCGATGAACTTAATCTATGGCGTAATAACCAATTAGATGTAGAAGCCTGGTGTGAAAGCTTAATTGACTCGCAAATTTTCCACCCTATTTTTCATCATTGGCTTGAACTACAAGGCCAAAAAACCATGCGCGGCGTACGGATGAATACCTTTGGCTGGTTTGATTTTAAATCTGCATGGTTTAAACCCTCTGAGGATAACCTAGCAAAATAATGATAGTTATAAACAGATAAAATGAATAATAAGGATGTTATTCACTTTTTCTGTGGATATCCATGTGAACAACCTCATGGTAATCAGGGTATATCCCCAAGCCACTTTTTTATCAAAAAAAAGAATAGTCAAATAATCATTGATAAATCAAAGAAGTAAATAACAAAAAAGCGTTTTATCCACTGGCTATTTTTCTAGCTAAAATACTTAAGACTTTAACTGAGCAAAGATCAAACAACGTTGTATTTATCCACAAGATATGTGCTCAACTTACTCATATTTTGTGATATTCGTCATAAAAACCGTTTAGTCAAGGCTGTAAATACACACAGTAATCTCTATTTTTCACAGTTATCCAGAAATCCTGTGGATAACCTAGTGCATGATCCTGTGATTATCTTGGGATGAACTTGAATAACCTCTGTTATAATTTATGACCTGGATGAATAAATAACATTATATCCCTATATATCAAATAGTTAAAAACATCAAAGAAAAAGTGTTATACTTCTTCAGTTCTATGTATTTTCACTGGCTACTTTTTATACATTAATATTCAAACCATGATGCCATTTATTGCGCCACCGCCACCTGATAACGAAGCAACCTTAATGGGTCGAGCGCAAGCCCTTGCTGGCTATACGCTTGGTGAGCTCGCCCAACATGCTGCTATCCCTATCCCTCCTGACCTCAAACGAGATAAAGGCTGGGTTGGTATGCTATTGGAATATTATTTAGGTGCGAGTGCGGGAAGCAAGGCAGAGCAAGATTTCGCTCATATTGGGATTGAATTAAAAACCATTCCTATTGACCGTTATGGTGCTCCACTCGAAACGACCTTTGTTTCTGTAGCGCCATTAACGGGGAATAGTGGCTTAACATGGGAAAATAGCCATGTTCGCCGCAAACTATCCCGCATTTTATGGTTTCCTATCGAAGGGGAAAGGCAAATTCCACTCTCACAACGCAGAGTCGCAAACCCGTTAATCTGGAGCCCATCTCCCTTTGAAGAACAGTTACTAAGACAAGATTGGGAAGAGCTAATGGACCTCATTGTATTAGGCAAAGTGGAAAGTATCACTGCACGCCATGGGCAGGTATTACAGATCCGCCCTAAGGCCGCAAACAATAAGGCACTAACTGAAGCGATTGGTGAGTTCGGTCAACCGATTATGACGCTACCTCGTGGTTTTTATCTCAAAAAAGATTTTACCGCGCCCCTGTTAGCGCGGCATTTTAATCTAAGTTAGTCGCTAACCATCGCCTGTACCAAAGCAGACGATAAATTATTATCACTGTTTAATTTGTTAATTAGAAGGTACTAAGATGTTTGAATGGATACTGGACCCCAATGCTTGGATGGCACTCGCCACACTAACCATATTAGAAATTGTCCTAGGCATCGATAATATTATTTTCCTCAGTATTGTGGTGAGCAAGCTTCCAAGCCACCAGCAAAATAGTGCCAGACGGACAGGCCTTATTGCGGCAATGGTGATGCGCCTTGCGTTATTGGCTTCGATTGCTTGGTTATCACGCCTTACCACGCCGCTTTTCACTGTCGCAGACCATGTTGTATCCGCTCGCGATCTCATATTATGCGCAGGTGGGATCTTCCTTATTTGGAAAGCAAGCCAAGAAATTTTTGATACGATTGAAGGGGAAAGTGAAAATAATCTAGCAAATAAAAAAGTGAGCTCATTTTGGGGCGCTATCGTGCAAATTGCTTTATTAGACATTATCTTCAGTCTAGATTCCGTGATCACCGCAGTGGGGCTATCAGACCACTTATTTATCATGATGGCAGCGGTAGTCATCGCTGTACTCATTATGATGCTTGCGGCCAAACCCATTGGCGACTTTGTTGAGCGCTACCCCTCCGTAAAAATCTTAGCCTTATCGTTTTTGATTCTAGTTGGTTTCACTTTACTACTTGAAAGTGTTCAAGTTCACGTATCAAAAGGCTATATCTACTTTGCGATGTTCTTTTCCATGGCAGTACAAGTCCTTAATATCTTGCGCAGCAAAAAATGGAAAACCAGAAATCAAACTAATTAAGATGGTGACCTAACCGCCTGTTTAGCCGCTAAAATAGCCCCCTCTACCGCTTTTTTTGCTTGCGGGCTATTTTTCCAGCAACTTGAACCTGTCAATGCAGCACCAGAAATTAAAATTTCATCGTAAGATGCTTCACTCAGTTGTGCCAGTGAACTAAAACCCATTTGTTCTAAGCGGCTAATCACCATGGGACCGACACCTTTAACGGCCAACAAAATCTGCTTTTCTGATTCGGAAAATGCCATTTTACTCTTCTCTTTGTTAATGAATTGATGTTTATTACGCTAATATTTTGCATTTTACCTATTTAATACTTTAAAATTGTAACTATAACAATGCCAGTTTTAATAATTATTAACTGACCTATCTTATCACCCAATCTGTACCTGCTCTGTGTTAGGAATTCACCATGTATAACGTTCCACTAACCAACCTGAATCAACACACGATGAAATTACCTGATAGCCGTCTATTTTGCTGGTTCGAATCAGGCCCTAAAACAGGTTTTCCTGTTATTTTTTGTACTGGAGCGGGAATGAGTGGTTCATTAGGGTTTGGTTTGGATTTACTCGAAAAACTAAATATTCGTTTAATTGTTCCTGAACGCGCGGGTCTTGGTGAGTCAACATTTCACCCTGAAAAATCATTGAAAAGCTTTGCTATGGATGTTCAAGCCCTACTAGATGAACAATCTATTACTCAATTTTCAGTTGTCGGTTTTTCTCAAGGCGCCGTTTTTGCCATGGCCGTCGCCCACTATTGCCAACCTATTTCACTGTCTATCGTGTCAGGGCAAGACCAATTTGAATACCCTGCAACTCGTGCGGTACTCAGTGCTGATGTTGTGAACATGCAAGAACAAGCCCTTAACACCCCTAAAGCGCTGTCTGATTGGTTATTAAAAAATGTCACTGGTGAGTGGTTATTAGCATTTATTCTTAATTGCAGCGCAGAAATAGACCAGCAACTCTATAATGAAGAACATTTCCTTGAGGCATATAGCCATTGCATGCGACGTGCTTTCGCCCAAGGCAACCAAGGTTATGTTCAAGACTTATTAATTGCATTACAGAAATGGGAATTCACCCCTGAAACGACCCGCGTGCCAGTCTCTTTATGGTATGGCGAACTCGATATGAGCACAGTTCATTCCCCTGATTTTGGCAAAATATTAGCCAGCCGCTTTCCCAATTGCCAACATCATTTATTAAGTGATGAGGGAGGCTCCCTACTTTGGACACAAGCAGAAGCTATTTTAGCCGATATTCAACAGCACACTGCATAAGCAAAAACCGCGATGAGTCATTCATCGCGGCTATTATTTACACCTTAGATTCACATAAGTGAATTAACGGTACACAATCCCGCCATCAGTCAAAATAGATTGACCAGTAATATAGTCAGAATCATCACTCGCTAAGAATGCAACCAAACCAGCCACATCATCTGGCGTTTGTGCACGACCTAATGCGATGCCTTCGACATATTTTTTATAGGTTTCACCTTTTGGCGTACCGGTGATTTCAGAGAAGCGCTCATCAATCTCTACCCACATATCTGTTCCAACAATACCTGGGCAATAAGCATTCACAGTTATACCTGAACTTGCATACTCTTTTGCAGCCGCTTGAGTTAATGCACGTACCGCAAATTTTGTAGCGGAGTAAACTCCTAACATTGCAAAACCATCATGTCCTGCAATAGAGGAGGCGTTGATGATTTTTCCTTTTTGTTTACGTTCTTGGAATTTTTCACTGGCAGCTTGAATTCCCCACATGGTTCCATCTACGTTGATTTTGAAGATTAAATCCATATCTTCTTGGCGAACATCAGCGATTGGCTTAACTTGTGCAATCCCTGCGTTATTAATCATTACATCAAAACCACCTAACTCAGCTTCTGCATGAGCCACCGCAGCAAAAACTTGGTCACGTTGACTGATATCTGCGGCAAATGTTGTTACTTTACGGCCTAAAGCTTCAATTTCTTTGGCAACATCTTGGAGCTTGTCTTTTTTCAAATCTACCAGTGCGATATCAGCCCCTTCTTTCGCTAAACGTAATGCGATACCACGGCCAATCCCTTGAGCTGCACCAGTAACTAAAATAACTTTATTATTTAACGCCATACTTATCTCCTACTGAGTAATAGCCAAATTGACTAGTTCACCTTTAATATTAAGTTAGCAACAATAACAACAAGTTACAAAGCAATGATTTTACTCTAACATTTAATATTTATAAAAAATATTACACTATTAACATGGTGAATATATTTTTTTTACCGTAGAAAAAAGCATATAGACGTAAATTACAAGATTATTGTTAATAAAAATCATTCTCAACTCAATAAACAAAAAGTGCGATTCCTTCATTTTCAGTATAATTAATAATCACATAGATAAATTGTGGATATAAAAAAGCCACCAATCGGTGGCTTCTTGATACAGTAAAATATAAATAACTTATTTTTTAGCAGCTTGGATATATAGCATTTCTAATGCAATAGACGCTGCGGCGAGTGCCGTGATTTCAGATTGGTCATAAGCCGGAGCCACTTCGACTAAATCCATACCCACGATGTTTAAAGACTGTATTCCACGCAATAACTTCAATGCACGATCTGACGTTAAACCACCAATAACAGGGGTTCCTGTCCCCGGCGCAAACGCTGGATCAAGGCAGTCAATATCGAAAGTCAGGTAAACGGGTAGGTCGCCAACAATCTCTTTGATTTGCGCAACCATATCATCCACACTGCGATCATTCACCTGACCTGCATCCAATACAGTAAAGCCATTGTCGCTGTCATGTTCGGTACGAATACCAATTTGTACTGAATGATTTGGGTCGATCAGACCTTCTTTTGGTGCATGATAGAACATGGTTCCGTGGTCAAATTTGCTACCATTGCCATAGGTGTCCGTGTGTGCATCGAAATGAACTAAGGCCATTTTACCAAAGTGTTTCGCATGAGCTCGCAGCAATGGCAGTGTAACGAAATGGTCACCACCAAAGGTCAAGCAACGTTTACCTGATTCAAGTAGTTTTTCAGTGTGTGCTTGCAGCTTGTCACTCATGTCTTGTGCATCACCAAAAGCAAATACCACATCACCACAGTCAACAACATTCAAACGGTCTGTTAACTTGAAATTCCAAGGCCAGCGGTGGCTTTCCCATGCAAGATTTGTGGAAACTTGGCGAATTGCGGCTGGCCCATGACGACTACCTGCACGACCTGAAGTTGCCATATCGAAGGGTACACCGGTGATCACCCACTCTGCATCTGAACTATAAGGCTGAAAATTCAGCGGGAAACGTAAGAAACCAAATGCGTTAGAAACCAGTGAATTATCAACTTGATTGCCTAAAGTACTATTAATCATTTCTGTTCCTCAAAATAGGCCTGCCCGTTAGCAAGCCCTTTTAATATTCGATTCGAATCGTTTTACCTAAATCAACTTCGCGCAGTATAAATAATAAACAAATCATGTTATTTGCACAAAGTTATTATCTGTTCAGTATCTTAATGCGCTAAATAGTTCGTGCTGTCGCTAGACGGCAAAATGAGCCAATCCCTAGGAGCATACACAAGTATGTGACTAGGGTTGGCAAATGCAGCCAACAACGCGACGGTGCGAAATATAACGCGCATTGAGCATTTATTCGTCTTCTAAATAAGTATACCCATACAAACCATTCTCGAACTCAGCGACAAAGTCTTTTTGTAACTGCTCACTCAAGCCTGTCCCTTTTACTTGCTCTGTGAAGCTTTCTAATAGGACTTCTGGGACTAATTTGACGTATTGCAGCATATCTGCGACAGAATCGCCCTCTTCACTTTGCAAGTAACGCAGATTACCTTGGCTATCAACCCAGACATCTATTGCTGCGGTATCACCAAACAGATTATGCATATTACCTAAAATTTCTTGGTATGCCCCAATCATAAAGAAACCTATCATTGGTGGGTTTTCTGGGTCATATGCGGGCATTGGCATTGTGGTTTCAACGCCATCACCATCAACGTAATGGTCAATAATACCGTCTGAGTCACAGGTGATATCTAACAGTACTGCACGACGGTCTAATGGTTTATCTAACCCTTCAATCGGTAATACTGGGAACACTTGGTCAATTCCCCAAGAGTCTGGTAGCGATTGGAATAAGGAAAAATTCACATAAAACTTATCAGCCATGCGCTCTTGAAGTTCGTCGATTATCGGACGATGAGCACGATTGCTTGGATCTAAATCCTGTTGAATACGGCGGCAAATATTTAGGTATAACTCTTCTGCCCATGCACGTTGGGTCAAATCTAACACACCATGAGCATATTGAGTGTGCGCTTCTTGTAAGTCGAACTGGCTATCATGCAACCATTCGCGTAATGAACGGCTATTACCTTGGTGCTGCATTGACTCCCACGTTTCCCATAAAGAAATTAATGAACGTGGCGCATCTTCATGAGGCGGTGTTGTTTTGGTAAATTCATTACGTTCAACCCCAATCACATTGGACACTAACACCGTATGGTGCGCTGTCAACGCACGGCCTGATTCCGTAATTACCGTTGGATGTGGTAAATCAAACTCTTCACACGCATCCCCAATCGCCCAAATGACATTGTTGGCATATTCATTTAAGCCATAGTTGACTGAGCAATCGGATTGAGAGCGAGTACCTTCATAGTCAACACCTAGGCCACCACCCACATCAAAGCACTGAATGTTGACTCCTAGGCGATGCAATTCAACATAAAAACGGGCTGATTCACGGACACCGGTTGCGATATCACGAATATTAGCCATCTGGGAGCCTAAATGGAAATGAAGCAACTGCAGGCTATCTAGGCGATTGGCATTGCGTAAAATTTCCACTAATTGCAGTACTTGAGTTGCAGCCAAACCAAATTTAGATTTTTCACCGCCACTTGCCTGCCATTTACCTGAGCCTTGGGAAGCCAAACGGGCACGAACCCCTAAGCGTGGCGTGACATTTAAGCTTTCCGCTTCTGCCAATACCATCTCAATCTCAGACATTTTTTCGATAACAAGGTAAACCTTGTGACCCAATTTTTCCCCAATTAATGCTAATCGGATATATTCACGGTCTTTATATCCATTACAGACGATAACGGTTTGTGTTTTACCTGCGTTCGCTAAAACGGCCATTAACTCAGCTTTTGAACCCGCTTCAAGCCCTAACGGTTCCCCAGAATTAACCAGTGATTCAATGACTCGGCGTTGCTGGTTAACTTTTATTGGATAAACCAGGAAATAATCGCCTTTATAGCCATAAGACTCACGTGCACGTCTAAATGCTGCGTTTATTGAACGTAAACGGTGCTGCAAGATTTGCGGGAAACAAAACAGTGCAGGCAAGCGTAAATGCTCCTGCTCTTCTTTAACCTGATTAACGAGGTCAGCTAAATCAACAAAGGTGTCAGGGTTCTCAGGGTTCGGGCAAACACAGACATTTCCGCGCTCATTCACCTGATAGTAACCACCACCCCAATACGCGATGTTGTACGTCTGACGCATTTTGCGAGCGATATTATCATTCATAATAAACTCCTTTTATGGAGGGGTGAGTGACGCGTTCTCCTTCCTGATGTATGTCAGTGAAGACATAACACTGCAAGGCAGTTATGTCGGGGAAACGGCAATACTCAGATTTTAATAAAAAGTGCTTAGAACTTCTAAACAGTGACAATATACGACCTTAAGCTGACAGATTAATGACTCAGCCTCGAAGGTGTATTAAAGATGTGACGGTAACTTCGTGATGAAGTAAAGAATGACAGGAAAGTAAATGCCAAAGTCACGCGGCGATCCGCATATGACGGTTGGATACTGTTATTCAGTAGATTATGGATCATTACCCATTAACCCCCAATATAACTGTTTACCCCTTTAAAATTTCAATGTGGTAGCACTATTTTGGCAGTTTGACCTGTTGATTTAAGCTATATCACCTTATTTTTTATTGAAATTCAAAAGTTTATAAACATTCCTGATAGATAGCAGAAGTTTTATATTATTCTGCTGGTATATAACGGGAAATAACAACCATCCGTTACGGTCGCAGTTTATACATCTATTGCGCTCAAAAAGCAAAACCAAAATGACTAAATTGCGATAAAACTTTACCAATGGTTGTTTTATGTCTCTATTCGTTTTTTATATAAATACAGGTAGAAATTTTTACTGTATGGGACTAAAATAGCCGTCTAGATGTTAAAACATCCAATTATAAATTTGCGAATTCTTAAGGTATTAATCTCATGGCTACACATCTCTTTACTTCTGAGTCTGTATCAGAAGGGCATCCAGATAAAATTGCTGATCAAATCTCTGACGCAGTACTTGATGCTATTCTGGAACAAGACCCGAAAGCTCGCGTTGCCTGCGAAACCTACGTCAAAACAGGTATGGTAATGGTCGGGGGAGAAATCACCACCAGTGCTTGGGTTGATATTGAAGAAATCACGCGCAAAACTGTTCGCGAAATTGGCTACACCAGTTCCGAAATGGGCTTCGATGCCAATTCATGTGCCGTTTTAAGTGCGATTGGTAAACAGTCGCCCGATATCAATCAAGGTGTTGACCGTGTTGACCCATCAGAACAAGGTGCAGGTGACCAAGGCCTAATGTTTGGTTATGCAACCAACGAAACTGATGTATTAATGCCTGCTCCTATTACTTATGCACACCGCTTAGTTCAACGCCAAGCAGATGTCCGTAAAAATGGCACATTGCCATGGTTACGCCCAGATGCAAAAAGTCAGGTTACTTTCCAATACGACAATAATAAAATTGTCGGTATTGACGCTGTTGTTTTATCGACTCAGCATTCTGAAGATATTCAACAAAAAGACCTGCATGAAGCCGTGATGGAAGAAATCATCAAGCCAGTCCTACCGGCAGAATGGTTATCAAAAGATACAAAATACTTTATTAACCCAACAGGTCGCTTTGTTATCGGTGGTCCTATGGGTGACTGCGGTTTAACAGGCCGTAAAATCATTGTAGATACCTACGGCGGTATGGCTCGCCATGGTGGTGGAGCATTCTCTGGTAAAGACCCGTCAAAAGTTGACCGTTCAGCAGCCTATGCAGCACGTTACGTGGCAAAAAACATTGTCGCCGCGGGCCTTGCTGACCGTTGTGAAATCCAAGTTTCTTACGCTATCGGCGTGGCAGAACCGACATCGATTATGGTAGAAACCTTTGGAACAGGTAAAGTTGATGAGTCATTATTGATTCAATTAGTTCGTGAATTCTTTGATTTACGCCCTTATGGCTTAATCAAAATGCTTGATTTATTACACCCGATTTACCAACAAACTGCTTCATATGGCCATTTTGGTCGTTCTCAGTTCCCTTGGGAAAAAACTGACAAAGCTGAAGCATTGCGTGCCGCTGCAGGCTTGTAATCTCTTTAGTCAATAAGTCACATACAAAAACCCATCAAATGATGGGTTTTTTATTGCTCACAATGAACGATTAATTTTTTTGCGTAAACTGGAAGATAGCCATTCCCGCAACCATTGCTAATGTAAATATTATCCCTTGTGTCAATCCCATTCCTGTTAACAATAATGCAGGCCCTGGGCAGATCCCTGCTAACCCCCACCCCACACCAAATAATACACTTCCGGTGACTAGTTTTTTATCTATCGTTTGATTGGTAGGAATTTGCAATGGGCAATTAAGTACACTAACAGAGCGTTTTTTAACCCCTAAGAAAGCAATACCACTGATTACCATTCCAACTGCCATCGTAATTAATAAAGAAGGATCCCACGTTCCCGTAATATCTAAAAATGCCAAAATTTTTGCTGGATTTCCCATCCCGGCAATGACCAATCCTAAACCAAACAGTATCCCTGAAATTAATGCGATAAGAATAGGCATTGCTTTATCTCCCTATCCCATAATGGTTGGCTAGTGCGACTGTCGCAAAAGCAACAATCATAAAGACTAATACTGCAACAATTGAACGACGGGATAACCTTGCCATACCGCAGATCCCATGACCGCTAGTACAGCCACTTCCCAGTCGTGAGCCAAAACCGACAAATAACCCAGCTAATACTAAAATAGGTGTGCTGGTCGCAATGTTAACTTCTGGTGTATACGCCAACCAAGTAAACAACGTTGGGGCGCTCATCAAACCAATAATAAATGCCAATTTCCATGCAGTATCCCCCTTAGCTGGTTTCAATAACCCGCCTAAAATACCGCTGATACCTGCAATACGACCGTTAAACACTAATAAAATTGCTGCGGCTAAGCCAATCAACACACCGCCAATCGCGGCAGAAAGTGGCGTAAAATTAGCCCAATCTATTGTCATTTCATTTCTCCTTCACAGGGCAATAAAGCTGATATAACGTATTGAGCAACGTAAATAATTTTTCATCTGCTATCGCATAGTAAATGCGCTTTCCTTCTCGACGCGTCATCACTAAGCCTTCATTACGCAATACTGTTAATTGTTGAGAGAGTGTCGGTTGTAATATTCCTAACTGCTCTTCTAACTCACTAACGCAGGCTTCACCCTGTGTTAATTGGCATAATAAAATTAAGCGATCTGGATTCCCTAGTGTTTTCAATAATGAAGCCGTTTCTGATGCGGCCTGCTTCATCGCTAACAGTTGCTGTTCAGAGGTATTATTGGGCATATGTTATTTCTAATTAATACTATATAAAAATACAATATATGTTTTTATATAATTACTGTCAATTATTGCTTGTTTATGTCCATTACCTTCACGTATCCTTTACCCCATGAAAACAATCCGTGTTCCACTCTTTTTACAGCAACAAGTCATGCGCACATTGCGAGAAAAACTCGCACTTGCAGAACACAAACTCGAACAATCATTTTCAGAGCCAACGGTTAATTACAAACAACGGGGGACAACTGCGGGTAGTGCTTACTTAAAAGAATGGGAAATTCGCCTTAACCCCAGTTTACTTATCGAAAATACAGAGCAATTTATTGATGAGGTTGTGCCTCATGAATTAGCGCATTTGTTGGTTTTTCATGTATTTGGCCGCAAAGGTATCGCACCTCATGGCAAAGAATGGAAATGGATGATGCAACACGTACTGGAAGTCACGGCGAAACGTACACATAACTTTGTGGTTACAACAGTAAAAAGTAAAACATTTCTCTACCGTTGTGCCTGTGAAGCGTCCCATGAATTAACCATACGCCGCCACAACAAAGTACTACGTGGTGAAAACCAATATTTATGTCGAAAATGTGGAGAAGTATTGAAACAAGAAGGGATTTCTGTCGCTGCGGCAGAAAATTAGACTTTCTGCCGCATCAAGTTTGAGATGTGCGCTTAAGCAAACTCCGTCATCACTAATTTTGCGATTTCAAAGTAGATAATTAAGCCTGTACCATCAATGAAAGTTGCAATGAACGGGGCAGAAACAACCGCAGGGTCCACTTTCATTTTCTTCAATACCATTGGAATGATTGAAGAAACAATCGCACTCCACATTGTAATGGCAACGATGGTTAAGCTAACCACAATAGTCACTTCGTGGCCAACACCTAAAATCCATGCACGAATTAATGCCGCACCACCGATGGTCACCGCCACTAAAAATGAGGTAGAAACCTCTTTCTTCAGTACGGTACCCAGGTTACGTAAACTCACCTCACCCAGTGCCATAGCACGGACTAATGTTGATGTAATTTGTGTTCCACTATTACCGCCTGTACCAATCAACAGCGGAATGAAAAACGCTAACGAAATTGCGGCTTCGAGCTGTTCTTCAAATGCTTTTAATACAGTTCCTGTATACGCTTCGGCCACAAATAGCATCAACAACCAAACGACACGTTTACGCCATAAAGTTACAGGGCTTGTCGTTAAGTAGGGCTCATCTAATGGGGTGGTAGCGCCTTGTAGCTGCGCATCAAGTGTATTCTCATCTTCAATCAGTTCGGCGATATCTTGCGGACGCAAAACACCCATTAATTTGCCAAATTGCACCACAGGTATCATATCTAAACCGCTATGATTAATCAGATCATAAACATCATGACGTGATTGTTCTGGGGCAACAGAAAAATAATTGTGTCGCATGATATCAGACACTAATAAATTTTCAGGTGAAGCTAATAATGATTTAACTGAAAGAATGCCATTTAAATAATTGTCATTGTCGACAACAAATAAATAGGTTGGGATTTGCTCGCCATCAAGGTGTTCAATAAGATTTTTTTTCACGCAAGCTATTGAGTCTGCGACAGATACTGGCAAATATGATTGACTCATATAAGCGCTGACTGTTGCATCATCAACTTTTGCTGGCTGTGTGTTATTGTCTTTGAGGCGTGCGCCTTTCATTGCGGATTGAGCAATAGCAACTGCTCCCGCTTTGTTCTGGGTAGTGAATGTCATTTTTTTAGTCCCTATTACTGTTGGTTACTCAAACAGTACTCACATAGGGGCGAAACCAGATGAGAGAATGCGAAAGCTATCTCTTCGTCTCGGTTTTAGCACTATACAACGTATCCTGACTTAGCAGGAAGTTACATGGGGATATACCTTCGGTCGATATATCCTGTCCTAATCTTGGGCGTCTCTCGACGTCGTCAGATCAGTAACCTATGTTTGTATAGGAGCCTCGCCTAACGAGATACTGCACTTTGGATGCGGCGCGAATTATACCCATTGGTGAATTAATTGCCACCCTATATCTACGTTTTTTTACGCATGGAAAACTTATTGTTTAGGTTCTGTTTAAGTTTATATTAAATATATCTTTATAAAGTAACAAAATGTAACTAATAATAAGAATGAATATTAGAATTGAAGTAAATATATTTATTTACTTATCAATAACCAACCCTTTGAGAAATCAAAGTATCATTTGTAATATTATTTAGTAAACCTTACCGATAATTAATCAAAACTTAATTCTCTATTTACCGTACAATACAAAAAAAACAATATAAAGGAGTAAGCCCAATTTAATATAATTAAAACGCTTTATTAGAGTACAATTAATCACTAATATCAGTCATTAGTTGGTTTTTTATATTAAAAATAAGCCAACAAACAAATAATGAAGTAAGAAAATACACTTAAGGCATTATTTAATTCGAAATTATCATTAAAAAGCATTCTTTTAAATTGTTAATATTTAATTACAGATATCAATTTAGTATTAAATATTACAAGAATTATCTTAGAATATTTTTTATTTTATATAACAGTGAAAGTTTTATTATGGATAAAGTAATTGTTGGAATGTTAACGAAACTAACATTTCGCGTAAACGATGAAATCAAAATTGCTGCCATTTCTGCTTTAGGTGATTTCAAAGCAACGATTGAATATAATGATGCCATCATACGAATCATAGACTTATGTCAGGATCCAAACAAAGAGGTTGCTGTATCAGCGATTAATACATTAAGTAAATTATCTATTTATTTTTTACATAGCTCACTACCGAAACATTAATTGCACTCTCATTTTGAGTATTGTAAATAATTACTATAATTTATTTTAAATAATACTGTCCCATTAATACTCTAATGAGACAGTTTGCACATGTTATATAATTTTACGCTATTTCAGTGTCACCCTGTAATTGGCAACTACAAGCTAAAACATAGCCCTCAGCTATTTCTGCTTCAGTTAATGTCATTGTGCTTGTTGTTGTGTATTTACCTGATAACACTTTTGTTTTACAGCTTCCACAAACCCCTGCTCGGCAAGCTGCAATAACGGGCTGTTTATTTTGCTCCAGTGCAGATAATAAAGAAGTACCTACAGGGACTTTAAAGTCGACCAATCGTTGACGGATTTTTAATGTAAGAATATCTTCACTATCAACAACCTCTGGTTCAGTTGAAAAACGCTCCATAAAGAAATGTTCAGCAGGGACGCCTAAATTAGCAGCAAATTGCTGTGCATTTTTCATGTAAGGCACAGGCCCACACGTCATCACAATTCGTGAATCAATATCTGGTACTAACGCTTTCAATTTCTCTTCAGTTAAACGTCCTTGTGCAATATCGCCATTATCTGGTGTTTCTGCCATAACACACAATTGCAACCGTTCTGGATATAAGCGGACGAGTTTTTGCCATTCCTCGGCAAAAATAACTTGTTTATCATCGCGAACATTGAATAGTACTTTTACATGGGAGCTCGGGCGGTTCACCATCAGCCAACGTGTCATTGACATAATTGGTGTCACACCACATCCAGCAGCTAACATCAAATACTCAGTGTTTTTTAGATTAGCGCAGGTGAATTCCCCTTGCGCTTCAGAAAGCCAAAGATAGTCGCCTTCTTTAACCGAACGTGTTAACCAATTTGACCCTTCACCATCGTCTAACCGCCTGACAGTAATGGAAATAAAACGACTTTGCCCCGGTGATGATGAAAGAGTATAAGCACGCATGACATCATCGCTATTTTTAATGCTGACCAAAGCATATTGACCAGGTGAATATGTATAAAAATCATGATTGATAAGGTTGATTGTCCAGACATCTGATGTTTCTTGAATAATAGAATGAACTTGCATTCTATTTGGACATAAACTGCTTGGCATGGTCATCGCGCTACTCCTTTAAAGGGGGTCGCAGCCCCCATCTTTCACATCGTTTTTAAGCTTTTTCTATCGGTTTATTGATCATGCAGGTAAAATTTCTGCCAGATCTTGCTCAACTGTCGTAATACTACGCATGCCAAACTTCTCATTTAGCACATTTAATAAGTTTTCAGTTAAGAAACCAGGTGCTGTTGGGCCGGTGTAAATATTTTTCACACCCAACGCTAATAATGTTAAAAGGATGACAATCGCTTTTTGCTCAAACCAAGACAGAATCAGACTCAATGGCAAGTCATTAATACCACAACCAAGTTTCTCTGATAGATTCACCGCAAGCATAATGGCAGAATATGCATCGTTACATTGGCCCACATCCAGTAAGCGTGGTAGCCCTTCTAATGTGCCAAAATCTAATTTATTAAAACGATACTTACCACATGCGAGTGTAAGGATTAAGCAATCTTCAGGTACACTACGGGCAAAATCCGTATAATAGCTACGTTCGCCACGGCTACCATCACAACCACCAACAAGGAATACGTGACGTAGTTTTTTCTGTGAAACTAAATCAATCACCGCGTCTGCCGCACCTAACAGTGTTTGACGACCGAAACCAACCGTAATTTTGTGCTCGATTTCGGTATACGGGAAACCGGCAAGTGACTGAGCTTGAGCAATCATTGCAGAAAAATCATCACCCACTAAATGTTTTGCACCCGGCCAACCCACAATACTACGCGTCCAGATACGGTCTTTATAATCCCCAACATCAGGGTCAATAATGCAGTTAGAGGTCATCAAGATAGACCCAGGGAATTTTGCAAATTCCACTTGCTGATTTTGCCAACCGCTACCATAGTTACCGACTAAATGAGGGTATTTTTTCAGTTCTGGGTAACCATGTGCTGGCAGCATTTCGCCGTGGGTATAAACATTGATACCCGTACCTTCAGTTTGTTCTAACAACATTTTTAAGTCTTTCAGGTCATGACCTGAAATTAAAATACATTTCCCTGCGACTGGACGAACGTTGACTTCCGTTGGAGTTGGGTGACCAAATTCGCTCGTTTCACCTGCATCCAAAATTTCCATGATCTTGAAATTCATCAGACCAATTGCCATGGCATTATCAAGCAGTTCATTCATATCCGATGGCAATGTTCCCAGCCAAGCCATAATTTCATGATATTGGCCATAAACCTCATTATCATACTGACCTAAAACATGGGCGTGTTCCATATAGGCTGCCGCCCCTTTTAAGCCATATAGGCATAACATACGTAAACCGTGAATGTCTTCGCCGACTTCAGCTTTATCAATATCTAATGAAAATTGAGCCGCTTGTGCCTGTAAGGTTGGAATGTCAGTACCATTTAATTGCAAATTAATTAATGGATGATTGAAAGCCACTACACTATTCACGGATTGGCAATGTTTTATTAATTTATCACGTAAATAAATAGCTTCACGGGCGTAACCGATAATACGCTCTGAATCAAAATTGACGTTGGTTAAAGTAGAGAAAAATGCGCGCGGAGCAAAACTATCAATATCATGGTCAATAATACCCAGTGAGCGGGCAGTGACTGCACTTGCAGATAAGCTTTGCAATACAGCAACTAATAAATCTTGTAGGTCAGAAGTTTCTGCTGTTTTACCGCACATACCCTGCGCGTATGCACAGCCATTACCAGCTGGAGTTCTAATTGTTTGTTCACATTGCACACAGTACATGTTGTTCGCCTCTTAAAGTTGCATTTCAAATACAACATTAAGACTACGCTCTTTATTAGAATAAAAAAGTGGAATTATTCATTATCTAATGGTTTATTGATCTATATTAATATTCATTGCAAATGAGAACTATTCACAGTAATGAAAGTATGCTATTCGTGCTGTTGGTTTTGTTTTCACTTTTCTTGCTTAAATGCACTATTTTGCATTTTATTTATATCCTGATAACGCTCTTACGATAACTCTTGTTATACTTACCTATAAGTGTTTGTTATTCCATCGTATAAAGAGAATCCAATAAAGATGAGCCAGGTAAATTCAGCTAGTAAATCTATGATAAAAACCCGATTGCGGATTTTTAAACGGCTAAAAGAATCAGATAAAACACCTGTAAAAATCTTACTACTTGCGGCACTCATTGGTGCGGCGGTCGGTCTTATCGGTTCACTATTTGAATTAGGAACAACTTGGATTAGCAACTATCGCGTGCAATCGGTGAGTGAATGGGTTGCCCCAAAATGGCTGATGGTTGTTGGGATGTTTTTTATCTCGGCACTTCTTGCCATGTTAGGCTATTACCTTGTTAAACGGTTCTCTCCTGAATCTGGTGGGTCTGGGATCCCTGAAATTGAAGGTGCATTACAGGATTTACGCCCCGTAAGATGGTGGAGAGTCATCCCAGTTAAGTTTATTGGTGGATTAGGAACATTGGGCTCAGGTATGGTATTAGGCCGTGAAGGACCAACCGTGCAACTTGGTGCGAACCTTAGCCAAATGTTTTATGATTTATTTCGTTTAAAAGATAATGAGTCACGCCACACCTTGCTTGCCTCTGGTGCGGCGGCAGGTTTATCTACAGCATTTAATGCCCCTTTAGCTGGCATCTTGTTTATTATTGAAGAAATGCGTCCGCAATTTAAATACAGTTTAATTTCAATTAAAGCGGTATTTATCGGTGTTGTTACCTCCACCATTGTCTATCGGCTAATCAATGGAGAAGCTATTGTATTAAATATCGGCCAATTTTCTTCTGCACCTATGAATACTTTATGGCTTTATTTAATTTTAGGATTAATGTTTGGTGTTATCGGTATCTGTTTTAATGGTTTTTTATTGTACCTACAAAGTAAATTTTTAGCATTTTACCAAAATAAAATTTCTCGCTTTGTATTGATGGGCGGGTTAATTGGTGGTGCTTGTGGTGCAATTGGCGTTTACCTGCCTGAAATTGTAGGTGGTGGATATTCCGTGATCCACCAGATGGTAGCAGGCCAATTTACCATCACTTTGTTATTCATATTCTTTGCTTTGCGGTTTTTAACTTCGACGATTAGCTTTAGCTCTGGGGCTCCAGGTGGTATTTTCTCTCCTTTACTCGCCCTTGGAACATTATTTGGTGGTGTTTTCGGCTACGCCGCCCTCGAAATATTCCCTAATTACCAAATTGAAGTGGGGACTTTCGCTATTGCAGGCATGGGAGCTTTATTTGCCGCAACCGTCAGAGCCCCATTAACTGGGATAGTCTTAGTTTTAGAAATGACAAATAACTACCAGTTAATCTTACCGATGATTATTACCTGCATTGGCGCCACAATGATGGCTCAATTTTTAGGTGGCAAACCGCTATATTCTGTATTGCTGGAAAAAACTTTAGCCCGTAGCGAAAAAGAAACCGCTCCGCCAGTCACTGACAAACCTTAAATAGTAGAAGCAAAAAGAGTTGCCGACAGCGGCAACTCAGACTGCTGACAAACATATTATGTTTGGCGGCAAGTCGAATAGGTTTTGAAAATAAACTAGGAAAATCAATTTATTGATTTTCGGCTGATAACACAAAGCGGGAAAAACCACGCTTTTATCCCGCTTTGTCAACAACCTCAGTTGCCGACAGCGGCAACTCTTTTATTAAGATAACCTATGCTAATTTCTTACTTACTTCTTCCTTGCAATGAGTGTTGCAAAATTTAATTTAATACGATTACCTTGTGAATCAGTGCGGTGTAAATGACCAGGGTTTTCGTTATATTTTAAAATATCCCAATCTTTATAATACCCTCCTAGCTCCCCTGGTTTTAAGAAGCATTTAAATGGCACTAAATCCAGCGGTGTATCTGGCGTTTCAACGGCACACACAATAACGTTAACTCCCCCTGGCAGGGTATGTTCTTGCATATTAGTAATAACATTGGCGATTTTTTCTCGCTGCAAGAACATTAGCACGACAGTGGAAATAATAAGTTCGTAGTTCTCTTGTATTTGGTGACTATTAATATCATAAACAGCCGTATGAATATTCTCTACCCCAGCTTGTTTTTTAACGAAGTCAATTGCTTGGATATGCTGAGGGTTGATATCTACCGAGGTCACGTCATACCCCTGCAAGGCAAGATAAAAACTATTACGCCCCCTTCCCGAACCTAAATCTAATGTTTTACATGGCTTACTCAGGTGATTCTCACACAAATAGCGCACTTCTGAATGTGGAGTCGTTAACCCATGCTCTTTATAAAATTTCAGTTCTGGTTTGCATAAAAATGCCAGTTGGCATTCCATGTCATCACTACAAGCAGAAATACGATGCCAAACTTGAGGTTCAATAATAGGCGGCTGGTTATGAATATCAAAGGTAAAGTGTTGCTCGCTGCCGTCTTCATTAAAAATGATAAAATCTAAAGAGCCTTTTAGCACTTTCAACTGTGCGTATGTATCCTCTTTTGTATTATGGCGCTCTTGGAACATTAACGGCAAAGAAGCTTTATTCCAAACTGGCATAGTTTTGTAACACACGAGATCATTCATATCATCACCAATAAGTTGCATTTTAAATACATCTTATACCGTTCGTTTGCTATCTGCAAAACATTCATAAATTAATTATCGCGGGCTTGATTCATATCAACCCCCTATAGACCAAGAGGGCTGAAATGCTTCATGGGCTCAGTTAATAACCTAACTGTTCCGCACTTAACCCTAAGAATTCAAAAGGTTTTGTAACTACATAACTGTTGGTCGCATCCCCTGAATAGATATGGCTCTGCTCTTCACCGAGGTCCAGCTTTTTCACTTTTCCAGTTTCCGCTGAAAAGTCAATTTTTGCCAAATCAGTCCAAAAAATATTTGGAGTTAATGCTGACTCGAAAAAGTAGAGCTGACGTTTATGGTCAACTAATGTCCGCCAACGTGTTGACGATATTTCAGGCGAATTTTCAGACGTCAACCCGTAAGGGACAGACACATTACGTACGACACTGAAAACACTGGCGACAGCTTTATTAGGTGTTGTTTTCTGAGGAATTGCATTAATATAAAACTGCGCGCGAGCAAATCTATCAGCGGAACGGTTAGTCCCCGGTAACATTACAGTGCCACCAATTCCTTGCCAATATTCCTGCATTGCTAATTGCTTCTCATAAGTCGGCGAGTTAGTCATAACTTGATACTTGCGACTGTGATGAATTACCTGCTTACCATCGATATATTCAATAATCGCGCTATCACCACTCGCATCTGATAATGATAAATGTAAAGTCGCTAACCTATCTTGTCCTGGCACATTATCTGTTGCGACTACGAGTGGATTCTTTTCTAGCTCAGCAACGGCTTCTTCCACTGTCGCATAGTTATCTAGAACATATTGCGCCCATAAAGATATCGACAACGCAGGTTGCTTATTATCTATTTGAGGATATTTTGATTCCGCGAGCCACAGTAAATTGGCAACCAGACCTTCCTCGTTCACTCCGTCCGTTGTTGAAATATCATAACCCGAGGCTATCACGCTGCCGTATTTTGATTTCCATTTTAAAGAGTTAGGCCCTGCAATGCCATCACGCTCCATCCCTCGAGGAAAGATCCATAGATTGGTACCAATATCGTATTTCCAATCCATTGTTCTTCCGGTCATTATTTGTTCATTTTCACCTAAATAAACAACTCGAGTACAAGCTTGGCTAACTGTAATCGGCATTGATATCGCAGCAGTTGCGGCAAGTGCTACGATACTTTTCTTAATAAATTGCATGCCATCTCCAAAATAGTTAAAAATAAATTTACATAATAAGCATACTACATAAATACGAACTATTTATGCTCAAAGAATAATGTATTAAAAAAAGTGCGATTAACACAATGAAATATAATAAATAATGACACAAAATGGCACCCATATTAACCAGTGCCATTTTGCTGGAAAGAATTAATTATTTACTGATGAAAATAAAGAACGTAGTAATGCAGCTTTTTTCTGATTATCAGGCATAGATAATATTTCATTATAGAAACTAATAGAAATACGGCACGCTAATGCAGGTGATTTCTTCCCTGCTTCTAAATTTCCAAGGATTGCGGTATCTTCACCATACTTTGCAGAAAGCCCACTAGCAAGCTGTGTTAATTCCTCAGAATACTCTTTTGGGGACATCAACGCCTGTTTTACACCAGCTTCACTTGAAATTAAGAGCTCATTGGTCGCTTGGATTTGTTTCAACAAAACAGCTTGGCTTTTTTGTGGTGGAATAATTTCCGCTGTTTCTCTTAAGTGCGGAAACAATGAATAAAAACACGTTTTTCCTGTTGGGTCTTCTTCTAATAAGATTTTCAGGTAATCATTCACTCTGCTAGTAAAATTAATTACGGAATCATCAGAAGCATATTCCATACGTTCTAGCACCAGCTTCATGACATTGCCAACAACCTGATCAAACAGTTGACGACGTAAATCTTCATTAGCTGGGTCGTATTGCGTGATTAGATGCTCAAAACTTTGATAGGTTTCAGGGCTTATTTTCTTCACCGTCGCGATAATCGGCAGTTCTTTTTCAACTTGGGCAAGTGCCTCTGAATGAATTGCACTATTATTTTCTGTAGATAACACATTATTATCTTTACTTAACCAATAAAAACCGAATGCGAATGCAATAAAAATAATGCTAACAATTAATGCGGTTTTACGTGAGTTATTTGTATTCAAAGTTACCCTGCCTTTTCTTGGTAAAACGGTTCCCACAAACACTTTCAAGCTACTTATATACTGTAGAACCCATCGCATATAATGTCATGGCATCTAAAAACAATAGTCATCACGGACCTAGGTTATTAATGCCACGAATTGACCTATAAAAAGTGATAATGTTTATTTTAGCTTGTATCAAAGTCGTCAAGCTATAGGAATAAGGGAAAATGCGAGGCTAAGACGGGAGAATTTGCCATAAATAAACAATTTAGAAAACGCTAGATATAAAAAAACCTTCAAGACTTGAAAGCTTGAAGGTTTATTATGATAAAAATCTTATTTAACTTGAACACCTTCAACTGAAATCAACAGTTGTGCTTCTTGAGATTTAGGGCCCAAATCAGATTTGATGTTAAATTCTTTCAGCTTAATATTACCTTCAGCTTCAAAACCTGCACGGTATCCACCCCAAGGATCTTTACCTTCGCCCATTAATTTAGCATCTAATGTAATCGGCTTAGTAACACCATTTAATGTGAAATCACCTGTGATTTTGTATGTTTCACCGTCTTTCTTCACTTCTGTTGAAACGAATTTTGCTTCAGGGAATTTTGCTGCATTTAAGAAATCACCACTGCGTAAATGTTTATCACGCTCTGCGTGGTTAGTGTCAATGCTGCCTGTCTTAATAGTTACTTCGACTTTATCTTTTGATGGGTCTTTTGCATCATAAGTGAAAGACCCATCAAAGTCTTTAAAACTACCATATACCCAGCTATAACCTAAATGCTGAATACGAAATTCAATAAACGCGTGTTGGCCTTGCTTATCAAATTGGTAAGTTTCTGCTAATGCTGAACCTGCCGTTAAAAAAAGTGCGCCAGTAGCCAGACCAAGAACCGTTTTCTTCAACATAATTATCTCCACGTTACTTATCGGGGTTAAAACCCAACATTCTTTTTAATGTAATATCACGATCAAAAAAGTGATGTTTAAAAGCTGCAAAAGCATGCAACACTGATAATAGAACCACTGCCCAAGCTAAATATAAATGAACTTCACCTGCTGTATCTGCTTGTGTTGCAGCACCCGTAAATAGTGCAGGAACCTCAAACCAATCAAATACACTGATAGGCTGTCCATCAGCGGTTGAGATTAAATAACCACTGATCAAAATACTGAACAAAATAATATAAATCAGAATTTGAACAATAATAGAGCTAGCTTTCGTTAATTTACTGTAGCTTGCTAATGGCTTCGGTGGCGGTGAAATAAATCGCCAAATCACACGAAATGCCATAACAATAAATAATAATATTCCTATACTTTTATGTATCTCAGGAGCTTGATGATACCAACTATCATAATAGCCTAGTGTCACCATCCATAAACCTAAAGCGAACATTCCATATACGACAATTGCGACTAGCCAATGTATGAGCAAAGAGATATGCCCATAACGACTTGCATTATTTTTCCATTGCATGATAAAAACCATTTAGAGAAGAAGGTAATATTTTATTAACTAAGCCGTAATAATCATAAGGTGAAATTAATTTTATTCCTATCCCAAAGTTAAACAAATATTTTGTTGAAGACATTCAAATACGATCAACATAATGAAAAATAGATTACTATTTGATTTTGTCTAGTTTTAATTATAAAAGTTGAATAAAGATTCTTCCAGTTTTGTAAATGGTCGTAACTAAATACTTAGTTCATTTATTTATTAATTTCAATTAAATCTAGCTTATTCCTAATAGATATAAGCTGTTATTCATAAAATAACATTTGTAGGTCTGCCTTTTTCCCCATACATTGGTATTCTTTCTTTTAACATTGCAAACTGATTGATAGGTTAAATACTATGTATAAACTTTGGATAGCAAATAAAAACTACTCTTCATGGTCACTACGTCCCTGGGTTTTACTAAAGGTATTACAGATCCCGTTTGAAGAAAATTTGTGTTTATTTGAAAACGGCAAAAGCAGCCATGAAAAATTCAGTCGTTTTTCACCTACAGGCTTAGTCCCTTGTTTAATCGATGAAAACCAAACAATATGGGATTCTTTAGCCATCTGTGAATATGTTGCAGAAGACTACCCTCAAGTCTGGCCAAAAGAGCGAAAAGCCAGAGCATGGGCTCGTAGTGCAAGCGCAGAAATGCACTCGGGTTTTAGTGCATTACGCCAGCAATGTCCAATGGACGGTACTCATAATTCGCCACTTAACAATATTTCAATTGAATTACAAACCGACTTAAATCGATTGCAGAAATTATGGCAGGATGGGTTAAACCAATTTGGTGGTCCTTGGCTTGCAGGTAGTGAATTTACGGCTGTAGATGCTTTTTTTGCACCAGTTGCCTTTCGAATTCGCAGTTATCACTTACCTGTAAACCCAGCTGCCAAACAATGGGTTGACCGAATTTTAGTTTTACCCGCAATGAAAGAATGGCATGAAGCAGGTTTACAAGAACCCTATATTGAACACTAAAAATAGGCTAATCGGGAGGCATTATATGCCTCCAGCTTTTATTTGATTAGTAAAAAATCACCTGCTCGAACATCAAAATTAATATTTAACCAATTTGTCGGTCATTCAAGCTACATTAGGTTGTTTAACAGACAAACAGCGGGCTATAATTTTTCATTCCACGGGTCTGCGGTCATAATATCGCCAAGTGGTGTGTGTAATGTAACCTGTTCATTTTTAAACCACTCAGCTAATGAAAACCCACCTTTAGGGGTTTCGATATGAATATCAATTGGGCAATAAGGAGTATTCGCCTTAATTGCAAACTCAGCAAAATCTTCTTTTTCTTGACGATGTGGACAGCGAATGACCACATCAAGGTCGCAGTCTGACAACATACTTTGGATATCTGTCGCTAAAGTGTAAGCGCAACTCCCTGTTACTCCCCATTGCCAAGGCCATTTAGTCTGTGAAATGATCCATAAAACCTGCACTGGTGGTAAAGCGATAAACATTGAACGTTGTAGTTCCACCGAATTCGCCACCAAGGATTCCACATTCATAATGTGCGTAATTGCAGATTTTTCAATTTGTGCTGTAACGCGTTGGTGTGGCTTAATTCCTCTAATTGCAACAGTCAGTTTATTCTCATCCGCTTTATTTCGGTATACCGTCAACGGTAACTTACTGTTCCACTGTGAGCCGACCCATTCAGGAAGCGATTCTATCGCGACATCATTATTGCTGCCGACCCAAACAAAATCATGAGGATTGATTATTTGCATTTTATTACCTTTATGATTGCTACAACTGCTCTCCCCTATTATGCCTTTTTTGTCACATAAAAACAGAATATCGCAACCAACAATTCAACACATGCCATTTAATGGTAACTTGTCATAAATACTGAGTTCTCACCTTGAAATTTTATACCGTATATTATTTAATTACGTTATTAATTAATAGGTTAAGCCTCTATTTGTGAGCATCGGATTATGAGAACGTTTCCTGCTATCCACGATGGAATTATTTTTACCAGTTGTATGTTTTTTAGCGCCGCAACCGCTTTTGTGATCTTAGATGCACAAGCTGCGATGTGGGCAACATTCTCAACGCTGTATTCCTTTAATTTATTCAATGCAGCAAAAGAATATAAGAATTATGCCTATACCGCTTGTTGTTTATTGATGATTTTAGTCGCTATTTTTATCGGTGATACGTTACGCCTTGGTACCGCATATTATATTTATCTCGCCATTTTTTCGTTCATTTACTACCAATTGTATGGCACAGATCCTGCTATGGATTTAACCATGAAATTTATGATTATCATGTCGACAATTGGTACCATTTTACCTGATATATCCAAAAGCTTAGCGTTAGGGTTTATTATTGGTAGTGGAGTAACGTTAATTACGTATTATGTCCTTAGCCATAAAATGACACGCCATAGTGTAATAACGAGCGCTTTAGTTGAACAAAATTTGTTTACGTTGAGAAAAAATATTATCCCACGCTCAATGATTTATGCTTTGGGGCTATTACTCGCGCTCGCTATTCCTCGCAGTATAGATCTAGGGCACTTTTATTGGACATTACTGACCTTCGTTTTTGTATTGCATCCAAAATCACAAAGTATCGTTAAAATTACTTTGCAGAGGGTCTTAGGCAGTCTTATTTCTGTCTTATTATTGTATTTTTTATTCAATTTACCCTTTATGCCGTATATCGGTTTAATTGCAGTCGTGGTGTTCGCCTTTTTAATGCCGATGAGCTTTCATCACGGATATACGTTTATGACGTTTGTCGTGACAAGCTTAATTTTGTCCATTCTTGAGCTCGTTATATATTGGCGTCACCCAACCTATGAATTATTGTTTGACCGCGTTCTTGAAACCGCCTTAGGAGGAACCATCGCCATTATGACGAGTATTATTTTAAAGTTATTTAGAGAAACGAAATAAAATTAAGCATATTCCCCAATAAGAACGTTTGTTCTATACTCAAAAAGAACACATTGGGAAAACAAGTCTTAGTCCTAAAGCCTAGCCCTATCAGTATCATTATTCTTGAGTGAGGCACTCAAGCAAAGAGGAACTGAAGATGAAAATATCGATTATTGGCGCAACGGGTTTTGTCGGCAGAGCATTAGTCGCTGAAGCGTTGCTTCGGCACCACCAAGTGACGGCTATTTCTCGTCATAGTAATCAATTATTTCAGCACGCTCTTTTAATCACCGCCGCTGGTGATATTACAGATATCCCATGGTTAACCTCTCGGCTTAAAGGACAGGATGTCATCATCAGCGCGTTTAATGGTGGCTGGCAAAATCCGAATTTGTATCAAGATACCGTGGCAGGAAACCAGGCCATTTTACAAGCAGTACAAAAATCGATGGTAAAACGATTTATTGTGGTCGGTGGTGCAGGAAGCCTAAAAATTGCTTCAGGTATTGATTTAATTGATTCCCCCGATTTTTCTGCCGAAATAAAACCAGGCGCTCAAGCAATGAGGGAATTTAAGAACCAATTACAATCCATTGATTCATTGGATTGGACCTACATTTCCCCAGCCGCAATACTCGAGGAAGGAAAAAGAACAGAAACCTTCCGTCTTGGAGGCGAACAATTGCTGATGAATGGCAACGTTCCTGCGAAAATATCAGTTGAAGATTTTGCGGTAGCTGTACTTGATGAGGTAAATAATAGGCAGTTCATTCGCCAACAATTTACTGCAGCATATTAAGTTTAATCGAAAAAAAAGCCGGTAAATATTTACCGGCAAAGATAGATAACAGAACTTAATTCACATATTTCTGCTTTAACTTACTTTTCACTATGTTTCGCTGCATAGATTTCACTATTCACCCAGTTATGGTCTTTTTCCCATGTAAATAACCACTTACGGGTTGGTCCTGCCATCACATTAAGGTAATAGTTATCATAACCAGCCACTGTCGCCATTGGGTGATACCCTTTTGGTACCATAACAACATCTTTGTTATACACCGCCATACATTCATCTAACTCACGATCATCCGTGTAAACGCGCTGCATACAGAAACCTTGGGAAGGATTTAAACGATGATAATAGGTTTCTTCTAGATAAGTTTCATTGGGTTCATTATCGGTATCATGTTTATGGCTTGGATAAGAGCTAGTACAGCCTTCATCTGTAAAGACCTCCACGACTAATAAGCTATCAGCGGCTTTATCATCCGGCAAAATATTATGCACATAGCGTTTGTTATAACCATGGCCACGTTGTTCCGCACCAATATCATCAGGGACAATTAAACGAGTTGGGTAAGTTCCTTTTCCTTTTGCCCTGCAAACTGCCAATTCAAGGTCGGTATCCGCCATGACCTCAGCAAACTCTTGCGCTGTAACATACACCGCATACGGCTTTTTACGCTCGAAAGGATCCATACGGTCACCAATATTTTCAAACGCTTGATTCGGTGTTTTAATTGTCGCTTTACCCGCCACCAGCACTAAGCACATTTCATTTTCAGAGGCAGGCAAGGAGATAGACTCGCCTTGTTTTAATTCATAAACATCAAAGTGAACATATCCCCAGTTAGCGATTTTCGGAGTGATATGCTGAGTTCGCTTATGTGCATCTGGAGCATGGTATTTCGACAATAATTTTGACATAACTTTCCTCTGACACTTTTTAGGTTCTAGATATGTAATTCTTTTCAGTTACTAACCGTTTCATCAATTAAACAGTTCAGTTTGTGGCTAGAGTCAGCAAACAAAGCTAACAACGCCACAGACTGAAATATGACGACGACGATTTAGATTAAGCCCGCATCCTTAGCAAATTTAGACAAATTGTTGTAACCCAATGTGGCATAAGTCAATGGATGTGCGATCGCAGGGTCTTGCTCTGCTTCGACCACTAACCAGCCATTTTCATATTGGCTATTTTTCAATACTTTAAACACTTCTGGATAGTTAACGCAGCCATCACCGGGTACCGTGAACACCCCTGCTAATACTGCATCTAAGAAGCTGGTTTTACGGTTTTTAACATCTTTTAGGACATCTGCACGGACATCTTTGCAATGCACATGATTGATACGTTTTGCCCAGCGTTTTGCCACTTCAACTGGGTCTGCACCGGCAAAGGTTAAATGCCCTGTATCCAGTAATAAACCGACCTCATCCCCTGTATGTTTCATTAAATTATCCACATCTTCTGCGGACTCGATCACTGTCCCCATATGATGATGATAGGCAATCTTAACCCCTTGAGATAAAGTATATTTTGCGAATTCGGTCAATTTTTTACCGTATTCTTCCCATTGATCAGCTGGGAACAATGGGCGCATATGAACAGGTTTGTTTTGATCGCCATGAATACAGTGAGTCACTTCCGCGAAAACCATCACTTTAGCGCCTAAATCACGTAGCAATGCTAAGTGCTCTTGTACCGCTTCAATTTCTTCTTCCACACTGCGAGATAATAATTCTCCCGAATACCAGCCTGAAACCAGTTGTAAATCATGCTGCTTTAAGATCGGCCCTAAGATTTCCGCTTTACGTGGAAATTTATTACCTAGCTCAAAACCAGCGAAACCCGCTTGACGACCTTCAGTTAAACATGTTTCTAGAGACGTTTCTGCCCCTAAAGTGGGTAAATCATCATTCGTCCATGTCAACGGGTTGATACCAAGTTGGATTGCCATGATGAAGCTCCTGTGTAGGTAAAAGTAATATTATTTACGCTGACGCCATAGGGCTATCAGGTTTAAGTAATTGGTTTTGATTTTCTGCACCAGCTCATCGTCATTGATTTCACCTTTCATCCACTCCAACGAAGGCTTACCAAATAAAGTGCGGCCAACAGCAAATCCTTTGACGATTGATTTCCCAGCGGCTGCGTTGAAGCCTGCTTGTAGCTCAGCTTGTGGTGCGTCAAGTCCTAAGAGCACGACACCGCGGCAATAAGGGTCACGTTCTTGAATTAATTGATCAACTGCATCCCAGTTTTGCTCTTGTAGTGGTGGTAATTTCCACCAATCTGGTTTTATACCTAAGTTATAGAAGCGTTTGATTGCGCGTAAATACAGCTCATCGTTGCGTTCCATATCTGCGGGCAATATCACCTCGAGCAACAATTCATGCCCTGATTGGCAGCAAGCGCTATACACTTCTTGAACCGTTTTTTCTTGCTCTAAGCGCAGTGGATGGTTGTCTTCTGGGTGAAAAAATACCAAACATTTGACAATATGCTCTTTTGGCCAGCTAATCAGCTGAGAGCCAATATTCCCATGCTCTAAGCATAATGGTCTTGACGCAGGTAGCTCAATTGGGCGGCCTATCCACCAACCACGGCCGGTTACATCATTCAATACGTCTTGGCCAAATGTACTATCACAGAGTAACCCTGCTTTCCCCTGCAGATTTGCCTCTTCGGCCACTTCACTGCTAGCGCGGTAAATCAATTTTTTCAGGGTTGGAATGCAAGAGATATCAACCCCTGCGAGGCGTGCCATATCAACAAATTGAATGCGGTGGTCAAATGCCATAACACAAAGTTCATTCCATTGTGTGCTACGTGAAGTCACACGGTGCAAATGGTTAAGCATCGGGTCGAGATCTGGGCGTGTAACTGCTGCTGCACGCTCAAGGTAATTATCCAACTCGATTTTTGTTGGCATTGCAGGCGCACAGCCATGGCGCGAAACCACTAAAGCCCCACAAGCATTCGCATAAGCGCAGGCTTTTTCCCAACCATCGCCGTTTAGATAACCACGAAGTAGGCCAGACATAAATGCATCACCGGCACCTAATACGTTGAGAACTTCAACTCTCACACCATGAACGGTGATCCCTTCGTCCAACGTTTCTGGGATCTCACCACTAAATACGGAGCAGCCAAGAGAGCCGCGTTTACACACCAGTTCCGCATCCGTTAATTGGCGAATGTTCTTAAGTGCTTGTACGGTATCCGTCGTCCCGCCTGCAATATGAAATTCTTCTTCTGTACCGACAATCAAATCGAACATCGATAATACGTCTTGCAGTTGTTGCGTGACACTATCGGAAGCAATAAAACGCGTTTCACCATCACCCAAAGAGGTCAGTCCCCATAAGACCGGGCGATAATCAATATCAATGGCTGTTTTGACATTATTACGTTTAGCATATTCCAACGCTTTTAGTACTGCCGCGCGAGTTTTCGGGTTAGATAAATGCGTTCCTGTAATTGCCAAGCAGCGTGCAGATGCAATATATTCTTCAGAGAAATCGTCTGGCGTAATCGCCATATCTGCGCAGTTATCACGATAGAAAATTAATGGGAAAGTATCCTGATCTTTAATCCCTAAGATAACTAATGCCGTTAATCTGTCTTTGTCTGTAATAAGATGGCTAGTATCACAGCCTACACGCTGTAACTCCTCACGTAAAAAGCGCCCCATGTGTTCATCCCCCACACGGGCAAGCATTGATGATTTCAATCCTTGTATTGCAGTGCCGAATGCAACGTTTCCTGAAGAGCCGCCTAAATATTTGGCAAACGAGCTCACATCTTCTAAACGAGAACCTATCTGTTGTCCGTACAGGTCAACGGCAATACGGCCCATACAGATAACATCTAACTTCTTCTGCTTATCCATTAATTACCCCTTAACTACAACAGAATTAATTGATTTCTTTAACGTTAACCCAACGTTGTTCGTCATATGAACGTGCTATCGCGTCTAATATTCGTGATACTTTCCAGCCTTCTTCAAAATCAGGCCACATTGGCTGCCCTGTTGCAACGCCATCAATTAAATCACGCACTTCAACTGTTTTTTGGTCATTGAAGCCAATACCATGACCTGCAGCATTACAAAATGGTGCATAATCCGGGTGTTCTGGCCCAACAAAAATTGTTTTAAAACCTTGGCGGTTGCTAGGTTCATCATGGCGATAGAGCTTTAGCTCTGCCATTCTTTCTTGAGTGAAAGACAAAGTTCCTTTGGTGCCAGTCACCACGTAGGTTAGCCCCATTTTACGGCCAGCTGCGATTCGTGAAGTTTCAATGACGCCCATTGCGCCACCAGCAAAACGTACCATGGCATGCGCTTGGTCTTCATTTTCAACCGTAACCATAACGGTTGATCCCGTTTTTTCAGGGCGCTGTTTAATCACAATTTCCATATCACCACAGACGGTTTCAATATCCCCTACTAGGAATTGCGCCATATTGATAATGTGTGCAGACAAGTCCCCCAAAGCACCTAACCCTGCTTTTTCTTTAAAGCAATGCCAGTGAATTGGAGCGCTAGGGTCAGCCATATAATCTTCATTATGAGTGCCATAAAAATGGATAACTTCCCCGATTTCGCCATTTGCAATGATTTCTTTGGCTAGCTGCGAAGTTGGGTTTTTCATATAGTTAAAACCCACTAACGTTAAGACGCCGGCTTGTTTAGCCGCTTCGACCATTTCTTTGGCATCTTCAGAATTGAGTGCTAATGGTTTTTCACAATAAACATGTTTACCATGCTTAATTGCCTCCATTGCCATTTCTTTGTGCAGGAAATTAGGCGAGCAAATATCTACTACATCAATATTTGGATCTGCAACTAATTTGCGCCAGTCATCCGTTGCACGATTAAAACCCATTTCCTGAGCTCGGGTTTGTGCTAGCTCAGGGGTAATTTCTGCAATCATTTCGCGAACCAATTTCCCCCGCAATGGAAAAACGGTTGGTGCTTGTGCATAAGCAATGGCATGAGCTCGTCCTATATAGCCAGTACCTATCATCCCGATACGGATCTCTTTCATCTGTTCTACCTCTCGCTCATTTCTTGTAGTGCAATAGCTGGCCCAATATTCGTTCCAGATTTTATTTCAATAATGATGTTATACGGAACATTCGTTTCATTTTCAATATTATTAGAAACATTAATTTCATTATGTGATCTAACGTTAATTTTTAGTGTAATTAATTAATTTATAAGAAAATAAATATTAAATTTAAAGAAAGGAAAAATAATAGAGTCGTGATGAGATGGAATAAAATGAAATAGAATAACTAAAAGTGAAATTTATTGAGTATGGGATCTGGCAAGATCCCATACTCTCTTCAGAACTAAAAATTAACGATGAAGAATACTTAAAAACTCTTCTTTACTTGAGGTCAGAGACAATGCATTGGCAATAAATTCGTCACTAAAAATCAACGCAATTTCCCTAAGTACATCAATATGTTCCCTTGATTTTGCAATCACGCCTATGGCAATAAACATCACATTGGTTCTGTCCCAAATAACACCGTCAGGAAATTGAAAAATTTCAACACCGGTATGCAAGATAATATCATTGGCGGACTTAGGTAGATGTGGCAACGTGATGCCATTCCCCAAGAATGTTGATATCTGTTGCTCCCTTTCCGTTAAGAAATGTACACAATCCCTATCAACATAACCTTTATTTTTAAATTCCGTACCAACCATTTTGAGTACTTCAGCTTTATTTCTTGCCTGACAACCTAAATGCAAATTACTTGTGGTTAGTTGTTCTATCATATCCAACCCTCGATTAAGTTAATTAGGTATATTCACACCACCAATAAGTAATAATTACATTGATGAGAGCTCTTCTTCTAATTGCTCTAATGATTTGTTTGATGTTTCTGGCAATAACTTCACGACAAAAACGATAGCTAAGTAGTTTATTACCGCAAAAATTAAGAATACCGGACCTAAACCAAGTTCTGCTTGTAATACAGGGAATAAATAACTCACAATCGCATTCATAATCCACATAAAAAAGACCGAGATCCCCATGGATAACCCGCGAATTTTAAGTGGGAATAGCTCAGCAAGTACCACCCACGTTAAAAAGCCCATCGTTCCTTGCATAACCCCAACAAACACCGCGCCAAGTAACCAAATTAATGTTGCTTTAACATCCCCGGTTAAAAAGTAGTCTGTAGCTGCAATTAATAAGTGTAACGATGCCATTAGCGCAAAACCACCAACAATCAGTGTCTTACGTTTAAATCGGTCAACAAGGAATAACACCCCTATCACCATACCACCAACAGAAAAAACACCATTTAATACGTTGAAAACTAAAGATGTTTGCTCAGAAAAACCCGCTGTTTTGAGAATTTCTGTGCCATAATACATAATAACGTTAACCCCAGTTGTTTGCTGTAATGCCGCCCACACCATCCCAATTAAAACCAATTTAAAAATCCAAGGTGTATTAAAAATTAACGCTAAATTTTGTTTATTGGCATTCGGATGACGTTTAGCTTCCGCAGCTTCAACATCTAATAACGTCACGATATCTTCATATTCTTGAATTGCACGTTTTTCAGGACGAATTTGCTTCAGTATTTTCAAGGCTTCTTCACGACGGTTTTTACTCATTAACCAACGTGGGCTTTCAGGCGCTTTCCACATACCAAATAGCAAACACAACGCGGGCACGGCTTGTACTAACAGCATATAACGCCAAACATCAGGAAGATGCCCCCAAATTGAACCGATAATCGCATTAATAGCAAATGCTGCTAGCTGCCCGATAACAATAGCAACTTCATTTAACCCAGTGAGTTTCCCCCGCATTTCAGTCGGAGCCACTTCAGAAATAAATGTCGGTGCCGTCACAGAGGCTCCACCCACCGCAAAGCCCAATATAAACCGAGCAATAAGAAGAACTTCAATATTTGGGGCTGCCGCAGATAAAAATGCCCCAAATAAAAACAGAAATGAGAGGTAAAGCAAATAAGTACGGCGCCCGACAAAGTCTGCTACACGTCCGCCACAAACACTACCTAATGCTGCGCCCACTAATAGGACACTCATTACCAGCCCTTCTGTGGTTGGCGTTAAGCCCATGTTTTCTTTCAGTGATGAAAATGCACCGTTAATGACACCAGTATCATAACCAAATAGTAATCCACCAAAGGTTGCAACCAAGGTTATTTGGTGCAACCTTTTTCTCTGTTGTTGATTGAGATTCATGATTAATGACATATTATTACCTTATTATTTGAATCATTATGTCTTACCAAAAAAACAATTTTTCAATATTTAAATAAATGTTTAATGTTAAATATTAAATAATGAAATAAGTTTCTGGCACTCTGGTTTGAATCGCTACTTTGCTAGCTTTAGGCCTGATCGATAAACTCTTTGAAAATAGATTTCGCAAATTTAAAACGATGAATACATCAGTTAAATTAAAGAAAGTAAGATTATAAAAAGCCTCAATTAATCTCGGAATATTGAAAGCCTAAAGAGTATTAAATAAAATGTAATATCAGTATTTTATATACTCATTAATAAATGAATATATTTACTATTGCGGCCAAAAATTAATTTTTAACCGCAAGTCTATAATCAAGTTAAATAGTATTACCGCATTAATTACAATTTAACTTCTTTACCTGTTTTGAGTGACTCCAGTGCTTTGTCTGCAAGATATAAAGCCAATTCACCATCGGTCCCTGTCGTTTCAGACTCCGCACGACCTGCTAAGATATCAACAAAATGCTGCCATTCTGCTTGGTATGCTTCATGGTAACGTTGTAAGAAGAAATACTCTGGCTTGGCCGATAAGCACCCAACTTCACTTAACAGCGCAACACTATTCTCTTTAATATTACCAGCCGTTAATAATCCTTTTTCACCATGTAATTCAATGCGTTGGTCATAGCCATAACCTGAACGACGGCTGTTAGAGATGGTCGCCATTGCGCCTGATGGGAATTTTAAGATAATAAACGCGGTATCAATATCACCGGCTTGGCCGATCGCAGGGTCAACAACATTGCTGCCTTGTGCGTAGACAGAGCAAGGCTCCTCGCCAATCATAAAGCGCGCCATATCAAAGTCATGAATAGTCATATCTCTGAACATACCACCGGAGACTTTAACATATTCTGCAGGTGGTGGTGACGGGTCACGAGATGTGATAATTAAAGATTCTGCTTTACCAATCGCGCCTTGTTGGAATAAATTTTTCAAGTGGCGAAATTGAGGATCATAGCGACGGTTAAAACCAATAAACAGTGGAACGTTATGTTCTTTTACGCTTTTTAAACACTGCTTCACACGCTCAAGGTCGAGGTGAACAGGTTTTTCACAGAAAATCACTTTTTTATGTTTGGCTGCTAGTTCGATTAGATCAGCGTGAGTATCTGTGGCTGAAGCGATTAAAACACCCTGTATATTAGGGTCTTGCATTGCTTCTTCTGTTGTCTGAACTTTGGCTTGGTATTTTTCAGCCAAGGCAACCGCATTGGGTTGGTAAGGGTCGATGACAGAGTAAAGTTTGGTTTCTTTATGGCCGGCAATATTAACAGCATGAACCTGTCCGATACGTCCTGCGCCGAATAGTGCTATATTGAACATTCAAATGCTCCTTGATACCTTAAATCCACTATTTGGATATTACGAAATATACCAAATAAAACATTCATTTCAATTTATAATTTTTTGAAAATTATATTTTTGGGCTCTAGATAACAAATGTTATATTAAAGTGTATTTTTAGTGTTATTCAGATCACAAATTGACAATGTAAGCGAACAGCATTTAACAATAAAGTCTGTGTTTGCTGGCACATTAGTTCTCCATAACTTCTTTTTTTGCTCTTCCTTCGTCTCGAAATAAAACATATATTTCAATTAAATTATTTTTAAACTATTAAATCCATAAAAAAACCCAGCCTAAGCTGGGTATATAATCCAAATGATTCGAGTTGCGTGGGCGGGTAGCGCAGAGCATTCCCCATACAACTTGAAGTATGACGAATATAGACCCACAAGTGGTAACCACTATGTAAATTAACACCAAAGCAATCCTTGCTAAATTTCCAGTAACTACCCTACTTAATTACATCTGACTCATTAAGAAAACGAAGAACATTCCTCGACGGTAAAAACACCGTCGAGTTATTACGATAATACAAAGCACTACCTCAACACGTTGATTAATAAAGACGAACTTTATTTTCAACCATCTGTTTAATTTTTTCAGCGGAAGCAACTATTTGAGGCTTTTTAGAAACTTGTGCCGTGCCTGTGCGCCACCAAGCTTCATAACCATCGGTCATTGTTTTCGGAAGTACTTTAATATCAATCAATACACAGCCCGAATGGGACTTCGCGTCTTTCAGTGCGGCAATCAATTGTTCCTCATCATGTACCCGATAACTTTTACAGCCATAGCTTTCTGCGTTTTTAGCAAAATCGACCTTCACTAACGGTCCATCCATCAAGCCCGTTTGTGGGTTCCTGTAGCGGTTTTCTGTACCAAAACTCCCCATTCCTTGGCTCATCTGCAGGTTATTAATACAACCAAATCCTGCATTATCAAACAGTAAGATGGTGACCTTAATATTCTCCTGAATCGCGGTTTGTAATTCGCTGTGTAACATCAAATAAGAACCATCTCCGACCATCGCATAAACAGGTTGCTTCGGCGCAGCGATTTTAGCACCAACAGCGGCGGCAATTTCATACCCCATGCATGAATAACCATATTCAAGATGATAAGTATCTCGCTGTTTTGGTAGCCAAATACGTTGTAAATCTCCCGGTAATGAACCTGCTGCCCCCACAATAATGGCATCGTCTTCCATGTATTGCTGCATCAAGCCTAGCACCCGTGTTTGTGCCAGTTCTGTACCTAGCGTTTTACGGTATTCTTCAAGCTTATCATCAAGATGGCCTGCAATTTCAGGGACAAAATCTAATGGCCGATACTGTATACTAAACAAGCGCTCCAGCTCATTTTTCCACTGTTGTTTAGACTGCTGAATTTCATCCCCCCACTGAGCTTTATAGTGAGAATCTTTCAGCTTTATATCCAGTGCTTGAAGTGCTTCTTTGGCATCTGCAACAACTTTCAAAGCATCTAACTTACTTGCATCGAATTCCGCAACATTGATATTTAAGAAGGTTACATTTGGATGACTAAATAAAGATTTAGATGCGGTGGTAAAATCCGTAAAGCGGGTGCCAACACCAATAACTAAATCAGCCTCTTTAGCTAACAAGTTTGCGGCTAACCCACCTGTAGTGCCAATTCCACCCATATTCAAGGGATGACTAGCAACGACGGCACTTTTACCCGCTTGGGTTTCGCCAAATGGAATACGGTAATCTTCAGCAAACTGTAAAAATGCCTCGTGAGCTTCGGAATAACGTACCCCACCACCACAGATGAGCAATGGTTTTTTCTTACTGCGGATCAGATGAACGGCTTCTTCGATACTCACCGTTGTCGGTGGTCTACGTTCAATACGATGGATGCGTTTTTGGAAAAAATAATCGGGGTAATCCCACGCCTCGCCTTGAACATCTTGAGGTAGACAAATGGTTACCGCGCCAGTATCCGCAGGATCCGTTAACACCCGCATTGCATTAACCATGGCTGCCATTAGCTGTTCAGGCCGTGAAATCCTATCCCAATAGCGTGAGACAGGTCGAAAACAATCATTAGTACTGATAGTCCCATCACCGTATTGTTCGACTTGCTGCAATACTGGGTCGGGCTGACGTGTTGCAAAAGTATCGCCAGGTAGTAATAACAGTGGGATGCGATTCGCCGTGGCTGTTGCGGCAGCTGTGATCATATTCGCAGCACCTGGGCCAACAGAGGACGTAACCGCAAAAATTTGTTTACGTTTTTTTTGTTTGGCAAAGCCTGTCGCAATATGTGCCATGCCTTGCTCGTTGCAACCTTGATAAACACGTAGATGCCCAGGCGCCTCTTCGAGCGCCTGACCTAAACCCACAACATTACCATGGCCAAAAATCGTAAATACTCCCTGAATAAACGGATACTGCTCACCATCAACATCAACATATTGTTGGTTTAGAAATTTAACCAACGCTTGAGCTGTCGTCATTTTCTGCTTATTCATACGGGTCTCCATTTATTCCATGGTAGGCATTGTGAAACTACTTTCATGGTGTTCTAAGCGAACACTTGCAGGCCAACGGCTAGTGACTGTTTTCATGCGAGTATAGAAGCGAACACCATCATTTCCATGTACATTTAATGGACCAAAAATAGAACGTTTCCAACCACCAAAACTGTGGAATGCCATCGGTACTGGAATCGGTATGTTGATCCCAACCATTCCAGCTTGGACATTTTCTTGGAATTCACGAGCCGTTTCACCATCACGGGTGAAAATAGCCGTTCCATTTCCATATTCATGTTGGTTAATTAGTTTCAAACCCGTTTCGAAGTCTGGAACACGCACTACGGCTAAGACAGGCCCAAAAATTTCTTCTTTATAGATGTCCATCTCAGGAGTGACATTATCAAATAATGTTGGTCCTACAAAATAACCATTTTCGAAGCCTTTCACTTTAAAATCACGGCCATCAACTAATAACGTCGCACCTTGTTTTTCACCGCTAGTAATATAGTCACAGATTTTAGCTTTGTGCTGTGCTGAAATGACGGGACCCATATCATTTTCTTTGCCTTGCGTAATACCAGGCCCGACGGACATTTTAGCAATTTGACCTTTCAGGATAGCAATGAGCGCATCTGCTGTTTCATCACCGACGGCTAAGACTACAGATAATGCCATACAACGTTCGCCCGCTGCACCAAATGCCGCGCCCATAATGGCATTAGCCGCCTGCCCCATGTCCGCATCCGGCATTAAAATACAATGGTTTTTTGCACCACCGAGTGCTTGACAGCGTTTGCCATGAGCAGATGCCGTCGTGTAAATATATTCAGCAATAGGTGTTGAACCAACAAAACTAACGGCTTGGACTTCTGGCGCGGTTAAGAGCACATCGACAGATTCTTTGTCCCCTTGAACAACGTTAAATACGCCATCAGGTAAACCTGCTTCTTTTAATAATTTAGCTAATCCTAATGCTAAAGAAGGGTCTTTTTCTGATGGTTTTAAAACAAAGGTATTGCCTGTTGCAATAGCCACTGGGAACATCCACATCGGTACCATTGCTGGGAAATTAAATGGTGTAATTCCCGCACATACCCCCAGAGGTTGCATTAATGAGTGGCTATCAACACCGGTAGCAACATTGGCTGAGTGCTCACCTTTTTGTAAGTGAGGGATACCACATGCAAATTCAACGACTTCCAAACCACGAGTTAATTCACCTACCGCATCAGAAAAAACTTTACCATGTTCTCTTGAAATTAAACGAGCCAGTTCATCCATATTCTCTTCCAGCAATGCTTTAAATTTGAATAAGATCCGGGAACGTTTCAAAGGGGAAAGTTTTGACCACTTAGGGAATGCTTTATTCGCAATCTCAATTGCTTTTTTTGTTTCATCGGCACTGCTAAGTACAACCTGAGCAATTTGCTCACCCGTTGCTGGGTTGAATACCGGTGCAAAACGCCCACTTTTGCTGGATACTATCTCACCACCAATGAAATTATGAATCTGTTCCATGTTGCCTCTCTTTAGCTGACAGAGTTACCTTGTTACTCAATGTATATGAAATATTTGTTTCATTTACAACTAAATTTGAAATAACATTCAATTTATGTGATCTAGACAAAGTTTTTATGAAATTTTTAATCGCGGCTAAAAAACACCTATTTTAAACTTATGTCCATCACTTATTTATTGGCTATTTTTCCTTTGTATTGGGCTAAACATGGCTTTCTTTCCATCAAGAAAATAAGAGAACAAATTGATGTAAGCTGTTCAATTTATTATCCCAAATTCAAATTATTTTAAGATCCTAAAAAAAGAAAATTTTTAAATATGAACTAAGTGTTTCAAAAAGATTCGACTAACGCCGTAAAACAACTACAATTAGAGCCAAATTCTGGAGGGTATATGTCAAGTGCATCAAATTTAAATGAGTTTCAAGAGCAAGTTCGCTCAAGGTATGACGAATTAAGTAAACGGCTACAGCAAGTAGCACGCTATGTGTTAGATAATACGAATAGTGTCGCATTTGATACAGTTGCCGTCATTGCGAAAGAGGCTAAGGTTCCGCCTTCGACTCTAATCCGCTTTGCAAATGCGTTTAATTTCAGTGGGTTTAATGAAATGAAACAATTGTTTCGTATGAACCTCGTTGAAGAAACGGCCAGCTACACAGATAGAGCCCGCATGTTTCGTGAAATGGACGGCTCCCAAGAACTGGGAGATGACCCTTCCCAAATTTTGAAGGAGTTCGCTCATTCTAACGCCCAAGCTTTACAACAAATGGCAGCCAGAACCCCTGCTGAAGATATCGAAAAAGCCGTATCGTTATTAGCAAATGCACAAAATATCTATATTATCGGTTTGCGTCGCTCATTCAGCGTTGCAACGTATTTAAGTTACGCTCTTAGCCATTTGGAATGTCGCCCAGTACTTATTGATGGGCTTGGCGGAATGTTCAAGGAGCAGATCAGCAGGATCAGTGAAAATGACGTCGTTATTTCAATCAGTTTCACGCCTTACGCCTCGGAAACTGTCATGGTAAGTGAGAAGGCGGCCCAAGCAGGTGCGCAGCAAATCGTTATTACTGACAGCCAAATTAGCCCTTTGGCAAGTTTTAGCGATGTTTGTTTTGTTATCAAAGAAGCCCAAGTAGATGCATTTCGTTCGCAATCAGCCACCTTATGTTTAGCACAATCACTGACCGTTGCATTAGCCTACCGTCAGGGCAGCAGCTTAGTCTAAGATATATGGCTCTGTAATTAAACACCTCCATTGATTCAGAGCCTCTTCCAGTCCTTTCTCTAATTAACGTAGACGTCATTATTAAAAACTAATTAAGTTTCATTTTTTTCTTTAATTTGTGAGTCTCATCAGAAAATACAAATTCTAAAAAGACAATGAAATGAAATTATTATTTCACCCTGCTATGTTGGGATTATATCTCGTGTTAGATAAACCAAGAATAAGGGCTAAGCATGTTAAATACACACTTTCTTTATTTACTCGGCCACCTTCGTTTACTTGAAGAGCAGCATTCTGTCACGTCACTTAATCGCTCTGGTATTGGTTTAATCGGCACTGCACCTTATAACCAACTTTATATAAATGCGATAAAATGCTGCGCTCATCATAGTGAGCTAAAGTCAATTTGCCATTTGTCTCCATCTCTACCTTCTATGACTTACTTTATGTGTCAAAAGAAAAAGATAGAAGAGTTGATCAATAATGATGACGTTGACTGTATTATAATGACATCCACTTGCAGTGATGAGTTACTAAGATTTGCAATTCAGACTGCGGTATCTGCCGGAAAAGATATCCTATTGAATGATATCCCCAACTTTAGTGAAAACGAATTGAAGGAGGTATTAAAGCAAGCAATGCGCCATGATGTATTGATTGATTATAACCAACCTCTTAGCTTTGATAACCAGTTCAATCAAATAAAAGCGTCTTTAATGTCTAAACGTGGTACCGAAACAGGGTTATTGCGTATCACAGCGCACCGAATAATAGAAACTGAAAATCAATTACCATTCAATATACTACGAAACACCATCACAAAAAACATAGAATTATTGTTATCCTTGATGCCTGATTTTGTCCTTTCATCCCCCGCTATTCAATACTCACATCCCTTTACTAAAAGAACCGATGGCGATGTATTGATGATTAATTTACGCCAAGAAAACGGTTTATTGGTTTCATTTGAAATCTTTTTCAATACGGGGAAGATTTTAGACAAACTGTCATTAAAACAATGTAATAACCGATATGAGATAAAGGAAAAATTCTCTTTTAATGAAACATATCAAGAGATTAATCAAAATAATTTTATTGTAGAGCAACTCGACCAATTTGTTTTAAGACTCGGTAGCAACACAAAACTAGCCAAAATTAATCAATGGAGTCGCGCCAATAAACTAACAGATATAGTAATAAAACAGCTAAATACTTATGGATATATTTGATTATTACAAAATATAAAGATAATTCTGATAGTAACAGTTAATATTATTATAATCACGAATGGTATAACAATACTATACCGCTTAATGTTACATTCTAAAATTACTTATAATCAGTGTATTGAACTACATGTGCCACTATTCACATTGACAACGCCATATAAAAAAGAAGCGGGATCAACATTGAAAAGATAAGCAAATTGAAATAGTGAATCGACATCAATACAACTTTCTCCAGTCTCAAATCGACTCATTTCTTCTTCTGTTACACCAATTAAACTCGCCATTCGTTCTATCGATATCTTATGATTTTCTCGTTGTTTTCGGATTTTTATCCCTAGCATTTTAGCAATGTTTTCCTTCCCCATAATAACCTCTATTAAATATTAAAATGAATATTATTAACCGGTGCGTAAACTATCACCAACCATAAATTTATAAATTGACTTATAATAATAAAACCCTAACTAAACAAGTCATTTAAAGACAATCTATTAATGAATTAAAAAACAACAACCATATAAAATACTGATATGTATGGCTATATCGTTTTCTTTTTAACTGTGATTCTGATCACGTTATTTTTATAACCTAATAGGTATAGAAAACTACACTGTAATAAGCCAACGACTTCAAAATTACATTTTCAATTTAACCAAAATTCTAACTTACATTTTCAATTTAATAAAATTATCTTGACTGATTTAATGTTATAACCTTAAGAAATTCGTGACAATTTGTATTCATGCGTATCAATAAGTTTCCAGAACATAATTATAATAAAGAAATTTTTTTTCAATCATAAAAAAAGGCGCTTTTTTTTATTTATTAGTCGAATAACAACATTAAATTTAGGTATTAAATATAAAAATTTTCATATTAGTCTATAAAGCTAAATCACCTTTTCATATTAGTGCCTTACATTAACCTGCTCTTATTCTGAATATCTAAAATTAATTATCACACCTGGCTATTTTCGGTAAAAAAATTCACTCCACTGCATTTATGCCATGTTCATTACCTTCAGTCTATACCACAATACGTAAAAATTAGACAAATTATGTAAACGCTAAATAGGTGTACCCAAGCAATCTAGCTACGTTTCCACCGCCCAATACTTACTTAACTTCACATCTTTTTAATAAAATTGTCAGTTAGCATGCTATCCTATTACGAGCACCTATGAGTACTTACAATCCATAACCTTGCTATATTATATGGCTTGTTATTTTGTTGGTAAGTAAAAGAGACCTGAAAGGATAATCATGCTACAAGAAAGTGTTATCAGGGAAATCATTCTCTGGATAGAACAAAATTTAGAATCTCGCCTATCCCTAGATACTGTTGCCGATAAATCAGGATACACCAAATGGCACTTTCAGCGCCTGTTTAAGAACCAAACAGGGCTCGCACTTGGTTCCTATATCCGAGCAAGGCGCCTTTCTTGTTCTGCTGTCGCACTACGGCTAACAAATGACAGCATAATGGATATTTCTCTGAGGTACCGTTTTGACTCACAACAAACTTTTTGCCGTGCGTTTAAAAAACAATTTAATCTGACCCCTTCTGAATACAGAAAACGACAGGGTTGGAAAATTGAAGGGTTTTGCTTACCTCTACGAGAGAATAAAGAGCTCAGTGTTCAAGTTAAATTGACTCAATTGCCAGCCATCAATTTACTCGGAACTAAACATCGTTACACTAAAGATATTAATGAGTGGAACCTAAAAACGGATGAGCTACGCCGACACTATTGGATGGATTTTTTCAATAAAAACCATTATGTCACTCAGCATTTATACGCCATTCACGGTGTTGATCAAAGTACTAATGCAGAAGGCCATTTCCTATATACCACGGCTCTAGATGAACAAGATGTTGATATTGCACTTCCGCAAACAACCAACTTACAGTTACCCGCAGGAAATTATTTAGAAATCAAGATCACCAGTAGCCTTCATGGTATAGATTACAATGATATTATTTATACTGCTTATGGGAAGGTACTTGCTGAAATGGATATCGTCCGTGGTAAAGGGCCTGATATAGAGCAATATGTCCTAAAATCCAAACCCACTTATGAAGCATTCATTAATGATTCACGCAATTTCATCCAAGAGCTAAATTACTATATTCCTGTTATTATTTAACGACTAGCAGCACCCCATACGAATACTGTATGGGATGCTAGCCTAACAATTAAAAACTCACATTAATTTTTGCCCAGAAATTTCTCCCTGGTTCATTCACTGGTACATTGGATGAATAACCAAAACCGCTATTTCCAGCTAAATTAAGGTGCTCGCTATAGGTTTTATCAAAAAGGTTATCAACGCCTGCGCTTAATTTCATATTTTCATTAATTTTATACGCTGTATTTAATGAAAATATTGTGAAACCTGCACTCTTGCTAAAATCTTTCCCCACCACATTACCATCATTAATCGCAACACGATTTTGACGGCTAACAACGCGTACTAAACCTGTCGTAGTCCAATCACCTTTTTCCCACGATAAGCCAAATCGGCTTTCCAATGGTGGCATTTGCGGTAACGCTTTGCCATCTGTACGATTTTCTCCCCAAGAGTAAGCAAGACTTGCATCGGCTTTCCATTCATCACTGAGTTTCTGTGCTATACCGAGCTCTCCGCCCATAATTAATGCGTCAACATTTTCAACTTGGCTCATTCGCGGGTTTGTCGCGCTATAACGGAAGAGAATAAAATCATCAACACGCCCCACATATGCAGAAACCCATGCATTGGTGTCTTCATGGCTATATTTAGCACCAATATCTAACTGAGTCGTTTTTTCTGTTTTTAGCTTATCAAACACATTATTGCTACCATCTGGTCCGAGTTTAGGCGAAAACAACTCCCAATAATCAGGAAAACGTTCTGTATAGCCGACACCAGCATATACCATAACAGGTGTACCAGATAAAGAATGCTCATAACGCGCAAAGCCCGCTGGCATCACCGTATTACGCCCTGAAGAGCCTACGCCTGTACTATTTTCAACTATCACACGATCTAAACGAGCCCCGCTAACAACTTTACCTTGCTCAGTCGCATGCCAAGTTAGCTCACTAAAGACACCATAATCTTGGAACTGTGCATCTTTTTTCCAGCTATTATTATTGTTTTTACGATGTTTATTGGTCTGCATGTCAGCCCCTGCACGCAGTTCATAGTCTTTCCATAACCATGTTCCCATGGTACGGCCGCCCATGGTTTCACGGTCAACTCGCATTTTCATTGGCATATTCATCATACCGTGGCCTCCATGCCCCATATGCCCGCCCCCCATTCCACCGCCTGATGGAGTACGAAGCGAGTAATTATCCATAATATGATCGGCGTAATTGTAGTAAACATTTGCTTCAACTTTATCTAAAACATCACCGATATTACTCTTTTCAAAGCGTAAGCCTAAGCTTTCACGTTTAAACTGAGAGCCATCCATTCCCCTCCCTGCATAACGAGCTTCGCCGTCGCCTTTACCAGCGGTTAATTCTAATAATGTATATTCATCTGGCGTCCAGCCGATAGCAATATCAGCGTTCCACTTATCCCATTTAGAGGGAACCTTATCACCATTGCCATCTTTATAATCATTTGAACGTGATTTATTACCAATAACACGAACATAACCCGTTTCATTACCTAAGCTAATATCAGCATTACCATCCCAACGCTCATTAGATGCCGTTAAGGCACTTGCGTTGCCTTTAATACCTGCTTCAGTAAATAGCGGTTTTTCGCGCTCAAACCGGATTGTTCCTGCTGAATTCCCAGGCCCCCATAAAACAGTTTGTGGCCCTTTAATCATATTTAATACATCAAAGTTTTCCGGTGAAATATAAGAAGTCGGTGCATCCATACGAGAAGGGCATGCACCCAACATTTCACTATCATTGGTTAAAATACGCAAACGAGACCCAAACATGCCACGAAAAACCGGATCTCCGTTAGTTCCACCGTTACGTATCTGTGAAAAGCCTGGGATCGTTTTAAGGTAATCAGAACCATCACTCGCAGGGACGGGCTGCCTTGGTGTTTTAGGGGATGTCGTAATAGTCAATGGTGAATCGACTGGCGCAGTAACAATCATCACTGAGTTATTTGAGATTGGACTTTGGTTGATTTCAGTTTTAGCGACTGTAGGCGCTGTAAAAATCGCACTAATAACCAGCGTTGCAATAGGAGCCACTTTAAAAACGTGTGTGTTCATTTTTTACCTGTTTCTTAGAATATAGGTACGCTGCTTTCGCCTCTTAGCTTGCAAATACATTTTCAGCACCCATGGGTGAACCTCTTAAAAATCAAAGAAATTCAAGATGAACGAAAACGCTTTGCACAATAAAGGCAAAAATAGCAATTAAATTAATTTGTAAGATTTATCATGCTAAGACATCAGTAAATAGGCGGGGCTCTAGCGAGATGTAATGACCATGGTCTAAATAACCAAATGTGAACGTAGCGCTCAAAAGGAACAAATAGAGTCAGCGTGGCGAGTTGTCGAATAACCGCAGCAATAAATAAGATAAGAAATGGAAAGTGGACCAATAACTGACAGTAACCACATGCAATGTCTTCCATCGGAGACTGCCCCATCCCCGTCATTAACATATGATTCATTGGTGTAGAAACGTCACAATTTTCAGGCATTGGCATACTATGATGCGAATGCATCGATTGGTCTGCCATTGATAAATGCTCAACTGCACTATTAGAGCTAGGGCTCACGCAGTGTTCCATCAGCCTCATCGATTTAGAGAACAATGGAGCAATAAACAGCATAGCCACAGCCAATAATGCAAGGTAGGCAGCAAATTGTCTGATTGAAGTGCGCAGGTGCAACGTTTTTCCGTCATCTGAGTACGAATTTTATAGCGCGAAATTGTATCTTATTTGGAGGATGGATGTTATTAATTTTCACCATTAATGTTAAGTAGGACCTACCTCTACATGTAATGAACTAAAAAACAAACAATTACCAATAAAAATCAATCTATTGATTAAATCTCTACCCTTACGACAATAGACTGAAATTAAAGCAAATAATAAGCTAATTATTTATCTATAAACCATCTAGACCTAACGATTTAGATGAGACCATTTTGTGTTAGCCACTATTTTAGTTATCTCTTCTTTAGTTGGAATTAATATGAGTTTATCCAATTCAATCCAAACCGTTTTGGTAAATTGAAATCGGTTATCTGGTGTAAAACCGCTCAATTTGTTCTGTTGATATTTCTCCTTTTCTTTATCGCTGACGCCTTGTCTGAACTCTTCATAGGCAACCATGAATTGTTTTGTTTCCTTACCATCTAGCCCTTTTTTGAAGGTTACCAAAATTTTATAGCTGAGTTTTTCTCTGAGAAAACTTTTAGTCGTATCGGATAGTGATTGATATGCAGCAATTTTGTCGTCTTTTGCTTTTTGAATATATTGTAGACTTCTTGGTGTCTGATTTATTTGGTAATTTGGTTGAGTTCTCGCTAACACACCCTTTTTAACTGGCGTTCTGTGGACGCGATCTAGATTGCTTGGTTCCGAATTCGAACGATTTAATACCAATGCCCCTGATATATTTTTTTGATGAATCTTTGAAGGTTCTGAATAGGCATGCCTTAACGTAGGTAGCCGAATGGGAATTTTTGACCCTGTCAGGTCAATCTGTTTTTTTTGTTTAATATTATCAACAAATCGACCTAATTTTTGCTGCTGATTCACAAGCTTAGCTTTAACTTCCTTATCTAATATAAGTCGATTCAAATTTGAAATGATTGGATGAGGGATATTCGTTAGATGAGAATTACGCATTGGTTGAGTTGACATATTGCTTCCTTTTATCTAGTTATAAACTCAAACTATGTTAAAAGAATTAGTATCAATATTCTTTAATAAACCGAAGCAATTCAAACTGTAGATTTATATTTTGAAGAGTCGCGTTATACAGGAGAACACCTGTATAACGCGATTAGAGAAAAAAATTACTTATCCGCTGGCAGCCCTTTCTTTTCGTGTACCATCATCAGTGCCTGTTCAACACTACGCTCGATAATAGGACGACGTTGGTCATTCTCAGGCAGTAGTTTTAACATCATTTGCCAAGCCGAGATGGCCTCTGCATAACGCTCTTGCTCAAATGCATTGAATGCAAAAATGCTTAATGCTTTCACATTGGTACGGTCTTCAGCAATCAGCTTTTTAAGTAGCTCTGCACCTTGACGGTTATCTTCTGGGTCAGAAGAGCGTGTCAAAACTTCCGCATACCCCATCACTACATTTTCATTTTTAGGGGCTAGTCGATAAGCACGGCCATAGGCATCGGTTGCCATGGTAGCATTCCCCAACACCATACCAATACGGCCTAGCATTTCCCACGCTTCTACATTTTGCGGGTCTTCCTGGAGGCGAGTACGTAGACCTAAAGCGAGGTGTTCCATTTCCGCATTATTGAGTGGTGGCTCAGACGGGTCTAGCGCTCTGTCTAACAAAGCGGGAGCTTGTTGATAGGCATTATTCCAATCTGCCACTTTCTCGTAGCTACCTACCTGATAATAAGCCCCCCCCGCAACACCTAATGCAATGATAAACCCGGGTAAATAAACCCAGTTGCTAGTGCGAGAGGCCTCAGGTAATGCTTCCTCATCGCCCTGCTCAACCTGTTTTAATCTAACGCGTTTTTTAGAACGGGCAAAGATGATCCAGCCGCCTACCGCTATCGCAACAAACGGTAACCCCCACAGTACAATCGTTAGCGGCGTCAGTGGTGGGTTATAAGTGACGAAGTAACCATAACGTGCAACCATGTAATCAACGATTTCATCACGGTTTTTGCCTTCTTTCATTAACTCATACACTTTTTGGCGCAAGTCCAGTGCAATCATTGAATTAGAATCCGCAATGCTGTTGTTCTGGCATTTAGGGCAACGTAGCTCTTCGGTTAATTTACGAAATTGCTGCTCTTGCTGTTCATTATCGAAAGTAAAGACTTCTGTCGATGCATATGTCACCGTTGCACTTAACGCTAACATCAATAAACCCAATAAATACCTCATTGGTTCGCCTCCTGATTATAGCGCTCCCAAAGGGGTTTAAATTCTTTTTCCCAGACGCGCTCGTCCATTGCCCCTGCGTGACGATAACGAATCACACCATTACCATCAATTAAGAACGTTTCAGGTGCACCATATACCCCTAAATCAAGGCCTAACATACCTTCACCATCAAATAAGCTTAGGGCATAAGGGTTGCCTAACTCACGCAACCACACAATGGCTTTATCCCGTTTATCTTTATAGTTCAACCCAACCACACGAACACCCTGTGCAGACAACTTATTCAAATATTGATGTTCTGCACGGCATGTAGGGCACCATGTTGCCCAAACATTCAACAAGATAGGTTGCCCTTGTGTTAATACATCGGATTCGTAGTGCTGACCGGGGTTTTCTAGTGATTCAAGGCGAAAAACGGGCACTGGCTTACCAATTAAAGCGGATTCTAATAAACGAGGATCATCCCCTTCTGCATTACGCATCAATTGCCATAACAGGACCGCAGCGATTCCTGCAAAAATAATAAAAGGAATTAAGAAGACTTTGCGGTTCATGCTGTTTCCCCTTGTAATTTACGGCGACGATAACGTGGGTCAAACAAGCAAAATAACGCACCAATAGCCATTAATATGCCACCAGACCAGATCCAACGAACAAATGGTTTATAATACAAACGCATAGTCCACGTATCTTTAGCGACTTCCTCACCCAATGCAGCATATAAATCGCGAGTAAAACCACCATCAATCGCCGCTTCGGTCATAACAGCTCGGCTAACGCTATAAAAACGTTTTTCTGGCATTAAAACACCGATGACTTTGTCTTTCTCTTTCACTGAAATACTTCCAATGACACCTTGGTAGTTAGGGCCATCAGCCTCTCGTACGCCATTAAATACAAAGGTATAAGCACGAATTGATATGCTATCACCCGGTTTCATTTTCACATCACGCTCAATACTGTAATTTTGGCTAAAGGCAATACCGACGATGGTTACCGCCAAACCTAAATGCGCCAGTACCATTCCCCAGTAACTTGGCGTGAGCTTGATTTTCTTACTGATGCGGACTCGCATTTCTGCGAAGGCAAGAATTGCTATCCAGCACGCCATCATTAAGCCGACAACCGTCAACGCTTCTACCCTATCTTCCATCAGTAATGGTAGGGCAAAAGAAAGAATAACGGTTAATACCGTTGCAATGATTAATAACTTTTTGATAGCCGCAGGGCGGTCACGTCCCCAACGCACAAGTGGCCCAATTCCTAGTAACAAGGCAAATGGCACCATCAATGCTATAAACATGGTATTAAAGAACGGTTCACCAATGGAAATCGTACCCAGGCCAATTTGTTTATGGACTAACGGTAGCAATGTACCGAGTAACACAACTAGCATCGCTGCTGTTAAGATAACGTTATTACCCAATAACATGGATTCACGCGACCATAAGGCATTGTTAACCCTTGAGCGTACCTTGTGCCCACGCAGTGCAAACACCAGTAAAGAGCCGCCAATCACTATCACCATGAAGGCTAAGATAAATAACCCTCGAGATGGATCTGAGGCAAAGGCGTGTACCGAAACCAGTACCCCTGAGCGAACTAAAAAAGTCCCGAGTAAACACAATGAGAAAGCAAAAATCGACAATAATAGTGACCATGCTTTAAACGTGGCTCGCTGTTCAGTAACGGAAAGTGAGTGGATCAATGCCGTTCCCACTAACCATGGCATAAAGGAGGCATTCTCTACCGGGTCCCAGAACCACCAGCCGCCCCAGCCTAATTCATAATAAGCCCATGCAGAACCTAACATGATCCCTAACGTTAAAAAGAACCATGCCGCCATCGTCCAAGGGCGAGCAAAACGTGTGAAAGAGCTGTCTAACCGGCCACTTAACAATGCCGCAATCGCAAAGGCAAATGCCACAGAGAAGCCGACATAGCCCATGTATAACAATGGTGGGTGGAAAATCAGCCCGGGGTCTTGTAGTAATGGGTTGAGGTCACGCCCTTCAATCGGAAAGGCAGGCAGCGTGCGCGAAAATGGGTTTGAAGTAAAGATGATAAACAGCAAAAAACCAACGCTAACCATCCCCATAACAGCTAAAACACGGGCAACAATGTCGAGAGGCATACGGTAACTGCAAATTGCCACCGCAAATGTCCAGCCGCTCATTAATAATACCCAAAGTAATAATGAGCCTTCGTGAGCTCCCCATGTCGCCGCAACACGATACCAAATAGGTAATTGCGTATTTGAGTTATTGGCAACATACGTGACTGAGAAATCATTAACAACAAAGGCATTCACTAATACTAGGAATGCCCCTGTTACACAGAGAAAAAGTAACCATGCTAATGGACGTGATGATGCCATCAAGCGTGCATCATTGCGTGCCACCCCCCATAGCGGGTAAAAAGACAGCAAAACGGCAAGACCTAATGCCAAGCACAGTAAAACGCTACCAATTTCAGGGATCATGATGCATTATCCTTATAGGCAGCTGCTGGCCTGCGATGGTTTTCTTGCATCGCCTTTTCAACCTCTGGTGGCGTATAGTTTTCATCATGTTTAGCAAGCACTTCTTTCGCTAAAATATGATTATTCTCCTGCAACTCCCCTTGAACAACGACACCTTGCCCTTCTTTGAATAAGTCAGGCAAAATTCCATGATAACTTACGTTAACTTCGCCTTCGGCATCATAAACAGTGAAAGTGATATTGACAGCATTAGAGACTGGGTCAGAATCACGTACTACACTACCTGGCATGACCATGCCACCGACACGTAAGCGTTGCCCAACTTCAGGGATTTGCTGAGTTTCTCGCTTACCATAGATGATTTCACCGGGGGTATAAAACAAGTCAATACTTGAGCGCAATGCGTAGAGAATCAATGCGAGGGTTAACCCTACCCCAACTAATATGGAACAGATCAACCAAAGTCGGTTACGACGACGAATATTCACACTCCCTCCCTACGCGTTCTTGCTGCTTTTTGTCTTACTTCACGAGCTTGCTGTTGAATAATTGCATTTATTATCATTTTTCTTTGTATGTATGTATGCAAACAGAGTAACAAAATAGGTATTAATGTCAGTGCAACCGCCAGCCATACATAAAAACCATAGCCGCCCATCGCCCAAAATTCACTCCAAGATGTAAATGCGCTAGTCATGATTGACGTCCTTTTTTATTCACAATATCTAATACCCATGGACGGTTACGTTCTAATAACAATAATTGACTACGTAAACGAATTAACGTTAATGAGATAAAGAGAAATAGGTAACCAAGGATAGCTAAACGTAGTGGCGTACGCATAGCTGGGTTGATACTTTCTTGCATACGCGTCGAAGGTTGATGCAAAGTTTGCCACCATTCAACTGAATAATGAATGATAGGTAAGTTAATCACACCAATTAATACTAAAATCGCAGCGGCCTTTCCTGCTGTACGGCGGTCATCAAAAGCATGCCATAAAGCAATAATCCCCACATACAGAAAAAATAGAATTAGTTCAGAGGTTAAACGTGCATCCCATACCCACCATGCACCCCACATTGGTTTACCCCATGTCGCACCTGTCACCAAGGCAATAAAAGTAAATACCGCCCCTATCGGTGCCATTGCCGCTATTGCCAATTCAGAGACTTTCATTTGCCAGACAAGACCAACAAAAGCAGTAATTGCCATTGTGGCATAAATGCCCATCGACCACATCGCGGCAGGAACATGGATATACATAATACGATAACTTTGGCTTTGGACTTTATCGGTTGGCGCAAAGCCAAATCCCCAAATCCATCCCACCGCTAAACAGATTACACTCAATATAATAAACCACGGTATTAGACGCCCACATAACCGGTAAAGGTTAACTGGGATGGCAAGTTGATGAAGCTTTTTCCACATAGTTTAATTACCCTGATTTATTATATTGTTAGTAAATGCTGCGTGACAGAATCATACAATACACATTAAAAAAGCAAATATATTGATTTAACACAAATATAACTTAGGCTGATCATACTCAAATGCATAACCAGCCTATTTATTGATCATTACTTATAATTCATCGGCGTAACTCATCATAAAATGATTACCTTAAATTAAAAGCCAGGTTCAACTTCACGCATGTCCGGCAACTTATGGGCAATTCCTTTGTGACAGTCAATGCAAGTTTTACCATCAGTGATGGCTTGGTCATGCATTTTAGCTGCAACCCCTTTTTGTGCCGTGAAATCCATATACTCAAAATTGTGGCAGTTACGACACTCTTGTGAGTCGTTATTTTTCATCCGTCGCCACTCACTTTGCGCCATCGCTAACCGATGGTCTTCAAATTTTTGAGGTGTGTCGATGATGCCAAAAATTTTCCCGTATAGCTCCTTACTCGCTTGAATTTTACGCACCATTTTTGGGCCAAACTCATGCGGTACGTGACAATCTGGGCAAGTTGCGCGAACACCGCTACGGTTAGTATAGTGAATAGTATCCATATATTCTTCATAGACATTCTCACGCATTTCATGGCAGCTAATACAAAACTCTTCCGTATTGGCCATTTCCATACCCGTATTGAAGCCGCCCCAGAAAATAACACCACTCACAAAACCAATCAGCAATAAGGTTCCTAATGCTAAACGGCTTGGCCTACGCCACCACCGCCATACTCGGCCGATTAATCCAAACAAGCCCTTTTTCTTCGGCTTGTCATCATTTATTTGCTTATCATTGTTATTTGACATAATTCCCCCTTATTTCCCAAAACCTTTGGATGGGGTAAATGTGTTATCAACAATCGGTGCCGTGTCTGATTGCGGCACGTGGCACTGTAGACAGAAGTAGCGGTTTGGTGCGACTTCGCCAAGAACTTTGCCTGTTGCATCCATAAAGTGCGTTGGGCTAACTCTTGGTGCCCCTGTGGTGCGATAATTTTCCACACCATGGCATTGCAAACAACGATTAGTATTAGTGGTAATTTGATAACCTTCAACACTATGTGGGATCATTGGCGGTTGATTCACATAGTTTAATGCCATTCTTTCTTGCTCTTTCGGAATATGAATGCTTCCTTCTGACGTACCGGATACTTCTGGTGATTGGGTCAGGTCTACACCATTAGCAGCCCAAACAAGACTGCTTACAACAAAGGCCATTCCAGCCACCCAACGGCTGATCGTCTTTTTCAGGACAGGATTTTTCATGATTTTGCTCCCGAACTCCATCTTAGTGTTATTTTAAAAACATCCTCAGAACAAACATCAATGCAGCGACCGCAAGTGATACAATCTTTATCTGATATCTGTGCTGGAGCTTGTTTATCTAGGACCGGTGCACGCAGAACTTGCGGCTCCGGACAAATGTGGAAACAGTCCATACAACGGCTACAGTTTTCTTTATTTTCCGCTGTAACAACTAGTGCGCCCTTACACCCTGCCACGCCATATAGCGCACCTAATGGGCAAAGGTGACCGCACCAACCATGTTCCACAACTAATAAATCGAATAAAAACAGTGCAACTAAAACCAATGCACCGCTGCCAAAACCAAAAATTAAACTGCGCCCCATTAATGAAACTGGATTAAGCCATTCCCAAAGTAAGGTTCCTGTAATAGCAGAACCGATCAGGATAACCACCAGCAATACATAACGAATATTGCGTGGTATCGTTGCGGACTGGTTAAAATCAAACTTACGTCTTAACCACGCCGCGGCATCCGTCACTGGGTTTACAGGACAAACCCAACTGCAGAAAATACGCTTACCCAACAGTGCATAAACCCCGAATACGATAGCAGCCCCAACTAATGCTGAGATCCCCGGTAAGTAACCACTTGCTAAGCTCTCTAAGGTGATTAATGGGTCAGTCAAAGGTACGGTATCTAACAATAAGCTACTGCTGTAGTTACCATGTAAAATCCACACCCCAAACCATGGCCCACTCAAGAACATCGCTAACACCAGCAATTGGCTTATGCGTCTAAATACCAACCACTTGTGGCTCTGCCACCAACCTTTTTTTGCCTGAGCTTCACGTCCGGCATCACGTTTACGATTCGCCATTGTTACCCTCCTGCCAACCAAAGCGGTAATGGTGTCCTAACTCACCTTTTGCTAACGACCTTGGTAATACCTTGATAGCCGCCTCTTCCAATACACAAGCCTGTTCACATTTACCGCATCCCGTGCAGTAATTGCTATTGACTGTGGGTAAGAAGCGCGCGTGCTTACCTGTTCGGTGGTTTTGTTCAAGTTCCAATGTGATGGCTTCATCAATCAGTGGACATACGCGGTAACATACATCACACCTTAGCCCTTGAAAGTTCAAGCAGTTTTCCTGATCGAGTAAAACGGCTAACCCCATGCGTGCATCGTTAATCGACTCAATGTCTTTATCCAATGCACCACTTGGGCAAACTTTGGCGCAAGGAATGTCCTCACACATTTCACACGGGTTTTCTCGAGCGATGAAGTACGGCGTTCCTGAAGCCAAGCCTGATGCCAATGTCGCTAATTTCAACATGTCATACGGACAGGCTTGAACGCATTGCCCACAACGGACACATGCACTGGCAAATGCTTTTTCATCAAGAGCTCCCGGCGGGCGAAGCTTAACTCCACTCGCACGGGAAGTTTGTTGCTGAAGCCCCAGCACCACACCAACAGCCGCCAACCCACCCGCAGTGCGGGCGACATCGCGTAAAAAGCGACGACGACTGTTCTGGGACTTAGCCTGTTGAGACTTAGCTTTCTGGGGCATGAGCAATTACACCTTTTCCAGTTTAACGGCACATTTTTTGTAATCCGTTTCTTTTGAAAGCGGATCGGTTGCATCCAGTGTTAAGTTATTCACTAGCTGCGCAGCATCGAAGAACGCCATGTAAACTAAGCCTTTTGGTGGTCTATTACGGCCACGAGTTTCAACAATCGTGGTCACATCACCACGGCGTGAAACTACTTTGACTTTATCACCACGGCGTAAACCTCTCTCTTTCGCATCGATTGGATGTATAAACACAAGAGATTCAGGGAAAGCACGGTGTAGTTCAGGAACACGGCGTGTCATACTACCGGTATGCCAATGTTCTAATACACGGCCTGTTGATAACCATAAGTCATATTCTTTATCTGGCGATTCAGCAGCAGGCTCAAATGGCAGTGCAAAAATGACCGCTTTACCATCAGGTTTACCGTAGAATTGATAACCCGCGCCAGCCTTAACGTAAGGGTCATTTCCTTCGCTATAACGCCACTGCGTTTCTTTGCCATCAACCACTGGCCAACGGATACCGCGCGCTTTGTGGTAGTCATCAAAATCAGCCAAGTCATGGCCATGACCGCGACCAAAGCCAGCGTATTCTTCGAACAGCCCTTTTTGTAAGTAGAAGCCTAATTCACGTGATTCATCGTTAAGTTGGTCTTCGGCTAACTCACTCACAGGGAACTTCGTTACAGCTTGGTTAGCGAATAACACGTCATACAGCGTTTTACCACGTAATTCAGGCTTTTTCGCTAATAACTCTTCAGGCCACACTTCATCCGTTGTAAAGCGTTTAGAGAACAACACCATCTGCATTAAGTCAGATTTCGCTTCGCCTGGTGCTTTAACTTGCTGACGCCAAAACTGAGTACGACGTTCCGCATTACCGTAAGCGCCTTCTTTTTCTACCCACATTGCTGTTGGTAAAATCAAGTCAGCAGCTAACGCACTTACTGTTGGATAGGGGTCAGAAACCACAATAAAGTTGCGAGGGTCACGCCAACCTGGCATACGCTCTTGGTTGATATTCGGGCCCGCTTGCATATTGTTGTTACACATTACCCAGTAAAAATTCAATTTACCGTCTTTTAAAGCGCGGTCTTGGGCAACAGCGTGTAAACCGACTTTTTCAGGGATCGTCCCAGCAGGCAGCCCCCACACACCTTCCACTTTCTCACGGTGTTTTTCATTAGTAACCACCATGTCCGCTGGTAAACGGTGTGAGAACGTACCAACTTCACGAGCGGTACCACACGCTGATGGCTGACCGGTTAATGAGAACGGCCCACAGCCAGGTTGAGAAATTTTCCCTGTCAGTAAGTGCAGGTTATACACTAAGTTATTTGCCCAAACACCGCGAGTGTGCTGGTTAAAGCCCATGGTCCAATAAGAAACCACTTTAGTTTTAGGGTCTGCGTAAAGTTTAGCGAGTTCTTCTAACTGATCTTTTGGAACCCCTGTCATTTCTACAGTTTTGTCTAAAGTATATTCCGCAACAAAGGCTTTATATTCATCCCACGTCATTGGCTCAGATGCATCAGAACCTGCATTTTTCGCTTTTTGTTCGAGTGGATGAGTTGGGCGTAATCCATAACCGATATCTGTTGCACCACGACGTAAATTCACGTGTTTATCAAGGAATTCCTGATTAACTGCATTATTTTGAATAATATAATTCGCAATATAGTTCAGAATCACTAAGTCAGATTGTGGTGTAAAAACGATACCGTTATCCGCTAATTCAAAGCTACGGTGTTTAAAAGTCGATAACACGGCAACACGCACGTCAGGGTTAGACAGACGGCGGTTGGTGATACGAGACCACAAGATTGGGTGCATTTCTGCCATGTTTGAGCCCCAAAGGACAAACGCGTCAGCATGCTCAATATCATCATAACAACCCATTGGCTCATCCATACCGAAAGTACGCATGAAGCCCACTACCGCAGAAGCCATACAGTGGCGTGCATTAGGGTCTAAGTTATTAGAACGGAATCCACCTTTGAACAGTTTTGATGCTGCATAGCCTTCCCAAACTGTCCACTGACCCGAACCGAACATACCGATCCCTTCAGGGCCTTTTTCTTTTAATGTGGTTTTGACTTTTTCTTCCATAACATCAAAGGCTTGTTCCCACGTGATCGGTGTGAACTCCCCATTTTTGTCATATTCACCGTCTTTCATACGCAACATTGGCTGCGTTAAACGGTCTTTTCCGTACATGATTTTAGGTAAGAAATACCCTTTGATACAGTTTAGACCACGGTTTACAGGCGCTTCTGGGTCACCTTGGCTGGCCACGATGCGACCATTTTGAGTTCCCACCAATACCCCACAGCCTGTACCACAAAAACGGCAAGGGGCTTTGTCCCATTTAATACTTTCTTGTTGGCCAACCACTGCTTTCGCAATGCTTGGTGCGCCAATACCTGCCGCCGCAGCAGCGGCCGCTATCGCATTGGCTTTCATAAAGCTACGACGACTGAGTTTCATAATCTTCCTCACCTTGCTCTTCCTGCTGGTGGTAAACCAGCGAAACATCTAGTACGCCGTCAATATCGCGTACTAAATCAATAGTATCTAACAACGTTCTACTACCTTGCCCTTCAACAACCACAATCAGTTTTCCGTTTTCTGGGGCGCTTAACGCCACCTCACAATTAGAAAGTTGATTAATTTCTTCGGCCACAGTAGACAGTCGTTCACTTTTTACTTGTACTATTAAACTGCACACTTGATAGTTACTGTGCATGTTCATGCTCCACGGTAATGGCTGAAACTGGGCAACCTGCGACACAAGCACCACAGCCTGTACAACCTGGTGTTTCTACTTTTGGCTGGTATATACCGGCCATTGACGGACGAAAAGAGATGACTTCAGGCTCACAACTGTCTTGGCAACGTCGACATTCAATCGAAAGATAAGCAAGACAATTTTGGCCAATCGAAATTGAGATATCCCAAGGTTGGGAATGTTTTGGAAGGAAAATAGGTTCTGGACATGCTGTTGCACATGCATAGCAAAATGTACATTCACCACGCTTAAAATCAACAACAGGGTAGCCCCCTGCTCCCGGTTGGATAATTGCCGTTTCGCAACTCTCAACGCAGGCATTACAACGGGTACACAATTCAATAAATTGCGTTTCACTACCACTCCATGGCGGCCGAACCACTGGAGCCGCACTACGCCACGCACCAGTTAATACTCCCCGACGGGTGAGATCAACCATGTTTTTTTCCTTTACATTGCCAACAAAAAACTAAAACGTATTGATAAACCGCATTTTTTATATGTGTATTTATGAGAAATATTAACGATAGAGGTTATAAAAATACATACTACCAAGTAGGTAAAAGAGGTAATTCCCCGTATACGACTAGAAATGACAACATTTACGTTATTTACTCGCCATTAGCTAAAAATAGCATCAAAATGATAAACAAACAGGCCTTTTTAATTATTTTTTAACATTTTTTTAATGTGAATTATTAATTTAAACTCAAGTTTTAATTTTTTAAATTATAACGCCAACCAAAAACTACCACCAAAGTGGTATGTGTAATGTCATTTAGAAAAAAAATATTTGTGTTTTTTTTGATATTAAACAAATTTCATTTCTAACTTTATTTTAAAAACAACCATTAAATATTAAACATAAAAAAATTATTTTAAAATCAATAAAATACAATCAGACAACACCAAGCATCAGAATAAGAATCATTACTAGTTAATTATTGAAACTAACAATTTAAAACTATTGAAAAATAACTATATCAATTTCAATAATACCTATTTTTTATTATTTTTTTCACATTCTATTTCCTTATTACAAATTAACTTTTGATCAAAAACAATATTTTTAGTGTGGTTTTTTGTTACACATATAAATTGGCAATGTCTTGGTAGTATCTGTGCGCTTACTATCAAACCTAAATAACAAAAAGATACCCAAAATAGTTCGAGTCATAGGTCACAATACAAACACAACTCGAAAAATGAAGGGATGACTGGCTAAAATTACTCGAGGCCCTTTTTATGGCAAACATAAGAAATAATGCACTATGCTTATTGAGTCTGGTTGCAGGAATATTTCTCTTTACCTCTGTTCATGCTCAAACTCCTACTAAAGATAGTACATCTACCATCAATGCTCGAAATGAAACTTTCGAAGCCGCTCACCCTGACCAGTACCACTCTTGGCGAGCAACATCCGAGCAATCAAACCGTGAAGATGCATTAGCGGAAGACCCTCGCTTAGTCGTACTGTGGGCTGGATACCCATTCTCACGCGACTACAACAAACCTCGTGGTCACGCCTATGCGGTCATCGACGTCCGTGAAACCTTACGAACCGGTGCTCCTAAAGACGCCCAAGATGGTCCACTTCCGATGGCATGTTGGAGCTGTAAAAGCCCCGATGTGGCGAGGCTAATCCAAGAACATGGCGAAGACGGCTATTTCGAAGGTAAGTGGGCAAAAGGTGGCCCCGAAGTGGTTAATGTCTTAGGCTGTGCGGATTGTCATAAAACAGACTCTGCGGATTTTGCAAAAGGTAAACCAGAGCTAACGCTTTCACGCCCTTATGCAGAGCGTGCAATGGAAGCGATTGGCAAACCGTTTGATAAAGCCAGTCGGTTCGACCAGCAATCCATGGTGTGTGGCCAATGTCACGTGGAATACTATTTCTCTGGCGATAAAAAATCAGTGAAATTCCCATGGGATAACGGTACCAAAGTCGAAGATATGGAAGTCTACTACGACAACATTGGTTTCTCTGACTGGACCAACTCATTGTCGAAAGCGCCTATGCTAAAAGCCCAACACCCTGAATATGAAACTTGGAGTGCGGGTATTCATGGCAAAAATAACGTGACCTGTATTGACTGCCATATGCCAAAACTGCAAAACGAAAAAGGCGAACTGTACACCAGCCATAAAATTGGTAATCCATTCGATAATTTCGAACAAACTTGTAGCACTTGCCATACCCAAAGCAAACAACAACTGCAAGATGTGGTTGCTGAACGTAAAGTCGCTATCCAAGAGATGAAAATCAAAGCGGAAGATCAATTAGTTCGTGCTCACTTTGAAGCAAAAGCTGCATGGGATGCAGGCGCAACAGAAGATGAAATGAAGCCAATTTTGACTGATATTCGTCATGCACAATGGCGTTGGGATTTAGCTATCGCCTCCCACGGTATTCATATGCACGCACCGGATGAAGGCCTGCGTATGTTAGGTGGTTCGATGGATAAAGCGGCAGATGCACGAACCAAGCTCGCTCGCCTGTTAGGCTCAAAAGGCATCACCCATGAAATTGCCATTCCAGATATTTCAACCAAGGAAAAAGCGCAACAAGCCATTGGTTTAGATATGCAAAAAATCAATGCGGAAAAACAAGAGTTCTTAAAAACTGTGGTTCCGCAATGGGATGACCAAGCTCGTAAAAATGACCTATTAGCCAAATAACCATGATTTGCCCCAAATAATGGGGCAATACAACCAATGGAGTGAATATGAGCGTACTACGTTCGTTATTAACTGCTGGGGTGCTGGCAACAGGCTTATTATGGGCAACAGCCGCATCCGCAACCCCACAAATGGCCCAAGAAAATGCAGAAGGCCGTTGGGTTGTCACGCAGCAACGCAGCGCTGACAAAGCCTGCTTAGACTGCCATAAACCTGACCAAGAAGGCATGCATGGCACTCACGCAGAAGTGGTTAACCCTAACAATAATTTACCCGTGACTTGTACCAACTGCCACGGTAACCCTGGGCCTGATCACCGTGAAGGCGTCAAAGATGTCATGCGCTTTAACAACCCAATGTATACCGTTGAGCAACAAAACAGTGTCTGTCTATCATGTCACTTACCGGAGCAGCTGCAAAAAGCGTTCTGGCCTCATGATGTTCACGTCACCAAAGTAGCCTGCGCGAGTTGCCATGACCTTCATCCGAAACAAGATACGATGAAGGTGCTGACTGATAAGGGCAAAGTAAAAATATGTGTCGACTGCCACTCAGATCAACGCAATAACCCTGATTTCAACCCAGCAGCGGTGAAATTGCGTAAGGAGCAGCCATGAGTTGTTCTCGTCGTCAATTCATTATCTACTCAGGAGCACTGGCGGCGGTAGGAGGAGTTGCTAGCCATACGCTAGCTAACACCATGAAAATAGATGGCGTTCGCTACGGCATGGTGCACGATGAAAATCTGTGCATCGGCTGTACGGCGTGTATGGATGCATGCCGAGAGGTTAACCAAGTCCCAGAAGGTGTTTCGCGGTTAACTATCATCCGTAGTGAGCCTATTGGCCAGTTTCCTGATGTTAAATACCGTTTTTTTCGCCACTCCTGTCAACATTGTGAAAGTGCACCTTGTGTCGATGTTTGCCCTACTGGTGCCTCTTTTATTGATAAAACGACAGGGATTGTTGATGTCAACCCTGACTTATGTGTCGGCTGCCAATACTGTATTGCTGCCTGCCCTTATCGCGTCAGGTTTATTCACCCCATCAATAAAACCGCGGATAAATGTGATTTCTGCCGTAAAACGAATCTAAAAAAGGGCAAGCAGCCGGCTTGCGTCGAATCTTGCCCAACCAAAGCATTAACCTTTGGTAATTTAGATGACCCTAAGAGCGATATTTCGTTGATGCTAAAAGAAAAACCGACTTATCGATTCAAAATTGCACTCGGTACTCACCCCAAAATGTATCGGGTTCCGTTCAAATATGGGGAGGTTAGCCAATGACAACAGCTTCTGCTTTCCATTTTGAATCCTTAGTGTGGGACTGGCCCATTGCGGTTTACTTATTCTTAATTGGTATTTCGGCTGGGCTTGTGGTACTTGCGGTACTTATGCGCCAGTATTATCCCACTTCGGCTGACAGTGATAGCACTCTAATGCGCACAACACTGATTTTAGCTCCGACGACGATCATCTTTGGGTTATTGATCTTAATTCTCCACTTGACGCGTCCATGGACGTTCTGGAAATTAATGTTTCATTACAGCCCGACCTCAGTTATGTCGATGGGTGTGATGTTATTCCAAGTGTATATGGCAGTGCTTGTTATTTGGCTAGCTAAAATCTATGAAAAAGAACTCATTGTTTTACAGCAAAAATGGCTGCCCAAATTTACTATCATCCCAAGAGTATTAACCCTGCTAAACCGTGCAATGCGTTTTCTGGATATTGTGATGCTCGTATTGGCCATTTTGCTTGGGGCTTATACCGGTTTTTTACTTTCAGCATTAAAATCTTATCCATTCTTAAACAACCCATTATTACCAGCTTTATTCCTATTTTCAGGAATATCTTCAGGTATTGCGGTATCACTCATAGCAATCGCATTGCGCTACCGCAAAAATATTCATAACGGCGAAACCGCATTTTTGCACCGTATCGAAAGCTTTGTTATTTGGTTGGAGATATTCCTATTAGCGGCCTTTTTTGTCGGGTTAGCTTTAGGAGACGATGGGAAAATCCGTTCATTAATTGCTGCATTAGGCGGTGGTTTCTGGACTTGGTGGTTTTGGATTGGTGTTGTCGGGTTTGGTTTTATTATTCCACTTCTATTCAAGAAATGGATGGACAAAGGACAAGGCGCAGCAAGAGTATTGATTATCAGTGGTGCAAGCTTACTGGGTGTCTTCTGCTTACGCTTCTTTGTGTTATACGCAGGGCAGTTGACCGTCGCATAACTCACTAAATAATAAGGGTAATCATTGGAACTCATACTCCCAGAAATTGGCTTTCTCTGCCTTGCATTGGCACTGTGTATTGCCTGTTTTCAAGTATCATTCGGAGTTATTGGTTTCTTCCGCCATATTCCGAGGCAAATGCCTCGGAATATTCTTTGGACCTACTTACAATTTCTTTTCTTGCTCGTTGCTTATATTTGTTTAACTATCAGTTTTATTCAAAGTGACTTTTCGGTCGTATATGTGGCGCAACATAGCCACCGGCTATCGCCGCTATATATTAAAATTGCGGCAGTATGGGGAGGCCATGAAGGGTCAATATTTCTTTGGCTGCTGTTTATCTCAGCTTGGAGTTGTCTATTTGCATGGCGTTATCGCCAGCAAACTCACCTCGTGTTTCCTCTCACACTAACGCTACTTGCCATTATCAGTGCGGCATTATTACTGTTTATCGTCTTTTATTCTGACCCCTTTGTTCGCATTTTCCCTCCCGCTATTGAAGGGAGAGATCTCAACCCAATGCTGCAACATTGGGGATTAATATTACATCCCCCTCTACTTTATTTAGGCTATAGCGGATTAATGGTCGTAACCGCCTTATCGCTTGCATCTACACTTTGCGGGCAATTTAACCAAACTATCGCCGGGCTCTGTTGGCGCGTTGTCGTTCCTAGTTGGTGCATACTCACTTTGGGTATCACTCTTGGGTCATGGTGGGCATACAGTGAACTTGGTTGGGGTGGTTGGTGGTTTTGGGACCCTGTTGAAAATGCGTCATTATTACCATGGCTAAGTGCAACTGCCCTATTTCATAGCTTAACAGTCTCACGCAAAACTGGGCACTATCGCCACTGGTCTATATTGCTGGCAATTCTTACGTTTATTTTATCTTTATTAGGCACATTAATTGTACGCTCAGGGATTTTAATGTCTGTCCATGCATTTGCTTTGGATAACGTTAGGGCTGTCCCCCTCTTCTTATTATTCAGTTTTCTGAGTTTCGGGGCTTTATGTATATATGGTTGGAAAGCTAAAAATATCGATAATTTACCAACTAACATGAGTCGCCGTCAGCTTTACTTATTACTCACTTTAATCCTATTTTCTACTGTATTATTTATTGTCCTGACGGGCACGCTTTACCCAATGATTTACACGCTATTTGGTTGGGGGAAAATATCGGTTGGGGCACCTTATTTTAACCAAACGTTATTACCATTTGGTATTTTAATGTTAATCATAATGGCTGTGAGTGCCATTTATCCTCTTAGCAAAACTCGCATTAACCCCCAATGGCGTATTCTTTTAATTCTACTTCTCAGTGTGTTATTAAGCTTCTTTCTTTGGTCTAAAGGACTTGTTATCGCCCTTTCTTGTGGCTTTTTATTTGCAATTTTGCTTATCTTTTGGCTACGTCCTATCGATGCTATTCGGCAACATTTCCCTTCCCTTATCGCTCATACAGGAGTTGTAATTTTTGCTGCTGGTATTGCCTTGTCAATTGGTAGCCACCACGAAACGAGTGTTAATCTTTCTGTTGGGCAATCTATTTCACTCGCCGGTTATCAATTCCAATTCAACGAACTGCAACTTGAAGCTAAATCTAATTACACGACCGAAAAGGCTATTATACAAATTAGCAAAGCTGGCCAGCCATTACACCAGTTAATCACCGAGCGCCGCCTTTATACCGCTCGCCAGCAATTAATGATTGAACCTGGTATATATTGGGGATGGTTACGCAATTGGTATGCGGTATTAGGTGAGAAAACAGGAACAAATAGCTACGCGATACGCCTTTACGTGCAAGATGGCATTCAATGGATTTGGGGCGGTGCGTTTGTGATGTGTTTTGGCCTATTAATAAGCTGGGTAAAAGGGAGAATAAAAAATGCTTAGAATCCTATTAGCACTATTTTTCCTATTTTTCTCTTTTATATCCAATGCTCAAATCGTTGATGTGTGGGAATTTAATTCCATTGAAGAACAAGAGTATTCTTTGCAGATCGCCTCACAGTTACGTTGCCCGCAATGCCAAAACCAAAATTTACTCGAATCCAATGCCCCCACAGCAGTAAGTATGCGCCACCAAGTTTTTAAAATGGTTGCAGAAGGAAAAGATAAAGCGCAAATCATGCACTATATGACCGAACGATATGGTGATTTCGTGCTGTATAACCCACCGCTAACGATTGGAACTGCCCTGCTTTGGGGATTGCCTGCTATTGCTCTGATTGGCATTTTTTATTTCATTTTCAAATTTACTCGGTCACAAAAACAGCAACTTATAGAGAACAATTTTAGCCATCGACAAATATCCGAGCAATTATTACCCCCAGATATAACAACACCCTCGACTATCCTGCAATGGCATTTTAATAAATTACTTGCCATATTAATTGTGTTGGTTGTTATTGGTTACTTCTTCTCACCTCGATTTGAATTAGCTTATCAGGAATATCAACGTATATCCGATCCACTGCTCTCATTCACACCATTGCAGCAAGAACAAAAGGATTTATTACGCTTACAAAATGATATTCGTCAATCGCCTAAAAATAGTGAGCTTTGGGCTATACTGGGTGAATATTATCTTTATCAAAACAGTTATGATAATGCGTTGATTGCTTATCAAAGAGCACTAAAATATGGCGGCGAAAATGCTCAAATATACTCTGCTATTGCAACCGTTTTATATTACCAAGCAGGTCAACAGCTAACCGAAGATATCAGAGCGGTAATCAATAAAGCATTAAACCTTGATAATCAAGAGGTTACCGCATTAATGCTAGTTGCTTCTGATGCCTTTATGAATGCAAATTATGAGCAAGCGATTGATATTTGGCAAAAGTTATTAGATAGTAATAGTTCTCGTATTAATCGCTCTCAGCTCATTGAAGCTATTCATATGGCAAAAATAATGAAGAATAAAAAATAATAATCTTATCTTTATTATTAATTTTATTACGCTAGGGATTAATACATACTAAATTATCACAGTAGTGATAAAATATTCTTTTATGAATGTCTATTTATTTAAATGTGTAATTTTTCGTTTCTTATTGATTACCATTGTGTCCCCCCTATATTACTTCAAATAATCTTATGTTAGATTGGCAACAGTAAATTATCCCAAATGTAATCCAAGTATATCTCCGTAAGTGAAATTATCAATTAAAATTTAGCTTATGGTGATAAATTTTATTTACTTTTATATTATGGCATTCATTGGGAGGTTCAAAAATAATAACATAAGAAATAAACACTATGAAAAATAAAATATTTTCATTTTTAGTTATTGGCCTAATTGCAGGCGCGTCCTTTATAGGAGGCGTTGTAAGTAACTATACACCTGATTTAGACATTGTAGAAAAATCTCAAAAAGCGGTTGAAGATTTTTTAGCATTTCCCAAAACAGCTGAGTATAAAAATGTTAAATATCATGAGATAAGAGAAACCTTAGACCATGGTATGCTAGGCTATGTATGCGGTGAAGTACTTATTTTTACTAGCCAAAATTCATATTCATTTAAACGTTTTGTGGTCAAAACTTATCTTCATAATGATGGTCGTAATGTTGTTTCCATTCCATTAATCGATAGAGATGATAAAGAATTTCCTGATAATGACTTTAATGTTATTTGGAATAAGTATTGTAATAATTAAGTAAATATAAAACCCAATTGTTTAAATAAGATATTTCCGAGCCCTTTAAAATTTCATTAATATATCAAAGGGCTCAAATTAAATATTACATAAAAAACTATATTCTCTTTAGATATCTGTCATTCCGTAAATCAATCCTTTAATGATGATTACATTTTATCGTGGAGACTCTGTACTAACAGAGCATCTAGGCAAAATGCGATCAATTCAGACTATCTCCTTTTGAGCTATCCCTCATATAGAATTATTTTTCAATAGTAATTCATCCCTGCTTGATATAAAGTCTCAGCCTTTTTTCAAAATAGTTACTCTTGGAGGCGAAATGTTTATCGGTTTTGATTACGGTACATCTAACTGCGCTATTGCGGTCATGAAGAACGGGATACCCACATTATTACCATTAGAAGGCGATAACGTTTATATCCCATCAACCTTATGCGCACCGACAAGAGAATCAGTCTCTGAGCATTTATTTCGCCATTGTAAAATCGCCCCCTCGAATGAAATCGGGCAGCAAATTTTAAAAAGATCTATCGCATTTAACCGTGATGAAGGGATCGATTTAATGCCTGAAGACATCGTATTTGGGCAAGCCGCTTTAGATTTATATTTAAGTGATCCTAGAGATGTATATTATGTGAAGTCCCCTAAATCATTTTTGGGGGCATCTGGCTTACATGAGACTCAAATTAGTTTTTTTGAAGACCTTGTCTGCGCCATGATGAAAAATATAAAGAATACCGCAGAAAATAATTTACAACAGATTATTGATGATACTGTGATTGGACGCCCTATTAACTTTCATGGTCGTGGAGGGGAACTCTCGAACCAACAAGCAGAATCAATACTCTATCGCGCGGCAAAACGCGCAGGATTTAATCATATTACTTTTCAATTCGAACCCGTAGCCGCAGGGCTTGAATATGAATCAACATTAAATAAAGACCAGATTATCCTAGTCGTTGATATTGGTGGTGGAACAACGGATTGTTCATTAATCCAAATGGGGCCCACTTATAGAAATGCACAAGACAGAACACAATCCTTACTTGCTCATAGTGGACAACGGGTGGGTGGAAATGACCTTGATATTTACCTTGCATTAAAACAATTGATGCCGCTTTTTGGTATGGAAAGCCAATCTTTATCAGGCATTAAAATGCCATTCCTGCAATTTTGGAACCCTATTGCTATCAATAATGTTGAAGCACAAAAAGAGTTTTATTCAAGACAAAATTTGACAGCGTTAACACGCTTAAAACAAGATGCAAAAGAACCTCAAATAATATCTCGATTACTAGAAGTTTATAATGAAACATTAGGTTATAGCTTAGTACGTAAAGCTGAAGAAGCTAAAATTGCTTTATCAGACGCCTCAAGCTATTTAGCACAAATTAAATTAATTTCTGAAAAATTAGAAGTGAATATTCCCCATGAACAAATGGTGGAATCAATTGAATCACCAAAAAGTAAAATGATTGAATTGGTTAAAGAAGCAGTCAACCAAGGCGGGGTCAAACCTGATGCTATTTACGTTACAGGTGGGAGTGCTCGCTCCCCAATATTACACCAAGCTATTAGCCAAGAATTACCTAATATTCCGATAGTACGTGGGGATGATTTTGGTTCCGTTACTGCAGGGTTAACGCGTTGGGCTGAGACTTGTTTTAAATAAGCGACAGAAACACTAATAGCGCAGAATAAATAAGATTCATATTTAGACTGCGCTATTGGTACAAAATATTATTTCTTAGCTTTATGAACAATATCAAAGTACTTATCTTTATTATCTTGCTCTGGATAAATACGATATGTGTATTCTTCTGGGGTTACTGTGACATTTTCAACAACACGAGTAAACAAGACTTTACCCTCGTCATCTTTCGCTGTTAATGAGCGAGTTTTGCCATTTTCATCAAATGACCAGTCACCTTTCATTTTAGGTTTTCCATCAAACGTGGTCATATTAAATGTACCGTCTGGATAATACTCAGCTAAACCAAAAAAGTTAGCGACTTGTTTATCATCTGCATTAACTTCTTTTTTATCTTGATCTAAAGCTTCTGTCGTTGTCCATACTTTGCCTACCATAATTTCTTCGTAAGCATTTAATTTATGTTCCGCATTCTGTGATTGGCTTGCTGCTGGAGTTGTAGCTGCTTGAACAGCAAATGACATAGTAGATACAACAGCAAAGAGTGTAGGTACTAATAATTTTTTCATTTTTATCCTCTAATAAATTAACTCAAACAACAATTTGATTAAGTTAAGATTAGCGATATAAAACCAATTTTGAAAATTATATTACGTTTATTTACAAGATAATATCTTATTACAATTAGTAAATACTATTTTACAATAAAAAATATATCGAAAATTCATGAATTTTAAAATTAATACTCTTAATTTTAGCTATCAAGCAATTTATTAATCAACCAGTACCCCGCTTTTCCGGGTGGATTATTCTTAGACCAAACTAAATCCACATCAATTTTACGTGGCCATAAATCATAATTAATACTCACTAAACGGTTATGTCCAAATTGCTTAACTAACCATGTTGGTAATATTGCCCATCCAGCCCCTTGTTCTGCCATTTCTAATAATAATAAATAATTAGGTGCAAACCAGTTCTTTTCACTATTAATAATAATTTGGCTGCTACTGCTTAGCCGTAATTGACGAGTCATCGTTAAATGTTGATAAGTTATTTTTTTCTCTTTAGCTAATGGATGACTATCTAATACATATAAACCTAATTCACCTTGAATAGGTAAACGAGAAAAAGAAATATCCGCAGGATATTCTGTACGGGACTCCATCATACCAACATGGGCTTGTTGGTTCTGGATCATTTCGATAACAGCATTATTTTCTGCAATTAAAAACTCAAACTCAAGATGCGGAAATTGCCTATCTAATGTTGTTACAATATGCTCAGCATGAGGTGGCTGATAGGTATCTGAAAAAGCACAACTTAACCTAGGCTCAATATCAGGGAGCAACTCAACTCTAAGCGCTTGAAGACGCTCATCTGCTGATAAAATATCCTCAACTAAGCTCAAAACTTTTCTACCTGCAAAAGTCAATGTTGATTCACGCCCCTGCCTATCAAATAACGCAAACCCCAAATCGTCTTCAAAACCACTGATTGTCGTACTGACAGTTGATTGGCTTTTATTTAATTTACGTGCCGCAGCAGAGAATGACTTTAAGGATGCCGCTTCCACAAAGGTACGCAATGTTTCTATAGAATAGTTCATAAGGTATCGCTTTTTTCGATGGCTGCCATTTTGTATATATATAAAAAATAGCAAATAATTGCACCCGATTTTTACCTAAAAATTAATTTTCTATATCTTTGAGGTAGTTATGAGCAAGTATACAAAAACATTAACTGAGCGAATTTTTCATGCAGTTTCATTTGAGGTCATCGCAATTGCGATAACTGCACCGGTCAGTGCGTGGCTTTTAGGACGCTCAATTTTCCAAATGGGAACAGTGGCTATTGTCTTATCGACGCTGGCAATGCTATTAAACTTATTTTATAACATGGCTTTTGACCGTTATTGGCCTTTATCCAAGGGGGCTCGCCCAGCCAAAGTGCGTGTTTTTCATGCTGTTGGATTTGAATTAAGCTTTGTGATCATGGGTGTCCCAATGCTGGCGTTTTTACTTCAAATGTCATTCTTAGATGCATTCTTACTTGAAATCGGCTTTTTTGTCTTTTTCTTATTTTATACTTATGCGTTTAATCTTGGATATGACCTTTTACGTGTCCGTTGGTTTGCAAATAGAGAGAACGCTGTAAGTATCTCTGAAGCGGTAGCTAAACGCTCTTAATTTTACTATTAATAAATATTCGAACACCGTGTTGCTTATCTTCACGGTGTTCTTTGTATATTAAAACCCCTATAAACACGCCGAAATAATCCTCTTTTTTTTGCAAAAAATAAAATAGAGAATGATATTTAACTAATTTATCACACAATTAACCTCATTAAGGCTTGGCTACTCACCAAGCCTTTTTACTTATAAATAATATTTCATTAAAAATCAAAATATTAACAAATTATAATATGCACCCACCAAAGTTGATAATAACTATCATTTGCAATTGATAATTATTAACATATAATTCGAATCGTTATTTTACCTTATGAGTCATAACTCAAACATAACTACTTAATACCTGTATTGGTCTCCCCTCTTTAGGTTCAACGAGAAAGAATATTGAGGTTTTATGATGAGTCGAAAATTAATCACTTTTATGCTATCCATAACACTTCATGTTCTTGTTATTGGGTACTTAACCTATGTTACGGCTCAATCATTATCCTTAAAAAACCAAGCACTACAGGATGCGCCTATTATATCGATCGCATTGACTCAAGCTGTTAACGTTGCAGAACCTGAAGAGATCCCCCTGCCTATAGACACACCTAATGAGGTAAAAATTGCTTCCAGCCCAATAGTTGAACACGCCGTCATTGTTGCGCCTAAAAAGCAAAAAAAGGTGATCAAAACCCCAAAAGAACCAGTGAAGCCCAAAGAACTCACTAAAAGAACTGAAAACGCTCACAAACCAGCTAATACAGAAATTAAAAATGATTTGCCAATCGCACAACAACAAAAGGCTGGAGCCCTTGTATCGTCTCAATCCGCAGGAATAAAAGGTCCCAAAAACCAACATGCGACTAGTGATACTAATAGCCAATTAATTAATGCTTACCGTGAAAAACTACGCCAAGAAGTTGAGAGAAATAAACAATACCCTCGCCGCGCGAAAAAAATGAAAAACCGTGGTATTGCAACAATACAATTTCAATTAAGCCAAAACGGGGAAATTAGCTTAATTCGCTTAGCAAGTAGCTCAGGAAATGATTCATTAGATCAAGCTGCTTTGCTTGCAGTACAAAAAAGCCGCTCTGTAGGTAAACCACCTGCAGGTTTTGCTCAATCTATAACACTTAATATTGAATTTAATTAACCTCAGTTGAAAATAAATATTATTCCCACTAAGAAGTTACGTCTTAATTAGGTATTAGATATTCATCTAATAGATAGTTATTCCGTATTTGCTTTTTATTCCGAAAAATAATGATGATCTTTATTATTTTTTTAGAACAATTAATGACTCTAGAGAAATTTATTATTATTTTCCAACTATACTGCTAGAAATATTCTCCCTATTTTTCGAAAACTCCTCACCTAGAGAAATATTTTCTCTACAAAACCAAACATTAACATTTCTAAAATTTCAATCTCCAGCAAGTGAAATAAAAAATTCCTTATATTCATGATGTTAAGATGATATTGATTATCAATATAATTTATTTATTATAGAAAAGTTACCAGTTTTGCAAATATAACTTCATTGATATGGCGCAAAAAAAACTAAACATGTCAGAGTAAGATAACCCTTGAATAACATTATATTTAATATGGTCATAAAGGCTCATATCAATGAATACAAAAAATAAATTATTAAATAGCCCTATCTCAAGGCGCAATGTCGTGAAATCTGGCGCTGCAGGCGGTTTATTTGCTGCAGTAGGCGGTTTATCACTTCCTTTCAATGCAAAAGCAATCGATAACACTCAAAACTCAACATCCGCTGAAGAAAAAGCCGTTTGGAGCTCATGTACCGTTAACTGTGGTAGCCGTTGCCTATTACGTCTCCATGTTCGTGACGATGAAGTATATTGGGTTGAATCTGATACCACGGGAAAAGATGAATATGGCAATCATCAAGTAAGAGCTTGCCTGCGTGGCCGCTCAATCCGTAGAAGAATGAACCACCCAGATAGATTAAAGTACCCAATGAAACGTGTGGGTAAACGTGGTGAAGGCAAATTTGTCCGAATTTCATGGGATGAGGCCCTTGATACCGTTGGTAATAGTTTGCGCGATATTTTGCAAAATTACGGCAATGAAGCTGTGCATGTTCTCTATGGCACTGGCGTTGATGGCGGTAATATCACCAATTCGAATGTTCCCTACCGTTTAATGAATTCATGTGGTGGTTTCCTGAGCCGCTATGGCAGTTATAGTACTGCGCAAATTCGTGCGGGTATGAATTATCTGTATGGTTCTCAAGAAGCCAATAGCCCCGACGATATCGCAAATACAAAACTAGTTGTGATGTTTGGTAATAACCCAGCCGAAACTCGTATGAGTGGTGGAGGTGTGACTTATTATGTCGAACAAGCACGTGAGCGTTCGAATGCGCGCATGATAGTTATTGACCCTCGTTATAATGACACAGCTTCTGGTAGAGAAGATGAATGGTTACCTATTCGCCCTGGTACTGATGGCGCACTTGCAGCTGCATTAGCTTATGTGATTATCACTGAGGATATGGTTGACCAAGAGTTTGTGGATAAATACTGTATTGGCTATGACGAAAAAACCTTACCGGCTTCTGCTCCTCAAAACGGTCACTATAAGGCCTATATTTTAGGCCAAGGTGCTGATGGTGTGGCTAAAACACCACAGTGGGCCGCTAAAATTACAGGTATTCCAGCAGATAAAATCATTAAGTTAGCTCGTGAAATAGGCCAAGCGAAACCCGCTTATATTGTTCAAGGTTGGGGCCCTCAACGTCATTCAAATGGTGAACAAACCGTTCGAGCAATTGCCATGTTAGCCATTATCACAGGTAATGTTGGTATCAGTGGCGGAAATTCAGGCTGTCGTGAAGGCACCTATGATTCAGGTGTTGAATGGTTTCCAATGCTCGATAACCCAGTCAAAACACAAATTTCCGTTTTCACATGGACTGATGCGATTGAACGCGGCACAGAAATGACCGCCATTCACGATGGCATCAAAGGGAAAGATAAATTAGATGTTCCCATTAAGTTCTTATGGTGCTATGCCAGTAACACATTGATAAATCAGCACAGTGATATCGCCCGTACCCATGAAATTTTGCAAGATGACAGCAAATGCGAAATGATTGTTGGTATCGACCATTTCATGACGGCATCAGCAAAATATTGCGATATTTTATTACCTGATTTAATGCCTACCGAGCAAGAAGACCTTATTCCTAGCGAGTCCGCAGGAAACATGTCTTACATGATCTTAGGCCAACCAGCGACTAGCGCTAAATTTGAGCGTAAACCCATCTATGAAATTTTGTCGGAAATTGCTAAACGCTTAGGCCCTGATGTCGAACAGAAATTCACCGAAGGCCGCAGCCAGCACGAATGGGTTAAATATTTATGTGAAAAAAGTCGCGAACGCTACCCTGATATGCCAACTTATGAAGAAATGAAAACCGTGGGTATTTTCAAGCACAAATGCCCAGGTGAGCATGTCATTGGATTTAAAGCCTTCCGAGATAACCCTCAAGCTAATCCACTGAAAACGCCTTCAGGAAAAATAGAAATTTACTCTGAAAGCCTAGCTGAGATAGCGAAAACATGGCAATTAGCACCAGATGATGTGATTGATCCGTTACCAATTTACACAGAAGGCTTTGAAAGCCATACCGATAGCCTTAATAAAAAATACCCATTACAAATGACAGGGTTTCATTATAAAGCCAGAACACACTCAAGTTATGGCAACATTGATATCTTAAAACAAGCCTGCCGCCAAGAAATATGGATTAACCCAATAGATGCCAAAGCGCGTGATATTAATCAGGGTGATATGGTCAAAGTTTTCAATGACCGAGGTGAAGTTCATATTCCAGCTAAAGTGACTCCGCGGATCATGCCTGGGGTGACGGCTATGGGCCAAGGGGCTTGGTTAGATGCCGATATGTTTGGCAAAAAAGTAGACCAAGGCGGGTGTATTAATGTCCTCACAACTCAACGCCCTTCACCGCTTGCTAAGGGAAACCCTCAGCATACTAACTTAGTTGAAATTGCAAAACTATAAGGAGCCCGGTATGTCACAACAATATGGTTTTTATATTGATACACAACGTTGTACGGGCTGCAAAACGTGTGAACTCGCCTGTAAAGATTTTAAAAACTTATCCGCTGATGTTCATTTTCGTCGTATTTATGAATATGCAGGCGGCGACTGGACAGAGCAAGATGGCGCATGGCATCAAAATGTATTTTCTTATTACCTCTCTATTTCATGCAACCATTGTGAAGATCCTGCTTGCGTTAAAGTTTGCCCAAGTGGCGCAATGCATAAACGTGAAGATGGCTTTGTCGTTGTTGACGAAAGTGTCTGTATTGGTTGCCGTTATTGCCATATGGCATGTCCTTATAGTGCACCGCAGTTTGATGCAGTCAAAGGGCATATGACTAAATGTGATGGCTGCTATGAACGTGTGGCTGAAGGCAAAAAACCCATTTGTGTTGAGTCTTGCCCGCTACGTGCATTAGATTTTGGGCCCATTGAAGAGTTACGTGAGAAATACGGAACAATCAATGAAATAGCACCGCTACCAGCAGCACATTATACCAAACCCAATATTGTATTAAATCTCAATGCAAATTGCCGTCCTGTGGGCGACACCACAGGTTATTTAGCTAATCCGGAGGAAGTTTAAAATGGGCGCAGGCTTACATGAATATCCGTTAATCTTCTTCACCGTTATAGGTCAAAGTGTTGCTGGCGCATTTATTCTCATGGCTCTGGTATTGTTAATGAAACCCATGCAAGAACAGCATCATAAAATAGTGATGAGCATGTTTGGTTTATGGGTGTTAATGGGAGTTGGCTTTTTACTCTCCATGCTACATATGGGCTCACCGATGCGTGCCTTTAATTCGATGATACGTGTTGGGCATTCAGCGCTCAGTAACGAAATAGTCAGTGGCTCAATATTCTTTGCCTTAGGTGGGATATATTGGTTATTGTCATTATTAAAGAAGATGCCCAAGTCTGTCGGCAATATTTGGTTAATCGTCACTATCATTTGTGCGGCAATATTTATTTATGCCATATCTCGCGTTTACCAAATTGATACCGTCCCAACTTGGTTTAATCACTATGGTAGTTTGCAATTTATCCTAACCAGCTTTATTGCGGGGCCTGTTCTTGCCGCATTTTTATTGCGCATAGCTAGCTATGATATCAATAACGTCCGCTTCTTTACATTAATCAGTATTGTTGCAGTGATTGCGAGTAGTATCTTGGTGACAGCGCAGGGGTTTGAATTAGGCTCTATCCAAAGTTCAGTACAAAAAGCATCAGAGCTTGTTCCAGATTATGCCTCACTGATGGGATGGCGTACTGTTTGCTTAACATTGGGGCTAGCTTTCTGGATTTACCCGCATGTTAAAATGAAAAACCCTTCAATTATTGGGCTACTAGTCGCCGTATTATTGGTGATTTTTGGTGAATTGATTGGTAGAGGCATTTTCTACGGGCTGCATATGACGGTGGGTATGGCTGTTGCAGGCTAACGACTAATTCATTGTTTTTTACGATGATAAGAAGGTTAATGACTTTCTTATCATCGACAACAATCTCATGTTTCGCTACGATCACACCAAAGAGTCATCATCAACATAGCAATGTGGACAAATATGGAACAAAAATTATTGGCAGATTTTTCGCTTTGCGCGCAAACTTTAGGGGCATTATTTTATTATGACCCTTCTGATGCACGCGTAAATAAGTTAATTGATTTATTTACGACGAGCGAATGGTTAGCTGAATGGCCATTTACTCAGGATTATGATTGCCAACGTATTGATAAACTCTTTCAAGATAATCTTTCTGAATCAGAAACATTACAAGAAGCCTATCAGCGCTTATTTATAGGCCCTTATGCATTACCAGCACCACCTTGGGGTTCTGTTTATCTTGATAAAGAAAATGTTATTTTTGGTATTTCGACACTTGAGTTAAGAGCATGGCTCCGTAATAACCAAATCAATATTGAATTAAACCAAAAAGAGCCAGAAGATCATGTAGGGTTATTATTTCTTCTCACCGCCTGGGTGATTGAAAATAAACCAGAACTACTACGCGAATTGCTAGAATTACATTTTCTACCTTGGGTCTATCGCTATTTAGAGAAAATGCAATTGCAAAGCGGGAATGCATTTTATGAAGCCTCCGCACTATTGGCCACTGAAACTTTAAGACATATCCAACAAGCCGCTAAATTAAATCCAGCGAATAAAGAGCTTTGTCTTTAGTTTTATATCGTTCAAATAACCGTTTCGTGAAGTAAAAGCCCTCTAAATAATCTGATTATTTAGAGGGCTTGAATATATTATTGGTACTTTCTTGGGATGTGATTAGTGCCACTGAGGAATTAAAATACGTTGATAATCGCCTAATTACTGTATTTGCGATAAAGCAGAACCGACGTCAGCAAGTAAATCATCAATATCTTCACAGCCCAGTGAGAAACGCAATAACCCATCCGTTACGCCTTGCAGTAATCTCTCTTCTTCAGGGATACAAGCATGGGACATCATTTTAGGGTAGGAAATAATTGATTCAATTCCCCCTAAACTGACTGCAACGAGTGGAATACGAACCGCGTCTAAAAATCGTTTTACATTTTCATAGCTACCCAAATCAAAGGAAACCACCATTCCGCCATTTTTAGATTGCTGCATATGAATGATATGATTTGGGTGCGAAGCTAACCCAGGATAAAAAACGTGTTGTACTTTTGGATGCTCATTCAGATATTCTGCAAGCTTTTGCGCATTTTCACTGGCTCGTTCAACCCGCATTGCCATTGATTTTAAACCTCGCATTGTCAGCCAGCTGTCAAATGGTGCAGCAATACTGCCAATAGCAACTGCAGACTTATGTAACCACCTCGCATATTCAGGGTTATTCGTTGCTACCGTCCCCAAGATCACATCACTATGGCCATTAATAAATTTAGTTGCGCTATTAATAGAAAAATCAATTCCAAGAGAAATAACATCTGATAACAACGGCGTCATAAAGGTATTGTCACAGATAGTAATAATATTATGCTGCTGCGCAATCCCAATAACAGATTTTAAATCCGTCACTTGTAACGTTGGATTAGATGGCGTTTCAATATAAAACGCTTTGGTGTTTTCCATTATTGCTTGCTGATAATTCATTGGATTAGTCGCATCAACAAATGTGACTGAAATACCGTAGCGTGGTAAAAATTCAGTCATTAATTGGAAAGAGCCACCATATATATTTTTGCAGGCAACAATATGGTCGCCCTGACTAAAATTAAGCAATACGGCGCTTATTGCTGCCATTCCTGAGGAAAAAACTTCAGCAAATTTTGCATTTTCAATCGCGCAAATAGCCTCACTTAATGCATCTCTCGTTGGATTGGAAAAACGAGAATAAATATGGTCGTAACTTTCCTCAATATTGGCTTGTGAAAATGTAGATGATTGATATAACGGGATAGAAGAACTTCCGGTATATTTATCTGTCATGGGGTATCCATGAATAACCTTGGTATTAATTTTCATAAGTAAATCGCATTATCAAAAGTCTATTTAATTATTGCCACATTGATTTCAGAATGAACAAAAATAGCGAGTGCACCATCAGTATAAATATTATGACCTAAATATTCTGAATGATTATTTAGTTTTACTAGCGGTGCTACTCCTTGAAATAAATCTATTTTATTTATTGCAGCTAATTTTGCCTAATCTTTATTATTTTATTCACTTTATTAATATGTGAAACCTAAATACAGATAAACTATCAGCGCAAACGCGGCCGTAACTGTTGCATAAGGCATTTGGGTACGAATATGCTCAATATGGTCACAATCTGTTGCCATAGAAGCCACAATTGCATCACTGGAAATTGGTGATGTCATGTCTCCGTAAATTGAACCTGCAATGGCTGCACCAATCATATATTCAACAGGCATTCCGACTGAAAGTCCTAATTGCACACCAATTGGGATCATAATGGCAAATGTTCCCCACGATGTTCCTGTTGCTAATGACATTACCGCACTAATTAAGAAGATAAAGCCTATTGAGAAAGCCGGCGAAATAACACCCGAGGTGATTTCTGCTATATAGGCACCGGTATTTAAATCTGAAGAAACGGTTCCCATTAAAAAAGCGAGGATCATCACCGAGCTAATTTTTACCATGCTGGCATAACCGATATATAATTCTTTAAAGAAAGTCTCAATATTAAGTACGCGACGTGCTAAGAACCACACAAAAGAGACTAAAGTTCCAAACATGACTCCCCAATATACCGATGTTGAACCGCTACCTTTACTAAAATCGCCATTACCGGTGATATAAAGCGCAACAGGCACCATTAATACCGTTGATAAAATTGGGATAAAGAAGTTAAGAGAGGTATGGCAATTAGGGTGCTCAATAATATCTTCATCATCCTGCTCAGTTTCTTCCGCGGATAATAAAGTTAAAGCCTGCTGCTCTGCGCGTAAATCCGCCTTTTTCATTGGCCCCCAAGAAACATTGGAGAAAATATAAAACAGCACTGAAGCGAGGGAAAACCACGCCATGATATTAAATACCATTGAGCCAGCTAAAATTTCAAAAGGCTCTCCAGTAATTAAACCTTTAGATATTTGTACGCCAATAACCCCCATCATTGCCGCTCCCCAGCCGTTAATCATGGCTGATGAACACACTGATACACAGGAAGTCTGCACAATGTAGGACATTTTTTCTGGCGAAACTCCGTATTTCTTCGCTAATGTTTTTGTTGATGCTCCAGCAATTAATTGGTTAATAGAGCTTTCAATAAAAATTAATGATGTAATAATCATCGCCATTAATTGAACAGCTTTTTTATTTTTAATTAACTTTGTTTTATTTGTTAATAATTTAACCAATGAACGCACACCACCAGTAACAACGACGAGCCGCATAATACCGCCAATCATTACCATAAATAGAATTGTTTTTGTGTTTCCCGGTGATGCAAACGTATTAATAATGCCATCGAGCGTTCCGTTTATACCTAATAATATATTGTGATCATATATAACGGTAAAACCAACTAATATCCCCAGTAATAATGATAATATAACTTGTCGTGTAAAAATGGCTAAAAGTATCGTCACCATTGGCGTGACAATGGTCCAAATCCCATAATCATTCATTAGATGCTCTCTTATTATATTTTATTTTTATTTTAATAAATTAAGATAGTGCGTTTTCTAAATCATTTAATAAGTCTGTGATATCTTCAATACCTACGGATAAACGTAATGTGGTGTCAAATACTTGGATACTTTCTCTTTCTTCTTTTGTCATCGACCCATGTGACATGGTTGCCGAATGATTCACCATACTTTCAACACCCCCCAATGATTCCGCTAAAACAAAATATTTAACTTTAGATAAAAAGACTTTGGTGTCTTCAATATCCCCTGCTAATTTAATCGTCACAACCGCTCCTCCTGTACGCATTTGTTTTTTGCATAATTCATATTGAGGATGCGAAGGTAATCCAGGGTAATAAACCTGCTCAACTTTCGGGTGTGTTGATAAATATTTCGCAACTTGTGCGGCATTACTGCATTGTGATGCCATACGTAATGCTAATGTTTTTAATCCACGTAAAGCAAGGTAGGCGTCAAAAGGAGAAGCAATTGCTCCGAGGGTGGTTTTTAGAAAATCAAGGCGGCTGGCTAAGTCTTCTCTTTGGGTGATCACCGCACCACCAATTAAATCGGAATGGCCGCCAATATATTTACTTGCCGATAACATCACTAAATCGGCACCTAATTCTAATGGTTTTTGGTTCCAAGCTGTTGCAAATGTATTATCAATACAAGTTAAAATATTATGCTCTTTGGCAAGTGAACAAATAGCATTAATATCAACTAATTCTAATAAGGGATTAGTTGGGCTTTCAATCCAAATTAAGCGTGTGTTATCTTTTATTTTTGTTTTAACTTCATCAAGATTATTCAAATCAACATAGTCTATTTGGTGACCGCTATTAATGGTTGAAACTCGTTCAAATAACCGAAAAGTTCCTCCATAAACACCCTTCATTGCAATAATATGTGAATCTTTTGGTAATAAATTTAAAACTAAACTTGAAGCAGCCACACCGGATGCAGTCGCTGTTGCATAGCTTCCACCTTCAATTTCAGCTAATAAGGTTTCATATGCATAACGTGTTGGGTTGCTGCAACGTGAATAACAATATTCACCATGCTCTGTTAAGCTTTGTTGAACGAAAGTACTGGCTGTTGTAATAGCAGGAAAAATAGCATGATTAACAGTATCTTGCTGCTTTCCACCATGAATTAAAATTGTAGCAATATTCTTAGTCATTATCTAAAACCCAATATAGTAAAGTAAAAATGATATCTTTATATTTGTTGCTAAAAGAAATATGCCACAGGGAAATAGAAAATTTTTTCTAAAAATTAGTGCCTTTTTTCAAATTAAGAGAAAATTTTTCTATTCAAGAATAAATAGCCTTTAAATTCATGCTGTTGGTTAAGTTTTGATAAATGAGCTAGCCGTCACAATATCATTATTTTGTTTATTCTTCACAATCAATTACCCAGTAAAAACCACATAAGCCACTAAAATAAAACAACAAATGTTCCATGCAAGTTAAATTCTTCATCACGTAATGTAATTATTTGGTAGGTATTTTGTCGTTAATTTAACATACACCTTAGTATTTACGCCTAATTGGCTTCTTCTCATGCTGCATAATAGTCATATAAGAGAAACTTATTCTCTTTCACCTTATTTCTTGCAATGAGCTATATCGCTTAGAAGACAGAAAAAGTCGATGAATAAAAATACAATTAATACGTCAAAGAGTGGCTATCAAGCAATAATATGCTCAAAGGCTATTTATAAGAAAAGTACAGAGACTAAATTTGACTGAGTTGTTTTTAATTTAATCACTCTGACTTTTTTGTTTAAAAAAAACACAGTTAAATATTACAAGCTATGAAAAATGAATTGCTATCGTTATTTAAATTATTAGAAAAACGCATAACCACTATATATTTTATAAATTATTCTAATCACACTCTCTTAAAGAATCTCAATTTAGCCTAATACAGAATTTTTCATTAGAAACTCAAACTTGCTCGAACAATATCAGCAATGTATTCCATCTTATATATCCCCATAAAATTACTCTCTAAATGGGTTTATATTTTTAGTGAATAATCATCTTGTATACAAATTATTTATTATGATACAGTCAAAAAATGCCTATGATTCAACTATCAAGTATTGGTACTTCTTATATCCTTTACTGTGGTACGACTCACTAGAGCATAAAAATTTATGGTATTTATTTCCCATAATACAAACAGTGAGAATCAAAAAAAATCGCAATTATTATTAGCAAATTTTAACACTGCCTTTTTCTTTTGTTTTTTTACCTTTAATGAAAGCAGCGTTTAATTTAGTGAAAATCTGAATTAGATAAATTTAACTTAATATACACCCTGTTTTGATATCACCTAAAATTAAATTTACCACAATAAAAACAACTTAATTTTGTAGTAAATACAATATAAGGAAACAACCATGAATAATAACTTTTTAGCGCATGAAGACAGCATGCTTAAGCTACTTGAAAAAGTAGTCAATATCGAATCAGGCTCTTATGACAAAGAAGGTGTAGATAACCACGCTGCTGTCTGGTGTGAAAAATATCGCGAAATGGGGTTCGAAGTCGAAATCATTGAAAATGAATCACTCGGCAATAATTATCGAATTTATCACCCTTCAATAAAGGCTGATATATTAATTTTATTGCATTTAGATACCGTTTTTCCTAAAGGCACCGTTACTGAACGTCCTTTTAGCATTGAAGGTGATCGAGCTTATGGCCCTGGCGTGATTGATATGAAAGGCAGCCATGTCATGGTATATCAAGTCATGAAGCAACTTTATGATAATCAAGATATTCGCTACAAAAATATTGAAATCCTCCTCAATTGTGATGAAGAAATTGGTTCTATTTCATCTCGCGGTGTCATCGAACAATGTGCACTAGGAAAGCGCTACGCACTTGTGATGGAGCCTGCTCGTGCCAATGGCGCTATAGTGAGCGCTCGCCGCGGTGTTGGAACTTATGTATTAAATATTGAAGGAAAAGCCTCTCATTCAGGTATTGCCCCCGAAGCAGGCATTAGTGCAATTCAGGAATTATCATATAAAATCCAAATGTTACACGCACTCTCTGCTCATGATAAAGGCCTATCCGTTAACGTTGGCCTAATTTCTGGTGGAACCTCTGTGAATACTGTAGCTCCGAATGCCAGAGCAGAAATCGATGTCCGTATTTCGTCTGAAGAACAGGGTATTGAGATCGATAAAAAAGTCAGGGAAGTATGTAGTACACCAGTATTAGACGGCATCAAACTCACTTTAACAGGCGGAATTAATCGCCCACCTATGGCTAAAACGGATGAAAGCACCGTTCTTATCAACATCATTAAAGAAGAAGCTGCGCAACTAAACATTGATTTACTTGATGTTTCGACGGGTGGTGGCTCTGATGCCTCTTTTACTGCAGGTGTCGGAACGGCCACTGTAGATGGGTTAGGCCCGATTGGTGGATACCAGCACAGTGATAAAGAATACTTAGAAATACCGTCACTCACAGAGCGTGCACAGTTATTTTTCAATGTATTACAACGCATTACACAATAAATAATAATCCAATAGGAAACTCTATGGCAACGATGTCAACAAACACAACAACACCACCTAAAAAACGTTCTGAAGGTCTGAACCCTTATGTTCTTTTGTTTTTCATCTTAGTATTGGCGGGTATTGCAACGTGGATCGTTCCTGCGGGGCAATATGCATCAGAAACAAAAGTCATCACCATGGTAAAAGATGGTATAGAAACAAAAGTATCTAGTTCTTATACCATTCCCGGAAGTTATGAGCGCTTACCAGAACAACACGGTATTTTGCCAGGGCAAATTTTCACCTCAATAGCTGATGGTCTAATCAAAGCTGCTCCTATTATCTTTTTGATTATTTTCACTGGAGGTGCTTTACATCTTCTTGAGGAAACCGGGGCCATCAAAAAAGTACTCAATAATATCTCGCGCAGTAAAAGACTTAATGACTTTTTACTAATCAGTATATTCTTTGTCGTTTTTTCTATTTTAGGAACAACAGGGATTGTCGTTAACTCAATTATTGCATTTGTTCCTATTGGTCTTTTAGTCGCTAAATCCGTGGGAATGGACGACAAATTTGGTGCTGCTTTAGTCTATGTTGCGGCTTATTCGGGCTTTAATGCCTCAATCATGGCACCAATGACAGTGGGTTTATCTCAAGGTTTAGCCGACGTCCCGTTGTTATCCGGCCTCGGTTTTAGAATGGCTATTTATATTGCATTTGTTATCGCGGGTATTCTATTTTTAACGATTTATACCAAGAAATGTCGTAATAAAGGCATGGTTCGTCCTGAGATTGAAATTAATACCGACGAACACCAAACCTCTAAAATTTCAGCTTTGCATGTCATTATTCTTTCCTATAGCGCATTCTGCTTAGTCGGATTTATTTTCGGTGCTGTTGAGTGGGGCTGGGGAGAAAAAGAGATGATGGCTATGTTTATCATCTTAGGCGTTGGCGTGGGTATTTTAAACCGCATGTCTCCTAATACCATTGCAACAGGCTTCTTAAAAGGTTGTGCGGGAATGGTAGGTGGCGCGTTTATCGTTGGTATGGCACGCGCTATTGCTATCGTATTATCTGATGGGATGATTTTAGATACCATCGTTAATGCCATTATTTCAATGATGGATGGCTTACCGAAGACCTTATCTGCCCTTTCCATGTTCGCAACCGCGGCAATTATGCACTTCTTTATTTCATCAGGTTCTGGTGAAGCGGCAGTGCTTGTACCTATTTTCACGCCAATGGGCGATTTATTAGAAATCACTCGCCAAACGACAGTGCAAACTGTATTGCTTGGAGAAGGGGTTGTTAACTGTATTAACCCAACTTCTGGAATTTTAATGGCTGTACTTGCAACGGCAAAAATTCCTTATACACAATGGGTGAGATTTATTTGGCCGTTAGTCTTCACATGGGTAGCCATTTCTATTGTCGCTCTAATATATGCTGTAATGACAAATTTAGGTCCTATCTAAGACATCAATATTGAATACCCCCATCTTTTTAGCACCACTTTTAAGTGGTGCTAAAAGCCATCGACATTTCCAAAACATCATTTGCTACTTTCAAGATATTGAATAACCTCTTCCATAACTGGAAATATTGTCTTTTCAATATCCATAAATAGTGTATCTTTATCGGTAAAATCAGGTTCAACAAGTAAATTGATTGCTAACACACTCTATTGTGGCATTTCAGTTTTATCCAGATTCCAAGGGCTATTTTTCAAACTCTGCCAGTATTCTTTTTGTACGGCTGCATTTTGCCCCATTAACCACAGTTCCAAATTTAGCGTGTTATGATTTAGCACGAGTCCAAATCGAAGTTTTCTTGCCGTCAAAAAACTATTAACTAATGGAAAATAGGTATAATCCAAATAGCCTGGGGATACATTTCCACACTTAAATTCTGTATCTGGATTTCTTGCAATATATTGTTTTACTTGCATGATAGTTTTAATCAAATACTCATAAGCAAATTTCAATTCACCACTTTCTAAGTGCTGCCGATAATTAATTAGCCGCTGTTGCAAATTTTCCATTTCATTACTTCCTGTTGATTTAATTTTGAACTATATCAGTGATAGCCGGATTCTACATTAATGACGAATTAAAAACAGACAGAGTAAGGTAGGAATAGTATTATTAGCGCTATTATGCCTTTTATTCTATTTGAGATTGTATTGTGACTTCATTTGCTGACCTAAATGCGCTTTCTGCGGAACAACTCACTAACTTGCAAGAGTTAGGCTACCTAAACATGACGCAGATCCAAGCTGCCGCTCTTCCCCCTATACTTGCCGGAAAAGACGTCCGAGCACAAGCTAAAACGGGCAGCGGCAAAACTGCGGCTTTTGGTCTGGGTTTATTACAACATATTGACGCCAAATTATTTAAAACTCAGTCATTAGTTTTATGTCCAACTCGTGAACTGGCAGATCAAGTCGCCAATGAATTGCGCCGTTTAGCTCGCGCGATCCCTAATATCAAAATTTTGACACTCTGTGGTGGTATGCCTTTCAGCGTACAACGCGACTCCCTTGCACATGCAGCACATATCATTGTTGCCACACCGGGGCGCTTACTTGATCATTTAAATCGTGAAACAGTACAACTTGATGCATTGCAAACTTTAGTTTTAGACGAAGCAGACAGAATGCTCGATATGGGCTTTATGCCAGATATTGAGACCATAATTGATTACGCACCAATTAATAGACAAACATTATTGTTTTCAGCCACTTGGCCAGAAGAAATTGCACGAATTAGCCAGCAAATTCAAAATAACCCACAAACCATTGAAATCAATAGTGTTGATGAACTCCCCGCAGTTGAACAACAATTTTTTGAAGTCGCTCGTCACGAAAAAATTGAATTATTACAAAAGCTCTTAAGCCGTGAACAGCCCGCTTCTTGTGTCGTTTTCTGTAATACTAAGAAAGATTGCCAAGCCGTTTATGATGCCTTAACAGCCAGCAAACAAAGTGTCTTAGTGCTTCATGGTGACATGGAACAACGTGAGCGTGACCAAACTCTTGTGCGTTTTGCTAACGGAAGTAGCCGTGTATTAGTGGCTACGGATGTCGCATCCCGCGGGTTAGATATTAAAGCCCTCGAAATGGTGATTAACTATGAATTATCATGGGACCCTGAAGTGCATGTTCACCGCATCGGCCGAACTGCACGTGCCGGTGAAAGCGGTTTAGCAATTAGTTTATGTGCGCCAGAAGAAGCCCAACGAGCCAATGCTCTAGAAGAAATGTTAAACATGAAGCTTAATTGGCAAACCGAACCGACAGGTTTACGAGTCACTCCGTTAGAAGCGACAATGATGACCTTATGCCTTGATGGCGGTAAAAAAGCCAAAATACGCCCCGGAGATATTTTAGGTGCTTTAACCGGAGAAGTTGGCCTCAATGGTGCCGATATTGGCAAGATTGTGATCCACCCTACCCATGCCTACGTCGCACTCAAACGTGAGGTTGCCGTACAAGCTTGGAAGCATTTACAGCAAGGAAAAATTAAAGGGAAATCCGTTAAGGCTAGGTTATTAAAATAATATGTGTGATTCGAGTTTCCTTCTGCACAATGTTAGTACGGAAGGAAACTCGATAATTTTCTTACTTTTCTATGATGTGGCGTTATTCTCTTGCGGTAAGGCAGATTTAGGTAATCCAAAAATCTTATCAAATGCCCAATTAAAAAAGAAAGTATAAATTGGGATAAAAATAATTAAGGCGAAGTCGAGTATTAACGCCTGTAAAAGACTAATTGATAACCACCATGCTATTAAAGGAATTAAAAAAATCACCAACGTTAATTGAAATAATATGGCATGTACAAACCGGCGCCTAAAGGTTCTAATGCGTGATTTTTGTTTTGATTCCCAATATTCAAATGCGGTATTAAAAATAAAGTTCCAGCTCACTGCAATAGTTGTTATGACTAAAGCTAATGGGCCTGTTGTTTCCGCTGAATTACCAGAAAGAAAAGCCAATGCCAACGCTGAAATTAACCACCCAATCACCTCATAAGCCGTGACAAAAACAATTTTACGTTTAATCCCCTGCATTTTCCCACCTCCAAAAATATCATTATCAACAAAGTGGTAAAATAAATATAATTCAATGATAATAAAAGTCAGCTTCTATCAGTTTTATTGAAAGGTGAATGATGCCATTTAATAGTGACAACCTAACGATTTTTCTTACCGTGTTAGATAAAGGCTCATTTTCTGCGGCGGCTAGGGCATTAAAACGTGTGCCATCCGCGGTCAGTATGGCCGTGGCGAATCTAGAAGCTGAACTTGGATTTGAACTATTTGATAGACACACTAGAGAGCCTAAGCCCACTGAAAAGGCACTTTCATTAGCGCCCTATGCACGGCATATTGTGGCTAATTTATCACAACTCAATACTTTTTCTTTAGAGTTGACCCAAGGTGTCGAAAGTAAATTGACCATTGGTATTGCAGCAGGTATCAATGCCAATTTACTCTTTGATGCTCTACATATTTTAAGCCAGCGTTATCCTTTATTGCATATTGAACTGATTACCGCACCTCAAGATGATCTTCTACCGTTATTACATGAACAACAAATTCACCTTGCGATTGTCTTTGGCGGTTTAAATGTTAATTCCCAAGAGCAATTTCATTATATTGGCGAAGAATCAATTATTGCCACCATTTCGGCTAAACATCCCTCTTTACAAAATAAAACATCGCTCTATATCGAAGACCTTGTTGAAAGCCGGCAAATTATTATTGCGAGCCGCCAACGTGAATTGAGTGATATACGCATTCTAGTTTCCAGTAATTATTGGAAAACAGACAATTTTTCTTTGGCTCTCGGTTTAGTCGAGAGTGGTATGGGATGGGGAAATTTCCCTTTGTCACTAATTAAAGATAAATTGAACGATGGCTCACTAAAACCCCTTGAGTTTAAAAATACCCCAAATGGCTTCAAACTGCCTATTCACGCGGTATGTTTGAAAGGCCATGTGCTTAAACGTGGTGCTCAAGAATGCATTGAATTACTGAAAAATAAGGCAATTTAAACCCTAAGTTATCTATTATTTCTACTTTTAATTCCATAAATAAAATTATTCTTGAATACATTAATTATTTTAAATTATTGACGAAAACGTTTGCTTTTTGTTTTGATGGCTATAAAATGCGTCGGATTTTTTGGCCTGAAAAAAATAACTGGAGACAATCGTGCCTGACGATAAAAATTATAGCCATGGCCCCGTGCCCATATCGGCGCGGAAAGGCGGACTAGCATTAACCTTTGTGATGCTAGGTTTAACGTTCTTTTCCGCCAGTATGTGGACCGGAGGCGCTCTCGGTACCGGTCTTGATTTTCATGATTTCTTCCTCGCAGTTCTTATCGGTAATCTTCTTCTTGGTATCTACACCGCATTTCTTGGTTTTATTGGTTCTAAAACAGGCTTAACCACTCACCTTCTTGCTCGTTATTCTTTTGGTATTAAAGGCTCATGGCTCCCCTCTTTCCTATTGGGCGGCACACAAGTTGGCTGGTTTGGTGTCGGTGTTGCGATGTTTGCCATTCCTGTTGGTAAAGCAACAGGCTGGGATATCAACTGGTTAATTGGTATTTCCGGGGTCTTAATGACCGTTACTGTGTTTTTTGGTATTTCTGCTCTTACAGTTCTGTCAATCGTTGCTGTTCCTGCCATTGCGATACTCGGTAGTTACTCCGTTTACCTTGCTATCACTGATATGGGTGGAATGAGTGCATTGCAGGCTGTCGTACCCGCAAAACCCATCGATTTTAACCTTGCTTTAGCCATGGTGGTAGGCTCTTTTGTGAGTGCAGGAACATTAACGGCCGATTTTGTGCGTTTCGGGCGAAGACCTAAAATTGCAGTACTTGTCGCTATTATTGCCTTTTTCCTTGGTAACTCATTGATGTTTATCTTTGGCGCCGCTGGCGCTGCATCATTAGGTATGGCAGATATCTCTGATGTGATGATTGCTCAAGGTTTGCTATTACCCGCAATTATCGTTTTAGGTCTAAATATTTGGACAACTAATGATAACGCCCTATACGCGTCAGGCTTGGGGTTTGCCAATATCACCGGGTTATCCAGCAAAACCTTATCCATTGTCAATGGACTGGTAGGAACGTTATGCGCACTGTGGTTATATAATAATTTTGTCGGCTGGCTAACTTTCTTATCTGCGGCTATTCCCCCTATTGGTGGAATTATCATCGCCGACTACCTCATGTACCGTCACCGCTATGAAACCTTTGACCGCAGTAAAATGCGTGATGTCAACATCAGTGCATTAATCGCTGTTGCCGCTGGGGTTATCGCAGGTAACTGGTTACCAGGTATTGTCCCTGTCAATGCCGTGCTGGGTGGTGCATTATGTTACGCTATCCTTAACCCATTATTAAATCGCCGCCATACTACTGATTCGGAGATGACCCGTGCTTAATCAAACTATCAAACATATCCATAATATCCGTTTACCCGAGCGTGATGGGCTGTGGCGTATTGATATCGACAACCAAAAAATTCAAGCTATCCTTCCACAACCTGAAGGCGAAATATTGCCAAACAGCTTAGACGGTGAAGGTGGTTTGGTGACCGCGCCCTTCGTTGAGCCACATATTCACTTGGATACTACTCAAACCGCTGGGCAACCAAGCTGGAACCAGTCTGGAACACTCTTTGAAGGCATTGAACGTTGGGCGGAGCGCAAAGCGATGCTTACCCACGAGGATGTTAAAAACCGCGCGTGGCAAACCCTTAAATGGCAAATTGCCAATGGTATTCAACATGTTCGCACCCATGTGGATGTGTCAGACCCAACATTAACCGCACTGAAAGCGATGTTAGAAGTAAAACAAGAAATCGCGCCTTGGGTTGATGTGCAAATTGTTGCTTTTCCACAAGAAGGTATTTTGTCTTATCCAAATGGCGAAGCCTTGTTAGAAGAAGCACTACGCCTTGGAGCCGATGTCGTTGGTGCTATTCCACATTTCGAATTTACTCGTGAGTATGGTGTAGAATCACTCCATAAAACGTTCGCTTTAGCACAAAAATATGACCGTTTGATTGATGTCCACTGTGATGAAATCGATGATGAACAATCCCGCTTTGTGGAAACTGTCGCAGCGCTAGCACATGCACAGGGGATGGGTTCTCGCGTCACGGCAAGCCATACCACTGCGATGCATTCATACAATGGCGCTTATACTTCTCGTTTATTTCGTCTGCTAAAAATGTCTGAGATTAACTTTGTGGCTAACCCGCTAGTGAATATTCACTTACAAGGCCGCTTTGATACTTATCCCAAACGCCGTGGGATTACGCGAGTGAAAGAGATGCTAGCCGCAGATATTAATGTCTGCTTCGGCCACGATGATGTTTTTGACCCTTGGTACCCACTTGGTACAGCTAATATGCTGCAAGTCCTGCATATGGGGTTACATGTTTGCCAATTAATGGGTTACCAGCAAATCAATGATGGGCTGAAACTGATTAGTGAGTACAGCGCACGTACGTTGAACTTGCAAGATTATGGCGTTAGTGAAGGAAAACGCGCTAGTTTATTGATTTTACCTGCAGAAAATGGCTTCGATGCCGTGCGCCGTCAAGTTCCTGTACGTTATTCGGTTCGTGATGGTCAGGTGATTGCCAATACCCAACCTGCGGTAACCCAAATTCATTTAGAACAAACGGAAACAATCCGTTATGGATATACTCCAAAAATCTAACCATTAATTTTTTATTCCAAAATGGCTCTCTACAACAGTAGGTGAGCCAATTGTCTTATAGCTCATCATTAATTTAAATAAAACCAGCCCGAAGAACTAATCTTAATCGGATAAAAAGCAACTAATAACGTAATTCTTACACAAAATTCATTCCTATATACTAGACTTAATCCAATACTTATTGCAGAGCTTGAAAGCTTTGGTGAGCAAATAAACGTCTTATAAGAACTCCTTTTTTGGTTATAAGTGCCATTTCTAAGTATTAAGCGCAATTTCTATTGAAATTCAATGCGAACGTTTTATATTTTTTAGAGAGTTATCTGAAACTGGATTTGAGCTTTATTTATAGCAACAATAACGCTAATACACTGACTGTCATGCAGCGGTGGCCAATATTCCTGTTTTGCTGTACCGCGAATACGTCACAAATAAAGTTCTCTGAATCCCACTTTGAAAAAAATTGGAGATCAGATGAGTACTGAACAAGTCGTTAACCAAAAAAATACTATCGATTCTTGGCAACGCATTGCTGCTGAATTATTAAGTGAAGCTGGTATTAAAATTAATGGCTCCCGCCCTTTCGATATTCAAGTTCACAACCACCAATTCTTTAAACGAGTGCTACAACAAGGCTCATTAGGATTAGGTGAAAGCTATATGGATGGTTGGTGGGATTGCGAACGTTTAGACATATTTTTCCAACATGTATTACGCCATAAGCTCGATAAAAAAATACCTCATAATTTCAGTGATACATTGAAAATTGCTGTCGCACGCGTTCGCAATTTACAAACCCTAAAACGTGCTCGCATTGTTGGAGAAGAACATTACGACCTCGGGAATGACTTATTTTCCCTGATGCTCGACCCTTATATGCAATATTCTTGCGGCTACTGGAAAGGTTTAGAAACGGTTCCTGAAAACCTCCCTCTTGCTCAAGAACAAAAATTAAATTTAATCTGCGAAAAACTGCAATTAAAACCAGGTATGCGATTACTGGATATCGGCTGTGGATGGGGCGGGCTAGCTGCCTATGCAGCAAAAAACTATGGAGTTTCTGTCACGGGTGTCACTATTTCCGCTGAGCAACAAAAATATGCTCAAGCTCGCTGTGCAGGCTTAGATGTCGATATTAAATTAGACGATTATCGGAATCTCAACGACCAATTTGACCGTATTGTCTCTGTAGGCATGTTTGAGCATGTCGGGCCTAAAAACTATGCGACTTACTTTGATGTTATTCAACGCAATTTAAAAACTAATGGTTTGTTTTTACTTCACACCATTGGTTCTAATCAAAATAAAGTCAATGTCGACCCATGGACTAACAAGTATATTTTCCCAAACGGCTGCCTACCGTCTGTACAAAATATTGGCGAAACCAGCGAAGGCAAACTGGTAATGGAGGATTGGCATAATTTTGGTGCAGATTATGACCATACACTTATGGCGTGGTATTCCCGTTTTCAAGCGGCTTGGCCAGAGCTCGAACATAATTACACGCCTCGCTTCAAACGCATGTTTTCTTATTATTTAAATGCTTGTGCAGGTGCATTTAGAGCGAGAGATATTCAATTATGGCAAATACTTTGGAGCCCACAAGGTGTGACCGGGGGCCTACGGGTTGCTCGCTAAGCTTTTGTCCTGAATATATATCTTTGTTAACCTTACGGGCTAGTTAAAGAGTCAATGTATTTTATTCAACCATTGATCAATAGCCCGTAAGCCTTGCTGGATATCATCCTTCAATTGGGTATCCGCCATTGGCTGCTGTTCTAGTAATACGCAGCTTTGTACTGCGTTTTGCATTCCCAAACTGGCACAACTGCTTTTTAACTGGTGAGCAAGGCGCTTTATTTGTTCTGCGTTACTTTCTGCTCGTGCAATGTCAATTTGATCGAGCAAAGGCAAGGAATGTTGTTTAAAAATACTCACCCATTCGCGAATTTTCTGGAATCCCATTAATTCGGCATCACTGGCAAGCTGTTGTAAATTTATAACTTCTCCCTGAACACCAGAATCAGACAATGTATATTCACCACCTGAAATATATTTAACAATTAATTGATTTAACATATCTCTTGGTACCGGTTTTTGAATGATACCGCGAAAAACTTGGCTGGTTCGTTGGCGCAATGTTTCATCAATCACATGAGCACTAAAACCAATCAAAATCAATGTAGGGTAAGTTTTCGCTATTTGTTTAGCCAAGGTGATACCATCGATGTCAGGTAAGCCAAAATCCACCAATGCCGCCGTAAATTGTTGACCAGTTTGTAGAGTCGCCAAAGCCTCAGCAGCAGAGCCAACAATGGTTACCTGAGCCCCACTGCGGGTTAACATTTCTCCACTGATTTTTTGAGTCAATGGGTTGTCTTCTATGAGTAATAAATTCACACCTCGCATGTCTAATGGCAGCTCAGCCGATTTAACCACTGGATGAGAGGTGATACATAGCGGCAATGTTAAACGAAAGCAGCTCCCGCTCCCCAACTGGCTACTAACCGTCAATTCACCTCCCATCGCTTGCGCTAGACTTGCACTAATTGTCAGCCCAAGCCCTGTACCACCCCGCTGGCTATCTACTTGCACAAATGGCTTAAAAATATCAGTAAATCGCGAGCTATCAATGCCACACCCTGTGTCTTCCACTTCAATAAACCAATATTTACCATAACGGCAACTACGCAAAGTGATTTGCCCCTTTTGAGTAAAGCGCAATGCATTACTGAGTAAATTCGTGATAATTTGTCGGATCCGTAGCGGGTCCCCTTGTAAAGCAATCGGCAAATCATCCGCAATATCTGCAACTAACTGAATAGCACTATTTTTATTACTGGCATTCATTAAATACAAAGTACTTTCTAATAACGGCTTGGGCTCAAAAGGCTCATCATTGATGGAAACATTTTGTCCCCCAGCTTCAATTGCGGAGTAGTCCAAAATGTCATTCAAAATTGCTAATAAAGATTCACCTGAGTCAGTAATCGCATATAAATCATCATGATATTGGCTAAGTGCTTTATTTTCTAATAACAGTTGCGCTGTCCCCAAAATCCCATAAAGAGGAGTGCGAATTTCATGGCTCATTGCCGCTAAAAATGCCGATTTAGCCTGATTGGCTTGTTCTGCTTCAGAACGAGCTTTGCGGTGCTCAACAACCATCACGCGCAATTCTGCCGTCCTCGCTTTGACTTCGTCTGCTAGCTGTTCACGCTGATTATTTAAGGCATGAACACTTTCACGAAATGCATCCATTAAACGGCCAATCGTATCAAGCTCTTTCACCCCTGCAGTTTCAGGAAATGCAGAGTCAATATCGCCCTCTAATAAGCGTTGAAGGGCTTGGGTTTGCTGTGCCAACGGCTTTGTCACTAAACGATAAACCACTCGCCAAAGGATCAAGATAAGTGAGAGTAATGAGACAATACTCAATGCTAACAACCAATTCTGCCCTCGTTCACTGGCTTGTTTAAGTTGTCCCAATGCGGTTTGGTTACGAAGCTCAATGATGTCAACTAATTGCGCTACTTCACTACTAAAACGTGCAAATTGGTCAATATTATTTTGTGATAAAATCTGTAAACGTGTTGTGATGTCGTTATCTTGCCGGTACAACGCGATTAACTCAGTATAGCGCTTCACGCTATTTAACGCGTTTTCTACTTGGCCTCGCACTGCAGGATCTTCAATATATTTTTGCCGACGTTGTAAGATTTTAACTGCAGAATTCAACTGTTTTTCTAATTCGGCCATATTGCGGTGGGGCTGGTTTGAACCTAAATTAAGTACCATTTGCTGTACACGCATCGCGCTTAATCGAAGCTCATTCATTTGGCTGGCATATTCAAGGTCAATATCAATTAGTTGATCAAGGGCTTGTTGTGCTTGTTCCCCTTGTTTCCTTTCAATAAGGTCGTAAATACTGACTTGAGTTGCTCCCGCTGAGGTGGCGGCATTGTTTGCCTGACCATGTGCCATTTGAGCGATATCACCCGCCGCCGCAATGATATGCTGCCTTAATTGTTGTTGCTCTACGCGCAGTTTTAACCGCTGCCCAACTAATTCACCCTGTTGGCTTAATGACTGAGCAATTTCTTTTTCTTGTTGTTCAATATTTTGTGTATTAAAGCCTTGTTCTCTTAATATTTTCAGTAAATTAGTGATTTTAAGGCTTTGTGCCGTTAACATTCGTCCTTGTGCTAACCAAATACTTTCGCTATCTGCATTTGTGAGATTTTGTGCAGAAAATAGCTCCCAAGCGCTCGCTTCACTCAGTTGCCTTGCCATATTCATGGTTGGGATCAGAGCCTCGGTGTTGGCCTGTTCAACTTGGCTAACAAAACGTAAGTTGTACCACCCCACAAGGGTGCTAATAAAGGTCAATGCAGCCATCAACGCAAAGCCCATCCATAGTCGTCTAGTTAGTGATAAATTCACGGTTTGGTTAGCCTAAAAATTAAAATGGTTGAGTTAGCAGCAAGAATGCATTTAGGATAAAGGTTTCTGGTTTGTGAGGCTATCATGCGTGTATTGATTTTACTACTGTTCACATTTCACTCGTTGTTGAGCCTAGCAACGGCGCACGATAGCTCACTAATTCAGTGGCGTGACACACTGCATTTTGACCAGCAACCACATGATCCCGTTACCGCCACAAAAACATGGAAGTTGTGTGCGCTTTATCCTAGCCTAAAAGATTCTTATTGGTTATCAATTAATTACGGAATGCAAAAAGCGGCAAAACACTATGGCATTGACCTAAACGTATTAGAAGCCGGTGGATATAACCAACTAGCAACCCAACAAAAGCAAATTACACAGTGCCAACAATGGGGAGCAGATGCCATCTTACTAGGCAGTAGCACCACAACTTTTCCAAACCTTAGCCAACTGGTAGAAAATACGCCTGTCATTGAAGTCATCAATGCGACACACGATAAAACAATTAAAACCCGCGTTGGTGTACCTTGGTTTCAAATGGGTTATCAACCGGGGCGCTATTTAGTCCAATGGAGTCAAGGTAAACCATTGAAAGTTTTACTTATGCCTGGCCCATTAAATGCCGGAGGCAGCCATGAAATGGAGCAAGGATTCCGAGAAGCTATTGCAGGTAGCCAAGTACAAATTGTGGATGTGGCGCAAGGGGATAACGACCTTGAGGTTCAACGCAATCTATTACATGAAATGTTAGAGCGTAACCCTGATGTCGATGTCGTCGTTGGCACTGCTATTGCTGCTGAGGCCGCAATGGGTGAAGGCCGAAACTTAACGAACCCATTGAATATTGTCTCTTTTTACCTTTCTCACCAAGTCTACCGCGGGTTAAAAAGAGGCCGAATTATTATGGCTGCCAGCGACCAAATGGTTTGGCAAGGTGAGCTAGTGATTGAACAAGCCATCAAAGTACTACAAAAGCAGCCGGTTCCAAACAATATAAGCCCGCCGATTTTAGTGCTTACCCAACAAAACGCAGATAGTGAACACTTACGCAACTCATTATCTCCAGGAGGCTTTAGGCCCGTATATCAATATACATCGGCGGCTAAAAAATAGCCTTCACCATGCTGAGTCACTAATAAATCCGCTTTGATTTTATGGCGTAAACGGCGAATAAGTACATCTATGGTACGTAAGTCAGGGTTATCAACTCGTCGGGCAGATAACATACGTAAAAGACGTTCTCGGCTTAAAATCTCCCGCGGGTTCGTCACAAAAGCCACTAGCATTTCATATTCAGCCCGTGTGAGTTTGATAGCCTGATGCTCAAATTCGAGCGTATGCATCGAAACATTTAGGCAATAGCCAGCAAACTGATAACAATTATCTTGTGAAACAACTTGAGCTTGCGAAGGCTTAGCAAGGTCAATTCGCCAAAGTAAATTTTTAACGCGAACGACTAATTCCCTGAGTTCCAAGGGCTTAGTAACATAGTCATCGGCTCCCATTTCTAAACCCACAATACGGTCAATTTGGTCACAGCGACCTGTGACTAAAATAATTCCTACCGTGAAACGCTCACGTAGTGCCCTTGTTAACATTAACCCGTTTTCATCTGGTAAATTAATATCCAACAGAATCAAGTCAACGGCTTGCTGGTCCATAATTTCGCGTAGCCCCGCGCCATTCCCCGTTACAGAAACACGATACCCTTCTTGCTCAAAGTAAGCCTGTAAGCGAGCCTGAGTAACGGGTTCATCTTCAACAACCACAATATGATGTGATGTCATTGATATACTCTCTTCTGTTCATATCTGTTCATATTTGCCCATATCTTGCCGTAAGCTGTTCATTCTGACTAGTACCGCTATTCATATTAACTCAATAAGATCGCCTGTATTAAACCATATAATTACAGGGGCTATTATGCGGAAACTCTGGAGAGCGTTGCGAAAACCAAGTGCTCGTTGGTCAATGCTAACGTTAATCGTTGTCGGGATTGCAGTGGGTGTTGCGTTAATCGTTGTTCCCCATGTTGGGATGAAAGTGACTAGCACCACCGAGTTTTGTGTCAGTTGCCATAGCATGGAACCCGTTTACGAAGAATATAAGCAATCTGTACATTTCCAAAATGCATCTGGCGTACGCGCAGAATGCCATGACTGCCATATTCCCTCCGACCTTCCAGGCATGATTAAACGGAAACTCGAAGCAAGCAATGATATTTATCAAACATTTATTGCTCACTCGATAGATACCCCAGAAAAATTTGAAGCCAAACGTGCCGAACTTGCGGAACGCGAGTGGGCTCGCATGAAAGAAAATAATTCTGCTACTTGCCGCTCTTGCCATGATTATGACTCAATGGATCACGCTAAACAAAATCCAGAAGCAGCTCGCCAAATGCAAATCGCTGCGAAAGAAAATCAGTCATGTATTGACTGCCATAAAGGGATTGCCCACCAATTACCCGATATGAGCAGTGGCTTTCGTAAGCAATTTGATGAGTTAAGGGCGAAAGCAAATAGTGATGCTGACATTCTTTATTCACTTGATATTAAACCTTTATATTCCAATAAAGGGGATAAAGACCCCGCTGGCTCGTTACTTCCTGCCTCAGAGGTGAAAGTCCTAAAACGTGATGGCGATTGGCTACAAGTTGAAATCACAGGGTGGACAGAAACCGATGGTCGCCAACGAGTTCTATCTGAATTCCCCGGCAAGCGAATTTTCGTAGCTTCGATACGTGGTGATGTTCAAGAAAATGTGAAAAATTTAGAAAGCACCGTCGTCGCTGCAACAGATACGTCATGGAGCAAACTGCAAGCGACTGCATGGATGCAGCAAGGTGATATGGTCAATGATATCAAACCGATATGGGCTTATGCAGACTCTTTATATAACGGTTCTTGTAATCAATGCCATGGCGCGCCAGATATTGCTCACTTTGATGCTAACGGTTGGATAGGCACATTAAATGGTATGATTGGCTTTACCAGTTTAGATAAGCGAGAAGAGCGTACCTTATTGAAATACTTACAAATGAATGCATCTGATACCGCAGGATCTTCACACGGTGATAACGGAGTACAGAATGAAAAATAATCCAACTTTTCAAGCTTCTCGTCGACACTTTTTGTTCCAGCTTGGCGGGCTCACTGTTGCGGGTATGTTAGGCCCTTCCCTATTAACACCACGTAAGGCTAACGCTGCAACAGCTGGAGAACAAACTGCGGTGGTACAAGAAGGCATTCTAACTGGGTCACACTGGGGCGCAATTCGCGCTACCGTAGTTGATGGCCGTTTTATCGAAGCAAAACCCTTTGAACACGATAAATTTCCATCAAAAATGATTGCAGGATTGCCTGACCATGTGCATGGCACTGCCCGTATCCGTTACCCAATGGTGCGTGTTGACTGGCTACGTAAACGCCATTTAAGTGACACCTCACAACGAGGTGATAACCGCTTCGTACGTGTTTCTTGGGATGAGGCCCTTGATTTGTTCTATCAAGAATTAGAACGTATTCAAACAACTTATGGACCAAGTGGATTACTTACTGCAAATGGCTGGCAATCGACAGGGATGCTCCACAATGCATCAGGTATGTTAGCCCGCGCCATTGCGCTGCACGGTAATAGTGTCAGTACTGGCGGAGACTACTCAACGGGTGCTGCACAAGTGATTTTACCTCGAGTTGTCGGGTCAATGGAGGTTTATGAACAACAAACCTCTTGGCCGCTAGTCCTTAAAAATAGTAAAACCATCGTATTATGGGGCTCTGACCTGATTAAAAACCAACAAGCTAACTGGTGGTGTCCTGATCATGACGTTTATGAATATTATGAACAACTGAAAGAAAAAGCCGCTAATGGCGAGATAAAAGTCATCAGTATCGACCCAATAATCACCTCAACTCATGATTACCTTGGGCGTACCAATGTTCAGCATATTGCGATTAACCCGCAAGCGGATGTCCCACTGCAATTAGCCATCGCCCACACACTTTACAGTGAAGACTTACATGATAAAACTTTCTTAAAAGAATATTGTGTTGGTTTCGAGCAATTTGTTCCCTACTTAATGGGAAAAACAGATGGACAACCCAAAGATACACAATGGGCGGCTGAAATCTGTGGCATTGATGCCGACACAATCCGCGCTTTAGCCCGCCAAATGGCAGCAGATAGAACCCAAATCATCGCAGGTTGGTGTGTTCAACGTATGCAACATGGTGAACAATGGTCTTGGATGATTGTCGTTTTGGCTGCGATGTTAGGTCAGATTGGCTTACCGGGTGGAGGATTTGGTTTCGGTTGGCACTATAATGGAGCAGGAACCCCAAGCCGCCAGGGAATTATTTTAAGTGGTTTTTCCGGCTCAACCAAAGTGCCACCTATTCATGATAACAATGACTACAAAGGCTACAGCAGCACCATCCCTATTGCTCGTTTTATTGATGCTATTTTAGAACCCGGAAAAACAATCAACTGGAACGGTAAAGCAGTTAAATTACCTCCACTAAAAATGTGTGTATTTGCCGGAACCAACCCATTCCACCGCCACCAACAAATTAACCGTATTATTGAAGGTTGGCGAAAACTAGAAACGGTTGTCTCTATTGATAATCAATGGACATCCACCTGTCGTTTTGCCGATATCGTATTACCGGCAACCACACAATTTGAACGTAATGACCTTGACCAATACGGCAATCACTCAAACCGTGGCATTATTGCGATGAAACAACTCGTTGAACCGCAGTTTGAGTCACGTAATGACTTCGATATCTTACGTGACCTATGCCGCCGTTTTGGTCGTGAAGAAGCCTTTACTGAAGGTTTGGACGAAATGGGCTGGCTAAAACGCATTTGGCAAGAAGGCAGCCAACAAGGAAAAGGCCGTGGTATTCATTTACCCTCCTTCGATACGTTCTGGGAAAAAGAAGGCTATGTGGAATTTGAACATCCACAAATGTTTGTTCGTCATCAAGCATTTAGGGAAGATCCCGACTTAGAACCTTTAGGGACACCGAGTGGTTTAATTGAAATTTACTCAAAAACTATTGCTGATATGCAATATGATGATTGCCAAGGTCACCCAATGTGGTTCGAAAAAGCAGAACGCTCTCATGGTGGTCCAGGTTCAAAAAAATGGCCACTACATTTGCAATCCGCACATCCCGATTTTCGTTTACACTCACAATTGTGCGAGTCCCCTGTATTACGTCAATATTATTCTGTGAGTGGCAAAGAGCCGGTCTTTATTAGCCCTCAAGATGCGAAAGCTAGAGGCATACAAAATGGTGATATTGTTCGTGTTTTCAACGACCGCGGGCAAGTGTTAGCAGGAGCCGTAGTTTCTGACTTATATACAGAAGGCGTTGCTCGTATCCATGAAGGAGCTTGGTATGACCCGACTAAGGGTGGAGAAATCAATTCCCTGTGCAAATACGGAAACCCAAACGTATTAACGCTTGATATTGGAACCTCTCAATTAGCGCAGGCCACCAGCGCACATACAACCTTAGTGGAGATAGAAAAATACACAGGACAAGTGGATAACGTCAATGCATTCGATGGGCCAATTGAAATGGTTGCTCAATGTGAATATGTTCCTGCATCACAGGTGAACAAATGACAAAACAAATCACTTTGTCGCTAGAACAAATAGCATGTGTTTATGCATGGCTAGCACAATTGTTCTCACGTGAATTAGATAATGCAACGTTAGCACAGATTCAATCTAGCGAAATGATGGATTGGTTTACGACTGTCGAGCAGGAACCCGTTCTAACTTTGCCAATTCAAGCAGTTAAAACAAAAGTCCAAGCGCTAATAATGCGAAATGATGCACAACTCGAATTAGCCGCCGACTTCTGTAGCTTATTTTTAATGTCTGATAAGCAATCAGCTTTACCTTACGCCTCAGTTTATCCAAACTGTGAGCAAGGTAATGAACAAATTAAGTACTTATTAGCCGAGGCTGGAATGGAAACCAGTGAGGCATTTAACGAGCCTTCTGATCATATTTCAATTTTTTTAGAGCTATTAAGTCACTTACATTTTTCATTAAATGAAGCCCATTTGGACCAAGAAAAAGTAAGGCAATTGCGCCTAAAAACCTTGTCACTTTTACTGCAATGGCTACCAATATTTAGCCAAAATTGCCAACGGTATGATGAGTTTGGTTTTTATGCCGCTTTGAGTCAACTGTCGTTAGCACTAGTTCAATGGGATAAGCAAACCTAGTAGATGCCATTTAAATAATTTATATATTATTCAACTATTATTAAATAAAGGGATATTGATAAATAATATCCCTTTTAAATCTGAGTCATAACACCTGAGTTACTGTAAAGAAATAAGTTTTTCACGGCTCAGCCCAGTGCTTTTCATTATTATCTCGATACTAACTCCTTGTTCCAAAAGATTCCGCGCCGTTGTTATATTTGCCTCTTCTTTGCCTTTTTGAAATCCTTCCTGCAGCCCTTCTTGCCGTCCTTCTTGTCGTCCTTTATCTTGCAATCGTTGCGCAATATTCATGATTGTCTCCTTATGCTTTTCTGTTTGTTCCCCTAAAACTTGAATAACTTGTTCAAAATTATGCGAGTCTAAGGCAATAAACAAATAATTGAGGATAGTTATGATGTCGTTGTCACTATGCAAAAAAATCCTTGGTTTTATTAAGAGGGTGTCAGACCGGGTTGTACCACGCTATAAATTTGTTTTTTCAATTCCCCTTGCTTAGCCAACTGGTAAACATGTGAAGCAACATCCGCGCGCATCACTAACCCATGAACTTCAACCTCTTGTTGAAGAACTGCTTTTCCCGTTGGTTCACCATGTAATAACCCACCAGGGCGAATAATCACATAATCTAACGAGCTAGTTTGTAGCCATGATTCCGCAAGGGATTTTTCTCTCACTGCCTGACCAAACGCAGCGCGTGACCGAGCAGATAAATAAGGCCATGAATCTCCACAGCCTAATGACGTAACTAACACCATGCGAGATATACCCGCTTGCTCGGCACAATCAATCACCGTACGGTGAGCTAAATAATCTTGCGTACCTCCCATGGTTGAAATAACTGTGGCATTTGTTCCTGCGGCATGGCATGCAGCTTTAACCACCTCGCTATCACAAGCATCGCCGATGAAAACTTGCACCCCTACAGCCTCTAACGCTGCTGCAGATTGCCTATTACGTACAACTGCGATGACAGGATGTTTCTCTGCTATTGCCAACTGAGCAATCTGATGGCCAACACCTTTTCCACCAGCGCCAAAAATTAACCATGGTGCCATTACTTTATCCCTTAGCATTTTGAGTAAATATTAATCTAATAGTGATCGGTAAAAGCTAAATTACCACACCATTAATGATAATGCGCCTTATTTTCATTTACTATTTTAATTTATTTAGCCCGCCATTGACTAGCGCCGATGATGAAACAGTAAACAACACTAACTTTAATGTTTTTTATGTAACTCTTTTAATCAAACACATTAAAATGTGACTAGTTTAACTTTTTTATTAAAAAATAATTATCATAAAAATTGATAAACCAACAAATTAATTACAAAAATAAATCGTAATATCAACAACTAACAATAAACTAAATACCACTATCCCATTGATACCCATAATTATTTTAATGTCAATGCGAAGAATTATCATTTGCATTTATATTATTATTTGATTTAATAACTCTCGTCATATATATGCGAAATAATAATTTCTTAATCAATAGTATCGTTAATATCTTTAATAAAAATGGAGTATTTCGATGAAAAAGTTAAATATTATCGCTCTAGCACTCGCAACCTGCACAATGACTTTTGGTGCTTCTGCAGCAATCGGTTCTGGGCAAAGCCAACCTTTCGATCCCAATGAACCTTCCATTCGTGTTGGAGCGACAGAAGGAACCGGTGGTGGACATGGTGGTGCTGCGGGTGATCCTGGTATTGGTGTGCAATCTGTTTACGGTGGAAAAATCATTTCATTCTCTGGGTTAACAAAAATGGCGCCAAAACAACCAGGGAATGAAGCACATGTGGTCTCTATGCCTAATAGCTCTGGTTCACATGACAAAATGGGCGTATTTAACTTTGCAAAAGTAGCAGATGCAGAAGTCTATTTCGGCGAATGGTCATCAACCGGACAAGCTAGTGACACAACACACACGGCTTACTACTCTGGTAAAGATGTCACCACCAATATGCCAACAGCGGGCACTGCGGAATACTCTGTTAAAGGGATAAGCCAATATAATGGAGGTGCCCTAGCCGCAGGTACTCTGACAGCCAACTTTGGAACTAAATCCTTAGCAGGGAATATTGGTTCAACCAATATTAATGCCACCATAAATAACAATGCCACTTTCGCCGGAGCGGCCACTCTTAATGGTGAATCAGGCTCAACAAATGGGCACTTCTTTGGCGACCAAGCTAAACATATTGCAGGGGTAACTGAATTTAGCGACCACAGCAAAGACATGGCCTTTGGTGGAAGCCGTGGGAATATCTCCCAGTAATCCGTAAATTAACCTCAGTGGCCAACTATAAAACGTGACAGGTAGTTGGCCACAGCCTTTTATTACCGAAGCTAATCCTATGCGATATCTGCTATTACCCCCTGCCATCATGATGCTTATGGTTGCGTTCTCTGCATTTCCAGCTAGCTTGGATACTGACCGAGAACAGTTGTTATGGCAAAAAGATAAACAAAATTATCGTGATAAAAGTGCAGTTGTCCCCAATAAAGATCAATTGCTACTCCCAGATGACCTATCAATAAAACTAAATGGGGAAAACTATACCCTAAAAAATAACGCTCAAGACTTAGGACAGGCAATTTATCTGGCAATCAACCATCGGCAATTTCAAGACGTACAACGCTTATTGCCTCGCTACCAGCAGCTAACTGATGCGGACCCATTGCTTATTTTATTTGCAAAAGCAGAAACTGCTAAAGCGCAAAACCATTACCCTGAAGCAATTGCCCACTACCAACAAATACTGGCACTTTCACCAAAGTTTCTTCGCATTAAATTGGAACTTGCCCGGGCTTATTTTGAAGATAATCAAAATAAGGAGTCTTTGGCTTTATTCCAAAATTTAATCAACGATGAAACACTCGCATTACCTGCCAGTGTAAAGCAAACAATTCAACAATTTATTGATGCTATAGAAAACCGTACTGCTTGGACAGGAAGCCTCTCTTTTGGCTATAAATACAACAGTAATATCAACCAAGTTCCTGATAAAAATAAAGTTTGGGAAACTCCGGGGGGAACCTGGAAAATGGCTAACCCTAAGTCATCGCCAGGGCTCACCTATGACGCAAGCCTAAGTAAAATTATTCCTATCTCGAGCAACCATTCCTTACAAATTAAGGGCACATCTTATGGCGACCGGTATCCTCACTATGCCGAGTTCAGTGAAAATACCTCTTCTTTGGCAACTTTATATCGTTTTAATGATGCAAATACGACTATCGCCTTTGGCCCATTAATTGAATTAAAAACGGTTAATGAAAAGCGCCGTTATTTAGGTATGGGCGGCAAAATTGAAGCCGACTACCAATTTACACCTCGGGTTATCCTCAGTACCTCCGCTGACTACCAACAACTTCATTACCAAAAACCGTATGACAGTGCTGATGGCGATCGAAGTAGCCTACATCTAACGGGTGTCTATGGTATTACCCCAGATACTTCCCTCTTTTTAGGGGCTGATGCAACTCGTCTCACGACTGAAGTTCGTAGTGATGATTATGACCAGCTAGGCATCCGAGGTGGCTTGTATACCGTACTCACACCCGATATTCATTTACTGGCACTCGCAACTTATCGAGAAAGCCAATTCAAGGCCTTCAACCAAATGTTGAATGTAAAACGCCATGATAAAGAAGCTATGTATTTTGCGCGACTCAGCTTTCCAAATTATTCATTGCTCACATTCACGCCTTATACCAGTTACCGCTTTCGTGACAATCGCAGTTCCGCGGATGGAATTTACTCCTACCACCAGCACGAAATTTCTATTGGGTTAGAAACCCGTTTTTAAGCGTTATGGCACAGAGAAAAACACTATGTATAAATATAAATTAACACCTATTACTACTGCAATTATTACTGCTCTTTTTATTCCAATAACCGCTTTAGGGGAAAAAGAAGAACACCTCGGCACCATTACCGTTCAAGATTCAGCAAAAACCATCAAAGAACGAGATCAACAAGGTTACGATGACCAATATGATGCCAAAGGTTCTAAAATTTATTTAGGAAAAGACCTTGTTGAACGTTATAAAGGCACCAGTACTGCAGATGTGCTAAATAGTGCAGTTGGTGTCTATAGCGGTGATGCGAGAAACAGTGGTGCGTTAGACCCAAATATTCGAGGGATCCAAGGGCAAGAGCGTGTTCCTGTCACGGTTGACGGCACAGAACAATCACTCACCGTTTATCGGGGTTATAATGGCGCAAATAACCGTAACTATGTGGACCCAAACCTCATTAGTAGCATTGAGATTGAAAAAAGTGGTTCTCTCGCTGGCGATATAAAAACCTCTGTCGGTGGAGGGATAGCCATCAGAACCATAGGGATAGATGATGTTGTTGCACCGGATGAAAAGTTTGGTGTCAGCTTAAAATTGGAAACCAGCAGTAATTCAACTCGTGAACGTATTCCCCACTATGGTTATGGCGAAGATTACCGAGATCACCCTGAGATTTATAAAAATAAGAACTCTGTCCTTTCCGACCCCGTTGTTAACATCACACCGAAATCCCGTGGAAATGCTCAATTTTTCAATTTTAAAGATAACGGAGGAAGGATCGCGGTTGGGACCCGACAAGAAAAATTTGATTTAATGGCCGCCTATGCTTATCGCCGGCAAGGTAACTACTTTGCGGGGAAAAATGGCGCTCACCGTTATAAAGAATCTGTTCAATTAAATGAACAACAAACAGTACAGCAACAACTTGGCCCAGACCCTTACTTACCTTTTGCCGCGAATGTATTTCGCCCCGGAAAAGAAGTGACTAATACCTCTAATGAGCTGGAATCCTATTTAGTCAAAACCAATTTATATCTCACTGAAAACCAAACATTACACCTTGGCTTTCGCCGGAGTGAAAGTACCTATGGTGAAATTATGCCTTCACGTTTAGGATTTGCTGAGCTGGAAGGAAAACAAGTATTACCACAATGGCCATTAGCTCACTTTACGGTCAATGCCTATAATGCGGAATACAAATGGAAACCTGATGATAATCAATGGATTGATCTAAATGCAAATGTGTGGATGACGCATTCGGTAGGAGATACCAACACCTCTGGTGGTTACCCACGAGAGCCTAAAGAACGTGATTGGGGGTTTGAATATGGTTATGGTGATGGAAGAGATCCTAACATTGATGGAACTTTAATTAATACCGCAGCAACCAATTCTGAAAATGACCGTATTGGATTTAATTTACGCAATACCATGGCGCTCACGCCCGATCTTGATTTAACCATTCGCGGCTCAATGCTCAAAGAAAAATTAGACTCTAACGACGTACCACCATCGCAAACGGCTAGCCCGTTTATTGCCCTTCCACGCAAAGGACATCGGCAAGAAACCAGTATTGCCTTTAACTTTAACTATCGTCCAACGAGTTGGTTGGAATTGGATGCTGGTGCAAAATATATTGATGGCTGGACAGAGGATGATTACTTAAAAGAGCAAATGCGCAATCGAACCAAAGGTTTTCAAAACCCTGATGAACGACTTGCAAAACAGATCAATTACAACCGAATTTTAACTCAAGAAGAATATAATAAGGCTGTTGCCAATGGTTACCAACCCTTCAATGGTGCCTATCAAAACAAACAAATCTTACTCAAAACAATAGGACTTGATGATACAAACTATACCGTTTACATCACCAAGAGAAAAAACTCTCAGCACCCAGAAGAAAATGGCGTTTTAGACGTTAATTTCCGCACTGAATGGAAATCAGATAACGATGGGCGCTATACCACCAAAACGAACCCTTTCCATAACGGAACTTTTGACTCTCAAGCTCGCGCAGTAGACCCAGTAACCGGTAAAGAAGTTTATGTGTATGGTTCAAGTTACTCACACCCATCAGATGACATCAAACGTGAACTTACTGAAGAAGAAAAATGGAAATTCTCAGGCAAGCAAAAAAGCCATGGCTGGGCCCCCGCTTTTGGTGCCAATATTTGGTTGTCTGATAACGACCGGGTTTATGCACGTTACATTGAAACAGTACGCTTACCGAGTATCTTCGAAAGTAGCATTGGATTTGCAGGCGAAAGTGAAGCTCGTAAAGAGAGGATGGCATTTAAACCCGAACGTGCAAAAACCTTTGAATTTGGTTATTCACGTAATTTACAGGGTTTCCTCGGAGCAGAACGCCATGCCGATGTTAAAATAGGCTATTACCATACGGTCATCGAAAATGCATTTGACCGCGATGGGCGTCTTAATTTCGTTCAAGTAAAAGAACATAAAACCGCAGGGATTGAAGCCTTAGCTCGCTACGATAATGGTGGGGTATTTATGGATATTGGTGTTGATTACCGCCTCAAAAATGAAGTTTGTGATGACTCCGCGCCCGCTAATTTAGACCCAACTAACCGTTATAATCTCTCCCAATGTACAACAGCAGGTTTCCCCGGTGGCTTTTTACGCACACAATTACAGCCTAAATATGCGATTAACTCCAACCTAGGCATGCGCTTTATGGATGAAGATCTCGAAGTGGGAACACGTTTACGTTATACCAGTAGTGTGCAAAATAAAGATGAACGCAAACTGATGCAACAGTTCCCGGGAAGTTATTCGATGGCGAACAACAGCCCAATGCACTGGACACCCACCTTTACAGCGGATGCCTATGCAAGTTACCAAATTGACAAAAATATTAATGTCGAATTCTTAGTAACCAACTTAACTGATCGTTATTATATCGACCCACTGACACGTAGTATGATGCCAGCCCCGGGCCGCACACTACGCTTAGGATTAAATGCGCAATTTTAGATAAATACTGCCGATTTACCGCTCTATAAATATCCGCTGCTAACTTTAAGTTAGAGTGGATATTTATCACTTTAGTATCAGAAAAATAACCGCATAATAGTTTCATCAAATTCATCTTGCTCAACAACAGAAAAGCCAAATTGTTCAAAAAAAGGTTTCATGATGTCATTACCTTCGACATAACAAATTGATACGGACTTATATTTGCCCAAATTTTTAATTTCCTCGAGAACTAGCGGAATAGCCTTAGAACCAAAACCTTTTCTTTGATGTTTTATATCAATCATCAATTGGTCAATAAACACTTCTTCAGGCCTACCATTTTCATGGTTTGAATAATATTGAACAAAGCCAACAGGCTCATCATCAACATAGATACCTCGATTAATATAATAATCAAAAAATTTTGAGGCTGCGATTGACTCTGAGTTAAGAGCGACAAAGTCTTCCTGCACTTTGGTTATTTCGAGGCATATGATATCCACCCAATTGTCTTTGGTGATATCTTTTAGGGTAATGGCCATAAACACCTTGCATTAGATTTACCGATTACAATACCGTTGTGATAAAAAGATGACTCACCATAAATTAACAATAAATACTTTTTTGTTCGCGCCATTCGTGCCTTTGTATTTTTTGAGATGCTATAAACAAATAGCAGTTGATATGTTACGGATAACATTAATATCAGCATTTAGACTAAAATAAAATTTCGACTCATTTATTGCTTTCTAATTAATGAATATTCAGAATTGCGATCCAAGTCAAATATCACTGCCAAATACACTATTATTGTAATTTATCAAATTTTTTTGAAAGAAAAACAAAAAAATGCATTGGTTTATTAAACCAATAATTAAATTTAAATCAGATTAAAGTAGAACCTAAAACCAAAAAATACAACAACAAAACCCAAGAATCCTTCAATTTTCACCATTATGCAAAATAAATAAAAATAAACCCTTTTCATATAAAAATACATAAAACCTGAACAACCTCACATTTATTAGGTATTTGATAACTCTTCGCATTAATGCATCTGAAAATAAAAATCACTTATGAAACAACATGTTAAAAATTTAATAAATTTTCGTATCGCACTGAAAAATAAAAATATTTTTAATATTGAAATGCGAAAAATAATTCAAAGACTCCATTTTTATTAATTATTTTAATTTATTGATTTTAACCATGCCTTTTCGGCATGGCTAAGAGACTTTTGGAATATTGTCAGGAAAATAGTTTCATGGATAGTATGAATACGAAAATGATGCATTTTTATTATAAATATATACGAATAACTCTTAAAAACATTTCCAATGAAAGGTAACACTATGGGTATATTAAAAGATAGTAAGTTGCTTTTGGTTAGCTTACTTATCATTCTTCTTTCGGAAGCTATAGGGCAAATTAAAATCAGTTTAGTTATGGTTTTTCCAATGCTTTATTCCATGTTGATGGGTGGTATTATCAGTTTTCCAAAATTCAAAATTCTCAGCGAAAAAAACATGGCACACGCTAGCTCTATAATGAGTGTCGCGTTAGTTATCTTAATTGCAAAATTAAGCACCTCCGTTGGTGCATCTTGGGAAAAAATTATTCAAGCCGGTGGCGCATTAATATTGCAAGAAATCGGTCACTTTATCGGTACCATTTTACTTGGTTTACCACTTGCTATCATGTTAGGCATGGGTCGTGAACCTAATATTGCCATTATCGAAGCCAAATATGGTTTAAGTTCACCAGAAGGCCGCGGTGTTATGGCAATGTATATTTGCGGAACATTGTACGGAGCCGTTTGGATGGGCATCATCGCCAGTGTTATCGCTGGACTCGATATTATGAGCCCTCTCGCTTTAGCAATGGGAGCCGGGGTCGGAAGTGGCTCGATGCTAGCTGCGTCAGTCGCACCATTATTGGAGCTTTATCCTGAACACGCTGCGGATATTCAAGCATTTTCATCCTCCGCAAACTTGATGTCTTCAGTATTAGGTCTGTACATCTATATTTTCTTCTCCTTACCGTTTGCCTCTTTCTTATACAACAAGTTGAAAAGAAAACGTGCAACAGCATCAGCAGATACAGAATAAGGATATAAGATCATGAAAAAGATGGCAGAAATTGCAATAATCATCGTGTTAGTCATCATCTTCACTTCACTGGGTGATGCACTCGGCGGTTCAATTTATGGCCGCGGTAGCTTTGGCACAGTCTTTAGTGACTCACTTATCGCCATGGCATTATTAGGGGGGATGTCATTTGTGGCATACTTAATTGCACAAATCCCGCCATTAGGTAAGTTACCTGTAATTTTCTGGGTATCTTTAATTGCTGCCGGTTTGTGTTCACCGTTATTCCCTTACGATAAAGAAATGATCGCAATGACAGGTAAAATATCACTTGCTGTTATTAGTACGACGGTACTTGCATTTGCCGGTCTTTCACTCGGTAAAGATATTGATAAATTTAAAGCTATTTCATGGCGCATCATCCCAGTTTCACTGGCGGTCTTTACGGGAACATTCTTATTCGCTGCACTTATTGGTCAAGTGACACTTTCATGGAGCGGCGTTATCTAACAAGAGGAAATATTTACCATGACAATGACCAAAGACCAATTGAAAGCCATCGTCTGCGAGACAATTGCATCCCATAAAGGGGATATAAAGAAATTAGCAGATGATATTTGGGCAGAGCCTGAGCTAGGCTACAAAGAAATCAAAACAGCAAAAAAAGTGGAAGCTGCATTTTCTGCGCTAGGCGTTAATTACCGAAACCAACTCGCATTAACAGGTGTTAAGGCGCGCCTTAAAGGTGGAAAAGGGAGTAAACATAGTATTGCTGTGATTGGTGAGCTCGATGCGATTATTTGTGCAGAACACCCAGAAGCCGATGATTTAACGGGTGCTGCCCATTGCTGTGGGCACAATGCCCAAATCGCTAATATGATGGCTGTGACTATTGGTCTGGTTAAGTCAGGTGCTATGCAATACCTCGCGGGAGACGTCGTTCCTTTCGCCGTTCCCGCTGAGGAGTATGTTGAACTGGCTTATCGTAATAAACTGATTGAACAAGGAAAAATTAGTTATATCGGCGGTAAGCCAGAGCTGATATCCCTTGGTGAATTTGATGATATCGATATGGCGATGCAAATTCATTTAACCAGTGTCAAACCAGAACGTGATACCGGTTTTATTGAAATGTCGACCACCACCAATGGGTTTATTGGCAAGTTGATTAATTACAAAGGGAAAGCATCTCATGCTGCGGCTGCCCCTCACTTAGGTGTCAATGCCCTCAATGCCGCAATGATGGGGATTATGGGAGTGAATGCGATCCGCGAGACCTTCCAAGAAAAAGATTATATTCGTTTTCATCCGATCATCACGCAAGGCGGCGATTTGGTCAATGTCACCCCAAGTGATGTCCGTATGGAAAGTTATGTCCGAGCGTCAAATGTCCCTGCAATGATTGATGCGAATGAGCGTATTACTCGCGCATTGGTTGCTGGTGCAATGTCTGTCGGTGCAGAGGTAGAAGTCAAAGATTTACCGGGTTACCTCCCACTGTATAACAACGATACGTTGAACCATTTGTTGCAGCAAAATGCCCATGACTTGATTGGTGAAGAAAATGTTTGGGTTGCTGGGCACATGACGGGAAGCACGGATACAGGTGACTTATCACATATCATGCCAGTGAGTCACCCATGGATTGGCGCAATTCGTGGTGGTTTGCATGGTAAAGATTACGTTGTTTTTGATGATGATATGGCCTATATCCGCCCAGCTCAAATGATGGCAATGGCAATTATTGACCTGTTATTTGATGATGCATCCCAAGCTGATGAGATGTTAGCTGATTACACCCCATTAATGAGCAAAGAGGAATACCTCTCATTTATCGGCTCTTTTAAGAACTAATTATTAAAATATTCCCCTTATTGCTATGTTAATTATAATAAGGGGAATATGATTTTTTTAGCTTTTATCCCACCTTTAAAATTTTTTCTTCGCATTAATTTAATTTCTTTTTACATTCACCATCTCATTTAAAAAATTTCTAAAATCATGCCAATCACCGCCCTACTTTAAATAAAAAATTTAACTTAAACCCTATTCAGGCTCGCTTTAAAATATAAATATCCTTAATATTAAAATTGAAAAATAAAATCATAACAAATTGATATAAAAGGATTTTAATTGAAATGATGATTTTTTATTATTATTTTAATAAATTACCATCCTTATTATTCATGAGCCATGCAATACTGATATGATATAAACACGATCTCCGTCACGCTCAATTTTTTAATATCCACGCTAAAATTGACCCTATAAATTGATAGATAAAAAATAACGAGTAGAAGTAGAAATCACCCTATGTCTGAATCTAGTTTTTAAAATACACATAAATTAAATGAGCGTGCTGTTCATTATTCCATGCTCACACCAGGGGCCTTTTAACAGCATTAAAAACGCTTTTTGTATACGGGATAAAACATAATGACCAATAAATACAATATCAGTGAAAAGCTCTTTGCTTTAGAAACATTTAGCAAAAAAACACGTCAGGATTTACATAAAATCCCTGAATTGTCTGGGCAGGAATTCAAAACCTCACAATATTGCCGTGAATTGATGGAAAGCTTTGGATATAACATTCGTTTATTCGAAGGCTACACTGGTTTTACCGCTGAATTGATTGTCGACCCAACAAAGCGCTTGATTGCCTATCGTACTGACATTGATGGCCTTGAAATGCCTGATTTAACGTGCAATGAGCACAGTTCTGTCCATGAAGGTTGCGCTCATAACTGTGGACATGATACCCACATGACCATCGCCTTAACGGCAGCAAAGTACCTCAGTGAAAACCGTTCTGAACTCACCCATAACGTCCGTTTTATCTTCCAAATGGCAGAAGAAGATATGCGTGTGCCAGGTGCTAACAAAATGGTAGAAATGGGGTGTATGGAAGGTGTCGACGAAGTTTACGGCCTACACAATGATGCTGCATTTGAAACGGGTTATATTAAATTCAATTCTGGGGTTATGTCTTCATACGGCTCAGCGTGGACACTAGATGTCCAAGGTGTTTCTGCTCACGGTTCAACCCCTCATAAAGGGTTAGATGCTATCCGCGAAGCAACGCGTATCATTGATTATATGGACTACATTGTTGCCAAAAAGACTGATCCTTTCAGCCCCGCCGTATTTGGTTGCGGCATGATTAACGGCGGAACCATCCCAAATGCGCTGGCGGATCATGTGCAAGCACGCGGAACGATCCGTTCAATGGATGAAGAAACGGACAAAATATTAAAAGCCAGCTTCCATGAAATTGTGGCTCGTAGTGAAGCCGGTGGGTTTAAAACAACACTGGAAGCCAGCGGATATCCTGCCGTTGTCAACCACCCACAAGCAGCCAAAGTGATTTATGATGCCGCTGCCGCCTTCTTACCGATTGAGCAGATTGATTCAAATGGTAAGCCAATGACTGGCAGTGAAGACTTCAGTTATATGATCAATGCCACTAAAGATAAACTCGGAGCCATGTACTTCTTAGGAAGTGGTAATCAAGCAAAAGGGATTAATAATTACTTACACGCTAACCCTTATTTTGTTGATGACGATTGTTTACTGATTGGCGCTCAAATCTTTATTAATATTGCTACTCGTTAGAATAACTCTATACACACAGTAATACTAAAGCCGAGTAAATTGAAGTGACCCCCAATAGTTGGACAATCAATTACTCGGCTTTTTTCTTAGTCATTCACTTATAAGTTACAATTCTGGCAATTCTCGGTATAACTGATCACGCTCGCTTTGTTCTGTAGGTACCCATTGATTCGGCTGATGAATATAATTCAAATCAAGGTGAGGTGCGTAATGAGAGATAAAATCATACATATAATCTTTTAAATGCATGTGCCGATTAATACATACATGTGTATAACTTGGTTTTACTAAGTGACTGATATCAATACAACGTAATGCTTCGCTATCTTCCTCTGGGTCAAAAGCCACGGTTGAAATAATACCAACCCCAGCACCCCGTTTTACATAGTATTTAATAATTTCAGTATCTACGGCAGTTAAAACAACATTTGGCGTTAATTTATGTTGATAAAAGACTTGGTCGAGCTTTGAATGCCCTGTAAAACCAAAAACATAAGTAATTAGCGGGTAGCCTGCAAGGTCTTCAATCTTAAGCTGTTCACATTGAGCCAATGGGTGGTCATGTGGAACAATAATACTGCGAGACCATTGGTAACAAGGCATCACCAATAAATCATCATAAAGGTGCATAGACTCGGTCGCAATGGCAAAGTCCACATCGCCATTGTTTACCATCTCTGCAATCTGAGCGGGCGCACCTTGATGGAAATGCAAAGAAATATTGGGATAGCGTGCGTTAAAACGCTCAATCACTTGAGGCAATTTATAGCGGATCTGTGTGTGAGTTGTTGCAATATGCAGGTTTTGTTTTATCGTCGAGTCTTCATGAGACACGATACTTTTAATTTTATCGAACTGCGCAAGAATATCACACGCAACATGATGAACTTTTTCGCCAATCGGACTCAGCGATAATAAGTTATTATTTTTTCGATTGAATAATGAAACGTTTAACTCATCTTCCAATATTTTAAGTTGCTTACTGACAGTTGGCTGAGAGGTATACAATTTTTCAGCCGCATTAGTGATATTAAAATCACTCCTCACTACTTCAACAAAGCTTTTAAGCTGACTAATGTTCATTACTGGGGTATCCAATGTAAAATGGATTAAAAATAAGATTTAAAAAGTATAGCTGTAGCACAATATTTTTGTGCGATTATTATACCATAGGCAACCAGCCAGCTAGAAGCATCCTTTTAGCATTGCTGAGTTCACATTTACATTTTTCACAAGATCCCCAAATAATACCGTTTCTATTCGTCCCAAAAAAATATAATACTGCTATAACCATAGCAATATATGTAAACTAAACATACTTTTTTATAAAACAGACAGATATACTAAATAAGCATAGGAGCTTATTTTTTGCCATCTTTTTTGATGCTTTCATCAAGTATAAACAGATTATGTCTACATATATTGATTCTTAATAGCTCCTCTCTCAAGAAGCTATTAAATTTAATATTCAACTTATAGTGGGTAGCCAAGATCAGTTTCATGCCCCAAAAAGTAATTTAAGTCACATTCCAGTATATTTGCAAATATACATAAACGATAAATAGTGAAATTCTGTGTTCCTCTTTCATAGCGTGAAATTTGTTGTTGGCTCAAGCCTGATTTTTTCCCCAATGTACTCGCAGACCAACCTAAAAGAAGGCGGCGTTTGCGAACCTGCTGCCCAATAAAACTATTAGAAATTTCAGTGTTATATACGCTCATACGTACTGTCCTAATTATAACGACACTATTATTTTTAGTGTTGTAGCCTTAAAGTTTAACGCCCTGATATGCTATAAAAAAGCGTATTCGAGATTTACAACTTCCAATAAACTTATATTTCTCAAATAAAAAAACAATCATAAACTCATATAATAAAAGTTATTAAACCATTATTATCAGATTAATTAATACACTATTATCTTTCTATATTAAAATTAACGATAATTAACGCTAAACTCTGCATTTACATTCACTTTACCGTTAGTGATATCACTCGTCTTAATTAATGCACCATTATATGTTAATAATTGTTCACTACTTGATGAATTAAAACGCCATGTCACTACTTTACCTGAAGGGTTCTGAACATCCCCATTTGTTGATTTAATACGCAGAGCTATTCCTTTCGCTGAATCTTGACTCGTAGAATCTAATGCAAAATAATCTGCATTAAAACTATCTGGGGTACCACTCATCGAAACATCAGCAACTGCGGTTGATTCACAATTTTGTAGTTTAATCGTAAATGGTTTCTCGGCTACAACACTTCCTGAAGGGTAACTCACCGGCACATTGACCCTTTTAAAATCAACAGTTTGATCTTTTGATCCGGTATCAACCTCGCATCCCATCAATTTTATTTTGCCTTTAATCTGAACAGAAGCATCCAAAGCCAGTGCCCCTGATGAAAAGAAGCTTATACCTGCAACTAAAACAGTTCCCCTGAATAAACGGCTTATGTTCATCCTCTCTCTCCCATATTAAATAGATATTATTTATTGATACCCAATACTGATATCAATACTCGCTTGTGCGAGACCACCATCAACATTCCCTGTTTTATACAAAGTGGCTTCATATTCTAATGGCTGTGCCGTTGATGACCACTCAACAACTGTACCATCGGGTTTTTGCTTTTTATTCTTGTCCCCTTTTACGTTCACACCATAAACCAACCCTTGCGCACTGCCAGTGCCACTATTAATGGCAAAGTATTCAGAAAAGCCGGTATCAGCCTTACCAGACATACTCACAGAAACTTTATTAATTGTTCCCGCGCAATTAGATAATTTCAATGAAAATGGTTGAGTAACCAAGCCAGAAAGACCTGTTCCACTTTTCGTCGTTGTTACTGTTTTAAAATCGATTTCTTGATTCTTACCACTATTTCCAAATTCAACATCACACCCTGTAACAATTGCATTTCCAGTAAAATTTAACGATAAATCACTAGCTGATGAAAATAGAGGGCATAGCGAAAAAACTATGCCAAAAATATAACAATACCTATACGAATATAATTTCATAATCAGTCCAAATAATAATCGCAAATCAAAATTAACGAATAAAGATGCTAGTTCTTGAATTAATCATTGCCTTATAATATGCATATAAATTATTGAATCACTTCTATAGTAAAAGTAGATAAATTAAACTTCTTTGTCGTTTTAAGAGAATAAAACGACAATGCCATCAGTTATTTTAAATATCTATAACACCATTCAATCTATTAATATTTTATTTATATGCTACGCTAACTTCGGCAACTGAACGAACATCCCCCCCGGTTATCGTATCTAACGTTTTAACTAATTCAGCACGATAAGGTAAAGTCACGCTAGCCCCTGAAAGACTTCCCCAAACAACCGTATCACCGACTGGCTTCTGGACTTTTTCTCCACCAGTTGTTTTCGCAATAATCTTAACACCAACGCCTTTGGACATATTTGCACCTTTATCAATCGCAAACAGTTCTCCACCCGCGAAATCCGTATCAGCAGTACCTTTCATTGAAACATCAATGCCCTTCAAGTCTGCACAATTTTGAAATTGCAGATTAAAATCTTTTTTAGCTATTGAGCTCCCTTTGACCGCATTTTTAACTACGGTAACATCTGAAAAGTCAACTAATTGGTCTTTACCTGTGCCTGTTGAAATATCACAACCCGCCAATTTTATTGTTGCTTTCAATGTTAATGTTGCATCAGCCGCTTGTGCGCCTGAAATTAAAGCGATACCTGCCATAGCGCTTATTAGCGTTAATACAAAAGTTTTTTTCATTTATATAACCTTTGGTTCTATATTATTAGAAGTAATATTTTTAAATAGATAATTTATACTAATTATATTTCACAGTAACATTCACAAGCCCAGTAATTGCCCCTGCAGTTACTGCACCGGTTTTATATAATGTGGCTTTAAAAGGAATATTATTTGTTGCCGCTGTGTTTGCCCATAAAACCTCTTTTCCTGGTGATTGAACAGTTTTTGCTGTATCTGTTCCCTTAATACCAACCGCTAAGCCACCGGCTTTCCCCGCACCTTCATCGATAGAATAGTAATCAGCAAATCCCGTCACAGCTTTGGTTGTATCCATCACTAAGCTGATATTCTTAAGGTTCACACAATTGGTAAAATCTAAAGAAAAATCCACATCTTTTAAGGCCGAAGACCCTGTCCCACCAGCTGCCGCTTTCGCCAAATCCACAGTACCGAAAGCAATTGCTTTTGTTTTACTACTAGCTGAAATATCGCACCCTGTTACTGTTACATTACCACTAAAGTTCAACGTAATATCCGCTGCATGTGCTGCACCGCTAACTGCAATCAATAATGATAAAACACCCGCTTTTTTCATTGTTGACCATGGGAAATTACGACTATTTTCCATTGCCTTACTCATAATAGTTATCTCCATTGTTATTATCTAAAGTCTAAACGCACAGTTACAATTGATGAATATTTACCAACCGCAGGGGCTAGACCAGTACTACTGAAAGGGTAAGTTTTGATAGTTACCGAACCATTTTGATTAGCATCTAATTGCAAAGGGAGTTTCCCTGTAGTCGGTGTTAAGCGACCATTAGGTCCTTCTATTGCAATAGCAATATCTTTATTATCCGTACTAAAGCCATCAGTAGTACTATTTGGGTCAGCAGCACCAATAAAACGCATATCTAAATTTGCATAAGCGTCCATATTTGAGCATTTTATGCTTAATGTTTTAGATTGCGGAACCATGCCTGAAGGCATTTCACCTTTACCCGCCTTCACAAAATTTTGTTGTGATGTATCATTAAAAGAGATTGATATATTCTGCCCAGCATCAATTTCACATGACTGTGGAGCAGTCACAGATACATTCAACCCAATTAGTGCAATAGGGGGGCCTGAAGTATTACTAATTAATGATGCCTTAAGGTAATATATATCTGAAATACTAAAAGAAACGTTCCCGACAAATGCTTTCTTTATATAAAGATCCATTTTCCCAGAGCCACCACTCGACACACTTGTAGTTAACCGAGCAGCATTGGAGCACATTTCTGGAGTATTGTTAGATATGGGGCCAAAAGGTACTCTATGATATTGCATCCCCCCAACATTAGCGTTCCAAATTGCCACTTCTGTTCTAATATCTAGGTATTCATTTACAGAGTACCAGCCTGGGGCATGTCCTTGAGTTATTCCTGCAGCATATTCCCCCCAATAATATGTTGAGTTAATCTGCGTATTTGCTGGAAAACAAAAACACTCTACCTTATAAATAAAACCATTCTCTTTCCAAGTAAACTGGGATAAAAGCTCTGTTCCTACTTTATTAAATGACGCACCAATATCCCCCTGAAGAGTGGCGGTATACCTTCCTGGCCCATCAGCATGTGGTCGACAAATACCATTATTAGCAAATGCACTATATGGAACTACCAGCAATGAAGAAGTTAATAAGCTGGAAGCTAACAATAACTTGGACATACGAGTGCTAAATAACTTTCTCATTATAATCCCCTAATTACTGGCATACGGCTTGAGTTTGAATAATGCCAATAGTATCTTTACTCTTTGAATTGACAGGTAGTTGGTAATTAACAAAGCAACTTTGCGCTGCCTGACGTCCCCATTTAACTTCCAGTTTGCCGCTTTCTGGTAACCCACTCATAAATAACTGTCCACCTTCTCCTACTATGGAGCTATTAACCGCTTTCCCGTTGTTTTGAACTAACTGTACAGATGCACCAAAAGGTATCACTGTGCCATTTTTATGTTTTAGTGTGATTAAAGCTCGGTACCCTATCTGAGTAATAAACTCAACTCTAGAAATCGCCCCTTTACTCGGCACAACACTCTTAGCACTTTCTTGTAATTCCACATTGTCACCCAATGTTTTTGTATCTAACTCAACATGGTTAAATCGATAGGCTTGAGCAAAAGGCAATACGGCATAACCCCGCCAGTCGGTTTTAACACCGGTATAGCCTGTAACATTGGTATTTGCAGCACCTGAAGCTTTCACTAAAATTGCAGTTTCATTAATTGGTTGGGAAAGTGTTACACCATCCCCATGGATTAAAACACCACCTTCAACACCATAATTTAACTGCCGAGAATCTTTACTATAGTTATAACCAAAGTTCATATTACCGTAGCCGCCTCGGTAATTAAGACTTACACTACCACCATTACCTTTCCCCTTAGTACCATAACTTTGTTGCACGTTATAACTTAGGTTATTGTCATCAAGTAATGTGCCTGATATCCCCGCTTGGTGAGTTGTTGGCCCATGGCGCTGGCTAACCATATTGTAGGTCGCCCATGTGTTAGGTAATAACGCAGAGAGCGGAAATGAACCATTGAAGCTGAATATTTGGTCTGTCTCTCTTTGGTTTGGATATGTTGCTCGACTATATGAAATGCCGTAATTTAAAGGACCCCAGCTATTGTTATAACCTACTTGCAATCGAGTTTGCTTACCTTGCCCTTTCCAGAAATCTTGTCGGTTAGCAGAAAAATAGATAGACCCTAAGTCTTTACCTAGCTGCTGTGTTAATGTTCCTTCAAGGCGATAGCGTCGGTGATAAGAATAGCGGCTATCATCTGCGAGATCCCAATCTTGATATCGACGCTCAACGGCTTCTTGGAAGGTATAAAACCCTTCCGTTGAGTAACGGTATCCTAATAAACGAAAGTCCGTTCCCGTATTTGCAAAAGATTTAGAGTACAGTAAGCGATAAGATTGGCCTGTAGAACCATTACCATATCGTGTTACATCTTCACTATGAGCTGTCGTAATATCAAAAGAATATGCACCAAAATCGCCAATATTCTGACCAATCCCTAGTACCAGAGAACGGTAGCGTTCTGCAACTTGCACACCACTATAAGCGGTCAAGCTATTTAGGATCCCCCAAACAAGTGAGCCCTGCGTTATAAATGGCCGCTGGCTACTGTGGCCATTACGATATTGCCCCGCTGAAAATGCGTACTTAATTTGCCCTTGACGACGCAAAACAGGCACACTCGCAAAGGGTTGAATAAAGCTCTGGATTGTTCCATCCGACTCTTTTATTTCTACTTCAAGGTCGCCACTCGCGGCGGTTGGATACAAATCAGTGATAGCAAATGGGCCAGGAGCCACATAGCTCTGGTAAACGGTATATCCGTTTTGCTTAATCGTCACCGTCGCATTAGTACGCGCAATCCCACGCACCACGGGTGCATAGCCCTTCAGGCTATCCGCTAGCATGTCATCATCGGTACCGATTTGTGCACCACGAATCTGTACACTGTCGAAAATATCGCCAGGTGTATAGGTATCACCCATAATTATTTGCGACTTCAACTGAACAATATACCGCTGGAGATAGGTATTAATATTTCTCCAGCTATTATTACCATTACTACTGTTCCACGTTGAATAATTGCGTAAGCGCCATGCCCCCACGTTAAGCCCAGAACGTAAACTCAAAAAATAGCTATCACTCGACTTATCACTAATATGACTGCCTGTGTTCGTCGAGTTACTCCCTGTAAAGCTATAGTTTGTTAGTAGTGCGGGGATCCCTTCATCCCACATTGACGGATCAATCGTTCCCTTTGCTAAATTGGTCAAAGATGCTTGTGGAAAGCTTAAATACAATCTCTGTTGATTAAAATCAAAATGAGATGATGCATAAGGGATAATTTTCTCAAAAGCCGAGAATGGCTTGCATTGAACGGGATCCTTTCCATATTGTGCTAACTGTGGAAAAGCTTCAACACGTACACCGTAAGCTTCTAGTTGCTCATATGAAATGCAAGGCTCAAGTGCTACGCTATCAGATGAATAGCTTGCTTTATTCTCTCTGGTACTGAATTTTATATTCTGTTTCGCTACTGATTGTTCATTAACATAAATATCAACCAAATACTCACCAGGTAATTGGTCTACATCACCTTTTGATAATAAAGAAAAATCCGCAACGCTATTACTATTAATATTTTCTAAAAATTGAGAGTTAAACAATTCTTTGGCTAAAACAGGATAGGCGCTAAATATTCCCAATGTAATGCAAGAGAAGGCCAAAAAATTCTTTCTATATCGTGTTTTGTTCATTCCCTCGTTCCCTCTAATAATTATATTGCGCAAAAAATTCCCTATAAAAAACCAATAATAAAATGCATTAAACGTTATTATTTTATTTAATATTTTGCTTGTTTATTGAAGTATTGCTTTTTGCAATTCAGAAGTGCCGCCATAATCATTGATAGTTGTAAATACTATCTGAGCACCTATATTTACTTTTGATGGTAGTTTATAGCTAGTACTGCTCATCGGGAGGACAAGGTCGACTTTATCTATTTCACTACCATTCACTTTCACTTCACTTAATGTGACAGAAAAAGGTGTATTATTAACTATACGCAAGCTATCACCCTCTTTTTTCCATACTAGAGCCTTATAGGAATCCATTGGGTTACCTTTCAAACCAGCAGGTCTATAGAATAATTTCATTCTAGTTTTAATTGCTAGTTGTAAAGTATTAGCACTTTCTTCAGCTGGAGCGGGTGGAATAGCTTTTACATTGACATAATAAACCGATTCGCTATCTTCAGGTAAATTTCCGCCAGCACGTACAATACGCAACATATTTTCTTTAACAGGGTCTAGTTTAAAAAGTGGCGGTGTTATAATAAATGGAGTCTTATTATTCCCTGAGGCATCTTCAACCCAAGACTGGATTAAATAAGTACTTTTATCATTATTATTTTTTAAACTAAGATTAGCTTCTTTCTTTGAGCCATCAAATACAACACGGGTGGCACCAACAACAACACCACCAGCAGCATAAATAGAGAAACTAAAACACATGAGTAAAAAAACAAGTATTAACTTATTAATAAAAAGGCTATTAAGAATCATTACATCCCCTTCGAACAAAAAGCAGGCCACCAACATAGTGGCCTGAAGGAAATTCAATATTATTTATATGTCAGGTTGAAGTCTGCTGTTGCATTAGCAGAACCCGCTTTCACATCTTTCTTAGTAGAAACATAAGCTGCTGAGAAATAAAGAGTATTTGAACCAACTTGTAATGCAGTATCAGCTGTTGCTGTACCTAAAGCCAATTTTTTACCTTTACTGTCATAAATTGCAATACCAACGTTTTCAGCTGCACCTTGGCCGCCATCAAGTGCTAAAAGTGTTGCATCATCCCCGTTAGTTTGGCCAGCGAATGAAACTGAAACATTCTTAAATTGAGTTACATCACAAGTCAGCAAGCTGATTTGGAATTTTTTATCCGCTGATTTAGCTCCTGCATCTGCGAATGTAGCTGTTTTAACTTGAGCCATTTGAACAGTTTGGTCCCAAGAGTTCTGTGCTACCTCACATGGTGCAGTCACGATATCACCTACGAATTTAACTGTACCGTCTTTAGCATTAGCAACTTGACCAACACAAAGCGCAGCAAAAATAGCAGTAGCAATAATCTTTTTCATTTCTAATTCCTTTTTTACTGAATCAATATATAACCCAGTGTTAAAATATTTAATTTATTAATATATTATGGTTATCACTACCACATTAATTCCCATTAATGTCTGTGGTACCTGTTTAATCCATTAACTTATTAATCCTTATGCTATTAATCTGTCAAATAGAAATAGCTAGGTACACTCTATGTAGTGAAATAGAGAAAAACATAGTTTCGTAAAGTTGGTTTCCATGATCGTCATTATCTATTAAAATTATATCATTCACCTCCTAGGTTTAGTTTGGGCTAATCTAATTATTAAGAATTGAAGGCTCTATTGTATTTTCCATAAAACAGTAGAGACATCTGAACACAGCCACAGTGCATAGGTGTATTTTGAGAGGAATAGCCATAAAATGTAATAAGACAAAAAAGCAATTTATGTAAGTTAATTATTAAATTTATGACAGATAAATATTACAAAAATATACATTGCAGCAAATTCAAACGCTCATTAAACTAATAAAAAAACAATTAATTTTTCATTTGGCACCTGCACCTAAGTTCATCGCGCTTTAATTTACTAGCCAGAAAGGGAAAAACATGAAAACAGTACTGATAGTCGATGACCATCCAGTAGCACGGCTTGCTGTAAGAATACTATTAGAAAAAGATGACATGACCATTGTAGGGGAAACCGCTGATGGCCATGAAGCTATCCAACTTGCTAAAACTCTCTCTCCCGACTTAATCATGATAGATATAGATATCCCATCACTTAATGGGATTGATGTCATGCAGCGATTGCGTAAAAATAACTACACGGGAGGGCTTCTTGTGTTATCTGCAAAGGATGATGACCATTACATTCGTCGCTGTGCAAGTGTCGGTGCCAGTGGTTTTATTAGCAAACGCAATAACTTAACGGAACTACATGTCGCAATTCATGCGATTAGAAATGGATATGGCTACTTTCCACTTAATCTGAATAAAATGGATGCTTCCCCTAGTAATCATCTTAATGACAAACAAAAAATCGCCGAGCTCTCCACAAAAGAACTACAAGTCTTACATTTACTGGCTAAAGGGATGAAAAGCATTAACATTGCACAACAAATGCGCATCAGCGATAAAACTGTTAGCACTTATAAAAGACGACTAATGCTTAAATTAGATCTTCATAATATTGCAGAGCTATACGACTTTATTCAACGCAATAATTTGGATTAATATATCGATGCGTAACCTAATCCTAATAGTTTGCTTGCTTATTGGTCTGTTTCCTTGCTCATTTTCTGCATTCCAACCTTATGAAGTCAGACTTTATAGCCAAATTGAAATTCTCCCATCAAAATTTGAATTAAGTGATTATGATTGGAGATGGCTAGGAGAAAAACAAGAATTAGCGATTGGTGTCTACGCTCCTAATAACCCCCCCTTTGATTTAGTATTAGAATCAGGAATTTATAAAGGGATTTCTGCAGATAGCATTATGACCATCATGCGTAACTTAGGTTTGCGTTTCAAAATCATCTACTATCCTGATAGAGATATGGCATTACAGGGCCTGCTCAATAGCGAGATAGATATGTTAGCTGATGATGGCAAAAGACAAAGAAACGAGAGCTATGGTTTTCTCAAAAGTACTCCATATATCCCTGATTATCCTGTACTTATTTCACGAAAAGCGGCAATGTCCAACAAGCATCCCATACCTCATGGTGCTCGTATTGCTACCGTTCAAGGCTATCCAAGCAATGAATGGATCAAAAAATATTTTCCTGATGCTAAAATTGAACGTTTTCCTTTACCGCAAAATGCGTTATCTTCCGTCGCATTTGGTGAAAATGATTATTTCCTAGGCAGAATGATCGTGGCTAATTTTTTACTTGAACGCCACTATGCAACAACATTATCCACTGCTGAGATTTTCTCTAATGAAAATATTGGCCCAGTCTTTCTCTTCCATCCTAAAAATGCGCAATTAAAGCGTACTGTGGATATCATTTTAAGCTCAATATCATTAGCTCAGCATGATATTATTTTCCATCATTGGAGTTCAAAACCCGATTTATGGGCACTAAAACAATCTGTGGTATTCACACAAAAGGAAATAGATTGGCTAAAACAACACAATGAATTAAAGGTCGTTATCAATTCATTAAATGCCCCTTTTACATTTTATGATTCACAAAAACAATTTCATGGCCTTTCTGCAGATATACTTAACCTCATCCATTTCAAAACAAATATTAATTTTAAAGTCATTGAAGCAAGCTCTGAAAAAGATGAGATTGCTTTATTGAAAAAAAATAAAGGGGATTTCATTGCTTCAATTACAAAAAATTCAAAAAATGATAAAGAATTACTATTTACTCGTCCTTATGTTCTCCCCCCATTTGTTTTAATTGTTAGAGACACGCCATTAGCACATAAAAAAATTGCTCAGACAGCAAAACTTGCGATTACCCCTGATAATGCAATTCACGACTGGCTAACAAAAAACTATCCTCAAGTGGAATTAATTGAAGCTCAAGATACCTATACTGCTTTGCAAATGGTCAATGAAGGAAAAGTAGATGGTACCATCGAGAATCTTATCAGCGCTCACTATATGATTGACCGATATTTTCGTAGTCGATTAAAAATCAGCGAACAATTAAGCGAGGATACAGCTTATATATCGTTTGCCGTAGGACGTGACCAGCCTGAGTTATATAGCATATTAGATAAAGCGATTGCATCTATTCCGCCGAGAGATATATCAGTATTAACTAATAAATAGCTAGGCTCACCAGATGTTAAAATGGATACATGGACAGTATACCGCACCGAGTTCTACACATTAGCTTGCATTGCTACTATTCTTATTATTACGTCTTTAATATGGAATTATTATTTACATCGTGAAATTCGATTAAGAAAATATACACAAAAACGCTTACAAGAACAGGCTATATTCTTAGAAACTCTTTATAATGGTACTCCTGTTCCTATTTATGTCATTGATAAAAGCGGAACGATAATAAATAGTAATTCAGCATGGGAGAGTTTTTTCAGCCCTGATAATGAAAACATAAAACAACTTTCATTGACATCACAACAACACCCGCTATCGACAATTTATCAAGAATTGCATTCTCTTTTCGATGAGCCTAATAGGCTAGTTTCTCCGCCTAAACGTTATCAAATAAAAAATAGAATGGGTGAAAGGGTCATAGTGCATCAAGCCGTCGCATATAGAGACAATCAAGGCAATATCTCTGGCCTTATATGTAGTTGGCAAGATATAACTGAACATGAACAGCTCCTTATCGAGCTCTCTAGTGCTCGCCAACGCGCAGAACATGCAAGCCAAACAAAAAGCAATTTCCTTGCTATCATGAGCCATGAAATTCGTACCCATATCAGCGCAATTATTGGGTTATTAGAATTAGCCGCCACGAATAAAAATCAGCAAGATGATATAACAGAATCAATTCAAATACCGTATGAGTCCGCATTATCATTGATGGGACTTATAGGCGATATTTTAGATATGGCAAAAATTGAGTCAGGAAAACTGGAACTCGTTCCTGAGTGGGTAAAAAGTAATGAATTAGCAACTCCCGTTGTCCGTTTGTTTGAAGGATTAGCTAAACAAAAAGGTATTTCTCTACATTATCATCTTAATGCAATCCATCCTGATGAAATATATATTGACGTTTTTCGACTACGTCAGGTTATTTCCAATCTACTTAACAACGCAATTAAGTTTACTTCAGAAGGAACTATTGAAGTTATCATTAATTATCTCCCCCAAAACCATGAGGAAAATATTTTAAGGATCATTATTTCTGATACAGGAATGGGAATTGAAGAGAACAGACAAGAATTGATTTTTTCCCCCTATACCCAAGCTGAATCAAGCAGTAAACATAAAGGAACAGGTCTTGGCTTAGCTATTTGTAAGCAACTTATATCCATGATGAATGGGACTATTACCTTATACAGCCAATTAGGGCATGGCACTCAATTTTTAATAGATATCCCCGTCAAGCATCGTAAAAACACTAGAGTTTCGCTTCCGACACTTTATAAGACCACAAAAAATAATAAACGCTTACGAATACTTGCCGTTGATGACCATCCTGCAAATCGCCTGCTATTAGTACGTCAATTAACAAGATTTGGTCATCATGTCACTGAAGCAAAGAGCGGGAAACAAGCCCTCGAATTATGGAAAAAAAATGCAATAGACATAGTAATTACCGATTGTAATATGCCTGATATTGATGGGTTAGAATTAACTCGGCAACTACGGGAAATCTCCCCCCAAACTCTAATTATTATTGGATTAACTGCAGATGCAAGGCAAGAAGAACGCCAACGCTGTATAGAGGCGGGTATGGATGACTGCCTATTTAAACCTTTACGTCTATCTCAGATTGAAGCCCTGCTATTACGCTGCACCCTTCAACAAATAGAAGAAGATACAGAAGAGCCCATTCCACCAATGTTAAATAGTTTAATTAATTTAGATGCATTAATGCAGTTGACTCAAGATGACCAACAGCTATTAAATAAATTACTTCAAACGAGTCTTCAAGAAAATATAGAAGATATACAACAAGCAGAACGCTTATTCGAAAAACAAGACTGGCTTAATTTAGCGCATTATTGCCATCGTTTAGAAGGTTCTAGCCAAATTATTGGTGCTAAAAAAATCGCATTAGAATGTAAATTACTAGAAGAGTACTTCCTTACTGGTAATACATCTGATGAAGTAATATTACAATTTAACCAAACAATGCGATCAATCAAAACTTTAAATCAAGCTATTGAAATGTATATCACTATGCCACTTCAGAGCTAGATTTCCATGAGATGATTAGCAAGAAAATAGGGAACCGATAGCTAACGTGAATAATAGTTAGTTGTATTGTGTTCCCTAGAACAAGTTTTATTTAATTACATAGATAAAACACTCAACTTTCTTAGATTTTAAACTAATTAACCTAATTCTTTTTTGTGTTTTACATGGTGATTACTAATCACTATTTGACCATCTTCCTTGATGAAATCACTTGTAAGAGGTTGAGGCAAAATATCTAACACAACTTCAGAAGGCCGACACAACTTTACGCCTAACGGCGTGACGACAATTGGCCTATTAATCAATATTGGGTATTGCAACATAAAATCAATAATTTGGTCATCAGTATAGCTATCTTGTTCTAAATTTAATTGCTCATACGGCTCAACATTTTTTCGTAATAATGCCCTTACCGTAATTTTCATATCGGCAATAAGTTTTATTAACACATCTTTAGTTGGTGGCGTTTCTAGATAATAAATAATCGTCGGCTCAACCCCACTATTACGGATCATGGCTAGGGTATTGCGCGAAGTACCGCAATTGGGGTTATGGTAGATGGTAATCTCATTCATTGGGTTACCTTTAATTTAACAGTGAAAGTCGAAGCACTAACGCAACGAGTGTGATAATGAGTACAGGGATAGTCATGATAATCCCTGCTTTGAAATAATATCCCCATGTAATGGTCATGTTCTTTTGTGATAAAACATGCAGCCATAACAATGTCGCCAAACTCCCTATTGGGGTGATTTTAGGACCTAAATCTGCACCAATCACATTGGCGTAAATCATCGCTTGTTGAATTAACCCTGTCGCTTCACTCCCTTCAATGGATAGAGCCCCAATTAATACCGTGGGCATGTTATTCATTATGGATGATAAAAATGCCGTAATAAATCCAGTGCCTAGCGTTGCTACCCATAGTCCTTTATCAGCAAGATAATTGAGCGTTTCAGAAAGATAATCGGTTAGCCCTGCATTTCTTAAACCATAAACAACCAAATACATACCTAGGGAAAAAATGACGATTTGCCACGGCGCACCACGTAATACTTTTTTGGTATTAATCGTATGGCCTCTGGCCGCAATCACCCAAAGAATTAAGGCGCCAATAGCGGCAATCGCACTAATCGGAATACCTAAAGGCTCTAAGACAAAAAAACCAACAAGTAATAACACTAATACAAGCCAACCTGCTTTAAACGTCGTTATGTCTTTAATAGCTAAAGCAGGTGCACTCAATTTAGTGGCATCATATTGCTTAGGAATATCTTTACGGAAAAACCAATGCAACGTCACGAGCGTTGCGATAATTGCTGCAATATCCACTGGCACCATAATTGATGCATATTCCGTAAATCCAATATTAAAGAAGTCCGCAGAAACGATATTCACGAGGTTCGAAACAATCAGCGGCAAGCTCGCTGTGTCTGCGATAAACCCAGCAGCCATAACAAATGCCAATGTCGTACCTTTGTTGAAACCAAGTGCCAATAACATCGCAATCACAATGGGCGTTAATATCAATGCTGCACCATCGTTGGCAAATAAAGCCGCCACCGTTGCACCAAGTAGCACGATATAACTGAATAGTAATCTTCCTTTACCCCCGCCCCACTTAGCAACATGTAATGCCGCCCATTCGAAGAAACCACTTTCATCTAAAAGTAGGCTAATAATAATTACTGCAACAAATGTCGCAGTGGCATTCCACACAATATTCCAAACTATCGGGATATCTTGAAAACTGATCACACCAAAGATCAGTGCCAATACAGCCCCTACTGTAGCACTCCAGCCAATACCCAGTCCTTTGGGCTGCCAAATAACAAAGGTGATCGTTAAAATAAAAATGAATGCGGCAATAAACATAACAACCTCATTTAAAAGGTGCTTTCGTGCACCTTTTACTCCTCTAAAATAAGCCTTATCGACTATATGTATTTAATACTTATTGAATCAACATATACGAATTTTCATATGCGTTTAGTTAAAAAACCACTAAGAGCAATGATTATTTATCTCTTTTGCATTCAAACTTTGAAGTAAGCCTGACACTCTATTTTTCTCTGTAGCATAGGTGACATCAATAATGCTTTTTACCCATGGTAGTAATGCCGGAGATAAGCGATAGTGAACCCATTTGCCATGCTTTGAATCTAACAGAAGACCTGACTCTCTTAGCATTGCTAAGTGCCGAGATGTCTTTGGTTGCGATAGATTTAAAGCCGTATAAATATCACACACACACAGTTCACCAGCTGCTTTCAAAAGCAGCACGATATCGAGCCTTGTTTGGTCACCTAAAATTTTAAACAGTTGTAATGGTTCCATGTGTACCTCTTCAATCTTTTCTTTAAATTACACATAAATAATACATACGTCAAATCGCATATATTATTTATGAACTATTTTGATTTTTTGCACTAACTGACTGGCGCATGATGAACAGTCGCGTTTCCATGATAATCAATACATTTAAGAAACTGATATAGCTAGACGTCAGTTGAACGAAGAAGGATTAAAGGCCTACAGGATTCAATATAAATCCATATCACATTGATTATAAACAGCTTAAATTTATTCAATTTCGTACCATGTCCCCTTTTTATTTTATGACTCAAAAATTAAGAGGTTTAAGCTTCTATTTTCCCAAAACCACCAACATTGCAAAAACATCATCAGTTAAAGCTTTTATTGCAGATAATGAAACTCCGACCAGCCCCCCTACTCGTGTTTTCCACAACTCCGTTTCAAACGGAATCGTAAAATTAACACTAGTGCGATTTCAAATGACGGCAGTGATTAACCAATCTTATTTAAACTTCATTTTCAGGCTTTAGCTTGAACATGATGGTAGTTGATTCAAGGTCACCATTAACTGATTGAGCAAACTCAGGGATTTCACCGCTAACCTGCCATCCTAGAGAACTATATAAGCTAACAGTTATTCCTTTGGTATTTGTATCTAATGTTAAAAGTGCCAATCCTGTTTCCCATGCTATTTGCTCAGCCGCTAGCATTAGTCTCCTTGCTAGCCCTTTGCGCCTGTAATCAGGTAACACCAATAACTTACAAATTTCCCCTCGATGTTTACCATTTGGTTTTATACATAGCTCAAGCCCAACGATACCAACAATTTTATTGTCTACCTCTACTGAGATCAGCTTAAAATTACTTGTTGATAAAGAGTGATTAACACCAACCCAATAATTTCTCATATCCTCTATTTGAGCTTTTGCGTCAGTATACCCAACACTAGCCCCACCAAGGACGCATCTATACAATAAATTGGTCAGCTCATCTATTTTGTTATCGCTTATTTTGCCACTATAGCAACGTATAATCATATTTGCGCCTCAATAAGTGTGTCATTGCACAACAAGTTAGTAGATTAACTATGAATTAATTGAGCACACAAGTAACTAAAATTTTATAGATATATTTGAAATTGCCTCGGTAACTTCGGAGCAAATGATCTGGTCATCTTAAAGAGGGTCAGTTAAAGGTAGGTAGCTATCCGCGCTCCTGTTAGCTGATAACCATTAAACCATCCATAGTGCCTGTAGCGATTACATTGTTTTCTTTCTGACAGGTCATAAGCTCGTAGCTATATCTAAGTAACTAAAACTAAACAAGTGACGGTAACAATAAAATTGACACCTACATTAATGAGTATAATAATCATTTTCATATATGGGTTTATCTTAGGGAGCGAAATGGAAAAGAATAAAATTTATTTAATCTATAGCCGAAGCCCTACAAAATAAGATAAACAAAATTAACTTAGATTGGGAAGTTTACCCTGATAATACAGAGTCAGACATAGAAAAATTAATTTCTCAAAATGCAAAACTGCTCATTTACACTCCAGGTCTAAGGTTTCAATTTAACAGAACGGGATTTGATAAAAATAATATTATCTACCTTAGCTCAATGGAATACGCTAATAACGTAATCACTCGTGCTTTAAAGAGAATTAATGAAATAGATAAAACACAATAAGATAGTTTGCAGTAGACCACATGCGGGATTATACCGCATGTAGATATAATCTATTGATAATGCTTAATTTTGTCACAAAACCAGAATAATGATAATTGGTCATCGTTTCAGTGACCAATGGCAATAAGCAGCAACACATTGTTTTTATTACTAACGATCACTGTGACCTCTTTAAACCTTAGCGTAATCCCACCGTTATTGGCTTAACCCTTGCTGTAATCTTGCCGATTATAATTGATATTTAACACTAAAAAATTATTGTAATTTCTATCGTCCTATTTCATATTCAAATAGAACTTAACTAAAATTAATGAGGCATTATGGACAAGGCATTAATTGTCATTGACGCACAAAATGACTATCTTTCTGATGGTCGGTTTCCCTTATGGAATATTGATACTACTTTGGAGCATATATCCAATAAAATTTCAGAGTATGAAAGAACTGGTGATATTGTGATTTTTATTCAACACTTATCACCACAAGGAGCCGCTTTTTTTGATGAAACAACAGATGGTTGTGAAGTTATCTCTAAACTCACTAGCTTATCTCCAGGCCATTTGATTGTGACTAAAAAGCATGGTAATTCCTTTGATGAAACAAATCTCAATGACTTGCTTATAACACATAATATTAACCATATCGAATTATGCGGGATGATGACTCAAAATTGCGTCCTATTTACTGCTATTTCTGAACAAGCAAAAAAATATAAATTATCAGTATTAGGTAACTGCTGTACAAGCGTCTCACCTGTAATTCATGCTGTAGCACTGAGGGGCTTATCTAGAATAACGAATGTTATTTAAATTACTATAAATACTCACCAAAGCTATGTACTCGTAGCTTTCTTTCTATTTTCTTTGCTGTAACTTATTGATATTTATTCAGAGGACCAAATTGTCCTGCAGGTATCGCAATACTTATCTGCATTGTGGTTACTTTTATCTCATGGGCATTATTAGAGTATTGCCAGCCAGTGACGAGCCACTAATTTCAGAGTCTCTTAATGCTAGATTAACTATTGAACAATATAATCAGCGGTCAATATCATTATATTTCCTCCATGTCCGTTGCAATCAATCCTAACTACATGTTTTGGTGTCTGTGTTATTAATGTGTGCGCGTTTTCAAAATGAGTTATTGATGTCAATTTATGATCGATTGCGCCAGATGTATAAATAGCCTCTACTGATAGCTTACATAAATCATAGTTCATTTTTTCAGCATAAAGAAAATCCCAATCACCATAATTAGACCTTTTTCCATCTGCTACTAATGGATCAATACCATTACTAGAATGTGCATAAAAACCAGAGCAGGCAATCATTAGCAAGCTAGCAACTATGTATCCTTTCATCTCACTATCCCGTCAATTAGTTTCAGTCATGTTAGCTTAGCGGAAGTGCAAATTGAAGTTAATTAGTTGGAGGCATATAGCCTGGGAACATAGTCAAAGTGCAATGCGTTATTAGAAATATGATTACGACTAACACCGTCATCCCAACCCAAGGATTCCATGGTTTTATTGAAAACCTCCATTTTTCATTGATAAAACATCATCCTGGAATATTGGCATTTGGAGCTATAGTCATAGTGCATTTTGCTATAGCGAATATAATAGAGAAATATATTAAGTACCCAAGCCAATTACGCATATCACCCCCTCCAGTTGTATAGAAAACAAATACTAGGATAGATACAGATTTCAGGCAATAACCAACAATACCCCTAGCAAGTTGATGATAGTAACGCTTGGTATGCAGGATTAAAAAGAGCAGGAATAGAAAATTTCCGCTTTCATGATCTGCGGCATACATGAGCGAATTGGTTGATTCAGTCTGGCGTCCCGCTTTCAGTTCTACAAGAAATGGGCGGCTGGGAGTCGGTTGATATGGTGAGAAGATATGCTCACTTAGCACCTAATCATTTAACTGAACATGCGAAGCAAATAGACACGATTTTCGGTACTTGCGTCCCAAATACGTCCCAGTTAGCAAAAGTGGAGAATTTTAAATGATGGTAAGTGATTGAAAATTAATGGTACGCCCTACAGGATTCGAACCTGTGACCTACGGCTTAGAAGGCCGTTGCTCTATCCAACTGAGCTAAGGGCGCATTGATAATGCAGGCAGCCTATCTGGCTGATGGCGTTGAATTATACGGTTGCTGAGCGCTGAGTCAATGGCTTTTCGCTACTAAAATAACTATATGCTCATTTTATGTAACAGTTTGAACTGACAAGGGCGCTAACTTCTGACAAAATAGAGCCATTACCGTGTCTCATATATGGATTAAGTTACAGATGTTAGCAAAAATTATTGATGGGAAAACGATTGCGCAGACAATTAGGCAGGAAGTTGCTCAAAAAGTACAATTACGTTTAGAACAGGGAAAACGTGCTCCCGGTCTTGCCGTTATTTTAGTCGGCGCTAACCCAGCTTCACAAATCTATGTCGGCAGCAAACGTCGTGCTTGTGAAGAAGTCGGTTTTATTTCACGTTCTTATGATTTACCAGATACAACGACAGAAGCTGAATTACTCAAGCTAATTGATGATTTAAACCAAGATCCTGAAATTGATGGAATTTTAGTTCAACTTCCATTACCTGCGGGTATTGATAACGTCAAAGTCATTGAGCGCATTCATCCAGACAAAGACGTCGATGGTTTTCATCCCTATAATGTTGGTCGCTTGTGCCAACGTGCACCACGCCTTCGTCCATGCACTCCCAAAGGGATTGTTACTCTACTTGAGCGTTGCGGTATCAACACTTATGGTTTAAACGCCGTCATTATTGGCGCATCCAACATTGTTGGTCGTCCAATGAGCCTAGAGCTTCTGCTAGCAGGTTGCACCACAACAGTAACGCATCGCTTTACCAAAGATTTAGAACACCATGTTCGCCATGCTGATTTAGTTGTCGTCGCTGTGGGGAAACCCAATTTTATTCCTGGTGAATGGATTAAACCTGGAGCGATTGTGGTCGATGTCGGTATTAATCGTTTAGAGAGCGGCAAAGTCACGGGGGATGTCGATTTTGACGAAGCCGCGAAAAACGCCGCTTGGATAACCCCAGTTCCTGGTGGTGTTGGCCCAATGACTGTTGCAACTTTAATTCAAAATACCCTTCAGGCATGTGAAGAGTACCACGATATTTAATGTAATTTTGGAGTTATCATGGATATATTCAATTTAGATGGCCATCCACACGTCGAACTGTGTGATTTGCTAAAAATTGAAGGCTGGGCTGAAAGCGGAGCAATGGCAAAAGCCATGATTGCAGATGGCTTAGTTGAAGTTGATGGCGTGGTCGAAACACGCAAGCGCTGTAAAATTGTAGCGGGTAAAATCGTTTCAATGGGCAGCGAAAAAATCAAAGTTGTAGAATAGTAGAATAGATACAATTAGGTAAGCTGAAAAATTTCAGCTTACCTCCTTTCTAGAATCAACAATGCACTCCCCCTCCCTTTTATTCAAAATATTCTGATTTATTACAAGACTGACAAAGCCATTTTGAAGTTCTAGGCGAATTTTTTCTTTAAATCATTTTTACTGTATTAAGTATTTAAGCAATCAAATATATTGAAAAATTAATTTATTGTTTTATATAAATAAAAAGCTTCAGCAACCACTTCAGCTTTAACTTAAAACAGATAAAAAACGCGAAAATCCCCCCTTATAAAAATTTAACTTAGATCTCATTTTTTGTATTTCACACCTTAACTGCATAGACAAGACTAAACGATTCAGCTAATCTTGTTAACGATAACATGATTAACAAATAATCAGGTCCGCTTGCAAGTCTTCTGGCTGATCCGTCTATGAATAATAATCAGGAGAAATTATGTTTAACTTACCAATAAGTGATATCCACCTTGCAGCTGCTGCATCTGATAAAAAAAATGCAATAGAACAAGTCGCTAAAGCATTAGAAAATGCTGGCTATGCAAAAAGCGGTTATGCGCAAGGGATGCTTAACCGAGAAACCCAAGCTCCTACCTTTTTAGGAAATGGCATCGCTATCCCACACGGGACAACAGAGACACGAGACCAAGTGTTGAAAACAGGTTTTGCTGTTTTCCAATTCCCTGATGGTATTGATTGGGGGGATAACCAAACTGCTTATATTGTTATTGGCATTGCCGCTCAATCAAACGAACATCTCGAATTACTTCGTCAATTAACCCATATAATCAGTGATGAACACACAGCGGATGCAATGGCCAAAGCAAACACCCCCGAAGCCTTAAAACAACTTCTAATGGGTGAACGCCAAACTCAACCGGTGAAACTTGATGACTCTATGGTCACGGTTAATGCCAGTGTTGATAATATAAACACATTAAAAATACAGAATATTATTAACCTACAAAACGCCCAAGCTGTTAGCACCGACTTCATTACCCAAGTTCTCACTCAAACACCTTCATATTTAGGTCAAGGTATTTGGTTAAGTGATAGCCCTATTGGAAATATTCAGAATGCAATTGCAATAGCGACCGTAAAAAATCCATTTAACTTTCAAGATAACCCGGTCAACGCCCTAATCACCCTTTCTTATGCCAACTATCAAATAGAGTCTTTTTTACTAAAAATTAATGACTTATTGAAAAATAAAGAAGTAAATCTAATTTCCGATGATGGTAACGTTAACAGCCTAATTGGTTTATTGCGCAGTGAAAACTCACACGCTGAAAACGGATCATCGAATACGAGTACATCTGGAATCACTCAGGACTTCACCGTTCTTAATCCACATGGGTTACATACGCGCCCTAGCACCCAGTTAGTTACCACCATTAAGCAATTCGAAAGCACGATTACCGTCAGTAATCTTGATGGTACCGCAACTCCCGTAAATGGCCGTAGCTTAATGAAAATTGTTAGTTTGGGCGCTAAATGTGGGCACCGTTTACGAATTCACGCAGAAGGCACAGATGCACAAAAAGCCATCGTTACCATCGGTGAGGCAATTAATTCAGGTCTTGGAGAAGAAATCGCATGAGCAGAAGAGTCGCCACTATCACTTTGAACCCCGCCTATGATTTGGTTGGGCTATTACCTGATATTCATCGAGGTGATGTGAATTTAGTCAAAACGGCTGGGCTTCATGCCGCTGGAAAAGGCATAAATGTGGCCAAAGTACTTAAAAATTTAGGGATTGATGTCACTGTTGGTGGTTTTTTGGGCAAAGAAAACCAAGATGGTTTCCAAAAAGCTTTCAGCGAAACAGGAATTGCTAACCGCTTTCAAGTTGTTGAAGGCCGCACCCGTATCAATGTGAAACTGACAGAGCACACAGGCGAAGTTACCGATTTTAACTTCTCAGGCTTCAGTGTCACTAAAGCGGACTGGCAACGTTTCGTCACCGACTCACTTAGCTGGGCAGGTCAGTTTGATATGATTTGCGTCAGTGGGAGCTTGCCTCAAGGAGTTGATTTAAAAGACTTTACTCAATGGATGTTACGCCTTAGAGAACAGTGCATGTGTGTCATTTTTGATAGTAGCCGCGAAGCCTTTGTTGCTGGGCTCAAAGCTTCTCCTTGGTTAGTAAAACCTAATCATCGTGAACTTGAAATTTGGGCAGGCAAACCGCTCCCAACTCATCAAGATATCGTTGATGCCGCGAATCAACTTCGCCAACAAGGTATTGCGCATGTAGTAGTTTCTTTAGGCGAAAAAGGCGCTATGTGGGTCAATTCATCAGGCGCTTGGTTTGCTAAACCACCTGAATGTGACGTTATTAGTACCGTTGGCGCAGGGGATTCAATGGTTGGTGGATTAATTTATGGGTTAATGATGAGGCAAACAAGTGAGCACACACTACGCTTAGCTACCGCTATCTCCGCGCTTGCAGTCTCTCAACCCAATGTCGGTATCACTGACCGAGCGCAACTTGCACATATGATGACAAAGGTTGACTTACAACCGTTTACGGCTGAATGAGGATGAAAAACATGAAAATATTAATCGCTCCAAGCCACCAGCACGGCCCTGCTATTTGCTGGCTAGCCATCGATGCTTTAAAGAATGTATCTGCCTTACAAAATATCACTTTCACTGAACAACTTACTGATGCAGATATTGTGATTTGTTTTGATACCGAGTTACCTGAAAATTTTAATTGTGCAGATAAAAAAATCTATTTCGGTCACCCCGATATCGCTGTTAGGCAACCTGCTGAATTCCTAACATCAGCAATTAACGAAGCCACACTTTGTGAGCAACACATCAGTGAGCCACAGCACACAAAATCGTACTCTGTATTAGCCGTTACAGCGTGCCCTACAGGGGTTGCGCACACCTATATGTCTGCAGAAGCACTTGAAGCTGAAGCAAAAAAACGCGGCTGGAATATCAAAGTTGAAACCCGTGGTTCTGTCGGGGTTGGGAATGAAATTACGCCAGAAGAAATTGCACAAGCTGACTTAGTCATTGTCGCAGCTGATATCGAAGTCAATGTGGATAAGTTTACGGGGAAACCCATGTACCGCACCTCCACCAGTGCCGCATTGAAGAAAACAGCACAAGAAATGGATAGAGCAGTAAAAGAAGCGAATATATTCACACCACAAAATGGAAAAAATTCATCACAATCAAGCCAATCCAACGAAAAACGCGGAGTATATAAGCACTTACTTACCGGGGTATCATATATGCTCCCCATGGTTGTCGCTGGGGGGTTGTGTACTGCACTTTCATTTGCTTTTGGTTTAGATGCATCCAATGTAGAAGGCTCTCTAGCCTGGGCGCTTAGCCTCATTGGCGGGCAAACTGCCCTTGCCTTAATGGTCCCCGTATTATCCGGTTATATCGCCTATTCCATTGCCGACAGAACGGGTTTAACCCCAGGTTTAGTTGGTGGGGTACTTGCAACCACCTTAGGCGCCGGTTTCTTAGGCGGGATCATTTCCGGTTTCCTTGCAGGTTATAGCGCTCACTTTATTAGCACCCGATTAAAATTGCCACAAACCATGGAAGCGTTAAAACCAATTTTAATCGTGCCACTCATTTCCACTTTATTTACGGGTTTAGCCATGATCTATGTTATTGGTCACCCTGTAGCGTGGTTAATGGATTGGCTAACTAACTGGCTAAATACCATGGGGACGACTAATGCGGTGATCTTAGGCGCAATTTTAGGGGCGATGATGTGTACGGATATGGGAGGCCCAGTCAATAAAGCGGCATATGCCTTTGGTGTCGGTCTATTAAGTTCACAAACCTATGCACCAATGGCAGCCATTATGGCGGCGGGGATGGTGCCACCACTAGCAATGGGAATCGCAACACTATTAGCACGACATAAGTTTGTACCTGCTGAACGCGAAGCGGGTAAAGCCTCTTTTGTTCTAGGTTTATGTTTTATTTCAGAAGGTGCAATCCCATTTGCCGCCAAAGACCCGATTCGTGTTCTTCCTGTTTGCATTATTGGTGGCGCGATAACTGGGGCGCTATCCATGTACTTTGGTATTCAGCTAATGGCACCTCACGGCGGTTTATTTGTGCTGTTAATACCCGGAGCTATTAATCATGTATTGATGTATTTATTCGCGATAGTAGCTGGCACGGTGGTTTCTGGTGTGCTTTATGCCATTGTCAAAAAAGCAACGCCCAAAGAAGCTCAACAAGAAATGGCGAGTATCGCTTAATCACACCAATTTAAGTTTCATTCCCCCCTTAATTGGGGGGGTATTTCAATAACTTTTATTGTGCTAATTTTTCAGCATTTAATAATGTTTCAAGTTTAAGCAATTCGTTAAATTGTTCCTTTTTTTGAACCATCTTGCCGCAACCCGTTTTACGCATATCCATAATAATCTCCGGTACGCTCAGTTCATTATTAGGTTTAATTAACTGCATTGCTGCTGCAACTTGCCCTGTTCGACCAACACCAGCGGCACAGTGAATGACTGGTAACAATTTATCTTTATCATTGATCGCTCGGCTACCAGCAAATTCATAAAATTGCCTTTTTTCCTCAATCCCAGCTGCCATATACTTAGCTAATTCTTTTAATTCTTCCGTACCTGCGCTTGTTCTGTCAATCCAATTGTCAACATGAACAACTGGAATATTAATGGGTTTCTTATCATAGGTCAGCCTCATACTGTAGTGTTTTACATTTAAACTACCAATTTTACTTGGCTTACCATCACCCGGCTGAATTTCTTTTGTCTTAACTTCCATCCTGCCATACGTACCATTCATCCGAAAATATGGCGGTAACTTTAGATCACGTATATCAGAATTAGACGATAGAATACATAGCATAGGGGTTCTATTCTCATATAACATCTGTAAATGATTCTCTATATTTTTAGGGTATTGTGACCGAATAAATAAATTATCATCACCAACTTTTACCCTATTTGCCGGTAAGCCAATCTGAATACCTTCACTATTCGTGATACAAACTTGCGTTTCTTTAGCCGTTTTAATATCAGAAAAACGAGCGCCTTTAACTTCTTGTTGGTCACAATATTGGAAATTTTGCAGTTTCGTGAATTCTTCTAGTTTATTAAAGTTATCAATATATTTTACTGATTGAGTAGCCAGTGTTGAAGCAGCAGCACCCAATTCAACCGCTGGGTTTGAATCAACCGTTCTAGAATTAAAAGCATAACGAGGGGCTATAGTTCCATCTTGTTGATGTCGTATTCTGAGGCGTAGGTACGGTGGTATTTTTAATGTGACTCATACTATCCGATATTCTAGCCCTTGCAGATTTATATTCAGTATTAGCGACTTGCTCAAGACTCGTTGTTCGGATTGGAGGGGCTGGTGGTGTATTATTGTCCGTGGGGCATAATTTCATTTGTTTTTCCTTAGTTAGCAATTAACAGTCTAATCAATCGGTTTAAATTACATATTACGTGATCCGATTATTACCGCTCCATTACGTAAGTTCTTTCAAATTTAGCCAACACCAATAAAAAACCCGCTAACATTACCTAGTGCTGGTAGCGCTAAGTACTGTTAACGGGCTAATTTTTAAATGTAAAACTTACTTACGGCGCCAAATAGTTCCTTGTGCGCTATCTTCAAGCACAATCCCCATGGCAGTAAGTTCATCACGAGCCGCATCCGCTTGCGCCCAATCTTTATTCTTACGTGCATCTAGACGTTGTTGAATTAATGCCTCGATTTTTGCTACTTCCGCATCATCTTCAGTTTGTGCGCCGCCTTTTAAAAAGACTTCAGGGTCTTGTTCTAATAAACCCAGTACGCTTGCTAACTCACGCAATTGTGCAGCCATACCATTTGCTGCTGACATATCTTCTGATTTCAGGCGGTTAACTTCACGAACCATATCAAATAATACCGAATAGGCTTCAGGTGTATTAAAGTCATCATCCATCGCTTCAATGAAACGTGCTTTAAATTCATCACCACCAGCAGGTACGGCTGACTTATCTGTACCACGTAATGCAGTGTACATACGCTCAAGTGCTGAACGTGCCTGCTTCAAATTTTCTTCTGTGTAGTTTAATTGGCTGCGGTAATGGCCTGATAACAGAAAATAACGCACTGTTTCTGCATCGTAATACTCAAGTACGTCACGAATAGTAAAGAAGTTATTGAGAGATTTAGACATTTTCTCTCTGTCTACCATGACCATACCGGAGTGCATCCAGTAGTTCACGTAAGGGCCATCATGAGCACAGGTAGACTGAGCAATTTCATTTTCATGGTGTGGGAACATTAAATCAGAGCCGCCACCGTGAATATCAAAATGGTTGCCTAACGTTTTACTGTTCATTGCCGAACATTCAATGTGCCAGCCTGGGCGGCCTAAACCCCATGGGGATTCCCAACTTGGTTCGCCTTCTTTAGACATTTTCCACAAGACGAAATCCATTGGATTACGTTTTACATCAGCGACCTCAACGCGAGCACCTGCTTGCAACTGCTCTAAATCTTGGCGAGATAACAGACCATAATTTGGGTCGGTTTTGACTTCAAACATCACATCGCCATTCGCAGCGACATAAGCATGACCACGCTCTATCAAGCTTTGGGTTAATTCAATAATTTCACCAATATGACGCGTTGCTCGTGGTTCGCTATCAGGGCGTAAAATATTTAAGGCATCAAAATCTTTGTGCATTTCAGCCAACATACGCGTTGTTAGCGCTTCGACGCTTTCATTATTTTCTGCTGCACGTTTGATGATTTTATCGTCAATATCGGTGACGTTGCGTACATAATTTAAGTCGTAACCCAAATAACGTAAATAGCGGCTAATTGCATCAAATGCCACAAATGTACGGCCATGGCCGATATGACACAAGTCGTAGATAGTGATGCCACACACATACATCCCAATCTTCCCTGCGTGGATGGGCTTAAACTCTTCTTTTTGACGACTTAGTGTATTAAAAATTTGTAGCATCTGAACTTTTCCATTTATTTGAAAAATGATTATCGATTTCTACCGATAAAATATCATGTTATTGAACCCCGATCACCTTAAGAATGCAAGGGTTTACCCGCTTCCTTTTCAGTTTATTGATTAGGTTTAATACACATCTATTATGCTATAAACGGCCGACTACGCTTCCTTCCGCTTCAAGTCAGGTTTTATCTGTGATATAAACGTGCTGATCTCAACGCTTTCGCAAGTTAGCGCACAAAAAACAATTATTCAGGATAGCTATTATGGTTACATTTCATACCAATCACGGTGACATTGTTATCAAAACGTTTGACGATAAAGCACCCGTTACAGTCGAAAACTTTTTAACTTACTGCCGTGAAGGTTTTTACAATAATACCATTTTCCATCGTGTTATTAATGGTTTCATGATCCAAGGCGGTGGTTTTGAGCCAGGAATGGAACAAAAAAACACTAAAGCGCCTATTAAAAACGAAGCAAACAACGGTTTAAAAAATACCCGTGGTACTTTGGCAATGGCTCGTACTAACGACCCTCATTCAGCAACAGCACAATTCTTTATCAACGTTGTTGACAACGACTTCTTGAACTTCCGTTCAGAGCGTCCAGATGGCTGGGGCTACTGTGTATTTGCTGAAGTCGTTGAAGGCATGGATGTTGTTGACAAAATCAAAGGTGTTTCAACTGGCCGCAGCGGCTTCCACCAAGACGTTCCACGCGAAGACGTCATCATTGAAAAAGTGACTGTCAGCGAGTAAACCTGAACGCATGTCCACTTACATCATTGCAGATTTGCATTTGAGTGAAGATGAACCGGCGATCACCGCCGGTTTTATTAATTTTATTCAACAGCAAGCCATCCATGCCGAAAGCCTATATATTCTCGGTGATTTTTTTAATTATTGGGTGGGCGATGATGATAACAATCCGCTACATCAACAAGTTGCCAACGAACTCAAACAACTCACTGACCGTGGAATTCCCTGCTATTTCATTCATGGAAATCGGGATTTTTTAATCGGTCAACGCTATGCGAAACAGTGTGGCATGACCATACTCCCGCAGGAAACATTGCTCGAACTTTACGGCAAGCGCATTTTAATTCTGCATGGTGATACATTATGTATTGACGATGCTGCCTATCAAAATTACCGTAAAAAAGTTCATACCCCTTGGGTTCAACGGCTGTTTTTGTTACTCCCTCTTTTTGTGCGTCGCCGTATCGCGCAAAAAATGCGCCAAAATAGCCAGTATGCAAGCAGCATGAAAGCCGAGTCGATTATGGACGTCAATTCACAAGCCGTTATTGATGCATTACAAAGGCACCAAGCGCAATGGATGATCCATGGTCATACTCACCGCCCTGCTATTCATGAAGTAAATATTGGAGGCAAGTTGCATTATCGGGGTGTATTAGGTGCTTGGCACTATGAAGGTTCCGCCTTTGTAATTAACGAGCAAGGCATTGAACTGATTTTCTTTCCTTTCGAGTAATTTTGCCTAACGAACCATTTTTAATATATCGCCACAACTGTTTGCTCACTTATTAATCACGCAAACGTTTTCCTTGCTGCTTTACCATGATATGATCGAGACAATTCAATTTCCCACCTCAGGGTGATGTTTTTTTCAATACAGGAAAGCACCAAATGACTGCCCAAGTTCCTGCTCAATCTGCGGCAAAAATCGCCATTGTTATGGGTTCGAAAAGTGATTGGACGACAATGCAGCACGCAGCTGATGTATTAACTGAACTCCAAATCCCTTTTCACGTCGAAATCGTCTCTGCACATCGCACCCCGGATAAATTATTTTCCTTTGCTGAAAATGCGAAAAAAAATGGGTTTGATGTGATTATTGCAGGTGCTGGTGGTGCTGCTCACTTACCAGGAATGATCGCCGCTAAAACATTAGTCCCTGTTTTTGGTGTTCCTGTACAAAGCGCTGCATTAAGTGGTGTTGACAGCCTATATTCTATCGTGCAAATGCCTAAAGGTATCCCTGTAGGCACACTAGCCATCGGCAAAGCAGGTGCAGCAAATGCAGCACTTTTAGCCGCTCAAGTATTAGCAATAAGTGATACTGCTATTTTCAACCGCCTCTCAGCGTGGCGAGAAGCCCAAACCAATGATGTGCTGAACAACCCAGACCCGAGGGAAGCATAATGAAACCCGTTTGTGTGCTTGGTAATGGCCAACTCGGCCGCATGCTGCGTCAAGCGGGTGAGCCATTAGGCATTGCTGTTTTTCCTGTAGGGCTTGATGCAGAACCTGAAGCGGTTCCTTATCAGCAAAGCGTCATCACCGCTGAAATTGAACGTTGGCCAGAAACCCCGCTAACAAAAGAATTAGCTCGCCATAATGCCTTTATTAACCGTGATATTTTTCCACGTTTAGCTGATAGGTTTCCACAAAAAAGCTTATTTGATAGCTTACAACTTTCTACTGCACCTTGGGCATTATTAGAATCCCCTGAACAATGGCCTGAGCTGTTTGCCACACTCGGTGAGTTTCTCATTGTAAAACGCAGAACTGGTGGCTATGACGGGCGAGGTCAATGGCGTGTTCGCCCTGGTGATGAAAAAGACCTGCCTGCTGAAATTTATGGTGAATGCATCGTTGAACAAGGTATCCCTTTTGACGCGGAAGTGTCTGTCATTGGTGCCCGAAATGCAGCGGGGGAATCCGTTTTTTACCCGATCACCCATAATTTACACCAAGAAGGCATTTTGCGTACCAGTGTGGCCTTCCCTAAGTCAACTAATCCGCAGCAAGAACAAGCTCAAGCCATGCTCAGCGCAGTGATGGATGAACTTGGTTATATCGGTGTGATGGCAATGGAATGCTTTGTCGTGGGCAATAACTTGCTGATTAACGAAATTGCGCCTCGAGTACATAATAGCGGCCATTGGACACAAAATGGCGCATCCATTAGCCAGTTTGAGTTACATCTACGTGCTATTTTAAACCTGCCAATGCCATCTCCAGAGGTATATAGCCCTGCCGTGATGGTCAATTTAATCGGCACTGATGTAAATATAGACTGGCTGAGCTTACCCCTCGTTCACCTTCACTGGTATGAAAAAGAGGTACGCCCTGCCCGAAAAGTGGGTCATTTAAACCTTTCCCATCGTGACTGCCACCAATTATCTGCCACACTGGCGGCTTTGATCCCACTTCTGCCAAATGAGTACAAAAGTGGCATTGAGTGGGCAAATGCAAAATTAGACTGGTACTCTCATCAATAAATAGGGAAAATAGCCCGATTCGATGCCCGAAACTATTTTCGGGCATTATGCTATTTTCGCCGTCATCCAGAAAACAAATATCCTGATTTAAGGTGTGCGGCATTACTGGAGTCAATATGTCCTCGCAGACTTTTAGTCCGTTTTATCAGTGGTGCATTCTTATTCTGTTAGGGCTGGTTTATTTTTTAGCCACCGCGACAACCTTTACCTCTCTTGGCGTGGTTTTACCTGAGATGATTAGTGAGCTCAAATGGAGCTGGAGTGAGGCTGGTTTTGGTTTTACGCTACTGGGTTTAACTTGCGGGCTGGCGAGTTTTCTCCCGTCTCTGTTAATCCGCAAAGTGGGTGTACGAGCCACTTTATTGCTAGGCACCAGTGTCTTTGTTGCTGGCTTTTATAGCCTTTATTCCACACAAGCCATCAGCACCTATTTTTTAGGTACTGCATTGATTGGTATTGGTTTCACCTTACTCGCCACGGTTCCGGGGACTTATGTACTTTCGCGGCTATTTGAAAAACAATCCCTTGCCTTTGGGTTATATTTCACCATCGGGGGCTTGGGGGGTGTTGCAGGCCCTTGGATTTACTTTTACGCATCAAACCAATTAGGCTCATGGCGTATGCATTGGGTTCTATGTGCCGTTTATCTTAGCATTGTCACGTTAATCACGATTTTTATGCTGCGAGAAGGTAAAAAAGAGCAAGAGCACGCAAAAAAGGTAATGCAAAAACAAGTTAGTGACGCAAGTAAACCTATTTATCGCACTGCAGAAGTATGGACAGTCGGCAGAGCACTACGTACATGGCAGTTCTACTTGATTGCTGCGACTTATACCTCGTTTTTATGGTGTGGTATCACCGTTAACAGCTTTGCTGTCGCCCATATTGAAGAGCGCGGCTTTGGCATGACAGTGGCGGTTTCATTATTAAGCACAATGGCATTTGTGAATGCATTCTCAAGGTTTATTGGTGGAGCGGCAGGTGAATGGTTAGAACCGAAGAAACTATTAATCGGTAGCCTAATTATCATGGTATTAGGTGTCATTTTCCTCAGTATTGCCACCTCATGGCTTTGGCTTATTTTATTTGTGTTATGCGTTGGTATTGGCTACGGCATGACCTTTTTGGCATCAAGTGTTTTACTGTCAAATTATTTCGGCCGAGGCCCATACTTAGAACTATTCTCTGTCGTAAATTTAATTTCAACGGTTGCCTGCTTAGCACCTTTTATTGCGGGTGCAATAAAAGATTTCACAGGAAGTTTCACCCCTGCTTTTTTGGTTATCGCGGCTCCCGTTGTGGTTATTTTATTCCTTACTTTGATGATGAAGCCCCCAGCCCTCAATCACAAATAAAAAATCCCGAGTGATTAGCTCGGGAAAATTAAAACCAAAGGGAAAACAAGCTTAAGACCAGATATTGGATCAAAACATACTGCTTATTTGCGCCACCGAAAAAATTAAATGGTGGCGCAAAATCAATTACGGCTTTAACAACTCAGGGACGTTTAATAAGATAAACTCATTATCATCCGCTTTATTTGGCTCACGGCTAGATGAAAACGGATAGTTATTGTCATTACCAACAATAATGTGTTCACTATCAACCACATCCACGTTTTCAATAGTGAAGAATGGGAAAGTAAACACCCCGTTATTAAGCGGTTTTCTTGCCATATTATTCGGGTCTTTGATATTCATTAAATCAATATAAGCCTGCTTATCTACTGGTTTGCCTATATTGTTATCTGAAAATTCAATACGATAAACACGCTTGAATTTAGCTAAATTACTAAAGCAATTTTCAGTATTACTGCTTCCCGCCGTGCAGGCTTTATCTGCGGTACCTTCACCATTATCACGCTCAATGATTAGGCCGTGGGTATCATCAATTAAGTTAAAATCACCAATGGCATTCTGATTGTCTTCAAAGACATACAACCAGCTTCTGCCTGTCCAATTTTGTTTTTTTACATCAAACTCAAGAATACGTGCTGCGCGTTTGCCATCAACATGTTCATAATCTTGTTTGTCATCAAGCCAAATCGCCCCTTCTAGCATTGGGTAGAGCTTAGAACCGTCTGGCGATGACGCCATACCTTCAAAACCTTTTGAACGGTTGACTTGGAAATTCACTTTATCTGCGGGTTTACCCGGTGTTGTGATTTGGTAGTGATCAGGAGAAACGACTTTCTTTCCATCTACTTGTGTCTCAAATAAAGCTAATACTTTACCATCCAAATCCATTTTGATTAGGTAAGGGCCGAACTCATCGCCAACCCATAGAGCACCACCCGCAAATTGAAAACTTTCAGGGTCAAAATCACTGCCTGTTAAATAGCGTTCTTTTGTGCTCTCATTCGTAATATGAAAAGGGATAATTTTATCGGGGTCATGGAAGAAAACCGTTTTTAATGGCGTTGTATTACCTGATTGAAAATCAATATCATATTGAGTGACATACAACATCGAATCAGGAGAATTGGCTTTGTTGCCGAATCCATTATCAGTTAAAACCCAGTAAGTGCCATCCGCCATACGTTTAATACCCGAGTGCCCTTGACGTGGCTGGCCTTTGATTGGAATATGCATTCCTGTTGGGCGATCTGCGGATTTACCTTCCACTTTCCCCAAACTATCAACACGAACGCCAGTGGTAAATTTACCACTCACTTGCATGTCTGAAGGTGCATTTTCGGGGGAAGAAACCGTTGAATTAACTGGAAGAATGGAGTGACCCGCTAACGTTGCTGGCACTTCTTGTTGTGCAAACCCGGTGATGCTAAATGAAATTAAACCAGCCAATAAAGATAACGAGCCCAGTTTACGTTTAATCGAATGGTTATTCTGCATTGTTATGTTTCCATTTTAAGGTCATCAATAATTGATGTGGGAATCATAACCATAATGAATGACATTTTTGTGATGAATTTGAGACAGTTATTTTACTGAAAAATCGATTGTTTTTAGAATATTCAATAAATAGTGGTATTAAGGTATTTCCCTAATACCACCATATTCTAAATAACTCGAGTTGCATGTAGATCAACCTATCTAAGCGCAGTCAATGACCATGCAACTCGAAGTATGACGAGCATTTAACTATTAGGTAAACGACGGTGCTGACTCCCCGTCCCTAATAAACGCAGTCCTAACCAACTACCACAAATAGACAATAGAATTGCCGCGCACAAAGGCAATAATACCCACATACGCCATTCTGGCTGCCAAGGGAAGTCAAACACTTTACTTTGCAACAACCATAATGCAATTTCTGCCCCAAATGCCGCCGCAAGCCCTGCCATTAAGCCAAGTAATGCAAATTCGCTCCATAATGTTCTACGCATTAACTTTTTGCTGGCGCCTAACGTTCGGTATACCACAAGCTCCCGCTCTCGCTGGCTCATTCCCACTTGAATTTGTGCCAACAGCAGTAACAAGCCACAGAAAATAACCAATACCACCATCACTTCTAAGGCTTGGCTCACTTGCTGAAGAATTTGCTGAATTTGGGTGATAATTGCACCAGTATCGAGCACATTAATGGTTGGATAATGGCGGCTAAGTTGCGTTAATAGCTGCCCATCGCCTTCATAGTGGAAACTGCTCAGCCAAGTAGCTGGCATTTGAGACAGACTTTCTTCAGAGAAAATAAAATAGAAGTTCGGTCGCAGGCTTTCCCAATCAACCGTACGAATACTACTGACTGTTGCACTAAAGACCTGAGCCCCTGCGTTAAATGTAAGTTTATCGCCTAATTTCAACCCGAGTTCTTTAACGACCGTTTGTTCAATTGAGACTTCTCCCGCTTTCGGTGGCCATGTCCCTTCATCAACCACATTGGCTGGCGCTAAATCAGATTGCCAAGTTAAGCTCAATTCACGTCGTACCGTATTATTATTTGGATCACGTTGATCCGCCCACTCAATCGCTGACTGGTCATTAATATCGGTTAAACGCGCTAACACCACAGGGTTGAACTCTGTGGGTTTCACGTCAAACTCAGCTAATAGCTTGGTAACAGGCTCAAGCTGTGACTGGTTCATATTAATCAAGAAATAATTCGGGCTATCTGCGGGTAATTGCTGCTGCCAACGGTCAAGCAAATCACCACGCACTAAAATCAGCAGCGCCAACAACATAAATGACAATGAAAAAGCACTCATTTGCGTGATGGTTTGCAACGGCTGGCGCAATAGACGGCTAACAGATAAACGCAAGCTTAATTGACGGAACTTAATATGGCGTAGCCCCCATAAGCCTACCCAACCAATCAGCGCAAGTAGAACGGCAACCACGACAATACCCGCCAAAATTGACCACAGCAGAGGGTTAACGCCAGCAAACACAAATAAGCCGCCAACCACAATTAAAATAACAATCGGCAGATAGTAATATAGCGGCCAAACGGGTGATTTGGCATCTTCACGTAATACTCTAGAAGGCTGAGTTGCCATCAGTTGGTAATAGGGACGGCTGCCAACAATAATCGCAATAATAAATAATGTACCAATCGCCCAAACCCAAGGCATCAAACTCGCAGGCGGCAATTCCTTCGGCAACATAGCCCCTAAGATTTGCATTAAAATGCCTTCAAAAGCCAAACCTAATAATGAGCCGAGTAAAGCCGCGGCAATTAAAATGACTAACCACTGCCCAATAATCCATTGACGCAACGCGCTACGCCCTGCGCCTAGGGTTTTTAATACCGCAATTAATTGATGGCGGCTACGACAATAATGCGTCATTGAAACCACGACCGCAGCAATGGCTAGCAGCAGGGTTAATAAAACTGACAACAATAAAAACTGTTGGGCACGTTGGAAGGTTTTCCCCACTGCACCGTTATTTTCGCTTAACGTAAACCAACGCTGATCATTTCGTAGGTCTTGCTCATATTTTTGTTGAAATGCATCAATAAGTTGGCGATCGCCGGCAAACATGTCGCGATAAGTTAACCGGCTGCCCAATTGAATTGCCCCTGTTAATGGTGCATCTTCAATTGCTATCAATACTCTTGGAGCAATCTGGAACGGGTTAAAACCACTGTCGGGCTCCTGAATTAATTTACCCGAGACTTTTAGCGTTGCATCTCCGATATCAATGTTATCCCCTACATTGAGGTTCAATAATTCTAATAGCCGCGGAGCGACTAATATCTCCCCTTTTGTCGGGGTTAACCCAGCAGGTTCAGTGATAAGCTCACCATATAATGGATATGCCTTATCCGCTGCTTTCACTAACACCAGTTGTGGCCGAGCGTCTTCATCTTCTGTCGCATAAGCCATAGTAGAAAATGATATTTGTTGGCTTAACGTTAAACCCTCTTTTTGGGCCTCTTGTAACCATGCAGGGTCGCTTGGATGAGAAGATCGTAACACTAAGTCACCCGCTAATAGCTCACGGCTTTGGTAACTCATGCTATTTTCAATGCGATCGCTAATTCGCCCTAAAGCTAGTACACAAGCAACAGCAAGGGTGAGTGCAAGCCAAACAATCAGTAACGAGGGGGTTTTCCATTCACGCCAAAACCAACGCCAAATCATGCTTCTTCCCTCAACTGCCCATCGACCAAGCGCAAACGGCGTTGGCAGCGCGCAGCCAGCTCGTTATCGTGAGTCACTAAAATAAGGGTCGTCCCGTGCTGTTTATTCATATCAAACAGTAAATCTGCAATTTTATCCCCTGTGTGGCGATCGAGATTTCCCGTTGGTTCATCAGCAAATAAAATCTGTGGGCGGCCATTAAAGGCACGAGCAAGTGCAACACGCTGTTGCTCCCCCCCTGATAACTGTGGTGGCATATGTTTTAGGCGATCTTTTAAGCCTAAATCCGTCAGTAAACTCGCCGCGTGTTGATAACTTTCAGACTCAGATTCGCCACGTAGCAAAGAAGGAAGTTGTACATTTTCAATGGCATTTAAGGTTGGGATCAACATAAAGGATTGGAACACAAAACCGACACTTTGTGCCCGTAAGCGTGCCCGCTGCTCTTCGTCCATTTTAGTGAGGTCTTGACCTAATAAATTAACCGTTCCACTGGAACCGTCATCCAACCCCGCAATAATCCCTAGCAAGGTTGATTTCCCCGAACCTGACTCCCCAATTAAAGCAATTGTTTGCCCGGACTCGACAATTAGCTCAACACCTTGCAATATAGTCAGTTCATGTTCACCTTGACCAACACGTTTAATGAGATGATGAACTTCAAGAATATTATTCGCCGACATATATTGGTATTTCTCCTGTTACTGACTGCAAGTGGGCACGCACTTGCGTCAACTAAGCTATTAATCTTAGGTGATAGCCTAAGTGCAGGCTACCGTTTACCGGCTGAGCAGGCTTGGGCCTCCTTGCTTGCCGAACGTTGGCAGAAACTTTCCCCACCCGTTGCTATTGTTAACGGTAGTATTAGTGGGAATACCTCTGCACAGGGGTTAGAACGCCTTTCCGTTTTACTCGAACAAAACAAACCTAACTGGGTATTGATCGAATTAGGTGCAAATGATGGCTTACAAGCTCTCCCAGTTGAGCAACTCGAAGCTAATTTACAACAGATTATCGAGCAAATCGTGCAATCGGGTGCGAAACCGCTCTTAATGCAAATTCGCATTCCACCTAACTATGGAAAACGTTATACGACAAGTTTCGAAAAAGTATATCCGAAATTGGCGCAAAGTAATCAAATCCCATTACTGCCGTTTTATATGGAAACCGTGATAACTAAGCCTGAATGGATACAACAAGATGGTATTCACCCTACCATTGAAGCCCAGCCATCCATTGCTGATTTTATGGAAAAACAGCTTTTCGAACATATTTTACCGTCTAGCAAATAAAACAGACGTTAAACAAGGGTACTAAAACGCTCTTTTATACCCGAAATAGATTCAGCTGCATGAAACCAAGGTAAAGTTATGCAAACATCGGCACGAAACAAAAAATCAGTTCTGGTCACAGGTGCATCAAGCGGTATTGGCTTTTGTGCTGCACAGACACTTCGGCAGCGTGGCTACCATGTTATTGTTGCCTGCCGTAAAGAAAGCGATATTTTACGCCTAAAAGAGCTAGGTTATGACACTGTCTCCCTTGACCTCGATAATAAGGATAGCATAGAAACCGCGGCTCAAACGGTGTTAACACTCTGTAATCACCGCCTTTTCGGATTATTCAACAACGCTGGTTTTGGGGTGTATGGCCCATTAAATAGCGTCAGCCGCGAACAACTTGAAGCCCAGTTTTCCACTAACTTTTTTGGTGTTCACCAGTTAACGTTTTTGCTATTACCTGCAATGCTAGCGCACCATGAAGGGCGAATTATCCAAACTAGTTCAGTGATGGGGGTTATTTCAACTCCCGGACGTGGCGCTTATGCTGCCAGCAAATACGCATTGGAAGCCTGGTCCGATGCACTACGCTTAGAATTGGCAGGAACAGGGGTGAAAGTGAGTTTGATTGAACCGGGCCCGATTCATACGGCTTTTACTCAAAATGTTGAACAAACACAAAAAGATAAACCCGTTAAAAACCCAGGTATTGCTTCACGTTTCACCTTAACACCAGAACATGTGGTAGAAAAACTGATCCATGCGTTAGAAAGCTCGCGCCCAAAAGTACGCTATTCTGTCACGTTATTAACCGTCGCAGTGCGTATCTTAAAACGTATTTTACCTGACAAAATAATGGATAAAATACTGGCAAATCAGGGGAAAAAAGCTTGAAAAAAGCAAAATCAGCCCCATTTTATTACTATTGCTCACAAATTCTATTGATAACAAATTCAAAAGAGACTTCTTATGTTTGCTAACGCTCAGATAATTGATATTAACGAAACCAACCTACACCAATTCATTGAACAATCAATGAACTTACCTGTCATGTTTTACTTTTGGTCACCGCGTAGCCCTCATTGCCAAGATTTCGGTACCATGTTGGAAAAAATTGCCAACGACTACGCAGGGTCATTTATTTTAGCTAAAGTTAATTGTGATGAAGAACAAATGATCGCAAGCCAGTTTGGCTTAAAAGCGATCCCTACTGTGTATGTATTACAAAATGGCCGCCCTGTTGATGGCTTTGAAGGGCCACAACCAGAAGAGGTGGTGTTGGAAATTTTATCTCGCGTGCTGCCAAGCCCAGAAGAAATGAAAGCAGCACAAGCCGCTGAATTAATTGCTGAAGGTAAAACACAAGAAGCGCTGCCATTGTTAAAAGAAGCGCATCAGTTGAACCCCAAAAATAGCGACATCACGTTATTATTGGCAGAAACACAAATCGGTTTAAATCTCGTTGATGACGCACAAGCTACTTTAGAAGCTGTCCCATTACAGGATAAAGACAGTCGTTACCAAGGTTTAATCGCACAAATTGAATTATTGAAGCAAGCTGCGGACACCCCTGAAATTCAGCAATTACAAGATGAATTCAATCAAGATCCACAAAATACAACGTTAGCGGTTCAATTAGCCCTAAAACTGCATGAGGTGAACCGCAACGAAGAAGCGCTGGAAATGTTATTCGGCTTTTTACGTACCGACTTGGGTGCGGGTGACGGCGCAGTAAGAAAAACCATGATGGATATTATGTCGGCAATGGGAACCGGTGATGCAATTGCCAGTAAATACCGTCGCCAAGTATATTCATTACTTTACTAATTAAGGGTTAAATATGGACTTGTTCGCCTTTGGTGCAATACCGATTATCATTTTTGTCGCTGTCGTTATTGTTTTTACCTGTGTTAAAACAGTACCGCAAGGCTTTCAATGGACCGTTGAGCGCTTCGGTCGCTATACCCGTACGTTGCAACCCGGCTTACATATTATTGTGCCATTTATGGACAAAATTGGCCGTCGTATCAATATGATGGAACAAGTCCTTGATATCCCATCTCAAGAAGTTATTTCTCGCGATAATGCCAATGTCACTATTGATGCTGTCTGCTTTATCCAAGTCGTTGACCCAGTACGTGCAGCCTATGAGGTTAGTAACCTTGAGCTTTCAGTACTGAATTTAACCATGACGAATATTCGTACCGTATTAGGCTCCATGGAACTAGACGAAATGTTGTCACAACGTGATTCCATTAATAGCCGCTTGCTGCACGTGGTGGATGAAGCAACCAACCCTTGGGGTGTCAAAATTACCCGTATCGAAATTCGTGACGTGAAGCCACCAAAAGAATTGATTAGTGCGATGAATGCGCAGATGAAGGCTGAACGTACTAAACGTGCCGATATTCTTGAGGCCGAGGGGATCCGACAAGCGGCAATTTTAAAAGCTGAAGGTGAAAAACAGTCACAAATTCTCAAAGCCGAAGGGGAACGCCAGTCGGCATTTTTACAAGCCGAAGCGCGTGAAAGAGCCGCGGAAGCGGAAGCAAAAGCGACACGAATGGTATCTGAAGCTATCGCCGCTGGTGATATGCAGGCTATTAATTACTTTGTGGCGCAAAAATACACCGATGCACTGACCAGTATTGGTTCTGCCGAAAACAGCAAAGTCATCATGATGCCATTAGAAGCCAGTAATTTAATGGGCGCAATTGGTGGGATTACTGAGCTAATCGGAGAAAGCAAGAAAACCAGTGCCATGAAAAAGCAGGTAAAAGAATGATAGAGCTTATCAGTGCTCAACCCGCATGGTTTTGGCTGTGCCTTGGTGGGCTATTGCTGATTGGTGAACTTCTTGGTACCGCAGGCTATCTTTTATGGTCGGGTATTGCTGCGGTGCTTGTTGGGGTTATCGCTTGGGCACTGCCATTTATCGGTTGGGAGTGGCAAGGGATTTTATTTGCCATTTTTACCGTTGTCTCTGCTGTGTTATGGCGCAACTGGTTGAGGAATAGGCAAAAAAATAAGGCAGATAACGTCAACCAAATTAGCCATCAACTCATCGGTGTTAAAAGCCGTTTGTTGTCAGATACTGAAGAAGGTTTTAGCCGTGTACGCCTTGCGGATGGCAGTTGGCGTGTCTATAGCGACACGCCATTAAGTGCCAATACAGAAGTGGTGGTCATCGCAGTAGACGGCATCACCTTGCAGGTTAAGCCTTCGCATGATGACAGCACCCACGTGCCAAGTGGTCAATAATTGGGCAATCTGCACCATCATCCCCAGGGCATACGTCCACGAGCTCTTGTAATGTATCTCGAATAGCAGACAATTTAACGATTGTCTGCTCTATTTCATTTATCTTCGCTATCGTTGTCGTTTTTACATCCGCACTATGTCTGGTTGGATTACGAAATAAACCTAACAGTTCGCCACATTCATCCAAGGTAAAACCCACATCTTTTGCCTGTTTGAGCAATACGAGTTCGTTTAAATGACGCTCCTGATAATAACGGTAGCTATTTTCCCCTCTTTCAGGCGGTGTAATTAGCCCTTTGTCTTCATAAAAACGAATAGCTTTTGCAGTTAGGCCCGTTTTTTTGGCAATTTCACTAATATTCATAATTCCTCTTGACCTTAACCTTGCTGGAAGGTGTAACCTTTGCTCATTGTCGAATTATAGACCTAATTGTAGATAAAGTTATAGACCCAATACATCAAACGGGTTTTGGAGGCTGCAAAATGAGTAACATGATTATTTTAAAATTACAGGGGCTAAGCTGCATGCACTGTGTCGGCTCAGTCACTAAAGCGCTCGAAGGGCGCGGTGATGTCACTAACTTAAAAGTCACTATCGATTATGCCGTGATGGAAAGTGATGCCAATGTGGCTGATTTAATTAAAACCATCGTTGACGCAGGTTATGAAGCTGAAGTGGCTACAACCCCAGATATCGAATTACAACTTTCTGGCCTCAACTGTATGAAATGTGCGGGTAAAACACAAAAAGCACTCGAAGAGGTTGACGGTGTCGCCGCTGCTGTTGTCGATACGACTAGCGCCAAGGTATATGGCACTGCCGATGCGCAAACGTTAATCGCTGCCGTTCAACAAGCAGGCTACAACGCAGAACTGGCTCAAACAAAAGCGATCACTTTAGCCCTTTCGGGTCTAACTTGCATGAAATGTGCCGCTAAAACACAGCAGGCGCTAGAAGCGGTTGATGGTGTTGAAAGCACAACTGTCGATACCCAAACCGCTGTTGTTCGTGGTACGGCCTCCGTAGACGCCTTAATTGCTGCGGTTCAAGCCGCTGGCTACCAAGCCACTGTGGATGAATCTCACCCAAAAACTGAGCCGCTGAGTACCACAACTGAACAGCCGGAAGCTGATTCAGCGGCAATCTGTGAGATCCCGGCACAAGAGTCTGATTTAGGTGAACAGCCCGAAATTAGCCCAATGGATGACAGCATACAGTTACTGCTCGATGGCATGACCTGTGCCAGTTGTGTCAACAAAGTCCAGAAAGCCTTAAATAGCGTACCGGGCGTTGAAAATGCACGTGTCAACTTAGCAGAGCGCAGTGCTTTAGTCACCGGAACTGCTGAACCAAATGATTTAATCGACGCGGTTGTCAAAGCAGGCTATGGCGCGGAGATCATTCAAGATGAAGCCAAACGCCGTGAGCGCCAACAAGAAGTCGCGCAAGCCAATATGCGCCGCTTCCGCTGGCAATCGGCATTAGCTCTTGCCCTTGGTATCCCTGTGATGGTATGGGGGATGATGGGCGATAACATGGTGCTGACTGAGCAAAACCATACCATTTGGCTCACCATTGGTGCATTAACCCTTGCGGTAATGGTACTTGCAGGGGGGCACTTTTATCGTAATGCATGGCAAAGCCTGAAAAATGGCAGCGCCACTATGGATACCTTAGTTGCGTTAGGAACAGGAGCGGCTTGGCTTTATTCGATTGTGGTGAATATTTGGCCTGAGTTATTCCCAGACCAAGCTCGCCACCTTTATTATGAAGCCAGTGCCATGATCATCGGTCTTATTAACCTTGGTCATGCCCTAGAACAGCGAGCTCGCCAACGTTCATCAAAAGCCCTTGAACGCTTGCTAGACCTGACACCGCCAACTGCCCGTGTTGTCACAGAGCAAGGCGAAGTGGATATGCCACTGGAGCAAGTCAAAAAAGGGATGGTTTTACGCTTAGCAACTGGTGACCGTGTCCCTGTTGATGGTGAAATTATCGAAGGCGAGGTTTGGTTAGACGAAGCCATGCTCACGGGTGAGCCGATCCCACAGCAAAAAAGCAAAGGGGATCAAGTCCATGCAGGTACTGTGGTACAAGATGGTACCGTGCTATTTCGTGCCGCTGCTGTTGGCAGCCAAACGACTTTAGCTCGAATTATTCACCTTGTTCGCCAAGCACAAAGTAGTAAACCACAAATTGGCCAGCTTGCTGACCGTATTTCTGCCGTCTTTGTGCCGATTGTAGTGGCTATCGCCTTAATTTCAGGTGCAATTTGGTACTTTGTTGGGCCTGCACCACAGATTACTTACGCACTCGTTATCACCACAACCGTGTTAATTATTGCGTGCCCTTGTGCGCTAGGCCTTGCAACACCAATGTCGATTATTTCTGGCGTGGGCCGAGCGGCTGAGTTTGGCGTGTTAGTACGGGATGCGGATGCATTACAGCAAGCCAGTGAGTTAGATACCATTGTCTTTGATAAAACAGGCACATTGACTGAAGGAATGCCTCAAGTTACGGATATCCACGTATTTAATGGGTTCGAACAAGATACCGCCTTACAGTTTGCCGCTTCATTAGAAAATGGCTCTAATCACCCACTTGCCCGCGCTGTTTTAAGTCGCGCAAAAGGCTTAACACTACCCGCTAATGAGCAGTTTAGAACCTTAGCTGGGTTAGGTATTAGTGCAATAATTAACGACCAAACTATTTTGTTAGGTAACCAAAAACTGTTAGCGCAAAATAATGTTGATACCCGTGACGTTGAAGAAACATTACACCAGCAAGCCACTCAAGGCGTAACGCCTGTTTTACTGGCTGTTGATGGTAAAGTTGCCGCACTGTTATCTATCCGTGACCCATTGCGTGAAGACAGCATAAGCGCGCTGGCGCGGTTACATAAACAAGGTTTCCGATTAGTCATGTTAACCGGGGATAACCCAGTAACTGCCAATGCGATAGCCAAAGAAGCGGGTATTGATGAGGTAATAGCAGGCGTCATGCCAGACGGTAAATCCGCCGCGATTGAAGCCTTACAAGCTAAAGGCCACAAAGTTGCGATGGTGGGTGATGGTATCAATGATGCCCCTGCTCTAGCCCGAGCTGACGTAGGTATTGCGATGGGCGGCGGCAGTGATATCGCTATTGAAACTGCATCGATTACCCTGATGCGCCAAAGCTTACATGGTGTAGCCGATGCAGTGTCTATTTCGAAAGGAACACTGCGTAATATGAAGCAAAACTTATTTGGGGCCTTTGTTTACAATACCTTAGGTATCCCAATTGCCGCGGGTATTTTATACCCAATTACCGGGACTTTACTTAACCCTGTCGTTGCAGGCGCAGCAATGGCTTTATCATCCATTACCGTGGTCAGTAACGCAAACCGCTTATTACGCTTTAAACCTGAAAAATAATACCCAAAAGTGGGAGGAACATGAGTTCCTCCCTTTTTAATGATGAATGCTGTTCATATCTAAACCTTATCACTACAACACTTCATTTTCTTACTAAGTAAAAATCGCATTATTTTTTATGTCATTAATATCAAGCTAAGCCTATACTTATAAATAGTTAGTTACTTAATATTTGGAGTACAAAATGCTTAATATTGATCGTGAAAAACTCGCCAAACTTGCAGGCGAAGAGTTTAAAAAGCAACGTACCTTTTTGGTGATCTTATCCATTTTACTGTTGGCTGGTGGAATTTTTTGCATTATCAACCCAATGATTTCAGGCATTGCCGTTAGTACCGTACTTGGGGTGCTCCTGATTATTGGGGGCGTTGGCGCGATTGTAAGCATTCTAAGTACCGTGATCTATACCGGTTGGTCCCGGTTATTTGGTTTTGTTATTGGCCTTATCTATATCATTGTCGGCTACTCGTTTATTAAAGACCCGTTACAAAGTTTGGTAGCTTTGGCTATTTTAGTGGCGGCTTTATTTATCGTGGGTGGGGTCATTCGGCTGTATGTCGGCTTCCAACAAATTAGCTCAGCGGGTGGCTGGTTACAAATCATCATTGGGCTGTTAGATTTCTTTATTGCCTATTTACTTATCGGTAATGGCCCAATTACATCAATTACCTTACTGACAACCCTAATTGGTATCGAAATGGTATTTAGTTCCTTTAGTTTGTTCACGTTACTCAGTGTATTTAAAGGTATCAGTAAAAATAATTAACCTACCATGCCCCTTTGACTGGGGCATTTTTTCGCCTCCACGATGTCATCAACCTACTAAAAAATGCGTAATTGCCGATGAGTATTCGCAAATTACGGTAAGATTGTTTAACCTAATAAAATGAGAGATAACACAGGGACGAAATCGTGGGTAAACTGTTCGAAAATTTAAAAAATTGGCTTCATACGCAAACCGCTCCGGTTTACCCTTACCCTGCCATTGATATTCGGCTATCAAAAAATCTTAAATTGCACGTTGTGGGTAGCATCCATATGGGAACAGAAAATATGTTTCCTTTGTCTGCCACATTATTAGATAAACTCAATCTCGCAGATGCCTTGATCGTTGAGGCGGATATCACTGAAACTCACTCCCCATTTCCTAGCGATACCACCGAACTTATCCCTGTCGAACAACGACTCACTCTTGATGAATATCACCTTTTTCAACAATATTGCTTAGAGCTCCGCCAATCCCCCGAACGCTTTAATGCCTTACCCTCATGGCAAATCGCCCTGATTTTGCAAGCAACCCAAGCCCAAGAGCTCGGGCTTAGAGGCCATTACGGTATTGACTACCAACTTATCCGTAATGCGCAATCACAACTCAAACCAATTATTGAACTAGAAGGAACCGCCTCTCAAGTTGAATTGCTGCTTTCTTTGCCTAATAATGGGTTAGCGTTATTACAAGACTCATTGAACCACTGGCGTGAAAACGCGCGCTCGCTACAAACGATGATAGGCTGGTGGCTAGACTACCAACCCAATAATCGTACCGCTTTACCCAATACCTTTAGCGAAGATATTTACCAAGTATTGATGAAGCAACGAAACGCGAATTGGAGCGAACAACTTAGGTCACTTCCTGATGGTAACTATGTGGTTGCTGTTGGTGCGTTACACCTGTTTGGTGAAAATAGTCTGGTAGAATATTTGCGAAACTAAGTCATAAATAGAAGGCTCAAAATGACCCCAGCCGTTAAATTACTCGAAAAACAAAAAATTTCCTTCACTTTACATCCTTATGACCACGACCCAAATGAAAGTAACTTTGGTGATGAAGCAGTACAAAAACTTGGGTTAGATGCCAAGCAAGTGTTTAAAACCTTGTTAGTCGCACTCAATGGCGATCAAAAAACGTTAGCCGTGGCCGTAACACCTGTTTCAGGGCAATTAGATTTAAAACAGGTTGCCAAAGTGTTTAAGGTCAAAAAAGTTGAAATGGCGGACCCACAAATCGCTCAAAAAACAACGGGATATTTGCTTGGGGGAATTAGCCCATTAGGTCAAAAAAAGCGCTTACCAACAGTAATTGACGACCAAGCTCAGCAATATGCCACTATGTTTGTTTCAGGTGGGAAACGTGGGCTAGATATTGAACTTGCTCCTACCGATCTCGCCAAAGTGCTGAATGCAACCTTCGCTGAAATACGTAAATGATATTAAACCCGTGACAATCGCAGCGACGATTGAATGGTTATCGGCTCAAGAAGGCGGTAGGCAACAGCCGCCAGCAATTGGGTCTTACTGTGCTGTTGCTCGTTTCAGCCTCAAACCCGATGAATCTTGGAGTGTGATATTCCAGCTAGCGTTTCATTTACGCAATAGCCATAATCGACAAATAAGCCGAGGAACTGTGCGCTTTCTTGTTGAACATGCACCTCATGAATATTTATTAAATTATCATTCATTTGATATTTATGAAGGCCCTCATTTAGTCGCTCATGTTTTTTGCTCTAAATAATGACGATAAAAAGCCCCACCGCGAGCGGTGAGGCTTTCAAGGTAATAATGATTTAATTATTTATTATTATAAATAATCTCACCTTTTGGCTCATAGTCTGCCGCTTTCAGCGGGGAGTGTTTTTCAATATACCCTTTGAGCACTTCCGCATCGACAAAGCCGGTATTAACATAATTAGGGTGGTTATCAATTTTCGGGTAACCGTCCCCACCAATTGCATTGAAATTCAACGTTGCCATACGATACGTCTTGGCCGGGTCAACAGGCTTCCCATCAATTTTGACATCACTAATCGTGCCATCTTTATTCAGGGTTAAATTCACATTGTAGAACTGACCATACGCGCCTGCATCTGGTTTCATATTCGCAACCGCAGTCAGATATGGGATAACTTCATCACCTTTGAAGTCCACATAAACTAACTCATTGGCAAACGGTTGAACCTTAAGCACATCTTTATAAGTGATATCGCCACTTTCAATGGAATCACGAACACCGCCACCGCTCATAATCGCGAAATCAGCCCCTGCGCGTTCTTTTTGTGCAGCTAACAGAAGATGCCCCATATTGGTTTGCACAAAACGCACTTTACTGCGATCACCTTCAAGTTTACCTTCAACAGAGCCCACTTTAACACTCAATTGCTTGTCACCTTTTTCTTGATAAGGTGTCAGTAATTTCATCATGTCAGGGTTATGAGCAATTTCTTGCGTATAGTAAACTCGCTCGCTAGTCCCATCTTCTTTTGTGACTTTTTTCTTCAAGTTAATTGGGATTAACTGGTAGTGCTTCAGGGTAAACTTACCGTTTTTAAATTCAAAATCCGCACGGCCAACATATTTACCCCATTCATGGGCTTGCACAATCCAAGTTCCATTTTGGTTATCTGGCGCACACGGTGTACCGGGTACATAGTCTTCCTGTTTGTAGTTTTTCTTTTCTTGAGACATACAAACAGGGTCTTGTGAGTGACCACCCACTATCATATCTAAATAACCAGCAGGTAAGCTGCGTGCCATTTCTACATCGCCTGGGGCATTCGAACCATGGTTGCCATCATCATAATGCCCCATATGGGTTGCGGCGATGATAATGTCTGGTTTTTCTGTCGCACGGAGCTCTTCAACCACTTTTTTGGCTTCGTCCGCAGGCACACGGAATTCGACATCAGGGAAGTTGGCAGGGTTACCAATACGCACGGTGTCGTCAGTGGTTAACCCCATAACAGCAATTTTTACACCTTGTTTATCAAAGATTTGGTAAGGTTTGAAAAGGCGTTTACCTGTACTGGTTTGATAAATATTGGCGGATAAAAACGGAAAAGTTGCCCATTTTTCTTGCTGACGCAGCGTTTCAAGTGGGTTATCAAACTCGTGGTTTCCTAATGCCATTGCATCGTAACCGACTAAGTTCATTCCTTTAAAATCAGGTTCTGCATCTTGTAAATCAGACTCTGGTACACCGGTATTAATATCGCCACCAGAGAGCAGTAAAACACTGCCACCTTGCTTAGCAACTTCGTCACGAATTTCATCAACTACCGTTTTTTGCGCTGCTAAACCATATTCACCGTGGTCGTTGTGCCAAAAGTGGCCATGATGGTCATTGGTATGCAAAATGGTAATATTGTATGTTTTGTCTTTTTCCCACGCATTTGCCATAGTTGCGGGTATTAACGCTAACGATACCGTTAATGCGCATGCCTTAAATGCAAACTTCATACATTTCTCCCTGCTGGTATAGGAATTTTTATACAGTCATATTAGATTATAGTTTGTCACTACCTGCTGTCTTATAGCATAAAAATATGAGCAGGATTTGATACCTATTGCAGAATAAGAAATTCGTTTCATGAAAATGAGATCGCCATCAAATAATTAACGAGCACTAGTTATTCACGTGATTTATTTATTCATTTAAATAAATTGTATTTCAGTTATATTAATAACAATTATGTAACACAAAAAGTTGATAATGACATGAGTGAGCAAACCACAACCCCCAACAACCCAAGCCCGTCAAAGCCATTAAATAAAACAGGGAAAACGGTCTTTAGTATCCTAACTGCGATCAGTGTTTCTCATTTACTCAATGACATGATCCAGTCACTGATCTTAGCCATTTATCCTTTATTACAATCTGATTTCTCATTGAGTTTTGCCCAAATCGGGATGATTACCCTTACTTATCAGATTACCGCATCACTGTTGCAACCGATTATTGGCTACTATACGGACAAACATCCACAACCTTATTCCTTGCCAATAGGAATGAGCTTCACGCTAACGGGGTTAATCTTGTTAGCGATGGCAGAAACCTTCCCGACCATATTACTTGCAGCAGCATTGGTTGGAACTGGTTCTTCTGTCTTCCATCCTGAATCTTCTCGTGTTGCTCGTATGGCTTCAGGGGGGCGTCATGGTCTGGCACAATCATTTTTCCAAGTCGGAGGCAACTTGGGCGCCTCCCTTGGGCCACTACTTGCAGCACTAATTATTGAACCCTACGGAAAAGGCAATATTGGCTGGTTCTCGCTCGCTGCTCTGCTTGCAATTGTTATCTTGTTGCAAGTCAGTAGCTGGTACAAACAACAACACCGCGCAGCAAGTAAAAAGCCGATCAGTGCAGGGAATGTTAAAGTCCTACCACGAAAAACAATTATTGGCTCTTTGGCAGTACTGTTAATTCTGATTTTTTCAAAATATTTCTATTTGGCAAGTATCAGTAGCTATTACACCTTTTATTTGATCGATAAGTTCGGTGTTTCTGTACAAAATGCTCAGATTCATTTATTTGTTTTCTTATTTGCCGTTGCCGCAGGTACTATGATTGGTGGGCCAATAGGTGACAAAATAGGACGTAAATACGTTATTTGGTTCTCAATCCTTGGAGTTGCGCCATTTACCTTAATTTTACCCTATGCATCTCTTTATTGGACTGGGGTACTTACCGTAATTATTGGTATGATTTTAGCCTCTGCATTTTCGGCTATTTTAGTCTACGCACAAGAGCTGATCCCTGGTAAAACCGGCATGGTATCAGGGTTGTTCTTTGGGTTAGCATTCGGCATGGGGGGCGTTGGCGCTGCCGTTTTAGGCCATATCGCAGACCAGACCAGTATTGAACAAGTTTATCATTATTGTGCTTTCTTACCCTTACTTGGGATTTTTACAGTATTGCTGCCAAATATTGGCAAAAAATAGATTTATTTTCTTATTTTACCCATACTTACCTAAAAATAAGTATGGGTCTTTCCTGCCATAATTCAGATTAATTTCAGATAAAAATCTCACAAACACACAGCTTGTAACGATTTAGCTCCTTTAACCTGTCTTTTTTTTAAAAACATTTCATTTTTTTAAGGAAATTTATCTCAAAAAAAGTTAGAATATAAAAACATGCAATTTGCATTTTAAAATGAAGGCCTCATTTTAAAAGTCAACGGCATGTACCCACCTTTCTATTTTTATATTCACCAGAGGAGACTAAATGGAGCATTCAACGCCCTTAATCACAACCATTGTTGGTGGTCTCGCCCTTGCATATTTGTTAGGTATGATCGCGCAGCGATTAAAAATTTCCCCTTTAGTTGGCTATCTTGCGGCCGGTGTTCTCGCTGGCCCATTTACCCCTGGCTTTGTTGCTGATGCAGCATTGGCGCCTGAACTTGCTGAAATCGGTGTTATCTTACTGATGTTTGGGGTAGGCCTACATTTTTCATTAAAAGATTTACTTGCTGTTAAAGCTATTGCCATTCCTGGAGCCATTGCACAAATCGCAGTAGCAACCTTACTGGGTCTTGGCCTGTCCATGTTATTTGGCTGGGGAATATTTACAGGTGTTGTATTCGGCCTGTGTTTATCAACCGCCAGTACCGTCGTATTACTACGTGCTTTAGAAGAACGCCAACTGATTGAAAGTCAGCGTGGGCAAATTGCTATAGGCTGGCTGATTGTTGAAGACCTCGCTATGGTCTTAACACTTGTTCTTCTGCCTGCTGCTGCGGCTATCATGAACACCGATGACGCTAGCTTCAGTGAGCTCACGTTAGGCCTTGCATGGACAATAGGTAAAGTTGTTCTATTCATATTTATTATGATTGTCGTGGGGCGTAAAGTTATCCCATGGATTTTATCACGTACCGCATCAACAGGTTCTCGTGAACTGTTTACTCTTGCCGTACTAGCACTTGCATTGGGTATTGCCTATGCCGCTGTGGCTATTTTCGATGCCTCATTTGCCCTCGGTGCGTTCTTCGCAGGGATGGTATTAAATGAGTCTGAGCTCAGCCACCGTGCTGCACAAGACACGCTGCCATTACGCGATGCCTTTGCCGTCCTGTTCTTTGTCTCAGTTGGGATGCTATTCGACCCAGTGGTATTAATTGAGCAACCACTAGGGATTTTAGCCGTTCTCGCCATTATCATTATTGGTAAATCCGCAGCCGCCTTAGTACTTGTTAGAATGTTTGGTCATTCACGGCGAACTGCATTAACCATTTCTGTTAGTCTTGCACAAATTGGTGAGTTTGCCTTTATCTTAGCCGGTATGGGTTTAACCCTAGGCGTCATGGATAAAGATGCACAAAACTTAGTATTAGCAGGCGCAATTGTCTCGATTATGCTAAATCCTGTGTTATTTAGCTTATTAGATAAGTACCTTGAGAAAACCGAGACAATCGAAGAACAACTGCTGGAAGAGACTCTGGAAGAAGAAACCCAAGTTCCTGTCGATATCTGCGGCCACGCAATCATCGTCGGTTATGGTCGAGTAGGTGGTATGCTTGCAGACAAACTGCGTAGAAGGGAAATTCCGGTTGTTGTTGTTGAAGATACCCGCGCTCGGTTTGAAGAACTTGCTGAAAATGGCTTTAGTGCAATTTTAGGCAATGGCGCAAATAAAGATATCATTAGCCTTGCGCGTATTGAATGTGCCAAAACATTGCTTTTAACAATCCCTAATGGTTATGAAGCCGGTGAAATTGTCGCAACCGCAAAAGAAATGAACCCAGATGTCACTGTGATTGTTCGTGCCCATTATGATGATGAAGTCAGCTTTATCAAAGAGCGTGGAGCAGACCATATCATTATTGGTGAACATGAGATTGCTAAATCCATGGCGACTCTCATGTGCAATGATGTGGAAGAGTTCGGTTGTTCAATCGATGATTTTATTGATAATGACAATAAAAAAGTTGAAGGCAAAAACTTAGATGAATATCTAAAACCTAGCCACTAAACACCGCCCTATCTTTAAAGCCGTAGCCTTTGGGTTACGGCTTTTTTGTGCACAAAAAATCCATGACGATAAAACGTCATGGATCATCAAGAAACTATAAATAAGCGTTATTCTGCCATTTGTACTTTGAACTCATCCCCTGTCCAAACCGGCAACCCTTGGTCTTTAAAAAACTGAATTTCCGCTGCAACACCACCGCTCTTTTCCCAGCCTGGCAATGTTAGCACAATTAAACCATCACAGCGCTTTAGAAATTCCATATCAATAGAAGACCATGCGACTTTTTGCCCCTGTGAGGCCAAGTATTGGTTAATTGGATGGGTCATCGTGATTTGGCTATAAGTAGCGATACCTTTAAGCGCAAGTTCTGCCGCAAATTTAGTACATTCAGCAAAGCGCATTTCTACGACACTGCTATCGGGGTCTGAATAAGGGCAAGCAATAAAATAGAGGCTCATAACCATTCCTAGTATTGGCGTTAATCAAATTTTGGGTAAAGTAACCCTATGAAAAATAATTAAATATATTTCATAGGGAGTGTTTATAATTGAATGATAAAAATTAAAGCTTATTCAACATCCGCAACAATAATTTTCGTTTTAGGATGTTTTTTATTTTCAGGTAATTTAAATTCTTTGCTGGTTGTCACCAAATAATCAATATTGTCCCAACTCGTCACAAAGTTAATCGCATGCTTATTAGCCTTTGTGCCATCCGCTAACACCATTAATTTATCGCTGTTTTCCATCATCTTTTGCGCAATTGCGGCTTCATCGACGTGCTGATCCATCACACCATGCAATGCATGTATCGCCCCTGCCCCAATCACTGCGTAATCTGCAAAAAACTCAGCAATATTTTTTAGCGCAATAGCACCTAAGCATGCGTTTTGTGCGGCGTTAAATTGCCCACCAATCAAAATTGTTTCGATAGTTACGTTTTCTTGTAACGTATTTGCCAATAAAGGCGAATTCGTAATAACCGTTAAATTATCAATCAACTTGATTCTTTGGCTAAATTCAAAGGTCGTCGTGCCAAAATCGATAAACAATGTGTCTCCGGGTTTAATCAGCTCCGCGGCTTTCGCTGCAATCGCTTTTTTCTCATCAACCGCGGCTTGGGCTCTTTCCGTAAAATTACGTTCAAATTTTGACTGAATGTTTACGGCTCCACCATGGACTTTTTTTAGTAACTTTTGTGTTTCAAGTTTACTAAGGTCACGACGGATAGTTTCTTGCGCGACATTAAAATGTTTAGCAAGCTCCTGTACGTAAACCTGCCCTTGAGTAGAAAGTAACTCAATGATGGTTTGATGACGTACTTTTGAGGAACGTCCCTCACACATAGTTTAATCCTTCTTAACCATTTAACTTTCCAGCACTATACAACAGTGATGCTAATTTCAGTAGCTCCCCGTTGTATTTTTGTTAAATCAATGTTTTTCAGTAAAATACGTCGGGTTGGTAAGCAGCGATGCCGTTTTTCATATAACAGAGTATTCCCTGCCATAACACGGATGGTTCCGCTTACTGGTTGTGTAACTTTGATATTAAAATCAATCTGTCGCACCGATAAATCATCAATATCTATACATGCTGGAACAGTAAAACAAATTTTCGGGTCATACTGCACAGGAATACATTGGGCCACTTTTAATTGTTGTTGATGATGATTCGCTAATAAATCGTCAGCAATCCGCTCTCCTGTCACCAATCCTTCTTGATAGCATTGGTCGCCCATATCGGCTGGATGCAACATATTACCAGCAGCATAGTAACTGGCATCTGAACAACGCCCATATTGGTCTGTTACCGGTTTTCCTGTCGCCGCATCAAACTCCAAATGGCTTTTACGGATTAACGTGTTTTCACCGACAAATTGCCCCGTAAAAATGACCGAATCACACATAATTTTGTGGCTTTTACCGTTAGTTTCAACAACCACATATTCCACACGATCTAAGCCACCAATTTCAGTAATTTTACTATTCAAATAAACGGGGGTTCCCATCGCTTTGGCAAATAAAGTCGCGGGTTTAAACGCTAAAATCCGCTCGCCACTTTCAATCATCGCTTGGGCTTTAACACCGGCGTTTTTTAGTGTCCATAGCGCAGAAAAACTCACTAATTCACTGCCTACAATCACTGGATTACGGCAAGGCTTCTTACCGTTTAAATAAACAAATTGCTGTAATGCCCCGGCTGTTAATACCCCTTGAGGGCGCAAACCTGAAACTAAGCGCGGGTGTCGAGGTGTCTCTCTTACCCCCGTCGCTATCAATACTCGTTTAGCTTGCATTTCAACAAGGCCTTCTGGCGTTGAAACGGTTAATTTTCCATTAGGTTGTAACGCAGTCACGGTACTACGGGTGAAAATTGGCGTGTTTCCCAGTTGATTGACAATTTTTTCTGCAAATTGATTGCCTTTCATCGGCCGTTTAAAGGCTAATATGCCAAATGTAGGGTGCTGGCAGTGACGCGGAACGCCTCCCGCCTGAGCTTCACGTTCAATAATAGCGATATTTTGAACACCACGACGGCGTAACGCCTGCGCTGCCGCAACACCAGTAGGGCCAGAGCCAATGATAATCACATCATAATTTAAACTCATTTTACGGCCTCCACTGCCAGTGTGTGGTCAAAGCGACCATTAATGATTTCAGCCACCTGACTACTACAATAAAACCCATTACAGCGCCCCATCATCACTCGTGTTCTGCGGCGTAAAGCGCCTAAACACTCAGGAGGAATATCCGAATCAAATGCGGCTTCAATCTCCCGCTGAGTTACTAATTCACAATGGCAAACAATACCGCCATTGCTTTTGCATTGGTAATCCCGTTGGTGATATTCAGAAATCATTGGCATGGTTGGCCAAATTAGCGCTTCTGGCGGTGACAATTCAAAAAGTGGTGTGAAGTTTTCTTGATACAATTTACCAAGATAACTAGCCACCCCTAAAGCTGAAGTTAGGCCTGTTGAACGAATTCCCCCCGCACATATCCACTGCTTTTCAGGGTAATCATTAATGCGGTAATATTTTTCTTCTGTAGCAGGACGTAACCCCGCATAGGTTGCGGTCACACTGTAATTATGCAATGAAGGTAGCATACGTGAACCTTGGGCAATTAAGTCCTCAAGGACTTCCTGTTTTACCTCAGCTTTCCAGCGGTCATCTTGTTCTTCCGCTGTTGGACCAAGCAAAAGGTTGCCGAAGATAGTTTTTGATAACAATACGCCTTTTGTGATAGCGGTCGGTACAGGTAGGATAATTGCATTGATATCCGCTGCTGCGGCTTTATCATAGACGAGAAACTGCCCTTTACGTGGCTTTATTTGGAACGGTGATGGGTGGCAAATTGATTCAACAATGTCACCATTAATTCCCGCACAATTAATGACCAAACGGGCAGAAAACTCACCTTTTGATGTGGTTAATCGCCATATTCTATCATTGAGTGCTCCACCGCTTACCTCACAATGAAAACGGTATTCAGCCCCATGTTTCACCGCTTGGGTTAAATACGAAAGTGGTGTACTCCATGGGTCAATAACCGCTTCACCTGGCACAGAAACAGCCGCGAGTGCTCCCGGTGCTAGATGAGGTTCTCTGCGATAGAGTTCTTCTTTATCAATAATTGCCACATCTAATACATTGTTAGTGTGTGCTTGCTCTACTATCGCAGGCAATTTACTAAGCTGCTCATCATTCCATGCAACCACTAATGCCCCTGTTTCAAGAAGAGGTAAATTCATTTTTTCTCTGATTTCAATGAATTCACGATACCCCTCTTGCATGCACTCAAGTTCTAGACTCCCTGGTGTGGCGTCAAAACCTGTGTGTAATAGCGCACTATTTGCCTTACTTGCTCCCGAAAGGATGTCACCTCCACGTTCAAGTAACAACGTGTTGGCACCCATCAGTGTGAATTTACGTGTCACAGCACAGCCAATGACACCACCGCCGATGACAATGACATCCCAAATTTTTTTATTATTAATATCCATGGCTGAGATCCTTAACTTAAAACTTGCACACATAAAACCACATAATTCCCACAACCACAATAATTAAAACAACACAAAGCACAACAACAACCAAAAAATTACTCACATTGTTACTTTATTGTGATTTTTGTCACATTAGTGAAACTTACTGTGAGTTTTTTGTGGATTTTATTTCCGATTAAACGATAGTAAGCAAAAAAACAGACCTATTTACAACATTTATAACACTGGGAATACTGTGATGCTCAATCAACGTTATGCGGCTATCGATCAGGGAACAACGGGAACCCGGGTCGTTGTCTTTGAAGAAGGCGGCCATTATCACTCCCCTATGAGCATTCCTCATAAACAAATCACATTGAATAGTGGTTGGGTTGAACATGACCCAGAGGAAATACTGGCCAATATCATTAAATGCTTACATAGCTGTGAAGTGGTTGATGCTATTGGACTTTGCCATCAAGGCGAAAGTATTGTGGCGTGGGATGCGGACAGCAAGCGCCCTTTATACAATGCTATTGTTTGGCAAGACTTACGGACAGAAAAAACTATCTCAATGCTCAAGGAAGCAGGGTTAGAGCCGCTGGTACAGTCTAAGTCAGGCTTACCGCTAGACCCTTATTTTTCCGCCAGCAAAATGGGTTGGATTATTGAAAATGTCGTCGGTGCGAAAACATTAGCGGATAAAAATAAATTACGTATTGGTACGATGGATGCATTCTTCCTCGACCGCTTATGTGGCGTATTTGTCACCGACTACAACTCAGCGTCTCGAACTTCATTACTCAATATTCATACCTTGGAGTGGGACCAAGAACTATGTGACATTTTTGGTGTTCCCATCCACTGTTTACCGCCTATTAAAGACAATATTGGTGACTTTGGCGCGATAAATCTTGATGGGCACCTCACCCCAGTCACCGCCATTATTGTTGACCAATTTGCTGGCACATTCGGCCATGGTTGTCGTGAAAAAGGTGATGCCAAAATCACCTTCGGCACAGGCGCGTTCTTGCAAGCACTTACTGGCACCGATATTCCACAAACTCATAACAGTGGTTTATTACCGACACTCTGTTGGAAGTTTCCCAACCAACCCCCTGTCTTTGGCTTAGATGGTGGCGTATACAACGCAGCATCTGCCATTAATTGGGCTCGCAAAATCGGTTTGTTTGACTCATTCGATGAACTGGGTGATTTCAGGGCTGAATCCGCCATTAAACGTGGTCTTGCCTTTGTCCCAGCGTTATCTGGTTTAGGGTGCCCATACTGGGATCGCAGTGCCGCAGGTCTCTGGGCTGGGCTTTCATTAGATACTGACAAAAAAGACATGATGCAGTCTGTCTTGGAAGGTATAGCAGCACGCTCCGCTGAAGTTATTTTTGCAATGGAAAAAATTTCACCGCTAGGCCAATCAATCTCAGTCGATGGAGGGCTTTCTTCAAATCAATATTTTAAGCAATTTTTAGCTAATTTATTACAAAAAGACATTGAAGCACCAGCAAACCGTGAAGTAACCGCACTAGGCGCTGCCTTATTGGCTCGCAAAGGCATAGGGATCACTCACGAAATGGCGGTAAGACGCAACGCTACTGTGACACATCCTGATGGAACGAATATGCAAGGTGTGATGGAACAATATCGCGACATCATTGCCCGTTCTCGCCAATTAAGACACTAAAATAATAAAAGGAAACCCTACCATGGCTGAATTCGGAAATTATATTATTTATTTGATCATGTGCGGAGCCATCATTGGCGCAGTCGCATCCATAGTGAAACCAACCAGTGAACTTGGGAAAGAGTTTGTTAACGGGATCTTTTCTATCGGCCCTGTATTTCTTGCTCAAGCGGGGATCATGGCCGCAGTGCCGCTGCTCTCACAGTTAATCTCTTACATCCTTGGTCCCGTCTTTTCTTCAGTCGGATCAGACGTCTCCATTGCAGCTTTATCGATTATTGCGGTTGATATGGGCGGTTACCAGCTAGCTGATGCTTTGACAACTAATCGAGATATGTGGATCACGGCAATGCTGATCGGTTATACCTCGGGTGCCACCATTGTTTACTTGATCCCTGTAGGGTTAACAATGTTAAATCGCAAAGATCATAAGTATCTTGCACTTGGTGCAATGGCTGGGTTGATCTCAATACCATTTGGCGTACTCGCTTCACTTCTGTTAATTACGTTCAATAATATTCCTGTCAGGGATATTATTTCCACGAACTCACCGGCAGCACATCAATTAACCTTAGATTTCTTTACCATGTTGCAATACTTGATGCCGCTGTTTGTATTCTGTTTCTTATTGGCTGCTGGGCTAAAATATCGCCCGATGTTAATGGTAACCGGCTTCCTGATTTTCGGTAAAATCATGGATGCATTCGTCAAATTAGTCTTAGCGTTTTCCATTGTTGAACACTTTACTGGTGTATTCACTAAAGTTTTCGGCGCATGGGGCTTCGACCCACTATTTGCTGACCAAAATGAGCTATTCCGCGCCATCGAAATTGCAGGCTATATCGGTATTATGTTAGCGGGGACATTCCCAATTTGCTATCTGTTCCAACGCTACTGTAAGCCTTTAGTACGTGCATTAAGTAACCGTTTAAAGCTGAGCGATACGGGTTCTTTAGGATTTATTATGGTTATGGCAAACATTATTGCTACTTATCACTTATTCAAAGAAATGCGTGCGAGGGATAAAGTATTATGTGTCGCATTCGGTGTTTGTGCACAGGCAACCATCGGTGACCATCTTGCTTTCACCGCTAACTTCCAACCCACTCTCGTTTTACCTATTTTACTTGGTAAGTTGGTAGGCGGCTTCTTAGCGGTATTTATTGCGATTAAAATCTCAGTACCGCAGGCGATGCGTTATGAAGCTGAAGATGCAAAAGCAGCCGAAATAGTTAAAGAAGAAAGTGAACTCGCTGTTGCTAAACAACATTAATTAGCATTAACCATACTTATATATTTAAAGATAATTAGCTGTATGCCAAATATGAATACTCATAAAGTAGCATACGGCTTTTATTTATTAGTCTGAAATTAACTCAAACTCTCATCAATTATTAATATTGTACTCACTATATGGTTATCTATATTAGTCATCATTAACCATTACATTATTTATAGATACATAATTTGAAGGTAAATAATTACCTTAATTAATAAAATTTAGTGACAACAACTCATCAAAATAATTGTTCAAAAAGAAAGGCACCTCAATAACAATTATATTGAAGTGCCTTAAAATCGATATCATTAATTAAAATGAGAATTATTTCGCTTTAACGTTCCCAATAAGACTCTTCTAAGCTATCTTCTTTTTCAGGTAAGCCACGAGTCAAACGAGGCGAATGCTGAGTTAATACTTGATAACTTACACGATTAGCATATTTACATACTTGAGCTAAAGAAGAATACGTTAAGTATTGGCGCTCATGTTTACTGGAATTAGGCACATTAGAACGGTGGTAAGAATTGGCGGTAATATCGTGAAGTAATGCCGATAAAGCCCCATCTCCCGCCCCATTTGTGTTCATTATTTTCTCAGGTCCCCCCATATAAGGCTCGATATGAGAGAAAATTCGTAATGGAACTTGGCAATCTTGCTGGCGCATTGCTCGGCTAAACTCGTACAAGTTAAATTCTGCAATTGCCCCCGGTAATAGTGGATGTTGCGTCGTACGTTTATAGGCGTCTTCGGTGTAGCCTGCCATATACAGGCCTGATGAGCCCGCCGTACATAAAACTAAATCTACCCAGTCTAATGCCATATTAGAGGCAAGTAATGGGTCACTCAGCCCTGTCAGTTCCTGCGCTTCGTCTTCATTCATTGCAACTACTGAAATATGTTCCGCTAAAAAATCACGCCAAAACTGAGGGTCTTGAGCAATAACAAATTTAGTTCCGAGCGTTAACACGACGGGGACATTGTGCTTTTTCGCATATGCAATAGCCTGCATAGTCGCATCAGGCATGGTTTCTCCGGGTTTACAGCGGACTAAATAAGCCGTTAATACCAATGCAGAAGCCCCAGCAATAATGTCCTCGGGAATGCTATTTGGGTGCAAGCGATTCATATGGCCAGGGCTGATAGCAAACGTTCGCTCGCCATTTTCAGTGATCAAGGTAAAACAGCGCCCGATAGGGCCATCCACACCTTGTAGAAAATTCAAATCCATGCGACTTGAGGTGTGACACAAATAGCGATACGCATAGCTACCAATTTGGATGCTATTGCACATTGTGCCCAATAAAACTGACCTGTCATCGGCTAAAACCGAATAGTTGTGCAGCGTATTGCCAATCGTTCCACCTGCAAACTCATGAGTAATCAAGGCATTATCTGTAAGTTCTTTATACAAAGCTTCGGCGACATCGTCTTCAATAACCAGCGAATGCCCCTTACTCAATTGATAGCGCTGAATGAAGTCGTCATCTACTTTCGCTTCAATATCGACTAATGTTTGGTCGATACCAACAATATAGGACTTACAATTCTCATCATCCGCCAATGTTTCTTTTAAAGGCTGTAATAAAGGATCTCTGAGACTAACAGGAAAATAGTGTTTTGACTTGCGTTGACCGGGGAATTTCATAATTAGAAGATTAACAATGGAACATCGCCCTATTCTAGCACGATAAAATAAAGCCAGCACCTGCAAAGAAGGCACTGGCCCCATTGTTTGTCATTTGGAAGTTATTTTATTGATTTTGATATTTATAATCGCGATAAAGCTCCCGACTTAACACAAATGCACAGCTCAAAATTAAACCGAGTATTGCGCTTAATGCAACAATTAACGATGATTTTGGTGAATCTTTATGCAACGGTAAGCCTGGCGTTAAAATAAACTTAACGGGTGTAAAATCTAATTCTTTAGCGGTTACTTCTTGTAAATTATCAAGGTAAATTTTACGGTTCTGTAAATTTTCGCTCATCAATGCCAAATCACGATTTTGGGTTTCAATCAGTAATTTTTTCTCTAACGCTTCAGTTCCTAATGCAATAGGGTAATCAGGGTCATCATTGATAGCAACAGAATCGCTGGCTATCGGCTTTTCAATTCCAGCCGCTTTTGCAATATCAACGGCTCGTTTAAGCCTTTCAACCTTAACATCGTATTCAGTTTGAATTTTGCTAACTTCGCGTTTTAGTGACTCACTGGCATAAATAAGTTTCTCTGAAATCATATTGTCGATTTCAACTTTTAACTGTTGCCTTACTTTCGATGCGCTATAGCGAATATAACCTTCAAGTAAATCTTGGGCTTCCGTTGGCAAAGGTGCCGTAAAGCTCAAAACAATATCATTTGAAGTACTGTTTTTCTCTTTTGAGAGATCTTGAATTTTAATATCATTAGAAATGATTGAATTTACTAGCCTTTGTTGAGCAATAACATCATCTTTCGGGTCAATTTTCTCTGCCAGATTATGGTAATAATCAGTACTTCTTATATAACTTTCTTGATTAACTTTCGAACGATACTGGTCAACAAATGCATTAAAAATACGTTGAGCACTTAAATCAATAGGAATATCTAATACATCCAGTTGAGCTTTAAATGCGTTAACTTCTTTGAGCTCTTCAGATGCAGGAGGAATGACAATAGCAGTACTGCTCCATTTTTGAGGTAATAGTTTTACAACACCAACACTCACCACAATACAAACAACCGTAAATATAAGAATCAAAAATTTATGTTTTAACAAAATGGAAAACAAGGCCATTAAATCAATTTCATCGTTTTGCTGTATTTGAAATTGATGAGCAGAAGGTGACTTCTGCTCTATATTACCTTGTGGTGGCTGCTGCTTATTGCTCATATTAATTCCAAAAGACATAACATTTATTCAATCATTTATAATTTCAGATAAGTGATTATAGTCTATAATCAGCTTATTGATATATCGATAAGCAAACTTTTCTGCATTAATTTACTGAATTGATTACTTTAGAACATCTTGAATTATTGAATTAATCATATGAATGCTATTCGGATTATCATTTAATGCCGGTATATAATTATATTTGTTACCACCACTACTCATAAAAAACTCTTTATTTTGCTCGCTAATTTCTTCTAATGTTTCTAAGCAATCAACTGAAAAACCAGGACAAATGACCTGAACCGACTTTACGCCTTGGGAGGGTAATTCATGCATGGTTTTATCCATATATGGCATCAGCCAAGGCTCACGTCCAAAGCGTGACTGATAGGTCAGCATGACTTTATCACTTGGGTAATTTAACGCTTCACGGAGCGCCTCTGCCGTTTTTTCACATTCCTGCTGGTAGATATCACCTGTATCACAATAACGCTGTGGAATACCGTGGAACGACAATATAAGCCTATCGGGTTCACCATGCAGAGCAAAGCTTTCTTCTATCGAAGCCACTAAAGCTTGAATATAAGCAGGGTGTGTCGCATAACTACGAATGAATTGCACGCTTGGAATGGTACGTCTACTTTCAAACGCTCTGGTTAATGCATCATAAACCGCAGCCGTTGTTGTGCAAGAATACTGTGGATACAGTGGAAGAACCACTAAATCGGTCACGCCTTGGTCTAGCAAGCTATCCACCGCACTTTTGATTGAAGGCGAACCATAGCTCATACCTATCTCTACGGCAATATTAGGCAATAGCTCAGCTAATTTTTGTTTTTGACGTAAAGAGTAAACCAATAATGGCGATCCCCCGTCTAACCAAATAGATTGGTATAACTTCGCCACTTTAGAAGAACGAAGAGGTAAAATCGCCCCATGTAAAATCGGCTTCCAAATCAAGCGGGGGACATCTATAACGCGTTTATCGCTAAGAAATTCGGCTAAATAGCGTTTCACTGCTGAGGTCGTTGGGGCATCAGGGGTTCCTAGGTTAGCTAACAAAATGCCGTATTTTTTTTCTGACATGAAACAACTCCTAATTGATAATTATTCCCAACTTTAGCACAGTTAATTAACGATTTTTGTCACCAAGTGGTATAAAAAACAAAGGCAGCGATCATCGCTGCCTCCATATATTACCTTATACTTAAAATAATTCGAATTGCAGTTACGATTACTGCAACACAAAGCATGGCAAGTACAAATATTAACCTAAAATTTTTGCTAGTTCTTCACTAACTTCTGCCACTTTACGAGTACCGTCTAATTTGAAGTACTTGGTATTACCTTGTTTAGCTTCATTTTGGTAGTACGCAATTAAAGGTGCAGTTAATGCATGATATTCAACCAGACGCTTACGCACGGTGTCTTCTTGGTCATCTTTACGGATGGTTAATTCTTCACCTGTTACATCGTCTTTGCCTTCAACCTTTGGTGGGTTGAAGTTGATGTGGTAAACACGGCCTGATGGCGCATGTACACGACGACCAATGATACGCTCAACAATGATATCGTCTGGTACATCAAATTCCAGTACGTTATCAACCGTGATACCCGCTTCTTTCATCGCGTCCGCTTGTGGGATTGTACGAGGGAACCCATCCAACAAGAAGCCATTGCGGCAGTCATCTTGTTTGATGCGCTCTTTAACTAATGCGATAACTAATTCATCAGTAACTAATTTACCGTTATCCATCAGCTCTTTAGCTTGTAAGCCGAGTTCGCTCCCTGATTTAACAGCTGCACGTAACATGTCACCTGTTGAAATTTGAGGGATCCCAAACTTTTCCATAATAAATTGAGCTTGAGTGCCCTTACCAGCGCCTGGAGCGCCAAGCAGAATGATACGCATTGCGTAAACCCCTTGCTATTTAGATTTTTATAATTTGAAAAGAAAACAAGCTACCATACCATTAGCATACGGCTTTACTCAAGAACACACGTAAACGATTTCGCATTTATCTTTTTTCGCAAAAGAAAAAAACCACGCTAAAGCACAAGCAAAAGCGCGGTTTATGCTCAATATCGAAAATATCAAATTAAATTACTTTAGAAGTAATTCATTGATTTTACGAATAAATAGGTTTGGATCTTCCAATGTACCACGTTCTGCTAATAATGCTTGATCCAACAATACATCTACCCAATCAGCAAACACAGATTCATCTGACACTTCTGCGGCTTTTTTCACCAATGGATGTGTTGGGTTCAATTCGAAGTTATATTTTACTTCTGGCGCGGCTTGCCCTGCTGCTGCAAACAGTTTTGCCATTTGTGTACTCATTTCATCCGCATCTGTCGTAACAATGGCAGGCGTATCCGTTAAGCGATGTGTGAGTTTAACTTCTTTAACACGCTCACCAAGGAATGATTTAACGCGTTCAACAAATGGCTCTAATTGTTTATCCGCTTCCTCTTGTTCCGCTTTGTTTTCATCCGCTAGCTTATCTAATGACTCGTCTGCTTTGCTCACGGATTGGAACTGTTTACCGTCGAATTCAGACAGATAGTTCATCATCCATTCGTCAATACGGTCAGATAACAGTAGGACTTCAATACCTTTTTTACGGAATAACTCAAGGTGTGGGCTGCCTTTCGCCGCTGCATAGCTATCTGCAGTGATGTAATAAATTTTATCTTGGCCTTCAACCATGCGGCTTACATAATCTTCTAAAGAAACATTCTGTACGCTGCTATCGGTATGAGTTGTTGCAAAACGCAGAAGTTTAGCAATAGTTTCACTATTTGCCATATCTTCCGCAGGGCCTTCTTTCATCACCAAGCCAAATTGTTGCCAGAAGGTTTGGTATTTTTCTGTATCAGATTTAGCCAGTTTCTCAAGCATTTGCAGAACACGTTTCGTTAATGCGCTGCGTAAACTACGAGTTAATGCGCTGTCTTGCAGTATTTCACGAGACACGTTCAGTGGTAAATCATTGGAATCCAACACCCCACGAATAAAACGCAGGTAATTAGGCATAAACTGTTCTGCGTCATCCATAATAAATACGCGTTGAACATAGAGTTTCAAGCCGTGCTGTTGGTCACGATTCCATAGGTCAAATGGCGCTTTAGACGGCACATACAGCAAGCTCGTATACTCTTGCTTACCTTCTACACGGTTATGTGACCATGTTAGTGGGTCTGCGTAGTCATGGGAAATATGTTTATAGAATTCAGCGTATTCTTCGTCTGAAATTTCAGATTTGCTACGAGTCCACAATGCTTTCGCTTGGTTAATTTTTTCCCAAGTTACCGTACCGTCTTCTTCATTTTTTTCTTCGATTTCAACTGGTAAAGCAATATGGTCAGAATATTTGCTAATCACTGAACGTAAGCGCCAGTTATCCAGATATTCCTTTTCATCATCGCGCAAATGCAAAGTGATTTCGGTGCCGCGCTCCGCTTTTTCAATATCAGCGATGGTGTATTCACCTTCACCAGCAGATTCCCAGAACACACCTTCATCGGCAGGGGCACCAGCTGCGCGGCTACGTACAGTCACTTTATCAGCCACAATAAATGCAGAATAGAAGCCCACACCAAATTGACCAATCATTTGGCTATCTTTGACTTGGTCACTACCTAATGACTCTAAGAATGCTTTTGTGCCTGACTTCGCGATAGTTCCAAGGTTTTCAATCACCTCTTCGCGGCTCATACCGATACCGTTATCACTGATGGTCAATGTACCTTTGTCTTTATCGGCACTAATACGCACGCGCAGGTCACCATCGTTTTCATACAGTTCTGGTTTAGATAATGCACGAAAACGCAGTTTATCCGCCGCATCTGATGCGTTGGAGATCAATTCACGTAAGAAAATCTCTTTATTTGAATAAAGAGAGTGGATCATTAATTGGAGGAGTTGTTTAACTTCTGATTGGAAACCACGAGTTTCCTGTCCTTTCATACTCATTAATCGCCTCTATTTCATCAATCTAATTGGATAGGTTTGACTTATCGATGCAGATTAGTTGGGGGCGAAAAAATAGAATTCAACCACTAACCACAAATTAGAAGCTAAATTAATATGAATGAAAGGAAATGACCGAAGACTACGATGCTTTTGCTTGAAGGATATTTTTGAATTAAGGGTTTTGCTTTGAGGGGTTTGCCTTTAAATTTTAAAAACAGCACCTCACCATCATCCTCTAAATAATTTGTGCCGTAGCTAGGCGTCGAATGCATTAATCCCTGGGAGCATACACAAGTATGTGACTAGGGTTGATGCATGAAGACAACAACGCTACGGCGCAAAGAATGACGAGGACTTTAGAGCCGTTGGCGCCCCGCCAACGAGTGAGAAAGTGTGGTTCCATCAACCATTTCCAACTCCCCACCCACTGGCACACCGTGCGCAATTCGGCTCGCCGCCACCCCATATTGAGCACACATTTGCCCAATATAGTTTGCCGTCGCTTCACCTTCAACCGTTGGGTTGGTTGCTAAAATCACTTCATTGATAGTCTCTGATGCCAAACGCTCTTCTAGTCTATCAAGACCGATATCCATTGGGCCAATACCATCAAGTGGTGACAAATGCCCCATCAGCACAAAATAACGCCCGGAAAATTGCCCGGTTTGTTCTATTGCATAGATATCTGCTGGGCTTTCAACAATACAAATCAAACCATTTTGTTGGCGGCGAGGGTTATCGCAGATATTACAGACCTCTTGTTCTGTAAATGTTCTGCAATCACGGCAGTGACCTATTTCAGACATGGCACGAGTGAGCGATTGCGCTAAACGCATTCCCCCACTGCGGTCACGCTGTAAAAGATGAAAAGCCATTCGCTGCGCTGACTTGGGGCCAACCCCTGGGAGACAGCGCAGAGCTTCCATCAAAGATTCAAGAAGCGGACTTGTTTGCATTAGAATGGCATCTTAAAGCCTGGTGGTAATTGCATACCACTGGAAACACTCGCCATTTTTTCTTTCTGCGTTTCTTCGATACGACGAGCAGCATCATTAAATGCCGCAGCAATCAAGTCTTCTAACATTTCTTTGTCGTCTTCGAGTAAGCTAGGGTCAATTTCAACACGGCGGCAGTTGTGTGAGCCGTTAATCGTCACTTTAACTAAGCCAGCTCCAGACTCACCTGTAGCTTCTAGTTGAGCGATTTCTTCCTGAACTTTTTGCATTTTATCTTGCATTTGCTGGGCCTGTTTCATCAGGTTACCCAATCCACCTTTACCAAACATAGTTATCTCTCACAACTGAGGCTACAGCTTAACAATGAGACTGTAGCGTTAAACGGGGCGAATACTCTCTTCATCTAATTGCGCATCAAACATTGAGCGCAGTTTTTGAATCGTTTTATCCGCAATAATAGACTGGCGCGCTTGTGCCAGTTTTTCTTCATAAATCGCCTGTCGCCATTCTAGCGGGGTTTTCACCTCGCTATTATCATCATGAACGATTTTCAGTTCAACAGTACGACCATATAGTTCGCTCAGAGCTTCTTCCAACGCTTTATGTGCCGATGGTTTATCGAGGTGCTTCTGAGCCGAGCGCAAATGTAAAACAATTTGCGACTCACTTAATTCTTCTATATATGAATTCAAAGCTAATTGTTCAACCAGCTTGGGAATATTTAATTTTGCGATTTTCCCAGACCAGCTATCACGAATTCGCCCTTCCTCAATAATTTTAGCGGCTAATTCAGGCGTTTTTTCATATTCCAACGCCTCTTTGATTTCACTTGGCGTTGTTATTGCCTCTTTTGGTGCCATCGCCTCTTCATTTTGAGGCTTCCATTGGTACTGCTTTGGTTTTTGTGGTTTTGCTGCCTGAGCCGCTTTATTTACCACATTTTGTTGATGTTTGCTGGTCACGGCGGCCAGCCTTTCCAGTGCTGATGCCGCCGGCTTAGCCCTTTCAGGCATCACCGGTTTAGCCTTTTTTGGGCTAGGATCCTCACTTTGTGGAGATTGTAGCGCCTGCCTAGCCTTCAATAACTGTAACGTTGGGCTATTGTCTGGCAAATTTTCTGCTCGTGCTTGAACAGGAGGCACCCTTTGCACCATATTTGGTGCAGCAGGCGATGCCGATTGAACAGCCGCCTGCGTAATAACTTTTGGTGGAGCTTCAATTTCAGCAATCACATTTTTCGGATGAAAAGCTAATGCACGTAACAATGCCATTTCAACCCCCATACGCCGCTCAGGGGCATAGGGGAGTTCTTTTCTTCCAACTAATAACGTTTGGTAAAACAGTTGGAGATCTGCAGGAGAAATTACCCTTGCGACCTGCCGTAGCCGCCCTTCTGTCGATGATGGGTCTGTTTCTTGTTCAGCAGGAAGCAGTTGGATCATCGCGATACGGTGTAATTGCGACAAAACTTCCACCAGCAAGTTTTCCCAATCCGCACCGCGACTAGCAGCTTGCTCTACCTGTTCCATCACCGCCATGCTATCGGCACGTACTAACGCTTCAATAATCGCTAATGGCTGTTCATCATCAAGGGTTCCTAGCATTTGGCTAACTATATCAGCCGTTACTTTCCCTTGCCCCATCGCAATGGCTTGGTCAGTTAAGCTTAATGCATCACGTAAACTGCCATCCGCCGCTCTTGCAATAAGCTGGCGAGCTCGTTGGTCATGTTCAATATTTTCTGCATTCAGAATAAGTTCAAGCTGTTCACTGATTTGCGTGACATCTAATGCTTTTAGGTGGAATTGCAAACAGCGAGACAAAATGGTCACGGGGAGTTTTTGCGGGTCCGTCGTCGCCAACAAAAACTTCACATGTTCAGGCGGTTCTTCAAGGGTTTTTAATAACGCATTGAAACTATGACGAGACAACATGTGTACTTCGTCAATTAAATAAACTTTGAAGCGCCCACGTGCCGGCGCGTATTGGACGTTGTCTAATAATTCACGAGTATCTTCGACTTTGGTTCGGGAAGCCGCGTCAATTTCAATTAAGTCAACAAATCGCCCTTGTTCTATTTCAAGGCAGTTGGCACATTTACCACAAGGTGATGCAGTGATCCCTGTTTCGCAATTAAGGCCTTTGGCAAATAGGCGAGCAATCGTCGTTTTTCCTACACCACGTGTACCGGAGAAAAGATAGGCGTGATGAAGCCGCTGATGCGTTAGCCCATTAGCGAGTGCAGTCAAAACGTGCTGTTGGCCAACAACGTCTGAAAATTTTTGGGGGCGCCACTTACGGGCAAGTACCTGATAGCTCATGGATTCCACTGTCATTTAACATGGTACGTGAATATATATAATCATAGTACCATGCTACCACAGCCTCAACCTATACAGCGAGACTGTGATAAAAATAGAGGGAAAATAAAGATTAGTGGCCTGGGAATTCAACAAGGCTATAAGAAGAAACACCTTCTTTTTGCAGGCGCTCAACGCCGCCAAGGTCAGGTAAACAGATGATAAATGCGGCATCAACAACATTAGCACCGAGTTGTTTGATCATTTTAACTGTCGCTTCCACTGTACCACCTGTGGCAAGTAAGTCATCAACCACTAAGACATTATCTTCAGGGCTGATACTATCTTTATGGATTTCAAGTGTATCCGTGCCATATTCAAGGTCGTAAGTCATACTCAATACTTCACGTGGTAATTTCCCTTTTTTACGTACAGGGACAAAACCTACGCCTAAACGTAATGCAACTGGAGCGCCGAATAGAAAACCACGCGCTTCAGTTCCTACAATTTTAGTGACGCCTTTATTTTGATAATGTTCCACTAACATATCAATCGTTGCTTGGTATGCAGCAGGGTTATTTAATAAAGTCGTAATGTCACGAAAGATCACACCTTCGATTGGATAATCTTGGATAGATGCGATACTTTCTTTAATCAATTGCAGTTGTTGCTCTTTAGCGGTCATAATAAAAGCCATGTAGTAAACACGAAAGTGTAGAATCTATGTAAAGTACCATAAAAATGCAATAAGAAGCCGTCAATTTGGCATCAGTTTTGTTGCTGAATATCAATTTTCCGCTATTTTTCACATTTAATGAGAACAAAAAATGAAAATTCCCGCTCTTTTGGATGCGTTAAAAAAGCAAATTGATGAATTGAAAACACGAGTGGAGCCCATAAAAGACCTTGAGTTTTCACATTCACGTTTCGATATGCAATTGTTTAGCCGCAAATCAACCCGTTTAGGGGATTGCCAAAATGAATTACAGACGTTGTACCAGCAATTGTGCCATAGCGTAACGTTAAACCACACTGAGCAAGTTAATTTTCTTACTGAAAAAATCGTCCATCAAATGCAGGCAATTTCACGAGAGATCTCTACACAAGCTTTACGTGAAAAAGAATCAAATTTTACTAAGAAAAAGGAACAAGTTGATTTATATGAACGTTTATCACAACACCAAGACTATGAACGACGCTTGCAGGCCATGGTGAGTGAAAAAGAACTTCATTTAAGTGAGCTAACCGACCACCGTTTGCAGCACCAGTGCCAAAAAGAACTCGCTGTACTCGCAGGCCGTTTGTACCGTTGCCGCCAAGCACTTTTGCGTATTGAAAAAGCCATTGAACATCAAGAAAATCAATATTTTGATTAAATCTTAGAAGGAATCAGTATGAGTTCACTCAAGGATGCTCCACAAGAAATCCAACTTGCTGTTGATTTAATCTACTTATTAGAGACGTCTGAGATAGAAGCTGATGTGGTTCTCAAAGCACTTGAAATCGTGAAAAATGATTATATTGCAAAACAAGTGCAAGCAGCAAAAACTGCCTGCACCAAAGAAACTTAATGAGTTTAGTGCGTTTTATCATCACTATCTTTAGGTGTTCGCTTCACTTCTTGCACTTCATCACCTTTACTATTGTGTAAATGCACTTCTAACTGATTGAATGCAATATCAATATCGTTTTCTCGACATAGTTTGTCTATCGCACGGTTCACTTCATCGCTGGTTACGCCACGGTCACCAATCTGCCGTACATAAAAACGTAATTCGTGATCTAACGTGCTTGCACCAAAACTGGTGAAATAGACATTAGGAGCGGGTTCAGTCATTACCTTGCTATTATTGGTTGCCGCAGACAATAAAACGCGTTTCACTTTATCAAGATCAGAGCCATATGCCACACCGATCGCTATGGTGATACGTGTGACGGTGTCCGATAGCGACCAGTTGATCAACCGTTCAGTCACAAAAGCCTTATTAGGAATGATCACTTCTTTGCGATCAAAATCAACGATGGTTGTCGCACGAATGCGAATTTTACTGACTGTTCCTGAATAGGTCCCAATAGTGACGGTGTCGCCAATACGGATCGGTCGTTCAAACAGTAAAATGATCCCTGAAACAAAGTTAGCAAAAATTTCTTGTAAACCAAACCCTAACCCGACGGTCAAAGCTGCTGCCAACCACTGCAATTTGTTCCATGTCACGCCAATCATACCTAATGAGGCGATCGCCCCAATCCCGACAATAATATAAGTTAATATTGTCGTGATCGCATAAGTAGAGCCCTGACGGAGTTTTAACCGTGATAATACCAACACTTCCAGTAGTCCAGGGAGGTTTCGCGTCATTACCCAAGACACAATGATAATCACAAGAGCTAAAATTAAATTCGCTAACGTCACGAATTGTAAGATATTTCCCCCTTCTGCCGATGTGGCGGTATAGCTCCATAAGTTCACGCTATCTAAGAAAGAGAAAATGGTTATAAAATCAGACCAAATCGTATAAAACGCCAAAGCGAAAATAATAAATAACACCATTGTTGTGAGACGCAATGATTGCTGGCTAATCAGCTCAATAGTCATTGGTGGCTCTTTAATTGGCTCGTTTTCAGTATCTTCTTGCTTCGACATCGCACGGCGTTCTATGGCACGTTGATATGCTAATTTACGAGCAACCAGTGTTAAGCCTCTCAAACACGCGCTATAAGTGATATACCATAGGAGTAATAGGTATAAACTGTCGATCCAACGGTTTGCCAAGCGCAATGTGGTGTAATAATACCCCGCCATCATTAAGCCCACTAAAATTAATGGCGAAAATGTCAACAATGTCACAACGATACTGCGCGTTAAGTGACTCCCTTTCTCTTGCCAAACTTGTTTGCAAAATGGAATAGTAAAGATGCACAGTAGAATAAGAGAAACCAGCACGATCAACTGGCCAATTACGTCCTCAGACACTTTCAGTGGGTTGCTAACGCCATAAGTAGAAAAGAAAATGAGTGGCAATAGAGGAATAGATAGCCTGATTATCCTGCGTCGAGTCTGGGATATTTTTTCTTTTTCGATACCAAAGTGTTTTTGTGCAATACCTTGTGGTTTTAATACTCGGAAAGTCAGCTCAAATAATGCCCAAAATATCGCCAATTGTTGGCAAAATTGCCAAAAGAATGGCCCTTGCACATTCCCTGTTTTCAAAAACCAATAGCCAAATGCCAGTAAAAACAGTGAAATAGGTAATGTTTGCATTAATGTTAACAACAGTGCCAACGGGGTACTTAATACACTGTCATTACGTAAGCTGGAAAGCCGTTGGTCAATATCCTGCAGTCGGTTATTAATTTTGCGATTAAACCAAATAAACAGCAATGCGACTAAAACCAGTGGAACAACGACCAATAATGAAGCCGTCACTCCACGCTTAATACTACGATTCGATAAACTAAAATCAAAATTATGAATCTGTGCTGCCGCAGCTTCTGGAAAACCTTTAACCCATTCCAAATCCATCGGTTTATTACTATTCACCCAAAATATTTGCTGCGCCAAGGTATTTTCAAGAGACCCCACTACACTCAATAATTGGTTTTGATCAAGTTGCAAGTTGATTGCTTGGGAAATTTGCCCGCCAAGCTGCTGGTTGAGTTCATCTAATAACCCACGACGTACTTCCAATAGTTTCAATAACGTAGATTTATCCTCAGCGGATAATAATGCGCTATTTGCCAGCTCATCCCCTGTTTTTACCTCAAATTGCTGTTCCAACTTAGTAATATAATCATTAGGTTGATAAAGCTCATCACGCTGTTGGTTAATATCAAATTGCTCAAGCCGCAAATCAGCAATCGTTGTGGGTAAATTTTTAGTTAAAATGTCTGGCGGCAAGTCAATTTGTTGTTGAAATAAAATTCGTGAGAGCAATAAACTACCGCGTAATACATTAATTTGCTCTTTTAAATTTCGTTCGGACTGCGTCGCTCTTTCAAGCCATGTTTTAACTCGAATACCATTTTGCACCAGTTTATTGCTATTTTCGGTCACTGCGATTAAACGGTCACTGAGCGCATTATTAATCGCAATTTCTTTTTGAATAATGGGATTCTGTTGCGCTTCAATATCGGTTTCAGAAGTACTCAGCGCCTCGCGTACCGTTGATTGGGAGTCATTTAGTCGGCGATGGCTAATCGCATTTTGTACTTGCTGAATATGGTGTTCCAATTGCTCAATATATGCTGCGGTATAATCACGTTGTTTTTGCAGCACATCTTGTAATTGAGTGTTAGCCTGTAGAATACGTTTTTGATATTCATTTTGTTGCTGCAATAAATACTGTTCAACTTGCAGCATGGTAATTTGAGTAGGTCTTAAATTCACAGATTCATTCAATGAACTATTTAGCTCATTGCGAATTTCTTGTAAGCGCCTCGCATTTTCCAACATCATCGCTTGCGCCCTTTCAGGCTGCGTTTGTAAGCCAATTAATTGACTACTATAGGTTGCAAGGTCATTTTGTTCTGTTTGCAGATTTTCTAAATAAGAGGCTTGTAATGCTTCTAATTGTGAAAGAGAACTATCTTGTATTTTTCGTCGGAAATTTTCGGTGCGTTGCTCATTTTCATTTTTTATTTGCAACAAACCTTGTGCTGCTTGTTTCGATTCTTCACTCGCGCTATTCAGTTTTTTTTGCAGTTCAGCCGTTCGCTGTTCGAGTTTATCCAGCTCGTTATAAAAATCTGAGGTTTTTTCCAGATCAGCGAGAGCAAGTTTATCTTCCTCACTGAGTGAACTTTTTTTATTCAATGCGTTGAGCGCACTTTTTATTTCATTCTTATCAGGTAAGTTATTTGATGTTAATGCCGTAATTGAACTAGAAAAAGATATGATGAAAAAAAACAGTGTTATTGATACTAGCTGCCGCCACTTCCATTGTTGTTTCATCATAATGGCATTCCTTTATACAAATAATAATATTGTTTAATTAAACCAAAGTGCCGATAGTCACCTATCAACACTTACTTTCACCTAATTAAACACATTTTACGTAAAATGTTAGAAAGTTAATACTTTATCTGCCGTTAATGTCCAGCTTGCAAGCTCGACTAACGTGCCTACCTCAACACCATCAGCAAGGGTTAACTCACTTACACCTCGGGCATCTGTACAAGTTTTACATAATTTAACGGGGACATTTTGTGCCGTTAAAATCTCTAACATTTGTTGAAGATTATAGCCTTCTTTCGGCTTTTGAGCTGCCAAACCTGCGGTCACAGCATCTGACATCAGAAATATTTTTAAATCTAACTGCGGCTCTTGCTCTTTTAACGTTATCGCTAATCGCAATGAGTTGAACAATGTTTCACTGCCGTAAGGTGCGCCATTAGCAATAATCAAAATAGAGGTCATATTGTACTCCACTTATTCAGTTTGAATGGGTTTTAACCGGATTGCGGTATTACATTTTAGTGTTTCTAATAGTGTATCAACCAATGTAATTGTATGTTGATTAGTATTAAAATTTTCTGATTGGAGTAGCCAGTTTTCTAACAAACCAGACATTAATGAACGGATCATAATCGCAGCACATTCCACATCAAGATCAGCAGGAAGTTGACCTGCATCAATACAGGCAGTCAAGTTATCAACTATTCGACATTGACTTGCGACATAATTAGCGCGTTTAAAATCAACTAACTCTGCCATTTCGCCAACTAATTCACACTTCAAAAAGAAAATTTCCATCAAAGCGCGGTTTTTAGGGCTTTCAATAAAATCAGTCAAAATATAAACTAATAATTCTCTTAGTATTGAAAGTGGATCATTGGTATATTTAGAACGATAATATTCTTCAGCTTGTACTATTTGGTTATCACCAAATTCACAAGCTTGATAAAAAAGATCAACTTTGTTTTTGAAATGCCAATATATTGCACCTCGGGTAACCTAACCCCCGCTGCTTTTGCAATATCGGCTAATGATGTGGCAGAAACTCCTCGTTCAGAGAATGTTTTGATGGCAGCATCTAATATTTCCTGACGGGTTTCTTCAGCCTGTTGTTTAGTTTTTCGTGCCATTGTGACCCGTTTCTATCGAAAGCTGATTTACATACATTCGTGTATGTTTGTACTATAGCATAGTGATAAATCATATTGTTTACCATTTTTCTTATTTTTGTTTTGAACTCATATTGATTAATTGAGGTTAACTTATGCGAAAAAACAGAGGGGTGTTACCTCTGGCTCTGTTAGTTCTTTCAGGTGGCTTGGCTTTATCTGGTTGTAACGATGAACAACAAGGTGGCGGAGAACGCCCGGCGCCTGAAGTAGGAATTGTTACGCTTAAAGCCGAACCTCTGACTCTCAAAACCGAGTTACCAGGCCGTACATCCGCATTTCGTGTTGCCGAGGTTCGCCCTCAGGTTAGTGGCATCATATTGAAACGCAACTATAAAGAAGGTAGCGACGTAGAAGCAGGGACATCTTTATACCAAATTGACCCAGCACCATTCCAAGCAACCTATGACAGCGCAAAAGCGGAACTTGCAAAAGCACAAGCCAATGCGAATCTGGCTGCATTAACGGTGAAGCGTTATAAACCATTGTTAGGTACTAATTACATTAGTCGTCAGGAATACGACGAAGCAACCTCAACCTATGCACAAGCACTTGCTGCCGTCAAAGCGGCTGAAGCTGCGGTTGAAACGGCACGTATCAACCTGAATTATACCAAAGTAACTGCACCGATCAGCGGCCGTACCGGTAAATCGAATGTGACTGAAGGGGCTCTAGTATCTACAGGACAAGCCACTGAATTAATGCGTGTTCAGCAACTTGATCCTATCTATGTTGACGTAACACAATCGAGTGACGATTTTTTACGTCTCAAAAATGAGATAGCGAAAGGCGCTGTACAGCGAGAATCAGGGAAAGCACCTGTCAGTTTGATCAACAACAACGGTCAAGAATACGCACAAAAGGGTGTTCTGGAATTCTCTGATGTCACTGTTGATGAAACAACAGGGTCTATCACCATGAGAGCCATGTTCCCTAACCCGAACAAAGAGTTACTTCCAGGTATGTTTGTTCGTGCTGTATTAGAAGACGGTGTTATTGAAAAGGCGATTCTAGTTCCACAACAAGGCTTGACTCGTACGGCTCAAGGAACTTCTCAAGTCATGGTTGTTGGCGCAGAGAATAAAGTTGAAGTCAGAAAAGTTAAAGCAGGACAAGCAGTTGGCAACAAATGGCTGGTAACTGAAGGTCTACAAGCAGGTGATCGTGTCATTGTCATCGGCTTACAAAAAATCAAACCAGGAATTGTTGTGAATCCTAAGGAAGCAAACTTAGAAACGCAATCCATAGACAATCAGGCAAAACCTGAAGAAAAGTCTAAATAAGGGAGCGGCTGATTAATGCCTAAGTTTTTTATAGAAAGACCAATTTTTGCGTGGGTAATTGCAATTATCACCATGCTTGCTGGTCTGTTGGCAATTATCCAGTTACCTGTTTCGCAGTACCCGACCATCGCGCCACCGGCTGTTTCTATTTCAGCTAACTATCCGGGAGCGGATGCTGAGACGGTACAAAATACAGTAACGCAGGTTATCGAACAGAACATGAACGGTATCGATAACTTGGTATATATGTCATCGAGCAGTGATTCATCAGGTTCTGCTAGCATTACGCTGACATTTGAAGCAGGAACTGATGGTGATATCGCGCAAGTACAGGTGCAAAACAAATTGCAACTGGCGATGCCATTGTTGCCACAAGAAGTTCAGCAGCAAGGTATTAGTGTCGATAAATCAACTAGTTCATTCTTAATGGTTGCGGGTTTCGTTTCTAGCGATGGCTCAATGGGGCAATACGATATTGCCGACTACGTAGGGTCAAATATTAAAGACCCACTTAGCCGAGTTAACGGTGTAGGTGAAACTCAACTGTTCGGTACCCAATATGCAATGCGTATTTGGTTAAAACCAGAGCAACTCGTTAAGTACAACATGACCACAACAGATGTCATTAATGCGATCAAGGTACAAAATAACCAAGTCGCAGCAGGGCAACTCGGTGGTTCACCGTCTGTAGCAAACCAGCGTTTAAACGTTTCTATCATTGCGCAGACACGTTTAAATAGCCCTGAAGAATTTAGCAATATTCTATTACGTGTAAACCAGGATGGTTCACAAGTGCGTATTAAAGATGTTGCTGATGTCCAATTAGGTGCTGAAAACTATAGTACGATTGCCCGCTTTAATGGTAAGCCAGCAGCAGGTATCGGTATTAAACTGGCAACCGGAGCTAACGCTTTAGATACGTCTAATAACGTCCGCGCTGCGCTTGAGGAAATGAAGCCTTTCTTCCCTCAAGGATTAGAGATTGTTTATCCATACGATACGACCCCATTCGTTAAAATTTCAATTAACGAAGTGGTTAAAACGTTAGTAGAAGCAATCATGCTGGTTGTTGTCGTTATGTATTTGTTCCTACAAAACATCCGTGCAACACTGATACCAACGATTGCAGTACCTGTCGTATTGTTAGGTACCTTTGCTATCTTGTCGGCATTTGGTTATTCCATAAACACCTTGACCATGTTCGCGATGGTACTCGCCATCGGGCTTCTCGTCGATGACGCCATCGTCGTTGTTGAGAACGTTGAGCGTGTTATGCAAGAAGAAGGCTTGTCACCAAAAGAAGCGACCAAAAAATCAATGGGTCAAATCCAAGGTGCGTTAGTCGGTATTGCAATGGTGCTGTCTGCGGTATTTATTCCTATGGCCTTCTTTGGAGGTTCTACAGGGGCAATTTACCGTCAGTTCTCAATTACCATTGTATCCTCCATGATCTTATCAGTACTGGTTGCGATGATCTTAACGCCAGCACTGTGTGCCACCATGTTGAAGCCAATTGAAAAAGGCAGCCATGGTAGCCAAAAAGGATTCTTTGGATGGTTTAACCGCACATTTGAGAAACAAGCACACCACTACACCGACAGTGTAAGCCGTATGCTTAACGGCACGGGCCGTTATTTAGTGATTTACCTGCTGTTAGTGGTTGGTATGGCGTTCATGTTCGTCCGCTTACCGTCTTCTTTCTTACCAGCGGAAGACCAAGGGGTATTCTTGTCAATGATCCAATTACCACCAGGATCAACGCAAGAACAAACCCAAGCGGTATTGGATGAAGTGAATAACTACTACCATACCGAAGAAGCCAAAAACGTTGAGTCGGTCTTTACCGTTGGGGGCTTTAGCTTCGCAGGTCAAGGTCAAAACATGGGTCTCGCTTTCGTCGTTCTGAAAAATTGGAGCGAACGTAAAGGCGATGAAAACCACGTTGATGCGATTGTACAACGTGCGAATATCGCACTGTCACAAAAACAAGAGGCACTGATTTACGCCTTTAACCTACCAGCGATTGTTGAGTTAGGTACCGCAGACGGGTTTGACTTTGAGTTAGTCGATAAAGGTAACTTGGGGCATGATAAACTGATGCAAGCCCGTAACCAGTTACTTGGATTAGCTGCTCAGCACCCAGAAATGCTTCAAGGTGTTCGTCCAAATGGTCAGGATGATACCTCGCAATACCGTATTTATATTGACCAACAAAAAGCACAGGCTCAAGGTGTCGCTATCAGTGATATCAACGCAACATTGAGTTCTATGTTTGGTGGAAGCTACGTGAATGACTTTATCGACCGTGGTCGTGTGAAGAAAGTTTACGTACAAGGTGACGCAGAAAGCCGTATGTTACCTTCTGACATCAGTAACCTGTATGTTCGCAATAACCAAGGTAAAATGGTTCCGTTCTCTGCCTTTATGGACGAATCCAAAGATCCTTGGAAGTATGGTTCACCGCGTTTAGAGCGTTATAACGGTGTCCCTGCGATGAACATTCAAGGTCAGGCAGCTCCAGGGAAAAGTACTGGTGATGCGATGCTGTTAATGGAAAAACTCACCACTGAAAACCTGCCTGAAGGAATTGGTTACGAGTGGACAGGTATGTCATATCAAGAACGCTTAGCAGGTAACCAAGCCCCTGCTCTGTACGCAATCTCCTTGATAGTGGTCTTCCTGTGTTTGGCGGCTCTCTATGAAAGCTGGTCAGTTCCATTCTCAGTTATGTTAGTCGTTCCATTAGGTATTATTGGTGCGTTACTGTTTACCAGTGTTCGTGGTCTAGACAACGACGTTTACTTTAAAGTAGGTCTCTTAACAACCATTGGGCTCTCGGCGAAAAACGCAATCTTGATTGTTGAATTCGCCAAAGACTTGATGGAAAAAGAAGGTAAAGGGTTAGTCGAAGCAACACTGAATGCAGTTAAAATGCGTTTACGACCAATTCTGATGACATCTTTAGCATTTATGTTAGGTGTTATCCCACTGGTGTTTAGTAACGGTGCAGGTTCTGCATCCCAGAACTCAGTAGGTACTGGTGTTCTTGGGGGAATGTTTGCCGCAACCTCATTGGCTATCTTCTTCGTTCCTGTATTCTTCGTGGTGATCCGTCGCCGTTTCTCGAAGAAATCAGAAGATGTTGAACACAGCCATCCACCAACAGCACAATAATTGCTGATCGATAAATCGAAAAGAGCCACTTATGTTGTGGCTCTTTTTTTTATATATTAATTTAATACTGACTTGTTGTAGATAACATGGCGAAATGAGGTTTGTCCTGCTCTTTGAGTGCAGTTTGAATTTCAAAGTCCCCCTGAGTAAAATCTATTCGATTCAACAACTCCCCTAATAAAACTATCTTACCATTGATATCAAAATGGCTTCTGAAATGCATTGATAAAGACATTAAACCGTGACTGGCCAAAGCTTGCTCAGCTAATAAACTCACATCAATGTGTTGATCTGTTCCATCAATTCTAAGTTGTAGATGACGATAAGAGTGAGCCTGTAAACCATAAATTCCACGGATATAAAGAGATGTATTATTTATTGAATCTGTAATAACCAAGTCATCTCCTTGGCGATTAATAAAAATCTCCTTCAATTGGTTTTTTATGGGTAGGATAAGCAAATCAACAATTCGGTCTACCGAATAATTATCAATAATAATCGTTTGATAACGCTGCCAATCTACTTTTTTAAACTGATAAGTATCGGAGCCCTCACCACCATTAAGAATTAAAACAGAAACATCGCCTAATGCTGCAGGAATAACGACATCATCCTCCGGTGTTCCTTTAATAATTAATGATAAGCCTAATTGTTCATGAGATGATGTTGGATGATAAATAATTGCATTTTCTTCTGTTAACAGCATTAAGCCATCCGCTATTTTTTGCACTGACTTAAAAGTAAGCTCAGGGTATAAATCAACATGCTTAGGTAATTTATTGGGAAATCGAAGAACACCCTTACTATCGAAAATATTGTTAAACTTCATCTCTCCAATCGCGTTTATTCGATATAGCTTCTTTGATTTTGAATCAAAAATAACGCCATATTGTTTATCGTGATCAAAATCGATAATTTGTAACTCACTTTCTAACGAAAATGAAGGCGCAACAACAACCATCTCGTTAAAATACCATGCTGGTAATATGCGTTCCCCATTAGTATCTTTTAATCCAAACAATGCAATGGGGTCCTTTTCATTGGAAAATTGAGCAAAACGCTCCCATCTCAAAGGCTCTCTCGCAAACCAGTCTTTATTGAGGGCAACTAATTGTACACTGCCATTCGCATCCAGTTGCCTAACAAAGCCTTCTTTTTGGATAACAAGGAGCTCCCCTTGCCAGTGCGTGACATTTTTTATTCCACTCAAATTTAAACGAAAGGCACTAGGCTTATTTGGCTTAATAATATCTTGCCCTAACCCTTTTTGATAAAAAATGGTGTCTTCTTTTTGGCTATAAAAGAAAAAGGCTTCCTTTCCATTTTCCTTTAATAAACTTCCTATTAATTCCAAGTCCTTAGGAGGAAACCAATACCATAAATCATACCTCGGATTATAACGTCCCAGGCTTGTTGCAAATATTTTTGCAAGTGTAGGTTTAATTCTATAACGCTTTAATTGAGATATCGCCTCTTTACCATCGCTAATAGATAGAGCAAACCTCTCTCGCCAAACTTTTTCTAATGGCGTATTTTTTGCGAGCTCACAATCAATATATTTTAAATCTTCTTCACTTATCGAAATAAACTCATTCAAGAATAGCCGTTCATTCACATTTTTTCTTTCTAAATTGGCTTTAACCAATGTTCCACTCTCATTGCGTAGCCAGTAATGATGCCAAAAACCATTTTCATCAGTGCCCGATATCATCACCGTGTTCGCAATGCTGGGTTTGATGGTAATTGTCTTTTGATATTCAGGACTCATATATCGACAGGCTAAGTAGTCATGGCTACTAAATTGCTTACGTTGTTCAAATGATAATAATGTTTGTGTGTCATGTAAGTTATCGAGTAATAACCTGTTATTCACAACGCTCACGAGCTCTAATTTATCACTCTGTATTAGCCTATAGGTATTTTCAACTGTACTGCCAGTACTTCTTTCTGTTAGTGTTATATACAGTTGGTCATCAACCAATGTGACTTTAATAATTTCTGCATCTAGACCTAAAACCATATTCGCTTTAAGTTGAGTCAGTAAAGAACCTGTATTTATATCAACCTGCCAAATTACTGATTCCACTGATGAATAAAAATAGGCTGTATCCCTATTAATTTTTATTAGTTGTGCCGAATGATTTTCTTTATTTTTTGAGTGAGTAAAAATGACCCGATCATATTGAACATCATAAAATGCACGTCCCACGTTTAAACCGTTATATTGATAATTATCGATGGCAACATACTGGCCGTTAAGCTTATTTTTAATTGATAAATCATGAAGATGCTGTTTAATTGTCTGGCTTTTGTTTATCCATTGACTACCATCTAGATTAATAATCTTTGCAGTCTTATTAATAAAATCTATTTCACATACTTCATGTTGAGCATTGACAAGTAAAATCGAATTATCCGCCACCGATGTATCAACATTGATAGTAATGCCGCTAATTTTAATGTGATCATCCATGATTTGAATAACATGCTCTTTTCCATCACTTTCTATTAAACTCGTATCAATTATCCAGCTAGATTGTTTTCCATATATAGCCCCCTCAATTAACGTAAGAGATGCGCCATAATTAACTGTAATTTGATATTCCCCGCCATTACCAGTGACAGCGTGCGTAATATGCCCTTGCCATGGAATAGGCATTTTAGGAACGGTTAATTGTCTATTTTGGCTATCTAGATTGACATGAATGGTAGTATTTTCATATTCATGCTCTAAAGTGGTGATAACATACTCTAGGCCACAATAAAAAAAATCAAAATAGAATTGATAGCGTTCTTCCATTCCTCTCAAAATAGAAAAACCATTATCCCCTCGAGAAGTTCCACCAAAAAGAGAGCTATATCTGTAACGAATGAACGATTTAGGTACAACTGGTAATATCACTACCCCAGTTTGGCTCCCATTAAAGTTTACTCTTGGCTCAGTAACACCAACAGCTTCTCTAATATTAATTGCATGTGATTTATCAATCTCTGCACTCGGGCCCGACTGAAAATCATTCAACCAGCAATGCTCTATATACCACTTTTTTTTCACACCTCGATATATATATTGGCTACCAAGGTCAAAATAACCATTTTTGAAATCTAATTTCTCGATGACAATATTGGGTGTTGGTACCAAAAAGTCTTTTTTTGCATCATAACTTATCGCTGCATTTTGATAGTCTCGTTGATAAATCGCGAATTCTTCCCCTACAGCAACAGCTTTTTGTGCGTGTCTTTCATTAATATTAACCAGTTCGGTGATACCAATACCTATTCCCATAAGTGGTACAGCTAATGGCCCTGCAACACCTGCCACCGTTTCCGCACCAAGTAGAGATGCTCCCGTACTTACAATACCTAACCCTAATGATGATGAATCAAAAGCTAGTTGAGTACCAAATACAGCTCGCTGAGTTTCATTTTGTGCATTCGCTAACTCATAAATATCGAAACCAACCATAGCTCCTTGGAAAATAACCCCTAACCCTTCATTCGCTGTACGTACTAGAGACGAAGAAAAGCGATTCATTACTGATTTCGCCACTCCATTCCCTTCACACCATAATGAATATGCAATTTTTCCAGTTTTCACGGCATCATTGATAGCACCATGGGCCATCATAGAATAGCTAATATAACTATGAATACGCAGTGCTGTTGCTAAATTAGATGTTGGCCTAGAAGAAACCACTGACTGTCGATTCCTATTCTCCGACCATTGAATGATTGCTTGTATTCCCATCGCTATATTGAGGCCATCCACATGTTCTGTACCCTCAATATCTCTTTCACATTGCAACTCCCCATCACTAAAAGAATAATGACTCTTTAACATAGCCATTTGCTTGTGAAAATATTCTTTAAACTCAATAAAGGTTGTGTCTTTCGTTTCAGCCCAATATATCTTTTCCTCTATCCCTTGATGTATAAATTGAATACGATATCGGCCATCTTCCAAATTCTCAACATTTTCAAAAACAGGTAACCATTTTTCATCTAGTTGATGACTTTTGCACACTTCATTAATTGAGTATTCAAGACGTTCCCCCCATTTCTCTGACTCCAAAATAATTAAGGATGTCTGTATTTTCTTATCTTTTGCTATTAAAGACTGATGTTCTAGAATACTCTCCATTTTCTTATGTAGAGAAATAGATTCCATTAAATTATCTGAATAAACCAAATCGGAAACAGTTAAACCACTACCAATTTGTACTTCAGACATTTTTCCCGTATTAATAGAGACCAATTCAAAACTACTATTTAAAACCGCATACTGCTCTGCCATCTTGTTTTTAAATAAAAACTTATTTAAAGTTGAAAATAACTTATCAGAATCATTAAAAGCATAAATACCAAAGTTTGGATCATAAAAATAATAATTAATTTCATTACCACTTTTGACTTTACCTAATAACATTGAGTGTGTTGTGCTATTTAGCGCATAAATATTTCCTTGTTCAGCATTAATCAGAATTTCTTTTATTTCATTTAACTCAAATTGGCCAATTATAGTTGATGCGTGTGCCGCCTCTATATTTACATGAAGTTCTTTTAACGCAGCTTGTAACAAAGTTGAATTCGGCTCCGTTGGTGATGCCCCAGCTAAAAACATCTTATTAAGCAATTTATTTGCACCCTCACTGCCCTCTAAGGCTAATGCAACAGCCATTGCCCTAACTAAAGAGTAACAACGCCCCCCTGAATTATCATCCATTAAATATAAATAAAAATCTTGTGGTGCGAGGCGTTTTTCAATATAACCACTATCTCTAAAGATTGAATTAAATTTATAAGTAAAATCTAAAACATCATAAATAAAACCTGAATTTTCTCTCGAGGTTATATACTGAGCTAATACTCCGCACTCAATGGCGGTAAACTCATTCTCAAAGTTAAATATTTCCGCTTTTACTGATAATATATCATTATTAAATTTATCAATAACATACATACATGGGAATAACAGTGGGTCCGTAACAAATCGCTGAATATCTTGGCTTATTCTATGCTTTTTAAGCATCATACTGTCAAAAAGACTATTTTTTAAATGACCATCACGCTGAACTTGCGCAACTAAACTAGGATTATTCGTATCGTAGCCTACTTTTTTTAATACTTTCGGTAAGATTTGTTTTACTGGGCGATCTGTTAATAAAACTTCTGTAATAGCGTCAGCAATGACCTGTGACCTGGCTTGCCCATGGCTTGTTGACTGACCTTTTGGTGTTTCCGAATAAGAAATACCAGTATCCATTTTTTGCATACCAACTGGTGTATGTTCAATAAATGCATCAGAAGGAATTAATGTATTAAGTCGCTGGGTAATTTCCTTTGCATGCTCAAGCCCCGATTCAGATAAGTAAATAACTGCTTGGTCCGTTTGTATACCAAATTTTCTAGGCCCCATAATTTTGGCTTGTTCTATACACTGAGGTGACGGCTCATGAAATAACTTCACCAAAGATTTTGTCAGCCGATTAATATATTTTTTATGTATATTTATAGTTAACCTAGCATTTATACTAGAGCGAAGTTTCATTCTTTTTTTTAAATTTTTAGGGAGAATACGCAGTGCTTGCGAACTTAATAAATCGGAATCAACAAGGTTAGATAATTCAATATCCTCTTTACCTTGAACTCTTATATCGACATCATTATTTCCTGTTGATAAATCTCTTATATAACCAATAAACTCCAACTCCTCTTGATTACTGAGTTTTTCAATACCAATAGGAACATCATTGTTATATAAAAAATAAGATTTTCTTTCTATTTCTTTCTTTAACTTATCATGTTTTTTTAATAAATCTGCCGACCACTTTCCTTCATGACGATATTCATATTTAATCGCCTCAACTAGCATCATAATATTTTTATCAAGCTTTATTTTATCCATTACATAAATGGCATGATTCAATAGAGAGCTATAGCTATCACCAGACATATTATTAAATCCCTTTATCTTTAATTTGAAAACATAACAAGTAGTAATTTATTAGCAAGGAAAATGGAACTTATAAACGGCCAAAAACATAGTGTAACAATTATTTACATCATATTTTTCCGATTTTCCGATTTTACCTGAGTGCTAACGTATCATATTTTATTAAGCCAAACTAATTTTTGATTATTATAAAAAACGACTAAATACATTATGCTTTTAATCATTAAAGGATTTTTACAGCAAGGAGCTAATACCAATGAAGAAAACCATATCATTCACTCTACTAAGTTGTACTTTATTTCATACCACATCATTAGCCGAGGCCCCTGATATCACAAAAGCAAAAGTCATTAATATAGAAGCCCCTCTCAAAAATAACATCTCGTTTAATACCTTCGAAAGTCTCTCATCTAATGACGATGGTTTAATTTTTAATAATGATATTAACAGTAATACCAAGCTTAATAATAAGGCAGCAAAGCTTATTTTTGCAGAAGTAACAGGGACTGAAACAAGCAACTTACAAGGGATATTAGGAATAAAAGGGCAACGCGCTAACCTTGTTATCGCAAATCCTAATGGTATTTCATGGAAAGACGGTGCCGTTGATAATATTAATAGCCTCTCCTTAATTGCCGGTAAATTTGAAAAAAAATACATTAAAAACAAAGAGAAAGATAACCAGCTTGAACTCCAAAAATTGGAGGACTATAACCAACTGAAGTTTTCAACTCAACCTGCTAGCCAAATCAGTATTAGTCAGCAACAAGGAACTCCAATTCAACTATCAAAATTAAATATCGTTGCAGACCAAATAAAGCTGCAAAATACACTTAATATCCACTCTGCCATACAAAATTATATCAGCGCATCTGGTAATAGCACCCTTTCTCCTAGTGAAGGCATTGTCAAGTACAGCACAAAGTTCAAAACTGACATTCCTTATATTCAAGGAAATCATTTAGAGATGGATGAGCAAACTAAATTGACAGGTCGTAACATTGTACTTGAGAGTTACCAATATCACTGTAAAGATAATTTCCTTTGCCCACAGAATAAGATAGATATTCAAGGAGTTATAAACACGATGAGTTTCTCTGTGCGCGGAGATGCAGACATTATTTTTTCTGATACAGGTGTGATAAAAATAGGGAAAAACCAACAGGCTCTTATTGCTAAAACAACGCAATAATCTCAATTTAGCGTACAACAACAAATAACGGCCTCAAAAAGAGGCCGTTAAGTTAAGATGAATTGATACTAAGTTACATCCAGATAAACCAAGCAAACAATGAAATCACAAGGATACAAGCCACGTTTAATACCGCACCAACACGTACCATTTCAATTTGCCTAATATAACCGGAACCGAACACAATCGCATTTGGCGGTGTAGCAACCGGCAACATAAACGCACAGGATGCACCAATCCCAATAATCATGGTTAATACAATGACTGGCATACCTAATGCTTCAGCAACTGTTGCAAAGATTGGTACTAATAAAGCAGCACTCGCCGTATTACTGGTAAACTCAGTCAAAATGATAATAAAGGTAGTAACAGCTAGAATAATAACAAACCAGTGGCTTTCACCGAATGTCATTTGCATCCAGTCTGCCATGATCTTACTTGCCCCAGAAGAACTTAAAATTGCGCTGAGTGTTAAACCACCACCAAACAGCATCAATACGCCCCACTCGGTATTTTTTTGAATTTGAGACCAGCTAGCAACACCTGTTACACCAATTAAAATCGCAGCACTCATCGCAATGATTGTATCTAAATCTTTTACACCACCTAATGCATCACTAATAAACGTACTCGTGATCCAACAAACTACGGCTAAAAGGAAAATCGTCATTGCTGTAATACGCTTGCCATTCCACTCAACGTGTTCTAACTCAATTTGAAAACGATGTTTCAGGTTTGGACGTAACATCATGTACATCAATACAAACATCATTGGTAGTAACACCACCATGATTGGAATACCATATTTCATCCATGATAAGAAATCTAAACCTAAAGCCGCAGCCGCAATCGCATTTGGAGGGCTACCTACAATCGTGCCTAAACCACCGATACTTGCACTATAAGCAACACCTAATAGTACAAACACGAAAGTATTACGTTCATGACGTACATCGAGATTAGACAGTATACCTAATACTAGTGGTAGCATCATTGCAGCTGTTGCTGTGTTACTAATCCACATAGAAAGTAACGCTGTTACACCAAACAGCAATAATACCGCGACTGATAAGCGCCCTCGAGCTGCCATTAGTAAGCGATTTGCAATTAGCCTATCAAGGCCTTGGATATGTAAAGCCGTCGCTAATGCAAAGCCTCCGAAGAATAAGAAAATAATCGGATTTGCAAATGATTTCAATGCATCCCCTGTATTCATCAGCCCTAAGCCTACTGCCAAGATCGGAATACACAGTGCAGTAATGGTGACATGGATAGCTTCAGTTAACCAAAGCACACCGATGAAAACCATCATTGCAAGACCAGCATTTGCTTTATCATCGAATGGTAAATATTTTAGTAATAAAATTAAGAGTACGATATCAACAGCTAAGATTATCCACCCTCGTTTATTCGAGGGCGTTGGGCTCACTGATGGTGTTAAAGATTCTGAAGCGTCCATGTTTACTCCATAGCTTTGGAAGCAAGTTTAGTTTTAGCGCATATTGTTAATAATTATTTATAAGCTGTGAAATATAGAGTTAATTTATTGAGATGAAAATGTGGATAAGTTAAAAGTGCGATCTACCCCGCGCAATTTTTTGTATTTTTAATATCTCTACCGAGAAATGTTCTATTTTGTAGGCAAATAACCGCATAAATTAACAGTTTCAATTGACAGAATAATTGCGCTAATACGCCAACGCACCAGTCAGTAGTTAATTCCACCCAAAGCAAAATAAATAATGTTTATGAATAAAAAACAAACTTAAATTAAAATATCAACCAATAAAACTAGACAACTAATTAAGCTAGCTAGTTAAACTCCGGCTAGCTTAACTAATTCATACCTGCTTTATCCCACTAAAATAGGTCCAGTAACCAACGAAGGCTGTATTATATCCTGATGTCTAGACATGCTTTCACGATGGTTTAATGATGATGTCATTGATGAAAGCTGTGCTAACTGATTGTCATGAGCCAACAGTATTTCTTCATCAGACTCATTCGGTGTATTAGTAACCATAAGCCCATCAGTCAACAAATAACTATCTACAATAGTTTTTACCCTAATATCTTCGTTAGAATTTAAAAATCGCAATTGAAGGTGTTCATATCCTTGAGCATTAGCAGAAAATATACGCCTAATAATAAGTATGCTATTTGTATTTATATCCGTCAGGATAAGGTCATCTCCTAGGCGATTAACAGCTAGCGAGTTCATATCGTCAACAGGTAAAACAAGTGTATCTGTCAAACGATCGCTCGCATTATTATCAATGATAATTGCTTGATAATGTAGCCACGCTGCTCTAGAAATAACATAACTATCTTCTTTATCTCCCGCACTTAATACAATATTTTTTACATTATTGATAACTGGTGGGTTAATTATATCCCTTGAATTTCCACCGTTAATTAATAAAGATGATGAGAATCCCTCTTTATTACCATCTAAATTATTCTCTCCCTTACTATAATATAAAATCTCATCATTAGTTGTATACATTAACAATCCATTTTTTAATTTTTTAACTGTATCAAATTTAATATTTGGGTATATCTCATACATTGAAGGTAGTGATAAAGTATTTTTTAAATTATTTTTATCAAAAGCTTTAACTAAAGCAGCTTCACTTACAATTGGTTGCCAATAAAGTTTTTTATTTTCCATATCAAAAATAATTGCTGCTGAACGGTACTCGTCTATTCCTAAATATTGCAATGTATTCTTTGATGATAATTGATATGCAATAACAATACTTTTATTTTCATACCAAGCAGGAATAATAGCTTGATTATCACTCATTTTTAATCCAAGTAAAGCATATACTCCTTGATTTGACTCTAATTGACCAAAATCTTCCCACCATCTTGTTGAATGTGAATCAAACCACTTTTGATTTAGTGCCACAGGTTGAATATTACCTTGAGCGTTAATTTGACTCACAATGCCATTATTACTAATAATTAAAATTTTACTTTGACTGAATATAACACTCTCAATATTTTCGGTTTCTATCCTTTTGATTTCTTGCTTTTCTATTTGAAAGAAATTTGGATTTTCTCCAACTTGTCGATATATTGATTTTTCCTTATGACTATAAAAAAAGAATACTTCTTTCCCATCATTGTTTAATAAAAACCCAACAAACATTAAATCTTTAGGCTCAAATAATTCTTTGTTATCGAGAGCAAGATTATATGAAGTAACATTTGGCCTTATGATAACACCGTCTCTTTCTCTTAACCAATAATGATATATATTATTATTTTTATCAATTCCTGATATTTGGATGACATCAGCCAGCTTCACACTTTTACTATATATTGTTTTTTTATCTTTTACTTTATCAATTAACAATAAATACTTACCAAAAATCACATCTGAAATATCCTTAGGTATGACCGATTTTTCTTCAAAAAACTGATAATGAGTCAGCTCATCAATAGAAACACTAACTAATATAATTTCATTTCCATTTATCATATAATTTGCGACTTCATGAACTCCTTCACTAGGATAACGACATGAGAAATAAATATTTTCATTACTAACCCATAACTTAGTTAATTCAAAATTCCGCTGAGCATTATTATTAATAATATACGTATATTGAACTTTATTATCCTGATCAACTAACCACAATATATTATTATCTTTTGAGTAAAAACATGCCCCCGTCCCTAATGGAGAAAATAGATCAGCATTTTTAGTATATTGTTCCGATGAGTCAGTGAAAATATATCTCCCTGTAGAAACCTGATAAAATGCTCGGCCTACATTAACATTCCCAAACTGATAATTTTCAATTAATACGTACTGCCCCATAATTTTATGTTGTTCATTTAATTTATTTAAATGATTAGATAACTCTTCATTATGTCCGACCCACTTATTTCCATCTTCGCCAATTAAATTTACATCTAAGTTTAAAAAATCTACTTTATAAACTTCATTATTATTATTAATGTATAAAAAATCTTTTTTTGATACTGATTGGTCTATTTTTATTTTTACTCCACCTACATCTATACGGTCAGAACTAACAATAATGTCATTTTTACCTAATAACCCACCACTAATTATCCAGTGAGAAGTCGATAACTTATTTGAGTCATCAATCAATTCTATTTCTGCACCTATTTGTGGACTAATTTTATATACTCCACCATCACCCCTTATCGAATATTTAATTTTCCCATGCCACTCACTGGGTATTTTTGGAATAACTAAATGTCTATATTGATTATTTAACTTTATTTCTATTTCTGTATCTACATATTCATGAAATATCTGAGTAATAGTATTTTCACTTGGAAATATATAAAAGTCATAATCAAATTTATCTGTGTTTTCTAAACGACGAATAACATCAAATCCACTATCATGACGTGTTGTTGCTCCTGGCCATAAATTGTAATCATATTTAATATACGATTTTGGCGTGATAGGCAAGGCAATTATTTGCGCATCTAAATAACCATAATATCGACTACTCATATTATATCCGATACCTTTACGAATATTAATTGCCTGTTGACGGTCATGTACCATTGTAGGGAAATTACCCGCCCAAAAAATATAATTTTTCCGTCCGCCTCCTGCAGAATGTGCGCTAGTCCTATAGATATATTGGCTATCAAATTCAATTTGGTTATTTCTAAGATCTATTGTTTTAAAAACTGCACCAGCGCGCGGAAGAACAATACTTTTATCAGGTAAGTAATCATATCCGTTATTTTTATATGCTTGGTCTAACTGATAGAAATATCTACCTACCGATTTAGCATCTTCTCCTATCACTGCATAATTACGCGCCAAACCAGTGAAACCAATACTTAACCCTGCAAAAATAACCCCAGCTCCCCCCATAAATACTGAAGCTTCCGTTACTCCTAAAGCACCGGTTCCTAAACTGAGTCCTCCTGTGACAAAACTCGCAGAGTCAAAAGCAAGTTGTGTACTAAATATAATCTTATGAGGTTCATCTTTTGCATAGGTCAATTCATATATATCAAAGCCGACTAAGGTACCATTAAATAAAACAGTAACACCTTCATTTACTGTTTGAGCTAATGAAGTAGAAAACAGACTAATATTTTTAGCTTCATAGCTAATATTTTCATTTAACCCACTACGAATTATACCTACAATTTTAGCTAAATCATTCAGAGCTCCATGAAATATCATTCCATAATTAATATAACTATGTATTTTCAATGCTAATGCTAAGTTAAAATTATCATTATTCATTCCGTTTCTATTATGGTTTTTATCTGAATACCATAGCATCAAAGACTGAATAGCTATTCCTGCATTTAATCCATCGAACGATGGCTCATTGATATTATATTCACTGTTATTATCTATATTCTTTTGGGGAATTAATTTTTCCCCATCAAAAAAATAACCTTCTCCAAATAATGCTACTTGCTTTTCATAATAATGATTAAACTCTTTAATTGTCGGATCATCCATTTCAATCCAATGGCTTTTTTCAGGATCATCATAATCTATAAATTGAAGTTGATATTTACCTTTCTCATCCTCTTTCAGTGTAGAAAATATAGGCACCCATTTTCTATTAAATTGATAGTTCATTGATAAATTGGCAAGAGAAGTTTCTAAACGGTATCCCCATTGTTCTGCTTCTAACATAGCCAATGTTCCTTTCAATTGAATGTCTCTTTGAATAGCAAGTTGTTTATTAACGATCCTACTAGTTTTACTTTCACGTTTAGTAATTAAACTCAGTGAAATAGGCTCACTTAAATGAGTTACACTTAACCCATTCCCCACAGGAACACTCGACATATCATCGGTAATAATCGAAATCACTTCAAAAACCGGATCTTTATTGCTCCCAAAGGCTGAGTAAAAATCAGCCATTTTGTTATCTACCATAAATTTTTTAAATGCTGAAAATAGTTCTTTACTATTATTAAACGAAAACAAACCGAAGTTAGGATCATAAAAATAATAGTGTGATTTTTTATCATTTATAGTTTTACCAATAAGCATCGAGTGATTTTGACTATTAATAGCAAACATCATTGTTTTTTGCTGCGCCTCTAATAAACTCTGTGTTTCTTTGATATTAATTCTACCATGAGAAAATGATGCCTCTATTGCTTCCACATTCGAATGTAATCGCTCCAATGCCGTTTTTATTAATATTGAATCATTATCTTTAGGATTTGCTGATGCTATATAAAGTTTATTAAATAAAGTATCCGCACCTTTTTGATCATCTTTTGCTAATGCAACTGACATAGCTCTAACCAAAGGGTAACAACGCCCTCGAGAATCATCTCCTATCAGCGTTAAATAAAAATCTTGTGGCATTAATCGATTAATTTGGCTATTTAATGAATAAAATAATTCACTAACTTTTCCTGTTTCATTCAAAACATATTTTATATATTCGGAGTGACCTACATTATTAATTCTTTGATATAAAGCTCCTCGTTCTATAGGGCTAAGGTCTTGAGTCAAATATAATTTTTTCAGTTCTATTGAAGTCATATTCTTCTTTAATCCTGATATATTGACTTCTGAAAAATCGTTCATGCCCTCACTAAAACTATTTCTAAATGAAGGTTTATTAGAATTTTTATGAACAAAAACTAAATTTTCATATCGCTCATTGATTGTTTGCTTATATTCATTAATACCGCCATATATTGATTGTTCTTCATTTTTAACAACAGCGTTCATACCTTTACTTTTTTTTATTTCCCACCATAACTTACTTCTTTCTATTTGGTTCCCTTCAGACAGTATTCTATTATAATGATTATGATAAAGACTAATTTGAATATCACTTTGTGCTAATTTTCGTGTTAAAGATTTTATTTTAACTTTATCATCTATTGTTTTATTTATTTTCCCATTTAGTTCCTGAAGTTGTTTCTGCCATACTTCTTGGAAACTTTTTAACATTTTTACATGATTATTTATTTTTATACTTATAGATGTAATAAACTCATGCCATGCTTTAGCGCTATCTAATTTTCGTTCCGTTTCAAATATATTATTACCTTTCTCATCCACATATAAGCAATTTAATTTCTTTGCTATAGACAATATTTTGACATGTGTATTTTCCCGAGTGTTTTCAAATTTATTTTTATTTATACTATCCATTTTATTATTAGGAATATATTTTAATATTCTATTTTCCCCTTCTATTGCAAATGATTTCCTTTCACCCTTAAAATCTTTAACCTCTTGTGTTTGTAAGACTAATTGCCAATCATTATTTACAAACTGCATATATGCTGTCGCATTACCATTTGTACCATTTTTTATTTTATAATCTTGATAATCAGCAGACATAACAACATCATCATATAAAATTGAACTATTCATTCTGCAATCATTATAGACTCGATAATGATCTTTATCATGATTGGTAACTATAATAGAATTTTTATTTAAAGTACCTGTAAATAAGAGAAACGTATCTGATGGTTTTTTAGGAATATCTACATAGGAGGGATATAAATGAGTTGCATCATAATTATTATTATTGAGTAAATAACTTTTAATTACAAACGGATCAGGCTGCTCGCTATCATAATAACTAATATCATATCGTGAGTTATCATATTTAGTTAATGTTATATCTCCTTTTTCTGCCGTTGAGCCAATTTTAATTAACTCGCTTGTATCTAGCGTATATTTATTGATGATTTCATTTATTTTTTCAATTACTTCTGTATATTTTTTTACTGTCATTGCATTCATTCCTTTGAATAAAAATTAATTATTTATCTAAAATGAATAATGACTGTAAATTAATATCTCCTTTAGTACCATAATCAAAAAACAAATTCAGATTGAATTTTATAAAAAAACTCAATTATATTTGTTGCATTAATACAATAAATAACCCAAAAAAAGGGAAGCCTAAGCTTCCCTATTCATTAACTTGCTAAGCAATAAATAATTATGCTTGGCCTTTAACTTCTTTTAAGCCATTGAATGGTGCATTTTTACCTAATGCTTCTTCAATGCGAATCAGTTGGTTATATTTAGCAACACGGTCAGAACGGCTCATAGAACCTGTTTTGATTTGGCCTGCCGCTGTACCAACTGCTAAATCTGCAATAGTAGCATCTTCAGTTTCACCTGAGCGGTGAGAGATAACGGCTGTATAGCCTGCATCTTTCGCCATTTTAATTGCAGCCAAAGTTTCAGTTAAAGAACCGATTTGGTTGAATTTGATCAGGATAGAGTTAGCTATACCTTTATCGATACCTTCTTTTAGGATCTTAGTATTAGTTACAAACAGGTCATCACCAACCAGTTGGATTTTGTCACCAAGAACTTTAGTTTGGTATGCGAAACCATCCCAGTCAGACTCGTTCAGACCATCTTCGATAGATACGATTGGGTACTGTTTAGTCAGTTCTTCTAAATAATGTGTGAACTCTTGTGAAGTGAAGGTTTTGCCTTCGCCTTTCAGCTCATAATTACCGGTTTCTGCGTTATAGAACTCAGATGCTGCACAGTCCATCGCCAGTGTTACGTCTTTACCTAACACATAACCTGCTTGCTCAACCGCTTCTTTAATTGCTGCTAATGCTGCTGCGTTTGACTCTAAGTTAGGCGCATAACCACCTTCATCACCTACAGCTGTATTCATACCTTTAGATTTCAGTACTTTTGCTAGGTGATGGAAGATTTCAGAGCCCATACGAACCGCTTCTTTCAACGTTGGTGCGCCAACAGGCTGGATCATGAATTCTTGGATATCAACGTTGTTATCAGCATGCTCACCACCATTGATGATATTCATCATCGGCAGAGGCATAGAGTATTGACCGTGAGTACCATTCAAGTCAGAAATGTGCTCATACAGAGGCATACCTTTCGCCGCTGCTGCTGCTTTAGCATTTGCTAAAGATACAGCGAGAATTGCGTTTGCACCAAATTTAGATTTGTTCTCAGTGCCATCGAGATCAATCATGATTTTATCGATGTTAGCTTGGTCTTTAGCATCTTTACCGATCAGCGCTTCTGCGATTGGGCCATTAACTGCAGCAACTGCTTTCAGAACACCTTTACCCAGAAAACGCGCTTTATCACCGTCACGCAGTTCCAGAGCTTCACGAGAACCTGTTGACGCACCTGATGGTGCCGCAGCTAAACCAACAAAGCCACCTTCTAAATGAACTTCAGCTTCTACAGTTGGGTTACCACGAGAGTCAATGATTTCACGACCGATCACTTTAACAATTTTGGACATTAGGTTTTCCTCAGTACAAGTTAAATTTTGGGAAGTTGGTGCACCTGCGCCGACTTCCCCATATCTTATTTCAACTCACCTTTCTGGTACTTACCAGCGGCTTTAACAAAACCTGCAAACAACGGATGACCATCTCTTGGTGTAGAGGTGAACTCTGGGTGGAACTGACAAGCCACAAACCATGGATGATTAGGGTTTTCAATAATTTCCACCAGCTTATTATCCACTGAACGGCCTGCAATTTTTAGGCCCGCATCTTCAATACGTTTCAGTAGTAAATTATTCACCTCATAACGGTGGCGGTGACGTTCAATGATAGTTTCTGAACCATACATTTCACGTACAAGGCTACCATTCACTAAATGACATGGTTGGCCACCAACACGCATTGTTCCACCAAGATCGCTCTCTTCTGAACGTACTTCAAGGTTACCCTCTTCGTCGCGCCATTCAGTAATCAGCGCAACAACAGGGAATTTACAATCCGCTTTAAATTCTGTTGAGTTTGCATCTGCCATATTGGCAACATTACGTGCAAATTCAATCAATGCGACTTGCATACCCAAACAAATTCCTAAGTAAGGGATCTTGTTTTCACGTGCATATTGAGCGGTCAGAATTTTCCCTTCAACACCACGCTCGCCAAAGCCGCCTGGTACTAAAATAGCATCTAAACCTTTTAGTAACTCAACACCTCGAGTTTCAATATCTTGTGAATCAATTAATTTGATGTTCACAGTTAAACGGTTTTTCAAGCCACCGTGTTTTAATGCTTCAATTACAGATTTATACGCATCTGGTAACTCAACATATTTACCCACCATCCCAATAGTCACTTCACCAGCGGGATTGGCTTCTTCGTAAATAACTTGTTCCCACTCAGCTAAATTAGCTTCTGGCGCATCAATGCGGAAACGGTTACAGATGTATTCATCCAAACCTTGTGATTTCAATAAGGCTGGGATTTTATAAATTGAATCAACGTCTTTGAGAGAAATAACCGCTTTCTCTGGCACATTACAGAACAATGCGATTTTTGCACGTTCATTTGCTGGGATCACTCTGTCTGAACGACAAATCAGCACATCTGGTTGAATACCAATTGACAGTAATTCTTTCACAGAATGTTGAGTTGGCTTAGTTTTTACTTCACCAGCCGCTGCAAGGTATGGCACTAATGTTAAGTGCAAATATAATGTGCGTTCACGGCCAACTTCAGCTGCCATTTGACGAATCGCTTCAAGGAATGGCAATGATTCGATATCACCAACTGTACCACCAACTTCAACCAAAACAACGTCATGGCCTTCACCACCACGGATGATGCGGTCTTTAATTTCATTAGTGATATGAGGGATAACTTGAATTGTAGCGCCTAAATAGTCGCCACGGCGCTCTTTGCGCAGAACTTCAGAGTAAACACGCCCAGTCGTAAAGTTATTACGACGTGTCATTTTAGTACGGATGAAACGCTCATAGTGACCTAAATCTAAGTCAGTTTCAGCGCCGTCTTCTGTAACGAAAACTTCCCCGTGTTGGGTTGGGCTCATAGTGCCTGGATCTACGTTAATGTAGGGATCCAGTTTCATAATAGTCACATTGAGTCCACGGGCTTCGAGTATAGCCGCCAAAGAGGCTGCGGCAATGCCTTTACCCAGTGAGGATACGACCCCGCCGGTCACAAAAATATAATTAGTTTTCATGCTGAACCTGAAAGTTTAGGTTTAAAAGATGATGGATATAACAGGACGGGAAAACAGTATACCCGAACCTTAATTTCGCTACAAATGTTCTAAGCATAATAAGGCTAAATTTCATCAATACTCTAATATTATCAGCAAGTTAAAAGCGAAAAATATTTATCGCTTCAAAATTAGTCATCTTTATCTATTTTTATAGATTAACACAGTTCAAACACAAAAGCTAAATCCTTTCAGCTCATTGTATGGTGTAAAAAATGCGATTCTGCACTAACTTTGATTTTGAATAACTATTTACTCTAACTCTCCACATTTAACCTTCGAAAACTTCAACCTACATATTGTTTTTGAAGCTTTGTTTGGAGCCATTGCATGAGGTGATTTTAGAACAAACCAACCATATCGAATTTTTCTGTAGATGCTTCGTTCTATATATAATTAATGCTCTAGATAGTTCGTGCTACAGCTAGGCGGCAAGAGAGGATATCTCAGGGAGCATACACAAGTATGTGACCTGAGTAGCCGAACGTAGCCAACAACGCTGTAGTGCGAAATATGACGAGCAAAGCTAGACGGCAAGAGAAGATATCTCAGGGAGCATACACCAGTTATGTGACCTGAGTAGCCGAACGCAGCCAACAACGCTGTAGTGCGAAATATGACGAACCATTTTATTCTTGACTCTTAACCTGCTGCCAAAGCCCTTCCATCTCATCAAGTGTAGCACTTTCTGTCGTTTTGCCACTTTCCGCTAGGCTTTTTTCGATTTGACGAAAACGGCCTTCAAATTTGTTGCAAGCTTTTTGCAACGCTATTTCAGGTTTATGACCTAAATGGCGAGATAAATTCACTACGGCAAACAATAAATCGCCGATTTCTTCTTCTAGGTGAGTTTGGTCAACAACCACCTGTGTGGCTTCTTCCATCACCTCTTCAAGTTCTTCATGAACCTTACCCACAACAGGGCCTAACGTATCCCAGTCAAAACCGACCGAAGCACAACGCTTTTGAATTTTATAGGCTTTCATTAGTGCTGGGAGCGAATTCGGGATATCATCTAGCACAGAAAACTGCGATTTTTCAGCTCGCTCTTTTGCTTTTCGTTTTTCCCATCCCTCAATCACTTCCGAGCTGCTCAATGTGTTATTTGTATCAAAAATATATGGGTGACGATGTTCAAGCTTATCGCTCACTGCTTGGCAAATATCATTAAAATCAAACAATGATTTTTCATTCGCCATTTGCGCATAGAAAACCACTTGGAACAATAAGTCGCCCAGCTCACCTTTTAAGTCGTTAAAATCTTCACGTTCTATCGCATCAAGCACTTCATAGGTTTCCTCAAGTGTATAAGGTGCAATAGTTTTAAATGTCTGTACTTTATCCCATGGGCAACCTGTTTGTGGGTCACGCAGCTGTGCCATAATGGATAATAAGCGTTCGATTTCGGGTTTTTCCTGACTCATTGTATTAACCTTTGATTTTCTTTTGTTTCTAATTGTCATCTTTATCTCAAACTTATCAGAAATGACACCTGTTCAACAAATTTTTCAGGAAAAAGCCATTTTCACTCATTAATAACAATTAAAAAACAATTCTAGGTAACTCGGAAAATGTGATTTTTAGAATATATCGGAGCCATTTTCAAAATAGTTTGAGTTGCAGCTAGGCGGCAAGTAAACGAAACCCTAGGAGCATACATCAGTATGTGACTAGGGTGAGAGCACGCAGCCAACAACGCTGCGGCTCAAAATATGAAGAAAATGTAGGAGCATACATCGGTATGTGACTAAGATGAGAGCGCGCAGCCAACAACGCTGCGGTTCAAAATATGAAGAAAACCACTGACAATATAACAGTACTGATTTTCAAAATAGTTTGAGTTGTAGGTAGGCGGCAAGCGAAGATATCTCGGGGAGCATACATAAGTATGTGACCCGAGTAGCTAAGTGCAGCCAACACCCCTACAACTCAAAATATGAAGAAAATCACTGGGAATGGCGTTTTGCCTCAATAACATCCGGCAACTGATTTAATTTTGCTAACACCCGGCTCAGCACCTCAATATTATACAGCTCAATTGTCATATCTATCGTTGCTAATTGCTGCTTCACATCGCTGCGGCTACTGACGCCAAGCACATTAACCTTCTCATTAGCTAATATTGTCGTGATATCACGTAGTAGACCACTACGGTCATTGGCGACAACTCTAACCACGAGAGAATAACCACTGGAATAGTTTTCTCCCCAAACTGCATCTATCACACGTTCTGGCGCATGACTTTGCAGCTCAGCTAATTGTTCGCAATCCGCACTGTGAATAGAAATACCTCGTCCTTTCGTGATAAAACCGACAATTTCATCCCCTGGAATTGGCTGGCAGCAACGTGCAATATGGTGCATTAGGTTACCAACCCCTTCAACCACCACTCGACCACTACCATGGGATGGTGCTCTTGGGAGTGAAGACTTACTTTCTAATGTCTTCATTGCCGCGCGGTCTTCTTCTTCTGCGGTGGCTTTGTTAAATTTGCTTTGCAGGAAATTCACTAATTGGTTGATACGAATATCACCACCACCAATTCCGGCTAAAACTTCATCCAATGAGTGAACATTATAGCGCGCGATTAGCAGTTTTTCGGCCTCTCGGAGGCTGATATCAAGCTGCGATAATTCGCTATCTAGAATTTGGCGCCCTGCGAGGATGTTTTTGTCTCTATCTTGTTTACGGAACCAATTTTGGATTTTGGCTCGCCCACGGCTGGTTGTTACATACCCTAAGTTAGGATTTAACCAGTCACGGCTTGGGTTTGGGTGCTTTTGAGTGATAATTTCAATTTGGTCACCCATTTGTAATTGATAGCTAAATGGAACAATACGACCACCTATTTTTGCACCAATACAACGATGGCCGACATCACTGTGAATGTGATAAGCGAAATCAAGCGGCGTCGAGCCTGCTGGCAAATCCACCACATCCCCTTTTGGGGTAAAAACATACACTCTGTCATCAAACACTTGGCTACGAACTTCATCTAGCATTTCGCCAGAATCTGCCATTTCTTCTTGCCATGCAATCAGCTTACGTAACCACGCAATACGGTTTTCGTAGCTACTTCCTTTGCCAATACCAGTCGCGCCTTCTTTGTATTTCCAATGCGCCGCAACCCCCAGCTCTGCATCTTCATGCATTTGACGGGTACGAATTTGAATTTCAAGTGTTTTGCCGTTTGGCCCTAATACTACTGTATGAATCGATTGATAACCATTAGGCTTTGGATTCGCCACATAGTCATCAAACTCATCAGGAAGGTGGCGAAAATGGGTATGAACAATTCCTAATGCAGCATAACAATCCTGCAAGCGTTCAACGACAATACGCACCGCTCGCACATCAAACAGTTCATCAAATGCCAATGATTTTTTCTGCATTTTACGCCAAATACTGTAAATATGCTTAGGTCGGCCATAGATATCTGCTTGAATATTCTCTTTTAACATGTACTTACGTAAGGTTGTTACGAAAGTATCTATGTACTCTTCACGGTCAATACGACGTTCATGGAGGAGCTTTGCAATTTTCTTATATTCATCGGGATGCAAATAACGAAAACAAAAGTCTTCTAACTCCCATTTTAACTGCCCAATTCCTAGGCGATTTGCTAAAGGAGCATAAATATTTGAACACTCTTTTGCAGCTAAGACGCGCTCATCTTCCGTTGCATCTTTGACTTCACGTAAATGAGCAATTCGTTCCGCTAACTTAATAACAACACAGCGGAAATCCTCTACCATTGACAGTAGCATACGACGAATATTATCGACTTGTGTCGAGCTGGTTTCGCTTGATTGTGTTGCTTTGAGTTGGCGGATCGCATCCATTTCCAGCACGCCTTTAACAAGTTCGTGAATGGATTTGCCAAATTCATCAATAACTTCTTGTTCTTCTAACTTCCCTTCTTCCACTAAGGGGAAAAGCAAAGCCGCTTGTAAGCTGCCGATATCCATACTTAATGTCGATAGGATCTCGGTCATTTCAATACCACGCCACAGTAACAGAGGGGCGATTTCTTGTCCGGCTAATTTATCGTGACAATATTGCCAGGTATGGATGAGCTTTTCTTCTGATTGTTTATTACTCAATCCCAGGCCGTTAACCCACTTTTCTGGGGCAAACTCACCTGCTGGGGTAAGATGCGCACTTCTTACTGCAACCATATGTTCTCCCTACCTATTAAACCTCTGGGCGACGGATAAATAACGCCATTGACTCTAAATGGCTAGTTTGCGGAAACATGTCTAGCATCCGCAACTGTAATAATTGATAGCCCCCATCAAGTAAAACTTTACTATCTCTTGCCAATGTTGTGGGGTTACATGAAACATAGACAATTTTTTCTGGCATCAGTTTAATTAAATGTTCCATAACGCCAGCGGCTCCAGCCCTAGCTGGGTCTAATAACACTTTATTAAAGCCATGAACCGCCCAAGGTTGTGTGTGTATCTGGGCTTCTAAGTTTTCATTATAGAATGTCGCATTACAAATAGTATTGAGCTGTGCATTGTTTCGTGCCTGTTCGACTAAATTTTCCACACCCTCAACACCCACAACGGATTTCACTAACCGTGCAATTGGCAACGTAAAGTTACCCATTCCACAAAAAAGATCTAATACCCTATCTTCACTGTTTAGATCTAACCATGCTAAAGCTTGTTCTACCATCTGCTGGTTAACTTGCCCGTTCACTTGAATAAAATTTAACGGATTAAATTTTAGTAACTCCCCTGCAACTTGATATTCAGGTTGTGGCGAATTTGGTGACAGAGCCTGTAAGTTTTCATCATTACCCGCTAACCAGATAGACACTCCGTGCTGATTTTCAAAATCGCTTAACTTTTGGGTATCTGATAACGAAAAAGGGGTTAAGTAACGAATCAATACAATTTTACAATTGTCTGCACGAATAAGTTCTACATGGCCCAGTTTCGATTTATTACTGAGCTGGTTAATACATTCAGAAAGTGGTTTTAGTAAGATATCCAAATCAGGGGACAAGATAGGACAATTTTTTATATCAACCAATGTGTTAGATTGAGATTGACGAAACCCCATAACGACATTTTTACTTTTAGGCTGATACTGTAGACCTAATCGAGCTCGACGGCGGTAACCATATGGCTCACCACTAATCACCGTGGGAACGGATATATCTAGCGATGTTTCGCGCTGCATCAGATAAGCTAAGGCATGAGCTTTGCTTTCTCTTTGCAGTGCAATGTCAACATGTTGCTGTTGACACCCCCCACATTGATTAAAATAACGGCACCGAGGCTTTACTCTTTGTGGGCTCGTGCTCAAGCGTTTAGTCACCTTCCCTTTAGCAAAATGCCGCTTCTCTTCCGTCAATTCAATTTGTGCTTCTTCTCCAGGCAATAAACCTGTTACAAAAATGGTTTTTCCTTCGATACGGGCAACACCTTGCCCTGCAGCATCGAGGCTATCAGCTACAACCGTGATTTGACGGCGTGAAGTGGTACGGCGATTAGGAGAGTAAAATTGAGCCATAAAGTAGTCACTACAGAGTATTAAGTTATAAAAATCATGATTGCCGAGTTTTCAATTTTAATGCGTTGTTTTTTTCGCTAATTAATCCAGAAAAACGGCCAGTCCCATTATACCTGTTTTTCCTATCATTTGATTGACTACTTTTCCATTTTTATTATGCCATTCAATTATTATATTAATTACTAACCATAAATTTACGATATTCTTCATAGGCATAGTGGTCTGTCATACCGCTAATATAGTCTTGAATCAAACGAGCTCGATAATAAAACTCCAGAATAGATTTATCTGCTTCATTCGTTGCAGAAATTTTCTCAAGTGCTTCCGTGTAAGATAAGCGATGCTTATTAGATAATTTATGGAACAATCTCGTTTCAATGAAAAAGTGCTTGTGGTAATTTTTTTCAACGAGCTCAGCAAAATCCCTTCTATTCATCATCAGTAATGGGCTATAAAAATCTAATAACCCACTGATAATTCGGTAGCCTTGCAACTCTAACTCTTCAACTTCATGGTGGTTAAATACATGTTTAAAAGCCACTGTTTTCAATACTTTCAGTAATCTATGTTCTGGGCTTTTATCTTCTAACAAAGCGCTGTTAAAAGTGCCATTATAAATTTCAGGCAGATTTTTAATAAACTGCAGTGCACTGTAATGAGACAACTTCCCTGTAATATTCACGCGCAAATACATAAAGAACTGATCTTGCTGAATACGCCTTGTGTGGTTGTCACTGATATTATTGAAAGCTCGCATGACAGTTTGATCGAACAAATCATTTTGTTCAATATCACCCCACTCTGCTTTTAAGTACTCAATCAACTGCTCAACAGTAAAAATGCCTTTTTCCGCGGCATCATCTAAATCAGCAATACAATATGAAATATCATCAGCCGCTTCCATAATATAGGACAGAGGGAAACGGCAGTATTTCTCCATATCGAGTTTTTTGGTTAACTCACTGACAAAGTCCACCTCTGACCAATAATAGCCTGGTTTTTTCATCAAATAATCAAACTCAGGGGGAATTGGCTCCAAATCATAAGCTCCACGCGTATATTTTAAGATAGAACCAATTTGTGCATAAGTTAAGTTTAGTTTGAGTAAACGATGCGCCATGCGCAGCCCTTGCGCATTACCTTCAAATGAGCATAAATCCTGCTTTAATTGACGGCGGAATAAGTCTTGCTTTTCATTTCCAGTTAATTGTAATGCCGGTATTTGGCATGGGTCAGGGGAATTCGGCGTATACAAGTAACTTGGCGACAGTAACTTGATAAACCACCGTTGAATTGCAGCTTCACCAAAGTGCCCAAATGGAGGATTACCGATATCATGCATCAAACAAGCCATTTCGACTAAGCTTTCAAACGCATCACAACGTTCATCTAGCCCATAGGGCTCCAGTAATTTTTTCTTTTTTAATTCACCTAAAACCGTTTTACTGATGTAACGGCCAACCTGCTGAACCTCTAGTGAGTGAGTTAATCGGCTACGCACTGCTGCGTTTTGCTCTAAGGGAAAAACTTGTGTTTTTTGTTGTAAGCGGCGAATGGCTGCTGAATTGATAATCCGCCCACGATCACTTTCAAATAAGCGATTAACCGCATCTTCATCTTTAGGTGAAATTTTTTGGTTTTTCGCACTGCTCATGTAGTTACGCTGAAAGTTTAGCTTCTTAACAAAATTAATCTCACCCACTCTGCCACCTTCCCTATTTCGATTGATGTTTCATTATATAGCCTAAATACAGGAAAAAACCTTCACGACTCACCTTTCAATGTTACACTTCGTGCATCTTTGTAATTTCGTTGTCAAAATTCGAGTTGTTGCAATTAAAATTGCGAGCCCACTCGAAGAATGCAGCAATAACACAATAAAACATTATCGTCCCTAGTCAAAATATTGACACTATATTGACATTAATAGTGCAAATTGTGCAGGGAAAAGGAGACAAAATGAAAGTTGGAATAATTGGTGCCATGGAACAGGAAGTGGCGATTTTGCGCTCACAAATTGAAAACTGCCAAACTATTAACCGTGCTGGTTGTGAGATTTATACAGGCCAAATTAATGGCGTTGACGTTGCGTTATTGAAATCAGGTATTGGTAAAGTCGCAGCCGCAATCGGTACAACACTATTATTAGAGCATTGCCAACCAGATGTCGTGATTAACACAGGTTCCGCAGGTGGTTTAGACCCTCGTTTAAACGTCGGCGATATCGTGGTTTCTACAGAAGTTCGTTACCATGATGCTGATGTGACCGCATTCGGTTATGAACCCGGCCAAATGGCACAGTGTCCGCCAGCTTTCGTTGCTGATACTAAGTTAATTGAAGTTGCTGAGCAGTGCATTAAGTTATTGGATATGAACGCTGTTCGTGGATTAGTCTGTAGCGGTGATGCTTTTATTAATGGTGCTGAGCCACTAGCGCGCATCAAAGCGATGTTCCCACAAGTTGCGGCAGTAGAAATGGAAGCCACCGCGATTGGTCAAGTATGTCACCAATTTGGCATTCCATTTGTCGTCGTTCGTGCCATTTCAGATGTTGCAGATAAAGAATCCCACACGAGCTTCGATGAGTTTTTACCTGTTGCTGCCCGTCAATCTTCCCTGATGATCACAGCAATTTTAGCTAAACTCGCTTAATCATTTGCAAAAAAGGTATAACCATTTGTTAGTTATACCTTTTAATTAATTCTACGATGAATTTTGTTATGAAACGAATAACGCATTATTTTTCCCTTACTATCACCTTATTATGTGCTTTATTGGTGGCCTTTTCTGCACTAGGAGCAGCAAAGCAGCGCGTTATTAGTTTATCACCGGCCAATACTGAACTTGCTTATGCAGCAGGGCTTGGAGATAGCTTAATTGCGGTCAGTGCTTACTCCGATTACCCAGAGCAAGCAAAAAAATTAGAACAAGTCTCTGATTGGCAAGGTTTAAATGTAGAACGTATTATCGCACTTAAACCTGATTTAATCCTCGCATGGCGAGGAGGTAACCCCCAGCGGCCTCTTGATCAACTCGCAGGCCTCGGTATCCCAATTATTTATTTCGATCCTCAAACTATTGATGATGTCATCAACTCAGTGATTGAATTAGCACAATACAGCCCAACCCCAGAGATAGCACAACAAAATGTTGAAAAAATGCGCTCTAGGCTCGCTCCTTATCAAAAAGAAAAAATTTCTAATAAAAAATCAAAGAAAGTGTTCATTCAACTCGGTACTCAGCCTTTATTTAGCGCAGGTAACCACACGCTGCAAAATGATGTCGTAGAGTTTTGTGGTAGTGAAAATATTTTTGCTAATAGCACAGTTCAATGGCCTCAAATCAGTCGTGAGCAGGTGCTCACTCGCAAGCCAGATGTAATTATTATGACTGGTTCAGCCGAACAGGAAAAAACAGTGAAAAAATTTTGGCACTCACAGCTCAATGTCCCAATTATCCGATTAAATGAAGATTGGTTTCACCGAGCAGGCCCAAGGATTGTTAATGCGACAGAACAACTGTGCGAGCAGTTAAACGCATTATCTGATTGAGAATTACAAATTACAAATTACAAAAATTTTCTAAATAGTTCGAGTTGTGGCAAGGCGGCAAATGAAGATATCTCGGGGAGCATACATTAGTATGTGACCCGAGTAACTGAATGAAGCCAACACCGCCACAGCTCGAAATATGACGAAAATTAGACGCTGAAAGACGAACCACACCCACAAGTAGACTTAGCATTCGGATTGGTCACAATAAAGCGCGAACCTTCTAAGCCTTCAGTATAATCAACACTTCCACCCACTAAATATTGTAGGCTCATTGGGTCTACGACAAGAGCAACACCTTGTTTCTCGATTGTCATATCGCCTTCATTGATCTGATCATCAAATGTGAAACCATATTGGAAACCGCTGCATCCGCCACCAGTGATATAAACACGCAGACGCAGGTTTGGGTTGTCCTCATCAGAGACTAGATCTTTAACTTTAATTGCTGCCGCATCAGTAAATTGCAAAGGCAGAGCCGCATCATCACTCATTTTTTACTCCAAACCGGTGACCGGTAAATTCATGTGTAGGCTAAAACCTACTCAGATCAATTAACCTAATTATCCGCCACTTGACTAAATGGTTCAAGTGTTGTTACGCAATTAGACACATTGTGCATATCTTCGTATCAACATTTGGTTTAATTGGTGTGGTGCTTTAGAATGAGAGCAATTTTTTTCTTAGCCTCTTTCTGGAGCCCTGCGATGTCACAATCTGAAAAACTTTACGCACAAGCAAAAGAACAAATTCCTGGTGGTGTAAACTCCCCTGTTCGTGCTTTTAATGGTGTTGGTGGAACCCCATTATTTATTGAAAAAGCGGATGGCGCTTATATTTATGACGTTGATGGTAAAGCCTATGTAGATTATGTTGGCTCATGGGGACCAATGGTTTTAGGCCATAACCATCCTGAGATCCGTGATGCCGTGATCAAAGCGGTTCATAAAGGATTAAGTTTTGGCGCTCCGACTGCCGCTGAAGTTGAAATGGCTGAATTAGTTTGTGAACTAGTTCCCTCTATGGATATGGTACGCATGGTAAATTCAGGCACTGAGGCGACCATGAGCGCAATTCGCCTAGCTCGGGGTTACACAGGCCGTGACAAAATCATCAAATTTGAAGGCTGCTATCATGGCCATGCAGATTGCTTATTAGTCAAAGCGGGTTCTGGTGCGCTTACTATGGGCGAACCAAACTCTCCTGGCGTTCCTGAAGATTTTGTAAAACACACATTAACTTGTACCTATAATGACCTGTCTTCAGTCCGCCAAGCATTTGAAAATTATCCAGAAGATATTGCATGTGTCATTGTTGAACCTGTTGCAGGAAATATGAATTGCGTACCACCAACAGCTGAATTTTTACCCGGTTTACGTGCATTATGTGATGAATTCAATGCCGTACTCATCATTGATGAAGTCATGACAGGCTTTCGCGTCGCATTAGGTGGAGCACAAGATTACTACGATGTTCAACCTGATTTAACCTGTTTAGGTAAAATCATCGGTGGTGGTATGCCTGTTGGTGCCTTCGGTGGCCGCCTTGAAATTATGGAAAAACTAGCACCAATTGGGCCTGTTTACCAAGCAGGGACCTTATCTGGTAACCCTGTCGCGATGGCTGCTGGCCTCGCTTGCTTAAAAGAAGTCTCTCAGCCGGGAGTCCACTCACGTTTAAATGAATTAACAGAAAAGTTAGCTCGTGGTTTAAAACGTGTTTCCGCAGAGCAAGGTATCCCGATGGTTATCAATCACGTCGGTGGCATGTTTGGTATTTTCTTCACCGACGCCCCAACCGTAACTTGCTACCAAGATGTGATGAAATGCAACATTGAGCGCTTTAAGAAATTTTTCCATTACATGTTAGAGCAAGGTATTTACCTCGCGCCTTCTGCATTTGAAGCTGGCTTTATGTCTATCGCCCACAACGATGAAGACATTGAGAAAACTATCAAAGCCGCAGAAACTGCATTGATGAAAATTAAAGAGAATTAATTCACATTGATGTTATAGAGGTGAAATTTTATCCATTTTCACCTCTATTTTTTTATAGTTAAGATGTAGTTAATATATAGTTAAGAATAGATAACTCTAGGTTCGACACCACAATTCCCTAACTAATTAGCATTCAAATAATTAGCCTTTCAAATAAGCAATTCGCCAACTAATTAATTCTCTAAATAGTTCGAGTTGTGGCAAGGCGGCAAATAAGGAAATCCCTAGGAGCATACACAAGTATGTGACTAGGGTTGACGAATGAAGCCAACACAGTCACAACTTGAAATATGACGAGAAAAACCTTACACCACAATTCCCTAACTATTTAGCATTCAAATAATTAGCCTTTCAAATAAGCAATTCACCAACTAATTAATTCTCTAAATAGTTCGAGTTGTGGCAAGGCGGAAAATGAGGAAATCCCTAGGAGCATACACAAGTATGTGACTAGGGTTGACGAATGAAGCCAACACAGTCACAACTTGAAATATGACGAGAAAAACCTTACACCACAATTCCCTAACTATTTAGCATTCAAATAATTAGCCTTTCAAATAAGCAATTCACCAACTAATTAATTCTCTAAAGAGTTCGAGTTGTAGCAAGGCGGAAAATGAGGAAATCCCTAGGAGCATACACAAGTATGTGACTAGGGTTGACGAATGAAGCCAACACAGTCACAACTTGAAATATGACGAGAAAAGCCTTACACCACAATTCCCTAACTAATTAGTATTCAAATAATTAGCCTTTCAAATAAGCAATTCGCCAACTAATTAATTCTCTAAATAGTTCGAGTTGTGGCAAGGCGGCAAATAAGGAAATCCCTAGGAGCATACACAAGTATGTGACTAGGGTTGACGAATGAAGCCAACACAGCCACAACTTGAAATATGACGAGAATTTAGGGATTATTGCCAAACATATCCTTAACCCAATCCGGCGCATCATCTTGTTGCTCGCCATTATTACCATTTAAGTCCCAGATCGGGGCTTGCTCTTCTGACGCTTGGCATAACCCTTCTGGGTTATCTGTCCAAATCGGCAACATTCTACCGCCGCCGAAGTTTGAGCAACTTAATTGGCCGTCAGCAGTGACTTGCATATCAACAATGCCCTCTGGTGCACGGTTGATAAGTGCTAATGGCGCTTGGTTATCTAAGTAGCGTTGGTACACTTTCAGTGCGCCTGTCGCCCCTGTTAATTGTGTTGGACCGTTATTATCACGGCCAACCCACACAATCGCCACTTCTTTGCCATCAATACCTGCATACCAGCTATCGCGTAGATCGTTAGTTGTCCCTGTTTTACCGGCTAAATTATACTTGGCGTATTTGGTCAATAAGACTCTGCCCGTACCTTGTTTAACCACTTGCTGCATGCCATACAATGTGAGGTATGCCGCTTGGGAAGGTACTGCTCGCTCTGCAGATGGGTAGCTTTGGTAAATTTCATTGCCATCTCCATCAATAACAGAACGCAATGCAGATAATTTCGCACGATTACCGTCACCACCAATGGTTTGATAAACTTGAGCAACTTCCGCTGGTGTTAGGTTAACTGCACCTAATAACATCGCAGGAACTTTTTCCATGGCAGCCGCAGGAGCTCCTAAGCGTACAAAAGTATTAAACACTTGGTCTAAACCAACCTCTAGCCCTAAGTTTACCGTTGGGATATTTTGTGATTTTGCCAAAGCGTCAACTAACATCATACGGCCGTTGAAATTACGGCTGTAGTTTCTTGGGCTCCAGTTTTGATTCCCGACTTTTACTGTTAGTGGCTCATCTTTTAACCATGTATTTAAACGAAAACGGTCCGGTTCACTTAGTGCAGCGAGGTATACCGGAGGTTTTGCCAGAGAACCAATGCTGCGCCGTGCATTTAACGCACGGTTAAACCCTGAATATTGGGGCTGAGAACCACCAACCATAGCGCGTACTTCGCCATTAATGCGGTCAACTACCACCATTGCACCTTCTATGTCATCTAATTTACGAGATTTACGTAAATCAGCGACACCATTCTCAACTGCATTTTCAGCCGCAGTTTGAGCCACAGGATCTAGAGTGGTAAAAATTTTCGCACCAGAGAGTTCTTTAACTTTATCGCCCAATTTTTCATTGAGTTCTGAACGAACCATTTGCATAAAGGCAGGTTGAGAAGCCACTAGCCCTTCTTTATTTTTCACACCGAGAGGCCTTGCGCTCAGTACCTGATACATTTCTTGGTCAATCACACCGCGTGTTTCCAAGATTTTCAGTACGATATTACGGCGTTTAATCGCATTTTGTGGCTTAGTCCAAGGGTTATACGTTGATGCCCCTTGCACCATACCGACTAATAACGCCTGTTGATCAAAACTTAGTTCATTGATTGGACGACCAAAGTAATACAAGCTCGCTAATGGGAAACCACGAATTTCATCATTACCATTTTGGCCTAAAAAGACTTCGTTTAAATACAGCTCTAAAATGCGCTCTTTGCTGTAGTTGTAGTCCAGTAAAACCGCCATGTACGCTTCATTCGCTTTACGCTTTAATGTCCGTTCATTAGTCAAAAAGAGATTTTTGACTAACTGCTGAGTTAAGGTACTTCCCCCTTGAACGGAGCGTCCTGCACTTAAGTTAGCAACAACAGCACGGCCAATAGAGTACAAACTGACCCCATCGTGCTCATAAAAGTTGCGATCTTCGGTTTCTAGTAAGATTTTAACTAATGACTCAGGGAAATCAGATATTGGTAAAACTAACCGTTGCTCATTATTCGCCGACTGCATCATCGTGATCAGTTTCGGGTCTAAGCGGAAAAAGCCAAATGAGCGGCCGTTTTCCATATTTTCAATTTTGCTCAACGCGTTATTATCAAACACCATACGCGCGAGTATTTGCCCTTCTTTTTGATCAGGGAAATTGAACGGTCGGCGTAAGATTTCGATACTATTACCGCGTACTACAAATTCGCCCGATGTCGTTATTTTACTCACTTTACGGTATTGCATACCTTCAAGCAGGCGAACCATTTCAGCCTGGCTGTAGTCCATGCCCGGTTCAAGATTAACCATCCGGCCGTATACTGCGGCGGGTAAATCCCAAACCTTACCATCGAGACGTTCTTTAATTTGTTGGTTTAAATAAAAACCATATGCCGCGAGTAAAACAGCAAATACGATCATCAGTTTGACTAGCAGCCAAAACCAACGCCATTTACTTTTTACCTTCCGAGGCTTGTTCTTTTTTGAGCCTTTTTTAGCCATTTGCTCTTCTTCATCTTCATCATCGAGATATTGTTCATCAATATCATCATCTTCAAATAAATCTTCATCGTCATAGTCATCGCGGTCTCTACGGCGGCGAGATGAAGACTGTTTTTTCCCAGCAGTTTTTTTATTACGTCTGCCGATCGGTTCAAAATCTTTACCTGACATGGTCACTCCATATCACATGACAAAATAACTTAATAACTCACTAGTTACGCCAGTTTAGTGGTTAATTTTGGCTCATAACCTCAGAGATTTCACCAAAGAAAGCTCTTAATTACATTTCCTTACTCAGGTTAACGCATCGATAGCCTGAATGAGGAAACCCGCTATTAGAGCACAAAAATAGGTTATTTCGCACCCATCATCGCTTTTTTTGTTTGTCTCGTTGGCGCAGTATTTGCAGGGTCATCCGGCCATAAATGCTTTGGATAACGCCCTTTCATCTCTTTTTGTATCTCTTTATAGCTGCCCTGCCAAAATACGCCAAGGTCTTGTGTAATCTGCAATGGCCGCATCGCAGGAGAAAGCAAAGAGAGCGTAATAGGAATTTTCCCTTGTGCTACTGTCGGGTTCGCTTTTTCCCCGTACATTTCTTGCATACGAATAGCTATCACTGGTGGCTTATCTAACGAATAGTGAATACTTACATCATGTAAAGATGGCGCTCGATAGGTCTTCGGAAACATACTTTCTAACCACTGTTGCTGCTGCCAATCTAATCGATTGATTAATAAAGAGGCTAAATCAATCTGCTGTAGTTTTTGCTTATTTGTTATGCCATCAAGATAAGGTTCAAGCCATTCATCTAACGAATCTAATAGCGCTATATCATCAAAATCAGGAAAAGCAATATCAGGAAAATGCCGCTTAGCTAGCATGCAGCGAATACACAATTGCAAAGCATCTTCCTGCCAATTTAACTGCTGCAAGCCATTTTGCTTCAACCAATAAACCAGCGCTTGGCGAATCTCAGCCTTATCAGGGTTGCTCAAACGTTCTGATTTCACTACTAATTGGCCACATTGCAAGCGTTTCCAAGCTAATAAGGTCCCTTTTTGTTCATCCCATTCGACCGTTTCTTGAGTGTTAAATAAAGATGGGCAATCTGCTTGTAATCTGTCAATTTCAATAGGGTAAGCCAAGGAAATACGCGCATCCGCCATATTTTCGGGTTGCCATAAAGACACCACCATTAACCACGACTCTCCCACTAACCTATCCGATTCACCCAATACTGCACCTAAACCACTCGCTAATTGATAGCGCTGTTGGTTATCTCGAGATTTCGCAATGCGATCGGGAAACCCCACAGCTAACAACGTTGGTAACCACTCACTAATTAGCGCATCTTGCTGACCAATGGTACTCAACACTTTTTGTTCGCAAAGTGCTGATGCTCTCTTGCACCACCCCTCAGTTGGCCTTTCTATATAATAACGAAGATCTGCATCTTGTTGACGAGGAGGTTCCTCGATAATCGCCACTAGCAACGCAGCTAATTGAATAACATGCTGATTTTGGGTCTGTTGTGCCTTACATAGCATTGCCGCTGTTCGCACTGAACTGCCTAACACCGCCATCTGCTGCCCAAAAGGCGTTAACTTACCAGCCACATCAATGGCACCTAATTGACTGAGTAAATTTTTTGCCGCAGATATCGCAGGTTTCGGGGGTAAAGTCAGCCAATTCAGCTGTGCCACGTCGTGACAACCCCACTGTAATAAAGATAACCATAAGTTGCTTAGGTCACTTTGTGCAATTTCAGCCTCGCTAAATTGAGCCGCACGTTCAGCTTGCTCTTCACTAAATAAGTGCCAACAAACACCTGCTTCTAAACGGCCTGCTCGACCGGCTCGCTGCGCCATCGATGCTTGGCTGATTCGCTGTTTAATGAGCTTTGTCAGTCCTGTTCGTGGGTTGAACTGACCCACACGTTCAAAACCACTGTCCATCACAAGGCGGATCCCTTCAATCGTTAAACTGGTTTCCGCAATATTGGTGGCTAATACGACCTTTCGCATTCTTTCTGGTGCCAGCTGTATCGCCTGTTGCTGAGCCTGTAAAGATAATGCTCCGTATAAAGGGCATAAAAGTATGTCCTCACTTACCATCGAGGCGAGTTCTACTCTTACTTTCTCGATTTCCCCCATACCTGGAAGAAATAATAATAAAGACCCGTGATCTTGTTGCAATAACTGCCAAGCCGCTAGCGCCACTTCTTTATGGAAGAGTTTATTTGGGTTAATCGGATGATATTCACGTATTACGGCGAACGTACGCCCTTGTGAGGTGATAACTGGAGCATCAGGAAACAACTGATTCAGCCCTTGATTATCCAATGTCGCTGACATCAATAGAATACGTAAATCTTCACGTAAGGCTTGCTGTGAATCAATTAACAAAGCGAGACCTAAGTCTGCCTGTAAATTTCGTTCATGAAACTCATCTAAAATGACTAAGCCAACCCCTTCAAGCATTGGGTCATTTTGCAGTAAGCGGGTCAGTACGCCTTCTGTCACGACTTCAAGACGCGTGTGGCGACTAACTCTAGTTTCAGAGCGCATGCGTAAACCGATGGTATGACCGATATCTTCACCAAGTTGCTGTGCGAGGCGAGCCGCTACTGAACGTGCCGCTAAGCGACGGGGTTCCAACATAATAACCCGCCCATCAATAACCCCACTTTTTAATATTTCTAACGGTAAAACCGTTGATTTACCTGCACCTGTAGGTGCATGAAGCAAAACTTGAGGTGAAGCGACTAACGCGGTAAGTATGTCCTCACAAACTTCGAATATCGGTAACACTGAGGTTATCACTCCATGTATTTAACTTTTACTGTCAGACATTGTAGCATTAGCCTCTTTTGCCAGTAAGCATATTACCGACAACGATAGCGGAGACCCCATGGAATTTGAACCCGCCTTACAACCAGCTACTTTGATTAAGCGTTACAAGCGCTTTTTGGCTGATGTTACTTTACCGAGCGGTGAAGAAATTACAATTCACTGTGCGAATACAGGCGCTATGACAGGTTGTGCTACCCCTGGTGATACCATCTGGTATTCGACGTCCAATAATACAAAACGCAAGTATCCGTATAGTTGGGAGTTAACCCAAACCACAAATGGCCACTTTATTTGCATTAATACCCTTCGTGCGAACCAATTAGTTGCACAAGCCTTAGCCGAAAAACACATTCCAGAATTATCCGAATACAGCGTAATAAAGCCTGAAGTTAAATATGGCACAGAAAATAGCCGAATCGATTTCTATCTCACGCAAAATGGATTACCAGATTGCTTTATCGAAGTAAAATCAGTAACTTTACTAGAAAATAATCAGGGGTTCTTTCCTGATGCAGTGACACTTAGAGGCCAAAAGCATTTAAGAGAGCTCATGCATATTGCGAAAGAAGGAAAAAGAGCCATACTATTGTTTGTTGCTTTACACACAGGTATTCACGTAGCATCTGCAGCGGCACATATTGATAAACAATATGCGCTCTTATTGGAGGAAGCGAGACAAAGTGGTGTTGAAGTGCTTTGTTATCAAGCTGATATAACTGTTCAACAAATGGTGTTAAGTAAGCAGATTCACTTTAACTCTATTAAATAAAGTTTTTTTAACCGTTTTTTATACGAGGCCGCAGAGTTCTGGGCGCTAAAAAGGGAATAAACACGCTCGCCCTCACAGCATTACAAAACTCATTGCAGGAACGATTGCCAAGAGCGCAGTCTTCTGCTATTTATAGCGACCTTAATTTTTCCCCCTTGGGGTTTTTGTAAAATTTGCGTGTGTAGGAGAAGCATTATGCAAGAAGGGCAAAAACGTAAGACATCGTCCTTAAGCATTCTCGCCATTGCTGGGGTTGAACCCTATCATGAAAAAGCTGGCGAAGAGTACATGAACGAGGCCCAGTTGGCGCATTTTAAGCTCATTCTCGAAGCATGGCGCAATCAACTCAGAGATGAAGTGGACCGGACTGTTACTCATATGCAAGATGAGGCAGCTAACTTTCCAGACCCCGTTGATAGAGCCGCTCAGGAAGAAGAATTCAGCCTTGAATTACGTAACCGGGACCGTGAACGTAAACTGATTAAGAAAATCGAAAAAACGCTGAAAAAAGTTGAAGATGACGACTTTGGCTATTGTGAATCATGTGGTGTAGAAATTGGTATCCGCCGTTTGGAAGCCCGTCCTACCGCTGATTTATGTATCGACTGTAAAACATTAGCTGAAATTCGCGAAAAGCAAATGGCTGGCTAGTGTCTATATGGAGTCCTGAACGGCGCATATTACTGCGCCGTTACAAGGGAACTCTACATTCTGTTATGTTCAGCTCAAGGCTTATTCCTTGCGTTAGCTATCACGTCATTCCATCCTCCCCCGCACCTTTCTGCTAATTAATTGGCGATAACGTCCTATCGTGCTCTTTTAAATAAGATAAACATTTACTTTCACGTAATTTTTTACGGAAATAGATTAGGTTGTTTTTTAACCCCATAGTTTGAAGTTGAATAATCATCTAACAACAAAAAAGCGCTTAAAATAAGGCTTCTAAACCTAGTTCTCTATAGTAAGATCGCTTTTTGAGCTATTATTTTGCGTAAATTTTATTGGTAACGTTTATAATTAGAGATGACTTTTATTCGTTTAACCATTCTCAAAGAAACTTCTGTGAGCTATGATTAGCCGCTTATTTTTGTTTAATGAATATTGGTAATGACATCGAGGTGTACTATTTTTAACCGAGTAGCAAATTTCTGCCGTAATATTTTATCTCGCAATACAGACGCATCCCCTGAAGATGTAGAACAACATCGTGATACTTCGCGAGATATACAGGCAGCCGGTAAAAGGCCAGTCACTCATTCTGCTCATGCGCAAACCGCATCTAAAGAGCAGAACACTGCTCAACCCCATAAAACAGCCCCTATTAAAAAAACGGTTCGTCAATCTCAACGTGCCGATTCAACACCTGAGAAGCGCCCTACAATGACAACCGTAAACGACGAAAACATTACTGTTATACCGCGTTCCGAACATCCTATTTCGCGTAGTGATATTAGTGACAATGCATTAAAAGTACTGTATCGCTTAAATAAAAGTGGCTTTGAAGCCTACTTAGTGGGGGGGGGTGTGCGTGATTTGCTTTTAGGCCAAAAGCCTAAAGACTTCGATATAACTACGAACGCAACACCTGAGCAGATCCGCAAATTATTTCGTAATTGCCGTCTAGTTGGTCGTCGTTTCCGTCTAGCCCATATTATGTTTGGCCCCGAAATTATTGAAGTTGCAACTTTCCGTGGCCACCATGACCAAAATGTGTCAGATGACAAAAACTTATCTGCACAAGCGCAAAACGGTATGTTGTTACGCGATAACATCTTTGGTTCTATTGAGGAAGATGCGATTCGTCGGGACTTCACCGTTAATAGCCTATATTACAATATTGAAGACTTCACATTACGTGACTACGTTAATGGTTTGAAAGACCTCAAAGCTGGCGTTATTCGTTTAATTGGTGACCCTGAAACGCGCTATCGTGAAGACCCAGTCAGAATGCTAAGAGCGGTACGTTTTGCCTGCAAATTAAATATGAGCATCGAGCCGAAAACCGCAGAGCCAATTTACCAACTCGCTCATTTATTGAGAGAAATTCCATCTGCTCGGTTATTTGAAGAATCACTCAAATTACTCCAAGCAGGCCAAGGTTACGCGACTTATAAAATGCTCAAAAAATATGGTTTGTTTGAGCAACTTTTCCCTGTTGTCGCAAGCCGATTTACTGATAACAGTGATTCGCCAATGGAAAAAATCATTGAGCAAGTCCTCAAAAATACTGATTTCAGACTAAAAAATGATAAGCGTGTTAACCCTGCTTTTTTATTTGCTGTTATGTTATGGTACCCAGTTACTGAGCATGCTGAGAAGCTATCTCAAGAAGGCGGGTTGGCCTATTACGACGCCTTTGCGCTGGCAATGAATGATATATTAGATGAACAGTGCCGCTCGATTGCGATCCCAAAACGCATTACAACCACTATGCGTGATATTTGGTTATTGCAATTACGCTTACCTCGCCGCCAAGGTCGTCGCGCAAATAAACTCATGGAGCACCCAAAATTCCGTGCAGCGTTTGATTTATTAGAATTAAGAGCCAATGTTGAGCACCGCAACGAGTTACAAGAGTTAGCGTTATGGTGGACTGATTTTCAACAAGCGAATAATATCAAACAGCGTGAAATGATTTCGGAATTAGGTAGTGCCCCTACTCGCCGCCGCCATCGCCCACGTTCATCACAAGGTGGAACCGGCGCGCGCCGGCCGAATAAGTCATAATAGATAGAGAGAATACAATGGAACAAGTCTATATTGCTGTAGGAAGTAACCTTGGTGAGCCGCTGCTACAGGCACAGCAAGCTATTGCAGCATTAGATGCTATTCCTAATAGCCGCGTTGTTTCTACTTCTTCTGTTTATCGAACCAAGCCATTAGGCCCACAGGACCAGCCAGATTTTTTGAATCTGGCTGTGCTACTAGAAACAAGCCTTGAGCCCGAGGTTCTTCTTAACTATACACAAAAAATCGAACTTGAACTTGGCCGTGTACGCAAAGAGGAACGTTGGGGGCCACGAACGCTTGACCTAGATATCATGCTTTTTGGTAACCGTATCATCAATACTGAACGGTTAATCGTTCCACATTATGGGCTAAAAGAGCGTGAGTTTATGTTGTATCCGCTTAGCGAAATCGCCCCTTCTCTTGTTTTTCCTGATGGCGAAAAGCTTTCAGAAAGACTCACACAAGTCCCTCGAAATGGCCTAACGTTTTGGGATATTCCAGCCTAAAATGTTCAACCTCTTATGAGGTATGGTCGCAGGGAGATCATTTCCGGAGGTTATTATAATGAAACCAATTTCTCTGGCTGATTTATGTCAGTTTAAAAAAGACAAACACAAATTTGCAACCATGACAGCCTATGACTCAAGCTTTGCTCAATTATTTTATGAGCAAGGTATTCAGGTGATGCTCGTTGGAGACTCCCTAGGAATGACAATCCAAGGTGAATCATCTACTTTACCTGTGACTGTCGAGCAAATTGCTTACCACACCCGATGCGTTCGCAAAGGTGCACCAAACGCCTTCATTATTGCAGATATGCCATTCATGAGTTACGCCACACCAGAACAAGCTTGTTCTAATGCAGCAATTTTGATGCAAGCGGGTGCAAACATGGTGAAAATTGAGGGTGGCAGCTGGTTATGTGATACCGTAAGAATGCTAGGAGAACGTTCTGTTCCTGTGTGTGGTCATCTCGGTTTAACACCACAAGCCGTGAACGTTCTTGGCGGTTATAAAGTTCAAGGACGCGATGAGGTCACGGCAAATCAATTACTCAAAGATGCGATTGCATTAGAAAATGCAGGTATCCAATTATTAGTTCTCGAATGTGTTCCAACTGCCTTAGCAAGCCATGTTTCTGAAGAACTGCTATTACCAGTGATTGGTATTGGCGCAGGAAATGGAACTGATGGACAAATCCTTGTTATGCATGATGCACTGGGTATTACCGCACGAGCGCCTAAATTTGCTAAAAACTTTTTAGCTCAAGCAGGCAACCTTCATGATGCTATTCGTATGTATATCCAAGAAGTGGAAGATGGCATTTACCCAAGTGAAGCACATTCTTTTTCTTAATTGATGCCAGTAATTATAAGGAACACACGTATGCTTATCGTTGAAACGGCACTTATCTTACGCCGTGAAATTCGTCGTTGGAAACAAGAAGGTAAACGTATTGCACTTGTCCCAACGATGGGTAATTTACACGATGGTCACTTAACACTCATTGACCAAGCGAAAAAACAGGCTGATATTGTGATTGCCAGTGTATTCGTGAACCCTATGCAATTTGATAGGCAATCTGATTTAGCCAATTACCCACGAACTTTGCAAGAAGATTGCGAAAAATTAAAGCGTCGTGATATCAATTTAGTTTTTGCACCTTCCCCGCAAGAATTCTACCCAGAAGGGATGGAAAAACAGACTTTTGTTGAAGTTCCTGAGTTATCGACCATGTTAGAAGGCGCAAGCCGTCCCGGTCATTTTAGAGGTGTCGCAACGGTTATCACTAAGCTATTCAATTTAGTTCAGCCTGATATTGCCTTGTTTGGTGAAAAAGATTACCAACAGTTGCAATTAATTCGCAAATTAGTTTCTGACTTATCATTTGATACTCAAATTGTTAGTGTCCCAACGGTTAGAGCTAAAAATGGCCTAGCACTGAGTTCACGTAACAATAATTTGTCAGCAGAAGAGCTAAAAATAGCGCCTAAGCTGTATCAAATTATGCAACAAGCGGGTGAAAAATTAGTGGCTGAACCTAGCGCATCTGAGGTTATTATTGAAGAGATGAATAATAGCTTACGTGAAGCCAGTTTTACCCCTGATGAGCTATTTATTCGCGATGCAGAGACGTTGTTACCACTTGGTGATTCCAGTAAACGTGCGGTTATTTTAATGGCGGCATGGTTAGGTCAAACGCGTCTTATTGACAATTTACAAGTTGACCTGCAACGCGATATTGCATAAAACAATAAGACTTATAACACTATCACAGCAACCATCTTGCTGCGTTGCTAAGCCTGTTGCGACTTATATACACGTAGTCAACAACGCTGCAGTTTTGAAGGCACTATGATTTTATTCAAAGTCATTCAGATTGCAGCTAGGCGGCAAGTAAGTGAGTCCCTAGGAGCATACATAAGTATGTGACTAGGGCGAACGCACGTAGTCAACAACGCTGCAATTTGAAGGACGAAGAAGAAATGTTAAGAAGAATGTTACAAGGTAAACTCCATCGCGTCACAGTCACACAGGCAGACCTACACTACGAAGGGTCATGTGCGATTGATCAGAACTTCATGGATGCTGCTGGGATCCTTGAATATGAAGCCATTGATATCTATAACGTCGATAATGGTGAGCGTTTTTCAACCTACGCGATTTCTGGTGAGCGCGGTTCAAAAATTATCTCAGTTAATGGTGCTGCTGCACGCCGTGCCGCGGTAGGCGATAAACTCATTATTTGTTCATATGTACAAATTGACGATGAAGATGCGCGCACGCATAAACCGAAGGTTGCTTATTTTGATGAAAACAATGTCATGAGCAGGGTGGCTAAAGCGGTGCCTGTACAAGTCGCTTAATATAAGAAAGCACCATTCTATAGCGCTTGAGATTGTTGATAAAGCGGGATAAATACCTATTTTTCCCGCTTTGTTTTATCTGCCCAACGTTAATAAGTTGTTTTTTAGGGTTTTACTTTCAAAGCTTGCTCTAATTGCTGATGACATAATAGGTTTACCAGCAATCAGAGGGCAATTTAGCAATCCTTTTTACTTAAATTATTTTTTTGCGTTAATGTCGCAATTGCTTCACGGTAACAAAGTTCAAGTTTTTCTCTGCTATCCGCCGTAATATGAAGGTCTTGCAATCGGCCATTGTTAATACCGTAGACCCAGCCGTGGATCATGACTTTTTGACCGCGTTTCCACGCTGATTGCATAATGGTAGAGTGGCCTAAATTATAAACTTGTTCCACAACATTTAGTTCACATAAACGGTTAAGTCGCTCGCAAGGTTTTAATTCACCTAACATAGAGCTGTGTCTGTACCAAATATCACGTATGTGTAATAACCAATTATTGATTAAGCCGAGTTCGGTATTATCAACAGCCGCTTCAATACCACCACAACCATAGTGACCACAAATAATGATGTGCTCAACTTGTAAGACATCAACGGCATATTGAATAACAGATAAACAATTAAGATCCGTGTGGATAACTAAATTAGCAACATTACGGTGAACAAAAAGGTCGCCAGGTGCTGCGTTAATTAGCTTTTCTGCAGGTACTCGACTGTCTGAGCAGCCTATCCATAAGAATCTTGGCTTTTGCGCTTTTGATAATTCTTTGAAGAATTCAGGATCTTGCTCTTTTACTGATGCTGACCATGCTTCATTGTTAGCAAACAGTTCTTCTATTTTTCTCATCATGACTTATAGCCTAATTGTGTTACTTTGCGATAAAATCTTATACAGCATTTATTGATTAATTAATAATTAGTTATACTAATTTTAATGCCCTTATGATGAACCTCTCCTTTAGACAAAACAACCCTAAATTAGTAACATATTGAATTATCTTAGATAAATTAATTATCTCTTTTCTGCATAACATAGGACAGAAAAAAGTGGCATCATTAGGATATATTGCCGCCAAACTATCTTAAGAATAAAGGTTTTTTTTACATATGACATATGCACTTGAATTATCGCAGTTAACCAAAACCTACCCCGGTGGTGTAAGAGCCTTGCGAGGAATCGACTTAAGCGTTGAAGATGGCGATTTTTATGCTTTGCTAGGACCAAATGGTGCAGGTAAATCAACTACAATCGGGATTATCAGCTCATTAGTGAATAAAACGAGTGGAAGTGTAAAAGTTTTTGGTTATGATTTAGAAAAGCAAGTTGTACAAGCAAAACAACAACTTGGTTTAGTGCCTCAAGAATTCAATTTCAACCCTTTTGAGACAGTACTACAAATCGTCCTTAACCAAGCGGGTTACTATGGAGTCACTCGTTCAGTTGCTGTAGAACGTGCCGAACAGTATCTGACTCAACTTGATTTATGGGAAAAACGCAATGAGCGTGCCCGCAATCTATCAGGTGGAATGAAACGCCGTTTAATGATTGCTCGTGCTTTAATGCACCAACCAAAATTATTAATACTCGATGAGCCAACAGCAGGAGTGGATATCGAGTTACGTCGTTCTATGTGGACATTTTTGAAGAATCTAAACGCTCAAGGGACGACAATCATTTTAACAACTCACTATTTAGAAGAAGCTGAAATGCTGTGCCGTAATATTGGTATTATTCAACATGGTGAGCTAGTTGAAAATACAAGTATGAAACAACTACTTAGCCAACTAGAATCAGAAACTTTTATTTTTGATCTAATGCCCAAAAGTCCTGTTCCTCAATTATTAGGGTATGAATCTCGTTTGATAGACACATCAACACTTGAAGTGGATGTAAAAAGAGAGCAAGGCCTAAATAGTGTTTTTAGCCAATTCAGCGAGCAAGGTGTACAAATTTTAAGTATGCGTAATAAAGCGAACCGTTTGGAAGAGTTATTTGTTAATTTAGTCAAAAAAGAAAGCCATGCGGCCGAGAAGGAGATTGTAAAATGATCTCATTGTACTGGGTAGCATTAAAAACTATTTGGATAAAAGAAGTCACTCGATTTGGTCGTATCTGGGTACAAACCTTATTACCACCAGTCATTACAATGTCACTATACTTTGTCATTTTTGGTAATTTAATTGGCTCAAGAATTGGTGATATGGGTGGTGTGGACTATATGCAATTTATAGTTCCGGGGTTAATCATGATGGCAGTTATCACTAACTCTTACTCTAATGTCTGCTCTTCATTTTTTGGTTCTAAATTTCAAAAGAATATTGAAGAGTTACTGGTTGCACCTGTTCCAACACACATAATTATTGCTGGTTTTGTTGGTGGAGGTGTTGCTCGTGGGATCCTAGTTGGTTTTTTAGTCACGTTAGTGTCACTATTTTTTATTCCACTACAAGTCCATTCATGGGTTATGGTTGTAGTAACCTTGTTGCTAACCGCTATTGTATTTTCACTTGCTGGGCTATTAAATGCAATTTTTGCTAAGACGTTTGATGATATCAGTATCGTTCCTACTTTTGTCCTAACACCGTTAACTTATTTAGGTGGTGTCTTTTATTCGCTATCCTTATTACCGCCAGTTTGGCAGGCTATATCTAAATTAAACCCTATCGTGTATATGATTAGTGGATTTAGATATGGATTCCTAGGTATTGCAGATGTATCAATCGCAATTACTCTTGGTGTACTGATGATTTTCTTGATAGTTTTTTATTTACTAACTTGGTATTTGATTGAACAAGGTAGAGGGTTACGCAGTTAATTTAGCCTAGATTATAAATAATAAAAAGGTCATATCTATCGTTGTCATTCAGCTAATTAGATATGGCCTTTTATTTTTAAGTAAAATCACTTAATCAAGCAAAGAATATTCTCGATAAAAAATCAAAACTAAAGTAAATTTAATAAAAAATTATATATTAAAGAGAGTTTACTACCCCTTTAATTTAAACCATAAATAGTTTCTTGTTGAAAACATTAAAATTCATGGTCTTATCATTCATTTTATTTACCTGGAAAAGGTAAAAATAAAAAGGTGATTTTATAGCACTGCCAGATCATATCTTATGAGTTTTCACATTTCCCCTACAGCAAATAAGCTTTAAATACCTTAAATACTAACTTTGGAAATTTTTAATACCACGCATCTCGTATAATAAGAATATTGGCCTGCATATATCCGTTAAATTATATTTCAAACGAAATACAATGTTACAGTTACTTAAATAATATTTAAATTTAATTTTAATATGATTGTTATCGTTAACAGTTAAGAAAATGTCAGTTTATTGGATTATTCATCTATATTATTAACTTAAAAGTGTTATTTCAAAGTTAAACATCGCAATCTAAGCAAAATACTTAAAATTACTCGTTTAATGGATTTACTTTAAAAACACTAATATAATTTTGATGTGTGAAATATATGGGATAATAGTTATTAAAAAATAACTTAGTCATCTAACCTGAATATAATTAATGATTCTTTACTAGATAGATAAGAGGTTCCTATGATTTTTAAAAAGTCAGTATTAATGGCATCAATTATTATGGTTTCATTATCAAGTGTGGCACATGCTGCAATTGATAGCGGTAATGCTAAAGGCACCATAAATTTCAAAGGTCAATTTATTGATACGACTTGTACTATTGAAGTTAATAATACAAACAAAAATGAAGGTGTAGTGCAACTTGGCACTTGGATGACTAACACCTTCGATAAAGTCGGTGAATTAACTGATGCAGTTCCTTTAACAATAGGCTTGAGTGGCTGCCCTGCAACATTAGCACGTGCTCGCGTCACCTTCGGAGGAACCGCACACTCAGATAACAACCAATTATATGCTGTCAATGAGGCTGAAGGTGTTGGTATTGGTATTTCTGGTGATGTTAACGGAACAAATTTCTATACTCCAGACACAGAAGCTGATGGTATTGATTTGAAAGGTAATAGTGGCGAAAAAACATATTATGCGCGTTACGTTACAACCGCAAATGAAGTTACTGCTGGTAAAGCAAACGCTGACGTTACTGTCACTATTCAATATAACCAATAGTTCACTGAATTAAGGGAACATTCGTTCCCTCTTTTTATAGGGGAAAATTTTGAAAAAGCATCTCATTTCATTAGCGCTTTTATTTATGACGACTCTTAATGCAAACGCCAGTGTTATTTTAGGTGGCACTCGTGTTATTTATGAAGGCAATAAGAAAGAAGCTTCAATTTCAGTGAGAAATGATGACAAAACACCTTATCTTGTACAATCTTGGGTCAATAATTTTAATAATAATGATAAGCAAAAAGTACCGTTTACTGTAACTCCTCCACTTTTTCGCATTGAACCTGAATCAGCCAATGCTATTCGAATTGTTTTAACAGATTCTCAGTTACCCTCTGATAAAGAATCAGTTTATTGGCTAAATGTTAAATCAATTCCACCATCTGACCCAAATGCAACAAATAATTTAACGATTTCAATTAATAACAAGATTAAATTATTTTATCGCCCTGCAGATTTACCAACAGCAGAAGCATTAATTGCGTATGAAAAATTAACCTTTAAAAAACAAGGAAGCTATTTAAAAGCAAATAATCCAACGCCTTATTATGTTTCATTCGGGGAGTTGAAGGTTGGTAATAAAGAAATTGCAGAACCAGGCATGGTCCCTCCTCTGGGCGAAGCGTCATGGAATATTTCGGGAACTCAAGCAAACCAAGTTACTTGGAGTGCAATTAATGACCATGGATCGATAACGAAAGCGAAAACTCAGACATTAAAATAATCAGTTGGAAGAACATTCATTATGCGCTGCATTTCAAGAAAGCAACATCCATTAAATCGTCATTATGACGCGATAACCGATTTGCATAATGGGGTAACTTATTTTCGATTAAAAAAAATATGTCAGGTAGTAACTGCAATAATTTTGGCTGGAATAAGCATTAGTCATGTATCTGCGGAAGATTATTTTAGTCCTAGCTCACTCAGCGTCATTGATGGCCAAAATATTGCAGATCTACCTAATTTAGACCAGTTTGCTAACCCTGGAGGCCAGTTAGCGGGAGAATATCATGTCGATATTATCGTAAATGGTATTTTAATGGATTCTAAGGTTATCGAATTTGTTAAGGATGATAAATCAAGCCAATTAATTCCACGCATAACAAAAGAAGAATTAGCACTTTGGGGAGTTAAAGTTAATTCTATTCCAGCATTGGCTGCACTTTCTGCTGGGCAATATATAGGCCCAATAGGCGAATATATACCCGAGGCAAAATCTACGCTTGAATTGAATCAACAGAAGCTGAATATCTCAATACCTCAAATTGCTATGAATAAACAAGCATTAGGTACTGTTCCCGCTAGTCAATGGGAAAATGGTGTTCCTGCTTTAATCTTAAATTATTATTATAGTGGTTCAAACAATTGGAGTCGTAATAACGCCAAAGATACAAACTCTCATTATTTCAACCTTCGTAGCACTGGAAATCTAGGCCCATGGCGTTTAAAAAACTATTCGACTTATACGGATAATAGTGGAGAACGCGAATGGAAAAACATTGAGACTAGCTTAGAAAGAGGGATTAATTTCTTAAAATCTCAATTAGTGATTGGTGACACAGCGACACCAAGTGAGATTTTTGATGGTTTTCAATTCCGTGGTATTCAATTACAAAGTGATGAATCCATGCTACCTAGTTCAATGAGAGGTTTTGCTCCCATTATTAGGGGAATAGCTCAAAGTAACGCAGAAGTTACGATTAAACAAAATAACTATGTTATTTATCAATCCTATGTCTCTCCAGGTGCATTTGAAATTGATGATTTATACCCAACAGGGACTAGCGGTGACTTAACCGTTATAATTAAAGAAGCGGATGGTACTGAACGCTCATTTACTGTTCCGTTCTCATCAATTGCTATTATGCAGCGAGAAGGGCAACTCAAGTATTCATTAACGGGGGGAAAATATAAATCTAATGCCTCCGGTGAAGTAGAACCTGATTTCCTGCAAAGTACTTTTATTTATGGGTTACCAAAAGGTATTACTGGGTACGTTGGAACTTTACTATCAAAAAATTACCAATCTTATGCGATAGGAATGGGAATTAATTTAGGTAGTTTGGGAGCACTATCGGCTGATGTTACACAAGCAAATAGCCAAAATTTATTAGGGAAAGAAGATACCGACAGTGGGCAGTCATATCGTTTTCAATACTCCAAAAACGTGACCTCGACTGGTACATCTGTAACTTTAGCTAACTATCGTTACTCAACGGAAGGTTTTTATTCATTCAGTGAAGCTAACAGTAATCAACCTAAAATATATCGCGATAATAAAAAAAATCGCTTTCAAATCTCACTAAATCAGTCACTAAATGAATTCGGTAATATTTATTTTTCTAGTTATCAGCAAGATTATTGGAACCGTTCGGGTAAAGAACGCTCATTAAATGCAGGTTATAACAAAAGCTTTGATGGGATCACTTATAACTTTAATTACAGTTATTCTGATAGTGCTTATCAACGTAAAGCTGATAATTACTTCTCTTTTTCAGTTTCTATTCCACTTAATAATACATCCGGCAATTACACATCGATAAATAGTAGTATTACAGCGGATAACAGCGGCAATGCAGACGCAATGATGGGAGTAAGTGGTACTCTTGGCGAAAAAAATAATATTAATTACGCTGTTCAGCAGTCATATGGAAATAAAGAAACTCGTGGTAGTGGAAATGCCTCGGCATCTTATCGAGGAAGTTACGGTGTTGCTAATGCGGCCTATGGCTATGATAGATATTCACAGCGAGCAAACTACGGTTTAACAGGGGCGGTTGTTGCTCATCCATATGGCATCACTTTAGCTCAGCCTATCTATGATTCTTTCGCGATTATTCGAGCTCCGGGTGCGGAAAATGTGCAAGTTTTAAATCGAGCTAATATTTCAACCGATTCTCGAGGTTACGCCATTGTGCCTTATCTCAATCCTTATACTAAAAATGAAATATCCCTCAACATTGACTCTTTACCTGAAAATGTTGAATTAAAAACCAATACAGTTAATGCGGTACCAACAAAAGGCGCCGCAATTTTGGCAAGCTACCAAACTCATGTAGGTTACCGATTATTATTTAATGTTACTCATAATGGAAAACCAGTGCCTTTCGGTGCAATGGCCCAATTCGCTCAAAGTGATGACCAAAATATGAGCTCAGGTATTGTCGGTGATAATGGTGATGTGTATCTCAGTGGGATGCCAGAGCAAGGGCGGCTACAAATTAAATGGGGTAAAAACCAAGAAGATCAGTGTGTTGCCGAATATAAATTAACCGCTGAACACTTGAAGCATCATTTACCCATATTGCCCGTCAACTGCCAATAAAATAGGTTTTGAATATGAATATAAAACAAATTATTGCTTTGGTTGGTATTACCTTGTTTTCATTTAACGCGCTCAGTGTCGGGCAGTTTCGTATCAATTTAGGGGATTTAGAAATTGATACGGCAGCTCATAAACTTCCCCGTGAAGCGATATTGGGTAATGGCTGGAAGCAATTTGAATCTACAGGGAATCAAGAATTATGTGTTGCTGAAGGGCCGGGAAACTTTAATTTTACTCCTCAAGTAAATAGCCAACCCGTAGGAATGGTGATTAATGATGGATCAGGGAGTTACCCCGTTTTTAGCACTGGCATTAATGGCGTGGGTTATGTCATGGCATTAAGGCAAAAAGGAACGAGCCAATGGTATCCATTAACAGGAAATAATAGCGAAATTAGTGCCATTGATGGCTCATCATCGCTACAACTTGAAACACGAATGATGTATGTCAAAACCGTTCAAGGAGATATTGAAGGAACGGATAAAGCTGTTACACATTTTAATCCAGTCAAAGTGCAATGCAGTGGTGATATGAATTGGGTCTCATCAGTAGGGGAAATATTGCCTGCATCAACATTGATTTCATGGGCACAACGCACTTGTGCAGTTTCATCAGTTCGACAATCGGTCGACCTCGGCGTCCATGACATCGCTAAAGTTCGCTCGTTAAATATAGGAGATACCTTTGGCCATGCTCAACAGTCGATTACGATTAACTGCCCTGCCATCATGTCTGTAGCCTACACCGTAGCTGATAACTTGCATCCAAGTAATATAAATACAGATATTATTTATTTAGAAAATGAAAGCGAAAACCCTGGGTTTGCGGTGCGAGTATACGAAGCGGGTCAATCTTCCCCATTGAAATTAGGAGGAGACCGTACCTTATCCAACAATTATGTCTATTCCTTGCTGGATAAAGCAAGTCTGAGCCCCATTGTCACAAAAACATTTGAATTCAGATATGTCAAAACATCAAATGAAGTGAAGGCAACTCATGGTAATGCACAGGTTACGGTTACCCTTGTGTATAAATAATCAAGGGTCATTATTTATGAAACATAATTTAAATCTATTTGTACTGTTTTTTATATCTCTAATGCCAATGAATGTGATGGCTGTGGATGCCTATATCAAGGTGAATTTCACAGGTTCGATTAAAGGTGAAACGTGTAGCATATCTTCTGCTGCGCAAGGTGTTGATTTAGGAATGTGGTTTTTAGAAGGTGATGGAAGCAACTTCCCTCGTAACTCAGTGACGGATTGGGTGGAATTTGATTTGGTTTTTAATTGTTCAACAGTAAATCGACAAGTGAGTGGCGCCTTAGAAGGAACTCCTGCTGCACTAGATAGAAAGCTATTTGAGTTGGATCAGACTGAAGGTTCAGCGAGCGGAATGGCAATTCAAGTTGAAGCTTATTCACCCGAGCGCAAACGTTGGGAAGCAAAAAATGCAAATGAAGTCAGCACCTTAATTAGTGCGGCAGGGACAATTTCAGGAACTAATACAGTTCAATTGCGCGCACGCTATAAGCAATTAGCAAATAGCGCAACACCAGGTACGGCAAATGCCTCTATTACATTCGTTGTACGAAATAATTAAGGGGAAGCAATGAATAAAAAAATTCAATATACAATTCATTGCCTTGTAACAATGATTTTATTTTTTTCTGTTAAATCATTTGGTTACGATGCCATTTTTAATATTACAGGGCGAGTGTCTTCTAATACCTGCTCCGTCCAATCATCAAGAATACAAAATGTTCATCTTGGTGATTATACTATTGGTCAGTCCGGCTTTGGCAGTGGTGTCAACACGCAAAGCAAAGATGTGAGATGGCAGATTGATTTTGATTGCGATAAAGACACTAAAATTAATATTGCTCTTCAAGGACGTCAATATTCAGGTTCTAACACAGTTCTAGATATAGATAACTCTTCTGATAGAGCCAGAGGTGTTGGAATAAGAATAGAATACAGTAATGACCGAACGTTGTGGTATAGGATGGGAATAGGTGGCCGAGGCACTTTGGTTTCCCCGTCAAATGTTGACGGAAAACTATCGATATACTTTAACTCGTATTATATACAAATGGAAAAAACGATTCTTCCAGGTAAAGCCAATGCGACTATGGACGTAGAAGTGACTTACGAATAATAGAAAAACGCCCTACTGTGGCGCTCAGCACACTGCTAAACCTATTATGTGTGGTGACAACAAGAAGGACCGCTAAACGCGGCTCTTCTTTATAAGGTCACCAAATATTATTCTTCAAGTAACGTTACATGACCAATATAAGGCAGATGACGATATTGTTGAGCGTAGTCGATACCGTAACCCACCACAAATTTGTCTTCAATAGAATAACCAATCCACTCAACAGGAACCTGCACTTCGCGACGTGAAGGTTTATCCAGTAATGTACAAATAGCGACAGATTTAGGGCCACGTAATTCGAAAATTTCACGAACTTTATTTAAAGTATTACCAGAGTCGATAATATCTTCGACGATTAATACGTGTTTATCACGGATATCTTCGTCCAAATCTTTGACAATTTTAACATCACGGCTCGATGTCATCGCATTGCCATAACTTGAAACAGTCATAAAATCGACTTCATGAGGAACATCAATCTTACGGCATAAATCAGCCATAAAAATAAATGAACCTTTCAGCAAGCCAACAAGGACTAATTCACCATCAAGCTTTTGATAATGAGCACTAATTTTATCAGCTAATTCACTAATTCGTTGAGCAATCTCTTCTTCAGAGATCATCACTTCAAGGGTATGTTTCATCTTCTATTACGCATCTATGGGAATGGAAAGCACGTAATTTTAACATAGGCAGCACGCATATACTAATAAAGGAAAATACAGTGCTAAAATTTCACACTGCATTTTCTCTGAAAATAAATATTGCTGTTAACTGACAGTGAAGCCCAACATCATTCCTGTATCTTCATGCTCCAAAAGATGGCAATGGGCCATATAAGGGTGCTGTTGAGTTGCAGGGTGTTTAAACTCGACTAAAATTTCACTCACCTGCCCTTCCACTTTAACAATATCTTTCCACCCTTGACGATGAGGCGCTACGGCTTGGCCGTTTTCTTTTAGGATACGAAAACGTGTGCCATGAACGTGGAATGGGTGCAACATCATATCGCCACGCCCTGAAACGACCCAAATTTCTTGCTGATTCATAGGGGCATTGAATGCGGGATGCGTCATTGAGAAAACTTGCCCATTAATAGTATTCGCATTATGAATATCCAAACCATCAGAACCTGTACCACAGTGGCCGCCACTTCCCATTTTGCCATTCATATTTCCATGATTCATATTTCCATGGTTCATATTACCTGCATTCATGTTACCGTGGTTCATATTCCCCATCATTGCACCATGACCGCCCATGTTACCCATGGCCTGGTCACCATATTTTTCACGTAACATCATCATGCCTTGCATGTCCAAACGCATATCCATCATTAAGTGGAAACGACGGCGATTTAAGCCAGCAAGAGAAGGAATAGCAGACATTGCTGCAAGTGTTGATGGTAAGTCACCTTCTCCCTTCGTCAACGTTGTTTCAATACGCAGTACTGGCAAAGGCTGGTCAAATGGTACGATCGTCATACCCATTTGCCCGACAGGTAAAGTTACCAAATCGAATGCACGACCATCGGAGGCATCAATTAATACTTCAAAACGCTCTCCCATCAAGATAGGTAATTCTGTTACCGCAATCGGCTCGGCTAATAAACCACCATCACTCGCAACGACATACATTTTACGTCCATCACTGGTGGAAATATTTAAACTTCTAGCATTACAGCCATTCAATAACCTTAAGCGCAGCCAACCTTTCGGGGCAACATGTTTAGGATAAACAGCACCATTCGTTAGCATGATGTCACCGAACCACCCCACAGCCGCACTCATCACATCAAGCTGGTAATCAATTTGCCCATCATCTTTTAAGCGTTTGTCTTGCAAAATGACAGGAATATCATCAACACCCCAATCGCTTGGTAAGCCGTGTTTTGTGCTGTCATCATCTTTAATTAATACAAGACCAGCTAACCCCATCGCCACTTGGTAGCCGGTTTTTCCATGAGTATGAGGATGGAACCAACATGTCGCTTCGCTTTGATTTACCGTAAAATTCACTTTACGGCTTGTATCTGGTTCGATTATCGCTTGAGGGCCGCCATCTTGCTCACCTGAAATCTCTAAACCGTGCCAATGAACCGTGGTGTCTTCTGCCAGTTTGTTAATAATATTGATATTAACATTTTGTCCATTTTTCAAACTAATTGCAGGGCCTAATAAATTACCGTTATAACCCCATGTCGTCGTTTGCTTTCCTGGAACAAATTGCGAAACACCCTGCTGAATAACAACCTGAATGTTGCCTTGCGCATCAGGCTCCAATAAGGGTGGAATCGCTAATGTTGGATAATTTCCTGCTGCGACCGCGATGCGGCTCCAAATAGGCAGCGCACTTGCAGCATATGTGATAGCACTTAACTTAAGAAAATCGCGACGTAGCATTGATAACCTTCCTTTTATTTATCAAATCGATAATCATCAGTGGTGTAATTTATGACAAATTACACTTTCGAAGCAAAACATGGTTTAATGGAGGTATGATAAAGCTTCCCCTTACAGGAAGGTCAATAAAGCCACTCTAAAAATGTGGGTTTATTACATGGATTTAAGAAAAATATAGTTGACTAACAATTCTATTCTTATGCTAACGTAACTTGACATAGAAAACAGATAGAATAACGAATGCGCAAATTTATATTGATGTCATGCTTAATGACTCTGTTAGGGATAACCAATTCTGCCAGAGCCCTTTCCAACAACGAAGCTGAAGATCTTGCTGATCTCACAGCTGTTTTTATTTATCTAAAATATGATTGCGGGTATTCACAAATCCCAGATAGAGAAATTGAACGTGCCATTGTTTACTTTGCTAAAAGTAACAAATGGGACCTTAGCAACTATAATGCGGAAAAAATGACCGCTCTTAACAAAGAAAGTTATAGTGACCTAAAAGGGATACCACTCACCACTGAGTTTAAATGCCAGTCCCTTGCACGGGATTCTCTTGGCCTCTTTGCTTACGTCAAGTGAGCTGATAAGAAAGCCCATCAAGAAAACATGCCAAAATATCGCCTGCATGTTTTCTTTCTTTACTCTAAATTATTCTTTCTTTTCTGCCTTCTTTCTTGCCAAAACAAAGCTATCGATGGAATACTTTGAATAATTACCATCCTGATAATATGGTTTGACATAACAAAGCCTGCATCTAAATTCATGGTAATTGCTGCGAATGTCATCGCTTCCATACTTCCCGGGGCCCAAGCTAGCAGTAACACCGAAATATCATAGCCCGTAATCCAAGATGCAAATACCGTGATAAGAAAAGTCAGCACGATATTAACCACCACGACTTGAGCTGAAGAGTATATATTTTTAATCAACGAGGAAAGTGGGAACACAATGAAATGGTTACCAATGTTCATCCCAATCAATACCATGCTCAGTTCAGTCAACATCAGTGGAAAATTCAATGGGATATCAGCCCAACCTTGAATGAGTGTAGCCGCCGCTAATGACGTCAACATAAAAGGCGCAGGAACTTTTAAACGCTGCAAAATGGCCCCTGAAATCACCCCAACAGCAATAATAAGCAGTAGCCATCCCGTTGAAATTAATGTCAATTCTGGCAATTCTATTATCGGTTGTGGGTCACCATCACTGCCAACAACAATTCCTGCTAATAAGATAAGAATAATTAAGCGGATTGTATGGGAAATAACAATTTTCTGAGGCGGTGTATGGGTGTGGTCTGTTAATGCGAGGATTGCCGCCATAGCACCGGGTACAGAGCCAAGCATTGCCTCTTGTTTTGTCCAACCGACTTTCCGGTAAAACCAAAAAAAACTAAACGAAAATTGCACAACCAAACAAACAACTAACATCAATAATAAAAGAAATAAATTGTCCGCTTCATTAAGAGATACTTGATTGAACATCAAGCCCACGGAGGTTCCCAATGTGACTTGAACAAAACTAATGGTGTGTTTAGGAATTGCGAAGGAAATACCAAAACGATGAAAAATGATAATGGCAATGATCGGGCCAAACATCAATGCAAGGGGAACTCCTAGGTAAGTAAGCCCGCCACCGATTAAAGCACAGATGGAAATCCCACCTATCATTTTTAATAATTTCTTCATATGGTATTAACCATTAAGTCTTTTTATATCCCTAATTTATATCATATTATTTAAGCCATATGGCTTTAGTTTTTATTTATTTATCACCCTAGTGATATCCACCAACATTTATCTATTTATTAGGTTTTGATCTTATTATTTTAACTTGGTCTGAAAAAATCTTTTTAACTTAGATTGACACGGTACAGTGAAAAATTTATTTCCTTCTCTTTATGTTATCAGCATGAGCTTGGTTCATAACCGCTTTGGACATCCATTGTGCTAATTGTGTTACTTGAGCATCATCCATTTTCCAAATATCTTTTAGTACTAAAAATATTTCAGAACCATAAATAACAGAAAAAGCACGAATCACTTTATCAATAATTTCTTGCGGATATTCTGATTTCATTGGCGATGTGACCATTGCAAGAATTTCTTTACGATTACCGCGTTCTAGACGCTTATCTTTAATGCTTTGTGGAGCTGCTCGCCCCTGTGCCCACTGCTGTAATGATACTTGCAGCGCGGCTCGTAAAACACCTTCATGTTCAAACATACGTGGAAAAGCATAGGTTAATAGCTCGTCAATACGCTCTTCGGTTTGCTCACTTTGCGGGCGCCAAGTTAAAATAGGACCTAAACTTTCATTAACCGTTGCGGTAATTAAATCGGCTTGTGTCGGAAAATAACGATAAGCTGTCGCACGAGAAACTCCCGCCTCAAGTGCCAACTCAGAAACAGAAGGCATCGCCCCTTTTTCAAATAAATCTAAAGCCGTCTTAATCAACAATACATAGGTTCGTTTTCGTGTCCCTTTGTATTCTGAATGTGAATTAGTTTTAGACATTAATTTATCCTTAAAATACTGTCACTTACTATAAAATGAGTTAGAGCTCATGAAAACATATAAGTGTGAATAGGTAAATGCACTTGGTTGATGATTTAAAGAAATTATTCATAAAGGTGATTTAAAAGTAATAGCAAAAATCATAACAATCACAATTATATCTTTTAAATATCCAAATATACTCAAAATAGCTCAGGTCTATAAATAATAATTTATACTATTTTATCAATAGGATAAAAACATTATCAGTCAATAACGTCATAATAAACCAGAAATGAGACTACAATCTCATTTTACAATCAACCACAATGATACTATAGTCTCATTATGATGAAAAATTCAACGCTCGTTTTACTCTGAAAGGGTTTGTATATGAAAAAACATCCGGGTTTTATTTATATTGTAACGACGCTTGACACTAAAAGTGCTGAACTATTTTATGTTAGTGAATTAATCAAAAACGCCGGATTGGCGGTACGTACTGTTGACCTGACAACACAACCAACGCAATTAGAAAAAAACGCAGATATCAGCGCACACACTGTCGCAAGTTTTCATCCACTTGGTACTGAGGCCGTTTTCTGTGGTGACCGCGGTAAAGCCATTGAAGCTATGGCACAGGCTTTCAGCCTTTATCTTGCCGCACAAACAGATGTTGCCGCTATTCTTGGTTTAGGTGGTTCGGGTGGAACCGCACTCATTACACCCGCCATGCAAGTATTGCCCGTAGGTATTCCAAAATTAATGGTTTCCACAATGGCATCAGGGGATATTTCTGGTTATATCGGCGCGAGTGATATTTCGATGATGTACTCCGTCACTGATGTATCAGGTTTGAATATCATTTCCCGCAAAGTATTAAAAAATGCTGCTAATCAAATAGCAGGAGCTGTTTGGTTTGACGACGAAGAACAACCGCATGACTTAAAACCAGCAATTGCACTAACCATGTTCGGAGTAACGACCCCATGCGTACAGCAGCTCACAACAGAGTTAGAGGCGCAATATGACTGTCTAGTCTTCCATGCGACTGGCAGTGGTGGCAAAGCCATGGAAAAACTGATTGATAGCCAGTTATTACATTCTGTTTTAGATATTACAACCACCGAAGTATGTGATTATTTATTTGGTGGGGTATTAGCGTGTGATGAAGACCGTTTTGGTGCCATTGAACGCACTCAAACCCCTTGCGTGATGTCTTGTGGAGCTCTCGATATGGTGAATTTCGGCCGCCCTTCGACTGTGCCCGAACACTACCAAAATCGCTTATTTTATCATCACAACGCTCAAGTCACTTTAATGAGAACGACCAAAGAAGAAAATCAGCAAATGGGTCGTTGGATTGCAGAAAAATTAAATCGTTGTAATGGTGAAGTGCGCTTTATCATCCCAACAGCAGGCTTTTCAGCATTAGATGTTGATGGTGCTCCATTTTGGGATCCTATCGCAGATCAAGCCTTCATTGATGCTTTAACAGCAAATTTAATAATAACAGAGAAAAGACAACTTATTTTGAGTCCTTATCATATTAACTCCACAGAGTTTTGTGACCAGGTTATTCAGCTTCACCAGGAAATTTTGAACAAATAATAGAGGTTAACTATGAAACATAACCGCGCAGATTTATTAAAAAAATTTAGAGACATGATTGCTCGGGGAGAACCAATCATCGGTGGTGGCGCAGGAACAGGGCTATCTGCTAAATGTGAAGAAGCGGGCGGTATCGATTTAATCGTTATCTATAACTCAGGCCGTTACCGCATGGCAGGTAGAGGTTCACTTGCAGGCTTATTAGCCTATGGCAATGCGAATGAAATCGTTATGGATATGGCAAAAGAGGTTTTACCCGTAGTAAAACATACTCCTGTCCTTGCGGGTGTGAATGGAACAGACCCATTCTGCCAATTCGATAAATTCCTTGATGATATCAAAGCAACAGGTTTTGCAGGAGTGCAAAATTTCCCTACCGTCGGCTTAATTGATGGCAATTTCCGCGCCAACTTAGAAGAAACCGGAATGGGTTATGGGTTAGAAGTTGAGATGATCCGTCTCGCTCATGAGAAAGATTTGCTCACTACGCCTTACGTTTTTAGCGCTGAAGATGCCATTGCGATGACTAAAGCTGGTGCCGACATTATTGTGCCACATATGGGGCTAACGACTGGGGGGAATATTGGAGCAGAAACCGCCCTGACGCTCAAAGATTGCGTTCCACTAATCAATGAATGGGCAAAAGCGGCAAAATCAGTACGCGAAGATGTGATTGTTCTGTGCCACGGTGGCCCAATAGCCACCCCTGAAGATGCTGAATATATTTTAGCCAACTGCCCTGATTGCCATGGTTTCTATGGTGCCAGCTCAATGGAACGTTTACCAACAGAAGTAGCATTAACCGCCACCACACAAAAATTTAAATCAATTACACGTTAGTTTTTTTACTTTATATTTTGCCAACACCAGGCGCCTACTTCGGTAGGCGTTTTTTTATCTTTCTAGCCACGAAAGTTACTTCCCTTTTTCTGGTAAATAGAATGCCCTTTGCATAAGAAATGTGTTAGACAAGCCATAAATATAGGCATACCAAAGTAGAGCACGCCAAAGGCAAAAGCCACATGGGGTTTCTCCGGGAATTCACCACCGCTAGAAATACTCGAATAATAGTCAATCGACCTTAAATATTCAGGCGTTAATCCGCCATAAGGCACGAGGAAAGATAAAATTAACACCGAGAAAATACAGAACATAAAATTGAGTGCCATTAATGCTGAATAGCCCATATTTTCTGAACGTTCTTGCTCTGTTCGGCTGGTTAAACCAAAAAGCATTCGATTGGCAACAGTGGCACTGTATAAATATAAAATTAATGGGGAATCACCTAATACTGACATATTGATGGCCAGTGCAAAAAGACCATAGAAAAGAGCAAATAACGTTAATACTCGCCAATCACGAAATACCGCCATAAAGACGCCCGAGTGAACTAAAATAAATTCAAAAATCAGGATCAACGTCAGGTTATAAATAATTTCTACCGTATAGTATTCAGGAAAAAACCATACAGATAGAATAAAACCAACATAAAACAATGAAAAACCGTAGTTTATTATTTTAGAAAAAGCACGAATAATACTGAAAGAATGCGGGTTCTCCTTCACACTTTTTACTGAAGATTGTTCTGGGAAAAAACCTTGGTTTTTATCTTTCCCATTCCTTGGTGGTTTTACCATTAGCTCACTCCATCTCACCAATATCACTTTATTAATAAGCTACTTGATCACACAAAAAATAAACAGTGGCTAAAGTCTGAATGGCAGGTTCAAAGCGAGGTAAAGTGTAAGAAATATCGACAAGATGGCATGAACGAATAAATGTCATGCCACAGATAGATTAAATTTAATTAAACCAGTTTGGCGATCAGCGTATCTAAATCACCTTGTAAGAAATTCACTGGTGGAATTTCAATCACTGTATATGCGCCTGCTGCTTGTTTCATCGTCGCTCGTGCGGCAGAAACCATAAATTGAGAAGTCAGTGCAGGGTTATTAATGCGCATTGAATATTCGAACAACTGGTTATGTGTTGCCCCTGAAACCCCTTTATGAGTCATGTGCACACCGTGCCCAACATCTTTTAATGCATCAATGCTATCCACCTGACGAATATGTGTTTCATCAGAAGAAAAGTAGCTGTCTGCTTTAATCGCTTGAGCCACCTCATCGAACTTAGCGCCACCGTCTAATTCAACATAAACCATACGACGATGAACCCCTGTTCCTAATGGAATTGTGACAGAAAGGGCATCTTTTACGCCATTGATAGCTTTAGCGGCCACACTGTGTCCCATACTCATCCCTGGACCAAAATTCGTATAAGTTACCCCTTTTGGTGCCATTGCTAGCATCAATGTACGCATAATCGAATCCGAGCCAGGATCCCATCCGGCAGAAACAACCGCCACGCTATTATGCTGTTTCGCAACGTCATCTAAGCTGTGTTTTAGCGCCACAATATCTGAATGCACGTCAAAACTATCAACCGTATTAATACCGAGGCTCAAAACTTTAGCTGCTAATGGGCCGATAGCACGCGTTGGTGAACACAAGAGTGCAACATCCACTTTCCCAAGTTTTTCAATATCATCAACCACTTTATATCCAGAAAGCTCAGCAGGAATATCTTGCGTATTGCGACGAACTACCCCGACTAACTCAAAATCCTCAGAGGCCAGAACAGCTTCTAGTGCATAGCGACCAATGTTACCGTAGCCCACTATTGCTGCTTTAATTTTTGTCATTTTTGCTCCTATACAGTTCTGATGTTGCTTATTAAATTATTTATAGCGAAATTGAATTTAACAGAATAATTAAAAGTAAACAAAACATTAGCCTAATTAAATCAGACGCATTTTAACCCTATTTTCATTGTTGAAATCCATGTAGAATTAGCCCATCAGAAAGCTTTCCCTATCATTCATGAATATATAAAGGTTCTCAATGCATCAATCCGATGTGACTGAGCGGTCACTCTTTTCGCTCAGCTGGCCAATTTTTATCGATATTTTTCTTCATTTGGCCACATTATTAATTAATACCTACATGGTTAGTCACGTGTCTACAGCCTACCTTGCTGCTATGGGGGTGGGAAACCAAGTGTTTGACCTATTTATCACTATTTTTAACTTTATCAGTGTGGGGTGTAGCGTTGTTATAGCCCAATACCTAGGGGCAGGCCGCCGAGAAAAAGCCAGCCAAGCAATTCATATTTCAATCGCGTTTAACTTTATTCTTGGTTTTTCCAGCGCATTAGTTGCGTTATTTTTTGGCTATAGCATTCTAACTATTATGAATATGCCATCGCATTTAATGGCTGATGGTTATACTTATTTACGTATTCTAGGGATTTGTTTAATCCCTGAAGCGATTTCAATTATTTTAGCGGCATGCTTGCGGGTTTATGGTAAAGCGCAACCCGCAATGTGGGTCACATTAATCGCTAATGTGATTACAGTATTTGGTAATATCATTGTGCTTTATGGTTTCTTCGGCTTACCACAATACGGCCTTGAAGGCGTTGCTTGGTCAACAGTCGTTGGGCGTATTGTTGCCGTTATTTTACTTTTCTGCCTACTGTTTTATGGGCTGAGAATTAAATTTGTCCCAATGATGTTAATACACTGGTCACGGAAAATGTTGGGTAAGATTTTACATATTGGATTACCCTCTGCGGGGGAAAATCTTGTGTGGATCCTCCATTTTATGACCGCATCTGCGTTTATCGGTCTCATGGGGGAAACGTCTCTTGCGGCACAAACGCTCTATTTCCAATTATCATTGTTTATCATGCTGTTCGGGATCTCTATCAGTATTGGTAATGAAATTATGGTTGGCCACCTTGTTGGAGCAAAACGCTTTGAAGATGCCTTTAGGCGCGGTGTAAAAAGCCTTAAAATGGGTTTTTACGTAACAATTGGTGTCGTTATTGCCTTTTGGTTATTCCGTGATCCTATCTTAAATAATATTACTGATGACCAAGGTATTATTAAGGTACTGCTGCCATTATTTTTACTTTCGGTGTTCTTAGAGCCCGGCAGAACAATTAATATCGTGATGGTAAATGCCTTGCGTGCCTCTGGCGATGCCCGCTTTCCTCTGTGTACCGCTATTATTTTTATGTGGGGCGTCGCTATCCCATTAGGCTACTTCTTAGGCATAAAAATGGAGATGGGTCTCTTAGGTATTTGGCTAGGTTTCTTTGCTGATGAATGGTTGCGCGGCTTAACCAATGCATGGCGCTGGCGTTCACGTAAGTGGCAAAGTAAGCGTCTTGATGTAGAAAGCTAATCTGTGCAGTTATCACTCAGTCCTGCCGAATATTATAGGCAGGACTTTTGTGACTAAGCTCAAAGTTAGAAATTTTTCATTTTTATAATTCAAATTAGAGATAATATTTCTCTCCACTCTCTTTAAATCCCCTAACTTAGTGAAGTTTTTCTCCAGACTGTTGTTTAAAATAATAAAATCAAAAAAGATTTTATTAAGGGGACTTGCCATGCATGCTCAATCACAACCACTACTTTGGCAATATTTTATCAACGCAGTAAAGCAAGAAGTAAAGCCTGCCTTAGGTTGTACTGAGCCAATTTCATTAGCATATGCTGCCGCCAAAGCGGCTTCATTTCTTGATGGCAAAGTGACCCGAGTCTGTGCTTTCGTTTCCCCTAACCTCATGAAAAATGGTATGGGCGTAACCGTACCCGGAACAGGAATGGTTGGTCTACCCATTGCTGCAGCCCTTGGCGCAGTTGGCGGTGATGCTGAAGCAGGTTTAGAAGTATTAAAATCAGCATCTGCGGATGCCATTGCATTAAGTAAAACTATGTTAGCACAAGGGGCTATTACCGTTGATATTAAGCACCCTTGCGACGATGTTATCTACTCCGAAGCCACGGTCTATACCCAAACAGAATCCGCAACCGTCATCATTGCGGGGTCACATACGAATATTGTTAAAATTATTCATAACAATCACACCGTATTTGATGCCACAACGGCTCAACCTCACCATGAATCTCCAGTTGACTGCGCAGCTGACGTCCCACTACCGCCAGTCACTGCTAAGTCTGTGTATCAATTTGCCACCGAAGCGCCTTTAGAGGATATTCGTTTTATTCTTGAAGCCGCGCATTTAAACGAAGCCTTATCTCAAGAAGGTTTACGCAATGTTTATGGCTTACATATCGGCAAAACATTACAAACCCAGCGAGACCGTGGTTTGCTTTCAAAAGACTTAATGTCAGAAATTATGATCCGTACCTCCGCGGCTTCTGATGCACGCATGGGAGGGGCTGTGTTGCCCGCAATGAGTAATTCAGGGTCAGGTAACCAAGGTATTGCAGCAACCATGCCGGTGGTTGTCACTGCAGATTATTTGCAATCTTCTGAAGAGCAACTGGCTCGAGCCTTAATGTTGTCACACTTAATGGCTATTTATATTCACAACCAGCTTCCTGCGTTATCGGCACTATGTGCTGCGACAACAGCAGCTATGGGGGCTGCTGCAGGCATCGCTTGGTTACTAGAATCCCGCTATGAAGTCGTCGCAATGGCAATTTCCAGTATGATTGGTGATGTTAGTGGTATGATTTGTGATGGTGCATCAAACAGTTGTGCAATGAAGGTGTCAACCAGTGCGAGTGCCGCTTATAAAGCCGTGCTAATGGCATTAGATAATAGCTGTGTCAGAGGGTCGGATGGTATTGTTTCTGATGATGTCGACCAGTCCATTGCCAATTTATGTTCTTTAGCTGCGGGTTCTATGAGACATACTGACGTGCAGATTATTGAAATTATGGCCGCTAAAGCGCGTCCTTAACGCCGCAGTGTTGTTAGCTACATTCGCCAACCCTAGTTACATATTTTGTATGCACCTAGGGGTTGGCTTTTTGCCGCCTTGCTACGCCGCTAATTCTTCGTCCTTAACACCGTAGCGTTGTTGGCTGCATTCGCCAACCCTAGTCACATACTTGTGTATGCTCCTAGGGATTGGCTCTTTTGCCGCCTTGCTACGCCGCTAATGACTTTGAATTTCTTTTTTTGAAATTCTTTTTTTTGAATTGTTCTATTTTGAATTAACTTCTAGGGCTGCGAATTTTTCGCGGATCATCTCTTCTGGTAGGTCAATACCAATAAACACTAATACACTGCGGCGTTGTTCATCAACTTCCCAGTCTCTATCCCAATCCGCACTATAAAGACGCTGAACACCTTGGAATAATAAGCGTTTTGGCTCATTCACAATGGAAAGGATCCCTTTATAGCGCAGTAAATTATCTGCAAAGCCAAGTAATAATTCTTCCATTACCTGAGAAACCGCCATCAGTTCAACAGGGTAATTAAATTCGAGAACAATCGAGCCTACTTCATTTTGTTGTTTAGGGGCGAAACGGAATGTCGGTTGTTTAACATTTAATTGTGAATCCAATAAAAAACCGTCGATATCTAATAACATACTGAGGTCAATATCACCGTGAATGACTGAGTAAATCGGCGCCCTTGCATTAATTCGTTGTAAACGTTCAATTAAAGCTTCATTATTTGGCTCAATATCGGTTTTGGTCAATAAAATCCGGTCTGCATAGCCAATTTGCGCTTGAGCGATGGCGAAATCATTTAATTGTTTATCAGCGTGAACAGCATCCACTAAGGTAATAATACCATCTAATACATAACGTTCGCAGAGGACTTCATGGGAAAAAAAGGTTTGAGTGATCGGCCCGGGATCTGCCATGCCAGTGCATTCAATGAGCAGACGGTCAAAGTCTAATTTTCCACTATCAAGGCCATCTAATAGATCTAATAAGGCATTTTCTAATTCATTCGAACGACTACAACAAATACACCCATTACTTAATGTCGTAATTTGTGTCGCACGATCACCAATTATTGCGTTATCAATGGGGACTTCACCAAACTCATTTTCAATCACTGCGATTTTATGGCCATGCTCAGCATGAAGAATATGGCTAAGGAGAGTCGTTTTACCTGCACCGAGAAAACCGGTTAAAATTGTTACGCTAATAGGTTTCATTATTGCCCTCACACTTCATTGATTAACAGCAGCGAAATCCGCCTTTACCACTACCACCATACCGTGCATCTTGTCTTTCGCGAAAAAATTCTTTATATGTCATCACAGGTTTGTCTGGATGGTTATCACTCATATGCTGCACATAAGTATCATAATCAGGAATACCAATTAACATACGTGCGGCTTGCCCGAGGTATTTTCCTGTTTTGCCAAGATTTCCAAACATCAGCCTCTCCAATACAAATGCCCTACATCATGAGCACATAATGTAGGGCGACCTTTCATTTATTGAACACCTTTCGATGTTCAAATCCGTTGAAGGGTGACTTAATGTGAAGATGAAACTTTCACGCCCTCTTTAGGTACAGGAACATAAGGTGTTTCTTTGTCTGTACGCTCTGGGTTTTTGTGTGCTTTCATCCCAACGCGGATACCGTAGAAAATGATACCGTAAACAACCACTAAGAATAGAATACTCAGCCCAGCGTTGGTGTAGTTATTAATAATAATGTGATTCATATTAGTAATTTCTTGTGCAGTTAACTCTGCACCACCTGCCGCAATCTTATCTTTATAAGATTTAGCTAAGTATAGGAACCCTTCCAGTTGTGGGTTATCACTGAATAATTTCAGTCCTAATGCCCAAGTTGTACAGATTAATAGCCATACTGCAGGTAAGACAGTCACCATAATGTATTTACTGCGTTTCATCTTAATCAATACAACTGTACTTAAGACTAAAGCAACCGCTGCTAACATTTGGTTCGAGATACCGAACAGAGGCCATAAGCTCTTAACACCGCCCAGTGGGTCAACAACGCCTTGATACAATAAGTAACCCCATAACCCAACACATCCCGCTGTACCGATGATACCCGCAACCAGTGAATCGGTTTTCTTCAAGAACGGAACAAAGTTACCTAATAAATCTTGCAGCATAAAGCGGCCAGAACGGGTTCCTGCATCCAATGCGGTTAAGATAAACAGCGCTTCAAACAGAATACCAAAGTGATACCAGAAGCCCATATTTGCCGCAGGCATGATTTCATGGAAAACATACGCAATACCTACCGCTAATGTCGGCGCACCACCTGCACGGTTTAACACCGACGGCTCACCAATATCTTTCGCTGTTTGCATGATTTGCTCAGGTGAAATCACAAAGCCCCATGAACTCACTGTAGCGGCTGCATGAACAGACACATCTTTGAGCTGAGCCATGATAGCTGCGCCATCTGGACCACCCAGTTCATGTAAGTTAGGCATAGTAATACCTAACGCCGCAGGTGGTGTATTCATTGCAAAATACAAGCCTGGTTCGATAATAGAAGCCGCTACCAGTGCCATAATCGCAACAAATGACTCCATTAACATTGCACCATAACCGATGTAACGCGCATCTTTTTCGTTTGCTAATAACTTAGGTGTTGTCCCTGAAGAAATAAGCGCATGGAAGCCGGATACCGCACCACAAGCAATGGTAATAAATAAGAATGGGAATAGAGTACCTTTCCAAACAGGACCGGAGCCATCAACAAATTGGGTGACAGCTGGCATTTTTAATTCAGGGTTTAGAATAACGATACCAATCGCTAAACCAACAATAACCCCAATTTTCAGGAAGGTCGCTAAATAGTCACGAGGCGCTAAAATTAACCATACAGGTAATAATGCTGAAACAAACGCATAACCGACTAACGCATAAGTGATCGTCGTGTCTTTGAATGTCAGTGCTGGACCCCAGTATGGGTCATGAGCAATCACACCACCAAACCAAATGGAAGCAACTAACAGAACAATACCGATAACAGAAACTTCACCTACGCGCCCCGGCCGGATATATCGCATATATATCCCCATAAACAATGCGATAGGCACTGTTGAGACAACGGTAAAGACACCCCATGGGCTTTCTGCCAAGGCTTTCACCACAATCAATGCTAATACAGCAAGGATAATGATCATGATTAGGAAGCACCCAAAGAGCGCCAGCGTTCCCGGAATCGGGCCAAGCTCCTCTTTAACAATTTCCCCTAATGATGCACCATTACGGCGTGATGAAATAAATAACACCATGAAATCTTGCACCGCACCAGCTAACACAACCCCAGCTAGTAACCATAAGGTACCGGGTAAATAGCCTACTTGCGCCGCAAGAACGGGTCCGACTAATGGCCCAGCCCCTGCAATAGCGGCAAAGTGGTGACCAAATAGAACATTTTTATTTGTCGGAACATAGTTTAAACCATCATTATTAATGACGGCTGGGGTCGCACGTGTTTCGTCCAGCTTCATCACTTTCTTAGCAATATATAAGCTGTAATAACGATATGCGATGAGATACACCGCCACAGAAGCGACGACAATCCACAGCGCACTAATGTGCTCACCGCGTCTGAGTGCAACAACCCCTAAACAGACTGCACCGATTATCCCGAGGATCATCCACGGAATGTGCTTTAAAATACCATTTTTGTTCATAGAACACCCTTCTGAGGTAAAACGAACATGCCATTGATTTTGTATTAACCATCTTAAAAAACGATATCGCTGTATTTTCGTTGCTTATCATTTATCGTTGATGGTTTTTTAATTGGCAGTGGTTGAACTGTATTGAATTAAAAAATTGAGCTCTGCCATGGTGTATATGGTATGAAATTACACTCAGCAAATGACTAAAGTTATGCTAAGTGGTGCCATATAGAATTAAGCGGTTTGTTTTTTACTTTAAATGGTTTTTAGGAAGGGAATATGAGGTCAAAAATGTGATCCATATAACAATTCTGATTTATTTTCAATAAGTTAAAAAATGTAACTCATATGAATAAAATGAAATTTATTGTAAACAAAGTTCACTAATAACGTGAAATCTCAAAGTTAGGTTATCTGAAGCTTTATAATATCTATGTGCTATTGGCGTGTAATTGTTGTCCATTTACCACCAACCCACCAACTGTGTTCACCATCTGTTTGCGTTTCACATCCGATACCGACTTTCGCTTTCCCTGCTTCAAAGGGATACGCGCAATCATAAATTGCATCAACCACGATTTCCCCAGTAATTGCGTCTGCAAAACCAATTTTATTTTCTTTGCGAATTCGATATACCCCGTCTTGCGCTTCATCAGGCCAATTATCAAAATAGTAAAGTTGATAAATCTCTTGTCCTTTCTGATCAAAAACAGCTAAGCCTTTATTCGATGATTTACCTAAGCAATACTTAAATGAAGATTGTTGCTCAAAACACTCGATTTTATCTTTTTCGTTCTCTACCCATAAACTGAATTGTTGTTCAAGATTTTGCGCTGTTGATAAAAAAGATATTAATCCTAATGACATTAAACCAACTACATAATGAATCATCATAACTTTCCTTATTCTACTTTTATGCCTACTAAGTGATAAGACGCTAAGCTCATCAACTTTGCTCTATTAAATACTCGCTTAATTAAAGATAGCGGATATCTATTTCAGTGAAACTAGGAATAAAGGTAAATAAAGTCTTATATGAAGATAATCTCAAAGTTAAAATTAAAGTATACAAGCGCTCACTCACTTAGAGTCATTGAGCGCAAAATTCATCAAGATCAACCAGAAACACACACTGTATTCGCGGTTTTCTTAGCCATATCTAATGCATTTTCAATAGAATCCGCAATCGCCAAAGCCACACCTAACCGACGAGTTCCTGCAATTTCAGGTTTACCAAATAACCGTAATTGGGTGTCAGACCCCAAAGCAGCACCAATATTTGAAAAAACCACATTTTGGCTTTGTAAATTAGGTAAAATAACCGCTGAAGCACTCGGCCCATATTGACGGATCACGCCAATTGGGAAACCAAGAAATGCACGAACATGTAATGCAAATTCAGATAAACTCTGCGAAATAAGCGTCACCATCCCCGTATCATGGGGACGAGGCGAAACCTCATTAAAAATGATATCGTCACCACATACGAATAATTCAACACCAAATATTCCATAACCTCCTAGAGAGGTTACAATTTTCTTGGCAATGTCTTGCGCTTTTTTCAACGCAGCCTCACTCATGTACTGCGGCTGCCAAGACTCACGGTAATCCCCTTTTTCTTGTCGGTGACCTATAGGCGCACAAAAGTGAATACCATCCACTGCACTGACTGTTAACAATGTAATTTCAAAATCAAAATTAACCATTTTTTCAACAATTACACGCCCCTGCCCTGCTCGCCCACCTTGCTGGGAATAATCCCAAGCCTGATCTAATTCTGCTCGAGAGCGGATCACACTTTGTCCCTTTCCTGATGAACTCATCACAGGCTTAACAATACAGGGAAACCCAATTTTTTCTGCCGCTGCAATAAAATCGGGGTTACTGTCTACAAATTGATACTCTGATGTTGGCAATTTCAACTCTTCTGCCGCTAAACGACGGATCCCTTCTCTATCCATAGTAAGTACAATGGCTTTCGCAGACGGAACCACTTTTTGTCCTTGCTGTTCAAGCTCCATCAATACCTGTGTCGCAATTGCTTCAATTTCAGGCACGATAATATCAGGTTTTTCCCGTGAGACTATTTGTTTCAGCGCTTCGCCATCAAGCATGTTTATCGTATAACTGCGGTGTGCAATATGCATCGCTGGCGCATTATCATAGCGATCAACCGCAATAACTTCGATGCCCAATCGTTGACATTCAATCGCAACTTCTTTGCCTAACTCTCCAGCACCTAACAGCATGACTTTTGTTGCAGATTTACACAGCGCAGTACCTAATTGATTCATGATTGATGACCTTACCGACAAAAAGTTGATACCAATTATATACGCAATCGTTTGCTTTTACTATCAAGGAAAAAACACTATAAAAAAAAATTTCATAATCGATTGATAATAATAATTATTATTTAATCTAATGGTGTTTTATCGCGCCCAGTAATAAAGGGTTCTTTGTGAGAAAATTTAATATACTGTTTGCGTAAAATAGCTAATACACAAAACATTAAACCAATCCAAATAAGTGAAAAACTAATACCTTTGACCCAATCAAAGAGCTCATTAAATAAAAATACGGCCAATAAAAATTGAATTGTTGGTTCTATATATTGCGCTAAACCAATCACCGTTAATGATGTCCGTTTAATCGCTGCGGTAAAAAAAAGCAAAGGAATTATCGTGACAGGCGCCGCTAACATATAAAGAACTTTAATTTGCCAATCCCCTTGCGTCACGGCACTTAGACCATGAGATGCTAACCACCAAGTGATCGCTATTGCAATGGGAAGCAGCCAAAGTGCTTCTAGAAATAAAGACGTAATCACATCAAATCGAATAAATTTACGGATTAACCCATAGACTGCAAAAGCACTCCCCATTACTAACGCTAAAATAGGTAATTCACCATACTGCCAAATTTGGTAACCGACCCCCGCACAAATAAAAATAACAGCCATTTTTTCTGCAAAAACAAGCCGTTCGCGAAGGAACAAAACACCAAGTAAAATAGAAAATAATGGGTTAATAAAATAGCCAAGACTAGCAGCTAACACCTGCCCGTGGGTTAATGCATAAGTAAATGTAGTCCAAGATATCGCCATAACCGACGAACTAAATAAACACAGGATTATCGACTGTTTGTCAGACCATACCTCACGCCATAAAGATTTATTTTTGATAATTAAGCGAACAAGAAAAAGTATAGGCACAGACCAGATAAGACGTTCTGCAAGTAGCTCTAAAGGTTCCGCACCGGGAAGTAAACGATAAAATAATGGTGTTATTCCCCATAGGATATAGGAAAAAATAGCAAGAGCTACTCCCGAGCGAAGCAACATGATTTATCCACAATAAAATCTGATTAAATAATATTAGCTACTTATCATACGCCAAAATGCAAAAAATAAAACTTGCCACCACCATAATATAATTTGAATTATATCAAGTATTCTTAAACTAAAAGGTAACTATATCGCTACCTTTTAGTTGCTCAATACACATATATTCTCATCAAAAAACATCGCGTTGATGTAATGGCGGTTGCTGCTGCATAAATACAAATAATTCCTGTTGTGTCGGAGCCGCAGCGATAGCGCCTTTTTTAGTTGTCGCTAGTGCACCACAAGCCGTAGCTTGCGAGATGACCTTCATCAATCCCTCTTTTTCGTTGACTAGCCCATATTGTGAGATGGCCGCCAATAACCCTGCCATAAATGCATCACCTGCACCAGTAGTATCAATACTTTCAACTAAATAAGCACTTACGGCTATTTGAACTAAGGGGGTGAACACCTGACAGCCTTTAGCACCTTGAGTCACAATTTTTAATTGAGCAGGGTAATTTTGCAATTTAGCTATAGCATTCTCAAAACGACTTTCTTGCGTTAACCACAGCAATTCATCATCCGAAAGTTTTAAAATATCTGCTTGTTTTGCAAAATTATCAACAATTTGGTGCATTTCGTCGGGATCTGGCCACATTTGCGGACGAATGTTAATATCAAAGCTCAGTAATCCGCCAGCGAGCTTGAGTTGTTCGATAGCTGTCGATAGTGATGCTCTGCATTGATGGTGCACCAGAGCTAATGAACAAAAATGCAAAATATCATTACCAAATTGCGGTAAATTATTTATCGTTAAAAATTGGTCGGCCGAAGGAGAAACTAAAAAAGAAAATTCACGTTCTCCATTTTCGTGTAACGAGACGAGAACAGTACTTGTTTTATACTTTTCATCAAACTCCATCGCACTAGTATCAACCCCTATATCAAATAGGGTTTTCTGCATAAAATGCCCAAAAGCTTCTTCGCCGACTCGCCCAATAAAACCACTGTTTTGCCCTAAGCGTGCAACACCCGCGGCAACATTCACAGGTGCTCCACCAGCACAAGCTTCATATTGCATGTTTTGAAGGGGGATTAAATCAATGACAGCATCCCCTAATGCCCAAACTTTCATTATGTCTCCTTTGCGAGTTTTATATCTTTAACCTTCATTCTTATTCATAGCTAGCACATTACCAACTCATAAAAATAAAACTAGTAAACGCAAACTGTTAACGTTAACATTGAGTATAAAGAAACCAGCAAATAAACGCACCTATTATTGAATTTCATGTGCTTATTTTGTTATTGCGATCGAAAAACATTCAGGAAGCCATAATGAAAAAACAACTTGAACTAGCCAACGAAGCCATCAAAACAGCAAGGAAAAATATGGACTTGCAGTTTTACCCACAATACCACCTTGCCCCTTATGCAGGCTGGATGAATGACCCTAATGGTTTGATCTATCATCAAGGCCAATACCATGCTTTTTATCAACATCATCCATTTAGTGCGATTTGGGGCCCCATGCATTGGGGGCATGCAACAAGTACAGATATGGTACATTGGGAACATCAGGCAATTGCGTTAGCACCTAGTGAAGACTATGACCGAGATGGTTGTTTCTCAGGATCTGCAATTAGTTACGATAATAAATTATATCTGTTCTACACGGGCCACATCTGGTTAGCAAATCCAGGTGATGATAGTCAAATCATCCAATCACAATGTGTTGCAATCAGTGAAGATGGTATTCATTTCGAAAAGAAAGGTGTTGTGCTTTCTGCACCCGATGGTTATATGCACTTTCGAGATCCTAAAGTTTGGCGACAAGATGGAAAATGGTGGATGGTCGTCGGCGCAAGAGACTCCCAAGATCAAGGACAAATACTTTTATTTAAGAGTACAGACTTATTAAATTGGGATCAAAACTACCAAGTTCTGGCAAAAACTGACGACGATAATGTTTATATGTGGGAATGTCCTGATTTCTTTCCATTAGGCGAACAATTTGTTGCCCTCTTTTCACCTCAAGGAAAAAAGGCAAAAAATTATCAGTATCGAAATCTATTTCAAAATGGTTATTTGGTTGGTAATTGGTCTCCTAATTCATCTTATAAAATTTCACATGCATTTACAGAACTTGATTTCGGCCAAGACTTTTACGCACCTCAAACCTTTTTAGCTAAAGATGGCCGCCGTATCGCTATCGCTTGGATGGATATGTGGGAAAGCCATATGCCCACACAAAAACATGGGTGGTCAGGATGTTTTACTTTACCTAGAGAGCTAACACTGAATGAACAAGGTAAAATTGTCGCTAAACCTATAGAGGAATTGAAAACATTACGTCAGTCCGCAAGCCATTTTCCCGCAACAACACTAGCTAAAAACAGCACAATCATACTGAATGAGAATGCGACAAGTTGTGAAATAGAACTTATCTGGGACTTACAGCAAAGCCCTGCTGAAAAATTCGGCTTTTGGGTAGGATACGGCGTACAGTTTTACATTGATAACCAAAGTCAGCAATTAACCTTAATGCGTCATTACCCTGAATATACAATTAGTGATAGTCGTTGTGCGCCAATACCTGAAGGTCATCAACTTAAAATAAATGCTTTTATCGATCACTCTAGCTTGGAAGTATTTATTAATGATGGTGAACTCAATTTTAGTTGTCGAATCTACCCCCATCAAAGTGAGCGGGACTTAAGATTATTTGCAATAAATCAGCAAGCAAAGCTCGAAAAAGCGATTTATTGGGAGATCAAAAAATCCATTGAATAGCAAGCTACTAGATTTGCTTTTCTCTGCAAGGTTAAAAAGAATTACGTTCTAACAAGTCGCAAGCAACATATTCAACACTATTTTGCTGCCGTTCTTCTATGATGTGTAAAGCGGCTTGTTGGCCTAATTGATAGTGCGGTAACACAACCGTACTTAATGGAGGATAAAATAGTTCCCCGACACCTATCATATTATCATAGCCAAGTACTGCGATATCTTGTGGAATACGTAAGCCACGGCTAAGTAGTACTTGGTAAGCTAAAAATGCTATACGGTCATTTCCACAAATAATGACATCAAAATTCGGTTTTTTATTCTTAAAATGACTATTAATTAAAGCTATAACATCTAAATAATGCTCATCGCCTAACTCTAAATGGTGTTGCTGAAGTGATGCTAGCGGTAAGTCAGCACTTGCCCACGCAGACTCCACCGCTTCACGGCGCATTTTTCCAGCGAGTGTCTCTTGCGGAATATAAAGACAAAGAGGATTTCGATATCCTTTCTCTATTAAGCGTTTTACTGCATTAAATTGACCATTAAAATCATCTGGCACATAAGCAGGGAACTGCCCATTTTTATCTATGCAATTAGCAAGAACCAAACGATTATTATGTAATGTTTCTGGAATCGCTACTTCTCGAAGCCCCATCGTAGTATAAATAATACCATCTGGCCGCTGAGATAATAATTGTCGGACAGCTCTTTCACTATCTTCGCTAGATGTAATATTAACTACAAAGCTACTCCAGCCGAATTGCCTCGCGGTTTGTTCTATTGAAAGAATGATTTCTACAGAAAAAGGGGTAGTTGCTGTATCGAGGGCCAAAACACCAACTGTCGAAACCCTAGAGCTTTTCCCTCTGATCTTTCGCGCTGAAAAATCAGGGACATAATTGAGTGACTCAATAGCTTGTTGGACTTGTTTCAAGGTTTCAGGCTTTAGTAATTCAGGGCTATTAATTGCCCTTGATACAGTCATCAATGAAACATTTGCAAGTCGAGCTACGTCTTTTAAAGAAGCCATTAAGTATATTCACTCATCAAAACTAGGTAAGTATTAATTTTAACATGATAGATATAAAAAGTACTTAATCTTCGTCAATTCACAAGTTAAGAGCTATCACCTCAAAAAACAACATAAGTGTACATCTAAGACTTTTTATGACTAATGATTTAAGATATTATTGATTAGCTTTAGCAATATTTCTGTCTATCACTTTATGATAAAAACACATTTAATAAGTAAAATCACCTAAAATGTTACACGTCATTAATCGAATATTACCCAATGACACAAACTTTAACTATTGTTTCTATTTTTATATTAAATTTAACTAGATGATGTTTTTAATATAAATTAAGGTCAGTATTACATTAATAAAAAAAACAACGATCAGTAGAAAATATTATTGTGGAATTTAAATTTCACTTTATTTATCTACGTATTTTATCAGATTAGTATGAATATCAAATCAGTTCAACAGGAGTATGGTGATGAATAACACCATTCACGTAATCGTAGAAAGTGATAATGTCTTTAAGAATAAACTGAAATTAATGATGGAATCTTTTGGTTTTATCTTTAGATTTTATAATAACGAAGAAGTGTTTATGAGTAATTATACTTATCCTAATGAGGGTAATGTAAAGGAATGTATTTTATTATTCTTAAACAATGATGAAAATCGTATTAATCGATTAAACAATATAAATAATTCATTTGGTATTGTTCCATTCATTGTGCTTGCCGAAGAGCCTTCTATCAGTCTATGTCGAGAAAGCTTTAAAGCTGGAGCCTTTGATTTTTTTCCCTTTCCTTTCAAGGACATCGAAATATCAAATTCCATTAGCAACGCAATGGAATTATTTTTAAGTATGCATGAGAAGCATAAAAAATATACTCATCTCTCTGATAAATTTAATCGTCTTTCGGTTAGAGAAAGAGAAATTATGGATATGATATTAGAAGGTAATACCAGTAAAGAAACCGCAGAAAAACTGTCATTATCACCAAGAACTGTAGAGGTACATCGCTCTAATATTTATACAAAATTAGGAATAAAATCACTACCACAACTTATTCAAGAATACGAATATATTAATACCTATCCTAGATATATTTAATCTATATGCTATGTTTACCTTCTTATAGCGTTATTATTTCTGATGGCTTGATTCTAAGCCATCAGAAATTAACTATATGAAAAATACCTAAAGGTACTATAATTTAGATAAATATAGATTAATATTCTGTTAATTTTGAAATAATAACTTATTTTTATAAGTGATAAAAACAACACCACTCTGTTATGGATTAAAAACCTAAGTAAATTAATAATTCAGATGGTAATAATAACCACTAATAATCACAAAATAAAATTACATTTTTTTTAGTTATTAAAGTATTATTTACCCTCCCCATATCTCACTACTTTTTTAGTAAAACAATAACCTTTATCAACGAACTTTCTCTCTCATAAAACTAAAAAAATAAGGCTACAAACGACATACCTCCTTACCGTATCCAAGCATAATAAGCATCGTTTTCATTTTCTTTTCTCAATACATCAAGTAACGATACAAGTAGATAGATTACGCTTTATTTATCTATCGGCTGTCGTTCAAACGTTCAAAATGTTGGTAAATATTTCGCGCTTCGCTGTTTTTATGTTTTGTAGCTGTTCGAAAAACACGCGAAAGCACTATTTTTTACCATTCAGAGCATATAGGAGAGCTATTTGTAGTCCTTAATGTTAATTTCGTACTGCTTTAGCTTGCGCCATAATGTTGTCCGTCCCATATCAAGGACTTTATGCATTTTTTGAATTTTACCTTTGCAAGCTTGTGCAACTTCAATAATCAAAGCTTTCTCAACTGAATGAATATCTAAGTTAGCGAACCGTTGTTCGTCCTTATCTACCTTAAAAACACCTTGTTCGTAATAGCGAAATTTCAATTTTTCACTCACTTCCCTTGCTAAGGATTGCGTAAGTGCAAACAAAATATTGCAACTATTCTTAGTTGAAGATAAAACAACAACGAGTACAGGCTCACCAGTATGTGAATACACTGGTGCTAAGTAATAAAAAATTCCATGTAATTCAATTGGCTCTGCATACAACCTAAGCTGAGCCCCATAAGTTAAATTATCAGATAGTAAATTTGCTATCTCAAAGTTACCATCAAGCTCATGACTGAGCCAAAGCGTTTTCCCATCAGTGCTCAGTAGAGAACTGCGAATATTATTATCATGTAATGAGGCTAATCCGCTCTCAATGGTTGTATGAGCAAGCTCTACGATATATTCATAATTACCTGAATTATAAATACTTTCTTTTACAGGTGTTGTAGTTGGAAATATTAAATGAGTTGACATAGTTATCCTTATTCTTCGATAAGAGTTATCTGATTATGTCAATTTGCCATTTAATTATTATATTCTAGATCAAGTTATTAATTGATAGGTTTACAACCATTGATCCACATCAATTTTTTATAATTAAAAGTAGTAAATCAATGTGGTAAAAAAGAAAATGGCTAACTGAATCTATCTAAGTTAGCCATATACACTTCTAGAACGCTTTTATTAAATTAAGCAGTAACAATATTTCCCCACAGATCATATTCATCTGCATGCTCAACTAATACTTTCACTATATCCCCAACGCTAACCTCAAATTCACCATTGAGATAAACCATACCATCAATTTCTGGTGCATCAGCCATACTACGACCAATAGCACCTTCATCATCAACTTCATCAATAATGACTAAAATTTCTTTACCAATTTTATCTTGTAATCGCTGTGTAGAAATTTGCTGTTGTAATTGCATAAAACGATGATAACGATCTTCTTTTATTTCCTCAGGAACTTGATCTGCTAGTTCATTCGCTTTCGCTCCCTCGACAGGGCTATATTTAAAACAGCCGACTCGGTCCAACTTAGCTTCCAATAAGAAATCTAATAGCATTTGGAAATCTTCTTCTGTCTCACCGGGAAATCCAACAATAAATGTTGAACGTAAGGTGAGTTCAGGGCAAATTTCACGCCAACGTTTAATCCGCTCAAGTGTTCTTTCAACGGCACCGGGGCGTTTCATTAATTTTAAAATTTTCGGACTTGCATGCTGTAATGGAATATCTAAGTAAGGTAAAATTTTACCTTCTGCCATCAACGGGATAACATCATCAACATGTGGATAAGGGTAAACATAATGTAAACGCACCCATACGCCCATTGAAGCAAGTTGTTCGCATAACCCCACCATGCTAGTTTTTACAGGCTGACCATCCCAAAAACCCGTTTTATTTTTAACATCAACACCATATGCAGAAGTATCTTGGGAAATAACCAGTAACTCTTTGACTCCTGAAGCGACCAGACGCTTAGCTTCATTTAACACATCCCCGATTGGACGGCTATCTAAGTCCCCTCGCATTGAAGGAATAATGCAGAAAGTACAACGATGATTACACCCTTCGGAAATTTTTAAATACGCATAATGCTTTGGTGTCAATTTTACCCCTTGCTCAGGGACTAAACTCAAGAAAGGGTCATGTTCAGGCTTCGGTACATAGTGGTGAACATGGTTAAGTACCTGCTCATAGCTATGTGGGCCAGTGATTTCTAAAACTTTTGGATGTACTTCACGAATTTGGTTTTCTTTCGCACCAAGGCATCCTGTCACAATCACTTTACCATTTTCATTCAGTGCTTCCCCAATCGCTTCTAATGATTCCTGCACTGCACTGTCGATAAATCCACAAGTATTCACAATGACTAAGTCAGCATTATCATAGCTTGGAACCACTTGATAACCATCAGTGCGTAATTCAGTTAAAATGCGTTCTGAATCAACTAGGTTTTTCGGGCAGCCGAGAGAAACGAAACCAATTTTTGGTACCGGATTAGTATTTTGCGACATAACTCACTTCTTTTATTGTGTTATAAATATTGTTTTAGAAAAATGGGCGAAATTTTACCTGAAGAATTGAGGGAATTGTATAAATTTTTATCGAAAATAATATGAATTTAAATCTAGAGTAGATAGAAACAAATCTTGCTTTTAGTCGGTGATTTTCACAAATCATTTTGTAAAAACCACCTAAAAACGCCAATCAGCGATTAATTGAACGAGCAATACGTGAGTAAGTGTGCCTAACCCCTCGGATCACAATACTATAATTTAAAATATTCTCAGGTAATGCAATTCCGTTATATCCTGAATCACCAATATGATGTAAATCTGTCCCGGCCATTTTACACATTAATGCTATTTGCCGAATAGTTTGTAAATCTGCGCCTTCTTGAGAAGTCCCAATCGCTGTCATTGTCATCACTCCTTGGGAATGGCAATAACCCACCATTTTTTGCACAAATTCTAACGAGATTCCGGGGACCGTTCCTGGAGCCGGAAGCAAAATGATATCTGCACCACTGTTAATAAAGGTACGAATATCATCTTCTGTTATGAGTTGCTCAGCCGAGGCATTCAAAACCCCTGCTGCGTGCATTTTCCCTGTAATAAGCACAATATCTTCGCCAACAACAGCTTTAAGCTCTTTAAGACTCTGGTTAATTTCCTGATTAGTGACTCCATTTCCAGGGTTTCCCGTTAAAACAATAATGTCAGCACCCATTTCTTTTAACTTAAGGGCATTTTTTACTGTTGCTAACCGCCCTTCTGACATTTTCCACTGCGCATCCTGTGTTGGATTATTAAATCCCTCAGGTACGGGCTCTAAATTAACGCCTATTGCTCTCCCCGTTAAACGCTTAAGCGTTCGAATGATTTCTTCGGGTTCAATCCCTTCGGGCAGGCCTTGCATAGTCGGTTGATTAACATCAAAAACATTCAGCAACAGGATATCGGCACCTTGGCTTGCAGCTAATTCAGCATTCGTTACGGTCATTAATACAGGCTGAATTGTACCAATGGTTTCAGAAACCAATATTCGCCCTTCACTGGCTTTAATTGATTCTAATAGATTCTTTTTATTGAATTTTGCGATTTCTGAAGCTGAACAATCAAGATAACGTCGTTGCATGGCTATACCTTTAGTTTCAACAAAATTGATGAAAAACTCATTTGTCATGAATATCTACATTCAAAATATATCACGTAGATAATAATAAACTGCCTAATAGAGCACACTATTAGCAAGTTATTTTTTGAAGAATAATAACTTTTTCTAACACATAGATTTTTATATAAAAATAATCATTCTCAGCAACGCGTTGTCAACTTATCAGAAATTATCACTTGTTTTTTATTAATAGTAATGATTATCATTACTACTCTATATCACTTATGGTAAGGACAAAAATAATGAAACTCGCCTATAAAGCTGCTGTTTCAGGTCTCGCGTTGTTTTCAATCTCAGCATTAGCTCAAGAGTACCCTCTCGGTCACCCTGTGATCAAAAACGGAATGGAAATCCAAGGTGTTTATTTACAGCCCATTACAATGGATACCGAAGAAGGCCATCATGCGATGTCTCACTTAGCTGCAGATAAAGCAGATGTCCACTTAGAAGCAGATATTCACGCTGTTGAAGATAACCCAAATGGCTTTGCAGAAGGCGATTGGATCCCTTACCTGACCATTGAGTATTCAGTGACTAAACTCGGTGATAAACCACAAACTCAAACAGGCACATTTATGCCTATGGTGGCGAGTGATGGCCCTCATTATGGGGAAAACATTAAATTAGATGGCAATGGTAAATACCGCGTCACCTATAAAATTTACCCGCCATCACACAATAAAGAAGTTGCCTTTGGGCGCCATATTGATAAAGAAACAGGTGTAGCCCCTTGGTTCCAACCTTTCGAAGTCTCTTGGGACTTTGACTACGCAGGTGTTGGCCGTAAAGGTAGTTACTAATTTTTTTATTAAAATTAGATAAGGGCTTAGCCAAGGGAGTTATCTTGCGTAAGCCCTTTTTTGTTTGTCGTTATTAAAGGATAAACCAAGCCAAAATGAAAACATTACTGAGCTTTTTACTGGTTATCACTTGTACAATAGTTCCCTTATCTTCATTTGCTGCAGAAAAATATACTGTCGAATTAGAAATGAAAAATGGTGATCTCATCCCGCGAGTTCTTGAAGTTCCTGCAAAAACGATTATCCGCATTAAAATTACCAACACAGGTACTGAACCCGCAGAGTTTGAAAGCATTCAATTAAGAAAAGAAAAAGTTTTAGCGCCGGGTGCAAGCTCAGTAGTGGTAATCGCACCACTGAAACCTGGTACGTACACTTTTTTTGATGACTTCCACCTTTCTCACCCCAAAGGCGAGATCATTGCGAAATAAAAGGATTTAGCATGGGACAAGTTCTGTTTGTTGTTTGGCGTGAAAGCTTTGAAGCGCTACTTGTCATTGGCATTATTTATGCGTGGATTAAACGTCACCCTGACGCACATAATGGTATGAAATACCTGTGGGCTGGTGTCGCTATCGGGGTTATAACCTCAATCTTATTGGCGCTTCTCATTTATGGTGTATTCAATGTCCTTGATGACACTGGGCAATCACTATTTATGATTTTTATGGAGTTACTCGCCTGTGTCCTGATTGTCCAAATGGTGTATTGGATGAACAAACATGGAAGTTCAATGAAATCCGAAATTGAATCAGGAATAAGCCGTAATGCCGCCCACCATAACTGGTGGGGAGCCGCATTGATTATTGCTATTGCCATTGCCCGCGAAGGGAGTGAAATCGTCGTCTTCCTATCTAGCTTTATTATGTCGCTAACCACATCTAATGCCTCGACTTTCTTTATCGAGGTCGGTGGTGGAATTGCGATTGCAGCTCTTACACTTTATGTTTTCCTACTAACAAATCGCTTAATTTCGTGGTCTATCTTCTTTAAAGTTACAGGGGTTATTTTATTATTCCTCGCACTATCTCTCTTACTTAAAGGTGTAGAAGAAAGTGCTAACTTACTGATTGAATATGATTTCGCTATCCCTGAGTTTTTAATTTATCCCGCTTGGGATACAACCGCATTTCTCGATGATTCTGGTATTGCTGGCAATTTTATCTCTTCTTTCTTTGCCTACCGTTCACAACCGATTTGGCTCAGCGTCATTACCTTTGTCCTTTATTGGGCTATTGTGATCCCATTGTTTGCTCGGAGCAAAAAAAATGTCTAGCTCACTGAGGCGGAATATCAAATGGATGTCTTTTAGCTTAATACTCAGTGTTGCCATTCCTACTTTGGTTCAAAGTAAAGCACTAAGATCCCCTGTGCAAACAGGGGACAACATCATTATTGCTAAAGGTGATATACCCACTCCAGAAAAATATCAACATGCAATCCAAACCTATTTAACCTTTGCCACTAATCAATTGGCAGAAATGGTCACACAATTGGAATTGTTGCAACAGAATTTACAGCAAGGGAAGCTGCAACAAGCTCAAACAGCATATATTCAAGCTCACCAGTACTATGAAACAGTGCGCCCGATTATTATTTTGTTTGGTAATACGGATAGGACAATTAACCCAAGAGCCGATTATTTCCTCGATAAAGAAACAGATTACCGCTTTACGGGGTTTCATCTTGTTGAGTACCAGCTATTTATGCAAAAGGATGCCAAACTTGCGTTAGCGGCAAACCAAGAGCTATTACTCAAAGGGCGTGATTTGCATAAACGAGTAGCAACTGAAACCATCGAAATACCCAAGCTTGTGCAAGCCTCGGCTGATTTTATTGAAATGATCTTAGAAACAAAATTGGGTGGTAAAGAAAATATCTACAGTTTGTCTGATTTAACTGATATTGCCGCTAATTTAGAGGGAGCAAAAAAAATAGTTGGGGTTCTTAAACCTTTTATCAAGCCAGAAACACTGGATAAAATACAGCAAAATGAACAGCTGATTAACCAAATAATGCAGCCATATCAACTGTCAAATACCACATATCAACCCTATAGCCAATTACAATTAAAAGACAAAATGGCGCTTTATTCATTACTCACTCAGCAAGCTGAAACCTTAGCTAAATTGCGTGCTGAGCTCGATGTCGATGTTTACTATAAATATTAAGGCATATATTTATGCAAGCTAAACTAAGCAGTATATTGCAAACCAGCGGAATGTCTCGGCGTAATGCCCTAAAAATGCTCGCAGTTAGTAGCGCAGTTTTAGCGGCTCCAACATTAAAAGCGCAAGGGAAAATTGCTAATTGCCAGCTCACCTATAACAAAGCAATCAATTATCTTGGGCTACACCAAGCCGGTGTTTTAACGCCTGAACCCAAAAATGCCACTTTTATTGCATTTAATACTACAGCGAATTCTGTCGAACAATTACAAACTGTTTTTACTTTACTGACTCAGCGTATTGCTCACTTAACTCAACCCCAAATAGAGCCGTCAATCAATAACGATAAGATGCCTCCGGCAGAATCAGGTATTCTTGGGACACAACAACAACCCGACTCACTAACTATCACCGTTGCTTTAGGAAATTCTCTTTTTGATAACCGGTTCGGCTTAAATAAAATTAAGCCTAAACATCTTAGTGAAATGACCAGTTTTCCTAACGATCGACTAGAACAAAAATGGTGTGGTGGTGATCTTCTTCTGCAAATATGTGCGAATAGCCAAGAAAGCGTTATCTATGCATTACGTGACATCCTACGTCATATTTCGCCATACAGTTTTCCTCTCTGGAAAATAGATGGTTTCTTACCTGCAAGAGATATTGATAACCACTCAACGCCTATCAACCTTTTTGGTTTTAAGGATGGAACAGGAAATGCGCCTGCCGATGACAATTCGTTAATGAACGAATTAATATGGATAACAAAAGGCAGCCAAGAACCGTCTTGGTGCGACGGAGGGACATACCAAGCAGTACGTCTCATTCGTTTTAATTTAGAGTTTTGGGATAGAACACCATTAGAAGATCAAGAAAATGATTTTGGCCGACATAAAGACTCAGGAGCACCAATCGGCATGAAAAATGAGCATGATGATCCTGAGTTTAAAAAAGATCCTCATGGTGACCGTATTTTATTTGATTCCCATATGCGCCGTGCAGAACCTCGTAACCCTGAACGTTATACCGCAAAACTAAGGCGAAGAAGTTATAGCTATTCACTGGGGTTAACCGAAACAGGAACTCTCGATATGGGCTTAGTTTTTGTCTCTTTTCAACAAAATTTAAAGACAGGCTTTATTGACACTCAAAAACGGCTCAATGGTGAACCACTTGAACGTTATATCAAGCCTTTTGGTGGAGGGTACTATTTTGTATTACCTGGAGTCCAATCGGCACAAGACACACTTGCTGAAAAAATGTTTACAGCCTTAAAACAAACTAGCTAATTATATTTATAAAATGAAAGCCCTTATTGCATTTGCCGTAAGGGCTTTATTCGAAGCGATATTCATCTCTTTTTAATTGAACACATTATTATTTTTTACGTTCCTTCACATCCGCTTCGACTTCCTGTTTCCAGTCCTCTGATATTGGCGCAGACATTTGTTTAGCTTCCACCGCTTTATTTACAGCACGATAAGCTTTATCGTAACCTGTCCCATCTTGCACATAACCAGTGGCATTTGAACTTTTAATCCCAATATTTTCCGCTTCAGAAATGGCATCAATGTTGGCTCCTAAGAAAATAAAATCCCATTTATCTTCTGTTTCAGCTGACTTAATCATAGCTTTAATTTTCGCCTGGGAATATTTACGGCTACTATTTTCTTGCCCATCTGTAATTATTACAAAAAGGACATTATTATTTTTAGTAACATTTCTATTTTCTTGCATTTTTTCAATGCCTTCTCCTATTGCGTCTAACAATGCGGTATAGCCACCAACAGGATAATCATCAAGTGTTAGATTAGAAACTTTTGCAATGGGTTCTCTATTATGAAGTAAACTTGTTTTGTCATTAAATAAAATAGTTGTAATGTAGGTTTTTGCTTTTTTTCCTTTATTTTCAGTTAATACACTATTATATCCACCAATTGTATCAGTCTCGAAACCTGACATAGAGCCACTTTTATCAAGAATGAATACTAAATCTAAAACATCGGGTTCCTTTTTGGTATCAATAATAGTTGTACTGCTAGCGACAGAAGAAAATAAAAACAAAAATACAGCTGATATGACGGTGAAAACAGATTGTATGGATAAATTCATCGCCGAGTTCCTTGGTGAGGTTAATAAAAATATAACTACCCCAATCTCGCTTTTTCGCCAATTATTTCAAATAAGATTACTCTGTATAATTAATAAGCATTTTCTTAATTAATTTCAAAAAAATTATTACTCGAAATAGTTTTTTGAGTAAACATGTAAAGAGTAAATCTACTTAAATGATTACTCTTTTAACCAAATACCATTTTCTCTTACTACATTAATTTCTTGAATAAAATGATTATACTTTATATTTTCAGCAACAGAATTTGATGAAGTACTTCGAACCTGCTCCTGGACTAATTCTGTGATAGCCTGATGAAATTCTTGATTTAATTCTTTATGAATATTCACATCATCGGTATTTTTTAACCGTGTAACTAACTGAATTAATTTTTCGGCCTTTACCTGTACATCCTCATTATCAAAAGTAACAGTTGGGACTCCATACATAAATACCACATTGATAGAATCCGCAGCTTCATGATTAGCAGGATCCGGTAATAAATTTTGTCCGTATTCATTATCTAAATAGGCAATTAATTCATGTTTATCAAAACACTTGGATTTAATATTTCCATCTAACTTATCATCATAAAGTGTGATTGAATCAGGAAAATTTTCGCCAATCGGGTAGCTACACCTAAATATATTCCCATCAATAAGCGTTGCATTAGAACTGCGAACCGGCAGTTCAAGCTCGTGCCCATTAATCGTAATGGGGTAACTCGCAGGTTTAAACCTCTCTTCTTTACCATCAACAGCATAAACTTCAGACAATGTGTAATAAACAAAATGATTTGGGTTAATAATACCGCCAGAGTTATTTTCAAAGACAAAAAAATCCGTCACGTTACCCTCATCGCTTTCTAACTGGTGTAACCCGCTAGAAAGTAAAACAACACCTTTATCTTCTGGTAAAACATCATAATCTTTACCATCTAGCTTAAACCTAATCGTGTTTGCGCTTGGGTTACTATAATAAAATTTACCTTTACCACTTAAAAGCTCCATATCATCACAAGCGGAAAGTAATATAACCGCGGCGATAAAACAGCTATATTTTAGTATAGTATTCATAAAGTTATTCCAAAGCTTTTTAAAATCAATTTATTAAATAAAAAGTGAGCGCTATCTGTAACGCTCTTTAAGATATTATTATCGATATTGAAACCATTATTCAGTTATTCAAATAAAATAACTTTACGATAAATGCGGTAGTAATCTGCCTTAGTTGATAAATCTCATACGTTGTTATCACGCAATACTTTTAACAATACCTGAAAAACCTCGTCCATTAGTGGCGTCGCTTGCTCGCTATTACGAATTAAAGCGACTGTGCGCGTTAACTCCGGTTGTTGTAATTGCAAAACTTTCAATTCCGGGTCTCGTAAATGTACAGTATAAAGCAGTGGTAAAATAGCAATCGCTAATTTTGAACGAACTAAGCCATATAAGGTTTCAATATAATCTACTTGATAACGAATATTTAATTTTAGTCGGTGACTTTCCACCGTAGCAGCAACTAAACGTTGAATATTACCTTTCGAAAATACGGCAATATCACGATTATTTAGCAATTTCCACGGCAAGTGAAATTCATTGGCAGACACGGTATCATCATGATGAATAACAGCAACAAAAGGGTCATCCTGCAAGGGAAAGATATTTAAATTTTGAGGCACTGAGCTATCTAACACACCAATGCCAAAATCAATTTCATGATTGATAAGTTTATCAATCAAAGCGTCATTCGTTTGGTCATAAAACTCAATATTAAGCCTCGGAAAATATTGAGTTAATAATTCAGGTACAGCAGGAAATAACAAAGAACTTACGGAAGGAACTAGCCCAATACGTAATGTTCCATCCCCACCTTCCACGATTATTTTTTGAATTTCACTAAATGCACGGTGAGAAACACTCAGTATTTGCTGTGCATGTGGCAAAATTGCTGCGCCTAGCTCCGTTAATGTTACGGATGAAGCGGTACGATTAATTAGTTTTCCTCCAATAACCGTTTCTATTTGCCGCAAAGCACTACTCAAAGCAGGTTGGCTCACCGCTAGACGATTTGCTGTCTCGGTAAAATGACGCAGTTTTGCTAATGTCACAAAATACTGTAGTTGTTTGAGCGTAAGTGCTGGCAGTCTCTGCCAAGGTTCTATCATAATAATGTACTTTTATTTTTATTGGGTTAGCCAATATATCTGTTCATTATAACCATTTCTTATCGCATGATAAATTTTATCATCTTGGCAAACGTTTGCGTTGCTCATAAAGTAACTGTCATTAAATTGAAGGAATGGTATTTATGAGCATAACAGAACAAAACAGGCGTCATGTCATTCAATCCGCTAAAGGTGAAAAGCCTTTTGACCTTTTACTCGCTAATGCCAATATTGTCGATATGGTCACAGGTGAAGTTCGCCTTGCAGATATCGGGATCACCGGCAACCTAATTGCTAGCGTTCACCCTACTGGAACCCGTACTGATGCAAATGAAATCCATGATTTATCAGGCTATTTCATTTCACCCGGCTTAATAGACACTCACGTCCATTTAGAAAGCTCACACTTGCCTCCTGTTCGCTATGCTGAGATAGTTCTAGCTCAAGGAACAACAGCTGTATTTTGGGACCCCCATGAACTCGCCAATGTACTAGGCCTAGAAGGTGTACGTTATGCCATTGATTCTAGCCGAAATTTGCCGCTAGATATTATGGTTGCAGCCCCTTCATCAGTACCATCAACACCTGGCCTAGAAATGTCTGGTGCAGACTTTGCTGGGGATGAGATGTCAACCATGCTGAGTTGGCCGGAAGTCCGCGGTGTGGCTGAAGTTATGGATATGTTTGGCGTGCTCCATGGCAGTGATAGAATGGAAGAAATTCTAAATGCAGGAATTACATCAGGTAAACTTATAGAAGGCCATGCAAGAGGTTTAAATGGGGCTGATCTCCAAGCTTATCTGGCAGCCGGAGTCACATCTGATCATGAATTAACCTCGGCTGAAGATGCTCTTGAAAAACTACGTGCGGGTCTTACATTACAAATTCGTGGCTCTCATCCTTACCTTCTTCCCGATATTGTTGCCGCATTAAAATCCTTACCACATTTATCATCGCAAATTACAGTATGTACGGATGATGTTCCGCCCGATATGTTAATTGAAAAAGGTGGCATTATTGCGCTACTTAACCTTTTAATTGAGCATGGAATGCCGGCAACGGACGTACTACGCTTTGCTACATTTAATGCTGCAATACGCTTGCAACGCCATGATCTTGGCCTGATTGCTGCGGGTAGAAAGGCAAATTTAGTCATTTTCGATTCATTGGAAACTTTGAAAGCGAAAGCTGTGTATGTATCTGGGCGAAAAATAGCTGAAAATAATCAGCTTATCAATGCATTAAATGTACCTAATGATATTTTACCTCCACGCGATACTATGCGACTTTCACCAATTACCCCAAATGATTGCACACTAAAAATTGCTGGAATCAATAATGGTAGTGCGCGTTTACGTCATATTCGTGGGGCGCGCTTTACCCAATGGGGAGAAGTTGACGTACAAATCAAGAATAGCGTGGTACAACTGCCGAATAATTTCAGTCTTATTCGAGTTCAACACCGTCACGGCCGTCACGATGCTTTACCACAAATAGCCTTACTTGAGGGCTGGGGTGAATTACGCGGAGCCATTGCGACAAGCTATTCACACGATTCACATAACCTCGTTGTTCTTGGACGTGACCCCGATGATATGGCTATCGCTGCTAATTTATTAATCGAGAGTGGTGGAGGTATGGCGTTAGTGCAAAATGGCCAAATTTTAGCCCATGTTGCGATGCCAATAGCGGGGATGTTATCTGATTTACCTGCGCCTGAATTAGCCGCTCAGTTTCGTCAATTACGTGAATTAAGCAGTGAAATTGCAGATTGGGAACCACCTTACCGCGTATTTAAAGCCATTGAGGGAACTTGTCTTGCCTGCAATGCAGGGCCACATTTAACCGATTTAGGATTAACTGACGGAACAACACGTCAAATCGTTGACGCTGTTATCCATACGGTTAAGCACGCTTAGAAAATTAAAAATATCAAAAATAATGATAGGAGAGCCTATTAATGGCTGACAGTTCAATAAATACGCCAACATCAGGGAGTTGGCTGGAAAAACGCTTTGCTTTACGTGAACGTGGGAGTTCAGTGAAAACAGAGTGTTTAGCCGGAGTTACTGGTTTTTTAGCCGCAGCTTACCTGCTAGTCGTGATCCCCGGTTTACTTGCCGCAGGAGGAATGGATAAAGGCGCAGCAACCACTGGAACAATTATTGTCTTCGTCATTGCCAGTTTATTAATGGCATTCTATGCGAATTTACCATTTATTGTTGGCCCCGGTATCGGAGGCTCTGTTCTTGTCGGCATTACTCTCGCAGGTAGTGAAGGCATTGACTGGCAAATAGGGCTCGGCATTGCTTGTTGGTCTGGAATTTTATTTTTCCTATTAACTAAATTTGGCTTGCGTGAGGTTGTTACACGCTCTGTTCCCCAATCAATTAAACTCGGATTAACTGCATCAATTGGTCTGTTCGTGGCCGTTTTAGGTTTTCGAAATGCAGGGTTAGTACTTGCTAACCCAAAAACAAATGCACTAATGCTTGGGGATTTCCTTTCTCCTGGTGCATTAGTTGCACTCGCAGGCTTTTTCGTTGCGATTGCACTACAAGCTCGCAAAATACCAGGCGGAATTTTATGGGCAATTTTATTTGCAACCCTCTTAGGCATTCCTTTTGGCGTCACAAAATTGCCTGAAAGCTTTATTGGTATTCCACATTCTGTGGCACCTGTACTAGGGCATGTAGACTTAATTGGCGCATTAAATATCGCTTTCCTACCTTTCTTATTTGTCTTTTTTGCTGCTGAGTTTTTCTCAACCATGGGAACAACTTTAGCCGTTGGCGGAGAGGCTGGCTTATTAGATAAAGAAGGTAATATGCCAAATATTAACCGCCCCTTTATCGTTGACTCAATTGCTGCTGCATTAGGCCCGTGGGTAGGTATTCCAGCGGCAACCGCACTCATTGAGTCCTCCGCTGCCGCAGAAGCTGGGGGTAAAACAGGTATGACCGCCCTTGCTGCTGCCTTTATGTTTTTATTAATGCTGTTATTTACGCCTATCGCATTAATGATCCCAGCCCAAGCCACAGCTCCAGCTCTAATTTTAATTGGACTAAATATGTTTAGTGGCTTACGAAAAGTGGACTTAGGCAATTTTACTGATGGCTTACCAGTATTAATGATGGTGATGATTACGTTAATCGCTAATAGTTTTGGTACTGGTATTGCAGGTGGGCTGTTATTTTATATTTTAATCAAAGCGGTTGCAGGCAAATGGAGAGAAATTCCAATAAGCTTGTGGATCCTTGCAGTACCTCTTATTTATTATTTCTCAACATTAGTAAAACACTAATACCACGAGTGCCAGAAAAGCCGATACTTCCACTATCGGCTTTTCTATTCTAATAAATTTAGTTCAAAACTGCATGAGCTTCTATTTCTATTAACCATTCTGGCAAGGAAAGCCCTGAAACAATAACCCAAGAAGATGCAGGTGACATATTTGGAAATTTTTCTTTTAATGCTCGCGCAATATCAGCTTGTTTCTTATGGCTGTTAAAGCCCTCTTTGATATAAATACGTAGCATAGCCACATGAGATAAATCGCCACCGGCCTCATGCAATACATGTTCAATATTAATTAATGATTGCACGGTTTGTTCGTAAATTCCCCCAGCAACAGTTTCTTCCGCAGCATTCACACCAACCTGACCCGATAAAAATAATTGTCGGGTTCCCGTTGTTTCTACGGCTTGGCTAAAGCCATACTGCAAAGAATTAAAGACAGACGCTGGATTTATCGATTTTTTAGTCATTTTTGTTCCATCGTTAATAAAACAGTAAGGCAGTATAAGACTTTCACTTTTCAATTCATTAAATATCAGGCAAACGTTATTTAATTTGTATTAAAAAAGCATCAAAAGACACACTGGCTTATGTGCATCTAAGAATAAACACGAATACGCTCAGCTAAATAGTTCGCACACAAGGTGACTTCCACCTGTTGATTTTCCCAATCAACAGAAACACCAGTTAAATAGGCCTTTTTCGCTACCAGTAGCACCGAGGCCAATTCCACTGGAATGAGTTCTATTGCCCAAATGGCAGCCTCATCCTTTGATATAAATAGTCCCGTTTCCATGGTGTACCACATGCGTGCTAATGTCAGTAAAACATTACGCTCATCACCTTTTAGAGATAACTCTAAATTAGGGAGTGAATCTAACATAGCTCGGCGAATATCGTGCAGGCCAACAATAGGTAAGCCGTATATTTCCTTGTGCCATAAACTTACTGCTTCTTGTGACGCTTGGGCTAACATTAGTGTGAATTCAGGGTCTTGAGTTTGTCCTTCAAATACCCCTTGCTCGTACTCTGTACGTAACCACTCTCCATAAATTAATTCACATTTTGCAGGATAAGAAAGCATGTTTAATTCACTTGTTAAGAATACAACAATTTCCAGTGGTCGCCGGCCTTTTGGATCAATCGGATATAAGCCAGAAATATCCATTAAATCTCGTACAAGTTGTTCACGGCAAATATCAGTCACGGGGCTATCAATCACCACAAGTAAATCAATATCACTCATTGGCCGTAACCCACTAGAAACAGAGGAACCGTGTAGATAAACTGCAATTAATGAATCAGAAAAATGTTTTCGCAGAATAACCAATGCTTGTTCTGCTTGGGGGGGAGTCACCATCATATCGCTCCTATCATATTTAATGATACTAATACTATTATAAATAGTAATTAAAACAATAACTTTAATAAAATCAATAACTAAATCACTGGCTTATTTTTATGGCATAAATAAAATGGTTAAAAAACTAAGCTATAATATTTAAATAGAATTACACTATTATTTTAATGAATAATATTCGCATTCATTCTACTGAGGTTAAAAGCAATTAATCGTTTAGCATACTGAGCCAAAACGATATGTCCAAGACATCAATTTTCATTTGAATTATTAAGCGCATTCTACATCATGTAGCATTCCCCCTCTTCTCCTACATTTTCTAAACATCTTACATGCGGTACATCACACTTCTCATCATTCATATTGAATACGGCTTTATAACCACGAGATAAAACCAGTGCAAATATTAATCACCACATAAATGATACCAAAATACATATCAAACATAAAAAATCATAATTAACAAATAGTTAAATTGAAAATAAATAATTTACTACGGGATTGGATGACTCGACAAATGAAAAAATAAGAATGTCGCAGTTAACTAAAAGTTATAGATACCCAAACAAAACTCATTGTTAAACAAAAGTTACGCAAAGTAATTTAATTTATCGCTAATGTTAAATAACAACGGTGAAAGTTCTGGTAAACTAACTTGAGGTAAAATAATGATCCTAGATGCCAGCTACACTTTATTAGTCGCTTGTTTGGCGCTATTGATTGGTATGTTTGTTGTAAAATACACTCCTTTTCTACAAAAAAACCATATTCCTGAAGCCGTTGTTGGCGGTTTTATTGTTGCTATCATTCTATTAATTGTCGATAAAACAGCTGGATACTCATTTACTTTTGATGCTTCACTACAAAGCATTTTAATGATTACGTTCTTTTCATCAATTGGATTGAGCTCAGATTTTTCGCGTTTAATAAAAGGTGGTAAGCCACTTATTTTATTAACTATCGCAGTGACTATCTTAATTGCTATTCAAAATACCGTTGGTATGGGAATGGCTGTCATGCTTAATGAAAGTCCATTTATTGGCTTAATTGCAGGCTCAATCACACTTACGGGTGGCCACGGCAACGCAGGAGCTTGGGGACCAATACTGGCTGATAAGTATGGCGTGACTGGTGCTGTTGAATTAGCTATGGCATGTGCAACCCTAGGTTTAGTATTAGGTGGGTTAATTGGCGGCCCTGTTGCTCGTCATTTATTGAAAAAAGTTTCAATCCCTAAAAGCACTGAACTCGAAAAAGAAACGATCGTTGAAGCCTTCGAACAACCGAGTGTTAAACGAAAAATTAATGCTAATAATGTTATTGAAACCATCTCAATGCTGATTATCTGTATTGTTGTCGGTGGCTATATTAGTGAGTTTTTTAAAGATACTGTCATGCAATTACCAACCTTTGTTTGGTGCTTATTTGTCGGTATTATTATTCGTAATGTCTTAACCCATGTATTTAAGCATGAAGTTTTTGAACCAACTGTTGATGTTTTAGGTAGCGTTGCCTTGTCATTATTCTTAGCAATGGCGCTAATGTCCTTAAAATTCGGTCAACTCGCCAGTATGGCAGGCCCTGTTCTGATAATTATTGCTGTCCAAACGGTAGTTATGGTTCTATTTGCAACATTTGTTACCTTTAAAATGATGGGTAAAGACTATGACGCAGTTGTTATTAGTGCTGGGCACTGCGGGTTTGGAATGGGTGCGACACCAACCGCTATCGCTAACATGCAGACCGTCACTAAAGCATTCAGTCCTTCTCATAAAGCATTTTTAGTGGTGCCAATGGTAGGGGCATTTATTGTCGATATTTCAAATAGTATCTTAATTAAAATCTTTATCGAAATCGGCACGTATTTTACCTAGTACACAATCATAAAGGCCAGACTATAACCTATGTATATCATCTGGCCTTCTCTTTTTTATCACCATTGAATTTAAACCGCCTAATTACCTTTCATCATTTTCAGTACCAAATAAATAGTTGCTCAGATTAATTTGTATTAATTCGGTAGAATATGCGAATTAATACCAATAGTCGGTTTCGGTGAGTCAAAGCAAATAGTAGGTTTCTGAAAATGAAATTAAGGCATCTCGATATTTTTTATGCGGTCATGACATGTGGCTCTTTAACTCGTGCAGCGGAGGTTTTACATATCTCACAACCCGCGGCAAGTAAGGCCTTAAAACATGCAGAACAACAACTTGGCTTAGTCTTGTTCCAGCGAATAAGAGGAAAGTTAATTCCCACGGCTGAGGCAAACCTGCTATTTGAAGAAGCCAAAGAAGTTTATCAAAATCTAGATAAACTAAGAATTTTAGCGCAAAATTTATCACGTGATCCGCAAGGTAAACTAGCCATTGGTTGTCTACCTAGCTTAGGGCTAAACTTAGTACCTGAAGTGACCGCGCAATTTATTAAAAAACACCCCAATATCAAACTCACGATCGGTACACATCATACAACGGATATTCTGCAGTTATTAACCCAACAAGATCTCGACATTGGTATTGGCTTTAATCTTGAAATTGAAGGAGGCATTGCTGTTCTTCCCATTGCTGATATCCCATTAGTCTATGTGGATAGCAAATTACCATTGCACTCCCCTGTATCACTCACCGATATAGACCAAGAGCGTTGGATCCATCCTGGGTCTGACTCCTTATCTCAGCTATTACAAAAGCGCCATGAGTTTGCAGAATCAAATATTAGTGTTCATACCTACCATATGGCAGCAGAATTTGTTCAAGCGGGTTTAGGCTGTAGTATTACGGATATTTTTTCAGCCGAACATACGCTACCTGAGTCGATGATTTACCCACTAAAAGAAGGTTTACATCTTGCCGTATCTGTTTTTCATCGCGCAGACAAACCATTAACCAAAGCTGCACAAAATTATGTTAATACTTTGGCATCCACACTTGAAAAAAGAAATAAAGTAGTTAACCAAAAGTTATACTCTAGTAATGAAAACTCAATTGTTTAGTTAGCTTATTCACCGTTAAATAATAACATCTTGGTTATTATGGGTTACGGATTATTATGACTAAACATGTGGTGGTTATTGGAGCTGGTGTAATTGGTTTAAGCACCGCCTATGCATTAATTAAAGCAGGCCAAACCGTAACATTAGTTGAATCAGATACCGATGTTGGCATGCAGACCAGTTTTGCTAACGGTGGGCAACTCAGCTATCGCTATGTATCTCCTCTTGCAGACGCCGGTGTTCCTTTGCAAGGCCTACGTTGGATGGGGAAAAATAATTCTCCTTTAAATCTAAAAATAACGCCTTCAATACAACAATGGTCTTGGCTTGCACAATTTACATTAGCTTGTAACCGTAAAACGAATAAAATTAATGGTGCCCATCTTTTACGTTTATCACTTTTTAGCCAAGAAATAATGAATAAATGGCGTAACAATGGTGATATTTCTGATTTTGCTTGGGAAAAATCAGGGAAATTAATTATCCACCGTGATAATAAAAGTTTTCAAAAAGCCAGTGAAACGGTTGATAAACAATTTCAAAAAATATTAACACCCTCTGAAATTGTTGGGCTAGAACCTTCTTTAAAAAATATACAGTCTCAATTGGTAGGTGCAATATATGCCCCTGATGATGAGAGTGCAGATTGCTATTTATTCTGTAAGAACCTACTGCAATATTTACTCACGCAATCTCAATTTAATCTTTGCTTACAACATAATGTTCAATCTTTCATTAAACAAGATGACTGCATTATAGGAGTAGCCACTCACCAGGGAACTATCCAAGCTGATGATTTTATTGTTTGTGCCGGCAATGGTAGCCGCGAATTGTTAAAACCACTAAATATTAATGTCCCAATTTTAGGGTTAAAAGGCTATAGCTTAAGCGTAGAATACCCGCAGGTAGAACATATTGTTCCGAAAATTAACGTGACTGATTACGGCAATAAAATTGTCTATGCCAAACTTAATGATCAATTACGCATTGCTGCGATGGTTGATATTGGTTATGACAAGCAAGGCTTGCGTGAAAATAGAATACAAGCACTCAAGAATATTATTAAAAATACCTTCCCTGAATTACCTAAAATTGACGATGCTGAAAGTTGGTGTGGGTTACGCCCTTCAACACCGAAAGGCCCACCGATACTAGGAAAAACTGCCTATAAAAATTTATGGCTTAATATTGGGCATGGCAGTTTAGGGTTTACACTTGCCGCAGGCAGCGCGGAAATACTGAGCCAATTAATAACTGAACAAAAACCCCCTATTTCTTTAACTGGATTAACGAGGTAATCATGTCCATAAAACGTAACAACCCAAAACCACGCTTAGCTGATAGCGTTGAATATTCAGGTTTAGTTTACTTATCAGGGCAAGTACCTAATGATCTAACAGGTGATATCACACAACAAACCAAAGACGTTTTTGCCAAGATTGATTCATTACTTGCTGCAAGCAACAGTGATAAAACACGTATTTTATCCGCCCAAGTTTGGATTAAAGATATCAAACGGGATTTTGCTGACTTTAATGCGGTATGGGAAAGTTGGATGCCTATAGAAAATAGCCCTGCCCGTGCAGCTGTTGAAGCCAATATGGCTCGGGAACAAGTACTAGTAGAAATTATGGTGATTGCCGCTCAGGCTTGACTCTATTTAACGGTATTCTAAATCTAAAAAACAGTGAGGTCTAAAAAGATCTACTGTTTTTTATTACTCTACTAATTTATATTAATTTATTAAATAATATATTTAATAACCCCCATTAATCTCATTATAAAATATAACACTTTCACTACTTCCCTTATTAGCTATCATGGAATTGATTTCAATAAGAATAAATAGCTAATATAAATAATTACAAATCAAGTAAAAAACAATTATTAACTGGAGAAGTTAAATGAAAGAAACTGTTGTTGAATATATTTTATCTAAGCTCTATCAATTAGGCATTGAAGATATATTTGGTGTTCCTGGTGATTATTCATTTCCTGTAAATGATAGTGTTTGTGCAAACTCCCATCAACGTTGGATTGGCAATTGCAACGAATTAAACGCAGCGTATGCTGCAGACGGATATGCAAGAATTAAAGGTGTTGCTGCACTATCAACAACCTTTGGCGTTGGCGAATTAAGCGCTCTCAATGCAATAGCAGGTTCTTATGCTGAAAGAGTCCCTATATTTCACCTTGTTGGAATGCCTCCTAGCCTAACACAAAAGAAACAGCGTATTTCTCATCACACATTAGGGGATGGAAACTATGACGTTTTTTATAAAATGAGCCAACATATTGTCTGTGCTCATGCCATTATTACCCCTGAAAACTGTATTGAAGAGACTGAGCGGTTAATCGCATACGCCTTACATGAACGCCGTCCAGTTTATTTTGGCTTACCTGCTGATTATGCTGTAAAGACTGTAATTAAACCATTTCATCATGTTGTTCCATTAATACCAAACAGTTGCTCAGAAACACTAAAAAATATTATTCCTTTAATCTTAAATAAATTAATAAATAGCCAACAACCCTGCATATTAGCAGGCTCAATGTCTTTGCGCTTAGGCGTAGCAAATACCTTACAAACAATCATTGAAAAAACCAAAATTCCTTATACCGCGTTATTTATGGATAAAAGTGTATTAGATGAAACTAATACGCAATATATCGGAATGTATACAGGGCAAATATTAAATCCTCAAGTCACTTCATTTGTCGAAAGCAGTGATTGTGTTATAAATATAGGCACTATTCTGTCTGACTTTAATTCAGGTTGTTATACCTCTAATATTAAAATCGAAAATATAATCCATATTATGGAAGATAAAGTCATTATTGATGGCCAATGCTACAATAATATTTCCATGAAAGACGTTGTTTTAGCCTTGCAGAATAGATTGCTATCACTGCCAACCTCTTCTTTTAATCAACACAAAAGTCCTAAGGCCCAATCACTAGGTCAACCGATAGCCGTAGAAACAAACGAAATAACTGAATCATATCTATATCCTCGCTTAGAAAAAATGTTTAGACCTAATGATATAATATTTACAGATACTGGAACCTTTTCAATGGGCTTAGCATTTTCACTATTACCTAAAGGTGCATCTTTTCATTCCCAATCATTATGGGGATCTATTGGCTGGGCAACACCTGCTGCACTGGGCGCCGCTTTAGCATCCCCGTCACGTCGAGTCATCTTAGCGACAGGGGAAGGCGCTCATCAATTAACTATGCAAGAAATTAGTCAATTTGCACGATTTGGATTAAAACCCATTATCTTTATATTAAATAATGATGGCTATCTTATTGAACGACTATTCTGTAAAGAACCTGAATATTATTATAATGATGTTGCGCAATGGAATTACGCACAACTTCCTTTAGCACTGGGATGTGACGATTGGTATTGCAAAAAAGTGACAACCTGCGATGAATTAGATGAGGCTTTACAGGCTATCGAAACACTCGACACTGCAGCTTATATAGAAATAGTCACTGACCGATATGATGCTTCAAAATATTTAATAAAAATGAGAGAAATTATTTCTTCTATTTATACCAACTAAACTAGTTTTAGGTCCTTTCGCCTTATAAAGGTCATTTAACTTTATAAGGCGTGGGAATTTAACTTTAAACATCACAATACATTGAATTTGTAACCATTACTTTTTTCGTTTCACTAACATAACTAGATGAAACTACGCCATTTTTATGAGCTACAATATCCGCCATTATCGCTAATGCTATTTCGGGTGGTGTTTTGCTACCGATAGGAATACCAATGGGAGCATGGATGCGTTCTATTTCCGCCTCCGTCATCCCACCAGATGCTATAAGACGTTCACGACGACGAGCACTCGTTCTTACTGAGCCCATTGCACCAATATAAAACGCTGGGGTATTCACTGCTTCCATTAGTGTCAGGTCATCAATACGAGGATCATGGGTTAAAGAAACAATAGCGGTATTCGGTGTACAGCTTTGGGATTCCAAATAGCGAGCTGGAAATAATTTAATGACTTCAAATTGACTAGAAAGTTGCCCAGAAAAACGCGATAGCTCATCTTCACGGTGTTCACAAATTATAACCTCAAACCCTAATGTTGCTGCAAAACTAGCACAGTAAATACCTACATTTGAGATCCCAGCAATAATTAACCGTGGCGGCGCGGCAATATATAATTGAATGTTCTCCCCTTCCCGCTCTATTTGGGTTGGGGTTTGTTGATTATTAACCGTGCTTACCTCACCTCTTTGTGGCAACGTGATTTTTTTACTGATTGCAGTATATCCCAGTAACGCTTGATGTATCTCCGTAAGGTAACTAACACTTTCCTGACTATTCGGTAAATATTCAATTAAAACATCTAAACTACCATCACAAGGTAAATTCACTTTCGCTTCTAAACCACCGCGACCATAGCGAACAATTTGGCTGCTCTTAATGTATTCAGCATGCTGTATTCGTTGAATAAAATCTTCTTCAATACAACCACCTGATAAAGAACCAACATACTGGCCATCTGCCTTTGCAACAAGAAGTGAGCCCGGGCTACGAGGAGAGGAACCATATGTACTTAGCACCGTACACAACCATATGGGCTCTTTTTTTATCCAAGAAAGGGCTTGAGAGATAACAAAAACATCTTCACGCAACATATTCGTTCCTTAATCGTTATCAACACTCGGATAATCAATATCTTTTACAACATTTTCGTCATTTATGTCTAATTGATAAACAAGATTACGACTTAATATTGATTTCGCACCGTCATCACCTACTAGATTAATTAATTCTGTATAATGCTTTGCAGATATTCCCACTGGATGGCCTGGCAAACCATTATATATTGGCCTGACTAATGTATGCTGTTTTAATTCATTCACTATACGAGTAAATAAATGACTATTGATGTATGGCATATCCGCTAAATGAATTATCCAACCATCTAAATTAGACGTATTTTTAACACCAAATGCGATTGACTCACCTAATCCATTACTATTTATCAACGAGTATGGAATATTAAATTGTAAACAATTATTAATAACACCTTCATTCTCAGGCCGTGTCACTACATGCACAGGAAGCTCACTATCGATTGAATTTAATAGTGTTTTTTCAAAAACTGTATTTTTTTCAAGCATAAAATTTAATTTACTTCCTTTACCTCCAGCATTTTGAAAACGTTCACTTTTTCCTGCTGCCAATATTAAAATACCAATATTCATAGTTTTTATTTTAAATCGATATACTGATTGCGTATCTCATAAATAAAGTATATTCAGTAAGATCACAAGAACTACTTATCATTAATTTGAAATTTATTAAGAGAAGTATAATATAAATGTGATACAAGTAATTTTTTCGATGTGACTATAAAAATAAAAATACCGATGTAATAATAATAAGTGTAAGGGTGTATTATGAGCAAAAGCAATGTCGAACTCTCCCGCAGACACTTTCTAAAATGTGCCGTTATAGCGGGAATATCTGTTTATTTAGCCCCTTTGTATAGCCGTGCTTTTGATGTGCTATTCGAAGAAAAAATCCTTCAATCTCCTGACTGGAACCCGGTCGACAAACAAATCAAATTTCGTATTGATGGGTTTGCCAAAGTCCAAGGGGAAAAAGTCTTCGCCAGAGACATTCGTGCACGTGATATCCCTCACTGGCCAAAACAGCAAGGTCATGCATTTTTACTCCGCGTGACTCAAGCCGATAAAATTTACCAAGGCTTTAACCTTGATCTGCTAAAAGATGGCCTGATGCCTGACCGCATCGTAACTGCAAGTGACTTAGAAAAAGATGGCGTTGCTTTCCCTGAATTTTATGGTGATGATTTATTGCTTCCAGAAGGGAAAACTCCCGCTTACCTTGGCCAAGCCGTCGCATTATTGATTTATCATGATTTTGCTAAATTCCGTTTTGCCAAAGAAACCTTAAAATTCCGTGACGATGTTATCCAATACGGCGCAGTAACTGGCCCATTAAAACGAGACCCATGGGGAACCTACCGTGGCGTGCGAATTGGCAATGAAAATCCTTATGAGCCAGATATTTATTCAAGCCTAAAAGATATGCCAATCTCCCCTATTGGCATGAAAAAGCACTTACCCGTTTGGCCTGAAGGTCGCGAAGGCGGAAAATTAGATCAACAAGGCATGCTATATGCTGATGAGCTCGCTAAACAACTGGAAAACCCACCGGAAGACTGGTTAGTGCTCAAACGAAAATACTTTTCTCAATCCATTGATACTGCTGCCTTAGAGCCTGATAATGCTAACGGTTGGTACGACGCCAAAACACAGTCATTCCATCTTGTTATTCCGACACAGTCCCCGCAGGAAGTTGCGGAATCATTACCAGAGATGTTGGCAAAATCGCATTTTCCAATTAAACAAATTTTCCTACACCCTTGTTTTACCGTTGGTTATGGTTCTAAAGACCACACTCCATTCCCCTATTATGGTGCGATGGCAACATTATATGGAGACGGAGTCCCTATTCGTCTAGCTAATGACCGTTATGAACAATTTCAATCTACCATCAAACGCCATGCTTTCGATATGGATTACACCTTAGCGGTTAATAAAAAAACGCATAAAATTGAAGCCCTTTCAGCTTCTTTTATCGGTGACGGCGGTGGTCGCTGTAATTTTACGCCTTCCGTTGTCATGGTCGGGGCTACTGGGGCCCAAGCTATCTATTATATTCCCCGTAGTGATTTATCTGCGGTCGGTATTGCATCAAGAGCTGTCGATGCGGGTTCAGCTCGCGGTTATGGTACTTTACAAGCCATGGCAGCAACCGATATGTTAATGGAAGAAGCCGCAAAACTCCTAAAAGTAGACCCCATCGAGTTCCGTCTTAAAAATATCATCAAATCTGGGATGAAAAATACCCAAGGGGCAATTCCTGGCGGCGCAATTCGTGCCGATGAAGTGTTAACCCGCTGTGCTGCTCACCCAATGTGGACTGACAGAGCCAAACGTAAAGCCGACTTTGAAGCGAAACATAGCGGTAAACTATTCGGTACAGGGATTTCTTGTGTGCAAAAAGACTTTGGGACAGGTGCGGAATCCTCCTTTGCTCGCGTAGAACTTACCCCCGAGGGTAAAATAGCCATTTATCATAGTGGTGCAGAAATTGGTACAGGTATGTCTACGTCCCAATCGGTGGTTTGCGCTAAATGGTTAGGAAAGCCTGCGGAACAAGCTCATTTTTCCGTTGTTGATTGGTCAATTTTACCGATGATCTCAACAGGTAACCCATTTGCTATGTCACAAGATGAGCAAAACCACTTAGCACAAAACCCATTATGGACACCGAACTACTGCTCACCTGCGAGTGCGAGTAATTCAGCCTATTATTTCACCCACAGCACAGAAGCAGCCGCACGCCTTATATTCGAACATGGGTTATGGCCAGCTGCCATGTCAATTTGGCAAGAAGGGATTGGCGGCGGACAAGCGGCCCCTCTAGTTGTTCGCCGTGAAGATGCTCGTTGGGTTGCTGAAGGCTTAACCGCTGATGGGCTTGAGGTGCTTAGCTTACCGCGCTTAATTGAACGCACTTTTGCAATGGGCGGGGTAACTGGCGCAGTGTGCCACGTATTTAACCGCTGGCAATGGGCTGAAGCCGATTTCCCTATTCAGGGTGAAACTCGCCGTTTACCGATTGATGGGCTATCACTACGATTTGCCGATAAAGAATACCAAGTTTGCCACCGCGAAAAAGCTTATTACCCTGATACACAAAGAAATAATGCCGGAGTCACTTACTACAGTGCCGTCGCTACCGTTAGCGAGCTATCCATTGATAAAGCGACTGGGCAAGTCGAATTGCTGAATCACCATAGTGTGGTGGAATGCGGTAATCTTATCGTCCCACAACTGGTTTCAGGACAAATTCAAGGTGGATTAGCAATGGGTATCGGCCATGCACTCCATGAATATTTACCTCTCTACGAAGATGGTCCCGGTAATGGGACATGGAACTTTAACCGTTATCATCTCCCGCTTGCCAGTGATGTTGCAGTTTGGCAACAAACCAATGAAGTCCTACCAGGACTTTCAGATACTGACCCGCCGAAAGGCGTTGCTGAGGTTGTTATGATCCCGGTAGTTTCATCCATCGTCAATGCCATTGCAGATGCAACTGGTCATCATTTCTTGCATTTGCCTGTACGCGCAAAAGACATTTTAGAGGTAATATCATGAGCCTAAATTTCCTTCCCCTCACCTTAACCATTAATGGCCAACAGTATGGACCAATGGACGTGCCTGAAGGCCTCATGATGATAGACTTTCTTCATGAATATGTTGACCTAACAGGTTCTCGCCTAGGTTGTGGCCAAGGCATTTGCCATGCTTGCGTTGTTATATTAGATAATCCATCTGGTACCAGCGAAGAAATCCGCACCTGTATTACTGGTGCACATTTTTTCAATAATAAAAGCATCCGAACTATCGAAGGGGCTGCCACCAAAGAAGAAAACGGGGAGGTAAAACTATCTCCGGTTCAACAAGCTTTTGTTGAAAATTTCAGTTTTCAGTGTGGCTACTGTACCCCAGGTTTTGTAAATGCAGCGACCGTGTTTATTGAAGAACTTCAGCGAAACCCGATTGCAGAAGCAGACTTAGAAGAGGCTATCAAACAAGCTCTAAATAACCATATTTGCCGTTGTACTGGTTATGTACGCTATTATGAAGCAGTACGCGATGTGGTTCTTGCGACTCCTGGTCTTATCAAGGAGGCAGTAAAATGATCAAACGAATTATTTTATGGTTGATAGCCATCGCTATCATCGTCTGGGCGTTACTGTATTGGTATGAAAGCCGTACCTTAGATGGCCCTGTACAAAAAGTGACTGCGACGCCTCAAGAAATTGAGCGAGGCCGTTACCTCACTCTTGCTGGTGACTGCGCTGCGTGTCACACCAGTGCTGATGGCGCACCATTAGCCGGTGGTTTTCCACTCGATACCCCATTTGGTACCATCTACAGCAGTAACTTAACGCCCTCAGCCGATTTTGGTATCGGCCGCTGGACAAAAGATGATTTTTATAAAGCACTGACCCAAGGTATCTCTCCACCGAGTAAAAATCTTTATCCGGCAATGCCTTATACATCCTATAAAGGGATCACTCGGGAAGATTCTGACGCTATTTACAGTTATTTGATGAGCCAGCCAGCTATTGATGTCGCGCCACCTGAAAATTCATTGCCATTCCCACTGAACCAACGCATGGCAATGATTGGCTGGAATTTATTGTTTTTTAACGATAAACCACTCCCCGATAGCTCACAAGGTAGCTCCCCTGAATGGCTACGTGGTAAGTATTTAGTTAACGTATTAGAGCACTGTGCTGAATGCCATACGCCAAGAGGAAAACTGGGAGAAATGGATTTAGATAACTTTATGAAAGGGGGTGCTTTAGGTCGTTTTGTTGCTCCAGATATTACCCCGCAAGCGCTTGCAGAACGAGGATGGACAAAAGAAGATTTACAGCAGTTTTTCATGACTGGACTCACACCACAAGGTTCCGCCTACAGTGATATGCACCCTGTAATTTATCTGAGTTCACAACATTTAACTCCAGAAGATAATAGTGCCATAGCCACCTATTTAATGGGCGATAACCCGCCAGCAACTTCGCCATTAAGAATGGGGGAAGGTAATGCACAAGGCCGCCAAATTTATTTAGAAACCTGCTCAGGTTGTCACTCCTATGACGGTAGCGGTAAACCGAATGTTGCGGTGGCAATGAAAGGAAATTCAACATTGCGTGATGTGGATAGCACTAACCTAATTAATGCGATTCTAGATGGTTTGCCTGAGCAAGCGTTCCCAAATAACCAATATATGCAAAGCATGCCAGGGTTTGCCAATAAGCTAAATGACCAACAAATTAGTGACTTAGTGAACTTCCTTCGTGTTCAGTGGGGAGGACAACCTGCTGATGTCACCCCGGAGCATGTTAAATCCTTACGTCAATAATGACAAAAAATGAACTATCGGGCTTGTTCGTATTTAACGAGCCCAATAGTTTTCTATTTAATAACCGAATACAAATATACTTTACATAATTAAATGCATATTGATTTAATCATTCATTAATAAGAATTAGTATCATTTAAATAAATTGTGTTCTAATAAAGCTCAGTTATTTTATTCAATACTGTCATATTAAGATGACTTCAACAGTATTATTCACTTTCTTGTCTAAATCCCTTTACTCGTTCTTGATATATCATTACAGATACCCATACTATTTATGTAACTTACTGAGCTATCTGATATTAGTCATCAAATTGTGAGCAAACTTAAGCGAAATAAAACGATCTTATAATGAATGACTAAAAAATATTATTTACTTCCATTGCTCATAATAAAAACCCTAAAAATATAATCAGGGAGCACAACATGTCGGGACATATTTCTAGACGCAATTTCATCAAACTAGGCACTATTGCGGGCATTGCTGTTATGGTCGGCAAACTCCCTTTTGCAATAGCAATGGAGCTCGATTCTGACGCCCCATCAACGGATTGGATTGGTCAAAACGGTAAAGCACGTTTTCGTTGGGATGGCGTTGAAAAAGTCACTGGCCGTAAAAATTTTGCTCGTGATTACCGCGCTAAAGACATCCCCGGCTGGCCAAAAAAACAAAGTTATGCCTTTATGTTAAAAGCGACAGAGGCAGATAAAACCTTTGAAGGCATTGATATTTCAATGTTAGGGCCAAATCTACAACCTGATAAAGTTGTTTTACAAGAAGATCTTATCCGTGATGGCTTAAATATTCCCCAAGATACCAGTATGGGGAAAGGCTTCTATGGCACCAATATTTTAGTTCCTCTAGGGGATACACCGCCGATTATTGGCCACCCAGTTGCTATCTTGATTTATCATGATTTCGATAAATATAGTGCAGCACAGCGGATGTTACGCTTTGCCACAAACACCGTAAAATACGGAACGGTGACAGGGCCAAAACCGCCCGCTAACTACGGTGCAGCACGGTACGTGCGTATCGGTGGTGACACACCACTTTCGCCTTCTATTTTTTCCCCTTATCAAGATTCAGGTATTAAAGGCGGGTTCGATGGCAATACGCCTATTTGGCCACCTTATGACCCCAAGCACGCCATTTCTATTCCCCCAGTGATCCGTAAAGATCGTGGCGGTGGCTTTATTCAAGCCCTTCATCAGGCAGAAAAAAGCCCTGATAAACAAGAAAAAGCGATGGATTACGCGCGGCAAATTGAGCAAGAAATCGCAGCGGCTCGCGAGAACCCTGATAAGTTTGTGATTGAGCGCCATGGTTTTTCACAATCCATTGACCCTTGCGCGATGGAGCCAGATAACTGTAATACTTGGTATGACGCACAAACCAAAACACTGCATATCTTAACCGCGACACAGTCTCCTGCTGGTGTAGTTAATGCTGCTGCTGAGCTATCTAAACACAACAAACATTTTTCCGTCGAAAACATTGTGTTATTAACCGGTTCTACTGTTGGTTACGGCTCAAAAGACTATTCGGTTTTTCCTTTTTATTCGATGGTCGCTAGTTTCTACGCTGATGGCTTACCTGTTCGCATGGCAAATGACCGCTATGAACAATTCCAAATGGGAATGAAACGCCACTCCATTGAGATGGATGTCACCATTATTGGTGATAAAAAAACAGGTAAGTTTGATGTATTAAAAGGCACTTATAACTGTAATGGCGGCGGTCGTGAAAACCTCTCCGTTGCCGTATCTCACGTAGCAGTGCGCGGTGCTCAGTCTATTTATTACTTCCCTAAATCTGACCTCACTGCTCTAGCCATGGCCACTCCGGCTGTCGAAGCGGGGTCAATGCGTGGTTTTGGTTCCTTGCAGTCGATGGCAGTCACTGAATTGATGGTGGATGAAATCGCTCATAATCTTAATATTGACCCGATCGAACTGCGCCGCCGTAATGCCATTTTAGAAGGTTATCCAAATACACAAGGTGGTGTAATAGCCGGTGACCCACGCAACGTTGAAATGTTAAATCTTGCGGAAAAACACCCAATATGGGTCGATCGTGAGAAAAACAAAGCCGATTATGAAGCGAAAAACCCCGGTAAGTTATACGGCGTTGGCTTTGCACAGGTGCAGCAAGTTTATGGTTCTAGCGGTGTTCCAACGATTCTTTCTCTTGAATTTGATGCCAATGGCAAACTAACAATGCGCCATTGTATGCAAGAGATTGGCACCGGTGGTACAACCGCGCAGCAAGTAATGGTATGGCAAGCACTCAGCAAAGCCCCTGATGTCGTTGAGTTTGGGGTGACTGAGTTTGAAGAACTACCGCTTAAAACCAGTTGGGCCGACCAGAAAAAACAAGATGAATTATCCAAAACTGATCCCTATTGGACACCCGCTCTAATACCTGACATGAGCTCATCAAGTGGTGTTTACTACATTGGGTTCGGTACGCGCCAAGCTGGCCATTTTTTATTGGAAAATACCCTCTGGCCTGCGGCTAAAAGCATTTGGAGTGAAGGCCCCGGCGGCGGTGCGTTCAACGGCTTAAATGTTGAATTTTCCGATATTCGCGTTGGCCCAGATGGTATTGGCGGTGGCGGAATGAAGCCCATTCCTTTTGACATTTTAGCCAGAAGAGCCCATGAGATGGGGCTCATCACTGGGGTTGCTGTTCACGGCTATTCCAGCTGGCAGTGGGCTCGCGCAGAATTCGATATCCCAACTGTGGGTTTGAAAAATCTCCCTCTCGATGCAATATCCGTTCGTTATGGCGAGGGTGCTCCACAAGAATTGAAAAAACAAATGACAACTGGCGGTTACCATTTTATTAAACGTAAAATTGCCTACTACCCCCCAACACAACGCGCTAAAGCGGACCCAACAACGGTCACGCCTGCGTCTTGTTTAGTCGAGCTCAACGTCAACACCATGACGGGTGAGGTCGATATCATGCGCCACCATATGATTATGGACCCCGGTACGATGATTGTCCCTGAATTGGTTTCAGGCCAAATTCAAGGGGGTACCGCGATGGGTATCGGCCACGCGTTGATGGAAGAATTACCACTCTATGAAGATGGGCCAGGAAACGGAACATGGAACTTTAATCGCTATGTCCTGCCGCGCGCTAAAGATGTTGCGGTTTGGCAGCAAACCATTGATTACTTACCACCACTTTCAGAAACTTCCCCACCCAAAGGCATGGCAGAACTGGGGATGATCCCAATCTTACCTGCGACGAGCAATGCATTAACCCATGCAACAGGCAAGCGTTTCTATGAATTCCCTATTACGGTAGATAAAATTAAAAAGGCACTCTCATGAAAATCAACAATGCCGTTCCGATTATTGAGCGCAAGCCACTAACACTGACCATTAACGGCCAAAAAATTGGTCCTATTGATGTCCCTGTTGGGATGCCAATGATTGAGTTTCTACATGAATACCTAGACCTCACTGGCACCCACTTTGGTTGCGGACAAGGGATTTGCCATGCTTGTACCATTATGGAAATCCAGCCCGATGGCACAACGGTTGAAAGCCGGACTTGTATCTTTGGTGCCCATTATTTCAACAATAAAAATATTGTTACCATCGAAGGGCAAGCCAAACTGGATGAACAAGGCAAAGTTGTTGAATTAACGCCAATTCAACAAGCTTTTATCGAAAACTTTTCGTTCCAATGTGGTTATTGTGCTCCCGGTTTTGTCACAGGTGCAACGGTGTTTCTTGATAAACTGAAGAAAAATCCAGTGAAACGAGACCAACTCGAACATGCGATTGAAGAGGCTCTCAATGAGCATATTTGCCGTTGTACAGGTTATGTACGCTATTATGAAGCTGTGAGGAAAGTCGCTCTCGACACTCCTGGCTGCGTAATCGACTAGGGAGAAACATCATGGCTAAATCCAGCTCTCTACGTAAAAGCATTTATATTATTATCTTATTATTCATAATATTAATGCTTGCGATCCTGTTTGGCGCTTTTCGTACCTCCAGTATCGGCCCTGATTTAGATAAACCGCTAACCTCAGAAGAAGTCGCCAAATTATTGCCAAGAGGGCAAGAACTGGCAACCGCTGGGGATTGCTTTGGTTGCCACTCATTACCTGAAGGGCCATTGGCTGCGGGGGGGCGTGCTATCGGAACCCCTTTCGGTACTATTTACTCCACGAATATAACGCCTGATAAACAATTTGGTATTGGTAACTATACCCGCGCTGATTTCCATCGTGCGTTGAAAGACGGAATTGGCAAAGAAAGAGGTAATCTCTACCCTGCGATGCCGTTTGTATTTACCCATATGACCACATCAGAAGATATTGATGCACTATATGCTTATGTGATGTCGCTTCCACCAATAGCCGTGCCAAACAAAGAAAATACAGGTGTCTTTGTCCTACCCGTTCGCCCATTTATGAACTTCTGGACTTTGCTTAATTTTCCTAAACAAAATGCACCCCATGACCCGCAACGCTCTGCAGAATGGAACCGTGGTGCATATATTGTCGAAGGTTTGGCACACTGCGGTGCTTGCCACTCACCGCGTAACTTAATGATGGGTGTCGAGTTTTCACGGTCACTTCAAGGGGGTGAAGAAGCGGGCTTAGCGATCCCTGATATCACAGCAGAAGCGCTTTCCAAACATGGCTACGATACCGCCTCTTTGAGCCAATTTTTACTGACGGGCAATGCCCCACAAGGCTCTGCATTTGCAGACATGAGCACAGTGACTCATTTTTCTACTAGTCAGATGAAAAAAAGCGATGTTGATGACATGGCGATTTATTTGATGACCGATAAACAAGGAAAAATACTCGGAGCCAAAGCCCCACCAGCGCCATTACCGGAGGCAAGCTCACCAGAAGTGGGTGATGTCAGTCAAATAATGGAAACTGGTCGCTTGATGTATATGTCTACGTGTGCAGGTTGCCACGGGATCACCGGAGAAGGTGTACCAAATGGCATTCCAGCGTTAAAAGGTAATGCCATCCTAGCCATGGACAGCCCTGAAACCTTTATCAGTGTGGTATTAACCGGTATTCCAACCACCACCTTCCCGAACGGGCAGCGTATGTATGCAATGCCAAGTTTTGCCGATGATTTAACACCACAAGAAATGGCAGATTTAATTTCATGGGCGCGCGCTGAGTGGGGAGGACAAGGTAAACCCGTCACCGCCGAACAAGTTGAAAAACTGAAAAAGGCGGCTCAGTAATCATTCGTCGCTTCTCTTCAAATGACTTATTTATTGAAGGGAAGCGACATTATTATTTTCATTACAATATTTGAGTAAAATCCCCATTAATTTTATTGTTATCTAAAAGCCTATCTTGAGTTAATCCCACAAGCAGAGAAAACGACAGCCCACATTCTAATTATTTGGAATATATCAACTGGATTTCCTTTCACATTACCTCACTCAAACATTCACACAACTCATGGGTATTTTTCAATATTAACCTTTATTAATAAGCACTTACTATATACATAACGAAAATTTAGCTTAGCACATACAGTCACAATTCAAATTAATAACCTATGTTATAGTTAACATACAAATAATAACATTAAATTATCATTTATTGTGATTAGCAATGTGAAAGGAAAGTATATGCAACTAAATATCAATGGAAGATGGGTTGAACTAAGTAATATTTCTCCATCAACACCGCTTCTTTACGTATTACGTAATGATTTAAAGCTCAACGGCCCCAAATATGGCTGTGGCTTAGGCGAATGTGGTGCTTGTAGTGTACTTATCGATGGTAAAGTCGTTCGCTCTTGTTCAACACCTATATCGACAGTAGAAAATAGAAAAATTACGACATTAGAAGGTATTAGTGATGCTGATACACTCCATCCTGTGCAACAAGGATTTATTGATGAGCAAGCAGCACAATGTGGTTATTGTACGAATGGCATGATAATGACATTGGTTGCTCTGTTTAAACGTAACCCTAATGCAAGTGAAGAAGAAATAAAAAAAGAGCTCGCTTTTAATTTATGCCGTTGTGGAACCCATGTAGAAATATTAAAAGCAGCTAAAAAAGCTAAAATAATCATCGCACAAGGTGGTAAAGCATGAGTATTTTAGATATCACTCGACGCCGTATGCTGCAAGCTGGTGGGCTCATCGTTGTCAGTAACATGTTGCCTTCTATTTCATTTGCAACAGAAAAAACACCAACCAAGAATGCCGCTATCCCTTTAAATTATGTCGATAGTTTTATTGCTCTTGCTGCAGATGGTTCGGTGACTGCATTTAATGGCCATGTGGATTTAGGTACAGGAATTCGTACCTCGCTCGCACAAATTGTCGCTGATGAAATTGGTGTCTCTTTTGAATCGGTAACAATGATACTTGGGGATCCGCAAAGTACACCAGATCAAGGGCCGACTATCGCCAGTGCGACCATTCAAGTCACTTCTATCCCTTTACGCCATGCCGCAGCTCAAGTTCGTATGAAGCTAACATCTCTTGCTGCAAAAGCGTTAAATGAGCCTGTGGAAGCTGTTCGAGCAGAGCATGGATATGTTTTTGTCACTGCCGAACCTGAACGCCGTTTGAGTTATGCGCAATTGGCGAAAGGACAAGATCTCCATTTTGAATTAGATGAAAACGTAACCTTAAAACCTGTTTCTGAGGCTGTTTATGTCGGAAAGCCGATTCAACGCGTAGATATTCGCGCTAAAGTAACGGGTGAATTGACTTGGGTACATGATATGCGAGTACCCAATATGTTACATGGCAGAGTTATTCGCCCTCCTTATGCAGGTGCAGATAGTAGCGCGCCGCTTGGGAATAGTTTGCTTTCCATTGATGAAAGTTCGATTGCCCACCTGCAAGGCATGGTAAAAGTTGTACGCATTAATGACTTTGTTGGTGTCGTTGCAGAACGAGAAGAACAAGCGATAGACGCTATGCGTCAGTTAAAAGTTCAATGGAAAGAATGGCAAGGATTACCCGATTTAACCCTTGATAAGCTCCATGACACCCTTGATGCATTACCCAGCCAAGATAGGGTATTACGAGATGATGGCGATGTTGACAGCGCCTTAGCAAATTTACATAAAACCGTGAATGCTGACTATGTTTGGCCATACCATTTACACGCATCAATTGGGCCATCTTGCGCTATCGCTGATGTCCGTGCCGATAAAGTAGACGTCTGGTCAGGCACACAAAACCCTCATGACCTACGAAAAGATTTAGCACTACAACTCGATAGAGACCTATATCAAATACATATTCATCGCATGGAAGCATCAGGGTGCTATGGGCGCAACTGTGCTGATGACGTGGCTGCCGATGCTGTTTTACTGTCTCAAGCGACAGGCCGACCTGTGCGAGTGCAATTAATGCGAGAACAAGAAGCGGGTTGGGAGCCAAAAGGCACAGGGCAATTGATTAAAATTCGAGGGGGAGTTGATCAAAATAATGATGTCAGCGCTTACGAACTCAGTACTCGTTATCCATCAAATAATGCTGCTACTTTATCGTTGATTTTAACTGGGAAAAAAGAAAACAAACCAGATATTCAACAGATGGGAGACCGCACTGCTATCCCTCAATATCTATACCCACATATGCGTGTTATTGCTAAAGATACCGCACCTGTTGTTAGGGCATCTTGGATGCGCGGAGTTTCAGCGCTCCCAAATGTATTTGCCCATGAATCTTGGATTGATGAAATTGCTTATTTAGCACAGCAAGACCCTATAGCATACCGCTTGAAATATTTAGATGATCCTCGAGCTATCGCTTTAATTAATGCTGTGAAAAAACAGGCAAATTGGATTGATGGACCAATGCATCAAAAACCATCCCCTGTAACCGAAGAAATTGTGAATGGTCGAGGCTTTGCATGGGCGCGTTATTTTCACAGTAAATTCCCGGGGTTTGGTGCAGCATGGGCAGCTTGGGTTTGTGACTTAACCGTTAATCGTCGTACAGGGCAAGTGCTTATCAAAAAAGTCTATGTCGCTCATGATTGTGGACAAATAGTTAACCCAGATGGCGTTAAACACCAAGTCCATGGAAACATTATTCAATCCTGTAGCCGAGTATTAAAAGAGTTTGCCACCTTTGATAAATCAGGCACAACCTCACTTGAATGGGGGGGATACCCTATTCTACGTTTCGATGAGTTACCTGAAATTGACATTCAATTAATGGAATATCCCAATGAACCCCCTATGGGAGCGGGTGAATCTTCATCGGTACCAAGCGCTGCCGCGGTAGCAAATGCGTTATTTGATGCATTAGGTGTTCGTATGCGGGAAGCTCCGTTTACCCCTGAACGTATTCTGCGAGCAGTAAATATGGCAGCCAAAAACCAAGGAGTGGCTCATGAGTAAAGCAAAAAAACTATTTGGCTACAGTGCGCTTGCTGTCATTATTATTGCGGTGGGGGGACTCGCTCTGAGTTGGCAATCTGCCATTGAGCCATTACACACTAATTCGACACAAAGTTTTACTGATGCTCAAATTGCCCACGGTGAAAAATTAGCGGCACTAGGTGATTGTGCTGTTTGCCATACACGGCCTGGCGGTGAGAAAAATACCGGGGGCTTCGCAATGGAGATCCCCTTTGGCACAATTTACACCACAAATATAACACCGGATATAGAAACAGGAATTGGCAGCTGGTCATATGAAGCGTTTGAACGGGCTATGCGTTATGGTGTTGATCGTGAAGGGAATTATTTATACCCTGCTTTCCCTTATACCGCATTTACTCATACTTCCGACGATGATTTATATGACCTCTATGCATGGTTAATGAGCCAAAAACCCGTTCGTTATCAACCCCCAAAGACATCGTTGAACTTCCCCTTTAATATTCGCCAAGGAATTTGGGCATGGAACCAGCTCTATTTAACCACTGGGTCATTAAAACCAGATAGTTCACAAACTGATGAGTGGAACCGAGGTGCATACCTTACCGAAGGACTCGGCCATTGCAGCGCTTGCCACTCTCCACGTGATATTTTATTTGGCGAAAAAGGCGGAGATAGCCACTTGATGGGCGGAGATGCTGAAGGGTGGAGTGCACCAGCGCTGCGAGGTAACCAATCTTCACCTGTTGCATGGAGCCATCAGGACATGGCGGAGTTTTTGCGTAGCGGGTTCTCAGCTAACCATGGCGTTGCAGCAGGCCCGATGGCGCCTGTCATTAGAGAAGGAACCTCTCAACTAACCGAAGAAGATAGACAAGCTATTGCTACCTATTTGACTTCTGAAGTTGATCATCCGCAAGTCACATCGCAAGCCGTAGCAATCGTACAGCAAACAGAAGATAAAATTGAACCACTCTCTACTGAAGGGGCAAGGTTATATTCAGGGGCTTGTATGGCATGCCACGCCCAAACGAAAGGTGCGCAAATGTCAGGTATACGCCCCGCTTTAGCCTTAAATACAAATCTTTATGCAGATACACCAGATAATGCCATTCGCGTTGTATTAAATGGAATAGAGTATGAGGCAACAGATGGGCTCGGTAGCATGCCTGCTTTTCGTCATAATTTAAGTGATAAGCAAATAGCTGTACTCTTAAATTACCTAAGAACAACGTTTACCGACAAATCGCCATGGCCTGATTTGGAACAACAAGTTAGCCAGCTACGCGCGGAAACAGCAGCTAAATAATCCGTTTTATCTTTAGCGCAAATAACGGTTATATCTATGTCCCCTTATTTGCGCTATTTATTTCTACTCAACAATATTTCAGACCATTTATCACCAAACATGCATTGTCCCTGTGATAATCACGTCATACTATAGAGAATTGCATGGCTAACACGTTTGCCTACTCTCATTTCTTGCGATTTGTGGTATTTTAGTCTCTGAAAATAATCGTCGAATACACTCACAGAATTTAGTTAACTCAATACGTTAAACAGACAACATTATGACTGATAAGCAAAGTTTCGAATCTCACACCCCTATGATGCATGGGTGTGTTAGTGTTGATATATAACGATATTTATTGATTTTTCAGCAAAACCTATAATTTAACCTATACTTAATTAATCCGTTGATTTATAGATAGTTATTACTTTATTTACCCTAGCCACCGCTTATACTCTAAATAATTCGAGATGCAGCTAGGCGACAAGTGAATGAGTTGCTAGGAGCATACATAAGTATGTGACTAGTGCGAATGAGCACAGTCAACAACGCGGCAACTTGAAGTATGACGAGTATAAAATGAATAGATATGATGTATCTAACAGCGAAGGAAAATTTGCTGACGGCTCTGATGAAGAAGTACTAGCTAACAAGCTAGGGCTTTCAAACGTTGATGATATCAATGATGCTGAACTTGTCCTGTTAGAAAAACTGTATCAAGTCATTTTTGAAGAACAATTCCCAACTGAAAAAATTACCGTATCACTTATTCAGCACTGGCACCGCCAATGGCTAGGAAATGTTTATGAGTGGGCAGGTCAGTTACGTACGGTGAATATTAGCAAGGGTGGTTTTATGTTCGCCCCTGCGGGTCGAGTTGCAAGGTTACTAGCTCAATTTGAAAAAGAGTATCTAGCGAAGTATACGCCTTGCACCAACATGAGCCGAGAACAAGTCATAGAAGCTATTGCCATAGTACATGTGGAATTAATTCTGATACATCCCTTTAGGGAAGGAAATGGGCGCTTATCGCGCTTACTCGCTGATGTGATGGCGGTACAAGCTGGTTTTCAGTCGTTAGACTATGAAAGTTGGACTCAACACCCTGAGCAGTACATTGCAGCAATCCACGCAGGGTTAAACCTTAACTATGAACCCATGAAATATTGGGTTAATGAAGCCTTAAAAGAAAGCTAAATCGCCAGTTTCAAATGTCCAAATTTCTCACGCTTTGCTTTCATCTCTTCTTCAAGGCGACGAGACTCCTGCCCTGTTTCAATCGCCGTAGAGGTTACTACCGAGCGAGTGAGCTGGGTACTAGTCGGCTTTATATATGTTATTTCAGCATTTTTATTACTTTCCACTTTAAACACCATAAAATATAATCGCTGTTCCATAGTATCAATTATCATACAAACTACAAACACTAAATCCAAGCTGTATTCTACAGACCTATTTTTTGAGATCCCAGCTACAGCATGTAGTACCAATTAATTGTGTCACTCAGAACCTCGGCTGACGTTTTGCCATAATTGTCACCTATCTGTTTATGAAGTGATGATATCAGCTCTGATTTGGTGACTAAATTAACTATGCCACTACACTAATGCATATTTCAGACTATTAATTACCAAACACGCATTGTCCCTGTGATAATCACGTCATACTATAGAGAATTGCATGGCTAACACGTTTGCCTACTCTCATTTCTTGCGATTTGTGGTATTTTAGTCTCTGAAAATAATCGTCGAATACACTCACAGAATTTAGTTAACTCAATACGTTAAACAGACAACATTATGACTGATAAGCAAAGTTTCGAATCTCACACCCCTATGATGCAGCAGTATCTAAAACTAAAAGCACAACATTCAGACATACTGCTGTTTTATCGCATGGGTGACTTCTACGAACTGTTTTTTGATGATGCTAAAAAAGCGTCTCAATTGTTGGATATTTCCCTCACCAAACGGGGGCAATCTGCGGGGCAGCCGATCCCTATGGCCGGCGTTCCCCACCATGCTGCCGAGGGCTACTTAGCCAAATTAGTACAAATGGGTGAATCCGTCGCCATTTGTGAACAAATTGGCGACCCTGCGACCAGTAAAGGGCCGGTTGAGCGCCAAGTAGTACGTATTGTCACGCCGGGTACTATCACCGATGAAGCGCTATTAAATGAAAGGCAAGACAACCTATTAGCTGCGGTATGGCAAGACCAACAAGGCTTCGGGTTTGCCACATTAGATATCACTTCTGGTCGTTTTATTATCAGTGAAATTGCCGACGAAGAAGCATTACAAGCTGAGCTTCAACGCACTCGCCCTGCCGAACTTCTATACCCTGAAGACTTCGCCAGTATGGCATTAATTGAACACAATAAAGGCTTACGTCGCCGCCCATTATGGGAATATGAGCTTGATACTGCAAAACAACAGCTCGGTTTACAGTTTGGTACGAAAGATTTAATCGGTTTTGGGGTTGAAGATGCCCATAAAGCGCTCAGAGCCGCGGGCTGCTTATTACAATATGTAAAAGACACACAACGTACTTCACTGCCCCATATTCGCAGTATTGTGATGGAAAAACAAAATGATAATGTCATTTTGGATGCAGCAACTCGTCGCAATTTAGAAATCACACAAAACCTTGCAGGTGGTACAGAAAACACACTTGCCGCCATTTTGGATATGTGTGTAACCCCAATGGGCAGCCGTATGCTAAAACGTTGGCTACATACCCCATTGCGTAATATTCAAGTATTAAATAACCGCCAACAAGCTATTAGTGCATTGCAAGAATGCGGCTTTGAATTACAACCATTTTTGCGTCAGATCGGCGATTTAGAACGGGTATTAGCACGCTTAGCACTGCGTTCCGCTCGTCCACGTGACTTAACCCGTATGCGTTACGCATTCCAGCAATACCAAGATATTCATCAAATACTGAGCCAATCAAGTTGTTCGTATTTACAAGATCTTCAAAATCGTATTGGCCAATTTGATGAGTTACAAGACTTACTTGAAAAAGCCATTATTGATGCGCCACCTGTGTTGGTACGTGATGGCGGTGTTATCGCCCCAGGTTATAATAGTGAACTCGATGAATGGCGCGCCCTTGCTGATGGGGCAACCGACTACCTCGATAGACTCGAAATTCGTGAAAGAGAAAAGCTGGGGATCGATACCCTAAAAGTCGGTTATAACGCGGTTCATGGCTACTATATTCAAGTTAGCCGCGGTCAAAGCCATTTAACGCCTATCCATTACGTCCGTCGCCAAACGTTAAAAAATGCCGAACGCTATATTATTCCTGAACTCAAAGAATATGAAGATAAGGTATTGACATCAAAAGGAAAAGCATTAGCTATTGAAAAAGCGCTGTATGATGAGCTGTTTGATATGCTATTGCCTCATCTTGCTGCGCTGCAAACTAGTGCTGAAGCACTCGCTGAGTTAGATGTCCTAGCCAACCTTGCGGAGAGAGCACAAACTCTAGGCTATGCTTGCCCACAACTGACTGAAAAACCGGGTATCCAAATAACCGAGGGTCGCCACCCTGTTGTAGAACAAGTGCTTAGTGAGCCGTTTATTTCTAACCCATTATCGCTATCACCACAACGTCGCCTATTAATTATTACTGGTCCAAATATGGGCGGTAAAAGTACCTATATGCGCCAAACTGCATTGATTACCTTATTAGCGTATATCGGCAGTTTTGTTCCTGCCAGCAAGGCAGTAATAGGGCCAATCGACCGTATTTTTACTCGTGTTGGAGCCTCTGACGACCTAGCTTCTGGCCGTTCCACCTTTATGGTTGAAATGACAGAAACCGCCAATATCCTTCACAATGCGACAGAACATAGCTTAGTGCTAATGGATGAAATTGGTCGTGGGACTTCAACCTATGATGGCCTTTCTCTTGCTTGGGCTTGCGCTGAAAATTTAGTTAATAAAATCAAGGCAATGACCTTATTTGCTACGCATTATTTTGAATTAACAACACTACCTGAAAAACTCGAAGGTGCAGTCAATATTCACCTCGATGCTATTGAGCACGGTGATACCATTGCCTTTATGCACAACGTTCAAGACGGCGCCGCCAGCAAAAGCTATGGCCTTGCTGTCGCTTCTCTTGCAGGCGTGCCAAAAGATGTGATTAAACGAGCAAAACAAAAGCTTAAAGAACTCGAAGTGATCTCAAACAATGCCAATGCGAGCCATGTGGATAGCGCCCAGCTTAGCTTTTTAACCACAGAAGATGTCGAGCCATCACCAGTATTAACTGCTCTCGCTGAAATTGATCCCGATAAACTCACTCCGCGCCAAGCCCTAGATTGGATTTATCGGTTAAAGGATATGGATAACTAATATGGATGAGTATGCGCAATTACTCACACCAATCAGGCAGTTTCTGCAATGTGAAACGCCTGATGCGTGGGTAAAAAAAGCGAGTTTGCCTGAAAACTTGCCCATTATCTTAAAAGACCATTTGTTATGTGAATTAAAAGCCGCGCAAAGTGCGATGTTTTTAATTCGCAAGTATGCTGTCGATAAAGACAGTGCTGCAGTGCTACTTGAATGGTTTAAACCTTATGAATCATTTGCTTATGACAGAATTGGTGACATCCATACATTAAGAAACAAAAATCAGGTTTCTAAACAGATATTGGCAAAAAAACAATCACCTTATAGCCAAGATTTAATTGATAAAATGGTCCTGCTAATCAAAGAGGAACTTCATCATTTTTACCAAGTTCTAGAGATTATGCATGAACGTAATATTCCATACGATGGCATCACTGCAGGCCGTTATGCTAAAGGGTTGTTGAGCCATGTCGACCCCCATGATCCAAAAACCTTAGTTGATAAGCTAATTATTGGAGCTTATATCGAAGCACGTTCTTGTGAGCGTTTTGCTAAATTAGCCCCATTTCTTGATGAGCAGCTGGCAAATTTTTATATTTCATTATTACGCTCAGAAGCTCGCCACTATCAAGATTATTTGCACTTAGCACAATTAATTAGCAAACAAGATATTACTGAGCGAGTTAATTATTTTGGTATTATTGAAGCTGAATTAATTTCGACACCTGATGATGATTTTAAATTTCATAGTGGTGTCCCCATTAACTAAGCTTGTTCTCTATTATTTACATATAAAAAGTCCCTATAAACCTTAGCTTATAGGGGCTTTAACTATCTAATCAACATCCTACATATTAAATAGCGACTCCAGAGTCAGCTCTTCTCCATGTAAAATATCTTTTAATCGCTTTAAACCTTCTACTTGGATCTGGCGAACACGTTCTCTTGTTAACCCTATTTCACGGCCAACTTCTTCCAGAGTTTCAGCTTCATAGCCTAAAAGCCCAAAACGTCGTGCTAAAACCTCCCTTTGTTTTGGGTTCAATTCATATAACCACTTAACAATATTCTCTTTTAAGTCATTATCTTGAATTGTATTTTCTGGACCTGAATCATTATCATCAGACAATACCTCAAGCAAAGATTTCTCTGAGTCCCCTGCAATTGGCGTATCAACAGATGTGATACGTTCATTTAAACGTAACATCCTACTGACATCTTCGACAGGTTTATCTAGCTGCTCAGCGATCTCTTCAGGGCTTGGCTCATGATCCAACTTCTGGGCTAATTCACGTGCAGTACGAAGGTAAATATTGAGTTCTTTAACGATATGAATAGGAAGACGAATGGTTCGAGTTTGGTTCATAATCGCGCGCTCGATCGTTTGACGGATCCACCACGTTGCATACGTCGAGAAGCGAAACCCTTTTTCAGGATCAAACTTTTCAACAGCACGAATCAACCCAAGATTTCCTTCTTCTATCAAATCGAGTAATGCGAGACCTCGATTATTATAACGACGTGATATTTTTACAACGAGACGAAGGTTGCTTTCTATCATGCGCTGTCGTGATGCAATATCTCCACGCAATGCACGTCTTGCATAGAAAACTTCTTCTTCTGCTGTAAGGAGTGGTGAGAACCCAATCTCACTAAGATAAATTTGAGTGGCATCCAGAACACGTTGATTTGTGTTCTGGAGTAAATCCATTTCGTCATCTAGCTCAGTAACCAGATCCTCTTCTTTAAACTGACTCTCGTCAAAAGTGTCATTTAAATTACTTTCATCGAGGTCATTATATAACTCGTTAACTTTCAGCGAACTTTGGCTCATCAGTGACTCCTACCCTAGATAATGCGGACAGAATGTCAAAGCACTCTGCCCAGTTTATCGTTGCGGCAAATAGCGCAACGGGTTTACTGATTTTCCCTTGTAACGAATTTCAAAGTGTAGTCTAACCGAACTAGTTCCAGTACTACCCATAGTGGCTATTTTTTGACCCGCAGTGACATCCTGCTGATCACGCACAAGTAACGTATCATTGTGAGCATAAGCACTTAGATAGTCATCGTTATGTTTTATAATTATTAGATTTCCGTATCCACGCAAAGCATTACCTGCGTAAACGACTTTTCCTGGCGCAGCAGCAAGCACAGCTTGACCACGAGAACCGGCTATATCTACCCCTTTGTTCCCGCCTTGAGCATCAGAGAAACCTTCAATCATTTTCCCTTCAGCTGGCCAACGCCATTTTATTGACGAATTATTCGTACTGCTGACTGCGGTAGAAGCGGTTGCTGTCGAGGTTGTTGTTGTCGTTGAAACTTGCGTTGCAGGTTTCTTATTATTAGGCAACATCTTACCTGAAGTTTGACCACCACTGTTTGCAGGATACTCATTAGTTGTTCGAAGATCAACCGCTTGCTGATGACTATTTGATGAATTTGCCGCTAATTGAGTGTTCGAGTTCACATTTGTGTTACCAATATTAATAACCTGCCCTACATTTAGGCTGTAAGGTTCTGGAATATTGTTTCTCGATGCTAACTCACGGAAATCATTACCGGTTAAGTATGCAATATAGAATAATGTGTCACCACGCTGCACCGTATAACTATTACCGCTATAACTGCCTTTTGGAATACTGCCATAGTCACGGTTGTATACAATGCGCCCTTCACCATTAGTTGTTACCGGCGCTGAACTACGGCTTACAGGCTGAGTGTTAGTATTACTTGATAGATTTGGACGAGACGACGGCATTGCCGTGCTCATACCCGTATTTGGTGACGAGGCCGGTGTCGTCCTATGCACCGTCTGTTGGCTAGACTGGCTATCATTCACACTCGAAATAGGTGCCGCTGTATGATACGGTGTAGAACAACCTGCCAATAGCGCTCCGCTAAATGAAAAGATGACGGCCCATCGAATTCTGCTTATAGGGCTAACAATTTTCATGCTTCTTCTCCCGTGAAGAAAAATCTGACGCGACAATTCAAAACAATGTCAGCAATAGAGTTATCATAAAATATTTCACTTATTAAAGCAGAAATACAAAATAGTGAACAAGTTAAATATATTAAAAATATAACAATTTGAGAGTATGACCTAACGCTTTAAGCTATTCACCCAAATTCAGCTGGGTAAAATATCATATTTGGAATAGTTTTACTGCTATTTGGGTTAATAGAACCTTTGCAATGATATTTTATTTAAATCAATTATAAAAATAATCAGACTTTGATTAAATACCATTACAAATAGGTTAAAGGAGGTCACCGGCAACCAATGGGACAAAACGGACTTTTTCAATAACATTAGTATGGTAATCATTACCACGTCGAGTAATTAGCTTCAATGCTTGTTCTTTATCACCGACAGGTAAAACCATTCGCCCGCCATCTTTTAATTGCCCTAATAATAGAGCCGGTATTTCTGTTGGTGCCGCAGTAACGATAATAGCATCAAAAGGCCCTTTAGATTGCCAACCTTCCCAGCCATCTCCATGACGCGTTGAAACATTATGTAAATCAAGCTGTTTCAAACGCCGTTTTGCAGCCCATTGCAAGCTCTTCACCCGCTCAACAGAAAAAACATGTTTAACTAAGTGTGCCAATACTGCTGTTTGATACCCTGAGCCTGTCCCTATCTCAAGAACGTGATCATTCGGAGCTAAAGCCAATAGCGCCGTCATTTTAGCAACAATATACGGCTGAGAAATAGTTTGCCCATGCCCAATAGGTAATGGGATATTGTCATAGGCTTTATGGGAGAGCGCTTCATCCACAAACCGTTCCCGAGGAACGAGTGAAATGGCATCTAATAGGCGCTCATCGTGAATTCCCTGTTGGCGTAATTGAGCCAAAAGTTCTTTCATGAGCCCTGTTTTCATTTTACTGACACTCCTGATTTTTCGAGCCACTCTTCTACTAATGAATGTGCTTTATAAGCGGTTAGATCAACTTGTAATGGGGTGATGGAAACATAGCCATTTTGCACAGCTTCAAAATCCGTTCCAGGGCTGGCATCACGAATTTCACCAACAGGCCCTAACCAATACAGTGTATTCCCTTTCGGGTCTTCTAAACTATACACCTCAGAGGCGGCGTGACGGCTGCCACAACGAGTGACTTTGATTCCTTTAATCTCTTCGTACGGGATATCAGGTACATTTATATTTAAAATATTGCCTGCTCGCAATGGGTTCTTCTGTAAGAGCGCTAAAATATCGCATGTCACTTTAGCGGCACTTTCGTAATGCGTTTCGCCATCTAGCGATACCGCAATTGAAGGTAAACCTAAGTGGCGGCCTTCCGTTGCCGCTGCAACCGTGCCTGAGTAAATAACATCATCCCCTAAATTAGGGCCACAGTTGATACCAGATACAACAATATCAGGGCGTGGACGTACCACTTTATTCACCCCAATATAGACGCAATCTGTCGGTGTGCCTTCTTGTACAGCAAGGTCACCATTACTTAGCGTCTGAATTTTAAGTGGTTTATCTAATGTTAATGCGTTCGAAGCCCCACTTCGATTGCGGTCAGGCGCAATCACTTGAACATGATAATATTGGCGTAACGCAGCCGCAAGGGTTTGAATCCCCGGCGCATTTACCCCATCGTCATTACTCAATAAAATCTTTAGCATCGACATTATCCATTGATGTAGTTGAAGTTTATTTTTAAGCGCAAGGATATTGTCCTGCTTGTTATCCTAAAAACTTTTAGTGACCAATAAAATGACTCTAAAATCTATCAGTTTCACGTTAATGATATAACACTATTATGTGATTAGACTAGTTTGCTATTTTATCGATTCCTCTCATTTTTGTGTCACAATTTCGGCACAGCTCGTCACAGTGATTTTCCCTCCATGCTATGCTCTCCTCACTCAATTCTCAGCAGAAAACAATCATGCACAATCTCGCAGAACTACCAAAAGAAGATAAAGACAAAGTGAATGTCGATTTAGCCGCTTCCGGTGTCGCATATAAAGAAAGGCTCGGCAAGCCAGTTATTGATGTCGAAATTGAGCGACAACAACCTGAACACTTGCGCGAGTACTTTCGTGAGCGTTTAGTTCATTACAGAGAATTGAGTAAGAGGTTTCCGCAGGGGTATGAGTACAGTAAGGAAAGTTAGAAACAAAAAAGAGGCCGCAGCCTCTTGTCTAAATATATCCGCTTCTTGTTTCTTCAACTAAATCATCTCGATAATCAGATAGAATACGCAATGTAGCTGATGCTTGCTTATAATCAAACTCACCCATAGCTGATAAGATTGTTAACTTTACTAAGTAAACAGAAGGGAATAATTTAATATTGTTTAACTTCAGAAATATTGTTGCAGCCTGGAATGCCGTCCGCTTATTTGCATCATTGAAGGCGTGCGCCTTAGCTATGGCAACAAGGTACATTCCCGCTAAATCAAATAAGTCATCACAATTATCATAATCAATAAGTGATTGAACACGACCAAGGGCGCCTGATAGTTTATCTATATTTGACTCTCCGCTTTTAGGTAGCGTTGATTTCTGTATTCTTATCACTTCATCTACAGTTAATAGCCTCATGACTTATCACTTATCTTCTAAATCTTTAATTATCTGAGCATACTCTAATTGTGTATCTTTAAGTGCCTGCTCAAAGTCAGAGGTTGTAGTAATTGAACCTATGCAACGCTTTATAGTGCTGCTAGATGTCCCAACAATACCTGAGTTAGGGTAAGAGACTCTATCATACTTTTTTACTGTAGGTGATGAGCCAGTATGATTTGTTTTTTTTGTAGTCATGATAATTACCTCCCAACTATCTATATGTATAGAATAGCAGTAAATCATCAGGTTTTACTAGCCCGTCCTTGGGCTGGGTGGTTAGGCTGTAAACGTCTTGTTCACAACATCTTTCATTTTGGCAAAAGAAGCTATTTGACCTAGCGCCCATGACATTTCAATCATAGTGTGGCGTAGTGACTCAATTTCAGCCTTAGCTGCTGTTACATCGTAGCCAGCACTTTCTAACTTGCTTAAAATTTCTTTGCTTGGGCTTTTGGTCTCAGTAAGCATTGACTGAGTTACTTTTAATTGCCCGTTTTTGTAGAAGCACATATCTACAAACGGGAAATTATCTGGATACCAAGTAAGCGGATAATCAATCTCAAGTTTTGGTACTGGTAACGCATCTTGCTTCGGTAAATATTCACCTTCCATCACTAGCTTATGAACATATTCAACCGCCATTGGTATCTGGTCGGCTGTTAACTCGTCAATCCCGCTAACATTAAATTGCTGATGTACCAGAGAATATGCTTCGGGATACATAATTCCCTTTTTGCTCACCAGTAGATTAACAGCGTTCTTTAATGGGTTACGTTCCTGAACCGTTGACTTGTGTTTAGCCTTAACTTCGCCAGTAGTCCAATATTCATGTAATACAAGAAAGCATTCTTCTTGATACGCTACTAGCTTACTACGAATACTTTCTTTCACCTTAGATGGGTTAATACTGAACAACCAGCCGTTTAATTTCTTTAATGGCATGCAAAGAACATCACGTAATTTTTTATCTGCAGCAACCATGTTCATATGAACACAGTTGAATTTATCATTGTTTTCATTGATCTTTCTTAATTGAGTTGACCAGCTCATACCAAGGTTCTCGACAATAGGTTTCATTGCAACATAAGCAACACCTTCTGCCATTGCAGTAATTATTTGTTGTCCGTGAAACTGAATGTTTGATGTGCTAACTGGCTCAATAATTGCTATACTGTTCATGGTTCGTTTCTCGTTAAGTTTCGGACTGAATTTGAAGCCCTGACTATCGCAAGTAGTTGGGGCTTCACTGTTTTATGCTGCACGTCTTTCTCTTTCTTCTACATACCAAGCTATCGCCTGATTAATAAGTGAATTCTGTGAAATCCCATCTAAAAGTGAAAGTCCTTCAACTTTAGTTTTTAAGTACTCAGTAGTACGTAACTGAATTTTTTCGGTTTTCTTTTGTTTATCTAAATGCATAAAATTTCCTTTTCATAATGGAGGCTATTTAACACTAGAGGCAATTTACCACGATTGACAATGAAGTCAAGTAGCCACCATAATTAATTCTATGCCCGTTTTCGGGTATTACCTTACTTCAACATCTATCAATGGATACATAAATGAGTAAATACCCTAGCCAAACTCAGGATAAATTTACTGTCAGATTTCCTGATGGAATGCGTGACGCAATAGCTAAAAGAGCTGAGGCGAATGGTCGCTCTATGAATTCAGAGATTTTACAAATACTACAAGATGCTTTAGATGGCACTGAAGCTAATACTTCAAACTTTATGCAGTTAGACAATAGCGGGCTTGCGCCATTAAATGAAAATATAAGTCCCAAGGAACTAATTAAATTGTTTTCCGCGCTAGCATCTGCTGAACCAGCATTAAGGCTACTTAGTGATGACTTGCTCATAAAAGCAACCGAATATATTAAAAATGACAAGCAAAAATAAACAATTGAGGTCTTAAATGTGCGCTAGACGAGCAAATATAGAACACGTTATAAAAACAGTCGAAGAACAAGAAAATCTTGATCTAGATATAAGGCAAATGGAAAAAATAACTGACCACGAAATCAGGGAATTTCCAATTAGTGTAATAGTGGATAAATATCAAATTGGGTTAGAAGAGGATAAAGCTGAAATATTTATTCCTGACTACCAAAGAGAATTTGTTTGGAGTAAAGATCACCAATCTAGGTTTATTGAATCTCTACTATTGAATTTACCAATACCATATCTATTCGTAGCTGATGTGAATGATGGAGAGAATGCTGGCAGAATAGAAATAGTAGATGGTAGCCAAAGGATAAGAACCCTGCATGCTTTTTTAAATGATTTATTACAATTATCTAACCTTCAAAAATTACCTTCAGCTAATGGTTTTGTATATTCTGATTTCAGCAAGGCAAGGCAGTTAAGATTCGCTAGAAAAACCATTCGAATGATTGAGTTAACTGAGTATTGTGATGAAGAAACCAGAAGAGAAATATTTGACCGATTAAACTCTGGAGGAATAAAACTCACCACAATGGAGCAAAGGCAAGGTAGCAACGATGGACCATTCCTAGATGCAATCAATGAAATTGCAGATTTTAGTCTATTTCATCAAATTTGCCCTATTACTGAGGCAAGAAAAAATAGGGCTGAATATCCAGAGCTTATTCTTCGTTACTTCGCATACTGTGACAGGTATCTTCAGTTTGGAAAAAGTGTTGATGATTTCTTAACCACATACTTAATTGATGAAAACGATAACTTTACTCCATCACGTAAATTAGCAATGGAAGAGCAATTTTCTACTATGTGTCATTTTGTAGAGAATTACTTTCCCTATGGATTCAGGAAAACCCCAAATGCAACAACTGTCCCAAGAATAAGATTCGAAGCTCTATCTGTAGGGATTACCCTAGCATTAAGAGAGAATCCAAGACTTATCCCTAAAAACATTGATTCATGGATTAATTCCCCTGAGTTCATAAAACACACAAGATCTGACGCAAGCAATTCCAGACCGAAAGTAAAAAATAGGATTGAGTACGTCAGAGATATGTTGCTTGGTAGACCAAATAATCCTGTTCAAGATGATGATTCAGAGGATTAAGTAATGGTCGAGATGAGTAGCCGAATCTTATTTGATGAAAGAGTTAACGATATAGATGAATATTTCAATTTTATCGAATTCCTAATATCCAAAAGGCCATTAATGTCGTATGTCGATGATGGAATTCAGAAAAATAGCCCAGTATCAACCGATACCACTCATATATTGAAATCGAATGGCTACCTTGTTTTATATAATTTGATTGAGGCAACGATATCAAATGCCATTGAGGATATACATGACACGTTAATATGTGACCAAAATGTTGGTGTTGACACTCTTTGCATAAGCCTAGCTAAGAGGGCGCTACTGAAGTTTGACCAACCGACAATAGGTAACGAAGATTTTTCCTCTACTGACGTCCAACGATTGGTATTAGAATCATGGATAAAAAAGCACAAGCAACTCTTGAGCCAACACAAAAACCCATTATTTTCTGGCAACGTAGATGCAAGAAAAATAAGAGAAGTCGCTGTAGACTATGGTTTTTCTCATGAGACAGCAGGGGAATCCACAGGCCAAGGTAGATGTCTATACCACATAAGAGTAGCAAGGAACTCCCTTGCTCATGGGGCAAACTCATTTAAAGAAATGGGTATTTCCACATCTATTGATGAGCTAATAAGATTCAAGGATGAAACAAAATGCTATCTTGACCAAATTCTTAATAACATTAAGGCTTACCTAGAAGATAAAAAATACCTTAAAAACTAAGTTATTTTTTAATTGATTTGAGGTGGCTCATTATTGAGTCACCAATTGCCTTCCCCAATAAAACAGGAACTGCATTCCCAATCATTTTACCTGTAGCTTTCATTGAAATTTTATTCCCATCTTCTGCAAACTGATAATTTTTTGGAAATGTTTGTAATAAAGCAGCCTCGCGCAGAGAAATAGCGCGATCCTGTTCTGGATGACCGAACCTACCGTTTCCAAAGCCATAACAAAGCGTTGTCATTGTTGGACTCGGCTTATCCCATTCCATTCTTCCATAAACGCTCGCATAGCCTTTCCCCGTCTCTTTCTTGTGACAATCAGCAACAAGCTCATTAGGCCAATCCCTCCAAGTTCCACCTGGAGATGAATGCTGGATTCTCTGTTTATTTATTTTTGATAGCTTGCTAGCTCTATGCAAAGGATCAATTTCGCATATCTGACCATCTTTTATCTGAGGAAGCCAATCAATAGCATCTCTGACGCTAACTTGATTATCACTTGGCGGTATGAAACTTATCTCACCATATTTAGATGCTAGTAAAACATGGCGCTCCCTCTTTTGAGGAACTCCATACTTAGTGCAATCTATGGTTCCAGACCATACGAAATAACCTTGCTTAACGAGTGAGTCGTGAAAATCAGTATAAACCTGATGCCGTATAACGCCCGGTACATTTTCCATTGTTATAATGTCTGGAGAGGTTTCTTTTATAAGTCGTTCGAACTCATAAAGTAATGGCCATTTAGTATCTTTTGTTTTATCCATTGACGATGTGTATGTGGAAAATGGCTGGCATGGTGCACAACCTGCTAGCACCTTTACCCTAGCGTTTCCAAATAAACTTAGCACATCTTCTTTACTGAGCTCCTTCACATCTCTATCAATAAAGGTAGAGCCATTATTGAATTCATATGCAAATTTACACTCACTTGCTATGTCGATCCCTGCAGACACGGCTAAACCTGCCTGTATAAGGCCATGAGTCAAACCGCCTGCACCACAAAATAAATCGACAACTCTTACTTCCATAGCCCCTCCAGTCTAAACTATTCTTAGTATAGCTTCACTGGAAAAAAATCTCGAGGAGTTTTTGTGTCATTTTGCGAGAAATAAGTAGTTAGATGAAAAATCATTCAATTACTGTTTTAGCATAACCACCCAGCCCAAGGACGGGCAATAAAAAAGCCCCTCGGGGCTTGTTCTCATACAAGAAACCCCAAGTGTTAGCTTGGGGCTGCGGGGTTATCAATAATCGTATTTATTAAAGTTAAATACACAACCACATAGGGTCACCTGAACATTGTTAGTCATACTAAGAACTAAAGTAATTTCTCCGTTATTATCAGATAATGCTGGAGTTCCTAGCCATTCAGTAGAACCTGACTCGATATAAAGGATTGTTGATGTTAATAAAACAGTAATTGGAATCTTTACCAGCCCACCATTAGCAATCGTGTATGTTTGACTTAACGAGTTTTCACCCTGAATATTTGATAACCCAAAACCTAATCGAACATTCGCTTCGCTTCCTGATGTATTTCGAACGAAAGCAAACCCAGTTAAGCTAAGTGGAAGCTTATCTTTACTGCGATAAAATAACTTTCTACTAGCAATGCTTACGGCATTCCCACTTGGAATTACTCTCTCACTTTTCAGGAAGAATAAAGAAGATGCCATTGTTATTGGGGTTGTTAAGTCTGAAAAATGGTAAGGTCTATGCAGTAATGTGAATTGTCCTATGTCTTGTCTATCGGTTCCATATGTACCGCCAATGTATGTATTTCTAGAATTTACAAAGTTATCAACAGTAACAAACTGGTTTGTTATTGATGGGAAGTTACGGCTACCAACGATATTCGCTATCCCTTTCACTAAAATTGAAGTTGAATGTAATTTAGGGTATTCATAATCCCATACATGACCATCAACCGTATTTCTTACCCCATAAATATGAATAACATCTTCTGACTGTGCATCAGTCTGATAGTTAATAAAGTAGTTATTCGCGGCTATCTCTAACTTATTAATTGCACCATGGGTGTATTCTTGTTGTATAAGTCCTCTACGACATTGCCATATGGTTAGATTAATATCATTGTTGTTTATGTATGTAGCATCTGACTCTGTACCATTTCGAGATGCTATTTCTTCATAAGCAGTATCCATTCCTTTAATTGAAGCATTAACTTGAATTCCTGCAATGATACCTGATTTATTGTCAGACCCTGTGCTAGCGTCAAGCACTAGCCCCCTACCTTTCCGGTATTCACTTTCAATTGTGAAGTTAGCAATCACAGGCCTTCCTACACCCAGAATCATTGCGGGTCTTGTAGAGCCTTTAATTGTCACAACATCCATTTCGTAATCTAGACATGCTAGGCTAGGGGCATAAAATTGAGAGCTTCTATTGAGAATAAATTTCTTACCAGTCCCGCCAAGTAAATTTCTTTTTTGCCCGATAGGAGGTAGTACGGTCAGTGTTTTATAGGCTGGTATTTCTATTGTTCCATCAATCCGCTCCGCTCTTAATAAAACGTGGTCGTGAATTGTAAATGCTGATATAGCATCCTGCTCAGTAAAAACAATCGTATCACAAGGTAAATTACCCAAATAATCATCAAGGTTAACGCCATCATTTACCCCAATAAGCTTAGACCCATCATTGGCAGATAACTCCCCTCTCAAACTCGCATCCCCAACGCTAACCCAAGCGCCTTTACCGATGCCTCCAGTTGATTGTGGAGTTGAGCCTGCTGGAACGGGTTTAGGTAAGTCGCCATCCCAGCGGTAGTGGTCACCATCACCATCTGGCAATTTCCATAACACTGTTTCATTTCTATTGGCTAACTCTGCACCCTCTTGGAATGTGCCAACTGGTACGTATCCAGCGACTAAAATAGCCTGCCCCATTTCAACTTTAAATCGCTCAATTAGCTGAGTTGCAACCCAGTTAATTCCCTCGATAGTTCGGTGGCACTGTCCGAATCTATCTTTATATTCGTGCTGTAATGATGTTACGAACTCATCAATTCTTTCTGCGTTATAAGCTAAATCACGCATTTCTTTACTTGGTACAGGTTTGTTTGTTGGTACAGTAGACATAAGTTGTCCTCTCATAATGATTGCTGTTATGCGTTATAGTCTGGTTTTGCGTCGAAATATTCTGTTGCGGTTATTGTGTAACGTTCACCACCGAGTGGGCGTTTATCTGTAATTACCCACTTGATATTTTCTAATTCAATCGATGTTGCTATCACATATCTAGAGGGTGATTGTTTCTGATATCCATCGGATAGATTGAGTTCTATATCTTCCGGTACACTTGCGATAAAGCCAAACTCAGTATCTTGCCTTGGCTCTGCTTTAAACTTTTGAGTTGTGTACCCCATTGAATCAGTGAGATAAACCCACATTTCCTCATCAAATTTGATTTTCTCGTTAGTTGTGAATACCTCCCCGTTTCGATCAGTGATATAACCTGCTTGCTGGTTTGAATCGTAGGTATCAGCAATCAACACCATGTCTGATGGGTACACATTTCCACCATCTGCAAGCGTGGTTAGACTGATGCTTGTTCGTTGGTGAATGAGTCGGTTGGCTTCGAGTAGCGCCCTGTCCAGTGCTTGGTAATGATTTCTACAGCCCTGTAAAACTATCTTATTCGGCGTGCGCGATAACCCTTCAGTGATGCCGTTTTCATCAACTCGAAAGCGGATATAGTCTTTCTTATTGCGAACCGGTTCGACATACTCCAACTCAATTCCGTCATAACCAGATGGCATGGACATGTCATACGATATCTTCATGTCGTTACCTGTGATGTTTGAACGGTTGAAAGTTGTCATTGGGAATTCGCTGGACTGTTCACGGGAGAATGTGAGGACTGCATTATCGAAATAGGCTGTTACCCTTGCGGCATTACAGATAGTTTCGATGCGTTGACCAAGGGAAATATCTTCATCGTCAAAGGTGTAATCGAAATAGCCCAATCGCTCATCAGGCAAGCTATCGTATATTCGATATAGCCCATCAATGTCGATATTTTTCTCACTTTCGCCTGCAGTAATTAGCCACGTATGCAGCACTGCATCAGCAAAACTCCGTGATGGCCTGAGTGTATAATCAACTTGCTTCGATGCTCGGTCATATGAAATAACCATGCGAGTAGCCAGCAGATTGTATTTGCGCTCTCTTGCTCCCGTTGGCGCTTCAGTAGCCCTCACTGACACATTAACAATCGTGTCATTCTCAAAAACGACATTCTCACGAACTCTGACAATGTGAGCGTTTTCTATTTTCATGATGCTTTGGTCGCTACTGTTATTGCGTCGAGTGAGTTGTACAGCGTAGCGTCCACGGCCTGAATTCAACGTCACTTTGTCCGTTTTATAATAAACTCGAGCGCCATTGTTAGCGCTTAGAGCAGTATTAAAGCTTTGACGAGTACCCGCTATTTCCTCGTTATCAGTGTTTATCTTCCAGATTTCAACAGTTGCATTGCAGTTATCACCGCCACCAAGTTGCGCCTGTAGATGAATCCACATCTGGTCACCATCAACAGGAGAGAAGAACGGGCCCACTGTTAAAAACTGATTGTCATACAGAATGAATTTCGTTGTGTTCACTACTGCATTTGGCGGTAGTTGTGCTAAATCAGTGCCAGTTAAGTTCGTAAAAAAGAACTCGTAATACTCGACAGGGTTAATTAATGAGCCATCGTCACTCTCTTTTGCATCAACTAATTGAGCGTCAATTTTCACATCTTTAGTTACCGAACCTTGCGGCGTGCCATAGCTCACATTCACAGTCATTGAGATAGAGCGCGGCTTCGTTAGCTCGTAGAAGTACTCAAACTCATCTTGCTTAACGATTTTTATCGCTGCTTCACCGCCTTTTATTTCACCCGAAACGACTTCGTTTGCAGTCGCTGTTTGCTGCGGGATATCTTTACTTTCATTGGGACCCGGCAACTCTTGACCGTCGATATCAGGAAACTCAAAACCCTCGTTGATTAGCGGGATAACTTCTTTTGGTCTGTATATCTTGTAGCTAGCACCTGCCATCGCCGTGAAATCAGACTCAGCAAATCGGATACTTTCCGTTTTATATTCGCCAATACCGATGTTTAGCCACTCTGTTACGGTTTTTAGGTTGTTATTGTACTCAAACATTGACTGCTGAATGAGGTCAGGAAACGCCCTTACTTGACCGTGAATTTCTGGTCTTGCTTGATATGCTCGAGCAACGTTCGTTTGTCCTGTGAGTCGGTTATTTGGGCTGTCTTTAACATTCGACTCCGCAGCAGAAAATGACGGTGTTTTTGGTGCGAGGAACGAGAATACCTTTGTAACCAAGTTAAACACTGGATTCAGGATATCGCCTATAACACTCTTTGGCTGGTCGAATACTTGAATAAAGTGAGTCGGTGTTATCTCGAAATCTAACTCGTCATCTTCTTGCATCTCACGACCATTAACGATAATCACCGCATCGTTATGCAATTGCTGATGCACTAGAAAATCGCTATAAAAAAAAGAGCCGACTTTTAAATCGACTCTTTCTTTAGGTGTTCCCGCTATTCGCTGAATTTCAACTATCGGCATATTTCATAAACTCCAATTTCGTGAATTTCTTCTCAAGCACAATGAGCCTATCCATTCTTACAGCGCCATTCTCGCCTCGGCTATGAAATGCATTGCCATCGATAATTAATCCAATATGAGCTGGCTGAGAGCCGCGATATCCAATAAATATCCCATCATCCACTGGGTGCTCTGTGCGCTGCCAAAATTCGACTTCATTCTCATAGCAAGTTACAAAATCATGATCAGATTCGTAGCCAGCATCATGATGAATTTCCGTACCTAGTACGTACCTAAAATACAAGACCACCAAGCCCCAGCAGTCACACTCATTCAAAGTACACGCCCTATTCTTCCACGGCTTGCCAATCATCCGATTAATAAACTCTAATTTCGTCATTAAACTGTCTCCAAGCCTGTGAATTCTTCCATCGTGTAAATACGCCCAACGTTTTTATTCAGCGGGTTATTCATCGACAGCGTGACAGTGACCGATTCCGCATCGAGTGAACAGTCTTTCACGTACAGCGACCACTCGCTTATTGGGTTATCTTTATCAGCTGAATCAAATAACCTGAACGTTGCGATAATCGGCTTCATTCGAGTATTTGACCGCCATAGCTTGAGCTGCTGCTTAAAGTCCTGCGCGACTCGGCTAAACTTAACCGAAGCATCGATAATCGGCGTTTTGCTTTGCTGACTTTCAGCGAGTTCGAAGTTGCACGGCTGATACTCAACACCGCCCAAAACTTTAGGCTCTATCTGCAAGCTGACTAAATGAATGTTTCCGAATGAGGGATGATAGAATTGAATGGTCTCGTAGAATGTGCGCATCGGTCGTTGCGCTCGGTACTCTCTTAACTTCATTCTCCCCCCTTGCATCGTGGTAATCGCTCGGTGACGACTATATCGAGCAAGCCCCATTCTTCGGGTAATAGCTCGACAATCAGGTCTCCGAACTCATCATCTGTATTGTTCAGTTTTCGGCAAATAATGCTTCCCGTCCACGTCACCACGCCAGCAACTATCGAGGTCTGCACAGGCATTTGAACGAAGTGAACTATTTGCTCCTGTAGTCCACTCCCGCCCAAATCAATCTCCATGCGAAACCAACGCTTACCGTTATCAAGATAGTTAGGGCTTCGCAACCATTGAGCAAAGCGCCTTTCCTGCTCTCGCCTCAATACCCATCGCACACTCCAAACGGCTTTCAAATCATCCGTAAGAGGCTGGAAAATAGGAGCGCCAACCTGTGGCTGGTCAGTCCTAAATCCAGTGTCGATGGTCATGTTTTTGTCTGCCCTAATCGGCAATGGCATACCGCGAGGGTAATCAATAATTTCGTCCATCTTTACCTCTTGGTTATCTTAAGACTGGCGTTGCGTTTGTATTGTCGGTTATAGCGCGGAGCAATGGCCCTTTCTCACGCATATCTGAAATGAACGCTTGAACCGTTAATGTATCGCCGCTTTGTGATGCTTTGGCGTCGAACTGATGCTTCCCTGTTGAGTAATCATAAAACTCAATATTCAGGGTTATCCCCTTACCTGCACCCGCCTTATCCGCAGGAATAACCTTCCCTGACTTATTCGGAATGAAAGCCTGTTTCCCGTCGTAAGTCTGGAATATCTCCGATTCGCCAGATTCATTAATACGATATGGATTACCGCCTGATACGTTACCGCCGTACCGACGAACGCCGAGTAATGACATTGATTGACCAGCTAACATTGATGATTGGAAAGAAGCTAATCCGCTACCTGCTGCCGCACCGCCAGTTGCGATAGATGCCGCTATTGCCGCAGGTGTCCAAGCAGCCAACGCTGCCGCGCCCCCTGCTACTGCTGCCGCTGCGTTCGCTGTTTGTGCTGCTACTCCCATCGTTTTACTGATGATAAAGTTTTTCAGCATTTCAACACCGACTTGAACGATTGAGTTAACGACACTGTTTAGAATCGTGTTACCCAATGAGCGCATAGCATCAGCTGCCGACATAGTGCCCGTCATAAGCCCTGTCATTACATTGGAAGCATTACCCGCGAACGAATCAACCGCAGACGCCAGCATTTCATAACTTAATGATTGATTCCTCATTAGCTCCCATTGTGCGGCTGTTTGCTGTTGTTGATACTGATTATCCATCGCTGTAATAAGCGCTCTGTATTGCATGTCAGTAGCTTGTTTTGCTGCTGTAAATTGCTCATGCGACATTTGCTGTTTAGCGTAGGAATCATCTAGTAACTGCTGCTCTTGATTGTAATACTCTCTCATCAAGGCTAATTTGCGGGTATTTTCGTTCTGTAATGCTTGCACAGGGTCGAACTTAGCGCGGTTCTCTGCTACTGGTGTGATGATATTATTAGCTGTGGCCTCTGCAATTTTAGTGGCATATTCAGACGCGATTTCTAACCTACGGCGCTGTGATTCTTCGAAAGAAATATCACCCGCTTTCAGTTGTCTTTCTATCTGTGCCAGTTCATCTGTTTTCAGCTTCTCAGCTTTGGCGATAACATTAGCTTCTAGCGCTGCTCGTTTGTCTGCTAATCGCTGCTGAATATCGTACAACTCACCCGCTAAACGCTCCGCTTCTGCTATCTGCTGAGGACTTGCCTTATCACCTAACGCCTTTCCAGCATCATATTGCGCTAACCTCTTAGAGCCTTCTTCGTAGCCTTTATTAAGGCGTTCGATTTCGGCTATTTGGCGTTTGATTGCTTCCGTTACTGTGTCTGTGGTTTTAGATGATGATTTGGACTGTTTTTCTCTTTCCCTGTCTGCTTCAGTTAAATCATAAAAGGCTGTAGCTTCTGCTATTAACTCATCCGCCTGACCTTTATTTTGCGTTAACTTTCCAGCTTCCATTTCAGCTTTTCTAATGGCTCTTTGCCGCTTATCTTTGATTTTTAGTAACTCATTCTGTTCTTTCAAAGACAGTATTGCTTTTGCACCTTCATCGGTTTTTGGTGCTTCCTTTTGCGCTTCATTAAGAGCACGCTGAGCGTCTGCAGCTTCTTTTATTTTTTTCCCCATCCATTGAACTGCATTGCCTAGCTTATCAGCGCCATTGGTAGCTCCGCCGAACATTTTTGAAGCATCATCAAGCCTTGCATTCATTTCTTCGGTTGCTTTAGATACAAACCCGATCGTTTCAGCTAATCTAGCTTTCTTCTCTTCTAGGTCATTTACTTTTATTTTTAGATCATCACTTATCTCACTTAGTTTCTTTTCTTTATCTAAAAACAGCGCCATGCTTTCAGATGTTAGTTTGTAAGATGTTTTCAGCATCTCTATTTCACTTTCTAATTCTTTTATTACATCCTTTTGCTCGTTAATTGATCTTCTGGCTTTAGCCATTTCCGCTTCTAGTGCTACAGCGGATAGCTCTTTCATTCTATTTTTTAACTCTTCGATAGAATCAGCAAATGCCAATGCTTCCTCTTTTGCTTCTTGGCTTTTTTGGTAAAAATAGAATACGGCACCAGCAGCGATCATGGCTGCGCCCATTGGCCCACCAATCAATGCCAATCCAGCCCTTAAAGCTGTCAATCCAACGTTCGCAGCTCTTGCAGCGTTACCAGTTGTAGTTATTGCTACAGTCTCAGCCTTTAATGCTTGTGCGTGAGCTAGTGACGCATTCCTAGCAATTGTCTTTTTGGCTATTAAGTTTTCTAGCGCTGTAACCTCGGCATTTGTTCCTTTAGCTACATTATATTCAGCCTGAGCAAGAGCCAATGAAGATGCAGCGGCGGCCTTATCAGCTAGTGTTTTCTTCACTGTTGCAGTTGCCGCATATTGTTCAGCTAGAGCCGCTTGGTGAGTTGCCTTAGCTTGGGCTGTACTTGCAGCAACATCGGCAATTTTAGCCTTAACAGAGCTACTCATAGCGCCTGCCATTCTTGCCCCCATAACAGCGGCTAAAGCCATTGCGGCGGTAGAGACCTTATCAAAATTCTCAGTTAGTACAGCAAATCCAGCCGAAACACTTCTTGTTATACCTAATGTCTGATTCAGCTCGCCATAATAAGCCTTTGCTGAGTTTGTTAATTTCGTGAACCCATCAGCAACAGTGTTGTCCATCGAGTCGGCCATTGCATTATTTGCATCTCTAGCTTTAATGATCGCATCGGCAAATAATTGGAATGATATTTTCCCTTCAGCGGCTAGCTTTTTAACATCTTGCTCTGTAACTTTTACCCCGCCACGCATTACAGATAATTGCTTAGCAATATCCCCGATCAATGTTGGGGTCGCGTTCATAATTGAGTTCCAGTTTTCTCCAGCAACTTTTCCAGACACCATTGATTTACTAAGCGCGTTTAACATTGATTGTGTTTGGTTTGCACTAGTGGCATTTGCAGTTAACGCCGATGATAGAGACTCGATGTAATCAACTGTTTGCTCGGTGTTGTAACCAAGCTCTTGCATGGATGTTGCGGCTTCTACATACAGCAATTGAGTTATTTCAACAGCCTTACCATTTCGATTACTTATTTCTAAAAAACGCTCCTGTATGGCGGTGTATTTCTCAACATCCCCCTCCACAGACTTCAAAGCCATTTTTATTCGAGCTGCTACTTGTCCCCACTCATCCACAGCGCTAACAACTACACCTATGGATAAAGCAGAGGCTACAGCTGCCGCGGCTTTAGATAGAGAAAGCATTGATTTTTCTGTTTTCTCAACAGATTTAGATGTTTTATTAAATCCAGAGTCGAGATCGCTTAAGCTTCTTTCCACTTGCTTATTTGCAACTAGCAGAGCTTCAGTATCTGCTTTAATAATAAATTCTACTGAACCAGCATTGAGCGTCATTGTTACCTCTTTAAAAAAAGAAAGCCCATGCAAATTAATACATGGGCCTTTAGCTACTTTTTACCTCGCATTATCACGCATAATAATTTTATCAGCCCAATCCATAGCTTCTTCATACCGCTTATTGGATGGGATTTTGTCTTTCTCGCTACGGGGAAATTTAGCTTCCATAGCAGCGCGGAAACCTGTCATTGTCATCCCCCATGCTTCCTGCTCACTGATACCCAAATGGGCTACGGCAAGATAGACATAGACGCGCGGGTCGAACTCGTTTGTGAATTTACCTTGTGGCTCTTCGTCTTCATCGGGCTTTTGGTCGCCCATGATACCGTGGCGCATTAGGTGACGAGCTAGCTTAATAATATCCTCAAGCTCAATATACCCCGCTCGATAACTTAACCACCCCTTTCTATTAATACTAAGTGAGCCGATTAAATTGCTGATATTTTCGTTACAGCACACCTCCATCACCTCCTTGCATGCCATAGCCATTCTTGCAAAACAGACCGGTTCGACTTGCTTAGCGATATCAGGATTGTTTATTTTTGGGAATTTACCGCCATGAATTGTAACGAAAACATCAGTCAATCTTGTTAGTGAGTCCTTCGCTAGTCTTGCCATCGCAGAAAATGAAGGTGTAAAACAATACGCTTTACCATCTACTATTGCTGTAAATTGCCCTACATCCGTTAATACTTGCATGAGACCTCAATAGAGGGGCTTACGCCCCTTAGATTAAGAAATGGTGACTGTTGCTTGACTTGAAGTGACGCTACCCGCAGAAGTTGAAGTAATGACGCAAGTGTATTCCCCTGCATCACCCGCAACTGTTGCCTGCTTGGTGAATGTCGCAGCAGTACCGCCAGACACATTACTGTTACCTTTCTTCCACTGGTAAGTTAGCGCCGAGCCATCGGTGGATTTAGCTTCCACAGACAGAGTTAGCGTTTGGCCTACAGTTAAAGTCTGGTCTACTGGCTGCTTGGTGATTACGATTTCTTCTGGAATATCACGGATATCGACACCGCCTGCGCTATTGGCTTCAATAGACCAAGTCGCTACATCATCGTGTGGATATTCATCACTCCAGCTAGTCACTAAGAAACAGCCTTCTGTGATATCTGTAGGGCTAACAATCTTGAACCATACGTAAGGCTGACCTGATGTAGTTTCAGGGTTGTTAACGTGGCGCTTAAGCTCTTTTTGACCGTATAAAGATTCTTTACGAGATACGCCATCACCCGAGAACGTGACGTTTTTATACGAAACTAAACTTTCCTGTGTATTTTGTGGCGACATATCGCCCGTTGCGTCTACCGTTTCCCATTCAGTAGCAGACGACTTTCCGCGCATCATACCAAGGCGACCGTAATCGATTGGTGATGGTTTGTTCTCAGGACACGCAATTGCATAAAATACAACGACGTCGCGCCCTGTGAATGCACCTGATTCACATGCCATGTTTATTTACTCCGTTATCGTGAGATTATTGTGTTGAAATTGATTTCGAGGACTAAGCGATTTCTGTCGCTCATTGATTGGTTGATACCGCCGATTGGCTCTACATAGGTCATGCATCCGATTTTGTGGTCTCGGATTAATGCTTCTCTGATACTAAAAGCTAGGTCTTCAAGTGCTGATTGACCGCCATCAACTTCAGATATAAGCAGCATTCGATAAGAGTCGCGTATTAATGCTTCCTCTGGCTTACCGCCACCCATTCGCTGAATGACGATAAACTTGTCTAGTTGCTGACCATCTTTCCAAAATCGATACTGAACATCGAACCCATCAGAGAAGTGATTAACCTCCAGCCACGCAGTAATTTCGCTGTAAATATCACTAGGCTTCATATTTTGTAGCCTCGTTTAATGATTTCCTGTATTTCTGGCGCTGCGTTTTCAAAGCCTTTGCGTAAGAAATCAGGTTCTGCGTTCGGGTCCCAATATCGCCCCTTACCAGTACCGCCGCCAAATGAGACACCGCTTCGAGTTTTGCCGAAATCTTCTCTTGGCTGACCTTTAAGCTTGCCTTTCATCTGACTAACCGCTGCGGCGTAGTTGGCTGAATAACCGACTCTAGCCTCATAGCCAGAGGGTATTTTCTGCAATTGACGATACTGACTGTTGATAAGGTTGGATGTGTCGATAGGGGTAATTGCCGCAGCATAAGCCGCCCCAGTGATAGATATCTCTTGCATAATTCGGGCTGTTCGCTGTGTAGCAATAAGCTCTAATTCGCTATTGATATTCCCTCTAACTCGCCTGATACCTTTGACTTTTACGCCCATGATTAAGTCCTTATCACGTAGTCATATTCTTCCCCAAAGAAACTCATATCGTCTTTGCTTACCACAACGATTTGACTCGCATTCGCTAACCTTGGGTCAAGAATGGCTGTTGTATCTTCCTGTGCGATATAATCACCACGGACAGGATGGCGAACAGGATGGCCTTGATACTTCATTTCGGTGTTGTATAAGTCTTTAGTAACAAACTCAGTCCCGAAATCATCTTTCGCCACCTCGTTACTACCTCGAAATGTGCAGTCGATAAGATATGGTGTGCCATAGGTGATTGTGTCATCCCATTTGCCACCGCCACGAATGACAGGGTAAACAGTAGCGACATTGGTATATGACCAATTAGCGGTAGTGCTCATCGATTACCCCCAGAACACATACAGCCGCCTTTCGCAATCCATAATCCAGCATGTGCAGTTTGAGTTGGGTCAGAAGGAATTAACCCATTAGCGCATCCGTACTTGTCCAAGCCACGCAGGAGCGATGTAGCCGCTTTCCATCTATCACTAAAGGATTGATACCGAAATGACCGTGATGCACCGTTGGGGGCTGATTGTGAGCTGATATACTTGTCACCCTGACCAAGCGCCATGAGCGCAAGCAAATACATCTGAATCAATAGTGCGGTTGCCGCTGGATAATGCTTATCAAGGCATTCCTGAATACTACCGACCTGCTCAATCAACGCGTCGAGAATAAAATCAGGTAACTCTATTCCCTGCCCCGTCAAGTATTCTTTGGCTTGCTCTTTTGTGATCATGATTACCTCACAAAGCAAAGCCCCCTTTCGAGGGCATAAAAAAACCGCTTTCGCGGCTATTCTTCTTTGTCTTTCTTCGACTTGGCTTTTGGTGTGGCTGGGACTAATTCAGCAGCCTCAATTGATAGCTTCCGCACATTCGGCTTCAGCGCAGTGTGAAGGTTTTCAATATCAACCACCTCACCTTTTTCGACACCATACCAAGGGATAATAACTTCATACTTAGCCATTTTTATCTCCTTAGCTCAGTTTCGCGCCATAAACCACACCAGATTTGCCTTCACCATCACGAGTGATTTGCAGACCTGCCGCGCTCATGATTTGGAAGTTGTAGTTGTCCTGTGGCATAAAGCGAGGCTTAGGAACAACACCTGTTGCCATGCCAACTAATGGAGTTACTACATCTTTGCGGCGCTGATACGCAATGAACTCAGAACCTTTAAGCGCATAAGTCGGGCGAATTTCTTTCACGCCTGCATATGGAAGCAATGTATCGATAACACGACCATTCACCACGCTATTGCCAGCACCCGCACCAACTGCAACCACAGTAGGTTTAATCAAATTGCCCCATGCTTCATAGCTCACCCACATTAGGTCGTATGCATCTACTTTGTTTTTGAATGCAGTCTGGCCAAACGCACCATTGAAACCGAAGAACGCTAACAGTGCTGGTAAATCAGCAGTAGTTAAGTCGATGTTTGCCCCTGAAGTGCCTAAATCAATCTTCGCTGTGTTGCGGTGATTCTTCATGCCTTGGCCTTTGTAGCCATCAACGCTGATTTTGTCGTCACCATTCAGGAAGTAATTAACAACCTTCTTGTAGAATTGTCGCATCTTCGCAGTTTGAGAATCTAACACTAAGTCTATCCCCACAGTGCTTAGACCTGCCGCATCACGCCAGTTAACACCGTAACCTGCGGTAAATACTGGAATTGGGTCGCCGTCTGAGCCGTATTCAGTGTGGTCATGTGAGTATGGCGCTTGACCATCAATACTAATAGATACATCGTCAGCAATATCACCAACCACATTGTACAACTTGGCAGTTTTGCCAATTGGCAGCACAGTTTGCAGGCTCATTAAATCATTAACGATTTCCATGCCTGTTTCTTGGTCGCGGAGTTGGATAATGTTATTATCCAGTTCCTTCCAGAAATCTTGTGCGAATCCGCCTTTTTGGTTTGCTGCTAACGTTTTGCCATCCATCACGCCCTGATACTGGTTAATCATCAGATTATGCTGCGTATTATAAATATTACGTGTCGCCCATAATTCGCCCCACTGACCTTGCAGTCGGCTATTTGTTGCTAAAGTTTCAGCAGTATAAAACATAGTTTTTCCTTTTAATTATGCAGCGGCAACAGTGCCAACACGGAAGCGAACTCGAATGAAATCCGCACTAGACAGAGTTACTTCATCTTGGCTGTAGCCAATAACCGAGTCGGTATCAGCAGTTGCCAAAGCACCTTGACCATCCGCACCAAATTTAATCGGCGAGTCTTTTTTGTAAGTGCCAGCAGGAACCAATAAAGCAAGCTCTCGACCTTCTTCCACATACTCACCGACAGCAGAGTCACCAGCTGGAATAGCATCACGAATCGTCAGCCCTTGGTGATATGCAGGATTAGTAATGTAGATGCGACCAGTTAATGCTGTAGCTTGTGCAAACTCATCATTTGCATCAATAACCACGAAAGTACCTGGCAACACATTAGCCTTTGCTGCGCGTGTTTCTGTGATTGATTTGCCGTCAAGATTTACACGGCGGTAACGACTAGTAGCCATTATTGAGCTCCTTTAAAGTATTCCGCTGGGTTTGGTGCGCCAACTTGTTCCTGTTGTGTGCCTGAGTTGCCAGCTAATGATGCTGCTTCACCGAGTTGCTTATGCATATCAATTAACGCTTGGCCTTGTAGTGAATTTGCAACCACTTCGCCATATTTAGCCGCTACCTCTTTACGCATTTCTGTTTCTTCAGCGCGTTGGTTAGCGGTTAGTGATTCTTCTAGCTTCTGATGGTTAACTTGAAGTGCATCAACCTTTTCATTGATTGGCTTTAATTGCTCTGCAAAGTTTGCCGCTAATGCCTGTGTGATATCGCCTACTAAGCCGTTCTTTTCTTCTTGAGTTAAAGGCATGTCGCCCTCCGTGCTATTGTTGATTGCAGGGCTTGCCTGCGGTTTACTGAATACCGATTTAAGTTTGTTTGTTACCACTTTCACCCACGACTCTTGGCGCTCTACTTCTTCGCCTTGAATGTCAAATGTGATAACGCCATCTTCGTTAGTGTAGGAATGTAATTTAGCCGTGCCGTTATCTACCATGATGACTGCGTGTGTATCAGTGAAATCAGATACCCATACATATTCGTCACCAGTAGCAAACTGCTTGCGAGCCGCCATTGTTAACTTGTGCTCTTTCTCGCGATAGGTTTCGCCAGTAAGCGCACCGTTGTTAATTTGCATCTCAGTTGCTTGGTCAGCATTAACCATCATTCCAACACCTTGAGTTGGTGTTGCTGCGCCAGATTCATGAAGTAAGATTGCGTCATGGTCCATGCTGTGGATTTTTGCAATCCAGTTATAACCTTGTGCTTTCTGCTCTTCGTTGGCTTCTAGTTGCTCCAAGAAAACAGCCACACTGGTATGAATTGGCTCTGAGCTTTCGCCGCTTTCCAGCGCTTCCACTCTTGCCAATACTTCGCGTCCACCTTCAGATTCTTTTGCCTTGTTTACATCAATCCACTTTTCGACATAGATTCGATTGCCAACTTTCGCAACATTACGATTCCATGCGCCTACATGCCCCTGATTAATACCCTCGGCCGATAAAGCAGATACGAACTCACCATTTACCGTTGGGTGACCAAGTGGCGCGAGAGTGCCCTCTAGGCCTCTGTAGTGAGCATCGATTTCTGTGTTTGGATATAAGCCACCATTCATGATGACGTTTGCTGGTAGTGTGTAGCTCGGTATGATGATGTGCTCACGCCCGTTATAGGTTTCACGCCTGATTGATGCGCTGTTAACCTTAGTCGTGACGTTTACTTGAATCGGCATCGTTATTCCTCCGCCCATTGGTAACCACGTTCTTTCATGGCTTCTTTTTCCTCTTTCAGTTTATTGAGTAACGTATCGTTGTAAGGCCTACCTTCTTTGTCGGTCAGAATAGTCACCGTCGAGCACTTACAGTTGATTGAGTTTCCATCTACAGCCCACCAATCACGCTGCTCATCAGTGGTGAATATCTTCCCGTGACGTGATGCATGATTAGGTCGAGTTGTTGGACTAAGCGCGGATATGTGGACCTGCCGAGTTTCAAGGTTGAGAACTTCACTAGCCTCATCAGCTTCATCCATTCTTGCCCTACGTAGTGCTGTGGTAATTTCCGTTCTAGCTACTCGATTAGCTCGACGGATTTCGATACCTGATTGCTCATTCAGATTTCTAGCTACCTCACGAGGATTTAGCCCTCTCGCTATGCCATCGGTAAGAATGCGCGCCATATCTGCTTTGACTTGTGCTGACAGCCCTTTCATTTCCTCAAATACGCGAGCGCGCACTAATGCCATGCGAAGCTGATAAGGCTCACTGAGCAATATCGTTGCCACACTTTGTTGTGTTGCTGCGTATGCCGTTGATTGTTGCGCTAAGTTTGCATACTCCTGCGCTGTTCCTCGTTCATATGCTGTACTGACGTACTCATTGAAAAAGAAGTTATTGAATTCACCACCCTGCAATAACACCTCATCGACCATGAGCTCACCGTCTCTCAAGATGATTGAAAGATAGTTAGGGTCTAGGTCGAATTGGTATTTTTTATTAACTACGGGCTCGGATGGGATTCTATTGAGTAGCTGCATGTAGCCTTGTGATACTTTTTTAATGCGCTTTGCAAAGGCTTTCATTGCTCCGCGCTCTAATTTATCAACCGCTGTCGGATCTGCTTTCGTTCCTGCTCTTATCGCGGTTCGTATCTTCTGGATTTTCATCGAATTCACCTAGCGGGTCGCTACCATCATTCTCATACCCTGCTGCCGTTCTAATCTCTTCAACGGTAAATACAGGCTCGCCAGTTGCTAGTGATGCTTGATTTATACGGCTCATCTTTTCACCGCTATCAAGCTTCTCAGTGGCTGATTGCTCGTTCAGGTCATCCCAAATAACCGTTTTCTCAGCAATAGGCTCTAGCACCTTGATTCGCGTTAAGTGGTCAATGAAGTCCTCCACCTCGAATGAAAGCTCACTTTCCCTGCGTGACTGACAGCGTGAATTGAAATACTTCTGGTCTTCGGTGCTGGCTCTTTCGCCCGTTTGCATTCCGACGAGTATTTTCGATGGGATATCCATTGCTGCGGCGGCAGTTTGGAGGTTGACGTTATATGTAGGCGTTGGGTCTGATACAGCAGTAACTAACGGGTTCACGTTAGCGCCCTGAGTGATCATAACTGCGTCATTGCCTATGTTGATTTCCCTAGCGACATCGTTATAAATTTCCTGCAACTCTGACATTTCAACGCCGTATGCTCTTGCTAAATCATCAAGTTTGGCTTCTTTGTCAAAGTTAACTGATAGCTGTCTGGCTGCATTTTTTAGGAATGACTCACCAGAACCGCCTTCGACTTTTTCAAGGCTTACAAATGCGTTGTATGCCGGCTCAAGGAAACCAATCGCATCAATGGAGTAATCACCTAGAATGAACACTCTGTCAGGATGAATATTGATGTTTCTATTGCCGCCATTGGGTAGTGACTCGGTGTATTGCCACATCTTCGGCTGACCGTAATTAGGCGAGTTAATATCAGTCACCCACTCAGTAGGCTTAATAGCACTAGCCCATGCGGGAGTAACCTTTCTCAAAAGCTTGGAGGCTTTAACCGGTTCGTGCCATTTGCCATTGTCATTGATGTGAAGGATTAGGCCAGAATAGCGACCTACAAGACGGCGCTGATCTGCCTCTTTAAACTCTTTCCATATGCGTTTGTTAATTGCTTTTTTGAAAGACTTTTCCCACGCCGTTTCATCTTTCGACTCATCGGCACTATCTCCTTCAATGACTTGCGGAGATGTTTTCCAGCACGTGCCACTTAATTTAGTTACCCCGCCGTATGCAATCCCACCACGGCGAAATAGTTTGTATAAATCATCAAAGGTTAAATCTTGTTTGAATCCGTATTCGCACCAAGCAGATGATCGCTTAGCATCAAGCCCCATGGTTGGATTGACCAAAGCCATACGGGCACGAGCTATCGCATCATTCACTAAGTGATTGACGGCTAGTTTCATGTTTTCTTGCATTATCGCCTCAGCAATCTTTTTGGAACCAGTAGGCCTGCGTTAGATTTTTGTGTGATATACCCATCAAGCCCATATCTAACAGCATCCCAACAGTGGTTGTTATCATCCAAAATCACAGGCAATACTTCACCAGTGATTCGGTCTGTTTTGTATGAGTAGAGACGGGCTTCTTTTGCTGTTTCTTTACAGCGAGGATGGATGATGATTTGCTTGAATCCGCGTAGATGCGTAATACCGTCCTCAACGCTACCCTGCCACTTTTTAGCGGCTGAGATGTTGAATCCCTGCCGCTTTAAATAGCTAATTGTTTCAGGTCGTGCGGAGTCGGCTTTAATAGGCCACTTACGTGCTTCTGGTATTTTGTCGTAAAATGCTGGCATATGGTCAAGCTCAACACCTACGCCATAAGCCTCATATTCGATATACAAACAGTCATTTAGGATGAACTGTCGTAGCAGCGTGTTAGGGTCTTTAGCGAAGCCAAAGTCAGCGCCGAAAAGTAAACGGTCTGCTTGCTGCCATAAATCATCAGGGAATGATTGAACGACATATTTATTGGCTAATACTTGCTTATCAGAGTTTTCAAGATAAGCACCTTCCCATATCCACGCATAAGTAGCGGAATCTAATCTGGCTTGGTCATTTAACCGCTCATCTTCCAATACTGACGGGAACCACGGGTTATCATCGTAGTTCATCTCGACAACGACAGCGTTATCAGGTGGGTTCTTCCTAAAGCGTTTATCTGTTGCGCTACCGTCTCGCTCAGGGTTCCATGTCACCCATATTTCAGAGCCAGCCTCACGAACCGTAGGAGCAAGTTTTGTCCATGCTATTTCTGATACTGATTCAGCCTCATCGACCCATGCGATTAATATTCTTGCCTTAGATTTGATGCTATCTAAGTTATGCCGTAACCCTGCGAACACATAGCTAACTGAGCGGCACTTAGTGCGAATGTATTTCTCACCTAGTTCGTAGAAGTCATTTAACCAAGGCACAGACCTAATCGCCTGTTTAACTTCCTCCATTGATGATTCTTCAAGGGAGTTCATGTACTCTCGAGCGCAAAGTATTACGCCAGATTGACCATTCATTGCAGCCATATAGCCACGAATAGCTGTCATTAATGCGAATGTTCTTGTCTTTGCAGAGCCACGCCCACCATGTGAGCAGCGATAGCGATAGTTACCTTCGAATGCTGGAATTAATTTAGGCGGTATTTCAATCCTCGCTACCGTCATTGTTACCTCCGGCAACCAGAACTATTTTTGTTGGTGACATTGAGCTATCAGAGGATTTGTGGTCAACCTCCTGCTTCTCACTGTAGCCATGATTGGCAAGCATTAGCTTAGTTATTGTTGAGTTGAAATCACCAGATAATCCGCTATTAATTAGCTTCATTTCCTGAAAAGCCATAATTCCGTCTAACGTGTCCGAAAACTCATGACCTAAGTCACTATCCTGCTTTGCATATTCATAAACAGTAGAGCGAGCAATGCCTAGGTAGCACGCTAGACCAGCGATACTTGGTATTACCTGACCTTCGTTTTCTTTATAACCGCCATATAGATATTCCTTTGCCTTAGCGATTAGATCATCAGTCAGTTTGCTAGGGCATCCAACCTGATTTGATTGCTGTCCCATAATGTTTACCTCATAACAAATTAAAAAGCCGGCTCACTCGAACTGGCTTTGTGATTGGTTATTCTGCTACTTCATCGTTGAATAACGTTTTCTTTGTTTCCTGCACTCGCTGATAGACGGAATCAACTTTCGTTACCGTATCCCCATTGTCCATTTGAGTTGACCAAAGTTGGCAGAATAATTCATATTCCAATTGGTCGTCTTTAATTAGCTTAATAGCTCGTGCTGTTGCTGTAGTGTTATTACTGGTTAGCTTAAGTAAGCCTAAGCGGATTTTCTCTTTTGCTGTTAGTTCAGTAGTCATAAATTGCCTTTCTTTAGGTAATAAAAAACCCGCACTAGGCGGGTCATTGTGAATTCTTGTTTTGATGATTAATTCTCAGGAAAGCGATACTCGAAATGCGGAGGCTCGTCATTTCTCACCGTTACGTGCAGTTCATAGATAAATTTATCTGGAGCAATATTAAATGGCTCAACAATTCCGTCTACATGAACGTCATTACATACTGCTGGCAGCTCAGCTATGTACGTTGATGGTGGCATCCCTTCATCATTTAGTTTTACTTGGGCCCATACACCTTCGCATGGACCATTAACTAATTGAACTTTCATAATAACCTCGTCTAGTTATTCGTCATTGAAATACTGGCAGGTGGTGACGATACCACTTTTCGAGAGCGACTCTAGCCAGTAGTTATACTTTCGCATAAAAAAGGCCGCTGAGCGACCTATTGAATTTGATTTGAGAATTCCATTTCCGCGAAGTCTTCAAGCAAGCCTGATATTTTCTGTATTGCCTCATCGGTTAGTTCTTCATTCATACACCAAGAAACTAGCACTGTCGGATCTGGTAGGTATTCTCTTTTCAGCATATTGAAGAACAGCATACTTAATTCAAGGTCGCTTTTATAATCTTCCCGATAGTATGATGTTAAGAAGTTGGCCAACGACTCAACGCTAAACTTAATATCCCCTAGCGATGAACGAAAAACAGGCCGCTTATGCATGGCGACCTGCCTAATCAAAAATAACTCGCTGACTACTAATGAAAAGATTTCTACTTGCTTACTGTAATCTTGCTGCATGTTGCTCTCCATGCGCTGAAGGATAAAGCAATTGCATTTGCCCTTTAACATCAAAAGCAGCCATACATCTAGCATCAAAGTCTTTATAATCAACAGAACTATTAGCAATATTTGTTACTGCCACCATTTGCTGTTCTACCGCATGCAAGGCATCACCTTTCAGGTACTGATGGATTTTTTCTCTGCCGCCTTTATTTTCTTTGACTGACTCATAGACATAATCAGGCAATGCAACGCCATAAACCCATTTAGCTGTGATACCAGCGAACAATAACGGACAACCACCAACATGACCAAAATAAGGAGTCCCTGACATCTTTGATAGCGCTCTGTAATAGGGTTCTTGAAATCGCTTTTCCCATTCAGTGGCCTCTTTATATGTTAGTAACCCAATAACCTGATCTTCGGTCAATGTCATACTCTGTGACATCAACATGTTTTTAATGTGTCGGTCACAAGCGCGAGCAAATTTTGGTGATAACCATCTTGCGAACTCAATTACTAATTCAGGATGGATCCAAGTGCCGCCATGTCGCCCTTTTTCTACTCGAACTAAAAGGGGAGAAATCTCCTCTTTAGAATTATACGCTTCAATATCAAGCTCTTTGCCTACCTCATAGATATACTCTTTAGTTGATGAGACCCTTAACCAGTCTTTGGTTAGTTTTCCAAAGTGTCTAGCTGCTGCTGTAGCATTAACCCAACAATCGCCATTAAACGGGATCAGAGTTTCGTCATACTTCATAGGTACGATTTTAATCATTGCATATTTCCTATAGAAAGGGAGCCTGTTAGCACAGAAAAGCCGCCCCAAGAGAGCTTGCCAGCTATAACGGCAGTTCTCAGGCTCACTTTCTGTAGACTCTTGGTGTTTTAGATGTGCGTGCTATGCACAGGGTGAAATGCGTACTACTGATTACAAAACTTGAATAAATGTAACTTTCTTTTAACTTTACTTTCGTAACATCACGTTGATAGGGGTATGGTTATTACATCGCTAAGTTATTAACTTCATATATATTCCTACACTTTTAAGCCTCAACACCAGGGGCTATTTTTTTGCCATTAAAAAGCCCCGCTATTTTGCGAGGCTCATATTTGTAATATCCGTTTGAGATTACTACCTTTTTAAGGTTGTGGTCATTCACGATTAACGTATAGTTGCGTTACATTCATGAACTGTTATTCTCGCTTCGCCCCGATATTTGGGGCATTTCTTTCTGCTTCAATTTCCCGTATTGCTTTCTTGTCCAAGTTACACGCCTTAATTACCGACATCAGCTCAATGTTATATTCAGCGATATCACCCCACGTCATTTTGTCAGGGATATCTGGTATCGGGCAATCAGCTAGTAGGCTTGCAGGAATGGGAATGTGAGGCGCTAATACATATTCAGTCTTTATACTGCCGCATCCTGTTAATGAGGCTATCAGGAGCAGTAACAGGAGCGCAGTCATTGCCAATAAGAATAGTTTTGACGTCTTTCTTGGCTCCCTGTGCGTCCAGTGTGTTTTGTTGTTTAGCATCAATGGTTGCTCCAGAGATACGGTCAAAGATAGATATTGAGGTGTAGGCGTTGTCAGATATGAGTGATTGCCGTGACAGCTCACCATTCAGCGACTTAATTTCACGTTCTAGCTTTGAGTTTTGGTAAATGAAAAAGAGAGCTACAAATATTGGAATGAAGGCAATCAAATACTTTATTGCTATTTTCAATAACTCTTTGGCCATATCACTCATGTCACGACTCTTTCACTGACAGCGCAGCATCACCGATTGGCAGCGGTCGATTATCTACTTCAACGCCATCAGGCCAGCGATAAGCAACAACTCGGTCAGTACCAAACGCTTTGATGTTCACTGCGTCTGATTGATTGCCACCCAAGATAAGAAGTGAGCCATTTGCAGTTTTGCCAACACAGAAACCAACATGGCCACCGCCTGAGCGTGAGAAGCGAACAATGCAGCCATACTTAGGCTCTGTTAGCTTTTGCCCAAACGTATCATATGAACTTGAAGCATCTTTGCGAGGAGATTTAATACCAGCACGCTCTAACATGGCATTGACGAAACCAGCACACCAAGGAACTTTTCTCGCGGTTCCGACTAGTCCACGCAGCTTGCTATCAATCCACATTTGGTCGACTGCTTTCGAGCCCTCAGTGGTATGCTCAGACACGCCAATTTCTTTTCTAGCTTCAGTTAGCCATTTAGGTTCAGTCATTATTCACTCCCGCCTTACCTTTAATCATTCCACTTATTTTTGCTACGCCCCAGTAACCAATCATTACACTTGCTAAGTATGCAAAATCAGCGCTCATACCAAAAAATGCCAATAGGTCTTTTGCAAACCAACCGAGGAACGCACACAAGAAACCATCTAGTAGCGTTTTCCACCATCCACCTCCGTTATACAGTCCGCGCAATATCGCAACCGTACCAGCTAGGCCAGCAAACATTCCTTGCTCTTTGTATTGAGATAGGTAGTTGAATACCTGCTCCCAGAATTCAGGGGTGTTTTTCATACATTTCATACTCACCCCCTACGTTGGAGGAATTTAGTTAATAAATAGCCGCGCACAATTTCTATGCGTCAATTAAGTGTGTGTGATTAGAATTCTGTGGCGGCGTATACGAAAAAAGGCCGCACTAGGCGACCTCTTGAAATATTGTTCTGTTCATATTCAGGAAGTGCGATATTTTGAACTACTGCATATTTTGCAGTAGTTGGAATTTTGGCAATAAAAAAGCCCACGCTGTATCGAGCAACGCGGGCTATATATGGGAGTACTTTATGTGGTTAAGCCAACCTAAGAACAGTTAAGGCAGCTTACCTGATAAGTATTGTCCATTTGGTCATTGCTGTCAATAGCAAAGTTCAGTTATTTTTCTAACTTTAGCTACACGTTTGCGACTTTTCATTGCATTTCGAAGAGGTTCGTATAATAACCACTGGCAAGCTTTCAGTTTTTCGTCAACTTCTCGTCGACATGTTCGCAATGATGGAACCTTTACTTTTCCTCCTGACCTTGTGTTCATTTTGCGGGGATTTGCAACCTTATGGTAGTAAGATGCTATCGAAAGCTTGGATGCCCCATGAGCGTAATAGCTGAGTAATATTTTATAAGCCTGCTCGTCAGTGGCGATGATTGAATCTACGACCTGAGAAATCAACATTCCTTCATCGTCACTACACATAGGCCTTGATGGTGTACTGCTTGGTTCGACTGTTCGCATGAATTTATAAATCATGTTTATCATGCGTGTACTCAATCGCCCTGAATGAACCCAAGCGCCCCACAATTCAAGCCATCCGTTAAGCCAGTCGAATTGTTCCTTCGTTAACTCTTTCTCTCCGATGTAGCTCATTTAGCCCCCTTCGCATGTTTATACTTAGTCATCAGTCGACCATTTATAATCGCGTGGTCAAACCCGCGTACATCACCGGAATATTTCCTGACTGTCGACCTATTGCAATTGAGCCGTCTTGCTACTTCGCTCATGTTTCCATATGCTTTAATGAGAAGCTCAGGAATAGTTGTTATTTCAGTCTGCATCGCCTATCTCCCATATGGTTACATCAAGTGATCCGCCTTTGGTTTTCTCCCCCCAGTCAATTCTCATGCTACGGAACATACTGTCGTCAGCAATAACGCCGCTTTGTGTAAGTGCGTCTAATGGTGCTTTGAGGAGGTTGTCTAAGTCGCGCTTTCTTAGGTCTGGAGGGTTGGCTACTATCTTGATTTTTAGCTTGCCGGATAAATTGAATTGCTGATTTGCTTTGGTGATTTGATTTATTACTGCTTCGGTAAATATCCTGCCTTTCTTGCTTTTTATTTTTCTTCCGTTGACTACTGAAAATAACGTGTTATTTGTCGGTGGCCACGGTAATTTGAGGTGATATTCATTCATGCCTTAATCTTCCCCTCGCTTTGCAATATGGCCTGAGTTCGAATTACACCCTCTAGGTGACATTGCTTTGCGTATTCAGAGTCCATGATTCGCGTCCTGCGGTCGATTTCGTCATGACAAGCACTACACGCCCAAGCTATGAATAAATCGCTAGGCCTGCATCCTGTGCCACATAATCCAGCCATTCGATAATGAGCGCCCACCACAGTTTCAGAATTGCCGTTGCATACTCCTGGAATTCTTACTTGGCACTCTCTGCCTTTTGCTTCTTTGCGTAAGTTAGCCATACATAAACCCCATTGCTAAAGTAACAATCGAAAAGAATAGAATTACGTGTCGGGTTCTAATCATTTTATCTTCCTTAATGTCAGTCCATAGCCAAACACTGCGCCAGTGTCGATATACTCTTGGTTAGCTCGTTTAACAGCACCTTTAATCATTGGAGTATGACCAAATAGAAATAGGTCAGCGCCTTTAATCTCACGCACATTCTCGTCACCTATACGCTCACGGCTCCAAATCACATACTGCTCATCTACTGGCTTGCCGAACTCGTATTCATCGGATGGGTAATCAGCATGTGCAATGACCGTCTTTTTATCGTTTGCATTGACTTCGATAATGAGTGGTAGTTGCTTCGCTTTAGCTAGACAGGATCGGGATAAAACTTCACTATCGTAGTCCTGCATGAAAAACCAATCACCGCCGTTATAGAGCCAGTTATGTGAGGGCGCTCCATTAAACAAAGCATCAATAGCCATTTGCTCATGATTGCCACGTACAGCTCTAAACCATTTTTCATTAATCAAGTCTAGGCATTCTACGTTTCGATCCCCCCTATCTATTAAGTCACCAACTGAAATCAATAAATCTTTTTCTTTATCAAATTCAATCTGTTGCAACTTATCATTTAGTAAATCAAAACACCCATGAATGTCACCTACCACCCAAATATGCCGATATTGATCACCATCGATTCTGAGGTAAATTCCGTTTCTTTCTTCACTCACTTTCTCGCCCTCCGCTTCTTGGCTGCTCGGTTTATCTTTGCGTGACCTGTGATGCGCTTGGTTGATGTGGGGTAGCTGTACCAATAGCTATTACGGTTGATAGCCCATAAAGCGTTCTGTGCTGATAGTGACGCCATAGCGATTGCCATTGTTGATATGATATTCATCTCCCTTGCTGCTCCTCAAAAGAATGTCAGTAACCGATTCTCAGTGATTTCATTGCATCCCCTGAAAATGTGTTTTATTGCTGCGTTAATCATGGCTTTGTAACAGCGTTCGAATTCGTCTGAATCCATATTGGCAAATGACAAGCTCTTAGCTTCTGTGCGCACGTCACCGTTTAGCCTTACCGTTTGCTCATAAAATCCTGCAAGTATCGTCAAATCCTTCCTGAATCGCTCAAATTGGCTGTGCTCGTCCATACAGTCGAGTCCCGCCTTGTTTGCACACCAGTGGTCGAAGCAGAATTTGAAGAATACGAACATCTTTTTATGAAATGCGGGGTTTCTTGTGAGCTTGGCGCTGAAGGTGTACATCTCGCCATTTTTGAATTTTGTTAAACGTGGTAAGTCGTGTTCGAATGCTGGTGCAAATATGCCATTGGCGCATTTGACCATTTCTATTTCCAAGTTAACCTCCTATTCAATATTTTAGAAACACGTTGTTGAATAAGAAAAAACAAATATAAGCCATGGATATTAACCAGAGAATTATCGCTGCTGCTGATATAACCTTCATCGTGATAACAAACCAGTTATTATCCCCTTCAAATACATTCAGCATGATAAATGCCATTGCAAAGCCTAACCCGCAAAATAGGTTCATGCTGATTTTGTACATCAATGTTATTGGCTCACTCACTGTTAGCTCTCCTGTTCCAACCTAATAGCCTCAACCTCTGCCGTGGTTAGCTTGTCAAATGAATATGGATTTCTGAAATAAGCCGTTGCCTCATTAAATGCTGTAGGAAATCCAGCTATTAGAGTTCCAATAACGACAATAGGAATAAACAGTAATATTAATAACCACTTATCCATGTAGCATTCGAGCACATTCAATTCACCAACTTTTGAATGTTGATAGAATGACAATTTACGAGTTGGGAATAACTTATTGTGAACTTTGCGTTTTATCTTCATCATTCACCCTCTGGCATTGGTGGGAGTGGCAGGTCTTTGATATACATCCAGTGGTCGAATGTTTCCAGTGGAGCCGAATCATAGTCGCTGTTATTGTGTGGTATCCATCTAAGTTCTTCGCAGTCAACACCGCATGAAATTAGCTCATATGTTATGTTCTGGATATGTTCGCCATAGACAACAATTACCGGCTCACCTTCAGTTGGTAATCTGTCGCTCACCTTAACCCAATTAGTTCCCTGCATTAGATGCCTCCCTCTGTTAACGTTGTTCCTTTCATCACTCAACACCTCGCTTAATTGCCGCTGGCTCAAACCCTGTTTCAAAGAAACTTAATTTCCCTTTCATCTGGATAAATTCAAGTGGCCTTGCGTCAGCTAATACGAAACCTTTCTCACCGAAAAACCAAGGTGATTCGCTTTGCTCTACACAATCAATAATCGTGGCCATACCAACAATCCCGCCTGTATCAAATGCGTCGATTTCTGGAAGTGTTATCCCTAGCCTGTTAGCCAGTGTTGATGCTCTAACATATTCAATAGTTTTAACTCCTTGCGATGCGTGAATTAATACTTCGCCTCGGTACTTAGTGCGCCAGCTTCTGTTTTCAATGTCCTTGTGACCATTGACTATTAGCCACGCCCAAGGCTGACGAATTGATATTGCTTTCATCTAGAAGTCCTTATGATTTGGTGTGTTAGCACTCGATGTCTGTGTCGCTATAGCGATCCATAAATGCCCGGCTCAAATCTGCCGTGTCTAAACCGCCGTGAGTATTAGTGAAGTAATAGGTTTTCTCTGCACCTGGTGCATGTCGTGATTTTGTGCAGATAACTTCCGTTATCCCTTTCAGTTCAGTATCCGGGTTATATTTCTCATCCCGGTAAATCATGAAAATAACATCCGCTTCTTGCTCGATAACTCCTGACTCCCTTAAGTCAGCGTTGCCAGGGCGTTTATTGGTTCTTTGCTCCAAGTTACGGTTTAATTGTGCCAGGGCGATTACCGGGCATTTAAGTTCTTTGGCCAGGTTCTTAAGCCCGGTAGCAATTTCACCTACCGACTGATTCATATTTTCCGGGTTAGTCATTTTCATCTTTTGAAGATAGTCAACGATGATCACCCCTAAACCGCCAGTTTGCTTATTCATTCTCCTGGCATCAGCCCGGATTTCATGAATACTCATTGATGGTTTGTCATTGATGTAAATTGGAGAGTCTTTAATTTCTGCTAGTGAATTAGATAGACGAGCCCAGGCTTCATCCATGTGCATTTTAGATTTCTCTTTCCCTAGAATTGACTCCTTATCAACCCGGGCATGATGAAATGCGACACGTTCGGATATTTGCCAGGATGGCATTTCAAGGCTATAGAATAAAACCGGTTTAGATTTTGCCAGACCAACCGATTTTGTGATCGTGGTGCTAAGCATTGTCTTGCCCATACCAGGACGACCGCCAATGACAATAAAATCAGTGTTGTTGAAGCCTCCGAAAGCCTGGTCAATGTCTGGCAACCCGAACTCAGTTTTATACTTCCAAATATCACCGCTGATCATCGACTCAATAATCGATAGTGACTCTTCAACCCCTGACATGATGTGCTGAGTCTCAGTAACCTGGTTATTGCTAACGTTGGATATTTCTTCCTGAATTTGCCCGGCAATATCATAAACATGGTTTACCCCGGAATCATTTATCCTGGATATCCCATCCTGAAGAATTGATATTGTTCCCCTAGCTAAAGATAGCTGTTTAACTTTCTCAACATACCCTGGCAGCATGTGGATACTAGGCAAGTCTTTGGCGCATTCAGCCAGGTATGGGAAACCGCCGCTATTTTTGCTATCACCGCATTGCTCAAGCTCACTGTTAACCATAATCAGGTCAATCTTCGCACCTGCCTGGTTCATTCGTTTCAAAGCCCGGAGAATTAATTTATTGCTAACAGCAGTAAAATCATCCTCGGATAAAGTCTCTATGGCACTTGATGCCAGGTCTGTATATTCTCCAGTGGCATTTAAAATCCCGCCAATTACTGACTTCTCAGCGTATAAATCACAAAACTTGCTGTTCATGTTAAATTCCTTTTTTACGCTCTGCATATTCGCGCTTAGCTTGCTCGTAGGTTTGCGACCACCTAGCTGGAGTTAAGATCCAATCTAGGGTTAAATACCCCTTTTCACCCAGGTTAGTGAAATGGCTTGATTGAGAAATTAGCCTAAAGCAAGTATCCATGTGCTGTATTTCTCGCCATTGACCCTTATTTGTTTTTCCATTCCAAACTGCTTCAAGGTCTTTATAAGCTGGTCTGCGAGGCGTCCATTCATGGAGCTCAATTGCTCTCTCAGGGATGTATCTATTCCAAATTTTAATCAGCTCTTCGTGTGGACAATCAACCGGGTTAATTCCTTCACGATTTTTCCATTTCAAGGCGTCAGACAAGTAACCATCGAACCTAGTCATGCGGCATAAATTCTGAGGCTTTAAATCCTTCCCTTTAGTCCAGGTCTTAACAGCCCATTTCATCACCAGTTTTATTTCGTCAGGCGTATAACATTCACCTTTTGACTTAACAGTGTTGAGAGCTTTCAAAATTGGAGCTGTAGATTGAAACTTAGAGTTGGTTAGCTGGTTGTAATAATCAAGAATTTCGAGAGCGATATTTTCCCCCTCGGGGGTAAGGGGGATATTGTCTTTATTGTCTTTTGTAATATTGTCTTTTGTGGTTGACCGTTTCGGTAAAACCTCTTTTACTGTTTTGGTAAATCTTTTCTTTACCGTTTCGGTAAATGTTTTACTCTTTTGGTCAATGTCAGTATTCCAGTCAGAAATGTCTTTATTCATTCCAACTTTTCTACCTTCCTGGATAAAGACTTTCATGCGGATTAATTGATTTTTAGCTGTTGAGCATTTGGTGCTGTCTAGCCTGGTCATCTTTTCTAACTGAGGGTTGCTTACCCAATCCATTTTTTTGTTAAAGCCGTATGTTTTCCTCCATACAGCCATGACTATAAGTAATTGGTGCTTAGTGAGCCCAGCAAGCATAATCGCATCTAAGAGCTCATTTGCTATCCTGGTGTATCCATTATCAAGATCTGCCACTGTAGGCCTCTCTTGCCGTCGTTGGTTGCTAAAATCAGCGTATGCAACGTTACTCATGCTGTTTCCCTCCAGTGACTTCCTGACGATGCTCAAGCCGTAATTTTGCATCTTCCAATGCTGACCTGAGCGCCTTAGCTCCCTGCTCTGTGACCGAGCGATTAGCCCGATCACGCATGACGTTTTTATGCACAGCGCTGTAATTAAATTTGTTTCTCATGTATAATCACTCCTGCAAATATTGATTCCTTAAAGTAGTTCTATTTGAGCCTCATCGGTTGCCGCCTTTGAGGTTTTTCTTTTTGGGTATCTGACATGCTCTAGCATCTGAATTAATGCCCTAGCCTCATCACCCTGAATAATCACATCTTGAATTGGCGCATCGAACCCTATTGCGTCTAGCAGTCTTGCTGCCTTCTCAACAAAGCCGTTCTCAGCTTGCCATCTAGTGATTTGGGATTCGTGTACACCGACAGCCTTAGCAACTTGCTTAGGTGTGGTTAAGATGATCCCTTTGCGAATACGAGCCTCAATAGCTCGCACGTTGCGTGAAATTGCGTAGTCCATTTGTTAAATTCCTTTTGACGTAGTTAGTCCGTTGCTCACGTTCCTGTGAGTTAAGTTTTCTCCCGTTTGCAAGGAGAGCGGATAAGATGTTAAAGAGCAGTTAAAACTAGTTATGTGGAAATAAAAAAGGTAAGTCAGGGCGAAGCTCGTGAGCTTTAATTGCTCCATTCGTAGCCTCTACAATTGCACTAACTCTTTCTGGGGCTACTTTTCCACCATTTAGCCACTTATGAACGGCTGGTTGAGTAACTCCGCAGATTGCTGCTAGTTTTTCCTGACTACCAACAATACCTATTGCTTTTTGTATTACCAAATTCATACAGAATCCTTCCGTAGTTATATTTCATAACCAAATATAAATCAGGTTATGGAAAAAATCAATAACTATGGTTCTTTGATTATAAATAACTTCGGTTATATGATTTATCTATGAAAACATTTGCAGAACGCTTAAAAATGGCTCTAGAAGCCAGCTCTATGTCACAAGAACAATTAGCTAAAGCTGTGGGTATATCCCAGCCAGCAGTTGCTAAGCTTGTTTCAGGAAGGGCAAAATCATCAACAAAGTCACTAGAGATGGCTATCGCTCTAGGAGTTAACCCTACATGGCTGGTTAATGGTGTGGGTCATATTCGTGATGGAGTTCCAGAGTCTAATGTTCCTAGTAAGGATCAATGGGGAAAGGTAATTCCGTGGAGTGGAAAGGATGAGCTAGAATCTGATGAGGTTGAGGTTCCATTTTTGAAAGATATAGAGTTTGCCTGCGGTGATGGCTCATATAATGAAGATGACTACAATGGATTTAAGTTAAGGTTTTCAAAGTCAACTTTACGCAAAGTTGGGGCTAACACTGATGGAACTGGTGTTCTTTGCTTCCCTGCTACAGGAGACTCAATGGAGCCTGTAATATCAGATGGGGCAACTGTTAGTGTAAACTGCAACGATAAAAGAATAGTTGATGGGAAGGTTTACGCAATAAACCAAAATGGCTGGAAAAGAATAAAACTATTAGTTAGATCATCACCAGAAAAAATTATAATTAGAAGTTACAACAAAGATGTATACCCAGATGAGGAAGTAAGCGCAGATTCAATAGAGATAATCGGTAAAGTATTCTGGGTTGCATCCTTGCTATAACCTACATCACTCAATAATCCCCTTAATAGGGGATTTTTTTTGCCTATAAATCACGAAATCAAAATTATTTTTGATTTTTTTTCATTTCTAATTCATGCATTTATAACTATATTCATATTTAATATTAATTTGGTTATTGACTGGTTATATAACTATGGTTATAGTTAACTCCATCGAAGGCAAGCAACATGAAATATACGCCTTATGCTCTTTAATAATTTAGCTTCCTCCTTGAAAACGGGAGGCCAAAGTGAAGTTAGCTTTGGGATTGGTGAACGCTACGGCGGCACGTGTGGTATTAGGCGACCACCACCAATCACCAAAGTTAACTAACTGAGGATTTTATTATGAACTCAAGACAGCGTTACAAATTACGCAGGAAAGAGAAGCGCATGGAACAGCGCAAAGAAGAATCACGGAAGGTCAATTCATTTGATGTTATGGCGCAGATAATCGTTGAGTTGAAGAAGCTCAAATCAGCACCAGACACACGCAAGCAACCACGGCTACGCAAGCCGATTATGAGTGATGGAAGTGTTACGGCAAGGGGATGAATATGGAAGACGATATCGAAGAATTCGACGAGCATCCAGACGATGACATGAGTCAATATCAGGACTATCCGTATGAATACGACTATTGACACTAGCAAATGGTGTAGCCAGTTCAAAAAATGCAAAGGCTGCAAACTTGATGCTGAATGTATGGTTAGGCCAGAGGAAATGGTTCTAGTGATGGAGGATGGATTAATTATCGATAAATGGGCGATACGCACAACTGCAATGATAGCAAGAGAGCTTGAGCAGCAGAAAAACGAGCACAGTTAACTAATTACAGTCCATCAAGGTGGGCTGTGGTGAGGTAGCTTTTTTGACAGCACGACAATAAACCAAAGGCGATAAATCGGTCTCGTCTTTACGAAAAGTACCGTCTGAATCGGAGGATTTATGTAACAAGTAAGCGGATAGACCGCATATTGAAAGCTGAAGTCATGATTCAGCCCCGAGTCGCGTAATGGCGAGCAGGTTTAGCACACCGTTGTGAGGGTTAATAAGCGAATATGCTCTGGTAAAGCAGCGTACAAGCCAAATACGCACCAGTTATTAGCGGCGATTGAGCGGCATGAACTCAAGGGCATGAGCGCGTCCACTGCGAGAGTGTGGATTATCAATAGGTTGGTGAGTTGATTAATAGACAGGAGATAGAGATATGACTCGTTTAACAAATAGCTTGAAAGAAGTTATCACGCAAAACGCATTAGAGAAATCAGGTGTTATCCAGCAGGAAAAAGAGTTAGACCTGAAATATAACAAGTTAGCTTTAGAGGTTCGCATTGAAGCGCTCGGCGGCGAAAGTAAAGCCAAAGAAATGGATGGGCTATATAGCAAGGCTGTTGAGCTTACAGAAAAACTTCGCCAATCAGTAAATGAAGACATTGGTGTTCATTACGCACTAAGACACAGACTTTACGCGTCGTTTGGTGGAATGCGACTTTGGTTGAAGTACGGTAAAAAAGAAAATGGAGATAATACTTACCTACTCACTCCATGTGATTCTAAGTGCCTGTTTGCAGCCGATCACCCATTAAGCATTAAGTTCTCAGAGCTTGAGGATGAAAAACGAAATATCACCAATAAAGTTAAAGATGTTAAATCAAATGTAACAGCAGCTTTAAACTCAGTAACTACCGTTAAGCGCCTATTAGCCATCTGGCCTGAAGCTAAAGAGCTATTGCCTAAAGATGCTGAAAAAGCATCAGTTCAATTACCCGCACTTAAAGTTGAAAAGCTAAATGAAATTATCGGATTGCCAACTGAAAAAGCGGCTTAACTTGCTATTTAGTTAATAACGGAGGGAGCATGACAATAACACTGAAAGTATATAAAGATTCGGAAGAATATGAAGAATACAGAAATGCCAGATTTCCAAAAACTGGAAACTACACTGTTGGAACTCCTGCAACCTTCGAATTCAAAGGCCACCGCTGGAAATACCAAGTAACCAGTTTCGATGATAACGGCGACTATGATTTGCTGTGGCGTCCAGATGGCAAGGATCCAGAGTTAATGGCAAGTGATGCGACATTACGCGATTACTTTGCAGCTAAATATATGGGTGGTTGCGGTGCTGACCCTCAGTCTGAATGTTACTTCATTACTGCTGATTTAGCCTACCGCATGGCAGATGCAATGTTAAAGGCTAGGAGTAATAAATGATTTCTATATCTGACTTAATTAATGAAATCGGAAGTGAAAATATATCTTTCCAGCTTTTATCAAAGACTATAACTGCTATAAAAGAAAGCACTGATAACACGACAGTCTCTTTTGTTACTGATGCTGATTTAGATGAAGAAGCTTTGGTTTTGTGGGTAGATAAAGATGTTTTTAATGAAGCATATGCAATATTAAAGGCTAGGGGGTGATATGGAATTTAAAGGAACGCCTGCGCCGTGGTTAACGGATAGAAATAATTGCCATAGCGGACATATTGCTACGGTTCATGGTTGTGAAAATAACGACTGGGTTGAAATCTGGTCTACTGATTGGCCTGAAAGTGAATCTGTACAAGAAGCAAACGCCCATCTAATCGCAGCAGCACCAGAGTTATTAGAGGCTCTGATTGAGCTAACTGAAAGTGCCAAAGAAGCTATTGATGGCTTAGGTGATTTAGCAGACGCAATAGACACAGCCAAAGCAGCAATCGCAAAAGCCCTCGGTCAGCAGTAACCCACCACTTAATCATTCATATCGCTATTAATAGTGAGGAATACGCACATAAGGAACATAGGAAATGGCAAATGAATTAGTCGTAATTGAGAAATCGACCGCACTTGAAGTATTTAAGTCATCGGATAGCGTCGAAGATATCATTCGTAAAGTAGAGCAAGAAGTTAACTCTTTTATTCCAGATGTTAGCACTGCCAAAGGTCGCAAGGAAATTGCTTCACTGGCTTACAAAGTCGCTCAATCGAAAACTTACCTTGATGGGCTCGGTAAAGACTTGGTGGCAGAGTTAAAAGAAATACCAAAGCTAATCGACGCCAATCGCCGAACTGTGCGAGAGCGTTTCGATACATTGCGCGATAAAGTTCGACAGCCATTAACTGAGTGGGAAGCCGAGCAAGAGCGAATCGAAGCAGAAAAGCAAATGTTAGCGTGGCACGAAGAAGCGCTAGAAATGAATGAGGCTTTCGGCAAGGCACTTGCTGAGCGTATCGAGTCAGACCATGAAATCGCCCTGCTCATGAATGAGAAATTCGACCGTGATTTAGCAGAAGCTAAAGCCGAAGCAGAACGCCAACGTATTGCACACGAAGAAGAGCTGAAGAAACAAGCTGCGGAACAGGCAAGATTAGCGGCCGAACAAAAAGCACAGCAAGAAATCGAAGCAGCAGCACAGCGTGAGCGTGAAGCTAAGGAAGCCGCCGAGCGCGCCGAGCGTGAAAAGCAGGAAGCTATTCAACGTGCAGAGCAGTCAGCTAAAGAAGCCAAGGAAAAGGCTGAACGTGATGCCAAAGAAGCTCAGGAGCGAGCCGAGCGCGAGAAACAATTAGCTATCGAAGCTGAACGCAAGAAAGCTCATGAAGCTGAACAAGCGCGACTGGCAGAAGAAGAACGCAAGCGTAAGGAAGATGCGAAGCGTCAAGAAGATAAAGAACATCGCCGTGTATTTAATCAAGAGGCATTGAAAGCCTTAGTCAGTAACGGATTTGACGAAAAATTAGCAACTGAATTTATTAAGCTAGTTGCAAGTAACCAAATCCCCCACATGACAATGAATTACTAATACCCACCGCACCAACCCAGAACCTAAATAACAATCGCTATCAATCGATAAGTGATGGATTTCTTATGCCAAAAATTAACGAATTAAAACGTCAGGAACTCAGCTATCGACTGAATAGCGAGAGCTTCAAGGATGAAGTTAAAAACAAAATTAAGTGGGACTGGGTGGCTGTTGTTGTCGCCCTACTTGCCTTCATAACACTGATACCGAGGTGGATATGACATTGCACATAAATACAAAAGGCTATTACCCGTCAATAACGTTTGATAAAGACTTCAGGTTATCAATTGAAAACCATGAAGTGCAAAAAATAGAGGGAGATACGGACGCTCTCTTTACTGCAATGGATGCACCGATTGAGGAGATAGTTGATTTCCTCTTAAAGCATGAATGGACTGATGCGCTTATGGAAGAGTACATCACCAGAGGGAAAGGAAGCCTAATATTTTCGGCAGTAGCCAAGTTAAGTAAGGACGCGGCATGAAACAGATACTAGATATGTGCTGCGGTAGTCGTATGTTTTGGTTTGACAGGAAAGACAACAGAGCAATTTACAGTGATATAAGGGTAGAAAAACACATTCTATGTGATGGCAGGAAGCTAAATATAACACCAGATATTATCGCTGATTTTAAAAGCCTACCTTTCCCTGATAACTCATTCCATCAAGTTGTATTCGACCCACCTCACTTAATTCGCGCTGGCCACAATGGTTGGATGTTTAAAAAGTACGGTCGATTAAATAAAGAATCGTGGAAAGAGGATTTAGCCAAGGGGTTTAGTGAAGCATTTCGAGTGTTACGACCAAATGGAACATTAGCCTTCAAATGGAATGAAACTCAAATCCCAACAAAGCAAGTATTAGCTCTTACTGACTATAAACCAACGATAGTTCAGCGCGTCGGCAAGAACGATAAGACTCACTGGATATTATTCATTAAGGACGCAGCATGAGAATTTCAGAGTATGAACTCAAGCAAAGGCAGGATGCCGAGAAGCGACGCAGGGAGCGTGAGGAAGAAGCTGAATACTATCGCATGGAAAGCCTTGGTATTCAGCCTCAATCAGTGCCAACAGGCTGGCTAAGGGGAGAATATGGGTAAGTATTTAATACCTGCATTCCCTAGCCATAAAAGCAAGGATGCTGCCCTGAAATATGCTTTATCAATGATTGATGAAGATATCGAAAGGCGAAGAGTGCGTGACCTAACGGGCAATGAAATTCAACCAGTTGAAAGGATTTCAACACTAGAATTAGCTCATGCCGCACTAGTTAAAAGTCAAAACTTAGAAATGTCCCAATTCTACCCTCCTCTACCTGAACACATTAAAGCGCAACGAAGACAGGCTGACTTGGAGCGATACGCAAGGCATTTATTCAAAGATAACTTTGACCCTTATCGTGGCGTCACAGAGTTGCCATTAGGTGGTAGGGTTGTGGGTGACTAATTTTCGGAGGTAATTATGAGTGAGGTATACAAAGCAATAAGTAATGTTGCCAAGGAGCTGGCAGAAAAAGGCATTAGCAAGGAAAAACCCAAAGGCGGCGGTGTAAATTATGCGTTTAGGGGTATTGATGCGGTTTATAACGCCTTAGCTCCTGCATTAGTTAAGCACGGATTACTTATCTTAACTCGCTGTACTGAGCGGTCGGTATGTGAACGCCTTAGCCAAAAAGGAACTCCATTATTTTACGTAACCGTCAAAGCTGAGTTTGATTTTGTATCTGTCACGGATGGCAGCAAACACACAGTCATGACTTATGGTGAAGCTATGGATAGCGGAGATAAGGCCACAAACAAAGCAATGTCTATTGCATATAAATACGCAGCCTTTCAAGCGTTTTGCATACCGACAGAGGAAACAGCGGTTGATGCTGACGCAGAGGTGCATAACGTAGCACCGAGAACACCAGAGCAAATATTAAGTGATTACACAGGCTTTTTGCATGAAGCAACTAGCGAACTTGCGATCACAAATGAGTACAAAAAAGTATGGAATGAATTAAGCGGCACTCACCAAGAAGAGTGTAAGCGATTAACTGGAATAAGAATTAGCGAACTTAAAAAGGCAGCGTAAATGGCAAGTAAAGGTGTAAACAAGGTCATACTTATTGGCGGTGACTATGGATGAAGCTGAACTATACCTCTCAGGAATGAGCATAACAGAAATCAGTAATAAAACTGGAATTCCACTATCAACAATTCGATTCAGATTAAAAAAGAAAAACATACTCAGAAGTAGAGTCGATGCCATAAGGCTAGCATCATCGCAAGGAAGGCTCGGCAAGGGACTCCTAGGAAAGAAAAGAACATTCACCAAAGAATGGAAGGAAAATATATCTAAAGGCAGGTCTGGTATAGGAAAAGGATTCTCACTAAAACCTAGCGGATATATTGAAATAACTATGGGCGAAAACAAAGGAAGGTCAGCCCACGTTGTAATTATGGAAAAAATAATAGGGAGAAAGCTAATGCCGAATGAGTGCGTTCATCACATAGACCACAATAGAAGTAATAACTCACCAGAAAACCTTCAATTAATGACCAGAGAATCACACGCAAGGCATCACGCTTTGGAGAACATTAAAAACAGAAAAAGAGACCACAACGGGAGATTAAAATAATGGCAAGTCGTGGAGTTTGTAAGGTAATTCTCATTGGTCACTTAGGCCAAGACCCTGAAATTCGCTATATGCCAAATGGTGGTGCAGTAGCAAATATCACACTAGCCACATCGGAATCGTGGCGTGATAAGCAATCGGGTGAAATGCGCGAAAAAACAGAATGGCATCGTGTGGTAATTTTCGGCAAGTTAGCTGAAGTTGCAGGTGAATATCTGAAAAAAGGAAGTCAGGTATACATCGAAGGCTCTCTGCAAACCAGAAAATGGACAGACCAAAGCGGGCAAGACCGATACACAACAGAAGTCGTTGTGAATATCGGCGGCTCTATGCAAATGTTAGGTGGCAACAATCAGGCAGGAAGCCCGAAACCACAACAATCAAATAAACCACAGGCACCGAGTTATAACGAGCCGCCAATGAATTTTGATGAAGAACCACCATTCTAGCAACCCTTCCCGCTATTTATGTGATTTAACCAAAGGATATATTTGCAAGGATGCAAACAGGAGATAGATATGAAATTAAATAGCTATATTGATATCGAATTTGAAGGCGAAGCAAAAGAAATAAGAATGGGAAGATTTAGTGATGTTCTGGAAATCGGAGAAAACACAGAAAACCCTAACTTTGATTACATAAACATCCCAAACCAATATGCCAGACCATTAATTCGTGAACTGGTAAAGCTATATCCAGACTGGGATAAGGATTAATTTAACTCGTAGGGATGCAATGAATAAAAAAGCCGCCACAGAGAGGACGGCAAGGGGACGTGCAGGAATGAAACTTATAATTTATCTGTGTATGCAGTTTAAGAATAGTTAAGGCATGGAATTTAGCAAGGAAGCTAGATAAAAAAATGCCGACACAGGGAGGTCGGCAAAAGTTACACAGCTTGTAACTACTCTTTCGGGCTTAAGTGTAGAAGGTAAATAAGTGTTTGCCATGAAACGTTTTAATCCTAGCGATTAAATAGATGCAATAAAGAGGAATGAATATGAGTAAGTAGATGCTTCTATATGCAAGAACGAACAACCAAGGTTCAACGTGTAGCACTGATATTGGTTATACAGAATCAGAATGGGCGAAATTATCTGAAGATGAGAGGTTGGAAATTATAGCTGAATTTACGGGTGATGTAGTCGATTTATGGGTACAGCCAGAGGAATAAAGGTGGAGTGATGGATAAATCAAGGCAGCAATTTGAAGCTTTTATAAATGATGGCGGCTTTCCTTGGTTAAAAGCGTCCATTCCGATTATGTGGATGGTATGGAAAGCATCACGCGAGAGTTTGGAGATTGAATTAACAAGCGAATCAACTTCAATTAATCCGTGTGGTTTCAATAATGGTTATAACGATGCTATTTCACATTGCAAGAAAATATTAATCAGCAACGGAGTGAAAATAAAAAATGAATGATGAATATAACAGACAGCAAATGAAGCTCGGTGTTTTATATGCAAGAAATCATTTAATAAGCGTATACAGAGCTAACTTTATTGAATGTGACGAATCTCAATTCGCAATGTTTATGAATACATTAACTCATATTGCAAATGAATCTATCGATATTGAATTAATGATGAGTGATGTGTTGACTTGTAATAATGAAGCTGAGAGTTGGATTAAAGAAACTTTAATTAAATATTCAAATAAATAACCATGAAAATAATCGGATATGTATTGCTCATGCTAATACAGGGTTCTGCTGTGCCTGTTACAGAGCAAATATACACACAGCAAGAATGCGAGAGCCGTGCTATGCAGATAATGCAGGTGCGGAAGGTTGAGATAGTTTGTGGGGAGGTTATTAATGAGAGTTACTTTAACTTTAAATAAACCAAACAATACGGGGTTATTAATATTCGCAAGCCAATGTATAGCTTATTTTATTGATAAAGGACACAAGGATTGCGCCTATACAAGACCGAAAATGAAAGTGTGGGTTAAACGAAATAAGCTAGGTAATATTTCAGCTCAAGCGCATAGGTTGTGACATGAAATCTGATTATGGAGGCAGCCACACACCAAAGGAATTGCGTGATAGATGGCAAACTCCCCTACCCTTATTCACAGCATTGGACGCTGAATTCGGTTTCTATTTAGATGCCGCCGCCGATAAAAATAACCATCTTTGTGCTCATTACCTCACCGAAAAAGACGACTCGTTAAATTGCGATTGGGAAAGTTATGGGGCTATATTCTGTAATCCCCCGTACAGTGAAATTCAGCCATGGATTAATAAAGCCGCTGAGCAATGTAAAAAGCAATTACAACCAATAGTGATGTTAATTCCTAATGATACATCAGTAGGCTGGTTTAATTCTGCACTGGAAACAGTTGATGAGGTTAGATTAATTACAGGAGGAAGAATATCTTTTATTAATGCAGGAACAAACAAACCAGTTAACGGAAATAATAAAGGCTCAATGCTTTTAATATGGCGACCTTACATTAAACCACGAAAGATAATTAGCACTGTCGATAGAGACGAATTAATGAATATCGGCAATCGAATATTAAATGAATGGAAAATAGCATAGGTGAATTATGGATATTATTGACTCAGCAAACGAACTAGAACAATTACACATTCAAGCCGCATTATCAAATCGCCAGCCAGTAATTAAATCAATAAACGGAATGTGCATCTGGTGCGAAGAGTTGCCAGCAGCACCAAATAGCGCATATTGCTGCAAAGATTGCGGAGATGATGATGCTCAATATAAAAGAAAGAATGGATGATGTGGTAAGAGAAAATGGATTAAGAGGAGTTGCAAAGGAATGTAAGCAAGAATTAGAAAATAACAAGCCGCTTAATGATGTAAAACGAAAGTCAATTCTCAGTAAGTACCTAAATAAATTCACCACTTGGCTATCGCCAGACCAATTAAATAAAACGACCGTAAATATATGGCTTAGTGTTTATGTTGAAAAGTTACATAAGGAAGAAAAACATGGATAATAGATATTTAGATATGCGTGGAGTTGAAGAGTTAACTGGATATAAAAAATCATATATCTACAGGGAGATTAAACACGGCAGGTTCCCAAGACAAGTTAAAAACGGCTCATCTTCTAGATGGCCTGCCGAGCAAGTTATTCAGTGGCTTAACACTAAGTTTACCCATCAATGATAGACAGTAATTCAGACTCCCAAAACTCCATCATTTTCCGCCTTTCATCTAAATATTCAGCATGGTTGTACGCAGCAATAGTTCTATTCTGTTCTGCGTGCGCCAATTGCTTCTCTATCACCTCAGTTCTAAATCCTGCCTCATATAGACGTGTCGAAGCTGTCGCCCTGAAGTCATGACACGTCAATTCACCAGAACCAAACCCAAGATAAGTAATAGCTCTATTTAACGTTGTGTAGCTCAGTGACTTTGCACTATTGATAATACTTGGAAATACTAGCCCGTTAACATTGTTACCAAATGCCGCTTTCAGCTTAATGAATTCATTAGTGATATTATCAGTCAAAGGTACGCTGTGCGGCCTACCCATTTTCATTCGTTCTTTTTTTATCACCCATAAATTATTATCTAGGTCAAACTCGTCCCATGTGGCATTTCTTAATTCAGCCTGACGAACAAATAAAAACGGAAGTAAATACAAGGCGGATTTTGTTTGCAGATAAACCCTGCTTTTATTTAAATTATCAAAATACTTCTTCAGGTTATCATTGCTTATATTCTTAGAGTGAGTTGTATTGGGTGTAATTATTGCACCTTTTAACAAAGCAGCCGGATCACTTTCTGCTCTGAGCGTAGAAGCTGCATAGCAAAAAATAGATGAGCACCACTGCCTAACCTTTAAAGCTGTTGACGCAGAACCTCTATTCTCCATGTTTTTCATTACTAACAGGATATCATTAGGAGTAACTTCTTTAATTGGCTTATGTCCAAATGCAGGGAAGCAATCCCTCTCCAAGTATTCCCTAACCTGCTTTTTTGTCCCCTCCTTCCAAGTAATGGATTTCTTATCCATCCACTCCTCAGCAATAAACATAAATGTATTTTTGCTTTCAAGTTCAATCTGGTGTTGCTGGTTTTTCTTTTCAGTTGTCGGATTAAGCCCTTTCCTAGCAATACTTTTAGCCCAATCTCTTTCTTTTCTCGCTTCTGATAATGAAACGAACGGATATTCGCCGATGGTGTAACGACCATCTTTTGATGAGGAAAGCCAAAACCTATAACGCCAGAATTTACTACCGCTTGGCCTAACTTCAATATACAGGCCATCACTATCAGCTACGTTATACGCTTTGTCTTTTGGTTTGAGGGATTTTATCTTTGTATCAGTAAGAGCCATGACAGGACAACCTCAGGATAAGATTAAGTTGTCCTGTAAGTTGTCCTGTTTTTTCATGGATGTCAATGGATAGATATGGAAATCTATGGAAAACTAAACCCATCTATCATTGAGTTAAATAAACTTCGTGGAAACCAATGGATGCCTATGGATAAAGATTATCATTACTCAATAAAATCTTTAGCATCGACATTATCCTGCCCATTTTGATTAATAATTTCTCTCACAACACTGGTTGCAAAACAACCCGAGTTTAAGAAAAAATTCAGTTTTACCGTCGAGTCATCCAACCATTCCCACTGTAAATTTTGTGGTTTAACAACTACCGCCCGTCTAGCTGAAGAAACTCGTTCGCGCTGCATTAAAGAGATAAAGGGTTGATAATCCACTAAACACTGGGTTTCAAATGCCAGTGCTTCATCCTGAGTTCCCAATTCCCCATCACCCGGTAATGGCGCTGTAATACTTAACTCGTTGGACTCCAAGCGTGGTTGCAATGTAGCAAATTCATCTTGTGTCGCGACAAACCAACTCCCTCTGCCGGTTAATTGCAGCGCATCTCCCAGCATTACGTGTTGAGCAGTATTATTTGCAATACGTTCGCTTGCCACATGATTAAACATTGCACTACGTGCAGCAGAAAGATAAAAACTGCGCTTGTTGCGTTCACGTACGTTGATTTCTTGGTTTGCCCAACGCAACGCTTGCGTTAAATTTTGCCCATCGCGCCCAAAACGTTGTTCACCGAAGTAATTAGGCACCCCTGATAATGCAACTTTCTGTAAACGTTGCTCAACGTCTTTTGCATCTGAAATATCACGCAAGGTTATTTCGAACTGGTTTCCTTTCAAGGAACCAATACGTAATTTGCGTTTTTGCCGAGTGACAGCCAGTATTCGGCAGCCTTCGAGTTGCCAAGTCGAAAAAACAGGTGTTTCTTTACCTGGCATTTGCAGGCAAAACCACTGCTCCGTTACTGCATGCCTATCTTTTAAACCTGCGTAACTGACCGCTCTCGCTGAAATTTTAGCAAATTTTGCTAGTTGTTCAGCAACAAACACCGTATTGCAGCCTGTTTTTTCCACACGAACCATAACATGTTCGCCTTCGCCATCTAGCTCAAAGCCTAAATCTTCTTTGACGATAAAATCTTCTGGGACACTTTTTAATGTGCCAGAAGACAATGGCTTACCATGCAGGTACTGAACATTCATTACTTTCATTACTATTATCTTTTATTAAAAGAACAACTGCAGCACAGGCAATGCCTTCTTTACGCCCCACAAAACCTAATTGCTCGGTTGTGGTCGCTTTCGCATTGACATCATCCATGTGGCACTCAAGGTCTTCGGCAATATTCACTCGCATTTGCGCGATATGTGGCAACATTTTTGGTGCCTGTGCCATGATGGTAATATCAATGTTACCAATGCGATACCCTTTGGCACGCACATGGCAAAACGCGTCTCTCAATAAGACTCGGCTATCCGCCCCTTTATATGCTGGGTCAGTATCAGGGAATAATTTACCAATATCCCCTAATGCAGCAGCGCCGAGAATTGCATCAGTTAACGCATGCAATACCACATCACCGTCAGAGTGCGCGAGCAAACCTTGTTCATAAGGGATACGCACACCACCAATGATAATAGGGCCTTCGCCACCAAATTTGTGTACGTCAAAACCGTGTCCGATTCTCATTTTTTTTCCTTAATTGTTCATTCTTGAAAGATAAAATTCCGCTAAAGTGAGGTCTTCTGGGCGCGTCACTTTTAAATTATCAGCGCGGCCAGCAACTAACACTGGTTGGTGGCCGCAATACTCTAGTGCAGAAGCTTCATCTGTGATCACAGCGTTTTCTTTCAAGGCCTTACTTAGACAGTCCCGTAATAATGTTAACGGAAAAAATTGTGGTGTGAGCGCATGCCATAACGCTTCACGTTCAACAGTGTGGTCAATTAATTGACTCGCTATTGAGCTGCGTTTCATGGTGTCGCGTACGGGGGCTGCGAGGATCCCACCACAACAATTTTTTTCCGCTGCTAATTGAATAATTTCATTTAAATCTGATTGATGGAGGCAGGGACGCGCCGCATCATGCACTAATACCCAGCAATCTGAAAAATTGGGGTTAGTGATTAAAAAATCCAGACCTGCTAATACTGAATCAGCACGTTCTTTGCCACCAATAACCGTCGTTACTCGTGGGTCATTAGAAATTGCAAGCTGCTGAAAATAATCATCTTCTGCACTCAAAGCAACCACAATCTCTTGCACTTTATCATTTTCGAGCAATGCGCTTATGGTATGTTCAATGATCGTTTTACCTGCAACCTGCAAATATTGTTTTGGGCACTCGGCATTCATACGGCTACCTACCCCAGCAGCAGGAATCAGTGCAACAATTTGAGGGAGATTGTTTTCTGGGGCATGGTTTGGATTTGTCATTGTTGAATTCTTACATCAGAAATTATCAGGCTAATGGGTATACTATTTTGACATCATTTTATTATGTCTATTTCTGGTTATTACTTTCTTTAACCATCCGATAAAATGATTCCCCTGGTTTGATCATCCCAAGCTCAGTTCGAGCTCGTTCTTCAATCGCATCTTGGCCATCATTTAAGTCGTTGATTTCAGCGAATAGCTGTTCATTACGCATTTTTAAACGCGAATTTACAATTTCCTGAGCGGCGACATCATCTTTGACTTGTACGTAGTCGTGTATGCCATTTTTGCCTAACCATAAGGAATACTGTAACCAAGCTAATATCGCAATTAATAGTAGCGTTAATTTACCCATCTTGCCCCCTGAAATGATTTGCTAATCATCCCATAACTCAACGATTGACGCCACTGTGATACTGAAATTGTGATAAAAAGTCAGATTAAGTCGGGTTTGAATACGCAAAATACCGCCTTATTTTACCATCGAATAAAATAAAGGAGGTATTTTAGCTGTATTAATAATCTAGCTGAATGACATGATTGCGCAATAAAAGCGCAATGATTTGGGAAAGAGAATCCGAAATAGGTTGTTGACCATCCAGATGCAGCTCAGGATGTTGTGGTACTTCATAAGGGGAATCAATCCCAGTAAATTGTTTTATTTTACCTTCTCGTGCTTGTTGATATAACCCCTTAGGGTCTCTCTGTTCACAAACATTTACGGGGGTATCCACATACAACTCAAAAAATTGCTCGGGTTCAAACAAGTCACGAACTTTCTGTCTATCCGATTGGAAAGGTGAGATAAAGGCAGTCGCAACAATTAACCCCGCATCGACCATTAACTTAGCCACCTCTCCCACTCGACGGATATTTTCTTGTCTATCAGCCTCACTAAATCCTAAATCACGGCATAAACCATGGCGAATATTATCGCCATCCAACAAGTAGGTTTTCATTCCCATGGACGTAAGTTGGTTCTCTATTGCCCCCGCTAATGTTGATTTCCCAGAACCTGATAACCCGGTGAACCACAACACAGCACCTTTATGGCCATTATTACTTTCGCGTAATTGGCGAGTTACCGCGTGTTGGTGCCAAACAATATGGTTTTCTTTTGTCATCCGTATTATTTCCCACCTAAAACATCACGTGCACCCCAATGTGGGAAATGGCGGCGGACTAATTTGTTTAGCTCTATTTCAAATTCACTAAAATTACTATTTTTTTCAAAGACAGGGGCTTGTGTTTCGCGGACTAAACCCGCTCCGACGGTCACATTTGTTAATCTATCAATAAAAATCATTCCGCCAGTGTCTGAATTGCGTTGATAGTTTTCCAGTAACAATGGTTCATCAAAGGAAAATTCGACTAAACCAATACCATTCAATGGCAGCTCTGTCGCCACTTTCTGCGTTAAATTATTGATATCTACTTGATATTGAATATTTTCTACTTTTGCCCGACTGCGTTTTCCCGCAATTTTAATATCAAGTTGTTGGCCTTGAACTAGCGGCTGTTCAGACATCCACACGACATCGACAGAGGCATGCTGTGTGCTTTGTAAGGTTTCATCTTGTGCAACAATTAAGTCGCCACGACTGATATCAATTTCATCCTCAAGCACTAATGTAATTGCTTCCCCCGGCACAGCGAAATCTTGTAACCCTGAAAATGTCACAATTTCTTTGATTGCTGAGATGGCGCCAGAGGGCAACACTTTAACCTTTTGCCCCACTTCCACGACACCTGATGATAATGTCCCGCTGTATCCGCGAAAGTCCAAATTTGGGCGGTTCACATATTGCACAGGGAAACGCAAAGCTTGCTCCGAGGCTTTTTGTTCCACTTGAACATTTTCCAATATCGATAATAGCGTATCACCTTGATACCATTTCAAATTATCACTTGAATTTACAATGTTATCGCCATCTAGGGCAGAGATAGGTACAAACCATACCTTTAAATCCACAGGCAATTCCATCGCAAACTTTTGGTAATCTTGTTTTATTTTTTCAAAAATGGCTTCACTGTAATCCACCAGATCCATTTTATTGACGGCAACAATAAGATGGCGAATCCCAAGCAATGTACTAATAAAACTATGTCGACGTGTTTGCTCCTGTACCCCTTTTCGAGCATCGATCAACAAAATAGAAAGTGAGCAAGTTGATGCCCCTGTCGCCATATTGCGCGTATATTGTTCATGACCGGGAGTGTCCGCAATAATAAATTTGCGTTTTTCTGTTGAAAAATAACGATAAGCCACATCGATTGTGATCCCCTGCTCACGTTCAGCAGCAAGGCCATCCACCAGCAAAGCAAGGTCAAGCTTTTCCCCTTGAGTCCCTATCCGCTTACTGTCACTTTGCAAAGTTGACAGCTGATCTTGGTATATTTGGCGGGTATCATGCAGTAAACGGCCGATTAAGGTACTTTTACCATCATCCACATTCCCACAGGTTAAAAAACGCAATAATCCTTTTTGTTGCTGCGCCAATAAGTAAGGTTCTACCCCACCTTGCTGTTCGATTTGATGAGCGATTGATTCATTATAAACGGCTTGTGCCATGATTTTTCTCCTGACTTTGCGTATTCACCTTGCCCACTAAAAATAACCTTGGCGCTTTTTCAACTCCATAGAAGCGGATTGGTCGCTATCAATCAGCCGCCCCTGCCGCTCACTCGTTGTGGAAATCAACATTTCTTCTATAATCTCAGGCAGCGTTTGTGCTTCTGATAGCACAGCTCCGGTCAGTGGCCAACAACCTAATGTTCTAAAACGCACTTTTTGCTGACTAATGACTTCACCAGCTTGTAAGTCAATACGGTTATCATCCACCATTAACAAAGTGCCGTCCCGCTGAATAACCGGCCGCTCTTTTGCAAAATACAGGGGAACAATATCGATATTTTCCAAATAGATATATTGCCAGATATCGAGCTCAGTCCAATTTGATAACGGGAAAACACGAATACTTTCCCCTTTATTGATCTGTCCATTATAGTTATGCCACAACTCAGGCCGTTGGTTTTTAGGATCCCAACGATGAGATCGGTCACGGAAAGAGTAGATCCGTTCTTTGGCACGTGATTTCTCTTCATCACGACGAGCACCACCAAATGCAGCATCAAAACCGTACTTATCTAAAGCCTGCTTTAAGCCCTCGGTTTTCATAATATCTGTGTGCTTAGCGCTGCCGTGCACAAACGGGTTAATCCCTAATTTTTCCCCTTCAGGATTACGATAAACAAGTAGCTCAAAGCCGTATTTTTCTGCAGTTGCATCGCGAAACTCGTACATTTCACGAAATTTCCAGCCGGTATCAACATGTAAAAGAGGAAATGGTAGTTTTCCCGGATAAAATGCCTTGCGTGCTAAATGCAGCATCACGGAAGAATCTTTACCAATAGAGTACAGCATGACTGGGTTAGCAAATTCGGCGGCAACTTCACGAATGATATGAATACTTTCTGCCTCTAACTGCTGTAAATGAGTCAATTTTTTGTCGTTCACGATAGCCCCTTACTTAAGCCAGTTCCAATACGGCACTGCGCCATCTTATATCTTCAGTTTGAGAACCAAACCATGCGAGTTGTTGGTGTAATGCAGCGACTTCACCAACCACTATCAAAGCAGGAGCAGGTGCCTGCTGTGCTAACACTTCAAGTTCATCGAGTTTTCCGGTTACTACTTTTTGTTCACGCCTTGTACCACAGCCGATAACCGCTACAGGGGTATTTTCAGCACGGCCAAATTGAATCAATTGTTCGCTGATTTTCGCAGCTTTCACGGTACCCATATAGATAGCTAAGGTTTGGTTTCCTCGAGCAAGTGCCTGCCAATCAAGTTCCATCCCATTTTCACGGCAATGACCCGTAATAAACGTAATGCTTTGTGAATGTTCACGGTGAGTCAGCGGAACTCCTGCGTAAGCGGCTGCACCAATTGCTGCAGTCACACCCGGAACCACTTGAAATGGGATCCCCGCTTGCGCCGCCACTTGTAGCTCTTCCCCTCCTCGCCCGAAAACAAAAGGATCACCACCTTTAAGGCGCACCACTTTTTTACCTTGTTGAGCAAATTTCACGATTAAAGCATTGGTTTCTTCTTGGGAAACACTGTGATTTCCTGCGCGTTTCCCAACACAAATCTTGTCAGCGTCGCGGCGAACTAACTCGAGGATTTCCTCACTCACCAGATGGTCATACAAAACCACTTCTGCACTTTGTAAAACTCGCAACCCTTTTAACGTGAGTAGCCCCGCATCACCCGGCCCAGCACCGACTAAGATTAATTCGCCATGGTTATCAGGCTCATACAATTGACGTTCCAATTGTTGTTCCGCTTCACTGAATTGCCCTTTTTCTACTAAAGAGGCAAAACGACCACTGAAACTTTTTTCCCAAAAACGTTTTCTTTCACGCATATTAGTAAGTGTTTCTTTGACTTTATGACGCCAGCGGCCGGCTATTTCCGCCATTTTCCCCAAAGAAGTTGGCAACATCGTTTCCAATTTTTCTCTGAGTAAACGTGCTAATACAGGCGCAGTCCCCCCTGAAGAGATCGCCACAATCACTGGCGAGCGATCGATAATAGAAGGCACAATAAATGAACATAATGGTTGGTCATCAACTACGTTAACAAATATTTTTCGTTCATTGGCGTCATAGAAAACCGTTTCATTCAGTAATGCATCATCTGTTGCTGCGATAACTAAAAAAGCATCATCTAAATGAATGGATTGGTAATCTTCAGCTAACCAAGCAAATTTATTTTGTTGGTGTTCAGCTTGTAACTGTGTACATAACGTCGGTGAGATGACCACTAAGTCAGCTTGTGCTTTTATTAGCAATTCTGCTTTTCGTGCTGCGACCACACCGCCGCCAATTAACACGACCTTTCGCGTGCGGACATCGACAAATAATGGTAAATAATCCATCTTGCTCACCCATCGTTATATAAACTTATTATAAGAAATAGACAATTGACTATATGGCTTCACGTAATAGGTTTGAAATGACAAAAAGCTCTTTCTTGTAACTGAAAAGCATAAGCCAAAAAATTTGTATAAAAGCCATTAAAACCCGCTAATATCAAAAAAAACACAACACTTAACGCAAACTTATAATATTTATAAGAAAATTAAAAATAAGGGAAAAATAAGAGATACTTATTTTTAATAAAAAGTATCCCTTTGTAATTAAACAAATATTTTATTAAATTCGTAATTATTTATATTTTAAACTCAAGTCATAACGTGAAACATGACTAATCAACACTCTAAATTATTCGAATAGCGCGTAGCCAACAACACTGCAGATTGAATTATGACCTAATCAATATTCTAAATAATTCAAGTTGCAGCTAGGCGGCAAGTAAATGAGTCGCTAGGAGCATACACCAGTATATGACTAGTGCGAGTGCACGTAGCCAACAACGCTGCAGATTGAATTATGACCTAATCAATATTCTAAATAATTCAAGTTGCAGCTAGGCGGCAAGTAAATGAGTCGCTAGGAGCATACACCAGTATGTGACTAGTGCGAGTGCACGTAGCCAACAACGCTGCAGATTGAATTATGACCTAATCAATATTCTAAATAATTCAAGTTGCAGCTAGGCGGCAAGTAAATGAGTCGCTAGGAGCATACACCAGTATGTGACTAGTGCGAGTGCACGTAGCCAACAACGCTGCAGATTGAATTATGACGAATATTTAGTTTTCATGAAGCCCGCACTCACGCTTTAAACCAAAAAAACGCGTATCTTCTTCATTCATACCCTCTTCCCATTTGCGAGTTGTATGGGTATCGCCAACCGATAAATACCCTTGTTCCCACAACGGATGGTAGGGTAAATCATATTTTGTTAGATATTCATAAACTTGCTTATTATTCCAATCAATCACTGGTAAAACTTTAAAAATCCCTTTCCCGATACCTAGTACAGACAAATTTGCACGGCTTGCTGATTGTTCTCGCCGTAAACCAGAAAACCAGGTTTGTGCTTGTAATTCATGTAACGCGCGCTCCATCGGCTCAACTTTATTCAATTGGTTATAACGCTCAATACCATCAAGCCCTTGTGTCCAAAGTTGACCATACAGCGCTTCTTGCCAAGCCGGTGACTGTTTGGCTCGATACACCTGCAAATTTAAATTCAGCTTATCTGTTAACACTTCAATAAACTGATAGGTTTCTGGGAACAAATAACCGGTATCCGTTAAAATAACTGGGATATTAGGCACAATTTGCGTCACCATATGCAATGTCAGTGCCGCTTGAATACCAAAGCTGGAAGACAACACAAACTCAGTCGGTAAGTATTCAACCGCCCACTCAACCCGCTGCAATGCATTCATTGCTTCTAACTGGGAATTAAACTCAGCGAGATAAGCGACTTGTTGGGGCTTATCGAGTTCGATGAGTGTTGCTAGTTCAAGTCGGCTCATACTGCCTCCTTAACCTCATAAAAATCAACAGCAGAATTCAATACGGGCTTAACAACATTGGTGCGAATAACAAAATCGCCAAATCCTTCATTAGGTAGACGGTTTTTCGCCCAATCGCCGATTAACTCATCCAAAATAGCTAAAATCTCTGTACTAGTGATGTTTTCACGGTACATGCGTGGAATACGGGTGCCAATGCGATTTCCACCTAAATGTAAGTTATATCTATCCATCGCTTTACCGACCAGTCCAACCTCTGCCAGCATGGCTCGCCCACAGCCATTAGGGCAACCCGTTACCCGCAAAACGATATGTTCATTGGCAACTTGATGGGCGGCCATGATACTTTCCACTTGACTAATAAATTCAGGTAAAAAACGTTCTGCTTCGGCCATCGCGAGCGGGCAAGTTGGAAATGATACACAAGCCATGGAATTTTCACGTTGTGCCGTAATGTCATCACTCATTAACCCATGAGATCTGGCAATTGCTTCAATTGCCGCTTTTTCACTTTCGGGCACACCCGCAACAATTAAGTTTTGGTTTGCCGTTAAACGAAAGTCCCCTTGGTGAATACGTGCAATTTCAGCCACGCCGGTTTTTAATGGTTTATTTTCTAAATCAATTAATCGACCATTTTCAATAAACAATGTTAGGTGCCAACGGTTATCAATGCCTTTAAGCCAGCCAATCTTGTCACCGCGTTCAGTAAATTCATATGGGCGAATAGGTTCGAAAACTACGCCTGAGCGCCTTTCGGCTTCAGCTTTGAAAGTATCAACTCCCACTCGTTCAAGGGTATATTTGGTTTTCGCATTTTTACGTTCAGTACGATTTCCCCAATCCCGTTGGGTAGTCACTATCGCTTCTGCAATGGCTAACGTTTTCTCTAATGGAATAAACCCAAACTCACTGGCTAAGCGAGGAAATGTCGCCGTATCACCATGAGTCATAGCAAGGCCACCGCCCACCAGCACGTTAAAACCGATCAACTCACCATTTTGGGCTATCGCAACAAAGTTCATATCATTTGCATGCAAATCCACATCGTTTAATGGCGGGATCACGACAGAGGTTTTAAATTTTCTTGGCAAATAAGTTTGCCCTAAAATTGGCTCTTCATCCGTTGTCACTATTTTTTCTTTATCTAACCAAATTTCCGCGTAAGCACTAGTGCGCGGTAATAAATGTTCAGATATTTTCTTTGCCCATTCATAAGCTTGTTGGTGCAATTCAGATTGCACGGGGTTAGAGGTACATAACACGTTACGGTTAACGTCATTCGCCGTTGCAAGGGCATCTAAACCAACGTGACTTAACATTTGATGGGCAGGCTTTACATCCCCTTTTAAAATGCCATGGAACTGAAATGTTTGCCGATTCGTAATGCGCACACTGCCATACAGCGTGTGCTCTGTGGCAAACTTATCAATATCAAGCCATTGCTTGGGTGTAATAATGCCGCCCGGCAAACGACAACGTAGCATCATTGCATGGCGAGGCTCGAGTTTTTGTTCCGCTCGCTCGGCACGAATATCACGGTCATCTTGTTGGTACATACCGTGAAAGCGAATCAACAGGAAATTATCACCCTCAAATCCCCCCGTTAACCCATTTTTTAAGTCATCCTTAATGGTTCCACGCAAGTAATTACTGTCTTGCTTCATGCGTTCACTGTCTGCGAGTTTACCTTCGACAATTAAGGGCTTTTGTTGTTGTTCATTGCTCATTAATAAACATCCCTCTGATAACGGCGCATTACGCGCAACTCACTTAAAAATTCATCAGCCTCTTCACTGTCCATGTTCCCATATTGACTGACGATATCTAATAATGCCTGTTCAACATCTTTGGCCATGCGGTTTGCATCACCACACACATAGATGTGCGCACCTTCTTGTAACCATTGCCAAACTTCTTCACCTTGTTCGCGAAGTTTATCTTGTACGTAAATTTTTTCTTGCTGGTCACGAGACCACGCTAATGAAATATGGGTTAGTAAACCGTCTTTGACATAACGCTGCCATTCCACTTGGTAGAGAAAGTCATCAACAAAATGTGGATTACCAAAAAATAACCAATTTTTTCCTGTCGCACCGTCATTGTCACGCTGCTGTAAGAAAGCACGAAATGGCGCTATCCCTGTACCTGGGCCAATCATGATCACAGGCGTATTTGGGTCTTGTGGCAGTCGAAAATTATCATTGTGCTCAATGAATATACGAAGTTCATCATCCTCATTTAAGCGATCGGCTAAGAAACCTGACGCACCACCAGTACGCGCCTTACCATCAATCTCATAGCGGACAACGCCAACCGTTGCATGAACTTCATTTTCTACTTCAGATTGGGAAGAAGAAATCGAGTACAAACGAGGGGTTAGCGGACGCAGTAGGTCAACAAATTCTTGGGCAGTAGGCTGAGATGCCGCTTGGCGTACCATATCGACGATTGGCGTATTTTGTGCGTAGTGCAAAATAGCGGCTTTATCGCTAATTAATGACAATAGTGCATCGTCTTTTGATAACTGAGCATATTTTTCGACAATCACTGGAGTATTTTGTGTCAGTTCTAATTGATAAATCAGCGCATCACGTAATGAGTGGCGCTGCGAACCAATAAAGACTTCTTCATCACCTTGCAGCCACAACAAAGCCACCAGCTCATCAACTAAAGCAGGGTCATTATCGAACCAAACACCTAGCGCATCACCAGGTTGATAACGTAAACCAGAGTCACCGAGATCAATTTCAATATGGCGAACATCTTTTTGTGAGTCCCGACTGGTTATTTTTTGATTGCTAAGAAGTGACGCAGTCAATGGTGCGGTTTTACTATAAGGTGATGAATGAATTTCATTCACACTTCCTGTTTGAGTCGCCAATAATTGGCTATCACTTTGAGCAGGAACGCGAGCTTTTAAAATCTGAGTGAGGCTTTCAACCCACTCATCCGCAATCCCTTGGTATTCAACATCCGCATCAATTCGCTCGGTTAATGACGTCGCCCCTAATGATGCAAGCTGTGAATCGAAATCTTTACCTGCTTGACAGAATTTTTCGTAAGATGAATCCCCCAGCGCAAAAACCGCATAACTGGTTTGTGATAAATTTGGCGCTTTTTTAGAATGAAGATATTTGTATAATGCAACCGCTTCTTCAGCTGGCTCCCCTTCACCCTGCGTTGAGGCTACAACAACTAACACTTTCTCTTGGTTAATTTGTTTGAATTTATAATCCCCTGCATTCACTAAATTCACACTAATTTTTTCACCGACTAAACGCTCTCTAAGCTGCTCTGATAGGCGGCGTGCATTTCCTGTCTGTGATGCAGAGATGATTGTGACCGTATCTTGGGTAACCACAGGCGCACTGACAGATGCATCAACTTGCGTATTCTGATTTACTATTCCCCACAAATAACCAGAAAGCCATGCGAGTTGATGGGATGAAAAATCATCAACGGCCGTCTGTAAACGTGCTAATTGCTCAACAGATATTGGCAGCGCCGCTAATGGCGGCTGTTTTTTTGTCATTATCTTGTAACCCCAGTGTTATTCATCTTTGATTTTAAAAACGACGCCATGTCATTACCCCAGAAAAGACCGACAACCTAACACTTGCTCATTCACCCAAATAATTAAGGTAATAAAGCAAAAAATACCGCAGTACCTGAAACATATAGGGTATGCAGTTAGGTTATAACAACCCTAGATAATGGGATAAGAAACGATAGCCATAATTAATAACTAAAAAGCCTAAAGCAATTAACTGATGGATCATATTGATAAAAGCGGTTAACGCTATTTTAGTAATTAAAGATATTTTCACCTAAAAATGCAGTACAATACGCTGTTTATTCATAACAAGGAGCCACATATGAGCACAACAATCTATAAAGATTTCACTTTCGAAGCTGCCCACAAATTACCTCATGTCCCAGAGGGCCATAAGTGTGGCCGCCTCCATGGGCATTCTTTCATGGTGCGTTTAGAAATTACTGGTGAAGTCGACTCCCATAGTGGTTGGATTATTGATTTTTCCGATGTAAAAGCCGCGTTTAAACCTATTTGGGAACGCTTAGACCATCATTATTTAAATGATATCGAAGGGTTAGAAAACCCAACCAGTGAGGTATTAGCGCAGTGGATTTGGCAACAAACTAAGCCTTTGCTACCCTTATTAAGTGCAGTTACCGTAAAAGAAACCTGCAATGCAGGTTGCGTCTATCGCGGGGAAGCTTAAAAGTACAAGTGCTACAAATATAATGTAATGTTATTTTACGCAGCCATTTTGATAGCTGGGCAAAATAACATTCATAAATATAGAAATATAATATAGAGACACAAGCACCTCAGGCGGCAAGCTTAATAGATTTTGAAAATAAATGAGGGGCAAAAAGCAATTAGTGGCTGGCATTCCCCCCTTGAAATTAAGGATATAAAAACTTTAATTTGACATAGTGCATTAAATTATAACCTGATCTATTATTTACCATTATTTACTCTTAATAAGGCAGGGAAAATGCATTTATTTCAACAAACACCAAAATCCAGAAGGCGTTATGGACTGGCCGCATTTATTGGTCTAATCGCTGGTATCGTCTCTTCGTTTGTCAAATGGGGGGCTGAAGTCCCATTACCACCAAGAAGCCCAACGGATATGTTCAACGCAGCTTGTTCGCCAGAAACGCTGATCCGTGCAGCAGAACAAATTGACTGCTCACGTAACTTCCTCAACCCACCTTATATTTTCTTAAGGGATTGGTTAGGAATTGCCGACCCTAACTCTGCAGTTTACACCTTTGCTGGGCACGTTTTTAACTCTGTGGGTGTTACTCACATCATATTTTCTATCGTGTTTGCTGTCGGATATTGTATTGTTGCTGAAGTATTCCCTAAAATTAAGCTATGGCAAGGGTTGTTAGCGGGTGCACTGGCGCAATTATTTGTCCATATGATTTCTTTCCCTCTTATGGGGCTCACCCCTCCACTCTTCGACCTACCATGGTATGAGAATGTTTCAGAAATATTTGGCCATTTAATTTGGTTTTGGTCTATTGAAATTATTCGCCGTGACTTACGTAACCGTATTACTCATGAGCCAGATCCTGAAGTACCATTAAACCAACCATTTAGATAATTTAAAGGCCCCCAATGAGTGTTTTCTAACTCTTGGGGGTTACTAAAAACCATCGCTATTTTTTATTATTGAATATCCAAATACTTATGTGTTTGAATTGATAAACGCCAGTTGCGTTGAATACAGGTTTCAATACACAATTTTGTTGCTGCCGCTTTTTGGCTGATTGGCTGTAATGCCACTACTGGAGGCGTTTCGACAGTACGCAATGCTAAAATTTTCTCAAGTGCTTCAATATCTTTCTCGCGAGCAACAGGATGTTTAATTTCATTGGCACGATTTACTGCTTGGTTGATCACCTGTAGTCCTCCTTTCATACCGACTTTTGGTGATACAGTAACCCATGTGTTATCAGTGCATTGAATAGGGTATGTGCCGCTAGTTTCAATTTGGCATTGGTATCCATATTGTTCTAATATTCCAGTCAGTGGCTGTAAATCATAAATACAGGGCTCACCGCCTGTAATAACAATATGCTGTGCGCTGAAGTGTTTTTCTTTCATTAATTGAACCAATGCCTCACCATCTGCCATAGCCCATGCATCTGAATCAATCGTTTTAAGTGCGATATCCCCTAGGGTCGATTCTTTATCTTGTTCTTTTTCCCATGTTTGTTTGGTATCACACCAGCTACATCCAACTGGGCAGCCCTGTAAACGAATAAACACAGCTGGAACACCAGTAAAAACCCCCTCTCCCTGAATGGTTTGGAAAATTTCATTAATTGGGTATTTCATATCACTCCTAAAATAGTTAGCTAAGCACGCATTATATTGCAGATATCTATCTCACGAACAAGGAAGTTTGTGATAATGTAGCCACCTTAGGGTTCAATAAAGTACGTCCGACTGAATAAACAATACCGAAAGCCTATTCGGAACAACATATCGAACGAAGAAAAAGACAGGAAAAGACATGCAAAGTAGTGAACAAAATCAACTCAGAAAGGGGCTGAGTGTTCGGCACATTCGCTTTATGGCTTTAGGGTCAGCGATTGGTACCGGCTTATTTTATGGGTCTGCTTCCGCAATTCAAGCGGCAGGGCCTGCTGTGCTACTCGCTTATATGGTCGGTGGTGCCGCTGTATTTATGGTCATGCGAGCCTTAGGCGAGATGGCTGTGCATCACCCAGTACCCGGTTCATTCTCTCACTACGCTAGCCATTACATGGGTCCCTTAGCTGGTTTTTTAACTGGCTGGAACTACGTATTTGAAATGTTGGTCGTTTGCTTGGCTGATATTACCGCCTTTGGGATGTACATGGGGTTTTGGTTCCCTCATGTCGACCAATGGGTGTGGGTATTAAGTATCGTGCTATTTATTAGCGCACTCAATTTATGCCACGTTAAAATTTTTGGTGAAATGGAATTTTGGCTGTCTATCGTAAAAGTCTCTGCAATCATCGCAATGATTGTTGGTGGAGCCTTCTTAATGTTCTACGGCTTCGGCCAAGAAACTGACCATGCGGTGGGTATCCAAAATCTATGGGAACACGGTGGCTTTATGCCAAACGGCATTGAAGGCGTTATCGCGTCCTTAGCTATCGTAATGTTCGCCTTTGGGGGTATCGAAGTGATCGGTATTACCGCCAGTGAAGCGCAAAACCCAGAGAAAACTATTCCTAAAGCAATCAATGCGGTACCCATTCGTATTTTATTATTCTATGGGTTAACACTTTTTATTCTGATGTGTATCTACCCGTGGAATCAAATTGGTCAAAATGGCAGTCCATTCGTCCAAATTTTTGATAGCTTAGGCATTCAATCAGCGGCAAATATCTTAAATATCGTGGTGATCACTGCGGCAATTTCAGCTATCAATAGTGATATTTTCGGTGCTGGTCGCATGATGTATGGTATGGCACAAGACAAACAAGCACCAAAAGTCTTTACCAAGTTGACGAAAAGTGGGGTGCCTTGGGTCACTGTACTGGTGATGTCTGTTGTCATGTTACTGGGCGTTTATTTAAACTACCTACTTCCAGAAAAAATCTTTGTGATTATTGCGTCAATCGCAACCTTTGCGACCGTTTGGGTCTGGTTAATGATACTACTTTCTCATGTCGCAATGCGCCGCCAAATGAGCCCTGAAGAGGTTAAAAAACTCAAATTCCCTGTACCGTTCTGGCCAATTGGCCCTGCAATTACTATCGCATTTATGGTCTTTGTTATCGCGCTACTTGGCTTCTTTAAAGATACACAAGTTGCCCTTCTCGTCGGGTTTGCATGGGTCGCTATATTGAGCGTCACCTTCTTTGTCATGCGTAAATTTCAAAAACCTTAATCGACTAAAGCATTCGTAAAGTAAATTTAGGCCCTATATTTATATGATATAGGGCCCTTTGTTACCTATTTTGGTATCAAATGAGCGCTTGCTTAATATCGGCAATCAAATCATTAGCGCTTTCTAACCCAACTGACAAACGAATAAGCCCATCACTAATCCCATACTGTTTTCGTTCCTCAGCAGTGTAAGTAGAATGGGTCATACTTGCAGGGTGCTGCGCCAATGACTCACAATCACCTAAGCTAACCGCACAAGAAAATAGCTGTAAACGGTTCAGAAACTGCTTACCCGCCTCAAGTCCCCCTCCAAGTTCAAAAGCAATCATCCCTCCAGGCAGCTTCATTTGCCTTTGAGCTAATGTGTATTGAGGAAAAATCGGTAAACCCGGATACATCACTTGAGAAACTTCAGATAGTGAGGCCAAATATTCCGCAACTTTCTGTGCATTCTCAACCACTCTTTCCATTCTGATTGGCAGTGTTTTCATTCCTCGCAATATCAGGTTTGCATCATGAGGGGATAAACATGCTCCAGTCATATCCTTCAGCCCAACCAATCTGATTTGCTTCGCTAATTCCTCAGTTGTTATAACAGCGCCAGCCATCACATCACCATGCCCATTCATATATTTCGTTAATGAATGAACAACGATATCCGCCCCAAGCTCAAGTGGTTTTTGAATGTAAGGAGTACAATAGGTATTATCTACTGTCACCAATATTTCTTGGTTATTTGCAAGGTTATATTGATGAACGATATTGCTCACAGCATTAATATCAACTAAGCGCATATTTGGGTTTGCAGGTGATTCAAAAAATATCATCTTTGTTTTTTCAGTGAGTTCCTGTGCCACATTATTTGGGTCACTCATATCAATGTGACGAACTTTGACACCAAATCGAGCTAACCCATGATGAAAGAATGCATATGTACAGCCATAAACCGTCATATCAACTAACAGCTCATCTCCTGGGCTTAGTAAGGTCCAAAGAGTCGATGTTATTGCCCCCATCCCTGAAGAAAATACAATTGCGGCATCCCCCTCTTCTAAATCAGCAAGCCGCTTTTCCAACAAACTTAATGTTGGGTTATTTATTCGTGTATAAATATACCCATCCGATTCACCGCTAAAACAAGCGACACCTTCTTCAACACTATCAAATACGTAAGTTGACGTTTGATAAATAGGAGAAGCTAGTGATCCTAAATTTTCGGCTGCATCATAGTAATTATGTATCACACGCGTATCAAAAGAATACAGTCTATCTAATATCATACCACCTCCGAAATATTATCCCTCTTGGGGGGAAGACAATCGAGAACCCATTATTTGCAAGGTTCGTAAAACGGTACTAATTCCACGTAATGTATTTGGATCTTTTAATAAAGCATACACCGAACGAAAATTTGGATTTTTACTATTATATATTTCCTCCATTTTAGCCATATTATATGCAGTGCCGAATTCCCAGACTGGCGCTAGAATATCCTCAAATGAGTTTGCCAGTTTTTCTACCGTGCTATTATCAGTAATGTCAATAAGGTCAGAAATTAGAGAAAGTAAATCAACAATATTATCTAAACGATTCAATTGTAATAGCGGTGCTAATTTGTCTGCGAAATGATCACCCGACTCAGAATTAAGAAGTTCAATTAGTTTACTTTGATTTTCATTATTAGACATTTTGATTTCCTCCTTAAACTAAGCCACGAATAGCAGCCCAATAAATACCTCTATTAAAGCCATTTCTTAGTAATCCCCCTAATTTAGTCGGAGGCGTAGGAATAACATCGTGTTTATAATCGTATTGTAAAGGCATCCCTGCAGTTAATCCCATTTGGGCAACAGCTTGAACTCGCCCATCATAGATAGCTGCGGGATAACCATAAATTAATTCTCCGCAAATATTATCAGCTATAATTGCGGCCTGATTATGACAGCTTCCACCTGCTTTACTGATCGGTAAATCAACGGTATCACCTATAACATAAACGCCATCAACACCATAAACTTGCATAGTTTCATGATCGGTAGGTAACCAACCTTCACCATTATTATGCTCACTTAATCCGGTATTAATAACTGCCTCAACCGCGGTAATTGGCGGAGTGCTAATCAATAAGTCGAAATTTTGCTCATCACCTTCTTTCGAATAAGCTATTTTTTTATCTGGATCAACTTTATCTAAAGTAAACCCTCTCTGAGCTTTAATATTTTTAGCAGTAAATACTTCAGGAATAACTTCACAAACAGGTTGTTGCATGAATAAACAGTTACGCAATAATTGTGAAACTGTTGGATAGGTATAAACGATTTCAATACTATCCCTAACTCGACGTTTACGTAAAAATTCATCAATCATTAATGTTGTTTCCATCGGCGCGATGCCACACTGATGGGGTACATTTGGCGTTTCAGGGAATGATACCGTAATAAAAATTCGACCTTTTTCAATCTTAGCAAGTTGATCTGCTAGCTTTCTCGATGCTTCATATGCATAAAAGTGGTTACCGATATCTTTTAAACCTTCAATTCGCTCAGGTTTAGGTATGCAACCTGTTGCAATCACAAGAAAATCATAGTTATATTTTTTTCCATGCTTAGAGTTTAGCGCTTTATTTTTAAAATCAAAATGCTCTATTTTATCAATGGCTAACTCTATTTCAGGTCTTAGCAATTCTCTTTCAGGGCGACTCAGTTCATCCTTAAAAAATAAATTAAAAGCAACATACATAAATGCAGGTTTATAATAATGGATTGGATTATCAGTAATTAATGTTATTTTTATTTTCTTCGAAAAAATTTCTCTACTCAATTTTCTAGCAAGTGTATTTGCTAGCATCGTCCCACCCGTTCCACCGCCAACAATAACTATATTTTTCATAACATTAACCACCATTTTTATATAATTAAATTCTATACGACATACCACCTACCTGTTATAAATATAGTTCATAGTGAATTAATGCTAATACAATAATTAGAATATAATTTTAAAAACAACAATTAAAACTAATCACTTACATATATAAAACCTCTTGAGTAAGTTAATTTTTAAAATTATAATCTAGGAAATTATATTATATAAAAACCATTTCACTTAATAAGAATAATGTCCAACAATATCCCAACGAAATAAAACATCTTCAGCAACTTGGCCATATCCAATATTGTGCATAACTAAATAACTTTGTGTACTTGGTGACTTTATCGAAGTTACAACACCGATATGTGACCGACCATTATCTAAACGCCAAGAGACAATATCGCCGGGAATATAATCACTGGCATTCTTTGATATAGGCTTTTTTTTCCCTTTTCGCGAGAAAAAAGCCTCTAAATTAGGTACACGACGATGATCAATATTTGTATCTGGCTTACGTAATCCCCATATACGTTGGCTGGGATATTGACTAAAGTTTGCTTTCATGTCTTCATGTACTAATTTTTGTAAATCAATACCAATTTTTCGGTAGCTTCGTATAACTACATCAGAACAGACACCATATTGTTCGGGCACATCACCATTTGGATAAGAAATTTGTCGATAAGATGAGTCATAAATAACTAAACGAGGCAACTGTTCAGCATGTTTTGCCAACAATAAGCTAGACCCATTAGCTATTTGTGCAAAAAAGAAAAGAATGTATAAAAACGATGATTTCAATCTGATATTCCCCATACAAGTAGTTCATCGAATCTACAATTAAATACGAGGGAAAATAAGGGAGATAATCTTAATTACTTAGAAAGCGTAAATTTGGTCATAATAGGGTTATGATCAGAAGCATCTGTCGGTAGTACAGTGCTATCTTTAACGTTCAATCCACGATAAAACACGTAATCCAAAGGACGACCAAAAGCCTTAGTACGGTAATCATCACTAAATACAATTTCTTTCAAGCCTACACTGCGAATAAATCGTTTCAACGCATTCACACGCTGTCTACTCCATGCATTAAAATCACCTGCTAGGATTACTGGCCCTACATGTTTAGCAATATGAACACCTAATTTACTTAGTTGCCGAGTATAAACATCTACTCCAAAACTGAAATTAATTGCATGAACATTCGCTACCATCAAATGTTTTCCATTTGGTAGGGGATATACCGTAATCAACGCAGATTTAGCTAACCGTAAAAGTGGTTCTTTTTCTCTTAAAGGACAGCAATATATTGGGTGTGAAGCTGCAAGCGTCATCACACCAGCGGGATGAGGAGAAAAAGGTAATGCAGGTACTTGGTCAGCAATTAATTTGTGTGATGCAGCAAAAGATATTAGCTCAGGTGACATTTGAGCTTCTTGCAACAAAATAAGTTTTCTATCTTTCACTAACTCATTAAGTGTATATTTCCAATTTGGACGCTGCTGCTTATAAATGTTCCATGTAACCACATCAAGAGTTTCACCCGCAGCAAATAGCGGTAAACCTATTGGAAGTGATTCTCCTAACATATGTACAGGCATGGGCTGAATACGTTTAGCGGGCTCACCTGCAATATACCGAACAGAATAGGTTCTTTTCGCCAAATTTGAAGTCCCTATATTACAGAAAAATAATGAAAATCTTACACTTTTTGATTAGTTACTGTGGGTAGTATATCAAATTTGAGGTGTTATAGCTTATCAAATTTAATGTAACTGCCATCTTAACCCTAGGGTCTTTAAGTTTTTCATTAGCGCTATCTATAAAGGGGTAATGCTCCATGCCTTCTTTTACTTCTCCCTTTGAAATGATAAGTATGTTAGGCACCCCACCTAAGCGGTATCATTCATCACCGTGATGGGCAAACATCCAATCCACAATATTTATTTGATTTTATTAAAATTTCGCTACCCTAAACAATCTATGAGTTGTTACTCACTCTTTGCATCCACAATATCCATTCAGCGCACCAATACAACCGCTCCCCCTCCATTACTTCTCCTAACTCCTGCCATCTCACCATCACTAGCAGCCAACATCCCTTTCAACAAGTGAGTTGTTACTGACTACTTTGGCTCAAGCGGTATCATTCATCACCGTGATGGGGAAACACCCAATCCACAATATTTATTTGATTTTATTAAAATTCCGCTACCCTAAACAATCTGTGAGCTGTTACTCACTACTTTGCATCACGCACGCTCATTAATGATGGTGATAGATAGAGGGGAGCCCCAAGAGTAGTTAAAAAAGATGAAGAGACGTGTAATACATCGTCTAATGAGAAAGTAAGCGATAAAAAGGGAATTAAAATTAGGGAGTAAAGCATTAAGGAACTGAGGAACTAAAACTTAGGCACCCCACCTAACCTCAACATCCACTGTTTTTCTTTTTTTCTCCAAACGCAAAAAAGCCACCCGATGGGTGGCTTTCTCACTAATTTAATGTCTGGCAGTTCCCTACTCTCACATGGGGAGACCCCACACTACCATCGGCGCTACGGCGTTTCACTGCTGAGTTCGGCATGGGGTCAGGTGGGACCACCGCGCTATTGCCGCCAGACAAATTCTGTTTTGTTCCCGTTTAATTTGGTTTTCACCTTCCTTAAACCAGAACCTCAATCTCAAACAAGCTGCGTGTCCTTCACCTTGCGGCTTCTCACTTCTCGAAAACAACTCAATCTCTCTAAAACACCTTCGGTGTTGTCAGGTTAAGCCTCACGGTTCATTAGTATTGGTTAGCTCAACGTATCGCTACGCTTACACACCCAACCTATCAACGTCTTAGTCTTAAACGTTCCTTTAGGACCCTTTAAGGGTCAGGGAAGACTCATCTCAAGGCAAGTTTCCCGCTTAGATGCTTTCAGCGGTTATCTCTTCCGCACTTAGCTACCGGGCAATGCCATTGGCATGACAACCCGAACACCAGTGGTGCGTCCACTCCGGTCCTCTCGTACTAGGAGCAGCCCCTTTCAATCTTCCAACGCCCACGGCAGATAGGGACCGAACTGTCTCACGACGTTCTAAACCCAGCTCGCGTACCACTTTAAACGGCGAACAGCCGTACCCTTGGGACCTACTTCAGCCCCAGGATGTGATGAGCCGACATCGAGGTGCCAAACACCGCCGTCGATATGAACTCTTGGGCGGTATCAGCCTGTTATCCCCGGAGTACCTTTTATCCGTTGAGCGATGGCCCTTCCATTCAGAACCACCGGATCACTAAGACCTACTTTCGTACCTGCTCGAGCCGTCACTCTCGCAGTCAAGCTGGCTTATGCCTTTGCACTAACCGCATGATGTCCGACCATGCTTAGCCAACCTTCGTGCTCCTCCGTTACTCTTTGGGAGGAGACCGCCCCAGTCAAACTACCCACCAGACACTGTCCGCACCCCAGATAATGGGGCAACGTTAGAACATCAAACATTAAAGGGTGGTATTTCAAGGTTGGCTCCACGCAGACTGGCGTCCACGCTTCAAAGCCTCCCACCTATCCTACACATCAAGGCTCAATGTTCAGTGTCAAGCTATAGTAAAGGTTCACGGGGTCTTTCCGTCTTGCCGCGGGTACACTGCATCTTCACAGCGAGTTCAATTTCACTGAGTCTCGGGTGGAGACAGCCTGGCCATCATTACGCCATTCGTGCAGGTCGGAACTTACCCGACAAGGAATTTCGCTACCTTAGGACCGTTATAGTTACGGCCGCCGTTTACTGGGGCTTCGATCAAGAGCTTCTCCTTACGGATAACCCCATCAATTAACCTTCCAGCACCGGGCAGGCGTCACACCGTATACGTCCACTTTCGTGTTTGCACAGTGCTGTGTTTTTAATAAACAGTTGCAGCCAGCTGGTATCTGCGACTGGCTTCAGCTCCATGAGTAAATCACTTCACCTAATGCCAGCGTGCCTTCTCCCGAAGTTACGGCACCATTTTGCCTAGTTCCTTCACCCGAGTTCTCTCAAGCGCCTGAGTATTCTCTACCTGACCACCTGTGTCGGTTTGGGGTACGATTAATGATAATCTAGAGCTTAGAGGCTTTTCCTGGAAGCGGGGCATGAGCTACTTCATCACCGTAGTGACTCGTCGTCGGACCTCAGCATATAGTGAACCGGATTTGCCTAATTCACCTGCCTACATCCTTAAACCGGGACAACCGTCGCCCGGATAGCCTAGCCTTCTCCGTCCCCCCATCGCAATTATCACCAGTACGGGAATATTAACCCGTTTCCCATCGACTACGCATTTCTGCCTCGCCTTAGGGGTCGACTCACCCTGCCCCGATTAACGTTGGACAGGAACCCTTGGTCTTCCGGCGTGCGGGTTTTTCACCCGCATTATCGTTACTTATGTCAGCATTCGCACTTCTGATACCTCCAGCATGCCTCACAGCACACCTTCACAGGCTTACAGAACGCTCCCCTACCCAACAATATTTACATATCGCTGCCGCAGCTTCGGTGCATAGTTTAGCCCCGTTACATCTTCCGCGCAGGCCGACTCGACCAGTGAGCTATTACGCTTTCTTTAAATGATGGCTGCTTCTAAGCCAACATCCTGGCTGTCTGAGCCTTCCCACTTCGTTTCCCACTTAACTATGACTTTGGGACCTTAGCTGGCGGTCTGGGTTGTTTCCCTCTTCACGACGAACGTTAGCACCCGCCGTGTGTCTCCCGTGATAACATTCTTCGGTATTCGTAGTTTGCATCGAGTTGGTAAGTCGGGATGACCCCCTAGTCGAAACAGTGCTCTACCCCCGAAGATGAGTTCACGAGGCGCTACCTAAATAGCTTTCGGGGAGAACCAGCTATCTCCCGGTTTGATTGGCCTTTCACCCCCAGCCACAAGTCATCCGCTAATTTTTCAACATTAGTCGGTTCGGTCCTCCAGTTAGTGTTACCCAACCTTCAACCTGCCCATGGCTAGATCACCGGGTTTCGGGTCTATACCCTGCAACTTATTCGCCCAGTTAAGACTCGGTTTCCCTACGGCTCCCCTATACGGTTAACCTTGCTACAGAATATAAGTCGCTGACCCATTATACAAAAGGTACGCAGTCACCCCATCCTCAAATGTCCCGCTTGTCTTTGCGGCCAATCTTGCCCGATTTTTTAACTTCCGCTGCTCGTGTACTTCGATGTACACTGCGCGACGGCTTGAAAAAATCGACCAATCTTGTTGGCAAATCCTGCGCTGTTATTGTGATGGTTGTTAAGCCATCACTCAATTGCCGAGGCACTTGAGTGATGGGGCTCCCACTGCTTGTACGTACACGGTTTCAGGTTCTATTTCACTCCCCTCGCCGGGGTTCTTTTCGCCTTTCCCTCACGGTACTGGTTCACTATCGGTCAATCAGGAGTATTTAGCCTTGGAGGATGGTCCCCCCATATTCAGACAGGATAACACGTGTCCCGCCCTACTCGTCGAGTTCACAACACTAACACCTTCGGATACGGGGCTATCACCCTTTACTGCCGGACTTTCCAGACCGTTCTCCTGATGCTAATGCTGATTAAGACTCTGGGCTGCTCCCCGTTCGCTCGCCGCTACTAGGGGAATCTCGGTTGATTTCTTTTCCTCGGGGTACTGAGATGTTTCAGTTCCCCCGGTTCGCTTCGTTTGACTATGTATTCATCAAACGATAGTGCAACGAATTGCACTGGGTTTCCCCATTCGGAAATCGTCGGTTGTAACGGTTCATATCACCTTACCGACGCTTATCGCAGATTAGCACGTCCTTCATCGCCTCTGATTGCCTAGGCATCCACCGTGTACGCTTAGTCGCTTAACCTCACAACCCGAAATTGTTTCAACGTTCACCTTACTGTCATGGCTGTGCGTGGTGAACTTCTTCGTTGGGCAGTGCTCGCAATGCTCACGTACCTAAGTACGCTGCGCTTGCTGCGCGCTGTCCGCCTTGAATTTCACACTGCTCGCGCATGCCGCTCGAGTTTGTGACCGAAAATTTCAGGTCTGAAATTTTGAGAGACTCTCACATTGTTTAAGCGATAAACAATGTGCGTTGTTTTCAATTTTCAGCTTGTTCCAGATTGTTAAAGAGCATAATTATTCGCAATAGACTATTACTAATCTATTCTGAATAATCAGAAAAATTATGGTGGAGCTAAGCGGGATCGAACCGCTGACCTCCTGCGTGCAAGGCAGGCGCTCTCCCAGCTGAGCTATAGCCCCATAAAGGTATTTTCGGTATCAATATAAGTCATTAAATGACAAATCGAATTCAGGCAAGGCATAGATTGGCGAAGCTTACTTAGGTAAGTGAGCTAATCTATAACGACGCATTAATTCGATTTTGGTAGGCCTGAGTGGACTTGAACCACCGACCTCACCCTTATCAGGGGTGCGCTCTAACCACCTGAGCTACAAGCCTATCGATACCGCTACTCTATTTCATCAGACAATCTGTGTGAGCACTTCACAAAAACACTTCAATGGTAAGGAGGTGATCCAACCGCAGGTTCCCCTACGGTTACCTTGTTACGACTTCACCCCAGTCATGAATCACAAAGTGGTAAGCGCCCTCCCGAAGGTTAAGCTACCTACTTCTTTTGCAACCCACTCCCATGGTGTGACGGGCGGTGTGTACAAGGCCCGGGAACGTATTCACCGTAGCATTCTGATCTACGATTACTAGCGATTCCGACTTCATGGAGTCGAGTTGCAGACTCCAATCCGGACTACGACGTACTTTATGAGTTCCGCTTGCTCTCGCGAGGTCGCTTCTCTTTGTATACGCCATTGTAGCACGTGTGTAGCCCTACTCGTAAGGGCCATGATGACTTGACGTCATCCCCACCTTCCTCCGGTTTATCACCGGCAGTCTCCTTTGAGTTCCCGACCGAATCGCTGGCAACAAAGGATAAGGGTTGCGCTCGTTGCGGGACTTAACCCAACATTTCACAACACGAGCTGACGACAGCCATGCAGCACCTGTCTCAGAGTTCCCGAAGGCACTAAAGCATCTCTGCTAAATTCTCTGGATGTCAAGAGTAGGTAAGGTTCTTCGCGTTGCATCGAATTAAACCACATGCTCCACCGCTTGTGCGGGCCCCCGTCAATTCATTTGAGTTTTAACCTTGCGGCCGTACTCCCCAGGCGGTCGATTTAACGCGTTAGCTCCGAAAGCCACTCCTCTAGGGAACAACCTTCAAATCGACATCGTTTACAGCGTGGACTACCAGGGTATCTAATCCTGTTTGCTCCCCACGCTTTCGCACCTGAGCGTCAGTCTTTGTCCAGGGGGCCGCCTTCGCCACCGGTATTCCTCCACATCTCTACGCATTTCACCGCTACACATGGAATTCTACCCCCCTCTACAAGACTCTAGCTGACCAGTCTTAGATGCCATTCCCAGGTTAAGCCCGGGGATTTCACATCTAACTTAATCAACCGCCTGCGTGCGCTTTACGCCCAGTAATTCCGATTAACGCTTGCACCCTCCGTATTACCGCGGCTGCTGGCACGGAGTTAGCCGGTGCTTCTTCTGTCGGTAACGTCAATCGTTGTTGATATTAGCAACAACGCCTTCCTCCCGACTGAAAGTACTTTACAACCCTAGGGCCTTCTTCATACACGCGGCATGGCTGCATCAGGCTTGCGCCCATTGTGCAATATTCCCCACTGCTGCCTCCCGTAGGAGTCTGGGCCGTGTCTCAGTCCCAGTGTGGCTGATCATCCTCTCAGACCAGCTAGGGATCGTCGCCTAGGTGAGCCATTACCTCACCTACTAGCTAATCCCATATGGGTTCATCCGATAGCGCAAGGACCGAAGTTCCCCTGCTTTGCTCCTGAGAGATTATGCGGTATTAGCTACCGTTTCCAGTAGTTATCCCCCTCTATCGGGCAGATCCCCATACATTACTCACCCGTCCGCCGCTCGTCAGCGAGAAGCAAGCTTCCCCTGTTACCGCTCGACTTGCATGTGTTAGGCCTGCCGCCAGCGTTCAATCTGAGCCATGATCAAACTCTTCAATTAAAAGTAGCTTGATGCTCAAAGAATGTCTTACTGACCGTAACGTTCTTTTGTTCGGCTAACTTTGTCGGCTTCGCATCGCTTCCCCTCGCCGTACCTAAGTACTGTCTCGGGTTATCTCTGCTTGCCTTCGCGTTATCCTTCCAAAATAAGCGTTACTACCTTATTTCATATATATGAATTAACGTGTTAGTCACTCTTCAAGACTTAAAATCAAATATTTTTTTGATAGTGTCCTGTGAGTGCCCACACAGATTGTCTGATAAATTGTTAAAGAGCGTTGCAGCTTTTCTTTATGAAAACCAACCTTTCGGTCGTTGCTGCGAGGAGGCGTATATTACGTTTTCCTCCGTGAGAGTCAAGCAATTTTTTGCTTTTTCTTTTCAGAATCTCTCGCTGCCGTTTCAGTGTTCATCGCGCTTTGCGTTGTCTTGTTCCCGGTCAGTGGTGGCGCATTATAGGGAGTCAGAAAAATCTGGCAAGTGTTTTTTTGAAAAAAAATTTCAAGTGGTGATATTTTATACTTTACGCCCAATTATCAAGCAAAAAAAGTGATTTTATACCTAATTTGATATAAAAAAGGTGGCTAACAATAGCCACCTTTTGATTTTACAATAATATCAATTACTGTTTAGCAACGATTTCGTCATTTTCTACATCTAAAACGACAGGTTTACCTGGTAATAACTTACCTGACAAGATTTCTTGTGCCAGAGGGTTCTCAATTTCCTGCTGAATTGCGCGTTTCAATGGCCTTGCTCCGAAGATTGGGTCAAAACCAGCCTCCCCAATTTTCTCCAGTGCAGCAGGTGTCGCACTAACTTCATAACCGTGCTCTTCAAGACGTTTATATAAACGAGCCAATTGAATATTGGCAATATTCGTAATTTGCTCTTTACCTAATGGATGGAATACAACAACTTCATCTATACGGTTAATAAATTCAGGTCTGAAACTATGGGATACCACTTCCATCACCATATCTTTCATTTCTGAGTAACCAATCATACCAAATCTTTCTTGGATTAAGTCAGAACCCAAGTTAGATGTCATGATAATCACCGTATTACGGAAGTCCACTGTTCTACCTTGTCCATCCGTTAAACGCCCGTCATCAAGCACTTGTAATAAAATGTTGAAAACATCAGGGTGTGCTTTCTCAACTTCATCCAATAAAATGACTGAATATGGACGACGTCTAACCGCTTCAGTTAAATACCCACCTTCTTCGTAACCGACATACCCTGGAGGTGCGCCCACTAAACGTGATACCGCATGTTTTTCCATAAATTCAGACATATCGATACGAACCATTGCATCATCGCTATCAAACATGAAATTTGCTAACGCTTTACACAATTCAGTTTTACCTACCCCTGTTGGCCCTAAGAACATAAACGAGCCAATTGGGCGGTTCGGGTCTGATAACCCTGCACGACTACGACGAATTGCATTCGATACTGCAACTACCGCTTCATCTTGTCCAATAACACGCTGATGGAGTTGCTGTTCCATACGTAACAGTTTTTCTCTTTCACTTTCTAGCATTCGAGATACAGGGATGCCAGTCCAACGAGCTAAGATTTCAGCAATTTCGACATCTGTTACTTTGTTACGTAACAGTTTCATGCTTTTGCCTTCAGCTTTGGTTGCCGCTTCAAGCTGTTTCTCTAACTCTGGAATTTTACCGTATTGCAATTCGGACATTTTTGCCAAATCACCCATACGGCGTGCTTTTTCCATCTCGATACGTGTATTTTCAAGTTCAGCTTTAATATGCTGAGTACCTGTTAATGATGCTTTTTCAGCTTTCCATTCTTCTTCTAACGCAGAGTACTCACGTTCTTTCTCTGCGAGCTCTTCTTCTAACATCTCAAGACGTTTTTTACTTGCATCATCCGATTCTTTTTTCAGCGCTTGCTGTTCAAGTTTGAGCTGAATAATACGGCGTTCCAGCCTATCTAAGGATTCAGGTTTCGAATCCATTTGCATACGTAAACTTGCACCCGCTTCATCAATTAAATCAATCGCTTTGTCAGGTAACATACGGTCAGTAATATAGCGATGCGATAACGTTGCCGCTGCCACAATCGCCGGGTCAGTTATTTGAACGTGGTGATGCAGTTCATAACGTTCTTTTAAACCACGTAAAATAGCAATTGTGTCTTCAACGGATGGCTCAGCCACATACACTTTTTGGAAACGACGCTCTAATGCAGGGTCTTTCTCAATGTATTGGCGATACTCATCCAATGTGGTAGCGCCAACACAGTGTAATTCACCGCGAGCCAACGCAGGTTTTAACATGTTACCCGCATCCATCGCACCATCTGCTTTACCTGCACCAACCATGGTGTGTAATTCATCAATAAACAGAATGACGTTACCTTCCTGTTTGGCAAGATCATTTAGAACAGCTTTCAGACGCTCTTCAAACTCACCACGATATTTCGCACCCGCAATCAGCGCCCCCATATCAAGGGATAATACACGTTTGTTTTTTAACCCTTCTGGAATTTCACCATTAACAATACGTTGTGCTAACCCTTCAACAATTGCTGTTTTACCTACACCTGGTTCACCAATCAGCACAGGGTTATTTTTAGTACGACGTTGCAGTACTTGAATGGTCCGACGTATTTCTTCATCTCGACCAATTACTGGGTCTAATTTGCCTTGCTCTGCACGTTCGGTTAAATCAACTGTATATTTTTTCAAGGCTTGGCGCTGGTCTTCAGCGCTTTGGTCATTCACTTTTTCTCCACCACGCATCTGTTCTATTGCCTTTTTTAAATTATCTTTGTTAACACCTGCTGCTTTGAGCATGTCTGCTAATGTCGTATTGGCTTCTAAAGCGGCGACAAGAAATAATTCTGAGGAGATAAATTCATCTCCGTGCTTTTGTGCCAACTGATCACATAAATTCAAATGACGCATTAAGTCACTTGATGGTTGAACATCTCCCGCAACACCTTGCACTTGAGGTAAACGCCCTAATGCATCTTCGACTTTTTGCTGGAATTGTACGGCATTCACGCCTAACGTCGTCAGCAATGGACGAACTGTGCCACCCTCTTGATTAAACAGGGCACTTAATAGATGAATAGGTTCAATAAACTGGTTTTCGCGCCCAAGGGCTAGTGATTGGGCGTCAGCGAGAGCTTGCTGGAATTTATTAGTTAAACGGTCCAGACGCATAACACCTCCAATAAATGAGATTAAATTTGCTACTGGATACTAGATGAGGTCAGTTTTTAAATATTCAAGTTTTGCAAGGAATTATTTTTGATATATCCGTTAATTTAGAACAAAACCCCAATACTAGGTATTTATCCATATCAATGAAGCCATCCTGCCGGTTTTTCCTTCCCTTCGATAGGAAAAAAATCTGTTTTCATCTGTTACTGTACAAAAATCACCACCATAGACCTTCGTTACGCCAGCAGCCTGTAGTTTTTTACGTGCTAATAAATAAATGTCAGCTAAATATTTATCATTATAAGAAATAAAAGCAGAGGCTAAATCAGATGACTGATTAACAAAAGCCTCTTTGACTTCCTTACCGACTTCAAATTTCTCAGCACCAATAGCGGGGCCAAGCCAAGCGATAATTTCATTTGCAGGGCTAATAAATTGATTGATTGTATTTTCAAGAACCCCATGACATAGCCCGCGCCACCCTGCGTGGGCTGCTGCCACTTCCGTTCCTGCTTGATTAGTCAATAACACAGGCAAGCAATCCGCAGTCATAATGGCACAAACTTGGCCAACCTGATTACTGTACACGGCGTCCGCTTGCCTATTATGAATTTTATCACCAACAAGCTGAAGCACATCCGTTCCATGAACTTGCTCAAGCCAAACTGGTTGTTGTGGTAGCTGAGCAAGCGTCTCAAGGCGTTGACGATTTTCACTGACGGCATTGGGTATATCCCCAACATGATCACCTAAATTCAAGCTATCAAAAGGTGGCAGGCTCACACCACCCACTCGAGTTGTACTACAGCTTGCTATGTTTTTAGGTTGCGGCCAATCAGGGAAAATCAATGTATTCATTACCAGTCCATATCGTCTTTATGCAGTTCAGTGTCTGCTTTTAGAGCTTCTATAAGCTTAACCATATCATCAGGTAACGGTGCATGCCACTCCATTTGAATACCTGAGATTGGGTGATATAAGCGTAACATGGTGGCATGCAGTGCTTGCCTATCAAAATTACGCATGACCTCTAAAAATTCTTCGGTCGCCCCTTTTAGTGGGCGCGGGCGGCCACCGTATAAGGGATCACCAATTAATGGATGATTGATATGAGCCATATGAACACGAATTTGGTGAGTTCTGCCCGTCTCCAGACGTAAACGTAAACGAGTATGGGCTCTAAAGTGTTCCATCACACGATAATGCGTTACAGCGGGTTTGCCCATTGGGTGCACAGCCATATGGGTTCGTTTAGTTGGATGACGAGAGATAGGTTCTTCTACCATGCCACCCGCTGTCATACGGCCGACCGCAACCGCTTCATATTCACGCGTAATTTCTCTACGTTGCAATGCTTCTACAAGGTGTGTTTGAGCTGGAACTGTTTTTGCGACAACCATTAAGCCTGTCGTGTCTTTATCTAAACGATGAACAATACCTGCTCTCGGCACATCAGCAATTTCAGGATAACGATATAACAACGCATTAAGAATTGTACCGTCTGGATTTCCTGCTCCAGGGTGGACAACTAAATCACGCGGTTTATTAATAATTAGGATATCTTCATCTTCATAAATCACATTAAGTGGGATATCTTGTGGTTCCCAGCGATTATCTTCTTCAATGAGGGCGTCGATTAAAATTTGTTCGCTGCCAAAAACTTTTTCTTTTGGCTTATTGATAACTTTGCCATTAACCTGCACTCTATCAGCTAAAATCCATTCTTTTATGCGAGAACGTGAATAATCAGGGAACAATTCGGCCAAAGCCTGATCTAAACGTTGACCAAGCTGTGATTCAGCGATAGTTGCACTAAGTTGTACTTGTTGAGCCATAAATTAATCTACTTTTTGGTGTTTGTATTTTGACGGCAGTGCCGTTTCATTTAAAATATATGCTATTGTAACTCGAATTTTGCCGGGAGCCTTATGGATAGACTCCCTCGAAACACTCAGAGGATAACCTACACGTGATGATACGTATGAAAAATCTGGTGGCTGCAGCCACGTTGAGCCTGATTTTAGTCGGCTGTTCCAGCACTCCTGAAGTCAGCCCTGATAGCACCCCTGCTGAAATATATGCAACGGGTCAGCAAAAATTACAGGACGGCAATTTTAAAGCAGCGATTAAACAATTTGAAGCTCTTGATAACCGTTATCCATTTGGTCCATATGCTCAGCAGGTTCAATTAGACCTGATTTATGCATATTATAAATCAGCAGAGCTGCCAATGGCGATAGCCGCAATTGACCGTTTCATGCGTTTGAACCCAACTCATCCAAATATTGATTATGTCCTCTATATGCGAGGCTTAACCGCGATGGCTCTGGATGATAGCTTATTGCAAGGCCTCTTTGGTATTGACCGCTCAGACAGAGACCCACAGCATGCACGAGTTGCATTCAAAGATTTCAGTCAGTTAGTTCGCTACTATCCTAACAGCTTATACTCCAATGATGCGAGTAAGCGATTAGTCTTCTTAAAAGACCGCTTAGCGAAATTCGACCTTTCTGTTGTCGAATACTACAACAAACGCGGTGCTTATGTCGCGGTTGTTAATCGTGTTCAACAAATGCTAAAAGACTACCCAGACACAGAAGCAACACGTAATGCCTTAGCATACATGGAAATTGCTTATAATGAGATGGGGCTAAACCAAGAAGCGAATAAAGTTGCGAGTATTATTGCTGCAAACCCACAATAATATCATCGTGCGATCTAAAACAGCAGCCAAGGCTGCTGTTTTTCTTTGCTAGCGGCGATTTAGTTGCTTGCTCATTTAGGGTACTAATTTTAACCCAAAAAAAGTTCCGGCTATTTACCGTTCCCCTAGCCAACTCAATCAGTGTCCCTTAATCCATTCATTTTGGCAATGCTTTTTCGCCCCTTTTTTATGTGAAATCACACTTCAGATAGCTGTTACTCTTCCCCTGAATGAGATGTGATCTACATCAATTTTTTCTTAGCAAGAACGGGTATTCTGAAATCAACAAAGACGGAAACAATGAGAGGTAACTATATGATAGTGAACATTACTAGCAAACAAATGGACATTACCCCAGCGATTCGTGAGCACATTGAGAGCCGTCTAACAAAACTCGATAAGTGGCAAGTATCTCTAATAAATACGCATGTCGTATTATCAAAAGAGCCACAAGGTTTTATGGTTGATGCCAACATAAAAACAGCGACAGGAAAATTGGTCGCAAGTGCCAAGCATGAAGATATGTACGTTGCAATTAATGAACTAATTAACAAACTCGAAAGACAACTTAATAAAGTGCAACATAAAGGAGAATCAAGAAGAGCATATAATAGTGTAAAAGAAGCGAATAATACTGTTACGTTATAATTTTATATTATCTATCAACTAATCTTGAACCTTATAAACGCGCTCACCATGGGCGCGTTTTTTTATGTTTATGATCCTTACCTATTGACTTCTTAGTGAGTATCGGGTTTATTTAAATTGAATCTGACTAAAGGTGTTCATATGAATCTTAATTTTGTTTTCTTTTTCTTCTTTAGCAACTCCTAATTGGGGGCTTTTGTCGTTCGAGAAAGAAAAGAAGACAAAATTAGAAAGCCCCCTCTAGGGGGCTTTTTTTATATCATGATATTAACAGGGTGGGCAGCATGGAAAACAGCACTAATTTATTAAAAGTAAGAGAGAAAATAAGTCAACTGGATAGTGAATTACTAAATCTTTTAGCAAAGCGCCGTGGTTATGCTGTTGAAGTCGCTGAAACAAAAATTGATGATAGCCGCCCTATTCGTGATAAAGACCGTGAGCGTCAGCTTCTTGATGTTTTAATCAACAAAGGCAAACCGCTAGGGCTTGATGGCTTTTATATCACTCGCCTATTCCAGATGATTATTGAGGACTCTGTTCTTACGCAACAGGCTATTTTACAAAAGCATTTAAATTTAACCCCTAGTGATACCGCGCGTTTCGCATTTTTAGGGCCGAAAGGTTCTTATTCACACATTGCGGCACGCCAGTACTCAGCCCGTCATTTTGACCAACTAGTTGAATGCAGTTGCCATAAATTCCAAGATATTTTTTCATTAGTTGAAAATGGGCAAGCGGAATATGGCATTTTACCAATAGAAAACACCAGTTCGGGCGCAATTAACGATGTTTACGATTTACTACAAAATACATCATTATCAATCGTCGGGGAGATTCGGCTCCCAATTAACCATTGCCTCTTAACAACAGGAAATACCGATCTCAGCCAGATCAAAACCGTGTATAGCCACCCTCAGCCTTTCCAACAATGCAGCCAATACTTAGCACAATTCCCACACTGGGAAATAAAATATTGTGATAGCACATCAACTGCAATGCAAATGGTCGCAGACCAAAACTCACCGAGTGTCGCGGCACTTGGAAGTGAAGCCGGTGGCGCCTTATACGATTTAAGCGTAATAGAGCATAATCTCGCTAATCAGCAAATTAACATGACACGCTTTATTGTTGTTGCACCACAACCAATTGAAGTCACTGAACAAGTACCGGCTAAAACAACACTGCTTCTGACCACTGGCCAACAAGCTGGTGCCTTAGTTGATGCATTAGTTATTTTGAAAAATAATAAGATAATCATGAGCAAGTTAGAATCACGCCCAATAAATGGAAAACCATGGGAAGAGATGTTTTATGTTGATGTGCATGCCAATTTACGTTCAGAAAATATGCAACAAGCTTTAAGAGAGCTTTCAACAATTACTAGGTCAATTAAAATATTAGGCTGCTACCCATCCGAAAATGTGGTTCCTGTTGAACCTGAAAAAATTACGCCTTAATTAAAATATAATTAGGCTGCATTTTTTCAGTGCAGCCTACTAAACTGAAACTATGCTCTCACTTCAGGTTGATAATTCGAAGATTTGACTCTGAAATAATTGACTAGTTCCTTCAAATGGTACGCCTGTTCATTCAATGAGTCCGCTGCGACAACAGATTCCTCAACTAAACTCGCATTTTGTTGTGTGGTTAAATCAAGTTGCCCTACTGCACTATTGATTTGAGAAATTCCATCGCTTTGCTCACGACTAGCCTGCCCAATTTCACGTAGTAACGCATTCATCTCTTTTACACTATCAACCATTCCGTGTATTTGCTGAGTCGCTTTTTCAACAAGTTCCATACCCTCTTGCGTTTGTGACGATGAGTTTTCAATCAACCCACGAATATCACTCGCTGAAGCCGCACTTTTTTGTGCTAATAATCTCACTTCTCCGGCAACAACGGCAAAGCCTCGCCCATGTTCACCGGCTCTTGCCGCTTCAACGGATGCATTCAATGCTAAGATATTGGTTTGAAATGCAATTGAGTCTATTAGATTAATAATTTCTGTCATCTGTGATGATGATCCATTGATTGCACGCATTTTATTCGTTACTTGACTCATCATGTCGCCATTGTTTTGTACAATAATTGCCGCTTGGTCTGCAAGCATGCTAGCTTCATGAGTGTGCTCAGTCGTGTTTTGAACGGTTGAAGTTATTTGTTCCATTGAACTGGCCGTTTCTTCAACTGATGCGGCCTGTTCTTCGGTGCGCGCCGCCAGGTTTTGGTTCCCCGCGACAATTTGCCCTGCTGCTGCCGAAATACTTTCAGAACCTTGTTGAACCTCTTGAACGATTTCCAGCAAGTGCTCTTTCATATCATTAAGTGCATTTAACAATACACCCGTTTCATCTTTTGAGGTGACCTGAATATCTTTAGTCAGATCCCCATTTGCAATTGACTGCGCGAAATTAACCGCATTTTCCAATGGCCTTGTGATAATGTTCGTAATATACCAGCCCATTACGCAGCCCGCGCCAATACTCAAGATTGATAACACCGCTAGTAATAGTTTATTGTTTTCATAATCCGCATTCACTTTACGGCCAACCTCTTGCATTTCCAAATCTTGGATAGCCATTAAAGTTTGAATTTGATCACGATAATCACGTTGAATACTAGACGTTTTAGTCATCATTTCATCAATAGCAGCTTGGCGATTATTCTCTGATAAAAAGGTATTGATGCGAGTAATTGATGAATGAAACTGTTGGCGAATAACACGCAAATCAGCCAAGACTTCTTTAGAGCGATCATCTGTAACGTTATTTTCTAAGCTTTCCATCAATCCATTAATTTTTAATGTAATTTTAGCCAACTCTTCTCTGCGTTTATCACTACCACGATCATCAAGTAAAATTAGCTCTTGGATCCCTATAAAAGAATAAAAGTTATCCATCATTTGCCCTGCGGTAGAGGCAATAGGATAACTTTCATACAGGACTTGTTTCATGCCATCATTAGCTCGGTTCATATTGGCTAAAGAAAAAAGTGAACTTAGGATAATAAGCGCAACAAAACCACCAAATGCTACCGTTAACTTCATACTAATTTTGAGATTTTTAAAAGACATATATTTACCACGCTAACCATCATTTAATGAGTAGTGTTATCGGTAAAACAGGTGAAATCTTTATCATATAAATCGATCGATTTATAAATATTGATTTTAAAAATTGATTAATTTGAAATTAGATAGTGAATAAATTCAGTTTTTATCTGATTAGCATATTATTCGATAGAAATTATACAGATAAGTACAATTACCTATTTTAAATAAACATTCTTGGTGAGATTAACTGAAATAGAAGAATATAGAAGACAACAAAAAATTAACAGGAAAATAAAGCCCTCTACCGCTATAAAACACGATAGAAGGCGGGATGATTATTTTCGATTATCGTTTGCTCGTTGCAGTAATGATTGGCTTTCTTTCATAAAATGATGGGCATCTTCACCGAACCACTGGCTAATTTGATTAAATTGGCGAATAAATTCCGCTTTATCTTTTTTCTCCAGTAGCGCTATTGAATCACCTAACAATTGATGATATCTGCGTATCAATTCAACATTTTCATTTGAAGACATAATAATGTCTGCATAGAGTTGAGGGTCTTGAGCAAACAGCCGCCCAACCATCGCGAGCTCTAAACGATAAATAGGTGATGACAAATCAAGTAATTGCTGTAAATCGATATTTTCCTCAGCAAGATTTCGCCCGTAAGTAAATGTTGTAAAGTGGCGTAATGCCTGAATAAAGCTCATGTTTTTATCATGCTCTTCGGCTGAGATTTCTTTCAAACGTGCCCCCCAAACTAATAACTGTTCAAGAAACCACTGATAAGACTCCGAGCCACGGCCATTACAGTAAGCAAATACTTGCTTTGCAACACTACCAATATCAGGACCAAACATCGGGTGAAGCCCAAGTACTGGCCCATCATGGGCCGCTAACATCGCTTCTAATGGCTGTTGCTTAATCGATGCAATATCCATCAAGACCGTGCTTTTATCCAGTTTAGGCAGTTGGTTGATAACTTGTACCGTCAAATGTATTGGTACACTAACTATCACGACGCTCGCTCCAGCAACTATAGATTCTGCTTGTGCCCAGTCATCTTCGTTTAATGTCTTAACCTGATAGCCTGATAAATTAAGGAGACGGTGAAATAACCGCCCCATTTTCCCATCACCACCTACAATCACAATTGGGCCAGCTGATGGGTTCAGTGTTTTAAACCCTTTATCATTTTCACGTGCGTAAGATTCGCGCATGATCCGCCTTAGAATATCCTCTATCAGATCAGGTGGGATCCCCATACGCTCAGCTTCGGCGCGACGTGCTGCCAACATGCTTGTTTCTCGTTCAGGCACATAAATCGGTAAACCATGTAAGCTTTTCACTTCACCGACTTCAGCAACCAGTTGCAGCCTTTTTGCTAATAAATCTAATAACGATTTATCAACTTCATCAATTTGTTCCCGTAAATGGGATAACTCAACAGACATACCAATACCTTGATCAGCTCACTTTACTCAATTTTTGCGCACGTTGTTCAAGCACAGGCAACAATGCTTGATGTAATTTACGCAATACCGTTTCCGTCGTTTGCCAGTTAATGCAGGCATCTGTCACTGACACACCGTATTTCATTGTGTCACGGGCTTGTTCAGATGTTTGATTCCCTTCATTAATATGACTTTCTAGCATAATACCTGTAATTGATTCATTACCATTAATAATTTGTTCAATAATAGAATCAACAACTAATGGCTGACGGCGGTAATCTTTATTCGAGTTTCCATGGCTACAATCCACCATAAGGGACGGCTCTAAACCTGCTTTTTTCATTTCCGCTTCACAAGCCGCAATGTCTTCGGCACTGTAGTTAGGCGTTTTCCCACCACGTAAAATGACATGTCCGTTACTATTACCTTTGGTATGTAATAAACAAACTTGGCCAGATTGGTTAATTCCCATAAAACGGTGTGGCATCGCTGCTGCTTTTAACGCATTAATCGCTGTAGATAAACTCCCATCGGTTCCATTTTTGAAACCAACAGGCATAGATAAACCAGATGCCATTTCACGGTGGGTCTGTGACTCAGTCGTTCTTGCACCAATGGCTGACCAACTGAATAAATCCCCTAAGTATTGAGGATTGTTAGGATCCAATGCTTCTGTCGCTAATGGCAGCCCCATATTCACTAAATTGGTCAACAAATCACGAGCAATATGTAGGCCTTTTTCCATTTCAAAAGAACCATCCATAAATGGATCACTAATCAAACCTTTCCAACCTACGGTTGTACGAGGTTTTTCAAAATACACACGCATCACAATATATAAACTATCACTTAATTCTTCGGCTAATACTTTCAGGCGCTCACCATATTCAATAGCAGCATCCACATCATGAATTGAGCAAGGGCCGCATACCACGAGTAAGCGAGGGTCGCGTTGATGAATAATGTCAGCAATCACTTGGCGCGATGTCGCAATGGCATGCAGGTTGCTGCGACTCAGCGGATATTTCTCTTTCAGACTCTCAGGAGTGATTAATACCTGCTCGTCTTGAATATTCACGTTGTTGAGTACATCTTTTTGCATGATCATTTTTTACCTACTTATTAGCTTATATTTGCTTAGTTTATTATTTACGTATTGTGTTTGGGTGTATGAGTAATAACATACCATGCATCGTAAACAATTCAATCCATTTATGTAAAATATTTCCACTACTGTATTTAATTATTTACACTACCATAATAAATTGAATAAATTACAGTTTTACATTAATTTAACATTAAAATAATTTAATAGACCAAAGAAAAACAAGCAATCTGTAAGTATTTATTTACAGATAAGCATAAGTTATCAGCTATATTCTAAATAGTTCGAGTTGTAGCAAGGCGGCAAAGTGAGGACATCGCAGGGAGCATACACAAGTATGTGACCTGTGGGGCTGAACGCAGCCAACACGGCTACAACTTGAAATATGACGAATATAGGTATGTGACCTGAGAAGCTGAGTGCTGCCAACACGGCTACAATTTGAATTATGAAGAAGATAGTGACGAATATAAAAAGGCCCGCAAATGCGGGCCTCTCTCATAACATAACTTTCGGATGTAGCGAAAGCGTATTACTTGGCGTTCAGACGCTCTTTGATACGAGCTGCCTTACCAGAACGCTCACGCAGGTAGTACAGTTTAGATCTGCGAACAGCACCACGACGTTTAACAGCAATGCTATCTACGACTGGAGAGTGAGTTTGGAATACACGCTCAACACCTTCGCCGTTAGAAATTTTACGAACAGTGAATGCAGAGTGCAGACCGCGGTTACGAATAGCGATAACCACGCCCTCGAATGCCTGCAGACGTTTTTTAGAGCCTTCTACGACCCATACCTTAACTTCCACGGTGTCACCCTGACGGAATGAAGGTACGTCCTGCTTCATCTGCTCTTCTTCGATTTGTTTAATAATGTTGCTCATAATAACTCTCTTACCCTAGGTAAACTGATATGTTTAGACAATTAATTGTCTGGATTCATTTGTTGCTCAGACTGATATTCCAGTTGGAATTCAGCCAGCAACATCCTCTGCTCGTCAGTCAGAGCTAGGCTTTCCAGAAGCTCAGGTCTTCTAAGCCAGGTACGGCCGAGTGATTGTTTCATACGCCAGCTATCTATTTTAGCGTGGTTTCCTGAAAGTAAAATATCAGGAACTTGCATGCCATCTAACACTTCAGGGCGGGTATAGTGCGGACAATCTAACAAACCATCTGCAAAAGAGTCTTCTTGAGCAGAGGCTTGATGACCAAGTACTCCCGGTATAAACCGTGAAACTGAGTCAATCAACACCATCGCGGGAAGTTCCCCGCCACTGAGAACGTAATCGCCGATTGACCATTCTTCGTCAACTTCGGTTTGAATGATACGCTCATCAATGCCTTCATAGCGGCCACAAACAAGAATCAATTTCTCATTGGTTGCCAGCTCGCAAACACCGTCTTGACTAAGTTTGCGCCCTTGCGGTGAAAGATAAATAACCTTTGCACCCTCACCAGCCTCAGTTCTTGCTGCGTTGATTGCATCCTTAAGCGGTTGCACCATCATCAGCATGCCTGGACCACCACCATAGGGGCGATCATCAACAGTTTTGTGCTTATCGTGAGTAAAATCTCGCGGATTCCAGCACTCAAATGTTAGCAGGCCATTTTTCACTGCCCGACCAGTTACCCCGTACTCGGTTATTGCGCGGAACATTTCGGGAAACAGGCTAATTACACCAATCCACATAATTTCGTCCCACTTATCAAAACCGTTCAACCGGAGATTTAAAAACCAGGATCCCAATCCACTTCAATAAGTTTGGCATCGAGATCGACTTTCTTGATAACCTGCCCATCAAGAAACGGAACCAACCGCTCCTTGATGCCAAATGCATCTTTTAAATTCGCCTTAATGACCAGCACATCATTTGAACCGGTCTCCATCATGTCAGTGATGGTACCAAGGTCATAGCCTTGTAACGTCACTACTTGGCAGCCCATCAGGTCTTTCCAGTAGTATTCGTTTTCTAACTCAGGAAGTTGGGTTGAATCAACCGCAATTTCAAAGTTAGTCAAAAGCGCGGCTGCATCGCGGTCATCGACCCCGTTCAGCTTGACAATGATATCCTTGTTATGATGTTTCCAATCTTCAATTTCAATGTGTTGCCATTGACCTGAACGTTGGATAAACCAAGGCTGATACTCAAAAATACTTTCAGCATGTTCGGTGGACGAAAAAACTTTGAGCCAACCACGAATACCGTATGCCGCACCTAATTTCCCCAATACAATTGGGTTTTCAGGTGGCTGTAGTTTAGTTTGCTTGCTCATTGTTACCACCGCGACAGATTAAGCTGCTTTCTTAGCTTGTTTGACCAGTTGTGCAACACGGTCAGAAATAGTTGCGCCTAAGCCAACCCAGTGCTCAACACGGTCCAGGTCTAAACGCAGTTCTTCTGCTTGACCTGCAGCGATCGGGTTGAAGAAACCGATACGCTCAATGAAACGACCGTCACGCGCATTGCGGCTATCAGTCACAACGATTTGGTAGAACGGACGTTTTTTAGCGCCGCCACGAGATAAACGAATTGTTACCATAACATCCTCATTAGTTAACAAAACAACCAGACTCCATCGAGGGATAGAGTCCGGCTGTCATATAAAAAGCCCGAAAAGTTTACTCACTTTGACGCAAAAATCAATCAAAAGTGCGTTTTGTTTGAGGCTTTATTGCTTAACGCCCCGGAAAACCCGGTGGCATCATACCCTTCATGCCGCGCATCATCTTGGCTAGACCGCCTTTTTTCATTTTCTTCATCATGCGTTGCATGTCATCAAATTGTTTTAAGAGGCGATTAACTTCTTGCACGGTAGTTCCCGAACCTGCCGCAATACGACGTTTTCGTGAACCTTTAATAATTTCCGGTTTTTCACGTTCTTTACGTGTCATGGAATTAATCATCGCTTCCATACGAACGGTGATTTTATCATCCATTTGGGACTTAACGGCATCGGGTAACTGAGACATTCCTGGCATTTTGCTCATCATGCTCGCCATGCCGCCCATATTACGCATTTGCTTTAATTGACTTAAAAAGTCATTTAAATCAAAGCCATCTCCCGTTTTAAGTTTTTTAGCAAGCTTTTCAGCTTCATCACGGTCAACTTTATGCTCAATCTCTTCAATCAGAGAAATCACATCACCCATACCAAGGATACGAGACGCGACGCGCTCTGGGTGGAATGGTTCTAAGGCATCAGTTTTTTCACCAACACCTAAGAACTTAATAGGTTTCCCCGTAATCGCTCGAATTGAAAGTGCCGCACCGCCTCGTGCATCACCATCGACCTTGGTCAACACAACCCCTGTCAGTGGTAGGGCTTCATTAAATGCTTTCGCTGTATTTGCCGCATCTTGCCCTGTCATCGCATCGACGACGAATAAGGTCTCAACTGGCTTAATAATACGGTGAACTTCTTGGATTTCTTCCATCATCGCTTCATCAACATGCAAGCGACCTGCGGTATCCACCAACAGCACATCGTAGAATTGTAATTGTGCGTGTTTTAATGCTTTTTGAACAATTGCAGCGGGTTTTTCTTGTACTTCTGAAGGGAAAAAGTCAATTCCAACACTTTCAGCTAATGTCTCTAATTGTTTAATCGCTGCAGGGCGATAAACGTCAGCAGAGACAACTAATACTTTTTTCTTTTGCTTTTCTTTTAATAGCTTACCTAATTTTGCAACACTGGTCGTTTTACCGGCACCTTGCAAACCTGCCATTAAAACGACAGCAGGAGGTTGTGCGGATAAATTAAGTTGGTGGTTTTCGTCCCCCATCGCCCTAGTCAGTTCATTTTGAACTATTTTAATGAACTCTTGGCCAGGTGTTAGACTTTTATTGACATCTTGCCCAACAGCATTTGCTTTAACTTTTTGAATGAATTCACGGACAACTGGCAAAGCAACGTCAGCTTCCAGCAAGGCCATGCGAACTTCGCGTAGTGTTTCTTTAATATTTTCATCAGTTAGACGCCCACGTCCACTGATATTGCGCAACGTGCGCGATAGTCTGTCAGTTAAATTATCAAACATATGTCTTAGCTCAATTCTGTTGATGGGCCGATGTCAGCCTGATCTGGTTGCTAATACAGATAATTTCAAGTGCGTGTTACCTAACAACTTGAATTATAAGCATCAATACCTTCACAATGATGAAGGGAAACCAACACTAAAAATAATCGCGGCAAAATAATGCCCCATTGTAACATGCCCGCAGTTTTTTCGCTGCCCCCTGTTTGAAACAGATGATAAAGGTTATTATGGCATGAATTTAATAATACAAACCAAGCAGTAGGCGCATGAAGTGCTATCAGCAATGAATATATTGTGATTGGCCTGTCCAATAGTTGGAGCCTACACTCGTACAAGTTATACTATGAATAACTTTCCACTAAAAATGATAAACGACACTATACTATGCCCGTATTTGCAGTCATAGCAGTTTGTACATACATGGTCAGTCTGTTACTGATCGTCCCCGGCCAAGTGCGTAAACAGCCATTTTACCGCCATCTCGCGCTTTTTCTTGCCGTTGTTGCGTTAGTAACTCACGCTATTACATTGAAATTTTTGATTTTCAGTGAAGCCGAAGGACAAAACCTCACTCTGTTGAATTTAGGCTCAACAGTGAGCTTACTCATGTGTGTGATTATGACTGTTGTCGCTTACTGGGGAAAAGCTTGGTACTTAACGCCCATAGTCTATAGTTTTGCCATTATTAACTTGATGCTGTCAACGCTAATGCCTGGTGAGTTTATTACGCATCTTGAAGCTCGAGTACCACTTTTTGTTCATATTGGTCTAGCGTTGTTGAGCTATGCAACACTCCTTATTGCGGCTTTATATGCATTACAAGTGGCTTTAATTGACCATCAGCTAAAGAACAAAACCTTAAAATTTAGTCCAGATATGCCACCCATGATGGTAATTGAACGTAAAATGTTCCACATCACTCAAGTTGGGGTCATTTTGCTGACTCTGACCTTGTGTACTGGCTTTATTTATATGGATAATATTTTTGATAAAGAAAATATCCATAAATCGGTATTATCCGTCATTGCATGGTTTGTTTATATCACTCTACTTTGGGGGCATTTCCATGGAGGATGGCGAGGTAAGCGCGTCCTATTTTTCCATGTTGGTGGCTCAATCATCTTAACAATGGCTTTTTTTGGTAACCGTTTAATACAGGAGTTTATGGTATTTTGACGCAAATAAAGCCACGACTTTCACAATATAAGGAAACTTGTTTTGGATGATGTGTCCACGAGTACGCTAATCATCATATTGATTGTTTTAATTTTTATGTCAGCCTATTTCTCTGCATCAGAAACAGGGATGATGACGCTAAACCGTTATCGGTTAAAACATTTAGCAAAACAAGGTAATCGCTCAGCGATCCGCGTTGAAAAACTTCTTAAACACCCTGATAAGCTGTTAAGCCTAGTCCTTATTGGTAATAACTTAATCAACATAGTCGCTTCCGCATTAGCGACCATCATTGGTATGCGATTATATGGGAATGCAGGTGTAGCTATGGCTACAGGGATCCTGACTTTTGTGATCCTCATTTTTGCCGAAGTCATGCCAAAAACACTGGCAGCGCTGTACCCTGAAAAAATCGCATTTCCAAGTAGTTACCTCTTAAAACCATTACAAGTAGTCATGATGCCTATTGTTTGGGCATTTAATACTATTTCAGCCCTACTGTTACGCTGCATTGGGGTGAAGTCACTAACCGCAAGAACTGATGCAGTTAATAAGGAAGAGCTACGCACCATTGTTAACGAATCAAAGCATAAAATTAGCCGCCGAAATCAAGACATGTTGATTTCAATTTTAGACTTAGACAAAGTCACTGTTGGCGATATTATGCTGCCAAGGAATGAGATTGTTGGTATTGATGTCAATGATGACTGGAAATCAATCATTCGGCAGCTCACGCACTCCCCCCATGGCCGCATTGTGCTTTATCGCGACTCACTTGATGACTCTATTGGCATTTTACGCGTCCGTGAAGCATACCGTCTTATGATGGAAAAACGTGAGTTTAATAAGCAAAACCTAATTAAAGCTGCAGATAACATTTATTTTATTCCTAACAGTACACCATTAAATGTTCAGTTAGTTAACTTCCAGCACAATAAAGAAAAACTTGGGATCATTGTTGATGAATACGGTGAAATTCAAGGCCTTATCACTGTCGAAGATATATTAGAAGAGATAGTGGGTGACTTCACAACCTCGATGTCGCCATCTTTAGCCGAAGAAGTCTTGCCACAAAGTGATGGAAGCGTTCTTGTAGACGGTTCTGCTAATATTCGTGAGCTGAATAAGGCTTTTGATTGGAATCTCCCCATAGATGGCCCTAGGACGGTTAATGGCATGGTTTTAGAGGTCATTGGTGATATTCCACAGCTTGAAGAGCAAATCGTGGTGGGGCATTACCTTATCGAGGTATTAGCGATGAATGAAAATATCGTTAAACAGGTTAGGATCACACCTCTTACATTCAGTTCTCAAGTCCCCGACCTTTGATTTGGTCATAAACTTGCAATTTAATTCTCATATAAAATAAAAAGAGCCTTAATTGGCTCTTTTTATAGAGAATATTTGATAAAAACTAAACGTGTAGCTGTTCAAGTTTCTCTGCAGGTAATGCTAATTCATCATTTTTATTGATACCAATTTCTGATGCAAGAACATTACGTGCAATTTGCTGGGCTTCTTCCAGTGAGTGCATTTTGTATGTACCGCACTGATAGACATTCAATTCAGGGATCTTGTTTTGGTCTTTCACTTGCAAAACATCTTCCATTGCCGCTTTCCATGCATTAGCAACACGCAGTTCATCTGGCTGGCCAATAAGGCTCATATAAAAACCAGTACGGCACCCCATTGGTGAAATATCAATAATTTCAACACCATTTCCGTTGAGGTGATCACGCATAAAGCCTGCAAAAAGGTGCTCTAAAGTATGCGTCCCTTTTTCTGTCATGGCTTCTTCATTTGGTACAGTAAAACGCAAATCAAAAACTGTGATGGTATCACCGCTTGGTGTTTTCATGGTTTTTGCCACACGTACAGCAGGTGCTGACATGCGAGTATGATCGACAGTAAAGCTATCTAATAATGGCATTTCGTGACCTCCTCGAAAATAAAAAATATTTTCTAAAATAAATGAAACTATTTTGAAAATACAGAGTCTGAATTATTGAAAGACGCGCAATTTGTTATCATCCCTAATTCTCTAAGAGATTTTTTTTGGCCACCTAGAGTGGCCATTTCTTTTAGCGTCCTGCATGAATGCGTAGATAGTCCTCAAAGCTTTCGCTCTCACTTTGTTCCATCTTCGCTTGCTTCGCTATTGAAGCTAATCGTGCTTGCTCAAATTGCTCTTCAGTTATCACTTCATACGGCTCGTTCACTAACTGTTCAAAATATTTTTCAGCTAATTCTAACCCGTAACCACCAATACCTTTTTCTAACATTTCATCCATAACAAGCGCTGAATATGTAAGAGTTGGGTCTTTAAACATAGCAACAAATTGGTGACAAACTTCTTGATATTTTGCATCGCAACAAGTGTCTAGCACTTCAGCCACACGGATCAAGTCATTAAATAATTGCTGCCCAACGTCAACTAATGGTTTAACTTCGCTGCCACAACCGAAACCAATGACTTGGCCTGGTTTACGACCTTCAAGAATGACACGATTCCAGTTTTGACGGCAACAGTCTAATTCCTGAGCATTCATTTCAGGTGCATCAGCAAGTACACACCATATTAAGAATAGATCAACAAAACGAGCTTGCGTTTCATTAACGCCTATCGCACTAAATGGATTGATATCAAGTGAACGGACTTCAATGTACTCAATACCACCACGTAATAATGCGTCAGAAGGTGATTCATTGCCTTTAGGAACGCGTTTGGGCCGTATTGGGGCATAGAGCTCATTTTCAATCTGCAGCACATTCGTATTTAGTTGAATATATTTGCCGTCTTTTTTTACACCCAGTTTTTCAAATTCAGCTGAAGGCTTATGGATGGCTTTTTTCAGGTTCTCTACATATTCATCCAATTTATTGAATGTGATGTTTAAATCACTTTGTGATTTATTTGTATAACCTAAGTCACTCATGCGTAATGATGTCGCATAAGGCAAGTAATACGTACCACAGTCTGTTTTATCAAATGATAGCGTCGTATCCCTATCTTTCAAAAAAGAGCCGCAAATAGCTGGAGATGCGCCAAATAGATAAGGAATAACCCAACCAAAGCGGTAGTAATTTCTAATTAGACGTAAATAGCCTTCAGAAATTTTTTCTTTACCGCTTTCTTCGTCTTCAATACCCGCCCATGCTTGCCAAAATTCAATCGGCAAAGAGAAGTTATAATGCACCCCTGCTATCGTTTGCATCAAAGCACCATAACGATTTTTAAGGCCTTCACGGTACAGCGTTTTAAACTGCCCCACATTAGAAGAGCCGTACTGCGCAAGAGTGATTTTATCTTCACTTTCAATAAAGCATGGCATACTCAGCGGCCACATTCTTTCATCTTGAAGGTGACGAGCTGTATAGCGGTGTAAATCTCGCAAAAAAGCCAAATTATGGCTAATGCTTTTATCTACAGGAGTAATAAATTCGAGTAAGGACTCCGCAAAATCTGTCGTGATCCATTTATGTGTTAAAGCTTTTCCCAGCCCTTCTGGATGCAAGGTCTCTGCAATTGCGCCTGTGGGGGTTACACGCAATGTTTCACGCTCAATACCACGTTGAATACCATTAAGTGTTTCTGGGTGCGCCTCTAACCATGAGAGCGCTTTCGATACGTCCGGGATCAAGTCGACCTCCCGCCTGTGATGTTAATTTATTTTATTAAGGCAATTACTTTAGCTTAAATCACATAAATTGTCGCTGTCTAGATGTGTGGTTTATGAGGGAATAAATCAAAGAGGTATAGAAAATACGATTTAATTAATTTTATGAATGGTAATTTTAGGCAAAAAAAAACTCCTCGAACGAGGAGTTTCTTAAAGATGGTGCATCCGGGAGGATTCGAACCTCCGACCGCTCGGTTCGTAGCCGAGTACTCTATCCAGCTGAGCTACGGATGCAAAATTCATTCGATTTGAAATCGATACATTCTCAATAACTTTTCTGAGTTAAATTAAAAGGTATTATTGATATGCTAAATTATTAGCTAAGAGATGGTGCATCCGGGAGGATTCGAACCTCCGACCGCTCGGTTCGTAGCCGAGTACTCTATCCAGCTGAGCTACGGATGCATACTTAATGCAAGATGTGCTGCTCTCTCAAACTTCTTTATCAACTTCTACTTCTATAAATCAACTTCTTAGTTACTGCTTTGTTTGGTTGCTAAAACCAAAACAAAACCCCATCAGATTCTCTCATAGGGTTAAAGATGGTGCATCCGGGAGGATTCGAACCTCCGACCGCTCGGTTCGTAGCCGAGTACTCTATCCAGCTGAGCTACGGATGCATAATCTAAAATGGCGGTGAGGGAGGGATTCGAACCCTCGATGCAGCTTTTGACCGCATACTCCCTTAGCAGGGGAGCGCCTTCAGCCTCTCGGCCACCTCACCATATTTTAGTTACACACGATTTGTTTTTTCAAACATCTCGTTGCTGTGTGGCGCACATATTACTTTCCTAGACTTAGAAGTCAAACAATTTTTCCAAACTTTTTGCATTCCGTTGTCTGTTTGCACATTTCACAAGCAAGATGCTTAGTTTAACACCGAAAAAGATATTTTTCAGCCCTTATGACACTAACTTTATAAACAAAAATACAGAAAAAAAATTATTCTATAAGTGAATAAAAATGAGCTCACTGGATTGATTAGCCTATATTTCATACAAAGGAAAACAAGATTTCGTACAAGAAAACCGAAGACTAAACAATAAAGTGAGTTTGATGCTAGAGAATTATAAAAACGAAAGGATATTTTTAGAAATAATGCGAGTAAGACAAGCGCCCATTCTTGCTGTGTGATCAATCATTGGACGCTTATTCATTATTATTGATTATCTGGTTGAGTCTTTTCAGCCTGGATCCGTTGATAAATTTCTTCACGGTGAACAGAAACTTCTTTTGGGGCATTAACACCAATACGAACTTGGTTGCCTTTGACACCCAATACAGTAACTGTTACCTCATCGCCTATCATGAGTGTTTCACCAACTCGACGAGTCAGAATAAGCATTCTTTGCTCCTTGAAATATTAAAAGAGTCGGGTCTCTAGGTATCCCCGCTATTGTCCATCACACACCGTGAAAACGTAAAGCAATGACATTCACCTAAAGCATTGATGCCATCAATACAAGCATTCTAATTATTTACAAGCAAAATATAGCACTACAAACGATACATTAACAATGCCGCAACAGATTAAAGTTGCCTCATATTTTAATGAGGCAACTTTGTAAGTGCTTACAGACGCGCTTCGACCCATTCTTCGACACTTGCCATAGCAGCAGGTAATGCGCTAACGTCAGTACCTCCCGCTTGAGCCATGTCTGGGCGACCGCCACCTTTACCACCTACCTGACTTGCAATATAGGAAATTAAGTCCCCTGCTTTAACTTTAGCAGTCAAATCATTAGTTACCCCAACGATCATACTGACTTTATCACCACTTGTTGTTGAAAGCACGATAATCGCTGATTTCAACTGATTTTTAAGGTCATCAACCATAGTTCTCAATAACTTAGGATCAGTATCCGCTAATTGAGTGACTAATAATTTGATGCCTTTCACGTCTTTCGCTTTGCTACTTAGTGAAGCACTTTCTTGAGATGCTTGTTGATCTTTTAGTTGCACAATTTCTTTTTCGAGTTGGCGAGATTTGTCTAACGCCGCTTTTACTTTCTCGACAAGACTATTAATATCACCTTTCACTAAGTGTGCAATTGCTGAAAGTTGCTCTGACTGATTGTGAATGCTTTCAATCGCCATTGTGCCTGTAGTCGCTTCAATACGACGAACACCTGCAGCCGTACCAGATTCACTCAAAATACGGAATAAACCAATATCTCCTGTACGACGCGCATGTGTACCACCACATAACTCGATAGAAAAATCACCCATACTCAGAACACGTACACGTTCCTCATATTTTTCACCGAATAATGCCATAGCACCTTTTGCTTTAGCGCCTTCTAAATCCATCAGTTCAGTTTCAATTTCTGAGTTTTTACGGATTTGTGCATTCACAATATCTTCTACTTGACGTAGTTGCTCTTGTGTCATCGCTTCAAAATGAGAGAAGTCAAAACGCAAGTATTTGTCATTAACCAATGAACCCTTTTGAGAAACATGGTCGCCTAATACTTGGCGTAATGCCGCATGCAGTAAGTGTGTTGCTGAGTGATTTAAACGGATCGCATCACGTCTAGCGCTATCCACAAAAGCGGTAATTCTATGGTTAACAACCAGTGAACCCGCCTCTACCTTACCAATATGCCCAATTGCTTGACCATACTTTTGTGTGTCAGTGACTTTAAAGCTCGCATTATCATTATTTAAGTAACCAGTATCACCGACTTGCCCACCAGACTCTGCATAAAATGCCGTTTTATCTAGTATAACTAAGCCTTCTTCACCCGCATTCAAACTGTCTACAGGCTGGCCATCTTTATATAATGCAGTAATAGTGGCTTGTTGCTCATCATATTGATAACCGGAGAATTCACTACGCTTATCAACTTTAATTAAAGAGTTATAATCCGCACCAAAACCACTGGATTCGCGCGCACGACGACGCTGGTCTTCCATCGCCCGCTCAAAACCTTCTTCGTCGACTTTAATATTGCGCTCACGGCAAACATCTGCCGTTAAATCGATTGGGAAGCCATAGGTGTCATATAAGCGGAATGCCGCTTCACCATCCAGAGTATCCCCTTTCAGTGAAGCAAGTTCTTCATCTAATAATTGAAGACCGCGTTCTAACGTGCGTGCAAATTGCTCTTCTTCGGTCTTGAGAACTTTTTCAACCATAGCTTGCTGGCGTGCAAGTTCATCGGCCGCAGGCCCCATGACTTTAATCAATGGCGCGACTAATTTGTAGAAGAAAGTGTCTTTGGCACCAAGCATATAACCGTGACGAACAGCACGTCGAATAATACGACGCAGAACATAACCACGACCTTCATTTGATGGAATAACACCATCACTAACAAGAAATGCACAAGAACGAATGTGGTCAGCAATAACACGTAATGATTTATTCTCTAAATCCGTCGCACCTGTTGCTTTAGCTGCCGCAGCAATAAGGTCACGGAAGATATCAATTTCATAGTTTGAATTAACGTGCTGCAATACCGCAGAAATACGCTCTAAGCCCATTCCTGTGTCAACTGAAGGTTTTGGTAGAGGCTCCATTGTCCCGTCAGACTGACGGTTAAATTGCATGAAGACTAAATTCCAAATTTCAATATAGCGGTCACCGTCTTCTTCTGGGCTTCCTGGAGGGCCACCCCATATATGGTCACCGTGATCATAGAAAATCTCGGTACATGGACCACAAGGACCGGTATCACCCATTTGCCAGAAGTTATCTGACGCATATGGTGCGCCCTTGTTATCACCAATACGAATAATACGCTCAACTGGAATACCAATTTCTTTATTCCAGATATCATAAGCTTCATCGTCAGTTGCGTAAACGGTTACCCACAACCTTTCTTTTGGTAAGTTAAACCATTCTTCGCTAGTCAATAACTCCCAAGCAAAACGGATAGCGTCATGCTTAAAGTAATCGCCAAAGCTAAAATTGCCTAACATTTCAAAAAATGTATGGTGGCGGGCGGTATAGCCCACATTTTCTAAGTCGTTATGTTTACCACCTGCACGCACACAGCGTTGCGCGGTTGTCGCTCGGGAATATGCTCTTTTATCCAGACCAAGAAATACATCTTTGAACTGGTTCATCCCTGCGTTTGTGAACAATAGTGTAGGGTCATTATTTGGCACTAGTGAACTACTAGAGACCACTTGATGACCTTTTGTATGAAAAAAGTCGAGAAACGCTTGACGGATCTCAGCGGTGCTTTTACTCATATTTATCCCGATATCAAGCTGGAAACAGAATTACGAATTGTTGAGATGGAATGTAACATCACCTCTAATCAACTCTCCGATTAAAAAGTGACTGATAAGATAAAGTCTCTTTGTGCAGAAGTAAAATATAGATACATCCATTCGCAGCTTTCATTGTAAAGCGTCTAGATATTTTCTGAAAGTATGTTTATACCTTGCACTGGTGTATTTTTCCACAGAAAAACTGTTCAATAAACTATTAATGTAATAGGTTAAAAATAAAATAGGCGCCACCACATCAGCGGAGCGCCTATAATTTACTTATTAATCAATTAATTAGATTAAAATTAAAATTCTTCTGGTGTTTCTTCTTCATCAGCATCACTGATAAAGTCTGTTGCTGCACTACTAAATTCACCAGTGTGATTCAATAACATTTCACGCAGTTTGGTATCAATTTCTTGAGCGACTTCAGGGTGCTCTTTTAAATAATTTGTTGAGTTAGCTTTACCTTGGCCAATTTTATCGCCGTTATAACTATACCAAGCCCCTGCTTTTTCAATTAACTTATGTTTTACACCTAAGTCAATTAGCTCGCCGAAGGTATTAATACCTTCACCATACAAAATTTGGAATTCAGCTTGTTTGAACGGTGCTGCAACTTTGTTTTTTACCACTTTAACGCGAGTTTCACTACCGATGATTTCTTCGCCATTTTTAACAGCACCAATACGGCGGATGTCTAAACGAACAGATGCGTAGAATTTTAATGCATTACCACCTGTTGTTGTTTCTGGGTTACCAAACATAACACCAATCTTCATACGAATTTGGTTGATAAAGATCAGTAAGGTATTAGATGTTTTTAAGTTACCTGCTAACTTACGCATTGCTTGGCTCATCATACGAGCAGCTAGGCCCATATGTGAATCACCAATTTCACCTTCAATTTCAGCTTTTGGTGTTAATGCAGCAACGGAGTCAACGATGATCACATCAACCGCACCTGAGCGAGTTAATGCATCACAAATTTCTAGCGCTTGCTCACCGGTGTCCGGTTGAGAACATAGTAAGTTATCGATATCAACGCCTAATTTTTTAGCATAGATAGGGTCTAAAGCGTGTTCAGCATCGATGAAAGCACATGTTTTACCACTACGTTGCGCTGCAGCAATAACTTGCAGAGTTAGTGTTGTTTTACCTGAAGATTCAGGGCCGTAGATTTCAACAATACGACCTAGTGGCAAGCCACCAGCACCCAATGCAACATCAAGGGATAAGGAGCCTGTTGAGATAGTTTCAACATCCATAGAGCGGTCTTCACCAAGACGCATAATGGAACCTTTACCAAATTGCTTTTCAATTTGGCCTAATGCTGCTGCAAGTGCTTTTTGTTTGTTTTCATCAATAGCCATGTTTACTCCCTAAGTGCAATGATTTGACCACTGCAAATAAAACGATTGAATTCGGTTTGTTGAAATTAATTATACTGTATAATCATACAGTATCAAGAAGATTTTTAACTTAACTGCTTTAAAAGTGTTTCAAGTATATAAAGTGTTGATTGAAAACGAACTTCATTTCTGTTTCCTTGAAACACTTGATGTTGTGTTGTGACTAATACCGTTTGGTCTGCCTGTTTCTGTGCAAAACCAAACCATACTGTACCAACAGGTTTTTCTACACTACCGCCCCCAGGGCCTGCTATTCCACTAACTGAAACAGCAAAATCTGCACAGGCTTCTTGTAAAGCGCCTGTCGCCATTTCAGTAACGACTTGTTGGCTTACAGCGCCATACTGCTGTAAAGACTCATCTTTAACACCGATCATTTGATGCTTTGCTTCATTACTGTATGTCACAAAGCCACGCTGAAAATAATCTGAGCTACCCGATATATCGGTTAAAACTTTGGCAACCCAGCCCCCGGTACATGACTCTGCGGTTGTGACTGTTTTACCCTGTTCTTTCAGTTTCAGCCCAACCTGAATACTCAGAGTTTCAAGCCGCTTCTCATCTATCATGATGTTATCTACCTTTATGCCATTTTTTTACGAGCGCGATCCCAAACCCATAAACCCGCAATCGCAATTGCAAATACAGCACCGAAACCAATACCGGCATTCACAACTGACAAACCTGCTTTAATTGCTAATGAGTACAAGCCTAACATAATTAGCATTGCACTATTTTCACCTAAATTTTGTACTGCAATCGCATTCCCTGCTCCAACAGTTTCCTTCCCTTTTTCTTGCAATAATGCATTCAACGGAACGACAAATAAACCGCCGAAGATCCCAAGGATGATTAAAATAAAATAGGATGGAATAATATTAGTTTGCAACGAAAGTAACACCACCATCACACCTATAATAACTCCCGCAGGAATGCAGCGATAAACCGTTTTTAAGGTAATAAACTTGGCAGCAAGCCCGGCTCCTGCAACTATTCCCACGGCAACCATCGCATTTAAAATAGTCGGCGTTGTGTTGTCTTGTAATCCCAATGCCACAGGCACCCATGCAACGAGCAGAAAACGCAGCGTTACCCCAGCCCCCCAGAACAAGCTGGTTCCAACTAGTGAAAAACGGCTTTCTTGGTTAGCCCATAGCACCCGGCAGGCATTGAAAAAAGAAGTAATTAACAGTTTAAGATCCCAACCTTTTCCAGGCCTCGCGGCAGCTAAGTGTGGGATGAAAAAATTCGCAATAACGGCTAACGCATACAATACAGCACATGTGCCTAACGCTAAGATTAAGTTAATATCGGAAAGCATTCCTCCAACAACCGATCCCACTAAAATAGCTGCGATTGTTGAAGCCTCCATGACACCATTGGCCTTAACAAGGTTATCTCCACCTGTGAGCTCACCTAAAATACCGTATTTAGCTGGTGAATATGAAGCCGCGCCGATTCCTACTAACCCATAGCAAAGGAATGGATTTAGCCCAAAACAAATCCCTAATGCCCCAATAAACTTAAAGATGTTAGAAAACAACATCACTCGGCCCTTTGAGAACCTATCTGCAATTTGCCCAACAAATGGCGCTAAAACGATGTAAGTGAAAACAAACACCATTTGTAAGATAGGATGACTCCATTCAGGATAAAACTCGGCTTTAAGTTGGGCTAATATGGCAAATAATAAAGCATTATCTGCAAATGCAGAAAGAAACTGTGAAGCAAGTACAGCTTTCATTCCTCTGCTCATTAACGGTACATTGGAAGCATTCTCTTGCATGTTATTCATCCTTTAATGCCATTTGCTTTAATGTGACAAAATCCGTTTTACCACTACCTAGTACTGGCAATTCTTTAACAAAACGAATATCACGTGGAACCGCTAACTCGGTTAACCCTTTGCTCTTGGCTGCGCTGGATAATGCGCTACGGTCTAGTTCTTTATCTGTTGTGAACAAAACAAGCGCTTCACCTTTACTGCTATCTGGCTTTGTAACCACACCGTGATTTGCATTAGGAGAAAGAGATGCCACCATTTGCTCAATACTTTCGAGAGAAACCATTTCACCCGCAAGTTTAGCAAAACGTTTAACACGGCCTTTTATCGTACAGAAATTTTTATGATCTAGTTCAACGATATCACCTGTGTCGTACCAACCTTCCTCTATTTCACCTTGTGCATTTTCAGCTCGTGGTGTTTCAAGTACCCCAGGCGCTTCCACACGCAAATACCCTTTCATGATATTTGGGCCTTTAAGCTGTAATTTACCACCTTGTTCTTGTTCAATACCAGAAATGGGGATAATTCGCGCTTCCATTTCGGGTAAAATTTGCCCTACAGAGCCTTCTTTAGCGGCCATTGGCACATTAATTGAAACAATAGGTGCACACTCAGTTACCCCATAGCCTTCAAGAATTCGGATGCCAAATTTATCGAACCAGATTTTTTTGGTTTTATCTGATAATTTTTCTGCGCCCGCAACCACATAACGCAAACGTGCAAAATCATACTGATGAGCAAATCGTGCGTAGTTACCTAAAAAGGTTGATGTTCCAAATAATACCGTACAGTTTTTGTCATAGACTAATTCAGGAATGATCCGGTAATGTAATGGGCTTGGATAAAGGAAAACTCGGCTACCTGAAAATAGAGGGATAAATAAGCCAACCGTCAAACCAAATGCGTGAAATAATGGAAGTGACGACATAAAACGGTCACGAGGTGTAAAATCAGCGATCGTTTTAATTTGCTCTACGTTTGCCATCAAGCTGGCATGGCTGTGGACAACACCTTTCGGTGTACCTTCCGAGCCGGATGTGAATAAAACAATCGCTTCATCGGACGGCTTTCGGGGAATAATGGCTTTCTTAGGATTAAATAAGTGCTTAATAATCCATATTTTATCTTGCCATGTTACCGTGTCTTTTAAATCTTCAAGGTAAATCCAACTTGCTTCTGGCACTTGTTCTGGAATATGCGTCAAGTTGCCTTTTTCCAAAAATTGGCGGGAAGTAAAGACCACTTTCGCTGCTGAAGCTTTTAAAGCGTTACTAATACCGTGACTGCCCGCAGTGTAATTAAGCATGGCAGGTACTCGGCCTCTCATTAAAGCGCCAAAAATCGCGGCTGCGGTGACTGTCGCATTTGGCAATAATAGGCCAACTCTTTCATTTTCATGAGTATAGCGTTCAATAATACGACCAACCCCTAAGGTTTTTTTCAATAGAGATTGATATGAATCCTCTTTAAATGCGATGTCTTCAATACAAGGCGTGCGGCGCCCAAAAAACTGAACACTTTGAATAAATTCTTCAACTAATGTGACTTGTGGTAAACAAGACATACGTGCGGACTTCATGATTTGGTACAGATTTTCACCAGCCAGAGCACGACGCTCTACCGCTCTAGGAGCTTCTGGCATTGGAATTTCTTGTGCTGGCAAGATATGCAATGTGATCTTCGGGAACCATTTTAATGGAAAAATTCCTTTCAGCCGCCCAAAATGGCTATATTGTGCACCTTCTATACGAATAGGAACAACTTTTGCTTCTGACTTTGCTGCCACAAAAGCCGCTCCTTCGTATATTTTCATTAAAGAGCCATGAACCGAAATTCGGCCTTCTGGGAAAATAACTATTGGGCGCCCTTTTTCTACCTCTTTAACTAGATGACGAATACCTAGAGGGTTGGCAGGATCAAGAGGGACAATATCCGCATAGGGCTTAAGGCGCTTCACCATTTTCGGTGTGGCAAATGTTGAATAAACAGCAAATACAGGTTTGACAGGCAAAAAAAGTGCGATTAATACACCATCTAGGAAAGAAACATGATTGGGCGTAATTAAGCATTTATCTTGATTAAATTCTTTCGCGTCGCCAATAACTTGTACGCGAAACAAAAATTTAAGTACTGTTTTGACTATCTTTGCCAACATAATGAGTCCCTATACTATGATTATATTTTTATATATTAGTGTGATACGACTATACCTTTAGTGACTTCTATCTTACTGAGCTACTCCCTTTACTCTAATTAGTATATTCCGAAAACACCGCTGGCTTATCACTCATGAGTTTAAGTTAAATCATTAAGTTGTGCGATGATGTCGTCGACAGGCTGCGCCGCATCAATAATATGATGTGCTGTCGCACGGTAGATAGGCTCCCTTTGTTGCATTACTTCTTCAATTTCTTCAACTAAAGATTTTCCTGTCAAACTTGGTCGCTGATCCGCTTGCGGTTCCGCAGCGAGGCGTTTTGCTAAAACTTCAGGGTGGGTATTTAAGTAAATCACGGTGCCGTTATTACGCATAATTTGCTGATTTTCTTCTGCAAGAACAAGCCCCCCACCAGTTGAAACAATCATATCGCTTTGCGTAATCGACTTAAGGACGTCAGTCTCTAGCTGGCGAAAGTAATCCCAACCGTGCTGTTCAACAATTTCTGCGATACTTTTTCCCGCTTTTTCTAAAATCAATTTATCTGTATCAACAAATTGATAACCTTTAGATTCTGCAAATTTTTTACCAATTGTGGTTTTACCCGAACCTCTTGGACCGATAATGTAAAACATTAAATTTCATCCCATCATCATAAATACTAAGCAATACCGATTACAAATTTGCTTATGATAAACTGCCTAGTTTGGCAAATAAAAAAAGAAAGCCACACAAGTGTGGCTATCTCATCATTTTTACTCATTATGGACGACTTAAAAAGTCACCATACCCGATCCATTTGTACGTTGTTAGTGCATCTAACCCCATAGGGCCACGTGAATGTAATTTTTGCGTACTCACTGCGACCTCTGCACCTAAACCAAACTGCCCACCATCGGTAAAGCGAGTGCTTGCATTAACATATACCGCGGCTGAATCTACACATTGAACGAAATAGTCAGCTTGGTGAATAGATTCTGTCAAGATAGCATCAGAATGAGCTGTACCATAATGACGAATATGGTCGATAGCAGCGTCAATATCGTCAACAATGTCTACGTTAAGATCCAGTGAGAGCCACTCATCGACAAGGTTTTCAGGTTTTACATCAACAACTTTAGCTGGACCTTGTTTTAGCAATGGAAGCGCTTTTTCACTCGCATGTAATGTGACTTGTTGTTGTGCCATTTTTTCACTTAAAAACGGCAGAAATTCATTCGCAATCTCTTTATGAACTAATAATGTTTCCAGTGAATTACAAGCGCTTGGGCGCTGAACTTTTGCATTAATAATCACGTTAATGGCTTTATTAAAATCTACCGATTTATCAACAAATGTATGGCAAACACCAATTCCCCCGGTAATTACTGGGATCGTTGATTGCTCACGACATAATTTATGTAAACCCGCACCGCCGCGAGGGATTAGCATATCCACGTAGCGATCTAATTTGAGTAATTGCGCAACTAATTCACGGTCAGGGTTATTAATAGCCTGTACTGCATCTGCTGGCAAGCCGCTATTTTCCAATGCTTTTTGAATAACTTCCACCACCGCAAGGTTAGTATGATGCGTCTCTTTCCCGCCACGTAAAATGACCGCATTACCTGTCTTTAAACATAACGAAGCCACATCAACGGTGACATTAGGGCGGGCTTCATAAATGACACCGACAACCCCCAATGGGACACGGCGGCGCTGTAAATTTAAGCCGCTATCCAATTGGCTTCCATCAATGATTTGCCCAACAGGATCAGCTAATTGGCATACTTTTCTGACGTCATAAGCAATACTTTTTAAACGCTCTGGCGTCAGCAATAAGCGGTCTTGTAACGCCTCAGTCATACCGCTTGCTTTTGCCTGCGCCATGTCTTTTTGATTCGCTGCAAGTATAACTGCATTATCTTGTTCTAGTAGATCTGCAATTTGTAATAGTGCTGCATTTTTTTGTTTGGTACTTAACTGAGCTAATTGCCATGAAGCAACCCTTGCAGCCTTACCCATTGTCTCTAACATAATTAACTCACTATCATATCATCACGATGAACAGCCACAGAACCGTGTTCATAGCCAAGTATTTTGCTGATTTCTTGTGAATGGTGCCCAGCAATCATTCTAAGTGCATCACTGTTATAGTGGCTGACCCCATGAGCAAGATCTTTCCCTGCCATATTACGAATACGGATCACTGCGCCTCGGGAGAAATCGCCTTCAATCTTCTTAATACCTTTTGGCAATAATGAACTGCCTTTTTCCATAATTGCCAGTTGTGCACCATCATCAATGTACACATCTCCAGCTGCTGGAGCACCGAAAATCCAACGTTTACGATTTTCCATTGGATTTTTTTGCCCATAAAAACGGGTACCAACTGGAAGATTTTCAATAACCGCATTAATAACATCCGGTTTATTGCCTGCTGCAATGATAACATCAATTCCTGCACGGCCCGCGACATCTGCTGCTTGTAATTTAGTTGCCATTCCACCGGTTCCTAACCCGCTAACGCTTCCCCCCGCCATTTCGCGAAGTTCATCATTGATACCATACACTTCAGGGATCAATTTTGCATTTGGATTACTGCGTGGATCAGCATCATATAAGCCTTCGATATCTGTCAATAATAGCAGTTTATCTGCATCGCCAAGAATCGCGGCCAAAGCGGATAGATTGTCATTATCACCGACTTTGATTTCTGCGGTAGCCACAGCATCATTTTCATTGATAACTGGAATGATTCCGTTATCTAGCAGTGCTTGCAAAGTGTCTCGTGCATTTAAGAAACGTTCTCTGTCTTCTAAATCGGCTCGTGTCAGTAACATTTGCCCGATATGAATGCCATAAATAGAGAATAACCGTTCCCATAACTGGATTAAACGACTTTGACCGACCGCCGCAAGCAACTGTTTAGATGCTATGGTAGCCGGCAATTCGGGGTAATTTAAGTGTTCGCGACCTGCGGCAATTGCCCCAGAAGTCACAATAATAATACGATGCCCTTTTTCATATTGCTGCGCGCACTGCCTAACCAGCTCAACAATATGAGCTTGATTTAAACGGCGCGAGCCCCCTGTTAATACACTGGTCCCTAATTTAACTACCAGCGTCTGGCTATTTTTCATCATTTTTCTGCCATTAGGATTAATAAACCAAAAAGTAGGTATCATTTTTATCAGGAGAAGCGCGTTATGCCAACAGGCATAACGCAAAATTCAACAAAAGTTGGTTTAAAACAAATTTATGCGCTTAATTCCAGTTTTAATTCTGTCATTAGCGGGGAGGGAAAGAGGCTTAACTCAAGTTCAGATAGTTGTTTTGCAAGGGCTTGGTGAAAAGACACTAAATTTTGCTCTGTCGCCTCAATGGTTGGTGCATCTTTTAATGCTTTGACTTGCCAACTACCATGGCTGTTGTATAGGCCCAAATGATAAGTAAATTCAAACCCCTTATCAGTTGCAACCAATTTTAGCCACCACCCCCAAAATTCACGTTTTTCTGGGGCAATATTTGCATTCACGCAAACAACGAGACTATCGAATATATAACAGCCATTTAAACATTGTTTTTCACGTAAATAAGGTCCTATCGAAGCAAACTTCTTTAAATACTTTCCATTTGAGTAATCAGTCGGTAAAGCCATGTTAAGGATCTCCTTCTTGGGAAGACACCTTTTTAACAAATGGGAAAAAATAAGCAAGTTATTAAATAAAATTAAAGTATTTTTGCTTTTAACCAATTAGTAGTTTCACTTAGCGCCTTTTCAAAATTAGCAAAAACGGGCTGGCTTGGTAGCATTATCGTGTCAGCATCCATCGATGAACGTCGAATTAAATCAGACTCTGCTTTGGGGCTGTAAATATCATCTTTAAGACTAACCGATAGCATTGGAACCTTACTGCGCCGCCCCAAAAGCCCTTGATTTTTAAGTGAATAGCAACTTAATTCATGACGTAAAGCAGAACCATCAACTTGATAAATACCCAAACGACTGGCGAATACATCCAAAACCATCCGAGGAATATCTTGCTGATATTTCTCTTCATGCAATAAACTGTGGACAATTGGCCCTATGACAGCGACTGCTTTAATCTTATCAGGGCACATATAAGCTAATCTTAACGCTATATTTGCGCCAAAACGCATACCAACGATGCCAAAACGCGTATGATCAATCCAAGCAATATCCCCAAGCTGTCGAACGATTTGCTCATGTAAGGTGCTCGTTTCCTGCGTAAGCTTGTGTTTAACCGAATAACCAATTGACGGCATATCCAGTGTTAGCATCGCAATACCGAGTGGTTCGAGGTAGTCGCGAAAATAGCGACAGAAATCAATCTGTAAGCTATCTAACATGCCACAGATCATCACTGTCGGATAAGGCCCTTGCCCCTGTGAAGGAATATGTAAAAAACCGCAGACTTCTTTCCCACCATCAACTTTGAAAGGAATTTTCTTTAGGCGATATTGAGAAAATTTTGCGGCACTATCATAAGCTTTGCAAGCCAGCAAAATAGCTTGGTCAGCCAGCTCGTCACCTTTAATAAAAGGATAAGCGGCAATGCTGTACAAATTAGCAGAACGTAACCAAGCCTCCCCTGCCTCTGCACCTTTTTCAAATTCTAATGCTTTTTGCTGCCAACGCATGGCTTGCTGGGACCATTCGAAACACCAGTTTCCACGACGGTTGCCAATGACCGTATCCAACAAATTATCATTGCTACGCTCAGCATCTGAGATAGCAATACGACTTAGCACTTCTTCAATTTCTAAGGCGTCTATTCCTCGCCAAATCCACATTAAACGATTAATCATACGGTACCAACCCGCATGATGGGAGCCACTTAACACGCTGTGTTCTTTAATTTGAGAAATTGTTTGAGATGAATAAGAGACTAATGTTGATGTTTCAACTTGTCTGACTTTAGGTTTGAAAAGTTTTTCTGAAAGGTTTTGCTGAGTCATCCCTATTTCCTTGTCGATCAGAGTTGAATTTGGCCAAAAATAAAGGGAATGCAAAAATGCACTCCCCAAATTATATCGTGTTTAGCTCAAAAATTTTAGGTATTAATGTGTTTTTGCAATCAATAAAACCTATAACGCTTTATAATTACAATGTTTTCACCTAAAACGCTCATGAAAAACAGATTTATTTATCTTGTTCACACAATGGTTTAACAAAAACGACACCCATGTCCCATGGTTGTTCGATCCATGTGTCTTGTGGAATATCAACTACGTAGTCATCAACTAATGGACGGCCTGCAGGTTTTGCAAAGATGGTGACAAAATGTGCTTTAGGGTACATGTTACGGATAGCTTGAGCTGTGCCGCCTGTATCTACTAAATCATCGATGACAATATAGCCTTCACCATCACCTTCTGCGCGTTTAATCACGGTTAATTCGCGCTGGTTATTATGGTCATAGCTAGAAATACAAACGGTATCAACGTTACGAATACCAAGTTCGCGTGCAAGCAGTGCTCCAGGAACAAGGCCACCACGGCTAACCGCGATAATACCGGTCCATTGCTCTACTGGTAATAAACGTTGTGCGAGTTTACGGGCATGTATTTGCAACATATCCCACGTTACGACATATTTTTCGCTCATAAAATTCGGGTCCCGACTGCTGAGTAAATCTGAAAAGTGTCTTGCGGAAAAAAGGTTGCGCGAGATTATAGTGATTTGGCCGGTTAAAAACCAGCAAAAAGCACCATTAGCCATTAATTATTATCATTTACACTGTCCATTGCTCAAAAGAAAGTGTTATCCTGAGTTTATAAAAGAGGCAGCCTTTAATTCGAAACTTCAGGCTGTTAGGTCATAATTACAGCAATATTCCTTTTAAAATTGAAGCTGAAATTAACGTTGGTTGCCAATCAGCTCCTACTGGGTTATTCAGGATATTATCCCTAAATAGTTCAATTTGTAGCTAGGCGGCAAATGAGTGAATCTTAGGAGCATACATAAGTATGTGACTGGGATTATGAATGAAGCCAACAACGCTACAGATTGAAATATAAAGGGAAAATAAAAGGAGAGAGACGTGTCTGAGCTAGCTACATTATCCCCCCAACCGCTATGGGATATCTTCGCTAAAATCTGTTCTATCCCACACCCTTCGTATCACGAAGAAGCCTTAGCCGCGCATATTGTTGATTGGTCAAAACAAAAAGGCTTTCACGTTGAACGTGATGAAGTAGGCAATATTCTGATCCGTAAACCTGCTACGCCTGGTTATGAAAACCGTAAAGGTGTTGTTTTACAAGCTCACTTGGACATGGTGCCACAAAAAAATAACGACACGGTACATGACTTTAAAACAGATCCAATTCGTCCCTATGTTAATGGTGAGTGGGTTACTGCTGAAGGCACCACTTTAGGTGCTGATAACGGCATTGGCTTAGCTTCTGCTTTGGCTGTTCTTGCTGACGATAGCGTTGAGCATGGGCCAATGGAAGTTCTCCTGACCATGACCGAAGAAGCCGGTATGGAAGGTGCTTTTGGCTTGAAAGCAGGCTGGTTACAAGCAGATATTTTGATAAACACCGACTCCGAAGAAGAAGGTGAAATTTACATGGGTTGCGCTGGTGGTGTTGATTTTACAACCACGTTTGACCTGACTCGTGAAGCATTACCACAAGGCTATAAAACCTTCACAATGACCCTAAAAGGCCTAAAAGGTGGTCACTCCGGTGGTGATGTACATTTAGGTTTAGGTAATGCCAATAAGCTGTTAGCTCGTTTTCTAGCAGGGCACGCGGAAGATTTAAGCCTAAAATTATTAGATTTTAGAGGGGGTACTGTTCGCAATGCGATTCCTCGTGAAGCCTATGCCATTATTGCTGTTCCAGCAGACAAAGTTGCTGAATTAACGGCACTGAGAACGCGCTATGAAGATATTCTGAAAAATGAATTAGCTGTTGTTGAGCCTAACCTTGTTCTGCTACTTGACGAAACGCAAAGTGAGCTAAAAGCCCTTTCTGATGATTGCCAAAAGCGTTTTGTTTTCTTCTTAAATGCAGCACCGAACGGTGTAATTCGCATGAGCGATGTGGCTATTGGCGTGGTTGAAACGTCACTTAATGAAGGTGTGGTACGCCTAACTGAAGATAAAGCAGAAATTATCTTTCTTGTTCGCTCACTTATCGATAGCGGCAAGAACTACGTTGTTAACATGCTGACATCTATCAGTAAATTAGCACAAGCCCAATATCGAGCAGAAGGCAGTTACCCTGGTTGGCAGCCCGATGCAGACTCACCAGTGATGCATTTAGTCAGCGATACCTACAACAAACTATTCGGTAAAATTCCTAATGTGATGGTGATCCACGCAGGCCTTGAGTGTGGCTTATTCAAAAAGCCTTACCCAGACATGGATATGGTTTCAATTGGGCCAACTATTCGTGGTGCGCACTCCCCTGATGAGCGTGTGCATATTGCAAGCGTTGGTGAGTATTGGAAATTATTAACTGCGGTTTTAAAAGCAATTCCAGTTAAAGAATAAACAACTAATTAATTGTAAATCAAACACCTATCATACGATGGGTGTTTTTTATAATTCAAGTAATAATTGCCGTTCAAGCTGAGGACTTTGCAGCATCACATGCAAACCAACTAACCGAACGCCACGCCCTAAGCGGCGGTTATCCCAAGCTTTTTTCGCTATTTGTACCAAATCTTGTTTATTGAGAACTGGATATACATGTTCTTGTGTCGTTTGCTGAAAGTCTGCAAATTTAAATTTTACACCTTGGCGAGCAATACGAAGGTCAGGCTTTACCTTTGCTAAACGCAGTTGGAGTTCATCGTATAATTTATCCAACAACGGCAAGCAATCTTCCCATTGATAGATATCTTCTGTAAGTGTACGTTCAACTCCTACCGATTTCCTAAGCCTATCAGGGTTAATCGCACGTTCATCGATACCATGGCAACGCTCCCAAAGTACCTGCCCAAATTTCCCCATGCTTTTAATCAACGCAACTACATCATATTTTTGAACATCGGCACAAGTCACCAACCCCATATCCGCTAATTTTTGGGCTGTTACCTTACCCACTCCTGGTATTTTTTTTAGCGGCAATTTAAGAACGAATTGATCGATATCTTGTGGTGTGATCACGAATTGGCCATTCGGTTTGTTCATATCGGAAGCAATCTTTGCCAAAAATTTTATTGGAGCGATCCCCGCTGAAGCAGTGAGCTGTAATTCATCAAAGATTTGCTTACGGATAGCCTCAGCAATTAACGTTGCAGAGCCGTGTAATTGCGTACAATCCGTAACATCCAAATAAGCCTCATCAAGAGAAAGCGGTTCTATGAGGTCTGTGTAACGCGCAAATATTTTTCGAATATGAAGAGAGGTTTCTTTATAAAGTGCCATATGCCCAGGAACCACTTTCAAGTGAGGGCAAAGCCTAAGTGCAATCGCTGTAGACATCGCACTATGAACACCGTAGCGACGTGCTTCATAATTTGCAGTACTAATCACTCCTCGGCGATCTGCGCTACCTCCCACCGCAATAGGTACATTGCGAAGGCTTGGGTCGTCACGCATCTCGATGGCGGCATAAAAGCAGTCCATATCAATATGAATAATTTTACGCACGAGTATACCCTAACAATCAATCAACTGTTTAAATATACAGTATCTTTAATAGCCATGCAATTATTATCAGACCACCATAAATGGATGAATAACAAGCTAACTTAATGATAACTAGGTAATTCATCATATTGCAATAATCATCTGCCAATCTATCCAATAAAGATTTTATTTAAAGTTTGTCTTAAAAATAAGTGTTAATACTTACTTTTAAACAAAAAAGTAATAAAAAGAGTTGTTTTACCAACGACAATACCTTGAAAAACTATTTATGGATCATCTCTATGGCAATTACATCAACATCAAAATATTTTAAATTTATGGCAACTCTCATAATACTGTTTGCTAGCCAAACCGTTTTTGCACTATCCCCTAAAATTGTTGCTCACCGTGCAGGAACGGCTGATGCACCAGAAAATACAATTTATGCAATTGATTTAGCGAAGAAAAATAATGCTGATGCTATTTGGCTTACCGCTCAGTTAAGTAAAGATAATCAACTCGTTTTATATCGTCCAAGTGACTTAAGCTCACTTACAGACCATGAAGGTCCTGTATCAAAATATAATGCCCTGCAACTTAACCGTATAAATGCTGCATATAAATACAATATAAAAAATAACCTGCAACTACCTATGCAAGATACTACTATTAGTAGACTAGAAACTATTTTAAAAAAATACCCTGATACGACTTTTTATATTGATTTAAAATCACCTGATGCAGACCCTAATATCCAAGCACAAGCTATCCTTGCATTACTAGATAAAACTAATTCATTTAGCCAAGTACGTTTTTATTCCACTAATGATGAATTTTTAAAAGCGCTAAAATCCCTTTCATCAAAAATTTCACTATTTGAAAGCCGTGATGAAACTCGGACTATGTTGGCAAATATCGTAATGAACCATCAATGCTCAATAGAAAATGACAAAACCACCACTCGTTGGTATGGCTTTGAGCTACATCGTAAGGTTGAAGTAGTTGAAAAATATACATTAGGTGAGGCACGCTCACCAGCTACCCTTTCATGGGATAAAGAGGCCATCGACTGTTTTAGAAAAAATGGTAATGCCTATATCATTGTCTTTGGTGTTAATAATGACAGTGACTACCAACTCGCAAAAGAAATTGGTGTTGATGCTGTAATGGTTGATTCCCCAAAAGCATTTAAAAAATAATCTAATAACATCTCCTAAGCTATTATTACTTTAATAATAGCTTAGGAATTAAATCACATCTTAAAAACATTCTTTTCATCAATTAATAATAATTGTTCTTAATTTACCGCTATAGAAAACTTGATATATTTAATCCGTCACAAAAATTCTATTTAAAATAATTTAAAAAAGGTTTTATATGTCAAATATTGGAACAATGATTGTCGAGAATTATTGGAATGAAACATTAAGGAAAGTTGAAATACATTATCATAATAGTGATAACCCCTATGATAATGTGTTTATATTTTATAATCTAGCACATGCCACATCTAGCTCTAACGTAAATTCATTCCCTTACTCAACAACAGGTAAAAGTGCTTGGAAAGCTAAAATTACTACGAAAAATAATGAACTGTGGAGTAGTGGTGATTTTTTACCTTGCCAAATTAACAACAATGATAATGGAAAGGTCACGATTAGATTTGATGGTGAGACAAAAAGCATGCATGTTAATTACCCTGTCTCTGTTTCATGTGCTAAGAAAATGCAATTAATTTAGACTGTATAACGGGAAAGTAATATTTGGAGATGTCTAATAACTATATTTAGACATCTCCGGCTCATTACTAGTTATAGAACCGTTAAATATTACTATTCAAATAATACGGTTTTTATCCAGTATTTTTTGGCGGGCTTCTTCACGTGCCATACGCTTTTTACGTGCATCGCAAGGCTCAGGGCAATCACACACTTTATCAACACCAATACTGCTTAACCCGCCGCAGCTACCTTGGATACTCTTACGCTTAATAATATATCCAAGTGACATGCCTAAAAAGGCCAGCAAAAACAGTACAAAGGCTGCAATAAAAACATTTAGCATCTTTTATCCTCCCAAAACTACTGTTTTTTAGTTAAAAATGGTTCGAATGCCTTAGTATAACGCTCTTCAAAACCTTTATCTGTCTTAACAATCATAAAAACAGGAATATTCATTTTTTCAGCTAAATCAAAGCCAACTTCAGGCCCTAAAACATTTAGCCCCGTAGATAGGCCATCAGCACTCATGCAATTTTCTGCAATCACCGTAATAGAAACTAAATTATGAGTGATTGGCTTGCCTGTTTTTGGGTCAATGGTATGAGAAAAACGAACACCATCTTGCTCGAAATAATTACGGTAATCTCCTGATGTAGCGATAGAACGGTCACCTGGTTCAATAATCTCTTGTGCTGTTTGGCTTACCCCATCCGCGACAGGTTTTTCTATTGCAATACGCCATGGTACTTCTTTACCATTTGTTCCTTTCGTACGCACTTCACCACCAATATCAACCATATAATTATTGATATCCAATGATTCTAAATATTCAGCAACAACGTCAACACCATAACCTTTAGCAATTGAGGAAAGGTCGACGTACAGCTCAGGGATCGTTTTAATTAGGTTATTATCCTGAACCGAGAGTTTCTCGATACCAGTCCAGGCTCTACGCTTAGCCAACTCTTCATCAGAAGGCGCTTTAGTCACTCTTCCTTCAGGGCCAAAACCCCATAAATTAACTAAAGGCCCAACCGTTACATCTAATGAACCATTAGTAAGCTTATTAATTTCAATGGCTTTTTTAACCACAGTTGCGGTTGCTGCAGAAACTGGGAACGGCGTATTCACTTCTTTAAATTGATTAAAACGACTTAATTCTGAATCTGGGCGATATGTTGACATTTGGTCGTTAACTTCTTCCAAACGTTTATCTATTTCGGCTTGAATGACTTCAGGCTTTGGCTCCGAAGAATCTGTAACATATTTAACCGAATAGTACGTCCCCATCGTTTGCCCCTGAAGATTCTGTTGTTCAGGTCCACCACAGGCAGTAAGAAACAGAGCTGCAACAAATAGCAGTATTGGGGTATAAATTCTTTTACTTAGCATAATTTTCTCCGCGTCAATCATGAGCGCATTTTGTTAAGGCCGCCCAGACTATTAACACACTTTACATCGTCACCCATGCAGAGAATGTTCCAGTCAAAATAATTATAAATCTACCTATTAAGCGCTAACTAATTAGCACTTAATAGATTTACTAAAATCACAAAGAGGGAAAATATTTTCCCTCTTTAAAGTGTTACTGTCTACTGACTTTGATAAGTCTAATAAAATCAGCTAAGTTGCTTAACCACCGAAGTCATCCAACAGGATATTTTCATCTTCAACACCGAGGTCTTTCAACATTTTAATCACAGCAGCATTCATCATTGGAGGTCCACACATATAGAACTCACAATCTTCTGGCGCTGGATGGTCTTTTAAGTAGTTTTCATATAAGACATTATGGATGAAACCTGTATAACCATCCCAATTATCTTCAGGCATAGGGTCTGAAAGCGCGACATGCCATGTAAAGTTTTCATGTTCTGCGGCAAGTTGGTCAAAATCTTCAGTGTAGAACATTTCACGGACTGAACGCGCACCATACCAGAAACTGATCTTACGTTTAGAATCCAAACGACGCAGTTGGTCAAATATGTGAGAACGCATTGGCGCCATTCCCGCACCACCACCGATAAACACCATTTCTGCTTCCGTTTCTTTAGCAAAGAATTCACCAAACGGCCCAGAAATAGTGACTTTATCCCCTGGCTTTAATGACCAAATATAAGAAGACATGATCCCCGGTGGGACATCTGGATTACGAGGTGGTGGCGTAGCAATACGCACGTTTAGCATGATAATGCCATACTCTTCCGGGTAGTTTGCCATCGAATAGGCGCGAACAGTTGGCTCTTTAACCTCAGATACATAACGGAACAGGTTAAATTTATCCCAATCTTCGCGGTACTCTTCTGGTACATCAAAATCTTCGTATTTGACAACATGTGCCGGACATTCAATCTGAATAAAACCACCCGCACGGAAAGGAACTACCTCTCCTTCTGGAATTTTCAGTTTAAGCTCTTTAATGAAAGTGGCTTTGTTATCATTAGAAATAACTTCACACTCCCATTTTTTCACACCAAAAATTTCTTCTGGAAGCTCAATTTTTAAATCTTGCTTAACGTTGACCTGACACGCTAATCGGCAGCCTTCTTTTGCTTCACGTTTGTTGATGTGTGAAAGCTCAGTTGGCAGAATATCACCACCGCCTTCTTTGATTTTCACACGGCACTGACCACAAGAGCCACCGCCGCCACATGCTGATGAAACAAAAATACCTTGGTTTGATAGCATGCCTAACAGTTTGTCGCCCGCCGGAGCTTCAAAACTTTTGTCTGGATCGCCATTAACTTCAACTTTGATGTTCCCTGTATTGACTAGCTTGGATTTAGCAAACAGGATTAAACCTGTCAGCACCAAGACAATCAGGGTAAACATCACGACACCTAAAATAATAATTTCCATGAATTCTTCTCGCCTTTATAGCTGCACACCGGAGAAGGACATAAAGCCCAATGCCATTAAACCGGTTGTCACAAAGGTGATACCTAACCCTTTTAGACCCGATGGAATATCTGAGTACTTCATCTTCTCACGGATAGCCGCCAGCAATACGATTGCGAGCATCCAACCGATCCCCGAACCGAACCCATACACAATCGATTCGCTAAAGTTATAATCACGCTGAGCCATGAAAGAAACACCACCGAAAATGGCACAGTTAACGGTAATCAATGGCAAAAAGATACCTAACGCGTTATACAGTGACGGGAAGTAGCGGTCTAAAATCATTTCAAGAATCTGAACTAACGCGGCAATAACACCGATAAAAGTGATGAAGTTCAAGAAGGATAAATCGATACCTTCGGCAATCGCACCATCACGTAACACCAAGTTGTATACTAAGTTATTGGCTGGGACAGAGATCCCCAGAACTACCGTTACAGCGATACCCAGTCCAAAAGCGGTTTTTACATTCTTCGACACCGCAAGGAAAGTACACATTCCCAAGAAAAACGCTAATGCCATATTTTCAATAAAAATGGCTTTAACAAACAGGCTAATATAGTGTTCCATGTGATTAGTCCTTCTCTACCTGAGCTGGTTTCAGAGTACGTAGTCCCCAAATCAGCATACCAATGATAAAGAATGCACTTGGCGCGAGGAGGAACAAGCCATTTGGCATGTACCAACCACCGGTTTGTAGTGATTCAAAAACTGTGATACCAAACAATTTGCCGGAACCAAATAACTCACGGAAAAAGCCGACTAAAACAAGGATCACACCATAACCAAGACCGTTACCAATACCGTCCATGAAGCTTTCAATTGGTGGTGCTTTCATTGCGTAAGCTTCAGCACGTCCCATGACGATACAGTTAGTAATAATCAAGCCAACAAATACAGAAAGTTGTTTTGATATTTCATAGGCGTATGCACGTAAAATTTGGTCAACGACAATAACTAAAGACGCAATAATCGCCATTTGAACAATAATACGCACACTACTCGGAATATAGTTCCTGATGAGTGAGATAAAGAAGTTAGAAAAAGCCGTTACTAAGGTTACAGCAATCGTCATAACGAGTGCGGTTTCTAACTTCGTTGTCACTGCAAGTGCAGAACAAACCCCTAATACCTGTAAAGCAATTGGGTTGTTATCAAATAGCGGCCCAAGTAGGACGCGTTTTACTTCTTTTGAATCAGCCATTATTCAGCGCTCCTTCACGTACTTTTTTCAGGAACGGACCAAAACCGTTATCCCCTAACCAGAAATCAAACATATGTTGGATCCCGTTCGATGTTAGAGTCGCACCTGAAAGGCCGTCGATACCGTATGGGTTATCTGTAGCACCACCGCGCACGATTTTAATTGCCGGAACCCCCTGTTCATTGAACAGCTTTTTACCTGGCCATTGTGCTTTCCACTGAGGGTTATCAACCTCACCACCCAGCCCTGGTGTTTCACCATGTGCGTAGTAAGTAATACCACGAGAGGTAACACCATCTACATCTACCGCAATAAAGGCATACATGACAGACCACAAACCAGAACCGTAAACAGGTAAAATAATTTGTGATACTTTTCCTGCTTCATCTTTAACCAAATAGATTTCAGCGCTATTGGCACGACGGCGGATTTTTGCAATATCCTCTGCAGGAGAGAGTGCAATACTCGTTTCTTCGCTGCGTAGCTCGCTATTTAAGTCATAACGGCTAGTGCTATCAGATAATTCATTAGTTTTAAAATTCAAAAGTTTAGGTTCGATGCGATCCTTATACACATTTTGAACTTCCTCAGCGGTCATTTTAGGCTGTAGCAACCCAGCAACACTTAAAATGTTACGTTGAGTATCTAACTGAATCTGTTCTTGCTGCTGTGGTTTTAAACCAACGGCAGCACCTGCGACGACAATAGAGCACACTAGACAAAGAATAAAAACAACTAGAAATGTTCTGCCGACGCTATCGTTATTAATTGGTTTTTCATTAGCCACGAGCTTTTCTCCGCTTAATATTTGCTTGAACGACCAGATAGTCAAACAGAGGAGCAAACAGGTTGGCGAATAGGATCGCCAGCATCATCCCTTCTGGATAAGCTGGGTTAACAACCCTGATAAGAACACACATTACACCGATCAGAATGCCGTACGCCCATTTACCTTTGTCTGTGAATGAAGCTGATACTGGGTCTGTCGCCATAAAAATCATACCGAATGCGAAGCCACCGAGTACCATGTGCCACCACCATGGCATAGCAAATAACGGGTTGGTATCAGAGCCAATCGCGTTGAATAGGTAGGACATTGCAATCATACCAACCATCACACCAGCGACAATGCGCCATGATGCAATACGGAAGAACATGATAAGAGCCCCACCAATAAACAGCATCAGAGTTGACACTTCACCAATTGAACCTGGCATATTACCTAAAAAGGCTTGCATCCAAGTAATAGGCTCATGAGTCACTGTGTTCATTAGCGCATGCTCACCACCTGTTGCCCATTGTGATAATGGTGTTGCACCAGAGAAGCCATCTGCAGCGGTCCAAACTAAGTCACCTGATATTTGAGCAGGATAAGCAAAGAATAAGAAAGCACGTCCAGCCAATGCCGGGTTTAAGAAGTTACGCCCAGTACCGCCAAAAATTTCTTTCGCAATAACAACCCCGAACGTGATACCTAATGCAGCCTGCCATAAAGGAATGGTTGGCGGCACAATTAAGGCAAATAGAATCGAGGTAATAAAGAAGCCTTCGTTTATTTCATGGCCGCGGATCATGGCGAATAACACTTCCCAGAAACCACCGACTAAGAAAACGACTGCATAAATAGGAAGGAAATACACTGCACCCAGCAGCATTTTACTTCCCCATCCCGCATCCATCGAAAGTGATGCGCCTAAAAACTGCGCTAAGCTATAATGCCAATCACTAGCTAGAACTTGCTGTAATTCAGCCCCGCTATATAATTGATGCAAAGCTGGGATGGCTTGGTTACCAACGTTATACATTCCCCAGAACATAGCTGGGAAAACCGCTAGCCACACCAATATCATCATACGTTTCAGGTCAATAGTATCCCTGACATGAGAACGCCCTTTTGTTACCGTACCCGGCGTGTAAAAAACAGTCGAAACTGCTTCAAATAACGCATAGTATTTTTCTAGCTTTCCACCGGGCTCAAAATGGTGCTCATACTTTTCAAATAAATTTTTCAGACCCATGGAATCACCCTTCTAGCTCAATCTTGGTCAGAACATCGCGTAGCACCGGACCATATTCATATTTCGCTGGGCAAACGTAGGTACATAAACCTAAATCTTCTTCGTCCAACTCTAAACAGCCCAATTCTTGTGATGAGTCAGTGTCTCCAGCAAGGAGATCGCGCAATAAATGAGTGACCATGATATCGAGAGGCATGACTCGCTCGTAGTTACCAATTGGCACCATCGAACGCTCGCCACCGTTCATTGTCGTTGTAAAATTAAAACGTTTATTTTTCAGGAAATGCCCGATTGTGGTACGAGTAATCGTAAATTTATTAACACCAGGCATAATCCAGCCAAATAACTCTTTATTGCGACCTTCGGCTAACACTGAGACTTGATTATGAAAACGACCAAGATAGTGATGGGTATCATCGCATGTCACGCCCCAAAGGACTGAACCGGAAATAATACGATTTTCACCCGCTTTAAGCTGACCTTGTGTTAATTCATATAAATCAGCACCTAGGCGAGTACGCAGAAGACGAGGTTTTTCAACTTGTGGCCCTGCTAATGAAATCACGCGGTCTGTGTATAGGTGACCCGTAACAAATAGCTTACCAATAGCAATAACGTCTTGGTAATTAAGGCTCCAAACTTTTTTCTTAATACTCACAGGTTCTAAGAAATGAATATGAGTTCCCGCTAAACCAGCAGGATGCGGCCCTGCAAACTGAGTATAAGAAATTTGGTTGTGTGCCGTATTCTTCGGTAAGTCTCCCTCTCCATGACACACATGGATTTTACCTTCTGTTAAACGACTTAGAACCAAAAGCCCATCGTTAAATGCTTGTTCTTGCTCTTTAATAATTAAAACAGGATCCGCTGCAAGTGGGTTAGTATCCATTGCAGTGACAAAAATAGCGATAGGTGAAGAACCCGGTTGTGGTGAACGGCTAAATGGACGCGTTCTTAAAGATGTCCACAGACCCGATTTGATCAAGTTATCTTCGACTTGTTGTTGCGTTAATGTTGATAGCTCATCACGAGTATAAGCTGCAAATGTTTCTTGTTCATCACCATCAATTTCGATGACAACAGATTGAAGCACACGACGCTCACCACGATGAATAGCAACAATTTTACCGCAGGCTGGGCTTGTAAATAAAACCCCTGGGTTCTTTTTATCTTCAAAAAGAACCTGTCCTTTAACTACACGCTCACCTTCTTTAACCAGCATCGAAGGACGCATTCCGACATATTCCTCACCTAGCACAGCTACGTGTTGAATTTTCGGGCCGTCTTCTATCACTTGGGCTGGCTCACCTGCGATAGGAAGGTTGAGGCCTTTTTTAATTTTAATCATAAGATCTGCACAAGTTTATCAGTTAAACCCTAAGCTAACGATTCAGCAATGAATGATAGCGACTCATTAAATAAAAAATAGCTCAAGTAATCGTCATCACTTAAGCAGGTATTCTCACATAATTGTTACTAAATTTTATCTTCTGCCACCCACAATTTTATCAGTTCCCACTCTCTATGTCCGGCTATAGAAGTGACATAGTTCAAGCAAATTGCATTAATATTTAAATTTTTCTGTTAACAATTCGGTATTATCGATATTTAAGCTCATATTTATCGATCATTGTTTATTATTTACACAATAAAGGTTCATTTAAAAACTATTAACAAACTATATTAATTTTCGATTTACTCGTCTAGAATGCATAAAATATGTACTCTTTTTGTTCAAAAACATTTTCTTGATATGGCTTAAATATGAAATTAAGTAAATTTTTTAGTGCAATTTTTTTATTTGTACTCATATATTCTCCTGCTATTCAGGCAAGTAACTATTCATTTCTACTTAATAATAACGTATCGGATAGCTCAAACTCATCCATTTTTATTCAAATATTTAAGCAAGAAGGTTTATTAGAACTCTACCAAAAAACACCATCAGGAAAATATAAACTGTCGAAAACTTACCCAATTTGTAAGTTTTCAGGAGGGCTAGGTCCCAAAAAAATTGAAGGCGACCTGAAAAGTCCAGAAGGATTTTATCAAATTACAGCGGAACAGCTCAATCCTAATAGTCGGTATTACCGATCTATCAATATTGGTTTTCCTAATGAGTTTGATAAAGCGCAAGGCTATAGCGGTAGCTATCTTATGATCCACGGCAGTTGCGTTTCGGTGGGATGTTATGCCATGACCGATAAATATATGGGTGAGATTTACCAAACAGTAGAAACGGCCTTACTCAGCGGGCAGTCAGTCATTAATGTCAACATTTACCCATTTAAAATGACAAATGAAAATATGCTGCGCTACCGTAATTCCAGCCATTATGCCTTCTGGAAGCAGCTACAACCCGCTTACGAGTATTTCAACCGCACAGGAAGGCCTGCCGAGGTGTCGGTCGCTTTAGGTAAATATGCGGTTATTGACCAAGCTGATACCCCAACAAAATTGTTAGGGTCTAAATCACAATATGCGCTCACCAAGATAGAATAAGACGAAATTACCAGGGTCAATTCGCTGCCAGTTTTCGTTACCCGTTAGTGGTTGCGTTGCGATAACAGAGACCACATCAGTGGGGGTCGTGCACTGCTCAAAATCGATTTCAATATCTTGGTCAAGTAATTTTGCTTTACCAAACGGTGCCTTACGCGTTAACCAATGTAAATTCGTCGAGCTAAAGGCCATCATATATTGCCCATCAGACAGCAACATATTAAATACCCCTTTATGACGTAATTGGTCAGCTAATGTCGCAATAAAACGGAACACGCTTTTCCAATTCGATGGCCTGCGTGGGTATTTTTCACTGAGTTGATGAAGTATCCAACAAAATGCCCATTCGCTATCAGTTTCACCTATTGGGCAATAACGTCCAGTTTTCAGTGTACGATACCCCTTTAACTGCCCATTATGTGCATAAGTCCAATTACGTCCCCATAGCTCACGAGTAAAGGGGTGAGTATTTGCTAACGACACATCCCCCCGATTTGCTTGGCGAATATGCGCAACAACACTTTCTGATTTAATCGGGTATTCCTGCACAAAACGAGCGACAGGTGATAAAAAACTGGGTTGAGGATCTTTAAATGTGCGACACCCGAGCCCCTCATAAAAGGTAATTCCCCAACCATCTTTATGTGGGCCTGTTTGGCCCCCTCGGGAAATTAACCCACTTAGGCTAAACGAAATATCGGTTGGAACATTGGCACTCATGCCAAGTAACTCGCACATTTAAAAGCTCCTGATCAATAATAACGTTACTTCACCATCTCTTTTTCGATTAACTGAATTAAGATATGAATAACTTTAATATGAATTTCTTGGATACGGTCGGCATACCCAAAGTGTGGAACACGAATTTCAATATCCGCGGTTCCAGCCATTCTCCCGCCATCTTTACCTGTTAGCGTGATGACTTTCATACCTTTTTCACGCGCAGCGGCAATCGCTTTAATAATGTTTCCTGAATTACCTGAGGTAGAAATTCCGAGTAAAACATCACCTTTCATGCCAACAGCTTCGATAAAGCGCGAAAAAACAAACTCATAGCCGAAGTCATTACTCACACAAGATAAATGACTCACATCTGAAATAGCAATCGCAGGATAACCTGGGCGGTTTTCGCGGTAACGCCCTGTTAATTCTTCAGCAAAATGCATTGCATCACAGTGAGAGCCCCCATTACCACAAGATAATACTTTGCCACCTGCTTTAAAAGAGTCAGCAAGTAGAACGGCAGCCTGTTGGATAGCATTAATATTGGCATCATCGCTAAGGAAATTCGATAACGTCTCGGCCGCTTCAGTCAGCTCGCCGCGGATTAAGTCTTGATACATGAGATTTCCTCTTAATTAAGAATACGTTACAGAAATTACGATTAATTTACATCCAAATTATCCTAAAAGAAAAATGGCGTTCCATGGCAAAACTCAGATAGATATCAGTAATTAATCTTTAATAGTCAGATTGTTGCACAGGGATAATTTTGTTTCTACTTTTGATTGTGCTGTCATGACCCTATCGACAAAATTCACCGTATCTCATAACCAATAACCTGACTTTTCATAAAACAAATAAGACTAATTACTACGATAATTTCCTTTATATGACGTTTTTGTGAGCTAAGTTGTAATTAAGATGTAAATACATTGCTAATCCTTTATTAATAGGTATAGATTAAAGCAACAAACAGGTCAGACCTCTTACAAGTGGACAGGAGCTTAACTATGATCCTTCTCAGCATTGTGTTATTTCTCGCCTTAATCGGCGTACTTTGTTACCACAAAACCTCTTTAGTTTTTAGCTCAATATTATTATTGGCCTATACCGCGGTTATGGGGGTCATCAATATTTGGAGCTACTGGATGTTACTGCCAGTTGCCTTGGTTTTATTTCCTTTTGTCTTCACTCCCGTACGTCAATCGCTTTTCTCTATCCGCGCGATGAAAATGTTCCAAAGAGTCATGCCGCCAATGTCAAGTACAGAAAAAGAAGCCATTGACGCTGGAACAACGTGGTGGGAAGGTGACCTTTTCCGTGGTGCTCCAGATTGGAATAAACTGCATAACTACCCAAAACCACAATTAACCGCAGAAGAACAAGCTTTTATGGATGGGCCCGTTGAAACTGTTTGTGGTATGGTCAATGACTTCGAAGTTAGCCATGAACTTGCGGATCTTCCTCCTGAAGTGTGGCAATACCTACGTGATCACCGTTTCTTCGCTATGATCATCAAAAAAGAATATGGTGGCCTTGAGTTTTCTGCTTATGCACAGTCTCAAGTTCTACAAAAACTCGCTGGCGTATCCGGTATTCTTGCTATCACTGTTGGTGTTCCAAATTCATTAGGCCCTGGCGAACTACTACAGCATTATGGGACTGACGAACAAAAACAACGCTATTTACCAGGCTTAGCGACGGGTGAAGAAATTCCATGTTTTGCATTAACGAGCCCTGAAGCAGGCTCAGATGCTGGTGCAATCCCAGATTCAGGTGTCGTTTGTATGGGAGAATGGCAAGGTGAGCAAGTATTAGGAATGCGTTTAACATGGAACAAACGCTATATTACCTTAGCACCAATTGCCACTGTACTAGGTCTCGCATTCAAACTTTCAGACCCTGATAAACTCTTAGGTGGCGAGAAAAACCTTGGTATCACCTGTGCGTTAATTCCAACTAATACCTCAGGTGTTGAAATTGGTCACCGCCACTTCCCACTAAATATTCCATTTATGAATGGTCCTACACGTGGAAAAGATATTTTTGTTCCAATCGATTACATTATTGGTGGGCCAAAAATGGCTGGCCAAGGTTGGAGAATGTTGGTTGAGTGCCTTTCAGTGGGTCGTGGCATTACATTGCCATCGAACTCAACAGGTAGCTTGAAGAGTATCGCTATCGCGACAGGAGCTTACTCTTATATTCGTCGCCAATTCAAATTACCCATTGGTAAAATGGAAGGTATTGAAGAGCCGCTAGCGCGCATCGCGGGTAATACCTATCTAATGGATGCAGCAGCAACTCTCATCACCTCTGGAATTATGTTAGGTGAGAAACCTGCCGTTTTATCCGCTATTGTTAAATACCACTGTACACACCGTGGCCAGCGCGCCATTATTGATGCCATGGATATTACGGGTGGTAAAGGAATCTGTCTTGGGGATTCAAACTTTGTTGCCAGAGCCTATCAAGGCGCACCTATCGCCATTACAGTTGAAGGGGCAAATATCCTAACCCGCAGTATGATCATCTTCGGTCAAGGCGCTATCCGTTGCCATCCTTTTGTATTAGAAGAAATGGCCGCAGCGCAGGACAATAACTTACATAAATTCGATAAAGCCGTATTTGGGCATATTGGACATGTGGTTAGTAACCAATTCCGTAGCTTCTGGCTTGGTTTAACCAATGGCCGTGGAAGTCATGCACCAACCAAAGATGAAACACGTCGTTACTATCAAATGCTAAACCGCCAAAGTGCCAACTTAGCATTGCTATCCGATGTTGCCATGGGTGTGTTAGGCGGTAGCTTGAAACGCCGTGAACGTATCTCTGCTCGTTTAGGGGATATTTTAAGCCACTTGTATCTCGCATCTGCAACCTTAAAACGTTATGAAGATGAAGGTCGCCAGAAAGCAGACTTACCATTAGTGAAATGGGCGGTTGAAGATTGTTTATATCAATCAGAAAAAGCGATGGATGACCTCCTGAAAAACTTCCCTAACAAATTGGTTGCCGGGATCATGCGCATCACACTGTTCCCTACTGGCCGTGCGATGTCGACACCATCAGACCGACTAGACCATAAACTGGCTCAAATTCTGATGGAGCCATCAGAAACACGCGACAGATTGGGCCGTGGGCAGTATTTAACACCTACGGAAAACAACCCTCATGGCTTAGTTAACCAAGCCTTGCTGGATATCATTGCCGCTGAACCTATTTTCGAACGTATTTGCCGCTTAAAAGAGCGTAAGCTCAGCTTTACTCGCTTAGATAAGCTTGCTGACCAACTACTTCCTGAAAACGTAATTACGCAAGAAGAAGCTGATATCTTGCGTAAAGCAGAAGCAAGCCGGTTACGGACGATTAACGTCGATGAGTTTGAGTTTGATGATTTGGGTGTACTTCCGACAAAAAAGTCACCAGATGAACCTTCAAATGAAGAAACTAGTAAGAAAAAGAAAGCGGCTTAATTAATTATTAAGTTTATTAAGTAATAAAAAAACTCAAGGAGTTATTCGCCCCTTGAGTTTTTTATTAGTGCAAATTATACATCAATTTTCTACGTACTCGGGGAGTTTGCTCGTTGTTTAGCCTCTAATATATAAGGTCGTAATTTAATTTTATTATCCCAGTCACCTAGCTTAAATTGACAAATCTCCCCACCTTCATTTGCGCAAATTGTTAGATACTCTTTTGCTTTGTCTATTTTTCCAAATTCGTAAAAATAGATTTCAGAGGCAGCCTCTAACGCTAATAGACGGTAATAACCTTTAGTTTCTATCAACCTCTCCCAATATTTTATTGACTGCTCCAAATCAATCTCCACACCAACTCCGTGATTATTAAAGTAAGCTAATCGGTATAAACCCAGCTGAAAATTAGGATCAATCATTACAGCTTTATTTAAATATTCTAAACCAATTAAACAATTTTCATCTGCAATTCGCTTTAAATTGACTAGACTTTTTTCAGAACAGGTCGAATCATCAAAATATAATAAAAATAAAAGATAATGGGTTTTGGCGTCACCTTCATCTACTTTATTTTTGAGTAGATAAAATTTCTCTGCTGTCTCAATTGGTGTCATGGCCTGAAAAAAATTTTTCTCTTCTTCATGCTTCATATTATTAGTAGAAAAAGCAAGCATCCTATACGACGGAGGTTTCACGTCACTACTTTGTAAAAAATTTTCACTGTATGAATATGAATCATATCCACTGAGAATAAAAACTAGCACAACCAATAACCATTTCATATTAACCCATTAAATACGCGATCGTTATTTGATTTTAAAAATGGTAGTGTATTTTTCATTGTAGTCATTAATACATTATTTAAGCTTATAGATGACTCACTATTAAATAATGAAATCAACTCTGCTAGTTGATTTTCAGGATGAGCTATATCTTTTTGTTTAAACCACACATCAACAATATCTGTTTTTTTTCCATCAATCCAAGTTACCTCTGATATTAATTTATGTTGATTACTATTTTCATCCACATAATCAGAAAATGAATAACTTAAGCTTATTGATGAAATACCGGCCTTACTCAAACCTAATAATTCTTCAGACTGCGTTTTACCATCACTGTTTTTATCTCGCCATAACTTAAGATATTCCCAGTGAAAATCATCATTACTAACAAATCCATCATTATTGCTATCAAAATCCATTAAGCCATCAAAACCATTTAATGCAAAACAACCATTTTCTTTCAGATAATCATCCCCAAATAACTCACTAGAATCATTAATAATTCCATCACTATTTTTATCCATCACCAATAATGCATCACTGGGAGAAACCCATCCGGTTTTTTTTAGCTCTCCATTAAATTTAAATAGCACACCAAAATCATATGGTAAAGTTTCCACTCCATTATTATTTAAGTCAATAATTAAAGGTGTTTTATAGTCCTTTGCTATTTCCTTTATTTTCTTTAAATTTTTCTTTGGTGTTCCTGCTAATTTAATACCATTGACACCAGACTTTTCAAGAAAATCACTCACGAAGTCAATACAATTATTTGATATCAAGTTATAATTCTCATTACCATCCAAATTATTTTTGATTGAATTATATGTCTTAAATAAATTATTTAAATCATTATCAAACACAGGTCCTTGTCCCACAATTGTCAAAGATGATGCTTCTGAATACTTATTATGATCATCGAATGAAATATTATCCGTATTGGTCAAAAAACTATTACCAGCACTAAAACCTATAGATACGCTTTCAAATTGGTTACTTTCCGGATTTGTGCCTTTAAGACCAATAAACACATGACCAAAAGAAGAATCCCCTATATTTGTATTATCACCTACAACATCTATATATTGGCTATCCGGCGGAGAAACAAATATAGTAAAGCTAGGTCCTCCATAGTTAGAGAAACCATTATCATCTAATTCAAACAATCGACTATCACCTTCATTTACGCTTTGTAAATAATGTTCTGGTATATATTCTTTAACATCCATACATCCCCCCCTTTTATCTCTATTAATTTCTCATATAGTTATCTATATCATTGAGATATTTTTTACATTTTTCGCTACCATTTTTAGCACCAATATCTGCATAATATCTAGATTTATCAATATTTTTTATATTTCCATCATCATCAAAAAGAGTAATTTCAACTAAGTAATCACAGACTAATACAGAATCTCTCCCTCCTTTTTTTATTATTTTATCTAGAATTAGATTTGCTTTATTTTCATTTTCATTCAATACAACCCCTTTATGATAAAGTTTACTCATTTCAAATAACGCCATATTATTATCAGGATTTATATTAACTGATTCAATTAAGTAATTAACAGCTTTTTTGCAGATGAAATTAGGTATCGACGGTTTAAAATCAAAATACTTGCAATTAGAATCCTTAAGGAATAATTTAAATAATAATAAATTACTATTTGAATCTCCTGATGCAGCCTTTTCAACTAACAAAAAGAAATCTTTTTCATTTCTTGGTGGTGGGTACTCATCACTAATAGATGGTTCATATATTAAATACTTACTATCATAATTAAATGATAACATCCTATATGATGGCATAATGATATCTCTTTTAAAATCATTAGCTTTACACTCTAAAAAGGCTAAGCCAAGTATAAAAATCATCAATTTCATATTATTCTCATTTAAATAAAATCAATCATTAGAAGAAAATAAATTTATTTTTACATATAAAAAAGTATTGTAAATAACCTAAAAGAGTAGTTTTAACCTTAATTAAAAACAAAAAAATCCAGCCATTTATTTAATAGCTGGATCCATTAATTTTTTGAGGAATTATTTAAATTACAACTCCAACGCCAATAATTCCTCTATCGTTTGGCGACGGCGAATCAATTGTGGTTTGCCATTCACAAACATCACTTCGGGTAATAATGGGCGGCTATTGTAGTTTGATGACATGGATGCACCATAAGCGCCAGTGTCATGAAAAACCAGAAAATCGCCAACTTTCACCTCGGGTAAAGCGCGGGTTACCACTAAACCGCCCTCTAACTGGGTAAATACATCTCCTGATTCACACAGAGGGCCAGCGACAATAGTGTCTTTTAGTTGAGCCCCATCAACGTTACGTCCATCCGTGGGTAATACTGAAATATGGTGATAGCTGCCATACATCGCTGGGCGCATTAGGTCATTAAAACCACTGTCTACAAGCACATAGTGGCGGCTACCCATATCTTTAACGGCTCGCACTTCAGCTAACAATACGCCTGATTCCGCAACCAAATATCGGCCAGGTTCTATTTCAAGTTCAATTTTGTGCCCTAAGTGTTGTTCGATACGTTGGCGAGCGTTATCCCATAAGCTGTAATAATGCTGCACATCGATTAATTCATCACCTTCACGATAAGGGGTTGATAACCCACCACCTGCTGAAATGGCATGAAGGTCAACCCCTGCGGTTGTGACTAGCGCCACCATAGAATCACACACATCGGCAAGATGTTGATAGTCAACCCCAGAACCAATATGCATATGAATACCAACCAATGACAAATTATAATGGCGAATTTTTTCTAACGCTAAAGATAAGTCTTCATGCCAAATACCGTGCTTACTATTTTCGCCGCCAGTATTAGTTTTTTGGCTATGACCGTGACCAAAACCAGGGTTGATACGCAGCCAAACAGGATGGCCAGCTTTTTGCTCGCCAATTTGTTCAAGCATATCAATCGAGCCAGCATTCACAGGGATATCTAACTCAGTGACTTTCGCTAATGTCGCTCTATCGAGCACATCCGCTGTAAAGACGATTTCTGAGTTTTCACGCCCAGGCTGGAACCCTGCCACCAGCGCACGTTCAATCTCCCCTAAGGAAACGGAATCGACTTTAACGCCTTGCTGTTTCATTAAGCACAGGATATGAATATTCGAGCACGCTTTTTGTGCAAAGCGCACGGTATCAAAAACTTGTAATTGCTTGATACGCTCAATGATCACCGCGCTATCATAAACCCAAACAGGGCTACCATACTGCTCAGGTAATGCGCGTAAATACTCAGGGGTTAAATATTGGCTTGTTGTCGTTGCGAATGAAGTCATTGTCTTTCTCGTTTGCAAGTTTTTATTATATTAAAAGCTATTATTCAAAGAATAATACGGGAAAAAAAATATCTATTTTGCTAAAGTCTATTCACATTTGATATGGAATTTATTAAGGACGCTCTATGCAAGCCATTTCATGGCGGCACATCGAAATATTCCGTGCAGTAATGACGACCCCTAACCTAACGGAAGCCGCTGCGCTGCTAAACACCTCACAGCCGACTATCAGCCGTGAACTTGCTCGCTTAGAATACCTTTTACAGTTTAAGTTATTCGATAGAGTCAAAGGGCGGTTACAACCTACAGCACAAGGTTTACGGTTTCTTGAAGAGGTTGAACGCTCCTATTATGGTTTAGAACGCATTAAAAATTCAGCGGAAACCATCCGGCGTTTCGAACATGCGCAAATATCGATAACCTGCCTACCGGCTTTCGCCCAATCTTTATTACCTCAGGTTTGCCAATCGTTTATGGAAAATTACCCTGATGTCAGCATCACGGTGATCCCACAAGAGTCCCCTGTATTAGAGGAATGGTTGTCAGCCCAACGTTACGATTTCGGCTTAACAGAGCATCTACAAATGCCACCAGGAACTGAACAACAAACACTAGGAAGTTTAAATGAAGTGTGTGTCTTACCGGCGAGCCACCCTTTAACCCAAAAAGAAGTGTTAACACCCAGCGATTTTCAAGGCCAACGTTTTATTAGCCTGTCATTAACTGACAGCTACCGTCAGTTGATTGACTCAACCTTTGCGGAACACCACGTCGAACGAAAAATGGTCATGGAAACGCATTCGGCATCATCCATTTGCGCTATGGCACTAAAAGGGATTGGAGTTTCTATTGTTAACCCGTTAACTGCATTAGATTTCCATCAACAATCAGCTGGGAAGTTAGCTCTACGCCCACTCAGTTTTTCGATTCCTTTTACTGTTAGTTTAATAAGGCCAATTCACCGCCCTTCATCACAATTGACCAATATTTTTACTCAACATTTAGAGGATAACTTTAATCAAATAAGAACTCAGCTAACTTCCGCGCTGTTGCATCAATAGGTGCCAATGAGGTGAAGTTTCAAACCAATTAGCGAGATAATCAATCACCACCCTCAGGGCGGTTGGCATTTTTTGGCGGCTAGTATACACAGCGTAAATACCTAGTGGCATTGGAGTATATTCAGGTAATAACTGAACTAACTCACCCGAAGCCAAATGATTAGCAACTGAATAATAAGGTTGCATAGAGATACCCGCCCCCTGCAATGTTGCTTCAGCGAGAAATACGGATTCGTTAGCACTTAAGCGCCCATCAACTAACACACTATGCTGCATGCCTGCTTTTTCAAATACCCATAAGCTACGACCAAAAAAATTGTAGGTTAAGCAATCAAGCAAAACTAAATCCTCTGGCTTTTCAGGCTGTTTTTTTCCTTTTAAAAAGTCAGGTGAAGCACAAATGACAGAATGGCAAGTTGACAAGGGTTTTGCGATTAAACTCGGTTCCAGTTGATTCGTGATACGGATTGCCAAATCAATTCGTTCTTCTATCAAATTAACCGATTTATTCGATATTTGCATATCAATAGCCATATTCGGGTAAAGTTTCATAAACTCAGAAATAGCCACAGAAAGCGCACTTTGGGCGATTGATTGTGAACAACTAATACGCACTAAACCAGATAATACTTTTGCATCAAGCTCTTGCTGCACAGGCACCATTTGGGAAATCGCATTAAGTTGCAAAGATTGTTGATATACACCTTCTCCTGCGGAAGTTAAACTTAATTTCCGCGTAGTGCGATTTAATAAACGTACCCCCGCCCATTGTTCCATTTCTGACAAATAGCGTGTCACCATCGCTCTAGACATATCCAGTTTTTCTGCGGCTCCACTTAGGCTGCCTTGTTCAATGATAGTAATAAATACCTCAGCCGCTTTTAATCTATCCATACCATTCTCATTTGACCGAATTATGCAACAAACAACACCTAATTATGGGGTTTTTCATCTCATCATTGCAATTTAGTATACACGACATGCAAAACAAACTTTTCTGTATAACTTCATTTTAGGATACAACATGAAATTGGCCTTATTAGCAGCAACCGCATTATTCGCCACAACGATAAATCTAGCACAAGCTGAAAAACTGGCATTGGATGTTTATAACCCCGGAAATAACAGCGTGTTCCCTGTTTCCTCTGAAATTATTAGCGGCTCAAGTGAAGTGGTACTGATTGATGCGCAATTTCAAAAAAATGATGCACAACAATTGGTTGATAAAATCAAAAAACTCAATAAGAAATTAACCACGATTTATATTAGCCATTCAGATCCAGATTACTATTTTGGGCTCGATACCCTAACAAACGCCTTCCCAGAGGCAAAGGTGGTCGCGACAGCAAACACAGTTGAAGCCATTAAAGCCACTAAAGATGGCAAGCTGGCTTACTGGGGTGGTGTATTAAAAGATGAAGCCCCTGCCCATGTTATCGTCCCTGAAGTGATTAAAGGAGACTACTTCACCGTTGATGGCGAAAAACTTGAAATTAAAGGCCTTGATGGCGTGTCACCAGATAGAACTTATCTCTGGGTTCCATCATTAAAAGCCGTTGTGGGTGGCGTTATTGTTTCTGACAATATTCATGTTTGGGTAGCGGATACCCAAACAGAAGAGTCACGCAAAAATTGGCTGCAAACATTAAAAGACATCAAAGCTCTGAACCCAGCAACCGTTGTTCCCGGCCACTTTACGGGGGCGTCTAAATTAGATGTAGCGACGGTTTCTTTCACTCAAAAATATTTACAGGACTTTGAAAGTGCATATAAAACAAGTAAAAACTCAGGTGAGCTCATCCAAAAAGTTGCAGCGAAGTATCCACAATTAGATGATAAATCAAGCTTAGAACTTAGTGCAAAAGTCATTAAAGGCGAAATGAAATGGCCTCAGTAATTAAGTAATATTCACTATTTCAGCCAGTTGCGCGGTATGCCCCGTATCTGCACACTGAATGACTTACTAAAAGCAATTTGGCTGATTTAACCGAATGATAGTGGTATTAATTTTTTGATAATGATACAACTTAACTCAAATTATTTAAAAATAGCAAATAAAGAGAACGATTATGAGCAGCATCACCCTACACTATATTTATGACCCTTATTGCGGCTGGTGCTATGCCGCTGCGCCTTTAGTCGAAATTGCCAAGCAACACCCAAGTATCAACATTGAAATGCATGGTGGTGGCATGCTAGCAGGTGACGCTCGTCTACATTTAGATGATAATTTTCGCCAATATATTCTGCAATCCGATAAGCGCATTGCATCAATGACAGGGCAAGTGTTTGGCGATGACTATATAAAAATGCTACACGAACCTAATTTGGTTATGGACTCAACACCACCGCAAACCGCTATATTAGCGGCAACCAAGCAAGACAAAGGCTTTGAGATGCTTAAAGCCATTCAAAAAGCACACTACATTTCAGGACGCCATATTAAAGATACCACGGTACTTCTTGAGCTCGCCAAAGAAATTGGCCTCGATGTAACCCAGTATGTATCCGACTACAGTGAGTGTGAGCAACATGAAACTGCGGCCCACATTGGAACAAGTAAGGCTCTGTTAGCGCAGTCAGGTGCATCCGGTTTTCCAACACTGTTAATACAACAACAGGATAGATGGTTGCGTGTTCCATTACAAAATTACCTCGGTGAGCCGAGTAAATGGCAGCAGTTTTTAGACTCTCTAGTAACAGCAGCGTCTTAACAACTACAACTCCGATTTTTACTCACCCCTTTCATGCATGCACGTATGGTTGTCTTTTAATTTAATATTCAATTATTGATAAATACAACCATATGCTAGCGCTAATAATTAGCGCGGGGCCAAATGGGATCGTCTTCGTTTTTTTAGCTATTTTTTCCCCAGATAATGTCTCAGGGTAGGCCTGATTCGCCTGTTGCTTCTTTTGATATATTTTAGGCAACAACCCATAGATTACCCAATATTGCAATAGCCCTACCCCTGCGGCAGTCCCCAAAAAGTAAGGAAGCTGCCAAACCCCAAGCCAGGCAGAACAAGCGGCAACGAGTTTAAAATCCCCCCTCCCCATTTGTGGCTGAAACGTTTGTTTTTCAACCAATGTCACCACCATAAGCATTACTAAGTAACTGATCAGCACCGCGTAAATAGCTGAAACCACATTCCCATTTGGCAAATGAATTTGATATAACAGCCCCAACCATAATAATGGGTATGTAAGAATATCAGGGAGATAACCTATTTTATTATCAATGATGAATAATGGAATTATCAAATTAATATATAGTGTCAAAAATAAAACCATATATAAACCATCAGACTTCCAATATATTATAAAAATTAATACGCCATATATTAGAAGTAGAATAGTATTTCTAATAATAATTTTTGATTTATCAAAAAAAACAACTGGTAAATAAATAAGTAGCTTTTTAGTCGAGAAAAAAGAGATTAACAACATAATCAAAAAAGAAAAAATACAAACAAAATCAAACGGATTTGTAAATTTTTCATTTTGGCATGATAATATAAACTGCTCAGAAGGTGAAATAATAGATATAGCTGATGATATAAAAATACAGATTAGTTCCCTCATATTAACTCCTTATTCCTTTATGGAGATAAAAATAAATATACTGTGAATTTCCGATGCCCCCAACACTTTAATTCCGTAGAGTAGAATCGGTTTATTCGAATATCAGTATCCCCTAGTGGACTTCATCACAGTTTAAGATGTCGCTAATGGCACAGACATACTATAAAAGGCCTGTATTTCGTTATAAACTAGGTAGCAGCGCTTGAGTTTAACAATTCAACCCCCATATTCATCAAAGTTATATTATTTATTAACCCAGTTTGTACTAAGGAAAAGCTATGCGCATTCCACGCATTTATCACCCAGAGCCTCTTCAAATAAATACAACAATTTCTCTTGGTGATGATGCCGCAAACCATGTCGGCCGGGTGCTACGCATGACTGCTGGCCAAAAACTCGAACTTTTTGATGGCAGCAATCAGACCTTTAGTGCTGAAATTACTGAAGCAACTAAAAAAAACGTATTCGTACACATTGAAAATAGCCAAATTGATGATAGAGAATCCCCGCTCGATTTGCACCTAGGGCAAGTCATGTCTCGTGGGGAAAAAATGGAATTTACCATCCAAAAATCTGTCGAACTCGGAGTTAATACAATAACACCTTTATTATCAGAACGTTGTGGTGTTCGCTTAGATGGCGAACGACTCGAAAAAAAATTACTACAATGGCAAAAAATTGCAATTGCAGCCTGTGAACAATGCGGCCGCAACCGAATTCCAGAAATTCGCCCAGTGCAAACCCTTGAAGCCTGGTGCACCGAGAATGACGGTGCGTTTAAAGTCAATTTACACCCACGGGCAACAGAAAGTATTAATACGCTACCCACTGAACTAAAGAAAGTACGATTGTTGATTGGCCCTGAAGGTGGCTTATCAGCAGACGAAATTGCCATGACAGCAAACTATCAATTTACCGATATACTGTTAGGGCCTCGAGTATTACGAACAGAAACGACTGCGCTAACCGCTATCACAGCACTGCAAGTGCGCTTAGGTGATCTGGGGTAAGGAGAAAAAATGATCAAGCTCGGTATAGTGATGGATCCTATTTCATCCATCAAAATCAAGAAAGACACCAGTTTTGCAATGATGTTGGAAGCTCAGCGTCGTGGTTATGAAATCCATTATATGGAAATGAATGACCTGTATTTACACCAAGGTGAAGCTCGCGCACAAACAAAAATCGTGACGGTCGAAGAAAACCCTGAAAAATGGTATGAATTTCATGGCGAACAAGACATCGCCCTAAGTTCACTTGATGCCATTTTAATGCGTAAAGACCCGCCTTTTGACACTGAATTTATCTATGCGACTTATATTTTAGAAAGAGCAGAACAAGCCGGCACCTTAATTGTGAATAAGCCGCAAAGCCTACGCGACTGTAATGAAAAATTATTTACGGCTTGGTTTGCTGAATTAACACCGGACACATTAGTCACTCGCAGCCCACAAAAGTTGAGAGAATTTCACCAAAAACATGGCGATGTCATTTTTAAACCACTCGATGGTATGGGCGGCGCTTCGATTTTCCGCCTCAAACAAGATGACCCAAATGTGGGTGTGATTATTGAAACGCTAACAGAACATAGCTCCCGTTACTGCATGGCACAAAACTTCCTGCCAGCAATTAAAGATGGTGATAAACGTGTCTTAGTTGTTGATGGTGAACCCGTTCCGTATTGTTTAGCACGAATTCCAGCTCAAGGCGAAACCCGAGGTAACCTTGCTGCGGGTGGTCGTGGGGAAGCGCGTCCATTAAGTGAAAGTGACTGGGCCATTGCGCGTGCTGTCGCGCCAACATTAAAAGAAAAAGGCTTAATTTTTGTTGGTCTTGATATCATCGGTGACCGTTTAACTGAAATTAACGTGACCAGCCCAACGTGTGCACGGGAAATTGAAGCCGCATTTGATATCTCCATTACCGGTATGTTAATGGATGCCATTGAACGCCGTCTCAATAAATAATTTATAGCAGTGGTTTATCTTTACTGATGATTTTTATTTTTTTCACACAATATATTGTTTTAACAAGATATATTGTTTTCAAACGGTAAAAGTCATCAGTTTTATTTACCACCTTATAGTTTTGCCTTTTATTGTGTTCTATCAATTGTTTTTAAATTTGCTGGAGTCTAAGTTTGAATCTGCAAAACCATTTTCTTATCGCCATGCCATCCTTAACAGACCCTTATTTTGAACAGTCGGTCGTTTATGTGTGTGAGCACAATGAAAAAGGGGCGATGGGGATCGTGATTAACAAACCTATTGATGACTTTTCTGTCGATACGATGCTCAAAAAACTCGAAATTACGATTTCAGATAAAATTGATAACCGTAATTTAAAAAAGCCCGTCATTGCGGGAGGCCCTGTTGCAGAAGAACATGGGTTTATCTTACACACACCAATTAAAGGCTTTTTATCTAGCCTGCATTTAAATGATGACGTTATGGTGACGACGTCAAAAGATATCTTAGAGACTTTAGGAAGTGAGCACTCGCCTACCAACTCATTAGTGGCGCTAGGTTATGCAAGCTGGGAGCCTGGCCAACTTGAGCGTGAAATTATGGAAAATAGCTGGCTAACCGTTGAAGCTTCTCCTCAGCTTATTTTTGACACACCCATTCATGAACGCTGGAGTGCCGCGGCTAAATTAATTGGTGTTGATATTCATACAATTTCAATGCAAGCGGGGCATGCTTAATGTCTGGAAGAACTTTGTTAGCCTTTGATTTTGGAACCAAAAGCATCGGTGTTGCAGTTGGACAAGAAATTACAGGTACTGCACGGCCATTAACCTCATTGAAAGCCAGTGACGGCCGCCCTGATTGGCAACAAATCGAAAAGTTACTTAAAGAATGGCAACCACAGTTGGTTATTGTCGGCCTTCCCCTTAATATGGATGGTACGGAGCAACTGGTTACAAGCCAAGCCCGTAATTTTGCAAATCGAATTCATGGCCGTTTTGGTGTTAAAGTCGAACTACATGATGAACGTCTTTCCACGGTTGAAGCAAAAGCAGGCCTTTTTGAACAAGGCGGTTATCGAGCACTAAGCAAAGGCAAAGTTGATTCAGCCTCTGCCGTGGTGATCCTTGAAAGCTGGTTTGAACAACAGATATAATTATTGCGTATTTTGCGTGGTTATTTTTAGCTTAACCTCACGCCATGGTGCCGTTCTGATGTAATTTGCTTTACACTATGGTCTACAGTCGCTATTCATGTCTGACATGAATAAAATAGTATTGAATAAACCATATTGAATAACATAATGACCATTCAAAATAATATCTCTGATGTCACCGCGCGTATTGAGCATGCTGCCGCAGAGTGCCAGCGCTCACCACAGGACATTACGCTACTCGCGGTAAGTAAAACAAAACCTTGTGAAGCTATTTCAGAAGCCATTGAGGCAGGTCAGCGCCAATTTGGTGAGAATTATGTTCAAGAAGGTGTTGAGAAAATTCAATATTTTTCACATAGAAATGACCTTATTTGGCATTTTATTGGCCCATTACAGTCAAATAAAAGCCGCCTTGTCGCTGAACATTTTGACTGGTTTCATACCTTAGACAGAGCGAAAATTGCTCAGCGCTTAAATGACCAACGTCCTAGTGAAAAAGCCCCTCTCAATGTGCTAATTCAAATTAATATCAGCGATGAAAACAGTAAATCGGGTATAACACTAGCAGAAGTCGCAGAACTTGCTGCACAGGTCGCTACTATGCCAAACCTAGTGTTACGCGGCCTGATGACGATCCCGGCACCTGAAACGGATTATGAACGCCAATGTGCTGCGTTTCATCAAATGAATGAGGCATTTGAGCAATTAAAAACCACTTATCCCACGGTTGACACTCTTTCAATGGGGATGACTGATGATATGCGTGCAGCAATCCATTGCGGTTCAACACTTGTTCGCATAGGAACCGCTATTTTTGGCGCGCGCCAATATCACCAATAACAATATCACCAATAAATAGGAGAACAGAATGCAACATCGTAAAATTGCCTTCATCGGCGCCGGAAATATGGCTCACGCCATCATTGCTGGGCTGGTTAACCATGGTTACCCTGCATCGATGATCACGGTGTGTTCTCCTACACCTGTGCGTCGAGATAAACTGGCTGAACAATATGGCATTATCAGCAGTCATGATAACTTAGCCGCTGTCAAAGCTGCAGATGTGATTGTCCTTGCCGTTAAGCCGCAAATGATGAAAGAAGTCTGTGAACCACTACAAAATGCGGCTGATTTTGAGCAAAAATTAGTCCTAACCATTGCGGCTGGGATCCCAGCAGAACGTTATAACGACTATTTCGCTCATTCGCTGAATTTAGTGCGCATCATGCCAAACACGCCATCATTGGTAGGGAAAGGCGTTAGTGGGCTATTTGCTCAAGGGAAAGTTTCAGAGCAAGACAAACAATTTGCACAAGAACTGATGCAAAGTGTCGGCTCAACGATTTGGTGCCAACAAGAACAAGAAATCAATAACATTATTGCTATTACTGGTAGCTCTCCTGCCTATTTCTTTCTATTTATGGAATCAATGCAGCAAAAAGCAGAGCAACTCGGTTATGATAAACAACAAGCTAGAGAGCTCGTTCTTCATGCGATTGAGGGGGCTGTAGAACTTGCTAAGTCACAAAATGACACGGCTTTTTCGACTCTACGTGAACAAGTCACCTCTAAAGGCGGTACCACCGCGATGGCTTTAGAGCAATTTTATAATGGAAATCTTCCGCAGATTGTTGCCGATGCAATGCAAAGCGCAATAAATAGAGCGGAAGAAATGGAAAAACTTTTTTAAATTAATCGCGGAACTCACCATGCAGACCTTAGTATTCGTCGTTACTACCCTGATTCAACTGTATATTTTTGTATTACTACTGCGCGTATGGATGCAGTGGGTGCGTGCAGATTTTTACAATCCCTTTTCGAAATTTGTTGTCAAAGCAACACAGCCTATCGTCGCACCATTGCGCCGAGTCATTCCTTCTTTTGGCGCAATAGATACCGCTTCAGTGGTTGTGGCATTTATTTTAGCCATTGCAGCTATTATTTTTGGTATGTGGGCGACTAACTTGCTCCCTATTTTAGGCATAAGTATTTTACCTATGGGGCTGATTTTATTATTAACCTATACCGGTAAATTGATTTTTTGGATGATTTTAATCCGTGCAATTTTAAGCTGGGTCAGCCAAGGCCGTAATCCTGTAGACTATTTATTATACCAATTAACAGAACCTTTAATGGCGCCAATTCGTCGTATCATCCCTGCTATGGGCGGGTTAGATTTCTCCGCAATGATTGTAATGTTTATTTTAATCGCGCTGAATTATCTGCGTGTTGATATCTCACTGATGATTGACCCATCATTGACTGCAATGATGTATTCCATTGGTATTATGTAAAAACGAGTTTTAAATAATGCAAAAAGTTGTTTTAGCCACCGGTAACCCCGGGAAAGTGAATGAGTTAGCTGACCTATTACGTGATTTTGGGATGGATATCGTCGCACAAACCTCATTAGGTGTTGAATCTGCAGAAGAAACAGGCTTAACCTTTATTGAAAATGCGATCTTAAAAGCACGCCATGCAGCAGCACAAACCGGGTTACCCGCAATTGCTGATGATTCAGGAATTTCTGTTGATGCACTCGGTGGCGCACCTGGCATTTACTCTGCACGTTATGCAGGGGAAGATGCGACCGATGAGCAAAACCTGATAAAATTACTTGAAGCAATGAAAAATGTGCCTGACGACCAACGTCAGGCTCAATTCAACTGCGTTCTGGTCTATTTACGCCATGCAGAAGACCCAACGCCGTTGGTTTTTCATGGTCGCTGGCACGGTGTCATAACTCATGAACGCAAAGGCCAAGGTGGCTTCGGTTATGACCCTATATTTTATGTTCCTGAATTAGGTTGCACCTCAGCAGAGTTAACAAAAGCAGAAAAACAAGCCGTTTCACATCGTGGAAGAGCCCTCACAATGATGTTGGATGCGCTGAAGAATGCTTAAATTACCCCCGCTTAGCCTGTATATCCATATCCCCTGGTGTGTGCAAAAATGCCCTTATTGTGACTTCAACTCGCACACACTTAAGGGGGAAATTCCTCAGCAAGAATATGTGGCACACTTGTTGGCCGATTTAGACATTGATGCAAAATTAGTTGCAGGGCGTTCGGTAAAAACCATTTTTATTGGGGGTGGAACACCCAGTTTATTAAGTGCTGAGTCAATGCAAGCGTTAATGGATGGCGTACGTCAGAGAGTTGATTTAGACCCTCTCGCAGAAGTCACCATGGAAGCAAACCCCGGCACTGTTGAGGCTGACCGTTTTGCAGGTTACCAAGCAGCAGGAATCAACCGTATTTCTATTGGTGTACAAAGTTTCGGTAATGACAAATTAATCACTTTAGGGCGTATTCATGGCGCTGATGAAGCGAAACGCGCCGCTCAGTTGGCCACTAATCTTAATTTAAGAAGCTTTAACCTCGATTTAATGCATGGGTTACCTGCGCAAACTCAAATTGAAGGTTTATCTGACCTGCGCCAAGCCATTGAACTTGCACCTCCGCACCTGTCTTGGTACCAATTAACCATTGAACCCAACACTCAATTTGGCTCACGTCCTCCGGTATTACCCGATGACGATACTCTGTGGGATATTTACACCGAAGGCCATAAATTATTGAGCGCGGCAGGTTATCAGCAATATGAAACATCCGCCTATGCTAAACCCGGTTACCAATGCCAACACAATCTCAATTACTGGCGCTTTGGTGACTATTTAGGCATCGGTTGTGGTGCTCATGGAAAAATTTCTTTTGAAGATGGTCAAATTTTACGAACCGTAAAAACAAAACACCCTCGAGGTTATATGGAGGGGCGTTATATGCACCAATCCTATGATGTTGATGCCTCCGATAGGCCATTTGAATATTTCATGAACCGCTTTCGCCTGCTTGAAGCTATGCCTCGCGCTGAATTTACCCAATATACAGGGTTACCAGAATCAACAGTTAGAGCGGCTATTGATGAAGCCTTAGCGAAAAGCTATATCACAGAAACTGTGGATGAATGGCAGATCACTGAGCATGGAAAATTGTTTCTCAATTCTCTATTAGAGTTATTTTTAGGTGAAGAGTAGCGGTTATTCGATTTATTTATAATATCATTTCACTTATAAATTAGATGAAAGCCCACTTTATTTGACGTGGGCTTTTGTTTAGAGATAAAAATGAAATAGACAAGAATAACAATTGAGGTAATACATATTGCCACCATCAATAAGACAGTGGCAGATATCAGTTACAGGGCATTAACTACCGCATTAACTTGTTCAGTTAAGCTAACTAAACCACCACCTGACAAATACCATAAGTCAGATTGCAGGTAAGTAATTTTGCCGTCTTTATAAGCTTTGGTTTCTTGAATATTGCTGTCTTCAAATACCGTTTTATCCAGTTTACCTGCACCAATCGCTTCGCTACGGTCAACAATCAGGATCACGTCTGGATTCGCTTGAGCAATAGTTTTGGTATCCACTACACGACGTTTTGCTTTATCTGCACTTTCATCAACAGGTAGGTCAGCGCGTTGCGCTTTCACAACGTTGTAAACAACAGCTTGGCTGTTTGGAATTAATTTGCCGTCATTATGCATCAGCACTAACACTTTTTTATTAGAATCAGCCGCTTTCTTCTGGGCGTCTGCGATGACTTTATCTAATTGAACCAACTGCTCATCAACCGCTTTTTGGTTACCATAGAGCTCACCAATCACACCAATGTTGGCTTTTACAGAATCAATATAGTGCTTGCTATCAGAGCCTAAATTGATGGTGGGTGCAATTTTTGATAACTCATCATAAGACTTACCTTGACGACCCGTGATCACAATCAGGTCAGGTTTTAATTGCGCGATTTTGGCTAAATCAGGTTGTTTCATTCCACCTGCATTTTCCATTGATGCAGGGATGCTGCCTTTTATATAAGCGGGAGCATTGCCAGTTGGTAGCGCAACAACCTTGTCACCTAAGCCGAGTTTTTGCATTGAGTCATAAACACCGAAATCAAACAGAACCACTTTTTGTGGTTTTTTCACGACTTCAGTTTCACCTGATAGGTGTTTGATCGTCACTTTTTCAACACCTTGTGCTATCACCGCATTTGGCGTGAAAGTGGTAGATTCAGCGCTGAGAGCGAAAGGCGCAGAGAATGACAACACAGAAACAAGCAGAGCAGGAATGAACTTTTTCATTTAAATGATCCCAATTTAGTCATTAAGCCAAACCCGCATTGTAAAGTGAGCAGCTTAGATGTCAATCAAATAAGAATCAATTTCATTTTCATTCCCATTAATGGAATTAATATCACACAAATTGATGATAGAGATAAAATAAAAAAACAGTAATGTACAAAAAATACATTACTGCTCATAAGGTTATTGTGATTTTAGTGCTATCAGCTACTTTTGATTGAATTAAGTAATGAGACGCGTTGTTGCTCTATTGAGGTTACTTTAGAACAAACTTGTTGGCCAAATTGCTGGAAGCTTTTCTCTTGTTTTTTCCATTCAGATTCGAGCTCTTGTTGTAACCCGCCTAAGTTCCCTAACATACCTTGTAGCGCTTTATTAGCATCACCACCCGATAATAATTGCTTGCGCCCCATTTCGTTGATGCTGTCTTGTAAAATGCCCCCCAAGCTTTCATTAACTAGCTCGCGTCCTTTCGCTTCAACAGTTTTCATGGCTTCATGGTGAAATACATAACCATTAGGGCGAGTCTCAATAATTTGATTGATTTGCCCATTAAGCTCTTTTTCTAGTTTTGTTAACCGGTTACGGATATTGCTATCGCTACCAACCACTTTAACGACAACTTTGTCTATCGTTTCCCTTGAAGTTGATAATTTTTTTTCTGATTCTTGTTTTATCCAAGGTAAATCCTGACGGATAGAGGCTTGGTAACGAATAGCTTGCTGCTTTTGGGCCTCTGTTGCAGCAACATTTTTACCGTTAAGCGTGATATCACCATTTGGCGTAATTTTTAAATCGCCACTTGCACCAATAACTTGCACACTTTCAGGTGTCATAACGATGTCATCCTTTGGTGTTACAGAACAGTTATAATCTGCAGCTTGGCTCGTCGCACAAGCAAGGAGTGAAAATGCAATTAATGTACGGCGTAACATAAAATCTCCTAGTAGAGCATTAATTAAAAAACAGAACGCCCAATTCGTTTCGATAATAACTCTAAAGCCGCACAGCCGACTAAAGAGTTCCCCGCCGAGTCTAGCTCAGGTGACCAAACCGCTACGGTAAATTGGTTTGGAACCACACAAACAATACCGCCACCAACACCAGACTTGCCGGGCATTCCTATCCGAAATGCAAACTCACCAGAACCGTCATACATACCACAAGTCATCATTAATGCGTTGATTTGCCTTGATTGTAGTGGCGTGATGATGGGGTCAATGGAGCAAGATGACATCCCTTGCGATGTTAAATAGGAAAAACACCTCGCTAATTCAACACAGTTCATACTTAGAGAGCAATAATGAAAATAAGTTTCGAGAACCGTTAAAACATCATTTTCAAAATTTCCAAAAGATTTCATAAGATAAGCAATGGCTGCATTACGACTGGCGTGTTCCAATTCTGAACGAGCGACAACCGTGTCATAACTGATATCCGGTTCACAGGACAACTTTCGGACAAACTCTAGCATGCGCTGTTTAGGTGCGCTTAGGCGTGATTGCAACATATCAGCAATAACAATGGCTCCCGCATTGATAAATGGGTTTCGAGGTATCCCCTTTTCCATTTCAATTTGAATTAACGAATTAAAGGGTAGCCCTGAGGGTTCTTTACCTACACGGCTCCAAATTTCCTCTTCCTCATAACGTGTCATTGCAAGCGTGAGGCTTAATACTTTTGAAATAGATTGAATTGAAAAACGTTGATATGCGTCCCCTGCGGTGAAAATATCACCGTCAATCGTGGATACCGCAATGCCTAAATGGTGGGAAGGTACGCAACCTAAAGCAGGAATATAATTTGCAACACAACCTTGCCCAATCAGTGGGCGAACTTGGTCTAGGATATCGTTGAGTAGCTGGTTAGAAAGCATGGCGCTCAAAACGTTGACTCCAGATAGTATTTGCAACAGAAAATAAAGGCACCCAATTTTTGGATGCCTCTTCAAGCGACTGAAAGCTCAGTTTATTTATTGAGATTGACTCAATAAAATTATTCTTCCCACCAAACATCAAACAGCTCAGAAACGACGACGTCATTCATGCCTTTTGATTTTAGCCAATTTTCAACAATTTGACGGTGCTCTTCGGTACATTTGCCAATTTTTTGTAAGCAAACGATCCCTTCCCAGTTCATATAGCCACTTGCTTCAAACGCCAAACCATTCGGTTCAATCGCTTCTGCAATCAGTTGGTCAACGGTGCTGTCAACTTCCTCAATCGGCGTACCTTCTTTAAAGCTCCACTTAACAGTAAAGCCTAACTCTTGGAACTCATCCAAGCGTAATTTTTTACGTAAACGACGACTACGTGGTTGTTTAGCCATTATTTGATCCTCTCAAACATTAAATCCCATACACCGTGCCCTAACCGCTGGCCGCGCTTTTCAAATTTTGTTTCTGGTCTTGTTTCTGGACGAGGAACGTAATCACCTGATGGTGATAAGTTTTTATACCCTTCGACACTCGTCATCACTTCAAGCATGTGCTCTGCATAAGGCTGCCAATCTGTTGCCATATGGAAAACACCGCCGATAGCTAGTTTGCTACGAATTTTTTCTGCAAACGGAACTTGCACAATACGGCGCTTATTATGTTTCGCTTTATGCCATGGGTCAGGGAAAAATAACTGAACCATCGCAAGGCTGCCGTTTGGGATCATGCAGTCTAAAACTTCTATTGCATCATGGCACATCACCCGTAAATTGGTGACGTTTTCTTCTTTTGCTGATGCTAAACATGCGCCAACACCGGGAGCATGAACTTCAATACCTAAAAAGTTTTTATCTGCATTTTGAGATGCCATGGTCACCAATGAGGCGCCCATCCCAAACCCAATTTCCAAGGTAACTGGATTTGAGTTATTGAATACTTTGGCAAAATCAAAAGGTTCATTGATAAAATCGATGCCTTTTTCTGCCCATTCTTTTTCTAATGCGTCTTCCTGACGTTTTGTCAGACGCCCTTGACGGCGGACAAAACTACGGACTCGGCGCATAACCCGCCCATCTTCATTATATTCGGGGGAGATAACATTATTGATCATAATAAAGGTTCTAAAATGAGTGCCCAATTAAGTTAATGTGCCAACAATCAAGTTTATAAGGTGATTGGTTACCAAACCTATCAATTTACAGCCCTAAATGCCCAAGTTGTAGTGATTAACTTTACCCTTGAGGCATGATGGATATCGGAGTTTAGCAAAACTTCCACAAGGATGCAGTTGATAATTCGCTAACTTTACACTAAACAACACAATAGCGGTTTACAGCCCCCTTCGTCTATGTTGCAATTCCTACCATGACTGGAAATATCAATAAAAAATAAAATTATTAATGGAAGCTCAACAATTTTCATCTGCAGTACTTAACTGGTATCACAAATATGGTCGTAAGACGTTGCCATGGCAACAGGAAAAATCGTCTTACCATGTTTGGTTATCAGAAGTTATGCTGCAACAAACCCAAGTGAGTACTGTAATCCCTTATTTTGAGAAGTTTATCTCTCGCTTTGAGGATGTGACCGCCCTTGCCAACGCTCCTCTTGATGAAGTTTTGCACTTATGGACAGGGCTCGGCTATTACGCCCGGGCTAGAAATCTCCATAAAACCGCTCAAGTGATCGCGACTCAATATGGTGGCTCATTTCCCACTACATTTGATGAGGTTTTAGCGCTGCCCGGGGTTGGCCGGTCCACTGCTGGGGCAATTTTATCATTATCGCAAAAACAGCATTACCCTATCCTCGATGGTAATGTTAAACGCGTATTAGCTCGAGCTTATGCGGTTGATGGCTGGCCGGGTAAAAAAGAAGTCGAAAACCGTTTGTGGGAAATCAGCATTGATGTCACCCCACAAGTGGGAGTTGAATTTTTTAACCAAGCGATGATGGATTTAGGCGCAATGGTCTGCACTCGCAGTAAACCAAAATGCGAACTATGCCCGCTTAATTTTGGCTGTATGGCCTATGCTAATCATTCATGGCAAAACTACCCAGGTAAAAAACCCAAACAGAAAATCCCTGAAAAGAGTGCTTGGTTTCTAATTATTCAGCACGACGATGATGTGTGGTTAGAACAACGCCCACCATCCGGTATTTGGGGGGGGTTATTTGCCTTTCCACAGTTTGATTCTTTAGAGCAACTCAATGATTGGCTGAACGAATCTGGCTTTGAGTATACTCAATTAGAGCAATTAATTTCTTTCCGTCACACATTTAGCCATTTTCATTTAGATATTATCCCTGTAAAAGTTAAGATTCAGGCATTTAATTCTGCCATGGATGAAGGCAAAGGACTCTGGTATAACTTACACTTAGGCGCAACTATCGGCCTTGCTGCCCCAGTTGAAAGTTTACTAAAACAGCTCGCCTTACTACCTGATATTTGAGGAAAAATTAATGAGTAGAACCATTTTTTGTACATTTTTACAACGTGATGCAGATGGGCAAGATTTTCAGCTTTACCCAGGTGAGTTAGGAAAACGTATTTTTAACGAGATTTCAAAAGAGGCGTGGAGTCAGTGGATGACAAAGCAAACCATGCTCATTAATGAAAAGAAACTTAATACGATGAACCCTGATGACCGTAAAATGTTAGAACAAGAAATGATTAAGTTCTTGTTTGAAGGCCACGATATCCATATTGATGGCTATACTCCTGAAAAATAATCTGTTTGTCTACCTACTTAGTAGGTAGACTTTTGCCCCAAGACTGTGAATCGTATGAAAAAACTATTTGCGCTGAGTTTGTTGATCCCTCTAATTATTTCTTGTTCTAGCAAGCAAAAATCTGACTTTAACCCTGATTATGTCAAAGATACCAATGGGTTCGATATATTAATGGGTCAATTTGCCCACAATATTGAAAATATTTGGGGCATTAAAGAAGTATTAATTGCGGGTCCAAAAGACTACGTAAAATATACCGATGAATACCGAACTCGTAGCCATATTAATTTTGATGCAGGGACCATTACGGTTGAGACTATTTCAGCGGTAGAGCCTTCACAGCACTTAAAGAAAGCCATTGTCACCACCTTATTAATGGGGGACGACCCCAATTCCATTGACCTCTATTCTGATATCAATGATATTCCTCACAGCAAAGAACCCTTTTTATTTGGCCAAGTGCTCGATAACACAGGAGAAGCGATTCGTTGGGAATGGAGAGCCACAAAGTTTGCTGATTATCTGATTGAAAATAAAATGCAGCGCAGACAGTCTGGTATGAATATTGTTTGGTCCGTGACTATGCAATTAGTACCAAACCATTTAGATAAACGGGCTCATAAATACTTACCTTATATTAAGAAATCTGCGGCCAAATATGGTGTTGATGAGTCATTAATCCTCGCGATCATGCAAATTGAGTCGAGTTTCAACCCTTATGCAGTTAGCCGCTCTGATGCGCTTGGTTTAATGCAAATTATGCCAAATACCGCCGGCAAAGATGTTTTCCGCTCACAAGGGAAATCTGGTGTTCCTAGCCGTAGCTATTTGTTTGACCCAGAAAAAAATATTGATACGGGTACGGCTTACTTAGCTATATTGCAAAACAGCTACTTAGGCGATATTCGTAATCAAACCTCACGCCGTTATGCTGTTATTACCGCATATAATGGCGGCGCAGGCAGCGTTCTGCGGGTGTTCCACAGCGATAAAAAGCAAGCCGCGCAGCGTATTAATAATTTAGAACCGGGTGAAGTGTATGAAACCTTGTCCACTAAGCACCCTGCAGCTGAGTCACGTAATTACCTGATTAAAGTGAACAAAGCACAGAAAAATTATCTACGTTAAAATTTTCCAATAGTGAATGCCAGCCAAAATCTGATTTAAGGCTGGCATTAGTCATTAACCTTAATAATTTTATGTGTTTTCGATTAAAAACTAGCTAACATGTTGAAAAAAAGCGCATACAGTCAAAAGTTTATTGAAAGCGCCTTGACTCAACCAATGAAATCAGGTTTAATACGCTCCGTTGCCCGGATAGCTCAGTCGGTAGAGCAGGGGATTGAAAATCCCCGTGTCCTTGGTTCGATTCCGAGTCCGGGCACCATCTTTCCTTTCGGAAATGGTGTAACCGTTTCCCTAGCACGGTCGCTGGAAGTGAGATCTCCAACGCTCGGTTAAAACTTGAATTTCAGTTGTAATCACGTTCATGACTTCTCACGTGGTTGACAATGATTTATCAAGTAAGGGTGTTTTCCTAGAACACCCTTCTCAATCAAATCCAGCTTATACACAAAGTTGATAAAATAGTCAACTTTGTGTAAATGTTTTTTATTTATATCACATCCTCTGTCTTTTTGATGCTAGCCTTGTAAGTTCACCACCTAATCCCATTGTTAAAAACTCACCTAACTCATTCTCCAAGATCCTGACTGTACTGTATGCATCCAGAGCAATATATTCCATAGTTGAAGAGAGACTACGGTGTCCTAACATCTGTTTCGTCAATTGCATATTACGTTCAGGATGTTTCATTAATGTCGTCGCCAGTGTATGTCTGAAACGATGGGGACTGACATGAAATCCACATTCCTTTGATAAACGACGGAAAAAAGAACGTATCGTCTGACTGAGTGGAGTTTCAGAGCGGGATAGTCGTTTATGATAAAGACGATGAACATCAAACAAAATATCGTTTTTATCCGCCCCGTGACAACGCATTTCCTCAACCAAGGGCGCCAGTAAACAACGTAGTGGCTGAACAAAAGCAATCTGATATTCCCGGTGATTTTTACTGCTTTCACTGCGCAATGTGATCGTACACTCCTCAAAATCCAGATCGCCAATATGCAGGTTAATCAGCTGGTTAAAACGAATAGCCGTCAGCCTCAGCGTTTCCAGCACAGCAAACCAGAATCGAGTGGGATAAACCGCACATGCCTGAAAGTGAGCCTGATCAGGTGGCAGCATATTTTCCTGTTGCTGAAATTGTTCCAGAATACGATAAATCGTTCTCAGTTGTGATTGTGTATAGACTTTTTTCTGTTTTTCACCCGGTTCAATTTGTGTTTCTGAGAACGGGTTTTCTTTAAGTGAAACAATCCCTTTTTTGATCCAATAATTATACAGAGACTGCATATGCCTGGTTTTTGTGTTCCATGTCCGTTCCCGGACTTTCTGAATATTCAGCTCATTTCTTCGCCATCTCAGCACATGCTCATGTGTCACTTCATCCGGTAGCGGTAACGCATTTTCACAAACTCCGCAATAACGCAGAAAAAGACGTACCATCTTACGGTATGTTTTCTCCGTATCCGGCCGTAATACTTTATTGTAAAAGTAATTACTCAGCATTTGCTCCCATACATCCACTTTCTGCTGATGTTCATCAGAACTGTGATTATCTTTCATAAACACCTCCTGCTTTTAACTTCCGACAATACGAATAAACAATGATTCCTCCGGCATATTCATGCCAAAAATCTGACGTCCTTTAATCATGTAACCATTGATTTTTTTATGGGATAACGTAATTAATGTTTTGTTATCACTCAGCGGATTCAGTTTTTCACCATAAATTCGAGCCCTGAAATGCCCTGTTTGTCGGGTATCATGACGAATAATCCGGTGCAATTTAAGGGATTCAAAAGAAGAAATAATATGGCCGATATCATCCGGATTTTTACCCGCCTCCTGTATGTACTGATAAAAAACAGCCGGACTCTGGCAAAACAAATACTCCATGACACAGTGAACCTTCGCATCCGGCGTATTTATTGCCAGTTTTCCGCCCAATAATCCGGACTTAAACCACGCCCAGAAAGCCTCTCCTTCATTTTTTATACTCAGACAGTTTTCGCGCTGTTCATCCTTCTCATCACGATTGCCCGTCTGAGTATCAGATAAGATTTCCGGCATTAAACCTGATAATTCAAGTGCATATTTCATATCCTCAGATAACGGAGGAGACATATCTGAGACAGTTTTTTCATCAGCAGAATCAAGTGCCCCATGGACAACCGCACCTTCTGCTTCTGCAACTACCATTAGCGGTATATCGCAGTGAATTCCGTTCTCTGTTTTTTCTGAAGTAACAGACTCCGGAGGCAATACAGATGTTACAGACGGAGTTTCAGGTTGTGGCTTTTGCGCCAATTCAGCAGGCGCCAATGACGCGATATCATTCTCCGGCTGCCCTGATAGCACTGAAGACGAAGCATCAGGCGCTGACATAGAAACAACGGAAGAAAATGCCGGCAATGCACCGGCGGGGAACGCAGCCAGAGCCTCATTCAGCACACGCTGTAAATCATTATCACCGTTTACCGGCTCGGTCACCACGTCAGACAACGCCTGAAGCGCCTTTGGTGTACCCGACAACCAGTGGATTACCTTCTCCGGTAATAGCCGGAAAGCCATCATGGCCCCCGTCGTCCGGCGAAAATGCGTCATATCCGGCACCGGCTCATGAAAGCGAAAACGATACGGTACGGTGGGCGCACTCATCCCCGGCTGCCACGCCGACAGGCTGTTCAGTTGTCCCTCAAACTGTGCCGTTAACGGTAACCAGTAAAACAGTCCGGTATAAAAAACACACACATTCCAGGCGCTGAACTGACGGCTCTGCTCTTCCGACGGAAGCCCGCGGGGCAGCATCTCTTTCTGGGACATCCGCATACACCAGGCTGTCGTATTCAGCGTTAAATCCAGCAATCCCCCTTCGCCGGCATATTTCCCGGTTTTTGATGCCGGCACACACTGAAGTCGTTCTGCCAGCGTCTGCAAAGGAGACAGGCAAAGTGCCCGGTACTGGTTATCCGGTAACGCTACCACCCGGCTGATTTGCTGTAACCAGTTTTGCCGCTGCGGTGTGGTCAGCAATACGTCAGCTGCCTGCGGTAAATAAAAGCCGTCACTGTCACGGATAAATAATGGCCTTTCCTGCGTGTTTCCCGGGGAAACACGCAATGTTTTCTCTTCCGCTTTCCGGGAAAGCGATTTACGAAACCACGGTAACATCGGTGTTACTGCCTCTTTAATTCGGTAAAAACAACAACGCAACATTAAATAAAACATAAATTATTTTAATATCAGGATAAGAATAAATAATAAATGCACCTTATTTTCATTACGTTAACTCATCCACAAAAATAATTCCGGCAACAAAACAGAAGATTACATGAATAATGTTTTATTATTCTGTCTCTGTCTGTTTCTGCTGCCAGGCACGGATGGCCTTTTCATACGCGTCCGCATTCACATGCTCCCGGGTCATTCCGCATTGCAGAATATTTTCCCGACCTGACCAGAAGCCCGCATTTCTGTTTCTTTCCACCAACTGACATTCCGTCAGGTAATAACGCCCCCACTCAGCCTGGCGCTGTTCATCCCAGACCAGGAAAACGCCCACAACCAGAATCAGTGGCAACAAAAGTCCGGCTGTGACAAAAAAAGGAAACAGAATTTCATTCCAAAAATCCTGAGCCCACTCCCTCACACCCTGCCCAAATTCACATCTCATCACACTCTCCCCCATCTCATTCAATGACGGCATCACGATAACAATGCGGGAATAAAACAAAAGCCGAAATTAGTTTTCCGAAAAAAATAAAAAAACCCGGTATCACTACCGGGTTTTCAGTCAGTTAAATCAGTACGGAAACCTCACCCTCCGTAATGTGGCAATGAATCAAGAATATAGTCCGGTCCCGTCACATCCTGGAAACCGTCCTCATTCTCTTCATCACTGAACTCAATCTCATCAGATTCATGGTCGGTTAACCGGCCATGGTCATACTCGCTGTATCCGCAGAAACCACAGCCTTCTTCGGCATAGACATGACGGACCTGACAGCGGAAACGCGCAGACAGAGCACACAAAACCGCTGCTGACGGCGGCCCCCACGGAGTATCAAACTCTGCGGATAACTCCGTCGCATACCCGCCATCAATACAGTGAAAACCACTGCCGTTCGGCCATTTCACACCATAACGGCACTGATAAAGGTGATATGTACTGTTACCGGGGGCAAACGCCTGCCAGCGCGCCTGCCGCCAGATGACCTCCGGTGTTTTCCATAAACAGCCGTTAAAACCGTGTAATTCAGCCGCAAGGCTGGTCGGTAACAGAGTCCGCATATCCATCGGTATGGCTTCTCCGGTACTGCGAAGGTACTGAATATCCTCCCAGGCTGTCGCCACCCGGCTCTCATCCTCTCCGGTAAACCGGTTAAGCCAGTCAAAACTGCTTCCCGATAACAACGGGGACAGTCTCGCTTTCTGCGTCGCCGTCAGCGAGTCCCAGGAATGGTACGCCCCGCCTTCAGATAACCACATCTGATACCACTGATGGATTTGCTGACAACATGACGGTGTCAAATCCGGTGCAGTCATCAGCAGGTCAACCCAGTGCGTGAAAGCCGTGTTTCCCGGGGAAACAGGCCCGGTTGCACCGTATGAAGTCAGTTCCGGTAACGGCGGAAAAGACAGCGGTCTGACCGGTTTCAGTATCCCCGCGCAGCCGGCCAGCAACAAATGCAGACTTTGTGCTATCGCCGTCTGCCAGGCGGGTATCCCATCATCCGCATATATCCAGTGTTTAAGAGCCGGCATATCCGCCGCGTTGTGTAAGGTGATGTCAAGTCGGTTCGAGCACCAGTTTGGCATGATGATGTCCTCTTTTCAGAATAAAAAAGAGGGCTTATCCCGTGAGGAACAAGCCCTCACGGGAAAGATGTCAGTCGTTAATCGTTAAGGATTATCCGGCATGACATCCGGGTTAATGGCACCGCTCAGCTGAGCCTGTGCAAGTAAGGCATCGCTGTCACTGACATACGGGGATGCCGGCAGATAACAGGATGCATTCAGTTTATCCAGGTGGTACTTATCCACCAGACGGTTGACCACCGATACCGGCGATATCCCGAGTTCAATCATCCGGGACACCTCAGCATCATCGGACAATCCGGTATCACTCAGCGTAATGCCGTAATGCACTTGCAGTAACTGATGTACCAGTAACTGAAAGCGGATAATGGTCATTTTGTTCATCGCAGTCTCCTACGCGGCCTGTCGGGATGCGGCCACATTCAGTAAAAACTCACAGGCCTGGCGGGCCTGCCCGGCGGCCCGGAACAACGCTTTTTTGTCCGATTTCAGTACCCGCAGCCAGCTGTCAAGATAGCTTTCATGGTTCACTTCTCCCTCGACGCTTAACTGCGCACAAAGAAAAGCGCTGCCCATTTCCGCAACCAGCTCCTCAAAACTGTACAGCGGGTCACCAAACTTCAGGGACGATGAGGTGATGCCTTCACGGGCCAGCCTGGACGGATGACCGGTACTGTGCACCAACTCATGCAGTAAGGTGGCCTGGTAATCGGCATTCCGGTCAAACTGTGACGACAGCGGCATCACAATCCGGTCCTGTGACGGACTGTAATACGCCCGGTTCTGCGCCGCACTGGTCACCTTCACGCCGCTGGCATTCAGGATATCCAGCACCCGGTGCGTGGCCGGCAGGGTTATCCCTGCTGTCTCCTCTCCGGGTAGTCGCCGGTTTTCGTAAAAATGCGCCGGCAGGTCATCACACTGGGCTATGTTAAATAACGGATTCGCCTTTATCATCGGCACCTCCGTCATCACCACCTCACCGTGTTCATCCCGCAGCAGCTCACCGTGACGGTCTTTTGCCGGCACCTTCACCGGTTTGAATATCACAGTATTCGTCGCCATTTCGCCTTTACGGACATGGCCACCCAGTTGCTGTGCCTGACGGTAAGTCAGCCAGATATCGTAACCAAAGCCCTGCTCCGCCGCCGACAACCATAACAGCAGCACATTTATCCCCTGGTAGGAATGACCGGTCAGGGCGTTCACCGGAAAACCGGTGCCTGTCCCTTCCGACGGCCGCCATGGTCGTTTCCACGGACGGGTGCCTTTTTCCAGCGCGGCCACAATACGGTCAGTCACTTCCTGATAAATATCGCGAACCGGCTTATCCGCTGCCGGACGGCGTTTACGGTCAGATTTTTTCATCGGAATACCCTCAATAAAAAAGGTGTATCCCGTCCTGACGGTGAGATACACCATCAGGTGAAAAAACAATATGGTTAATTTTCAACCGGCGTTTCCAGTGGAAACACTGATTAAAATGTGTTCAGTGCTTCCCGGGGAAACACCTTACCTGATTACCACCAGGCCACAAAAAACAGTGACTCTGCGTCAAAGTCAAACGTCTCCGTTATCTCTGACAGCCAGCGTCTGACGCCTTCCACATCAGCCCAGTACGCCTCATCATAAGCCGTTGAACCAAAGAAAAAGCCCTCAGTGGTCGGGAACCGTGTCTGACAGTTTTCCGGTGTCAGTGCCTGCAAGTCCTGCTGTAAAGCCCGCAGATGGGCCTCTGTCACCAGCACCTTTTCACAGTTCTCAAAAGCCCCGATATGGTCATGCACCCACTTAAACAGCGCATTAACCTTACGGAAATACCCGACTTCAATATCGCCGTCGCTGTCCGCTTCTGCGTAACGTGAGGCGGGTATCCGGCTTTTGTCTGTACCACGCTTTTCACTGGCATAAAAGTAAATATCGAGTCCCTTCTGCTCAGCATCTCTGACACACGATAACGCACACGCCAGCGTGTCCCAGTTGATCCCCAGCTCCGCATCAAAATGATGTGCAACATGCGTTAATGTTGCCCGTGTCTCTGCCGGACAAGCCGTTTCATCAACATAGGTAACATCATCGGGGAACCACATCTCACACAAGACGAATGCCTCCGGATTGCAGCGGGATAAATCCGCTATCAGTTCCCGTATCGTACAGGCTCTGGCCATTATCCTGCCTCCGGTAAACCTATCCCTTCCGGTAACGTCAGGATAAGATAAGGAAATACCTGACTGACATAGTCCAGCACCGGCTGCCAGTCCCGGATATCCCCGTCAGAAGAGACCGAAAAATATCCCGGGCACAGGTTGTACAACAACAGTAATGCCGCGACTACAAACACGTCATAGGGTTTGTATGCTGTCTTGCAGAAATCCCAGTAGTCCTCTACGGGGATTTCGCGCTGAACAATAAACGTCTCATGATTCATGTCATCAGCCGCATTACCGTTAAAACAAAGCGCCTCACCGTCGTCGGTGAATAATGAGCCATCATTCAGCCGTTTTTCCTCCAGGCCATCACACAACACAATAGGTTTATCTGGGTATCCGCCGCAAATCTGCTCTGCGGATATGGGATTGGCCAGATAGTGGTGATAGAGCTTGTCCAGATGTTCACGGAAGTTCTGCCACATCAGGGGGTCAACGCTTTGTTTTTGTGTAAAATAATGTGTATATCCCATGTGATAAATCCTCATTCTGATTAAAAAAATGGCGGATTCATCTCCTGACGGAAATCAATCCGCCGGGCGGGGTCATAACAAAAAGTCAATGGTGCTATCAGTACAACAAATCAGCGACACCAGGCATAACGCACCTGTGCCAGCTGGTATGTCAGTGCAAATCCGGCACGGGAGGCCGCTTTTATGGAACAAAATGTCCTGCTGTCCAGCGAGGTTATCAACGAATGAAAGCGGTATTCTTTCGAATGCGCGCCCAGACGTACAGTAATGCGGATCCTGAACTGCCGGGGATTCACTTTCACCACCGTCGCACGGTAAGCGCGCCGGCCGGTTCGGTTACTTATCCACGGTAATTCACCGGGTATCCCTGACGAAACAAACGGTATACGGTCATAAAAACGGTACAGCCGTTGCATGATCAGACTCAGAAATGAAAACGGTTTGTTTTCTGGCAGTAAAACAGACATGTGTGTTTCTCCGGTAAAAAAAGACGGAGAAACGTCCACCTGACGGGGAGTTTCCCCGTCGGGTAGGTAAGTAAAAAAAGAATGAATGCCGGCAAATCAGTCGCTCAGTTCGATACCGACAAGGTATTCATCAGCCATCTCCATTGCCATCCATTCACTGACGGTCTCATCCAAGCCGGCTTCACAGCCTTTCTGCCAGATCACTGCATCAATCCGCTGACCGATATCCGGTAAACGGCGAAGCAGACATGCCGGCCAGGGTCTCATCAGACCATCCGCACGCCACAGTAATAATCTGCCGTAAGCAAATCCGGCATCATAAAGCGTACACTTCATCAGCGAAATGGAATGAGGGCGGTTTTGCTCACCGGCATACCTTTCAGCCAGTTTCAAATCAGCCTCAACATTTCGCAGTGTCCGGGCTTCCTCAACCAGCCACATCAGCCATTCCCAACTCCGGGAATAGCGACAGACGTGATCGGCCACAAAGAACAGTCCGCGGGTAATGCCATAAATCATGGTTATCAAACCTGATCAGTAAATGGAAGCAGCCCCATTTCAGGGTAGCTGACTGACACCTGTGAGTCCGTTAAATCAGTCGGTTACATGCTTTTCATTTTCGTGTTGCAGGCAGCAGCGGTAACCCCAGCGCCAGGCTTCATTCCAGATTTCCGGATCGAGCCGCTCAGCGATGACTGTCAGCCGGTGAAGCAAAAATGCGGGGGCACCGGTTTGCGAGTCCATAGTAAATCAGGGCGCCAAAACGAAATGCCGTTGTATACAAATCAAGCTCAATAAACGGCAGTTCTCTGTAATCTCCGCTCTGATACATCCGTTTTTCGTCCAAACGTATCACCTCCAGTTCTTCTGCGGTGATTTTCAGCATCCGGGCATCATTAGCAACGGCCTTCAGTTGCTGAGAAACACGGGAATGCGGAAATAAATAACTGGCAATACCAGACATTACGTGGGCAACACCATAATTCAATGTAAAAAGAGTCATAAGGGCTATCCTCAGATAAGGGAATACAGCCCTCACGGGATGTTTTCCCGTATGGGTCATAAAATCAGTGAATGTCCGCCGTTAAGCACCAAACATCAGCGCTTCAACCGGATCTTCAAACTGTGCATTTTTGATCGCATCGTTGTAGATACGGCGAAAGTCAGACGCATAAGGCGTTTGCTCAGCCGCTTTCCAGACAGCGCGGACCATTTTCTCAAGATGTGGACGGGTAAAATCAGCCTCCACAGATAACGCGCCCAGTTGCTCTGCAACGGCACTGATTATCCAGAAGTTTGGCGGAAAATTATCTTCGTCCGGGTGCTCGCCAATATCCAGACGGACAAAAGCAAGAACCATGTCGAGCTCACCTGAGAGGTGATGCAGTTGCGTGAGAGAGTGCAGATCGTCAAAAAAAGACGATTCCGGAAATGTAGATACCTTCATTGAATTTCTCCTGAAAAAACGGAGAAATTCCCTGATGACGGGTGATTTCCCCGTCAGCGGGCAGGTTATATGAAGCGTTGCGTAAAAATAATCCTGATGATAACGCTATTCTGTTATCACCCTCCGTCGATTTCAAGGACGAACGGAGTTCTGTCATCGCCCGTAGGCTCCCGTCTCAGATGACCCGAGGATTGGCAGTGGCAATCACCCGTAGGCGTTCCTCTCAGATTGCCGGAACATTGGCATTGTTGTCACCCGTAGGCGCTTCTCTCAGACAACCGAAGCATTGGCAAGTTGCATTACGCAACGAGATAAGCAGATTCATTTTTAGCCGTTTTTTTATCTTTGTCAATCCTGCCCATTCAGGATTTTTACCACTTCTCTGATCACCCGTACTCCCCCTTTACGGGTAATATGTATTCCATCATCAGTTCGTACAGTTTCATTATGAATAACAGATTGCCATTGCGTTCCTAATATATGAGGCTGATTAATATCCAGATAATGAATATTTAATAACATCGCACTGTGTTTAATTATATGCCGGGTATGTATTAAATAACGTTCATGTTCCGGATTTTTTAAATGTGGTGGAGATATCCAGACAATTGTCGCTAACGGATTTTCACTTTGAATTTCAGCAATGAATTGAAATACCAGACTGTAATATTTCAGCCATTCATCCGAACCATATTGAACAAAATCATTTGTTCCGAGACTAATAATCACATTATCAAACTCCCGCAAATCGAAATTATTCACGAAAGCGATCCAATCTTTTTTACTTTTATTTATTAACCCCGAACCGGAAACATATTCTGTTTTTATTTTTTCATCCAAAACATATTTTGCTGACATTTCATAAACAGCCGTTAATGAATCACCTAAAAATAACGTCTTCGCCATTAACGGAAAACAAAAAGCAAAATTAATAAACAAAATAATTAAACAGACTTTCATTTTTATCTTATTCCTCAATATCTCCTTTCTGACTATAAACCCGTTTAATATAATCGCCACGACCGTCACCATGCCCTAAATCCATGGAGGTTAATGCATAGGCTTCCTTTTGACTGAATCCCTGACTGAGATAATATTTTTCAACATCCTGAGCATAGGCATACCGTAAACCATGATTTGATTCTTCGTGAATAAATCCGCCTATCCGTCGCATCACATTAATATAACGATCTTTGGCAGAATGTAATGACGGACGATTAATTAAATAACCGTTATGTTTATCCGCATATTCAATGGCTTTATTAATTAATGTTAATACACGGGCTTTATCCGGCACTAATGCTTCACGGGGTCTGCCTCCTTTTGTCCCAAAAACCACATGAACGCGATCTTTACCGTTTTTAAGCGCCTGTTGCCAGGTCCGTAATGATTTTACTGACTGCACGGCTTCTTCATTTCTCAATCCCAGACTACGGGATAACTGCATAGTTAATGCCACCCCCTGATCATAAGGCTCAATCCGAGCGAGCGCTTCGTGAAAGCGCTCGTCCGATATCGCGGTACGGGTGCCAGCCCTGCTGGCACCTGAAAGCCCCAGCGCCTCATTACTGAGGCGCTCATGTTTAGGGTCAGCCAGTTTATGACGTCCGGCAACACGAAATATCGCCCGGATAGCCGACATTTCGTTTTGACAGCTGCGTAAACTGATATTCTGTTCTCTGCGGGCATGGATATACATTTCAATATAGCGGGATTTCAGTTGCTCAACAGATCGTATCTGAATATTCAACCCGGCCAGCTCTGCCGCAACCCGTTCTGCAATTTTGACCCGGTCTGCAATGGTTTTAAAGCTCCCTCCGGCCTGACGTGCAAGGATATGCATTTCACGGGACAGGGCTTTTGCTCTTCTGGACATTCTCTGATTCTCCGCCTCTTTCGCTCTCAACTGGTTACCTTTTCCCGGCGCGACGGTTTTATATTGCGCATCCTGCGACCTGACAGATACCTGAGCACCGGGGCGATAAAAGGTTGAGTTGTTGAGAGGTATCAAATCAGTTCTCTGAACTGTTTGCGGTCATCAGACCGGCCCCCGTTATCAGGGCACCTCCGTCCGTCAGTTTCCTGACGTCGCCTTGGTATCGTGTCGTTTTTTCTCCTTTTTTCATAATGTTATACGTTTTTATCATCATATAAACGTTGAGCGTTGAAAGACTTTCAGCCGTTCTGAGCAATGCATTACATGTCTGTCAGATTGTCAGTTTTGCTGTAAGACCAGTATTGAAGCGTTCTGAGCGTATGCACTTGCGTGCGTCACTTTGTCTTCGTTTCACTTGACGAAAGTGACGCACGCCCATCATTCTGCTGCTCAATGTATTGCTCCGAAGATGCCGCTTTCCAAAGCTGCGCAATGGAAACGCGTCATACCGGGCATACAAAGGTTGCAGAAAGCAGGACGTATTCGTCAGAACACATCAGAAGAGGCAGATACACGTTATCGCATACTCTGCTTTTTTGTGGATATCCGGGTGACCGGATAGCTGTGACATGGTCACTGAAGTGCAGTTAATCCTGATGATAACGCTATTCTGTTATCACCCTCCGTCGATTTCAAGGACGAACGGAGTTCTGTCATCGCCCGTAGGCCCTCGTCTCAGATGACCCGAGGATTGGCAGTGGCAATCACCCGTAGGCGTTCCTCTCAGATTGCCGGATTGGCATTGTTGTCACCCGTAGGCGCTTCTCTCAGACAACCGAAGCATTGGCAATGTTGCATTAAGCAACGGTGTAACGTGGTAAATTTAATCAAACTTTCTTTTTTCGTCAATACCCGATAAAGAAAAAGGAGAATATTTTACATCCTCCTTTTTCTCTTTATTAAATATCCCCTTGTTGGTTCTTCATCGTATTAATAATCAATGCCATCTTTAATCACGAAAACTCAACAATCAGATATGTTTTTATTTGGATTTATCATAAACATCCCAAACAGGCGGTTTATTTTTCATAGAGTCAACAGAAACACGTAAGAAGGGCATATTAGTTTTAAATGTTAAAATAAAATCCAAGGACATTCTATTACAAACAGAAAAAAAACGTTTTTGTTCTTCATCAGTAAAATTTTTTTGTTTTGGGAATATAAATAAACTCCCTAAACTAACCTGACAATGTATATAACATTTCTCACCAAACCAGCTCACTAACTTATCATGATATTTTTTTCAGTAATCGTAGTCAAATATTCTTTTCTGTAAAATTTAATACCTCTCTCGATCATTAACCAAAAGAAACTTTCTTTATTCTCAGAATAAAAATTATTACAATCCCCATTACCTTCCAAAGCATCATTGTCATTTTTTTTATTATATAAACATCCTTTGTTACCATTTAATGTTGTTTTTCTCCTTGAGTATTGCTTCCTTATTTTACTGAACCAACCCCTCCTCCTCCACAAATATCCCGCCCCTATTAAGACCACAAACCAAAAAATAAAATTCATATTATCATCTCCTATATACAAGGACTCGGATACATATTAAAAACTTACTTAAACTGACATAAAAAATCAAATTCAATAAATCCATCCAGATGAAAGAATAAGATTTTTATATGAAGGCAACAAAAAAGTTATACACATACCCACCGCCACCATCAGGGCCGATGCCCTGTACGCTCCCGTTTACCCGATTGCTTGTTGGCATCGGGTTGCACTGGCTTGGTGACCGTGGATATGTGCATAACTCACAAGATGTAGACAATGATTAAAAATCGACCTAAAATTGTATTAACGATAGACGACAAGCATGAGATAAATCAGACTCACTGATTACCGGAGGGGGAAATGAGTGATAAAACAGCCGCTTCCAGAGGAGAACGCTGGGGCATAAAAGCAGCTTATAAAGCAAAATGGCTAATCAAAAAATTGAAGGCTTTCGATAAGAACTGTGTGGCAAGCGCCAAAAGCAAAAATATGCCGGGTTGGCTGGGGCATATTCCACTGGTATCTATAACTCTCGCAGTCATCGCGTTACTGGCTTATTTCAGTTTGTACATCCTATTTACCTTTGGAGCGTTGGTGATTTTATTTTCTGTAATAGAACACATTGATATTTCTTCAGGAAATAACATTCAATCCACTGATAACAATAATGAATGGCAATCCAATCTCGTTGGCAATAGTGACGACTTTAGAAATGGCAACCAAGGTTTTGGATATTATATGAACGGAATAAATATTGACGAAGATTAGCCAGCCACAAAACTAAATTTTGCAGCTGGCTTCAAAATATTATTAGTTAACTTTTTTAGAAATAGCTTGTTCTGCTAACTGTCCTCCTTTCCCCCCGCACTATGCGCAGGTGAAGTCGCGTTAGATGTCATATTACCTAGCTCGGACCCAACTTTAGCTCCAGCCCAACCAAATGCTGTCAACCACAACGCCGGCAACACCAAAAACATCGTTCCCATTACCAGGTTCATAATGACATCATCAGACGTGTTCTGAAGCCCGTTCATATTCCACTGACTGTGCGTATCGGAATTATACAGTGCCTCCATCATCCAGCTGTCTATCCAGCGTGCCAGCTCCCACCAGAATGTCAGAAAGTTCAGCGCAAATATCACAAACGTCACCGTTATCGCCGTCTTAAATTCATACGCCGAAAACATCAGCACCATCGGGATCATGATATACACCGCCATTAACATCAGCCCCTGCACCATCGGTAAGGACTGTCGCATCGTATCAAAGGCAGGGAATGCCCCCAGTGACGCCAGCGAAGTCCCGGCTACCCCTCCCATTCTGGCCAGCTCATTCATCACCGTCATATCCGCATTACCCCCGTATCCCCGGTATACCCGGCCGCCGGAGACATCCAGATTCGCCGGACTCACCAGCCGGCGGACGATGGCCTCCTCAAACTCTTTCGAGTTTTTATTAATCAGCTTCATCGCCGCCCGGGCACGCAGCCACATCCCTTCATCGGTCTGCTCTTTGACAAGTTTCAGTAACCCTGCATTCGCATCATTCCACCACTGATAACAGGTCGGGTAACCGTTGCCGTTGACATTCGCATACCCGTCATCCCGGTCGGCATCCCAGGGAAAGCCCGCCCGCGGTGTCCGTGACTGGATCTGATGATATTCCCCTTTCATAAAGGTGGCCGAGCCTATCCAGGTGATATCCTGTAACGTTTTTTCATCCTGTGTTTTTCCCTGATCTTTCGCTTTCCAGTCATACAGGGCACGTGAGTAACAGTCATCCGTAAAATCCTGAAGTGCGGCAGCCAGCGCCGGATTTTTAATGTTGCTGTGCTGCACCTCAAAACGCACCTGACGCAAATCCGGCCGGCACGGAATGCTGGCCACCGCCGCCTGAGTCACCCCTTTCGACAGCTTATGTACCAGCATCCACCACAGCGGGATTTTGGCTGTCTGATTATCCAGTGACGACACCACGCCGCTGTAACCGGATTCCGCCGGCTTCACCGGGGTCCAGGTGCCGCAGGTTTTGGTCCGGCTGGTATCAAATTGCAGGGTACTGACACTCACCTCCATCAACGGCACACAACAAAACAGGATCACCACAAAGGCGCCGTAAAGCGCGTTCTCGATACGCACAATTGCCAGTGAACCTTTGTTACCCTCATCCTCCCCCTCTTCCCGCACTTTCAGCCAGATCCCCAGCACTTTAAAGACCAGCGGCAGCGCAAACAGCCCGGTGCTGGTCAGTACCGACCACAATCCGTTATTCACCACCCAGGCCAGCAGCGTGAGAAAATACTCGAGATAACTGTTTGTCATCATAAGCCGTCACCTCCCGCCCAGACTGACCATTCACTCACCGCCACAAAGGCGGCCATCGCCAGCCCGCTGCGCTTCAGACTGCGCCGGGCCGTCTCACTGACTTTCGGGTGGTGATACAGTTTCCATAATCCAACCGCCACGGCTCCGTACAACACACACCGCCAGACCAGCCAGAACCAGCGGGCACGGTAAAACGCCCGGCGCAGACTGTCCGCCTCACCGTAATAACTCAGCCCCAGCTGAGCCACCGCCAGCAACACCACCATACTGAGCAGGGTCAGCCCGGTTACTTTCAGCACCGGCCATAACCGGCGCCCGGTTTTTCCTTTCGTCATTTAACGTCCTCCGGTGTCACTGTTTTGCTCCAGTCCCTGTACACGCACATCCGTATTATCTGGGGTCTGGGTGGCAGGGTTCACCTGTGTCCGTTGCTGATCACGCTCAATCACCGTCAGCATCGCGTTATTGGCAATGGATTTACGCACTTCCATTTCCGTTTGCAGCATCCCGATTTCGCGATCCAGCTGGTCAACCGACTGGTTACCGATCTCCTGGGCTTTCGGAAAATTACCGGCATTCGGCTCCCCCTGGCCGGTGATCAGCATCCGGCGCATCGTCAGCGCCAGCTCCATCGTGTCCGCCATCGCCAGCTCACCGGCCAGACGCTGTGTTAATGCCGTTTTATCCGGATCCCGGCGCAGCGCTTCAATCACCCCCCGGGAGACCGTCAGGCTGCCGGTTTTCAGTTTCGCCAACTCTGCCGCCCCGACCGCGCCCCGGCTGTTCACCAGTTTATGCAGCTGTTCCAAATTTTCCCGGGTGGTGGTCTCCAGCACCGGTGCCAGCCCGGTTCCTGGCTGGGAACTGCCCGGTTGCTCCGCCTCACCGCCGCTCTGACAATCCGCCGGATTGGTGCAGGTGCGGACCGATTTGCTGCCCAGCACCTGTGTGACCACCTGAGCGGCTTCCTCACTGTTGGCAAAGCGCCTGCAAGCGGCTCCGTTACACTGGCCGGCCGGCACCGGGGCCGTACTGGTTGCCGGCAGACCGTTCATGATATTAAAGCCGGCCTGTGCAAAATCCTGCGCCGGCTGAATCGCAGGCTGACCAACCCCACCGCGCTGTTTCCCGCCTATCCATACAACCCCTTTATCGCCACTGCTTTGCTGAATTTGCTGGTCAGTTTTTACCGCATCCCCGTCACTGTTATTGATGATATTCTTTGCTTCTTCGAGGATCGCCGCCTGCGTCCACTGATTATTTTCTGAAAAGTCCATCATCCGTTTAGCCATGTTCTGACAGTTCAGCTGCGCCTTATCAAACGCCACATTAGCCTGCAACACCCCGTTGGTCAGCATTTCATACAGGCCGGGATTCGCCCGCTGGATAGCCATCGCCGGCAGACTGGCCACCGCCCCGGTGGCATTCTGGATCACCTCACTCATCAGATTCTTAAAGCCGGCCGTCACCCCGTTCAGCTGGTTGCCCACCGTGGTTTTGATATCAAAATTGCCGCACATCAGATCACTGTTCCAGCCCATGCTCATCCCCAGACGTTGCAGATTACTGCGCCCCGGCGGCTGGGATAACACCGTGCCGCCGCCCAGGTTGTAGTACAGTTTGTCGGAGACCGCGCCGGAAACATTTGCGCCGTAGCCGATATCATTCGCACCGGCAGAAAAATCCAGCCCGGCCCGGACAGAAAATGCCGGTACACTGCATAACACCATCAGTGTCAGCGCCGGCGGAAAAAACGTGTGTCGTTTTGCTTTCATCATCTTAAAATCCCTGCTTAAAACGTTGTGCTGTACAGAAATTTTTGCCCCATGCGCTTGCAGCAGCTGTACGGCTGCCACAATGCCCAGGCATAATTACCGTCCTGTGCCTGTGCTCCGCCCTCATCCGGAAACACCGCACAGCTGTTTTTCAGCCCCGGCGACAGGCGCTGCCATTTATGGTTTTTTGTCCCGGTATTCTCCGTCACCGCGTCCGGCGGCCAATAGCCATCCCGGCGGTTGCCTTTCAGGGGCACATAGGTATGCGCCTGCCCGGTGCGGGTCATAATATCTGCCACGCGCTGCGCCACCACAGCCGCCGCTTTATCCCCGTCCTGCTGGTTGACAAAACCGCTGCGCGGATAGAGATTTCCCCACATGTTGCCCCGGCTCTGCCCCCCGATTTCCCGTTTCCCGGGAATTATCGCTTCCGGATACGCCATTTCCGGCACACCGAGCCGCCACGGCACACTGTCGAGCGTGCTCAGGTAATAAGGAAACAGCGGTGTGGCTGCGCTGTCACAGGAATACCCCGGAATACTGCCGCCGATAAGGGTGGTTGCCGGATGACCGATAGCATCCGCATAAAAAAAGTGCAGGGCGGTTTTACGTTTTGCCTCAAACTTCTGTTCACTGTTTCCGCCCCCGGCAGATACCCCGCTCAGCACGCCGGTCACGGCATTTTCAATCCCGCCGGCCGCCCCGCTGACCAGTGACATTTCCCGCCACGGGTTTTCACCCGGGGCATGGTAGGCCGAGACCACCGCCTGCGGAATAAAATGTGACACCCGGACAGATGTCCGGATACGGCAGCCGCCCCAGCCACACTTCAGCCAGTAGCAAATCCCGCTGATACGCCAGCTGATACACGACGGTGAGGCCGCAGAAGCGACCAGAGTGGCGGTACTCAGACTGGCTTCCGCCACCGGCACCAGTGAACAACCGAGTAACAAAGCCCCCGCCAGACGCCGGCGATGTGATTGTCGGGTCATGGTTGACCTCCTCCTTCCTGTTGTTCCCGGTACTGCTGTATCTGCGTCACCGCCTGTGCAATATCGGTGGTGCCGTAAACCACCCACTGCGCATCAACGACGACCGCCGGCAGAGATGACACCCCCAGCTGCCAGGCCTGAACCACGCCCTGATAAGCCTGCCGTAATGCCGTTTCTCTGGCCTGCCAGGCCGGACTTTGTAACAGGGCGGTGATGTGCGGGGCATCCGCTTCACTCAGTTCCGTCCCCGGCTGAAGCAGGGCCTCATCCAGCAGGCGTTCAGGCGCATCCAGATACACCACCTCAAACGGGATGTCCGTCTGCGGCAGAGCGTCATCCTGCGTGGTATACAGCACCACTGCCGCCCCGGCGGTCAACGGCAGGCATGACAGCGACAGCATCAGCAATCCGGAAAGAGATAAAAATCGTTTTTTCATTCGGTCAGTCCTCACAAACGAACGGTGAGAGAAGAAAAGCGCATCAAAACCCGCCGGTGACCGGCGGGTTTTCACCGGTTACCAGCCCACCGCAAACCCGGCGCCGATACTGGTATCGCCGCCGTTATTCCATGACGCATTCAGGCGCACATTGGTATTGGCCGTCGGCTTATACTGCACCCCGGTGGCTATCGCCTGTGCATCACGGTAATGCCCCATCGCCATCCCGAACGAAAAACGCTCACTGTTCACATACGGAATGGAAGATATTGCGGTCACCCCGGCAATCCCCGCATTGGCCCGTTTCTCCACCTGACTGATTTTATTGTCCAGCTGACTGAAACGCTGGTCGGTATACTGCCGGGCATTGTCCAGCACCGTGTGGGTCACCTGCCCGAACGTCTCATCGGTATAGCGGTTTGCGGCCGCCAGGGTCTGTTCCTCCCCCTCAATACGGGCCTGCTGCTCTTCCGTAATCCGCTTGTTTATCTTCGCCTCACTGTACTGAATGCTCACATCGGTGTAGTCCATGGCCTGTTTCAGCGTCTGCTTATCGCCGGCAATACGCGCATCCCGCTCCTCATCCAGTTGCCCTTTGTTGACCGCATCCGTTTTTGCAATGCCGGCCGCCACATGCGTCAGAAAACGTTCCTGACCTTCACGGCCGACGGACACGCTGTTATCCCGGTCAGCCAGGCTGCCGTCCCCCAGTGCCACACTGTTTTTCGCCAGCGCCCGGGCATCCACACTCAGTGCCACGGATTTTTCGCCCAGCGCCAGACTCTTATCCCCGACCGCAACAGCCTGTTTACCCTGACTCAGCGTACTCTGCGCCTCATTCAGGGCTTTATCCGCCGCCTGATATTCCGCCTGTTTCTGCGCCAGTTCGGCTTTCACCTTCTCCAGATCCCGGATGTTTTCCAGCTCGGATTGCGTCGGACGCAAATCAGACAACTTTGTATCCAGCGCGGAGAGATCCTTTTCCAGCCGGGAGAGTTGCGTTTCTGCCTGCTTCAGTGCCTGATCGGTGACGGCTTTTTCCGCCGATAACTGCTGTTTCAGCTGTGTGGCCTGTGACGACATGGCCTGTGTGTGACTGAGCGCATTGTCCTGAAGGTACTGATCCACTTTTTGTTTCAGCGCCTCCGGGTTGGTATTCAGCCCGACGGTGTTATCCCGTGGACGGCTTTCCAGTACCAGCAGTTGCTGTAACTCTTTGGCATAATCCGGGCTGTCCGGCGATAAACTGTTGACCTTATCCAGCTGGATCAGGTAGTTCAGCTGATTCTCATAGCGGGTGAAAATACCGCTGACCATCTGATTAAAGGTGCCTTCATCGATGTTATCCAGATACAGCTCTGACAGGATCTGCTTCCCGGCCTCTGTCACCCCGGTGAGCCCCTGCTCAATTTGCTGCCGGGCATTTTTCTGATAAGCCTGATACAGATTCTTTTTCCCGTCCGCAGAGGTGATCAGGGCGATTTTGGCCAGCTCTTCCTGATAACCGGCAACGCCCTTCAGGGCCGCGGTATTCAGGTGTAAACGGGATAATTGTTTCTTCTGCTCGCTGTCCGTGACCGCATCCGACCACAGCATCGCTTTATCACTGTGGCCGGCACTCAGTACCGGGGACAGGGCCACACCCTGATAGTTGGTCGTAATCTGAGAACCGGTTTTCTCTTTGATGGTTTCATTAACCAGAGCACTTCTGGTTTTCGCTTCAATATAGGCATTAACATAACTGACATAAAACTGCGTGTCATTACTGACCGACGTATCCTGCTCAACCCGTTTTTTCACTTCCTGAGCCAGACGGTCAGCCTGCCCCTGCTGCCACAACGCCACAAAATTCTCATCCACAATCTGTGAAACCGCCCCCAGATTGCGTTCATAAATCTGTGCCATCCGGTCAGCGACCTGCTGTGCCTGTGTCACCTGCTGCTGTTGCGCGGTACGCTGACCCGCCAGGGTCTCCTGTTGCTGCAACAACGGTTTCATCGCTTCCTGACGCTCCAGAATATTGCTGTTCGCCAGCGATTTACTGTCAAACAGGGCCTGCGTCTGCATGTACTGCTCATGCGCCTGCGCCCTGTTCTGCAACAGGGCATTCTGGGCTTTCATCGCCGCCTGCGCCTGTTCCGCCGTCATATTGTTCCCCAGCGCCATACTGCCCTCACCGACAGCCGTACTGTGCTGCCCCGTGGCCACGGCCGTGTCCCCCAGTGACACGTTTTTGGCCTGTAAAGCGCAGGAATAACTGACAACCAGCGACAAAAGCGTTACTTTAACTCCCGTCGTTTTCATGACGTCATGTTTCCTCTTTTTAACATACCCAATGAAGCGGCCGGGTAAGCCGTGCTGCAACACGGTTTACCCACTCCCTGCTCCACCCGTTTCATCATCCCGGCACCCGGGGCGGTAACCCCCGTTTCCGGTCAAGTTCATCTGCCACCCTGAACGCCGCTTCCAGCTCACTGCATCCGTATTGCTCCATCAGCACCCGCCGTTGCTGCTTCTCCTCTTTTTCCGTCATCCCCAGCGCCAGATATAAGCTCGGCTGTACCACCCGGAACAGCGCCTCCACTTTCCGCGCCAGCACCACCCCTTCCGTGTAACAGCCGGAGAGTTTGGCTGCGGACAGCAGCACCTGTTTCTGCTCCTCACTGAGCGTCTTAAAGCGGGCGATTGCCTCCACCTCTTTCTGCGGCATCGTCAGACACACCCACCACTCCGCCATATTGAGCATTTTCTCGGCACAGTCCGGATAGTCATCGAGGTTCTGGGTCGCCAGCCACAGCCAGGCCCCCAGTTTCCGCCACATTTTCACCACTTTGGTCACATAGGGGGATAACAGCGGGTTGACCGTCACGATATGCGCCTCATCCACCACAAAATTAATGTCCCGGGCCCGGTACTGATCCCGCTCGGCAATATTGTTGATGGAGTTGATAAGACTCACCATCGTCAGCGCCATCTGGGCCTCATACCCTTCCCGCGCCAGGTGCCCCAAATCAATCAGGGTCACATCCGCCTCCGGCCACAGCTCCCCCGGCAGATTAAACAGCTCATGCTCAAAACTGCCCGGTTCGGTAAACATCCCCAGGGATTCCGCCATTTCGGCCGCTTTCGCCCGGCGCTGCGGATTTAATGCCCGCCCTTCCTCTTCACCTTCCCCCCGGGAGAGGGCATACAGCGCCTCCTGCAAATCCGCCGGCAGCATCTGCCGGTCGGCGGCATAAGACGCCCGGGCCCCCGCCATCAGCGCCCGGCGGATCATCGCCCGGTCAGCCCGCTTCAGCTCCGCTTCTTCCCGCACATCCCCGCCGGTGATCATCATGCGGGCGGAGATTTCCATTTCCCCCAGAATGTCACGCTGCCCGTCATCATCCTCAGATTCACTGTCCGTCTCTGGCAGTTCATCCGCATTCAGTGCCAGACGCTGTTCATCCATCATCAGCAGCTGATGCGCATCCGCAAACAGCGGCAGACGCACCCCGCTGCCGGGCTTGACACTGACCTTATTGACACTCAGCCCCAGACTGGCGTAATAGTCCGCCAGTAAACCAAAGGAGTTACCGGCCTCCGCAATAAACAGACGCGGACGGCGGACCGCCATCAGCTGCGATAACTGTGCGCATAAGGTGGCGGATTTACCGGCCCCGGTGGGACCGAATAACAGCAGATGCGCATTCTGGGTACGATCCTGTTTATTCTGCGGATCAAAGGTCAGCACCCCGCCGCCCCGGTTAAAGAAACTCCAGCCGGGATGCCCGGTGCCGCTGGTGCGCCCGGTCACCGGCAGTAATCCGGCCAGGTGCTGTACCCAGGTCAGCCGGGTATACCAGTGTTTTTTATCCGTCTGCGGGTCAAAACACATCGGCAGGGCACGCAGATACCCGTTCAGCGGCGCCACATCATATTCCGGCTTCACCGGCTCCAGACCGGCATTCAGCAGCGTGGCCGTCAGATCCACGCGCTTTTTGTTCAGTTCCTCCACCGAGCCGGCACGCAGCAGCAATGACAGGGAGGCCCGGTAAAGCTTATGGCGGTGCCCCAGTAAACCTCTGGCGGTTTCCACGTCCCGGCGGGTACGTTGCGAGTCGGTGTTTTCCCCCACCGAGTTTTTCCCCAGCCGGGTAAATTCCTGCTCCAGCGTATCCTGAGGCTGTGTGACGATGGTCATCGACAGCATCGTCCCTTCCGGAAACAGGTCCATCAGCGCATTGATATTTTTGTCACCGCGCTTCTGCTCCCCGGTCAGGTGCCCCGGCCCCGGGGCTTTACGCAGTTTTTCGATATTCACCACACCGTGCGCCAGGTTATCAAACCACCACACGCCGTTTTCCACATCCGACCGGGGCGGGGTAAACCACAGCGTTTCCGCAAAATCCTTCAGCACCGGCAGGGTGCCCGGGGCTTCCTCCGCCGCCGGCCAGTACGCCCCTTCCCGGTACAGCGTCTCCCGGTCCACCCAGTCAGGGGCCGGATTGAAATGACGCAGCAGCCACTGATGCACCTGCCTCCCGTCCTGGCGGACACACTGCACGCCGGCACTGCCCAGACTGCTGACCAGCCGGTCACACATCTGATTGAGCATCGCCACCGGCGGCATCGGATCGGTATAGCTGTTCCCCAGCCGGCGGTAAACCACCATCCGGGTCCGGCGCTGCTGTCCGCGCCAGGGTTGTCCGGTCACCTCCGTGTCCTTAAACAGCCCTTCCGGACGGGCAATCCCCCGTAAATGACGCGCCATTTCGGTCAGCCAGGCTTCGGTAAACGCGGTGCCCCGGGCCGCCGGCAGGATATAGTCCCGCAATGTGGCCAGTGTGACGCTCACGTCGTCCTCATCCTGACAAAAAAACTGCACCACCCACGGGTTATCATCATGCTCATCCAGACTGTCCTGAAGCGCATCCTCCACCGCATCCCGGATTTCGAGCAGACGGCCGGCAGAGCGCCCTTCCGTCGGCGCCGGCTCAACGGCATACACCGCCCCGACCGACACCCCGTCATCAAGCAGCAGGCATTGCTCCTCATCCAGAAATTCCACCCAGGGCAGGTAATCAATAAAGGACGGATTCGCATGGTAAATCTTCTGCTCATCCGCCCGGGTCATTTTTCCCGGCCGGGAAAGCGGCTGACGGCCTAAACCGGCATTCTCTGCCGGTGTACTGCGGTGTACGGTTTTGTCAGCCTTGTTTTCATCCGTTTTTTCAGCAGAAACCGCCTGCGCTTTCCGGCGTGAGCGGAATAATGAAAATCCCATCACAAGCCCTCCACACGCTCACCCGGCAGGGCATACTGCACTTGATGGTAAAACGGAAACACCGTACTGTATCCCGGCACCGGCAGATTGCCGGCCGAGAGATGCGGGAACACATACATCACCATGTCCGGGTTCGGCAGACGCGGAAACTGCTGATGGATCTCACTGCTTTGTGTCCGGGTATACGCGGTGTCCGCCTGCTGAAGGCGCGCGGCTTCATCATTCGTCAGGGCGCGTCGCAGGGCGCTGCGGGCGGTCTCCGTCACCGTCCGGCTGTCCGCCGCACCGTTCGGATCAGCCTGTCTGCCGGACCAGATGGCCATCATGTCGCTGTTTCCCGCCGGCAGCAGCTCCTCTTTGGAGGTGGCACAGCCGGCCAGCAACAACACCAGTGCGCACAGCACTCTGCTTTTCATCACACATTTCATCATTCTCATGATATGACGCCTCCCGCGCCCTTCAGGATCGCCCCCCGGCAGGTCAGCCGGGCAAACTCACCGTGACAGCTCAGTTCAGATAGTGAAAAAGGCACACATTGCCAGCCGGCTTTATCCGGCGCCTCCCCTTTAAAAACGGTGTACAGCAGGCGATCCCAGTCACTGTCCTGCGGCCACGCCTCATCCCGCGGGGCAAACCGGTAAACGGTAATGTCGTTGTCACTCAGCCCCACCCGGTGACGGCCCACAGACAGAACCGCCCCGGGCGTCTCACCGGCGGTACTCTGCCACGCCAGCTGTATCGTCGCCGGTGACATGCCGGCAATCAGCTGCTGTTGCTCCTCATCAAACACCTGATGACCGGCCACCGTCAGGCAAAAATGACTTCCAGTACAACCGGCCTGTCCGGCACTGAACACAAACACCAGCGGAAACGTCACCGGCGTCACAGCCAGCACCCCCGGCTTCGCAAAATACGTCACTCCAGACCTCCTTCCTCACCCTCTGTCAGTGAAAAACCGTAATTCACCCGGCGTCCCTGCGATTCATAATCCACCGGGATCTGACGGCTGATATGCACCGCGACTTTCTGCCCCGGCGGCACATACACCGCATCAAAGGTCTGCCCGTAGCGGGATTTCACCCAGTCCGCCACATCCTTAAACCCGCCGCCGATGGCACTGCCCAGCGCCGCTTTCCCCGCATCCCCAGAGAGCGAGGAGGTGATACCGTACCCGTTGTTCTGCGCGGTATACTGACTCTGCGACATCGCATCCCCGGCCGAGGCCGCTGCCGTCAGGGCAAACAGGGTCGGCAGATAGGTGCCGGCATTGGTTTTACGTTCACCGCTGATACACGGGATCCCGCTCTCATCTGAAATCCAGCCGAGCGACCCGCCGTTATTACGGGCATTCTGTCCGCTGTTGGCCTGACTGCCGCCGTCCGTCCGGTCAGCCGGCTTCGGCACCGTGCGGATCGTGCCGTCCGTAAAAACAAAGGTGATCGAGGTGATATCCCCGCGCACACAGGACAATGTCCAGTCACCGGTGGCCGAGCCGCTGATCACCGCCCCTTCCACATCCGGTAACTCAATGCCGTTCGCCGTGAGGTTGTCTTTTCCCACCACCACCTTGAACGGATACGGATCGGTCACTTTACCGTCAATGGGCACCCGCCCCAGCAACGCCGTCATCGCCTGGCTGCCCACCAGGGTGGCATTCTCCGGTATCGTGTACGCCGGTTCGGTATGGGCCTCACCGTCCACTGTACCGGAGAGCGTGCGCTGATTTTTGGCCACCCGGTCCAGTTCCGCTTTCTGACGGGTAATGGCGTTATCCTCCAGAAAAGAGGTCGGAAACGCCGGTTTAGCCGGTTGTCCGTTCACCATCCGCCCCGGTTCAGCCGGTTGTGCATCCTGCGGCTCAGCCCACAGCAACCCGTCTTTCACCGTCAGTCCGCTGCCCCCGGTATCCAGCCCCAGTCCCAGCGGAATATCGCCTTGTCCGCTGCCCTGAGCCGGCTGACCACCTGATGCTGTCAGCGTTTCCCCCAGGCTATCCAGACGCCGCATCAGTGTCTGCTGCTCCTGTTGCAGGGCACGCTGCTGACTCTCCGCTTCCTGACGGACGGAAGCCACCGCAGACTGGATCTGCCCCGACACATTCTGCTGCCGGTTACGCAGCTGCGCATTCTCTTCCAGCAATTTCTCATTCTGGGCGATCAATTCCGCCTGACGGTCACGTACCGTTTTCATAGTGCCAATCAGCGTCCTCAGTGTATCGGCCGGGGTATCCCCCTCAATCCCGAGTGACTTCAGCTCCCCTGGGTCAAGGTCATTGATTGACTGAGACAGGTTGTCCTGTCCGCTGCCGGTGACCGGCGTGTCGGGCTGGCAGCTTTTGATACCAATCAGCACCGCCAACGCCAGTGCGGACGGCACCAGAATTTTGACCAGCGTATTGGATTTCACTTTCATCGGGCTTTCCCTCCCGTCCTCCGGACAGGCGGCTCCGCAGGAAACGCCTTATCCGGTTTGCCTTTCATCACCAGATACACTGTGGTGGTATCCTCCGGTGTGCCCTTCGCGTCCAGCCACTGATGCTGGAACGTGGCGCTGACAAACTGCCCCTGCAACTGACGGGGATCCAGCACGACTTTCTGAGCGGACTGATTGGTCAGTTTCACCGCCACCACCCGGTACTCCGCCGCCTGCCAGCCGGCCAGCGGCCGCGCGATCAGTGGTTCAGACGGGTAGAGTGCTGTCAGTGTTTTTGGTAAGGTCAGTGGCAAAGGTTGTACGCCGGACACCGGCTCCACTGTTCTTAACGGTGCATACAGACTCTGGGCGGCATAACGGGTCAGTAAGACCGGTAACGGCGCCGGATAACGGGTTTTCGCTTTGCGGTCCACGCTTTCCGGTACGGCATCGGCTGCTGCCGCCCGCGCAGCCTGCCCGCTGCGTCTGACGCTCTGACTGTCACGCTGCGTACTGACTTCACCGCTGTACACCACCCGCACCGGCTCCAGCTTCCCTTTACCGGCAGTGGCCGTCACATCCAGCAACAGGATTTCCCCGCTTTCCACATCCTGTAACTGAAGGCGGGTCTGCGGGAAGGCGCTTTCCGCCCGCAGGTACACCGCCCCTCCGGTACTCTGGATCCGCAGTTTCTCATTCAGAGACGGTGGAAAACCGACACGCACATTTTTTTCCACAAACACAATGCGCTCTTCCCCCACATGCAGAGAAACCGGTAACGGAATACGCTCCCAGCGGACCAGCTCTACCGCCTGCACCGGCAGCGGCAGAGCGGCCACAGAAAACACCGCCGAAATCCCCAGAGCACAGGCCGTCAGATGACGTTTTATGCTCATTGACTGACCTCCTTATTCTGCTCCGCCGCTTCCAGACGCTGAGGCAGCCCGTCATAGCAGTCCAGGGCCAGACCAAACGGATTACTTTCCGGATCGCCCTCCCAGCGCACCACTTTCACCGGATAACGTACCGTCGCTCGCTTGACCGGCTCCGCGCTAAAATATTCATCCGCTACCAAATCCAGGCGCACGATCCAGTTATCCCGGTCAATCACCCGGACTTTATCCTCACTGAACCCGCGTCCCGGGATCTCATACACCACCCGGGAACGCCCTTTCAGCTCCCCGAGCGTAGTACGGTAAGCGGCCTCTTTCTCAAAATACGCCCGGCAGGACGGCGTCAGATAGGCACTGAGCTGTGCAATCTTTCGCGGATAATCCACCTCGCCGTCTTTCGGCCAGGCATTCAGTTGCTGAAAAATATAAAAGCTGAAAGCGTACACCGTCGGCAGCGGCACTTCCCACCATGCCCGGGTACTGCCGGAGCGCAAATCCGGCGGATTATGGATCGTCAGTTTAGCCGGCGCCCGCATCCAGCCGGCAAAGGCCACAAACAGGCAGAGCACCAGCACCCCGCAGATCATCCGCAGTGTCAGAATGTGCTGGTCCCGGTTTTGCAGGGCATGACGAAATTTACTCATGGCGGCCTCCGGCGATATACCGGCACAGTGACAGCGCCTGCGTCCGGCGTAAAAACCAGCCCTGAGATACGGTGATGAGGGATTTTTCAGTCAGCCGTCCGGTCAGCGGCAATGTGCGGGCAAACCCGGTTTGCAGTTTCCAGGACAATCGGCGGTAGAGATAATTTTCCGGTTTTCCGCGTTTGATACGGGTCAGAAAAGTGCCGCCAAAAAACACCACCAACAGCGGCATTATCAACGCGCCGGTCGGCAGGATCACCCACCCGGCCAGCGGTAACAGCGGGATACTGATAACGCTCCCGCCCACACAACCGACACCGGCGGCGGCAAACATTTCATGGGTGGTAAATCCGCGAAAGACGGTGGGCTCTGCATTTAAGCGATCCGGCATAAAATCGATGGTCTGCATCGTTGCCTCCGCTTAAAAAATAATAGTGGCGGATTTTCCGGCCAGCCAGACGACCGCCACAATCAGGACGACACCGACTACAATAATTGTACCGAATTTACCCCAGCCAGCCTTTTGGTCGCGCACTTCATTGAACGTGGTGACCGCGGCAATGGCCACCACGATAAAAGCCGTCGCAGCCACAACCAGCCCGCCAATCACAATGCCGTCATTAAGATAGCCTTTAATGGTGTCCATCAGTCCGCCGCCGCCACCGGAAGAAGGGGGTTCCACCGAAGGCAGTGCGGCATACGCCGGCATCAGACTGAATAAAGTGAATAACGTCACCACTGACGCACCAATACGACGGACACCACGTCCCCAAAATGATTTCATATCCATAAAATGACCTTTCATTCTGTAAAATAAATTAAACAGCACACTCAACTGGCAAACATCCAGATGCAGACCACCAGTAATATCACTGCCCGGACAGCAAACTGCCCCACCCTTGCAGTACGAACATTTTCATTTGCCCAGCCCCGGTAAACATCAACCAGTCCCCAGGCTGCCCATAAAAACAGCACCGCCAGTAATGCCCCGATACACAACAGATTCAGAACAGCCGGAGACATCCCCGAGCCGGCAGCAGCCTCAAATGCCGCCTGCTGTGACGGATTCATCGCTGCTCCCGGCGGTAATCCCCGCGCAGCGGCTCCGCCACATTAACCGGCATCGTGGGCTGGGCCCGGGAAGGCTCCAGATAGCGGACAATCCCCTGCCGGATAATCTCCACCTCTCTGGAGGCGCGGGAATAATCAAAATAAAAACGGGCGTGATTGTCCTGATTTGCCTGAATACGGGCGCGCTCCAGGCTGGCCTGGATGTGATCGAGCTGCTTTAACGTCAGCGCCAGTTCATCTTTTTCAGCGGCCTGAGCAGGCAATACCCCAAATGCACTGACAACCAACGCAAACAGGGAAATAAGCGGAGAAAATAATCGCATAACGACTCCTTAAAGACGGTTAACGTGGAGTCAGGGTAAAAAAGGCGGACAGAAAAAACAGCAAACAATTAGTTTTCCAAATTTTTTAATTTTATATTGCTTGCTTTTTGCGAAAATAGCTGAAATGAATAAATAAAAGTGAGCCTATGAGTCAGACCATCACCCGAAAAACTGGGCATTTTGCCTGGTGTGCACTGGTTGCCCTGCATCTGGCCCGCAGGGAGGGGCTGGTGCAGTCCGACATGCAGAAAAACCTGTTTTTAATACGCTGGCTGGCAACCGCCAAAAAGCAACGCCGTTTTGACCGTGACGTTACGCCGGATATTGACTGGCTGCTTCAACAGGGACGTACACTGGGGAGCCGGGCCAAACTGCCACAAAAACTGGATTATCTGTACCGCTCCTGTACAGGCGCATTACACGAGCAGAGCGATCTGTTCCGGCTCACTTATGCGCTTGAATCGGCCAAGGAGGCAGGCTTTGCCTATCAGTTATTGAGTGATAAATCGTGGCACAGACGACATGCGGTGAGCCCGGATACGCTCAGCAACACCATCTGTTTATCCAAAAATGCACTGGAGCAGGCTTTTGATACTGACGGTCATCAGACCGCACACCTACCTGTAAAAATCGGAGGTGATATCGCCGCACTAGCTGAACTGCTGACACAATGTGGCTGGCAACTCATCACGACAGACAACCCGCCACTTTATTTACTGCTCACACTCATCAATCCATCAATCAGCGCAGGATAACCCCATCACACCACTGACGCGCGGCCTAGCCGCTTGTCTGCTGACAGAGACACACAAAAACAAGTGTTGTGTGTCTCTGCCCAGCGCCTATAAATATTTTTTAAATGACGCGGTAGCCACTGCCACCGCAAGCCCGAACAACAGAGCCGCCGGTAACAACACCAGATTAGGGTAAATGGCAGACGGCCAGGACAGATAAATCATGCACGGAACAAAAAAGGCCGGCTTAACAAAACGCTTGGCGTGGTGATACACAAAACTGGATTCATACCCGGCACCATAACGCCGCAAATCACGCCGGTTAAAGCCTTCCACCATGCCCACCAACAGCACCATAACAAACAGGGGCATCGACAGCACCAGAATAGTCACCCGGATAAAAAAGGTCAGCGTCACATAAACCGTCGCCAGCAGATAGTCTCTCAGCTCGGACACAAACCAAATCCGCCAGTCATCCAGTTCACGGGCAACTGCATTCCCGCTGACAGGATACACGTTCTGCCAGCTCTCCATCAGCCCGGACTCCACAAACAGCCACCGGTATGCCTGTTCAACGGTATGAGCCAGCCACTGCGCCGGACTGGACATCAGCAGACTACGGGTAAACCCTTCTGACAGATACCCGCTCTCGGTTAACATCACCTGCCGGCTGTGCTCCGCCCCTTCGTCCGCCCAGAAAAACGCAATCCCGACCCACTCAATCAACAGACTGCATACCCAGGAGGCCAGTAATACCCCGATGATGGCCCACGGCCAGTGCCACAACAATTTAGCCGGCAAACCGGGGTCTTTTGCCGGGTGACGCGGGGTTTCCTGACGTACCTCAGCAGTTGCCATCGTTGCCCCCTTCGGTATCCGGTGCCATCTCAGCCACATTCATACCGCCGCTGTCATGCCGCGCATCCGAAAATGATGACGCAGTCCACCAAGTTTCGCCGGTACGGTAATTTTTCTCCATATACTGTGCGATTTTTTGTAAATCCGGTGGCATCAGGGCATCAGCCTCTGCCGCCGGCAGGGGCATCCTGATTTTCCATAACTTCCCGCCTTCCAGCAGCGCAAACGCCTGTCCTTTCGGTAACTGAATAATATCTGCCGGTAACAGCAGCGGTTTAGCCACCATACTGACCCTGTCCTGGGTATTGGAGGTAAAATCACTCCCCTGCCTCGGATTGGAAATATCGGTGATCCCGGATACCAGGGTTTTGGTGTAAATATCCACTTCCGGTAACTGTTCCGTCAGTAATTTCGCGGTCATCAGTTCACGGACACGCAACATCACCAGCGTATTAAAGTTACCGGTGACCTGCGCCGATTTCGCCGCATTCCCCAGCCGGGCTTCAATATCAGACCAGGTCTGTGTGTAGGCCGTCACTTCAATCCCCGCGCCGCCGCTCTTGTTCAGTAACGGAATAAATTCATCCCCCATCAGTTCATTAAATTCATCGCAATGCAGGCTGATCGGTAATTTTCCGGCGTGCTCATCCTCCGGCAGTCCATCCTGAGTCCCGAATTTATAAATATGCCCGGCTACCGAGACCAAATCCGCAAACATGGAATTCCCCACCGCTGCCGCCACTTCCGCATCCGATAACGCATCCAGCCCGACATATACAATCCCTTTTTTCCGAATCACCTGCTGCCAGTCAAAAATCGGACGGGGATCCTGCATATTGGTGTAATCCGGCGACAACAGGGCGGCAGTTTTTCCGGTAGTCAGTTTTTCCAGTAACGGCAGCAGAGAAGCCACTATTTTATCAAAATAGGTCCGGTCATAACGGATCGCACTGCGCAGCCCGTCCAAAATCGGATCATAGATTTTTTTCCCTTTCTCACTACTTAACGCCAGCTCCGTTGCCCAGATAGCCACAGCTTTCGGATCACTTTGCAGATGACGGGGCACATCCTCGACCGTCAGCGCGTTCTGCGCATTCTCGATTTGGGCAAACAAATCAGGTAGTTGTGCTTTAATCACCTGCATCGAATATGTCTGATAGAGTTCCCCGATATTGGTGACATAACGTAAAATTTTGGCATAATCCGGACGCTCCCCCAGAGCAACCAGTGCCCGGGCAATGATATTAACAAACCGCCAGGCAAACTCCCGGAACGCCGCGCTGTTCCCTTCCCCGGATAACTGGCCGGCAACCCGCCCCGCGACTTCCGATACTCGGCCAAAACGCCCGATGGCGTTATAACGGGCACTGATATCAGGCCAGCCCAAGTGAAAAACATAAAACTCCTCACTGCGCCCCGCACGATGCGCTTCCGCCCACATCCGGCGCAATAAATCCGCATCCCCTTTCGGATCAAAAACAATCGTGATATTCCCCCGGCGGATATCCTGAGTGATCAGCACTTCCGCCAGACGGGTTTTGCCGACACGGGTGGTCCCCAGTACCAGCATATGACCAACCCGTTCACGCAAATCCATGGTCACATTCACCTCATCCGGCTCCACACCGTGTAACACCGGATTCCCCCCCACCGGCGTCAGCGGGCGGACCGGATTCAGCCAACTGTCTTTTTGCAAAAGCCGGCAAACCGCCGGAAAACGGGATTCAAAACGGAGTTCAAACTGCCGGGCCAGCCGGTAATGTGCCGGCGGCTGAACATACCGCTCCACTTCCGGACGCTGGGTTTCCAGCAGGCGTTGCGTGTGTTTTTGCTGCCACTGAAACCCTTTTCCCAGAAACAGACGCTGCCGGCTGACCGGCACCTGTGCCGACGTCACCTGATAGCGGGGCAGACGCCGGAGATTCCGGCGGTAACGTAATACCCGGAATCCCTGATGTGCCCGCAATGCGGAAAAACCGGCAAACGCACCGGCGGTGACATAACTCACGGACGGAGACAATGCCACTGCCCAGGGCGCTACCGCACACACAAACGCCGCCCCGCCGGACACCAGAGCACTGTTCAATTCCACGGCCGGTCGCAGCCAGGCCTCTATCACATAACGATCACTCATTCTCTCAAACTCTTTTTTGGTGTTACCCCGGAAAACAGTGTTTAAAAATTCACCGGTGTTTCCAGTGGAAACAGTGTTCAAAAATCATCCAGCGTTTCCACTGGAAACACTGTTTGAAAATTCACCGACACGTCCGGAAAACAATGTGCTCACTGCACTCAACCCCAGGGAGGATCTGACGGATTTTCTTTTTCCGGTACACGCGATTCTTTCCCGTGACAGTGACGATGACGGCGGGCAGGACGGTTTTTTTTCCCCAGGAGTCTCATCACAACAAAGAACACGCACCACATCAGCACGGCCAACCAGAATGCCGGGGAGTCAACCCCATCTGAAGGCCATATCGGCGGTAACATTACTTCACCTGCTGGGTCAACCCGGTTTCCGTGATCAGAACTGGGTAATGTGATAACTGAAGACGGTGAGCTAAATCGGTGCCAGAAGCTGGGGAGAGCAGTCCTCCCTGAGCCAGCGCCTGAAGCGCCTGTAACCCGGTTTCCGATTTCACATTCACCACCATCCCGGCCGCATTCATTGCATTCAGCTGGGCTGCGTGCTGTGTGAGCCATGCCCGGGATAACGGATCATCCCCCACCAGATACAGTGCCCCAATCCCCGGTAAATGCAGGACGCGGTCATCCACCTCCCCCGGCGTCATTTCCGGTGTCTCAACCGGCAACACCATTGACGGGGCCATCACGGACGGCAGAGGGCGGGACGCCGGCTTTGCTGTCCATTCATTCGGGGCATTATTTATCGCGTCATAAAAAGGTGCTGCCGGTTGCCCGCCATAATCCGCCACCACCGTTAATGCCGCCTGACTGCCGCCGGCTGCGCAAAACAGCAGCATCCCCAAGACGGGCAGGGGATAAAAGGCTCGCGTTGTCTTTTCTTCAGGATTATTTCGCATCGGTTTTGTTCTCCGGTTCTATCCACACAAACGATACAGCCCGATCTGTACTGACTGCCGGTAAATGAGCGGGAACGGGTTGTGTACCGCCCGTCAGTGTCGCCAGCTGACGCCGGACACTATTTTTATAGCGTACTGCGGGCTGACCGCCCGCCGGATGGTGATAACAGCCGGCGGCACGGATCCAACTACCCGGTGACGCCTCATAACAGCGGCGCAGGATGCGGGCGGCCACATGCAAATTGGTATAAGGATCAAAGGCCTCCCAGGCGGAACGGAAGTGATGCCCGTTCCAGCCCCAGTTCACCTGTGCAATCCCCACATCAATACGTCTGGGGGATGTCGTCTGTAAAAACGACTGTAAAGCCTGCCAGGCGGCCTGCCGTGTCGGATAACGGTATCCTTTACCAGCCACATTCAGCGTCCACGGCCAGGGATGGATTTCACCGGCCTGCGGGTGATGTGCCGGTAATGTCCAGGATGACTCCGTCAGTGCCAGGGAATACAGGGCTTCTGCTGGTACATTCTCCTGCCGGGCCACCTCACGGTAGCCCGGCGGCACCTCCCGAGCCGGTAACGGCACGGAAAACAGCAGCAGGACAAGAGTGAGCAGGGAATTTTTACGCATCACGCCTCCGGATTAAGGTGTGAGCGGACGCCACCGCCCATCCGGTAACTGTTGCATCACCACCGGTGTGGTGGTCAGTCCGTACTGAAGCGAGAGACCGCCATCATGATTTAACGTAATTTCCCGCTTTCTGACGCGCTCTGCCGGGATATTTTTTTGTCTGGCCCAAGCCCTCAGGCGGTTATCATCCCCCTTTGTCCCCAGCACATAAATATCAAACGGCTGTTTGCCGGCCAGCAGAGTAGCCAGACGGGCATCACACGCGCTACAATTTTCCGCCTGCACAAACAGTGCCTGCCGGCGCTGCGCTGTTCCCTGTTCCATCCTGCCGAATGTTCCCAGACTGACCGGTAATACCTGACCATAGAGCCGCTTCCAGGCAGCATCTACTTCCCGCTGAAACGCCAGCTCTTTTTCTGCCCTGGCAAATTCCTGCTGTACCCACTTTTCAGCCAGCCGGCGGCGCTCTTCGTCTGACCGGGCCTCAATACCCAATGTCGTCAGGGGATCCAGTCCGGGAGACTGAATACCGCGCCGCCCTTTCATCAGCGCCTCAAAACGGGCATACTCCTCCGCACTCAGTCCCCATTCCTGCGCCTCATACTGCAATGACTGTGTCTGACTCTCAGCCGATTTCCCCGCCTCAATCTGAACCGGTCGGGTTGCCCCGGAAACAGACTGTGCAGCTGTCAGCGGTGCGGACATCAGACACCCACCCAGTAAAACCACGCATCTTATGTTTTTCATCACGGCATTCCTTTTATGGCAGGCGCAACGTCACTGTGCGCCCCTGATAACGTAATGTCACACGATCAGTCTGAATGTCGGTCATTTCCCAGCCCTGATAACGTCCGCCTACCGGCAGTAACTGTACCTGCCCCAGCTGACGAATATCCGCAGGAGCCAGTGCGGCAAGAAGACGACCGCCCCGCTGTTCAATCGCGGTTAACTGAAACGGCACGGTCCGGGATGGACGGACAGAAGCCCCGAGACGGGAAGTTTCCGGCGTGGCGGGTTTTGCCCTGACAACCGGGGGATTGACCGTTTTTTGTTCCGGCTGACGCTGTTCCTGCAACTGATGTAACGCCAGTGCCCACTGTGCCTGGCGGGTTTCCAGTTGTGCCAGCCGTTTTTCCAGCCCGTCAGACAGTACGGCGATCTGTTCATCCGGTTTGCCGGCCACCGCCAGCTGTGCTGTCACCGTTCTGAGGGTGTCGCGCTGTGATGCCACATCCTGTTTTAGCGTCGTCAGCCCCTGACGGAGCACGTCCAGTTGCGCATTCATCATCGGTCATCCGTGACAGAGTCAGCCATCTTCATCTCAATCGCCTGTAATCGTTGTCCGAGTTGTGACAGAGCCTCTGAGTGTGAACTGATAACATTACTGTGGATAAACAGCGGGATACCGGCCACCAGAGCACAGGCGACCACGCCCGTCACAATCACCCCCCGGTAAATTTTTTTATGTAATGGGGTTACGGACAATTCTTCAGAATGAGTCATTTCAGCCACCCTCCGCGATGAACCTTATTCACATCGGTATGACCAGTGGAAGTGTTAAGCACCGGTGGCACCGGTAATGGCGTACTGCCCGCAGAAAGTGGGGTGACCACAGAGACGGATGAAGCGCCGCTCATTCCTGCATCCGGCGCAGATGGCGTGTATTCCGGACGAAGTCGGTAACACACTTCCCGTTGCACATCATCCACCCACAACTGCCAGGCCGGACCGACAAGGATCTGTAACGCCACATTCAGGCGGATCGATCCCATCTGATAATGAACAGCGGGTAACGGCAAACGATAAAGGTGGTTCGCCTGTCCATCGGACGTGCACAGACGATATCCGGAATCACGCAGGGCATAATGTAGCGCATCCCCGACTGTCGGGGAGACGGAAGCAGGAATACGCAGATGAACAATTTGTTCCAGCGGGTAACGCTGTGCCTGTGAAGGCGAAATATCAACCAGCCGGTAACGGTCATAACGCACCACTTCCGGGGCTGACGGATAAATATCTGGGAGCAGCGGCTGAGCATAACCGACGTTGAGCGGAATCGCGATGTCTGCCGCCGCTTCCGTAGGCTGGGCTGGCTTGTCTGCACAGCCCCCCAACAACAGTGAGGTCAGGGCAAGACATATCGGGAGAGTTTTCATACGCATTTTCTGTCCTGAGTTAACAAAATAAAGTCACAGGCACACTGTGCGCAGAAAAGCAAGCGCTCTCAATAGGAAATTAGTTTTCCGAAAAAAAAGAAAACGGCGGGTGTAAAATACCGCCTCTAAAAGAGGTGGTTTTAAATTGGGCCCCCTATAAGGGGGCTATATTCTTTATTAATCCCCCAACAATTCCATTTGTTGGTCGAGCTCTTGATCAACTTTATCCTGATGCCTTACATAACGCCTAATGATGACTTCATTAACCCCCACCGTATCAGCAAAATATCCCCTAGCCCAAAAATGATTACCCCAAAGTTTCTTACGTATATGTGGAAATCGATTATATAACCTTATCGTACTACGTCCTTTCAGGACTCCCATTAGTGTTGATATTGATAGTTTAGGTGGGATCATTACAACTAAATAAGCATGGTCTGGCTGAACATTTAGCACCAATACTTCACAGTCTTTCATAATGCAGAGAATATAAATTATTCTATAAAGCTCTTTTCCTACTTTATCTTTCAATATATTATAACGATATTTAGGAGTCCAAACTAGATGATATTTGCAACGTCAATACACATGTGATGAACTTCTGTATAAACCCATGTTATTTCCTCTTTACTTGTGGTGAGTAAGAGGTAGTTTTTTAACATGGGTTTCCTTCAGGCTATAGCCTCACAGGGTCAATCATCACCTGCTTAGGTGGTGGTTTAAGGCTGACAATAAAAACCCGCTTTTTGGCGCAGGCGGATTTTACTATACCCTAAAAGTTAATACTTCCCTGAACCCCGATCTCTCTCGGATTACCTAGCTGTGCTTTATTACCAAATGCATACGTTCGATATAAAGCATCACCAATATTTTTCGCATAGATACTAAGTTCATATTGCTTTGTAGGGTGCCATGATATTGATGCATCAACAACAGTATAATGCCCTTGTTCTAAATTATTTTGCTCATTAAAGTAAAATGGTCCATTAAATCTGACTGCAATCCGAGAAGACCACTTTTGCTCCTTGCCATATAAGCCCTCCCATGAAATTAATGAACTATAACTAGGAGTATAAGCAGGTCTTTTATTTTTATGTTCTCCACTGGTAAACTCTGATTGATTGAACATGCCACCCAGTGAAATACTATGATTAGGGGTAAGCTTTGATTTCCAAAGATATTCTATCCCTCGACTTCTTGAATCTCCCATATTAGATAATGCCTGATAACCAATAACACCTACATATCCTTGAACATCTTTACTATCTATTTGATATAAAGTAATTTCGGCCATATGGTTATCATTAACACTGTGCCATTTCCAACCTAATTCCATTTCCGTGGCAATTTCCGATTTATAAGAAGTCAGAGCTAGTTTATCAACCCCATCTTTGTTAAAACCACCAGGTTTAAAACCGCGGCCAACTCCAAACCATATACGATTCTGCTCATTTGGAAGCCAGGCGATACTTGCTCGTGGAATAAAGGCATTAAAAACTGCATTATTATTATAATTAGACTCACCTTTTCCTTTTTCTAAAATAATCATTCGAGTTTTTGCTTTTTCGTGAGAAAAACGAGCCCCTGCACCTAACTCCCAATTGTCATTTATCCTGTATGCACCATCAAAATATCCAGAGTAATTATAAATATCATTATCAGATTTTTTTCCTCCCATTCCGACTTTCCCTACAGATAAATTATCATGTATATAACCCATCTTTTGAAATGATACCCCTATAATTCCACTTAGATCCCCCCCCTCATAATTAGCTCTTGCTTCTGAATACAAAATATCCTGAGAATCATCTTGTAACGTTCCGTCCATAAACAATCTATCTATATCCATATTTTGATAAGAAAGTATCGTTTTAAACTTCCATTCATCATTAAAATCATAACCTGTATTCCAGGAAATATTTTTTAATTTACGTTTAAGATTAGGTGTTTCATATAACCATTCAGTATCAATTTTTGAACGTGAAAGAGGTGAAAAAGGAACAAAATATTCCTCATGAGAATGGTAATTTTCTCCACCTACTTTTAAATTAGACTCAAATAATGTATCAGGGGAAATATAATTAGCAGACAACCATCCAGCTTTTATATCTCTGCTATCAACATTTTTTTTATCCCATGCTGGATTGTTCAAAGAACCATTATTTCTATCGAGACTAACATTCCCCTGAAAAGCCCAGCCGTTTTCCATGTAGCCAGTGCTTCCTCCTGTATTGATTCTTTCCCCTTGACCAAAATATTGCCCCCCTAACCATGCTTCAGCGTGACTACTGGGTTTTTTGGTAATAACACTGATAATCCCTCCCAATGTGCCACGCCCATAAATAACTCCTTGTGGGCCTTTAAGTAGCTCAACTTGCTCAACCCCTTGAAGAGATTGAGCATACGATTGAGAAAGCTGGGGAGCACCATCAACAAACAGTCCCAAACTTGGAGAAAAGAAATCGGCCGAAGATTGGCCCCGAAGAGTCATATTGTTATAAATACGCGAACTTCGGTTTGCAGATAACAACTCAGGAAAAACTGCGCTCAAATCATCAGTTTGATTAACTAAAGATTTTTTTAACTGTTCATCAGTTTGAACATTCACATTACCAATTACATCAAAACTACTTTGAATGCGCTTAGTTGCAGTAACAGTTATTGTATTATCATGCTGTTCTGTGGCAGCTACAGAGCTTACTGTTACCATTGTAGCCACTACAAAAGATATAGATTTAAATAAAGTTCCTTTATTTTCCATATAAACCCCAAAATGTGCAATGGCACTTTACGCCGAAATGTTAATGCGAATTAATATCATTTGCATTGTTATTATTATTTGAGGTTGATCACATTTTGAGCATGAAAATTATATATACTTATGAAAGTGTGCTGAGTAACAGAAAACATGAATATTAAGGTGGGTTAATAGAGTGCAAACCAATGACAAAAAACAAAAGGATCATTGCTGCTATAAATCAATCTGTTATGAGTTATCAGCCAACAGAAGGATCATTATGGCTATAGGTGGGGTTTATATCACCCAAACCCTTATATCAATGATTATCATGCAATCTGTACCAACCTTACTAAGAAGTGAAGGATTTTCTCTCTCTTTAATTGGATTGACTTCACTTTTTATGCTTCCTTGGACACTTAAATTTTTATGGTCTCCATTTATTGAACGCCTGAGATTACCTTTTGGAAAAAAATTTCGCCGTTCACGTAACTTGATTCTTATTGGTCAATCATTGGTTGCTCTTTTAGTTTTTTTACTTATTCTAATAAACCCTAACGATAATATAAGCAAACTGAATAATCTTTGGATTTTTGGAATATTTATCCTATGTGCATTCTTAACATCGACTATTGACATTGCATGTGATGGCATGGCGGTAGAACAGATTAAGGCAAGTAATAGAGGGTGGGGAAATATTGCCCAAGTTGGCGGAGGAGAAATAGGAGCATTATTAGGCACTAGTGGTTTTTTATTAATTTCCAGTTATTTTAGCTTAAATACTGCATTTGCTATATCAGCTCTAACCATCATATTACTTACAATTCCAACACTCTACTTTAAAGAATCAGATAGACTAACCACATCTGAAACTTACCATATACCCAAATTATCATATGCATTTAATCGAAAAGAGGTAAGAATTGGTATTTTATTAGTAGTTTTATTAGAAGGAGGTAACAGAATCACAGATATGATTACCGGACCTCTATTAATAGATATAAATATTACATTAAATAATATTGCACTATTAATAGGAAGCTTCAATTTTTGTGCAAGCCTATTTGGAACACTTTTAGGTGGTATATTAATAAAAGTATTTGGCATATGGAAATCAATTTTCATTACCTATGGTTTACAAGGTTTAATTTTTACTTTCATATCCATGGCTATAGGAATAAAATATATCCCACATGAAATACTTTTTTTACTTATAGGGTTCAAATATATTCTTTTTTCTGCAGGACTAGTTTCTTTTTACACTGGTTTAATGAGCTTATCTTCATTGAAACAAGCTGGTATTGATTTCACTATTTTCCAATGTACAAATGCTTTTACAGCAATCATTGCTACTCTATTAGGCACTTGGACAGCGGAGAACTGGTCTTATCATTTTGTTTTTGCAATATCATCTATTTATACTTTTATCGCAGTACTAATTTCCATTAAATTAATAAAAAAACGCCTTAAACTAAATATTTCATCAAACAATTTTGAGCAATATGTATAATTAGTAGGAAATTGAATAAGGTAATTACAGAATGGATAACTATGAAGATTATTATACTCAGTCTGCTGAAATGTATGATATTTTAAGCGAACCTCATTGGGAAACTCGTAAAGATACATTTATAAAATCCTTGAAGTTTATGGGAGTAAAAACAGGCAACTGGTTAAATATAGGTTCCGGCACTGGCCAAGAATTAAGTATAATTGCGCAAATGTTTCCAGACATACATATTTTTGCAATTGAACCGTCTGCATCTATGCGTATTGGCCTAATGACAAGAATTATGATGTTACCTGAAATACAACACCAAGTAACTGTGATTGCTGATACATTTCAAAATACCATTCTACCAAAATCATTTTCTGCCGCTATTATATGTGGCTGTATAGGATATTTTAATCAGAATGATAGAAAAATATTATGGAATAAGCTTGCAAATGGGCTAGAAAAAAAAGGTGCTATTTTGGTAGATACAATGCCGTTTAATACGCCTTGTAACATTTCTAAGATACTATTAAATAGTAAAAAAATAGGGAACCATATCTATGAAATTTATTTAAGTGGCAAACCTATAGATCAAGAGGCTATTCGTTGGAATATGAATTTTAAAATCATAGAAGACGATAAAGTCATACGAAATTTTAATATAGAAAGAGATTGGTATACTTTTGGAATTGAACAAGTAATTAAGGAGGCATCAAGAGAAGGATTGGTCCATGAAAACATTAGCTCAAGTACTGTACCAATGGCAATCCTCCGCCATAAATAACTCATAATTAAGGTATAGAAATGAAAATATTAAGTGATATTAATAACATAAAAGAATTATGTTCCAAGCAAATAAACATTGACAAAAATAAATTTTCAGATAAGGACAATCTGATAAAATTAGGTCTTGATTCAATTGGATTTATGCAATGTTTATATATTTTCCAAAAAAATGGTTATGCTATAACATTAAAAGATTTGTATTTAAATCCAACAATAAAAGGATGGTATAAAATATTAAAAAAATCAGATATAAATAAAAAAGAAAGAAAAGATAATATATATACACATAAAACAATAAAAAATGCTGGTGAGTTTTCACTTACACCTATACAACATGCCTATTTTGTCGGCCGTTTGAATAAACAAACTCTTGGTGGTGTTGCTTGCCAAATTTATCAAGAATTTGATGGCACCCCTAAATTTACTCCGGAAAGTTTAGAGAAAGCATTAGTATTATTATCAAAACGTCATCCCATGTTGAATATAGTATTTCACCAACAGGGTACACAATTTTGGTCTCCTAACCCAAATAGAAAATATGTTACATATCATGATTTTAGTAAATTACCAAAAGATGAGTATGAGAAAAAACTTTTACAATTACGGGAAAAATTAAGCCATCAGGTACTAAATGTTGAAAGCGGTCAGTTAATTGATTTTCACATGATATCGCTACCTAACAACAGATATCGTTTATGTACTAATATTGATATGTTGATTGCAGATGGTACAAGTTATTCATTACTCTTTACTGAACTTTGTTTATTATTGAGCGGAGAAATACTGCCTCAGTTAGATGAGCACTATGACTTTTACCATTATTTACAAGATAAAAAACAGTATGAAAACAAAGAATCAGCATATCAATATTGGAAAAATAAAATCCCAAACCTACCAGACTCTCCTCTTCTGCCATTATATATGGATCCAGAAAAAATAAATAAAATAAAAATTAAACGCCTTAGCTGGACATTTAGCTCAAAAGAATGGAAAAACTTTAGTAATTTGGCTAAAGAAAATAATATTACACCTTCCATTGCATTAGCAACCTGTTTCTCATCTGTACTTGCAAGATGGACTGGCCAAAATAGCTTATTACTCAACTTTACATTATTTGATAGAAAGCCATTAGCCCCTGCAGTTAATAATATTATAGCTGATTTTACTAATGTCATTCTTTTAGAAATGAAAACAGACAATCGACCATTAATTTCATTATCTAAAGACAATCAAAATACATTTATTGAAGCTTGGCAACATTCTGATTATTCTGGTATTGATATCATTAGAGACCTTCGTAAAAATGGCACCCATCCTTATGGGTGTCCTGTTGTCTTTACTAGCCATATTAATCAACCACTTATTGATAAAAATATAGAATCTGTATTAGGTTCTATAGGATGGGGAATATCACAAACCCCACAAGTTTGGCTTGATCACATGGCAATTAACAAAAGTGGAAATATTGTTTTACAGTGGGATTATAACAATGACTTGTTCCGGAATGATGTTATAACAACAATATTTGATGTTTATATTTCTCGTATACGCCAACTTGCCAACGATCCTAATGCCTGGATTGAAACCCAACCTGATTTAATTCCTAAAAAACAATTAAAAAATAGAATATCAGTTATCAAAAAAGATAATTCACTATTACCACATACACTGCATAAGTCTATTTTCCATAATTATTCAAATTCATCAAAAATTGCTGTCATTGATATCGACTCTCAGGAATGGAGCTACAAAAAATTATTATCTAAAGCAACAATACTCAGTGATCAAATAATACAACAAGGTTATAAACCAGAAGACAGAATTGGTGTATGTATGCCAAAAGGAGTAGGGCAAATCATTAGCGTTCTGGCTATTTTATTAATGGGGGGAACTTATGTTCCGATTGATGTACTACAACCAGAAGAACGTATAAACCGCATTGCTAAAAATGCTCAGCTTTCATTACTCATCGTATCTGATAGCGATCCATCCTATTCAATCTATGCTACATTTTGTAACAGGATTGTTTGGCAAAAAGTTCAACCCTCCGAGAATAAACCACTACACAATATAGATATATCTCCTCATCAAGCAGCTTATGTTATTTATACTTCAGGTTCTACTGGAGAGCCTAAAGGTGTTGTTGTATCCCATGCCAGCGCAATGAATACCTGCCTTGATCTCAATCGGCGATATAACATTTCAGACAAAGATCGGGTACTTGCCATATCAGCACTACATTTTGATCTGTCTGTTTATGATATTTTCGGTGTTTTAAATGCCGGAGGGACTCTTGTATTAGTTAAAGAAGATGAGCGCCGTAATCCTGATGCATGGTTACGACTTATTAACCAACATAAAATAACACTTTGGAACAGCGTACCTGCACTGTTTGATATGTTACTAACCTATGCAGAAGGAATAGGGTCATCCATTCCACAATCGCTGCTATTAATCTATCTCTCTGGAGATTGGATTGGGCTTGATCTCCCGACACGTTACTATAATTTCTGCCCTGATGGACAAATAGTCGCCATGGGAGGTGCCACAGAAGCCGCTATTTGGTCTAACTATTTTAATGTCACAACATTAGACCCATCCTGGAGCTCGATACCTTATGGATATCCTTTATCCAACCAACGTTATCGTATTGTTAATGCTAGAGGAGAAGATTGCCCTGATTGGGTATCAGGAGAACTTTGGATTGGTGGTGCAGGCGTTGCGTTAGGCTACCTAAACGATCCCGAAAAAACAGCACAACAGTTTGTAAAACAAAATGGTGAAAATTGGTATAAAACAGGTGATATGGGAAGATATCTCCCTGGCGGTATACTTGAATTTTTAGGAAGACGTGACCGCCAAGTTAAGATTGGCGGATACCGTATAGAACCAGGGGAAATTGATGCTGCATTCAATAAGCTTCAGGGTGTGCAAAATGCGATTACACTATGCCTTGGTAATGGTAATAAAGAAAAAGCATTACACTCTTTTGTGATACTAAATTCGGGTAATTACCAGGATATTATCAGTTCAAATAGCACCTTTTCTCCCCTACTATCTGCGCTCAACCCCAATAAATGTACAACAACAATCCCAAGAAACGGCAATCATAGCTGGATTTTTATATGATTATCTTACTGAACAAAATATTGATTTCGACAACCTCTTGTCAGAAAAAAAATCAGCAGATGACCATAGCATTATCGCTAGCTATCAGTCATTAATGGCTAATTGGCTAAATTTAATAGCACAATATCCACAAACTACACTCAATTCCCCCCCAACTAATAGTACCCAGCGAACGCTAATAGAAAATTTGCAGCGCCACAAAAACAATTTAACAGACATACTCAAAGGTAAAAAATCAGCTCTAACACTATTTGATGATCCCTATTGGTCACCAGAACAAGTCACTATGCGTATTGATGGAATGCACTACTCCTTAGAAAATTTACTACAACAAATAAGAGAACTTCATCATTCACTAAAAAGGCCAATAAAAATCATTCAATTAGGTGCTAGAAGCGGTATTTCAGCAAATTATATTCTGCAACGATTACCCACTAATATGGTTACCCTACTGCTAACTGATGAGTCTCTTTCAATGGTAACGCAAGCTAACCAAAATTTATCAGATTATCAAAATAGTTATGCTGAGCCTCTTACAGAAGTATTTCTTCATAAAAATCGATATAGTGCAGATATCATTTGGATGAACAATTATCTTCATCGATTAGACAGCCCACAAAAAGAGATACAAAAATTCGTTTCACTCTGTGCTCCGAGTGGAATGATTTTTATACAAGAAGTGTTACATGCCCCTGCACAATCACTGATAAGCATCTCTTTATTACAACAAAATGGTAGTGATCCTGCTGATGAATTATTAACAGCAAAAAAATGCAAAGATATCTTTAGCGCTTCTACTGCGACTTATAAAAGTGAAGGAGTTAACGGCGAAATATTGACACAGTTATACCAAGCACCAGAAAAAATTTATTTACCAGATAAAAATAAGCTAGAGCATGATTTGCGCCAATTTTTACCAGACTATATGATCCCAAAACATATTTATTTTCTAACTGAGTTCCCCTTAACCGCAAATGGCAAAATAGATAACCAATCATTAAAATTGTATTGTCAGGAATACCAAGAAGAATACCTAAATCAACAACCTATCAATGGTAAAGAACAGATCATCATAACAATATGGCAAAAGCTCCTTGGCACCAACAAGATACACCGTCACAGTCATTTCTTTCGTGAAGGGGGAGATAGCCTAGTTGCTATTCGATTGATCTCTGATTTAAACCATATTGGCTACCAAGTTGAACTGGAGCATATCTTTGCTTATCCGATCCTTTCTGATTTTGCACAAAATATAAAGCAGAGCGAAGTTTTCGAAAAACAGCCAGCAATTTCACATAACGAGGCGTATAGATACAATCCATTTCCACTCACTGATATTCAGCAAGCTTACTTAGTTGGACGGCAAAATAATTTTACACTTGGGGGTGTTGGTACACATTTTTTTGTCCATTTTATAGCGGAAAATTTAGATGTACCTAAATTAGAACGTACAATTAATCAGTTGATTTCTCGTCATGATATGTTACGTGGTGTCATTATTAATGGACAACAACAAGTACTTAAAAAAGTTCCTTATTATTCCGTTAAAACGCATTATATCCCTACAGAAAAAAGTGACGCTTTTCTAGTATTACGAGCTCAACTTGCTAACATTGTTTATGATCCAGAAATTTGGCCTTTATTTACTATTCAAGTTATCAAGACCAAAGAACAACCAGATCATATTTTTATTAGCCTTGATAACTTATTCCTTGATGGAATGAGTATGCAGATATTTTTCAGTGAGCTAAAAACACTGTATATGGAGCCAAATCACCAATTTATCCCTCTAGATATTACTTTTCGAGATTATAATTGATTGTGATGCCTATCCGATTAACACACAAAATGATTGGGAATATTGGTTAACGCGTTTACCACAATTACCACCAGCCCCACAATTGCCACTAATAAAAGATCCAGCACAGATTGTGCAACCTCGCTTCTCGCGTTTACAAACATCATTATCTACTTCTGTTTGGCAAGCACTACAACAAGTTGCTCAGCAAAATAATTTACGCCAGCAGCACTTTTGATTGCTGCTTATTGCGCCACATTATCCGCATGGAGTAAAAGCCCTGAGTTAACAATTATTTGACATTATTTAATCGGCATCCTGTACATCCTCAAATAAATGAAGTACTTGTGATTTTACCTCATTACAATTACTCGATTGGTATACCTGTGATCTTTGGTCAAACAGTATCTCAAGATGCAAAACGTTTACATAAAGATATGCAACATCGTAGTGTTTCAGCCATCAAAGTAATGCGTGAAATGGCAATTCAACGACAGATGTCTCATATATAGATACCGTCGTTTTTACTGTGCATTGGCTATAAACATGAAGAAGGTTTTCTTTCTCATCATTCATGGCTAAAACCTGTTTGGGGAATATCACAAACACCACAAACATGGCTAGATCATCAAGTATATGAGTCAGACGGTGAAATTATATTTAAACTGGGATTTTGTCGAACAATATTTGACTACACAACCATTTTTTTCCATGTTCCAGCAATATGAACATATACTCACTAAACTGGCTACTGAACCACAATCTTGGCAATTGCCACTAAATAAACTTATACCAAGATGCAATAATCTCGTCATCACCCCAGTTTTCAATGCCAAAATAATCAAAACACACATTATAAACAATCTACTGATACACAAAAAACAGGTCAGACAATACAAAAACTACAACAACTTGTTAAGCAAGTTATTGGAATATACGTTAGCACCTGAAACAAATTTTTTCGAAGCAGGTGCCAGCTCTTTACAATTGGTTCAACTTCATGCAGCACTACAAAAAAATGGCTATAGCCATATTACAATTACTGATCTGTTCGCTAGTCCAAATCTAAGTACATTAGCGCAATTGCTTTGGCAAAACACTTCACCAACATGTGAGCAATATTCCGACCGAGACAAACACAAAAACAAGAGAAAGAAACGGTACAACTACGAACTCATAGTAGATAAAGGATATTAATCATGCTGAATTTTGAAACTTTCTATGGTAATAGTGAACCTATAGCTGTTATTGGTCTTTCTGGTCGCTTCCTGATGCACAAAATATTGATCAATTTTGCATAACATAATTAATAAACACGATAGCTCGTCTTTTTTCTGAAGAAGACTAAAAGCCGCAGGTGTCGCTGAACAAACTTATCATTCACCTGATTTTGTTAATCGTGGCGCGCCGTTAGATGAAGCGGAATATTTTGACGCTACTCTATTTAATTATTCACGCTCAGAAGCTGAACTTATCGATCCCCAGCAAAGAATTTTTTTACAAGTGCTTGCATGCTTTAGAGCATGCTGGATATGCCCCTTGCAATATAACCATCAAAACAGGCGTTTTTGCTTCAGCAAGAATGAGCAGCTATCCTGCCCAGCAAGATTTAGCATTGCACAATATTGGCCATGTCCGTGGCATGCAAAAATTATATAGGGAATGATAAAGACTATCTCGCAACACGTATTGCATATAAATTAAATTTAACTGGTCCAGCATTAACTATACAAACCGCTTGTTCTAGCTCCTTAGTTGCCGTACATATGGCTTGTGAAAGTTTACGCTCTGGTGAATGCAGTATGGCTATTGCTGGTGGAATTGGTATCACATTTCCACAAACCGGTGGTTATCTATATCAGAAAGGCATGATCTTCTCACCAGATGGTATTTGTCGTCCTTTTGATGCAGAGGCAAAACGGTACTTTTGCTGGTAATGGATTTGGTATTGTAGTGTTACGTCGTCTTGAAGATGCCTTAGTGGATGGAAACACAATTATTGCTGTATTACGTGGTAGTGCCATTAATAATGATGGTCATCAAAAGCGGGATTCACAGCTCCCTCCGTAGCAGGCCAAGTTTCAGTTATTAGAGAAGCAATACAACTGGCCGATATTAAAAATGAAGATATTGAACTTATTGAAGCACACGCAACAGCTACACCATTAGTGATCCAATTGAGTTTAGTGCATTATGTCAGGTTTTCGCTGATCGCTCTCTTACTGCTTCTAAATGCGCTATTGGCTCAGTTAAAGGCAATATCGGACATCTGGATACAGCAGCAGGTATCACTGGCCTAATTAAACGATATTAGCGGTAAATAAAGCACTTATTCCTCCATCTATGCATTTTAATCACCCAAATCCTCAATTACAAATAGAAAAAAGCCCGTTCTACATTCCTAAAAACCCTAAAGCTTGGTCTAGCAGAATACGAACTGCTGGTGTTTCTTCATTTGGTATTGGTGGAACAAACTGTCATATCATTGTGCAATCATTGCCTGACTCATTAGTATCAATCAAACCTGAACAAGAGGTAGACAATAATTTTGAATACTCATTATTGCTTAGTGCCGCCACAAAAGAGAGTCTAAAAAAACTTGCTGGTGATTATGCACCATTAATAAAAATTACCCCAGCAAACATTCTGGCTCATAATGCATTACAGCAAAGACAACTCAACTTACCATGGCGCTTATATCCCCTTAACAAGTGAGAGTGATATTTCACTGTTAGCTTTCTCTCAAGGAAGTGCTGATTCTTTAATACATATGGTCATACATCAACAAATAAGAAAATAGCGTGGCTATTTTCTGGTATGGGATCACAATATCCTGCTATGGGTAAAGTGATGTACCAACATTCAACAACATTTGCCGAAACAATCGATCGTTGTGAGCAAGCATGCCTGCAACACTTAACATTTCCGTTAAAAGAAGTCATGTTTGGCCTACATAGCGATAAACTTGTTAATGCCAGTTATATTCAAGCGGCTATTGTCGCCTATGAAATCGCAATGGCAGCACATTGGCGAGCAATCGGTATTTTACCTGAAATAATTGTAGGTCATTCTTGCGGAGAATATGCCGCAGCCGTTATCGCTGGTTTCTATACAATCGAACAAATGATGCCACTTGCTGTATATAGTGGACAATTAATGGAAAGTCATGTTAATGGTGAAATGATTGCTGTATTTGCAGAATATCAAGATATTCAAATCATTGCTAAACATGTCATGTTGAATTAGCTGCAATTAATGGCCATAACAACTTATCATTCGCGGGGCAACCCGATGATATGCAAAAGTTTACTCAAATATTGAAAGCAAAGAATATTCGATTTAGAGAAATGAATAACGTGTGTGCTGCTCATACCTCTTATATTGATAATATTCTTGATCAATTGATGGAATTTACTGAGTCATTATCAGCCTCACAAGGAAAAATAGCCTTAGTCTCAGGCTATACAGGGCAATTAATTTCTCAAAAAGAACTTCAACATCCATCATATTGGGCTCAGCAAACTACGCAATACAGTTATGTATCAAGATGCAAAACAAACGTTAGTCAATCATGGTGTCACCCATGCTATAGAATTAGGACCAACTTCTGTATTAAGTGATCTTGGTGAACGTGAAGGCATTACTGAGATTAGTTGGATACCAACTGCCAGAATGGGAGTTTGATGAAATTCAGATGAAACAACAGGCTGCAACAACCCTATTTATTGCAGGCTATGATTTACCATGGCAGTCACTGTTTAAAACTCAAGGAAGTTATATACCATTACCTCTCTATCCCTTTGAAAAACAATATTATTGGTATGAAAAAAGGATAGTGAAAAATATCAACCACAAAAAAGCGCATTTGATTTACCTATTAGCCAAGGTCGTGAAACGGCATTAAAAGCGCTTACAACACTCGATCTTCCTCGTTTAAACTCATTTAATTCAACACTTACCACTTTACATAATTATTACGTCGATAAAATGATATGCTCGTGTTTAGGCCATGAGTTGAATACCCCCATGTCTGTAATCGATATTATGCGAGCAGGACGCATTTTACCCCGCTATTATCAATTATTAGTACGTTTATTAGAGCCTGTGTTGAGGATGGATATTTATTTACCAACAATAAATCAGCACAACTACTATAAAAAAATAAATCTATTTCTAGTGATAAATTACCATTATTATTCCATCAATTACAATTAGATAGCGAAGGTCTTCAATCTATTCCTGACACCGTCAAGCGAGCAGGAGAGCAACTCTACGATATGATGACAGGCGTGATTGAACCTGTTTCAGTGATCTTTCCTGAAGGTGCATCTCAAGGTGTTGAAGTTCTCTATCAAGATTTTAGTTTTGGTCGTTATTTTAACCAAATTGCTGCCGCGGTACTTAAAGGATTACTTTCTCACTACCAGCCCACTGGGCTAAGCCTTTGCGAATTATTGAAGTCGGTGGTGGCACGGGAGGAACCACCTCTTGGCTGCTACCTATTTTATCAACATACAACATGTTGAATACGAATTTACCGATATTTCACCTATCTTCACCCGACGTGCCGCACAAAAATTTAGTCATATTCATTTGTTAACTATCGAGAGTTCAATTTACAACAATCCCCTGAAATACAAGGTTTTCAATCTGATTATTATGACATTATTATTGCTGCTAATGTTATTCATGCCACTCAACATATTGGAGATACATTAACTGCTCTTCGTACTTTACTGCGTTCCAATGGTCATTTGCTTATGCGCGAAATAACCAAACAAGCTCGCTTATTTGATTTTGTTTTTGGCCCACTGGTGTTACCCCTCCATGATGAAAAGATCCGTAAAGGAAAACTATTTTTATCACCAGAATTATGGCATCAACAGTGTCGCTTAGCAGGATTTCAACATATTCGCTGGTTACCTGATGCATTACCAGAAACCAAAGATATGTGTGTGTGAAAAACATATTATTCTCGCCAGTGTTTCGACAGAAACGATCACTTTGATCAAGAGTTACCTAGTGACACCAAGATACAACAAAGTTCACACTACCAATGGCAATTAACACCTTGTGTGGAACAAGATCTTATCAAGCCAACATTAATATTTAACCATCAACAAACATTGCCTTCTGAAATCACAGCTATTTTATCCGCTATTGGATGTCTTTCTGAACAGGGCGAAAATCAATTAATCGTTGCCAACCTTGCAGATCCTTTAATTATCGCCGAGCAGATCCGCCAAATATTACTGTCATCGTCTGATGGGTTTGTTGTTATCACGCAACAAGCCTGGGCATTAACTGCCATAGAAACGGTTAATCCAGCACAACGTAGTATTCGAAGTTTATTAAAAACTATTCAAAAAGAATATAGCTCAAGGTTAATTGCCATTGTTGATTTAGGTATAAATGCCTCATGGTCTGAATTAGTTCCTGCTTTTATACAAATAGAACAAGGTAATAATGAAATTATTGTTCGTAACCATTGCTGCTACTTACCACAATTAACCCCACTGCCCTCATCTTCTACGATCATAGCGCAGAACATCATGGTATCCCCGCGCTGGCATATTATTACTGGTGGTTTTGGAGGCTTAGGTCGAATTACAGCAAGTTGGTTAGTAAGGCAAGGTGCTAAACGTATCGCTATTTTGGCACCACGAGCTGATAGCAGCGCATTAGATTGGATGAATAACTTACAGAAATCTAACCAGCTAGAAATAAAATGGCTAACATGTGATTGTCGTGATAACGCTCAATGTCATGCAGCACTCACTCAGCTTGAAAATGAAGGTGGCATTGAGGGGCTTATACACAGTGCAGGTATTTTGGATGATGCACTTATGACACAACTCACCCCTAAGCGTATGTCTGACGTATTTTCTGTTAAAGCGATATCTGCCAAGCAATTTTGTGATGCTTTAGAAAAAACAGATGCCAGTTACCTTATTTTATACTCCTCTGCCGCTGCAACTATAGGCTCTGAAGGACAAGCAGCTCATTCCCTCGCTTGTGGATATTTAGATGGATTAGCTGAATATGCACGTCGCAATATCAAGGGATTAACCGTCATTTCTATCGCTTGGGGGGCATGGCAAAGTGTTGGCTTTGTGGCAGAAAAACAACTCCATGATAAATTACAACACAAAGGTATGAGTACGCTTACTACTGAGGAAGGACTGGCACATTTAGATGCTTGTCTGCTAGATAATACCTCTTGTCGCCTTGCAATGCGCTTAGCGACTCCACCTTTAATGACACAAAAAACGCCTTTATTTCATCAGACTAATCATAATGATCATTATGATAACCATGAAATTAATCACACTCGCCAGCTTTGTGAAACCCCAACTCAAACGGATCAAACAGAGCCGGTAAGCCCTAACAGGGTTGATTATCGCGTTGGTGATAACTTAGAACAGTGGCTAACAGCATGCATCAAACAACTGTTGCGTCTTGGTGATGAACATATTGATACTCACATTGAACTATTCCAATTAGGACTAGATTCTCTCTCTTTCCTCGATCTCAGTGCGGAAATTAAGAAACAGTTTGCGGTCAATATTGACGCTGAACAATCTTATGATGATATGACTATTGCTGGTTTAGCCTCAGTTATTCGAACCGCAGCACCTGAGAAATTTACTGTGACAGAAGCACTCCATAATCAAGACAACATTTCCCACACAATGGAGTCAGAACGATATGCCCCATTTCCATTAACACCAATTCAACACGCCTATTGGATCGGACGTAAAAACCTCTTTAACTACGGAGGCGTTGCTTGCCATGCAATTTTTGAATGGGATTGTCAACGCCATATATGGGAGCCGGCCTCACTTGAAAAAGCTTGGAATAAAGTTATTCAGCGTCATGATATGTTGAGAATGATCATAGATGATGATGGACAACAACGTATCTTAAAAGAAGTTCCTTATTTTCATTTTATTCAACATGACCTAACAAATTTAACCCAACAAGAGCAACAAGAGAGCCTAACACAGATAAGGGAAGCCCTTTCTTATCGGGTATTACCGACTGAGTCATGGCCATTATTTGAAGTTGAAATTTCTTGGCTAAATAACGATTGTTACAGATTACATATCAATCTAGATTTACTGCAGTTTGATACCATGAGCTTTAAAATTCTGTTTGATGATCTATTTAACGCCTATTCAGGACAAGAATTAATACCACAAACATTTACCTTCCGCGACTACTGCTTAAAAAATCAAACAAATCGTAACAGTGATGAGTGGAAAATGGCATGGTGTTACTGGCAGGATCTATTATCTGATTTACCTTCTGCCCCATATTTACCGATAAAGAATTCATCCATTACTGAACAACCTCGTTTTACGACTTTCCAACATCATGTTTCTATAGCGCAATGGGACAAATTAAAACAGAGGTGGAAAAAGCATGGTATTACACCATCAGCAGGGCTTTTAACACTTTTTGCTTTAGTTTTAGGTCGCTGGACAAAATACCCAGCCTTTACACTAAACTTAACTTTCTTTAATCGTCAACCATGGCACCCAGATGTTACACAACTTATTGGTGATTTTACCTCTGTACTCCCTATAGATATTTATCTAGATAACGACTGTACATTAAATGAGTCAATGGCAAAAATACAGCGCAGACTTTGGCAACATTTAAGTAAGTCCCAAGTAAATGGTGTAGAGATTTTACGTGAATGGGGACGCTATAAAGGGGATAGTAGCCAATCTCTGTTACCTATTGTATTTACTAGCATGTTAGGTATGACACTAGATGGTGACAATATTGATGAAGCATTAAATCAGCTTTTCGGCCAACCCGTATATAGCTTCGCGCAAACACCTCAAGTTTGGTTAGATCACCAAGTAATGGAAGGAAAAGAGGGGCTAACATTAAATTGGTTCTGCATGGATGACATCTTTGCTGACGGTTTATTAACAATGATGTTCTCTGATTATCAAAGCTTGATCACTCAATTATGCCAAGATGAAGATAATAATCAATCAGTTGATAAGATTATTGCGCAACTTCCTTCATATCAACATTTAGCAATAGATAATCACCTCCAATCACGCTATCAACAACTCGAGCAAACATTGGAAAATCATCCGCAAATCAAACGTGCTCATGCTATGGTAATGGTAAAAGACGATACGAAAGTAGAGCCTCCTCTACAATTACTGTTTGAAGCCTCTTCTGATATTCCACTATCCGTTATTAAACAGCCCAATTGGTTACCTAATTTACTTTCGCCATCAGCTTCACTCAGTGACATTATTGAAAAGAGTTGGCAACGATTTGAGGAACGAGCACGGTATGGCATATGTCACACACTGTATCGAAATGCTCTTTTTACCGAGCTAAACACACCAATCACCCTAGCTGAAATAGTGGCTCGTTTAAAAGCAAAGCCTCAGTATGAGAGGCTACTTAGTCAGTGGCTAGATTTATTATGCCTGCATCACTTATTAACCAAAGAGGGTGATCAGTTTTATGCCACAACACAGTTTATTAACTTATGTTTATCTGCCCCAGTATTTCAACAACCTGTTAATGATTGGGAATATGTACTTTGGGATTACCTTGAACAATCACTAACCCAACATGAATTACTCTTTAGTGGTAAGGTTTCTCCTCTTTCACTACTTTTTAATTCAGATGAAATTACCACAGCACTATACGCCAAACACCCTGCACTAAATTATTTAAATCAATGTGCAAAAGATATTGTTAGTGCAATGGTTGGTGCAACATCTTCACTCAATATTTTAGAAATAGGGGCAGGTACAGGAGCTACCACTCAAGGTATAGTCGCAGTACTTAAGAATACGCATTACTCATACACCTTTACTGATATATCACATTACTTCCTTGATAAAGCGCGAAAAAAATTCACTGCTGTAGGAGAAATGCGCTATCAACTCTTTGATATTAATGCACCAATACAATTTTCTCATCATCCAGATAATGGCTATGATCTGATCATTGCATCTAATGTATTACATGATGCATCACATATCGGCCACGCACTAAAACGGATTAGAAGCCTGTTAAAACCTCAAGGCTATTTATTATTTATCGAAGCAACCGAGTGTCAAAGTGCTATGCAAATGGCGACTGTTGGCTTTATTGAGGGATTAAGTGCATATCAAGATAAGCGTATATTGACGAATAAAGCGATGCTTGATAGTGAAAGTTGGCATGATATTTTAATCAATACTGGTTTTGAAACTATTGGTCAATGGCCCCAAACAGATTCCTCATCTTTGCGACAAACACTCTTTTTAGCCTCTCCCACTCGTGGAGGAAAACCTTATTTAGGTAAATTACGTGATTATTTATCTCATTCTCTTGATCAGAATATCGACTCTTTTGAGTTGTTCCAATGTGAAAATATTGAAGCAACCCTTAATGGCATAGCAACATCATCCGCTCAAGAGCTAAATGAACAGATACAACCTGTTGCAATACCTGATGTACCAACCAATATGATTAATGAAATCATTGCATTATGGTCTGAGTTATTAGGTCGTGAGGTCAATAGTACAAATGATTTCTTCCGTTCTGGAGGAGATAGTTTGATTGCAACCAAAATGATCAGCCAATTACATCAACGGGGATATCCAGCAACATTACAACAGATTTTTACCTATCCATGCTTAGCCGATTTTTGTGCTCATTTAGAGCAGGAAAAGCAATCTCAACGAGAGTACTCCTCTTTGATACCTCTAAGCGCTGTATCTGCTCCAAAACCTTACCACTACTTTATGGTACATGCTTCTGATGGTGATCCCGGTGTTTACCTACCTCTTGCTGAGTCGTTAAATAATACAGTGTGGGGATTAACAGTTACAGATGCTTCAAAACTAACTGATTTGGATACATTGTTATCATTACATTTATCTAGCATAAAAACAGCACAACAGACTGGCCCTTATATTCTTATTGGTTGGTCATATGGTGCTTTTATTGCCAGTTACCTTGCAGAACAACTCTCGCAACAAAATCATTCCGTATTATTAGTATTAATAGATCCCGTCTATCGACATGATTTTATTAAATTTTGTCATGATGACTCAGATAGTTCATCAGATGAAAATAAGCAGCTTGCATGCACTAAAAGACTTATGTCATTCCTACCTGAAAGTGACCTACCATTATCTGATGATATCGCCTGTTTATGGCTGGAAGCCACCAACCACCCAACAGAATGGACATCACCTGAAAAAGAGTGGTACCAACGATTACCGCCACATACCCAACATCACTATTTTTCAGGGGAGCACTGGTCAATACTGCAAGATCGCGCTACCAGCACACATCTGGCCGAAATCATTGATCAGTGGGTGCAACAAAAACTTTCTAATAACGGATATCCATCCGAAGGAGGTAATTAATGAAACCGGCAAAAAAAGTGGTGATTGTAGGCAGTAAATTTGGAGAGGTTTATCTCAATGCATTTATACAACCTCAAGACAAATGGCATCTTATTGGCCTTTTTTCCAAAGGTAGCACTCGTTCTCGAGAATTATCTAAAGCATTCGGTATTCCACTTTTTACTCGATTTGATCAACTACCTGAAAAAATAGATCTAGCTTGTATTGTTGTGCGATCAGCCATTGTTGGTGGCGAAGGTAGCCAACTTGCGCAAGCATTTTTACAACGGGGGATCTCGGTTGTACAGGAACATCCTGTACATCCTGATGAAATTACCAGACTACAATCATTAGCAGAAAAAATGCATTGCCACTATATCGTTAACAGCCTCTATCCACATAATAAAGCAGGACGTTTATGGATAGAAAACACACAGAAGATATATCAGCAAATACAACAACGACCAGTGTGGGGACAAATTATCACAAGCAGGCAATTAATTTATTCCGCCTTAGATATATATTGCCAAGCAATGAAATTACACCCTAATGATATTACAGTCACATTAGAAAAAGATAATACCCCGCTACAATTTCTACGACTATCCAACCCTACTGGTGATTTGCTTTTATGCCTACAAAAACATTTGTCATCTAACGATCCTGATCAGCATAGCCTCGTGATGCATCATATGATATTAGGCTGGCCAGCTGGTTATTTAACTCTCGCTGGAAGTTATGGGCCAGTAGAATGGAATAATGCGCTTTATATTCATCATCACCAAGATAGTAAAAAAGCCATGTATCAATCTCCTGCCACGATGGAGCTTGATGAACCACTGTTTCATTCATTTCATACTCCACCAAATAGTTGGCAGGATGTGATGGAATGTGAAGCACCAGAAGCTATTAATTACTTACTGGCAGAGATAGATAAATGCTGGCAATTACCTAATGATAAAAAACCAATGATTTTACAACCCCATTACCAATTAGCTTTATCTCAATTATGGATAAAAACATTGCAAACAGCAGGTAAAGCCATTGATGGCACAATTGCGCCATTTAAGCGAATGAACTTCACCAAAAGTAGTGGACGGAGAAAATAATGATAAAACAATCTCCCAAATATATTACTCCTTTAAATGAGCAAAATGTAAATAAAGACAATGCTAACCTATTGGTTTGCCCATTTGCTGGTGCCAGTAATAGTGCATTTAACTCGTGGAGATCTACCGATATTTCAGGGTTAAATTGTCAATTAGTTAATTACTCTGGCCATGGTTGCAGATTTAAAGAACCAGCCTTTAATGATATTGGGTTATTAGCCAATGAATTAATAACAATAATAAAGAAATTTTATCCACCACGGCATAATTCATTATTACTTTGCGGTCACAGTATGGGGGCCCAAGTTGCCTTTGAAACTGCTATTCAATTAGAAAAAAATGGCTGGGAATTATCTGGACTAATATTATCAGGCTGCCAAGCTCCTCATATTCAAGCAAGGAGATTACTGAGTGATTTAAATGATGATGACTTTATTCAACAATTAATTGCCATTGGTGGATGTGATGCTGAATTAATCAAGCAGCCACAGTTGTTAAAACAGTTTATGCCATTATTACGTGCTGATTTCCTTGCTACCGAGCGTTATTTTTTTCAAAAAAGCACTAAACGGCTTTTTCATACCCCTGTTTTATTAATGTATGGTAGTCATGATAGTGAAGCTGATAAAAACGAAGTTGAAGCATGGCAAGATTGGATAGATAAGCATTGCACTATTAATTGCATCGCTGGAGATCACTTTTATCCAATTACACGCCCAAATACTTTTTGTCGTTTTATTATTGATTTTTATCACCAATTTATCAATGATTAAATTGATTAGGTAATATATATGAATAAAACAATAGATACTTTGCCACTTAACTTTCGTATTTTAATAAAATTAGCCCCACTCCCTCTGATTAGTGGCATTATTATGGCAATAATCTCAACAATGCTAAGTTTAGCACCATTATGGATCATCTATAAAATCAGCCAGATTTGTTTTTCAACATCACCTAATATTCAACAAATAAATAATCTAGTTTATATCACTGTGATTATTTTAATTTTACGTTGGGGATTAATGGCAATAAGTCATATTGCCGCACATCGGGGTGCTTTTTATATTCAGCATCAATTACAACTCGCAATAGCTAAAAAAATCAGTAAAGTACCATTATCATTTTTTGCTCAATATGGCAGTGGAAATCTGCGACGTATTATCAATGATGATATAAAAAGCTTAGAAGGTTTTTTCGCACATATGCTACCTGATCTCGTCTCAGCCATAGTGACTCCCTTTATCGCTATTATATTACTTTTTTATGTAAATTGGCCTCTTGCCTTATTATCTCTAACCCCATTACCCATTGCTTTTATGGCTCAACTTCTCATGTTGCGTCGAGCCAATAAACAAACCAATGAGTGGATGAATATTCAGAAAAAAATTGCTAATGAAATAGGAGAATATATTAAAGGAATACGAGAAATAAAAGCGTTTAACTTAACCTCCCATACTTTTGGTAAATTATCTCAATCTATCAATTCCTCTGTTAAATGGATAAAAAATAATGTCAAAGCTAGTACAGGCTCTTGGATGGTATTTAGTGGGATATTAACAGCGAATCTCGTTATTATAGCACCAGTAGGTGGGTGGATGTATTTAAATCAAAATATTGATTTATCTACTTATATTTTATTTTTAATGACATCCCCCCTCGTACTTGCGCCGTTATTACGACTAACATTTGTGCTAGGAGAACAAGCTCAACGAAAACAAACCTTAAAACATATCAGTATGATCCTTGAACTTTCAGAGCATAAACAACATGATAAACATTTTACTCTCCCTAAAAATAGCGATATTACTTTTAAAGATGTCTGTTTGGATCATGGTGATAAACCGATATTAGAGAAAATTAGTTTTAATGCCCAAGCGGGTACAACAACTGCAATTGTAGGCCACAGTGGTGCAGGAAAATCCTCATTATTAAAACTAATTCCCCGTTTTTATGATTGTACTTCTGGCCAAATAAAAATAGGTCAATATGATATCAACTACTGGCCAGAAATTGATTTACTTTCTCAAATAAGTGTTGTTTTTCAAGATGTATATCTATTTCATGGAACTATTTTAGAAAATTTACTCATAGCAAATCCTAATGCCTTATTTGAGGATATTATCAAAGCAACTAAAGCAGCCAATATTCATCATGTTATTGAAAAACTCCCAGCAGGATATAATACATTAATTGGTGAACAAGGAAATAAACTTTCAGGTGGAGAGAAACAGCGATTATCAATTGCAAGAGCACTATTAAAAAACTCTCCAATCCTACTTCTCGATGAAATTACTGCCAATGTTGATGCTGAAAATGAAATTTTGATCTATCGCGCATTAAAGAGTCTATGCCAGAATCGGACTGTTATTATGATCACTCATAACCTACATACTATTATTAACGCAGATAAAATTATTGTGCTTGATAATGGAAAGATTATTGATACAGGTACACACACCCATTTATTAAACCAATGCCCAACCTATCAAAAATTATGGAATGATTATAGTCACACTATTCATTGGCAATTAATCCAGGAGAATAATAATGATTAAAGAATTAATTAAATCAGGTTATTTGCTTTCTAATAAAAAAGATAAAGATTTAATGGTGGGTCTATGCCTTGCCGTAGTTGAAGGTCTTTTTGCTACTATTCCGTATATTCTACTCTATTTTTTATTAATTGATCTTTTTGCCAATAAAATCACACTAGCTCAGTTATTTTATTACTTTTTATCAATACTCTTATCTATTGTTCTGCGTATTGTCATTGGTACTTATAGTATGCCAATGATTTTTATTGGTGCTTATAAAATGATGGGACAAGCCCGTCTAAGAATAGCCGATCATTTACGAAAAATCCCGATTGGCTGGTTTTCTTCTCAACGCAGTGGTGATCTTGCATCACGGCTTACTGCTGATTTAGAGATCATTGAAAATATCTGGTCACATTTCTTAGGAATGTTTATCAGTACTTTAGCGATGCCTGTTTTTCTCTCACTATTCTTAGTATGGGTAGATTGGCAACTCACTTTAATTATATTATTTTCTATTCCAATCGCTCTGTTCGCATTATCCATAAGCCATAAAATAATGTTAAAAGCTGCACAACAGGCAGCTGATGCTAATGCCAATGTACAATCCGAATTACTCGATTATATCCAAGGAATTATGGTTATTCGTAGTTTTGGGCGACTTGGTCCTGCATGGAAAAAACTAAAAGCAGCCTTAGAAACACAAAATAAAACCCAAATAGTTCTAGATTCCAAGCCTGCCCCTTGGATTGCACTTTATGGTTTTATTCTTGAATCAGGTTTTATTTTATTAATGATAATAGGAACAAGCCGTTTAATTAGTGGCTCACTTTCTCCTTCTCAATTCGTTTTTTTCCTTGTATTAGCACTCCCCATTTATCGACAATTCTTTGATTTAGGATTATCCAGTATGTTGTTAAATTATGCACAAAAATCATTACAACGCATAGAAGAAGTAATGAAAGTGGTTCCACTTTCTGAGCCTAAATATACTCAATTACCAATAAGAACAGATATCTATTTTAACAATGTAAGCTTTATTTATCCTTATAATAGTCAATTAACATTAGATAATATATCTTGCTGTTTTCCTGAAAAAAGCTTTACTGCTATTGTTGGCCCTAGTGGCTCAGGGAAAAGCACTTTACTACAGCTTATTTCTCGTCTATGGGATGTTAACCAAGGTGAAATATTGCTAGATGATATTAATATTAACCAAATAAATTCCGATAAACTCTGTTCATATGTATCTTCTGTTTATCAAGATGTCGTTTTATTTTCAGGAACAATTAAAGATAATATTTTAATGGGAAAAACAGATGCTCACGATGATGAAATAATAACTGCAGCTAAATTAGCTAATGCACATGAGTTTATTATACAAAAACCACAAAATTATGATACTCCTATTGGTTACGGTGGTATGTTACTCTCAGGTGGAGAACGTCAACGTCTTTCTCTTGCTAGAACTTTATTAAAAAATGCACCAATTTTACTGATCGACGAAGCAACATCGAGTATCGATTGTTCATCAGAAGTATTAATTCAACAAGCTTTATCATTGTTATCAAAAGATAAGACAATCATTATGATTGCCCATCGATTAAATAGCATTAAAAATGCCGATAACATTATCGTAATGGAAAATGGAAAAATAGCAGAACAAGGAAAACATGCTGAGTTACTTGCAAAAAATGGCTTATATGCACATTTATGGTTACAACAGAAAGCGTTATGCTAATAGCCAAATGCAATGAGTAATAGCAACTTGTTTATAGATAATGAGGTGCATATCTGGATTGGTAATCTACAAACGATACCATGTTTAAGTAAAGCTAAATCCAGAATGCACATCTTAAATAACGATGAAATTTCATCGTTATTCGACTACCCTTTTATAAAACAACGAAATATTTTTTTGCTATCAAGAGTCATGTTACGCGATATTTTATCATTTTATTTAAAAATTTCACCAGAAGATGTAAGATTTTCAAAAAATGAGTACGGGAAACCATTTATTTTAAACGAATCAAAGGAAAGCATTTACTTCAATTTATCACATTCAAATAATTGTGTTGCTCTCGCTATTTCAAATACATCATCCGTTGGTATTGATATTGAATATTTCAACCGTGATATAGAAATAAATAGCATTATAGATTATTATTTCTCAAAAAAAGAAAAAAAATACCTATCTTATTTTGACGAGACTCAAAAAAAACATAATTTCTATAAGATGTGGACATTAAAAGAAGCCTATATTAAATCAAGAGGCATTGGATTATCAGAAGAAATCATTAAGAATTTAGATTTTTATATAAAGAGAGATCAATTTGATAAATTATATTTTATAGAACAGCATTACTCTGCTCATCTTTCATATATTACCAAATCAATATTAGATAGCTATAAAATATCCATAATCACATATCACCATCCATTTAACTATAAATTCTTAACATGGGGTGATATAAAAAGCAACCTGCCACATCATTTATTATAGTTATACGACCACAATGAAATTATATATTAACAGTTAGTTTTAAGTATTATTTGACTGACTATAGGTCATATAAAAGATATGACAATTCAATTCATATATTCACACCAAAACACGAATAAATTATAAAAAACCATCAATATATTAGCACTCATATAAATAAGGAAAAATTATGTTTAACAATAAAACAAAAAATACTATTATTAAAAATAAATCCGATTGGTTAACCATACCTGAAGCTGTATACCTAGCCAACCAGAAAAAAACAGAGAAACAATTAACCGACAGCGACGTTTATCGCCATGCGCTATCTTGAAACATTTATTTATCTATATACTTTCAATCTACAATTATATTAAGGAAAGTCACAAAAATTAAGAATAAAATTAAATTGAAAAAAATAGGAAACTCTCTCACAGATCGTTTATGCTATCTTGATACACATTGTTTCATTAAACATATAAATTATACCACACTCACTCAAGATAAATATATTCATTCTAAAAAAATGGGTCATTGATACCACTCTGATCGGGTATGAATTCGTAACAATTCAACACTTACTGGCGCACTCAATCAATATATCACCACCAATCACAGGCAATCAATGTATTAATTATGGCATTTCAGTTTTATTATCAAGAACTCTATTTCAAGCGTTTGAGAAAATAACATGAAAAGAACGAATTAGCCAACAACTAATGTAATTACCTGAAGAACTAAAATCTGAGATTTATAACAACATTAATCGAATGAAACTCATAAATCCAGTGACAAAGAATATTTCCCTATTTATAAATTACCACAAGATTCCTGTTTTGTAATTCGCCTGACTGAACTACAAAAGCTGATGAATGCCTATGTAAATATTAAACACACTCCAACATCGACACGCATATCCAGCCCTTTATCTCGTCTTTTCTGGCTTTCATGTAAACATAATGAAGTCATCAGTCCATTACTAGGAAAACCTTACAAGCTTTTATCCATTTTCGAACAATGGGCATCTACCGAAGGTATTACTGACAAATTCAGCGGCGATACACTGAAAACAGCACTTGAACGCGGTTCTCCCACTTCAGTGCCTTATTGATTTAACTCACCATTATACTGAAATACGTATTAAGAACTCAAAAACTCTTAATACGGGCTTACGTGCTTTCTTCTTCACCTTCGCTTATGCTTTTTTATCTTCTCCAACCCCACTCTACACTGGAGAAAATCATGACATCACATCAGTTATTACGCCTGAAACAGGTCGAAGAAAAAACCGGTCTGAAACGCTCGCAAATCTATCTGTATATGAAAGGGGGCTCTTTTCCTCGTTCAATAATAAAGGTTGGCCCTGCCAGCGTAGCCTGGCTCGAATCTGAAATTGATGAATGGATCAACCTCAAATTAGCCAACCGCTGAAGTGTTTAAGGAAGGTCCGAAATCATGATTCCGTCTCTGAATTACGCCGTATTAACAGATGCCCTGCGTGCGCTGAAAGAAGACAATATTCACCATCGTGAATCTCTGGGACTCACCTTCGACGAAATGAATACCCTCAGGACAACACTGGTGCTTTAATGAAAAAACGAAATTTCAGTGCAGAATTCAGACGTGAATCCGCTCAGTTAGTGGTGGATCAACACTATACGGTTGCAGATGCCGCAAATGCCATGGATGTCGGACTTTCCACTATGACCCGGTGGGTAAAGCAGCTACGAGATGAACGTGCCGGCAAAACACCTAAAGCCTCCCCTATCACGCCGGAGCAAATTGAGATACGTGAGCTGAAGAAAAAACTTCAACGTATTGAAATGGAAAATGAAATATTAAAAAAGGCTACTGCGCTCTTGATGTCAGATTCCCTGAACAACTCTCGATAATCGGGAAACTCAGAGCGCATTATCCTGTGGCCACGCTTTGCCACGTGTTTGGGGTTCACCGCAGCAGCTATAAATACCGGAAAAACCGTCCTGACAAGCCGGATAGCAGGCTAGCTGTATTACGCAGTCAGGTTCAGGAACTACACGGCCTCAGTCATGGCTCCGAGGATGCAAGAAGTATCGCCACAATGGCCACACACAGGGGCTTCCGGATGGAACGATGGCTTGCCGGCCATCTTATGAGGAAGCTGGGGCTGGTGAGTTGTCAGCAGCCTGTTCACCGATATAGACGTGGGGGACACGAACATATTGCTATCCCGAATCACCTCGGACGTCAGTTTGCAGTGACAGTGCCTGACCAGGTATGGTGCGGCGATGTGACGTATATCTGGACAGGTAAACGCCGGACTTACCTTGCTGTGGTACTCGATCTATTTGCACGGAAACCCGTGGGGTGGGCAATGTCGTTCTCTCCGGACAGCAGGCTGACCACCAAAGCACTGAAAATGGCATGGGAAAGACGCGGTAAGCCATCCGGGGTTATGTTCCACAGTGATTAGGGTAGTCACTATACAAGCAGGTAGTTCAGGCAGTTACTGTGGCGATACCGGATCAGGCAAAGTATGAGCAGGCGCGGAAACTGCTGGGATACTCATTCTAATATACTTTCAAATACCGGATCGGACTGACCCGTGCTGGGATTGGCTCAAATGCCTTTGTGTTGACCTGTCGTCCGATTCTGGTATTTCCCGGGCATAACCGGGCCCAGAGTTTGTGACCTGATAGGAGCTTTGTGCTGCATCCCGAGTGTCCTGTCCTGCGATGGGGATGATTGTGCTACCAATATCTGGAGGCAAACCATGCAAAACGACCGCCAATCTTCTGAAACCGTGATTCTGGGTGTCGATACCCATCTTGATATTCATGTCGGCGCTGTTATCAGTCAGGCAGGTAAACTGCTTGGAACTCACATTATTCAAACAAATCAAGCGGGCTATCTGGAACTACTTGATTGGGCACGTTCTTTCGGTAGCCTCGAACGAGCAGGCATCGAAGGAACAGGAACATATGGTGCCGCATTAACACGCTATCTCATCAAGAATAGCATTTATGTTGTTGAAGTTAACCGGCCAGATCGCTCAAAACGCCGCCTTGAAGGGAAGTCAGATCCACTAGATGCAGAAAATGCAGCCCGGACAGTGCTTTCAGGGAGCAGCAAGGCCATACCAAAAATGCAGTCAGGTGCATGTGAGGCTCTCCGGATTATTAGTGTTGCCCGACGTAGTGCAGTAAAAGCCTGTACGCAGGCGATTAATCAGCTTCGTGCACTGCTGGTTAGTGCCCCGCAAGATGTTCGCGACAAACTCTGGAAATCGAAACCACACGAATGCGTAACTGCCTGCATTAACAGCGAAGTGTCAGAGCACTCACCGTTACGTATAGCCTTGTGCAGTACGCTTCGAAGCCTTGCGAAACGATGGATGGCCCTGACTGAAGAGTTGAATGAACTAGACGAATCACTAGATAAACTGACCCGCAAGTATGCCAGTAACCTTCGTAGCCAGTTTGGCGTTGGGCCACAGACGGCTGCAACACTGCTGGCAGTTGCGGGTGATAACCCCGAACGTTTAAAAAATGAAGCGGCCCTGGCATCGCTCTGTGGCGTAAATCCACTGCCAGCATCATCAGGGAAAACAGTAAGGCACAGATTAAACCGTGGTGGCTCACGTGAAGCAAACAATGCCCTGTGGACAATAGCCCTTGTACGTATGCGTAGCGATCCGCGCACGAGAATCTATGTCGACAGACGAACTGGTGAAGGGCTATCGACTAAAGAGATCCTGAGATGCCTAAAACGCTACATCGTCCGTGAGCTCTATCCATTGATTTTATCGGACCTCGCATATGCCAATCGCCGCTCTTGACATAGGAGCGTCAACAGTCCGATGGAGCGCTTTTTCAGGAGTCTGAAAAATGAGTGGATGCCGGTGACAGGCTACACCAGCTTCAGTGAAGCTGCTCAAGCGATAACGGGTTATATCGTCGGGTATTACAGCGAACTCAGGCCGCACGAATATAACGGTGGATTACCACCAAATGAATCGGAAAACCGATACCGAAAAAACTCTAAAACCGTGGCCAGTTTTAGTTGACCACTACAAAAGCTTATTGATGAACGAACTGATGATGTTTTGTATGGTGAACCATGATACAAAAAATGGACGATGGGCCGAATGATCTCATTTAATACATCTTCGCCTTATACCAACGCGAATGGAAGATTAAAAAAGTGGGCAAAAAATAATAACAATTTAAAGTAAGCATCAGCGTCAAATTAATGGCCGAAAAATCGCTCTATGCCCACATCCTTAATCTGACCACGCCGTGGCAGGTTAAATCCCTTGCTCTCAATAAAAATGCAGATTCTGTAACCGGAACAAAGAATTCTTCAAGGTGGCGATAATATTCCATTATGGAAAGCTAAATATGGCTTTCTGAGCCTTATTACCATGACTAAGGAATACCCTATTATCAACAGTATAAAAATGTAGTTTGCAGGATGAGCGGGCTCTTTACCGTCCGCATTCGCAGGGAAATTGAAATCTATGTCACTCTGCCAGATCCAAAAATAAGGTTAAGGCCGCATTCCTTTGCGGCGTCTTATTCCTCTGTTCAGACCTTATCCATCATATAACGATGCGCTTTCGATGCTGCCTGGCGGCTTTAAAAATATAGCGCTTATCGTTTTTCAGTGCTTTCAGCCAAGAAGCAATATAACTTTCGTGCTGAACCTATCCGACAATCCCCAGATCCGCCATCAGGAACACGCTTCCCAGCTCGGCGATCAACTCTTCAAATGCATAATTTTCACTGCTAAATCTTCCTTTCATTTCGCGGTTCAGGCGACTTTTGCCATCGCTCCAGTGAACAATCTCATGCAGATCCGTGGCATAAAAGCTAGCGGCATCGGAAAAAAACGACGTTCAGGTAACAAAACCTCATCTGTTGATGGCATGAAAAAGGCGTTTTGTCCTTTCTCAATGATGTTAGCACCGCTGTTACAGAACAGATTTTCAGCCTGTGGCAACGCGTCAAACGTCGCTTGTGGGGCAACGGTATCTGCCGTCAGTGAGAGGCCATCAATTTGTTCGACATTAAACACGACAAAGGTTTTCAGCATCGGGATATGGTCAATTTCTCCGGTGTCGTTTTCCTTCTCCAGGATGGTATAAAAAATGGCGGTCATGCCGTGCTAGTCCTTACGAACTTGCGCACCTTCTGCCCTAGCCTGTTTGTATGTCATCCAGCAGGAATCACTGAATCCTCATTCTGATTCACTGCACCCGCTGTAGGCTGTGCCAGTAGCGTAGTTGGAAGGCATGCCGGACATACCCGGTACGCGCTGCCACGGACACACTCAGGGTTTAACGCCTACTTCCAGTGTGGTAATGATGAGGTCGGTAACGATCTGATAAATATCGGTTCTGGTTTTGGAAAATTTCGTTTTTGAGGAGCCTGACGGGTCCAGCGGGGATACGCTGGTCGCCGTTGCGGTGTTAGAGGCACTTGTCTGAGTATGCAAGGAAGTGATCATAGTTTTTTCTCCATCAGTAATGTGATTTTCATCTTCGTATCGCCTGACAGTTCGCTTTCTCGGCATCGTTCTGGCCCACAAGGGTGCAGCATGCGTGCACTTCACCCTTACGGGACCGGTTGTGCCGTGAAATGATTAACCGGAAGCTGATACGGGAACAAAAAGCACACAGGAGGAAAAATCGGTCCCTGCATAGCCGAACTTAGCGCCCTTTACTCCGTATTGGTGAAAAGTAGATTTGTGGTAATGAATTGGGGATTGGTACTGATAGAAACATCTTGTTGGCACCGAGATCTCAAAAAATGTCTAGAATTAAAACAGGTGTGCTTACCTTAATGTGATAGAGCCCTAAAACATGCATCTTCAAGTTAATTGTGCATGATTATAAAAAAAAGAGGCACCCATAGAGTACCTCACTTACTTTATATCTTATTAAATCAGAATATATTAAAAATCAATTTTGACATTTATCCCATAATTTCGACCCGGTAATGGGACTAAATATTTCAATTGAGAAGATGCAGGTCTTGCTTCAGTATCGGTGAGATTATTAATAATAAAATCAACCGAAACATCTACCTTATCAAGGTGGTATTTTTTGCCAATCCCCGCATCAACTAACGTATAGGAAGGAAAGGCCATATCTCCACCATACATTAACCCACCGCTTTCTTTTTGTTTTTTATAGTAAGTTGCACTACTAAATGCAGTTAATTCATCATGTTGGTAATAAATACTGATACCATGCTTTTCATTAGGTAAATTTGGCAAATAGTGACCTGCAATAAACAGTTTTCTTTTGCTTTTATTTTCGACAAAATCACCAAATAGTGTAAATGTTAGATTGTGATCATGAGGCATTTCATATAAATATTTAAATTCATATTCTAATCCTTTTGTTTCAAGATCGGTGTCATCCCATTCCATAACAGGACCAGCACCACGACTGATACCCGTTAATCGTCTAAATTTAAAACCACTGTAGTCTGTTTTATACAAATTAAGTTTATTAGAGAAATTGCCAATCTCAATAACAGATGATAATTCAATACTTTTGCTTTTTTCGGTATTAAATTCACTGTTTCCTTGTTCTTCAATTAAATAAGCATAATGAGGGCCATGTGTATAAAGTTCATTAATTTCTGGTGCTCGATAAGAAATATTTTGTTGTAGTTTTAATGTCCATTCATCAATTGGTGTAAAAGATAGAGCGAGTGTATTTGCACTTGTATCAAAATGACGGTTTTGTAAATTAGAACCTTGCCCTCTACCACGATTATAATTCGCTGGAATATTGAGATTATGTTGAGTGTAACCTTTACGATATCCAGCAGTGAGCTCAAAAGGAGATAAATTTAGCGATTCAACCCAATATATTCCGTACTCTTTGGTTAATACACTGGGTAAATAAGCATCATAACCAGACGTTTTCAGATCACGATAATTACCGTTGATCCCAAACGCACCATTAAGTCGATTAAATAGCGGAGTATGTGCAGTTTCTAAAGCTAACTGATGGCTTTTTGTATTAAATACCGATGAAGCAATTTGGCCGACTAACTCTTCATCTTTAGATTCAGAATAAGAATAATAAAAAGCACTGTCTCTTAAAAATGGTGCTAAATGATCATGTTTTCCTTGTATATCTATTCTTCGATTACTATTTGAAACCGAAACAGGTTTATACCTTTCTCGAGTTGTTTTAGTTGTGAGATAAGCATAGCCTGGCACTCCATACGATGTTTGAAAATCAGTGACAGAAAAACCTAAGTAACCGTCATCTCCGATATAAGAGAGTGATGCGTTACCACTTTGGCTTTTTAAAAAGCTATTGGGAATTTCGTTATTATTATTTTCAACATAATGCTTTGGAGGTGTGACATGTTCAATAGATGTGGGGCTACCAGGTTTATATCGTAAGTTAGGTTCATTATCTACATAACCAATACCTGAAAAATAGTCCTTATCTTTAAAGGTATATTTATCATCCTCGCTTAACTCATATTCAACCTGATATTTTTTCCAAAACTCACTAATGTAAGGATACGCTTCAGGGTTACGGCTAGTAAACACTTTCATATCCACTTGGCATTGATCACGTAATGCAGAGTGGTCTTTTAGCTGTTGATAGCTATAGCAAGCACCAACTTTAGAGCGTGTTGGAATTTTATATTTTGAGACTCGTTTAGTAGCACCGGAAAGATTAAAAATCCAGTTTTCTTTATTACTGAATTTAATATTTACTGATCCACCGTTACCATTATTAGTGCTACCATTAAATGTCACGGCACCTGAAATTGCTTTTTCAGGAAACTGTGTCATTATTCGATCATCCCACAAATGAATTGCACCACCACTGCTGCTACCACCATAAAGTAGTGCTTCGGAGCTTTTACTAATTGATATTTCGTTAATTCTATTCATATCAACAGGAATAGGCATATTCCCACTAATAAATGAAACATCATTAATCGGAAGATTATTAACTAAAATCCCGACTCTATTGCCAGAGAGACTTCGAATAACAGGCCTTGCCGCATTTGGGCCAAAACCTTCCGCTTGTACACCAGCAACTTTTGAAACGGTATTACCAATCGTATTTGTTTTTATTTGTTCAAGTTGTTTTCCTTTTATCTCTTCTCGATTATTGAGTAATAAAGAGGAGAATGTCTCTTTGTTTTTTATTGATGTTGCTTTAACAGTAATAACATCGTTTGATGTTTCTTTTTCTTGGCTTTTATCTTGATTATTCTCTTTTCCATATAAAGGAGACGACAAAAGTATAAGTAAAATAATAGAGAGTTTACTTTTTTTCATGATATTCATATTAGAATGTAAGAGTAGCGCCTAAGATAATATTACGACCAGGTAAATACATTTCATCTTTAATATAAGAGGTGCTGTCTTTCCCTTTTACATCAAAGATATTATTAATCTTGGCGTATAAGGTATAATCTGTGTTATCTAAATAACCAATATATTCACTACCTAAACTAACTGTGTTATAAGCCTCTGTGGATGTTTCATAGTCTGCTGTTTTATTCTGTTTTCCAAAATGATCAATGCGAATTTGTCCAATTACGTTTTCTGTAAAACTATGTTTAATATAAGTACTTAAACGATAAGCCGGTATTCTTGGTATATTTCCCTTATTGTGTAGTAAATTTGCTCTAACATAATCACCAGAAATACCAATTAAGCTATCTTGGTTATAGTAATAATCAATATTTCCTTCTATACCTTTAAACTGTGCATCATTTTGAACATATTGTAATGAACGATAGCCATTATTTAATTCAGTCCCCGTAAATTGACCGTAAATATAATTATTAATACGGTTATAATAGGCACTCATATTGAATTGAATATCACCTGTTACTTTAGTTATTCCAATATCAATATTATTTGCAGCCTCTGCGGTTAAATTAGGATCGCCTTTTTCAATAGTTCGACTTGCAGCATGAACACCATTCGCGTAAAGCTCTTCTGCAACAGGTAATCTTTTCGTGTGTGAAAGTGATAAATTTAAAAAATAGTCTTGTGTAAAATTCCATGCTAATCCAGCAGAAATAGAAGATGCACTCTGCTTATTATTTTTTTGAGTTTCTCTATTTAACAGTGATTGCCACTCTTGGCGAAATCCTAATTCATAGCGAAAATCACCTAATTGGTATTCTTCTAATAAAAAGAGTGAGTGATTTTTTGTTTTTGTTGACGGTACATAAGCTTCTTCTCCTTGAGCACTAAAATCACGCTGGTTAAATTGCCCGCCAATAACACCATGCCAACCCCAAATAGGTTGATGTGTAAATGTCAGTCTTAATTCATCGCCTTTGTTTTTAAATGAGGTACTGACTTCATTTCCTTCTTTTTCATCATGATGATAATCGGTTCTGACCGCACTGAAACGTATTGATTCAATACCAGTAAATGGATTGTTTTTTTCACCACGAAGATCCCATCGTTTGCTATCCATAACAATATAAGGAATACCATGTTGATGTTGTTCATCAGGGTATTCATGATTGTGATTATGATGATGATGGCCGATTAAAGGAGGGCGAATTGGGGCGTGATGATGGTGATCATCTTCATGATCATGAAAATGCGTATGACCAGGCAGCCCATATCGACGATGTTGTTCACCATAACCAATCCCTATATAACCGTCATCAAAAAGCCAGGATACACCAATATTTGCCGATTGGTTATCTTGATAAGATCCTGCTAAACGGCTAGTTTCTCCTTGATGTAAAGGTTCTGGTTGTTTGTAATCACTTTGATAACGTTTAGTACCCTCAAGGCGAAGCGCCAAATTATTTTCTCCTAACGTTAATCCTACTGATCCTGTATTTCCTTTAGAAACAGAATCGTATTGATAATGCAATTCACCCTCATAGCCTTTTTCAGGCACTGACATAGGAATCTTGCTATCAATAACATTAATTGCACCGCCTATTGTGCCTCCTCCATAAAGTAATGTTGAAGGGCCTTTTAATACTTCAATGCGTTGACTTAAAAAGGGTTCACTGGTGATTGTATGATCTGCACCAATAGAGGATACGTCCATAAGATCACTACCACTGTGTAATACCTTGACTCGATTGCCTGACATTCCTCGAATAACTGGATGAACTGAGCCTCCACCAAAAAAGCTGGCATGAAAACCTGGTAAGGATGTTAAGGTTTCAGCAATCGAGGCACTACGATTAGCGCGTAGATCTTCTTGTGTCAGAACAGAAACGGGGATCGCCATTTTCTCTTGCGGAGTATGCAAAGGTGTTGAATAGACCTCTAATACCTCATTGTTCCGATTTTCAGTTGATTTTATTGCAGGGCTTGCATTTGCAAATAAGGAATAACTCATTGAAATAAAAAATGTTGTATAATTAAAAATAGATTTTTTCATACTATCCGCCATTTTTTGTTATGTTATAACATATCACATTGTATGTATATATAATTATCATTAGCAAGTGATTATTTAAAAAATAATAAAAATTTGGGCTGTCCTAGATAAGGTTTAAGTTTTAACTATCTGTTTTAGAATACTTAATTGCTTCTTTGCAGCTTGGCGTATTAAACGGGTTATTGTTAAATCTGGTGTATGGCACCATCAGACAATGCTCCGATCTGATGCTTCATCCTCTGCATACTGGGGTTGACGGTGTAAGTATCCCGCATAATTAATTTGCCAACGAAGGAGATCGCTATGCGTAAAGCCTGTTTTACTGAGCATCAGATCATCGCCGTAATTAAGTCGGTTGAAACCGGGCGGACTGTTAAAGTTGATGACTTTAACCGTGAGACATTGTCGATTAAAATCATTCTGAATCTGCCAGATCTGCGAATGATCCGTGTACTCGACAGGATCGCGGCAAACTGCGGCTACCCGATCATGCTGCACATGAATAATGGTCCAGAATTTATCTCACTGATACTGGCTGAATGGGCAGAAAAACATGCAGTAAAACGGGATCTTATCCAGCCAGGTAAGCCGACGCAGGACACTTTCATTGAATACTTTAACCGGACATACCGTACATACGCGATTTTTATATATTCATGATCAGACGTGAGATAAATAACGAATTGGAGTGGGTTTAAACAGGTTATAACGAATAGGTTACTGTAATTAATTTTCAGTATATGTAAGAGAATTTCGAGTCCGTTTACCATGCTGTGTAAACGCCTTTTTCAAAAGTGACCATCCTAGCGGTCGCGGTCACCGAACTCGACAATAAAGCGACTCTATTACTATACGCCAGTTCCTCAGCGGCATTGTCCATTTTTGCGAGGCAATCCGTCAGACAGTGCGGGGTTAGGATTGAAGCCACAGAGCACCGTTATCACTGGATACAATGGTACGTTGGCTCAATCTCAGGCTACGTGGGTATTGTACTATGGACGCTTTTGTCAATCAGTAATGGATTATATAGCCAGACATATCGATCTGTACCTTGCTAAATGGGTTACCCGTAAATACAAGAGGGGACACGGTAGTCTGGTTCAAGCGTATGAATGATTAGACAGGATCCGGAATGTTAAACTCAGTTTGTTTGCACACTGGACTATTTGTACGCGATGTTACCAGTCAACTACAAGAGCCAGATGACGGGATACTGCCACGTCCGGCTCCGTGGGAGTGGAGGGGGAAAGTTCCCCTCCACGACGCGATAACCTCATATAATACTAGAAAATAAAAATCAGATAAATGATAGTGTTCACTACTTTTTAGTGATACACCTTGCAGAATGTACCATTGCAACAAATCCTGCTGCTATCATCATAGTATCTTTCAGAACTAACCTTCCCGCACCGGAAAGATAAGGAAACTCAGTATGAGCATCTGCTCCATGTACCCAGGTTTCAGGTGTAAACACCAAAAATGTTAATGTGACAAATGGCGTAAGAAACACTAAGGCAGAGCCCTTTCCATTTATTATTAAGATAAACATCAGCATAGTACTTTCCTGCTGGAGTTGGATTTCCTTGATTGAAACGATGAATATCTAACGTCGTCTTCCCTTGAGTATGCTGTAAAAAACTGGGATCAAATTCAGCATATTCCATAGCCACTGTGTCCATGGAAAAAACTCCCAGTGAAATAAATATGGCAGGCAGGAATGAATGATGTTCAGTTTAAGTGCAATATTTCATAAATATTATCCTTATTTCAGAGCTGACTCACTTAATTCATGCCCACCATAATCGTTAACAACTGTCCACTTCACTTTTCCATATCCCGACATATTTCCATGTATAGGAAGGCGTATTGAAGAATAAGGAGCAACCATATCTACTGGATTAATTGATTGTGAGTAGTTGCTCTGAATCAAAGTAATATGATTATAAGTAATAAAATAAGGACTTTGATTATCTGCACAAAGAAAGGCCTTTGCTCCTTGTTTTTCAATATGCCATATAACAGAATTATAGGCCTCACTGAGAGAACGTGTGAGTTTTTCTGGACGATAGAATAGCTTTATGCGACTATGGATCGGGAGTTGAAGATAATTTGAGTTTACATTTAAATTATTTTTATTTTCAAATTTAGGTTTAGCTGAAATATCCAGTATATTTAGCCAAAAAATTGATTCACGATCATTAGGCAGTGCTTCACCCGTATACATAATTCGTAATGTTTGCCCTGTGTGAGGTTCTATACGAAATATAAGCGGAGTAATAATAAAGGGAACATTGACTGAGTCTGGAGCAACACTGGCATCACCAGTATCAATCCAGGACTGAATTAAAGATGGAGTAGATTCATCATTATTAATTTTAATATTAATACCTTCCTAGTTTTCAGGATAAATAACTCAGGTACCCAACATTAGCATAACTTGACACAGAAAATAAGCCGGCCATCATGAAAAAGAAAAGTTTTTTCATGGAAACTCCGAACAAAGCAGTGCAGATGAGCTGCCTTGTAAATAATGATAATAAAAACGCACGATTATTATTTATTACTCATAGGCAATAGTGTAATTAACACTAGAAATGACATCCCCTACAATTGCTTTTCCTGTAGCATAATATTGGGCCATTCATATAGCGTAGTGTCGCTTCATCGTCACTATTAATAGCTTCTGAATGGACATCCTGTCCGACAAAGTCTTTCCCTAATTGAATAGCAGTAGTACCATCGTTATTTAATAACTGAATTTGAACATTTTGTGCTCCGTCAGAGCTTGCATTTTTTAGTTTGTTCGTATTAAAGTCAGTATTAGCTCCGGGTTCAAAAAAAGCTTTCACATTACTAGATCCATTTTGTCCAGTAGTGCATCCAGTAAGACTAATTGTACCGTCATATGCCATTGCTGAGTTAAAAATAGCAACAGACAGTACCGTACTTAAAGCAATATTATTTTTAAATTTCATTATTTGGTTACTAACATAAAAATCAATCTATAAACTTCATTGAGGGTATTTATATCCTTAATTTATATATTAAAACTATAAAAAACAGGTGCTACTCTATTAAAATTATTAAATATAAACGCCATTATTTAATAAAAAATTAATAACATTCACCAACATGAAAAATACGGAAGCTTTATTTGAAATTACAAACTTATTATTTATTAAAATGTAACCTCATGTAATTAAAATATAATTAATGGATATAATTTTCTTTCTAAAAATAAATTATGTTAATATGTTATTATTGATCGATAATGTATTTTTTTGATAGATTAAAACCATCAATATAAACATAACAATCGTTTTTAACGATCATTTTTAACAATTTATACTGATTGTAAAACTCATTTATATTGATATAGAAGGGAATAGGTAATACAGAATATATTTCAAAGTATATTTTATTAATCTTAATGACTATATAAGCAAATTTAAAAAACTTTAAAATAATTATTTAGAAAATAAATATATATTAATGCAACCATTAATGATAATAATTTATAATCTTTAATTATAGGAAAGGCACCATAAATACATTGTATTAATATTTATAACATAGACTTGGCGACTATATTAATCACCTATTCTTTTGTTAAAAAGAAAACAACAAATAACAAAAAATAAATATATGAATTAAAGAAAAATCATTCTTTAAATGATATACCTTGATCTGCATCACAGTATAATTCGGATATTTAATTACATATAACTTATAGTTGTTATATATACCTTAACAATTAATGAATGCAAAAATAGAAAATAATAACCGATTTTGACCACATATAAAACTTATTACACATATAATGATGCTTTCACATTTCTCATGTTTTAGTTTTAATCTTTTCAGCGCTCAAAGATAATCTCTCTATTGGCTTCTATCACGTGGTTTGCATATTTTCATCAAATGGATAGTCAATCTCTTTATCATTATATATCACATTTAATGTGGTTATAACGAGCTCTTATTGAACATTCATATCCTTGGTTTTTATGCACAGTAATGTGCAGCTAAACAGCTTTTATTCCTAGTCATTTTGCTAAAAAAAAGATTACTAAAATTATAAAAGCCACCAACCTATAACATTATTTTATATCCGTGATGACATAAATATAAATAAATGAAATATTTTCACTTAATATTTCAGCAAGATTTTTTACCAAAAAGGAATTAAAAATGAAAAATTATAAAGTCGCAGTCAGCTATGATATGTCTGACTCTATTTCAACTCATCGTAAATATGTTAATATTCTACATACTGACTTCTCTTATATTGCCGCAATTATTATTTCACTTGATAATATTCAAGATGGAAGGCTCGATTTTATTGAACAAAATAGCTTTGGACAGCCTGTATTCGCTATTATTAATAAAGATAAAGTTATTCCGACTAATATTATTAATCGATTAACAGGTGTAATTGATTTAAATAAAAAGAATACAGACCGGATTCAGCCGGCTGTTCCCAGACTGACCGATAATATCTGACCATAAAGCCGTTTCTAGGCTGCATCCACTTCCCGCTGAAACGCCAGCTCTTTTTCTGCCCAGGCAAATTCCTGCTGTACCCACTTTTCAGCCAGCCGACAGCGCTCCTCATCTGACCGGGCCTCAATGCCCAGTGTCGTCAGAGGATCCAGGCCGAGAGACTGAATACCGCGCCACCCTTTCATCAGCGCTTCAAAACGGGCATACTCCTCCGCACTCAGTCCCCATTCCTGCGCCTCATACTGCAATGACTGAGTCTGACTCTTAGCCGATTTCCCCGCCTCAATCTGCCAATCTGCCCCCCGGAAACAGACTGTGTGGCTGTCAGCGGCGCTGTCATCAGACACCCGCTCAGTAAAACCACAAATCTTATGTTTTTCATCACGGCATCTCTTTTATGGTAGGCGCAACGTCACCGTACGCCCCTGATAACGTCCGCCCACCGGCAGTAACTGTACCAGCCCCAGCTGATGGATAAAGGTCCGGAAGTACCGGCTGGGCATGACCGGTGTTGACCAGAATCGCGGTATCTATCAGCCACCGGTTCAGCAGGCCGGGAGGGTTTATCTGCACAGCCCCCCAACAGCAGTGAGGTCAGGGCAAGACATATCGGGAGAATTTTCATACGCATTTTCTGTCCTGTGTTAATAAAATAAAGTCACAGGCACACTGTGCGCAGAAAAGCAAGTGCTCTCAATGAGAAATTAGTTTTCCGAAAAAAAAAAGAAAACGGCGGGCATAAAAAATGCCGGCAGTCATGCCGGCATTTGAGAGTAAAAACAGAAAAGATTAATGTTTTAATGACTCAATCTTTTCCCGGGTCAGTCCGGTACATTGCATAATAATGTTCAGATCAACCCCCTGTTGTAATAATGAGCGGGCGACTTTTTCAACACCCAGGCCAATACCTTTTTCGATACCTTTTTCGATACCTTTTTCGATACCTTTTTCGATACCTTTTTCGATACCTTTTTGCTCAAGTTGTTCTGCAATCGTTGTCAGCATCGTTTTATACTCCGGTGACAGTGCAATCAATTGGCTGAAAAAGCGGGATTCATCCAGAATATACCCCTGATAGGCAATATATTCTATCACACTCCTCACCTGGTCAACCGTATTGTGTTGCGAGTTAATTATCTGCGCGATTATCGGCAATACCGCCATTAAACCGTCGCGGGTCCGAATATGTTTCTGAACCAGCTCCAGCAGGGCAATACCCTTGTGTGTCAGGATTTCCTCATCACTGAGCACACTCAAATCCACTAACGGAAACGACCGGGTATACAGCTGCTGAGCCAGCGCCGGATCGGCGAACCCGTCCAGCCAGTTCATGCTGTACGGATAAGGACAAACACTGCCCTGATAAAACAGAAACGGCACCACCAACGGCAGGGTCTTATCCGCCGGCGATTTTTTCAGATGATGCGCTATCGCTGACATCGCATAATGCATCAGACGAAAACCCATTAACCGATCCGGTTTTGACTGGTGCTCGATCAGGCAGTAGATATACCCTTCCCCTTCCGTCATCTGCACGGAATACAGCACATCCGAATGCAGCTGACGTAAACGGCGCTCCACAAAACTGGCCGGCTCCAGGCGCAGTGTACTTAAATCGCACAAAGGCAGGATGTTGGCCGGCAAATGCACCGAGAAAAAATCCCGGGCATTCTCAGGATGCGTTAAAAACTGCTTGAATAACGCATCATGTACCGGTTGTTGTGTATTTTTAGTCACAGCAAACTCCTTATTAATGACTAAAAAGAATCAGCCACATACTCTCTGGATACCGGCTGTTCAGTCTCTGGTGGTGTTGACTGGTGTTTCTCGGCTTTATATACCACTTCTTTACCGATTTTAATCCAGTCAATATTCAGCAGCCTGGCTTTCAGGCTGACCCGCTGTTCTCCGGCATGCTCACCTTTTGTCAGGGTGAAAATATCGGAAGCCAGGTTACTTAATGTAAACCCGGTTAGGACTTTTTTGTCCTCATCCACCGCTTTGATACACCGTCTGACCAGTGAGACCGTATTCTCCCCGACAACGGTCGTATCAAAACGAACATACACAGGGTTATCAGCCGGTCCACTGAGTGCATTAATCACTGCGGTTAAAAACTGCCCTTTAGGGCCGTTAACCTGACGGATATTCGATAAATACCCAATCCCGTTCACATGCAGATTAAAGTATTTATTTTCAGATGTTGTATTATTTTTGCTGGTCATGATGTTTCTCCATCGGATAAAAAAGGTAAAAAAATGAGAAACATCGTCTCGGCAGGAACGTGTTTCCCACCGGGGTCAGTAACAGGAACGCTCCCGAACTGACGACTTGCGTTGTATAAGATGATCCTGATGATAACGCTATTCTGTTATCACCCTCCGTCAATTTCAAGGACGAACGGAGTTCTGTCATCGCCCGTAGGCTCCCGTCTCAGATGACCCGAGGATTGGCAGTGGCAATCACCCGTAGGCGTTCCTCTCAGATTGCCGGAACATTGGCATCGTTGTCACCCGTAGGCGCTTCTCTCAGACAACTGAAGCATTGGCAATGTTGCATTAAGCAACGGTATAAGCAGAATAAGGATTAATCTGCTTTTTTTATTTGTCAAGTAAAAAAGCAGTTCAGAGAGAAAAGGATAAACACAGAAGAATAAAATGGATAACAGAAACAAACTGAAAGTCTGGTTACAGCAACATCATCTGACACAAAAAGACCTGGCTCAACTCATTCAGCAGACAACAGGCAGGCCCTGTTCTGTCAGGGCGGTAAAATCCTGGTTATGCCCACCGGAAAAAAACAGCGCCCGGCCCTGCCCGGACTGGGTGATTCAGGTACTCAGTCACATGGATGAATAACTTTTTTGTCAAATAAAAAAGGCGTTACGGTTAATAACGCCTGACAGTGCCGCCCACTCTGTGATGTTAAAAAGAACCTCAGGAGTTCAACCAGCTCCGGCGCGGTTTTCATGAGGTTGATGCGCCTTAAAGTCTGTCCTGCTGACAGACAGACTTTCTCATTGTCGCCACCGCAGTTGTTCCGCTACGGCTTTGCCGCAATGACGGGGGGCTTTTCCCTAGCGTCAGCTATGCTAACGGTAATTATCACTCAGGTAAAGAGTCCTGTTATGCTCTTCTTCACGGCCTTCTTTCTTTTATTCATCCCCCGGGTAACCCCCTGCATTTTTTCCGGTAATGGTACACTCCCTTTACAATCCGGATAACGCTGACAACTCCAGAAACGGCCTTTACTGCTCTCCCGTAAGACCATCTTTCCATGACACGACGGGCAGGATGGCATCGGTGGCAGATCCAGCGCCAGCGGCATTTCCCCGCCTTTTTTAATGAGATGTGCCAACCAGCTGATTTGCTTTTGCATAAACACATCCAGAGACAGATTTCCCTGTGCAACCTGCTCGAGTGATTGTTCCCATAACGCCGTCATTCCCGGATCTGTACAGGCTGCCGGCAGGGCATCAATCAGCTGACAACCGGTGTCTGTCGCCCGGAGTGTTTTTTTCTGCCTGACAATCAATTTCCTGTTTTCCAGCGTGGTGATGATCCCTGCCCGGGTTGCCTCTGTCCCCAGCCCCGCATTCTCTTTCAGGACTTTTTTTAATGTCGGATCGGTAATAAAGGAGGACGCATTCTTCATGGCCGCAATCAATGTACCATCCGTATACGGTTTCGGTGGTGAGGTCGCCAGTTGTACAACCTTTGCCTCCTGTACCACACAGAATTCACCTTCGTGAAGGGACGGCAATGTTTCTGTTCCGGCTTCCAGCCCGGTTTCTGCCTCTTCTTTTACTGGCGGATCGTCTTCATGTTTCACAAATAATACAGACCAGCCCTTCACTCTTTCGACTTTCCCTTTGGCAACAAATTGTTGTCCGCCTATATCTAAAAACACCTCTGTTGCATCCCATTCCTGATCCGGCAAAAACTGCGCCAGATAATGGGCACGGATAAGTTTATAGACATTCAGTTCAGCCTCATTCATGGCGTTCAAATCAGGTGTCTGCCGGGTCGGTATAATCGCATGGTGAGCCGTAATTTTTGCATCATTCCAGACCCGGGAAATTCGCGCCGGCTGCAATTGTGCCAGCACATTCTGTAAGGCCGGATCGCTTTGTGATAATGCATCTAAAACAACCGGTATGTCGGCACGCATGGACACCGGCAGATACCCGCAGTCCGTCCGGGGATACGTGGTGGCCTTATGTTTTTCATACAGACTTTGTGCGATTTCAAGCACTTTATCCGCAGAATACCCCCAACGCCTTGAGGCCGCCTGCTGAAGTGTCCCGAGATCAAACGGCAACGGCGGCAAGGCTTTTCCTTTCGTTTCATTCACTGTACACACCGTCGCTTTCCCTGCCTGCCGGCACAGTTGCTCTACGGCCTGAGCGGCCTGAACGTGAATACAACGATGTTCATCATCACAATACTGCGAGGCAGGTCGCCAGTGAGCCTGAAAAATGATCCCCTGATGCTGCAACGAGGCGGTCACCCGCCAGAAGGGTTTGGAAACAAAGTGCGTAATTTCTCTTTCCCGCCGGACAATCAGGGCCAGTGTCGGCGTCTGGACACGTCCGACCGACAATATCCCACCAAACCCCAGTTCCCGGGCTTTGAGGGTAAACAGACGCGTCATGTTCATACCGATAAGCCAGTCTGCTCTGGCCCGCCCTAATCCCGCTGAATATAAAGAGGCCGTTTTCTCGCCGGGTAACAGGTTATTTAATGCCTGCCTGATACTCGCCTCATCCAGTGCAGACAACCATAAACGTTGTACCTTTTTCCGGTAATGACAGGCCTCCAGTAATTCACGGGCAATCACTTCCCCTTCCCTGTCCGCATCCGTGGCAATCACCACTTCCGTCGCCTGACTGAGCAACTGTTTTATGGTCTGAAACAACGAAACCGCGTCTTTTTTAACCACCATTTTCCACTGTTCAGGAATAACGGGTAAGGCACTCTGCCGCCAGGGGGCCGCAAACTGTGCGCCATAAGCCTCCGGTTCAGCCTGCTCCAGCAGATGACCTCTTGCCCAGGCGACCTGAACGCCATTTCCCTGAAAAAAATTATCCCGCCGCTGATGAGCGCCGATCACCCGGGCAATATCTTTGGCCTGAGACGGCTTTTCGCACAGAAATAATTTCATTACCCTGTTCTACCTCCTTTTTCCGGCTGCAACGTCATTCGCGGTTTTAAATATTTCCTGAACAAACTCCGGAGTCAGGGTATCACTGTACGAAGCGCTGTAAGTGATATACATGTGTGTTCCCGAACCATTTTTTTCCAGTTCGATGACGATATGTGCCGGCGGGTTACGTTTTCCCATATCCGCCCCCATTTTATAATAACTTCCCGGCGTCACTTCCCATTCCCAGCCCCGGCTTTCTTCTGCAATAGCCGTGGCGGCCCATTGATCACTTTCTTTACCTGACTGACACAGAGCACGGATTTTGGCATTCACATCCTCAAAACCATAATAACGGCGCAGACGGGCTGCGGCTGTATCAATATCAACAGGGATAACCACGTCATACTCCCGTTGTTCCCGTTTCTGCATACCACCATTCATGGTATGACTGACCTGATGCCCCAGGTCACTGATTTTCTGATTCCATTCTGCGATTTCCTGTGCAGAGCATCCGGTCAAAAGCCATAAAGAAAAGCATAAGGTAAGCAATCCGCTTTTTTTCATTGCAGCTCCTTATTATTAAATAATTAACCCAATATAAATAACATTCGTTATTTTTTTAAAGACGGTAAAAATGACGCACGTTTTCTTCCTGAAATGATATCCGGATCAATTTCACCTAAATAACGGGAAGCCTGTTGATAAGTTTCACTGTTTAAATCAAGGTTATGACGGGTGAGCTCATATTTCCGGTAGTTTACGGCCATCCCTGTCACATGACGAACCTGATAGCCCGCTAATTTAAGGACCTTGTCACGTTGCTGACGGGAAATAAAACCATAATGCTCTCCCTGCAATACACGCAAAGCAAGTTGATCAACCCCGACGAGTAACCAGACACATTTATAACCAACAGGAGATTTACTGAATATCGCCAGGTCAACAGGAGATGTTGATGAGATATCCGAAATAACCGCAACCGCAGGTAACTGAACTAATTGTTGTTCAACCTCTGAAAGTAATTTCTGAATAGTCCGAGTCCCTTGCTCCAGTGCCTGCTCAAGCTGATACAGCCACATTTCTGCATATAAGTATCCCTTCTTTGCATCATCAGTAATATGACCCGCCCGGGAAATAAACATCGGAAGACTGGGGATCATCCATTTACGCTTTTTTTCGTCACCGTCATTCTGAGAGTTGGGTACAACCCGCCCTTCCCATAGCCGGATTGCATAACTGGTATGGAGTTTCAGTGTTAATGTTGACTTTAAAGGGCCAGCCTGAAGTAACTGTTGAGAATGTTTATTTTGTTCCATAACAATACCCTTGCTTTGAGAAATTGACATACCGTACAAATGTCAACCCCCTATGCCAACGATAAATTCAAATTGAAAAAAATAATTTATTATAAAAACGTAGCGTTACTCGTCATCCTACTGAAATGCAGGTTAACCTTTGAGCATTGTTTCCACCGGAAACATCAGTAAATAGTTAAGGGTCTTCCTCTGTTGTAAGGGGAGTAGTACAGTACCTAATTGATTTATAAACACCATACAATGCATTTATGGTGTCTTATTTTAAATAAGAGGAAATTCTTCATGAGTGTGCCACAAACAAAAGCTGAGCTGCTTTTAGCTATTGATAAAAGTTTTAGTAAATTAATTAGTTACCTCAACGCAATCCCGCCAGAAATGACTTCAGATAACTCAATGGATGGACACGCCAAAGGAACGAAGATAAGTGTTCATGACCTTGTTTCATATCTGCTTGGATGGAATGCTCTTGTTGTAAAGTGGATCACTTTTGATGCTAAAGGTCTGCCTGTCGATTTTCCGGAAACTGGCTATAAATGGAATCAACTTAGTCTTCTTGCTCAAAAATTTTACTCAGATTACAGTGAGTTAAGTTATGAATTGTTAGTAGCTGAACTTCAGGCTGTAAAAAATGAAGTTGTGAAACTTATTGATGAGCGTACCGATGATATTTTGTATGGAAGACTATGGTACACAAAATGGACGATGGGGAGAATGATCTCATTTAACACATCTTCGCCTTACGCCAACGCTAATGGAAGATTAAGAAAGTGGGCAAAAAACAATAAGATCAGTTTAAAGTAAATATCAGAGTGAAATTATATGTACGAAAATATCTCTATGCCCATATCGTTAACCAGACTGCTCCATAGCTTGTTAAATTCTTTACTCTCGATGATGCAGATTTCGTTACGGAAAGCGAAATATCGCGTTCCGGACCTTCCTACCCGGATAAGAAAAACCCAATTTTTAAACACTGTTTCCAGTGGAAACACCGGTTAAGTTTTGAGCACTGTTTCCAGTGGAAACACCGGTTAAGTTTTGAGCACTGTTTCCAGTGGAAACACGGTGTGATTTATTGAATACGCCTTCATTGCTCATTGGATATCCCTATGAGCGTACGGCGAAAACGCTGAAGGTACTGACGTGCAATATCAGGGGCACCCATCCCCCCCTGAGACGCCTTACTTCTCTCCGTTCTCTCCGGTTTGGTTTGCGTGTGCTGTGATACATCCGGAGTACCTGACATTTTCTGTAAAGACGCACTTTTCATCCCCGTTTCTGCTGGGAACGGACGGAGTGATATCGCCCTTCACGGGCTGCCTTTAATAGCTGCAAGGCATACCCCACCGGATTACGTACACTTCCTGTCCTCACCCCCTGTGTCAGTTGCTGCACAATCGATATTGCGGCTTCTTCCGGCAACGCCTGTAACTGTTTTTCCAGCATCTGCCGATCATTCTCATCAATCCACTGATGCAGCCCCTGCACCTGAGTACCCGATAAATATTGCTCTCCCTGATCTACGTACGTATTTTTTACACTCTGTGTAAAAGTATTACGTACGTAACAGTTCGATTTTCGTACCCCTGAATCAGACTGGGTTTGTGTACTCAGTTCGATTTTCGTACCCGGTTTTTTTTCATCATTTTTTTCCCTGAGTTCGATTTTCAAATCCGGTGTTTTACACTGGGCTCGATTTTTTTTATGTTTACCCGGATGAAGTTGTGCCGTCTGCCCATTGAGTATCCGGCGTTGCCTGTCTGCCAGCGCTTCCGGTGTCTGAAGACTTTCAAGCCGCTGCTCAATGAGTTGCATTCTGGTATGCTGATGTCGCATTGACGGCTCGGTTTTCAGGGCAGTCAGCGCAGCGCGGGCCACGCACCGCACACTCTTATTTTTGTGATAACAACTTTTTTCCAGTACATCCATCCAGCGTGGATCTAATGTCTCTGCATCAAATGCATTCACCGGCTCATCATGTAACATATAGATATTTCCTCTGATACGCCCCCGTTTATCCCTGACCCGATGGCATAAACTGAGCCAGCCCGTCAGCCTCAGCATTAACAGTGCCCTGCTGACCGTTTCCCGCGAGGCTTTATCGCTGTGGGGTGTGGCTAACTGGAGTTGTAAGTCATCATAGGTCGGAAATACGGCCCCCTCATTTTGCTGAGCATGAAGGCGGATCATCATCCAGGTCAGTTTATCAACCGGGGAAAGTCGGGATTCCAGCAATAATTGCCGGGGGATTGCATCATGAACATTGCCGGCGTAAATCAATCCACTGCGCAGTGCCGTGCCGGGCTGGCTGTGTTGCCGGTGATGCAGTTGCTGCCGCATTTTTTCTAATGAAAACTGAATAATACTGTCCGGAGGAAATTGCATCTTATGCCCCACACAAAAATAATTTCATGCCTGAATACACTTATAGCTGCCTCCTCCGGTGAAAATACCGCACCGTAAAGAGGCAGTCTCAATATACTGAGGATCATGATGTTGAATATTCTGCCCTTACCGGCTAATCATCTTGTTATAACGTTCATGGCTCATCAGCTTCCAGCTTTGCCCCTGGTCCATACTGAGCAGACGCCAGAATGCACCAATATCAATTTTCAATACCGGGTAAACACCGCCCTTTTTTCCACCGCATTTCACTTTTTTACAAAGTCGTTCTCCCGAAAAAAACGTAGCAATAACCCGTTTGCCTTCCGCTGAATATGCTCCGGAACAGGCGTGACACATTCCGGAAATATCCGGGCGGATTGATGATGACTGATATTCCTGTTATCCGGCATGATATTTCCCCCTGTCAGCTGAATTCAGTATGCCGTCCCGGTGCCATTCCTGAACCGAATTCCATACCGTGGTCAGAGAGACATTCATTTTTTCGGCACAGGACACCATGATCTGAAGACAATCCGGATCATCCGGCTCCGGCATGCCCTCCTCTTTCCAGCGATACCATAATTCCGTTTGCTGCACATCTGACAGCCGCTGTGAACGGCCAGCATTTCCCCGGATCCCGGACAAACGCCGACGGGCTGACACCTCCAGTGACGTCATGCCAAAATACTGATTCAGCAAATCGATGGATGCCCCCAGTCTCAGACAGCGTTCAATCATCTGATTTTGACGGTGAACTTCTTTTGCCCGGGTCAGTAATAACCGTAAATTCTCCCGGTGGATCTGGCAGGTAATAATGGAGACCGGACTTTGAGAAAGATAATGCAGATCTTCAATGGTTAAACTGTTCAGTAACCGGATCTCATTGTCCGTCAGTCCCAGCGCCTCACAACGCCGCAGATTTCCGCTTTTTATTTCCATCACCAGTTCTGTCAGCAGATGATTCCCTGCCTGTGCTAATTGAGTCGCCATTACAGCCTCCTGTATTATTGAAAGCCTGCCAGAGTGTAAGTATCCACTGTAACACGTAATTCCGGTGCCATAACTCACGGGCTTTATTTGAAAGCAATACTTCTGCCCCTGCTTTTTGTCTCATGGTGCGCATATATTTTCGCCACGCCCGGCGCCGGCTCTGATAATACCGGGACCATATAAATCCCAGTAATTCCGCAGACAATTCAGCCTGCCGGCCTTTACCGGTAAAACACACCTCAATATAAGGTTCTCCGGCGGTCCCGGTTTTCCGCAGTGCATAACGGCAACGGCAAATTTCCGCACTGAACAACACCAACCGCCACCAGTCCGCATCCTGATTTTCCGGTGGACGGACAGAAAACCGGAAAACCTTATCATGCTCATATTTCCGGCTCCCGGCCCGGAATAACCGGCAGATATCCATCAGGCGCTGTATCACTTCCTGCTCATAACCGGTCTTTGCCCGCCCCCGGTTCAGGGGCAGATAACACGCCAGCGCCTCCGGCGATAAGGCGGTGCTTTTATTCCCATTCCTCTTCATCATTCACATCCGGATCAACATCTCTTTGTTTGGCATACAAACAACGCAACAAGTACATCAGTTTCATCCATGTCATAAACTGGGTATCATTCAATACCGGCGACATACCGGGCTGATATCCCCCCGTCAGCAGGGCTCTGAGGGCATCCGGAATATCATCATGGGACTCATCAGGTTCTGAGAAAACCGTCATCACACGCCCCAGCACCGAATGTGCTGACAACGTAATAAATCCCGGAGAATGCACCCCGGAAGCCGCCATAAAGGCGGAAGATAAATCCAGCTCATTCCCTAATTCAAACAAAGTACGGTAAATTTGCGTCTGAAGATGTTCAATATCATCCAGATGTGATGCCACCGGCCAGAGATCCTGACACGTCAGTGCCGTCACCGCATGACCGGAGACGGGCGCCTCCACCGGTGTGACATGCTCCGGGTTATTCGTGACAAACAGACTTCCGCCATCGACAGGCTCAATATCCGCCTCGTCGGTATCCCCGCTCAGCACAGGTGCCCCGCCGTATAAATCCGTCTGGATCTCCACAACCGGACGGGATTTTTTCTTTTCAACGACAGGAGATACTGAAGCCTCCTGACCTGAACCAGAAGATAGGGGCTCCGTTAACAAATCCTCTGCCGAAAAACCGGAGGTCATACCGGTAGGTACGGTTTCTGAATGCGCGGTTGTTGTATCACCCTCACTCTCCACCGGCGCAGGCAATTCCGGCTTTGTGCTGCGTCTGCCTTTATTGACCTTCAATTCAAATACCCAACGTTCATAATCCACACCGGCAACAGAACACTCCCTCAGTAGCCGGCCAATCAGTTCATCCAGAAACACGTCATAATCAAAAACATCATGGTTATCTATTTCTGTGCATGTCCTTTCAAAACATCCCAGAAAATCACAGGCTGGATCCGGCCCGTCATACTGAAAAAGAAACGAATCCGCTACCCGTTTTTAATGTCGAACGCACGGACAATAATTGCTCAATTTGGGGTCTTCCCAGCCCGTTTTCCAGTAAACGGGGCATATAAGGTAATAAAACAGAAACAGTATCTTCCATCTTACTGATGTGTGAAATGCTGACAGGTAATCCGTCCGCCGTCATGCGCTGAGCGAATGCCCGGAGTGATAATTTTTTCCCCAGCGTTTCCTCATACAGAGAACGCGCCACACAAATCCCTTGTGCTTTTTCCAGAAACGTTAACTCCCCTCTGACTTCATTCTCCGCCAGATGGCCAATCAAACACTGCAAACGCCCCGGCCAGGGTTTAAATAACACATGAAGGCGGAAGAAACGCTCATCCTGTGTCTCCTGCCACAACTCAGAGAGGATCTGATAGCGCGTATTTCCGCCGTCACTGAAGATATAAAACTCACTCCCCGGTGCTTTGGTGACTTTAGGGACACTGTCCAGTCCGCGTGCCCGAATGGAACTCTTGATTTCCTCATAACGCGGGTTTCTGCCCTGACGTGGGTTATCCGGATTTGGCTGAAGTTGCTCAAGTGTTAATATCATCGGCATTTCAGACACCGGATTGACGTGGGCATTATCGGATAACGGGGAACTGACAGGATTTCCTCTGAGAAGCGCCTGACTGAGTTTATGCTGTAAATCTGTTTTCATTCTTCGCCTCTCCCTTAAAAATAATATCCCTGAGGAAAATCACTGAACCGGGTATACATCCCGTTAAACTGCACTTTCACCGTCCCCAGCGGTCCCTGTCGTTGCTTACCGATGATAATTTCTGCCACACCTTTGTCCGGTGAGTGTTCGTGATACACCTCATCGCGGTACAAAAAAAAATCAAATCCGCATCCTGTTCCAGCGAGCCGGAATCCCGTAAATCCCCGTTTGTCGGGCGCTTATCTGCACGTTGCTCCAGTTGCCGGTTTAGCTGGGAAAGGGCCACCACCGGACACCCGAGTTCTTTCGCCAGTGCTTTCAGACTACGGGAAATTTCACTGATTTCCTGCGTCCGGTTTTCCTGTTCAGGACTGCGCATCAGTTGAAGGTAATCCACAATAATCAGTCCCGGCGTACCCACTTTACGGCGGTAACGCCGTGCCCGGGCACGTAACAGGGAAGGTGTCATATTACTGGTATCATCAATCACCAGACGCTCCCCCCATTCGGCAATCTGTGACATGGCACCACCAAGACACTCCCAGTCATTTTCTTCCAGAGACGCACTGCGGATAGCCGTCAGTGAGACATTGCCCAAATCACTGAGTAAGCGCTGCATGATTTGTTCCGCCGGCATTTCCAGACTGAAAAAAAAGACCGGTTTTTCTGCCAGACGCAGGGCATTCTGTGCAACGGTCAGCGCCAGTGCCGTTTTCCCCATCGATGGCCGTGCGCCCAGTAACACCAAATCGCCTGCCTGCAAACCACAGGTTTTTTCATCCAGCTCACTGAACCCCGTTGGCGTACCGGTTATCCCTTTTGCACTTAATGCCTCCTCCAGATGCTGAACAACATTATTTAAAATATCGAGCAACGACGGGGAATAAGCGGGCAGCCCTTTTTCTGACAGCTGAAACAGCCGCTGTTCAGCCTGCTCACATAACGCCGGTATATTTGCCTGAGCCGCCACACTCTGGGTGGCCAGCAGATTCCCGAGCATCATCAGACCACGGGCACGGCTGCGATCCACGACAATCTCCGCATAGCGGACAATATTGGCCGCACTGGGGGTGTTTTTGGATAATTCCGCCAGATAAGCAAAGCCCCCCACCCGCTCAAGCACGCCGTCTTTTTCCAGTACATCACTGAGGGTGATTAAATCTATCGGGCTGTTTATCTGACACAGGGCGGCCATTTTCTTCCAGATTTCCTGATGCGCTCTGGAACAAAAATCCTCCGCCTGTAATAACGGCGCCACTTCATCCCAGCGGTCATTATCCAGCATCAGCCCGCCCAGCACGCTCTGCTCCGCCTCCGGTGAGTACAGAGTTTCAGGTAATACAGCAGAAGAAGACTTTTTATGCATTGAAAAGCCCTCCGTTAATCCGAAATGCCCTGTTCCCACCGTGTAAATAAATTATTTTTTTTGGAATATGAATTGTTGGTGTCGGACGAACAGTCGTCAGAGATAAGCTCCCTGTGACTGCCCGACTATTTTCGGACCGGTAAGTTTGGCGACCCCGGTCTGAACGTACAGGCAGCCTATTTTTATCCATAACACACCTAAAGGAACATTTATGAATACAAACTATCAACTGCCGTCCGACATTGATTACATTGGCATTTTTGACAACAACACCGATACGGGCGAAGCCCGTTTTGACTTGTATGTCAAAACCTTCCGGAGTATGACCATGAAAATGACTGAAGAAAGCAATTCCCGCCAGAGTCTGTTCCGCCTGCAATGGCTGGGTGACTGGCTGGCTGAAATGTATGGCTGGAAAATGCTGAATCCCGATATCACTCCCCTGAATGCTATTCACAGCTATCTTATTCTTCGCGATAACCTGCCGGCAGCTCAGGTGGCAGGCATGACAACAGAACAGATACATCTGGCGCTGACTGAAGAGTGGGGCACATTCAAAGCTCGTAGAGGGGCAAAAGACTTTTTGCGCAGAGTCGAAAAACGCCCGGACTCTCTTGACGATCCTTTCCGGGAAATACATTAATTCTGATCGGGCTGGCAGTATCTGCTGCCAGTCCACGGTTAGACTGAACGGGAAAAAACAGGAGAATACCTTGATATTCATGGACGCACCTCCCGTTTCAGCACATCATCAAAACGGGTTTTCCATTCCGGAAACAGCTCTGAAACAAGATGATGCATAATGACTGCGGCTGCCGGTGTTTTACGCTGAGTCCGGTATTCCAGACGATGCACCGGTTGTCCCTGTGCATGACCATTTTTAAATATTTCCAGTTTGGGAACAGCGGTTTTCAGTAACGAAAGAGAAATCGACTCCGCAAAGGGGTACGCTTTTTGGTCAATAATCTGAGTTAATTCAGTCAGTGTTGCACGATCTAACACCGTATCTTCAACACAATTAGCAAGAATACGTATTGCCGGCAGGGGAATTCCGTAAGCCGTCAGCGGCACCAGCCCGCCGATTAATCCCAGTGTTCCCCGTAAAAATTCACGCGTATCCGGCAAAATAGGTTTGATTATCCCGACAGCATAATCGGTGGCAGCTAACAAAATGGTTTCCAGCATCACCGAAGCCGCGCCTTTTGAATCAATGATAATAACATCGTAAGAAGCGAATAACGGATGTTGCAGAATATTACGCAGACGCATTCTGCCGTCAGGTGCATGCAATATAGCCGCAGGGAGACGATCATGCGGATCGTTAGAAATGATGATATCCAGATTAGGGATAACGGAGCGTGATATGATGGTATCCGGCCGGGAAAGATCGGTCAGTTGCATTAACAACTCAAACAAGCCGTTTGGTGCTTCATATTCAAGTTTAAACAGACTGCTGGCTGTCGGCTGGGAATGATCGCCGTCGATCAACAGGGTTTTTAACCCTGCATCAGCACAAAAACCCGCAATATTGCTGGCTTTGGTTGACTTTCCGGCTCCGCCTTTTGTTGATATAATTGGAACAATTCTGGTCATTTTCTCACTCAGCATACTCTGGGTGAGAAGTCAAAAAAAATAATTACATTAGTGAATTACATCAAGCTTTTTAACTAGGGGATTGAAAATCCCCGTGTCCTTGGTTCGATTCCGAGTCCGGGCACCACTTCTTTAAAGAACCCGCCCAAAAGGCGGGTTTTTGCTTTATATCTACTTGAAGTCAGCACTCGCCCAATATTTCAACTCAACTAAATTCAACTCGAACCTACCCGTATCAACCTTACTGTGCGGGTAAAACATGCCGTTTTTTATAAGCAGCCTTGAGGTTTTCCATAGCATAATCCAGTACATCCCGTGGAGACGCAACATTTAGTCTCATATGTTGTTCCCCCCCGGGACCGTATTGCTTTCCTGGGGAGAGCCCCAATCCCGCATCTCTGGTAAAAAAGGTCGCTAGTTGTTCATCATCCATACCTAATTTTTCAGCGTTCAAAAATAATAAATAAGAAGCTCCTCCATGTACAACAGAGAGGTCTGGGCAATGTTTTTCTATTGTTGCTTTTACAAATGCTATATTATCTGCCAGATACCCCAGTAATTTCTGATACCATTCTTCACAATGAATGAATGATGAAAAAATAACTGCCTGTTGAAGATAATTTGTCTCAGCAAGATGACATTGATCAAGAAAACCAAATACCTTTTCACGTAATTGTGGGTTCTTAATAATCATGAACCCACCCTGCACCCCCGGTACATTGAATGTTTTTCCGGGAGAGTGCAAGACTATCGACTGGCTAACCATGTCATCATCTAAGTTAAAAAAAGGTATATGTGATGTTTTAGAAAATATTAAATCACTATGTACTTCATCCGATATTACGATAACGTTTTCTTCATGGCAGTAACGCTTTATTTTTGAAAGTGTCTCTTTGCTCCATAAGACTCCACCAGGATTATGAGGAGAGACGAATAAAAATAATCTAGATTTTTTTAATTTGTCTCTAAAATCAATCCAGTTAATCTCATAAGAACCCTGACTTTCAATCAACTGGGACTGTATAAGAGTACGCTCACACCCTGGCACTAATTCTCGATATGGGTCGTATATCGGTGTCAAGGTCAGAATATTATCCCCCGGTTGAGATAGAGCAAGCAAAGATAAAACAACTGATTTTATTACTCCCGGAATAAAATGTATCCACTCCTCTTTAATCTGGCAATCATACCGCTTTTTATACCAGTAAATTATAGCCTCTTTCCAACCAGGGTAGTCCATATTATATCCCTGAATTGACTGTGAAAGAACGGATTTCATCTCTGACAAAATAGCATCGGGAGTACTAAAATCCATATCCGCAATCCATAAAGGTATAACGGTATCTGTCCCAAACATTTGTTTCATTTGCCCAGTTTTGCGGGATATAGGATCTCTGGAAATAGCTTGATCAAATAAAGACATATTTTGTACACCATTGTCTCGATATTAAATTAAATTTTCTGTAGCTCAGGATGCAGCCAGATATTCGGGGTCGTCATCTTTATCGTAAGGAGCAATACCAATACCTGTAGCGGCCCATAACAGAGCAAAAAATACACCGCTGTAACACAGAATTGCCCAAGGAAGATAATCGAGAGTTGCAACACCCAGCATCGTGGCACAATACACCCCAGAAGCTGACCATGGAATTATAGGCTCAACTACCGTACCTGCATCCTCTGTGGTTCTGGAAAGATTTTTAGTAGCCAGCCCTCTCCTTTTATATTCATCTTTAAATGCATCCCCGCATAGTAACAATGGTAATGTGCCATTTGCAGTACAAGCGCATATAGTAAAAGCACTCAGAATCGTTGTAAGTATTAGTCTGAAGGTAGATTTCACCCCTTCAGTCATTCTATGAATAACCGTATGTAAAGAGCCTGTTGCACTCATAGCACCAGCAAAACTGAATGCACTAAATACGGTAACGAAACTGCTAAACATGGAGATTGCCCCACCTCGCTCTAGTAAGCGTGGCATATCTGAAGATAATGCCGAAATATTCACGCCATCAGCCATACTTAACCTAAAGCCACTTACTACAGACTCTCCTACAGAAGCAGGAGTAAATGACTGGAAAACAAGTGCTAAAATGACTGAAACTAACGTTGATAAAAAAAGCATTGGAATGGGCGGTTTCTTGCTCAAAGAGCCGTATAGTACAATGATAGGTGGCAAAATAAGCAAAACATTAAAATTATATACTTTAGCAATAGACGTCATCAGTATGGCAATACTGTCCGGTGTTGTCGCTGAGGCATCAATACTTAAACCCATATAAGTATATACGACACAGCACAAAATAAATCCGGGACCAGTTGTCCAAAGCAGATGGCCTATATGTGAATATAAATTCACACCTGCTGCTAAAGCTGCCATATTTGTCGAATCGGAAACAGGAGAAAGCTTATCTCCAAACCAGCAACCAGAAACAATGGCTCCAGCGGCAATAGCTAAGGGAATATTCAATCCGATAGCAACTCCTATCATTGCAATTCCTATTGTTCCTATTGATCCCCATGACGTTCCCGTACAAACAGAAATAAGAGCTCCAAGAAAGAATGCCGAAATATAAAAATACTGCGGATTTATAATCTTAAGGCCATAATATATCATCATAGGAATAGTGCCAGATACCATCCATGCACCAATAAGAAAACCAATACTAGCTACAATTAAGATAACGGGTAAGGCCTCTGATATTTTCAAACAAATAGATTTCAAAATATCATCCCACGTATAACCATGGGCAATAGCAACAAAAGAAGCTGTCGCTGTTCCTAAAAGGATCATGGGTTCAGCGCGTATATTAAATACAAAATATCCAATACTAATTGCAGCTAACATAATAAGCATAGGGAACAGTGACCAGAAGAAAGAAGGTCGCTGCTTACCTGGATGTGGAATGTTTTTCATTTTATATATCCCTGATTTTTATATTATGGAACAGGCTTATATTTCATTATTATTTACACTTACTTATTTATATGTTTAATACCTTTCCCTGGTGAGGAAACATGTAGACTATGTTCATGACTCAACCTTCGGTACTCTTTAGGAGGTATACCAACATGGTTTTTGAAAATACTGTAGAATCGGCTGCTAGATGTAAAACCAGCCAGCATGGCGATATCCATAATCGGTTTATCAGTATCGCTTAGCAGTGCTCGGACATGGTTAATACGTAGTGACATGATGTATTGCTTTATCGACATCTGCATAGACTTCTTAAAAATACCCATGGCGTAGTGAGTATTTAATTTCACATGTTCAGCGATATCATTAACAGTAAGGTGTTGATCACTATTTACGGCAATAAATTCAAGCATCTGACTGACATAAAACTGCGCGTGACGAGAGGTAGAATTCTGGGTTGAAGAAGATGTTTTATGTGCAGATACAGGGGACCATCCCAACATACTAAAGCGCTTAAGCATCAGAGCAACTTCATCAATTGCCAATTGTCGAATATGTGGATTAGGACTGTTGAGTTCATTCTGCCAGCGCTGAACCTCAATAATGCTCAACGGCTGTACGCTCAAAGATTGTATCACCCTCCCGTGCGTAACATGATTTATTAACTCCCGTTCCAAAGGCCACGATAAAAACAAATGCATAGGTAGGTTTATAATAGCCATTTGCTGGCAGTACCCCGGATCTATTAACTGATGGGGAGTGCATGCCCAGAATAATGTCACATGCCCCTGCTGGAACTGCACGGTCTCATTATTTATCAGGTAATTAACATTACCATCGAATGGAATATTTATTTCTACCTGTCCATGCCAGTGACTGTAAGACATTGCTAGAGGCGCCCGGAGTTCTATGTCCATTCTTTGCGACTCTGAATATAGAGCCAGTGGGCTTTTGGTCTGCTTATCATAACTACGGCACATATATGGATCATTCGGTAACCGTGGATAGTTTTTATCTGCCATAGCACTTACTCCGAGCCAACTGATTGAAAAGGTATCTACTGCATTTGTATCTTAGCGTAGATACTTCCCAAATTTACCTACATTTCATTGGATTTAATCCCATAAAGTCAGATTACGATGTGGCAGATCATCAATCTGACTTTATGGGAATAATCTTTTGTAAGTTTACATTCCATGTTAAGCAGTAACTTTTGTTAAGCTTCATCCTATACCTCTCAGTTGAAAGCCTAAATTGGTGGCCTATAAAACTGTATTGCGCCAGATTATCCAATCGTTCAGCTATTTGAGAGAGCTTTTCTGGCATCAGTTGTTGGGGACAGAGCATCAATGAAAGCTAGTAGAGAAAATGCTAGCGCCAGTAATGCGCCAAATACTACAAAATAAGGCCTGTGGTGCAGCCACGATATTATATGTAGCGCCCTAAAAAATTAGAAAAAATGGGAACAAAGCTGCTTAATTACTGAACTTATCAAAAGTTCAACTGGTCATCAGAACTTGATAGAAGGAGCTAGTTAATGATTGGCTCTTCCTCTGTTGAGGTTGGTAATACATAATTGATTCATTTTCAAGCACCACACAGTGCTTTTATGGTGTATCTATTTTAATAAGAGAGAACTCCTTATGAGCGTACCCCAAACAAAAGCTGAACTACTTTTAGCTATTAATAAAAATTTCAGTAAATTAATTAGTTACCTTAATGCAATCCCGCCAGAAGTTATCTCAGATCACTCAATGGATGGGCATGCCAAAGAAACGGAAATGAGTGTTCGTGATCTTGTTTCGTATTTGCTCGGATGGAATTCTCTTGTTGTAAAATGGATCACCTCTGATGCCAAAGGTCTGCCAGTCGATTTTCCAGACACTGGTTTTAAATGGAACCAGCTAGGTCTTCTTGCCCAAAAATTTTATTCAGATTACAGTGAGTTAAATTATAACTCGTTAGTAGCTGAACTTCAGACTGTAAAAAATGAAATTGTGAAGCTTATTGATGAGCGAACTGATGATGTTTTATATGGTAAACCATGGTACTCAAAATGGACAATGGGCCGGATGATCTCATTTAATACTTCTTCGCCTTATGCTAACGCTAATGGGAGATTAAGAATGTGGGCAAAAAATAATAATATCAATTTAAAATAAGCGTCAGCATCAAATTATATGGACGAAAATTCGCTCTATCCCCATGTCTTTTTCAGATGAAAAACCAAAAACTAGGAAAAATTAAAGTTCGTATGCTATTTACTCATGAAAAAGGTGTACCTTTACTTATTGAGTATCTAAAAAGTCATAAGGACTTAATTGAGAATCTCACTATCAGAGATATCAAGAAAGAGCGCGTCGAGGTAAATTTAAAGCTATTAGTACGCCAAAAAATCACTTTACCTGAATTTTACTGTTCTTTAAAACAGTTGGAATATGTGCATTCTGTTTCTCTAGATCATTAATTTTCTCACTTTTAAGGTGTTATATTTCCGCTAAATAAAAGGCGAATTACTTAAATAACCTGCTTATATTCGCAGGTTATTTACTTATAAATTACCTTTCCTCACTATAAATTCCGTAAATCCTCTGGAATATTTTTTTTCAAAATACGCCAAAAATCCTCTGCAGTTTTATTTAGTCGTGTATCCATGCGGTAAATATACGCTTGGATAGGTATCGTTAATTCAGGTGTATCCAAACAAACGAGTTTTTTTTCTTTCAATTCATTCACTACAGAATAAATGGGTAACCATGCTATACCATGGCCATCCAAAGCCATATTTTTTAGTAACTCACTCATTGATGACATAAAAAGTGTTTTTGAATTGATCGCACCAAACTCACTTAACCGACGATTAACTAATCTTCCCATATATGAAGCACTGGTATAATTCAGCAGCGGCACTTGAGGTTGATAGATGTCAAATAGCGGCTTACCCTGCTCATCCGCTGCACAAATTGGGTATAATTCAGATTCAAATACATTCAATGAGGAAAATGGTGATTGCATTAAATCTTCATCATAAAATGAGATAATAAAATCACTTTTCCCTTCTCTCAATGTGTTCACAACTTGTACGACATCAATAGCCTCAACATGGTAAACAAATTCTCCACCGTAACCAGACAGCCCGTGAACTAATTTTGGGAGCAATGTTAACGACAACGAATGAGCAGCAGCAATTTTAATATTCGGTAGGCTCAATACATTATGGCCGGATAATTCATTTAAGTTACATTCCAGTTGTTGTAATAAACTACGCGCTTGAGAATGAAAAATTTTGCCCTCTTCAGACAACTGTAAAGGGGACGTCGTTCTATCAAATAATTCAACGCCAATAGCTTCCTCTAAAGCTTTAATACGACGGCTAAATGCGGGCTGAGAAATACTTCGCTGTTCTGCTGCATGAGAAAAATGTCGGCACGATTCTAGTGTTAAAAAATCATATAGCCATTTTGTTTCTATATTTTTCATCTTATTAAGCCTTAAATTGACTTGCTGTTAAAATATAAAAAATCAAAAGTATTTTTATTGATATTTTAAGTTAATGACTGGTTAAATAATCAAACTAAATTTGTAGTGGCGTTATTTGTATTATGCATAGCCCTACCATTTAAAACATTAACAAAAATCAAAAATTAATTTCATTTGATTTTTTTAATCCATAGAGCCCAGTCTATTCAGGCTTTCAGAGCCATTTATAAAAATGCTTTTATTTTGAATAAAAGCTCTTAATGCATATCTTGCATCAAACCATACTTACTTGCATTTCTCATTTTAGATAAACATTGATAAATATTAACCACAGGCTAGGCAGTTATAAATAAGTTAATAACCATTTTAACATTAAAGTATATGTTAAATAAATCAATAAAGATAAGTGCTTATTGTTTTTTATTTTATAAAAAGACTAATGAAATGCAGGGGTATTAAAATGAAAGGCTTAATTGGTGTATTAGGTGGTATGGGGCCTGCCGCTACTGTCGATTTATTTAATAAATTCGTAAATTATACCGTGGTAAATAGAGACCAAGAGCATATTCCTTTAATTATATCATCTATTCCTGATATACCAGACCGAACGGACGCACTATTAAACCATGGTGAATCTCCTCTACCTTTAATGACTGACTATTTGAGAAAGCTAGAAAATGCAGGTGCCGAATGCATTGTTATACCTTGTAATACCGCACATTTTTGGTTTAGTGAACTGAAAGAGGTTTGCCACGTCGATATGCTAAGTATCGTTGAAACGACAATGAAAGAGGTACTAGCAACTAAGAAAAAAAATATCGGATTACTTGCAACAAATGCCACCATGTATATGGGGTTATACCAAAAAAATATAGAGAGAAATTATTTAAATTGCATTACTCCTGATAAAAAAAGCCAAGAAAATGTAATGGAAAGCATTTATTTATTAAAGTCAGGAAATAAAAAGATGGCTGAGTCCATTATGAAAAAACAAGCTGAGATATTATTTTCTCGAGGAGCTGAAGTTATTGTTCTTGGCTGTACTGAAGTCCCCGTCATTCTTGCAAATGAAATAAATAATTATCCAGATAAATATATCGACTCAACCAGCTCATTAGTCAGAGCAAGTATTCACTGGTATGAAAACAGAGTCGGAAAACAAAATTTAATGATAAATAAAAATATTTAACTTATATCAATTATCAAAAATTAATTTTTCAATATTACTAATGACAATATATTGTCTATTGGAGACGATTATGGTTTGGCTAGAAATCATTGTTGTATTAGGTGCAATATTCTTTGGCATTCGCATGGGCGGAATAGGTATAGGACTCTGTGGTGGATTAGGATTAGCTGTATTAACCATCGGGTTTGGTTTACCCATTGGATCACCACCTGTTGATGTTATTTTAATTATTATGACGGTCGTGGTAGCAGCTTCTGCATTACAAGCTGCTGGTGGGATGGATTATCTAGTACGCCTAGCCAGTAAATTTATGCGTAAAAATCCTAAGTATTTGAATATAATAGCACCAATCACCACTTGGATGATGACTATCATGGCTGGTACAGGTTTCATTGTGTTTTCTATGCTGCCTGTGATAGCGGAAATTGCGAAAGATTCGGGTATTCGACCATCAAGAACATTAGCAGGCTCAGTGGTTGCCTCACAAATTGCTATTTCTGGCTCTCCAATCAGTGCAGCAATGGCGGCGATGTTGACAATTATGGAAGGTAACGGCATCACTTTTATCGTTGTCATGTCAGTATGTTTACCCGCCTCTTTTGTTGCTGCTATGGTTGCCGCCTTTATTGCATCGCGTCAAGGCTGCGAGCTTGAAAACGATGAGGTCTATTTAGAACGTTTACAAAAAGGCTTAGTGCATAAGTACGAAGAGAAAAAAGGCGAGAGCACAACGAGAGAAAAATTCTCTGTTGTTCTATTCATTATTGCCACTATTGCTATCGTGATCCTCGCTGCATTCCCACAATTACGTCCTGGTTTTGATATCGGTAAGCCGATGGGAACACGAGATATCATCATCATTTGTATGCTAAGTGCAGCATGTTTGATGGTAGTTTTCTGTAAAACATCACCGGATTCCATTGTACTAGCACCAACATTCCGCTCAGGAATGAGTTCTCTTGCGGTGATCCTCGGAATCGTGACATTAGGCACTACTTTTGTTGATGCCCATATGGACCAAATTAAGGCCATCGCAGGAGATGTGTTATCTGCATATCCTATTTTATTGGCTTTAGTTCTGTTCTTAACCTGTGCCTTGCTATATTCACAAGGTGCCACAACACCGTTAATTATTCCATTAGCCATTGCCTTAGATGTTCCGACATGGGCAATATTAGCCTCTTTTGTCGCCGTCACCGGGGTATTTGTCTTACCCACTTACCCAACATCATTAGCAGCCATTGAATTCGACTCTACAGGGTCTACTCGGGTTGGAAAATATATTTTAAATCACCCCTTCATGCTACCAGGGCTAGGTGGAATTATTGCAGGTGTCGCCTTCGGTTTTATCATTGCACCAATGATTGTCTAACACTAGGGTGTGAGGTCTCCCTCCTTTAGAATATAACGAAATGATTTTATTGACAAAATGAAGTTAAACTTTGGCTCTATTTAGCTTTATACTTTGCTTAATTGGCAAAATACAATTACAAGGTATAAAGCTATTTTTTAATACCTATAGGTATGTCTGCAAAGAAAATATTATGGCAGCGTATGAAAATGACTCATTACTCTATTTAATTTTTTAAATTAAATTTTATAAATTAAAAATAATGTCCTATTGACCACTCGATATCTCTTTATTAAATGTAGTTAAAATTTGTTTTCATTCAAAAGTGTGAGCTGAAATGTTTTTGCATGAAATATCCACTTCTGAAAATAGTTAAAATAATTATACTCGGCTTCATATTCATTTCTAAAAAAACAAAATAAGGAATGAATTAAGATTTTTATTATGATTTTCATCATGTTACAAAGTCAGTTTCGGCAGTCTCATTTCCCAATGAAAGTACTCAGCTAAATGACTAAAATTAGGGCTTAAATCACAAATTTTAGTTTTTAAGATACTTACTTTCAAAAATGACGACGTCGTCATATTAAAAAGAATTTATTTTATCTATAACATTAAACAACCATTTTTCTTACATACATATCAATATTGATAGTTAAGCGTTAAAAAACTAAAGCAAATGCGTTATAAAAAAACGCTTAATGTTGACGTCAACATTAGGGTTAACAACTAGAAAGAGGTCTTAGAACATGAGTAACCTACCTGAAAAAATGAAAGCAGTTGTTTGTCATGGCCCACATGATTATCGCTTTGAAAATATTAAAAGACCAACGCCAGGATTTAGAGAAGTTGTCATCAAAGTTGATGGGTGCGGGATCTGTGCTGGCGACTGTAAAGCCAACGATGGTGCTCAAATGTTTTGGGGAGATGACCCATGGATCAAAGCCCCAGTAGTTCCTGGCCATGAGTTTTATGGCCGCGTTGCAGAGCTCGGTGAAGGCTCCGCTGAAAAATTCAAACTGAAAATCGGCGACCGCATCTTAGCAGAACAGATAGTCCCTTGCTGGGAGTGCCGTTTCTGTAAGTCTGGCAAATACTGGATGTGTGAAACCCATGATATTTACGGTTTCCAAAAAGAAGTTGCCGACGGTGGTATGGCTGAATATATGCGTTTTTCAGAACGCGCCATTATTCATAAAATCCCTGATGAACTATCTGATAAAGATGCCGCATTAATTGAGCCAATGGCTTGTGCTATCCACACTGTACGCCGTGGTGATATTGATTTAAATGACGTCGTCGTCATTGCAGGTGCAGGCCCACTAGGGCTGTGCATGATCCAAGTCGCAAAATTAAAAACGCCGAAAAAACTGGTTGTCATTGATGCGATTGATGAGCGCCTTGAATTAGCAAAAAAATTTGGTGCAGATGTCGTTATCAATCCACTGAAAGAAGATGCGATTAAATTAGTCAAAGATATGACTGAAGGCTATGGCTGTGACGTTTATATTGAAGCAACGGGTGCACCAATCGGTGTTACTCAAGGGCTAGAAATGATCCGCAAACTTGGCCGTTTCGTGGAATTCAGCGTGTTTGGTAAAGAAACAACAGTTGACTGGTCAATCATTGGTGACCGCAAAGAACTCGATATCCGCGGTGCTCACTTAGGGCCATATAGTTATGAAGTCGCTATTGACCTATTTAGCCGTGGCTTAGTTAGTGCTGATGATATCGTTACTCACTTCTATTCCATCGATGATTGGGAAGAAGCCTTTGTCATGGCGAAATCGGCAGACTCAATTAAAGTCGTCATCAAGCCATAAACATGTTTTAACTGGCAGTAATAATTGATAATTCAAATAAACACTAAATAAGTAAAAACCCTACATATAATTAAACGCTCTTTTAGGAGAACATCTTATGCTGAGTAAATTTAAAAAGTTAGCTGTCGCTGCAAGTGTACTGACTTTAGGTATGGCATTTAACGCTACCGCTAAGCCAGTTTCAGTGGGCATGTCATTTCAAGAATTAAACAATGAATATTTTGTCACCATGAAGGAAGCCTTAGAGAGCGCAACGGGTGATATGGGCGCACAACTATACATTTCTGATGCGGCTCATGATGTATCAAAACAAACCAGTGATATCGAAGATATGTTACAGAAAAAAATCGATATTCTGTTAATAAATCCGGCAGATAGCGTTGGTGCGGAAACGGCTGTACTGGCAGCGAAAAAAGCCGGAGTTGTAGTCATCGCCATTGATGCTCAAGCAAATGGCCCAATTGACTCTTTTGTTGGTTCTAAAAACTATGATGCTGGCTTAATGGCAGGTAAACGTTTAGGTGAAGCATTAGGCGGCAAAGGCGAAGTGGCAATTTTAGATGGTATTCCTGTTGTGCCAATTCTTGAGCGTGTTCGTGGTTTTGAAGCAGCGATGAAAGAATATCCAAATATCAAAATCGTAACTAAATTGAACGGTAAACAAGAACGTGATACTGCAATGAACGTTACAGAAAATATGTTGCAAGCAAATCCAACACTCAATGGGATTTTCAGTGTTAACGATGTCGGCTCTTTAGGTGCGTTAGCAGCGATTGAGTCCTCTGGTCGTGATGTCAAATTAGTAAGTGTTGACGGTTCTCCTGAAGCGGTTGCTGAAATTGCCAAAGGTAACTCTCCATTTATTGCTACTTCAGCGCAATTCCCTCGTGACCAAGTTCGTATTGGTTTAGCTATGGGCTTAGCAAAATACTGGGGCGCTAATGTCCCTAAAGAAGTCCCAATTGATGTTAAATTGATCGACAAAACCAATGCTAAAGATTTTCACTGGTAATAGTTAGTTATCAATAACCAATGTATTGCACCTGTATTTCTGATGTTCGGTGCAATACATTTTCATAAATATTAATTATTAAATGCATATTGGAATAAAAATTCCAAATGGCTTTGTTACCCATTTTTAAGCAGTTGAGAAATATAGGGAAGCAATATGATGCAATTATTAGCATTAAAAGATGTCAGTAAAACTTTCCCTGGGGTTAAGGCGTTAGATAATATTAATCTCTCCCTAGAAAAAGGGGAGGTTCACGCATTATTAGGTGAAAACGGCGCAGGTAAATCAACGCTAATGAAAGTGTTATGTGGAATACATAAACCTGATAGCGGACAAATTCTGATTGAAGGCAAAGAACACACCTTTCATAACTACAGAGATGCCATTAAAGCTGGCGTAGGTATTATTTTCCAAGAATTTTCTCTTATTCCTTATTTAAACGCTTTTGAAAATATATTTTTAAATCGAGAGTTAAAAAATAAGTTTGGTTTATTAGATAGAAAATTAATGCGAAAAAAATCGCAGGAAATCCTAGCTGAGCTGGGTGTAAACATCAATATTGATGAACCTATTAGCCATTTAAGTATCGCAGAGCAACAGTTTGTTGAAATCGCAAAGGCTCTGTCTTTGGATGCTAAAATTTTAGTGTTAGATGAGCCAACTGCGACATTAACCCCCAATGAAGCAAACCATTTATTCGATGTAATGCGTGATTTAAAAGCTAAAGGGGTTGGAATGTTTTTTATTTCCCACCATCTAGAAGAAATTTATGAAATCTGTGACACCATCAGTGTACTACGTGACGGACAATATATAGGGTCGCGTAAGGTCGATGAAACAGATTTAGACGTTATTATCGAAATGATGGTTGGTCGTGAAGTTGAGAATATTTATCCTCATAAACGCCAATTCAACGAGCAAGAAGTCATCTTAGATGCAGAAGTTCAGCGTTTCTCATATAGCCCAACTAACCACCTTCAATTAAAGAGAGGTGAAATTTTAGGGCTTGCGGGGTTGGTGGGATCGGGTCGCACAGAAACTATTCTTGCCATGATCGGTGCTGATAAAGCATATAAGAAGAAAGTTATTTTAGAAGGCAAAGAAGTTAAAGTTAAATCGGCTGCGGCTGCATTGCAATTAGGTATCGGTTTATTACCAGAAAGCCGAAAAACTCAAGGCCTTGTATTGCCCTTTTCCGTTAAAGAAAATATATGGTTAAACAATCATGCTCAAAAATTATTTTTAATTCAAAATAAAAAAGAACTCACTTTATCTATTGATTTAATTTCCCAAGTAAAAGTTAAAACACCAGAACCTCACACCGCGGTTTCTACTTTAAGTGGTGGAAATCAGCAAAAGGTTGTTATTGCTCGCTGGCTAAATAAACAAGCCAAAATTCTTATTTTCGACGAACCCACCCGAGGTATTGATGTTGGGGCAAAATCAGAAATTTATCAGTTAATGCGCTCTCTAACTGAAAAAGGAATTTCCATTATTATGATTTCATCGGAGCTACCAGAAGTTATTGGTGTCAGTGATAGAGTTTTGGTTTTTCGAGATGGTGAAATTGCTGCTGAGTTAACTGGAGACGAAATAAACTCAACTCAGATCATGGTACATGCGGCCGGCAATATTATATAGGATAACGACTATGTCTAATCAAAGTGCAATTCCATTAACTAAAAATAAATTTAGTTTTTCTAAGCTAACAAAAATACCTGCATTTTTACCACTTGTTGGTTTAATTCTTTTATTTGTCTGCATGTCCATTTTTAATGAACATTTTTTAACTGTAAATAACCTTTCGACCATTGCTCGTCAGGTTTCTATTAATGCCATCATCGCTATTGGTATGACATTTGCTATCTTAACAGGTGGAATTGACTTGTCCGTTGGTGCTGTTATGGCGCTTTCTGGAACCTTGATGGCTGGCTTAATGAAATATTATGGAATGGACCCTTACGCCGCAATTGCTCTGGGCTTATTATCCGGTGTTGCTTTTGGCTTCATTAATGGAATTTTAGCCGCTTATGGTAAAATGCCACCAATCATTGTCACTTTAGGCGCCATGATTATTGCTAAAGGGCTAGCCTTAATTTATACCGGTGGCTACCCAGTGTCAGGATTACCTCAAGAATTTGCTTTTTGGGGACGCGAAGAATTAATGGGAATTCAAGTTCCTATTTTATTAATGCTTGGCCTTTATCTTATTTTCTATGTTGTACTAAATCATGTCTCTTTTGGCCGTTATATTTACGCCATTGGCGGTAATGAAGAAGCTGCACGCCTGAGTGGTATCCGCGTTGAACGTTATAAAATGTTAGTTTACGTCATTAGCGGTTTTACTGCTGCATTCGCTGGGTTAATATTTACCTCTCGAGTAATGAGTGGGCAACCCAATGCAGGGGTAGGATTTGAGTTAGATGCTATTGCTGCGGTCGTACTCGGCGGCGCTTCAATTGCAGGAGGCCGTGGTATGATCATTGGCACACTGATTGGCGCAATGATCTTAGGCGTACTTAATAATGGTTTAAATTTATTAGGTATTTCACCTTATGTTCAATATATTGTAAAAGGTTTAATTATTTGGGGCGCTACCTTAATTAGCTCAATGAAACGCTAAATTAATAATACCTCATCGCCATTAAGATAGGCAGGTATCATTACCTGCCTATCTATAATTGCCATACTTCAAGTTGCATGGGTGTTGACTGTGTTCATATATGACTCGAATTCTTTAGAGTATATAAATCATAACGGATTTTCTTTCTAACTCTTATTAATAAACAACAAGTTTCCCATCAACAAATATTTGTTTTGTTTTATGATCTTTATGTGAATCTCGCTCTATTTCAGAAAACAATAACTCAGTTGTTAATTCACCAAGATATACTGAATCGTGGTGTACACCAGAAATAGATAAATGGTAAGTATCTGCATAGGGTGGTAAATCTACAGAAAAATAACGGCAAGAAAGGCCTAGCTCTAAAATAATTTTATACATCCCTGCCGTGATAATTCCATTCAACCCAACAATATACATATTTGGTGTATAAAGCTCTTGAACTTTTTTTCTTAGATAATCTTCATCATTCTTATTAAACATATAACTGCTGTATAAGACATTAATATTTTTTCTATTTGGAAAATTTTCATATATACCCGCTAAACGAGACAAACTAATTTCAGATCCTTCTGGCCCTGAAACAATCAGTGTGTTTTCACTATTCTGCTGGTTAAGAAATTTTCCTGTTAAAGCGCCAATTTCAAAGTTTTTCAAAAACAGCCCTGAATACTTATTTTGATAACCATAAATTGAACGGTCAACAAAAACTAAAGGCACATTATGTTGATCAATTAATGATAAGTAACTTGGTTGATAGTCTTTATCATCACGAACTGGCGATAGTAGGATCCCACTCGCTTTGTAGCTGACTAATGTTTCGATTGCTGTTTTTTCTGCTTTTTCATCACTATCTGAATCAAAAATCATGACTTGATAGCCTTTTTCTTTCGCTAAGCGTGAGACAGTTTGAATCAGTACGATATAAAATGGGTTAAATGTGCTATCAGTAACCACACCTATTATGCGGCTATTTTTGTTTTTCAGATTACGTGCAAAAAGATTTGGCACATAATTGAGCTCTTGTGCTATCGCTAATATTTTATCTCGAGTTTCCTTCTTTACCATCTCAGGATGATTAAATGCTCTAGAGACTGTAATATCAGTTACATTAGCACGTTTAGCTATATCAATTATCGTTGTTGAGCTATCTTGTTTTGTCATAATTATACTAGTCAACCTTTAATGATTACCCAGAAGAGTATATTAGCAATCCATTTCACTATTATCAGGGTAGAAAAATGCGATGGTTCATTATACCTTTTTGAGCTTGAAGATAAATCAAATTTACTTTTTTAAAGAAGAATAAATGATTGAACATTCAAAATAGTGACACACTGCATGAATTATAAAAATTTATTTAATAAGTGATATTTAAAACCTATTTCAAATGACATTAAATTCAATCAATACTGATGAAATCAACCCTAAGGCAACAAAGATAACAGCACTTGAAAATAGTATTTGAATGGCTTTATTAGAAATATAATGCATTATTAATCGACCAATTAATAAGCCAACAACACATGAAGCAATGAAAACGATGCTAATTTCTTTAGGATATTGAAACCCATTCCAGACATTAATAAAAATACTAATACTACCAATACAGAAGATAACCATTAATGATGTTGCGATAATACTCTTCATATTCAAATTAGTGAATTTTCGCAATGCAGGAACAATAATAAAACCACCACCGACACCTAACATGCCAGTAAGTAATCCTGTAATGACACCAATTCCCCCAAAGATTAACGCTGTTTTAGTGTTCCAAATAAATTTCCCAGTTTCTGTATTAATTAAACAATGTGCATCATTTTGCTCATCACCCCGATTGAAAAATATACGTCCCCCGACATAAAGCATAACAAGGCTAAAAATAAGCGTTAACCAAACTGGAGGAACAATATGGGCAAGGTAAATACCATACTTAGCAGAAGGAATACTCAATAGCGCTATCCAAATAGCTGCTTTATAGCGAATATTCTTTTTTATAAGCCCTTGAATAACACTAATAAAAGCCGCTATTGTAATAGCTAAAAGCCCTACAGGTGCTGCTAATGCTACACTCCAATTTTGGCTTGCCATTAAAGCAGGAACAGCAAGAATTCCACCTCCCGCTCCCGTTAAACCTAGTAGACAGCCTATCAATAGCCCTTCTAATATCAGTATTAACATTATGAATGTCTTATCATTATTATTAAATATATTCGCTGAATATTAACGCTTACCGAGCGTTTTCTCCAATACCATTAATGCCCTATTAAATGGTACTTCTCCTGCAATAATATCGATTAACCGAGTATCTTGGAAAACCGCAATTGTCGGCACTGATTTTATACCATATCGAGGAGCTAAAGTGGGCGATTGAGCAATATCAACAATACCAAAATCGATGTTATTTTCTTGAAAACACTCAGAAAGCTTAGTAAAAATAGGATACATATTTTTACACGGTAAACACCAAGAAGCCGAAAAATAAACAACTACAGTTTGTTGCTCATCTTGCTCTAGAGGGTAAAGTGTACTCGAGAAATTATCACTATCTAATGATAAAATATTCGACATTATATGCTACCTTTTGTGATTTTTTCCTAAACTAACATATTGGAACAACACACTAGATAATAAGTCACCTTTTGTCCATTAATTATTTAGTATTATTTGGCATTTGATTACTTTCATTTAAGAACAATAAACCAATTTAACATTTTATCACAATAAAGCATAAAAATATGATTCATAATAAATAGTAAAAACAAACTCGCTATATTAACTTTAAAAAATCATACGATATATAAACCACTTTTAGCTTTTTATTATACATTGGATTTTTATTCCTGAATATTATCAGCATTGATGAGCCTAGATTATTTAATATAATTTAAAGATGTTTATCATTAAATAATAAACTATTTTTTTACTCTTATTCTTTATTAGCTTTTCAATTTTAACCCATTTAGATGGGTATCCGTTTCTGTTCTTTTTCTTTATCAAAAATCATATTCAGCTTCTCATGGGCATTGTCTGTATATCGACTTAAATCAGTAACATCTTGTTTCTGATTTGCCTTATCGCAAATAACAATCTCACCTTCCGATACCGCTGTATGAGTGGTGTTGCTGGCTTTGCCTGCATTGATGCCAGTTTGTTTATCCACCGATTGGTAATCGCTGTGCATCTCGGTTTTGCTGGCATTGAGACTCAGTGAACCTCCGCCCGCTTGGCTACCATAAGGAGACAAAAGGTAAGCAAAATCGATCTATAGCTAAAATTACGTTTTAAAATCATTAGAATTATTAATTGTATTGGTTTGAGATAAAGTAATATACGAAACATCACACACCTTAAGTCAAATTACAATCACACTCATTTAAGCTTTTTTATAACTCATCTAACTTCATATATTATGATTATGATTATAATCATAATTTAACATAAAAATATTTTTTTGTAATAAACAATATAAAACGGTAGCAATTTAAATAAATTATTTGAGTTCAATGCGATTTTTTATAAAACTTACCTTTATTTGTATCAAAAACACAAATAAAGCCCATTAACTAGTTGAATAAAATGAAATCTTAAGAAAAAACACCCGTTAAATGTATAAGTAATTATTATATTTCAATTCTGAATCGACAATAGATAACAAGGCAAAAATTAATTTGCTCTTGTTATCTATTTTGACGAGAGAAAAATAATTAGCTATTGCTAATATTAAGCTTCAACGCAGCGGCGATAGCGAGAGGAGAAAAAGTAATACTGGCGGCAAATAACGCGGCAAGAATGGCAAAATAGCCATCGAGAGGCATTTTAAAGCTGTGGGCTTCCATCGTACCTGTTGCATAAATCAGCACAGGAATATACAGCGGTAAAACAAGCAAGCTCACCAAGACACCGCCTTTTTTTAAGGAAACGGTTAACGCTGCACCAATCGCCCCAATAAAACTCAATACAGGTGTGCCCAATAATAATGTCCCTGCTAATACAAATAGTGTGTCTGCGCTAAAAGACAACATTAATGCCGCAACAGGGGATAACAAGATCAAGGGCAGCCCTGTGACTAACCAGTGGGCAATCACTTTCGCAAATACAGTGATAAATAAAGGATGCGGTGCGAGTAACAGTTGCTCAAGGGAGCCATCAAGGTAGTCATCCTTAAATAAACGCTCTAGTGATAATAGTGAAGACAAAATGGCCGCAACCCAAAACACCCCAACCGCAATGCGCGCTAATAATTGAGGTTCAGGACCAATACTCAAGGGAAATAGTGTGATAACAATTAAGAAAAACCATAGCGGATTAACGAGCTCAGAAAAACCTCGAAACGCAATTTTAAGCTCTCTTTTAATTAATAACCAAAACATGATTCAACCCCACCCGTCAGTTTTAGTGAACCAAATTGCCCTGACATCGCTTGGTGGGAGGTAAACAAAATAATCCCCCCTTGCTCTGCATGCTGATGAAAACGTTCTGTTAAACGAGCGACCCCCGCCACGTCAATTGCGGTAAAAGGCTCATCAAGTATCCACAGAGGGGCTTCGCTTAGCCATAACCTCGCTAAATTAACACGCCGTTGTTGCCCAGCAGAAAGTTGGCTAACAGGAATATCTTCATAACCGATCAACGAAACTTCTTCTAAAGCAGACCAAATACGCTCACCTTCATGCCCTTTATGGTGCATTTGGTAATAAAATTTGAGGTTTTCATAAGGTGTTAATAACGATTTAACCGCTGGTTTGTGGCCTAAATAAAGTAAATGACGAGTAAATTCTTCTTTTAGTTTATCAATCGATTGATTATTCCAACAGACCGCCCCTTCATCAGGTTTTAATAACCCAGCCATCATTCGTAGCAAGGTCGTTTTTCCTGCTCCATTTGGCCCTTCAACTTGCAAGATTTCACTAGGTTGCACTATAAAATCAAGTTGATGGAATAACACCCTATTTTGCCGATGGCAACTCACTTGTTGAGCACTTAGCATGAAGCACAATTCCCGTTATTTTTATTTTAAGGTTAGCTTTTTGCAACTTTGTTCAACAGCATATCACTAATAGAGTCGCTCGATATTGCTTCACCGCAAAGCACTTGCATCAAAACCTCTGAACCTAGCGTAGATAATGAAAACAACATATCAGGTTTAAGTAAGCGAACTTTATCCATATTGCTCTCTTGGTTAATTAGCACCACGGTTTTTACCGAGCTACCTTCCCCTGCTTGCTCTTTCACTCCCAATAAAGCGAAAGTACTGAGCGAATCGCTATCTGTCATCACTAACACACACTTTGCATGTTTAACATTAGCAGCGGCGAGCAATTCGGAACTGGTTGGGTCACCGGTCACAATATTATCTTTTTCGGGATAATGACTGCGATGGTTTTCTTGGCAAATCACAGCCACCGGCAGCTCTCGTTTTTTCAGCCCTTGATAGACATTGACAGCCATTGGTGTGCTACCAATCACCACATAATGATTTTTCATATAAGAAAACCTCTTACGCACGATTTCTTTCGTACCTTTCGCTAACACCCCAACAATATAAACCACTGAAGTGGTAAAAATTGTAATTCCTAAAATAATCACCGTCACCGTGAATACACGCGCATCCACGGTAACCGGAACAATGTCACCAAACCCGACCGTTGTCATGCAGACTAAAGCAAAATAAAAGGCCGTTGTGCCGTCTTTAACCACTGGTGAAAATTCATCACCAATATATAAAGTACCAAAAATGGAATACAGCAATAATGCAATAATACAGGTTATTGCCACAAAGCCAGCACTGGTTAAGCTATGGTGATGATACAACTTCCAAAAAAGGCACAAAGCAACCAATAAAAAGAGGGAAAAATAACCTTGATGTATGTTTTCTTGTGTTAACCGCAGGTCAACAAATGAAATAATCCCAAGTAAAAATAAGGAGAACACCCAAGCAATACGGGCTCCGTTAACCATAAATAACGATAGGAAAATCAGTGAAATTCCCAATAAAAAACGAGGAATATCCAGTAACTTCATAAAGCCGAGTGATTTTAACCACTGTGTTAGCCCTGACTCGCGCCAATCAATGTAGTCGGTATAAGCACTTAATACAGGCTTTAAAATCATTGCGCCATCAATAATAATTAGCAATGAAAGCAACACCCTGATTGATAGAGGTGATTTTAAAAAAGCCACAAATGAATTATCTAACATGTATTGCTCTCACCCTTCATTGATGCATTCGTCAAATTTTCTTATATACCATAAATATATCAAAGGATAGTACCAATGGCGTAAAGACGATGACAAATGCTAATTGGACATTTTACTATTTTAACAATGGCTAGCAAAACATCGTCTATAATTGAATATCACGATAGCTGCCCAATTCCAAGCGGACAAAACAGCTTTTAAAAAACACTAGTAAACAAACGGTTATATGATTATTAAGGAAATATTATTTATAGATAATATATTTTGGAACTTAAACTACGTCTTTATATCTAAAAACCGATTTCTCAATTATTTTTCAATTCGATTTAACAATAATAGAAAACAAGAGTTTAAAAACCTATGAGTAACACTACACACTCGGAAAAATTTAGCTGGACCTCACTGTTCTGGTTACTAATCTACTTTTGGTATTTTTCATCACTATTACAACTGTATGTGCTCGTAACAGGACAAAGTAATTCTATTGGCCTAAGAGATTCACTACTCTATAGCTCTCTTTGGCTGGTTCCTGCCCTACTGTTCCCTAAAAAAGTTAAGTTAGTTGCGGGACTAATTGGTATTGTTTTATGGCTTTCTTCGGTAGTTGCCCTCGCCTACTTTGTGGTTTATGGGCATCAAATATCCCAAAGTGTCATGTTTGTGATGTTTGAAACCAATACTAATGAAGCAGGCGAATTCCTTAAACAATATTTTAGCTTCAAAGTCTTAGGTGTCATACTCGCCTATACTGTAGTCGCAATTTTCCTATGGACACGTCTAAAACCGGTAACACTGCCAAAGTCAGGGCGAATCGGTATTTCATTGTTAATTTTAGTTATTTTGTTCGGTATTCCTTATTATAACAAAGGCATTAAACAAGACCGACCAATGGCTAATGTCGCATCATATTTAAATAGTAAACTCGCCTACGCTGCCCCATGGCAGTTTGTGAGTGGTTACTTTTTATATAAAAACCAGCTAGCAAACATGGAGGAATTAATCCGCGACAACAGTAAAATTCCACCATTAGAAAACTTTGTCGATGCAAACGGTGATACACCCCGCACATTTGTATTAGTAATAGGTGAGTCCACCAGCCGCGATAGAATGAGCCTATATGGCTATTCACGCCCAACGACACCTGAGTTAGATGAACTTGCAAGGGATTATCCTGCTAATTTATCCGTATTCAATGATGTTGTGACGTCGCGACCTTATACTATTGAAGCACTACAACAAATTCTGACGTTTGCGACACAAACTGAGCCTGAACTATTCAATTCGCGCCCTTCTATGATGAACATGATGAAGCAAGCGGGCTTTAAAACGTTTTGGATCACTAACCAGCAGACGATGACTGAACGCAACACCTTATTAACGGCATTCTCTCGCCAAACAGATAAGCAATATTATTTGAATAATGATATGGCTCAAAGCTCACGTATCTATGATGACGTGGTTTTTGCACCATTCAAAGAAGCGCTTGCAGACCCAGCAGAAAAGAAATTTATCGTTGTCCATCTGTTAGGAACGCATATGCGCTATGAATTCCGCTACCCAGAAGATAAAGCCATTTTCAAAGATAAAGACAGCGTGGTTCCCGCTAACCTAAATGATGACGAAGTGAAAGATTATAATGCTTATGATAACGCACAACATTATAACGATTATGTTGTTTCAACATTAATCAAGGACTTTGATTCTTCAAAAGAAAATGGTTTTCTGGTGTTTTTCTCAGACCATGGTGAAGATGTTTATGATACCCCGCCTCATGAAATGTTAGGGCGTAGTGAAGGTAAGCCAAGTAAGGTCATTTATAATGTGCCTTTCCTAGTTTGGCAATCACCTGAGTGGCTATCAACTCATCAATTTGATTTGAATGATAAAACAACCCGACCATTCAGTAACATGGACTTTATCTACGCGTGGTCTGATTTAGCAGGTTTAAACTATACTGGGTTTGAGCCCGAAAAAAGCCTGTTTAATGAGGCATTTAAACCTCAACCTCGTTATATTGGTGACCCAGATAATAAATCCTCATTAATGCTTTATGATGATTTAAAACAATAATTAGGTCTCTGTCGGTGAAATGTTATCTGCATTTCACCGACCTATTCATTTAAGCTATAACTTTCAGATGCTGTGCTCCCTTGCGGTTTATTTTACCATCCCGCAAAATAAAAGTGACTTCACCACGCCAAAATTCAGCTAAGAAAATATCGTTTATTGATTCAATATCTTGTAATTCAATTTGCTGCATTAACCAAGCTTCATCTCTTTCGATAGATTCCAAACCATAGCTTCTAATAACCCCTTCTTTTATCAGGATCACTGATGGCATATTTTTTTCATCACAAATAATGGTTAGCTGCCCATCAGGTTCTATTTGTGCATAATAAATTTCTTGAAAGGAATGAATGCCTTGTGCATGAATTCGAGATGAAATATTGATGAGGTCTATCTTATTGGCTTTTTCTAAGATGTTTTCCATTATAAATTGGCCTTTTTTAATGATAGGTATGGGATTACCAATGGCCACATTACGAAAAAAATTAAATCTTTTTGTTAAAAAGTTCAAAAAGCTTATAAACAAAACACCAATAATTAAAATAGTCACATACTGGTACAATGGGATAGTATCACTGTAAATCACCCCACCAATAATACCTCCTAAAACAAAATTACCAATAAAATCAATAGGAGTCATTTGGGAAAGCTGCGTTTTTCCCGATAGATTCATATGAGTGATAACAATGGCAAAACCGATAATAAATTTTAAAATAATCAACGAATAATAGTACGCCATAATGCTATTCCTTTGTTATCTAAGCCATACATTTGTTTTCATTATTTATTTAATAATAAGTTCGAACAGTTTAGCTTGGTTTTCTATATTTTATAACTCTATAGCATGGAACAAGAGATGACTTTCCAAAAAAAAGCATTCACTTGAGTTTACAATCAAAAAAAATATAACGATTTCAGTTTTTTACCTAATTATTTTATAACTCACTTAATTTCAACTATAGTTAAATATACACATTGGCGATTATGCCAATATCGAGCTTCAATAACATTTTTACCAGCATCGTGCTAAGGATATGTTTATGAATATAAAACTCATCACTTCACTTCTTTTCGCGGGAATTGTTACAGTTATCGTAGGTTGTGATGACTCATCCAAACCAAGTGACACCGTTAAACAAGCTGAAGAAAAAGCCCAGCAATTAAAAGAAGATGGTGAACAAAAAGCTGATGAATTAACGAAAGATGCGCAAAATAAAGCTGAAGAGTTAAAACAAAATGCGTCAGAACTGAGCCAAGAAGTTAAAACGGATGCGATTAATAAAGCTGACGAAGTCGCAACCGATATGAAAGAAAAAACGGAATCGCTCAAAGCAGAAAATGACGCAGAAACCAATAAAAAATAATTTTCCGCTCAGTTCCCTTCAAGAATGTGGGCTTTAAATGCCTGCATTCTTATTTGGTGCAAAAAAACAACAAAACCCACCTAACTCTTTCGCCATTCCACGATATAATTATGTTTCTTATTCGCTAGCTACCAGGAAAACTAATGCAAATTAAACATAGCATGGGGTACACAAACCCAGAACTCCTTACTGATGCTTTCAACCTGCGCCAACAAGTTTTTACTCAAGAACAGGGGTTTCCCGCTGATATCGATGTCGATGAATATGATGAGTCCGCATTACATGTCGTTTTGTATTTAGATGGGCAGCCAGCTGCAGTATTACGTTGTGTACTACTTGAAGACAATCTCATCAAAGTTGGCCGTGTCGCAGTACAAAAATCACACCGAAGTAAAGGGCTAGGACGTGAATTAATGAAATTTGTAGAGCAATATGGCCGTTCTCATCATTACCATAAAATCGCTCTTTCAGCGCAATATACTGTCATTGATTTTTACCATACTCTGGGGTACCAAACTGAGGGAGAAATGTATGATGAAGAGGGAATGGACCACATTTATATGACATTATCTTTAGAGTAATAATTGCCCTTGAATTAAATTTTCTCGCCTCTATATTGGTATATAGGTCAATATTTAATCAAGCAGAGGTGAATGATGGCAAATGGTTGGGCAAATGAAGATGCTGTTCAAGAACAAATTGATGCCACTCTTGATGATGCGGTAGCGAAAGCTCGTCGCCAATTGCACTCAGGTGAAAGTGCCGAGTTTTGTGAAGAGTGTGGTGAGGCAATTCCTGAGGCTCGCCGTTTAGCATTACCCGGCGTTAAATTCTGTATCAACTGCCAAAATGAATTAGACAAAAAACAATCTACGTTTAGTGGCTATAATCGGCGTGGCAGTAAGGATAGCCAATTACGCTAATCACATTTCCACCTCCATTTATCTAAGGTTTTTACTTATCTAGTACTTACTTTCACTCATTTGCGTTAACTTATTGGTAAAACATGTAAATACTGCACTGTTAATTATTAATTTAATGATAATTAACATGATATTTTTATCCTCTATTTAATGTTATTTCCCGATCTTGTTGATCATTCACTCGTATCATGGCAGTATAACCGCCTATTTTTTAACTTATGAAGGTGATAAAGACCCGGGTTTCATCGCTATTTTTGGCAGTTTAGCCTGCCCTCAACACCATATTATTGTTCTTTCTATCTCGTTTCCTTAGGGGAAATTTTTCGCAATTATTCATTGTTTCATTAAGAAGGACAGCTCGCTGCATATTTGTCGATATCGGTATGCCAAAAATAAAATAAAACAAAACAAAAGAAGGTTGTTATGAGTCAAATTGATACTGATTCTAAAAAAATTCGTTCTAAAATTAGTCCCCCTGTATTTTATAGCTCTGCCGTTATTATTTTGGTTATCGTTGGCTTTGCCGCTTTGATGCCAGAAGTCGCAGAATCTCATCTAAGTCATCTTCAGCAAAACTTATTCAATAATGCTAGCTGGTTTTACATTCTAGCCGTCGCTATTATTCTTTTGAGTGTGACTTATCTGGGACTCTCCCGTTATGGGCAAATAAAATTAGGCCCGGACCACGCCCAACCCAATTTTAGCTATGTCTCGTGGTTTGCCATGCTTTTCTCAGCAGGTATGGGAATTGGGCTAATGTTTTTTGGGGTTGCAGAACCCGTAATGCACTACCTCAACCCACCTGTAGGTGAACCGCAAACCGTTGAAGCCGCAAAAGAAGCCATGCGCTTAACGTTCTTCCACTGGGGGTTACATGCTTGGGCTATCTATGCCATTGTCGCATTAATTTTAGCGTTTTTTAGCTATCGCCACGGCCTCCCTCTCACATTACGCTCTGCCCTTTACCCCATTATTGGTGAGCGTATTTATGGCCCAATAGGCCATGCAGTTGATGTATTTGCAGTAGTAGGGACGGTATTTGGTGTTGCAACATCTTTAGGCTTCGGTGTACTGCAAGTTAACGCTGGGATGAACCATTTATTTGGTTTACCAGTCAGCGAAACCGTACAGGTGGCTTTGATCATCATTTTTACAGGGCTTGCAACAATTTCCGTTGTTTCAGGACTAGATAAAGGTATCCGTATCTTATCGGAACTCAATCTTGGCCTCGCATTTCTATTGCTCGTATTAATCGTTGCTTTAGGGCCAACTGTGCTTCTTTTAAAATCTTTCGTTGAGAATACAGGTGGCTACCTTTCAGAGATCGTCAATAAAACCTTCAATCTCTATGCCTATGAACCCAAATCAAGTAATTGGTTAGGCGGCTGGACACTACTGTATTGGGGATGGTGGTTATCTTGGTCGCCATTTGTCGGTATGTTTATTGCCCGTATCTCTCGCGGTCGTAGTATTCGTGAATTTGTCATGGGGGTATTATTTGTCCCTGCTGGCTTCACTTTAATGTGGATGACATTCTTCGGTAACACAGCGATTGATTTAATTAAAAATAAAGGCGCAACCTTATTAGCCGAAACTGTTCAGGCAGACGTATCTCTCGCTTTGTTTGAATTCCTTAATTATTTTCCATTCTCTTCGGTTTTATCTTTCTTTGCTATGCTAATGGTCATTGTGTTTTTCGTGACTTCAGCGGATTCAGGAGCAATGGTGGTTGATACTTTAGCTTCAGGCGGCGATTCTAATACCCCTGTTTGGCAACGTATCTTTTGGGCGGGTTTAATGGGTATCGTTGCGATAACAATGTTACTCGCAGGTGGTCTCCAAGCGTTACAAACACTGACAATTGCGAGTGCTCTTCCCTTTGCTGTCGTTTTGCTCGCCTCCATTTATGGCTTGTTCAAAGCCTTAAGAGTCGATGCCTATAAGCGCGATAGCCAACAGTTAGCGACCATTGCACCAACTGCCAGCCGTAACCCTATTCCGTGGCAGCGACGCTTGCGTAACATCGTATATTTCCCTAAACGCGCGCATGTTAAACGCTTTATGGAAGAATCTGTGAAGCCATCAATGGAAATGGTATCTGAAGAACTGGCTAAGCAAGGTACTGTATGCCATATCCATACTGATAAAGATGACCGAATAGGTTTTGAAGTGGATTTAGGCGAAGATATGAACTTTTTATACGAAGTTCGCCTCCGTTACTATATTCAACCGTCATTTGCGTTATCGGGTATGGGGACAGAAAGTGATGATGAAAAGAGCGAGGAGCAACGCTACTATCGCGCTGAAATTCACTTAAAAGAAGGTGGGCAAGACTACGATGTGATGGGCTGGGCAAAAGAGCAAATCATTCACGATATCCTAGACCAATACGAAAAACATATCCATTTCTTACACTTACTGGGTAAGTAGCCCCAAAAAAGAAACATTACCTAAAATGTGTCGATAAGAATTCACAGGCGGCTAAAATTATAGCCGCCTGTGTTTATTCGATTATTTATTAATGCAATAGAATCCTATTTTATGACATTTGAATTTTTGATAATAAAGTACTTACGCTAGCTAAGTCTTCAGGATGAACTTTTAAATATTTTTCACAAGCTAATCTGGCATAGTAAAAGCAAGTTTCTTCACTGACGACTATTTCATCTTCTTTTTCTGGAGGATAACTTATTGCAAAAAAACACCCTCTTTAAAAATCATATCATCTAAAAATCCATCATACTCACAAGCAAAATTAGCACTCTTATTTTCTCCCCTCATGTAAGTTTTATCCCTCAAATAGACAGACATGACCACGTGTCTTTTTCCTAATTGATTCGGCTACGACCCTCGTTAACTTGGTTGGTTAAATCGTCTATCACCACAAAACAGGTTTATGTTTTTCGACGATTTCAGTGTGTTTTCGCATTCAATCTCAACGTTGCTAAAAGTCGCACTGAGGCAGTTTTATGATGTCTAACGGGTGTTTTAGACACTAAGTTCGCCAGTTTAACATAATAGGTCTTATGGAAATTTTAAAATCAAGGTAAACGCAATCTATGCTAAATCATAATATTTAACTTAAGTAATGTATATGGTATTGTGAACTATCTATATTGATCTTTAATGACAAAGGGAATGCTTAAAATGGCGAATATAATTTATCTTACGCTAAAAGGAAATAAACAAGGTTTAATCTCGAAAGGATGCTCAACGATAGATTCTATCGGGAATAAGTATCAAAAGGGACATGAAAACGAAATTCTTATTAATGAGTTGTCTTCTAATTTATCGATGCATCAAAATGTCAGTTTTCAGCCTATTAGTATTCGTAAGCCAATTGATAAGTCTTCCCCACTACTTTCTCAAGCATTAACATCGAGTGAGATATTAACGTGCGACTTTACTTTTTATAGAACATCAATGAATGGTGGGTTAGAGCTGTATTATAAAATAAAACTGACAGATGCCTCAATTGTTGACCTAAATTGTTTTTATCCTAATTCTGTTACTCACAATCAAGCCCAACCAGAAGAGTCTGTATCGTTTCGATTTAAATCGGTTACCTGGGAGCATGTTATTGCAGGTACTAGTACATACAGTATATGGGAAGAAAGGAGCTTTTAATGTTCTCTAGCCCAGAAGAGACCTTTGAATGGTATGCAAATGAATTAAGAAAAATATCTGAGTTATCTGCAAGGTATTTTCTTGACGACCCCTACTGTAAACAAGGTTACAGAAGTGAAATAAATGAAGTTATAAGGTTGATCCGAGCTGATTTTAATATAGCACTGTATAATAATAATGCTAGGCATCAACGAGTAGATAGCACTCGGGATTGGTTTAGAGAGAACATAGGTTCAACGGGGAATTGGCCCGATATATATAAATACACTGAGGAAATTAAACTCGAATATGAATCAGAAAAATTAGCGTATTCCCAATTAAGAAAGGCAAGTAAAGAACTATATAATGCAACTAGGTCTTATTTTGGTGAAGGCTGGCTTTTTTATGGTGACAAGAGCCTTGATATATTAGGTGGTGCAATTCAAACAGCAGTTGGTATTTTTAGTTATAGAATAGGTAAAACAATTGGAAGTCACGGAATGAAAACGTCCGGTGCGATAAGCATGGCCTATGGTGGAGGTCGTGTATATCAAGGTATTTCTGATATTACGTATGAGTTAACTGATGGTGAAATAAACTTTAGACAAGATCCAGTTAAATTTTTAATAGAACAAGGTACTATAGCATTAGGTGGAGATAGCATCACAGCTAAGAAAATTTATTATGATGTTGATTTTGTAAATAATCTTTATATCGGTTTTGGAGCATTTAAAATTATTGATCCAAAGAAAAGAACTGAAATAAGACAATTACCAACAAAAACTTCTAAAGGATTAAGAAAATTAGGTTTTTTTGAACGCTATTTTCCAGATAACGTCGGGTTTAGAATAGAAAGATGGACTAGTGAAAATTATAAAAGAAAATTAGCTATAGGAAATAAGCCAATGTTATTATATTCATTAACAGCATCAGCAATAAAATTGAAATTGATTCTTGAATTACATAGTGACGAAAATTAGTATTTTATAATTTTTTATTTTCATTAGTGAATTAAAAGTTTAAATTTTATGGATAGATAAAATAAAAAAGGTATTTTACTATTTACTGAGTCTATAAATAAAACCATTAATACAGGGATTAAATATGCGATTGTTAAAGGTATTAGTGATAGAATTAATGGTGCCCCCATAAAAAAAACAAGAGTTAAATAGTTAATAATATAAATCAAATACAATATTTTGGGAATCTTTTTACTTGATACTGATTCTTCAAACCATGAATCAAAATCATCCCCTTTTCCAATGGATGAATGAATTGAACTAAGTTTGATAAAGTCATTTTTATTTAACTTATCTATATTTCTTATTTTCACTATGACCTCTGATACTAATATATAGCTTTTTATCTTAATTGGTGTAAATAGTCTTGTTTTTCATTTTGATGGTGGTGATTTATAATAATCACCATCAAGGTTATAATACTTAATTATATGAAATCACTTGAATTAATTCATACGGTTTACCTTGTCTTATCGCAAGGTTATCATCGAAATTGAATCCTTCAGCGCAAAATAACGATTGTATACTGTCAATAATGACATTGTTATAATTGATAATAGAAGGTTCTTCCCCATCAATAAAATATTTAAGAGTAATATCTATTTTTTCATCGTTTTTGATAGCATCAAAGATAAATTTGGTTGAGTGACCCAAATCTTTATCAATCGTCAATCGTAGAATTGGAGTGCCATTTTCATCTTTTTCTCTAGAATAACTAATTGAATTAATTAGGATCGCATCATTTTTTGAATTTGAAAGGTCTTTCGTGATTAACCCCTGTTCAGATCCAATTATTCTCATGATTATTTGGTGTTTCATGCGATTTCCTTATGTAGCATTTGGCTTTAGTAAGCCATTTTTTTTCACATAAAGCAATAAAAACATAACGAGTTCCGCACTGACTTTACCATTACTAAACCCAAATGCTGTTTTCTCCATAGAAGGATCATAAGCACCAATCCCAACTGCAAACTTCTCGGCTTGTGATTTAGAATTTAATTTATTAATTTCCTCAACCAATTTGTTAGTCGCAAAGGCATGCAACTGCTCTTTTTCTATGATGGGGGATTAATTTTGAGATATTAAGCCTAATTTAATATCATGGTCTGAAAGCGTAATAATCTTACCTTTTGATAGTAAGTTAGCCGACTATGTTTATTCAATTGTCTATTAATGCAATAGAATCCTATTTTATGACATTTGCATTTTTGATAATAAATTACTTACGCTAGCTAAGTCTTCAGGATGAACTTTTAAATATTTTTCACAAGCTAATCTGACATAGTGGAAGCAAGTTTCTTCACTGACGACTATTTCATCTTCTTTTTCTGGAGGATAACCTATTGCAAAAAAAACCCCCTCTTTAAAAATCATATCATCTAAAAATCCATCATACTCACAAGCAAAATGACAATATGCACCATCAGTACTATAGCCTCTCTTATGAACTATGTGGTCTACAACATCTAAGAAACGGTGATCATTATACATCCGATCAAAATAAGTTTTGATGACCCAATCGTGATGATCATAATTGTTTTTATCCTCATAATTATAAGGTAATCCAAACAATAAATGATTTAATTCATCAAAAGACTCATTCATATAAATTATTCCTATTGAGGATGAAAATTACTAACACCTTTAGTTTTGGGATCTAAATAAACTCTAAAGTGTATTAGTGTCGATAAGAATTCACAGGCGGCTAAAATTATAGCCGCCTGTGAATTCAATCTTTTTTGCTCAATTCTATTGAACTTAGAGCTATCTACCCCCTATCATTGGGGCTTACTGATTGTTATTACCAGATTTCTTATAATAATTTTGCAGGAAGTATTACGTCTTTGCCTTTAACATAATCCCATACCAAGGTGAATATCTTTTTATATATCGAGCTTTCATATTGTGATAGGTGCATTAATAGTTTTGATAGTTCATCCGATGATCTCATGACTGATATCTCCCCCCCTTCAGGATACGCTATAAAAACGTGACTAACACCGTTTATCGATATAGTTAAAAAAGCCTTTCCATTAATATATTGTATATTATTAAGATATACACTACTGACTAAAAACGGCATTTCCATTCCAAGGCCCCTCTAAAAATTCTCGTAGTGTCATTTGATAGCTCGTGCTTTTTTGTTGGGATTAACATATCAAAAGCAGGCAAATACACAATTTAAATTACAGTCTAGGCCGCCCTCCCCCCGGCAGAAAAAACTGAACTAGATTTGACCTGACAGACACCTTATAAATAACCGGTAACTGTAAGGTCTGAGCTAATACATATAAGGCTTCGTCGGATAAACCCTCCTTCAAGTCAAAACACCTCACAGTGGATGAACCGTATATTTCTGCTCAAATGGCCTCGCTGATCCAACAAACCCATTCAAATACTGGAAGCCTCATCAAGCTCACTCAGGTTATCAATAGGAGACTGTTACAAAATTTGAATAATGATTCTAGCGTAGAACCATGTTTTAAATTAAATTAGCTGGTAGAGATATATTTCTGCCTTCGATATAATCCCAAGTTATCTCACTTAAAAATTTAGATATTTCTGGTTTATATGGCATTATAGACATTATTAACTTATCGAGTTCATCCGTATAATTTATACCTTTTATTCCTTTAGCCTCAAATATACTTGCCATGAAAAATTTAGTTTCTTTATTGACACTAAAACCATAGCTAATATTTTTCGTTGTATTATCATAATCTATTGATAATAAAAATATATTATGGTTTGTAGACACTATGTCCATTCCATGCATCCTTAAATTCGTTAACTTTCATTGTGTACCGTGTTCCTTTAAATGGATCGTTGATTATTACATTACCTCCATTGTCTACGCCTTTAACAACAACCCAATGACCAACTTTATTACCTGAGTCCCACATCATTGCACTCCAAGAACCGGTACGATTTAATGACTCAAAACTTGAGGAAGAAACATTATTAGCAACCCAACCGCTATCAACTTTATTTAGTTTATTGGCAAGTGAATTCATTGATGTTAATTCTGTACCTAATTTAATCTGAGATGTGAAAATATTACGATCTTTTAATATCATTTCCCCACATGCAGCGCCACAACTAGTCGGCGTCACCTGTTTCACTACAGTTGGGTCAACGATTTCATTCATGACATTCCAGTTACCTCCAGCCCCTCCTTTTAATGGTTTCCGCTGAAGGGCCGTGCCTGTTGTTTTGATCAATCGCCCCATAACGGCTACAGCTCGTTCTAATGGTAACGATGTTAATAGTGCAATTGCGTAATCTTTAGTATCCTTGGCCTGTGCTAATGCCATCATAGTATCTGAAACGGGAAGATGCTCTAATATTAACTTTACAGGGTCTTCTCCCCCAGCACCGTTAAGATAATTTTTCCGAATACTACGTTTTTCTTGCTCCGTAAGGCTGCTATCACTCGCTAATACTTTTTCAAGTTCAAAACCACTTGCGAAAAAGTTATCGCCCGTATTTCCAAAAAAATTATGGTAATGGTGATTAAAAAGAAATACATTTTCTGCGGCATTAGCACCACTGTATGCACCACTCGCTTCACCTGTATAAATACCGCCAGATAAAGCCCCAACCACCTTGATTATTTGAGTATCTGCATTTAAATTATTTTTACTTTTGTTATCAAGAGATAGTGCAGCCAATTCAGCGGCTAATGCACCAACAACGGCTCCTTTTACATTGCCACCACTAATTTCTGCACTTAGTGCAGCCAAACCCGCATGACTAAGAGCTTTTCCTGTATGTCCTAGAATATTTCCCTGTTTATCTACATATAAATACTGGAATTTATCGCCTATCAGGTTAGCCCCTTCAGCTTGAATTTGCCCTGCCACATTACTGAGTAGGGCTGTTTTAAAGTTTTCACTAAAGCTCCCACCTTGGATCGCTGTTCCGATGGTTGAGCTGATAGCACTTTGCCCTGCCACACGCTGTGCGACTTGAGTCCAATTTCCATCACTGAGTTTTGGTAAAGTCACTTTGGCCGGATCTGTCGCTTTGCCATATAACGCGATATCAAATCCTTCAAGTGAACCCGCAATAATCATGCTGGTCACAATTGATTTTACGGTATCACTTTCCCCTAGACTGGATAAGGTTTTTGACAGGTTTCCTTTGTTCTCGACTAATGCGACGGAAGCTTGAGAAACGAGAGAGGCAAACCCCGCCTGTGCCGCAGCAGAAGCCATTGACGCTGTTGTCGCTGAAGCACCCATGGTTGTAGCAGTAGAGCTCGCTAACCCACCAATACTGGCGGCTGTAGAGGTTCCATAAGTAGCAGCCGCGACAGCAATGGCAATCACAGCACCTACGACTGGATTAAGGCTTTCAGTTTTTACATCCCACTGGCTATAAGCATCTTTTACAACAGCCCAATTGACGTTTTTGTTATTTTTAATGTCCCCGAGCCACTCATACCCAGGAGTACGACTTAATATTGCTAATGCCTGTTCGAATGACTGCCCTTCTTTAGTTTTAACATCCGCAGTGATCCCTTTATTCGCATCAACAGTCAGTTTTCCACCAATATGCAATACAGGTAAAACCCATTTATCTGAGGTATAGCCTTTATTACGTTGGGTGATATAAAAACCGTTAGAATTTGTAATCACCTGTTCAAATTGCGAGTTTTTGACCGCTTTAAAATTGACCTTGCCCGTTTGGCTGGTGATTTTGGCATTCTTGCCCGCATTAATTTTGGTCGCTTCTAATGTCACATCATCCTTGGCATACAGATTAATATCGCCACCTGCGGTAAATTCAGTGACTTTATTGGTTTTATCACTGCGTGTTTTTCTCACTTCCTTTTTCGTAATACAAAGCGTCCATCTATTGCATTTCTTTTTATACTCTTCGAAGTAACTGCTTTCTTCCATGGCTTGGGCGTAGAGATACCCGCCTTTTGCCGCAATATCCATCGCACCTTTGGCAACGAGACGTGAGGCTTGGAAAAGAATGCTCCCCTCTGACAAAATGGTCAGCGTTTTACCGCTGTTAATTTCAGTGCCAATTTGACGATATAACTCTTCAAATTTTTTCCCTGATTGTTTTCGATAATTCGTTTTGACCGACTCTAAACGTACATTTCCCCCGCTTGATAATGTGATGTCATCTAGGGATTTGATTATGCTGCCTTGTGCAGTGAGTGCGCCATTGGAGGCCAGTGTGATGCCTTTGTACCGGAAAGTGTCGAGGTCACATAACGCACATCTTGGTTATCTTCACTGGGGTTGGGAATGGCAGAGTAAGCGGTAGCCGTTAATTTAATATCACGACCTGAAAGCGCTATGACCTTGTCTGTGGATTGAAGGTTAGCCGACTGCAAGTCAATATCACGGGCTGCATTTAACGTAATATTGCCATTCGCGATGAGCTGAGAACGCAACTCTGGATAGCGATTGGTTTTAAATACATTATCGACATCCTTAATCGCTTTTGAGCCTAACAAAATATCTTGGCCTGCATTGAACGTCAGTGATTTTCCACTGTTGAAGGCAATGCCACGCGCTTCAATATTCTTACCTGCAGTGAGGTTTATCTCCCCTGAACTTGCCCAATTTCCTGTTTTTGTGAGTAACGCATTGATATTGGCGACAGGCTCTGAAGCCGCGAGTTTCATTAAGTTGAGTTCATCGCGACGAATAAGGATATTGTCATTGGCACTTAGGGTAAGTTTATTCGTTTTAGCTAATTGCGCATTATCAAAAGTGATATTTTTACCCGCTTGGATATGTAACGAATTTGCGGCATTGAGAACCGGGGGCGATAATACATTCTCTTTAAAGGCAGAAACGGGGTTTAAACTGTATTGAAGATCGCCATTTTTCGCAATTAAGGTGCTGTCTTTAGCCGTTAAATTGACTTGTTTAAGATTAAGGTCGTTATTGGCAATTAGGCTTTGTGATTGTTTTGCAACCAGTTGTGCATCATGAATATTGATGTTTTGACCAGCGATAATAGACAGATCATTTTCAGACTGTAAGTTAGTAGAAATATTTATATTATTAGAATTTAAAATAATATTTTTTGCTGACATTAAATAAGCGGGGGAATCGATGTGATTTATTTTTGAGATCAGTGATGAGGTAATAGGTAGTTTGTTCTCACTGCTGATCGAATGTTTAAAATCGAGGATGAGATTCGCACCTGAATGTAACCCTTTCTTTGTTTTACATTATCAATCAATTCCAAAATGAACACATCACCTTGTATTTTATAATGCGTTTCTAAAATTAATTCTTTGATATTTCTAATATTAACTATTCCACTTCCACTGTTCGAAGGATCGATGACATAATTTTTATAGGTGTATTTTTTCCAGCCAATATTTTGACTGTTATCTAAAGTATTACCGGTTAAAATTAAATTTTTCTTAGCAGAAATGATACCGTTATCATTAGTGATTTGATTACCATTAAGATAAGCATTTCCACCGCTAACTATTTCTCCGAGCCGAACTGAATCATCAGAGTAAATACTTTGACCTGTATTGACTAAAACACCCTCTTTATAAAATGCATTTGAAAAATCAGCTACACCGAACCACTTATTAGGAAGAGGGTTAACCAACTTTGCATTCATGACCACATCATAATTCCCGCCTCCTTCTCTAACTCGGTCTATTAATAAGTTCTTACTTGTGGAGGTCGGTTGTATCGTATTTTCCTTGTAGTGGGTATTTAACGACATGTTGGTCAATTGCTTCGTACGAACCACCAAATCCCCTGCATTGGTCTTTATCGTCCCCGATTTATTCTCAATCAGGGTACTCAAATCCCCTTTGGCATTTTTTTGCATCCACAGATTATCTTGTGCCTGAATGAGTGCGCTATTTCCTGTGTTACTGACGTTATCAGCAAAGACACGCATATCCTTGCCTGCGGTAACTTTCCCGTTATTGGCGAGGGTGTTGGTGGCTAATGTGATGTCTTTGGCGGCATTCACGTTGGCATTGGCGTTAATTTGCAGGTTTTTGGTGCTAACATTGATGTCTTTTTTCCCTTGAATATTGCCGGCAAGGGTAATTTTGCCATCGACGGTTAACGTCAGGTCATGTTGGTTGGCTTGCACATTACTGAGGTTAATCCCCACCCCTGATTCCGTACTCACCAATTTCACTTGGTTGGCATACATCCCACCCAGTGCTTTGGTATCTACGGAAATACTGGGTTTTGCTCCTTCACCCGCAATCGGTGTCACGGTGCCTTTTTGAAAGTCAACACGGTTGGTGCCTTGCATCAGGGTCAGGTTCTTGGCTTTGATTTGCCCATTTAGTTCGGTGGCGCGGCTGATAATATCGGCATAGGTTTGCGCTTCGGTATTCATGCCATTGGCGCCGATAACCACACTGCCTTTTTTCACCTCAACCGCAGACAAAGCCCCCTTGTTATCCAGAATAGGTTTTCCCGTGGTTAAGGTAATCGCAGGGGTATTCACAAAGCTACAGCCATTGCAGGTAATCCCATTCGGGTTAGCAATTAAGACATTCGCCCCTTTGCCTGCTACTTCCAACTTACCTTGTAATTCTGAGCGGCTACTGCCGGTAACTTCGTTGATAATCAGATTAGCGGCATTTCCCTTTAAATTCGTATTGGCTTTGATTTGCCCTGCAATTTGGGAATTCACATTAGTGGTGGCGTTGTTGAGTACCGCACCTTGTTTATCGACATTAAATTGTTGGAATTTATTGTGGGATATTCCTGCCCCATTCGGCGTGGCGATATTAATAATCGGGACGTTATTTTGTTGGCTGATTTGGGTGTTTTTATCTGCCGCCGTCATGGCTGCTCCCCAAGCGGGATGTAAGGGGTAGACTGCGGTTAAGAAAATAATGGTGTAACTTAATATCCGCTTAGAGCGAGAAGGTAATTGTTCATTTAGCATAAATAATCCTTTAAAAACGTAAAGCTACAGAGAGAATGAGACCGACCAATAAGCCGACCAATTGTCTGGTTTAAGTTGTGAGGGATAATGCAAAGGTTTACTGAGTAGAAACTGAGAATAAATTAGGCTATTGCCTGTAAAAGAGAGGCCAACGGCTCCACCAGCTAGGGTGTCATGTTCAACGTGGTATTTATCTGAGGCAATAAACCCGTAATCTAACGCTCCGATAAAACGCAGTTGCCCAATTGCCGTATTGGCGATGTCTTTATTGATTTCATTACGCCAATAGCCACCTCGGTTACCACTCAAAGACTGCTCATGGTAGCCACGGACAGAATACTGGCCTCCAATACTTATGCGTTCAATGCCGTATAAATTATCGGGCGAATATTGACCGTAAAATGAGGTTAAATAAGTCAAACCATTAGCGAAAAAATACTGATAACTGCTACTTAGACTGAATTTGCGGTAATGGCTTCGTGGTGAGCCTTGCGCGAGGGTGTCCGGTGAGGCACCAAAGGCAGATATCCCCCATTCAGCAGCAGGGTTAAACGTGAAGTAACCTTGTCCCAGCGCGGTACTGTATTGTGGGGTAAATGAGAGCGAGGTTAAAGTTGGGCTGCTGATACTCAGGGTTTGGGAAGCTAGCTGAGTGCGGGCATTTTTATGTTTGAAACTGCCTTGTAAGGTTAGACGCTGTTTGCCATCGCGATAAATTAAGTTGCTGACATCAAATTGTTGGTTGGTATTTTTGCCTTCATAACGGTATTGCTGATCCAATGTATAAAACGGCTGTAATGTATTATTACGATAAAACTGATAACGGTAAGACCAATAACCATAAGGCACATTCACATTCGCAACGATATAACGACTATGATGGGATGCACTTCCATCCATATCGGTATTGGCCGAGGCTGACCACTGCTCACCAAACCCTAATGGGGAATCTACCGTCAAACCGCCTGTAATCAGCTGTTTTCCTGTTGCTTTCATCCCTGAATTATCGAAGTTCAATTGGCCCGTAATAGGCCATTTTTTCCCTTGCTGATGAATAATAATCCGAGAGTAGCCATTTTGGCTTCCTGGCTGGATATCGATAGTGTACTTAGCGGACGATAACCGGTTGAGTTGCTCCAACCCCTGTTCAATATCCCGTAGATTTAATATTTTACCTTGTTGATAAGGAAATATTTGATGAACTAGGCGCTCTGGGGAGTTATCAATCTCGATAGTTTCAATCTTTCCTTCAATCATTTGTAAAGCGAGATGATGTGACGATAAATCTTGCTCAGGAATGATGGCTTGAGAGGTAATAAACCCCTGTTCTATATAGTAATTAGTCACATGCTTGGTGAGCTTATGTATTTCACCTAGCGTGAGGCAGCGTTTTAAGTAAGGTGAGGTTAACTGAGTCTGAGTTTTACTGGTGAGTTGTGTGGCACCGACAAATTGGATCTTATCGACCGGGAAACAGATTTCATCTTGACCGTGTTTGGAAAAAGTATCATCAACGGTGATTACATTGTGTTTTTCCAATAGGTTACGCTGGATTAACTCCGATTCTAACCGTTGTTTCTGTTCAAATTGAATACTTTCATTCGTGGAAGGGAATAATTGATTTTCCGTGTAGCCATAAGGAGAAATCATAAACAACGATAAGCATAATAAACGCCACATAATTTGATATTTTGTCATGTTATCTAAATTTTCGTTACGAACAGTAAATTTACCGTAATGTAACTTATTCTCATTAACTGCTTTTAGATAAAAAAAATCCACCATGACTAAAAATTAATACTTTCATTCTTAATATTGTTTTTTACGCTATTTCACTGCATTAATTTGACCAAATTGCAATTAACGATAAAGTCTAACGTTATATACTGAAAATCAATCATTTGATTTTATTAGGAATGATTTTTCTGAAGAATTTGTCACAAGCAACCTATAGGTAATTTCACAATTACAAATAAGATATGACAGTGAGGGATTGGCTACTCAACTAAAAGTATAAATGAAGTTCAACTTCAGTGAATCTAAACGGAAAAGTGAATTATTTAAGTAATAACTATGTTCTAAATAATTCGAATTATAAGAAGGCGACAATTGAAGAAAGTCCGATGAAAACACACCAATATGTGACCCAGTAGCCAGCGCCAGCAACAATGTCACAATGCGAAATATGACGAAGACAAATTAATTTTCTAAATAGTTCGAACTCTAGCAAGGCGGCAATTGAGGATAGTTTGGGGAGCATACATCAGTATGTGACCCAAATAGCCGAAAGAAGCCAACACAGCTAGAGCTCGAAATATGACGAAAATTTAGGCACTTTTCCGCTTATTCATCTCACTGTAGTCTGGGCTCTCTAAAGCGATTAGCTCATCCAACAACGCGGTCAATTGCTGCATTTTCTCTGGCGAAAAAGCCAGCTCGATTTTTTGATAACCTTCTTCCACTTCCTGCCGTGCTTTGTCATACAGCTCTTGCCCTGCCGGTGTCAAAGAGACATATAATTTGCGCTGATCATTCAACGGTTTTAAGCGGAAAATTAAACCTTCGCGCTCCATACGGGTTAGGATCCCCGTTAAACTTGGGCGCAGAATACAGGTTTGGACTGATAATTCATGAAAATCAATTGAACGCTTATCAGCTAAAACGCGAATGATACGCCATTGCTGTTCAGTCAAATTATACGACTTTAATATCGGCCGGAAAAAACCCATTGCGGTTTCCCTTGCCTGCAATAATGCAATTGTCAATGATTCATGCATAAGCTTAAAACTCACCACTTAATTAACGTTATTTAGCCTAATTTAGGTATTTTATGGCGGCTGCCACAGTGCTTTATTGGCACAATGCTTTAGTGAAACCCTTTGGTTATCACCATGAATTTCCACATCACCAATTTGCCTTATTCAAGAGTAGCACGGTCAAATAACAATCTCAAAGAAAAACCCTAAAATATTAATGAGTAAATAATTTAAAATTCAACTTTAAAGTTAATTTTTTGTAAATCAAAAAAAATTGAAAAAATAATAAATTCATTTATAACAGCATGTTACAGAAAGATGACTCAATTATGTTAATGAGATCACAATTAAAATTAACATTTACATAAACCTATTGCTAATTTAAAAATTATACTTTATTAATATATTAATAATTACTCGAAAGTTGAATTCTTTTCATTAAGGAGTTGTCAATGAAAGGCACTGTATTTGCCGTTGCCCTCAATCACCAAAGCCAGCTTAGCCATTGGCTTGAGGCATTCCAGCAAGCCCCTTATAAGACCCCACCAAAAACCCCTGTGTGGTTTATTAAGCCGCGTAATACGCGTATCAATTCAGGTGAGCAAATTTTGCACCCTATAGGTGAAGAAGTGCAAAGTGGCGCTACGCTTGCTTTGGTGATCGGTAAAAATGCACGCAAAGTCAGTAAAGAGGATGCTCATCAATTTATTGCTGGGTTTGCGCTGGCAAATGAAGTGAGCTTGCCAGAAGACACCTTCTATCGCCCTGCAATTAAAGCAAAATGCCGTGATACTTTCTGCCCAATCGGTGAAATGGTGACTACTTCGCTAAATACTCCTGTCGATATCATCACCCTAGTGAATGGCAAAGAAGTGGATCGCTGGTCAACAAAAGATCTGATCCGCAATGCTAGCGAGTTAGTGGCTGCATTAAGTGACTTCGCCACCTTAAAGCAAGGGGATGTGATCCTGCTCGGAACGCCACAGCAACGTGTCACCATCAAACCCGGTGATGACGTGGTTATCCAAGCGGAAGGCTTTCCTAGCCTGAAAAATACCGTTGTGGCAGCAGGAGGAAAATAATGTCTACGATAACAAAACGCGCCAAAATCCTTTTTAAAGGCACTGAATATTCCGTCACTGTTGGTGATAACGAAGCCATTACATTACCTAATGGGGATGTGATCGCGGGTGATTCTCCTGATGTTGAATGGTTACCCCCTGCTCAAGGGACGTTATTTGCCCTTGGTTTGAACTATGCAGACCATGCTGCCGAATTAGAATTTAAGCCACCTGAAGAACCTTTAATTTTCTTAAAAGCAGAAAGCAGCTTAACGGGCCACCGCCAAGTTTCTGTTCGCCCTGATAATGTTGAATATATGCATTATGAGTCTGAGTTAGTGGTGGTGATTGGAAAAACGGCTCACAAGGTCTCAAGAGAAGATGCCATGGATTATGTCGCAGGTTATACCGTGTGTAATGACTATGCGATCCGTGACTATTTAGAGAACTATTATCGACCAAATTTACGTGTTAAGAGCCGTGATACCTTAACGCCGATTGGCCCTTGGATTGTCGATAAAGATGCCATTAAAGATCCGCATAATTTAGCTTTATACACCTATGTAAATGGTGAATTACGCCAAAAAGGCACCACTGCCGATCTGATTTTCGATATTCCCTTTTTAATTGCTTACCTCAGTGACTTTATGACACTGCAACCGGGAGACATGATTGCGACAGGGACACCAAAAGGGTTGTCTGATGTCGTGCCGGGTGACGAAGTCATTGTTGAAGTTGAAGGTGTTGGCAAACTGGTCAACACCATTATCAGCGAAAAAGACTATGAGGAACGTGTGTAATGACTAAGATTAATCATTGGATCAACGGTAAAAACGTTGCTAGCAAAGACTATTTTGAAACCACCAACCCTGCAACGGGTGAAGTACTCGCTGAAGTCGCAGCGGGTGGACAAGACGAAATCAACCAAGCCGTTGCCGCAGCAAAAGACGCATTTCCAAAATGGTCCAATACCCCGATGAAAGAGCGCGCTCGCTTAATGCGTCGCCTTGGTGAATTGATCGACGAAAATGTCCCGCAAATTGCAGAAATGGAAACCAAAGACACTGGTTTGCCTATTCACCAAACTAAAAACGTGTTGATCCCACGCGCTTCACACAACTTTGAATTCTTTGCTGAAATTTGCCAGCAAATGAATGGCCGTACTTACCCTGTTGATGACAAGATGATGAACTACACCTTGGTTCAACCTGTGGGTGTCTGTGCGCTGATTTCCCCATGGAACGTGCCATTTATGACCGCAACATGGAAAACCGCCCCTTGTTTAGCACTGGGTAATACTGCGGTTCTGAAAATGTCTGAGTTATCACCATTATCAGCGAATCGCCTTGGTGAACTGGCTCTGGAAGCCGGTATTCCAGCAGGCGTTTTGAACGTGGTTCAAGGCTACGGTAGCACTGCGGGAGATGCTTTAGTCAAACACCATGATGTCCGTGCGGTTTCCTTTACTGGGGGCACGGCTACTGGCCGCACTATTATGCAAAATGCAGGCTTGAAAAAGTATTCCATGGAATTAGGGGGTAAATCACCGGTACTGGTCTTTGAAGACGCGGATATTGAGCGTGCACTAGACGCTGCCCTGTTTACGATTTTCTCCATTAATGGCGAACGCTGTACGGCTGGCTCACGTATTTTCATCCAAGAAAGTATCTATCCTGAGTTTGTTAAACGCTTTGCGGAACGTGCAAACCGCTTGATCGTCGGTGACCCGAACGATCCGAAAACCCAAGTGGGTGCATTGATCAGCCAGCAGCACTGGAACAAGGTTTCGGGTTATATTCGCTTAGGTATGGAAGAAGGCGCAACCTTGTTAGCGGGTGGCCCAGACAAACCGACTGATCTACCTGACCACCTCAAAGGCGGTAATTTCTTACGTCCTACCGTACTGGCTGATGTCGATAACCGCATGCGTGTTGCACAAGAAGAAATCTTTGGGCCTGTGGCTTGTTTAATTCCGTTTAAATCTGAAGAAGACGGTTTACGCATGGCAAATGATATCGAGTACGGCCTTGCTTCGTATATTTGGACGCAAGATGTCAGCAAGATTTTACGTTTATCACGCAGTATTGAAGCTGGAATGGTGTTTGTTAACACCCAAAACGTGCGTGACCTGCGCCAACCATTCGGTGGTGTCAAAGCCTCCGGTGTAGGCCGTGAAGGTGGCGAGTACAGCTTCGAAGTGTTCGCAGAAATGAAGAACGTCTGTATCTCCTACGGAGACCACAACATCCCTCGCTGGGGTGTGTGATTCATAAATTTATTTTATTTATCAATTAGATACCCATGAAAATTTGAACTGTAAATGATTCATGATAAATAATAGCTACAACAAATTATGGGTAAACTCGTTCCTTACCCTAAATAGTTTGAGTTGTAGCTAGGCGGCAAGCGAAATCATCCCTATGAGCATACATGAGTATGTGATTAGGGTGGTTTTGTGCGGCCAACACCGCTACAGCTCAAAATATAACGGGTAAGAGAGGATGAAATGGGTAAGTTGGCACTCGCCGCAAAAATAACACACGTCCCATCCATGTACCTATCAGAACTACCAGGTAAAAACTTTGGATGCCGCCAAGCCGCTATCGATGGGCATAAAGAAATCAGCCGCCGCTGCCGTGAATTAGGCGTTGATACCATCATCGTTTTTGATACGCACTGGTTAGTCAACAGCGCCTATCACATTAACTGTGCTGACCACTTTAAAGGTATTTACACCAGTAATGAACTTCCACATTTTATTCGCGATATGGAATATGAATACGATGGGAACTCGGTATTAGGCCAAATGATTGGTGAGGAAGCGCGTAAGTTAGGTGTTCGTGCTCAAGCTCATGAAATCCCAAGCTTAACCCTTGAGTATGCGACATTAGTTCCTATGCGCTATATGAATAGTGACCGTCACTTTAAAGTTATCTCAATTTCAGCATTCTGTACTTCCCATAGTTTTGAAGACAGCCGCAAATTAGGTGAAGCCGTACTAACCGCGATTGAAAAATACGATGGCACCGTCGCTGTATTAGCGAGTGGCTCATTATCACACCGCTTTATTGATGACCAAAAAGCCGAAGATGGCATGAACAGCTACACGCGTGAATTTGATGAGCAAATGGATAAACGTGTCGTCAAACTTTGGCGTGAAGGTCGTTTTGAAGAATTCTGCAAAATGTTGCCTGAATACGCAGATTACTGCTATGGCGAAGGCCATATGCACGACACCGTGATGCTGCTAGGTATGTTAGGTTGGGATAAATACGCTGAGAAAGTGGAAGTTTTAACTGACTTGTTTGCCAGCTCAGGCACAGGGCAAATCAATGCCGTGTTCCCACTGCCAAGCTATATTACTGATAAACAAGCTGTCACCGCATAAGGAATTGTTATGCCTCATTTTTATGCAGAATGTACAGAAAATATTCGTGATGAAGCTCAACTACCTGAGCTCTTCGCCAAAGTGAATGAAGCCCTCGCGGGAACCGGTATCTTCCCATTAGGTGGCATTCGTAGTCGTGCTATTTGGCTGGATACTTGGCAAATGGCCGATGGCAAGCACGATTATGCTTTTGTCCATATGACGTTGAAGATCGGTGCTGGGCGCTCTCTTGAAGATAGACAAAAAACGGGGGAAATGATTTTCGACCTGATCAAAACCCATTTTGCCGATTTAATGGCAAAACGCTACCTCGCACTGTCTTTTACCATGGAAGAGCTTGATCCTGTTTTAAATTATAAACAGAACAATGTTCATGCCTTGTTTAAGGGCTAAGAGTTTAAAGCTTTATTCTTCGTTTTATTGAGAGGGCAAGATGGTTAAAAATTTCGATAAACACATACCGCACTACTTGATTCCATTACTGGGGTCATTAGTGGCATTCGGTCCATTGTCTATCGATATGTACCTCCCAGCCCTCCCTCAAATGGGAATTGCATTACAGGCCACTCAAGGGCAAATGCAGTACACCCTTGGGGCTTTTTTTGCTGGTTTCTGCGTGGGAATGCTGTTTTATGGCCCATTAAGTGACCTTCTTGGCCGGCGGAAAATGTTGTTAAGTGGCCTTGCCATTTTCACTATTGCCAGTTTGTTATGCGCACAAGCCACCAACGCAAATACCTTGATTGTATTCCGAGCGCTGCAAGCTTTTGGTAGTGGAGCGGCCATTGTTATGGCTAGGGCGATTGCTAGAGATGTTTACCCTGCTCATGAACTACCTAAAGTGCTGTCATTAATGACACTTGTGACCATGATAGCGCCATTACTGGCACCACTTTTAGGTGGTTTTTTACTCGTTCATTTTCAGTGGCAAGTGATTTTCTATTTGCTGGCAGTAATTGGCTTGGCTTCGGTGTGTGCGATTTTTTTCTTACTCCCTGAAACGTTAACCCACCAGCGCGGTTCTGAAAATATACTTTGTGTCGCTTTTAAAAATTATGCGCAGGTGCTCACAGACCGAGAAGCACTGAGTATTATTGGCACCATGGCATTCTCTTTTGCCGGTATGTTTGCCTTTATCAGTGGTTCACCGTTTGTGTACATCAATTATTTCGGTGTTTCTGAACAACATTATGGTTTGCTGTTCGGTTGTAACATCTTGGGGATGATTGTCATGTTGTTGCTGAACGTTAAACTGCTAAAAACCTATAGTTTAACGCGCATACTGACTATGCAAAGTGGGTTTCAATTAGCATTTGGTCTGCTGTTACTCATATTTTACCAACAAAGTTTGCCCATAATTGTTATTCTAGTCGTGCTGTTCTTATCGATGGTCAATGCTATCGGCACCAACAGTTTGTCACTATTACTGCAACATCGCGGGAAAATTGCAGGAAGTGCCAGTGCACTTGCTATTTCTATTCAGTTTGCCTTAGCGGCTGTCGCCAGCGTTGCAGTTTCTGTATTACAAGATGAATCCCCATTCGCTATGGCACTTGTTATGGCGCTGTGTGCCGGGTTAAGTTTTGTTAGCCAACAGCTATCAGCTAAAAATATCCGCCCACAAGTCCAATCAGTGTCTTCGGAGAACAACGAAAAATGAGCATAAATACCAATTCTACGTTATTTCGCCAACAAGCTTATATCAACGGCCAATGGGTTGATGCCCAAAATAAAGGTGTGTTTGAGGTCACTAACCCAGCAAATAATGAAGTTATCGCTAACGTCAGCAATGTCGGTGCTTTAGAAACCCAACAAGCTATCGAAGCCGCAGAAAAAGCCCTGCCGGCATGGCGTGCTAAAACCGCCAAAGAGCGCAGCCAAATTTTAAATAAATGGTTCCGTTTAATGATGGATAACCAAAAAGAACTGGCTGAATTACTCAGTGCTGAGCAAGGTAAGTCGATCACTGAATCGATGGGAGAAATTGCCTACGGTGCCAGCTTTATTGAGTGGTTTGCTGAAGAAGGTAAACGAGTGTATGGGGAAACCATTCCATCACCTCTGCCAGGACGTCGTCTGGTGACGATAAAACAGCCCGTGGGTGTGGTTGCGGCTATCACGCCATGGAACTTCCCAAATGCCATGATCACTCGCAAAGTCGGCCCTGCGCTTGCAGCTGGTTGTACGATGGTATTAAAACCCGCGGCAGAAACACCATTATCTGCATTAGCGTTGGCAGCGTTAGGGGAAGAAGCCGGTATTCCTGCTGGTGTATTTAACATTGTCCCAGGTACGGATGCTAAAGCCATTGGCGGCGTGATGACCTCTAGCCCTATCGTTCGTAAGCTCACGTTCACAGGTTCAACACGAGTTGGTAAATTGCTGATGGAACAGTGCGCTAACACCGTGAAAAAAATGTCTCTGGAACTCGGTGGTAACGCGCCATTTATCGTGTTTGATGATGCCGATTTAGATGCAGCAGTACAAGGTGCTTTAGCGGCTAAATTCCGCAATAGTGGGCAAACTTGTGTGTGTGCTAATCGCATTTTAGTCCAAGAAGGCGTTTACGATGAATTTGCGACTCGTTTAGCAAAAGCCGTGAATGAACTGAAAATCGGCCCCGCTACACAAGCAGACTCCCAGCAGGGTCCTCTGATTAACCAAGCCGCAGTCGATAAAGTCACTGAACATATTGCTGATGCCGTTTCCCACGGTGCAAAAGTCATCGCTGGTGGTAAATCGGCAGAATTAGGTGGCTTGTTCTTTGAACCGACCGTTATCACTGGCGTCACTGAAGCCATGAAAGTCGCTAAAGAAGAAACATTCGGCCCACTGGCACCTTTATTTAAATTCCGCGATGAGCAAGAAGCGATTGATCTTGCCAATGATACTGAATTTGGCTTGGCATCTTATTTCTATTCAAAAGATATCGGGCGTATCTACCGTGTTGCTGAGGCATTAGAAAGCGGCATGGTGGGTATTAATGAAGGCATTATTTCAAATGAAGTGGCCCCATTTGGTGGCATTAAGCAGTCAGGTCTGGGGCGTGAAGGTTCACGCTACGGAATCGAAGATTACTTGGAAGTGAAATACCTCTGCTTTGGTGGTCTTTCCAATTAGTTAAATTGAGTACCGCTGGGTACGCATTCAATTTACACCTTGAATAGTCCGAGTGGCAGCAAAGCGCTTTAGTGCAGCGCTGCTCTCGAAATAGAATAGGTGAATAGGAGTATTAACAGCATGTTACAAAAAGATGTCATATCACAAATCGCGCAGCGCCTAAATCAGGCTGAAAAATCACGTGAGCAAATCCGACAGATCTCACTCGATCACCCAGAAATGACGATCGACGATGCTTACGCTATCCAAAAAGAGTGGGTTGGCGTGAAAATTGCTGAAGGACGTGTGCTAAAAGGCCATAAAATTGGGCTAACATCCAAAGCCATGCAGGCAAGTTCACAGATTGATGAACCTGATTACGGTGCGCTTCTTGACGATATGTTTTTTGATGACGGCTGTGATATTCCAACAGACCGCTTTATCGTACCGCGTATTGAGGTTGAATTAGCATTCGTACTGGCGAAACCATTACGTGGGCCAAATTGCACCATCTTTGATGTGTATAACGCGACTGATTATGTGATCCCAGCCCTTGAGCTAATCGATGCGCGTTGTCATAACGTTGACCCTGAAACCAACCGCCCACGCAAAGTGTTCGACACCATTTCGGATAACGCAGCAAATGGCGCGGTAATTTTAGGTGGTCGCCCAATCAAGCCTCGCGATTTGGATATGCGTTGGATTAGCGCCCTTTTATATCGTAATGGGGTCATTGAAGAATCTGGCGTGGCAGCCGCTGTACTCAACCACCCAGCAAATGGCGTGGCATGGTTAGCAAATAAATTAGCACCGCATAATGTGCAACTTGAGCCTGGTCAAATTATCTTAGGTGGCTCATTTACACGCCCTGTTCCGGCTCGTAAAGGTGATGTGTTCCACGTTGATTACGGCAATATGGGTTCAATTAGCTGCCGCTTCGTGTAAGGAAAATGGCATGGATATTTTAGAAAATAAATTTAAGAAAGCACTAAAAAGTGGTCAACCGCAAATCGGTTTATGGCTTGGCTTGTGCAGCCCATATAGTGCTGAATTACTTGCTGGTGCAGGCTTCGACTGGTTATTAATTGATGGTGAACATGCACCAAATAATGTGCAAACGACATTATCTCAATTACAAGCGATCGCCCCTTATCCGTCACAGCCCGTGGTACGCCCACCGTGGAATGATCCGGTGATCATTAAGCAATTACTGGATATTGGCGCACAAACCCTTTTGCTACCGATGGTACAAAATGCAGAGCAAGCCAAGCAAGCTGTGCGCGCAACACGTTACCCGCCAGCTGGGATACGCGGTGTCGGCAGTGCTTTGGCACGTGCTTCTCGTTGGAACCGAGTGCCTAATTATTTAACCCGTGCCAATGATGAAATGTGCGTGATAGTACAGGTTGAAACCCGTGAAGCCATGAATAACCTTCCCGAGATCCTAAAAGTTGAAGGTGTCGATGGTGTGTTTATCGGCCCTGCGGATCTTAGTGCGGATATGGGCTTTTCAGGGAACCCTAACCACCCTGAAGTCAAAGCCGCAATCGAAAAAGCGATTGTACAAATTCGTGAGGCCGGTTTGGCACCTGGTATTTTAATGGCAGCCCCAGATGTCGCTAAACATTATCTTAAACTCGGCGCACTATTTGTTGCCGTCGGGGTTGATACCACGCTACTAGCACGTACCGCAGAAGCGCTAGCAGCAAAATTTGGTAAAACCGTCTCAGAGGTGGCCTCGAGTGCACCAAGCGTTTATTAATTAAACTATCTCTAAATAAGTTAATTTTAACCCTACAGACAAATAACTTAATTAGATAAATTAAGAAATCAATATCGCAACATTGGGCAGACAGCACCATGACTGCCTACTCGTCCCTTGTACCTATAATAATCTGTAAAAGAAAGAATTGAGGGCCCTACAATATGAGTAATCAACAACTTGCAAGCACTAACCCTGCTGAACAACATAAAAATTTAACCGAACCGCAGCAGCGGGTGATTAATAAGTTATTTAAACGTCTCATTGTATTTTTATTTGTGCTATTTGTTTTTTCCTTCTTAGACCGTATTAATATTGGCTTTGCGGGTCTAACCATGGGGAAAGACATCGGCCTAACTTCCACCATGTTCGGCTTAGCCGCCACCTTGTTCTATGCCACTTATGTGATTTTTGGTATTCCAAGTAACATCATGTTGGGGATTGTTGGTGCTCGCCGCTGGATAGCCACCATCATGGTACTTTGGGGTATCGCTTCTACAGCCACCATGTTTGCCACAGGGCCAACCAGTTTATACGTCCTACGGATGTTAGTGGGTATCGCTGAAGCGGGCTTCTTACCCGGGATTTTAGTTTATTTGACTTACTGGTTCCCTGCCTATTTCCGCGCTCGTGCTAATGCCTTATTTATGATTGCGATGCCAGTCACCATGGCATTCGGCTCACTCGCATCCGGTTATATTCTAGGTATGGATGGCATTTTAGACCTAAAAGGTTGGCAATGGCTGTTCCTACTAGAAGGTTTCCCATCCGTGATCCTCGGTGTGCTAGTTTGGTTCTATCTTGATGATTCGCCGAAAAAAGCTAAGTGGTTGACCCAAGAAGACAAAGACACACTGCAAGAAATGATGGACCAAGACCAGCTTGAGCTTGTCCAGCCGCATGGTTCCAAAAGCCATACCGCATTGCAGAACAAAAGCTTATGGAAAGAAATTTTCACCCCTGTGATCTTAATGTATACCGTCGCTTATTTCTGTTTAACCAATACGTTAAGTGCGATTAATATCTGGACCCCGCAGATCATGCAAAGCTTCAATGAAGGCAGTAGTAATGCCATGATTGGGCTATTAACTGCAATCCCACAGTTTTGTACTATCCTTGGAATGATCTATTGGAGTCGCCGTTCTGATAGGTTACAAGAACGGAAAATGCATACTGCACTACCGTATTTATTTGCGGCCGCAGGATGGGTTCTCGCTGCGATGACAAGCCATCCCGTCATTCAGTTGATTGGTATTATTATGGCCTCAACAGGTTCATTTACTGCGATGGCAGTGTTCTGGACAACCCCAGACCAGTCAATCAGCTTACGTGCTCGTGCCATCGGTATTGCGGTTATCAACGCAACAGGTAATATAGGTTCCGCTGTCAGCCCACTCCTTATCGGTTGGCTGAAAGACCAAACCGGTAGCTTTAACTCTGGCCTCTATTTTGTTGCAGGCCTATTGGTGGTCGGTGCGCTGTTAGTCATTGCTATCCCAATGAAAAACTCAAGGCCAAGAGCAACACCTTAAAATTTTGATGGTTCGAATGTTTTAAATGTTTTAAATGTTTTAAATGTTTTAAATGTTTTAAATGTTTTAAATGTTTTAATAACTTATGCTGCAAATAATTATTAAAGGGTGTTACCCAAAATAATTTGGTTTGCAGCTAGGCGGCAAGCAAGTTAATCCCTAGGAGCATACTGAAGTATGTGACTAGGGTTGGCTTGTGAGGCCAACAACGCTGCGAGCCGAAGAATGAAGGGTAACTCAACTTTAATTACGAATATTGACATCAGCACAGACTACGACGAAACCCAAGGCACCGACGACGTCCACTACCAAACCTTCGGCAACATGGCCGCCTTCTTTGGTCGTGATATGCAAGCTCATCGCCATGATGGTTTCTTCCAGTTGCACTATTTAGTTACGGGCCATATTACTTTGCAGCTCGATGAGTCGCGCTATTCTGTTCAAGCGCCGCTCTTTATTCTTACGCCCCCTTCGGTTGCACATGCATTTTTCACTCAAGAAGACACTGATGGCCACGTACTCACCGTACGGCAAGAGCTGATCACGCCGCTTCTTAGCTCATTGTACCCAGCGAATCCAGATTTGGTCGATATCCCTGCTATTTGCTTATCTGTTGCCGATAAGCCTGATGATATCGATACTTTTAATCATTATTGGGCATTGATGGCTCGCGAATCGGCGAATAACTATATTGGCAAAGACCAAGCCCTCGCCTCTTTAGCCCAAGCGCTGTTTACCTTTCTACTGCGCTCTATTCCACTTGATGAGCACCCTACAACGGGGGTTAGAGGCGAACACCGCCTATTCCAACGTTTTAATCAGCTCATTGACTTACATTATCATGAACACCTTGCGGTACCTGAATATGCCAAAAAACTTGATGTCACAGAGTCACGCCTTAAAGATATGTGCCGGCGGTTTGCTAACCGGCCACCGAAAAGGTTGATTTTTGACCGAATATTGCGTGAAGCTAAGCGGATGTTACTGTTTTCCGACAGCCCCGTTTCAGAAATTGCCTACCAGCTCGGTTTCAAAGACCCCGCCTATTTTGCGCGATTTTTTAACCGGTTAGTCGGGTGCTCTCCTAGCCTATGGCGAGAACAAAACATTCATTAAAGAGAGGCTTAGTGATTTTATCCGTATTTTTAGGTAAAAATCATCAATGCCTCCTGAACGGTATATCATACCTACTTCTAACCTATCTCTACAAACCACTCTTCAAATAATTTTACATTTTAAAAACATTTTTGATATCTTATAAATTTTGTTTTAACTTTATAAAGATGCTAATAATGCTTAACAAAAAGTGAATGTGAAGATTAAAAAAAGAACAAACAACCGAAGGAAAAATATTAATATTAATATAATAACCATTTAATTAATGATTAATAATCAATGCACTGTAAGATAAATAAAAATTTATATTAATATCAAAACATCGAGATGATCACATTTCTTTCACAAAACACAGCTCCCAACGAAAAGTACCAGCAAACCTTTAGAAAGTCTCTTTAAAACTCCCTCGTAAAGCGATTCAATTAAGAAACACAAAACAAACATAAAATTAACATATTTCGCTTGCAACCTTTGTACCCTATCAATGCAAGCCCTCATTGTGAGATAACGAGGTAGACATGAAACCAGAAGATTTTCGTTCAGATGCTAAACGCCCTTTTAATGGCCAAGAATATTTAAAAAGCTTACAAGATGGCCGTGAAATCTATATTTATGGCGAGCGCGTAAAAGACGTCACCACTCACCCTGCTTTTCGTAATTCAGCCGCTTCTATAGGACAATTATATGATGCGCTTCATGATAAAACGACTCATGACCAACTTTGCTGGAACACCGACACAGGAAACGGCGGATACACTCACAAATTCTTCCGTTTCGCTAAAAGTGCCGATGAACTACGCCAACAGCGTGACGCTATCGCAGATTGGTCACGTCAGAGCTACGGATGGATGGGACGCACTCCAGACTATAAGGCGGCATTCGCCAGCTGTTTAGGCGCTAACCCTGAATATTATGGTCAGTTTGCAGACAACGCACGTCACTGGTATAAACGTATTCAAGAAAGTGGCCTGTACTTTAACCATGCCATTGTTAACCCACCAATCGACCGTCACAAGCCAGCTGATGAAGTTAAAGATGTTTATATCAAACTCGAAAAAGAAACAGATGCAGGGATTATCGTCAGTGGTGCTAAAGTTGTTGCGACCAACTCAGCGTTAACACACTATAACTTTATTGGTTTTGGTTCCGCACAAGTCATGGGCGATAACCCTGATTTCGCATTGATGTTTGTTGCACCAATGGACGCAGATGGCGTGAAATTAATCTCACGTGCATCTTATGAATTAGTTGCTGGTGCAACTGGCGCACCATTTGATTACCCATTATCAAGCCGTTTCGATGAAAATGATGCCATCTTGGTGATGGACCATGTGTTAATTCCATGGGAAAACGTATTAATTTATCGTGATTTCGACCGTGCACGTAATTGGGCTGTTCAAGGTGGTTTTGCACGTTTATTCCCATTACAAGCTTGTGTCCGCTTAGCCGTTAAATTAGACTTCATTACCGGATTGTTACAAAAAAGTTTAGAATGTACAGGTGTTATTGATTTCCGTGGTGTACAAGCTGATCTGGGTGAAGTGGTTGCGTGGCGTAATCTGTTCTGGTCATTAACCGACGCAATGACCTCTGAAGCACAAGCATGGGAAGGCGGCGCTTATCTACCCGATACTCAAGCTATCCAAACTTACCGTGTTATGGCACCAATGGCTTACACCAAAATCAAGAATATCATTGAAAGTAACGTGACAAGTGGCCTGATTTACCTACCATCAAGCGTTCGTGATATGAATAATCCAGAAATTGATAAGTATTTAGCTAAATATGTTCGCGGCTCTAATGGTATGGATCACGTTGAACGTATTAAGATCCTTAAACTCATGTGGGATGCAATCGGCAGTGAATTTGGTGGCCGCCATGAACTGTATGAAATTAACTACGCAGGAAGCCAAGATGAAATTCGTCTGCAATGTCTGCGTCATGCATACGGTTCTGGCAATATGAAAGCCATGACAGATATGGTTGATCGCTGTTTATCAGACTACGATCAACACGGATGGAAACGTCCACACCTGCATAACAACAATGATATTAATCAGTTAGATTCGCTGCTGAAATAGTCGGCAGCAGGAGGTCAAAATGTCTTTAGAAAATGAACATCGCCTGCGTTTCAGAGATGCGATGGCAAGTCTTGGTGCAGCAGTCAATATCGTCACCACGGATGGGACTGAGGGTCGCTGTGGAATTACAGCCACTGCAGTCTGTTCAGTTACAGATACGCCACCCACTTTGATGGTCTGTGTTAACCGCAATAGCGCTATGAATGCGGTATTTCAAAAGAATGGCCGCCTGTGTGTCAACGTGCTAAGCCATGAACAAGAAGAACTTGCATGCCATTTCGCAGGTATGAAAGGTTCAACGATGGAAGAACGTTTTGGCTGGAGTGTATGGGAAAGCGGTATTTTACAGCAACCAATGTTAAAAAACGCGCTTGCCAACCTTGAAGGTGAAATCACTCAAGTTCAAGATATCGGTACGCACTCTGTCTACATGGTTGAAATGAAACAAATCATTGTGAACGATACTGGACATGGTCTCGTTTACTTTAAACGTAAATTCCATCCTGTTATGCACCAAATCCTTGAGCCAACGGCTTAATTGGTAAAGTATTTATATGAAATAGCCTCTTATATTTGAGGCTATTTTTTATATATCATCGTTTAGCCAAAATAATAGCTAGCAACAGACTTACTCCTCATAAAATGTTTCAGCCTAAAATTTTTTACGCAATAATAACTATTAGTTATTTTGTATAATGTTAAAAAAATAGTGTTTTTCTAAAAAAATAAATACCTCTTCAACCTCCCGCCTTAAACATAACATGCGTAAATAAAAACTTAACTATATGATTTTCAATAACTTTCAAAATTACACCAAATATGCTTAATTGACATAACATAAATAACAGGTATAAACTCAAATAATATAAATATTTTTCCTATAAATAAAATCAATCTAAAAATGAACTATTTGATTAATAATCATATTAATTATGACAGTCATCAGGGGCTGTTATATATCGACGATGTTAATAATGCATTAAAACTAACAACCACCTTAAACCGTTTGTTATTAGTCTTAGTACAAAATAATCATGATATTGTTGACCGAGAAACCATATTACGTCGGGTTTGGGAGGAACATAACCAAGTTGTCTCCGATAATAACCTTAATAGTAGTGTCTCTGTACTCAGACGCCATTTATCATCTTTTTCTGATGATGAAATTATCACGACTGTACCTAAAGTTGGGATTAAATTTTCTGCTGATCTGAAAATTGAAAATGAGCAACAGGAAATTAGTGATAATAATCACAAAGCTTTATTCACTAGTGAGGAAGAACTAGACTCTTCATCAAAAGTACCCGAAGGGACTTTCCCCCAGGCAGTCGAAAATAAAAAAAGCTACATGTTGAATAACCGATATGTTGAAATTTCACTTATTGGGCTCATTATTTTTTGCTTATTATACCTTTTTAAAAGTTATTTCTTTGCAAGCCGAACAGAATACCCTGAAGTTGGTCGTATCGATCAATGCAGTATCCGCTACATTAATAGTTACCATAAACCCGATACAACAACCATCAGCTTTGCGACAATTCAAAATGAACTCACGAAATTAAACCTAGATTGTAAAAAGCCGGCAACTGTTTTTTATTATAATGTTGGTATCGTAGCAAATGATAAAAATTTATATGACAACTTCCTATTTTTGTCCTATTGCCCAACAGTACCGAAAGAAAGTGCAACTGTGAGCTGTGAGAATTTTTATGTCAAATAAAATATCAACAAGAATGTTTTTTTTGTCCATTATATCTATAATTTTGGTTTTCATTAGCTTATATGTTCATCACATAATTAACACTCCTATTATTCCTGATTGCCAAACAACCTTAAAAATAAATATCTCTGACCATCGTTCTACCTTAAAAGGATTTTACCTGCTAAGTGTTATCCCTAACGAAAATAAACCTGACCAACACACATTCATCATGAATGGAAGCATTAGTGATAATGGTAAAAACTATACTATTTCACGAAAATTTCTGATGAAACATGAATACTTAGGTGACCATTTTTTTTTACGCGTTGAAAATATATTTATAGACCCAGCTGATCAGGCTCAAGACAAAATCAATATTCGAGGTGTTCCTGAAATTAACCAACTTTATTTTTTAAAAATAAAAAAATTAACCGACACAAGTTATATTTTTGAAGAAAATTTCTCTCCACTTTTTATTTGCACTCTGTAGTACCAAAAAAAATCATAAGAAATGCATCAAATATTGATATTTTGATGCATTTTTTTTATTTCTAAACACCCCCAACCTTAAAACACCTTAAAAGCACAAACATTAAACATTTCACAGACAATTAAATTAGCATAAAAACATTGATACATATTAAAAAAAACTAAATATAAGTTAAATAATTCAAATTTAATTAAAATCAAAGAGTTTTATTCCATTTTACACCTGATAGGGATAAGATTCCTTCCGTCGAAATGACCCACGCTAAAAACGATTACGTTAAGCGTTCTGTGATTAGGACATTTGAAAATCCATTTATGGATACTGAACTTTATTCCTATGGCAGTACTTATATAAAGGCTCACTAGGGATCAAATATTTACTTATTTTTAAGGATGTAAGATATGAAATTAAATAAACTTTCTATTGCTGTTTTATTCGCGTCTTCTGCTATTTCAACTTCTATCTTTGCTAGTGGTAATAGCGGTGAATTACATTTCAGCGGCCAAGTTGTTAATGCTCCATGTAATATTGAATCAGAAAGTACAAAACAAGAAGTTCCATTTGGTCAACTTTCTCGTGCATCTTTAGAAGCGGGTAATGCAGCAGAAAAAGATATCGCTATCAAATTAAAAGAATGTAATTTTGATGAGTTTAGCAAAGACACTGAAGGTAAGTGGGTTGCTGTTAAAGATATTAAAATTACCTTTGGTGGTAAAAACTATGTCGGTACTGATAAAGAATTCTTAGGTACTACTGGTACCGCTTCGAATATCGGTATTCAAATCAAAGATTTTAAATTTGATGAAGCTAAATCTATCCTAAGCCAAATTCGTAACCGCCAAGGTGAAAACGTTTTAGAATTTACTGCATTAGCTAAACGTGTTGATGGTGCAACACCAGTTACTGAAGGTGAATTTAGTTCTATCGCTGACTTTAAAATCACATACGAGTAATTTTTTTAGGGGAGAGAATTCTCTCCCCATAAAAGGCTCATTATGAAAAAAAATACTTATCTATGGATTGCCTTATTATTTAACCCTATTAACTCTAATGCGACTAGCTCTAACCTTGGACATATTCAAGATGGCCTCCGAGGCGAAACAGTAATGCAAGGTTATATCGTTGCGGCACCTTGTTCAATTGAAACTGATAGTCAGTATCAATATATAAACTATAATTACATTTCTAATTACAGTATAAATAATATAGATGATGAAAAATTAATGCGAAGACCTTTCTATATAAAATTAAATAACTGTATTAGTGAATATGACAGTAGTAATCATAAAGGTATTAAAATTCGTTTTTTTGCGCTGCAAGATACGTATACTAATGCAATAAAACTATCAGGCCCTAAGCCTGGAGTTGTTCTATATATATACGACATTAACAATAATTTATTAATACCAAATAAGCTCTACTCTATTTCTAATAATTATGTTTATTTTGATAACAAAAGTAAAGAGAGCTTTTTAAAATATGAAACAGAATTAGGCACAAGTAATAACGAAATTACACCTGGTGATTACTTTACCACAATTAAATTCAACGTTACTTACGACTAGTAAATAAACTCATAATTAATTTGATGAAAAAATCATGGTTAAATTTAATATTTACTCTTACATCATTGTGACTTCTTTTTTATCTTCAATCTCTTCGTTAGCCTATGCTGTCGAATTCAATACCGATATGTTAGATACAGAAGACACTCAAAATATTGACTTTAGCCAATTTTCTCAGGCTGGATTTATTATGCCTGGTATTTATCATTTAAATCTCAAAGTCAATAATGAGGGCATGGGTAGTGCGCAAGATATCACTGTGATAGCGCCACAATCCCAAAACAATAATTTATTCGATACCGTTTGTGTTCCCGTTAATATTCTTGATCGTTTAGGGCTTACTCCGGACGCAATTAAATTAATTAAATATCGTGATGAGGGTAAATGCCTTGATTTATCTCCGCTTGAAGGTGCTTCATTAAGTGTAGATTTATCGACATTAACGCTATCCATTTTAATCCCACAAAGCTATTTAGAATATACAGATCCAAGTTGGGTTCCTCCTTCACGTTGGGAGGAAGGTGTAAATGGATTTTTATTAGATTACAACCTAACAGGTTCTTTAACGCATCAAAATTCAGGTTCACGAGAATCGTACCTTTCTGCTAACGGAACAACAGGGCTTAATTTTGGTGCATGGCGTTTACGCGGTGATTACCAAGCAAACTATCGAAAATCGACAGGAAGCTTCGAAAACCAATATAGTGATGCCACATTTAGCCGATTATTTGCATACCGCTCAATAAAATCCATTGCGTCTATTTTAACGTTAGGTGAGAACTACTTTTACTCTGCTATTTTTGATTCTTGGCAGTACACCGGGGTATCTCTTGAAACCGATGAAAATATGATGCCCCCTAAATTAACAGGTTATGCACCAGAGATTATTGGTATTGCTCAAACTAATGCCACTGTTATTGTCAAAAGCCATAACCGTATAGTTTTAGAAACAACCGTACCTGCTGGTCCCTTTCGTATCCAGACACTAGATAGCTCTATTCGTGGAACATTAGATGTGACTGTGCGAGAAGAAAATGGTGAAGAACAACAATTTAGCATTACCACAGCAGCATTACCCTACTTAACGAGACCAGGGCAAATCCGCTATAAATTTGCAGCGGGTAAACCACGTTTTAATGGCCGCCAGCTCGAAGGTGATTTAACTGCTTCGGGAGAACTCTCTTACGGGTTAAATAACCTTTGGTCTATCTATGGGGGCTCCGTTTTATCAAAAAATTATCAGGCATTTTCAGCAGGCTTTGGTCGTGACCTGTTTTCATTCGGTAGCCTTTCGTTCGATGCGACTCAGTCACATGCTCAATTACTTGATAAAACGTTAACTGGCCGAAGTTATCGACTTAGTTATTCAAAATCATTTGATGAAGCCAGAACTGACATTACATTCGCAGGGTATCGTTTCTCTGATGAAACCTATCGCTCTTTGCAACAAACGTTGGATGAACGACGTACAGGTAATGAAAGCCAAGCTCAAAAAGAAAGCTATCAAATTAATATTAATAAATATTTTGATGATTTCTCATTGGGTGGAAACTATCAATACAATACGTATTGGAATAGTGAAACAGAAGAACAATACAGCTTATACCTAAGTACTCTTTTAAATTGGGCGGCTATTGGGCTCAAAAATATTAACCTGACAGCTTCTGCTTCTCGTTCAAAAAGAGCGGGATATCAAGATGATGCGATCAGCTTGTATTTCACTATTCCTTTAAGTCAAGGAAGCAGCGTCAGCTTTTCTGAAGGTTATACCCGAAACCAAAATGGCCAACGCAGTTCAACACATAATATCGGTTATAGCGGATATAGTGAGCAGCGCAATTATAACTTAAATGTCGGTTATCAAACAGGAAGTCATCAGAATGACCAAACCAGCTTTAGTGGTTATTTAAACCAAAATCTTCCTTATGCCTCAATTTCAGGAAATGCGAGTTATGTCCCGAACGAGTATCACAGCGTTGGGGGATCAATTAATGGTGGAATTACCTTAATTAAAGAAGGTATTGCCATGCACCAAGCCGCTTATGGTGGTACTCGACTCGTTATAGAAACACCTGGTGCAGCTAACGTTCCTCTGAGTGGTGGCGTTTATCAAACTAATCACTTTGGACTCGCTGTATTGCCAAACGTGAGTAGTTATCGGAAAACCAGTGCATCAATTAATACCAGTAAATTACCAAAAGATGTTGAAGCATTAGAGACCGTCACTGATACGACTCTGACTCGTGGGGCAATCGGATATCGTCGCCTCAACGTAATTCAAGGTGAAAAAACGTTTGCTCGCTTAAAACTAGCTGATGACACTTATCCGCCTTTTGGCGCCAGCGTACGTAATAGCAACAATATTGAACTCGGAATTGTTGGCGAACAAGGTATTACGTGGATTATTGGTATCCAGCCTAAAGACTTACTCAATCTCTACTGGGGAAATAAACACCAGTGTAGTGCCGATGTGCCTGACGTGATTAATCCTCAAGAAATTTACCCAACTATTATTTGTCGTTAATAAGAGAACTAAGATGAAATTGAATTCCCCTTTTTTGTTACTTACTAGCGTATTCACGCTGACTATAAGTGTAATTTCAGCTGCGAATGCCGCGGTTACACTTGATCGTACTCGTATAATTTTCGATGGAAACCAGTCGTCTATTAATATTACGATCCGTAATGATAACCCGGAATTGCCTTATTTGGCCCAGTCGTGGTTAGAAAATGCGTTAGAACAAAAACTGGAAACAGGCCCTATTATTGCCACTCCGCCGATTCAGCGCATGGAACCCAAATCCACTAGCCTAGTTCGCCTAAGCACCGCACCCGACATTGCAAAGTTACCGCAAGACAGGGAATCCCTGTTTTATTACAACCTGCGTGAAATCCCGCCTAAGTCATCAGAAGCGGGTGTGTTGCAAATTGCATTACAGAGCCGTGTAAAACTATTTTATCGCCCTGAAAGCATTGTTGCACAAAGCAAAACCGATTGGACGAAATACATAACATTAACAGCAACATCATCGGGTTATACGTTAGATAACCCAACACCATTTTATTTAACTGTAATTGGTATAGGGAACAGCCAAAAACAATCTGAAGAAAGTGATTTTGACGCAGTCATGATACCGCCAAAATCTAATCAACTGATTAAATCATCCAAATTTTCAACACCTTACCTGACATATATCAATGATTATGGTGGAAAGCCCTCACTTGCTTTCAAATGCCAAGCTTCAAAGTGCAGTGTGACGGAATAATGAGTAAAAAATAGATAGGAGCAGAACAATGAAATTGAATTACCTAGCACTATGGGCTTTTACTATACCTATTTTTGCTGAGTCTGCGGTGCCTGTGACAACAGGCACGATATATGTTAATGCGCGTATTGTTACTGCTCCTTGTCTACCTAATATCTCATTAAAATTAAATGAAAGTACTTTAATTGCAGCAACCTATAGTGTGGAAATGCATTTTTCTCATTGTAGCAAACCAATACAAAAGCAAGCTTGGGTACCGTTAAGACTGAAATTAGGCAGTAACCAATATGTGCTAACTCAACCACTACGCAATAACACCATTTTATTCTCTATTCCTGCTAGTAATAAGATGCAACGTGTGGAGATAAATTATGACTAGATGCTCAATATTATTATTTAGTTTTTTATTCCTAACATGGAATACCAGCTTTGCCAATACACTAACAGTTTACTTTGAAGGAGTGTTAGTACCGCTTGGTTGCCGGCTAAGTGATGATGATACACAGAAAAAAATATATCTTTCTGGGCTACGTTTTTCTTCAATCGAAACATTAGGACGTTCAGATATGCAACCATTTAAATTGGATATCATGGACTGTTCAGCGATGGCTTTGAATAAAACGATCAAAATAACGTTAAATACCCAAAATATTGAAACACATAATGGTATTAATTATTTAAAAACCACTGGTGAATCTAATGTGTTATTAGCACTGACTGATAGTCGTGGTAAAGAACTAGAACTGAATACAACAATTGATGTCAGTACAGTAACTGAATCAGGTAAAGGGTCCGTTAATACACTTTTATTCGGTGTTTATGCTCAGAAGCCCTTTAGTTCTCTTTTAAAAACAGGGGGGTTCTCCTCAACTGTTACTTTTAATCTTGATTATCAATAAGGAGAATTGAAATGAAATTTATTTGTTTTTCATTCCCTTTAATTAGTTTATTAGTTTCCTTAGGCACTCAAGCGGATGTACTAATTTCTCTTTCTGCAAAATTGGTTCGACCGCCATGTGTACTTACAGCAGAAAATGGTGAAAAAGAATTAGTCATTAATTTCCGTGAGGTAGCGCTAGACAGACTAACTGAAGAAAAACAGTCCTTCGGTATTCTCATTAAACAATGTGAACTTCGAAAAAATTTACAAGTTTACCTATCTCCTAGAGAAGGGAACACTTTGACAATAAATAATGAAACCGTACTTGCAACCTCTATTAATGGATTGGGTATTCGTTTCTCAGAAGAAAATAAAAGTAATGCGCTCAACCTTAATAAATGGGAAAGGATTGCTCCATCCGTAAGTGGTGATACAGGGAAAGTTGTTATCCAATCACAATTAGTCACTAATCAAGCTATTGAAAATCTCACTGCTGGGCCATTTAGTGCCGCTTTATCAGTGATGGTTGATTATCTGTAATATTGGGAAGTCTTTATGAAAAATATAAAAAAGTATTCACCATTATTTTTGTTACTACTATTAGTTAACTTAAATTCCTATAGTGCGACTCGCTATTCAGGAAGTGGTGGTGGCTATAAAATGAGTTTAGTATCTAACAATTCTGTTGTTTCTGATACACCAGCAATTGGAAGTGATAACAATAAATATTTTTTAATAGCCCCAGCAAATAGCTCCGGTATTGTTATTAATGAAAACACATCTCAGCCTTATGGGTCTGTATATTGTACTGTGAATTTCTTACAAGGTAATTATTCAGCAGGCCTTGTTCCGGCTTATGCCTACCACCGTGTTTTTGCCTATATGCCAGAAGCAGGCTTTACTATTGGAGGGCTGACCGCATTTAAAATAAACAATAATACATTTTTCACACTTTATTCTGAGAATGGAATAACCAATGGCTGGCGGAATATTTCAGGGAGAGGATGCTCGAATGAAGAAATGGGGCCATTAGCAACATCATTTTTTACTGTTCATTTTCCTTTTACCGTTAGAGTTTATGTCAAAGATATCCCTGTTGATGGAAAAATTGTTATTCCAAATGCAATGATTGCAGGTTACACACGATTATTCCAAGACTATGGAACACCAGATATTTATGTACCTATTGATAAAGCCACCGTTAAATTAGATCTCACTACATCGGTTATCAATTATCCGTCAAATTGCCATTCTAATATTGATAATTTAAACATTGATCACAAAACATTGGATGCTTATGAATTTAATAGTAAAGAAACGCGTACTGTTACTTATACATGCGATAGAGTACAGCCAGTTAAAGTAAAATTAGCATTAGATTATGCCACGGATAGTGATCCACAAAAACGACTTCCCTTAAAATCAGGAAATAATACTATTTATTCTGAGCTTATACTTTATGATGAACAAAATAATCAAAGTGGAAAAACGCTCGAAACAACAATAGATAAAGTAAAAAACATTACGATTGAAAGTAAAGTTTCAGGCTATGACGCCGAACCTGGAGACTACAAAGGCAATGCTTGGTTAATAGCAACATTTATTTAATATAGCGGTAAGCGTACTATGATCATAATATCCCGCTCACTATTTATTGGTATCTTTATTGTTTGGCACCTTGCTAGTCTTATTTATATTGACAGTCTAGGAAGCTTGAGACAATCATTACCACAAAACATTATTAGCTGGTTATCTATTTCCTTGACGATATCCATTATAGCATTTACAGTTTTCTATCGGAAAATTAAAATAATCATTACATTACCTGCTATTTGCTACTGTTTTTCTTTAGCTATTTTAATGATGGGGTTAATATCTCATCAGGGAGAAAATAATAATGTTGATTTTTGGTATTGTTCTGGTATTACCGTTGGCGTATTACTATATATTGCAGGGTTACAAGTGAAAAAAAAATGGTTAATACAATCATTTTGTATTTACTGTTATATCATTATTAATGTAGCTCAAGTCTTTATTACTGCATATCAATATATATTTGAAGCTGATATTTTTTATCTTGCATCAGGCGTGCGTTCAAATGGCTTATCACAGCAAGTTAATATATTATCGGTTAACATGGCGACTGCATGCTTATTATCTCTTATGACTCTTGTATTATCACAATTTTCGTTGTTATCTAAACGCCATGAAAAAATCAGGATTGTATTACTAGGAACATGCGTTTTATTTTTCACATTAACTTTAGTCGTTCTGCAATCTGTTATTGCTTGGCTAAGCTTTACTGTTTGTGCATTTATTTTCATTTGTCTTTTTTACAAGAAAAACCCTCTACGTGTTAGTGCTAGTTATTTTATTATTGCTGTAGCAATCTTTATTGGAGTTTATTTAATAAAACTATGCCCACAGTACATTGGAACTGATGTTATGAATCAATTCCATTTAAAACAAATGCTACGTTTTTCTATTACTTTATTCTTAGAAAAACCGTATGATGCATGGGAGCAATCATTTTTATTTGAAAATAGTTATGAAAGAACAGCAATTCCTTTTTTTAGTCCTAAAATGTATATTGTTCCTCACCCACACAATGAAATACTACTCTGGCTGATGACTGGAGGACTCATTAATTTGATATTTTTATCTTTATTATTAACCGGAGGTATCTATGTCGTATTTCAATCTTTTATAAAATATAAAATTAATGGAAATGGTTATCCATTGGCAATCATTCTATCAATAATCCCTATTATTATACATAATCATGTTGAATACCCTTTTTTGCTTTCTGTATTACACTGGGGGATCGTCATATTATTTTTATCATTCTCAGATGCCGCTTTTGCATTAGAGGAACAATCCCTATTTTATATTAACAAGCAACTATCTTATCTATTCAGCTTTATTGTATTTATTATTGGATTAGGCGTATTTATTATTGGGTTATTTCTGTTTAATGGAGAGAAATCTTTTTATACTCAGGGTAATTATCGAAATGAAAACATAGCAATTAGACTATCAGATTCAATTACTTTCGAAAAAACAACGTATCAATATAAGAACACATAACTAAACCTTATTTACACTTAAGTAGTGTGATATTAATCAGGATAATATTATGAGAATATATCAAACTGAAATTTCAAATGCCTATATAGGACTACAAGTTCGTAAACGCCGTTTACAGATGGGATGGACAGCACACACTTTAGGGAAAAAGTCGGGATTAAGCCAACAGCAAATCTCCCGTTATGAACGCGGTACGCAGAATTTTACGATTCATCGGCTCTGTATATTTGCTAATGTATTGCAGTGTGACCTAGATTATTTTCTTGAACAAAATAGCTATAAGAACCTTTCTCTTGTAAATACAAATCTTTAAGCACTATTCAAAAGTAAAATCTGATCTTGTCACTCAAAAAGATCAGATTTTCTTTATTCTCACCTTACTTTCATTCTTTTCTGATTGCATAAGTGGTAAGGCTCTTATACTTTTAACCCAAATTACTTATCACGGGTTAAAAGGCATCAATATGACCATCACACTTATCGTTGTATTTGTTTTACTCTTATTGGCTATAGGTTGGGGGATCTCTATCTATAACCGCCTGATCAACACCCGTAATCAAGTCAGCAATCAATTTGCCAATATTGATGTTATTTTAAAGCAAAGAGCCGATCAGATCCCACAACTCGTTACCATTACAGAAAAGGCTATGGAACATGAGGAAATCCTTTTTACTTCACTAAGTGATGCGCGTCAGAACTACTTTAATGCCAAAAACATGAACGATAAAATCGCAGCATCGAATGAAATGAACCGTGCACTGGGTAACCTTATTGCCATTGCAGAAAATTACCCTACTCTCATTTCTGGTGAGCAATTTACCCAATTACAAATCGCCTTAAGTGATGTTGAAAATAAATTAGCCCAACGACGTGAAGGCTTTAACGATGCAACAACAGAGTATAATACTGCAATACAAATGTTCCCTGACAGCCTAATTGCCAATGCATTTCGTTTCTCAGCACTGCCATTACTTGATATTTCTGAAGATGAAAAAAAATATCAGGGCGTCCAGTTTAAATAATGTCAGCCTAAAGGTATTAATGCGTGAATATGTATTTTTTACTCGGAGCAGCTATTGGTGCTTTAATTTTATTTATTGATAACAAATTTTCGATAAATAAAAAGGTAAACTGGGGGATTATTCCTTTTATCAGTGTTGCTTGTGGTATGTGGTACTCACTCTCTCCTTCTATCGGCGACTATGGCAGTATTATTTATTACGTCGTTATTCTCGTCATCACCTTTTTTATTACCCGTAATGTTGTCAAGGCTAGTAAAGCGGGCTATCAACGTTATCAACGTTTACAAAATGAAGGCTCATCAAAGTTTAGTGCGTTTCTTAAAACTCTTATAGGTATGCTGATCGCCACTTGCCTATTTGCAGGGTTCTTCATCGACATGCGCGTATTTTTTATCGCATTTGTCTTAGCCTTTGTATTTAAAGCGATTGAAAATACGCCAACCAAGCGCTTTTTAAAATTTCAGAAAAACTTAGCCACCTCTAAAATACGCTCAATGGCGATGGGCCTTGTGGAGGTTGAAGGGAAAATCACTGCGGGTACTGTAATTAAAAGTCAGTTAGGTAATAAAACCTGTTACGGCTCATTTTATTTTGAATATTCCATATCAAAAGATAAAGACGGTAAAAAGAGTTATACCTTACAAAATAGCAAATGCAACATGCATAGCTTCACTCTTACGGATGATACTGGTTCGGTAAAAGTAGAGTGCGATCCAGACTATTTTGTTTACCCTGGCTTAGAACCACATATGGATATTGAAAGCGGTAATCGCCGTTACAAAGAATATTTACTTGAAGCAAACCGCAGTTATTTATTAATTGGTACAGCAGATGCCAATGAAAAAGGCGAATCGATTATTATACGTAAGGCACCTCATATGCTATTAGGCGTCTCGCCCTCAGACTATGTCGTTCGTTGGAACAAAACAGGTCCATTACGTCGAAATTTAGCTATTACCGCCATGATTGCACTTTTTCTGATTGGTGTGATTTTAGTTACGCCAATGGATTATCAAAACGGGCTGCTAAATATGCATTTCGACCAGATCTCATTATTCGGTGATAACTAACATGGAAAAGCTTATTTTTTTCATTATTATCGCTGTTATTAGCTATATTTTTATACGCTATATAATTAATATTTATAATAATATTGTATTTTTAAAAAACAATTGCCATAAAGCATTTGCGAATATAGATGTGCTATTAAAGAAGCAAGTTGAATTAGTTCCTATATTAACTCAAGTTGCAGATAAAGCGATGGCACATGAAAAACAGCTGTTTAGCGAGTTAATTGCCAGCCGTCAGCGCTATTTATCCAGTACCGCTATTGAAACCAAAGTCGATACTGCAAACCAATTTCCAGCAAAAATAAAACCGCTGATTGCTATCGCTGAAAACTATCCAACGCTGATAAGTAAAGGGGTGTTACTGGAATTGCAAACACAAGTAAAACATGTTGAAGACCAAATTGCAGACCGACGTGAGTTTTTCAACCAAACCGTCACACTCTACAATACAGATATTCATGTTTTCCCCAATGTTATTTTTGCCAGGTTATTTCGTTTTAAAGATATCCCCCTACTATTTAGTAAACAGGAGCGCTTACAATGATAAGTATCCCTTTTTCTTGGTTTGGTTTCACGGATTGGCTTATTGAACAAGAGGCTGGGCTAATCATTATGTTTGCGACATTTGGTACGCTACTGTTAACTTTTGTCGTGCTTACCATCCTCAATATTTTCGGGTTAAAAAAGTACTCACTCTATATTGCTGGCGCGTTATTGTGCTCCATTTTCATAAGCATGATGATCATGATCCCACTATTACTACTTTTCAGTATTGAAAACTCAATTAAGTTGCAACTTGTTTGGGTGGTGATTGTTGCCAGTTGCTTAATTTCATTTTTAAGCAACCGACATTATTTAGATATCTACTTCAATTCCATTGAAAAGAAAGCGAATAAAGAAGTCAAAAAACAAAATAAGAAACGTAAAAAATAGCACCGGCTCTATTTATATTAAACTTGCTCTGCTTCTAATCTTTTCACATAACGGTAATGTGAAAATGTCACTAGCAACGCTATAAAGGCAATTAATGCCCCTAATATAAACCCACCTGAATAACCTACCGCTGCCGTTAAACCAACAAGCATCATCGAACTGACTAATTCGCCAATATCCCGCGTACTTTGTACTGCGGTCATGTCAGTACCCGCTTGCTGATAGCGTGATGCAAATTGCATTCCCGCCGTCATTATCGCGACTGATGTGATCCCCGCAGATAATGAACCAAATGTAATACAAAGTGCCACTAAGCTAATTGACACGCCACTAAAGGATTGTAACAACCACAATAATGAAGAGAGTAAAGCAAATAATAGACCAAATGAGAAAGCGCGCCACACACCGGTTTTACCGATTAACCACGCCCCACCGCCACAACCCAGTACTAATGTGACCATGCCACCAGCCATGCCCATTTTACCAATTTGCGCTAATGACCAACCAGCATCATTTAAGAATAGTTTGGCTAAACCAAAACCGGAAACAGCCGTTACCGCAGAAAGTAAAGTTAATAACAGTAAACGCGGAGCACCACGACGTTTTACTGTTTTTAATAGACTCGCTTTCTCGTTCATTTCCTGTGTTATTGATGGTGTTTTTAATGGGCAGACACTAATAAACAATAAACTAAGTAACGGTACACAAGCTAAAACCCCTAAGGCAAGCTGCTGACCAAAACTTTCACTCATGATCATCAACCCTGCACCGCCAATAAAAAACCCCGCCATCACCCCAGCTATCTGCACCGCATTAATTTTTGATAACATTGTGCCACTGACTTGCTCAGCAGCCATGCCATCTGTTGCAATATCTTGGGTAGCACTAGTAAGTGAAGCCACAAACAACAAGACAATACAAGGGAAAGCATTCGCAACCGATAGCCCGATGGTACTTAACGCAAACATCGTTACCGTGACAATAATTTGCATTGGAATAATCCAACTTTTACGACGACCTAAACGTTTCCCCCAATGGTTATCAACAAACGAAGCCCATAAAAATTTCACCACCCATGGCAAACCGACTAATGGCAAAAAAGCTAATGCTTTCAGTTCTCCTCCGTCATGGCGTAAAAAGGTAGGCAACGCATCCATTGCTATCCCCATCGGTATCCCTTGCGCAAGATAAAGTAACCCCAAAGTCACCACTAACTGTTTATTTTGTAATAGATTTTTCATACTCACTCCGCGCACGTTTTGCTGTGCCTAACAATTTTCGACAACCGAATAAAATACATAAAAGCCCTATTCCGCCACATAACAAAACGAGATTGATACGAGAAAAAGGCAACGAACTAAACAGATAGGAGGCTATAAATGCAAATAGCAACAAAGCAGCAGAGAATAAAAGGCATGCCTGCAAGCTCAACTGTACATTTTTGCAGAGTAGACTCGCAGTACATGCTATCCCCCAGCCGATAAAAAAATGTATTGGTAACAATGAAGTGAACCATGGCACTGCCGCTAATAGTGCACATGCGGACAACAGCAATCCCCCACAACTGCCCACAATGAACCTTGCCGCTAAGCTATGATTTCTTTTCCAACACCACATAGCTAGGCCAACAGAAATCAATATCAGCCCACTCAAGCCCGCGATAAAATGCAGATAACTCAATGTGTTACTTATTTTAGGTAGCCATTGATATTGCCCATAATGCAAGGGTTGGATGGCAATAAAAGCACGAGTCCAAATACCTTGCATTGCAGAATCCCGCACTGCAACTAACTGGCGTTTTTTACTATCAAATTGATATTGTTCGAAATTAGAAGTAGATAACTGCCCATTACGCACACCACCAATCACCCACATTTCACCTTGCTTGAACAAAGTTTGAGGTATAAAGCTAGGGACTGTTTGCTGTAATGCGCTGACTGCCGCAGTGATTGAGCTTTCAGCCACAGGTACGGGTGTTTTTAGTGGCTCAAACTCCCCCATCAGAGCTTTCATGATAATTTGTGGATTATCCGGTGCCGCCCTTTCACCGAGGGAAACGGTTCCGAGCGCCCCTAGCCCCGATAACGCGCCGGTAAACGCAAATAAAACCAACCACGGATAACACCATAGGCCAAGCCAGCTATGTAAATCGTGAAGCAACACTCTCAAGTGTGTAACACGCGGCAAGCGCACCATAGTGGCTATTCTACGGCGCTGTATTACTAGACCTGTAATTAATAAGACAGCTAATGCAAAACCAAATAAACTGATAAGAATGCGCCCAGGAAAGTCTATAAATAAGTTTTTATGTAATGTCACTAGCCACATTGTCGGGCTGTCTAATACAACCAATTCACCGTTAATCGCGCTATAGCTTAGCTCACAACTTCCCTGACTCTGGCAAAAAGTGATCACTGGGTTATGCTGTTCCGGCAATTGGATCATGGTTGCACTTGGTTGCAATGCAAGGAGCTGTTCAAGTGGTAGTAACTCACCTGAAAGTGGCACCTTGTTGCCCCATAACCTCAATGCATCACTACCTAAGCTCCAACATCCTGTAAATAGGATCACAAACAAAAAAACGCCAAATAGCGCCCCCGCACTGCGATGTAATTGGTCTAAACGACGAGTGAGAGAAAGAGGCTGTTTATTCTTCATATCCATCCCCTCATCATTAAAAAAAGCGGCAATGGCCACCAGCTATAGCTGCGTACTAATATTTGCCGCCAATTTGATGCGCTGAGGTTATAAACCAATAACCCCATTGAGGTGATAACACTTAGAAATATCGCACCATATAAGCGTTCGAGCGGATCTGCTGATGGATAAAAACGTGCTATCAACATCGATAGCACTATCCCACTGAACAGAGTGCCAATAACTGCTAGGCAACTGACTAACTTCATTAGAAATCAGCCTTCAATGTAAACATCACATTACGCGGGTCACCATAGCGGTTATTCCATTGAGGAGAGAACAACCCTGAGTAATAACGACGGTCGAACACGTTATTAACGTTAACGGCAGCCGTCCATATTTCATCGATTTGATAGCCTAAACGGGCATTAAAAATGGCATATCCACCTTGGCGTAAAGTCACATTACCGTTACTTGTGCGGTATGCACTCTGAGCTTGCATACCGCCGCCCAAACTCCATTTGCGCTCATCCCACGGTAAATCATAGTTAGACCATACCCGTAACATATGGCGAGGAGTTAAGGTGTTGTAAGACTCCCCTTGGTGCTGGCTGTCATCACGGTATTTCGTATCCGTATAGGTATAACCCACAGATACATCCCAAAATGGAGTCAGATAGCCAATCCCTTCAAGTTCAAAGCCTTGACTACGGACTTTACCACCACTAATGAAATAGTTATTAAAGCCCCCCGTTGGGTGCGCAGGGTCAATTTGTGGGTTATTTTTGATATCGATTTGGTAAATAGCACCTGATAAGTTTAATCCGCCATTGAATAACGCACCTTTGACACCCGTTTCAAGAGTTTGCCCTTCAACAGGCTTGAGCATTTTCCCGCTCCACGTTTTCCCTGTTTGGGGCTGATAGACCGTTGAATAGCTGCTATACCATGACCATTGAGGGTTAAAATCCCAAATCACACCACCATAGGGGGTAAGACGGCCATTTTCCGTGAAGTTTGCCGTAGGCATTTTGACATCCCACCAGCTATCACGTAGCCCCGCAATAACCGTGACAGGTTCGATCACTTTGATACGCCCCATCCCGTACAAACCTTTTTGTGTTGTTTTGGTTGGCCCTGCTGAACTATAAGCGCCAATACTCGGTTTCGGCACGCTGTGAGGGTTCCAACGATACACATTCACAGGCACATTTAAGGCGGGGTCTAAATCTGCACTATATTGCTTTTCACTGGCATGTGAGTAACTCGCACCAACAACCACATCATGGGTTAACCCCCATGCGTCCACTTTGCCGTTTAAACTGGTATCTAAACTGGTTTGCTCGTTACGGAATTTATACGCACCTCCCATCAGCATCGCGCCATCACCCGTGACTGGGTCAATATTTCCCCATGCTCCTGCATACAGTAATCGGGCATTTACATGTTGATACTCTGCGTTAAGCTTATATTGCCAATCATCATTGATTTTATGTTCAATCCCCGCAAATGAACGGGAGGTGTCCCACTTGAAGCGATCCCAATCCACATCTAAATACGTTTTACGCGGTAGATGTAAATCACTGCCATCTTTACCGAAAGGAACACCCGCCATATTAGTGACAGAATCAATCGTTTGAAACTGTGCGCCTATACGCAGTAACGTATCAGGGGTAACATCGATATCGACAGTACCGTACATCAAGCGTGTTTGCTGGTCAGAAACATCATAAAAATAATCTTTATCTTCCCACGCCATAACAAACCGTCCGCGCACTGAACCTGACTGATTCAGTAGCCCCCCAACATCTACTTCCCCACGATAACGCTCCCAACTTCCCGCACTTAAGCTCAACTTGGCCATATTTTCTTTTGGCGCATGTTTTCTGACCATATTGACGGTTGCCGCGGGGTTTCCCATACCATGCAATAGGCCGTTCGAGCCCCGCAGTATTTCGACCCGCTCGTATACCGCCATATCTTGAGGTGAGCTCGCCATATTCCCTAATAACGCAGGTACACCATCAATTTCAAATGAGTCAATTTGGAAACCACGAACATAATAAGCGGTGGTTAACTTCACATAAGGCGCACTGGTTACCCCTGTTGCACGTTGCATTACATCATCAAGCGTTTGTAAGTTTTGTTTTTCAATTTGTTCTCTATCAATCACGCTAACAGATTGCGCCACTTCTCGCGGCTTGAGTGCCATTTTTCCAAGTGTTGTCACACCAGGTGCAACATAGTCATCATCCATATCTGAGGATGCGGTCACTTGTATAACATCCTGTTTAGGCTGCACGGGTTCTGCACTCACCATCACAGACCAACTCACTGTTGCACACAAAAGGGCACAAGGTGTTAAGCGGAATATTCCGCGTGACTTAATGTTATAAACGGACAGCATTTCCCACCCTAAAAAAGTTAAATGATAATTGTTATCAATTTAGCAATTAATGTAATGGGTTACTTTCGACTACCGGAATTTGTCTATCGTTATCCGGCAGTAGGCTGTTATTTTTTGAGTTGATTGGGGGAGATACCAAAGCGCTTGCGAAATGCAACGGAGAAATGAGCGGGGGTATAGCCGACTTGGTAAGCCACTGTTGAGATATTCGCATCATTCATACTCAGCAGTTGAAAAGCTGTTTCTAAGCGGTACTCCTGCAACCAGCCATAAATACTATTACCGAATAATTGACGGAAGCCTTGGGTAAGTTTACGGGTATTGATCCCTAGTCGTTTCGCCAGTTCATCTAAACTGGGCGGAGATTCCATTTCCTGAATCAATATCGTTTTTGCCATGTGCAGGCTATCAATATCTCGCTGCCGTAATGTGCCTATAACCGCCGAGTTCGCACTAGATAATGAATGATGTAAGCATAATGCCGTAATTTCTGACACTTTAGCACTTAAATATAGATGACGTAATGACGAATGAGTTGGGCAAGCAAATAATTGATGAGTGATTGCGAGTATATTAGGAGGAATAACCAACTGTAATAGCTTTGGGGCGCTAGGGTGATAGCACGTATCAGGTAAACTTAATTGCTGAGCCTCTAACCATTCAGGAGAGATATCAATCATGGTGTATTTCATGGTTTGTTGGCCATAAAATTGATTATTCAGTAAATAATTTTGCTGGCTGCTCGATAAAATCAATGAAGGTGAATTGACCTCCACATTTTGTCCCGCACTACTACGGCAGCCCATTGCCCCTTGATGGATAGCCACAATTTTTAGCCCAGCGGCTTGCTCTTCTTCAATACCTAAATCACGGTTAATCAGAAACTCACCGCGACGGATCCGGATAAACTCACCAACAGAGTGTTCTTCACGGGCCGAATGCGCTTGTGTGAATTTATCTTCGATACGCTGCTGCATAGGGCTCTTACCTAGACGAATAAATAAACAGTATAGTGACAAAAAAACACCAAGATAACAATAATTATCATTCGCAATAAATAAAGAGGAAATTAATTATTTTAAATTGAAGATTTGACTGTAGCTTTTAGGGTTCAAACGCAAATAAAGAATCAATGTTACTAATACAAAAATCACATGCATTGCCCATACCCATGTAAAACTTTGGCTCAATTGCTGTATCCACGCGGCGCATAATGGCCCAAAGGCTGCAATAATAAATCCTCCAGCCTGCATCAACGAAGTCAATGCGCCTGCGCTAACGGGATGAGGCAAATGATCTAAAGCTGTAATAATACTTAATGCAAAGCAGCCGCCTAGCCCCATACCTAATAACGCGACCCATAAAAGTGGCACATCGCTGGCAAACAGCATCAACCCAGAAAAACCAAGAGCTTGGCAACTGAGCGTGACAATCAGCCAAAAACGACGATCAATATTATGCGAAGCAAACACGGGAATCATGAGTGCAGATAACGCCTGAAACACCGTTAATATGGCAACAAAAGTGCCACTTTGTGCAGCACTCATTCCCTGTTCTTGGAAAAAAGGCGCTAGCCAAGTCACTACGGTGCCATAGCCCGCATTAATCAGCCCAAAACCTGCCATCAACAACCATGCTCTCGGTCTTCGTAAGAATGTCAACACTGAGACCTGCTCTGCTTTTGAGCCCCGCTCCGTGTGTACATTCGCCCAAATAGCCAACAGCGCCAACAAAGCAGGGAAAGCAAGCCATGCTAAGGCACTCTGCCAATGGCCTGTCATTTCTTCAACCAAAGGCGTGATCTGTGCGCCAATAGCTCCCCCTGCCATTAACGTGGCTGAATATAATCCTGTCATCATCGCCATTTTTTGGGGGAAATTCGCTTTGATGAGCCCAGGAAATACCGACTGGATATAAGCCGCACCCACTCCACATAAAAAAGCGGTTAATAATAAAGCTGCACCATCAACAACAAAGTAACGAGCGAGTGAACCGACCAGCAGTAATAGCATTGCGCTACTGATACCCGCACGTTCACCTATTCGTTGGTTTAGCATTGGTACAACCAATGCGCCAACCCCCATCAATAACATGGGTAACAATGTTAAAAGCGAAATGCTTTGATAACTCATCCCTGTCGTTTGAATGATATTGTCGATAACAGGCCCTGGGCCCGTCATAAAGGGGCGTAAGTTCACCCCGACTAAAACAATGGTCAGTACTAACGCCAGCGAAGATGGTGCCGCTTTACTCATTTAGATTGCCGTTCCCACCACTGTTGGTACAGGGTACTGCGCGTTTCATCATTGGGTTTTAGTTGCTCAAACCGTAAACCTGATTGCTGCTCAGGAACGACCCTCAGCGCTTTTGCAATCGCATCCGTAGAAAGCCCAAAAGGTGTGGCGTCATCATTTGAATAGGCGTAGACGACCCGAGAGATACCCGCCATTCGCATCGCGGCCAAGCACATCGGGCAAGGCTGCCCACTTGCATAAACCACACAGTCATCTAATTTCACGCGGCTTAATTTTTGCCCTGCTTGACGCAATGCCATCAGCTCCGCATGGGCGGTTGGATCATTGAGCTCAAGCATTTGATTAACGCCACTCGCAACAACCTGCCCATCACAGACAACAATTGCGCCAAAAGGCCGCCCGCCAGCTCGCACGTTTTCCATTGCTAAGTTGATAGCTTGTTGTAAAAATTGCGTATCCGACATTATTTCGCTCCTGAATTCTCAAGAATTTCAATCAAGTTACGGTAACCTTTACTTTTTGCCAACGTCAGCGGTGATATCCCCGAACCATCAGCTAAGTTAACATCTGCGCCACCTTTGATTAATTCAGTGACAATTTGTGCATACTTATCGCTACCATCACCCAAAATAATCGCTTCAATTAGTGCCGTCCAACCCAACCGATTAACATGATTGACGTCAACACCCGCATCAATCAAGGTTTTAACCGTTGCAACATGTCCACGTTCTGCCGCAGGGATCAAAGCAGTTCCCCCGTAGCGATTGGTACTTTTTAAATCAGCGCCATGTTGTAGAGTCAATATTAGTATCTCTTGCAAACCACGCGCCCCTGCGTACAAATAAGGGGAATCTTGCATATTATCCCGTGCATTAACGTCCGCACCTTGCTCAATCAAAAAACGGGCAACTTCAAGATGGTTTTCATGGGTTGCCGCCATCAACGCTGTACGTTGGCGTGAATCGCGCTGTTCAATATCCACACCTTGCTCAACTAAGGACTTAACACCTTGTAAGTTACCTTGCTCAGCCAATGATACCAAAGAGTTAGCTTGTGGGTTTGCCATACCTTTCCCCATAAATATCAATGAAATCATAAGAATGCTAGCTAAGTGAACCAACCATTTTGCACGTAAAAAGAATGTTTTCATGATTAATCTCCCCTATGACCCTTTAATCTACTGAAAAAGTATGCTATTTAAAAATTAAATAACTAAATGATTGGTATTTATAAAATGAATCCATTGCTCAACCTTGTTTTGTTAAAAACCTTTGTCACTGTTGCTGAAACAGGGAATTTCACCGTGGCTTCACAGCATTTAAATTCAACACAATCAACATTAAGCCAGCAAATTCAACGGCTAGAAGCTTTAGTCAGTCAGCCTTTATTTGTCCGAGGGCACCGCATACTAACCTTAACCGAAACTGGTGAAGTTTTGTTGAGTTATGCAAAAAATATATTGGCGCTCAATGATACCTTCTTTATGAAAATCACTGGCAATGCCGTCATTCAAACTATTCGGCTCGGTTTTCCTGAAGACCTCGCTTCTGGCCAAGTCACGCCGACACTGGCCGCATTTATGCAAGCTAACCCCAATGTGCGGTTAGAAGTCACGAGTGGCCTAAGCCGACAACTTCATCAGCGCTACCAACATGGCGAATTAGATTTAATTATTGTGAAACAGAAAAAAGGGGAATTTAAAAGTGATTACCATTGGCCGGAGCCTTTGTGTTGGCTAACAAGCAACCAATATAAACGTTTAAGTAATGATTCAGTACCTTTGGTGGTTTTTCCTGAAAACGGTCTCTACCGTAATGATATGTTCAAATTATTAGATAGTGAACAGCGCCCTTGGCACATAACTTATACTTGTTCTAGCCTTGCAGGTATTCAAAGTGCTATCGCAGATGGGTTAGGTGTTAGTTTATTACCTTTACGAGCAAAACTTCCTCAACATCGAATTTTAACAGAAGAAGAAGGTTTCCCAGCTGCTCAAGAAATGGAAATTGCCATGCATTTCCATGCTAATACCTCGGATATCATTACGCAACTCGCCGAGAAACTGGCACAACAATTGGGGGAACGCGAGTGATGAATAAACTGATTGAATTAGAAAAAAAATTACATAACAGTACTAACCGACAGAATAGCAATTTTCTTCGCGAGATATTACATGAGGATTTTTTTGAATTTGGTCGTTCTGGCTTTTCAACCGATAAACTCGATACCTTAGCGTCATTAGCTAATGAAACAGCTAAAACGATTTACGCCGAAAACTTCCACTGCTCGCAATTGAGTGATAATACGGTGTTAATGACTTATATCAGTTTTGAACAACAAGATGGGGGTAAAACCAAGCTAACTAACCGCTCATCTATTTGGCTAAAAAATTCAGCAAACCAATGGCAATTAAGGTTTCATCAAGGGACACCTGCAAATTAACAATAAAGTGGAAATGTATCTCCCACTTTATTGTTAGCACAACATTAATTGGCTGCGTTATTTCTTATTAAAATACCCTGCGCGAATGGATGCTCCAATTAAATTCACAACAAAACGCCCAGCAGTCACCCCAGTTAGCTTAGAGGGAATATCTTTTGCGGGTGTAATTTCAACGATATCCATACCAACAACGCGACCTTTTTTCACTAAACCGTGAATTAGGCTACGAGCTTGCAAATAAGTCACCCCACCAGGAGCCGGGCCATCAACTCCAGGCATGATACTCGGGTCAATACCATCGGCATCAATACTAATATAGTAGTTCGAATTATCTGGAATGCGGTCTAAAATGGCTTGCATGCCAACCTCATGCAGTTCATAGGCCGGAATAACATGCGCACCATGGTCTTTAGCCGCTTGGTAATCCGCAGGGCGTCCGCTACCTTGTGCACGTAAACCAATTTGAAAAATTTCACCTATATGCTTCATTTCAGAAGCGCGGCGGATCGGGCTTGAAAGGCCGGTATCCACCCCATTAACCTCTTCACGCCAATCTAAATGTGCATCAATATGCACAAGTGTAATCGGTCCTACTTCATCAAATCCCTGCAAAATAGGCGTTGTGATCCCATGATCGCCCCCTAAAACAATGGGAAGTGCTTTAGCTCTTAATAACTGTCGAATTGCCTCAGCTGCACGCTGATGGTGCTCCCCCAAAGGCTTTGATAAATCAGGAATAACATCACCACAGTCAACAAATTTAATATCTTTACGGCCTTGGAGTAGTGGCCCATCAATATCAAAATCATAATGATCTGGATGCCTAACAATTCGGTCACTCATATCACGTAAATATTGTGGAGCACGAGATTGGTCGTTGGTAAATGCATGAGCACTATAAGCTGAACTAAATGGCATCCCTAGTATGGCAATATCCGCTTCAATGTTGGTCAATTCAGTCACTAATTCTGAATATAAAAATGTTTTATGGCCAACATGTGGGGGTGTCGTTAATTTTTTCATACAAACTATTCCTTCTTAGATTTAGTTTTCTTTCTTTTGTTGTTTTTTTATTTCTTAGCCACCAAATGTGTTAGCTAAGAATACAAATAGAGGGACACCAACAATATCTGTTAATACCGTTCCAGCGATTGGTATAATAATGAATGCCTTTCGTGAGAATAAACCGTATTTATTACAAATAGCATCCATGACCACTAAGCCATTTGGCGTTGCACCTAAACCATGTCCAATAAAACCAGCTGACATAACAGCCGCATCATAATTTTTACCTAATGCACGGTAAACAACAAATATAGCCACTAATATTGTTGTAATAACTTGTGATATTAATATGATAGTTAGAGGTAACGCTAACTCATATAATTCCCAAAGTTTTAACTTCATCATAGCCATCACTAAAAACATTTCTAGTGATAAAGTAGAAATTAATACTACTGTATTGCGAGATATTTTAATTATTGATTTTCTTTCATTGATTGAATGAAATATAACACCAACAAACAAACTAAAAATATGTCCAGGAATAGTAAACCCTGTTACTGTACTTATCCATTTTGCTGTCGGCATTCCGATAGCGAGTATGCTTAAAATAACTGCTCCTGTAATAATACATTGTTGAGCCGTAATTTTATCTTCGGTATCGTTACTTTCCGCTAAATTTTCCAAATCAACATGGTCAGTTTCAATTTTTAATTTATTTCTTTGGATCAACCAGTTCCCAACAGGCCCTCCTAGAATTGACCCTGCAATCAAACCAAAAGTCGAAGCCGCTAACCCAACATTCAGGGCTTGGTCGTGGCCAAAGGACTCAATCAGCGGTGCTAAAGATGCCGCCATACCATGACCACCTTGCATCGAGGCTTGGCCTGCCATCATAGCAACTAGTGGCTCAATATCTAAAACATATGATAAACCAATGCTGACGCCATTTTGCATAAATGCCAGACCCCAGCAAATCACCATATAAATTAGCAATATTTTTCCACCACTCACTAATAATTTAACACCTGTCATTAAACCTATTGTGACGAAAAATATATACATCGATAAGTCATATAATGTGTTATCAAAATTAAGCTCAACAATATTAAATTGATAAGCTAACCACATTACAATAGAAAACATAAACCCGCCGATCACCGGACTAGGAATTGAATATTTCATAAAAAATGGAAATTTCTTTATGATTACATTACTAGCAATTAATAATAAGGCCCCTAATGCTGTAAATGTAATCATATCTAATTTTATTGTTAACAATTCATCTGTGACCATAAATTAGAATCCTTTTGTATTTATATATATTTGGATTAATTATTATTTTGTGGCGCCACTTTGGTAATAATCTATTAACAACTACAACTTTAAGATATACGTATCCGCTAGGAATAAAAGTGATATTTTTGATCCTATGGTTTCATAAAATGAAACCTTTTATATAAATAAAAACAATTTTAATAATTAAAATAAAATAGTATTAATTATGCTATTTGTATCCCAATAAAAAATAAGATAGATTAGCATTTAGTGATTGATTTCACGTAATAGGTATAAATATGCATAATAAAAAATTAACTGAAAAAGACTTAAAATCATTACGTGTTTTTACTTCCGTTGCAGAAGCTGGTGGCTTTACCATTGCAGAAAAAAAACTAAATATGTCAAAAGCATCAATAAGCCGCCATATCCGTGAAATTGAAGAAAAACTCGGTGTCCAATTGTGTGAAAGAGGCCCTTCTGGCTTTAAGCTAACTGAGTCAGGTTTATTTGTTATCGAAAAAGCCAATACTGCTTTGAAAGCATTAGATAATATCAAAACTGAAGTCGATGAACGCCATGGGGTTTTATCTGGAACATTAGTTATTGGTGTTATTGAACATATATTAACGGATCCACTCTGTCATCTATCAGCCACTATTGCTCAATTTACCCAAGAGGCGCCTAATGTTAAATTAGAGCTAAGTATCCTCAACCATAATCAATTAAATAAAGCGCTTAGTGACAGAACAATTCAAATCGGTATTCGCCGGCAATATCACGAAAATAGCCGCTTTAATTACCAGTTCTTATTTATAGAAAACCATAAGCTTTATGTTTCTGCCAATACCGCCAACAACAAACATAATCTAGCATTAGTTTATCGGCCACACCCATTCACTGAAAGTATTTTAGCATCGGGTGAATTTAGCCGAGGCCCTGAAGCCGCTGGCCTTGAGGCTGTAGCTACCTTTATCGCTTCAGGCCACTATGTGGGTATTTTACCGGAAAACTATGCCTCACATATTAATTTCCGCCATTCACTCATAGAAATGAGCGACTCCCCTGTCTTTCATAACCGCATATGTGCAATCACCGAGGCGAGTAAACCGCTAACACAAAGTGAAGCGCTGTTTTTAAAACTACTTTCACAATTAAGTAAAGCACCAGTATCTACATGATCAAAAAATCCCCCAGCAAGTTACCTTACTAGGGGATTAATCACAAAAAACTTAATGCGCGTTAATTACAGTACATCAACACAGTTCAGTTCTTTGAATGCTTGTTCTAAACGGACAACCATTGAATCTTGTGCTTTACGCAGCCACACACGTGGGTCATAGTATTTTTTGTTAGGTTTATCCGCACCTTCTGGGTTACCTAACTGACCTTGCAGATAGCCTTCGTTCTTTTTGTAGTACTGTAAAATACCATCCCAAGTTGCCCACTGAGTATCAGTATCGATGTTCATTTTGATAACACCGTAGCTAACTGCTTCTTTGATTTCAGCAGCACTTGAGCCAGAACCACCGTGGAATACGAAGTCTAAGCTGTTGTGTGGCAGGTTATATTTTTCTGAAACGTAGTCTTGTGAATTACGCAGGATTTTTGGCGTTAACTGAACGTTACCTGGTTTATAAACACCGTGAACGTTACCGAAAGAAGCCGCGATAGTGAAACGCGGGCTTACTGCATTCAGTTTTTCGTATGCATATGCAACATCTTCTGGTTGAGTATACAGCTCAGAACTGTCCATACCTGTGTTATCAACACCGTCTTCTTCACCACCAGTACAGCCTAGTTCGATTTCCAGAGTCATATCGATTTTAGCCATACGCGCTAAATATTTAGCACAGATTTCGATGTTTTCTTCCAGTGTTTCTTCTGACAGGTCAATCATGTGAGAAGAGAACAGTGGTTTACCGGTTTTTGCGTAGTGTTTTTCACCTGCATCTAACAGGCCATCGATCCATGGCAGTAATTTCTTCGCACAGTGGTCAGTATGCAGAATAACAGGAACACCATAGTGCTCAGCCATTTGGTGTACATGATAAGCACCAGAGATCGCACCTAAAATTGCAGCTTGTTGACCTTCAGCTTTCAGGCCTTTACCTGCGATAAATGCAGCACCGCCATTAGAAAACTGAACAATAACTGGAGCACGAACTTTAGCGGCCGCTTCAAGTACGGCGTTAATTGAATCCGTACCAACACAGTTCACCGCTGGCAATGCAAAGTTATTTTCTTTAGCAACTGCGAAAACTTTCTGTACATCATCACCAGTAAGAACACCCGGTTTAACAAAATCAAAAATTTTAGACATGTGAAAAGGTCCTGTGGTAAACAGGCAGCCTACGCTGCCTGTTGTGTATGAACAATTAATTACGCTTTAGCACGTTCTTCTAGCATCACAACGGCAGGGAGCTTTTTGCCTTCAACGAACTCAAGGAAAGCACCGCCACCAGTAGAGATATATGAAATTTTGTCAGCAATATCGAATAAATCGATAGCCGCTAGGGTGTCACCACCACCAGCGATAGAGAATGCGTCGCTATCAGCAATCGCTTTTGCAACGATCTCAGTACCTTTACGGAAGTTAGGGAACTCAAACACGCCTACTGGACCATTCCAAAGAATGGTTTTGGCATTTTTCAGGATCTCAGCCAAACGCTGTGCAGATTCGTCACCTAAATCCAGAATTTGTTCGTCGTCTTTAATTTCAGTACTTGCTTTCAGAGTTGCAGGTGCAGTTTCGGAGAACTCAGTTGCAACGCGAACATCAGTCGGTACTGGAATTTGGCAGTTTGCCAGTAATTTTTTCGCTTCAGGGATTAAGTCTGCTTCATATAATGAGCGACCAACATTGTTGCCTTCCGCTGCGATAAAGGTATTCGCAATACCACCACCAACAATTAACTGGTCTGCAATTTTAGATAGAGAATCTAATACAGTCAGTTTAGTTGACACTTTAGAACCACCAACAATCGCAACCATTGGGCGAGCTGGGTTATCTAATGCTTTACCTAATGCTTCTAACTCACCACTCAGTAGTGGACCAGCACAAGCCACTGGAGAGAATTTAGCAACACCATGTGTTGACGCTTGTGCACGGTGAGCCGTACCAAACGCATCCATCACATAAACATCACACAATGCCGCATATTGTTTTGACAGCGTTTCGTCGTCTTTTTTCTCGCCTTTATTAAAGCGAACGTTTTCCAGCACAACTAACTCGCCAGCTTCGATGTCAACACCGTTAAGGTAGTCTTTAACTAAACGGACTGGGTAATCCATTTTATCGGCCAGATAGTCAACAACAGGTTGCAGTGAAAACTCTTCGTTGTACTCGCCTTCGGTCGGGCGACCAAGGTGAGAAGTGACCATGACTTTAGCGCCTTGTTTCAGAGCAGCTTCAATTGTTGGTAATGAAGCACGAATACGCGCATCAGAAGTAACTTTGCCATCTTTTACAGGAACGTTTAAGTCAGAACGGATGAATACGCGTTTACCCGCTAAGTCTAAATCGGTCATCTTAATTACAGACATGGTGAATCCTCTCGTTGATTCTCTATAAAGTTTCCATCAGCGACTGTGCAAAACAATAAAGTTATCATGCCCTGCTGTCTGTCAGTCGCCAATTAGTTTAAACCTGTCGCTGCCATTGCTAATGTTGTATCTAGCATCCGGTTAGCAAACCCCCATTCGTTATCACACCAAACCAGGGTTTTAATTAAATGCTTACCACTGACTCGTGTTTGTGTACCATCAATAATAGCACTGTGTGGATCATGATTGAAATCCATCGAGACTAGCGGTAATTCTGTGTAGTCCACTATACCACGAAAATGCCCTTGTGCAGCGCTTCGCAGTAGTTGGTTGACTTTTTCAACACAAACATCGTCATGTACGGTAACACTCAAATCAATCGCTGTCACATTCGTCGTCGGTACACGAACAGAAATGGCTTCAAAGTGGTCTTTAAATTTCGGAAAAATTCGTGTAATTCCTGCGGCTAACTTGGTATCAACAGGAATAATTGACTGACTCGCTGCGCGAGTTCTGCGTAAATCTTTATGATAGGCATCGATAACGGGTTGGTCATTCATTGACGCGTGAATCGTCGTCACTGTCCCCGATTCAATCGAAAATGCCTCATCGAGTAATTTAATAATTGGAATAATACAATTGGTGGTACAAGAAGCATTGGAAACAATCTTGTCTTGAGCGGTTAGGCTTTCATGGTTAACACCATAAACGATAGTGGCATCAAGGTCGTCAGTACCCGGGTGAGAAAATAATACTTTTTTCGCCCCTGCCGCTAAATGCAGTAACCCATCATCCCGTGAGCCATAAGCCCCACTGCAATCTAAAACGACATCAATACCCAGCTCTTTCCAAGGCAACTCATGCAACTCACGTTGATGAAATAAACGAATATTATCATCACCAACTTGTAAAAGTGTTCCGTTAAGCCGTACATCCCAAGCAAAACGCCCATGGCTGGAATCATACTTCAGCAAATGCGCAATACCTTCAGGTTCAGCAAGTTCGTTAACCGCCACCACGATAATCTCTGCCCGACGGCCAGATTCATACAACGCTCTTAGAACACTTCGACCAATGCGGCCAAAGCCGTTTATTGCTACCCTGATTGCCATTCTACACCTTGTATCTGAGCAAAATCACACGGTTGCTAAGGATAACTGACTCACACCAACTCTACTGCTCATTTTAGCTGTCAAACATCAAAAGTGTGCTTCAACCGACATTTTTAAAAAATATTTTCATTCAGCAACACGCAACTGAAACGATTCAGCTTATCTAAGGTTAGATTAAGGGATATATTTACAGAACGCAATAGAAAATCCTATATTGGTGCACAAAAAAACAACGCCTAGCTTATCACTAGGCGTTGTTCAGCAAGATAATTAGAAATGAGAACCAAAATTCGGGACTCATTCCTTCTTATTTTATTTCAGTAAAGATTTTGCAGCTTCAACCGCTTTCTCTACTGTAATACCGAATTCTTTAAACAGAACTTCGGCTGGAGCAGATTCACCAAAGGTATGCATACCGATGATGGCACCGTTTAAACCAGTGTACTTGAACCAGTAATCTGCAATACCCGCTTCGATAGCAACACGTGCTGTCACATTGGCAGGTAAAACAGCTTCGCGGTATGCCGCATCTTGTTTATCAAATGCATCGGTTGATGGCATAGAAACAACACGGACCTTACGGCCTTCTGATGTTAATTGCTCAGCCGCTTTAACGGCCAGTTCCACTTCAGAACCTGTCGCAATAAAGATTAACTCAGGCGTGCCTGCGCAATCTTTCAGAATGTAAGCCCCTTTCTCAATATTGGCTAATTGCTCAGCAGTACGAGGTTGTTGCTCTAAATTTTGACGAGAGAAGATTAATGCGCTTGGGCCATCTTTACGTTCGATAGCATATTTCCACGCCACAGCAGATTCAACTTGGTCACAAGGGCGCCATGTGCTGACATTTGGTGTCACACGCAGACTTGCCAGTTGCTCAACCGGTTGGTGAGTTGGGCCATCTTCACCCAGACCAATAGAGTCGTGAGTATAAACAAAGATGCTACGCACTTTCATCAGTGCTGCCATACGAACCGCATTACGTGCGTATTCAACGAACATCAGGAATGTCGCACCGTAAGGAATGAAACCACCATGTAACGCGATACCGTTCATGATAGCTGACATACCAAATTCACGAACACCATAGTGAATGTAGTTGCCCGCTGGGTCAACGTTCAGTGCTTTAGAGCCTGACCACATGGTTAAGTTACTTGGCGCTAAGTCCGCAGAACCGCCCATAAATTCAGGTAATACTTTACCAAATGCTTCTAATGCATTTTGTGATGCTTTACGGCTCGCGATATTTGCTGGGTTTTGTTGCAGATTTTCAACAAATTGTTTCGCATCCGCGTCAAAGTTAGCAGGTAATTCACCATTCATACGACGAGTGAATTCCGCAGCTAGTTCAGGGAATTGCGCTGCATACGCGGCGAATTTTTTATCCCATGCGCTTTGTTTTTCTTTACCTGCAGTACGAGCATCCCAAGCTTCATAGATATCTTTAGGAATTTCGAATGGGCCGTAGCTCCAACCCAGAGCTTCACGAGTTGCTGCAATTTCAGCATCACCTAAAGGCGCACCGTGAACAGACTCAGAACCCGCTTTGTTTGGTGAACCAAAACCAATAATAGTTTTACACATAATCAGTGTTGGTTTATCAGTTTGGCTTTTCGCTTCATTCACTGCCGCGTTGATCTGTGATGCATCATGGCCGTCGATATCACGGATAACATGCCAACCGTAAGATTCGAAACGTGCAGCGGTATCGTCAGTAAACCAACCTTCAACTTCACCATCAATAGAGATACCGTTGTCATCATAGAATGCGATCAGTTTATTTAATTTCAGTGTACCCGCTAAAGAACACGCTTCGTGCGAGATACCTTCCATCATACAACCATCACCCATGAACACATAAGTGTGGTGGTCAACAACGTCATGGTTAGGGCGGTTAAATTGCGCTGCTAATGTACGTTCTGCAATCGCAAAACCCACTGCATTTGCAATGCCTTGACCTAAAGGACCGGTTGTTGTTTCAACACCTGGAGTATAGCCATATTCTGGGTGGCCCGGTGTTTTAGAGTGTAATTGGCGGAAATTTTTTAACTCTTCAATAGATAAGTCATAACCAGTGAGGTGCAGTAAGCTATAAATCAACATTGAGCCATGGCCGTTTGACAGTACAAAACGGTCACGATCTGCCCAGTGTGGGTCAGCTGGGTTATGATTCATATGGTCACGCCACAGTACTTCAGCAATATCAGCCATGCCCATTGGCGCGCCAGGATGCCCTGATTTTGCTTTTTGAACCGCATCCATACTTAGAAAGCGGATAGCATTAGCAAGGGTTTTACGAGTCGTCATCAGTATACTCCAGGTAGGATAAAAACGTACTTAAACCAATTTTTACAACGCAATACGGATAGTGCTACTTTAATTTCGCTGTAACATGAAAACATCAATTTAGCGATGTATCCCATATGTTTCCTACTTTAAGGAGCCATAGCACATCGACAACAAACTGAGCATTTCACGAATAGAGCGATTGAAAGTAACCCAATTCTACCCATACCGCAATATTTGCTATGTTCATGGCAGCAGATCGCTAATAAATTGAACTGCCGCAAAGCTGAATCCATTCCATTGCGCAAAATATCCCTTAATGCTTACATTTTTGCGCAAGTGACTAACCTTATTAAACCTGAGTTCAGTGTCTGGGATCAAGGTGATTTATGCATCTAGCGCATTTAGCTGCCACATTAGTGATAATTGGCAAAGTTTTAGACAAAAAAAAGCCTCAATATGCCCGAATATTTTTGTTTAGATTAAGTCAAATACCCAACCCTTCCAATGATTAGAAATAAATAGAAGTAACATGAATTGAAAAAACAGTAGCAATAAATATTACTGGCTAATCGCAGTTGCCTATAGCCTATAGAATGGTCTATCTCCACACCTAACAAGGAGAAAATAAGAATCGTTCAAAATAATCTAGATAAGCTATTCTGCAAAGCTTATCTAGATTGCTCATCATATATAGATAGTGCGTGCACTTCTAACAACCAACGTTTTTACAACAGAAATTCCTATACAGATCACAGTTCTTATATGTATAGTTTTGAATAAAAGTGGCTTTCAAAAGCCCGCAGTGCAATCTTAATTAGCGGTTAGGTAAATCGGTATATCTAACTTATTAAGTAATAATTAGCGAATCTCTAAGTGAAGAATTGCTTTTAGAACAAACGTGTATAGTATTAGGCACTGCAAAACCTATATTCATTTAGTGACCTAATTACAAAGAGGAAGCTTTCCCATTATTATTTCTATAGCACACGACATCCACAGATAAAGACATCATAATTGATATTGCTGAAATTAAAATAAGGGGCACTAGAGAACGTAGTAACCTATCGCTGATTCTATTTTCACTGGTAAAATACCTGATGAGACTATAGAAAATAAATTGGCCTGTAAGACAAAATTTCAGGTCTAAACCCCATGTGCCACAATAGGGTCATGATATTAAAAAGTTGATACTATAGTATCAACCTACTAGACACTGATGTCATATCATATATCTAGTTAGCAAAGTGTAATTTTAACATCATACACATTAAACTAGTTAGTTGAGTTATTAATAAATAAGAGGGCTAAAAACACATTACAAATTATAATTTTACCAATATAACTGGTTTCCTACCTTTATTCTAAATTCTTCCCACCCTTTAATTGTAATAAATTGTAACTTTCAATGTAGATTCTTTATACTTCTTAATTAAATATACATTTGTTAACAATTATAATAATTTTACGCTTATTTAGTGTATTTTTTTATTGATCCCCCTGATTTCAACACTATTAAGTGTATTTTTAACCAATTAAACTGGTGAGAAGATATTTTTTAATTAGATAATGCTAAAAAAAACAGAGTTAATAGAAAAAACCTATTAAAAGTAAATTTTTAATAGAAATCCTGCCATTTACTCTTTTTTTAATGTATTTATTATAACACTCAATTAAGCAAGCGAGTGAGCTAACGAATATCATATAAATAGATCTATTAATATTAGAGGCTGAAAAAATGAAAGCTAATATAATTAGTAGTCATGTAGGAAATTATTTACGAAAATCACGCAAAGAAAAAAACATGACAGGAAAACAGTTGGCAGAATTAATTAACATTAGCCAACAACAGGTATCTCGCTATGAAACTGGTAGCAGTTCATTATCGCTAGATCAATTAAATGAAATATTAACCGTTTTAGACAAAAGATGGATTGAAATGATTTACTATATTGATTGTTTCTCTGAAGAAAATAAAAGAAACAATATAAATTTAAGTAAAAAAACAATCGAAATATTACTAAACAGCATGAAAGATATTTAAATATTCTATTTTAAATTCAATAAAACCATATCAATATGTAAAAATTAAATAACTAATTTTACTATTGTTTTCTATCAATATAAAAAGAGAGATTAGTATGTTAAATAAAAAAATGGCTTCTGTATTGTTATCAACAATTATCGCAGCTTCTTTTGCTACAGCTGCAAATGCAGATACACGTACCGCTCAAGCAACAGCAACATGGCAAGCGACTGCAATTAAAGACACGACAAGTATGTTAGTTGTAACTCCATTAAGAAGTTTAACTTTTAATTATGCCGAAGGCCAAAAAAGCTTTAACCAACAGAATGGAGCATTTGATATCGCTATTCAAGGCCAAGCTGGTGCAACAGATTTTAAATTAGCGTCAAAAATTATTGCTAATACATTAGCAAGAACAACTGACGATTCTAAATTAACTGTTGGGGTTAAATGGAATGGCGAAGATTTGACTAAAAATAATGATTTAGTATTAATTGATACATCAACCGGTTTAACTTCTGGTTTAGACAATTTAGCGGCTGATGGCATCTATAATGGCTCTGAGCGTGCAGCAGATCGCGGTGAATTCACCTTTGTTATTGCTGGCGCTGAAGCTGATGGTGCAGCGACTGACTTTAAAGCACTGACTGATGGTACATGGGATGGTGATGTGAAAGTTCAATTTACTGCAACTTGGGACGGTGATTTCACGCCAGCTCCTTAATTCAATATCCCCTTATTAGATAACTAAATATTACGATAAAGATACTATAGGGAAATAATATCTTTATCGTCATTCATTTTTGAAATTTACGATTATGAAAAAGATAACATTAGCATTAATTTTATTATCATGGTTACCATTAAAAAGCAGTTTTGCTGTCAACGTGGGAAATATTACTGAAATAATATCATCGAATGAAGATACCTTATCTAAAGAAATTGAAAATACAGTAGATACAGCAAGATTGGTAAATTTAACGATAGAAAAAATAGATTCACCACTTGATACTGGAAAAGTAATTACAGTTACTGATCCTAATGAAATATTATCAACACCCGCTAACTTAATTCTTCCAGGGCATGCAAAAGATATATTTAAGATAATTTATCAAGGCCCAAAAGATAATAAAGAACGTTACTATCGATTAAATTGGAAAGATGATCCTATTGGCGAGAGTGGTGTTACACAAAGTGCGAAATCGGCATCAGCAACAACATCAGCAACAATTAGCACAATTCTCGTTGTCGCACCAAGAATTGAAAACTTTAATTATAAATATACTAATTCCCAAGTTTCAAATACTGGAAATAGCACCTTCCGTGTAGTGGCTTCAGGCCCTTGTTTAGCAGAAAAACAAAAATACGGAGTGGATGGTATTTGTCGCGAGCGTTATTACCTCATGCCAAACTTAGCCGTCAAATTACAATTTGTCGATGTCACAAATAAAAAATCAAGCGTAGGTATTTGGCACAAAGGAGAGTTCATTGTTGTCAAATAATTAAGAATGGACTTAAATTATGCGTAAGAGTGCTATTGCTTTATCAATATTAAGTATTATTTTTTCGAATACAATTAATGCCAATGAAATGAAAAGCGTTAAGATCGGTGGATATATTATTCCTCCTGCATTTGTTAGTGCATTGGAAGAAGGAATGTCTGTACCTGTTTTTTTACGACTAAATGATGATGCAGCAACCAATCAGAGCGAAAGTAAAATTGCAGATGCAGTTATTGTAATCGATCATGGTAATATTAAATTATCAAGTATTCATCTCATTGAAAATGAGCAAGGTGCGAAATTAAATAATTTACTAGTTGATAAACTTGAAGAAAAAAAGGATGCCATTTTTGATGAAAGTAATGGTATTATTATTGATAATAATGCAACCCTTCAATTAAACATTTCTTCTTTTAATTTATCATTAGATGTTGATAAAGCTGCTTTTTCGCCAAAAGAACATGCGCGGCAATCTGTACTAGGAAATTCTTCAGTTAATTCATTTTCAGCGGTAGCTAACTATGATTTAGGGGTATTCCAGAGCCGTGTTAAAGATTCAAAAGATACATCCAGCAGCTATTTCAATTTAGATACATTATTCGCAGCTGCGGAACATCACTTTAATGTAAATGCATCAGCATATAGCATTGGAAAATCTAATTCTAATGTTGAGCTGTATCGTGCAATGTATGAGCGTGATTTCAACGGATTTCGTTTTGCACTTGGGCTCATGAGTACGTGGAATTTACAGTCTATTGCCAGCTTAACTACCCTTAGCAGCAGTAAAATTTATGCGGCATCAATAGGAAACAATTCCTCAAGTATGGTGACAAATAAGCAGCAATCACTTACGCCGATTTATGCTTTTTTAAATAGCCCAGGCGAAGTACGCATTTATCGGCAAGGTAAATTATTAAATATTCAAAATTTTCCAATGGGTAATTTTGAAGTTGATACCAGTGTACTACCCTATGGTATTTACGACGTCACTATTGAGACAGTTATCGATGGCAAAATTGTCACAACACAGCACCAAACAATTAATAAATCCTTCGGTGCGATAACGGGCGGTTTTGATAAACTCAATTGGGAAATTTATGGTGGTTATATTGACTTTGATAAGCGCAATTATGTAAGAAATGAAGGCTCAACGAGCCAAACTCCTGGTAAAAGCCATTTAATCGGAGCCTCTTTTGCTTATAACTTCCCTGTATTGTCTGGCGTGCGTTTTCAAATGTCAAATTATGGGTTTGATAAATTTGTTGTACAAGAAACGAGTATCAATGCAGCTTTAAATAACTATATCTCAGTTAACTGGCAAGGCATGCTAGAAAACCATGGCAGTTATCGTAATATTGCGACTCTTTCTGTCAATATACCGGAAGGTTATGGTTCTTTATGGGCATCTAAAGAAAAAACTGTAGTGACTGGTGATTTACCACTTTATGATGCTGACAGTTATTCTTATGGCGGAACCATTAATTTTGACAAAATAATTGATAGAACTGGGTCACTGACTATTAGTAATACTAAAGATCGCCGTATTGGCAGTGATTCAATTAACTATGAATATGCGAATACATTATTCTCTGGCCGTTATGGAACGGTGGGGCTAAGAGCGGGTGTACAGCGCTATCATTATGATAACCAAAATAGTACCAACGAAAAATATATTAACCTCGATTTTTCCTTACCTTTATCAACATGGTTGAGTACGGGTGTTTCCTCAACAAATGGTAATGTGAAAGCAAATATTTATGCGAATAAAAATTTTGAAAATTCGGTGATTACCAATGTAGGGGTTTCTGTCTCCAAATTAGTCCGAGATAAAGATAATGGTGAATCCAATTTTTCAACATTAGGCTATGCTTCTTATGATACTAAATATAATTCAGGTACCGTAACGATTAATCGCCCCGATAATAACAGACTTAATGGCAATTTAACCTCTCGTGGCTCTGTGGCATATAGCAACGGCATGATCATGCCAAGTGGGCAGCAAGGTAAATCAGGCGTCATTATTAATTCCGATATAAAAGGTAGCGGCAGTATGGTCGCAAAAGTAAATGGGCAGAATTACCCAATTAGTGGAAAAAATACCTTTATTCCATTATCCCCTTATTCGGATTATGACATTCAACTAATGAATGACGGAAAATCAAAAGACAGTTTTGATATTGTTTCAGGGCGAAATAAATCCGTCACATTATACCCAGGAAACATTGCTCTTTATCAACCTGAGGTAAGGCAACTAGTCACGGTATTTGGTCGTCTGAAATTACCAAATGGTGAATATATAAAATATGCCTCAATTCGAAATCATATTGGTCGAACAAAAACGGACCAAAATGGTGAGTTTTCCATGGATGTTGACGTCCGATATCCAGTGATATCGTTATTACAAGATGATCAGCAAACAATTTGCGAAGCAGATTTAAACCTTCAAGGTGCACGTGGTGCATTGTGGGTCGGTGAGGTGACATGTGAACCTCAAGAAGCATTTGCTAAACGTTAATTATCACTTTAAAGGCTAATTTAATATGCGATTATTATCGATAACAGCACTTTTTATTTCATTTTCGGTTCTAATACCGAATTCGTTTTCTGCAACAGCGCCATTACAAGAGTATGTCATTGTTGAAAACCAAGTTGATAACGAATTCTTTATTGTTGCTAATAGAGTTGACCCACGCTTCTCGGGCTCAAATGTATTCACAAAATACCAGCGCAATAGCCAATATAGTTTAGGCTATATGGGATATACAGGAACACCTTTTAGCTCAACTTATAATACAGGTGATATCTGGTTAGAAAATTCTCCCGTAAGCCAACCTTTTATCGGGAATCGTTGCATGACAAATAACCGAAATTGCCCGGCAACGTCTTATTGGTCAGCTCAGCAGTTACGAGATAATGGTGCATATAAAATCCAACAAACAGGAACACCGGGTGAGTCTGGATATTCAAGACCGATATTTTCTGAATCTTTTTATCGCTGGTTAGCCGAAATACCACCAGGAACAGAATATACTTTTGATTTAAGAACCTGCACAAGCCGCGACGATTATGATTTAAGTAATACGACCTGTATGACGAGTGGAGGAAGAACGACAACACAACAACACTACATTCCAACCAACAAAAAAGGCAATATTATTCTAAAAGGAACGGGCGCCTTACAAGAAGTCTTTGTGGATAGCAATGGCAATCCAACTATTGGACTCGGTTCTAATTTTTGCTCGACAGGGATTGTTGGAAATACTTCTGGAATTATTTGTAAGTTGGTTGAATTAGAAACCCAAGGACAATCTATCGGCGGAACATTTACAGTTCGTATGTATATTGATAGTGCAAAGTTAGGTTTAGCTAGGGACCCCCGTGCTGCACTTATTCAATATAAAGGAAGTAACAGCACGCGCTGGACAAATTGGTCATCAACAACAAACATGTCAGAGATCTTTAATAATGGTTCACAAAATATTGAAGTTTTTCTCTCAAATGAATATTTAAAATCAATTGTTGACGCTTCACCTAATTCAACAGTCACACTTGCTGATAGTGTATATACTTTTGGTTTTCAATCACCACTTCCTCAATCTGGATTTTACGAATTTACACCTTCAAATTTCTTAATAATTAAGCCGAGAGATTATGGAATTAGCATTATTCCAGCAGATTTTAATCCAAACCAATCCAAAACAGGAAAAGTCGGCAATGATGAACCACCGATAGAATTTAATTATATCGTCACGACTAGCGGGCCAAGGCAAGCGGACTCTATTACAGCAAAAGTTGAAGGACCAAACACAACATTAAAAGGACAGTCATACTGCTTATTTACCTCGAGCGATAATAAACTTAATGTCCCTTTTTCCGCTTATCTTTCATTTAAAAATGAAAATGGTACTAAAGAATCACACCGAGCAAGTTGTGATAATAATGAAATTTCATTAAAAAATGCATTATGGTCTGAAACACCATGGGATAGACCTAATGAGGATTTAGGATCTTTTTATCGAACTAACTTAGATTTATCATTCCCAATGAATGACTCTGAATCATTTTTTACATTGGATGGTATTGATTGGTTAGGAACCGTTTCTGCAAGTGGCACAATAACTGTCAAAGCAATTTGGACCGGGCCCGATATTCAATAATATCTAATGACTACTTTTAGGGCTACTTGTAAAAGTTCAAGTGGCCCTTTTATTGAACCCCATATACTCTTAAATTTTAGTTGGATTTTTTAATATGAAACCATTTTATTTACTTAAAATCCTATTATTGGTTTTGCTATCAGTGTCTTGCAATAATGCTATTGCTTTATATATCAATGCAGATATTTCTTCGATGGAGTCAGGGCAAGAGTTTTTTTCTAAGCCATACATCAACGACACAGATAAAACTAATTTATATAATTTTAGTGCCTACAAAATTGATAAACCAGGTAACCAAGAACATGGGGCACCTCTCCATAATGGCGAGATTATTTTTACTCCATTGAAGAAAATTTTATTACCTGGGGAACAAGAATTTTTTAAGATTTTTTATCGAGGAGAAGCCGATGAGACCGAGCGCTATTATAAGATTATCATTAGCGAAACCCCTCTTGATATGCGTAATGATGATGAACAAAAAAAGCGACCTTTATTTTATCCAACGGTTAGCCTAGAAACCTATTTTGTTGTGAGACCTAAAAAACCAGATTTTAAATATGAGCTTAATCCAATCACTAGTATTCTAAAAAATACGGGTAATACCTATTTTAGAGTACTCTTACATGAAAACTGTGATGCTAATGATGATTCCGAGCCTTATCTATTTTACTTATTACCCGGCCAAGAATCTAAAGATGAGCGTCTTAAAAAGAAAAGCCGTAAATATATTGTAATATTTGATAAATATTACCCAATTGGCAACTGCACCTAAAATTCAATGATATCAATTAATTAAAAAAATAAAATGACAAATTTGGCTATACTACTATTAAAATAAATATTTAATTACCTAATCATAATTCGACAGGTACTCTGTATCTATAATTACCTTAAAGGATTACAAATTCATAAAATTCAGTTCTAAAAAATCATTTCAGTCTATTAAAAAAGCAAATTAATTTAGGTTTCCATGACTTGAAATAGTGGTTAATACTGCTTTTTATCTGTATATAAAACATCAAAACAAAAAATATCAGTTTCATTAATACAATACACTGAAATTTTTGTCATTACATATATAACCAATCGTTATAAACAAAAATTTATTTTCATATTTTCTTCTCAAAAAAAGGGTAGTATATTACACTGATATAATTACTTTAAAATCAATGACTATCATGTTAGCTAAAGTGATCAAACTAAGCACATATTTTAATAACTAAATAAGAGTCATGTATGATATATATACTGAACAACATAATAAAATATAACTCTGACTTAGGTGAAATATTTAGGGTGGACACAGAACTCAGTGTAATGAAATTAACACCCGTGTTGAATTATATTTTTATAATACTAATTCAGAATAATAAAACGACTATCACTCGTGAAGAGATATTAAAAAAAATACTAAATAAATATGACCTAAAAGTTTCGATAAACACCCTTAACCAATACATTAGTACATTAAGAAAAGTATTACATCAACAGCTTTTAGTTGAAAATGCAATTCTAAGCATATCAAAAAAAGGCCTTGTTATCTCTTCTGAAATTCAAATTGAAGAATCGATTGCCAAATTCAATAATAAAATAGAGAAAAGCCTAGCCCCCCCTCCCACTTCAAGCAATAAATCTAACAAATCACTATTACTTAGTGATAAAAATCATATTATTAAAAAAACATTATTGATAATTAGTGTTTTTTTACTTTTGGTGATTATTTACCTTATAAATCAAATTCATGCAATAAAATTTCCATATGCATCAATACAGTCATACAAAATTAGCACAATTGGAGATTGCCCTGTTTATGGGTTTAAAGATAACCATGAAAAAAACATGAGTGACACAATAAGCAAACAAGCAATTGATTTTAACTTAACCTGTGAAGATTCTGATGTTTTTTATTATTATAACAATATACAAAACTTAGGGAAAAACAAACATAGCTTATTAGTAAAATGCAAAAAAAATAAAGAATGCATTTCAACAAGAGTAAATTGGCAGGATAAAAATGACTAATAAAACACTATATTCATTGATACTATTATTTTCATTAATTATCGTTTTCTTGTTATTTAACTTGAATTTAGAAAAAAGTAAAACACAATATTGTGAAGCAACTGTTTCCTCTAATTTCATATTAGCTAATAATAAATCATCATACACACTAAATATGAAATTAGTAAAAAACAATGATAACAGTGGATATATTAAATTATTAGGAACAATTACAACTGATAAGACATATATTGTTAATCGAGTTGTTCATTTCAATCAATCATCAAGAAAGTATATAAAAGATTTAAAGTTAACCATAAGTTATGATAGAAAATCTTCAAATGACAATGTTCCTGATGATATATTCGAAAAATATTTCAAAGCATTCAATCTAAACTCAATTGCATATGTAGAAATTGATGAGATAACTTCTGATTGGTACCTTTTTTCCAGTTCGTTTGGCCCTTATTTTGTCTGTAGCAGGCAAGATAAATTAAATACAATTTAACACATAGCGTTCTACTTATAAAGTAGTTCGCTCAGGTAATCGCTAATATTACATCTCTGATTCCTATTAATCTTTTCATTTTTTCTCCAACTAAGTAGGCTTGATTATACTTTTACCTATAATTAAACTTATATACTACCTATCGATAAGTACCAAATCAACTCTAAATAAATCACTATTTCAACTTAATCTATAAATACTTTTTTGTAATTTTATGTAAAAATATAAATACTTACTTTTATATGACTATAAATGCATTTTTTTTCATTTATTGTTTATTATATTCTCACTTTTAAGCCAATCCCTAATATTAACATAACACATTGTTTTTATTGAATTATAAAAACCTATATTTTGATTCAATAGCCTATATTCATTATTTATACTTACATCAATAGACAAAATCTATCAAATAAACTATTTTTGATTCATTAAAACAATTTCACATTGGTAACTAAAAAATATAATCTATTCCTCATAGAGAAAATCAAAAAATTTAAAGTAATGCCATCTTCAATAGCTAACTTTAAAATAATAAATTCCTAATAGAGAGAATATGAAATGAAATATATCAATACTAAAGAATTGAATAAAAGTAATGACCTAGATATTGTTATGGCTACCGCAAAATACTTGAAATCCGCACGTATTGAAAAATCATTAACAGGAACAGAATTAGGAAAATTATTAAATTTGAGCCAACAACAAATATCAAGGTATGAGAATGGCCAATCTGCTATTTCTATTGATAGCCTTCATATATACCTTAAAGCATTAGGTAAAGATTGGTTAGATTATTTCAGATCTGTTATCTTAGTTAGAGTTCATGCGAATTATTATTAATACAGTCATAAAAAACTCAAACTTATACATTTCGATAAAATCGCGACAAAACCTAAGAATAGTTAATATGATTAAAAAGAATATGAATTATTCTCATAAATCTATTATTTATAGATCTCATTATATCAAAAATTAACTCAAAGAAGTCATTAGAAGCAAAATATGTATCATTCAACAAAAAAGTGATACAAAAAGAAAGGAACTCTTAATGCAGTTAAATACAGTCATGATAAAAAAAACGCCACGCTAATATATTAGCGTGGCGTTATAATTTGGCGGAACGGACGGGACTCGAACCCGCGACCCCCTGCGTGACAGGCAGGTATTCTAACCAACTGAACTACCGCTCCTGATGTTCCCTACTGGGAACGCCATGCATATTACGAATACTTAAGGACCCCGTCAACACTTTTTCTTGTTAAATCGCGCAGTTGAACAGTTTTTAGCCTTGAGAGGCTTTTCTATGCATTTTCCTAAGCAACCATTAATGATAACACCAATCATTAGTGTAAATTTTCAGCCTCATCGGAAGATTGCCGCCAAAGGCAGGGTTTGCCACCCTTCTTATCAACAATATCCAGCCGGGCTTCATGAGCAATAAGCTCTTCATCGGAAGCAAAAATCACCCTAAGGCCAGTTTGGGGACGTTCAATTCTTTGAATTTCATACTCTTGCTCATTATTAGCCGATTCCGAATCCATCGAAAATGATAATGAAGTTTGCCCGCCTGTCATTGCCAAATAGACATCTGACAGAATCTCAGCATCGAGTAAAGCCCCGTGCAGTGTTCGCTTAGAGTTATCAATTAAATAGCGGTCACATAGCGCATCCAAGTTATTCCGTTTACCCGGGAAAAGTTTGCGAGCCAATACTAAGCTATCAGTGATGGTACAAAAATCTTGCGTGGGTGGAATTCCTTTATTGAGTTTACGGAATTCATAATCCATAAAACCGATATCAAAGGGAGCATTATGAATAACAAGCTCTGCACCTCGAATAAATTCAAGGAACTCATCCGCAATTTCTGCAAAAACAGGTTTATCTTGTAAAAATTCATCACTTATCCCATGCACTTCGAATGCTTCAGGATCCACTAAACGGTCAGGTTTAATGTACACATGAAAATTACGCCCTGTTAGTCGGCGGTTAATCACTTCAACCGCACCAATCTCTATAATGTTGTGCCCTTCATAATGAACACCGAGTTTATTCATACCGGTTGTTTCAGTATCAAGGACAATTTGTCTGGTTATCACCGTGCTCATAATGTTTTTTTGTGTCAAACTAGAGGGGAACGAATAATATAGAGTGTAACAGAAATGACAAAGCAGGTAGAAATTTTCACGGATGGTTCCTGTTTGGGCAATCCTGGCCCTGGTGGATATGGCGTTGTTTTACGCTACCAACAGCATGAAAAAACGTTGAGTGAAGGTTATTTTTTAACCACAAATAACCGAATGGAACTACTTGCAGCCATCAAAGCATTAGAATCGCTAACAAGACCTTGTGATATTATTTTAACCACTGATAGCCAGTACGTACGACAAGGAATAACACAATGGATCCACGGCTGGAAGCGTAAACAATGGCGAAAAGCAGATAAATCCCCTGTCGTTAATGTCGATTTATGGAAACGCCTCGATGATGCCATCCAACGACATACTATTGATTGGCGTTGGGTTAAAGGCCATGCTGGCCACCCCGAAAACGAGAAATGTGATGAATTAGCTCGAGCTGCGGCTTCAGCACCAACTAAAGAAGACACGGGTTACCAACCCGCACAAAACTAAGAAGGGTCGTTTATCTTCATTGATTTACTGATCTCCTTTGCTGTACCGAGTGCTGTTCCAATCTTAACTTTTGGTTGCTTAAATTTTAGTGGTGTCGGAGTTAGTGGGTAAGTCCGTTTCCGCGCCACAATCACACTTAAAACACCACCCCCCCCACAGCTTTTATTCACTCGTCTATTCGCCCCCAGCCAAGGGATTATTTGGCAATTGCGATGATACAAAACTTCATAATTTAATAAGCTGAGCCAATCAAATACCCTAACGGATGGAAAAAAACGGCTACAATAAGGCTGCCGTTTACGTAAAACAGGCACGAGTTTCGCCATTCCAAGAAGACTGAAAGGGTTAAAACCTGAAATAATTAACCAGCCATCGTCGATTAATACCCGGTCAACCTCCCGTAAGAGCCAATGAGGATCATGGCTATAAGCCAAACAGTGAGTCATTAGGCAGGCATCTATGGATTTTTGGGTTAATGGTAAAGCTTCGGGTTTGGCAATAAGGTTAAAACGCGGATCGCCGGTACCAACATTAAATTGGTGAGAGATAAGACAGCCTTCGGTCTGGATTTCAGTACTTAAATGACCTAACTTAAGCAGATGAAAGCCAAATATCTTTGGCCACCAAGGGCTAAGTTGATTTTCTATGGCTTGACGGTATTGTTCTCCAAAAGGAATGTCAGACCAACTAACAGGCATTTGAATTTTTTTATCAATACGCGCAGGCTTCATGAAATTCCCCTATTAACTATTAACAAGTATCGAGGTCATTATGGAGTTAATTCGAGTACCAGCTTTAAACGATAACTACATTTGGGTTTTAGCTGATAGCCACCAACAGTGTATCATCGTTGACCCTGCAGAGGCAGAGCCTGTGCTTGAAATAATTACAGCCAAGCGATTGACCCCAGTCGCAATCCTATTAACTCACCACCATAATGACCATACGGGTGGCGTAAAAGGGATTTTAAGCAAATTTACAACTCTTCCCGTTTTTGGCCCAAAAGAAACTCAATCTAAAGGAGCAACAGAAATAGTCGAAAATGGTGATAAAGTCATAATTGACGAGTTCAACCTACAGGTTATTTCATTATCAGGCCATACATCTGAGCATATTGGCTTTTACCAAGCACCTTATTTATTCTGTGGTGACACCCTATTCTCTGCGGGTTGTGGGCGGATATTTGAAGGAACGCCTGAGCAAATGTTTGAATCTATCCAAAAAATTGCAGCACTCCCTGATGAAACCTTAATTTGTTGTGCTCATGAATATACTTTATCTAATCTCAAATTTGCACACCATATATGGCCTGAAAATGAAGCGATTACACAATATTTACAAAAAATAACGCAAATACGTGACAAACATCAACCAACAGTACCTACCCCATTGAAAATAGAGAAAAAAATAAATGTTTTTCTGCAATGTGACAACCCTCAACTACAGAAAAAACTCAATATTAATCTACAAAACCCACCTTTAAGAGCAATTTTTACCCTACTGCGTCAATTAAAAGACCAATATTAAAGTTTAATGATTGTCATATCGGGGTGGGATAAGTATTATTGTTCGACTTTTAAACATTAAAATGAAGAACAATAGAAAAGAATGAAGATAATCGCGACGCTTATCGCCATTGTTCTGTTGGCCGGATGCCAAACTGCCCCGAAAAAAATTAAGCAGAACAAAACTCCTAGTAATCATACAATTGAAACTGTTGCATCACATAACCAAGCCGCCAGTAGACAATTACCTAAATCTGATTATGACCTATGGGGTTATATTAGTGATAAACTAAAAATGGATATCCCTGATAAACCTCAAATTAGGGAGTTAGCAAATAGTTATTTAAATAAACAACGTTTTGTCTACGATGTGGCATTAAGAGCTGAGCCATACATGTACCTCATCGTAGACGAAATTAATGAGCGCAATTTACCAATGGAGTTAGCTTTAATTCCTATAATTGAAAGCTCGTTTAATCCTAAAGCAACTTCTCCGGCACAAGCTGCAGGCCTATGGCAAATCGTCCCTATCACGGCTCGCTCATATGGCCTAAAACAAACACAATGGGTTGATGAACGCAGAGATGTCGTTTCTTCAACTAAAGCGGCCTTCGATCTTCTCGAAAACTTAAATGTTATGTTCGGCCATGACTGGGAGCTCACTCTAGCTGCCTATAACTGTGGTGAAGGCTGTGTACAAAATGCTATCAAGAAAAATGAGGCTGCCGGGTTACCAACTGATTTCTGGTCACTCTCTTTACCGAAAGAAACCAAACAATATGTACCAAAAATCTTAGCGCTTAGCCAAGTATTAAAAAACCCTGAAAGGTATCAAGTTAATTTGCCAACAAGTAATAAAAATAGAGCACTCACTCAAATTGATGTTGGCCAACAAATCACGTTATCTCAAGCTGCTGAGTTGGCTGGGTTAACAGTTGAATCGGTAAAAACATATAATTCTGGTTACACTCGCGGTATAACATCACCAAGTGGCCCTCATTATATTATGCTACCTACTGCTAAAGCCGAACAATTCAAAACATCTCTTTCCGACCAAGACGTTTTAAACACGATTCGCTTAGCTGCACAACAAAATCAGCAGATTAAAACAGCGCAACCTACTGCAATTTCTAGCGCACGTCAAAATCGAGCTAAAATAGCAACATATAAAGTACGCAAAGGCGAATCCGTCGCAAGTATTGCAAAAAAATTCAATACTACTGCGAAAGATATTCAAAAGCTAAATGGATTAAAAACCGCAAGCGTTATCAAACCTGGGCAAGTATTAAAAGTTGCTAGCCCAGCGTCTACAGCAAGTAGCCGTAAGGCAAAAACCTATAAGGTAAGAAAAGGCGATTCCTACTATAGCATTGCTAAGCGTCACGGCATAAAGCTCAATGATTTAATGACTTGGAATTCAGGTGTCAAAATGGCCGACCTGAAACCAGGGGTGACCTTAAACCTCTACCTTTAAGTTAATCTCAGCAAAAAAGCTTTTATCTATTTCAGATAAAAGCTTTTTTATTTTGAATTCTCTTATTAGTAAAAATTAATTATTTGAATGAATTAAATAGGATAATAATTTTTATAACATCTTTTGTATAAACGTTTCATATTCGCTGTACTAGAATAACCGATGGTTAAACTATAGTTTAAATACTTCATAAAATTGAGTTTAAACAGAACATACGTAACTCAAACCTCAACTACTCACTAATAAATTAGAAAAAAGTCGTTTATTGGTGGTGACATATGTGGTAATAATGCTATTATTATATCGCGGCTAGTTTAGTCCGAGCAGCCAGTCCGTATTCGAACATCGCTTATGTATTATATTAATAATTTTCGAAAGTTTAACGAACTAGCAATAATCTTATATTTTTCAATATACTAACGTGCAAACTTTTATATTGAACATAGGTGCTTTAATTAGTTAACATGACATTATTGATAAAAAATACACACAGCAAAAGTCAGATTCGCCTGCGGAGGTGATTATGGATGAATACTCACCCAAAAGACATGATATAGCAGAACTAAAATACTTATGTAATAGTCTCAATAGAGACGCTATTTTAAGCTTACAAAAAACAAATACACACTGGATTAATGATTTAAGCTCCCCGCAAAGCGCAGCCTTGAATGAACTCATTGAACATATCGCTGCATTTGTATGGCGGTTTAAAATCAAATACCCAAAAGAAAATCTTGTTATATCACTTATCGAAGAATACCTCGATGAGACCTATGATTTATTCGGCAGCCCAGTTATCACACTTAGTGAAATTATAGACTGGGAAGCAATGAATCACAGCCTTGTCGCTGTGCTGGATGATGACCTAAAGTGCCTAACCAGCAAAACTTAAAGGTATTATTTACCTTTAGTTCAGACTATAAAACCGTATATTAATAAGTAATTTTGCATAAAAGAAAGGGTATTATGACCAAATCTGATTATCTGATGCGTTTAAGAAAATGCACCACAATTGAAACACTTGAGCGTGTCATTGAAAAAAATAAGTATGAATTATCTGATGATGAGCTAGAGCTATTCTATTCAGCAGCAGATCACCGCTTAGCTGAACTCACAATGAATAAGCTTTATGATAAAATCCCAGCGTCTGTTTGGAAGTTTGTTAGATAATATCTTATTAACACGCACAGATAGTGAATGGTTATAGCCGGTAAATCCACTTATCGGCTGAACGCAATGTATTTATCATTTTATTATTGGCATAATTATTATGCTAATAGCATTTTCTTACTTTAAATTTTAGCCTGCCAACTTTTTCTTATCACAATACTCAACAATTAATGTTGTATTCTTAACTTTTCTTTTTAACTTTTGAATTCATTTAAACCTTAAAGTTTAATTTACATTTATAAAAATAAAAAAGAATAAACAGAAAAAACAATTAAAAATTATATTTATAATAAATTGGAATAGGGAGACTGATATACAAGGAAAGGTCTTAGAATTGGGTGGGAGCCCTGCCAGCGACATCCCGGCACACACGACCCCTGCTATGGCTGCTTCCTTCCGGACCTGACCAAGTTAACAAGTTAGTGTTGCGGGAGAACCAACAGAGCCCCCATTGATTGCTTCTTTCAAAGCAGGGGCATTATGCTTGATAGTCATTGAAATAGCAAGAAACCCATGGCTAAGTGGCGATTTATCACACAAACACCTATAAAAATAGAGACTCAACTAAGAGCCGGTACATTGGCTAATTCGCAGAGACCATCAATAATTCAACATTTTTTGTAATACCGTTGTTGATAACCTCTACAACACTATCACTGATATACAATAGTTTTCCGTTTGCGCTTATAGTTGCATTCACAACTAGCGTGCCTTCTTGCCTAACTTCACTTTTTTGGTAAGTTAGTTCAAAAGGAATTGTCGGCCGATTGTTCACCGAATTATAATATTTTTGAGATAATATTAGAGCAGGTAAGTCCGCAACTGTTGTATCTGCCAAAGTGATTGTAACAACCGCACCTTCGGGTAAAACAGTATCCTGTAAGATTACCACACGGCCCTCAATTTTCCCTGAATCTACCGTCTGGTTATTATTGCTATTTTTAGCATTAAGTGTTTTTTCACTGGGCTTTGTGCTATTCCCTTCACAGCCAACCAACGTTAAAAGCACTAATAAGCTAACAATGTAGCGAAAAAACTTCATAGTTATTACCTATAATACAATGTTTACTAAAACATTTTTAAATAATCGGAATAGACAAATCATTTTCTGACAATGAATGATAAAAAGTATAACTAATATTGGTAGAATAATACATTTATATTTCTAAATGTAACAATACGTAACCCCAATTTATTCGATAGCAATTAATCTACCTATTCAGGGTAAATAATGGGAAAATACCTGTATCTCATTTACATATAACAGAACTAAGATGACTATGAGCCCAGAATTACAGAATTTAATTAGCCTAATTGAACTCGAAAAAATTGAAGAAGGGATTTTTCGAGGACAAAGTGAAGACCTTGGATTGCCTCAAGTTTTTGGCGGGCAGGTTGTTGGGCAAGCCATGTATGCTGCGAAACAAACCATACCTGAAGAAAGAGCGATTAATTCTTTTCATAGTTATTTTTTGCGCCCCGGTGACAGCTCTCGTCCTATTGTTTATGACGTTGAAATTTTGCGCGATGGTGGAAGCTTTAGTGCACGCCGAGTAAGTGCCATTCAAAATGGCAAGCCTATCTTCTTTATGACCGCATCATTTCAATCTCAAGAAGAAGGTTATAGCCATCAAAACTTAATGCCGGATGTGCCACCACCGACAAAATTAATTTCTCAAGATGATATTGTTCAAAGTTTGGCTGATAAATTACCAGAAGCAGTTAAAAAATACGCTCTTAGGCCAACTCCCTTTGAGTTTCGCCCTGTTGAGTTTTACAGCCCATTCGATTCCGCCCCTCAAGAACCATTTCGCTATATTTGGTTCAAAGCAAAAGGGCAGCTACCTGACCTACCTTCACTTCATCACTATTTATTAGGTTATGCTTCTGATTACAATTTCCTTCCAGCCGCATTACAACCGCATGGTAGAGGCTTTATGGAACGCGACTTACAGGTTGCAACGATTGACCATTCAATGTGGTTCCATCGTCCATTTAAAATTGATGATTGGTTACTGTATGCCGTAGAAAGCCCTTCAGCATCAGGAGGGAGGGGTTTTGTGAAAGGACAAATCTATAATTTACAAGGTGATCTTGTTGCAACGGCTGTCCAAGAGGGCGTAATCCGCCATAGGCAACCTCAAAAATAGAAGGGACTTCAAGTAAGTGATTACTTACTTAGAAAAATAAAATTGTCAGTTTAAAAAGGTAATGGCAGCCAGCAATAAGCTGCCATTATCAATTTACATAAAACACAGTATTATCCTGTCATTATCATTACATTAAGGTTAATTGTAGGCACTTTCACCATGAGAAGTAATATCTAAACCTTCCCTTTCTTTTTCAACATTAATGCGTAAGCCAGACGTTTTCTCTGCGATTTTAAATGCAATATAAGCAACAATTGCAGTCCAAACAACACAAACTAGAATACTAATAGCTTGAATTCCCACTTGTTTCATCATCGTAATACCTTCTGCATAGCCACTTCCACCTAATGCAGTTGAGGTGAACACCCCCGTTAGTAAACAACCTAAAATTCCGCAGACACCATGAACCCCAAAAACATCGCACACATCATCAACTTTTAACCGGCGTTTTAAAATCACAACCCCCCATAAACCCGCTAGCCCAGAAAGCAGCCCGATGACTAATGCTCCGCCGACACCCACAGTGCCCGCCGCTGGCGTAACACCGACTAACCCGGCCAAGCACCCAGAACAAGCGCCTAATAATGAAGGTTTTTCCCTGAAAATCCACTCAGCTAAAGTCCATGATAAAATAGCGCCAGCCGCCGCTGCAATAGTGTTCACAAACGCTAAGGCTGCAATACTATTTGCACTTCCTGCCGAACCTGCATTGAAACCAAACCAGCCAATAAATAATATAGAGGTTCCCATAAATACCATAGGTAAGTTATGAGGTTTAATGGCTTCTTTCCCTAATCCGGTACGATGTCCAAGTAAGTAAGCACCAACTAAACCTGCAACAGCCGCATTAATATGAACAACCGTCCCCCCTGCAAAATCTAGTGCACCATCTTGGGATAAAATACCGCCGCCCCATACCATGTGTGCCATTGGTAAATAAGCAAATGTAGTCCAGATAACGGTAAATATTAAAATTGCAGAAAATTTAATGCGCTCCCCTAGTGCACCTATCACTAATGCAACTGTTAAGCATGCAAATGCACCTTGGAATACAACGTGAATAAATTGAGGGATCGGCCCAGATAAGCTATCTACAGTGATGTTTTTCAACATAATCTGACTAAAACCACCTATAAAATCATTCCCCTCACTAAAAGCTAAACTGTATCCATAAACAATCCAAATAACAGACACTAAAGCGAAAATAACCGCAGTTTGAGCCATTAAAGAAAGAACATTTTTACTTCTCAGTAACCCACCATAAAATAATGCGATACCTGGCAGTATCATAAAAATAACTAAAGCAGTCGCTATCATCATAAATGCGTTATCAGCTTTATCTAGAGTTTCCTCTGCTGCAAACACGGTTATTGGAAAACCACCCATTGATATCAATAAAAATAAGTATTGGAACCCTTTGCTCATATTTGCTCTCCTACAGTGCTTCGTCTTGTTTTTCACCTGTACGAATACGTACTGCTTGCTCTAATGACAAAATAAATATTTTTCCATCCCCGACTTGGCCCGTATAAGCTTTTTTTTCAATTGTTTCAATCACCTGCTCTACCAACTCATCAGAAACCGCTATTTCCATACGTACTTTAGGTAAAAAATCGACGGTATATTCAGCTCCTCTATATAATTCGGCATGTCCTTTTTGCCGCCCAAACCCTCGAACTTCAGTAATCGTAAGCCCTTGAACCCCAATATCTGATAGTGCCTCTCGAACTTCATCTAATTTAAATGGCTTAATGATCGCGATGATATATTTCATGTTCACTCCTATAAGTCATATGAATAAGCTGCTTAATACTTCGGACAGCACTGACTTTATAGCAAACCGTGTGCCAAAATATATTTATCCATAAAATTCAATAGGAAAGAACAAAATAAAAAACCACTCGAATGAGTGGCTTTAAGGTATGCATTATAAGAGTGCAGAATAATTAACTAGGTATAGCCTCAATTTCAGCATCACTATGGGCATTTAATGATTCTCCAACTTGCTGCAACTGGTACATTTGATAATAACGTCCTTTTTGTTGCAAAAGCTGTAAATGTTTACCTTGCTCAACAATTGCACCACGATGTAACACAACGACTTGGTCAGCGTCGACAATTGTCGATAAACGGTGGGCGATCACAACTAACGTAGTATGTTGGCGAATCACTCGTAACGCTTTTTGTATCGCTTGCTCTGTCCCTGAGTCAATATTCGCAGTTGCTTCATCCAAAATTAAAATTTTGGGTGTCACCACAAGGACTCGGGCCATCGCTAATAACTGTCTTTGCCCTACAGACAAGGTATTTCCCTGTTCACCAAGCACGGTATCTAGCCCATCAGGTAAACCACGAACCAACCCAGCAAGCTGAACAGTTTCAAGAACTTCCCAAACTTTGTCTTGGCTAATCTCACGTCCTAATGCGACGTTGTCAAAAAAAGAAGCAGCGAGGACAACAGGGTCTTGTTGTACCATTGCAATACCATTACGTAATACTTGGTGGGATAGTGAACTCAAATTACGTCCATCTAATAAAATATCTCCCTCCTGCCACGGGTAATACCCCATAATTAAATTTGCTATGGTACTTTTACCGCTGCCTGTATGACCGACTAATGCAACGAAGTTATTATCAGGCACTTGTAAATTAATATCTTTAAGTACCATTTTGTTATCACGGTAAGCAAAAGATAAATGGTTAATTGAGATTGAACCTCCTTGTAATGGCTCAATACTTTCACCATAACCTTGCTGCGGACTATCCATTAATTCAAATACACGCTCACCAGAAACAACAGCTTGCTGAAGCATTGATTGCTGAGAAGTTAACTCAATAAGCGGCTCATTCAAGCGACCTAAATAGTTAATAAATGCATATAAGACACCAACACCAATGGTAGTCGTTCCTTCGAACCCAAATAGCAATAGCAAGCCACACAATACTGAAGCTGAAAGTAAACTTAATAATGGCCTTAATAGTAAGCCATCAAGTTTTAATGCTTTCATTCTTGCAAAATAATGGTCTTGGCTAATACTTTGCATTTTTTCGCCAAACCTAGCCTGTTGGATAAATTGCTGAATAACTGTCATTCCATTAATGACTTCGTTAAAACCGTTATTAATATCTGCAAGATAAGATCTCACACGGCGCACAATGGGCGTACTTAAACGCTGATAAACAAGCATTACCACAAATACTGCAGGAAAAATCATCACTGCAATTGATGCCATACGCCATTCCAATGAAAACATAGCAACTAACATGGCACAAATCAGGGCTAAACTACGAAATACTGTCGGCACAACCATCACAAATAGATCTTTAATAACTTCAGTATCATTTGTAACTCGTGAAATTAATTGGCCAACAGGTTGCTTATCGAATGCACTTAGGGGCTGTCGAAGGGCTGCATTCATCACATCTGTACGTAATGTTTGCACTACCCCCACAGAGGCTTTATTAAATAAAATAATTTGATAGTAATGTAATAACGCTGCAATAACTTGGAGCAATATAAAACCAACTGCCATATATAAAGCAAGTGGCATGATGATTTGTTTTTTCGCTATCATGTTATCAATAAAATAACTGATTAGCAGAGGCCCACTAACTTCTGCAATAGCGGCTAACCATAGCATTGCAATGGCAATACCCATGGTTCCTCGGTATGCTTTTCCATAACCAAGCAAACGCTTGAGTGCTGGCCATAGCGGTTTCTTTTGGCTCATAGCTCACCATCCAGAGCAGCTTCAATCTGTTGATACTGATACATATCTTTATACCAACCCGATTGCTCAATAAGCGCTTCATGTTTACCTCGACTAACAATAGCACCTTGAGATAACACAATAATATTGTCTGCCTCTACCAATGCAGATAGACGATGGGCGCTAATTATCATAGTCCTACCCTGCCGCCAATGGCTTAAATTTTGTAAAATTGTAAACTCGGTCTGCCCATCAACAGCAGAAAGTGCATCATCTAACACCAAGATTTCTGCATTTTGCAAGATAGCCCTTGCAATAGAAATTCGTTGTTTCTGCCCGCCAGATAACATGACACCGCGCTCACCAACCTGAGTAGAATAGCCTTCAGGTAAACGTAAAATATCATCATGTACACAAGCTATACGCGCAGCCTGTTCAATTTCATCTTGAGTGGCATTAGGCCGCCCAAGCGCGATATTGCCAGCAACTGTATCTGAAAATAAAAATGGGGACTGATTTACGATAGATAACCGAGCACGCCATTCATCTAAACGGATTTCGGGTAGTGATAAGCCTTGATAGCAAATCGCCCCTTCCGTCACATCAAATTGACGCTGTAATAACGTCAACAACGTTGATTTTCCAGACCCCGTCGGCCCACAAAGCCCCAAAAATTGTCCAGGTTTTAAATCAAACTTAATATCATGTAATGCTATTCGCTTAGTTTCTGGATAACTAAAGTTGATAATATTCACATTCAAGTTTCCCTTTTCAGGCTGTAATGAATGCGAACCATCCTGAATGACTAGCGGTTCATTGAGTAAACTTAGAATACGGCTATAAGCCGCACTACCTCGTTCAACGATATTAAACATCCAAGCAAGCGCTAACATCGGCCAAATCATTAACCCTAGATACATTACAAAGCTCGTTAATTCACCTAACGTCAATGTATCGTTTAATACCATCCAGCTTCCACCTGCAATAGCGAGTAAATTTGCCATACCAATCGCCATAAAAATGGTGGGGTCAAAACGCGCATCAACTTTAGCAACATGCATATTGCGACGCCCTGCCTCAGTAGCAACCTGTTCAAATTGATTTGATTGATGATCTTCAAGGCCAAAAGCTTTAATCATACGAATACTTGTTAAACTTTCTTGCGCATGATTATTTAAAGACGAAAATGCCCCTTGAGCATGCTTGAAGCGCTGATGAAGCTGGTCTCCATACCGTTTAATGATTAATGCCATAATTGGCATTGGAATAAGTGCTAGTAAAGTAAGCTGCCAACTAATTTCAACACTCATCATGATGAGCACCGCACACCCCATCACCAATGAGTCAACTAATGTTAAAACACCTTCACCAGCTGCGAATACGACTCGGTCAACATCATTCGTTGTACGTGCAATTAGGTCTCCCGTTCGATACTTATGGTAAAACGCTTGATTCTGCAGACTTAATTGCCGATAAAACTTTTGTCGTAGCTGTACAGCTAACTTATAAGAAGCACCAAATAACCATAAACGCCAAATATACCGCAACCCATACACAACCAATGCAATCAACAGCATGATTAAAACATAAGTGATTAATTGCTTTGTCGGCATTGCTCCTTTACTTATTCCATCAACGACAACACCAACAATGCGTGGAGGAACTAATTGTAAAATAGCAATGATAATTAAAAAGCAAACAGCGCCGAGATAGCGCCGCCATTCACTCAAAAAATACCAACCTAGTTGTGAAAATAATCGCACGTAATACTGCCTTGAATATATTGATTTATTGATGCCTAAGAATGAGAGACCGTAATTATCTAAGTTATTACGAGGTTAGTCAGGGATAGGCAATACTGTCGTATATTTGATTTTTTCCATTGCAAAGCTTGAAGTTACATCTATTAGACCATGAACGCCATTGACTAGCTTTTTATAAAATAAGTCATATGATTTCATATCATGCACTTCGACTTGCATAAGATAATCATACTCACCAGCCATGCGATAAAACATCAGCACCTCAGGAAGTTGACTAACAAAAGAAACAAATTGCTCATACCACTCACTATTATGATGCTGTGTTTTAATTGTCACAATTACCGTTAAACCTAAACCTAGCTTCTCACCATCGAGTAAGGTCACTCGCCCTCGAATATAGCCTTCATCTTCAAGCCTTTTTAATCTTTTCCAGCACGGAGTAGATGTTAAATTAACAGCTTCAGCAAGGGTATTTAAGGATAGGCTACTGTCATTTTGCAATAAACAAAGCAGTTTTTTGTCTATTTTATCTAACATGAATGCTCTCTTGATCTAGGTGTAAGTACTTTTGTCGTTATTTTATTAGCTGCATAAACATATTATGCAAAATTAAATAATTAAAAAACAATAAAAATGTTACCAAACACCACGATTATAGAATATTTTTACACAAATAACCAAATTGACATATAAATAGTACCTCAATCAAACTCGCTTGATAAAAATAGAACTATTAATTGCATCCTAGTATCGCTAACATGTTTCGCTCTCTTCTTATTACATATTGAAAATGATATATCACCAAGGAGTACCTATGAAACGCGCAGTTGTGGTTTTTAGCGGGGGCCAAGACTCAACAACCTGTCTTATTCAAGCTTTGCAAAACTATGATGAAGTTCACTGTGTTACTTTTGATTACGGCCAGCGCCACCGTTTTGAAATCGAAGTCGCACAGAAATTAAGCGTATCTTTAGGTGCTGCAGCACATAAAGTGTTAGATGTCACATTACTCAATGAATTGGCAATCAGTAGCTTAACCCGAGACAACATACCAGTCCCTGATTTCGCTGAAAGTGAGTCAAGTGCGTTACCTAGTACTTTTGTTCCAGGGCGTAACATTTTATTCCTCACATTAGCTGCAATTTATGCTTACCAAGTACAGGCAGAAGCAGTGATAACGGGGGTTTGTGAAACCGACTTTTCAGGTTACCCGGACTGCCGAGATGAGTTTGTCAAAGCTCTCAACCATGCTGTAGACCTCGGTCTTGCCAAAAATATTCGCTTTGAAACCCCGTTAATGTGGCTGAATAAAGCCCAAACCTGGGCACTTGCCGACAGCTATGGTCACCTTGAAACGATCAGGCAGCAAACACTGACTTGTTATAATGGTATTCAAGGTGATGGTTGCGGTGAATGTGCTGCCTGCCATTTAAGGAGCAAGGGCTTAAATGAATATTTAAGTGATAAAGAAGCTATCATGCTCTCACTAAAGCAAAAGTTATAATTAATTAGTCAAACACATAGCCTGCCATTAGCTTATTCATAACGATTCAAGCTAGGTAGGCTAATTTTGAATAAAGTCTTCAGAACCTACTTTGAATGACTCTAGTTTCTCACGCAATTGTTCATCAATAACAATCGCTTTATTCTCTATGTTATCGATAAAAACAAATGTCACATAAGCATCAGAAACTACCTCTTGAACCCCTGCTTTATTACGAATTATTTGTTGATAACAGACTGCGCTTTTAGTGCCGATTTTATCCATACGAGTCACTACCGTCAGCTCATCACCAAGCAAGACGCCTTGGATATAATTTACATTAATATTCACCGCAGCCATTGTTAAATTATTTTTTATCGCCCAACTAATGAAATTACGCTTATTCATCCATTCCCAGCGGTCCGCTTCGTAGAATTCTAAGTAGCGTGCATTATTAACATGCTGAAAAACATCTATATGATAACCATGAACTTTAATGTGTGTTGTCATAACTACTCCGACCAGTTTATTTTTTAATAACATAAAAATAACAAATGTACGGAAAATGTGCTGAATGATTATCAATAATAAGACTTAGCTCGCAAATTATTTATAAAAAGTTTAGTTTTCTGCTTAATTATTAACCTTTAATATATTACCCCCATACTCTGTATGGGGGATTCTAGTTACAAAGTTAACTTATCTTTATTCTTTTCTAAAAATGCAGGGCCTATCCCCTGTACTTCTAAAATATTTTCAATGGAATTAAAAGCACCATACTTTTGCCTATATTCAACGATTGCTTTCGCTTTTTGCCTACCTATACCAGTAAGTTTTTCTGCAAGTTCTTCTTCACCCGCTAAGTTGATATTCACTTTGTCAGACTGGCCATGGCTCGTTGATGGTGAGTTATTACTTACTTGTTTTTCTTGAATGACAGCCTCTGTGGCTTTTTCTCGCTCAATTTTCTTAGCCAAAGAAAAAGAAGAGAATGAGCATAATAAAGAAAGGAGCAGAACAATACCTAATCTGCATTTATTGACTGAATTCCATAACATATTTGTTCTCCTGTGTATGTTGAGACACAACGATGCCATAGAAAAATACGGAACACTTTTCAATAATACTGAAAATACGAAAGGCCACCCAAAGGTGGCCTTCTATTCATGAAGTTACAATTTTACTTGCGAAGCTGCTCGCAATTACTCAATATTCAGCACTTCAATTTTTGCATTCTCACGCAAATTAAGCATCAGAGCTTCATTGACCGCAGAACTCATAGCACCTTGGTATTCACGAGTCAGTTGCTTTAACTCATCATCCGTCGGTTGGCCTAGCGTAACTTTATCTAGTTGAATAAGCACATAGTTATCGGACTCATCACGCGCAAGTGCATAACTTGGTTTACCATCAGCAGGTTGCGGCATTTCCATCGTTGCATTAATAACCGCTGTTTGTGGCATTAAACGAGAAACAGTTTGAGTATCGGAAAATTTAACCCCCGCCGCATTTAGAGCTTCTGTTCCTTTACCCGCATTTAACTCAGCAAGAAGTTTATCACTCGTAGCTTTCAACTCTGCATCCGCTTTTTGGCGCTTAACCAGAGTTTCAATTTCGGACTTAACCTTATCAAAAGGTTCAACGCTTTCAGGTTTGTACTCTGTTACACGCACAACAAATGCACGGTCCCCTTCAACGTTAATAACATCTGAGTTGATCCCTTTAGAACCATTTTTATCCACTAAACGGTCGCTAAATACTTCACTGACCACTTTAGGGAAATTAAGTGCGGCAGGTGGATTTGTTCTATCAAACCAATCCGTTGTCACAGCTTTCAAACCAGATACAGATTCAACCGAAACTAATGATTCCATATCACTCGTGGCAGCCTCACTAACCTTCTGCTGTAAGTCATAGAATTGTTTAATGTTTTTATCTTGAAGTAAGCTAGTTTTAATACTTTCTTCAACTTGCTCAAACGGTTTAATAGATTCAGGTTTAATATCATCTAAGCGAAAGATAACATAACTATTTTGTGATTTAACAGGTGCCGAAAGTTGCCCTTTTTCTGTTAATTTTGCGTCCACAATTTCGCTTGGCGTTGATGCCGCTTCCATCCAACCAATCAAGCCTTTTTGCCCTGCACTGAATTTATCCGTTGATTTTTCAGTTGCCAGTGTTGCAAAGTCCGCACCTTGTTTTAATTCATTCAGAATATCATTTGCTTCTTTTTCTGAAGCTACCTGAATCATGCTGTACTGTTTTTGCTCTGCCTGAGTATAATTTTTCAGGTTTTGATCATAATACGCTTTTACTTCCTCAGCTGACACTGTCGCTGGCGGCATTGATGCTGCATCCATTTCAACATAGCTTACTTGTACTTTCTCAGGTGAGATAAAGCTATTTTGGTTGGCATCATAGTAGGCTTTTAATTCTTCTTCAGAAGCTGTTTGTTTTGCTTGAACCTCTGCTAAATCTAAGATTGCAGTACGAATTTCACGTTCTTGCATAAATAATTCAGCATATGCTTTAACTTCTGATGGTAAAGCGAAATCCGTTCCAGTAAAGGTTTTTCCTAACTGAGCTCGTGTAAGGTCTTGGCGAATTTGAGCCGCAAGGCTATCCGCATTAATGTTGTTACGACTTAAGATCTCACGATATTTTTCGCTATCAAACCGGCCATCTGTCTGGAAAACAGGCATTGAGAAAATATATTGCTCAATTTGCTGGTCACTTGCTGAGAGCTGTAATTCATTAGCATACTGATTAATCAGTTCATTGTTAATCAAGTTATCAAGAGCTTGACGACGCAGTAAATTCATACTTTCTTCATTACTAGCGACTTCTGAGAATTTATCCCCTAGGTACTCTTGTAATGATTGTCGTTCTTGTTGAAAAGCCTGCTGTAGCTGTTCGCGGCTTATTGATTGCCCGTTAACTTCAGCTGCATTATTTGCACTGTTGCCACCGAGGCCCCCCATCATAACGCCACCCAACACGAATGAAAGGATAATCAGCGCCAGTATTATTTTGAGCAAAGGACTATTCGCCTTTGTGCGTAAATTTTCCATCATAAAAAGGCTTAACTCCGCTTTGTTGAATTCAATTTCCTGATAATACGCTAATCTTAACTCAGAAAGAAAAAAAAGCGCACCATTTCAATGGTGCGCTTATATATTAGCTGATTAAAGACATTCCGTCAGTTTGAGTTTTCGCAAAATTACGAGAAAGACAAACTTAAATACCTAATTAGCTATTTACAGCGTCTTTAAGACCCTTGCCTGGACGGAAAGCAGGAACTTTCGCCGCAGCGATTTTAATTTCTTTACCCGTTTGAGGGTTACGGCCTGTACGTGCTGCACGCTCACGAACAGAGAAAGTCCCAAAGCCAACTAGAGCAACATCATCCCCTTTACTCAGAGAACCTGTTACAGTAGCAACGAACGCGTCAACAACACGACCTGCTGCAGCTTTAGAAATATTCGCATCAGAAGCGATTTGATCAATCAGTTGAGCTTTATTCACTCTTATCATCCCCATATTAGTTGGACTATAAATCTCTTAATTAACTATAATTAACTATAGCAGTTATTAGTATAGTTAATTAATGATGCAGCCGTTATATCAATCCTGATTACCAATGGCAAGAGAACAGATTGCATACAAACAATTATCAGAATCATCGTTAAATTAGCGATGAAAAAAAAGACTGACAAGCCCTAAATTAGCTGTCAGTCTTAATTTTATACAAACTTCTTGATTCAGCTCACTCTTTTAGCTTTCTTTTTAACTACTTCTGCCCCAAAAGGAGGGTTAACTAAAGCTAAAGAAAGAACTTCTTCAATTGTTTTCACCGGATGAATTTCGAGATCCGCGATCACATTTTGAGGAATTTCCTCTAAATCACGTTCGTTTTCTTTAGGGATTAATACGGTTTTAATCCCTCCGCGGTGTGCAGCCAATAATTTTTCTTTCAGGCCGCCTATCGGGAAAACTAAACCTCTTAAAGTAATTTCACCTGTCATTGCTACGTCAGCTCTAACTGGGTTACCCGTTAAGCAAGAGACTAAAGCGGTTGACATCGCAATACCCGCACTCGGACCATCTTTTGGTGTAGCGCCTTCTGGTACGTGAACATGAATATCACGTTTTTCATAGAAATCACTATTTATACCCAGTTTTTCTGCTCGAGCTCTAACAACCGTTAATGCCGTTTGGATAGACTCCTGCATGACTTCACCTAAAGAACCGGTATAAGTTAGTTTGCCTTTGCCTGGCACACATGCAGTTTCAATAGTCAGTAAGTCACCACCAACTTCAGTCCAAGCAAGGCCTGTAACTTGCCCAACACGGTTTTCTGTGTCTGCTTGGCCATAATCAAAACGGCGAACACCCAGATAATCTTTCAGGTTATCAGCGTTGATTTCAATGTGCTTAAGCTTTTTGTCCATGAGCAGCGCTTTAACCGCTTTACGACACAATTTAGAGATTTCACGCTCTAAACCACGAACTCCAGCTTCACGAGTGTAATAACGAATAATGCTCATTAAAGCACTATCATCGATAGTTAACTCATTCTTTTTCAATGCGTTACGTTCAATCTGCTTAGACAGCAAATGTTTTTTCGCAATATTCAGTTTTTCATCTTCTGTATAGCCAGAAAGACGGATGACTTCCATACGATCTAACAATGGTGCTGGAATATTCATCGAGTTGGATGTTGCAACAAACATCACATCAGACAAATCGTAATCCACTTCCAAGTAGTGATCGTTAAAGGCAATATTTTGTTCTGGATCAAGCACCTCTAATAATGCAGAGGCTGGGTCACCACGCATATCAGATGACATTTTGTCAATTTCATCCAATAAAAATAGTGGGTTTTTGACCCCTACTTTTGCCATCTTTTGAATCAGCTTACCTGGCATTGAACCGATATAGGTACGACGGTGACCGCGAATTTCAGCTTCATCACGCACCCCACCTAATGCCATACGAGTGTATTGACGACCAGTAGCCTTGGCAATAGATTGCCCCAAAGAGGTTTTACCCACGCCCGGAGGCCCAACCAGACAAAGGATTGGCCCTTTAATTTTACTGACGCGGCTTTGCACTGCCAGATACTCTAAAATACGGTCTTTCACACGCTCTAAACCGTAGTGATCGGTATCTAACACTTCTTGAGCTTTAACTAAGTCTTTTTTGACTTTACTACGTTTATGCCATGGTACCTGCACCATCCAATCAATATAGCTACGGACAACAGTAGCTTCTGCTGACATTGGCGACATCATTTTCAGCTTCTGCAATTCTGCTTCTGCTTTCTCTTGTGCCTCTTTTGGCATTTTCGCTTCTTCGATTTTACGTTTTAGCGATTCATATTCGTCTGGCGCATCGTCCATTTCACCCAGCTCTTTCTGAATGGCTTTCATTTGCTCATTCAGATAATACTCACGCTGGCTTTTTTCCATCTGTTTTTTAACACGATTGCGGATACGTTTTTCCACTTGCAGCAGCTCAGTTTCTGACTCCATCATGGCCATCAAAAACTCTACACGCTCTGCGATATTTGCCATTTCTAAAACGCGTTGTTTATCCGCTAATTTTAGTGGCATGTGAGAGGCAATGGTATCAGCCAGTTTGTCTAGCTGATCTTGTTCAATCGCATGTAACGCGGTTAATACTTCAGGTGGAATCTTTTTATTCAGTTTTATATAACTTTCGAACTGACTAACGATAGTGCGGTACAACACTTCGTTTTCTTTTTCATCAAGTGCGTCTGATGATTGAGAACCCGCTGTCGCTTCATCATACGCTGCGTGTTCAGATTCATTATTTTGCTCTGCAGCTAAATATTCTGCTTGCGCTAAGAAATATTCGCCATTATCTGTCAAACTGGTAATACGTGCGCGTCGTAGACCTTCAACGAGGACTTTAACGGTGCCATCAGGCAGTTTTAGCATCTGAATAACGGATGCGACTGTACCGACAGCAAATAAATCATTCACCCCTGGCTCATCAGTCGAGGCTTCTTTTTGCGCAACCAGCATTACCTGCTTGTCATGATCCATCGCTGCTTCCAGACTGTGAATGGATTTTTCACGTCCAACAAACAGTGGGATCACCATATGTGGGTATACCACTACATCACGCAGAGGCAATACTGGTATTTCAATGCGTTCGGAACGCTCAGGATTCATAAAGCTCTCTCTTCGTTTAGCTCACGCTAGTTTAAGGGTTTCTATCTCTTGTTTTAAAATTACTTTCTAGAACAAGGAAACCACACCTCAGAATATAAACTATATGGGGACAAGATTTTAGCATTCAATGGCTAGTTGAACATAAAAAACAAAATGAGGGAAACCCCTCATTTCGTTTGATTAACTATTGAACGTTTTATATGGGATTAGTTATCGCCAGAAGCTTGAGCATCAGGTTTGCTATATATCAATAGCGGTTCTGATTGTTCGTTAATGACGTTTTCATCAACGACAACTTTTTCAACATCACTCATTGAAGGAAGGTCATACATCGTATTTAACAATGCAGCTTCAACAATAGAGCGTAAACCACGAGCTCCGGTTTTACGTGCCATAGCTTTCTTAGCTATTGCTTTTAGTGCTTCTTCACGGAATTCGAGTTCAGTATTTTCAAGGCTAAATAAGGCTTGATATTGTTTAGTTAAAGCGTTTTTAGGCTCTTGCAGAATCTGAATTAATGCTTCTTCACTTAATTCAGTTAATGTTGCAACAACAGGCAAACGGCCAATAAATTCAGGAATTAAACCAAATTTAATTAAATCTTCTGGCTCTGCCTGAGTTAATAACTCACCTTCCGTTGCTTTATCTGATTCACCTTTCACTTCGGCAGCAAAACCGATACCTGAACGGGTATTTAAACGCTGGCCAATTACTTTGTCGAGCCCTGCAAATGCCCCACCACAGATAAAGAGAATCTTTGAGGTATCAACCTGCAAGAACTCTTGCTGAGGGTGTTTACGTCCCCCTTGTGGCGGTACTGCTGCAATCGTTCCCTCGATTAGTTTCAGAAGGGCTTGTTGCACACCTTCACCAGAAACGTCACGGGTAATTGATGGGTTATCTGATTTACGTGAAATTTTATCAATTTCATCAATATATACGATACCACGCTGAGCTTTTTCAACATCGTAATCGCACTTTTGTAGTAATTTTTGAATAATATTTTCAACGTCTTCACCGACATAACCAGCTTCAGTTAATGTCGTTGCATCAGCCATTGTAAATGGTACATCCAAATAACGTGCTAAAGTTTCAGCTAAAAGCGTTTTACCACTACCGGTTGGGCCAATTAGCAAAATATTACTTTTGCCTAATTCAACACCATCACTGGTTTTATCACCATTACGCAAGCGCTTGTAATGGTTATATACCGCAACCGCTAAGACTTTCTTCGCTTTTTCTTGGCCGATGACATAGTCGTCAAGATGCTGTCGGATTTCATGTGGCGTAGGCAGCTCACTACGCTCGCGATGCGGCGTAAGTTCTTTTATTTCTTCACGGATGATATCGAGACATAAATCTACGCATTCATCACAAATATAGACTGACGGACCGGCAATCAGCTTACGAACTTCATGCTGACTTTTTCCGCAGAAAGAGCAGTAAAGCAGTTTTCCTGTCCCCTCTTTGCGTTTATCTGTCATCAGTTGACCTCACTTTTATCCATATTGTTTTGTTTTCATTCAATTAAAAAACAAAACAACGATTTTCTTTAAAATAGTTTATGGTATGAACTAATTATACCAAAAGTTAACCCATTAACGGCTACTATAAATTTGGTCGACTAAACCATACTCTTTTGCTTCATTTGCAGATAAGAAGCGGTCACGCTCTGTGTCTCGAGTAATTTCTTCAATGGATTTACCAGTATGTAGAGCCATTAGCTCGTTCATTCGAGATTTCACTTTAAGAATTTCTTGAGCATGAATTTCGATATCTGACGCTTGACCTTGATAACCCCCTAATGGTTGGTGGATCATCACGCGTGAATTTGGTAAGCAGAAACGTTTACCTTTGGTACCCGCCGTCAATAAAAAAGCCCCCATGGAACAAGCTTGTCCCATACAAATAGTACTTACATCAGGCTTGATAAACTGCATCGTATCATAAATTGACATTCCTGCGGTAATAACGCCACCCGGTGAATTAATATACAAATGAATATCTTTTTCAGGGTTTTCTGCTTCAAGGAATAACATCTGAGCGACGATTAAATTCGCCATATGGTCTTCCACTTGACCAGTCAGGAAGATAATACGTTCTTTTAATAGACGTGAGTAAATATCATACGAGCGCTCACCACGAGAAGTTTGCTCTATGACCATAGGCACAAGGGCCATTTGAGATGCTAATTGTTCCTGACTGCCAAAATGTGACATCGAAATCTCCTATTAAAAACGTTCCGGTGCTTGCGCCTAATTTGCTGTCTGCCTGCTATTTTGAGCAGAGATCATGCCACAAACAACGGTTTTAAAAAATTCCTGTGTCTGCAGGCTCTTTCAATTCTCTTATTTTCTAGTTTAGCTAATATTTAACCAAGCAACTGGCGAAATAAGAAGAAAATGCAGCTAAGTATGCTGCAGTAAACAAGACGCTCTGTAAAAGAGTTTAACACAAGTCTATTGGGTTACACGGAATTATACCATTAGAAAACCATACTTGATTTTCAAAAATGACGAAATAACTCGATTGGTTAATATCACTATTTCTACAATATTAAGCTATTCAAAATAGTTCAAATTGCAATTAAAGCCCCACTTAGACTACTTGAAGTATAGATAATATAATTAGGGTTTAAATGTGTTTTTCAAGGGTATCCTAATTAAATTCGCTAAAGTGATAATTTAAAGGCTTTAATTGACAAAAAACCCGTAGTATTACACCACGGGTTTCATTATTTTGTACAGCAAGAAAGAATTAACCTGCTTGAACTTGGTTCATCAGTTCAGTGAAGTTAGTTTCTTTTTCTGTCACTTTAGCAACAGCCAATACAGTTTCAACAGCTTGTTCTTCTAAAGCTAAGTTACGAACGCTATTCATCAGCTCTTCGTTTTTGCTGTAGTATTCGATAACTTCAGCTGGATCTTCATACGCAGAAGCCATTTCCTCGATCAGCGCTTTAACGCGATCTTCGTCAGCTTTCAGTTCGTTTTTGTTGATCACTTCGCCTAACAGCAGACCGATCACTACGCGACGTTTTGCTTGTTCTTCAAACAGTTCACGAGGTAATTCCATCGCTTGTTTTTCGTCGCCACCAAAACGCTGTGCCGCTTGACGACGCAGAACATCAATTTCACCATCAACAACTGCTGCTGGAACTTCGATGTCGTTAGCTTTGATTAAGCCATCAAGAACTTGTGCTTTAACACGGTTACGCACGGCATTTTTCAGCTCACGCTCCATGTTTTTACGTACTTCTGCACGCAGGCCATCTAAAGAACCATCAGCGATACCAAAACGCTTGATGAATTCTTCAGTGAATTCAGGCAGTTCACGTTGTTCTACTTTCTTCAGAACAATAGCAAATTTCGCCGCTTTACCTTTCAGGTTTTCAGCATGGTAGTCTTCTGGGAAGTTAACTTCGATATCGAATTCTTCACCCGCTTTATGACCAACAACACCTTCTTCGAAGCCTGGGATCATACGACCTTCGCCCATAACGAGCGCGAAATCTTCTGCTTTTCCGCCTTCGAATTCTTCACCATCGATAGAACCGGTAAAGTTGATAGTGATGCGAGAGTCAGCTTCTGCTGCCGCTTCAACTTCTTTCCACTGCGCTTGTTGCTTACGCAGAGTTTCTAACATGTTTTCCAGATCTTCATCTTTTACAGATACAGCTGGTTTTTCAACTTCAATCGTTTCTAAACCTGTTAATTCGATTTCTGGGTAAACTTCGAATTCAACTGAATAAACAAAATCTTTACCGTCTTCGAGTTGCTCAGGTTTGTAGCTAGGCGCACCCGCTGGATTGATTTTTTGTTCAATAATTGCGTTGATGAAGTTACGTTGCATTACATCGCCCAGAACGTCTTGCATAACAGACGCGCCGTAACGCTGTTTAACGATGTTCATTGGTACTTTCCCTTTACGGAAACCATCAACACGTACTTTTTTAGCAACACTAACTAATTCGCTATTAACTGCTTTTTCAATATCAGTGGCAGGAACGGTGATTGTTACACGACGCCCAAGGCCTTGAGTCGTTTCAACAGAAACTTGCATCTTCTTACCTCAAAATAAATCTTAGTGATCGGTCTACTCCAGAGTTATGCCATTAAATCATAACGGCTGTCTCCCTTCCAGAACCGGGGGCGTTACTTTCGTAACGGTCAATCCCTGATATCAGAAGCGTCCCGAAACCTTACTGAAAATTAGACGCAGCATTATACCGATGCATGCGCCCTGAGTCGAGAAAAGCTGAGAAAAGAAGCGTTTTTTCCTCATTATTTGTGACTTTTCTGACTAAATTTTTTGTTTTTTCACCTAATTTGAAGAAAAAACATTCACCAAGCTCATCATCGAGCATGGCTGATTAAGTACAGCATAGTCTCAGTGTATTAACTGAAACGAAAAATTACCGATTAACACCGCCGACACCACGACAAGCAGGTGATTTTAACGCAGTGTCAGCAAGCTCATTCCACTCTTGTTGCGTATATGTATGCAAAGCAAGGGCATGGATCCCTCCCGATAATTCGCTGGCTAAAATAGCATAAATTTCGCGGTGGCGGGCAAGCATTCGTTTATTTTCAAATTTATCACTCACTAAAATAACTTTGAAATGGCTTTCAGAGCCCGGTAACACATTGTGTTGGTGGCTTTCATTAATTACCTCCAAATGTGTAGGTTCGAAAGCAGCTTGTAATTTTTGGCTCACAAGAGATTGCATACTTTGAGCTGCATTAGCGACCATAAAATGCTCCTTAATTAAAAATTATGCTCAGAGGCAATTATCTTTTATTGTACGTGTTGATTATTGCTATCTTCTTATTATAGAAATATCCGATAATAACTTGCCAATGTTATGATAGCGGCACATTGATGCGAATTTTTTCAAAAATTGTTGTCTAATAGTTCAGGATAAATAAGCCGCTAAGCTTTATATTGAACGACGGCTACCCGCACCATAACGAAACATTTTCAATTAGGAAAGATGAACTGGAAAAAATTATGTTAAGAAAACTGTGTTTTCCACTTTTAGGGTTATTTCTTCTTGCGGGCTGTGCAACCAGCAGCAATACATTATCACTTGAGCCTAAGATAGCTTTACCTGCAAAAAACCCCACACTGAATGCAACTTCAATCAGTGTTAGCAGTGTAGACAATCGTACGAATAAATCCTTAGCGGAAGTCAACCGCAATGGCAGTTTAGTCGTACTGAACCCTTCACGCGATCCTCGTTATCTGATGCAAGAAGCCGTCGAAAAACAAATGGCTGCACGTGGCTTTATGGTGACATCACCGGCAAATGTGAATCTAGTCGTTCAATTGAATAAACTCGATACCAAAGTCAGTGAAGGCAGCTTGCGCCATAATATTACCGTAAACTCCAGTGTGAGTATTATTGCAACAGCCCCAAATGGTTCGACAAAAACACGTTCATTTACCCGCAATTTTAATACACAAGAGTTATTAGCAGCCAATAATGACAAGATAGCAACAGCTATCAATAGCGCACTCACTGATTTAATTGCAGATATGGCAACAGACCAGGAAATCACCGATTTTATCAGACAAAATTCACGCTATTAACTGAGCAATCATTATCATTAAGTATTAAGCTACCTAAGCTCTCACTGATTGAGCTTGGGTAGCATAGCGCAGCCAATACCTCTGCAGCGCAATGTATTGCAGCAATATCACACTGGCTTAGAGGGAAATAATGCCTCGTTTTACTCTACCAAATAACATCACTTTAATCCTTTTAGGCTTTGTTTCTGGTCTACCTTTAGCTTTAACTGCAGGTACATTACAAGCTTGGCTAACTGTTGAAAATGTCGATATTAAAACTATTGGTTTCTTTTCATTAGTCGGACAGGCTTATGTGTTGAAATTTCTTTGGTCCCCAATGATGGACCGCTATACTCCGCCCTTTCTTGGTCGTCGAAGAGGATGGCTATTAACCACGCAAATTCTGTTGATTATCAGCATTGCCGCTATGGGCTTTATGAACCCCTCAGAGCATTTGTGGTACCTTGCTGCGCTAGCGGTTACTGTTGCATTTTGTTCAGCCTCACAAGACATTGTTTTTGATGCCTATAAAACTGATTTACTGAGTGCGGAAGAACGCGGGATTGGTGCTGCAACCTCAGTTATGGGTTACCGGATCAGCATGTTAGTTTCAGGCGGCCTTGCTCTTTGGTTAGCGGATAAGTTTTTAACGTGGAAACAACTATATTTAGTCATGGCAGGGCTGATGATTATCGGCGTTATCGCAACATTACTCGCGAAAGAACCCGAAGAAAGCTGCGCTGCACCAACATCACTAAAAAAAGCAATATACGAACCACTCGCTGAATTCTTTAGCCGAAACAATGCTTGGCTAATCTTACTACTGTTAGTTTTTTACAAGCTCGGTGATGCCTTTGTCATGGCGCTTAATACCAACTTTCTATTAAATGCTCTTGGTTTTAGTTTAAGCGAAGTGGGTACCGTCAATAAAACTGTTGGTATGGCTGCAACTATTGTTGGAGCGTTACTTGGTGGTTACCTCATGAAAAATATGAGCTTATTTAAAGCTCTATTTATTTTTGGGCTTCTACAAGGCGGCTCTAATATAGGCTATTGGTTCTTAGCGATAACACCGCCCCATATCTTAACCATGGGGTCGATTATCTTTCTAGAAAATATCTTCTCTGGTATGGGAACCGCCGCTTTTGTCGCCCTATTAATGACACTATGTAATAAGTCGCTATCCGCAACGCAGTTTGCACTTCTTTCTGCTCTTTCCGCCGTTGGTCGTGTTTATATTGGCCCAGTCGCAAGTATTTTTGTCAGTAATTATGGCTGGCCACTGTTCTACCTTATTTCGATCGCAGTTGCAGTCCCTGGTGTTTTGCTTTTATTAGCTTGTCGGACATCCTTAATCTACACACAAACAACAGGGTTGTTTCAACGGCGTCAGCTGTATGCGAAAGGGTATCGCATTGCCGTTTATGCTCTTATTACTGCCGTTAGCTTCCTTGCTATTTGGCTACTTTCATTACTTATATTTTCATTTAGTGATATGAAAGTTTATCTGTTTACGACACACATTGAATTTTGGCTGAGTTTACCCCACTACCAAAACCTTATTTTTAATACTGGTATTAGCATTGGTGCTATCAGCTTAGTTATTGGTGGTAGTTTAGATTTCCTCGCCGTTCGCAAAACAGTACAGCAATAACCCTCCCAATACTCTTTCTCATTCTTTTCATAATTCCCTAAGCAAAGCTTATTTGTTTAGGGAATTTGATCTTTTGTATAAATTAAATCTAAATAGCAAAACAAAGCAATAACATCTAAATATCGTGATTGCGATCACTTCATACGTGTAAAATATTTCTTAATTACAATTTTCAAGTCTAATATATCACAAGTTACAAATTGGTTAGCTAAAGTGTTAATAACTAACGCACTACTAAATTCCATTAATCAATAAGTGAAAATAATCTATATATGAAAAAAATCATTTACATGACCGCCTTAATTTCTCTAGCAGGTACGGCATATTCTGACAATATTATTGGCTATAAAAATGGCTTTGCTGATGTCAATGTAAACTATTTAGATTGGTCACATCGTACTGAAACCAAAACAGAAAACACGACACGTAAGAAAGATTTTGCCTATATTGAGCTTGAAGGCGGTGCCAATTTTAATTGGGGTGAGTTATATGGCTTTTTTGATCTCGAAAACCCATTCCATAGCCAACACACCGATTCAGGACGAAATAAACGCTATACCATTAAAACAACAGGCCGCTTTTATTTAGGTGATACTGGTTTCAACCTATACGGGCACGTTTATGGCACTTGGTCATTACCTGGAGCCAAGTATGGTGGTAATTTCCACGATGTGAATACTTTATATGGTATTGGTTATAACACTGCATTCGGTGATTTATGGTTTAAACCTTTTATTGCTCTTAATTACACCGACCAGACATTCTATTCAGGTAATAATGGATATGTAGCAGGTTGGGTGGCTGGCTATAATTTCAGCGTATTCGAAGAAAATTTCATGATAACAAACTGGCATGAAATGGAATTCGCGAGGAATAAACGCTATAACGGGGATAAGCGTAATGGCATAAATGGCGCCCTCGCTTTTTGGTGGAATGCAACAAACCATGTTTCTGCAGGGGTACAATACCGCTATGCTGATAATAAATTAGGAGATACTTTCTATCAAGATGCAATCATTTATACATTAAAGTATACCTTTTAGCGCACTATAGAACATTGCATCAGAAGTTAACTATTTTCTTATTTTTATCAGTAAAATAAGAATTTTTCTTTATGATTTAGCCGATAAAGCAACCAAAATAGCTTTATCGGCAATAAAAACTGTAATTTCCCTTAGCAAATTGCTAATCATTTATATCAGTTTCACTATTTTTTCATTTCTTTTGTATATATTTTTCTTTGAAAAATTACCAAGATAATTTAGTATTAATAGAGTTTTATCAATACATACTTATAATCCGTATCAATTTTAACTTTTTGTTTATAAGTTCTTTACATGTGATCATATTAACATAAAGAGCTAACAATTCAGTTTCTTTGCCTTACAATCATTTACACTCGCATAACCTTACCGTAAAATGCCCGCACTGATGAAACGACAATTAGAATCTTTGTCATTTGGGGTCGTGGATGAGACTTATGAACTACAAAAAAAGCATCGGAGCAATCTCACTCGTTGTAGCTGCCTTACTACTAGGTGGTTGCGATATGGTGTTGATGGATCCAAAAGGCGCCGTTGGCGTTAAACAAAAAGAGCTAATTCTTATTGCAATTGGCTTAATGCTACTTGTTGTTATTCCTGTTATTTTCATGACGATTATCTTCGCAAGAAAATACCGTGAATCCAACACGTCAGCAACCTACCGTCCTAATTGGGCTCACTCAAATAAAATTGAGTTAGTCTGCTGGACCGTTCCTATCATCATTATCATTATTCTAGGTGCTATCACTTGGAAGACGACACATGAGCTGGACCCGTATCAGCCATTAGTGAGTGATCAGGAACCTGTCACTATTGAAGTTATTTCTGCTGACTGGAAATGGATATTTATTTATCCAGAGCAAGGCATTGCAACAGTTAATGAAATCGCATTCCCTACAGGTGTGCCAGTTAACTTCAAAATCACGTCAGATTCGGTGATGAACTCATTCTTCATTCCATCTTTAGGTGGCCAAATCTACGCGATGGCAGGTATGCAAACTAAACTTCATTTAATCGCTAATGAACCAGGTACCTACAAAGGCTTCTCAGCAAGCTACAGTGGCCACGGTTTCTCTGACATGAAGTTCAATGCTATTGCAACTCCAGACCGTCAAGGTTTTGATGAGTGGGTACAAAAGGTAAAAGCTTCTCCTAAAACAATGGATACCATGCAGGCATTCGACGAAGTCGCTAAGCCAAGCATGAACGTTCCTGTTACCTACTTCTCTAGCGTGAAGCCTAAACTTTATGAAGATATCGTTCTGAAGTTTGGTCATGAGCACCATAAAGGTCACGCTCCTGTAGAAAATCAAAGTCATTCAATGACTGACCATAACGATGCTACAGGCAATTCAATGCAAATGAGCCATAGTGCTCATGCTGCTGGCGCTGAGGAATAAGGGCATGTTCGGAAAATTAACACTAGATGCAATTCCGCTCCATGAGCCGATTATCGTTGTCACCCTGATTGCTATTGTCCTAGGTGGACTTGGCTTAGTAGGTGTGATTTCTTACTTTGGTAAATGGAAGTGGTTGTGGAAAGAATGGTTAACCTCTGTTGACCATAAGAAAATTGGTGTCATGTACATCATTGTCGCAATGGTTATGTTATTCCGTGGTTTCGCGGATGCTATCATGATGCGTGGGCAGCAAGTTCTTGCTTCTGCTGGCCAAGAGGGTTTCTTGAATCCTCATCACTATGACCAAATCTTCACCGCACACGGCGTTATCATGATTTTCTTCATGGCAACTCCATTCGTTGTTGGTCTGATGAACTTAGTTGTGCCTCTGCAAATTGGTGCACGTGATGTTGCGTTCCCATTCCTTAACTCATTGAGCTTCTGGTTCTTTGTTGTTGGTGTTGTGTTAATCAACATCTCTCTAGGGGTAGGTGAATTCGCACAAACTGGTTGGTTGGCTTATCCGCCATTATCCGGCTTGGAGTACAACCCTGGGGTCGGGGTCGATTACTGGCTCTGGAGTCTCCAGATATCCGGTATTGGTACACTATTAACAGGGGTTAACTTTATCGCGACTATTATCCGTATGCGTACGCCGGGTATGTCGATGATGAAAATGCCTGTATTCAGCTGGGCTGCGTTATGTACTAACGTATTGATTGTTGCTGCTTTCCCTATCTTAACTGTTACATTAACGCTTCTGACGTTAGACCGTTATTTAGGTACCCATTTCTTCACTAATGATATGGGCGGCAACATGATGATGTACATCAACCTGATTTGGGCATGGGGTCACCCTGAGGTGTATATCCTTGTTCTGCCAGTGTTCGGTGTATTCTCTGAAGTTGCAGCAACCTTCTCGAAAAAACGTTTATTCGGTTATACCTCATTAGTTTGGGCGACAATCGTTATTACCGTTATGTCCTTCATCGTTTGGTTGCACCACTTCTTTACGATGGGTTCAGGAGCGAACGTTAACGCCTTCTTCGGTATCGCCACAATGATTATCGCAATCCCTACAGGGGTTAAGATCTTCAACTGGTTGTTTACCATGTACCAAGGCCGTATCGAGTTTAAATCACCTATGCTGTGGACTATCGGTTTCATCATCACCTTCTCTGTTGGTGGTATGACTGGTGTTCTGCTTGCTGTTCCAGGTGCAAACTTCGTTCTGCATAACAGTCTATTCCTGATTGCTCACTTCCATAACGTTATCATTGGTGGTGTTGTATTCGGGTGCTTCGCGGGTATGACTTACTGGTTCCCGAAAGCGTATGGCTTCACGCTAAATGAGAAATGGGGTGTTCGTGCCTTCTGGTTCTGGATCATCGGTTTCTTCTTAGCCTTTATGCCACTGTACATTCTTGGCTTTATGGGTATGACCCGTCGTTTAAGTCAGAATATTGACCCGACTTACCACACAATGTTAGTTGTTGCTGCAGGCGGTGCTGCGTTAATCGCAATCGGTATTGCATGCCAAGTTATCCAAATCATTGTGAGTATCCGTGACCGTCATGAAAACCGTGATTTAACCGGTGACCCATGGGGTGGACGTACACTTGAGTGGGCGACATCTTCTCCACCACCTTTCTATAACTTTGCGATTGAACCACACGTTCAAACCCGCGATGCATGGTGGGATCTGAAAGAGAAAGGCCTTGCTCATAAGAAACCAACTTCATATGAAGAAATTCATATGCCGAAAAACACAGGCGCAGGCGTTATTATCGCTGCATTTAGCTTAGTTTTAGGTTTCGCAATGATCTGGCACATCTGGTGGCTCGCAATCATTGGTTTCGGTGGAATGATCGTAACTTGGATTGCAAAAAGCTTCGACGAAGATGTTGATTACTACGTACCTGTGGCTGAAATCGAAGAAATCGAGAATAAGCACTTTGAAGAATTGCGTAAGGCAGGTGTGAACGATGTCAACTAATACAATGACTAACCAAAATATCGCCCATGCTGAGCATGGGCACCACGATGCAGGTGGAACAAAAGTATTCGGTTTCTGGCTCTATATCATGAGCGACTTGATTCTGTTTGCTTGTTTGTTTGCTACCTATGTTGTTTTGGCCGATGGAACTGCTGGCGGACCTGCTGGTAAAGATATCTTCAGTCTGAAGTTCGTATTAGGCGAAACCTTCTTACTGTTAGTGAGTAGTATTACTTACGGCTTCGCGATGATTGCGATGCATAAAGGTAAGATTGCTGCTGTTAACTTATGGCTATTTGCGACATTCCTGTTAGGCCTAGGCTTCGTTATCATGGAAGTCTATGAGTTCCATGAACTGATTGCAGAGGGCTTTGGTCCTGACCGTAGCGGTTTCTTATCTGGCTTCTTCGCACTCGTTGCGACTCACGGTCTACACGTAACTGCGGGCCTGATCTGGATTATTATCATGATGATCCAAGTCACTCGCCGTGGCCTGACTGATGTCAACAAAACACGTTTAAACTGCCTAAGTTTGTTCTGGCACTTCTTAGACGTTGTGTGGATTTGTGTATTTACCGTTGTTTATCTTCTGGGGGCTATTTAAATGAGTCATGCAAAAGATGCTCACACTGGAGCAAGCCACGGTAGCGTTAAAACATACCTGATTGGCTTTATCCTATCAGTTATCCTGACAGTGATCCCTTTCTGGATGGTGATGGAAGGTACAGCGTCAACTTCAGCAATCCTTTGGACTGTTGTAGGCATGGCGGTTGTGCAAATTCTGGTTCATTTGGTTTGTTTCTTACATATGAATACATCATCAGATGAGCGTTGGAATTTAGTTGCCTTCCTGTTCACCATGCTTATTGTTGGCATTGTGGTCATTGGCTCACTGTGGATTATGTACAACCTGAACATCAATATGATGCTCGACTAAAGAGTTGCCGATATGTTTAAGCAATACCTGCAAGTGACCAAACCAGGAATTATATTCGGAAACTTGATTTCTGTGATCGGTGGTTTTTTATTGGCTTCAAAAGGGTCAATTGATTACCCACTGTTCGTTGCGACTTTGCTGGGTGTATCACTGGTCGTGGCTTCTGGTTGTGTTTTTAACAACTACATCGACCGTGATATCGACCGTATCATGGAAAGAACGAAGAATCGCCCTTTAGTTAAAGGGTTAATTGATCCGAAAGTTAGCCTGATTTACGCTGCTGCATTAGGTATTGCTGGTATGGTGCTGCTACTTGTAGCAGCCAATGCTCTGGCAATGCTGCTTGCAGTTATCGGTTTCATTGTTTATGTAGGTATTTATAGCCTATATATGAAACGTAAATCCGTTTATGGCACACTGATTGGCAGTCTTTCAGGCGCGGCACCACCAGTTATCGGTTACTGCGCTGTTACAAATGAATTCGATATGGGTGCACTTATCCTATTATTGATATTCAGTTTGTGGCAAATGCCTCATTCTTATGCCATTGCTATCTTCCGCTTTAAGGATTACAAAGCCGCAAACATTCCTGTGTTACCGGTTATTAAAGGAATTTCCGTCGCGAAAACGCACATCTTCCTGTATATCCTAGCGTTTATGGTCGCAACATTAATGTTAGCTATCAGTGGATACGCGGGCTATAAGTACCTTATCGTAGGTGCAGCAGTCAGCTTATGGTGGCTAGGTATGGCAATTTCGGGCTTCAAAACCGAAAATGACGACCGGGTCTGGGCAAGAAAACTGTTCATTTTCTCAATCGTAGCGATTACTTCATTGAGCGTAATGATGTCAGTTGACCCTATCGTTTCAAGCGATACTGTTATAGCTCTCGTCAGATAACTTATCTGTTTACTGATGATAACGATGTCTAAACGGCGGGCCTTCCCCGCCGTTTTTATTTGTCTCTAACTGCTTTTACAACTCACTTTTACTTATTCTGCCTATCCTTATGAATCTATTTTATGGTTAAATAGCCGCTTGCTATTGATAAGCTAGATATCAAATGCACTATTAAAAATGCTAATAGGTTGAGATTAAAAACATATTGCCACAACATATACGTATTTATTCAACTTGTTGTATTTATTAATGTGTGACCTAACTAGCTGAGAGAAGTCAACACCGCTACAGCACGAAATATGAAGAATAAAAATGAATGATAACAAAATGACATCCACAGAGCTTAGATCCACTTGGGGATTAGGCTCCGTTTTCTCCTTGCGAATGCTTGGAATGTTTATGGTATTACCTATTTTGACCAGCTATGGGATGCATTTACAAGGTGCTAGCGAGTTCTTAGTGGGTGTCGCTATTGGTATCTATGGCCTTAGCCAAGCCGTTTTTCAAATCCCTTTTGGTTTAATGTCAGATAAGATTGGTAGGAAACCTTTAATTATTATTGGGTTAGTTATTTTTATTATCGGAAGTATCGTTGCAGCACTAAGCGATTCTATTTGGGGAATTATTATTGGTCGGGCTTTACAAGGCGCCGGAGCAATTTCTGCTGCCGTCATGGCATTACTTTCTGACCTAACTCGAGAGCAAAATCGCACTAAAGCCATGGCATTTTTAGGTATTAGTTTCGGTTTAACTTTTGCTATCGCCCTCGTACTTGGCCCAATTATCGCTAATTGGGTTGGTTTAAGTGGCTTATTTTGGGGGATAGCGCTACTTGCAGTTGGTGCTATTGCAGTGACTGTTTTTGTTGTTCCTAATACTAATACTCATGTCTTAAATCGTGAGTCTGCATTTGTACAAGGTAATTTAAAAGTGGTTTTAATGCACCCTCAATTACTCAAATTAAATATAGGGATCCTCAGCTTACACACCCTACTGATGTCCAGTTTTGTTGCTCTGCCTCTTATCATGACTGACTCCGGCTTTTTAGCAAAAGACCATTGGAAAGCCTATTTAGTCACAATGTTAATCGCTTTTGTCACCGTACTTCCCTTCATTATTTATGCGGAAAAATACCGCAAAATGAAACAAGTCTTCTTATTCTGTATTGCCGTTTTAGCATTGGCCGAAATTACCTTATGGTTTTCTGGCAATCACTTATGGGTGATTTTCTTAGGTATTCAACTGTTTTTTATCGCTTTCAATATCATGGAAGCCATTTTACCGTCACTCATAAGCAAAGAGGCACCTGCGGGCTATAAAGGAACTGCCATGGGCGTTTACTCCACTAGCCAGTTTTTAGGCGTTGCCATCGGGGGTATTGTTGGTGGGTGGTTATACAGTTTTGAAGGAGCTAGTACCGTTTTTATTGGTGGTTTAATTTTGACCATTATCTGGTTTATCATTAGCCTGACAATGCAGCAGCCTCCTTATGTCAGCAGTATTCGTATTGAATTACCCAACCATATTGGAGATACAAGAGCCCTTGAGAAAAAATTACAAGCTCAAGAAGGGGTGATGGAAGCGCTTGTCGTTGACGAGGAATTTAGTGCTTATGTTAAAGTTGATAGAAAAATCATCAATCGAGAACAACTTGAAGCATTAATAAATCAGTAAAAATTAGCCCGCTATCGCGGGCTTTAAATGAATGCTTGAAAAATAACTAATCGCGGAAGTTATTAAATTGAAAAGGTTGGCCTAAGTTCCCGCCACGTACTAATGCCATAACCGATTGTAAATCATCACGGGCTTTGCCCGTCACACGTACTTGGTCACCTTGAACTTGTGCTTGGACTTTCAGTTTACTGTCTTTAATTAATTTAACGATTTTTTTAGCAGTTGCAGCATCAATACCTTGCTTAAACGTAACCTCAACGCTATAGGTTTTTCCACTATGAACAATATCTTCTGGCACATTCAATACAGCACCATCAATACCGCGTTTTGCCATTTTTTCTCTTAAGATATCAACTAACTGGAGTACTTGGAAATCAGACTCACTAGTGATTTTAACTGATTCATTTTTGTCATTTAGCTCAAAACTAGCTTCGACATTTTTAAAATCCCAACGGCTGGTTAACTCACGCTGCGCATTTTCCACCGCATTACGTACTTCATTCATTTCCACTTCAGATACAATGTCAAATGATGGCATAGCTAGAACCTCACTGATAATTTTTAGACTGTGCGCATGATAACGTTTTTATTCACATCACTTCAAGTTATCAGGGTCTGTGATACTTCGTTAACTACAACTTCGTATCGTAAAAGGTTATAATGATAAGAGATCACTTCCGCCTTACCTTATAAGACGTTAAAGTCCCATTTTCAAAGGGGAAACAATGAAAATAACTCTAATTGGTTGTGGTGCGATAGGTAAACTGTGGCTTGCTTCACTTGCAATACAAGGGCATGACATACAAGGTTGGCTACGTGTTGCACAGTCTGATTTATTCGTCGATGTTAATGAACCTGATGGGCGTAGTTTCCGAGAGCTGATTCCTTGTAATAATATTAACCACTTGCAAACCAGTGAGTTGATCATTGTTTGTTTAAAAGCATGGCAAGTTTCTGACGCTTTATTACCTTTGATTAATACTATCCCAGAAAATACGCCTATTCTATTACTGCATAATGGCATGGGAACGATTGAAGAGCTGGCGCCTTTACGTCATCCTATCTTAGCGGGCGTCACAACCCATGCAGCTTGGCAAGAAAATAACCAAGTATTTCATGTCGCAAATGGCATCACACATATCGGCGCTATCAATTCCCAAGCACAAGCTTACTACCCAATAGCAGATATCTTGCATGAAGCCTTACCTGATGTGGCTTGGCATAATAATATTTTAACCACTTGCTGGCGTAAATTGATTGTAAACTGTGTCATTAACCCCCTTACCGTCGAACATAACTGTAAAAATGGTGAATTAATCCAACATTCCACACAGATATCTCGGATCATTGATGAAATATGTCATGTTATGGCGGCAGAAGGGCTGCATACGGATAAAGCAGAACTGACTGAGTATATTTACGGCATTATCAATAATACCGCTGATAACTATTCCTCTATGTTACAAGATATGCGAAATAATCGCCGTACAGAGATTGATTACATCACTGGCTTTTTAATCAAACAAGCACGAGCTCATGGGATCAGTACACCTGAAAACGATCGCCTTTATCATTTAGTCAAAAATAGAGAACAACAATATGACGACTTCCGCTCTAGTTTGCATCGCTCATGGGAGTGAAGAAATTGAGTTTACCATTACTGCTGATTTATTAGTTAGAGCAGGCATTAATGTGTCTTTAGCGAGTGTGACGGAAGACGGTTCTTTAACCATTACCGCTTCACGAGGCCTAAAAATTATTGCCGATACCCCATTGATTAAAGTCGCTGATGAGCCTTTTGATGCCATTGTGCTACCCGGTGGTATAGCGGGCGCAGAAACGTTCCGCGATAGCCCACTGGTTGTTGAAAAAGTTCGCCGTATGCATCTTGATGGTAAAATTGTAGCAGCTATTTGTGCAGCACCAGCGCTTGTACTTGAATATCACCAATTGTTTCCACTAGGTAATATGACCTGTTTTCCATCAATGAAAGATAAAATTCCAGCTCATAAATGGGTCGATCGCCGAGTTTACTTTGATGAACGTGTCAATCTATTAACTAGCCAAGGACCCGCCACTTCTTTTGACTTTGCATTAAAGTTAATTGAATTATTGGTAGGCCGAAAGACTGCAGCCCAAGTTGCCACTCAACTCGTTTTACCAAATGGGATTAACGATTATTTAGAAGATTAAATATAAAACTCATTATAAAAAACGAATTAGAAATATAACTTAACTTATTGAATAATAAAAATTAAATAGCAAAAAAAATCTGTGTTTAGAGTGATTTTTTGCTATGATTGCCGCGGGTGCTTGGATCATTTGGTTCAAGCATTTGTGAGAGCCAAAAAGACGAAAGCCCCGAATTTAGATGTTAATCTTAATCCGAGGCAGTCTCCAACTCTCAACAATTGGATTCTGTCTCCTTTTAGAAAAGGAGTCAAGAGGAATGGCCAAAATTGCCCTTCTGGGGCTAGTTACCGTGTGTCTGACGGTATTGTGTTTTTCATTATTGATGCAAGAAAGACTGTGCTCTTTCAGTATCAGCAGCGGAAACACGCTGGTTCAAGCTACGTTATCCTGCGATAACTAGTCTTGTGGGGGAAATTTCCCCCACATTTCTCTCTGATTGTGAGTTGATGATACAAGCACCCCGTTTTTATTCTCTACTTATTTTTATTCAGCTCACTTTGTCATTTCTATTTCAGTTACATCAGTAATCATATTAATATCAATGATATCGAAACTATTATAACCAACTGAATTTAAATATTTTATTTTCAATAATGAACGATAAAAACATTTGTTTAGAGTGATTTTTTGCTATGATTGCCGCGGGTGCTTGGATCATTTGGTTCAAGCATTTGTGAGAGCCAAAAAGACGAAAGCCCCGAATTTAGATGTTAATCTTAATCCGAGGCAGTCTCCAACTCACACAATTGGATTCTGTCTCCTTTTAGAAAAGGAGTCAAGAGGAATGGCCAAAATTGCCCTTCTGGGGCTAGTTACCGTGTGTCTGACGGTATTGTGTTTTTCATTATTGATGCAAGAAAGGCTATGCTCTTTCAGTATCAGCAGCGGAAACACGCTGGTTCAAGCTACGTTATCCTGCGATAACTAGTCTTGTGGGGGAAATTTCCCCCACATTTCTCTCTGATTGTGAGTTGGTGATACAAGCACCCTGTTTTAAGTTATGGGCGATAAACCTTTATATTTTCATAACCTTGTTCTTTTAGGTATAGCGCTTGCAAGCGGCTCATTACCCCACGGTCACAATATAATAAATAGGTTTTATCTTTTGGTAAGTCACCAAATAGCGTACTCAACTTATAGAATGGAATGTGCTTAATTTCCATTCCATCTACATTCAGTGGTTTGTCTTCGAATTCATCAATTGAACGAATATCTAAAATCACTTCATTTTCAATTGAAAGCTCACTCACCATTTCAATTTCAGGAACTTTTTCAAGACTTTCTTGTGCAATTTGTCGAATATCTATATTTTGAGCTTGCTCAACAACAGACTCTAAAATACTAAAATCAAAATTGGCCTCTTCCGCTTCAATCCGCGCTTTCACCGCTTTAACTGTTGGGCTTTTTGAGATTACACCACAATATTCAGGCATGGTTTTTGCGAAATCTTCAGTACCAATTTGGCGAGCTAACTTAATAATATGTTCTTTATCATGGGAAATTAGCGGCCTTAATACGAGAGTATCAGAAGCATTATCAATTAAACGCAAGTTTGTTAAAGTCTGGCTTGATACCTGCCCTAACGCTTCACCTGTGACAATCGCCTGCACGCCATAACGCTCAGCAACTTTAGATGCCGCTCTTACCATCATACGTTTGAGCACAACGCCCATTTGGCCATCATCCACTTTTTCTAAAATTTCAGCCACAACTGGCTCAAAATTTACAGCAATAAAACGGACTTTATGGGAACTACCAAAACGGTTCCACAAATAATGTGCGATTTGCTTCACACCAATTTCATGTGCAGCTCCGCCTAAATTAAAGAAGCAATAGTGAACACGACAGCCACGACGCATCAGCATATAGCTCGAGACACCTGAATCAAAACCACCGGAAATGAGTGACAACACATCCTCTTGGGTCCCTATAGGGAAACCACCAATGCCTTCAATACGTGCTTTAACTAAGATAAGTTTATCATCTTCGATTTCTAAGTGAATCGTGGTGTCAGGGTCTTTAAGCTTAACTTTTGCAGATGCAATGTGCTGGTTTAACCCACCACCGATATAGCGTTCAGCATCGATGGATGAAAACTCATGTTTACCACGACGCTTCACCCGCACACAGAATGTTTTATTTTCTAATGACTCGCCATAGGCTTCGTGTGTCATTTCGTAAATATGATGCAGACTAGTAAACGGTTTTTCTTCCACTTCGAGAATATGGTGAATACCTGGGATACGCCCTAGCATGTCACAAATTTCATCGTGTTTTGTTTCCCCCTTCACACGCACTTCAATGTTATCCCAATTACGGACAACCGAAATCTCTTCGCCAAGTGGTTTAAGCACGTTACGGATATTACTGGTCAAAATTTTAATAAAACGTAGCCTAACAGTTTGGCTTTTAATGGTAATTTCTGGGAATAACTTAATGATAAACTTCATAATAGCTGCATGTTCATGGTGGTTGGTGGCAAACGAATGTGCCTTAACAGAGACACATGACACGTTACCAATTGTCAATAAAGAGGCGTATTATAACACTATCTTGCGGGTTGAATCTAAAAACCCCAATAATAAATTGTAACCGTAGCAAGACTGCGTTAGTCTGCTGAATATTTAAAATCCCTCGAATTAACTGATTTCACATTAGTGGCTAAAGACTATGGCTAAAGAAAAAACTCAGCAAGTTCCGACTGTTAGTTTTGAAAACTCACTTCAAGAGCTAGAACAGATCGTCGCTCGCCTAGAATCCGGTGAACTTCCCTTAGAAGATGCCCTTAATGAGTTTGAACGTGGTGTTCAAATTGCTAAACAAGGTCAAAAAGTATTACAGCAAGCAGAGCAACGTGTACAAATTTTGCTAAGCGATGACGAAAATAAACCTCTAGCCGATTTTTCACCTGATACAGAATAAATTATGTCTGAACAACATTTAGATAGCTTTACGCAGCAACAAAAGCAAGCTTACGACAGAGTCAATCAATACCTATTAGATGCATTAAATGCGCTGCCGTTTGCAAACCTCCCTCTAGCGCAAGCTATGCGCTATGGCACATTATTAGGTGGAAAACGCTTACGTCCATTTTTAACTTATGCCATCGGCTCGATGTTTGGTGTTAGCCAAGAAAACCTTGATGCCCCTGCTGCTGCAGTCGAATGTATTCATGCTTATTCATTAATCCATGATGATTTACCTGCAATGGATGATGATGATTTACGTCGTGGCCAACCGACTTGCCATATTAAATACGGTGAAGGCAATGCGGTGCTTGCTGGAGATGCATTGCAAACATTGGCTTTCCAATTGCTGTCATCTGCACCAATGCCAGATGTAACAGACAAAGACCGCATAGCGATGATTGCAGAGTTATCATACGCAAGTGGCTTAGCAGGTATGTGTGGCGGACAAGCACTTGATTTAGATGCAGAAGGGAAGCAAGTTGACCTTGAATCTCTCGAGCGCATTCATCAACATAAAACAGGGGCATTGATTCGTGCTGCAATCCGTCTTGGTGCTTTTGCGGCAGGTGAAAAAGGTCAACAATTGTTACCTGTTTTAGATAAATATGCACAATCCATCGGTCTTGCCTTTCAAGTACAGGACGATATCCTAGATGTTATCGGTGATAGTGAAGTCACGGGTAAACGCCAAGGAACTGATGCCGAACATGAAAAAAGTACCTATCCATCGCTATTAGGGCTTGAAGCGGCGCAGAAAAAAGCACGTGAGCTATATCATGATGCAATAGATGCTTTAGAGACACTCCAGTCCCATGGATATAATATAGAAATGTTAAGCGCTTTAGCTAATTTCATTATTGAACGTAAAAGCTGACAATATGCTTTGCCTTTTGGCTACAAGAAGATCGATAATTACGGCAATTTATTACCCTAATGTATCTTCGAATCATTCCTATAACACAACAAAATAGATGGATGACTTCTTAATCACTCGAGAGTTATAGGCAGACGATAAACGAAGGCAACCCAACAGCACATAGAGGCTTTATGCAGCTAAATACTGAAAATAGTCATTTTGTTATGGCTAAGTAAGTTGGGTTTTTTATTAATTATAAGTGAGCAACTAATGAGTATTGATATCGCTAAATATCCAACGCTAGCCTTGGCAGAGACACCAGATGAGCTTCGTCTGTTGCCTAAAGAGAGTTTGCCCAAGCTTTGTGATGAACTCAGACAATTTTTACTGAGTAGCGTAGGTCGCTCTAGCGGTCACTTTGCTTCTGGTCTTGGCGCTGTTGAGCTCACCGTCGCACTACATTATGTCTATAAAACGCCGTTTGATAACCTTGTGTGGGATGTCGGCCACCAAGCCTACCCACATAAAATATTAACGGGGCGCCGTGACCGTATTGATACCATTCGTCAAAAAAATGGTTTACATCCCTTTCCATGGCGTGAAGAAAGTGAATATGACATTTTAAGCGTTGGCCATTCCTCAACATCCATTAGTGCCGGTTTAGGCATGGCCATTGCCGCAGAAAAAGAAAAACAAAACCGTAAAACGGTTTGTGTGATTGGTGATGGCGCCATTACCGCAGGAATGGCATTTGAGGCGATGAATCATGCTGGCGATGCTGCACCTGACATGTTGGTTATCTTAAATGATAACGAAATGTCTATTTCAGAAAATGTTGGCGCACTAAACAACCACTTAGCTCACTTGCTTTCTGGAAAGCTCTACACAACATTGCGTGAAGGTGGAAAAAAAGTTTTTTCTAACATGCCGCCTATTAAAGAGCTACTGAAAAAGACAGAAGAACACATTAAAGGCATGGTCGTACCGGGGACCATGTTTGAAGAATTAGGTTTTAACTATATTGGCCCTGTTGACGGCCATGATGTTGTTGCCTTAGTTCAAACGTTAAAAAATATGCGTGATTTAAAAGGCCCGCAATTTTTACATATCATGACCAAGAAAGGCCGGGGTTATGAGCCAGCAGAAAAAGACCCTATTAGCTGGCATGCTGTTCCTAAATTTGACCCAAGTACCTTCACTTTACCTAAAAGCAAAGAGACGGGGCCAACATTCTCTAAAATCTTTGGGGATTGGCTGTGTGAAGAGGCCAAAGACGATAGCAAGCTGATGGCTATCACCCCTGCGATGCGTGAAGGGTCTGGTATGGTTCGGTTTTCTAAAGAATTCCCAGAGCAATACTTCGATGTCGCGATCGCGGAGCAACATGCTGTCACCTTTGCGGCAGGCCTCGCCATTGGTGGCTATAAGCCTATCGTTGCTATCTATTCCACTTTCTTGCAACGCGGTTATGACCAAGTCATTCATGATGTGGCTATCCAAAAGGTACCTGTCATGTTTGCAATTGACCGGGCAGGCATTGTTGGGGCTGATGGACAAACTCACCAAGGTTCTTTTGATATTTCATTCCTGCGCTGTATACCAACCATGGTTATTATGGCTCCAAGTGATGAAAATGAGTGCCGCCAAATGCTGCATACTGGCTACCATTACCAAGATGGCCCATGTGCGGTTCGTTACCCTCGAGGTACAGGAACAGGCGCTGAATTACAGCCGTTATCGCCACTGCCTATTGGTAAAGGTATTATTCGTCGCCAAGGTGAAAAAGTCGCTATCTTATGTTTTGGCACATTATTAAGCCACGCATTAGTTGCTGCTGAACAACTCAATGCAACTGTTGTAGATATGCGTTTTGTGAAGCCTTTAGACGAAGCTCTGCTACTTGAAATGGCCAATACCCATGATGTACTGGTCACTCTCGAAGAAAATGCCATCATGGGTGGTGCTGGTAGCGGTGTGAATGAGTTCCTAATGCATGAGAAAAAAATCATTCCAATCTTAAACCTTGGTTTACCTGACTATTTTATTTCTCAGGGTACCCAAGAGGAACTTATTGCTGAATTGGGCTTAGATTCCACAGGTATTGTTAATTCTATTAATAACTATTTAGCCAAATAGTTTTTATCTTCAGGGCATTGCATTAACAATACAATGCCCTATTCAATCACAAAGCCAATCACTCTTATTCCTTTTCTTAATACGCTAAAAAAGTGTTTAGCTCCCTATTATTACTGACTCACTAATGTTCATTTAAAAAAATCACCTATGTCACATTTTTATTATATTTCAAGATCATTAAAATAAAATATAAAACCAAATATAATCAGTTTATCTACAAAGATATTCAGCTATTTACCTGAAATAAGAATACAAACAAAGCTTTTATCTTGAATGTAAATTTTCACAATAAAGGCATGCAAATTATTTTAAAATCTATTAATATGAACTTTGTCACTGTATGACAGTGTAATTTAGTCTCTGAATTATATTCGTCACATATTATTATGAAATATTATTTTTTATATGTAAGAAATGATAATTTATTTTTATAACGAATATATTATTTTAACAATTTTAACCAGAAATTAATAAGTAATTATTTTGTTTTCTTAATTAACAAACCAGGAAACAAATAAACGCTATTCCAACTACAATTTTCATATAGTTTATTTTTATTTAGTCGATTTTAATAAATAGATTTGGGAGCGCTTATGTGTGGACAATATATTAATGAACCCTTGTATTTATCTATTGCAAACTGGGTAATGAAACAAGGGCGCTGGACTACAGCTAGAGAGATATCTAACAACTTTGATATCCCGCATCCTAATGCAGTCAATATTGTTTCTTATATTTTATCTGATGTTGCTGAAATTCAGTGTGAAGTAAAAATGATCCCAAATAAATTATCGGGACGAGGCTGCCAATGCCAGCGGCTTATTAAAGTTAAGAAAATTGATAACCAGCTTTATGCACGTTTAAGAAGTCATCAAGCTGAAAAAGTCACTATCGATTCTCCTATAAAAGCAGCCTCTATGCCACCAAGTGAATTAAATCGAGAGCAAAAATGGCAATGGATGCTATCAAAAGCACAACGTCGTTAAACCTATTTCTTAGCTTCACATCAATAAAAAACGCAGACTTCACTATCTGCGTTTTTTATTTTACGGCCTTTTTGTGAATCATTGCCCCTTAGGTTTTACATCCGTTGTACCAAATAATTGGGGTCGATTAGCTTCAAGCTCTATTAGTGGCTGGGTTTCCTGTAAGTGTTGCTGATACCGGCACGCTAGGTCTTGATATTCCTTAGTATTTAACTGCTTCCAATGCAGTTCTTCATCAGTCACTAAGCGTAAAAAACGGGCTGGACTTCCGACTAACATCTGACGGTATTCTCCTTGAAACCCAGCTTTAACAAAACTCATCGCAGCAACAATGCTTTGTTCGCCAATGACAGCACCGTCCATGATCACACTATTCATACCGACTAAAGCATCACGACCAATAATACATCCGTGCAAAATAGCACCGTGACCTATGTGTCCGCACTCATGGACAATCGTTTCAACATCACTATAGCCATGCATAATGCAACAGTCCTGAATATTCGCACCTTTTTCTATGATCAAACGACCATAGTCCCCACGCAAAGAGGCGTTAGGCCCGACAAACACTCCTTCACCGATAATCACATCACCAATCACTACCGCTGATGGATGTACATATGCGGTGGGATGAACAACTGGGATCACCCCTTCAAAAGCGTAAAAACTCAAGATTCACCTCACTGCTAGCGTACTAGCGCCCTTTCCAACTCGGTGAACGTTTTTCGGAAAACGCCAGCGGGCCTTCTGTTGCATCTTCTGAGTGTAAAACCGCAGGGTAGTTTTTCAGCACGCCGCTACGCATAAGTTTATACCCCTCTTCAACTGTAAGTTCACCTGTAGCGCGGAAAATTTCTTTCAGTGCAGCGACAGCAAGTGGCGCACTTTGGGTGATTTGTTCTGCAAGTTCACGGGCTTTATCCATCAGGCTCTCAATAGGAACCACATCGTTAGCAATTCCCCAACGTAATGCTTCCTGCGCATCCATTCGTCTGCCGGTCATCACCATTTCATTCACGATTGGCGCAGGTAAAATTTTAGGTAAACGTAAAACACCACCGCTATCCGGAACAATCCCGAGTTGGGCTTCAGGTAATGCGAAACTGGCATTTTCAGAACAAATAATCATATCTGCCGCTAAAGCTAGTTCAAAACCACCGCCAAACGCATATCCATTCACCGCAGCAATAACAGGTTTGTTTAAATTAAAAATTTCAGTCAAACCGGCAAAGCCTCCTGGACCAAAATCAGCATCAGGTGCTTCACCTTCCGCCGCAGATTTTAAATCCCAACCCGCAGAGAAAAATCTCTCTCCTGCCCCGGTAATAATGGCGACACGCAGCGAAGGGTCATCGCGAAAATTAAGGAAAACTTCTCCCATTTTGAAACTAGTTTTTGCATCTATTGCATTTGCTTTAGGTCTATCGAGTATGATTTCTAAAATAGCGCCATTTCGAGTGATTTTTAATGATTCGCTCATAATATAATCCTTTCTTCGTCGTGCAGTGACGCTTCAGGTTGCACATGTGCAGCCCGAAAATGTATGCAAAATTAATCAAGTTTGTCGATTATTGCAGATATTTTTTCAATACTTTTCCAGAACAGTTACGCGGTAAATCTTTACGTACCTCAACACACGTTGGCACCTTAAATTTCGCCATTTGTTTTTCACAAAAAGCAAAAAATTCTTCCTGAGTTAAGGTTTCCCCTTCTTCAAGCACAATAAAAGCTTTAATCGCTTCATCTCGGATATCATCCACAATACCAATCACCGCAACATCGACAATGGCAGGATGTGAGGCGATAATATTTTCGATTTCACTGCAAGAGACATTTTCTCCACCGCGTTTGATCATATTGCTGCTTCTATCGACAAAATAGAAAAAGCCGTCTTTGTCTTGGTAAGCAAAGTCACCCGTATGCATCCATCCCGCTTCGTCAAAGGTTTTTGCTGTCGCTTCAGGGCTGTTGTAATACTCTTTAAAGAGGGTTTTACCACGTTCACCTTTTACACAAAGCTCACCAATAACCCCTGTTCCGACAGGTTGGTTATTTCTATCCCGAATTTGAGCTTGATAACAAAAACCAGGGCGACCAATAGATGGCCAACGACGCATATCGCCAGGCCTATCACCAATCAAACCAACTATCGTCTCCGTCATACCATACGAAGTTAAAAACCGCTTCACCCCAAAACGGGCCATAAACTGGTCGCGTTCTTCTTCACTTAAATTGAGGTAAAACATGGCTTCTCGTAAACAATGATCTTTTTCGTTATCCGCCAGCGGCTGGCTTAATAATGTGCGGATCATCATTGGGATAAGTTCGACGACAGTCGCTTTGTATTTCACCACTTGTTGCCAAAAACGGCGTGCGCTGTATTTCTCTAATAAAACAAACGTAGCACCGGCAGAAAATGCAGCCATAGAAGCCGTACATTGGCAATCAATATGAAAAGCAGGCATGACCGTTAAATAAATATCATCGGAGCGTAAGCTGTTTTGCCAAGAAGAGTAATAACCCGCAAAGCGGAGGTTATAGTGAGTAATAATCACCCCTTTAGGTTTCGAGGTGGTCCCAGAAGTAAATAAAATTTCGGCCGTATCCTCGACATGCAATTCAACCACCTGAGTCAACTGAGTATGTTGTTGTGACTGCTCAAGCCAAAAGTCAGAAATATGCTCTACGGGTTCAATTTGCGTTTCTGTAATCAAAAAAATATGTTCTAAGCTGGTCGCTTCATCAGCGAATACTTGTTGATAAATATCTAAGAAAGAGGAGCAAGTTACCACCATTTTGGGTTGGCAGTTCTGCATGATCCAGGCACTTTCACTGTATTTATAACGCGCATTAATTGGGACCATAATCGCCCCAATTTTAGCCAAGCCAAACCAGCAAAAGAAAAATTCAGGGCAATTATCTAAATGTAAAGCCACTTTATCGCCTTTTTGAATGCCATAAGCTAAAAAGAGATTGGCGGTGCGATTAATTTGCTGGTTCATTTCTAAGTAACTGAACTCGCTAACCTTTCCATCGCAGGATTCAAAGATAAGCGCCTGACTGTTACCGTGGGTGACTGCTAAGTCATCCCACATTTGACGCAAATTTTGTTTACCGATTACATCCATTAATTGTTACCCATCATTTCCCTGATGAATACTCAGTTCAATAGTCATCATTGCCCTGAGTACCCATTCAATTAATCAACTATTTTGGCTAGCCCTTTATCGACTAACCCCCGAATATCAGTTTCGCTGTATCCAATATTTTTTAAGATATCTGTCGTGTCCATACCGTGTGATGGCATGCCTCGCCAGATTTGTCCGGGGTTATTTTTGAATTTAGGCATGACATTAGGACCACGGCAGGTTTTTCCTTCCATTGTTTGCCAACTGGTAATAGATTCGCGCGCAATGTATTGAGGATTGGTTTCTAGCTCAGGAATCGTAAGGACTTTGGCGCTAGCAATATTCAATTCCGCGAGTCTTGCTAGCACTTCATCAATCGAACGTGAACCTAGCCATTCATCGAGTTTTTCTTCCACTAAAGGCCCATAAGGGCATTCCACACGGTGAATTAGCTGTGTGCCTTCCGGTATTTCTGGTGTACCTAACAGATGCGCTAACCCAATATCTTTGAAAATTTCCTGAATTTGCGTGATGCCGACAATTTCCATCACGATATAACCATCTTTACAGCTATAGAGACCACAACCTGCGTAATAGGGGTCTTTTCCTTTTGTCATACGTGGACAGATTTCGCCGCCATTAAAGTAGTCCATCATGAAGTATTGCCCCATACGCAACATCACTTCATACATGGCAACGTCAATGCTTTCACCTTTTCCGGTTTCACGTGCTTTATACAGTGCCGCCAGTGCCGCCGTTGTGGCAGTCATGCCAGAAAAATAATCTGCGGTATACGGGAAAGCAGGCATTGGCTGGTCTTTATCACCGTTTTGAATCAGATAGCCACTGAAAGCTTGAGCAATAGTGTTATAAGCTGCGAGGTTGGTATATTGCGGGTCACCGTACTGCCCGAAACCGGATAAGTGTGCAATGACCAGTTTAGGGTTATGTTCCCAAAGTACTTCATCCGTGATACCACGGCGAGCAAATGCGGGGCCTTTACTCGCTTCAATGAATATATCCGTGGTTTCCATCAGTTTTAAAAATGCGTCACGCCCTTCATCCTTGAAAATATTCAATGATAATGCACGTAAATTACGTCGTGACAGCTGAGGGTAGTTGGGTTGAACGCGAATAGTGTCTGCCCAAGCGACATTTTCTATCCAGATCACTTCAGCACCCCATTCTGCAAACATTTGCCCCGCGAATGGGCCAGCAATTTCAATTCCTGAAAATACCACTCTAACCCCAGCTAGAGGGCCAAATTCTGGCATAGGTAGATGCTCTGCCATGTTGTTATCTCCTGTGAAGCAGGGTTGGCCCTCTCGTGAAAGCCATCCCATTACGTTCAGTTATTAGCGGTATTGTTTTAGTACGCTACGGCCTAATGTCAGTATTTGCATTTCATCTGAACCGCCTGATACGCGATCCACACGCAGATCACGCCAGAAACGGGCGATCCGGTGCTCACCTGCAATTCCTACACCACCGAGTACTTGCATCGCAGAGTCCACGACTTCAAATGCCGCATTTGCACAGAAGTATTTACACATTGCTGCATCTCCAGAGGTGATCAATCCATTGTCACTCTTCCATGCAGTTTCATATAACATGTTGCGCATTGAATTGAGCTTGATCGCCATATGTGCAAATTTTTCTTGAATTAACTGAAAACGGCCAATGGCTTCACCAAATTGAACACGCTGGTTAGCATAACGAGCCGCATCTTCGAACGCGCACATCGCAGTGCCATAGTTAGTTAAGGCCACTAAGAAACGTTCATGGTCGAACTCTTCTTTTACACGGTTAAAACCATTACCTTCGCGGCCAAACATGTCCTTTTCATCAAGTTCGACATTATCAAAAGTGATTTCACAACAGCTATCCATGCGTAAACCCAGTTTTTCAAGTTTGTTCACCTTGATACCTGGTTTGCTCATATCTAAGAACCATTCGGTGAAAACAGGTTTGTCTGGTGAATCCGCATCACGGCTCATCACCACAATGTATGGGGTGTAAGCACTACTGGTGATAAAACATTTACTACCGTTCAAATACACTTTGCCATTACGGCGTTGGTAAGTGGTTTGTAGGCTACCTACGTCAGAGCCAGCCCCCGGTTCAGTGATCGCCGAGTTCCACATTTGTTTACCCGTACCGCGGAACGCCATGATTTTATCAATCTGCTCTTGAGTTCCTTCTCTTAGCACTGTATTAAAACCGCCCGGTAGTTGGTACAGCACATAGGTTGGTGCTCCCAGGCGACCCAGCTCCATCCATACCGCAGCAACGGTGATAAACCCTGCATCTAAGCCGCCATGTTCTTCTGGGATCAGCAGGTTATCGATTTCCATATCCGCTAACGCTTTTACAAAGCGTTCAGGATACTTACTGTCGCGGTCACATTCAGCGAAATAGCTTTCCCAGTTTTCACTGGCCATCAGTTCACGGATCCCTGCGACAAACAGCTCCTGCTCATCATTCAATCTAAAATCCATATCAATAACCTCTTAAATGTTGTTTCTGAGTAAATTAGTCATTTTTCCAATGCACTTTGGCATCTTTAATAAAGGAGAGCGTTACCATGATGTTGACGAAAAAAAGTGGGCATCCTCCGGCAATTATCGCTGTTTGAATGGGTTTTAATCCGCCTAACGCCAGCAAAACAATGCCGATAACACCGACTAAGACAGACCAACCGATGCGCACTAACAATGGCGGTTCATCACCATCTTTCACTGCGCGACAAGTCGACATAGCGAGGGTGTAGGAACAGGCATTAATGAGTGTCACAGTGGCGATAAAGCAGAGGATGAAGAAGCCCCAAATTGTTACAGTGCTCAAAGGTAAGGCAGCCCATGTTTCAATGATGGCGCGCGCAACGCCGAATTCTTCAATTAGTTTGGGAACATTAATAATATTTTGGTCAACAAGTTGGAGTGTGTTACTCCCTAAAATAGTCCAAATTAACGTTGTTCCCGCCGTTAAGCCTGCCACCATCCCGATACACAACTCACGGACGGTACGGCCTTTAGAAATACGCGCGAGGAAGATACACATTTGAATGGCATAGATAACCCACCATGCCCAGTAAAACACTGTCCAGCCTTGTGGGAAGCCACTTTTACCTACCGCATCGGTATAAAACAGCATGCGAGGCATATACATCATTAGGACACCGATAGAATCGGTGAAATAGTTCACAATGAAGCTAGCGCCACCAACAATAAATACCCATCCCAACATTAAGAAACTCAGGTAGCTACGGACGTCACTGGCAACTTTCACCCCTTTTTGCAGACCGAAAGCCACACAAATTGCATTTAGGATGATCCAACAGAAAATGATGATGGCATCAAGTTGTAAGGTATGAGGAATACCAAATAAATATTGAATACATTCAGTAACTAACGGTGTTGCTAATCCTAGACTAGTTCCCATTGCTAATATCAACGCAACGAGATAGAAGTTATCAACAAGCGTACCAAACCACCCGTTTACCCGTTTTTCCCCTACCAGAGGAACTAGCGTACTACTTGGACGAATAACATCCATTTTGCGAACAAAGAAGAAATAACCGAATGCGACAGATAAGAAGCTATAGGTCGCCCATGGAAGTGGTCCCCAGTGAAACAGGCTGTATGCGAGCCCAATATTTTTGGCCTCATTTGAATAAGGTTCAAAGCCAAAAGGCGGTGCAGAAACGTAATAATAGATTTCAATCGAACCCCAAAACAGCACGGCGGCCGAAGTACAAGATGCGAACATCATAAAAATCCAGCTTGCTCGGCTAAACTCAGGCTTCTCTTCTCCTAGGCGTTTCTTAGCATATGGTCCTAAAATCAACCAAAACCAGCCACCAAACATCACGACCATATACCACTCAAATGCCCAGCCCCACACATTGGTGACATAGCTGAAAACTTGGTTGATAACTTCATTTGAAGCATCAAGGTCACGGACAGTTAACCAACACAATAGTCCAACAATGATCAACGGTGGAAAAAAAACCTTCGGTTCTATCCCACCTTTTTTATTTTCTTTGCTCATAGTTCGATCCCAATTTATTATTTAATACATAAGTTTTAAAATAGATATTATTCTCAATACCTAATACATAACCTCATACTTACATTTATTTAAAACTTATATTTATTATTAAATCCCAATAAACCTAATTAAGTATTAATTCAAATCCTATCCAAATCATGTCTAGTCCCCATTAACAATTCTGTTATTAAGGTCACAATATTATTCGTGATAAATAATTGTTATTGTTTTTTTCATTTAAAATAACTTTAAACATCAATAAATACATAGAGATAAAATATTGTGTAACGTTAATGTTATTAAATACCTTCAGTATTGGTGATTCAGGTAGCAATATTGAACATTTCATTGATAACTAGGTGATTTTTATAATATTGGTGAGTAGGGTATCAGTATGAGCATTTAAATCCTCTTTAATTTAACGTTTTCAATATTGGTGACTTAGGTTTTATTTTTAAATATCCAGATCATGATAATTATATAATCCGAAACCGAAACGGATCATATTTATTAATATTATTTTAGGAGATGTAATGAATATTATTACATGCTATAAATCTGTTCCTGATGAACAAGATATTATTGTAAATAGCTCAGATGGTTCTTTAGATTTTTCACGTGCCGATACCAAAATCAGTCAATATGATTTAAATGCAATTGAAACTGCCAACCAAATAAAAGCGCAGCAAGCAGACAGCAAAGTAATTGCGTTAAGTATTGGTGGTAAAGCACTAACTAATATGAAAGCACGTAAAGATGTGCTATCACGTGGCCCAGATGAGCTGGTTGTTGTTATTGATGACCAACTTGAGCATGCACTGCCCCATCAAACTGCGATTACCCTTGGTGCCGCGGCACAGAAAGTGGGCTTTGATTTAATTATTTGCGGTGATGGTTCCGCAGATCTCAATGCACAACAAGTGAGTATTTTATTAGGTGAAACCCTGCAAGTTCCTGCTATCAATGGTGTGAAAAACATTGTTTCTATCACAGCCGATAAGGTGATTGTAGAGCGTGAACTGGAAGACGAAATTGAAACGTTATCCCTTTCATTACCAGCCATTATCGCTGTTACCTCCGATATTAACGTTCCCGTTATTCCATCCATGAAAGCCATCTTAGGTGCCGCTAAAAAACCCGTCCAAGCTTGGACGATGGCAGATATTGGCTTAGATAACGTTGCCGCATTATCGTCTCAATCTATCGCCGCACCAAAACAGAAAGTTCGCCAGCGGATCATTATTGAAGGTGATGGAGATGATCAAATTGCGCAATTTGCAGAACATTTAAGAAAAATCATTTAATCGGAGGAGTTATGAGCAAATTATCAACCGTTTGGGTATTTAGTGACATGACTTCCCGTTTGCCTGAACTTATCGGCGGTGCTCTCACCCTGGGTGAGCAAGTCAATGTTTTCGCCCTAGATGAAGCGCAAAGCTCACAAGCTTTTCAACTTGGTGCGACCCAAGTTTTTCAATTAGCAGGTAAACCCGACGACCGTATTATTGAAGATTATGCAGACACTATCGTTTCAACCATCAAACAGCATGGTGATAAAGGTTTATTACTGTTACCGAATACCCGTAGAGGTAAATTACTAGCAGCACGCTTAGGGGCTAGACTACAAGCAGTCGTCTCTAACGATGCAACAGCAGTTACAATCGAATCTGGAAAACCTGCAATTAAACATATGGTTTACGGTGGTCTCGCCTTCGGTCAAGAGACTCTAGATAGCGCATTTTCAATTGCAACACTTACCTCTGGTACATTTGAAGCAGCCCCAAGTGATGCATCACGTAACGGCACGGCTCAAGCTACACAATGGGTCGAACCAAAACAATCTATTGTACGTACCTCGATTCAGAAAAAAGCAGGTAGCTCAGTTGAACTAGATAAAGCACGCTTAGTTGTCAGTGTAGGACGGGGTATTGGTAGTCAAGAAAACATCGCTATTGCTAAAACGCTTGCCGACACAATAGGTGCTGAAATCGCTTGTTCCCGCCCAGTCGCAGAAAATGAAAAATGGATGGAACATGAGCGCTATGTGGGTATTTCCAACTTAATGCTCAAACCAGAGCTTTACCTCGCTGTCGGCATTTCAGGGCAAATTCAACATATGGTCGGTGCGAATGGCGCACAAACTATCGTCGCTATCAACAAAGATAAAAATGCCCCTATTTTCCAATTTGCTGACTACGGGATAGTAGGCGATCTGTTCAAAATCTTACCTGCTTTAACGCAACAACTGGCGAAATAAACTCAATAACAGTGAGGCATTTTCCTCACTGTTTTAGTGACCTTTGGAGAAACTATGTCCGATGATATTTTTGATGCAATCATTGTAGGTGCAGGCCTAGCCGGCTCTGTGGCTGCATTGGTGCTTGCCCGTGAAGGTGCGCAAGTTCTCCTAATCGAAAGAGGAAACTACGCGGGCGGTAAAAACGTAACAGGTGGGCGAATGTATGCCCATAGCTTAGAACGAATTATTCCTGGCTTTACCCAAGAAGCGCCTATTGAGCGCATGATCACACGCGAAAAATTGTCATTTATGACCGAAACCGGTGCTGTCACTGTTGATTTTCAAAATGCTGCAGCTGCAGCACAAAACCCAGATGAAACCTCTTGGTCTGTACTTAGGGGAAAACTGGACCCATGGCTGGTTGAACAAGCCGAAAATGCAGGTGCGCAGTGTATTACAGGGATTCGAGTTGATAAGTTAGTTGAAAGCGATGGCAAGGTCGTCGGTGTGGAAGCTGATGGTGATGTACTTGAAGCTAAAGTGGTCATTTTAGCAGATGGTGTCAATTCACTATTGGCAGAACAACTTGGTATGACAAAACGCGTCAATGCAGAACATGTTGCCGTTGGGGTTAAAGAATTAATTGAACTACCAAAAGATGTGTTGTGCAACCGCTTTAATTTAAATGAGAACGAGGGCGTTGCTTGGCTATTTGCAGGCTCACCGACCGATGGCTTGATGGGCGGAGGCTTCCTTTATACCAATGAAGATACTATTTCTTTAGGTTTAGTCTGTGGCTTACACCACATCAAAGACGCTAAGAAATCTGTTCCGCAAATGCTTGAAGACTTTAAACAGCACCCCGCCGTTGCGCCGTTGATTGAAGGCGGAAAAATGGTCGAATATGCCGCTCACGTTGTTCCTGAAGCAGGTTTAAAAATGCAGTCAGAATTAGTACGTGATGGGGTATTAATTGCTGGTGATGCGGCTGGTATGTGTATGAATTTAGGTTTTACTATTCGTGGTATGGACTTAGCTGTTGCCTCCGGTGAAGCGGCAGCAAAAGCCGTACTTAGCGCAATGAAAACCGACGATTTCAGCAAACAAAATTTAAATCAATACCTCACACTGCTCAACGAAGGCCCACTGCGGGACATGAAAATGTACCAAAAAATGCCTGAGTTTTTGGATAACCCTCGCATGTTTTCTGCTTATCCAGAAATGGCAGTTGGTATTGCCAAAAAACTCTTCACTATCTCAGATGAAGCGCCTGTGCCTTTACGTAAGACCATGTTACAACACGCGAAGAAAGTGGGCTTTATGAATTTGCTCAAAGATGGAATTAAAGGAGTCAGAGCAATATGAGTAATCCAGTCAACGTTGATGTCAAACTCGGCATTAATAAATTTAATGTCGATGAAGAAAACCCGCATATTGTGATAAAAGAGCATCCAGATATGAATGTGCTCGAAACATTAACTAAAGCTTGCCCAGCGGGATTATATAAAAAACAAGAGGACGGCTCAGTACGTTTCGATTATGCCGGTTGTCTTGAATGTGGAACCTGCCGCATTCTTGGCTTAGATAGTGCATTAGAAAAATGGGAATACCCACGCGGCACTTTCGGTATTGAATTTCGTTACGGCTGATTTATTTAGCATAACTCTCGGAGCTAATAACTTCGAGAGTTTTCAAGCGTTTATTTACGCTGACACTGGGATGCATAATGAAACCAAAAAGTTTTGATGATATCCAATTTTCCTCCGTTCATCGGCGGATTATGCTTTGGGGCAGTGGAGGGCCTTTTCTGGATGGTTATGTATTAGTCCTGATCGGCGTTGCCTTAGAACAACTCACACCCGTATTAAGCTTAAGTAGTGAATGGATTGGCTTATTAGGCGCTGCAACATTAGCGGGCCTATTCATCGGTACTTCTCTATTCGGCTATATTTGCGACCAAGTCGGTCGTCGTAAAATGTTTTTAATTGATATTGTTGCCATTGGTGCTATTTCAGTGGCGACCATGTTTGTCTCAACACCGATGGAGCTGCTTATCATGCGGTTCTTAATCGGGATAGTAATAGGTGCGGACTACCCAATTGCAACGTCAATGATCACTGAGTTTTCCAATACTAAACAGCGCGCATTTGCTGTCGGGTTTATTGCGGCAATGTGGTATGTGGGTGCAACCTGTGCCAATCTCGTCGGTTATATGTTGTATGACGTGGAAGATGGCTGGCGCTGGATGCTTGGTAGCTCAGTGATCCCTTGTATTATCATTTTGATTGGTCGTTTTGATTTACCTGAATCACCTCTTTGGCTGATCCGCAAAGGGCGCGTTAAAGAATGCGAAAAAATGATGGAAAAGCTATTTGGTCAGCCTGTGGTATTCGAAGCCGAAGAACAACAAAAAACACATTTCATCCAATTATTCACTAAGCGCCATTTTTCTTTTGTTCTATTCACTGCCATTATTTGGACCTGCCAAGTGATCCCGATGTTTGCAATTTACACCTTTGGCCCACAAATTGTTGGTCAGCTCGGGTGGGATCAAGGAAAAAATGCTGCACTGGGTAACGTGGTTATCAGCTTATTCTTTATGTTAGGCTGCTTACCCGCGATGTATTGGTTAAATAAAATGGGCCGACGACCACTATTGATTGGTAGCTTTGCGATTATGACCCTTGCACTTGCCATACTTGGGCTATTCTCAAACCTCGGTATTTGCCTTGTGATTATTATGTTTGGCATTTACGCTTTCTTCTCCGGCGGGCCGGGTATTTTACAATGGCTCTACCCTAATGAACTGTTTCCAACAGATATTCGTGCCTCTGCCGTTGGGGTAATAATGTCCATCAGCCGTATTGGAACCATTTTTTCAACGTGGGCATTACCGCTGTTTATCACTAAATATGGGGTCAGTTCGGTGGTGTTAATGGGGGCAGGTGTTTCTTTGCTCGGGCTAATTGTTTCGATTCTATTTGCACCAGAAACCAAAGGTTTAACCTTAGCACAAACCTCAGTGATGGGTATTCGGCGCAAAAAGAAGTAAAAGAAGTAAAAGAAGTAAAAGAAGTAAAAGAAGTAAAAGAAGTCACCACGATATGCAATCACATCAAATATACACGTATTTATACGCTAAATGGTTCAGATTGTAGGTAGGCGGCAAGCGAATAAGACCCTAGGAGCATAAACAAGTATGTGACTAGAGCGAATAAGCGAAGCCCCCCTATAATTTGAAATATGACACGTATTTATACGCTAAATAGTTCAGATTGTAGGTAGGCGGCAAGCGAATAAGACCCTAGGAGCATAAACAAGTATGTGACTAGAGCGGATAAGTGAAGCCAACACCCCTACAATTTGAAATATGACGCGTATTTAGTTTGAAATACGATAAATACCAATACGCTAAATAGTTTGGGTTGTGGCTAGGCGGCAATCGAGGTTATCCCGATGAGCATACACAAGTATGTGATTCGGGTAACCGAACGCAGCCAACAACGCCACAGCGCAAAATATGACGCGTATTTAGTTGGTTGAGAATGGCATAATGTCATACCAAACCAACAACCAAATAGTGACATAAGAAAAAATCGCCGCAATGATATCGTCAATCATAATACCAAAACCGCCGCTGACTTTTCGGTCAAAAAACCGTATTGGCCATGGCTTCCACATGTCGTAAATACGGAAAATAAAGAAGGCGGTAATGACCCACTCATAATCAACAACTGGGATCGCCATTAGCGTAATCCACATCCCAATAAATTCATCCCAAACAATACTGCCATGGTCATGAATTTTCATGTCGTCGGAAGTGCGTTGGCAAATTAGGCAACCAATCCAAAAACCCACGATAATGAGTACCCACACACTCCAAATTGGCATGTTTGCCATTAATAACCAGAAAGGTATCGCAGCAAGAGAGCCCATTGTGCCAGGCACAATAGGCGAAAGGCCACTCCCAAATCCTGTGGCCAATAAGTGCCAAGGGTTACGCATATTCAGCCGTTTTTTTGCTTCTGCTTTTTCTTGGCGACTTGCCATTCTATGCACCTTCCGAAACAAAATGATCGAAACCTTTTAGGTTTACATCAACTTCTTGGTTATTGCAAAAGTAGCTAATTCCTTCAGACTGCGGCTTAATTTGCCCGATACACGTAAAGCCTGACCCCGTATGCGCTAATGCCATCTCTAACGCTCCACGATTAATTTCAGGAACAGTAAAACAGAGTTCGTAATCTTCACCACCACTCAAAGACCATAAACGCCCTTGCTCAATACTACAACTTTGTTTCAACGCTTCTGATTGAGGCAATGCATCTAAATTAATCCGTGCACCACAACCACTCGCTTTCAAGATATGGTTAAGATCGGAAACTAAACCATCCGAAATATCAATTGCAGAAGAAGCCAGGTTTCTCAACGCTTGGCCTTGTAAAATCCGTGGCTGCGGACGTAAATGGCGCGCAATTAGCCATTCTTGATGCTCTACATTTTCAACATTCAGTTTGTCTTGCAAAATAGCTAAGCCTGCCGCGCTATCACCGAGAGTACCAGTGACATAAATCCAATCGCCATTACGCGCTCCTGCGCGAGACATCGCCTTACCATTTGGTACTAAACCATGAACCGTATACGTTAAACTCATTGGCCCACGAGTTGTGTCACCACCAATCAATTGCATTCCATAATAATTAAGCTGTTCAAACAAGCTATCACTGAAAGATTGCAACCAATCGCAATCAACACAAGGCAATGTAATGGCTAAGGAAACCCATGCAGGGTCTGCGCCCATCGCTGCAAGGTCACTTAAATTAGATGCTAATGATTTATAAGCAAGATCAGCCGGTGAAATGGTAGGTAGGAAATGGATACCAGAAACGAGAGTGTCAGTACTTACTGCAAGTTGCTGTTTTTCTGGAATGGTCATCAACGCACAATCATCGCCAATACCGATATTAACATCACGTCGGTTAGTGGTTTGACGGTTAAAATAACGCGCGATGAGGTCAAATTCGCCATATGACATGGTAGATTTTCCGTTTTCGCTATATCTATTTTCGTTTGAGACGAAGCAAATAATTTACACCCTAATAATTCAATAATAGGTAAATAGCACACAATTGCTAACCTAAACAGCGTATCTAATTGGCTACAATTATTCTTCGCTCACCTGTCATTGAAATATCGCGAGCATATAAACACAAAGGTAGACTGGAACCCAGCCTACCTATTTATTACCGTAGTGCTACAGGAGGGAACCCTGATATTATTATTTTTTACGACGAACTGCAGGTGCCGCTTTGTCTAATACACCGTTAACAAATTTATGGCTATCTTCTGCGCCAAAAACTTTCGCTAATTCAATACCTTCGTTGATTGCAACTTTATAAGGTACGTCTTCACGGAAACTTAATTCAAACATAGAGACACGTAAAATCGCTTTTTCTACCTGCCCTAACTCTTCTAGCTGACGAGATAAATAAGGCGCCATCAGTTGATCAAGTTTTGTCGCGTTGGTCGCAACACCTGATAACAGTTCACGAAAATAGTTTACGTCAACGTCTGACATGTCCTGTTCAGCAATAAACTCATATTCCACTTCAGCAATTGGATTGCCAGATAATTGCCATGAATAAATGGCCTGTACAGCACACTCACGAGCGCGGCGACGAGCAGCAGGTTTCACAAGATTCCCCTTAAATTTAAAAACTGTACACAAAAAACACTTGTTGCATTGCGTTATCTACACCATTGTGGCGAAAAAACGGCAACAAAGAGCTAATTGTGTATTATTTGCCTTTGATGGCCTTAATTACATTAATCATTTCAAGTGCTGTCAGTGCAGCTTCAGCACCTTTATTACCTGCTTTAGTACCCGCACGTTCAATGGCTTGTTCGATATTTTCAGTGGTTAACACACCAAAAGTCACTGGCACTTCACTGTTCATCGCGACATGAGATAGGCCGGAACTACATTCACCTGCAACATATTCAAAGTGAGCTGTACCACCACGAATAACGGTACCTAATGCAATTACTGCATCATATTTATTAGTTTCAACTAATGCTTTTGTGGTCAACGGTAGCTCATAAGCGCCTGGAACCCACACAATTGTGATGTTGTCATTTGAAACCTGACCAATGCGCTCTAACGCATCAACAGCACCTTCCAGCAGACTATCATTAATAAAGTTGTTAAAACGAGCGATAGCGATAGCAACACGCGCTTGTGGAGCAGCAACAACACCTTTAATTACGTTCATAGCCTTCCTCTAATATTAATTATAACCCGCGGGGCGCGGATTTTATCACATTCTTTCGTGTATCGTACGTATGATTTTCAAAAAAACCACTTACCATACGGGACGAAGCCTGACGCGTAGGTCTGGCCCGACTTGCTTCACTTCTGTAAATTCAAATTTTGGCGCATCAATAAGGGCATTAAGCGGTGGGAAGTCCACCAGACCTCGAGCGCTATTTCCTAATAATTTAGGCGCAATATAGACAATCAGCTCATCCACTAAACCTAACTTAAGCAATGAGCCTGCAAGTTTTGCCCCTGCTTCAACCCAAATGCTATTCACATTACGTTTAGCCAATTGCATCATCAAAATAACGAGATCGGTGCCGTTTTCATCAGCAGGAACAGCGAGTTGCTCAACTTGCCCTTGCCATACTGCATTTTCATCTGGGTTTGAACGCACTAACCAGCATTCACCATCTAATTGAGTGACTTTATGACCAGAAGTCACACGATTGTGGTTATCCAACACAATACGAATGGGCTGGCGCACTTGGTTTTCTGGATAAACTTGTTGGATGTCTGATGGGAGCTCGTTCCAACGTACCGTTAAAGAAGGGTCATCAGCAACAACCGTGCTGCTCGTACTTAAGATAGCGCTAGCCTCGGCTCGAAGAGCTTGTACATCTTTGCGAGCTGCCGAGCTGGTAATCCATTTACTTTCCCCTGATTCAAGGGCGGTTTTGCCATCGAGTGAAGCGGCAAGTTTCAACTGGATATAAGGAAACCCGGTACGCATACGTTTTAAAAAGCCGCGGTTTGCCGCTTCAGCATCGTTTAATAAAACATTACTGCGCGTTTCAATCCCTGCTTGCGACAACATATACAGGCCACGGCCCGCAACTTGAGGGTTTGGGTCTTGCATGGCAGCAACAACGCGGCTTACACCCGCTTTGATCAGCGCCTCTGCACAAGGTGGGGTACGACCGTGATGACTGCAAGGCTCAAGGGTGACATAAGCCGTTGCCCCTTGCGCTTTATCTCCTGCCATCCTTAGTGCATGGACTTCTGCGTGGGGTTCCCCCGCTTTTTGATGATACCCTTCACCGACAATAGTACCATCACGCACAATCACACACCCGACATTTGGATTAGGTGATGTGGTAAAACGCCCTTTTCGTGCCAACTCAAAAGCACGAGCCATATACATGTTGTCTTGTTCAATCATTGGCGTTAATCCTGTAATTTAGCGATTTCTTCGCCAAATTCACGCACATCTTCAAAGCTGCGGTAAACAGAAGCAAAACGGATATAGGCAACTTTATCGAGCTTTTTCAGCTCATCCATAACCAAACTGCCAATTAATTTCGACGGGACTTCACGTTCCCCGGTAGCCCTAAGCTGGGATTTAATAGAAATAATAGCTTGTTCAATATCATCAGAACTTACAGGCCGTTTTTCTAACGCCTTTTGCATACCACGATTAAGCTTTTCTTCATCAAAAGGTTCACGAATATCGTCGCTTTTAATGACTCTAGGCATGACAAGTTCAGCCACTTCAAAGGTTGTGAAGCGTTCATGGCACAGTAAGCATTGGCGGCGTCTACGGACTTGGGACCCTTCACCGACCAGACGCGAGTCAATAACTTTCGTATCTACAGCTGAGCAGAATGGGCAGTGCATAGCGTTTCCTGAATCTATTTAGGGGGAGATAGTTTACCCTACTATGCGAGAAAAAACACCCTAGAAGATGCCTCCTAGGGTGTTCTCGTTGCTGTTCATATCTCGCGTTGTGAGAGTATTAGCTGCACTCCGATACCCTAGTCACATAGTTTACTATGGTTCCTAGGGATGTCGTTCACTTGCTGCCTACTCACACACGAACTATTTTAAGAACTAAGGCAGTAACGACTCTTGGTCTGCGCCTTCTTTTTCGACTTTCGCTTGCATCAAGTGTTCACGCTTCATACCCATCTTCAGTGCTAATGCAGAAGCCACGTAAATAGATGAGATAGTACCGATAGTTACACCGATTAACATAACCAATGAGAAGCCTTCCAACATTGCGCCACCGAACAGGTATAGCATCAGAACCACTAATAATGTGGTGGCTGATGTCATAATGGTACGGCTCAGTGTTTGCGTCAAAGAGACGTTCATGATTTCGTACGGTGTCCCACGACGAATTTTACGGAAGTTTTCACGGATACGGTCTGATACAACGATACTGTCATTCAGCGAGTAACCGATAACCGACATCAATGACGCCACGATAGTCATATCTATCTCAATATGGAACAAAGACAGAATACCTAAAGTAATCACCACGTCATGCGCAAGAGATAGCACGGCACCCGCAGCCAAGCGCCATTCAAAACGGAACCCAACATAGATTAGGATACAAATCAACGCAGTTAACAGAGCCAAAGCCCCTGTTTGCGCCAATTCAGCCCCAACACTTGGCCCCACGAATTCAATGCGTTTTACGGTTGCTTTATCATCCACACTTTGGTTGATAATCGTGATAATTTCTTTGCCGACTTCTTGGCCCGCAGTGCCTTCAATTGGCGGGATACGGATCATGATGTCGCGGCTGCTACCAAAGTTTTGGATTAGTGGATCTTTATGGTTCGAGTTAGACAAGCTATCACGAATTTTATCCAAATCAGCTGGCTGACTTAAGTTGATTTCAATTACCGTACCACCTGTGAAATCTAAGCCCCAGTTAAAACCCTTGACGCCGATAATCACAAAAGAAGCAATCAGTAATACGATAGAAATGCTAAAGGCAACGTTGTCCCAGCGCATAAAGTCATAAACTTTACGACCATAGTTCAATTGTTCAACAGTATAATCCTGTGCCACAACGTGCTCCTTAAATTGACAGCTTGTTAATACGTTTACCGCCGTAAAGCAGGTTCACGATAGCACGTGTACCGACGATAGCTGTAAACATAGAGGTTGCGACACCAATCGCTGTCGTAATCGCAAAGCCTTTAATAGACCCAGTACCCACTGCATATAGAATAATCGCGGTGATAAGTGTCGTTAAGTTTGCGTCTGTAATACTTGAGAAGGCGCCTTTATACCCTTCATGAATCGCTTGCTGAACAGATCGACCGTTCTTGAGCTCTTCTTTAATCCGTTCGTTAATAAGAACGTTAGCATCGACTGCAACTGCAAGGGTTAATACAATCCCTGCAATACCTGGCATGGTCAGTGTTGCTCCCGGTAATAAGGACATCACACCAACAATTAACACCAAGTTTGCTAACAGCGCACTACTCGCAATCAGACCAAATTTACGATAATAAATAATCATAAACAGGATAGAAGCTAACAGACCTGCGATACAGGCTTTTAGCCCTTGCTCGATATTTTGCATACCCAGTGTTGGACCAATGGTACGTTCTTCAACAATCTGGATTGGCGCAATCAACGCACCAGCACGTAACAGTAATGAAAGCTGGCGAGCTTCAGTGCCGTTAGTAATACCCGTAATACGGAATTTGCTACCAAAACGCGCAGAAATACGTGCCGCATTGATGACCTTTTCATCTTTCACCAAAATTGAACGGCCAGTTGCATCTTTTTTGCCACTGTCTTTGTATTCAACAAACAGCGTTGCCATCAGCTTGTCTTGGTTATCACGTGTAAAGTCAGACATGATAGAACCACCAGCACTATCAAGACTGATACTCACTTGTGGTTGGCCATTTTCATCCGCTTCAGAGGTTGAATCCGTAATATGGTCACCCGTTAAGATCACACGCTTATATAAAACGTAAGGCATGCCTTCACGGTCATATTTAACTTCTGAATCACCTGGTACACGGCCACTTTCTGCTGCGGAAGAATCGACTGAAGTATTCACCAAACGGAATTCTAATGTCGCAGTCGCACCTAAAATTTCTTTTGCGCGAGCAGTATCTTGGATACCGGGTAATTCAACCACAATTCGGTCAGCACCTTGGCGTTGAACGAGTGGCTCCGCAACACCTAATTGGTTTACACGGTTGCGAATAATAGTAATGTTCTGAGAAACTGCATAGTTACGTGCTTCACGTAAACGCTCGTCGGTCATAACAGCAATCATGGTGTTATCGCTGCCATCACTAAAGACTAAGTCTGGGTATTTACGAGACAATGCTTTTTCAGCTTGGCTACGATCGTCCGCGTTACGGAAGCGAACTTCCACGCTGTAATCATTGCCTTTACGAATAGAAGAGTACGCAATGCCTTCTTGACGCAGGTCATTACGCAAACCATCCATGTTTTGTTCCTGCAATTTACCTAATGCAGTGTCCATATCAACTTCCATTAGGAAGTGAACCCCACCACGCAGATCAAGACCAAGCTTCATCGGTTCACCACCGATCGCTTCGAGCCACTTAGGCGTTGCAGGTGCAAGGTTTAATGCAACAACATACTGGTCACCCAGTGCATTCATGATCACTTCACGCGCACGTAACTGAACATCAGAGTTGTTGAATCGGGCTAAAATTGCCCCATTTTCTAGAGAGATAGATTTACTCTCAATTTTATCGTCTTTTAACGATTTTTGGACTTGGATCAGCGTTTGTTCATTGGCGGCGGTTCCCCGCACGCCAGTGATCTGAACAGCCGGATCCTCACCATATAGGTTTGGAAGTGCATAAAGCAAACCGATGAGGATCGCAAAGATCAACATCAGATACTTCCACAAAGGATAACGGTTTAGCACGGCAGTTCCCTTCGGGAGAATCAGAATTAAATTGCTTTCATTGTGCCTTTAGGTAAAACAGCAGCAACGAAATCACGTTTGATGGTTACTTCTGTGTTCTCACTCAACTCAAGAACCACATAACCGGTTTCAGACACTTTAGTTACACGCCCGATTAAACCGCCAGTTGTTAAAACTTCATCACCTTTAGTGATAGATTCCATCAATTTACGGTGTTCTTTCGCACGTTTTTGCTGTGGACGCAAAATCATGAAATAGAAGATCAGCGCGAAAACAACAAGCATGATAACCATGGTGTATGGACTACCTTGCGCTGGTGCACCTGCTGACGCCGCTGCTTCAGAAATAAAAAAACTCATTCAACTTTCCTCATTGTTTTATTGAAAGCAATTTTACATACAAAAAAGCTAAGTTTGATATGCTACACAGATTAGTGGCATTTCGCACTTAAATTCACTCGATATTTAATGAAGGTTCGGGTTTACCAATCTTTTGGTAAAAATCTTTAGCAAACTCTTCAAAATTCCCATTTTCAATGGCTTGGCGAATACCTGCCATCAAACGCTGGTAATAACGTAAATTATGGATGGTATTGAGCCTTGCACCAAGGATTTCATTACATCTATCAAGGTGATGCAGATAAGCACGGCTATAATGACGACAAGTATAGCAGTCACAATCAGCATCCAGTGTTGATGTGTCTGATTTATACTTAGCATTACGAATTTTTACCACGCCATTTGTCACAAATAAATGCCCATTTCGTGCATTTCGTGTTGGCATCACACAATCGAACATATCGATACCACGGCGAACCCCTTCAACTAAATCTTCAGGTTTGCCAACTCCCATTAAATAACGAGGTTTGTCAGCTGGAATTTGCGGGCAGACATGTTCTAAAATTCGGTGCATATCTTCTTTCGGTTCGCCTACGGCTAAGCCGCCTACAGCGTACCCATCAAAGCCGATTTCCACCAGTCCCTTAACTGAAATATCACGTAAATCTTCGTAAACACTACCTTGAATAATACCGAACAAAGCATTTTTATTGTTTAGTTCGTCAAAGCGTTGGCGGCTACGTGCAGCCCAACGCAACGACATTTCCATTGATGTCTTTGCATAGTCCCAATCTGCTGGATACGGCGTACACTCGTCAAAAATCATGACAATGTCTGAGCCGAGGTCATACTGAATTTCCATCGACTTTTCAGGACTTAGGAAAACTTTTTCACCGTTGATAGGGTTGCGAAAATGCACACCTTCTTCTTTAATTTTGCGCATCGCACCAAGACTAAAGACCTGAAAGCCACCTGAATCGGTTAAAATTGGCCCTTGCCATTGCATAAAGTCATGGAGATCACCATGTAACTTCATGATTTCTTGACCCGGGCGTAACCACAGGTGGAAAGTATTCCCTAATAAGATTTGAGCGCCAGTTTCTTTGACTTCTTCAGGGGTCATCCCCTTAACTGTACCGTAGGTTCCTACTGGCATAAATGCAGGGGTTTCCACCACGCCGCGCTCAAAGACTAAGCGACCACGGCGTGCATTGCCGTCAGTCGTTTGTAATTCATATTTCACATTTGCCTCCTAGCAGCAGAAAAACAGTCTGTTGCTATCGATAATATTAATTTGCTAAGCAAGCAGCCGATGCCACCGCTTATAAAACTGATTACTCACCAATTTTCTCAAATCGAGCGTTTGTATTGGGGGTAATAAACATAGCATCACCATAACTAAAGAAACGGTATTTTTGTTTAACGGCTTCTTCGTATGCATTCATGGTGTTTTTATATCCAGCAAACGCAGAAACCAACATAATTAATGTAGATTCAGGTAAGTGGAAGTTGGTGATTAGTGCATCTATCACCTGATATTCATACCCAGGGTAAATAAAGATTTGGGTATCATCAAAAAATGGAGCAATTAAAGCGTCTTGGCTTGCTTTTGCGGCACTTTCTAGTGACCGAACAGACGTCGTTCCAACGGCGATAACGCGATTACCTCGAGCTTTACAGGCTAAAACGGCATCCACGACCTCTTGTGGCACTTCCGCATATTCAGAATGCATAATGTGATCTTCGATAGTATCAACACGTACTGGTTGAAAGGTACCGGCTCCCACATGCAATGTCACAAACGCCATTTCTACGCCTTTTTGGCGCAATGCTTCAAGTAACGGCTCATCAAAGTGTAAACCTGCCGTTGGTGCTGCGACAGCCCCCGGTTTTTCACTATACACGGTTTGATAAAGTTCTTTATCTGACTCTTCATCAGGGCGATCAATATAAGGCGGCAGAGGCATATGACCAATTTGGTTTAGAATGCTTAATACATCACGTTCATCATCAAAGCGCAGTTCAAACAATGCACCATGACGCGCGACCATGGTCGCCTTCACGCTTTCATCTTCACCTAACAGTAATTCAGCCCCTTCTTTTGGCGCTTTTGATGCCCTAACATGGGCTAATACGCGGTGTTCATCCAGCATACGCTCAATCAGAACTTCAATTTTACCACCGCTAACTTTGCGCCCAAATAACCGTGCAGGGATCACGCGAGTGTTATTGAACACTAGCAAGTCACCGTGCTCCAATTTTTCTAGAATATCGGTAAAAACACCATGCGTGAGCTGCCCTGAACCGCCATCGAGGCTTAATAAGCGGCAAGCGCTACGTTCAGCCTGCGGATAGTGGGCAATCAGTTCTTCAGGTAATTCAAAAGTAAAATCAGAAACACGCATTGTATTGACATCAATCTAAAAAAACAGGCGACTAGTCTAGTGCCGCGCTGACTTTGGCGCAAGAAATAAGCGTAAAATAGTACAGAAAAACACCATTATTTAACAAATATTTTGTTAGTAAAAAATTCTGTACGCTATTTATCCATTCAAAGAATGAATTATTTCAATTTTACTCAACTTTTATGACACATTAACTTCCGTCTTTTTTCTTTTTCTTTTTCTACTAAATAAATATACCCCATGAATTTCGAATTAGAGCAAGGCAGCAAGCAAATTGATCCCTAGGAGCATACATCAGTATGTGACTAGGGTCGATTTGTGCAGCTAACACAGCTATAATTTGAAAGGCATCGGGTATATCATAGGAGGATGAATTACCTAGCGCACCTCCACCTGGCCCACCTCGCTGACAGCTCCTTGCTCGGCAACATCATGGCTGACTACGTGCGTGGCAATCCTACGGGTCTTTACTCCCCCGAGATTGTTGCGGGTATTTTTATGCACAGAGCTGTGGACAGAACCACGGATACCCACCCTTTAGTCAAAGAAGCTAAGTTGTTGTTTCGTGATGAATATCGCCGTGTTGCGCCCATAACCTTGGATTTAGTCTGGGATCATTTTTTGTCGCTGCACTGGTCGACTATTGAGCCATCAATATCGCTAGCGGGCTTTGTACGCGACTGCCGAACAATAATTGAGCCACAACTTTGTCATACTCCTGAAAAATTTCAGGAGTTAAATGAATTCCTTTGGCCTCAGCAGTGGCTGATACGCTATGCGGATAAAAATTATATTGGTAAATCACTGAATGGTATGGCGAGAAGGCGCCCCAAGCTTGGAGCGCTAAGTGGTTCATTTAACGACTTTTTATTTCAGTATGATGCGTTAGAAAATATTTTCTTTCAATTTTATCCAGAAATGATGGCTAATGCGCTGCAACATTTTTTTGTACAAAATGTCACAATTAACACAAAGGAATAAATTAAAGCTTGCACTTTAATGGAATAAAACTATCTTATTGATATTAATTTAATAAACCAGTATGATTGATAGCCAAAACCTATCACAATAATCGGTTTAAATGTCTTTATTATCAAAAGATATTTTTCTATTCTTTTGGCAGTCTATGTCCACACTATTTATCAGTGATTAAATAGACAGGACAAAAAACTTTAATTCAAACTCATAGGAGTAAATTATGGTTCTGGTAACACGTCAAGCCCCTGACTTTACTGCTGCAGCTGTTTTAGGTAATGGTGAAATCGTTGATAACTTCAACCTGAAAACCCACCTGAACGGCCGTCCAGCTGTGATCTTTTTCTGGCCAATGGACTTTACTTTCGTTTGTCCTTCAGAGCTGATCGCATTCGACCACCGCTACGAAGAATTCAAAAAACGTGGCGTAGAAGTTGTAGGTGTTTCTTTTGACTCTGAGTTTGTTCATAACGCATGGCGTAAAACACCAGTAGATAACGGCGGTATTGGTGAAGTTAAATACCCAATGGTTGCTGATATCAAACGCGAAATCATCAAAGCTTACGGTATTGAACACCCAGATGCAGGCGTTGCACTGCGTGGTTCTTTCCTCGTTGACAAAAACGGCGTTGTCCGTCACCAAGTCGTTAATGACCTGCCATTAGGCCGTAACATTGACGAAATGTTGCGTATGGTTGACGCACTGCAATTCCACGAAGAGCACGGTGATGTTTGCCCAGCTCAGTGGGAAAAAGGCCAAGAAGGTATGAATGCTTCTCCAAAAGGCGTTGCTGACTACCTGACTAAAAACTCTGCAAAACTGTAATTCGTTACGCGAGTTTTAGAAAAGCGGGCATCAAGCCCGCTTTTTACTTTTTGTGAACCAAGTCTATCTTTTCGCTTCCTACTAGCAATTATTCCACTCAGTTAACAATTCTTAACTCAAATACTCAATGTTTTGTATTATTGTGTGCTATACATTAAAAACACAAATAATTAACAAATTATTCATATTGAATATTTGTGCTATAGGACACCTCACCTAACCTTAACTGGGAGATACGAATGATAAAAACATCATTACGCCCTGCGGTTCTACTTCTTTCCTTACTTGTTTCCAGTCAACTATATGCCGCCTCCGAACCTGCGGTTGAAGCGAAAAAAGGCATGGTCGTTTCTTCCCAACATTTAGCATCACAAATTGGGGCTGATATTCTAAAATCAGGCGGTAATGCCATTGATGCAGCTGTTGCGGTAGGGTATGCACAAGCCGTGGTTAACCCTTGCTGCGGTAATATTGGCGGCGGCGGCTTTATGACTATTCACCTAGCCGATGGGAAAGACTTATTCATTAACTTTCGAGAAACTGCCCCTGCTGCCGCTAGCGCAGATATGTATTTAGATAAAGACGGTAAATTGATTAAAGATGCCAGCCTCTATGGCTATCTTGCGTCAGGTGTACCCGGTACCGTTAAAGGCCTAGACTATGCCTTAGAAAAATACGGGACAATGAGCCGCCAACAGGTGATGGCTCCTGCCATAAAATTAGCCAGAGAAGGCTTTACTCTAACCCGTGCAGATACCGATGTTCTCGACACCACGACAGAACGTTTTAAACAAGACCCTGAAGTGGCTCGTATCTTCTTAAAGCCTGATGGTAGTGCCTTCCAACCGGGAGACTTACTAGTCCAAACAGATTTAGCCAATACCTTAGAAAAAATTGCCCAGAATGGCCCATCCGCTTTTTATGAAGGTGAAATCCCCAAAATTGTTGAAGAAGCATCGAAAAAAAATGGTGGTATCTTAACAGCAAAAGATTTTGCGGATTTTACAATTACAGATACAGCGCCTGTCAGTTGTACCTATAGAGGGTATCAATTTATCTCTGCTCCACCACCTAGTTCAGGCGGGGTAACTATCTGCCAAACGCTTAATATCTTAGAAGGGTATGACCTCAAGGAAATGGGCTTTAACTCTGCGGACTATATTCATACTCTTACAGAAGCAATGCGCCATGCCTACATGGATAGAAACACCTTCCTTGGTGACCCTGAATTTGTCGATAATCCAACCGAAAAATTACTCAGTAAAGCTTATGCAGAAGAGTTACGCAAAGAAATCAAACCCAACCAAGCAACGCCATCAACCCAAGTTCAACCGGGAATAGGGCCACACGAAAAACCAGAGACAACACATTACTCTGTAGTAGATGAAAAAGGAAATGCGGTTTCAACGACTTATACGATTAATGGCCGATTCGGTTCTGTTGTTATCCCTCCGGGGACAGGGTTCTTCTTAAACGATGAAATGGATGATTTCACCACGAAAGTCGGCGAGAAGAATTTATATGGCTTAGTACAAGGAGAACGCAACGCTATTGCACCGGGTAAACGCCCATTATCATCCATGAGCCCGACTATCGTGACGAAAAATGGCAAGGTATTTTTAGTTCTCGGTTCACCGGGAGGCTCACGGATTATTTCAATTACGCTGCAAACCGCTTTAAATATTATCGACCATGGTATGCCGCCACAAGAAGCCGTTAATGCACCGCGTATTCACCACCAGTGGCTCCCTGATGAGGTTTATTATGAGCAAAGAGGGGTTTCTAAAGACACCTTAGCGCTCCTCGATAAAATGGGTTACCAGATGGTTGAACAAACGCCATGGGGAGCTGCCGAGTTGATTATGGTCGCGATCCCTGAAGGCGCTGGTGTTAGTGCCAAATCTTCGGGTAATGATTCCGCTGTTTCAGGAAAAGTACGCGAAGGCTTTATCTATGGCTCGAATGACGTAAGGCGCCCGGCAGGCAGTGCTGTCGGTGTTGATTAATGGCCCAATAAAATAGAAAAAGGAGCTATTTAGCTCCTTTTTTGTAATTTCAATTAATTACACTTGTTTATGCTGTGCAGCAGGTGACACAAACTTATCGCATAAAATTGCCACGACCATCACAACAACAGTTGGTAATACCCAGACTAAATCTTGCTTATACAGTGGCATTGCAGTCATCCATTCAGGAATATAACCTTTCAGATGATCTGACGCTTTTACGGCGCCAATTAGACCGACCACAAAGCTGACTAACATTGTCGGCGCAATCACTATCGTTGGGTTTTTCCACCACTTCAATGTAAAGCTTAATAAAATTAAGACAATACAAGGTGGATAAATTGAAACTAGCACGGGTAATGAGAAGGCGATTAACTTACTCAAACCTAAGTTTGAGATCACCATGGAGAACACACCTAGGATCAATACCAGTTTACGGTAAGAAATCGGTACATACCGGCTGAAGAACTCTGCACAAGCACAAGTTAAGCCGACGGCAGTTACCATACAAGCAACAAATATTAATACCGCGAGGAAGAAGCTACCGTAATTACCAAAAGTATATTGGACATAGGTATGTAAAATGTCAGCGCCATCAGCAGGGTTTGGAATTAACGAACCACTATTCTCACCAAGCTTAAACAATGACAAATAGACCAGCGTCAATAATACCCCTGCAATTAACCCTGCCCACATAGTATAACGAGTTAATAATGAAGAGTTTTCGATACCCCTTGAACGCGCCGCATTAACAATAACGATACCAAATACCATCGCACCGAGGGTATCCATTGTCAGATAACCATTGATAAAGCCGTTCGAGAAAGCCATCTCACGATATTCTATTGTTGACGGAATCGGGTCACCCGCAGGCCACATGACAGCCGCAATACCCAAAATAGCCAAAGCTAGCATTTTTACAGGCGCTAAAATGTGCCCAACGCTATCGAGCAGTTTTCCTGGGTATAATGAAATACCAATAACTAGAACGAAGTAAACCACGCTGTAGATCAGTAATAGCATATCGGACTCACCACCGAATAATGGTGCGATACCGACTTTATAAGATACAGTTGCCGTTCTTGGCGTTGCGAATAGAGGCCCTACCGACAAATAAGCAACAACCGCCAATAGTAGCCCTGCAGTTTTGCCGACAGGCGTACTGAGCGCTTCAATACCCCCACCCACTTTAGCCAGCGCAATAACCGTCAAAACAGGTAAACCCACACCAGTAACCAAAAACCCTAGTGCCGCAGTCCAAACTTGTTCCCCTGCCTGCAAACCAACCATAGGGGGAAAGATAATGTTTCCTGCCCCGACGAATAACGCAAAAGTCATAAAGCCTAATGCGATGATATCTCTTGATGATAAACGATGAGCCATATTATGTTATTTTTAAGTGACAAAATAGAAAATTATGGGTTTACACTTAGCAACCCTTTGAAATATATATAGCGAGATAGAATTCTGATAAACATACTGTTAACAATATAAAAAAGTATATTTGCTTGTATCACACGAAATGAAAAGTCAAAAAACAGAAAAATTCGCCAATAACTGACAACAAGTAGAACTTTTATAGGGCAAAAAGGCAATAGCAAACCTAAAAACAAGAATAAATAACTAAACTAATTTTCAGAACTAGTGATTACTTTCAGTAAAATCCCAATACTCGTTATATGATTTGTTCGAAAAATGAACAGCTCATCTTTTTCTAGTGATTATAATTGATTATTTAACAGAATATATAATTAACGTGACGACAATTATCAGCATTAAATATATGAATATTGAATTGAATACCTATATGGACTGGTGAATAGAAATAATCCACTTTATTAATATTTTGAACATATTAATAAAGTGGAATTATTTACCCATTTTTAAGTTTTTTATCATCAACAATTAGTACTGTTGGTAACGTAAATGAAAACTCACTCCCTTTACCTAACTGGCTCGTCACCACCAACTGACTACTATGATGTTGTAATGCATGTTTAACAATAGCTAACCCAAGGCCAGTACCTCCACCGCCTTGGCGGGAACGTGCTTTATCTACTCGATAAAAACGTTCGGTTAAACGAGGGATATGCTCTGCGGGTATCCCTTGCCCGTTATCTCTCACACTAAAACGCGCCCCTTGCCCGCTTCTCTGCCAATCAACCCAAATTTTGGTGCCTTCAGGCGTATGGCTGATCGCGTTATAGACTAAGTTCGCCACTGCACTACGTAATTGCTCTTCATTACCATGAACACGCAATTTTTCATCGACATGAAATTCAAATTGATGACGCCCTTGGCTTAAACTAAGCGCTTCTTGCTCAATCATTTTGAGAATGACAGGGATATTCACTTGCTCATCAAGGTTAATTTGAGGGGCAATTTCGATGCGTGATAGCTGCAAAAGCTGCTTAACTAAGTTATCCATGCGGTGCGTTTGCTCTTGCATAACATGCAGTGCTTTTTTATTGACCGCAGTCACGTTTTCTTGGTCATCCATAACCTCTAGGTAACCTTGAATGACAGTGAGGGGAGTCCGTAATTCATGGCTCACATTCGCAAAAAAGTCCCTACGCGCCTTTTCCAAACGACGTTTTTCTGTCACATCTCGCGCAACCATCAATAACTGCCCTTCGGTATATGGCAAGATACGAAACTCAACGATTTCACCACTATTGAGCTCGATAGTCAGCGCTTGGTCATAACGTTTGATGGTGAAATAACGGCTAAAATCAGGATAACGTAATAAATTAAAAATATGTTGACCATTATCTTCAGGCCAACGAAAGCCGAGTAAAGCCTGCGCATGGCGATTACACCAGAAGATATTCCCTTCGGTTGTCATCATTACCACTGCATCAGGTAGTGATTCTGCACCACTACGAAACCGTTTAATTAACTGGCCTAATTCACGGCGGCGTTTTCGATTACGTTGCTGCATCTGGTAGATACCATAAAAAATGGGTTCCCACCCACCTCGCCCTTCAGGGGGCAACATACTTTTATCTAGCCATAACCAGTAAGAAAGCTTGAGCAGGTTATACCCATGCCATATCAGTGCAGCAAGTAGCGATATCACTAATAGCCACGCTAGGTGGCCAATAAAAACCGATAAAATAAGGGCGGGTAAGATAAATAAAAACAGCCCCCAAATCAGCTGCTTAATCGATAAACGTTCAAGCACGCATGCCTCTCCCTTTGTGGGTTTTAATAACGGATAGAAAAACGATAACCTGTACCACGTACAGTTTGTACCATTTTATCATGACCTTCCGTCTCTAGTGCCTTTCTTAACCGCCGAATATGCACGTCAACGGTTCTATCCTCAACATACACATTGGCTCCCCAGACATAATTTAGTAGCTGTTCTCTACTATATACGCGTTCAGGGTGAGTCATGAAAAAATGTAGTAATTTATATTCAGTTGGCCCCATATCAATAGGGATGTCATTGCTGGTCACACGATGAGAGGTAGGGTCTAATGTTAACCCATTCATTTCAATAATATCTTCCGTCGCCATTGGTGAAATACGACGTAAAATTGCCTTTACCCGAGCAATTAATTCCTTCGGTGAAAATGGCTTGATAAGATAGTCATCCGCGCCAACTTCCAAACCTTTTACGCGGTCTTCTTCTTCTCCTCGTGCAGTTAACATCATGACAGGAACGTCACGTGTTGCGCTATCACGCTTCATATGCTTAATTACTTGAATACCGGAGCCCCCTGGGATCATCCAGTCCAGTAGGACGAGGTCGGGTAGCGGGTCAACGAGTTGTGCAATCGCACTGTCATAATCATCAGCTTCAATAGGCTGAAAACCATTCTGTTCTAATACAAAACAAACCATTTCTCGGATGGGCGCTTCATCTTCAACAACTAGAATGCGTCTTGCCATGATTGTTCCTGTAAAATTAAGAAGACATTTAAAATGTGAAAGCATTATGCGTCACTTTTATGACAGAATTATGAATATCAATGGGTAAAACGCATATTAATCTTTATTTTAACGGTTAAATGTCATTTAAGTGAAATATTTCCGCAACATGGTAATAAAGTCACAAACACCCCTCACCCATTATATGGATCAGGTATACTCTCATTATCGAACGTTCATGCTCATTATTGATGATAGGAATTGATAACTCATGCGCATTATTCATACCTCAGACTGGCACCTTGGTCAGTATTTTTTTACCAAAAGCCGTGCGCCTGAGCACCAACATTTCTTAAATTGGCTAGTTGAGCAAGTAGAACTACACCATGTTGATGCCGTCATCGTTGCAGGTGATATATTTGATACAGGTTCACCACCGAGCTATGCACGTGAGCTGTACAACAAATTTATTGTCGACTTACAAAAAACAGGTTGCCAACTGGTTATTTTAAGCGGTAATCACGACTCTGTTTCTGTACTCAATGAGTCAAGTGCTCTACTTCGTTACTTGAATACACAAGTCATTACATCTGGAAGTGAGCCGCATGTTATTACATTAGTGAATAAACAAGCGCAACCTATCGGCTTAGTTTGTGCCATTCCTTTTTTACGTCCTCGGGATATTCAACTGAGTATCGCAGGGCAAGATATTGAAGAGAAACAACGCTCACTACAAAGCGCTATTCATGATCATTACCAAGCCAGCTACCAACTCGCACTAGAACAACGAGCCGCTTTAGGGTTGGATATCCCAATTATTGCAACTGGCCATTTAACCGTTGTCGGCGCAGCCTTAACTGACTCTGTGAGAGACATTTATATTGGTACGTTAGATGCATTTCCTTCTGGGGCCTTTCCCCCTGCTGACTATATTGCCCTTGGCCATATTCATCGCCCCCAAGTGATTGGAGGACAAGAAAATATTCGCTACTGCGGTTCACCTATTGCATTAAGTTTTGACGAAACAGCGCAACAAAAAAGTGTCTGCCTTATTGAATTCACTGGAAGTGAATTAACTCAAATTACCCCCTTGGAAATCCCCATTATTCAGCCATTACAAAGCATTAAAGGATCCTTAAGCCAAATAGAACAGCAATTAGAGATATGGAAAGATTACCAAGGTGATAAACCGGTTTGGCTTGATATTGAAGTCGCTTCACAAGATTACCTCGCTGATATCCAACAACGTATTGAAGCGTTGACACAAGACCTCCCTGTCGAAATCGTGATACTACGCCGCACACGCAAGCAAATACAGGGACAAAACCAAACCTTGGCCAATGAAACATTGAGTGAACTCACCGTAGAAGACGTTTTTTTACGTCGCCTTGCCCAAGAGTCATTAGAAGATCCTGAGCGTGAACAGCGCCTAGTGCAGTTATTTCAACAATCTTATGACGCATTACAAATGAGCAAGGAAAGTTAATATGAAGATTTTAAGTTTACGTTTAAAAAATATTAACTCCCTTAGAGGTGAATGGAAAATTGATTTCACTGAAGAGCCATTTGCTAGCAATGGGCTATTTGCCATTACAGGTGCCACAGGTGCAGGGAAAACCACTTTATTGGATGCAATTTGCCTCGCGCTTTATCACCGAACACCGCGTTTAAAAACCATTTCTAACGCACAAAATGAACTGATGACTCGCCACACTGGGGAATGCCTTGCGGAGGTGGAGTTTGAGGTCAAAGGCAAAGCTTATCGTGCCTTTTGGAGCCAAAGACGAGCAGGAGGAAAACCTGACGGCAATTTACAACAGCCTAAGGCGGAACTTGCAACGGTTACTGATGGGAAAATATTGACCGTAAAAATTACAGAGATAAAGGAATTAGTAGCGCAAATAACTGGGCTTGATTATGAGCGTTTTACCAAATCAATTTTACTCTCTCAAGGTGATTTCGCTGCTTTTTTAAATGCTTCAGAGAAAGAGCGCGCTGATTTACTTGAAGAAATTACAGGCACAGAAATTTATAGCCAAATTTCAATTTATGTTTTTAATCAACACAAGCAAGCTAAAATTGACTTAGATTTGCTAAAAGCGAAAGCGCAAAGCATTAATTTACTCACTGAAGCAGAACATCAAGAGTTATTGGCACAACAAAACCATTTACTTGAACAAGAGACTCAAACCAAGCAACAGCGGGCTCGCCACCAACAAGGGGTTAATTGGTGGCAACAATATCACCAACTCACCCAGCGCATGCAATCACTTGATGATGAGCTTAAAAAAAACGAGCTTGAGTTCCAAGCCGCTCAGCCTCAGTTGAAACGGTTAGCGGACAGCGCTCCGGCAGAATCCCTTCGTCCGTTGTGGCAGGAAGTTGAACGCCTGCAACTACAACTCACTGAATACACGAATAAACAACAACGTTTGCAACTTAGCTTGCAAACTCAGCAAGCTGAACGAGACCCACTGCAAGAGAAGTTGTTGAAATCACAATCCGAGTATCAACAACACCTTGATTTTGCCAAACAACAACATCAATTGATTGATGAAACTGTCAGGCCTCTGGATAACCAAATTGCACAATTGAAACAGCAACAGTCTGAAATTACGCAGCAAATTGAACAACAACACACAACTCTTCAGCAAAAACAACACTTAGTTAATGAGACACAGAGTCAGATCCAAAATGCTCACATTGAGTTAAAGAAACACAACCTATTCCTAGAAGCGCACCCAAAAGACGCTGAACTGAGTTCCCAAATAGGTAGTTGGCAACAACAAGGTCATTTTATTTTCGAATTAGCCGACAAACTGGCAAGTTTACACAATAAACAACAAATACTTTCAAATGGCGTCGCACAGTTACAACGGCAACAACAGCTGCAAACTGAAAAATTAGCCCAAAAACGTCTCGAGTTAGAGCGCAGCACCGTCGCATTCAAAAAACAAGAAGAAACCCACAAACAAAATCAAGAAAAACATAATGTTAACACCATCAATCAACACATTGAACAGCTACAAGCTCGATTACAGCATGCCAAGTTATTACCCCTAATATTATCTCAATGCCTTAATACTCAAACACAAAAACAGAAAGAAATTCAAAAAGATGCTGAATTAGCACAAAGTATCACTGCAACGCAAAAAGAGTTGAGCATTGCCCTGACACGTATTAATGAGTTAGCCCCACGCGTCAAACTAACCAATGATAAATTACAATTAGAACAAAAAATTGTCAGCCTAGAGCATGAGCGCCAGCAACTCATAGCAGGTAACCCCTGCCCATTATGTGGTGCAACAGAGCACCCTGCAGTTAACGATTATCAATCAATCCATCTCAGTGAAACGCAGCAACAACTCATTGAACTAACAGATAAACTCGACCAATTAAAACAGCAACAAGCTCAGTTAGAATCACAACTTCACACACAAAAACAACGTCAGAACGAAAACTTACAGCAACAACAGCAAACCAATGAACAATTCGATGCTTTTAACCAACAGTGGCAAAAGACATGTGAGCAAGCACTCACTCCTGAGTTAGCCCAAAATGAGCAAGCCGTCACCCTCTTAGTTAATCAATTAACGGATCAATTAGCTACGCAACAGAGAATAGTGGCGGATATGGCGGCTCTAGAACGTGAATATCAGCAAGCCAAACATCATTTACATGAACAACAAGCTAGCTTTACACAGCTGCAATCAGAACTGTTATTAGTCGAAGAGCGTTTAAAAAACCAAACGCAACAACTTGATGAGCTCCAAAAAGAACATAATCAGCTCCAACAGCGTAAACAGATACAAATAGAGCAATGGCAATCCACCCTAAATCCATTTAACTTAAGCGCGCCAGATAAAGATAAGTTTGATGAATGGTTTCGCGAAGTTACTCAGCGAAGTGAGCGCTTTAATAACCAAAAAATGGCGGCGCAAACACTTAGCCAACAAATTGAAGTCAATACTGCCACATTAAAAGTTGAGTCAGCACAACTCCGTATTCTCACTCAACAAATTGAACAAGAAAGAAATCGTCTTAAACAAATTGAGTTAGATTTAGAGCAAAAAATAGCGCAACGGAAAGCACTGCTTTCTGGTTTAGCTATCAGCCAATTCATTCAGAAATTGAATGATAAACAAACCATGCTTTTCCAAACTCAGGAACAATTAAGTAAACAACTCAATGAGATTGATAAAGCTATCGCCTCAATGAATGGAAGCTATCAAGAGCTCATTGACGCCAGTGAAAAAACAAAACTGGCACAAAAACAAGCTAATATTCTGTTCACTCAATCACTTACAGATAGCCCATTTAGCCATCAACAAGCCTTTCTTGATGCGTTAATAAGCCACGAAGAAAAGCAACAATTAGAAGAGCTAAAACAGCGCATAAACCAAGCTCGTATTCAGTGTGAAACACGTTATAAAGAGGGGCTACAGGCGATTGAAGCACTGAATCAACAACGCATTGCTGATTTTTCGGCGCTTACTGAAACACAATTACAAACAGTAGTCACTCAACTTGATGAAGAAATTAAGCAAATAAACCAAAAGCAAGGCCAGATAATTAACCAACTCAGTGCAGATAAGCAACTGCGCCATCAGCAACAAGATTTACTGCAAGAAATAGAGAAAAGCCAATTAAGTTATGACGATTGGAGCTATCTCAGTTTACTTATCGGCTCCGCTGAAGGGGATAAATTCCGACGTTATGCACAAGGCCTAACTTTGGATTGTTTAGTTTCTTTAGCCAATCAACAACTTGAAAAACTTCATGGTCGTTATTTATTACAGCGTAGCCACCAAGCAAACCTTGAGTTACAAGTTATTGATGGCTGGCAAGCAGATAGCATTAGAGATATTAAAACGCTTTCTGGCGGGGAAAGCTTTTTAGTGAGTTTAGCATTGGCCCTAGCGCTATCCGATATGGTGAGCCACCGTACACAATTGGAATCGCTCTTTTTAGACGAAGGTTTTGGGACTTTAGATGCAGAAACGTTAGATATTGCCCTAGATGCATTAGAAAGTTTGAATGCATCCGGCAAAACTATTGGCGTGATTAGCCATGTGGAAGCAATGAAAGAGCGCATCCCCGTACAAATTGCAGTGAAAAAAGGCAATGGACTTGGTTTTAGCGAACTTCCCGCACAATACCGCATCAGTTAACGCAATTTTGTGATTATTCAGGGTGGGAAAGCCCCACCCTGATGATTAAATCGCCTCTAATGCTAGTTCCAATGCATATTTAAGGTCATTCACATTTTCAATACCAATTGATAAGCGCACTAAATTATCACTAATACCAATATGTTCCCGGACCTTTTGAGCAACACCTGAATGGGTTGTGGACGCCGGATGGCTGGCGAGCGACTCAGTCCCTCCTAGGCTAACTGCTAATTTAAAGATAGCTAAGTTGTCTAGAAAACGAAATGCATCCGCTTCATTACTCCCCACATTGATAGAGAAGGTTGAGCCTGCACCAGTGCATTGTTTTTGATAAACTTGATGTTCCACACTCCCTTCCGGAAAAAAAGCAGGAAAATGCACTTTGCTGACTTTAGGGTGCTGATGGAGATATTCAACCAATATTTTTGCACTCTCATTTGCCCTTTCCATACGTAACTGTAATGTTTCTAATGACCGCCCTAACATCCAGCTAGAATGGGGGTCAAGCTGTGTACCGATGGCATTACGTTGCGCCTTCACTTTCTTGACTAACTCCTGACTTCCAACCACAGCACCCGCAACTAGGTCTGAATGCCCTCCCACATATTTAGTTAGTGAGTACACACTTAAGTCTGCGCCTAATGACAACGGCTTTTGAAATACAGGCCCTAGCAACGTATTATCGCAAATGACTAATGGAATTTGTCCATTTTGGTTCGTCGATATCTGCTTTGCCACTTGGCTAATTAATTCAATATCAACAAGTGTATTCAATGGATTAGACGGCGTTTCAATATAGATAGCCGCGACTTTTTTACCTTTTTCGATACGTTTAGCAACGTCTAAAATAGATTCTTGCTCATAACCATTTTGAAAAGGAACCGAAGTTATTCCAAAACGGGCTAACGTGTTTAAAAATAAGGTTTCAGTTCCACCATAAAGTGGCTGAGAATGGAGTAACACATCACCCGGTTGCAATACTGCCATTAAGCACGTTGTAATTGCCGACATACCAGAAGAAAATAGCGCTGCGCTTTCTGCCCCCTCATACAGGGCGAGTCTGTCTTCGACAATCTCACTATTTGGGTGGTTAAAACGTGAATACACCAATCCTTGTTTATGGTTTTCGCTCGTTTGTGTGCGCCCACTAACTAAGTTAAAAAAATCTTTCCCTTCCTGAGCGGTTTTAAATACAAATGTGGATGTCAGAAAAACAGGTGGCTTAATTGACCCTTCTGAAAGCTTAGGTTCATAGCCATAACTCATCATTAAGGTTTCTGGAGATAATTCTTTACCTTGTAAGTCCTTTTTATAACTCTGTTCTGACATTTTTAGCTCCAATATGGTTTATCATCATATCTCTAACGACTCGACTGCTCAGATAATATTATTATTACTTATTATTTGCTCATATTCCTTAGGATAAAAGCGACGTGTGACCGTTAAATGGGAGCGCAAGCGCCCTTTAATGACATTTTTTCCGAGGCTGGTAAATAATGGGTTCAATGGATCGCTATCAGGCCCTAACGCTTGTTGCGCTAAATAATGGGGTAAATTTAATAATGGGACTTCTTCTGCAAAAATATTTGGCGTAATAAAATAAGCAATGGAATAACGAGAATGACTATTTTTACGCCTAACAACTTGATGAACATTCGCACGTAAATAGCCATTAGTGGCTAATTCAAATACTTCTCCAATATTTACCACAAATGCATTTTCCAAAGGTTCAACATCTATCCAGCCTGCATCTGTTTCAACTTGTAGGCCTCCACTATTGTCCTGCCATAATAAGGTTAAAATCCCCGCATCTTTATGTGCGCCAACGCCTTGCTCTCCTTCATTATTATTTTCTCTTGCCGGGTAATGAATAAGTTTTAATAAATGTTGTGCCGGCTCGGCAATAATTTTATCAAAACTATTTTCAGGTAATTCTAGTGCAACTAAAAACGCTTTAATTAATTTTACTGCAATGGTTCGCATTTCACTTTGCCACGCAAGTGCCTGAGATTTAAGTTCAGGTAAAGATTGCGGCCATTGGTTTGGCCCGTGTAAATTAAACCAGATAGGGTCATCTTGATTAAGTTGCAATGCAGGTAATTCTTCACCAATATCAATCTGTTCACGGTAATCTGGCTGGCTACGAGTGCTCTCTTCCGTGGATGCTGTATACCCACGAAAATGCTTTGAGTGCTCCATCGAAATGCTTTCTTTTTCGCTTTGAGGTAAGGCAAAAAATTGTTTAGTTGTGGCTAATAGTTCCTCACGTGTACCAACAGGAATATTGTGCCCAACGAGATAAAAAAAACCAATTTCTCTAGCAATAAACCGTAATTTTTTGTAGAAATTCTCTCGTGTTTCAGGGTTTTCGAGTTCTTGTAAATCAATAATAGGTAATTGTGTTATAGACATATTAATCGACCTTCTAAAATATTTATTTAAATAATGAATAAAATTCAAGATATATTTATCACTCGATTAAATACCACATCTGATATTACTAAAAATAATTTTAAACTATATCGATATAACTTTTTGTAACAGTTCACATCTTATATAACTGAAAATAAGAAATACGAAAAAAATATTATTTATAAAGCGTTATTTTTATTTGGTTAGATACCGAGAACAAAACCAATTAGAGATCATCAAATGAAAAAACTACCTGCAGTGTTATTGTCCTTGTCGTTATCAGCCTTAGTGGCTTGCTCCCAAGAAGAAGACACCAATGAAATTACAGCACCACAAAAAGCAACTTCACAAAAAATTATTATTGGCAGCCACGGTAGTGATGCGGATATATGGAAATTTATTGCCCAATCACCGGAAGCTAAACAAGCCAACCTCGATATTGATGTCAAAATTATTGACGATGGAATAACACTCAACGTCGCTACCATTGACGGAGATGTTGATGTTAATGCATTTCAATCTTGGGGGTTTTTAAAAGATTTTAATAAAAATCATAATAACCAATTAACGGCGATCTCAACCACCTACTTTGAGCCAATGGGCATATATTCGGTAAAACATAAAAAATTAGCTGATTTACCTAAGCAATCTATCGTTGCCATTCCCAATGATGCCGCCAACCATATACGTGCACTTAAATTACTTGAAAAGTCGGGGTTAATTGCATTAAAACCTAATTTTAACCAAGCCACAGGGTCTACTAATGATATTGTCTCGAACCCTAAGGACTTAGTTTTTAGGCAAATAAAATATGCTCATGGCCCAAGAGCATTGCCTGATGTTGATATTGCAGTCATAGGTAATACCGCTGCACAAGAAGGCGGGTTAAACGTTTTAACTGACTCGTTATTTAGGGAAGAGAATGATGAGACTATTATTAATAATATCAATTTATTAGTTGTTAAAACAGATAACAAGGATAACCCTAAATTTGCCAAATTAGCAGAACTGTACCACACTGAAGCGGTAAGAAAGTACATCATTGATAATTTTGGTGGAACTAAAATCGAAATAACCAAAAATGTTAGTGAACTCAATTAAGTAAAACTAGTTATCATTCTTGCCTAGCAGGATTACGCCTCTTGCTAGGCTCTTTGATGACCCATCTATTCTCTCTTTTTCTATGCTCAATTATTTTATATGTATATTATTCATTTGTGCCTATTAATGTCATCTCCCATCATAAAACCTCACCAGAAACATATTTAATGCATTGATTTTAAACAAATTAAAAGCAAAGCTTAACTTAGTGCAAAAATTTGAACCTTATCGTTAAATTTTTTTTCTATGATTTTTCATTCGCCAAGTTATAGTGATAACCATTGAAACACACTACGGCTTCTAAGATTTATTCAATAAAATGCCGTGCGCTAATGAAAAGCTAGGAGACTAAAATGTCTAACGCATTTATCGAAATGATTAAAAATCGTCGTACTATTTATAACCTCGGCGATGCTTTACCAGTATCAGAAGAACACGTCACGAAACTAATTAAAGAAGCAGTTAAACATTCACCATCATCATTTAACTCGCAAACGTCTCGTGTGGTAATTTTATTTGGTGCTGAACACAAAAAATTGTGGAATATGACTAAAGAAGCACTGCGTAAAATTGTTCCTGAGCAAGCCTTCGCTTCAACAGAACAAAAAATTGATAGCTTTGCTGCAGGGGCTGGTTCTATTCTGTTTTTTGAAGACGAAAACATCGTAAAAGGTTTACAAGAACAATTCCCTTTATATGCGGATAATTTCCCAATTTGGTCTGAACAAGCCAGTGGTATCGCACAATTTGCAGTCTGGACAGCATTATCACAAGAAAATATCGGTGCATCTTTGCAACATTACAATCCACTGATTGATAATGACGTTCAAACAACATGGAATGTACCAGCTAACTGGATATTACGCGCTCAAATGGTATTTGGTTCGATTAATGCACCCGCTGGTGATAAAGACTTTATGGACGACGATGTTCGTTTCAAAGTTTTCAAATAAACTAGAATACTAAGAATTTAAATAATCCTCTCGTAATATATTTACGAGAGGATTTTATTTATTTGATATAATCAAGGTGAATAATTCAATGTCATCACCAATGATGATCATAGTTTTAACTTATAACTTATTCTAAATTAATCCGCACCCTCAATAAAACATATTTATTCAAAATAGTTTATCGAAATAAAAAGAAATATTTACAATTATACTATTATTATTACACTCGTGTTACCGTCTGACTATTAATTGAACATGCGAAATTTGACAACTACATAAGTTGATATTTATCAATTCATTAGCCAATCACCCTACTAAACTCTAAGTATATTTTCATTTTTAGTTTTGCATTATAGATATTTGAACTGAATCGCCACGGATAATCTAGACACTTCCGAGCCGTTGATAATACTGGTTTTCATATTCTGTCGGTGACATCTGATCGCTAGAACCATGCCGACGCTTACTGTTATAAAACATTTCGATGTAATCAAAAATATCGCTGCGGGCTTCTTCCCGCGTTCCGTAGAGCTTTTTCTTTATCCGTTCGCGTTTCAACAACTGGAAAAAGCTTTCTGCAACCGCATTATCATGGCAGTTACCGCGACGGCTCATGCTGCCCTCCAGGCCGTGTGATTTCAGGAACGACTGCCACTCATGGCTTGTGTATTGACTGCCCTGATCCGAATGAACCAGCACCTGTTTTTGGGGATTACGCCGCCATACAGCCATCAGCAGTGCGTTCAGGACAATGTCCTTTGTCATCCGGGATTGCATGGACCAGCCGATAATTTTGCGTGAGAACAGATCAACAACCACGGCAAGATACAGCCAGCCTTCGTGGGTCCTGATGTAGGTTATGTCCGTTACCCAACGCTCATCCGGAGCATCCGGATTGAACTGTCGCTGGAGCCTGTTGGGCGACACGATACTGGCTTCGCCTTTACGTCTCGGGCTCCGGTATCCAACCTGAGCCTTTATCCCGACACGTTTCATCAGTCGCCAGACTCTGTTCACTCCGCACTGTTGCCCGCTGTCCCGCAGATCCAGATGGATTTTGCGATAACCATAGATGCATCCCGATTCCAGCCAGAACTGTTTAATCTGTCCTGTAAGTCTTAGGTCTGCCTGATGGCGTTGTGAATGCGGCTGCTGAAGCCAGGCGTAAAAAAACAGGGATGAACATCCAGCACCCGACAGAGCAGGCGAACAGGCCAGCAACAGGTGTTGTCACGGATAAAGGCGTACCTCAGTCGGACAGCTTTGCGAAGTACGCCGCGGCTTTTTTTAATATGTCCCGTTCGTCGGTAACCCGCTTCAGCTCTTTCTGGAGACGGCGGATCTCGGCCTGAGCATCTGACTGTTCTTTATTAGTGGAAGAATCCGGACCGTACTTCTTTATCCAGGCGTAAAGGCTGTGGGTGGTGATATCGAGACGTGTTGCAACGCTGGCAACAGAATAACCGCGATCAACAACCTGTTTGACTGCTTCAATTTTAAACTCTTCGGGATAACGCTTACCGCTCATGGGCACCTCTCTTTAAGCCATCTTAAATGACTCTGAGGTGTCTGTTAAACCCGTGGCGATTCAAACTACACTAAAAGTGAGAGCACAAAAACACGTTCCATCGTGTAAGTGTTATTAAGGGGGTGGACTATGAAAGGTTTATCTTTACTAACATCTGTTGTTGCTATAATCATTTCAAGTTGTTCTTTCACCTATGCAAGTAATAATTCATCAGGAGGTACAATTACATTTACAGGTTATATCTATGAGCCACAATGTTCAGTTAAGGTTGAACATAAAGAGCGAGTGAATATTACGTGTTACCGAAAAGGTAAAGATGTTTCAATAACTGGTTCTTTAAAAAATGGCCAAAAGGTAGAATCTGAATATGTGAAAGTTGAGTATGATAAACACACTAAGTTACCTATGTTAAATGTCTTTTATGAGTAGCTCCATAATGGTTACCTTAATCATAACTGCTCGGAATATTTAATGTAAAAATTGTCTTAATATTCCGAGCACTATTTTCCCCTCTAAAAAGTACCTCTTAAACACATTATTTAGCCACTAAAAAGCCCACCCGTAGGTAGGCTTGAATGATATCAATGTGTTCAGATTACTTCTCGGTTAAATCTATTTGATAAATAGCGAAACCAATATCATCAGTACCGACTTGTTTCATCGGATACTGCGCATTCTCTTTGATGAATTTTGCTGCTTTTTCACTTGGTGCAGTTTCAAAGCGAATATCCAGTTTTTTGTCTGTTTTAATTGGAGTGAATGACCAATTATTAGCCGCTTTAGTCGCAATTTGTCCTTTATCTTTAGACTCTTTAGCAATATAAGCCGCTAAAATAGAACGGTTTTCATCCGGTGATGCAAATGCAACATTATTATCACCTGTTCCAGCAAATTTACCGCCGTAGCCACGGTAGTTATTCGTTGCCACTAAGAAAGTTGCTTTTGGATCAATCGGTTTACCTTGGTAGGTTACGTTTTTGATTCGGTTAGCATCTTTGTTGACTGTTTGGCAATCAACATCGTATTTCGCTGGCTGAGTCAGGTCGATTTGGTAATTTACACCACTAATTGTATCGAAATTATAAGTTCTGAAACCATTCCAATTCAATAAGCTTTGTGGTGCTGTTGATTGTGGGTTGATTTGATTGAACATCCCGGCTGAACATTCTAACCACTCGACGACATCCGCACCTGTGGCTTTAACTACAACTAATGTATTTGGATATAAATATAAGTCAGCAGCATTACGGAAAGTTAAATCACCTTTTTCGACTTCAATAAATTCAGTCGGTGAATTTTTACGTCCACCCGCTTTAAATGGCGCTGCGGCTGCAAGAACTGGTAAATCTGCGAGGTCAGGATCACCTTGAATAAAGTTTTTGGTGTAATCGATTTGAGCATCATTCACGATTTGTACAGTTGGGTCGCTTTGAACCAATGCTAAGTAGCTGTACATATTTTCGGATGCTTTACCGATATGTTTTCCGACAAACTTACGAGTATCTTGGTGTTCTTGTTCAATAATTTTTGCTAGGTCGCCATCGCGCTCAACCAAGGCTTTCTTATTTGGTTTGTCATAGACAGGACGTGCATGAGCGGTTGCATCAACCACTTTCCACGCGCCATCATCATTATTGACCACTAAATCAACCACACCTAAATGATCACCCCACTGTCCTGGCATAACCGCAGGTACACCATTAACTGTTCCTTTTGCAATATCAACACCTTTGATATCGCTGAAATCTTTGCTAGGGAACACGCCGTGTGAGTGGCCAAACATGATAGCGTCGATACCTGGGACTTCACTGAGGTAATAAACTGAGTTTTCAGCCATTGCTTTATATGGCTCTTGAGAAAAACCAGAGTGAGGAATAGCAACAACTAAATCCGCACCTTCTTTTTTCATTTGTGGTACAAATTTTTTCGCAGTTTCAGTAATGTCATTAACTAAAACTTTGCCTTCTAAATTTGGTTTATCCCAAATAAGAATTTGTGGGGGAACAAAACCAATGTAACCAATCTTGATAGTGTGCGTTTTACCGTCTCTATCTTTAACCGGTGTATCTACAATAATGTATGGGTTAAAGTAGTTTTTACCCGTTTTCGCATCAATAATATTAGCGTTAATGTATGGGAATTTTGCGCCATCAATAGCTTTATGTAAGAATTCTAATCCAAAGTTAAACTCATGGTTACCGAAGTTACCTACGGTGTAACCCATAGTATTTAAAAGTTTATGTGCAGGGTGAGATTCACCGTCTTTTAAACCTTCACCTACTATATAGTCTGCTAATGGGCTACCTTGGATTAAATCTCCGTTGTCCACTAATACTGAGTTTGTCGCTTCTTGTTTAGCGGCTTTAATTAATGTCGCGGTACGAACGTAACCAAATTGCTCTGTCGGCTTGTCTCTATAATAGTCAAAATCAATGAGGTTGCTGTGAACATCCGATGTTTCCATTACGCGTAAATCAACTGTTGCTGCGTTCGCATTAAATGCGACTAACATAGCAAGTGTTGAAAGTTTTAATACTTTATTCATGTAATCCCCTTAGTTGCCATTATTGAGAGAAAATTGCCTCTCAAATCTGAGTACCTACCCTGTAAAATTGAACAAATAAACAACAAAGTTAGCGTTAAAATTTTACACTATGTGCATGACGTCAATTTTTAATGATAATACACTGCAAACAGTAACCATTTTTTGTGACTAAATCACGATTTTCATCTTTTTATTGGGCTTGATTTTTATATAGCTCACAAAAATGAATTAATGATGACAAATTCACCTTAATTAACTCAACTTATTCCATTGAGGAGTTGTGAATATTTTTCGTAGGAAAAAAAGAACTGTGATTTATATCACTGAGTATTAAAGAAACTTATTTATCTTAAATTTCTGTGCTTTATTTAGCCAAGAAAGCATATTTATTTTTACTTATCCTTTTTATTCTATAAATATATCCATCAAATTTTTTTTAAATTAATCTAAATTTAATTTAAGAAATAAAAGATGATTATTTAATCATTAGTTTTATACATATTTTTCATTTGATTAGAAATTAAGTATTTTTCCTAAAGAACTTTCATTTGATTAGAAATTAAGTATTTTTTCTAAATAATTCGAGTTGTGGCAAGGCGGCAAAAGAGGGTATCTAGGGAAGCATACACAAGTATGTGACCCGAGTAGCCGAATGAAGCCAACACCGCGACCATCTCACAGGCTCTATTTTCTAACTAATTTACGTTGTCGCTAGGCGGCAAAAGAGGGTATCTCGGGGAGCATACACAAGTATGTGACCCGAGTAACCGAATGAAGCCAACACCGCGACAGCGTAAATTAGGACGAAAACAACCAAGCAGCTCCGCGAACCCCACTCGAATCGCCATGCACCGCTTTACGAATTGGTGTATCACACTCCCCACCAAACACCCATTGACGGATCCTTTCAGGCAGCGCCTCATATAAGTAATCAACATTACTCATTCCGCCCCCTAGCACTATCACATCTGGGTCTAACATATTAATGGCTTGCCCGAGAGCTTTTGCGAGGCGATTAAGGTAGTTTTCGAGTGCGATGACAGCATGTTCATCCCCTATTTGTGCTAATTCAACGATTTCCATTCCCGTTTTTTTGCAACCTGACAGTTTCGTGTAGTCCGCCATAAACCCTGTACCTGAAACAAACAATTCGGTGCAGCCCGTCAGCCCGCAATAACAGCTTTCCGATACTAGAAACTGCCTATCTTGCTCATCTTGCCATGGTAAAGGGTTATGCCCCCATTCCCCTGCAACGCCATTTCCCCCCGAATGCACTTGCCCATTTATCGCAATTCCTGCACCACAACCGGTTCCGATAATAACAGCAAACACGACCTTCTCACCCGCTCCTGCACCATCAACCGATTCTGAAACAGCTAGGCAATTAGCGTCATTCGCCATTTTTACTTCACGGTTTAATAGATGACTTAAATCGGCATCAAACGGTTTACCATTAAGCCATGTGGAATTGGCATTTTTAACTTTACCAGTCACAGGAGACAAAGTTCCAGGGATCCCTACACCAACACTACCTGACAACCCAGTCGCCGTTTCTGCATCTGCCACCAAACTTGCTATCGCTTTAAGTGTCGCATCATAATCACCACGAGGTGTTGGAATACGTTTACGAAACAAAGTATTGCCACTGTCATCTAATGCAATAACTTCAATTTTGGTTCCACCAAGGTCAATACCTATTCTCATTATGATGTTCTCTACTATTTAAAGTTTTTATGTCAGGGCTTCTATAGCTATCATGGCTTGCTTTGAAGGGGATTATCAATAGCTAACTAATGAAATGATAGCAGCCCTCAACGACAGCGCATTTTTTTTCGCTTAATAACAGACAATTCGCTATCATAGCCCCCTGCTCTAACTGGCTATTTATTAACAAAGGTAGGTTTTTCATGTGGTTCAAGAATATATTGGTCTATCGCCTGAATCGGGATTTGGCACTCTCCGCAGATGATTTAGAGAAACAGCTTGCCGCCCTCGCCTATCACCCTTGTGGTAGCCAAGATATGATGCAAACTGGCTGGGTTTCCCCTATGAATGGTGGTGATGCATTGACACATGCAGCGGGTAACCAAATTCTTATCTGTGCTAAAAAAGAAGAAAAAATGCTGCCATCTCCTGTAATTAAGCAAGAATTGCAGGATAAAATCGAAAAATTGGAAGCTGACCAAGGCCGTAAGCTGAAGAAAACAGAAAAAGATTCACTAAAAGATGAAGTTGTTCACTCACTCCTTCCTCGTGCATTCAGTAAATTCAGTAAAACCTACATTTGGATTGATACAGTAAATCAATTAATTATTGTTGATGCCGCAAGTGCAAAACGCGCTGAAGACAATTTAGCCTTACTCCGCAAAAGCTTAGGTTCCTTACCTGTCGTCCCTCTGACTTTTAAAGACCCAATAGAGCTAACACTCACTGAATGGATCCGTTCGGGCTCATTACCACAAGGTTTTGCCGTCATGGATGAAGCGGAGCTAAAAGCTATCTTAGAAGAAGGTGGTATTATCCGCTGTAAGAAGCAAGAACTCATTTCTGATGAAATCGCCACCCACATTGAAGCCGGTAAACTCGTTACCAAACTGGCCTTGGATTGGGAAGAGCGTATCCAGTTCATGTTATCTGATGATGGTTCCCTGAAGCGCCTCAAATTTAGCGATACATTAAAAGACCAAAATGACGACATCGCTAAAGAAGACTACGCGCAAAAATTTGATGCTGATTACGTATTAATGACAGGTGAACTTAGTGCATTAATCGCTCGCTTGATTGATGTATTAGGTGGCGAAGCCGAGCACTAATTTGTTTCTATCCCCTCTATCGCCCTCACAATGGCAACTCACACTTAAGTAAGTTGCCATCACTTTTTAGATCCCGCTTACATAGCCACAATTAAGTCATTGACTGGTAGTGAAATCTCTGGTTGATTGATTTATATCCATATCGCAAATTTATAATATTTAATTATGTTCAACAACAATAATAAAAATAGCCCATCACTGATGATTATGGTCAATATTCTGTCGAAGGAAATGTTATGAAAGAGCTCATCGAACCTGAATTAGATGAAAATTCACTGGTTACCCTACAAAAAGTCACCGCCGATAATTTTTCTGAAATTTGCTTGCTAAGTCATACACTTAGTGAAGCACAACGTAATATGGTGGCTGACAATGCCTATTCCATGGTGGAAGCCCAGTTTTCTGATTGCGCATGGTATCGAGGCATTTACGCCGATGATGTCCCTGTCGGTTTCATCATGCTGCATTCTGGGTTAGATGATGATGAATTAGAATATAACGGTATTATGCTTTGGCGTTTTATGATTGCTGAACCCTACCAAAAGCTGGGATTCGGCCGTGAAGCCCTAGTTCAAGTCATCCATTATTTAAAAAGAAAAGGATACCCACGCCTTTATAATAGCTGTGGTGAAGGGGAAGAAAGCCCATTTGAGTTCTACAAAAAACTTGGTTTTGTACCAACAGGCGCTTATATGGATGATGAATGCGAGCTGGTCCTAGATATTACTAATTGGCAAGAACAAGAAGAGTAAGCCTATAAGTGCAGTCAACAACGCTACAGCACGAAGTATGACCAATACGCTAAATAGTTTGTGGTGTCGCAAGACGGCAAATGCGTTAGACCCTAGGGGCATACACAAGTATGTGACTAGGGCTAACGCATGAAGCCAACACCGCGACAGTGCGAAGTATGACCAATACCAATACGCTAAATAGTTTGTGCTGTCGCAAGGCGGCAAATGCGTTAGAACCTAGGAGCATACACAAGTATGTGACTAGGGCTAACGCATGAAGCCAACACCGCGACAGTGCGAAGTATGACCAATACCAATACGCTAAATAGTTTGTGCTGTCGCAAGGCGGCAAATGCGTTAGAACCTAGGAGCATACACAAGTATGTGACTAGGGCTAACGCATGAAGCCAACACCGCGACAGTGCAAAATATGACGCGTATTCGTTATTTTTGGATAAGATAACGAATAGTCGGCCCATCTTGCTGAATATCCAACACCGTATAACCGTAGTTTTTCGCATCTAGAGGAATATTATTAATCGACTGCGGGCAGTCACTTACCACTTCTAATATTTCGCCTTTTTTCAACGATGGCATTGCTTCTAGTGTTGCTACTGCTGGATATGGGCAAGGTTCTCCGACCATATCTAAACGATAATCAGGGATAATGTCTTTATTACTCATATTACCTCCACGGATACATTAGATGCTTTTTGAGAACGTTTACGGAAAAAATGTTTTTCCCAGACCAACATCAACACAAATGCTACCGCTAATAATCCATAAGTGACTAGCAATCCACCTTCTGGTCCAAAGGTTTCAAGTAAATTAACTTTGTCAAAATCAGTCGCCAACCAAGGACCTAAATCATCCCAGTAATAAGCCAGCACCGTAGCACCAATGATATTACCAAAACCTACCCACCAATAATGGACTTGGCCCTCGACCGCGCGGTACATCCAGCCCGTTTCACAACCACCAGCAAGCACAATACCGAAGCCAAACAGTAATCCACCAATCACTGCATTCGGCCCAGCCCATAAAATTTTTGGCGTTGCGCCTAACTGTACATAGCTGAAGATACCAATTGCACTGACTGCCATACCAATAATGATAGCTTTGGCCATATGTGTGCGTCCGGTGATCCACAGATCACGGAATGCGGAGGTAAAACAAATTTGCGCTCTTTCAATCAGTAGCCCGAAGCCAATACCACATAAGATAGCAAAACCCATCACAGGGGAGTCTAATAAAGTATAAAAACCCCAAGCTAGTGCTAATGTGAAAATCACCATTCCTAGTTTAAAGCGTCTTTTCGCCACATTATGATTTTGTGTTAACGGCGATGCGGTGCTGACTTTTTTCAGTTTCACAGGGATGCGAAACATTGGCATTAGTGTAAATTTCGCACCAAAATATGACCCTGCCGCAGTAGCAACAGCAAAGTACCACGCGTGTAATGAGAATTGAGGGATCCCAGTAAAGAATGCGGCTAAATTACACCCCATTGCCAAACGAGCACCAAATCCAGCGATAATACCACCCAAAATAGCTTGAAAAATACGGATACGGTGCTGAGGCATTCGTAATTTAATATTATTTGCCCATAACGCAGCGGCAAAACACCCAGCAAACATACCAATAATCATCACACCATCAATGCGATCCAATGGTGTACCTTCAAAACCAATAACTTTGAAATAGCCCCATGTCTCTGGTTCAGCGCCAAATAATTGCATGATGTGCCCGCCCCAACGCGTAAACTCACCCGTAACTGCCCAAAACGTGCCAGTCAAGCCAAAATAATAGGTTGATAAGATACCTGCGGCAATAACTGCAGGTAATGGTTTCCAAAAACCGATGAGATAGCGAGATTTAAAATCAGACCAAGTCATTGTTACTTCCAATTCATTCACGCCAGACCTTGGCAGAGAAACTCGCCGTTGTATAATTATCGTTATAAGTATTTATATCGATCCCCACAGCGAAGTGGCAACATCATACTCCGATAAATTTTTTCGTGAAGTTATTTCATCATAAAACGAGAGGCAAATTGATCTCGAGCACAGCCAGATTTAAAGAGATAGTTAGGAATAAAAAAAAAGCGCTATCTCAATGATAACGCTGGAAGTGTAGTCTTATTTTATCTATAGAAGAGTATAATATGAAATTGCCGTATTACGGCGACGCTTGCTATGCGTAGTCTGTAGTCAGCCCATTTGACTCCAGTAATAACACTTATATCACGGTCTAAATACATTTACTTAGCTGAGCTAACTGTTAAGTAATTATATCTATTTTTAATGTTAAGACCTAAATATTCACTAACTTTGTATGATTCCCAAATTAGTGTTGGCCTTATTAATTCCCTAGCATAAGTAAATTATAAAAATAGATAACTCAGTATAATAAAGTATTTAAAAGTGTTTCTAAATGTTATTGATTGCATTATAGCGCAACACTTTTGTTGCGCAAGTGTTTTTTCATTTTCATGATAAGATACAGAAGAAAACACAAAATCAATTCAAATCAAAAGGATACAGCAAAAACATAAGAATGAGGCAAAATATTTAACCTATAGTTAAGATATTACAAACAATTTACATTTTTTATAAAAAAGAATTCATTTCAAATTTAAAAATAAATTTAATATTAATTAAATATATAAATTAGCTTTAAAAATATATTCCCTGGAATAATAAAGATTTTTGAACATTAAAAAAATTAACATATTTTTCATTATAATTTATTAGTAGTATTTACGTAATTAAGATTCATCAACCTAAAAATTAAAAATAAAAACAACCAGACCTATGATAAACAATCATTTTTTGACCAATCTCTCTTTTATTAAATAACCTCCCTATTAATAAGGGAATATACAAAAATAGATTAAAAATAATACTTATATAAATCCTTATTGGTAACATGGTTTATTTTTAATAAAGTTTTACATCATTATTGCATTGTCATTGATAAAATAACCAGAATTAATAGGTCATTTAACTCGTATTTATAAATTAAAAAACTAAGAAAATGAATCAATATGACTAATGAGTAGGTAGAAAAAAAGGTAATATCAATAGAAATTACTATGATAAGAAAGGAAAAACACATAATAATTCATTATAAAAATTAATGAAAATATTTATTACTTATCGGGAATACAAGCGAAAACATCCAAAATAGAGTAAAAAAATGGGAACAATGGTCAAGCTACCTTATCAAATTGCGAATAAAAAGCGTCAAATAAGAATAAAATTCTTTAAAAAAAAATTAATTAGATAAATAAATGCGCTTGGATTTTCACAAATAGCACCTAAGGGAGGTTAGTAAGACACGAACTTATCTTAGGGGTATGGTTAGATCATAAAAAAACGCGTTTTACCCTTAATGATAAAACGCGTTTATATGGCTTAATCAGCTTATTTTGAGGATGATGTCGCTTCCATTCCCACTAAACCAATCTTCAAGTACCCTGATTGACGCAATGCATTCATTACATCCATCATAGTTTCATAATCAACACTCTTGTCCGCTTGGAAAAAGATTGTTGTTTCCTTATTGGAACTCGTTGCTTGGTCAAGTGTAGAAGCAAGCTGTTCCTTTGTCACAGCTTGGTCACCAATAAAAAGCTGGCTATCCGATTTAACCGTTAGAAATACAGGTTTTTCAGGACGCGGCTGCGGCTTCGCTGTCGAGGCGGGTAAGTCGACTTTAATATCAACTGTTGCCAATGGTGCCGCAACCATAAAGATAATCAATAAAACCAACATAACATCGATAAAAGGTGTTACGTTAATTTCATGCATTTCACCGCTATCGTCTTGTTCGTCACCTAAACGCATTGCCATAATAATTACCTTGCTTTGCTATTTGCCAGATCAAGATCACGCCCCAGTAACAATGCGGACTGAGCAGCGACATCCCCTACTTGACCACGATAGTTGTTGATCATACGGGCAAAAATATTATAAATCACAACCGCAGGGATAGCGGCAATAAGACCAATTGCTGTCGCTAATAATGCTTCTGCAATACCAGGGGCAACAACAGCGAGGTTAGTCGTTTGCGAGTGGGCAATCCCGATAAAACTGTTCATGATCCCCCAGACCGTCCCAAATAGACCGACAAATGGAGAAATCGCACCAATAGTCGCCAAATAGCCATTACCACGCCCCATATAACGGCTAATCGCAGCAACAGCTCTTTCTAAACGGAATGATGTGCGCTCTTTTGTGCCTGATAAATCAGAGCTATTGGCTGATAAAGCCCGCTCAGTAACAGCTTCATTTAATAACATACGTGTAATGCTATTTGCTTTGAAGCCTTCTGCGATACTGACCGCCTCATCAAGTGACTTCACCTCAGCAATCGCTTTTGCTTCTGCTTTTAAGCGGCGACGAGCGACTAATATTTCCAAACCTTTTGAGAAAAATAGAGCCCATGTAATGACAGAAGCAATCACCAAGCCAATCATAACGGTTTTAACCACGTTATCTGCATTTTGGTACATTCCCCAAACAGATAAGTCTTGATCAAAACCCCCTGTCGGTGCTTCTGTTGCAATTTCAATATTTTCATTAACAACTGTTGTGTTCACGGCTTCGCCTTGCGCAGGCTCAGCAGGTACTGATGCAACTTCAGCACTTGGTGTCGTTGTTGTTGGTTCGGCTGAATTTACTGCCGGTTGTGTTGATGGTGTGTTTTGAGACGCAGCTGGTGTTGTTGCAGGTGTGGTTTCAGCGACTGCAGTACCCATCAAGCCGAACGCCAATAGAATAGAAGCTGTTAGTTTACGCATCAGTTGGCCTTTACTCTCTTTTTAGTGTTGTATAATAAAATTCATATCGATGATTGTGCCATTCATCGACTAACCTTTAAAAGCGAAATTTGACTCGCGCTGTCCGTCTCTTTTCAAAAAGACGGTGCTGATGATATCAAACACAGCGCGAATTGATAGTAATTATCATTAGTATTCGCGATTTTTTTATATTTTTTTGCGTTTAGACAAACATGCCCTTTTCTATTATGCGGTTATTTTTCTTAATAATTCACAGCTCAATTAAGTGTTCGTACTTAACTTTACAAAATAAAACTCACCTACGATTTGAAAGTTGAAGAATACTCAAGTTACATTTCTATCAGGATCATTTAACGTCTTAGTATAAATCACCTTTGAATTTAGCCAGTTCACACTCTGTGTAGGGAAAAATCATGGCAGAAATAAAACCTGAAACACAATTAGTCCATATTGGTCGGAACCCTAAGTACACACAAAAAGGGGTAAATCCCGTAATTCAGAGAGCATCATCTATTATTTTTGATACGCTCGAAGAGAAACGTCATGCAACTCGCCATCGTGCAAATAGCGTATTATTTTATGGGCGTCGTGGTACGCAAACTCATTTCGCTTTTCAAGAGGCCATGACAGAATTAGAATCAGGTGCTGGATGCGTCCTTTACCCATCAGGCGCAGCAGCTATCACAAATGCCATTTTGTCGTTTATTTCTGCTGGCGAACATATCCTTGTTACAGGCTCAGCTTATGACCCAACTCAAAATTTTTGCGACAATATTCTCACTAAGTTAAATATCCAAACCACGTATTTTGATCCACTCATCGGAACGGGTATCGCTGATTTAATTCAGCCTAATACGCGTATTGTATTCTTAGAGTCCCCCGGTTCTATCACCATGGAAGTTCATGATTTACCGACAATCGTAAAGACAATACGTGCGAAATCCCCTGAAATTGTGATTATGATTGATAACACTTGGGCTGCTGGTGTTTTACTTAAACCTTTATTATTTGATGTTGACGTATCAATCCAATCAGCAACTAAATATATCAATGGCCATTCCGACGGTATGCTCGGCCTTGCTGTGGCAAACCAACGCTGTATTGAAACATTGCGCGAAAATTCATATCTCTTAGGCCAAACGGCTGATCCAGACACCGTTTATATGGCTAATCGAGGACTACATACATTGCCGACTCGCTTAAAGCAGCATCAAATTAATAGCTTACAAGTCGCTAACTGGTTACAACAACGCCCTGAAGTTGAACAGGTATTTCACCCTGCACTAGAGAATTCACCTGGCCATGAATTCTTTATCCGTGATTTTACAGGTGCTAATGGCCTTTTCTCTTTCCAACTAAAATCACGCTTAACCACTGAGCAATTTACCGCTTTTCTTGATAATTTTAATCATTTTAAAATGGGTTATTCATGGGGTGGTTTTGAGTCGCTAATTTTGGGATACCAAAAAGAAGATTTACTCAATATGCGGCAGTATGATTTTTCACCAAAAGAAGGAACCTTCTTCCGAGTGCATATAGGCCTAGAGCACACCGATGATTTAATTCACGACTTACAATTAGCTTTCGAAAGAATTTAAATTAAAAATCAATATATTAATTGCAGGAGCTGCGTTAAATGTTTCCTGCAATTTTTTCACTAAATGATTAATTCTTCAAACAAATCAAACTTGAACCCTTTTTTTCCTGTAATATAGATAATAAAGAAATTCGCTTTTACGCAGATACAGGAATGATTATGGAAGTCCTACGCGAAATCGTACTGGCACTTTGGCACCACGATTTCCTTAAACTCTCCAACCCTGAAGTGCTTTGGGTTATTTATACCGTACTTTTTGTTGTCATTGTTTTAGAAAATGGCGTCCTTCCCGCCGCTTTCTTACCCGGTGATACCTTGTTGATCCTTTCTGGTGCATTAATTGCCAAAGGGGTTTTGCACTTTATACCCACGATATTATTGCTAACAACCGCAGCCAGTTTAGGTTGCTGGCTGGGCTTTCTGCAAGGCCGATGGTTAAGTGAAACTAAGGTTGTGAAGCGCTGGTTAGCACAAATCCCTGAGGAATATCACACCAAAGCAAACAATATGTTTAATAAGCAAGGTTTATACGCGCTACTTATAGGGCGCTTTCTTGCATTTGTCAGAACGATATTACCTTTGCTTGCTGGGTTATCTGAGTTAAGCCACCGCCGTTTCCAGTTTTTTAACTGGTTAAGTGGTTTGTTATGGGTTGGCTTGATTGTCACCTTAGGGTATGCCCTAAACCAAATTCCTTTTGTGAAAGAACACGAGCAAATTGTGATTAGTGCGCTGATGATTATCCCAGTTATCCTACTGATTAGTGGCCTAATTGGCTCAATTGTAATGTACTGGAAACACCGCAAAGCACTCTCGAGTAGCAAAGAGAAATCATAATATGACCGAGAAATGGCCGCTAGTCAGCGGCCATTTAGTTTATTCAGTCATCAAACTACTAATAGCAGAAAATAAGTACTGACCAATTTCTGCAGTCATCCATGTCCCTTGAGAAATTTTGGGATCTTCACGATAAATAGCCCGAATTCTCTCTTGTAGCTCAGGATCTCCCCCCGTAAACTGGTTGAACATCGTTAACCATGTTTGTGCTAATTGTTGTACTTCAGGTGAATCTGGGGATTTTTGGGCTTTTAATGCATTATATAAACCCGCAATTAACTCAGGCCACACCTGCCCTGAAGCAAAATAATGTTGCTGAACAAAAGCAAATTGCTCCGCGGTTAAATGGGGTTTAAACAGTGATAATTGGTATTCACTAAAACCCTCTGCAACAAATTGGATCATTGCGACAGAAATGCCTGATGAATAAGCTAACGTGTTATCCGATAAATGAATTTGATTCAGTCGCGCAAAGAAATCAGGGTTTCCTCCGGTATCTCTTTCTAACGCTGTCATCCATTCATGTGCAATTTGTTGCACCTCTGTAGATTGAGGTGTTGCACCTTGTTCCATCAGCTTGCTTACCGTTGCTACTCGCTGTTGCCACTCTTGGTTTTTCAGCGTATGAGCCGTATATAATGGCAATTGTTCCAATTCTTGAGGGGTAAAATATTTATCAAACATCGACATCATCTCCAATACAGAAAACCAATCAGCCTGAGTTAAAGTATTCCCCGTTTGCATTTGCCTGTGTAATTGCTCTAATCGATTACGTAATGTCGCCATTTGCTCCATTTGTTCCGTTAATAATGCAATTCGCTCTTGCAGCAAACTCGTCATATCTCCACTCTGGCCATCCAGTAATTCACCGATGTTTTTCAGTTTGACTCCAACTTGCCGTAACAATTGAATTTGCGTTAAACGCTCTATGCATTGCATGTTGTAAAGCCGATAACCTGCATCGGTTCTTGCAGTTGGTACCAATAAGCCAATTTCTTCATAATGATGAAGTGTACGGATGGTTAATCCTGTTTTTTCCGCGATCTCTCCAACTTGAAATAGCATATGTTCCTCCTGTAATTGCGACTAAGGTTAGTGCCTCACGTTACGTGAGAGTCAATCACCACTTTGTACTTTTTATTAAAATTCCATCTTATCCATTATATCAGCAGACAATTTCTCTCTCGTCAGGAGATGGCTTTATAGAATAGCAATAAAAAAGCCCCAGTAGATTGAATACTGAGGCTTATATAGATAACGTTAAATTATTACTTAATTAATGCATGCATTTCTTGTACAGAGATTACCGTATCGGTTGGGTCTGCACTGAGCGACATCGTAGTGGCAAACCCACCATTCAACGTCGTGTCATAGTGGACTTTATAACGCAATGCACTGCGACGAATTAATTTTGAGTCTTCAATGGCTTGACGCCCTGCGGTGGTATTCACAATGTAATCATATTCACCATTCTTAATTCTATCTTGAATGTGTGGACGACCTTCATGAACTTTATTGACGAGGCGTGGGTTAATACCAGCCTCTCCTAACACAATCGCAGTGCCGTGAGTAGCATCCAGCTCAAAGCCGTGTTTTAACAGCTTAGCAGCTAAATCAACCACGCGAGTTTTATCTCCCTCACGAACAGATAACAGTGCACGGCCTGATTTTTTCATCGTCGAGCTACTGCCTAACATCGCTTTAGCAAAAGCTTCAGCAAATGTCCGGCCGACGCCCATTACTTCGCCTGTTGAACGCATTTCAGGCCCAAGAATTGGGTCAACACCAGGGAATTTATTGAATGGCAATACCACCTCTTTCACAGAGTAATATGGTGGAATAACCTCTTCCGTCACCCCTTGCTGTGCCAAGGTTTGCCCTACCATCACACGCGCTGCAACTTTCGCTAATGGCACACCCGTTGCTTTAGAGACAAAAGGCACAGTCCTTGCCGCACGTGGATTGACTTCAATTAAGTAAACTTCATTATTTTTGACTGCAAACTGCACGTTCATCAAGCCACGCACACGTAACTCAAAGGCAAGGTTACGAACTTGTTCACGCATTACATCTTGGATTTCTTGGCTAAGCGTATAAGCAGGTAGAGAACATGCGGAGTCACCAGAGTGCACACCTGCTTGCTCAATGTGTTCCATGATACCGCCGATCAGTACCATCTCACCGTCACAAATCGCATCTACGTCAACTTCAACCGCATCGTCTAGGAAACGGTCAAGTAGCACTGGCGCATCGTTAGAGACACTTACCGCGGTTTGGAAATAGCGACGTAAATCGATTTCGTCATATACAATTTCCATTGCTCGGCCACCTAGCACATAGGATGGACGAACAACCAGTGGGTAGCCAATAACAGCTGCTTTTTCAACGGCTTGCTCAATCGCTGTGACAGTTGCGTTCTGTGGTTGCTTCAAGTTCAAGCGATTAACGGCCTGCTGGAAACGTTCACGATCTTCTGCGCGGTCGATGGCATCTGGGCTCGTACCAATAACAGGAACACCGGCAGCCTCCAACGCTCTCGCTAATTTCAATGGTGTTTGACCACCATATTGCACAATCACGCCTTTTGGCTGCTCGATACGTACAATTTCAAGTACGTCTTCAAGGGTGACAGGTTCGAAATAGAGACGATCTGACGTGTCATAGTCAGTTGAAACGGTTTCAGGATTACAGTTGACCATAATGGTTTCATAGCCGTCTTCGCGTAACGCTAAAGATGCATGCACGCAGCAATAGTCAAATTCAATCCCTTGCCCAATCCGGTTTGGCCCACCGCCTAATACCATCACCTTCGGTTTAGCATTATTTGGGTTTGACTCGCACTCATCTTCATAAGTGGAATACATATAAGCCGTATCTGTTGCAAATTCTGCCGCACAGGTATCAACACGTTTATATACAGGATGTAAATCATAGCCTTGACGTAATTTACGCAGTTCTGCTTCAGAAACCCCGACTAGACTAGCTAAACGGGCATCTGCAAAACCTTTTCGTTTGAGTACACGTAAGAAGTCTTTGGTCAGGCCATTGATACCTAATTCAGCCACTTCTTCTTCTAAACGTACCAGTTCTTCGATTTGCACTAAGAACCAGCGGTCAATATTGGTTAAATTGAAAACACCATCAACAGAAAGCCCCGCACGGAATGCATCCGCAATAAACCAAATACGCTCTCCACCAGCATCTTTTAATTCACGACGGATACGAGTCAGAGCTTCAGGGTCCTCTTGGGCTACTTTCGGGTCAAAGCCTGTTGCGCCCACTTCTAACCCACGTAACGCTTTTTGCATTGATTCTTGGAATGTGCGACCGATAGCCATCACTTCGCCAACCGATTTCATTTGCGTTGTGAGTCGGTCATTCGTGCCCGCAAATTTTTCAAAGTTAAAGCGCGGAATTTTTGTCACAACATAGTCAATGGAAGGTTCAAATGATGCAGGAGTACGGCCACCAGTGATATCATTCATTAACTCATCAAGGGTATAGCCCACGGCTAATTTTGCCGCAATCTTTGCAATTGGGAAGCCGGTTGCTTTAGAGGCAAGCGCTGATGAACGCGAAACCCGCGGGTTCATTTCAATAACAATTAAGCGCCCATCTTTAGGGTTTACCGCAAATTGAACGTTAGAGCCACCTGTTTCAACGCCGATTTCACGCAATACTGCCATCGATGCGTCACGCATGATTTGGTATTCTTTATCAGTCAGTGTTTGAGCGGGTGCTACGGTGATAGAGTCACCTGTGTGGATCCCCATGGCATCGAAGTTTTCAATGGAACAAACGATAATACAGTTGTCTTTTTTATCGCGGACAACTTCCATTTCGTATTCTTTCCAACCAATCAGCGATTCATCTATCAATAATTCGTTAGTCGGGGATAAATCTAAACCGCGAGTACAAATTTCTTCAAACTCTTCGCGATTATAGGCGATACCGCCACCGGTACCTCCCATCGTAAATGATGGGCGAATAATACAGGGAAAGCCTACCGCATCGGCAACAGCAAATGCTTCTTCCATATTATGTGCGATACCTGAGCGTGCAGTGCCCAAGCCGATTTTTTTCATTGCTTTATCAAAACGTTGGCGATCTTCTGCTTTATCTATTGCATCAGCAGTCGCCCCAATCATGGTGACACCGAACTCGGCTAAAACGCCTTTACGCTCTAATTCAAGCGCACAGTTCAATGCGGTTTGCCCCCCCATGGTCGGTAATACTGCATCTGGGCGCTCTTTTTCAATAATTTTACGCACAACTTCCCAGTGAATCGGCTCGATGTAAGTTGCATCCGCCATTTCTGGGTCTGTCATAATAGTCGCTGGGTTCGAGTTAACTAAGATTACGCGGTAACCTTCTTCACGCAGTGCTTTACACGCTTGGGCACCTGAATAGTCAAATTCACATGCTTGGCCAATCACAATTGGGCCGGCACCTAAAATCAGAATGCTTTTTATATCAGTACGTTTTGCCATTTTTTTGCTCCCGATTATTGTGCGTTTTGACGAGGTGTGTTTTGACGGTATTCATTAATTAATTCAATGAAATGGTCGAATAAATTTGCCGCATCATGTGGCCCTGAGCTTGCTTCTGGGTGGCCTTGAAAACTAAATGCTGGTTTATCCGTACGGTGAATACCTTGCAATGTTCCATCAAACAGTGACTTGTGAGTCACGCGCAGTGTGTCGGGAAGTGTCGATTCATCAACCGCAAAACCATGGTTTTGCGCCGTGATCATCACCACATCTTTGTCTAAATCTTTAACTGGATGGTTAGCACCATGATGGCCAAACTTCATTTTCATGGTATTAGCACCGCTGGCCAAAGCGAGTAATTGGTGCCCTAAACAAATACCAAATACTGGGATTTCTGTGGTTAAGAATGTTTCAATTGCCTTGATTGCATAATCACAAGGAGCCGGGTCACCAGGGCCATTCGATAAGAAAATACCATCGGGGTTCATCGCCAATACGGTTTCTGCTGGTGTAGTTGCTGGCACCACCGTTAAACGGCAACCACGGTCAACTAACATACGTAAGATATTACGCTTTGCACCGAAGTCATAAGCAACAACATGTAGAGGGAGTTCTTCCGCCGTTTTCGCGCCTTGCTGGCCATTTTCCAGCGTCCATGAACCTTGGGACCAGTTATAAATCTCTTTAGTGCAGACTTCTTTTGCCAAGTCCAACCCATTCAAACCTGAAAAACTACGCGCTTTTTCCAATGCGAGTGCAACATCAGGGTTATCACCCGCAATGATACAACCGTTTTGAGCGCCTTTTTCTCTCAGTAAACGTGTTAATTTACGTGTATCGATATCCGCAATCGCCACGACATTATGGCGTTTTAGATATTCGGATAACCCTTCTTGCCCGCGGAAGTTACTGTAAACCAATGGTAAGTCACGAATGATTAAGCCTTGTGCATGAACATTTGGGGATTCTTCGTCATCAGCATTAGTGCCGACATTACCAATATGGGGATAAGTGAGAGTAACAATTTGGCGGGAATAGGAAGGGTCTGTAATTATTTCTTGATATCCGGTCATCGACGTGTTGAAAACGACTTCTCCAACTGCAGCGCCTTCTGCACCGATAGCACGCCCGTGGAATTGGGTTCCGTCTTCCAGAACCAATATAGCTGACTTAATCAAAACACCCTCCGGAGAATAATAAATCACGTTTTTTGCATATTAATTCAGATTTTGCGATCTAAATCAATGCCAAAATGAGTTTTTAAGCAAATTTTTGGCAAATTGCGCGCATTCTAATGATGAGATAGGGTCTTGTCTAGAAAAAAATGCATTTTTTTCACTTTTATCTTACTTTTTTACTTAACTACCTCACTTTTAGTTGGATGAGTAGTATAAATAGCAGTAAATATGAATAAGTAAACGGTTGCAAAGCAAGATAACTAGTTTATTGATAATAACCCAGCTAAAAGAAGGAAGAAAGGATAATTAACGAGCAAAACAGAAGATAAAAACCATTAAGATATCAATTAATATCAATCTGAATAAAAATAATTCAGATCGATATTATAATAATAAGAAACTAATTTTAATCGTATAATTTTAAAGAAAAAAATAAAAGATAAAAACTACAAATCATCCAGATTTAGCACATCTTTCATATCATATAACCCATTATTTTTAGCACAAACCCACCCTGAAGCTTTTATTGCACCATTTGCAAAGGTCATACGGCTAGAGGCTTTATGGCTAATTTCAACTCGCTCCCCAATATCTGCAAACATTGCGGTATGTTCACCCACAATATCCCCAGCACGGATAGTTGCAAAGCCAATAGTTCCAGGTTCTCGTTCCCCGGTGTAACCTTCACGGGTATATACCGCACACTCTTTTAAGTCTTTCCCAAGTGCACTAGCAATAGACTCTCCCATAGCCAAAGCCGTACCTGATGGCGCATCCACTTTATGGCGGTGATGTGCTTCAACAATTTCAATATCAGTGTAATTTCCCATCACTTTTGCTGCTTTTTCCAGTAATTTCAGCACCACATTGACACCAACACTGAAATTTGCCGCAAAGACAATAGGAATAGATTTCGCAGCTTCGGCAATGGCTTGCTTACCTTGCTCATCAAACCCTGTCGTTCCAATTACCATGGCTTTTTGGTTTGCTTTACAAAATGCAAGATAGTGTAAAGTCCCTTCTGGGCGCGTGAAATCAATGACAACATCAAAATCATTAACAACCTGATTAAGTGAATCAACAATGGCAATACCTAGCTTACCGATACCTGCGAGCTCCCCTGCATCAGTCCCGATAAGTGATGAGCCCTCGCGCTCAATCGCGGCACCTAATTGAATTCCATCTTGTTGTTGCGCGGCTTGAATTAGCTGGCGCCCCATACGCCCACCGGCACCAACTATTGCGACTCGTACCATTGAATTTGCCATGGCTTATCCTTTTTTAATTAATGCAAATCGATAAATTTGAACTGTTGTTTAGGATAAAAAAACTATTTTTACCCATAGTTAAGAAATGATTGTGATACAGATTAACTATCCTGCCCCCATTCTGCTAGCAAAAATGCATCGTTATTAACAAAAGCGTAGAGAACACGAGGATTATCAGTAAAAGTTTTAATGGAAAGAAACGATGAAAGGGACTATATGAACTGATAGGTTACAACAGCCGCTAAGGAATAAATCATAAAGCGGCTGTTCCTATAATTGAAATCAAATGATTAATTAATCTCTTTAACCTCAACCCTTAATTCCTTAGGGACCTCAAAGACGATATTTTCTTCACGCCCTTGCAATTCAACAACAGAATCAGCCCCTAATTCTTTAAGTCTATCAATAACTTGCCTAACTAGAATATCTGGAGCAGATGCCCCTGCTGTTAAGCCGATAATATTTTTATCCGCTAACCATTCCGTTTTAATATCTTCCGCACCATCAATTAAATAGGCAGGTTTTTGCATACGCGAAGCTAACTCCGCAAGACGATTTGAGTTTGATGAGTTTTTAGAACCGACGACTAAAACAACGTCAGCGCGTTCTGCAAGCTCTCTCGCTGCTTCTTGGCGGTTAGTCGTTGCATAACAAATATCGTCTTTACGGGGCCCAACGATACTTGGAAAGCGAGATGTCAGCGCATCAATGACATCAGAAGTATCATCAACAGAAAGCGTTGTTTGTGTCATGAAAGAGAGATTATTTTCATCTTTCACTTTCAGTTTCCAAACATCTTCTGGGCTTTCAACAAGATACATCCCACCTTCAGGGTTGCTATATTGCCCCATCGTACCTTCGACCTCTGGATGCCCAGCGTGGCCAATTAAAATAGCCTCTTTGCCTTTACGGCTAGCGCGTGCAACTTCCATATGAACTTTCGTAACCAAAGGACAAGTCGCATCAAATAACATGGTGAGATCGCGAGAGCGAGCTTCTTGACGAATAGCTTGGGAAACGCCATGCGCAGAAAAAATCAAAATAGACCCATCTGGTACTTCTGAGATTTCCTCAATAAAGATAGCACCACGTTGACGTAAATCATCAACAACATAACGGTTATGAACCACTTCGTGACGAACGTAAATCGGAGCACCATATATTTCTAACGCCCTTTCTACGATGCTAATTGCGCGGTCTACGCCTGCACAAAACCCACGAGGGTTAGCCATTAATATTTGCATTGTGATTCTCCAATTGCGGGTCTACTTCAAGCACTTCGATATCAAAACTAATCTGCTGCTCTGCGAGAGGGTGATTAAAATCAATAGTAATCGACTCACCTTCAATTGATTTTACTACACCTGGCATTTCACTGCCATTCATCGCCGTAAATAGCATTATCGTACCAATTTCAGGAATGCCTGTTTCTATAAAATCACGCAATGAAAAATATTGAACTAAGTCAGGGTTATGTTTCCCGAAAACAGTATCTCCGGGCAGTGAAAAACTTTTCTTTTCACCTTCATTAAGTCCAATCAATTGGGCTTCAAGTTCTGGCGATAAGGAGTCATTCCCTAAAACAAATAACGCAGGCTTTCCTTGTGCGTGCGAGGAGTCAGCCGTAGAGCCATCTTCCAATTTCAATGTGAAATGCAGTAAAACAGAGCTCTGTGCCTGTATTTGAGTAGACATAAACCAAACCTATTTATCATAAAATTCAGCCCAGAAAATCTGGGCTGTGAGTTATTACATTCTAACCTAGTACGCTGCCATCTTATTTGGCTTTTTCTTGCTTTGATTTATCAGGTAAAAAACCCTCAAAAATGACAAGTGCCGCACCAATACATATCGCCATATCCGCTAGGTTAAATGTCGGCCAATGCCAATTACCAACGTAAAAATCAAGGTAATCGATAACGAAGCCATGGACTAAACGGTCACTTAAATTACCGATAGCACCGCCAATAATCAATGCATAAGCAATATTTGATAGGCGTTTTTGTGCACTTTGGCGATACATCATAACCATCAAAATTACAGATATCCCAATTGCAATACCTGCAAAGAACCAACGTTGCCAACCACCTTCATCAGCCAAGAAACTGAATGCCGCTCCGAAATTTTGTGCGTACATTATGTTGAAAAATGGCATTATCGGGTGTGGCTCGTACAGATTTAGATCACTAAGCACTAATTGCTTAATGCCTAAATCCGCAACGATGATCACAATGGTCAACCATAACCAACGCAAACCGGTAGAACAAACTGGCATCTTCATTAAGCAAACTTACGCGTTTCGCCGTTACCGGCTACGTTAGTGACACAGCGACCACAAATTTCTGGTTGCTCGCTCGAAGAACCGATATCACTTGCATAATGCCAGCAACGAGGGCATTTTTCACCCGCCGCTTTACTGAAAGCAATTTTTAGGCCTTTCAATTCGCTTTCTTGCGCATCTGCTGGAGCCGTTGCAATATCAGCGACATGGGCTTGTGATGTCAGTAAAACAAAGCGTAATTCATCACCAAGGCTTTGTAGTTTTTCAGCCAGAGCTTTATCCGCATACAAAGTCACAGCGGCTTCTAATGAGCCCCCGATAAGCTTATCAGTACGCGCTTGTTCTAACACCTTATTCACTTCACCACGAACCGCTAACAACTCAGCCCAGAAGCTGTTGTTCATTTCATTTGTTTCATCTAAACCAAATAAGCCGTCATACCACTCTTCGGTAAGAACAAATTGAGCGCGTTTTCCTGATAACTCATTCCAAATTTCATCAGAAGTAAACGACAGAACCGGAGCCATCCAACGCACTAATGCTTCAACAATGTGGAATAACGCAGTTTGGCAGCTACGGCGCGCTAAGCTATCACTTTTCGCGGTGTATTGACGGTCTTTGATGATATCCAGATAAAATGACCCCATTTCAATGGAGCAGAAATGCATTAATCTTTGGATAACAGATAAGAAATCGTACTCATCATAAGCTTTGGCTATCTCTTGCTGAGCTTCTAAAGCACGGCTCACCGCCCAGCGGTCTAAAACCACCATATCTTCTGGTTTCACCATGTCGGTTTCAGGATTAAAACCATTTAAGTTAGCCAGTAAGAAACGTGCAGTATTACGAATACGGCGGTATGAGTCAGCCGCGCGTTTTAAAATTTCATCTGAAACCGCGATTTCGCCAGTGTAATCCGTTGATGCAACCCATAAACGTAAGATATCTGCACCCAGTTTATTCATGACATCTTGAGGGCTCACTGTGTTGCCTAAAGATTTAGACATTTTGCGGCCTTGGCCATCAACAGTGAAGCCATGTGTCAATACTTGGCGATAAGGTGCTTTACCTTTCATTGCGGTTGATAACATCAATGATGACATAAACCAGCCGCGGTGTTGATCTGACCCTTCAAGGTACATATCCGCTGAATTACCATGGAATTCAGGACGTGCGTCCACAACCGCAAAGTGCGTTGAACCTGAGTCAAACCATACGTCTAAGGTATCAGGTACTTTACGATATGTTTCGGCTTCATCACCCAACAGCTCTGCTGGGTCAAGATCCCACCATGCTTGGATGCCATCCACTTCAACACGCTTAGCCACTTCTTCCATTAATTCTAATGTACGAGGGTGTAACTCTTCAGTGTCTTTATGAACAAACAACGACATTGGGGTACCCCAAGTACGTTGACGAGAAATACACCAGTCTGGGCGGTTTTCAACCATTGATTCAATACGTGCGCGCCCCCAACCCGGGATCCATTGAACAATATCAATTTCTTTCAGCGATTGTTCACGTAAACCGTTTTTATCCATACCGATAAACCACTGTGGCGTAGCACGGAAGATAACTGGAGTCTTATGGCGCCAGCAGCATGGATAGCTGTGTTGAATCGCTTGTTTGTATAGTAATGCGCCTTTTTCGCTCAATAATTCAACGATAAGGTCATTAGCTTTAAAAATAAACACGCCATCTAATGTTGGGTAAGTATTTGGTAAGAAGCAACCATCTGGCCCTACAGGGTTCGCTGTTTCTAAGCCATATTTCTGACCGACCACATAGTCTTCAGGACCGTGGCCTGGTGCAGTATGAACAGCACCAGTACCCGCGTCTAATGTCACATGGTCACCCAAAATTGCAGGCACATCAAAGCCCATAAATGGATGATTGAAACGTAAAAGTTCAAGTGCAGAACCCTCACACTCCCCTAGAACTGCCCACGCTTCAACCCCTATCGTTTTCATTACCTCTTCGACAAGGTCAGCAGCTAAAATGAGTAACTCACCATTTGCTTCGATTAAATCATATTTAAACTCAGGGTTTAAAGAAATCGCACGGTTAGCTGGCAAAGTCCAAGGCGTTGTTGTCCAGATGACTAACGAAGGTGTTTTTTCGCTAACAATGCCAAATTTTTCGCACACAGCTTTGCCATCTACGGCTGGGAAGCGAACATAGATAGATGGCGAGGTTTTATCATAATATTCAACTTCAGCTTCCGCTAATGAAGAACCGCAAGCAGTACACCAGTGAACAGGTTTTGCCCCCTTCACTAAATGGCCATTTGCAATGGTTTTAGCCAATGCTCGGATAATATGAGCTTCGGTTTTAAAATCCATTGTTAGATAAGGTTTATCCCACTCACCTAAAACACCAAGACGCATGAAATCAGCTTTTTGGCCTTCAATTTGCTCTTTAGCGTATTGACGGCATTGTGCACGAAATTCAGCAGCGGAAACTTTTTCCCCTGGCTTACCGACGATTTGTTCAACTTTATGTTCAATCGGTAATCCATGGCAGTCCCAACCTGGGATGTATGGGGAATCATAGCCCGCCAACCCTTTGGACTTAATAATAATATCTTTGAGAATTTTGTTAACTGAGTGACCAATATGAATACTGCCGTTAGCATACGGAGGACCATCGTGCAGAATAAAGGTTTTCTTGCCCGATTTTGCTTTACGGATTGCCTGATACAAACCTTCTTTGTACCAGCGCTCTAACATCTGTGGTTCGCGTTTAGCGAGATCGCCACGCATTGGGAACCCTGTTTCCGGTAGATTCAGGGTATTTTTATAGTCACTCATCGATTCTCAGTTCCAATTTTCCGCTAAATTATCTGATTCCTATTGCAGTAAGATACTCTCTCGCTGCAATTACATCATTAGCAATTTGCTCCTTAAGCGCTTCCAACGAAGCAAACCGCTGCTCATCACGTAATTTCTTACGTAACACTACATCGATATGACGCCCATATAAATCCATATTTGCATCAATCAGATGAACTTCTAACTGTGTTCCTTTTCCAGATACAGTCGGACGTGTGCCAATATTTGCCACACCCGGTAAAGGCTTATCACCTAAACCGTAAACTTCTACAGCATATACACCAGTTACTGGTGTGACTAAACGTTTTAACGGTAGGTTTGCCGTTGGAAAACCTATTGTTCTACCAAGTTGGTTACCATGAACCACTCGCCCGCTAATACGATAAGAGTGCCCTAATAGGCTTTCTGCTAATTCAAGATTATTTTCTTGAATGGCTCTTCGTATCGCTGTACTGCTGATACGGAGCCCTGAATCACAAAAGCTTTCTGTATCTGCAACTTCAAAACCAAATTCACTACCCGCTTGTTGTAAAAAAGCAAAGTCCCCCATGCGATTTTTCCCAAAGCGGAAATCATCACCTATAGCGAGGTACTTTACACCAAGCTTACTGACAAGTAAGTCAGAAACAAACTCAGCAGGTGTTAATGACGCAAAGTACTGGTTAAATTCAACACATAAGAGGTAATCAATACCACTATCTGCAAGGTATTTAACTTTGTCTCGCAAACGCGTCAAACGCGCTGGCGCTTTGTCACCAATAAAAAATTCAAGGGGCTGTGGCTCAAATATCATCACGACAGTTGGCAACCCTAACTGCGCACCCTTAAGTTTCAAATTTTGAAGTAAAACCTGATGCCCACGATGAACACCATCAAAATTACCGATAGTCAGCACGCAACCATGGTGGCACGCCCGGATATTCTGTATACCGCGAATTAGCTCCATAACAGGCTCAATACCGAGGAAATTGCAGGATTATACCTTGTACGACGCATAAGGTTAACCTTAGTTCGCAAAAGGTTTCATTAAACCCTATTTTTTTGATCTCTACACGATTTTTTCCGCACTATTTTTATGCAATTAGTGGGTTATTACGCTCCCAAGCAGAGCTATTGGATTCGAATATCAAAAACTTTGGGGTAACCAATGGATTATCAATACAACAAATTTGTTCCAAGGTCTCTAAAAATATTATATTTTTATGTTTTACACTTCAATGGTTATAACCAAACGATTAAAAAGAACAAAAAACAACCACAACATGTTTAATTTTCATACTACCCACTGATTGACAGACTAAAAAATATTTTTACCCTTAGTTCTTTTTAAATTTCTGCCATCAATTATGCATTTTTTCACGCTAAGATCTGTATTCTTCTTATATTTGCTGATAGAATCTTGCACCATTCACAACGCATGAGCATCGAAGTACACGATGTTTATTTGCACAAATCCATTGACAAATGAAGGGCGAAAGGGCATATTCCTCGACCTTTGAATTGTCCTCAATAGAATACATTTGGGAGTTGGACCTTGGCTAATATCAAATCAGCTAAGAAACGTGCCGTTCAGTCAGAGAAACGTCGCCAGCATAACGCTAGCCGTCGCTCTATGGTACGTACTTTTATCAAGAAAGTTTACCTTGCTATCGCTGCAGGCGATAAAGAAGCTGCTCAGAAAGCATTCAATGACATGCAACCTATTGTTGATCGCCATGCTACTAAAGGCCTGATCCACAAAAATAAAGCAGCACGTCATAAAGCTAACTTAGTTGCTCAAATCAAAGCAATGTAATTTTGCTTCTTGATTAGCTTAAAAAAACCGGCTTATGCCGGTTTTTTATTTGTTACTATTTTTTATCTAAGCTATCAAGAGGAACTGAAAATAAATCTGAGAAATCTTTATTACACACTCGCTGCACGGCTGGGTGCTGGATCATTCTTTCTGCAAAAATAACGTAGTACTCTTCTTTTACGCTTTCTAAACGGCCTAACTCTACAATATCTTCGCCACCTAAAAGGTCAGGTGTATACTGCGATGGAGCAACAAAAATCGCGTTATAATGCATGCCAAATGCTTTCATAAGCGCTGCATCATCAAACTCACCTAACACTTCTACTTGCAGGTTTTTATTTCGTATCCAAGCTAAGATATGCCTACCTAACAAATATCGCCGCCCTGGAATCAATAAGCGACGTTCCTCTAAACATTCAGGAAATGGCTTTTTAGGGATCGGCTGACGACAAAAGAAACTCATATTGCACTCACCCAACTTCACCGAGAACAAGCCTTCTTGTTGTGATGAGTCCACAGGGCAGTCAGACAAAATCATATCTAATTTATGTTGGCTAAGCTGTTCTAATAGTAATTCATGCGTTGATTCAAAACAACGTAAATGAATTTGTTCATGCTCAACAACCGTAGTCTCTAATATTTTACTAACTAGCTGTTTTGAGAGCGTGTCTGCGACCCCAACATCAAACAATAAATTAGATTCACGGCTGTAATTGACGATATCTAGCATTTCTTGGCTAAGCATGAACATTTTATCTGCATAGCGAAAAATTAATTGCCCAAGCTCAGATGGCACCAAACCTCGCCCCTGCCTTTTAAATAACTTTCCACCTAATCGCTCTTCCAATGCTTTTATTTGCCCTGTAATTGTCTGAGGAGTCAGGTAAAGCGCTTCTGCTGCTCCGACGACAGAGCCTTCTTTACATACATGCCAGAAGTAGTAAAGATGGTTAAAATTAAGATGTGAAACCCGCATATCGATTCCTTCGGTACCGTCACTAGCTATGTAACCGCTATTGACCATACACATTTACCCGCAGCTCATACTTTTCAGAGCCTTTAAAATGAATACCGTAGTGTATTAAAAAACACACTACGGTATATCATAGATTATTAGTTCGGAAATTCTTACTAATAATTTGCAAAATTACACAATAAACTTGTACTAGGTTAGTTCTTTTTGTTTCGGTAACACTACTCTTAACATAAAGTAACCTAAAAATGCAGCTAACGTAGAACCAATCAAGATTCCTAGACGTGAATAGGTACTATACACCTCATCCAACCCATCAAATGCGAGGCCGGTTATAAAAATAGACATAGTAAAACCGATCCCACACAGTACAGAAACGGCAAAAACTTGTTTTAAATTAATCGACTCTGGCAATTTTGCAAACCCAAGTTTTACCGAAATCCAACTAAACAGAAAAATCCCAATTGGCTTACCCAAAATTAGCCCCGCAGCGACTCCTAATGGCAGTGGGCTCAACAAACCTTCAAAAGTCACACCTTGAAGTTGCACACCCGAATTAGCAAACGCAAAAATAGGTAGAATTAAGTAAACAACCCATGGATGTAAAACGTGTTCCAATTCTTCTGAAGGCTTGGTCTGGTTAGTACCATGTAAAGGGATCAAGAAGCCAACAATGACCCCTGCTAATGTGGCATGCACTCCAGATTTCAAAATGCACACCCATAATATTAACCCAATAACTAAGTAAGCCGCTGTATTCTCTACTCTACGCCAATTCATCATACAGAGAATGGCAATGCACAGTGCTGACAACCCCAATGCAACCAAGGAAACAGAACTTGTATAGAAAAAGGCAATAATCACGATAACACCAAGGTCATCAATAATAGCTAATGCTAATAAGAACACCTTAAGTTCTGTTGGTACTCGCTTACCTAATAAGGCCATCACACCTAGCGCGAAAGCAATGTCTGTAGCGGCAGGTATTGCCCAACCTTGCTGGGTAACTGCATCTCCACCATTAAATAATAAGTAAATTAATGCTGGGGCAATCATCCCTCCTAAAGCTGCGATTGCTGGAAATATCGCTTTATCACGTCCTGCAAGGGATCCTTCTAATAATTCACGCTTTACTTCAAGGCCGACCACCAAAAAGAAAATCGCCATTAGGAAATCATTAATCCATAATATCAGTGGCTTATCTAAACCAAACTCTGATATTTTAATGGATACAGGAATATCTAAAAATTGCTGATAAGCCCCTTGTAATGGTGAGTTAGCCATTATTAAAGCGACTATGGCAGCAATAATCAGAAGTAAGCCCCCTGCTGCTTCTAACCTTAAAAATTTACGAATAATTGCTGTCATATAGTTAACCCCAATGTTTTTTTGAATGTTAATACTATGCTAATTATTAATTCGTAAAAAATCGTTTATTTATCGCTTAACACTCGGAATTACCGATTTATTTGGGTTAGAGATCACGGCAAATGAGAAAAAAACGTTAATTTTACTATAGACAACTTTTATAAAAACAAATAATAAATTTTGTGATAAACAGACTTTATAAATTCAACTTTTCTAGTACATCAAAATTTATCCCTTTTATTTGCACAAGAAAAACTTGCCTGTTTCTTTCTTCGATACCTTTTGTAAAAACGATAAATATGGAAGACTATTTACAAAATATTTGCCAAACGTTTCGCAAAACAATGTGTTTAGATTGCTAATAAAATACTAATGATTACAATTTAACGATGACAACTTACGTATTACTTTCTGTGCTGTTTGCAGCTTTTTGCCATGCAAGCTGGAACGCTATAGTTAAATTTGGTAATGACCGTTTTTTCGGCCTAGTCATGATTTCTGTTTTTTCTGGCGCCTTAGCGATACCAGCAATACTTTGGTTAGGCCTACCATCACCAGAAGCTATCCATTGGTTAGCGTTATCGGTACTGTTTCATATTGGCTATACCTATTTTTTAAGTCAGGCTTATACACATGGCGATTTAAGCCAAATTTACCCAATATCACGTGGTTCTGCGCCATTAATGACAGCAGTACTAGGTGCTTTGCTATTTAATGAGCTAATTCCACTAATGGGTCTTATTGGTGTTTTGTGCATTATTAGTGGCGTAGTGCTCATTGCTTTTGCGGGTAAAAAATTCACATTGAATATTAAAGGAAAAGCACTAGTTTTTGCCTTATCAACCGCCTTCTTTACGGCTTGCTATACCCTATCCGATGGCTATGGTGCCAGAGCAAGTGAAGACCCTGTCGTGTACACACTTTGGTTGTTTCTTTTAAATGGACTTGTGTTAGCTGTACCTGGCCTTATCAAATATCGTGGTACCTTACTTGTTGGAATTCAACAATACTGGCGTTCAGGGTTGCTAGGTGGGTTAATGCAACTCATTAGCTATGGCATTGCCATATGGGCGATGAGCCAAGCACCGATTGTCATGGTCGCCGCAGTTAGAGAAACTAGCGTACTCTTTGCCATGTTTTTATCCATTGCTTTTCTTAAAGAAAAATTCAACGTCATGCGAGTCATTGCCTGTGTTGTTATTGTTTTTGGTGTTTTATTAGCAAAATTAAGTCATTAATAAAATTGTTATTATTTGAATGTTTGGTTATCAAGCAACTAATTTAGCTTTATTCAAAATCGTATTATTGCTTTTTATTTACCCATAATTGTTATATTTTCTCACCAGATATGAGGCCAAAATGTCGCTTTTAAAATCTTTACTGGCTATTTCCATTATTAGTGCTTCTTTTCCTAGTTTTTCAGCTATCCCCGCGGACACCATAATCGTAGATGGAACCATCTTAACAATGGATGCTAAAAAACAGGTTATTGACCATGGCACGGTTGTCATCAAAGGCAATAAAATTATTGCGGTTGGTGGCCCTGAACTTGCTCAAAATTATCAAGCACCTAATGTCCTGAATGTTAATGGCGATATTGTCATGCCAGGGCTAATTAACACTCACACACATGCATCTATGACCGTGTTTCGTTCCTTAGCCGATGATGTGCCAGACCGTTTACACCGTTATATTTTCCCATTAGAAAATAAAATGGTTTCCCGTGAAATGGTACGAGTTGGGGCCAACCTTGCGAATATTGAAATGATTAAAGGTGGCGTCACAACTTACGTTGATATGTATTACTTTGAAGATGAAGTGGCTAAAACCGTTGATAAAATTGGACTAAGAGCGGTTCTTGGGGAATCAGTGATTCAATTTCCCGTCGCTGATGCAAAAAATGCAGATGAAGGTATCGATTATGCAGTCAACTTTATCAATCAATACAAAGATCACCCACGTATCACCCCTGCTTTTGCGCCTCATGCGCCTTATACCAATACAACAGAGCATTTACAGAAAATAGCAAAATTATCTCAAGAACTTAATGTTCCAGTAATGATCCATCTGGCGGAAACTGACCGTGAACAAGAAGAAATAGCCAAACGTACAGGAGGGAAAAGCCCTGTACAATATATGGCTGACATTGGCGCACTGAATAATAAAGTTATTGCAGCGCACGCCATTATGGTTGATGAAAAGGATATGGATCTACTCAAGCAGTATGATGTCGGCGTTGCGCATAATATCAGTGCGAATACTAAGTCTGCTAAAGGTGTTGCCCCTGTGACAACCATGCTGGAAAAAGGGATCCGCGTTGGTTTGGGAACGGATGGACCAATGTCGAGTAATACGCTAACGACGTTAAATGAGCTAAATTTAGTCGGTAAAATTCACAAACTAGCCAATAAAGATAGAGCAGCGATGCCACCAGTCACCGTTGTTGAGATGGCGACCATGGGCTCTGCGCGGGTATTACATATGGAAGACAAACTCGGCTCTCTCGAAGCAGGGAAATTAGCTGATATCATTGTTATTGATACCAAATCACCAAATATGGTTCCTATGTATAGCCCCTATGCCGCATTAGTCTATGGCGCAAATGGAGCCAATGTTCGCCATACTATTGTTGATGGCAAAGTATTAATGCAAGACCGTAAAATACTGACTGCTGATGAAAATACAATTATCAAAGAAGCTCAAGATTTTGCCAGTAAAGTCCGCGAAACTGTGGTTGCTAGTGGTGAAGTCGTAAAATAAGATAAAAAAATGGCTGACTTGGCAATATGCTCAGTCAGCCATTCTAGCTTTTCCAATAATTAACTAATTATTTATTAGTTAAATCATCAAAGAATTTCTTAACGCCATCTAAAAAGCTTTTAGAGCGCGGGCTGTTCTTCTCACCACTCTTTCCACCTAGTGATTCACCAAACTCTTTGAGCAACTCTTTTTGTTTCTCATTGAGTTTAACTGGGGTTTCAACAACAATGTGGCACATTAAATCACCTTGCAGACCACCACGTACCGATTTCACACCTTTTCCTTTCATACGGAAAATTTTACCGGTTTGGGTTTCTGCTGGGATTTTCAGTTTTACACGGCCATCAAGGGTTGGTACTTCAATTTCGCCACCCAGTGCTGCATCAGCAAAGTTAATTGGAACCTCACAGTGCAGGTTATTACCATCACGCTCAAAAATATTATGAGGCAATACATGAACCTGAACGAATAAATCTCCTGCTGGTGCCCCGTTTTCTCCGGCCTCACCTTCTCCTGACAAGCGAACACGGTCACCTGTATCTACACCTGCTGGAATTTTAACTGACAGTGTTTTATATCTTTCAACACGGCCATGGCCATGACATTTGTTGCATGGATCTTTGATAACTTTACCGCGACCATGACACGTTGGACAAGGCTGTTGTACAGAGAAAAAGCCTTGGCGCATATGGACTTGGCCCATACCGTGACAGGTTGAGCACGTATCCGCACTAGTTCCTGGTTTCGCACCATTACCATGACAAACGTCACAGGTTTCCAAGGTTGGAATACGGATTTCTTTGGTCACTCCACGGACAGCCTCTTCGAGAGTCAGTTCCATGTTGTACTGTAGGTCAGAACCACGGCTTGGGCGCTGCTGTCTGCGGCCGCCTCCAAAAATATCACCGAAGACGTCACCAAAGATATCACTAAAGTCCGCACCACCGAAGCCACCGCCTCCGCCCATTCCACCTTGCTCAAACGCAGCATGACCATACTGGTCATAAGCCGCACGTTTTTGCTCGTCAGAAAGAACTTCGTAAGCTTCTTTGATCTCTTTAAATTTATCTTCTGAACCTTTATCACCCTGATTACGGTCAGGGTGATGCTTCATCGCTAAGCGCTTATAAGCACGCTTAATATCTTTATCCGATGCATTTCTTTCGAGGCCTAATACCTCATAAAAATCTCTTTTTGCCATTTAATTTTACCCTTAACATGCGGAACGGGCGTAGAGTTGCCTCGACGCCCGTATCCGGTATCAGTAACCATTAACTATCATTTGCTATAGCTACTGCGCCCGCTAAGGGCATTATTTTTTGTCTTTGTCGTTAACTTCTTCGAATTCAGCATCAACAACATCATCATCTTTTTTCGCTTCTGCGCCAGCGCCAGCTGCACCGCCCGCTTGAGCTTGTTGCTGTGCGATTTCCAGAAGTTTTGCAGATGCCGTGACTAAAGCTTGGATTTTCGCTTCAATATCCGCTTTGTCTTCACCTTTTGCTGCTGCTTCTAATTCAGAAGTTGCTTTTTCGATACTCGCTTTATCTTCAGCTGGTAATTTATCACCAGCTTCTTCGATTTGTTTACGAGTACCGTGAACTAATTGGTCAGCTTGGTTACGAACCTGAACTAGCTCTTCAAATTTACGGTCAGCTTCAGCGTTTGCTTCTGCGTCACGTACCATTTTTTCGATTTCCTCATCATTCAGACCTGAAGAAGCCTTAATGGTGATGTTTTGCTCACGTCCACTATTTTTATCTTTAGCAGAAACATGCAAGATACCATCCGCATCGATATCAAAAGTCACTTCGATTTGTGGCATACCACGTGGTGCAGGTTGAATACCATCTAAGTTAAACTGCCCCAGTGATTTATTGTCACTTGCGCGTTTACGCTCACCTTGCAGAACATGGATAGTTACCGCTGCTTGGTTATCTTCAGCTGTTGAGAACACTTGGCTATGTTTAGTTGGGATAGTGGTATTCTTCGCAATTAACGAAGTCATCACGCCACCCATGGTTTCGATACCTAAAGACAGAGGAGTTACGTCAAGTAACAGAACGTCTTTAACATCACCCGCTAAAACACCACCTTGAACTGCCGCACCCATTGCAACTGCTTCATCTGGGTTAACGTCTTTACGTGGTTCTTTACCAAAGAAATCAGCAACAACTTTTTGAACCATTGGCATACGTGTTTGACCACCAACTAAGATAACATCGTTGATTTCGCTCACGCTTAAGCCTGCGTCTTGCAGAGCAACTTTAACTGGCTCCATAGAACGCTTAACTAAATCTTCTACCAGTGACTCTAATTTCGCACGAGTCACTTTAATATTCATGTGTTTAGGACCTGTTGCATCTGCTGTAATATACGGCAGGTTAACATCTGTTTGTTGTGCAGAAGACAGCTCAATTTTCGCTTTTTCTGCAGCTTCTTTCAGACGTTGCATTGCTAACGGGTCGTTACGCAGGTCAACACCTTGTTCTTTCTTAAATTCTTCAACTAAGTAGTTGATTAAACGTGTATCAAAGTCTTCACCACCTAAGTGTGTGTCACCATTGGTAGCCAGAACTTCATACGTTTTTTCGCCATCAACTTCATCGATTTCGATGATTGATAAGTCGAATGTACCACCACCTAAGTCATAAACCGCGATAGTACGGTTACCAACTTCTCTGTCTAAGCCATATGCTAATGCAGCTGCTGTTGGTTCGTTAATGATACGTTTTACTTCTAAACCAGCAATACGGCCAGCATCTTTAGTCGCTTGACGCTGAGCATCGTTAAAGTAAGCAGGTACAGTAATAACTGCTTCTGTTACTGGCTCACCTAAATAGTCTTCTGCTGTTTTCTTCATTTTTTTCAGAACTTCAGCTGAAACTTGTGGTGGAGCCATTTTTTGGCCTTTCACATCTAACCAAGCATCGCCGTTATCAGCCGCAATGATTTTATATGGCATGATAGAAACGTCGCGCTGAACTTCTTCGTCTTGGAAACGACGACCAATCAAACGTTTAATTGCAAATAAAGTATTTTCTGGGTTAGTCACTGCCTGACGTTTCGCTGGCTGACCAACTAAAATTTCACCATCTTGAGTGTACGCAATGATGGAAGGAGTAGTTCTATCACCTTCGCTGTTCTCCAGAACACGAGCTGTAGTACCATCCATAATTGCAACGCATGAGTTAGTTGTACCCAAGTCGATACCAATAATTTTACCCATCTAAAACGCCTCCAAAGGAATTCTTTTCACTATGATTTCGATATCAATCTATATGAGGCTCAATATTTCATTTTCAAGGGAGTTTTCACTCTGAGCCTAAATTATTTTTCAATACGCAATAATTTGGATTGATATCAGTTGATGCTTTTAAGATGGGGTCACAAATTCATTCATCAAGGGGGAGAATCAAAAAAATTTGCATTTATTGCAAAAAAACCTGTCTTGTGATCATGGTTTAAACAATTAAAACTGCGTATGATGCGCCGCCGCTGTCACTTTGGCAAAACCTTTTTGTTTTTATCTATTTGAATTTTTTATATTTTACCAGAGGTTATATGCAGTCTAGCTCTCTTGCAAATCCAGGCCCACTTGGTTTACTAGGCTTTGGTATGACAACCATCCTGCTGAATATTCATAATGCAGGTTTTTTCCCTCTTTCATCCGTTATTTTAAGTATGGGCATTTTTTATGGTGGTATTGCTCAATTTATTGCAGGTCTGATTGAATACAAAAAAGGCAATACATTCGGTGCAACTGCATTTACCTCTTACGGTATGTTTTGGATTGCATTAGTGGGGTTATTATTTTTGCCTTCAATGGGATTAGCCGAAGCAACTTCACCTGAGTTTTTAGGTGTTTTCCTCGCTATTTGGGGAATTTTTACCTTTTTCATGTTTTTAGGAACCTTCAAAGCTAATTTTGTTTTGCAATTTGTCTTTGGTAGCTTAACTGTATTATTCGCTTTATTAGCGATTGGCAATATTACGGGAAATGCAGCATTACTAAAATTTGCTGGTTTTGAAGGAATTATCTGTGGCGCTAGCGCATTTTATTTAGCGGTCGCAGAAATATTAAATGAGCAATATGGCAAAACGGTATTACCGATTGGCCAACGTGGTTAAATTTAACTAACGTATGTGATTTTATGCATTAAATATTATTAATCAGGTGAGCTAAGTCTCACCTGATTACATCGCAAACTATTCAGGACGAATTGCGGATTTAGGCCTAAATGCCTTCACAACCGTAGGGTCTGTTTCTACATATGGGCCATCAAGCAATTGAATACAATAAGGAACACTGGCAAAAATACCAGAAACTACTACATTCCCTTCTTTGTCTTTTAAACCTTCCAGAGTTTCCGCGATCGCTTTAGGCTGCCCAGGTAAATTTAAAATCAGAGCCTGATTGCGTATGACCCCCACTTGGCGTGACAGTATCGCAGTAGGGACGAACTTTAGGCTAATTTGGCGCATTTGTTCGCCGAAGCCTGGCATTTCACGGTCTGCAATCGCAAGGGTTGCATCAGGTGTGACATCACGACGAGCAGGTCCTGTGCCACCTGTGGTTAGGACTAAATGGCAAGCAAATTCATCCACCAGCTCACATAATGTTTGCTCTATCATGATTTGCTCATCAGGGATCAGGCGAGTTTCGATACGAAAAGGGGTTGTCAACGTTTTCGCTAACCACTCTTCTAATGCGGGAATGCCTTTGTCTTCATAAATACCACTCGAAGCACGATCAGAAACAGAAACCAGACCTATGCGCAATTCATCCATACAAACCTCAAAGAAATTATTCAATCAAAAACTGTTCACTTAATAATAAACAGGGGCAATATCATACCATGATGAACGATTGCATAAAGCGCCCTTGATTTTATATCTTGAAATTGAGAACTAACTCAATGAAAAATAGGTATAAAAAAACCCAACCAACTGGCTGGGTTTGAAAGAAAAAACGAAACAAATTACAGTAAATCTGCAATCATTTTTTCCAGTTTTTCTTGGTCTACTGCAAACTTACGGATACCGTCAGACAGTTTATCAACCGCCATTGGGTCTTGGTTGTGCTGCCAATAGAACTCTGCTTCAGTCAACTTAGCGCCTGGCTCTTTAGTTTTACCTGTATCAGTCAGTTTACGTACTAATTCACCTTGTGATTCAGACAGCTCTTTTAATAAGCCTGGAGAGATAGTTAAACGGTCACAACCTGCTAGTTCAATGATTTCACCCACGTTACGGAAGCTTGCGCCCATAACCACAGTTTTATAACCGTGAGCTTTGTAGTAGTTGTAGATTTCAGTAACAGAAACCACACCTGGGTCTTCATGTGGTGCGAATTCTTTCTTATCTGTATTCGCTTTGTACCAGTCAAGAATACGGCCCACAAATGGAGAAATCAGGTATACACCCGCTTCCGCACAAGCACGAGCTTGAGCAAAAGAGAATAATAAAGTCAGGTTACAGTTAATGCCTTCTTTTTCCAGTTTCTCTGCAGCACGGATACCCTGCCAAGTTGAAGCCAGTTTGATCAGAATACGGTCATTGCTAATACCTGCATCGTTATACATTTTGATTAAGTGACGCGCTTTAGCAATACAAGCTTCTTCATCATAAGACAGGCGCGCATCAACTTCAGTAGAAATACGACCTGGAACTAATTTCAGAATTTCCAGACCGATATTAACAGCCAGCTTGTCACAAGCATCAACAATTTGTTGCTCGCGATTATTGCTTTGCTTACGAGCCCATTCTACCGCTTCATCAATTAATTTACGGTACTCAGGAATTTGTGCAGCATTTAAGATCAGCGAGGGATTTGTGGTCGCGTCTTGTGGTTTGTAAAGCTTCATCGCTTCGATGTCGCCAGTATCAGCAACAACAGTTGTCAGACTACGTAATGAGGTTAGTTTATCGGTCATTTCTTTAATCTCGTTGTTATACCCGTCATATTCCAAGTTGTAGCGGTGGTTAGCTACCTACAATTCTTGCGACTCTTGTGGTGTAGGCTAACAAACTGCAACTTGAATTACTTTGCGTATTATAAAGGAATTGTGGCTATCGCCGCACCGTCTACAGATAATATCATGCATCCATATTGCTGCAAGCAAGTAAATCTAGTCAAAAGCAACTATTTGATTGGCAATCGGTTTCGCTAGCCAATTAGAAACTGAATCCTTTTAGCTAGTTATATTGTGCTATCATTGTAATTAAAGAATAATATTGGTTTGGCTTATCGTATCAATTAGCCAATTAGGAAGAATTTTTGCTAAAGTAAGCAGTATCATTCTTTATAAAGGGTCAAGTCATGCTTATTACAATTTCACCTGCAAAAACATTAGACTACGAAAGCCCACTTGCGACACAGCAGTTTACTCAGCCTGAATTACTTACTGAGTCACAAAAATTAATTAATGTCTGTCGTAAATTAACCCCTGCAGATATTGCCAGTTTAATGAAAATTAGTGACAAGCTTGCGGGGCTCAATGCTGCCCGTTTTGCAGAATGGCATGCGGACTTTACCCCAGAAAATGCACGCCAAGCGATCCTTGCCTTCAAAGGGGATGTGTATACTGGTATGCAAGCAGAAACCTTTTCTCAAGACGATTTTGCGTTTGCTCAATCTCATTTACGCATATTATCAGGTCTTTACGGTATCTTAAGACCGCTAGATTTAATGCAACCTTACCGCTTAGAAATGGGAATTCGATTAAAAAACACCCGTGGAAAAGATTTATATGAGTTTTGGGGAGACATCATCACCAAGCAATTAAATCACGCATTAGCGGAGCAAAAAGATCAAATATTAGTCAACCTTGCCTCAGATGAATATTTTAAATCGGTGAATACAAAGAAATTGGACGGGCAAATTATCAAGCCTATTTTCCTTGATGAAAAAAATGGTAAATATAAAGTTATCAGTTTTTATGCAAAAAAAGCGCGGGGTTTAATGAGCCGCTTTATCATCCAAAATAAATTAACGAAAACAGACCAACTGGCTGATTTTAATTTAGAAGGCTATCAATTTGATGAAAGCCAATCTAAAGGTAACGAGCTGGTATTTACCCGCTCAGAGCAAGCCTAATATACAAAACGTGGGGATTGGTACGCAGCCGATACCCACGAATGCCAAAATACTTCACTCTTTTTTCGGGCTCTATCACAATTTACTCATAAACCTTCTAGTCAAGAACAAATTAGCATTGATTCCTCAGCCTACTTTTTAGCTTTATGACAGTATAAATTGAGTTTTACCCACTATTTTGGAGGTGAAGTATGCCTTATGTTGCATCATCAAAGCGCTATACTGAAATGGAATATCGTTTATGTGGCCGTAGCGGATTACGCTTACCACTGATTTCATTAGGGTTATGGCACAACTTTGGCGATAACAAACCCTTTGATAATTGCCAAGCCATGCTTCGCCATGCTTTTGACCTTGGGATCACCCATTTTGATCTTGCTAATAATTATGGGCCACCACCAGGCTCTGCCGAAAGTACATTTGGCAAAATTATGCAGCGGGATTTTCTGCCTTATCGCGATGAAATGGTTATTTCATCAAAAGCGGGTTTCACTATGTGGGATGGCCCTTATGGCGACTGGGGAAGTAAAAAATACTTAGTTGCAAGCCTAAACCAAAGTTTAAAGCGAATGGGATTAGATTATGTAGATATATTTTATCATCATCGACCTGATCCCAATACTCCATTAGAAGAAACCATGGGAGCGCTGGATCTCATAGTTCGCCAAGGAAAAGCCCTGTATGTGGGGATTTCTAATTACCCAACCAATTTAGCCAAAGAAGCCATTAATATTCTCAATGAATTAGGAACCCCTTGCCTGATTCACCAACCTAGATATTCCATGCTAGAACGTACTCCCGAAGAAGATTTACTCGATTTACTGGAAGAAGAAGGCGTTGGCTCTATCGCATACTCTCCATTGGCTGGTGGGATATTAACCGATCGCTACCTTAATGGCATCCCTGCTGATTCACGTGCTGCAGGTAATCCTTCTTTGCCCCCAGAAAGACTCACGTCAAACATTTTATCAAAGGTTAAACAACTGAATGAACTGGCAACAAAAAGAGGACAAAAGCTAAACCAAATGGCATTAGCATGGCTACTGAGACACGACAGGATCACTTCCGTTCTCATTGGCGCAAGCCGTATCAGCCAAATTGATGATGCAATGGGGATACTAAAAAATCGTAATTTTACGCAAGAAGAACTCAAAGCCATCGAATTAATATTAGAAGGCGAATAAAACACACAAGTTGCAGGATATCCTGCAACTTAATAAATTTTATCTCAATTAACGATATTCCCCATTTGCTTTAAACTGCACCACAGAATAAGGCTGAGTACGGCCATCTGGCTGCTCCATCCCTAGGCTACCAATTGGCATACCCGGAACAGAAATCCCTACCACATCCGCTGGTAAGGCATCAATCGCATCAAGACTGCTGACAGGAACATGGCCAACAATCACTTTACCTTTGTATTTAGCGATATGACAGCTGCGTAAGTTATAAGGCACATTCAGCTCATCATTCAGTTTGTTCAACTCATCATAACTGATTTCATTGACCACAACGTCATACCCTGCTTTTTTAACTCCTTCTCCCCATAATTGGCAGCAACCACAGTTTGCATCTTTATACAATTGCACGCTCTGGTTTTGAGAAAATGCAGAAAATGACAGTAAAAACATTCCACCTAAAATTATCTTCTTCATTGCTATTTACCTTATCAATAATAATGACTAGTACTTAAAAAGTGTCTATTTTTTATGGCGTAACTGACAGATTAATTTATAAGCCGCAGGAATGATAAATAGGGATAATAACGGTGCAGTTATCATTCCACCAATCATCGGTGCAGCAATACGGCTCATCACTTCTGAACCGACTCCTGTTCCAAGTAATATTGGCAATAAACCGGCTAAAATTACGGCAACTGTCATGGCTTTAGGGCGAACACGTAAAACTGCGCCTTCATATAATGCACGGTCTAAATCTTGGTTTGATAGCTTGCTTATTCCTTGCTGTTTTTCTTTATCTTCGATTGCATGGCGTAAATAAATCAACATAACTACGCCAAATTCAGCCGCGACACCTGCCAATGCAATAAATCCAGTTCCTGTTGCAACTGACAAATTAAAGTTCATCCAATAAAGGAACCAAATCGCGCCCACTAAAGCAAAAGGTAAACTTAATAAAATCAGTAAAGCTTCACTAAATCGTCTAAAGGCTAAATAAAGCAGTACAAAAATAATCATGATGGTCGCGGGAACCATTAACATTAATTTTTGGTTAGCCCTTTCGAGTAATTCAAATTGCCCCGTAAAGGAATAGCTAAGACCCGGCCTCATTTGAATATTATCTTTTATTGCTGTATCAATATCTTTAATAACAGAAACCATATCACGATCACGTGCATCAATATAAATCCAACTAGTCGGTCTGGCGTTCTCTGTTTTCAACATGGGAGCGCCCATATTCACGGAGACATCTGCAACATCACTAAGTACTATTTGCTGTTTGTTTGGCGTTAAAATTGGTAATAACTTCATCGCAGATACACTATTTCGGTAATCTTGAGGATATCTTATGCTAATTGGGTAACGCTCAATCCCTTCAACTGTTTCCCCAATCATTTCCCCACCAGTGGCCATTGAAATATACACTTGTACGTCGCTGACACTCATACCAAAACGAGCCGCTTTTTCTCTATCAATTTTGACATCAATATAGCGTCCGCCTACCAACCTCTCAGCCAAAACTGAAACCACCCCCGGTACCGATTTTGTGACTTTTTCAATTTCTTGGGCTAATGCATCGATTTCTTCAAGATCCCTGCCTGATACTTTAATACCTATAGGGCTTTTGACTCCCGTAGATAACATATCAATACGGTTACGAATAGGTGGAACCCATAAGTTTGCAACCCCAGGTAAACGTACAGTTTCATCGAGCTCATCAATAATTTTTTCGAGTGTCATTCCTTCTCGCCACTGTGCTTGCGGCTTCAAACGTATCGTTGTTTCAATCATTTCCATCGGGGCTGAATCCGTTGCTGTTTCAGCTTTACCAACTTTTCCAAATACCGTATCCACCTCTGGAATAGTTTTGATTAACTTATCCGTATTTTGTAGTAAAAATGCCGCTTGTGCAGGCGAAACACCCGGTAATGTTGAAGGCATATAAAGTAAGTCACCTTCATTAATTGCAGGAAGAAATTCACCACCTAAATGTTTTAATGGCCATATCACCGTAAATAAAGATAAGAAACCAATTAATAAGGTGGTTTTCGGCCACGCTAATACCTTAATTAAAATAGGGCTATAGAGTGAGATCAACCAACGATTCAGTGGGTTTTTATTTTCATTTGGAATATTACCGCGGATCCAATATCCCATTAGAATTGGAATAACAATCAGCGCTAAAGCCGCAGCACCCGCCATGGCATAGGTTTTTGTGAATGCAAGTGGACCAAATAAACGGCCTTCTTGCCCTTCCAACGTAAAGATAGGAATAAAAGACAATGTGATAATTAATAAACTGATAAATAATGCAGGCCCAACTTCAACAGCGGAATCCGTAATAACTTTCCAACGCTGGGCATTATCAATGACTTTATCTTCATTTTCATGTTGCCATTTTTCTAATTTTTTATGTGCATTTTCGATCATAACAATGGCGGCATCCACCATGGCTCCGATCGCAATTGCAATGCCCCCTAACGACATAATATTTGCATTTATTCCTTGGTAGCGCATGACGATAAAGGCAATAAATAATCCAAGGGGCAAAGAAATAATTGCCACGAGAGCAGAACGGAAATGCCATAAAAAAACGGCACACACTAATGCGACAACAATAAATTCTTCTAGTAACTTATAACTTAAATTATCAATCGCGTTATCAATAAGAATGCTTCTATCATAAGTCGTGATAATTTCGATGCCTTCCGGCAAGCTAGCACTTAAATCTTCAAGTTTCTGTTTTACATCCTGAATCACATTACGTGCATTTTCACCAGAGCGAAGCAGAATAATTCCCCCAACGACCTCACCTTCTCCATTTAGCTCAGCAACCCCACGACGCATTTCGGGGCCTTCCTGTATTCGAGCAACATCTTGTAGGTAAATAGGTACACCATTTTCTGGCGTTTTTAGGTAGATTTTATTGAAGTCATCAATAGATTGAAGATAACCACTTGCTCTAACCATATATTCAGCTTCAGCAATTTCAATCGATGAACCACCGGCTTCTTGGTTAGCCATTTCAACGGCCTGTTTTATTTCAGGTAATGTCACTGAAAATTGGCTGAGCTTGAGTGGGTCAACTAAGATTTGGTAAGATTTAACCACACCGCCAACGGTTGCCACTTCTGAAACATTAGGCAAAGCCTTCAATTCATATTTCAAAAACCAATCTTGTAATGAACGTAGTTCTGCTAGATTATGTTTTCCAGTTTTATCCACTAAAGCATATTCAAAAATCCAACCAACACCTGTCGCATCAGGGCCAATGGAGGCTACTGCACCTTTGGGTAATTGGTTTTGGACTTGATTTAAATATTCTAAAACTCGTGAACGAGCCCAGTATAAATCTGTATTATCTTCAAAAATAACATAAACATATGAGTCACCAAATGCAGAAAACCCCCGTACCGTTTTTGCTCCTGGCACAGATAGCATCGTCGTCGTTATCGGGTAGGTAACTTGGTTTTCGACCAGTTGCGGAGCTTGCCCTGGATAAGTGGTTTTGATGATCACTTGTACATCAGATAAGTCAGGTAATGCATCAACTGGTGTACTGCGAATGCTCCAAATACCCGCAATGACTAAAAACACGACTCCCATTAACACTAGAAATCGGTTAGCAACCGAGCGTCTTATAATCCATTCCAACATACTCTACTCCTGAGATTTATGTGATGAATGATTAGATGACGCTGATACTTCAGGAAGCGCTTCCATCTTGGCTAATGCACCAGCAATATTCGCTTCAGAATCAATCAAAAAAATACCCTGAGTCACTATATGCTCACCCACTTGTAAGCCTTCAGATATTGCTGTCATTTGTTGAGATTCACTCAGCACTCGTACTCTTTTGGGAATAAATTCACCATTCTCACCAACAGCAATAACATGCTGTTCTTTCCCAGAGTCCACAATGGCTTGTGAAGGGATCAATAAACTTTCATTACCTTCTGCAACTAAATTTAAATATGCTGTCATACCTGGTTTTAATAAATGGTTAGGATCAGCAATTTCTGTACGAATATTAATTGTACGACTTGCTTGATCTGCACTGGGTAATATCAACCAGTTTTTTACAGTAAATAACTGCGAAGGATAGGCAGGAATAGAAACTGTAAATTGTGTTTGTTGATTAAGTAATTCAGCAACTGACTGAGGAACAGATGCATTAATCCATAATGGATCTGTTCCTTGTATTTGTGCGATAACGACTTCTTTGGATACATTCATCCCTAAACGTAGATTAAGTGCAGTAATTACCCCAGAAATAGGAGCTTGAATAGTAAAACGTGTTTGCACTTTTCCTGTTTTAATAAACTGAGAAAGCGCGCCTTCTGGCATGCCATTTAAACGTAAACGCTCAATGACACTATTAAGATCTTGTTGGCTCGCATTCATTTGCTTAAGCGCAAGATATTCGCTTTGTGCTTCAACCCATGCAGGGATCGTTAGCTCAGCAATAGGAACGCCTTTTTGGATCCTCTCACCTACTGTGAATGGATAAACTTTTTCAACAAAACCATTTTCGCGTGCTTGTACAATAGCAAATTGATGGTCATTAAACGCAATTTCGGCTGGAAATGTTAAGTCATAGTTTAATTTCCCCCACTTCACATCCACCGTTTTAAGCCCTAAATTTTGTGTCTGTGTTGGGTTAATTGTTACCCCTTTGCTATTCGCTGAAGCCAAGTTTTCATCCGCATATTTAGGAACAAGATCCATGTCCATAAAAGGGGATTTCCCTGATTGATCAAACTTGGTATTGGGATACATGGGATCATACCAATACAATACGGTGCGTTCTTGTTTTTCAACTGATTGGCTATTATTTTCTACAACGAAAAAATAACGGTAAAATAAAATTGAAATAACGCTCGATAAAATAATTACCAATAGCAATTTGGTCAGGTTAACTAATGACATAACATCTCTCTACCTATTTAGTTTATTTTTTCGACGGATTTCAACATTGAAAGATTACCTTGTTGTACAAATGAAAATTTCAATTCATCATTTTCTTGTAAACCGTTGATCATATTTTCATCTTCATATGTAAAACGCATCGTCATTGGTGGCCAGCCAATGCTTTCTATTTCTTTATGATTTATCGTTAATTTTTTATTATCTTTGTCAATCGAGATTAGCTTTCCTTCAGTGTTAATTGTTGGTTCCGCCACTTTTTCTGGATAAATAGAGTGATTATGTTCAGCAGCATTTGCATAGCTGGTTGCTGTTAACATCGCTATTGAAATTGCAAAAAATACCGTATTTAGTTTTTTCATTTTTACCCTCATGATTTGATTAATCCGCCACCTAATGCAGAGAATAAATTTATTTCATTCTTCTGCTGTTCTATTTTCAACATCAATAAGTTTTGCTGTTCTGTAAATAAGCTACGCTGTGCTTCGAGAACGTCGAGATAACTCAAACCACCATATCGATAACTTGCTTGTTTCTGTGTTAAGACGTTTTGCAGCGTGTTAACATATTGCACTTGGGAGATGAGTTGTTTTTCTAAACTCGATTTGATCACTAAGGCATCTTTCACTTCTCGAAATGCTACTTGAATACTTTTTTCGTAATTAGCAATCGCTTTATTTTTTCTAATATTTGCTAACTCTAAGTTTCGGCTATTCGTCCCCCCAGTAAAAATAGGTAGCGTAATTTTAGGAATAAAATTCCAAATACCATTTGAAGAGTCAAATAACCTTGTTAAAGAATCATTACTGTTTTCAATTCCTGTATTAAAGGAAATAGAAGGAAAGAAAGCGGCTCTTGCTACACCTATATTGGCATTCTCAGAAATAATATTTTGCTCCGCAGCCATAATATCTGGCCGCTTTAGCAATATTTCAGAAGGAATATCTGGAGGTGTCGTAATTAAAGGATAGTTTGGCTCGTAGCGTCCTAGATCTAAGTTTATTTTTGTTGCATAGTCATTTGTCAAAAAATTCAGTAAATTTTCATTTTTTGCAATTTCACTTTCAATTTTTTTGATATTAATAGAAATAGACTGTACTTGCCCTTTAGCTTGTTCTAGGTCTGATAGTGCGGCTTTTCCTGCCGCCACTTTTTGCATTACAATCGATTGACTATTGAGATAACTTTGTTTCGTCTCTTGTGCAATTAATAATAGCTTTTGGTTATACAGCACATCTAAGTACGCTTCTGCTACCGTTTTAATCGTGATGATTTGTGTCGCACGGCTCATCTCTTGAGAAGCAATAAACTTTGCTTTGTCTGCATCAGATAAATTTTTGATACGCCCAAAAAAATCCAGCTCATAGCTGATATCAATGCCTACGCTGTATTTCTTATTAAAGGATGACCCGCTCTCTAACGACTGACTATAATCACCACTCATCGATGAATTAACTTGAGGATATTTTTCTGCCCCCGCGAGCCCAAAACGTACACGAGCTTCCTCTACATCTAACGCAGCAAGGTATAAATCGCTGTTTTTCTCTAGTGCAATTTCTATCACGTTTTTCATTTGAGGGTCTTGAATAAACTGTTCCCAACTAGGGATCAATAATTCAGTTTGAGCCTGCTTTGCTGCATCAGAAAAATGACTATTGAATTGATGAGGTAAATTAAGGTTAGGGCGTTGATATTCAGGAGCGAGCGAAACACAGCCCGTCAAAGTTAAGGCATAAGCTATTATGAATATTTTTGGGGAATACATGGTATAGCCATGCCTCTAGTAATTAAAATTGGAGCTATAGTAAAAAAGACCTCCTGTTAGATTGATGACATGAAAATGACAAATTTGTCATTTTACATTTCGTTGCTGTAGTGCTTAGAATGGCTGCATTATTTACCCAGCTGATAGGTCTGAGATGAAATTACTTATTGTTGAAGATGAACATAAAACGAGAGAATACTTGTCTAAAGGCTTAAGTGAGTCCGGGTTTATTGTTGATGCAATCGAAAATGGTATTACAGGCCTGCATATGGCCACAACTGAAGACTATGATTTAATTATTCTTGATGTGATGTTACCTGATATTAACGGCTGGGAAATTGCAAAGAGCTTACGCAATTCAGGAAAAAATACACCAATACTGATGCTCACTGCATTAGGTAATGTTGAGCATCGAGTCAAAGGACTAGAGTTAGGTGCTGATGATTATCTCGTTAAACCATTTGATTTTTCGGAGTTACTCGCTCGAGTAAGAACTTTATTACGCAGAGGCAACAGCAGCATCCAAAAAACACAGTTTACCATTGCTAACTTGCATGTTGACCTGATTAAGCGACGCGTTACCCGTGAAAATGATAAAATTATACTCACCAGTAAAGAGTTTTCTTTATTGGAATTTTTTATTCTTCACCAAGGTGAAGTACTTTCTCGTTCTCTTATCGCTTCAAAAGTGTGGGATATGAATTTTGATAGTGATACCAATGTGATTGATGTAGCAGTGAAAAGATTAAGAGCTAAGATAGATCAAGGCTATGAGCCTAAATTGATCCATACCATTAGGGGAATGGGCTATTTACTTGAGATCCCTGAAAATGATTAAATTTTTTCGATCTCCTGTCTCAATTTCAATTCGTCTTATTGTTTTGATCAGTATTACTCTCTCTCTCGCCTTGTTACTATTTAGCTCGATCATGATCAATTCGGTTATGTTGCATTTTAAACAGCAAGATGAATACACACTTAACCAGTTGAACCTAACGATCCGTAGCTTGTTAAATAACAATACAGACTCACAAAGTGAACAATATGCACGTATTAAAACCATTATTAATGAGCACCAAGACATTACTATTTATCTCATTGATAAAAAAGGAAATGAATTAATATCTCCCAATGCAACAGATAAGCTCATTACGTACTTAAAAAATTATGATCCTCATAAAAATAACCAAGAAGAGCTTAAAAATTATCGCCTATCTGAAATTATTATTCAGGTAGATTCCCCTTCAGAGTCTAAACAATATCGGTTGGTTACTGCATTATCATTAAATTTTCATCATGATTATCTGAGTTCATTAATAAATAATTTAATTGTCAGCGCTATTATATTGTGCTTATTTACTATTCTTGTCGTTTATTTCCTTGTAATTAAAGGATTAAAACCCCTTAAAGATGTGAGCGATGAAATCAAAAATGTCACTTCCGAAAACTTAAGTGTGCGTTTAGACCCTGATTCTGTACCTAATGAATTAAAACAATTAACAAAATCATTTAATCAGATGTTAGTCAAAATTGAAGATGTTTTCGTAAGACAAACGAATTTCTCAGCAGATATAGCTCATGAAATGCGTACACCTATCACTAATTTAATGACTGAAACCCAAATATCTTTGAGTAAAAATCGCAGTAAAGAAGAACTCGTTGAAGTGTTATATTCTAATTTAGAAGAATATAACCGTCTATCACGAATGATCTCTGATATGCTTTTTCTTGCTCAAGCAGATGATAATAGGCTTATCCCTGAAAAAAAAGTTATTAATATTAAAACTGAAATAGAGCTCATATTTGATTATTTTGAATATCTCGCGGAAGAGAATGAAATAAAGCTTAAACTGATTGGTGATACAGACCCTATTATGGCCGATAAAGATATGTTAAGAAGAGCAATTACTAACTTAATATCAAATGCTATCCGCTATACCCCAAAGGGGGATTCTGTCAGTATTAATATTTCGAATGTAAAAAATGGTATTGAATTAATTATCAGCAATCCCGGCATGAAAATACCAGAAGAACATTTAGCAAAACTCTTTGACAGATTTTATCGAGTAGATAAATCAAGACAAAGAAAAAATGAAGGGAGCGGAATTGGGTTGGCTATCGTCAAATCAATCATATTAGCGCATAAGGGAAGAATCACTGTAACATCAGATGATTTTTCAACACGTTTTACTGTATTTTTACCTAAGGAACCAAATTAAATATCTACCATAAATGGCAATTTTGTCATCTTGTTGTCAGTATTCAGACAGAAATAAAGCCTTATTATAGTTACAAGATAAATTATCTAACTTAATAAGGATTTGTAATGAAAAAAATTATTTTTGCTTTAACACTTGTGACTGTAACAACACATGTAGCAACCGCTCAAACAGAAAAAGAAATACATTATAATGCAGCGAATGCATTAAATTTCACTGAGAACAATACATCGTATTCTAATCAAAAATCGATTAATGACCACTTGAGTAAGGCAGGTATTTCAGTCAACGATAATATCAACTCAACCCAATCATTTCTTCAATTAGATAGACATACTCAAGCTGCTACCGCATTGAATTTTACTCAAAATAGTACCTCCCCAGCAATGCAGAATATGATCAGTAGCCACCAAAGCCAATCACCTAACTATAAAAAATCGATGGTAAAAGTTGCAAAACCATTTTCCGATATGAATGAAAATGAAAAAGCCGTCACCATGTTAAACTTTCATAAAAATAGTTCATCTGCTTCTATACAAAGTAAAATAATAGGATATTCAAAAAATAATTAATTAGAACTTTAAAACCATATTATTAAATAAATATTAATATGGTTTTAAATTAAAAAAATAAAATTTAGTTATAGACACAACAAATAGATTTTATTTGACCAATTTCATTTTTTATTACTAAATTGATTGAATATTTATTGAACATCAAGAAAAATAAGTTATTATTTCTAGGCAGTTCATTTCAATACTAACTTTAAAAGGTGATTATATGTTTAAAAAATCAATCATATTTGCATTTTTATTATTTCCAACTCTCTCTTTCGCTACTCCTATTCTTCCTTTCCCACCAGAACCACCTATCCTAGATATAGACGTAAACGTAGCCTATAACGGAGATGATGATGATGTTTGGCTGAACATTAAATAAAATTCAGAAGACATCAAACAAAGCTTAAGGTAAATTCCCTTCATAATATATAGCCTTATATCCTTTTAATATACTACATTAGGAAACACAGGCCTATATGCTGTTAAAATCAATGGTAAAGTGGAATTGTATTTTAATATATTCCACTTTACTATCCTACCCCATAAAACCCTAATCTTATGATAATTAATTTTAAAACAAAACATTGCCTAGCAAATTAATAATGAATTATCTCAAATAATTCATTATTAATAAATCATTTAAAATATGCGCAAAAAAAAATAAATAATGTTATTTTATATTAACAGTGGACTAAATTTAATTTCACTCTTAGATGAAAATATTAATTACTTATTCAAAATCATGAATTACAATTTCCTTGCAGTTCACTTCAATTTAAACTTTTAATCGAGGATTTTATATGTATAAAGCATCTATTGTCATAGTATCTTTATTATTCCCAATTCTAGCATCTGCAACTTCTTTCCAAGAAAAACATTCTGACAATACTTCGACTTATTCTACTATTTATGAACAAAACCATGGAGGAAATGGAGGGAATGGCGGTCACGGTGGTAATGGAGGAAATGGTGGTAATGGAGGGAATGGCGGCCATGGTGGTAACGGCGGTAATGGCGGCAACGGTAGATAATATATCTCGTCACTAAATATTTCCCTCCTCACTCGATGAGGGGGGAACAGAGGAATTTATCATGTATAAAAATTACATTTCACTTGGCGTCTTATTAATTAGTTCTATTTCATTTTCAGCATACTCTCACTCCTTATTTAATACCCCATCTAATTGTTTATTAAAAAATGAACTCAATATAAATGAAATTAATAATAAAGTATGTTCGATACTCCATGCCCAATATTACTATTCTAAAATGTTTAGCTTTGTAAGTTATGGACAAAACGGAAATTCGGGTCACGCTGGAAATGATAGTCAAGGTGGCCATGGTGGTAACGGTGGTCATGGTGGACACGGTGGTGATGGCCAAAATGGAGGGAATGGCGGAACAGGATCAAATAACGGTAATGGTAGCAATGGCGGAAACGCAGAAAAAGGCAGTAATGGCAATGGAGGAAATGGCGGTAATGGCAGTGTAACTGGAGGTGATGGCGGAAATGGCGGTGATGGAGATGGTGGTGGTAGTGGTGGGAACGGCGGGAATGGAACTGTAAATGGCAATGGGGGAAATGGGGGACATGGTGGAACTAATGGCGGTAACGGAGGTAATGGGGGCAACGGCTCTGGTAGTGGTAATGGTGGAAATGGGGGCAATGGTAGCCAAGGAGGAAAAGGAGGACGCGGTGGACCTGATGGCGGTAGAGATGGGCACGATGGTATTAGCATTAGCTCAATGTGACAAATAAATCCGTTAGAAGTGAATAAGTGATGTGGCAATATGAAACCATATAATTATCTTTATAAAAGATGGTATTACCAATAAAAACGGAAGCTTTCGCTTCCGTTTTTCGTACACTTGCAATTTTTATTGCTTAGGTGCTAATTTCATTAAAAATGCGCGTAATTGTGCAAAGTCAGATGGTAAAAAGTGTGAGAGGAGTGGTAGTTCCGCACGCTCTGCTAACTCTTTCGGTAAAGGTATTGCCTTATTAAGAATTTCTTCAACACTTTCTTTAAACTTAGCTGGGTGTGCCGTGCCTAAAAACAGCCCGTATTCACCTTCTTGCAACTGGTCACGAAGCACACGATAAGCAACCGCAGCATGTGGCTCAGATAAATACCCTTTTTTATCTAATTCACGTACTGTCTCTTTAGTCACGTCGTCACTCACCGCTCCATGGCCTAATTCATCAAGGGACCAACCTTTACGGCGGAATAACTCTTCAATACGAGGCCAGTTGTTTGGCTGGCTAACATCCATGGCGTTCGATAATGTTGCCACAGTTTGCTTTGGTTTCCATTGCCCATCAACAAGGTAACGCGGCACAGTGTCATTTACGTTAGTTGCTGCAATAAAGCGTTTAACCGGTAGGCCCATTGATTTAGCTAATAAACCTGCCGTAAGGTCACCAAAATTACCACTCGGAACCGAGATCACTAATTGATCACGTTTTTCTGCTGGGATCTGCGCGACGGCTTCGAAGTAATAACAAATTTGAGCTAACAAACGACTGATATTGATCGAGTTCGCCGAGTTTAAATACAACGCCTTTTTCAGCTCTTCATCATCAAATGATTGTTTTACTAATGCCTGGCATGCATCGAAGTCATCTTTAATCGCAACCGTATGAATATTTTCACCCAGCGTGCAGAAGAGTTTCTCTTGCAGCGGGCTAATTTTTCCTTCTGGATAGAGAATAACAACTTGCACGTTCTTAAGACGATAGAATGCGTGTGCAACCGCGGCTCCTGTATCCCCAGAAGTAGCAGTCAAAATGGTCACCGGCTGCTCACCAGCTACTTGGCCCAATGCCTGAGCCATAAATCTGCCACCGAAGTCTTTAAATGCGAGTGTTGGCCCATGATATAACTCCAACGTTGCTACATCATCTTCAACCTTAGAAACTGGCGCAGGAAAAGCAAACGCGGTTTTAACACGTGCAGCTAATTCTTCTTGTGGAATTTCATCACCAATAAAGGCACTTAAAATTCGGCTGCTACGTGTGACGAAATCTAATTTTAATAATTCGTCGATTTCAGCCGCTGTAAACTCAGGTAAGTCTTGAGGAAAAAATAAACCTTGTTGCTTACCTAACCCCTGCTTAACCGCTTGTGCAAAACTTACTTGTTCATTGTTATCTTTTAAATTATACAGTTTCATTATTTACCCTATTGTCCTTGCCCCGGCCAGATCCAAACGGCAGATATGCACAAAGCCTTCATCATTCTGAATATAATGTTGTTGCAAGTAGCTCGCCATTTTTTCAGCGATATGTTTCTCATCGCAAATAGCAAACAATGTTGGCCCTGAGCCAGAGATACCACAAGCCAATGCACCGATTTCTTTTGCATTTTGACGTGCTGCCGCAAAACCGGGTAATAATTGTGTACGATAAGGTTCTGCGACAACATCTTGGATCATCGTTGCGGCAAGTAACGGCTGGTTTGTATGGCATGCATGAATAAACCCTGATAAGTATCGGCCATGGTTTACTATATCGTGGCGTGGATAGCTATCAGGCAGGATCGCACGCGCTTCTGCTGTCGATACCTTAATTCCAGGGTAAGCCATAACCCAATACCAATTTTCAAATGCAGGTACAGGCTGAGAAATAATGCCATTTTGTTCGATAATCAGCTGCAAACCACCTAAAAAACACGGTGCGACGTTATCATAGTGCACACTTCCTGAAATACGCCCTTCGAGCTCCCCCATCATGCCAAGCAGTTGAGTATCATCGAATGGTTTCTCTGCAAATTCGTTAAGCGCCATCAGTGCAGCGACAACAGAACAGGCGCTAGAACCGAGCCCTGAACCAATTGGCATATTTTTTTCAAGCGTCATCGCGACATTTAATGGCCTACCAAGGCGCTCACAAAACAACTGCCAGCACTGGTAAACAATATTGTGTTCATTTTTTTTCGGCAGCTTAGCAACGAATTTTCCTTGATTCGTCAGGGAAAAAGTATCCGCAGCTTCAATTGTTACACAATCACCTAATAGTGAACCGTCAGCAGGCGAAACAGCTGCCCCAAGGACATCAAACCCGACGCTCACATTACCAATTGAAGCCGGTGCATAAACTTTAATCACTTATTAAACTCCCAATTTCCATGAAAGGGTACGCAGCATATCCGCAAATACACCAGCAGCAGTAACATCATTACCTGCGCCATAACCTCTTAATACTAAAGGAATTGGTTGGTAATAGCGTGTATAGAAAGCCAGTGCATTTTCACCATTTTTAACCTTGAAGAGTGGGTCATTACCATCAACAGCGACGATTTTCACTTGGCAGCGCCCTTCTTCAATCAGCCCAACATAGCGTAACACTTTTTCTTCCGCTTCTGCGGCTTTTATACGCTGTGTAAATTGCTCGTCCAGTTGTGGCAAACGTGCCATAAACTCAGAAACAGGGCCACTGCTATCAAAGTCCGAAGGTAAAACAGGTTCAATTTCAATATCTTGCAATTCTAAATGATAACCCGCTTCACGCGCTAAAATTAATAATTTACGCGCAACATCCATACCTGATAAATCATCACGAGGATCTGGTTCTGTGAAACCTTTTTCTTTCGCAAGTGTTGTGGCTTCTGATAAAGACATACCTTCGTCTAATTTACCAAAAATGAATGATAAAGAGCCTGATAAAATTCCGCTAAAGTGAACCAGTTCATCCCCTGCATTCAGTAAGTTTTGTAGGTTTTCAATAACTGGCAACCCTGCACCTACGTTAGTGTCATAGAGGAATTTACGTTTCGAGGTTTCACTTGCCGCACGTAATTGATGGTAGTAATCCATCGATAATGTATTGGCTTTTTTATTCGGTGTAACCACATTAAAGCCGTCTTTCAAGAAATTGACATACTGCTCTGCGATTTCCTGATTTGATGTGCAATCAATAATGACAGGGTTCAAGAAATGGTATTCACGTTCTAAGCGAATTAAACGGCTTAAACTAAATGGCTCTTTCGCTTCCGCTAGCTCCGCTTTCCAGTTATCTAAATCAATCCCTTGCATATCCGTTAACATTGCGCGTGAATTTGCAATACCACATACACGCAGATCAATATGCTTTTGTTTTAACCATTGTTGCTGGCGGTGAATTTGTTCAATTAATGCATTACCAACACCACCCACACCGATGATAAAGGCTTCGATAACTTGCTCTGCATTAAATAGCATTTGGTGACATAAGCGTACCGCTGTTGTGGCAGACTCATTGGCAATAACGGCAGAAATAGAACGTTCAGAAGACCCCTGTGCGATAGCGACAATGTTGATGTTACCGCGAGTTAAAGCCGAGAAGAAACGCGCCGAAATGCCCTTCAAAGTGCGCATTCCATCCCCCACAACTGAAATAATCGCTAACTGCTCCATCACATCCAGTGGATCAAGTACGCCATCTTTCAGCTCTAAGTAAAATTCTTCTTCCAGTGCAGCGCGAGCTCTCACTAACTCATTTTGCGGAACACAAAAACTAATACTGTATTCCGATGAAGACTGTGTGATCAGAACGACAGAGATCCCTTTGCGAGACATGACGGAGAAAATGCGAGCAGCCATCCCCACCATCCCCTTCATTCCGGGGCCGGATACGTTGATCATCGCCATGTTATTCAGATTGGTGATCCCTTTCACTGGCGTGCTTTCATCGGTTTGGCCATCACCAATTAAAGTACCTGGAGCGCTTAAATTAGTGGTGTTTTTTATCAGGCAAGGGATTTGGAATTGAGCAATTGGGGCGATGGTACGAGGGTGAAGAACTTTGGCTCCGAAGTAGGATAACTCCATGGCCTCTTGGTATGACATGCCTTTTAACAAACGCGCATCAGGCACCAAACGCGGGTCACAAGTATAGACCCCATCAACATCAGTCCAAATTTCACAACAATCAGCACGTAAGCAGGCCGCTAAAACCGCAGCAGAATAATCAGACCCATTACGGCCTAATACTACTAATTCACCTTTTTCATTACCCGCTGTGAAACCTGCCATTAAGACAAAATGATCTTTCGGTATATTTAAATCGGCAATACGTTTAGTTGACTCATTTATATCAACCGTAGATTCAAGATAATGACCTTTCGCAAGTAAACTCTCAACTGGGTTAATAACCGTCACATTATGGCCGCGTGCTTTTAGCACTGATTCCATAATGGCGATAGAGAGCTTTTCACCACGGCAGATAATTGATGCGTTAATGCTGTCCGGACATTGCCCGAGAAGAGTAATACCATGCAGTACTTGTTTGATTTGTGCAAATTCTTGTTCTGTCAGTTTTTTTAACCGATCATATTCAAAACCAGGTTGTTTTTCTTTTAATCCTTTTAAAAGGTTAGCAAAAATCATTTCAGCATCATTAACATGCGTGATGACATCTTGTCCTGCAACCGTTTTTTCAATCATAGCAACCAGATGGTTTGTGATTTTTGCTGGTGCAGATAGCACCAAAGCCACTTGTCCATCTGCTAGTTTACTTTCAGCGATGTCAGCAACATTCAGTACTCGTTCGTCATTTGCAACCGAAGTACCGCCAAATTTAAGCACACGCATGGTATTCCTCTCCTGAATTAACACCAAAAAAAAGCCCGCATCGGTTAAGTATGCGGGCTTTTTCATTTTTATTTTTTGGATGCGTCAGCCCGCCCCGTTTCCTGTGGTTACGGTGGTGGTGGTAATAATAATAGTCAGGCTGATATTACGCATAGATTCTGTCTGTCTCTTAGATTCTTTAAGTTTCTCCCTATACGGTTAAAGCAATTGGTATATTTTGTCAAATTTATTTGCAAAACATCCCTTTTTTCTCCCTTTTTTTATTCGATAAATTATCTGCCAGCACGAAAAACTCATTCACAAAAAGACACTCATTACATAAAATGCAGTGTTAAAAACCAAGATAACAAAGATTTAAAGATTAATAATTTTTTACTCAATAAAAAACCAAAATGACTATTAAATAGGCAATAGAGATAACCTTCAGTAATTTCCTGTGAAGAGAATCAAGATGAGAAGATGAGCAACAACGACCAGCTTAATTGATGCATTCAGCAGCTATATTTCTTATCATTTACCCCCATGTTCATCAATACATGAGCGCCAATAGCAACAGATTACACAAGTACGTATTAATACTTAGCCTCATGATTTTTTCATTCGTTTAAATTACAAACAGATATTGTGAAATTGTTAAAAAATAGTCACATCAAAACAAAATAAGTATTTTTCCTAATTAAATGAAACAAAAAATTACAGACTAAATATTTACATCCCGTTATCTCTAACAAGATAAATTTTTCACCTTTTTTTGTAGCAAAATAACATTTCAAAATTGGAGGTAAGTCACAAATTAAACATTATTTATGATGGTATATTTAACCCATTGAAGACTATATTCATTAATACCCAGCCGAAGCCCCCTTGGGTATCAACTATTCCCCTTTTTTAGACGCTATCTGATTCCTAAACACTGCATTAATTTATATAATTATCTACCTAACAATTTTTGTTAACGTGCTACAATTGATTTTGATATGTATCAACAAAAGTTAGTTTTTTAGGTGGTAAATGCAGTATTAGCTGTTATATTGCTGTTAACAGTACAATATTGGGAAAGTGCTTATATTTTGGCTTGTTGTTAAAGTCTTTTGCCCAAAATGGCAACATAATGGCACTATTGAATTTCAAAACAAATTTATACTCATAAACGTGTTTTTCCAGAGAAAAATATCAATAACCACCTAACTGGAAACGGCTTGTGAGTTCAGTATTTTTATTTTAATACTTTAGGTAGCAACTATGCAGACCCCACACATTTTGATTGTTGAAGATGAAATTGTCACACGCAATACGCTTAAAAGCATATTTGAAGCGGAAGGCTATGTGGTTCATGAGGCAACTGATGGCGAAGAGATGAATAATGTTCTCTCTGAGCATGACATCAATTTAGTCATCATGGATATTAATTTACCAGGTAAAAACGGTTTACTACTTGCTCGCGAACTTCGTGAACAAGAAAGCATTGCGTTAATGTTCTTAACAGGACGTGATAACGAAGTCGATAAAATCCTTGGCCTTGAAATTGGTGCTGATGACTATATCACTAAACCATTTAACCCACGTGAACTGACTATTCGTGCGCGCAACCTACTGTCTCGTACTATGAATTTAGCGGGTGGTACGGAAGAACGTCGTTTAGTGGAAAGCTATAAGTTTAATGGTTGGGAATTAGACATCAACAGCCGTTCATTAGTCAGCCCTGCTGGTGAACACTACAAATTACCACGTAGTGAATTCCGTGCGATGCTACATTTCTGTGAAAACCCTGGAAAAATTCAGACTCGCGCAGACCTGCTGAAGAAAATGACAGGCCGTGAATTGAAACCACATGATAGAACTGTTGACGTAACGATCCGTCGTATTCGTAAACATTTTGAATCAACACCTGATACGCCAGAAATCATTGCAACCATCCACGGTGAAGGCTATCGCTTTTGCGGTGATTTAGACGAATAATTAGCAAGCTAATTATTTACTGATTATCAAAATCCGTTGCCTAAAAGACAACGGATTTTTTATTGTAACGAGCTAATTAGCTGTATCTCCAAGCACTTTTTAATTAGGAAACCTTTAGAAGCCAAATCTAGTCTTGACATAGAAAAACAAACCCGCATAATCAGTGGTAACAACGCTCATTATGCTCCTTTACTAACGTGAATACGTTTTTCTAGGAATGTAATGAGCTTTTTTTATCAATAAAAATTGCGATGGAACCGCTAACATGCCTTATACCCCGTACGTGAAACCGTATAAAACACCAACGGATATAATTGCAGATTTAAAATTAAAGCAACTTAGTTTTATTGATGAAACAGCCGCAGAAAAAATATTAAAACAAATCAATTATTATCATTTTAAAATCTATCTTCATCCCTTATTAGATCCTAACTGTCCGACAAAGAAAAACTACAAGGCTGGTGAATACTTTGAGGATGCCATTGATTTATATAGATTTGATGAGCAGATAAGATTTGTTTTATTTAAAGCTATTGCTCGAATTGAAATAAAATTAAGAAGCCGCCTAGATCACATCATGTCATCTTTTAGTAATAATCCTTTCTGGTACCTTGACAACCAATGGTTTCGCATCAATAACAATAATTCTTATGTTATTGATTCTATCCGTAATAGAATCAGTAATGAATTTTCAAATACAAAAGAAGAATATGCCACTCATTACAAATCAAAATATTATAATAATACTCATGATAACTATAAATTTTTACCTCCGTTTTGGATAGCAAGCGAATTTTTAAGTATCGGAACAATATCTAAAATATACGATAATATTAACGTAATCAGTATCAACCAGTCACCAGGTTCACCGTTGGACTCAATGGCTGCTGAATTTGGAGCATCTAGTTTTAAAACACTTTGTTCTTGGATTAAAACGCTGAGAGATATAAGAAACCGTTGCGCTCACCATAGCCGACTGTGGAATGCGAATCTACGCGCACCTTTAAATATCATACCCTTATTAAACATAGCACCATTAAATAGCAATCGAATCTATTGTTCCTTAGTTATGGTGCATAAAATATTAGTTACTTTAGACATACAAGATATTAATTTATTTGATGAACTTACATTGTTAATAGGGAAATATTTTTGTGTTCGAAACTATTTAGGCAGTGCGGGTTTCCCTACCAACTGGCATACCGACCCCTTTTGGACATAACCACCGAAAGAACAGAAAATTTAGATATAAGCAATTAAATAGAATGCTAGTATGTTCAATATATTAGCATTCTATTTTCTATCACCAAGGCATAATCGGTACTGCACTTAACGCATTTTTTGGTGAGCCGTCGATCATCTTATCTGAATAAGTCAAATAAATTAATGCATTACGTTTTGGATCGTAAAAGCGTACAACTTGTAATTTTTTGAAGACTAAAGACGTTCGTTTTTGAAAGACAACTTGCCCTTTCGTCGGTTTGCGTTTGACACGGTCATTTAGCTCAATTGGCCCAACTTGCTGACATGAAATGGCGGCATCAGAGGTGTCTTCTGCTAAACCTAAACCCCCTTTGATCCCCCCTGTTTTTGAACGACTTAAATAACAAGTCACATTGTCAACATCAGGGTCATCAAATGCTTCAACAACAATTTTATGATCAGGGCCGAAAATTTTAAAAACAGTATCGACTGAACCGATTTCTTCAGCAAATGTGATGCTCGGCAACGCTGATAATAATGCTGCAAGTACGATATTTTTTAATCTGGAACGACGCATACTGAATTTCCTATTCAACTAAAAATCGATAAAACCTCGTAGTGGCACAAGATTTATTATTCACTTTCTTAACTAATTATCAAATACAACTCATTTACTATAAACGAAAAAGATAACTTGATATAGAATAGCAATTCATTGATAGATTATATCTGTTCTATAAGTCGCATTGGCTGGGGATATACATGGATCAAACTAATATTATTCGCGACTTGCTTCGCTGGATAGATGACAATCTGGATAAACCACTCTCGCTAGATAATGTTGCCGCAAAAGCGGGCTACTCTAAGTGGCATTTACAAAGAATGTTCAAAGAGGTGACAGACCAAGCGATTGGGGCTTATATTCGAGCTAGAAGGCTTTCTCGTGCAGCGGTTGCATTGCGGCTAACAAGCCGACCAATTCTTGATATTGCTCTGCAGTATCGATTTGATTCGCAACAAACTTTTACTCGAGCCTTTAAAAAGCAATTTAACCTAACTCCAGCGTTTTATCGTCGGAGTGAAGAATGGTGCGCTGCAGGTATTTGCCCACCGATTATTTTAGATAATCACACCAATATTGAACATGAATTCCTACAAATGCCAGCACAAGAGCTGGTTGGCTTGGAACAAAGTTGCTCTTATGCACTAGAAGAGTGGTCGACCGCTTGTTCCCAAATGCGCCAAACATTTTGGCACTACTATTTGGATAATACGACGACTATTGCGTCTGAAGTTTTTGGCTTGCACCATGCCATTCATAATCCAGAAAAAGAAGATGAACAAACGGTATTCTATACCACTGCGGTAAAACCTGAGGATGCGAGTTTTAACACTGACCAGTACACGAGTTTAACGTTACCAAGTGGCCATTATGTTAAATTTTCGTTCAATGGGACGCCAACTCGAGATGCATTACAAGAGTTTTTGTACCAAATTTATGGCGTATATTTGCCTAAGCTGAATTTAACGCGTCGACCAGGTTATGATATCGAACATTATCGATTAAAAAACATCGATTTACGTCATATCACCCCAGAAAATGATGACCCCAAGACACACATCGATACCTTTGATTATTATGTACCAATCAAAACAGGTTCGACCATAACCCCTTAAAGCAGAGGAGTTTCAGTTTGTTGAAACTCCTTTTTCTAAATAGTTAACCTTGTTGCTCATCGAGAGCTGGCTGCGATAAGTGTGTAACCTCACCGGCTGTTTCAACTATCCAACCATTCGCAAGCCATGGGCTATTTTGGTAATCAACACGAGATAACGAACAGTTACGTAAACGTAGACGGCGTTCTGAATAGGCAGGAACCCCCATAATACGGCTAATTAACGTACTTAGCGCAATACCATGGCTAACAATCAGTGGGCGGCTCCCTTCAGGCAAATCTAAACAGCTATTTAGTGCTGCAAACATACGTGTATACAGCTCCTCCATTGATTCACCCTCTGGAATTCGTCCTCCACGAGTCCCATCAATTAAGCTTTTGCGCCACTGTTCTTCCTCTGGCGTTAACGACTCTATTGCTCTTTGTTCAAGAACGCCCATATTTAGTTCACGTAGACGCGGTTCTGTGGTAATTTCACATTCGCATACACTTGCAATTATTTGTGCAGTTTCCAGTGTGCGTCCCATATCACTAGTGATAATATGGGTAATGCCTTCTGACTTTATCCTCTCAGCCACCTGCCTTGCTTGCAGTCGTCCAGTGGCGGTCAGAGGGCTATCGGATTGTCCCTGGATGCGACGAGCTAAATTCCATTCAGTTTCGCCATGGCGAACAAGATAAACCTGTAACATAGATGTGTTCCGTTATTACTTTTCGAAGTATGTGTTCAAAGGAAAATAATTAATGTACCAAGTTATAGCTGCAACGACTAATCCTGCCAAAATTAAAGCGATTCATCTTGCTTTCGATGCTGTTTTTGGGGCTGGCAGTTATCAAATTGAAGATATTAATGTCGATAGCAGTGTTCCACAGCAACCTATCGGTAATAATGAAACCCGTACTGGGGCTAGACAGCGCGTTATGGCCTCTAGGCAAGTTCGCCCCGAAGCGGATTTTTGGGTTGGTATTGAAGCAGGTATCGAAGACGATATGACATTTGCTTGGATAGTGATTGAGCATAAGCAAATACGCGGCGAATCTCGCTCTGCCAGTATTATGATCCCAGAAAAAATTCTGGCGGGTATTCGTGAAGGCCGCGAACTCGGTGATGAAATGGCCTTTTTAACAGGCATCGATAATATCAAACAACAAGGTGGTGCCATTGGTTTTTTCACTGATGGGGTATTAACTCGCACTAGTGTTTACCAACAAGCCTTGATATTGGCTTTAGTTCCCATTAAGCATGAAATTTATAAAGAGCTAAACCAAGTAGAAGATTAATTATACTTAAAATAATTAAAATTGCATGTGCGATTAAACACCACTCTTTTCACACTAAAGTATGGGAAACCATACTTTTTTTATGCCTATCCATTCAAAATATGAAGAGTATTAGTCTTCTAAATAATTCGTACTGTGACTAGGCGACCAACGAGGGTAGCTCGGGGAGCATACACAAGTATGTGACTAGGGCAAATGAGTGAAGCCAACACCCCTACAATTTGAAATACAATAAATACCAATACGCTAAATAGTTTGGGTTGTGGCTAGGCGGCAAGTGAGGTTATCCCGATGAGCATACACAAGTATGTGATTCGGGTAACCGAATGCAGCCAACAACGCCACAGCGCAAAATATGACGCATATTTTAGAGAAGTTGCTGCTCTAACCACTCCTTCACAGAAATAGGAGCTGACTTTAAGCTATTCGAACCCCGAGTAATAGTTGCTATTCCCACTCCTAGCTCATTTTTCAGTTCTCTTTGGCTCATTTCACCGCGCATCAGTTCTTGTACAATTTTAACGCGAGTCGCTAACGCTGTACGCTCATCTGGCGTGAGTAATAACTGAAGAACTGGCAGATGAATATCTTGTTCAAATGCCAATTGTAATAAATTCACAAAGCGCAGCCAGTCAGCGTTCTCATCGGCAGTCAGCGCCGGGTCATGTTGTTGATTTGCTGTCATCGTTTATCCACCCATACTATTTAACTAGTACAAATAATAACACACTCTTATTAGAAATCATCAACCAAACGCTTTTCAAGCTTCAACAATACAAAAAATAACCAAATTTCATTTAGTTACTGCGTTAATACGCTAAATAGTTTGAGTTGTGACTAGGCGACCAGCGAGGATAGCTCGGGGAGCATACACCTGTATGCAACTAAAGCTAACATACGAAGCCCCTATAAATCGAAATATAAAAATATGAATACTCAAAATAGTTCGGATTGTAGGTAGGCGGCAAGTGATGCTAAGCCCTAGGAGCATACACAAGTATGTGACTAGGGTTAGCAAACGTAGCCAACACCCCTACAATTCGAAATATGAAGAGTATTTTTAGTATTTCATATTCCATTCATTCGAAAGCAACACCTTACTATTCTTCTGCCCCATAAAATGTCGATAAAATAAATCATACGATAGAACATTTTTCACATAACCGCGGGTTTCTGAGAACGGGATGCTTTCAACAAATGCGACTGCATCAATACGCCCACCACTGTTACCTAACCAACGAGTCACACGGGATGGGCCTGCATTATAAGCCGCACTGGCTAAAATACGGTTATTACCAAATTGCTGATAAACATCTTCCAGATACGCCGTCCCTAGTTCAATATTGGTCGTAGGATTGGTCAACTGGCTCGCATTCACATAATTAATACCTTGCTTTTGTGCGGTATGTTTTGCTGTCGCTGGCATCAACTGCATCAAACCTGTCGCACCAACGGGCGAGCGAGCTTGTGGGTTCCATGCACTTTCTTGGCGAGCAATGGCCATTGCATAGCTTTTTTGAATATCTTTCGACTTGGTATATAAATTGAATTCTTTATCCCATGCTAATGGGAAACGTTCTTCTAGGTGATCCCAAAGTTTAGCTGTGATAGTCGCTTGAACACTGAGGTCAGCCCATTTATTATCAAACGCATAACGAGCCAATTGCTCTTGCTGGTTTGCTGGCAGCGATGCCACTAAACTCACCCATTCAGAACGAGCGAGGTTGTCTAGTTCCCAATACATTAACTCTCTAACCCGCTGAACTTCTGGGAGTTTATTAATGCTTGAGTCTGGCTTAACGGCCGATTTAACATATACAGGGTAATCAATTTCTAAGACTTGTGCTGCGACCATTGGGTAGAAGCCACGCTTTTCCGTTAATTGGCGAAGTAATGCCTCTCCTTCCGCTTTTTTTCCTGCTTCAATTAGCGTGATAGCCTGCCAATATTGCCACTCTTCTTTATTTTTAACTTCCGCTGGCAAGCGTTTTAACCATGACGCGACACCGGTTTTATCACCAGCTCCCAACGCTAAACGAACACGACGCTCTTTCAATGACGATGAATTACTTTCTTGAATGGTCTCATCACGCCATTGGGCCTGTTCAGGGGTCACATCACCCATATATTGCCAAGCAATACTGTCTTTAAGTAACTGCTTTTCTGCCATATTCATTTTTTGTGCAGAACTTATGCTATTAAGTACTGTACGAGCCGCATCAGGAGATTGGCGCGCATAACGGCTAAAGGCCGCGATGGTGGCTTGGCGAGTAAAATCCGTTGGCGTCATCGTTTTAGCGAATGTCACGACTGAAGCAGGGTCATTTTGTAATTTCACTAGCGCATCACCAATCGTTTTATAACTGGTTGGTAAGCGTTTTGCTAAATAACTAGCAATCGATGTATTGCCCTCTTTTATGGCTAAATTAATACGTTCAAGGGTCATCTCAGGGGTTAAATAACCCGCTTTTTCCCATTCGTTAAATAATTTATCACAAGCACTCGGCATTGAACGGCCATTTAACCAAGCTTTTTCTGCCCCTTGCCAAGCAACTTGTTTATTTCCCACAGCCCAATTAGCAAAATAAAAATTACATTGGGCTTCGGCAGGTTTTGGCGCCTCAGGGCTAAATTCAAGCAGCGATTTCCACTCTTGGCGGCGAGCTAGTTCGTTGACAAAGCGTGTTTTGAGATTTTTAGCGACAGGCAAGGTTGGGTAGGTATTAATAAACTCCTGAACTTGTCGTGGCGAGATAATATCTAAGTCTTGAGTTAACTCACGATAAGCGAGATAAGGGTAAAGTGGATAATCATGCAAGGTCGGCAGCAAGCGCTCGACTTCATCCATTTTATTGGCATCCCATGCAACCTTAATTGCCTGATAACGCTCCCGTTGTGCCTGTAAGGAATCCGCCCATACTGCGCTGGAAACCAGCAACATTGTCACAGGTACTGCCGCTAACCAACCTTTCATATTCACTCGCTCCATCGCTAAACTAAAGTCAAAATACAGGAAAGACCTTAACCTATATATACCCCAAATAATTCGAGTTGCAGGCAAGCGACAAGCGAAGATAGACAGGGGCATAGATAAACTATGCGACTCGGCTAGCTGAGCGTAGTCACTTATACCTCAACGAAAAGCGCTGCGACTTGAAGGATTATAGGTATATTAAACATATATCAATAATGTTAATGCTACCGAAAGTTTTTATTTAGTAACAGCAGAGAGTTCTTGAATTTTTCGACTTTACAGTCTTTTACGTACCATTCAGTCCATGAATGACTTACAACCTTCCCTCCGCGGAAATAAAGGTTTAATGGCGGGGCGTTTTTCCAAAGAAGCTTGCCAAAGTTCATACTGGGCTTGCATCTCAACCCACATTTCAGCACTGGTTCCGAGTGCCATTTCTAATCGTATCGCCATATCTGCCGAAATACCGCTATTACCGTTGAGAATACGCGAGAGAGTTGTACGTGTTACCTCCAATGCTTTTGCAGCTTCAGTGACTGAAATACCCTCTAAATATTCACGTAAAACGATACCCGGATGTACTGGATTATGCATTTTGCTCATTATGTTCACCTTACTTAATGATAATCTTGATAATCAACGAGAATGGCATCTTCACCCTCAAATTTAAATGTGAGTCGCCAGTTTCCATTCACTGATATTGCCCAATGATGCTGCAAATCTCCCCGTTTTAATTGATGGAGATTCCAACTTGGTGCAGACATATCTTGTGGTTTTTTAGCAACATTGAGCGCAGTCAGTTGTACCCGTAACTTTGTTATGTGCTTCGATTGAATACCAGACGTAATGCCCATTTTAAAAAAGTGTTCAATTCCTTTATGTTTAAAACTTTTTATCATGGCCAACTCCTTGTATAGCGTATAGACATACTATACACCTACAAATTGATAATAGAAAGTCATCAAGCTTGTATCACTGAGAGGGATGGATGATCTTCTGATGTTCAGGTATAGTTCTAGAAAATTATATAGCTGTTTATTAAATGCTTTTCAGCCTAAGCTTGTTAAAGCAAAAATAGACTAAAAAACTAAAATTCCCTTTACAAATCAAAAGGTAAATAAATTGGCTCAATACGTCTACAGTATGTATCGGGTTGGAAAAATTGTTCCACCGAAACGTCATATTTTAAAAAATATCTCTCTGAGCTTCTTTCCGGGGGCTAAGATCGGTGTTTTAGGTCTTAACGGTGCCGGTAAATCAACGTTACTGCGTATTATGGCGGGTATTGATACCGATATCGAAGGTGAAGCACGTCCACAACCGGGTCTGAAAATCGGCTATCTTCCGCAAGAACCGAAGCTAAACCTTGAGCACACCGTACGCGAAGCTGTTGAAGAAGCGGTTAGCGAAGTGAAAAATGCATTAACACGCTTAGACGAAGTTTATGCAGCTTACGCGGAAGAAGGGGCAGATTTCGATAAACTCGCGAAAGAGCAAGGCGAGTTAGAAGCCATTATCTCCGCACAAGATGGTCATAATTTAGACAACCAATTAGAGCGAGCTGCGGATGCACTGCGCCTGCCAGCTTGGGATGCTAAAATTGAAAACCTTTCTGGGGGTGAACGTCGTCGTGTCGCCATTTGCCGCTTACTACTCGAAAAACCCGATATGTTGCTGCTCGATGAGCCAACCAACCACTTGGATGCCGAGTCTGTTGCCTGGTTAGAGCGTTTCTTACACGACTACGAAGGTACTGTTGTGGCTATCACGCATGACCGTTACTTCTTAGATAACGTCGCGGGTTGGATCCTCGAACTTGACCGTGGTGAAGGTATTCCTTGGGAAGGTAACTACTCTTCTTGGCTTGAGCAAAAAGATGAACGTTTGGCGCAAGAAGCCTCCACAGAAGCCGCTCGTCGTAAATCTATCGAGAAAGAGCTTGAGTGGATCCGCCAAAATCCAAAAGGCCGTCAGGCTAAAGGTAAGGCGCGTTTGGCTCGCTTTGAAGAGCTCAATAGCGTTGAATATCAAAAACGTAATGAAACCAGCGAGCTATTTATTCCACCTGGGCCGCGTTTAGGGGATAAAGTTATCGAGGTTGAAAACCTAAGTAAATCTTATGGTGATCGCGTTCTGATTGATAACCTGAATTTCTCAATCCCGAAAGGGGCAATTGTGGGAATTATCGGCCCTAACGGTGCGGGTAAATCCACTCTGTTCCGTATGATATCGGGCCAAGAGCAACCGGACTCTGGCTCAATCACGTTAGGTGATACCGTGAAAATTGCCTCTGTTGACCAGTTCCGAGATGCGATGGACGACAGCAAAACTGTCTGGGAAGAAATTTCTAACGGCCAAGACATCATGCGTATTGGTAACTTTGAAATTCCAAGTCGCGCTTATGTGGGTCGCTTTAACTTTAAAGGCGTTGACCAAGGTAAACGTGTTGGTGAGTTATCTGGTGGTGAACGTGGCCGTTTACACTTAGCCAAATTACTGCAAGTGGGCGGTAACGTCCTGTTACTCGATGAACCAACCAACGACCTCGACGTTGAAACTTTACGTGCGCTGGAAAACGCCCTGTTAGAGTTCCCTGGCTGTGCTATGGTTATTTCCCATGACCGTTGGTTCCTTGACCGTATTGCAACCCATATTATTGATTACCAAGACGAAGGTAATATTACGTTCTTCGAAGGTAACTTCTCTGAATATGAAGATTACAAAAAACGGACGTTAGGCGCGGAAGCGTTGCAGCCACATCGTATGAAGTATAAGCGTATGACCAAATAATCCCTGTCATAATTTAGAATTATAGCGGTGTTGGCTGCTTTCGTGAGCCCTAGTCACATACTGGTGTATGCTCCTAGGGACTCACTCTCTTGCCGCCTACCTATAATTCAAATTATTTAAGGGATCGATATCATATAGATAGAATCAAAACGGCATCGTCATTAGATGCCGTTTTTTATTGTGAGGCTTTATAAGTCATCCAACATCAGTAACTGCTGAACAAGGGTGACGCACTCCAAGAAGCGTGTGTCATAATCTGAAGATTCTACACGCACAAATTCAATATTGTTTTTCTTAAGCATTTCAATGAGTAAGCCTTGGAACGCTTTCCGGTCTTTATCACTCCCCAAGCTTCTTAAACCATCAGCGACCCAAGGAGTGTTATTCTCTAAAACTATGACTAAATCGAATCGGTATTCGTCTATCAATGCCTGAACAAATGGGTGCTCTTTGCCTTCATAGCGCAAACAAAAAGCTTGAGTCGTGACAAAGTCGGTATCAATAAATGCGACTTTATTAGCATATTTTACTGCAAAATCAATATATTGAGCGTGTCCCAAGGCGATTTTGTCGTAGTCAGAATATTGCAATGCCATCTCATCACCACCTAAGTGGCTAAACACATAGTCACGGCCATATTCCCATGCACTGGATGTATTGAAAATATTGGCTAACTTATTGACTAACGTCGATTTACCACTTGACTCACCACCAAGAATGGCGACTTTACGCACAAAGAAGGGTTTCACTTCTGTTGGAATATATTCCCAATAACGAAACGGCGCCTGACGAATTTGGTTACCGCTAATATTCATAAACGTGCGCTCAGGGTCAATCAAGATGGTTTCGATACCTAAGTATTTTTTATACCGCGGCACGTCATTCACTTCCCCTGAATAGATAAAACTTGGATTAATATTATGCTTTTTCAAAAAGCCTTTCATTCCATCACTCCACACTTCCCAACCGTGTGGATATGGCTCTATGCCATTTTCATCAAATGAGTGAATATGAATATTCTTTTGATATTTAAAAGTTTGTAATAACCAGCGTAAACGGTCGCTTACTGTGGGTTGTTGAGACATAGAACTGTTAACAAACAAGTCCTTATCACGGGGTTCATCATGGCAGAGAATGACGTGGAGCTCATCGACTTGGCTACATGCCCGTTGAATCAAATAAATATGCCCAGTATGTAATGGATAAAATTTGCCAAACACCACGCCAATCGTTTTTTGCTGAATAGGGTATTCAAGGCCTAAAAAACGATGCAATGCCGCGATTTTTTGTGCGCTGGGGCTTTTAATTTTGTCGTTAATCAACTGGCTGAGATAGCCTTTGGTCATATCTGTCGCATCCGCAACTTGCTGGAGCGTGTAACCCGCTCGTTTGATTGCGTTTTTAAGATAGTCAAATTCAGCCATGTATTTTCCTTTTACCCTAGATTAAAAGCTTATAGTTCATCCAAAATACTTAATGCGTCCGCTAACTTTTTCACGCCATACACTTTCATATCTGGCGGTGATTTCTTTGGCATATTCGCATGGGGCACAATAGCACGCTTAAAACCATGTTTTGCTGCTTCAGAGATACGTTCCTGACCACTTGGAACTGGACGAATTTCCCCTGCAAGCCCCACCTCACCAAAGACCACCAGATCTCTAGGTAATGGGCGGTCGCGAAAACTCGAAACCAAAGAAAGTAATAGTGCTAAATCCGCACTGGTTTCAGTTACTTTTACCCCACCCACGACGTTGACAAAAACGTCTTGATCTGACATTTGCAAGCCACCATGACGGTGTAATACTGCCAATAAAATGGCCAAACGGTTTTGTTCAAGCCCGACCGCAACACGCCGTGGGTTAGACATCATCGAATGGTCTACTAGCGCTTGTATCTCCACCAGCAGCGGTCTTGTCCCTTCCCATACTACCATCACGGAGCTACCCGAGGTAATTTCGTCACCACGACTTAGGAAAATTGCAGAAGGATTACTGACCTCTTTAAGCCCTTGTTCTGTCATGGCAAATACGCCTAACTCATTGACTGCCCCAAAGCGGTTTTTATGGCTACGTAAGGTACGAAAGCGGTTATCCGCATCACCATCTAGCATGATAGAACAGTCAATACAGTGTTCGAGGACTTTAGGTCCTGCTAATGAGCCATCTTTAGTGACGTGACCAACCATAATAATGGCAACGCCACGGGTTTTCGCAAAACGGGTAAGATAAGCCGCGGTTTCCCTGACTTGTGCCACACTGCCCGGAGAGGATTGAATATCTGCCATATGCATCACTTGGATGGAGTCAATCACCATCAGTTTGGGCTGTTCTTGCTCCGCTGTTAAACAAATTTGCTCAATACTGGTTTCTGACAGCATATTGAGTGAGTCAGTCGGTAGCCCTAAACGGTGCGCTCGCATCGCAACTTGTTGAAGTGACTCTTCCCCTGTCACATATAAGGTTTTCATTTCACGGGACAACAAACACATAGTTTGCAGTAATAAGGTACTCTTACCCGCTCCCGGGTTACCTCCAATTAGGATAGCACTGCCCGGTACGACTCCCCCGCCAAGTACGCGGTCAAACTCTTTAAACCCTGTAGTAAAACGAGGAAGTTCTTCAAGGCTAATTTCAGACAGCTTCTGAACCTTACTTACCCCAGCCGCATTCCCTGCATACCCCGTTAAGCGGTCATTACGCGATGAAGAGCTTGCAGAGGCCAGACGCACTTCTGTAATGGTATTCCATGCATGACAAGCACTACACTGCCCTTGCCAACGCGGATAATCCGCCCCGCAATCATTACAGACAAATGCCCTTTTAACCCCTTTCGCCACAGCAAACCCCTCATAAAATTCAATTTTGTTCTTAGTTCTTAGTTCTTATTATCCATAACACTTTAGCCGTAATACTCTAGATAGTTCACGTTGTGGCTAGGCGGCAAAGGAGGATGTCTTGGGGAGCATACACAAGTATGTGACCCAAGCAGCCGAGTGCAGCCAACACCGCCACAGCACAAACCATAAAATATCGATATCAATATTCAAAATAGTTCGGGTTGTGGCTAGGCGGCAAAAGAGGATGTCTTGGGGAGCATACACCAGTATGTGACCCAAGCAGCCGAGTGCAGCCAACACCGCCACAGCACAAACCATAAAATATCAATATCAATATTCAAAATAGTTCGGGTTGTGGCTAGGCGGCAAAAGAGGATGTCTTGGGGAGCATACACCAGTATGTGACCCAAGCAGCCGAGTGCAGCCAACACCGCCACAGCACAAACCATAAAATATCGATATCAATATTCAAAATAGTTCGGGTTGTGGCTAGGCGGCAAAAGAGGATGTCTTGGGGAGCATACACCAGTATGTGACCCAAGCAGCCGAGTGCAGCCAACACCGCCACAGCACGAAATATGAAGAATATTTAGCGTTCTTCGTGTTTGAGGCCCCCACTCAACACACACATCACCCCCATCAGATCTGCATGACGAATCGCAACCTTCGCCCTTGCATACACCTTTGGTTTCGCATGATACGCAATACCCAGCCCTGCTTTACGGATCATTTTCAGGTCATTTGCCCCGTCACCAATGGCAACAGTTTGCTCAATGGGAATTTCCAGTTTTTCAGCCAATTTAACCAAGGTTTGCGCTTTATATTTAGCATCTACAATTGGGCCTTTGACTTTGCCTGTTAACTTACCATTTTTGACTTCAAGTTGATTAGCAACCGCCGCCACAAGTTTCAATCGCTGTTGCAAGTTATTAGCAAAGAAAGTAAAACCACCGGATGCTATCGCAATGTGCCAATTCATCGCTTGTAACTTACGCACAAGGTTCGTTAAGCCCGGCATTAAAGGCAATGTTTCCATCACTTGGTCAAGAATAGCGGCGTCGGCACCTTCAAGTAAGCTAACGCGTGCTCGTAAACTTTCCGTAAAATCGAGTTCCCCTAGCATGGCTCGCTCGGTCACTTCAGCAACCTGCTCCCCTACCCCTGCTAAGCGAGCAATTTCATCGATACATTCAATTTGAATCGCTGTCGAGTCCATATCCATCAGTAATAGGCCCGGTGAACGCAAACGTGGAATTTGCCCTAATGGCACGACATCTAATAAACATTCGTCAGCGAGTTTTTTAATTCGAGGTGTAATACTCCCAGCGATTCTGACCACTTGGTAGTCATCAATACGCCACGAAGAGACAATTACGATAGCGATCCCTAATCGCTGTTGGAAATTACTGATACGCGCTTTATCTAAGCCGCGGCCATATAATAACCACCCACTGTCCCCAGCACGATAATCCAATGGCATCACTTCTTCACCACTTAATGACAATGGCAACCCTGGCCATTTTTGGATTTCGTCGGGTAGATAACAATAGGTCAAGCTCGTTGACATGAAAATTAGCTCCTGTAATCGATATACTCGTCATACTTCAAGTTGTCTGGTTGTTGACTACGCTCAGCTAGCCGAATCACATACTTATGTATGCTCATCGGACTATCTTCGTTTGTCACCTACATACAACTCGAATTATTTAGAGTGTAACTTTTTTATAATGATAAGTTGCGAGCAGCCGAACGAAGCCACTATACTAAATTTTAAGGCTTTGTGACCTTATGTATTTACTGTTAAAACTGAAGATAACCCCATATTAGCTAAAGTATAACGGCATCTTTATACTCAAAATAAGTCGAGAGCACCAATAAAGCAATGAAACTTACCTTTAGGCTCCACAAAACAGTCATTATCGTTATCTGCGTTGCGTTGGTAACTTTACTTATGCATGGTATTTCTTATTTAGGAAATAGCCAAAACCAAGGCAGAATTGAGCAATTTAAACAATTGACTTATGTTCTTGCTGAGCAAGTTGCTTTCAGCTTATCTGATTATATTGTTCCCGGCAGTAAAGATTTTAATTTAGAGCGAATTAATGCCAATTTAAATAACGTGGTGAAAGATAGGTATATTTTAGATGCCAGTATCTATACTGCCAGTGGCACACTGGTCACTCAAGTCGGTGAGCCGACAACGGTGAAAGAACGGCTGGCCATCGATGACAACTCCTCACTACAAAACTTTCAATACCAGCTTGTCGTTCCCATCCAAGGCACAAAAGAGCCAAAAGGCTATTTGCGTTTAACCATTGATACGGAGCTCCTAGCCGCTGAAATTCAACAAGCGGATAACAGCACCAATGTATTACGAATTTTTATTCTACTTGCCTTATGTATTGGCTTCGTTTTAGCAAATACATTACTGCGTTTAAAGAAAAAGAAAGGCCACAAACAAGCCCCTCCGCTCGTCGTTAATACAGAGGAAAATCAAGATGATAATGGAGATGACGACAGTAATGAAGATAGCAAGCAAGAGAGCAAAGGAACACCAACCGCTAAGCCAGCGCGTTTAAAACGAAAAAAAGAACCTCGTCCTTATCGCCCTAAACGACCGACCCCAAAAAACAGACCAAATTCACCTGATAAATAGCCCTAAAAAGGGCTATTTAGTTAAATTTAAATAGACGTTGTATCGAACACGATTGGCGCAATAAACTCGACCCGGCCATCTACCAACAATGTTTCTGGCGGGGTAGGAAAAGGCGCAGCACGTGAAATTGTCGCCAACGCTTCTTTATCCAATATTTTCGTACCGGATGAATTCAATAAGCTGGCGGCAATCACTTCACCCCGGCTATCCAAAACCACTTTTATATGAGAGACCCCAGTTGAGCGGTAACGCAGTGCTGCACGTGGATAGCGTTTGGTCTTGGCTATACGCTGATGAACCTCACTTTGCCAGCCTTGGAGCCCACTCACTGCCGCGGATGCATTACTGGAGAAATTCGCACTGCTACTGGATTCACTCCCTGATGCAGGGGCAGAAGTCACCGTCGACTCCTGCGTAGTTACAGGGGCTTCGTCGATCACTTTTTTCTCTTGTGGAATTTTCTTTTTTGGTGGTCGTTTTTTCTCACTAACTTTCGTCAATGTGCCATTATCAACGATCGCAGTTTCAGGCAATTTATCTACCTTTTCAACCACTTCAGGCAATGACTCTTCACGCGTCGTCATGTGTTGTTTAGGGGCATGATTAATTTCAGGCTCTGCCTGTTGTTCAAGCTGATAAACACCCAGCTGCAACGAAATTGCTGGTGGTAGCACTCCGGTCTTCGGAATTGAAGAAGTAAACCAGCCGATAAAAATGATTGCCAGTGTTCCATGGAAAAGACAACTTAAAACCAAACCGCCTAGTGGACGGAAAATCGGGCGCTCTAACTGGCCCGTCATACTGCTCATATTCTGCCTCACGACTTTATTTTTTGCAGATTATAGGCATAATACAAACAAAAATGATATTCATTATTATTAGTAAAAACATAATTATTAAAACAACTTATTGATTTAAATAATAAAGTAATCTGAGCAGATTATTAATCAGCACAATTGTGCTCTTTTATGACATTAACACCAGTAAAATGACTATTGATAAATCTCTTGCCCGTAAAATTAGCGGTGCGTATCAGTCAACATATAGCCAACTTGTGCGCTTTTTCCGCAATCGGCTAGATAACAGCAATGATGCTGATGATTTATCACAGGATGTGTTTACACTATGGCTAAACCGTAAAGAACAAACGCCTGTAAAAGAGAGCCGCGCTTATCTGTTTAAAATTGCGAATCATGTTTTGATTGACCATTGGCGACGTAACCAGCGCCAAACTAAATCAGAAACATCCATTGATGATGTTACTCATGAACCGCATTTTGAACAAAGCCAAGTTGATCCCAGTGAAATCTTGGAACATCAGCAACGCATCCAACGGCTAAGCGAAGCGCTTGAAACGTTACCACCCCGTCGACGAGAAGCATTTTTGCTGTATCGTTTTGATGGCTTATCTCAAAGTGAGATTGCTGAACGAATGGAAATTTCAATCAGTATGGTGGAAAAACATATTGCGGCGGCGCTTGTTCACTGTAAAAAACACCTTGATAATCAGGGCAATAATTCGTAATGACACACGACTCTTTGCAAACATCAGATGATGAAAGCCGCATTGATGAAGAAGCCGCGCTGTGGTTTACCCGCATGCACAGCCAACGTATCAGCGCCCTTGAAACAGAGCAATTCAAACAATGGATTGCTGCATCACCTGAACATGCAAAAGCGTATGATGCCATTGCTGGACTATGGCGCGATTTTGATCACATGCCGCGCCCTGCTAGCACAATACTTCCCAAGGGAAAACGCCCTTTTTTTCGCTTATGGCGCCCTTTGGGCAATACCTTAGCAGCATTTTTTATTGCGGCTATTTTGTTTTTGCCATACAGCCACTTACCTTCGATGTTGCTCAATAATATGACCTTAGTGGCAACGGATACGCCTAAAGAAGTTACTTTACCTGATGGTTCCCAGCTGTTTCTTAACCGCAATACCCGGATTCATGTTGCCTATGAAACTCCAGTACGTAACCTGTATCTGGAACAGGGAAATGTTTATTTTAAAGTCAAATCCAACCCCTATCGGCCTTTTATAATTCAAGCTGATAACCGGCGTATTCAAGTGGTAGGAACCGAATTTGAAGTTAACAAAGTGGCTCAGCAAGTTGCTGTGAATGTCAGCCAAGGCATTGTCAGCTTTGAAGATGCCGCAAGCAAACAACCCGTTTTCCTACTTGCTGGTGACAGTGCAGTCAGTCAATCGCCGAACAGCCCAATCGCTCGCCAACACATCAACCCGCTAGATGTGGCTCGTTGGCGTTTTGGTGAATTAATTTTTGTCGATAAACCACTTTCAGAAGTCCTCGATGAACTTAAAAACTATTCATCGATAAATATCGAGCTTTCTCCCGCTCAATTAGCGAAGAGTAAAATCTCAGGTCGCATCAATACCCATCAGCCAGAACAGTTTTTTCAAGCCCTTCCTTCATTACTTCCGGTACAAGTCGTCTATCGAGATAAAAATAACGTATTGATTATTCAAAATAAAAAAAATAAATAAAAAATATTTTCATTTGCAGGTGAGGATAATTCTCATTTCACCCTCTTCTTAACTAGTCATCATTTTGCTGACCTATTTTCGCACACTTTTTGTGCAGCTTAAGAATAAGGGATAACCATGTCTATTCAGTTTACTCAAAGCCGATTAAGGCCGCTCGCCCTTGCTATTGCGGTGAGTAGCGCCATTGTTTGTCAGTCTGCATCAGCACAAGAACTCGCATTTTCACTACCAGAACAATCACTGGCGACCTCAGTGGCTGAAATTAGCCGCCAAGGCCAAATTCAATTGATTTATGATAAAGGTCAGTTAAATGGCTTACGAGCACCTGCCTTGTCTGGTAACTACTCCGCTCAAACCGCATTACAAAAAATACTCATCGGTAGCGGCTTAGAGTTAGTCAATGAAAATGGTGTTTTCGTTATTCGTCAGCAAAATTTAAGCCAAGGCACATTGGTATTACCGGAAACTCAAGTCTCTGGCGTTGTTCAGAATCACCCCGCAACAGATGTTATGTCAGCACCGCAATATGTGACGTCTGAAGAGATTAGCCAGAAAAATACCGGTGATGGCAATATCACCGATTTAATGAAAACTAACCCTGCTGTCCAATTTGCTAACAATGACAGTAACTCGATGAACCAAGGGGAAATCAAGCCTTCCCGCATCTCAATCCACGGTTCAAGCAGCTATCAAAATGCTTATCGCCTTGATGGTGTTAGTTTTAATAATGATTTTGACCCCGCAGACAGTGGTCTCGGTGAAACAGCGACCCGTCTGAGCAGTAGCGACCAAGGGATCTACATCGATAGCCGTCTGATCGACAGCATGACAGTGTATGACAATAACATTCCTGTCGAATTTGGTGGATTTACAGGGGGCACCGTTGAGGTGAACAGCCGCCGCTGGCAAGGGGAAAATAGTGCTCACGCCTATTACCGCTTAACCCGCTCTGGTTGGAATAATTTGTTTCACGATTCATCGCAAGGGATTGATACGACTAAGAATGATACGGCAAATCCTGCTCGTTTCCAAAACCGCTATGATAAAAATGACTTTGGTGGCTGGTTTGAATTAGGAGTGAGTGAAAATTCAGGATTAGTTTTCTCCGCTTCACGTCGTAGTTCGACTATTCCGATGACAGCGACCGGAGGAACAGGCGTTACATTGAATAGTTCAGGGGAATTGGAAGAGATTTATTCGCCTGAAGGAACTCGTAAACAAAAAAGAGATTCGGATAATTTTTTCCTAAAATATTCAGCGGATTTATCGCCGCATAGCTCATTAGATCTATCTATCAATTATGCTAAATATAACAGTTATTTATTTGCTAGCTCTGTCTTAAATTCAGGCTATGACAGTACCCATGATGGACTTGGATTTACGGGTGTATTCAAACATGATTATGACATCGGTAAATTAGAGCTAACTGCCAGCACCCAAACATTAGAAGATGATAGAAAAAACGACCAACAAGATTATGTTGAACTTCTAGACTACAGCGATTGGAAAAATCCTCAATCACTGCGTAGTGGCGGGCAAGGTGACTTAACAACAAAACAAAATATTCATACTGCTAAAGCCATAATGCGTTTCAACCCAATGGAAGATGGTTTCGGTATTACACACCAACCCACATTAGGTTCTGAGGTTTCTTATACCAAGGGGACTTATAAGCGCGATAAAGATTACTATCGCTATCGTTTCATCGGCACAGCAGACAATATTCAATGGATTGGTTCCGCCGATCATATCACTCGCTTCCAATCTGGTACACACTCGGCTGATTACACCAGCTATGCAATTTTTTTAGATGACAATTTACAGTATGGCAAATTAAACCTACGCCCAGGGATTCGCCTTGACCGTGATGATTTCGTTAATCGTACCAATATCGCCCCTCGTATCACTGGGACTTATGATGTTTTTGGTAATAATGAAACCTTACTAATTGCAGGGGCTAACCGCTACTACGGCCGCTCAATGCTTACCTATGCGTTGTATGGTGCTCAAAATGCAGGAATGCAAAACTGTTATATGTTCTGTGGAATTGATCCTAACACCAATGAATGGACTGATGAACGTGATTATGAGGGTGTTGATTCACTTAAAACCCCCTATAACGATGAGTTAACGCTTGCCTTACAACAAGAAGTAATGTCAACCACATGGCGTCTACAATATGTACACCGTGAAGGTTATGACGAAGTCAGAACTCGTACTAAATACAATTCAACGGATGCCAATAAACGTAGCATTCGTATGTATGATAATGGTGGTCGTAGTTCTCACGATACAGTGACATTATCCGTAAAAAATAGTCAACCGTGGGAATGGGCACAAGCCTCTCACGTGATGAATGCCTCCTTTACTTGGCAGCAAAGTGAAAGTAATACGCCAAAAGATTCAGGCTATAATTCATTCGACCCAGCCAATAAAGTTAACCTCAACAAAGTTTGGTATGACGGCAAAGTGATCGATGCATCCAAGCTACCATCTACTAGTTTCAACTCCCCCATTAAACTTAATTTAGAGCTAACCAGTGTTTGGGATGATTACGATGTCACTTGGTATAACCGTCTGCAATGGTGGGGTGCTCGTGACCAAGCCGTTCGTTATGACAATGACTATTATACCGATCCTGAAGTGGGACAAATTCGTAAATACAGCAAACAAAAATTTGCTAGTAAATATACGTGGGATACTCGCCTAGGCTGGAAGCCTGATTTCGCCTACGGTTTCGGTTTCTCTGTAGAAGTAAATAACGTATTGAATAATAAAAACATTACTGACCGATTTATGTTCGATAACCGAGTTATTAACTCTTACGACCCGGGCCGTCAGTTCTGGTTACAAGTTAATTACGACCTGTAATTCCCAGCAATGTGAGCAATAAAACTCGTTAAACAATTAAAACAACAAATGAATAAAACGTCATGAAGACACTGAAACAATTTTTCTATTTAGTAAAACCTTTTTGGGGGCAGCGTGCTGCCCTTTTGTGCTGGATACTGCTGTTTGCCTCACTCGGGCTCACCTTGTCCTCGGTGTGGTTCAACGTCAAAATGAACATGTGGAACGGCGACTTTTATAACGCCCTACAAAAACTCGACGGCCAAGCCCTATATGGACTGTTACAGTACTTTGTGATCTTAGTTAGTGGGCTAATTTTTGTCGTCGTCATGGGTAACTACCTAAAACAAATGCTGATTATCCGTTGGCGTAAAGGCATGACTGAGCAAGTACTTGGCCGTTGGTTATCCCCCAACAGTAAACATTACCTGTTAAGGCTGACATCACAAGAACCCGATAACCCAGACCAACGTATCGCTGAAGATATCCGTTTACTGATTGAATCAACATTAAATTTAGTGGTGACATTCCTTCACTCAATGCTAACGCTGATTTCATTTGCCGCCATTCTTTGGACGCTTTCCGGTAGCCTGTCGTTTAATTTTGCCGATAGCGACTGGACCATCCCCGGGTATATGTTCTGGGCTTGTATTATTTATACCCTCATTGGTATTGCACTTACCCAATGGATAGGTTTTCCGCTACGCCGTTTGCATATGGATAAGCAGCGCCGCGAAGCGGATTACCGTAGCTCGCTAATTAATTGCCGCCAACACGGTGATGCCATCGCAGGGCAACGCGGTGAAACTCAAGATAGAAAAGAACTGATGGGGCGCTTTGGTGAAATTATCAGCAACTGGAACCGCCTTATTCGCTGTGAAAGAAATTTATCTTTTTATACAGTGGGTTACCAACAAGTTACCGCTTTAGCACCTGTATTACTCGCACTGCCTAAATTCCTTGCGGGTGAAATCATGTTAGGTGGCTTAATGCAATTGCGCCAAGCCTTTACCAGTGTTGCGACTTCACTCGGTTGGTTTATTTTTGCCTATAAAGAAATCGCCGCATGGCAAGCCACGGTCTCCCGTTTATACAACTTTGTGGTTTTATTGGAAAACGATAACAAAGCGGTGGTTACTATCGACGAAAAATCGCCACCTCTGGTGGCTAAGTTATCCATTTCTACCGCAGACAACCGCTGTTTAATTAATTCCGTGAATATAACCGCCAAACAAGGTGAATTAACCTTGATTAGTGGCCGTTCTGGCATTGGAAAATCCACCTTATTACGTACGCTAAGTGGGCATTGGCCTTTCTTCAACGGTACTATCAGCCGAACAGAAAAAGTTATGTGGATCCCACAGCGTCTCTATTTACCAATTAGTCGGCTTGATAGCTTATTAGCTTATCCCAAAGCGGCATCCCAATTTAGCCAGCAAGATTTTCAATATGCATTGATGTTAGTCGGTTTGGAAAAACTGCATCATCAATTAGCACTCGAAACCGATTGGAACAACCGCCTATCTGGTGGAGAACAGCAGCGCATTATGTTTGCGCGTTTATTGCTCAACCGACCAAAACTGCTTTTATTGGATGAAACCACCTCCGCCCTTGATGAAAACAGCGCATTAGAACTCCTCGCTCTATTGAAAGCTGAGTTACATGACAGCGCCATTGTTTTGGTTAGCCATCAAAGCTTCGTTGATCAATTTGCGGAACAACAAATATTGCTCGTTGAACCTGCGAGTGAAAAATCCTTAAATACAGGAACACCTGAATATGCTTCGTAAAATTACCTTCGCCACACTGGTAAGCATTCTGCTCGGTGGCTGCGCAGGCAGCACATCTGTGAGTCAAAATGCAACCTCGCTGTTGCCCGTACGCGGTGACCTGCAACACTATCAACTCGAAAATGGACTGCAAGTTTACCTTCTACAACGCAATCAACCTGGAGTTGAACTGCGTTTGTTGGTCAGTAGCGGTTCATTGCAAGAAAATGAACAGCAACTTGGTCTCGCGCACTTTACTGAACATATGGCGTTTAAAGGCACCAAACATTTTCCGGGAACCACGGGGTTCAAACAGCTTGAACACCAAGGGCTTAAACTCGGTAGCCATGTTAATGCGATCACCAGTTTAAATTCCACACTATATAAATTGTCACTCCCCGAAGCCACGACCGCACAAGTCGCCACAGGCTTACAAGTGATGGCAGATTGGGCGTCAAATATGACCTTTGACCAAGAAGCCTTTGAAAAAGAGCGCCCTGTGATTGTTGAAGAATGGCGCTTACGCCAAGGAATGGGCTATCGCATCAATGACAGCTTAGAAAAATTACGTTACCACGGTAGCCGTTACGTCGATCGCAACCCAATTGGCTCATTAGATGTGGTACGCAATGCTCCGATTGAGCAAGCGAAAGACTATTATCAAACATGGTATCAGCCTCAGCGAATGTCACTATTAATTATTGGTGATTTCAATAGTTCATCAGTACGCAATCAGGTTGATAATTTATTTGCGCTCCCTAAACCCAAAAAAGTGGCAGAAGATAACCCGCAATGGAAACAATTTGCCCATTCAACCAATATGTTAGTGCAAGGTGTATTTGATAAAGAGCAAGGGGCGCGTTATGTGCAATTTGCCTTACAAAAGGATGTTAGCGCACCGCTAAATACCCGTTTAGGGCAGTCGGAAGATTTACTGGATAACCTCTGGTTGGCCATTTTAAACCAACGTTTCTCCGTTATGGTGGATAACGGCATTTTGCCGTCGATTAGCATCAATGAACAAGGGGCAATGTTAGATAACCAGCGCTTACAACAGTTGATGATCATCCACCCGAAAGGTAATGATTACCAAGGTGCAACTGAGATTTTATTTACAGAATTACAACGCCTTGCTACTGAGCCGGTTACCCAAGAAGAACTTGATTCTGCAAAGCAAGCGATGTTGAAAAAATTCAGCCTGCAAGCCGCTTCAGAGCAACGTTATAGTAATGAATATTTAGCAGGGCAACTGACGACGGCGCTTGAATACGACATGCCAATGTGGAATAAGCGCCAACAGTTAGATAACAGCTACCAGTTAATGAAATCCGTTAAGCCGCAGGACTTACAACAGCATGTCGCTAAATTCCTACAAACCGCTTCCCCGCGTTTAGCATTAATTGGGCCTGATACTGATGCCCCTACTATTGATAAATCGGCATTTAATCAGCAATGGCTTAAAATACGCCAAAGCACACCAGGGCCATTTACGCTGCGCTCCAAAGCCATTCAACTGCAATTACCCCAATCCATAAAAGGCAGTATTGTTGATCAATCTAAGCTGCCCGTTGAAAAAACGGAACATTGGACTTTGAGTAATGGCATTCAGGTAATTGTTAAAACAGATAAAAACCTGAAAGATGATATTCAATTTAACTTGCAATTACCGGGTGGCCGTTCGTTAGAAACACAACAAACGGCAGGTTTAACGGATTGGGCGTTGAAACTTCCTGAAAGCAGCGGTTATGGAAATTACAGTGCGCGTGATCTGGCTCTGCTGGCAAAACAAAACCAAATTAGCGTTCGCCCATACAGTGAATTGCTGACACATGGTTTTCGCGGAAAAGCCCCTGTCGATAACCTCGAAACGGCGCTACAGTTACTCAATTTAAAACTCACCGCTCCGCAATTTAGTGGTGAAAAATTAGAACAACAAAAACAATCCTTTGCTTTAAATTTAGCCAAAACCCCCGTAGAACGCACTTTCCTTGATAATATTAATCGGGAAAGCTATACCCACGGTGAATTTTTAGTGATTAACCCACAGGGCAGCTGGCAGCAATTTACGGCTCAGCAGTTGCAGCAAGCTAACCGCCAATTACTCACCTCAACAGCAGATATGACACTGGTCATTACAGGTGCAATGAATAGCCGTGATCTAAAACCTCTGTTAGAGCAATGGGTTGCCTCACTGCCACACAGTAACCAAAAACTGGTATCTCGCGACCAAGGGATCATGCCAAAAATGGCGAGTTTTAATAAAACTTATCCTATCAGCAGCAGCGATAAGAGCATGGTGAGTATTCAGTTCGCGTCACCTGCTGTCTGGAACCAGCAAGACAGCTTAGCGATTCAACTGATTGATACCATTGTGAGCCAACGCTTACGTGGTGAACTACGTGAGAAAGCGAGTGGTATTTATGCGCTAGGCTTTTCACAGATGCTCGCGAAGAAACCGCAACCGTATTACCTCGCGCGCTTGAATTTCACCACCTCACCTGAACGTGCTGAAGAAATGACGCAAATCGCCCAAAAAACAATAGGTCAAATTCGTCAAACAGGTGTGAGTGAAAAAGAGCTAACCGAAGCGAAAAATATTTGGCTCACTGAAAATTCACAAGTCACTGATAGCTCGAGCTATTGGACTGAGGCTCTAGCGCAGATTGCCAGCGATGATGGGCAATATCAGCGTTTAAACCAACAGAAAGATATTATTCACCAACTTACAGTTGAAGATATTAATCGTTTAGCTCGTCAATATTTAGGGCAGAATTCAAAAGTGTTTATGATGACGCCTTAATTTTCTAATAAATAAAAGAATGGCTATCAAACAGCTGTTAGCCATTCTTTCTAAGATTGACGTTTTTAATATAACTCTCTCATTCCAATCTATTTAAAATAAATTATTATATATCCTTAAAATTTTAAATTTCATATCAATAAAGAAATTTAAAATTCTGTGCTTAACACTTGGATTTTCTATCTCATGAATGATCTTATTAATTTTTTTCTCATCATTACTTCCAACAGGAAAGTTTATGCCATACTTCAAATAACCTATGGCCGATGAGTAAACTTCTGAGATTTCATCTCTTTTCATTTTTCGCAATAAAGATTTAACTTCAACTAAATTTATTTCAGATAAATATCTTCTCTCAACAGCCTCATTAATGATTTTCTTTAATTCCATAGGAGTTGTTAATTTTCTTTCATCGTTCAAGCGAATTTCATTTAGAATATTATCAACCTCTAGATTTCTCAAATCGGTCGTTGATGTAGCCTTATCATGAGTATGGTGCTCAGTTCTATTAAGTTCGCATTTTAGTCGTTCAATAAAAACACGACTTATCCATTTAGGGTCTTTTTCATTGGATGAGATGTTTTTAAGCACATTTTCAATCGTTTCCTTAACGATATAGCTCCCTTGATTTTTATTTAATTTATCAATGTGTTTTAAGCATTCTTGAGTCTCATCTTCCTCTACTTCTTTTTCTGATAAATACAACTTCACATACTGCTTCACCTCTTTGATAGATGAATTAGTTGCAAGGGCTATTTTCAACTGTAACTCTACATCTATATTGATTGGGTCTGTTTCTTCTATATCCTGATTGTTTAACTTTTTATCCACCACTTCAATATTGTTATTAACTTTTTCCTCTGATTTTTTTTCAATAGTCCTAGGTGTTAATTTTTTCACTACTTCAACTCGTGATGTTTTAATATTGTCGTCTATATATTTAGCCTCCATGGTAATAGGATTATTATTTACTTTACGAATATCATTCGGAAAATATTTTCTAAGTTTACATTTAATTTTATCAGAACCTATACTTGTTAAAGATAATCTTCCTTCATTCAGCAACTTTAAACTTTCTTCTGAATTAGCTTGTATTAACCTTTTTATTTCATTAACAATTAAGTTTTTTGACTTTTTACTAATATTATCTTTATTTCCTTTTTTTTGAATCATCATAGCCAATGTGTCACCGCTGGCTATATTTGTATCATTTTTTCTGAGTGCAATCCCCATAATTTTTCCTCTTTTCTTAATAGATAACTACATTCAAAAATAATATATAAATAGATAAATATTCGATATCAGATAGCGCTACTCCTATACATAGGTGGCATATTTAAATAACACATTGATATCTAGCATAATCTAATTGACACAACGATAATTAAGTGGAATTAATACCCTTATATATAATAAATAACGATAAAGAGATTCTATATGAATAACGTAACCATCCGCAGAGCAACATTGGACGATGTGCCTGCAATAACTAAAATGCACGCTGATTATTCGGCGTATGCCAACACCTTACAACTGCCATACCCAACAGAAAAAACATGGGAAGCGCGCATTGGCACGAATGATCTACTCGTCACACAGTTTGTGGCCACTATTGATGATGTCGTTGTCGGGTTACTCGTTATTCATCAACCAAGCCAAATACGCCGCCGCCATGTGGCTACCTTCGGGATTACCGTTAGTGAAACCCACCAAGGCAAAGGTATTGGCTCACAACTGATGCAAGTGATGGTGGATTACTGTGACAACTGGCTGAATGTCCATCGCATAGAACTAGAAGTATTCGCCGCAAATGGCAGTGGCGTCGGGCTGTATGAAAAGTTTGGTTTTGAACTAGAAGGCCGCATGAAAGATTATGCATTTCGTGATGGGCAATATGTTGATGCGGTGATGATGAGTAGGATCAAAAAATAGCGATAAAAAAATGCCACACAATAGGTGGCATTTTAGCGCATCATGAAAACGTCTAACGACTATTTGTCGCCTAACAGCACGGAGTCCAGTGCAATTTCAATCATCTCATTAAACGTGGTTTGACGTTCTTCTGACGTTGTTTGTTCGCCAGTTTTGATGTGGTCAGAAACGGTACAAATCGTTAATGCACGTGCACCAAACTCAGCGGCAACACCATAAATACCCGCAGCTTCCATTTCAACACCTAGGATGCCGTATTTTTCCATCACTTTGAACATATCAGGATCTGGTGAGTAAAATAGGTCTGCTGAGAACAAGTTACCCACACGCACATTCACGTTTCTTGCTTTTGCCGCTTCAACCGCATTATGGACTAAGTCATAGTCTGCAATCGCTGCAAAATCATTTTCTTTAAAACGTTGACGGTTAACACGTGAATCAGTACAAGCGCCCATACCAATCACAACATCACGCAATTTGACGTCATCCATTACTGCGCCACATGAACCCACACGAATAATCACTTTTACACCAAAGTCAGTGATCAGTTCTTTCGCGTAAATGGAGCATGAAGGGATCCCCATACCGTGACCCATAACAGAAATTTTACGACCTTTATAAGTCCCTGTAAAACCTAACATGCCACGCACATTATTGACTTGGCGAACATCCTGAAGGAAGGTTTCAGCGATGTATTTTGCACGTAATGGGTCGCCTGGCATCAGAACGACATCAGCGAAATCACCCATTTCTGCATTAATATGTGGAGTTGCCATGATTATTTCCCTTTAAACTATTAAATATTTTCAAATGAATAAGGTGGCTTCCCACCTTATTATTAATAATCTGTATCTTACTGGCCTAAGCAATTTGAATCGCAGCCAACGAACTACAGCTAGCTTATTACCCTTCAATAGCTCGCTCACTACCTTTCATACTTACCTATTACCCTAAATAATTTGAGTTGTAGCTAGGCGGCAAAGAAAATCATCCCTATGAGCATACATCAGTATGTGATTAGGGGGATTTTATGCAGCCAACACCACTCTACAACTTAAAGTATGACGACAAAGCTTTGCCCATTACCTTTAATTCCCCGCCATTACCCTAAATAATTTGAGTTGTAGCTAGGCGGCAAAGAAAATCATCCCTATGAGCATACATCAGTATGTGATTAGGGGGATTTTATGCAGCCAACACCGCTACAGCTCAAAGTATGACGGGTAATGGGTGTTAGAGCATTGGTTTACCATAATCCATCGGCGACAAATCAAAGTATTTCGCGACAGTCTGGCCAATATCTGCGAAAGTTTCGCGATGACCTAATGAACCTGGTTTCACTTTTGGACCATAAATCAACACTGGGATGTGCTCACGGGTATGGTCTGTACCTGGCCAAGTTGGGTCACAACCGTGGTCAGCGGTTAAGATCAGAATGTCATCTTCTTTAACCAACTTCATCAGCTCTGGTAAACGACGGTCAAATAACTCTAATGCTGCTGCATAACCTGCCACATCACGGCGGTGGCCGTATGCAGAGTCAAAGTCCACAAAGTTAGTGAAAACGATGGTGTTGTCGCCCGCTAGTTTCATTTCTTCTACCGTTGCATCGAATAGCGCATCGATACCAGTGGCTTTAATTTTCTTGGTGATACCGACATGAGCGTAAATATCCGCAATTTTACCGATAGAAACAACTTCACCTTGTTTTTCATCAACTAATTTTTTCAATACGGTTGGTGCTGGTGGCTCTACCGCTAAGTCATGACGGTTACCTGTACGTGTGAAGTTACCCGCTTTGTCGCCAACAAATGGACGCGCGATAACACGGCCAATGTTATAACCGCCTTTGGTTAACTCTTCACGCGCTATCTCACACAGCTCATACAGTTTGTCTAAGCCATAAGTTTCTTCGTGACAAGCGATTTGGAATACGGAGTCAGCTGAGGTATAGAAAATCGGTTTCCCGGTTTTCATATGCTCTTCACCCAGTTGATCCAAAATAACCGTACCTGATGAGTGGCAGTTACCTAAGTAACCCGGTAAATTCGCTTTCTCAACTAACGTATCCAGTAACTCTTGAGGGAAACTATTTTCTTCATCAGAAAAATATCCCCAATCGAATAACACAGGAACACCTGCGATTTCCCAGTGGCCTGATGGCGTATCTTTGCCTGAAGAAATTTCGCTCGCATAACCATACGCACCAATAATTTCTGCATTAGGGTCAAGACCTGCAGGGAATGAACCGCTTGATTCTTCTCCTGCTTTACCTAAACCTAATTTTGTTAAATTAGGTAAATGCAGAGGCCCTTTACGACCAATATCCGCTTCGCCACGGGCGCAAGCATCTGCGATGTGACCCAATGTATTGGAACCTTCATCACCAAATTTATGTGCATCATGTGCTGCACCGATCCCAAAGGAATCCAAAACCATAATAAATGTGCGTTTCATATTTTTCTCCTGCGGTATTTTTAAAACGATATACCACTAAAATCTATTTGTATTACTCGCTGATTTGGCGATAAACCATTGGTGTTGTTTCAGGAGATTTGTCTCCAATCACCATCGCTTCACGCACTTCTTTCGCCGCTTCTTCCCACGCTTTTTCACTATTTGCATGGATAATTGCCAGTGGCGTTTGGGTATCCACTTTGGCGCCTAACGCAGCGATATCACTCAAACCAACGCTATAATCAATTGGGTCTGTCGCTTTACGGCGACCACCGCCTAACGTCACTACGGACATTCCCAGCGCACGTGTATCCATTTGCGTGATAATGCCATCTTTTGGTGCATAAACGGCTTTGCTCAGTACCGCAGTCGGCAGGTATTTGTTGTAATTTTCAACAAAATCAGCAGGCCCTTTTTGAGCTGCTACCATACGGCCAAACACTTCTGCCGCTTTACCATTGTCTAATACTGCCTGTAATTTTTGGCGTGCTTCTTCGCGGTTTGCTGCTAATGAACCAGATACCAGCATTTCTACACATAACGCCATGGTGACTTCATAAAGACGTGGGTTACGGTATTCACCCGTTAAGAATTGAACCGCTTCACGAACTTCAACTGCGTTACCTGCGCTGGAAGCTAGCACTTCATTCATGTCAGTCAATAATGCCGTAGTTTTACAACCCGCCCCATTAGCGACCTTCACAATTGACTCAGCCAACTCTTCTGACTTCTCATAAGTTGGCATAAATGCGCCTGAGCCGACTTTAACGTCCATCACCAGAGCATCAAGGCCTTCAGCCAATTTTTTACCTAAGATTGAAGCGGTAATTAGCGGAATTGAATCCACTGTCGCTGTAATATCACGGGTCGCATAGAAACGTTTATCGGCAGGTGCTAATGAATTAGTTTGCCCAATAATTGCCACCCCGACATCTTTGATAATGTCGCGGAAACGAACGTCATCCGGGAAGATATCGAAATTAGGGATCGCTTCAAGCTTGTCTAGTGTTCCACCAGTGTGGCCTAAACCACGGCCTGAGATCATCGGTACATAACCGCCACAAGCAGCGACCATAGGGCCAAGCATCAGTGAAGTCACATCCCCCACGCCGCCAGTTGAGTGTTTATCAACTAATGGGCCATTGAGATTGAGTGATTTCCAGTTCAGAACGGTTCCTGAATCACGCATTGCTAACGTTAATGCAACGCGCTCAGGCATGGTCATATCATTAAAATAGATAGTCATTGCCAATGCAGCAATTTGACCTTCTGAAACTGAGTTATCGCGAACACCATTGATAAAGAAACGAATTTCTTCTTCGCTTAATGGCTTACCATCACGTTTTTTACGGATAATTTCTTGTGCCAGAAACACAATATTCTCCTTTAAAGTCGAATTTATCGGCTAACAATATTGCGAAAATTAATAACTGCTGCTTGATTTTTTAACGTCAAAACCTAGCGTATTTAATAAATTTGCTAATAGGCTAGAAGCACCAAAACGGAAGTGGCGGCTATCTGCCCAATTGTCACCTAAAATTCGTCCCGCTAACGCTAAGTATTCTGCTGCTTCTTCTGCGGTACGTACACCACCAGCAGGTTTAAAGCCGACTGTTTTTTCAACGCCCATATCACGGATGACTTGCATCATGATTTCCGCGCTTTCTAATGTTGCATTAACAGGTACTTTACCTGTCGAAGTTTTAATAAAATCAGCGCCCGCTTTAATTGAAATTTCAGAAGCCTTACGGATTAGTGCTGCATCTTTTAACTCACCTGTCTCAATGATTACTTTCAGCAACACATTCGCAGCCGCACAAGCGTCTTTACAGGCTTTCACTAAATCAAAACCAATTTGTTCATTACCCGCAATCAGCGCACGATAAGGGAAAACAACATCAACTTCATCCGCACCGTAAGCAATTGCTGCTTTGGTTTCAGCTAATGCGATATCAATATCATCGTTACCGTGTGGGAAATTCGTAACCGTTGCAATACGCACATCTGGAGTGCCTTGCTCACGTAATGTTTTACGTGCAATGGGAATAAAACGAGGGTAAATACAGATTGCAGCGGTATTGCCTGCTGGGCTTTTCGCCTGATGACACAGTGCGATGACTTTCGCATCAGTATCGTCATCATTTAAAGTGGTTAAATCCATAAGTGACAGCGCGCGTTGTGCGGCCGCTTTTAAATCAGTCATATAACTCTCCAACGTTGTTAATTCTTCAGAACGACACGTTCTTTGTTGGCGAGCGGGCTTGGTTCCTTAAAGATGCTAGTCGGATTCTTTCCGAACTGAGCAGCTGAGATCCTTCTCACCGCATCATGCCCTAGAGTCCTAGACTCTGAGAACTAGCAGTTCCATAGCAGCTTACTAATGCCTATTTGACCATGGAATGATGCCATTTTATGTGCTACAAATCACATTAATCGACTGAATGTTACATTATTAAAATAAAAAATGTGATATAGATCAAATTATACCATCTATCGCCATCAATTCTTCTCTCAAATGGCTTTTTCAATATTTTCTTTATCATTGATTGACTAAGTTAAGAATAGTTGAAAATTTACGATTGATATAAAAAGTCATAAAAGAATATAACGAATCAAAATGAAAACGGAAGGATTAATCCCCTTCCGTTTAATTGGATTAGTTGATAGCAAATATAAATTAAATTACGGCTGCTGCGCCTAACGTCAAGAAAAAGCCAGCAATGGTTGCACTCATTAAGTTAGACAGGGTACCAGCCATAACCGCTTTCATACCTAAACGAGCGACATCACCACGGCGATTTGGCGCCATTCCGCCTAAACCACCGAGTAAGATAGCGACGGATGAAAGGTTAGCAAAACCACATAATGCAAACGAAATAATTGCTTTAGTATGGTCGGAAAGCACTTGTTTGCCTGCCGCCAGCACTTCAGCATCCGCTTTCATGTATTCACCGAAGTTCATGAATGCGACAAACTCATTCACAACAACTTTTTGGCCGATAAAAGAACCGGCAATTGTCGCTTCACTCCACGGCACACCAATTAAGAAGGCAATCGGAGCGAATAACCAACCTAATAATAATTCCAGTGATAATTGTGGATAATCAAACCAGCCACCAATACCACCTAAGATGCCATTGATCAATGCAATCAAAGCGATAAAGGCCAATAACATTGCCCCTACGTTCAGCGCCAGTTGCATCCCTGATGATGCCCCAGAAGCGGCCGCATCAATGATATTGGCAGGGCGTTCATCTTCAGCGACTAAATCTGTCGCATCAACCCTATCTTTTACATCTTCTGTTTCTGGAACCATCAGTTTGGCGAATAATAAACCACCTGGAGCGGCCATAAAGGAGGCAGCAATCAGGTATTCCATTGGTACACCCATTTGGGCGTAGCCGGCCAAAACTGAACCCGCTACAGAAGCTAAACCACCACACATAATGGCAAACAGCTCTGATGTCGTCATTGTTGCAATATAAGGGCGAACAACCAATGGTGCTTCCGTTTGCCCAACAAAAATATTTGCTGTTGCAGATAACGATTCTGTTCTTGAGGTTCCCAATATTTTTTGCAGACCACCACCAAGAACTTTAATCACTAACTGCATGATCCCTAAATAATAAAGGACAGCAATTAACGATGAGAAGAAAACAATAATTGGTAAAACGCGAAAAGCGAAAATAAAGCCACCGCCACCAAACAGTTCAAACATTTTATCGGAAACAAGGCCGCCAAAGATGAAGCTCATCCCATCTTGACCATATCCAATAACTTTAGAAACCGCGTCAGACATCCCTTGGAGCACACTACGCCCCGCTGGAACATAAAGAACAAATGCACCAATGGCTAATTGAATTAAAAATGCGCCGCCAACTGTGCGTAGTCTAATTGCTCGGCGATTGCTGGAAAATAGAATAGCTATCGCGATAAGTACCGCCATTCCGATAATACTCATAATGAGCTGCATGGAAGGATCCCTGTTCACTTTATTTTAGGTTGATATATAAGGAAACGTGTAAGTCACCTTGACTCTTAATTTGATGATTATACCTAGTCATCACCAATAACCCGCAATACTCATCACAAATACATACTGCAATAAACAACAAAAATTCACGTAATGTGACAAAAGTCACAAAATCCATTCAGTTTAATCTGGAAAGGCACTAAAGTCCCAATTAAGCACAATAAAAACCGAATAGATTTTAATAGCCAATTAGTGAAATTATATAAATATTATTTATGATTCTGTATGCAGTTTTACTTGGTGAGATTAAATAACGACAAACTATTGTTGTAAAGTTGTTGGGCTATTTCTGCAGGGGATTCGTGGCGAAGCTCACATAATGAACGAAAAACCCACTCAATACGTTCAGGACGATTTGGTTCGCCTTGAAAACCTGAAACTGGCATATCAGGGGCATCCGTTTCGAATAATAATGAAGTCAAAGGGAGTTGCGACATCACATGGCGAGTTTTATTCGCTCTGTCATAAGTAATTGTGCCACCAACACCAATATAATAGCCAAGTTTAACAAAGGCTTGGGCTTGAGATAGACTGCCGGCAAAACCATGCACAACGCCACGAGCTGGGACATCAAAACGACGTAGCATCGCAGCTAATGGGTCATGGCTTTTACGTGAATGTAAAATAACTGGTAAATCAAACTGTTTCGCTAACTTTAATTGTGCGGACAACACCACTTGCTGGCGCTCAAATTGCGGGTTTTGCATATAGAGGTCAAGCCCAATCTCCCCTATCGCCACACACTTTTTATTCTTTTTAGCTAGATAATCAATCAATATATCAATATGTTGCTCTTGAAACTGACTCAAATATAACGGATGAAACCCCATAGCGGCATGCAACTGCGGGTACTGCTGTGCCAGTTGCCAAACTCGTGCAAAATTATCCATACTCACTGTAGGAATGATAATATCACTCACCCCACTTTGTTGAGCAAGCTGCAAACTTTCAGTGAAGGAATCACTAAAAGGTGGGAAATCAAAATGACAATGAGTATCAATAAATTGACGTTTAGCCATCACGATTTTCATTTGCGGATATTGCGGCTAAAGGCATTGAGGTTGCAGGCTCTGTCACCAATTCTGGAATGAGCTCATTCGGTATCTGTGGCTCGAGCTGAATATCTAATGGGTTAGACTCAATTTTCTGTGCCAAAGTATGGCTAAAGCGATTTGTGTTGTGGTCAAAGGCATCACCCAGCGCTGCAATAAAATAGCGACCACACCGGCGCCCCGTATGGTAATCTTGATTAAGCGAAGATACCTTACTACCCAGCGCACTGCTTTTCAGTGGAACAGGTGGATAAATCTCAAAGACCTGTACATCTTTTGGTGGGTTTTCAATAAATTCTTGTGTTCTACGGTAGCTTTTCAGATGAACTTTTAGCATCGCGGCCATACGTTGTAGGCCATTTTTATCCCCTTCCAGCCACCGAGTCATTCTTTTCACCCATTCAGGGGTAAAATACATTTGGGAAGGAACGGTACGGATCACCACAATAGTCTCTGCACCGCGGCGGTATGCCTCTTCAACTGGGATAGCAGCACTAATGCCACCATCTTGGTAAAGCGTGCCATCAAATTCGACACCTTCACGATAAAAGCCCGGAATAGCGCTGGATGCACGAATAATATCGAGCCAGTTGTCTGCGTCAGGCTTTAGAAAAGCAGCGGAAAAATCATCACTGCGGCTTGCTCCCATATAGAATTCACGGCCTGAATTTAATAAATCGAGCCCTGCTTGTATACGTAATGGGAATTCTTTTGCTGTGGTGTCGACGAGCCAATCTAAATCAATCAGATGACCGCCGCGGATAAAGCGCAGTGGATTGAAAAATGCCGAATTAGTCGTATAACGCGTGATCACACGGCGTGCATAACCTGCTTGCCCACAAATATACGCAGAAAGATTTTGAGCCCCAGCTGAAGTGCCTATCATCAGGTCAAAAGGGTTGAAATCAGAGATAAGAAACTCATCCAGTACACCCGCAGTAAAAATTCCTCGTTGACCGCCACCTTCACAAATCAGGGCAGTTTTTCCCGAGTTGATATTATCAAAGAATGCAAGCGGCTCAATCGTGCCGAGTGTAACTGAAACGTGTTTTCCCATAATGCCTCTGAATGACAGAAGTTCACTTTAAATAGCTCAAAAACAGAATGAGCTTCCCTTTGAAAGCCCATTCTATCCGCATTGTACAATAAATATTCAGCAATATGAGCTATTGAGACATTTATTTACTGATTAGTTAGCGATGACTAAACCATTTTGTACTGATTTTACCCCATTGACTTGCGATGCCACTTGGGTAATTTTATCAATTTGATCGGCTGATTTAACAAAGCCTGATAAGTAAACAACACCATTGACTGTTTTTACTGATACGCTGTTACTCGAAATACCTTTCGTACCCAGTAATTTTCCTTTTACATCCGCCGTAATCGCGGAGTCATCAATGTAGTCACCGGTGTTTTTAGCGCCACTCGAAATGGCATTCCCAGTATCTTTACCTGCCATTTCAACGGTCTTAGATGCACTGTCCCAGGTTTCTGAGGCTTGTTTTTTCAAAGCGCTATCTGATGATGAGCTACAAGCCGCGAGCGCCCAGCTCAACCCAATAACTCCTAACAAACTCAATAGTTTTGCTTTTTTCATAAAAACCTTCCTTTCACTGCAATGGACAACGAATAATATAGCCTAAGTAAAAAAACATAAAAAATAAAGAGAAAGGTGATAAAGACAGAATATTCTTGATGATAAGCATAAAAAAACAGGGAAAGTTGCTTTAAATGAAGTTCGAAATAAGATGACCCACTAACTATGCTAGTCGTGGGTCATAAACACAATTAGTGTTCGCGTGTTTTGCGGAATTTAACGTCAGGGTAACGTTCACTAGTCAGGTTCAAATTCACCATAGTCGGTGCGATATAAGACAAGTTGTCGCCACCATCAAGGGCTAAGTTTTGCTCATTTTTGCGTTTAAACTCTTCGAATTTCTTCGCATCATCACACTCAACCCAACGCGCAGTAGAAACGTTAACGGCTTCATAAATAGCTTCAACGTTATATTCGCTTTTCAAACGCGAAACCACCACGTCAAACTGCAGCACACCTACCGCACCAACAATTAAATCATTGTTAGTTAACGGGCGGAACACCTGTACTGCGCCCTCTTCAGATAACTGAACGAGGCCTTTTAACAGTTGTTTTTGTTTTAGCGGATCACGTAAGCGAATACGGCGGAATAATTCAGGGGCAAAGTTAGGAATACCCGTAAATTTGAGCTCTTCACCTTGTGTGAAGGTATCACCGATTTGAATCGTACCATGGTTATGTAACCCAATGATGTCCCCTGCATAGGCGTTTTCGACCTGAGAGCGATCCCCCGCCATAAAGGTTAAAGCATCAGAAATGACCACATCTTTTTTGATGCGCACTTGGCGTAGTTTCATGCCTTTTTCATAAGTACCTGAAACTATACGCATAAACGCAACACGGTCACGGTGTTTCGGGTCCATATTTGCTTGGATTTTAAATACGAAACCGGTGAACTTTTCTTCTGTCGCATTAACTTGGCGTAAATCTGTTTGGCGCGGTTGTGGCTGAGGAGCCCATTCCACTAGGCCATCTAGCATATGGTCAACACCAAAGTTACCTAATGCTGTTCCGAAAAAGACAGGGGTTAATTCACCCTGCAAGAATGCGTCATGGTCAAATTCATGAGATGCCCCTTGAACCAATTCCAGCTCATCACGTAACTGTGCCGCTAATTCATCACCTACGGCAGTATCAAGATCTGGGTTATTCAGCCCTTTAATTATACGGACTTCTTGAATAGTGTGACCTTGGCCTGTTTGGTATAGGATTGTTTCATCGCGTAATAAATGATAAACACCCTTGAATAATTTACCACAACCAATAGGCCATGTGATTGGACAACAAGCAATTTTCAGCTCATTTTCCACTTCATCCATTAATTCCATTGGGTCACGAATATCACGATCCAACTTATTCATGAAAGTTAAGATTGGAGTGTCACGTAGACGAGTGACTTCCATCAGTTTACGTGTCCGGTCTTCAACCCCTTTACCCGAGTCAATGACCATCAAGCAGCAGTCAACTGCCGTTAATGTACGATAAGTATCTTCAGAGAAGTCTTCGTGACCAGGGGTATCCAATAAGTTAACAAGACAATCATTATAAGGAAACTGCATAACAGAGGTGGTAATCGAAATACCACGCTGCTTTTCCATTTCCATCCAGTCAGATTTAGCGTGTTGGTTAGAGCCACGGCCTTTTACCGTACCAGCACGTTGAATAGCGTGCCCAAACAATAACACTTTTTCGGTTATTGTGGTTTTACCCGCATCGGGGTGGGATATGATAGCAAACGTTCTGCGTGTGCTAACTTCATGGAGAAAGTTCTGATCTGTCATTTAACCGTTCTTTTCGTTTATATACAGATTTGTATAAGCATTCGAAGAGGCTCAATGTGGCTCTTGGCGTCGCAAATCCGTCTTGTTAATCAAAATTGGCGGATATTTTCGCAGATCTTGGGGGTATTAACAATCAAAGCATCGAGGAACAGGCAAAACAGTCCCTCGATGGCTCACTAAATTGACTCAATAAACACCGTCTTTATGCATCAACTAAGCACTAACCAAACGGGCTATTTCATCCCCTAACGCCTGCGTACTGGCATCACCGCCCATATCACGAGTCAAATGTTGGCGTTGTTTAATCGCTGTTTCTACTGCGGACATAATCGAATCATGCATTTCAGGGCATCCCAAATGCTGCATCATCATGGCGGCTGCCCAAATCGTACCAATCGGGTTAGCAATATTTTGCCCAGCAATATCAGGTGCTGACCCGTGAACCGGCTCAAACATCGATGGGAATTGTTTTTCTGGGTTAATATTGGCTGAGGGTGCAATCGCAATAGTTCCCGTACAAGCAGGCCCTAAATCAGACAAAATATCGCCAAATAGATTTGACCCTACAATCACATCGTAGAATTCTGGCATTCTCACTAAGTTTGCAGCAAAGATATCAATATGAAATTGGTCAACTTTGATATCTGGGTATTGCTTCGCCATTTCGGCTACACGACTATCCCAATAAGGCATTGAATGAAATAGCCCATTGGATTTCGTCGCTGAACTTAAATGTTTTTTCTCACGTGACTGCGCTAAATCGAAAGCATATTTTAAGATACGGTCGGTACCTTTACGGGTAAAAACGCTTTGTTGCAGTACCATTTCTTCATCCGTACCTTCGTACTGAATACCGCCAATCGCAGAATATTCCCCCTCAACGTTTTCACGCACGACATAAAAATCAATATCTCCCGGTTTTTTATCTGCTAATGGGCATTTAATGCCATCAAATAAACGAACAGGACGCAAATTAACATATTGGTTGAAAGCACGACGGATAGGTAATAACAGCCCCCATAACGAAATATGATCAGGAACACCAGGGAACCCTACCGCACCGAGAAAAATCGCATCAAATTTCTTTAATTGTTCTAAACCATCTTCAGGCATCATACGCCCTGTACGGTGATAGGTTTCACACGACCAATCAAAATGGGTAAAGTTAAGTTTTACATTGTGTTTATTGGCTGCCGCAGCTAATACTTTTAATCCTTCAGGGATCACTTCGGTACCAATACCATCACCAGGAATAACCGCTATGTTAAATTGTGACATTGTGAAAACCTCTGATAAATGAATTATGTCTGTTTGTTCTCCAGTTTAGGGGTTGCTGTGATAAAGTATAGATATGAAGTGTAATCCTTAGGTTTACAAACTATGAACAAGCTTCCTTCGTTAGAGGATATCCGCGTTTTTGTCACGGTTGCCCGTTTGATGAGTTTCTCTCAAGCCGCATCACAGCTGTTGGTATCCCCAGCTTATGTTTCTAAACGCATTAAGTTGCTAGAAGAAAATTTAGGACAAACTTTATTTTTTAGAACGGCTCGCTCAATTAAGCTGACTCACGAAGGGCAAATTATTTTACGTAGCAGTGAAGTGATGCTAGCTGAACTGGAACAGATGCAACAACAACTCAACGCCTGTCGCGAAGAGATCCGCGGCAATCTACGTATCAGTTGTAGCACAGGGTTTGGCAGTACTTATATTAACCCGTTTATACTCACATTACGGGGGAGTCATCCTTTATTAGGCATTGATCTCACTTTGACCGATAAGTCTGTCGATATTATTAGTGAAAACATTGACGTTGATATCTGTATTGGCGGTACGATAGCTGAGCAATTTATTGCTAGGCGAATTGCACGGAACCAACGTATTCTGTGCGCTTCTCCAACCTACTTAGCAACACACAGCTACCCAAAATACCCACAAGAATTGGAACAAAAGCACTTTTGTATTGCGATTAAAGAACGTAATCAAGCCCCCGCGGTATGGAAGCTTGAACACCAGCAAGAAAGTATGACGGTCACTCCCAATAGCAAATTAACCGTCAATAATGGTGAAGTCGCCAAGCAATGGTGTTTAAGTGGTGAAGGGATCCTATTGCGCTCCCAATGGAGTGTGCAGCCTGAGTTACAGTCAGGCCAATTAGTACGAGTGTTACCGCAATGGCATCAAACTGCAGATGTTTATGCTGTATATTCGAGAAGTCTCCGAACGAGTGCTAATCTTAGAGTCTTTATCGAAAATCTAGAGCAATACCTTGCTACTCACTTATCACATGGTTTTTAGTTAACTCCATAAGTTATAAGGTAAACATGAATTGATGACAGAAACAGAGACATTCAAAGAACGTTTGTTGAAATTGCTAAAACAGAAAAAAATGAGTCAATTAAAAGCCGCTGAAGCCCTTGGTGTTTCCCGAACGGCGGTTAACAAATGGACGAAAGGCGGCATGATTGATGAAGATAATCTTGAAAGGCTCGCCACGTTATTGGATGTCGACAAGATATGGTTGAAATACGGTGAGTATACCAATAACCAAGTCACTGTTAGCAATTCAGGCGTCATGCGCAACATCAACGAAGTCCATCTTCAAGAATCCGCAGATATCGTGACCTGGGAGTGGGACTTATTAACTGGGGAATTGAACTACTCGGACAACGTTGAAGCCGTTTATGGTATCAAAATCACCAGTAATGAAGATTTCTGGGCTTTAATGAGCCATGACTCCAAAGAAAAATTGGTTAATGGATATTCCAAAATTATTCGTGAAGGCGGTGCCCATGAAATGGATTTTAAAATTAACTGGGAAGGCGATTACCGTTGGATCACATCCCGAGCAACAGGAGTCAGAGGCCCTAATGGCAAAGTGACAAAGCTGGTTGGGATCAGTTTAGACAACACCGAACGTAAAAATACCGAACTACGCCTACGTAAAATCAAATGCTATTTTGATGTATTATTATCTCATTTCAATCACTTAGTCGTATTTACAGATAAAGCAGGCGAAATATTAGCCAGCAACTTACACAATCAATCGACTGAAATAGATTACCTTGAGCTACAACGTTTATTATATCAATTAGTGATCAACCATAAGTCATGGTTAGATGAAGTATTTCGTACAGGGCGTGGTCAAATCGTATTTCAAGACAAACAAATTACGGCTTATCAATACTTTAATGATGAAAAACAGCCTTTTTTAATGTTTGAATTAAAAGATATTTAAAACAGGTATTTTGCCCCACTTATGGCCTAAGCGGGGCAACTTTGATTATAAATCAAGGACTAATCGTTTAGATTTAGCTCGCGAAACGCACAACATCATCGTTTTCTGCTCAGCTTTTTCATCATCATCGAGGTAGTGGTCACGATGATCAGCTTCTCCCTCAAGTATTGCCGTTTCGCAAGTTCCACAAACCCCATTACGGCATAAACATTCCACGTTAATGCGCTTATCTGCTTCGATTACCTGCAAAATAGACTCATCTTTACCGACTTCTAAACTAAAGCCTGAGCGTTGGAAATAGACTTCAAATGAGTCCCCTTCGCTGGCAACTTCGCCAAAATTTTCAAAATGAACCTGTGATTCACCCAAGTGCTGATGACCCTTTTCAATCACCTCATTAATTAATGATTGAGGGCCACATACATACAGATGGCTATTACTTCCTTGTGCTTTAACTAACTGTTCGACAGACATTCGCTGCCCTTGGCTACCGTCATAAAGAAATAAACGCGAGCCAATACGCTGTTGTAAATGTTCAAGAAATGCCGCCGTTGTACTATCACGAAAACAGTAATGAAGTTCAAAATCCATTCCATTTTCTTCTAATTCATAGAGATAAGAGAGAAAAGGCGTGATCCCAATCCCACCGGCGATCAAAATATGCTTACATTGGTTATCCGGTGCTAACGAGAAAAAATTCTGTGCTGGGGACAAATACAAGCTATCCCCTGGCGATAGCTGCTCATGCATAAATGCAGAACCGCCTTTCGAGTTTTCATCACGCAAGACAGAAATACAATAACTGCCACACTGCTGCGGGTCGCTGATTAACGAATATGCACGTTGCAAACCAGCCTGCTCGCCCATATGAACGGTAATGTGACTGCCTGCGCTAAAAGGCATTAGCGCGCCCTCTTGTGCAACAAACTCGAACATTTTAATATTTGGGCTAATTTGCTCAATTCGACTGACATTGACTGCAATTTTTTGTTGGTTCATCACAGTGCCCCTCTCATCATTCAATATCTAAACACAGATACTTAGTACTTAAATAATCCTCAATACCATATCGAGAGCCTTCTTTTCCTAAACCTGATTGTTTCACTCCACCAAAGGGAGCAACTTCATTAGAAATTAAGCCTGTATTGATACCGACCATGCCACTTTGTAGTTTTTCAGCTACACGATATACACGACTCACATCACGAGAAAAGAAATAAGCCGCTAAGCCATAAATCGTATTATTGGCGCGAGTAATCACTTCATTTTCATCACTAAAACGAATCAATGTTGCAATGGGACCAAAAATTTCCTCATGAACAATCTTCATTGAGTCATCAACATCAACAAGGACTTTTGGATTAAAGAAATTGCCATACTCCGCTACTTCATTACCTAAGGTTAATTGGCGTGCACCTCTCGCTAATGCATCCTGCAACAACTCATTCATACCATCAATGGCACGTGTCGTTATCATAGGCCCAATATCAGTTCCTGCTTTAAGGCCATTACCGACTTGCAATTTAACGACTTCTGCAATGAACTTGGTCTGAAATTCATCGAAAATAGTATCTTGAATATAAAAACGGTTCACACAAACACAGGTTTGCCCACCATTGCGAAATTTGGCTTGAACCGCACTTTTTACCGCTTTATCGATATCAGCATCATCAAAAACAATAAAAGGCGCATTTCCTCCCAGTTCGAGTGATGTTTTCTTAATCGTCGATGCGCACTGCTCAGATAGAACTCGGCCAACTTGCGTTGAACCGGTGAACGAAAATTTACTGATAAGCTCATGTTTAGTTAGACGTTCGCCTAGAATGCGAGAGTCCCCAGTAATGACGTTAAATATTCCAGCAGGAATGCCCGCTTCATCTGCTAACTGTGCTAAGGCAAGCGCCGTAAAAGGCGTTTCTGTTGCAGGCTTAATGATGATACTACAACCTGCGGCCAGTGCTGGTGCTGCTTTACGGGTGATCATCGCTGCGGGGAAATTCCACGGAGTAATCGCACTACACACACCGATCGGTTGTTTAATCGTTGAAATGCGGTTACTTCCCACTGTTTGCGGGATGGTTTCCCCATAAACACGTTTCCCCTCTTCCGCAAACCATTCAATAAAGGAAGCTGCGTAGCGAACTTCACCTTTTGCCTCATTCAGTGGCTTACCTTGCTCGAGCGTCATTAAACGCCCAAGATCATCAACATGGGCTTCAATCAGCTCAAACCAGCGGCGTAGAATGATAGAACGCGCTTTAGCAGTCAGCTTACTCCAACCTTCCATTGCAGAATGGGCATATTCAATCGCCTCATCCACTTGTGTTGCAGACAGGCTGGGGATCGTTCCCAGCACAGATTGGTCAAAAGGATTAGTCACAGGGATTTTTTTATCTGAATCAACCCATTGCCCATTGATGTAACATGACTGACGAAATAGTGCAGGGTGAGTTAAATGATGCATTTGTGACTTCTCCTTTTATTTTTATAATAAATAACGTGATTACTCAGTGTGCGCACCAGCGACGATTTTATGGAAATGGGCAACGCCGTGCTCGCTGATCCCGCTACGTTGCCTATCTGCCATAATGCGGCCTTGGCCACGATAACCCCGTGAGCGTAATCCTTTTTGTACGCTTTCTACCAAGCGCAGATCTTCTGGGCGGAATACGGTGCGATACCATTCCACTAAGTTTTTCTGATATTCAGTCAGTTCTTCATTGAGGAAATAAATATCATAGTGCTGCAAGGTTTCCCCTGCGTTCACTGGAAACTCATAAATTACCGTCATGAAATCCCCGCCTGGAGGCATATTGAACATGGTGCTTGGCCAAATCCAAAAACCAAAGAAACGTGGGTCTAAAACAGATTCATCAAACTGATAGGAGGATTCAGAGGGTTTTGCCTTGCCAATTTGAACAGTCCAATTATCCAATAATTGGTGTTCGTATACGTTGACATCCACGGAACTGGCGAAACTCACATGATTGGTTGGGCAGTGATAACATTCAATATAGTTATCAACGATAGTTTTCCAATTAGCAGGAGTATGGCTAACAAAACGCGCTGCCAATTTTAAATCGCTAATGACTCCACAAGCTTCTTGCATTTTTTCGGCTAAGCCAGGAAGTTGCTCTTCAATAGGCTGAGGATCACCTACAGTCATATTTACATAGATAAACCCTGCATGTTCAATAACATGGAAGCTACTTAATGACATTGCATCGGCTTCAAAATTATTCACATTTTCACAATTAGTCGCATGTGCTAATTGGCCATCTAGCTTGAATGCCCACGCGTGGTAAGGGCAAGTAATCACATTTTTGACTTTGCCACTTTCACCGCTGATCAACTGGTGTCCACGGTGTGGACATACATTATAAAAACCACGTAATACATCATCACGACCACGAACAATCACAAGGCTTTCGCCAATGAGCTCACGAGTGATATAGGAATTTTTTTCTTTTACTTCACTAACATGAGCGACACAAACCCATGAATTAGCAAATATTTTTTCTTTTTCATACTCAAAAATATCATTAGACGTGTAATAACGCGCAGGGATTGTCCATGCGTTATCAATATCAAGGTGATCATTAATCGAAATGACTTTAGCTGCATTGCTCATAATTGCCCTCACTTATGTAAACTTATAGTTAACATCTTTTTTGAGAATGTTAATGCAGATCGCATTAATGATCAAATGAAATATTGATAATTTTTTAACCAAAAATATTTAAATCAACAATATCAAACAGTTAATACAATCATCCACAACTCACCTGTTAATGATTAGTTAATTTCTTGTTGACTGCACAATCTTTGCATGGCTATTCTTTGTAAACCAAAAGTAGCATCCAACAAAAAAGTATCCTTAAAACACAACGAGTATTCCCTGCAAGCCAACTCTCATAAAAGAAAAATAAGTGAGCAACTGGAGAAGAGGTATGATGAATCATAAAAAATCCGTATTTTACGTGTCGCTAGCTTTTAGCCTAGCGTTAATCAGTTTTGGTGCATTTATTCCTGATAAGCTGGAAGCTTTTTCAAATTCCGCCTTAAGTTTTATCTATAACAATCTAGGTTGGTTTATTCTAGGTTCCGTTTTTATCTTTTTCAGCTTCTGTATGTTTCTTGGTTTTTCCAAATTTGGTCACATACGCCTTGGCGATGATAATGACAAACCGGAATACCGTACAGTCACTTGGATTGCGATGTTATTCAGTGCCTCAATTGGTATAAGTTTGATGTTCTGGGGGGTAGCAGAGCCTGTTTCCTATTATATCAGCCCGCCGATTGGCCAAGGTTCAACCGAACAGTCTGCTAAAGCAGCCATGCAATATGTCTATCTGCATTGGGGTGTTTCTGCATGGGCCTGTTATGCGCTTGTCGGTGTAGCTTTAGGCTATTTCCAATTTAGAAAAAAACTACCATCTTCACTCAGCTCTGTTTTCTATCCATTGATTGGGGATCGGATCTACGGCTCTGTCGGGAAATGGATCAATATATTGGTGATGTTATCCGTCGTCATTGGTATCGCCACATCATTAGGCTTTGGTACACTACAAGTTAACAGTGGTATGAATTACTTATGGGGATTGCCCATTAGTATTTATGTACAAATTGGTTTGATTGCTATTATTACTGTTGTTTATATTGCTTCGACGATTTCCGGATTACAAGGGGCAATAAAACACCTATCAAACTTAAATATCATACTTGCTCTCGGATTAATGGCATTTATCTTTCTATCTGGCCCAACCCAAACTATCTTAAAAGTTTTATTCCAAGGTATTGGAGACTACGTCCAAAATTTTGTCAGTATGTCGTTTCGCACAGAACCCTATAATGACGGTACTTGGATTGCTAACTGGACACTGTTTTACTTTGGTTGGTGGATAGCATGGGCACCGTTAGTGGGCAGCTTTGTGGCTCGTATTTCGAAAGGAAGAACAATCAAAGAATTTATGATTGGCGCAGTATTTATTCCTGTATTAAGTGCTTTTGCATGGTTTGCAGTTATGGGCGGTTCTGCCATCCATTTAATTCAAAACTTAGGGCAAACCGCACTAGCAGATGCTGTAAAAACCGATGTCACATCTGCACTGTTTAAGTTCTTAGATTATTTCCCTGCATCGACATTTATTAGTGTCTTAGCTATTGCCTTGGTACTGATTTTCTTTATCACATCAGCTAACTCGGCGGTATTTGTACTGGGAATGGTCAGTGAAAATGGGAACCCAAATCCGTCTCATGTCACTAAAACCATTTGGGGTGTCATTATTGCAGCAATCGCGATCGTACTAATTATGACCGGCGGATTATCCGGTTTGCAATCTGCACTGGTCGCCATGGCTGTACCGTTATCCATCATGATGCTAATTATGTGTTATTCCACCTATAAAGGCCTCAATGAAGAAGTTAACGCACAAGCTGCGGCAAAAAAAGAGTTAAAAGATAATATCCAACTAATTAATAAACCTATTCTTCCTGAAATTGAAAAATAGTCGTCCATAAAAGCACAAAACCCCAATATGTTATGACACATATTGGGGTTTTAATTATATTAATAATAAATTATTCGTTACTTAAATTTATTCATCAGAAAATAGAGTCAAAGCAAGTACTAAAGCATCTTCTCGGCCTTTTTTAGCAGGGTAGTAATCTTTACGTACCGTCACTTGGTGAAAACCTAGCTTATCGTATAGATGCAAAGCAGATGCATTTGATTCCCTCACTTCTAGCCATAACGTGAGAATGCCTTTCTTTACAAGTTCTTCGATGAGCTGTTCTAGCAACAAACGGCCATAGCCTTTCCCTTGGTAATCAGGGTGTATGGCAATATTAAACAAAGTCGCTTCATCAAGAACACACTGTGTTATTGCATAACCAATAATCTGATTATTAACGGATATTTTTATGTTATGGTACTTTTCCCCTTGGTTCCCATAAAAAACTCGCTCAGTCCATGGAAAATCATGGCTTAACTTCTCAATTAAGTAGGCGGTTGCGAGATCAGATTGCTTTAGTGTTGAAATTTTCATCATATTGATAAATTTGTTTCCATAGTGCCCGTTTAGCGCTATAGCTTGTACTTAGCTCAGACAAAACAGGTGAAGTAAACATGACTTTTGAACCTTCAGGCTGGATTTCATCACCTAATACCCAACATGGTGTTATTATTGGTGTTGGGATTAAACCTAATTGCTCTGAATTGACACAAACCACATCGTCCTGTGCAATATTCATGGAAAGAAAAATATCTTTTAGCAATTGGCTATTTAAATCAAGGTTCTCATCAGTAATAATAATAAGCTTAGTCGACGCTGGGATCCTTACACCACGCTCACCACGTAACACGGCAGGATTTCTCACCATCCATTGAGTGATCCCCATTTGTTCTAAAAGCCTGTCACGTCGTGTCATTTGATTTTCCAGTCGCAATTTTACAACCACATCTTATCAAAGGGGATTAATAGCGCCAACAGAGCAATGCTATTTCTCTTATCTTTGGTAAGATGGTCATCGGTTTTTTTATTATTTTAGGAGATTGACAGAATATGTCATTACTGACACCTGCCAGCGAAGTTATTCAGCGCCATCTCGAACATTTTACAGATCGTCATGTCATTTTGGCTGGTGACATTCAGGATGAACTCGCTGCAACCTTAGAAGCAGCTAGTGTTCGTGTCATCACCAACCAGTATCATCACTGGCAACGCTTACAACCGTTAATGGGCGATATGGCGTTATTCGCTGCCACAACACCCGCGGAATTTATCCAGCCTTGCGATACTCTCATTTATTTTTGGCAAAAAAACAAGCAAGAAGCCTGTTTCCAACTCGATGACCTCTGTACTCACCTCGCTGCGGGTAGCCAAATTTTTATCGTTGGCGAAAACCGTAGTGGTGTTAAAAGCGCCGAATCCATTATGGAAGGGATCGCTAGCTTACAAAAAATTGACTCAGCACGCCGCTGTGGCTTGTACTATGGTGAATTAGAACAACCGACAACCTTTGATATTGCTCGCTGGTGGCGTCATTATCAGATTGATAATGTTAGAATTAACGCACTACCAGGGGTATTTAGCCATAATGAGCTTGATATCGGTAGTGATCTATTGTTATCAACGCTAACTGATCCAATGAGCGGCGATCTGCTTGATCTAGCTTGTGGTAATGGGGTGATCGCCGCAGTTCTCGGTTCGCAAAACCCAGAGCTAAAACTCACCTTAAGTGATGTGAGTGCGTCTGCGCTCGATTCCGCTGCATCCACTCTTGAGGCAAACAAACTGGCCGGCGAAATCATCGCAAGTGATGCTTACTCAGATATTAACGATAAATTTGATTGGATTATTTCTAACCCTCCATTCCATGATGGCCTAAACACCAGTTATCGTGCGGTTGAAAATATGATTTACCAAGCCCCTAAATACCTGAAAAAAGGTGGCCGTTTGCGGATCGTCGCGAATGCTTTCTTACCGTATCCTGATTTACTCGATAAAGCATTTGGAAGCCATGAAGTGCTTGCCAAAACGGGAAAATTCAAAGTTTACCAAGCGGTTAAGCGTTAGTTTATTCGCGAATGAATTAAACTAAAGCACAATTTTTCATACGACTTAATGGCGGGTGAACCCTCACCGGCCATTTTTTCATCAATCAAAAATACTACATAAAAAAATTATTGACGTTCGTCGAAATTAGCCTAAAATCCGCACCACATTATTGCTGGCTAGAAGCATTGATGAATCAAAGTTTAGTTAGGTATTGCGAGGGTGGCGGAATTGGTAGACGCGCTAGCTTCAGGTGTTAGTGTCCTATGGACGTGGGGGTTCAAGTCCCCCTTTCGCACCACTAACTTTGGATAAATCACATTAATGTAGTATTGATGTGACAGTAGTATTGATGTGACAGTATTGCGAGGGTGGCGGAATTGGTAGACGCGCTAGCTTCAGGTGTTAGTGTCCTTCGGACGTGGGGGTTCAAGTCCCCCCTTTCGCACCACTGGTCAGTCATTTTTTTATAACGTCCTGCCCTTTTGACCTTCTCTGTAATGCTAACGCTGTCTTATTTGCCTTTTACTATAAGACAATAGTAAATCATTTGAATAAACCGTTATATTGAATACCATTCAATTATCAATATCTTTCGATACCACTTTCTTCTGTTCTATTTAATTATTAATTAGATTATAGAGCTACCGTTGTAGTACAAAGGCCATCATAAAACATGCAAGTGAAATCACAGCTGGGATAATCAATAAACGACGAGAACCGCGATTAAATAACATCCCTGCAGTTGCTACCATCATGATAATCATAATGATTTTTAGATTATCTAAGCCCATATTATTGAGTACATAAGCAATGCTCAACAATATCACAGCAAAGACTCCCCAAAGGCCAGCGCCTATACGCTTTAAACCTGTGGTTTTTGATATGCTAGTTGGCATAGTGACCTCAACACTCTTAAATGATAATGATTATCAATAATATCTAGTTTTTAGTAAATTTCAATGCTTTTTTTATTCCACTCCCTATAAATTAACACTTATTTTACAAAATAAAAACTTACGAAAATAGATAAATAAAATGAATATCTTCGGGCTCTAATGCAAATAATTCAGGATCAGGCTGTGCAATTAAGGTGCAGCCTAGGTGTTGATAAAAATGCACTGTATTTTCTGAAGGCGTCGCAGAAATATATAAGCCCTTTGCCCCTTTTTGCATCGCCATTTCAGCGCATTATTGGAATAACATCCCTGCTAAACCTTGGTCACGGTACGAGTGGCTCACATGCAGGAAAGATAATTGCAGTAAATTTTTTTGCTCACCGCGCCACACATTATCTAAACTTGCGGCAGCAATTAGCTTGCCCTGCTCAAAAACCCCAAGAAATATCGCCCCTTGGTCATAACTTTCCAACAAATGAGGGGTATAGGCTTCAGGTTCACCTTCTGGCCAACCTTTCATATCAAACCGTTGTTTGGATAGCACCAATTCGCCATTTTGATACAGATAAAGGTTTTCAATTAATTCAGTGCGGTCGATAGACCAAACAGATGGGATTTCATCTCGTTGTAGTTCGCGAACTTCTCTCATTATGCCATTCTCATTATTTGTGCCTATGAAGAAGCACATTTATTGTTATCAGATGATTCAATTTCTCAAGATAACGGATAAAAAAAGAAGTGCAAATATTTAGTAAGTTTATTGAGGAACGGTTGAAAAATAAGGAGAAAATATACTAGAAAATAAAAAAATCCCCCGCAACATCCTATTGCGGAGAATTTTCACTACAGGGTTGGTTTATTGCTTCAATCCCATTGCATCGCGCATGGTAAAGAACAAATCAGTTTGGTCAGTTAGACCCATTACATTTGCCGCATGTGGGCCATAAGCCGCCACACGTAACTGAGCACCGGTGTGCTCTTGAGAATCATCTTCTTCAGAGTTACCGTAATTTACCACCATCACAGAGCCGTCTTTAGTAATCAACGCTTGCGTTAAGCCCGTTGATTTTGTTCCTTCTGGAATAATTTGGCTCGAATGTGAATGGTCAGCAGTCACGATAACTAATGTATCACCATGTTTTTTAGCGAAATCTAAGCCGACTTGTACAGCTTGGTCGAGAGCAACAGTTTCACCAATTTGGCCACATGGGTTTGCTTTATGGTCTTGCTTATCGATAGAGGCACTTTCAACCTGCAAGAAGAAACCATTTGGATTGACTTCTAACAGCTCAATCGCTTTTTTCGTCATTTGAGCCAATGTTGGTGCATTAGGGTCTAACTTCGCATTCGGTTTACATTCCAATGGCGCATTGTTGATATTACCGTAGTGAACAGCTTTCGGGCCTTCCCATGCAACGGTCATGTTACCATCATGGAATAATCCCAGAACGGGTTTATCTTGATTTGCGACTTTGATGCTGTCTAATGATTTAGCATCACGCACGATATTGTACCCACGCTCAACAGCCTGTTGTTCCAGAGTTTTACCTTTGTAGTCACCCGCCTTTGCTTCTTGTTTGAAGCTCTTAGCGCCACCACCAAGCGTGACATCAGGACGAGTTACCAATAGTTGCTCTGAAATTGAACCACGACCGCCATTTTCTAGCGCGTTAGCCGCACATTTTTCTGTTGTTTCCTCAGGGCCATAACATTTACGCGCACTCACATGCGAAAATTGCGCAGCAGGCGTTGCATCTTGAATCTCGGAAGTTGTGACGTTACCCGTCGCTTTACCATTACGTTTAGCTATCTCAATTAATGTTTCATGGTCATTACCAAATACATCAATCCCTAATGCACCATTGTAGGTTTTCACACCGGAAGACCACGCGGTGGCAGACGCCGCAGAGTCAGTTACATAGTCGGGTTTTTGTGTTTTTTTATCTAACGCATAATGGGTATATTGGCCAGTGATTGGCAGGGCATCAATACCTTTAAAGAACCCTGAAGCGCCTTCTGCATAGTTACGAGCAACAGTAATCTCAGAGTCACCCATACCATCACCAATAAATAAAATCACATTTTTGGCTTGGCCATTGTGAAGTGCGGCTTTCATGATATCAGTTTGCTCTGTCGCTAAACGACGCGCACCACCAAATTTGGTAATATCACCTTGAGCCGCACGGTTTTCTGACACCGCATCATTTTTATCAGCCGCGTAGGCAGGGACTGTACTCCCTAAAATTAAAGCACTTACCGTGAAAGCTAAAAGGGATTTCATAAAATTACCAGTCATAACTGTTTCCTTGCCAATCAATAATGAAAAGAGAAGATGTATATTTCAAATAATGAAAGGCATGCTAAAGGAGCTAGATGACAGTTGAATGACGCTTTTATGGCGAAATGAAGACGTTAGTCATAAATGTGAAAAAGCAGCTAAATATAAGCTGCTTTTTGTGAATGAGCATTAGGGCTATTTACCATTGTGACGCAAGTTGGTTTGTTCCCTCATAAAGCGTTTCACACCAAGAAACGTAGTCGTGCCCGCTAGGGAGTTCAATGGCATCAACTTGATAACCTTTATGTTTTAGAACATCGAATAACCGGTAGTGGTTTTGAATAATTCCCCCCCAACTACCACGTTGTTCAAAAAGGCCAGCCTCAAGGAAAAAACGGATCGGTTGTGTTGGCATCATTTCGATTTCACGAATCAACCATTCAGGGTCTTTATCCTTCGGAGCCCACCAATAAGATCCTGACATGCTAATGACATTACCGAAAACTTCAGGATGCTGTAACGCATTCCATGTCGCCCCAAGCCCTCCATAACTGGAACCCGCAATAATCGTATGGCTTGCAGGTGCTTGAATTCCCATTTCCGCGAGTTGGGGCATAAGTTCATCCGCCAGCAACTTAGGAAAGGCATCATTAGGAGGAAGCTCATCACCACGACGCGCTGAATTGATGCTATCCACAAACACAATATTCATAGCAGGAAAATTCCCCTGATTTATCCACTTATCAAAGAATTTCTCCATCTGATAGTCTTTCAGGTAAATTTGCCCATCTAATAACACCAATAGCGCCGGAGCTTTCATTGGTATATTAGGCTGATAAACCGTTATTTTTCTTTCGTTTTTTAATACCTGGCTCGTCAACGTAAATGTCTCTAAACGGCCTTTAATCTGCCTGTTTTCTACATCAGGGAAGTGACATTGGCGTATGTTCGGTACCAATGATAACAACGAAAAACGGTTATATTTATCGACGCGTTGCGAAGGAATAACATGAGAATTATAAGGATCAGACTGCGCTGTGACTAAAATCGCTTTACGTTGAGCAAAGCCGCCCTCAGGCACAGAAGGTATATCCGGTGCAATTTTATATTGTGATAACGTATCATTAGGAATGATAAAAGAACGATACCAAATATCCGTTCCCGCCAAGTGGGCCATTCTTTCGTGATTACCTGACGGCGCCCCTAGAATATAGGCATTTGCTTTCGCGCCACGCCAAAGAAATGTCACGCGTTTTTGTCGATTTGAAAACGCCTCAACTAGTGGTGTTCCTTGGGCGGTGACAGCTTGCCAAAATGCGCTTGTATCACCATTTTGATAATGTTCATCAAGCAAACTTTGTAGCATCGGGCTAATAGGTTCATTATCTTTTTTAATGGCTAAAGGCTGATACTGGCTGATGTCAAACTTTAATTGCCAAGGTTTACCCGGCTCACCATTCAACGCTAGATAATAAACCCCATTTTCTGATACTACATAATCTGCGCTATGGGGCTCTTGTACTGAACCATACTCTTGCAATGCACGCACTGGCTGCTTATTGGAATCCAATAACAGGACCTTGGAAAGACCTTCACCACGTTGTTTTATAAAATCTTGCTGTGATACTTCAAAAGATAAGCAACTATGACCTTCGCTATCATGCACCCCTTCAGCAAAGGAAAACTCAGATAAACGTATGCAGTCAGAATGCGTTGCCATTGCAGCAGATGACAACAACATACAACCTAAAAGAGGCAAAGATTTCACATCAAATTCCAGCAAGTCAATTGATAATAATTATTACTATCAAAAAACTCTTTTAAACTCAATGGCTCACAGCACGTTTTTCCATCAGTTGGTTAATTAACTGCAGCGCACTCAATAAATAATAACGTTGTTTTTGTATTAATCTCAAATAACGACGAGTCGCTGGGATGCGGCTCACCATTTCTGATGCCGTATAAGGCTCTATTTCACAACGCCAACGGCCACTGCTAAACTCTATCTTGCAATGATTAAATTCCAGCTCTTCTAATGTTTGCCGAATAACGGGATATTCATTCAACCACTCGATAACTTTATGACCATCCATTTGTTTCGATACGAAATGGATATGTTTTTTCTTTATACTCCCACGGGTTTTTACTTCAATTGTTGCATTGATATCATTAGTACACTGGCCAGATACCGCAAAGCGGCTATATACGATAAAAGCGAGAAACAATTTTCTTGGTCGCTCAGTTACCTCAATGGTTAGCTCAGGCTGAGGCTGTACAAGGAGCACTCCGGGTGCTCCCCACTCACATGGATAAGGCGCCATGTCCTTTTCAACACGGTTAAGTGTCAATCCTGTTTGATATCCGGCAGGCAAACGTTGCTGAGTGAGCTTACCGATTCTTTCCCACAAAGATGGTTTAGGCGAGGTTACGTAATGGCTCAAGTTGGCCTCCTTCCATTTCTTCATCAGCAAAGGAATTCGATAAAACGGATTCAACATCTACAGGTTTAAATGGGTTAACTTTCTGTACGAAAACAGTCCAAATTAATGCATATCCTGCTGTTAAACCTAACATAATGGCAAAGGGAATATAGACATCCGACTTATTCATGCCAGGAGGAGTGATATACACAATAGCTAAAATAATTCCGACACTCGAAATAATTTGCGGTATAGGGAAAAAAGGCGAACGATAGGCACGATGTAAGTCAGGTCGACGAATGCGCAATAACACCACTGAAATCGTTACCAACAAGTAAGCCGTCCCCCAAGAACACACTGCCGCCAGTACCAATGGAATGATACGGTCAAGGTCACCTTGAATAGCAAAAGCGTGCAAACATGGGATCATCACAGCGACTAAAATACCGAATACCGGGGTTTTGAAACGCGGGTGTAAATAAGCAAAAATGCGTGGTAATGCCCCATCAAGCGCCATTCCATAAAGAATACGCGGAACCGCTGCCATTAACGTATTAATGGTTGCTCCACCAGCCAATAATAATGCGACACCTATCCAATACTTCCCAAACTCACCCATGACAATTTCGGCGAATGCAGGGATTGCCATCGGTGTTTCAAGTAAGCGTGTGCCTGTTTGTGGGTCAACGACCACATTTTCCACTTGGTTCGCTAGAGCTGCACCGAATAACACCATACAGAGTGCGACGCAGAATAAACCCGTGGTCATCGCGCGAGGGATCACCTTGGCAGAATTTTTAATTTCAGGCGCCATTGGAGTAACAAGTTCACAACCAACAAACATGAACATTGCCATCCCCACAAAACTAAGGATGAGAGTTGGATCCGTATTGAGTGGCTGACCAAACCAACCGTCCATATCGACATGAAACGGCAACATCAAACCGCTCACACTAAAAATCACTAACGTAGACCACATGGCAAATGTCAGTACAACCTCGACCTTACCAAAGGCCTCAATACCAAATGCATTTAAAATCCCAAACGTGACCACTAATCCCACGCCGACCATCCAAGATGAATTACTGGTCTCTAGGACAGTATTAAGATGCTCAAAGTTAACGAGCGCCATAATTCCTGAAAGGATCGTTTCGGCAGTTCCTGCAAACACATGCACAATCAAATAAGCCGAAAGTGCGCCAGTTATCGCCCAAAAACGCCCCATTCCGCACGATATATAGTCATATACCGACCCTGAAGTTGGTAGAATAGCCGCAGCCTCCGAAAATGTGGTTAGCTGAGCTTGCATCATAATGAAGCTGAATAACACCGCTAGGGCGAATGTATCACCACCAATACCGAATCCACTCGTAACGGTTAAAATAACGGGGCTAGCCATAATCAAGCCGGCAGAACTCGCCAATGTGGTCGGAAAGCCAACTTTCCCTTTTTCTAAATGTGTCGACAATTTTGAGGATAAATTCATTTTACATCCCTCTCACTCTCTACTCAGCCATAAATGTGAATTTTTTGTAAAAACAAAGTAACTACATATCCACTATAGAAATAAGCCTAAACAAGCTGCTATCGTCCTAAAGAACGATACCTAGAGAGAGGGGAAATAAAATACAACTCGCGAAAAGTACCCATATTTTGAAGGGCAAAAAAAATAATCAAAGTAATATCAATATATAGCAAATAAATTACTCATTAATATATTAATAAACAACTCCCTAAAGATACCAAAAAGCACCAAATCAATATTTATGGGGTTTTCATCAGTTTTAAATACTGTTATCAACTTCACGTTATTAATATGTTTATTTTATGTTAACCGCATTAAGAGGCATGATAATAATTCGATTAATACGCAAGGGAATATGATGACTTCACCATTATTCGAGCCTCATCAACAAACATTAATTGATTGCTGCCTAAATACCATTGCTCATATTATTCCGGTTTCCGCATTGGTGTATTACCTCGTGAATGATCATTGCCAGCCAGATAACTACGTTCTTCATGGGATCTCAGCAAAAATGCACGAAGAATATCTCACTTATTTTCACCAATTAGACCCTTTTCACCCTGACCATTTTCGCAGTGATGACTTACGCTTAGTGAGAATGGATTCTGAAATACGCCAGCAAAATCAGGCTTTTTTCCATGATTTTATGCAGCCAAATAACATGGCTGATATGGCAGAAATATTTATTCGCCGTAAAAATAAAATTATTGCGGGAATTTCGGTGCTGCGAGACAGCCCATTTAGCCAGCAAGAAATCATGCGATTAAATGCTATCTTGCCTGTCGCTGAACTAATGACATTCGATGTGTTACCCGACTCGCTAGTGTCTTATACCCCTAAAGAACAAGAAATCATCCATTTAGTACGGGAAGGCGCAAGTAATAAGCGAATTGCATTATTATTGGGAGTTTCACTATCAACAGTGAAGACCCACTTACGCAATATCTTCACTAAAGCGAATGTGACAAACCGAACCGAGCTTGTATCATCAGGGTTTATCATTCGCCAAGAGAAATGACAATGAATCTAACGGCCACCCGCCGCATCAATAATTGAACCTGTAACATAAGAAGATGCACCACTTAACAGCCATACGATGATTTCAGCAATCTCATGTGGTTCTCCCCCTCTTTTCATCGGTAATTGCGAAGCAACACGGTCAACTCGACCTTCCTCACCGCCATCTTTGTGCATTTGAGTATAAATATAGCCGGGTCGAACGCCATTAACACGTATTCCTACTTCTGCGAGCTCAAGTGACAACCCTTTTGTAATTGAATCTACTGCGCCTTTAGAAGCGGCATAATCAATATATTCCCCTGCTGCACCTAAACGCGCAGCTGCAGATGAAACATTCACAATGGCTTTATCTTTGAATTGATTAAAATGGTAGGCGTGTTTAATAAACTCCCGACAACAAATCAGTAATCCGGTGACATTCGTGGCTAACACCTGATTAATGCGCTCTGCAGTCAGCATCTCTGTATGACACTGCTGAAATAAAATTCCGGCATTATTCACTAAGTAATCTAAGTCACCATATTGTTCTTTGATGGTTGCAAATAATTTAACAACATCATTTTCATCACTGATATCACATTGCAGCGCATTTGCTATCCCCCCCGCAGATTGAATCTCTTGCACAACTTCATCAGCCGCTTGCTGGTGATTTTTATAGTTAATCAGTACATGCATACCAAGGCTGCCCAATTTAATCGCTGTAGCTCGACCAATCCCTCGGCTAGCACCTGTAATCAACACTTTCTTCATACTGTTACCCATAATGAATAATAACGAGCTTTCATCATAACCACGAATAAGCAACGATAGCTATAAAATACAAAAAAAACCGGCACGATGGCCGGGAAATGTTGATTAATTAAATATAAATCGAACACTAATAACGCACCATGACAGATTTTAACTCTGTGTAATACTCAATAAAGGCACTACCAAATTCACGGCCAATACCCGATGATTTAACACCACCAAATGGGACTGCTGGGTCAAGGAAGGTATGCATATTCACCCATACGGTTCCCGCTTCAATGCGCGAAATCATACGCATCGCTTTACTGAGATCATTTGTCCATAAACTCGCAGCTAAACCAAATGGAGTGCTATTCATCATCTCAATAAGTTCTTCTTCATCATCGTAGCTTAAGAAAGTCCCTATTGGCCCAAATGTTTCCTCTTTCATCAATACATCATTTGGGCTATTAGCACGAATAATGGTTGGAGGCACAAAATACCCAGCACCTGCAATGGGCTGACCACCATAAATAATTTCACTGCCATCTTGGCGAGCTTTTTCAAACAGACCTAAGATTTTTTCATAGTGCGCTTTATTTGCCAGCGGCCCCATTTCGGTTGTTTCATCTAATGGAGAACCCACTTTCATCGCAGACAAACGTGTTTTTAGTTCCGCTAATACTTCATCCATCAATTTAGAGGGAATATAGAACCGCTCAGCAGCCGCACAAATTTGTCCTTGATTTAGATATCCCGCTTCAATAATCCCATTAACAATTTTTTCAACCGGTAGGTCAGCTAAGAATGCAGCGCCGTTTTTCCCACCAAGTTCAAGTGTGACTCGGGTTAATTTACCTTCCATCGCTGAGCGCCCTACCGCCAGACCTGTTGGTACTGAACCCGTAAATGTCACTTTAGAACAAAGTGGATGATGAATCAGTGCAGGTCCAACTTCACGACCACCACCATTCACGATATTAATTACACCGTCAGGTACCCCTGCCTCTTTTGCTAATTCCACCACCCTTAGCATAGTTAGCGGGGTAAATTCACTTGGTTTCAACACAATCGTGCAACCGCATGTTAAAGCGGCAGCTAATTTCCAAATGGAAATCATGATCGAAAAATTCCAAGGAATGATACCGGCGACAACGCCAACGGGTTCACGCTGAGTAAATGCAGAATATTTCTCACCATTAAAAGAAGGCAATGAGACATTCAATGTCTCTCCACTGATTTTTGTCGCCCAACCGGCAAAATAACGCAAGAACTGGGCAGATGAGCCCACTTCAAGAAAACGAGATAATTGAATGGTTTTACCTGAACATAACGTCTCTAGCTGGGCTAATTCTTCAAGGTGTTTTTCAAGTAGGTCAGCAAGGCGGTTTAAGCAATTCCCTCTTTCCATTGGTGTGGTATTTGCCCAAACCCCTTTAAATGCAGTATGAGCCGCATCCATTGCGGCATCAACTTCGGCTAAAGTCCCTTCTTTTACTTTAGCAATAACCTGTTCAGTGGCAGGGTTAACAACATCAAAAAAAGTATCGCCCTTGCCAGAAACCGGTAACCCGTTGATAAAATGGCCGTGTTGACGCTTCAAGAACTCGCTGACTTCTGGTAATAGGGTTAACTCACTCATTGTTATCACTCCACTCAATAGAAACTAATTAGGCATTTACACAAGCTAGGTAATGTTTTACGAAGCGTGGTACATCAATTTCCCATAAAACTTCGGTACCTTTCGCAGCAAACCATGTATCACCTTTATGGTATTCAACCGTCACACCGGTTTTCACATCCGTTAACTTCACCGAACCTTCATGGACTGTCGCCATTTCATCAAATGGATACACCATTTTGAACTTACCTTTAGTGCAAGCAAAAATACCACAGGTTAGATTATCCGTTGGTTCACCGTGGATCATCGCAACACTCGCTTGAGGATCGCCTTCAACAACCACAGAACCTAAATTTGTCACGCTACCAATATTTAATAGTTCTGGCAGTGGTTTGTTTAACAGTAATGGACTAATCATAATTTTTTACCTTTAATCGATTTAAATAAACTAGTTAGGCGGATAACGAATTAACGGCGACCTTGCCAATAACCGGATGTTTGATGCATTATTTTTGCCAGTGAAACAATCACATTACGCATGCTATCTTTACCAATAATATTGGCGTGCGGGATAGAACTCATTAAGTCATAACGATGAGAACCTTCTACCATCCCTTCAGCCAGAACTTTGCACACAATCTGGCTAGGCGTAACACCAAAACCTGAATAGCCCTGCGCATAAAACACATTTTTATGTTGTGGTAATGAACCAATTTGTGGAAATAAATTTGCACTACATGCCATTGGTCCACCCCAAGCTAATTCAATTTTGACATCTTTGAGATAGGGAAAGACTTTTAGCATTAGGTTACGATTCCATGCTTTAAGGTCAGATGGAATGTATTCAAGAAAATGCGTTGAACTGCCGAATAAGAGGCGATTTTCATTCGTCACTCGGTAGTAATCAATAACTGGACGAATATCACTATAAGCACCACGGATTGGGCTAATTTGCTCGATCAATTCATCAGGCAGCTCTTCCGTCATTAATTGATATGCATAAGTATTAATGGTCTTAGGGTAAATCGTCGGCTCAAGGCCATTTAAAAATGAATCACAAGCCCACAGCATTTTTTGTGCTTTGACCGTTCCCATCGCAGTTCTAACCTTGATGGTATTACCATACTCAACATTTAATACTTGGCTATTCTCAAATATTTTAGCGCCATATATTTCACTAACCGCTTTCGCTTCACCTAACAATAAGTTCAATGAATGTACATGCCCACCGCCCATGTGTTTGATACCACAGGTATAAGCATCAGAACCAATAATCTGTTTTAGCTCTGAACCACTGTAAAATTCAATTTCTTCCTCAGGATCGACAGACTTGAAATCTTTTAGCCAACTACGCAAAGTCTTTTCTTGGCGCTTATTGCTTCCTAAGTATGCATAACCACGGCAAAAGTCTGCATCAATATCATATTTAGCGATGCGATCACGCATGATCCCTGCGCCCATATTACTGAGTTTAAAAATTGTTTCTAAACCCTCTGGCCCGACATATTTTTTAATTGCATCGATATCATGACCAATACCCGCCATCACTTGGCCGCCATTACGCCCTGAGCCACCGTAGCCAAGATGCCGTCCTTCCAAAATAGCGATATTGGTAATCCCTTTCTCACACAACTCAAGTGCGGTATGGATCCCAGAAAAGCCGCCACCAATAATCACGACGTCAACATCAAGATCTTCCTTTAATGTAGGAAAACGTAAGTCATATTTCTTAGTCGCAGCATAGTAAGTCAATGATTCTACTTGGTTATTCATTATGGATACCCTGTTTAGTATCTTTCGATAGCCTGATTATCTTAACCTTACATTAACAATTACATATCCCTTTAGGGATATTCGAAACATAAAGTTAACAATTGTGATGCAAGTAGAATATTTAAATAATAATAAAATTTATAAAATCAAAAAATATAAGATTATAAACAATTAGTTATATAACCATTACCATATTAATAATGATGATTATTAATTGAATTTTAGTTTATTAAGATCATCTAGACAAAAACAAAAAAATAACGCAGCAATAAAAAAGATAATAGCCATAAAACACTTTTAAATCATTAGGTTAAAATAAATATAAAAACACATTATACTTAGCTTAACCTATTCATTAATAAGTTAAATAATTCAACCTGTGAATTAATACTTAATTTTTGATAGATATTCTTACGGTGATTTTTCACTGTCCCTAAACTAATGAAAAGTGCCTGTGCAATTTGTGGTGAACCTTTGCCCGCTAAGATTAATTCGACAACTTCACACTCTCTCGGTGTTAACCCAAATCGTGTTTGCATGTCTGTATTTTGGTAGTGATTCGACACCGAAGAAGGAGAAACATCTTTATGAAGTTTGACCATGCTACGAATGATATCGAAGGCATCTTTAAGTGGCGCTTGCGTATATTTTTCCGAGAAAAAAGGCCTATCTTCATTACCAAAAAAAATACCTAACTGCCTATTAGTTGAAATATCTAACAGCAACCCTGCCTCATCGCACCACCCTGTTTTACGATAAAAATTGAGATAATAGTCCGTATGATAAAATCCTTTAGGTGCGAGTTCTTTTAGTGTTAATACTTTAGAAGCCCCGCCTTTTTGGATTTCTTGGTAGAATGGGTCCATTAAATAAGCACCTCGTTGATAGATTCTGTTAATACTATCGCTATTACGGCGCTCTACTTTGGAAAGAAATCGAGGTGGAGCTCCTTTTTCAAAGGAGTAAACAATCGCATTATCGAATGCAATAAGTGAAGACAACCATGATAATAAATTAGGATAAAACTGATTAGTTGCAACAGAATCAATAACATCAGGTAATCTTTCTAGATAGTTCTCCATTCTGCCTCCTCAATCATTAAGTCGTTAATAAAACCATCTGGGCGGTTTCATTTATATTGCTTAAAACTACATAAAGAACACATTATCTTTATAAACTCAACACGATTGTTATTAATATGTTAATCACATCACTCTCCATTAGTAACCCTAATGAATAATTTCATTACATTAGTATTCACAAAAATAGAACTTACATCACATAAAAATAAATATATCCATATATTATGTCAATTAAACGTAAATAACCTAATAAATGGAGAAATAATGTCTAACAATAAAATTATTATCGATTGTGACCCCGGCCATGATGATGCAATGGCAATTTTCTTAGCATTAGGCAATTCAAATATAGAGTTACTTGCGGTAACTACAGTCGTCGGAAACCAAACATTAGATAAAGTTACTCATAACGCACGCGCAATTATGGAATTCGTTAGTGCAAATGATATCCCTATCGCCGCAGGTTGCTCTAGGCCACTAGTGAGAACAATACAGACTGCGCCAGAAGTTCATGGTACAACAGGCCTTGACGGTACTCATCTCCCCGACCCCAAGCTCCCTATTGATCAGCGCCATGCTGTTGACCTAATTATTGATACACTCAAATCACATCCGCCTAAAACAATTACTCTCGTTCCTATTGGGGGGCTAACAAATATTGCTTTGGCAGTGAGAAAAGCACCTGAAATTGTAGAATTAGTAAAAGAAGTTGTTTTAATGGGAGGAGGCTACCATACAGGCAATCGAACTGCAGTCGCTGAATTCAATATCCTTATAGACCCTGAGGCTGCTCATATTGTGTTTAATGAAACTTGGCCTATCACTATGATTGGGTTAGATCTTACACATCAAGCAAGGCCAGACGACCAAATAATGAAAACCATTGCAGCGTTAAACACACCTGTAAGTGATTTTGTTGTTGAATCCCTAAATTACTACACTGCAGGTTACCGCAGACGTAATGGCTATACTAACCATGCCCCTGTCCACGACCTATGTGCTGTTGCTTATGTTATCGACCCATCCATAATGGAAACGATTAAAGCTCCGATTGATATCGAACTGCAAGGTGCTTTAACAACGGGTATGACGGTGACTGACTTTCGCCACCCCGCTAAAGCAGATTGCCACACGCAAGTCGCTACAAAGTTAGATAACCCAAAGTTATGGGATATGTTTATTGCTTCTCTAAAGCAATTAGCAAAATAGAAACAAAAAAGGTAGCCTATAAAAATAGCTACCTTTTCAGTAAATTATGATTTGGTAATTTCTTTTAGTTTTGTGTAACGTCTAATTAATCGCCATTTTAATTTTACTGTAGTTGCATGCGCCCACACAATTTGCCAATAACCCTTATCAAAAAATAGTTGTACCATTTCCTTCTGTACATCTGGTGATTTGATGGCTAATAGCGCTTGAATCACCCCTAAGCCTTCCTTTCCTACCTGCCATAAACAAGCAGGGGCTTGCTTAACTTGTTCAGGATAACGCTGGTAAATATTTAACAGCATATCAATAATCTTCAAATAGGTTTTTATCTTACGGACTGAGCGCTCATCACCACTCAATGAGTGTGAAACAGATTGGTTATGGATTAAATATCGATAGTATTGTTCATTAATAAATTGCACGCGCTTTGCTACGAGCAACACTTCTGTTGTCCAAGGAATGTCTTGGTGATGCAATTTGGGCTCAAAGAAAAATTTGTGTTGGCGCAACATGTCTAAACGATATAAATTCAGCCAAGTTACATGCAAAAACTTGCGTGAACTTAAGCCAATTTCAAGCCACTCAGGGCCTGAAATCACCCCAGTTGACGGGACTTTATTCGGTGGGAAAATTGCCTTTGGAGCATCGCCATTAGTATAAACATAAGTCCCATTACAAGTTGCAACATCGAGGTCATTTGATAATGCGATTTCTAATAAACGTCCGTACATTTGTGGGCTAATTTCATCATCAATATCAGGAAATGTAATGTATTTTCCCGTAGCCTCAGCCATCCCCGTATTACGAGCAACTGAGACACCTTGGTTTTCTTGATAAAGCACTTTCAAATGTACAAATTTATCTGCATAAGACTTAATGATATCTTCACTTTTATCTTTAGAGCCGTCATTTACAACGATCAGCTCCCAATTTTCTAGCTTTTGCGCAATTAAGCTATCAAAAAACTGAGGTAAAAATTTTTCACCATTATATACAGCAACGACAATACTCAAAACTGGCTGAGAAGACATGTATTAACCCTATACCTATCTATTAAAATTTATTTATAAACTAAATAATTAAACCGAATATAAAGTAAAATAGCAGATAGCAATATGTTACTTTACTAAAATTAATAAGTTAGAAAAGAAAAAACCATATTGGTTCCACTGTCATAAAAATTTAATAATTCAAAATTCAGACTTATCAGTTGCAGTGGAATTATCTTATTTGTACATATGGTTTATGTTGTAGTGAACTAATTATCCATTAACTGACCTAATAAACATTAATGACACCTTAAAAAATATTGAGGATACCCTTGTGGCTGGAAGTAGCTTACTCACATTACTTGATGATATTGCCGCTGTACTAGACGATGTTTCCGTCATGACGAAAATGGCTGCCAAAAAAACCTCTGGGGTTTTAGGTGATGACCTCGCGCTAAACGCCCAGCAAGTCACAGGTGTTCGTGCAGATAGAGAGATTCCTGTTGTTTGGTCCGTTGCTAAAGGGTCATTTATTAATAAATTAATACTTGTTCCTTTAGCGTTATTAATCAGTGCCTTTCTTCCTTGGGCTATCACACCACTACTTATGATTGGTGGAGCCTACCTTTGTTTTGAAGGCGCAGAAAAAATAACTCATAAGCTCTTGCATTCTAACGTAAAAGATACTGTTTCCCAAAATCAATTACAGTTATCAGAAGAACAACTTAAGGAATTTGAAAGTAAAAAAATCAAAGGGGCTATTCGTACTGATTTTGTTTTATCAGCCGAAATTATTGCCATCACACTAGGTATTGTTTCCACTACCACTTTTATCAACCAAGTGGCCGTACTCTCTATCATTGCTATCGTAATGACTATTGGTGTATATGGCTTAGTTGCAGGGATTGTCAAATTAGATGACTTAGGCTTTTATTTACAGAAGAAAACCTCTTCTTTATTAAAAAAATGTGGTAATTCATTAATTTATGCTACTCCTTATCTGATGAAAACATTATCTGTTGTAGGGACTGCCGCGATGTTTATGGTCGGTGGTGGTATTCTAACCCACGGTATCAGCTATATTTCAGAATGGATCACCGAAATATCCTTTACAGCAACCTTAACGCCTATCATTGGCAGTACTATGCAGTTTATCTTACCAACTATAATTAATTTATTTTTTGGGCTAGTAACAGGCCTAATCCTTGTTGCGATAATCTCACTATTCAAAAAATTAAAAAAAGCTTAAAACAAAAAGGTAGCTCTATCGATTAGAGCTACCTCTCTTTCTATCATTGATATGATTATCAAAGACACTTTCGATGTATATTATTTTACATATTGATTTACTTCGATATTTAAACTGATCTAAATCAAAAGAAACTCATCTTTAATTTACGCTATAATACGTAAACCTATTTCCAGTCAAACCAAATTTAATCTTATATATCAATAAATAAAAGCATAAAACTTAAAGAAAAATTTTATTTTTTATTATCTATATCGTTATAGATCCAGAAAATTACTACCAAAGTAGTATATTTAATATTCGACCCTTTATGAACAATACGAGAAATATGCATTTTAAGTTCGCTAGCGCTACTCTTTAAGGAAGTGACACATGCCCACACTGTATCGTCGATTTTCAATTATTAACCAAGTGATCGGCCTTATGCTACTTATTGCGATCTTAGGAATTATTGGGATGACGATTTCCAATCGAATGATTTTAAGTGTGCAGGGTAACGCTCATGCAATAAATAAATCTGGTTCACTACGAATGCAGAGCTACAGATTGCTTTCTCTAGTCCCTTTAAATACCCAGAATCAGCGTTATCTCGATGCATTAGAATCTGACCTCATCAGCCCAGAGCTGACTCAAGTTGTAAAGATCGAAAATTTAACGCCTCAATTTGATGAACTCTACAATTATTGGTTACATATCTTAAAACCCTCATTAATGGAAGCAAATGCACCTAACGATGCAAGATACGAAGTTATATCATTTGTAAGTAAACTAGATGAATTAGTTCATAACATTGATGAGAAAACGGAAAGAAAGATTGCTTATGTTGCCATGACACAACTGATTTTTATCAGTTTAGTATTCTTATTACTGATGGGAACTATCTGGCACCTGAGAAGAAAAATTTATTACCCATGGGTTAAATTATTATCAATGGTCAATGCAATTGGACGAAAAGATTTTAGCCAACGCTACCCTAAAAATAATAGGCAAGATGAATTAAATGCGCTAGGAGAAACTCTGAACCAGATGTCAGATGAATTAGCGCTAAGTTATCATCAGCTTGAAGAAAGAGTCGCAGAAAAAACTGCAGACTTAATCACAAAAAATAAGGTGTTATCTTATTTATATCAATCAAACCAAATCCTTCATTCCTCGGATCCCCTCTACTTGCGATTACAAAAAGTTCTTATTGAACTAGAAAACATTACCATACTCAAAAATCTGAGTTTACGGTTGTATGAAGAAAGCAATGAAGCATATTTTCATGAAATATGCTGCCATTCAACCGGATTATCTGAAGCAAATACAAAGCAACTAAAACAACAAGTCACAACCGAGAAACCTCTTAGCTTGCAATGGGATTTATCAGACAATATGCATCGTTATGGCATTATTATTGGTGAGATTGAAGATAATCAAATACTTTCAGATGAACAAAACAATCTCGTTTCTGTTTTAGCAAAACAAATTTCTGGCATGTTAGCAATGGAACACCAAATAGAACAACAGCAACAGTTGCTTATCATGGATGAACGTTCTGCTATTGCCAGAGAACTTCATGACTCTATCGCCCAGTCTCTATCTTGCTTGAAGATGCAAATTAGTTACCTGCAATTACAACCTGATCCATTACCAGAAAAGCCACAACAGTTGTTAACGGAAATGCGTAGCGAGATTAATACCGCATATAGTCAATTGAGAGAGCTATTAACCACATTTAGGCTTAAACTAACGGAACCAGGTCTGCTTCCCTCATTAGAAAGTACCATTAATGAATTTAGCGAACGTATGGGGTATAAAATAGACTTAAATTACGACCTACCCGCAAAAAGTATTTCACCGCATCAATCTATTCATATTATACAAATAGTCCGAGAAGCATTAACCAATATTTTAAAACATGCTAATGCAAAATGGGCTGAGGTTTCATTAAACCAGTATGATGGTATTGTGACTATTACAATTACTGACGATGGTACAGGGATCACGTCAAATACTGATAAACTTAATCATTATGGGCTTATTATTATGAGAGAAAGAGCATTAAGCCTTAATGGCAACTGTTGTATTACACCTAGGCCTCAAGGTGGAACAGAGGTAAAAGTTACCTTCCCTTTATCTGACGCTTAACATACCGGAAAAATCATCTATGGAAAATACAAATATAGTGAACGAAAAATCAACCATTCTACTTATTGATGATCATCCGATGCTAAGAAATGGAGTCAAACAATTGATTAGTTTGGAACCTTCATTACAAGTTATCGGTGAGGCGGGAGATGGTAAAACAGGTATCCAAATCGCTGAAGAGCAAGATCCTGACCTTATCTTACTGGATCTCAACATGCCAGGTATGAATGGTTTTGAAACTCTCGATGAACTCAGGAAGCGAGAGTTGTCAGGTAGAATTATTCTTTTTACCGTTTCTAACTATAGTGATGATTTAGTCAATGCACTAAAAAGAGGTGCCGATGGTTATTTACTAAAAGATATGGAGCCTGAAGAGCTTATCGTAGCCCTTAAAGAAGCAGCAAGCGGTAAGTTAGTTGTCAGCCCAACATTAGCATCTGTACTTGCTGAATCACTAAGAGATAACACCACACAGGATGACAATAATATTGCTTCATTGACACCAAGAGAAGCCGATATTTTAGAACTGATCTCTCAGGGTTTATCAAATAAAATGATAGCTCGTAAACTAGATATTGCAGAAAGCACAGTAAAAGTACATGTTAAACATTTACTTAAAAAACTCAATTTAAAATCAAGGGTCGAAGCTGCAGTTTGGGTTTTACAACAAAAATAATTTTATACTCGCAGCTATATAACCTTATGATAGCTGCGAGTAAAAAATAATTATATTCATTAGTAAATAGCTCTAATATGCAAACTTATATTTTTAATTATACTAAACTACTGAAATCATTTTTATGAAGGAAAATAATATAAATGGAAGATGAATTAATTTTAGTAAATGAACATGATGAACCTATTGGTGTTATGCCTAAATTATTGGCGCATCAACTCGGTCATCTTCACCGAGCATTTTCAGTATTTATTTTTAATGAGCAAAACGAGCTACTGATTCAACAGAGAGCTCTTCATAAATATCATTCAGCTGGGCAATGGGCAAATTCTTGCTGTAGCCATCCTAAACCTAATGAAGATACTCAGAAAGCCGCTGAACGTAGACTTCAAGAGGAGCTAGGCTTTGCCACTCCATTAACGCATATAGGTTCCTTAATTTATAAAGCTGATGTTCAGGGAGGATTAATTGAACATGAGTATGACCATATCTTTATTGGACATTATAACAAGAATATCCAACCAAATAGAGAAGAAGTCTCATCTATAAGGTGGGTAAATCTTACTCAATTAAAACAAGAGATCCTTCTTAATCCTGAAATTTTCACACCGTGGTTTAAAAAAATATTAGAAGAATTTCCTTTATCAGATTTCAAATAAATGTATTTTATCACATTTTATTTATAACTTAATTTTCTCACCTTGCATTTTAATTATAAAAATATTTATCTAAACCTAGAAATATCATAAAAATACATTATAGAGGAAATTAATTAATAATAGCACTAGTTTAATTTCAGGGTAGAAGCATGATAAATTTGTTAATATTTAATATTTAATATTTCACCACCCTCAATAATAAATATTATCCTTAACTTTAACTTATCAAATACATTCTATTTATCAGTAAACTTCCCTTATATTATCCTATTTATATAATAAGTAATCATATAAAATTCACTACAACCTTGTTCACTATATTTTTTGATTCTACTACCAGATATCGTTTAATTACCATACCAAATGAGTTGTTACTCACTACTTTATATCTGCTAAATACATTCCCCACATCAATACATTAGCAATAAATTACCTATTCTATGGTATACAATGCTATGTATTTAAACGTCCAACTCCCCATCACTAGTGAGCTGTTACTCACTACTTTATATCTGCTAGAGACATTCCCCATTTCAATACATTAGCAATAAATTACCTATTCTATGGTATACAATGAATGCTATGTATTTAAACGTCCAACTCCCCATCACTAGTGAGCTATTACTCACTACTTTGCATTCACAATATCCATTCAGCACACCAATACAACCGCTCCCCCTCCATTGCTTCTCCTAACTCCTGCCATCTCACCATCACTAGCAGCCACCATCCCCTTCAACAAGTGAGTTGTTACTTACTACTTTGCATTTAGAATATCTATTCGTCACACTAATACAACCGCTTCTCCCCCATTGCTTCTCCTAACTCCTACCATCCGACCATCAGCAGCAGCCAACGTCCCTTTCAACAAGTGAGTTGTTACTGACTACTTTATGTTTATTAATCGCATCCATCATTTAAATACAAGGAACTGAGTTTTTCCTCCTACCCACCTCGTCCCGGTCAAAAGAGAGGTGAGTTGTTACTGACTTCTTTGATTCAAGCGATGTCATTCATCACCGTGATGGGGAAACACCCAATCCACAATATTTATTTGATTTTATTAAAATTCCGCTACCCTAAACAACCTGTGAGCTGTTACTCACTACTTTGCATCACACACTCTCATTAATGATGGTGATAGATAGAGAGAGCCCTAAAAATAGCTAAAAGAGATGAAGAGGGGATTAAAATTAGGGGCTAAAACATTAAGGAACTAAGGAACTCAGGAACTGAGGAACTAAAACTTAGGCACCCCACCTAACCTCAACATTCACTGTTTTTCTTTTTTTCTCCAAACGCAAAAAAGCCACCCGATGGGTGGCTTTCTCACTAATTTAATGTCTGGCAGTTCCCTACTCTCACATGGGGAGACCCCACACTACCATCGGCGCTACGGCGTTTCACTGCTGAGTTCGGCATGGGGTCAGGTGGGACCACCGCGCTATTGCCGCCAGACAAATTCTGTTTTGTTCCCGTTTAATTTGGTTTTCACCTTCCTTAAACCAGAACCTCAATCTCAAACAAGCTGCGTGTCCTTCACCTTGCGGCTTCTCACTTCTCGAAAACAACTCAATCTCTCTAAAACACCTTCGGTGTTGTCAGGTTAAGCCTCACGGTTCATTAGTATTGGTTAGCTCAACGTATCGCTACGCTTACACACCCAACCTATCAACGTCTTAGTCTTAAACGTTCCTTTAGGACCCTTTAAGGGTCAGGGAAGACTCATCTCAAGGCAAGTTTCCCGCTTAGATGCTTTCAGCGGTTATCTCTTCCGCACTTAGCTACCGGGCAATGCCATTGGCATGACAACCCGAACACCAGTGGTGCGTCCACTCCGGTCCTCTCGTACTAGGAGCAGCCCCTTTCAATCTTCCAACGCCCACGGCAGATAGGGACCGAACTGTCTCACGACGTTCTAAACCCAGCTCGCGTACCACTTTAAACGGCGAACAGCCGTACCCTTGGGACCTACTTCAGCCCCAGGATGTGATGAGCCGACATCGAGGTGCCAAACACCGCCGTCGATATGAACTCTTGGGCGGTATCAGCCTGTTATCCCCGGAGTACCTTTTATCCGTTGAGCGATGGCCCTTCCATTCAGAACCACCGGATCACTAAGACCTACTTTCGTACCTGCTCGAGCCGTCACTCTCGCAGTCAAGCTGGCTTATGCCTTTGCACTAACCGCATGATGTCCGACCATGCTTAGCCAACCTTCGTGCTCCTCCGTTACTCTTTGGGAGGAGACCGCCCCAGTCAAACTACCCACCAGACACTGTCCGCACCCCAGATAATGGGGCAACGTTAGAACATCAAACATTAAAGGGTGGTATTTCAAGGTTGGCTCCACGCAGACTGGCGTCCACGCTTCAAAGCCTCCCACCTATCCTACACATCAAGGCTCAATGTTCAGTGTCAAGCTATAGTAAAGGTTCACGGGGTCTTTCCGTCTTGCCGCGGGTACACTGCATCTTCACAGCGAGTTCAATTTCACTGAGTCTCGGGTGGAGACAGCCTGGCCATCATTACGCCATTCGTGCAGGTCGGAACTTACCCGACAAGGAATTTCGCTACCTTAGGACCGTTATAGTTACGGCCGCCGTTTACTGGGGCTTCGATCAAGAGCTTCTCCTTACGGATAACCCCATCAATTAACCTTCCAGCACCGGGCAGGCGTCACACCGTATACGTCCACTTTCGTGTTTGCACAGTGCTGTGTTTTTAATAAACAGTTGCAGCCAGCTGGTATCTGCGACTGGCTTCAGCTCCATGAGTAAATCACTTCACCTAATGCCAGCGTGCCTTCTCCCGAAGTTACGGCACCATTTTGCCTAGTTCCTTCACCCGAGTTCTCTCAAGCGCCTGAGTATTCTCTACCTGACCACCTGTGTCGGTTTGGGGTACGATTAATGATAATCTAGAGCTTAGAGGCTTTTCCTGGAAGCGGGGCATGAGCTACTTCATCACCGTAGTGACTCGTCGTCGGACCTCAGCATATAGTGAACCGGATTTGCCTAATTCACCTGCCTACATCCTTAAACCGGGACAACCGTCGCCCGGATAGCCTAGCCTTCTCCGTCCCCCCATCGCAATTATCACCAGTACGGGAATATTAACCCGTTTCCCATCGACTACGCATTTCTGCCTCGCCTTAGGGGTCGACTCACCCTGCCCCGATTAACGTTGGACAGGAACCCTTGGTCTTCCGGCGTGCGGGTTTTTCACCCGCATTATCGTTACTTATGTCAGCATTCGCACTTCTGATACCTCCAGCATGCCTCACAGCACACCTTCACAGGCTTACAGAACGCTCCCCTACCCAACAATATTTACATATCGCTGCCGCAGCTTCGGTGCATAGTTTAGCCCCGTTACATCTTCCGCGCAGGCCGACTCGACCAGTGAGCTATTACGCTTTCTTTAAATGATGGCTGCTTCTAAGCCAACATCCTGGCTGTCTGAGCCTTCCCACTTCGTTTCCCACTTAACTATGACTTTGGGACCTTAGCTGGCGGTCTGGGTTGTTTCCCTCTTCACGACGAACGTTAGCACCCGCCATGTGTCTCCCGTGATAACATTCTTCGGTATTCGTAGTTTGCATCGAGTTGGTAAGTCGGGATGACCCCCTAGTCGAAACAGTGCTCTACCCCCGAAGATGAGTTCACGAGGCGCTACCTAAATAGCTTTCGGGGAGAACCAGCTATCTCCCGGTTTGATTGGCCTTTCACCCCCAGCCACAAGTCATCCGCTAATTTTTCAACATTAGTCGGTTCGGTCCTCCAGTTTAGTGTTACCCAACCTTCAACCTGCCCATGGCTAGATCACCGGGTTTCGGGTCTATACCCTGCAACTTATTCGCCCAGTTAAGACTCGGTTTCCCTACGGCTCCCCTATACGGTTAACCTTGCTACAGAATATAAGTCGCTGACCCATTATACAAAAGGTACGCAGTCACCCTGATAAATCAAGGCTCCCACTGCTTGTACGTACACGGTTTCAGGTTCTATTTCACTCCCCTCGCCGGGGTTCTTTTCGCCTTTCCCTCACGGTACTGGTTCACTATCGGTCAATCAGGAGTATTTAGCCTTGGAGGATGGTCCCCCCATATTCAGACAGGATAACACGTGTCCCGCCCTACTCGTCGAGTTCACAACACTAACACCTTCGGATACGGGCTATCACCCTTTACTGCCGGACTTTCCAGACCGTTCTCCTGATGCTAATGCTGATTAAGACTCTGGGCTGCTCCCCGTTCGCTCGCCGCTACTAGGGGAATCTCGGTTGATTTCTTTTCCTCGGGGTACTGAGATGTTTCAGTTCCCCCGGTTCGCTTCGTTTGACTATGTATTCATCAAACGATAGTGCAACGAATTGCACTGGGTTTCCCCATTCGGAAATCGTCGGTTGTAACGGTTCATATCACCTTACCGACGCTTATCGCAGATTAGCACGTCCTTCATCGCCTCTGATTGCCTAGGCATCCACCGTGTACGCTTAGTCGCTTAACCTCACAACCCGAAATTGTTTCAACGTTCACCTTACTGTCATGGCTGTGCGTGCATTCCTTCTTTGTTGGGCAGTGCTCGCAATGCTCACATACTTATGTATGCTGTGCTTGCTGTGCGCTGGCCGCCGCGAAGGACTGACTGCTCGCTCATGCCACTCGCTAAAGTGACCGAAAATTTCAGGTCTGAAATTTTGAGAGACTCTCACATTGTTTAAGCGATAAACAATGTGCGTTGTTTTCAATTTTCAGCTTGTTCCAGATTGTTAAAGAGCATAATTGTTAAACCAACTACAATATAATTGGCTTAATCATTATTGGGGACATCGTCTTTCACTCGATATCGGCGCAATTGGCGTCCCCTAGGGGATTCGAACCCCTGTTACCGCCGTGAAAGGGCGGTGTCCTAGGCCTCTAGACGAAGGGGACACAAGATATTGCACATACTGCTGCGGTATCTCATGTAAGTCCTATTCTCTCGAATAAGTCTCCCACGTATAGCCTATTGCTCTACTTTCTATCAGACAATCTGTGTGAGCACTTCACAAAAACACTTCAATGGTAAGGAGGTGATCCAACCGCAGGTTCCCCTACGGTTACCTTGTTACGACTTCACCCCAGTCATGAATCACAAAGTGGTAAGCGCCCTCCCGAAGGTTAAGCTACCTACTTCTTTTGCAACCCACTCCCATGGTGTGACGGGCGGTGTGTACAAGGCCCGGGAACGTATTCACCGTAGCATTCTGATCTACGATTACTAGCGATTCCGACTTCATGGAGTCGAGTTGCAGACTCCAATCCGGACTACGACGTACTTTATGAGTTCCGCTTGCTCTCGCGAGGTCGCTTCTCTTTGTATACGCCATTGTAGCACGTGTGTAGCCCTACTCGTAAGGGCCATGATGACTTGACGTCATCCCCACCTTCCTCCGGTTTATCACCGGCAGTCTCCTTTGAGTTCCCGACCGAATCGCTGGCAACAAAGGATAAGGGTTGCGCTCGTTGCGGGACTTAACCCAACATTTCACAACACGAGCTGACGACAGCCATGCAGCACCTGTCTCAGAGTTCCCGAAGGCACTAAAGCATCTCTGCTAAATTCTCTGGATGTCAAGAGTAGGTAAGGTTCTTCGCGTTGCATCGAATTAAACCACATGCTCCACCGCTTGTGCGGGCCCCCGTCAATTCATTTGAGTTTTAACCTTGCGGCCGTACTCCCCAGGCGGTCGATTTAACGCGTTAGCTCCGAAAGCCACTCCTCTAGGGAACAACCTTCAAATCGACATCGTTTACAGCGTGGACTACCAGGGTATCTAATCCTGTTTGCTCCCCACGCTTTCGCACCTGAGCGTCAGTCTTTGTCCAGGGGGCCGCCTTCGCCACCGGTATTCCTCCACATCTCTACGCATTTCACCGCTACACATGGAATTCTACCCCCCTCTACAAGACTCTAGCTGACCAGTCTTAGATGCCATTCCCAGGTTAAGCCCGGGGATTTCACATCTAACTTAATCAACCGCCTGCGTGCGCTTTACGCCCAGTAATTCCGATTAACGCTTGCACCCTCCGTATTACCGCGGCTGCTGGCACGGAGTTAGCCGGTGCTTCTTCTGTCGGTAACGTCAATCGTTGATGATATTAGCATCAACGCCTTCCTCCCGACTGAAAGTACTTTACAACCCTAGGGCCTTCTTCATACACGCGGCATGGCTGCATCAGGCTTGCGCCCATTGTGCAATATTCCCCACTGCTGCCTCCCGTAGGAGTCTGGGCCGTGTCTCAGTCCCAGTGTGGCTGATCATCCTCTCAGACCAGCTAGGGATCGTCGCCTAGGTGAGCCATTACCTCACCTACTAGCTAATCCCATATGGGTTCATCCGATAGCGCAAGGACCGAAGTTCCCCTGCTTTGCTCCTGAGAGATTATGCGGTATTAGCTACCGTTTCCAGTAGTTATCCCCCTCTATCAGGCAGATCCCCATACATTACTCACCCGTCCGCCGCTCGTCAGCGAGAAGCAAGCTTCCCCTGTTACCGCTCGACTTGCATGTGTTAGGCCTGCCGCCAGCGTTCAATCTGAGCCATGATCAAACTCTTCAATTAAAAGTAGCTTGATGCTCAAAGAATGTTTACTGTCGTATGTCTTCTTGCGAAAACATATTACCTATTAGTTCATATATATGAATTAACGTGTTAGTCACTCTTCAAGACTTAAAATCAAATATTTTTTTGATAGTGTCCTGTGAGTGCCCACACAGATTGTCTGATAAATTGTTAAAGAGCGTTGCGACTAAATCTTTTGATTTTCGAACCCAACTTCGTGAGTCAGGTCGTTGTCGCGAGGTGTCGTATAATACGTTTTTTATTTAGAAAGTCAAGCGTTTATTTTTAACTTTTTTCTTTCTCACCTCTGTTATCACTGGGTTATGAAGTTTTCTTCTAACCGGTTTGTCGTGACAACGGATGCGCATTATAGGGAGTCGAAAAATTCTCGCAAGTGTTTTTTTGATTTATTTTACCAAGCGATGATTTATTAAACAAAAAACGTAAAATAACTACATTTTGTTGAAATTACGACCTACAAACTATCAAATTCAGTTGCGAATTCGGCTACCTTTTCCCAATTAGTATATTCAACTTCTGTTTTTGGATCGGTTGGGCCATCCGTCATTTTCATAATTAGGCGGATCATCATTCTATCAAACCATGTATAACGAGGGTAAAACAGTGCGCCGGCAAAAACAGATTTCAATGTTGGCTTCCAAGGGCACGCTTCTAAAAACTTCCGCGTATATGCGTTAGTTTCTACTGTATTCTTACCTTCTTTTCTTGCCGTCAAATTCACAGCAAAAAAACCTGTTTTCATTGAGTTCAATTGATTTTGATGGGAGGTCACAAAGCGTTGTAGTTTTTTATTGAAATGCCCATAACGAATGGATGCTCCTACCAATACTTTATCGTAACCTGATAAATTAAGCTGTTGGTCAGTATTTAAATCACGAATATCGCATTCACGACCTGAATTCCTCAGTTGTTCCGCTATTTTTAAAATAATTTTTTTAGTTTGCCCATCCGTACTGGAATGTAAAAGTAAATAGCTCATTATTGTTCCTAGATTATTATCATTTCTATATAGGTAATATTATTTATTAATGGCGCTCGACTATTCACGCCAAAAAGTGGGTGTCAGTAACACTAATAAAGTGAAAACCTCTAAGCGCCCAAATAACATAGTCACCACTAAAATCCATTTCCCAGTTGGGTTCATTGATGTGAAGTTATCTGCGACAGTCCCAAGACCTGGTCCCAAGTTATTGAGTGTGGTCGCTATTGCTGAAAACGCAGAAAACTCATCAACACCTGTTGCGATCAACAACAATAAGCTAACGACAAAAACAAGTGCATAGGCAGAAAAGAACCCCCAAACGGCTTCAATTATTCTTTCTGGTAATGCTCTTTGCCCCAGTTTGATTGTGTAGACTGCATTAGGATGAACTAAGCGTTTTAACTCACGTGAACCTTGTAAGAAAAGTAACAAGATACGAATAACTTTTAACCCACCACCTGTCGAGCCTGCACACCCCCCAACAAATGCAGCACATAATAGAAGCATTGGTAAGAAAAGAGGCCATCCTGAAAAGCTATCCGTTGTAAAACCAGCCGTCGTTGCCATTGAAACAACCTGGAAGAAGGCTTGGTCAAGCGTTTGACCAAAACTACTATAAACAGAATGAAACATAAGCACTAAAGTACAAATGACCACTAAGACAAATTGGAAACTTATGAACATTCTAAATTCGGGATCGCGCCAATAAATTCCCAAACTACGTCCGGTTAATACAGCAAAGTGCAAACCGAAGTTACAACCGGAGATAATCAGGAAAATACCAATAATAGTATTAATTGCAGGGCTGTTGAAATAACCAATACTGGCGTCATGAGTTGAAAACCCACCGATAGCAATGGTTGAAAAACTGTGAGAAATGGCATCAAAAACATCCATTCCGGCTATCCATAAAGCCACCGCACAAGCAATTGTGAGTAGAACATAGATAAGCCATAATGTTTTTGCCGTCTCTGCAATACGAGGGCGCATTTTATTGTCTTTCAAAGGACCCGGCATTTCTGCGCGGTATAGCTGCATTCCCCCAACGCCCAAAAGCGGTAAGATTGCAACTGCGAGTACAATTATCCCCATCCCCCCAAGCCATTGAAGCATTTGCCGATAAAACAAAATAGCTTTGGGCAAGGAATCAAGCCCTGTTAGCGTTGTCGCACCAGTTGTAGTCAAGCCTGAAAAAGATTCAAAAAAAGCATCAGTTACCGAAAGATTGGGTCTTTCCGAAAAAATAAACGGCAATGCCCCAACGCTTCCCAGCACAGTCCAAAATAAAACAACAATAAGAAAACCTTCTTTTGCTTTAAGTTCGTGCCGGCTATTACGGGTTGGTAGCCACAAAAAAAGGCCAATTAGCAAAGCAGTGACAAAAGTCTGGCTAAAAGCTCGCCCTGCACCATCTCGATAAATTAGCGCAACAATACCAGGAATAACCATGGTAAAAGAAAAGATGATGACAAGCAGCCCGACTATACGGGTTATTGCACGAAAATGCATTCGGCAGGTTCCTTGATAAAACTGTTTACTATTCCGATTCTGGCGTGAGCGTTAAGGCTCCACGACTTACATCGCGTAATTTATCATTGACCTCCTGCTCAAGAGTAGCAGGAATTGCAATTTGTAAAGAGACAGTTTCATTATAATCACTGTGCAAAACCGTGCCATTCACTTGAACAAGCAGTTGTTCAATTGCATTAATCAATGAATAGTCACACTCTAAGTTAAAGATTTTTTGTGGTACTTTTGTCTTTGTGGGTAATATTTTTAATGCTTGCTGGGCACCATTTCCATAGGCTTTAACGAGCCCCCCCGTCCCTAGCTTTATTCCACCAAAATAACGCACGACGACACAGGTAACCTCCCCTAGGTTGCTACCTAATAGTTGCGCCATAATGGGCTTTCCTGCTGTTCCTGTCGGTTCCCCGTCATCAGAGAACCCTAACTTTTGTGAATCATCAGGCCGGCCAGCAACAAATGCCCAGCAATGGTGCCGGGCATCTGGGTATTGAGTTTTAATTGATTGAATATAATCTTTTGCCGCTTCAATACCATCTGTATGAGCTAAATACGTAATAAATTGGCTTTTTTTGATCTCTTCTGTAAAAGAAATAGTTTCAGCCGGTATTAAATAAGGTTTCATTAACGTAAATGTAAGTCTCGAGTCATATTTTCAATACGATTTGCGTGGATCACAATATTATCTTCAATACGAATACCACCGTAAGGTTTGAAGAACTCGATTTTATCCCAATTAAAGTGCTGGCTAAACTCCCCATTTCTCCATTCAGATAATAGAGATTCAATGAAGTAGAGCCCAGGCTCGATAGTTAACACCATTTTAGGTTCTAAAACACGAGTACAACGCAAGAATGGATACATTTTAGGAGCCGCGAGATGTGTACCACTGTCATCTTGCATAAAACCAGCAGCATCATGAACTTGTAAACCAAGCGGATGCCCTAAACCGTGAGGCAAAAATGGCGTTGTTAAACCACTTTCCACCATTGACTCTTCACTAATACCTTTAATAATATCATGTTTAGTCAGTATCTTAGCAATTCTATGATGCATATCTACATGATAGTCTGTGTAGCGTACACCCGCCTTGATTGTATCAATTAAAGCGAGCTGTTCCGTATTGGCATCCGCAACTAATTCAGCAAATTCATCTTTCCCTTTTGCAGCATAAGTTCTCGTAATATCAGCAGCATAACCGTTATATTCAGCACCTGCATCAATAAGAAAGCTGCGTAATTCGTTCGGTACCGTTTGCTGTAGTTTAGTGTAATGCAATACAGCTGCATTTTCATTCAGTGCAACAATGTTACCATAAGGAACATTGGTATCTCGATGCCCGGTTGATTGTAAATAACTGATATTAATATCAAACTCACTCATTCCTGCGCGAAATGCTTCAAGAGCAGCGAGGTGCCCATTTACAGCCATTTTTTGCGCTTCACGCATGCAGTAAAGTTCATAATCTGTTTTATAAGAACGATGATAATGATAGTAATCTAAAACAGGTTTGGGATTGATATTATGTAGCGAAATCCCTAATGACTCAGCCCTTGCAGTTGCAGAACCAATATAAGCCACATTTTCTTTCGGTAGACTTGCTAGGAAGGTTTTAATGTCATCTGCATTTTTTAAATGGATTAACTCAATATCTTTGGTCCAAAAACTGTTCGGCAGTGGTTCAACACTATGCCAATAATCAACAGGTGAATAAAACCATAGCTTAGGCTTATTTACGCCATCAACTAATAACCATGAATGTGGAACATCAGTAACAGGCACCCACGCTTTGAAATGAGGATTAACTTTAAAAGGATAGTCGCTATCATCAAGAAAGATGCGTAGGGGTTCACCTGAATGAATCAATATGGCATCTAATTTGCTGCGCTGTAAAACTTGCTGAGTTCTGTTTTGTAACGTTTTAATGTGTTCAGCGTAGAGTGCAGTCAGTTTTTCCATTTCTTTCAACCTTTCAGCATTAATTAGAAAAATCAAGCTTACCACGTTCTGTTATTAACGGATATGCACTCTGTTGCAAACCATAATTAACCAATTGATATATAATATTTTTATCATTTAAATCATTAATTATTTCGCTTAATTGCTGTGACCAATCTTCCATTTTTGTTATTAAAAGTTTGCAATTACTTAACATTCTAGTCACACTCACCCCATCTGGTCGTACCAGATAACACTACCACGTAGAGGAGAGCAGAATGCTTTATCAAAGTGACACTATCTATATTCAATGGTTGAAACAAGGGATTGCAGAACTGGTTTTTAACTCACCAGGGCCAATTAATAAATTGGATACCCACACCGTTGCTTCACTTGATGAAGCCGTGTCTGTTCTTGAGCAACAAACCGAGCTGCAAGGTGTAATTTTCCGTTCTGATAAACCCGCTTTTATTGTTGGCGCTGATATCAAAGAGTTTCTTTCACTCTTTGAAGCGTCAAAAGAAACACTAAGCGATTGGTTGCACTACGCTAATAGTATTTTTAATCGCATTGAAGACCTACCTGTTCCAACGATTTGTGCCATTAATGGCTATGCATTAGGTGGTGGCTGTGAATGCATTTTATCCACTGATTTTCGCATCGCTTCACCTGATGCTCGAATTGGGCTTCCTGAAACAAAACTTGGGATCATGCCTGGCTTTGGTGGTTCCGTTCGGCTTCCTCGATTAATTGGTTTGGATAGCGCATTAGAAATTATTACTGCGGGTAAAGATGTCGATGCCTCCCAAGCTTTAAAACTTGGCCTGATTGACGCGGTTGTTAATACAGAAGCTCTTGCACAATCAGCACTGCAAGTCATTGAATCTGCAATTGCAGGGGCCTTCAATTGGCAAAAGAAACGCCAACCTAAACTTAGTCCTCTACAATTGAAACCTATTGAGCAAACAATGAGTTTCAATGTCGCTAAGGGGATGGTGTACAAGGTTGCAGGCAAACACTATCCAGCGCCTATGACTGCTGTAAATACGATTGAAAAGGCAGCAAATTGTACTCGTGATGAGGCCTTAAAGCATGAAACAGCTGCATTTGTTCCTCTAGCGCATAGTGATGTTGCACGTGCTTTAGTGAATATTTTTCTAAATGACCAACAAGTTAAGTCAAACAGTAAAAAAATCGCACAACATGTTGATATTCCAACGCATGCTACCGTATTAGGTGCAGGGATTATGGGCGGAGGCATTGCTTATCAATCTGCCAGTAAAGGCATGCCGGTCTTAATGAAGGATATTAATGTTAAGTCATTAGACTTAGGGATTGAAGAGGCACAAAAGCTATTAAATAATCAATTTGAACGTGGAAAAATCACCGCAGCGAAAATGGCGGCAACCTTATCATCTATTCATCCCTCATTATCTTACAACGGGGTGGAAAATAGCCAAATCGTCGTTGAAGCCGTTGTTGAGAACCCGAAAGTCAAAGCCGCTGTATTATCTGAAGTTGAGTCCTTAGTAACAAGTGAAACTATACTGGCTTCAAATACATCAACCATTCCAATTTCAACCCTCGCAAAATCACTAAAACGTCCAGAAAATTTCTGCGGTATGCACTTTTTTAACCCAGTGCATCGGATGCCATTAGTGGAAGTTATCCGAGGAGAACAAACTTCTGATAACACTGTTGCCAAGGTTGTTGCCTACGCCAATAAAATGGGGAAAACCCCTATTGTTGTCAATGACTGCCCTGGCTTCTTTGCTAACCGGGTACTTTTTCCTTATTTTGCAGGCTTTAATTTACTGCTACAAGATGGAGCTGACTTTAGAGAAATAGACAAAGTCATGGAAAAAGAGTTTGGCTGGCCAATGGGGCCTGCTTATCTTCTTGATGTTGTTGGTATTGATACTGCTTTTCATGCAGAGCAAGTTATGGCTCAAGGTTTTCCTGAACGAATGGGGAAAAAAGGCAAAAATGCCATCGATGTGATGTATGAACAACAACGATTTGGCCAAAAGAATGGCCAAGGGTTTTATCAATATGAAAAAGATAAAAAAGGGAAACCGAAAAAAATTGATGACCCTCGAGCTGATGAATTACTTGCGACTATTTGCCCAACAAAGCGTACTTTCACCAAAGAAGAAATTATTGCTCGAATGATGGCTCCTATGATTAACGAAGTTGTTCGTTGCTTAGAGGAAGGTATTATTCAGAGCCCTTCAGATGCAGATATTGCTTTAGTTTATGGTTTAGGCTTTCCACCATTTAGAGGAGGGGTGTTCTGCTATTTAGATACCTTAGGCAGCCAGTCTTACTTAAAAACGACGGAATCTTTACAGCATTTAAGTCCTCTATATCATGCACCTAATGGCTTAAAAGAAAAAGCGGCTACCAATGCAAGATATTACCCACAGCCACCTGTAGTGGCGATTGATGTCAAAAAAGTTGCGAGAGGTTAATTTTATGGAAAATGTCGTCATTATTGATGGAATACGTACACCAATGGGCCGTTCAAAAGGTGGGGTATTTCGCCATGTTAGAGCTGAAGACCTTTCTGCACACCTCATGAATGCAATTTTTGAACGAAATCCAAACGCAAGTAACAAAGAATTGGATGACATCATCTGGGGTTGTGTTCAGCAAACACTGGAGCAAGGGTTTAATATTGCTAAAAACGCAGCATTACTCACGGATATACCTCATACGGTTCCTGCCGTTACAGTAAATCGCCTTTGTGGTTCATCAATGCAAGCAATACATGATGCGAGCCGGTTAATTATGACGGGTGATGCTAAATCAGTACTCATTGGTGGAGTGGAGCATATGGGTCACGTACCAATGACTCATGGTATAGATTTCAACCCTAAACTGACTTTACGAGTTGCTAAAGCCGCAGGCGCTATGGGACTGACCGCTGAAATGCTTGCCAAAATGTATAAAATTAGCCGAGAAGAGCAAGATGCATTTGCATTGAGATCCCACCGACTTGCAGCCCTAGCAACGGAAAAAGGGAAGTTCAATAACGAGATCGTTCCAATTAATGGCCATGATGCCACAGGTAACCTCATTTCAGTAAATTATGACGAAGTGATTCGCTTTGATGCAAGCTTGCAAGGTTTAGCAGCTCTTCGCCCTGCCTTCGACCCCGTTAGTGGGACGGTGACCGCAGGTAATTCATCTGCTCTATCTGACGGTGCGTCTGCGATGTTACTGACTAGCGAAAGTTATGCCACGCAACAAGGAATTAAACCACGAGCTAAAATACGCGCAATGGCCGTTGTTGGTTGTGATCCATCAATCATGGGATTTGGGCCTGTGCCAGCAAGTGAGCTCGCGTTAAAGCGCGCAGGACTAACTTTAAATGATATTGATATTATTGAATTAAATGAAGCTTTTGCGGCACAATCTATTGCATGTCTAAAAGGCTTGAAGCTATCAGAGAACCAATTAGATGATAAAGTAAATCTCAGCGGAGGGGCTATTGCACTTGGCCATCCTTTGGGATGTTCAGGAGCAAGAATTTCAACAGCTTTACTTAATCATTTAGAACAAAACGATAAACAGTTTGGTTTAGCCACCATGTGTATCGGGTTCGGCCAAGGTATAGCCACAATTATCGAACGAGTTTAACAATTTATTTTTAGTTTTCGCAAACATTGTATTTTGTCGATGTTCCCGCCTAGTCAGGGGCGGGTTTTTTTTGCCTCTTTCAAGCCAAATATCCACAACAAGTTTAACCCTCATAGTTCGGATTATCGATAGGCGGCAAGTGAATGAGACCCTAGGAGCATACAAAAGTATGTGACTAGGGCGAATGAATGAAGCCAACCCCCTCTACAACTTGAACTAGCCTGTTTTCACGCAAAAGCCATAACAAGTTTAACCCTCATAGTTCGGATTATCGATAGGCGGTAAATGAATGAAACCCTAGGAGCATACAAAAGTATGTGACTAGGGCGAATGAATGAAGCCAACCCCCTACAACTTGAACTAGCCTGTTTTCACGCAAAAGCCATAACAAGTTTAACCCTCATAGTTCGGGTTGTAGGTAGGCGGCAAATGAATGAGACCCTAGGAGCATACAAAAGTATGTGACTAGGGCGAATGAATGAAGCCAACCCCCTACAACTTGAACTAGCCTGTTTTCACGCAAAAGCCATAACAAGTTTAACCCTCATAGTTCGGATTATCGATAGGCGGCAAATGAATGAGACCCTAGGAGCATACAAAAGTATGTGACTAGGGCGAATGAATGAAGCCAACACCCCTACAATTCGAACTAGGACGGGTTAAATGAATTCATAAGCATCACCGAATAACTGCTCCGGTTTACCTCCGCGCTCATTACAAAACCGTTCTCTAGCTATTTTCGCCATTTCAAAACGGCCTGCAATATAGATATCATGGCCTGATAAGTCACCGAAATCTTCTAGCACTGCACTCAGAACCGTTCCTGTTCTGCCTCGCCATAGTTCATCTGGTTGCTCTACAACTGGTGTGATCTTTAAATTAGGATAGTTTTCACTAAGAGCCTGTAATTCGCCAAGATCGTATAAGTGCTCCAATTGACGACCACCCCAATAGAAAGTGATATCACGATTCGGGTTTTCAGCTAAAGCCGCAAGCAATACTGAGTGGGTATAGGAAAAACCTGTTCCACCAGCAATTAAGATCATGGCATTACTGCTATTTTCTCGAAACCAAGCTTTACCATGTGGGATGTCGATATCAATACGTTTTTGATCCAAAATTCTATCCATTACTGCCATTGCATATAGATTGATTTCAGAAGCACCGATATGTAACTCAATAGTTTCTTTATTGTGAGGAGTTGAAGCCATTGAAAATGGTCGTTTGTCACGCTCATCCATCACGACCATTAAATATTGGCCTGCTTTAAAATGAAAAGGACCATCTGGCAACAAAATCACCCGATAAACCGTATCCGTGATAGATTCAACAGATGTTACTTTACAGCTTAAAGTTGCCATGGTTTCCCTCTTATTTTTTGTCAAAAATATTTAATTGTTCCCAAATATCATCAATGCGAGATTTAACGCTCTCTGTCATTACGATAGGACGCCCCCATTCACGATCTGTCTCACCCGGCCATTTATTGGTGGCATCAAGCCCCATTTTTGAACCCAGCCCAGACACAGGGGAAGCGAAGTCGAGATAATCTATTGGTGTGTTTTCCATCATCACGGTGTCACGGGCAGGATCCATCCGAGTTGTAATTGCCCAGATAACATCTTTCCAGTCCCGTGCATTAATATCGTCATCACAAACAATAACAAACTTAGTGTACATGAATTGGCGCAGGTATGACCAGACTCCCATCATGACTCTTTTAGCATGTCCTGCATATTGTTTTTTCATTGTTACGACGGCAAGACGATACGAGCACCCTTCAGGAGGAAGATAAAAATCAACAATTTCAGGAAATTGTTTTTGAAGAATGGGAACAAGGACTTCGTTTAACGCTTCCCCTAATACTGCGGGCTCATCTGGTGGCCTTCCCGTATAAGTTGAATGATAAATTGCATCACGACGCTGAGTCACATGAGTCACAGTAAATACCGGGAAACTGTCTATTTCATTATAATAACCGGTATGGTCACCATAAGGGCCTTCAGGAGCCATTTCACCTGGCTCAATATACCCTTCTAAAATAATTTCAGCGCCAGCGGGAACTTCAAGGTCATTCGATATGCATTTAACAACCTCGGTTTTATTACCACGCAATAACCCCGCAAAAGCATATTCTGACAATGTGTCAGGAACCGGTGTTACCGCGCCTAAAATGGTTGCTGGGTCTGCACCCAGGGCGACTGCAACAGGAAATTTTTCACCGGGATGCGCTTGGCACCATTCTTGAAAATCCAGAGCGCCACCGCGATGAGACAACCAACGCATAATAACTTTGTTTTTTCCAAGAACTTGCTGACGATAAATACCTAAGTTTTGCCTTTCTTTATGTGGGCCTTTAGTCACTGTCAGCCCCCATGTAATTAATGGAGCGGCATCTTCAGGCCAACAATGCATAACTGGGATTTTTGTAAGGTCAACGTCTTCACCGGCCCAAATTTGTTCCTGACAAGGCGCAGAGCTTAGCCGTTTTGCAGGCATATTTAGCACTTGCTTGAATTTTGGTAGTTTATCGAAAAGGTCACGAAAGCCTTTCGGAGGATCGGGCTCTTTCAGAAAAGCGAGTAATTTGCCTACATCATGTAATGCTTTTATGTCTTCTTGCCCCATCCCCATTGCAACACGTTTAGTTGTTCCGAAAAGGTTACACAAGACTGGCATGTTATAGCCTTTGGGATTTTCAAATAATAGGGCCGGTCCCCCTGCTCTTAGTGTGCGATCTGCAATTTCAGTCATTTCCAAATAGGGGTCGACTTCCATTGTAATGCGTTTTAGCTCGCCTTGTTTCTCAAGTTGCGAGATGAAATCTCTAAGGTCACGGTATTTCATTATCTTCTTTTACTGTTACAGAGGGAGTCCCATTATAAGACGTCCGGCCAAGGTTACAAGTTACTGTCTATACCCTTAATCCTTCAAGTTACAGCGCTTTTCGTTGAAGTATAAGTGACTACGCTCAGCTAGCCGAGTCACATAGTTTATCTATGCTCTTCGTCTATCTTCCCTTGTCGCCTTCCTGTAGCTCAAATTATTTAGGGTATAAAATACTTTAAAATCAATCTTTTTCTGGTTTAGTATACCATTTTACTGGCAATCAAAAGGGACTAATTTTTCTAATAGTAAAGTATCAAATTGTTCTGAGAATGTTTTATTATGTTGAAATAGTTTAAAACCTTCATCTTTTCCGCTGAAATAATGAAGTTCATTACCTTTAATTTGTAACCCACTTCCCTCCCTTAGCGCAACAACAACTTCATGAGGATTAATCACACAAAATTCTTGTAATCGTTCATCACGAGTTTCGCCCATATGACCAGAAATATGAGCATCAATATAATGAGGGTTAATTTGTAATGGAAATAGCCCCAGAGATGGCATAATTGCAGCATTACTAACAGGCATATCATTCGTAGTACGGATACTTGGAGTTGCTACATTGCATCCTGCACTCCAGCCGATATATGGCACACCACGCTCACGAACCGCACGTTGAATCGCAACTATCAACCCGTTCTCATGTAGGCATTTATTCAACCACCAAGTGTTACCACCACTCACAAGAATACATTCTGCCTGCTCAATCGCTTCCACAGGACTAGAAAAGTGCTCAATAGACGTAACTTTTATTCCCAACGCATCTGAAAGCTGTTCTGCTCTTTCGTCATGTGAACCGCGAAGAACTGCATACGGAACCAAAACTGCTGACTTTATGTTCTTACGAACAATCATTTCTTTGATTCGAGGTAAGGCGTAGCTGAGCCATACCGGGTTGCCCGGTAGCTTACCGTTACTCAACAAAAAGATATCCATTATGTCTCCTACTGATTTGTTTTTTGCATTACAGTTATCATAAGACTATATTCGGTTAATATAGACCTAAGAATATCAATAATATGGTGCTGCTCTTCATTAGTCACATTGTTATGTCGTAATTTGTTATCATAAACATAGTTTTGTCAGATGGAATTCAAAAAAATGGAAAAATGGTATTTGCTTTATTGCAAACGCGGCCAAATTGAACGGGCTATGGAGCATTTAAACCGACAGAATGTTGTTTGTATGACGCCCATGACTGAAATGGAAAAGGTGGTTAGAGGGAAAAGGGTGACAGTGCAAGAAGCCCTGTTTCCAAACTACTTATTTGTGAAATTTGATCATAATGAAATTCATACGACAACCATCCAATCAACAAGAGGGGTTAGCCATTTTATTCGTTTTGGCCAGTTTCCGACGGAAGTCCCCGAAGAAATTATTGAGCTATTACAACAAACCCCCGTTAGTTATTCCGTCGCACCAGATATACCAAAACATGGCGACCAAGTGACAATTACCGAAGGTATTTTCGCGGGAGTACAAGCTATTTTTGATGAGCCTAATGGAGAGTATCGTTCTATTCTTTTACTGAATATTTTAAATAAAAGTGTACCTAAAGTGGTTGATAATACGCAATTTAAAAAAAATACAGATTGAACGCTTTAAGCAATCAAAAGCCCTTCTTAAAGGGCTTTTCACCTTTTTGCATTGCAAATTAAAGATAATTTAATGCAAATCAAGACTCTTCTTTTTCTTCTTCCTCTGCCCCTTCTTGCCGGTTTCTACCTTTACCAACATAGAAATTGGATAGTAAAACTCCGAGCTCGAAAAGCAAATACATTGGAACAGCAAGCAAAGTTTGAGAGAGTACATCTGGCGGCGTTAAAAACATCCCAACGATAAATGCCCCAACTAAAATATAAGGACGTTTACGTTTCAGAGATTCGGGTGTAGTCACGCCTGTCCAACACAGTAAAATAATTGCAATAGGTACTTCAAATGCCGCACCAAAAGCCATAAATAATGTCATGACGAAACTAAGATATTTACTGATATCGGGAATAAAGTTAACGCTATCTGGGGTCGTTTTAACAAAGAAACCAAATGCGAGCGGAAAAACAACGAAGTAGGCAAATGCCATTCCCAAATAAAACAAGAAACTACTTGAAACAAGCAAAGGCAACATGAGTTTGCGTTCATGCTTGTATAAGGCAGGTGCAATAAAAGCCCAAATTTGATAGAGAATAACCGGTATCGATACAAAAACCGAAACCATCATTGTCAATTTAATTGGGGTAAAGAATGTTGACGCCACATCTGTCGCACTCATTTGCGAACCTACTGGTAGCTTATCAATCAAAGGGGCTGCTACCAGCCGATAGATATCATTTGAAAAATAAGCAAGCGCAGCAAAAACAATTAAAACTGTAATTAAACAGTTTAACAGCCGTTTGCGAAGTTCAATGAGGTGGCTAATAAGTGGTTGTGTATCATTTACAGCCATGTGTTATTTTTCACTTTCAGTTTGATTAGAGTTTTTTACTTTAGCATCGAGTGATTCTACTGTTTTCACGGCGACTGAATCTTCTGGCTTTTCATCCTCAACAACAGCCGCCATTTTAGCAGCATGCTCAGGGTTTGGATCAGACTCTTCAGGTGGCTGCTGAGTATTATCTTTCGCTTCCTTTACAGCACTATCGTAACTGTCAGTGATCTCTTTTGCTTTGTTTAACTCTGTTTCAATATCATTGGTTGTCGCTTGGTAATCGCTTTTAAGCGATTGTGCCGCTGTACGCAGTTCTTCCATTGACTGCTTAAGTTCAGGAGAAAGCGCTTCTAAATTAGCTTTTTCTTCCACCTTTTTCAGCGTTTCTTGCAGCTCCTGCAGCTTTAACTCTTGCGATAACTCGTTTTGTACATTTGCAGCCATAGAGCGCATCGCACGGATCCACCCAGCGACAGTTCTCACTGCCACTGGTAACCGCTCAGGGCCTAATACAACGAGACCAATAACTGCAATAAGCAACAGTTCACTAAAACCTATGTCAAACACGGTTTAACCCTGCTCTTTGTTTTTGCTCTCAACTGGGCTTTCTTTCTTTTCAGCAGCCTGTTGTTCAGTAATATTTTTAGGTGCGAAGTCAGCATCTTGCTTTTCTTGTTCTGCTTTTGCTTTTTCGTCATCGTTCATTGCTTTTTTAAAGCCTTTGAGTGACTCACCCAAATCTGAGCCTAAAGAACGCAATTTTTTGGTGCCGAAAATTAAAATAATAAGTAAGGCAATGATAATGAGCTGCCAAGGACTACCGAAAGCAGCCATTGCAATAGTTGATTCCATTGTTAATACCTCTATATAGTTTTGGGATCAATTGTTATTAGATCTATTATATACAACCAACACAAAATACGGAAATGTTCACAGCCTTATAAACTTGTCGCAAAACAAAGTTTACTTAATTTCCGCCGGTTTTACACCAACCAAACAACCAAGACAGTGCACCTGCCACCATAAATACAATTCCAAACGGTGTGAGATTAGAAATGAGGAATAGAGTCCCACAGAGAATAAATGTAGCACCGATACCTAAAAGGTACTGAGATTTACGCTGCTTATTACGCTGACTTTTCAGTTGTTGAGTTAGTTGATCGATATTTGATTGTAAGTACTTATGCTGCCGTAATGCACCATAAATTAAATCCGGTATTTCAGGCATTTTTTCTGCCCAATAAGGTGCTTTTTCTTTTAATGCCTGAGTAATTGCAGGTATCCCTACTTGGCTATGAACCCAGTCCTCTAGAAATGGTTTTGCGGTTTTCCAGAGATCAAGCTGTGGGTAAAGCTGCCGTCCTAGGCCTTCTACATACAATAATGTTTTTTGTAATAATACCAACTGTGGTTGAACTTCCATGTTGAAACGACGTGCTGTATTAAATAAATTCAATAATACTTGCCCAAACGAAATTTCAGCTAATGGTTTTTCAAAAATAGGCTCACATACGGTACGGATAGCAAACTCAAAGTCTTCCACATTTGTGTCTGAAGGAACCCAGCCGGAGTCAACGTGCAGTTCTGCTACCTTACGATAATCACGATTAAAAAAGGCAATGAAGTTTTCTGCCAAATAACGCTTATCTTCTTTGTTTAATGAGCCGACTATCCCACAGTCTATCCCTATGTATTTAGGGTCCTCTGGATGATCGTAACTAACAAAGATATTTCCTGGATGCATGTCAGCATGGAAAAAGCTGTCGCGGAAAACTTGTGTAAAGAAGACCTTAACACCACGCTCTGCCAGCAGTTTCATATTCGTTCCCTGCGCTTTAAGCGCAGTAATATCGGAAACTGGGATCCCGTAGATACGCTCCATCACCATCACGTTTTCACGGCAATAATCTGGGTATACCTCTGGTATATACAGCATGGCGCTATTTTCAAAGTTACGACGAAGCTGAATGGCATTTGCCGATTCACGGAGCAAATTCAGCTCATCGATCAAGGTTTTTTCGTATTCACGCACGACTTCTTTGGGTCTTAATCGCCGCCCATCTGGCAGCAAAGGAACCCAATTTGCAATACGATACATTAACTTAATATCAGCTTTAATAATTGGCAGAATATCAGGGCGAATAACCTTGATGACAACATCTTTACCATTTTCTTTTAACGTTGCTGTATGCACCTGAGCAATAGACGCAGAAGCTAAAGCTTGTTCATCGAAGTCATCAAACCACTGTTCTAAAGGCCCTTCGAGAGATTCCTCAATATAGCCTCGTGCCAGTTTGCCATCAAAACTTGCCACTTTGTCTTGTAATAATGACAATTGATCTGCGATTGCAGGTGGGAAAAGATCTCGGCGAGTCGATAGCATTTGGCCAAATTTGATCCAAACTGGCCCGAGTTCTTGAAGGGCGAGACGAAGCCTTTCGCCCAATGTTTTGTCTTTATGCTTATTTTTAATCCAAAAGAAACCTAAGCGACCTATTCTCAATGGTAACGTTAGTTTAGTTTTGGGGATTAACTCATCTAATCCGTAAGAGAGAAAAACCCGAATAATGAAGTAAAGTCGTTTTATTTCACCGGGTGTCATTCTTCTCCTCCAACTGGCTTAAACGTAGCTCAAGTGTACTCATTGAATTTTCTACTTGCTCAACTTCATCACTAAAATGAGCAAGTTCAAGCTGGCTAGGCGCCATCTTCCATTCTTCAATTATTGCGTCTTTGATATACGTTTTTTGCCGTTTTACTAAATGAGATGCAAGACAAGCACCTTTATTCAGGAACTTGCTAAGACCTTCTGCCGCAACATCACCAATGTAAGGTGATAGATAATGAGCAGGATTCCAAATTGCTAAGTCAAGTAAAGAAGACCAGTGCTGTACAATTTGCATATCCCCTTCAATCACGATATCACCACGATTGATAAGTTGAGATAATTGCTGTTTGTCTTTCAATTTAACTAGCGTAAAGATGGATGTTTTAATGGTACAGTCCGCAGGCTCAACCCACTGGCTTAACACATCAACATGATTTTCAGCAAAAACGAGTGTTAACGTTTTATTCAGTTCTTTAAGTTCAATAGCCATAACCTTGCCGGCCAAGCGCATTCTAGCTGGCTGTAGAACTTTTTCTTTAAACAACATGTGGTTAAGAGAGGTTTCCATCAATGCTGTTATCAAAGAATACAAAACTGTATTTTGATTTTCGGTATGTGTTGATGGTGCTTCCATCTTAGAATTTAAACCCTTTATGCAATGCGACAATTCCACCTGTCATATTAGTGTACGTCACCTGTTCAAACCCTGCATTTTCCATCATACCTTTTAGTGTTTCTTGGTTTGGATGCATACGGATTGACTCAGCTAAATAGCGATAGCTATCGGGATCATTAACGATCGCCTGACCAATACGAGGGAGTATATGGAATGAATAGGCATCATAAGCTTTATTCAGTGGCTCAATAATTGGCTTGGAGAACTCTAACACCAATAAGCGCCCACCCGGCTTTAACACTCGGAACATAGAGCGTAGCGCTTTGTCTTTATCGGTGACATTACGCAAACCAAAAGAGATAGTAATGCAATCAAAATAGTTATCAGGGAATGGCAGTTCTTCTGCATTGGCTTGTACATAATTAACATTACCAACAATGCCTAGGTCACGTAATTTCTCACGCCCCATTTTTAGCATTGAATCATTAATATCTGCGAGTATGACCTCACCTTTTTCACCGACTAAACGTGAAAATTTAGCGGTTAAGTCACCCGTTCCACCTGCAAGGTCAAGTACTCGTTGATTACGACGTACCCCACTCGCTTCAATGGTAAAACGCTTCCAAATACGATGGATACCGAATGACATCAAATCATTCATTAAGTCATATTTTGATGCTACTGAGTGAAAAACATTCGCTACTAGGCCAGCTTTATCTTCTTTGCCGACAGTACGGAAACCAAAATCAATGGTTTCTTTAGTTGGTTCAGTCATTTCTCTTATGCCTGCTTATCATTCAAACTTTTGTAGGAAGTGTAACAGTCTTTGGGCCAAAACCCTATCAGAAGTCTAAGATTCCGCACAATTAGACGTATCTGATCGCTCAACCAATTGGGGTTGGATAGGTTGTTTAATTTCGACCCCAAGCTCTTTAAAACTTTCCGCCTGGCTAATTAAATTTCCACGCCCTTCGGCAAGGCGTTTCATTGCCGATAGGTAAGTATTATTTGCTTTATCAAGACTGGTGCCTAAAACCTGCATATCATCCACAAACAAGCGCAGCTTGTCATACATTTTCGCTGCTCTATTTGCTATCTCCTGGGCATTTTGCCCTTGGCGTTCATACCGCCAAATATTATTAATTGTCCTCACCGCCACTAACAATGTCGAAGGACAAACTAACATAATATTCTGTTTAATTCCTTCATCAAGTAACTCAGGAGCTTCTTTCAAAGCCAGTAAATACGCAGGTTCAATAGGGATAAACATTAAAACGTAATCTAATGAACGAATTCCCGGTAACTGATGGTAATCCTTGCGGCTTAGCATACGCATGTGATTGCGGATAGATGCCACATGGTTTTTTAACGCCTGTTGCTGTTCATGTGGCTCTTCGCTATTGAAGTACTGTTCATAGGAAACCAACGACATTTTGGCATCAACAACCACATCTTTCCCTTCAGGAAGATGGATAATCACATCCGGTTGATAACGGCTATTATAACTTGTATTGATGCTAACTTGGGTTTCAAACTCACTTCCTTCACGTAAACCTGAGACTTCGAGGATCCTGGTAAGAATAGTTTCCCCCCAGTTTCCTTGAATTTTATTATCCCCTTTCAGGGCTCGTGTCAGGTTAACCGCTTCTTTGGTCATTTGATTATTGAGCTGCTGTAATTGCCTAATCTCATAGGCTAAAGTGTGGCGTTCTTTCGCTTCTTCACCAAAACTTTGCTGAACTTGCTGACGAAAACCTTCTAATTGCTCACGAAAAGGTGACAGCATCGCCAATAGGCTTTTCTGTTGTTGCTCTGATGCACGACGCTCATTTTGTTCAAAAATACGATTTGCTAAGTTTTCGAATTGTGCTGTCAGCCGTTGTTCGCTATTTTGTAAAATTCGCTGTTTTTCTTCGTTGGCTAGCTGGTTCTGTTCAAAACGAGTGATAACTTCGCGAAGCTCCGCTTCTTGTTCTCGGTTAATATCCCTTTGAGTGCGCAATTCTTGATCTAGCCTGTCATACTCTTCTTTCCATTGCGCAAGGTGGATGTTTTTTTCGTCACTTGCAGCAAGTTGGCGATTGAGTTGTTGTAGTTCCTGATCTTTTTGCGCAATTTTTTGGGCAATAGAGAACCAAGTGGCTAAACCACCAACTAAAACGCCACTCAACGCACCAATAACTGCATATAAAAGAGAGGTATCCACTGTTAAATCCTTACTTTACAAAGTCTAGTGTAAGGTAATGGGATACTGTATAAGTGTCCAGAGGTAATTTAGCCATCGAAGAAAATTTTGCGAAGCACTTCGCAAGCTTAGCCTATCCAACTTGCGAACCATTTCAGGCCGAGCGCTCCCGGCGCTAAAATACCAAATGCCCAAATCATCGCAGAAGCAATATTCGCAAGTTGGAAATGCCGTTGTGGCATGGCGCAAATCCCTGCAACCAAGGGAACAATAGCTCGTAACGGCCCGAAGAAGCGCCCAAAGAAAATTCCCCAAATACCCCATCGGTCAAAGAAACGCTGCCCTTTATCAATCATTTGTGGGTTACGAGAAATCGGCCACATATGGCGTACATTTTCTTTGTAATGATAACCAATCCAATAAGAGAGCCAGTCCCCAAAGAAAGCACCGAGAGCTGCTGCTAACCATATTGGCCAGAAAGTAATATTACTTTCACCAATTAAAGCGCCAAGCGCGAGTAAAATAACCGTTGCTGGTAACAGGAGTGACAAAAATGCCAAAGATTCCCCAAACGCCAAAAAGAAAATAATAGGAAGCGCCCATACTTCATGTTCGCGTGTAAAGTCCGTCACTATGGTGACAATTTCATTGAGTGTCACGGTCAGTTCCTTTCATTAGGGAATAATCAGAATACTGTAGCGAAAAAGTGGTAAATCAAGATTAAACAAAGCAGAAACACTTTTAGAAAAACTAAGTTGTGGATACGGAAAAATGGATTATCCACAACTCATCTTACAGTAAGTGAAACTTAGTCCAAAAACTGACTCTGCAGTGCTTCTCGTTGTTGCCTTCCTAAGCCAAAATCTTTTTCTAGCCATTGGTCAACATTGCCATAATGGCTTTCAATACTGTTTAGAGCCATTCTTAAAAAGTCTTCACGTACCGAATAGACATACTCAAATTTTTTCACAATGCTTTCGTCCATCGTTTTTGCATGTTCTTCGAGTAAATGCTTGCGGTATGGTGCAAGTGTTTCATTAGTCAGTAAGTAATCTTCCATTACAGTGTCTAAATCTGCACCTAAAGCAAATAATACTAATGCGGACCCGACTCCTGTACGGTCTTTTCCTACCGCACAGTGTTGTACGATACCACCTTTTTCTGGCTGTTTGAGTAAATTGACCAATTGGTAATAAGCAGGATTGTTCAGTGGTAATAATTCATATAAACGGAACATAAAAGCTTGCGGGTCAAATTGTTCCAATATTTCTGGCGTAAGTTTATCTAAATTTGCTGTGACCTCTTTTGCTAACGGATTTGCTGGTGCATGCACATAATGCGCGCCTTGCCAAATGACATCAGGCTTATCTAAGATTTCAGCTTCATCACGATAATCAATGATTTGGAAAAGATTTTGTGAACGTAGAACAGCTTCGTCCTCTTGAGTCAATCGGTCTAACGCACCGGAACGAAACAGGACTCCAGGCTTGATCTTCCCACCATTAGCGAGTTTTTTACCACCAAGATCGCGGAAGTTAATACCGCCTTTTAAAGGCAAAACAGAAGGATGAAGATAAGGTGTTGTTGACATAATAATTCCTTTTCGCCCTACAGCTTTCATTCCAGTTAGCAATAAAACAAATGTAACCTGAACAATTTAAGGGCACATAATATTGATAATTGTTTTTATGACAATAACAGATCTAGCGAATAAGAGGATCAGAATATTTCCTGTAAATTGATTAACAATTGTAACATTTATAAAGGAAATAAAGAGAAATAAGAGGTATGTAAAAGGACTAAGCCCGCTTACTTTTTGTCCACAACCGAGTGAAAGTCAAGTAAACGGGCCAGTAAATCACGGACTACAGTAAGCGGCGTGCAGCTTCAACCACAATACTTAATACGTTACCTTCAGTTTTCTTCAGTAACGCTTCATTTGGAATTTCTTGTTGGGTACGATTTACGATGACACCCGCAACCATACCAGCACGTAACCCTTTACTACTAGAACACATAGTCAGCAATGTGGCTGATTCCATTTCGTAGTTCATCACGCCCATGTCTTGCCACTCTTTCATCGAACCTCTGAAATGACGCATCACACGGCCAGTATAGGTATCATAACGCTCTTGACCTGGGTAGAAGGTATCAGATGATGCAGTTACACCAACATGAACGGTTGCACCTGCATCTTTCGCTGCGGCATAAAGCGCATTGGTACAATCAAAATCGGCAACTGCTGGGTATTCTAATGGCGCGAAGTGTTGGCTAGCACCGTCTAAGCGAACTGCTCCAGTTGTCACTAAAACATCACCGACATTGATATCTTCTTGGATTGCACCTGTTGTACCAATACGTAAGAAAGTGCGAATACCAAGCTGCGCAAGTTCTTCGACTGCAATAGACGTTGATGGGCCACCGATACCGGTTGAACAAACAATAACGGCTTTTCCGTCAACCTCACCACGCCAAGAGGTGTATTCACGCAATGACGCAAGGTGTACAGGGTTATCCATCAGACGTGCAATTTTTTCAACACGGTTAGGATCCCCAGGAACAATCGCTACGGTCGCACCCTGTAAGTCACTTTTCTTTAAACCTAAGTGGAAAACGTCAGACATTTCAAACTCCTTTACACAATGGCATCATTAAATCAGTCAATACTGATTAATCGTTATTTATAATATAGCGATAAAGCCATAATTTTTTAGTGATGAATGTCACTTTTAATGAAAACAATAAAAGCTTGATTTCACCATTAAGTGATTTACATCACATTTATTCATTGGTTTTATTTCTCTTTAAAATCCATTGTCATCAGTATAGATGAAAGTTTGACATAACGACAAAAGCGCCCCTGATTGCTGGGCGCTTTGATTATTTGGCAGAACTAAAAGTAGTAACGCTATATTAGAGAATTACATCAAGAACGAGGACACCAACTAGACCTATTGCCCACGCAATGGTGGTCGGAATAGACCAAACAATGATTTGCTGTTTAACGTCCTTAATTCCCATCATTCTGTTCACAACCCAATACAGGCTGTCGTTAAAGTAACCGAAGAACAGAGACCCCATGGTTGCCGCTTGCGCTGCGACCAATAAGTTAATATCAGGTATTTGGCTAATGATTGGTGCAGAAATAGATGCTGCGGTAATCATTGCTACTGTACCCGAACCTTGAATCAAACGAACCAACGTCGCGATGATAAACGGAATCAATACAGGTGTAATTGGCAGATTTGCTACATGCTCAGCAAGAATGTTTCCTGTGCCACTATCGCGCAGTACCGCGCCTAATGCACCACCAGCCCCCGTAACAAGCAGAATAATACCGGCTGCTTGTAAGCCTTCTTCCATACGGTCGATGACTTCTTCTTTCGTTGCTTTTGGCATTAATGTGTAAACAGAGATCAACACACTAATTGATAATGCAATAATGGGTGCGCCTAAAAATTCAAATGTTTGGAAATACCAATTGCTTTCCATACCTTGGAAAGATTCTGTTTTCAGAATTAAGCCATTAATTGCATTTATGAAAATTAACAAAATAGGCGTAATAATCGGTAAAAGCGATAAGAACAGGCTTGGTAACGGTTTATTCGCTTTTTCTTCCATATAACGAGCGTGAACTTCTTTCAGGTCTTCACTACCCGTTTCATCTGGCATAAATTCAGGGTATTTAGTCCCTAACCATTTTGCATAAAGAACAATACCGATAACACAAGGAATAGCGAGGCTCATTCCTGCTAGGATCATTGCGCCAACATCGACACCAAAGATCCCTGCCACGCCTAAAGGCCCAGGTGTTGGTGGAACGGTGTGGTGTGTCACCACTAACCCACCAGCGAGTGCAACGCCTAAAGTCAGTATGCTACGTTTACCATTTTTGGCTAATGCTTTTGCCAATGGGTATAAAATCACAAAAGCGGAATCAACGAAGATAGGAATACTGACAATATAACCGGTAATTGCCAACGCCCATTCTTCACGCTTTTTTCCTAACCATTTGATAAAGCTATAAGCGATCTGTTCAGCAGCACCTGAAACTTCCAGCACCCTTCCCATCATTACCCCGAGTCCGATAACAATACCGATGCTACCGAGTGTTGACCCAAAGCCTTTTGTAATGACTGTCACGGTCTCTGCCGCAGTCAAACCACCGGATATACCCGCGATTGCTGCAGCAATTAGCATTGCTAATAACGCATGAACACGCGTTCGTAATACTAAGAAGATCAGGACAAATATGGCCACTGCGAGGCCAATAACAGGAATATAGGACATAGGCTATCTCCTACTTAGACGAACCGTGGTGGGTGATAAACGAACGGATCGCATCACCAAACGAGCCATCTGCACGAAAACCGAGATCCAATGCACGGCTGATATCAAATTTGCCCGGCCAGCTCGCCACAATACGGTTAATGGCTTCATCAGGCTCAAAGCGAATAAGATCCACAGCTTCTTGGCCTGCAACATCACGCAGAGCATCGATCATACCTTGGACGGTAACGGTGATACCTGGCAGGTTCACCGTGCGTGATTTACCAAATTTTTCAGCAGGGATACTGACCGCATGAATAAAGTTGTTAATCACAGTTTCAGGGCTAGATAACCACAGCGCTAGGTCAGGGGAGACAGGACAAACACTTTCAACCCCATTTAATGGCTCACGAATAATGCCACTTGCGAATGAAGAGGCGGCTTTATTTGGCACCCCCGGACGAATACTAATGGTTGGTAAACGCATCACACGGCCATCAACAAAGCCTTTACGTGAATAGTCATTCACCATCAATTCACACATAGCTTTTTGAGCACCATAGGACGATTGTGGGTTAACGACACACAAGTCTGTGATGACATCAGGTAGCTCACCACCAAACACAGCGAGGGAGCTGGTGAACATAAATTTGATTGCAGGGTTCTTGGCACGAGCGACTTCCAATAATTGACGAGTGGCTTCAAAGTTAACCTTCATACCCAAGTCAAAATCACTTTCAGCGTGGCTACTTACGATAGCTGCAAGGTGGAAAACCACATCGGTTTGTGCATCAATCAGTTTATCAGCCGCCCCTGCTTGCGTTAAATCTAACGCGACGCAACTGACTCTGGCATCTTCAACCGGTGATGTAGGGCATTGAATATCGGCTAAAACAAGGTGGTCAAATTTTAAACCCTGGCTATTTTTAAGCAAAGCAGCGGCTAGCTGCTGGCCCAGAAAGCCTGCGCCACCAGTAATAATAACTTTCATTGTAATTCTCCTTGCTATAGCCTTTTAACTGGCTATGCAGTTTTAGGTAAGATTATTTATGTTTTATGTCTTGATTAAATGAAGTTTTATGTTTTGTTCTGTTATCCGCTGCACCACATCAGTTGGCAACTGATCATCACAAATGATGTCGTGCAATTGATTCAATGGGCAAACACGAAACATGCCATATTTGCCGAACTTACTACTGTCTGAAACCAGCACACAACGGCGAGCAACATCCAATAGCGTTTGTTTTATCTGAACCTTTTCCTCATGCGGGGTAGAAACCCCGTGCTGCAAATCCCATGAACTGGTGCTGATAAAAGCAATATCAACATTGAGGGTTTTCAGCATCATCGCAGCCGTATTTCCTACACTAGAATGGTTACGTTTATCCACCAATCCCCCGGTGTGGTATAGGTTTAGCTGCGACTTATTCATTAAGTACTGCATAATCGAAAAATCATTAGTGACAATCGTTAAGTTGAAACGCTCGCCGAGTACGCGTGCTATCTCAAAGGTAGTTGTTCCCGCATCGAGATACACCACTTGCCCATCTTCAACTAGTGAGCTGGCAAACTGGCCAATTTCACGCTTATGGCGATGATGTAACCGCGCTTTTTCACTCCAAGGTAACTCTTGGCGCAGCACATCATTTAACTTAACGCCACCACTAATACTGAGTACCTTCCCTTCTTCTTCTAACATCCGAATATCACGTCGCACTGTCATATGAGAGACATTCATTAGCTCAACCAAGTCACTGATCGATACGGTTTGATGTTCATGCACGTAACGGTAAATAAAATCACGACGCTCAGAAGGGAGCATAGGTTCTCCTAATTATGAATTTGCTTGTTTAAGCCAGCCTAATCCATCTTCGGTACGGCCTGCTGGATGATATTCACATCCTAACCAGCCTTCATACCCCATTTCATCCAACTGCTTAAAAATCCATGGGTAATTGACTTCACCGCTCTCCGGTTCATGACGATAAGGAACTGACGCTATCTGAATGTGACTAAATTTACCCCATAAACGTTCAATTGTTTTCAATAAATCACCTTCCATAATTTGGCAGTGATATAAATCCAACTGGATAAATACATTTTCACGAGCAATTTCAGGTAGTAATGCTTCAGCTTGTTTTTGCGTCGTCAAAAAGTATCCGGGCATATCGCGGGTATTGATGGGTTCGATAAGCACACGAATACCGTGCTCAGCCATCACATCCGCCGCATATTGAATATTTTTGATATAGCATGCAGTTTGCTGTTCAAGTGTATAGTTTTCATTCACTTTCCCCGCCATCGCATGAACTTGTTTACAGCCTAAGGCTTTTGCGTATTTCAAGGCCGTTTGTACGCCTTCGGCAAATTCTTTCTCACGACCTGGGATCGAAGCCATACCACGCTCCCCTTGTGGCCAATTTCCCGCTGGCATATTAAACAGAGCTTGTGTTAAATGGTGTTTACTCAGCTCACCCGCAATGACATCGGCATCTTCTTCATAAGGGAAGAGGTATTCGACACCTTTGAATCCCGCATTTGCAGCACGTTCAAAGCGCTGTATAAAAGGCACTTCGGTAAACATCATGCTTAAATTTGCAGCAAATTTAGCCATTTTCGCCTCGCTACTTTTGTGGATAACGACTTTCGAGCTGTTCAACTTGCTCTTGCGTTAATGTTGTAAAGCCATGTGGGCGTAATGTGATATATAAGCGAGCTGTATCTTCTAACTCTTCTGCATTGAAGAAAGCTTGTCTTAACGTTTTTCCACCCACGACCGGACCATGATTTGATAGCAATACCGCATTATGTGTCGGTGCTAATTTTGCAATTTCCTCACCAATTCGGTCATCCCCCGGTGGCAAGTATTCAATCAATGGCAATTTTCCCACTCGCATCACATAATAAGGTGTGATGGGAGGTAAACAATTTGTTGTATCTAACCCCGGTAAGCAAGACAACGCCGTTAACCAAGGTGAGTGAAGGTGAACAACTGCTTGGCAATCAGGGCGTTGCAAATACATCGCCATATGCATAGAAACTTCTTTTGTCGGCTTATCACCCCCAATCCAATTGCCTTGTGCATCGAGTTTACTCAGTTTGTTAGGGTCTAAATCACCAAAACTGGAGTTTGTCGGTGTCACAATAATCGAACCATCAGGTAACCGAGCACTAATATTTCCTGCACCACCACTACTGTATCCGCGGTTAAACATTGATTTAGCCCAATCGACTAACTCTTGGCGCAGCGCCTTTTCATCACTCATTAAACATCTCCTGTGCAAACTGGAAGAAATTTTCTTGGCCGAAATTACCTGATTTCAGCGCCAACCAGTTACCGCTTGCTAAATCCTGTACCCATGGCACACCAGGGGCAATTGGTGAACCAATACTTAATTGTTCTGTTCCAAGGCTTTGAACCACTTTTCCTGAGGTTTCGCCACCCGCAATAATAAAGGTGTCATACCCTTTCGCTTGCAACAGTGCGACAACTTCACCAAATACCTTCTCGACCGCGAAACTTGATTCCGCTGCGCCATATTTTTCTTGTGTCTGTTTCAATAATTCAGGGGATTGAGTGGCATAAAGCATTGGCGCTAAACCGGTTAGTTGCTGTGCTTGCACCCAATCAGCTAATGTTTTGGCATACTCTGAGTTATTTAAACACTCACCCACATCCAACATTTTTGCAGGAGCAACTTGCTGATAAGCCTGAACTTGTTTGTTAGTCATTACCGAGCAACTTCCCGATAAAACAACTGTTTTCCTGTTTTTACCTGTTGGCTTTTCACCTCGTTGCGTTGTACCGCCCCATGGACATTGGCTATCCACATTCGCTAATGCAGCGCCGAGGCCGGAGCCCCCAGTTAACAGTGGCATGGCTTTAACCGCTTGTGCGATAGGAAGCAAATCATCCATCGTTAAGCTATCAACGACCGCGTAACTCACACCTTGTTGAGCTAACTCGGCAAGCTTTTGGCTAACAACGTCACTGCCTTTTTGAATATCTTCAAGTTTGACTAAACCTGCTTTACCTTTTGATTGTTTTTCCATCACACGCAATAAATTTGCGTCGGTCATTGGGGTTACAGGGTGATGCTGCATGCCACTTTCATTAAGTAGCTGGCCATTCACAAATAAATGACCGTGAATAACCGTTCTGCCGTTCACAGGTAACGCTGGGCAAACTAATGCTAAATCTGTTCCCAGTTGTGCCATTAATGCATCTGTAACGGGGCCAATATTGCCTTTTTCGGTTGAATCAAACGTTGAGCAATATTTAAAGAAAATTTGCTGACAATTCGCTTTTTGCTTCAGCCACTTACACGCATTGGTCGATGCACTAACAGCTTCATCGACAGGACAAGAGCGGCTTTTCAAACTGATCACTATCGCATCAACATCTTGTGGTACTGGTGTGTTTTCATCGGGTTCATTCAATAGCTGAACAACCTTCCAACCGTTTTGCACCATAAAGCCTGCAATATCTGTCGCACCGGTAAAATCATCCGCTATTACGCCTAACTTCACTGTCATGCTTTTTTCTCCGGTAAAGTAATACCTTTAAATGTTTTGATCACCGCGCTGTCATCCTGCTGACCAAAGCCTTCATTGCTCGCTGAAATAAACATTTGATGGGCTGTTGAAGCAAGTGGCAGCGGGAAATTTAATGCTTTCCCTGTTTCCATCACTAGCCCTAAATCTTTGACAAAAATATCTACTGAGGATTTTGGCGTATAATCACCGTCTAAGACATGTTGCATACGGTTTTCAAACATCCATGAATTTCCAGCTGCATGGGTAACAATGTCGTACATCACGTCAAGGTCAATACCCGCCTTGGCGGCTAAAGCCATACTTTCTGCGGCAACAGCTATATGCACCCCAGCTAATAACTGGTGAATCGTTTTGACGGTTGAACCTAAGCCGACTTCATCCCCTACGCGATATAAGCGCTCAGAAATAGCGTTAAATACGGGTGAAAGCTGCTCAAATAGAGCTGGTTCACCTGAAGCCATTACAGTCAATTTCCCTTCAGCGGCTTTAATTGAGCCACCTGAAATAGGCGCATCTACAAGCGGTAATTGATATGAGGCAAGGCGCTGAGCGATATTTTTAGTTTGTTCCGCAGCCAAGGTACTGTGCAACACAATAACCGTACCGGGGCGTAGTTGTTCAACTAAAGGCTGTTCACCCGAAAATAAAATGGCTTCAACTTGACGACCATTAACCACCACCAGCAACAAAGCATCAATTTCATGGGCAAATTCCGCTGCATTTTGCCCCACTGCAATTGCGCCTGCGTTAAGTAGGCTTTTGCATGCACCTTGGTTTAAATCAAATCCATAGGTAGGAATGTTATTTTTTATAAGAGATTGTGCGATCCCCATCCCCATAGAACCTAGGCCAATCACGCCAATTTTATTAACGAAATTTCCCATAATGACCCCTGATGTTGTTAATCTTCGTGACTGTTGTGAATTTTCACACAATAAAATTCACAAACACATGACTAACATCACATTTGAGATAATATAAAAAACAAACAATAAAAGCATAAACAATTGAATTAAAACAAAATAAATAAAAATTCACCTTAAACATGCTTTCACAGAATAATGTGATAGAAAATGTGACGCTCGTTATGTTTATTCACGTTTAATTCACAAATGAAAAATCTTTGTTTCTCTACTGGGCTATATTCAATGCATCATTTCTATTGACCTAAAACTCAAATTGCTGAAAATAGCCGACTACAATTTTTTGAATAATGCTCCATACTATGGATGAGAGCATAAATTGGCGGATTGCCTAGGAGATAACATGGGGTTATTTGAGCAAATGATGGGTATGGTTGCAGGCGATAAAATGCAACAATTTCAATCAGTAATAAACTGGGTTGAGGAGCAAGGTGGCCTTCAAGGTGTTATCGAAAAATTTAACGAGCAAGGCTTAGGCGGTGTTATTGCATCGTGGATCAGTGAAGGAAATAATTTACCTATCGATGCCAGCCAATTAATGCAAGTTTTTGGAAATGCAAATATCCAAGAATTAGCTCAACAGGTTGGCTTAGAGCCTCAAGCAACCTCAGAAATGATTGCTAAATATCTGCCTCAGTTGGTTGATAGCGCCACACCAAATGGCGAAGTCCCAGAAAACCTCGATTTGGCTTCTATCGGTATGAACTTACTGAAATCTAAATTATTTGGTTAATACTTTCTAAAAAGGCAGGGAAAACCTGCCTTTTTGACACACTAACTAATCGCCATTTTACTGATCATTTCTGAGCTGTTTCGCTGCTTCAACCATGTTAGCTAATGCTTGGCGAGTTTCTGGCCAGCCACGAGTTTTCAAGCCGCAATCTGGGTTAACCCATAAGCGCTCAACCGGAACACGCTTCGCCGCCTTTCTTAATAGCGCAACAATCCATTCCACATTCGGTACATTTGGTGAGTGAATATCATAAACACCGGGTCCAATTTCATTTGGATAATCAAAATCTTCGAATGCGTCTAACAGATCCATATCTGAACGTGATGTTTCGATAGTGATCACGTCGGCATCCAATGCCGCAATGGAATCCATGATGTCATTGAATTCGCAATAGCACATATGAGTGTGAATTTGCGTGTCATCATCAGCAATCGCAGCACTAAGCTTGAAAGCATCAACCGCCCATTTGAGGTAAGCCCCCCACTCATTTCGGCGCAATGGTAACCCTTCACGCAGCGCAGGCTCATCGATTTGAATAATACCGATACCCGCTTTTTGTAAGTCATCCACTTCATCACGTAACGCTAGCGCAATCTGTTTAGCAATCGTTTCACGGCTAACATCTTCACGTGGGAATGACCAACATAGAATAGTGACAGGACCAGTTAACATCCCTTTGACAGGTTTCTTCGTTAAGGATTGAGCATATTTTGCCCACTCCACCGTAATGGCTTCTGGGCGACTAATATCACCAATAATCACCGGTGGTTTTACACAACGTGAACCGTAACTTTGCACCCAACCATTTTGGGTAAATACATAGCCATCAAAGTGCTCACCAAAGTATTCCACCATGTCATTACGTTCAGCTTCACCATGCACAAGGACATCGATATCTAAAATTTCTTGTTCTTTAATGGCTTGCTTAATATGTTCACTAATATTGGTGCGATAGTAGGTTTTATCCACATTCCCTTTTTTGAAGTCTAAACGTAATGTTCTGATTTCACTTGTTTGAGGAAATGAGCCAATCGTGGTTGTTGGCCATAATGGTAAGTTAAAGCGTTGACGTTGGCGCGCTGCTCGCTGTGGATAGGGGCTATAACGTTCTGTATCCCCTTCGCTGATTGCCGCCAAACGCTGAGCCACTGATGCATTATTCACACGAGCTGATGTTCTACGCGCTCGAATAGGTGCGCTGTATGTATCTAATTCAGCAATATGGCTGTCTGTTGGCTGATTTAACGCTTTAGTTAACAGAGCAAGCTCTTCACATTTTTGGATAGCGAAAGCAAACCAGCTTTTTACTTCGGCATCTAAACGCGTCTCATCATTTAAGTCGATTGGGCTATGCAGTAATGAACATGACGTTCCTATCCATATATCACGCTGACCTAAAAGCGGCTTCACCTGTGAAAACTTTTCACCTAAGTCCGCCTTCCATACATTACGACCATTAATAATTCCTAGTGATAATACCCAATCTGCTGGCAGCACTTGGTGTAGTTTTTCAATATCATCAGCGCCTGCGACCACATCAACATGTAGGCCTTGCACAGGGAGTTGCTTAATCAAGTCTACATGGTGACTAATGCCATCGAAATAGGTGGTTAGCAGTATTTTTATTTGGCCTGATAGCGTTTGGTAAGCCTGCTGATAAGCTTGCTGCCATTGCTCTGGTAAATCTAACACTAATGCAGGCTCATCGATTTGCACCCACTCAAGACCTTTTTCTGCTAAGCGCGACAAGATCTCCTGATAAACAGGTAATAATTCATTCAATAATGATAAGCGGTCAAATGGTTCCCCTTTCACTTTACCTAACCAAAGGTAGGTTATAGGGCCAATGATAACCGGTTTCACATTATGGCCTAATGCTAATGCCTCATCGACTTCATCAAGCAGCTGTGTCCAAGACAGGGAAAATTGTTGCCCTTTTTGAAATTCAGGCACGATGTAGTGGTAGTTAGTATTGAACCACTTCGTCATCTCACCTGCTGGAGCGGGTTTGCCCGTTGGTGCGCGACCGCGGGCTACACGAAATAAGGTATCTAAATCAATCGAGCCATCTTCATTTTGGTGGCGTGGCGGCACATTGCCTAATAACAAACTGGTTGTCAGCACTTGGTCATACCAAGCGAAATCACCAACGGGTAATAGCTCAACACCCGCCTCTTTTTGTTGCTGCCAATGGCGTGTACGTAGTTGATAACCAGTTTCTAATAGAGCGGCTTGGTCAATCTTGCCTGCCCAATAATCTTCTTGTGCACGTTTTAGCTCTCTTTTTAGACCGACACGTGGAAAACCAAGTGTATGATTTATAACAGACATATTGACCCCTTAAAATATTTAGCCGTCTAGATGTTTACACATCCATAATCAACAGGTACTGTATAAAGCACAAGCGCAAATTTTTCATTGTCACCGTGAAGGTTTCTCATGATCGAACTAAAACATTTAAAAACATTGCAAGCGCTCAGCCAATACGGTTCATTAGCGGCAACAGCAACTCACTTGCACCAGACACAATCTGCTTTATCACATCAGTTTAGTGATTTAGAGCATCGGCTAGGTTTCCGGTTATTTGTTCGTAAAAGCCAGCCATTGCGCTTTACGCCACAAGGGGAAGTCTTATTACAATTAGCACAACAAGTCCTGCCATTGGTAAAAGATGCCATTCGAGTATGTAATGAGCCTGGGGTTTGTGCGTTACGCATCGCGATTGAATGCCATAGCTGCATTCAGTGGTTGACCCCTGCATTACAACAATTCAGACAAACTTGGCCACAAGTCAGCGTAGATTTTAAGTCAGGGGTGACGTTCGACCCTCAACCTGAATTGCTGTCAAGGGAATTGGATATTGTGATGACCTCTGACATTTTGCCAGATCAAGGCATCCACTATACGCCAATGTTTGATTATGAAGTGAAATTGATTGTAGCGAATGACCACCCGTTAGCCAAAAGGCCGCATATTGAACCCCATGATTTGGCAGATGAAACGTTGCTTATCTACCCTGTACAACGGGATCGCTTCGATGTTTGGCGCCATTTTCTGCAACCTGCGGGCGTGTCACCTAATGTGAAAAATGTCGATAACACATTAATTTTAATCCAAATGGTTGCAGCCAAAATGGGCATTGCCGCACTACCTCACTGGGCGGTTGATTCATTTGAAAAACAAGGGCTAGTAAAAACCAAAACCTTGGGTAGCGGTTTATGGAGCCGGCTGTATGCAGCTTGCCGTGAAGGAGAACAGCGCCAGCCAGCTATTGAAGCGTTTACTGAGACGACGACGGACCACGCCGTGGAGAACTTGTCTTATGTGAAGGCCGCGAAAGGATCCAACGCTTATGCACCCAAAGAGAAGCAACTATCAGGCTCGATCCTATGGTAAAACTCAGCCAATCCGGATGTTGTTGCCAGATAGCAAAATTCACTAATAACCCCGCTGGGACCATCATGTTATTCATAATAGCAAGGGTTCCAGCATCCACTTTGGTTGCGCCATAGTTCCACATAAAGTAGCCAATGCCTGAAGCTGCAATACCCAACCACAGTAAGACGCCCCACTGGAGAGTCGTTGTCGGCATCATCGATTTATTACCAAATAGCAGCCATCCAAGTAATGCAATTAGCGTTGCACCAAGGTAAAACCATGAGAAAGCCTGATGTTGAGGGATCGGATGCACCTCCATCAGACGTTTATACCCCACCTGCCCAATCGCAAAAAAGATATTTGCTAACTGCACAAAAAGTAAACCTAACCAAAAAGATTCACTCAAGTGGTCATAACGAATAATTGCAGCGCCGATTACCGCTAATAGTGAGCTAAACAAATAGCCTTTACGCAGCTTTTGCCGTTCTAATAAGTCATAAATTAACGTGACATATAGCGGTGTTAATACCGTAAAAAGCAAAAATTCAGCAACAGTAAGGTATTGATAAGCATGGAAGACAAACAGGTACATGATACCTAGTTGGCAAGCGCCCACTAGCATATAGAGCGCAATCACTTTAGCGCTAAATTGGCGCCAACGTAGGAAAGGTAAAAAAACCAGCGAAGCCAGTGCAACCCGCACTAACACTGAAAACCAACTATCTACTTGACCCGCAAGGTATTCGCCGATAAGACTAAACGACGCTGCCCAAAGCAGCGTCGTGATAACAAGTAACCACATAATGCTGTATTTCGCCCCAAACTTAAGAATGTTGGCTAGAATACTCGCTTTTTGGTTTTAATGCTCTTTTTCGATCAAGACGGCTTCTAATAAATCCAAGTCAACCAGTAACGTTTGTAGCGTTTCATTACTGATTTTCTTGGTTGCGCGCAAGTGATAAAGCTCACCACGTTCTGCGCGTAATGCCGTTAAACGGAAACGCCGTTCAAGGTCTTCAACCAGCAAATTATGGTCAATTTCATCTTGTCCTGCGGTACGTCGCCTTAAATAACCCGTCACGCGGGAAGCGACTTCACTGATATCTTCTGAATCGAGTTTTTCATCAACGTCAGCAGATAAACGTTCCTGCATTTTATTTAAGCTGACAATCGCCACTTCCGCCATCGCGGCTTTTGCCATGCGAATTTCATTGGCATCCGCTTCTTTATCTCCCACTTTAAAATTACGCAGCAGAAGCGGTAAAGCGACCACACCTGCAAAAATGGAAAATAAGATAACTCCCGCGGCAATAAACACGAGCTGGTAACGAGCAGGGAATGGCGAGCCATCCGTTAAAAATAACGGAATAGAGAGCACACCCGCTAAGGTAATAGCCCCGCGTACCCCTGCAAAAGAGGCTAGCCAAAGCTCACGTACGGTATAGTTCGCAAATTGCAGTGGTCTTTTCTTTAAGAATAAACGGCTAAACCTTTTCATCAGCCATAGCCAACAAAAACGCAATAACAATAAAGCAAAATAGATAATTGCCACCGCGGCAAATAGCATCCACGTTTCTACGCTTGGGTCGAGATCTGCTTGGATAACAGACGTTTCCCAGATACCGGGCAATTGAAGCCCTAACATGATGAAAACCAACCCGTTAAAGACAAATTCAAGCATCGACCAAACGCTATCAGCACGTAGCCTCATCGCTAATGGAGCGTTACGGATAACCCCCGATTTTGTGATGGTCATACCCGCCGCAACGGCGGCTAAAATACCTGAAAACCCAATATGTTCCGCAATCATGTATGATGCAAATGGCAGCAATAGCATAAATACAATTTGGGTTGCTGGGTCATCACCACTCCAACGGCTCATTAAACGTAACGATTTGCTGTACAGCCAAGTCACGATAATACCTGCGAGTAGCCCGCCAACCGCAACTTTGAAAAATTCAATGGTAACGCCAGAAGCACTAAACACCATGGTTCCCATGGCAATTGCTACCGCAAATTTTAATGCAACCAGACCAGAGGCATCATTCATCAATGCCTCCCCTTCTAGCACACTCATCATCCGTTTAGGGATACGCCCTTTTCCAACAATTGAAGATAACGCAACGGCATCAGTTGGAGATAGCACAGCCGCTAGAGCAAACGCAGCAATTAATGGAATACCTGGCATCAACCAGTAAATTAAATAACCAATCCCAATCACTGTAACCAGCACGAGAACCAACACTAAAATAAAAATTTCTCGACCATTTTGAAAGAACTCGCGTGTTGGGGTTTTCCACCCATCAACAAACAACAAAGGTGGGATTAACAGAACCATAAAAAGTTCTGGGTCAAAGGTGACATGCAGGCCGAATTGAGGCCAAGCCAACAGCGCACCGATAGCAATTTGAATGAGAGGAAGAGGAATACGAATAGGAAGAATTTTAGCGGCTACCCCTGAAACAGAGACAGCTAAAATCAAAATAAGAATAGTAAAGAAAATTTCCATGTTGCCCTTACTGAATTAACCTAGCGACTAGAACCTAAAATTTTGCCTGCCGCCGCATAGTAAGAGATAGCACCGTCCAGACCATGATAATTAAGACTAAGCCAGTAACCAGTGGAAATCATGCACATCCACTTGATTAACCGCCTTCTCTCTATTTTATCCCTAGCCATCCATTTTCGGGGAAAAAATTGAGACTTTACGATTAATTAATACAATAAGTTAAAAAGGTGGCAACCCTAGCCACCTTTTTGAAATAATCCACTTTAGATTGCCAGACCTGAAGCGTAAAACACCACTAAAAGTACAGCAATAATCACAGTACCAATATTCAATTTGCGCCATTCGCCTGCGCAAATGCGGCCGATAACCAAAGCAGCAAAGCCTAACATGATCCCCGTGACGATATTACAAGTCAGAACAATGAATACGGCACACAATAAGCCAGACATTGAATCCACAAAATCATCGAAATCAAGCTTAGAGACATTACTTAACATTAAAAGCCCAACATACATCAATGCTGGAGCTGTTGCATAGGCAGGCACTAAATAAGATAGCGGCGATAAAAAGAGGATAAGTAAGAACAATACGCCGACAACCACGGCGGTTAAACCTGTGCGACCACCAGCGGCGGTACCTGCTGCAGATTCAATATATACCGCCGCAGGAGATGCACCAATCGCACCCGCAAAGATACTGCTTACAGAGTCTGCGGTTAACGCTTTACCGCCATCAATAATTTGACCGTCTTTATCCAATAAATTCGCTTGCCCCGCCACCGCACGAATAGTGCCTGTCGCATCAAAAACCGCCGTCATGACTAATGCAAGTAAGCTTGGCAATACCATTGGCTGTAATGCGCCCATGATATCCATATTGAAAACCAATGAAAGCCCGTCATCACCCAATGAAGGCAACTTGAAGAAACCTTGATATTTCACTGCGGGATCAAAAATTAAACCAATAATTGAAATTGCAATAATAACGAGGAGTACACCACCCGGAACACGACGTTTTTCTAAACCAAAAATAACCGCTAAACCAATGAGTGACATCAAAACAGGGAAAGACGTAAATTCACCAAGAGCAACAGGCAGGCCTGCATTTGGGTTTTTGATCACTAAACCCACTCCATTAGCAGCGATTAACAGTAAAAATAAACCGATACCAATACCTGTACCATGTGCAATACCCATTGGCATATTGCGTAATATCCAACTACGAATACCTGTAACAGAAATGATGGTGAACAAACACCCCATTAAAAATACGGCACCTAATGCCACAGGAATACTAATTTGCTGCCCTAATACCAAACTAAATGCGGTAAATGCAGTCAGTGAAATAGCACAGCCAATCGCCATTGGTAGATTGGCCCATAACCCCATCAATAAAGAACCAAAACCAGCCACTAAGCAGGTTGCAATAAAGACCGCAGTTGGAGGGAACCCTGCTTGCCCTAACATGCCAGGTACAACGATGACAGAATAAACCATCGCTAAGAATGTGGTTAATCCTGCAATGATTTCACGGCGAACTGAAGAGCCGCGCGCTGTTATCTTGAAAAATGAATCCAATTTGCAACTGGATGAAGCCTGTTGGCCTGACATGGTATACCTCTGCTGTTAATGGAAAACGAAGATTCTCAAATACTGCTAACAACTAACCTATACGTTGACGTAAACGATTACGTTTTTAAGAAAAAATAAACTAACTGAGAAAAAAACCCCAATAAAAACAGTTGCGCAATCGTTTGGCTTTTAAAATAGAATAAAACGTATCGTGAGGGGGGTAATTATCATTCTAAACAGGGGGAATGATCAAGTATTTTTAGCATTTCTTACCCATTTGCTGTTTTTTAGCACCCAAATATGCAGATTCTTATGCAATAAAGATTATTTTCAAATAATGATTCTTTTTAGTTACATTTACTTTACGTAAAAATAGCTAAATACCTTTCATATAGTGTCTGTTTAAAGAGGGGGATCATTTTTTTGATACAATCCCAGAATATTTGCTTACAAAACCAATAGCTAAAAACTTATTTACTGGTGGTAATATGCGTCTTCTAAAAATAGAGCTAAAAAAACAGTTCCTATTGTTTTTTATTAAAAAATAAATATCACTTGCTGAGTAAATATATATTTAAGTATATAACCTGAATTATTATCAACTGCAGTTATAGTTTCAATTTAATCAAGTAAAAAACACATAAAACATATTAAAAATGTCAAATAAGAATGCACCATTAATCATATTACAGCGGAGTATTTTACTACTTTTCATTAGTTTTCTTGCTATGTATTTATTACCAGGAATATATAGCCACAGCCCTTGGAAACAAGATGAAAATTATAGTTTTGGTATTATTCAAACTATGTATGAGACTGGTAAATGGTTAGTACCTACAAATGCGGGTGAGCCATTTATGGAAAAACCCCCGCTTTATTATTGGGTTGCAGCTATTACCTCTCATTTATTTTCAAGCTTCATGCCACTTTATGATGCAGCTCGTAGTGCAAGCTTATTTTTTTCGGTGATCAATTTTTCATTTTTTATTCTTTTGGCACGTCGTTTTTTCCAAGCCACAGACTTCACTGATACTCGCATTTGGGTCGCTTTTGCACTGTATGCCTGTGCCCCCGGTATTATCAGGCATAGTCATGATATGTTTACCGATGTTGCACTGATGGCAGGCGCAACCATTGGTCTGTATGGGTTATTGGGGCTGATACAACAACAAAAAATGCGCATGTCTGCACTTTGGTTATCTCTTGGAACCATCGTCACCATGTTGTCAAAAGGCGTTTTCATCCCCGGAGTTCTCTGGATTTGCCTATTTTTATCTCCCATTTTTCTTGCTCAGTGCCGGACTAAGCAATTTTGGTTGCACAGCTTAACCGCAGGCTTAATCGCCCTTATCGCTATTTTACCTTGGCCTATCCAACTCTACCTTCAGCATCCTGATTTATTTATAGTGTGGTTTTGGGAAAATAATATCGGCCGTTTCTTTGGTTTTTCTGTTGAGAAATTAGGCGCAAAAGCTAACCTAACGCGGATCCCTGCAGCGGTTTCCTTATTTGCCTTTCCTTCCGGTTTACTAGCTGTCGCTTATTTTCTAAGGCACCCAATTAAGCGTTTATTTAATTCAAACGAATTTCTGTTAGCACTATTTCCTTTATTAGGCGTTGTTTTCCTACAGATATCAGCTTCTGGTCGCGCACTATATTTATTGCCTTTTATTGCCCCAATGGCCATTTTAGGAACCCAAACACTACTTAGTTTCCCTGAAAAAATCCTTAATGGAATTGCCCGATTTGCGGCTATTTTATGGTCTGTACTCATTCTTTTTTTATGGGCTTGCTATTTCATCGCCTTGACTGGTCATCAACAAGAATGGCTAGCTCCATTTAGCCGCTGGCTCCCCATGAGCTACCAAATGCCATTTTCTTCCATTGCATTTATCTGCGCTCTGTTAATTACATTGGTATGGTTTTTACGCAATAAAATTATTCCAAACCCTATACCACCTGCTTTTCATATGATGAAAAACTGGTTATTAGGCTTATGTGCTGTTTGGGGGGTAATTTTAACCTTGTTTTTGGGGTGGATAGACTACGCAAAAGGTTTCGAAGGGGTTTTTGTCGATTTAAACCAGCATTTATCTGGCCAATTTACAGAAAATGATTGTATGGCTTCTGATAATATTGGCGAATCTGAAGCGCCAATGCTCTACTATTACACTGGCGTATTACACCAACGCCAAGACCAGTTTGAAAAACCTGAACAATGCCGCTGGCTAATTGTACTCTCAAAAACGATTAAACCTGCGCCACAAGGCATGAAGTTATTCTGGCACAATCACCGCCCAGATGAATTCCGAGAAAATCTAGTTGTGTATAAAGTTATTGAATAATTTATATGCGGTGCTCGCTAATTTGAGTAAAGCACCGCAAATCAGCTTATTGGATAACTTGTTCAACCGTTTGGGCGCTGTATTTTTCTCGTGTGAACCATAAAAATACTGTTACAGACAGAACCAATAACACCGGTAAACCTACAGGTGAGATTGAAGTCGCAACCCCAGCAAGTAATGGCCCTGATAAATTGCCAATTCCCCACAGCATAGCGGCAGCTGCATTAGCGATGATCAACTCATTCCCTTTGAAATATTGGCCGATTTGTACCAAAGCAATGGTATAAATTGCCCCTGCAGTCGCCCCTAAAACAAACAGCAATACCCAAATTAGATAAGGTTGAGTAATAAGGAAGGGCAATAATAGACTGGCTGCAAGTGTGATAATGCCACAAATTCGGTACAGTTTTTCTCTATTCATATGGTCTGCTAGCCAGCCAAAAGGTAACTGCATAATGGCATCCCCAGCAAGAATGGCGCTAATCATTAATGCAGCAACCGCCTCTGTGTGCCCCATTCCCATACCATAAATCGGGAACATCGATAAAATAGTTCCGTCAAAGAAGGCAAAAAATAAAATTCCACCACAAATACCCGGTGCAATTTTTACAAATTGAATAATTGAAAAATTAGATTTCGCGGCATTTTCAGCTAAACGGTCACCGACTTTTTGATCCATTAAAATAAATAGCACCACAGAGATTAAATGGATTAACGTACAAATCAATAAAGGTGATTTATCTTCCACGCCATAATAAGCAATAAATGAAGGCCCAAGTAGCTGGCTTACTGTGAAGACTGTAGTGTAAATTGCCAAAATACGGCCCCGTTTATTTTCAGGCGATAATTCGTTAATCCACGTTTCCCCCAAGCAAATCATCACACCACTCGCTAAGCCCGTTACTAACCGTAACGGAAATAATAACCAAAGAGGTAACGTACTCAATAGTGGTAATAAGCTAATGGCAGAAACAATCGTTGCCAATAGCATTGCTTTTCGCTTACCTGACCAACGCACAATACGTTGAACCACTGGTGCAATTAAAAACATGCCTAATGCAGGTGCCGCCGAAATAATGCCAATATACAACTCATTGAAACCATAGTTATTTAGCCTAAGCGCAACCATTGGAATACTTAGCCCAATAACGATACCAATGACCGCAATACTCATAGTGATAGTAAAAATAGCAAAAGATGGGGAACGACGAAAATTTTGTAAACGCTGATTATCAGAGCTCATGTTGAAATTAACCCGTTTCTTTTTTACAAAAGAACAGATTTTAACTCCATAAAATAGATTATTATGAAAAATAAAAAACCACATCATTACTAGTGAAACTAATAATGTTTGCGGTGATTGTAACACGACTTATATATTCTGCTATTTATCTTTATGAAACTATTTTTGACGTTCTAAATACTTAAAGGACGAAAAAATACCGATAAAGCAGCACAACACCTGATAATAAAATGATGACATTAATAACTTTTAAAAAGCTTTCACGTGAAATTCTTAATGTTATATGCCGTCCAGCCCACGTACCAATTAACATGGCGGGAGAAAACGCTAAAGCAATCAATAAAATATCTAGATTGAGATACACCCCCATCACTAAAAATATCACGACTCGAGTTAGTGTGCTAAACCCAATTAATGTCATTTGAGTGATACGAAAACGCTGTTTATCTTCAATTCGGCTAGATAAATACATGGCATAAATAAAGCCACCACTACCAAATAAAGCACTAAAAACACCACCCACTAAACTAAATGGAACAACTAATGCTTTTGAAAAGGGTGATTTTGCTTTTTTAGAAAAGAAAGCATGGAGTACATAGCCTACAACGAATAACCCAAGTAGTAATACGAGTATATCGGGGCGAGTTTTTAATAAAATCGCAGCACCGACTAAACTCCCCACTATCATTAGTGGAATTATCCATTTAATTTCCTGATAATCCGCATTTTTACCATCTTTAAATAAATTTAAAATCGCGGCAGTTAAATCAATTAACGCCAAAATTGGAACAATCATATTTAACGGCAAATACATTGCTAATACTGGTGTTGCAATCAGGGCTGAACCAAAGCCCGCCATGCCAAAAACCAAATAAGCAAAAAGCAGTGTTGAGAAACAAATCGCCATTTCTGGTGATAATAATTCAAACGGCATGACCTTAGCTCCAGGCGTTTTTTAACATCCTCACTATAGTTTCTTTCAAATACAGAAAATAGTTTTATTTTTGTAGGGTTTTAAATTTCAAATCTATATCAAAAAACAAAATAGCCGCTTTAAATACAATATACAATTAAGAGTGTATAATTTGCTTCTCTGAGTAATACAGAATTAGCACAATAAATTAAAATTCAGGTAAAGACACATTGTGGATAAAAAAATTAATATAAAAATCGGGCAAAAAATTCGCTTACTGAGGCAAGCAAGAGACCTTTCGCTAAACGAACTATCGCGTATATCAGGAATATCGAAAGCAGCTTTATCCAAACTGGAGTCCGGTGACTCAAACCCACGTATTGATACATTAGAGTCGATTGCTATTGCCCTACGCTTTCCACTTAGCGACCTGTTTACTCGGCAACATGAGGCTTATCCCTATTTCCTCAAAGCCACTCCCAGCGAAAAAGAGTATTCACAACAGTTTAAATTTCGCATTAGCATGGGAAATATCTCTGAAATTTGGCAATTGACCATGAAGAGAGGCGCTATCATCAATAGCCCCGCCCATATGAGTGGAACCCATGAACACATTATGGTGAATTCTGGCTCACTCATGTTACGACTGCATAACGACCAAAATATCGTCTTAGAGGCGGGGGACTTTTATGCTTTCAGTGGTGATTTCCCACATAGTTATCTCTGTATGGAAGGAGAACTTCAAGCAACTGTTGTTATGACCTACTCCCATCTTAGTGATAGCGTTTAAATTACGGCATGTTGTGCATCATAACTAATGCGCAGTGTCCCCTTTTTAAATTTCATCGACTTAATTGAAAAATGCTGAATGTTATCTAGCGAAGAAACATGCGTTCCACCACAAGGCATTTCTTCAGTTTGGTCGATATAACTGATCCGTAAATCATCCTTTTGCTTTATTGCAACGGAGCGTCCACTACGAATGCTTTGGTTAACAATATCTTCAATATATTGGCTATCGAGTTCATCAAAAGGAGTAACATCCCCTTCCATCATGCTAAATTCCACTCGAGATTCATCAGGAAAATGATGGCCTTTTTGTGCAAGCCAGCCAAAACGACGCAATTCCCAATTCAACAAATGACCGGCGGTATGAAGAGCAGCGTAGCGCTGACGTTTTTCTTTGTCCACCCTTGCAACCACATTATTTTCTTGGCTAAAAGTAACACCTTCAGGTATGTATCCTACAATTAGCCCACCCGATTGTTTCTTAATACGAACAGGTATATCATTCACCCATGCTGTATCCATGGGTTGTCCGCCGCCTTGTGGGTGAAAAATGTTATCTTTTAAAGCTATCCAATGACCTTCATCATCATGCCCTTGTACCAGTAGGGATGTTTCAACTTCATACTGATAGGTGTCCGACAAATAGATATTATTTTGCATAATTTTATACCTGTTTATTATTCATATTGCGAAATACAAACCTGCAATACATTCAGAGAATCATTATTCAGTAGCTGATTTTATATCATCCTTGTTCGTTTTAGGAAACCCTAAATTATCACTATAATTAAATGTAAAAGAAAATAGCCCATGCAATTGAATGGGCTATTTAAATCATAAAGTTTAATATCAGAATTACTGCAAATAATTTTCCATTGTTTCGAAAAGACGCAAATCATCACTAAAGCGTACTTCCCGAACATCTTCTAATTTTTCAACTTGGTTAATCATTTGCGACAAGCGCTCATCTTTTTGTACTAATAGCCATATACGGCTCTCATCTTTATCTTTAATCGGCATACATAGAATGCCATCAACGTTAAATGCTCTACGGGCAAATAAACCACAAATATGTGACATAACACCTGGGTGGTTACGAACAATTAGCTCTAAAGCAATCGGATGATGTTCAAATACCATAATTACGCTCCAATCATATCAATGTTAGCTGCACCCGGCGGAACCATTGGATATACCTTTTGATTAACATCAATCAAGGCATGGATCAAACATGGACCTTTGGTATTCATTATCGCTTCTAATGCCATTTCTGGGTCTGCTTCATTATTTAAATCGCAAGTTTGCAGACCAAACCCTTCCGCAATCTTGATAAAATCCGTTTGATACGGATAAGCTGCAGCAAATATGCGGTTTTCAAAAAATAAATCTTGCTGTTGATGTACCATTCCTAACGCTTGGTTATTCATTAAGATGATTTTGATATTCAGTTGATGCTCCGCTGCGGTTGCCAACTCTTGAATATTCATCATCAAACTGCCATCACCGGAAAAACACACAATGGTTTTTTCGGGCTTTGCCAGCGCAGCACCAATGGCGGCAGGCAGACCAAAACCCATGGTACCTAACCCACCTGATGTCAGCCATTGACGTGGGCGAGACAGAGGATAAGCTTGGGCTGCCCACATTTGGTGCTGACCAACATCCGTTGTCACAATCGCATCTTCGCCTGCTGCACGTGCCGTAGACAGAACTAAACCATAATGGTTTAACGGGTTATCAGCCTCGCTAAAATTCAATGGATATTTCTCTTTTAATTGATTAACTTGCGCCATCCATTCTGTGCGCTCATTACGTTCAACTAAAGGCAATAACAATTCCAATATTTGCCCCGCATCTGCATGAATGGCGATATCTGGGCGCTTAATTTTGCTAATTTCTGCTTTATCGATATCCACATGGATAATTTTTGCGTTAGGGCAAAATTTCTCAGCTTTCCCTATCGCTCTATCATCAAAACGCGCGCCAATCACAATTAACAAATCCGATTCTTCCATAATCATGTTAGTACTTGCGGCAGCATGCATACCTAACATCCCTAAATATAAGGGGTTCCGCATCGGGATAGTACCAAGTGCCATTAGTGTCATGGTTGTCGGTAATGATGCTTTTTCCGCAAATGCAATCGCCGTTTCTGTAGAATCGGAGCTAATTACCCCACCACCAAAATACAGTACTGGACGTTTCGCGTTATTAATCATTTCAGCCGCTTGTAGCACTTTTTCCATGTCAAATACAGGGGCTTTATCTTTCGGTAATACTTCTGGTATTTCAGTTAGTTCAATTGTGGCTGTTTGAACATCTTTTGGAATATCAATCCAAACAGGTCCAGGGCGGCCTGACTCTGCAATACGAAAAGCATCACAAATCACTTGTGGCAATTCATTGATATTACGAACCAAATAGTTATGTTTCGTTACTGGAATCGAAATACCATAGGTATCAACTTCTTGGAAAGCATCTGTACCAATCATTGATGAAGAAACTTGAGCAGTAATACAAACCAGCGGGATAGAGTCCAGCTTTGCATCTGCGATAGCGGTCACTAAGTTTGTCGCACCAGGGCCACTTGAAGAGATACAAACCGCGGCTTTTCCCGTGGTACGAGCAATTCCCTGAGCTATAAAACCCGCACCTTGCTCATGACGTGCCAGTATGTGGCGGATTTTCTGGCTTTGACCTAATGCGTCATAAAAAGGTAAAGCCGCTCCACCTGGAATGCCTGAAACGATAGTAATACCGTGCTTTTCCAGTAAATGTACGATTAATTCCGCACCCGTAAAGCGGGTTTTATGTGGTGTTGTGGTGCCCGATTCGCTCATCATAATTATCCTTTGCTAGCCTGCGGATCCGAGCGAGAGGTGATAAAAAACCCCGCTCGGTTTGCGCCGGCGGGGTTTCTAAATCTGCGTTGATTTGTACCCGTTACGGCGCTATGCCCACGACCACCACCACACGCACGACCACCGCGGCACATGGCGCGGTTAGTAGTAGGTTTGAGTGATTAGTAATCATGTTCACGGGATTTTCCTGTTTAGTCTGTCTAATTTATTGATTATTGTTTTTCAATTTCTTTTCTTAAGAAAACATAAATTTCTCAGGATGACAATCATTTTTTCTTGTTTTATTCCAAAGGAATGGTAATTGCGACATTCATCACACACCACTCTAATGGAGATATTATCTACAAAAATAAAAAAATACAGCATTAATCGCTATTTTAAATCACCCAAAAAACCTTGACTTAAAGTCAACTTCAAGTTGTATCCTTTGCTCCAATCAAGGGGATTGCGCCCTTGATGGAAATATTAACCAATTGATTTTTAATTAATAAACAGAGGGATATATGCCAAAATCCGTTTGGTGGTTAGCCATCACACTTGCATTATTTATCACAGGAAATGCTATTGTCCTTTCTGTAGCAGTGGTTATTGGCGAAAAACTGGCTACCAACCCAACTTATGCAACAATTCCACTGGTAAGCCAGTACGTTGGCTTAATCCTAGCAACTATTCCGATCGCGTTTTTAATGCAAAAGTATTCGAGAAGAGTAGGCTTTATTATTGGTAACATCGGTGGGTTAATCGGCGCAGGCTTTTCTATTCTGGGCGTGATAGAAAGCCATTTAATTTATTTTTCTATTGGACTGTTTTTTACTGGGATTGCTATTGGTACTGCACAACAATTCCGTTTTGCCGCAATTGAAGAAGCCCCCATTTCTTTACGAGCAAAAGCCATTGGCCTAGTTATGAGAGGAGGCATTGCCGCAGCCTTAATCGGCCCAACATTAGCTATTACCACCCAACGATTTTTTACAGAATACCCGTTTGCAGGGCCGTTCATCACGTTAGCCGCCATTTATGTAATCGCATTTATTCTATTATTAATTGTGCCATTAAAGAAAATAGTGAAAACGCCATCGGATGAAGTGTTAGTCAAACGCGACTACAGTGCATTGTATTCACAACCTATTTTAAAATTAATCGCCATTGTTAGCGCAGTTGGATATGCCATTGTGGTTTTCACCTTTGCCTCGATACCGTTATCTATGAAACAACATGATTTCGCCTTTTCCTCTATTGCAATTGTATTTCAATTCCATGTATTAGGTATGTTTGCACCGTCATTTTTCACTGGAACATTAATTCATCATTTAGGGACAAAACGCATTATTTTCTGCGGTATCATATTGTTAATTTTATCAGCGACTATGAACCTGCTAGGTAACCATTTTTACAATTATTTGTTGGCGGGTATTTTTGTCGGTGTCGCCTGGAATTTAATTTTAATCAGCACTACTAACCTATTACCACATACCTATGAAGCTCATGAACGCGCTAAAGTGCAGGGAATGACCGATTTTCTTATCTATTTCTTCGGTGGAATAGGTAGCTTAGGAGCAGGGGTTCTTTTCTTCACATTCGGTTGGCAGACGATGAATACCCTATCTGTCGTCATATCAGCCATAATTTTAATTAGTTTCTGGAAGCTAAAGAAATATATCCCCAGCAACCAATGAAGAGCTTTACCATAGTACCGTGTTTTTATATTCAAAGGGCGTAATAGTTTCATCTGTTGCTAATCGATATCATTATGAATATATCTCCTTAAGATAAACTCTACTGGCTATAAACTAATTAAAAATCGGTATTTTGTCTATTTTACAAATTAACAAACTGTATTCGGTTTTGTTTACCATTTATTTATTGGCTATTGACTTAATGACGGATAAGATTAAAAAGTAACTAATAGGAAGATATTATGTATAAAGAAATCCCTGTTCCCTGTAATGGGAAATACACAGAATTTCAATCTACAGTTGTTAATGAAATATTAGTTTGGATTGAAATGAACTTAACCAGTCGTTTATTACTCGATGATATCGCACTCAGATCAGGATATACAAAATGGCATTTACAAAGAGTATTTAGAAAAGTCGTAGGTATGCCTTTAGGTGAATATATTCGCCGAAGGAGAATTTGTGAAGCCGCTAAAGACCTATGTTCCACCGAGCTTCAAGTTATTGATATTGCATTAAAATACCAATTCGACTCCCAACAATCTTTTGCAAAGCGATTTAGAGCTTATTTAGGTATGTCACCGTCAATCTATCGCCTATCGGGTGAAAGTCAAAATGACCCATTACTACTGGAACCTAAAGTAGCTTGATACGCTAATATGAAAATAAAATTTATATTTCCTTTTTTAATAACACTACCAATACAAAGCCCCATGTAAGTTAACTACTGGGGCTTTATTATTTCCCATTTAGTTAAGAAAACCTTAATTTAAAATTAATAAAACCTTAAGGTTTTAGTTTTATATTTACTTTACTATCTTAATAAAAAAATAATAATTTTTTGGGTATATAATTTTATACATTTATCTTTATTAAAAAATAAAGGCTTCACAAGGAAGCCTTTATTTTTTGTGCATTCTAATCAGCAAATAAATTAGAACGGTTCTAATTACCTGATAGTGGAAAGAAAACAAAAAAATATAATAATTTCATATTGTTATATGATAATTTATTAACTATGTGAAGTTTCTAGTAAAAAATATCCTTTATTACGACTAAAAACTTTACTTTCCTCTCTTGGTTGTTGCTCGCCGCAATCATTCCAATTTTCTGGAATTAGTCTAAAAGAGAATCAGAGCAACTCTTTGCCTATTGGCAGCCTGAAGTCAACTCTGTTGTGAAGATTAACCTCAGAAATGCCCTCTATAAGATTTTCAAGGGAATATTTAACCAGTTCCGCTGGGCCAATAATGATACAGCCATTTTTGACTTCAATATCAATAGCATCGCCGATACTGAAGCCAACTTTTTCCATAATTGCTTCTGGTATTTTGAAAACCGGGCTATCTCCGCATTTCTCAATAATTATCTGGATCATTAGAGCTCCCCCGCTAGTACCATCATACATCATTTCTATAACTATGATTATATATCAACAACTTACATTACATTATTTCAAACCATTTAGTACGTATCATTGCACTGACCTGCCCCCAGGATTAGATACAACCGTCAGTTAGTAAGGTCGGTTTGTTTACCTTCACATTTTCCATTTCGCCACCGTGCTGCAAACTCTGATGGCGTCTGATAATTCAGTGCTGAATGTGGACGACACTCGTTATAATCCTGCCGCCAGTCATTAATGATTTTCCTTGCGTGAACGATATCGCTGAACCAGTGCTCATTCAGGCATTCATCGCGAAATCGTCCGTTAAAGCTCTCAATAAATCCGTTCTGCGTTGGCTTGCCCGGCTGGATTAAGCGCAACTCAACACCATGCTCAAAGGCCCATTGATCCAGTGCACGGCAAGTGAACTCCGGCCCCTGGTCAGTTCTTATCGTCGCCGGATAGCCTCGAAACAGTGCAATGCTGTCCAGAATACGCGAGACCTGAACGCCTGAAATCCCAAAGGCAACAGTGACCGTCAGGCATTCCTTTGTGAAATCATCGACGCAGGTAAGACACTTGATCCTGCGACCGGTGGAAAGTGCGTCCATGACGAAATCCATCGACCAGGTCAGATTGGGCGCCGCCGGACGGAGCAGCGGCAGACGTTCTGTTGCCAGCCCTTTACGACGTCTTCTGCGTTTTACGCCCAGGCCACTGAGGTGATAAAGCCGGTACACGCGCTTATGATTAACATGAAGCCCTTCACGGCGCAGCAACTGCCAAATACGACGGTAGCCAAAACGCCTGCGCTCCAGTGCCAGCTCAGTGATGCGCCCTGATAAATGCGCATCAGCAGCCGGACGGTGAGCCTCATAGCGGCAGGTCGACAGGGATAAACCTGTAAGCCTGCAGGCACGACGTTGCGACAGACCGGTCGCATCACACATCAGCATCACGGCTTCCCGCTTCTGGTCTGTCGTCAGTACTTTCGCCCAAGAGCCACCTGAAGCGCCTCTTTATCCAGCATGGCTTCGGCAAGCAGCTTCTTGAGTCTGGCGTTCTCTTCCTCAAGCGACTTCAGGCGCTTAACTTCAGGCACCTCCATACTGCCATACTTCTTACGCCAGGTGTAAAACGTGGCATCGGAAATGGCATGCTTGCGGCAGAGTTCACGGGCGGGTACCCCAGCTTCGGCTTCGCGGAGAATACTGATGATCTGTTCGTCGGAAAAACGCTTCTTCATGGGGATGTCCTCATGTGGCTTATGAAGACATTACTAACATCGGGGTGTACTAATCAACGGGGAGCAGGTCATGTAGATAACATAATCTACAGAGGTTTATATGAGTACCTTCAATACACGAAAAGACCGCACCCTAAGTGGAACGCCTAAATCTCATAGGCATCCGCCATCATGTTGGATCGGTACTAGCCCTGGATGGTGGAACCGTATATTTACGACCAAACCTCGGCGTGCTGATGACCGAGTAAATGAATGGCGGATACTTGCTGGATACGATCCAGATGGTCTTACATGGATGCCGGACCGACGCCCAGATGTTTACTATTGGTAAACTAAGAGTTCAACCACAGTGTAGTTTTTAGCTCCTATCAGAAGCTAAAAACTATGGCATCAATGGTTTAGTAACTGACTGTCATGGCTAAAATACAAAAGCATCGAGCCATGCTACGTTTCACTAATTTAATTGTAATTTCTTAACCTATTTTATAATAAAGAGGCCCCACTCTCAGGAGCCTAAATCTATAAAATACTCATTAAATTGATCTTATTTAACAGAACTATATCACAGAATATTTTCCCGTGACATATAGCCAACAACTGATCCTTTCTCCACCAAAAACTCCAATATTACTAATAACTCCTCTTTCAGCTGTCTTGTTCTCCTAATTTTCTCTCTCTCTACATTAATATACCGCCTAACCAAACACTCTAAATAATAAACAGTATTATCCTCCAATTTTATTTCCCATAATTCTTTGTTAACCGATAATACTCCTGAAATCCAAGTTATTCCTTGATTAAGATAGCGACTAGCTATGTTATTCAGACACTTAGCTAAAGAATATACTGTTGAAGGGCAATGCCCCATACTATTGGACACCTCTGAAAAAAATTTACTATTACTATCTTTAAATGTATGCCAGCCATTAGCAGATTCCTTCCATGGAGTTTGAGCAAAAAGATAACTCTTTATTATTTTATCCACATGCCAATACTTATCTCCATCTTTGCAAAGAATCGCTACCTTATCAAAAAACATATTCCAGACTTGCCAAAAATTCTCATAAGTATTTAGTTTGTCTTCCACAAGAATAAATTGATTGAATAAATCCGCAATAGATTCAGAGCCATTAAATCCGTCAATAAACGGTTTCAAATAATCGGGAATATCTTGCATAGATGCATTTAACGTAAAATAAGCAAATTTTTCCAAGAAGGAGTGTTGGACAGCGTAATCAATCCTATCCTCCCGATCACGGGACAACAACCTTGAAGAAAACTGTTCAACAATCAAAAAAACTAATTGCTTATGCTCAGCATTAACATTTTCAATGGGAATCAAATTGAAAGCTGTATTTAAAATATCTAGATCAATCTTATCTATAGTTCCTAGATCATTTATAGACATTTCATTATCGACGACGCTTAATATGCATTGTTCATAATCGTTCAAAAACCTCTCATTGAGGTTTATTTTTTTTACATCATAAATACCTTGCCGATAGTTCTCACTAATAATTTCCCTCCCCAACATTTCGTATCTTGGCTTTAAAAGCAAAAACCCGATTAATAAAGAATGCATATCATCAAAATAGTCTCCCCATAATTTATGAATAGCCATACTGGGAAACACGGAGTATCTACCACGACCTATTCCAATAGAATGATCATTAAATAGTGTAAGCAGCAATATTATTTTTACAGTAACTCTTTCCATCTGATAATGATGAAAAACTACAGGTAGAGCCGAAATCGCTGAGGCTGTTCCATCTTGTATCTGGTAATGATAACCCTCCTTTAAAGGAAGCTGAGAATATTCTATAACAACATCCTTACAGTATTCTCTCTCTTCTGTGCTTAGCTGATCAAAATATTCTAATAACAATATAGAACAAACATTCGCAGGTATATTAGCGTTAAATAAATAGAAACTCTCATCTCCTCCATCATTGAGTTTTATTATTATTTCCTTGGTCTCTTGTAAAACAACTTGAGGTTTATCATCGTACTTTACATAACTTTTATAACGTTCATCCTTGTCTATTTTATAGTTTGCCCATAACTTTAGCTCCATATATTTCATATGTTCGGAACTTTGCCTGATTGCTTCCTCACTATATTCCTTTAGTTTAGGATCAATATAAGGATTGAACAATATCTCAATCCCTTCATCTTTCTCTTTAGTAGTTACCTTCATCTTCCGCCGATCCATTCTTGCAAGACAGAGTCTCCATGTCTTGTCGGCATCAGTCTCTTGGGCTTCATCCGGAAGCTCACTATAGTATTTGTCAAAAATATTCCAGAGAGCTTGTTGCCTTTGCTTAACATCTTCCTCTGCTACACCTTCGCCTCTGAAAACCTGATAACTAAAAGCAAGGTGCTCAAGATAATTCTTTCTGTGTGAATCATCGCAAGCGTTAATACGGTCTTCCTCATGAAGAGCATTTGCGTAATCTACGCCCCCAAAACCATTCCTTAATGAGATTAATGCAGTCTTGTGTGATTCATCTAAAACAAATCTAGCCATATCATAATGGAAGAAATCCTTTGTTTGGAAAAGTACTTTAGCTACATTGAATGTCTTCTGTGGATATGCAAGTACAATACTCGTAATCACTGCCGAGATAGAGGCTGATTTGGTATTTCTCAGCAAATAGAGAAGCCAACTTTCCAACAATTCCGAATCTGCATTTTTACAGTTCTCAAGAAAAAACTTTTCCAATGCCATATGAATTGATGAAAGCAGGTAGGTTGATACCTGAGTGCCTCGATATGAACACCATAACCGATTACATATATATTGTTTTACAAACTTCCCTTCTTCGATAAATACATCAATTTCTTCAACTTCACTTTTACCTAAGCGAGATTGAGCAAAATGTTCTGTTGTCTTATTCGTGAAATCAAGAATAAAGTCTATAGTTTTTTTGAGCTGAGATTGTAGTATCCAATATATAGGAGTTTGATACGGACTTTCTGGAAAGTAGTCATGATGACTACTATGAAGACCGAAATCTTCGTCGATATCCATACGGTGATAACGATCTTCTTCTTGAAGTTGCTGATACCAGAAAAGGTCTGCTACTTGCAGGACACATTCCGGGAGAGAACTCCAGACAGGGCTAGCATTCATATCAGTTAGGATTAATGTCATCAGGTCGAAATATGGATCCCGATGGTCATTCCACCTGTTTTTTAAAACCTCTAAGAAAACCCCCTCTAATTCAGGTTTAATCATGACAGCCCCATGAAGAATCGTATGCAAAATATTTTTCTTCCCATCTCTGTCAGAAAAATAGACATTTTCACTTATAGCCCATTGATAATATTTGAGTGCTATCAGACTAGATAATCGAGTCGTTTCACCATTTTTGTTCTTTTGATTCCACTCTTGAATTACAGGAAGTATAAAATTAACATTTCTGACGCCAATTCCATCTAAATTTTCATAGATAAAGCGGATCGCGCTCTGCCAACCTGTTCCCTTTGGCTTAGTAAGAACATATTCAATGGAAAGTAGATTATAGTTTCTAACTCCTAACTGTTTAAGAAGATCATAATCAACGTCCTTACAGGCAAGTCTCAACAAGAATGTCAGTCTTTTTAATATACCCTGGTCATGACCAAGCAGATTCCCCTTAAAGAAATCAAAAAATATTTCTGAATTTTCAGAGAGCAGGACAGCTATCCATAACTCGTCTTTCCAAAATTTAGATATATCTTCCCCGTAGACTATTTCTGAACTAAACTGCTTTAAGGACTGGTCATCCAAGAGCAATCGTTCAGATATCCAATTTCGGAAACTACGACGGATAGGCAGTGACTCTCCGATCCTTTCAAAGAATTCTTTGTTGTTCGCTTTACGAATATAATCGACTGAAATTTTTTTCTCTAACGCCCATTCCTCGTAAATATCATGCGTGATGAAGTAACCAGCAGCTTCATAGCCAACTATGCCGTCTTTAACTAACGCATCTAAAATTTTTGTATCGCATGTCGGTGTTACAAAAAATTGGCCCTCACTGGCTCGCTGAAAAGCGGTTGCTAAGAAACATTGCTCACGAGAAGGTTTATTTTTAACGATTACCTTATTCCAAAGCTTTTCTTTGAAGTTCACATAATCGATGCTTTCACCGGTATAGAACCTCAGATATTCGCTTAGATAAAATGGATTCTTGATTAGTTCTAGTAATCGTCCATCTTGTGGAAGGCTAAATCCATTATTAACAGATAACTCGATTAACTCGCTAGGCTCAAGATTGTTTATTACTAAGTTCCCAGGTTTTATATTATAAACATCTATGAAATCATAGTTCAAATCTGCCAAGTAGTTGTTGCGGGTTGTGAAAACAATCTGCCACTTATCTTTTATCAAAACAGTTAGGAATTCTTTAAAAGGATCAACATTGGTCAGTTCTAAAAGCTTTTCAGCAGAATCTACGACTATCATTTTACGTGATTCGCCTTGGTGAGCATTAGAGAAATTTTCTAAGCCATACCCACCGAATAGTTCATTAATGCTGTCCCTATTAAATTCGCTAGCCTTAAAAACATAAAAAGGAATGCAGTTTTTTTCTGTTTCATAAAAGTTTTTTATAACAGCTGTTTTCCCAACCCCACCGTCTCCGCTAACGATAACAATTTTTTTTTGAACTAGATTATCACGTAGAAGCTCTATGCAATGTCGTCTGTCGATCTCAATGCTTCTATCTTTGAAATTTATATTAGTTTGAATTTCATATAAAATATTCTCTGTGTGCTTACGTTTCTCTTCCAATAAATCAAAGATGCTTTGTTCAGGGGAAAAAAAGTGTTTTGCAATCCTTTCGTTCTCTACCATTACAAGCGGTGATTCAAAAAAACTGGCTACTCTCCAAACTATTACAATCCCCGACTCAGATGCTTTATTATCAACTTCTATTTTTATTTTTGAATCGTTATTTTTCTCAGAATCTTTTGAATTATTATCAGCAACTTTCTCGTCTTCAAGAACGTTGTTCTTTCTTCCCTGTCCCCACTCTTGATTGGTATAGAAAATGATCTTATTTAATCCTGGATAAGCCTTTTTACTTTTCACAATCATTTCTATAAGATCAGATTTGTTATCCGATAATTTCGTTTCATAGAATTTAGCTTGCCAACCGATAACGTCATTATCTTTAGTTATTGGATTAGTTTCTATACCAGACTGATTCTTATATCTAAACATACCTGCGGGCATGTCGAACTCTTGGCAGAACAACAAGTAGCAAAACCACTCAAAATTAGCTTGAGGGTTTTCATTAAATTTAGCTTTAAAGCTATCCCAGTTTGGCTTGATCATTTAATTATTCTCCTTATTTTTAGTCTAAAAAATTGCTTTTAATAGAGAAATACCCCTCTGCATCGAACTCAAAAACTATCTTCTTTCGCCGTCAGAACGTTCACGGTCAATCTTTGTCAACGGAGCATTAAGTTGATGCTCTTTCATTCCATGTTTGTATGCGTTGTATTGCCAGATCACAAACTGCTGTTTGTACCTCCGGTTTTCTTCTTTAAGCTCTTTGATTTCGCTTTCAAGATTCACAATCCTAGCGGCTGCAATGTTCAAACTAGCTGGACGTGGATTTTTGGGGCCTAGGCCTTTAAGCGCTTCTTTCTTTGTCTGATAGGCAATCACTATTGCCTCATGTGCATTAAGGGACTGTCTTGACGGCAACTTTCCGACCAATGGCTCTGCCGCTTCACAGATTGCTGACCAGGACAGTTTTGTTTCCTGCCATCCTCGAATTAGGTTCACGATGGCATTAATGTCTCTATTGTCCAGATGTTTAGCCAAGGCCACCCCCAAACAAGGTTTTCAAATTATCTAACATCACAGCTTCTTCGCTTTCTTTGCCTTTTTTCTCAATGGCCTCAATAGACTTTTTTTCAGCAACACGGCGAAGCTGGCTGAAATCATTGCCACGGAGCTTAATCTGGGCACCATTTTCAATGTCTGGATTCTCTAAAATAGCCACTAAATCACGAAGCCGGGTAACAGTTTTCTTGTGGTACTGATACCAGCGATCAGCCCCCATCTCGCCGCTTTCCACTGACGCTTCAGCAAGCAAAAATAGTCGTTCCGATTTTTCGAGACGTTTCTTAATTCGGTCCAACTTTTCAGTATCATCACCTTTGATACAAACCTGCTCGGTACAATTGACGCAATCTCGGAACTTCTCACAAGGACTCATGGTGTAATCATGCACACAGTAGCCATACTCCGTCACATGGACTGCGGCATGCTCTAAGGTATTGAACTCCTGCATAGTCACGGGCAGATGCTTTGCCACTTCACCAACAGGCCCAAATAGCGCTTTTGTGGGATCAAGGCGTTCAGCCATGCCAACCAGTTCGTATTCAGTCATGTGGTTGTAGGTTCGATTCTGCTTCACGTCTGCCCGTCCAGACCACTTGGCAATTTCCAAGTTTGATAGTCCTCCACGCTGGGCAATGGTGTTGAGTAGGTGTCGAGCCTGATGCGAGGTCAATTTGACCCGTTCTCCATTTTCAGTACGATAACCATGGCGATCAAAGATACTGGCATGTTTTCCATCCAGAGCCTCGCGAGGAGCCAGATCATTGTTAAAAAAGTTATTGATTGGCTTATGTAATTCAACCGGAAGGCATCCTCGGTTTCCGTGGAACTGATTAACATTCAGTGCAAACAAGGCATTGCTATACTTAATCCCCTTGTTTTTATCAAACCACGGGAAGCCTTCTGGCAAACGTTCCATAGTGTGTTGCCACAAGCTATTTAGCGTATGCACACCATCTTCCTTAGCTAGGCCCCGGCTACCAAGACATGACCTGCACGTTTTTTGAGAGTCATGTGCAAAACCGAGCGCCATACAAGTCTGAACCATCGTCAACGGCACATCATCAGCAACATCAGGACAGTTAGCATGGCGGTAAAATTTATCCGGGTGCTTCTCTATCCACTTGGCCAGTTGTCGGGCATTTTCAGAGAGCAGTCTGACTCTAGTTACGGCTGTTTTAGCGATTCCAACCATCACGGTGGGTATCCATTTGATATCACCCTCATAGCCTTTCCCCGCAAAAAAACGCCAACCATAGCGCTCTATACCTTCACGATCAGTTTCAAATACCTCGCAATCAACAGGTAGAGCTAACACCTCGCTAATGCGTGACGGTGCTGACATCAACATGGCAAATACCGATGTTGTAAATATGTCTCGCTCATGAATTGGGTCGTTGGCAAAAATTTCTGCCAACGCATTGAGGGCAGTATCACTTGGAAGTTTCTCTTCCCTATTTTTCTTCGCCTCCTTGCCTGTTTTGTTCTTGTCCTCAGCACGCTGAATTGGATTGACCCAATCTTGTATAGAGTTTGGTACAAGCTGGTTTTCAACTACAAACTTAGCCAGTCGCTCAATCTCACGGCCGCAATGATATGCTGACCCATTGGAGTAATGCTGCCTTGCCAATTCAGCTGCTTCATCCAGCACAGAAATGGACAGGCCATCAATATTTGCATTCCCGTTTACTTGAAGCAAAGCCGCCTCAACCGCACGTAGGGCCTTACTTTCATTCTTTGTTCCCGTGGGCCGATGCACTTGCTGGTAACGGAAATAGGCTTTAGCAAAATCAATGAACTCAGGGTCTTGTACCTCTCCCTGAACGGGTTTTCGCGTGATAACGCCTAACTTGGCAAACACAGTTATGTTTGGCCAAACAGGTTCTTCCCAATCTATATCGGAGCCGAATACAGTCAATTGATCCCGGCACTTGGAAATGAATGCTTCAAGGTTTTCTTCTGCTGTCAGCGTAGCCTTTGGCTTAAACTGGAAAATCTCAGCCATTTGTTATTGCTCCCTGCTGACTAAACTCTCCTCGACGTTTTGCACAACGCATGATTACATCTGCAACCGCGATAATGCTGCGATCAAGTACAGCAGCAATCTGGATGTCGCCAGTTATATTTTTCACCCTTTCACGCTCGTTGAGCAGTCCCTGATAGACATCCTCATGTGGGCCATCCAGCCAAGGCTGGAAATGCATGCAGGTGTAACAAGGAATAGGAACATTGGCACCACAAAAGCCATGTTCTCCACAAGTACCAACGCCCTGTCCCATTTCGGTCCGAATACGACTAGTAGGGTCATTACCTCGATGCGCGTCCCTCTCTGAATCGACAAGTACCCCGACAAAAGCCTGAGCGTATGGTGCCAATTGGAAGCCAACCGCTTCATCCAGCTTTTTCACATGTTCGGGTATATTTTTGATATAAACGCCTGCGTTTTGGGTGTCCGTATGGTCAAGCAGTTCCGCAATCACCAACTCGCCAAAGCCCTCCCGAGCAGCTCGTGTGCCCGTGGTATAACGAAAACGACGAGCATTGATATGCAATAGCTCGCCGGTCCGTTCCGACCGGATATCGGACTTTTCTACGATGTACTGGAGTGTCTCGGTTATATCTGCTGCTGGTATGTGGAGTTTGTCAGTGGCAAGCAGTTGGCAGAATTCATAAGGGGATTGGATAGTCGCTAGCACATCAAGATCAGGAAATAGAGGGATCTGCTGCCGGTCAGCTTCCTGCAATTCAATCCCGAGACGATTCTCAACCAGAGTAACTGCATTTCTTGCCTGAGCACTCAGGACTGCCCATAGTTCGAGAGTCATAGCATAGGGTTTGAAGCTTTCGCGAAAAAAGCTGTTACGTTGCTTAGCTCGCGGCACATTCAACACATAGAAGGGTTCACCCTTTTCATTTTCTCCGCAGAGAATATCAACCACGCGCAGCTGCGAGATCTGGATTGAGCGACGTCCCGTATGACTGATGCTGAGAGCCATAGCCAACTGAGCGATGGTTATTACGCTCTTTTCATAAGCTCGTACAACCGCTTCGTTAAACGCTTGAAGTTCATTATCCGTCAGCGGCCCCTCTAGAGGATCCAATCGCTTAACCGCATCCCCCTTACGCCCCCCTTTTAACCTCCACCCCTCCAGCAAACACGCCACGTTCTTGCTAACACCGGGATAGCCCAGCTTGTGCCACTTTCGCAGTAGAACACTAACGCTGCCTAACTCATGCTCATGAGCCGTATCCAAAGAAGACCTGTATCCAATCAACATGATATCGTCAATACGAGTAGCTTTAGTTGCACGAATCATGTCTAAGAAACACAAGAAAATATGTCTCGTGTATCCCGCGGACAGGTTCCTGGCATAAAATGACAGGGTATGAAGAAACCCACTCAGAGTCTCAGGATCCAGAAGGTCATGTATCATACCAACCGAAATATTGTTGTTTTTATCTAATCTCCACATATCTTCATGCAACATGAAAAAATATCCATTTGATTTTGCAGGTATTTTATCGGTAGGCAATGCTGGTAAGATGTTATTCATCATCAATCTTCATGTCCTTTGGTAAGCGAGTGCCATTTCCCTCTTGTAAAGCCAAGGCGGCCTCAAAACCTTTTTGCTGAATGAAACGCTTGTTGTAAGTCGCTGCGGTTCCTGAGCCCGGTTTCCAACCTTGTAAGTACGCACGGATTTGCTCTTGTCGTTCTTCGCTGACTGGCTCATCCATGGCATCCATTCTTTCTGAAAACTTACGATTCCATGTATGGCGGAGCGAGTGTCCAGTCACTGTGTACAATTGCGGCGATACATCTTTGACCAAGGAAAATATTTTGTGATAACCCGCCTTGGAGATAGGGTTTCCGACAGTTGGCCCACGCTTGTAAGTCACAAACAGGTAGTCATTTTTCTTTGCATTTTGGACTTTTCGGCGATCTTTGGTGATATAACTGTGCAGTTCTTGAGCTAAGGATTCAGCCAACGGTATGAGCCGTTCTCTGGTTTTGGCATTAGGCTCATTGGTTCTAGAATCAGCTCGTTCATCTGCTCGCCTAACGATACGGATCCTGTTAGAGCTAAAATCTATGTCCTGTATCCTGATGTTTAACAATTCGCCACCTCGGATGCCCAGATGATACAGAAGCAAGATCATCAGCCGATTGCGGCGCTGCACATCAATTGAAAAAGGATTCCACTCTGAATCGAGCTTGATCGTCTCAAATAGCACATCCAATTGAACATCACTCAAAGACCTGTCTTGCAATGTACTGTTTCTGCTCTTTTTAGACGGTCGGCGCACCTTTATTTGCGTCGCCATAGTCTTGATCTGTTCGACAACATCCAGCTCAGGCATCTTTAAGATATGCATAGCATACCAGCGTAAATAGTTGGCAAACGTTGTTAGGCGGGAATGTTGTGTTCCGTTATCCACGATATTGACCAACTCATCATCCAGCCAAGGGTTGGAGAACGCTTTTGATGGCATCCTGCCTTGCTTGCGCTGAGCAAAATCTCGCAGATCGTCCATCTCATGTGGCTTGAAGAAATCTTTGGTCAATAACCGTTCTTCAAGGTTAATGTCACGACTCTCTAGAAAGCGTAACAACAAGACTAGGTTGTTAGCAGCAGCTAGCGTCGTTGAGAAGGCATTGCCTTTATTGCGGATTTGGGTTGTTAAAAACAAAGTTGGGTAATACATAGGAAGGCCAGAAGCACGATCCACTACCATGCAATAGCGCTCGCCACTATCCATGACAAATGTTGTAACTCTGTAGTTCTTTTCCATGCGCCCACAACCCATAAACATTACATAATTACAAGGTAGACTATATGTGAAAAATCACCAATTTATACAAGACACTTTTCCCGGCGCTAGAAACAAAAAACCCCTGAATTAACAGGGGTCTATATTTACATTCTTTACAGATAACTCTAAGGTCATCTTCAGAACGGAATATCGTCATCGAAATCCATTGGTGGTTCATTAGTTTGTGGAGCAGGTGCTGATGAGCGTGCGGCTGGAGCTCCGCCACCACTAAATTGCTGTGCTGCTTGTGGCTGTTGAGGTTGGCCCCAACCGCCTTGGCCGCCTTGACCTTGTGATGCTGCATCACCGCCACGGCCACCTAGCATTTGCATTGAGCCGCCGATATTCACAACAACTTCTGTCGTGTAGCGGTCTTGACCACTTTGGTCTTGCCATTTACGTGTTTGCAGAGAACCTTCGATATAGACTTGTGAACCTTTTTTCAGGTATTCACCTGCCACTTCCGCTAATTTGCCGAAAATAACCACGCGGTGCCATTCGGTTTTTTCACGCATCTCACCGGTTTGCTTGTCACGCCAACTTTCAGAAGTTGCCAGAGTCAGATTTGCCACAGCTCCGCCGTTAGGCATATAACGGATTTCTGGATCTTGTCCTAGGTTACCGATAAGAATTACTTTATTTACGCCTCTGCTGGCCATTTATTACTCCTGATGCATTGAATTTTAATCTCTGGATTAGCCGTGAAGTTTACCACGACAGAGCTGATTTGCACCAATATTTGAAATTGAGCTTGTTAATTTGCGAAACGCTTTCCAGCTTTTAGTGAAATTCCATAGTGCTTTTGTCAGTATAGACACAAAATAATACACACCGCATCTATCTTTTCGATAAATTCAGATCGCTGTTTTTCTGTTTTTCTGTTTTTCTGTTTTTCTGTTTTTCTGTTTTTCTGTTTTTCTGTTTCACCATTAAAATCTTACTCTAAATAGTTCAAGCAGTGGCTAGGCGGCAAACGAAGATATCGTAGGGAGCATACAAAAGTATGTGACCTACGTAGCTGAGAGCAGCCAACACCGCCACTGTTTGAAATATGACGAGTAAAAATAAAGCGAAGATATCGCAGAGAGCATACAAAAGTATGTGACCTACGTAGCTGAGAGCAGCCAACAACACCACGGTTTGAAATATGATGAGCAGAACCTATTCTAAATAGTTCAAGCTGTGGCTAGGCGGCAAGCGAAGGTATCGCGGGGAGCATACAAAAGTATGTGACCTGCGTAGCTGAGAGCAACCAACAACGCCACGGTTTGAAATATGACGAATAGGAAATACTGTATATCCATTCAGCCATAAATATGTGATAATAGTCTCTTGCGATTGTTCAATATCAAATCATCCGGGAAGTGGTAAATGGATAATATCGAAGTCCGCGGCGCACGCACGCATAATCTGAAAAACATCAATCTCATCATCCCTCGCGACAAACTCATTGTTATTACTGGGTTATCTGGTTCAGGGAAATCATCTTTAGCTTTTGATACCCTGTATGCAGAGGGTCAGCGCCGTTATGTTGAATCTTTATCTGCTTATGCTCGCCAGTTTCTTTCTTTAATGGAGAAACCGGATGTCGATCATATTGAAGGGTTATCCCCTGCAATTTCGATTGAACAAAAATCCACTTCACACAACCCACGTTCGACGGTCGGAACCATCACAGAAATTCATGACTATCTGCGGCTATTATTTGCACGTGTTGGTGAACCTCGCTGCCCTGATCACGACATACCGCTTGCGGCTCAAACTGTTAGCCAGATGGTCGATAATGTTCTGGCTCAACCCACCGATCGCCGAATGATGCTACTTGCTCCTGTCGTTAAAGAACGTAAAGGGGAGCATGTTAAGTTACTCGATAACTTAGCCAGCCAAGGCTATATCCGTGCCCGAATTGATGGGGAAGTTTGCGATCTATCCGATCCACCAAAGCTCGAATTACAGAAAAAACATACGATTGAAGTCATTGTCGATCGTTTTAAAATTCGTGATGATATTGCTCAGCGTTTAGCCGAATCCTTTGAAACCGCACTAGAACTCTCTGGCGGTACCGCAATTGTCGCGGATATGGATGATGCGAATGCAGAAGAACTGGTTTTTTCTGCCAATTTTGCCTGCTCTGTTTGCGGCTACAGTATGGTGGAACTTGAACCTCGCCTATTTTCTTTTAACAACCCTGCAGGGGCCTGTCCAAGCTGTGACGGCTTAGGTGTTCAGCAGTTTTTTGATCCCGAAAGAGTCATTCAAAATACTGAAATCTCACTCGCAGGTGGTGCAATTCGGGGTTGGGATCGCCGTAATTTTTACTATTTCCAAATGCTAATGTCATTAGCTGAGCATTATAAATTTGATGTGGAAGCGCCTTATGACACTCTGAGTCCTGCCATTCAAAAAATTATTTTATATGGTTCAGGCAAAGAAACGATTGAGTTTAAATACCGTAATGACCGTGGCGACATCACTGTGCGCCGGCACCCTTTTGAAGGCGTGCTCAATAATATGGAACGCCGTTATAAAGAAACAGAATCAACGGCTGTCCGTGAAGAATTAGCGAAATATATCAGCAACCGTCCATGTGTCTCTTGCCATGGGACGCGCTTACGTAAAGAGGCGCGCTTTGTATTTGTTGAAAATACAACATTGCCCGAAATCGCAGATTACAGCATTGGCCACGCAATGGAATTTTTCCAAAATCTAAAACTCACAGGCCAGCGCGCTCAAATCGCAGAAAAAGTTTTAAAAGAAATTAGCGATCGCCTGAAATTTCTCGTCAATGTTGGGCTTAATTATCTGACACTTTCACGCTCTGCTGACACCTTGTCTGGTGGCGAAGCACAACGCATTCGTTTAGCAAGCCAAATTGGAGCAGGTTTAGTCGGTGTGATGTATGTCCTTGATGAACCTTCAATTGGCTTACACCAACGTGATAATGACCGCTTACTTGAAACCTTGATCCACCTGCGTGATCTAGGAAATACCGTGATCGTCGTTGAACATGACGAAGACGCGATCCGCGCCGCAGACCATGTGATTGATATCGGCCCGGGTGCTGGGGTGCATGGTGGGCAAATTGTTGCCCAAGGAACACTGGAAGATATTGTCGCAAACCCTGATTCACTCACTGGTAAATTTTTAAGTGGTGAGCGCAGAATTGATATCCCGCAGAAACGCGTTCCAATTAATAAAGATAAAATGCTGACGGTGTTTGGGGCAAAGGGTAATAACCTGAAAAATGTGACGTTAAAAGTCCCTGTTGGGTTATTTACCTGCATCACTGGCGTGTCTGGTTCAGGTAAATCAACACTGATAAACGATACGCTATTCCCTATTGCTCAACGCCAATTAAATGGGGCGACAACCATTACCCCTGCCCCTTATTTAGATGTAGAAGGTTTAGAGCACTTTGACAAAGTCATTGATATTGACCAGAGCCCAATAGGCCGTACACCACGTTCGAACCCTGCCACCTATACTGGTGTGTTTACACCTGTGCGTGAACTATTTGCCGGTGTGCCTGAGTCTCGGACTCGTGGTTATAACCCAGGGCGTTTTAGCTTTAACGTTAAAGGCGGTCGTTGTGAAGCTTGCCAAGGTGATGGGGTTATTAAGGTTGAAATGCACTTCTTGCCTGATGTGTATGTCCCTTGTGACCAATGTAAAGGCAAACGCTATAACCGCGAAACGCTAGAAATTAAATATAAAGGTAAAAATATCCATGAAGTGTTGGATATGACCATCGAAGAGTCTCGTGAATTTTTTGATGCCGTACCTGCCCTTGCCCGCAAGTTACAAACGCTGATGGACGTTGGTTTATCCTATATCCGCCTCGGTCAATCAGCGACGACGCTCTCTGGTGGTGAAGCACAGCGTGTGAAATTAGCTAAAGAGTTATCTAAACGCGGTACAGGGCAAACTATCTATATTTTGGATGAACCAACAACTGGCCTGCACTTTGCTGATATTCAACAGCTCTTAGTCGTTTTACATCAGCTTCGTGACCAAGGAAACACCATTGTGGTGATTGAGCACAACCTTGATGTCATTAAGACAGCGGACTGGATTGTCGATTTAGGCCCTGAAGGGGGTAGTGGCGGCGGTGAAATCTTAATTGCAGGCACACCAGAAGAAGTGGCTGAGTGTGAAAAATCTCACACCGCACGGTTCTTAAAAACGATTTTAGAACGCGGCTACTAAGTAGAAAGGCCATTAAAAAATAAGTAAGAAGATTATCAGGGAGCATTTTGTTCCCTGATAATTATTACGATAGCTAAGAATTATTGGCTAACGGCAGCAAATGCTTCAACAATGCGTTTAACATTATGGCGATTGACACCTGCCATACAAACACGGCCAGTTCCAACCAAATAAACCGCAAATTCGTCTTTCAGGCGAGCCACTTGCTCTTTAGAAAAACCAGTGTAGCTGAACATACCGCGCTGCTTTAATAAGTGATCGAAATTTTGGTTTGGTAATGCTTTTTTTAGCTCATCCACCAATACCGTACGCATGTCTAAAATACGTAAGCGCATCTCTTCCACTTCCGCTAACCATTTGGCTTTTTCTGCGCTGTTGGTTAATACCGCAGCAACAATTTTTGCACCATTAGATGGCGGGCTAGAATATAAACGGCGAACACCCGCTTTTAACTGGCCTAACACACGGTCACGTTCATCTTGGTTTTCACAGATCACAGAAAGGCCACCTGCACGTTCACCGTAGATACCAAAGATTTTAGAAAATGAGTTACTGACAAACACGGGTAAGCCAGCTTTAACCATCGCTCGGATAGCATAAGCATCTTCATTAATGCCTTCTGCAAAACCTTGATAAGCAATATCTAAAAATGGGATCAATTTGCGTTCTAATGCTACCTTAGTGACTTCATCCCATTGTGCAGGAGTCAGGTCGGAGCCTGTTGGGTTATGACAGCACGGGTGCATTAGGATGATGCTATTAGCAGGCAATTGTTTGAATGTCGCTAGCATCTCATCAAATTTAACGCCTTTGGTTTTTTCATCAAAGTACGGGTAGTAATGCACTTTTGTTCCCGCACCTGAAAAAATAGAGGCATGGTTTTCCCAAGTTGGGTCACTGCACCACACTTCTGAGTCGGGATAATATTGATGTAAAAAATCAGCACCAATTTTTAACGCACCAGAACCACCAATCGTTTGGACAGTAGCGATACGTTCCTGTGCAATTAGCGGGCAATCCTCACCAAATACTAATTTTTGTAATTCAGTACGGTAATCTTTCAAACCTTCCATAGGCAAATACAGTGATGCGCTTGCTGGCAGTTTATTTAACGCCGCTTTTGCCGTACCGACTGTCGCCAGTTCAGGGGTTTTCCCGTCACCATCATAGTAAAGACCGATACTCAAATTAATTTTATTTTCACGAGAGTCTTTATTAAATTCATCCATTAACGACAGAATTGGGTCGCCCGGATAAGCATCAACATGTTCGAACACAGGACATCTCCTAATCATTATTTTACGCTAAATAAACCAAGCGATGATTTGCCATATTTAGCGCCATTTTTACGTTGTTATCTGAAAATAACCCTTTGCTGGCTATTCGTCTACATATTCCATTGCAACTCTAGAGGTTAACTTCGTCAGTAACTCATAGTTGATAATGCCTGTTTGTGTGGCAATTTCTTCAACCGGTAGTTGATTTCCCCACAAAATAACGTCATCCCCCACTTTATCATCGGCATTTAGTCCCAAATCCACCACTGTCATATCCATGGAAATTCGCCCAACAATAGGCACTTTTCGCCCATTAATTAACACCGGCGTGCCTGAAGGTACGTTACGTGGATAACCATCACCATAGCCGATTGCAACAACACCAAGCAGTGTGTCTTTGTCACTACACCATGTTTCACCATAACCTACACATTGTCCTGCCGCATGTTCCCTAACCGCAATTAATGTTGATTTTAGTGTCATCACAGGAAGCAAACCGAAGTCTTCTGCACTTTTCCCTTCTTGTGGCGAAGCGCCATACATCATGATCCCTGGACGAACCCAGTCATAGTGAGCTTCTGGCCAAAGTAAAATTCCTGCGGAGGCGGCAATGGATTTCTCACCCTCTTTACCGTCAATAAACTGTTTAAAGCAGGCAATTTGTTTTTCAGTCGTCGGTAAATGGGGGGCATCCGCTTGGCAAAAATGACTAACAATATTGATAGGGAGCTGAACTTGCTGGCAGCGTTGTAAACGTTGATAAAAGCCTTCGGCATCTTTAGGAAGTATGCCAAGGCGGTGCATACCTGTATCCAGTTTCATCCAAACTTTAAGAGGATAGGGTAATTTGGTAGCTTCTAGCATTTCAAGCTGTTCTATACAGTGGATCACGGTGTCAATCTGGTGTTCTGCCATTAACAACAAGTCAGATTGTTCAAAAAAACCCTCCAGTAAAACAATCGGTTTTATCACACCGTGCTGCCGTAATAGTAGCGCCTCATTGAGTCTTGCCACACCAAAGCCATCCACCAGCTCTTCTACTGCCTGACCAACCCCTACTAACCCATGACCATAAGCGTTTGCTTTGACAACTGCAATCATCTGGCTATTTGGTGCAATTTCTTTCACCCGTTGCAAGTTGTGTCGCAGAGCGCGGCGGTTTATCAATGCGGTTGCCGCTTTCATTGTTTCCTCGTTCTTTTTCTCTAAACCCGCTAAAAATTAAGCTGCCCTTTGGCAGCCCAATATATTCTCTATTTGTTATACGCTAAAAAATATCAATTTCCATTCGATCTTGTTTCTGTATAAAGAAAAAATTATTCAAACTAGTTTAACTTTAATACTCTAAATAGTTTGCATTGTCGCTAGGCGGCGATTGAGCTAATCCAAGAAGCATACATAAGTATATGATTCGCGTAGCCGAGTGCAGCCAACACCGTGACAGCGCAAAATATGACGAGTATTTATGATGAGGATTTAGTCCTCATCATTATAAGCTGGCCCTGCATAATTATCGAAGCGCGACCACTGCCCATTAAACGTCAACCGCACCGTACCAATCGGCCCGTTACGCTGTTTACCGAGAATGATTTCCGCAACCCCTTTGAGCTCACTATTATCGTGATAAACCTCATCACGATAGATAAACATGATTAAGTCCGCATCCTGCTCGATAGACCCTGATTCACGTAAATCCGAGTTAACAGGGCGCTTATCGGCACGTTGCTCAAGACTACGGTTTAACTGCGACAGAGCCACCACAGGTACATTTAATTCTTTCGCTAGCGCCTTAAGTGAACGTGAAATTTCGGCAATTTCTAACGTACGGTTGTCAGAAAGAGCAGGAACTCGCATCAATTGGAGGTAGTCAATCATGATCAAACTTAAACCACCATGTTCACGATAAATACGCCTCGCACGTGAACGAACCTCTGTGGGAGTCAGGCCCGAAGAGTCATCGATGTACATATTGCGCTTTTCCATCAAAATACCCATCGTGCTTGAAATTCGCGCCCAATCCTCATCATCAAGTTGCCCAGTACGAATACGGGTTTGGTCAACACGGGATAATGATGCCAACATACGCATCATGATTTGGTTTCCTGGCATCTCTAAACTGAAGATTAAAACAGGTTTTTCTTCCGTCATCGCCGCGTTTTCGCACAAGTTCATTGCAAAAGTGGTTTTCCCCATCGATGGACGCGCGGCCACAATAATTAAATCAGAACCTTGTAAACCTGCGGTTTTTTTATCGAGGTCTTGGTAACCTGTTGAAACCCCAGTAACACCGTCGTGCGGTTGTTGGTAAAGTTGCTCAATTTTTTCAACAGTTTCAGACAAAATGGCTTCAATACCTTTTGGTCCCTCGTCTTTATTCGCTCTTGACTCGGCGATTTGGAATACTTTGGTTTCGGCTAAATCGAGGAGATCTTCACTGCTTCGCCCTTGTGGATCATAACCTGCATCTGCAATTTCATTAGCGACTGAAATCATATCCCGAACAATCGCACGTTCGCGGACGATGTCTGCATAAGCATTAATATTCGCCGCACTTGGCGTATTTTTAGATAGCTCAGCCAAATAAGCAAAACCACCGACGCTATCCAACTCACCCTGCTGTTCTAGTGATTCTGATAAGGTGATAAGGTCAATAGGTTTGCCTTGCTCAAGCAAAAATTGCATCTGTGAGAAAATGGTACGGTGGGGGCGGCTAAAGAAATCAGCGTGGGTCACACGTTCAGAAACGGTATCCCAACGCTCGTTATCTAACATTAACCCCCCTAAAACAGACTGCTCCGCTTCGAGAGAATGTGGTGGAAGTTTTAACCCTTCCATTTGGTGGTCTCGTGGGGCATCCGTTTTAAAATTTGATGAGGGTTTTTTAGCCATACATTAATATCCAAGTCTATAATTAACGATCTGCGCTTAGTATACGCCAATCTTATTTTTTTGTGGTTTTCTTTGCGTCTTTGCGCAAAGTAATCACAAGATAAAATACATCACTGAAAGCACAAACCTATAATTCTTCTGATTGAAACATGGCGTTATGATAAAACGATTGTTATTGTAATTAAAATGAATAGTCCTTATTGGAGATTGTCATGGCAAAACGTATTGAATTCGCGCAACATGGCGGCGCTGATGTACTTAACTTAGTAGATTATTCCCCAGCAAACCCAGCAGATAATGAAATTCAAATAGAAAACCGTGCTATCGGGATTAACTTTATCGACACCTATGTTCGCAGCGGTTTATACCCTGTTGCTAAGCTACCAAGTGGCCTTGGTACAGAGGCGGCAGGTGTTGTTGTGAAAACTGGTGCCCATGTCACAGGTTTCAAGCCCGGTGACCGTGTCGTTTATGCGCAAGGCCCTCTAGGTGCTTATAGCGAAGTCCATAATGTCCCTGAAAGTGCCGTGGCACACCTTCCTGATGGTATTACCTTTGAACAAGCCGCTGCCAGCTCATTAAAAGGCATGACGGTTTATTATTTATTCCATCAGACATATCAACTGAAACGTGACGAAGTCTTTCTGTTCCACGCCGCTGCAGGTGGCGTTGGGTTGATAGCTTGCCAATGGGCAAACGCGCTAGGCGCTAAGATGATAGGCACGGTGGGTTCTGCAGATAAAGCGTTAAGAGCCAAAGATGCCGGGGCATGGGAAGTCATCAATTACCAAACAGAAGACATTGCAGCTCGCGTGAAAGAAATCACTAATGGCGAGAAAGTGAATGTGGCGTATGACTCTGTCGGTCAATCTACATGGATTGCTTCTTTAGACTCGCTCAAGCGTCGCGGCTTAATGGTGAGTTTTGGTAACGCTTCTGGTCCTGTTACCGGTGTAAACTTAGGAATTTTAAACCAAAAAGGCGGATTATACGTCACTCGCCCATCACTTGGTGTCTATGTGACTAACCGTGCTGAGCTAGACCAAGCTAGTAATGCCTTATTTGATATGATTTTAAGCGGAAAAGTGAATGTAGATGTGCCGCAATCACAAATTTTTGCTTTAAAAGATGCACAAAAAGCTCACCTCACTATCGAATCAAGAAAAACCCAAGGTTCGAGTTTGCTTATTCCGTGATAAATAGCCCCCTTAATTAGCCAGTCATTTTTGCTAGTTAAGGGGCTTTATCTATTTTTAAGATTTAATTCTAGAGCTTAAACAGAGGAAGCTATGTGCCGATAAACATAGACGCCAGATATAAAAGAAATCATTACTGCTACTGACATAAAATAATAAATAACAGTTGTTGAATCGCCAAAAAAGTATATAACCATTCCAATAAAAGGGAGCACAGACTGATTAAGCAATACAATAATAGATGAGACTCCAGCAAAATAATTTGACGGAATACATTCTATACGTACCATTCGACAAATATTTCCTGTAAAGACTTTACCAATAATAGAAATTGCGTAGAAACAAACGAATATTATAAATGATGAAGGATATGATATTAAAAAAATCGAACTCCCCGTAATAATCAGAACCGCGCTAAGTAGAAGTTTTTTCCGCTGAATAAAGTGAGTTAATGAACTATAGAGATAGGTTCCAGTGACACCACAAAGGCCAGCCGCAACATCAATAAAACCGAAATACTTCGCAGGAAGCCCCATTTCTTTGTCAATCAATGCCGTACCACTCGATTCAATAATGCTATCAAACATATTATTACCAATGGCGAGTAATACGGTTAAAAACAATATTGGTATAGAAAAAATATAGATAAAATGGTGTTTGAACAGCCCATTTTCCTGACCTGAAACATTCTGATTATCTTCATGCTTCATATTGCTCAATTCTTTTTTCTTTAAAATAAAAAAAAGAGCATTAATAATATAAAGTAAAAGTGGAATGATAAGTACTGTACGAATCCCATAGTCGATAATTATCATGCCAATCAATGGACCTACTATCATTCCAGAAAAGTCCATTCTTGATATTAAATTAACATGATATTCCTTTTTGTAACTTATTAATGAGATAATTTTCTCATAAGAAATAATAGTTTGAGAGTTTCCTATTGATATTAGGCTACCCACAATACCAAATGCGACTGCAATTATTAGGTCTGAAGAAAAATCATTGAAAGCTAAAAATAGACATCCTATTGATTTGATAACATCAGATAAAATAGAAAGTGGACGTACTCCAAGTCTATCAATGTATTTACCAATAAGTGGAATAATTAATATTCTTGGTAACCACCATAGAGCATAGGATAAACCTGAATATTCAATACTACCTGTTAACTGGTAAACTAGAACTGGCGTGAGAAAGACCATAAGGCCATCCGCAGTAAGTACGCAAAAAAGCATTAAAAAGAATAGGTTGCTCATAACTTATATTTTTATACCTTCTCCTTCAATAACACTTTAACATATCGACCTAACTTATCATCAAATACCACTACTGATTTAGGTGTGTTGTGCGTGGGTGCCTCTCTGACTATTTCCTTCTGCTTCTCAATCAGAAACTCATAGTATTTTTTATCTGCTTTGATATTATTTGTCTTATAACTCATATAATTTAGATTTTTTATTGGCCAGTCTATTACATCATGACCAGGAATATATTCTTTATCCTCACTGATATAAATAATCGGTCTATTAACAGTAACCACGCCAGCCATATTCATCAGGGCATGCGCTACACCACATGGAATAACTAATTCCACATTAGGCAAAGGAGTGAATGTTATTTCATCTTCAACGAAAATAGTATCCGAACCTTCCCTCATATCAACTAGCTTTAGTGTAATTTGATGTTCGGCTTTACCCAGAAAAGTTAAATGGTCTTCTTGGCCCAAATGTAATCCATAAGAATCAAAATCGTAATGTTCATAACCATGTTCTACAATATACATCGGTGACATTCTTGTCAGTGGGACAATTCCACTGTATTTCCCTGTTTTGACTGATGGAATTTCTTTAAATTCAACACCAATAATTATTGAATTAGGTAGAACCAAAACCTCATCATCATTAATTTTCTCTCTGATACGTACATTTATTTTGCTTCCATCATCTAAGTTAAGCTCTCGAGTTTCAGAATGTTGAAATTTGTGTTTCATTAAATTTTTATGCTGATATTCAGCAATACGATGATAAACAATATCAGCTGCTTCTTCTGTCATTGGAAAGTAGCCAGATACCTCTGAAGGATGAACATTTTCTGGTATATTTATAACATCATTGTCAGGAAACCAAGTAAGGTCAGGTCGCGATAATGTTTCAATATCAGGAAGAAAAAGAGCATAGGAATTAATTGTGAATATATTTTCCAGATTATGAAATGTATGAGCAATGCCAGGTGGAATTACAAGTGTTTTTGCCGAAGATGGAGTAATATTAAATTCCAATGACACTCTGAATGTGGGGGAATTTGCACGGCAATCGATGAATTTTGCAGTTATGATTTGCTCTGTATTTCCGATGAAAGTCAGCGTATCTTGCTGGCCTAAATGAATCCCATACTGACCGTATTTAAATTCATGCTCACCATGATAGATAATATTTATAGGGTAGGTAGTAACGAAAGGAATAACATATGAGTCTGACTTTCCATTATTAACTCTCCATCGTGAGATCCAATGTAACCCTGTAATAGTTATTTTTTGGTTGAAATCATTAATTTCATCCATATAAAACCTCATTTAAGGTGGCAGCCCTAACCTACAGGCCGCCAAGATAATTAAATATTGACCACTTCTATGTCATAACCTGCACTTTCTGCACTTTTTATTAGTTCGCTTAGGCTACTTGTATTAAGTTGATAATATTTATCATCTGCTGGTGCATTTTAGATTCCAGCCAGATAAGCAAGCTTATCTAAAGCAACAATTGCCACAGATTTTGTCTGTAGGATCATGTCAGTAAAACTATTTCCTTCTGCATTTATTACTTCAACACTTTTTGGAGATTTGTATAGGCGGGCTATATTTTGAATTTCGCTCATATGAGCTCCTTACTTTAGATTAAAAAGTATATAGGTATGTTTATGTCATGAAGGTGAAATGAAACATTAAAAAAACATTTCATTAACACTTATAGCATCGACATTTTTATTCTGTCAATAACCAATTAGTTTTTTAATCCAAAAAACACCAAAATTTCGATATTAATATTCACATATATTTAATATAAAATTATATAATAAACATAGTAACAAATATCCATTCAAGAAATAGAACTTACCATTCACTAGATCTTTTATATTCAAGAAATGTCATTGCAGTCTGCGATTGACGATAATTGGCTTTTACATAATCGATTCTCTCGATGGAATTTTCGCCAAGGAAGCCCATCAAATAAAGAATGAAATGAGTAAAGAAAATAGAGAGGATCGCTGCATATGTCACCCCTTTTCAAAGACCTAAGCCAGCGAAAGCTGGCTTAGGTGTTGGCAACGTGCGAAATCAATAAGATATTAGTATTTCAATGAATTACATAACCGTATGCATTTAAACATTCCTATACTTGTTCAATTAAGATCGCACTCAAACTGAACAAATATTATACAATCCATAAAGTTACATAAAGTAACTGTAATTGAGCTAGAGTTTTGCCTTTACGAGTAATTTATACTCACTCACCACGCGTCACAAATTCGAGAGCTTGCTCAACAACGACTAAGTCAGCCCCTTTTTTATGCGCATTTTCACTTAAATGACGACGCCACTGACGTGCGCCGGGGATACCTTGGAAAATCCCTAACATATGGCGGGTCATATGGCCTAAATAAGCGCCTTTCGATAACTCTTTTTCGATGTAAGGGTACATCGCTCTAACAGCGTCAACACCATTAGTGACAGGAAAGTGCTCACCAAACAATTGGTTATCAACCGCCGTTAAAATAGACGGGTTTTGATAGGCTTCGCGCCCCACCATGACGCCATCTAGGTGTTGAAGATGCTCTTTTGCTTCTTCCAGCGTTTTGACTCCACCATTAATCGCCATGGTCAAATGAGGAAAATCACGTTTTAATTGATAAACTCGCGGGTAATCAAGTGGTGGGATTTCGCGATTTTCTTTTGGGCTAAGGCCGGACAACCATGCTTTACGTGCATGGATAATAAACATTTCACAACCGCCTTTATCAGAAACGGTTTCAATAAAATCACACAAAAATTCGTAGCTGTCTTGCTCATCAATACCAATACGAGTTTTTACGGTTACAGGAATAGAAACCACGTCTTGCATGGCTTTCACACAATCAGCAACCAGCTGTGCATCTCCCATTAAACAAGCACCAAAACGCCCATTTTGTACGCGATCTGATGGGCACCCCACATTTAGATTAATTTCATCATAACCACGCTCTTGTGCCAATTTGGCACATTGGGCTAATGCAGCAGGGTCGCTACCACCAAGTTGTAAGGAAACAGGATGTTCCTCCTCACTAAAAGCAAGATAGTCCCCTTTTCCGTAAATAATCGCCCCTGTTGTGACCATTTCGGTATACAGCAAGGTGTTTTTGCTTAATAAGCGATGAAAATAACGGCAATGGCGATCTGTCCAATCGAGCATAGGGGCAACGGAAAATCGGTTTAGGTTGGTGTAGCCTTGTTTTGAGGTATTTTGATGCATGGTGGTCTTGTGTATTGAAATCAAATGGATAGCCCCCAAAAGTAAGGAGCCAAGCAAAAACAGCAGGCTATTATAACATAGAGCGAATTAAGTGCGATGATGACGAAAATGAGCGGCTGAACTCAGTTAATTTAACGAAATAACCCCCGATATGAGCAATGTCGTATCGAGGATTTTTAAACCAATTATGTCATTTTAATACCCAGTTACGCACTATTTTTTCGCAGAAAGCAGTGCATAGCTGGTCATTAAGTTGCGGTAATCAGGGATATGGTTTGAAAACAAAGTGCCTAACCCTTCCACATCATTACGCCAATCACGGTGTAATTCACAAGCGGCACCAAACCAGCTCATCAATTGAGCACCTGCTTTTGACATTCTATCCCACGCGGCATCACGTGTAATCGGGTTAAATGTACCTGAGGCATCAGTGATCACAAAAACTTCATAGCCTTCTTCCAGTGCAGATAGTGCAGGAAATGCCACGCATACTTCTGTCACAACACCGGCAATAATCAGCTGTTTTTTACCTGTGGCTTTGACAGCTTTAACGAACTCTTCGTTATCCCACGCGTTGATTTGACCAGGGCGAGCAATGAAAGGGGCATCAGGAAATGTTTCTTTTAATTCAGGAACTAACGGGCCATTAGGACCATTTTCAAAAGATGTAGTCAAAATAGTTGGTAAGTTAAAATATTTTGCCAAATCGGCCAGTGCTAACACGCTGTTCTTGAATTTATCTGGGTCTTGGTCACGAACTAGCGATAACAAACCCGTTTGATGGTCAACAAGTAATACAGCTGCATTATCTTTATCTAGGCGGTTATATTTGAAACTCATATCAACGACTCCTCAATGATTAGAAAAGTACTCTATGTGGGTTCAGATAAAACAAAAGTGGTATTTAATCTGCTTATCGCGCCTAAAACACCACTTTTTATCAAAAATATTTCAACAAGATGAATTCACACAATTCGTTATTTAGTTTCTGCGCTCATTGTGACAAAATTCCCCATACGAGCACTGGTAATTGTATAGCTATCTGCGCCCGCTGCTTTAGCTTTAGCTGCAATTTTCGCTTCTGTTGAAGCTAGCGTATCACCTGTTGCGGTGATTGTTGCTGCTGATGCACCAAATGCGACGAAAGATAATACAGAAGCTGCCATCAAAGTTTTTAACATGTTCATAGTCTAATTCCTTCATTTTTTATTCGATGAGACAACCCTTGTTGTCTGCGATGAAGGCATCATATCGACAATGTTATTTAGGTTAAAGCTAATAATATAGCTCAATTTATTCAAATTAACTGAATAATGTACTTTATCTGAAACTCACAATGGAATAAAACCGAAAGATATAATCAAGCAGCCTTGTGGTATGCTTTCCCAAAGTTGGTTTACTTCTCGCGCAACCTTTAATAGGAACTGTATATGCCACTCAATAACCGAACACTCCCTACATTTAGGTACCACCCGAACCCTATTGAAACAGAAGCTTTTCTGACGGATAAAACAGTAACCTGTGATTGTTGTAAGCAACCTACTGATATTTATTATGAAAGCCCGTTTTATTCTACTGAGGATATTGATGCTTTGTGTCCTTGGTGTATTGCTGATGGTTCTGCCAGTGCAAAATTTGATGGTGAGTTTCAAGACCCTGCCAGTGTTGAAGGTATTGATTGCGAATATGACGAGGACGGCGAGTTTTCACATACTCTAAACCCCTACCCTACTGAAATGTTTGATGAACTAATTAAACGAACACCGGGCTATCAAGGGTGGCAACAAGAAATTTGGCTCGCACACTGCCAAGAGCCTTGTGAATTCATAGGCTATGTTTACTGGGATGACATCAAAGATAGACTCGATGAATTTGTTTCCCTTGAAAATGATATCGCTGATTATGGTTTTTCAATTTCAGAGCTCGCGAATATTCTCCATCAAGACAGCGCTGCTCAAGGTTATTTATTCCGTTGCTTACATTGCAAAAAACTACGTTTGCATTTTGATTTTAGCTAATTTATATCAACTAAATCGCGTGAAGAGGCTTATCTTCACGCTCTCATCTTCAACTATTCATCAGTTCAATAATTTGCTCCGCTAATTCTGGCGTTGCGGCTGATAGCAAGCTTCCCGCAAACATGGCTTGCTTACGCTGTCCATTTAATGCACAAACTTCCCCGCCCGCCTCTCGGATACACGGAATAAGCGCCGCACTATCCCAAGGTTTCATAATGGTATCAATCGCACCATGAATGCGACCGCTGGCAACCATGGCATGCTGATAAGCGTCATTAGCAAAAATGAAATCCCTTGCTTGGCCCACAACCGCATCCAAATGATAAATTTGCGACCCTTCTCGGGAATTATAATTACTATTATGAATGCCTGATGCGCTTACCACTGCTTCTGATAATGATTTAGGCGATTGGCTTTCGAGTTTAAGCTGTCTTGGAGCCTGACTAGCTGTTTGCACCCAGCACCCTTCCCCTTGTGAGGCAAAGTAGAGTGTGGATATCGCGGGAAAACTAATCACACTAAGTAATGGTTCCCCATTTTCCACATAAGCAATTAACGTACTAAATAACGGCACTCCATAAATAAATGCACGCGTACCATCAATCGGGTCAATTACCCAACCAGAACTGAATTGCTGCTCACCGACAAAGCCAAACTCCTCACCTAAAACAGCGATATTCGGTGTTTTTTGTGCAAAGAATGCCCTAATTTCTTCTTCAACTCGGGTATCCGTTTCCGTAACTACGGAACGATCGGGTTTATAATCAAACTTTCCCGCCCCTTCAAAAGCGTCTACTGTCATGGTTTTGACTAATTTAGCGGCTTCAAGTGCAATATCTAACATGACCAAGCTCCTCATTGAAAAAGAAAATGAGTATAACGGATAGGTTATGGAATAAAGGCGCTAAAATGCCTTATCGACCAGAGATAAAGCACCAATACAACCTAAATTTGTTTAAGAGAAACTTCACCAAATGTCATAAATACCAAAGTGTGCCCCGCAATTCCACGGTACACCCCTTGCTGATTATTGAGTTCGCAAGCCAATGCCGTTAATTGCCATGCGTCATACTCTTCGATTTGACTAATGCGGGCGGTTAATAATGCGTTGTCTTTCCGCTCGCCATAAGCTTTCACCGCGATTGCATCTTGTGTTAAAGCGCTGTCGATAGAACTGTTTGCCCAGCTCCACATCCAACTGCCTTGGCTTTGGTCATAAGTACCAACAATTTGAACGGGCGCTGTTGCCATTATATTGTCAGGCGCATGAAAAATAATGGTTCCTTCGTCTTGGTTCACTGACCAATCGGCTTCATCTAATTTCCATGTATCACAATGAAATTGGTTTTTGGCCTGTAACGCATTCATGCTACGTTCAATTAATGCCTCATAAGGCATTTGTTCTATTTCATTATCCATTTATTACCCAATATTTTTTAATGCGTTGATAATCAACTGCCAAAATTTATGATGGTCTAATTTAACAGCAACTTGAGTATGGCAATTTTCAGGCGCAGGATGGCGGAAGTCAGCCACCGTCATGCCTAACGTGTGCGTCCCAGTCAGTTCAATATTTACAGGCACTTTTTGTGTGGTCATTACGTTAGGGTCAATAACATAAGCAACCGCACAAGGGTCGTGTACTGGCGGAGCATCAAAGCCTTGAGCTTGCTTGTACATTTTCCCAAAAAAATCCAGTAGTTCGACGACAAATTGTGAACAATCACTGCCAATCGCAGCAATTTGTTTCACTACATCAGGAGTTGCTAGCGCTTGATGGGTAAGGTCTAAGCCCACCATGGTTAACGGCCATTTTTCATTGAAAACAATATGAGCCGCTTCTGGGTCAATTTTGATGTTAAATTCAGCTACCGCACTCCAATTCCCAACATGATAGCCCCCTCCCATCAGCACCACTTCTTTAACTCGTTCGACAATGCGAGGCTCAAGACGAGCAGCAAGCGCAATATTCGTTAATGCGCCAGTAGGAACTAAAGTTACCGTTTTAGGCGGGTGAGACATAATGGTTTCGATAATCAGTGAAACTGCATGTCTTTCATCAAGTTTCAATGTTGGTGTCGGTAATACAGGCCCATCAAGCCCTGATTCCCCATGAATATCAGGCGCAACTTCAATTTCCCGAACTAAAGGGCGTACCGAGCCCGCGGCAAATGGAATACCGCTAATCTTCGCCATTTCAGCGATAGCTAGTGCATTATGAGTGACTTTTTCGAGGGTTTGATTACCAGCAACGGTTGTTACCGCCAATAATTCAATGTCAGGGTTACCATAAGCCAGTAATAACGCGATAGCATCGTCATGGCCGGGGTCACAATCGAGGATTATTTTTTTGCTCATACCTTACCTTATTAAAATTGGAGTCAGAAATGGCACTGACCCCAATTTAACCAGCTAGCAAGGTAAAATCTATGCTTAATATCTGAATACTTAGAAATTTATTTTAAAACATGCGCATAGACACGTTTTTTTTCATCTTCATTTTTCGAAATATACACACCTTGTAACTCAGGAGCAAAGCCCGGTAATGCATTAATACCCGTTTCTAGTGCTTTGAAATAACGCAGTACTGGCCCCGACCACACTTCCCCAGGTACGACACATAATACGCCCGGTGGATACGGTAATGCCCCTTCAACGGCAATACGCCCTTCCAATTCATCTAATGGCAATAATTCACAGTTACCACGAATAAACTCTAAATGTGCTTGTTGAGGTGCCATTTTCACTTCCGGGAAGTGAGCTTTACGGAACATCTCTTTTTGCAGCTGTTTAATATTGTCATTAACGCTGAGTTGGTGCATCTCTTGGCATAAACGGCGTAATGTATAACCCTGATAATGGTCTTGATAACGCTGATAAACCGAAGGCAATACATCTTCTAATAACGCATCTTCATCCAGTAACTGTTCGAAACGGACCAAATGGGATACTAGCAGTTCCAGTTTTTCACGGGTTTCTGCGGGTGTTAACAAAAATAAAATTGAATTTAAGTCACATTTTTCAGGGATCACGCCGTGTTCACGTAAAAAATGCGCCAAAATCGTCGCAGGCACGCCAAAAGCGTCATATTCTCCACTTTCGACATCAATACCTGGCGTCGTTAGCATCAATTTACAGGGGTCAACGAAGTATTGGTCCTGTGCATAGCCATCAAACGCATGCCAACGTTCTTGCGGTATGAAGTTAAAAAAGCGTTGCTCAGCAGCGATTTGCTCTGTTGGGTATTCGTGCCATAACTTGCCATCAACGATTTCAGGAACAAAAGGCTTAAAATAACGGCAGTGCTGAAGTATCGATTTTCTTACCTCAATCCCCACTTTCACGCAGTCCATCCACATCATTTTGCCTGCATTACCTTGATGAATACGTGCATTGACATCTAAAGAGGCAAACAAGGGATAAAATGGGCTCGTCGAGGCGTGCATCATAAAAGCATTGTTGAGTTTTTTGTGTGAAACAAAGCGCTCTTGCCCCTTGATGTGGTTATCTTTTTTATGGATTTGTGACGCTTGTGAGAAACCAGCCAGTTGTTTATGAACTGACTGAGTCACCATAATACCGGGGTCATTTTCATTTAATTCCAATAGTAATGGCGAGCACTGGCGCATCATTGGAATAAATTGTTCATACCCCACCCACGCAGAATCAAATAAAATGTAATCACACAAATGGCCAATTTTATCAACCACTTGCCTTGCGTTATACACAGTACCGTCATAAGTTCCAAGTTGGATCACCGCTAAGCGAAATGGCCGCTGGGCTTGTGCTTTTTCAGGCATCACTTCCTGGATAAGTCCACGTAAATAACTTTCATCAAAGCAGTGCGCATCAATACCGCCAATAAAGCCAAAAGGATTACGTGCCGTTTCTAGGTAGACCGGTGTTGCCCCCGCCTGTATCAGCGCCCCATGGTGGTTTGATTTATGATTATTACGATCGAACAAAACTAAATCACCCGGTGTTAATAGCGCATTTAGCACGACTTTGTTGGATGATGAGGTGCCATTTAAGACAAAATAAGTTTTGTCCGCATTGAAAACTTTCGCGGCAAATTTTTGTGCCTCTTTCGCTGCGCCCTCATGGATCAATAAATCGCCCATTGCCACATCGGCATTGCATAAATCGGTACGAAACAGGTTTTCACCATAAAATTGATAAAACTGCTCCCCTGTTGGGTGGCGACGGAAAAATTGGCCGCCTTGGTGCCCCGGACAGGCGAAAGTCACATTATGACCCGCAGCATAATCCATCATTCGAGCAAAAAATGGCGGTAATAACTGCTCAAGGTACTGATTTGCAGCATCGAGCAATTGACGGCTATTTTCTTCACGAGCAGCCGGGGCTGGCGGTAATAGCGCCGTTAAATAAGGTGGTAAATTTTCATCGGTTGGCAGCTGTTTATCACTAATGATAAACAGCGGAATACTCAGCTGACTCTCAACAACTCTTTCCCACAGCCCTTGGTTGGCATCTTGTTCAGATAGCACGACAGCGGCAATATTGTTTAACTGTGCATCGCGAATATCTACCCACTGAAATTCATTAGTGAAATAGATTGCGACCCCCTGGCTACATGCCACATTGATTTTGTTCATAGCAGTCTGGCTCTTAGTTAGCTGAGGAAAAGAGGCGGACAATATACTTGATAGATCAGGGAATTGAAATGACTAGCATGGTAAGAAAAGAGGGCAAGATTTGGAAAGTCGAATATATTTTATAACCCACTGGTTAATAGCATAAAAATTCTATCTCATCACAACCCTCTCCCCCATACTTCAGGCCGTCATAAAGATAATAAAAAGATAAATTAACCAATTAACCCTGTGAACACCACAAATTAATCGGTCAATTTATCCGTAATGGGACGTTAGTTGTTTTTTTCCACATACAAAGTCTGTGATGGGAATGCAAAGTCCGCATCGTGGCGTTTAACTATCTCAATGATCTTCAAATACACCGCTTGCTGTGCAGCTAGCCATTCAGCCCAAACCGTTGTTTTGGTAAAGCAATACACCATAATATTTAACGAAGAGTCGGCAAAAGCATCGAAATAAACTAATAAGGTTTGGCTGGTATCGATATTTGCATCTTGTTGTAACATCGTGCGAATATCATCGACAATAGCTCCAATTTTGTCTGAATCTTCGTAACGCAAACCAATTTCAGTTTTGATACGTCGGTTAGTCATGCGCCCCGGGTTTTCCACACTAATAGAAGAAAAAACCGAGTTGGGAATGTATAGCGGACGGTGGTCAAACGTAATAATTTTAGTGATCCGCCAGCCGATTTCAACCACCGTGCCTTCAATGTTTCTATCCGGTGAACTGACCCAATCACCAATATTGAAGGGCCGGTCAAAGTAGAGCATTAACCCAGAGAAAAAATTACTCAGGATATCTTTACCGGCCATACCGATAGCAATACCGCCAATCCCGCCAAACGCCATCAAACCAGAAAGGCTCATCCCAAAATGCTCGCCAAACAGCAGTACCATAATGACAAATATCGCTGTTTTAAACACGCGGGCAACAATACGTGCCGAAGTGGGGTCACTGCCTTTTTTAATCTGTGCTTTTTCTAGTCGGTTCGCTAGTTGGAACAGTTTTCGCATTAAAATCAATGCAATCAATGAGATGGTAATAAAATTAACCAAAGAAGTGGAAATAAAGGTTAAATCAAAATCTTTTGCGGCCATGTCTACATATTGAGCAATAACAATAACCACGCCACACAGCACAACAGTTTGAATCACATTGATCAAAATACTTTTGCGTTTATGTTTATGCTTACGGCGTTTATGTACAATCTCAAAAGCTAAATAGATTGCGAGAAAAGTCGCAATTAAGGTCATACCAATCGCATATTTTTCAAGTAATGCTTCTATCATTTCTAACCGCCCTAAAATTTACCTGATAGATCTTATTTTTATTTGTTTTACTGTGTATTGTTTTTCGTTATCTTGTTATTAAGATAACAATTATAAAGATAATTTTCCCAATAATTATCAGGTACTTTTTAGATTATCCAATAATGAATAACAACCTATTTTCCCCAAATGATAAAGAAATAAAAAATGTCCATGCGCTTAGACCATACCAACAGTATAACTATTTTGTCGGTAAAATCGCTGACTGGGAACAGGTATGGAGCCTCGGTGATGGGAAAAATCTCGTTACCGCATGGAATGATGAAAAATGTCTTTTTCTCCCCTTATGGCCTGCCAAAGCATTTGTTGAGTTGTGTTTAACGGGTGAATGGGCAAATTTTACGCCAATGCTATTTACCCTTAAACACCTGATGACAGAAATTCTGCCTGATATGCATGAAGCAAATATTAAGGTTGCATTGATGATGCAGTCTGATGGGGAAAAAACATTAGTTTATGATGCCGCGGCGCTTCTACGCGATTTAGAAGAAGAATGTCAGCAATATGAGTAAAAGGCAGCAATGTGCTGCCTTTTTAAAGTAAAAAACTACTTTTCAACACCAGTAGTGACAGTAAATTCACGAGTTTGCCCTGCCTCTAACCAAATCAGTGTTTGGTTATTTTTCGCCGCAAGGAAACCTTCTGGACGACAAGTTGCAGGGAGTACAAATGCGCCAACTTTTTGGTCACCATTATACAAAATCCAACGAGTTACATAATTTAGCTCATTAGATTTAAAACGCGTTACAAACGTATCTCCTGCGGGTGAAACCATTCTAAACTCAGGCGTTGCGGTATATTGGCTAAGATCATCCATAAAAAACACAATTTCAGGGTCACACATTTGTGGCTGATTAAGCTGATTTAATGTGACTTTGCCAGATTTCAACGCTTCATTAAATGCGAGCCATTTTTCAGTTGGCTGTACATGCCCCGGTATTGATTCACGCAATTTAATCGCATTTTCGGGGATATTTTGTGTCAATGTTGCATTCTCCACGTAAGCATAATTCATATGGCACATATATTGGAGAGGCATAGGCACCGATGCTAAATTGGTGACTGACATATGAATATCAAATAATGCACTATCTGAGTTTAATTGCACTGACGGTGTCGCACGATAATGATGACCAAAACCCATCACATACTCATATTCGCCGACGACTTTTAAACTTTCGCCAGTCAGTTCAAGCCAAGCGCTATCCATTGCTGCACAAGGCATTTCCCCATGTAGTGGATGTGAATCTTCTGGAGAAGGGCAACCATTACTGATTAAACCTGAATGGAATGCAAAGCAACCGTAGGTTTCAACTACCGTTGGAACCAGTTTTGGCGCTGAAAACATATTTTCCATTTTCAGATTTTGGCCACAAAATTGTGCATCCCAAATCATTTGTCCTAAAAAAGGTAAAATCGTTAAATACCCTTGCTGATTTTCAATTCGTAGCCCTTCCACGCCAGTTTGGTAACGAAATGCAGTAGCAGTAAATTGGTTATTTTTTAAAATAAGCGTCGGGTTTTCCGTAAATAAGCTTTTGTGAAGAGGTATCAATGTATTCATTTTCATACTCACGGTTTAATAAGATAAATGGAATTGGGTAGCTCACACTACCCAATTTGAGCACTATTTTGCAGCTTGTTTGGCTTTAAAGCGGCGTTCACCAACGAAGTAAATACCGACATACACGAAGCACAGCATGGAAACGAGGAATGAAAGTTGTAATGAGTGCAGCATATCTGCGACATAGCCTTGAACGGCAGGAACAACCGCAGCACCGACAATCGCCATCACAATGACCGCCCCAGCCATTTCGGTATGCTCATTATCAACGGTATCCAAAGTACCTGCATAAATGGTTGCCCAGCAAGGTCCAAACAAAATACTCACCATGACCGCTGCATACACCGCAGTGAAACTCGGAATAAACGCAACATAAATCAGGAACAACGCCCCAATCACCGAGTAGATAATTAGGACTTTTTCTGCATTAAAGCGAGTCATTAGAATATTGGCGATAAACTTCCCAATAAAGAAACAGGCAAAGCTATACACCATAAAGTTTGAGGCATCGCGTTCGTTAATATCCCCCATCTCTAATGCGAGACGAATGGTAAATGACCACACAGCCACTTGCATACCGACATATAAAAATTGGGCAATAATTCCTTTTCTAAAGCGGCTATTCTTCGCTAAATATTTTAAGGTTTCTACCGCGGTTGGGCGTTTATGATCTTGAGTTTCTGCCACTTTACATTTAGGAAACTTGGTAATAAGGAATAAAATCATTACCACAACTAATACCATAATCATATAACGGTAAGGTTCGAGAGTATTTTCCAACATGGCTAAACGGAATTCATGAATTTGTTCCGCATTCATTCCTGCCATTTGGTTTTGTAAACTATCCCCCTCGGAAAATACCAGATACTTACCTAGCAAGATCCCACCCGCTGCGCCAATTGGGTAGAAAGTTTGGCTAATATTTAAACGCAATGTCGCGTATTGTTTAGGCCCTATCATTGAGCTATATGTATTTGCTGCGGTTTCAAGGAAGCTTAAACCAATCGCAATGGCGAAAATAGCTGCCAAGAACATGGTGTAAGTCGCCATATGAGACGCAGGGAAGAACATACTGCAACCCGCGATGTATAGGATCAGCCCCACCATAATGGCATATTTATAACTGGTTTTTTTGATCACTAACGACGCTGGAATAGCGATTAAGAAATAACCACCATAGAATGCACTTTGCACTAAAGCAGAGGCGAAGTTACTGAGTTCAAAGACACTTTTAAACTGTGTGATTAAAATATCATTTAATGCTGCTGCACATCCCCACAATGGGAACAGGCACGATAGTAGGATAAATTGGAATAGAGGAGTCTTACTCAGGTAGCCATCCGGTAACTGAGTGATGTTCTTAATGTTCATAGTAACCCTTATATTTTTATAATTTATACCCGATGAGTGGCTATGTGGCTCTGATGACCACTTAATTATTCAAAGGGTATATAGCTACGTTGGACTATTATTATTTAGCTATTCATTAGCTGTGTTGATTTGCACAAATTCATTAAATTGCTCAACACTTGGATAAGAAGATTGAGTCCCTTTCCCTGTCACACTGAAGGCCGAAAACATCACTGCTTTTTTCAGTGCTTCTTCAATATTCCCCGTATGGACATAGTAATGAGAGAAACAGCCGATAAAGGCATCCCCTGCACCACTGGTGTCAATGGCATTCACTTTAATTGCGGGTATATGTAACTCACTGTCGCGAGTCATCCATAGCGCCCCTTTATCCCCTAATGTCACGATGACATTTTTTAACCCTTTATCCAGCAAAGACTGTGCGGCGCGACGAATGTTATCCATCGTGTCTACTGGCATATTGGTTAAAATTTCTAATTCCGTTTCATTAGGTACAAAGAAATCACATCGGCAAGCAAAATCGAGATCGAGCGTTCGTTGCGCTGGAGCGGGGTTAAGCAACACAGGGATCCCATGTTTATTGCCGAATGAAATTGCGTGATAAACCGTCTCAAGCTGGACTTCTAATTGCAGGACGATCAATTTACATTTTTTCAGATCTTCCGCTGCGCGATCGATATCTTCAGGTGATAAAAATTTATTCGCCCCTTTGACGATCAAAATGCTATTTGATGAATTTTGATTAACAAAAATAGGCGCGACACCACTTGAGGTACAAGGTACTTTTTCCACATAACGAGTGTTAATACCGTAAGACTCAAGATTGCGGATCGTATTATCTGCAAAAATATCATCGCCGACTTTGGTTAACATGATCACTTTTGAATTTAACTTAGCAGCAGCAACCGCTTGGTTCGCACCTTTACCACCGCAACCAATTTTGAAAGCTGGCGCTTCTAACGTTTCGCCTTCTTTTGGCATTTGATCGATATAAGTGATCAAATCAACCATGTTTGAACCAATAACTGCTATATCCATAATGTCCCTCGTGTTAAATAAATCACATAATGATATGATAGTAACATTATCATGTTGCAAAAATATCATTTGTGATTAGGATCTCGAATAACGAATGATCAAGTGTTATATCTACCACATTTCCTCATTCTTTGTTGTCTATCCCACATTTATATAGGAAAGTTGAAAATGCAAGACTTAGCAAAATATATTGATCACACTTTACTTGCTGCGAATGCGACTGTCAGCGATATTACTAAACTGTGTACGGAAGCTGCTGAACACCATTTTGCCTCTGTATGTGTAAACACAGGTTATGTTCCTTTAGCCAGCGAACTTTTAAAAAACAGCGACGTTAAAGTTTGCTGTGTGGTAGGCTTTCCACTAGGGGCATGCTTAACTGAAGCCAAAGCATTTGAAGCCGCAGAAGCTGTCCGCCGTGGCGCTGATGAGGTCGATATGGTTATCAACATTGGCATGCTAAAAAGTGGCGACTTAGACTTTGTCCGTCGTGATATCGAAGCGGTATTTGCAGCCTGCGGTAAAGCAACATTAAAAGTTATTTTAGAAAACTGCCTATTAACTGATGAAGAAATTACACAAGTTTGTGAAATTTGCCGCACAATTAAAGTCGGTTTTGTGAAAACTTCAACAGGTTTCAGTACAATGGGTGCAACAGAGCACCATGTCGCCCTGATGCGTAAAGTGGTTGGCGATGAAGTCGGTGTAAAAGCCTCCGGTGGTGTGCGTGACCGTGAAACCGCAATTAAAATGATTGAAGCTGGCGCAAACCGTGTAGGTGCCAGCGCGAGTGTATCAATTGTCACAGGAACGGCGACCAAGCCGAGTGACTACTAAGTGATGGGGCGCGGTCTAACCGCGCCAATTTTGTGCATTTAAAAAGGATTGTAGGGTGATAGAAACTAAACAAAAAGAACGCCTTCGCCGTTTAAGTGAATGTTTAAAACGTTCAGGACGCATTCATTTAAAAGAAGCCGCTAGAATACTCGAAGTTTCAGAGATGACTATCCGACGAGATCTCAGCGCAGACACAGAAGGCCCCATTCCTATGTCACTCCTTGGCGGCTATATTGTTTCTGTTACCCAACCAGCCAACTTAGCAACCCAAGAGCCGCAAGCCGATGTTTTTACCCCAGACCAGACCGAAGAACTATATATCCCTAATCTTGCCGCGAGTATGGTGACAGAAGATGATGTGATCTTCTTTGATAATGGCATTGAAATGGCCACCTTGATTTCACTCATCCCCGAAGAGATTAATTTCACTGGCATTTGTTACTCACATAATGTTTTTCTCGCCCTTAGCCAAAAGAAAAATGCCACCGCGCTTTTATGTGGCGGGGAGTATCGCCCTAAAAGTGATTCTTTTTACAACCCATCACTCCCTTCATTACTTGATTCAATCAACCCTAAAAAAGCCTTTATTTCAGCGGCTGGCGTGCACGGAAATTTTGGTGTAACTTGCTATAATCTCGATGATTTACCCATGAAGAAAAAAGCGATGGAAAAATCTATCCGTAAGATTTTATTAGCTCCCTATAACCTGTTTGATGAAGTCGCTACCGCAAATATGGGGGAATTATCACAATTTGATGTGATAGTCACAAATAGGCAGCTTTCTGATGAATATGAAACATATTGCCGTAATGGCTTTGTGAAAGTGATTTATTAAAATCGCCAATAGGTTTAGCGGACAATATCTTGCCCGCTAACATTAAATCTTCACGGTTAAATAGTCTTCTGCGATTTCTGTTGCAGGGAACACCGATTGGCACTCTGCAAGCAATCTTGGTATATCCTCGCTCACGTAGCGACCACTAATATGGGTAGCGATAAAACGCTTAACCCCTGCCGCGCGTGCTAGCTCAGCCGCTTGTACCGTAGTCGAGTGGCCGCGCTCATTGGCTTTTTGAGCAAATTCAGCCTCTAAGGTGGTTTCATGGATCATCACATCGGCATTTCTCGCAAGCTCCAGTGCTTGTTCTGTCGGTTGAGTATCACCAAAAATCGCAACGACTTTACCGGGAACAGGCTCACCAAGGTAATCAGCCCCATTCACGACTCGCCCATCATCAAGAACAATGGTTTCACCCGCTTTGAGTGCTTGCATCCAAGGGCCGCGAGGAATATTGTCATTGGCTAATTTGACTGCGTCTAATGCACCACTTTTTGGATGTCCTTCAATACGATAGCCGTAGCACTCAACACGGTGGTCAAGAGCATAAGCCGTCACAATTAACTCCCCATCATCAAATAACTGCCCAGCTTCAATTTCAACGATTTCCAACGGGTATGTCATATAAGACACACTCACGGCTAATACCGTTTCAATATAGTGTTTTAACCCTTTTGGACCATAAACAGTCAGTAGGTCTGTTGCCCCACCCATTGAGCGGCTACATAACAAACCGGGGAGACCAAAAATATGGTCGCCATGTAAATGGGTAATAAATATTTTCTCAATTTTTGGCGTTTTAAATGGGCTATTTAAAATGCGATGTTGTGTCCCTTCTCCACAATCAAATAACCAGTAGCTTTTACGGATACCGACTAAATTTAATATCATACTGGTGACATTGCGCTCTTTTGTCGGCACCCCAGCACTGGTTCCTAAAAATGTTAACTCCATAACTTCCTCATCTAATTTGTTGTTTTTATTATGGTAAGATTTTTTCCAATAAAAAAATCATTTATTTTAATCTGTATAGTATTCCGTATTTTTTGATTATCAACCAAAGCCAGTTATTCCAAATATTTCCAATATACAAATCGTATTTCCATATTCATCCGATCAATTCACAAGCACTGATCATTGTCTGCCCTGAAAATAGCGATATTAATATTTATATCAGGAATATGTTCGATGAATCCCCCTTCGTCAAAATTGAAACCTAAACTACCGAACAGTTTGCTCCTCTCTACGGCAATTTGGTCTACGGCTATTTTGCCAATGGTGCCAAGTTATGCCCAAATCGTCCATTTAGACGATTTACCTACACTCGGTGGTCAGGCCATTCAATTTGAAGGAACCCAACCTGAAGATAGTACTGAACGTTTTTTAGCGAAATATGGACAAAATGCCGCAAACTTTGCTTCTGAAGAAAAAAACACCAAAAATCTGGCAGATATGGCACAAGATTACGCTCGCCATAAAGCCGCAAATATGGCGACGGATGAAATAACACATTGGTTATCCAAAGCCGGTAATACCAGGCTAAATATTAATCTCGATAAAAAATTGTCAATTAAGACATCTCAATTAGATTGGTTAGTACCTTGGTATGAACAACAAGATTTGTTGTTATTTTCTCAGCACAGTATTCACCGCACTGATGGCCGGCTACAGACCAATAACGGTATTGGTTTACGTCATTTCCAACAAAATAGCATGATAGGGGTAAATGCTTTCTTTGATCATGATTTATCCCATTACCATTCGCGCTTAGGGTTTGGTGTGGAATATGCTCAAGATTACGTTCGAATGAGTGCGAATAGCTATTTGGGACTATCGACTTGGCGCAGTGCATCCGAATTAGCCGATGATTATAACGCACGCCCCGCCAACGGCTGGGATATTCAACTTGAAGGTTGGCTACCCACGTATGCGAATTTAGGTGCAAACCTAAAACTGGAACAATATTACGGAGATGACGTCGCTTTATTTGGCAAAAATGAGCGCCAGAAAGACCCAATGGCGGCTACCGTCGGCGTCAATTGGTCTCCATTTCCCCTGCTCGCAATAAATGCAGAACATAAAATAGGCAATAGTGGAACAAATGAGACAAATGCAAAAGTGGCGTTTAATTGGTTGCTAGGAAGGAGCTTAGCGCAACATCTTGATACTTCGGCGGTAGCGGCCACTCGCCATATTTCCACCAATCGCTATGATTTTATTAACCGTAATAACAATATTGTGTTGGAATACCAAAAGAAAAGCTTAATTTCATTATCATTACCGAAAGTTATTCAGGGTATGACAGGAGAAGAACTTTCTATTATCCGCAATTTAACCACGAAATACCCGCTAGAAAAAATAGTGATAGAAGCCCCTGAATTGATAGCCGCTGGGGGGGAAATACACCTTAATGGCAGAGAAAGTTCAGTAAAACTACCGTCTTATAAAATTGCCAATCATTCATTTAAAAACTCACAACTCAATCTTTATCGCTTAACCGTGACGGCTTATGACATTAACGGAAATGTTTCCCCACAAGCAGAAACGTTAATTGAAGTTACCAACACAGGCGCTCTCACTATCACCCATAAGAATACCGCAAAAAGAAATAATGCTGTCGCTGATGGTAAAAATACAAATATATTCACTGTAGTAATTAAAGATACTCTTGGCCACCCAGTACCCAATGCGAAAGTCAATTTCACATTGCCTGCAAATCTTAATTCTATTAATCAAAAAAATACGGGATATTATTCATTACTTAATCATTTTATGTGGAAGGCTCAGGCAGAAAAATCAGTTTCTGAACAATCCCATAGCATCATCGCTAACAGTAAAGGTGAAGCTTCCATTCAATTTACTAGTTTGGTATCAGGAAGTTATGCAATAAAAGCAAATATTGAGCATGGTACAGAAATTAATGAAATATATAACTTTAAATCCGATATTAGCCAGTCATTTATTGGTAGCGTCGATATCATTCAAAACAATGCAGTGGCAGATGGGATCAGTAAAAACAAAATTAAACTGCATATTGTGAATAATAGCCGACAAAGCATCGCAGGAGCACACGTTCACTTTGAAGCAGCAAATGCCATTATCTCACCAATTAAATTGACTGATGAATATGGAAATACAGAATTAGAAATCAGCAGCTTAGTCGAAGGTTCTATAAATATCATTGCCACCCTGAATGGCGATAGTCGAACAATACAAGTTAACTTTCTAAGGGATGGATCTGCGATAAATATTCAGCCGAGTATTGGGACTCTTTTTAAATCTACAGTAAATGAGAAAAATAGTCCTACACGCACACCGTTAAGTTTGCTAAGGGAGCTATTTCAAAATATGGGATAACACTGCTAACAATAAAATAGACTTAATTTAACTGCCCTTTCAGCGTCACAATTTGCCCCTTAATAGGGGCTTTCTACTATAAATTTTTTCAACCGTTCCCCTTCAACCCATCCCAATCCAACCCAAATTTAGCGAGATACTTTCGCAGCCTATCTGCATCATTGGGCTGTTTTTTATGTTGCCGCGAAACGGCAAACAGCTCACGCCCCGCTTCGGAAAGGGTAGATGAACGGCGACAAACTTCCAGCACTGTTGCCAGCTGTTGCTGGTCGAATAAATCAATTTCACCAATTTGCTTTGGTAATGTATTGGTTGATTTTGACTGCCATTGGGCTTGCAAACGGCCAATTTCTTCTTCGGCCACCGCTTTAGTAATACGCCCGCGTTCGGCAAACGTTGCCATCCGGCTAATGGATGCACCCAACTCACGAAAATTGCCACGCCACAGGGCCTGAGAGGAACAGGCAAACTTCACATACACATTGCGAGCTTCGCTATCAAAACGAATTTGGCTTTGTTGCTCTTGGCAAAATTTGGCTAATTCATAATCAATATTCGGTTCGATGTCTTCACGGCGGTCACGCAAGCCCGGTAACGCAAACGTCCACATATTGATACGGGCAAATAGGTCTTCACGAAATTTGCCCTCCTCCACTTGCTGCGCCAAATTACGGTGAGTCCCTGCAATTAATTGAAAATCACTGTGAATTTCTTCATCTGAACCATAAGGGAAAAAGCTTTTTTCTTCGATGGCTTTCAATAGCATTGCTTGTTCATCTAGCCCAAGCTCCGCAATTTCATCGAGAAATAAAATACCGCCATCCGCTTCTTTCAGTAATCCACGCCTTGGGTTGATTGCCCCTGTGAATGCCCCTTTTACATGACCAAACAGCGTTGACATAGCGTTATCACCACGCAAGGTAGCGCAGTTTACTTCCACAAAGCGCCCTTTAACTTGGTGGCGACTTTCACGTAGTTGATAAATTCGCCGAGCTAAGAAAGACTTCCCCGCCCCCGTTGGCCCATTGAGTAAAATCGGGGCTTTAGAACGCAGTGCGACACGTTCGATTTGCTCAATCATGGTATTAAATGCCGCGTTGCGGGTGGCAATACCCGATTTTAAAAACGAAACCTGCTGTTGCTGCTCTGTTTGGAAACGGCTGGTGATATGGGTATAACGGCTTAAATCAAGGTCAATCACGGTATGAATGCCGATAGGGTCTTTTTCTCGCCCTTTTTGGCTCGGTGAAGTTTGAATTAATTTGGCTGGTAAATAATGAGCTTCCGTTAATAAAAACCAACAGATTTGCACCACATGGGTACCCGTAGTGATATGTACAAGATACTCTTCATTATCAGTATCAAATTGATAATGCGAAGAAAAATCCAGTAATGAGGTATAAACCTCTTCAAAATCCCACGGGTCAGCAATATCCACCTCATGCAGTACCACTTCCGTATTGGGAGAAGCTTGTTCAATATCCTCTTTCACCCGGTGCGCCATGCCATAGTCATTCACCTGATGCAGTAATTCAAAACGACCAATATCCAAATCAGGCTGTTGGCAAAGACCAACGGTTGGCCGCCATTTTGTCCAGCGATTGGCTTTTTTGCCTCTTCTATCGAGTACTGTGCCCAATACACCAATCACAATCTTACGTTTCTTGCTCATAATATTTATATAAATTTATAAGTTACGATATAAAAAGATAATAAATAGCATAATCCATTTACCACGCCAATGTTACCCACTTTTCTCTTAATATTATTTTTTACTTATTTTTCAATGCAGTAAAATTATTTATTTCATTTTAAAAAAAGTTGGCACGCTTCTGGCAATACTATATTCATCCACTGCCGGAAATTGTATGAACTGCAAGTTCAACCGGTGCAGACATGGTGACTTAGCCACTACATGGTCTGTATGCCGCCGTCAGGAAGATACCTTGGTAATAGCCTAGCTATCAGGTTCGACTCCTGAAAAAAATACAAATCCAACTGTATAAAACTAAGCAGAAGTTAAGCTTAAAACCGCCACTCGAGAGCTTTGCCGAGTGATGAGCAGAAATTTAGACAGCCAATTTTGGCACTCTACTTTTCCCCTCACCACTTCGCTTTTTTCTTCAGTGCCGGATAAATATTGAAAAAGGAAAAATAATGAAAAAAATAAATATCGCTCAAGGACAAATCGCACTAACCTCAAAAAATGGGGATTTTAAACAATTACTGACTGCGGGTGAGCACCATTTAAACGATTGGTTCAATCGATTGACTGTGTCATTGTTCACACTTGATAACGAACCTATTGATGAAAAACTGGCAGACCACTTACGCCAATTTCACCCTGATTGGGTTGATGACCACTGTATTGACATCGCTTTGACTGATGACGAGATTGGTTTTATTTACTTGCACAATAGTTTGACAGAAATATTGCCACCAGCGACCCGTCGGTTGTATTGGAAAAATGGCAATAATTTAAAAGTGGAGCCGCAGTCGCTAGAAAATAGCGTTATTGACTCTGCATTCGTTGCACGTCTGATGGGTAAAAAACGCATTAAAGGCAATGAGTTGGCCTTGATTAGCCAAGTACCTGCATGGCATGTCGGTATGTTAAAAATTGATGGTGAGATACAAGATTTATTACAACCGGGAACTTACGGTTATTGGAAAATCAACCACAAACCGGAAGTTGAGATAATAGACACCCGTTTACAATCATTAGAAATTAGCGGACAAGAGATTTTAACCAAAGACAAAGTCACATTACGCATCAACCTGTGCGCCAACTGGCGCTATCACGATATTTTACTGGCGTTCTCAAAATTGAGTCAGCCTGTAGAGCATTTATATCGTGAATTGCAGTTTTCAATACGAGAAATCGTGGGGACTCGAACCTTAGATGAATTGTTAGAAAACAAGCAATTAATTGATGAACTGATGCTAACTCAAGTCGCGCAATGTGTGGCTGAATTTGGCCTAGAAATTGACAGTATCGGTGTAAAAGACATCATTTTACCGGGGGATATGCGCACTATTTTATCTCAAGTCGTCGAAGCCGAAAAATCGGCACAAGCTAACGTGATCCGCCGCCGCGAAGAAACTGCCGCGACTCGCTCACTGTTAAATACCGCAAAAGTGATGGAAAACAACCCAGTTGCATTGCGTTTAAAAGAACTTGAGACCTTAGAAAGTATCGCACATCGAATCGACCAAATTTCCGTTTACGGTGGATTAGATCAAGTATTAAACGGATTGGTAAAAATTAAGGAATAACAATGAATAACAATAACTTTAATCAATTAATTCAAGAAAATGGCGTACCTGTAAAAATGTGGACCAACGGCGTGCCTGTGGATCCTAAAGCGGTAACCCAGTTACAAAATACGGCCAAAATGCCATTCATTTTTAAACACCTTGCCGTTATGCCTGATGTACATGTCGGGAAAGGTTCAACCATTGGAAGTGTGATCCCAACCAAAGGGGCCATTATTCCTGCGGCGGTTGGTGTGGATATTGGTTGTGGGATGATTGCGGTAAAAACGTCCTTAACGGCATCAGATTTGCCGGATAGCTTACAAAACATCCGTTTTGCTATTGAGTCGGCGGTTCCGCACGGTCGAACTACACATCGACATGGACGTGATAAAGGGGCTTGGCATCGTACACCAGATATTGTCGATACCCACTGGGCACACTTGGATGAAGAGTTCAAACGTATCTGTGATAAGTACCCAAAACTGCGTGGAACCAATCATTACAACCACTTAGGAACATTGGGAACGGGAAACCACTTTATTGAACTGTGTTTGGATGAACAAGACCGCGTGTGGGTAATGCTACATAGCGGGTCACGTGGTGTAGGAAACGCGATTGGTAATCTGTTTATCACATTAGCGCAAAAAGATATGCAACAGCATATCGCCAATTTGCCGGATAGAGACCTCGCGTATTTCGAAGAAGGAAGCGTGCATTTTAATGACTATATGGAAGCGGTAGGTTGGGCGCAGGACTTTGCTCGCCATAACCGTGAAGTGATGATGCACCGCGTTCTGGAAGCACTATCACGCGAAATTCCAAAACCGTTTATCACAGAGCAAGAAGCCGTAAATTGCCATCATAACTATGTGCAAAAAGAACAGCACTTTGGTGAAGAGGTACTGGTAACCCGAAAAGGTGCCGTGTCGGCTCGAAAGGGCCAAATGGGGATCATTCCAGGGTCTATGGGAGCCAAAAGTTTTATCGTGCGCGGTTTAGGTGACGAAGAAAGTTTTTGCTCCTGTAGCCACGGCGCAGGCCGTGTAATGAGCCGAACAGAAGCCAAAAAACGTTTCTCAGTCAGCGACCAAAAAATGGCGACCGCCCATGTTGAGTGCCGAAAAGACAGTGATGTGATTGACGAAATACCGATGGCGTACAAAGACATCGACGCAGTAATGGCTGCGCAATCATCACTGGTTGAAATTGTTCATACCCTACGCCAAGTGGTGTGTGTGAAAGGGTAAGCTCAAGTATTAGAATATAGGCTATATCTTACATGATAAGGCCTATATCTTATAAGTTAACCAGTGGAATGAGAAATAGCTTTATCAAATTGTTCTTTGTAAGATTTTTGAGTTCTTTTTACAAACGCCAAATAATCAATATGTTCTATTTTATCTATTTGCTTATTCACTAGGCGATTAATATCATCAAAGTTTTGGACATTAAATTTTTTATGCTCACTACCAATAGCTATGCTATTAATTGCGCCACAAATGATGTTAAGCAATTTCATTTTTTCATTAGTAAAAAGAATACTATCTTTTTTAAAGTCTTGAATTGATTGGGGACAGATAGTAAATGAAGTTGAATTTACCCACTCATTTTGAGTATTCTGAAAAGGATTTAACCATTGACCATGAGCGACTTTATTTCGATTTCTAATGACAGGTGCTAAATGCCCACTAATCCATGTTTTTATCCGCTCATATATCGTAAAAAGGATAATTCCTAAGCTATCTTCATTAGCATCTTCTTCAAACTGAATATTTGCATTCTTTTTAACCGCTATTGCAAGAGCAGTTAACCATCTTTGTTCCAAACTATTTTGGTTGTATATAACGCTACGTTCATGTTCTGTAAAGACACTTTCTTCATAAATAAGCACATGCAATCTAGCTTCACACCATACGGATAATAACATTGAATACAAACGAGTGAATGTTAAAACATCGTCTTGTATATTCTGATACGCTGAAGACGCTATGGCTTTTCTTAACTGCCCTTCTACATGACGCAATCCATTGCCAACCTGCTCGAAGTTTTGTCGGTGATATTCCCTTATTTTACCTATATACGAGGATGGGTCACAGACATAAAGGGAGTCTACCCTGCGTCTTATTTCAGTCAATGTTCCCTCCCCTATAGACTATATAAAATCCTGATGCCAAAACAGTTTTAATATATTAAACAGTTTTGGCATCCAGGATTCGAACCATGGACCTCCTAAAAAATAGGCGTGCAACCTTACACCAATGCCCCATAGTGATATTAAATCTATGTTTCAAATTTTCAATACGAGAACTTGATCACTGCAAAGCGCTTCGCAAATATATTGAGTAAACTAATTTTTTCAAGAAAAAGACCATCAGAACATTTTTGATGGTCTTTTTCTTTAATAATATTAAATAATTAACAATAAAGCTTATTGCCACCTAGATTTTTATAAATGAGAGTTTGGATCCTGTGTATGATGTAATACCGCCAGCACTTCAATGCCTTCAAGCACTTTTCGATAATAAATAATATGGCTTTCAACAGGGAAGCTAAAGACGCCCAAATACAAATCTTCACTACGATCACGACCAAGGGATGGCTGTCGGGCAAGTATGTCTGTCATTGTTACTCGTAATGAGTTGGCATAAGCTTCGGCAACATTAACTCCCCAACGACGCATAGAATAAAGCTTGATTGAGCGGATATGCTCTCTTGCTTTATGAGTAAACCTAACGCTCATCCTTAAGCCTTATTTTCAAGTTCGTCCATGGTTAGCGGGGCAAATACATCATCAATGCTATGAAATTCACCGCGTTCTGCTTGTGCAATAGACTCCGCCAAAACCGTTTTTAGGCTCTGTAATTTTAATTGCATAAGCTGGTCATATTCGTCCGGAGAGATAACAACAGCAACACGTTTACCGTGCTTGCTTATTTCAACAGGTGCACGTTGAACTTTCATCAATAAATCACCAAATTGATTTTTAGCAACTTGTGCTGAGATAGTTTCCATACATCACCTACAATATAAAGTAGCTTGAATATCCATTATAGCTAAAATGGCTTAAACTACCAATATTTCAAAAATATCGTTCATCTTGAAACGACCATTTTTTAGACAAAAAAATAGACCATCAGAACATTTTTGATGGTCTTTTTTCAAAGGCAATGTCAAACACGAAAGAAAAACGGATTTATCGCCAGTTCGGGTTTTTGATAATGGAATATTTACCCGCACCTAAAAATGCCAATGCGATACCACTCAAGAAGAAATACACAATACTTTCAATCGCCCATGCACCTGTTTTATCAAGCACGAATGTTTTATCTAGCCCAATCATCAGCCATGCAATCACCATAGTGAAGGCAACTAATAATGCAGATGGGCGAGTTAAAATCCCTAAAATAATGAAAATAGGCGCAACAACTTCACCTAAAATTGTTCCATAAGCGATAAATTCAGGTAAGCCATAAGAAGCTAGCAGCGCTTTAATACCACTCGCCCCTGTCATTAATTTACTCATACCATGAAATAACATGAGCCCACCGACGGAAAGACGCAATAACAACCTGCCAGCATCTTCATGGGACAACAAACGATTTAATAAATTGACCACTTTATACCCCCTATGGATATCCAAAAACATCATTAAGTAGTATGACTTAAAAATGCATTATGGCTTAGAAAGGTAAAGTAAGAATCATTTTAATTTGCATTTCTTATAACTAAATCAATTTTCATTTAATTAAATTTTGTTAACTTTTCACCCATTCAAATATTACGTTTAATTAACCATTAAAAGGTCAAATATACTGAACAATATTATATACATGACCTTACAGTAACCAGCGCTAATTCCGTTAATGCGTTATAAAACGGGCTACATGTTGTTCGATTTAATTGCTGAGAAAACTGGGGTAACCAACTCCCCAAATGGCCATTTAGCAATTCTTTTAATGCTGCCTCCCTGACTTGTGAAGCCAAAACTGCCGCTTGAAATAACATTAAACCAACATGGTCAGAAGGCTCTGGATAACGCGTCTGAATTTTTAAACGCTCTCGTTGTAAAAACTCGCTCAGCGCCAGTGTCGAAGAGCCCTGTAATACGCCTTCAGGGTCGAGGTATACCGAGCCCCATGGCGGAGCAGGTAATGCTTCAGGCCCAATAAATAAATTTGTCCACTGAGTATGCAGCGTCGCTATTTCGATGCTTAGCGATGCCGAGATGCGTTCGCTAAGCTGAGTACTGATTTTACAAGGCCACTGAGATGCAAAGTCATTTAGCTTGAAGAAACTTATCGCATAATGGCTTGCATCATCATTTGGAGAAAATAAATAGCAAGTGCCTAAGATATTAAACGCTGCTGCATAGTGTGAAAAATGGATCATAAAAAAGGTAATTTCCTAAGCGATAAACTGTTATTTATTTACAGATGAATAGTATAGAAACAGTAACGCAGCATAAATTCAGCAATTATGGCAGCCGCAAAACCCACCACTAAATACCCTTTGCTGCTCGAAGTCATAACCCCACTCGCGGTTTGTCGCATATGACGAAATAATCCATATCCCAATAAAATCACCGCCAGTATTCCAACTACCCAGCTAGTGATACGCAGCGACCAAATCCTTTGGTAAGCATGAATAGAGTCGATAGGAAATGTAATCGATTCATTATGATAACTCGTGCTAACTAAGTAATTTTCATAGATCGGCTGATAAACTAAACGGATTAATAAGCTAATGCCAATAACCGCCCATAGCACCCATAACCCACACGTTGAGACTTGAGCCGCTGGCGATCCTGCATGAAAACGCAATAACAAATTGATTAATAAATAATACCCAGCAGCTCCCGCAGTTAACATCGTGCCGTAGAACATCAAATAAGTATTATCATTCATCCACGTTAACATTGATGTATAACGATAAATTGAAGCCATGGCATACACATCACATAACCCAGCAATGATAGCCAAACCAAGCAGCAGAAATGACAATTCCTTTTTGAACCATAGCCACAAAAAAGTCAGCCCAAGAAAAGCAAAATAGGTCGCAGTGAAAACCACTTCACGGCTTAGCCACGATGAAAAGATATTCAACAAAGAATTAGGCGCATTCAAAGGAACCCCTAAGTGGGTGATTGAAGACAATAAACCTACCCCCGCAAATACACAGGCAACAAACACGTATTGCTGCAAAAATTGTGTATTCGTTTTATGAGGTAAAGCCGCTGATAATTTTTTTGCGAAAAGCGCTAACATCACACTCAACCCGATGGATGTTTGCATTAAAAATGTGAATAATAACAATGGCCACTCATTCATTTGGCTTCTCCTTGTGAGTTTTGAGTGCGGCCAGCCCCAAGATGTGGGTGGATCACTAAATTGGGATGCGTAATCGATGAGTCCGGTAACCCACGGACATCCGCCAGCTCGCCATAACGTTGTCTGAGTTCATCTATTGGGCCGAACTGAATGGCCCCTAATGGGCACGTGGCGACGCAGACGGGTTGCTCCCCTTTTAGTTGCAGGTCGATGCAAAAATCACATTTCGACATTTGCTTGGTTTCAGGGTTCATTTGTGGTGCGCCATATGGGCAAGACCAAGCGCAAGTTCCACAACCTACGCATTTGTCTGTATTGACCATCACGATGCCATCCCCTTCACGCTTGTGCATCGCCGTTGTCGGGCAGTTTTTCACACACATTGGGTCGGCGCAGTGGTTACATGAGATGGATAACGTATAAGCAAAGACGTTATTCACCAGTCCTCCCGTACCATTTTCAATAAACTCACCACCCGCGACTTCATATACGCGACGATATTTGCGCCCGACATCGAGATTATTTTTATCTTTGCACGCCACTTGGCAAGCTTTACAACCTGAGCAACGTGCAGAATCAATATAAAAACCAAGCTGTTTGCTGCTTACAGCGGGATAAACGTGAAATTTACTCATGCTTTGCTTACCTCCACCAATAAGGTTTGATGGGCATTTCCATGTGCCATCGCCGTGCTACGGGCCGATGTTAAAACGTTAGCGCAACCGCCTTGGTCAACGCCATTTTCGTCAGGTTGCCACCATGCTCCTGCTTGTAAAGCCACCACTCCGGGCATAATCCGCTGGGTGATTTTGACGGGCACCATGGTGATACCGCGGTCGTTATTCACTTTGACGCGCTCTCCATCCGTAATATTTCGTTTTTTGGCATCAATGGGGTTGATCCACAACTCTTGGCGCTGTACCTCTTGTAGCCACGGGTTAGCAAATTGCGTTGAATTGGCACGGTTACGGCCTTTCCAAGTAATCAACTGCAATGGATATCGGGAAACAAGTTCATCTTCAGGCCCTTCAATGGCAGGCACATAATGGGATAACGCAGGGATATCCACATCATTACGTTCATAAAGACGCTGAGAGAAAATCTCAATTTTTCCTGATGGCGTTTCAAACGGGTTATTATCGATATCGTTAATATTTTTCTCAAAAGCGACATGCCCAACATGGGGTTTGTGCTTTAACAAATGACGGCGTTTAACCAGCAGCTCATCAAAAGTTGGAATGCCATCTTCTGGGCGTTTCTGATGGGCATCATTGACTAAATGCTCGATCCACTGTTTTTCTGTACGACCTTCACTGAATTTCTCGCCAACGCCGAGTTTTTCAGCGACCTCTCGCAACCACTCATAGTCACTACGCCGCTCAAATTCAGGCTCAACGACTTTTTCCGATAAAATAATATAGTTGCCAGTTCCCCATGTTCCCCCCACATTCCAGCGCTCTAAAAAGCTGGTTTCAGGCAATAAAATATCGGCATACTTGGCGCTGGGTGTCATGTATAAGTCACTGTAAACGATAAACTCAACTTTACTTTCATCTTCCAGAACTTTAGCAGCATGCAAAATATCGGGGTTCTGGTTAGTCATATAGTTACCCGCTAACGAAAAAATCATTTTGATTTCCGTATCGAGTTTTTCCGCGTTTTTTAAACCGTTATCTGGCGTAACTAATGCTTTATCTTCACAAGCTTGCACCCAATTGGTGATATTGATTTTCGCTTTAACTGGGTTTTCAAATAGGCTCGGGCCCGCTAACGTTTTACGTAAATCAGGGGTCACAGCCATGCCATAGCCCGCAGCCCAGCCCCCTTTTACGCCTACATTTCCGGTAATTGTGGCTAACAGAGTGGCCCCTCTGGCGGAACGTTCACCACAGATGTGACGTTGAGGCCCCCAACCTTGCATTAAGGCCGCCGGTTTTGTATTGGCATATTCGCGAGCCAGTTGACGAATGGTATCAGCGGGGACTTTGGTGATAGGTTCTGCCCATTCAGGAGTTTTCACCACACCATCTTTTTTCCCCATTAAATATGCCACTAATGACTCATTTTCAGGGATGCCGTCGGGCATCTGGTGCTCATCAAAACCAATAGTGAATTTGTCGATAAAAGATTGATCATGCAGGCCTTCGCTGATGATCACATACATCATGGCATCCATCATCGCATTATCTGTTGTCGGCAAAATGGGGATCCACTGATCCGCTAATGACGATGCGGTATCCGAGTAACGTGGGTCAACAACAATAAATTTGGCGCCATTTTTTTTCATTTTTTGGAAATAATGATTCGTATGACCAAAAATGGTTTCGTTCGGGTTATGTCCCCACAGGATCACCAATGGCGTATTTTCTAATGTATCTAGCGTGCTACCACTTGCTGACGTGCCATAGGTATAAGGCGTAACCGCCATGGTATTGCCATTGCTCACTGAGTGGTAATTTTCTAAAAAACCACCCGTGATATTAAACAGCCGACGCAACATATTGGCACCGGAGAAAATTCCCCCTGTTACCCCAGTGCTGAGGCTAACAAAGCGCGATGCAGGGCCATATTGGGCGTTGATACGCTGCATGTTGTCAGCAATCAAGGTTGTCGCTTCTTCCCAGCTAATTCGCTCAAAGCGCCCTTCTCCACGTTTGCCCACTCTTTTCATTGGGTATTTCAGGCGATTTGGGTGATAGACGAACTTCCGGTAACTGCGGCCACGCACGCAAGCACGCATGATGGGCATCTCTTCGTCTAAATCGGCATCTGGACGGGTGCTAATTCGTGTCACCACACCTTCTTTAACGTGTGCTCGAATATCACATTTGCCACCACAGTCAAAACTACTGCAGGTGGAGACCACTCGCTCACCTTCATTTTGCAGCGTTGTGGTTGGGATGATATTCGGGTTTTCTGCTGTCGATGCAACAGTATTTGTCGCAATAAATGGGACAGCCATGAGCGCAGAGCTGCCTTGAATAAACCGACGACGGGTTAGGGGTTCAATCAGACTCTCACTACCCGCCTGATCATAATAATTTTCCATGATAACTCTACCTCTGGCATACATTAGGTTGCCGCGATAGGGTAAACATTTCCCTGTTTATCAACTTTCGAAAACCTGCCAAACACATTGGAATTTCAGCCAACCACGGAAAACATGTGGTTATATCAATAAAAATTGCCTATATTCAGAAAATAGATAATAACTTTTGAATCTCAGCCAAGAAAAATTCCTATGCGAAATATTCCTCTGAAAACTGTCGATGCAACTCCGCGTGATGTTTTAGCTATCGGAACAGACTATTTACCAAACGTGCTGCTTGATTCTCACGTTCACCGCCGTGCCCAGTTTCTATATGGTGCGACAGGCTTGATTGAAGTGAGTACCGCAGATGGCGAGTGGGTCATACCGCCTGATAGTGGTGTTTGGATCCCCTGTAATACGCCCCATGAAACGCGCATGTTGAATGTCAGTACGCGTAGCTTATACATTGAGCCCAAAGCCGCTCCACGTAGGGGAAACAAATGCGAAGTACTCAGGGTTTCCCCCTTACTTCGTCAGCTATTGCTTGAAGCAGTTGATACCCCAATTGAATATGATTTAAATGGCCGTGATGGTGTGATGTACCAATTGATTTTGCATGAAATTGCGCAGGCAGAACCCCTACCTTTCTATGCCCCAATCCCACGGGATGAACATTTAGCCCAATTGTGCCGAGAATTCCTAAAAGCGCCACAAATCACCTCATTACCACAGGAGTGGGCGGCAAAACTACATAAAAGTGAGCGCTCATTTAGCCGTTTTTTTGGTGCTCAAACGGGGTTATCTTTCTCTGACTGGCGGCAGCAAGCTTGCTTATTAAGTGCGATTACCCATATTTCTGCAGGTAAATCCATTACTGAGGTCGCATTTGATTTAGGCTACAGCAGCGTTGGGTCTTTTTCGACCATGTTTAAAAAATGGTTAGGGCAAAGTCCATCCAGTTTTATTCAGAGAATTAGTGGATAACACCTAACCATTCAAAAATTCAATTTAGTCAAATGTGGCAATTAACCATGCAGACCCTTGATAACTTCCTGCGTCTGCATTATTTCCTTGAATACGACTACGAATATAAATAGTGCGATTTGAATGAATTCCCACACGAATATCTGTACCTGTCGCACCGATTTGTTCATCCACAATGTCTAACTTACTGTAAATCGTTCTATTTGAAGCATCTTTCATTGGCAAGCGCTTTTGTGGGTCGCCATCTGTCACATAGTCTAACCGTAACCTTACCTTCGTTAAGGCAGCAAATTTGCACGTGTATCTGATACTTTCCGTCACCAAGCTATCGTAATGAATACTACTTAATTGACCGTGTCGCAAATTAACGGTGCTAGCCTGCCCAGAGCTCGTTTGCGTGGAGCACATTGCTTTCACATTTAACTGAGAAGCGGCAAGACGCATTGGCACTGTTGAGTCAGATAAAGGCCAGCTATCAAAGGGTGGCACTGCTTTAGGCTCAGTAAAAGCGCGAACATAGCCCGCTAAATCCATTGCAGGAATAACCAGTTTTCCATCAATAATTTGCTCATTAATAAAAAATGTAATAGTAACTGGAAATTGACTGGTAAACTCTTGGGCAGCCCTAACAAGCCCCACATAAGCATATGAGCACATTCCTGCATCAATATTTATCCAATTCATTATCGGGGTTTCCACCGTCATCACTAAATTGTTATTGATCCGGTAGGCTGTTTTTCCATCAATCGTGACTCCCGCAGAAGCTACATACATAAACAAACGATGAAATGCCTGTGATGAATGAATTCTTGTATTGCTGCTCCCCCATCGTCTCCCAACACAATCAACCAAGCCAGACACACTCACTTGAGCACTATTACCATCAATAACAATAGGGTTTCCTACACGATAATAATTTTTGCCATCAGAACCAACTCGTGCAACGGGTTCAATAACACTATTACTATCGATCCGAATTGAATAACCTGAATTGGAATTTTGTATTCGAGATGCATAATCTGCATGAGCATTCATTCCATACAAACTAAGAATGGCCACCAGAAAATACATTGATAAGCTAGATGGTTGTTTAAAAAACTCTCCCTTAAAAAATAAGGGAAATGGTATTTTCACCATAGAGCTAGAAACCGCCTGAAACAGGATTTGAAAATTAGACATAACCGATATTACCGCCTTAATAGTAAGTGACCGAAATCATGGCAATAGCACTAAATTTTCCAGCACGGAGTTGGCTCGCTGGTAGGGTATTGACGAGCTCAGCTTGTAAAATAATTCGCTGTAAAGTGGCATCTATTTGTTCTGGAAATATTTGTTGAATTTGATTAACTTCAAGTGGATGAGCCACACCACCAGTTATATTATTGATATTAATGCCAAGGCCATCAGTACTAGTGGATAAAATACTTTTTCCTTGATAAACCATAGTGTTACTATTTTTGGGGTTAATCATAATACCGAGTGATTTATTCCAATTACAGCCAGTTAAATACAATGGAAATATATGGGATTGGGAAATATCATCAGAGTTATGCGGTATATTAATCACCCCAAAATTGATTTTTAACGGTGTACTGTTATCTTCGCTACGCAGGTGGCAGGCTGGGTCGACTAACGTCGCGCTCACATCGATTAAAACATCCGACTTAGACATAAATGGGAGGAATAAAAAACACAAAACAAATTTAGATAACCAATTGATTGTATTCATTACTCATACTCCAATGAAAAAGTCGCTGAGCTTGAGAAAACCCCTTTTTTTGCTTCATTCAACGGATTTTTACGCACAAATACACCAAATTCCAATTGTTGACTCCCATCCGTAACCGTAACAGGTGTTACCTCAATCGATTTATCCCAAGTAACAAATGCGCCTTGCTTATCAACTACACCAAGCAGTACACCACTACTTCCATCCGTTCCAAGGTAATTCCCTCCCTCTACAGTGTCTTGTTTTGGGCTTTTCCAGGTAATCTTAATCATCTTATTAAGGTCGGCTTGGCTGCATTTTTCAATCGTGATAAAAAATGGTGTTATATCACTAGGAATATTGTCATTAATCGACTTCAAACGTATATTTTCAATTTTTACCCGCTTATTGATGGAATCAGCCGCTAACTGACAGGTTTTGTTGACTAAAATGCCACTAAATTCCACATCTAGGCTTTCCTTACTCCAACCAAAAATAGGAACCACAAGGCTTAAAAGTAAAATTGCCTTACTCATAAACCACCTCCAACCGTAATAAATTCGATTTATGCATTGAAACAGGTGGGTGAATAAAATTATTACCGTTTAATAAATTCATTTTCTCTATGGCCGTAACATTTCCATTCTGCACATCATAGAAGCGTATTTGTGCGGGCGTTGTTTGTGTTTTATCCGCAGAAAATGCACCCCCTGCGCCACATTGAGTCAACATCACCGCTGAGGTTGATATTTTTAAGTGGCAAGGCGAATTGAATAATCGAGCGCTCACTTCTAACCATCCACTATTTAAATCTTCATAATGTGATTCATTCACCGCAGTATGATTTAAAAGTCCGTTCGCTGAAGCCATCACTCCTATCATGCCACTGATGAAAAATAGACCAATAAGCATATGCTTTATCAATGCATTACTCCTTCTATTATTGATGCTAGGCGTATATCCCCCTCAGCTAACTAATATTCATCCACCACTGTGCAAACGTCTTGTTGGCAATGAAAAGCCAAAGTCGGTTTTCCGCCATAATCGTTGATATAGGTTAAATGAGGTCTTGTTAGTGGCTGGGAAATAAACTCTTGAGTCGATTTAGGCGGCACCATCACCACTTCAAATTGGCTTTGTTCCGACTGTTTTTGGTTATTACCCAAGCCAATAACCGTCAAATTGAAAGGAGTTGAATTATTGAGCTGATACCCTTTATTCGTTTTCATTAATGTGACCTTATGTGCCCAGTTTGTTTCTGACTTGGCTAAAATGGACGGAGGTCGATAAAAAAGCTTCACTCGCGATTGCAAAGCAATTTGTAAGGTATTCGCATCATGAGATTTAGGCGGGACTTCTCGCAAATTAAAATAAAATACGGATTCCCTATCTTGCGGTAACTGACTAAATAAAGGCGTCAGACTCAAGCGAACTAAGCTTTGGCTATTCGGCTCTACGCGTTGTAGTGGCGGCGTAGCCAATAACGCTCCTTTTGTTAGCTTCTTACCTTGTTGGTCTTCAATCCAGCTTTGTGCGAGATACGCCTCTTCTGGGTTATCATTAGTTATCTTGATATTAATCGATTTCACATCCCCAGGAAAAATAATCCGAGTTCGATCCAGGGTCACTGCTGCGTAGGTATTAAATGATAATATAGGTATGACAAGCAGTACTCTCACAATCCATTGATAACAAATATCTAACTTCCACATAATTAGCCTCACAATCATTTACTTGATGATGAATAAACTGAACGGACCGCTTTGGCTGAAGAGCATGGCAGCAACAACAAATCCGTAAGCTCATTTAATTTTTCAGGTAGAGATAACTCGCACTGTGGCTGGTTATTCCAATACAACGACAACTTTTCTTGAGGTGATACCCCCACTAGCCACGTCACACCGCCTTCACCCACTAGCCCTACTTCTTGGTTATTTTTATTACGTACACTGGCGCCAAAAGGTGGGTGCTTTCCATCTGACAAAGCAAAAACAACAAATAATTTATGCCCCTTCATCACCGATAAGCTGCGATAGCCTATGGCACCTTTGGTTAACGTAATATCTGTCGAGGGATCGAGGCTTTCGATATCATCGGGTAACTGGCTGGTATTAATTGAAGCTGTTGATTTTCGATAACTATTCACATTGGGAATAACAGCCAACCCAAATGCATTGGTTTTAATCACCCCATTATCGAGAGGAATACCGCTCACGTCGGGGGTTTCAACCATAAGTCGTGTATCACCGTGCGCTGATCGGTGCAATGCCGCCCCTTTCGAGGTTAATGTAAGCCCGCCATTGATTGACCCGCCAATGCTGTGGTATTGATCAGGCACATAGCTCGCATTTATAGATGTACTTGCTTGAGAGATATCTCGTGAATAAAAGCCACTCAAACTCACTTGATTATCAATATGTTGGCCGTGGTTATAACCAACATTGATATTGTAATTATCTTGTTCCCCATAACCACTATAGCCAACCTGATGATTAAATTGATTATTACCCGCTGACCGTGAGTAGAGTTCAGAAAATGTGATGCTATGACCGCGGAATAATGGTACTGTGAGATAGAGATTAATTGCATCTTCTTCATTGCCATTGTCTCGTTCAGTACGAGTTGCTGATAATGATAAATTTGCGGCATTCTGGGACAGAAGAGGAAAATTTAAAGGCGCATTAATGTATAAACCGTATTGCGTTTGTGAGTCGTGCTGCCAATAAGTACTATATTGATAATTAAGAGAAATATTAAAATCATCAAAATATTTATTTAAATATAATTGATAATTTTCTTTTGCTGCCTGAGTACCATAACCTATTCTCTCTTCATCCATAAATTGCGTTAGTGTTCGGTATTCTTTGTCGGCAAAACGGTAGCCTGCAAAGGTAATATCTGTGCGTAGCTCATCGAAAGATTTTGCGTAATTAACGCGATAAGAGCGGCCTTGGCGTCTTTTATCTGAAAAATCGGCAAAAGATTGTGTGATATCAAAAGAAACCGCGCCTATTGAAAAAAGATCCCGTCCGATCCCTAATGCTGCACTTTGGTAATAACCATTAAGTTGAGTTCCTCCATATAATGACCATGCATTTGAAACACCATATGATAATTCACCACTTACAACAGGCTCACCTGTCAAATGCCGATTGTCATAACGCGTCTTTCCCATTGCGACTTTATAAATAACGCGTCCGGGACGTGTTAAATAAGGTAACGAAGCTGTACTAAGACTAAACTTGCTCTCCTCCCCATTTTCTTCACGCACAGTCACATCTAATACACCACGGATCCCACTATCAAGTGTTTGAATACGAAATGGTCCAGGAGGCACTGCCGTTTCAGAAATAATGCGTTCTTGGCTGCGAACAATTACAATCGCATTAGTATTTGCAACACCAATAATTTCAGGTGCATACCCCACTAATTTAGGCGGTAGCATGCGGTCATCACTTTCTAAAGAAAAACCAGTATATTGCCAAGATTCAAAGATATCCGAATAAAAATAATTTTCTCCCAACGTAAAGATTGAGGCACTATCTTTCAATGAAGTAAATGCATAAAGACGAGTAAAATCAAAGTCATGTTTTTCTTGAGGATAATCACCCCGTTGCTTCTGATAAGATGTACTGTAATCACCACGTAGGCGCCAAGCCCCCCAATTTACCCCAGTGATTCCATTACTTGATAAATAGATTTGCCGATTACTATTCGTTTCTTTGGTTGCAGAAATATTCGCATTGTAATCAATAAATGCGCCACCTATTCCTTCTTCCCATAAATTAGCAGGAACCCAGTAAGGGTCGCGATATTCCATCCATATTTGCGGAATAGTCATTTTCAGCGATAAGGTGCTGAGCTCTATGGCTGTTTGAACGCCTGATAGCGCAGAAAAATCGAGGCATTTTCCACTATGAGAAAGTGTCACTTTCTCCATCGCAGAACGCTTTAACCCAATTAACTCAAGGATATCAGGAGGAATACAAATAGTTTGTGTCGCTTGGGCTGATTCACCTGCAATTGGCTTATTTTCATAAACGGAGATATTACGGGGTGCCCCTAAACGTTGCCCATTAACAAAGAGAGTAAAAACATAATCCCCCGGTAGCGTATACCCTGCTACCGAAAACTGGCTCATATCAATATTTTGCATATCATCTGCATCTAAAACATCTGTATTAAATTCAGTTGCAAATGCTTTCCATCCTATAAAACTCGGTAACAGAAAAGCAATGAGCCAAGCTAGCTTCAATTTTTCGTTAGTTTTGAACACCATGCTCTATACCATCCTAGCTATACCAGATTAAATGCAATAAGAGTTCATCTTCAAAATGAAGCTCATAAAAACATATTCTTCGTGCGTGTTATTGGTAATCGATGAAAAAGCGGATCAGCCCGTAATAATGGCCCGCTTGAATCGGCTGTCCGGTTAATTCCAAACGTAAGAAATAGCGAAGGAAAAGGCTGTATCCTGATTTATCTTGATACAACACATTGTCAGATAATGAATAAACCTTATTAGGCTGTAATCGTATTTTTGAATTGTCTAATACCGATACGCCTAGCCCTTCGGAAGCACCTTGTAGCGTAAAAGCATCAATATATTGCGCACTTTGGCCGACAAAGCGTATTTTCCATGTTTTTAGGTCAATGGTTGAATAAGCACTACCACAATCTTGTAGCTCAATAATAAAAGGCTGATCATGCATTTCTCTTTGCAAGCTATTTGACAAAAAAGCGAGAGCCAAAGAAGAAAAATCAATAGTTTGATAGCGATTTTTCAACGTTATTGAACACGGCGCATCGATAACACTGCCTTTAAGTAATGTTCTTGCATTGACGTTGTAGGGCTTAATAATTTTGGGGTCTGCATATGAGTGAATACTAAAAATAAGCATTATCGACAAGACTATTATATTCATAACCCTTTGATAACTAACCATGCCCCCCCCTCTAGCGAATCAATATTTAACCACCAGTCAATTCTGGCGGTTAAACCATTTAGTTATTGATAGGTAATACGAAAGTTTGTTACTGCGCTGAACTTACCTTCCGATACACTTTTCGTTGTATCAACAGCTTTTGCTAACGCTTTGAAAGATAATACGTTATCTCCTTTTTTATTGATGATACGTGAAAGCACATCTTTAGCTTTTCCAAACTCAAATCCATCAATACCAATTCCTACATTGTTGGTATTACCCGCAGAAGTAGAAAGTAAAGTATTTGCTGCATCCGCATAGCTTTGCCCTGTAAACACTAATTCCATTGATTTAACAGCAATAGGTTTTCCAGCTGTATCAATATCAAAGTCAGTGAAATCACACCCAGTAAATTCAATATTAAATTTCACCTCAGCCACGCGACCATTTTCCAATGCTCGACGAGATAATTGTCCAAAATCAATAACTTGCTTTAGTGAGGATTGCGCTATATTACAAGGAGTACTAACAACGACACCTTCGAAATCAACTGTACCTGTGTTGTCGGCAGCAGAATTTGTTGAAAAAATACCAGCTATTAATGCAGTAAAAATAAATAACCGAGATGATTTTGATAAATAGGGTGCAATATTTAATTTGGTAAATTGCATATATTTTTCCTTTCAATTAAAAAATTAAACTACAATAAATACGCCATTAAATATTCAATAGCGTAAATCTAATTTCGATATTTAATTCAATTAAAGAGGACATAAAACTAAGCATCACCATATGAGTGATTTTTTACTCCAACCACATACCCAATTGAAAATTATCTTTTTTTTGATTCCCCATAATAGTAGAAAAGTGATCTTTCGATGAGATTAAAAAATTCATTTTGTATTCTTATATCTGCAATTTCATTCGAATGATTCACTAGGACTTTGAAAAAAAATTCTAGCCAATTTCTTTCTAATACGCCCAAAAGAGTATTCAATACTTCAACATTAATACCTGTTTCCCCTCTCTCATAACGAGAAACCTGTTGTTGACTTATTTTTAGTATTTTAGCTAGTTGGTACCCTGTTAATGATTTATCAATTCTGGCTTGTCTTAAAAATAACCCAACATCCCGACGTAATAACGCATTTGTTTTTATCATATTAATTCCAATGAATAAAACTCCCATGTGAAATTTTAAATGACTCGTTACGAACTTAAGAATCAGTTTATTTTTACATCTAATAAAAATAGAGAATAATTTAATTTAAATATAGGTTTATTAATTAATTCTGTAAATACGTTTGTATCGATCGAACTTATATAATTTGATAGCTATTTCCTATTAAATTATATAACCCATGTAATATAACTTAGATGCACACACAATAAATATTAAAAATCAAAAGGTTAAAGACAAATAAATCAAGATAATAGCAAGACGAATTAATTAAATATAAAAATATTAACATGCAGAAAATAACGAAATTAAAAGAATAAATTAAAGCTTCTAATTAAAATAAATCAATCCACTGGATTTACACAAAAATAGAGTTAAGCAATAAAGTCAATACTAAAGCTCATAAATAAAATAAAGATAATCATCAATTACTATTTAATTTAATATTATTATATTAAGTTATATCCTCAAACGTTAATATAAGAAAAATTAAAAATAGAATATCCACTTACTGCATTCTTTATGCATTAATAGCATTTATTATTTAAATACCTAACACCTTGTTCAAATATCCGTTAAAGTAACGTTAAAAAGGACTCCAAAATGATAGCAAAGTTTTATAGTTACCAACCACAGCAGGGTCACGGGCTACCCCATGATCCTATCCCATCACTCATTGGTCCTAGACCTATTGGTTGGATATCAACCTGTGATAGTAAAGGTAGAACCAATCTAGCTCCTTATAGTTTTTTCAATATTTTCAATTATTCACCACCTATATTGGCCTTTTCGAGTGTTGGTAAAAAAGATTCAGTAACTAATGCCATCGAAACAGGGGAGTTTGTTTATAACCTTGCTACGCTTTCACTCGGTGAACACGTAAATATGAGTAGTGCCACACTCGCACATGGTGAAAGCGAATTTGTATTAACGGGGCTATCCACCCTCCCTTCAACACTCGTTTCACCGCCTCGTATCGCTCAAACACCCGTTTCAATGGAATGTGTTGTCACACAATATCAGCAACTTAAACGGGCAGATGGGCAACTATTGGATACTTGGATGGTGATGGGAGAAGTCGTCATGGTGCATATTGATGAATCAGCCTTGAATAATGGCTTATATAATTGTGCTAGCCAGAAACCACTATTGCGTGCTGGAGGGCCAGCTGATTACTATTGGATTGAACAGCAGCAAAACCTCAAAATGTATCGACCTAAGTGACCATAAATCTGAGTAATAAGTCTCCTCCATAAGTTTATTACTCAGATATGTTACCTTTATGGATAAAATTTACAGATTAACCGCTCACTACTTGTTGGATAAGAAAAATGTGCCGTAATTAAATCAAACTGCGTTTCAGATGTTTGAAATGGGTTTTCCCCTGCTAAATTACGAGCAACAAGCCTTGCCTTACACTCATCATTACTTACCTGCAATACATGAAATACATAAGATACATCAGATGATTGCGCCAAAGACATTAACCATTGACGCTGTATTGGTGTGTTGGCAGGAAAATCCATCACGATATTATTCCCAGCCTGTATTAATTGCCTAATATGGTCTTCCAATACCTGTTTTACTAAAGCACTTTTTTCGACATAGTGAGCCAATTCATTAATTTCATTAGGATAAAGGGCGGCAAGCCATTCATCTTCACAGAGCAAAATAGTACGAGGGAGGTTAGCCAGTTGTTTCGCTAATGTCGATTTCCCAGAAGCGATTTTCCCACAAAGAAAATGCAAACGAGGTTGTTTTTTTAATAATGGAGATGCTTCTGTTAAATTCATAAATAGTTCCTTACTGAAGAATTAACCAGATAAGGACAAAAAACCCGCCTTATCTGGCGGGTTTAGGATGTAGCTTATCCCCACCACTATGTGATGGTAATAATAATGCTTAAGCTTGCTACAACCTGTGACATATAAATTTCCTAAATTGAATTGTAACCAACCTATCAGAACTCAATACAAGCCGTCAAATTCAGTTGAATTACAATAACAAAAGACCTGAATAAATTCAGGTCGTTTGTTTTCGCTAATTAATGTTTACCATTTTTATGGTGATTCAGAGTCTCTTCTTTTAAATCAAGTTCATCACGTAAACGGTGATACACCCTTTCATTGATATTTTTACTTTTACGCATTTGATATAACGCGTCGCGTTTCGCTTTTAACGCCGACTTAGACATTTCGCGTTCCATATTAATCATCTTATGTAAATCATAGACATCTGACTCAGTTTCATCCGAATTATCGAGTCGTCTGCCATAAATTTCTAATAGTTGCGCCCCAACTTCAGTACGCATAGCAATTTCATCCATATCATCCGATGGGTGGTTCATTAATTCACGTAAATGTGCCATCGCGGCTTCATTTAAAGCTAAACGCGCTCGAATTTCGTCATTATCATAAGGTAAGTCTTGTACTAACCCTTTCGTTAAAATAGGCAGTGCGATACTGGCAATCAATAATGAGCATAAAATCACCCCCATCGCTAAGAAAATAGCCACGTCACGATTCGGGAATAATGAACCATCTGGCATCAATAAAGGTAACGTTAAAATACCCGCTAACGTAATCGCTCCGCGCACACCCGCTGTCGCCATTACTGCCATCATACGAATATGCATAACATCTGCTTCTTTACCGCGACGGCGTTTATGGAAGACGGTTAAAGTCATCGAGATCCACACCCAGCTAAACCGTAAAACTGCCAATGCCACGGTAATAATCGCCACATAAACAAACAGCATCCAAGGATGGCTCGCACCCGCGGCCTCTGCTACAGCAGGCATATTTGTCCACATACCCGGTAACTGTTCACCTAACAAAATGAAAATCATCCCGTTCAACGCAGTTTGTACCGTATCCCACACCGCTTTACTTTGCATACGTGTAGCAGCTTGCATGCGACCTGCAATTTTTTCATAGTGCATCGCAATACCAGCAACTACTGCCGCTAAAATACCGGAAACATGCAAATGTTCAGCTAATAAATAAGCCGTAAATGGCATCAGTAAGCTGATCATAATTTGAATTGCAGGTTCTTCCCCAGTACGCTTAACGAGCAGTTGGTTTAACCAGCCAATTGCCCAAGCCACCAGCAAACCAATTAAAATTCCGCCAAATGCCACTAATACAAATTGCCCAGCCGCTGAAGCAAGGGAAAATGTACCTGTTAACGCAGCGACCACTGCAAAACTAAAGCACACCAGACCCGTTGCATCATTCAACAATGACTCCCCTTCCAAAATATGCGCCATTCGAGATGGCAATGGGGAATTGACAGTCATGGCAGACACGGAAACGGGATCCGTTGGCGATAAAATGGCTGCTAACGCAAAGGCAACAGCTAAAGAAATGGCTGGGATTAACCAATGTATAAAGAAGCCCATACCAATCACTGTTACAACCACTAAACCTATGGCTAGCGACATGATCGGTTTAATTTCTTGAAATAAGGCTTCTTTAGGGATACGCCATCCATCAAGGAATAATAAAGGAGGAATAAATAAAAATAGAAATAGATGAGGCTCAAATTCAACTGTAAAACCGTATAAAGACAAGCCAGCCCCTAGTGCTATCTGGATCAGGGGTAATGGAATAATATCTTTGAGCAGTCGTGAAACAAAAACGCTCACAACAACGGCTAATAAAAAAACGAGTACAAGTGTCACTACTGACATTGATTGCTCCATGTTTAGCTAATCATTAATTATCAGTTATGAAGTAAATAGATAAAATGAATCAATGTAAAGTGGCAATTAATCAATCGATACAAAAATAATAAAATTAAGAAATAGCCTATCTATCATCAGGTTGCAAAAATTACCACTGACTTAAATGCCCCATAAGAAACTTATTTATCTATTTGATAAATAAATATTTAAACGCAATATCAATAATAAGTTATGTATTGCCATCAAAAATAGAACTAAACCATCATTAATCGACTATTTTGTTGTTTCTTTAGATAAATTTAGGCTACCTGATTTTTTTCTTTTTAGCTTTTTTTCATTATTTTTATCGGAAGTGCTTTTATCTGCAGTATTGGTGTTTTCTATACTATGCCGCTCAATTAATTCTTGTAGCACTTGCTTAAGAATCTTACTTTTACGTAGCCCCAAGGGAGCTAAAACAACTTCTTCGTGTTGCTGAGCTGCAATAAGTAAACCATCAACTAGTGACATTCCACTTGATGTCACACTGACAAGTGTTATGCGCTTATCACTACCATTATGGTTACTGTGGCGAACCACGTGCCCTTGCTGTTCTAGCCGTTGTAGTACGCGAGTAATTGTCGGTTGTTTACTGACTGTTTTTTGTGAGAGCTCTGTAATCCCCATCGAGCCATTACCTGCTAGTGTGGATAACACTCTCCACTCTAATATTGACAAACCTTTTTCTTCAACAATGGCATGAAACTCAGATGAAACCAACATCCAAGCCTGCCCCAATAGGGCAGGCAAATAATTATCAACAAAAACCTTTGAGTTTGCCATTCGCTCCCCTTGATAACATCTTGAATTATTGCATTTGATTACAACCCCTCAAGAGTAGCAGAAGTCGGCGATAATTCAGCTAAAACTTTCCACTTAGCAATGAACCAAACCCATCAACACGAGTTTCTAAACCCAACTTTTTTAACATCATATAGGTCGTCGCCACCGAAGAAGACAGTACAGGTAAACCAACTCGGTCTTCAATTAATTGTATTGAGGGTAGCGAAGGCATTTGCACACATGCAGAAGCCACAATTGCATCTACTTGGGTATTGAGTTTTTTCGTAATTTCCACTGGTGCTAATGGGTTTTGCCGGCCCACATCTAAATTATCTGGAATTTCCAATGAAATACTATCTACCACTTCAATGCCTTCACTTTCGATATAATCAATCACTAACTGCGTCAACGGCTTCATATAAGGCGTTAAAATAGACACTTTTTTAGCGCCCATTACATGTAAGCCGTCAACTAATGCCCCAGCGCTAGTCACTACAGGTGCTGGATGGCCGTTATCTACCGTACGTTGAAACAAACGTTTTTCTGAAATGCGATGATAACCTTTCCCCATGCTCATAATCGCAACTAAACAGGCATATCCCAGCACATCAACCGCAGCATCTGACAATTCAATAGCGCAGCGGTCACTATCGGAGTCCATTTTTGCCAGCTCCTCTTTGGTAACTTTTTGCATACGCATACGGCTTGAATGGAAGGTAAAGCGATCCGCAAACAGAGCTTCTCTTGCCCGTAATATAGCCGGAATTTCTGTTTCCATCGTGGTATTTGATGACGGGACAATCTGCCCAATACGATATGTACGTGCTAAACTCATATCTCCCTCTCCCCAAATGACTCACCTGATTCTGGAAATACATTTAAAGCTTCATCTTCTTGCCCATTACCGTGAAAACGTGCTGCCGTTAATGGCCGGCGGTTCACCTGTAAATCAAAGATATCAAAACGGTTATAATGCCCTGTAATATCATGCATTTGTCGTGGTTGAATACAGCGATTTAAATCAATTTCACCGTAAACAATCCCTTCTTTGTCAACCAATGGTTCGCCTACAACTCGTCCATCAGGCCCGATAATTCCTGAGAAAGCGCTATTTGGCCGAGCCAGTAACTCACGTGCTTCTGGGTGAGTTGCAGACATTGCATCCATAATCTCTTCTGACACTGTCGAACAGGAAACAATCGTAAAAACTTTGCCTTCGAAACAGTGGGCAGATGCGCGTAAACGAATCGCTTCGGCCATGTCATAGTCTTTTGGTGCAACGGGTAAGGCGATATAGCTCGCAATATGGACTAACTCGCCTTGCGCCAATAGAGCAAAACGCGCCAATGTATTGGTGTTTTCCCCACAGGCCAACGCCCCAAGAGGCCCAATACTGGTTTGATGAACTTCTAGTGAAGAGGCATCTCCATTTGCCCACGTCAGTTTTTCTGCCCATGTTGGGACTAATTTACGATGGCGCCCCAGAATTCTTCCTTCATCAGAAATCGTCACTAATGTATTATATAACGTAGCGATTCCATTAGGGTTCCGCTCATTCACACCAATTACAACATTGATGTGGTGGCGTGCGGCAGCTTGAGCAATTTTTTGTATTTCAGGCCCTGGGACTTCAATGGCAGATTTGCACAGTTTTTCAAACCATGGACTGCCATCTATCGGGTTCATCACCCAACTCCAATAAGGGTAACCAGAAATAAAAACCTCTGGAAATGCAACCAATTTCGCTCCGTTATCCGCCGCCTCTTCAATTAAACGACAAACTTTATCTACCGTAGCATTGGTATCGAGAAACACCGGAGCGGCTTGTACCGCAGCGGCTTTAAACGTCTGCAAATTAAGCATACTTCCCCCTTAAACGGCGACAACTGGATGGCGCAATTCACCAATATTCTCAACATATGCTTCAATCACATCCCCCGGCCAGACCCATTCTTGAGGTGTTCTTCCCGCCCCTACCCCTTCAGGAGTGCCTGTTGCAATAATGTCACCTGGTTCTAATGTGATCCCTTGGCTAATATCTTCAATCAATGTATTCACATTAAATAACATGTGGCGTGTATTTGAGGATTGTTTGGTTACACCATTCACCTTCAAGCTTAAATCTAAGGTATGAGGATCTGGAATCTCATCAGCAGTGACAATGCATGGCCCAAATGGTGCATAGGTATCTTGCCCTTTAGAATAAATCCATTGCCCAGCACGGCGGCAATCACGCGCACTCATATCAATCATCAAGCTGTAGCCAAACACATAATTAAGAGCATCTTTTGCCACGACACTTTTCGCACGAGTGCCAATAATCACCGCCAACTCCACTTCCCAGTCTAATTGTTGGGTAATTTTGGCGTTATGTTCAATGGCATCTCCCGGCCCAATCACTGTGGTTGGGGGCTTAGAAAAGATAACGGGTTGTTTTGGAAGATCTTTTGAGGTGTCTAATGTACGGCTGGATTCCGCCACGTGTTCAACATAGTTTAAGCCAATACCAAAAATATTTTTACGTGGGCGAGGTATCGGCGCCAAAATTTTCACATTTTGTACAGGCCATGCAGTCCCTGCTGGGAATTGCCCTTGATATGTATTCAGAAGTTCTGTACCAACACGCACACCTTGTGGGCCTAAATCGATAAAGTCCAACATATTATCAGGCAAGTACAGCCCTTGCTCTTGTGCCAGAAGGGCTAAATCCACTACTTGTTGATTAACAACTGCTCCTAAACGGGCTGCCGCGGTCACATCAGAACGATAAGTTATTAAGCGCATTTTCTTTCTCCTTGAATGAGGTGATTGCCTCACTCACTTCTTCACGTAAATTGGAATAATAAAATTATTTATATTAATCAATAAGAAATATAATACTCACCTAGGTAACGACTTTCTGGTGACCGTCATTTTCTACTAGAGCCTCTTCATAATAGAGCCCCAAAGAGTGCATTACGGGTAAATCATTAAAGCAAAACAGACAAGCATCTTCGGTTTGTGAGGTATTCACATGTTCATGGAACATCCACGATGGCACACAGAAAATATCACGCTCTTGCCAATCAAAGCGTTGCCCATTGATCACGGAGTACCCTTGCCCTTTCGCTACTTGATAAATAAAACTTCCCGTATGGCGATGAGCTTTACCAACAAAGCCCGGACGCAGTAATTGCATACTCGCTCCAATGGTTGGCATCACAGGTCCTCCTGTGAGCGGGTTAGTGTAGTGCATCAAAACATCATCAAATACTGAGCCATCCGCTGCCTTCGCTGCACGGCACAACGCCTCGTAGGTTGGCCCCCATTGGTATTTAAATAATGGTGAATAAGGTTTATCCCAGCCGATATCGTGAGGACGTAATGCGGTTCCTCCCCACATACCAACGGGGTAATCGATAGGTCGTGTTTGTGTTTGATGTAAGTCAGGATGCACTTTGTAAAACCCAGCTTCCATGGCATTGACTAACGGGATATCCAATCCATCTTGCCAGATACAAGGTAAACCATCTTCCGAAACGCCGTGTTCATGCCATGTCCCATTCGGCGTCAGTACAAAGTCGTTGGCTTCTAGCATCATTTTTTGCCCTTCGACAATGGTATATGCCCCACGCCCTTCCATAATAAAACGCAATGCTGAGGATGAGTGGGCATGAGCCGAAGCGGCTTCTCCCGGATGCATGACTTGTAAACCTGAGTATAGCCAACCTACTGCAGCAGCCACTTCTTGGCGGCCGGGATTATTCAGATAGATCACGCGACGCCCCGCTTTTTCTGGTGTCACCAGTTCAACTGAGCGCAACACATGTTCGCGTAAATCACGGTAGCGCCACAGCACAGGAACTGAGCTTGATTTGGGTTGCCACGGTTCAATCTTGTTTGCGACCGTCCATAATGCACCTGTCTTCAACGCATCTAGTTCTTGGTAATACGCCACTAGCTCAGGGGTATCTGCCACATCGGCACGCCCTGCCACATTTTCTCGGTATTGGTCATGGGAGTGTGTATTCATGCTATTTTCCTCTTTGTTTGCCAAAGCCTTTAACGCGACTTCAAGGATTGAACGAGTTGCTGACGCCCATATTCATATGGTGCCGGCCAACGAGTTTCCCACCCATAACGCGCACATTCATGTAAGACCCATGCAGGGTCAGAAAGTAATGGCCGAGATAAAGCACATAAATCCGCCCGCCCAGCGGCAATAATGCTGTTGACTTGGTCAGCATCAGTAATAGCACCTACAGCAATAACCGGTATTCCAGCTTCATTACGAATACGGTCTGCCATTGGTGTTTGGTACATCCGGCCATAGACCGGTTGCTGTTGCGGTGACACTTCACCTGAAGAGCAGTCAATCATATCTGCGCCCGCTTGCTTCATTGCACGGCCAATTTCCACCGCGTCATCAACCGTAGTCCCGCCATCCACCCAATCCGTCGATGAAATACGTACACTCAAAGGTTTTGACCACACCTGACGCACAGCACTAATGATGGCTAACGGAAAACGTAAGCGATTTTCTAACGTTCCACCGTAGTTATCTGTACGCTGATTAGTTAATGGAGAAATAAAGCTCGACAGTAGATAACCGTGCCCGGCTTGCAGTTCAAGCCAGTCAAAACCAGCCGTTTCTGCTCGTTTTGCTGCAGCAACAAATTGGTCAATCACCGTAGTCATTTGTGCCTCGGATAGCTCTACCGGAGTTTGTGAGATATTCGGTAAATAAGGCAACGCTGAAGCAGAAACTAACGGCCAGTTATCTGCATCCATTGGGTGATTTTCTTTCTCCCACCCTCGCTGAGTTGAACCACGACGCCCTGCATGGCCTAATTGAATGCCAATTTTGGCATCCGTTTTTTGATGAATAAAATCAGTCACACGTTGCCAAGCAGTAACTTGCTCGTCATTCCAAATACCGACACAGCCTTTTGTCACACGGGCATCGGGGGCTATAGCCGTCATTTCAGTCATCACTAGACCCACACCACCTAATGCGCGGCTTCCCAGATGTACCAAATGAAAATCATCGGGTATACCCTGATTAGCGCAATACAACAATGTTGGTGACGCAACCACACGGTTATTAAGAGTGATACCTCGTACATGATAAGGTGTCAGCATAGGGGGCACTTTTGCCTTTGAAGTCACACCTGTTTGTTCCGCAAACCACTGCTCATAGTTTTCCAACCATACAGCATCACGCACGCGCAAATTTTCATGAGATATACGCTGTGAACGCGTTAAGAGAGAGTAGGAAAATTGCTCTGGCGCTAAATTTTCATAACGACAGACATTTTCAAACCATTCTGTCGAATTGCGTGCCGCATTCTGAATTTTCAGAACTTCGATGCTGCGAACCTTCTGGTAATGCACAAGCCCTTTACGTAAATCACCCCCTGAAGTTTTCAAGCTTTCACACAGCTCAATAGCATCTTCTAGTGCTAATTTAGTCCCAGAACCAATAGAGAAATGGGCGGTATGTGCCGCGTCACCCATTAAGACCACAGGAACGTCTTTACCTTGAGCGGGCTGCATCCAATGCACCCAATTTTCACAAATGACCCGAGGAAAGCGGATCCAAATTGCGGCACCACGTAAATGCGCTGCGTTAGCAATCAGTTTTTCACCATCAAGCCATGGCGCAAATAGTTTTTCACAATAAGCGATGCCATCCTCTTGAGACATTTGGTCAATACCGGCTTTAAGCCAAGTTTCTTCCGTCGTCTCCACAATAAAGGTCGATAACCCTTCTTGAAATTGGTAGGCATGAACTTGAAACCATCCATGCTCATTTTTGGCGAATAAGAAGGTAAAGGCGTCAAAAATCTTCTTTGTACCTAGCCAAACAAAACGGCAACGACGTGGGTCAATATCTGGTTTAAATACGTTTTCATAACGCGTACGCACCGTACTATTAATGCCATCAGAAGCGATAAGCAAATCAGCTTGGTACTCACGAGCAATCGCTTGGTCATCCGTTACTTGGGTTTCGAATACCAGCTCCACCCCCAATTCCACACAACGGTCTTGTAATATATTGAGTAACTTTTTACGCCCAATGCCGATAAACCCGTGGCCACCACTGCGGTTACATACACCTTTAAAGTGCACATCGATATCATCCCAGTGGCTAAATTCCGCAGAAATAGTTTCAGCAGAAACAGGGTCCGCTTGGCGCAAATTACTGAGCGTGGCATCAGAAAATACCACTCCCCAGCCAAAAGTGTCATAAGGACGATTACGTTCCACCACCACTACACGGTTCTTTGGGTTCTGTAGTTTCATCAGCAACCCGAAATAAAGCCCTGCGGGACCACCGCCAATACACACAATATTCATGGAACTTCTCCTTTACTTACACTGGTTGCTGAGCGGTTAATGCCTGATACAAGGCGTCTGGAATGGGGATGGCTTGATGCGTTTCTAATGACGTCGTGACATAAGTTTGCGTCACTTGCATGCGCAGTACTCCATCAACACCGACACAGCGTTGATGTAACGTCAGAGACTTGCGACCAATACGCTGTACATGTAGCTCTAACATCACGTTATCCCCCATTTTGCTAATGGCCTTGAACTCCGCTTCTAGGTGTACTGTCGGCAAGCCAAAGCGTTGTTCCATGATGTAACCCGCAAAGCCTTGAGGGACTAATTCATCAACCCAACGTTCAAGTAAATTGTTAAACATCACGAAATACTGGGGGTAAAACACAATCCCTGCGGGGTCACACTCCGAAAAATGAATTTTATGTGGCTTAGTAAATATCAGTAAACTCATGATGTTATCCTTAATTCATCGCTAAACGTTGACGGCATTTTTCCAATTCTTTCCCATGTTCATCAGCCAATGCGGCTTCACGTAGTTCACGTAAATTAATGGGGGCGAGTTTGTTCCCTTGCTGCGCAACGATGTCCATTAAGATTTTAAAATTACGCAACCCTCTCGCATGAGTGTCGCTATACCCCTTAACCACGCGTTGGCATTGGGTAATTTCGGTTGCAAGTGCAGGGTTAGCTTTCGCTGCTTCAATTACAACCGCTAGCCACTTTTCGATACGCTGCGTTTCTAGTTGATAACGTAACGTCGAACGTCGGCCTTTTCGCCATGCGGCTAATAGATACAACTGTAAAAAACCTAATAAAGAACTGGTAGTGATCGTGCGCCCCTTTTCGGTCATTTTGCGAAGCGCTTTGTGTAACCAATGTGGACGCATTAACCAACGACCTAAATTTTTGGGAAGCGTTTCGCAAATTTCTTCAATTCTTGGATGCATAAATTCATTGATCTCCAATAATTGATTATCTTTTGCCTGTACTTCATTGCGAACGCGAGAAAAGCGGCTATCACGAATTTTAAGGTCAGCCACTCGGATGGTGTCTTCATAGGACATCCAAAGGGCTAAGTGGCGCGCAAGCGCACGTTGCAAACGCTCATCTTGCCCGCCATCTTGCGCAAAGAGGTTATTGAGGCGATCCAAATATAAAGTGGCATAGGCAGGGTCTTGGTAGTCTATAAGTCGGCGAGTCCCTTCAGTCACGAGATACTGCACATGAGGAGAGAATTCATGTTGGATACGAGCTAATAGTTGCGATACCTGCTTATTTTTTGGTGAATATACGGTGTTCTTTGTGGACTCCGGCTGATATGCATCTTCGGGTTTAGCCGCTTTTTCTGCTCCTAATGTAAACGCTCGCAAGCTTGGCTTTACGCCAACACCTCCACGTACAATCGTTTCTTCAAATTGTGCGCGGCTAAATGGCAAAACACCGGAACCAAACAGCGCACCAAATAAAACAGCACTAATCACACTGCCACTTTCTTGTGCTGCTTGTGCCATATCAAAGTGAATAAACTGACGCGCAGATGCCGCAGTGTGGCGAATTAATGCTTGGCTATCGACTCGCCCATCACCCATGGCTGATTTTTCCGCGATAGAGTAAACCCGGTGTGTTGAACTGATCAATGTTGTGCGCTCTGGGGTAACAAAGCCGCGCTGTACTGCTCTGCCTGCTTCCATTAACTCAGAGGCCAAAACAACATCAACATCACCGGGCATCGGCATAAGCGCTAATACAGGAGAAGGGGTTTGTGGGTTATCAGCACCTGGGAATAATTCCACATAATAAATTGTTGCCCCCGTGCGCTGTGCCACGCCAGGCACTGAAGTCGTTTGAGCAAAATAACCGTTTTCTTCACCTAGGTTGACAACCCAGTCGGCAAGTACTCCACCGCCTTCGCCGCCCATGGCTAAAATGGCAATTTTAATCGGCTGTAATGCGACTTTTGTTGATGGTAATGCAGTTGATAAAGAATTCATGCATCCCCCTTAGAAACTAAATTGTTCACGACGACGTGCGTCACGACGCTGTAAATAGCCAATAAACCAACCGCGTACACGATGACGCAATTTGTCCCAGCCATTAGGGTTAGTAATAATTTGAGCTTTAAAAAAAGAAGGGCACAAGACAGCAGCGTGAGAGACTTCACCACATAGCCCACAACCGACACAGCTATCCATCACTGTTGCAACCGGGTCTGTTCTTAATGGGTCTTGGCTTGGTTTAATTGATAAAGACGGGCAACCAGATAAACGAATACAAGAGTGATCCCCGGTACAGGTATCAGGGTCGACACCAAAACGCTCACGTACCACTCGTTTGCCTGCGGCAACATCACTACGCACTTTTTTCTTTTCGCGGCGTTGTTTGTTCAACATACATTCGCTTTGCGCAATCAGAACCTTGGGCCCTTGCTCATCGGTTGTTAAAGCTTCACGTAACGTATTTGTCATGGTTTTTAAGTCATAGGTGTGTTTAATGGTTTTCACCCAATTAACACCCACCCCTTTCACCGCTTTTTCAATTTCATGACCAGTACTACGGGTTGGATTCAACGCTGTCGAAGAGAGAATATCTTGCCCTCCTGTCGCAGAGGTATAGCTGTTATCAACCACAATAGTTAAGTTATCGCTACGGTTAAAAACACTATTGGCAATACCACTGGTTAAACCGTTATGCCAGAACCCCCCATCTCCCATCACTGAAATCGCGCGTTTCCCAGCCTTTGCATTCAAAGCCGCAGCCCCTGCGCCTCCTAGCCCATAGCCCATGGTGGTATTCCCCAAATTAAAGGGCGGTAGAATAGAAAATAAATGACAGCCGATATCCGCACTCACATGATGTTCGCCTAATTCACGCTCCACCAACTTCATCGCAGTAAAAATAGGCCTTTCGGGGCAACCTGTGCAAAACCCTGGTGGGCGCGCATGGACAGATTCATCTAATGTTGGCTCTGCTGCATTCACGTATTCAGGTAAAGATTCTTCAGATTTTTGAGTGGCAATATTAATCGTTGGAATACGAATCTGTTTTGCAGCCGCTTTGACTTGTGGAGCTATCTTTCCATAGCATTCAAAAAACGAACGTAAACCCGCAAGCACTGTTGCAGTATTATATTCCCCCGCCATTGGCAGCATATCCTTACCATGCAGGGCAATATCAATCTTGCGTTGACGCAAAATATTCGCCACATTTTGCTCAACAAAATTTGGCTGGCCTTCTTCCAAAACTAGAATGGCTTTTTTATGACGACAAAAGCGTTCAAATTCATCGTCAATCAATGGATAAGCCACATTCATCACATATAAAGGAATTTGGCTATTACCAAAAACATCCGCTAGCCCTAGCTGATTTAATGCGCGGATCAACGTGTTGTAACAACCGCCTTGTAGCGCAATTCCAACATCATCCGAGTCTTCTGAAAAAAATTCATTTAACTCATGTTGTTGAATAAATTTAATTGCAGCGGGCCAGCGAGCTTCAATTTTTTCTTTTTCATGTAAGAAACTAGCAGGGGGTAATACTATGCGACTGACGTCTCGAGTTGGGTTCTCAAGCGCATCTTTGACGGTAAATTTAGGGCGCTGATTATCTGCGCAAACAAATTGCCCGTGAACGTGACAAGAACGAATACGCATTTGTAACATAACGGGTGTATTACTGGCTTCAGAGAGCTCAAAACCATCTTTCACGGCTTGAACGATAGACGGTAAATTGGGCCGAGGGTCAAGCAACCACATCTGCGATTTCATCGCAAAAGCATGGCTACGCTCTTGCATAATAGAAGAGCCCTCACCATAGTCTTCACCAACAATAATTAAAGCACCACCTAACACACCACCCGAAGCTAAGTTAGCTAAGGCATCAGATGCGACATTCGTCCCCACTGTTGCTTTAAAAGTCACAGCTCCACGTAGTGGATAATTAACTGAGGCTGCTAAGGTTGCCGCTGCAGTTGCTTCACTTGCGCTATTTTCAAAGCGAATACCATATTCAGATAAAATATCTTGTGCGTCAGCAAGGACATCCATCAAATGGGAGATAGGAGCACCTTGATATCCCGCAACATAAGATACACCCGACTCTAATAGCGCTTTTGTAACAGCAAGGATCCCTTCACCACTGAAGGTTTCACCTTGCCCTTGCCGTAATTTTTGAACTTCTTGTACAAACGATCGCTCAGCCATTTTAACCTCACCAATCAACATCAGAACGTTTTTATCTTTTTTGTGTTTATTATTTGTATATCTTTTGTTAATAACAGGTCAATCCATGATTAATCATGTAAATTAGATTTATGCAGAGAGTGGATAAGGCTTGCAGATAAGGGACAAATAGTGAGTTAAAACAACTAGAAAATTAGTTTTTCCGCCAAATAGCGTAGAAAAAAAAGATCAATAAAATAAATAAAAAATACTGAATAGCATGTTTAAATAGAAAATAGGCCTCACAAAAGCAAACAAATCAGAAAAAAACATCGCCATAAAATAATTAATTAGAGCATTACATTAATTAAATAAGAAAAAGATAGGTAAACATAAAATTTAATATGAAAAATCATATATATTTTACTGTTATTGAAATAAAAATAACTTTATTTTTTATATTGTTATCGCTATCACAACAACCGCATAGTTTCTATTTTTTTGCAGTTTTAGGATAGTTTCTGCATGTTTTTATCTAGGTAAGAAAATTTGTTTATGTTATGTTCAACTCATGACTAGTTAAAAAATAGTCAATAAAATGTTAACAAAAAGGAAGGCTTCATTTGACTTAAATGGAAAGCATTCCTCCCTAATATAATAAGTCATTGCAAAATATTATAATAAATTGAATTTACTGAGAAAAACACATAACAAGCAATATTAGTCGGGCCCTATTTTGGTTATTCTATAAAGCAGGGCTGGCAAATCATTTTGGAGGAACCTCCGATGTTGAGCAACTCGTGGTCCCATTCATCTGCATCTCAGATTGAAAATCAGCTCTGTTCTTCAGAGCGTTTATTATTTACCTCAGCTGACCCTGAAGAGATTAAATCGATGGTTGGTCGAGTCATGAAGCCACATCAATTTAACTTACTTAATCCACATCAACGCCTTGATGCTCGTATGCACTATATTCCTATGGGGGATATTTCTCTAAGCCGCTTACGCTATGGTGCCGATGTCTCCATTATTCCAGGGCAACTACAGGACTTTTTTTTGGTTCAAATGCCTCTATCAGGTACAGCAGTCATCGAAAGTGGTGGAAAATGTATTGAATCAACTCCTCAGATGGCCTCACTTCTTAGCCCTGAAGAATCAACAATAATGCGTTGGAATAGCGATAACGATCAATTTATGTTACGTATTTCCCGTTCTTTACTCGAAAGATCCTTAGTAGGCCAACTAGGGCATACTTTAGATAAACCGTTAGTTTTTGAGTTGGGTTTTGCTTGGCAATCTTGCATTGCATGGCGCACTTTAATGAATTACCTGATTGAATGCGCAACTCGCGCGCCCGATCTCTTACAACATAAATTGATCACGACTCAAGTTGAACAATTGGTTTCTGTCACTTTACTTTCTACCCAAGGCCATAATTATATCGAAGACTCAGGCATGCGAAGGTCAACAATTCGTCCTCGTCACGTACGCAGAGTGCAAGAATATTTAGAAGCACACGCCCATGAACCTATCACTGTTGAGCAGCTAGCTCATATTGCAGGCGTCAGCTTACGCAGTTTATATGCTGGTTTTAAAGAGTTCTTAGATATCAGCCCAATGCAGTATCTACGTGATTTACGGATGGAACGTGTTCGAGCAGAGCTCCTTTCAGGGGAAGCAACTAGCGTCACTGGGGTAGCTTTACGTTGGGGATTTGCCCATATGGGTCGCTTTAGTGCAGATTACAAACAACGCTATGGTGAAACTCCAAGTCAGAGTATGAAAAAAGCCTAAATTCCCAATCATCACTTTCTTAGAAATACCCCCCATATTGTTATGTAATACCAATATGGGGTTTTGATATACAAACGTGTTTAAAAAGGTATCGATGCCTTCAAATAAATTTGGGAACCTTCTGGACGGTTTCTGACTTCAAAATCCTTTTCCCATTTAGCAGTAAATAGCCACCCTTGCGGGTTAGCATAGCGAATTGAAGGCCCAATAGAATAGGCTCGAGCTTTTCCTTGAGCTGAATTTGGTCCGCTATCATCTGTCGTTTGCCAAAATGCATAGCCCCCAATACCTGCCACCCAACCATTGCCGAACCCCCAACCTAGTGCATAATCAGCGTGAAATGCTTGCCCTGAACGTGTTTTCGTATCGTTATTGCGGAAGTTAAAGTCATACATCATCTTCAAATCCGCATTTACACCAACAGGTGGAATATAACTGATTGCCCAAACTGGTTGCAGCGCCCAATAATTCTTACCTAAACTTGATGGGTCTGTTTTGCTGTATTTACCTGTTGGAGCATACGCATCTAGCCCAACCACATAATGCAAATCGGCTGATGGATGAAACCCTAATGCGGGGCCAAATGTAATATCACCGAGGCCGCGGCTAGTATCTTTTTGCCCAGCCGCTTTTGCAGTCACATCCAATAATGGCACAATCGTATGAAAAGCCAGATCACCACCAAAGACTTTTTGGTCAGTTACCCAAATAAGTCGAGGAGCGAGTACATTCACATTGACGCTAAACCCCGGAACAGGGATCTTATCGCCTTTGTTATCGCGAATACTGTCATAATGCGCATTTCCACCATACACCAGTACATGTACCCCTTGTGGTGGCAATGCACCTGACATAAAGTTTTCTAGCCCATCGGGGTATACCCCTAAACCGCCACCTTCGGTGGCAATCGCACCAAACGAAAATATGCTGAGACACGAACCTGCTACAAGCTTACCGATTGTTGTTTTTTTCATCATGTTTCCTGCCATAGTGGGTTGCTTACTGTGTGTGCTTTACCTGTTAAGTCACAAATCCTTTGCTGATTTATTATGTCCTGCGTTTGACTGCTAATTTTTGTGCAACAAGGTAACCTGAACCACCACCCAAACCGGGACCGGGGTGCGTTGAGGCGCCAATATGAAAAAGGTTTTTGACTGCGGTTTGATGCGTTTTCGTCTGGCCAGTCGCAGCAAAAGGCCGCAACCAGAAGAACTGATCAGGTGAACAAGTTCCTGAATAAGGGTCACCACCAACAAGGTTACAGTTATAATTTTCTAGGTCGGCGGGAGAAATTGCCTTGCGCCCCACTATCAAATTAGAAAAGCCAGGCATTACCAGCTCTAAGCGCTGTTGAATTCGATCTGCAACAGCCTCTCGCACTTGCTCATCCCAACCCCCGTCATCCGGTACTGAAATTTCACCAGCAGAATCCCCCTTTAACACTCGAGGCAACTCTTGCATTTGGATCCATAAGATCCACCCTCCTTCTGGGGCTCGACTGGGATCGAGCGCGGTAGGTTGGCCAATACCAAATGTCGGTTTATCTGGTAAATAACCATTATTTGCCTGTGTCACCGATAAACACACTTGCTCCATGCTTTCAGTGAAATGAACCAGTGGTACATTTAACAGTTCAGGATTACACCAAGGGGGAGGGGCGCTTAAAGCAAAATGAATTTGCATCCCCGCACGCCCATAACGGTAACCTCTCGCTTTTTCCCTCACTTGCAGTGAAGTATTTTCGAGTAATGCCCCATACAGCTGCGTTGGGGTAACGTTACAAACTACGCTTTCAGACGCAGCAATGATTTGCCCATTCGCCATCACTCCTGTTGCTCGTTGGTTTCTCCCCTCACCTATAGTGATGATTTTTTCAACATTCATACCCGTTTTTAACTGGCCACCATGCACTTCAATAACCTTCGCAAAAGCCTCCACGATACGAGCACTGCCGCCTTTCACCACTGGCATACCACCAGCCACCACCGCCGCAAAGGTTAATTTCCCAATTAATGCAGAACTGGCTTCATCCGGCCCAAGTCCGGTATGTAATACCCATGGCGCCATCAAAGCTCGGCTAAAGTCGTGCTGTAATTCACGTTCTGACCAACGGCGAAAGCTTTCTATTCCTGCTTTTGCAAAATCAAGCAAGCCATCGACTCCACGTTTTCGCCATTCTGGAAATAATAATTTCAGCATATTGGCGCTATATGGGTTTTGCCCTAATAGGCCAAATGTAAGCGCTGCATCTTGCGTAAATAGCTGTTCCGCCATCTTACGAAATGCAAGGCCATCTCCCGGAGCCAACTGGTCGAGTTGCTTAGCCGCTTCAGAAATATCCCGTTTTAACGCAATCGATTGACCATCCGGTTGCACTAACCCCGTTGAATAATCACATTGAGCAAATTCTAATCCATACTGCTTTAAATAGGGTTCGAGCTCTTGGTACCCAGGGCTACCAACAAATAAGGAGTACCAGCAAGAAAGTAAATCGTGGGTATAGCCCTCAAACAAATTCTCAGTGCGGATACAGCCCCCTAAGCGGTCATTTCGCTCAAGAACGAGGACTGATTTTCCACGTACTGCCAACAAGGCTGCACACATCAAGGAATTCATTCCACTGCCCACGACTATCACTTGAGGAGTTGAGCTTGCTGTCATACCTCACCCCACAAGTGCGAGTACACGTAATGGGCTGCCAGAACCACCTTCAATTTTAAGTGGCGCAGCAACAATCACGACACCTGTCGCAGGCAGTTTGTCGAGGTTCGTTAAACATTGCAGGCCATATTTATTGTGACCATGCATTAAAGTATGGCAAGGGTAAGGTACTGGCCAACTGTATGATTGCCCTGCATCTGTATTGATGGTTTCAACGCCAAACCCTTTGACATCACGCTGATGAATAAGCCATTCCACCGCTTCTTGCGATGGCCCCGGCGTGTGTGCACCATCTTCACGCATACTTACATAGGCAACCGGGTCATTCGCCTTTTTCGACCAATCCGTTCTGAAAAGTACCCAAGCTGCTTTAGGAATTATGCCGTGCTTTTCTTCCCATTTTTGCAAAAACTCTACAGTTAACACCCAATCAGGGTTTTGAGCCACTTCCGCACTGGCATCTACCACAACGGCTGGCGCTACAAAGTTTTCCACTGGAATAGTATCAACGGTGTTGTTGATTTGGTCTTTGCCACTGATCCAGTGAATTGGTGCATCAAAATGCGTGCCGGTATGTTCTCCGCAACTAAAATTATTCCAATACCATGCAGGGCCGTTATCGTCGTAGCAAGAAATTTGTTCCATGCTAAATGACCAAACTTGCCCAAATTGTTCAGGTAATTGCAGTGCCGGAAATGAAGGCGATAAGGTTTGTGTCAGGTCGATAACTTGGATGTTCCCTTGCTGCAATTGTGTCGCGAATGTCATTAAAATTTGCTGGTTCATAGTCACTCCCTCCTTAAGGCGCTTCATGTAGGGCAGTAAAGCTACCGCCATGGAACACTAACGGTTTACCCGCTTCACTACCTATACGGCGAACATGCCCCACCATTAATAAGTGGTCACCAATCGTGTCTTGCTTATGGTTTTCGCACACCAATGTGGCAATAGCACCATGCAATGCAGGAACGCCTTCTGGTGTTAGGTGGGTAGCCACATCTGCAAATTTATTTTCGATACGTGGGTTCGCAAAACGCATCGCTAGTTCTTGGTGTCCGTGGCCTAATATATTGATAGTAAAATGAGTACAATCACGAAATACCGCTAGGTTTGGTGAATGATTCACTAAGCTCCATAGCACTAATGGTGGGTCAAGTGATAACGACGCAAATGAGTTGATAGTTAACCCAACATCACGGCCATCTGCAGTTCGGGTGGTAACAATAGCCACGCCTGTTGGGTAACATCCCAACAGATTACGCAATATCTTTGATTCAAATTCGGTATCGCCCCATTCCCTATCACACATGAGTGTATCCTCTGCAATCATAGACATACTGATATCTCCCATTAAGCTCGAGCTTCTTCCATCATTTGCGATTGAATATACGCCTCACAAGCAGCCTCATCTTTCCACCAAGGGAATAATACGGGCGGGTAATTAAAGGCATTCGCGATGGTGTGTGCGAGGGATGGCAGCTGCTGGGCTGCACCCAATAGGTGTAAAATATGCGGCTCAGGTGGGGCGAGTAAGGAATTGGTCCATTCCACAACATGGCGACCATACTTCCAGAACTGTTCAAATGTGTCATTCATCCACTTTGCAGTGTAAGGTTTGTCACCATGGGCTAAAATAGCGTCATAATAGACTTTACAAGCCTTGGTAGCGTTATTCGAACCTTGACCCGTTAGTGGGTCATTGGTGACTAACGCATCTCCTAAACCAAACACAATGTTACCTGATGGTAAAGTTAACACCGGTTTTCTCACTGTTGGTGCAAATCTTCCGGCTAAGATGCCATTATCATCAGTTAACTCAACATTATGACAACGTTCTGCTTCCCAAGGTAAATAGGTATTGAGTATTTTTTTACTGTATGCCAAGTGTTCCTGTGGAGTACGAGCTTCATTCCACTGATCCATAGGCCCACCGGGGATCCCTTCAAACACCATAATGTGGCAATCACCACTATTCGTCAGTGATGGGAACACAAAATACTCACCAACACCGGGTATTAAGTTGAAAGAAACTTGTGAATACTCTGGCGTTGGTAACATGCCATGCACATAAGTCAGTGCCAAGGCCCGTTGTGGTTTGTCATAAGGTGAGCGGGAGGCATCGCGCTCAAGCAGTTTAACAATTTCCCCTTTTCCACCCGCTAACACGACTAAATCGTGTGTTTGCGCTAAGCGTTCCAGTTCTGCAATACCAACATCTTCAATGCGTAAATTACCGCCACGAGCTGCAAATAACTCCATCCAGTAAGGCATTTTGATACGTTGGTCGACAGCTTGGGCATAATTATCGAGACGTGAACGCCAAGAAATTACTTTTTCCCCCGCTTTTTCGGGATGAGGAACTGTAAAACCAATTCCTTCAACCGGCGGACACTGTTCTTCCCAAAAATTAATGCCTAAATCACGTTCAAATTGCAGTGAAATATCGAACATGCACTGGCTCGACATCACTCGGCCATTTTTAACGTCATCTGGAGTGCGGTTTGTTGCAACAGTGACTTCATAACCTTTATTGAGTAGACCCAAAGCTAATGGCATACCCGCTTGACCACCACCGACGATAGCAATACGGCGCATAGTATTTTCCTCTACAAAATAGTTAAAATGGTGTCTTATTCAGCAAGACGGGGAATTGCCGGTTTAGCCTGTTCAGGCCCCATAGCGGAGTAACCGCCATCGACAGCGTAATCCGCACCTGTAACAAAGCTGGCCAAATCAGAAAGTAGGAACGCGACAACTTGAGCGACTTCTTCTGGGTCACCAACGCGTTTTAATAAGTGGTAATCAGCAGCAACACGGTCTGTTTTTTGACGGTCTCCCCCTGTGATTTCATCCATAACTCGGGACCAAGTCCACCCAGGGGAAACGGAATTTACACGAATTCCTTCAGCCGCATAATCCATTGCTTGGCTGCGAGTTACCTCTAACATGGTGGCTTTAGATGCAGGGTAGAGCCAACGACCAGTTTGGGCGACAGAAGAAGAAATACTGGTAAAATTGACGATGGCACCTTTACCCGATTTTGCGAAATGTACTTTTGCAAGCTGCGCAGCCATCACTGCACTCACCACATTAATATTCAACGCAGTGAGCCAATCCTGCCTTGTAGATAACTGGCCTTCATCAAGATAAGTGGCAGCCAGATTAACTAAAAAATCGAGTTGCCCATATTTTTGCGCAACACGGTCAATGCCTTGTTTAAGTTGTTGGTCGTCAGTGATATCGACAGGAAGAAAATCAATATTGGGCTCACTTTGAGCTACCTTTTCACCATTCAAGGTATCAATGTCAAAAATCGTGACTTTAACGCCGTAATCACTTAATACCTTCGCAACGGTTGCACCAATTTTGGTCGCTCCCCCAGTCACAATGGCAATCTTATTATTCAAGCCTTTCATCTTTGTCACCCTCTTTTTCTCTCATTTAGTTACAATGAGTTCACAAAAAATTAACATAACGAATAGTTACGCAAATATGCTGGAAAGGGGTAGCCGATGGGCGCAAAAAATATCCATTATGTGCGGTAATTTAAATAGTAAGGTGATGATATAAATCGTTAAATAGCCACTTTCAGCAGTGGCTATCCAAATAATGAAAAGTATGATTAATCGCAGAAATTAATAAAATAACTTATGGACGTTCTAAAATACGGGCACCAGGGCCTTTCCTACCAAGTACATCATCAGGATTGCGCAGCGGACAGTCACTGAGTGATAAGCAACCACAACCAATACAGTTATCCAACTCATTACGTAAACGTGTCAGTTGCCGAATACGCTTATCTAAAGATTTACGCCATTGCGTCGACATCTCCTTCCATTGCTCCGAAGTTAGCGCGCTATTTGCAGGAAAACGCCCCAATGCCTCTTGAATTTCATGTAGTGGGATCCCCGTACTTTGTGCAACCTTAATAATGGCGATGTAACGAAGTACAACAGAGTGAAATCGTCGCTGATTCCCTTGAGTTCGTGTACTTTGAATTAGCCCCTTTGATTCATAAAAATGGACTGTAGAAACAGGCACTCCCGAGCGTTTTGCCACTTCGCCCACCGTTAATGCCCGAGTAAAATCAATTTTTTTCCCCTCATTCTTCTGAGGTTTTATCGTTTTTGTGTCTTTGTCCGCCATTTTAGCTCACCTTTGCTTGACCTCAACTTAACTTAAGGTTTTATAGTGCCACCCTGCTAGTTTGTCAATTGAGGTTATTTTTTAAAAGGGGATAGGTTTATGCCATCGGTGATTACCAAAATGTTAGAAAGCAATAGCTTATGGGTTATTGCTCGCTTACTAGTCTTGGTTTTATTTATTTCATCTGGTTTAGCCAAAGTTTTTGATTATGAAAATAGTCTGGCCGAAATGCGTGCCGCAGGTCTTCACCCAGATTGGTTTTTCAATATTGCTTCTGCTGCTGTCATGTTAATTGGCTCTGTTCTTGTGCTATTTAACCGTCTTTTATGGCTTGGAACTGGCGCGTTAGCCGTGTTTTTGTTCCTCACTATTGTGGTTGTCCACACCTTTTGGAGCTACACGGGAGAACAAGCTCAAATCGCCATGTTTTGGGCAATTGAACATATCGCTGTTATTGGGGGCTTAATCGCTATCGCCATTGCAGGGCATTTTCGAGGTCTTTATTTCGCGTTAAAGACGCAGAAATAGAAGGAAAATTTAATGAATAAAAAAACAATAATGACACTTTGTTCCGTTTTGATCGCTGTTGGGGCGGGTAGCGCGATTTATTCGACCTATGCGCAAAATGAAGAAGACGAACAAGCAGCATACCAATATCCACCCGTAAAAGTGGCATTGGCTCCTGTTAGCTTAGATACCGCGCCTCGTACTTTTTACGGTGTAGGTGAGTTAGAAGCTGGCAGCCAAGTCTTAGTCGCCGCAGAAACCAATGGCCGTATAACAAAAATTGCATTTGAATCTGGCCAGCAAGTCAAAAAAGGCCAATTATTAGTGCAACTCAATGATGCCGTTGAACAAGCTGATTTATCACGTTACCAAGCACAGTTGCGCAATGCGGCTCGCTTATATGAAAGAACACGTTCATTATCTGCGCAACATTTAGTGGCAGAGGCTCAAGTGGACAGTACACGTGCTGAACGTGATATTGCCCAAGGCCTGATCCGCCAAACCCAAGCATTGATTGCGCAAAAGACAATCCGAGCGCCATTCGACGGTACGATAGGTATTCGCCAAGTCCATGAAGGACAGTATTTAAACCCAGGGGAAGCCATTGCCAGCCTGGTGGATACCAAAACCTTAAAGCTCAACTTTTCCTTAGATGAACAGGCCTCACCGGAACTGCATCAAGGCCAAATTGTTGATATTACAGTTGATGCTTATCCCAATAAAACTTTTCCAGCCCGTATTACGGCCATTGACCCACTCATTGGTAAATCACGTACTATCGCCCTGCAAGCCACATTAGAAAATAGCGATGGCACATTAAAAGCTGGGATGTACGCCAATGTGAATGTGGTACGCCAAGCCAGTAATGAAGTCATTACAATCCCAGAAACCGCTGTTACGTATACCGCCTATGGCGATACCGTATTTATTACGCAAGGTGAAGGGGATGCGATGACCGTCAAGCGGGTGTCCGTAAAAACGGGGCAACGTTGGGATGGCAAAATTGAAATAGAACACGGCTTAAGTGCTAACGATAAAGTCGTCACTTCTGGGCAATTACGCTTAAACGACGGCTCTGCTGTCACCCCTGTTGCCCAAGATACATTGTCTGAACCTGTCACTAATACGGCTCAAGGTTCATAAGGAAGGCGTAATGAAATTTACTGATATTTTTGTTCGCCGACCTGTTCTGGCTCTCGTGGTCAGTGCGCTGATTGTATTAATTGGTTTATTTGCGCTGAGTAAACTGCCTATTCGCCAATATCCACAACTTGAAAGCTCGACGATCACCATTACTACGCAATACCCTGGCGCATCAGCTAAATTGATGCAAGGGTTTGTGACACAACCCATCGCACAAGCGGTTTCCTCTGTGGAAGGCGTAGACTATCTGTCTTCTTCTTCTGTGCAAGGAAGTAGCCTTGTCACCGTACGAATGGAACTTAACCGAGACTCCACTCAAGCCCTTGCACAAGTAATGGCGAAGGTGAACCAAGTTCGTTATAAATTACCGAAAGAAGCTTATGACCCTGTGATTGAACTTTCCTCTGGGGAATCTACTGCGGTTGCTTATATCGGTTTTTCCAGCACCAATTTATCCATTCCTGCCCTGACAGACTATATTTCTCGCGTCATTGAACCAATGTATTCCTCAATTGATGGTGTCGCTAAAGTTCAAGTCTTCGGAGGCCAACAATTAGCAATGCGTTTATGGCTGGATGCCGATAAATTAGCTGGCCGAGGGCTAACCGCTGCGGATGTTGCGCAAGCAGTTCGCCAAAACAACTACCAAGCGGCACCCGGTAAAGTCAAAGGCGAATTCGTGATTTCTAATGTCTATGTTAATACCGACCTCACTAATGTCGATGAGTTTCGTGATCTAGTGATCCGCAACGACGGCAATGGATTAGTACGTTTAAAAGATGTGGGAACCATTGAATTAGGAGCCGCTTCCACAGAAACCAGTGGTTTAATGAATGGTGAGCCTGCGATTTACCTTGGTTTATTTGCCACACCAACCGGTAACCCTCTAGTAATCGTTGACGGCATGAATCAATTAATGCCTGACATCACCAAAACTTTACCGCCCGGCGTTAAGGTGGAAATGGCATTTGAAACTTCGCGCTTTATTAAAGCGTCTATTGACCAAGTGATTAGCACACTAGTTGAAGCGCTACTGATTGTTATTGCGGTTATTTACCTGTGTTTAGGGTCAATTCGCAGCGTAATCATCCCAATTTTAGCTATTCCGCTATCTATGTTAGGTGCAGCCGCACTCATGATGGCATTTGGGTTTAGTATTAACTTACTGACGCTACTGGCCATGGTATTAGCAATTGGTCTCGTCGTCGATGATGCTATCGTTGTGGTCGAAAACGTCCATCGCCATATTGAAGAAGGGAAATCACCGGTTTTAGCGGCTTTAATTGGTGCTCGTGAAGTGGCAGGCCCAGTTATCGCGATGACGATCACCTTGGCGGCGGTATATGCTCCAATAGGGCTAATGTCAGGTTTAACGGGAGCTTTGTTTAAAGAATTCGCACTCACGTTGGCCGGGGCGGTGATTGTTTCGGGGATTGTGGCATTAACCCTTTCCCCTGTAATGAGCTCGTTTATGTTGAACTCAAAACAGAATGAAGGGCGTATGGCGCGCATGGCAGAAACCTTCTTTTCTACCTTAGCCCATTACTATACCATTGTATTGAATTTCTCTTTGAAAAACCGTTGGTTAACAGGTGTTATTGCCGTTGGTGTATTCATTAGCTTACCACTGCTTTATCAATCAGCTCCTCGTGAATTAGCCCCTGTGGAAGACCAGTCTAGTGTATTAACGGCGATCAAATCGCCGCAACACGCTAACCTCGAGTATGTAGAACGTTTTTCGCGTAAATTACATGATGTTTTCATGGAGTTGCCAGAAACAGAAAGTACTTGGATTATTAACGGAACCGATGGCCCTTCCGCCAGCTTTGGGGGAACTAACTTGACATCATGGGAGCAGCGTGACCGCGCCGCATCTGAGATCCAAGGTGACTTACAAGGGCGCGTCGGTGATGTCGAAGGGAACAGTATTTTCGTTTTCCAGTTACCCGCCTTGCCAGGTTCAACGGGTGGCTTGCCAATCCAAATGGTTCTCAGAAGTCCGCAAGATTATTCGGTACTCTATAAAACCATGGAAGAGATCAAGCAACAAGCACGTGAAAGCGGTCTGTTTATGGTGGTAGATAGTGACCTCGACTACAACAACCCAGTGGTAGAAGTCCGCATAAACCGTTCAAAAGCGAATAGCTTAGGTATTCGTATGCAAGATATCGGGGAATCACTGACCTTATTAGTGGGGGAAAACTATATTAACCGCTTTGGGATGGATGGCCGTTCTTATGATGTGATCCCTCAAAGTATTCGTAGCCAACGCTTAACACCGGAAGCCCTTTCACGCCATTATGTGAAATCGGAAGCGGGAACTATGATCCCACTGTCAACGGTGGTTGATATCAATACCCAAGTTGAACCGAATAAACTCACGCAATTTAATCAGCAAAATGCGGCAATTTTCCAAGCAATACCTGCTCCTGGTGTCACATTAGGCCAAGCTGTTGCTTATTTAGATAATATTGCCAATGAGCTACCAGCAGGTTTTAGCCATGACTGGCAATCCGATTCGCGCCAATATAAACAAGAAGGAAACACCCTCGCCTTTGCCTTTATGGCGGCGCTCATCATTATTTACTTAGTCTTAGCGGCACAATATGAAAGTTTAGTCGATCCATTGATTATCTTGATTACTGTTCCACTTTCAATTTGTGGTGCGTTAATTCCATTGGCACTTGGTTATGCAACATTAAATATTTACACCCAAATCGGCTTAGTCACATTGATTGGCTTAATCAGTAAACACGGAATATTGATGGTTGAGTTTGCCAATGAATTACAAGCCAATGAAGGGTTAGATAGACGACATGCCATTCTCAAAGCAGCACAAATTCGTTTACGCCCAATACTAATGACAACCGCAGCAATGGTGATTGGCTTAGTTCCTCTGCTATTCGCCACTGGAGCAGGAGCAAATAGCCGCTTTGGCTTAGGCTTAGTGATAGTCACTGGTATGTTAGTTGGCACATTATTTACCCTGTTTGTTTTACCAACCATTTATACCTTGCTAGCCCGTAATCACAGTGCAACCGCACTAACACCAAGGCGCTATGAGCTTGCCGAAGCGAATCGCCTAATCAAAGAAACTGAGGAGACGTCCCAATGAGAAATACGTTAACTAGCCGTCATCAACGTAACAGCCGTACAGTCAACGAAGTGGAAGTGAATGCAATGAGTAATAGCATGGCCATGCTATTAATTTATCATGGTCTCCCCGCAGGTCTGGAAAAATCTCATTCAGCGTCAAACTCGAGCACTTTAAATAAGCCTACACGCTAATGTAAATAGCCGCCAAACCTAAATGGTATGGCGGCGATTATCAAATAACATCCCAACGTACTGTCTCTATTGGCCTTCATAAAAAGCTAAAACAAGATTACCTTCCCGAATAATAATTGGGTTGCCGGGTAATGCGTCCAACAATTCACGCTGAGAACTTTCTACGACCACCGCCACATCTTTATAATGATAATTTTTTAATAAATCAGGTAACTGCTTTAAGCTATAAAACCGATTAGCGGCATCTGGGTATTTTAGCCCGTAGCCTAATTCCCCTGTTTGGTGAAGCATCGTAATATCACTGCGTTTAAGTACCCATGCCAATGTGGTGCCTAGCCCGACATTATTGGTTAACAATACAGATTTATCAGCTAACTGGTGATGATACTTCGCAATCACCTCTTGTGGCGTATTATTACTGGCAATACGAGATGGGATCACATGCCCTACCGTTAAGCTAATTGCCACCGTACACACTGCGGCTAAATACCAAAACCGTTGTTTGAAAGAAAGCAACGCAACCAATAACCAAAAAATAAATGCGCCAGCGGCTAACCATAGCTTTCCACTTTCATCGGCCTGATATACATTCAGTTTAGGGTAATAAGCAGAAGCAATAATTCCACCAGCAATAACGCCACCTATCAGTGTGTTAATCAATGCATTCAAACGAATAGTGAGTGTGTTTTTCTCAGTCAGTATTTTTTCAATGTAGGCTGCCATAAGAACCGCGATCGGTGCAATACAAGGCAAAATATAGGTCAGTAATTTTCCTTTAGTAATACTGAAAAAAACAAATGGCACGATAAACCATAATAGAAAATAAATATGTAACCCTTTTTGCTGCCATGCGTGACGTAGCGCACCAAAAAGGTACCCTAGCCAAGGTAATACCGCAGCGAGCAAGATAGGGATATAAAACCAAAATGGGGATTTGTTTTGCGCGTTATTCGCCATAAAACGTTGAATATGCTCAACCCAGAAGAAATAGTTCCAGAAATCAGGCTCACGGCTGGCAATAACAAAGGCCCAAGGTAAGCACACGACAAAAGCAGTGAACAGTGAAACAAACGATAAAACAAATACTTCTTTGAATTGCTTAAAGTAAATAGCGGCAACTGAGCAAACAAGTACTGGCAGCACTAAAACGAGAAAACCTTTTGTTAATACCCCTAGCCCACAGGCTACTCCCATCATCATAAAAGCGAGTAATTTATGAGAGAAGTATTTTGTCGTTAACCCCCACTGGAAAAAGAAAATCACCATAGTGATAAATGCAGTCACAATGGGATCAAGAATATTGTAGGTACCGATGGTAAAGACCATCAGCATTGAAAGGTAAATAAAGGCCGCATTAAACGCAATACGTGAGTTTTTCCAAGCCATTTTAGCGCTGAGATAAACAAATAACCCACTGACTAATGTACTAAATACTACTCCAAGACGAACAGAAATGTTATTTTCACCAAATAACATTTGGAAAACAGCCCCTACCCAATAACCAAAAATGGGTTTCTCAAAATAACGAATATCTAAAAGTTCAGGAACACTCCAGTTATAACTTATAATCAATTCCCGACTAATTTCTGCATACCGCAGTTCATCCGGTTGCCACAGTAACCTACCATTTAAGGGTAAAAAATAGGTCACTAGGACAAAACCAAATAACAGACACCATTTAAGGTAGGCAATTCTATTGTTTGCCATAATCATCTCATCTCAACCATTCTTTTTATTGATATTTAATCATTTTATTTATTTCGTTTGAGCAAACGCGCTCTTTTATTTAGCTATTATCGTTATGGCAATTAAACCCCATTTAAACAAATCGAACGTTAGTTGGTAGAAAGGTCGCTGTATATAAACAATCAATAAATGAATACTACAATTCATATACAAAAAGAGATAAGAATCAAATAAGACTGAGTGTTTAAAGAATAGTTCAGTATTTAAAAATAAGGTGAAAATTTAATTCGTTCTTAATATTAGTCATTAATACAAAAAAGTGTACAGCAGTTTATAAACAAAAACCGGTCAGGGTATTCACCATAACCGGTTGTTATTCATACAAAGTAAAACTATTTGGCAGCAGCTAACGCCTGTTCAAGGTCTGCTAAAATATCATCAATATGTTCTATGCCAATTGATAAGCGGATCATATCCCGAGAAACTCCTGCCTGCGCTAACTCTGCATCATTAAGTTGACGATGTGTCGTTGATGCAGGGTGACAGGCTAGTGATTTAGCATCACCAATATTTACCAACCGCACAATCAGTTTCAAGGCATCAATAAAGCGCGCCCCTGCTTCTTGGCCACCTTTAATACCAAACGACATAATACTTGCTGGCTTGCCGTTCATATACTTTTGCGCTAAGCCATGTTCAGGGTTACTCGGTAGCCCTGCATATTTCACCCACTCTACTTGTGGATGATTTTCCAGGTAGTTCGCAACTTTTAGCGCATTTTCGGTATGTCTATCCATTCTTAGCGCGAGGGTTTCTAAACCTTGTAAAATCAAGAATGCGTTAAACGGTGATAATGCAGCACCCGTTCCGCGCAATGGCGCAACACGGCAACGAGCAATAAAGGCCGCTGCACCAAAATGTTCGGTATAACTGACACCATGGTATGCCACATCCGGCTCTATCAATAACGAAAAGCGATTCGGGTATTTTGTCCATGGAAACTTACCTGAATCAATAACCATTCCGCCAAGTGATGTACCGTGACCACCAATATATTTTGTCAATGAATGAACGACGATATCTGCCCCATGTTCAAATGGACGGCATAAATAAGGTGTCGCCACCGTATTATCGACAATCAAAGGAATACCATGGCGGTGTGCAACTTCAGCGAGCGCCGCAATATCAACAATAAAGCCCGCTGGGTTTGAAATTGACTCACAAAAAATAGCCCGCGTCTTATCATCAATAAGCGCATCAAATGCGGCGAGATCATCATGCTCCGCAAAACGTGTTTCAATTCCTAAACGCGGCAGAGCATGGGCAAATAAGTTATAGGTTCCACCGTATAATTTAGCTACAGAAACAATGTTGTCTCCAGCTTGCGCGATAGTTTGAATCGCATAAGTAATTGCCGCCATACCAGAAGCAACGGCCAAGCCAGCGACACCGCCTTCAAGCGCAGCAACTCGTTGCTCTAAAACATCATTAGTCGGGTTCATGATACGAGTGTAAATATTACCCGCGACTTTTAAATCGAAGAGGTCAGCACCATGCTGAGTATCGTCAAAAGCATAAGAGGTGGTTTGGTAGATTGGCACGGCAACGGACTTAGTGGTAGGGTCAGGAGAGTAACCGGCGTGAATCGATAATGTTTCTAATTTCATTAGTTATCCTTGTTATGGCACATCAGAAAAATATGGCCAAAGGACGTAATTATTACGTCGTTATATTTTTTCTATGATAACAATAGATATTACCCCAGATCGTATTACAGACAACCCGATCTACTTGAAATTATTTCATGTGATACAGAAAAGAGATAAAGAAGGGATCATGAGTCATAAATCAAACTAGAGCCCCTCTATATTTAATCTAATGAATAGTTTCTATAATAATAAAATTCAAAGTTGACACTAAAAATCTCATTAAATAATATATTATTCCTAATTAATCATGCGAAACCAATCAGTCATTACCTATAACAGAAACGGTATAACATCAAAATAATCCTAATGGATAATTAAATGTTATTCTGTTTTCATTTTCATTTCTTGTGCCATGAGTTTGTCTTAACGTAATATTTTTATAACTCACAGAAAGTTTTTTTAAAGCGCCTGTCTGGAAAGTATAGTATAGTTCTGTTTCACGGACCCACTCGCGACCATTATCCGTAAACTTATTATGAATATTAGTCCCTTTAGTATATCGATTCATTATTTTCAACCCTGGAACACCCACATGAGTGAAATCATATTCATGTCTGATTTGGTAAGAACGTTCCTTCGGCGAATCAAAACTATTACTCAACGAGTCATTGCTTAGAAAGCCACCACCAGCACCATCTAAACGCATCCATTTAGAACTGCCCTCTAAGTGTTGATAACCGAAAATTAATTTATTACCGCCATACTGAGCTGTAAGTGCAGAACTGAATGTTTTATTATCAAGTTTTCCTGCTTTTGAACTGCCTGTATCCTTACCCCACCAATAATTTAAATCTGCCCCCAACCTTACATTGTCTATATTATAGAATTGAGTCAAATTTACATAGTTTTGCTGATAGATATCTTCGAATTTACTACTCCAAAGGGAAAATGATGTATCTTTACTGTATACATACTTACCACCACCATAATAAAAATCACCACCTTTGATTTTATTATATGTTAGTGTTTCCATATCTTCTGAAACTCTCGACTTTCCTTTTTGGAGTACAGAAAATTGTAATTCTAAGCCATCAATTTCTTTACTAGAAAAATCTAGTCCACGAAAAACCTGAGGTAAAGAACGAGTATCTGTCGCAATTACCATCGGGTTTCTAGGTCTTAAGTCTCCATATCTTAATTCTGATTTAGAAAATTTTGATTTCGCAGTAGCTCCAACATAACCATAAGAATGCGGTGAATCATCAGGTAAAAGCCCTGTACCAGTCGTACCTCTACCTCCGTCAAGTTTTACCGATAATAACCCTAGCCCATCAACCCCAAATCCAATGACTCCTGGTGTATAACCTGACTTAATTTCTAATATGAAATTTTGAGTCCATTCTCTAGAATAGTTTTTAACTGCTGAATCACCAACATAATTTTTATTAATGAAATAATTGCGTAATAATAAATTACCTTTAGCTCCGTCAATAAATCCATTTGACTCATTACTAGAAAATGCATTCTGACTCAAAATTAATAATGATAAAATAGGGATAGCAAAACCAATTCTATTATTCACTAAAACCTCCAACTGTATTTTTTATTATTAAAATATTTCATATAAAGCCTAAAAATTAACTAACTCATCGCTATAATTTTATTTACAGTCTCTTAATATTAGTTGAAGAGCATCACAAAAAATAAAATCATAATTTAAATTTCATTAACCACTATCATTATATGTTGGTGTGGGTAAAACTTATTTTATTGAAACAACATAAACTGATAACACCCAAAATGTTATATACTAAATACATTGTCAATGTGACGAAGATCTCATATTTTTCTTTGGAAAAATTTGACTATGACCTTTTGTTCTTTTACTGAGATTTTGAGCATGAAACCTGCTTTTCACCTAATGGCCAAACCAACAAGCTATACTTGTAATATTGATTGTGTCTACTGTTTCTATCAAGGCAAAGATAGTGGGACATTAAGCCAAAAAACGCCTTCTCGATTCATGAGTGATGATGTATTAGAGAACTACATAAAAAAATATATAATACAAAACCCAACTCAATTAGTTGAGTTTGCATGGCAGGGTGGTGAACCTACAATGGCTGGTATCGATTTTTATCAAAAAGCACTTTCACTACAAAAAAAATATGCTAACGGGAAAAAGATAACCAATACACTACAAACTAATGGCATTTTGATTGATGACAATTGGGGAGAATTTCTTTCAAAAAATAATTTTTTAGTGGGTATATCCCTTGATGGTACTAAACACATCCACGACAAATACAGAAAAACTCATGCAGGGAAATCAACTCATGATAAAGTTGTTAATGCAGTGAGAATTTTACAAAAATATAATGTAGAATTTAATGTATTGATCGTAGTAAATGAATATACCGCCAAATACCCGCTTGAAGTCTATAAATATTTAACACAAGAAGTGAAAGCGAATTATCTGCAGTTTATCCCATCTGTAGATCGTCGACCTCAGGGGGTATTTCAAGGTGAACTAATTAGTCCCAATCTTGAAACTCTTGCTTATGTCACTCCATGGTCTGTAACAGGCCCTCTTTACGCTTCATTTATTAATAGTATTTTTGACTATTGGTTCAAAAATGATATTGGCAGTGTTTTTGTACAGATTTTTGAGAACACCTTAGCAGCAGTTATGGGACAGAGTCCTGGTATGTGCGTAATGCGTGCAACATGTGGATTAAGTTTAGTTATCGAGCAAAATGGTGATATCTATAGTTGCGATCACTTTGTATATCCAGAATATAAACTTGGTAATATATTGACTGATAACCTCACTGACTTAGTTTATAGTAAAAAACAAAAAAATTTTGGAATGAGTAAAAGTGACTTTTCTAAAGTATGTTTAGAATGTGACTACCGATTCGTTTGTCAAGGCGGATGCCCAAAACTAAGAATTAATTCCATAAATGGAAAAGCGCATAATTATTTATGTGAAGGATATAAAAGTATTTTCAAGCATTCTATTCCCCCAATGAAGACCTTAGCTGCGCTATTACAACAAGGTCACTCTATTCAAGAAATCAGACAAATAACACCTTTAATGATCCTATAATAACGAATATGCTTAGAGCAATTTCTGCCCTAAGCATGTTTGAGTTATCATTATTCAATTTGAAATAAAACTCTATTTAACGAAAAACCTTTACGGGATGAGGGTGTTTTCTCGTCACAAATCAGTACTGACTCCATAGCAATTTTGATCATATCATCAAACGTAGTTTGACGTTCTTCAGCTGATAATTTTTCATTAGTTCGTATATGGTCAGAAACCGTACAAATGGTCAATGCTCTAGCTCCATATTCCGCAGCAACAGCATAAATTCCCGCGGCCTCCATTTCGACACCTAAAATACCGTATTTTTCCATAATATCGAACATATCCGGTTCAGGTGTATAAAATAAATCTGCAGAAAATAAATTGCCAACCTGAGTAGAAATTCCATGCTCACTTGCAGCTTGCACAGCACTACAAACCATATTGAAGTCAGCAATTGCAGCATAATCATGCCCTTTGAAACGCATTCTATTAACTTTAGAATCAGTACAAGCACCCAGACCAATAACTACATCACGTAACTTAACATCTTGCCGCACTGCACCACATGAACCTACACGTATAATTTTCTTAACACCGAAATCGGTGATCAGTTCTTTTGCATAAATAGAGCATGATGGAATACCCATTCCATGCCCCATTACAGAGACTTTCCGCCCGCGATAATTTCCTGTATAAGCAAGCATTCCTCTTACATTATTAACTTCTTTAGCTTCTTCAAGAAATTTAGTTGCTATATATTTAGCTCGCAATGGATCTCCTGGCATGATAACTACATCAGAAAAATCACCGAGTTCCGCATTGATATGAGGCGTTGCCATTATAATCTCCGAATAAAAACTTTTATTAATTTCATTTGAAATACCCCTGCTTATTTCAAAATAAATATAGAAAGGCTATTGAAAATAAACATTATAGATAAATCAGAGGTATTTATTAATTACGCGGTAGATAGAAAATCATTATAAAATAACTCTATCTATCCCTGTTTTATTATAAACAATGAACCATATCTTAAATAAATTATCATTATTAGTGTGACTGACTTAAATTTAATACTCTATGTTTAGTAAAGAAACCAAGTAAGAAACAACAAGCAAAAACAGTAAAATATAAAATATTAGCTGTAATTAATGCGGCCTGAACACCAAAGTGCTCAACCACTGGACCAGTTACGACAAAAGTTAACATTGTACCAACTGTTCCACAGGTTAAAATAAAATTAACTAATTTAGGCGATGACACACTCGTTTGTTGTGAACCTAAAGTAATAATAGTTGGATAAATTGCACTAGAAACAAAACCTAATCCAAAAATGATATATTGTAATAGATTGACTTGTTCACTGTGAATAAATATATACATTGCGATAGTCGCTAAAGCCGCAAGAAATACAAGGACTCTTTGTAAATCAAAAAACTTGATAACAAAACTAAACACCCACATACCGATCATATAAGATGTCCAAAAATAACTCACTAGTACGCCAGCTTCACTGATATCCATTCCTAGGTCTTTAGTTGTATACTCAGGTATCCATTGAATAAAAGCCAACTGTCCCAATATATAGCAAACAGCAGCAGCGGAAAGTAATACAACATTCAGTCCCCATTTTTCAGAGGTTACCTTTACTGATACATTACTTCCATTTTTAGACGATTCTTCTGCATTAACTTTTTTACCAATGGCAGGAAAATCAGAGAGCAATGTTAGTGACATTATTCCTAGATAAATTAATGCGATACACCCATATACCCAGTACCAACCTAAATGGCGAGTCAATATCGCAGCAGCAATAACAGGGAATATCGTTCCTGCCATACTAAAAAACGAATCGGTGAATAATAAACGTGCACCACGCTGTCTACCTTCATATAACTGAGTGATCAAAAATGTCCCAATAGACATCGTGATTCCACTGACGGTACCTAAAATAAACATACAAATAGAAAATATAATTAAGGATTTTCCAAAGAAAAGCCCCGTTATAGATAACAATATTAAAATAGAGCCAAATATTAGTTGTTTTTTAATTGCAAATACTTCCATTAACCAAACATTAAGAAATATAGCAACTAATATACCTGTATTTAGAAATGTAAATGTATTACTCATACTAGTGATTGGCACTCCAAAGTACTGTGCAATATCACCCATTACCATTCCTGTTACTATAATTAATGCACCAGTGAATGAATAAGACAGACAGCTTATAGCAAATAGCCTCTGGATATTTGATTTATTCATATTTCCCTCAGAAGGAACTTATATTTTAAATATATTAAAGTGTTAGAGTTAATAATAATGCCGAAATTAATCGACATTATTTTATATATATTACTTACTTGCTATATCACTAATACGTAAATCTAATTTTGGATTTTGATTTGGTTGCTTTTTAATAAATTCAATAACCGCATCAGCAGCACTGATACCTGGGATTGTTTTAGTATTTTTACCATTATTAAATGCTTCAAAACCATCGCCACCTGTTGCTAAGAAAGAATTAACAACAATTGGATAATATTCGTTATCATTAATATCTTTACCATTTAATTTTAATGAAACGACTCGACTGTCTGGATTTTTCTTACTGTCATATTTCATTTCTAAGCCTGAAGAGACTTGTAATACGCCATTTGTCAAGTTTGCAGCATGGTTCATTAATGAACGAAGATCTTTTCCACTGATTTCCATGTAAGTAAGTTCATCAGGGAATGGGAACATACTGATTACATCACCAAGAGTAATATTACCTTTCTCTATTTCGCTTCGAATACCACCACTATTAACAAAAGCAATTTTCGCGCGTGAATCTGTTTGCAAGAAAGCATCTGTAATTAAGTTACCCAATAAAGATGATTCACCATAAGCACGTGTTAATTCGACGTTCGCATTTCCAATTTTTTCTAGCGTGATTGTTTCTAGCTTTTTAGTCCAATCATCAATTTTCTTTTGAGTAGCAGGGTCTGGCGTATGTTCATCTGCGAACATATTAATTAGTTGCCCTTTATATCCTTTGATCTTATTTGTATTATCATCAACGTCTAACACTAACTTACCTAAGTTAATGCCATAAGAATCTGTTGAAACAATTAAGGTATCATTTACTTTAATGGGCTCTGGTGTCCCTACATGAGCATGGCCTGTAATTAAAACATCGATACCATCGACTTGTTTAGCTAGGTCAATATCTTTTTGTAGCATTCTAGATACATCAGTCGCACCGAAACTTGATTGACGAGCAGGGACGCCTTCATGTACCAGTAATACTGTAATATCAACTTTATCTTTCAGCTCATTAATATATTTTTGTAAATACTCGACTTCGTCTCTAGCCTCTACACCTTCTCTTTTATCTTTATTCACTGTGTCGTAGAAAGCAAATTTTCCGTGTAAGCCAATAACACCTAGTTTAACACCATCTTTTTCTATAATAGTCCACGGTTTATCCCAGACAGGTTTCTCTGAATTCTCATAAAAAACATTTCCTAATAAAACAGGAAATTTAGCCTTATTTAATTGAGTTAACATATTAGGAACACCATGATCAAATTCATGGTTACCAATTGAAACTGCGTCGAATGACATTTCATTCATAATATCAACTACAGCTTCACCATTTGTTAACGTACTAATATATGGCCCTGTAAAATAGTCACCTGCATCAAAGAAAAAAACACCTTGTTCTTTATTTTTAGCATCTTTAACTACACTAGCTATATTAGCAAACCCGCCTACTTGTCTATCTTTACTAATATAAGGAACTTTAAATGGTGAAACATGAGCATGTAAATCATTAGTATGATAGATAGTAATATCTTTTGCATATGAAAGAGTACTACCTAATAGCGAACCTATAATTATGGGTAAAACTAATAACTTTTTATTCATAACAATTGCTCCAGAATAAATATATTGCCATCATTTTTGATGACTGTAGTTAATAATAATCGTACTGGAACATATGTGATTTTAGTCACGTTTAACCACTGATTTCATCATCAACAGAAAAATACTATCAATTTATGTTGGTATATCTCTATATTTTACTCTTCGCTGTCAGAATACAAGTCTACATTCAATATCATACTTAAGTCATACTGTTGTTTTGCCACTCCTATACGCTGAGCAGCTGTTAGTGTTTCATTTGGAGGAATACAGCAGTAATTATAATATTTACTAAATAAAGAAAGAATTTTAACTAAAATTTTTGGTGATAATGAATTTATTCTTTTACTTGGGAAGAAATACAAGAACGTTTTTATAAATTCTTCAGAATATTTTAATGATGGGTTTAACTTTAGATACTCATACGGTTGATTGTTTTTAGAACTAGTCAAGTTACAAATATATTTATACCCTTCCCCATTAATATCTTTATATTCATGCCAAACATTCTTCCACCATCCAACTTTATAGCTTCCAGTATGTTTATATTGAATGCCATCTCTATTTTCATTAGAAATAACATAGAAAACATCACATTTCTCATTTCTAATTGCATTCCCATAAGCTGTTAATACTGCTCCTCGAATATAAACCTCATGATGAATAAAGTGATGTTTTACATTCGGTGCTAACAATATCTCTAATGTTTTAAAATGACTATGGCCAGCAACAACAGGCTCTATAATGTGTTTTGACACATTATCACTCGTATAGTGGATATGATCAAAGCTATGACGCTTATGAAATGATTCATATTTCTTATATATTTTTTCTATTGTATTTTCTTCTAATAAATTAATAGATTCCGCTGGGATATTTTGTGATTTATAAATACTTTCTAATGATAACTCTTGATCATTCCAATTTGTCGTAATAGGTAATACATAACCTGTTTTAGAGCAGCAACTAACTATACAGTGTAAATCATTAGATAGTCCCGTTTTATTTTCAACCCTACAATTTAAATTAAATAAATTTGTCTCTATTGATGAAATTTTATTTTTTATTTTATATTTTTCAACTTTCCTACATAATATATCTAATATTTCATTTATATTTTCTAATCTTCGATAAAAAGATGCCGGTGTAATTTTTAACTCTTTAAAAATAGTACTAACCTTGGTGTTTTTTAATAAACTTTCTATGAGTTTGTTATCAACATCATCAAATTTGTTTAGATTTTTTAATGAATAAACATTATTACAATTCTTACATTGATACCTAACAGTACCAATTGCTGTTGTTCCATATTTTATACTTTCAGTTGAATAGCAGCTTGGACAAGCTTTTTCTATATTTTTCATATAGAAAGACCAATATGGATAAAATATTTTTTTTAAGTCATCGTTATTAATTAGATAACTATTACCACCACATTTAGGACAATATATGGCTCTATAACCAAGTTTGAATGATGGTTTAACGTAATCAGCGCAATCAACTAGTGCAAAATTCTTACAATCCTCTGATTTACATGCATTTACATCAATCTTTGGTAACATTTTACCCCCACCAACATATTTTGATAGTTTATATTATTATTGATAGATCATGAACAATAAATGTGAACTATATTACATATTATAATTACAAATTAATTATTTTTACTATACATAATTAACTTGTAATTATATTCATGAATCTATACCAATCTATATCAAATAGAAAGATTATATTTTCTTTATTTATAAGTATATAAATCAAATCAGCAGTATTAATTTACCTTAAGGGATAATGTAAAGTATATGAGGATTGTAAAATGGTAGATGTCACTCGTAGAACACTTTGTGAAGGGTTGATGGCTTTATCTGTACTTGCAATAACAAACACTAATGTTTTTGCAGCTACAGCTAGACCTCGACCAAATATTCTTTTTCTCATCGCAGATGATTGGAGTTGGCAGAATTCCGAAGCCGTTGATAAGCTTGGTTTAAACCTTCCAACTTTTGAACGAATTAAACGCTCAGGAGTTAATTTTCCTAATGCATTCACCGCTGCCCCCACATGCACAGCCTCACGGGGATCTATTTTAACGGGTAAACCTATTTACCAACTAGAACAAGGAGCTAATCTCGCAGGTACATTATCCTCAAAATTATTAACATATACCGATATCTTAAAGGACAATGGTTATTATGTAGGTTTCTCTGGTAAAGGCTGGGCACCTGGTAAAACTGAGCCAGGAGGAAGAAGTCAAAACCCAGCCGGCGCTCGATATAAAAACTTTGATACGTTTATGGCTGAGCGACCAAAAGATACACCATTCTGTTTTTGGTACGGTAGCCCTGAACCTCATCGCCCTTTTACAACGGGAGAAGGAGTTAAAAAAGGAATAAAAGTTAAAGATGATGGTGTTCCTAACTATTTACCAGATAACCAGATAGTACGTGATGACATCGCGGATTATATCGATGCTGCTCAGATATTTGATAAGAATTGTGGTGATATTCTTAATAAACTTGAAAAAGAAGGTCTTTTAGATAATACCGTTGTTGTTATTACTGGTGATAATGGTTGGGCATTCCCAAGGGCGAAAGCAACCCTATATGATGCAGGAACACACGTTCCACTTGCCATTATGTGGAATAATGTCATCAAACCATCACGTACAAATGACTCACTTGTATCCTTAACCGATCTAGCTCCTACCTTTTTAGAAGCAGCAGGAGTTAATCCGCCATCATCAATGGTTGGGAAAAGCCTGCTTCCAACCTTGCAATATGACCAGCCACATCGTGAATCGGTTATTACTGCTATGGAAAGGCACATGGATGGTGGAGAGGTTCCACTAGAAACTTATCCTATTCGTGCATTACGTACTCATCAATATTTATATATCAAAAACTTTGAACCTAACCGCTGGCCAGCAGGAAAACCAGGCAAGGACGACGTTACATTTAAGGAATATGCCAATAAAGTTTATAGCGGCTATGCTAATATTGATGCCAGCCCAACAAAAGCATTCATCATTACCGAAAAAGATAAGAAAGAAATAGAACCTTTTTATACCTTGGCGACAGGTAAACGACCTAATGTTGAGTTATATGATATTCTAAAGGACCCAGATCAGCTCAATAATTTAGCTCAGAATAAAGAATATGCAGGCGTTCTTGAACAGCTAGATACTCAATTGATGACAACTTTAAAAGAGCATGGCGATCCAAGAGCAACAGGAAATGGCAATATTTTCGATACCTACCCAACTTATAGCGACCCTGGGTTTGGTCGTCCTGATAACTACTAAATTGATGGCTTTAACATGTTAGTAGTATTCTTTAATAAGATTAATTAAATATACAGTAATTAAACAACAAGGGGCTCTCACTCAACAAATAGAGTGAGAGCCCTTAACGAATCACTTAGTCATTATAAAAATGCACCATAAATAACCGAAGTAATAGACGCTAATCCACAGATAAAAGTAAAGATTTGTGCCAGTTTTGAAGTGCTAAATTTCTTCATTGCAGGAACAATATTCATCGAAACAACAGGTAGAATGAATAGGATAGCGGCAATCATTGGTGCCCCCATCGTTTCAATCATGCCTAAAATACTTGGGTTACGAATAGTCACAATCCAGGTTGTTATCACAATAAATAACATGGATGCCATTTGAATTTTCTTCACAGAGAAAGAAGAGCGAGATTTAATTAACCCAACCAAACCTTCGTGAGCGCCTAAGAAGTGACCAAAGTAACTTGATACAATCGCAGCGAAAGCAACAATAGGCCCTAAATAAGATAGGATTGGCGATGGGTTGATATTCGCAATATGTGATAACACACTGATATTTTGTTCTTTCGCAACGGCAAGCTCTGCTGGGCTTAGTGATAACACCACAGAGAAAACGAAAAACATCACGAAACCAGTCAGCATCAATGCTGCACCACCAGTAATCATATCCGTTTTTACCACTGCATTATCACCAAACTGCTGACGTTGGTCTTTAGTAAATTGGCTGATGATTGGGCTATGGTTAAATGAGAATACGATAAGTGGGATCGCCATCCAAACAATCACAGGCATTGCACTCCAATCAGGAGCCACCTCTAGCATGGACATATTCCACTCAGGGATTAGATACAATGATAAAGCTAACAAAATGAATACCAAAGGATAAACCATTAGGGAGGTGAGCTTTAACATAAGGTCGCGACCAAATACCACACCAGCAGTCATTGCAGCAATCAATACTCCAGACAATAACCATCGTGGTAGTGGGTCTATTCCTAATTGATTTACTAAGAACGAATCAACAGTATTCGTGATACCGACACCGTAAATCAATACGATAGGGTAAATAGCAAAGAAATAGGCAAATGTAATAATATTTGCGCCTACTTTACCAAAATGCTCTTCTACCGTATCGGTAATATCGGCATTTGGATTTTTTGAGGATAAGACAAAGCGAGCTAACCCTTTATGAGCCAACCAAATCATTGGTGTTGCAATTATTGCTAATACTACTAATGGCCAAAAACCCCCAGCACCAGCTTTAATTGGTAGGAATAAAACGCCTGCCCCCACGGCGGTACCAAATAAAGAAAGTACCCAAGTAAAATCCTTATAAGTCCACTTACTGACAGGTTTATCTTCTGTAACTACTGCTTTTTCAATTGTGCTCATCTTGTGTTCTTCATCATTAACGTTATTAAAATAAGATGTGCAGATTTTGCATTAAATGGGCAACAGTACCTAATTTAATTACTCTATTTCTTTCAACTTTTTGGGGTAGATCTCGTTAATAACGTAAAAGAACAAACACCACGTAATTATTCTGTAAAAAAATAATTTCGCAATCAATTAAAAGAGTAAATTTTAGATATAAAGTATTTAATTTTTAATTCGAGGAATGGCTGAGTTATTCGCTCAGCCATTTTTTTTTACCTGAGAAACTGAAATGTTATAGATATATAGGCACTAATATTTCTGTCGCAATTACAACCACAACCAATCCAACTAATACTGGGATTGACGTTCTTTTCACGACTTCGAACGGAGAGATTTTTGCCATACCAGATACGGCCACGACAACCCCTGATACCGGCGATAAAGTCCGCCCTAAGTTAGAGGCTTGTAGCATTGGTATCACTAAGTAAGCAGGATTGACCCCCATTTGTTTTGCTAAATGAGGAATTAGTTCAACAAATGCATAGAACGGTGCATTCCCTGAACCTGTGGTCATCGCAGCTAACATCGTAATCACCACCAGTGCAATCATCATCACAATTGCGCCAGAACCGAATGACTGTGCAAGGTCAATGAGCCCTTTAATAAAGCCAATGGTACTTAAACCTTGAGCAAATACCCCAGCCGCCACTAATAACATAACGACCGTTGCAAATGCTTCTGCCATACCTTTGTAGCAAACTTCTAAGCCACTATAGACATGTTTAGCGCTGAAGCTACGGATGAATTCAATGATTGCAGCCAAAATAATACAGCCAACAATAATGGTAACAATATGCAATTCAGGCGCCCATTTACCATCAAACACTAAAACACCGATAATTGGCGTAAAAGGTAAAATAGCGTAGAAAGCAGGAGCATGGGTTTTAATTTCATTCACATCTAACATTTCAGTCGTGACATTTTCTTTTCTGTCGAGGTAACGCTGCCAAAAGAAGTGAGCGATTGACATTGCCACAATTGCCGCGATAGAAATCGGTAAGGTCGTTTTAAATGCAAAGTCGATTAATGGCATTTCAGCCGCTTTTGCCGCTAAGATAACATCACCAGATGTCGGCGCTAAAATAATTGCCGCTGGCGATGCACAGATTGCTGCTGCTGCACCACGGCTGATCCCGACATTCACCATTACAGGGAATAATGTCGCCATCAGTAATACACCGAGGCCTGTCGCAGAAGATACCGCCAGTGACATCAAACATGCCACAATATAAGCAGCAACCATCAACAAATAAGGTGAGTTGATCATTTTTAATGGCTTAGAAGCGATTTTCACCACAACATCATTCGCCCCAATGTGAGTCATATAAGATGCAAACCCACATAACACCATGATCATCATACCAAGGTCGCCACCTCGGCTCATTAATAGGAATTTTATGTATTCCAGAATATCTGTTACACGCCACCCCGTCGTCGGAACAGAACCTGGTAAAATACTTTTGCCCATAATAGCGGTAATGATTAGAAGTAAAATCCCTCCTGTCATTAACACACCCGTTGCGGAATACCCTTTTATGATATAACGCCCAACTCCAATGGCGACAATAACGCCGATTAAGAGCTCAATCATTTATTTCTCCTGCCTGTCTTATTTTGTAATTATAAAAAAAATTACTCTGCCTAATCATTAAGCAAAATTCACTGACAATGATCATGTCAGCAGATGATTTTTAATATAGAAATGCGTTAAAACACAAGAGAAATAAATAAAAAATCTTTTTGATAGTTATTTTGCAGTCGATCTTCCTATTTATTAACAACACATAGGAAGAACGGCTTAACTTAGACTAGAAAAAATATTTGAAGCGAGCACGAACACCATAGCGTTCATCATCATGATGACTAATCAAATTAGGGTCATCTGCATTAATTTTAGAATAATAAGCACCAAGATAAATTTTGTAATTATCTATAGCTAAAATTTGAGGTAACTCATAAGAAGCATACAAAGTATGAATATCATATTTACCTGGGATGTTATTCAATACTGAATTAGGGTCTGTCGAAATATTTACTGCATTAAAATCTTTAATATTATTATGCGCATAGATATAACCTAGTTGAGCGCGACGCCACAAGGCATAGCCACCTAACGATAAATCTGTTTCTGCTATTGCATCTAGGTATGCAGTACTGAATGTTAGCTGCACGCCATTATCTGAGTCTTTTTCTACGCTATTCCATCCTAAAGTCATACCATATCCATTACGTTTGGACATATCCTTCCAATGACCATCAACGTTATCCCCATAGGCATTGTTGATAACTTGGGATTCCATCGCAATAGCCACTTTAAAATCATTCGGCTGCCAAGCCACCACAGGCCTTAAATAAATAACATTTTTCTTATTATCTAGCTGATAACCATGGTAATTAGAATCATCGAATAAAGCGGTACCATCTTCAACCAATGCGTTAATTTCAAAATACCAATCATCTAATGAATGGGAAAGTTGAACACTACCACCATCACCTGAACGCCCCCGCCCTTCTTTCATCATATAAATATAACCGAACCCATCACTGTATAAATCATTCGCCGTATTGCCTGAATACTGTACAAACGTATCTTGCCCTAATGGGAACATATCATAAGCTTCGTAACGGCCGAGCTTTACTTGCCAGCGATCCTTTTGCCCGAAATAAAAAGCGGCATCATCAAGGTTCATTTTTCCTGTCATATCCGCAAGCGGCTGCACAGAAAACCCTGCATAATTTCCATTATCTTTCAAATGATTACCATCTACCCCAATCAAGATCCGTCCATTAATATCCCAATTATCACTCTTATTTGGTTGGTTGTTTTTCCCAAGAGCCGTTCTGACAGATGTAATTTGTCCCTGACGACTCGCCCCATCCATATTGAACTCAACATCGCCATAAAGCTTAAGTTCACCGTAATCATTGTGGTATTGGATCCCAGATATTGGTTTTTCTTCACTCTCCCTTGGTACATTTGTATTGGAAATAGGCTCCTTAACAACGGTTGATATGGGTTGTTTGGTAGTTTCATGCATATTCATCACTCGTTCGAGCTTCTCTGCTTTCTGTTCAGCAGCTTCGGCACGTCGTTCTGCCAACTCAGCTCTTTTCTCTAACGCCTCCAGCCTTGCCTCAATACGACTTAAATCCGTTTGAGCATCCCCCACCAAAGGGAATAGGATGACAAAAGCCGCTGCAATCGCAGATAACGGTAACATCTTCATATTAATACCTATTTGAATTAAACCAATAAACATCATTGCTAGCGCTTTCTTCTCTTTTTTGATTTATCGTGAAGTGAGCAGCCCAGAACATGAACACAGTATATAATTAAATATATGTTAACGTTAACATGAAATTGATAAAAGAAAGATCGAACTCACAATTCACTGATTAATCTAAAATAAACAACGTCAAAAACTATGTTCAGATTTTATTTCAACCAGTTGAAAAGTAAGTGATTTTATAAATTAATAATATGGAAACTAACCATTGAATAACTCATAAATCATATCGCCAAAAAAGCCACGATACTGTAAGTATCTAATTTGTTTACTTTTTTCCTTGAAATCATGAGGAAGGTCATCACCGAATTTTTTACTACGAACCAATGCGGCCTTTTCAAACCAATCTACATCTAGAGTAGCAAAATGCTTTTCCACAACCGTTTCAGTGAAACCTTTCTGCCGCATTTCTTGTTTTATCCGCAATGGTCCATACCCTTTACGGAGATAACCTTGCATTAATAACCCCGCGACACGGTCGTCATCAAGAAAATGTTGCTCACTTAGCCTTTCAAGCACCAATTCAATTAAAGGCTCATCAATAATACCTTCATTTTTTTCATACATACGCCGTTTCATACGAGCAAATAGCTCTGCTTTCCCATAATCACGACGGGAAAGCATAAACAAGGCATATTGGTAAAGCTCGGATTCATTCATGGCGTTAAATTTTCATCATTAAATTGGGCGCATTGCGCGCCCAGTCTAACATAAACCTTTGTACTCTAGCTTGAATAAGTATGTGATTCGGCTGGCGGAGCTCAGTCAACACCCATGCGGTTTGAATCGTGACGCGTATATACTCTAAATAATTCAAGTTGCATGTAGGCGACAAACGAAGACAGACCGATGAGCATACATAAGTATGTGATTCGACTGGCTGAGCGCAGTCAACACCCATGCAGCTTGAGGTATGACGAGTATGACAAGTTAGTGAACTTGAGCGCCACTTAACAATTTATATATCGTATCAGGGGTATAACTGCCGTCTTGGAAATAAATTGTCCAATCCGTAATATCGTCGCGCGTTAATGGATAAACTTCCCCTTCTTGCATATTTTTCACATAAAAAGGATGGTTAATTAAACGCCCTTCAAACTTGTCTCCATTCCAAGAAACAGGTTCAAACCACATATGTTCATGACCATCGAAATCTTCTTCTGCATCATGGTAACCAATACCGCATTTCACTAAAAAGCGCCATTCCGAATCTTCCGCTTCCTCGTTTTTACCGAGGAATTTGGCAAAAAATCCTTTCTTCTGAGCGACCGGTTTTGGCCCGTAGTTATCTAGCATATGGGTAAAATATTCCCAACGTAATTTGGCTTTACGGGACATATCAGCGGTTTCTTCATCGGTACGCATAAACATCATCGCGTTTTGATCTTCAAAGCCTTCAAAGAAACTTTCTAATACCGGGTTTTCTTGTGTCACACGGAACAACATCGCGGATGGGTGCTGATGAGATTCGTCTCGATCATGCCAATCCCCCATGAAACGCTCTGATGACGCATCACCAAACTCGAAATTCATCTCTTCAAGTGGTTTTAAGTCATCAATTGGCGTTGATTTACCCACATGCAACAGCCCTTCTTCAAACGGTACTGCAACTAAATACTCATAGCCTGCTTGGGTTTGACCAATAAAAATAGGTTCATTAAACACGATTTTTCCGTGAGTAATACTGTTATTCACGAAGCTCCAAAATAGTTCGGGAATACCATAATAAGAAGCAATCGGGTGCGGTATAATAATTTCTGCTTCCGATAAACCACAACGTGCTAAACCGTGAGTATGGAACCAATACATGGTCGGAGCACGCTCTTCTTCCGGCTTGTCTTCATTGTCTTCTTGATCATAAATAGCATGAACAACATACAAAGAATCAATGCTTGGCATCAAATCATCAATTAGTTGGAAATTAAGCCACTCACGAGTAAACACTTTCCCTGCGGCAGAAATATCCAAGCCTAGTAATAAATCTGGCACTAATATTTGAATAATTTTCAGCTGCTGAAGGTAATTAACTAATGGCTGCCCTTGAAATAAACATTCAACAATCACTGCTTGAGGAGCAGCACTGGCCTCTGCATACAGCTCAGGGCTGATTGGATCAGTGGCAAAATAAGGATTGATGGTATATTCAGGGTCGCTATCCACTAAAGAGATATAAAAACGTAATTCTTCTTCATCTTTTTTACAGCTAAAGAAAAAACCGCCATCCTCAGGAATGTAGTCTATTTCACCATCGGTGAAATAAGTTTGCTCTTCTAAACGCTGCTCTAATAATAAAGACGTCAGCTCAGAACCAGGGATAGCAACCATCATTGATGCTTCTTTTTCACCCTCACCTGCTGCGGTATCAAGGTAGTGTTGTTTATTATTCATTTTCAGACCTATTAATAAGTGACTCTGGCGAGGATATCAGCTTATATTCATTAAGAATATTGTGATTATTCTTAACAAACAGAGATTGTGATTTGATCCTTCGTATTGCAAGTAAGTTAATAAATAATCATTATTCGACAATCAGTTATTCTACTTTTCATACTGTATTGACTGAGGCACAATAATGCACTTTCTTTAATTTGCTTTAAATTGATAAAGCAAAAGTTCTATTTCAATAAAGGTAATTCAAATATGGCTGATTTAACCAAGGCACAAAAAGAATATGTTGATGAACTGGCGATGCAGCGCGTTTTCGATATGAATAGCGATGAAGTGCTGGTCAACGCCTTAGAACAAAAGATTCACCAAATGGAAGACCATTTAAAAGCCTATTTTCATGAGCGTGTTAAGTTTCATCAACAAAACAAAAAGTAGTATTTTCAGCCCTATCGTGCCGATGTTATTTCTTGCATCGGCAGCTATTTTAGGTATGAAAAATGATAATCTTAAATAAATAATTAACATACAGGTATCTAGTTTTAGATCTTCATAAAAAAGCATTAAGCGCTATCGATAAAAAAATTATCAATGTTAAAATTCCAACTATTATAGATATACCTAACTACACCTCTCTATTATCTAAAGATTGAGCCAATTTTATGAAACGCATTCAATTCAGTACTGCACTGATTCTTTCTTCTATTATGAGCATGTCTGTGAGCTTTGCCGATAGTGATCGTCCGTTATTTTCGGTCTCTGTAAGTGAGTCTGGAGTCCCACAAAGTAACAGCGAAGGCGGCATTACTCGTTCTTCTACCACAGAGTCACGAGTACTGCCGATTTGGGGCGATGAAGCCCGCGCTCGAGGGTATGATTTACCGGAACCTTTTGGGATCGGCTACGGATATATGAACCTACGTCAAGATATAAAAGTTGACAAAATAGCCTTTAAATCAGAAAAGGGCGTAAATATTCCTTTTGTTAAATTCGATTTAAATGATGACTTAATGATTAAAACAGGACATACACGCAGTAAGAATGAATCACATATGTTAAAACTCGATACTTGGGTCTTTCCATTTATGAACGTATATGGCGTTTATGGAAAAACCAAAGGAACATCAACCACAAATCTTGATAGTGTAAAAGCTCGGGTCAAAATTTTTGGCAAAGAAAATATAATTGATATCGGTAAAAATCTGCCTTTTGAATTAGATTATAAAGGAAAAACGTATGGTGGTGGTGTTACCTTCGCTGGTGGGTATAACCAATTCTTTAGTACATTAGATTTTAACTATACCAGAACAAGCCTTGATATCTTAGACGGTGACATTACTGCTTTTGTTGTAACTCCTCGGGTTGGTTATGAATTTATCTTTGAACCTTTAATCCCTGGTCAAGGTAATACAAAGCTACAAATTTGGACTGGTGCCATGTATCAAGATATTACCCAACGATTCAAAGGTGATATTAATAAACTAGATTTACCGCCTGAATTGAGTGGGTTGATGGCATTAGCGCCAGACGATGCAAAATTCGATGTTAAACAACATCTTGCCCATAAATGGAATAATACTATCGGTGCCCGTGTCGAACTCACTAGAAACTTTAATGTGTTAACAGAAGTCGGTTTTAATAACCGAAATAGTTTTTATATTTCTGGGGAATTCCGTTTTTAATGTGGCATTCGGCAATTATCCAAAGGCTGGCCTTGCTCAGCCTTTTTATTATTTTTCCCGCTAAAGCTGATTTACTCCCTGATCGCCAGCAAATCGATGGCTGGTTAAACGATCTCGGTGGAAAAAATAGCTTTGATGAAAGTAAAACTGTCGATTGGGGCGTATTACCGGGGCCATTTTATACCCCCGAAATGGGCGTTGGTATTGGTACTGCGCTGGTTGGTTTATATCGAATAGATAAAGAAGATAAACAAACCCAGCCGTCTTCTATTGGCTTAAGTGGTTTTGCGTCGTCTACAGGCGCGTTTGGCTTAAATTTTACCAATTATAATTTTATTGATAACGACCAGTGGCGGTTATTTGTTTCCGGCACCATTAACAATATTCCCACTTATTACTGGGGTAAGGGATATTCTGCAGGGAAAAACGATCACAATAAAGAAAAGTACCATTCCCAAGAATTCCAAATAACCCCAAGAGTCTTATATCAATTAGCCGATTCGACTTATATTGGTCTTGGTTGGGACTTTTCATCAATCAATGCCAGCGATCCTGATGATGGCGCCAAACAGTATTTCTCCAATTCAATTGGGGGTCGTTCGGTGTTAAATTCAGGCATCAGTGCATACTACAGTTATGACACACGAGATTTTCTGCCCAATGCCTATCATGGGCAAGCTTTTGAGGCCATCTATACTTATTTTGCGCCTAGCCTCGGTAGCGATACACGTTTCCAAACCACCCAATTACAATATGCCTATTACCATGCCTTAGCCGAAGAGACTGTTATTGCATTCGACAATTATGCGAGGTTTTCAACCGGAAATGTACCGTGGAACCAGCTATCATTACTCGGTAATGGTAACCGTATGCGCGGGTATTACGAAGGCCGCTATCGTGATAACAATATATTCACCAGCCAAATTGAACTTCGCCATAAACTCGATTGGCGTCATGGCGTTGTGGGTTGGCTAGGAACAGGAACCATGAGTGATGCTGCATCTGAATTAGGCCAAGGGCATTGGTTGCCCACTGTTGGCGTAGGCTATCGTTTTGAATTTAAACCAAGAATGAATGTTCGCTTGGATTTCGGTGTTGGCCGCAACAGTACAGGGGTATATTTTCAAGTTGGGGAGGCGTTTTAATGTTCAAATGGGTTCTGGCAATGGGGATTGGGCTTTTATTAGCCGCTTGCCAAAGTCATGACAAACTGGACTTGCCCGTTATTGAGCCTGTCATTACCCCCTATACTTTTGAAGAAGCCTCACAAAATTGGCCTATTATTGCTTCCTTAGCCCCACCACAAGGTTTGCGCGCTTGCTGCGCCTTTGGCTACAACTTGCAAGCTGAGCTATGGGGATTACCTGTCCCGTTTTACACTATCGATAATATCGTTGAAGCAGATAGCCTAGGAGAACATCATTATAATGACAGCTTTTTAGGTGCCTCTGCGGCATTAATGGGGCTCAGTAATGAAAAAATAGGCTTACTCTATACGGATAAAAGCGGGTTTATTGATATTTCCCATGTCAGAGATACTGCAGATTATACTTTTTACTTATTTAGCCAAATTTACCCACGTCTAGGCCAACAATGGTCGTTGTCACTGAGTGAAGAATTAGCGGATAGACAAATACATTTCAGTGCATTTGAACCGCCGAAATCCGCCAAACAGCGCTATACACTAAGCGCCTACTTAGCCGCAAAATTGGCTTTCCAACTCGCGGTATGGCATGAAATTGCACAGTGGTATGGCTATCAATCTGTACCGGGGTTTTCTGAAGGGGTTTCCGCATTTTCCCCTGAAGACCTGTACTCAAATTTACTTGGTTCCCGTCTCGCCTTAACTTTGATACTACAAGGCCGAGCAGGCTCTTTAGCCACTTACTCTCAATCAATGGAAAATATTCTTCCACTGGCCCTTCACCAACTCGGTAGCAAAGATAGAAAAACCACGCGAAAAATATTTGATAGCGTTGATGGTTTATGGTGGAACAGTTACCGTAGAGTACCAGAGAAATTTCTTGTTTTAACAAGAGATTACCAAACAAGTGACCAACGTTATCCTCTGATGCCCCCACAAATTATGCCATCTGAAGGCTTATTTTTAACGTTGCCTGACCGCTATCTCAAATATGATTTGTCATTACTCGCACAACTGCGTTTGCTCCCTACTGGAAATATGAAACAGCTCCCCAAACCGACCTCTTATTGGACAGTGGCTGATTTTCCACAGCTGGCGGAAGATGCGAAGCAACAAGATTTACTGCAACAAATTTTAAAACCTTAAAGGGACTATTTGTGATATCCATATGACTCACCCTATAGGACTTTATCCTGACATTGTTGCGCTTAAAATTTAAGGTAAATGTCACTTTTTACTCATTTGCAGATAATAATCTTATTTCACTTTTTTCGCCTCGATAGGCTTTAATAAAACGATGGAGAACTCATTTCGGTCAAAAAATAGACTGTCAACTGCTTATTTTTCAGACAAAATAACCCTATAATAACTAAATGAATTGTATGTTTTTTATTCAAATTTAACTTAAGTAAAGAGCGAGTGCCACGGGAATAAACAGTTTAATTTATCATTCATAATATGAAAATATACCAAACGAAACCATTAGGTCATTTAAAATCAGTATATTCATATTAATATAAAAAAATCCACAAAATAATACAGAAATTTCCTTAATGTCACCCGGATAAATGTAGCTCGTGAAAAATTAATCTGCTAATATTCGCTCGAATTTTGTTCAGAGATACTTAGGAGAAGCAAATGCCCTCTCGAACGATGAGGACAAACGCCGTCTTCGCTTTCTTATTTTTACTTTTATTTTCGAGCCTGAGTATGGGCTCCACCAGTACCAGCACAATGCTCAATAAAGAGTATACTAATAAAACTGTGCAACAGAATGTAAGTCAGGCTAAAACCTCACTCCCTGACTTGCGTAAATACCCTTCTGGTACGCCTCGAAAGAAAGCATTTTTGAAAACGGTTGTCCCTGTTATTGAAAAAGTGAATAAGCAGATTATGGCTGAACGTACTTGGTTGCTATCAGTACAAGCTAATAAGAAGTGGAGCGCACAAGAGTTGCGCCGTCTTGAACAAATCTGTAATAGCTATGGTATGAAATGTAGTAATCCAAAACGTTTAAATTGGAACAAACTATTGAGTCGTGTCGACATCATGCCAACACACTTAGTTGCCACACAAGCAGCAACAGAGTCTGGTTGGGGTACATCACAACTTGCTCTGCAAAACGGTAATTTATTTGGTATGCGCTGCGGTAGTGGCTGCCAGACCAAACAAGGAAAGATTAAAGGCTATTCTACATATTCTTCTGTAGAAGAGACCGTGACTGCTTATATGAAAAATATGAATACCCATAATGCTTATGAGTCACTACGTACTTCACGAGCAAAACAGCGTCTATCAAAAGATGAGCTAGATACTAAAAAGTTAATCAATGATATGAAAGGGTACTCAGAGTTAGGTTCTACTTATAACCGCTATTTACAAGAGATATACGCGAGTAATGAAGAATTGATTACACAAGCTCAGCAAAGAGCAGCCACTCGCATTTAATTTTGTATCACCAGGTACAAGACATAAAAAATCCACTTAACTAAGTGGATTTTTTTATCCCTCACAAACCGTATTTAACTTACTTAACTCATTCGACTAATTCATTTTTTATGTTTTTTTAGATTTACTCTATTGCCTTAAATAGTTCGAGTGGTGGCGAGGCGGCAAGAGAAGCTATCTCTCGTTTTTAATCTGATGGTTTAATTGCCTTTTATTGGATATTCAGTTTCACCACATTGCTCTAAATAGTTCGAGTGGTGGCGAGGCGGCAAGAGAAGCTATCTCTCGTTTTTAATCTGATGGTTTAATTGTCTTTTATTGGGTATTTCAGTTTCACCACATTGCTCTAAATAGTTCGAGTGGTGGCGAGGCGGCAAGAGAGGATATCCCTAGGAGCATACATAAGTATGTGACTAGGGTAGCTGAATGTAGCCAACAAAGTCACCATTCGAAATATGACGAGCAATATTCTGATTGCATAGAAAAAGAGATCAAATATCATATACCCTAACCTTCTAACAAAATAATTAACATCTTTGAGTCTAATATGAATTTCTTCTCTTTTGAGTTTCTTGGCTCTTTCTTGATTTTTTTTCTTATTTATTGGGGTTGTCAGCCCAGTGCAAAGTTACAAAATGGCTTATTAATCACTGCTAGCTATTTTTTTGTTTATTCATTTAGTCCTGACTTTGCTTATATCTTATTTAGCTACACACTGATTATTTATTTGCTTACCAACGTGGCAACCAATTGGCTCTCTAGTCGATGGATATACGGTATTCTTACCGCTGTCATTGTTGGCTTCTTTACCACCTTTAAATATTACTCATTCTTCCAAGAGACTATTCAGCAAACACTCGATAAATTTGGTTTTAGTGTTGGTCTTCCTATATTGGAAATACTCGCACCACTTGGACTCTCATTTTATGTATTCCATTCGGTAAGCTATACGGTATCAGTTTGTCGCAAAGAAATTCCTAAAGCCGATTTCTTTGATGTAACATTGTATCTTGCATTTTTTCCGAGCATCGTCGCAGGGCCAATCAACCGCGCGAAGAACTTTCTTCCCCAAATACAAGCGGAAAGCCGTGAGGTTTTAGATCCTCGAAAAGCGATATTGCTTATTTCATTAGCACTAGTGAAATTGTTTTTATTTAGCTCTTACTTGTCTGAAAATTTTGTAAATCCAGTCTTTGATTCTCCCGTGGGTTACAATGCGGGAGAGATCCTAGTAGCAACCTATGCCTATGCTTGGAATATTTACTTTAACTTCTCAGGTTATACCAATCTGGTGACGGGCATCGCGTTATTATTAGGATTTAGAGTCCCTGTTAACTTTAATGCGCCTTATTTAGCTGCAAATTTAAAAGAGTTTTGGGCCCGTTGGCACATCAGCTTATCTACATTTATTCGCGACTATATTTATATCCCCCTAGGCGGTAACCGCAAAGGTTTTAGCCGTATGAATACCAATGTATTCCTTGCGATGGTCATTTCAGGGTTATGGCATGGTGCAGCAATGACATTTGTAGTTTGGGGAGCCATTCATGGATTAGGAATTGTGCTACTCAATCTTAAGAGTTTATGCATGGAAAAATTAGGATGGACCCAAGTGATTCCTAATAAAACATTATCCGTTTGGGTGTCACGAATTATTACTTTCCATTTTGTCTGCTTTGCATGGATTTTCTTCCGTAGCCCCTCATTTGATGATGCCCTGTTAATGGCCAATCAAATCATTGCACCTGGTTTTATTGCTTCAATTAATGCAAGCCTAGGCTTACTAATCGCATTTTGGCTACTACTGATTACCTACCCTTATTTTGTACAAGGCTACCATTATGTGGCAAAAAAATACCAAACCATTCCTTGGTATTATTATCCTATTCCGCTCGCGATTATTCTAACTATTATGTTTATGCTTTCTCCTTCAGGTATGCCGGGGTTTATTTATGCTAACTTCTGAGTTTAAAAATACCCTAATCAAAGTTGGGCAGATTTTATTTATTGTCCTAATTGCTGGCCTATTATTAATTTGGTTGAATCAAAGCTCACTAGAACGATTTTGGCAGCAAAAATATCACCAAGATACCCCATGGGCAAAAATGGCAGGGAATCCTATCTGGGATTATGGTGCTTACTTACATGATGGTGCGCTTGAAGCAGGAAGCTTATTCACTTATTACGCATCAGGGCAAAAAGCGCAGGAAGACAAACAAGCCGCAGAGCTTGAACTGGCCAATAAAGATAAAAAACTCAGTTTCCCCAAAGAGTTTCAAATTGGTCTTCATTTCGTAAATGGCTATATTTATCCAGCTGAAAGCTTATCGATTACTTTCCCTGAGCGGCTTAAACGACCACAAGTTAGAGAGAAAAACCAGAAAATTAACTTTGGTGGTTTTACAATCAAAAAAGATCAGCCAATCGTGGCAAAACATATTGCCAATATCGAAAAGGGCCAACAAGTCCTGTTCGCGGGGGACTCCATGATGCAAGGCGTCGCTCCACATGTTAAAAACATGCTCTTGAAAAAATATAATATCGATAGCATTAATCTAAGCAAGCAAAGTACAGGACTGGCGTATCCACGCTTTTTCAATTGGCCCCAAACCATTGCTAAGGCATTGAATGATAACCCCAACATTAAGGTTTTAGTCGTTTTTTTAGGACCTAACGACCCTTGGGATATGCCACCACAAACGGGTTATAAATACGTCAAATTTAAAAGTGAAGATTGGGAAAAAGTGTACCGTGAACGAATTGGTGATATAATATCGACCGCTCGCCAGCACAATGTTGATGTTATTTGGGTTGGGCCTCCTAATATGCGTAAAAATACGCTCTCCGATGGTATGAAATTCTTAAGTAGCCTCTACCAATCTGAAGTTGAAGACAACGGTGAAATTTACTTTTCGGTCAATGATGTCTTTAAATATAAAGGCGATACCTATTCTGACTATATCGGTGATGCGAGTAGTACCATTAAATTGCGAAGTGGTGACGGGATCCATTTCAGCGGAAAAGGTCAACAATTGATTGCTGAAAAAGTATTCTCACTCATTCATTTCGAAGAAGAGGAAGAAAAGGAACCTCATGAAACTGAACAAACTGTGTCAAGCTAAGTCCAAAATATTGGCGGGTAGCGTGATTGCGCTTTTGTCGCTGGGCTTATTGTCTTGCCAGAACACATCAGACAAAACTCGCACGACTAGCCTGCCTAAAGGCCAGCCAGTCGTTGCACAAGGGCAGTTGGTCAATAACGCAGAGCCTAATTTGCCACAGTTGGCAAATAAGTTGCGCCAAGGCAACCAACAAGTTCACATTGTCCAAATTGGTGATTCACATACAGCCGCTGACTTTTTCAGCGGTAATTTAAGAACATTATTTCAGCAACGTTATGGTGACGCGGGTCCAGGCTTCATTCCTCCGATTTCGGTACCTGGACAACGAACAGCGACCATTAACCGTATGAGCGAAAAGAAAGAGTGGTCACTGGCTTCAAGCCGCAAAGATGAACGCTTTGATTACCCACTTGGTGGGCTAATTGCCGAGCCACAAGCAGCCAACAGTAAAGTAGTGCTCAAGCCTTTACAGCCTGCGCTAGGTGCTTATCAGCTACAAACTCTATACCAAAGCACAAGTGACTCACAAATGCGTGTCGCTCCTGCAGTCTCCCCCAATGTTGCATTGCCAGCCACAGGCAACCAGTGGGTATTTTCGTCCCCTGTAAATACCCAGCTTCCAGCCCAAGTTACTGTTAATAAAGGTGATGGGTTGAAAATTGGTGGGTGGTTAGTGCGTTCGCAAAAACCAGGAGTAATGTTTTCAGCTCTTGGGCTCAATGGTGCAACACTGAGTATGACAGATAAATGGCAACCACAATGGAGCGAAACCTTAGCTCAAATGTCCCCTGATATGGTGATTTTAGCCTATGGAACCAATGAAGCTTTTAACGATACATTAGATTTAGCCGCTTACGAGCAAAATTTACGCGCCAAAATTCGCTTAATTCGCCAACAAATGCCAAATAGCGTTATTTTACTTATCGGCCCGAATGATTCACTTAAATTTAATGATGCGGCGAGTTGCCAAGCTCAGATGCCAGTGAATTTAACGAGTGTGATTCAAATTCAAAAAACAGTTGCCGCTCAGGAAAATACGCTATTTTGGGACTGGCAAGCCTTTATGGGTGGCCCTTGTTCAATTCGCACATGGGCAGCACAAGATTTAGCACGACCTGACAATGTGCACCTCTCCGTCGAGGGTTATAAGAAGAGCGCACAAGGCCTATATAGTCAGTTAAACCAAATATTGAATTGATTACTGGTCCAACGCACGATAAGGCAGAAGTATATTCAACGTACTCTGCCTTTTTATTTACTCCTACTATTTTTTATATGTTAATCACCTAATAGTTGTCATTTCACTTTGTTTTTTTCTTACTTATCTTTTTTTTACTCTAAAAATATAATTCCAATATTAAAATAAAAATAATTATTTCAAATAAAAACAATGAGTTAAAATAATGACTCTCGGAATATTACTGACTCGTTAAGAACTTATTGTTCTCTCTCAAAAACATAAAAAATCGTGACCAGTAATTAAATCAATATACCCTATATAAAATTAGTATCCCTGCGTTCCTTTTAATAAACCACATCGCTATACACTGAAGTTTATTAAGTCAGGAAGTAATAACAAATCGATCTTTCAGCTTATGTAAGCTCAAGGTTTGTTATTAAAAATATGGAAGCCGTGAACAATTCTTTGACACAACCAGAATAATTTTACGGTAATAATCGTAGGTAATATTTATTTAGGTTCAAAAATGTCGACTAATTTCTGTGTTAAATCGTTTCATACCTATATTGAAACCCTATCAAATAAAATAAAAAATAGCTTTTATCTAACTCACTCTCTACTATTTAAAGTGAGGTCTGGCGAAATTGAAATACGGATAGAAGAAGGCCCATGGCAAAGACTAACGGCTGCAGATATCTGTTTTCTCCCCAAAGGATCATCAATTGAGATAATCAATCTTGATAATCACAATCTGCTGGCTGTAGATGTACTTCCAATGACCACCGATATGTTAAAATCCTTTTACCAACAGCATGCAGCATTATTTATTAATAAAAAAAAGACACTCTCAATAAGCCAAATTTGTTGTACTAGCTTACAAGAAAACCCGATTATTGAAGATGTATTTCATTCTGCAATTAAAGAAGCTAACTCACCGACCAGCCATAATGTTATTCATATTCATTTAAACTTTATTCTATCATTTTTTTTACTGGTAAATGAATTTACCTCTACATTATATGCCTCAATGAATATCTCGATAAAAGATAAAGTGTATGACTTAATTTTTCATAGCGCAGGTAAACAATGCCATACTCTAGATACTATCGCGAAAAAACTCCATATGAGCCCTTCAACCCTTAAACGACGACTTGCCAGTGAATATACAAGTTTTTCCAAAATTAGCTTAATGTCCCGAATGAACAAAGCAATGATATTATCTAGAACAGAAAATATGCCTATGACACGTATCGCCCAAGAAGTCGGCTATGATGATGTCCCTTATTTTTTACTGGCATTTAAAAGTTTTCATGCGCAGCCAAGCTTCCCCCATTCCTTGATTTAGTACTTTATTCACCTTTAAACTTTAGCCTTACCATTTTCATGGTAGGGCTATTATTCAATTAAAAATAGTGTTCCTCGATATCAGATGGAAGCGCTAAGGTATCTATTGGCGGGATATCCACCTGAGTACCGCCTGTATTATCTATTAGCGTTACAGTTGCATCGGGCAAATCGGAATAAATAGTAAGATTACCTTTAACCTGTGCCTGATTTCCTGCCTGATCATATACATTAACTTCATAGTCATGCACACCTTCAGCTAATGGGTTCAATACCGATATTTCCCATTGACCCAGTTTATTCGCTTTTTGTTCATAGGTATGATTATCAATGGTTAAAAATACATGAGTGTCTGGCTCTGTTATCCCACTGAATTTTGGCGTATTTACATTGGTTATATCATCGCCTTTTTCACCAGAGTCAGTCATAACATCTAAGCCACTAACAAGCTTAGGGGCTTTGGTATCAATAGTCACCTTTCCTGATTGCTGTGCCTGATTACCCGCTTTGTCATATGCATTAATTTCATAGTCATGCACACCTTCAGCTAATGGGTTCAATACCGATATTTCCCATTGACCCAGTTTATTCGCTTTTTGTTCATAGGTATGATTATCAATGGTTAAAAATACCTGAGTGTCTGGCTCCGTTGTCCCACTGAATTTTGGCGTATTAATATTAGTTATATCATCGCCTTTTTCGCCAGAGTCAGTCATAACATCTAAGTGACCAACAAGCTCAGGGGCTTTAGTATCAATCGTAATTTGCCCTGTAAGCGCCTGCCTATTTCCCACGGCATCTTTAACTTCAATACGATAATCATAGGTTTTATCAATCAAGGCATCAGTAACAGATATCGCCCATTTTCCTTTTTCATCCGCCCCCCCTTGATAGATTTTACCGTCAATTTCAAGCGCAATAACTGCCTCAGCCTCTGTCACCCCACTAAATTTTGGCTTATTGATATTCGTTATATTATCGCCCTTGTGGCTTGAGTCAGTGGTGTTATTTAGCCCCCCTAAAATTTCTGGCGCTTGAGTATCAACAGTAATTTTTCCGGTTAAATTGTCTGTCCCTAAGTTCCCCGCAATGTCAGTTACCCTTATATGATAATCATGTGTCCCATCGATTAGTGGTTCTGTTAACGTAAAGCTCCACTCCCCTTGTTTATCAACAAGGATATTCGTGTAGATCTCTTGACCAACTGTGATTTCCAAATAAGCGCTAGGCTCTGCAATCCCAGCAAAAGTTGGCCTCGCCATACTAGTTAAAATATTCTGTTTAGTGCTGGAGTCTGTAGGGTCCACCACACCACCAATAAGGTAGTCAGGTGCTAATGTATCAATAACCAATTGCCCAGAAACTTGTCCTTTAATACCTTTAATATTATCAATCGCAAAAATGACATAATCATGAAGACCGTCACTCAATTCAGTATCTACCTGGATCGTCCACTCTCCTTTCTCATTGGCGGTAGTTTCAAAAATTGATGTAACTTTATTATCAAACACTAATCGAATTGTCGCATTTGGTTCGGTAATTCCGCTAAATGTAGGCTTATTTACATTGGTGCAGTCATCGCCCTGAATACCTGAGTCTGAATCTTCTTCTAATTCCCCACTCACTGAGGCGACTGTTTTCACAATAAAGTTACCAGAAACTTTGTTCTGGTTTATTTGTCCAAGCACATCCACTGCTTCTATTTCATAGAAATGCACGCCATCAGCAAGTGCTTCATTATCAGGCAATTTAATCTGCCAATTACCATCATAATCAGCGGTAGTACGATATATATTTCCATTGATCGTCAAGCGTACTTCCGAATTAGCTTTGGTTGTTCCATTAAATGTTGGTTGGTTAACATGAATAGTGCCGCCATTTGATGATTGTTCGTCTAATACCGCATTCAATACTGGTGGGGTAATGTCATATACCAAATCAAACTCAAACTGCGTTTCACGGTTAGCTAAATCCTTTGCCGTAACCGATAATTGAATTTTTTCACCATCCTTAATACCTACAGGAACAACATCACTGGGTAATTTCAGCTGCCAACTCCCCTGATTATTTGCCTTTGTCGTACCGAGTGTTTTTCCATTTATGTCTTTGATGGTAACTAGGCTTGCGACGCTTGTAGTCCCCGTGAGTGTTAAATCATTTTGGTTGAAAAGTAATTTGCCATCTTTCTCAGAAATTAATTGTTTATCATTCACACCAAATTCAATACTTGGGGCAGTCTTACCGGATTCATCACTGAGCACTTTAATAATTACTTCATGCTCAGTTTTATTACCCGCGATATCAAATGCAGTTATTTTTGCCACATGCTCGCCGTCAGGTAATGCCAGCTCATTAGCAAAAACTGTTTTAGAGCCATTATATTTAGTTTTTAGCTTATTATGTCGAGTCGTTTTTCCATTCACGTTTATCAAGTAATAATCCATATTTCCATTATAAGTGAAAACCAATTTAGGATTGGTTACATTCGCAACTTGTGTACCCGCATGAAGTTGCTCCTCAGCAACCTGAAAATGATTAAATATGGGTGCCTTAGTGAGGATATTAAGTGTTGTTTGCCCAACTGAAACTGTACCATCGTCTTGGATAAAACTAATATGGTAAGTGCCATCCCCTTTAATCGGTACTTCGAAACGCCACTCTCCCTGATCATTGGCTTGAATAGGATAACTATTACCATTTACTTTGGCTGAGATCGTGCCACCGGCTGTTATTTTGCCTTTATAAACGGGTTTTTTATGATTGGTATAGTGGTTACCGATTTGGCCAGAATCTGTATCTGGGTCAAGGTAAAACTTGAAATCACTGATAAATACAGAAGAAGATACTTCCCTTACCGAACCATAAACATCTTTAAATTTGAGGGTATAAGGGACTTCCCCCAATGGTAATTGGACATCGTCGGGGACTTTGAAATTCCATGAGCTTCTGCTTTTACCAAAAGCTATTGAATAAGTTTTTCCACCAATAAAAATGGTTCCTGTAAGCTCATCTCTATCCGATGCCCCTGAAATCTTTCCCTGTAACTTTGGGGAACGACTTGAGCTTAGTGAGTTATCAACTTCCCCAGTACTACTCGACTCTGCCGCAACTTGAAATGCCACATTTAAAACGCAATCCTTTATTTGAATCCCTTTTTCTTCAATCACCTTTTCTGTCGTCAACCCAGCTGGAGACGTTGCAATTAATACCAAATTATCAAGGTCATAACGGCGATCCACTTTAAGAAAACCTGGCGGTAAGCTAAAAGACCAATTTCCATTTTTATCAATGTCTGAGATGGAGAAAATATGCTCATCCTTCTTACTCAGTCTAAACTTAAATTGTAAACTTGAACCAGGGGTTACTTTTCCTTGAAAAGTCGCCATCAAATCATTAGTCGATTTCTCACCATAAAATTTACCTTTATTCCAAGGTGAAGCCAGAGCAGCATCGGTAATCTCCGGTTTACTCGAATTAATCGTCAGTGTATCTATTTTTTCAAATTGATTATTTGCTGTATCCGTAACAACGATTTTATAATCACCAATAAAATCTTTTGGTAATTCATTGGGTAAAGATAAACTCCAAAAGCCGTTGTTATCAACAACTGTCGAAACCGACTCATTATTTAGTTCCAGAGTGATTTCACTCCCCGGCTCACTTTTTCCTGTAAATACAGGTTTACGATGTGCAGTAATAAAGTTTCCTTTGGTTCCAGTATCCGTTTCTGTACTTAGTTCAATTGTGGATACAGGAGCAGTAGTATCTATAAAAATATTCCCAGAAATATCCTTTGTTTGCCCATTTATTGGGTGTTCCGCCGTCACAAGATACTGGCAATTCCCTTCCGCGAGCTCTTTAACTTGGATTTCCCAATTTCCAGTAACTTTATCTGCCAATGTAGAGAAACTTTCATTCCCAATTGTCAGTCTAACTTTAGCCCCCACCGTGGCGTTCCCAGTAAATTTAGGCGCTTTAATATTAGTGATATAGTCACCTTGCTTTCCACTATCATACGCAGCATCTAATGTGGCGGTTAAAGTCGGGGGGTGAATGTCTCCAGATCCTACTGATGAGGGCAGGTATGTAAAACTCTGACTAATTGTCTCTTTGTTACCAGCAGCGTCCTCTGCGATGACCTTATAGTGATTATCCTTGCCTTCATTCGCATCAACATCAAAAATCAGAGACCATTTTCCTTGGCTATCGGCGTAAGCAGTTTTAATTTGTCCTTTAAACTCAGCGGTAATTTTACTTTCGGGGTCAGCTTCTCCACTAATTTGTGGTCGTTTTAAGTAGGTTATCAACGCATTCGAATTGTCTTGGCTCGCAGGGTCTAAGTGTGCAATCAGCATGATATTGCTATCCACGGTAAACTGCCCGCTGGACGTCCCGATATTTCCGACAGTATCGGTCACACTCACTTGATAATCATACTCACCGTCTTGCTTGACTGCGGGTAATGCCACTTGCCACTGCCCGTCTTTATCGGCAAGGGTGCTGTACTCCTGCCCCGCAAACTGGATCACCACCGCCGATTGCGGTTTGGTTATCCCTTCCAGGGTGACTGCTTGGTGCTGCGTAAGATTGTCCCCTTTGGCACCGGAGTCGCTGCTTTCGGTGAGCTTCGCAGTCGCAGCCGGTAGCGTCGTGTCGACCCATACCGTCTCGCTGATTTTCTCGCTATTTCCCGCAATATCGGTGACCTGCACCTTGAGCAAGTGGCTTCCGGACGCGAGTGCCGAGGTGACCATAATCGACCAAGCGCCCTGTGCATCGGCCACCGTTGAGTAAATTTCCCCACTCAGTGAAACCTGTATCGTCGCGTGGGGCTCGGATTGCCCGGATAATGTCGGGAGCGGTTGGTTAGTCATCAAATCAGACTGGTTATTGAGTTGTAACGTCGTCGGTTGCAATGTGGTTTTTATCTGCACGGACTCTGTAACCACCGTGCTATTGCCTGCCACATCCGTGGCTTTCACCGTATAATCATAGGTGCCATCCGTGAGTGTTTGCTGGACGACGATAGTCCAATCCCCATCGCTATCCGCTGTCGTGACCACGTGTTGCCCGTCAATCGTCAACTCGACACGGCTCCCCGCTTCCGCCTTGCCTGAAAAATGCGGACGCGACTCTTGAGTGATATGGTCGCCAACCTTGCCACTATCAGACAGTGTATTAAGGTGGACCGATAGGCTATCCACCTGAGTATCCACAGTGAATTGTCCATTGGACATCCCGATATTTCCGACAGTATCGGTCACACTCACTTGATAATCATACTCACCGTCTTGCTTGACTGCGGGTAATGCCACTTGCCACTGCCCGTCTTTATCGGCAAGGGTGCTGTACTCCTGCCCCGCAAACTGGATCACCACCGCCGATTGCGGTTTGGTTATCCCTTCCAGGGTGACTGCTTGGTGCTGCGTAAGATTGTCCCCTTTGGCACCGGAGTCGCTGCTTTCGGTGAGCTTCGCAGTCGCAGCCGGTAGCGTCGTGTCGACCCATACCGTCTCGCTGATTTTCTCGCTATTTCCCGCAATATCGGTGACCTGCACCTTGAGCAAGTGGCTTCCGGACGCGAGTGCCGAGGTGACCATAATCGACCAAGCGCCCTGTGCATCGGCCACCGTTGAGTAAATTTCCCCACTCAGTGAAACCTGTATCGTCGCGTGGGGCTCGGATTGCCCGGATAATGTCGGGAGCGGTTGGTTAGTCATCAAATCAGACTGGTTATTGAGTTGTAACGTCGTCGGTTGCAATGTGGTTTTTATCTGCACGGACTCTGTAACCACCGTGCTATTGCCTGCCACATCCGTGGCTTTCACCGTATAATCATAGGTGCCATCCGTGAGTGTTTGCTGGACGACGATAGTCCAATCCCCATCGCTATCCGCTGTCGTGACCACGTGTTGCCCGTCAATCATCAACTCGACACGGCTCCCCGCTTCCGCCTTGCCTGAAAAATGCGGACGCGACTCTTGAGTGATATGGTCGCCAACCTTGCCACTATCCGACGGCACATCAAGTTGGACCGATAGGCTATCCACCTGAGTATCAACAATAAACTGCCCGCTGGACATCCCGATATTTCCGACGGTATCGGTCACACTCACTTGATAATCATACTCACCGTCTTGGTTTACTGCGGGTAATGCCACTTGCCACTGCCCGTCTTTATCGGCAAGGGTGCTGTACTCCTGCCCCGCAAACTGGATCACCACCGTCGATTGCGGTTTGGTTATCCCTTCCAGAGTGACTGCTTGGTGCTGCGTAAGATTGTTCCCTTTGGCACCGGAGTCGCTGCTTTCGGTGAGCTTCGCAGTCGCAGCCGGTAGCGTCGTGTCGACCCATACCGTTTCGCTGATTTTCTCGCTATTTCCCGCAATATCGGTGACCTGCACCTTGAGCGAGTGGCTTCCCGACGCGAGCGGCGAGGTGACCATAATCGACCAAGCGCCCTGTGCATCGGCCACCGTTGAGTAAATTTCTCCACTCAGTGAAACCTGTACCGTCGCGTGGGGCTCGGATTGCCCAGATAATGTCGGGAGCGGTTGGTTAGTCATCAAATCAGACTGGTTATTGAGTTGTAACGTCGTCGGTTGCAATGTGGTTTTTATCTGCACGGACTCTGTAACCACGGTGCTATTACCTGCCACATCCGTGGCTTTCACCGTATAATCATAGGTGCCATCCGTGAGTGTTTGCTGTACGACGATAGTCCAATCCCCATGGCTATCCGCTGTCGTGACCACGTGTTGCCCGTCAATCGTCAACTCGATACGGCTCCCCGCTTCCGCCTTGCCTGAAAAATGCGGACGCGACTCTTGAGTGATATGGTCGCCAACCTTGCCACTATCAGACAGTGTATCAAGGTGGACCGATAGGCTATCCACCTGAGTATCCACAGTGAATTGTCCATTGGACATCCCGATATTTCCGACAGTATCGGTCACACTCACTTGATAATCATACTCACCGTCTTGATTGACTGCGGGTAATGCCACTTGCCACTGCCCGTCTTTATCGGCAAGGGTGCTGTACTCCTGCCCGGCAAACTGGATCACCACCGCCGATTGCGGTTTGGTTATTCCTTCCAGGGTGACTGCTTGGTGTTGCGTAAGATTGTCCCCTTTGGCCCCGGAATCGCTGCTTTCGGTGAGCTTCGCAGTCGCAGCCGGTAACGTCGTGTCGACTATCAGGCTTTGGATAAAAACACCCTGATTTCCTACGCTATCTGTTACCTTAACATTTAATATATGTGAGCCATCAGCTAAGTTATCACTAATCGTGAGTGACCAATCACCCTGTTCATTCGCCTTAGTGAAGTACTCTTTTCCAGCTACCTTAACGATGACATTGGAATTCGAATCTGTTTTTCCCGTAAGCGTTGGCTTTACTTTGCTGGTCAAAAAAACCGTTGAGTTATCAAGCAGTACACTAGCATCTGGTTTTGATGTTTTGATAGTAACGCTCTCAGTGATGATTTTTTGGTTACCAGCAGGATCCACGGCAGTGACTTGGAAGTTTGATACTCCATCGGCCAATGGTTTCTCGACTGTTATTCGCCACGTACCTTTATCATCAGCAATTGCCGATAATGTTTGTCCTGCAATCATTAGCGTTACCGTACTACCAGCTTCAGCTTTCCCTATAAAAGTAGGAACTTGCTTGTTAGTTAGTCTCTCCGCCGACGTTTCGGTATCCGAATGCCCATCAAGGCTAACAGAGAGATTATCAAGCTGAGTGTCGACTTCAAATTGGCCATTCACCGTCACAGGCTTACCTTCACCGGAAAAAGCAACTAATGAATATTCATATACTTTATCTTCTAACGGTTCAGTGATTTTTAATGACCACTTTCCATCTTTATCCGTTGTGATCGAATATTTGTTATCATTAATCGTTAGATAACCCTGACTATCAGGAGAGATAACCCCAGTAAATATTGGTGTATTAATATTCGTAATATTATCCCCCCTTTTCCCTGAGTCGGATTCTTCGCTTAATTTTCCTTGAATAAAAACCTGTGTTATAGGTTTAGCTGTCTGGGAAGGTGCTAATGGTTTATTTGCAGGCTGAGAGGGTGATGAAGAACTTATTGGCATAACAACGGGTGCAGATGGTGAAGGAAAGGTTAAGTTGCTGTCTTCGACTTGTGCTTTCTCTGCTTTATTTTTTTGATTTAGCTGATTTTTCGCTTCTGTGAGCTTTGTTAATGACGAACTTAGTAATACCTCTTTTTCATCTTTCTCAGAAGACAAGGTCTGAAGCGCCTTTTCTAATTGTTGATTTTTTTGATTTAACTCCGCCAGTTTTTCACTGAAACTTTGTTCATCGTCTTGTCGGTTATCATATTGCTGTTCCTCACCTTCAATTTGCTCATTATTCTTTTTTGAGGCTTGGCTATCAGTATATTCAATGATGTCACTCGTCAATTGCTCTTTGATATAAATAGCATCAGCACCGACATTTAATGTTATTGATGATAGAATTTCATCTTGTGTAAGAATCTCGCCCTGCTCAGTCAATAATGTCATATTTCCTAAAATAACTTCAGACAGCCCATTTTTAATGTTCTCAATAGAACCATCTGGCTTAGTTACAATTAAATCAAGCCCTTGAACTTTAAACTTTTGGATTTCTATGTTTTTTAATTTATCTGTGATAGTTTTATCTGTCATGTTCTATATCATTATATTAATAAATGGGGTTATCAGCTATATACCCATAAGCTGCCGTTAATGAAACCGATTATATCCATTTAATTAAAAATAAAACGTCATTTAAGATAATGTGGTCTGACAATCTTTTTTTTTGAGCTCCAATTCCAGTGAGTTCATTTCAATAGCGATTATAATATAATCCTGAATTAGTAAAATTGTTTCTAAAATAAAAGAATTAGATATGGAAGAAAATGATGATAACTCTGATGAAGAACTAGCCCCAATGGTTGATGGGTTAAGTGGAACACTATGTATAATTATTTTAGTTTCTATGGTGTTTATTTTCAGTGGAATGAAAACTGCAGAAACCCATATTAATTATGGACAATTAAAATTTGAAAAAATACAAATAGATATCCCAAATAAACGTCTTTATTTTAAAGGTGGAATTCATTTATCAAGCAATGAAACCTCTTTAATCAAACAAGAAATAGTTAAAAACAAAAGTAATAAAATTATTATCAGTGGTTACATCAATGATAAAATCAGCCACAGTAAAGAAAAAAACACCTACAACCTTCTTTATATGGCATCACTAATTAAGAGTCTGGGAATTAATAAAGAAATTGTTCTAAAACAAGGAACAAGTGAATATTGCCCAGGTTGGAATTCATGCATTTATTGGGATTACAAATAACATGTATTATCTTGGATTATTTTTTTATGCCGCAACGTTTCTCGCTTGTTTTTTATTACAATCGGTACGTGAAATGGTTCAGCAATGTCTATTACTTGCCCCTGAAATCAGCTACACCATGATTGGGATTTATATTTATCCTTTAGTTATATTTTTATTTCATCGATTATTTAATAAAAATAAAAAAAGCAACTATACATTACTCTCAAACCAAACGAAATTATCTGCATCCGTTACTGTATCATTAGGATTAATAGGAACATTTATTGGATTAACAGGGATGATCACCGCAATATCAGCATCACTTGGAGGAGAAGGTGATGTCTCAGAAAAAATGAACGCCATGATCTCATCTATCTCAATGGCACTTAATTCAATGTCCTTTGCATTCTTAACCTCTATTCTTGGGGTTTCTATTTCAGTTTTACTGTTAGTGAGTTTGAATTTCTTTCATTTCTTTTACCAAAAAGAAAATAAAAAAACTCAACAACAATCTGCAAACTACTCAGAAGAACTTAATCATATTCAAGAAACCCTGAACACATTACAGAAAGTGAATATCAATATAGCGCAAAAAATGATTTCCGTGACCGAAAACAATGAGCTAGCAACTGATATTTCCTCACATCTTCTGGCTTTATCCTCCACAGCACAAGAGCACTTAGAGGTTTTACAATCAATAAAAGAAGCTGACGATGACTGGAAAAGAAAATTAGCCGTCTACTTATTAGAAGAAAAAATAAACAAAAACAATCAGAATGAAAAAATTTCAGAAGAAATATTAAAAATAGATCAAACTACACAATGGCTAAAAGAAAATACCATTGAGAGCAGAAAAAAACTATTAACTTTATTATCAATGGAGTAAGCACATGCGTCCTATCACCTTAGGTTTATTATTAACATTATCACTACCAACTTGTAGCTTAGCCAATCAAGATGTAGAAAACTTCCAAACATTTATTGGCCGAGTATTAAAAAACTCCAATCCAGTTCAAATAAAAGCGTTAGAATTAGAAGCTGAAAACCTCAGAGCAAAATAAACAGATTATTATTATCTACCAAAAATATCCGCTTCAGGAAAAATAAAAAGCCATGATGGCAGCACTAACAGTAATATTACTGCCAGTTCATTGATCTATGACACTACGTTAAGTCACCGGTTTAATGAAAAAAATTTAAAATTAAAAATATCAGCACTTTCACTAAACAAGGAAAAAGAAGAACTTTACACCTCGACAACTAACAACTTAATTGGTATTTATTATCTCAATGAGCTAACAAAAACAACAGCTGATTTAAATAGCAATGCTAAAAGTATTTTCAAACTTATTACTCATCGCTATAAAAGTGGCATAGCAAAATACAGTGATGTTGAACAAGCTTCTTTATTGATGCAGAGGATTGAAACAGAGCTACAAAATATAGAAAAAGAGATTGAGCAATATAAGTCTAATATTGAGCTTTTATCAGGCATTACCTTTCCTTCTAAAGGTGTAACGGTTCCAAAAAATCTATTAAAAAAATTACAAGAAACTATTATTGATAGTGAAAATGCACAACAGAATAGCGAATATAACTTGCTACGCATGCAAGCTGATGCAATGAAAGAAAATGCTTATCAACAAAATCCCTTCTTAAATGTTAATCTTATCGCCGAAGAGCGATTTATTGATCAAGTCAGAAGTCGTAACGAGTCTTATATGGGAATGGAGGTTAAATTAAATATCTTTGACCTTGATAAAGTGCTGAATGAAAAATCTCAACTGAAACTGTATGAAGCAACAAAAGGAAAAGCTGATTATAAATATAAAGAATCCACAGCTAAAATTAAAAATTTAAAATTAATCGCTAATTCAAATTCAACTGAGCTTACAGGGCTACATGAACAACGTAAGACCATGCGATCAATAATTAAAAGCCAACAAAGGGAATATGAAATATCACAATCTTCTTTCTATGAAATGGTGAACACACTATTTGATATGTTAACAATGGAAAGACGCATTGCTGAATTAATGATTGCTGATATGAAAAACAAAATGGAATATATCCAATTAACAGGGAAGTTAGCTGAAATTGAAACATTATCTAAATAAACTGAACCGGGCACCTAAAAAATTAAAAATATTTCTAGGTATCACGTCATTATTTATCGGTTATATTATATTAGCTAAAATAGAAATATCCTCTCCAGGAGAGGGGATTATCTCAGGAGTCTCCAATCGACTAGAAATAGTGAGCCCGGCTTCTGGATTTATTAATCAGTTCGCTATTAAAACTGGTGATAAGGTAGAAAAAGACCAAGTTTTATTTTCCTATACTAATTTAGATGTCTTTCATCAAGAAAAAACCTTATCCGGCCTCGTTACTTTTGCTAATGAACGCATCAATGAATTAGAAGAAAACAAAAAACTGTTAAATAAAATCCTTGATGGAAGCATAAATACGGAATCTGAATATTTTTTCTTTGCAAAGGGCTTACAAAGTAAAACTTTAAGTGCCTATAGAGAACTCTATGGTCATATTCTCTTACGCATGGAGATAAGTAATTTACGAGATAAATATATCTCACAAATTAAAGAGTCTAGCGAACTAGAAAATCAAATTAACATACTGAAAAAGAAGGACTTATTATTAAAAAATGCAAGAGCTCCTGAAATTGAAAAACTCAATAATAATGCTGAAATCAGCCGCACCACCGTGCTAATAGCATCAGGTGAATTAAATGCTCAAGGGTTATTGCGAGAAATCTCACTGCAAGAAAAGAAGTATACCGCACGACTTATCGGGGAAATACAAGAAAATGAAACTCTACTTAATCGACTAAAAAAAGAGAAATTAGAAAACAGTGGTCAGATGGAATTACTGCGCAATAAAATAAGAGCGAATAGTGTGTTATCACCAGCTGACGGGATTGTATTAAGTATCGAAAAAGATTTAGAGAAAGGTTCGTATGTTGAAGCCTCAAATTTAGTGATGGTGATTAAAAAACAGCAAAGTACGCGGGTTATTGAAGGTAAAATATTAGCGAAGTATCGCCCTTTTATAGCGCCACAGCTACCAGCCAAAATTGTGGTGAACTCCCCTGGGTTTAAAAAAATCATTAACGGGAAAGTTACAAAAATCAGCGCTGATTCTTTTAGTGACAGGGAGCGGAACAGTCAAGAACGCTATTATTCAGTACAAATTACACCAGAACAAAATACGGAGCTCCTTCCAGAACATGACGGTTTGCCAGTGATGCTCTATATCTCTAGTAAAGAGATTTCAGTACTTCATTATTTAACCGCATTAATTAGCGATAACATTACATTTAACGTTTGGTGACTTATGTTAGGTTTTATTTCTGCATTATCTGCTGCTGTTGCAACCATGACATTACTTATGGCTGTGCTCTTAGCTAATGTGTTATCAAGCACAATGGCTGCTGAAAAAAATAAAGGCAAGGCGGCATTGATAGGAATTGATAACCACAATACTGAAGCGTCTTCATCTATAAATACCGATAGTAATAATGACAATAAAAATGGCAATGGCAATGGCAATGGCATCATGACATCGTTAATGTTTAGCCATGACACCTTAAAACTAATTGATCATAAAAAGGTTAAATCTATTGATGTTTATTGCAGTTATGGAAATAACATATCTTTTGACGCAGCAATGACCTATACCATCTATAACACGGTATTAATTAAAAAAAACACGCCTAATGTACACATTAAAGCCTTAAAACCTATTGAGGATAATCAAGGGGTTAACGCTTGCTTCCTAAAGAGTGAAGAAAATGAAAGAAAGTAGTTTCCATGATGTTATTAATCAATACTTTAAGATATTAGGAGAACCATTTTCCTCTCCAGCACTCTCTTATGATAATAAATATATCTTAAATAATATAAATGAATTTATTAATAATGATTTTTTCACTTATCAATACACTTCTATTTCAGATTTTAATGAAAAAAAGCTACCTGCTCTCTTTATTATGGAGATAGCAGATGGGAAATATATTATCATCAAAAATCATAGAGGCCAGCTAACTAATCTAACAACCGACATAGCAATAACACAACAACTAATTGAAAATAAAAATTTGTTTTCATTTTCTGCAAGTGAAAACACACTCAATGAAGAGAGCATATATAAATCACTGATTAAGTTAACACCAAAATCTAGCTTATTGTCATTACCTTTAATTGTATTCGCACTATTATTACCTTTATATTCAAATCTTTTTAACTCCCGCTTAGTTTATAGTGAATCTATAAGCTCACTTTTATATATTAGTTTTATTTTCATTGTCGTTATTGGCTTAGAGTTTTTTATTAAACACATTATTCATGAACAGAACACAAAAAAAATAAAGCTTAACATCAGTACTTTTAATCGCTATTTTATTAATTTATTAAAACAATCTAGTTGTAAAAGTGCCTCAATTAAAGTGAGAACAGCAGAAGCATCAATCTTACAAGTTTGGGAAATTAAGCCTCAAATTATTTATGATGTCGGGTTAGCCATTTTATTTTCATTTTGCATTTTTGGTATGTTAGGTTTTTATTCATTATTGCTATTGAGCTATTACGCTGGGCTTATCTTTTTATGCCTACACATCCGCTTTCTTTCCTATAAAAATATGCTCCGAGCGAATACCTTAAACTATGAAAAATCAGCCATGTACTACTCATTGGAACAAAAAAAACATGAGCTTTGTTTTGCCAGAGATAACCATTTTAAACAGTACATCAGTATAAAAACTAATGAAGATGAAAAAATAAAATTAAAACTAAATGAGGCTAATCACCATTGGATGGAAATTATCAAAGTAAATACGTTTTTATCTATGATAGTAATGTACGTAGCTAGCTATTTGGCTATTGGTGAAGGCAGTCTAAGCTTGGCTTCTGTTATCGCCGTGATGATCATTAATAGTCGACTTTCTGGTGCAATTACAAGTGCCATTAATCGCTTATTTATGGTGAAAACACATCTATTTCATATCAAATCCAGTATTGATCAGTTAAAAAACAACCCACTTATCCATTTCAAAGCAGATGGTATAACAACAGATTCAATAAAACATTTTAGTGCAAAAAATCTTAACGTTAGCATTAATGGTAAAACCATTATTAATCAGCTTGATGTTGAAGCCAAACCCGGCGATGTTATTGGTATTACTGGTATTTCAGGCGTAGGAAAGACATCACTAATGAAAGCATTATGTGGGATTTCAGAATACTCATCAGGGGATATTACAATCAATGGTATTGGTATCGATGAAATTTCCCAATGCTTTTTAACAGAAAAAATTGCCTACCATAATGGTATTTCAACATTTATTCATGGCAGCATTCGTGATAATTTTAATTTCTACGGTGTATTCGATAACAATACAATTGTTCACCTTACCAAATTATGTTGCCCATCCTTACTGATTAGTAAGGAAACCTTAGACGATACACTCATCACCGATATCGCCGCATCTACAGGGGAAAAACAAAAGTTACAGCTCGCTCTGACTCTGATAAAACAACCTGAAATGATATTCTTAGACGAATCGACATCATTTATGGCGACCTCTGATGCACTCTCATTCTTACAATTAATGAAGCAAGAGTTTGAATTAGATAAATCAATTATTTTCTTTTCTACTCACGACTTAGGGCTAACCTCATTTTTTACGAAGCATATTGCATTATCACCGGGTCATGCTAAACACATTAATTCGCCACAACACCATAATAAAATTATCATCCCTAAAATTAGCCTAAGCTAAATAAGCAAAACGCCCACTTAATAGCGGGCGTTTTAATTCAATACATTTAGCTCTGATATATTTTCATAAAATACATTACAAGAACATGAAGAACACCATACCGACAATTGCCCCTGTCGTACCAAGGATAGTTTCCATTACCGTCCATGTTTTTAGCGTTTGCGCTTCTGTCGCACCAGTGAATTTTCCATATAACCAGAAACCAGAGTCATTCACGTGGCTTAAGATCAATGAACCGCCAGAAATACAGATAGCTAATGCTGCCAGCTGTGCTCCTGAGTAACCTAACTCACTGATAACAGGTAGCACTAAACCTACCGCTGTTAAACATGCAACCGTTGCAGAACCTTGAATGACACGCACTGCACCCGCTAATACAAAGCAAGCAACAGCAATTGGTAAACCAGCACCAATTAAAGAGTCACCTAGTGCAGGGCCTACACCTGAATCCACTAAAATTTGTTTGAATACGCCACCAGCACCCGTCACAAGTAAAATGATCCCAGCAGGTTGAATCGCTGCGGAACAAATCGCCATGACTTTTTCTTTATCCATACCATAACGGAAACCTAGGCCATAAATCGCCAGTAAACACGCTAACAGTAATGCGGTGAAAGGGTGACCGATAAACTCTAACCAATGCTCAAGGGGGGTTCCTTTTTCAACTAAATGCGTTCCGATTGTTTTTAAACCCACTAATACCAACGGGAAAAGCACTAAACACAAGCTAAATCCAAAGCTTGGCATTTTGCCATGTTCTGTATTTGGCGCTTGATAATCTGCTGGAATATCAATATGAACAAAGTTACTGATAAACTTACCAAATAATGGCCCTGCTAAAATCATACCTGGGATAGCAGCACACAAACCAATTAAAATCATCCAGCCATAGTCTGCCCCCATTTGTGATGCAACTAGCATTGGTGTTGGCCCCGGTAATAAAAACGCTGCCGCAGCGGCTACCCCAGCAAATAATGGAATAGCAAGGCGAACAACGTTATGGCCTGTGCGGTTCGCTACCGCAAACACCACACCAATTAACAAGACAATAGCCACATCAAAGAAGAGTGGTAGCGCACAAATCAGCCCTGCGACACCCACTGCATAGTGAGCATTCTTTTCACCGAATAGGTTAAGTAGCTTATTCGCAATCTGATCTAATGCCCCTGTTTCATGTAAAATTTTACCGAACATTGCCCCAAGAGCGACTACGATAGCAAGAAAACCTAAGGTTCCCGCCATTCCTTTTTGCATGGTTTCCGTGATCTGTTGTACTGGCATACCTGAAAATAAACCGGCACCAATAGAAACAATCATGAGTGCAACAAAAGCATGTAAACGAGCATACATCACTAAAAAAAGTAGTAAAACGACAGAGCCGACTGCCGTCAGCACGAGCGTTAACGTGCTTAATGTTTCTGGGGTATTCATTAGTTATCTCCAGCGACAATCTTACGAATAGTAGAACACGTATTTTCAATCACGTTTTCTAAGGATGGGCGAATATCAACAACCTGCACATCAGGTTCATCCGCGCCAGGTTCTTGTAAGGCATCAAATTGCGATTTCAGCATTTCAGGCTTAAAGAAATGCCCTTTACGTGCTTTCAATCTTTCTTCAATAACAACCGCATCACCTTTTAGGTAAATAAAATAGAGGTTGTGGTTCCCCTCTCTTAAGATATCACGATAGCTTTTTTTCAGTGCAGAGCTAACTACCAGCGATATCTTATTAGTTCTTTGCATTGCAAAAATGGCATTATTTAGTGCGACTAACCAAGGTTTACGGTCGTCATCATTTAATGCATGACCAGATGCCATTTTTAAAATATTTGATTTAGGGTGAAGAAAGTCACCATCAAGGAAAGCAGCTTGTAGTTGCTGTGCAACACCGGTAGCAACAGCAGACTTACCACTACCCGATACCCCCATTAGTACAAATGTATAGTTTTGTTTTTGGGTATCATTCATAGGAAACTCCTCAGATATTCACTATTGTCCTGGCTTTAGTTAAAAACCGGCTTTTGTTACCGGTAACAAGTTACGGGTAACATTATCATCAGTGCGGATTTATTTGGCAATCAAATTGGTGAAGAAGAAAACAGATCTGTGATGATACTCTCAAACTGACTTCAGAAGAGGCAGGTGAAAGACAAAGCAAAACTCGCAATCAATATAGAAACAAAAAACAAAAAGTATATTTAAACTTTATTACTCCCCTTAAAGCATTCCTCTAAATAGTTCGTGTTGTCGCTAGGCGCCAAGCGAGTCAAGCCCTAGGAGCATACATAAGTATGTGACTAGGGTTGGCGAGTACAGGCAACAACGCGACAGCGCGAAGTATGACGAGGAATAATTAGATACTTTCGCCAGTAAGGACACAAAACCCCACATCAAAATGCGTATCCGTTAGCTTCTTACCCGACATTCTTGCCAACAAGACTTCTGCCGCCTTACGCCCCATTTGATCTCTTGGCGTCAAAATACTCGCCAGTTTTGGCGTCATCACTTGCCCTACGTCGTGACCATGGAAACCTGAAATAGCAAGGTCTTGCGGAATTTGAATCCCTAAACGTTGGCATTCAAAAATAGCCCCTATCGCTAAGTCATCATTGGTACAGAATAAACCGTCGGTATCTGGGTACTTATCACGGCAGTCGTGCAGTAGTTGGGCACCTAGCGAATACGATGAGCTAGCCTGCGTCATCACATTACGTGGTTCAAGATTAGCATCGAGCATTGCCTGTTCATAACCTTTCAAGCGGATAAAAGTACGTTCATCATGTCTTGCGCCTAAGTACACAACCTTACGGCAGCCACGCTCAATCATCGCCCGAGTCATTTGGCGAGACGCTTCAAAGTTATCAATACCAACTGCAATATCTAGGCAAGGAGAAACGCTATCCATAATCTCAACAACGGGGATCCCCGCGGTTTTCAACATGCGCAGCGTTCGTTCAGTGTGTGTCCGTTCGGCTAAAATCACACCATCAATATTATAAGAAAGTAGTGAAGTCAGCCGCTCTTCTTCTTTTTCGGGCAAATAACCATAGTGAGCGAGCATGGTTTGGTAGCCATGGCGGTCTGTCACGGCTTCAATTCCACGAATCACTTCGGCAAAAACTTGGTTAGTTAATGAAGGAAGCAACACCCCAATAGCATGGCTAGTTGAATTCGATAAAATATCGGGCGCCTTATTTGGAATATACCCAGAAGCCTCCACAGCTTGGGCGATTTTCTCACGTAAAGCTTCTGAAACCTGATCTGGGTTTCGTAGAAAACGGCTCACCGTCATTTTTGTGACGCCAACTTGGTCGGCAACATCCTGTAGAGAAGGTCTTTTTTTCTTCATAAGTTCAAAGCGATATCCAATTCGTTAACGATAACCATGTTCTGCTATCTGTTAATGGATAGCAATCTTTGTTACTGATTTACATCACATAAATGTCGAATTTTCCGAACAATGCGATTTTTATAGTTGACTCTCTATCATGACTCCGCTAATTTTCGCGCTATATAATTATTATTATAACGAATAGATGAAATTAGACTATGGCGATCAATCGTAGGCAGTTCCTTAAATCAAGTGCAGTACTTGCTGCTTTTTACAGTTTGCCGAGCTTCGCACAAACTCGTCCAGCCGTTGAAAAAGCTTTATTTGGTCATCTTCCGACGCCAAAGGATATTCAACGCGTCATCAGCTCTGGCCCCCCTTCTGATCTATTGATGTTCGCATTAGCCCCCGAAAAAATGGTGGGATTTTCCTCAATTTCACTGAAAAAAGGACACAGTGGCCTTTTTGCAGCGCAATGGCTCGAATTACCCGTATATGGTCGTTTAGCAGGTCGAGGCAGTACGCTTTCCTTAGAACAGCTTCTATCCTATAACCCAGATTTAATTATTGATACTGGTAATATTAATGATACCTATCTTTCACAAGCAGAAAAGGTTGCCCAACAAACCCATGTACCTTATTTATTAATGGCTGGAGGGTTAAAAGATGCGCCACAACAGCTTATGCAACTCGGTGAGGTTTTAGGCGTTATCCCACAAGCTCAAAAGTTAGGCCAACTTGCTCAACGCTATATTGATGATGCTGCCTTATTTGCTCATCAAAACCAACAGAAATCACTAAGTTTTTACCTCGCGAGAGGAGCAAAAGGTTTAGAAACCGGCGCTAAAGGCTCAATTCATACTGAAGCCATTGAAATGCTTGGTTTGCGTAATGTAGTTGATATCCCTAACTTCCATGGACTGACAACGGTTTCTATGGAGCAATTATATCAATGGAACCCTGACATCATTATAACGCAATATGACGAAGCCATTGAATTGATCACAAACTCTGCATTATGGAAAGGGCTAGATGCCATTACTAACAACCAGTTACTGGTTTTCAGCGGTATGCCATTTGGCTGGTTAGATGGGCCTCCGGGAGTTAACCGCTTACTCGGCATGAGACGGCTACAGAGCCATTTCGATAAGAGTATTGCCGAAAATATCAAGCATGATATTGCTGAATTTTTTACCCATTTTTACCATTCTCCACTGACTTTAGAGCAGATTGATTGGCTCATGGAAAAATCATGAATGGTGTATTGAAACAAGGCGGAAAATCCCTTTTATTAATCGTTATTTTATTAATAAGCTTTATTATCGCCTTAATAAGTGGTAAGTACTCACTTACGCTAAATGAGCTTTATCACCTGCTCATTAGTCAGTTACCTTCTCACAGCGAGTTGAGTAATCCGCGGCATGAAACCGTTTTCTGGCAAATACGATTCCCGCGCACATTAGCCGCTATTGTTATTGGTGGAGGACTGGCTATTGCAGGTGCTGCTTATCAGGGAATGTTCCGTAACCCATTGGTTTCACCAGATATTTTAGGGGTTTCAGCGGGTGCTGGCGTGGGGGCTGTTATCGGTATTTTTTTTGGGCAATCATTATTTTACATTCAGCTAAGTGCATTTATTGGTGGCCTAATTACCGTTACTTTAGTGTGCTTTATTGCCCGACTAGCGCGTCAACATGACCCCATTTTATCTTTGGTTCTTGTCGGTGTCGCTATCAGTGCGTTATGTGGTTCAGCAATTTCATTGATGAAAATTCTTGCAGACCCTTACACCCAGTTGCCTTCCATCACTTTTTGGCTCTTAGGCGGGTTATCATCAATTACCCAAGCAGATTTAATGTCAGTATTACCTCTGATGGTTATCGGTATTATTCCGCTATTATTATTGCGCTGGCGCATGAATTTACTCAGCTTATCTGATGAAGAAGCTAAAAGCCTTGGGATCAATGTCAGTTTAACTCGAGCTATCTTTATTATTTGTGCAACACTGCTCACGGCAAGCGCTGTTTCTATTGCTGGAATTATTGGTTGGATAGGCTTGATTGTGCCACATATTACCCGAATGATAGTGGGTGCTAACTTTCGCTATCAGCTCCCTGCATCACTGGCAATTGGAGCTATTTTATTACTCATTACTGATACCTTAGCACGTACTATCGCCGCGATTGAATTACCCATAGGCATTTTAACCTCTGCAATCGGTGCGCCCTTCTTTTTAGCTATTTTATTGCAGACAAGGCGGGTGAAATGAGCATTGTATCTTTGCAAGAGGTCGCAATTGGTTATCATGGCACAGCTATCATTGATGGCATTAATCTTTCATTACCTAAGGGGGAGATTAGCTGCTTATTAGGTGCAAATGGCTGCGGTAAAACCACCTTAATGAAAACTTTACTGGGGTTATTACCTGCAATTAAAGGCGAGATCCTACTCAATGGGCAAGGAATTCAAACTCTTAAACCACGCGAAATAGCCAAAACTGTCGCCTATGTTCCCCAAGCCCATGATACCCCCTTTACTTTCACTGTAGTCGATATGGTCATGATGGGCTTAACACCTCATATTTCATTATTTTCAGTCCCTAAAGAGACCGAGAAAAATTTAGCATATCAACAATTAAAACACCTTGGCATTTCACATTTGGCAACACGGCTATACAGCACGCTTAGTGGCGGAGAAAAACAGTTAGTATTGATAGCAAGGGCTTTAATACAAAAACCATTACTTCTAATTATGGATGAGCCTGCCGCTAGCCTTGATTTTGGTAACCAAATTCGCTTGCTTGAGCAAATTGAAAAGCTTAAATCCCATGGTATGACGATATTGATGTCAACCCATCACCCACAACATGCCGCTGCTATCGCTGATAATGTTATTTTGCTCGATAAGCACCACAAAGCGAGGCAAGGGTCATCTAAATGTATGTTAACACTTACTAACTTAGCAGCCCTCTATAATGTGGATAAACACAGCATTCAATCTCACTTTCAGCTTCCATCAACATTTTCTAGTTAAGGTCAGGGATCATGTTAATTAATCAAATCAATTTTGCAAAAATGTATCAGCAACATATGCAACAAGCCCAACGAAGCCGCAAAGAGCCAGAGCATTGGGATAAAAAAGCACAACAAATGGCGCAAACTTGCGCTAATCCCCATGACCCATACTTAGTGCGCTTTCGTGAATTAATGGATTTAGCAGGCGCTGAAATCTTGCTTGATGTGGGCTGTGGCCCAGGTTCAGTTAGCCTTTGCCTTGCTAATGAATTCAAGGAAACGATAGGTATTGATTATAGCCGCGGCATGCTCGAAATGGCTGAACTGCGGGCGAAAGAATTAAATATTCCCAATGCGCGCTTTAAACAACTGGCATGGGAAGATGACTGGAGTTCATTACCCAAAGTCGATATTTCAGTAGCGTCACGCTCAACACTCGTTGATGATTTAAAAGCAGCCTTACTGAAGCTTAATCGCCAAACAAAATTGCGGGTATATACGACCCATACCATCAACCCAACATTTATTGATGAAAAAATAATTCGCAAAATAGGCCGCGAAGTGGTTCGTTTACCCACCTATATTTATGCAGTGAATATATTGCATCAAATGGGCATCAATGCGCGCGTTGATTTTATTAAAAGTCCAAATAAAGGTGGATTTGATAGCTTTGACACTTTCGCTGACAGTGTCAATTGGTCCCTTAAAAATATTACACCAGAAGAAACCGCTATCTTACGTCAGTATTATGATGAACAAGCGGCACTAGGCAAAACAATCCCTTATCCATCCAGAGATTGGGCAATGGTCTCTTGGGATGTGGTCGATGAATCGGAACTGACATTATGATTTACGTGCCTGATACATTAATCGACCAACTACTGCTAGATGATATCCAGTACGGCGACCTTACCACCCGTGCGCTCGGCTTGCAGTCTCAAATGGGGGTGATGACCTTTGCATCCAAATTTGGGGGCTGCATCAGTGGGGTCACCATCGCCAGACGTATGTTAGAGAAACTCGGTATCACTTGTGATTGTCACTTTCAAGATGGACAACTAGTTGCCCCACAAAGCGTTTTAATTCGTGCTATTGGGCCGATTGAAGCCTTGCATCAGGGCTGGAAGGCGGTACAAAACGTACTGGAATGGTGTGGAGGTGTCAGCCACTACACCCAGCAAATGGTCAGTATTTTGCATCAATATCAACCTGATGGGCAACTTGCGTGCACGCGAAAAACCATTCCTCATACTAAGCCCCTTGCCTTAACTGCGATTTTGGCTGGGGGCGCTATTATTCACCGAGCAGGTAGTGCAGAAAGTATTTTACTGTTCACCAATCATCGCCAATGCCTTGAAAATCCAAATGATTGGGTGAGTCATATTAAAACACTACGCCAAGCCGCCCCTGAAAAAATGATTATTGTTGAGGCGGATGACTATGAACAAGCCATTCTCGCCATCAATGCGCAAGCCGATATTATTCAGCTAGATAAATTGCCCATTGAACAAATTCAGCGGCTACAAGAACTCACCAAGCAACAAAGTCGGCCTTGTCGACTGTCCATTGCAGGTGGAATTAATTTAAAAACAATCGAAGCATTCGCACAAACAGGGGTGCCATTATTGGTTACATCAGCCCCTTACTACGCAGCGCCGCGAGATATTAAAGTACATATTTTTAAGCAGTAACCTAAGTAGTTAGCGTCAAAAAAATCATTTGTAAAAACAGCCTACCTCGTAGGCTGCATTCGCTTGTGGTTAATGACGCATATCGTTATATAAAAAATAATATATCGTTATTCATAAAACTGGAAAGAGATAATGAAAATAAAACAAATTACCTATTTGGTTGGGATGGCTTTATTCGCAGCACAGGGACACGCCGCGTCTGACCCTAAAGCAGAAAAAAACACTGACGTGATGTCTGTTTGGAGTACACCATTAGCAGCGGATGCAAATGTCATCACGCAAGAGCAAATGACACAATTGAATAAAACCAACGTTGCACAAGCACTGAGTACAATGCCAGGTGTATCCATTCAAAAATCAGGTAATCGCAACGAAACCCAAGTGAATGTACGTGGATTTGATAGCCGCCAAGTCCCTATCTTTTTTGATGGCATCCCAACTTATGTCCCTTATGATGGCACCCTTGACCTAGGGCGCTTTATGACGAGCGAACTCGCAAGCGTTGAGCTATCAACTGGATATACTTCACTATTACAAGGTCCAAACTTGATGGGGGGAGCGATTAACCTAACCACCGCTACCCCTAAAAAACCTTTTGAGGCCAATATCAGCTTAAACCAAGGTTTCGCTCGTGGCGCAGATAATGCCCACAATATTAGTGCACGCTTAGGTGGCCGCAATGACTTAGGTTTTATTCAAGTCAGTGGTAGCCAATATAAGCAGCGTTTTATGGGGATCCCGAGTTCAGAAAATGATAACCCATTGGCGGGAAATAATGGACGCCGTCCTAACTCTGCAACAGACGATAAACGTATGATGGTGAAAGTGGGCTGGACCCCGCGTGAAGCTGACGAGTATGTGGTTACCTATCTAAAGCAAGATGGTGATAAAAACAGCCCGCCGAGTGTAACAAACACCAAACCTCAAATTTGGCAATGGCCAGCTTATGATAAAGAAAGTATTTATTTCAATGGAACAACCCAAATAACCCATGATATCGCGTTACAGAGCCGTCTGTACCACGACACATTTAAGAATACACTCCATCAATATAGGTCTGTTAAAGACTATAAAGACGGTATCTATAACTACAGCCGCTATGATGACTACAGTAATGGGGCTGACATGCGTGTTGACTTCACCGTGCGTGAATTAGATATGCTGTCATTTGCCGCACACTGGAAAGAAGACGTTCACCGCGCACGTGCAAAGAGAGATGTCCCATTCGACCGCTATAAAGATAATACCTATTCTATTGCTACAGAATATCAATGGGTTGCGATGGGCAATCTCGATATTATCGCTGGTATTGGCTACGATTGGCGCAAAAGTGCCGACGGCAAACGTTATGATTACAAATCAGGTGAGTTTGAAAAATATGATGGTAATAGCCAACATGCATTCAACTGGGAAATGATGGCTCGTTACCATTTAGAAAATGAAGATACCGTACAGTTCTCGGTATCAGAAAGAAGCCGTTTCCCAACACAAAAAGAACGCTATACCAAAGAAAAAATGAAAAGTGATGATACCTTTATCATTAACCCTCATATTGATACAGAACGAGCCCTAACTTACGATTTGACCTATAAAGGTCATATCTCCCCAGTTTGGTCATATACATCAAGTATTTATTACAACCATGTCTCTGATGCGATTATGGCCCATCGTGTTGGTACTAATAAAAATGGGGGATACGTGCTTGAAAACCGCAATAGTGGCAAAGTTGACTACTTTGGGATTGATTTAGGGACTAACGGACAAATCACTGATTGGATGGAAGCTGGTTTAAGCTACGGATATATTCACGCTGATCCTAAGCACTACAGTGTAAAACACGTTGCCGAATTACCTACCCACAAAGCCTTTGCTTGGGTGAAATTCACGCCATACGACCCATTTAGCATTACCATTACCGAAGAAGCAAGAAGTTGGGCATTTAATTATGTTGATGCAGAAAGCAAAGTACGAGGCTATGCTAAAACTGACCTGCGCTTAGATTATGATTTTGGCCAAGGTATTTCTGTTAACACCTCAGTGAACAACTTATTTGATAAATCCTATGAATACACTAATGGTTATATTGAAGAAGGCCGTAACTATTGGTTAGGTATTGAATATAAATATTAATCCTTAATATATTAGGCGAAGATTAATTTCTTCGCCTAATAAAGTGTAAACTTTACAAAATTAACTTCTGTCTCTCATAAAATAACAAAGGCATCAATTTAAGTGCAAATACCTAGGATTATTCCCACAAAAGAACATCCATAGGTAAGAATGGATTTATTTAGATTAATATATTTTTTTAACAACAAATATGTAGGCAATATGAATTAAATCACCTAAAAATTATTTTAATACAGTTTTTAAACCCAACCAAAGTATCAATTCAATAAATTTGCTAATTAATTACAAAAAAGCTCATCGCATAAAACTTGCAGTAAATTGAATCCCTATTTAAACTATAACAACAAGAAGTTAAATAATAATATTTATTCAGCCTATTTATTAAAATTGGCTGTTATTACTTTTAGATTTTCTATTCGTTATTTTAATTAGAGAGCAGACGGAATCTATAAACGAGTCACATGACTACACTATTGACGAAAAATATATTTTCGAAAAAAACACAAGCTTAATATACTCAAAAGATGATAAAAATCAATTTATTGAATTATCTAAACCTGCTGCTAGATTATTCGATGAGATTATCTCATTAAATTTAAAAAAAGGACTCGCAACACGAGATGAACTTTTAACGAATGTATGGGAAGAATATGGCCTTGTCGGTTCTAATAATAATTTAAATACTTACATTAGTGAAATAAGAAAAAAATTAGAGCAGGTCGGTATTGATCCTAAGTGTATTGTTACAGTACCCAAAAAAGGGTTTCGTCTTGATAGTCATATCGTTATACACGTAAAATCTGACGAACAAAATAATGAAATTAATCCCCTCCATATAAGTAAGCATGACTATATCGAAAATTCAGAGTTATCTCAAAAACTCCCTGATAACACAATATCAGAAAACTTATCACTTGATGAAAATACCAATAACTCGGAATTATTAACTGGAGAAGACGATAGTAGCAATATCAATACGACACTCGCGATTAAAAATAAAAACAAAAAAATATTAAACAAAAAAAATTTAAAAATATTGCTATTAGCTATTTCAATAATAGCGATATGCTATTTAATTAATTTATTTTTTTGGTATTATATGGCTAAGGAAAATCCAACGAGTGACTACCTGTCAGTCAGTTCACGTGAAAAATGTATCATACAAGCACCGGTTAATATGCTAGCTAAAGTTTCTAGCGATAATATCAATCTAATACATAGCAAGCTGGATAAATATAATATTCGATGTGATGAACCCAAAAGAATCATTCTTTTGTCAGACTTAAATCAAGCTTATTCCATTGATAAAAATATATCTCTCAGCATTTGTAGCAGCATTAACATTAAACATGATTGCATATCGATTAATGATCAGAGAATTTGAATGAAAAAATATATTGCCGTATCGTTATTTTTAATCGCAACCGCATCAACCGCATCCTTTGTTATCAATAAAAATAATCACAATGTTCAAATCTGCCATTCTGAAATATTATGGATTAAAGATAATAATACACAGAATGGGTTGAGCTTGAAATCAAAGATTAATGTACAAATTTCAACAAAAAATTATGGTCGCATGAATATGTATGGCTACTTAAAAGATGATAAAAAAATCTACCGGCTTAATAGAGCAATTTATTTTAATTACTTAGCGATTGACCACAATGGTAATTATGTTGTTACCTTTAAATCTTCATCAGTAACCAATTCAGATAATATACCTGAGAAGTTATTTTCTAATTTCATTCAATTAGAAATTGATAAAATTAAGTACTATATTAATATAACTAAAATGAGTGATAATCTTTATATTATCAAAGATGAATCATCTTCTGCTTTTACATGCCAACTCCAATAAAAAAAAGCCTACCAACAATTACGCTTAAGTAGGCAAAACCGTCAACATGGGAAACTAGTAATTTCAAATTCGATTCTTAAAAATAAAAAACAATTAAAATTAAATAGATAACATATTAAAAACCAAACATTGCAACTTGTGAAACACCATCTTGATCAATCATCCCGCGAAACATACCTTTAGTATTAAATTGCATAACAAAATTGCCCTTATTATCTACTGCAATAATACCTCCAGTGCCTCCCATATCTTTCACTGAATTCAAAGTATTCATTGTGGCTTCAGCTAATGGCGTATTGCCGTATTTCATTTGAGCAACAACATCATAAGCAGCAACACCTCGGATAAAGACCTCACCTAAACCAGTTGTAGAAATTGCAACTGTATTGTTATCCGCATATGTTCCGGCTCCAATAATGGGTGAATCACCAATTCGGCCATAATGTTTATTAGTACTGCCACCTGTAGAGGTTGCTGCGGCAACATTTCCGCGGCTATCAACGGCAACAGCACCCACAGTGCCATACTTATAATCAAACATTAGCGGGTCTATAAATAGCGAGGCGTTAATTCCCTTTTCTTGATCGAGTTTCCGGCTGATCTCTTTCACTTTCTTTAATTGTTCGCTGCGTTTTTCAGTAATAAAATAGGATTCATCAACAATATCTAACCCTTCTGATTTCGCAAATTGTTCAGCTCCGGTTCCTCCCATCATCACATAAGGGGTTTTAGTCATCACTTTATAGGCGGCCATGATAGGGTTTTTTACATTCGATACACCCGCTACGGCGCCAGCTTTGAGATCGCGACCATCCATGATAGAAGCATCTAATTCCACTTTATTATTTGTAGTTAAAGAAGCCCCTTTACCTGCGTTATATAGCGGAGAGTCTTCCATTACGATCACAGCCGCTTGAACGGCATCTATACTATCGCCACCTTGAGCTAAAATGGAATATCCTGCCTGTAATGCTTCCTTTAATTTCTCTTCATGCTCTTTTTGTAATTCAAGAGTGAGTAAACGTTCTGTAATATCCCCTGCTCCGCCATGGATGACAAGACGAAAGTTAGTATCGGATTTTGAAAAGGCTAGAGATGAGAAAAAAAACAAAAAATAAAGAATAAAAAATAAAAAGGTAGATAGTTTTTCTTTCTCGTAATCCTTCAGTTTATACATTATATCTTGCATTTGGATCTCTCAGTAATACATAGGATTACATTATTAAACAAATCAAGTTACTCCTAGCCCTAAATACTATAACATTACCTGTAAATTACAGTGTGGATGTATTTTTAGGCAATTCTAATACTAATTCATCCAACACACTCCATGTAATCGTATTTACATCACGGATTTTGCTATCTGAAATGAATATTTGCTCTGATAGTGGCTTAATTGGCTTAAATAATTCTTTGTAATCAACGGATACTCCATTAACAGCCAAACTTTCAAAGGACATATAAATTGGTGAATTATTTTTAACTATAATATTATTTCCTTCTCGCCTAAAGGAAATCTTTTTTTGCTCATTTTCTATGGTTAAATTAGCAAATTGCTTAGGCCTATAATAAACTTTAAAGTGAAGGACTTGAATAGTATTTACATCAATACTACTATTATTTTCTCGCATGTTTTTGTCTAATGGAGGGATAGCTCTATATTTTACAATATAAACCGTTTCCCTATCTTTCGCTAATTTATCACTATCACCAATAAACATAACTCGCCAAGTATAAGAGTTGCCAGCTTCCAGCTTATGAAGTGGAGGAGTGACCATAAAAGGAATATTTATATTATTTTCTTTTATATCAAGACCACTACCTTCATCTAATAATTCAACAGATGATTGCATTAAATAAGGTGTTTTATCTGTATCATTCAAAATTCTAAATGACACACTTTTCTCACCTTCAATAAATGTTGTTCTTTGGTAGGGAAAAACTAATGTTCTATTCTCCCCCCAAGATACGCTTATAAAACCAAAAAATAAAGATAAAAATAATGGAACTAACCCTAGTGAACGGAAAAACATTTTATCACCCAATTTTTCTTAATAAAATAATTCCACTGATATTGCTAAACTTTAGTATATATAGATACTTCAACACGTGCTCTATACTTTCCTATCTCTGTATTCGGATTTAAGCAAATAGCCCACTTAATATTTAGATCTTGAACTACATTAGAAACAGAGTTTAACCCTAATAAGGTTTCTTCTTGGTTAGCAAAATTCAATAAGCCCGCTTTTCCTTCGTCCTTACAAGTTAAGCTTCCGCTGCCACCAGCTGCATATGGTAATGCTAACAGATATGGCGTATTAGAGGTTATGTTTCCACCAGTTCGGTCGAACCATAACTTATGTTGGTTAGCTGAATCCACAGTTCCTTCACGAGCGATCGCAGAAATGTAAATTGGTTTATTATCTGCTGTACATTTATATTTAAAACTGGATTGTCTGAAAAACTCAGTTTCTCTACCAGCAATAATAGTAAAATTGTCTTGGCTAACATCAGAAATACTACAAACCCTTACAACGTTCAAGCTAGTTGAAATTTGTAATGTACTAACACCATCTTGATCATTATCTTGACCATAAGAGCCAACATATAATGGAATTCCACTATATGAGTAACGGCCAGGTTGTATAGGCACAGGTGCATACATTTGCATTGGACCTGCTATATATACACTAACATTCCTTTTTGAATTATAACCACCAGGAGCTCTTGTCCCATCCGGTGGTGTGTAACAAAGCTTCCACTGACGGTTGCCTTTAGTACTTCTATCCACCAAATTAGGTACATCTTCGAATACTACACCACTATAGCTTTCTTTAACGAATCCTGATGAACCTATATTGTTATTTCCTGAAAGTTTTACAGAAAAACCTAAACTAGGAACAATATAGGCATAAGCGCCGCTAGCATGAGTAAGTTTTATTCCAACTTTATTGACTCCAGGAACTTTCTGCAGGGCTGCAGTTGCATTCGGCCCCCCTTCCACAATAGGCTCATCAACACAAGATGTACTGCGAGGTGAAATAGAAAAAATCGCAAAATCCGGTGATGTCCACGCTTGAGTTTTGGACCCATAAATATAGTTATAGGTTGTAGAAGTTCGACCAGACAGCCTACCTTCGACTAAGTAGGGATCCGTTGCTGCCTTCGGGTGCTCTAAGTCAATAATACCTTCTAATGTTAATGTCATTGTACCGCCGTTCTGAGCTGCTATCATCGATTTCATTGGAAAGAATGAAATCAGTGATATCAACAATATTAACGGTGAATTAATTGACTTATTTTTAATAAAAAATTTCATAGCCCCTCTTAAAATTTTAATAAGGTAAGAGTCCGGTATAACAAATTATTGGCAATTAATAGAGATAGTACGGATTGCCTGTCCTTTACTTATATTAATGCTGCCTAAGTTAGAGAATGACGCTAAACATTGTTGGTTGCTATTTGCACCCCAACGAATTTGCAATTTACCAGAATCAGGTAACCCACTCATAAATAACTGATTATTATCGCCAACAATACCTGTATTTTCTTCGGTTGCATTTTCTTCAATTAACGATGCTACAGCCCCAAACGGCAGCACAGTACCATTCGACATTTTTAAGTTGATAACAGCTTGATATCCAACTTTAGTATCAAATTTAACTTTAACAATTGCCCCTGCTGCGGGATAAACCGTTTTACTGGTTTCTCTAAGAAGAACATCATTAGGTAGTGTGTTGACATCCATATTTATAACATTTGCGTTATAAGGAGATATATAAGGATACAATGCATAACCTCGATTATTAACCTCTACATCTTGGTTACTTACCTTAGTACCAGCTGCACCTTCAGCTTCAATGATCGCCATACTATCCCCCATAGTACGCCCGAATAGAACACCACCCGAATGTAATAATAGGCCGCCATTGACACTTGCGTTCATTGATTGACTATTCTTAGAATAGCTATATGCAGAGGAAATATTACCCGAGGAACCTGAATAACCAGCACTTAAAGAACCACTATTCCCGACGCCTTTATTCCCATACCCTTGCGTAATACCATAATAAATTTTATTATCTAACAAGTTACCTGAAATTCCTGCTTGCTGATCAATATAGCCGTCATTATTCTGGCTAAATGAATAAGTACTATATATATCCTTCGCTAACACATTATTGGTAAATATGCTGAACGGTATGCTGACATTCACTGATACCATTCTATTTTCAGGCCAAGATGTATTATCTTTTATCCTATCTATGCTGTATGTAATACCATAGTTTATTTTGTTATAAGTTCCGTTATATCCCATCACCATCTGACGAACTTCACGGTTGATTTCCCAGTAATCAGAGATGCTTCCTGATAAGAAAACACTACCATATTCTCCCAATCTTTGCGTTATAGAAGTGGTAAAACTCGCTCTCTGACGTTGGTTAATCCAAGGCGCAACCCCATCCTTCAACTTATAGTCATAGTTATTGAAATCAGCAAAACTAAAATAAGATCGAGTAGAATAGCGTAAAGCTGTTAAATCGATAGAAGTCCCTGTCGACATCATACTTTTTGAATAACGAACACGGTATGATTGTCCAGCGCGGTCTCCTAAATCGCCATCCATATTAGCCGTAGCATGGGTAATATCCATAGATAAAGCACCAAAAGTGCCTAGTGATACACCTAAGCCAGCTACTGCTGAAAAATAATTATCCGCAAATAATAGGCCACCATATAATGTACTATTTGTAGGTAGGCCATAAATTAAAGATCCTAAAAAGAAATCAGATCGTTTAGAATCAACGGTATACCCACCATCATAGCGACCAACACTGGTCTCATACTTATAGCCACCAGGTCTAAGCATCACAGGTAATGAGGAATACGCAACTGTGAAAGTTTTCTCAGTTCCATCTTCTTCCTTGACCGTAACATCTAAGTTACCCGCGTTACCTGAAGAATATATATCTTTAATTCTAAAGGCTCCAGGTGACACATATGTTTGATAAACAACATAGCCATTTTGTCTAATAGTAACCTGCGCATTAGACTGAGCAATACCTGCAACTTCAGGAGCAAAGCCTCGTTGGCTATTAGGAAGCATTGCCTCATCACTTGATATTTTAATTCCTTTGAATGGAATAGAATCAAAAACATCACTACCTGTAGATATTTCACCAACCATCATTGTAGATTTAATGGAGTGAAGGGCTCTCATTATATATGTATTAGTAAAGTCAGTAGATGATTCAGTATCGCCATTACTCTTAGAATAAGAGTAACTCATATTGGATCTCAGTCTCCAAGGACCTAAATTTAAGCCACTATTCAATGTTCCAAATAAACTATCACTTTTATTTGTTCCAGACGATGAATCTGTTTTATTTTTATTACCACTAATGAAGTAATTCAAAAATAATGCAGAAACACCAGTATCTAACATTGATGGATCAATATATCCTTGAACTTTATTGTCCATGTATATTTGAGGGACAGTGACTATTAATTTTAACTTACTAACATCAACTCTTACTGTTGCGTCTTTAATGTAGTCATTAAGTGATAATATTTTAACATCAGGAGATAAATTATTAAGCCCAGGCAGTGCTTTTACATTAACCCCCCAATTTTCCAAGATTGTCTTATCAAATTCAGGTACAACAAGACCTTTTGAGTTTGCAACAAAATTAACATCTTGTTCGGATAGTATGTTTCTATTTATTTCGATCTGTAAGCGATAAATACCTGCCGGAATAGTATTGGATGAATTAAATTGAGATAAATCTAACTGGCTAGCATCAATTCCCAGCTGACTTTCAAGCATGCTCGGATCAAAATAATCGTCACCATATGAATACAGAGATAAGCTTATCAATGAAGATAGCAAACCAAGTTTTAATATTTTGTTTTCCATTCCTCTAGCCTTAGATTATCTTTACATTCAAAATATGCAAGCGCTGAAAAATCATTATATGTTATTTAATAAATATAAAAGAAACTTCAATTAATTCTAAACACTTCAGTTCCAGCACCATTATCATCAAGAAAACGCCAACTTGCTACATTTATACTTTCATTAGTATTTTCTAATTTATAATAACTAAATGGTGAAATTAAAATGGAATCATTATAGTTCTTACCATTCATATTAAAATCAACAATTGTCATATAATAAGGGGTTGGATTATGAAATTGCCACCTTCCATCCTTATTTTTTAACTTTACCTGTTCAAAATTATTCTTATTTGGCTCAGGTATACCATTAGGCCGATAATATAATTTAATAATTATAGCTGTTACGAAAACCATTTCAGGCGTATCCCCTTCCTCTAAGTTTTTGCTAGTCGGTGGAATACCCCTTGCTTTCAAATAGAATCCTGATTCTCTATCTTTAGGTAGCTTAGAAACATTATCAGGATAAATCCTAACTGCATGTTCTGTTTTACTTTTAATTTTGAATAAAGGAGGGCTAATTATAAAACTATCAGCATTCTTCTCATCCTTTATATCTAATAATAACATTTGCATTAATAAAGGGCTTTCACCCTCATTACGGATACTAACAACCTTATTCTTATCTGAATCTGTGAAAATAACTCTACTTTGGCCTAAAGATAATCCTCCAGCATGAAGGGTAAAGTGCCAAGCTAGTATTATTGTTAATATCAACCGTATCATCACATTTACCTATTTAATCTGCATAATATGACAATGTTAGTGTTGCTTTAAATGCCCCAATATTTTGATCTATCGAGCAATCAGCAACTTGGTTCTTACACATGACATAAGCATAAAATGTTTCAGTTACATTTTGAGTTTTAATATTCGACCATAAAACATTATTAGTTTCTGTAATAAAATCTGCAGATGATTGATTTGCATTATCATTTGCAGAGATTCTTACAGCAAACGTTTTTCCTGGATTATCTAAAAAACCATCATTTATTGTGTAGTTGCCAGTTAATTTAATATAGTTATTATCAAAGCTATTAGTTTTACAGTTACTGATTACAACATCAAAAGCCTTCTTAATCTTTCCACTAGATGCATCCGCCCCAAACTTAGATAAAGGCACATTTCCAAAATCAACAATATTCTTTTTACCACTATCACTAGTGACAGCAATATCACAGGTATTTTTAGGCACAGTTAAATCAAACGTAAAATCGTGTGTACCTGGTACTAAAGCTGTTGAAGAATAAGAAAAAAACATCACGTAAAAAGCCAATGTAACTCTACAACATATTTTATTTAGAGGCTTCACAGTCAATACCACCTATTAATTCTTATGGTTGAAGTAATACTATATCAACAGAGGCAACTAGTTCTCCAGGTATTGGCTGAGTAGTTCCAAGCTGGACAACATTTACTTCAAAATGATTCTCTAATTGGCTATTAGCTGTAACATCAAAACTAATTTCACCGCCAGCATTGAGGTTTACGACTTTACAATTGAGCTTATTCTCATCACAGTTTTTTAAAACAAAAGCAGCTCCAGTAATATTATTAGTTGGATATATTTTATTACTATTATCAACTAAAGTTCCTATCCCAGGCGTTATTTTCATTTTAAATGGTGCTGGACCATCAGATAGATTAAAATCAGTGCAACTATATTTTAAAGAAAAGGGTTTCACATAGGTTTCATCGTCAACATTCGGTTTAATTTGAGGTGTTAATAATGGTTTATCAAATTTAACCGTCATCGATTCATATGATACTTCACACGTTCCTTTAGATACATTGCCGATAACTTCAATATCTAAAGCTGAAACTCTTCCAATAAAGAAACACATGCCTATTACAATATAAATAGCACTTAAAATAAATGCCTTTATTTTGTTACTAATTGATTTTTCCACTAAAAGATTCCTCGCCACCTAAGTCATTAATAACTGTCCATTTAACTATACCATTACGGCTATTTGCCGGAGTTATATAACTGAAAGAGTCAAAAGGAGAAATCATTGTATTACGCTTTTTCATATTTAAATCAATTTTAACACCATTAACACTGAGCTTATTTAAAGAAATATAGTATGGTGAATTATTATTAATAATAATACCTGTACTACTAGAGCTTACCTCTAAGTTTTTATATGCGTCATATGGTGAGATAGATAATTTTGAAGGTCGGTAAAAAACCTTAATAATATTATTATAACCAATATTCATTGCAGATCCTTCTAAAGGACCATCAGTAGCAGGTATCATAGTAGCAGAGAAATAAAAAACACTCTCTCTATCTGTTGGTAATGAATTCGGTTGAGCAAAAATCCTAATATCTTGCGTTGCCCCTGAGTTGATTTTAATTAATGGAGGTGTAACTGAAAAAGGCGTTTTTGATGCTGAACCATCATTATTCATGCTTACCGAAAATTTTGCTAAATAATTAATATTTGTATTATTTCGAGCGCCAACCGATACACTACTTTCACCTTGGACATATATTATTCGGGTCGCATTTAAACCAACACCACCTGCAGCGTAAACGTTAGTAGTAGTAATTAATGAAAACAGTAGAATTAAAGCTCTATAACAATCATTAACTACTTTTTTTCTTAAAAACGATTCTTTTGCTTTCATTACTTAGTCCAATCATTAAAAACAATATTAAGAGGCTTTTTAATTAAAAAGCCTCTTTACTCGTATTAACTAATATTATTAGTTATAAGATACAGTAAATGTTACTGGTACGGATAATTTATCAGTAGGTACACCAGTTTTGGTAAGAATCAGATTAGCTTTCATAGGAATGACAGCACCACCATCTTTAGCAACTTTAGGGTCGATAACCACTACTGCATCTGCGTTAGGAGTAATATTAACTGCACCAGAAGCTAATTTAACTGCTAAAGCTTTAGATTCTTGGTTAGCAAACAGTGCTGGGAAACCAGCTGCTGCTTGACCTTGAGCGAATACGTTCATTGAAGTATCAGCTGCGTCAGCAGAACAGTTAGACAGAACTAAATCAAAAGATTTTTCATCACCTAAAACTGCATTTGGTGCTAAAGCATCAGTTACATCTTTAGTGAAAGTTCCCCAGTCAACAACAGAACCTGTAGTAGTTGAAGACACATCACAAGATTGAGCACGTAATTGGGCTTTGAATGTTACTTCCGCACCTTTCTTACCATCTGCAGCTAATGCAGAACCTGCTACCATAGAACCTGCTAATACTGCTAAAACCGCTAATTTTTTGTTGAATAACATATGTAAATACCTCTGTATTTATGTCGTCATGTAAGTAGTTAAAGACACAATTTTTATTAAAAACCAAGTTCACAATAATTGTTTACAAATACCTATGCCATTTTCATGAGCCTGGATAACTAACTGTCAACCTATTTAATTAAGTCAACATTGGGGGATATTAAAATCCGTTCAATACCCTTTTTTAAAACCAAATTATTGAACTGGTTTTAAAAAAAGACTATTTCTGTATAGCCGAAAATGAGAGACCAACATCAATATAGAAATAGTAAAATGGACAAAAATAAAATATATGAAAGTTTAATCAGCTATTATTGCAACTTGAATTCTGTATGAATAAAACCTAATTGTCTTTAAAAGCATTCCACACTTTTAATTCATCTCAAATTCACATTAGCTATTCCCGTTTGAAACAAAACGAAACAAACAAAAACATTATGCTGAACTTTTAAATACCTTGTTTCTTTCTGATACCAATATTAATACAGCAATATTAATTGTCAAAATAACACAAAAATAGACCTAAATTTAGCTTTTTAGTCTAAAATAATTATATAAATAGATATAAATGCCAGAAAATGAAGAAATACTATAACTAATGATCGTCATTTAGATTAATTTATATTTATAAAGTCAACTTACTTATAAATATTTCAGGTAGTATTTAGTTATGTAAAAATCACACATTTTATTTAATTCTAAAAATCTAATAAAAGTGATATTAAAAACTATAAATACATGCATTGAAAATATTGAAATGAAAAAACAACTTAGTATACGATTCATTACACCATTACAACAGATAAGCGTAAGATAAGTCTTAATTGAAATTTACACTAAATGGCAATCTAAAACCTTACGTTTTGTGTGTTTTTTGTTAAACAACATCGAGTTTTTTGTTTAAGAAAAACAAAGAGGATAGGCTGGTTTTGAGTATTCTAATTATCTGTTTTTCCAGATAATCGTTTGCTTATATTTCCCTTTAAATAGAAATAATATAAATATAAAACAATGTATCCCCGCGCATTCCTGATCTCAAAAATATGATAAGCTTATTAGCAGTAATTGTTTGCATTTTCGAATATTGAGGCCGATTAGATGAAAAGAATGAATGAAGACAAAATCCTTGCAATGGCCGAGAATATTTGCCAATCAAGAGGCGTCAGGTTAACACCACAAAGAGAAACAGTATTACGCCTGATAGCACAGCAGCATGGTGCAATCAGCGCTTATGATTTACTTGACTTGCTACGGGAAATTGAACCTCAAGCTAAACCGCCTACGGTTTATCGTGGCCTTGAGTTTTTAATGGAGCAAGGTTTTATCCATAAAATTGAATCAACGAACAGTTATGTCGTCTGTCACCATTTTGATAACCCGAGCCATATCTCTGTTATGTTAATTTGTGACCAGTGTGGAAGCGTAACGGAAAGTGATTGCACAACAATAGAAGCTGCAATCATTAATTTAGCAGATGAACACCAATTCCGCTTAAGACATACAGTGGTGGAAAACCACGGCTTATGTAAAAATTGTGACGAAATGAATAGCTGCCAAGATCACGAACATTGTCATCATAACCATGAACAACCTATCGCCCAGAAGAAAAAATAAGTAGCTGCGTTGATAAATTGCTTGATGAAATGCAAAAATAGAGAAGATAAAGAAATAAAATAAACAAAACAGGCAGACCTCAGAATGAAACTATGAAATCTGCCTGCAATCGACCTTCCCGCCTGTAACCTACCATTACGGCTAGCGACTAAAGGAACTTAATACCAATCACTATTACGGATAACCCCAACAGCCAAACCTTCAATAGTGAAATTTTGCTGACGTAAGTCAACAATAATAGGTTCGAATTCTGGGTTTTCTGCTATTAATTCAACACGGTTACCCTGTTGCTTAAAACGTTTAACAGTAACTTCATCTTCGATACGAGCAACAACCACTTGCCCGTTATGGACATTCTGCGTTTTATGCACAGCTAATAAATCACCATCCATAATGCCAATATCTTTCATGGACATCCCATTCACACGCAACAAAAAATCTGCGTGTGGTTTAAATAGCTCAGGGTCAACTTGATAGTGACTTTCAATATGTTCCTGCGCTAATAATGGTTCGCCAGCGGCAACACGTCCAATCAGAGGTAACCCCTGGTCTTCTGTTTCTTCTTCAAGAAGCAGACGAATACCTCGGGATGCGCCTGAAACGATTTCAATAACCCCTTTGCGCGCTAAGGCCTTTAAATGTTCTTCTGCCGCATTAGGCGAACGAAAACCAAGGCTTGCTGCTATCTCAGCACGTGTAGGAGGCATACCCGTCTGCGAAATGTGATCGCGCACCAGATCGTAAACCTGCTGTTGTCGAGCCGTCAGTGCTTTCATTCCGTTCCCCTGTTTGTTTATACAGTCAAACTGTGAGTATATACAGGTAAATGAAGATTTGGAACAGTTAAATCGCTCAATTTAAGCATTTGTTATCGATTTACTTTCTTTTTACCCTATTAAGCACCCGAATGCCTTAGCCAGAGAAATAACGCTGCCATAATACCAGTGCCCAAATAAATAGCGCTAAGCCGATACTCACAAATACCGCAGCGGAACCAATATCTTTAGCTCTTCCTGACAGTTCATGATACTCACTACCAATACGGTCAACTACGGCTTCTATCGCACTATTCAATAATTCGACTATTGCCACGAGGACAACTGAACTCACTAACAAAATTCTATCTATATAGCTGATATCTAAATAAAATGCGATAAAGATTGCGATAATCGCAGCAACAGATTCCTGCCTAAATGCGGCTTCATTAACCCAAGCTGCCTTCAAACCTTTAAGGGAATATCCCGCCGCTTTGATCACTCGCGTGAACCCCTTAACTTGACTCGCCATATTTATTCCTTAAAAAATGCAAACAATAATCGATTTTTACGGTCAAAGTGAATTGTCAGTAACAGATCTAACCATGTATTTCTGGTATGATTGCGCAGCATTGTTAACAAGAGGCTATAATCATTTATGTCACTATGGCGTAAAATATATTACAACACGTTGAATTTACCACTTAAATTATTGGTAAAAAGTAAACTAATTCCTTCGGATCCCGTCACTGAGTTGCAGCTTGATGTCAACAGGCCAACCCTATACGTATTACCTTATCATTCGAAGTCTGACCTCCTCACGCTACGGCATCAATGCTTAGCTATTGGTCTGCCAGACCCTCTGGTCGACAATGATATCAATGGAACGAAGCTTCCGGCGTACGTTTTTATCGATGATGGCCCACGTGTTTTTCGCTATTATTCACCGAATCCACGTAAGGATTCAGTAAAAACTTTCCATGCTTATTTAGATTTGCATAAAAACAATCCAAATCTAGATATTCAAATGCTACCTGCATCCGTGATGTTTGGCCGCTCACCGGGTCGTGAAGGCCATACTCCAGCACCACCATTGAAACTGTTAAATGGGATTCAAAAATTCTTTGCAGTTTTATGGTTAGGGCGTGACAGCTTCGTGCGTTTATCACCCATTGTCTCAATTGGTAAAATGGCACAAGACCACGGCACAGACTCCATTATTGCCAACAAACTCGCCCGTGTCGCGCGTATTCACTATTCGCGCCAACGTCTAGCAGCAGTTGGGCCAAAACTCCCTGCACGTTATGAGCTGTTTAATAAGCTATTAACGTCTAAAGCGATTGAAAAAGCCGTTGAAGACGAAGCGCGTAGTAAAAAAATTCCACTCAAAAAAGCCCAGCAAAATGCCGTTGGGATGATGGAAGAAATTGCAGCCAATTTCTCTTATGAAGCTGTACGTTTAACGGATAGGGTTCTTAGTTGGACTTGGAACCGTCTTTATCAAGGCATCAATGTTCAGCACGCTGAACGGGTCCGCCAGCTTGCACAAGACGGCCATGAAATCGTTTATGTCCCCTCTCACCGCAGCCATATGGACTACTTGCTGCTCTCATATGTGCTATACCATCAAGGGCTAGTTCCACCTCATATTGCCGCGGGGATAAACCTCAATTTCTGGCCAGCAGGGCCGATTTTCCGCCGTTTAGGGGCCTTTTTTATTCGCCGTACGTTCAAAGGCAATAAGCTGTATTCGACCGTTTTCCGCGAATATTTAAGTGAGTTGTTTGCCCGGGGTTACTCCATCGAATACTTTGTGGAAGGTGGGCGCTCACGTACCGGTCGTTTATTACAGCCTAAGACGGGTACCCTCTCAATGACGTTACAAGCGATGTTGCGCGGTGACTCACGCCCTATCACCATCGTTCCTATCTACATTGGGTATGAGCATGTGATGGAAGTGGGAACTTATGCCAAAGAACTTCGCGGCGCAGAAAAAGAGAAAGAAGGCTTTTTCTCTATGGTTCGCGGCTTACGTAAATTGCGTAACCTAGGCCAAGGGTATGTTAACTTCGGTCAACCCATTTCATTACCTCATTACCTTAACCAGCGCGTGCCTGATTGGCGCGACTCTATCGACCCTATCGAACCACAAAGACCAACGTGGCTAAACCCAACGGTCAGTTCGTTAGCCGATAACATTATGGTCAATATTAATAATGCAGCCGCAGCCAATGCGATTAACCTGTGTGCGACTGCGTTACTGGCTTCTCGTCAACGCTCACTCACTCGTGAGCAACTGATTGAACAAGTCGAATGTTACCTGCAATTATTGCGCAATGTGCCATACACCGCAGATGCGACGACCCCAAATAAAACAGCAGAGCAATTGTTAGAACATGCTTTGCAAATGGATAAATTCGAAGTCGAAAAAGACAGCATGGGAGATATTATTATCCTTCCTCGCGAAAATGCCGTCTTAATGACCTATTACCGTAACAATATCCATCATTTATTGGTATTACCATCACTAATTGCTAGCATTGTATTGCACTATGAACGCATTAGTCGCCAAGACATTCACTATCAAGTAGGCCAAATTTATCCGTTCTTAAAAGCAGAACTGTTTATGCGTTATAACAGTGATGAGCTACACGAGGCGGTAGATACGCTAATTGATGAGCTAAATAACCAAAAGCTGATTTGCTTAAAAGAAGACGACATGGTGGTGTTAAATCCTCGCCGTATTCGTCCATTACAGCTCTTAGCTGCTGGCGTACGTGAAACTCTGCAACGTTATGCAATCACATTATCATTACTCAATGCGAGCCCTGAAATTAGCCGTAATACGCTAGAAAAACAAAGCCGTATCCTTGCACAACGCCTTTCTGTTTTGCACGGTATCAACGCTCCTGAATTCTTTGATAAAGCGGTATTCTCCACATTGGTCGATACCCTGAGAGAAGAAGGCTACATTGATAATAATGAAAATGATATCTTTGTCACCAATGCGCAAAAACTGTATGCCGTTCTGGCTCGCTTGATGTCACCTGAGATTCGTTTAACTATTGAAAGTGTTAGTCAAGATGATGAGTTTTCTGAAAAAAAACCAACTGAAAGCACGCAATCTCCGGAACAAGTGAAAAGCTAATCGCCTTTTCTCAAGTCAATAAAACAAAAAAGGTCATGTTAGAAATAACATGACCTTTTTCACTTTGGCTCAATAACTGTAATTTAAAAATAACTGATAAAAATACCAATAAACAATATTAAGCCAACAAAGTTATTGTTCATAAAAGCTTTAAAGCAAGGCGCACGTTCACGGTTAACCATCAATTGCTGCTGATAGATAAATAAACCCGCAACTAACACTAATGAAATATAATAAAGGGTTCCTAAACCCGCCAGTGAGCCAATCACCAATAATAAGCCAACCATCAGTAATTGCAGCAAACCAATAATCAGTTTGTCATATTGCCCGAATAGAATAGCGGTTGATTTCACACCAATTTTTAAATCATCATCGCGGTCTACCATTGCATACTGAGTATCGTAGATCACCGACCAAATAATATTAACTAAAAACAGTAACCAACAAACAGCTGGCAAAGTTTCACCAACAGCAGAGAAAGACATTGGAATTGACCAACCAAAAGCCGCACCTAATACCACTTGGGGTAAGTTACTGACTCTCTTAACAAAGGGATAAACCCATGCCAAAGCCAAACCTGCAACCGACAACCAAATGGTCATGGAATTGAGTGTCAAAACTAGCAGAAAAGAGAGGCCAACAAGGCTTGCAAACAATATTTTTGCTTCTTTTTCTGTTACGTCCCCACTCGGGAGTGGGCGGTGTTTAGTCCGCTCTACGTGGCCATCAAAATGGCGGTCAGCAAAATCATTAATGACACAACCAGCAGCACGCATAAAGAATACGCCAGCAGTAAATACAATCAAAAGATGTAAACTTGGCGTACCTTGAGCCGCAATCCATAATGCCCAATACGTCGGCCACAATAGCAACAATGAGCCAATGGGTCTATCAATACGCATTAAACGGCTGTATGCATGCCATTTACTTAGCGTCATACTTCCCTCCACTTTATCGTGCTCCTTTTCGAATTCCATCATACTTCAAATTAGGTATATTTTAATACCACCAAACTCGGCAACTTACTGATTTATATTTGTTGGCATAGTATCATTGCAGAGACCTGAAAACTCAAAGTACTTAGGATAGTTAGCGATATGCAGGTGATTCAGGTAAAAATATTTCTGTTAACAGCAACGGTTTATTCGATAGTCTTAACCGAGAACTACGTACCCACCGGTTTGCGCAAGAACCAATATGGATATAATCTCGAGTTAAACTCTCGCGGCTAAATAAATAACGCCCTAATGGCATTCTCCCAATATCCACCAGTTGCTGGTCATCATCAGTCAGTGTTTCTTCCGGGATTATTGTTCGGCCCAGTAACCAAGGGATGCCATCTCCATACATGACAACTTCTCTGACCCAATAACGTGGGCTTTCAGGTAGAGACTGCACTTCATCCGCGCTCAGCTTATCTTGCGATACATAGCGCTCTAAATAAGGTATCACGGTAACTTGCTGGCTATGCTGCTCAAAACGTTTTGTCATGGAGCCAAGCTCTAGTAGCCAATCTAATATATTGGCAGGTACTATTTTATCGTTTTTATCGTTCTCCGCCAGCCAGTGAATCGGCTGAGAAGTAAAAAGCGTTTCATCCATTACTTAAAATTCCACCATGGATAACATGGTTATGATTTACTGTATTTCTTACGCAATAGAATATCACGTTGTTTTACGACAAGGTTAAAGTTAGCTAACAATTTATATAAAAAGTCACATTTTCAACACAAAATGTAAAAATATAGTGAAAAATTTTTTAATTACTAGCAAGTTATCGATAATAATAAAATTCATTAATATCGTAACAAAATGAATTTGTTTAATTAAAAAATAGCCAAATAGACAGTATGTCAGTTAAACAATGTAAGGTAGGAATTTCCTACCTTACATTTAACTATTTAAATAATACGTTATTAATTTATCGCCAAGCTTTGTAGCTGTTAATCAAACCATTGGTCGAGCTATCATGGCTACTCACGGTATCACTATTTTCTAATTCAGGCAGGATACGGCTTGCGAGTTGTTTACCTAACTCCACGCCCCATTGGTCGAAAGTAAAGATATTTAAAATCGCCCCTTGAGTGAATATTTTGTGCTCATACATCGCAATCAATGCACCTAACGAATATGGCGTGATTGATTTCAATAAGATAGAGTTAGTTGGGCGGTTGCCTTCAAACACCTTATAAGGCGCAACATATTCCATATCCGCGACATTTTTACCTTGCGCAGCAAACTCGGCATCAACCACTTCACGAGTTTTACCAAACGCCAGTGCTTCTGTTTGCGCAAAGAAATTAGATAATAATTTTTCGTGATGATCCCCTAACGGGTTATGGGTTACCGCAGGTGCGATAAAATCACATGGGATCATCTTAGTTCCTTGGTGGATCAACTGATAAAACGCATGTTGGCCATTGGTTCCCGGCTCACCCCAAATAATCGGGCCTGTTTGATAAGTAACAGGTTTTCCATCACGACCAATATATTTACCGTTCGATTCCATATTACCTTGTTGGAAGTAAGCGGCAAAACGATGCATGTATTGGTCGTATGGCAGAATCGCTTCAGTTTCCGCTTCAAAAAAATTGTTGTACCAAATGCCAATCAAACCTAACAACACGGGGATGTTCTTTTCTAGCGGAGTTTGGGTGAAATGTTTATCCATCGCATGGGCACCGTTCAATAATTGAACGAAATTATCAAAGCCGACCGATAAAATAATGGATAAACCAATCGCTGACCATAATGAATAACGGCCACCAACCCAATCCCAAAATTCAAACATATTGTTGGTATCAATACCAAACTTCGCGACTTCTTCGCCATTCGTTGAAAGTGCCACAAAATGCTTAGCCACTTGACTTTCATCTTTTGCCGCCGCCAAGAACCAATCACGAGCAGAATGCGCATTCGTCATGGTTTCTTGCGTTGTAAAGGTTTTGGACGCAATTAAAAACAGTGTTGTTTCTGGGTTCAGCTTTTTCAGTGTTTCCGCAATTTGCGTACCATCCACATTCGATACAAAATGCATGTTTAGGTGGTTTTTGTATGGGCGCAGTGCTTCTGTCACCATAAATGGACCAAGGTCTGAACCACCAATACCGATGTTCACCACATCCGTAATCGCTTTACCGGTGTAACCCTTCCAATCACCGCTGATAATACGCTGACTAAATTGCTGCATTTTTTCCAATACTGCATTCACTTCTGGCATGACATCTTTGCCATCAACATAAATAGGGGTGTTATCGCGGTTACGCAAAGCAGTATGTAGTACCGCACGGTCTTCAGTACGGTTAATTTTTTCACCTTGGAACATACTGTTAATGGCGCTTTCTAGCTCTGTTTCTTTTGCTAAGGCCAATAAATGTTCCAATGTTTCTTGCGTAATTCTATTTTTGGAGAAATCCACTAAGATTTGACCATCGAACGTTGCTGAAAAATGAGTGAAGCGGTCTTTATCCTGTGCAAACAAATCGCGCATATGGACATTTTTCATTTGCGCAAAATGTTGCTCTAGCGCCCGCCATGCAGCCGTCTGGCTTGGATTAATACTTCTCATGGATAACACTCTCCAAATAATTTTAAATAGAAATAGATTGTACCCCGTCACGAAAACGAGACTTATCGGTTTTCTGCGTTATATTGATATTCCCCAATTCTGCCGCACTTTTCCAGACTTAATTGTCCCTTTTATTGAAATACGCACTTTCAATGCAATACGGTTTGAAAAATGACGAACCTACAAAAGTCTGTGACTCGGTTATCTGAGCGTAGTCAACACCCAAACTGATTGAAATATAACGAGTATATACTCTAAATAATTCGAGTTGCATGTAGGCGGCAAGCGAAGATAGACCGATGAGCATACAAAAGTATGTGATTCGGTTATCTGAGCGCAGTCAACACCCATGCAGCTCGAAGTATGACGAGTATATTGAGAAAACCGATAATAAATTACCTATCATTAGAATTACTGATTTACTTCGATTCTTGATTGACGCAATCCTATTTACCCGATAAATCTATATAAAGATTAGGTTTAACCAAAGGGATTGACACCATGAATATCGCAGCGTCTTCAACAGACAATCATCAGTATGTTATCGCCAAATTTGGCGGCACTAGCGTCGCTAACTTTGAAGCGATGAACAACAGCGCCAATATTGTTCTCTCCAACCCAAATGTGCGAGTTGTGGTACTTTCCGCCTCTGCTGGCATTACCAATTTATTAATCGAACTGGCCGAAGGTTGCGATGCTGATAAACGTAATGAACTGCTGAAAAAAGTGAAGGATATTCAATACGCAATTATTGATAACTTACAAACTGCTGATGTTATTCGTGAGGAAATCAATCGATTACTCGATAATATTGCTCATTTAGCTGATTCGGCTGCTTTAGCCACTTCTGATGCATTAACGGATGAAATGGTGAGCCACGGCGAATTAATGTCAACCTTACTATTTGTTGAAGTACTACGCCAACGTAATGCTAACTCCCAATGGTTTGACGTACGCAAAGTGATGAGAACGAATGACAGCTTTGGCCGTGCTGAACCAGAACTTGCTCAGCTAAAAGCATTGTCAGAACAACAACTCATGCCACGCCTTACTGAGTCGGTTGTCATTACTCAAGGGTTTATTGGTCGTGATGAAAAAGGCCGCACGACCACTCTTGGGCGCGGTGGAAGTGACTACACCGCCGCTTTGTTAGCTGAAGTCCTTAATTTATCACGTGTAGATATTTGGACTGATGTTCCTGGAATTTACACCACTGACCCTCGCGTCGTACCGAGTGCCCAACGCATTGATGAAATTGCTTTCGATGAAGCGGCAGAAATGGCGACCTTTGGCGCAAAAATTTTGCATCCTGCGACACTCCTTCCTGCAGTACGTGCGGGGATCCCAGTTTTTGTCGGTTCAAGTAAAGCCCCCGAAGCCGGCGGCACCATTGTGTGTGATAAAACCACGAATCCACCACAATTTAGGGCATTAGCACTGCGCCGTAAACAAACGCTACTCACCTTGCACAGTCTAAAAATGCTGCACGCACGCGGTTTCTTAGCGGAAATTTTCACCATTTTACTGCGCCACAATATTTCAGTGGATCTAATTACGACTTCAGAGGTCAGTGTCGCCCTAACCTTAGACACAACAGGTTCAACGGGAACTAACGGCAGTTTACTCACCAATGCGCTAATGACAGAACTATCCGCATTATGCCGTGTTGAAGTGGAAGAAGATTTAGCGCTCGTGGCAATCATTGGTAATGAGCTGTCGCAAGTGAATGGCCTCGGGAGACAAATTTTTGGGGCGCTTGAGTCATTCAATATTCGCATGATCAGCTATGGAGCAAGTAGCCACAATATTTGTTTATTGGTACCTGGAAATGATGCTGAAGAGATCGTTCGTACCTTGCACAGTAACTTATTCGAATAGTGTGGAAGTTTGATCAAAATACTAGAAGGCGATCATTTCGATCGCCTTCTATATTATACAATTAATCCTCTCTAGCATTTTTGCTGGGTTGCGCAACACTACCAGTGTATTGCAACATTTTTCCCGTCACGCCTTTATTCTGTTTTAAAAGCGCCAAGTTGCTTTTTGCGGTTTCATTACCGAGTTCTACCGCTCGTTCAAACCACATTACTGAACGAAAAATATTTTTCTCACCGCCCTCGCCTCGTGCATACATCACCGCAAGGTTGTTTTGGGCATCGCTATTTTTCTTAAATGCCGCTTTTTCCAGCAATTGCCGTGCTCTGTGTGTGTTTTTCGCCACACCCGTTCCCGTTAAATAAAAGATAGCTAACTGGTTTTGAGCTTCGATGTTATTTTCTTGCGCAATCAGCAACCAACTCAAAATATCATTCACATCAACATTTTTCAGCTCACCAGACACATACAGTTCCGCTAACTTAATTTGAGCCGCTTTACCATCACTGTTGGCAAGTGATATATACCACTCAATAGCCTTTTTGGGGTCTTTTTTAACCCCCCCTAACCCTTTTTCATAGAATTCAGCTACCTTCATTCCAGCTTCTTGGGATTTATTTTGTGCTGCTCGTTCATACCATAGAAAGGCTTCAGAGAGATCTTTACCAACGCCATTACCTTGCTCATAGGCTTTCGCAATCGCCAGTTGGGCCGCAATATTGTTCTGTTGCGCAGCGCGTTTATACCAGTACATCGCTTGGTAGCTATTCTTTTCTATTGCGCTATGACCTTCTTGATAAAAATCACCCATATTCACTTGCGCTGTCGCAGAGCCCATATTGGCGGCTTGACGATATAAATAAATCGCCATTTCGGCGTCCGGCTCTACACCCTCACCATTTTCATACATCACCGCTAAGTTATTCACTGCGGCTGCAATATTATTTCCCGCACTTCTTTCATACCACTCTCGAGCCTTCTGGTAATCAATATCACCACCTAACCCATCATGATAAAACAACCCCATCGCAAACTGTGCGTTGGCATGTTCTTGCTCCGCGGCCTCTGCATACCATGCTTTCGCTTGCTTTAAATTTTGCTCAACCCCAATGCCATGTTCATATAAGTAACCCATCGCATATTGGCAATAAGCATCGCCTTTTTCAGCACCTCGGCGATACCATTGTTCCGCTTGTCGGTATTTTTCCTGATTTTGCAATAACATCCCAAGGTAATAATCTCCATCTGTATTATCTCGGTCAGCTACCTTTTTAAACCAACGATAAGCCTCTTGCTCATTGACGGCTAAAAATTCAGTCCCATCCATATAAGCAAGCCCAACATCCACCATTGCCTCTTCATCTCCGGCATTCGCTAGCTTCAATTTTGCTTTGAATTCATCAGGAATAGGCGCGCTTTTAGGCTGCGCATGTAGCGTATTCGGTTTATCTTTCGTAGAAGGTGCTTCAACGATATTGCCAGCTTGCGCAAGGGAAATACCGCTAACATAGAGAACTAACAGAAAAGAACGTAATTTCATCACCATGACCTATTTATTGGCGTTATGTCATTAACATATCACTCCAATAAAAAATTCATAAGGGATGTTGGCTGAAAAAGTAGAATAACAAAGGAATTATTAAGAAAACGGAGGAGACGCCAGCTTCTTGCTGAAACTTTTGTCTCCGAAATAAGTCGCAGTACTTAGTTAACGCGGTAACCACCGTGTTTACTGGCAAATAAATTAAATTTACCCCACTCAATTAACAGAGCTTCCAATGTGCGGTGGCTAATCTTACACAGTTCAGAGATCTGAGAAACGACAAAGTGGTTTTCACTCACCAGTTCTGGTGAAAACACTTCCGCAATCCATTCACACTCTTTCGTGGTCACCAACCAACCGTCATTGGTCGAAAATTTATGCACGGGTACCATACCGTCTTTCGGGCTTTCTTGAGATAACAGCTTATTTTCATCGATTTGGGCTTGATGAAAAGCCGCGATTTCGTCCTCTGAAGGCACGGGTTCTACTGCTAAATTTTCTTCTAAAAATAGGTAAATTTCTTCTGCTCTTGCAGGTGTTAGCTCGCTTCTTAACCAAATCTGATTAAAACAGTGCTCATCCAGTGAATCATCGGTATCAAGCTTATCCATGATCTGTAAAACACTCATCATAGCGCTCACCGCGTCTTCGCTCATCATGAACGTTTCAGGCGCCGCACTGTTTTGGATCTGATAAGGAAAAACTGCCGAGCGTGGCAGTTCTTCTTCAATAATAAATTCATAGCTCATCATTGGCCCCCTCTAATGTATTACCTATAAGATGGTGCCGAATGCATGAAAAATCAATGTATTGATCTTGTTTTAATCTTCAGGGTCATAAGCTAAGTTTGGCGCTAGCCAACGCTCCAACTCCGTCACCGACATCCCTTTACGCTTTGCATAATCCTCAATTTGGTCTTTTTGTAGCTGGGCTACCGCAAAATATTTACTTTCAGGATGGCTAAAATACCAGCCTGATACCGAGGCCCCTGGCCACATCGCATAGGAACTGGTGAGTTGCATACCAATTTGCGTTTCCACGTCCAGTAACTGCCAAATTTTTGCCTTTTCTGTATGCTCAGGGCAAGCCGGATACCCCGGTGCAGGGCGGATCCCTTGGTAATTTTCGCGAATAAGTTCTTCATTACTCAAGTTTTCATCGTCTGCATAACCCCAATATTGCATGCGGACTTGTTGGTGTAGATATTCAGCAAATGCCTCCGCTAGCCTATCCGCCAGCGCTTTAACCATAATTTTATTATAATCATCATGCTGTTGTTCATATGCATCAGCAAGCGCGTCTTCTTCTAAGCCCCCTGTCACTGCGAAAGCCCCAATATAATCGGCTTTACCACTGTCCTTTGGCGCGACAAAGTCAGATAAACAATAGTTTGGAAACTCAGTTTTTAAAGTTTGTTGGCGTAAATTCAGCCCCATGACTTGCACATGGTTTCGCGACTCATCGGTATAAATTTCAATATCATCGCCAACCCGGTTTGCAGGGAATAAGCCAAAAATACCTTTTGGCGTTAATAAGCTTTCTTTATCAAGCTTATCTAACATATTATTAGCATCTTTCAATAGCTTACGCGCTTCAGAACCGACCACTTCATCCTCTAAGATCCGCGGGTATTTACCTGCCAGCGACCACGTCATAAAAAATGGCGTCCAATCAATATAGTTTCTCAGCGTTGAAATAGATGCGGTGACTTCTTGAATACCAAGAAATTTTGGCGCAGGTGGTTGGTAATGTTGCCAATCAATATTAACCGCATTAGCGCGTGCCACATCCAGTGCCACAGGCGGTGTTTTTGGCCTTCTACGGCCATGTTGCTGACGAACCGTTTCATATTCACGGCGAGTGCGCGCAACAAAATCTGCTTTTTGTGTTGCTGACAATAGCGCTGCGACAACCCCCACAGTTCGAGAGGCATTTTGCACGTAAGTCGTTGGCCCACTATAATTAGGCTCAATTTTCACGGCAGTGTGTGCTTTTGATGTTGTCGCCCCACCAATCAGTAATGGCAAGGTAAACCCTTGTCTTTCCATCTCTTTAGCTACGTGCACCATTTCATCAAGAGATGGCGTGATCAAACCGGATAACCCAATAATATCAACGTTCTCTTCACGTGCTGTTTTTAGAATAGTTTCACACGGAACCATCACGCCTAAATCAATGATTTCATAGTTATTACACTGCAGAACAACCCCAACGATATTTTTGCCTATATCATGAACATCGCCCTTTACCGTCGCGAGTAAGATTTTTCCTGCACTACTACCTGACTGCTTAAGCTCTTGAATATAAGGTTCTAAATAGGCTACGGCTTGTTTCATCACCCGAGCAGATTTCACCACTTGAGGTAAGAACATTTTTCCTTCCCCAAATAGGTCTCCAACCACATTCATACCATTCATCAAGGGGCCTTCAATCACTTCTATTGGGCTGGAAGCACGTTGGCGAGTTTCTTCAGTATCTTCAATGATAAATTCGGTAATGCCTTTCACTAATGCGTATTCAAGACGCTTTTCAACTTCCCAACTACGCCATTCCGCTTGTTGAACTTGCTGCTCTCCTGCCCCTGCTCCACGGTATTTTTCCGCCAGTTCAAGCAAACGTTCTGTACTGTCATCACGGCGATTTAAAATCACATCTTCAACAGCATCTTTTAATTCAGTAGGCAGGTCATCATAGATAGCGAGCTGCCCCGCATTAACGATCCCCATATCCATTCCATTACGAATGGCGTAATACAGGAAAACAGCATGAATTGCTTCACGTACAGGGTCGTTCCCTCTAAATGAAAAGGAGACGTTGGAAACCCCGCCAGAAATCATCGCATGAGGTAACTGAGCCTTAATGTCCTTACAGACTTCAATAAAATCAACGGCATAGTTATTATGCTCTTCGATTCCTGTGGCTACGGCAAAAATATTTGGGTCAAAAATAATGTCTTCAGGAGGGAAGCCCACTTCTTCGGTAAGGATCTGGTAAGCACGGCGACAAATTTCAATTTTCCGCTCACGTGTATCTGCTTGGCCAACTTCATCAAATGCCATGACGACCACCGCAGCACCATATTTGCGCAATAATTTAGCATGCTCAATAAATGCCTCAACCCCCTCTTTCATTGAGATTGAATTGACGATCCCTTTACCTTGTATGCACTTAAGCCCCGCCTCGATCACCTCCCATTTTGAGGAGTCAATCATAATTGGCACGCGAGCAATATCAGGCTCACCAGCAATCAGATTCAAGAAACGCACCATCGCCGCATGGGAGTCCAACATCCCTTCATCCATATTGATGTCGATGATTTGCGCACCATTTTCAACTTGCTGACGTGCCACATCTAAGGCTTCTTGGTAATTTTCTTCTTTAATCAGCCGCTTAAATTTTGCGGATCCCGTCACATTGGTTCTTTCCCCAACGTTAACAAATAACGATTTTTCGCCAATATTTAACGGTTCTAAACCCGATAAACGGCATTCAACAGGTAGTGACGGTAATTGACGTGGTGTGATGCCTTTTACGGCTTCTGCCATTTTTTTGATATGTAATGGCGTCGTTCCACAACACCCACCAACAATATTTAAGAACCCTGCGGTTGCCCATTCATGAATTTGTTCAGCCATATTTTGCGCATCAAGATCATATTCACCAAACGCATTCGGTAGCCCTGCATTAGGGTGCGCACTGACATAACATTCCGCAATCCTTGATAATTCAGCAATATACTGGCGCAGCTCATCCGGGCCTAATGCACAGTTCAAGCCAAATGATATCGGCTGCGCATGGCGCAATGAGTTATAAAATGCTTCTGTTGTTTGCCCTGATAATGTCCGGCCAGAAGCATCTGTGATCGTACCCGAGATCATAATAGGTAGAGAAACACCCAAAGCTTCCAGTTCAGTTTCTACCGCAAAGATCGCGGCTTTCGCATTCAATGTGTCAAAAATGGTTTCGATCATGATCAGATCTACCCCACCTTTTACTAAAGATCGGGTAGATTCACGGTAGGCTTCAACGAGTTGATCAAAGGTGATATTGCGATAAGCAGGATCATTAACATCAGGAGAAATAGAAGCAGTGCGGTTTGTCGGGCCTAAAACTCCGGCAACATAACGCGGCTGGTCAGGGGTTTTACGTGTCCACTCGTCAGCACATTCACGGGCAAGACGCGCAGCAACTTCGTTAATTTCAGCGGAAAGTGATTCCATTTTATAATCAGCCATCGCAATGGATGTTGAGTTAAAAGTATTGGTTTCAACAATATCCGCGCCCGCTTCAAAGTATTGAGAATGAATATCTCGAATAATATCTGGCTGAGTTAAGACTAATAGGTCATTATTTCCCTTTAAATCACTCGGCCAATCCGCAAATCGTTCTCCGCGAAACTGGGCTTCCGACAACTTATGTTGTTGGATCATTGTTCCCATTGCGCCATCTAATACCAATATACGTTTTTTTAATTCTTGTTCTAATTGATTAACTTTTGCGGACACTGCACTGCCCTCCTAAAATGGAACACTGAGAAATAAGTCAAATTTTTACCTTTAACATCCTATCACAACTTCTCTCGTGAAAATTCGCTGTTATGATGAGAGTTTTTCAAGGTTGCACAAGAGCACACTTTTCACTGATCCGATGAGTATTTTCAAGTGAAATAGTTCATAATAGAAGCTAAATGACAGTCAGGAGAGACTTAATGGCAACGGCACCAATTACTAAGAAACTTAAAAAAGCAAAAGGGCCGGCGAGTGGCGCAGCTGCAGCAGGACAAGTTCAATCATTAAGTCGTGGATTAACACTATTGGAATATATTTCCGAATCGACAGGGGGAATTGCCCTCACTGACCTTGCGATGCAAGCTGGCTTACCCAACTCAACAACACATCGCCTTTTAATGACTTTAGAACAACATGGTTTTGTTCGCCAAACTGGTGATTTAGGCCTATGGGTTATTGCTTCTCATGCTTTTATCATTGGTAGCAGCTTTTTAGAGAGTCGTAATTTGTTAGCCCTCGTCCACCCAATACTACGCCGCTTAATGGATGAATCAGGGGAAACTGTCAACTTAGCTATCCTAGACCATACAGAGTACGATGCCGTCATTGTTGACCAAGTACAATGCAATGCGCTAATGAGAATGTCAGCACCAATCGGAGGAAAACTGCCATTGCACGCCTCGGGGGCAGGCAAAGCATTCATTGCTAACTTACCAGAAGATAAACTAGTCCCACTTTTAAGCCGTAAAGGTTTACATGCTTATACGCCTTATACATTAACTAACCCATCAGCTTTAAAAGAGAATTTACAACAGGCTAAAAAGCAAGGTTTTTCTTATGATGACGAAGAGCATGCATTAGGGTTACGCTGTATTGGGGCTTGTATTTATGATGAACACAAAGAAGCTTTCGCAGCCATTTCTATTTCAGGCCCATTATCACGTATCACCGATGACCGTATTACTGAATTAGGCGCTATGGTTATCAAAGCCGCAAAAGAAATAAGCCATGAATATGGTGCAAACCGCTAGCTAAACAGTGAAAGTGAAATACAAAGCAACCTGTATTTCACTTAACCTTACAAAGCTTTTTACTGCCCTCTAATCACCTTGCTGATTTGTTGAAATAGTAGGCAACTTCAGAGTCTTTTCAAATAACTTAAATTTTTGCATATCACGGTACTTTTCAATGAGTGCCAACGCGATAGCCTCTGTTTCAGCGTCCGCTTGTCCTTCAATATCTCGCGGTCGGAAATGCAATTGGAAAGCACGCAATGTTTTTTTCGTCTGTGGATCTAACTTACCTGATAGCGGGATTGTTGAATATCCATAAAAATTAAGCGCTTTTTGAATGCGTAACACGCTTGCGGGCTCATTGGCATTACGCCCCGCCAGAAATTTAGTGACTGTTTTTGGGTCAGGCCAAGCCCCTATACCATGTTGAGCAAGACGTTGCCATGGAAATGCCTTGCCTGGGTCTTGCTTGCGCAATGGTGCGATATCACTGTGACCAATAATATTTTCTGGGGGAATACTATAGCGCTGCATAATATCTTGGATGAGAGGTATCAATGCCACAATTTGCGCTTCATTGTAAGGAGCCCACAGTTGCTTTCCTTTAGCATCCTTTTGTCCCCCTGCATTAACGATTTCAATTCCAATAGAAATATCATTCAAACCATTATGCTGTAGCCAATAACTTTCACCTGCATGCCATGCTTTTAATGATTCGGGAACGAGTTGTAATACAACAGGCTGGCCATTTTTAGTTTCAGGTACACTCGGTATGAGAAAATGGGAGCTCACTTTGCCTTGCGTTAGTGTGGCTATGGAACGCGCATCATCGGAAACGGTGTAGTGAATAATGACATATTGAATGCGCTGACTACTATTTTTTGATGGGTAACGGTTATCGAGATAGTAACCTTTGTTCGAGACCGAACAGCCTAATAGTAAAAAAGCAAACAATATCCCTATATATTTGAACATCAAACCATAGCCTTACTCTATTATTCATTAAGCTTTATTTAAGCATTGTGTCGTCTGCAATACTATCAATTTTCATGCACCAACAACATCACAATGCTTATTCTTTATAGAAAAATAGATAATAGAAAATGAAATAAATGTTTAAATACATCATGTTAAAACCTTTTTAGCTCATATTAGAAACAAAAAGGTTTTCTTATTAACGAAAAACATCCCCTTCTATTAAATGGTAGGGAACATTGGAAAAAGTAGAGAGAGAAGCGCCAGAAAAAATTATAATTATGATCACTAATAATCTCCCCCTCCTTAAAATAGAGACATATTGAATTGATTATTCTTATTTCTAGAATTTAATTTTTAATTTTAAGTAGTTACCATAGACATATTTTTTTCGAGTACTATGACTATGCAAAATTAATCGTCTAATTCTCTATAACGTATAAGTTATAACCTATTTTTATACTAGGAATTTTTAAATGAGTAAATTATTCATAAAATGTTATAAAAATAAAATAAAAAAATATCTTACTTAGGTTATCACTAACTCATTTTTTCATACTCAACCTGCTTAGCAATGATTTTAGTAATCTCATTAATATCAATATCTAAAAAAATTACAATTTCAATTAGTTTATCTAAACTCAACTTATTAATACCTAACTCATATCGTGATACTTGCTGTTGGCTCAAATGAATAATCGAACCCAGCTCATTTCCTGATAACCCTTTACTCACTCTAGCCTTACGTAAATGATTACCTAGTAATGCATAAATATTTTTCTTTTTAGCTATATGCATAACCATCTCCTAAATGTAAATAAGAAAAATAATTTAGCTAGTATTATTCATTATAAAATTAATCATAACTATTTAAAATAGTTATGAGCAATCAAAGATAACAAGATTGATAGACAAACATCATTTTTATATACAAAAAAAATGAGGAAAATAATATATGTAAAGTAATCCATTGCTTTATAAAAGTTTTTTTATTTTTATAATTAAATTACATTTCTATATGTTTTTTTTGATCAAATCGATAATTTAATATACTTTTACATTTTAAATGTTACTAGAAATAATTAGTAACCAATCAAAATAATTATCTGTTTTTTATTATTAAATAATTTTCACTCTATATGTTAAATTTTTACATACGCAAAAATTGTGTTTTCCCTTTTTTATATCAAAAAACAGATTAATAATTTATCTTATTATTATAATATTCTCTATAGTCAGGCTAATAATCTGATTTCGGCCTAAAAACAACAATCCCGGCCTTCCCTTTTAAGTAATCGTTCAGTTCGATATCAATAACCTGAAGATTTCTACGTAGTGAAGAGGCATTTCTAAATATTGTTTTATTACCTCTACGTATTACAACACCCACATGACTTACATCTAACCCATTATCCTTTGAATAAACGCCGATGTAATCCCCTGCATTCAATCTCAATACTAAATAATCATCCACATATTTGACTGGGATATAGTTTATCAACCTACCTTTAACAGGCAAGCCCGATATATATCGCTGGTTATAATTTTTCAAATTAAGTTGTTTTTTTACCTGAATAGCGTGTGGGCTTATTTCACTAGTAATATCTACCACAATCGCCTCGGGTTCTTGCGCCCAATCAGAGAAAAAATGCCGCCGATGTTTAAATGTAATATTTTGGTTGATATAACGAATATTGATTAAATTTGAAACAAATTGCTCGTAATTGTTAGAACGCTTAAAAGCCTCGATGTACTCTATGAATGTCATACAGTCCATCTCTTTCAAATTAATCACCAATTCTTCAGGTGATAGCGGACTCATATTCAAAGTTTGTTTATTGTAAGGTGTAGTTAAAAAATATCGGGTCAATACATCAATTTTTTCTGCTTGTGACGCATTCTGTAACTGCATTGCCGTTTGTTCATTAAAAACTTCAGTTAAAATTTTATATGACCCCGAAGCTAAGATAACCTCAGCCCTAACAAAATTTGCCAATAACAATATAAATGCAGCTATAACTAGCCTTAACATCCTGCCGCTCTTCTCATGAATACAACCTAACCTTCGACAATCATCTAATTGAATTTTGATGATAAAATCATCAACTAAGCCACTATAGCATGCTTATTTGTCTATTTCCTACTCTGTCCACACCATAATATAAATTTGATTCAGATCACAGATAGCTTCGAATGTTCATTTTCTATATTGCAACTCCTCCGCTTTCATTGAACAATGTTACCGGTAACATTGATGCTATAGTTCACAAGTAAATAACGATAGGCACAACCCGAATTGACTTGCAGTTTGATTCATCTTTTTACTGCACTATGGAGCAATTATCATGAGCATGACCACCTCTAAAGAGACAAATCCTTCAGTGATCAATAAAGAACTTGATCGCATCACTCAACGTATCATTTCTCGTTCACTGAAAACTCGAGCTGCTTATCTCAAAAAAATAGAGCAGGCTCGTTGTATGACCGTCCATCGAGCATCACTCGCTTGCGGTAACCTTGCCCATGGCTTTGCAGCATGCCAAAGCGAAGAAAAACAAATTCTTAAAAGTATGACTCGCTCTGATATTGCAATCATCAATTCCTACAATGATATGCTTTCTGCTCATCGTCCCTACGACAAGTACCCTGAACAACTCAAAAAAGCATTATTAGAAGCTGGCTCAATTGGCCAAGTCGCTGCGGGTGTCCCAGCAATGTGTGATGGCGTAACTCAAGGGCAAGATGGGATGGAACTATCGATGCTAAGTCGAGATGTCATTGCCATGTCAACTGCCATTGGCCTATCCCATAATATGTTTGATGGTGCGCTCTATTTAGGTATTTGCGACAAAATTGTTCCAGGCTTAATGCTTGGCGCACTTTCATTTGGTCACCTTCCTGCAATATTTGTCCCAGCAGGTCCAATGGCAACAGGCTTACCAAATAAAGAAAAGGTTCGTATTCGCCAGCTGTATGCTGAAGGCAAAGTTGATCGACTCGCTTTATTAGAAGCCGAAGCCGCCTCTTACCATGGGATCGGCACCTGTACTTTTTACGGTACTGCCAACTCGAATCAAATGATGATGGAGGTCATGGGGTTACATCTACCCGGTGCGTCATTTGTACCACCTGACTCTCCACTACGGGATGCATTAACAGAGGCTGCCGCACGACAAATTACGCGTTTAACTGAACAATCGGGCCAGTACTTACCTATCGGTCAACTGGTTAACGAAAAAGTTATTGTCAACGGTATCGTCGCATTGCTCGCGACGGGAGGCTCAACTAACTTAACCATGCATCTTGTTGCTATAGCAAGAGCCGCAGGGATCATTATCAATTGGGATGATTTTTCCGATATTTCAGCTATTGTTCCACTTATTTGCCGTATCTATCCTAATGGCCAAGCGGATATCAACCAATTCCAAGCCGCAGGTGGCGTAGCTTTGCTTATCCACCAGCTATTACAAAAAGGTTTATTATATAACGATGTCCATACCGTAGCAGGATTCGGGCTGGAACGTTATACCATGGAACCTTGGCTAAATAATGGCCAACTTGAATGGCGAGAAGGCCCTAAATCCTCGTTTAATCCTGATGTTATCGCTGAAATAGAACACCCATTCTCACCTCATGGGGGCACAAAATTACTTTCTGGTAACTTAGGGCGTGCCGTGATGAAAACATCAGCGGTTCCTGAAGAAAATCAAGTTATTGAAGCTCCAGCAGTCGTATTTAACAACCAAAATGAGATTGCATCACACTTTGAAGCAGGTGAGCTTAATAAAGATTGTATTATTGTTGTCCGCTTCCAAGGGCCATCCGCGAATGGCATGCCTGAACTTCATAAACTCATGCCTCCTCTTGGTGTACTTATGGATAAAGGCTACAAAGTCGCGTTAGTTACTGATGGCCGCTTATCCGGAGCATCCGGTAAAGTACCATCTGCAATTCATGTCACCCCTGAAGCTTATAATGGTGGGTTGTTAGCAAAAGTAAAAAATGGCGATATCATTAGGGTAAATGCATTGACTGGAGAATTACAATTACTAGTTGATGAAGAAGAACTCAATAAACGCCAACCCTTCGAGGCTGATTTAACTGCTGAGCGTAGTGGTTGTGGAAGGGAGCTTTTCGGTGCATTAAGAAGACATTTATCAGGTGCCGAAGAAGGTGCTTGTAGTATTGATTTTTAATCTATTTTCATTGAATAGGAATAGAAAATGAATAATTGGAAAATGACCGCTGAAAGCGTATTAAAACAAGGCCCTGTCGTCCCTGTTATTGTTATCAAAAAATTAGAACAAGCGGTTCCTCTTGCAAAAGCATTAGTCAAAGGTGGCATTAGAGTGTTAGAAGTCACTTTACGTACGGAGTGTGCTATCGATGCTATTCGCCTCATTGCAAAAGAAGTACCTGAGGCTATTATTGGCGCAGGTACTGTTATTAATGCAAAACAACTCTCTGAAGTTACTGAAGCTGGAGCACAATTCGCAATTAGTCCCGGTTTAACAGATGAATTACTCAATGCAGCAACCAAAGGAGATATTCCTTTAATCCCTGGAATTTCAACTGTTTCTGAACTTATGCTTGGTATGCAATATGGCCTGAAAGAGTTCAAATTTTTCCCAGCGGAAGCCAATGGTGGCGTTAAGGCGCTAAAAGCCATTGCGGGCCCTTTCTCACAAGTCAAATTTTGCCCAACCGGTGGAATATCGCTAGATAATTACCTTAACTATTTAGAATTAGATAGTGTTCTGTGTATTGGTGGCTCTTGGTTAGTACCTGAAGAGGCCTTGAATTCAAGCAATTATGAAAAAATTACCCAACTTGCTCAAGAAGCTGTACAAGGCGCAAAAAAATAGCATTCCCGAAAAACGACTCAATGCTTGCTGAGTCGTTTTTAATTGCCTTTAATTAATACGCGACTATTCCCATTAGTTGCGTATTATAGTTATGCAACCTCACTGAATTTATGGCAAAAACGTAATTCCTCACGATAGGCATAAACATCTTCTACGTGCCCCGCCAAAATTCTATTTTGTAACTTTTGCCAATAATCTGCGGAAAATAAATCTGCATGATATTGTTGCAAGTAATGACGAATTTTCTCATTTTGGCAAATAAAAGAAGCAAACTCTTCAGGGAAAACATCTTGCTCACCAATGCTATACCATGGCTCACTAGATAATTCTTGCTCAGGGTATAATGGCTCAGGAATTTTACGAAAATTCACCTCTGTCATATAACAGATTTCATCATAGTCATAAAAAACAACGCGGCCATGACGCGTTACTCCAAAATTTTTAAACAACATATCTCCGGGGAAAATATTCGCAGCCGCTAATTGTTTAATCGCCCAGCCATATTCATTTAATGCATTATGTAATTGCGCGTCAGTGGCATTATCCATATAAATATTCAATGGGATCATCTTTCTTTCCATGTACAAATGACGAATCAATATGTTATCACCTAAATCTTCAATTTGAGATGGAACCTCTTTCAATAATTCCACCATTAACTCATCGCTGATGGAAGACTTACTAATCACAAAATTTTCAAACTCTTGGGTGTCAGCCATACGGCCAACTCTATCGTGCTCTTTAACCAAACGATAGCATTCTAAAACTCGTTCTCGTGTTACTTGCTTTTGTGGCGCAAATTGATCCTTAATAATTTTAAAAACACGATCGAAAGAAGGGGACGTAAAGACCAACATCACCATTCCTTTAACACCTGGTGCAACGGTAAATTGCTCTCGTGAAAAATTAATATAGGCGAGATATTCTCTGTAATACTCTGTTTTTCCATGCTTTTGACAACCAATTGCCATATATAATTCAGCAATTGACTTACTGGGTAAGATCTCCCTCAACCAAAAAACCAGTGCTGCTGGAAAAGGGGCATACACCATAAAATAGGACCGAGCAAAACCAAATACAATACTGGCTTCATCAAACTCAGTTAAACACGCATCAATATAAATGCGCTGACAATCATCATGATGAATAGGAAGTAAGAATGGGTGAACCTCATCATTAATATAAATTTTACCAACTAGCCAAGCAGCCTTATTACGGTAAAATAACTCATTTGCAATATGAAAACTGACTTTTTGGGTTTCAATATCAGGAAATTTTGTTTTCAATACATTGATAATACAATGAATATCTAAATCCAAATTACGCCACTTTAGCCTTAGTGGTAACCCACTTAATATTGTGAACAATAACCCCTCTAAATTATTATTAACAAAGTATTCGCGAGCTAGTGGCCTAGGAGAAACAGAAAAACGCCTTGCAGGCTGGGATGTAAAAATAAATAAGTTATCTTGTGTAAGCTCCCGATGCTGAAATAACCGGCAGTAAACTGAATTAAAGAAGCTTTCTGCTATTTCAAACCTTGGATAATCTGGTAATAAGGTTTTATAAACATTTTTTATTTGAGCCAGTTTATCGGGTGTTAAAGATTGAACTAGCCCCATAAACTGTAGCTGAGCGACAACTAAACCAACATGGTGATCATACAGTTGAATTCTTCTTTTCATCGCATGCTGAATTGCATGCCAATCTGCCTGCTCAAACCTTTCTTGTGCACCTGAGGTTATCTCAAGGAAACGACCATATTGAGCATCAAAACCCTGTAAAATGGTCTGAGCTATTATCTGTTCTGTCGTCAATATCATAACCACTCCTATAAGAATACAGACTTATTTTGAATAAAAAACAGGCACTAAACGTGCCTGAAAAATTAACAGATACAGCTAACCAACAGAAACACCGATTGAAAGGGAAATAATCTGACTAGAATTGCTCTTCTTCAGTCGAGCCAGTTAATGCTGTCACTGATGAAGTGCCACCTTGAATAACTGTTGTCACTTTATCAAAATAGCCTGTTCCTACCTCCTGTTGATGCGAAGAGAAGGTATAACCTTTATTAATTGCAGCAAACTCACACTCTTGGACTTTTTCAACATAATGCTTCATGCCTTCACCTTGTGCATAGGAATGAGCTAAGTCAAACATGTTGAACCACATACTGTGAATACCTGCTAACGTAATGAATTGGAAGCGGTACCCCATTGCTGAAAGCTCATCTTGGAATCGTGCGATCGTGCTGTCATCTAAATTCTTTTTCCAATTAAATGAAGGAGAGCAATTGTAAGCTAATAATTTACCAGGGAATTTAGCATGAATAGCTTCAGCAAACTGTCTTGCCGCTTCAAGGTCAGGTTTTGACGTTTCACACCAAACAAGGTCTGCGTAAGGTGCATAAGCTAACCCACGACTAATTGCTTGCTCAATTCCTGCTTTGGTTCGGAAAAAACCTTCAGAAGTGCGTTCCCCAGTAACAAATGCCGCATCATAGGCATCACAGTCAGATGTTAGAAGATCTGCTGCATCAGCATCAGTTCTAGCAACTAAAATAGTTGGCACACCTGAAACATCCGCCGCTAAACGAGCAGCAACCAGTTTTTGAATCGCCTCTTGGGTAGGCACAAGAACTTTCCCCCCCATATGGCCACATTTTTTAACCGCGGCTAATTGGTCTTCAAAATGAACCGCAGCTGCTCCAGCTTCTATCATATTTTTCATGAGCTCGAAGGCATTTAATACGCCACCAAAACCCGCTTCCGCATCCGCGATAATAGGTAAAAAATAATCAATATACTCTTTGTTGTCAGGGCCAATACCATTCGCCCACTGAATTTGGTCTGCCCGACGGAATGTATTATTAATTTTCTTAACTACCGATGGTACTGAATCGACAGGGTAAAGTGATTGGTCCGGGTACATACTCGATGATGTATTTGCGTCCGCCGCTACCTGCCAACCTGATAAATAAATAGCTTCAATACCGGCTTTCGCTTGTTGTAGCGCTTGCCCACCCGTTAAGGCTCCCAGTGCATTTACATAACCTTTCTTTGAACCACCATGTAATTGATCCCAAAAGCGTTCTGCACCTTTACGTGCTAAAGAGTGTTCGATATGCACAGAACCACGCAATTTCACCACTTCTTCCGCTGTATATGGGCGAGTAATACCTTTCCAACGTGGTTGTTTCCATTCATTTTCTAATTGGGCAATTTGTTCTAAGCGCGATGTTGTCATGATCCACTTCCTTTATAAGAATATGTAGGGTTTATCGAATTTTTTATTCACGATAATTAATCTAATAATTGGTATCCAGGGATAGTTAAGAATTCTATAAGCTCATCCTGTGTAGTAATCCGCCTCATCAGTTCTGCAGCCTCACGGAAACGGCCACTTTGAAAACGCTTATCACCTAGTTCTTTTTGGATAACCTGTAACTCTTCATCTAACATTTCTTCAAATAATGCCTTAGTGACTTTTTCACCGGTGGACAAGGTTTTACCGTGGCGGATCCACTGCCAAATTGAAGTGCGTGAAATTTCTGCTGTCGCAGCATCCTCCATCAAACCATAGATAGGTACACAACCATTCCCTGAAATCCATGCTTCAATATATTGCACAGCAACGCGAATATTAGCCCGCATCCCCGCTTCAGTTCGCTCACCGGCACAAGGTTCTAATAACTGGTCAGCTGTAATTTCTTCATCGAAATCACGAGATACATGTAACTGGTTTTGGCGCTCACCAAGTGCTTGATTAAACACGTTCATAACGGTATCCGCTAAACCTGGGTGCGCAATCCAAGAGCCATCATGGCCATTTCTCGCTTCTAGTTCTTTGTCTGCTTTTACTTTCGCTAGAATAGTTTCATTTTCTTGAGGATCCTTGCTCGGTATAAAAGCAGACATTCCCCCCATCGCAAATGCTCCACGACGGTGGCACGTTTTAATTAATAAGCGCGAATAGGCACTTAAAAATGATTGTGTCATTGTGACAACTTGGCGGTCTGGCAATACTCGGTCAGCATGCTCTTTCAATGTTTTGATATAACTAAATATGTAGTCCCAACGCCCACAATTCAGCCCCACAATGTGGTGACGCATGTGATATAAGATTTCATCCATTTGGAATACAGCAGGTAATGTTTCGATCAGTACAGTTGCTTTGATCGTGCCCCGAGGTATACCCACGGAGTCTTCAGCCAGACTAAAAACATCGCTCCACCATTTTGCTTCCTGCCAAGACTCAAGTTTAGGGATATAAAAGTAAGGACCACTCCCTTTTTCTAATAACGCTTGATAGTTATTAAAAAAGTAAATAGCGAAATCAAACAGGCCTCCGGGAATAGGCTTACTTCCTGATAAAACATGTTTTTCATCTAAATGAAGACCACGAACACGAGCAATCAAAACTGCTGGATTTGATTTTAATTGGTAAACCTTTCCATTTTCGTTGGTATAAGAAATATCACCGCGGATCGCATCCCTTAAATTGACTTGGCCATCGATCAATTTTTCCCATGAAGGTGAAAGGGAATCTTCAAAATCTGCCATAAATACTTTTACATTGGCATTTAAAGCATTAATAACCATTTTACGCTCAACCGGACCCGTAATTTCGACACGGCGATCTTGTAAATCTTCAGGGATACTTTGAATTTTCCAATCTGATTTTTTTATGGAATCAAATTCTGAAATAAAGTTAGGTAAAGAACCAGCATCTATCTTTTGCTGTCTGACCTCTCTATCTTTTAATAATTTTTCCCGGCGAGGAAGAAACTCTTCAACTAGTTTAGAAAGAAATGCAATAGAATCAATATGTAACACTTGTCTTTCAAACTGTTCAATATTCTTTGTGAATGTTAATTCCGATATAGATAATTGCTGCTCCATCGACCAAACCCTCATTCATCGTTGACTATGAAATAAGCATAAGATCAAATAAGAAATAAATCAAAAACGATTTCCATTTTAATTAAAAAATAAAATATCTTATTGATAATAATGAATTTTAAATAAACTTCCAAATTGATTAACCATTCCTTTAACTAGTCAAAAATGTTAAATAGTCGTTAAATCAACTAATTATAGAAAACTGTATTTTTAAAATTTTTCTTTGAAAACAAAAAAAGCAGCTAATAAATAGCTGCTTTCAGACTAACTGTGGTACCACTTTTACTATATAAGCCTAACTTTAACTGGTATAACAAGTAAAAATACTTATCTTATTATAATTTTTAAATTTATATTTCTTTTTTTAATCTAACGTTGGTTCCATATTAGTAAGATCAAAAGGTGTGATCTGATACACATAATAATTCAACCAATTTGAGAACAACAAGTGCCCATGACTACGCCAACTCACGAGCGGAGGGTTGTTGGGATCATCATTTTTAAAATAATTGCATGGGATCTGAGGAGAAATTCCAGCATCTAGATCACGCCAATATTCTTGTGCAAGAGTGTCCCCATCATATTCGGGATGGCCTGTCACAAATGCTAAGCGTTTATCTTTTGACCCAAATAAATAAGCACCAGCCTCCTGTGAACTTGCTAAAATCTCTAGATCAGTGTGCTGGCGAATAAGGTCTTCCGGAAAATCAGCGTAGCGAGAGTGAGGTGCATAAAATGATCCATCAAACCCTCTAGTGAGTAAAGCATACGGCTCTAACGTATCATGCTGATAAATACCAGATAGTTTTTCTTCTCTAGTCCATTTTGGTAAGTCATACAATACCTTTAAAGCCGCTTGTACAGCCCAACAAACGAAAAGTGTTGATGTCACATGTTGTTTCGCCCAAGCTATCACCCTTTCTATTTGTTGCCAGTATAATACGTCATTAAACTCAACCAGACCTAACGGAGCTCCCGTTACAATTAAGCCATCAAAGTTTTGATCCTGTATATCTTCAAAATCACAATAAAAGGTATTTAAGTGCTCCGTTGGGGTATTCTTTGATTCTCGCTGGTCAATTCGTAATAGTTGAATATCAACCTGTAATGGTGTGTTCGACAGCAAACGCAGAAACTGGTTTTCAGTTTCTATCTTTTTCGGCATCAAATTGAGTATTAATACTTTCAAGGGACGGATCTCTTGATGACTTGCTCTTGTTGTTGTCATAACAAAAACATTTTCTTCTCTCAAGAAATTAACTGCCGGTAGTTCATCTGGTAAACGAATAGGCATCATTCATCCCCCCTTTTATCTGTTTATACGTTTAGACTTCTAGAATGCTAAATAATCTAACTAATGTTATCCGTCTTGTCGAGCCTTTCAAGGTTAAATGAAATAATTTCAAGCACTGTAACTTATAGTTTATTTCTAATAATTATATACAGCTATTAACCTTCTTATCTTCAATATATTGTATTAGTGATTACTACTTTTATTTGCCATAAGCTATTAGTAATTATTCTGTGAATAATATCTAAGATACTGTTATTTGATTGGGCTCTTATTCTAGCTGCTATACTGGCTTCCAAATTATGATGACGATTTGAATTCAATTAAAATATTAAACCGGAGTTGTTACTCACTACTTTGCATTTAGAATATCTATTCGTCACACCAATACAACCGCTTATCCCCCATTGCTTCTCCTAACTCCTGCCACCCCACCTTCACCAACAGCCACCATCCCCTTCAACAAGTGAGTTGTTACTTACTACTTTGACTCAAGTGGTGTCATTCATCATCGTGATGGGCAAACACCTAATCCACAGTACTCTCGTGATATTCTTAAAATTCCGCTACCCTAAATAATCTGTAAGCTGTTACTCACTACTTTGTATTCACAATATCCATTCCAACCGCTCCCCCTCCATTACTTCTCCTACCCCCTGTTATCCCACCTTCACCAACAGCCACCATCCCCTTCAACAAGTGAGTTGTTACTGACTACTTTGACTCAAGCGGTATCATTCATCACCGTGATGGGGAAACACCCAATCCACAATATTTATTTGATTTTATTAAAATTTCGCTACCCTAAATAATTTGTGAGCTGTTACTCACTACTTTACATCACGCACGCTCATTAATGATGGTGATAGATAGAGGGGAGCCCCAAGAGTAGTTAAAAAAGATGAAGAGACGTGTAATACATCGTCTAATGAGAAAGTAAGCGATAAAAAGGGGATTAAAATTAGGGAGTAAAGCATTAAGGAACTGAGGAACTAAAGCTTAGGCCCCCCCCTAACCCCAACACCCACTGTTTTTCTTTTTTTCTCCAAACGCAAAAAAGCCACCCTATGGGTGGCTTTCTCACTAATTTAATGTCTGGCAGTTCCCTACTCTCACATGGGGAGACCCCACACTACCATCGGCGCTACGGCGTTTCACTGCTGAGTTCGGCATGGGGTCAGGTGGGACCACCGCGCTATTGCCGCCAGACAAATTCTGTTTTGTTCCCGTTTAATTTGGTTTTCACCTTCCTTAAACCAGAACCTCAATCTCAAACAAGCTGCGTGTCCTTCACCTTGCGGCTTCTCACTTCTCGAAAACAACTCAATCTCTCTAAAACACCTTCGGTGTTGTCAGGTTAAGCCTCACGGTTCATTAGTATTGGTTAGCTCAACGTATCGCTACGCTTACACACCCAACCTATCAACGTCTTAGTCTTAAACGTTCCTTTAGGACCCTTTAAGGGTCAGGGAAGACTCATCTCAAGGCAAGTTTCCCGCTTAGATGCTTTCAGCGGTTATCTCTTCCGCACTTAGCTACCGGGCAATGCCATTGGCATGACAACCCGAACACCAGTGGTGCGTCCACTCCGGTCCTCTCGTACTAGGAGCAGCCCCTTTCAATCTTCCAACGCCCACGGCAGATAGGGACCGAACTGTCTCACGACGTTCTAAACCCAGCTCGCGTACCACTTTAAACGGCGAACAGCCGTACCCTTGGGACCTACTTCAGCCCCAGGATGTGATGAGCCGACATCGAGGTGCCAAACACCGCCGTCGATATGAACTCTTGGGCGGTATCAGCCTGTTATCCCCGGAGTACCTTTTATCCGTTGAGCGATGGCCCTTCCATTCAGAACCACCGGATCACTAAGACCTACTTTCGTACCTGCTCGAGCCGTCACTCTCGCAGTCAAGCTGGCTTATGCCTTTGCACTAACCGCATGATGTCCGACCATGCTTAGCCAACCTTCGTGCTCCTCCGTTACTCTTTGGGAGGAGACCGCCCCAGTCAAACTACCCACCAGACACTGTCCGCACCCCAGATAATGGGGCAACGTTAGAACATCAAACATTAAAGGGTGGTATTTCAAGGTTGGCTCCACGCAGACTGGCGTCCACGCTTCAAAGCCTCCCACCTATCCTACACATCAAGGCTCAATGTTCAGTGTCAAGCTATAGTAAAGGTTCACGGGGTCTTTCCGTCTTGCCGCGGGTACACTGCATCTTCACAGCGAGTTCAATTTCACTGAGTCTCGGGTGGAGACAGCCTGGCCATCATTACGCCATTCGTGCAGGTCGGAACTTACCCGACAAGGAATTTCGCTACCTTAGGACCGTTATAGTTACGGCCGCCGTTTACTGGGGCTTCGATCAAGAGCTTCTCCTTACGGATAACCCCATCAATTAACCTTCCAGCACCGGGCAGGCGTCACACCGTATACGTCCACTTTCGTGTTTGCACAGTGCTGTGTTTTTAATAAACAGTTGCAGCCAGCTGGTATCTGCGACTGGCTTCAGCTCCATGAGTAAATCACTTCACCTAATGCCAGCGTGCCTTCTCCCGAAGTTACGGCACCATTTTGCCTAGTTCCTTCACCCGAGTTCTCTCAAGCGCCTGAGTATTCTCTACCTGACCACCTGTGTCGGTTTGGGGTACGATTAATGATAATCTAGAGCTTAGAGGCTTTTCCTGGAAGCGGGGCATGAGCTACTTCATCACCGTAGTGACTCGTCGTCGGACCTCAGCATATAGTGAACCGGATTTGCCTAATTCACCTGCCTACATCCTTAAACCGGGACAACCGTCGCCCGGATAGCCTAGCCTTCTCCGTCCCCCCATCGCAATTATCACCAGTACGGGAATATTAACCCGTTTCCCATCGACTACGCATTTCTGCCTCGCCTTAGGGGTCGACTCACCCTGCCCCGATTAACGTTGGACAGGAACCCTTGGTCTTCCGGCGTGCGGGTTTTTCACCCGCATTATCGTTACTTATGTCAGCATTCGCACTTCTGATACCTCCAGCATGCCTCACAGCACACCTTCACAGGCTTACAGAACGCTCCCCTACCCAACAATATTTACATATCGCTGCCGCAGCTTCGGTGCATAGTTTAGCCCCGTTACATCTTCCGCGCAGGCCGACTCGACCAGTGAGCTATTACGCTTTCTTTAAATGATGGCTGCTTCTAAGCCAACATCCTGGCTGTCTGAGCCTTCCCACTTCGTTTCCCACTTAACTATGACTTTGGGACCTTAGCTGGCGGTCTGGGTTGTTTCCCTCTTCACGACGAACGTTAGCACCCGCCGTGTGTCTCCCGTGATAACATTCTTCGGTATTCGTAGTTTGCATCGAGTTGGTAAGTCGGGATGACCCCCTAGTCGAAACAGTGCTCTACCCCCGAAGATGAGTTCACGAGGCGCTACCTAAATAGCTTTCGGGGAGAACCAGCTATCTCCCGGTTTGATTGGCCTTTCACCCCCAGCCACAAGTCATCCGCTAATTTTTCAACATTAGTCGGTTCGGTCCTCCAGTTAGTGTTACCCAACCTTCAACCTGCCCATGGCTAGATCACCGGGTTTCGGGTCTATACCCTGCAACTTATTCGCCCAGTTAAGACTCGGTTTCCCTACGGCTCCCCTATACGGTTAACCTTGCTACAGAATATAAGTCGCTGACCCATTATACAAAAGGTACGCAGTCACCCCATCCTCAAATGTCCCGCTTGTCTTTGCGGCCAATCTTGCCCGATTTTTTAACTTCCGCTGCTCGTGTACTTCGATGTACACTGCGCGACGGCTTGAAAAAATCGACCAATCTTGTTGGCAAATCCTGCGCTGTTATTGTGATGGTTGTTAAGCCATCACTCAATTGCCGAGGCACTTGAGTGATGGGGCTCCCACTGCTTGTACGTACACGGTTTCAGGTTCTATTTCACTCCCCTCGCCGGGTTCTTTTCGCCTTTCCCTCACGGTACTGGTTCACTATCGGTCAATCAGGAGTATTTAGCCTTGGAGGATGGTCCCCCCATATTCAGACAGGATAACACGTGTCCCGCCCTACTCGTCGAGTTCACAACACTAACACCTTCGGATACGGGGCTATCACCCTTTACTGCCGGACTTTCCAGACCGTTCTCCTGATGCTAATGCTGATTAAGACTCTGGGCTGCTCCCCGTTCGCTCGCCGCTACTAGGGGAATCTCGGTTGATTTCTTTTCCTCGGGGTACTGAGATGTTTCAGTTCCCCCGGTTCGCTTCGTTTGACTATGTATTCATCAAACGATAGTGCAACGAATTGCACTGGGTTTCCCCATTCGGAAATCGTCGGTTGTAACGGTTCATATCACCTTACCGACGCTTATCGCAGATTAGCACGTCCTTCATCGCCTCTGATTGCCTAGGCATCCACCGTGTACGCTTAGTCGCTTAACCTCACAACCCGAAATTGTTTCAACGTTCACGTTACTGTCATGGCTGTGCGTGCATTCCTTCTTTATTGGGCAGTGCTCGCAATGCTCACATACTTATGTATGCTGCGCTTGCTGTGCGCTGGCCGCCGCGAAGGACTGACTGCTCGCTCATGCCACTCGCTAAAGTGACCGAAAATTTCAGGTCTGAAATTTTGAGAGACTCTCACATTGTTTAAGCGATAAACAATGTGCGTTGTTTTCAATTTTCAGCTTGTTTCAGATTGTTAAAGAGCATAATTGTTAAACCAACTACAATATAATTGGCTTAATCATTATTGGGGACATCGTCTTTCACTCGATATCGGCGCAATTGGCGTCCCCTAGGGGATTCGAACCCCTGTTACCGCCGTGAAAGGGCGGTGTCCTAGGCCTCTAGACGAAGGGGACACGAAAATCACAAAAACTTTTGTGCTTTCATGTAAGTCCTATTCTCTCGAATAAGTCTCCCACGTATAGCCTATTGCTCTACTTTCTATCAGACAATCTGTGTGAGCACTTCACAAAAACACTTCAATGGTAAGGAGGTGATCCAACCGCAGGTTCCCCTACGGTTACCTTGTTACGACTTCACCCCAGTCATGAATCACAAAGTGGTAAGCGCCCTCCCGAAGGTTAAGCTACCTACTTCTTTTGCAACCCACTCCCATGGTGTGACGGGCGGTGTGTACAAGGCCCGGGAACGTATTCACCGTAGCATTCTGATCTACGATTACTAGCGATTCCGACTTCATGGAGTCGAGTTGCAGACTCCAATCCGGACTACGACGTACTTTATGAGTTCCGCTTGCTCTCGCGAGGTCGCTTCTCTTTGTATACGCCATTGTAGCACGTGTGTAGCCCTACTCGTAAGGGCCATGATGACTTGACGTCATCCCCACCTTCCTCCGGTTTATCACCGGCAGTCTCCTTTGAGTTCCCGACCGAATCGCTGGCAACAAAGGATAAGGGTTGCGCTCGTTGCGGGACTTAACCCAACATTTCACAACACGAGCTGACGACAGCCATGCAGCACCTGTCTCAGAGTTCCCGAAGGCACCAAAGCATCTCTGCTAAGTTCTCTGGATGTCAAGAGTAGGTAAGGTTCTTCGCGTTGCATCGAATTAAACCACATGCTCCACCGCTTGTGCGGGCCCCCGTCAATTCATTTGAGTTTTAACCTTGCGGCCGTACTCCCCAGGCGGTCGATTTAACGCGTTAGCTCCGAAAGCCACTCCTCTAGGGAACAACCTTCAAATCGACATCGTTTACAGCGTGGACTACCAGGGTATCTAATCCTGTTTGCTCCCCACGCTTTCGCACCTGAGCGTCAGTCTTTGTCCAGGGGGCCGCCTTCGCCACCGGTATTCCTCCACATCTCTACGCATTTCACCGCTACACATGGAATTCTACCCCCCTCTACAAGACTCTAGCTGACCAGTCTTAGATGCCATTCCCAGGTTAAGCCCGGGGATTTCACATCTAACTTAATCAACCGCCTGCGTGCGCTTTACGCCCAGTAATTCCGATTAACGCTTGCACCCTCCGTATTACCGCGGCTGCTGGCACGGAGTTAGCCGGTGCTTCTTCTGTCGGTAACGTCAATCGTTGATGATATTAGCATCAACGCCTTCCTCCCGACTGAAAGTACTTTACAACCCTAGGGCCTTCTTCATACACGCGGCATGGCTGCATCAGGCTTGCGCCCATTGTGCAATATTCCCCACTGCTGCCTCCCGTAGGAGTCTGGGCCGTGTCTCAGTCCCAGTGTGGCTGATCATCCTCTCAGACCAGCTAGGGATCGTCGCCTAGGTGAGCCATTACCTCACCTACTAGCTAATCCCATATGGGTTCATCCGATAGCGCAAGGACCGAAGTTCCCCTGCTTTGCTCCTGAGAGATTATGCGGTATTAGCTACCGTTTCCAGTAGTTATCCCCCTCTATCGGGCAGATCCCCATACATTACTCACCCGTCCGCCGCTCGTCAGCGAGAAGCAAGCTTCCCCTGTTACCGCTCGACTTGCATGTGTTAGGCCTGCCGCCAGCGTTCAATCTGAGCCATGATCAAACTCTTCAATTAAAAGTAGCTTGATGCTCAAAGAATGTCTTACTGACCGTAACGTTCTTTTGTTCGGCTAACTTTGTCGGCTTCGCATCGCTTCCCCTCGCCGTACCTAAGTACTGTCTCGGGTTATCTCTGCTTGCCTTCGCGTTATCCTTCCAAAATAAGCGTTACTACCTTATTTCATATATATGAATTAACGTGTTAGTCACTCTTCAAGACTTAAAATCAAATATTTTTTGATAGTGTCCTGTGAGTGCCCACACAGATTGTCTGATAAATTGTTAAAGAGCGTTGCAGCTTTTCTTTATGAAAACCAACCTTTCGGTCGTTGCTGCGAGGAGGCGTATATTACGTTTTCCTCCGTGAGAGTCAAGCAATTTTTTGCTTTTTCTTTTTCAGAATCTCTCGCTGCCGTTTCAGTGTTCATCGCGCTTTGCGTTGTCTTGTTCCCGGTCAGTGGATGCGCATTATAGGGAGTCAGAAAAATCTGGCAACCCCTTTTTTGCATTTTTTTATTCAACTGCTGCATTACACAGCAAAACCCCTACTTATACCGACTTATACACGAAGTTATCCACAACATGAAAATAATTTAAAAATTATCGCGCATTACGCAAACGTTTGCGTTACAATTAGCTCGAAATTTCGGCATTGATTTTGTTTTTATGTTCTGAAATTGTTAGTGACTTATATATTGTTATAGGGAAAGCTGGCCAATTCCGCTTTGCTTTCATCAATAGATATAATAGGTATATAAGAAAAGCTCTTTGAGTTTTTACTGACTGATATTCGTTATTGCCTTATTTATTCAAATCCAAGGGATCTATCTCATGCAACTGCTTCGTCCTATTCGTCGTGCCCTGCTTAGTGTGTCTGATAAAACAGGGGTTGTTGAATTCGCTAAGGCGTTATCTCAACGTGGTGTTGAGCTTCTATCTACTGGCGGTACTGCAAAGTTACTTGCTGAGTCAGGACTAAACGTAACTGAAGTTTCAGATTACACTGGGTTTCCTGAAATGATGGATGGTCGAGTGAAAACATTGCACCCGAAAGTGCATGGCGGAATTTTAGGTCGTCGCGGTACTGATGATGCCATTATGCAACAGCATGATATTGCCCCTATCGATATGGTTGTTGTTAATCTGTACCCTTTTGCCCAAACAGTGGCAAAACCAAATTGCACTCTTGAAGATGCTGTAGAAAATATTGATATCGGTGGCCCAACCATGGTGCGCTCCGCGGCTAAAAATCATAAAGATGTAGCAATTGTGGTGAATAGTAATGACTATCAAACCATCATTGATGAAATGGATAACCACGAAAACTCGCTAAATTGGTCGACTCGGTTTGACCTCGCAATAAAAGCTTTCGAACACACTGCTGCTTATGACAGCATGATTGCGAATTACTTTGGTGAATTAGTTGCCCCTTATTATGGTGATACGACCCAACCTTCTGGCCGTTTCCCTCGCACCTTGAATTTAAATTTTATAAAAAAACAAGACATGCGTTATGGAGAGAACAGCCACCAAGATGCTGCTTTTTATATAGAAGAAAACCCAAAAGAAGCTTCTATTGCAACTGCACAACAAATTCAAGGTAAAGCCCTGTCTTATAATAATATCGCTGATACCGATGCGGCTCTTGAGTGTGTTAAATCATTCGAAGAACCTGCTTGTGTAATTGTCAAACATGCTAACCCTTGTGGTGTCGCTATCGGTGATTCTATTCATACAGCTTATGATAACGCATTCAAAACTGACCCAACGTCTGCTTTTGGTGGCATTATCGCGTTTAACCGTCAATTAGATAAAGAAACCGCTCAAGCGATCATTGACCGCCAATTTGTAGAAGTCATTATCGCGCCTTCTGTTGCTAAAGATGCATTGCCTATTCTTGAGACTAAACAAAACGTTCGCGTACTTGAATGTGGCGAATGGAGCAAACCAGTTGCAAGTTTAGACTTTAAACGCGTGAATGGCGGTTTATTAGTGCAAGACCGTGACTTAGGAATGGTTGAAAAAGAAGAACTTCGCGTTGTGACTAAGCGCCAACCAACTGAACGCGAGCTAAAAGATGCGTTATTCTGTTGGAAAGTCGCAAAATTTGTGAAATCCAATGCTATCGTTTATGCCAAAAATGATATGACTATCGGTATTGGTGCAGGGCAAATGAGCCGTGTGTACTCTGCAAAAATTGCAGGTATTAAAGCCGCAGATGAAGGCTTAGAAGTCGCTGGCTGTGCAATGGCCTCAGATGCCTTTTTCCCATTCCGCGATGGTATTGATGCCGCCGCTGCTGTTGGAGTAACTTGTGTAATCCAACCAGGTGGTTCTATCCGCGATGAAGAAGTGATTGCAGCTGCAAATGAACATGGTATTGCAATGCTTTTCACTAATATGCGTCATTTCCGTCACTAATTATTAGGAGCCTAGTAATGAATATTTTGATTATTGGTGGCGGTGGCCGTGAACATGCCTTAGCGTGGAAAGCGGCTCAATCCCCTTTAGCAGATAAAGTGTATGTTGCCCCGGGCAATGCAGGCACAGCATTAGAACCATCCCTTGAGAACGTTAATATTTCTGCGACAGATATTGATGGGCTGCTCCAATTCGCTAAAGAAAAGCAAATTGGTTTAACGATTGTCGGCCCTGAAGCACCATTAGTTATTGGTGTTGTAGATGCATTTAAGGCTGTTGGCTTAACTATTTTTGGCCCAACTAAAGGTGCTGCTCAGCTTGAAGGCTCTAAAGCATTTACTAAGGACTTTTTAGCTCGCCATCATATTCCTACCGCGGCCTATGAAAATTTTACTGAGATTGAACCTGCTTTAGCTTACTTAGATAAAGTCGGTGCGCCAATCGTGATCAAAGCAGATGGCCTTGCAGCGGGAAAAGGTGTTATCGTAGCCATGACTCTGCAAGAAGCAAAAGAAGCTGTTCATGACATGTTAGCGGGGAATGCCTTTGGTGATGCAGGACATCGTATCGTGATCGAAGAGTTTCTTGATGGTGAAGAAGCGAGTTTCATCGTTATGGTAGATGGTGAAAATGTCATTCCAATGGCAACTAGCCAAGATCATAAACGTGTCGGTGATGGTGATACAGGTCTAAATACAGGTGGAATGGGCGCTTACTCCCCAGCTCCTGTTGTGACAGATGAAATACACCAGCGCGTGATGGAACAAGTTATTTATCCAACTGTTAAAGGCATGGACCAAGAAGGAAACCGCTATCAAGGCTTCTTATACGCTGGATTAATGATTGATAAAGCAGGTAACCCAAAAGTTATCGAATTCAACTGCCGTTTTGGAGATCCTGAAACTCAGCCTATCATGATGCGCTTGCAATCAGATTTAGTCGCTTTATGTTTAGCGGGGGCGAAAGGTGAGCTGGCAGGTAAAGATTCATTATGGGATGAGCGCCCTGCTTTAGGGGTAGTAATTGCTGCGGGTGGTTACCCAGGTGACTACCACAATGGCGATGTAATTTCAGGTTTACCAACCACCGAAGCGGCTGATAGTAAAGTTTTCCATGCGGGTACTCGCATGAAAGATGGAGAAGTCGTGACTGCCGGTGGTCGCGTCCTATGCGTAACAGCATTAGGTAATGATATCGCTAAAGCGCAAGCCAAAGCTTATGAAGTGGCAAAAACCATTCACTGGAATGATAGCTTCTACCGCAACGATATCGGTTACCGCGCTATTGCTCGCATAAAATAATACAAAGCACCAAACCATTTACTGAGCTGATAAGAGGAAACTTTTATCAGCTTTTTTATTGTTGTTTGTACTATCAAACAAGCACTCTAAGGATTTCTGTTCGTAGCTAGACGGCAAGGTGACTAGGCTAAGTCACCGCGGCCAACAATGCTGAAGGTCGAAAGGCTACGAGTTGACGAGCAAAAATATCGGCTCTAAGTATTTCAATTCAGAGCTAGGCGGCAAACGAAGATATCTTAGGGAGCATACATAAGTATGTGACCTAAGTAGCTGAGAGCAGCCAACAACGCTATGGATTGAAAGACGACGAGCGGTGGGTCGAAAGACGACGAGCGGTGATATTACAACGAATCTTTAGAAGGCTGCCAGCGGCAAAAATCGGTATCCGCCACCATCAAAAGCTGATTCCCCTCTGAAGACTCCAACCACGCTAAATTTAACTGGGAATGCCACACTTTCGCACGGCTCTGTAACCAATTTTCAGCATAGGGCTCGAAGGTTACTTCTCGCACATCACCTTCACAAGTCGTCACTTTGCCTTGTTGCCAACGTCCTTGGTAAAGTTTAACGCCTCCGACAATAAGGGCGGTGTTTGTCTCAAGTACTCGTTCAGCTTCAAAGCGCCAACGCGTGATGTCATCCGTTGAAAGAGGTGTTTTATAGCCGTCTTGAGTACGCTGCATAAAAATAACCTCATTATTTTTATCGAAGCGTAATTGTTCGGTGATATCACCGTTTTTTTGATTCAAGATTTGGCTGCGAATTTGCCACAGATTGCCTGAACGATATTCGAAGAAATTAACGGAAGTGTCTGTACCTTTATAGGGGCTATAAACCACCATTAAGACCAGAGGCTGGCTTTTTGCATTATTAAGTCGCCACATACGAATGACGCCATCATCGGCAATAAAACCACTTGCACTAAACTCAGGGAGCTTTGGTGCATTAGAAGAACAGGCGCTTAGCATTGAGATAGTTCCCAACACCAGCAACCCTTTTTGAATAAACAAAAGGGGTAGTTTTTTACCCCCTCTGGTGATTCGGCTGTACAATGTTCTTATTTTACAGCTTCTTTCAGTGCTTTACCGGCAGAGAAAGCAGGTACAGTTGTAGCAGGAATCTGAATTTCTGCTTTAGTTTGTGGGTTACGACCAGTACGCGCAGCACGATGGCTAACTTTAAAAGTACCGAAACCGACCAGTTGGACTTGTTCGCCTTTTTTCAGCGTTTCAGAAATAGCATTCAGAGTAGATTCTAATGCTGCTTTTGCCTGAACTTTGGTCAGGTCCGCTGATTCTGCGATAGCATCAACTAATTCAGTCTTATTCATAAATTATCCTTACACAGTGTGTTTATCGTTTGCAAAGCATCGAGTGCGTCGGATATGCCAAATTGACAGCCCCTGATACACGCCCCCGATAGCCACTTCTTCTCGCCCCTAAATGTAGACCAGAGTAGGGGCAAATGTGAAGTCTTAGTACTCAGCATTACTGCGTCAAGTCACGTTTTCGATAATGAAAATGCAAAAATCAGCTTAAAGTAATACCTATGTTGCTCACCCCCGCTTCGCGGAGGTCAGATTTTAATCCTTTAATTAACTCTAAGTCGCGCTCTTCACAAGCTGCCAGTAAGCGGAAAATGTCCCACTGGATATCCCACTCTTCTTCAACGGCCAGGATTTCTTTGAGTTCTTCTTCTGTCATTTCCCGCCCTGCTTGAGTCATTTCGAGCATGGCAACCGTACGAATGGATGCTTCGCTAACCAATATCGCGTGTTCGAGGGTTTCACCACTCAATTTCGAATGAATAATTTCACCCAATGCAATACAGGCATCAATAGCTGGATACACACCATACATATCAAAATCATCCGCTGATGGGATAATTTCTTCTAATTTTTCTAACTGACTGTCGAAATTGACTTTGCTATCTTTAATGACCAAAGTTTCCCAAACTAAATCAAGGATGGAACGATAAACTTTTGCATCGGCAAATTCAGTTTGCAGACAAAACATCTGAAAGTTGGGATACATTCTTTCACATAAGCTTGCCATGAAAGTTGTATGTTGCCAGCTTTCTAATTTTTCCAACCTCAAATGAATGGGATTTCTTAACATAATTTCTGACTCATCAATCTTAATACTTCGCAGTTTACCTGAAAATCTGTCAATGCCACATATTTTGCTGATAATTAGCTGATTTTCTCATTCATTCGCTTAAAAAACGTTCGATTTGATGCAATTCCGTCAGCAAAACGTGTTGGTTCAGGCAACCTATAACCCTTTAGACACTGCCTAACCCACTCTAAGGAAGATGAAAAACCGACTTTATGTCCCGGAGAAACATATAATGGTTTGCAGCGTTTTTTACTCCGCAGCACCCAACCGAGTTGATTTTCACCTGCCATTAACGGCTGAACACTTTCGGGTTCTTCACTTAACTCATCTGCATCACCACATAAACGGCTTTTTGCAACACCAATTGTGGCAACATTCGCTTGTAACCCAAAATGGCAGGCAACACCAAAGCGCCGTGGGTGTGCAATCCCTTGTCCATCTACGAGTACTAATTCAGGTTTATTTTGTATTTTTTCCCACGCCGCCATTAACCCAGGGACTTCACGAAAAGAAAGTAACCCCGGTATATAAGGCAATTGAGTCGGTATTCGTGCTATTTGATACTCAACAAGTTCTAACTGTGGCCAAGATAATACAGCTACCACTGCACGCGTAATAGCGCCTTGCTGTTCAAAGCCCACATCCGCTCCACCAATCAGTTTGAGTGGTGGAAGTTCATCATGCAAAATGATTTTTGAAGCTTGCCTAGTTTGTTCTTTTCGTAACAATTGAGTATCTAAAACCATCATGCGTCCATTGCTTATGAGATTAAATTATTCTTAATCATAGATGATAATGGTGTACTTACAAGATTCTATAAATACACCACAAACCTAGAAGATCAATAAACGATAATTATTGATGATATTGGCGGGATAAACGGTGAACTGCATCCACAAATGCACCTGCATGCTCAGGTGGAACATCCTGATGAATACCATGGCCTAAATTGAATACGTGCCCTTCACCTTGGCCGAAGCCAGATAGAATATTTTGCACTTCTTCTTCTATACGCGCAGGTGGTGCATATAACATGGATGGATCCATATTACCTTGTAAAGCGACTTTATCACCAACACGACGACGAGCATCGGCAATTTCAGTCGTCCAATCAAGGCCTAATGCATCACAACCCGTTGCTGCCATTTCTTCTAACCACTGACCGCCACCTTTAGTAAATAAGGTGACAGGAACACGGCGACCATCATTTTCACGAATTAAGCCATCAATAATTTTATGCATATAATTCAGTGAAAACTGTAAATAATCACGCTTAGTTAATACCCCACCCCATGTATCAAAAATCATCACAGACTGCGCACCGGCACGAATTTGAGCATTCAAGTATAAAATGACGCTATCTGCCAATTTATCCAATAACAAATGCAATGAATTTGGGTCTTCGTACATCATCTTTTTGATTTTAGTGAAGGCTTTGCTGCTACCGCCTTCCACCATATAAGTCGCCAGTGTCCACGGGCTACCAGAGAAACCAATGAGTGGTACATTGCCTTCAAGGGCTTTACGAATGGCACGAACTGCGTCCATCACATAACCAAGTTCCATTTCAGGATCAGGAATAGGGATATTTTTTACATCTGCTGCGCTCATAATAGGTTTATGAAAACGCGGACCTTCACCTGTTTCAAAATATAGCCCAAGCCCCATTGCATCAGGGATGGTAAGAATATCAGAAAATAAAATTGCAGCGTCTAATGGAAAACGACGTAATGGCTGCAATGTCACTTCACAAGCCAATTCGGTGTTTTTGCACAGAGCAATAAAATCACCAGCTTCCGCGCGAGTTGCTTTATATTCTGGCAGGTAACGCCCTGCTTGACGCATCATCCATACAGGGGTCACATCTACAGGCTGACGTAGCAAAGCACGTAGATAGCGGTCATTTTTTAACTCAGTCATTATTTACTCCATTATTATAAGTGGCCGCCGCAAATGGCTAAGAGCGAAGTTCATTATTGTATCATGTTAATGATAACAATATCAGCGCTGTGCTATTCCCCCGTTTCATACTCACTTTGACGACACAATGCGACCGTATCTTCAATCAAACGCCTAGCTATTGTGTCTGCCGGTGGGATCAACGGTAAATCATCGTAATGATACCAATTTGCGCTCACCAGTTCCTTCGGGTCTACTTTAATATCACCACTCTCATAATCCGCGAGGAACCCCATCATTAAGGAATGAGGAAAAGGCCAAGGCTGTGAAGAAACATAGCGGATATTTTTCACTTTAATATGGCTCTCTTCCATGACTTCGCGCATGACTGCTTCTTCTAATGTTTCGCCAACCTCGACAAAACCAGCAAGTACCGTAAATAACGGATTTTGCGAATGGCGTCGGTGCTGAGCTAATAGAATATGGTCATCGCGGCGGATCCCCACGATAATGCAAGGGGCGATCTGCGGGTAATAGCGCTCATGACAATGGTCACACAAACACGCCCACTCTGTTTCACTGTGGCGCATCGCAGTACCACAATAACCACAATAACGGTGGGAACGATAGAATTCTGCTAATTGCACACCTCGCCCAGCAAAGCGAAATAAGCCTTCATCTTGCGCAGCAACAATACGGGGAGAAGCCATATCTGATGGCATTTTTTCGGCTATCAACCAGACGATTTCCCCTTGCCACTCACCAATGGGTGTTGCCGTTTTTCCTTCTAACAAATAGTCCTTTGCCATACCTCGAGGAATATCTCCATGAGGTAGCCACAAACGCCCGGAAAAACAGATAAACCACCAACCACTTTCTGTTCCTGATAATTTTAACTTATTCATTTTTCACGTCTTTTGTCAGTTTTTATTGTCGGTAAAATAAATCTATTAATGACACAATATACTTTTTTGACACAAAGTCATTCAAACGTTTGTTTCATTGTTTTTCTTTAGCAATTTTGACACTTTTTAGACGTTCCATTCCATAAAATGTCTAAAAACTGTCATAAAAGGATCAACTAACTGTCACGTCTTAAAATTAGGATGCTAAGTAACCAATACGGTTCACCGTTCTTCAAAAGTGAGAAAATAATGAAAACTATCGTTCCTGCGATTTTACTATCATTGACCGCATCCAGTGTGACATTAGCTGCTGATACTAATTTAACAGAGTTAATCAATGCAGCGAAAAAAGAAGGACAAGTTTACAGCGTTGGGATGCCTGATACTTGGGCGAACTGGAAAGGAACTTGGCAAGACTTAGCGACACAATATGGGTTGAAACATCAAGACACCGATATGAGCTCCGCCCAAGAAATTGCTAAATTTGCCGCAGAAAAAAATAATGCGACGGCAGATATTGGTGATGTCGGTGCCTCCTTTGGGCCTGTTGCCGTACAAAAAGGAGTGACGCAACCTTATAAACCAACAACTTGGTCACAAATTCCTGATTGGGCAAAAGACAAAGACGGTCATTGGGCTTTAGCCTATACGGGGTCTATCGCTTTTATGATCAATAATGATTTAGTAAAAGATGCACCGAAAAGCTGGGATGACCTACTAAAAGGGAAATATAAAGTCACCGTTGGGGATGTTGGGATCGCTGCACAAGCGAATAACGCTGTACTGGCAGCTGCATTTGCGCGTGGTGGGGATGAAAACAACCTAAAGCCTGCTATTGAATTTTTTGCTGAACTCGCCAAACAAAAACGCCTATCCGTTAATGACCCAACTGTCGCAAATATCGAAAAAGGTGAAGTCGAAGTTGGCATATTATGGGACTTTAACGCACTGAATTACCGTGATCAGATCAATCGCGATCGCTTTACGGTTGTGATCCCATCTGATGGCTCCGTGATTTCGGGTTACACCACTATTATCAACAAATTCGCCAAAAACCCTAACGCAGCGAAGTTAGCTCGTGAGTTTATTTTCAGTGATAAAGGGCAAATTAACCTTGCTGAAGGTTATGCACGACCAATTCGTGCACAATATTTAACGTTACCTGATGATATTAAAGCCAAATTATTACCAGAAGAACAATATAAAAATGTTCAACCCATTAAAAATGCAGAAGGCTGGGAAAAATCATCTCGTAATCTCCCTAAAATGTGGCAACAGCAAGTTTTGATCCACCAGCAGTAATCAATGTATTGATTTTAGGAAAAATTAATGTCTGAAAAAGTCATACTTGTTGTCCTAGACGGTTTAAGTTATTCAGTAGCCCATCATTGCATGGGCTATCTCAACGGCTTAATCAAAGCCAACAGTGCAACACTTTACCAATTAGAGTGTGAGCTTCCTTCGATGTCTCGCCCTTTATATGAATGCATACTGACGGGGGTTCCCCCGGTCAAAAGTGGTATTGTAAATAACCAAATTGTCCGCCTTTCTCACTTTGAGAGTCTCTTTTCCCTTGCTCGTCAAGCTGAGAAAACAACTGCCGCCGCCGCTTATTATTGGGTGAGTGAACTGTATAACCGGGCTCCTTTTGTTGCCTTACGAGACCGCTTCACCCACGATGACTCACTCGCTATCCAACATGGCTGCTTTTATCAAGCAGACCATTACCCTGATGACCATTTATTTGTCGATGCGGAATATTTACGGACTCAATTTAACCCTGATTTTTTATTGATCCACCCTATGAATATAGACGACACAGGGCACAAGTTCGGTTTTGATTCGCCCCAATATCGTAATGCAGCACGCCATGCAGATATTATCCTGTCGAATTATATTCCTACATGGGTTGAGCAAGGCTATCAAATCATGATCACGAGTGATCATGGTATGAATAATGATCGTAGCCATGGTGGAACACTCCCCGAAGAGTGTTTAGTACCATTGTTTGTGGTCGGTTCGCAGTTTTCTCATCAACCCTGCAATATTGAGCAGACAGCAATTTGCGGAACCATTTGTCGTTTACTCGGTGCCAACTCTCTCGATAAACCGGTTTGTGATGCGCTATTACGAGGAGATTTGTAATGGCTGATATTCCTGCCCCCTGTGAACAGACATACCAACAACAGGGAAAAATTGCCATGTTGAAAAAACGCTTTGCTCGTTTTCATTGGCGCGCTGCACTTCTACTTTTGCCATTCTTTGTGTTGTTTAGTTTATTCCAAATCGCCCCAATGATTTGGGTGCTCATTAATAGCTTTATCTACGAAGAAGCATGGTCATTAGGTAACTATCTTGAAGTATTCAATAATGATTTTTACTTGCAAGCGTTTGAAAATACCTTATGGCTTTCCATTATTTGTAGTGTGATTGGCTTATTTATTTCCAGTATCACGGCATTTTCCATTTATAAAATGCAAGGGAAAATTCGCCGAATAATGATCTCCTTCACCACCATGGCCAGTAATTTCAGCGGTGTTCCCCTTGCTTTCGCATTCATTATTATTTTGGGCTTCAATGGGGCGATTACCTTACAACTTAAATCATGGGGGATTATCGAAGATTTTAATATATACAGCGCCAGCGGCTTAATGCTGTTGTATGTGTATTTTCAGATCCCATTAGGTGTGTTGTTGCTCTACCCCGCCTTTGACGCACTAAAACCGGAGTGGGAAGACGCAGCGAAAACGATGGGTGCAAGTAAGCTGACCTATTGGTTAAAAGTCGCTATTCCAGTGCTTTCTCCTGCTTTACTTGGCACTTTTATTATCTTAATTGCTAATGCAATGGGCGCATACGCCAGTACTTATGCGTTAACGAGTGGTAATTACAACCTTGTGACTATCCGAATTGCCAGTTTAGTTTCTGGTGATTTATTTCTCGAACCGAATATGGCTGCTGCGTTATCAATGCTACTTATCGCTATCTTAGCTTTTATCACTGCCATCCATCATTGGTTAATCAAGCGGAGCTACCATGCAAAATAATAATGCGATTAGCCCAGCCATAACCAATGGCAATAAACCCTCTGGATTATTACTTCATAAGTTAGTACTAATCAGTGTTGCTAGCCTACTAGCGTTACCTATTATTGCCACATTTTTGTATTCCATCGCCAGTTCTTGGGGAGCCACTGTGCTACCTGACGCCTTGTCCATCAAATGGTATCTACAATTATGGCAAGACCCGCGTTTTCTCATGGCGTTTGGTCGTTCATTGATTATTTGCTTTGGTACATTACTGGTTAGCACATTAATTATTTTACCGATGACGTTTGCAGTATTTTATCGGTTCCCCAAACTCAAAGGGGTAATGGATTTACTGATTATTTTACCCTTTGCGATCCCGCCTGTGGTCTCATCGGTGGGCTTGCTGCAAATATTTGCCGATGAACCATTCATGTTAGTTGGCACCCCTTGGATCCTGATTGGTACCTATTTCACCATCACGTTACCTTTTATGTATCGTGCGCTTGCGAATAGCTTCCAAGGCATTAATTTACATGACTTAATGGATGCAGCACATTTACTCGGTGCCAGTACTTTCCAAGCCTTCATGATGATTGTGTTACCCAATATTCGCAAAGGTATGTTGGTTTCATTATTAATTTCATTTTCATTTTTAATGGGTGAATTTGTGTTTGCCAATATCCTTGTGGGAACACGCTATGAAACTTTGCAAATCTATCTTTTCAATATGCGACAAACCAGCGGACACTTCACTTCTGCCCTGGTGATGTCTTATTTTCTATTTACCTTATTGCTGACGTGGTTAGCAATGCGATTAAATCGTTCAGGAGATGAATGATGAGTTATGTTATTGCGGAAAATTTAGCCAAATCTTTTGGCACTAATCAGGTATTTGCTGATATTCAATTTACTATCGAAAAAGGTGAATTTATTACCCTACTAGGGCCAAGTGGTTGCGGAAAGTCTACCTTATTACGCTGTATTGCAGGGCTTGAACAACTTAATCATGGTGAACTTTATATTAATCGCCAGAATGTAACCTACCAAGCCGCGCAACAACGCGGAGTGGGTATGGTGTTCCAAAGCTATGCGTTATTTCCCAACATGACTGTGGTTGACAATATCGCGTTTGGTTTAAAAATGCGTAAAATTGATAGCCAAGCGAGATCTAAAGCAGTCGCTGAAGTGATTGAATTAGTTGAATTGCAAGGCAAAGAACAACAATTTCCTCATCAACTGTCAGGGGGACAGCGCCAACGCGTTGCGCTAGCAAGAGCATTGGTGATGAAACCACAAATTTTGTTACTTGATGAGCCGCTTTCCGCTCTTGATGCACGCATTCGCAAGCACTTACGCCAGCAAATCCGCCAAATTCAACGTGAGTTAGGCTTAACCACAATTTTTGTTACTCATGATCAAGACGAAGCGATGATTATGTCTGATCGTATTTTTCTTATGAATAAAGGCCAGATCGTGCAAAGCGATACGGCAGAGAATATTTATACCCAACCGGCAACAGAGTTTGTTGCTCGGTTTATGGGGCACTACAACCTTGTTGATTCAGAAAAAGCCAATACAATGTTAGGCCTTAATTTACAAGGTACACTGGCTATCCGTCCTGAGTCTATATATGTCAAAGAAGCGGGGCGCCAATATGGTAGCCATATTTCTCACCCTGTTGATGCCGTGATATTGGACCATCAATTGCTCGGCAATATTATTCGTTATAGTGTGAATACCCCTGCAGGTGATATGACGGTGGATTTACTTAACCGCTCATCTGAGCGTTTATTTGAACCAGGAACTCACCTTCAACTTATGTTTAATAAAAATGAAATTCGCACACTTAGTTAATCAGTGAATAGGAATATAATGCAAAACCAACTGGCCATTTTTGACTTAGATGATACGTTAATTCAAGGTGATAGCAGCGTATTGTGGACACAATACCTGTGGGATAAACAAATCATCAGTAATCCGCAATTTGTGGAAGCGGATAAAGCCATGATGGCGCAATATAATGCAGGTACATTAGACATGCCAACTTACTTACGTTTTAACCTGCAGACTCTCGCCAATGTAAAAGCTGAGCAAGTAGATATCTGGTTGGATGATTTTGTACAAAGTGTGATTTTACCGCGGATCTACCCTGAAGCGATTAGAACGATCGCAAATTATCGAGCCAAAGGGATCCCAATTATTGTGATCTCCGCAACTGTTTCATTTATTGTGAAAAAAATTGCGGATCAACTGGGTGCAGATATCGCAATGGGGATCGATATCAAGCAACAAGATGGCTGCTACACCACAGAAATTGACGGTATCCCAACCTTTAAAGAAGGCAAAGTCAAACGCCTATTAGATTGGATCCGCCACCAGCCGATCACTGACGCCTATGTGTATTTCTACACCGACTCCGCTAACGATCTCCCAATGTGCCAATTTGCCGATGAAGTATTTATTATCAACGGCGACGAACGCCTAACGCAAGCCGCACTCAAACACAATTGGCCACGACATACTTGGGGTTTGTAAGCCCAATTTTAATTTCAAACTTGGTTTTAATTTTGGTTTTAACTAACTAATCTTTTCAAAGGTTCCTCTAAATTATTCGTGCTAGAGGAAGGAGATAAATAGAATTATCCCGATGAGCATACATAAGTATGTGATTCGGGTAAATCTATGAAATCGACGCACCTATCGCGCGAAGAATAACAAGGAAATAACCTAATTCCACTTTAATTTCCTCTTTCCTCTAAATTATTCAAGTGAGAAGAAGGCGGCAAGCGAGGATATTCCAAGGAGCATACATAAGTATGTGACTTGGGTAGCCGAGAGCAGCCAACGCACTTATCGCTTGAAGAATGACGAGGAAGCACTTATCGCTTGAAGAATGACAAGGAAAGCTTATACTGAAACCTCTTGTCGGAGTGCCTAGTATGCATACGCATCAGGCTGAGACCGTTAATTCGGGATCCGCGGAACCTGATCGGGTTAATACCCGCGAAGGGAACAAGAGTAATCACTCAGCGTCATTTCACCCCACTATATTTGGTGAAAAATTCAGCGCAAGCCTTTTTATTACTCCTCCGAACTCCTGACAAGCAACTTTCTTTCGATAAACCCGCTACTCACTAAACTGTGATAGCCGTGACAATGTCAGGAAATTGCTATGTCCAATAATACAGAACAAAATATCATCCCTACTGCTGATTTATCGCCACAAGCAGCCCCGGCTCGCACCCGTAAAGCTCAACGTGATGCCGCTGAAACCTTTATTAATACCGTTTCTGGCGTTTCGTTTCCTAATTCACAGCGTATTTATTTACAAGGTTCTAGAGACGATATCCAAGTCCCGATGCGAGAAATCCAACTCTCTCAAACCTTGATCGGGGGCGATAAAGACAACCCACAATTTGAAGATAACGAACCCGTTCCTATCTATGATACATCCGGCCCTTACGGCGACCCAGTTTCTGAATTAAATGTCCATAAAGGCCTTAAAAAAATTCGTGCGCCATGGATAAGTGAACGTGCTGATACCGAACCTGTCGAAAATTTAAGTTCCGATTTTACCCAACAACGTCTCGCTGATGCAGGCCTTGACCATCTGCGCTTTAACAACCGCCCCCACCCATTAAAAGCCCAAACTAACAAGTGTGTTACCCAATTACACTATGCACGAAAAGGTATCGTAACCCCTGAGATGGAGTTTATTGCAATCCGTGAAAATATGGGGCGTGAACGCATTCGTGGCGAAGTTTTATTACAACAACACCCAGGGCAAGGCTTTGGCGCAAATTTACCGGAAAATATTACCCCTGAATTTGTTCGCCAAGAAGTGGCCGCGGGTCGTGCCATCATCCCAGCCAATATCAACCATCCCGAATCGGAGCCGATGATTATTGGTCGCAATTTCTTGGTTAAAGTGAATGCCAACATTGGTAATTCATCGGTCACCTCATCCATTGAAGAGGAAGTGGAAAAACTGATTTGGTCGACGCGTTGGGGCGCAGATACGGTCATGGATTTATCCACTGGCCGTTATATTCACGAAACTCGCGAATGGATTTTACGTAATAGCCCTGTGCCGATTGGAACAGTACCTATCTACCAAGCGCTCGAGAAAGTGAACGGTGTCGCTGAAAATCTTACGTGGGAAATGTTCCGTGACACATTATTAGAGCAAGCAGAGCAAGGCGTCGACTACTTCACTATCCACGCTGGCGTATTATTACGTTATGTGCCAATGACCGCCAAACGCCTAACGGGGATCGTCTCTCGCGGTGGTTCCATCATGGCAAAATGGTGTTTATCTCATCACCAAGAAAACTTTTTATATGAAAACTTCCGTGAAATTTGTGAAATTTGTGCCGCTTACGACGTTTCCTTGTCATTAGGAGATGGCCTGCGCCCAGGTTCAATCCAAGACGCCAACGACCAAGCACAATTTGCTGAGCTCCATACCCTTGGCGAGTTAACCAAAATTGCATGGGAATATGATGTCCAAGTGATGATCGAAGGCCCTGGTCACGTGCCAATGCAGATGATCCGCCGTAATATGACGGAAGAACTCGAGCACTGCCATGAAGCGCCTTTTTATACCTTAGGCCCACTCACTACCGATATTGCACCGGGTTACGACCACTTTACCTCTGGTATTGGTGCCGCCATGATCGGCTGGTTTGGTTGTGCAATGCTGTGCTACGTCACCCCGAAAGAGCATTTAGGCTTACCAAATAAAGACGATGTTAAACAAGGGCTAATCACTTATAAGATCGCAGCTCACGCCGCTGACCTTGCTAAAGGCCACCCCGGTGCGCAAATTCGTGATAATGCCATGTCCAAAGCCCGTTTTGAATTCCGTTGGGAAGACCAATTTAACTTGGCATTAGACCCTGAAACTGCTCGCAAATATCACGATGAAACCTTGCCACAAGCTTCTGGAAAAATTGCCCATTTCTGCTCAATGTGCGGACCAAAATTCTGTTCGATGAAGATTTCCCAAGAAGTCCGTGATTACGCAGCCCAAAAAGAAGCAAACGAAAAAGAAGCAGGTATGGAACAGATGTCTGAGGCCTTTCGTGCCCATGGCAGCGAGCTCTATCACGGAGCTGAAATTGTGAATGCAGAGGTGAATGAAAATGCCTAAATTGCCTAATGCTATTATAACGCCAACATCACCCTTTCCAGAGACTGAACAACACCTTGGGCTTTACCCCGTTGTGGATTCCATTGAATGGATTGAACGTTTGCTTGATGCAGGTGTTTCCACAATCCAATTGCGTATCAAAGACAAATCTGACGCAGATGTGCGTGATGATATTCAAAAAGCCATCGCTTTGGGTAAAAAACATAATGCACGTTTATTCATTAACGATTACTGGCGCTTAGCCGTTGAGTTCGGTGCCTATGGCGTACATTTGGGCCAAGAAGATTTGGAAACGACCGACTTACTGGCAATACACCAAGCTGGGCTACGGTTAGGAATATCAACGCACGATGAGCATGAACTGGCTATCGCAAAATCCGTGCGTCCTTCTTACATTGCTATGGGGCATATCTTTCCAACACAAACGAAAGAGATGCCATCTTCGCCTCAGGGTTTAGAAACACTTAAAGCCATGGTGGAAGCAACGCCTGATTACCCAACGGTCGCCATTGGTGGGATTTCTATTGATAAAGTCCCTGCCGTGCTAGCAACTGGAGTGGGCAGCATCGCGCTGGTCAGTGCGATTACCAAAGCAGATGATTGGCTAGCTGCAACAGAAACCTTGCTGAATTTAATTGAGCGCAATACTGCCAACTAGCCAATTTTTAATCACATAACTCGCCCTGCTTTATCATCATAAAACAGGGTTAGTGATGATTTAAGGAATTCATTCATGTTAAGTGACCAAGAATTCATGCGTTACAGCCGCCAGCTACTACTCGAAGATATCAGTCCCGAGGGGCAACAAAAACTGAAAAATAGCAAAGTCCTCATTGTTGGCTTAGGGGGCTTAGGCTCTCCCGCGTCCCTTTATTTAACGGGGGCTGGTGTCGGCGAATTGTGGCTAGCCGATCACGATGATTTACATGTTTCTAACTTACAACGGCAGGTGCTTTATGATACTGATGATATCGGCCAGCCAAAAGCCCAGCTGGCCGCAGATAGACTGCATCAGCTCAATCCGTTGGTAAGAACCCATGTTGTCGCACAAAAGTTGGATGTTAAGACTTTAATTCCTTTAGCTGAGCAAGTCGATTTAGTGCTTGATTGCTGCGATAACATGGCCACTCGTCACGCAGTTAATGCCGCTTGTGTCATGACCAATACAACCTTAGTTAGCGGTAGTGCGGTTGGGTTTGGCGGCCAATTAATGGTTATTGAACCGCCATTTAGCACCGGTTGCTATGCCTGTTTATATCCAGACCAAGATGAACCTGAGCGCAACTGCCGCACTGCTGGGGTATTAGGGCCTGTAGTTGGGATCATCGGCACGCTGCAAGCACTGGAAGCCATTAAATTACTTGTCGGCCTTCCCTCTTCACTGAGTGGTAAATTGCGTTTGTTCGATGGAAAACAACAACAATGGAATACATTGCAATTAACGCCGTCATTGCAATGTCCAATCTGTCGGGAAGAAACATGCATATCATAATTAACGACCAACCTATGGAATTCGACGCCCCACTGACGGTTAATCAATTATTTTCCACTCTCAACCGCCCAATAGTGGGAACTGCACTTGCTATCAACCAAGTGATCATTCCTAAAAGTCAGTGGGATTCGCATCTCATTAATGACCAAGACAATATCTTGTTATTTCAAGCTATCGCTGGGGGCTAATAATGTTAAAAATCGCAGATTTAACTTTTCACTCACGCCTGTTTACTGGAACAGGTAAATTTGCCAGCGCCAACCTAATGCAAGACGCCATTGCGGCCTCAGGCAGTCAATTGGTGACAATGGCAATGAAGCGTATTGACTTACGTGGGCAAGATGATGGCATTCTACAACCTCTGCAAGAACTGGGTGTGAAACTATTACCGAATACCTCTGGTGCGAAAAATGCCCAAGAGGCGGTGTTTGCCGCGCGCCTAGCTCGAGAAGCCCTCGGTACCAATTGGGTCAAACTCGAAATTCATCCAGATATGCGTTATTTGCTACCCGATCCTATCGAGACATTGCTTGCCGCGGAGCAGCTCGTTAAAGAGGGATTCGTTGTATTGCCTTACTGCAGCGCAGACCCAGTGTTATGCCGTCGTTTAGAAGAAGTTGGCTGTGCCGCTGTGATGCCATTAGGCGCACCGATAGGCACAAACAAAGGCTTAGCAACCAAAGAAATGCTTCGTATCATTATTGAACAAGCCTCTGTCCCTGTCGTCGTAGATGCAGGAATTGGTGCACCAAGCCATGCGGCAGAAGCGATCGAAATGGGTGCTGATGCCGTTTTAGTCAATACCGCAATCGCGGTAGCTAAGCAACCGGTACTTATGGCAAAAGCGTTTAAACTGGCTGTCGAAGCCGCTGAATTGGCCTATCAAAGTGGGTTAGCTGCACCGAAGCAACAGGCGCAAGCATCAAGCCCGTTGACCAGTTTCTTAGGGGCCTTATCATGACCCCAAGTTTCCAAGAACGCTTACAAGCGCTAGATTGGGACGATACGACACTGCGGATAAACAGTAAAACCGCTGTCGATGTGGAACACGCTTTAGCGGCAGACATACTCACACTCGATGATTTTATGGCGCTGCTTTCCCCTGCTGCCCGTCCCTATATTGAACTAATGGCACAAAAGGCTCAGAAACTCACCCGCCAGCGCTTTGGCCATGCAGTTGGGTTTTACGTGCCACTTTATTTATCGAACCTATGCGCAAACGATTGTACTTATTGCGGTTTTTCGATGAGTAATAAAATTAAACGTAAAACCCTAAGTGACGATGAAATCATTAATGAGTGCGAAACCATTCGCAAAATTGGTTTTGATAGCTTATTGCTGGTCACTGGAGAACACCAAAGTAAAGTGGGTATGGACTATTTCCGTCACACACTCCCCATCATTCGCCCTTATTTCAGTTCCTTAATGATGGAAGTGCAGCCATTAAGCACAGAGGAATATAAGGACTTGAAAACGTTGGGGTTAGATGGTGTGATGGTCTATCAAGAAACCTACCATGAGCCCACGTATCAGCTACATCATCTCAAAGGCAAAAAGCAGGATTTTCACTGGCGCCTAGCCACTCCTGAGCGTTTAGGGGAAGCAGGTATAGATAAAATCGGCCTTGGCGCGTTAATTGGTTTATCAAACAGTTGGCGTACCGATTGCTATATGGTTGCAGAACATTTGTTGTACTTACAGCAATACTATTGGCAAAGTCGTTATTCTATCTCTTTTCCTCGCTTACGCCCTTGTGCGGGTGGCGTTGAACCGGCATCACTGATGAGTGAGGCAGAATTAGTGCAATTAATTTGTGCTTTTCGCTTACTCGCACCGAATGTTGAGCTTTCCCTCTCAACCCGTGAATCGCCTTATTTCCGTGATCACGTCGTGCCATTGGCAATTAATAACGTCAGTGCGGGTTCGAAAACCCAGCCGGGTGGATATGCAGATACCAAAGAAGAGCTAGAACAGTTTTCCCCAAATGATAACCGCAGTGCCACACAAGTCGCACATGCCCTTGTGCAAGCCGGTTTACAGCCCGTTTGGAAAGATTGGGATAGCTATTTAGGCCGTTAAATTTTGCGGGCTAACGCGATGTTAGCCCGCAAGTAACGATCAGTAAATGAATTCATATATAGTTTAATATCATTCATACTGTGCTACTAATCATAAAATATGAGCAATACTCATTGCCATCACTAGGAAAAAATCAATCATATTTTTAACTTTTTGTATTAATTACGTATTATATTCTTATTACTTAATATTATAAATATAAACAATTAATAGATCATTACTTTATTGTTCTATTAAGTTATAACACCATAATAAAAGATATTTCAAAACCCATTACCTTTACACCATTATTCCACATAGAAAAAATTTACTATAGGAATATTTAATATGGGACACCCAAGTATTTATCCTTCAGGAACTACTATTTTCAATAAAGAAAAAACATTTAGTGGTTATACCCTTTTTAACGCACCTGGAAAAGGTGCGCTATTAATTGATATGAATGGCCGAGAAGTGCATTTATGGCAAGGAGTTGATGGTTTTCCTAATAAAATTTTACCTGGTGGATATTTATTTGGTAGTCATGGTTTGCGATCACCTAAATATGGTGTTCAAGATCAAGTTGATTTAGTTCAATTTGATTGGGATGGTAACATTATATGGTCATTCAATAAATTAGAAAAAATACAAGATCCCAATCAAGAAATAATATGGATGGCAAGACAACATCATGATTTTCAACGTGATGGAAACCCTGTTGGTTATTATTCTCCTACATTAACATCACAAACCCATAGCGGAAATACTCTAATACTATGCCATAAGAATATTTACAAACCTGAAATATCAGATAAATGGCTACTTGATGATATTTTTATCGAAGTAGATTGGCAAGGTAATATTATCTGGCAATGGGCATTTAGCGATCACTTTTCAGAATTAAATTTCAGCGAAGAAGCTAGAAATGTTTTATATCGTGACCCAAATATGCGTAGTGCCGGTGGAGGTATGGGAGATTATCTACATATTAATACCATGTCTCGTATAGGACCAAATCTACATTATGATAATGGAGACGAACGTTTTCATCCTGATAATATTATTTGGGATTCTAGAGAAGCAAATATAATCGGAATAACGAGCCGGAAAACTGGAAAAATAGTTTGGCAATTAGGGCCCGATTATAACAACAAACAAGTTCATCATCTTGGTTGGATTATCGGACCTCATCATGCTCATATTATACCTCATGGCCTTCCAGGCGCAGGAAATCTGTTAATTTTTGATAATGGCGGCTGGGCAGGTTATGGAGCACCAAACCCTTCATCTGTATATGGCTTAAAAAATGCATGGCGAGATAGTTCTCGAGTATTAGAAATAAACCCAGTTACTCTCGAAATTATTTGGCAACATGATGCAGAAAAACTAGGCTTTGCCGCTCCCATGGATTCAAGTCGATTCTATAGCCCATATGTAAGTAGCGCTCAGCGTCTACCAAATGGTAATACTTTAATTACCGAAGGCTCAAATGGGCGATTGATTGAAATAACAGCTGAACATGAGATTGTGTGGGAATATGTCTCGCCTTACTGGCGAGAAGGAAAAAAACGCAATAATATGATCTATCGTGCTTATAGAATCCCTTATGATTGGATCCCTCAATTAGATATACCTGAAGAAAATAGCATAGCCCCTATGGATGTCTCTCAATTCCGATTACCAAATGCAGCCCCTAAAGATACAATTACAGGAGTGTATATCGAAGGAATAATAAAACATAAAATTTCAGATGATGATATCTTATGTATTGCTCGCACTGGAGATAATCATCCCTCTAAGAAATCTGATACCTTTTTCTTTTCCGATAACATATATGAAATAGATAGTGAAACATTCGACTCAATTATTAATGAAAATAAAAATAATTTGATATTCTTCGGTGCTAGTTGGTGCAATAAATGTAAAGTATTGAGTGAGTTATTGCCTTCATTAGTAAAACGTTACTCAATAAATAAAATCAATTATCTCTCTGTAGATAATTCTGTTGAAATCCTTCAAAAGTATTCACTTAGAAGCATACCTATTATTGCAATTTCAAATAATGGGAAATTAGTGGATAAACTCGTTGGATTACAGGATACAACAACATATGTGAGTTTCCTCAATCAATATTTCGACAAAATAAATTGAGGCTTATATATCATGTTGAAAAACAGTTTTTTCTTGCTTCTACTTCCAGTTATTATTTTTACAACTTGGTATATTACAACAACAATTGGAGGTGTTTCCCCTGTTATTTTTCCATCTATTCCACAAGCATGGCATTCTTTGAATTTCCAGCTATATTCTGGGCAATTATGGCAAGATTTATCAATTAGTTTATCCCGAGTATTAATAGCCTTTGTTATCGCTGCTATTTTTGCTTTTTTTCTTGGTATTATCATGACATTGTCGCTACGAACAAACCAAATTTTCAACCTAACATTAAATGCTATACGTCAAATTCCTCCACTAGCATGGATACCATTATTAATTTTATGGTTTGGAATTGGTGAAGTAACTAAAATTATTCTTATTATAAAAAGTGCCTTTTTCCCTATCTTACTAAGTACTATCAATGGAATACAAACGACACCTATGACTTATATTGAATTAGGTAATCTTTATCAATTCAATATTTGGCAAAAATTACGAAAAATTTATATTCCATCACTACTTCCCAACCTATTTACAGGTTTAAGGCTTGCAATGGGGTTATCTTGGGCAACAGTTGTTGCAGCAGAAATGATCGCAGCTAACTCGGGTATTGGCTATCGCATCAATGATGCCCGGATTATGCTAGATTCCCCAGTCGTTATAGTGGGTATTCTTGTTATCGGTATAGTCGGTTTATTATTAGATAAGATTTTATTAATTATATCTTATTACCTGCTGCCATGGTTAAGAACAGAAAGGAGATAGATATGCTATCAATCAAAAATGGATTTAAAAACTTTACTATCAATAATAAGTTACTTCCTGTTTTAGAAGATATTAACCTTCAAGTTCAAAAAGGTGAATTTGTTGCTATCGTTGGCCATAGTGGTTGTGGGAAAAGTACTTTACTACGCATAATTGCAGGCTTAAACCAATTCAATAGTGGAAGTGTACTATTTAAAAATAAAGAGATAACCAAACCAAATATAGAAAGAGGAATGATTTTTCAAGAAAATAGGCTTCTACCTTGGTTAACAATTGCCAATAATATCGCTTTCGGATTAGACCATATAGATAAAAAAACGAAGAAAATTCTAGTTGAAAATTATTTAAAACTCGTAAACTTGACTGAGTTTGCTAATGCTTATCCCAAACAACTCTCAGGAGGAATGGCACAACGTGCAGCAATTGCCCGTACCATAATCACCCAACCTGAACTATTGTTATTGGATGAACCGCTTGGCGCACTTGATGCTTTAACCAAAATTGAGATGCAACGAGAGATTTTATCTATCAAACAAGAAAAGCAACTGACGATGATTTTAGTTACTCATGATATTGAAGAGGCAATATATTTGGGAAATCGAGTAATTATAATGTCATCCCGCCCTGGAAACATAAAAAAAATAATTGATATTAATCTTCCTTATCCACGAAATCGAGGCAGTTCTGATTTTGCATATTATAAAAGAATTATTCTTCAAGAATTTTTCGATAATTCTGCAGAACTTTTTGCAAGTGAATATGAAATCTAGAAGGAACATATCATGGTATTATTAAATTATATCAAATTTCCTATTATAGTATTAATTTCGTTCATTCTAGTTGGTTGTGGGGATGAAAGGCTACCTGACAGTAAAAATAATGAAAAAATTGTTCGTATTGGCACAGCAGATAATAATGGTCGTTTAAGTGGTTTGCTCGGTTTAGCAAAACAGCTAGGATATCTTGAAGAAGAGCTACAAAAAGTTGATTACCAATATTCCATTTCTGGTTTTGCAGGAGCAGGGCCTGCCGTCAATGAAGGCCTAGCGACAAATGCCATTGATATTGCTGTTTATGCTGATTTTCCAGGAATTATAGCCACATCGAGAGGTGTACCCTTAAAATTAATCATGTCAGAGGATTCTTCCATCAATGCCAATATCGCAGTAAGAAAAGATAGCAATATTCACTCATTAGCTGACCTTAAAGGCAAGAAAGTTGCATTACCACGAGGAACGTATATGCAACGGTATTTCACGCTATTTATTGAACAACAAGGGTATAAATTATCTGACTTCAATATTATTCAAATGACAAATGATGCTGAATCCGCATTATTAAACGGAGCAATTGATGCGATGGTATGGACTGAGCAAAGTACCGCCCGTTTAGAAAATAAATCCCCAACTATTACAACACTTTATTCAACCCGTACTGAACCTGAACTCTCAGGTATTTCTGTTATCGTAGGGCGAGAAGCATTCATAAATCAAAATGAGAAGGTGATTAAAGCAATGAATATTGCTTTATTAAAAGCAAGTAAATATGCACAAAATAACCCCGATCAGGCAGAAATTTTACTTGCTAAAGAAAGCGATACTAATATTGAAATCATAAAAAAAATACATGATTTTCATAGTATAGATAGTTTTTCTAAACGCTATTCCGTTAATATTACTGATAATGACATCCGTAAGTTAAAGCAAACTCAACAATTTTTGATTGATAACAAAATTATCACTAAGCCTATTGATATAAAAAATTGGGTTTATACTAAAAAATAAACGCCCAAATGAAATCACATCCCTTTTAATTTCTTTTCTAGCAAAGATTTTCCTTCATCTTTGCTTTTTTTATCAAAACATTAAGCAATGTTATCCCACTTGATCGTATTTTCTAAAATAAGTGCCAATATAATGCCCATGAGTAACCCATTACCTAGTAAAGAACTAAACATTGTTGGCAAAGAATTTAATACCGCAGCAGGTGCTGACATCAAAAAGATGCCAATAAAAATAGGTAATGCGAGGCGATAAATATTACGTGCATTCAGTTTCATATCCGCAAGAAATGAAAATGAAGAAAATAGCAGCGGCAAATAAGTCGCTAACATAACCGCACTACCAATAGCTAACGGCAAAGAGCGGAAAAATTGAGTCAATACCGCAACGCCCCCCACACATAAGAAAATCAAACTGCCAATAGTAAAAGAGATACGTGAACTGTCTTTTGTTTGAGTAATTAGACCAATAGATGAGACAAACGGTGAAAAAGGCACTACGCCTATCGGCGCTGCTAATATTGTTACAACCCCTGACATCATAAAGCTACGCCGATATAAGGATTTAACGGGTAATGAATTGGGATAAAAAACATCAGTTCCTCGCATCGCTCCAAACGTATTGGATGTGTTTAATATTCCAGCCAAAATCGCTGTCAGCACAATACTTATATTGATTTCATCGGATCTACCTAATGGAAATAACACCCATTGCCCTGATGAAACAGGTGATACCGTGCTGCCAAATAACCCACTATAAGCAAGCCATCCGGTAATTGTTCCAATCAATAATGCATATTTACTGATACTCATAGGTAAATAAATGATCATCGCGATGACGAATATCAGTACTGCGAGGGCTAAAAAGAAGACAGGATAATTAACTGTAATATTTTCACTGCCAACACCAAATGGTAGTCCTAACATCCCTTTTAAAAAAATAGTGACCAGTTGAGCACCAAGTAAAAACATAAACACCACAAGCACTCCCGGCTTGAACAAACCAGCTAACCAACCACCAAGACCGCTTAAACCAATAAAAATGGTAATAATCCCAGATAGAAAAATCCCTATAGCCAAGCTCCATCCTATCGTCTCAAGAGAAGTTCCTTGCATAGATTCTGACAAGGTTACGGTTAAAATTGTTGCCCACCACAGCCCAGTTGGCCCTTCCATCACAGAGCGTTTATGGCCTATAAACGCTTGCAACAAGCAAGCCAGAGCCGTTAATAAAAAAGCATATTGGGTTATTACAAACGTGGTTTGTGGTGATAAATGAAACGCAGATTGTAAAGTCGGAGGAATAACAACCGTATTACAAAAGATAAAAAAGAACCATTGAAAACCAGAAATAATATTATTTTTTGTAATAGCAATATTCCGCATATTCATTCCTTACCGGCGATTATGTATCTGACCAGCTTAATGTTTATAACGGAAAATTTCTAATTTAAATCCAGCTGTTATAATACTGATAAATTACAATTAATTCTTATCATGATGAGAACTAGCTTCATACACTATTAACTCTGATTTTTGATCATTATTCTGCTATCTAATATTAATAAAGCGGGAAAAAATATCATTCCCGCTTTATTTTTTATCTTGATCACCGATAAAAAACGCTTAGTCACCAATAAAAGTTATAGATAGGGAAGTGGCCAATGCTTAAAATATATATGCTTAGCTTGCCAATCCACTTTATCAACATTGTCAGCCAGCAAATGTTTTGCGACGGTAAATGCAAATTCAAAGCTTACACCAAACCCTTTTGCACTGATAAATTTTCCATCAACAACAACATCTTGGTCAACATAAATGCCATCACCAAATTTCTCAGCCAACTTGTCCCCTGTACTATAATGCCTATCTTCCAGTAACCCATGAGCTGCTAATACTTTCGCACCAGAAGAACATAGCGCACAAATATACTTATCCTCATGTATATGCCGCCGAAGGAAATCAACTACTTTTTCATTCGCATACAAACGGTCAGTTCCTTTTGGCCCACCAGGCATCATAACTGCATCATAAGTATGGGATAACTTTTCGACTAACAGATAATCTGCACTAATTTTAGTACCAAAATACGTATTTAAAATAAGCGAATCCATGCAAGATAAGACATCGACATGAATATCTAACCGACGCATGATATCAATGAAAACGACCGCTTCCCCTTCCTCGAAGCCATCTGCGAGCAAAACAGCAACTTGTTTCATAATATTCCTTTTATTTTCAAAACGATTTATTGCGGACTATCAACAATAAATTTGGGTTATACCCCAGCAAATCTAGATGATTTTTACTTGTTAAAGTGTTCCATCACTTTTGCAAACACGAATTTTATCCATCACCACCGCTTTCATCGCTGCCTTTCCTGGAACCAGATAATGGCGAGGGTCAGTAGCTTCTGGGTTCTCAATGAAATACTGCTTGATTGCATCAGAAAACGCGATTTTTAGCTCTGTCGCGACATTGACTTTACAAATTCCAAGCTCAATACAATGCCTGACATCTGCATCAGGGATCCCCGAAGCACCATGAAGAACTAAAGGCAAATTCGTTTTCTTACGGATTGCGTCCAGCCTAGCAAAATCCAAATGTGGCTCACTTTTATACATGCCATGAGCGGTTCCAATTGCAACAGCTAAGGAATCAATACCAGTTCTTTGAATAAAAGTAATCGCAGCGTCAGGGTCGGTGAAAAGTGCATCTGCGGCATCAACAACTAAGTCATCTTCTTGCCCCCCTAGACGCCCCAGCTCAGCCTCAACTGTGCAGTCCCATTGATGGCAAAAATCAACAACCCGTTTAACTATTTGAATATTTTCTTCAAACGGAAAATGAGAAGCATCAATCATCGCAGAGCGCACACCCGCGGAGACTTTCTGGAAAATATCTGGAATATCTTCATGATGATCTAGATGCAAAGCCACTGGGACTTTATAGCGCTCAGCCGCTTGCTGGCAAATAGCTATCAAGTAGTCACTTCCTGCATAAGAAAACGTACTCGGGGTTCCTGCTAAAATAACGGGAGATGCCATTTCTGCAGCAGTTTCCATAACAACTTGAATGGTTTCTAAATTATGAATATTAAATGCAGGAACTGCATAGCCTCCCAGTTGGGCTCTGTTCAACATATTACGGGTAGATACCAAGTACATAATCGCCTCTCAGCTTTCGATTAATTTCGAATAATATTAAACGAAAGAAACAGAAAGGTAAAAGATCTAAATCACATTTCTATTTCTTTCGCACTGAAAGCAAATGAAAGGAAGATTAGAAGTAGTGAGTCATTTTAGAGCTATAACTTGTCACTCCTTTACGTAACAAGTTGTTTTTAGGTCGTTTTGATTGGCCTAGTAGCGTTTCAATTACTTTCTGAGAGCATAATTGTTTCTCTAAGCGACGCGTCAATGGGGATTGCTGTTTGAGGTAATCTTCACGAAATATCACGGTGACCTCTTGTGTTTCTTTCACACCAATAACCGTTACCGCAATTGATGGTATTTCGAAATGAAAGTCTGAGCTTTCAACTGGCAGTGGGCTACAAGGGCTATCCCAAAGTTGAATTCGATTGCCACAATACAAAGCAATAATTACAGCACGTAATGACCAAAAACTACTCGCAGGACCACTGTAATTATCGACTAGGCGGGCATCATAGCTAAATAAACCTTGAGTTGGCGCTCCCGCTTTTAAGGCACCATGACCAATAAAATAACGCAAAGTACTTTCTAGTGCGTTTTTAGCCTCCCCCACACTCACAGCATCCCCTCCTAAATCAACACCGGCTAATAAAGGCGCGGACACCGCGAGGCGATAACATGCACTACGGCCAAAAAATGGAATCCCTTGCGGTGTCATAAAATAACGATAATGATGGTTAAACTGATTTAATGAACTACGAATGAATTCATCATCGAAGTGGGGGCAAATTTGGTTCAGCCAATATAATGAATAGTAAAAGCCCCATGCATTATAGTAATCAAAGTTACCTTTCGCGCCATCCCGAAACCAGCCATCACCCACGTAAAATTGTTTCACTCTTTCATACCGCCACATTGCAATGGTATCTCGACCTGTGAGAGCTCGGATCACAAATTGCACGGTAAGAGGGAAAAGGTGCCAGTTGTTATCAACGATATCGCAATGATTAACCTGTTCGAACCACTCAATAATGCGTTGTTGCTCAGAGTTATCCAATTTATCCCATACCCACTCACGACTCAACCAGAGAGTCAGCGCTAAATCTGCAGATTCACAAATTTTTTGGTCATAATTTTCAAGCCTTCCCCAATAGCCTTTATGAGCAGGGTCTGTACCATGTAAAAATGCATTTTTGATGATTTCAGAAAGGTCAATTGATGCTAAATTTAACCCATTCAATGTTGCTTTTTGGCTGTGAACTAGCCATGAAGCAAGTAAAGGCAGTACCCTACTAACCCCTTCTAGGGCATCTGTCCGCACCGTTTGCTGGCCTGGGCTGCCAGGATAGTATGCGTGAGAGTAACCCCATGTTTGATAATGAACAAAAGCTTCCGTGGTATAGCGCACTAATAATTCGCAAAGAACTGAAAGTGGTTGATTTTCATCTTGAAAGGCTTTGATGATGTGGTTATCGTTACATTGATAGGCTGACTTTCTAATTAATCTTCGAATAATATTCTCTTTGAATAACTTCTGATAAATTTTTATATCTGGGTGCTCATAAGGCAGCTTTGGGCGTTCAGTCGGTATTGTCATACGTGTTTCTCTATGATGCAAACTGGCGCATCCTTGCGCGCAGATTAGAACAAAAGTTTGTATTTATTTTGCTGATTCAATCAGGACTTGGTAACGGTCTTGTCCCCATACGACAGGTTTTGGTTTATCCTTAATCCATTGATAATAAGCAGATTTCAACTCTTTTACTTTTTCTGGGTATTGAGCTGCTAAATTATTCGATTCGGCTGGATTTTGTTTATCATTGAATAATTGGAGCTGGTTAGAACCATCATCATAAAAATAAAGCGCCCATTCCCCATCACGGATAGCCCATGAGCCTTTCGATAGTTTTTCTAAATTAGGGTTGTTTGGAATTTCTTTGCGTTGATAAGTGATCCATTCATGGTAGCCATGCCAAAAATCTTGGTTTTCTTCGCTGTAATGTTTCGTCCCTGGACCTGTCCAATACAGATAGTCATGTGGTGACTTTTCTGTTTTACCCGTTAATAGTGGCATAATATTTTTGCCTTCTACTTTCATGCTATCGGGTATGGTGATCCCTGCACTTTGTAATGCAGTTGGTAAGATATCAATCGCAGAAACCATCGCATCACTGTGTTTACCTGCGGGAATATGCCCCGGCCAATAAGCAACAAATGGAACGCGTACGCCACCATTAAACATTTGCCCTTTAAAGCCTTTATCCATCGCATTCATTGGCATTGGCGACTCATGCACCGCACCATTGTCAGAAATAAAGAAAATTAGCGTATTATCTAATTCACCATTTTCCTTTAGTGTATTGATAATTTTACCAATTCCCTCATCGGCCGCATTTAGCGCAGCAAAATATTTATCGGCTTCAACATTACCAGTATTGAATTTATCCATGTATTTCGCTGGTGAAGCTTCTTCTAATGGGATGTGTGGTACGCTGTATGAAAGATTGATAAAGAAAGGTTTGTCTTTGTGCCCATCAATGAAATTAATGGCTTCATCCGTTAACAAATGCGTGGTATAGCCAGGAGCTGGCACATTTTCACCATTTCGCCACATTGCGGGGGAGTTCCAAAGTGCCGCCCCTGATGCATAGAAACTATATGCATAATCGAAACCTCTTTCATGAGGAGCGAAACCTGGCTCCGGTGTCGAAATCATATTATCGTGATAATCGCGAGTTTGCTTTTCTGGTGCAATTTTAGGTTTTTTCAATACCTTCGCATTATGCCATTTTCCAATACTGGCGGTGGCATAGCCATTTTCTTGGAATAATGCGGGTAATAGTTTGATATCTTGAGGAATACCTAACATCGCATCATCGTTACTGTAAGTACCAAAACTTGCAGGAGAGCGCCCAGTAAAAATACCCGCTCGTGATGGGCCACAAACAGGATGAGCCACAAATGCATTGGTCATCTTAATTCCGCCTGCAGCCATGTCCGCAACATTTGGCATCGCCGTTCTGGCCGCTTCCACCATCTTATTAATATCACCTTGATAACGCTGTGGTGATGGGCGCTGCGCAAGCTCTTTGACATCAAGGCTATCAAGCACAAAATCGAGCTGCCCTGTTCCTAAGTCATCCATAATAATCAGTAAAACATTCGGCTTTTCCGGTGTACCACCTGCATTCGCTGCAATGGGAGGTACTAAGCTACTTGCTGCTATCAGCCCTGCTAATAGGCTTTTCTTCATAGAAGGTAATCTCACAAAAATATCTCCAGATAATATTATTATTGCTTATAAGCACGCTGTATTGCGCCAAGTGCATCACTAGCTAAAGCACCACCAGATATCGCTTGACGCATTAACTGCATACCTAAAGCGGTATGATGAAAAATCTTTTTATATGAACGACATAAATAGTTATGGCGATATTTTTCACCTTCTATCGCCGTGATCCGGTGCTTAGGGCAGCCGCCATAACAAAGGCTTTGAACCTCACAGCGCTGGCAAAGACTCGTTAGCTTGTCATATTTATTTTGCCCAAAACGGACTTGCTGTTTAGAGGAGACAATACGAGAAAGGGAGTGTTGTTGTACGTTACCTAACCGATTGGCAGGGTACACATAGTGATCACAGGAGTAGACATCCCCATTAGATTCAATAATCAGCGCTTGCCCACACGTTTTAGATTGCACACAGGTTGATGCCGGATAGCCCATCCAAGTGCCTAATAAGCTATCAAATAGACGAATATAAATTTTGCCAATGTCTCCTTGGTGGATCCATTCATCAAAAACATCAGCCATAAACTGCCCATATCCCTCAGCGGGTACTGAAAATGGTGCCATCGCGGCATTTGGCCCAGGGGCATAATGGCCACCTTGAGTATGTGGAAAGCGCCTATCCACTTCAACAATGGGGATGAACTGAAAAAAAGTGGAACCCAATGCTTTCAAAGCTCGATACGTTTCTTTTCCTTTTCGCCAATTTTGGTCATTAACAACGGTTAAGGTATTAAATTCAACACCATATTCAATCAGGAGCTGAATCGCTTTCTTCACACGCTCAAAAGTTGGGTTACCATTAACGGAAATTCGATATTTATCATGAACAGCTTCTAAGCCATCAATAGATACACCGATTAAAAAACCGTGGTCTGCAAAAAACTGCGCCCATTGTCGGTTAATCGCAATAGCGTTAGTTTGCACACTATTCGTGATGATTTTTCCTTGGGCATATTGCTTTTGGTACTTAACAACACGCTCAAAAAATTCGAGCCCTGCAAGGGTTGGCTCCCCACCTTGCCATGAAAAGTCTACCTGTTCACCAGCATGGGACTGGATATAGTCTTTGATATAACGACGTAGTACGTTATCAGGCATAACATCATGCTGGTCTTCCTTTGGTTGCTCGTGAAACACATTTTCTTTTTCAAGATAAAAACAGTATTCGCATTTAATATTGCAGCGATAACTGGTGGGTTTCGCCATCATATGAAAATAAGTGGGTTGGTTTGCAGGCATTTAAATTAATCCGAAACAGTCAGGTTATTTTTATAGCATTACGCAAAACACGAAGAATCAAAAGAGATTGAAATCACAAAATTAAAAAATGAAAGAATTTGAAAGCGTGTGGTTTGAGTTAGAAACGTTGAAGAACATATAAATAACACACAGTAGCCCAGTAACTTTTGTTTTTGCTTTAAAGAAACTTCTATTCCTTTCGAACTTCAATTACCACCATCGCACTTTATGCCAATTTTTGAGCTTATATTTAGCGAATTTTTTGCAAATATTGCTAATATTTATGCAAAACACAGGGGTTGCTTAGTAAAAGTACAATTATTGCTACTTTATTGATTGGATACTTTCTTATTCGAAGATATGATATTTAAAATTTGAAAATATTCGTAAGCAAACAACACACAAATCGAAACTTTGTGAAAGAGATCAAAAGTTTTGTTTTTTTTCGTTGTCGGTATTTTTTAGCGTAGTAAACTTAATTCGAAATCAAATGAAAGAAAATCATTTGGTTTCGTAAGGAGATGAAAGTGAAAGCGGCAGTTGAACGGCGCATGGAAATCCTCGACATGATTAACCAACAAGGTAAAGCACGAGTCGAAGATTTAGCCGAAATATTTAAAGTTTCAAGTGTCACCATCCGTAGCGATTTAAGCTTTCTTGAAAAGAATGGTTATGTGGTCCGCTCCCATGGGGCAGCAATTCCAAATACTGGGTTTATTGCTGAACTTAGCATCCATGAAAAACGTGGGCAGAATGCGGGCACAAAAACATTAATAGGGAAAGCAGCCGCCGCGCTCATTAATGATGGCGACACGATCATTTTAGACTCGGGGACAACGACACGAGAAATTGCGACACACTTAAAGTCGCGGGATAGCGTCGTTGTCATGACTAACGGTTTAGATGTCGCAATGGAGTTAGCAACAGCCGCTGGCGTTGATGTACTAATGACTGGCGGCGCATTGCGCAAAAATGCTTTATCGTTTTCTGGCTCACAAGCAGAAAATAGCCTCAGAAATTATCGTTTTGACAAGGTTTTTCTTGGGGTTGATGGGTTCGATTTACGCGTTGGTATCACGACACACAATGAACAGGAAGCTAGCCTTAACCGGTTAATGTGTGAAATCTCGGAAACTGTTATTGCGGTTGCTGATTCTACGAAATTTGGTAAGCGCAGCTGTCATATGATCCGTGAATTCGCTGATATTGATGTTTTGGTGACAGACTCTGGGATCCCTGATGAATATGTCCAAGAGTTGAAAAACCATAAAATTGAAGTAATCATCGTCGATAAAGAGCAATAATTCGCTAACTCCATTAGCAATACAACCGTGTTGATTGTGGAGTTAGTATTAATGCATCCTTTAGAAAAGATTGTTCAGCAAAATAAACTTGGTAAACAGAATGGCATTTATTCTGTTTGCTCAGCCCACCCATTTGTTATTGAAGCTTCATTGCACCAAGCGCTGGATAATGATTCCTTTCTTTTAATTGAAGCCACATCCAATCAAGTTGACCAATTTGGTGGCTATACGGGTATGACTCCGGCTGACTTTTTCAATTATGTGGTTGAGAAAGCAGAAAAAATCAATTTTCCTCTAAATAAGCTAATTCTTGGTGGTGACCATTTAGGTCCTAACCGTTGGCAAGGGCTTAATGCCGCTGACGCCATGGATAATGCCGATATCCTAATTGAACATTACGTTGCCGCAGGGTTCAAAAAAATCCACCTTGATTGCAGTATGTCCTGTGCAGATGACCCTGTTCCACTCACGGATGAAATCGTTGCACAACGTGCCGCCCGACTCGCAGTTATTGCAGAAAAAACCGCCAAAGAAAAATTTGGCTACAGCGATATCGTTTATGTTATTGGTACGGAAGTCCCCGTACCAGGTGGAGCAACTGAAGCGCTTGAAGGTGTTGAAGTCACAGACCCACAAGCCGCGAGAAAAACCTTAGACTGCCATGCGAAAGCGTTCGAAAAAGCAGGTGTCGGTGACTGCTGGACACGTGTTATTGGCCTCGTCGTCCAACCTGGCGTGGAATTTGACCATACCGGTGTTATTGATTATCAACCCGAAAAAGCACAAGCATTAAGTAAAGTTGTTGATGACTACCCTCATCTTGTTTTTGAAGCACACTCAACCGATTACCAAACACCAGATGCTTATAAGCAACTCGTTCAAGACCACTTTGCTATTTTAAAAGTGGGCCCGGCTTTAACATTTGCTATGCGAGAAGCCCTCTATTCTCTATGTGAAATTGAGAATGAAATGTTCCCAGCAGAACAGTGTTCTCACTTAAAAGAGAAAATGGAACAGTTGATGTGCCGTGAGCCCGAATTTTGGCAAAAATACTACCATGGTGATGCCCAGCAGCAAGCTTTTGCACGCGTTTATAGTTTTAGTGACCGTATTCGTTATTACTGGCCTGATAAAGAAATTAACCAAGCCATAGAAACGCTGATGGCTAACTTATCTTCAAAACCGATCCCGTTACCACTTTTAAGCCAATACATGCCACATCAATTCCAACAATTAAGAGAAGGCATGATCGATGGCTCAGCGAAATCCTTTATTTTTGCAAAAATTCGCGACGTACTTTCGGTATATGCCGATGCATGTAAATTTAGTCACTGAGGTTTGACATGGAATATTTAAGCTATCAAACACCTGAACTCGAAAAGCTAAACGCATTCTGGACAGCAAAAGAAATTGAGCAACAACCTGAATGCTGGGAAAAAACAAACCAGCTAATACAAGAACAACGTGCTGAAATTGATACATTTTTAGCTAAAGTGCTTCAGGCACCAGACGCACGCATTATCATGACGGGAGCTGGAACATCGGCTTTCGCAGGCCGCGCCCTTGCCCCCGTTCTAACAGGCCATTTAAAACGCCGTATTGATGCCATTGCCACCACGGATCTAGTCGCCGACCCAAAAGAATATTTAGCGGAAAACGTACCAACGTTACTAATTTCTTTTGCTCGCTCTGGCAATAGTCCCGAGAGTGTTGCTGCTCTTAATGTGGCAGAAAAATGCCTAACTCAGTGTTACCACTTAGTTTTAACCTGCAACGAGCAAGGGCAGCTATATCGTTATTGCCAAAATAATACCAATGCATTAGCCATTTTAATGCCAGAAGAATCAAATGACCGTTCATTAGCAATGACGTCAAGCTTTTCATCCATGATGATGGCTGCGCTGTGTATTTTCTTAACCGAATCCTTCTATTTGAATGAAATTAAACCCTATTTCCAAGATTATCACGACAGTTATACTCAATTTAACCGCCGTATCCGTGAAGATTATGCAGGTAAATTTAAACGAGTCATTTATTTAGGTAGTGGTGGCCTACAAGGCCTTGCACAAGAAGCTGCCCTAAAAATGTTGGAATTAACGGCTGGTAAGGTCGTTGCTAACTTTGACACGCCTTTAGGGTTTCGCCATGGACCGAAATCTATCGTCAATAAAGAAACGTTAGTCGTGCTGTTTCTGTCAAACGATAAATACACCAGACAGTATGAGACTGACTTATTAAGAGAGGTAATTCACGATAATGCTTCAGCAAAAGTGATCGCGGTCACCTCCTCTTCTGATGACACACAAATAGAGGAAAGTTTCGTTTATATTAAAAAAATGGAGCAGTGCTCAGACTCAGCCCTATTTTTTCCTTATTTAATGTTAGCGCAGGCCTTTGCATTCCATAGTTCTATTGCACTGGGGAATACACCAGATAACCCATCTCCAACTGGAGAAATTAATCGGGTTGTTCAAGGTGTCACTATTTACCCGTTCTCATATCAAGAAGATGGCTTCATGCCTTCTTAATGATAAATATAGCTAATAATAAGAGAGCAATTATATGCACGCACCAAATATTGTCTGGACCCGAATCGATGAGCGTTTATTACATGGGCAAATTCGAATCACTTGGGGTAAACACACTGAAGCAAATTTAATTCTTGTCGCTAATGATGATGCTGCGGAAGGTCCTAATTCTGCTTTTATGCAAGCAGGGATGAAAGCGTCCGCAGGTGGAGAATATGCTGTCCGATTTTTCTCTATCGAAAAAACTATCGATGTCATTCACAAAGCGTCTCCTCGTCAAAAAATCTTTATTCTTTGCAATAACCCAACAGATGTTGCTCGCCTTGTCGAAGGTGGAGTTCCTATCACTCACTGCAATGTCGGCAATATGCATTTCCATGAAGGAAAGCGCCAAATTGCCAAAACAGTGTCTGTGGATGAGCACGACTTAGAAGCATTTCGTCGGCTTGTCGACAAAGGAGTAGCTTGCACAATTCAAAATACTCCAGACCAAACCCCCGTTAATGTTCTTACTCTCGCAACAGCATAAGCAGATTGAGATAACAACTTAACACTAAGGCGTTTAAGGAAAACTATTATGATTTATGAAGCTTCTCTCGTGGCTTTATGGGCCTTCTTTTGCGGTATAGATAAGTATGACGTTGCACTCAATATCCACCGCCCACTGATCACAGGGCCTGTTGTTGGCCTGATTATGGGTGATATGCAAGTCGGTTTAATTGCGGGTGCAACATTAGAATTAGCTTGGCTTGGGCTTGTTCCAAATGCAGGGGCTCAGCCACCTGATGTTACTTTAGGCACTATCGCCGCCGTTGCATTCGCCATTATGACTAATCAATCACCAGCGGTAGCGATGGGGATTGGTATGCCAATTGCCGTTCTCATGCAAATGATCATTATCGGCTTTTTTGCTATTACCGCGTTCACCATGGGTAAAGCTGATCGCTACGCTGAAAAAGCCGATGCGGCGGGGATCTCTCGGTTATTAGTCGCCACAATTACCGTTCGTTCTTTACTCTACGCGATCGTCGCCTTTGTAACGGTTTACTTCGGTGAACACGCAGCACAGTGGATTGATGAAAATACACCAAAAGTACTCCTCGAAGGCTTAGGTATTGGCGCCAAAATGGTTCCAGCAATTGGCTTCGCGATGTTGTTGAAAATCATGTGGTCAAAAGAAGTGGCTGGTGTGTTCTTTGTTGGTTTCGTTATGACCACTTATCTCAAACTGCCAATTATGGCAGTAGCAATACTCGGCGCATCTGCGGCAGCCCTGTATTACTTCTTCAGCGGTAACAACAACAAGAATAACTCACAACAAAATGAGGATTTTGAAGATGGTATCTGATAACAAAACAGCAGTAGAAACCAAAAACTTACCAGTGGAATCCTACGTTGATGGCATTGATGAGTACCAAGATACCACTGTCCGCAAAGTCATCACGAAAGGCGATCTATGGCGTTGTGCATTTCGCGGGCTATTTATGGAAGGTAACTTTAACTTTGAACGTATGCAGGGGGGAGGCTTTGCATTCTCCATCATCCCAGCCCTACGCAAAATTCATGGTAATAACAAACGCGATTATGCAACTGCACTGAAAAATCACTTACAGTTTTTCAATGCGAGTCCAAAATTATTTACTTTCTTACTTGGTACTGCCGTTGCCATGGAAGAGAACAAAGAGAAGCCTTCTACTGTCAACGTCATGAAAGTGGCAGGTATGGGGCCAACAGGTGGAATTGGCGATGCTATTGACCATATGACATTGATGCCACTGACTTTAGCATTAGGCGCATCTATCGCAATGGAAGGCTCAATTGCCGGCCCATTTGTTTTCTTCTTTTTGTACCAAATTGTTCACTTTTTTGTCTATTTTGGCTTGATGTTCATGGGATATCGCGCAGGTACTGCGGCGATGGTTAACATGAGCGACGCAACAGAAAAATTAGCGAAAGCCGCCAACATCATGGGGATTTTTGTGATTGGGGCACTTTCCGCCACTTTCATAAAAGTACAAACCACCGCTGCTGTTGAGGTAGGTGGCAAGGTGGTCGAACTACAAACCGCCTTGTTCGACAAAATCATGCCTAATTTACTCCCTCTGTGCCTTGTCTTTTTGATGTTCAAAATGGTGAAAGGGACAGGTTTCTGGGCAAAACCGCCGGTGCTTATCTTCTCTGTCTTGGCCTTCGGTGTTATTGGCCATGTACTCGGTGTGATGTAACAGAATCGTATTAAATTGTTTTTAGGTGGGTAGCTAAGTTACCCACCAGCAAGGAGTTATCAATGATTGGTTTGATTGTTTCTGGGCACATTAATTTTGCGAGCGGTATGGCTTCCGCTGTCAAAGCCATCGCAGGTGAACAGGAAAATATGGTGTTTATTGATTTTGTTGAAACCCTTTCTCCCGACGAATTGGAACAACAAATGCGAGCAGCAATGAGTGCCATGAATTGTAAACAAATACTTTTTCTCACCGACCTTCCTGGTGGAACCCCTTGTAACCGCGCTATGGCAATTATGATGGAAGATAAATCCGTTGAAGTTTTAGCTGGCGTTAATCTACCGATGATTGTCAATGCGGCATTGGAACGTGAAGGGGTTGATGCAAAAGAACTTCTTTCTATCTTACACGATATTGGCACAAGTAGTATTCAAGATCTACGTCAACAACTGGCTATGATGTCAGAGCCTGAATGTGAAGAAGATGGCCTATGAAACAGCAATATGCCATTTTAGCGGATCGTACCTTTACACCTGAGGGAATTCGCTATCAACAGTATGTTCGAGTGTGCAACGGTGTTATACAGGAAATTACGGATACCGCCCCCGAACACTGCCCAGTCATCCGTCTTGAAGGGCGCTCCTTACTACCGGGGTTTGTTGATATCCATATTCATGGTCGTGCTGGCGCAGACGTCATGGATGCAAGCCAACAAGGGTTGCAAACCATCGCTGATGCATTAGTCAAAACTGGTGTTGTGGCTTGGGTGGGAACCACCGTCACCGCACCAATGGATGATATCAAACGCGCACTCACCCAAGTGAGTGACTTTATCGCCAAGCCGCAAACATCAGGAGCCCAGTTAGTCGGCAGTTTTTTAGAAGGCCCTTACTTCACTGAACGTCATCGAGGCTCACATCCTGTTAAGTACTTAAAATCGCCGACCATTCATGAATTGGAAGACCTTGTGCAATGTGCTAATCACACACTTTTGCGAGTTGCTGTTGCACCTGAAGCAGAAGGTGCCATTGAGGCTATTGATTGGCTAGTACAACACAATATTAAGACCAGTGTTGCACATACTGCCGCTGATTTCATACAAACCAGTCTCGCATTTTCACATGGTGCAGATTGTGGCGTGCATCTTTATAACGGCATGACGGGTTTACATCATAGAGAGCCCGGTTGCTGTGGAGCAGTGTTGTACCACGATGTCCTTGCAGAGCTGATTGCCGATGGCATTCATGTTCACCCCGTCATGATGCAGCTAGCTTATCGAATGAAAGGTTATCAGCAGCTCGCTTTAATTACAGATTGTATGCGAGCTGGGGGCTTACCGGATGGCGATTATCTCCTTGGGGCACAGACGGTGAAGGTCACTCAAGGGCAAGCTCGTACAGCTGATGGCTCTCTTGCGGGTAGTACATGTAGCCTTGATAAAGCATTGCGCAACATGGTGAAACTCGCGCATGTTCCTGAATGGGAAGCCGTACAAATGGCTACTTCGGTTCCCGCTCAATACCTTGGAATCGATGACCAATTTGGTTACATCCGAGTTGGGGGTCAAGCTAATTTTGCCGTTGTTGATAACAATTTTTATCTAACAGACACATTCATCAGAGGTGAACACGTTCACTCTGTATTCGGGGATACCGACCATTAAAGTCGGTTACCTATCAGTAAATCATGAGGTATTTATAATGGAAATTCGTCAACCAATTCACAGTGAGCATGCAAAAACACTTGATACTGAAGGCTTACGCAAACAGTTCCTGATCGAGAATTTGTTCCGTGAAGGGGAAATGAATCTCACTTATAGCCATATCGACCGCATTATTGTGGGTGGCATTGTTCCAACACAAAAACCACTCGCTCTAATGGCAGGAAAAGCATTAGGCGTTGAGTTCTTTCTTGAGCGTCGTGAGCTGGGTGCAATTAATATTGGGGGCGCAGGTCAAGTTATCGTTGATGGCCAATCCTATGATATCGCACCAAAAGAAGCTATTTATATTGGTATGGGAGCCAAATCTGTCGAGTTTATCAGTACTGATACGACTACCCCTGCACGTTTTTATATGAACTGTGCACCTGCACACCATACCTACCCAACACGCAAAATTACTATCGAACAAGCTTCACCAGAAAAATTAGGTAATGTAGAGAATTGTAACGTTCGTACCATCTATAAATTCTTACACCCATCTATTTTACCAACCTGCCAATTATCAATGGGCATGACAGTACTCGAGCCCGGTAGCTTATGGAATACCATGCCATGCCATACCCATGAACGTCGCATGGAAGTGTATCTATATTTCAATATGAAAGAAGACAACGTTGTTTTCCATTATATGGGTGAGCCTTCGGAAACACGCCACATTGTTGTTCGTAATGAACAAGCCGTCATTAGCCCAAGTTGGTCTATTCACTCAGGCGTGGGAACTGCTGCTTATACATTTATTTGGGGAATGGTTGGGGAAAATCAGGTGTTCCACGATATGGATCATGTCGCCATGAAAGATCTGAAATAACCCTTTTATCTTTTTTAACATAATAAAAAACGATGTGGCAGTACTGTCACATCGTAAGTGAGGTACAGATGAACTTATTTGATTTAACAGGAAAAGTTGCGATTGTCACTGGATGTAATACCGGTTTAGGTCAAGGAATGGCAATTGGTTTAGCACAAGCAGGCGCAGATATTGTTGGAGTTGGCATCCAAGATGCTCCTGATACACGCGCTCAAGTCGAAGCTTTAGGCCGTAAGTTTCACTACATTATTATGAATTTAATGGAACAAGACGGGTTACAAACTTTGGTTGATGATGCGGTATCCGCCATGGGACATATTGATATCCTTGTCAATAATGCGGGTATTATTCGCCGTGAAGACTTATTAGAGTTTAGTGAAAAAGATTGGGACGATGTGATTAATATTAATCAAAAAACCTTATTCTTTTTATCTCAACGTGTTGCACGCCAATTCGTGAAGCAAGGTAATGGTGGGAAAATTATTAATATTGCCTCAATGCTCTCGTTCCAAGGTGGTATTCGGGTTCCATCTTACACTGCAAGTAAGTCAGCCGTCATGGGGCTCACTCGTGCTCTCGCTACCGAGCTTTCCCAATACAACATTAATGTGAATGCGATTGCCCCAGGTTACATGGCAACAGACAACACGGCAGCACTGCGCGCTGATGCAGATCGCAACGCAGCTATCTTAGAGCGCATTCCTGCGGGCCGTTGGGGAACTCCTGAGGATTTAGCAGGGCCAGCCATCTTTTTAGCCTCCAAAGCAAGTGACTATATTAATGGTTATACCATTGCTGTTGATGGTGGCTGGTTAGCTCGCTAACCCATCTGGAGAAAATAATGGAACAATCATCATTACCAAAACTATTACAACGTAATACGGTTTTAGATGATATGAAACGGGTTTACCGTTATCAATCAAAAAACCAAGTACGCAGTGTACTTCGTCGTAGTGGCAAAACCCGTTTTATTAAAGATACGGACTGGGAACGTGGTGTTCTGTGGTCTTGTGTTGCTGCTGCATGGCAAGCAACACAGGATAACGAATATCTCGCTGGTGTATTGGATTACACATTACATACTGGATTTCGTACAGGACCTAACCCACGTTTTGCCGATGACCATGTCTGTACTCAAGCCTATTTAGCTGTAAGTTCGCAATTTGATCATCCAGAAGTCCTTGAACCCACTATTAATGCATTCAACCTTATGTTAGCAGAGCCAAAACCAGGTCGAGAAGACTGGTGGTGGTGTGATGCACTCTTCATGGCTCCCCCTGCTTTTGCCGCGTTATCAGCTAAAACAAATGACAATCGCTACTTAGACTACATGCATACCGCTTATTGGGATGCGATAGAACATTTGCGTGATCCTGAAACTGGCTTAATTTATCGCGATTATCGCTACATTCCTGATGGCAAGGGTGGTGAATTACGTGAAAAAAATGGTGAAAAAGTATTTTGGAGCCGAGGTATTGGTTGGGTCATTGCGTCTATCCCACGTATTTTACAATCGTTACCTAAAGAGTTCCCTGCCCGCCAGCAATATGTAAATTTATTTACCGAGCTAATGGAAACTGTCATTCAATACCAACAAGAAGACGGTTTCTGGCGCACTAGTTTACTTGATCCCCAAAGCTTCCCTGCCCCTGAAAGTAGTGCCGCTGCATTATTTTGCTATGGATTAGCGTGGGGCTTAAACCAAGGTTTACTGGAAGAAGCACGCTACTTGCCTTTGCTCGAAAAATCATGGTGTGCACTACAAAACTGTATTCACCCCAATGGAATGCTAGGTTGGGTACAGCTTCCGGCGTTCAACCCACGAGATGTCAAATATGACCATAATATGGATTATGGAGCTGGAGCCTATTTATTAGCAGCAAGTGAAGTTATTAAACTCAAAATTTAATTCATTACAACCCGATTTACCATTGCTCAAGTTGTCATTTCATTACTTTCTTTTGGCCAATTTATTGGCCATTTTTCTTGTTTTTCAGTATTTATTCTTTTCTCTTCTTTGCAAACCGGCAATAAAAAACCCACGATCACTCGTGGGCAAATATATATTTATATGAAAATGATATTACCAAGTATATTGAATACCCACACGGAATCGTGTTTGACGGTCACTTGAAAACCTATTTTCTTTCACATTGCCCACTTCAACAAATGGGCGCCATAACGCACCATCATCTGCTTTAATATCATAACGAAGGCGAACGTTGTGTTGATAATCGAATTTTTTATCATTGTAAAGAGGTTGAGCGTTGTCAGCCATTTCCCACATTAAATCCAATTGATACTGTAAATCTAAGTTACCCCATTTGTAACCTATCCAGCTATCAAACTCTTGGATTTTAGAGTGATAATTACTGCCATTTTCTCCTACTTGACCATAATCCCACACTTTCCATTTATAACGGCCTTGTAAACGAATACCATTATCGAATGTATAATTTAAACGGACATAAGGAACATAAACTAAACCTAATTTATCGAAATCAAGAGAAGCACCGACAAGCCCCACTAAATTTGGATTCAATTTTGTATAATAAAAAGCTGAAAATTCCGAACCATCAATTTTCATTGCGTCATAAGCACCATCTTTATTTCCATAGCGTGCATCTAACTCAAATCCAATATTTTTCCCTGTATCCAAAAAAGCTTTAATTCTATCTCCGCTTTTCCCTGATGCATCTAAATATTGATGACGATATTCAATTGTTGTTTTATAGTTATTTGCGAGAGCATATTGTGATGAAATTGAAAATAACACTGCACTAGCAATAATTAATTTTTTCATTATCTTTATTCCAAAGCTGTGTACTATTTAAGCACGAGGATAGTGATTCCCTGTTTTATTAGAGAATAATATTTTCATTTTTTTAATTAATGCCACCTAGTTTATTAGGTGGCAAAAAATGATTTATTTAACTTCACAAGCTGAAACTTTTTTATTTAATTTATTTGTTGTCGCTGTAATAAACTCTGTTGGTCTCCAAGAATCACCGGTTTTTTCTAACCACGGTATAAGCTCTTCTTTAATTAATTTATCAATAATGGGTTTGTTCTCATCTGCCACATTTTTCATTTGATAAGGATCATTCACATTATCATAAAGCGTATATTTCAGTGGTTGCCCATCCTGACGGTCAATAACCAATGTATGCGTTTTCGTTCTCACGCCACGTTTACCAAACGAAGGTTCACCATACGGAATAAATAAATAAAGTTGAGAGTTAGCGACTTCCCCCTCACCAGTGACTACACGTTCAGCTAAATTACTTCCTTCAACTGAGCCAGGGATCCATTGCTCTAACCCCAATAAACCTAGAATCGTTGGGTAGATATCCGGCGCTGACATTAATGCATCATCTTGCCCTGGTTGAATTTTACCCGGTAACCGAAACATCATCGGAACACGCATCGACTCATCATAAGGGTTATTTTTTGTCGGCTGGCCATTTGCACCAAGACAACTACCATGATCAGAGAAGAAAACAACCAATGTATTATCCGCAAGCCCTTGTTTTTCAAGCTCATCAACGATGCGACCAAATTGTTCATCAACGCCGTTTACCATCGCCAGATATTCTTTGAAATATTGAGGTCCATAGCCTTCTTGGTATTCCACATCCCATTTAACATTTGGCCGAGTATTTAACTCTTGCGAGGTTTTTCCTTTATAGGCATCGAGATACTTTTGTGGAACTTGGTCATACGGTGAATGCGGAGGGTTCATAGAAACAACCAGCGCAAATGGCTTGGTATTATCACGGTACTGCCCATTTTTATTTTGTAAGAATTTTATAGCCATATCCGCTTCGTGCTCTGGTCCCCATTGGTCTACATAAATCGGTTTTTCCCGTGGTGTATTATTGGCCCAATACATCGGTTTCATATGCAGATCATATGTGCCGTAGGAGTACCAAAAATCAAAGCCATGGCGGCGGTTTGGAGCAGCCCATTCATTCCAATAACGACCTTCCATTGGGTTATTATAGCTTTCAATAAAAGGTGCATATGGCGCATCTAAATGCCATTTACCAATATACCCCGTGCTGTAATCCAATGATTTCAAAACATCAGACCAACAATTGGCATAAGGTGATAAATCAATCCCTACCTTTCCACCATAATCATGTGCGTTGCCTGTAATACCGTTACGAACAGGATATTGCCCAGTCATAAACATGCCACGAAATGGGGAACATAATGGGTAATTGGATGCCATCTGCGTCATGACTTTCGCTTGTTTGGCAAACTTATTTAAATTAGGGGTAATTGACGGATCTTCTCCCATAAATTGTAATGCGTGGGCACGCATCTCATCAGGGAATACTATCAATAAGTTAGGGGCGTTATCGGGTCGGTAAGGCTTAACATTTGAAGGTTTTCCATCATTGGCTAAAATGGGACTAGAAACCGACATTGCTGCACCGCTGGCTGCTAATCCTTTTATAAAGGTTCTGCGCGAAACAGTCATTGCTTCATCCTCTTTTGTTTACGTTTTCTTTCGTTTTTGATTAATATATATTATTTATACTTTTGCATAATATCAAAAAGTAAGTGATCGAAAATATCAAAATTCAAGTGGAGATCACAAAAAGTAATCAATTCGTAGAAAATAAGTCAATTGCCCCACAATAAAGATATGATGCAAACTTATGATAATCAAAATTAACGTGATGATTTTTAATAAAAATAAATAATTCAGAGATGCTGAGCACAGAAGTGGGATTTTGCTTGAGAATTACATATCAAATGACGAAGAAACACCTGCAATCAAATCTTCATTTGCTTTCAATGCAAAAAAGTAGAGATGATACGAAACAAGACAAAAGAAAATTTTTATCACTATACTGCAAAAAACAGTCAGTATAAAATTGATTCAATTATCTAAATGAAAGGCAAAGAAATAAAATATCAAAATATGATTTTAAGCATTCATTCCATCTAATTTTCTATTAATTTTGCTAATTAAAAATTTTTATTTCTAGGAAAAATTATCTTTTGAACATCTAACAGCAATATATATTAATTAAATTTAAGATAGGATAAGTTTAAAATAAGGTGTTAAATAAAAAACACATTACGAAAGAATATTCTTACGATTTAATATCAATAATTTAACAATATTATTTAAGACGAAAAATAAGGCAGGAGTAAAGTCGTCCATTTTAATTCATTATTCGAATAATGCTACTATTAATTATCAATTTTATATTCTCACTAACATTTCTTAGAAAAATTCAACAGGTCTGATATTCAGAATATCTTTAATTGTGATACAAGAATAATACTGTGAAATGAAATTACAGCCACAGATATAACTAATGTAAAACGCATTCTATAAGATGCTGGGGAATAAAAAGAATGAATATTGTTGAGCGGTTTATTTCTTATACCAAAATTAACACCACCACGGATAGGGAAAAGGGTGCGGCAGGAATTATGCCTTCCTCAGAAGGACAACGCGTCCTTGCGAAACAGCTGGTCCAAGAATTAGAAGCTCTGGGCGTTGAAGATATTAAGCTGCGTGACACAGCTATTGTCACCGCAACTTTGCCTTCCAATCTTGATTATGATGTCCCAACCGTCGCTTTCTTCGGCCATTTAGACACTAGCGCAGAACAAACCAATGATACTAAAGCACAAATTTTGCCATACACCGGTGAAGATTTATGCATGAATAAAGAGCTTAATATTTATCTACGTAAGAGTGAGTTCCCTGAATTAGTGAATTACATTGGTGATGACATAATTGTCACTGATGGAACTAGCCTATTAGGTGCTGACGATAAAGCGGCAATTGCCTCTATCATGGATATGCTGCAATACTTTAAGCAAAATCCAGAAATTAAGCACGGCACCATTAAAATTGGTTTCGTTCCAGATGAAGAGCAAGGCCTCCGTGGCGCAAAAGTCTTTGATGTTAAAGAGTTTGGTGCTGATTTTGCCTATACCTTGGACTGCTGCGGTATCGGTGAACTGGTGTATGAAAACTGGAACGCAGGTGATGCCGAAATCATCTTTACGGGTAAATCGGCTCATCCAATGTCCGCAAAAGGCAAACTGGTTAACTCATTATTAATGGCGCAAAAATTTATTGCCATGTTACCGGGTGGTGAAGCTCCTGAGTATACCGATGGACGCGAAGGCTATTATTGGGTGAAACAAATGTCAGGTAACAGCGCCCGTACTGTTTTAAAAATGGATGTGCGTGATTTTACCGAAGACGGCTATCGCAAACGTATGGCTTTCTTAAAACAATTAGCAGAGAGCTGCGAAAGCCTTTGGGGAAGCGAAAGTGTTGTTTGTAAGCTATCAGACCGCTACTCTAACGTTTACAATAGCCTACAAGGTGATAACCGTTACCCTATTGATATTGCCGTTGATGCCTACCAAGCTTGTGGTATCACTCCAAAAGTCATTCCTATGCGTGGGGGTTATGATGGAGCTGCATTATCGCAAAATGGATTGCCTTGCCCTAATATCTTCACAGGCGCACATAACTTCCATTCAATCTATGAATATTTACCCGTTAAATCCCTACATGCCGCCAGCGATGTATTAAAACAAGTGGTACAAATCACCGCAGAACGCTTCAAACCAGGAGCTAAAGCATGATCCCAATTCTAACGGTTCTGATTATCGTTGTTTTGGTTGCGCGATTTATTTTGAAGGGGTACAAAGCTGAGCCAGTACTATTAATCGCTGGCTTAGTATTGATGATATTCACCCTAGCCCTTGGCTGGGGTCCTATCCTCCCTAAAAATGTCGCCACCACCGGTATCACTTGGCTCGACCCATTTGAAGTCATGCGAGATTTATTCAGTAGCCGCGCAGCGGATCTCGGTTTAATGATCATGGCATTGATGGGCTTTGCGCACTATATGGACCATATCGGTGCCAATGAAGCGGTAGTACGTGTTGCAACTAAGCCACTGAAAAATATGCGTTCACCTTATGTACTGCTATTTTTCTCTTTCTTGCTGGCGAGTATCTTGCAGTTAGCTATCCCATCAGCAACAGGCTTAGCCGTATTATTAATGGGAACCATGTTCCCAATTATGATTGGTTTGGGATTATCACCTGCTTCTGCGGCTGGGGTTATCGCAACTTCTCTTGGGGTGGCTTATACACCAACCGCGATTGATGCCATTCGTGGTGCGAAAGCGGTCGATATGTCTGTCGTTGAGTATGTGCTTTACTATCAAGGGCCAGCGGCATTAGCCACTGTATTGGTCGTCGGTATTACCCATATTTTCTGGCAACGTCACTGTGACCGAAAACAAGGTTTCGTACCTGAAATTGGTAAAGCCGTTCAGTCACATGAAAAAGAAGAAATTACTAAGTCAGTTCCTGGATATTATGCACTTCTTCCTATGCTCCCCATTATTATGGCGGTGGGAACGTCCAATTTGTTCTTTTCCGGTATTCACTTAGATGTTGTGACTATCGTGCTGATTGCGATGGCAATTTGCATGGTGATTGAAACACTTCGCGTACGTAATTTTAAAGCGGTTTGTAATGGCTTCCAAACATTTCTAAATGGTATGGGTCATGCATTCAGTAATGTAGTTGGCTTATTGGTTGCCGCTGGAGTGTTCGCTCATGGTATTAAAGTCAGTGGAGCAATTGACCAACTGATTTTAGGTGCTGAATCCGTCGGCTTGCCACCATTTGCCATGGCGATTGTGTTCGCTCTCGTCACACTTGCCGCTGCTATTATTATGGGTTCAGGTAATGCGCCATTCCTCGCGTTCGTTGAGTTAATCCCACAAATTGCACATAGTATGGGCGTTAACCCTATTGCAATGATTTTACCAATGCAACAAGCCTCACACATGGGCCGAGGTATGTCCCCAGTCGCGGGGGTAATCATTGCCGTATCCAGTGGTGCAAAACTGCAGCCATTTGATGTGGTAAAACGAACCGCCGTGCCGCTGATGGTAGGTTTTGTGGCTCACTGTGCGATCATTGGTATTTTTTACTAATTACTATATTTATCATTCACATAATTAAAGCGGGAAATATTCCCGCTTTTACTTTTTCTAGCTAACCAATTCTAATGTTTACACTGACAATCTGAGTGGTCATCATGCTTGGGATCAGGGCAGCAAGAATCTATGGTCTTTTTTATAATATCAGACAATGTATTCACAGTATTTATAATGAGTGGCAAGTTTTCACAGACAGAATCACACTCTGAAAGCCTTCGATCTGGTTTGGCTGGTGGTATTAAGCTATCACATAATATTTCCTGTAAAACCAACGAGAAATTTGCAATCCCTGTGGTGTAAATGTACGCACGTCCGTCGGTTTCTTTGGCTAGTCGTTCATACTCCCTCGTCACGTTATCTCTATCAGCAAGAGTCGGAAAACGATCTAGATTTGTTGGGCTATCATCCGGTGTACCTTGGTAGGTATACACCTTAATTCCTCTTTCTTGAGCGACAGATATGGCTTCATTATTTTTTGCAATCGCAGCACGAGTAAGAATTCCACCGCCACCTTCCATCCCTTCATCACCCAGCACAAAAATAGCCCTACGCGCATCATCTCGCCAATCAAAGTGTTTACTAATATCAATAACCGCACGACATAAATCTTCTTTATTTCCAGCATGATCTCGCCCATCGGATTCTTTAAACGGTAATCTTGCTTGCAGATCTCTTTCGTTCGCACCGATCTTAATTAAATATTCACTGGCAGATTGATCAAACTTCGTATTTGCCCAAGTCCCTTCGATACCTAAAAATGTCGCCCGAAGGTGAGATGGACACTTTGCTGATGCCGACTCAATCGTCGCATCAATCTGTTTACTTAAATCCCCTGCTTCATCAGACATTGAGCCACTAGTATCAATAACAACAACTAAATCTAATGCAATTTGCCCATTTCCCGTCACTATCTGAGATGTATTTATGGCCCCTAATGAGTCTGATAATATTCCATGATAAGCCGAGAGATTAGCTTGATTCACATCAACCTGTTCATTTGTCTTTTTTTTATCCATCGCATATTCCTATTAAATAATTTAAAAATAATTTTTATTACCGTTTATTTTTAGCCAAGCAATTTATTATTCATTTTTTTTACTGCTGGATATATTTTAAAAATAGAAATACGCGTTACATATTCAGATAAACCTAAGACATAAAAAAAGCCAGTACCTTTCGGCACTGGCTTTTGTCAGGCGTTTTACAGTGAAATCAGAAATTAGTTCTGGTTGTCACTGCTAAAACCTGCATTTAACAGCTCTGCTAAGTTTGCTGTTGCTTCGTCTGCACTGACTTGTGGTGCATCCACAACGTCGTTCAGATGACGGCGGCGGATACGGTCTTGGTGATACGCAAAACCAGTACCTGCTGGGATCAGGCGTCCAACAATTACGTTTTCTTTCAGACCACGTAATTCGTCACGTTTACCCGCAACTGCAGCTTCAGTCAGTACGCGTGTCGTTTCTTGGAACGATGCTGCTGAGATAAAGGATTCTGTTGCCAGAGATGCCTTAGTAATACCCAACAGGTCACGAGCAAAGTTCGCTGGAATTTTGCCTTCTTGTTCCAGTTTACGGTTAGAAACTTTAACACGTGAGTACTCGACTTGTTCACCTTCGAGGAATTCAGAACTTCCTGCATCCGCGATAGTCACTTTACGCAGCATCTGACGAACGATAACTTCAATGTGTTTATCGTTAATCTTAACGCCTTGTAAGCGGTAAACTTCCTGAACCTCATTAGTGATATAACGCGTAACAGCATGGACACCACGCAGACGCAGAATATCGTGTGGAGATTCTGGACCATCGGAAACCACGTCACCACGTTCAACGATCTCACCTTCGAACACGTTGAGTTGACGCCATTTAGGGATCATCTCTTCGTACGGATCGCTACCATCTAATGGTGTGATAACCAGACGACGTTTCCCTTTGGTTTCTTTACCAAACGAGATAATACCGCTGATTTCAGCCAAGATTGCAGGCTCTTTCGGACGACGTGCTTCGAACAAGTCAGCTACGCGTGGTAGACCACCCGTGATATCTTTAGTACCCACAGATTCTTGTGGAATACGCGCTAAGGTATCACCGACGTTGATTGCGATGCCATCATCTAACTGAACAATTGCTTTACCCGGTAAGAAGTACTGAGCAGGCATGTCCGTGTTAGGAATAAGAACATCGTTACCATTTGCGTCAATAACACGTAGTGCAGGACGCAGGTCTTTACCACCACTGGTACGTTCCGCAGTATCCAGAACAACGATTGAAGACAGACCGGTTAATTCGTCAGTCTGACGCGTCATTGTTTGGCCATCAAGCATGTCAGAGAAGCTGATAATACCCGATACTTCACTGACAACTGGCATTGTATGTGGATCCCAGTTCGCAACAGTTTCACCGCCCGTTACTGCATCGCCATCGCCTTTCGTCAAGTGCGCACCGTAAGGGACTTTATAGCTTTCTTTCGTACGACCGAATTCATCAATCAGACGCAGTTCTGTATTACGTGAAGTAATAACCAGTTTGCCTTCTGAGTTCGTAACGAATTTAGCGTTAACCAGTTTCAGGGTACCTGTGTTACGGACTTGAATGCTAGATTCTGCCGCCGCACGAGATGCCGCACCCCCGATGTGGAACGTACGCATCGTTAACTGTGTACCCGGCTCACCGATTGACTGTGCCGCGATAACCCCGATAGCTTCACCTTTATTGATGATATGACCACGAGCAAGGTCACGACCATAACAGTGAGCACACACACCGAAGTCAGTTTCACAACTTACAACTGAACGAACTTTAACGCTGTCGACTGAGTTAGCTTCTAACAGGTCACACAGTTTTTCGTGCAGTAATGTATTACGTGGAACCAGAATGTCTGCCGTTCCTGGGATCAGGATATCTTCTGCAGTCACACGACCCAATACACGCTCACGCAGTGGTTCTTTAACGTCGCCACCCTCGATAACCGGAGTCATCAGGATACCTTCATGAGTTCCACAGTCGTCTTCAGTCACAACCAAGTCCTGTGCAACGTCAACTAAACGACGAGTCAGATAACCGGAGTTCGCTGTTTTCAATGCGGTATCGGCAAGACCTTTACGCGCACCGTGCGTAGAGATAAAGTACTGAAGAACGTTCAGACCTTCACGGAAGTTTGCCGTGATTGGTGTTTCGATGATGGAGCCATCTGGCTTAGCCATCAGACCACGCATACCTGCTAGCTGACGAATCTGAGCTGCAGAACCACGAGCACCGGAGTCGGCCATCATAAAGATACTGTTGAAAGAAACTTGTTGTTCTTCGACGCCATCACGGTTAATAACCGCTTCAGTCGACAAGTTTTCCATCATCGCTTTAGCAACACGTTCGTTTGCTGCTGCCCAGATATCGATAACTTTGTTGTAACGTTCGCCTGCTGTTACCAGACCAGACTGGAACTGTTCCTGAATTTCTGCAACTTCAGCTTCTGCTTCGGCGATGATCCCAGCTTTTTTCTCTGGAATAACCATATCGTCGATACCAACTGATGCACCAGAACGTGCCGCATAGGCAAAACCGGTATACATGATTTGGTCAGCAAAAATAACAGTAGGCTTCAGGCCCAGAACACGGTAACAGGTGTTCAGCATTTTGGAGATAGCTTTCTTACCTAACGCTTGGTTTACCAGAGCATAAGGCAGACCTTTCGGTACGATCATCCATAAAATTGCACGACCAACAGTGGTGTCAACTAAACCAGTGTTGATTGTAATGTTACCTTCCGAATCTTTTACTTCTTCAGTGATACGGACTTTAACGCGGGCATGCAGTGACGCATGACCTGAACGGTAAACACGCTCAGCTTCTTTAGGACCGGCTAATACCATGCCCTCGCCTTTCGCGTTTACGCAGTCACGTGTCATGTAGTAAAGACCCAATACAACGTCCTGAGAAGGAACGATGATCGGCTCACCACTTGCAGGTGACAGGATGTTGTTAGTCGACATCATCAACGCACGTGCTTCTAACTGAGCTTCCAGAGTCAGAGGAACGTGTACCGCCATTTGGTCTCCATCGAAGTCGGCGTTATATGCCGCACAAACGAGTGGGTGCAATTGGATAGCTTTACCTTCGATAAGAATAGGTTCGAAAGCTTGGATACCCAGACGGTGAAGTGTTGGTGCACGGTTCAGCATGACCGGGTGTTCACGGATGACTTCATCCAAGATATCCCAAACAACCGCTTCTTCGCGCTCAACCATTTTCTTCGCAGCTTTAATGGTTGTTGCCAGACCACGTAATTCTAATTTGCCATAGATAAATGGTTTGAATAACTCAAGAGCCATTTTCTTAGGCAGACCGCACTGATGCAGACGCAGGTATGGACCTACGGTGATAACAGAACGACCTGAGTAGTCAACACGCTTACCAAGTAAGTTCTGACGGAAACGACCTTGTTTACCTTTGATCATATCAGCCAAAGATTTCAGAGGACGTTTGTTAGAACCAGTGATTGCGCGACCACGACGACCGTTATCTAACAGGGCGTCAACCGCTTCTTGCAGCATACGTTTTTCGTTACGTACGATGATGTCTGGCGCAGCCAGATCCAGAAGACGTTTCAGACGGTTATTACGGTTGATTACGCGACGATACAGATCGTTCAGATCTGATGTTGCGAAACGACCACCATCCAGTGGAACTAATGGACGCAGATCCGGTGGTAATACTGGTAATACGTTTAAGATCATCCACTCTGGTTTGTTACCAGATTGAATGAATGCTTCCAGCAGTTTGATACGCTTGGTCAGCTTCTTACGCTTAGTTTCAGAGTTAGTTTCATTTAACTCTTCGCGCAGCGTTTCACACTCGTTCTCAAGATCGAGGTTTTTCAGCAGGCCTTGGATTGCTTCCGCACCCATTTTCGCATCAAATTCGTCACCGAACTCTTCCAACGCATCTAAATATTGCTCTTCTGTCAGAATCTGTGCACGCTCAAGGCTAGTCATACCGCCTTCAACAACTACATATGATTCAAAGTACAGAACGCGTTCAATATCACGCAGTGGCATATCGAGCAGCAAACCGATACGGGATGGCAGTGATTTTAAGAACCAAATGTGTGCAGTCGGAGATGCAAGTTCAATGTGACCCATGCGCTCACGACGGACTTTGGTCTGTGTAACTTCTACGCCACACTTCTCACAAATCACACCGCGGTGTTTTAAACGTTTGTACTTACCGCACAGACATTCATAGTCTTTTACTGGCCCGAAAATACGCGCACAGAAAAGACCGTCACGCTCAGGTTTGAACGTACGGTAGTTAATGGTTTCTGGCTTTTTAACTTCACCGAATGACCATGAACGGATCATATCAGGTGATGCCAGAGCAATCTTGATAGCATCAAACTCTTCGGTCTTGGTTTGCGCTTTCAGAAACTTTATTAAGTCTTTCACAAAATGCTCCTGTCGGAGTTAGACCTGTCAGGTGAGTGTTCAAAGACACTCTCCCCAAATCCCAGTGCTTACATGTGCCGGAAAGCAAGCTTTCCGGCATAAAACGAATTACTCGTCTTCCAGCTCGATGTTAATACCCAGTGAACGGATTTCTTTCAGCAATACGTTGAAAGATTCCGGCATACCAGGTTCCATCTGATGGCTACCATCGACGATGTTTTTATACATCTTCGTACGGCCGTTAACGTCATCCGATTTAACTGTAAGCATTTCTTGAAGAGTATAGGCTGCACCGTATGCTTCCAGTGCCCACACTTCCATCTCCCCGAAACGCTGACCACCGAACTGCGCTTTACCACCCAGCGGTTGCTGAGTAACCAAGCTGTAAGAACCTGTTGAACGGGCGTGCATCTTATCGTCAACCAAGTGGTTCAGTTTCAGCATGTACATGTAGCCGACAGTAACTTGACGCTCAAAACGCTCGCCAGTACGACCATCGAATAATGTAATCTGACCTGAAGTCGGCAGACCGCCCAGTTTCAGCAGTTCTTTGATTTCTTTCTCTTTCGCACCATCAAATACTGGTGTTGCAATTGGCATACCTTTTTTCAGGTTCTCAGCCAAACGCATAACTTCTTCGTCAGTGAAAGTGTTCAAATCAACTTTCTGGCGTGGATCATCACCTAAATCGTATGCTTTTTGGATAAACTCACGCAGTTTGGCAACTTCTTCTTGCTGTTTAAGCATAGCATTGATTTTCTCACCAATACCTTTCGCTGCCATCCCTAAGTGGGTTTCCAAAATCTGACCGATGTTCATACGTGATGGTACGCCCAGCGGGTTCAGAACGATATCAACTGGGTTACCGTTTTCATCGTAAGGCATGTCTTCAACTGGGTTGATTTTTGAGATAACACCTTTGTTACCATGGCGACCCGCCATTTTATCACCCGGTTGGATCTGACGTTTAACAGCCAGATAAACCTTAACAATTTTCAGTACACCCGGTGCTAAGTCATCACCTTGAGTAATTTTACGACGTTTTGCATCGAGTTTTTTCTCGAACTCAGATTTCAGTTCGTCATACTGTTCAGCTAATTGCTCTAACTGGTTTTGCTTCTCTTCGTCTGCTAAAGATAACTCTAACCAACGGTCGCGAGGCAGTTTGTCCAGTTTTTCAGCTTCAATTCCGCCGTTAACCAGTACAGAACGGATACGTGCAAACAGGCCAGCTTCGAAAATACGCAGCTCTTCTGTTAAGTCTTTCTTCGCATCACGTAACTGAGTTTCTTCGATCTCTAATGCACGTTTGTCTTTCTCTACACCGTCACGGGTAAATACTTGTACGTCAATAACCGTACCAGATACACCGTTAGGAACACGTAAAGAAGAGTCTTTAACGTCTGATGCTTTTTCACCGAAGATAGCACGTAACAGTTTCTCTTCTGGAGTCAGTTGAGTTTCACCTTTAGGTGTTACTTTACCAACCAGAATGTCGCCGCCTTTCACTTCCGCACCAATATACACGATACCGGATTCGTCAAGTTTAGACAGAGCAGCTTCACCGACGTTTGGAATATCTGCAGTGATTTCTTCAGGCCCTAGTTTAGTGTCACGAGACACACAAGAGAGCTCTTGAATATGAATAGTTGTAAAACGGTCTTCTTGAACAACACGCTCAGAAACTAAGATGGAGTCTTCGAAGTTATAACCATTCCATGGCATGAATGCCACGCGCATGTTTTGACCAAGTGCTAATTCGCCGAGGTCTGTTGAAGGACCATCCGCTAACACGTCACCACGTTCAACAGGTTCACCTAAAGATACACAAGGCATCTGGCTAATACAGGTGTTCTGGTTAGAACGGGTATATTTAGTCAGGTTATAAATATCGATTCCAGCTTCGCCTGGGTACATCTCATCTTCGTTAACTTTGATAACGATACGAGAAGCATCAACGTACTGAACCGAACCACCACGTCTTGCAACAGCAGTAACACCAGAGTCAACCGCTACTGCACGTTCCATACCTGTACCAACTAATGGTTTGTCGGCACGTAAAGTAGGAACCGCTTGACGTTGCATGTTCGCACCCATCAATGCACGGTTGGCGTCATCGTGTTCAAGGAATGGGATCAGTGACGCACCAACAGAAACAACCTGTTGAGTCGAAACGTCCATATATTCAACCTGTTCACGGCTGAATAAGCTTGATTCACCTTTGTTACGGCAAGTAATCAGTTCTTCAACAAAGCTACCATCATCACCTAAAACGGTGTTTGCCTGAGCAATGATGAAGTTACCTTCTTCAATTGCAGACAAATAATGGATTTCGTCTGTTACTAAGCCATCGCGGACTAAACGGTATGGGGTTTCTAAGAAACCGTACTCATTGGTCTGTGCATAAACAGATAATGAGTTGATCAGACCGATGTTTGGACCTTCAGGCGTTTCGATTGGACAAACGCGACCGTAGTGAGTTGGGTGAACGTCACGTACTTCGAAGCCCGCACGCTCACGAGTCAGACCACCTGGGCCTAACGCAGAGATACGACGCTTGTGCGTAATTTCAGACAGCGGGTTGTTCTGGTCCATAAATTGGGACAGCTGGCTGGAACCAAAGAACTCTTTAACTGCGGCTGAAATTGGTTTCGCGTTGATCATATCTTGTGGCATTAATGCATCGAGGTCGCCCAGAGAAAGACGCTCTTTCACTGCACGCTCAACACGAACCAGACCGACACGGAATTGGTTCTCTGCCATTTCACCAACGGAACGAATACGACGGTTACCTAAGTGGTCGATATCATCCACTTCGCCTTTACCGTTACGGATATCGATGAGTTTACGCATAACATCAATGATGTCTTCTTCACTCAGGATACCTGAACCTTCGATTTCTTCACGGTTCAGTGAACGGTTGAACTTCATGCGACCTACTGCAGACAAGTCGTAACGATCTTCAGAGAAGAATAAGTTATCAAACAGGTTTTCAGCGGCTTCACGGGTTGGTGGCTCACCAGGACGCATCATGCGGTAGATTTCTACCAATGCACTCAGACGATCGTTAGTTGGGTCGACACGAACGGTTTCAGAAATGTAAGCACCGTGGTCTAAGTCATTGGTAAACAATGTTTCGATTGTTTTATGACCAGACTGGCTCAGACGTGCCAACATATCTAAAGAAAGTTCCATGTTCGCTGCACAAATCAGCTCACCGGTACTTTCATCAATATAGTCTCTAGCAACGACTTTACCTGCGATATATTCAACAGGAACTTCGATGCTATTCACTTCTTCTTTTTCTAACTGACGAATGTGACGTGCAGTGATACGGCGGCCTTTTTCTACATAGACTTTACCGTTCGCTTCGATATCAAATGAAGCTGTCTCACCACGTAAACGCTCAGGAACCAGCGTCATCATCAGTTTATTATCACGGATTTGGAATACAGTTTTTTCGAAGAACAGATTTAAGATTTCTTCGGTATTGTAATCCATTGCACGCAGAATAATGGTCGCAGGTAATTTACGGCGACGGTCAATACGTACAAACAGGTTATCTTTCGGGTCAAATTCGAAATCAAGCCATGAACCACGGTAAGGGATAATACGTGCGTTATATAGCACTTTACCTGAAGAGTGTGTTTTACCTTTATCGCTGTCGAAGAATACACCAGGACTACGGTGTAACTGAGAAACGATAACACGCTCAGTACCGTTGATAACGAAAGTTCCGTTTTCAGTCATGAGTGGAATTTCACCCATGTAGACTTCTTGTTCTTTGATGTCTTTAACAGTTCCTTCCGGTGCTTCACGCTCATAAACGATGAGACGCAATTTCACACGTAAAGGCGCAGAGTAAGTTACACCGCGAATTTGACATTCTTTAACATCAAAAACAGGCTCGCCTAAACGATAGCTGACATATTGTAATTCAGCATTACCGCTGTAGCTCTGAATTGGAAACACAGAACGGAAAGCTGCTTCCAGCCCATTCTGGCCATCTGGATCTTGCTCGATAAACTTCTGGAACGAGTCAAGTTGGATAGAAAGGAGATAAGGTATGTCCAAAACTTGTGGACGCTTACCAAAGTCCTTACGGATACGTTTTTTCTCGGTATAGGAGTAAACCATAGGTTTCCTCAGCTCGTTGATCAGTGACCCAAGTGGTTAGCTCTTAGTATAAGAGACTGAACCGCAACGCGTTTTTTTATAAGAAACGGAAAATGAATACTTTCCTTAATACTCATTGCTATTACTCTTAAATCATTTCATTGCGTTGCCATTGCTACCGAGCTACCCGAGCGGGTCGTAGCGAAGAACACAGTATATTAAGTCGTCAATAGAAAGAAGTATTGGAGGGTTGTTGTTAACATTAAAACTGCGTGAAAAGCTGTTAACACCCATCACGCTTTACAGCGCAAAAAGGCTGGTGATTAAAAAATCACCAGCCGTCAGCCTAATTAGATTAGGCTGCGTTCTTGCAATTGAACTTATTTAAGTTCAACAGAAGCGCCTGCTTCTTCAAGAGATTTTTTCAGAGCTTCAGCTTCGTCTTTGCTCGCGCCTTCTTTGATGGTCGCTGGAGCAGACTCTACCATATCTTTAGCTTCTTTCAGGCCAAGACCGGTTGCGCCACGAACTGCTTTGATAACTGCAACTTTGTTACCGCCAACAGCTGACAGTACAACGTCGAATTCAGTTTTTTCTTCAGCAGCTTCAGCTGGGCCCGCAGCAACAGCAACAGCTGCAGCAGCAGAAACGCCGAATTTTTCTTCCATCATAGTAATCAGTTCAACAACGTCCATTACAGACATTTCTGCAACTGCATCAAGGATTTGGTCTTTAGTGATAGACATAACAAGTGTTCCTAAAATTCAGAAATAGTTTATACGTTAAAAAGCAACGAAGGAAAGGGCTTATGCAGCTTCTTTCTGATCGCGCAGAGCAGCCAGAGTACGAACCAATTTGCCGGCAGCGGCTTCTTTCATGGTTGACATCAGGCGTGCGATTGCTTCATCGTAAGTTGGGAGAGTTGCCAGACGATCGATATCTTTCGCTTGGATTAACTCACCTTCAAAGGCCGCAGCTTTAATCTCAAATGCTGGATTCGCTTTCGCGAACTCTTTGAACAGACGAGCGCCAGCGCCCGGGTGTTCGTTAGAGAAAGCAATTAAGGTTGGACCGACAAACACGTCTTTCAGTACATCGTAAGAAGTACCTTCAACAGCACGACGGATCAGTGTGTTACGAACAACACGGATATAAACGCCTGCTTCGCGACCTGCTTTACGCAGTTCAGTCATTTTTGCTACAGTTACGCCGCGTGAATCAGCAACAACTGCAGAAAGCGCGCCTTTGGCTACTTCGCTGACTTCAGCAACAATCGCTTGTTTGTCTTGAAGATTTAGTGCCATTAGCTTCTTGCTCCTGGATTAACCGGGAAAACCCGGGACTCACATCACTCAAACACAACATTATGTAAGAGCGCTAAAACACGGTGAGCAGAATAGAATCCAGAATTAAATTCTAGGTATCTCTGTCACCGTCTACGCAGGTAAATTAAGTAGCTATTATAACTAATAAACCACACCTGCGGTCTTGGACGGGGTCTGGAAAGGCCAGACTCCATACCGAAATTCGTGGTTTGTTGGATACATTTTGTGTACCCAACAAACTCAAGGCGTCAAATTTTATACAAATTTGACGCAAAGGTAAAGCCTAATTACCAATTAGCCGAAGCTATGGCAATTAAACTGTCGCTGACAAACCAGCTTGGTCAACAGCAACACCTGCACCCATAGTGGTGGACAGGCTAACTTTCTTGATGAAAACACCTTTAGCAGAAGCTGGTTTTGCTTTTTTCAGCGCGATCAGCAGTGCTTCTAAGTTTTCTTTCAGTTTGTTAGCGTCGAAATCAACTTTACCGATAGTGGTGTGGATGATTCCGTTTTTGTCATTACGGTAACGAACCTGACCTGCTTTAGCATTGTTAACTGCTTCAGCAACGTTTGGAGTTACAGTACCAACTTTCGGGTTTGGCATCAGACCACGTGGGCCTAAAACTTGACCTAATTGGCCAACAACGCGCATTGCATCTGGAGAAGCAATAACAACGTCAAAGTCCATTTCACCAGCTTTGATTTTATCAGCCAGATCTTCCATACCTACCAGTTCAGCACCTGCAGCTTTAGCAGCTTCAGCGTTTGCGCCTTGTGCGAACACAGCAACGCGAACTGAACGGCCAGTACCGTGTGGCAGCACAGTTGCACCGCGAACGTTTTGGTCAGATTTACGAGCATCGATGCCCAGGTTGATAGCTACGTCAACGCTTTCTACGAATTTAGCAGTTGCTAATTCTTTCAGCAGTGCAACGGCTTCATTGATGTCATACTGTTTAGTTGCATCAACTTTTTCACGGATATTGCGCATGCGCTTAGTCAGTTTAGCCATTGTCTTAGTCCTCCACTACCAGGCCCATGGAACGAGCAGTACCTTCAATTGAACGCATCATTGCGTCAACATCAGCACCAGTCATGTCCGCAGCTTTAGTTTCAGCGATTTCGCGAATCTGAGCAGAGGTCACTTTACCAACTTTGTCTTTGTTCGGCTTACCTGAACCAGACTTAACGCCAGCTGCTTTTTTCAGCAGAACTGCTGCAGGTGGAGTTTTGGTAACGAAAGTGAAAGAACGGTCTGCGTAAACAGTAATAACAACAGGAATTGGTAAACCTTTTTCCAGGCTGTCTGTTTTTGCGTTGAACGCTTTACAGAATTCCATGATGTTAACACCTTGTTGACCCAGTGCTGGACCAACCGGTGGACTTGGGTTCGCCATACCAGCTGCAACTTGCAGCTTAACGTAGGCTTGAACTTTCTTAGCCATGATATTTCCTCTAGATGGGTGATAGCGCCTTACGGTTTGCAAGGCTCCCCGTTACATTAAACATGCCCCGCACATTAATTTGCGCCGAACATAAAAACAAAAGGCGCGAAATTGTAGTCAAATTTCACGCCTTTTGCAAGTCAGTTTTGTCGTTTAGATTAGGCTTTTTCTACCTGACCAAAATCCAATTCGACTGGAGTTGCACGACCGAAGATAGAAACAGAGACTTTCAAGCGGCTCTTTTCATAATCAATTTCTTCAACCACACCGTTAAAGTCAGCAAACGGACCTTCGCTAACACGAACCATTTCACCCGGTTCAAACAGTGTTTTCGGACGTGGTTTATCACCAACTTGTTGTAAGCGGTTCATGATAGCATCAACTTCTTTATCGCTAATTGGCGCTGGACGATCTGACGTCCCGCCAATGAACCCCATTACACGCGGTACACTACGCACTAAGTGCCAAGAGTCATCATTCATGACCATTTGGACTAAGACATAGCCTGGGAAGAATTTACGTTCACTCTTACGGCGCTGACCGCTACGGATTTCAACAACTTCTTCTGTTGGAACCATAACTTCGCCAAAAGAATCTTCCATAGCATGTAATTTGATATGTTCACGTAAAGATTGTGCTACGCGACCTTCAAAACCAGAGAATGCCTGAATGACATACCAGCGCTTTTTAGGTGAATCGGACATTTAGAATAACCTCAGGCTTGTAATAAATGAAACTAAACGCACCAGGATACCATCTAGTCCCCACAGTATTAATGACATTACAGCCGTTACTGCAGCAACAATTAAAGTAGTTTGTAATGTTTCCTGGCGAGTAGGCCAAATGACTTTTCTCATCTCGACGCGGGCTTCGCGTGCAAACGCCAGTGTTGCTTTACCTTTTGTGGTCCATAAAGCGACAGCACCTGCAATAGCGACAACAGCCACAACTGCAAAAGCACGCAGCGCGAGATTATATTGACGGAAGTAATAATTACCAACAATAGCAATTATTAATAAGGCACAGACAATGATCCACTTGAAGATGTCTGCACTGCGTCCACTTCCTTGAGCTTCGCTATTCGCACTCATAATTCAACCTGTTACCATGAAGTATGTACAAAGCTTGCTTGTTTACAAAGGTAAGCCAACCAAGCCAAACCAATAGAATATGCCAACATATCCCTCAATTACTACAAACTAAGCCTGCAAAAATTTGATAGGGATATCAATAGCATCACCTGCGATCTAAAAAGTAATTAGCCTTGTTAATGGAGGTAATTAGCGTTATTCGTTCTGCAAAAATAACAAGTTGCAGTAACATTTTATTTCGCAAGTACTACGTGTACGTCAGTACTATCACTTTACAAGTGCTACCCATTTCACAAGTGCTATTCCATTTTGCAGGAATTTCAGCATGCCCAGTAAATTTTTTAACTACACCAATCAAGAAAGTGACTTTCTTTTTGTGGCAGCAGTAAAATATACCATATCTTCCGAGCAAAACCTTAATAAATCTCATATAACTGCGCAAAGTAGCCCGCACAGTTATCAATTCGTTGTTTCAGAGCCTATCTCACCAATAATTATACAAATGATTGATGAGATAGGTTCTTAATTTTGCAACGTCTGAATTTTGCAACGTATAAAAAGGACGTCTATTAGACGCCCTTTTTTACTAAGTGGTTCTTTCTTATTCAGAAAGAGCGGTATTATGCAATAATTTTTGCAACAACACCCGCACCTACAGTACGGCCACCTTCACGGATTGCGAAACGTAAACCGTCGTCCATCGCGATTGGGTGGATCAGGGTAACGATCATGTTGATGTTATCACCTGGCATTACCATCTCTACGCCTTCTGGCAGTTCGATAGTACCTGTTACGTCAGTTGTACGGAAGTAGAACTGTGGACGGTAACCTTTGAAGAATGGAGTATGACGACCACCTTCATCTTTGCTCAGAATATAAACTTCTGATTCAAATTTAGTGTGTGGCTTGATTGAACCTGGTTTCGCCAGTACTTGACCACGTTGAATTTCTTCACGCTTAGTACCACGCAGCAGAACACCAACGTTCTCACCTGCACGACCTTCGTCTAACAGTTTACGGAACATTTCAACGCCAGTACAAGTTGTTTTAACCGTGTCTTGAATACCAACGATTTCAACTTCTTCACCAACTTTGATGATACCACGCTCAACACGGCCTGTTACTACTGTACCACGACCTGAGATTGAGAATACGTCTTCGATTGGCAGCAGGAATGGCTTGTCAATTGCACGCTCTGGTTCTGGAATGTAAGTATCCAGGTGGCCTGCTAATTCAACAATTTTCGCTTCCCACTCTGGGTTGCCTTCCAGCGCTTTCAGAGCTGAACCACGAACAACTGGTGTGTCGTCGCCTGGGAAATCGTATTGAGACAGAAGTTCACGAACTTCCATTTCGACTAATTCTAACAGCTCTTCGTCGTCTACCATGTCACATTTGTTCAGGAAAACGATGATGTAAGGAACACCAACCTGACGACCTAACAGGATGTGCTCACGAGTTTGTGGCATTGGGCCATCTGTCGCAGCAACAACCAGAATTGCACCGTCCATCTGAGCAGCACCAGTGATCATGTTTTTAACATAGTCGGCGTGTCCTGGGCAGTCTACGTGTGCGTAGTGGCGAGTTGGAGTATCGTATTCTACGTGTGAAGTAGAGATGGTGATACCACGCGCTTTTTCTTCTGGTGCGTTATCGATTTGGTCGAATGCGCGAGCAGAACCGCCGTAAGTTTTAGCCAGAACAGTAGTGATAGCTGCTGTCAGAGTAGTTTTACCGTGGTCAACGTGGCCGATAGTACCAACGTTAACGTGCGGTTTTGAACGTTCAAATTTTTCTTTAGACACGACTCTATTCCTTATGGAGTTCCCTCTTCACGATAAAGAAGGAACTTAAATTAAAGTAGTTAACCGATAAAAATCGATTATTTAGCGTTACGAGCTTCGATTACAGCTTGTGCAACGTTGTTTGGTGCTTCATTGTACTTCAGGAACTCCATAGAGTATGAAGCACGACCTTGTGTCTGAGAACGCAGGTCAGTAGCATAACCGAACATTTCTGACAATGGTACTTGTGCACGAACGACTTTACCAGTAGGCAGGTCATCCATACCTTCAATCATACCACGACGACGGTTCAGGTCACCAATAACATCACCCATGTAGTCTTCTGGTGTTTCCACTTCAACTTTCATGATTGGCTCAAGCAGAACTGGTTTAGCTTTTTTGAAGCCATCTTTAAACGCGATTGAAGCCGCAAGTTTAAACGCCAATTCAGAGGAGTCAACATCATGGTAAGAACCGAAATGTAAACGAACACCCATGTTAACAACCGGGTAACCAGCTAATGGGCCAGATTTCAGCTGCTCTTGGATACCTTTGTCAACGGCAGGGATGTATTCAGTAGGAATTACACCACCTTTGATGTCGTTGGCAAATTCGTAATCCATTGGAACACCGTCTTTATCGTTTTTGTCCAGAGGGAACATATCGATAACGACATGACCGTACTGACCACGACCACCAGACTGTTTCGCGTGTTTACCTTCGATATCAGTCACTTTCATAGTGATTGCTTCACGGTAAGCAACTTGAGGTTTACCAACGTTCGCTTCAACTTTAAATTCACGACGCATACGGTCAACCAGAACGTCTAAGTGCAGCTCACCCATACCAGCGATGATAGTCTGATTAGTCTCTTCATCACTTGATACGCGGAATGATGGGTCTTCTTGAGCCAAACGGCCTAATGCGATACCCATTTTTTCTTGGTCAGCTTTAGTTTTCGGTTCGATTGCAACAGAGATTACTGGCTCTGGGAATTCCATACGCTCCAGGATGATTGGTGCATCAACTGCACATAAAGTATCACCTGTAGTTACGTCTTTCAGACCGATAGCAGCCGCGATGTCACCAGCGCGAACTTCTTTAATCTCTTCACGTTTGTTAGCGTGCATCTGTACGATACGGCCAAAACGCTCTTTCTTCGCTTTAACTGCGTTCAGTACTGTGTCACCTGAGTTAACAACACCAGAGTAAACACGGAAGAACGTCAAGTTACCAACGAATGGGTCGGTTGCAATTTTAAATGCTAATGATGAGAATGGCTCATCATCACTTGCGTGACGCTCTGCAGGAGTGTCTTTACCATCGTCCAGAATACCATTAATTGCAGGTACATCTGTTGGCGCAGGTAAGTAATCAACAACTGCATCCAGCATCGCCTGAACACCTTTGTTCTTAAATGCAGAACCACAGGTAACCAGGATAATTTCGCTTGCAAGAACACGTTGACGTAATGCAGCTTTAATTTCTGCTTCAGTCAGTTCTTCACCGCCCAGATATTTTTCCATCAGTTCTTCTGATGCTTCTGCTGCGGTTTCGATCAGGTTGTTGTGCCACTCTTCAGCAGCTTCTTGCATGTTCGCAGGGATATCTTCGTATTCGAAGGTAACGCCCTGGTCTTCATCACTCCACTTGATTGCTTTCATTTTCAGCAAGTCAACAACACCAGTGAACGACTCTTCTGCGCCGACTGGTAATTGCAGTGGAACTGCGTTAGCAGCTAAACGTGATTTTAATTGCTCAACAACACGTAAGAAGTTCGCACCCATACGGTCCATTTTGTTAACGAACGCGATACGTGGAACTTTATATTTGTTAGCCTGACGCCATACAGTTTCAGACTGTGGCTGAACACCACCAACTGCACAGTAAACCATTACTGCGCCATCAAGAACACGCATAGAACGTTCTACTTCGATAGTGAAGTCAACGTGTCCCGGGGTGTCGATGATGTTGATACGGTGTGGCTCATACTGTTTTGCCATACCAGACCAGAATGCAGTAGTCGCAGCAGATGTGATAGTAATACCACGCTCTTGCTCCTGCTCCATCCAGTCCATTGTTGCAGAACCTTCGTGAGTTTCACCAATTTTATGGTTTACACCAGTATAGAACAGAATACGTTCAGAAGTTGTGGTTTTACCGGCGTCGATGTGTGCACTGATACCGATATTACGATAACGTGCTATGGGCGTTTGACGGGCCATTTTTTCCTCTCTCGTGGGCGTTCAATGCTTCATATAAAGGGTAGCAAATGGCTACCCTGAGATACATCACTAATGTGGGTAAGAAACTTACCAACGGTAGTGTGCGAACGCCTTGTTAGCTTCTGCCATACGGTGAACGTCTTCACGTTTCTTAACAGCGGAACCTTTGTTCTCAGCAGCGTCTGATAATTCATTTGCCAGGCGAAGCGCCATAGATTTATCACCGCGTTTACGAGCAGCATCAACGATCCAACGCATTGCCAGGGCATTACGACGAACCGGGCGAACTTCAACTGGAACTTGGTAAGTTGAACCACCAACACGGCGGGATTTAACTTCCACAGTCGGACGCACGTTATCTAGTGCTAATTCGAATGCATCAAGTTCAGTTTTACCAGAACGCTGAGCAAGGGTTTCAAGTGCGTTATATACGATTGCTTCAGCAGTAGATTTTTTCCCGTCTACCATCAGGATATTTACAAATTTGGCCAGTAATTCTGATCCGAACTTAGGATCTGGAAGAATTTTACGTTGACCTATTACGCGACGACGTGGCATGGATATGACTCCGTTGTTAATTCAGGTTTGTCCAAAACTCTACGAGAGTATTTTGACATTAAGATTAAAATGTTTGGCCTTACTTAACGGAAATCCATTAAGCCTTAGGTTTTTTCGCGCCGTATTTAGAACGAGCTTGCTTACGGTCTTTAACACCAGAACAGTCCAGTGCGCCGCGAACGGTGTGATAACGCACACCTGGTAAGTCTTTAACACGACCACCACGGATAAGGATAACGGAGTGCTCCTGCAAGTTGTGGCCTTCACCACCGATGTAGGAAGAAACTTCGAAACCGTTAGTTAAACGAACACGGCATACTTTACGTAATGCTGAGTTTGGTTTCTTAGGAGTGGTAGTATATACACGAGTACATACGCCACGTTTTTGCGGGCAAGCTTCCAGTGCTGGAACGTTGCTTTTAACAACTTTCGAGCTACGAGATTTGCGTACCAGCTGATTAATAGTTGCCATTATTAAAAAAGCTCCTGGTTTTATTGCTTCGTAAACACGGATTTTGACCCCGTTCGCCAACATGACGATACACGAGGACGCGAAATTTTATTGCTGACTGGCTCAGGTGTCAAGAAATATACAACTTTTAGTGCCTTTATATGGCAAAATGTTGTTTTTGGACTTCTGTTAGCTTCACAAAACCTTGATATGTGATTACAGAAACTGCGGTTGATAGGGTATTTTGCAACCCACGAGCATTGATGTCTACATCCAAAGCGTACAACTGCGCCCCTGTTTTTTGTAGTGCAACAAGATAAGGCGACTGTGCGACTGCCGCAACCACGCCATCTTGCATCAGTAAAACGACATCTTCAGCCGTAATAAAGCCTACCATTGTAGAAAAATCACATTTAAACGGAGATGTTGCTAATGTATACAGCATAGAAAAGATCCTACTATAGATCAAAAAACAACCCAAGCTCAAAATTCACACAATGGATTAAAAATTAAGCACCACATCACATTCCGCTATTTTAGCGCTTACCTCTTTCTTGCTAAGAATTGTTGGTGTTAAAACCCATTCACAATGCTCTCCCAGCCCCCGTTCTTGTAGCGAAGAGCCGCAGAGATAAACTTTTTCAATGTCATATAACGGCAATATTTTAAATGTTACGATGTAATCTCGAGCAAGCACTTCAGCGGGATGTTGGTTTGCTAGAAGCTGATAAACGCCATCAGAGAGAAAAAACACCTGAATGTCTTCTGTCAGTGCTGAAGTTGCTAATAATGCATCTAACCCTTCTCGGCCACTGGCATTTCCATGGGGCATGGTTGTAAAGACAAAAGCTATTTTTTTCACACGGTACCTTGTATTGAGCTGTTCTTAGAATTGAATTGTCCGGTCTGTGGTTATCATCGCTTCCGCAAGGCTTCCTAACCCACTCATGATAAAGCCCTCAGCAAGGTTAGCCGTTGGAAGTGATAAACTTTGCGCTTGTTCTTGGTCAACAACCCCCCGACGCAATGCGGCAGAAACACAGATATGCATTTCGCACCCAGATTGTTTTGCCAGTTCCTGCCAAGCTGAAACTAAATTAAATTCATCTGTTGCCGGTGACGTAAGCTGGTTCGCATTAAAAACCCCTTCACGATAAAAAAAGAGTGTTTTCAATATATGCCCTTCTTCAAGAAGGGCTTTTGCAAATTGATACGCACTCGCTGCTTGTTGTGTACCATAAGCAGGGCCTGTCACAACTAAGCAGTAGGTTAACGAATTTGTATTACTCATTCACCGCTCTTGAATTGACGAATGTATAAATAAACGGTGTGTTTAGAAATGTTCAAACGGTCAGCAACTTGGTTAATGGCATCTTTAATATCGAAAATACCTTTTTCATATAGGTTAAGAACTACTTGCTTGTTTTTCGCATTATTTGAGACATTACGATCACCGCCAACTTCTTCAATTGTGTACTCCAATGTTTGTGCGACAAGGTCATCAACTGAAGAGGCAAAGTTTACATCTGAAGTAACTTCTTGCTTAGTTTCTGGAACAAACGATTGAATAATTTCAGAGAACGGCACATCTAAGTTCATATTGATACATAACAAGCCAATCACACGTTGCTTACGGTTACGAATAGCAATAGTAACGGATTTCATTAAATCACCGCTTTTCGCTTTCGTAAAATAAGCCTTCGAGACATTCGATTCTTCGTCTGCCATATCATGCAGCATTCTCAACGCTAGGTCTGTAATCGGTGAGCCGATTTTACGCCCAGTGTGCTGGCCATTTGCGATTCTGACTGCAGAGCAGTTTAGGTCCTCTAAAGAGTGAAGAACAATTTCACAGTGCCCACCGATTAGCATTGCCAGACCATCCACAGCAGCTTCATACGATTTTAAAATCTCATGGTCTGTCTCAGAAAAAGGTTGGTTATCCAATATGTTAATATCGCTGAGGTCGTGTGATTGTATAGAATCAGACATTTCAACATCATCCTTCTAATGTAAAAACTCATCCTGTTGACTAAAAAGGCGTTCATTATTCGACTATTTGGCCTTCATTACTTTGTTTGTAGCCAACAATTGTGATGATAAAAAATAAAATAGAGTCTTCTGAAGTTAAAACTCCACGGCGTTGCCGTCAAGCGAATGAATGCAAGACAGTCTGTTTTATCACAAGTTTTAAACAATTTGAGAGTTTTTTTGATGAGAAATATAAAAAAGCCCAAGGCATGAATGCATTGGGCATCAAAATACACTTAGCTAATGCTTAGTGAGGACTTATTTAGCAGCAGGCTTGATGTCTAATAACTCAACATCAAAGACTAATGTTGAATTTGCTGGGATACCCGGCACGCCATTTTCGCCGTAAGCTAATTCAGCTGGGATAACCAACTGCATTTTGCCGCCTTTTTTCAGGTTAACTAAACCTTCAGTCCAGCCTTTAATAACTGAATTTAATGGAATTGTCAGTGGCTCATTACGTGAATATGAGCTGTCGAATTCAGTACCGTCAATCAAAGAACCTTTGTAGTGAACTACAACGGTTTCATCTGCTTTAGGTTTCGCCCCTGTACCGTCTTTTTCAATTTTGTACAGTAAGCCTGATTTAGTTTTAACAACGCCTTTTTCTTTCGCGTATTTTTCGCGGTACTCAGCGCCTTTTTTCTCATTATTGGCTGATTCTTCTTTCATTTTTTTGTCGGCAGCTTCTTTGACTTGACCTTCAAACTGACGCAATGTTTCTTCAACTTCTGCATCGGTCATTTTGCTTTTGCCGTTAAATGCATCTTGGACACCAGCGAGTAATTGAGCCTTATCCAAATTAATACCAATTGTTTTTTGTTCTTCTAAAGAATTCTGCATGTAGCGGCCTAAAGACGCACCCAGTGCATACGCATTACGCTCTTCTGCGTTTTTGAATGCGCTGCTTTGTGCTTTGGCTTCCGCTGCCATCACTTGCGGAGCAGCAAAAGTAAATGCTAGCGTAGTTGCTAAAAGGCTTGCCTTAAACAGTGATTTCATCCTAGTCTCCGATAACTTTTATTCGATTATATTCGAATAGCGAACTATTCGTTTTATGGGTAGGGCTCTTTAAGTTTAGACCCCGTTACCCCATTGAGTATTAAAAAAATATAATAACTACTGAGACCACATTAACAAAAAGTCGTTTCGTCGCCTATATCTTTAACTAAAACTTATCTATTGATTTGTAATGTTCAGTTATTATGATGGTTTAATTACGATATAAACGCTTAAGGAGAGTCGAATATGGACTCATCTGATACATTTGAACAACGCTTAGAACTTTTAGAAAGTAAAGTTGCCTTTCAAGAACTGGCGATTGAACAACTAAACCAGGTTATTACTGACCAACAAATGCAAATGAGCCGTCTGCAGGAACATTTACGCATTGTAGCTGAAAGGCTGAAATCATCCCAAGATTCTCACTTAGCAAGGCCTGAAGAAGAAACGCCGCCACCACATTATTAATTTAAAATGCGAACCCATTGATTTTAAATGAAAAAAAGGAAGCTTTCGCTTCCTTTTTTTTACAAACACTAATACGAGGTATTAGTGGCAGCCGCAGCCGCCTTGTTTGTGACCGTGTCCGTGACCTTCACCGCCACCGCAGCAACCGCCTTCTGAACCGTGGTTATGACCGCCACAGCAACCACCTTCATGGTCGTGGTCATGGTCGTGACCACCTGCACCATGGACGTGGCCATGTGCGATTTCTTCTTCTGTTGCTTCACGGATAGCCATGATTTCAACATTAAATTTCAGGTTTTGACCTGCTAACATGTGGTTACCGTCAACGATAACTTCATCACCTTCGATACCTGTAATTTCAACAGGAACTGGGCCCATGTCAGTGTCAGCTAAGAAACGCATGCCGACTTCTAGCTCATCAACGCCCATAAATACATCTTTAGGAACACGTTGAACTAAGTTGTCATCGTATTGGCCATATGCATCGTCTGAAGCGACTTCAACATCGAAGTTTTCGCCGACAGAGCGACCTTCTAATGCTTTTTCTAAACCTGAAATTAAAGACCCACGACCATGCAAATAGTCCATTGGCGCGCTTGCTGGCGACTCATCAACTAAAACACCGTCTTCTGTTCTTACTTGATAAGCCAAGCTGACCACCAAGTCTTTTGCTACTTTCATGACATCTCCTACTACCCGTAAGGGAAAAATTTTTGCCAATTGTACCGAAAAACTATAGTGATGTATTGAGAATTGACAAATTTCTATTATTCAGGTGTAAAAATTCCAATAACCTGCTCTTTTTGCCTAACATGTCCCGTTGCTTCATCCCCTGCTTGGCGTTGCTGATCGCCACAATTGACACACTCGACAACATCAATTTTATCTTCACGCCACATCATTAATGTGTCTTGTGACTTGCACTTAGGGCACGTCGCCCCGGCAATAAAGCGTTTACGTGTTGAAGCCATTTCTAACCCTTATTGTTCATTATTCCAGCTATGAGGCTGCCGATGTTCTCTTTGCATTTCTTTCTCAAAGAGTTCATTAAGTTCACGACGTGCCTCTTTAATGCGTGAAATTTGCCCGCTGTCACTATTTTCATTCTCTGGGTAAATATCTCTAAGCATTTTCATGTCTAAACGGCGAAAATGCTGCTTCGCGCGATAAGCTTTATGAGGATGCATCCCTGTGCTAACAAGCGCTTTGCTTCCTAATTCAAGTGCGCTCGAGAATGTTTCACGGCTAAAATCAGTCACTCCACTTTGTAATAGCTCATGGGCCTCAAGGCGACCTTTAGCACGTGCAATAATATGTAAGTTAGGGAAATTTTCTTGGCAAATTTGCACAATTTCCATCACTTCTTCAGGCACATCACTGGTGATGACGATAGATTTTGCTTTATCGGCTCCTGCTGAGCGCAATAATTGCAGTTCACGTGCATCACCGTAATAGACCGTATAGCCGTAGCGGCGCATGGTACTAATCGCTGTAACATCTTGTTCTAGTACTGTAATTTTAACCTTATTCGCCATTAATAAGCGGCCAACCACCTGCCCCATGCGACCAAAACCGACCAAAATAACATGTGGGTCATTGTCTTCTACAAACGGTTTTTCACTCGAGGCTGGTTGTTGATTATAACGGTAGTTTAAATAGGCATCTATCAACTGCATCACAAGTGGAGTAGTCATCATCGAAAGTGTGACAACTACCAGTAATAAGTCCATCTGCCGTTCATTTATCACACTTGCACCAAAAGCAGTTGCATAGATCACAAAAGCAAATTCACCACCTTGGCTAAGCACCCCGGAAAATTGAGCTCTTGCTCCATTTCGAAGCCTAGCGGCTAAACTCAGTCCGTAAAGCACTAACGCTTTAACTGCGACTAATACTGCAACAGCAATCAATACTTGTGGTAAATAGGCCCACAACACATCTAAATTCAATGACATACCTACTGAGATAAAAAATAGCCCCAGTAGCAGACCTTTAAACGGTTCGATATTAATTTCCAGCTCATGGCGGAACTCTGTTTCCGCTAACATGACCCCTGCCATAAAGGTTCCCAGAGCCATAGAAAACCCAAGGCTTTCCATAATGAGTGCGGAACCTAATACCACCAACAATGCTGCAGCCGTAAAAATTTCATGAACGCCAGATTTAGCGGCAAGCCTGAACATCGGCCGTAATAAATAGCGGCCAACTACCCATAAACCTGCGAACGCCACTATCTTCAAACCAATCTTTTGCCAATCACTGGTTGCTGAGTCCCCAGCTAGCAATGGGATCAGCGCCATAATCGGGATAACTGCCATATCTTGGAATAACAAAACAGAAAAACCAAGTTGCCCGCTTTCTTTGTTGGACATCCCTTTTTCGTTCATCAACTGAAGTGCCATTGCCGTTGATGACATCGCCATTCCTAATCCACCAACAATGGCAGCTTGCCAAGAAAATTTGGCTAAAAACAACAGTGACGCCATGATAGCCGCAGTGACAACCACTTGAAGCGTACCTACACCGAAAATCGAGCGCCTAAGCTCCCATAATTTAGAAGGTTTTAGCTCTAACCCGATGAGAAACATCAGGAACACCACTCCCATTTCGGAGAAGTGCAAAATATCATCAACATTACGAATAAAGCCAAAAACAAATGGCCCAATCATGATCCCGGCAAGCAAATACCCCAGTACAGCACCTAAGCGGATTTTTTGTGCAATAGGTACCATGACTACCCCTGCGCAGAGGAAGATGATAACGGATTCAAATAGCCCTAGTTCTGACATTAGGATAACCCTCCCGCACCTAGCGGCTGTTGCATCCATTGGCGGTAGTCATCGATAATCTGTTCAAATCGTTCTTTAGGCTGCCGACGTGCTGCATAAATAATGGTTGGTTCCAGCCACTGCATATCACACATTAATGCGGTCAATTCAAATGGGCGAAGTATTTCTGTAAGTGGATAATGGTTATATCCATCATATTGATAAGCGTGAACAGGCTCGCCTGTGGTAATCACAGAACGCCAGTATTTGCCTTTTAATTTTTGGTACCCTACATCGGTCGCAAAACGGCGGGTTAACACGCGGTCAAACCACTCTTTCAGCAACGCAGGGCAACTATATGTATAGAGAGGATGTTGAAAAACAATGATATCGTGCTGGCACAGTAATTTTTGTTCCGCAGTTACATCAATAAAATAATCTGGATAAATTGCGTATAAATCGTGTACAGTCACATGGTCAAAATCACGCACTGCCTCCAATAACGCCTTATTAGCCATCGATTCGTCGGGGTCCGGGTGAGCGTAGACCACCAGCACTTTCGGTGTATTTGACATCTTTCCCTCCTCAAAGGCGTGTCAGACGGAACATTTTCCGTTACCATGCAGCCTGCTATACTCGTCATACTTCACGTTGCTGTGTTGTTGGCTACGCGCATTCGCACTAGTCACCTACTTAATTAGGCTCCTAGCGACTCATGTGCTTGTCGCCTAACAGCACCGTAAATTATTTAGAGTATATACGTTGATAATCTAACATATTTTTAATAGACGGTTGCTATGATTGTTTTCTCTTCACTCCAAATTCGCCGAGGTGTTCGTGTCCTACTGGACAATGCCACTGCGACTATTAACCCCGGCCAAAAAGTTGGTTTAGTGGGTAAAAACGGCTGCGGTAAATCGACGCTTCTTGCGTTATTAAAAGGCGAATTACAAGCTGAAGCAGGTTCTGCAACCTTTCCAAGCAATTGGTCCATGGCATGGGTGAACCAAGAAACCCCTGCGCTTGATGTGCCCGCTCTTGAGTATGTGATTGATGGTGATCGCGAGTTCCGAGCCTTAGAACAAAAACTTCAACAAGCCAATGAAAAAAATGACGGCCATGCCATTGCTGTGGTTCATGGGCAACTTGATGCCATTGATGCATGGACTATCCGTTCTCGCGCATCCAGTTTGCTACATGGTTTAGGTTTCAGCCAAGCACAGCTAGACTCCCCTGTAAAATCATTTTCCGGTGGATGGCGAATGCGTTTGAACTTGGCGCAGGCTTTGTTATGCCGCTCAGATTTGTTGCTGCTCGATGAGCCGACCAACCACCTTGATTTAGATGCAGTAATTTGGTTAGAAAAATGGTTGAAAAGCTACCAAGGCACCCTGATTTTGATTTCCCATGATAGGGATTTCCTCGACCCGATTATTGATAAAGTCTTGCATATCGAACAAGAAACGATGTTTGAATACACGGGTAACTACTCGTCATTTGAACGCCAACGCGCAACAAAGCTCGCTCAACAGCAAGCGTTATATGAAAGCCAACAAGCCAAAGCGGCGCATTTACAAAGTTATATTGACCGCTTTAGAGTGCAAGCCACCAAAGCCAAACAAGCACAAAGCCGTATTAAGATGCTTGAAAGAATGGAAATGGTTGCCCCAGCTCATGTGGATAACCCATTCCATTTTTCATTCCGTAAACCAGAAAGCTTACCGAATCCATTATTAAAAATGGAAAAAGTCAGCGCAGGCTATGGTGAAAAAGTCATCTTACAATCCATCAAGCTGAACTTAGTACCAGGCTCACGTATTGGATTATTAGGCCGAAATGGTGCAGGTAAATCCACATTAATTAAGATGTTAGCGGGCGATTTGCCACCGTTACAGGGGGAAATTTCCCTCGCCAAAGGTATCAAACTTGGTTATTTCGCCCAGCACCAATTAGAATATTTACACCCTGAAGAGTCACCTTTGCAGCATCTTGCCCGCCTTGCACCAGAGCAAACTGAGCAGCAGTTACGTGACTATTTAGGTGGTTTTGGCTTCAAAGGCGACCAAGTGACTGACCCAAGCGGTCGTTTCTCTGGTGGGGAAAAAGCGCGCTTAGTTCTCGCATTAATCGTCTGGCAACGCCCTAATTTACTGCTGCTCGATGAACCAACCAACCACTTGGACTTAGATATGCGACAAGCGCTTACTGAAGCCTTAATGGCCTTCGAAGGTGCTTTAGTTGTCGTTTCCCATGATAGGCATTTACTGCGCACCACTACCGATGAACTGTATTTGGTCCACGGCGGTACTGTAGAGCAGTTTGATGGTGATTTAGAAGATTACCAACAATGGCTGGCAGAGCAAAATAAGCTCGAATTACAGCAAGCGCGTGATCAACAAGAAAAAGACAAGCCAGCAGCCGCTGCAACGGTGACGGCACAAGATAGAAAAGACCAAAAACGTCGTGAAGCGGAGTTCCGCCAACTGACTCAACCGATCCGCAAAAAAATCACAGAATTGGAAAAGCAAATGGATAAGCACTCGAATGCCCTAAATGAGCTAGAAGCAAAACTTTCTGATGCCACCATTTACGAACAAGATAAAAAAGCCGAATTGACGGAATGTTTGAAAAAACAAACTGAACACAAAGCGGCTCTTGAAGATGTGGAAATGGAGTGGATGGAACTGCAAGAGCAGTTAGAAACCATGACCAGTGAATTTGAATTAAATTAATTCGTTATAAAACATCACAATCCATTAAAATCACGAAAAGCTATCTTTTGATAGCTTTTCGTTTTTATCATTACTGAATCTTATTCTTTCACACACATCACATAATACTGGCCATCAATAATTTCAGTACCTTCGGTTTCATGTTCAAAACCCGGAAATTCGCTATCCCATGCTTGAAGACTATGCAAATAGCCGATATGCGGGCTATTTTTATCGCCAAAACTTTCACCTGATAACAACATAGGAATACCCGGTGGATAGGGAATAATCGAGTTAGCCGCAATACGTCCGGCTAGTTTATCTAAAGGAACCGCCTCAACGCGGTTAGCAACAATTTCTTGATAGGCATCGCGTGGGCTCATCATCACGGCGGGGAGTTGCTCATAAGCCTGATTTAACTGGCCACCTGGGTTATTTTTTTGTAGATACACAAACATTTTATTGCCTAAATCACGTAGCCCCATCTCGCCATAGATCTCAGGAGACGCTTCAACCACTTCAGGTAATACTTTTTTCAGTGCCGTATTGTTGTCATAATGGCGCTTAAACGACAGCAACGCATTGACCAGGGTTCCCCATTTTCCTTTTGTGATCCCCATAGAAAACAAGAACATAATTTGGAAATCAGTCGTGCGGGTTGGTACAATACCATAGTGGTTTAACCATGCCGTGACTAACGCGGCTGGGACGCCGCTATCCAGTAATTTACCGTCATCTCCCATTCCCGGCGACAAAATACTCACCTTAATCGGGTCAAGCATCGCCCAATTTTCAGGGATATCTTTAAAACCATGCCATTTATCTTCAGGGTTCATCACCCAGCAGCTTTGCTCTTTCATCAACAGTTCAACAGGCGCATCTTCAAAAGCATAGCGCTTACCTGTTGCTGGGTCTTTCACCATTTCTTGATTCCATGGTTTGAAAAACCACTCATCGTCATTGATAAATTCTTTGTATAGGTAGCCCAGTGATTGACGGAAGTCGATAGCTTCACGGATGACTTCATCAGTGAGTGAACGCCCACTATTACCATCCATCATGTCTGCGGCAATATCATTTGAGGCACAAATTGCATATAGCGGCGAAGTAGTCGCATGCATATGATAGGCTTGGTTAAAACGATTAAAATCAATCGCATTACGGCCATTTCGAATGTGGATAAATGAAGCTTGTGAAAGTGCATTCAATAATTTGTGCGTAGAGTGAGTTGCAAAAACGGTGGGCTCATCGTCTTTTCTAGGGTCATCACGCATCGCAAAGTGGTCGCGATAGATAGGGTTAAAGCGTGCGTAGCCGTACCATGCCTCATCAAAATGGATTCTATCCAATGATTCATCCAGCAAATCCTGTACTTTACGTGCGTGATAGCACACGCCATCGTAAGTACAGTTGGTTACGACGCTATATGCAGGACGTTTGCCTATTTTATCCGAAGTTAATGGATTTTTAGCGATTTTTTCAGTAATCGCTTCGGGTGTCATTTCTTGAGGATAAATCGGGCCAATGATGCCATAACGATTACGGCTTGGTGTCATATAAACCGGTTTTGCCCCTGTTAAGATCAAACCTTGCTCAATAGATTTGTGGCAGTTACGGTCAATCACAACAACATCATCATCTGTCATACAAGCTTGCATAATCGTTCGGTTCGAACCCGATGTTCCCACAACCACGGAGTAAGATTGGTCAGCACCAAATATACGCGCAGCATTCCTTTCACACTCACCAAATGCGCCGGTATGGTCTAACAGTGAACCCACAGCAACCCGCTCAATACCGATATCCGTCCGAAATAAGTTTTCACCAAAGAAATCATGATAAATGCGACCTGCGGGAGTTTTGGTGAACCCAACACCACCTTGATGCCCCGGTGCTGCCCATGAATATTCATGTACATCACTGTATTTAATCAAACTTTTCATCAAAGGGGGCAGTAAATTGGCGCGGTAGCGGATGATCGCGGCAAGGACACGACCTGCAATAAAATCTGCGGAGTCTTCTAAAATCCATGCAAATTCATCGACTTGTTCCATCATTTTGCGGTCGAATGCCGTCAAAGCTTCTTCACGATCACTTAATAAAAATACGGGGACATCTTCTTGCCTACGGTGAAGTTGGGTAATTAACTGATGTGCCTGAGTTTGTTCTTGCTTGTCTGACATATCACGGCCATATAACAAGCAGTCAATGCTGGTATTTGACCGAATGTATGCCATTCCATCTTCAAAATTACGAATGATCACGGTTTCTACGTGCTCATCATTAAGTTCACTGGCGAGTCTTGCTACGGCATGGCTAATAACGGAGTCGTCATCGGTTAATTCCGTATAAACTATGAGTGCTCTCATCAATAACTCCCTTTTAACTTTTTAAAATCAAAATACTTATAATATTAGTCTTAACGTAAATAAGGTTTTATTGCAAAGTTATCGATGAGAATTCAAGCCGCCAACTATTCATCTAATTTATTAATTACTACTCTTGCATTCATAACCAACGACTTCGCTTTCGCTTCTCTTCGTTGTAATAACGCCATAAAGATCAAGTCTGTTAGCGTATTTTGTGCGGTTCTTGAAGAAATTGATGAACTACGCCATTCATCTTCCTCCGCGATACTTTCAAGAACATAATCAGCAAGTTGCCCCAAGGGGGAATCACAATCACGAGTAATCGCGATGACGCATGCCCCTTGCTTACGCGCAATATTCGCTGCTGTTAGCATGTCTTTACGTCTTCCTGTAAAAGAAATAACGATTTGTACATCATGAGTATTGAGAGTCAGCGCCGCAGCAATTTGCACATGGTGGTCTGACTCCACAAGTGTTGTGATACCAATTTTTTGTAATTTGTAACTGAGGTCTTTTGCTGTTAAACCTGACCCACCAATCCCGACAATCTGTACTCGCTGTGATTGGTCTATTCGCTCAACAATACGTTCAAACTGTTTGAAATCAATTAATTTTGTTGTTTCTGTAATGGAGTGATTTTTTTCCATTGCGAGTTTCTGAGCAACAACCATCAAGTTATCATCAGGCGCAATACGGTTATGTAGAGCGGAATGAGGCGCTCCATCTTTGAGTTGTTGGCGCCCAATAATCTCGCTAAGTGCAAGTTTCAAGGCAGGATACCCCTTTACACCAACTTTCTGACTAAACTTAACGATGGCTGATTGGCTAACATCTAAAATTTCCGCTAATTGCTGAGACGACAAATTTAGTACATTTTCGGGATTTTCAAGGATAAATTGGGCAATTTTGCGTTGGTTTTCCGCTAATCGCGGTAGTGAGTAGGTAATGATGTCCAATAATGTCATGGTGACCTCTAATAATAATTGTAATAGCCAGACCTATAGATAAAAAAATAATAATAAATTATTCCTCAATCAAGCCACTGATACCTGATGAATAATACTTATAATTCAAAGAGTCGTGACTTTAGCTTATAAAATTAATCACAAAATATTCTTGTATATTCACAAGTTAGAATAGATAGCACCGTGATGTTAATCACATATAAGGAATAAATAATTCCTTATATTAGCCCAATAACTGATTTAGGAGCAATTTTTATGACTATCGACTTAAGCAAAATGGTAACTGAAAGCCGCAATGCAGCCAGTACTAATATCGACCAACTATCAACGGCTGAAATGCTGAAGGTCATTAATGATGAGGACAAGCTCGTTCCGTTAGCAGTTGAAAAAGTGCTCCCTGAAATTGCTCAACTGGTTGATAAAGTCGCAGAGGCTTTCTTAAAAGGCGGTCGTCTGATTTATTCAGGTGCAGGAACCTCTGGCCGTTTAGGGATCCTTGATGCCAGTGAGTGCCCGCCAACTTATGGGACGCCACATGAACAAGTTGTGGGTTTAATCGCCGGTGGCCATCAAGCTATTTTCCGTGCCGTAGAAAATGCAGAAGATAAGCCTGAACTGGGTGAACAAGACCTCAAAGATATTCAATTTAATGATAATGATGTGTTAGTTGGTATCGCAGCCAGTGGGCGAACGCCTTATGTATTAGGCGCTTTAGCATACGCGAAGGCTGTTGGTGCAACAACAGCGGCCATTAGCTGTAACCCAAATAGCCCAATTGCCAATGCCGCAGATATTGCTATTACTCCCATTGTAGGTGCAGAGGTTGTCACCGGTTCTTCACGCATGAAAGCAGGAACAGCACAAAAATTAGTGCTGAATATGATCACCACTGGGGCGATGATCCGTATTGGAAAGGTGTTTGGTAATTTAATGGTCGATGTCGAAGCAACAAATGCCAAACTCATTGAAAGACAAACTAAAATTGTGATGGAAGCAACCGACTGCGACCGAACTACCGCAGAGACCGCCCTTCAACAATGTAACCGGCACTGCAAAACTGCCATTTTAATGGTGTTATCGGGTTTAAATGCCGATGACGCACGTCAACTACTCTTAGATAACAACGGTTTTATTCGTACGGCTCTCAATATGGCCTCATCCGCCTAACTTGCGGACTTCAATGGGATAAATAGTATGGCTAAAATAACAATAGAAATGATACAGCAGATCCTGCAACACGTTGGAGGACGCCGTAATATTAAATTAGCGGGTAATTGTATGACCCGTTTGCGGCTCACACTCAACAATGACCAGCTAGTCGATAAAGCTGCACTCAAACAAATTGCAGGAGTGCTTGGCGTTATTGAAAGTGATGAACAACTGCAAGTGATCCTTGGCCCAGGTAAAGCGCAAACTGCCGCGGACTTGATGAACCAACTTTTAGATAGTGATGAAGAGGATAACCACGAAGCAGCAGCCCAGCCTCAGGATCTGAACGATATTGCATCCGCAAATAAGCAGCAACTGAAAAAGAAACAAACCAGTGCCGTTCACCGATTTTTATCCAAATTTGCCACCATATTTACTCCACTAATTCCAGGTTTTATTGCTGCGGGCTTACTATTAGGTTTTGCAACTCTGGCGAAACAAACCTATTTTCCAGCAGGGCTCCCGACAAAACCTGAAGAGCAGACCCTACTCGTACATACGATTCTGTATATGTCGGTATTTAGCAAAGGGCTGTTTAGCTTCCTAAGTATTCTTATCGGTTATAACACTCAAAAAGCCTTTGGCGGTAGCGCAGTAAATGGCGCCATCATTGCTTCACTGTTTGTTCTTGGGTACAACCCTGAAATAGCTAAGGGGTTCTATTCTGATATGAATAGCTTCTTCGGGTTGGCTATCGACCCAAGAGGTAACATTATTGGGGTATTAATTGCGTGTATTTTTGGGGCATGGGTCGAAAAACAAGTCCGTAAAATTATTCCAGCCAACCTTGATATGATTTTAACTTCAACAATTACCTTGTTAATTGTTGGTGCTGCAGTGTTTATCTTCATCATGCCAATTGGCAGTTGGTTATTCTCTGGTATGTCATGGCTTTTTGTTCATTTAAGCAGCAACCCATTCGGAACCGCTATACTTGCTGGGCTATTCTTAATTGCAGTAATGTTTGGCGTGCACCAAGGTTTTGTTCCGGTATATATGGCACTCGTTGAAACCCAAGGCTTTAACTCACTTTTCCCTATCCTAGCAATGGCTGGTGGTGGGCAAGTTGGTGCAGCGATGGCGTTGTACGTTAAAGCCGCAAAAGATTCAGTGTTACGTAATCAGATTCGCGGGGCCATCATTCCAGGTTTCTTAGGTGTCGGTGAACCACTTATCTACGGTGTAACTCTTCCTCGAATGAAGCCGTTTGTCACCGCATGTTTAGGCGGTGCTGCTGGGGGGTTCTTTGTTGGACTCGTGGCTTGGATGGGTTTACCCGTTGGTTTAAATACTGTCTTTGGCCCGTCCGGCTTAGTCGCTATCCCAATGATGACCTCTGCTGATGGCGTGTTCCCAGGGATGTTAGTTTATGTGGGCGGGTTATTCGTTTCCTACTTATTCGGTTTTATTTTTACCTACTTTTTCGGCACTAAAAACGTCGATTTAGATTAATCGCCTCCCTTACATGTAAAAAGCAGCCCATGGGCTGCTTTTTGATGGGTCATATAAACTGCACTTTTATCAGAAAATCATTCCAACCAAATCAGGGGAACGCACAAAGCCGTTAAAATCCCCATCACCCAGTTAAAAATAAACCAAGCACGACGGCTACGTAAAAATAGGCTAATTAATGAACCAAACCCCATCCAAATTAAACCCGCCACTAAGTTAACTATCACAAATGCGATACTCATCATTAAAATAGATTGGGTAAATAATTCACCGGGGAGGCTAAATCCCCCGACAGCGCCTAGCCCCATCATCCATGCTTTGGGGTTTAAAAACTGTAATAAGCCGCCTTGATACCAAGTAATGCTTTTCGCAACTTCGCTATTCGTCTTCAGTGGTGCATAATTTGCTGTCGCTGTTTTCCATGCTAGCCATAGCAAATATAGACTTCCGGCGAATTTTAAGGCGACATGAAGCGCAGGATAGAGCAATAAAAGTGCAGCAACCCCGAATGCGGAGAGATAGAGTATTGACTGCATCCCTAACATAATACCAAGGCATAATATAATCGTATGGCGAAAACCGTAGTTTGCTGCACTTGACGTTAGCAACATATTGTTAGGGCCGGGAGTGACTGCAGCAATGAATAAAAACGTAAAAAGAGAAAAAACCAGCCCCAATGTCATTTATAATTTAGCCTCAAACTCAAATTTGTTTACTTGCATCACAAAAAAATAACAGTATGTTATGTGACTCACAAGAGTCTCCATTAAATAAAAATAAGGCTATGTCAGAAAACTTTCGTCCAATAAGTTGGGCTAAAAATCCACACCTCCAAACATTACTGCCAAGGATTTTCCGTAGAACACCGAAAATCAAACCAATATGGCAGCGGCTTGAATTGCCTGATGGCGATTTTATCGATCTCGCTTGGAGTGAAAAACCTGAGCTAGCGGCACATAAGCCACGTTTAGTGATCTTCCATGGTCTCGAAGGCAATTTTAAGAGCCCTTATGCCCACGGGATGCTAGAAACGGCCCAAAAGCATGGTTGGTTGGGTGTAATTATGCATTTTCGCGGTTGTAGCGGTGAACCCAATCGCCAACAGCGAATTTACCATTCAGGTGAAACCAGTGATGCTCGCTATTTTCTCCGTTGGTTAAAACAAACCTATGGTGATACGCCGACGGCCGCAGTCGGCTATTCTCTTGGTGGTAATATGTTAGCGTGCTATCTCGCAGAAAGTGGGCAAAATGCAGATTTAGATGCGGGCGTCGTGGTTTCGGCCCCATTAATGCTAGAAGCCTGTTCTTTGCGGATGGAAAAAGGAATATCTCAATTCTATCAACGCTATTTACTAAATGGCTTAAAACGTAATGCAACGCGTAAATTGGTACGCTACCCTGGCTCACTACCTTTAAACTTGCTGCAGCTTAAACAACTAAAACGCATCCGTGAATTTGATGATGTGATCACTGCTCGTATTCATGGTTTTGATGATGCGACAGATTATTATCAAAAATGCAGCGCATTACCTAAATTAGCTTATATCACGAAGCCAACATTGATTATCCACGCTAAAGATGACCCATTTATGGCGCCTGAGGTTGTTCCTGATTTATCATTTTTACCCCACAATGTGGAATACCAAATGACAGAACATGGTGGGCACGTAGGCTTTGTGAGCGGTACCTTGAGGAAACCGCAAATGTGGTTAGAAACACGCATCCCTCAATGGTTAACGCCTTATTTAGATAAGGAAATAATGTGATTATTCCTTGGCAAGAACTTGAACCTGAAACATTGGAAAACCTAATTGAAAGCTATGTCTTACGGGAAGGAACCGACTACGGCTCCCATGAAAAAAGCTTACAAGATAAGGTCAACGATGTGAAACGGCAGTTAGTTTCTGGTGAAATTGTGCTAGTCTGGTCTGAATTGCATGAATCAGTTAATTTCATGCCTAAGGGGAGTTTTTCTGTCTGATGTTTTTATTCTATGGTTCATTTTTACGTCATCATCTATCATGAATTAAGTTACGGGTTTTCCACACAATCATGTCGTAAAACCATCAAATAAAACTCAAAACCCTAACACCCGTTAATCCGCTTCATGCACTATTGATTAAAATAGTGCTTATAAGCGCAACACAGGGAGTCCACGATGTCCAAAAAGCACCCAATCATTGCTATTACTGGTTCGAGCGGAGCTGGCACAACCTCAACTAGCCAAGCATTTCGTAAAGTTTTTCACCAATTAAATATCCAACCAGCAACATTAGAAGGGGATAGCTTTCATCGCTATACACGCCCTGAAATGGATATGGCTATCCGTAAAGCCAGAGAACAAGGCCGGCACATCAGTTACTTTGGCCCCGAAGCGAATGATTTTGCGTTGCTTGAACAAACCTTAATCGACTATGCAAAAACAGGTTGTGGACAGTCCCGTAAATATCTACATACTTATGATGAAGCGGTACCGTATGGCTTGCAACCTGGGACATTTACCCCTTGGGAGCCACTACCAGACAAAACAGATATTTTATTTTATGAGGGGCTGCATGGTGGCGTTGTCACTCCGGAACATAATGTTGCACAACATGTTGATTTACTTGTAGGTGTTGTCCCTATTGTCAATCTCGAATGGATCCAAAAATTGATCCGCGATACCACAGAGAGAGGGCACTCCCGCGAAGCAGTTATGGACTCTGTTGTACGTTCTATGGGGGACTATATAAATTACATCACGCCACAATTTTCTCGCACCCACATCAATTTTCAACGCGTTCCGACAGTAGACACCTCTAACCCATTTTCGGCTAAAGCTATCCCATCACAAGACGAAAGCTTTATTGTGATCCGCTTTCGTGGGCTAGAGCAAATTGATTTCCCCTATTTGCTGTCAATGATATCTGGCTCTTTTATTTCAGCAATGAATACAATTGTCGTCCCAGGAGGGAAACTCGGTTTAGCAATGGAATTAATTATGGCACCAATAGTCGAAAAACTAATTAATCAAAAGAACAACAATTAAATTATTTTTTGATTAATGAATAAGATGCTTATCATTAATTAAGGTAAGCATCTTTCAATTCAAATATATTAATAAAAATTAAATTTATTTTTAGTTTTTTATTTCAAAACTGTGTGTGACTTCAACGGTTTTCTCTAACATCAATGCAACTGAGCAATATTTCTCAGCAGAAAGTTGGACGGCACGTTCGACTGCTTTTTCCGTTAATTCATTCCCTGTCACAATAAAATGCAAATGGATTTTCACAAAATAACGAGGGGCTTCTTCACGACGTTGTGAGGTTAATTTAACTTCACAATCCGTAATATCGTAGCGGCCCTTTTGCAAAATCGAAACGACATCAATCGCGCTACAACCACCCGCTGCCATTAACACCATTTCCATTGGGCTTGGGGCTTTATCACCCGCATTGCCATCCATCATCACTTGGTGCCCAGATGCTGACTCCCCTAAGAAAGAAAGTCCTTCAACCCACTTTACTCTTGCTTCCATTGTATTTCCCCTTGAAATGAAATCGGTTTAAAGGCTACATTGTTCCATAGATATAAGGAATGTTATATCAACTTTATTTGGCTGAAGCGATACAGGGAAGACTTTCTTTATTGAATATGCTACAAACAATACTTAGTTGATAGGATTAAGATCAAAACTCAACAGTTTAATTGATCATATTATAGTGTTGATATCAATTTGCGTTACCAAGAGCAATCAAAAACGCTGAAGTAATCAGCCCCTTGATTATTTAAAGGTATATAAGGCAAATTAATATGCTAAGCTAGTGACTTTAAAGCCAGCCTTTCTAGTACGTTTTTCCGAATGGCTGCAATAACATACAGAGGATAACGCTAATGGTTCTCGGCAAGCCACAAACAGACCCTACTCTTGAATGGTTTTTGTCACACTGCCATATTCATAAATATCCATCCAAGAGCACTCTTATCCATCAGGGTGAGAAAGCAGAAACCCTTTACTATATCGTTAAAGGTTCGGTGGCTGTTTTAATTAAAGATGAAGAAGGCAAAGAAATGATCCTCTCTTACCTGAATCAGGGGGATTTCATTGGTGAGCTTGGGTTATTTGAAGAAGGGCAAGAACGTACTGCGTGGGTTAGAGCAAAAATAGCCTGCGAAGTTGCTGAAATTTCATATAAAAAATTCCGTCAATTGATTCAGGTTAACCCTGATATTTTAATGCGCCTTTCCGCGCAAATGGCTAGTCGCCTACAAACAACCTCTGAGAAAGTCGGTAACCTCGCATTCTTAGACGTTACAGGCCGTATTGCTCAAACTCTATTAAATTTAGCCAAACAACCTGATGCGATGACACATCCAGACGGTATGCAAATCAAAATTACCCGTCAGGAAATCGGCCAAATCGTGGGTTGTTCCCGTGAAACAGTTGGCCGTATTTTGAAAATGTTAGAAGATCAAAACCTGATCTCTGCACATGGTAAAACCATCGTTGTTTACGGCACACGTTAATTAACCTTTCAGCCTGGCCACCTTTGGCTGGGCTATTATTTATCATCTTAAATTCTAGTAAAATCGCTTCTTTATATTCTTCCTACCGATTGTCCCTATAGAATAATAATTATTATCTTATTAATTAGGGAAATATTTATGGGTATCACACTAAGCGGTTTATCGAATAATCCGACACTATTCAAAAAAATTATTAACTCCGATGATTTCATCAAAAAAATTTTTACGGTCACCTCTTCACAGGGAAAAAAACCACTTGGCGCTGATAACCAGCCAAAACCAACACGTTCCTGTAGTTTAGAGAGTATTGATTCGCCCTATGAGAGCGACTCAGGAGAGGTCTATAGCATTAAATGTTTAAGCAGCCGTGAATTTTACGAAAAAATCAATCAATTGAAAATTAGCCTATACGAGAAATATTCACCTGTTTTCATTACTGAACAAGATACTGACTCGTTAATAAAAGAAAATAGAGTTACGCTTGACCAATACAAACATTTATCTTGCGAAAAGACTGGATATACTAATTTTTTATATCGCGATATTAAGATCTCTGGCATTAATAATCAAAGCCAAAAAGAAAAACGTGAAATTATAAAAAACTTTGCATTACCTAAACCCCTAACTAATAAAAATAGCTCAATGCTCCCTTTAAAAAACTCGTTCATTCAAGAACCTATTCGTCAAATTACGCGACCATCAGAGGGTATTAAATACAAAAAAAACACCAAATTCAATAAACAATTAGTTTATATACATTATAAAACTTGCGAGAAGAATCCCCCTAATCAAAGACTAACGCCTTTGCCAAAAACCACTTTTGAGTTCAATGGAAATATACCGCAAACAAAGTCATCATTACTAAGAGCACAACGAATAAAAGAAAATTATAATTTATCGAGTAAAATTACCACACAGAAAACCAGCCTTAGCAAAGATAACTTAGTAAAAAATAAAATTTTAGTTAATAGTTCTGATTTATTAAAAATAATAGAAAAAGAATACCAATTGACCCAAGAAATGAATAACCATATAAAAATAATCGCTGAAATAGATGCCCAAATGAAGACTAACTCTCAATTACTAGCACTTTACAAGTCACCAATAAGAAAATAAGTAAAATCGACTTATTATTCAATTAATTAAAATATTTGCATTGGCTAGAATAAATCCAAACACAAATATCACACATATGTAAATAAATAATCATAAACATCGATTTATTATATTAATTAACCTAAAAACAACCCAAAATAGCATTAATTGATAATTAAGGATCTCTCATGCACATAGACACCGACGATAGAAATGTAAGCAATCCCATCTTTAAAAAAAACATGGCATTAGAAATAGTGGAAAATTATTTACCCATAATTAAGAAAATACGTAATACTAGATTGAATAATTTCATTCATTTATTTAGTTTTAACAAAAAAAACAAAGTAAATATGAGTTCAACGTTTTACCTAGAGTTAAAAAAAATAGAAACCAAAAAAAATGAGAATAACTCACGATTAAAAATCGAATTAAATCAAAAAAAAATAATATCATTAGAAAATGAACTACTTAAAAAGTCGTTTGAAATATCACCAACAGCAAAAAAAATCAAGGAAAACATTAGCAAGACAATAACCAACGCATCGAAAATAGACAGTCATTATGACGAAGAATTGGTTAATAACAAAATACTAACAGAACAAAATGACCTAATAGATTATTATACATACAGTTTAAATGAATTAAATAAGAATATTTTTTTTACACAAGAATATCAAAAAATAAAAAATGATATTATTGAATTAAAGTCAGATATAAAATATGAGTCAAAAAAAAGAGGCATTGTCTGTATAGAAAAAAAACACTCCTTCTTAAAATCATCATACAATGAAATATTAGACATGCCTGATATAGAAGACAAAAATGAAAATTTAAAATCATTAATTAGTTTACAGCACTCCATTAAAAATTTATTAACTAATGAATTAGATTATATTAAAAGCAAAATTCATAATATAACATTAAATAATTACAACGAAAAAACTTTAATGGCCTATGATGAAGATGGCACCCCTATTTATCATGATGAGAACCATTCATTTGATTTTGATGACGAATTAACTTTTTTAACGAAGCCCGAAACCAATGAAATGGAAGATTCGTCATTAGTTAAAGCACTAAGACTCGAAAATAGAGAATTAAAAAACTCGTTAGAGGAGTTAAGTAATAACTATTTCACTCTGCTTGATAAATTCCATCATAGGTCACACGAATACATTCTAAATACAATAACTCTTATTGACGTACCTCTAGATGATTTATCTACAAATGAAGAAACTATCGTCAAGCAGCCAAGTGAAATTAAACAAAAAACAATAGATAGTAAAGAGAACGTCACGGCAAAAAATACACAGAACAATCGTAGTTTAATGCAGAAAAAAACAGTTATGAATTATTCACATTCCCATAACAGTCAATGTCTGGCTGCTGGCATCACCATATCCAGCACACCAGAACAATTGCAACAAAAACAAATAGAATTAAAAGCGAAAAATACAATAAAAATATCTGGCCGAAATAGAACGTAATATTAACGATACAAGTTGCAGAGACAGAAATGTCTCTGCAACTTTTCAATAAACCACTAATTCAATAACTTACCAATCGCCGTTTCTAATTTCGCCATCCCACTATTAATTTCTTCCTCAGAAATAATCAGTGAAGGCGTAAAACGTAAAACATTCGTGCCAGCATTGAGCATCATCAGGCCTTCTACTGCACTAGCTTGCAGGATATCTTTCGAACGATTCAATAGTTTGCCGTCTAATTCAGCGCCAATTAATAACCCCATTCCTCTGATCTCAGAAAAAATGTGATATTTATCATTCAGTTTATTTAAATGAGCGACAAATAATTCACGACGCTTTTCGACACCATTTAATACTTCCTCAGTATTAATAATATCAAACGCCGCATTACCTACTGCGCACGCTAAGGGATTGCCACCATAGGTGGTGCCGTGCGAGCCCACTTCCATGGTTTTTGCCACTTCTTCAGTGGTGATCATTGCACTAATAGGGAAACCGCCACCCAATGCTTTTGCTGTGGTTAGAATATCGGGAGTGACATTGTAGTGCATATAAGAGAATAATTTACCTGTACGCCCCATACCGCTTTGTACTTCATCAAAAATCAACAATGCATTATTTTCATCACACAGCTTACGAACTCCTTGCAGAAATTCTGCTGTTGCTGCGGTTACACCACCTTCTCCTTGCACCGGTTCGAGGACAACTGCACAGGTATTTTCATCAATCACCGCTTTGACTGCATCAAGATCATTAAAAGGCACATGAATAATATCCGCAGGCTTTGGCCCAAAACCATCTGCATATTTCGCTTGCCCGCCCACCGAAACGGTAAATAATGTGCGCCCATGGAAGGCTTGTTTGAAAGCAATAATCTTCGTTTTATATGGGTTATATTTAGTGATAGCGTAGCGACGCGCTAATTTAAACGCGGCTTCGTTAGCTTCTGAGCCTGAATTCACAAAAAACGCACGGTCAGCAAATGTCGCATTCGTAAGTTTTTGTGCTAACTTCAACGCCTGCTCGTTGGTGAAAATATTACTGACATGCCATAGCTTTTCGCTTTGTTCACGCACCGCAGCCACCAAACTAGGGTGGCAATGCCCCAAAGCAAGAACAGCGATCCCACCAGCAAAATCAATATATTCTTTACCTTGCTGATCCCAGACACGGCTACCTTCACCTTTAACTGGAATAAATTCCGCCGGCGAAAAAATAGGTAACATAACTTGATCGAAAGTCTGCCGATTAACTGCGTGTTGTTCTGCTGCGTATTGTTCTGACATACCCCTCACCTGCTCTTATTTAATGCGATAATGAAAATATAATCATTAAATATGAATAAAAAATCAAAAAAGAGCAATAGCAAAGGGCATAATATGCATAATTAATTTATTCTGAACCAGATTTATAAATTAATATTTTAGAAAATTATTTAGTAATTCATGGCCTTGCTCACTCAGAATGCTTTCAGGATGGAACTGAACGCCTTCTATAGGCAAGGTTTTGTGCCGTATTCCCATGATTTCATCAACATCACCATTATTCAGTGACCATGCTGATACATCAAAAGAAACAGGGAGTGTCTCTGCCGCAATTACCAGAGAGTGGTAACGTGTCACCGTCAAGGGCCGGTTCAAGCCTTTGAATACCCCTTGATGATTATGGTGAATAGCAGAGGTTTTACCGTGCATAACTTCTCGTGCTTTAACAACTGATGCACCAAAAGCTTGCCCAATGGCTTGATGCCCTAAGCAAATACCTAAAATGGGAAGCTTACCTGCAAAATATTTTATCGCCTCAAGGGAGATGCCAGCCTCATCCGGTGTACATGGCCCAGGTGAAATCACAAGATGTGTAGGCGAAAGCTGTTCAATTTCTTCGATGGTAATTTCATCATTACGTTTTACAACAACTTCAGCCCCTAACTCACAAAAGTATTGGTATAAGTTGTAAGTAAATGAATCGTAATTATCAATAAGTAGAAGCATATTAGCCTATCCGACTGATTTTTATCATTATGTATTATTTCTTATGCATATTTTTATTGTGTTGGCAATCAGAACGGTGATTAAAACACCATAAAAATAATAAGGGCGGCTATCATAGCACAGCCAAAGCAGGAAAATAGCCTATTTAAGTCAATGATTATTTTTTCTCAGAGAAAATTTCCATATAAAAATCATGGAATTATATTTACATCCCTATAACAAACTCACATTTTGATTGAGAATTACTTTAAATACAATGAAATAAAAGGCGATTAAAACATAATAAGCACTGACACATTTTAACTAACATAGTGAATAAAGAGAAACTCAAAGGGGAAGGAAAAGCGGATTTTAAAAAAAAGTGGGCACGTTAAAACAACCTACCCACTGTATTCGACACGATAGTTTTTAATTACTACTGTTTTTTAATCACTAAGGCTTTTTAATCACTTCAGCAGAAATGATTGTAATTGGCTCTACAGGAACATTTTGATATGGCCCTACATTTTCCGTTTTTACTTTAGAGATTTTATCTGCAACATCCATCCCTTTCACCACTTTACCAAATACGGCGTAACCGAAGTCACGTTGTCCGTGGTCTAAGAACGCGTTATCAGCAACATTAATAAAGAATTGGCTCGTTGCGCTGTCTTTATTTGCAGTACGTGCCATAGAGATAGTACCGCGCAAATTACGTAAGCCATTATCTGCTTCATTTTTGATTGGGGCACGGGTTTGCTTTTGCTGTAAATCTTTATTAAAGCCACCGCCTTGGATCATAAAACCTGGAATAACACGGTGGAAAGTAGTTCCGTTGTAATAACCTTCATTAACATACTGAACGAAATTTTCTGTCGTAACAGGGGCTTTTTTACTATTCAGTTCTAATTCGATATCACCCGCCGACGTGACTAGCTTGACATAAGTCTCACCCGCAGATAAAGCAAGAGAAGATGCGCTCATTGCGCAGACGGCCAAAAGTGGCACAAAAATTCGTTTTAACATGTAAGGTCCCTTTCGTTATAGCTCATTACAACTGCAATCAAGCAATTCTAGAGTGAAGCTAACAAGAATGCTGAAGATTTACCTATATTTACGCCCAAAAACAAAAGTGCATCAAATGCGTTAAATTCTAGACCACTTTCAGCAAAAGGCGTCATGAATAATGGCTATTTTTCTATTATTACAATTGCGCGGCTTACAACACAGGAAAAATATTACCTGATTCCAAGAGAAAAGCGGTTGAGAGGAGATTTCGAGTTGTCGGAAAGCGCTAAGCAAAGCTATAATCCCCAAGCCTTTTGAGGCTAACTCAGGGAGAACGACAAATGGCAATTAAAAATCATAACTACCAGATGGCAAAGTTTGTCATCAGTGCACCCGATATCCGTCATCTACCTAAAGATACTGGAATTGAGGTGGCTTTTGCTGGCCGCTCTAATGCGGGGAAATCCAGTGCGTTAAACGCATTAACACAGCAAAAAAGCTTAGCACGTACCAGTAAAACACCAGGAAGAACTCAGCTAATCAACCTATTTGAAGTTGAGGAAGGCGTTCGCCTTGTTGACCTTCCAGGCTATGGTTATGCCGAAGTTCCTGAAGAAATGAAACGTAAATGGCAACAAGCACTCGGGGAATATCTCCAAAAAAGAGAATGCATTAAGGGGCTGGTTGTCTTAATGGATATCCGTCATCCATTAAAAGACCTCGATATGCAAATGATTGAATGGTCTGTTGCGATGAATGTACCCGTTTTAGTTTTACTCACAAAAGCAGACAAACTGGCCTCTGGAGCAAGAAAAAAACAACTTATGGAAGTTCGCCAAGCATTGGCTCCACTTGAAGGGGATATTGAAGTCGAATACTTTTCAGCACTGAAAAAGATTGGTATCGATAAACTCCGCATTAAGCTAGATAGTTGGTATAACACACCGGCTTAATTTCTTTTGTTGTGAGTCAGAAATGGCTCATAACACCCTTACGTATTCTAATCCACTGAATTTTAGATAAAAAAATGCTCCAGTCAAAAAACTTGACTGGAGCAGCTAATATTCAGCTAAATCCGATTACGTGAAGTAAAAGGTCTGAAAGATAGAACATCTTACCTCTGTACCCTACGCCTATTAATGTACTTTATTTTTCGCTCGAAAAAAAGCCTTTTTGTAATTTTTTTTCAAAGCTTTCTACGATTCAGCACAGAAATATGAATAAAATAAGCTAAAAAACGGATTTTAATTACATATTTATGAGATGTATGTCGCATAAAAATGTTAACCATTTTCTTGACTGTCATCACAAAAATAATTGATTTATTGCAGAGTTATATTGAATTTCTAGTTAATAATTTCAAATGCATAATTATCTGTTATACCTTCGCTTAAACGTAAAAAACCCCCAGTAATTGGTTATCCAACTCTTGGGGGTCTCTTCATAATGGAGGTTCTATATATTCAATATGATTAAAAATTAGTGGGCTTCATCCCAGTTGTCACCAATTCCCACATCCACTTTTAATGGCACATCCAGTTTCATGCTTTGTTCCATTAATGACTGGACCTGAGCTTGAACACGCTCTAATTCAGACTCTTTGACCTCAAAGACCAGCTCATCGTGAACTTGCATTAGCATATCTGCATGCGGTTTTTCAGTTTGCAACCAATTATCAACGGCAATCATGGCTTTTTTAATGATGTCCGCTGCGGTTCCTTGCATTGGGGCGTTGATCGCTTCGCGTTCTGCCGCTTTACGGCGCATTCCATTACTCGACTTAATATCCGCTAAATATAAGCGACGGCCTTCAAGTGTTTCAACATAACCTTGTTCAGAAGCTTGTAAGCGTGTGTTTTCCATATAACGCAATACACCAGGGTAGCGTTCAAAGTAGAGATCCATATAGCGCTGAGCTTCACCACGAGGGATCCCTAATTGACGTGCTAAACCAAATGCACTCATGCCATAGATAAGCCCGAAGTTAATCGCCTTGGCACTACGGCGTTGGTCACTGGTGACTTGTTCCAGTGGTACACCAAAGACTTCAGCGGCTGTCGCTTTATGGATATCTTTCCCTTCCGCAAACGCAGTTAATAGGCCTTTATCTTGAGATAAATGCGCCATAATACGTAATTCAATTTGTGAATAGTCCGCTGCCATCACTTTGTAGCCTTCACGCGCGATAAAGGCTTGGCGGATCCGGCGACCTTCTTCAGTTCTAACTGGAATATTTTGTAGGTTAGGATCTCGAGAAGATAAACGCCCCGTTGCTGTGACTGCTTGGTGGTAAGAAGTATGAACACGCTGAGTACGCGGGTTAATCATGAGTGGCAGTTTATCCGTATACGTGGATTTTAATTTGGCTAAACTACGGTGCTCAAGCAACAATTTTGGCAATGCATGGTTTAGCGCTAATTCTTCAAGCACTTCCTCATTCGTCGATGCTGCCCCACTTGGCGTTTTCTTTATCACTGGCAACTGCAATTTTTCGAATAAAATCGTTTGTAATTGTTTTGGTGAAGCGAGGTTAAACTCCTCCCCCGCAAGCTCAAAAGCTTCCTTTTCCAGTTCAGCTAAACGAGCGGTAATCACTTTTGACTGCGCAGCAAGCACGTTAGCATCAATTAGAACACCTTTACGCTCCATTCGGACTAACACAGGCACAAGTGGCATTTCAATATTCTGGAAAATGTGATTAAGCTTAGGTTCAGCCTCTAATTGTGGATATAACGCTTGATGCAGTAATAGCGTGACATCTGCATCTTCCGCCGCATAATTAGCGGCTTCTTCTAAAGCAATTTGGTTAAATGTCAGCTGCTTTTTACCTTTACCTGCGATTTCTTCAAAGCTCACGGTTTTATGGTTCAAATGGCGATCGGCCAAGCTGTCCATATCATGGCGTCCCATCCCCGCAACACTGTTTAACACATACGATTCCAGCATGGTGTCATAACCGATACCTTTTAATTCGATGTCATAATTTTCAAGAACTTCTGCATCATACTTCAAGTTTTGGCCAATTTTGAGGATGTTTTCACTCTCAAGGATAGGCTTCATAAGTTCCAAAACCTCTTCCAGAGGAAGCTGTACTGGCGCATCAAGGTAATCGTGACCTAATGGTAAATAAGCGGCATGCCCCGGCTCAATTGCAAATGACATTCCCACTAAACGAGCTTCTTGGGTATCTAAACTATCGGTTTCAGTATCAAAAGCAAATAATGATGCTTTGCTTAATTTTTCAACCCAGCGCTCTAAATCGGCTTTTTCTAGAATCGTTTGGTAATTTTCGGCACACAATGTTGGCACAGTTGGGTTTGATGGCTTCACAGGTGACGCTGCTGGTGTTGGGCTAGGTTTCGCACTTGAGCCTTTCCCCTCCATCCAAGTCCCATTTTCAACATCGGCTAACCAACGTTTAAATTCATAACGGCTGAATAATTTATGCAGTTTATCCACATCTGGCTGAGCAACTTGTAGCTCTTCACATGTTTTTTCCAGCTCAACATCCGTTTTAATCGTCGCTAATTGGTATGATAAAAAAGCAACATCACGGTTTTCCGCCATTTTAGGGGCTAACGTTTTAGAACCTCTAAAACCTAATGGGGCAATAGCTTCAAGGTCATTATAAATTGCTTCTAAACTACCAATTCCTTGCAGTAAAGCGAGTGCTGTTTTTTCACCAACGCCAGGCACCCCAGGAATATTATCTGACGAATCCCCCATTAATGCTAAAAAATCAATGATGAGTTCAGGGGGAACACCGTATTTTTCTTTGACTTCATCAGGCCCTAGAATAGTGTTATTCATGGTATTGATGAGCGTAATGTTAGGCTCAACTAATTGCGCCATATCTTTATCGCCCGTACTAATTAGCACTGGCATACCTTTTCGGCTTGCTTCACAGGCTAATGTCCCGATGACGTCATCGGCTTCCACTCCTGAAACCACCAGTAAAGGCAAGCCCATCGCTTCCACCATTTCATGTAATGGAGCAATTTGAGCGCGTAAATCATCAGGCATTGGTGGGCGATGAGACTTATAGCTCTCAAACAATTCATCACGAAATGTTTTTCCCTTCGCATCAAAGACAACCGCTACATGGCTAGGTTTATACTGCATAATTAAACTACGTAGCATATTAAGCACGCCATACATTGCCCCTGTAGGCTCACCAGCACTATTGGTCAGTGGAGGGAATGCATGGTAAGCACGGTATAGGTAAGAGGAACCATCAACCAAAATAAGAGGGTTTTCTGCAATCTGAGCCATAATCTGTCATCATCTTTTTAGTCAGGAACGAATACCAATAGGATGCCATAATGTGGCCTCAGATACATCCCAAGTTTTATATTCCGCTTAGTTAGATAATTAAAAACACACCAAATCATCCACTATTATAAGTACACCATTAATTACAGTTAGTTGAAATTAATCACGCCGATTAACTAAGTATCTGATTGACATCCTGTGGATAAGCTTGTGTGTAAATTTGTGTTACTCAGTAAATTCAACAAGTAATATGGCTGTTAACAATATAAACAGAAAAGTAAAATCAAAGAGTTAGCGCATAATTGAATGGGTTTAATACAGGTGAGAGAAAGTCTTTGAATTGTGGATATTAATAGAAAAAAGAGACGATGGCGAGTATACCACCGTCTATTTGCGATTATTTTTTATTTACTAAGAAGTTCACAACATTAGAGAACTCTTTGCCGTAGTCCGCTGCGTTATCAACTGAGATGCCGTTATTACGAACTTGGTATTTACCATCAACAAATAATGCAGGAACACCGCGTAGTTTTAAGTCTTGCGCTGCATTTTGCTGTTTCGCAACGATAGATTTCACAACGAAGCTGTTTAAAGCTGCATCATACTCTTCACCAGAAATACCTGCTTTGATAAAGGCATTACGGATATCTGCTTTGCTGTTGATAGTTTGCGTTTTTTGGATACCTTCAAACAGGATAGGTGTGACTTTGTCTTCTGCTTTCAAGACAATCGCAACGGCCCAAGCTTGAGTTAAATCGGCACCTAAAGGACCAAGAAAATCAACGTGATAACGCTCCATTTTCACGCCTTCTGGTAAGTTTTTCTCTACCGTTTGAGGCACTTTATACACGCTCTCAAATTGATAGCAGTGTGGGCAATAAAATGAGAAGAACTCCAAAACTTGAGGTAAATTTGGTACAGCTTTAACATCAGTATACTCTTTACCTTCCGTGTAGTTTGCCGCTGCAGCACTAAAAGACATGGCAATACCAAGCAAAGCCAACATAATTTTTTTCATAGACTACATTCTCCAAAAACAAAAACTTAAAAGTTAAAACTGAGGGGTTAACTGCAAAGGGGCGTCTTGCAACCGTTCAATCTGTTGATTAAATTCGAGCGATTGTTTTTGCCAAAAATCATCAGCTTGTAGCCATGAAAATGCTCGAGGAAACGCAGGGTCTTGCCAGCGGCGGATAATCCACCCGAGGTAATGTACCATACGCATTGCTCTAAGAGGTTCAATCAGCTTCAGCTGTTTTACATCAAAATCACAAAACTCATTATACGTTTCTAATAACGTATCCAATTGAATGGCTTGTTCTTGGCGAGAGCCATTAAGTAGCATCCAAAGGTCTTGGATTGCAGGCCCATTTCGGGCGTCATCAAAATCCACCAGCCAAGCTTCATCGCGCCACAGAATATTGCCTGGGTGGCAATCACCTTGTAGGCGAATAGATGAAATTGAGTCAGTCCAGTGTAATTTTACTTGTGCAATCAATGCATCTAAAGACTCTATAAATTGAGATTTATAGCGTTCTGCAATCAAAGGGCTTGAGTCTATCACTTGGCGAGGCTGTGCCAAATACTCATCAAGACCCATTGTCGGACGAAATGCAAAGTTTTTACGCTGGCCAATTTGGTGTATACGTCCTAGCAAATGGCCTACACTTTCTAATTGAAACAAGTTATCTGTTTCATATTGTCTGCCACCGATACTCGGAAAAATTGCAAATATAAACCCACCAAACTCCAATACCGTTTGCCCAGCAAACTCAAGAGGCGCTGCGACAGACAGCCCTTCATCTCGAAGCTCTAAAGTGAAATCGTGCTCTTCTTGAATTTGTGAACGGTTCCAACGCTCAGGGCGATAAAATTTAACCACATAGCGTTGCCGATTTTCGTCTTGGAATTGATAAACCCGATTTTCGTAGCTATTTAATTCAAGCAGACCTGATTCGGGGTAAACCCCGACTTCCATTAAGGCGTCTAAAATTAAGTCAGGGGAGATTCCACTAAAATGGAAATTCGAATGTTCTATTTCGTCCATCGCGTTTTAGTCTTTAATAATGCCACGGGCACGCAAAATAGCGGTTTTAAAGTCATCTTCATAATCTTTTTTTAAACCCGGGATCGCTTCATTGCTATCCGAACCACGCATTTTTAAATGATAAATTAGCACATCATCTGTTAACTCAGATAAACTGCCTTTAAAACCTGCTTCATCAGCCAGTTTTTGCAATAATTCTACCAAGTTTAAATCTGAATTATCTTTCCAGACAGGATGCAGAAGCTCAATAACTTCATTTAAGCGATGGCATTTCATGTTTATTCCTTTATCACGAATATTCGATACAAGTTACCAATAATCATACAAGAGAAAAAGCGAACTGTTGTCAATCTACGTAAAGTTTAACTGCAATACGCACGAATATTCATTGATTTTATAGCAAAATAGAATAAATTTTAGTAATTACTATACTCGAAAGTGTTTTCTAGGAATGTTGAAACATTTTCTTGAAGATATTCAAGGATATTGAACATGTCATTTCGTCAGTTAATAACTGGTGTGATACTTGCTGGTGGCCGAGGCTCTCGAATGGGTGGTCAAGATAAGGGATTGGTACTTTTATCGGGAAAGCCGCTCTATCAACATATTTTAGCACGCTTGCAACCCCAAGTTGGCGAAGTACTCATCAATGCAAATCGTAATCAACCGCGTTACAGTGAAAGCCAATTGACGGTTATCTCTGATTTAAATAACCATTTTTCTGGCCCATTAGCAGGAATGCAAGCGGCTTTACACCATGTCAAAACAGATTGGTTACTGTTTGTGCCTTGCGATGTTCCTGCTTTCCCTCTCAATTTAGCGGAAAAAATGTTCAATGAGAAAGAAAAACATTTAGCCTGCTACGCTTGTGATACAGAACGAGAGCACCCTACGTTTGCTTTATTGCATCGCTCACTAAAAGCTCAACTTGATGATTACCTTGCAAGAGGTGACCGTAAATTAATGCTCTTTATGCATGAAATTAATGCAAAAGGTGTTATTTTCTCACCCGAATCGGGTTCATTTGCGAATCTTAATACACTGGAAGATAGCCGTAACTGGGAGTTACAACAAAAAGAATTATGAAGCAAAATACTCTACCCCTACTTGGAATTACCGCTTATAGCGGCACAGGAAAAACGACTTTATTAAAAAAAGTTATCCCTCTGCTTAAGCTGCGTAACGTTCGTGTTGGTTTAATTAAGCACACTCACCATGACATGGAAGTGGATAAACCGGGCAAAGACAGTTTTGAATTACGTAAAGCAGGCGCAAACCAAACGCTTGTTGCCAGTGAAAAGCGCTGGGCGCTGATGACCGAAACCCCCGAAGCTAATGAAATGGATCTACGTTACCTAGCTAGCCGTTTCGATCCCGCTTCATTAGATCTGATTTTAGTTGAGGGCTTTAAGCACGAAACGATCGATAAAATCGCATTATTTCGCTCTGAAGTGGGCAAACCTCTCAACGGTTTGATAGATAACTATGTGGTGGCTGTTGCCAGTAATGAAATCATTGATACTCACGTGCCGCAGTTAGATATCAATAACCCAGAGCAAATCGCAGATTACATTGTGTCTTGGTGGCAAAAAAGCAAGTAACTCTCTGATACTGCGTCTATCTTTTGGACCAAATAGATGCAATTCAGATATTCATTCACAATAACCTAAAATTACTTATGACTCGTACTCAACGTTTACTCACCCTATTGCAGATACTCAAAGAAAATCGCTATCCTATTACGGCTGAAGCACTTTCATCACAACTTCAAGTCAGCGTGCGTTCTATCTATCGAGATATTGAATCCCTGCGTGATCAAGGTGCTGAAATTATCGGGGAAGCGGGTATTGGTTACCAATTAAAAACGGGACTATTACTACCGCCTTTAGCTTTCGATGAAAATGAACTTGAAGCCTTAATATTAGGTTTACGTTGGGTAAAAAGTAACGCAGACACTGAACTAAAAAACTCAGCAATACGGGCGATAAGCAAAATTAATGCTGTAGTTGCAGGTCATTCACAGAAAATCCTAAATCAAAATACCTTATTTGCCCCCACCACACATTTCTATGAAATTAATGACGTCATTGTTAAAGACTTACGTTTAAGTTTACGAGAAGAATGCAAAGCCAAAATGACTTACCTTGATGGGCAAAATCAACCTAGTGAACGAATTATTTGGCCAATTGCCATTGGTTATATGAAAGACTCCCAAGTATTAGCCGCTTGGTGTGAATTACGTGAAAGTTACCGCCATTTTCGTTTAGACCGCATTCAGTCTTATCATGCACTTTCAGATAAACTACCTTACCCCAAAAATTACCTACTAGAGCGCTGGCAAAAAGAAGTCTTGTGCGTCTCTCCTGACAATTTCTGACACTCCACTCCCTTATAGTAAGCACTCAACTTCATATAAGGAAATCACCATGAGCGAACTGGTTCTTTTTACTAATTCAATGTCACGTGGCAACACGGTCGACCTACTATTAAAAATTTTAGATGTTCCTTACAAGCGTATTGAATTAGGTTATGGTGCAGATATGCACACCGCTGAATATCTTGCAATTAACCCTATGGCAAAAGTCCCTGCGCTTGTTGATGGAGATGCTGTTGTCACTGAAACTGCTGCAATTTGTTTGTATTTAGCAGATAAATTTATTGAAAAAGGTTTAGCGCCAGCCCTGAATGACCCTAAACGTGCAGATTACTACCGTTGGTTCCTATTTACTGCAGGTCCAATTGAATCTGCCTTCACTATCAATAACTTAGGGATTCAATTAGATGAAGAACAGCAAAAATCTTCTGGCTTTGGTTCTGTCGAACGCACAATGGCCTGTTTAGAAATCGGTTTAAACAATGCTAAACCGTTTATTTGTGGTGAGCAATTTACTGCTGTCGATGTGTATGTCGGTGCATTTGTGATGTTTTTAGTCAAATACCAAATCATGGAAACCACCCCTGCGATGCAAAAATACCTTGATAGCTTAGCGACTATTCCTGCGATTGCAGAACTGTTGACAAAATAATGCCCAAAAAAAAGCTAAGCTCAAATGAACTTAGCTTTTAATTTAAATAACCAATACTTAACGCATGGTCACAAATTCTTCTGCCGCTGTTGGGTGAATGGCCACCGTATTATCAAAGTCTTTTTTGGTTGCACCCATTTTTAATGCAACCGCAAAGCCTTGTAAGATTTCATCCATACCAAAACCGATACCATGAATACCCACGATTTTTTCTTCTTCACCCACACAGACCAATTTCATACGGCAAGGCTGACGATGCGAAGTGACGGCGGTATACATGGCTGTGAAAGATGACTTATAGCATTTAACTTTATCAGCACCATATTTTTCAATCGCTTCTGGCTCAGTTAAACCAACTGTACCAATTGGTGGGTGAGAGAACACCACCGTTGGGATATTACTGTAATCTAAGTGCTCATCCGGTTTATTATTAAATAAACGTTCAGATAAACGACGACCCGCAGCAACCGCAACAGGGGTTAACTCAACGGCGCCAGTATTATCACCAACTGCATAGACACCCGGTACATTGGTATTTTGGTATTTATCAACCTTGATATAACCTTTTTCATTCAGTGCGACGCCTGTGGCTTCAATATTCAGGTTATCTGTCATTGGTTCACGACCAATAGCCCAAATTAATGCATCGACGGTTTGTTCTTGGCCATTTTCCAATTTTAATGTCAGTGAACCATCTGCATTTTTCACGACTTCTTTTGGAATTGATTCCGTATGCAGTTTAGGGCCTTCCGTATTCATGACTTCCACTAATGTTTCGACAATCAGTGGGTCAAATGAACGTAACGGGGCATGTTTACGCACAAATAAATGCGCCTCTGCGCCTAAACCATTTAATACACCAGCAAGTTCAACGGCAATATAACCGGCACCCACAACCGCAACACGTTTTGGCAATGCTTCAAGTTCAAAGAAGCCATCAGAAGTCATGCCATATTCTGCACCTGGGATAGCAGGGATCACTGGACGCCCGCCAGTTGCAATCAAAATATGGTCTGCCGTGTAGGTTTCACCATTTACCTCAACAGTATGGGCATCAATAAAACGTGCAAAACCATTGATGACATCAACTTTATTATTCCCTAAGACACGGTCATAAGACTGGTGAATTCGGTCAATATAAGCAGTACGACTATCAATAAGTGTTTTCCAATCAAAACGATTAATTGTCGCATCAAAACCATAATCAGGACCATAATTGCGAATAGCTTCCGAGATTTGTGCCGCATGCCACATCACCTTTTTCGGTACGCAGCCCACGTTAACACAAGTCCCACCTAATGCTTTCGCCTCAATTAAGGCACATTTTTGCCCATACATTGCTGCACGGTTCATCGACGCAATACCACCGCTTCCGCCACCAATTGCGATATAGTCGTAATGTTTGCTCATAATTTGGTTATTCCCATTGATTGAATGATTTATGAATGCATTTTCTCGCATCATACTATTGATTGTCATGGCATAAATAGCGCTTTACGATAGATAACACCTGTTAATTTAATCGGTATTACCTATCAAAAATACAGTTTACTCTGGCACAATCCACTCAACTAACGTATGCCCAGTGCCTTCTGGGACGAGTGTTTTATGTAACCATGGCAGCACATTCTTCATTTGCTGCTCAAGTTTCCAAGGTGGGTTGATCACTATCATACCGGATGCCGTCATCCCACGTTGGTCGCTATCAGGACGTACCGCCAATTCAATTTGTAATATTTTACGAATGCCTGTTGCTTCTAATTGATTGACCATACGCTTAATTTGTTGACGTAATACAACAGGATACCAAATTGCATATGTTCCTGTTGCAAAGCGTTTATAGCCTTCCACCACCCCTTTCACGACCGCTTCATAATCCGTCTTCATCTCATAAGGAGGGTCCATCAGCGCAAAGCCACGTCGACTCTGTGGGGGTAGTTTCGATTTTAGCTGTTGATAGCCGTCTTCCTTGAAAACTTGCGCGCGGTTATCCCGTGAAAATTCTGTACGTAATAATGGATAATCGCTCGAATGTAGTTCAGTTAATACCAGCTTATCGTGTTCACGTAATAAATATTTTGCTAATAATGGTGAACCTGGGTAATAGCGTAAACGCCCATTATCATTCAATTGGCGCACAATATTCATATACGGCAATAATTCCTCAGGCAAATCAGGTTGCTCCCAAATACGCGCAATCCCTTCAAGATATTCACCTGTTTTTTCTGCATGCTCCCCCGTTAATTGATAACGGCCAGCACCTGAATGTGTATCTAAATACAGAAACGGTTTTTCTTTCTCTTTCAGAGATTCAATGATCAAGCTCTGTACTGTGTGTTTTAACACATCAGCATGGTTGCCTGCGTGAAAGCTGTGACGATAACTTAACATGTAACGTTTGTTTCCTGAGGAAATTCAATACTAGCCACTAAGATGACTATTATTAAATAGGTTCTTTAAAGATAGCCCTTTTGAACAAAAAATAGACCGGATTTATTCATCCGGGTCATTATAGCTAAAATTGACTACAAATGTCATAACCATAGCTGTGTTAAAATTCACATGACTGAAAAGAAATAAAACGCTATCCTAAACACAAATTTTAAAATAAACAGAGGTAAATGATGAATAAACTACTCCTTACAACTAGTATTTGTATTTCCTTTTTTGCTAGCGCATCAGTAATGGCAGCAAAAACACAAAATGGCTGCGAAATAAAGAAACAACGCATTCAAGAACAAATTGATTACGCAAAACAACATGGTAATCAACATCGAGTTAAAGGCTTAGAAGAAGCATTAGATAATGTGAATCGTTATTGCACTCCAGAATCTTTATATCGTGATAGTCAAAAAGATGTAGCTGAGAAAACAGAAAAAGTGCAGGAACGCGAAGCTGAGCTGCAGGAAGAAAAATTAAAAGGCGATGACAGTAGTAAAATTAAAAAACGTGAAAGAAAACTCGCAGAAGCTCAAGCAGAATTAAAAGAAGCCCAAGCTGAACTGCAAGTTTATAAAGATGCGCTTTAATTTCTAACGCCCCTTTTCCTCTGATTAATTAACCAGTTGCTTTGACTTTAAACAAACGTTCCAATGACTATTTGTCTCTTAAAACAGTCATTGGGATGAAGTTACTGTCCAATTTAAGCTATAGTACTATGCATATCATTCATTTATAGGCATTAAATAGGTCGAAAAGTCAGACAACTTTTAGTTGCGGGAAAAGGGGATTAAATGTCGAATACGCAGGAAGAAGAACAGAAAGATACTAATAAACTGAAAGCGACACTGAATAAAAGTATTGATGGCAGTAAAAAAGCAGTGACCTTCTCAATGCGAGTTGTGAACTTTATTTGTGCAATTCCTTTTATTGCTCACATCATTCGTACCGTGCAACGTTTTAATGACCGAATGGGGAACCAGTTTGGGGCTGCAATTACCTATTTCTCCTTTCTCTCTTTAATTCCCGTTTTAATGTTTTCATTCGCCGCTGCCGGTTTTGTATTAGCCAGTAATCCTGAATTGCTTGAAAAATTAGTTCGTGGAATTTCTGCAAATATTACTGACCCTACGCTCGCAAATACATTAGAAAGAACAATAGACACCGCAATCCGCCAACGTACGACAGTTGGGCTGACAGGGTTGGCTTTAGCCGTGTACTCAGGGGTTAATTGGGTTAATAACTTACGTTTAGCTATTTTGGCACAATCACGTTCTGTATGGGAACGTAATGAAGATGAACATGAAAATATTATTTTCCGCTACATTCGCGACTTCTTTGCCTTAATTGGCCTACTTATTGCCTTAATTGTGACAATTACACTTACCTCTGTTGCTGGCTCTGCACAAGCGACGATTGTCAGTACGCTTGGGTTAGATGGTATAGAATGGCTTAAACCTGCTTGGACACTGATTGGTTTAACAATATCAATTACAGCTAATTTCCTACTATTTTTATGGATTTTTTGGATCCTACCGCGTATGCAGCATCGCCGCAGGTCACTATTTAAAGGAACATTGCTTGCAGCTATTGGGTTTGAAATCATTAAATCCATTATGACATGGATTTTACCTAACCTTGCTTCGTCACCTTCTGGAGCTGCGTTTGGTTCAGTGCTTGGCCTAATGGCATTCTTTTACTTCTTTGCGCGTTTAACCTTATTTTGTGCAGCTTGGATAGCGACTGATGAGCCAAAAGGTTCATTGGATAACGAAATAATTAAATAACAACTTACTGGGGCGGTAAGACAAACCGCCCTACCACTGTTTAAAACTAGCGTTTCATTTCTTCTGCCAACGTTCTAACCAATAAAGACGCAGACATCTCACGAGCTTTCGCCACATTCTGCCCCGCCCAATATGCCGCAAACTCATCACTACCTAACTTCATTGCTGCTGCATTGAGCTGCTTACCAATATCATAAACCAATGGATAATCAGGTAATTGACTTGTCTCATAGCCGTTACCTGCTCGAATAAATTGATTAATAATCCCTCTCGCTGGGCGCCCTGAAATAGCAGAAGTTAGTTGAGTGTGATCCGCTGTTTGCAATTTGATCTTAGCTCGATAACCTGCATTCGCGGCAGATTCAGGGCAAAGTAAAAATGCTGTGCCTAATTGAGCGGCAGCAGCACCGCACTCTAAAGCCCTATTGATATCTTGCCCATCCATTATGCCACCCGCAGCAATCACAGGTAAATCAATATGTTGAGAGATTAACGTCACTAATTCATAAGTGGTGAGTTCTTCATCTAAAGCTTGCAAATCAAACATGCCTCGATGCCCTCCCGCTTCAATACCTTGTGCAACAACAGCATCAATTCCAGCCAATTCAATTTGTTGTGCTTCTTGTAAATTCGTTGCCGTCGCCATGGTATAAATACCATGTTGTTTCAATTGCTGTACCACCTCGATGGATGGAATATTAAAATGAAAACTCACTACTGCAGGTTTTGTTTCAAGTAACATAGATAACATTTCTGAGTTATCTAAAAAAGTGTGATAAATTTCATTGAGATAGGTAGGAGGAGTCTCATTAAATTGAGCGAAATAAGGCGCTAAATACTGGCTCCATGCCAGTTCATTATCAGGATGACGTTTCGCAGGTAAATGGCAGAATAAATTGACATTGAATGCTTTACTTGTCAGTGCTTGTGTTTGAGTAATCAATTGGCGAGCTTGTTCTACTGAATTTGCGCCTAGGCCTAGTGAGCCAAGCCCTCCAGCTTCTGAAACCGCAGCGGCTAGCGCCGGAGTAGAAACTCCCGCCATTGGGGCTTGTATGATGGGATAACGCAAACCTAACCTTTGTAGAAATATATTCGAGCTATTCATGTTATTTCCTTTACTTCAATGTCTGGGTACATTTTATGTTCTTATATTGAGGATAAACATAGCACCAAATTTATATAAAAAGAAAAAACACTTGCCATTGTGTCATCGCCATATTGTCACTTTAAGCGCATTTAAAGCGTACAGGGATCGTATAGATATGATTAAGATGCCATATATCCTCATCTTAATCATTCAATAATGAGATTATTATGACCACCTCTATTCAACAGCTCGAAAATTTAACTTGTGGCGTCGTCCTTTACTATCATAATCAGACCAAAAATAGCGTGGGTGCCTTCTGTGCTAGAGGAATGGATATTGAAGGTAGGCCTCTTACTGTTGATACACCACTACGAATTGCCAGTAATACAAAGACATTTACCGCAGCTGCAATTTTACGTCTTGCTGAAATGGAAAAACTCAGTATTGATGATGCAATATCTGAATATATTGACCCTCAATATAATACGCTACTCAGTACCCAATATAATACTCACGCTATCACTATCCGCCATTTACTGGAGCACAGTAGTGGCCTGCTAGACCATGCAGATGGAGACTATCTAAAAGCCGTTCTCAAACAACCTAACTATGTTTGGAGCCGAACAGAACAAATCGAAATGTACATGCGTAAACAATTTCCCACGTTTTCGCCTGCAAAATCCTTTATCTATTCAGATACGGGTTATATTTTGCTCGGTAATATTATTGAACGGATTACGGGGCAATCTCTTGGCCTAGCTGTTAGGGAGCTTTTACATTTCGATTCTATTGGTCTCGAGAGCGCATATTGGGAGTCATTAGAACAACCGCCGCAAATCGCAGCACCACGGGCTCGTCAATATTTAGGTAAATTGGATGGAACACATATTCATGCTTCCATGGATACCTATGGCGGTGGGGGTTTAGTTATGTCCTCGAAACAAATGGCGATATTTCTAGAAGCGCTGTTTGAGGGAAATATTTTTTCATCACCAAATACGCTAGAGACTATGCTAAGTATGGGTTCTCACGAAGGTGCAGAACTTTACCGATTAGGCATTATGGTGAATGTGGTCAATGGTATCACCCTGTATTCACATTTAGGCTTTTGGGGATCTGTAGCCTATTACGCACCAGAAGCAAAAATCAGTGCGGCAGGATTTGTTGATGACAGAGAGTCGCGAGAGACTCTAATTCGCGTTATTGAATCGCTATTAAGCCAATAACATTAATGAAAAGGTAGCCACTGAATCATTCAATGACTATCTTTTCATATATCTATCTTTTCATGCTTATTGTGAGGTGTGATTTTCTTCTGCTGGTGCAGCGGGAGCCGCTTCTGTTGGTACTGGCGCAGCAATTTGGGGCCATAACACCTTGGTAAATTTCTGGCGAATTTGTTCTGCATCCATCATTTGTTTATCTTTTGGCTGCGCTAATACAAACGCTGCCTCTTGAGATAATAACCGACGGGCTTCCATATTCACCTGTTCAAGGCTTTGTGACGCCAAGAAAGATTGCCTTAACCGCTGGTATTGTTCAGGAGCAATGTCAACCACCCCATTTTGTTGGGAAATCAAACGTTGGCTAATCAAAACATCAGTACTCGTACGCGCATAGGCTGCAAATAGTTGCGATAACTGCACTTGTTTTTCTTTAAGCATATCGTCAAATAGCTCAGCAGCAATACCATTTTGGTTAATCGATGCAAGCTCACTCGCAACAATATCCGTTACTGCTGCCATTTTTTCAGGTGCTGCTGTCACTGTTAACGTACAACTGGCTTTCTGATATTGCACACGACAATCCAACCCCGGAACAACTTCCCCTTGATTAAATTTCTGATTAAACGCTTTTTGCAAAGAACGATAAACCGCTTCACGTGCTAAATCGCTCGACCAATAACGCAATAAAACATTTGAGTCTTTAATGGGGAGCCAATCAATATCCCAAATTAATGAAAGCGTATCCTGTGCAGGCTGTTCCTGTAAAATATCAATAGATTGTGGTTTTACCGCCGATAGTACTGCAACAGAAACAGGTTCAGAGCGCCTACCTTCTAATGATGAGAAAGTTTGTGAAATTGAATCAGATAACATTCGAGAATCAACATGGCCCGCTACATACAATGTCATGACGTCCGGTGTGTACCATTTTTGATAAAAAGAATTCACACTATCAAGAGCTACAACATCATTCGGTTTTTGGCCTGGGTCATACCCCATCATCGTCGACCCCTTTAAACGCGCTCGCCAAACGGGATCATTGGCATTTAAAGGAAGTGTTGCAACTGGGACATTTTGTGCTGTCAAACCATTATGTAATGTCGTTTCTGTATACTCAGCTCCTGCAACAGAAGTTGCTAACCAGCTGAGTGCTTGCTTAATTAAGTCTGGGCGATTATTCGGTAAACTTAAGCTATAAATGGTGTAGTCATAAGAAACAACAGCGGGTGGAATTGGCATGTCAGGGTCTGTGGCCTGACGCCAGAAATCTTGTAATGTTGCTGTTGGAAATGCTTCAGTTTGATGAAGCAACGCCATTTTAGGAATGAGGTAACTGTACCCTTTCTCGCTCGCTTTTTCTGTTAATGAGCCTGTTTTAATTGCTAACCTAAGCTGGATACGATCATTAGGACGTTGCGGTGTTTGTAATAATTGCCAGCTAAAGCCATTTTCTAGCTTCCCTTGCTGCCATGCTGGATCAGGTTGTAAAGGCTCAGCTCCCGCTAAATACGCGACTGAGAATAATACAACACCAATGATATACCGAACTTTCAAGCCCTGCATGTAAACCCCTATGTGTTTTATATCTTTATATTTAACCGCAAATAGCAACAGATAAATTAACGAAAAACGTGAACTTATCGGGTTAAACGATATAGTTTGGCTTTATTCCATTTTTCATTGTTACCACTATAACGATATTAGACCATAAAGCTGAGTTCATGTTCATGACTTAATCTGATTTTTGCTGTTTTCTTTGACGGTTATACCCTTTTGCAAGTAAACCGAGCTCATCGTCACGATGATATTCAGACACAACAATTTGATTAACTTCAGAATTTGTCTGTAATTCAATTGCGATTTTACGTAGCGGCCTTATTATCATACGACTGACACACCACGTCATTCCAATAGCAATAATGAGTACCAACAATAAATAAGTTGTTGTCATCAAAGCAAGGGTATTTAGCGCAAACCGATAAACACGGTTAGGATCCACTTGTAATGTTAAATACCCTTGAGGCTTCGCTTGCAACACAACATTTCCATACGCATACAATGGTACGGTCATTTCGACAGGGATCCCCACAAAATGGGTAACCCAATTGGGTATCGGCTTCGGCGTTGCAAAGCTTAGGTTCATTACCGTTGTGCCATCAACAGTAATAATCGCGTTTCCCATAATGCCTGATGTCTTTAAGCTTATCAGCAGCCGTTTAACTTCATTAAGGTCGGAGCTTAGGAGGGAATCTGTTAATGGTTTTTGAATTTGCACTACAGCGTTACTGAGCTGGTCTAAATAATCTTGCTTACGTTGTTCAACTAAGTAACTGAATTGAATAGCTAAAAAAAGCGCAAGTGATAGTAGCGTAATCATAAAGAATACGACCATACTTTTTAATGTTAGTGAGCGTTGGACTCGGGTATTCATTTGGCCACAACCTTTCTAATCAAGCAGCTTTTTAAAGAAAACGGAAACATCAGTCAGTATACTTGATTTTATCCGTAAAAGAGTAGCTTAAAAAGAAAGATTGGGTATTTAGGACAAACAGCATGTTAAAGCGGCTTAAAGTGGCACTAGAATAAAAGACGGCAGAAAGTTAGCCTTTCCACCGTTTCACTCCTTAACTCACGACAACCGTTTGTTTTTCATCTTCATCAACCGCAAAACACGCAACTAACTGTTGGTTATATTCCTTCAATGTTGGTTGAAATTGAGTACACTGACCAAATGCTCTACGGCAACGCGCTGCAAATGCGCACCCCGGTGGTGGGTTTAAAGGACTTGGTAACTCTCCCGTTAACTTAATACGTTCGCGCCGAGCGTCTGGGTTCAACCTTGGTGTCGCTGATAATAACGCTTGAGTATAAGGGTGAAGAGGGTTATTAAAAATCTGCTCTTTTGTTCCTTTCTCCACACAGCGGCCTAAATACATCACCATAACTTCATCAGCAATATGCTCTACCACCGATAAATCATGTGAAATAAAGACATAAGACAAACCTAAATCTTGCTGTAAATCCATCATCAGATTTAATACTTGAGCACGAACAGAAACATCCAGTGCGGAAACGGGTTCATCTGCAACCACGATGTCAGGGTCAAGCATTAAACCACGTGCTATCGCGATACGCTGGCGTTGACCACCAGAAAACATGTGAGGATATCGGCTATAGTGCTCTGTTTTTAAACCCACTTTAGCCATCATCGATAATACTTTTTCCCTGCGCTGCTCTTTCGACAGTGAAGTATTAATCAATAACGGCTCTTCCAAAATTTGCCCCACCTTTTTACGTGGATTCAAAGAGCCATAAGGGTTTTGAAACACAATTTGGATTTTTTGGCGACGCAGTTTCTCTGCAGACTTATCTTTTACTAACAAGTTTTGGTCTTGGTAATACAACTCGCCCTCAGAAGGTTGCTCAATCATGGTTAATAAACGACCTAATGTCGATTTACCACACCCCGACTCCCCAACCACGGCCAGTGTTTTACCTCGTTCTAGCTCAAAAGAGACTCCATCCAATGCTTTTAAGGTTTTTTCAGCAGCAAAAACCCCTCTTTTGACGGAATAATATTTTTTCAAATCCACCGCTTTGAGCAATGGAGTGTGTTGTTTATCACTCATAATGTTGGCCTCCCCATATCATCCAGCGGCATATGGCATTTGACTTGGCGATCACCAACGGTTTGTAACATTGGCTCTTCTTGACGGCATTTCTCCGTTGCATACGGACAACGTGGGTTCAATAAACACCCTACAGGCCTATCGTATTTTCCGGGAACCACACCAGGAAGTGAGGCTAAACGGGATTTATTCGTCGCAAATTCCGGCAAGGCACGTAATAGCGCTTGTGTATAAGGATGGCGAGGATGTTTAAAAATATCACTTGCTTTGGCGGACTCCACCACCTGCCCCGCATACATCACAATAATATGATGCGCAGCTTCTGCCACTAAAGCGAGGTCATGCGTGATAAGCACTAATGCCATATTTTCTTGCTGCTGCAATTCCAACAATAATTCAATAATTTGGGCTTGAATAGTGACATCTAATGCCGTTGTCGGCTCATCCGCAATCAATAATTTAGGCCGGCATGCTATTGCCATAGCAATCATCACACGCTGGCTCATTCCTCCTGACAATTGGTGAGGATACACATCTAAACGTGATTGTGGGTCAGGGATACCCACCATGTCTAACAGGTCAATTGCCCGTTGCTTACGCGTACTTTTGCTGCCGCCTTGGTGGACTTTCAATGCTTCCATAATCTGATAACCCACCGTAAAACATGGGTTTAAACTGGTCATCGGGTCTTGGAAAATCATCGCCACATCGGCACCAACGATTTGCCGGCGCTCTTTTTCAGGGATTGACAGTAAATCTCGTCCATCAAATTGCAATGAATTCGCCATCACTTTTCCCGGGTAATCAATTAACCCCATAATAGCCAGTGAACTCACTGATTTACCTGAACCAGATTCCCCTACAATACCAACGACTTGGCCTTTATCAACGCTATAGCTGATGCGGTCAACGGCGCGAAACGGTGCCTTTTCGTCTCCGAAATGAACCGAAAGTTGTTCTACATTTAACAATGCCATTTGGTTACCTCATCACTGCTTGAGTTTTGGATCAAATGCATCACGTAACCCATCACCCATCAGGTTAAACGCAAGCACCGTCAATAAAATTGCCAGTCCAGGGAAAGTCACAACCCACCATGCGCTTTGTGCAAATTGCAGCACATCAGACAGCATCGTTCCCCACTCAGGAGTTGGTGGCTGCGCGCCCATTCCGAGGAAACCCAAAGCAGCCATATCTAAAATGGCATTCGAAAAACCTAAAGAGGCTTGTACAATCAATGGTGCCAAACAGTTAGGCAAAATATTCACGAACATTTGGCGTACAGCCCCTGCACCCGCAACACGAGAAGCCGTCACATAGTCACGGTTGACTTCCACTAAAACAGCCGCTCGTGTTAATCGAATATAGTGAGGTAATGCAACAAACGTCAAAGCAATCGAGGCATTAACAATCGAAGGTCCAAAAATGGCGACCAGTACCAAAGCTAATAACAAACTTGGCAATGCCAACATGATATCGACAACTCGCATAATTAATGCGTCAACGACACCACCAAAATAGCCAGCGATCACACCAATAGTGACCCCCATGATTAACGACAGCACAACCACTAAACAACCAACTAGCAGTGACAGGCGGGCGCCATACATTAAACGAGAGAGTAAATCGCGCCCAACATCATCAGTGCCTAAAATAAACTGCCAACTTCCCCCATCTTCCCAAACGGGTGGAGCAAGTAAGAAATCACGAAATTGTTCATCTGGAGCATGTGGAGCTAATATACCTGCAAAAATCGCAATCAGTACCATCAGGATAATGTAGAACATCCCGACAACTGCCCCTTTGTTACGTTTAAAATAATGCCAAAATTCTTGTAATGGTGTCATCGGCTGTGGGGCGCTGACAACGGTTGGCTCAGTAGATTGAGACATTTAGCGCTCCTTATTTCTTATGACGAATACGTGGGTTTACAATGCCATACAGCACGTCGACCACTAAGTTTACGAAGATAATCAGTGTAGCAACCAGCAGAACTCCCCCTTGTACCACAGGGTAATCACGACGCTGTAGCCCTTCGATTAACCAGCGCCCTAACCCAGGCCATGAGAAAATAGTTTCTGTCAAGATAGCCCCTGCTAACATCACCCCAACCTGCAAGCCAATTACCGTAACAACGGGTAATAATGCATTACGTAGTGCGTGAATTAAAATTACGCGAGCGCGGCCAAGACCTTTAGCACGTGCAGTACGAATATAATCCTCTCCCAATACTTCCAACATTGACGAGCGAGTCATACGCACAATAACGGCTAATGGGATCGTACCCAAAACAATGGAAGGCAATATCAAGTGCTCTACCGCATCAATAAAATCGCCATCTTCACCCCAAATTAGGGTATCAATTAGCATAAAACCGGTCAGAGGCTGGGAATCATCAAGAAAAACAGTGTCACTCACTCGTCCTGCAACAGGGGTGAGGTCTAATTGCACCGACACTAACATGATGAGCATGATCCCCCACCAGAAGATAGGCATTGAGTAACCTGTTAAAGAAAGGCCAATTGCAGTATGGTCAAAGATTGAACCACGTTTTACTGCGGCTAAAACCCCAACTGGGATCCCAACAGAAATTGCAAAAATCATGGCACAAGTTGCCAATTCAACTGTCGCTAAAAAACGGGGTAAAAACTCTTCCCATACACCGATGCGACTTTTTAAGGAAATCCCTAAATCACCATGAAATATCCCATTGATATAATGAAGATATTGTTTCCAAAGTGGCTGATCAAGCCCTAACTCTGCCATTAAATAAGCATGCCTTTCAGGGGATAGTCCCCTTTCACCGGCCATGATCATCACCGGGTCGCCTGGGATCATGTGGACAAAGGCAAAAGTCAATAATGTAATACCGATAAACGTGGGGATCACAAGCCCCAATCGTCGGAGGATAAATTGCAACATATCCTGAATCTCTTTAATAATGCCGTTGACGGCTCTTAGTCCGTTTGGCTACTCAGAAAATTGCTTTTCCGGGTGCTCACAAACAACTTAACTTCTCTGCTTCTTCTAGAGAAGAAAACGCCCTCCGCTCTAAACCAGCAACGAAGGGCATAGACAGATTAGATACGATTACTTCTCAATATCGACGTTTTCGAAGTGGTGCTTGCCTAGTGGGTCAACCACATAGCCTTTGACTTCTTTACGTACGGGTTCAAACACTGTAGAGTGCGCGATAATGAGGGCTGGCGCCTGCTCATTCATCACAACTTGCGCTTGTTTGTACAGTTCGACTCGCTTGTCGTGATCTGCTGTTTGGCGCGCTGGTTGGATCAAGTTCTCAAAGCTTTCATTACACCATTTTGAGTAATTAGAACCTTGCTCTTTTGCTGCACAGCTAAACAAGGTTGCAAAGAAGTTATCAGGGTCCCCATTGTCACCCGTCCAACCCATCATTACTGTTTGTGGCTCACCATCTTTCGCACGTTTGAGGTACTCTCCCCATTCGTAGCTAACAACTTTTGATTTAACGCCAACTTTTGCCCAGTCTGCTTGGATCATTTCCGCCATACGGCGTGCATTTGGGTTATATGGTCGTTGAACAGGCATTGCCCACAGGTCAATTTCAAAACCATTCGGGAAACCCGCTTCTGCTAATAAGGCTTTGGCTTTTTCAGGATTATATTCGTAATCGTTCACCGCATCGTTATAGCCCCACATTGTCGGTGGGATAAGGTTTTTCGCTTTTTGGCCTGCACCTTGATAAACCGCTTCGATAATTGCATCTTTGTTCACCGCCATAGACAGTGCTTGGCGAACCTTTTGATTATCCAACGGTTTTTTCTCAACATTATAAGAGAGATAGCCGACGTTTAGGCCTGGTTGCTCCATTAATGTAATGTCTTTATCTTGCTTCATGCGCTCTAAATCAGCCGGGTTTGGATATGGCATGACTTGGCATTCATTTTTTTGCAGTTTTGCATAACGAACGGAAGCATCTGGTGTGATAGAGAAGACTAAACGGTCAAGTTTAGGTTTTGTACCCCAATATTGGTCATTGGCTTTATAAAGAATACGAGAGTCTTTTTGGTATTGTTGCAGAACAAATGGGCCCGTTCCAATTGGGTTTAAGTCCACTTTCTCTGGCGTACCCGCTTTCAACATCTGGTCTGCATATTCAGCAGAAAGAATCGATGCAAAGTCCATTGCCATATCAGCTAAGAATGGTGATTCTGGGCGAGTTAATGTGATTTTTACTGTGTTATCATCGACTTTTTCAACTTTATCGATAATTTTATCCATATCCATTCCCATAAAGTATTCATAGCTACCGCCTGAAACTTTGTGATATGGGTGATTTGCATCTTTTTGGCGCATAAATGTATAAATCACATCATCTGCGTTAAGATCACGGGTCGGTTTAAATTCTTTGTTAGAGTGCCATTTGACACCCTTACGTAGATGGAAAGTGTACTCTTTACCATCATCACTCACTTCCCAGCTTTCCGCTAAACCCGGTTCAATTTCCGTTGTTCCTAATTTGAATTCAACTAAACGGTTATACAGCGGGATAGAGCTTGCATCATAGGTTGTTCCTGATGTGAACAACTGTGGGTTAAAGCCTTCTGGAGAACCTTCAGAACAGTAAACTAACGTTTTTGCCTGTACTGTTGCTGATACTGCTAATGCTGCCAATGTAAGTCCTACAGTCAGTAGACCTGTCTTTTTAATAGAGCGCATCTGTATGCTCCTATGGTGTTCATGTTGTTTTGCTTGATGTCTAAATCCGTCATAAAAGCGACAGATGTAGTATCTGTATTTTTTGTTATTCATTGTGCAATTAATCAACTGTCACTCACTTCGTCAATAGCCACATTTACGCTCCGCCCACAATTCATGTAACATATTAGAAACAATTAGCATTGCAATTTAGCTTAAAATTTCATAATGAAGTGCAAGATGCAGGTGTTATAACCATATAATTAGTAGTGAATAGGGTTTTATATCGAGGTTATTTATTTTTATATTTGTGATTAAGTGCTGAATTACTGAACGAATATAGTGCTTTTGTTGGCATGATACGAAATAAAACACTAGAGAGAATCGATGTGGAAATTATTTTAGTATGTAATTATTTAGTTTGTTTTTTATGCAAATAAAAAACATTCAACTGCTTTCACTAAACATAATTTTAACCAATTGATAACTTAAAGAATAAAATAATACTGGCTGTAGTTTGTATTCTTATTTTCCAAAGTACAGAATATGCTTTAATACTGATGATAAAAACTACAATTGCCTAATATTACCTAGGTCATTTTAAATAGATACAATCACCAGCTTTAACCCTATGATTTAATTAATAATGAAATTTCATTTGAAGGCTCGAACTCATTGAATTTGCCAGTAGTCGGTCAGTTTGCCAAACTGGCGCTTCTACAAATAAATGATATGACAAACTCCCAATTTGGCCTTTAGCTCCGACTCTCCCTCCCAGCAATAGGTTTTCTTTCCAAAATGTGGCTCTATCATTTGATGTTGTTCCTAAACCTAACGAGGTATATAAAGCCATTTGCGGCCATGGGCTCTGCCAGACCACCTCGTTTTGTAGCTTTAAGCTATTATCCCCCATTTCAAGGTGCTCAGCTCCACCGATAAAACCACTAACACCTCCAAATCCAGTAAGTGATCCTTGGTCTAATAAAACATCTAGCTTGTCACGACTTAATTGCATATCAAATTGGCTTTGATATTGAAAAGGGGAGGCTTCCTTCATTGCTGAAGCCGAAATCTGTAAAACCTGTGGCTTATTTAAACCCGTAATTTGCTGTACATTGGTACCAAACCAGTTAGTTCCTTGTTTATACGTTAATGTAACTAAAGCACTTCCCCGTAGAAAATTGACCTGATGAGTTAACCCACCAATGATGTAATGAGCCAAGCGTTGTTGTGTTCGTAAGTGTAGGTCAGCCAAAAACATGTCACTTTTTTGGCTTTCAGACCCTAGACTTAATGAAGTTACCGTTTTTTCTGTTCGTTTTAATAAATATTCGGCTTGTAGTAATAAGAAGCCGTTATGCTGCTGTAGTGGTAAAGCGACATCATTGCAGGTAATAACTGTTTTATTTTCCTGATACCCACTAAATATTGAAAACAACCAATATTGATAGGGGAGAGAGTAAAATAATATTGCTGATTTAATTTCAGTTTCTTCTGTGTTACTAAACTGACGGCTGATTTCTGAATATAAAAAATCACTTCGTAAAAAAGGATTGGCGACCATAAAAGTATGGCCAACAGTGCTACCGACTTGCCGAGAAATTGAGTGTGATTCAAAAGAAAGCGCACCTTGGAATTCGCGTCGGTGCTGGCCTACCACGACAATTTGAGTAGCATTCCCATAGGTATCATCAGGAATTAGTTTGATATGGAAAGGAAGTAAAGATGTATTTTGCAAATTGTACAAGCCTTGTTCAATTTGCCGTAAATTAAGCGTATCACCTAACTGGAAAGGAAATATGTGTGGTAGTAATTTATCTTCTGACTGCTCATTTTGATAAACCACAGAAGAAACCGTTCCTGCTATTATTTTTGCTTGCAAAATACCAAACAGAAAAGTTTGCTCAGGGTAATACAAGTAAGAGGTCAGATAGCCAGCATGAATTAACTTCGCCGTAATATCATCTGCATAGTTGAGTAAGCCTTGTTCATCAATACATTGGCCCTCTATCTTTTGCCGCCATTTATTGACTTGGCTAACAGCTATTTCCTTAATCTGCTCAAGCCCAATGAAATGTACTTGATTTATCATAATACAAGTAGATGGCATCTCAACAATACCATTTGGAGGCGCTATAGGCGCGCTATAAGCTTTAAAGCCAATAACGGTATAAAGACTTAATAAGAAGAAACAAAGATGTATTGATAAAACGTTATTAACTTTCATTAACGAGTCCTTGTAATGAAAAAGCGTTTTTACCTAAAACAACATGAGTGAATCAGCTTATATATCAACAGAGATAGGTTATTGAGTGCAAGCCAAGTTAGTCTGAAATAGTTGGGGTGAAAAATAGGAAGGGATATAAACGAAAAAACCCACCTCAATGAGGTGGGTTCTAAAATTTGGTCGGCGAGAGAGGATTCGAACCTCCGACCCACTGGTCCCAAACCAGTTGCGCTACCAAGCTGCGCTACTCGCCGAAAACGGTGTGAATAATACTGCCAAGAACGGAGATCGTCAACCCATTTTTCGCCAATTCTGTTCGTTTGCTGATAAAACCACCAAAACAGTAAGGCTTATATGCAAATTACCTTATTTTAAGTAAAAAATAAGCACTAGAATATTTTAGTGCTTATTTATCAAACAGGTTAGCGTTTATAAAAATAACGTTAACTACAAGCTAATAACCTATTTTTAAGGCTATTGAAGCAAAGAAATATCCGCTACTTTTAAGAACAACTCACGTAATTGGCTTAATAGCGTCAAACGATTAATACGAACCGCTTGGTCTTCATCCATTACCATAACATTTGCAAAGAATTCATCCACGATATCGCGTAAAGAAGCTAATTCAACTAAAGCCTCTTGATAATTCCTTTCTGCAAACATTGGCGCAAGTTTATCTTGCAATACCACAACATGGGTCGCAAGTTTGACTTCTTCAGGTGTTTTTAGAACAGAAGCTAAAACGTTATCAGCCAATTTTTCTTCTGATTTGCTCAGAATATTGGAAACACGTTTATTTGCCGCTGCAAGTGCCTGCGCCTCTTCTAATGAACGGAAGTGAGTAACAGCTTTCACTCGTGCATCAAAGTCAGCAGGTTGTGTTGGATGACGAGCTAATACCGCTTGGATGGTATCAATACTATAGCCTAATTCTTGATACCAAGAACGGAAACGACCAAGCATGAACTCGACAACGTCATTAACCACATTTTTATTGGTTAATTTATCACCGTATAAACGAGCTGCTTCTTCTGTCATTTCAACAAGATCAAGCTGGTAGCCTTTTTCTACGATGATGCGTAAGACACCTAATGCAGCACGGCGCAAAGCGAATGGGTCTTTATCGCCTTTAGGATGTTGGCCAATACCAAAAATACCAGCAAGCGTATCCATTTTTTCAGCCAATGCTAATGCGGCTGAAACATCAGTCGATGGAAGTGCATCTCCAGAAAAACGCGGTTGGTACTGCTCTTTTAAAGCTAATGCAACGTCTTCTGACTCACCATCATGGCGTGCATAATGCATTCCCATAACGCCTTGAGTGTCTGTGAATTCAAACACCATATTAGTCATTAAGTCACATTTTGCTAATAAACCAGCTCGTGTCGCATGGTTTACATCCGCACCAATTTTGTTTGCAATCCAGCCAGCTAATGCTTCTAAACGGTCAGTTTTATCACGCAGTGTACCTAATTGTTTTTGGAACAATACAGTTTCTAAGCGTGGTAAGTTATCTTCCAAACGTTGTTTACGGTCAGTTTTAAAGAAAAATTCAGCATCTGCTAAACGCGGGCGTACAACTTTTTCGTTACCTGAAATAATTTGCTGAGGATCAGAAGACTCAATATTTGCCACAAAGATAAAATTAGGCATTAACTTGCCCGTCTTATCATAAACTGGGAAATATTTTTGGTCCCCTTTCATGGTATAAACTAGCGCTTCTGAAGGAACATCTAAGAATTTCTCTTCAAATTTAGCTGTTAAAACGACCGGCCATTCAACCAATGAAGTCACTTCTTCAAGCAAACTATCTGTTAAGTCAACTTGACCACCAAGAGCCTGAGCCGCTTTTTCCGCATCTGCTTTAATAACCGCTTTACGTTCTGCGTAATCCGCCATGACTTTACCGCGTTCACGTAAAATGGCTGGATATTGTTCCGCATTATCAATAGTAAATTCAGATTCACCCATGAAACGGTGACCACGAATTGTGCGCCCGCTCTTAATACCTAAAATTTCGCCATCAATAACATCACTACCCAGTAACAATGTTACCGTGTGCACAGGGCGAACAAATTGTGTGTCCTTATCTGCCCAACGCATTAATTTAGGTATAGGTAATTTGGCCAATGCACGGCTAACCATATCAGCCAGTAATTCACTGACTGCCTGCCCTTTCATTTGGGCACGATAGAGTAGCCACTCGCCTTTATCCGTGGTCAAACGCTCAGCTTGATCAACGGTAATACCACACCCGCGAGCCCAGCCTTCAGCGGCTTTAGTTGGTTGGCCATCTGGACCGAATGCTTGAGAGATAGCAGGGCCGCGTTTTTCAATTTCACGGTCTGGCTGTGAAGCCGCTAAATCAGCGACTTTAAGTGCTAACCGGCGAGGAGCAGCAAACCACGTTACTGCACCATGAGCAATATCTGCCCCATCAAGTTCAGCCGTAAAATTTGCAGCAAATGATTCAGCTAATGAACGAAGAGCCTTCGGCGGTAACTCTTCGGTGCCGATTTCCACAAGGAAAGTCTGTTGAGTCATGACAGCCTCTTAGTTCTTATGACACATAGGGAATCCAAGCGCTTCACGAGAAGCATAATACGCTTCTGCAACCCCTTTGGTTAGGGTACGAATACGTAAGATATAGCGCTGGCGTTCAGTAACAGAAATGGCTTTACGTGCATCGAGTAAGTTGAAAGTATGAGCCGCTTTCAAGATACGTTCGTATGCAGGTAGTGGAAGTGGCGTTTCCAAAGCCAGCAAGTGTTGAGCTTCTTTTTCGTACTCTTCAAAGCATTTGAAAAGAAAATCAACATTTGCGTATTCAAAGTTATAGGTTGATTGCTCAACTTCGTTTTGATGATAGATATCACCATAGGTAGTTTTACCCAATGGGCCATCACACCAAACAAGGTCATACACGCTGTCCACGCCTTGGATATACATCGCTAAGCGCTCTAAACCGTATGTAATTTCACCTGTTACTGGTTTACACTCAAGACCACCGACCTGCTGGAAGTAAGTGAACTGAGTAACTTCCATCCCATTAAGCCACACTTCCCAGCCTAATCCCCAGGCACCTAATGTTGGGTTTTCCCAGTTATCTTCAACAAAACGAATGTCGTGAACTGTTGGGTCAACACCTAATTCTTTTAAAGAACCAAGGTATAACTCTTGGATATTGTCTGGTGATGGTTTGATGATCACCTGAAACTGGTAATAGTGTTGTAGACGGTTTGGGTTTTCACCATAGCGGCCATCAGTTGGTCGACGAGATGGTTGAACATAAGCCGCTGCAATAGGCTCAGGGCCTAATGCGCGCAAACACGTCATTGGGTGAGAAGTTCCAGCGCCGACTTCCATGTCCAATGGTTGAACAATGGTACAGCCTTGACGCGCCCAGTAGTCCTGTAATGTCAGGATAAGACCTTGAAAGGTTTTGGTATCAAACTTTTGCATGTTAGATCCGCACGCGATACGTAAAATTTAATGAAAGTACGCCAGTATACCCTTTGACCGCAAGATATACAGCATTGAATATGCCTGTATTTATTCTAAAAATAAAAAAAAATACTTTCACCCCTTTTAAGCTGGTTATTTATACAGTATAAATAGTTTGTTTTTTGAAGCAAACCAATTACCATTGTAAAAAGGATGAAAAATGGATACCGCACTAACACGTTGCCATTGGGTCAATCAAGATCCTGAATATATCGCTTATCACGACCATGAATGGGGTAAACCCACTTATGATAACTTAACGTTATTTGAAATGATCTGCCTTGAAGGCCAACAAGCCGGGCTCTCTTGGTACACCATTTTAAAAAAACGCCAAGGATATCGTGATCTATTTCATCATTTCGACCCTGAAAAAATTGCATCAATGAATGAAGACGATATTGAGCGACTCATGCAAGATACTCGGATCATCCGTAATCGATTAAAAATTAATGCAATTATTGCAAATGCAAAAGCTTATTTAGCCATGAAAGAAAATGGTGAAGACTTCTCCACTTTTATTTGGCAATTTGTTAATGGCCAACCCATTATCAACGGTTGGGAGCTCTCATCACAAGTTCCTGCGGAAACAGAACTTTCTAAGCTTCTCTCCAAAGCGCTCAAAAAACGTGGGTTTAAATTTGTCGGCTCAATTACTTGCTACGCCTTTATGCAAGCAACTGGCATGATAAATGACCATTTAGTGAATTGTTGCCAATTTAAATAAATTAGTTTTTATCGGTGTAACTCATCGAGTAAAAAGAAAAATAAACCACCAAAGCATTAACATTGCAACATTTTAGACTGTTAAATATATCCATCTTAATATTTTATCTTAATAAAAGATAGAAATTGGTGGTTGAACTCTGAGGTGCAGCGGAGTATGTTTTAAATTCCATTAACAATCTAATAAATATATGTGAATAAATGCGATGATATTTTCTAAATTTGGCAATAAATTTGCTAAAAATTCAGGTATTTCATTATTAATGAAAGACTTGAATGAAGGCATAAGAACCCCTGGCTCCATTATGTTAGGGGGAGGAAATCCTGCTCATATCCCTGAAATGGATAAGTATTTCCAAGATCTGTTAGCTGAGATGTGTGCTAATGGCCAATTGACGGACACTTTATGTAATTATGATGGTCCTCAAGGTAAAGATGCCATGTTGAAAGCGCTTGCAGCAACGCTAAAAGCAAAACTAGGTTGGAATATTAGCGCGAAAAATATTGCCCTATCTAACGGCAGCCAGAGTGCTTTTTTCTATCTATTTAACTTGCTAGCCGGTCGCTTTGAAGATGGTATCACCCGTAAAGTGCTATTTCCTCTTGCCCCTGAATATGTCGGTTATGCAGACTCAGGTCTTGATGATGGCTTATTCGTCGCGAATAAGCCACAAATAGAATTTTTACCTAATGGTCAATTTAAATACCGAGTCGACTTCAACACATTAGAGGTTACTGATGATATTGGGGTGATTTGTGTGTCTCGCCCAACAAATCCGACTGGTAATGTCATTACTGATGAAGAAGTTGAGCATTTAGACCAACTAGCTAAACAACATAATATTCCACTACTAATAGATAATGCTTATGGTGTTCCTTTCCCTGGCATTATTTTCAGCGAAGCTACGCCATTTTGGAACGAAAATGTCATTCTTTGTATGAGTTTATCTAAACTTGGTTTACCAGGAACTCGATGCGGCATTATCATCGCTAACGAAGAAATCATTGAAGCTGTTAGTAATATGAATGGCATCATCAGCCTTGCTCCTGGTGGCATAGGCCCTGCGCTTGCCTTAGAAATGCTTAAAAAAGATGACCTTATCTCGTTATCTAAAAATGTAATTGGTCCTTTTTATAAGCAGCGTGTAGAAGAAGCCATCGAAATTATTCGCCGCTATATCCCAGAAGATAAGTGTTTAATTCATAAGCCAGAAGGTGCCATTTTCCTCTGGTTATGGTTTAAAGACCTACCAATTAATTGCTTAGAATTATACCAACGCTTAAAAAAACGTGGTGTATTGATGGTTCCCGGCCATTACTTCTTCCCTGGTATTGAACAGGATTGGCCACATGCGCATCAATGTATGCGTATGAACTATGTCCCTGAGCCAGAAAAAATTGAACAAGGGATCAAGATATTAGCTGAAGAGCTTGAAAAAGCTTATCAAGAAGTGACCTGCTAGTCGTGAAACGACAAGATACTTTTAGCCCTGTTATTGCAATATTTAGGTAAAAAAAAAGCCCTTTCATATAGAAGGGGCTAAAAATTAGCGAGAACTCCGTAATTGAAATCAAATTAATTTTTCAATACGAATATCATTCAAAACTATTAGAACATCTTTTCTATTTGGTTATTGCTTAAACAAAAGCACTTTTTGCCCCTATATATCGTGATACCTTACATTACTGCCTTATACATCAAACATCAAAATCCAAATATCATATTGAAAAAGCTATAATTTTAGAAATTTCAATAGAATTTCTGCTATTCATCGGTTTAACAATCACATCTAGCTAAACCGCCCAAAATAAAATAGCCAGCAATTGTGGAGAAATAATTCTTAAAAACATCGCTAATGGATAAACCGTTGCATAAGACAATGCCGGAGCACCGCTGGCCGCATGAATATTATTTGCAAAAGCCAGTGCAGGAGGGTCTGTCATAGAGCCCGCTAGCACCCCACAAAGGCTCAAATAGTTCATTTTGCCAAAAATTCGAGCTACAACACCTGTAATAAATAGTGGTACAAACGTAATCAATAGCCCATAACCAATCCACGTTAGCCCATCACCTTTAATTAAAGTATCAATGAAGCCACCACCAGAATTGAGCCCAACAACAGCGAGGAACATGACGATTCCCAGTTCTCTCAGCGCTAAGTTTGCACTCGGAGGCATAAACCAATATAAACGCCCTATAGTCCCTATACGACCGAGAATTAGAGCAACAACCAGTGGCCCTCCCGCTAATCCTAGTTTCAGTGCGGCAGGAAAACCAGGAACAAAAACGGGTATTGACCCCAGCACAACTCCAAGCCCTATCCCGAGGAATACAGGTAACATTTGAACTTGCTGTAGTTTCTGTTTCGCATTACCTAACAAAGCGGTGACGGCTTCGATTGACTCAGGACGTCCAACAATATTTAAAATATCACCAAATTGTAAAACCGAATTGTTATTAGCAACTAAATCAATACCAGTACGGTTTAATCGTGTCACAACAACATCATATTTTTGTTTTAAGTTTAAGTCTTTCAGCCTTTTACTTAGTACAGCATCATTCGTCACCACCACACGAACGGAATGCAAAATAGAGCTTGATGTCGACAAGGATACGTCAACTTCCTCACCTAATATTAAACGAACTCTATTTAAATCATCTTTTAAACCAACAACGTGCAATAAGTCACCTAAATGAATTTCTGTGGTAGGCTGAGGAACAACCAGCATGTCCCCACGTTTTAATCTTGAGCAAACAATAGCTTCACTACCAAGCAGCGGGATGTCTTGCATCATTAAGCCATCAAGATTGGCGTTACGAATGGCAATGTTCATAGTCTGCAGAGAGTCGCGCTGTTGAAAAGTGGAACTATTAAATGCAGAAGCTTCTTTCTCTACTGAAATTCTAAAGATAATGCGTACTAACCACATCACCAATAAGATGCCACAAATCCCCATAGGGTAAGCCATGGCATAGCCCATCCCCATCTGGCCAACAAGATTAGGGTCAGATCCTAAGTCAGTTAAAATTTGCTGACCAGCACCTAAAGATGGCGTATTCGTTACCGCCCCTGAGAAAATACCTAAGATAATCGGTAATGGAATATTCGCGACTTTATATATGATTGCTGTTACCACTGCGCCTAAGACAACGACCATCAACGCAAAGCCATTTAGTTTCAGCCCAGAAACGCGTAGAGAAGAGAAAAAACCAGGCCCAACCTGAATACCTATTGTGTATACAAACAGTATCAAGCCAAATTCTTGAATAAAATGCAGCATGTCTTTATTAAGTTGCAAGCCATAACTTTGGGCGAAGTGTCCAACAATGATCCCCCCAAATAGAACACCACCAATCCCTAGCCCAACACTCCGGATCTTCCAATTTCCAATCCATAGCCCTAAAGCAGCAGCTAACGCCAACAAACTTACAGTAAGAGCTAATTCACTCATAGACCGCATCCTTTTGACGACAAGTTACCCGTTAAACACACCCAAATAGGTGATAAAACATACTACTGAATCGATTATGCCAAATAGCATGAGGGTAATATGTGCCATAGAGCACAGTTCAGAAGGAATAAATGATCTATTTTTTTAGAATTTTCAACCTGATAACAAATATAAAATAGTATGTCTTTATTTCTTAACGTTATTTATCATTCATAGAAATAGCTACTTAAGACAAACATTTTTAGTTAATAGCTACAAGTAAACTATTAACTAAAAAAATACATACGATTAAATAAAATAATAATACAACACCATTATTGTGAATTTCTTGTTTTTAGTTATTATAAGTAAATATTGGGGACGACAAACTAAATACAGGTTAACAATGTCTATGCCGAGTTTAATTTCAATACGATTATATTTTCTTATCGCACCTCTTATTTTGAGTGGTTGCTCCAGTATTATGACTCATGCAGGCCCATCAGAAGGTTATTACCCTGGTTCGAAAAACAGTATTAAAATGATTAAAGATGATGAGACTGGCTGGGTTGTTAAACCTTTACTTGCTATTGATTTACCCTTTTCTGTTGTTATGGATACTCTTTTAATTCCTTTAGATTACGCGAAATCGGGTAATGGTGATAAAGCAGACTCACCCAAAAAACGCATAGAAGAACTTGAAAATAAAGATAAAACCAAAAAGTAATTCAGGCTCAATCAAACGTTTGTAATTAAAATTTCATTGTGTATTAACTGTATTTATGAATACATTATTTTTTAATCTAAGATCTGACCAATCATTTATATAATATCTGTTTAATTATTATCTTATTATGATAGCTATCTCCTTAACTTAAATATTCTATTCTATTTATAAGTATTTTTGCACTCATTACATGAATAATTAACAATTAAATTTTTTAAATGCTAATCAGAGAAAAATAAAAACAGTCACAGATAAAAAAAAGCTTATCAATACTTTTTTTATTCGTGACTGTAGTAACATAATTATTTTATTTGCTGTTTAAACCCGTTTCTACGGTATAAATTTGCCTAAATCCATCAATATCTCGCATAAACGCAATCAATTCATCATTAGGTGAAAATACAACGGAATCAGCAACAGGAGCAAGTTCAGTACGCTGCGTTAATTTTTGTATGGCTCCGCTTACGACGTGACAATACACGACACTATTGTCACAAATAAAGCAAATGTGCTCACCTTTACTATCCCAGCTAAAGGCAGACTGGACTGGTGAAGAACCCTGAGTTATCTGCCTTTGCACTCCAGTTAGCGTATCAACTAACCACAATTGAGCATTACCGTCATCATCATTCATCAAACAAGCGATTGATTTACCATCTGGCGAAGTTCTTAGCCAATGTCGTGGCTGCTTCGCTAAACCAGGAAATTTTTTATCGTGTGTATAAGTTAAACGCCTTTGCTGTATACCTTTTGGTGGGGAAGGCATGCTTGATTCTGTTCCTTGGATAGGAGATTCCCCCGCAATCATGTAATCCTCAAGCTGTGAAGGTAGATCAACAATATAGATCTCAGGAATAATTTCTCCATTTGTAGAATGAGTGTCACCAATAAACACCAGCGCTCTTTCTTGCCACTCTCCATTCTCTTTTTGATAACCTTTTTGACCTACCCAACCCTCTTCATATGCACGGCTAATCTCATCGCTGCTAGGCTTAGGCTGTTGCGTTGTTCGCGTCACAACACAACAAAAGTAATCGCCACTATATTCTCGAAAATGTATTTTAGGACTCACATTAACGGGCCCAATAGGTACTGCAATTGCTACATTTCGTTGGTCTAATTGCACATCTAATTCATGCATTACATGGTCATTATAGGTAAAACTCAACCACTTTCCGTCTGGACTAAAAACATGGACATGAGTCCCCCCACGCAACGCCCCCACTAAATACGGAGGGGTAATACACATTGCATCAATTGGGTGAGCTACATTTAATTGATCTTCTTTAACATACACCCCTCTTCGATGGTGAAAGTCATATTGCCACTGTTCATCAGGGTACTCAGGGCCATGGATAAAAGCATATTGAGTTGGCAGTTGAGGACTTACCGTTACCACTCCAACATGAGCCCCATGACTTGCACGATAAACCTCAACGACTTGTAATGTTTTTACATGAATTTTTTCTATAGATAAACCTGTAAAAGAACTACCGCTCGGCCGTATATCATACGCTAACCACTGGCTGTCTGGAGTCCAGATATTAATATTCGTTAGTTGGTGGCTTCGTTCATCATGCGTTAAACATGTTTCTTTATAGGGCAATTTATTATTCAATCTGTTATCCTTTGACATCATTTAATATCGCTATCGGATTACTTTAACTAATCTAGTTTAATCAATACTAGAAAATCTCAGTCGAGAAGTTTCATAAGTAATATTACCCTTTAGCAATAACCTTAATCTCGAACAAAACTACCATGTTATTAAGTGTACTTTATATTATTGGTATCACCGCAGAAGCCATGACTGGAGCACTTGCGGCTGGTAGACGAAAAATGGATGTCTTTGGCGTCATTATTATTGCGTCCGCGACGGCAATTGGTGGTGGTTCCGTCCGTGATATCTTACTTGGCCATTACCCCCTAGGTTGGGTGGAACATCCTGAGTATATCCTGACTGTTGCAGGCGCTGCGATTGTGACAATCTGGATAGCCCCTATGATGAAACATTTACGCCGATTATTCCTCATATTAGATGCTATCGGACTAATTGTGTTTTCTATACTTGGCGCCCAAATAGCACTCGATATGCACTACAGCCCAATCATTGCAGCTATTGCAGCAGTGATTACTGGCGTTTTTGGTGGTGTGTTAAGAGACATGCTGTGTAACACAATCCCTTTAGTTTTCCAAAAAGAAGTCTATGCTGGCGTTTCTTTCGCTGCCGCTTGGATCTATATTGGCCTATTACAAACGCCTTTACCTAAAGATATCGTGGTTATTATCACACTCGTTGTTGGCTTGAGTGCAAGGCTAATAGCCATTCGTTATCGTCTCGGTTTGCCTATTTTTAATTACGAAAACCAAGATTAATCTAATCAATAAAAGAGTTTCAGCCATTAATGATTTACTATTGATGGCTTTCTATTGGTGGCTGAATCGCTTTCATGTCAGACAATATACGTAAAATAGATTCAATTTCTGGTTCCGCTAGCCAATTAGCTAATTTTTTCTTTTGCAGCCTCGTCAAATTTAGACTGTTAACCCATGATGGGTCATACAACATACCTATGTCAGTCACTTTCCCTACTTGTAATTTAGTTAGTGGAATTGCGAGACCTTTTAACCAAAGCGAAATAGGTTGATCCTTTGCCATTTTCAGTTGCTTTACTAACATTTGGTGTTTTTTACCTTTCGATAAATCGCTTTGCCATTGTTCTGACAACCAAGTTGTTAATCGAGTTAGGTTATGGTTTTCTACCCACTGGCGCCATGTAGCCTCACTTATTCCTCGCATACGTAGTTGTTTACCTAACCACGTTAACCTTGCGACAAACTGCTGTGAGCAAACTTCAGTATAAGTAAGACAACTGAGTGAGTGAAATTGCTTTAAGGTTGATGTCTCTGGATATTCGCGTTCCTCTCGTCGCCAAATAACGTCTTCAATCTTTGGACTTCCTAGCCCTGAAAGAGAGACAAGTATTTTATCTCCAACAAGTAAATCTCGTTTTTCCCATGATGATAATGATCCAGCATTTACCTTTGAAATAGTTTTCGAGTCAATATTGATGGGGGTTATGCTAGCTACAACACTAATTCTCCCGGTCCTTCCTATATTGAACTGAAGCTTAGTTACCTCTGATAGCACACTGCGTAATGGATATTTCCATGCAATCGCCCAACTATTTTGTTTTGATTGCCAGGCTGATGCTGCTGGCGCTGGAAAATTTTTAAGCACTACGCCATCTGTAGCAAATGGTAATTGCCCTTGATAATAGTATTCCCTTAGTTGCTTAGCTTGAATCTTATTTTCAATTTTATGGCTATATTGTTCAGCAAGCGGAAAACCTATCTCAGAAAGTAATGTTAACTGTGTTTTTGGATTAGCATCCCCCGCAGGCCATGCCCAAATAAAAATACCAATATTTTCTTCAAGGGCGGTTGGCTCATTTTTTCGCATTAACCACCCCGCAATCTTATTACGAGCGTTCACTCCCCCACTTTTAGCTTGAATATGTCCATTCATACGCCAAAATAATTCGCCTTGAAGGACTAACATGCCTGAATATTTGATTTGTTTGGGTATCGCAGGAATAAAATCTGCTTTTGCCCGCCACTCGATTCCTTCAACACTATTTCCTCGGCTAATCATGGAAATAAGCTTGCCATTTTTATAAACCAACGTTACTGCTACACCATCAACTTTAGGTTGTAGCCAGATATTTTTACGTGTTTCTATCCAGCTATAAACTTCTAATTCATTGAGTTTCTTTAACCCTGTATGAGGAATGGGATGCATAGTTAGCTGTGATTTTTCAGGTAATAGTACTTCTGGCAATTCTTCGGGAAGTTGCTGGCATCGTTGTAAAGAACGCCATAAATTAAATAGCTGGTCATAAGCTTCATCACTAATGGAACTGCTACCCGCCAAACGGTAAGCTTGGTTCCACAGTTGTAATTGTTTTCCTAACCGATGACTTTCCTGACTTATTATTTTACTATTTTGTTTTTCACACGGTTTATTAACGGCAATTTGCTGCGTTGCTTGAGCAACATTAATACACACCATTACCCCAACAATTAACCCACTTAGTCTATAAACTGACGCGAACCAATAACCATACAAAATATAAATCATAACTATTCCTTGTTATTACCAATCCATTAAGATGTTACTCTTTTAAAGCATTTTCTCCTCAGTTGCTAAGCATCAAACAACCTCTCAAAGTCTTCATCCTCAAAAGAAGTTGTTTGCAAAAGGCTTCGCAAAACTAATGATGCTTTCATGAGTAATAAGTTAATTTCTCGAGCCCGTTCACAATTTAGTTACTAATCAAATTCATTTAATTAAAATTCATGATTTATTGATATCGCTGCATGTTGATGCAAGTCCGTGTATACTATGTCGGGTTTATCACCATCTTTTATGTTTAATCCTCGACTATTCAAGAAATCATCATGATACAAGGCACGTTATATATTGTTTCTGCCCCTAGTGGAGCAGGGAAATCAAGTCTGATTCAGGCTTTATTAAAAACACAACCATTGTATGACACACAGGTTTCCGTTTCTCATACAACTCGAACTGCACGTCCAGGAGAAGTCCATGGCGAGCACTATTTCTTTGTATCTGAAACTGATTTTTTACAAATGGTCGACAAAGGTGAATTCCTAGAGCATGCATGCGTTTTTGGGAATTATTATGGGACGTCCAAACCTATCATTGAAGATGTATTAAATAGTGGTGTTGATGTTTTTCTTGATATCGATTGGCAGGGAGCGCAGCAGATAAGAGCCAAAATGCCTGAGGCGCGTAGTATTTTCATTCTCCCACCATCAAAAGATGAACTTTATCGCAGACTGCGTGGTCGTGGGCAAGACAGCGATGAAGTTATTGAAAAACGTATGTCACAGGCAGTAGGTGAAATTGAACATTTCAACGAGTATGATTACCTTATTGTTAATGATGATTTCAATACCGCACTGAGCGATTTACAATCTATCATCCGTACTGAGCGTTTAAAATTAGGGCGTCAAGTTCAACGACATGATGCTTTAATCAGCAAATTACTAGCAGACTGAGAATAGTTTCAGTATCATATCAGGTCATTTTTTTATTTCTTTGGAGTAGCACATTTATGGCACGCGTAACTGTTCAAGACGCAGTAGAAAAAATTGGTAACCGCTTTGACCTCGTATTGGTTGCGGCACGTAGAGCTCGTCAGTTACAAACGGGTGGAAAAGACCCTTTAGTTCCTGAAGAAAATGATAAATACACTGTTATCGCATTACGTGAAGTAGAAGAAGGCTTAATCAACGGTCACATTTTAGATGTGCGTGAGCGCCAAGAACAGCAAGAGCAAGAAGCGGCTGAAATGCAAGCAGTTTCTGCAATCGCTGAAGGTCGTCGCTAATCACTAAGGTGGGTCTGCCTTGTATCTGTTTGAAAGCCTTAATTTAGTCATTCAAAAGTATCTTCCTAAAGAACAAATTGAATTACTAAGAAAAGCCTATGTTGTTGCTCGGGATGCCCATGAAGGACAGACCCGTTCAAGTGGTGAGCCTTATATTACTCACCCAGTTGCTGTTGCTTGTATTCTTGCTGAGATGCGTTTGGACCATGAAACACTAATGGCAGCGCTACTTCATGATGTGATTGAAGATACTCCAGCGACATTTCAAGATATAGAAGAATTGTTTGGTACCACCGTCGCCGGTCTCGTCGAAGGTGTATCCAAACTAGACAAGCTCAACTTTCGCGACAAAAAAGAAGCCCAAGCAGAAAACTTCCGCAAAATGATCATGGCGATGGTAAAAGATATCCGTGTCATTTTGATAAAACTGGCAGACCGCACTCACAACATGCGCACGTTGGGGTCACTTAGGCCCGATAAACGTCGGCGCATTGCACGTGAAACCCTTGAAATATATAGCCCGTTAGCCCACAGGCTAGGTATACACCACATCAAAACAGAGCTTGAAGAACTGGGTTTTGAAGCGTTATATCCCAACCGTTATCGTGTTATTAAGGAAGTCGTCAAGGCTGCTCGCGGTAACCGAAAAGAGATGATCCAAAAAATTCTCTCGGAAATTGACGGTAGGCTAACCGAGGCAGGAGTTCCTTGTCGCGTAAGTGGCAGAGAAAAACACCTTTATTCCATCTATCGCAAAATGCACCAAAAAGAGCAACGTTTCCATTCCATTATGGATATCTATGCTTTTAGGGTAATTGTAAAAGATGTGGATACTTGCTACCGCGTTTTAGGCCAAATGCATAGTTTATACAAACCGCGTCCGGGGCGTATTAAAGACTATATTGCTATCCCTAAAGCTAACGGCTATCAATCGCTACATACCTCATTGATTGGGCCACATGGTGTTCCTGTCGAAGTGCAAATTCGCACAGAAGACATGGACCAAATGGCTGAAATGGGGGTTGCTGCGCATTGGGCATATAAAGAGCAAGGCGAACAAGGTACAACAGCACAAGTTAGAGCTCAACGTTGGATGCAAAGTCTACTTGAGTTACAACAAAGTGCAGGTAGCTCGTTTGAATTTATTGAAAGCGTTAAATCGGATCTATTTCCAGATGAAATCTACGTTTTCACCCCTGAAGGCCGCATTGTTGAGTTACCTACTGGTGCCACACCTGTTGACTTTGCCTATGCGGTGCATACAGATATTGGTCATGCTTGCGTGGGCGCGCGTGTTGATCGCCAGCCTTACCCACTTTCGCAATCCCTTACGAGTGGCCAAACTGTCGAAATTATTACCGCGCCGGGCGCACGGCCAAATGCAGCATGGCTCAATTTTGTTGTCAGCTCAAAAGCGCGGGCCAAAATTCGCCAGTTATTGAAAAACTTAAAACGTGAAGATTCTATTAATTTAGGTCGCCGTTTACTCAACCATGCGCTAGGGGCAGGAAATAAACTCACTGATATCCCTCAAGCCAATATTGATGCGGAATTGGCACGCATGAAGCTGCACTCTATCGATGATTTGCTTGCTGAAATTGGGTTGGGTAATGCAATGAGTGTGGTTGTCGCACGTAACCTACAGAACAATCCACAAAATACACCTGAAGAACAAGTGTTAGTTGAAAGCCGGAATAAACTCTCTATCAAAGGTGCTGATGGTGTTTTAATCACCTTTGCAAAATGTTGTCGTCCTATTCCTGGTGACCCAATTGTTGCACATATTAGTCCTGGTAAAGGTCTCGTTATTCATCATGAATCCTGCCGCAACATTCGTGGTTATCAAAAAGAACCTGATAAATTTATGGCTGTTGAATGGGACAACGACACTGATACCGACTTTATCGCTGAAATTAAAGTGGATATGATTAATCACCAAGGTGCTTTAGCGAATTTAACTGCCGCCATTAATGACGCCAATTCAAGTATTCAAAGTATGAATACAGAAGAAAAAGATGGCCGTGTATATTGCGCTTTTATTCGCCTTACAACTAAAAACCGAGTTCAATTGGCAAATGTGATGCGGAAAATCCGTATTATGCCTGACGTTCTACGTGTTAGCCGAAACCGTAATTAACGACCATACGTAATTAATAACTATGAATGAACGCCGCTATCGCCGCATTTGCCAAATGATGGCGATGCGGCAGCCTGACCTAACTCTCTGCCTCGAAGATATTCATAAACCGCACAATGTTTCTGCGATTGTACGCAGTGCGGATGCCGTAGGGATCCATCAAATTCATGCTATTTGGCCGGACCAACAAGTCAAACTGTCCGTTTCTTCTGCTGCGGGGAGTAATAGCTGGGTTAAAATTATTTCACACACATCCACCGAAGAAGCAATTGCCCACATAAAATCACAAAATATGCAGGTTTTGGCGACTAACTTGTCAGAACATGCCGTTGATTTTCGTGAAATTGATTATACTTTGCCAACTTGTATTATGATGGGGCAAGAAAAAACAGGGATTTCACAACAAGCCCTCGCACTGGCTGATAAACACATTATCATTCCAATGGCTGGCATGGTGCAATCTTTGAACGTTTCCGTTGCTTCTGCACTGATTTTATATGAAGCCCAACGGCAACGGCAGCAGGCGGGTATGTACGAACGTGACCATTGCTTACTCTCACCAGATGAACAACAAACTTGGTTATTTGAAGGAGGTTACCCTGTACTGGCTGAAGTTGCTAAACGTAAGGGACTTCCTCGCCCATTTATCAATAACCAAGGGCAAATTGAAGCTGATGACTCGTGGTGGGCACAAATGCAATTAACCGAAAAAATGAAAAGACGGCAGTTTGGTTAAATAAAAGGAAATAACATGAATAATGGGCTACTTGATACCATTTCACTGACTTCATTGCACGGAATTGGAGCAAGCCAGTCAGAAAAAATGCGTAAAATCGGTTTGAACACCGTTCAAGACCTTCTTCTTCATTTCCCTTTACGCTATGAAGACCACACCCGTCTATATCAAATAAAAGATCTCCTCCCCGGTACGACCGCAACAATTACCGGTGAAATACTGCAAACTAAAGTGGTATTCGGCCGCAAAAGAATGATGACCTGCTTGATTTCCGATGGCACAGGTAACCTCACCTTACGTTTTTTTAATTTTTCAGCTGCAATGAAGAATAACTTAGCAGAAGGAAAACAGGTCACCGCCTATGGGGAAGTTCGCAGAGGAAATACAGGGCCAGAAATCATTCACCCCGAATATAAAGTCTCCCAAGACACCAGCAATATCAGCTTACAAGAGAACTTAACACCTGTTTACCCAACCACGGAAGGTGTTCGTCAGGCCACTTTACGCAAGGTAATGGAACAAGCGCTAAGGTTACTTGATAGCGGAAAAATAAAAGAATTGCTTCCAGAAGAGCTTAGCCGTGGAATGATAAGCCTACCAGATGCCATTCGCTTATTACACAATCCACCACCGAATGTCGCTTTGATTGAACTGGAGAAAGGGCACCATCCTGCCCAGAAACGGCTTATACTCGAAGAGCTTTTAGCACATCACCTCAGTATGCTAGCCATCCGTGCAGGCAACGAACGCCTATATGCCGAGCCTTTAGCAACAAGTGGTCAATTAAAATCACAGTTACTCGCACAATTACCTTTCTCGCCAACAAATGCACAAAACCGTGTTGTTAGCGAAATTGAAGCAGACCTCGCCAAAGATGCCCCTATGATGCGTTTGATTCAAGGGGATGTAGGGTCAGGAAAAACGCTTGTTGCAGCCTTAGCGGCCGTTTGTGCCATCGAGAATGGCAAACAAGTAGCTTTGATGGCTCCCACCGAAATTCTTGCAGAGCAACATGCCAATACATTCAAACAATGGTTAGAGCCTTTAGGCATTAAAGTGGGTTGGCTAGCGGGCAAACAGAAGGGTAAGGCACGTCAGGCTCAGCAAGATGCCATCGCAAGTGGAGAAGTTGCGATGGTTGTTGGAACACACGCTATTTTCCAAGAGCAAGTGAGCTTTAAAGCGCTGGGGCTTGTTATCATTGATGAACAACATCGCTTTGGCGTTCATCAGCGGCTCGCTCTGCGTGAGAAAGGTGAGCAGCAAGGGTACCACCCTCATCAATTGATCATGACCGCTACGCCAATCCCACGGACACTGGCGATGACAGCGTATGCAGACTTAGATACCTCTGTCATCGATGAGCTTCCTCCGGGCCGTACGCCTGTCACTACTGTCGCCATCCCAGACACTCGCCGTAACGATATTATTGAACGCGTTCGCCAAGCCTGTATTGAAGAAGGTCGCCAAGCCTATTGGGTCTGTACACTCATTGAAGACTCTGAATTATTAGAAGCACAAGCGGCTCAAGTGACCAGCGAAGAACTCGCACTGGCACTACCTGAATTAAAAGTAGGCTTAGTCCACGGGCGAATGAAACCTGCTGAAAAACAAAGCATTATGGCGGCTTTTAAAAGGAATGAAATTCAACTGCTTGTGGCTACAACGGTCATTGAGGTCGGTGTTGATGTGCCTAATGCCAGTTTGATGATCATTGATAACCCTGAGCGCCTTGGTTTAGCTCAATTGCACCAATTGAGAGGACGAGTTGGCCGTGGAGCTATCGCATCTCACTGCGTATTATTATATAAGACACCGCTAACCCACACCGCTAAACAACGGCTACAAGTTTTACGTGATAGCAATGATGGCTTTGTTATCGCACAAAAAGATCTCGAAATTCGCGGGCCTGGGGAATTATTAGGCACTAGACAAACAGGAAATGCAGAATTTAAGGTCGCTGATTTGTTACGTGACCAATATATGTTGCCAGAAGTGCAACGCCTCGCTCGCCATATTCAACAAAACTACCCAGAAAATGCACAACAACTTATTGAGCGCTGGTTACCTGAGCGAGAACAATACAGCCACGCTTAAGTTTTATATCTTCTTTTTATCCATTCCTTAAAATGAAAATTGCCGTGAATATTTTCACGGCAATACCTGCTTAACTTGATTTATTATTAAATAAAAACTATCCCGCAATAGTTGGGAATAGTGGCAACATTAAATACAATTTAATGACTATCGCATTAACAATATCAATGAAGAATGCCCCAACCATTGGGACCACAAGGAACGCAAGGTGAGATGGCCCCAACCTATCCGTTACCGCTTGCATATTCGCAATCGCTGTTGGCGTAGCCCCAAGACCGAAACCACAATGCCCCGCAGCTAAAATAGCGGCATCATAGTTTTTCCCCATCACACGGAAGGTAACAAAAATTGCATACCCTGCCATTACACAAGCTTGTACAGCAAGAATAATGATCATTGGAATGGCCAGTGATGCTAATTCCCAGAGCTTCAAGCTCATTAAAGCCATCGCTAAGAATAATGATAGGCTCACGTTACCCATAACAGAAACGGCGCGGTCAAACACTCGGTAAAAACCAAGCAGTGATAGGCTATTGCTTAAAATAACACCAACAAACAGTACACATACAAATTTAGGCAGTGCAAAAGGAGTATCGGCTAATTCACCTGCAATATAACTTCCTATCAGCAAACAGATAGCAATCAATGCAATAGTTTCAATTAAAACCATTGACGTGATCATGCGCCCTGATTGAGGCTTCTCAAATGCAGTTGGCACATCTTTATCATCTTCTGCCGTTCCTGGCGTTGGAATATTACGTGTTAGAAAACGTGCAACAGGTCCGCCAATTAAACCACCAAGAACGAGCCCAAATGTAGCACACGCCATTGCAACTTCTGTTGCACTTTGGAAACCATAATTTTCAGTGAAAATTTTACCCCATGCCGCACCAGTACCATGGCCGCCAGATAAGGTAATTGAGCCAGCTAACAGCCCCATTAAAGGGTCTAGTCCCAATAATTCAGCAAGGGCAATCCCCACTGTGTTTTGGACTAGCAATAAGCCTACAACCACAAAAATAAATATAAACAATGCCTTACCACCAGCTTTCAAGCTAGCAAGGTTGGCATTAAGACCAATAGTGGCAAAGAATGCCAGCATCATAGGTTCTTGCAGTGATAAGTCAAAAGAAAGGCTCCAGTCAAATAATTGTTTAAGCAATAAAAGACTAAAAGCAACTAACAACCCACCCGCAACAGGTTCAGGGATGGTATATTTTTCAAGAAAAGGGACTGATTTTACCAGTTTACGCCCAAGCAATAATACTAAGGTAGCAGCTACCAGTGTACCGTAGACATCGAGATGATACATTCACGTACCTCGTCTGTTGTTAAAATTATCAAAAACTAGTTAGACGTTAATTTCTTCCTTAAAACGCCAAAAGCAGGTTGTAGGATTAGAAAAAAAAACTGTTATAAATACAAGTTAAAATATATATAAATGTGACGACACTATTTAACTAATGAATATATTTTTTAAAAGCAAACGATTGCTTTTTAATTTCGACACATTACAATGCGTTTTTTGTTGGCGAGAAATGAAGGCAATGAATACTGCGACGTCTGAAAAGCAAACTACTGAAGCGACCATACACACGCAAAGCGAACTTATTTACAAATTAGAAGACCGTCCACCGCTGCCGCAAGCTTTGTTTGCTGCCGGGCAACATCTTCTGGCGATGTTTGTCGCTGTTATTACCCCAGCGATGCTGATTTGCCAGGCTTTGGGGCTACCAGCTCACGATACTCAACGCATCATTAGTATGTCTTTATTTGCCTCCGGTATTGCTTCTTTAATTCAAATTCGTGCATGGGGCCCTATTGGCTCAGGCCTACTTTCGATTCAAGGAACCAGTTTTAACTTTGTTGCACCGTTAATCATGGGGGGTGTTGCACTCAAGCAAGGTGGGGCTGATATCCCATCCATGATGGCAGCTTTGTTTGGCACGTTACTCGTCGCCGCATTAACCGAAGTGATTCTTTCACGTTTTTTACATCTAGCCCGCCGTGTCATTACACCACTGGTTTCTGGTGTCGTTGTCATGATCATCGGCTTATCTTTAATTCAAGTCGGCTTAACCTCCATTGGTGGTGGTTATGGTGCGATTAGCGATAATACCTTCGGTTCACCAGATTACCTGATTTTGGCTGGGGTTGTTTTAGCGGTTATTATTTTACTTAATCGGCAGAAAAACCCTTACTTACGTGTCGCATCTTTAGTTATTGCCATGGCCGTTGGTTATATTGCAGCTTGGTGGATGGACATGTTACCAAATGCGCAACCAATGGAAGCCAATCAGCCAATTATTACTGTCCCTGAGCCTTTCTATTATGGCTTATCTTTCGACTGGAACCTGTTGATCCCATTAATTCTCATTTTTATGGTGACTTCCTTAGAAACAATAGGTGACATTACCGCCACTTCAGATGTGTCAGAACAACCCGTTCGTGGCCCTTTATATATGAAACGAATCAAAGGTGGCGTACTTGCCAATGGTTTGAACTCGATGGTCTCTGCGGTATTTAATACTTTCCCTAACTCTTGTTTTGGGCAGAACAACGGTGTTATCCAATTAACAGGGGTGGCAAGTCGCTATGTCGGTTACATTGTTGCTTTAATGTTAGTGTTATTAGGGCTATTCCCTGCGGTTGCAGGCTTTGTACAACAAATCCCTGAGCCCGTATTAGGCGGAGCAACCATTGTGATGTTTGGTACCATTGCCGCTTCAGGAGTGCGTATCGTGTCTCGTGAGCCACTCAATCGCCGCGCCATCATGATTATAGCCCTTTCTCTCGCCGTGGGTATGGGTGTGTCACAGCAACCCTTGATTTTGCAATTCGCGCCTGACTGGTTAAAAACATTATTTTCTTCAGGTATTGCTGCGGGGGGTTTAACTGCAATTGTTCTGAATTTAGTCTTCCCTCTCGAAAAATAACCTTTCATTCTAGCCGCCAGTGTTGAACACTCTGGCGGTTTTTCTGTATGCTATCCTTAAATTGTCGTTATATTAGACGGTTTCTTCCTGTGTCTATTCGTTCACAAACCAAAGGAGCAGTAAACTGTGAAATGGTTAATCAAATTTACTACCTATGCACTTTTGTTACTGCTGCTATTGTTTATTTTTACTTATATCGGGCTACAAACCCGTTGGGGCGCATCCTACTCCAGTCAATTTTTAAGTAAATTTACCAGTTACGATATTGATGTGGGAATTATGGGGCATGAGTTTTCTAACCCCGGTGAGTTCATCTTCCAAGATGTTAAGTTAACGGCTAAAAACAGTGACCTATCTTTAGATTCACGGCAAGTCGTGGTTGATGTTAATTGGCTAAACCTATTTAGTGGCACCGCAATAAAACGTTTGGTTATCACTCAAGGGACATTATCTACAACAGTCTCACCAAATACGGTGTTGTTCCCTATTTCCGCGACTATTTTGCAATTTGAAAATAGCCAGATTACGCTTAAAAAAGGCAATGATACGGTACAAGTCGCCGGCTTTACGGGAGGAATGACCCCTTGGAAACCCACCGAAAACACTCCTTTTGGTTACGGTGATTTTCGATTTACCTCTAACCAATTAAAATTCAATGACCTTGCATTCAAGAATATTGCCATTACCGGTAAATTACAGCAGCAAGGAACAGAAATAAGCCAAGCCAGTGCCTACTTAAATAATGGCTATATTGCGGGCACTGGGAAGGTACTTAATGATGGCTCTATCATGGTTGACTCCCTCACCATGAATAAAGTTGGCTGGGAAAATAATGTTGATTTCGATTCACTATTTGGTGCAATAACGAGTGATAAATCACTGCAAGTCAAAAAAGTAGAACTAACCAATGTTGATATTCAAGGTAAAGATTGGGCACTTTCTGGCTTAAGCACCGAAATTGACCAACTCAGCTTCGTTAGAGGCAGCTGGACTAGCCCTAAAAGCAGCATTAGCTTTAATGTCGACCAATTCGTCGTGAAAGACCAGCAGCTGAGTACCTTAATTGGAGAGCTGAATATTAACGGTGATAACCTCAATATCAGCAAGTTATCAGGTTACTATAATAAAGGCATTTTTAACCTCAGTGGGTCTTGGCAACGCAATAATCAAGTACTCACTATCGATGACGGTAAACTAGCGGGTATCTTATATACCTTACCTGAAAATTGGTTGTCCTTCTTCGCGCAACCAACGCCAGCGTGGTTGTCCGGTTTAAATATTAAGAAATTCACCCTTTCCCAATCACTTTTGATGAATATCCAGCCGCAATTTCCTTTCGAGTTGACGGCATTAAGCGGTAATATTGAAAATGTTGATTTAATCAAACAGAAACAATGGGGAATTTGGAGCGGTAAAGCGACATTCAATGCAGATAGCGGCACAATCAACCAAGTTCTAGTGCGCCGTCCATTTGTCGAAATACGCCAAAGTGGTAAATCCTCGGCAGCAGCGAGCTTAACGGTCAGTACTGATAAAGGTATCAGTAAAATTGGCTTGCTGGTAAAACAAGAGCCCAAAAAAGTCCCCTTCTTACTCAGGGCATCAGGTTCTAATATTGACCTCGTCGATTTAAACCAATGGGGTTGGGCAGGCTTCCCAGCTCAAGTTATCGGTGACTTTGATGCGACATTACAAGGGGACTTACTCGCCCCATCAGTGGCAAAAAGTTTGAATGGGGAATTGATGGCCATACCATTGCAAGGTAAACGCCTATTCCGTACCGTTGTTAACGGGGTTGTCACTTCTTCAGTAGAGTCCGAAGCCGATTTACAGCCTACCGAGCCTTCTTTGGTAGAGCCGCTCCCCGCTCTTAGCAATCCATAAAAACTATCAATCCATAGAAATACAAAAGGCAGGTCAATCATACCTGCCTTTATCTTTTAATTTTCAATGAATAACGTTACTTTGCGGGCTCTACAGGTAACACCATATAGACACCACTGAATACAGCACCCACTTTACCATCGGGGTTACTGACTTCGACTTTCAGTTTTACTCGCGCTTTGCTACCCCGAGCTAAACGGTCAAGGTCACCGCTCATATTAGCTAAGTCCGCAGTTGCTGTAGGCCTGCCGCTTACAGGTTTACCATAACGAATACTGGCATCGACCAATACAATATCGCCACCAAGCTGGTGTTCTTGCATTAACAGCCAAATCAGCCCCCATCCTGTCAGTGTAGCTAATGAAAATTGGCTCCCTGCAAAAATCGTTTCATGGGGGTTTTGATTGCCCGCCTCCGGCATGGTAGTAATAAAACGGGTCCCCGTGTATTGGTCGATTCGGACACCCATTTTTTCGCTTAATGGAATATACTTATACCAAGCTTGTTGTAGCTCACCACACCAGTCTGGACGATGTAGAATTTGGTCTAATGTCTCAATGGGTTTGATCATCAAGTAATGGCGCACTGGTGTTTTTAACTGCCCAGCGACTTGCCCACGGTTCTCAAAGCCCATTTTATCGAAAAATGGTACTGCTTCTTCACGAACACTGGATACGATGCGTTTGACGCCTTCTTGGCGTGCAACGGACTCTAGGGCCATGATAATCAATTTACCGAGCCCTTTACCTTGCATGGCAGGGTTAACGGCTAAAAAACGGATTGCTCCCTCGTTGTCAGCATTGATATATAAGCGACCAATGGCAAGAATACGGTTTTTATCATCCACGACCATTTGATGGTGTGCGGTTAAATCATAACCATCTTTTTCTGAACCTAGGGGTTGATTAAACGGTTTTCGCAACATTTCCCAGCGAAAATGGTAGTAAGTTGCAAATTCAATATCATCTTTCGGTGTACGTAAATGGTACATCGCTTCCCCCTTTAAAAATGAACTCACACTTGTAGCCAGAAGGTAACAGGGCCATCATTGGTTAAATTCACTTGCATGTCAGCGGCAAACTCACCAGTTTGTGTTTCAACCCCTTGTTGGCGGCTCTGTTCAACGAAGTATTGGTACAAAGCATCTGCTCTTTCAGGCTCTGCTCCCCCTGAAAAGCTAGGCCGCATACCTTTTTTAGTGTCAGCTGCTAAAGTAAATTGAGAAACGACCAAAAGGCTGCCTCCCGCCTGCTGAACATTGAGATTCATTTTCCCTTGTTCATCACTAAAAATACGGTAGCCCAATACTTTTTCACACAAACGTTTGGCTTTCTGCTCATCATCATCTTTTTCAACACCAAGCAAAACCAACAACCCAGCATTTATTTGCCCTACGATTTTCTGATCAACAGCCACACTCGCATGAGTGACTCTCTGGATTAATGCAATCATGATGACTCTTTACAAAAAGATGGAGCAACGTTAGCCGTTGCCCCACTATAAAATCAGGATGTTATTCAACTTCTGCACTAAAATCGTAAGTGCGGAAATATTCAGGAATGGTGTCTTTATCCACAACATGAATACTACGAATACCAAGGGCTTCTGCGGCTTTTACATTTTCTTCGACATCATCAAAGAAAATAGCATCTGCAGCATCAAACTCTTCTGATTGCAGTACATATTTGTAGATTTCAGGATCAGGCTTACGCATGCCTAAATCTTGGGACAGATATAGGAAATCGGAGGAGGCTGCAATTTCTGGGTAGTGTGCTGGCCAGTAGTCTAGATGTAGACGATTAGTATTCGATAAAACCACCACTCGGTGCCCTTGCTCACGCAGGCGTTCCATAATATCAATGACTTCAGGTCTTAACGAAATAAAAATAGCGTGCCAGCCTTCAGCAAAGTCTTCAAAGCTTAGAGTGATGTCCATTTCTTCACAAAGCAGCTCAGCAAACTCGATGTCTGAAATTTTTCCACACTCATGTAATTGAAAGATATTACCAAAAGTAAACCGTGATTTGATCTCTTCACTTGGTGTACCACTGAGTTCAGACCATTTATCAAATACACGATTAAAGTCGATATCAATAATCACATTACCCATATCGAAGATATACAGCATAAATTTTCCTCATTGTTATTCACTAAATTTACTTTAATCATTATTCACGCAACTGAACAGCCCTAATTAGTGATAATTCACGTTATTTTGTCAATTTATCGATTAAGCAATCCACACTTAGCGCAATTAATGAACAACAAACCAGACGATTTGTTCCATTAATGAGAAAACGCTTTTTATCCCAAAGGTGCTATTTCACACAGCACTATCGGTTTTTGATACTAAATGTTAAGTCCCTCCATACGCTTTTTGCATAATAGTTTTTACGTAGCAAGCCATGCCACAAGCAATGTGAGCTGATATCTATCCGATATCAGTAATAAATAAATCTTAAAATATAAAAGTCATACTATGAAAATAGATAAAACAATCTCTTGGCCGATTGCTATTCTGTGGGGAAGCTTATTTTTAATTCCATTATTTAATACTATCCCTCTGGATTTTAATATCGACCTTACAACAAAAATTATTGAACATTTTCAATCTGTTACTCTAATTATCAGTGCCATTTTCACTTGGTTTTATATGAAACCATTACAGCAAAAAAATCAGGGAATGAAATTATTTTGGGTGTGGGCAACTATCTGGTGGGTAACATTATTTGGCAGAGGAATAAATTGGGGGCGTGAATTTTTTCCTAATCTGGATCACTCTTACTTCAGGCTAATTTCTATCATCTTGATTGGCAGTTTAGTTCTGATGCTATTTGCTTCTTCATTAAGAAAAAGTATTATTTTTCACCTAAAAAACACAGCTATTCCACTTTGGAGCCTACTGCTGACCCTGTGCGCTTTTGTGATTTCAGATAGTGTTGAACACCATAGATTTCTTAGTTCAGTTTTTCTATATCATTCTGAACTACAAAGCCTTATCGAAGAATTATACGAAGTTCCTTTAATTATCGGACTGTTTATTTCGTCGCTGTATTTTATGAAAAAAGACAAGTCATTATAAACCTTATAAATAAGTAAGGCGCCTTTCGGCGCCTTACTGCATAACTACAATGACGTAATGAACAACATCACGTAACGATAATTAGTCTTCTTTAGAACGGTTTGCACGACGGCGATCGTTCTCAGTCAAGTGGCGTTTACGCAGACGGATAGACTGCGGAGTCACTTCAACTAACTCGTCATCATCAATGAACTCAAGTGCTTGTTCCAGAGTCATTTTAATTGGTGGTGACAGTGTTGTTGCTTCATCAGTACCTGACGCACGCATGTTAGTCAGTTTTTTACCCGTTAAGCAGTTAACGGTTAAGTCGTTAGAACGTGAGTGAATACCGATGATTTGACCTTCATACACTTCAGCACCGTGACCTAAGAACAGCTTACCACGGTCTTGCAGGCTGTATAGCGCATAAGCAACTGCTTTACCTTGACCATTGGAGATCAGAACACCGTTTTGGCGGCCGCCGATTTCGCCTGGGCGAACATCATCGTAATGACTGAATGTTGAATACAGTAAACCAGTACCTGATGTCATTGTCATGAATTCAGTACGGAAGCCAATCAGACCACGGCTTGGAATGACGTAATCAAGACGTACGCGGCCTTTACCGTCTGGCATCATGTCGCGCAGGTCACCTTTACGCTCACCTAAAGCTTTCATGATGTCGCCTTGGTGCTGTTCTTCAACGTCTAAAGTCACTTGTTCGAATGGCTCTTGTTTACGGCCATCGATTTCACGAATGATAACTTTTGGACGCGATACTGCTAATTCGAAACCTTCACGACGCATGTTTTCAATCAGAACAGATAAGTGAAGCTCACCACGACCAGAAACACGGAATGCGTCTGGATCTTGAGTTTCTTCAACACGCAGTGCAACGTTGTGAACCAATTCTTTATTCAAGCGGTCAAGGATCTGACGTGAAGTCACGAACTTACCTTCTTTACCGCAGAATGGTGAGGTATTAACACAATAGAACATGCTAACTGTTGGCTCATCAACCGCTAACGCAGGCAATGCTTCAACGCTACCGACTTGGCAAATGGTGTCAGAAATGTTCAGTTCACCTAAACCTGTCAGAGCGACGATATCACCCGCTTCAGCTTGTTGTGAATCAATACGCTCTAAACCTAAGTGAGTCAGAACTTTACCAATTTTACCGTTACGAGTTTTACCTTCGCTATCGATAACTGTTACTTGTTGGTTAGGCTTAACAACACCACGTTTGATACGGCCGATACCGATAACACCTAAATAGCTGTTGTAATCCAATTGCGAAACTTGCATTTGGAATGGACCGTCGATATCCACTGCTGGTGGTGCAACATGTTCCACAATCGCTTCATACAGTGGAGTCATGTCTTCAGCCATGTTTTCGTGGTCAAGGCCTGCGATACCGTTTAATGCAGATGCATAAACAATAGGGAAATCGAGTTGCTCATCCGTTGCACCTAAGTTCACGAATAAGTCGAATACTTGGTCAACAACCCAATCAGGGCGTGCGCCTGGGCGGTCAACTTTATTGATAACAACAATAGGACGTAAACCGTGGTCGAACGCTTTTTGCGTTACGAAACGAGTTTGTGGCATTGGCCCATCCATCGCATCAACAACCAGCAGTACGCAGTCAACCATAGACATAACGCGCTCAACCTCACCACCGAAATCGGCGTGACCTGGGGTGTCTACGATATTGATATGATAACCATTCCATTGGATAGCGGTATTTTTAGCAAGGATAGTAATACCACGCTCTTTCTCCAAGTCATTGGAGTCCATAACACGCTCATCAACAGTTTCACGTTCACCGAACGTGCCTGATTGCTGCAATAATTTACCAACCAGTGTGGTCTTGCCATGGTCAACGTGAGCGATGATGGCGATGTTTCTTAAATTTTGAATTGACAAGGATTTTTACCGTTTAATTGACAGGAAAGGAATATGCTTACTGAGCCATTATTCATACCCAAAGCATACTTTCTACGTTAATTTGCTGTTATTTTACACGTTTTTCCGCACAAGTGGAATAAATGTGAAACCCATCACTGTATAAAAAGTTTTTAGCGAAAAAACATTCAGTTGCGTAACAGTGCCAGATTCCCTCACAAAATAATGAGCATCATCTCTGCGAAACCACGAAGTGACAGAATAATACGCTAAAAACTTAATATTCGCAGCCCAAAAAAAGAACAAAAAATAGACTTTCTTTCTTAACTGCCAGTTTAAATATCTTTTTGCATTATTTAGATATATCTAAATTGACTAATTAGATATATCTAAATATAGTAAAACCATAAAATAAATTCGATATATCTAAAGTTACAAACTAAGGAGTAACTATATGCTAATTAAATCTTGTCGTCATGTATATTATGCACGCCATGATGAAAATCAACATGGCCACCGCGGTGGATGTTGTCACAATGAAGACCGTCATAGTCATGGACACGACGAGCACTGCCACGGCGAAGGCCGCCATGGTCATGGGTACGGTGAACGCTGCCACGGTGAAGGCCGTCATGGTCATGGGCACGGTGAACGCTGCCACGGCGAAGGCCGTCATGGTCATGGGCACGGTGAACGCTGCCACGGCGAAGGCCGTCATGGTCATGGGCACGGTGAACGCTGCCACGGCGAAGGTCGTCATGGTCGAGGCCATGGTGATGACAGCCAAAGAGGCCGTGGAAGAGGTAAAGGCCTTCGTCGTTTATTCGACCATGGCGATCTTCATATTATGGTACTCTCGTTAGTCGCTAAAAAACCAAGCTATGGCTACGAAATTATCAAAGATATTCAAGAAGCCTCAAATGGCTTGTATGTTCCTAGCCCGGGGGTTATTTACCCAACGCTAACACTGCTTGAAGAACAAGGTTTCTTGGAGTCTCAGATTGTTGAACGCAATCGCAAAAGTTTTACGATTACACCTGAAGGCTCTGCCCATCTAGCTCAAAATAAAGAAATTGAAGCGGTTATTGCTCGTAAGCTGGCAAAAGCACGTGATATGCAACAAGGCAGTAATTTAGCAGAAGACATTGAGGTGGCAGTCAGTCGCTTTAAAGCTTTATTACGTCACAAAATGGTTTTAAAACAGCTAAATGAAGAGCAAACTCGCCAAATTGCATCCATCATCAATGATGCAGTAAAACAAATTGAAGAAGTGAATACATTATTAACAAATAGCGATGAAGATTAATGTAACTGTTTGAGATTAAACAACCTCATTTCTTTTATATCCCATCAGCATTGCGCTTTAACAGAGCACAATGCTGATTTTTTATTTGAAATCCCATCTCCAACTGTCACTTGCACCAATTTAGTGCAATGACGAAATAATTAGCACTAAATCGGTGCATTTAGTACAGAAATTGCTTAATTATAAATCTATTCCACACGTAACAATCAGTATTTACTATAATTAAAAAGTTGGCACGCTTTTCGCTTATCTATTTATAGAGCGCGTGCTACCTATTTATATATGACTAACACGCCAGACAAACAACAAACATATTATCAATATGATAGCCTGTGATTTGTTGATTAGACCCGACCAGGAGAGCCGAGATGTCCGCTGAACATGTTTTATCGTTAATTAAAGAGCACAATGTTAGATTTATTGATCTGCGTTTTACCGACACTAAAGGTAAAGAGCAACACATCACTATCCCTGCTCATCAAGTTGACGAAGACTTCTTTGAAGAAGGCCAGATGTTTGATGGTTCATCTATTGGTGGCTGGAAAGGCATCAATGAGTCAGACATGGTATTAATGCCAGACCCATCAACTGCAATGTTAGACCCGTTCTTTGCCGATATCACGTTGATCATTCGCTGCGATATTTTAGAGCCGGGCACGATGCAAGGTTATGACAGAGATCCACGTTCAATTTCAAAACGTGCGGAAGATTTTCTGCGCTCAAGTGGAATTGCCGATATCGTTCTCTTTGGACCAGAACCTGAATTTTTCGTTTTTGATGACATTCGTTTTGGCAACAACATGCATGGTAGTTACTACCATATCGATGATATCGAAGCGGCATGGAATACGGGAACCAAATACGAAGGTGGTAATAAAGGCCATCGCCCTGCAGTAAAAGGCGGTTATTTCCCAGTTCCACCGGTTGATTCATCACAAGACCTACGTTCAGCCATGTGTACCACAATGGAAGAGATGGGCTTAGTTGTTGAAGCTCACCACCATGAAGTGGCGACAGCTGGCCAAAACGAGGTTGCGACCCGCTTTAATACTATGACGAAAAAAGCGGATGAAACTCAAATTTATAAATATGTTGTTCACAATGTTGCACATGCCTACGGTAAAACAGCCACCTTTATGCCTAAACCTTTAGTGGGCGATAACGGCTCTGGTATGCACTGCCATATGTCTTTATCTAAAGGTGGCGTTAACCTGTTTGCAGGTGACAAATATGGCGGTTTATCCGAAATGGCGCTGTACTACATCGGTGGTATTATTAAACATGCACGTGCACTGAACGCATTTACTAACCCAACAACTAACTCATACAAACGCTTAGTTCCGGGCTTTGAAGCACCTGTAATGTTGGCATATTCTGCACGTAACCGCTCTGCTTCGATTCGTATTCCAGTCGTTGCGAGCACTAAAGCACGCCGTATTGAAGTTCGCTTCCCAGACCCAGCAGCTAACCCATATTTAGCGTTTGCGGCTCAGTTAATGGCAGGCCTTGATGGCATCATTAACAAGATCCACCCTGGTGATGCGATGGACAAAAATTTATATGATTTACCACCAGAAGAAGCCAAAGAAATTCCAACAGTTTCTGGCTCTTTAGACGAAGCATTAGCGGAATTAGATAAAGACCGTGAATTCTTAACCCGTGGTGGCGTATTCACTAATGATGCTATCGATGCGTATATCGAATTAACCCGTGCCGACATTCAACGTGTTCGTATGGCACCACACCCTCTCGAATTTGAAATGTACTACAGTGTGTAACACGCCGTTCCACTGTTAGTCTTTGTTGCCGTGAAGCACTTGCCCCATCTTTTGATGGGGCCTTTTATCTCTAACGTATTTACGCAACAAAAATCAAATATCGGTTGTTTGGTCTATCAGGTATAATGCACCAAAATAGTGCAGGAGCAACATTACATGAAAACCGAACATTTGCCAGCACCGGAACATATTCTCGACTCACTCATTAATAGCGTGCTAATTTTGGATTACGACTTGGTTATCCATTACGCCAACCATGCTGCACTCCAGATCTTAACCCAAAGCCAGCGCAAGCTATACGGTACGCCACTGCCACTATTATTCAGTTATTGTTCGCTCAATGATGAACTCATGCTCAATAGCTTAAAAGATGGCCATAGTTTTACCGAGAACGAAGTCACCTTAGTATTTAACAACCATTCCCACGTGATGTCGTTCAGTGCACAGCCTTTTTCAGAGCAATTTATTTTAGTTGAGCTTTCACAATTAGATAGCCAACGGCGTTTGAGCCAAGAACTCGCACAGAATGCCCAGCAATTGGCTGCCCGCGAACTGATCCGTGGACTTGCTCACGAAATCAAAAACCCTCTCGGAGGTTTGCGAGGCGCTGCGCAATTGCTATCTAAAGCGTTGCCTGACCCACAATTAAATGAATATACTCAAGTGATTATCGAACAGGCCGACCGCTTGCGAGCATTGGTTGATCGGCTGCTTGGTCCACAATATCCAGGGCCAAAAACACAGCAAAGTATTCATCATATTATGGAAAATGTAACGCGGTTGGTGTCATTAGAAAAGCCCGATAATGTGACACTAATTCGTGACTATGACCCAAGCCTGCCCGAATTAGAGTATTACCCAGACCAAATCGAGCAAGTGCTGCTAAATATCACCCGAAACGCCTTACAAGCCCTCGCCGAAACGGGAGGCTATATCACTTTGCGTACACGAACGGCTTTTCAAGTCACACTACAAGGTGAACGTTATCGATTAGCTGCACGTATTGATATTGAAGATAACGGTCCGGGTATTCCATTGGCAATTCAGGATACATTATTTTATCCCATGGTGAGCGGACGGCCTGATGGCACAGGGCTTGGCCTATCGATTGCTCGCAGTTTAGTTGACCAACACGCAGGAAAAATCGAATTTACCAGTTGGCCAGGCCACACTGAGTTTTCCATTTATCTACCAATTAAGAAATAGGAGATAACCATGACGCAGGGAAAAATTTGGGTGGTTGATGATGATAGTTCCATCCGTTGGGTACTTGAGCGTGCATTAGATAATGCAAAATTCGCTTGCACCTGCTTTGACAGTGCGGATGCTGTACTCGCCGCATTAGAAAATTCACTCCCTGATGTGTTGTTATCTGATATCCGTATGCCAGGCACAAATGGTATTGAGCTTCTGAATACCATCAAGCAATCACACCCGCTTCTGCCGATTATTATTATGACAGCACACTCTGACCTTGATGCTGCCGTAAATGCCTACCAATCAGGGGCATTTGATTACTTACCAAAGCCTTTCGATATTGATGAAACCGTCGCATTAGTCGAACGTGCTCTGAATCATAGCCGTGAACAAAACCATACTAGCCGTGAAGCTAAGCAGCCTGCCCCTACAGTCTCTTCGACCATGATCGGGGAAGCACCAGCGATGCAAGAGGTTTATCGCATTATTGGCCGTTTATCACGCTCATCAATTAGTGTGCTTATTAATGGCGAATCAGGAACGGGAAAAGAGCTGGTTGCCCACGCGTTACATCAACACAGCCCTCGTGCCGACGCCCCTTTTATTGCATTAAATATGGCGGCTATTCCCAAAGACTTAATTGAATCTGAGCTATTTGGCCACGAAAAAGGCGCATTTACGGGTGCGACTCAAGTACGTCAGGGCCGATTTGAACAAGCTAACCATGGGTCACTGTTTTTAGATGAAATCGGCGATATGCCCCTTGATGTACAAACTCGCTTGTTACGTGTTCTGGCTGAAGGCCAATTCTATCGTATTGGGGGTTATACCCCAGTCAATGTAGATGTACGGATTATTGCAGCGACCCACCAAGATCTTGAAAAACGGGTTAAAGAAGGCTTATTTCGCGAAGACTTATTTCACCGGTTAAATGTCATTCGAGTACAATTACCACCGCTACGTGAGCGCACTGAAGATATCCCACGTCTCGCCGATTATTTTCTACAAAATACGGCAAAAGAACTCGGTGTCGAGGCTAAGGTTCTCCACCCTGACAGCGAAAAAATTCTTCAGCGCTATTATTGGTCGGGTAACGTTCGCCAATTGGAGAATGTCTGCCGTTGGTTAACCGTGATGGCAGCAAGCCAAGAAATTTTACCGCAAGATTTGCCCGATGATTTGCTTGAAGAGCATCCACAACAAAATGCAGTGGTAAAATCATCACAAGCTGATTCCATGCCAACACAATCATTGTCATCACAAAATCCTATTTCTGCAGCTCAGTGGTTTGAATTACTTGAAGAGTGGACTGATAACGCATTAATGGACGGTAAAGAAGACCTTTTTTCTCAAACCATCCCCTTACTTGAGCGTACCATGCTAAATTGCGCGTTAAAATACACCAATGGCCATAAGCAAGAAGCTGCCCGTTTATTAGGCTGGGGAAGAAATACGTTAACTCGCAAATTAAAAGAATTAGGAATTGAATAGCTTCAAATATTCACCATCATATTAAGATAATGTACGAAGTAATTTATTACTTCATACTTATCTTAACATTCAATAACTCCATACCCATTCACATCAAAAAAGATATTTAAACGTTAAATAAATCATCATTAATGATAATTGGTTTTAGATGATACTTTTACTACGATACATTTTAGACTGCTTTTTGTTTTAAAATGAAAAAATTAAAGCACTATAATAATATTAAATGCCATCAAAACACATCATGAGTTAAGTAACAATAAAAAACACCAGTTTAAAATTAATTTAATTATTTAATCTTTATTTAATTCCACTCTAAAATTTATCACCTTAGAAAAACAGCATTTCTTAAAATATCCAAAAATAATCTCCAACCTATAATGTGAATATCAAACTCAAGATATAAAAACGATATTAAAAAAGGGCATTAAACCTAAATTACTCTCATATTGTTTATTTTTAAAATAAAAGCCAAAATACTCACCAGTTGAGTAACTAAATATATTCACTAACTCAACCTCATCATATAAATATCCTCTTGGAGAGTAAAAAATGAAAAAGAATGTCTTTGCCTATTTAATTGCGGCATCGTCTATTTTTGCCATTAATAATGCATTAGCTGCTGATGGAACGATAGATTTTACAGGTGAAATTACCGATCAGGCTTGTCAGTTTGCAACCGGTTCTGATGCATTTACCGTAAACTTAGGGAAAATCTCTAAAACGGCATTACCTAGTACGGGTAGCACCGCAGCAGCAACTAAATTTACCATCAAATTAGAAAACTGCCCGCAAACCGTGACTAGCGCAACGGTTAAATTTGATGCCACCAGTTATGCAAGTGATAATAGTGTACTCCAGTTAACCGACCCTACTGCAGCGACAACGGCACAAAATGTTGGTATTCAAATTCAGGACGTTACAGGAACAATCGTTCCACTATTTACTGAATCTAGCGCGTATGCATTAAAAGAAAAGACAGTAAATAATTTAGATTTTACCGCTCGTTATATTGCAATGTCTAATAGCGTTGGCGTTGGTCAAGCAAACTCAACCGCAACCTTCACTATCAATTATAACTAATAGGCTTTTAGGGTTTAAATGGATTTAAACCTTATTCCTCTATTCAATGGTACTAATATGAAACGCTTAGTTTATTTTTTTATTTCTTCATTTTTATTGATTAATTTAGCCCATGCAGGCGTTATTATTGGCGGCACTCGTGTTATTTATCATGAGGGAAATAAGGATGTCAGTATTAGTGTCGAAAACCCTGATAAAATCCCTTATTTAATTCAATCATGGGTTGATAGCATTGATGAAAATAAGCAATCCGCATTTACTATTACACCTCCATTATTTAGATTAAACTCAGATAAAACCAATGCGCTAAGAATATTTTTAACAGAGAATACCTTACCGAAAGATAAAGAATCATTATTTTGGCTAAATATAAAAACAATCCCAGCAACGGAGCGAACAGAAAATTCATTGCAGATTGCCTTTAAAACGCAAATGAAATTAATTTATCGTCCTTCTGCAATTAAAAATGTTGATTTTGTTGAAGAACAAAAAAAATTAACTTGGTCAAAAACAGGCAATATGATTACAGTAAAAAACCCAACACCGTATTTTATGAATTTCCAAAGCATAACCTTTAACGGTAAAAAGGCGAATGACGTATCTTATGCTGCACCGTTTTCTAGCACTTCTTTTGAGATTAACGATGCTGCGAATCATGGTACGGTGAAATGGGAAGTCATTAATGATTACGGCTCCGCATCTGAACTGGCTGAAGCGAAAATATAGCCCAAAATTGATTTAGGTTGTTAAAATGAGAATAAATAAAATATGCTTTAGCCTACTTATTTATTTAGGCTATACGGTACCTTTATACGCTGAAAATGCCATCGGCAATAATACAACAGAGGGAAATATTTATTTTGACCCTGATTTCTTAGAGTTGCCTAATAAAGATGCTGTCGATTTAAGCCAATTTGAAAATAACCAACAATTGGCTGGTAATTACTATGTTGATATTTATGTCAATACCAACTTAATCGGGGCAAAAAGTTTAAAGTTTGATAAAAATACTGAGAACAAACTGGTTCCTTGCTTAACTTTGGATGATTTAAAAAGCTTTGATATTAAAATTGCAGATTATCCTGAGCTACAAAATAGCCAAACAGGCTGCGTCAATTTAGCAATCATTCCTGACGCAACAAGCCAGTTTGAATTTGATTCACAACGGTTATACCTCAGTATTCCGCAAATCGCGCTGGCAAAAAATCCGAGGGGTTATGTTGACCTTGCAGATATCGATAACGGTATTACCGCTCTATTACTGAATTACAGCTATAGCGGTTCTAAAAATACCGATCGTAAAGGTGGAGAAGACACCACCTCAAACTACGTCAATTTACGCCCCGGCTTAAATATTGGGGCATGGCGTCTGCGCAACTATACCACGTGGTCCAACAGCACAGGGCAGCCCAATAAATGGGATACTATTTATACTTACGCCTCCCGTGGGATCAACCGCATAAAAAGCCAACTAACCTTGGGAGACAGCGTATCTCCGTCAGACGTATTTGACAGTGTACCGTTTCGTGGGGCTCAGCTCGCCACCGATGATGATATGTACCCTGAAAGTCTGCGTGGCTATGCGCCAGTCGTGCGCGGGATAGCTCGCAGCAACGCACAGGTTACCATTCGCCAAAACGGTTACACCATCTACCAAACCGATGTGGCAGCAGGCCCCTTTGAAATCACTGACCTCTATCCAACCGGCAGCAGCGGTGACTTACATGTGACGATAAAAGAGTCGAACGGCAGCGAACAGGTGCAAATTGTACCCTTTGCCTCACTCCCCGTGCTGCAACGTGAGGGTTATTTATCTTATAGCACCACCGCAGGTGAATACCGTTCATATGATAGCCATGTAGATAAAACCAAATTTGGTCAGTTCACTTTGGTATACGGTTTACCCTATGGCATCACTATGTTCGGAGGAAGTCAGTTCAGTGAAAAATACCAATCTTATTCGATAGGTGCTGGGCAAAACTTGGGGCGCTTCGGGGCGCTGTCTATTGATATTACCCAATCTCACGCCAAAATGCGTGATGACAGCAAAGAACGTGGTCAGTCTTACCGCTTTAGATATAACAAAAACCTCAATGATATCGGCACCAATATTGCTTTGGCAGGTTACCGCTATTCAACCCAAGGGTATTACAGTTTATCCGAGGTGTTTGACACCTTCCGTGATACCACCTACAGCCCTGAGATCGAACGCCGCCGTAATCGCGGTGAAATCACCCTCAGCCAAAACCTAGGGGATACTTACGGTTCTATTTCAATGGGTTATGTTAATGAAGACTATTGGAATAGTGACCGCAAAACACAGTCAGCAACCCTTGGCTATAACAATAGCTGGCAAGGGATCAGTTATGGGCTGAATTACACCTATAACAAGAATACCAGCAGCTATTCGCAGAGTGCTGGGGCAAAAAAATACAGTGATGAAGACCATTTATTTACTTTTTCGGTCAATATTCCGTTCAGTTTGTTTGAAGATACCGCCTACATTAACTTTGCCAGTAACCACAGTAGCCGAGACTCCAGTTCGAGTAGCATCGGTGTATCAGCATCTCACCTGAACAACCGTTTAAATTGGAGCATGCAACAAAGTTTAGCCGATCAGGGGCAAGGCAGTTCTGGTAATGCGAACTCCACCTATAAAGGCAGGTATGGTGAAATTTCTGGTGGTGCGAGCTATAGCAAAGATAACTATAACCTGTACTACGGAACTAATGGCAGCCTTGTCGCCCACGCGGACGGGTTAGTGTTAGGGCAACAATTAGGTGAAACCGCCGCATTGGTAGAAGTGCCCGATGCAGGAGGTGTACCAATACTAAACCAAGCGGGTGTAGTGACCAATAACCAAGGTTATGCGTTAGTGCCATACGTGACAGCCTACCGTAAAAATACCATCGACATTGATACTTCGGCGTTACCTGACAACACGGAAATGGAACTCACCAGCCAGTCAGTCTCCCCAAGCCGTGGGGCGCTAGTGAAATCCAGTTTTAGCGCCAATGTCGGTTATCGTGCCATTATGAATTTAACCTTTGTTGATGGAAAGCCCGTGCCATTTGGTGCGCAGGCCATATTTAAAGATAACAACCAATTAAATGGCATGGTCGGTAATGACGGTGAAATTTATTTATCCGGCTTAGCCGAAAGTGGCAGTTTTATTATTCAATATAACGATAAACAGCAATGCCAAGTAAATTATAACTTAACCGGTATTTCAGATTATATGGGGTTATATAAAACTACTGCGGTATGCCGATAAGAGGGAAATCGATAATGAAAAAATTAATAGTCAACTCTGTATTAGCGGTGGGATGTTTATATACCGGGTATGTAAGTGCAGCCTGCAATCAAAATCCTCAATTCAAGAATCGTATTACTACTCTACCTTCCGAGACGATTTACCTTCAGTATGATGATGATAGTACAAAAGAGATATATCATAAGGTCATGTCGATGGGAAGTGCGGCTAATGCAACGACATCTAATGGAGATCAATGCGGTTATAGCACGATATACGGGCAATATTCTAATGGCTGGAGTCAAGGCACCGATGGTTATGCAAACACGAATATTGCTAGGGTAAGTATACATATTTCAATACCCGCGGCAGGAATCAATTCAGCATTTAACTGGAAAAGAAGCCTTCCTTATAACAAAGCATACTTAGCTTGGGCCTCTCCAGGAGGAATCAGTTGGGCGGTACGTTTAAGAAAGGATGGCCGGGTAATTCAATCAGGCGACCTAAAGTCAGGCAACCTTGCAGAACTCTACCAAACGAACTCGCTACCTAGTTATAGCCGATGGTCATTTTCAACACTAAGAGTACCTGTGAATTTTAAAATTGTAGTTCTCAGTTGTACTTTAAAAAATACTGTTCCTACCATTAACTTAGGTGATTGGTATGATACTCAATTTCCTACTGTTGGCAGCACCAGTAGCGAAGTTGACATTCCAATTACCTTAAACTGCTTAGCGGGCACCAATATAAAAGCAACAGTAGTCGGTACCAGTGGTGTTATTAATGCATCTCAGGGGCACATAGGCTTATCGGGTACAGATAAAGCGACAGGGATCGCCATACAGCTTGTTGATGCAAATAAAAACCCCATTCCTTTAGGTAGCAAGCAAACAATAAAAAGTAACGTCGCAGCAGGCGAGCATATCTTTGGTTGGAAAGCGCGCTACATTAAAACTGCCGATAAAGTGACACCCGGATCCGCTAATGGCACCGTGACAATTAATGTGCTCTATGAATAGGAATAACCGTATGAAGAAAATATTATTCACTATTTTATCGATTAATTTACTTGCGATGTCATCTCATTCATTTGCAGCGTCAAATATTACCGTTAACTTTACAGGCAATATCAAAGCCGCTACCTGTAATATCTCTGGCGGCAACAATATTGATATTGACTTAAAACGTTTACCTATTGATATATTTAGTGGCGCGCAGACAGGGTCCGACTGGAGAAATTTTGATATTCATTTAAATAATTGTTCGTCATTTATCAATCAAATCAAACTGACATTTGCAGGCACTGCGGACACAGCTGATACGACTAGCTTATATAAAAACCTAGGTACTGCTCAAAATATAGCTGTGCAATTACAAAGCGGTGATGGTGCCACACCGTTAGGTAATCAAAAAATATTACAAGTGCCCTTAAATGGGCAATCTGATGTCGCTATTCCACTGCGTACGCGGGCTGTTAGCATGGCAGGTAATGTCGTGGCTGGCTCTATTTCAGCCAATATTACCGCCACCATCACCTATTTATAAACCGGAGCATATAATATGAAGAAAATAGTGCTGTTATTCTGTCTTGCTTCCAGCCCCGTATTGGCAACAGACCAGCAAATTAATATCAATGTACATGGTTATGTCGCAGTTATGCCTTGTGAATTAGAAACCTCAAATTATTTAATTGACCTGAAAAAAGTGAATGTTTGGAATATTCGGGATACACAAACTTCACCGTGGGTTGATTTCTCAATTAAATTGAAAAATTGCCCTATGGGTACCAAAGAAACCATTATGGAGATTAAAGGCACTCCTGACTCGACCTCGGCTGATTATTTTGTCAATACGGGTAGCGCTAAAAACGCCGCATTAAACTTAGCCCACCATGCAAATAAAACCACGATAAAAAATGGTGAAAAAATTACGGCGCAGGTTAATGAACAAACCCGAAAAGTTGATATTCCACTATCAGCGAGAATGGCGGGCTATGGATCAGGCATGACAAGTGGTTCATTTAATAGCCATCTTGATTTTACATTTGTTTATCACTAATAAATCTAGTGTCTTTATATTGATAATCTAAAATAAACCATCTTAATTAGAATAGCTCAAATTTTAAGATAACGATAATATTTAATATTTTCAATATAAAAAACATAGTTTGATCACTTATGATTTAAATCAAGATAGGATAAAGGATACCTGATAAATATATCGTGATGTTAAAGATATAACCCTATACCAATTAAGAGTAAAAAATCAATGAGGTTGAATAATGAGCAATTATTACCCTGTCTCTGCGGTTATTGGTAATAAAATAAAGTCATTGCGTAAAAATAAAGGACTCTCTCTTATTACTCTCGCTAAGACTGTTGGAATTAGTGAGCAACAGCAACTACGTTATGAACGGGGAAATAACCGAATATCGGTAGATAGACTAAAACAATATTCCAACTATTTTGATATTAACATTAGTTACTTTTTTTCGTTTAGTGACGATGAAAAAACAAAAATTAAAAATGGTTATGAAATTAAAAAATCATTTTCTTTATAGTATTTTTACTTAATCATTATTGGATACTGTATGAAAAAAAACACCTCTAAAATTGTCGGAGCGCGGATCCGCACACTAAGAAAAGACCAAAACATGAGTATTCAGCAACTCAGCACATTACTTGGAATTAGTCAGCAGCATCAATCTCGCCATGAATTAGGCGAAATCCGAATTCATGTTGATACGTTATATTCTATTTCCGAAATACTCGACCTTGATATTCAAGAGTTAATTGTTGACTTTGCTACCCCACTACCAGTTAACATAATGAGTAATAAACAGAATAGAAAAAAAATATTGCAAGCAGAAAGCCTATTATCACCAGAACATAATTTCAATTTATACAAATAGCGTTAATACAAAACTAAATTTATTTATAGGAAATTTATAGTCATGACAACTATAGCTAAAGGTATCTATAAGTAAGAAATCTCTCACGTAGCCTTAACATAGCGAATTAAAATTAAGGCTACTTAATTGAATTTAATAAGAACATTTTGATAGTCATTTAATGTTTCCTTAAAACCAAAGTTACCCCTATTTTTATTCATTTACTGAATGGCAACACCATTTTCTCTATAAAAAACCAAATAAATAGCACATTTAGACCTGCTAAATCCGATAACTATACTATTATTTCATTTTTCGATAGTAAAAATACAACATCCACTGTATGTGGTCTAATAAGTCAAAACCTTATAACCCCAAATTATCACCATATGAGAGATAAATTAAACTTATATCCCTCCTTATAATTATTCTTAGTTTTATATCGTTATTTAACTTTAGTGAAAAAATCAAAAAAAATTATATTTAACTTAGCTCAATATAGTGTATTAATCCTTCTCTTATAATGTGTTAACTTAATTAAAAAAATTAAATACTTTAAAATTTAATTATATTTTACCAAATTTTACAAAACTTGTTTATTTTAAAAAATAGTTTCAAAATACTCCTCAATTGAGTAATTGTTGTTTTTATATACTCAATGAAAAATAAATAATTATCTTTTGGAGAAAAACAAATGAAAAAGAACTTACTTGCATCATTAATTGCTGCAACCTCAATCTTTGCTGTTAATAATGCATTAGCAGCAGATGGTACTATCGACTTTACCGGTGAAATCATAGACAAAGCATGCGAATTAGCAGCTGGCTCTGATGCACTAAAAGTAAACTTAGGACAAGTATCTAAAAAAGCATTACCCACAGCGGGAAGTACTGCGGCAGCCACTAAATTTACGATTAAATTAATTAATTGCCCTGCTACAGTAACAGCGGCTTCAGTAAAATTTGATGCTGATTCTTATCTTGGTGACGACCAAGTTATTAAATTAAAAGAAGAAGCTGGCGTAGCAACTGGCGTTGGCATTCAAATTACTGATGATACGAATAAAATTGTTCCATTATTTACTGCCTCTAAAACATACCCATTGAAAGAAAATGTAGAGAACAATTTAGATTTCAGAGCACGTTATATTGCTAAGTCTGGCACAGTGACTCCTGGTCCTGCGAATGCGACAGCAACTTTCACAATCAATTATAACTAAGTAATAAATAAGGTTTAAAAGGACTTAAGCCTTATCTAATAATAATCAATGGTGGTATTATGAAATCTATTATCTATATTTTCATTTCCTTACTTACACTAATAAATACTGCGAATGCTGGTGTTATTATTGGTGGAACCCGTGTTATTTATAACGAGGGAAACAAAGATGTCAGCATCAGTGTAGAAAATCCAGATAAAATCCCTTATTTGATTCAATCTTGGATTGATAATATAGATGAAAAAAAACAATCTGATTTTTCTATCACACCACCATTATTTAGGCTAAATACAGATAGAACTAATGCGCTTAGAATATTTTTAACAGAAAATAAATTACCTAATGATAGAGAGTCATTGTTCTGGTTAAATATAAAAACTATTCCAGCAACAGAAAGAACAGAAAACTCATTACAAATTGCCTTTAAAACGCAAATGAAATTAATTTATCGCCCTAAAGCATTAAAAGATGTTAATTTTATTGAAGAGCAAAAAAAATTAGTGTGGTCTAAATCTGGAAATAAAATTACGGTTAAAAACCCAACACCTTATTTTATGAATTTCCAGAGCATCAGCTTTAACGGAACAAAGGCTAATGATGTTTCTTATGCGGCACCTTTCTCAAATGCGACTTTCGAGGTTAATAACTCAAATACTAATGGAACAATAAAATGGGAAGTTATTAATGATTATGGTGCAGCACCAGAAGCACTCGAAAAGAAAATATAAAACTATAAAATAAGTTGGGCTTTATCATGAAAATAAATAAAATATCTCTAGGCCTACTATTATATTTAGGCTATACCGCATCGCTATATGCTGAAGAAAAAACAGAAAATAATGTCTACTTTGACCCTGACTTTTTAGAGTTACCGAATAAAGATTCGGTTGATTTGTCACAGTTTGAGAATAATGAGCAATTAGCCGGTGACTACTATGTTGATATTTATGTCAACACCAACTTAATTGGTGCTAAAAATCTTAAATTTGAAAAAAATAGCCGTAACCAATTAGTTCCGTGTTTATCACTGACTGATATTAAAGAGTTTGGTATCAAAACAGCCGAATACCCTGAATTACAAACCGCAGGAAGCCACTGTGTAAACCTTGCGGCGATCCCTGATGCCACAAGTAATTTTGAGTTTGATTCTCAACGTTTATATTTAAGCATCCCCCAAATCGCATTGGATAGAAACCCAAGGGGTTACGTTGAGTTAGCCAATATCGATAATGGGATCAACGCACTGCTATTAAATTATAGCTATAACGGCTCTAAGAATTACGATCGTAAAAGTAGTGGTTCGGATAACACATCCCATTATGTAAATTTAAGACCTGGCTTAAATATTGGAGCATGGCGGCTACGCAATTACACAACATGGTCAAGTAGTACCGACCAATCCGGTAAATGGGATACCATCTATACCTACGCATCACGCGGTATTAATAGCATCAAAAGTCAGTTGACCTTGGGAGATAGTGTCTCACCTTCGATGGTTTTTGATAGCGTGCCATTTCGTGGTGCTCAGCTTGCGACAGATGATGATATGTCCCCTGAGAGTTTACGCGGCTATGCGCCCGTTGTACGTGGGATTGCTCGTAGCAACGCACAGGTGACGATCCGCCAAAATGGTTACATTATCTACCAAACCGAGGTGGCTGCGGGCCCTTTTGAAATCAATGACTTATACCCAACGGGGGGAAGCGGTGATTTGCATGTCACCATCAAAGAATCCAACGGTAGTGAGCAATATCAAATCGTTCCTTTTGCTTCATTACCTGTATTGCAACGTGAAGGATATTTTTCTTATAGCGTAACGGGCGGAGAATACCGCGCTTATGACAGTAGCATTGATAAAACAAAATTTGGCCAATTTACCTTAATCTATGGTCTACCTTATGGTATTACCGCTTATGGTGGTAGCCAAGTGAGTGAGCATTACCAATCTTACTCCATCGGCGCAGGCCAAAACCTTGGGCGATTTGGTGCGTTATCCATTGACGTTACCCATGCAAATTCAACGCTAAGTAATGACGTTAAGGAAAAAGGCCAATCATACCGTTTCCGCTATAACAAAAATATCAACGATATTGGTACTAATATCGCATTGGCTGGTTATCGTTATTCCACTAAAGGTTTTTACAGTTTAGCGGAAGTCTTTGACGGCTATAGAAATACAAACTATATCCCTGAAATTGAACGCCGCCGTAATCGCGGTGAGATCACCCTCAGCCAAAACTTAGGGGATAACTTTGGTTCAATCTCCGTAGGCTATATCAATGAAGACTACTGGAATAGTGACCGTAAAACTCAGTCTGCCACCGTGGGTTATAACAACAGTTGGCAAGGCATTAGTTATAGTTTGAATTATACCTATAACAAAAATACCAATAGCTACTCATATACTTCCGGTAGCCGTACGAAAAGTGAAGATGATCATCAGCTTGCCTTCTCTGTCAGTGTGCCATTTACCGTGTTTGATAACACCTTCTATTACAACTTTAACAGTAATAGTAGCAGCAACGGCCCAAGCACAGGCAGTATTGGGCTTTCCGCTTCACAACTTAATAACCGCTTAAATTGGAGCATGCAGCAGGGTTTCACCACTCAAGAACAAGGTACGAGCGGTAATATGAACGCTTCTTATAAAGGCCAATATGGTGAAATTTCAGGTGGAACAGGCTATAGCAAAGACAACTATAACCTCTATTACGGTGTTAATGGTAGCTTAGTGGCTCACTCTGGCGGCCTTGTACTCGGTCAACAATTAGGCGAAACCGCGGCTATTGTTGAAATCCCAGATGCAGGTGATGTACCAGTATTAAACCAAGCAGGGGTTGTCACTAATAACCAAGGTTATGCACTCGTGCCTTATGTCACGGCTTATCGTAAAAATGTGATTGATATTGATACTTCTGAACTACCTGAAAATACGGAAATGGAGTTAACCAGCCAAAGTGTTGCACCAAGCCGTGGCGCTCTAGTGAAAGCCAGCTTTGCCGCAAATGTCGGGTACCGAGCCATCATGATATTAACCTTTGCTGATGGTAACCCCGTACCTTTTGGTGCTCAGGCGATATTTAAAGATAATCCTCAGCTAAATAATATAGTGGGCAATGATGGCGAAATTTACTTATCTGGTTTAGCTGAAAATGGCAATTTTATTATTCAATATAACGATAAACAACAATGCCAAGTAAATTATAACTTAGCGGGTATATCGAATTATATGGGGTTATATAAAACAACTGCTGTTTGCCGATAATAAGGAGTAAATAATGAAAAATTTCATTTATAAATCAATATTGGCAGTGAGTTGTATATATTTATACTCAGGATATGCTAATGCAGCATGTGTACAAAACCCCACATGGAGTAATATGCAAAAAACAATACCTAATGAAACAATTAACATACAATATGATGATACTAGGTCTTATCAATTAAAAGCTATATCTTTACCGATTTATACAGGAAATTATAACCCAACTAATGGGGTAGATCAGGATTGTGGTGGTAATCAAGTTGGTATTTATTTAGCGCCAGTCAGTAATGGTATGGCTGTAAGTGGAATTAATGGTATTGGTGTCAAAGCGAGAATTAATAGCTTTGGGCCAAATATCTTCTTTCCTATAAATGGTCCATATACAGCAACTACGTGGACATTTACGAACCTGTCATGGGATATTCGTATAGAAAAAACAGGAAGAGTTCCTTCTGGTGGAATTATTTCAACACGGCAGCTCGCTAGGTTTTATCAACAAAATAGAAAAACAGGTACTAATTTTATTATTTCAACTGTCTCTTTTTCCACTAACTATCGAATAAATGTACTCAGTTGCTCACTAAAAAATTCAGTTCCTACCATTAACTTAGGTGATTGGTATGATACCCAATTTCCCACTGTTGGCAGTACCAGTACAAATATCAATATTCCCATTACATTAAACTGCATGGCGGGTACCAATATTAAAGCGACGGTCACAAGTTCTAAATATGAAGATACCGCTACAGGAAAATTAGCTCTAACGGGACCTGATAGCGCCACTGGTGTCGCAATACAATTGCTAGATAAAAATAATAACCCGATCAAGTTGAACACTTTAAATAGCCTGCAAAATAATGTGCCGGCTGGTGATTATATGTTTGATTGGAAAGCTCGCTATATCAAAACGGCAGATAACATCACGCCGGGTACAGCGAATGCCTCTGCTACTGTAAATATTCGCTATGAGTAGGAATAAAAAATGAAAAAAATATCTAAAAATTTACTTTTACTTAGTAGCTTAATATTCAGTGGGAATTTATTTGCTGCTAGCACAGTGACATTGAACTTTACCGGAAATATTAGAGCCGCAACTTGCAATATTACCGGTGGGAATAATATTGATATTGACCTGAAAAATATTTCTGCTGATGTATTTCGTAATGCGAGTTCAGGTTCTAACTGGAACACATTTAATATTAGCCTAAATAATTGTTCATCTTTTATTAATCAAGTAAAACTGACGTTTACAGGAACCGCAGATACTGCGGATGCAGCAAGCTTATACAAAAATCAAGGTACGGCTAAAAACTTAGCCGTTCAACTACAAAATGGTAATGGAACAACCGCTTTAGGTAACCAAAAAGTATTACAAGTTCCGACAAATGGGCAAGCGAATATTAATATTCCATTACGCACACGCGCCTTTAGCTCATTAGGTAATGCCACTCCGGGAACTATTTCCGCCAATATTACGGCAACAATTACCTATTTATAAAAGAGAAAATAATATGAGACATTTTATCCTATTACTATCACTAATGAGCTGTTCTTTAACTGCATTTGGGCTAACAGCAAATATTAAAGTGCATGGCGTCGTTATTGCTGCTCCTTGTGAGGTTGAAAAAAATAATTATTTAATCGATTTGAAAAAAATTAATATTTGGAATATCAAAGATACGCAAAAATCTCCGTGGGTTGATTTTTCCGTGAAGCTAAAAAATTGCCCTGTAGGCACCACCAAAGCTGTAATGAAAATATCAGGTACGCCAGACTCAACAATAACTGAACATTTTATTAATAATGGTACGGCGAAAAATGTGGCATTAAATTTAGCCAATACCGGCAATAAAACAACAATAAAAAATGGCGATACCATTACCGCGAATGTTAATACTCAAACGCGAAATGTTGAAATCCCATTATCTGCAAGAGTCTCGGGTTATGGAAGTGGTATGGTTGCAGGTTCATTTAAAAGCCATTTAGAATTTACATTTACATATCAGTAAGTAAGTTTGTTTTAATTATATCAGTTTTAATAGGGGAAAGCGGTATGCCTAATTACTATCTTATATCAAAAATAATTGGCAATAAAATCACCTATTACCGAAAAATGAAAGGCATGACATTAGAAAATTTATCTAATATCGTGGGTGTGAGTGAACAACAACAGTCACGCTATGAGCGTGGTATTAATCGAATTAATATTGATAGGCTTTATCATTACTCTAAGATATTTGAAATTGATATTATGGCTTTTTTTATTTTCAATTCTAGAGAGATCAATGAGATTGAGCATGCAGAAGAAAAATATTTAAATAAAAAAAGTAAATGTTAAGGATATTTTATGACTAAAAAGAAAATTTTACTGGTAATAATAGGCTCGGTTTTTGCTTATTCTGCATATACACAAGCGGCCTGTATTCAAAATCCTAATTTACGGAATGTTGTGGTGAATGTACCAGCAAGAACCTATTCGCTGCAATATGATGATACAGGGGCTCGCGATTTAGCCACTATTCAGGTCAATTTTAAAGGCTCACAAGTCAATACATTTTCAGGCCCAAAAAGTAATGGTCAATGTGGTGATGCCTACTTACACGCTGACTATGTCAATGGTTGGGTACCAAACGGCAATAAAATTGCAGCCAGTAATATACCGGGCATCAGCATTCAAGTGAAAGCAACCAATATCGGTTTTTTAAATACACGTTATGGACCACCAACAGCAGCTAACCCAGCCGCTTGGACTATTGCTAACCCATATTGGACGATTACCATAAAAAAAACAGGACAAGTCACACAAGGGGGAAATTTAAAGGCAGGGCATGTGGGAAGACTAACACAGCGTAACCCTGCGCCACATAACAGTACGTGGAATTTAACATCGCTGAATATTCCAGCAGGTGCTATCAAAATTAATGTATTAAAGTGCTCAACAAAAGCGACAAGTTACAATGTTAACTTAGGGACTTGGTATGATACTCAGTTTAAAGCTATTGGCTCTACTAGCAATAGTGTCAATATACCCATTACATTAAGCTGCGCTGCAGGCACCAATCTAAAAGTGACAGTCACAAGTAGTGCTGGGTATGTTGATATCAATACAGGGAAGATTAAATTGTCTGGGCAAGGTCAAGCGACTGGAGTCGCCATTCAATTATTGGATAGAAACAGCAACCCGATAAAGCTCAACTCAAAGTTCACTTTGCAAAACAATGTTGCAGGTGGCGATTATATTTTTAATTGGAAAGCTAGATATATTAAGACTGCTAATAATATAACTGCAGGAACTGCAAACTCAACAGCTTCGGTTAACATAAGATATGAATAAATAGCATCCAACATTAATCATAAAAAGATATTAATTTATTTATAACTTGATTTTTATTGCTAACATCGAAAAATATCATCGAACAATTGATAAATAGCAAATTTACTATTTTATTAAAATGGTTAAGATAGAGAGGTAATCTTTCATCGTGTTTAGTTAGAAATAAAAAATATAATTATAGGAGTATATATGCCTTATTCAACATCTCACCTAATTGGCAAAAAAATACTTTTTTATCGGAAAACGAATGGACTTTCAGTTAATGAACTATCCGAGGTTATTGGCATCAGCCCACAACAACAGTCACGATATGAAAGAGGAGTAAATAGAATTACTTTAGATAGATTGTTCCAGTATGCAACGTATTTTGAGATTGATATTAAAACCTTCTTTCAGTCCCATGATTTTTAATAAATTAAGTAATAATACATATCACTAGAAGATCCAATTACATTAAAAATATTTAATTATATTAACATTATAATATTTAAAATAAATTAGAGAGAAAATCATGAAACGAAAAATATCTAAATCCGTCGGTTTAAAAATAAGATCATTAAGAGAAAGTCACGGAATGAGTGGTAAAGATTTAAGCATATTGTTAGGCATTAGCCAACAACACCAATCACGCTATGAAAATGGCGAGGTTAATATTCATGTCGATACTATTTACCAGTTGGCACAAATATTTAATGTTTCGCCGACCTATTTCTTTACTGAAACCATTACGGATATTAATAGTACAGAGCTCTCTGTTAATAAAAAGAATTATTTCTCTGCTGAAGCTTTGGTATTCTAACCTCTAAATATGAGCATTATAATATGCCAATAAATTAAATATCGGTGCTATTTCTATTTATAGTATAGCACCGACTTATTATTCTTTTTTAGACTCCTCCACCAACCAATGACGAAATATCGCCATCGCTGGTGTCATGACTCTTGACTTTAAACGGCTTAACCAATATCCACCCAGTGTTACAGATATATCAAAAGGTTGAACTAACGCCCCAGCACTTAATTCATGACTAAACATGCAACTTGGCACCAATGCTATACTGTCGGTTAATAACGCAGCCTCAACCATTAAACGTGATGAATCAAATACAGGACCTTTGACACGCCAAGGTTCAATCTCCGCAGCTAAAAACCATTTTTCCCATTCATCTTTACGATATGAACGCATTAACTGGTGGGATTTTAAATCTAATGGATGTTTGAGCTGGCTCGCGACTTTCTCTGAACAAAGTACAGTATGAGCTGTTGAAAACAGAGGAATATTTTCAACCAGTGGCCATAAGCCCTCCCCAAAGCGAATAGCAAAATCAACGCCTTCGGCAGCGAGATTCACCACATTGTTATGAGTCATAATGCGTAAATCAATATAAGGGTATAGTTCCGAGAATTGGGTTAATCTTGGCAATAACCAGCCCACAGCAAATGTACCGACCACTGAAATACTTAAAGCTTCTCGATAATGGCCATCTTCAAATTGCAATAGTAATGACTCAATCTGGTCAAAAGAGCGGCTCAATACGGGTAGCAATGCAAGCCCTTCATCAGTTAATGCAAGCCCTCGAGGTAAGCGAATAAAGAGTTCTAGTCCCAGCTGCTCCTCTAACAACCTAACTTGTTGACTAACAGCTGCCTGAGTGACATTCAACTCTATTCCTGCTCGTGTAAAACTTAAATGCCGCGCTGAAGCTTCGAATGCCCTAAGCGCATTGAGTGGAAGCCGATGACGATAATTTTCTGCCATAAGATTTTCTTTTACCTCATCGAATTTTATATCGTTTTAAATAATGGCCGAAAGCATGCATACTGCTTTGCAATCGCGGTTTAACCGCCTAATAGCCTATATTAAAGCACTTTAAATTTACAATGAAGTGCTTTCAGTTCCTGTTAGCAATAACTTAAACTTGTACTTATTGGAATAACTCTATGAAAACTCTTTTTCGTCAGGGGCGAATTTTTGTCGCACTGAGTTTGGCGTTAACCACGCTATCCGCTAATGCGTTCACTCAAAAGGATGTGGATGACATTATTAAACCTCTGATGGAACAAAAACAGATCCCAGGGATGTCTGTCGCAATTTCCGTTGAAGGGAAACACTATATTTATCACTATGGTGTGCAGTCTAAGCAAAGCTTAGTACCTGTCAGTGATGAGACTTTATTTGAGATTGGTTCTTTGTCTAAAACGTTTACTGCCACACTCGCAGCCTATGCACAAGACCAAGGAAAACTCGATTTTTCGCAAAAGGTAAGCCACTATCTTCCTGAATTAAAAGGGTCTGCTTTTGACCAAGTCACAGTAATGAACTTGGCTACTCACACTTCCGGTTTATCGTTATTTGTGCCTGATAGCATTACTAATTCAGCTGAATTAATCCGTTATTACCAACATTGGAAACCGACCAAAGCCATTGGGCAATATCGCTCTTATTCAAATCTTGGCGTGGGGCTACTCGGTATCGTTACCGCTAAACAACTCAAAATGCCATTTGAGCAAGCGATGGAAAAATTGATGTTGCCTGCACTTGGACTAAAACATACCTATATTCATGTCCCTAAAAACCAACAGAAAAATTATGCTCAAGGTTATAATAAGCACGATCAGCCCATTCGTGTGGCACCACAAATTTTAGATGCTGAATCTTATGGTTTGAAATCTAATGCTAAAGATCTAATTCGCTTCTTAGATATTAATATGCAAACGAAGAAAGTCGCTAAGCCATGGCAAGAAGCCGTAGAGAACACCCATACTGGGTTCTATATGACCGATTCATTTATGCAAGATATGATGTGGGAAAGCTATTCATGGCCAGTATCTCTTGCTCAATTACAGCAAGGTAACCGAAATGAAATGGCATTACAGCCACAAAAGGTCGAAGCAATTACACCAGTAATGCCACCTGAAACACAGGCTTTCTACAATAAAACAGGCTCAACCAATGGTTTCGCCGCCTATGCGGCATTTATTCCGGAAAACCAAGTGGGTATTATTATTTTATCCAACAAATGGTATCCAATCCCTGACCGCATCACTGCGGCCTACCAGCTAATAGAAAAGGCGAAACACTAGCCCACGCAGAACATCCAATGTTCTAAATAATCAGATAACGAACCAGTAATACTCAAAATAGTTCGTGCTAGAGCAAGGCGGCAAAATTCGGCTATCTCGGGGAGTATACAAAAGTATATGACCCGAGTAGCCGAATAAGGCCAACGCAGCTATTGCACGAAAAATGAAGAGCATTTAGATAACGCGGGAAAACTGCCGCTGCCTCATCTGACTACGTAAATAAACATCAAAACACATACAAATATTACGAATAAGTAAACGCCCTTGCGGCGTAACTTTAATTCCTTTGTCTGTCATTTCGACTAATCCATCTTCTGCCATTGGCTTCAATAGCTCTAAATCCTCTTTAAAATAAGATTTAAAGTCAATTGGATAGATTGCTTCAATTTGTGCAAAATCCAATTGGAAGTTACAGATTAAGGTTTTAATAACATCACGGCGCAAGCAATCATCATCGGTTAAGACGAGACCTCGCCACAGCGCTTGGCCTTGCTCTTCAACTTGCGCATAATAGGTTTTCAAATCTTTCTGATTTTGCGCGTAGTTATCGCCTAACATACTGATCGCAGAAACGCCTAATCCTAATAAATCACAGTCGCCTTGAGTCGTATAACCTTGGAAATTACGGTGTAAAACCCCTTCTCGTTGGGCCACAGCGAGCTCATCTTCAGGGCGAGCAAAGTGGTCCATACCAATAAATTGATAGCCATCTCTGGTGAGGGTTGCGATTGTGTCTTGCAGAATATCGAGTTTTTGCTCTGCACTTGGTAAATCAGCATCTTTAATTTTACGCTGCGCCGCAAATAAATTAGGCAAATGCGCGTAATTAAACACACTTAAGCGATCTGGTGATAATTCAGCCACTTTCTTTAAGGTAAATGCAAAGCTCTCAGGAGTTTGTTTAGGTAAACCATAAATCAAATCAATACTCGTTGAGGTAAAACCCGTTTCTTTGGCTCGTTTAATTAGGGCAAAAATAAATTCTTCGTCCTGTTCACGGTTAACCAGCACCTGAACTTCTTTATTAAAATCCTGAACTCCCATGCTTAAGCGGTTAAACCCTTCATGGCGCAGATGGTCTATCATATCCAGTTCAATTTCACGCGGGTCGACTTCGATGGACATTTCAACATCATCCGCAAAATGAAAATGCTTTTTCAATAAACCAACCAAATGGCTGACTTGAGCTTTATCGAGGTAAGTCGGAGTACCACCGCCCCAATGCATCTGGGTCACAATACGACCTTTTAATAAAGCTGCGCGCTGAATAATTTCTTTTTCAATTACTTTAAGATATTCATCGGCTTTATGTTTTTGGCGTGTCACTAATTTATTACAGCCACAGAAATAACAAAGTTTATGGCAAAAAGGGATATGGACATAGAGCGATAAAGGTCGATCAGGATAACGTTGTGTTGCTTGAACAAACGCATTCTCATCATAATCTTGATTGAATTCCAAGGCTGTGGGATACGAGGTATAACGAGGCCCTGAATAATTGTATTTTTGAATGAGAGAAAGATCCCAAACAATATTTTGCTCTGACATAACATTCCTCAATTGACCAAAAGCTCAAACTATAACGATGACTTCACTCTATTTAATTTGTTATTCGATGAGAGTGAAAATTTTATAACCTGCATAAGCATTATAGACTCTAAATATTTCGAGTTGCAGCTAGGCGACAAGTGAATGAGTCCCTAGGAGTATACATAAGTATGAGACTCGTGCGAATGAACATAGTCAACAACGCTGCAGCTTTGAATATGACGAGTATAAATATGTTAGAGAAAAGAGACTTGATTCAACATCAAAGAAAAGTGAGTTAGCAGAAAAAATAGCCAAATCCCCCGCTAGCGCGAGGGATCTTTTAAACGAAATTATTTACTTTTTAAGATGCGCATAATGTCATCAAGTTTTTCTTCGTCTTCTTCCTCTTCTTCTTCGCTATATTCAATACCGAGAATATTCATCAGTTCATCAATACGGTCTAAACAGGTATCAACATACTGCTGTTCTTGCGCCGTGATAGTTTCGCCATCCTCCAGACGCGCCAAAATGCTATCTAGACGGTCATCGCTTTCTAGCATTTCCAACTCTTTTTCTGGCGTCAGTTTTTCTTTAGCTACTGGCTTTTCTTTCGCCGCTGGACGCGCTACAGGTTTGTTATCATCCACAACTAATGGAATCGGTTTTTTGCTACCAATACGCGGGTCTGTGATGGTAGATTGCCCACCTTTAGCATTGTTAGAAGCAGATTCTTGGTTACGGCTACCAGATTTATGACCACGATGTTTTTTCTCGCGCTTACGCTCACGGCCTTCCGCATTTATCTCTTCTTTAGTTTTACGGTATTTTTTCTTTGGCTTAGCAGCCGGTTTTTTTGGTGCATTCATGGTCTGATACCTTGATAAAGTCAGTTTCTGCTGCGAAATCTAGCAGGATCCCATAAAGGGGGAAAGCACTAGTTTGCAATTTTGGCGGATTTTTTACTCCACCCTGCCTTCGCAATAGTACTTTAATGATTATACCTTAAATAATTTGTGTTGCATGCAAGCAACAAAAAGGAAGAGCCGTATGAGGGGGGATTAATCTTCTAAATAGCTTTACCTACAGAAAATGATCACTTCGCCAATACACTAATTAATTCAAGCTGCCTAAACGTTCCAATACTCTAAATAGCTGTACCGTTAGAGGACAGAAAATAGAGAGTCATCTTGAGCAATATTCTAAATAATTCAAGTTGTGGCTAGGCGTCAATCGAGGTTATCTCGGGGAGCATACATAAGTATGTGACCCGAGTAGCCGAGAGAAGACAACAACGCCACAGCTTGAAGTATGACGAATATCAGGCGTCGACGAGCACCATTTTTAGTAGAAACATCGCCGCCACTAAAATCACACACAGCCCCAAATCACGCCAGCGGCCTGTACCAATTTTCATTGCACAGTACGCAATAAAGCCTAGTGCGATACCTTCTGTGATTGAGAAGCTAAATGGCATCATCACTGCGGTAATAAATGCGGGTACAGACTCAGTTAAGTCATCCCATTTCACGCGGGTTAAACTTGACGTCATCAACACGCCCACGTAAATCAAGGCACCCGCAGTTGCATAAGCTGGAACCATACCGGCAAGAGGTGAGATAAACATGGTCAATAGGAATAAAACACCAACGACGATCGCGGTTAAACCTGTACGCCCACCAACAGAAACACCAGAAGAACTTTCAATATAGGCGGTGACAGAAGATGTCCCCATCGCTGAACCTGCAACAGAGCTCAAGCTGTCCACATATAACGCTTGCTTCATCCGTGGGAAAGTTCCGCGTTCATTTGTGATACCCGCTTTGTCAGTCACACCTATCATGGTGCCTGATGAGTCAAACAGGTTTACTAACATAAAGGCAAAAATCACACCGGATAACGCTAAGTCTAAAGAGCCAGCGAAATCAACCTGCCCGACGACACTCGTGATACTTGGCGGCATTGAGAATATTCCAGAATATTTCACATCCCCCAAAGCCAAACCAATCAAGGTGGTCACTGCAATAGAAACTAATACCGCGGCATGAATATTACGAGCCGCTAAGATTGCAATAATAAAGAACCCGAGAGCTCCCAGCCAAACATTATGGTGAGTCAAATTACCGATAGAGACTAACGTGTCTGGGTTAGCGACAATGATACCGGAGTTTTTCAGCCCCATCATCGCAATAAATAGGCCGATACCACTGGTGATCCCGACGCGAAGACTAAGCGGGATATTGGCGATAATCCAATAACGGATACGGAATAATGTCAGAATAAATAACCCGACTGCCCCCCAAAATACGGCCCCCATTGCAACTTGCCATGAATAGCCCATCGCGCCAACTACAACGAAAGCAAAAAAAGCATTCAGCCCCATAGCAGGTGCTACTGCAATCGGTAAATTTGCCAACAGCCCCATCAAAATACTACCAATAGCCGCAATCAAACAGGTGGTGACAAACACAGCTTTGATATCCATCCCTGCAACTGAGAGAATTTGAGGGTTAACAAAGACGATATATACCATCGTTAGGAAGGTGGTGAAGCCTGCAACAACTTCTGTCCGTGCTGTCGTGCCGTGCTCTTGCAATTTAAAAACACGCTGAAACAAGCCCTGCGGTTGTGCCGAGCTAGAAGATTGATTACTCATTAGATATTGCGCCCAAAAAAAGTTTTTTTCGCCCTATACTACAATTAAAAATCACAAAAGAAAACGATTGCGTAAACTATAAGAGGCAAAAATGTCCTAACTAACTGATACGCCAAGATGAAATAATAAAAATAAACCAAAATAGTGGAGTGAGGAAATGGTGGATATTTCACCACCACTTTTAATTTAGGAAAGTGCTAACAGTTTTTGTCGGCGCCAAAACAATAAACGATGTTTCGCAGCCATTTTTTGAGGTTGATGTTGCGCACTCAGCTTTGTCGCCACCCTATTCGCAATAATTTCTACCGCAAAACACATAACAAAATAAATAAATGCTACGAATAAGAAAACTTCGAGAGGATAAACCATTTCACGGTTATTCACTTGGGTTGCTAAGAAAGAAAGCTCCGCAACACCAACAACATAAGCCAACGAGGTATCTTTAATTAATGCTACCCACTGGTTAATAAATGAAGGAACCATCATACGTAAGGCCTGTGGCAATACGACATTCCACAATACCTGCCAGCGGCTAAATCCCAAGGATAACCCTGCCTGCCACTGCCCTGTTCCTATCGCTAAAATGCCAGCTTTCACGGCATGAGCCAAATATGCAGAAGTAATTAATGCCAATGCACAGACGACTGTTGCAATACCCGGAATTTCCATACCCAATAAGATTGGCAACAGAAAATAGGTCCAAAAAATTAACATAATGACCGGAATTGCACGGAAAAAACCTAAAATCGCAGCAAATAGGTTAACCCAGAAGCCCCGCAGCATGGCTAAAGCTATTCCACCCAATGTTCCTAATATAATAGAAGCCGCACCGGCAAGTAAACTAATGACTAACGTCAGTGCAGCGCCTTCAAGTGGCCCATCCGGAAAAGTACCAAACAATAAATATTGCCAATTCTGCTCAATAATCGAAAAATCCATCTTATACCCCCTGAGCCAAATTACGCTGTTGACGCCACTGGCCCCAACCTTCCATTACCGCAATAATGGCAATATACAAAACGGTTGCGACACCAAATGCAGCAAAGGTTTGCAGTGTCTGGCTATCAACCTGGCGGGAGACATAAGACAATTCTGCGACGCCTATCGCCATCGTTAATGATGAATTTTTCACCACATTCATATATTGGCCCAGTAGTGGAGGCATCGCGATTTTAACGGCTTGCGGTAATACCACCAGTTTCATGGCCTGCCATGAGGTTAGCCCTAAAGCAAACGCAGCATATTTCTGTCCCTGACGAACGCCACGGATCCCAGCACGAATTTCTTCAGCGATAAACGGCACGGTATAAAGGGTCAAACCGATAAAACCGGCTAAAAATTCAAATGACGGCCAACCCACTGTGATTCCAAGTAAATGGACTTCATGGGGAGTATTGAGCCATTCCATTGCAGCAGAGGGTAAAATTTCACCAGAAGCGAAATACCAAAAGAATAACTGCACCAACAAAGGCGTATTTCTGAAAATAGAGATGTAGATACTCACGGCCCAACGCACAAGAGCAATTTGGCTATCCTTTGCTGATGCAACTATAAAACCCAATACAGTGGCTGCAACAATGGTACAAATTGAGATCCAAATAGTGATCAAAAAGCCATAGCCAAACCATTCTAAATACTGCGGTGCCAAGAAATGGGCAGACCAAAAATCACCATTTAAAAATTTTTCAAACATTGTTCACGACCTATTGCCTTCACAGCTTGTGATTAAAAACTCATCCTTTATAACCAAGAACCCCACACAGAGTGCGGGGCTTCAAATCACTGAGTACTTACCGTTACCCATTAAGACTGTGGCTGTTGCTCACTCAGTGGTGCGAATTTAAAGTCTCCGCGTGGCTGTGCAGCTTTGGTATCTGGCCCAAACCAGCGGTTATAGATCACCTCGGCTTTACCTTCTTTCTCCAGTTTCAACAGTGTTTCGTTGACGTTTTCAACCAAACGCGTTTCACCTTTGCTTGCTGCCAATGCTTGGTATTCTTTCGTCAGGCTAAATGGGGAAATCTCAAAATCTGCTTTCACTTTTTCAGGTAAATTACCTAATAAGCCCACCAGTTTTGCATCATCTTGTGTGATAGCTTGGACGTTACCATTACGCAGTGCAGCGAAAGCTTGTGGGGTATCGTCATAAGAAATCACTTTAGTCTCAGGGAACCGCTCACGCAGAGTCACTTCCTGCACAGTACCTTTGTCTGCGCCAATACGCAGTGGTTTGATGTCGTCAGGTGTTTTTAATACGCCTTTACGGGCAATAAATTTTTGGCCTGTCGCAAAATCAGGAATTGAGAAATCAACTTGTTTTGCGCGTTCATCTGTAATGGTGAAGTTAGCACCAATCAAGTCAACTTTGCCTGAAGTTAGAAGTGGAATGCGATTTGCTGGATTAGTTGGACGAAGCTCAAGTTTTACCCCTAGGCCATCTGCAATTTCTTGCGCAATATCAACATCATAACCCGCTAATTTTTTAGTTTGTGGGTCAATAAAACCAAATGGTGGGTTACTATCAAATACTGAAATGCGGATCACACCCGCTTGTTTGATATCATCTAATTTATCTGCGCTAGCGACATTCGCTGTCAGCGCTAAACCTGTAAGTAAAACAGTCGTTAGAATACGAGCTTTCATTGAACACCCCTGACGGTAAATTTTTGTAAATCGACCACCACAAGCTATCAACTATTACTTAGCACTTGAAATAATATTAAATAATATATTTATAACAAAATAGAATATAAAACTACACAAAAAAGGGGCAAACTTTGTACAAAGGCCCCAACATGGTTAAACCATCAATAGACTCTTATTGAGCAAGAAGAAAGTCGGTAGTTTGTGATGCAGTACCACCACAATTTGAAGTAACCCCATGTTCGTGTTGCGGCTAGGCACCAAGCTAGGATATTTCGGGGAGCATACATCAGTATGTGCCCCGAATCGCCGAGCGAAGCCAACACCGCCACCGCTTGAAGTATGACAAACATTCAATACATCAATGCTCTAAATAGTTCGTGTTGTGGCAAGGCGGCAAGCGAGAATATCTCGGGGAGCATACACAAGTATGTGACCCGAGTAGCCGAGTGTAGCCAACACCGCCACAGTACGAAATATGACGAGCATTTATTTGTTCGTTAGCATCTTTTCAAGACTATCCCCACCCACATGACGGAAATCTTGCCCCTTCACATAGTAGAAAATAAACTCACAGATATTTTGGCAGCGGTCGCCGATGCGCTCAATTGAACGTGCGCAGAACAATGCCGTTAATACACTTGGGATCGTCCGAGGGTCTTCCATCATATAGGTCATCAATTGGCGTACGATGCCCTCATACTCTTGGTCAACTTTCTCATCTTCACGGTAAATACGAATGGCTTCTTCGAGATCCATTCGTGCGAATGCATCTAATACGTCATGTAGCATTTGCACTGTATGGCGGCCTAATGATTCTAAGCTCACTAACAGGGGCTGATGTTGATGAGAGAATTTTTCCAATGCAGTTTGGCAAATTTTGTCTGCAACATCGCCGATTCTTTCCAGCTCAGCAATGGTTTTTGAAATTGCCATAATCAGGCGCAAATCACTCGCCGTTGGTTGGCGTTTCGCGATGATCTTAACGCATTCTTCATCAATGGCCACTTCCATCATATTGACTTTATGGTCATTTTCGATAACTTCACGCGCTAAGGCTTCATCCTGATTATGCATGGCCGTAATGGCTTTGGTAAGCTGTTCTTCGACCAGCCCCCCCATCGTCATCAATTCAGTATGGATATGTTCCAGTTCAGCATTGAACTGCCCCGATATATGTTTGTTGTGATTCAGCGTATCCATCGTCGGCTCCATATCAACCGTAGCGGCCAGTAATATAATCTTCAGTTTGCTTCATTTCTGGGGTAGTAAACATTTTGTCAGTATGATTAAACTCAACTAACTCCCCTAAATACATGAAAGCCGTATAGTCAGAACAGCGTGCTGCTTGTTGCATATTGTGGGTAACAATTACCACGGTGTATTCTGACTTTAATTCACTAATCAGTTCTTCAATTCGACCGGTTGAAATTGGGTCAAGAGCAGAACAGGGCTCATCCAACAATAAAACTTCTGGACGAATAGCAATACCACGAGCAATACAGAGACGCTGTTGCTGCCCACCCGACAAGCTATAACCACTTTGGTGTAGCTTATCTTTGGTTTCATTCCATAATGCAGCCTTTGTTAACGCCCACTGCACACGTTCATCCATTTCTACACGAGATAATTTTTCAAATAAACGCACACCAAATGCAATATTATCGTAGATTGACATCGGGAATGGTGTTGGTTTTTGGAAAACCATTCCGACTTTCGCACGCAATAACGCGATATCTTGTTTATCTGTCAGGATATTTTGACCATCCAGTAAAATTTCACCTTCTGCGCGCTGTTCACCATACAATTCATACATTTTATTGAAGGTACGTAGTAACGTCGATTTACCACAGCCTGATGGGCCGATAAACGCAGTGACTTTATTTTTTTCAATGTCTAAAGAGATATTTTTCAGTGCGTGAAACTTGCCATAATAGAAGTTGAGGTCACGTACTTTAATTTTACTATTTGCAATATCGTTTGCATTAATCATGGTTTGCTTTTCTCTCTAAATCTTTATTTATCTGGCGCTTAGTGTTTTTTCTGTGCGAACACAACACGTGCAATGATGTTAATGAGCAGAACACATAGGGTAATTAACAGAACCCCTGCCCATGCAAGCTCTTGCCATTCGGAGAATGGGCTCATTGCAAATTTGAAGATTGTCACTGGTAAGTTAGCAATTGGTTCGCTCATATCTGTACTCCAGAACTGATTTGACAGAGAAGTAAACAGAAGCGGTGCGGTTTCCCCAGCAATACGCGCAATTGCAAGCAAGATCCCAGTGATAATCCCTGACACAGATGCTTTTAGCGTAATAGATAAAATCATTTTCCATTTTGGTGTGCCAAGTGCATAAGCGGCTTCACGCAAGCTATCCGGAACTAATTTCAACATGTTTTCAGTGGTTCGGATAACAATTGGAATTTGCAGCAATGCAAGCGCCACAACCCCAGCCCAACCCGAGAAGTGCTGCATTTGAGCAACCACAATGGTGTACACAAACAACCCTACAACGATAGACGGAGCTGATAATAAAATGTCATTAATAAAGCGGGTGACTGAAGCTAGCCATGACTTACGGCCATATTCTGCTAAATAAATTCCCGCTAAAATCCCTAAAGGCGTACCAATAACTGTCGCCCATAAGATTAATAAACCACTACCTACGATGGCATTTGCCAGCCCGCCACCTTCAGTATTCGGTGGTGGAGTCATTTCAGTAAACAAATTGAGGGACATGCCATCAATCCCTTTAGTGACTGTAGAAAACAAAATCCACACTAACCAGAACAAGCCGAAAGCCATGGTTAACATTGAGACAAATAGAGCCATTCTGTTAACTTGACGACGCCACGCTTGACGGCGTGCTCGTTCTTTTTCATTCACTGCGATAGGTTGAGATATCGACATATTAACGGCCCTCATTCTTCGCAAGACGCATGACCATCAACTTGGAAATTGCTAACACAATAAAAGTGATAACAAACAGGATAAGTCCAAGTTCCATCAAGGCCGAGGTATGTAAACCGCTCTCTGCTTCCGCAAACTCATTTGCCAGTGCCGAGGTGATACTGTTACCTGGCATAAACAGTGATGCGCTATCAAGTTGGTAAGTATTACCAATCACGAACGTCACCGCCATGGTTTCACCCAGTGCACGGCCAAGGCCTAACATTACCCCACCGATTACCCCATTGCGGGTATACGGCAGTACGATATTCCAAATCACTTCCCATGTCGTACAGCCAATGCCGTAAGCTGACTCTTTCATCATCACAGGCGTTTGTTCAAATACATCGCGCATCACTGACGCAATGTAAGGAATAATCATAATCGCGAGGATTATCCCCGCTGCTAAAATACCGATCCCGAATGCAGGCCCTGAAAATAATTCACCGACAATCGGCACACTCGACATCACATTACCAACTGGCTCTTGGAAATATTCTGCAAACAGAGGAGCAAAGACAAATAACCCCCACATCCCATAAACGATACTTGGGATAGCAGCAAGAAGTTCAATCGCGATACCAAGAGGACGTTTTAACCAATTGGGTGCCAGTTCTGTTAGGAACAGTGCTATACCAAAACTAACGGGAACGGCGATAATCAGAGCAATTAACGATGTAACGATAGTGCCGTAAATAGGCACAAGAGCACCGAATTCTTCAGCCGGTGCATCCCATTCTTTGGTCCACAAAAACGAAAACCCAAACTTTTGCATACTTGGCCAAGATGCAAAAATAAGGGAAATAATAATGCCTCCGAGCATTAACAAAGTGATGAGCGCGGCAATCTTTACCAATGCACTAAAAATCACATCACCTGATTTGCTGGGAGCTCTAAATGCCGTTGTTTTCTCGGCCATGCGCTTTGTTCTCATTTCATTCCTGCTCTTTTCTACAGGATTGCGTTACAACGATGAGCGGGTAAGCCCTGTTCCTCAGCACTTACCCGCCATTTCCAACCCTAAGTGCACTTAGAAAACCTAAGTTCACCTAGAATAATGCTTTACCTTGGCTATCTTTAACTTCTGTTTTCCATGCTGCACGTACTGCGGTCACGACTTCTTGAGGTAAAATTGCGTAATCTAATGCCTCAGCTTGTTTACCACCTTTATCATAAGCCCAGTTGAAGAAGTCAAGAACCGCTTTGCCTTTTTCCGCATTCGCTTGCTGCTTGTGAACTAAGATAAATGTGGTTGAAGTAATCGGCCATGCATTCGCGCCATCACGGTTTGTTAAATCTTGTGCAAAAGATTTAGACCAGTCAACTTTCTTCGCTGCGGCACTGAAACTTTCACCCGTTGGTGAAACCGCCTCGCCATCAGCAGAGATTAATTTAGTATACGCAAGGTTGTTCTGTTTTGCGTATGCATATTCAACATAACCGATAGAACCTGGTAGACGCTGTACGAAAGCTGCAACGCCATCATTACCTTTACCACCTACGCTATTTTTCGGCCAGTTAACGGTAGAACCCGCGCCAACGTCTGATTTCCAGCTTGCACTGACTTTAGCAAGGTAGCTGGTGAATACGAACGTGGTACCAGAACCGTCAGAACGTCTAACAACTGCGATAGCTTGGTCTGGCAAACTAACATTTGGGTTCAATTTAGCGATTGCTGGGTCATTCCATTTGGTAATTTTACCTAAATAGATGTCACCTAATGTGTTGCCATCTAAAGTCAGCTGCCCTGACTCAATTCCTTTTACATTAACAGCCAGTACCACACCACCGATAACAGTTGGGAACTGGAACAAGCCATCTTCTTTTAATTTTTCATCAGTTAATGGGGCATCAGATGCACCGAAATCAACTGTTTTTGCATTGATTTGTTTGACACCACCAGAAGAACCAATCCCCTGATAGTTTACTTTATTACCTGTTTCTTTCTGATAAGAGTCTGCCCACTTCGCATAAACAGGAGCAGGAAAGGTCGCGCCAGCTCCGGTCAGGCTGGTAGCAGCAAAAGAAGACATTGCAGTCAGAGATAAAGTTGCTGCCATTACGCTTGCTAAGGTGGTACGCGTCATTTTCATAATCCCTCCGGGGATGTATAGAAACAATCAAGTATGAAATTGTTGGGTGTATGTCACGGTAGGAAAAATAGGACAATTTAGTTACGACAACATGTCGTTTTTATGACAGTTTTATGACAATTGCTGATTTTTTCACTGGCGAGGAAACAAAAACAAAGATGAATTAGATTTTATATTATAAAATTCAAATAGTTAAAAAACTATTATTTCAAAGCTGACGTCAAAAAGAAAAATGACAGACTGTCATAAAAGCGAAAAATATTTTTATCCTGCAACCATAAAATAATACTCAAAACAATTTGCGTTGCAGCTAGGCGGCAAGTGAGGATATCTCGGGGAGCATACACAAGTATGTGACCTGAGTAGCCGAACGCAGCCAACAACGCTGCGGCGCAAAGTGTGAAGAGTATTTAGCTCGGGGAGCATAACAAGTATATGACCCGAGTAGCCGAACGCAGCCAACAACGCTGCGGCACAAAGTGTGAAGAGTAAAAGGATAGCTCTAAATAGTTCAAGTTGTAGGTAGGCGCCAAAAAAGATAGCCTCTTTTCCTACTTGATACAAATAATACTCAAAACAATTTGTGTTGCAGCTAGGCGGCAAGTGAGGATATCTCGGAGAGCATACACAAGTATGTGACCCGAGTAGCCGAACGCAGCCAACAACGCTGCAGCGCAAAGTGTGAAGAGTATTTAGTCTTCTTTCTCTTTAAGAGGCAGCAAAGCCCTAATCGCAAACCCACCACGCTCACTCTTATGGATCTCAATGCTCCCTTCATGAGCATCGACAATTCGGCGAATAATCGCTAGCCCTAGCCCTGTGCCTTTGTTGCTACGAGCTTTTTCACCCTGTACAAATGGCTGGAACAGGCGATGAATATCTTCTTCTTTGATACCTGCACCGTCATCTTCGACTTGGAACCAAACGGAGTCTTCCGTTTTACCACTACTGACTTTGATCCAGCCATTACCATAGCGGTAAGCGTTAACTATCATATTGGTAATCGCGCGTTTAATTGCTAATGGGTTACCATTAACAATCATTGAGCCAGGCTCAAGTGCGGTTTCAATTTCACCGATGACATTACTTTCTGAGTTCACCGCATCCATTAAAATAGCGTTAAGGTCACAGAATTCCATATCCATTTCTTGACCTGTTTTCAGATAAGACATGAATTGGCCGATGATCGCATCACATTCTTCAATATCTTTATTAATAGATTCAGCCAGATAGCTATCTTCTGGGCTCATCATTTCTGTCGCTAAACGAATACGGGTTAAGGGAGTTCTTAGGTCATGACTTACCCCTGCCATTAAGACAGTTCGGTCATTTTCTAAGGTTTTAATCCCTGCAGCCATGTGGTTAAAAGAACGAATAGCAGCTCTAACCTCAGTGGCGCCTTTTTCCTGCATTGGGGGTAAAATTACCCCTTTGCCGACTTCACCTGCGTGGTATTCCAATTCAAGCAACGGCTTGTTCTGGTAGCGTATATACAACCATACCCCTGCAAAAATGGTGAGAAAAATTGTTAATGTATAGCGAAAAACAAGGGAGAACTGATTTTGGCCGATTTCAGTCAGTGGAACTCGCACCCAAATATCAGGTGCGAGATAAGACGTTAGCCATAGAATGGGGTATTCTCGGCCTAATTCAAGGTGAACACTCGCCTTACCACCAATATATTCCGACATATGTTCACTTAGAAAATCATACTCTTTTGCCCAATTCAGCCCTTCTTCCATCGCCGCTGAATGTGCATAAAAGGTAATTCCTAATTCATTGTAGATTTTCTTACGCAACGCGGGAGATACCCGCACTGAGGTTCCATCTTGTAGAACCATTTTCTCTGTCATTAATGTTCTTACTTCGTATGCCAGTACCTTGTTGAATTGCTGTAAGCTAGGCATTACAACAAAATTCAACACGACCATATAACTGGTTACGAGACTCGCAAACAGTAAGGCTACAAATAAAAATAACGAGCGAGAAAATGTACTACGCCTTGAGAACCTCAGTCGCTTCATGCTTTACTTCCATCAGGAACAAACACATAGCCCAAGCCCCAAACCGTCTGGATATAACGAGGGTGTGCTGGGTCTTCTTCAACCATGCGGCGTAAACGTGAAATTTGAACATCGATTGAACGTTCCATCGCACTGTATTCACGACCTCGCGCTAAGCTCATTAACTTGTCACGAGATAACGGTTCCCTTGGGTAAGAAACCAACACTTTTAACACCGCGAATTCACCGCTGGTTAATGGCATATTCTCATCACCTTGGAACATTTCTCGTGTCCCAAGATTTAATTTAAATTTACCAAAAGTAATTATCGCATCATCTTGAGATGGCGCACCCGGTAATTCATTAGCTTGGCGACGTAAAACCGCACGAATACGAGCTAGCAATTCCCGTGGATTAAAAGGTTTTGGAATATAGTCGTCCGCACCGATTTCTAAGCCAACGATGCGATCAACTTCTTCGCCTTTCGCTGTTACCATAATAATAGGAATTGGGTTATTTTGACTACGTAAGCGACGGCAAATTGATAAGCCATCTTCACCCGGTAGCATTAGATCTAAGACGATCAGATGAATAGATTCTCTTGTCAGGATTCTGTCCATCTGTTCTGCGTTCGCGGCACTCCTTACCTGAAAACCCTGCTCAGTGAGGTAACGTTCCAGCAGTGCACGTAAACGCATATCATCATCGACGACAAGAACCTTATAACTTTCCTGCATTTTGTAGCCCTCAAGATGTGCATCTTTCAAATTATTTTTTTAATGAATGTAAGTAAAACAATATTAATGCTCACTAATTTACCACTAACGTAGGATTTAATGAATCATTTTACACTTCAGGTGGTTAGTGGCTGGTAGCTTATTTCTAACACAAAATAAGTCACCTGCCCTCCTGGCGTATTTACTGTTATTTCATCATCAACCTGTTTACCTATCAAGGCTCGTGCTACGGGAGAATCAATTGAAATCCATTGTTTTGTAGGGTTGAATTCATCAGCACCGACGATACGGAATATTCTGATATTTTCATTTTCATCTTCTAGTTTAACCCATGCTCCAAAAAACACACGGCCTTCTTGGCGAGGATCAGGCTCGATAATCCTTAATTGATCCAATCTTTTGGATAAGAAACGGATGCGTCGATCAATTTCACGCAACCTTTTTTTGCCGTAAATATATTCTGCATTTTCTGAGCGATCCCCTTGAGCTGCGGCCTCTGAAACAGATTGAGTAACCCGAGGACGTTCTTCCTTCCACAGGTATTTCAGCTCTTTATCTAATGCATCCCAACCTTCACGTGTAATTAAAAGACTTTTAGTCATAACCTTTGAATATTAATCAGTGAAACCATAATTATAGTATTTTATAGAACATAATCTGAGACTTTCCTACCAATAGGCTCAAATTCAGTCTGGAAATTCTCGTTACCACCAAGTATAACAGTGCAGTAAATTTTTTAACTGTTCTTTCAGTAGGTATTTAAACTCGACATGAATGAAACTCTAAGCCAAATTATTGCAGCGGAACTGCAAGCCCAGCCGAAACAGGTTTTTTCTGCCATCACACTATTAGATGAAGGGAATACTGTCCCGTTTATTGCACGTTACCGTAAAGAGGTTACCGGTGGGTTGGACGATACTCAGCTTCGCCAGCTAGAAAGCCGTTTAGGGTACTTGCGCGAATTAAATGACCGTAAACAAACCATTCTCAAATCGATAGAAGAGCAAGGTAAATTGACTCCAGAGCTTGCCTCCGCTATCGACACTACGCTTAATAAAACCGAACTTGAAGACCTGTATCTTCCTTATAAACCGAAACGTCGCACCCGTGGGCAAATTGCTATCGAAGCAGGGCTTGAGCCTTTAGCGGACACCTTATGGAATGACCCTAGCCAATCACCTGACGAACTTGCAAAAACGTATATCGATGCAGATAAAGGTGTTGCTGATGTCAAAGCCGCCTTAGATGGTGCTCGTTATATCCTTATGGAGCGTTTCGCCGAAGATGCGGCACTTTTAGCGAAAGTTCGTGACTATATTTGGAAAAATGCCCACCTTGTTTCTGTTGTTGCAGAAGGTAAGCAAGAAGAAGGGGTAAAATTTAGTGACTATTTTGAACATCACGAGCCTGTTGCTCAAGTCCCTTCTCACCGAGCGCTTGCGATGTTCCGTGGTCGTAACGAAGGAATTTTACAACTTTCATTAAACTGTGATCCGCAGTTCGATGAACCGCCAAAAGAAAGTTACTGCGAAGAAATTATCACCCGCCATTTAGATATTCGTTTAAATAATGCTCCGGCTGACCAATGGCGTAAAGCCGTGATCAGCTGGACATGGCGTGTCAAAGTATTACTGCACTTAGAAACAGAGGTCATGAGCTCACTGCGCGAAAAAGCTGAAGAGGAAGCTATTAACGTGTTTGCTCGTAACCTTAGTGACTTACTGATGGCGGCGCCAGCGGGAATGCGTGCCACCATGGGCTTAGATCCAGGTTTACGTACTGGGGTGAAAGTCGCTGTCGTGGATGCGACAGGTAAATTAATTGCGACGGATACGATTTATCCGCATACCGGACAAGCCGCAAAAGCGGCAACCATCGTTGCAGCACTTTGCCAAAAACATAACGTCGAATTAGTAGCGATTGGTAACGGCACCGCTTCTCGTGAAACGGAACGTTTCTTTGCTGAAGTACAAAAACAATACCCTGAAGTCACTGCACAGAAAGTCATTGTCAGCGAAGCTGGCGCTTCTGTTTATTCCGCTTCTGAACTTGCGGCTTTGGAGTTTCCTAGCTTAGATGTGTCTTTACGTGGTGCCGTATCTATTGCTCGTCGCCTACAAGACCCGCTTGCTGAATTAGTGAAAATTGACCCTAAATCCATTGGGGTTGGCCAATATCAGCATGATGTTAGCCAAACTCAGTTAGCGCGTAAACTCGATGCGGTCGTCGAGGACTGTGTAAACTCCGTTGGTGTTGATTTGAATACCGCTTCTGTTGCCTTACTGACTCGCGTTGCCGGTTTAAGCAAAATGATTGCGCAAAACGTGGTGGACTGGCGCGACCAGAATGGCCAGTTTAGTGATAGAAAACAGTTACTCAAAGTTGCACGCCTTGGGCCAAAAGCCTTTGAACAATGTGCGGGCTTCTTACGTATCACCAATGGTGAAAACCCGTTAGATGCTTCTACTGTTCACCCTGAAGCTTACCCGATTGTTGAAAAAATTCTTGAGTCTGTCCGCCAGCCGCTCAAAGAAATTATGGGTAACTCACAGGTGCTTAATGCCTTGAGCCCACGTGACTTTACTACTGAGCAATTCGGGGTTCCAACTGTCACTGATATCATTAAAGAACTGGAAAAACCGGGTCGCGACCCACGTCCTGAGTTTAAAACTGCCACCTTCGCAGAAGGTGTAGAAACGATGAATGACCTGACTTCTGGCATGATATTAGAAGGCGCAGTCACTAATGTGACCAACTTCGGTGCTTTTGTGGATATTGGTGTTCACCAAGACGGTTTAGTTCATATTTCTTCACTTTCAAATAGTTATGTCGAAGACCCACATAAGGTGGTAAAAGCGGGTGACATTGTTAAAGTAAAAGTGTTAGATGTTGATATTGCACGTAAACGTATCGCTTTAACGATGCGTTTAGATGAGCAAGCGGGGGATTCTAATAGTTCTCCTCGCCGTGCCGCCCCTGAACAGGAAAAAAATACGCGTAAAACACCTCAATCAAGAGGAAGTTCACGCCAAAACAACGCATCTTCAGGTAATAGTGCCATGAGTGATGCCCTTGCTGCTGCATTTGGCAAGAAACGTTAACTCTGTTAATAGGCATCGCAATGTACCTGTTGTGGTGCCTATTTCAATAAATAATGCTGTAATTAATTACCCCAGCCAATATATTAGGCATAATTAAACCCTCTCCCCCGTTTACCCCACCATTATTTTTGCTAACGAAACACCGCAAACTCAATGCTTCGTTGATCCATATCAAGTCAAATTGACGAAAAAAGAGGCTAAATATAATAAAAGGTGGATGATTATGATTCTCATTGTTAATTAGATTTATTGTTGTTTGGTGGTCTCGTTACCTGAGCAATTGTAATCATTAACAATTGTCATCGATATCATTATGAATTAAATGATTAGGAAGACACTATGGCAATACTTCCTCAATGCAGCTACAAAATACTTGGTTTCTCCCCAGAAATCAGTCCTGCATACCGACAAAAACTGCTTTCACTCGGTTTACTTCCGGGTTCTGTCTTTAAAGTGGTGCGTTTAGCGCCTTTTGGCGATCCTGTACAAATAGAAACTCATCGTGTCAGCTTAGTGCTACGCAAAAAGGATCTCGCCCTACTCAACCTAGATGAAGCGACCACCGCTTAAGTATTTCTTTTTTATTATTGGCAAACACTATGAAACGTTTAACCATCGGCTTAATTGGTAACCCCAATGCAGGCAAAACGACCTTATTCAACCAGCTCACAGGGTCAAGACAGCGTGTCGGTAACTGGGCTGGGGTCACTGTTGAACGAAAAGTCGGTCGCTTCCATACAGATGACCATAAAATCGAGCTCGTTGACCTACCTGGCACCTATTCTCTGACCACGATTTCCGAACAAACCTCTCTCGACGAACAAATCGCCTGCTACTTTATTTTAAGTGGTGAGGCAGACATGCTCATTAATGTTGTCGATGCGTCTAATTTAGAACGTAACCTTTATCTGACATTACAATTAGTCGAGTTAGGCGTTCCATGTATTGTCGCCTTGAATATGTTGGATATCGCTCAAAGCCAACATATTGATATTAATATCGCTGAATTAGAAAAACAGCTCGGCTGCCCTGTGATCCCAATGGTTTCAACTCGAGCAACTGGTATCGATAAACTGAAAAAAGCCATTGATACACATCCACAAAATAGCCAGCAAGCCCTTGTGGAATATCCACCCCAATTATTACAGGCAGTGGATTCATTATCTGAACAAATTTCAGCACAACAATTTAGCCACCAGCAACGCCGCTGGTTAGCATTACAGATCCTCGAAGGGGATATTTATAGTCGCCAACGCGCTGAAGTATCTGAAGGGCAATTACTGGCGATACGCCAAACACTGAAAGAAAGCTTAAACGAAGAACCTGAATTACTCATTGCCGACGCACGTTATCAATCTATTGCCACAATTTGCAATGCTGCGATTAACAATAGTGCCGCTGAACCAAATCGACTAACACAATCACTGGATAAATTTATTCTGAGCCGTTGGCTCGGCGTACCAATTTTCTTGTTTGTGATGTATTTGATGTTCGTCTTAGCCATCAACATTGGCGGCGCCTTACAACCCTTCTTTGAAGGCGCATCAGAAGCGATATTTATCCATGGAATTCAATGGTTAGGAGATTATTTCAGCTTCCCTGATTGGCTAACTATTTTCCTTGCTCAAGGTGTTGGTGGCGGTATTAACACGGTTTTACCGTTAGTGCCACAAATCGGGATGATGTACCTGTTCCTTTCAATACTGGAAGACTCGGGCTATATGGCGCGAGCGGCTTTCGTAATGGACCGCCTCATGCAAGCACTAGGTTTACCGGGTAAATCCTTCGTGCCTTTGATTGTCGGTTTTGGTTGTAACGTACCATCCATTATGGGTGCCCGCACGTTAGACGCACCTCGTGAAAGACTAATTACTGTATTAATGGCTCCGTTTATGTCTTGTGGGGCAAGACTGGCCATTTTCGCCGTTTTTGCTGCCGCTTTCTTTGGCAAAAATGGGGCAAGTGTGGTCTTTTCTCTCTATATTTTAGGGATTGTTGTCGCTATCTTAACTGGGTTACTACTAAAACATACCCTCATGCGTGGCGAAGCCTCTCCATTTATCATGGAACTTCCGGTTTACCATGTGCCACACATCAAAACACTACTGATTCAAACATGGCAACGCCTCAAAGGCTTCGTGGTACGTGCAGGTAAAGTCATTATCGTTGCCAGTATCTTTATTGGTGCATTAAATAGCTTTTCTTTCTCTGGTAAGCCTGTTGATAATATTAATGACTCCGCACTGGCTTCTGTCAGTAAAGTCATAACCCCTGCTTTACAACCTATTGGCGTGCATGCTGATAACTGGCAAGCGACCGTTGGGTTGATTACCGGGGCAATGGCCAAAGAGGTGGTAGTGGGAACACTAAACACCCTGTATACCGCTGAAGCCATTATATCTGAGCCGTTTGATGCAGAATCTTTCAATTTATGGGAAGAACTGGGAGATGCGGTTTCTGAAACTTGGGATAGCTTAAAAGAAACCTTTACCTTAAGCGCGTTATCAAACCCTATCGAAGCTAGTAAAGGCGATGGAGAGATGGAATCCGGCTCAATGGGAACCATGGCAGCAAAATTTGGTTCAGGAATTGCAGCTTACAGCTACCTCATCTTCGTCTTGCTGTATGTGCCTTGCGTCTCGGTGATGGGGGCTATCGCACGTGAAACCAATAAAAGCTGGATGAGTTTCTCCATTCTGTGGGGTTTAAATGTGGCTTATAGTCTTGCAGCTCTATTTTACCAAACAGCGACTTTCAGCGAACACCCACAAAGTAGCTTGATTACCATTACTGCGGTTATCCTGTTCAACCTTGCCTTGTTTATATTCTTACGTCGCATGCGTAGCCGCGTAACCTTGAATATCAAGAGCAAAACCGCAGAGCAATGCTCTGGCTGTTCAAGAGATGCTTGCCACTAAGGAATGAAACGATGACCAGCTTGCTACAAATAAGAGATTTAATCGCCTTATATGGGCAAGCTGACATCGCACTACTTAGTGAGCAGCTAAATACGCCAATCCCATTAATTAAAGCAATGGTTGAGAAGCTAGTCAGTTTAGAAAAAATTGAACAAGTCGATATCAGTGCTTGTTTAACAGGCAGTAGCTGTAAAGGTTGCCCTGAAAGCACTGATTGCGCTCATTTTGTGTATAAAATCAAATAATAGAGACACCACAAAAAATCAGCCCCAAATTAGGCTGATTTTTTTTATTTATTCCTCGGTACGACTTTGAAAATCCAACAAGTATTCGCAAAACTCATCAGGATGAGAAATAAATGGCGCGTGAGCGCTATTGCGCATAATCACGGATGGCGAATTCGGATACAGCTCATCTAAAATAGGCACTATTTTGCGCGGTACCAAGCCATCGAGATAACCATAAATGCGCAAGAAAGGAATAGGTAACTGTTTTAATTCATCCCGCAAATCTTCGGTACGTAATGATTCAAGCCCTGCATTTAGTGTTTCAACAGTTGGAATAGGCTGCTCAAGTACCACAGATTTCAAAGTTTTTGCATCATTTCTTGCACTTTCAGTGCCTAAAGTTTGCAATGCTAAAAAACGCTCGACGGTGCGATGAAAATCAGCCGAAAGTTGCTGCTCGAAACCTAATAAAACCTCTGGCCGGATCCCTGCCCAACCGTTTTCTTCTGCTTTAAAGCATGGGGAAGAAGCAACGGTAATTAACCCTTTGACTTCATAAGGATGGTCAAGCGCAATACGGCTTGCAACTAGCCCACCAAGTGACCAACCGAGCCAAATCGCGTTTTTAGGAGCTTGTTCCCACAAAATATTCGCCATCGATTGAATATTCATGGGGGAGAACCCTTGGCTACGTCCGTACCCCGGCAAGTCAACCAAATGAACCCGAAAGTGCGAAGCGATTCGCGGAATAATTGTTTGCCAGACTTGTGCATTCAATCCCCATCCGTGCAGCAACACAAGATCTTGTTTACCTTCACCAACGGTCTGCCAATATAACTTTGCCATCGTTACACTCTCTTCATTCATTTATTCGTCAACTCGTTTAACAGGACTCTACTATGCTAACAATGGAGGGGGGCTGCTGGCTATGCCATCAATCACTAAAATTACCTCATCAAGGTGTTTGTAGTTTTTGTCTCGAAGGATTGCCTAAAATGCCAACCTGCTGTTTGCGCTGTGCTTTACCCTGTGAACAGCCTACCATAGAGTGCGGTCGCTGCCTAAAAACCCCTCCTACATGGCAGAGAATTATCACTGTAACCCCATACCAAGCCGCTTTGCGCATGTTAATCCATCGGTTTAAATTTCAAAAACAACCTCAACTTGCTTTTACTCTAGCTCGTATCTTTGCGTTATTTTGGCTCACGGGTTACCGCCAACAAAAATGGCACAAACCGGACTTAATTGTCACAATTCCATTGCATCGCCGCCGTCTGTGGTGGAGAGGATTTGACCACATGGCATTAATAGGCGAAAATTTATCCAGATGGTTAAATATCCCCTATTCGCAAAATTCATTATCGCGTAGTCGTGCTACACTGGCACAGACAACACTAAAACGTGAGTATCGCCGAAACAACCTAAAGGGAGCATTTACCTTAAACGACTCGGTTTCAAACCTACATGTTGCTGTTATTGATGATGTTATTACAACAGGTTCCACGATGAATGCCGCAGCACAATTGTTGATTTGTGCGGGAGCACGTACTGTTGATGCATGGTCACTGTGTCGCACCTTGTAGGAAAGGGGTAAATGGGCGTATTATAACCAACTAAAGCAGTCAACTATTATTGAGCAAATGATTATGATTAATATTACTGAAGCAGCACAGGCTCATTTTGCCAAGTTGTTGGAAAATCAAGAGCCAGGAACTCAAATCCGTGTTTTTGTTATCAACCCAGGCACACCAACCGCAGAATGCGGTGTGTCATACTGCCCTCCGGGTGCCGTTGAAGCAACAGATAAAGAACTAAAGTTCGAGAAATTATCTGCTTATGTTGATGAAATTAGCGCTCCATTCTTGGATGATGCCGAGATTGACTTCGTTACCGACCAACTAGGCTCACAACTGACGTTAAAAGCGCCGAACGCCAAAATGCGTAAAGTCTCTGATGACGCACCATTAATTGAGCGTGTTGAGTATGTTTTACAGTCACAAATTAACCCACAACTTGCCAGCCACGGTGGCCGTGTTTCCCTGATGGAAATCACCGATGAAGGCTTTGCAATTCTGCAATTTGGTGGCGGCTGTAACGGTTGTTCAATGGTCGATGTCACGCTTAAAGAAGGTATCGAAAAAGAACTTCTCAAAATGTTTGAAGGTGAGCTAAAAGGCGTTAAAGACCTGACTGAACACCAACGTGGCGAGCACTCTTTCTACTAATCAATACCACGAATATTTGGCACTCTGTTTTTACGAGTGCCTATTATTTAACCTTTAATGGGTTGTTACCTACTGTATTCGGTATTTTATGGACCATTTTGAAACACTAACACCAGAACAAGCCTATCAACATTGGTTAGACGGCACGGCCATACTGGTAGATGTACGAGACCCACAAAGTTTCCGTGCAGGCCATGCTAGTGGAGCCTATCACCTCACCAATGAGTCACTGAGCCAATTTTTAGAACAAACGGATTACGAACAACCTGTTATGGTGATGTGCTACCATGGGCACAGTAGCCAAGGTGCTGCACAATATCTGATCAACATTGGCTTTGAATCTGTATATAGCATCAATGGTGGATTTGAAGCATGGTTAAGGGAATATCCACAAGCCGTTACGGCTCTCTAGATGAGAAAACGCATTCATGATCCACATCACCTCCTTTGCTAATCCCAGAATGGCGCAAGCCTTTGTTGACTATATGGCTAGCAAAAATATTCACTTAAAAATAAAGCCATCACAGGAACAAGCTGTCTTTGAGCTTTGGCTAGAAGATGAGCAACTTCAACCTCAAGTCCAAAAAGAATTAGATATTTTTCTACAAGACCCAAATCACCCTCGCTACCTAGAAGCCAGTTGGCACACGGGAAGCGCAGATACCCAGTTTCAATATCGCAATTACCTAACTTGGGGTTACCTTAAAGAACAATCTGGCCCTTTAACTATCGCTGTTATTTTGTTGTCGATTGTTGTATATCTTTGGGTAGAAATGACTGATGCACGAGAAGTTCTACGTTATTTGGCATGGCCTATTGGCGACCAACAAACGGAACTTTGGCGTTGGTTTAGTCCTGCATTGGTGCACTTTTCGCTATCACATATTGGTTTCAACCTTGCGCTCTGGTGGTTTTTGGCTGGGCAAGTAGAACGAAAGCTCGGAACGGGTAAATTATTCACTATCTTACTGGTCTCAGCGCTGTTTAGTAACTGGGGGCAGTCGCTGTTTAGTGAAAACAACTTTGGCGGCTTATCTGGTGTCGTCTATGCCCTTGTCAGCTATGTGTGGTTAACGGGTGAACGTCGTCCCGAAAGTGGCATCAGTGTTCCTCGAGGGTTAATGATATTCTCGATTATCTGGCTTTTTTTCGGTTACTTCGATGTTTTAGGTATGCATATTGCCAATGCCGCACATACTTCAGGGTTAATTATCGGCTTATTGATGGGAGTATGGGATAATAGGCACAGTTTTAAACACCAGAGCTCCAGATAAAACATTTTAATAATTAGAGGCTAACGCTGTGAAACAAACCCAGAGACATGATGCAATAGTTGAGCTTGTGCGTCTTCAGGGATATGTCAGTACTGAAGAACTCGTCGAACACTTTGAGGTTAGCCCTCAAACGATCCGTCGAGACCTCAATGACCTCGCTGAACAGAATAAAATTCAGCGGCACCACGGTGGCGCAGCACTGCCTTCAAGTTCTGTGAATGCAGCTTATAATGACCGTAAAATCATGTGGTCAGATGAAAAAGCGCGTATCGCGCAACATGTTGCAAGCCAGATCCCTGATGGTGCGACACTATTTATTGATATTGGTACAACCCCTGAAGCGGTTGCTCATGCGCTGGTTAACCATAAAAACCTACGTGTGGTGACCAATAATCTTAACGTCGCCACCTTGCTGATGCCAAAAGAAGACTTCCGCCTAATTTTAGCGGGAGGTGAAGTACGATCACGGGATGGCGGTATTGTCGGTGAAGCGACCCTCGATTTTATTTCCCAATTTAGGTTAGATTACGGCATTTTGGGTATCAGTGGTATTGATATGGATGGCTCATTACTTGAGTTCGATTACCACGAAGTTCGTACCAAACGCGCGATTATTGAAAATTCACGTTGTGTCATGCTTGTCACCGATCATTCTAAATTTGGTCGTAACGCGATGGTTAATCTGGGTAATATGAATCTAATTGACTATTTATTTACTGATAAACAGCCACCAGACAGCATTCTCAAAGTGATTGAGCAACATAATGTTCAATTAGAGCTTTGTTAATCAAATAGTTACCTTCATGATGGTAGTCCCAGCTACCATCATGTTCATTAGTCCCCTTTCCCAGCATAGTCCCCCACCTTACAGGTATTTTTTTCTTTTTCGCGCGAAACCCTCTTTTCCCTCTTGTAAATAACAATACTTTATATGTGGGTATTGAAAAAAAATTGTTACCAATATCACGCAGTTGTTATTTTTTTCATTAATAATAGTTGGCATCACTATCTATTTTGACTACAATCAAATGAGCGAAAACGAACATTATTGAAAGTGTTTCGAACATCTCAGGGGGATGCATGGAAACTAAAGACTTGATTGTCATCGGCGGCGGGATCAACGGCGCTGGAATTGCAGCAGATGCTGCAGGTCGTGGATTATCGGTATTACTGCTCGAAGCTCAAGACTTGGCAAGTGCGACTTCATCTGCGAGTTCTAAACTCATTCATGGTGGTTTACGTTATTTAGAGCATTATGAATTTAGATTAGTCAGCGAAGCTTTGGCAGAACGTGAAGTGCTATTACGATTAGCACCGCATATTGCCTTCCCAATGCGCTTCCGCTTACCTCATCAGCCTCATTTACGTCCAGCTTGGATGATCCGTATTGGCCTATTCTTATATGACCATTTAGGCAAACGTGTCAGCTTACCAAGTAGTAAAGGGCTGAAATTCAACCAAAATTCTGTACTAAAACCTGAACTAACAAAAGGTTTTGAATATTCCGATTGTTGGGTTGATGATGCGCGTTTAGTTGTGTTAAACGCTCAAGAAGTGGTACGCAAGAGTGGTGAGGTTCGTACTCGCACAAAAGTGACTCGCGCTTACCGTGAAAACGGCTTATGGGTTGTTGAAGCTCAGGACTTACGTACAGGCGAAACCCATACATGGAAAGCAAAAGGGTTGGTTAACGCCACAGGACCTTGGGTAAAAGAGTTCTTTGATGATGGGCTGAAATTAAAATCACCTTATGGTATTCGCCTAATCAAAGGGAGCCATATTGTCGTTCCGCGTGCTCATGATGAACCACAAGCGTACATCTTACAAAATGAAGATAACCGTATTGTATTTGTTATCCCGTGGATGGATGAATTTTCTATCATCGGCACCACTGACGTAGAATACAAAGGCGACCCGAAAGACGTCAAAATTGATGAAAACGAAGTTAACTATTTACTGAAAGTGTATAACGATCACTTCAAAAAACAGTTAACCGTGAGTGATATTGTTTGGGACTATTCAGGTGTTCGCCCACTATGCGACGATGAATCGGACTCACCACAAGCCATTACTCGTGATTACACATTGGATATTCACGATGAACAAGGCCAAGCGCCATTGTTATCTGTATTTGGCGGTAAATTAACCACTTACCGTAAATTAGCGGAAGCTGCTGTGAATAAGTTAGCGACTTACTATCCAAATGCAGGTGGCCCATGGACTAAAAATGGTCAGTTACCAGGTGGCGATATCGAAGGTTGTGACCGTGATGGTTATGCACGTGTATTGCGTCAACATTATCAATGGCTTCCTGAAGGTTTAGCGCTACGCTTTGCCAGAACCTACGGTAGCAACAGTAAGTTAATCCTTGAAGGTGCAAATTCACTCAGCGACCTCGGTGAAGCCTTCTCTGCGAATGTCTATGAAGCAGAATTACGTTACTTAGTCAAACATGAGTGGGTAACAGAATTGGATGATGCCATTTGGCGTCGCACTAAATTGGGTATGTGGCTGAATGAAGAAGAAAAACAGCGCATTGCTCAGTGGTTAGCAAAAAATGGGTTGTCAGAGCACACCTCTGCATAATCGTAAAAATCTCGTTGTTATAAAATCTCGTTGTTAATGGAAAAGGCCAGTTGCAATTGTTGACTGGCTTTTTCTATTTTTAGTTTGTACGACTTTCAGAAAAACCCCAATCACGATAATTTGCACAAATCAATTCCATCTGTTTATAATGTACGCGACCTTACTTCTCACCCAACTTCGCAGGTACGCCTCACGATGAACTAAGCACTGCCAGAAAATATTTTCTAATACCCTTTTGGTATTCATTTTTCTGTTCCTGGCAGGCAACCGCTTTCATCGACACTTCTTGATAAGTCAACGACGTTGTCTGTCCTCATTATTTTGGAGGTGCATATGACGATAGCTTGTCACTTTTCACAGCTCAATATTGAATTTAACCAAACCGCCCTTTTTCCACCGATAAGCGGGACGTTGTCATGCCAAAAAAATGCTCTAATTGGCCATAATGGCAGAGGAAAATCGGTTTTAATGCGTATTCTTGCTAACCAATTGCGCCCTACACAAGGGAATGTACATTGGAACCTCCCCTTTATCTATGTTGAGCAGTTAACTCGGCTAACGGGCGAAACACTCGTCGATGCCTTAGGCATCAAGGAACTTTATCATGCATTTTCACGCATTGAGGCAGGAAATGGTTCTTTGGCAGATTTTGAACTAACGGAAGATAAATGGCATTTACCTTCCCAATGGCAAAGTTTATTGGACTCTGCTGGGCTAGCTATCTCAATGGAAGCTCCTATCTCCCATTTAAGTGGGGGTGAACGTACCCGTCTAGCCCTTTGCCGTGCATTTCTTCATCAAGATCACTTTTTGCTACTTGATGAGCCGGATAACCATTTAGATACGCAAAGTCGGCAATGGCTCAGCCAAAAGCTTACTGAGCATCGGGCTGGTTGCCTAGTTATCTCTCACAACAGAACTCTGTTAGGCGAAATGGATGCTATTTCTGAATTAACGGAAAAAGGCTTACACGAATATGGGGGAAATTATGCGTTATACGATACCCAAAAAAACTTGGAAATTGCCGCAATTGATGCACAAAGTGAACGCTTAGAAAAACGTATTCACCAAGAGAAAAAGCAGCAACAGGCCACATTACAAAAAGCCGCTCAACGCAAGAGACAGGGGGAAAAAATTCGCTATGGTGGGTCGCAATCCTTACTGCTACTTGATATGCAAAAGAACCGTGCAGAGAAAAGGCAATCAAATGTCGCAGAACGGCACCAACGGGTTATGGATAATCTGCAAAGCCAACAACAGGAAAACCAAGAAAAAGCTCGCTATATCAAGCCACAAAAAATGACGATTAACTATCAAAATGAAGGTAATAAAGTCACAATTTTTGCTTCTAACTTGTGTTTGCCCTACGGTTATTCATCACCACTTTCATTCACCATATACAGTGGAGAACATTGGCATATTCAAGGGCGTAATGGCTGTGGTAAGTCAACACTACTTAAAGTGCTTGCTGGCCTATTGCCATCATCTTCAGGAGAGTGCCGCCTAAGCGGTGAATTTTGCTATTTAGACCAACACCTCAACTTACTCGATAAGACATTACCTATCGCTGAAGCACTTCATCAATACCAACCGTTGTTTACTGTAGAGCAGTGGCGCACGCAATTAGGTATGCTGCGAATACGAGGAGATAAATCATTACTGCCACTACAGCAGCTCAGTGGTGGTGAGCAGTTAAAAGCAACACTACTGGCGCTCACGCATAGCCCGAACCCACCCGCTATTTTATTACTCGATGAACCGGATAACCATTTAGACTTAGATTCAAAACAACTACTTGAAGCGCTATTGCAGGACTACCAAGGAACACTCTTACTGGTTTCTCACGATGACGCCTTTATTGCAAACTGCAATATAACCCATACGCTAAATCTTTCTGATAAATAACTGTCTACTAGGCCACTGCCTAATTAGGTGTGGCCATCTGCTTTAATGGATAAACGTATTTTTGACGCGATGAGAAACTAAAAAGTAGGGGATCCATAACACACAATAGAAGCTGCCATTTATAGCGGTAATAATATTTGAGTAGTTAATTTCCAAACCAAATATATATGGGAACACAAAACGAGCAACTAATACCATTAAAGTAAACAGTACCATGGTGGTGATAAACAGCCACTTCGCCTGTTTTTTCCATTTAACCGCAGCGATAAACGTCCAAAGAAATAGAGCAATTAAAACACCATAACCTAGTTGCAAGAGGTAAAAACCTGTCGCAAAGCCTGAAATATAAAAATCAGAATCCGCTTCAGTTGCCAATGACCATGCAGTTTGTACTTGCGAGATTTCTTGCAATAGCATCGTGACCGTTTTGTACAACATATAAAACAGACCAATAACCGGTAAAATTAACCATCCACTGAGTCCCTGTAACGGCTTTTTAACTACCGGCTGAGCCTCTGGTGATATTATTGCTGGCTCTGTTTGCGTGGTTGATTGCTGAATATCCATTCAAATAACCTTTATTTACTATTTACTTTGCATTTTTTCTTCAAGAAATGCCTTGAGTACAATTGCTTGATTATGTTCTGTATTTTTAGCACTGTATAACAGTGTTAAGTCACCTTGTTTTGCTTGTGAAACCAATACCTGCCAAGCTGTTGTGTTATTAAGTTCCTGCTGATATCGCTCGATAAATTGAGCAAACTGATCTGTGTTCTGATGAAACCATTTTCGTAACTCATTGGAAGGTGCAACGTCTTTATTCCAAGAGTCGTGGTGTAAGTCTGTTTTTTTTATTCCTCTTGGCCACAGTCTATCGATAAGCACGCGATAACCATCATTATCGTCAACAGGGTCATAAACTCGTTTGCATTTAATCATCATTTACCTACCCAATAAGTAAACCGCAGCATTTTATTTATTAATTTACAAAAGTATTTTTAACACGCCTTGAAACTAAAAAATACGGTATCCAAATGGCACAAGCAATTAGAGCCCGAAAAATATCTTTGATATCGGAGGCTTCAACCTCTAAATCCAATAAAATACTTGCGAGTATAATATCCGTAACCGTCAAAACTAAAGAAAAGATCTGGAAAAAAATATAAATTTTAATTGTGAGTTTTTTCTTTGTAAAAAAGACATAACTTAGGAAAAGTAAGGTGGCGTATAAAATAACGTTACCTAAAACTTCAAAGTAGATTAGCTCTTTAAATAATGGAATAAATGAACTTGATTGTGGGTCTGTTAATTCAATCCAATATTCAATCACTTGAGCATTTTGCTCATAAATCGAAAAAGGCAAAATAATCAAGGACAATATTATCCCTAACATGGGTAAAATAAGCCATCCACCAATGCCTTTTAATTCCTGCCTTGGTTGTGGTGATGGTACCGAAGTGCCATGAGATGAACTGTGACCTTCAGTTTTCATTTACACTTCCTTATTAAACATACAAATAATATCAATACAAAATAAATAGCCCTGTATAAGATAGCATACCTACTCAACAAAAAATGAGTAACTAAATGCGCTAATTCACAATTATATTGCTAATAAAGAACAATCTGACAAGGCCATCATTATGCAAATATTTACCGCACAGTTACCACTCCCTACCAATTACCTTTATGGTGATTTTTTTGCCTTTCATTTAAGAGATCAACACAATGTCGCGGAAATAGTAGAAGAAAATACATTACATAAAGGCATAATATGGCAACAACATGCAACAAAAATGACATTGGAACTTAAAAAACAACAAGCAACGATTTCATTAGCGATTGATTCTCCATCTATCATTATCAATGAGCAAGATTTACTAACGCTGGCACAGCATGTACTTGGTTTGAAACAAAATATTGATGAGTTCGAAAAACGCTACCTTGAAACCCCAATACTTGGACAGCTCATTGAAAAACAAAGAGGATTACGAATTTATCAATCTGCTAGTGCATTTGAAGCGTTAGTTTGGGCTATTATTGGGCAACAAATTAGTGTCCATGCAGCTATCGCCATTCGTCGGCGATTTATCCAAGCCGTGGGGATTCAGCATGCTTCAGGTATTTGGTGTTTCCCCGATGTTCCACAAGTCAGGTTAGTTGATGACGAAATACTGCGCCAAACGGGTTTTTCAAAGGGAAAAATTATCGCCCTCAGAGCTCTTTGTGACGCCATCGAAAATCAACAAATTGATTTATCACAGCACGTGACTCATTCCAATGCGAATCAAATAACTGAACAATTATTACAAATCAAAGGTATTGGACCTTGGACTGTGAGCTATGCTTTACTTAGAGGATTCAACTATTTAGATGGCTCTTTACATGGAGATGTGGCGGTAAGACGTAATTTGCAAACATTACTTGCGAAATTAGAACAGCCCTCCGCCAAAGAAACGGAAAAATGGTTGGAACAATTTTCCCCATGGCGTGCACTGGTTGCCGCCCATTTGTGGCGTAGCCAGTCAGCCGCAGGTTATTGAATAGTTTTAAAAAGCCCACTTCAATAACCTGAAATGGGCTTTCCTACTATTCACAATAATGATTTAACGTAACCAGTTCGTTTTCACTAATTGAACGACTTCATCACCGCGACCACTCATAATCGCTTTTAACATATACAAGCTAAAACCTTTCGCTTCTTGTGCCGCAATTTCTGGTGGCATCGACAGCTCTTGTTTGGCGGTTAGGACATCAACCACCACTGGCCCATCATGGGCAAAAGCTTCTTTTAATGCACCGTCTAGATCTTCACTTTTTTCAACACGGATCCCTTTGATACCCGCAGCATTCGCAATCGCTGCAAAGTTAGGGTTATGTAAATCCGTTCCCGCTGTTAAGAAACCGGCCACTTTCATTTCCATGGCAACAAAACCGAGCACTCCATTGTTATGAATGATGATTTTTACCGGTAATTGCATTTGAGAAAGAGAGATAAAGTCCCCCATTAGCATACTGAAACCGCCGTCGCCACACATTGCAACCACTTGACGTTTTTTATCAACGGCCTGCGCACCAATAGCTTGTGGCATCGCATTCGCCATTGACCCGTGGTTAAAAGAGCCAATTAAACGGCGCTTACCGTTCATTTTCAAGTAGCGCGCAGCCCATACTGTCGGGGTTCCAACGTCACAGGTGAAAATCGCGTCATCAGCAGCTAATTCACTAATTTTTGTTGCAAGATACTGAGGATGTATTAACCCCTCATGACCCGGTTTAGCGAGGTCATCTAACCCTTTTCGAGCCTCTGCATAATGTTTTAAAGCGCCATCAAGGTGTTTTGTATCTTGTTTAGCCTCTAAATGTGGCTGTAATGCATCTAATGTTGCTTTGATATCACCAATCAGCCCCATATCAATATGGCAGTGGGAGCCCAAGCTACCTGCATTAATATCAACCTGAATGATTTTAGCTTCGCTTGGGTAGAAAGGACGGTATGGAAATTGTGTCCCTAACAAAACAACCGTGTCTGCATTCATCATTGCGTGGTAACCTGATGAAAAACCTATTAAACCTGTCATTCCAACGCTATATGGGTTATCCCATTCAATATGTTCTTTACCACGTAACGCATGTACTACCGGTGCTTTTAGCGTTTCTGCTAGTTTAACCACTTCATCATGGGCACCTGCGCAGCCATTACCACAGAATAACGTGATATTCTTAGACTGATTCAGCAGTTCAGCAAGTTTTTCGATTTCACTTCGCTGAGGCATAATCAGTGGCGCTTGTGGTTGATACCATGTTTCTTTCGCGGACTCTGGCGCATCTTTTAGCGCAATATCACCTGGTATCACAACGACTGATACCCCTTTATTCAGAATCGCTTTACGCATAGCGATACCAAGAACTTGTGGAATTTGCTCAGGGTTAGAGACCATTTCACAATAATGGCTGCACTCGCGGAATAATTCAGTTGGATGGGTTTCTTGGAAATAATTACTACCAATTTCGCTAGATGGAATATGAGCGGCGATTGCCAACACGGGCACTCGATTACGATGGCAATCATACAGCCCATTAATAAGGTGCATATTTCCCGGCCCACAAGAGCCTGCACATACGGCTAAATTACCAGTTAGCTGAGCTTCTGAACCCGCAGCAAAGGCAGCGACTTCCTCATGGCGAGTTCCTAGCCACTCAATAGCGCCTTGACGACGCAAGCTGTCGGTTAAGCCATTCAACGAGTCTCCTGTAACGCCCCAAATACGTTTAACACCTGCATTATCAAGTACTTTTGCAATATAGGATGCAACACTCTGTTTTTTCATAATGGCACTCTTTTAAGTCGGATGTGATACCCTTGATATCTTGCAGCTCAAAATATGAAAGGTACTTTTAGAAACATAACAACATTCAAAGTAGAATCTTGTCATACTCGCGTATATCAAACCCAATATCGATAATAGATTGATTGTAACTAAGTAAATTCCTCATTCCTACTCATCAAATTAAATATAAAACAGAACAGCACAATCCACCGTTATTATCAAAAGAAGAGGATAGCAACAAGATAAATAAATAGACGAGTTATTAACAACTTAAGCAAAACAAGAACATCATAAAAAGATGGAGTTATCTGCATATATTATTCATCACAGTCACACCATTGTTTCCACCATATTAAATCAATAACCTTATATATTTATGACAGACTAAAACTCACCAAAAAACATATACTAAATTGATTTAAAACAATTTATATTCACCTAATTGATCCCCCAAAGTTCTATTTTTTCAAGTATTAAATTCAATCGTTATATTACCAATATAAAATCCCAATAAGGCGCATGAATCAGTATAAAGCACCTACATTTTACATTTGTTCGATATTAATGTAGTATTAGTACTGTATTTTTTAACTCAAGGTGACTTTTTTGCTGTATTTTAAAGACAGACACTCTCATTATTCTACCCATTACATACCTATTTTAGCCTGTTATTTCAGCGCAACATAAAAACACTAAAAACTTATCTATTACGTAAACAACGTCTATTCTAAATAATAAGGTTTTATATTTTCCGATGTATGAAAACCCATATCTTAAGTGCTGTTGTTTCGATTATTGAAATTAAAATAAGAGGATGGTTTCATGAGATTCAAGAAGAAAAAAGAAAAACCGTTAAATATTAGTGATATTACTATTATTGATGACGGTAAACTCAAAAAAGCAATTACCGCGGCTTCGCTGGGTAATGCGATGGAATGGTTTGATTTTGGGGTATACGGTTTCTTAGCCTATGTTCTAGGTCAGGTTTTCTTTCCGGACGCATCACCGAGCGTACAGATGATTGCCGCATTAGCCACTTTCTCCGTGCCTTTCTTAGTTAGGCCATTAGGTGGTGTCGTTTTTGGTATTTTAGGTGACAAATACGGCCGTCAAAAAGTCCTTTCGATGACAATTATCATCATGGCAGTCAGTACCTTCTGTATTGGTTTGATTCCATCATATGAAAGCATCGGTATCTGGGCGCCCATTCTGTTATTAATTGCTAAGTTAGCTCAAGGTTTCTCGGTAGGTGGTGAATATTCTGGTGCAGCAATCTTTGTTGCTGAATACTCACCAGACCGTAAACGTGGCTTTATGGGAAGTTGGTTAGACTTTGGCTCTATCGCCGGTTTTGTCTTAGGTGCGGGTGTCGTAGTACTAATTTCCAGTATCGTTGGGGAAGCTAACTTCCATGATTGGGGCTGGAGAATTCCGTTCTTCTTAGCATTACCGTTAGGGATCATCGGGTTATATCTACGTCATTCACTAGAAGAAACCCCTGCTTTCCAACAACATGTCGAATCGTTAGAAAAGCAAGATAAAGCCAATATTCAAAACCCACCAAAAATCTCAGTACGTGAAGTCGCAACTAAGTATTGGAAAAGCTTGATGATTTGTGTTGGCTTAGTTATCGCAACTAACGTCACTTACTATATGTTGTTGACCTACATGCCAAGTTATTTGTCACACAATCTGAATTACTCTACTGACCATGGCGTGCTAATTATTATTGCAATTATGATTGGTATGTTATTTGTTCAACCGATTATCGGTTTAACCAGTGATAAAATTGGTCGTCGCCCATTTGTCATTACAGGTAGCGTAGGTTTAATTTTATTGGCATATCCCGCATTTATGTTAATCAACAGTGGCTCTGTAGGCTTAATTTTCCTAGGTTTATTAATTCTAGCAGTATTGCTGAACTGTTTTACTGGGGTTATGGCGTCTATTTTACCTGCGATTTTCCCAACTCATATTCGTTACAGTGCGTTAGCTATTGCCTTTAACATTTCAGTATTAATTGCCGGTGCGACACCGACTGTTGCGGCATGGTTGGTCGAATCAACCACTAACTTATATATGCCTGCATATTACTTAATCGTGATTGCTTTAATCGGCTTATATACGGGTATCAGGATGCCAGAAACGGCGAATAAGCCATTGCGTGGAGCAACACCTGCGGCATCAGATAAAGCTGAGGCAAAAGAAATTCTTAGCGAGCACTTTGACAATATTGAGCAGAAAGTTGAAGATATTGACCAACAAATTGCTGAGCTTGAGAAAAAACGCCAATCCTTAATCAATCAGCACCCTAAATTAGATTAAACATGAAAGAGCCGGTAAAACGGCTCTTAAGGTTGTTGACAAAGCGGGATAAAAGCGTGGTTTTTCCCACTTTGTGTTATCAGCCGAAAATCAATAAATTGATTTTCCTAGTTTATTTTCAAAACCTATTCGACTTGCCGCCAAACATAATATGTTTGTCAGCAGTCTGAAGAGCCGGTAAAACGGCTCTTTGTTTTAATTTCAACAAAAACTTCAACCAAGGAGGGAGGCGATGGCAGCCAAACAAGTTTGTCATCTTATCTGGTTTCGTAATGATCTACGGGTCACTGATAACAAAGCACTTTCCTCCGCCTGCGCAGACCCAAATGCAAAGGTAATCGCCCTTTTTACGGCAACCCCTAAGCAGTGGCAACAACATGATGTGGCTGAACGGCAAATTTCATTCATTCACCAGAATCTTGTTGAACTGCAGAATTCACTCGCAGAGCTTGGTATTCCACTGGTTTGCCAAACCGTTAACCATTTCACCGATGCGGCACAATGGGTACTTGATTACGCAAAGGCGCAACAGGCTGATGCCTTATTTTTTAATCGGCAATATGAATGGAACGAAAAACAACGGGACGAATGGTTAATCAACCAGCCACATGGGTTACATATTCATGCTTTTGATGACTATTTATTACTGCCCCCCGGCTCCGTAACTACCCAAAAAGGTGAGATGTATCAAGTCTATACCCCTTTTCGCCGTGCCTTCCTCACCCAACTTACCGTGACAGATTGCCGTTCACTGCGAGCCCCTGAAAAACGAGCGGCCGCTATCAACATCGATAAGGCTTTGCCATTATTTCCGCACCAGCCAATTGAAGACTCCCAGCAATTTCCTGCCAGTGAAAAATCTGCTTTGCAGCGACTAAGGCAGTTTTGTTCCCAGAAAGTCTTCGATTATCAAAACGATAGAGATATTCCTTCTATTGATGGTACCAGCCAATTATCACCTTACCTCGCGGTGGGGGTGCTGTCCCCTCGCCAATGCTTCAATCGATTACAAGCAGAAAATCCCCAAGTGTTGGATTACCCAGATAGCGGGGCGTTCACTTGGTTAAATGAGTTAGTCTGGCGTGAATTTTATTCACATCTTTTAGTTGCGTTTCCACGTCTATGCCGCCACCAACCATTTATTGAATGGACGCAACACATTCACTGGAATGATTCTTCAACCGATTTTGCAGCATGGAAAACGGGACAAACGGGTTACCCAATAGTGGATGCCGCTATGCGCCAACTAAATACAACAGGTTGGATGCATAACCGCCTACGTATGATTGTGGCTAGCTTTTTAGTCAAAGACTTACTGATTGATTGGCGCAAAGGTGAAAAATACTTTATGAGCCAACTACTTGATGGCAGTCTAGCCGCAAATAACGGCGGTTGGCAGTGGTCAGCTTCTACTGGCGTTGATGCCTCCCCTTGGTTTCGTATCTTTAACCCAACCACTCAAGGGAAAAAGTTTGATGCGCAAGGGGCTTTTATTCGCCATTGGTTGCCCGAATTGCAGCAAGTGCCCGACAAATATATTCATACACCCCATGAATGGGCTGTGATCAGCAACACTGCGCTTAATTACCCAGAGCCGATTGTTGACCATAAACAAGCTCGGTTAGCGACTTTGGCTGCGTTTGAAGCAGGTAAGCGTAATAGTTTGAAGCAATAAATCGTTTAAAATACGATAAATAGCAAAGTTATTATTTGCTTTAAGAACTACTATAACGCTTCAATCATAAGGAGCAGATATGAGCGTTATTTTACAAGTTGATTTTCCGTATCAGGGGCCATGGGGTGATGAAATGGCATCCGCAATGAATGATTTGGCGGAATCAATTAACCAAGAGCCAGGCTTTATTTGGAAGATTTGGACTGAAAACCGACAAACACAAATGGCAGGTGGTGTGTATTTGTTTGCTTCAGAAGCTGATGCACAAGCTTACCTCACCAAACACAGCGCACGATTAAAATCCTTTGGTGTTCCTGATGTTCGCGGTGAGATTTTTGCGGTAAATAACGCGCTTAGCCAATTAAACCAAGCGCAGTTTTTAGCGCAATAAATAGCTATTGGCACTGAAATTCAAACAACATCACATCTGAGGTAAATGAGCCATCTGCTTGTACTGCAAAGTGGCTTTTTACCTCATCACTTAATGTTCCTTGGTAGTGGCGGATAGCCTCAACGAGTGCCTTTGGTGTACGCATCCGTTCGACCCAACTGGTAAATTCCAGCGCTAAACGGAAACTTTGTACTCGTTGGACAAATAGCCCTGCATTATTAAACATACCAGACCATTCTCCAGCGGAATAATCACGAATGTGTGAAGTATCCCGAAGCACTTCGACAGTTTGTAAGTAAATATCCAATAATGGATGCCCCGGTGATACCACATCAATAAAGATGCCTTTTCCACCCGCTTTGAGCACTCGGCGCACCTCACGTAGTGCTTGTTCCACATCGTGCCAATGGTGTGCTGAATAACGGCTAATCACTCGGTCAAAACAATTGTCATCAAACGGTAGAGACTCCGCAGTCCCTTTGCAGGTAGTGATATTGTTTAATTCACGTTCTTGTGCATTTTTAGCCACAACATTGAGCATTGAGTCCGATAAATCATAAGCCGTCACTGACTTTACCAACGGCGCTGCATGGAAACTGGCGTGCCCTGCTCCACAGCCAAGGTCAAGCACGTCCTCGCCCTGACAGCCTTGTAGCAATTGTTGCAAAACAAGTAAGTCCTCACCTTGTGCATGAACTTGGCTGGTTAAATACGAGTTTGCTTGCTGGTCAAATTGTTGATAAACCGCTTGGTGGTGCGTTTTCATCTTTGTTTCCCTACATTCAGTTGCTAGTAACTCATCACAACAGAAAATGATTGAAAATGCACCTATTAGCTCAATAATTAATTCATATCGTATAATGACTAATGAAAATCACCTACACGACGCTCCACCAGCGTTAAAATACTGTACAACGCCACAACGGTATCATCCTGATTAAACACTTGCACATCCCATTCAACAACACCATTGGGTTTATCTTCAGCAAGTTTTTGCGTTTTTTTGATCTTCTTCTTGCACGTTAGGCGAACTTGTATGGTGTCTCCGATTTTCACCGGTTCAATAAAACGCAAGCTTTCCATGCCATAATTGGCGATTACGGGCCCAACAACTGCATCGACAAATAACCCTGCAGCGGCTGAAACGACAAAATAGCCGTGCGCAATTCGTTCACCAAATAACGACTGTGCTGCGCCAATTTTATCGACGTGAACATAAAAATTATCACCGCTGAGACAAGCAAAATTAGCAATATCGGCCTCTGTAACGGTACGCCTTGCAGTCAGTAATGTGTCGCCAATCGCTAAGTCTTCAAAATGTTTACGGAATGGATGAACCACATCAGCGATAGTATCTGCCCCGCGGATCCATTGCTTGGTAATGGCTGTTAGCATCGAAGGACTACCTTGGATGGCAGTTCGCTGCATATAGTGTTTGACTGCTCTCAACCCACCAAGCTCCTCACCACCACCAGCACGACCTGGGCCGCCGTGTACCAGTAACGGAAGCGGTGAACCGTGGCCTGTGGACTCCGCGGCTGATGCTTCATTTAAAATTAGCATCCGCCCATGTGCTCGCGCACTCACACGAATGACCGTTTGCGCGACTTGTGCATCAGCAGTGACTAACGTCCCCGCAAGGCTACCTCCACCTAAAATCGCCAACTGCACTGCCTGTTCGATATTGTCATAGTTCATTAATGTGGCGACAGGGCCAAAAGCTTCAATTTCATGTACCGCAGTCGAATTAAAAGGCTCTGCACAATACAACAACGTTGGTGGATAGAAAGCCCCGTACTGGCTATCTGCACCAATAACATCCAGCTTTTCGAATTGCCCACCACATAGGACTTCACAGCCATGGTCACGTAAATAATTCACTTTCTCTTGTACGTCTTGGCGCTGTTCTAAGTTAATCAATGCACCCATTCTAACCCCTTCCACCGCAGGATCGCCCACTGTTGTGGCAGATAAACGTTTCAATAACGCCTGCTTCACATTTTCGAGCTGGTTTTTCGGCACAATAATGCGACGAATCGCGGTACACTTCTGTCCCGCTTTCGCTGTCATTTCACGAACGACTTCTTTAATAAATAAAGCAAATTCAGGCTGTTCTGGCTGGACGTCATCACCTAAAATTGCACAATTCAGTGAATCCGCTTCCATTGTAAAAGGCACTGATTTGGCAATGATACATGGATGCGATTTTAGTTTTTGCCCTGTACTAGCCGACCCTGTAAAAGTCACCACATCTTCAAAATCGAGGTGTTCAAACATATCGCCAACACCACCGCAAACCAGTTGAATTGCGCCATCAGGTACCAGGCCGCTATCCACCATTAACTTCACCATCGCCTGTGTTAACTGTGCTGAGGCGGTTGCTGGTTTGATAATAGCAGGCATGCCAGCAAGCCATGTTGGAGCCAGTTTTTCTAACATACCCCAGCACGGGAAGTTAAATGCATTAATGTGCAGGGCAACGCCACGGCGAGATGTTAAAATATGATGGCCAATAAATTGCCCTTGTTTTGATAACGGGATCATTTCATCTTCAGGCCAAATCGTGTCATCTGGTAGCTCACGGTTAGCGAGCCCCGAATAAGAAAACAATGTGGCAATTCCCCCTTCAATATCCACCCAGCTATCCGCTTTGGTTGCGCCAGTTTGTGCCGAAATCGCATATAACTGGGCTTTATGTTCCAGTAGGTATTTTGCGAGTGCTTTGAGCATTTGCCCACGCTGCTGAAATGTCATCGCTGACAATATTTCGCCTCCCACTTGGCGACCATATTGCAAACTTTCAGCTAACGGCAGCCCTTCAGTCGTCACCGTATATAAGGTTTCATTCGTTAGCGCATGGTGAATTTTTCGCCCTTCGCCCTCACCTTGTACCCATTTTCCCATAATGTAACTTGTTAAATGCTGCATATTCCTCTCCAGAAATAAAAACATCAATTCAAATCAGATGACAAATATGTATCATAAAAATAATCATAGAAGCTAATTTAAATTTAACAAATTAAGAACAATTTTATATAAAATGCCTATTTTTATTAAAACCACACAAAAAACAACAAATATAACTCATTGTTTTTAATTTAATTTTACTTATTGATTGTGAAGTACATCGCAAAACAAGGTTAATGAATATTGATCTTTATGTTAACAATTCCTAGCATTGATGTTAAATAAACATGATTCACTATTTTAATAAAAAATGACATTAACGAATCACTTAATGGAAAGTTCAATGAGCGAGCATAATCAGGCTAACTTCGAAGCCAAAATCGAAGCAGATATTTCCATCGAGCCCAAGGACTGGATGCCCGATGCGTATCGGCAAAACCTTATCCGCCAAATTGGTCAGCATGCCCATTCAGAAGTCGTCGGCATGCTACCAGAAGCGAATTGGCTGACACGAGCACCGACACTCCGCCGTAAAGCGATTTTACTGGCCAAAATTCAAGATGAAGCAGGCCATGGTTTATACCTGTATAGCGCTGCCGAAACCCTTGGTTGCTCTCGTCAAGATATCTACCAAAAGCTACTTGATGAAAAAATGAAATATTCCTCCATTTTTAACTACCCGACATTAAGTTGGGCAGACGTAGGAGTGATTGGATGGCTTGTCGATGGAGCGGCAATTGTGAACCAAGTTGCATTGTGCCGTGCCTCTTATGGCCCTTATGCACGAGCAATGGTGAAAATCTGTAAAGAAGAAAGTTTTCACCAACGCCAAGGTTATGAAGCTGTTATGGCACTTGCAGAAGGCACCGATGAGCAAAAAGCGATGCTGCAAGATGCGATAAACCGCTTTTGGTGGCCCGTTCTCACGATGTTCGGCCCCAATGATTCGGACTCCCCGCACAGCGCTCAAAGCATGGCTTGGAAAATCAAACGCTTCAGTAATGATGAGCTACGGCAAAAGTTTGTTGATAACACCGTTCCGCAAGTGGAAGCGTTAGGTATGACGATCCCTGACCCTGATCTGGTTTGGGATGAAGAACTTGGTCATTACCGCTTTGGTGAAATCGACTGGGAAGAGTTTTATCAAGTTATTAAAGGCAATGGCATTTGTAATCACGAGCGCCTTAGCGCTAAGCGCAAAGGGTGGGAAGACGGCGCATGGGTACGTGAAGGTGCAATGGCACATAGCCGCAAACAAAAATCCGTTAAAACGGCGGCTTAATCACTGACCATTTTACAAAAAGGAAAACACCATGAGCAATCAAGATTGGCCTTTATATGAAGTTTTTGTCCGTAGTAAGCAAGGGCTTGCGCATCGTCATGTCGGCAGTTTACATGCGGCTGATGACCAAATGGCACTGGAGAATGCCCGCGATGCATATACAAGGCGTAGCGAAGGCTGCTCAATTTGGGTGGTGAAGGCCGCACATTTAATTGCCTCACAGCCCGAAGATAAAAGCACCTTCTTCGACCCTGCAGATACCAAAGTCTATCGTCACCCAACCTTCTATACCATCCCTGATGGTATCAAAAACATGTAAGGAGCTTGCCATGAACCAACAAGAACAGCTCCACCATTACACATTACGACTTGGCGATACCCCCTTAATTTTAGCGCAGCGCCTGTGCGAATGGTGCGGCCATGCCCCTGAGCTCGAAATTGACCTTGCGTTATCCAATATCGGCTTAGATTTGCTAGGGCAAGCGCGTAACTTTTTGAACTATGCCGCGCAATTAAAAGGAACTGAGTGCGATGAAGACACCCTTGCTTTTTTGCGCGATGAACGAGAATTCAGCAATTTATTACTGGTTGAGCAACCCAACAATGGCTTTGATGACACTTTAGTGCGCCAATTTTTTATGGATGCTTATCATGTTCCATTATATGAAGCGCTAATTCATAGCCGTGATGAACAACTGTCTGCCATTGCTGAGAAATCCCTCAAAGAAGCCGTTTATCACTTGCGTTTTAGCCGTGGTTGGATGATCCGTTTAGGGGATGGCAGTGAAGAAAGTCATCAACGAATCCAACGTTCAGTCAATGAGTTATGGCGTTTTACTGGCGAACTTTTCCATGCTGATGACGTTGAAATCGCACTTAGCGAATTAGGCATCGCCGTTGACCCACGTTCTTTACAAGCCGCATGGTTAAACACCATTAACGAAACATTCACTGAAGCGACCCTCACTGTGCCGGAGAAAAAAGCGTATCGCTTAGGCGGCAAGCAAGGCAGCCATACTGAACATTTGGGCTTGTTATTAACACAATTGCAGTTTGTGCAACGCGCTTACCCGAACTGCCAGTGGTGATGCTATGGAACAGAGACTGCAACATTGCGAACTTCAATCGCCCCAGGTTCACCAGATCTGGCAACAGCTCCACCAAATACCCGATCCTGAACTACCCGCACTCTCTATTACTGATCTTGGCATGATCCGCAATGTGCTACCTGCGGCTCAGGGTTGGAAAGTTATTTTTACACCTACCTATTCAGGTTGCCCAGCAACTGAATTTTTACTCAATGAAATTAAAACTGTTCTAGGTAATGCGGGTTTTTCAAATATCGATATCGAAATTCTGTTAACCCCTGCGTGGACAACAGATTGGATGAACCAAGATGCAAAAAGACGCTTGCGTGAATTCGGTATCGCACCACCACAAGGTACGTCCTGCGAGCACCCAGAACACAAAGGTGCGGTTCGTTGCCCACGTTGTGACAGCGAGCAGACCGAAAAAATTAGTGAATTTGGTTCCACTGCATGCAAGGCATTGTATCGATGCACTGAATGCTTAGAACCGTTTGATTACTTTAAATGTATTTAGGGGCACCTATATGACTGTATTTCATCGTTTAAGTATTGCTGCCATTGAGCGTGACACCCCTGATGCTGTCGCCATTACTTTTAACGTACCCGATGCATTACGAGAGCAATATCATTACCGCCCGGGGCAACACCTCACATTAAAAGCCTCTATTAATGGTGAAAACCTACGTCGCTGTTATTCCATTTGCAGCTCACCGGATGAAAACACGCTAAAAATTGGGGTGAAAGCCATTTACGAGGGGCGTTTCTCTAATTTCGTTAACCAAGAGCTACAAGTTGGCGATAGCCTTGATGTGATGGTTCCGCAAGGGCAATTTGGCTATCAGCCAGAAGCAGATAACCACGCACACTACCTTGCCGTCGCTGCTGGCTCTGGGATCACACCATTGCTCTCCATTATTAAAGCCACATTACAAACTGAACCCAAAAGCAGTTTTGTGTTGATTTATGGTAATCGAAATAGCCGCTCAGTGATGTTTAAAGAAAGCATCGCAGACCTAAAAAACCGTTTTGCAACACGTTTCCAAGTTCTCTACCTATTCAGCCAAGAACAGCAAGATAGCGAACTACTCAGCGGCAGGATTAGCCAACAACAGCTCAGCGCCTTAAATAACACCTTATTAAATTTTAAACAATTTGATCGGGCGTTTATTTGTGGGCCCGACAGCATGATGGATGAGGTGTATGACACTTTAGTCGGCTATGGCATGCCAAAGGAATATGTTCACACCGAGCGTTTCAATACTTCAGGCGCTAAATTCAAACCCGCAACAGCTATAACTAGCGAAACACGTCAAGTCAGTATTCACCTTGATGGCAGAACGATGGATATCGCCATGGATAGCCAAGACGACAGTATTTTGGATGCCGCACTGCGCCAAGGTGCGGATTTGCCCTACGCCTGTAAAGGGGGCGTTTGCGCAACCTGCAAATGTAAATTGCGCTCTGGTGAAGTGGAAATGGGGGTCAATTACAGCCTCGAGCCCGACCAAATCGCTGCGGGGTACATTCTTAGCTGCCAAGCGTGGCCAAAAGGCGATGGTGTTGTTTTAGACTTTGACGTGTAGGAGCTGTAATGGAAAACCACTGGATTTTGTCACAACAACATAACCGCGTTTTGACACTCACGTTAAACCGACCTGAAGTGCGTAATGCCCTGAGCACCGCCTGCTTAGAATTGCTCGTTCAGCACCTCGAACAAGCACAAATAAATGATGAGGTCGGTGCGATCGTAATCACCGGAAATCCGCGTTTTTTCGCAGCCGGTGCCGACCTTAAAGAACTACAGCAACAAACCGTTGCGAATGCGATCACCGATAAACGCCCACAAGTTTGGCGCAGGTTATCCATGATATCAAAACCTATTATTACTGCTGCAAATGGTTATGCACTAGGGGCAGGTTTTGAATTATTACTCGCCAGCGACATCATCATTGCCGGTGAGTCCGCTCGCTTCGGCTTACCCGAAATTACTCTGGGTTTAATGCCAGGCGCGGGAGGAACGCAGCGTTTAATTCGCGCGGTGGGCAAATCCCTCGCCATGCAAATGGTACTAACGGGTGAACCAATCAGTGCAAAACACGCGTTGCAAGCAGGGTTAATCAGTGAGATTTGTGTGGATGAATTGGTGGTAGAACGCGCCCAAAAACTGGCAGAGCGCATCGCGATGCATGCACCTTTAGCCGTACAAGCCGCGAAAGCATCACTGGTGCATTCTCAAGAAAACCACCTTACTGAGGGGTTACAGCTTGAGCGCCAATATTTTGTGACTTTAGCGGGTACGAATGATCGACGTGAAGGGATCGAGGCATTCTTCGAAAAACGAAAACCCCAGTTTACAGGACAATAATCATGACCAATGAAGCAATGATCCTCACTACTTTAGAAAATGGGGTTCTCACCGTCACTCTCAACCGCCCCGATAGGCTGAATAGTTTTAACGATGAAATGCATCGTCAGCTCAGTGAAGCAATCAAAATAGCAGAACGCGATGAAACCGTACGCTGTTTAGTGATCACTGGCGCAGGCCGTGGATTTTGTGCCGGACAAGATCTGAATGATCGCAATGTGAGCGTAGGTAGTGAAGTTCCTGATCTCGGTTTCTCTGTTGAAACTTATTATAACCCCTTGATCCGTCGCCTAACCGCATTACCAAAACCAATTATTTGTGCGGTCAATGGTGTTGCAGCGGGTGCAGGCGCCGCCATTGCACTCGCTGGTGATATTGTCATTGCCGCAAAAAGTGCCAGTTTTATTCAATCTTTTTGCCGCCTTGGCTTGGTTCCTGACTCAGGGGGGAGTTGGTTTTTACCTCAATTAGTCGGCCATGCACGGGCAATGGGGATGGCATTATTAGGCGATAAAATAAGTGCGGAGCAAGCATTACAGTGGGGAATGATTTGGCAAGTCACTGAAAATGAAGAACTCACTAATACCACTCAACAGCTTGCGCAACACCTTGCGACCCAACCCACTTATGGCTTAGGGCTTATCAAAAAAGCCATTTATGCCGCGGCAACTAATACTCTTGATGAGCAACTCAACCTTGAGCGCGACTTACAGCGCCTTGGCGGGAGAAGTGAAGATTATCGCGAAGGAGTTAGTGCTTTTTTAAATAAACGTGAACCACAGTTTAAAGGAAGATAATCATGACCTTACCTTTGAATTTAGCCATCAATACCGTCGCCGTTATTGGCGCAGGCACTATGGGTATTGGTATTGCGCAAGTTGCCGCGAGCGCGGGTTTACGTGTCTTGTTGTTTGATGTTAACCAAGAGGTTTTACGTCACTCCCTTACCGAAATGACTCAACGGCTCAATAAGCGCGTGGAGCAAGGAAAAGCCCAAGCTGTAGCAACAAAAGAACTGCTTAACTGCATTAGCGTTGCGCAAAGTTTACCTGAGCTCTCAGAAGCACAATTGGTAATAGAAGCTGTTGCTGAAAAACTTGAGGTAAAGCAAACCATTTTCAGTGAACTTGAAGGCATTTGTAACGAAAAAACCATTTTTGCTAGTAATACTTCATCGTTATCAATTACCGCAATCGGTAGACAATTAACTCATCCAGAACGTCTTGCAGGATTACACTTTTTTAATCCCGCTCCCGTGATGAAATTGGTTGAAGTGATCCGCGGGCTAGAAACATCAGATACGGTGATAAAACAGCTAAAAGAATTGACGCTATCATTTGGAAAAGTGCCTGTGATTTGCCGTTCCACTCCTGGTTTTATTGTCAACCGTGTGGCTCGGCCTTTCTACGCAGAAACAATGCGTGCCCTTGAAGAACAAATTGCGTCCCCTGCCACATTAGACAGCGCCATACGTGACGCCGGTGGTTTCGCTATGGGGCCATTACAACTAACAGATTTAATTGGTCATGATGTGAACTATGCGGTGACTGAATCGGTATTTCAGGCCTTTGGGTATGACCCACGCTTTCAAACCTCATTAATGCAATTGGAATTAGTTCAAGCGGGTCATTTAGGCCGTAAATCGAAGCAAGGATTTTATCATTATGATGATAATAAACCCCAGCCTTTACCTTTAGTCGCAGAAAAAATTCACCTTGACCAGCCTCTAAACATAAAAGCTCATGGCGATTGGCAGATATTTCCTGAGTTTGCGCAGCTTTTAATTGAAAATGGGATCTCTCTCGAAGGATTCACACAACATTCCGAACAATTCCCAACACTTATTGTTAATGACGTTATTATTATGTTAACGAATGGTGAATTGGCGTCATCACATGCGCAAATACAAAAACAAGCGGTCGTACATTTTGATTTGTCAGCAAATTACCTTACAGCAAAAGCCATCACGATAAGCTGTGCAGCACAAAATAATACGCAGCAAAACCAACAAGCAATCGCATTTTTTCAATCATTAGGCAAACACGTGATTGTATTACCAGACTACCCTGCGCTGTTAACCATGAGAACGGTCGCGATGTTGTGCAATGAGGCATTAGATATCGTCAATAAGGGAATAGCAACTGCGTTAGATACCGATAATGCCATGTGTTTTGGTGTGAATTACCCCAAAGGCCCACTCGCTTGGGGGATGCAACTTGGCTGGCAACGCGTGCTGTCCGTACTTGAAAATTTAGCACAGTTTTATGGCGACAGCCGTTATCGGCCAAACCCACTTTTAAGGCAATTAGCAGCCGGTTATCAATCTTTATCTTTCAAGGAGCAACCATGATTTCACTGCCAAACGATACACTGGCCCAGCAATCAGCTCACATTATGTACCGTGATGATGCATGTGCAAAAGCTATGGGTATGTCCATTGAAAAAGTCGAAGAAGGCTTTGCGCAATTGAAGATGCCTATCACAGCACAAATGCTTAACGGCCATAAAACCTGCCACGGCGGGCAATTATTTAGCCTTGCCGACACTGCATTTGCCTACGCCTGTAATAGCCAAGGGCATGCCGCTGTTGCCTCAATGTGTTCCATTGATTTTATTCGTCCCGGTTTTGAAGGTGACTTACTGACTGCCACTGCCACGATGAAACACCAAGGCAAACGTAACGGCTTATATGAAGTCGAGATAACTAACCAAGATGGCAAAACACTCGCTCTATTTCACGGTCGATCTCATCGGTTAGGCCATCGTTTAACAGGAGAACAATCATGATAGATGCGTTTATTTGTGATGGTGTCCGCACCCCAATTGGCCGTTACGGTGGCGCTTTATCACCATTACGTCCTGATGACCTTGCCACAGTACCATTAAAAGCCTTAATGGAAAGGCACCCGCAACTCGATTGGTCATTAACTGACGACATCATTTTAGGTTGCGCAAACCAAGCAGGAGAAGACAACCGTAATGTAGCTCGCATGGCAGGACTGTTATCCGGGCTCCCTGTTTCAGTTTCTGGTACCACCATTAACCGCCTATGTGGTTCTGGGCTAGATGCCATTGCATTAGCGGCAAGAAGTATCAAATCTGGTGAGTCCGGGCTCATGATTGCCGGAGGCGTCGAGTCCATGAGCCGAGCGCCGTTTGTCATGGGCAAACAAGAATCTGCATTCTCACGCCAAGCGCAAGTATTTGATACCACTATTGGCTGGCGCTTTATCAACCCGCTGATGGAACAACAGTTTTCCACAGATTCGATGCCAGAAACTGCGGAAAATGTGGCTGAAACCTACCAAATTAGCCGTGAAGACCAAGATGCTTTTGCATTACGCAGTCAACAGCGTACTGAAACTGCAAAAGCTAACGGTATTTTTGCGCAAGAAATCATCCCTGTCACGGTTAAACAACGTAAAAATACATACGTCGTCAGTGAAGACGAGCATCCAAGAGCAGAAACGACATTTGAACAATTACAAAAACTAAAAACCCCGTTTCGCGATAACGGGACTGTAACGGCAGGTAATGCTTCTGGTGTTAATGATGGAGCTGCCGCACTGATTATCGCATCCGACACTATTGCCAAGCAGCAAGGGCTAACACCACGGGCTCGTATCATCGCTACAGCCACTTGCGGCGTTGAGCCAAGATTGATGGGGATCGGTCCACTTCCTGCCTCGCAAAAAGTATTAAAAATGGCAGGGCTCACCATCGAACAAATGGATGTTATTGAACTAAACGAAGCCTTTGCCGCTCAAGCACTCGCCGTTTTAAGGGGGCTTGGTTTACCTGATGATGCCTCACACGTTAACCCTAACGGGGGAGCCATTTCGTTAGGCCATCCACTTGGAATGAGTGGAGCAAGGCTTGTTATTGCCGCTATCAATGAGCTGCACCGCAAGCAGGGGCGTTATGCATTATGCACCATGTGTATCGGTGTTGGCCAAGGCATAGCAATGATTATTGAACGAGTCTGAACAACGTCTTAATACAAATAAAAGCAGCCTGAAAACCCGACACCTGCTCAGGCAAATACCAGAAACGTCATTTATTCACGTGAACTGGTGACCATAATAATTATGAGGACAGGCAATTATGAGCAATATACAAGATAGCATCGACCCAATTGAATTTGCATCGCGGGATGAGATCGAGTCTTTACAGTATTCTCGGATGAAGTGGACACTCACTCACGCCTATGAAAACGTCCCCATGTATCGTAAAAAATTCGATGATGCGGGTGTACACCCTGACGATTTCAAACAACTGAGTGATATCGAAAAATTCCCTTACACGACCAAACAGGATTTACGTGAAAACTACCCATTTAGCACCTTTGCCGTGCCAATGGACCAAATCATCCGTATTCACGCCTCTTCGGGAACGACTGGCCGCCCAACGGTGGTGGGTTACACCCAACGAGATATCGATAACTGGGCTGACCTGATCGCACGTAGTTTACGTTCAGCAGGCACTGTCCGAGGCGATAAAGTCCATGTTGCTTACGGCTATGGTTTATTCACCGGAGGCCTAGGTGCCCACTATGGTGCGGAGCGCCTAGGAGCCGCAGTTATTCCTATGTCTGGTGGGCAAACTGAAAAACAAGCGCAACTAATCGCGGATTTCAAACCCGATGTGATCATGGTAACTCCATCGTACTGCTTAAGTATTATTGATGAACTTGAGAAAATCATGGGCGGAGATGCTAGTAAGTGCTCACTTAGATTAGGTGTCTTTGGCGCTGAACCTTGGACAGAATCTCTCAGAACAGAAATTGAAACCCGCCTTGGTATCAAAGCGTTAGACATTTACGGTTTATCTGAAGTCATGGGGCCTGGTGTCGCTATGGAGTGTGCAGACTCAGGAGAGAGTGGCCCAACTATCTGGGAAGACCATTTTTATCCCGAAATTATTTCCCCCAATACCTTAAAAACCTTGGGGGCGGGTGAACATGGTGAGTTAGTGTTTACTACCCTGACAAAGGAAGCTATGCCTGTGATTCGTTACCGAACTCGCGACCTCACCCACCTTATGCAGGGGGTCAATCGTAATATGCGTCGAATTGGTAAAATCACCGGTCGTTCAGATGACATGATGATTATTCGCGGCGTGAATGTGTTCCCTTCTCAGATTGAAGAACAAATTATGCAGTTTAAGGAGCTTTCTCCCCACTATCAGTTAGAGATTGGTCGCCAAGGCAATATGGACAACTTATCTGTCCGTGTTGAGCTCAAACACCCTGAACAACTCACTTATGATGAACGCTGTAATATCTGCCACCATTTAAAGCACCGAATCAAATCCATGGTTGGCATTAGCACCCGTATTAGTATTGTCAATTGCGGCGATATCCCTCGTTCTCAAGGCAAAGCCGAACGAGTAATTGATACTAGAATTGCGATTTAATTCAAATTATTAAGGCGTATTGAGATGAACTACTCTGATATGCCTTAATCTCTGAGAAAGTGTTCAAAACAGGTAATGGAAGACAACCTTTAAATTTATGTCTACTATTCAGTAAGCCTTCTGATACATAAATTTTATAGATGAAATATAAATGGAAAATAAACTTAGCCAATTCATACAACATGCAATAGCAAGCCAGCCCATTAGTGGTACGTCTCTCATTAGCTCACTTTATGGTGATGCTTTGCACCATCGTGGTGGTGAAGTGTGGCTAGGAAGCTTAACTAAGCTGTTAGAACCGATGGGCTTTACTGACCGCTTTGTTCGAACCTCCGTTTTCCGTTTACAAAAAGAAGGTTGGCTCGATGTAGAAAAAATCGGCCGTCGCAGCTATTACCGCATTTCTGAGCGCGGACAAAGTCGATTTCGCCGTGCAGAAAATAAAATTTACCTCGCAGGGCAGCCTGATTGGGATGGAAAGTGGGACTTACTACTCCTCGAAGCGGCTGATAAAGACGAAAAAATTAGGCTAAAAAAGGAACTGAGTTGGCTCGGTTTCGGGCAATTTAACACGTCACTCATGGCGGCACCAAGCTGTGCACAAAGTGATGTACCGACATTACTCAATGAACTCAATGCCACGGAAAATGCCATTTATTTTCATGCCGATTACCCCTATAGCCGCTCAGAAAAAAACCTCAAAGAACTGGTTTCACACGCTTGGTCTTTGCAAGAAATTTCAGAGCATTACCATCAGTTTATTTCCTTATTTAGGCCACTTGCACTACTCCTTAAAGAAAATACTGACGCACAGATTTCCCCTGAACACTGTTTTCAGCTACGTTTGTTACTGATCCACTTCTACCGCCGTGTCACGCTTAAAGACCCGTTATTACCTGATGAACTCCTTCCTACACAATGGGAAGGCCATATTGCTCGCCATCTTTGCACCAATATTTATCAACGCATTGATCAAGCGGCAACCCAATATGTTTCTGAACAGTGCGAAACGACGGTTGGCGAACTACCTCAGCCATCCAGCGCTTATTATCGCCGCTTTGGTGGAGTACTCAGAGATATAGCCGCCTAAATACACATTACAGGAGCCTGTATGCCTTTTTATCAAATCGATGGTATTACGCCCGTCGTAAGCCCTGAAAGTTTTGTGCACCCTACTGCTGTGGTGATTGGTGATGTTATTATTGGCAAAAATGTCTATATTGGCCCAAACGCCAGCTTACGTGGGGACTTTGGTCGCTTGGTCATTAAAGATGGTGCCAATGTGCAAGATAATTGTGTCATGCACGGTTTCCCGCAATATGAAACGATCGTCGAGGAAAATGGGCACATTGGTCATGGGGCAATTTTGCATGGCTGCCATATCAAACGTAATGCGCTAGTCGGGATGAATAGTGTAATTATGGATGGAGCCGTAATTGGCGAAAATTCCATAGTGGGCGCATGCGCCTTCGTCAAAGCTGAAGCTATCTTTCCAGAAAATAGTTTAATTGTCGGCACTCCAGCCAAGGTCTTGCGCGCTTTATCAGACAAAGAAATTGCGTGGAAAACCAGCGGAACTAAAGATTATCAAAACTTAGTCACACGCTGCTTAAACACCTTTAAAGAAGTCGAACCACTCAAAGAAATCGAAACGAACCGACCCACTCTAAGTTTCGAGAATGTGATCCCTAAATCCCAGTTATAAGCTAGATGGGGCTAAAATACGTAGCCCCCATCCATTAATTATTTCGCATTACTGCCAAATGGTGGCTTAGCAAACCAAACGGTAATAATCAGCGCAATAAATACCCAACCGCATAACCAGAAAATCTCATTTGCAGCAATAATTAACCCTTGGCTAGTAATTTGCTGGGCAATAAAACCGGAAGTCTGTTCGGTACTCAGCCCATGAGCGGCCATTTCTTGATACATCCCTAAAGATTCAGGATTGTAATCGGTAATAAATTCCGTTAATTGGCTATGATGCACGGCTTCTCTATCACTCCACAGCGTTGTGGTAATGGAAGTCCCTATTGAACCCGCTAAGGTACGGAAGAAGTTAGCTAAACTCGACGCGGAAGCGAGTTTTTCCGGCGGTAAACCTGAAAGTGTCAATGTAGTCAGTGGCATAAAGAAACAAGCCACTGCCATCCCTTGTACCAATTGCGGCCAAACCACAGCAGAAAAGCCCATACTCGGTTCAAAAGTATATGCACGCCAGAAGAAGCAAATTGCATAGAATACAAAGCTAAAGGTCACTATCCAGCGAATATCGAGAAAATCGGATAGTTTTGCCACTGGAGCCGAGAACAACACAGGCAATAAGCCAATAGGTGCCAATGCGAGCCCTGCCCATGTTGCCGTATAGCCATAAACTTCCTGTAAAAGTTGCGGCAACAAGACAATAGCACCGAAATAGGCCATATATGCCAAGCTGACAGAAATCGTTCCGATGGTAAAATTGCGCGATTTAAATAACGATAATTCGACAATTGGGTTTTTATCTGTAAGTTCCCAAATAACGAGGAATACCAACGCTATCGCTGAAACAACGGCTAAAATAACAATTTCATTAGACGCCAACCATCCCAGTTCCTTACCTTTGTCGAGCAGAACTTGTAAGCAACCCACTCCCACAGAAAGTAGTGCTAAACCAATCACATTGAATGGCACTTTCACAACCGTCGACTCCATCCCTTTTAGGATAATTGAGCCGACAATAATGACGAAAATGCCTAAAGGCACATTCATAAAGAATATCCAGCCCCAATGGAAGTTATCACTAATATAACCACCAAAAATAGGACCGAATACTGGGGCTAAAATAATCGTCATCGACCAAAATGCTAACGCCATATTTTGCATTTTTGGCGGATAGCAACGCATGATAAGACTTTGCGAAAGCGGGATCACTGGCCCGGCGACGGCCCCTTGCAATACGCGGTATAAAATCAGCATACCAAGGCTATCGGAAAACCCACAAAGTAATGAAAATAATGTGAAAAGTGCCGTTGCCCATAAGAAAACACGGATTTCACCAAAACGCTTCGCTAAGTAACCAGAAATGGCAATTGAAATCGCATTCGATACGCCGAAAGAGGTAATCACCCATGTCCCTTGAGACATAGAAACCCCAAGGTCACCGGCAATAGTCGGGATAGCCACGTTAGCAATCGTGGAATCAAGCACCTGCATGAAGGTCGCAAGGGACAACGCAATGGTTGCCCATACCAGTTTTGCACCCTTAAGTGGTTGAATATCTGCCACAACGGCTCCTTTCAAGCTAGTCTGCGTTATCGCTGATAATGGTGTCGATGATGTGGTCGACATCACTTAAGTTTAAGACCAACACATCACTTTCAAATGCTGGTGCTGTACGCTGGACTTCCGCTAAAACAGGGCCATTCTGGTCTTTAATATCTATGGTGACATTCATGGATAACCCAATGCGTAATGGGTGCTTCGCCACCTGCTCAGGGTCTAATTCAACGCGTACAGGCAAGCGCTGTACGACTTTAATCCAGTTCCCTGTCGCGTTTTGGGCGGGTAATAATGAGAAAGCACTGCCGGTTCCCATATCAAGCCCGACAACGGTACCGTTATAAACGATATCATCTCCGTAAAAATCACTGTTAATCGTCACGGGTTGCCCAATACGGACTTTTTCCAGTTGGGTTTCTTTGAAGTTTGCATCTACCCAAACAGGCTGGACAGGCACAATGGCCATTAAAGAGCTCTGTGGGCTGACTTGAGAACCAACTTGAACATTACGCCGTGAAACATACCCCGTCATCGGGCTTTTAATTTCAGTACGTTGTAAGTTTATCCACGCACTGCGTACGCTATCAGCCGCTTGCTGAATTGCTGGTTGTTTTTTAAGCTCCGTATTACGCAACAACGCACGGTTGGCATTATATTGTTGAATAGAAATATCCAGAGCTGCCTGAGCAAGTTGCACCGCTTCTTGGGAGTGCTGTAAGTCTTCCTTCGAAATGGTACCGCTGCGGCCTAAAGCCACACGACGTTGATAATCTTTTTGAGCTTGCGCAAGTGTCACCCGGTTTTTTTGAATTTGCGCTTGATATTCATCACCATTGATATAGAGCTCTTTGGTTTTGCGCACGGTTGTTGCTAAATCATGTTTGGCTTGTTCGAATGCTAAGCGGGCGTTAGTTTTATCTAATACAACGAGTACATCACCCGCCTTTACCAAGTCGGTGTTTTCAAAGTTAACTTGAGTAACATTACCCGTTGTTTGCGCAACTATCGGGATTTGCAAGCCAGATACATAGGCATCATCGGTATATTCTTGAAAGCGTAAAACTAAAAACCAATAAGCACCGTAGGCTACAAATAATAGAATGATAATTATTGTGGCTATCACCATCCATATTGTTCTGCGTTTTTCATTCGTCGTTTTTTGATTATGTGTTTCTGAATGGGTATCTTGACTCATAATAACTCTCAAGTTCTGAAATCAATATTAATTCTTCCTATATATTTACGAACTATATGTAATAAAGCAATAGCTAATAATTTACAATCAAATTAATCCCAACAAAAAACCATTAATTCATTGATATAAAACAACTAATTAAAAGCAAATCAAATCAAGCATTAAATTGATGTTTATTATCAATTTAATCAAAATCATTCTTAATTAGATTGAAAGTGAAAATTAAAAATATATTAAATAATATTTACTCGTAATAAAAATCAATCATTCAATTATCGACATTCTTTTTTAGATGTGACGCCCCTATTTATTAGGCTATATTTATGATTTCTTAACTTGGAGTTTTCATTTTTGGTCACGGGCTGCCGCTTGCTTTTTAATACCACTGATTGTCTCGATTTTCATTTTTGTCCTCATCAATACAACATTAATAAACTCAATACGGTGCTTAATAGAGTAACGAAGTACGCTAGTATTGCTGGCCTATCGGCCGGCTTTTATCTCTTTACCAGTACTTAATATTATTCATTAGGTTAACGAGGTTATCCCCAAGGATACGGGCTAATTTTGAATGTATGTTTCATATAACTCAAATTTTTTTAGTGAACGTTGGCGCTAGAGTAGATTTACACACCGATAAACACCATAAACCAAAGTTAAGCCTTAATTTTTCGTCACGCTTGGTAAAAACGGTAAAAGGGGGGAAAACACCTTAGGTGAAAATTCTTAGCTGAGATCAAATATTGCTCATAAATTAGCTAGCTCATTATTTATTTTTGATATGTTTTAGTGATAATATTCGCAAACAATATAATTATCATTCTCATTTATATTTACTAGGGATAACTATGACTTTGCAATATCACTACACCCTTATTGCCGCCGGTGTTTGTGCGGCTTTATCTTCATTTAGCGCTACAGCAGCAGACAATAAAACAGATACCATGGTCGTCAGTGCGTCAGGCTTCTCGCAACAACTGCGTGATGCTCCTGCTAGTGTGACCGTGATCAGTGCAGACCAATTACAAAATAAACCTGTCCGTGACCTCGCCGATGCCGTTAAAGACGTGGAAGGGGTGAGTATCGTTGGGGCCGCCAACAAACAAGATATTAATATCCGTGGCTTACCCGGCGAATACACGTTGATATTGGTCGATGGGCGTCGTCAAAATAGCCGTGAATCACGTCCAAATGGGAGCGGTGGTTTTGAAGCGGGCTTTATGCCACCTGTCGAAGCGATTGAACGCATCGAAGTGATCCGTGGGCCTATGTCCTCCCTGTATGGTTCTGATGCGATGGGTGGTGTTATCAATATCATCACCAAAAAAGTGACCAATGAATGGCATGGTAGTGTTACAACTGGCGCAATTATCCAAGAAAACAGTGATAGCGGTAATTCAACCGACGGTAACTTCTACCTATCTGGCCCATTAATTCAAGATAAACTCGGCCTGCAATTGTATGGTGGTGGTAACTACCGTCAGGAAGATAAAATCTTAGAAGGTCATCATCAACGTGATAACCGCAGCTTAACAGCCAAATTAACCTTTACACCACAAGAGAACCAAACGTTCTTATTAGAAGCGGGTCGTAGCACCCAAGAGAAAACATCGACACCAGGTAAATCTGGATCTGAATATGAAATTCGTGGTGGGGACAAGCAATATAATTCCAAAGAAGAGTGGCATAATGACCGCAACCATGCAGCTCTGACTTATAAAGGTGAGTGGGATTCTTTTAATACTGAGCTCAGTGTTTACCAAGAAAAAACCAAACGTAAAATAAAATCCCAAGACCGTAATCAAACAACAGGGCATTGGGAAGGCGGTTATGAAGACCGCATACCCGAAATTACCAATACCGTTGTTGATGGAAAAGTGGTGGCTTTCCTGCCGGACAACATCTTAACCGTCGGCGGGCAATATCAGTACTCAAAACTCAAAGACAGCTCCTTGGTCTCAAAAGGCGTAATGGAAAAAACCAGTATGTCAGTCGATCAATCAGCACTGTTTGTCGAAAATGAATTTACCGCAACGGATGATCTGATCTTAACTGGTGGACTACGTTTAGATCACCACGAAACTTATGGTAACCATTGGAACCCAAGGGGTTATGCCGTTTATTATCTGACGGATGAGATCACCATTAAAGGGGGCGTTTCTTCTGCTTTCCGCGCACCTACATTACGTGAAATCAGTAAAGGTTATGGCACCTCTACCCAAGGGGGGAACGGGATTATCTACGGTAACCCAGACCTAAAACCGGAAAAAAGCGTTAGTGAAGAAATCAGTATTGCCTATAACCATGAGTCTGGCTTTAATGCGAGTTTAACGTTCTTTAATACCGACTTCAAAAACAAGCTAACTAGCTACTCACTTAACCAACCCGACCCTAACCACCCTAACCTCACGTTATATACCTACGATAATGTGGGTAAAGCGAACATCAAAGGTGTTGAAGTTGCAACAGGTATTCCTATCGCACAGGATTGGAATCTTAACCTAAATTACACATACACCGATTCCGAACGTAAAAGTGATGATGAGAAATTAGGTAACGGTATTTCCTTAAAAGGTTATCCATTGGATAAAACACCAAAACATATTGCTAATGCGAAATTGGATTGGAACTTCAATGAAGACCTCACTTTATACACACGTGCGCATTATGAAGGAAAACAGGTGTGGGCAGCACAACGTAATGGTTCTAAAGTGCCTCGCTATCGTAGTGGCTATACCACTATGGATGTCGGCGCAACCTATCAATTATTTAAAAACACTAAACTGAACTTTGCGGTGCTAAATATTGGTAATGAAAAAGGACCTAAAATTGATAAAGTTGATGGCAACTGGGATGTTGAAGACGGACGCCGTTATTGGGCGAACGTTAACGTTAGTTTCTAATTAACTCTGAGGGTATGCCTGTTTCAGGTATGCCCTCAAAACCTTTAAATAGACTCAATAAATGAATAAAATCATATTAAGTGGCATATTACTGTGTATGACCAGTTCCGCATTTTCCCGCCCAAGCCAAACCATTCCCCCCTTGGATAAAACTGTCAGCCAATTTTATGATATCCAACAAACGGATATGACCTACGGTGACCGTGCGCTGCGCATTTACAGTGCAGTACCCTATAATGTCACCGCACAACGCCCTGTCCTATATATGCTTGATGGCAATGGCTTATATCCTAAAGCCGTTAATCGCGCTGTTGAAAAGCTGCCAGCGGATAAACTACCGATTATTATTGGAATTGGTTACCCAATCGATGAAGCCTTTCCAAAAGCATGGCGAACTTACGACTATACCCCACCTGTTGCCGGTGAAGATTTTAAACAAGGGGGCGGCTCCCCTGCGCTATACCAATATTTAACTGACACAATCCGCCCATGGGCAGAACAACAGTTTCCTATTGATAAAAGCAAGCAAACCCTATTTGGCCATTCATTTGGTGGATTATTTACCTTGATGGCATACCAGCAACAGCCGGATGATTTCCAGTTTTATGTTTCTGCCAGCCCGTCATTATGGTGGGGCAAAGGAAGTATGGTGGATTTAGCAAAATTGACAGCTAAACAGGCCAGTTCCCCCCTGTTTGTGACTTTAGGTGGTTTAGAAGAGAGCCCTGATTTATCCAAACTCAGCACCGAACAGGTGAAAAATTACCAAATGCGCAAAAGTTGGATTAGCACACGCCAAATTTGCACTGAAATTGCAAACCACCAAAGGCACTGTGAATTTACCTTGTTCGACGGCAAAAACCACGGTTCAGTGATCCCTGACGCCATCGATAAAGCCCTTGATGTCGCTAGCCAATAATACTAATTGATGGGTTTTAGGAGGTCGCTGTAGAGGTCTGCTAAAACCCCCTTTTCACCAAATTCTTTGCGGATCCACTGCGTCACAAGCCCAGTAGCTGAATGTTGTGTGGCTAATAGCATATGGGAGTCTTGTCGTGGGTTCTGAATTTGTTTTGTTACCAACAGGCCATGTTTAACATGTTCTTTGATCATATAATCGGGTAAAAAGCCAATCCCTTCACCGAGTATCTGACACTGGCATTTAGTATTAAAATCAGGAACTTGAATTGCCTCTTGCCCATGTAGTAGCCAACCCACCCGCTTATTAATGGTATGCGCGGTATCCTCTACCATAATATTTGGATAAAGACGCAACTGGCTCTCAGCGATGGGCTCTGGCATCAGCGCCAAAGGGTGAGTTGCCGCTATAGCAAATTGCCAGTGAATCGCACCAATTTCAGTGTAGTCAATTCCACCGCCATCCATCAAAGTGCCTGGAGCGCCAATCGCAATATCCGCATGGTTATTAATAATGGCATCCCAAACCCCATTGTACACTTCTGTTGTCACTGTAATGTGGCAGGTAGCAAACTGTTTTTTTAATATTTGCAATAACCTAGCGGTATGATACGGCGTATATAATAACTGATTAATACAAATACGTACCCGCGCTTCAATACCTTGCTCAATAGAATAAATACTTTTTTGAATGGAATGGAAATTATTAAGCAAGTCGGTTGCTTTGCGATAAAAATAATAACCGGCTTCGGTGAGTTCAATATTACGGGTATTACGAATAAATAACGCCACATCTAAATAGGTTTCGATACGTTTGATGGTATAACTCACCGCGGAGGTGGTCACGCCTAACTCTTCTGCTGCTTTACTAAAACTCGCAAACTTCGCCGCTGTTGTGTAAGTCAGTAAGTTTTCTTCCGTAAAAATTGAGTTCATACCCACCGCCAAAAATGTTTAAAATTTAGACAAATCATATTTTTATGTGAATAAAATTCAATAACGTAAAAATCAGATTATTTTTCGAGCACATTTTTATAGCTTAACAGAATTATTAACAACTGGAATAGATTAAATTTGATATGCATTTTCGCCAAGTAAAAACCACACCTTTAAAGTAACTATTAATATTCGAAATACCTAATATTATTGAATTAAATAGGCAAACCAAGTATTAACATTCGACACGATTGCGATCAATAAAATTACAAATTTAACAAATTAAAAACTTTCAATTTGATGTCTATCACAGAACTGAGTAAATCATGATTTTCGATTTTAATTAACAAAGAAAATCACACAATTCGGGTCAAAAAATGGCCATAAACTATCAAATAACGATTAAAAATAATGCTCACACGCACAAAAAAGCCGGATTATTGAATTTAATTCAACAATCAAACGTCTCATTGATGAATTAAATTTAAACGGATTCTTTTTATTAATGACAATTGCTATGCTCTAATCATTATATATTCGAAGTCACCTTTAAATTGTCTTTATCTATGTTGGTAATAAAAACCAACCTAAGGGGAAAATGATGACCGCTAGTACTCTCGCTCACGATTTTTTAACCGCCGCTGAACAAGGACAATTAGAAATATTAAAAAGTTGTCTTGAAAAAGGTGTGGATATTAATACCACCAACCGTCAGGGCCGTACAGCTATCGTCAATGCCAGCCTAAATAAACATTATGAATGTGTTTCTTTTCTGATTAATGCAGGGGCGGATATTAATAAACAAGACCAAACGTGTTTTAACCCTTTCTTATTAAGTTGTCTTAATAATGACCTCACTTTATTGCGTATTGTCTTGCCTGCAAAACCAAATTTAGATTTATTGACCCGTTTTGGTGGTGTGGGAATTACACCTGCTAGTGAAAAAGGCCATGTAGAAATTGTTCGTGAATTACTTGAAAAAACCGATATTAATGTCAACCACACCAACTTTGTAGGCTGGACACCACTATTAGAAGCTATCGTACTCAACGACGGTGGCGAAAAACAGCAGCAAATCGTTAAATTGCTATTAGACCATGGCGCAAATCCTCACATGACTGATAAATATGGTAAAAAACCATTAGAGCTAGCTCGTGAAAAAGGCTATAACGAGATTGCTGAGTTACTGATTGCAGCTGGAGCCTAGCGAAATCATAGACTTTAAATAGGATAAGGAGGCATGTGAACGCATCCATATCTCATCGGCAAAGGTTATACGGGCTAACGGCTGATACACATTTTCTCAATCTGTTGAATCAGCCACAACCCCAAGGAATGGTAGAACAAGTATTTAATAAAGCCATTAACTTTTCTATTGATAATGTACTTTATACTTTGCTTTGTTCTCAATTAGATAATGCACCAAATAGTTGCCGATTAATCAATAAAGACTTTTCTCTTTTCGATATTAAAGAAGGAGAGACTATTAATTTATCAAATAAAGAAATATTGATTGGTAGTCATTATTTAATATCATTTTCTTTATGTAAAGAATGGCGGCAACCAGTTATCAACTTTAGTGATAACGAACTGAAGAAATCAAATTATTTATTATATATCGAAGAACAAATAAGTAATTTGGATTTAATCTTAACTGAAAATAAAAATTCTCTATTTAAATATCAGGGAGATAACTTTTTTTATCTCTCTATGACAGAGCAATTGGTTCAATTACGCTCTGAATTGATTGAGTCAATAATTAAGAAAAATAAAGAAAATATTATTTATGTGATCCACCAGTTTGTTGGATTAGGTATCGGGCTAACACCTTCAGGAGATGATTACTTAGTTGGGTTAATGGCATTTTTATTATTAACCGATCACCCGGCTGCCACTTTTTACCCTGAGTTTTATCAAGGAATAACCCAAAGCTTAAGCCAGACGACACCTATCAGTGCCATCACATTAGAAAAAGCATTAAACCGAGAATATCGCGAAAATATGCAGCAATTAATTCAATCATTAGTTGATGCGAAAGAAACAAATATTTATCCACAATTTTTAGAGATTTTAAATATCGGGTCGAGTTCTGGCAGCGACATGCTATTTGGCTTGCGAGATGCCCTGTATATCACCCATTATTTCGGAGAAAACTATGTCGACTAAAGTTGTCATAAAAAAGAATACCTATTTTGATTCCGTATCACTGATGTCTATTTCGACAAAAGCCAATCAACTCGACAATGTTGAGCAAGCGTTCGTCGCAATGGCAACAGAGATGAACAAAGGTGTTTTACGTAATTTAGGTTTACTAACACCTGAATTAGAAGAGGCTAAAAATGGCGATTTAATGATTGTCATTAAAGGCCCAAGTGATGAAGCTAACGAAGCCACATTAATTGCTATCGAAGATTTATTTAATAAGAAAAATCAAGGCGGCGGGCAGCATGAAGCCAAATACGCCACCATTAATTCAGCGAAAACACATATCCCAGATGCCAACCTTGCCGTCATTTCAGTAAATGGTCAGTTTGCTGCCCGTGAAGCACGCATTGCGTTAGAAAATGACCTCAATGTCATGCTATTTTCCGATAACGTCTCCATTGAAGATGAACTCGCACTTAAACAGCTGGCTAGCAAAAAAGGCTTACTGATGATGGGCCCTGACTGCGGAACTGCCATTATCAACGGAACCGCGCTGTGCTTTGGTAATAGCGTTCGCCGTGGCAGCATTGGCATCATCGGTGCATCCGGTACAGGTAGTCAAGAACTTAGCGTCCGTATACACGAATTTGGCGCAGGGGTTTCCCAATTAATTGGTACTGGTGGTCGCGATTTAAGCGAGAAAATTGGCGGTATCATGATGATTGACGCCCTGAAAATGCTTGATGCCGATGATGAAACCCAAGTTATCGCATTGATCTCTAAGCCACCAGCTCCTAACGTCGCGAAAAAAGTGTTAGAACAAGCGGAAAAATGCCACAAACCAGTTGTTGTGTGTTTCTTAGGTAGCCAACCACTACCAGAAGACAAACCCGGTCTAACCTTTGCTCAGGGCACCAAAGAAGCCGCACTGAAAGCCGTTCTATTAACCGGTATTCGCAAAGAAGATTTAGATTTACACCCTCTTAATTTACCACTTATTGACGAAGTCAGAGCAAAACTGAAACCTGAGCAGAAATATATTCGTGGCTTATTCTGTGGTGGAACGCTATGCGATGAAGCCATGTTTGCCGCCTTGGAAAAATACGATGATGTTTACAGCAATATTCAGCCAAACCCTGATTATCGCTTAAAAGACCTCAACAAAAGTATTGCACACACTTTCCTCGACTTTGGTGATGACGACTTTACCAACGGTAAACCGCACCCAATGATCGACCCTACCAACCGCATTGAACGCTTATTACAAGAGGCTCGCGACCCTGAAGTTGGCGTCATTATGATGGACTTCGTTTTGGGCTTTGGTTCTCACGAAGACCCAGTAGGCGTGATGATCGACGCGATTAAAGAAGCGAAGAATATTGCCAAACAAGATGGGCGTGAATTAGAAATTTTAGGCTATGTGCTGGGTACTGACCAAGACACACCGTCGATGGATGCTCAGGTCAAAATGCTAACAGATGCCGGCGTTATCTGGGCAAGTAGCAGCACCAATACCGGTTTATTAGGGCGTGAGTTTGTATGGAAAGGGGAGAAAGCATAATGACTTCATTATTTAAGCAGCCATTAAATGTCATCAATGTTGGCATCGAAATGTTCAGTGATGACCTAAAAAAACAACATGTTCCGGTCACACATTTAAATTGGACTCCTCCCGGACAAGGCAACGTTGCGGTTATTCGCGCCCTCGACCAAATTGAAGGTAATACCGCACTACAAGAAAAAATTGCGGCCGCCAATGCTCAAGCGCTTGAGCGCATTATTCAATCTCAACCAGTGTTAATCGGTTACGACCAAGCGATTAATGTGGTTCCAGGCATGACCAAAAATACTATCCTACACGCAGGCCCACCGGTTGCTTGGAAAGATATGTGTGGCGCGATGAAAGGTGCGGTGACGGGAGCGCTGGTTTTTGAAGGCTTAGCGAAAGACTTAGCTGATGCAGAACGTGTTGCGGCCTCGGGGGAAATCATTTTCTCCCCTTGCCATGAACACGATTGTGTAGGTTCGATGGCTGGTGTCACTTCAGCATCGATGTTTATGCATATCGTTGAAAATAAAACCTATGGCAACCGTGCATTCACTAACCTCAGTGAGCAAATGGCAAAAATCCTGCGCATGGGTGCCAACGACCAAAGTGTAATAGACCGTTTAAATTGGATGCGTGATGTATTAGGCCCAATGCTGCGCGACGCAATGAAAATCGTTGGTGAAATCGACCTGCGTTTGATGCTTGCTCAAGCACTGCATATGGGCGATGAGTGCCATAACCGCAACAATGCAGGGACAACCTTACTGATTCAAGCGCTTACAACGGGGATCATTCAAACTGATTTCTCTGTCGCCCAGCAAAAAGAAGTATTTGATTTTGTTGCAAGCAGCGATTACTTCTCCGGCCCAACGTGGATGGCGATGTGTAAAGCATCAATGGATGCGGCTCACGGTATCGAATACAGCACGGTTGTCACGACCATGGCGCGTAATGGCTATGAATTTGGTTTACGCATTAGTGGACTACCAGGTCAATGGTTCACAGGGCCTTCTCAGCAAGTTATCGGCCCAATGTTTGCAGGCTACAAACCTGAAGACTCTGGTTTAGATATCGGTGACTCCGCAATCACAGAAACCTACGGTATTGGCGGTTTTGCTATGGCAACAGCGCCAGCTATTGTGGCACTCGTTGGCGGTACGGTAGAAGAAGCGGTCGATTTCTCTCGCCAAATGCGTGAAATCACCTTAGGTGAGAACCCGAACGTGACTATTCCATTACTGGGCTTTATGGGTATCCCTACAGCTATTGATATTACGAAGGTTTCAGCCAGTGGTATTTTACCTGTTATCAACACAGCCATTGCCCATAAAGATGCGGGCATCGGTATGATTGGGGCAGGTATTGTTCACCCGCCGTTTGATTGCTTTGAAAAAGCCATGTTGGCCTACGCACAGAAATATGCTTAGTTTTCAATCATAAAAAAGACGCCCAACTCCGGTTGGGCAATAAAAATAAAACGTGAACCCTGATTAATTTTATTTGAAAAACAGTGCTGTAACTCAAAATGTAGGGGTATACCCTAAATAATTTGAATTGCAGCTAGGCGGCAAGTAAATGAGTCCCTAGGAGCATACACAAGTATGTGACTAGGGTGAATGAACGCAGCCAACAACGCTGCGGTTCAAAGTATGACGGGTATGGGAGTATTTTATGAATATACTAAATATCAAATGGAAACGTGGGGATTTGGCCGCCTACTTCGGCTTAATGACCAATAACCTAACCAACCTACTCACCATGATGGGTCTCTTGATTTTCGTTGTCGGCATCCCATCAGAAATTGTTTACGGCCGTATCGCTCCTGCCTTTGGTTTCGCTGTTTTACTTGCCAGCGTAAGCTATGCTTACTTTGGCCAGCAAATGATAAAGCAAACTGGACGCAATGATGTCACCGCTTTACCATCAGGGCCCAGTGCGCCTTCTATCTTTACGGTGACGTTCTTAGTCATCATGCCTGTCTACCAAACAACACAGAATGCTGAATTTGCGATCCAAATTGCGCTAGTTTGGTGTTTTGTCGAGTCAATGATCCTCGTCGGTGGTTCTTTCTTAGGTGAAACCATCCGTAAGATGATCCCTCGCACCGTACTGTTATCCTGTTTGTCAGGTTTAGGATTACTGTTACTAGCGATGAACCCGATGCTGCAAGCGTTTGAAGCACCAACGGTTTCATTCATTGTGCTGTTATTAATTTTCATTAACTGGTTTGGTAAAAAACCGATTTTTGCTCGCATCCCAACTGGCTTATTGCTGCTAATTGCCGGTACGGTATTGGCATGGGTTTCTGGCTTGCAAAGTGCGGAAGCAATCAAAGACTCAATGGCGTCATTTGGTTTCAACCCGCCGGGCATACATATTGATAGCTTCTTCCAAGGCCTGCCACACGCTCTGCCTTACTTAGCGTCTGCGGTACCACTTGGCTTAGCAAACTATATCTTCGACCTTGAAAATATTGAAAGTGCGCATGCTGCAGGTGATGAATATAATACTCGTAAGGTTATGTTAGCTAACGGTTTATCGTCTACAGTTGGCTGTTTTATGGGTAACCCATTCCCTGTCACTGTTTATGTCGGCCATGCGGGTTGGAAAGCCATGGGCGCTAGCGTAGGTTATACCCTAGCATCCGGTATCACTATGTTTATCGTCCCATTATTCGGTATCGGTGCCTTTATGTTAGCTATCATTCCAATGACCGCTATCGTGCCAATACTGGTGTTTATCGGTGTCGTCACCGCCAACCAAGTTGTGCGAGAAACGCCAAAAATTGAAGTTCCCGTTATCTTTATCTGTCTATTCCCATGGATTGCTAACTGGGCATTGACGATGGTTAATAGTGTCATGGGCGCGGCGGGCACCTCTGCGAGTGCAATTGGTGTTGAAACCTTGCTACACAAAGGTGTTTATTACCAAGGTCTAGTTCATTTAGGTAACGGTGCGCCGTTAGCCAGTATGTTATGGGGCTGTATTGCTATCTTTGCTATCCTCAACCAACCACTGCGTGGAGCCATTGCTGCTGCAGCGGGAGCAATATTAGTATTCTTCGGAATTATTCACTCCCCAGCGGTCGGAATTGCTACTGGTTCAACCTTGATGTTTGTTTACGCATACCTCATGATGGCAGCTTTATTTGTACTCAAACACTTTTTAGATAGCCGGAAATCGGTGGAAGAACAACAAGCTGAAAAATCTGAGAAACTCAGTAAGTCAGTGTAACTAAGCCAACCTTTTATAGTAGGTGTGCGCTGTACACCTACTATCAGCTAAATCTCTGTCTCAGGAAACATTAACAATGAAAGAACTCGTGGTTGTTGCCATCGGGGGCAACAGTATTATCAAAGATAACAACAGCCAGTCTATCGAAGCTCAAGAAAAAGCCGTTCAAGAAGTCGCACATCATATTAGTGACATGCTTGAAGGTAATTACAACATTGTTTTGACCCATGGAAATGGACCTCAAGTTGGATTAGATTTGCGCCGTGCAGAAATTGCACACGAAACCGAAGGTTTACCTTTAACACCGCTGGCTAACTGTGTGGCAGATACTCAAGGTGGAATTGGCTATTTAGTTCAACAAGCTTTGACTAACGTCTTAGCGAAACGCCATAACCGCCAAGCAATTACGGTAGTGACACAAGTTGAAGTCGATAAAAACGACCCAAACTTTAGCGCGCCAACCAAGCCGATTGGGGCATTTTTTACTGAGCAACAAGCTCAGCAATTACAGCAAGAAAACCCAAACTGGCATTTTGTTGAAGACTCTGGTCGCGGTTACCGCCGTGTGGTGGCCTCCCCCGAACCAAAACGTGTGATTGAATCACAAGCAATCCGCACTTTAACAGAACACAATTATGTGGTGGTTGCTGCAGGTGGTGGCGGTATTCCAGTCATTGATAACGGCAATGGTGGCTACAAAAGTGTTGACGCGGTGATTGATAAAGACCTCTCAACAACTTTACTGGCGAAAGAGCTCAATGCCGATATTTTAATTATCACCACAGGTGTCGAAAAAGTGTGTATTCACTTCGGCAAACCTGAACAAAAAGCACTTGGCGAAACCAGCACTAGCGACATGCAACGCTACATGGAAGAAGGCCATTTCCCAGCGGGTAGCATGTTACCGAAGATTGAAGCCAGCCTATCGTTTATTGCCAATGGCGGTAAACGTGTGATCATCACCACCCCTGAAAAGCTACCAGAAGCCTTACGCGGTGAAACGGGAACCCATATTGTTCAAGGGTAAGTTTCTATAATCTGGATCATGCGAATTTTTTGTTAGTCGCAAACCGCAATATTCCTCAGATCGTTTGATGACGATCTGAGTGGATAAGTGTCGCTTAAAAACAGGAAATTCGACAGTAAATGGATATCACTAGGAGTTTCTATGAAAGCAGAAAAATCATCAGGCAGAAGAGAGTTCCTTTCCACCAGCGCTAAAGTCGCAGCCGCTTGCACTTTATTCGGCGCGGTATCGAGCTTTGCCTCCGCTCAAGACCAAACTAGCCAAAAAGCAAGCCAGTCCAGTATTACGGATAAACATTATTACCTCGATGACGTATTACTCGAAACTGGCTTTAATTACCAAGATTCAACGGTCGTCGGCACCCAAACCGCATTACACACTGTAGAAATCCGGGACGGTAAAATTGCAGCCGTTTTACCGAATAAACAGCATGCTGATGGCACATTAAATGCCTATAGTGCGCAAGGCAAACTGATGCTACCGGCCTTTCGTGACATGCATATCCACCTTGATAAAACTTTCTATGGCGGGCCATGGCAAGCGCCACAGTCACGTGAAGGCAAAACCATTATGGATATGATCGCGTTAGAGCAAAAATTGCTACCTGAGTTACAACCTTTCACGGAAGAAAGAGCGAATGCGCTGATCGCACTGATCCAATCCCAAGGATCGACCATTGCTCGTAGCCATTGTAATATCGAGCCCGTTTCCGGTTTAAAAAATTTAGAAGCCTTACAAAAAGTGCTTGGTGAACACCAACAAGACCTAACTTGCGAAATCGTCGCCTTTCCACAACATGGTTTATTACATTCCAAGTCAGAAGGTTTAATGCGTGAAGCCATGCAAGCGGGCGCTCATTACGTTGGCGGTTTAGACCCAACCAATGTAGATAGCGCGATGGAAAAGTCTCTCGATTCGATGTTCAAAATTGCATTGGACTACAACAAAGGCGTGGATATTCATCTGCATGAAACGAGCCCTGCAGGCGTTGCCGCTATCAATTATATGATTAAAACGGTGGATGAAAACCGCAGCTTACGCGGTAAAGTGACCATCAGCCATGCCTTTGCACTGGCAACACTCCCCCCTGAACAAGCGGAAAAAACGGCAAAACAGTTGGCTGAGCAGCAAATCACCATTGCCTCTACCGTCCCGATTGGCACACTGCATATGCCACTGAAAACACTAAATAAAAATGGGGTGTTTGTGATGACCGGAACGGATAGTGTGATTGACCATTGGTCGCCCTTTGGCCTAGGCGATATGCTAGAAAAAGCCAATTTATACGCGCAGCTTTATACTCGCCCTGATGAGCTATCGCTGTCCCGTTCACTGGCCATCGCAACAGGCAATATTCTACCGTTAGATGAAAAAGGCCAACAAGTGTGGCCAGCTAAAGGGGATGATGCCAGCTTTGTGCTGCTTGATGCATCTTGTTCTGCCGAGGCCGTTGCACGGATTTCCCCAAGGTTCGCGACTTTCCATAAAGGCCATTTAGCCCACGGAATGATGCCAAAGTCCGCTTCATAGTGATAAAAGAATAGCGCCTATAGGCGCTATTCTTGCCACGTTATTTTTTCAGTTTGAGCGTATTAAAGATTAAATCTAATAAACCTGAGTTATCTACGGATTGCAGCACAGTAATTGGCTTTGTTTTTGGTTCAGGAACTCCGACCCGTAGGCGCAGTGCGTCATAACAAAAGCTTTTACCGCGCAGCGCTCCTTGTAGCTCAATACCTACGTGCTTTTTATCATAAGTCACCAGGCCCTTATCCAATAACCATGCCACGGTTAACACATCATGTATCCAACAACCCGCTAAATGACGAGTCGCACGTGAATAGTCCATCCACGGCCGCATTGTTGCCACAAGGAAACGGCTCAGTGGCGTATCAATTTGAGCAAGCTTATCAAGATCCTCATGCACCATTTGCGTTTGTACGGTGACATCCATTGGCACTAAAGTCAGGTTTGCTCCACTATTAAGCACCGCGTAGGCCGCTTCAGGGTCGACGCCAAAATTGGTGTCTTTCAAGTACCCCGGCACGTTAAAAACCGCCCCCATGATCACTATCTCTGCCACGTTTTGAGCCATGTCAGGAAACAGTTGCATTGCTATTGCGATATTGGTTAATGGGCCAATGGCAATAATCGTGACTTGTTTTGGGTTCTGGCAAACTAACTCGCCAATACGTAACGCGGCTTCTGGGATAGACTTCGGTAAGCTAGGTATGGATGGAAGGCCATCCCATAGGTGCGTAAGTTGCGCTCGTTCAGCGCCGTTATCGAGTAGTTCACGCCATGGTGCGCTAGTTTCAACCAAGGCTGACGATGCACCACGATAAACAGGAATATTTTCACCCAGTGAATAAACTAAATGACTGGCGACGTCAAAGCCAATTTCGCTAGGTGTATTACCCGAAACTGTGGTGATCATTTCCAATTTGATTTCAGGTGCAGCGATAGCCAGCGCAAGTGCTAGGCCATCATCAACATTCGCACCAACGACCCCATTACCGGGGTCGCAATCTATAATCACACGCATAAATTTCCCTGAAACAATAAATAATCAGCACCCACATGAGTGCCCGATTTGTAATTCAAATTCCACTTCACAAATGGCTTCTTTTTGCGGCCAATTTTGTAAGATGTGTATCGCTTTTTGCGCTATTTTATCAACAGGCTGGCGAACAGTTGTGAGAGTTGGAACAGTATATTCTGATTGCACGGTACCGTTAAAACATACCAGTGCAATATCTTCTGGTACGCGTAATTTTAATTCTGCTAAGGCTTTTAAACAGCCAAAAGCTTGCAATTCATTCGTGGCAAAAATAGCTTCGGGGAATCCCTCTTCCCGCATCTGATAGATAGCTTGGTAACCCCAATCACGGGTGTATTCCCCCGATAAAATCCATTTTTGTTGTATGGATAACTCCGCTTCTGTCAGCGCAGCTTTCCAGCCATTTAAGCGGTCTTGTGTGTTGAGCATCTCATTCGGGCCACAAATAATGCCAATATTTTGATAACCATGCTTAATGAGATGACGGGTAATTTTATAGGCGGCCAGTTTCTCATTCACTTGAATGGTACTGATCCCTTCTGCGGCCTCAATCCTATCAAGCATCACACAGGGCGTGCCCGATGACTGAATTAAATCAACATAGGGATGCCGGTCAACACTGGTATAAATAAGCCCTTCAACTTGCCTGAGCAAAAGGTTATTAATCAGCTCTTTTTCACGAACCCGAGAATCCCCCGCATCCCCCAGTAACAAAACATGCCCATATTTAAACGCTTCACGCTGCAAGGCATGGGCAATAGAAGCTAAAAACGGGTTAGAGATATCGGGGATCACTAGCCCATAGGTTTGCGTGCTCCCTGAAGCTAGGGCTTTTGCAATACCATTTGGCCGATACCCCGTTTTTTTGATTGCTGCTAACACCTTTTGCCGCGTTGCCTCTGCAACAGGACGAGGGCCATTGTTAATCACATAACTGACTACCGCAACCGAGGTTCCGGCTTCGCGGGCAACATCTACCCGCGTCACTTTACGGTCATTTGTATCTGACACCCAGCAATTCCTTTTTCTAACATGACGTTGCCAAAGAATAGCAGCCACTCTGACTTTTATATACAGCCATGCTTACTTATATCGCATCTTCTGGCAGATTTAGGTCACGGCCTCGCGTTTCTGGTGCAAAGAATGTGGTTACTAAACCAATACATGCCATCGCAATAAAATAAACGGCTATCGGCCACCAATGCCCTGTCCATGATAGTAATGCAGATGCCACCAGCGGCGCAGTGCCACCAGATAAAATAGAACCAAGCTCTTTAGCGAAAGCCATTTTAGTATAACGATTACGTACACCAAATAACTCCACGCCCCAAGCTGCTTGTACGCCAAAAATCCCTAGTGATGCTAACCCCATCCCAATAACAATGGTTGGAATAACAATCATTGGCTCTCGGGAGTCTAATAACATGAAAGCGGGCACGGCATACAACATCAGTAAAAAACAGAACCAGCGATAAACAATCCGACGCCCAAATTTATCTGATAACCACCCGGCAAATGGAATGATGGCAAAACCAAGGATTGAAGCAATTAAAACTGCCGTTGTTGGCACAGATTTATCAACCAACAATATTTTGGTGACATAACCAATAATAAAGCCTTGAGCAAGATAAGATGGCCCATTTTCACCAATACGCAACCCGACCATGGTCCAAAACGCACGCGTTTTTTGCCAAAATGAACGGTTATCTACAGGGTGAGCGACAGCATCAGATTCCAATGCGAGGCGGCGTTCTTCAGCAAGCTGTTCTTTTTGCCGCTCAAAAACTGGCGTCTCACGCATATGTTGACGAATAAATAATGCCGCCAATGCAATCAAAATACTGCCAAGGAAAGGAATCCGCCATCCCCATGACATCAAACTTTCTTTGTCCATTTGTAACACTATCAGCCAAATCATTGAGGCCAGTAATGTTCCACTGTTGGAGCCTAATGCAATAATCGAAGAAACTAAACCACGGCGTTTTACTGGCGCATATTCACCTAGCATCACAGTACCACCGGATAGCTCAGCTCCCGCCCCTAAGCCTTGAGCAAACCTTAGGATCACCAAACAAACAGGCGCCCAAACACCAATTTGTGCATGGCTGGGTATCGCACCAATGAGTGTGGTGGATAGCCCCATCAATGCAATCGTGATGACCATAACCATTTTTCGGCCATGTTTATCACCTAGCCAACCAAAAAATAACGCGCCAATCGGACGTGCAATAAACCCGACTGAATAGGCTGCAAAACTGGATAACAGCGCCATAATAGGCGTTGCATCAGGGAAGAAAACATCACCGAAAATAATACCTGCCGCTAAACCATAGAGAGCAAAGTCTGCATATTCCATGGTTGTGCCCAACCAACAAGAAAAAATCGCACGCCGAAAATCTTTCTTTCCTTCTGGTGTACTTAACCGTTCTTGCGCAGCTTGTTGGTTCGCCTCGATGTTTAATTGTGTAGCCATAGTGATAAACCCTTGGTGTTGGCGCGAAGCCTATTAATCAAAAAATCTAACTGGCGTTTTTTATTTACTTAAAGGATAGTCTACGCGCGTAGAATTAAGCAAACGAGGGTATGCTATTTTGTGAGCGTTATCACTTGATGACAAAAATATGAATTTTAGATGACTGAAATAACACGATAGGAAATAAATAAACAAAAGCCATGCTCGAATAAATACCATGGCTTTCTGTTTTTATTTGACACTCAATAGATACTCGACAATATCCTGTAAATTATACCATTTCATCCAAATTTCATCCTGAATAGGGACTTTAGTATATTGCTCAATGGCTGCTATCAACTCTAACATTTCCAAAGAATCAATATGTACATCCGCAATTAATGCCGAATCAAGAGTAAAATCATTTGTAATGCCGGAATAGGTTCGAATTAAATGAATTTGGTCGAATAACCACTGCCAATGAATTTCTGTCGATGAAGTCATTTTATTCACCTTGAGACTGCTTCGCATAATCTAATTTTTCATTTAAATTACGTGTCATTAGCCCTTCTGCAGACAATACAACTTTAGCACTACCATCAATATAAGATGTTCTATAGTGAGAGGCATTTTTAATGGCCAAAAACGATTCTGTCTCTGCCGGTTTGGTTGATTTCTCCTTTACTAGCTCTCTATTATTGCTGAGTTTCACACCTTCAGGAACTTTTTTGTCGATTAAGTAACTACCGTAGTGACTACCCAGTTTAGGCGTGATATTCAGTGGTTGCTTGCTTTCACTGGCTAATTTAACCGAGGACTTAAACCTCTCTTCAATCGATTTCATAACATTTTCTTCCTCAACGGATAAAGGCTCTCCGTTAAGACTTTCTGAACGAACATTCGATTTAATTATTTCAACCTTTTGGTCATTTTGAGCGTCGCTATTAAGAGAATCGTAATCTGGCACAGGCTCTGTTTTTCTTGTGTTCAATCCCCTTTGTGGTGATGTTACGTTTCTTTGTGATAAAAGTTCATTAACATCAAATGACTTACCATTTTCATATGTATTTGATGAAGGGAGTTCTTGATCTGTACTAACATCAGCTCCTTGATAAGAAACCTGCTCAGCATTCTCACTCAATGGTGAGTTAGTGCAATTACTTATTATAGTTGTTGTATCATCAATCTCATCACTTGGTAATTTATTGTCAGAGCTTTCCTGTTTCACAGATTCCGTTAAATTCATTTTGACTTTTAACGGCATAATGATGCCTATTTTTTTTTCTATACTACGGAATATATTATTCAATTGCTGATACTTATCGCCATACTGATTAGCAGGAACTTTATTATATTCCATTATTAATTTAGAAATATCACTGTCTAACTGATCATTTGCTTCCGTGACTAAAAAGTTATCTACTGAGTGGCTTTGAATTTCATTATCAGGGAAATATGCAGTTAATTGCTGTTTAATAGCCGGGGAAACATACTTTTCTTGGTAACGTGTTACCAAGTCATTATTCCCTTTAGTTAATAAAAAATTAGCGAGTTGCGTATCTACTTTTTCCTGTTGACCATTTAAAATATCTTTAACATTTTTCTCTTTACTTAAATTTATTGTATTTATACTCTTAACTAACTCTGTCGCTGCAGAAAGTAATGTTCGTGGTATTTCTTGGGGCTCAAATAACGTCAATACTACCAGTGCACTTTCAGGTCTATGATTTATCTCCTGCTGCAAAGCACAACCATGCCCCCCAGCATTTAATACCTTTTTAACCATCTCATGAGTAATAAGACTGTCAGAAGAACTAAGTAGTTGTGTGATTTTTTCTATTTGTTGTTGATGGTTACTCGCATGTAATTTATTAACATCACCAGAGATATTAATTTCATTTTTAATATTATTCTTAGGTAATAAACTTTCTGTTCCCGAGGGGATAATTTTATTTAGTTGATTAGAAAACCCACTGCTAATTTTTTGATTATGGTTAATATTATTAATGCTAGTCTTACATGGGCTGTGAATGGATGATATTGACATCATAAGCTATCCTTATAATAAACGATTATTAATTTCTCGTATATATACTAACTATTAACTAAACCGTTATTATATTGGTTGAGTTCTTGAATTAACTTTATCAATAATTGAGTTAACGTATCAAAATGACTATTATCTTGGCGGAAAGTCTCTAATAAACGAGAAACCGAACTATTAACTGCATTTTTTTGAGCATCAATTGCCGTTTGCAGGCTTTGTACAGTCTGAGCCATTAAGTCCACGCCTGCAGTTTTCCAGCCGTCTTTCGTATCCTCAACATCATAAATTGTCTTCATAATTTCCCGAAGTGGGTTAAGGTCTGGGTAAATACGAATAACTTTTTTACCGTTTGGTGTTCTTGTGTCTACAACAAACCCTTGACCATCAAGTTTTTTTTTCCAAAATGCAAAAGCGGAATCACTATATTCCATTTCATATAAGTCCCAGGCACTATCTTTAGGTTTAGACCAATCCTTATAGTAATCTCTATTATCATCATCAGGCTCTGTGGTCAGAGGTTTATTTCCTCTGACTTTTTTATGATCCGTATAAGGTTCAAAAAGATCATCGAGTCGATTTAATAACTTGACTCGCTGAAATTTTATTTTCCCACTATCCCCTGCTTTAATATATTCGGATATCTTTCCTAGAGCAGTATTAACATCCTGCATATATTTTGTTGCCGATTTTATGATGTTACCGAAATCTTTTTGGTATCCAGAATTAATATTATCTATTATTTTAGAAATTTCGCCAATATGGCTTCGACCGTCATCAATCGGCTGAGAACGAAAAAAATGAGTTGCCGCACCACTGGGTAATGTCGCGAACTCTTCAGATAACTTTATTAATACTCTAGAGGTGTTGTCCCCTGATATTTTTAATTCTCGGATTAAAGCGTTTGCCTGTTCAGAAATATCATTTAGCTGATCAAAAACAATATTAGTTCTTTCTATAGGTTTGGCTATTTCATCACATAATTGCTCATAATAACTGACGACTTGTTGATAGATATCCAAATTAGGATCAATCAAGACACCTTCCCCGACAGGGGAAGGATTGTTATCAATTAAACCGACATTATTTACGCGTGATAGCTGAATATTTGCCAACAGGTTCAATGATGTTGAACTCATTATTACCCTCGTATTGCAGATTGGAATGTGCGCGTTTTAGAATCACGAATATCCCTTAATGCTTCATTCATTTTCTTCAACAACTCAGTACTTTCACTCATCGTTTTCTCTGCATTTTCAGAGACTTTACGTGCTGCTGATGACGTTTCCTGTTCTATCATCGCGCTAGCACTTTCTGCTTTAGCCCCAGCTTGTGATGCCGACCCTGCCATATTCCCTGCGCTATCGGATAAGCGAGCCCCTTGTTCTGCTACACCACGTTTCACACTCTCTTTGGTGACAATATTGTTATGATCATTAAGCTGATTTTGGCCGTGAGCTTTCGTACTATCCGCTGCATTTTGCATATTTTTCGCAACTAACGTTTTCTGCCCCGCCGTTGCTTGGTCAACCAACTCAATAGTACTACCGTCCTTACCTTTTAGTACGGTACTTCCGTTATTTTTTCCTGTTAACTCAGAGGCATGACCATTAAGTTTATTACCTGCATTAATATTATTAGTACCCGTTTTTAAGTTAGTGTTTATCGATTTATTTTGCGTATGTAACGATTTCGCTTGGAATGCAGCACCTAAACCACTTACGCCTAATGAGACGCCAAAATTAATCATGGCGCTCTCCATCATTTTTTTTCCTTCTTTAATGGTAGATGTGGCGGCTGCCGCCACCATTTTGCCACTTAAGATATTAAATGCTGCATTAAGTTGGCGGTCTGAGATTTTAATTTCGGATGCAACTTTGCGGATAAGCTTTGATATTTCAACAATAATATCACTGCTGATAATACCAATATATTCACTCGTCTTCGCGGAGCTAATGCTTTCAATCGCTTTTTGTTCTGCATTTTTAAAAATATGATGCAACTCATTAGCAAGTTTAGGAGGACATGCACTTAACCGTATTGCCGCCTTTTCTATTTCGTCTGAATCAAGCTCTGATAGGGCGCCCATTAATTGTTCTGGCATTATTTCCCCACTCGATGGTGACTTTAATACCGGCTTATCTGAAAATTCTGCGAGTGTTAATTGTGGCAAACTTGCTAAATTAATTTCTTGTCGAGCAGATGGATGAGTTGAAACAGATATCTCTTTTTTATTACCTAATGCTTCAGCATTGAAAACAGCTTTATTGGCTATAACGGGTTGTGTCATAATGGGTGTCATATAAAATTACTCCTTAGTTTACGCAAAGCGTGCGGTATTCATCATATCGACTTTACTTTGACCCGATTTTTGAAGGCCATTAAGCATTGATACAAACATTTCATCAAACTGCTCATAGTTTTTCGACATAGCTTGAATTAATTGATTAAGTAACTCGGTAATAGCTTCGATAGCAGAGTTATTTAACATCATACCTGCAAGCATCTCTTTCATTTTGGCTCCCATTGATGCCGCGTGTACATTTAACCCTCCTGTTGTCGCTGCATTTGCAACTGTAAGCCCTGCATTCATGCCTCTTGCAGTAACTTCTAATTTGGCCATTGCTACACTTGGATTTTTCACCGTGTCGACTTTTTTGATTTTAGCTATCGTGTTTTCGGTCGTTTTCACGGTATCTTTTGCATCATCAAATTTGTCTGCCAGCTTGGTGAATTTCGTTAACTTCACCATATCATCTGTGCTATCAGCCACTGAATCGCTCACTTTTGCAGTTTTGGTTGCCATATTACCCAATGCATTAGTTAAATTTTTTGGCATGGCTTTAATTGTACTTTTGAGTAAAGAATCCGCATTTTTGAGCAATAATTGAGCCGCACTCTTCACCGTATTCACGATATTTTTAGCCATTGAACCCATAGAAATTAACGAAAGAGCTAAAAATGCAATCGCAGCGACAATCATTCCCACGATGCTACCAATCTGCTTAGCTTTATCTTCATCAACACCAAATTTAATCAATACATCCGTTACTACTGAAGAAATTTCATTAGCAAGCATCTGCATTAAGCTACCGTGCCCTGTTTCTTCCAATACAATGTCCGCAACCGCCATAGAAATACCAATAGCTGCAATCGCAAGTGTTAACGGTGCTGCTGTTCCAAAAGAAGCTACGGTAGCAACCACTGAAACAGCTAAAAGTACATAACTAAAAATTTTACTGGCACAAGATGCCGCTTTATTTGCTTCAGCCGCTTTACGTTCAGATTCCGCGGCCTCTTTTGCTTTGTTATCAGAATCTTTCCGAGAGGCCTCATTGATTTTCATCATCACTGCTTCTTGCTCTTTCATGTTACGAATAGAGTCTTCATTCATAACCTTTTTAAGCTGAGCCGTCAGCATCGTTAAGAGAGATAATGTGTTCTCCCATTTCTCACCGTCAACCTCAACAGACCTAGGTGCTGTTTCCATAAATACATTCAGTTTTTGGCTGGCGTCGTCAGAAGTTTTTACAAGCTCATATTCTTTATTTATTAGAACTTCATAATTATTTTGAAGTTTATCGACATTTTCAGTTAACGTTCCAACATTAGCTTTAAATAAAGTTGTTGTGCTTTCTAAAGCATCACGTTTATTTGTCAACTCTTCGAGTTTATTGGTAAGCACTTCTATTTTATTTTTAATATTAACTTCTTGGTTATAAACTTCTTCTGTAATAGGTTTATCAAAAGTATTTATTTTCTCTAATCGTTGTTCACAATTGCTTAATTCTTCCTTTGTATTCGTAATATCATTTATATTATCTGCTACAGAAAATTGATGTTCCTCTAGTAAATTTAAGGTATTCGCCAACTTATTTTTACCTAAATCTAAAATACCTTTGGCCTCATCTAATTGATGTTTAATATTAAGTGCTTTTTTTGTCGAATTTGCGAAAGAATCAAGTAACTCCTTCCCTTTCTCTCGTAAGGAACCTGATTCAAGGTTTAAAAGCTGTAACCGATTACTTAGTTCACCAATATTACCTTCATGTAACAACCGACGAATTGTCGCAAATGTTTCAACCAGTATGGCCATTGCATTAGATGTTTTATCTTGCGAAGATGATTGTGCACTTAGCATAGCTTTTGCCATCATCGGCTTATTCAGGCGAGGCGAGCCTTCTATCTTAGCTCGTTTTGCTTGTTCTCCCGATATGGACTCCCTACATACATCCTCTAAAGCTAAAACTGATTTTGTAATATCCTCACTTAGTGCTAAAGGATTACTACCTTGTAAATAGGCATTAATATTATTTATTCGTTCACTATTTCCTAAAGCTTTAATATCTACCATGCCATTTCCTCGTTATATATTAAAATCTCTTTCTGAGTTTTTCTTTAATGCATTTAAATAAGCTTGAGATTTATTTTTTAAATCAATATCTGTACTGCTTTTTACAACGCTTTCAAAACAATGAATTGCGGCACTGCTTTTTTTCATCATTAAATTGCACTGTCCTGCATGGAATAGTGGGCGGTAATCATTTTTCGCCAATACAAATGCGAGAGCATATAATTCTGTTGCCTTGTCATATCGTTTCGTTAATTGATAGACAGCAGCAAGCCCCATCACATAATCTGTATTATAGAAATCATAAATACTTAAAAATCGGAAAAAAGTTTCTGCTTCTTTTAATTTACCTTGTTGATAGAACTCGTATGCATAGGAATAAATGCCATCCATTGTACTTTGTGGGATCCCGTGAATATCTTTATAAGTTGCACCATCCATTAGTGCAGTTGTAATATTGTCAAGTAATTCTTCCATATCAGATTGTTGAAAACTCTCTGTTTCCTCATTATTCATATATTTACCTTATTATTGATATGTAATGCATAACATATACTTTATGCTTGCATCATAATTAACCGATTTGATTCTTTCTTTAAAAAAACGATTTAAGTAATAAATAAATTATTAAGTTCGCTATTATTTTTCGAATATGCCTCGTTCTCTGATATTTTTTCTAATGCTTTATCAATATCGACTCCCATTTTTACTAATTCTATACGGATTAACCATGATATTATTTGCATAACATCTTCTAATCCTTTTTCATCAATAAAACTATCATTTTTATATGACCGCCATATTTGCCTAGCTAAAACGATATCCCTAATAACTGGAACACCTTGTTGTTCCGCGTATTTAATAATTGCTTTTGCTTGTGCGCCTTTACTTTTAGAGAATAAAAAGGGTAATGGTGCAATATTCGAATCATAATAAATAAGCAATGCAATATGCGTTGGATTTGCCATTACAAATGTTGAATTACGAACATTTGATTTAACCTCTTCAGACAGTAATTCCTGATGCATTCCTCGACGTGCACTTTTGATATGAGGATCACCTTCATTATCTTTGTATTCCTTTTTAACCTCTTGCTTTTCCATTTTTAAGTTTTTAATATACAAAAAGAATTCAGCTATTGCGTCAACCAAGATAATAATAAGAGCAACTGCAAGAAAGACGACAATAAATGTTACGCACAAACTAACCCATTGGCTAATCATCCCATTAATCATTGTTCGGTAGAGCATAAAAATATCTTTACGCCAAACAATAAAAAAGACTAATATTGATATAATAAAGACAATTAAATACAAAATCGCCTTAATTAACTCTTTCAATGAATTCAATGAAAATATTTTTTTAAATCCTGCAATTGGATTTAATTTAGTAAAATCAAGCTTTATTGCTTCACTGGCCAATCTAAATCGACTTTGTAATAAAGAAATAATTGTACCGGATAAAAAACAAGTAAATAGAACAGGTAATACAATACTTAAAAATATCGTGAAGAATTGCCAAAGTAGTGCATCAATTTTTATCTCCGTTGGGGATAAAAATATTTTTTGCATTAACCCACCCAGTTCATATAAACTAGATACGCCTTCAATAACAAATGCACTTACGACTAATACAATTGCCGCAACGCTATCTTTACTCTTAAAACTTTGCCCTTTTTTAGCTGAATCTCTAATTTTTTTATCAGTAGGTTTTTCTGTTTTTTCAGCCATATTTATTTATATCCATAAAATCAAGAAGAAAGGAATATGTCTCGCAGTGGTGAAATCGAAATCATATTGACTAATATCTCTGGTACCTCATTATGGAAATAAAGTAAAAAAACACAGAAAGCGATGATTGATTTTATTGCTAAAGATAATGAAAATGCATTTAATTGAGGGCAAAAACGGGAATATAGCCCTAAGGCAACCTCTGTAATAAATAATGTCACTAATATGGGTGCAGTTAAAACAACTCCATTGACTACCATTTTATTTAACCATTCCCCTAAAGGAAGGCTATTGAATGACGTAAATCCATGGGCAAAGGGTAATAACTGATAGCTCTGTGCGAATAGATTAGCAAGTTGATACATTCCATTTTGTGCTAAGAATATCATACACGTAATATGGTTTAATAATACAGCAAGCTCCGAAGCTTCGGTTCCACTCGCAGGGTCAACAATACTACTAATCGTCTCGCCAGGCTGCGCATCAATTAATTCGCCAACAATATTGGCTATCATAAAAGGCAACGCTAACATCAGTGCTAATACGAGTCCAATCGAAATTTCATAAATAAATACATCAACAAAATTAATTTCATCCCATTGTATTTCATAGGATGAAAAAAAAGGCCATAAACCTAATGCAATATAAGCCACCACACAGTTTTTAATAATCCCACCATTAAGTAATTTGTTACTTAAAAAAGGTAATAAAAACATCACTGGTGCAATTCTCAACCAAGCTAACGCTATTTTTATCAATCCTTCTTGAAAGATAAAATAGAGCGAGGACATCAGCGATAGTATTTCCTGATTCATCCGAATAACCCGATAGCAGGGATAGCAGCGCTTAAGGTTTCTAATGCGAAATTCATTACCTTATCGGATAACCAACCAGAGATCATAAAAAGTGAGCCAAAAACAGCTAATAATTTAATACCAAAAGGTAATGTTTGCTCTTGAAGTTGCGTGACAGTTTGTAGTAACCCTACCAATAATCCTACTGCAGTAGCCACTATTACTGGTATTGCAGATAATATAACGATTAATAGCATCGTTTTATTACTTAAATAAACGATTTGATCCATAGTATCATTCGCTTTAATGCTGTGCTAATTCAATGTATTGCATCACTAACCCCTTAGAAATCAGTGACCAGCCATCAATTGCAACAAATAGAATTAATTTAACTGGAATCGAAATTGTTACTGGGCTCATCATCATCATACCCAGTGCCAATAAAATGCTGGAAATAACTAAATCAACTACAACAAAAGGTAAATAGATATAAAAACCAATTTCAAAAGCTGATTTTATTTCACTTAATGCATAAGCAGGTAATAAAGAAAATAATGTAGCTTCGCCTTCATCAGCGGTCACTTCTTCTTCACTTCGACCTTGTTGTATTGACTCAAAGAACGTCACTAGTTGTGGATCTGAATATTTTTTCAAATACGCTTTATATCCCCCCAGCCCATTTTCAACAAAACTATCGATTGATTCGGCATTACTAAAATCAACCTGTTCTTGTCGCATATGATTATTCACATCCTGTAAAACTGGCATCATAACGAAAATAGAAAGTAACAATGCAATACCATTTAATACCATGGTAGAAGGAACTTGTTGAACGCCCATCGCGTTGCGTACCATAATTAATACAATAGATATTTTTAAATAGCAGGTGCCTGCAGCAATAACAAATGGCAATAATGTCGAGAATGCGATAATCGCTAATAATGGGATCCCATCAGGTATCGTTGGCATATTAAACTCTTTTATCACCCAAACTGACAACATGTGTGATTTCCAAACCTAACTCATCACTATTGCCAATATAAATAAGCTCCCCTTCTGCAATAAGTTGCTTATTAGCATAGACTTTAACTTCACGTTCTTTATTTTCACCAATAGAATAAATATAACCGGGCTCCATTTTTGAAAGCTCATCGACCGTAATATCACTATGACCTAAAACAAAGGTTAATTTAATATTCATTTCTTTTACATTAAAGGGGCGTACAATTTCTTGCATTTCATCTTCTTCAGGAAATACGAATTCCTCTTCACTCTCTGGCGCCACTAATTCTTCAATCATAAGTAGTCCTTCATCTTGCTTTTGAAATCGAGCTAATACCTGCCCTGCCACAGACATATTTAACTGTAATTGTTGGATACTCAGCACATCACGTAATTCTATAGTTTGCAAAAGTTTGGCACTAATATAGCTATACCCTAATATCCAATCCGCTCGCAGTTTTAAATGGTCGAATATCTGATTAGTTCCCTGCTTTTTTTCGAGGCTTTCTATTGGTTCTGCTAATAATACTTCCCCGAGGCTAGCTTCTTTAACAATTAGCCATGGCTGGTAATTAATACGCATATCATCAACTATCTCGACAGATTCACAACGGAAATTCTGGGAGAAAAATGTAATTCCAATATATTCAGAAGCAAACAATTCACATAGCTGGTTGTTTGATAATGAACTCCATGCATAATGAACCAGTTTAGGCCAACGATAATGACACCAACTTTCAACAACAACTAATGCATTTATTTTCTGTGTTTCACTCACTAGTGATAACTGAAAATAACCAATACTGCGGTTAGCTGGCTTTATTTGTGTATTAACTGAATAACATTGCTGCCAAATTTTCAGTTGTTTTTCTTGAGAGCTGATCCGTCGAATCTTCAACATAATTAATCTTCTTCTTGCTGTTGGTCATGCTGCTGTTGGTTTCGATGCTGTTGGCGCTCATCTTCACGTCGAATATGCACACTCGTTTCATAATTCAATAAATGTTTATTCTCATTTAATGCCAATTGAACTTCTGGGCTCGCTGTTGAGGCAACAAACTCTCCTTTAGAGGCCAATTCAAAAGTCACTGATGGGCTACTTTGCCACTGACTAAAGGTATAAGTGAAACTACGTTTTGCAGTTTTCGACTGTTGGTTTTCACCTAAAAATGGGGGGGATTCCACTAGCTCTGGCATTTTGTGCATCTCTGACTTTTGCTGTGTGGCTTGTAGTGGCACAGACACCCGCATAACCTCATTCGCAGTCGTTGCTATCATATTGCTAGATGGGCTCATATCTTCTGCAGGTGAGATTTGTGCAGAAATTGTCGTCTCTTGTACTTTATCAGGGAAATTATTCATCTCATTTTCAGATAATAAAATACTTTTATTATCATGTAGATAAGAATTTTTCAGTGAGGTAACTGGCTGTGTAGGTGGCTCATTTTTTGTAAAAGCAAGTTCAAGCTGCTCAACAACATGATGATGGGTATTCTCTTTAATACCTTGATTAGTGCCCTGTTGGTCATGCATATGATGGTTAGCTAACTGCATTCCCAGAAGAGAAGGGGTATTTTTTGGTGAGTCATCTTTTGCTGGGTTGTTTTTTCGTGGATATGTATTTAACAAAATGGTATCGAGTGAATCAATGTGTCGAGTCTTAACTGGCTTGGGTTGTTCTCCAACTATTTTCCGTTGGATAACGGGTTCAAGCTCTGCTTTTACTGAAGATCTAATATACTGTTGCCCAGTTTTAATCTCTGGTTTTAACTCTTTTGATATCGGTTCTAAAGTACTCTTTAGCGCTAACTTCGCCAACGGAGCTTCCATATTGAGCTGATTCTTCTCACTTAATTGCGGTTTATTTTCCCCGTATGGAACTGAATTATCGTTAGCTTTGCCCCTTACTCGCTGTGGGATATTCGGTAATGGAAAGCTGGTCATCATAGAGTTGAACAACGGGATCTCATCTTCGTCAGCAATATTTTGTTCAACGTGAATAACCGGACTCTCTGACAGATTATTATCAACGACTGGTTTATTTAGTATATCGACTAGGTCAGCGGTTGGGGTGCTAATAATAAAGTTAGTATTCTCATTATTCTCAATTAATGCAGGGACGGTTTCGACTTTCCTAGTAGTCGTCAAATCAGCCAATAGATTCATATCTGGCTGATTATCCACCATCAATTTATTCGTAATATTGGCCTGATGAGTCTTTGGTAAGTTATCCTGAAAATAATGAACAACAGGTATACAACTTTCCGTAAATATATAATTATTTATTAGCGGCTCAATCGCTTTGGCCTTTAATTCTTTATTTTCCCCGGCTATTTGGATACCTTCACCAATATATACATTTTCTTTCCATGTAATAAACCCCTTCGCTAAGTCGCTCAATTGCGATATTTTTTGCATAAAAGGAAGGGATACGGATAGAAAAGCAGATATATCCTTTGGCTGACTTTTATTTTTATGGCCGAATAGATGCATCATATTTTTGTCATTCACTACTTTTGCCATTTTTGGAGCTATATTTTGGTGGCTAAATTCAGTAGTGATATATGTTGATGATATTGCTTCTCCGTCGATAGCTACGCAGGGTACTTTTTCATTTGAGCTCATTTTTATTGCTGACATGTACGAATAACTCCTCAATTTCATTTTGTTGCTGCAGCTCTGATTTTAACCTTCTGGCTATACGTTGTTGCTTGAGATAATTTCGGAATTTCTCGCACTTATTACGTAATATGAATACTCGTTTAGCAATTTCAGACTGTAGTATTTTATTTTTTGATATTTCGGCTGCTAGAGTTTCTATTTGAAATTCAAGTTGAGCTATTTCCGCAAGAACCGCTGCCTTTAATCGCTGCCTTTCCCAAAAAGCAGTTCGGCTTAATTCTTCTGATTTTTCATAAGATGCAGTTTGTGTTGATAGAACTAAAATACGCTGGCGAATATCCCTGCATTGCTGTTGCTGTTGCTTTATTATTGAATTTAATTGCGATTGTTCTTGTAATGTCCGGTCAAAACGTCTCTCAGTTAAAGCCAGCAAGTTAGAAATCATTAAGATGCCAATTCATTGAGATTGCTTAATATATTGTCGAAACTCATTGGCTCATCCATGGCTTGTTTTAAGAAAGCTTCAATTTGCTCTTTTTTATCTAAAGCTCGATCATTTTCATGGCTTTCACCTCGTTGATATTCACCGAGTTCAAGGTAAAGCTGAATTTGTTCAAGCCTTGAGATCATGTCACGTAGATCAATTGCGCACCGGCGATGCTCTGGAGTCGTTACCTTTTGGAATACGCGGCTAATACTGTGTAAGATATCAATCGCTGGGTAATGCCCACGTCCCGCTAATTTGTGGCTTAAATAAATATGACCATCTAGAATGGAGCGAATCTCATCGCCAATCGGGTCAGCCTCTTCTTCACTTTCTAATAACACCGTATAAAAAGCAGTAATCGAGCCATGCTTTAATTGCCCTGGACGCTCCAACAACATAGGAAGCTGTTCAAAAACAGAGGCAGGATAACCGCGTCTAGCCGGTAGTTCTCCGGTAGCTAAAGCCACATCTCGCAACGCTCTCGCATATCGGGTCATGGAATCAACGTACAGCAATACATTACGACCACAGTCACGAAAATATTCAGCAATCGTAGTCGCAAGCAACGCGGCATTACACCGCTCAATCGGTGGGCTGTCTGAAGTTGCATAAATTAATATCGTCTGTGCCGCATGAGGCGACTCTTTCAACTCCTCAATAAATTCAATAACTTCTCGCCCTCGTTCACCGATTAAAGCAACGACATGAATATCCGCATGAGCGTGGTTGATGATCATGTTCATTAATGAAGTTTTACCACTACCTGCGGCGGCAAAAATACCAATACGCTGACCTAAGCCACATGTTAGTAGGCTATCAATTGCACGTACCCCTGTGACCATCGGCTCAGAAACCGGTCGCCTTTGTGTCACGCTCACTGGAGGGCTATCAATACGTAATAATTTTGTATTGAGCAACATTGGCTCAGCAAGGTCTTCACTCAACGCACCAACTTGTTCACCTGCCGCATTAAAAATTTTACCCGCCAAGTGTTCGCCAACTTCAAATACAAATGGGTAACCGCTCGGGCGAATAACCACTTCTCGCGTTAAACCTTGTGTGCGACCTATTAAACTCAATACTGTGAGCCCTTCTTTAAAACCAACAACTTGCGCTTTCGCAATAATGTCGGGCTGCATAAGAGAACGCTCAATAAAACAAATTTCACCAATAAAAACACCGTGTAAAGGTGCTTCTATTAGGCATCCATGAATGCGCGCAGGATGCGCGCAGAAATCGAATAACTTCATAATGGGTTACGTTAGCTGAGCACTAAGCTCATTTGCACGCTCAAAGAACTCTTCAAAGCTATTTGCAAATAATTGCATATCATTCAACGCTGATTCTTTTAAAACTGCAGAAAGAACATAGGCATTATCCACAAGATTCAATGCCGGTTGCCCCGGATAAAAATTATTTGGCGGGTATTCTAATAATGATTTCAATAAAGTAGCACTTACTAAATCTAAATGACTGTAATTGCAATCTACTAATTGACTCCAAATGATAATATCATTCGTTGATAAATCGATATTAATCGCAGAGAACTCATTCATTTCAAATTGAATATTAGAATGACAATCTAGCTGAGAGTTAACTAGGTCACTACGCCCCATAGAATTTAAATACTCATTTAACATTTCTATAAATCTATATTTCATTGGTATTCCTTATATTTTAAATATATTTTATATCATCCAACATTTTTAATTATATTGAATTCAGTCGCTTTATTTGTTAATAAAGCCAATTTTTTGATTATATGGTTTTAACCACATTAACCTTCACCATTTCAGAAACTTCATTAAAGGAAAGCACTTCTAGCTCTGGAAAGCGGCCTTCTAAGATTTTTTTGACAAAACGACGAATATCAACCGGTACTAAAACATTCACATCCCTAACTGACAAATAACTATTTTCTAAAGCAAGTTCTGCAGCCTGTATCAACTCATTGGTTTTTTCAGGTTCAAGATGAAGGTACACTCCACCGGAAGCCTGCCTAATCCCTTGACGTATTGTGTCTTCTAGCCCTGAGTTAATCATGAGGACATTCAAACGCCCATCCACAGAGAAACAGGATGAAATATAACGAGCCATTGAACCTCTTACGTGCTCAACTAACATTAAACTATCTTTTTCTTTTGGCACCCACTGCACTAAGGTTTCAATAATCAATTTCATATTACGAACTGAAATCTTTTCCATTAATAAACGTTGAAAAACTTCAGTGACTTTTTGTACTGTCGTATGTCGATAACACTCTTTTAATAATTCAGGGTATTTTTTTTCAAGATCATCAAGTAAGTTTTTCGTTTCTTGAATACCAAAAAATTCATTAATAAATCGCAGTAATAAGGTACTGGCACAATCAATCGCTTCTGTTACATCATCACGAACCATTAAACCGAGTTGTTCAATATTAGATAGGTCATTTTTTTCAAACCACGTGCTCACTGAACCGTATTCATCCGTAAACTTTGTTAATTCCATACCTAGATATTCAGGTTCATCATTAACAGTCAGTAAGCGATACCCATGAAAATAGATATCATATTCCCCTGCTTTAATTTCATTAATGAGTATCACCATCTTATTTTCAGGAATAATCGGTGAGTAGTTGACAGCAATATCTGGGATCCTATATCCGTATCGAATAAAAATATCTTTTTTCATTCTAGACAAAAATCTATTATCTTCTAAATGTTCTTTATATTTTTGGTTAACAGATATGATAATCGGTAATGTTTCTGGAATATATTCTTCTTCAATATCACTGATTTCTCTTTGTGTTTCACCTTCCGTTACATCTGAATTAATCGTTTCTGCTTCACCTTTAACTATTTTTTGCTTGTTTTTTTGTTTTTTTAAATATCGGAAAGCAAATAGTCCAATAAGAAGCCCTGATAATAGTAAAAATATAATCGTTGGAAAACCAGGTAAAAAACCCATTGAAAGTACAACTAATGCTGTAATTAAAATCGTAAAGTCATTTGCAAATAACTCCGAAACAATGTTTTCACCTAAGTTTTTATCATTACCGCCTACTCGAGTGACAATAAAACCCGCACTGATAGAAATGAGTAGTGCAGGGATTTGGGCAACTAAACCATCACCAATCGTTAATAAAGAAAACGTATTTAGTGCAGTTGAAACATCCATTCCCTGTTGAGCTGTGCCAACAGATATCCCGCCAATTAAATTAACAAAAATGATGACAATACCCGCTATCGCATCCCCTTTAATAAATTTCATCGCACCATCGAAAGACCCAAATAACTGGCTCTCTTTTTCAAGGTCGCCACGCTTCTCTTTAACTGTCGCCTCATCAATCACACCCGCACGTAGATCAGCATCGATACTCATTTGTTTACCCGGCATCGCATCAAGGGAAAAGCGTGCAGCCACTTCAGCAATACGTTCAGAACCTTTAGTAATGACAATAAACTGTACAATGGTGACTATCGCAAATACCACCATACCAACGACTAGGTTATCTTGAATAACAAATTCACCAAACGTTGCGATAATATCCCCTGCATCTGCTTCTAATAAAATTAGACGGCTGGTACTAATTGATAAAGCAAGTCGAAATAACGTACTAATTAGCAAGATAGATGGAAATGACTGAAAATTAAGTACCCGAGTAATATAAAAAGAACTCATAAAAATAAGTACTGAGATCATAATATTTAAGCCGATCAATAAATCGACCAATATTGTGGGTAATGGAATAATCAACATCGCAATAACCATAACCATGATAACTAATACCATTAGTTCTGGGCGATTACGGATTTGTAATAAAAATCCGGTTATATTTTTCATGAAATGACTTTTCCTATCAAACTACGAATGTCGGTGTAAAAACGGCTCTTTCACCATAACTTGGTCCATGAGTTTCTTTAATTGATCAATAAGTTCCTCTCGTGCTTCCAATGAAGGAAATACAGTAACTGGAATGATAGAAAACGCCAGTAAGAGTAATTGTAGAAATTGGCCTCGAATATCGGAGCTCATTATGTTCAATATGTTATTAATAAAAGTGATGACTACTTCTTCAAAGCCAACATGATTACGTATCCCTCGGGTAAATAATTGGCTTAACTCTTTTTCAAGCTTTGATTGATTTGATTTTCCATTGTGACGAAAAAAACCGGATTGAAAGAATTGCTGACAAAATACATAGTCTAATGATTGCAATTCTCGGAGCCGGCCAACACGGCTAAAAAAGCTACCAAACTCAGTGATATTTAGATCGCCTAATGGCAACGCCTGTAAATCACAAGCAAGCGCCCGACCAAGATAACGCATCATATTTTCACGCTCTTGGATTTCCATTTCCTCAACCCATTGTTCATATAAATAAACAACCGGCCCGTCATAACTGATAAATTCACGATATAATGTACGTAAATTCCCGGCACTAAAATGTAATTTTTTTGCAAATGCCTTTGCAATAAGTGCAACATTAATACCTGCTTGAGCACTCCGCTCAGTGTCTTCTGCTTGCAGTAATTCCGCTAAAGCTTCAAGGTTATCAATTTGTTCTTTTTTTAATTTTTTTCGATTAAGTAATGCTGCAAGAAGCATTAATAAGTCACTAGGGTCAGTAAAAAATTGCAATAAAAATGCTCGTAACTGTTTCGGGGTCATTAACTGTTTATTCAGTAACCCTTCTATATGTAGCACTTTGTCATCAGCATCTTTATCTAAAATGCGTTCAGAAAATTGCAACCAGTCTTCTTCACTGCTCTTTTTAGAACTTCCTCGGCGCACATGACTTGCCGCCAACATCGACATCGATGCATATTCACTAGAGCTATCAATGACACCTGCGCCACGAGCAACTTCATCGGAGTCGTCACTACTGCTACTCACTGGTGCACGACTTTTGTTTTGAGTATTAACCGAAAAGCGGGTATTAAAGCCCAGTGGTGTTATTGCCATGACTCACTCATGTATTGTTGAAGAAATTGAACCGTACCATGCAACTGACTATCATGGTTGGTAATCCGCGTTTTTTCGGAAAATTGTCGCCCATCCCACCCTTCATTTTCATTCAATAAACGCGGTTGGATTAAAAATAAACGCACCATCTTTTGCTGGTTAGTAGATGAATGGCTAAATAACCCTCCCACATAAGGAAGATCGCCTAAAAAAGGAATTTTGCTCTCATTTTCAACATATTGCTCACGTGTATAACCACCGATAAGCAAACTACTGTCTTTTGCAATACGCGCAACAGTATTAATACTGGTTCGATTAACGGCTGGTAGCCCTTCTACACTGGATGTTTTCCCCATGCTATCGCGATTTTCTGCACCATCTTCAATACTAACTTCCATTTCAACGTTATTACCCGCGGAAATACGTGGCATCACACTCACCATGGTGCCATAAGTGACTTGTTCGAGAGTTGCAATGCGCTCGCCTTGTAATTTCGCGTAAAAACTAGTGTTGTTATCAAATAAAGCAGGAATGTTTTCTTGGGTTAATAGCACTGGCCGAGAAACTATGTGCCCGTTCCCTTTCTTATTCAATGCATCAATCTGTAATAGAAATTGTTGGCTGTTCGATAATGTACTGCGATTAAAAGATACTGAGCCCGTTCCCGTATTAAATGTGCCAACTTCCCAATTGACACCTAAATTATCTAATTCAGAACGAGTAATATCGATAATCCATAATGACAGCTCCACTTGGCGACGACGCATATCCAATGTATTCACCAGTTGACGAACATAACGAATTTGCTCTTGGCTGCCTTTAACAATCAAACTATTACTGTCAGGATGGGCCACTAGAGAAAAAGCACTGTTAGAAGGCTTTCTTGTTATCAACTGGGGCTTGTCTGCTGAAGGCGATGAGCCCCCAATTGGCTCATCCATTAATTCATCGATTGAGTCACCTGTTGAGTTAACCGCTACAGATGGAGGCTGAATAATTAACGTTTCATCGCTTGTAGCACCGTTTTGAAATAAGTTATTAATGACATTCAGCAAACCAGGGATTGTGATATTTTGTCCGCGTAATGAATAACTTCTATCTGTTACTGAGGCATGTTTTAACGGAATAACCGCAACTTCACCGCTGGATAATTCCTCTTTCCTAATTTGTTCTGCAAGGTATAAAGAAGCCGCTTTAATTAATTCAATATATAGAGGCGGGCCAGAGACAAATAATAGTCTTTCCCCCTCTTGTGAACGTACAGGGAAACGTGAATCATAGATGCCATTTCGTTGAATATAATTGAGTAGCTGGTTACTACTGACATTATTCGTGGGAATAATTGCGCTACGCATTTCGCTATTATCATAAACATAAATACTTGCACCATCGTCATACCACACTAGCGCAATTCGTCGAGATAATGCTTTAAACATTTCATCTGCATGAGCCAAATTAAAATTACCGGTTACTTTTTTTTGAGCTGCTAATTTACTAAGAATAATCGGTTTATTTAGACGCTCTGCGACCGCATCAAACACCTTACCCACTACTATATTATTTGCGACGAATGTGTCGTGGTTTTTTGACTGTGTAACAGGCTCCGCCACAATAATTTCTGCTTGCGCCGAATAATAATTCACACTCAGTAAAAATAGTGTTAGTCCTAACACTCGATTTTTTTTACTGCTCATATAATGTTGCTCCAATATGCCTAATTTCTGATGGTGTTAGGCCTAATTCTTTTTTAATATCATTAGTAAAATGAGATGCTGAGCAATATCCCGCTTCCAGCCCTACATCTAATATTGAATCATCGCTTTCAATTAGCTGTAGAATGGCGTTAGCCATACGCACACTCATAATTTTACGTTTTGCCGTTTTATTAAAGTTTTCTCGATAAAGCTGTCTAAAATAAGAAGCTGATATACCATAGCGCGCACATAGCTGATTAATGTTGGCATTCTTATCATCTTGAGCAGAAGTAAGAATGAATCGCATCATACCGTAGGCTTCATATCGCCTTAATACTTCGCACCAACTATCAAATATAGGATGATTTCTAATAATTAAATCAATCACTATATTTTTAATCGAAATAGTTAATGGGAATTTTTCAAAAAATACAATAAATTCGCTTTGACTATTTTCATCGATATTTTTTTTCTCTTTTTTAGCGAGAAATGCTTGCCCTGTCGCGGTGTCAATAACTGCTAAAATTTCAACTAATTCTGATAAATCCATTGAATATAAATTCCAGTTTGATTTATCTATCAACTCCCATTCATTTTCTTGGCAAATAAATATAGCCTGACTTTCTATCGAAATATTTAAATTTGAATATAGAGATTTATAAGAAAAAGACGCTGCATTCTTATTAGGTATAGCCAAGACCAATTTATCCTGCAAAGAAAAGCAACAGCCCCTACTTTCTAATAATGTAGCAATATCTTTGTTTGACATTATATAGACCTTATTAATGTAATTTAGTGTATACAGAATGAGCAATAGATAAAAAAGACTCAAGGGAATACTCAGGAATCACTCGTACTTTCCATTACACATTAAAGGTATAAATGAATAAGAACAATTCAGCTGACAAAAAAGATATTTCTTGTTTTACTTGTAACCAATAACGAGCCCCAATAAATCCATAACTAAAAAAAGATTAATTCCATGAGATTATTTTTATGAGTAATACAAATAGCCGAACATGCATAATAAAAATTGCTAGCGGCCCAATGACTGGCCAAGAATTAATGATTAATACAGATAATAATCTTATTATCATTGGTGACGGCTTAGATTACAAAACTGACATCAATGATGATGGATTTACAACTTACCAGATCCCTAGTGATGGTATTGCCTGTGAGTTTTCTATTGTTACAGCGAATCAATATACTGAAAGTGGTTTAGCAATTCAACTAAATGATAGTGGACTAAGTACTGAAATTCCTATCGTTCTTCAACAATTACTTTTGGCTGATATATTTCCTATCGCAATAAAAATGCAAGATACTGATTGGCAAAGCGCCCAAACGTTTGAAGACGCATTGAGTTCGGAAATGGAAAATCCATTACCTGCCTTTAAATCTAAAATAAAAAAGTCAACCAAGGAAAAACCAAGTATTTTTAATAAACAAACTATGCTGGTATTTTTCTTTACTTTATTTTCAATATTTATTACTTACGTTACTTTCCAGTATATTCCAGAACAAAGTGCTGAGAAAAAAGTAAAAACACTAGAGCACATACTTCAAGGCAACCACGACCCTATTACTGTAACTCAAAGTGCAAATGACGAAAGCCTCATTTTAGTTAAAACCCAAAGAGATGCCGACTGGAGTATGCAACGTCTAATAAAAGCTAAATATAATGAAAAGTTTTCAATTAAAATAATAAACAAAATCGAAAATGAAATTGCAAACAAGATTATTGACGTATTTCCAGACACATTAAAGATAGAGCTTAGTAACCCATGTAATCCCAAAATAACGGCGATAGATGACAAAATATCCATTAATGAAAAAAACAAAATAGATAAAATATTATCTAGCTATTTCAGTTGTTATATTGCGAGTGAAATAAAAAAAGTTAATTTTGGTGAGTTATTACAAAAAGCAGAGCTAGGATTGACAGAAAGTAATGTTCAATGGCGTAAAATTACTAAAGGTAATAAAGTCATATTTATAATAAAAGACAGCTTAAATGACGACCAGACGGCTTCACTGATTAATTTTACAAATTCATTTTACAAACAATGGGGAGAAAACCACATTCAATTTTCTATTTCACTTGCAAACAATAATCTCATAGGTAAATCATTTGTCACCAATGCAAATGGTTATATTCTATTAGGTAATAACCATTGGTTTTTTAATTCAATCAGTTTTTAACTTAAAAAATTCAATTAATATGATTTTAAAAATAAAGAGGAAATAAAATGTCAGATATAATTCCAGGTTTAGATACTAATGGCCGTTGGGGCAGCTCTAAATTAGAAACCGAGGGAACAGGTAAAAATGATCTGGGTATGATCTATCGTACCTCGGCAAGTATTAGTGCTAAAGCTACAAAATTTGGCGATGAATTAAACACCTTACTTGCTAGCACCAATTTAGAAGTCGATAACCCACTAGTGTTGGCAAAAATCACCGCTATGAGTGGTAACTATAATATGGCACGCCAATTGCAGAGTAATTTTATGAAATCCATTAAAGATACTGACCAAGCCATTATTCGTAACGTTTAATTTTAAAGAGCATTGTTTAATATAATGCTCTGTTTTATTTAGGATAATTATTTATGTTAGCTATTACACCACATTTACTACTCACTGCCCCAACAGAGACCACATCAGTTCTCCCATTATCACTTCCGATTGAAGACAAGGTCAAAAAGCTATTTGCTGAATACACAGCAACCGTCAGTCAAGAACGGAAAGCCTTAACTGAGAATGTCAATAACATTGACCCAAGCAACCCAACTCAGTTACTGCAATTTCAAAATCGCGTTGGCAATTACAGCCTGACGATGAATATGATTAGCACACTAACCCATAAGAGTGTTTCGGCGATTGATACTGTATTAAAAGCCCAGTAAACCATGAATATTTTAAAGAAACTTATCTTAATTGGTTTTATTGGCTTATTAATGGGCTGTGATAACCAATTATTACTCAGCCATCTAAGCCAAAGGCAAAGTAATGAAGTGTTGGCCATACTGCAAGAGCATGGTGTTGAGGCTACGCGTAAACAAGATAATAAAAACGGGGATTCCATTCGTGTTCAACCTAGTGATTTTGTTATCGCGGTAGATTTATTGCGCCAATATAACTTACCATCAAAAGAACCAATAGAAATTATTCAAGCATTCCCTGGAGATTCTTTGGTGGCATCACCACAAGCAGAACGTACCCGTTTACTTTCTTTAATCGAACAACGGCTTGAACAATCACTGCTCACCATCCCCGACATTATTAATGCTCGAGTGCATGTCAGCTACCCATTAAATGGCAATAATCCGACCAAGCAAATACAAAATGTGTCTAGCTTGGTTACTTATTCCGGAAGTGAAGATCCTCAGATGATGATGCATAAAATTAAACTATTTCTAACGAACAGTTTTGCTGAAGCAAATTACGATAATGTCTCAGTCGTCGTCGTCAACCGGCCACCATTACAATACCAAATTAAATCTGAACCAGAAAATACATTCAATCCAATTATAATCAGCTCAATTATTGCAGCAATTATCATTCTATTTGCTATTTTACTATTACTGTGGCGCCAGCTAAGTAACAAAAAATCAGCAACTCATCTGATGGAGAAACCTGTTGATGGCAACGCTGACTAACCTACTAATTGAACAAGGAAATATTTTCCTCGCTCCAGGTTGCTATTTCCATAGTGAATTTAATGGGGTCGGATATAACGACTTTCCACCTTTACTGCAACGTAAACACAATCAGCAATTGATTCATCAATACTCATTGCCTTTGCCTAATGAAAAAACGCCCTTATTGCCCAAAGTATTATCTGAACATTGGGCTTTACTACCGGAGGTAGCGTTAGGCTTAGGGGTTCTGTTACACGCCGAACCACTCCCTTGGTGGGTTGAACTTTCCAAATACCGTGTATTACATACACGCTTAAGCCGCTCACTTTGGCAGTCGGAAAATCAACCCACGACGTCACCACAGGTACTAACTGCCCTTGGAGCACAACAGTTATTAATGTGTTTAGCTTCCTTTGGCACCACTTACACCCTTCGGGCAAAATATATGTTCAGTCTTGAAACTCAGCAACTTATACCGTCATCCGTAAAAACGATGCTACCTTGGAATACTATTGAAGAAACATGTCGATATGTCAGAGAAAACACCCCCAAATGTTAAACAGACGATGTCTGAAAAAGTTTTGATCAAATACCAAGCATTGAGTGCCGATAGATACCACACAATTATCACTCAACAAGCTCAAAAAAAGGCGAGTGAGCTATACAAACAAGCAAAACAACAGCAAGAAGCTATCTACCAAACCGCTTATCAACAAGGCTATAACGATGGAATTAAACAATTATTAACTGATTTTATTCATGCGGTAGAAACCAGTGAAATTCAATACCAAGAAAATATCAGTCAAAGCAAAGAACAGCTGATGAAAATATTGAATGATATTTTTGGTGATAACCATCTACAAGAGACGGTTGCAACCTATTTTGAGAGGCAATGCGCAAAAACAACCAATACAACATTACACTTACCTGAAAAAATGCAAACTCGTATTACGATAGGTGGTTCTGATATGAAGTTTTCAACCACGGCTGATAATACAATTGCCTTAGAAGTCGATAATAGAATCACCTACTTTTCCCCTGTCATTGCCTCTAAAAATATTTTTCCTCATGTATTTTCTGTTCCGACACAATGCCAAATTTTAAAAATGCATAAAAATGCCTATCAAAACTTGATAACAACAATAAATTCAATACCGGAAGAACACAAATATGCAGACTAATCTACAAACTAAGGTTATCAATCCTCAATATAACGGTTCTCAAATTCATGCAGAAAATATTCAAAGTAAAATGACCTCAATATGGCAGGAGAAAAATATGGAGACCACAAATAAGTATCAATACAGCGAAAAAATAGATTTATCCCCTATAGAAAAAAATAAAGTTAACAACTTTATTGATGAGCTTAAATCAAAGGGAGATGACAAAATATTCTTCTCTCATGTATTTAAAACTATGATTGCATTGGGTAAAGATGAAAAACAAAACTTTATCGCCGGTGTTAGCCAAGCATTACAATCATCGAATGACTCAGAGCTAGTATCACTAAATAAAAAATTTAATCGTTCACTCAACCATTATATGTCTATCAGTTTGATGAGCGCCCCTCTTAGCAACCAACTTCGTCATAATATGACTAATATTAATTTAGAGGGTAGCGATGATGAGGATGATGAACTAGTAATTTAGCATTAATTTCCTCTATTACCCTCATCTTGAATTTATTATCTATCGACTAATATTTATAGGTTTAGTGTATTTTTTTAATACCCTAAGCCTATTTATTTATAAAAATATAAAAAACATAAAAAATTTAAATAAAAATTGATATATACAACCTCTGAATATCGTTTAAATTCACTTTATCAAAACACATTAGCTCAATATCAAAAAGCGATTTTATTTTTTATAACATCTTATCTAGTCTCGTTTTTTGTATTGAAATATATTCATAAATGATCAGGACAGATATAAATTATGACCGATTTACCTACAGTACAAAACCTTATGGATAACATTGACTATAATGAAAAAGAATCAATGATCCTCTTATCTGGGAATGTCGTCTATGATCCACTCAAACGCACACTTTCCCGTGAAAAAAATGTCGTTAATCTTTCCGAAAATGAATCATGTCTGCTTAAATTATTATTAATAAAAACAAATAGTAAAAGAGAAGTTATGTATGAAATTTGGGAAAAAAGAGGCATTATCGTAACTGAAAGTAGTTATTACAAGCTAGTCAGGCAATTACGACAATCCTTTAAAAAAGTCGATCTCGATGAAAATTTAATTATGACCTTACCTCGAATTGGTATTTTATATACAGGAGAGAAATCAGAAATGCCAACACTCTCAAAATATGACACAAAAAAAAGCCTTTACACCTATATACGATATTTTCTTCAGAGAATGTTTATTCGTTCATCACTATAACCAGATTTCATCAAAGAGAAAATTTAATGCTAAATATTAACCCAAATTTTTCAAAGAAATACTTTTTTTTATTATTTATACTTTTTATAACCTTCATGCTATCTGCTTGTAATAGTACTTTAATGAGTTATTTTACTCATACTCCCGCTTATAATATTAATGGTAATATTTATTCGCACTCTTATGATATTCCCGAAAATTCCACAATTACACTCTCATTGACCTCAATACAACAAAATGAAAACAACGCAAAGTCTAATCTGGATTACAGTTTCAAAACAAAAAGTGCAGGACGTAGTATCGCATTTACAGTCGCTCTTCCTGAAGAATTTCAATCCAAACGGTATACCTTAGGAATGAGTGCAAGAATTGAAAAAGATGGAGAACTAATCATGATGAGTAATAAACTAAGCCCAATACCTGAGAATATGTCTGAAGTAGTATTACTTCCTATGACCGCTATTTCGCAATAACAACGTTCATTTCGCCAAAATAAATTTAAAGAATTCTCCTCCTCTTAATGAAGAATGACATAACCCGCTCTCAAACCAGCCCTAAATACATAACATTGCTAGGTTGGTTATTGAGCCTCACTCATTTGGTTTTTCTAATAAACTCGGAAAATCTGCCGCCGAGCTTTCAATAGCTCGTTTCGCTAAGCTTTCTAGTGCACTAAATAGCTGATCAGCCTCTTGTTCTGGCAAATCGGCCGCTAAATAATCATTCCATTTATCTAGTTTAAAATTTAACTCATTCACAATCGTTTTGCCGAGTGCTGTCAACGAAACATGGTAAACCCGTTTATCGACGAAGCTATTCGTTTTGGCAACCCAGCCCTTAGCTAAAAATTTGCTCACACCTCGAGTCGTCACTGATTTATCCACAACCATCGCTTTCGTAATCTGCTCTAGGGTTGATGCATCATATTGATGAATATGTAAAATCATCAAACACTCAATTGCATTGATACCATAAGGCTCTCCCATCCATTTCATATAATGGTGAGCTGCTCGACTAATCACTCCAAATACTCGAGCCTGTTCTGTACGCATAATCCCTCTTTAGTTGATTTTATCAACCAATTAGTTAATAATCACGCTGATTTTAGTTGATATTATCAACTAAATACTTTTTTAACACCCCAAATTTACTCATATTCTATGTCAAAAATAATAACTTTACTGAATTCATTGGGATTCAACCCAGCACGCTTTCGTTTTGCCGCCATTACCGCTTGTGCATCAATTGCTGCGCTCTTTATTGCTCAATATTTAGAGTTAGTTCACCCCCAATGGGCAGCCATGACCGTCTGGGCTTCAGCGCAACCTTGGCGCGAAAATTTACTGGAAAAAAGTTGGTGGCGTTTTGCTGGAACAGTTTGTGGTGTGCTTGCCGGTGTCGTCTTAATTCAGCTTCACCTTATTCACCCGTTACTTTTCATTATTGGGCTAGCGAGTTGGTTAGGCATTTGCAGTGGTATCGGCCAATTACAAAAGGGCTTTGTCGCTTATGGCACATTTTTAGCAGGTTACTCCGCCGTGATGGTGAGTATGTTGAGCGTTCATATTACTGATAACTTATTTATAGTCGCTTGGGATCGGCTATGGACCATTTTGGTTGGCGTGCTTTCAGCGGTAGTATTCAATTTCCTTTTTACCCCTAAGCGTGAACAAGATAATATCATTACCCTTAAAAATCAAATTGATACACTATTCTTCCAAATACTACATGACTCACTTGAGAAAAAGCACCCAATTAAGCAACACGATATCGACTATCTTTGGCAAACCATGGCTAGCTATGACGAAATTTTAGAGACTAATCGTATTGGCTGGCGTTATCACCGCAAACAAGTTGCTAAAGCACGTCAAAAACTCATGTTTCAAAGCCAAATATTATTACACTTAGATAAATATCAATCTATTGCACCTTTTTATTTTCCTGCACTAGAGCCAACTGAGACTCAATGGAAACATATTTTATCATTATGCCCCGCTGGAGTACTGAAAACACTTTTGATCCCACTTTACTATGCTATTTTTGGTAAATCAGCGAAACACTTTGAAAAAGTGGATAAACTGAAGCTTCATCAAGATAAAATTTCAGCGTGGCACGCCTTTGCTCGTTCTTTTATGACTATCGCTGCTGTTGGTTTGTTATGGTTGTGGACACAGTGGCAAGTACTGGCTTATCTTACTCTCGGTCTTTCAGTGATGTTGGCTCTATTCGCATCCCTCGATTACCCCGCTAGGTTTATGAAAAATATTTTTACTGGGCAATTGTTTGGCGCTATTACAGCGTTAATCTGCACATGGTACTTATGGCCTTTTGCCTCTTCATCATGGCAGATGACCTTTTTCATTATTCCAGTGATTATTAGTGGCGTTATCATTTTTTCCCATAACCGCCTAATTTTAATTGCTTTTGATTACATTATGGTTTCTTTAATTTTGCTCCAACCGAGCTATCCTTTTTCTCTTTCACTCCCTCAAAGTATCGGTAATGCCATTGCGATAGTTTCAGGCCCATTAGTTGCAATGGCTGCTTTCGCATGGATTTATCCAACCAACCCGACCAAGCGTTACCAGCAATTAATCTATCTCTCTGAGCAGCAATTTAAACAAGGAGTAACGGCTCTAATTCAGGGCAATAAGCCTTCCACATCCCAATTCATGCACCGTTTATTTAGTGGATTATTGCTAGCAAAAAAAGCAAATCTTCCTCACCCGCCTATATTTGATTTTTTTATAACTCGACAAAGTATTTGGTTGTATCTACTTATTTTGCATAAGCAATTTGCGCACCACGCATCAAAGAAAAGAGCCCTTATTGCGCTTGAAAAACGCATTCAACAAAATCGCTTTGACTTAAAGAAAATTTCCACACTATTTCAGCATTTACAGCGTAACGAAAATGATAATAAAGAACTTGAACAGCTTAAGAAATATGTAAAACACTATATGGAAAAGGAATATTGCTAATAATAAAATAAGTTCTTATAAGTACCCCGACTAAAGCAGGCATTAATACTTTATTTCAGACCTAGTCGTTTAGCTAATCGATGTAAATTAGCGATATCGACAGACAATTCTCTGGCACATGCAGACCAATTATAATGGCTTTGTTCTAATACTTGTGAAATGACTTTACGCTGAAAATCATCCGTTACCTCACGTAAATTTTTAGTTAGTGGTAAGACTTTCTGTGATGTTTCTGTAAACTCATACTTATTATTATCAAAGGTAAAATATTGAGGCTGTAAGATAATTTCATCAGTATCACTTGAAGCTCGAGCAAGAACAACGGCACGATGAATCGCATGTTCCAATTCACGTACATTACCTGGCCATGAATAATTGAGTAAATACCGTTGTAATGAAGGACTCAGTACCACACTGGATAAGCCAAAACGCTGGCGATATTGTTCACAGAAGAACCCCGCTAATAAAATAATATCTTCGCCACGTTCCTTTAATGGGGGAACAAATAGCGGAAATACACTTAAACGATGAAATAAATCGGCCCTAAACCGACCTTCTAACACTTCTTCGCGTAGATCACGGTTAGTTGCCGCCAATATACGAACATTAACGCGTAAACTACGGTCATCACCAACACGTTGAATATCGCCATATTGCAATACTCGCAGTAATTTAGCCTGTAACGCTAATGAAAGCTCCCCTATTTCATCTAAAAATAAGGTACCATTATCCGCCATTTCGAATTTACCACTACGGTGGCTAATTGCCCCAGTAAAGGCACCTTTAACATGACCGAATAATTCACTTTCCGCCACACTCTCAGGCAGCGCAGCACAGTTTAAATAAATAAGAGGGTGATCTGCTCGAAGGGATTTTTCATGGATAGATTTAACGACTAGCTCTTTTCCTGTTCCCGTTTCTCCGCCGACCAGAACATTTAATTCAGACCCGGCAACAATATCAATTTCCTTTTTTAATTGTTGCATACGAAGAGATAAACCAATAATCTCGGTTTCTCCAGAAGGTTTAAATAGTATGGGTTTATTCGGTAATATATTTTGCTTTTCAAGCTGTTCAATAAGTAATGCATTATTTAGTGCTCCCGCAGCTAACGCGGCAATTAACCTCAGTGACTCATTGCTAAATGCATCGAATTGATCAGGTTCCATACCATCTAATGTTAATGCACCAATAAGATTTTGCCCCGCATACAAGGGTAAGCCGACACAAGCATGAACTTTTAGGTGTTGATGATGAGGAATTAACCCATCATATGGGTCAGGGAGCTGGCTATCAGCAGGAAAACGCACTACATCACCGGCTCTTGCAATTGCTTCTAGCCGAGGGTGCCCTGACAAAAAGAATCGACGACCTAAAACATCAGCCATTAACCCATCGATTGCTAAAGGAATAAATTGGCCTGATTCATAACGTAATAACGCACATGCATCACACCTTAATGATTGCCTTAACGTGGTAATCAAACGCTGAAATCGATCTGAATGCTCCATACCACTTTGTAATTCGATTGCAATCTTTGCCAGTGCCTCGACAGAAAAACCCATGATTCATTCCCCATTGTCAATTTGACAACAATTATAGTCATAATGACAACACTTAACATAGTCATTTTGACTATAAACTAAAAAAAATTATTTTAATTTATTTAAAAATCAAAATATTAAATATTGGCATGAATATTGATTATGTCTTCTTATACTCTAAAAGCTACAGGACAAAATTAATATGGCGATTCATGTAAAAAATAACATCCATTGGGTAGGTCAGCGTGATTGGGAAGTACGTGATTTTCATGGAACCGAATACAAAACATTAAAGGGAAGTAGTTATAATAGCTATTTAATCCGCGAAGAAAAAAATGTTCTTATTGATACTGTCGATCATAAATTTAGCCGTGAGTTTGTTCAAAATTTGCGCTCGCAAATTGATTTAAATGATATTGACTACATCGTCATTAACCATGCAGAAGAAGATCACGCAGGTGCATTAACCGAATTAATGAGCTTTATTCCTAATACCCCGATCTATTGCACAGCCAATGCCATTGATTCAATAAATGGTCATCACCATCATCCTGAATGGAATTTCAAAATCGTTAAAACAGGTGACACGCTCGATATAGGTAACAATAAACAATTGATTTTCATTGAGACTCCAATGCTACATTGGCCTGACAGCATGATGACTTATTTTACTGAAGATGCCGTACTTTTTAGTAATGATGCTTTCGGGCAGCACTATTGTGATGAGCGATTATTTAATGATGAAGTCGACCAAAATGAATTATTCGAACAGTGCCAGCGTTACTACGCCAATATTCTTACCCCATTTAGCCGCTTAGTGACGCCAAAAATAAATGAAATTTTAGGCTTTAATCTACCTGTCGATATGATAGCGACATCTCACGGAGTAGTATGGCGTGATAATCCAAATCAAATCATTGAATTGTATTTGAAATGGGCAGCAGATTATCAAGAAGATCGTATCACTATTTTCTACGATACCATGTCAAATAATACTCGTTTAATGGCGGATGCAATCGCTCAAGGCATCAATGAAGCCGACCCTAATGTCGCGGTTAAAATATTTAACGTTGCACGCAGTGATAAAAACGACATTATTACTCATGTTTTTCGCTCCAAAGCGGCACTGGTCGGTACCTCAACCATGAATAATGTCATGATGCCTAAAATAGCAGGTATGCTTGAAGAAATTACAGGCTTACGTTTTTTAAATAAAAAAGCCGCTGCTTTCGGTAGTTTTGGTTGGAATGGCGGCGCCGTTGACCGTGTTCAAACACGTTTGATGGATGCCGGTTTTGATACCGCATTATCTTTAAAAGCAAAATGGAAACCAGACACAAAAACATTAGATGACTGCCGTGAGTATGGGCGTAATATTGCTCGCCAATGGGCATTACCTGCATAAATTAAATAACAAAGTAGCATCAGAATTTTATGATTTTTTAAAGGATACCTCATATGCAATTTAGAGATAAAACACTCGGACAGCTCGCATTATCCATTCCTAGAGCTTCTTCTTTATTTCGCCAATATAATATGGATTACTGTTGTGGTGGCAAACAGACGCTGAGTCGCAGCGCAGAAAAATTAAAGTTAGATATTGACCTATTAGAAAGCCAATTAGCTAAATTAGCCACAGAAACGTTAGAACAGGATTGGCGCAAAGCCCCACTCAGTGAGATTATCGATTTTATCATTGTTCGCTATCATGATAGGCACAGAGAACAATTACCTGAACTAATACTACAGGCACAAAAAGTTGAACGCGTTCATATAAATAAGCCAAGCGTGCCAAAAGGTTTATCAAAATACTTAGAAGCATTACTGGAAGAACTAGCTAGCCATATGATGAAAGAAGAACGCGTTTTATTCCCTATGATAAAAAACGGAATGGGCAGAAACGCAGCAGGTCCAATTAGTGTCATGGAACAAGAACATGATGATGCTAGTGATATCTTAGAAGCAATTAAAGATATTACCAATAATGTCACACCACCGCCAGAAGCCTGTACTACCTGGCGTGTGTTGTATAATGGTATCAATGAACTGATTGATGATTTAATGAATCACATTAACCTAGAAAATAACTTATTATTCCCAAGAGCACTCGCTGGCGAATAAATAAGTAAGGGGCTATCTATATAATAGACAGCCCCTTATTTAAAATAATTTTTAGTAAATACTAAAAATACTATTTGTACTGTTGCTTAATTTCTTGCGAAACGACTAATCCACGTTTTGCTTCTTTTTCTGCAATTTCAACGGATAACCCGATATAAGATCTCGGGTCAAGCATTGCTTTAATTTCTTCATTACTGAATGCTGCTGATATCACACTATTTTTGGTTAAATTAGTATAGAAATCTTCCCCATCCGCCGCAGTTTTAATTGCTTCTTCATACAAAAGGGAGTGAGCTTTATCTTTGCCTAATTTTTCCGCCATCTTCATCATGACATACTCAGTATTATCCAGCCCTTTGTTTCTCAAAACATTATGAAGCATTCTCTCTTCATGTGGCACAATCGTCCTAGAAAGCTCTTCAGTTCTTAGTAAAATTTCCGTGGTCAATTCCAAAGCTTCTTCGATTAACCCATCAAATAACATATAAGAGCTACTATCACCTTCATAAGGTCTTACCGCAGAATACATACCAACACTCGGTAAAGAATATAATTTCTGTGAGTTAGCAATAATTCCCTTAGCAAGTTTTGGGTTTATTTTATGCGGCATAGTACTACTGCCCACTGTTCCTTTAGTAAACCCTTCTGAAACCTCTGCAATTTCTTCTAACGTTGTGCTATAAACTTCTTCACCTATTTTATGACAAATATTGGCCATTAACGCTAAATTTGCCATATATTCAAGCTTATGCGTACTCAAATTTCTGGATGGCACTTCCATGGCTTCCATACCCACCAACTCAGCGACACGTTTTTGTACCGCCATACCAACACCAGGCATTGAGTTAAATGCACCAACAGCGCCACCCATCATGATAGTGAAAACCCGTTTTTCACACTCTTTCATACGTTGGTAGCAATCAATAAAATCGCTGATCCATACCGAAACTTTATAGCCATAGGTGATAGGGATCGCATGACGTCCATGAGTTCTTCCCGGCATCACCATATGTTTGGTTCTTTCGGCCAAATCTGCTAAGTTTTCGATGATTTCACCGAGTAACAACATAAATTTATGATGTACGGTTTTCATCATATAGAGCTGTGAACTTTGCTGAATATTTTGCGTGGTAATTCCATAATGGATATATTTACCACTTTCCTCAGAGCAAGCATTCACTAAAACTTTCAAGAAAGGTACAAAGCCATGGCCTATTTTTTGGTAAATACGGCTCATTTCTTCAAAATCGATATTTTCGATAACAGCCTTTTCTTTAATTTCATCTGCCGCTGATTGTGGAATAAATCCCAGTTCCGCTTGAGCTTGGGCCAGCATGGATTCAAACATTAACCAAGTAGAATATTTTGCTTCATCAGACAATAAGTCTTTAATTCCACGGTCATCAATAGTTTTACTTTTAGAATCGTATAATGCTCTCATTTCGTATCCCTTCTTTATTTCTTCATTGCTTCATCAACAGCATTGCGAACAAACTCAACCTTTGGTCCATATACAACATGGACGTGGTTTGCCGATGGAAAGAAGAATGCGGTACATCCTGATTCCAACATTAAATCTTTATCAATTTGGTTCACTTCTCCAACATCAATACGCATACGGGTAATACAGTTATCTACGTTACGAATATTTTGTTTGCCACCTAACGCTTGAATTAAAATTTCTGCAATTTCGCCATAACGTTTTTCTTTAATTAAGGTATTTTTCAGATTACTCGATTCTTCGCGACCTGGTGTTTTTATATCAAACTTAATAATGGCCCAGTAGAAAATAAAATAAGTGACGACGGCTAAACAGCTACCGATAATAACAAGGAAGATCCAGTTAGTGTGCTCGTACAGCAGACCAAAGATAGTAAAATCAAAAACGGTTCCACGAATATAACCGATACCGACCTCAGCCAATGAAAGCAACACCGCACCGATACCGACAATAATGGCGTAAATTAAGTACAATAATGGCGCAATAAATACGAAGGTAAATTCGAGTGGCTCCGTGACGTTACCAAGCATGGCTGTTAATACCATAGTAACCAGCATGGATTTCACTTCTGCGCGGTTTTCTTTCTTCGATGTTTTGTAAATAGCAAGAGCAATTGCAGGGAATAGGAATAGTGTGACTAGCATTTGTTGCTGCGCCATAAAGCGAGTCAAACTTGGCATCATCGACCAATATTCACTATCTGGGCCTTGGTTAAATAACACCTCAGTTAATGCAGGAACAACACCAACAAAGGTTTGTCCGTCAATAACATAAGTACCACCCGCCTCAGTAAATCTAAATAAAACGTTCCATACATGGTGTAAACCAAATGGAATAAATAAACGTTCACCACCCGCGGTAAAAAATGGCCCTACAGGACTTAAAAATACCGCAGAGAGTTTCATCAAACCTTGGACTAATACTTCCCAAATAAACGGTAATAACGCACCCACTCCAATCATTAAACCGATCATAATAATAGAAACGGATTTTTTACCAGAAAAGAAAGCAAATGCGGTTGGCAATTCAAGGTTATAGAACTTATCAGTCGCCCAAGCGGCAATCAAACCAGTAATAATCCCTCCTGCGGCACTGATATTTAAAGTTTGTATACCAAGAACTTTAATTTGCCCTACTTGCCCCATCATTGCAGGGTCTGCAAGCTTACCAGTAAGCACTAGCCAAATATTCATGGTGATGATCAGCGATAAGTAGCCGACAACCGATGCAAAGACGGCGATCCCCTTATCTCGATGGCTCATACCATAGGCCACCCCCATAGCAAACAGTAGGGGAATATTATCAAAAATAACACCCGCGATTGAACGAATGCTGACAAGTAATGCATTAACCGTTTCATTTCCGAGAAAAGGAAAACGTGCAATCATATAAGTTTGCACTAATGCACCACTGATACCCAATATCATACCAATAGGTGCTAAAACACCTATTGGAAGGAGTAATGTTCTCCCAAAGCGTTGAATAGATTCACCAAACTTTTTTCTGGCCATACTGTTTCCTTATGACTTCTATTATTAGAATTAAAGGCATACTAGCTTGGAGGGATTATAAAAGAAATGATGTCACGGTTTTAAAAGTTATCTTAGGTCATAACTAATGACCTAGGTCATATTAATAAAAACTATCTACCAAAGACAAGAATGAAAGACGAGTGAAGTTTTCTTAGAAAATAAAAAAGAAAATTTAAAGTAGATTTTCTAATTCATTGATAAGTAAATCAACTAAAATAAAAAAGCCAATTCTGGATTTTGTGTCATCTCTTTTAGTATCAAAATTATCGGCAAAACAAAACAAAGTGTTATCAGTATAAGTGGTTAGTTCATTAGTATTAAAAGCGGTCATACTAATGATATTTGCCCCTTTTAATTGCACAATTTTTGCTGTTTCAATAATTTTTTTGGTTCCCCCTGATAGTGAGATAAAAATGACCGTGTCATCTTTGCTAACTAATCGAGTGAAAGAATCAGATAAATTGTAGTCATTAATAAAAAAACAGTGTAAACCTAACGCAAATAGTAAGTGTTCAAGATAATAGCCAACAGCTTTACTTGTCCCTCTGGCAACAATAAAAATATTTCTCGATTTATGTAGTATTTTAGCGCAATCGCTAATTTGCTCTTCGTTAATTAATGTAAAACTTTTATTAATATTTTTTTCGAGTTGTTTTTTATAAGACGAAGGTGTGATTTTTTCAGTTTTATTTTTTGTTAAAATATAATTATTAATCTGAAACTTAAGTTCTTTAAATCCACTAAACCCTAATTTTTGCGACAAATTAATAATAACTGTTTTAGAAACAAAGGTTTTAGCAACTAGTTCATTAATATTTAAGTAAGGGATATCTGTAATATTATCAGTCAGGTATTTTAAGACTTTTTTTTCGCTAATGGTTAAATTATCGTAATTTTTTAAGAAATCTAACATATCCCCTCTCCGATAAGCCTAGCTAGCTTTCAAATGACTCTATTGTATAAGAATAAAGTAATAAACAAGTAAACAGCACTCAAGAGTGGTGCTGTTTACCTGACAAGAAATCACTTAAACTTAAGTTGTTTCACAGCCTCATCGATATCAATTTCATCTTCCGAAAATGTTAATGATGTCCCATGTAACGTACTAATTTCTAATTTTTTCAATGAACGCATTTGACCAGGTTTATCTGATTTTGGTTTGATACTATTCATTAATGCGCCAATTGATAACACGGTATTTTCTTTATCGATACGCGTATCTGCAGGTACTTCTACTGAATAAACACGATAGGATTTAATTGATGTAATCTTAATCCGTTCTCCTGCGATATAAATATATTTACTTTCAGGTATGACTTTGACCGCAAAAGCAGATAACCCTTTATTATTTGTCGTCGGTTCGAAAGTGACTGCAGCATTTTTTTTAATCAAATCTGGGTTGGCAACCTTAACCACATGAAAATAACGGTTATCGCCATTCTCATCTTTGATAAATCCAAAACCTTTATCTTCGAACCATGTTGTGATCGTTCCATTCATTGCCATTACCGCCTAATTAATCTTTTATTGACTCAGTTTTTACAACGCGCAGTATAGAGCACAATGCGTGTGCAGACTACGGCTTTGCTTTTAGTCTGAGTGATAAATTTACGTGATGCAAGTGACAGCGTTCGCCTACCTACTAAAAATTGGTTATTATCAACAACCATTTTTTGCTGGAAAGGCTAATGACTGAAATCATCGACACCTTTATTGCTCCGCCCTGTCACGATGAGATAGAAATTATCTATCAGGATGATCATCTGGTTCTTATTAATAAGCCAAGTGGCCTACTCAGCCTTTCTGGAAAAAACCCACAAAACTTAGACTCCGTCCATCACCGATTAGTAAAAATATTCCCAGACTGTACTCTTGTTCACCGTCTCGATTTTGGCACATCTGGGTTGATGGTGGTTGCTCGCAATAAAGCCATCAATGCAGCGCTGAGCCAGCAATTTAGCCAACGCTCCGTCATTAAGATATACCAAGCTCTACTTTGTGGCCACTTAGCTAATGATGAGGGTGTCATTGATGCGGCAATAGCAAAAGACCCTGCACAGTTTCCCCGCATGTCGCTTTGCGAGGTGAATGGCAAACCTGCCCGCTCCCACTACCAAGTGATTGAGCGTCTGTATCACCCATTAGATAATGGCACATTGCTCCCAGTAACCCGAGTCCAATTAATACCTGAAACAGGGCGTACCCACCAGCTACGCATCCATTGCCAAAAATTAGGTTACCCTATATTAGGCTGCGACCTATATGGTGGGCGATTATTACAAGGGACTGAGCAGACTCCACGTTTACTTTTGCACGCTAGCGAATTGCATTTTGTTCACCCTGCGAGTCAGAAGAACGTTAAAATGTTTAGCGCCAGCCCGTTTTAACGCCAAAGCTACGACTTAAAATTTGACGAGTATTACCACATCAGGTCGTCAGGGATCTTAAAGTCCGCATACGGGTCATCTTCATCCTGTTCTTCTTGGCTGAGTGCATTGTTGAGTACGATACTATCCGCATCTCTTTGCGTTATTTTATCCGCTACGCTTGCTGGAATAATCACATACTCGTTAACATCACTGTTATCAATCGCTAAACGTGCAATCGCCAGACGCCCACTGATCAGTTGCGTTTGCGTTATTTTGTCTACAACAACTTGCTTGATAACGTTGTTATCTGTGAAATTAAAACTAATATCTCCCTTTGAAATATCAACTTTATTCATTTCAATAAGTTGTTTAACTTGCGCTTTAAACTCTTTGGATTGCACCATTTGTTTATGCTGCTCACTCAATTGTTTGTCACGCTCAAGCTGTGCTTTTTTATTTTCTTCTACGGCTTCCCTTGCTTCACGCGCCTGAACACGTGATTTTTTAGCCGTTCTTTGCACTTTTGCCATTTTCTTGCTGGTAACTAATCCTGCTTTTAGCATTTGCTCTTGTAAGGTGAGTTTCGCCATCTTCGCCTCTAAATCTATCGGATAATTATGTGATTATACCTGTAGCTACTGAGACCTGATAGGTTTTGAGCTTTATTGATAGAGAAATTATGTGATGTTATTTAAGAAAAGATGCTAACGATGATAATTCAAAATTTGTTGTGTTTAACTTATTTTGTCTAATCCAAAATATGTTTATAAAAAATCATCGATATATTGTGATTTTGTTATAAACACGATTTGCTCAGTAACCATAGAGAGCTGACGAGAAAAAAATGGAGGCTTTCATCCATATAAAAACCTCTCTATTTCAATAGCTACGGAGTGGACATAATAATGGTAGCTGCTGAACTAAACTGGCCTTCTATCAATTCATTTGGCGATAAATTAGGTTTTTTAACTAGCGTGAACATTAATGTATCTCTACCATGCCCATTTTCTATTTTTGAATCGAAATGCCCATTCATAGGGGAAACTCTTTGCCCTTGATGATAAACCTCAACACCTAATCCAGACATAATAGAACCTTGACTACCAATATCTCCTGTTCTAACAAGTAAAGCATCAGATGAGAAAGTCGAAGTTTCTCCGCTAATAATCATCTTTATTGGCGCCGTCAGGTTATTATCTTCACAACTATAAGTGATTTCTGCGTTACGTTGAAAACGGCTTGCACTTCCCACCGTTGAAATACCCGATGCATTTACTGTTTCAAAATCAACAATGATGATTTGGTTATCATTGATATCACACGTACCCGTTCCAACAACTACGTCATTACCTGCATAGAAATTCCATTTAAAATAAGCATGGTCAATATGCTGATTACTATTTACAAATGTCGCATATTTATGGAGATCTAATGTCATCAGCAAATCGCCTTTTCTTACCAAGACTGATGGCGTTGGTTTAACATTTACTTGCAAATATAATTTAATTTGTAAAGGTTCACTAGCTGTAGTTAAACGAAATACTTGAATTTCTTTACCACTAAATGGTGCTAAATAATAAGCGCCACGCACGACCACACCCGCTTTTAATTCTGGGTTATTCTTAAATGTTGGACCAAGGTCAGCACCTGTCACATTTAAATAATCAACATAAGCACTGGGGGCTTCATTACGGCAGGTCATAAAATCACTCACATCCGCAAATTCATTTATACGATTTGGTACAGCAAAAATATCATTATCGAGAGGAACATCATAAATACTTTGTGTTCCCCCGCCAACTTCCTGCCCTCCATTAGTTTTACACTGGAACGCAAAAATAGTTGGGGAAAATAATAAGGTTGCGAGAAGTAATATTAATATCTTCATTGTTACTGATACCTTAATCATAAATTAAACTAAAAATAGCGGTTGCAGTAAAATGGCCAAACGCAATACTTTTATTTTTTATTGCATCGGGTTCCCCTTGCACATTCGCATTAAAACTTAAAATATTTGTACCATTCTCTAAATTGTATGCAGGCGTCGTACTATTAATGGGAATTTTTTTACCGCTATATTCTAAGATTTCAATTCCGATGCCCGAAGCCATGCTGCCAGAATCTAATGCAAGAAGGCCTGGTAAATTGATATTTTCGTTTCCTGTAAACTTAACGGTCACCGTTCTAAAGATACTATTATCACAGTCATCTAAATGAATATTAAAATTTTCAATTGGCGTTTTTTGATTAATATAGAGGTACTTATTAACGATAGTACCAAAGTCCACAATAATATTTTCATCACCGGGCCTTACTGTACAAGCTTCAGCGACAAGCTGGCCTCGTATCTTAATTTCACCAATTTGACCATTTTTTGCATGACTCTGTAACGAAAAAAATAACAAACTTAATAGCATGGAGAGTATTATTTTTTTAAATTTATAAAAATTGAAATTTAAGTTATTCATATAAATACCTTCAATGCTATATCAGACAATCTATTAAGATTATTCATACGTTATTTGAAAAGAAATAACACTTCGATAAGCTCCAGCCTGTAATTTCTCTGCAATTCTTACGGGAGCTACATAATAAGTTAAAATATTTTGCCCCGTAGAAATAAGCTCAGGTTCACTATACTCACCAAAAGCAATTTCTTTTCCTTTAGGATTAGTTATCTGCAATCCAAGCCCATTCACACCTTCAACTCTCGCGATGTCCGGTCTAAAAGGCACAACAGGCGTGATAAACCTAATTTTCATGCCAGGCTGAGAAATACTCCATGTAGCATTACCTGATTTATTGTTTCTCAAAACCGTTGGGGTTTCGATACAATCCAATAACTCGATGTTTACCGGCGTCTTGTGGCCTTGGGCGCCAATTGTTTTTAATGATGCAGTTTCAATATTTCCTAAATCAACGGATTGAAATGCAGAATCCATCGATAAATGGCATGCACTCTCCGTTAATGAGCCATAAACGAAAATTTTACCATTTGCACCTTCAACATCCCAATTACCTGTTGTGTTATAAAAGGCATTATTTGATGCCGCATATATCACAGCTGAATGAAATATGAGAGATAATCCAAAGAGTAAGGAAAAGCTTTTTTGATTAATCATCATTTTCCTCTCTATTTACTTTCAGGAACAACCTGACATGTATTTGCTTGACATTTAAATTGAAGTTTTGGCCGGCCACCATAGTCATTTATATAGGTCAATACCGGATTTGCCCCCACAGTAGAACTTGGAACTCCTAATTTTTCTTCACTAAATGGTGCAACCATAACTGCCTTAAAATTCTGATTTACGGGTGAATTTTTTCGCTCAGCCGCACCAATAATCGTGATATAAAAGGGAGTTGGGTTTTTAATGATATATTGGTCACCTTGCTTAATAAGCTGTGTTTTTTCTTGCCAAGGGTTATTCAGCATTTCTGTTTCGCTTAGCATGATACTTTTAGGACGATAAAATAATTTAATTTTGCTCTGTAACGCTAATTGCAAAACATTCGGTTTATCACTTTTTGGCGGGATCTCCCTTAAATTAAAGTAATAAACACTTTCTCTATCCTGAGGTAACTGACTAATTTCAGGAAGCGCCTCAATACGGACTTGGCTTGATTTTTCGGGTTCAACTCTCTGCACCGGAGGTAATACAGCAAACGGTGAAGTAATTTTTACCCCTTGAATATTTTCAACCCACCCTTGGGCCAAATAAGGTAGCTGGTTATTTTTATTAGTAATAGTAATTGAAACGCTTTTTTGATCACCATTAAAAATAACTCGGGTTCTATCTAAAGCAATTGCCGAGAATGCGCTTCCGCTAACTAAACTGCTTAATAAAATAGTACTGATATATAAATTAGTTAATTTTTTCATAGCAATCACTCATTTACAGATTATTATCTGCTTCATTACGTTTATTTGATAATGGTTTACAAGGAATGAATAATCCTTGGTTAATTGTTTCTAAGTTTTCAGGAAAATTAATTTCACATTGTGCTTCCCCACCCCAATGAATAATCATGACTTCATTTGGGTTGATACCACTAACATAGGCATATCCATTATCAGTAACTATTCCCGTTTCTTTTCCTTTCAGATTCGTGATCTGGGCACCAAATGGCGGTGCAGAACCGTCAGACATACGCATTGAAAGCATCATCTTTTCACCAGACAGTACATTAAATTTGCGATAGCCAATCGCGCCTTCTGTTAATGTCGCTTGAACAATAGAATCCGTTACTTCGGCATTATTCGGTAATGCATTTAAATCGACTTTAACTTTACTGCGGTAGTAGCTATTTAAGTCAGGGACAATCACTTTACCAAATGCATTTGATGCAATAGGGATCCCTCGGTCTGATACGGGAATTTTAGCCACACCATCAGTGTCGATCAGCAAACGAGTTCCGCCAATATTTGAAACTCGATGAGCATCCGCACCATTTAAAGTCATGGTAAATCCGCCTTGTGCCCCTACCCCAAATGACGTGTAATTATTATGAATATAGCTGGCATTCGCAGTTAACTTAGTATTATCACCATAATGGGTAATATAGGTACTTGCGGTTCCACCTTTGTTGGTCGAGCCTGCACTGACTTGATAATTGGTTCTATCTGACAATTTGTCATAATAGGTTGCTCGATTAACGGTATCATCCCGTGTTGCTTGCAATGAATAGCCAATATTTGCACCATTTCCCCAAGGCATTGAAGCTGAGATATACAGGCCATCATCATTTGTTTCGTTATATTTATTGCGATAAGCCGATAACGAAATATTAATATTCTTCAGGCTTCCCCAATCTAAGGTTTTTGTCACCATTAAATTGTAGCGATTACTTTCTGGCTTATCCCAATAGGTTTGGTGCGAGTAGTTTAAATAAGCTGTAATTCTCGATTCCCTAAAGTTTTTATTTAAAGAAATCACATACATTTCTTTATTACTACCTTGACGCTCACCTGAGTCTTTAGCCGTTAAAAAATCGGTTACAGTCATAAAACTGCGTTCTGAGAATCGGTAACCTGCGAACTGTACTTGGCTATCATAGTCATCAAAACGTTTTGAATAGTTTATTCGATAAGAATTACCTGTGAGTTTTTTATCATTAGGAATATTTGCAATAGAATGCGTAATATCGAAAGATAAGGCACCAAATGCCAATAAGTCACGACCGACACCCACGTTGAATGCATTATAGTCTTGACTATTTAATGAGCCTGCAAGCAATGACCAACCATTAGTGACACCCCACGACATTTCACCACTCGCAAATGTATCTCCATTAACATGATGATCCATATCCGTTGGGCGACCCATCGCTAATTTATATCGAATACTACCTGGTCGAGTTAAATAAGGGATATTGGCTGTTTCAACCTGATATTCTTGAACTGAACCATCCTGCTCTTCGATTCGGACATCCAGTTTTCCCGTCGTCGCATCACTTAAATTTTGGATACGGAAAGGACCCGCAGCGACTTGTTCTTGATAAATAATCCGCCCTTGTTGGCTAACAATCACCGTCGCATTTGTCGTCGCAACACCCGTTATTTCAGGTGCATACCCACGTAAATTAGGTGGTAACATTAAGATATCAGAGCGTAAGCCAACACCTGTAAATCGAAAACTATCGAATAAATCAGTGTTAAAATAGTCCTCGCCCAAGGTCAATTTCGCTTTAATGCTGGTTAACGCTTTATAGGCGTATAGTCGGCTCCATTGAAAGTCATGCTCATTTTTACTATCCGAGCCAGTTTCTCGTTGAGCACGCCCCTGCCAATCTCCCCTAAAGCGCCATGCACCAAGGTTCACACCTGCGACACCATTTGCTGTCACATTATAGTTGCTATTATTATCATGAGGCTTATTCGCTCTTGCGTTTATATTGTAGTCTAAAATAACCCCTGAAATTCCTTCATCCCACAGAGAAGGCGGATCCCAGTTAGCTGTTCTATATTCAAGGTAGGCTTGAGGTATACTCAGATACAACGTTGAGTCAGATAAATCCCCCCGTGCTTGAAAGCCGGGCAAACTGCGTAAATCAAGACACTCATTATTATGCCACCACGTAATTTGCTTCAACGAACTGGCTGTTAGTCCTAGCTGCTGGACTTGTTCTGGTGTGATACAAACGAGGCTATCTTCAGGGTCGTTTTCTGGCGCATAGAATGAAAAACGTTGCTCGGGTAAAGTTTCTTTATTTACTTGTACTTTGAGGGGATAAATACCAGGCATAATATAGCCTGCACGTGAGAATTGCTTAACATCAATGTTTTTTTTGTCTTCTAAATCAAATAATGCCGTATTAAATTGTATGGTATCGGCAGCATATAACTGAGCGGATAATGACCCAAATGTAATCATTATCGTTGTCGTTATTATATTTATTTTGTGTTGTTTAAAAAACATAAAAAACATCCCTAAAACACCAATATAATTTCTTAGAATTAATAATAATCGACCTTGAACCTTAATAAGGTTTGGTAATTACCCGCTTTAACAGGATGATAATTGGTGACTAATTGCATTTGATATTTAAGGATCATTGTCCCTGGCGTAATTCCTAATGCAGGTAATGGCTTTCCTGGTGTAATGGAATATCCCGATATATCATGCAATGCCAATTGCACTCCTTTTGCTTCACCCGAGAGTGTGAAAAAATCACCTTCTGATGGACCATCAAAAGTGACTTCGAGTGAATTCCATTCGTTATTATCTTTCGAATATTTTTCCCAACGACAATCAATGAGCTTAATATTGAATTCTTTTATGGGGCCTTTCCCAACTTCACGAATATAGCTTGTTGGAAGTACCCCCATATTAATGGTCTGATCCCTAGACCCAATATCTATTGCGCAGGCAGTATCGACTATTTCGCCATTCATCGTGACTTTACCCCACCCATGAGATGATGCAGCCATTTGTGGCGAAAGAAATAATGTTAGAAGAAATAGGGAAGATACTTTGCTTCGCAAATAGATAAATCCTTTCACTTTAACCTCTGACTTAATTTGGTGATTAATAGAGGAACACAAAGGTATTCCTCTTAAACTAATCAATTAGTTATAAGTTAAGGTAAAGTTAGTTACGCCTTCGAATTTACCTAATGGAATTTTATCAACCGCAACGTTTGCACCTTGTACATAAGCGCTATAACGTAATGTATTATCACCCGCTTGTAATTGATGTTCTTGAGCTGTTGCAACTCCCATATCTAACGCTGCGCCATTAGTATCCGTTAATTGAATACCCACGTTGCCAGCAATAGTTGGGTCTGTTGCATCTAAGCCTGTTACACCGAGTAATTTAGAATTGAAAGCAGCGCTAGAACCAGAGAATGTGATACTCACTTTATCGTTGTACACTTTATCATTTGTATCTTTCGGGAATACACAGTCTTCCAATTCAATATTGAATTGCTTCGCGCTAGAAGTACCGCCATTCGCTAAAACAGAGTTAGCGATTTGGCCTAACCATACTGTTTGGTCAATAGAATCTGAACTAATTGAGCAAGGTGCATCGATGATTTCACCTTTAAATGTGACTTTACCATGCCCTTGATCAGCGAGTGCTGGAGATGCAATAGCGGCAGAAACTAGTGCGGCTAAAAATACTTTTTTCATTTGAACCTCATTTATATATAACAACGTGATGATTACCCAACATGATGTAGGGCATAGTTAGAATTTATTATTTTTAAAATAACTATTTGCTGTATAAAGAATTTAAAATAATTTCTGTTTGTCGATTAAAAATATAATGGTAGTTATCCTTTTCATCGGATAAACATTCACTATTATGAATAAATGAATTAGCACTAGGATTTTTTTCATTTATTTTCAATGATACACTTTCAAAAAATGCACTCGGGCTAATTTCTAGATAAAATAAAATTGAAAATAGCATTCCACAGTTAATGCTACATATTCCTCTTTCATAACGAGATATTTGTTGTTGTGATATCTTTAATTTTTTAGCTAGATCACTACCACTAAGCCCTTTCTCTTTTCTAAGATGTGATAATTCCATGCCAATTTGTTCAGTTAGTATTTTCTGAAAGCTATCTATACTGGTCTTTAATTTATTACTTTTCATATCTCACCAATTAAAGCCTTGTGTAATGAGGCAAAACAATCAGAACCACTCATAAAGTGAACAATTTATTTTTTGAAATGCAAAAAAAACGCAACAAAATAAATCAAAATGTTGCGTTAAATAAGTTTTAGGTAAATTGTTTTATATATAAGAATCGTCAGAATTAAAATCTTTAATTTATACCTTAAACTAGAAAAGTCAGATGATTTAACTGGTGAGTTTTATTGCAAAAAAAAATCATGAAAGATAACTTTTTGTTGTTAATGACAAATTTTTACATTAATTGATAATTACCTCTAAAATGCATTGCTGCAACAGAGTTTTATGCTATTTGATTTTAGTTAGTCTGATAATTATACTTATTAGGTAATTTGAACATTTTGATTTATTATGTTGCGTTACGAATTGATTTTTATAGATATTTTATTTTATCCGATTGATTACTATTGATAATTAATTAATTTTTTTATTGTATATTAAATTAATGTGTTTTAAATCATCAATAAGATGTTTTTAACTCACAAAAACCAAAAATATGAATTTATCATCTAAATAATTTCACTTATATGGTGACCTTTCACAGAATAACTTTATTTGATAGTCAAAAATAGACTACTACTGTAAAAAAAATGATTGAAATATGATAATAATTAGTTAACTGAAAAAGCGAACCATCTATACTCGCAATTAGAGTAATTAAATTATGATGATTCAAAAAAAAAAGAATAAATAAAATTATAAACTAATCTTATTTTTAAAGGCTGGAAAATAAATTACTTGAGTATGTTGTTTATGGCTTTAAAAATAATTACTACCCTTAATATGCATAAGAATACCTCAGTTTTATAAAATCAATTACCTAAATAACTGAGGTATTCTTGGTGTTTAGTTCATATTATTATGTTTAGTGCTAGCTTTATATTGACACAACTCATTAAATTACTTATTGATTCGACCAAATACCACTAAATCTTTTTTCATTACTAGCAGTATAAATTACAGTATGGGCGATATTTCGATGCCCTAAATAGTCTTGGATTAATCGAGTGTCCCTACCCAAATCAGCTAAAGCATAACCGCATGCATGCCTTAGCATATGGGGATGAAGCTTTACAGGAAGCCCTGCTATTTTGCCATACTGCTCAAATAAGCGATAAATTTGATAACGAGAAATTTGGCTTCCCTTTTGTGAAATAAATAAACAATCTGACCCTGCTGTTTTCCAAGAATCTCTTTCAACTAACCATTTTTCAATCGCATTAAACTCTTCGGGAATTATAGGCTGTACGGTAGACAGCCCTCCTTTTAGTCTCCTAATAAATATCACTTTCTGCACCAAATCAATATCAGACATTGTGATATGAGTGAGCTCACTAACTCTTAATCCATGCAAAAAGCTCATTAATAACAAGCAATAGTCTCGATTAGGATAGCGACCTTGCTTTGTAGCATCCAATAAAGAATTAACTTCTGTACGTGTAATAAATTTACGTTTAGTCATTATGATCTCATCTATACCTCATTATATTTCGCTATATACCAACGATAAATCAACTAAAAATAATAATTTTTCAGAAAATTAAATATAATATGTCAGAAAGGTCAGTGATGATACCGAAATGCAACAACTTAATCATGATGTTACTAGGATACAAAAGACGAAATATGATGAATAGTTGAATGGAAATTGATTTATAAGGTAGTTATGTTGTTTTCATTCCATGAATGATGGACAATAAAGGTAGCCTCACATGGGTATTAGCCTGTATCCCTTTTCCCCCCTTATCTAGAATAGTGTATACTTGCCAACAAGAAATTTATTCACGGTTAATTAATATAATGAAAGAAATCGAAAAAGCACAAATTAAGCTTCTTAGCGACCGTTTAGATCTTATTCGTCGCCAGATGGCAAGTATGCAACTGACGAGTGAAGTAGAAAAACACGCAGAACTAGAGAAAGAAAAAGCGACACTGGAAATTGAAATCGCTCGTCTGAAGGCGGTGCGTAACAAAAAACTAAGCAAAGAAGCGCAAAAACTAGTAGATATGCCGTTCAAGCGTCCCATCACTAAGAAAGAACAAGCCGACCTTGGCAAGCTGAAAAAATCCGTGCGGGGCTTGACCATTGTCCATCCAATGACGGCATTAGGCCGCGAAATGGAGCTGGATGTTATGACCGGTTTTTCTAAGGCTGATTTCTAGTTAGAAAGTCAACCCAACTAAAATCTGTAATGCCCAACGAATACGGTGAGGTTCTTAATACACTTTTTATAGTTATGAACCGCTAGTAAGTAATTCAGCCGCTCATCATCCATCACAAACCCTTTGATCAGATACCGTTCTAGCGTTTGCGTTGCCTACTGGCGAAATTGAGTGCCACCAACAGATGGAACGCAGTAACTGACAGCAAGCACATTATTTTACTAAAAAATAATGTGCTACTATATTTATAAATTCTGTTGAAAGAAAACAGTGAGTTTATCGAAAGGGATCTTGCTTAGATTATCATATAAATCAACATGATCAGCATTTGGAATAATCAAGAGTTCTTTAGGATCTGAAGCTACTTTGTACACATCTTCAGAATAATAACGAGAATGTGCATTTTCCCCTGCAATCAGCAAAATTGGTCTTGGTGATATCATTTCAATATTGGTATGCATAGGAAAATTAAAAAAAGATATAGGCGTTGTTGCTGTCCACGCGGTTGTTGAATTAATTGAACGAGGATGAAAACCTCGAGGAGTACGGTAATAATCAAAAAATGCGGCTAATACAGGCGGTGCATTCTCTGGCAGAGTCTCCGGTAAAACACGTTGTCCCTCGATAATATTGCCATCTTCATCGAATGGCACCTCATGGTAACCTAAAGCATAGTGTCCGTTTTTTGCATCTTTCCAGCGCTGCTGGCTAAGATAATCAATCACTTTATGTCGTTCTTCAATGGTGTAACTATCTTGGTATCCGCGGCTAATACTGCGAGACATATCGTACATTGATGCTGTTGCTACGGCTTTAATACGTGAATCGCTACTCGCTGCAGTTAAAGCCATACCACTTAATCCGCAGATAGCTAACGCACCAATACGCTCGCGATCCACATTTGGCTGTAGCCCTAAAAAATCGACAGCAGCACTAAAGTCTTCCGTATTGATATCCGCAGAAGCAACATTTCGAGGCTCGCCCCCACTTTCTCCAGTAAAAGAGGGATCAAATGCTAGAGTAATAAAACCACGCTCTGCTAATGTTTGCGCATACAACCCCGAAGACTGCTCTTTTACTGCGCCAAATGGGCCACTCAATACAATCGCAGCAAATAACCCACTAGTATGTTTAGGTTGATATAAATCTCCGACTAAGGCTAAACCATAGCGATTTTTGAATGTGACTTTTCTATGTTCAACCTTATCACTTTTTACAAAGGTTTTATCCCATAGCTCACTGAAATTTGTATTTGGTTGCGCTAATACTGGTGATGTCATTATTGATGCCATACTCGCAACAGCAATACTTGCCCCCGTTAATTTCAATAAATCTCTACGTTCATGATTCATAATATGCATCCTCTTTTAGTTATTTCTTTGGATAAGCTCTATCACAGCTTGTTTTGGTGATGTAAATTGTAGATATTCCAGCCCATCGGTTATTTTTCCTAATTTAAATAACCCTGAGGAGTAACTAAATGGTTGATAAAAAATAGCAATATTTCCCCAAGGGGCATAATAAGTAATATCCCCAATCTCTGGCACGATCCCACTAGATGAATTGCGAGTTAGTAGTTTTCGGGGAAGATAAGTGATTTTTTCTGTGGATGAATAATCTGCTAACTCAACAGTGAGCGGTAATAAACTGATAAAATCACGCGTCATTTCTGAATCTTTTAATTCTGCCTTTATTATTTGCGTATCAAGACGAATTTCTATTAAATACACTTTAGGTTCTATTGGTAAACTATGTGCCAATAATGGCTGGCTGATGCAGGCAAATACCAACAGAAAATAAAAATTTAATGGGGTAAGCCTATTTTTAAATAATAGATTCAACATATTATTTTTCCTTTTCAGCCTTTGCTGTGCATTGAACAAGTATTGCTGCGACTACAAGAAATAACGCACTGATTGCAAAAGTACTTTTATAGCCCATCAAATCAAAGAATATGCCTCCTACCGAAGCGCCACAGGCAATGGAAAGTTGGATCACTGCAACCATCAATCCTCCTCCGGCTTCTGCGTTATTTGAAAATATGCGAGGTATCCAGCTCCACCAACCAACAGGCGCCGCAGTCGCGATAAAACCCCAAATACTCAATAATACGATGGAAGTAAGACTGGAATAGCCAAAGAAAATAAGTGATACCGCAATACTGGCCATCAATAGTGGAATGGCGATTAATGTTTGATAGAATCCTATTTTTAATACACGATTAATCAGTAGAGTTCCGATAAATCCCGTAATACCAATAAGTAACAAACTAAATGTCACCATCGAGATATCGACTTTTACGACGGTCTCAAGGAAAGGACGCACATAGGTAAATAAGGTAAACTGCCCCATAAAAAATAACCCGATAGCAAGCATACCCAGTGTGATAACGCGATATTTAAAGAAGCTAAAAATACTGAAAATCTGAGGCGTATTTTGATGACTGTTCGGATCAGTTGGCATTGAGGGTAAACTCACCCACAACCACACAATAGTTGCAATCGCGATAGGCACCAAGCCTAAAAATGCCCCTCGCCATCCAATAGTTGAGCCTAAATAAGCCCCTAAAGGTGCAGCAATGACAGTTGCTAGCGCATTGCCGCTATTGAAAATAGCCAGTGCCTTAGGAACTTGATCTATCGGCACAAGGCGCATTGCTATCGCAGCAGACATAGACCAAAAACCGCCAACAACAATACCGATTAGCGCACGACCAACCATATAAGTATAATAATTGGTGGCTAAAGCAATCATCGCGCCTGACGCCCCCATTAAGAACGTAAGCCCCAGCAATAAGGCTTTACGATTTAAATTACGAGTAAGTGCAGAAATAAATAAGCTCGTTATGACAGCAAATATTCCTGAGATAGTAATACCTTGTCCCGCCATTCCTTCTGTCACCTGAAAATCAAGCGCTAACGGTGTTAACAAGCTCACAGGCATAAATTCTGAGGCTATCAATACAAAAACACATAGCGTCATGGCAAAAACTGCACTCCAGTTCGCTCTTTCAGGAAAATTTCGCTCTTGAAAAATGGCATTATCCATCGATTATATTCGCCTATGTACCTACGATATTTAATGGACATCATCATGGCATACAGGTAATAATTTAATTAGTGGGTATAATCTTCATGAACTTGTGAGAAAAATTCATTAATGATGAAAGGTAAAATGAATGACTTGCACGCTTTTCTTATCGTTGCTCAAGAGCAAAGTTTTACAAAAGCGGCTGCAAGACTTGGTGTGACGCCTTCGGCATTAAGCCATACAATACGACTTTTGGAAGAACGCTTAGGGATTCGACTTCTCGCAAGAACAACCCGAAATGTTTCAGTAACAGAGGCTGGCGCACAGCTAATGAATGCCATCCGACCATTATTTGAACAGATTGATATTGAACTTAATGCATTAAGTGAGTTAAGAGACAGCCCTAGAGGGACTATTCGCTTAAGTTGTACCGATGACCAAATCGAAATTTATATTCGACCAATATTGAATAATTTTTTACAAAAATACCCTGATATCACAATAGAAATATATGTGGACTATGGTTTTACAAACATTGTTGAAGAACGTTTCGATGCAGGAATTCGAATTGGCGATGATATCAATAAAGACATGATAGCAGTTCGCATTGGGCCAGATTGGCGCTTAATTGCAGTCGCTTCACCGGACTATTTTAAACAGCACCCTAAACCTTTATTTCCTAACGACTTATCTGAACATCAATGCATCAATATTCGCCATCGTGCTGCGGGGGCTATTTATGCGTGGGAATTTAAACAAAATGATCATACAACAAGTATAAAGGTGGATGGGCAACTCGTTTTCAATAGTACACTGCACCAGTTAAATGCAGCGCTGGACGGAATGGGAATAGCCTATATTCCAGAACATTTAGCCGAGCCTTATATTGCCAAGGGGAAGTTACAGGCTGTATTAATCGATTATAGCCCTTACTTTGAAGGTTTTCACCTGTATTACCCAAACCGTCGACAGTCCTCACCCGCTTTTATGGCTTTTGTAGAAGCGATACGGTATCGAACAAAGTAGTCGCATTTGCTGAGTTGGATAAATAGCAGTGCCCCCATTAATACCCCCAGATTGGTTTTTTAGTAGTAGGCTTTTTTACTAATCCCACCAGCACATTGCAAAACTTCACGGCCGTTGAAACTTAAAAACTGATCCAGCTTGGTATCCCAATCCTGTAAGAAAACTTGCTTACGACGCAGTGCTTGGTCTTCTGCAAAATCTAACCACATATTGACGATACGGTTTAATTCTTTCAGTTCATTTTCTCGAAGATAGTTCTTCGCGATCGTGACATCGGTTTTATACACCTCATCAAATTTATAGCTGGTTAAGCCCATATCCAGCTGACTGGCTTTGAGCTTCATTGTGGGGGCATCCAAAAAATAGGGAAAAATTATGCCCCCAATTTTGCCCCCAAACAGGGGTATAAACCAGTAAACAAGGGGAGAATCAGACAGACTTCTAAGTGATTAATCTTGTTGATTTAAAAGGAAAATATAGACTTTGAGAGAAATTCAGAAACTGCGTTTGGCGGAAGATCACAGGAGTCGAACCTGCCCGGGACTGCTGGCAGCCCCAACTGGATTTGAAATCCAGCCGCCTCACCGGAGACGACGATCTTCCTCTATAGATTGGAAAGTGATTATAGACTGAATTCATTATTTTCCAAAGCATTGAAACTACAACTATTGCCTTTATTGATAAAAACCAACAAAAACCCCATTTATTGATAAGCGTTAATAAGAAAAAACGTTAGATTGATATTGAGGTTTGTACATCTGCCCCCATATACTTTCTTATATTCGCAATGGCGTGCTGGTTCTATCACCCATAACATTTATCCTATTTGGGTATAAGTTCGCCATTTAACTTTTATTGTCAACACAGTAAGCCTTGGCCTACGAGCACAAGCCTGCAATCACAGGATGTTTTATGACAAATTCATTATTAGCCGATTCCGCACTACCCCGTTTTTCTACTATAGAGCCTGCGGATATTTTTCCCGCGGTCCAACACGTACTCAATGAATATCGCCAAACAGTAGAAAACCTGTTGAGTGCAACAGAGCAATACACTTGGGGCAACCTGTGCCAACCTTTAGAAGAAGCCAGTGATAAGCTGTCTCGTGTTTGGTCGCCAGTGAGTCATTTACACTCCGTGAAAAACAGCCCAGAACTGCGCGAAGAGTATGAAAAATGTTTACCATTACTGTCTGAATTCAGTACCTGGATGGGGCAGCATGAGCCTTTATATCAAGCATATAAATCATTAAAAGAAGGGGCTGAATTTAATTCCCTTAGCCAAGCTCAACGTAAGTCTATCGAAAATACCTTACGCGATTTTGAGTTATCCGGTATTGGCTTACCTGCTGAAAAACAGCAACGTTATGGTGAAATTGTGGCACGTTTGTCGGAGATAGCGTCTAAGTTTAGCAATAACGTCCTTGATGCGACCATGGGGTGGAGTAAGCTCATTAAAGACGAAAAAGAATTAGCGGGTATGCCAGAAAGCGCTATTGCTGCAGCAAAAGCCATGGCTGAATCAAAAGGTGAAGAAGGCTACTTACTCACTCTCGATATGCCAAGCTATTTACCTGTTATGACCTATGCTGATAACGCAGAATTACGTCGTGAAATGAGCCATGCATATAGCACCCGTGCGTCTGACCAAGGCCCAAATGCGGGTAAATGGGATAACAGCGAATTAATCGATGAACTGATGGCTTTACGCCACGAGCTAGCGCAATTATTAGGTTTTAAAAACTACGCAGAAAAATCCCTAGCGACCAAAATGGCCGAATCGCCAGAGCAAGTGCTGAATTTCCTCAATGATTTAGCTGACCGTGCTCATCAGCAAGGGGAAAATGAACTGGCTGAACTGACGGCTTTTGCTAAAGAACATTATGGTGTCGATACGCTTGAATCTTGGGATTTAGCCTATTACAGCGAAAAACAAAAACAGCATAAATTCTCATTAAATGATGAACAATTGCGCCCATATTTCCCTGAACAACGCGTCCTGAATGGCTTGTTCGAAGTTGTTCATCGCATTTATGGTTTAACTGCCAAAGAACGCAATGATGTAGAAACATGGCATAAAGATGTGCGTTTCTTTGAACTCTATGATGAAACCAATACCTTACGCGGCAGCTTCTACCTAGACCTCTATGCTCGCGAACATAAACGCGGTGGAGCTTGGATGGACGATTGTGTTGGCCGTATGGTGCATAAAGACGGCTCATTACAAAATCCTGTAGCCTATTTAACCTGTAACTTCAATAAACCACTTGGCGATAAACCCGCACTGTTTACTCATAATGAAGTCACTACCTTATTCCACGAATTTGGTCACGGCTTACATCATATGTTAACGCAAATTGATGTTGCAGATGTCGCAGGGATTAACGGTGTACCATGGGATGCTGTCGAGTTACCAAGTCAGTTTATGGAAAACTGGTGCTGGGAGCCTGAAGCCCTCGAATTTATTTCCGGCCATTATGAGACAGGCGAACCATTACCAACAGAAATGCTTAATAGCATGTTAGCAGCAAAGAACTACCAATCAGCCATGTTTGTTCTGCGCCAGTTAGAGTTTGGCCTGTTTGATTTCACCTTACATGCTGAGTATGACCCAGCCAAAGGTGCGCAAGTCATGCCAACGCTATATGCGATTAAAGATAAAGTCGCTGTGGTTCCTTCACCAAAATGGTCGCGCTTTCCACATGCTTTTAGCCATATTTTCGCAGGTGGCTATGCAGCTGGCTATTACAGCTACTTATGGGCAGATGTGCTTGCGGCAGATGCATACTCACGTTTCAGTGAAGAAGGCATCTTTAACCGTCAAACAGGTCAGTCTTTCCTCGACAATATCTTAAGTCGTGGTGGCTCAGAAGAGCCAATGGCGCTGTTTGAACGCTTCCGTGGTCGCAAACCAGAATTAGATGCCATGTTGAAGAGCTATGGTATTCATGGCTAATCGTATTGAGATCCAATTGATCTGCGAAGAGGGTGCCGATCCCGGCACTCTTTCTCAACTTTCTGAAAAATGGCAACTTTCTCATACCCCTGATGCCATTATGGCGGTTGTACTTACGCCTGAAAACTTACAACTGCGCAAACTAGATGAACCTAAGTTAGGGGGAATTTTTGTTGATTTCGTCTCTGGGGCGATGGCCCATCGTCGCAAATTTGGTGGAGGTCGCGGTGAAGCTGTTGCCAAAGCCGTCGGGATCAAAAAAGATTATCTTCCCGATATCATTGATGCCACTGCTGGCCTAGGACGTGATGCCTTTGTTCTAGCCGCTCTCGGTTGCCATGTCCGTATGTTGGAGCGCCACCCTGTGGTTGCAGCTCTATTGGATGATGGTTTACAACGAGGCTACCAAGATGCAGAAATTGGCCCATGGTTACAAGAGCGAATGTCATTGATTCATGCATCCAGTATTACAGCACTGAGTGAGATACCCCATGCCCCTGATGTTATCTATCTTGATCCGATGTACCCTCATCGGCAAAAAAGTGCTTTAGTGAAGAAAGAAATGCGAGTATTTCAGTCATTAGTGGGAGCAGATGATGATGCAGATTCATTATTAGCCCCTGCGATTGCTTTGGCTAAACGTAGAGTGGTTGTTAAGCGCCCTGACTACGCGGAGCCCCTTGCGGGACAAAAAGCGCCATCAGCAGTTACCACTAAAAACCATCGGTTTGATATCTATCCATGCATTAAAAATAGCGAATAAACGTAACGGCGAAGGGCGTATGTACAGGTGAATTTATCAGTATGATACAGCCGCCCTTTCGCGTACGTTTTGAGGTCAGAAGATTACAACACACCCTGCCCAAGCATTGCATCTGCGACTTTTACGAAGCCCGCGATGTTAGCGCCTTGAACATAGTTAGTTTGTTTCTCTTCACCACCGAACTCCACACAGTGCTGGTGAATATCCAACATGATGTGATGCAGACGGGCGTCAACTTTCTCTGCTTTCCAACCTAGACGAGCCGCATTTTGAGCCATCTCAAGACCTGAGGTTGCCACACCACCTGCGTTAGCCGCTTTACCTGGCGCAAACAGCACTCCTGCTTCAAGGAACAGCTCAGTTGCAGGAATAGTCGTTGGCATATTAGCCCCTTCAGCGACCGCTTTAACGCCATTTTTGATTAACACTTTTGCTGCATCAACATCCAGCTCATTTTGTGTTGCACATGGCAGAGCGATATCGACAGGAACATTCCATGGTTGCTGACCCGCTAAGTAAGTTAAGCCAAACTCTTTTGCATATTCTTCAATACGACCATAGTTGTTTTTGATTTCTTCCAAACGTGCGAGTTTTTCTGTTGTAAAGCCGTCTTCATCAACTACAGTACCGCTTGAATCGGAAGCTGTAACCACTTTGGCACCTAGCTCCATGCATTTTTCAATGGTGTACTGCGCAACGTTACCAGAACCAGAAACCGCGACACGCATCCCTTCAAAGCCTAGGCCATGACGTTTTAGCATCGCATTTGTGAAGTAAACCAAACCGTAACCAGTTGCTTCAGGGCGAATTAAACTACCACCAAAAGACAATCCTTTACCGGTAAATACACAAGAAGTGTCATTAGACAGCTTTTTCATCATACCTGTCATAAAGCCCACTTCACGGCCACCAACACCAATATCCCCTGCTGGGACGTCAGTATTTGAACCAATATGGCGATAGAGTTCTGTCATCAATGCTTGGCAGAAACGCATCACTTCACCATGACTTTTACCTTTAGGATCAAAGTCAGAGCCACCTTTACCACCACCCATAGGCAATGTGGTCAAAGCATTTTTCAGTGTTTGTTCGAAGCCTAAGAATTTCAGGATAGATAAATTCACAGATGGGTGAAAACGCATACCACCTTTGAATGGGCCGATTGCAGAGCTAAATTGCACACGCCATGCACGGTTAACTTGAACTTTACCTTGGTCGTCTACCCAACATACTCGAAATTGAATTACACGCTCAGGTTCAACAAAACGTTCAAGTAATGCTTGGTCACGATACTTAGCATTTTGCTCTAAGAACGGCCAAAGGGAAGTGAATACTTCACGCACGGCTTGTAGAAATTCAGGTTGAGAAGGGTCTCTTTTTTGGACAGACTCCAAGAACGAAGATAGTGATTGTGTCATCTATGTCTTCCTTTTTAACATGTAGTTGTTGTGATGTGCCTCACTCTTTCTTATCATTATTTTTAGGAAATGTGAGGTTGATTTGTGTTTGCCTATTGAATATATCATTAGTTTGTATTCTAAATTCAAGGTTTTTTTTCACTCTATAGCAAAATAAATTGCTTGACCTGCCAATAACTCCCTCAAAATACATATTTTGAAACAAAAAAAACGCCTGCATAAGCAAGCGTCTTCAGTGAATAATATTTCAAATTGAGTGATATGGATTATTCTTCATCATCATTTAGTGGCACAATCAACATATCCACATGAACAGTATTGATTAACTGGCGAGCAGATGACATCAGCTTGCTCCAGAAATCTTGGTGATGCCCACAGACTACTAAATCCATATTGTATTTCTTAATCGCGTCCACAAGTACTTGGCCTAGGTCGCCACTACCACTGAGTGTTTCTTGGATTTCATAACCTGCGCCCGCAGACAAATCCTTCAGAGCATTACGTGTTTCATCAGTAATACGTTGCTGCATGTCACCAAGATTGACATCAATAAGACCGGTATAGAGGTCTGAATAGTTAACATCAACATGGATCATAGATACTTTGGCCCCGTAAGGTTTTGCCATAGAGACAGCCTTATCCAGTAATACTTTACTTTCAGGTGATAAATCTACCGCAACGAGAATATGTTTGTAAGCCATAAGTAAACTCCTTCCGAATGCTGATTATCTGGTGGTTATGCCTTCACCACATCTTTATGAATACTATACCTGCTAATTGTGATTATTAAGTGTTGCTTTGATCACATCTAAGCAGATTAACCTTAAAATCATCACTTCATATAACATTTTATAAAACAATAACATCATTCATTCAATATTAATATATTGCCCTAAAAAATTCGAGTTATGGCGACTCTTTAGTTTAGAAATGCAACAAAGTTGCACAGCAAACTGTGATAATAAAGTTCAGTAACTCAGATTTATTTTCTTCAATAGAAACAAGAGGTCATCACAAATTTGCGCTAACTGCACTTTTTTTAAACAGTAATTTATCCTACAATAAAATAACTGAGTATAAGTACAATTTTTCTGCTGTATTTCCTTTGCGACAATTGCTGTGAGCTTGAGCTAGGTTCTAAGGAGAGGATTATGTTCAGTATGATTGCATTGTTTTGGGCATTATGCATTTTGTGCATCTTAAATATGATGCGGTACTTTTCTTCCGTTCGTGTTTTATTGTCTATTCTAAGGGATTCAGATCCCCTGCTTTATCAATCCGTTGATGGTAATGGTTTTTTTACTACACACGGCCAACTGAACAAACAACTGCGGTTAGTTCGATACATAAATAATAAACAATATCTGGAACATTACGACCCAGAAGTTATTTTGCGTTGTGAGCGGATCCGTAAGCAATTCATGATGATAAGCAGACTCAGTATTCTTGTTGTCGTGAGCTTAGCCTATTTATTGATAACAGGTTAATTGTGATTAGTAACTTGCTAGCGAGAAAATAGTGATGACCTTCCGATCATCACTATTTTATATATGTAGATTACTGTGTTCATGTAACTGTTAAAGGCTCCATACTCATGTATGAAGCCAAAATTAGTGCGACTAGATAAACAACAGCGATAGCCAGTACAAACCGCCCGATAACACAATGGACACCGGTAAAGTTAATAACCATGCTAATGCAATGCTTTTAATGGTTTTTGTTTGTACACCACCACCATCGACAACCATCGTCCCCGCAACCGCAGAAGATAAAACCTGCGTTGTTGAAACTGGCATACCAGTATAACTTGCCACGCCGATAGAAACTGCTGCAGTCACCTGGGCAGATACACCTTGCGCATAAGTCATGCCTTTCTTACCAATTTTCTCACCAATGGTCACAGCAACACGCTGCCAACCAAACATGGTGCCTAATGATAATGCTAAAGCAACCGCAATAATGATCCACAGTGGCGCATATTCAACGGTATACAGTAAATCATTACTGAGTTTTTTCAGTAAGCTGGCATCTTTCGAACTGGTTTCTGGCAATTTCGCAACCGCATTCGCAGTATCAGAGATACACATCAGCAAACGGCGTGCGTGGTTACGTTGGTCTGGCGTCAGCTCTTCATAGCTTTGAATGCCATCAAGCATCTTTTGCGCTTGATTTAAAATAGCGCTAGTACGCGTGCTATCACAATGGAATTCGCCGCCTGGTTCATCACTACTTTCTGCAACGACCGGGGCATTTTCTATTGCATGGTTTAACGCTGGTTTATGTGTTTCATAGTATTGTTGCAGGTGGACAACCGCATCATGTGTTTTTGCGATGTCATAACCGTTAGAATTCATATTCATAACGAAACCTGCTGGAGCAACACCAATTAACACCAGCATGATAAGACCGATGCCTTTCTGACCATCGTTCGCACCATGGGAGAAACTCACCCCAACTGCTGACAAAATCAATGCAGTACGGGTCCAGAATGGTGGCTTACGCTTACCATCTTTTTTCTCACGTTCCGCTGGTGTTAAGTGAATACGACGACGTTTCTTTGTGCCACTCCAATAACGGCGCAAAAAGAAAATCATCAAACCGGCAATCACGAAACCGATAGCGGGAGACAAAATTAATGACATGAAAATACTGATCATTTTCGGTATATTCAAGGCATCAACAACAGACGAATCAGTCACAATCGCGTTGGTTAAACCCACCCCGATTATTGCCCCGATCAGTGTGTGTGAACTGGAAGCTGGGATACCGAAGTACCAAGTTCCAAGGTTCCAAATAATTGCAGCCAAGAGCAATGAAAAAACCATTGCAAGGCCGTGAGCTGAGCTCACATTAAGCAAGAGGTCTGTTGGTAAGAGATGGACAATGGCATATGCAACGCTCAACCCTCCCAGCAAGACACCAAAAAAGTTAAAAACCCCTGCCATGACAACTGCGAACTGAGCCCGCATTGCTCTGGTATAAATAACCGTTGCTACCGCGTTAGCGGTGTCATGGAAGCCATTTATAGCCTCATAGATCAGCACAAATAACAGTGCCAGAACTAATAATAGACCTGTATGAAATTCTAAACCTGTAAAAAGATGTAGCATAGACGTTAAGCCATTATATGTTGGACATGAACGCGGCGCATTATCAGTGACAAACGCTGGCGGTGGAAGCAAAATCTAACCTTTTTTTGATTTAACTACCCATCAAAAAAGCACCTCATAGCAATTACCCCATATTTTTCAATACATTAAAGCAATCAAACTTATTCTGAATTTTTGAAACTTTTTAACGATATTTCCAGAAAATAATCGTTGTTTGCTTTTTTTAGACGAATTTTTCTAATTATAATACGTCCTGTATAGTTTTCATCAGTTCTTCCTCAAAGCTTTACATTACAATCCCGGTGAGATGACGTAAAATATCCCGGTTATCAATGTAATTACGCTTAAAATCAAACATATATAGAGACACTTATTGTGAAAAATTTCGACGTTATTATTTTAGGTGCTGGTGCAGCGGGTTTATTCTGTGCCTCACACTCTGGCAAACGCGGTTTGAGGACGCTAGTGGTTGATAACGGGAAAAAATTAGGCAGAAAAATATTGATGTCCGGTGGCGGGCGCTGCAATTTCACTAATATGTATGCAGAACACAGCAATTACATTTCAACAAACCCACACTTTTGTAAGTCAGCACTTGCTCGCTATACACAGTGGGATTTTATTGCCTTAGTGGCCAAATATAATATTCCCTATCATGAAAAAACCTTAGGGCAGCTTTTTTGTGATAATAGTGCACAAGATATCGTCGATATGCTGCAAAGTGAGTGTAATCTACCCAATATCACTATCAAGTTACGCAGTGAGGTGACTGCCGTTGACAAAGCAGATGATGGTTTTTTAGTCACGATCAACGGCTCTCAAGTAAGCACCCACTCACTTGTCATTGCAACAGGCGGCCTATCTATGCCAGGTTTAGGTGCGACCCCTTTTGGCTATCGTCTTGCGGAACAGTTTGGGCATACTATTATTCCAACACGAGCAGCACTGGTGCCATTCACCTTACATAAACCCCTTTTAGAAACCTTACAGGTACTTTCAGGTATTTCTGTCCCTGCAACGGTAACAGCGGCAAGCGGCACCGTATTTAAAGAAAATATTTTATTCACCCATCGGGGACTTTCTGGTCCAGCTATTTTGCAGATATCCAGCTACTGGAACCCTGGCGAGTACGTGAGTATTAACTTACTTCCAGATATCTCCATCAATGATTTTATCGTTTCAGAGAGACAACAGCACCCAAATCAATCATTGAAAAATACCTTAGCTAAATTATTACCAAAACGGCTAATTGAGGTATTACAAGCCCAAGGACAAATCCCTGAGTGTGCTCTAAAACAGCTTAATCATCCTCAAATTGAAGCGTTACACACCACCTTACACCAATGGCGGGTGCAACCTAATGGAACGGAAGGTTACCGTACCGCCGAAGTGACATTGGGTGGCGTTGATACTCACGAAATATCATCTAAAACCATGCAATCACTTAAAGTACCAGACCTGTATTTTATTGGTGAAGTGATGGATGTGACCGGCTGGCTAGGAGGTTACAATTTCCAATGGGCATGGAGCTCCGCAGCTGCATGCGCAGAAAGCTTACCTCTCCCTTTTGCAAAAAACGACTAAAAAACACTCGGCCTTAACCAGACTCTTAACAGGATTGCTCTGTTAAAGTTATCGGCCTTTATTTATGGCCAAATAATCTTAATCCATTGAAAAATAATGGTTAATATTTAATTTCATATAAATCATATAATTGCAGTTTTAATTATAAGATATATTATTTTGGTTAAAAATAATGCTTTACAAACGATAGTGATAACTATTATCATTATCATCACTTCCTCAACAGGGTTACTTAGTCACCCTTTGCAGGGAGTACGACATTGCTCACATTGCTTCCAGTGTTTACTTTAGCCAGCCTTGCGCTGGCTATTTTTTTATTCACACCACATTCTCTGCAATCACCGTGTATCTTATTCAAATTTTTTGGATCCTATGGTTAATGGGAGCTACTTTTCTCTGTGTATAAATTGGTTAAACTGTCATCAATACATTTAGAGCGAGTTCAACCAAGGTTGAAATCCGTACAGGAGAGAACACGATGATCTATTTACGCAAAGCGAACGAACGTGGTCATGCAAATCATGGGTGGCTCGACAGTTGGCATACTTTTTCATTCTCTAGCTACTATGATGAGCAATTTATGGGCTTTTCTGCGCTGAGAGTGATTAACGAAGACTTTATTGCTGCTGGCCAAGGGTTTGGAACACATCCCCATAAAGATATGGAAATATTAACCTACGTGCTCAATGGTACTGTGGAACATAAAGACAGCATGGGCAATATGGAGCAAATCCCTGCGGGTGAATTTCAAATAATGAGTGCGGGTACGGGTATTCGTCACTCTGAGTACAACCCAAGCAATGAAGAAGAGCTACATCTGTACCAAATTTGGATCATTCCTGAAAGAACAGGCATTGAGCCACGTTATGAGCAAAAACGGTTCGACTCCAAAGACGGCAAGCAATTGGTGCTATCACCGGATGCACGTGATGGCTCATTAAAAATTTATCAAAATATGGAACTGTGGCGCTGGGCATTACCTGCTAATGAAACACACACCCATGCTATCGCTGATAAACGTGTCGTGTGGATCCAGATCGTTAAAGGGAATGTTGAAGTGAATGGCCAAAAAGCAACCACCAGCGATGGTTTAGCCATTTGGCAAGAAACAGCGCTCACCATCAAAGCAAGTGAAGATAGTGAAATCCTGTTGTTTGACTTACCATCAGCAGAATAATCATTTTCACAACAAAAAAGGCTCTACTTTGGTAGAGCCTTTATTATTTATTGATTCACAAAACCAATTACAGTTTTGGCCCTGCTTTCACCAGTGCAGCGCCTGCTGGGGTGTCCGTGTACTTATCAAAGTTGTTCACGAAACGTTCCGCTAAGTCTTGCGCTTTTTCATCCCACTGTGCTTTGTCTGCATAAGTATTACGTGGGTCAAGGATATTGGTATCCACACCCGGTAATGCTGTTGGGATTTCTAAATCGAACACTGGCAGTTTAATCATGTCTGCTTTTTCGATGTCACCACTTAAAATAGCGTCAATGATGGCACGTGTATCTTTGATGGAAATACGTTTACCTGTACCGTTCCAGCCTGTATTCACTAAGTAAGCTTTAGCGCCCGCTGCTTCCATACGTTTAACTAATACTTCAGCGTATTGTGTTGGGTGCAGTGATAAGAATGCCGCACCAAAGCAAGCGGAGAAGGTTGGAGTTGGTTCCGTGACACCACGCTCTGTACCTGCTAATTTCGCGGTAAAACCTGATAGGAAGTGGTACTGCGTTTGCTCAGGCGTTAAACGAGAAACAGGAGGTAACACACCAAATGCATCTGCGGTTAAGAAGATAACTTTTGTTGCATGGCCCGCTTTAGAAACAGGTTTTACAATATTTTCAATGTGGTAGATTGGGTAAGAAACACGGGTGTTTTCTGTTTTTGAACCATCATTGAAATCAACTGAACCATCTGCCAACACCATCACGTTTTCCAATAACGCATCACGTTTGATTGCGCCATAGATGTCTGGCTCAGCTTCTTTAGATAAGTTGATAGTTTTTGCGTAGCAACCACCTTCAAAGTTGAATACGCCGTCATCATCCCAACCGTGTTCATCGTCACCAATTAACTTACGTTTTGGATCGGTAGAGAGTGTGGTTTTACCTGTTCCAGATAAACCAAAGAAAATGGCTACATCACCTTTTTCGCCGACGTTAGCAGAACAGTGCATAGATGCAATGCCTTTTAATGGCAGCAGGTAGTTCATCATAGAGAACATACCTTTCTTCATTTCGCCGCCATACCAAGAGCCGCCGATCAGTTGCATGCGTTCGGTTAAGTTGAACGCAACAAAGTTTTCTGAATTCAAACCTTGTGCTTTCCAATTCGGGTTAGTACATTTTGCGCCATTCATGACGATAAAATCAGGTTCGAAACCTACTAATTCTTCATCAGATGGGCGAATGAACATGTTTTTAACGAAATGCGCCTGCCATGCAACTTCGGTGATAAAACGTACTTTTAGACGAGTGTCAGCGTTCGCACCACAGAATGCATCAATGATAAACAAACGTTTACCTGACAGTTGTTCAGTCACTAAATGTTTGAGATCCGCCCAAACTTCTTGTGACATAGGTTTGTTGTCATTTTTACCTTTACCTTGGTCTGCCCACCAAACTGTATCGCGAGTCACGTCATCACGTACAATATATTTATCTTTTGGTGAACGACCAGTAAAGATACCTGTATCAACCGCAACAGCTCCTAAAGTGGTTACTGTTCCACGCTCATAACCTTCAAGTCCAGGCTTAGTTTCTTCCGTGAATAATAGCTCGTAACTTGGGTTATAAACCACTTCAGTTACATCATGAATACCGTACTTTTCAAGTTCCTTCAGGGTAATGCTTTTAGCGCTCATTATATTGCTCCTGGTAAACATAACTAATCTGCGGATGATCATAATTCTTTACGACTAATTAACAGCGATTGCTATCAAAGAATTGAAAATGTATGATTTTTTTTAATTCATAATGAGACTTAGAGCACGTAATAATGCTTTAAAATTATAAGAAAAAGGTGCAGAATTGCACCCTTGTCACATAATTAGGTTGCTAAATCGTATCAGTGAAGTTGCTGATTTAGCTCATTATTTAACCCCTGAAGATCGGATTCAATAAATACATAATGTGAGCCACAAAATTCACATTCCATATCAATTTTCCCATCTTTGTGCAAAATATCGATAACATCTTCCTTAGGTAAGGTGGCTAACGTACTTTCGCAACGCTCCCTTGAACAAGTACAACGAAACTCGACAGATTGAGGGTCATATAAAGTGACATCTTCTTCATGATAAAGACGATGTAAAACCTCTTTCACATCCAATGTGCTCAGCTCTTGGCCTTTAATCGTGGCAGTCAGCTGCACTAAGTGGTCAAAAAAGTCATGGCTTGTTTCATTTGCTGCTGGCAAAACTTGCAATAACATACCACCTGCACTTGGTTTCCCATCTACTTCACCCACACGGATAAATAAACGGGTTGGTAATTGCTCTGATTGGCGGAAATAGGCATCAATGCTTTCTTCGATAGAATCCCCTTCAATAGCCACAATCCCTTGATAACGTTCACCTTGGTTCGGTGTGATGGTAATAACCATAAAACCGTTACCAATCATTTGCTTGAGAGTGCTACCCGCCACAACTGGGCCATCTACACGTGCAACACCACGCATCTGTTGTAAATTATTACCGTTGATAACCGCCAAATTAACAGGCCCATCACCTTGAATTTGCACAGTAATATCACCATCGAACTTCAACGTTGCCGTCAATAAACTGGTAGCAACAAGTAACTCACCCAACAACCCTTTTACCGCTGTTGGGTAGTCATGGTTTTCTAAAATATGTTCAAAGGTTTCATCAACACTGATCATTTCTCCACGAACGGAATGTTGTTCAAATAAAAAACGGTGGAGTAAGTCTTGGTTTGCCATAATATCTCTCTATTGCTCGGGCTGTTGCTCAGGCCGTCATTAAGACGACTCATGAGAATTTGTTTGTTTAAACTTTAACAGGGTACGCCGTTCTTTCTTATCCGGGCGTCGCTCTGGGTGTGGCATCGTCAGTGCATTCATCTTACGCGCTTGTGCCATTTTCTCGCGTTGATTAATACTTTCTATCGTTTCACAGTACAGCAACTGAGCTTCCGGTGCACCTTTGCGCTGGCTACTGATTTGCATGATTTCAACCGTTCGTTCATCATTACCTTGCCGAAGCTTAACGATTCCATGCAGTTCAACAATTTTCCCTGGCTTAGTTCTTTGCCCATTGTAATGGACTTTACCGCCTTCAATCATTTCACGGGCGACCGCACGCGTTTTATAAAATCGCGCAGCCCACAGCCACTTATCAAGGCGAACAGGTTCTATAATGGATTGATTCATGGGGCCTCCTCAACATAAGTCTGAATCAAACTAAGAAGAGGCTCCCTTTACTTCCGGGATGATGCTATCGACGATAGGAAGGGGGATTAGCCTCAAAGCATTTATCATAATATTCTGTGATATTACGCAAACGCTTCTTATTATTCAAAACACGTAGCACAATCAACGAACCATTTAACAACGCACACACCAACAAAAATAGGATAAAAAGCGCACTACATATATACTGAGATACCACTTTTTCATTGGGTTCTTCATGCAACACAATTTGCAATGTCCCATTGGCATCTACTGATAAATCCGTAATGACACCTTCAATATTGAACGGTGTATTGATCAGAAGATTTGATAACCTTTGCAACTCTTGCCAACGCTGTAATGGCGATAGCTCATTAAAAGAAGCTCCCTGTATCGAATCAACTAAAGGCTTGTTTTCATCACTAATTAATAAAACACCACCAGGAGGCGGACTATTAATTTTGCGCACTTCTCTATCTATTTCTGTCCTGATAAAATCATATATGGTGTCTTCCACGATGTTTTCCAAGGCCTCAGCGCTACCAGCACGCAATAAAACATGAGCCCCTTTTAGTTTTCCCGTAGACGCTTTCTTTACTAAAGAAGGCCAATCATCTGTACTCCCTAGGTTAGTCAGTGCATTTTTTAATTTTAGGCAGTTATCAGAATTATGGCACAGTTGTTCTGTCCCCATGATGATAGCCGAAAAATCAAAGATAATATTCATCCCTGATTTCATAATATCCCGCTGTAATCTTGGGTTAACTCCTGTCGAGTTTTTATCTGGATGCAATTGGCTTTTGACGGTATCAAGCAATGATATTGAGTGTTCAACAACCTCTGATTGAGGTTCAGTCTGTAAACTAACATCATTCCAATAAATACCAGAGCAATCAAACGGCACAAATTGAGCTTGGTTTTCTTTATTCAAATTCGGTGAGCGGTAACACATCCCTTTTCCTTGGGCAACTAATGTATCCCCAACTTTGAGCTGACGGGAAGCGAGCTCATTAGGACTCTCAGCCTTGATTTTCTCTGTGCCACCTAGCCACGCAAAACCCAGTTTTATTGGCAAATCTATCGGTTGATATGCAAATATCAGGGCCATCGTTAATAAAGCCCCAACTAACATCAATACATTCTTTTTGAACCGTTTGTACGGGTAATAGCGCTCTTCTTCATGCAAAGAAAGATACTTACCGTGCCTGACCACCTCACCCGTCGTATAAAAATCAATATTAACAGCTTGGTTTTCTTCGTATTTTAAATAATTCGTCCAATGATTAGGGTAGTGCAAGTCAATACCAGCAATAGACGTATTGGTGGAATATTTTTTATCCAGTTCGCCATAGAGTTCCCAGCGCTTTGGTTGGCCATGAATACATTGAATATCTTGATATTGTCGGGGGAACATCCTAGAGCGAAAGAGAATAAGTAACCCAATAATAAACGTAATCGTTGTGATCACTAATCCCGATTCCTGTAATAAAGGAATCGAAACAAGGGTTAAATAACCAAATAAAAAACTCAGGCAGATAATCGCAGCACCAAGCCAACCTGTAGAATGGTGTAACCGATGTTCTTCATTCGTCTCTTTACGAACTTTCAATCGCTCAATACTATGCTGGCCACGTTCTTGAATTGCCGCATCAGGCCATGTTGAATCGATAGGCATACCCGTTTGCCATTCACTACTGAAATCTTTCAGAGAATGGCTATTCATTGAAATAATTAACGGCAAGTGGTCTGTTTCCACTATTTCCATAACATTTTGGCGTTGCAAAAAAGGCTCAAGCTGTGAAGGGAGCTGAACCTCAATTGTATCAATAAAATAGCGCCAACTATTTCCTTGCTCTTGGCGTAAGTTAAAACGTGTCAATGAATGGCAAACTGTCGCTATGATTGAGTTTTTTTTGATTTGCCATGGATGCTGAGATGTATTTGTTGATATAGCAGCGCAATAATTTAAATACTGGGAGATGGTTTGGTAATCTGAATCAATCATTTTCCTAAATGATGGTGATGCTACAGAAGGTATTTGATAGACGCCAGAATGCCGCCCCCGCCTAAAATATAGGAAGGAAGCCATTATAGTCAGGCTAATAACAATTATAGCCGTTATAATGACATGGTTCAGCATTGTTTCCCCAATGAAAAATGAATAAGAAAAGCATATCAGCCCTCACACTTCCTAAAAATAAGCCGATTCCTATTCTATTTGTAGTTTTTATTTTAAATTACAACACCTTGTAAAAAATGTTTTATTTGTTTACCCGTATTATTTGTTTGAGTCAATTATACTAACAGCATTTTATCTACTCGATAATATCTATCATTTTATTTTGATATAGGTCATAGTTGTATGATGATTTCAAAATACGGGCAGTGCTAGGTAAAACGCGTCTCGTAAATCAATGAAATATGCTTTTAGCAATAGATTTCACTCATCCTGTTCGGAAATCGTTATGACAGAGTTAAAAAAACCTAAAATCTTGAATATTCAAGATGTTGCTCAATCAAAATTATTCAGCATTCAATCAGTTGACCTCGAATTTAGTAATGGTGAAAAACGAGTCTATGAAAGAATGCGGCCCGCAAAACGCGAAGCGGTTCTTATTGTTCCTATCATGGGTGATAACCTCATCCTCATTCGCGAATACGCTGTCGGGATTGAAAGCTATGAATTAGGCTTTCCCAAAGGTGCTATCGACCCCGGTGAAATTGCCATTGAAGCAGCCCAGCGTGAACTCAAAGAAGAAATTGGTTATGGCGCTAATCACATGGTTCAGCTCGCCAAACTGACGATGTCGCCATCATACTTTTCAAGTAAAATGAATATTCTTATCGCTCAAGACCTATACAGGGAAAAACTCAAAGGAGATGAGCCTGAACCCCTACAACAAGAGCTATGGCCAATATCTCGAATGATGGAATTACTGGAACACCCTGATTTCAACGAAGCTCGGAATATTAGCGCACTTTTCTATCTAGAACGTTACCTAAAAAGTGTTAAGTAATAACACTTAACATTACATCTGCTGTATGTTATTTCCATAACTAATCATTAATATAGGTATATAACCTACTGATATATTAAACGTCTCTATAGAAAACACCCCATGTTTTAAACCAACAATGGGGTGCTAATTATAGGTATTTAACCAACAATAATTTTAAAATAGCTCTTGGCTGGCTCCGCCTTCCGTAGAAATTGTCGTACCTACCTCTTGTACCGCATGTTCTTTCGGTTCAGTTCCTTCAATAAAATACTCACGACGGGAGGAACCTAATTTACCTGTTCTGCTATCAATGGAGACCGAAATAACACCTTTAGGCGGTTTCATTGTTTTCACTGGTACCCCTGCCAAAATAGACTTCATAAAGTCGTTCCACATGGGTTGTGCACTTTTGGCCCCTGCTTCACCACGACCTAATGTTCGCCTATTATCATCGAAACCAATCCATGCAGAAGCAACAACATCTGGGCCATAGCCAGAGAACCAAGCATCCTTAGAGCTGTTAGTTGTCCCTGTTTTCCCACCAATATCACGGCGACCACCTAAGTCTCTCGCTGCACGCCAACCTGTACCTGACCAACCAGGCTCGCCATAAATATTGGTCATCATCGCATCCCTAATTAAGAATGCAAGTGGGGTATTAATTACATGAGGTGCATATTGGTCACCAGAGTTCCCGTCTAAGTTAGCTGCCGTCGTTAATTCCATTGTTGGCTCTTTTATGACGGTATTATCGCCTGATTGTGTCACTTCTTCGGTAGACTCATCATCAATACCTTTGCTCACAATAGTGCGTTCCGTATCACCATAAATTACCGGAATATTCGTGCAATCAGGGCATGCTATTTTAGGGTTGGCTTCGAAAATAACCTCATCATTATGATTTTCGATCTTCGAAATGTAGTATGGGTCAATCAAATACCCACCATTGGACATGACTGCATATCCACGAACCATTTGCATTGGTGTAAATGATGGAGCACCTAACGCTAATGCTTCAGTACGGTTAATATTTTCCGCTGGAAAACCAAAGCGAGTCAGATAATCAGCCGCATAATCCACCCCCATGGCTCTCATCGCACGAACCATCACAACGTTTTTTGATTGGCCTAAACCTTGACGTAAACGAATAGGCCCATCATAGCGAGGAGGTGAATTCTTAGGACGCCAATCAGAACCTGCACCTGCATCCCAACGGCTAATTGGTACATCATTAAGTAATGATGATAATGTTAGGCCTTTATCCATTGCCGCTGTATATAGGAAAGGTTTAATATTCGAACCAACTTGGCGTAATGATTGGGTGACTCGGTTAAACTCACTCATATTGAAGTCAAACCCACCAACTAGCGCAATAATCGCCCCATCATTTGGATTTAAAGCAACAAATGCCGCATTCGCATCAGGTACTTGCCCTAACCACCAGTTATCTTTAACTTTTCGAACCCAAATTTGCTCACCCACTTGCATGACTGCATTTACAGCTCTTGGCGCGGCACCTTGTTGAGTATCTGAAATAAATTTACGCGCCCAACGCACACCGGTCATTGTAATAGGAATTTGCGAACCATCAGCTAACATCACTTGCGCTTCTGAAGCTGTTGCAGATGTCACAACTGCAGGCATTAAAGGCCCATAAACCGGCATTTTTTTCAATTTTTCGACTATCTGCTCTGCTGTCCAAGCCGTTTCATTCTGTTTCCATAAAACCTCGGCAGGACCGCGATAACCGTGGCGAGTATCGTAGTCGATCAAATTATTACGGACTGCGGTTGTTGCAGCTTCCTGATCTTTACGGATCACCGTAGTGTAGACTTTATACCCATCGGTATACGCATCTTCACCATATTTATCAAACAAGGTTTGACGCGCCATTTCGGCTAAATACGGCGCAGAAAAATCAATTTTCGGCGCATGATACGAAGCCACGATTTTTTCATTTTTTGCTTGTTCATACTGGTCTTGAGTAATGTATTTCTCCTCAAACATGCGAGAAAGAACCACATTACGACGACTTACCGCACGGTCATAAGAGTACAGAGGGTTAAATGTAGAAGGTGCTTTTGGTAAACCTGCAATCATCGCAATTTCACTAAGCGTCAACTCATCCACTGTCTTACCAAAATAAACGTACGCAGCTGCTCCGACGCCATAAGCACGGTTACCTAAATAAATTTTATTCAGGTACAACTCCATAATTTCATCTTTAGTAAAAAGCTGCTCAATGCGAATAGCCAAAAATGCCTCTTTAGCTTTACGCATGAGGGTTTTTTCAGGGCTTAAATAAAAATTTCTCGCGAGCTGCTGAGTGATTGTACTGGCCCCTTGAGATGCATGGCCAGAAGACGCCATTACGGTAACCGCACGGAAAATACCAATAGGGTCAATCCCATGGTGCTCATAAAAACGGCTATCTTCAGTGGCGATAAACGCTTTGATCATTAAAGGAGGAATTTCTGCCAGAGGTAAAGGAATACGACGCTTTTCCCCATATTGGGCAATCAATTCGTTATCCGCACTGTATACCTGCATTGGAATTTGCAGACGAATGTCTTTCATTGTTGCTACATCAGGTAACTCACCTTCCACATATTTATACATGCCATAAATCGAGGCGGTTCCCAAAAAAATGCAACAGAAAACAAGAATAAAAAAATATTTTACGAACTTCACCGGAAAATTCCCATGCTCGGCTAACAAGAGGGTTTAGATATCACTAACACACAGTATAAAGCTTATACAGCACAATAGAAATCGTAATTTATTTGTTAATGATAAGGAAATTAACTATGTATACATCAAAATGGAACATTGGGATCGACCTCTATCGAGATAGAATACAGCTAGTCGCTGCAAAGCGGCGCAGACAATACTGGCATTTATGTGAATGTTGGCAACAACAATTACCATTCGAGCTAACTGATAATTCTAGCCATGAACAATATCAAATTTTACTGAATATTTTATTACAATGGCGTCAGAAATTACCTAAAAAGTGTTCCGTATCCTTCGCATTACCCGCTGTCCGTACAATAAAACAACAAATTTCATTACCCAGTGAAATCAAATTGCCACAACCAGAATTAGGGTGGTATTTACAATCTCAAGCTGAAAAACGTTTTTCTATGCACGCCCAAGAGCTGGTTATCGACTATCGCGTCATCAAACAACAGGTTTATTTTAATGGGGCCCGCCAGTCAGATATTACTTTTTGGCAAAATCTATTTACAGAAAGCGGGTTCAATCTGCTTGCTATTGATGTCGCCCCCATAGCTTTACGTTATGTGGCAAGAAACGCGGGTTTACCCGATGAATGCTGGGTTATTCATTATCGACAAGGTGAATGGCTTTGGTCAGGGCCAATTAGCCAACCAGCTAATTATAACCATTTACAAGATACCGATATACCGACACTTTCCCACTTGCTGCCCTTTATTGATCAAGAAAAAGCCTCACCTATTTACCTCATTACAGATCATGAACAGATTTCTCGTACTGATGAGGTAGCTCACCACTGGGAATTACGCCAAGCTTTTCAACAGCATAATATTAAATTACCACAGTTACTGGGGGATTTTGTGATTGCTGCCGGTCTTGCTTTACGTCATGGAGATATTTAATTGATGGAAATATACCAAGTTAACTTTCTCCCTTGGCGCCAACAGCAAATAAAAAAGAAGATACGAGAGTTTTTACTCTTTTGTTCTGTGGTTTGCTGCTCAGTGATTATAGCGTGTGTTTTTTTATTTATTTTTCAACAAATTGAAATGAAAGACTTAAAAAATAGAAAGCACAATAACCAACTACAATATGAACAGATACAACAATTAGTATTGCAAATCGCGACTCAACAAACACAGATTAATAGCTTAATGAGCAAAAAAAGAAAGATAGATAGCATTATAGTAAATAACCAATTTTTACTTAAGTTACTACAAAACCTTCCAACTCTAACTCCACCCAAAAGTTGGCTAACAAATCTACAGTTAATGAATAACAAAATAGAGATCAAAGCTAACAGTTATGATTTTCAAGATATCAATTCGCTTGGCTTACAACTTAAAAATCACCCAGGTTTGAGTGATATTCAATTGAAAAAAATCAGCCGAGTGAATCAATTAAACCGTTTACACCTCACAGCCAAATATCAAGGAGTGCTCGATGAATGAGTCCATACATTCTTTTTGGTATCGCCCATTTTGGCAACAAACCCTACCTGTTTGGTTCTTAATTGTGCTTTGTATCACTGCGGGGTATTTTTTATTCTGGAAAAAAAATCAAAATCAGATCATGGAATTAACCATTGAGAACCTGAATTTAATTGAAGCAATTACAAGAGAAAAGAAAGCTCTCTATCACTCACCTTCGTTACAACAACTTGAAAAACAAGCTCAATCACTAAAGCAATCCGTTGATATTAAAGAAGCGCCTCTTGAATTACTGACACAGTTAAATACCTTGCTCTCACATTCATCTGTGACACTTAATCAATTGCAACCAACAGATACCAATACCTATTTTATGGAGTTTCAAGGCCACTTCATTCCTATTTATCACGTTATAGAACAGCTTCTTACCCTTCCTCAAACCCAGAGATGGCATTTTCATGACATAAAAATATATTTAAAACAAGGAATTATCATCACCTCCATCTCATTTTCATTGTTCAACGACACTCTCGCTATCAAGGATGAAAACCGCAATGAATAGCTCACGAACTAACATCCTCATGCTGATTGCTGGGGGACTCTTCTTTTTATCTTCATTTTTAATCTCTGCCGAAGAGGTTAGAGATCCCTTTGCACCACTGATACCTCCCTTAGTAACAGAAAACCAGCCTACCCCGGAAACAGCAGTAGCGCAGGTAACGCCAAGTAAAACATCATTAACCCAAAAAATATTTAAATTAATCTCAACCAATGTCCAAGAGGTTCGTCATCTATTAGAACATCCAGATACTTCGTTATTATCAAAAAATGCCTCTATCCATCACGATATCACGACAAACAGCCTCATTATTAAAGAGGATCCAGATCGATTAGCACTGATTGATGAATGGATAAAACATCAAGATAAGCCAAATAAACAAGTACAGATCACTGCACATATCATTAGTAGCAGCCGAACTGCATTACAGGAGTTGGGCTTAGAATGGGGAATGATGGCAGGTGGAAATCTAAACGCTAATCACTTATATCGCTACAATCGTTACTCTTCAATATCAGGACAATTTGCCTTCAATGTTCTTAGTCTTGGTGATGGTTTACTTGAAATGAAACTGAAAGCATTAGAAAAAGAAAATCTGCTTTCTATTATTGCGAGTCCTCGTTTAGTTGCTTCGCATCAACAACCCGCAAGTATTCAGCAAGGTACAGAGATCCCCTATGTCACCAGTAATGACAAGAAAACACACGTACAATTTAAAGATGCTGTTCTGGGTATGGATGTTACCCCCTCGATTGTGCGTGATGAAAAAATTGAGTTAAACCTTAAAATTAGTCATAACTCACCCGATACTGCACTCACTAGCAGCCAACATCATCACTTAGCCATCAATAAACAAGAAATCGCAACTAACGTAACCATCAAAAATAATGAAACCCTTATCCTTGGGGGAATTTTTCAGCAAAAACAAGAAAAAACAGAGATGGGCTTACCCTTTTTATCTCATATCCCTTTTCTAGGTACATTATTCACAAATACGGCAGAGCATACAGATAAGCGTGTCCTTATTGTTTTTATAACACCAAAACTTATCAATATTTAACATGGAAAAAATAACGCATATACTTCAAATAGTTGAATACACAATAAGTCAAAGATGACAAAAAAAAATATTTTTTATGGCATAAACCTACCGGATAAATTTGACGCTGGCGTCGTTTTAGCATACAAGGTTATCCATTGAGTGTTCTAACTATCCGTAGATTAAAGAACAAGCTGTCAGTCGCTTATAAAACAGCCACAATTAATGTTGCTCTATTCTTAACAGAAATAACTTGCTGATACCAATAGCTAGAAACTGTTAAAAAGCATGATAAACAAGGCATTAGACAACATAGACGGCTCAAGTATCGAAACCTGTAATTTTAAATATGGCACTTTGCTTGCTTAGTGCCATATTTATATAGTTGCAATTCAGGTTGATGTATTGAGATAATTTTCTTATCTGATCTCACATCATCACTTATGAGGTTTCAGTTTAGGTCCCGCCGCTAATCTGATTGGCGGGGCGGGTAATCATTAACGAATAATCGTAGTAATACCAAAAAACATGGCAGAGAAACGCAATATCTTTCTGGTTGGACCAATGGGTGCTGGTAAAAGTACTATTGGCCGTCAGTTGGCTCAACAGCTTAATATGGAGTTTTTCGACTCTGATCACGAGATAGAAAAACGCACTGGCGCAGATGTAGGCTGGGTATTCGACCTTGAAGGTGAAGAAGGCTTTCGCGATCGCGAAGAAAAAATCATCAATGAGCTTACAGAGAAACAAGGCATTGTATTAGCAACAGGTGGTGGCTCTGTTAAGTCCAAAGAGACCCGTAATCGCCTATCCGCTCGCGGTGTCGTTGTTTATCTTGAGACCACAATTGAGAAACAATTATCTCGTACACAACGTGACAAAAAACGTCCACTGCTACAAGTTGACGAACCCGCACGTGAGGTTCTTGAGAAACTGGCTGACGAACGTAATCCTATGTATGAAGAAATTGCTGATATTACCATTCATACTGATGAGCAAAGTGCAAAAGTTGTTGCCAACCAAATCATTGAACTATTAGAAAAAAACTAATTGTTCATGGTGTTATTTTCAAAAATGAACTCAAGGTAAAGCAAGATGGAAAAAGTCACCGTCACTCTAGGCGAACGTAGTTATCCAATCAATATTGCACCCGGCTTATATCAACAAACCGGGGCATTTGAGCCATTAACTGCGGGTCAACGAGCAATGATCGTGACAAATGAAACTCTTGCCCCTATTTATCTCGATAAGATAAAGAATGCCCTTGAAACTTCAGGCGTAAAAGTTGATACCATCATTCTACCGGATGGTGAACAATACAAATCATTATTCATTATGAATGATGTATTTACCGCATTACTTGAAAAACACCATAACCGTGACACCACCCTCATCGCTCTTGGTGGGGGCGTCATTGGTGACCTAACAGGTTTCGCAGCAGCAAGCTATCAGCGTGGAGTACGTTTTATTCAAGTACCTACGACCTTATTATCTCAAGTGGACTCTTCTGTCGGTGGTAAAACCGCCGTCAATCACCCACTAGGGAAAAATATGATCGGCGCATTTTATCAACCCGCTTCTGTTGTGGTTGATCTCAACTGCTTAAAAACTCTCCCACCAAGAGAACTTGCCTCCGGCTTAGCAGAAGTCATTAAATATGGCATTATCCTCGATAGTGAATTTTTTAGCTGGCTAGAAGAGAATATTGATGCCCTCGTCTCTCTTGATGACCAAGCGATGGCTTACTGTATTCGCCGTTGTTGTGAACTAAAAGCACAAGTGGTTGCTGCGGATGAAAAAGAAACCAGTGGGTTACGCGCATTATTGAACTTAGGTCATACCTTTGGTCATGCTATCGAAGCGCATATGGGCTATGGCGTCTGGTTACATGGTGAAGCTGTCGCGGCTGGCATGGTTATGGCAGCAAAAACAGCAGAATTACTTGGTCAATTTACTCCTGAACAAACTCAGCGGGTGGTCACACTTTTAGAGCGTGCATCACTTCCCGTCAAAGGCCCTTCACAAATGAAGCCCGATGATTATCTCCCACATATGATGCGAGATAAAAAAGTGATGGGTGGAAAACTGCATTTAATTTTGCCTACCACTATCGGCCATTCGGAAATGCGTTCAGATGTTGATACGCAGACTGTCATTGCGGCAATATCATCCTGTATGTCATAAAACGAAGAAAAAGCTGAATTTTTACTGGCGTTTTAAAATGTTACTGGTAGATGTTCACTAAAGTCGTTAAATTATACGGTATGCCTACGCCTATATACGAAACTCTGAAAAAGCGTATTATCAATACCACTTTGGCTAGCGTGGTATTACGAAAGGATATATGCTTTAAATAAGCAGCGATGTCCTGCTTGGTCGTTAGAGGTTGTACTGATAAGAGACATTTTATCTCTACTATAGGCAAATTTTATTCGGGAGAGGAAAATGGACGAATTTAAACCAGATAACCAGTCTCAAGGTCAAAATGATCTTAGGCCTGATACATCAGATAGACCGACAGGGCGCTCACGCCAATCATCATCTGCTGCAAAACCTAAAATTGCACTTTCACGTCAACATATTATGATTGGTGTGGGTGTACTGGTCTTATTGCTGCTCATTATTGCTATCAGCTCAGCGCTGAAAGCCCCTACAGAGCATGAAAAGCAACAAACAACGGGTGCCAATAATTCACAGAATATCGATTTATCGGGTTCCTCATCGTTGACAAATTCACAAGGTCAAACGCTATCAGGGCAACCGCAAGAAATCACTGGTTCACAAATTACGCCAACGCCAACCCAAGGCGAACCTCAAACTCAACCAAATGGTCTGGGTGAGCGAATCGAAATACCTGGCGATGTAGTTGATGCCTTAAACCAAGGCCAAGTTTCTGTGCCAGGCACTAGCCAGCCACAAAATACGACACCGTTAACGCCACCAACCGTTAAACCTGTGGAACAACAACCCGTAGTCAAACCAGTAACGCCAGAAAAAACACCTGTAAAACCCGTTGAGCCAAAACACCCTGTGCAAACTAAACAGCCAGCAAAATCAACGGCAAGTAGCCAAAGTAGCAATATCATGTCTGCACCAGCAGGTAGCTACACATTGCAACTCAGCAGTGCAAGCCGCTCTGATACACTGGAAGCTTTCGCAAAAGAAAACAAATTGGCCAATTACAAAGTTTATAAAACCATACGTAATGGGCAAACTTGGTATGTTCTTATTCACGGAAATTATAGTTCAGTGACCGACGCAAAAAATGCAATAGGGACCTTACCTGCTGCAGTACAAGCGAAAAAACCGTGGGTTAGAAATATGAAACAAGTCAAACAGGATCAAAAATAACAACGTTTTTCCCCGGGCGCATTATGTTGTCCTGACAGAGTATAAATGCAGTTACTCTAAACGATTGTAATAATAAGACGGCATGAAAAAAAAACGCGCTTTTTTAAAATGGGCTGGGGGTAAATACCCCCTTGTGGAAGAAATCAAAAAACACCTTCCACAAGGTGATTGCTTAATTGAGCCTTTTGTTGGTGCTGGGTCAGTGTTTTTAAACACCAGTTATGATTCATACATACTGGCAGATATCAACAGTGACCTCATCAACCTCTACAATACGGTTAAAGACCGCGCTGATGCTTTTATCGAAGAAGCCCAGCAAATCTTCACACCTGAATATAATACTTCCGAACAATATTATTTAATGCGTGAAGCCTTTAACCAATCTACCGATACTGAGAAACGCAGTGTCCTTTTTTTATACTTAAACCGCCACTGCTATAATGGGTTATGCCGCTATAATTCTCGAGGTGAATTTAACGTTCCTTTTGGCCGCTATAAAAAACCCTATTTTCCTAAAGAAGAATTACTGTGGTTTGCTGAAAAATCACAAAATGCCACGTTTATGACTCAGCATTATGGTGAAACTTTGCTCAACGCAAAAGAGGGGTCTGTTGTCTACTGTGACCCACCATATGCACCTTTATCAGATACAGCGAACTTCACGGCGTATCACACGAATGCCTTTAATTCGCTCGAACAACAAAATTTAGCTATTTTGGCTCAAAAGTTATCAACAGAAAGTAAAATTCCTGTCTTGATCTCAAATCATGATACCCCGATGACGAGAGAGTGGTATTATCAAGCTCAATTGCATATTGTAAAAGTACGTCGCACCATTAGTAGAAATATATTAAACCGGACAAAAGTCAATGAGTTACTGGCATTATATCCGGGTATACCTAATAGCCTTTCTCCTAGAAAAACGGATAAGAAAAAAACGCAGCGCCTTGTACCTAGCGATGAATGGCTCTCAGATAACGATTAATAATCGGAGACAATAATGAAAAACTTTCTCATTGCCCCATCTATTTTATCTGCTGACTTTGCACGTTTAGGCGAAGATACCGCCAATGTTCTTGCAGCTGGTGCCGATATTGTGCATTTTGACGTTATGGACAACCACTACGTACCCAACTTAACGTTTGGCGCACCTATATGTAAAGCACTGCGAGACTACGGAATTACTGCACCTATCGATGTTCATTTAATGGTGAAGCCAGTTGACCGCATTATCCCAGATTTTGCTAAGGCCGGTGCAACCCATATTAGTTTCCATCCTGAAGCCAGCGAACATGTTGACCGCTCACTACAGTTAATTCGCGAACATGGCTGTACCGCGGGGTTAGTATTTAACCCAGCAACACCACTTAGCTACCTTGATTACGTCATGGATAAAGTTGATATGATCCTACTCATGTCTGTGAACCCAGGGTTTGGAGGCCAATCGTTTATCCCACAAACACTCAATAAATTGCGCCAAGTCCGTAAATTAATTGATGAAAGTGGCTATGATATTCGTTTGGAAGTCGACGGCGGTGTCAAAGTGAATAATATCGCAGAGATTGCAGCGGCAGGTGCCGATACCTTCGTTGCGGGTTCTGCTATTTTCGACCAACCGGACTATAAAACCGTCATCGACGCGATGCGTAACGAATTACAAAAGGTATCTCAATGACTGAAGTAGTATTAGAGAATATCAAAGCGATCGCTTTCGATTTAGACGGCACACTCGTAGATAGTGCAGCTGGCTTAGCTGAAGCCATCGACAACATGCTCAAAGAATTTAATTTTGCCCCTGCAGGTAAAGAACGCGTTTCTATTTGGGTAGGCAATGGTGTTGATGTGTTAGTTGAACGCGCACTTTCATGGGCGGGTGCCGAAATCACACCTGAGCGACAAAAAAAAGCTCGAGCCAGTTTTGATAAATTCTATGCAACGTCCGTCACAACAGGCAGCCAACTGTTTCCTGAAGTAAAAGACACTTTAGAGCAATTAACAAAACATGGCTTACCTATGGGGATTGTTACTAATAAAGCGACCCCATTTATTGCGCCATTATTAAAGAAATTAGGTATTGAACACTACTTTTCTCTAGTCTTGGGTAGCGATGACGTCAAAGCTTTAAAACCGCATCCTGCTCCCCTCTACCTAACGATGGGAACATTCGGTTTACGTAAAGAAGAATTGCTTTTTGTCGGCGATTCTCGTAATGATATTATTGCAGCGAAAAGCGCTGAATGCCCGTGTGTCGGTCTGACCTACGGTTATAACTATGGTGAATCTATTGCACTGAGTGAACCGAACTGTGTATTAACACATTTTTCTGATTTATTACCTGCAATCGGGTTATCTGAAATAAAATAAGCAAGGACATAACTAAATGAGCACTCCCACTGAAAAATTAAAGCAACCCCAAAAACCAATCGTATTCAGCGGCGCACAGCCTTCCGGTGAATTAACCATCGGTAACTACATGGGTGCATTACGTCAGTGGGTACAAATGCAAGATGACTACGACTGCATTTACTGTATCGTTGACCAGCACGCCATCACCGTTCGCCAAGACCCTGTTGAACTGCGTAAAAGAACCCTCGATACACTTGCGCTCTATTTAGCATGTGGTATTGACCCGAAAAAAAGCACCATTTTTGTGCAGTCACACGTACCACAACACGCTCAACTGAGCTGGGCGCTTAACTGCTACACCTATTTCGGTGAGTTGAGCCGTATGACTCAGTTTAAAGATAAATCTGCCCGTCACGCAGAAAATATCAATGCGGGACTCTTTGATTACCCAGTACTAATGGCAGCAGATATTTTGATTTATCAAACGAATCAAGTACCTGTTGGTATTGACCAGAAACAACACCTTGAATTGAGCCGTGATATTGCTCAACGCTTTAATGCCATTTATGGTGATATTTTCACTGTACCCGATCCATTCATTCCGACTGGTGGTGGTGCCCGTGTTATGGCTCTGCAAGATCCAACCAAGAAAATGTCTAAGTCCGATGATAACCGCAACAACGTTATCGCCTTATTAGAAGACCCGAAATCTGTCGTGAAAAAAATCAAACGCGCAATGACTGACTCCGAAGAGCCACCGCGTATTCGTTATGATTTAGAAAACAAACCAGGGGTTTCTAACTTATTAGATATCATGTCGGGTGTGACAGGTAAGAAAATTGCTGAACTTGAAGCCGAATTTGAAGGGCAAATGTACGGTCATCTTAAAGGTGCTGTGGCTGAAGCCGTTTCCGGTATGTTAACCACACTTCAAACTCGTTATCATGAATTCCGTAATGATGAAGCGCTGCTAAACCAAATTATGGATGAAGGCGCAACCAAAGCCGCTGCTCGCGCACAAGAAACGTTAGATAAAGTTTACGAAGCTATTGGTTTTGTTAAACGCCCTCAGTAACAATCATTGTATTAACTCAGTAAAAATGGGGGTTTTCCCCATTTTTACTCTAATCAATTTTCACCAATTAATTCATTGATGCTGTTTATTTCACCTTAACGCTCTGAATCTAATTGTTCATTATTTTTCAGAACATCTTGCGCTTTGCTGTAGCTTTCAATTAATAATTGATAGGCAGGGAAAATTTGCGTGTAAGCCATTGCCCACTCCGCCGCATCTTCGCGGTTCCAAGTCCCTTGCAATTCTGAAGCAACAGCAGCAGTATCCATTGGAACTACACCCGCTTGAACGACACGCGCTAAGGTAATTTCTTGTGCCATTTTGCTGTAAGTACCTGAAGCGTCAATCACCACAAATACTTGGTAGCCATCCATCACCGCACTAATTGCAGGAAATGCCATACAAACACTGGTAATAGTTCCGGCAATAATCAGTTGCTTTTTACCTGTTGCTTCCACGGCCGCCACAAACTCTGGGTTATCCCATGCATTAATTTCACCGCGGCGTGCAATATATTGTGCATGTGGTGCATTTTGATGAATTTCTGGTATCAACGGGCCATTTGGGCCTTGAGGTACAGAAGCAGTTGTTATTACTGGAATTTTAGCTAGGGAAGCCATTTTAGCCAGAACAGCGGCGCGAGCACGTAATTCCGTCATTGGCATATCACCTACAGTTTGAAATAAACCACTCTGGTGATCGATTAATAACATCACCGCATCTTCTGGGTTAATAGCAGGACGTTGACCATTAAAATTAGCTGGGCTACTCATGATGAAACCTCTCAATCGATAAAATATGAAACCTATTTTTTTTTTGATTTAAAAATAGAACGATATCCGCTCCGTTTTCGTGTTATTTAGATTAATTCATCGATTTAAAGCTGAGTAGTCCAGTTTTTGATAAACACTGTTCTATAAATAGAATAATTAGACTTTATTTTATTGTTCTATCACTGCAACAATGAAACCTATTTTTGCCACTACTGCCAAATGATTTGCTCCTTTATTATTCAGTCATCAAAACAATTTTAGGAGCAAAACCATGAAAAAAATTATTGGTATCTATCAATCTCCTCGTAGCCATTGGGTTGGAGACGGCTTCCCTGTCCGTTCAATGTTTAGCTATAACGATCATGGGAAATACCTCAACCCATTCCTTTTGCTCGACAGAGCGGGGCCTTTTGATTTCCCAAGCTCAAATTCAGCAAACAGAGGCGTTGGAGAGCACCCACACCGTGGGTTTGAAACAGTCACGATTGTGTATGATGGCGAAGTCGCCCACCATGACTCTACGGGTGAAGGTGGTGTGATAGGCCCAGGTGATGTTCAGTGGATGACTGCAGCATCGGGTATTTTGCATCAAGAGTATCAGTCTGATGCCTTCATGAAAAAAGGTGGCACACTTGATATGGTGCAACTGTGGGTCAATTTGCCAGCAAAAGACAAATCAGCGGCCCCCGGCTACCAGCTGTTAGAAAGCCAAAGCATGCCAAAAGTCGCATTACCCAATGATGCAGGTACATTGCGAGTGATTGCCGGTGACTATTTGGGCAATAAGGGTGCAGCACAAACCTTTAGTCCATTGGATGTATGGGATTTACAGCTTAACAAAGGTAAAACTGTGGGTATCCCAACTAAAACGGGACGCCATGTCGGTTTAGTCATGCTACGTGGTTCAATATTTGTTGATGGCCGTTCTGCTTTAAACGAAGGTGAACTGATGATCCTCGACGATACAGACAGCAATATTCTGTTAGAAGCCACAGAAGATGCTTTAGTGCTGTTACTCAGTGGTGATCCCATTAATGAGCCAGTTGTTGGCTACGGCCCCTTTGTGATGAATACTGTTCAAGAAATCAATGAAGCCATAAATGATTTCAACAGTGGGAAATTTGGGCGCATTCCTGAAACACAATAAATGACGAATATTTCCCTGATAGCCTAATGCGCTATCGGGGAAATTTATTTCACTGACGGCGAAATATTATCTGCTAAATAATTTAACAGTAATTGGATTGACGGCAACAACCCTTTACGTGATGGATATACTGCATGAATGATATCTTCAGGAAACTGCCATTGCGGTAATACCTCTATCAAATTCCCTGATTCAATGTCTTTTTCTACCACACCATAAGGTAGCCTTGCGATCCCGACACCTTTTAGCGCCGCGCGATATAACGTTAAGATATCTGTTGTCGCTAACTTAGGGGTAAAATGCTGTGTAAAGCTAAGGTCGTCACTGTTTTTGAGGGTTAACGTGTAATTTTGTGAATGCTCTGTATTCGCTAACATCGGGTAATCCACCAGCTTTTCTGGTTCTATGAGTTCACCCTGCTCTGCGAATAATTGTGGGCTAGCCACTAATATACGCCGTGAATACCCTAGTACTTTCATCATTAAGCCTGAATCATCTAAGGGCAATGAACGCACGCGAATAGCTAAATCCAACCCTTCACTAATAACATCAACAGGGCGGTTAACCGCTAAGATTTGGATATCGATATCAGGGTATTTCATCATAAAATCTACAAGTAATTCATTGAGATATACTTGTAATAGTGCAACTGGGCACGATAGTTTGATCGTTCCTTTAGGATGTGACTGAACGGAACAAATCAATTCGTGAGCAACTTCAGCTTCATCAACTACATTTTTACACTGCTGATAAAAAACTTGTCCCACTTCCGTGACATGAAACTGGCGGGTAGAACGGTAAATCAATGAAACATTAAGTTTTTTTTCTAAATCTGCAATGCGACGACTTAATTTAGATTTAGGGATCCCTAGAGCCAAGCCCGCTTGTGAAAAACCACCATATTCGACAACTTTCACAAAATAGTAGAGATCATTTAAATCATATTGCATCTCATTCCCTCAATATTCCCAATCGCAATATCACATCTTACTAAAAACCCTAAAAAAGCGCTTTAAAAATGAATACTGCCACTTAAGGCCTGCAAACAAAACAAATAGTCTGGTGAGCAAAACAACTAATTCACGATAACAAAGCGAAATAAATTAAAGTGACAGATTCGCTATTGGAGGTTTCGCATGTACCGCGCACTCAGGGAATTACTTCACCCCTATCGTTTCACATTATTATTTGCACTTATTTTACAAGCTATTGCAGGCCTCTGTTCACTCATTCCATTAATAGCAATTAGCCAAGTTGCAGTTGCTCCCGTTCATCAATATTATGAGTGGGTTATTATTGCTTGTACCGGTGGTGTAAGTTGGCTAATTTGCCAAACTCTTGCTCTGTATTTAACACATCAAACGGATAACCATCTCTGCCATCAAGTCAGACTACAACTTCTGAATAAAGTAGAAAAACTTCCATTAAACCACTTTGCCCAACATGGTAGAGACGGCTTTTTACAAATTGCAGATCGCGATGTGCGAGGGTTACATCAATTAACCGCTCATGCCCCCGCTGATATTACAAAATTGATTATCCTCCCCACAACAGCAACTCTCATTCTATTATGGCAAAATGCCCTACTCACCGTTTTTTGCTTAATACCGTTAATTGTCTCTGTTTTTTTATTTAGACAAATGCGTTCTGTGCGTTATCAGGCGCTATACACCGCACGTAACCAAGCAATGGGCTCTCTATATCAACAATACGCCGAACTCGCAGATAACCCGCTGCAAGCAAGGCAATATCCTAATCAATCCATTCAAAAAAAAGCATCACAAGCTCTATATCAATTTGAAATCGCCTTTAAACGATGGATAAGAAAAATAGGTGCCTTGAGCTCACTGACCCAAGTCGGTATCAGCAGCACATTGCTGTCATTATGGGTTATTTTTGGGGTCTCATTGCTGCCAGCGCCCGCGCCTCTCGATCAAATCATTTTGTTCATTCTATTAATCAGCAGTATCGCCGCACCGGTTGCTGCAATGGGGCATGGCGCAGACGCCTTAAACCTTGCCGTCAGCGCATCAGAACGTATTCGCCAGTTTCTAACTGAACCAGACATGCATTACGGAGAAAAGGACGTTATCCCATCCCAAGGTGAGCTCAAACTTGTCCAAGTTGACGTTAAAATAGGTGATAATCCAATATTATCAAATATTAATATCACCGTAGAGCCTAACGAATTTATCGCTATTGTCGGGGCATCTGGTGCAGGGAAAAGTACTTTATTACAGCTTATGGCGCGCTATTTAGACCCAACTGAAGGAAATGTGCTCTTTAACTCAGCGCCATTACCATCTCTATCATTGACAAGTTTGAACCGTACAGTTTCCATCGTCATGCAAAACTCCCCTCCTTTGCCTTGTTCTATCCGTGAAAATCTACAGCTATTTGCCCCCAACACCACTGAAGATAATATGTACCGTTATCTTAATGAACTCAACTTATTATCGATTGTAAAACAACAGCCTAAAGGGCTAGATGCCGTAATAGGGCAAGATATGGTGTTATCCGGTGGAGAAGCTCAACGCCTCGCAATTGCGCGTGCACTCCTATCGTCAGCGCCTTTATTGCTGCTTGATGAACCAACATCAGCACTTGACCCACAAAATGCACAACGGGTTCTCAATTTATTACACTCCGAGCCGCGAACCTGTGTATTAATTACCCATGACTTAAGCAGTTTGAATCTAGCAGACCGCATATTATTGTTAGACAACGGAAAATTAATCGCACAAGGCTCGCATCAATACCTTTCAATACATTCAGAACCCTATCAGAAACTTTTACGTGCCTTGGAGGATAACTGTGCTTAAACGCTTATTGTACACCGTACGTAATGCTATATTTTGGATGACGCTAAGCGCTGTTTTAGAGGGAATTAGCGGGTTATTTTTATTTGTTGTTATTTTAGATTGGCACCTTGATACCACAATGCCATTAACATTATTCGCTCTTTCTATTTTAACGACATTAGCCGTAACATTTATAGCCACTCAAAAAGGCTATTTTGCTGGGGGGTTAGTGATGCGCTATCTTGCTACGGCACTTATTCACCATCTACCTCTTTCATTACAACCCATATCAAACAGCAACCAACTAATTTCAGGGCCGGTATCACAGGTTATGTCTGTACCTGCACATTTGTTGCATCCTATTATTAGTGGGTTAATTACACCTTGTACTATCGTGATCGGGGTTTTAATCTATCAAAGTACATTTGGCGCTATTTTACTGTTTATACTCTTTTTGTTATTAATTTCTTTACGCTTGTCTGCCAGCAAAATTGCTTTTTTCGAACGAGCAGTTCATGAGTCAGAACAACAAGCAATGAGTGCACTCAACCAATATGCTCTCCACCAGCCATTGATTCGTCGTTCAAGTACTCACTATGAGCACCTGCATCCTAAACTTGCCTTAGCATCCCAATATCAAACTCAGAGACAACTACAACGAAGAAGCTTGCCATTTCACTTATTATTTTCATTAATGGTACAAACCGCGTTTATTACGCTCTTTGGATTCGGAATTTATTTAGTTGATCATGCAAAGATGCCACTAAACATGTGGCTAGCCGGGTTAGTTTTATTAGCTCGTTTAATTGAGCCTATGTGGTTACTTTCTCATTTAGACCAATCAATTAGGCAAATGAAAAAAGCAATTCAACAAATCGAAAAAGCCTTGAAGGCCCCCGTGTTGAACTTTCCTTATCGTTCATTAACACCCACTATCGATAGCGTTAGCTGTGAACAGTTATCATTTTACAGTGATAATAAAAAACGCATTTTACAAAATATAAACCTTAACTTTAAAGAACATACAATTACCGTCATTGTAGGTCCATCAGGAGCAGGAAAAAGTACATTATTAGGCTTACTCGCCCGCTTACAAGACCCAACACATGGCAGTGTGAACTACGGTAATAAAAATATTAAAAACCTATCACAAGAGGTGTTGTGTGCTCGCCGGGGAGTCTTACTGCAAGATAGCCGTTTATTTAGCGGTAACGTACGCCAAAATTTGGTACTTGATGATGATAATATTGATGACCGGGCAATCAGTGCATTACTGATACAACTTAATTTCACTGCCAATCATACGTTCTTAGAAAAAGAGGTAGGTGCCGGTGGTATGTTACTTTCTGGAGGACAAAGACAACGGCTGTGTATTGCAAGGCTGATTCTACAGCATCCTAATATCATTTTAATGGATGAACCAACGGCAAGCCTTGATAATATCAATACAGCCTCCGTGATTGACCTTATTACTCAAGCAAAACAACAAACACGTATCATCGTCACCCACCAGCCTAATCTCGCTCGCCAAGCAGACCATGTTGTGTATATGGAGAAAGGAAAAATTATTGCTCAGGGAACACATCTCGAATTAATGGCGAATATCCCGTGGTACCAACAGTTTATACAACAAATGCCTAAGACTTAGGCGTTATATTGCTAGCAAGTGCTTATGGCCAAATACTCTCTTTACCATAAGCACATTGCTTTATATTAACGCTTACCAAACAACCGGTGCTTAAACTCTTCAATTCGGTGGTTATCTAAACGGTTCTGCATGGTTAAGCTCCAACTTGCGGATAACCCTGCAGCACTTAAAAGCCGCTGATACAGCTCTTCATCATAAGGGGCGTGAAATGCAATCATAATGGCTTCTTGTACTGAAATATCACTATTGCGGCTCAATAATGTTAATGGCGCATTTTCACTAACATTGCCTGTTTTAATGACACGGTACAGCCAACCGCAGCGCCCATTGTCTTGCATCATTTGTGCAAAATTTTCAATTCCCGTTAACCTATTGAGCTTATAACAAGGGGAACGAGGCTGAGTGACCTGAATACGCGCATCACCCCATGCAAAAATATCCCCAATAAATACATTTTCTTCACTCATACCCAATGTTGATATATTTTCCCCAAATGCAGAGGCAACAAATAAATCGGCTAAATCAGGATACGCATTTACCCAGAAATCATAATGTTCACGAGGATAATGGCAAAGTGCTCTATCAGGCCCGCCATGGAAGCGTTTTTCAGCTTGTTCATCGCCATCAAGTCCCAATTGCCCTAACATCAATAACCCATCGGCAGCTTGCTTATGAATAGCGCTGTGCCCACAAAACTGGGTTGCTTGGACTTTACCGATAAAAACTTGGGGAGATACTTTCATGCAAGATCACACCTTAATACTCACATAGGATGAAATAACTGTTACTGTGTTCAAGTTACCATAACCCATGGTTAATAACCTCACTAATTTTTAGCAGGGCTCCTATCAATGTTAGCTCTAAAATAATATATATCAATAGCCCCCAAGTGAGCGTAATCCACCAAGAATTAAACCACTTTAAAAATATCCATGGAAACCCAAGAATACGCGATACGGTTATCCCTGGTAACCTCAATTTTGGTATCCCTTTTGTCTTTGGTACTATTTGCCAGATGATCATTAACAAGAACATACCGCTAAACATGATAGTTCCCACCTGATTATCACCACCTTTAATTGTAATATTCACTACGTCAGCAATGACAGACATAATGAATACATATATCCCTGTTAGCACCATTATCGAAAATAGAAAATCTACCAATAAAAATATAGCACCAGAAGTGTCTTTATTTTTATTTAAAAAGAAAAATAATAACGCATCACTAAGATATAAATAGAAAATAAAAATCATCGCAACTGCGATAATAACCCGATTATCGATATCCGGAGACGGTGCCGCAATACAAAATATACTTCCCCAAAACATAAGAAGAAATAAATGAGAAAGAGAAAAACATACTCTAGGTTGACTGAAAAAAGCGGCCACTGCTGGATTAACTCGATCTGCAAGCTCTGGGTAATTTTGTATCAACTGCTGATATTGCTTCATCAACAAATCCAGCACCCCAGGTACTAACCGCATCCACCCAGTCACTTCTGCCTGCTTTCCAATTAAAAATTGCATTGTAAATGCTGAGATCGAGTACTTATGTGATGCTTCAATTTCGCAATCTTGCCATGCACGTTCAACAGCAGTTTTACGTAATTGATTTTGAATACCTTCTTGAATAAACATTGGAACCACACTGTCTGAATTATAATCATTTAACTGCCAATTCAATAATTCAGAAGCACAATCTACGGTCGATTCCATTAAGCCCTGCTGTTGTGATAATGCTTTGGCAAAATCCTTATGAAACTGAGCAAAAATGTGTAAATTGCCTTTTTCCATCACATGAGCCCAAAGAAAAGATAGCGCGGCCTTCCCTTTGCTTTCATTTTCCACAATCAGGCTCGCGACAGTATCAATTTCATCTTGGGTATAAACAGTTTCAGCCACTGCTATAGCAGGTAAAGGCTCATCTGCTACAAATGTATTTGATAACCAATCAGAAAAATAAATATCTTGATACCCGGTGTGGTCATTTAATAATACGGCTTCACCATAACTTTCGTCTTCAGAAGCAACTTCAGGCTGAGAACTCACTTGATAAGAGGATACGTTTTTTGCATTTTCAAATGCTTCTCTTAGCTGCTGATACTCTTTTGGATGAGTATCGGGTCGATATTTTTTGAGTTGCTTTGCATAAGCCCTACGGATTTCTTTTTCATCATGAGTGAACGGAATTCCCAATATTTGCCACATATCCATTAATGCAAATCCCTTTCATATCGTTTCAAAAATTGAACAACTTGCTGGCGAAATGTTGCGATCAAGCGTAAATCTTGGCTATTTAATGCTATCTCAAACTCAGTTGTTATCTTATCGACCCAAAGTCTGTCATCACCGAGCAAGAATTCATATAATTGAGAACAACGGGCTAACAATTCTCTATTTTCAGGCATATCCCTTGGATGCTGCTTTAACCCTGCAATTTTTGCCAAGCTGGCTGAAATTTGTGTCTCACTCATTTGGCCAGGTACCTTTTCGATCAATAACCGGTAAACCTTAGGACTACCTTGATAATGACACTCAACTTCAAGTAAACCATCAACCGTGTAAGTAAACCTAACTTCAATCGTCACTTCTCCGGCTGGTCGTGGAGGAATATCTATCTTTAATTCCCCAAGGAAAACATTATCTTTGACTAGGCGAGCTTCACCTTGATATACCTTGAGTAAAATATGCTCTTGGTTATCTACAATTGTACTTAGCTCCTGCATTTTACTGATAGGCAAGAAATTATTGCGTTCGATAATAGGAAGATAGTAACCAAATTCAAAACGCTCACCATGCTGTTTCGTGGTATCAACCCCCAATGAAAATGGCATGACATCGGTTAAAACGATATCATCCAAAGCGCAATCTGCCATTACCATACCTGCTTGGACACCAGCCCCTAAAGCAACTGCCTCATCAGGATTTAAATCATGCCGTGGAAATCGCCCGAAAAGACGAGCTACGGTTTGTCTAACGAGAGGCATACGTGTCGCCCCTCCCACTAGCAATATATCGTCAAGATCATTAAGCGAAAAACGGGAGTCATGCAATGCCTGTAAAATAGGTTGTTGAAGACGAGCTAATAAAGGCTGACAACAAGTAGCTAGCTCTTGTTCTGTCATTTTCCATTCAAAATCTGACTCATTCCAATGCATAGAAACATAGCATTCTGGTGCTTGACTCAAGGCTAACTTGAGATGTTCCGACAATTTCAATAATTCAGGCCGTATCAGAAACTGATCTTTGTGTAATTCGGGGTACTTTTTCAACATCCATTGATAAATCACTTCACGAAAATCATCACCGCCTAAGCGTACATCACCACTACTAGCACAAACTTCGATAACGCCTTCAAACATATCGATGATCGATACGTCAAACGTGCCCCCTCCTAGGTCAAATGTGAGGTATTTATGTTCTTTATTTTCGAGTAACCCAAAAGCAAGTGAAGCAGCTGTTGGCTCATTTAATAACCTTACAACATTCAACCCAGCAAGCTGCCCCGCTGTTTTAACTGCGCGGCGCTGGACATCATTAAAATAAGCAGGAACTGTAATTATGGCGTCTTTGACGGCATAACCTAACCATGCTTCAACATCATCTTTAAGTTGACGTAACAACAAAGCGGAGACTTCTTCAGCACGAAATACAAGCTTACCTAGTGTTATAGTGGCATCGGTTCCCATATAACGTTTGAAACTCGCTTTAGTTATATTAGGATGACTTTGTAAACGTTCATGAGCAGCTTGTCCTACGATAATCTGGCCTTCATCATCTAAACCAACCACAGAAGGTGTTAGAACGTTTCCTTGTAGATTAGGAATTAGGACTGATTTGCCATCTAACCACAAACTTACCGCACTGTTACTTGTCCCAAGGTCAATCCCCATGACTAAGTGTGTTGCTAAACGATCCATTTTTATTTATTCCTTATTTATCAACAAACTAAATCCATATCATTATTGAAATAAATTAATAACCAATATTTTAAATGATAATGAGTTTTATTTAACAATAAAAAGTAAAGTTTTGGAATCGATATCAAATTGTAGGCATAAAAAAAGCGCAGCATTAACGCTGCGCTTATAGCAAATTACGTTATCTTATAAGATTATTTAGCTTTCGCTGCAAAACGTGCCGCTGCTTCATCCCAGTTCACAACTGACCAGAATGCTTTAATATAATCAGGACGGCGGTTTTGGAATTTCAGATAATAAGCGTGTTCCCATACGTCTAAACCGATGATTGGGTAACCAGATGCGCCTGAAATAGCCTCACCCATTAATGGGCTGTCTTGGTTCGCTGTTGAAACTACAGCTAATTTACCGTCATCTTTCAGAACCAGCCATGCCCAACCAGAACCGAAACGGGTTGCAGCTGCTTTTTCAAACAGTTCTTTGAATGCATCAACGCTACCGAAATCACGCTCAATCGCAGCTTTTAATTCGCCTTTTAATTCAGTACCTAATTTCAAACCTTTCCAGAACAGACTATGGTTTGAGTGGCCACCTGCGTTGTTACGAACAAACGTACGTTGATCAGCAGGAATTTGGTCTAATTTTTGAATCAGAACATCGATATCTAAACCTGCTAATTCAGGTAGTTTTTCTAACGCTGTATTGGTGTTAGTCACATAGGTTTGATGGTGCTTAGTATGGTGGATTTCCATGGTTTGCTTGTCAAAATGTGGTTCCAACGCATCATAAGCATAAGGTAAAGCAGGTAATGTATAACTCATATTATTGTCTCCAGTGACGTAAATACCGCTATGTTTCTCATTTTTACCACAAGGCTCATAGGGTAAACACTTGCGTAACTTCGCACCTTGTGAATAACTATCTATTATAGTTATTTTACTGTTAATGAAAATCATTATCAAACCCATGAGAAATGTATGGATATTTATATTCGCTATGAGAACTTGTTTATTCAGTAACTAATACCAACAACCCCGCCATTTATTTTTCTTTAAATCCACCTTTTATTATATTTTTAGATTTATATGTCAATTTGACATTTAGCATCAAATGATAATCCTGCAAATCTCATTACAATTAATACGTGATCTTCCGCGCAAAAGAAAAACAAATTTAAAAATCGTGCTTTAGTTAACCATTTTTTGACATAGTATTAACATCTGCAAGGAGATAATAATATGACTCAAATAACTAAACATCCCGTTCCTGCTGAAATTGCAAAAAATGCCCTGATAAACGAACAACAGTATAACGATGAGTACCAACGCTCGATTCAAGACCCTGAAGGATTTTGGGGCGAAAAAGGAAAAATCGTTGATTGGATTAAACCGTACACTCGTGTTAAAAACACCTCTTTTGACCCCGGGCACATCGATATCCGCTGGTTTGAAGACGGTACATTAAATTTAAGTGCTAACTGTTTGGATCGCCATCTGGCTGAAAAAGGCGACCAAACTGCGATTATTTGGGAAGGCGATGACCCTTCATCGTCAAAAAATGTCACTTACCGCGAACTGCACCATGATGTTTGTCAGTTTGCTAATGTCCTAAAACAACAAGGGATCCGTAAAGGTGATGTCGTCGCCATTTACATGCCGATGGTTGTCGAAGCTGCTGTCGCGATGCTAGCTTGTGCTCGTATTGGTGCTATACATACGGTCATTTTTGCTGGTTTCTCCCCTGAGGCGGTCTCTGGTCGCGTTATCGACTGTAAAGCGAAGCTCATCATCACTGCAGATGAAGGCTTACGTGCTGGCCGCGCAATTCCATTAAAGAAAAATGTGGATGACGCACTCGCCAACCCACAAGTCACAACGGTTTCTAATGTGATTGTTTACCAACGCACAGGCAACGCGCCGAGCTGGATAGAAGGCCGTGATCTCTGGTGGCACGACGTCATCAAAGGCGTCAGTGCAGATTGCCCTCCAGAAGAAATCAACGCAGAAGACCCGCTGTTCATCCTATATACCTCAGGCTCTACAGGTAAACCGAAAGGCGTTCTGCATAGCACTGGCGGTTATTTAGTCTATGCCACACTGACATTTAAATACACCTTCGACTACCATCCAGGTGAAGTCTATTGGTGTACTGCAGATGTAGGCTGGGTAACAGGCCATAGCTATTTGTTATATGGGCCATTATCCAATGGCGCTAAAACATTAATGTTCGAAGGGGTACCTAATTACCCAGCAGTTAACCGAATGAGCCAAGTGGTTGATAAACACCAAGTCAATATCCTTTATACTGCCCCAACGGCTATCCGCGCATTAATGGCCGAAGGCGATAAAGCCATTGAAGGTACAGATCGCAGCTCATTACGAATTCTCGGCTCCGTGGGGGAACCCATTAACCCTGAAGCTTGGGAATGGTTCTATAAAAAAATTGGTAACAGCCGCTGCCCTGTTGTCGATACATGGTGGCAAACCGAAACAGGTGGTTTCATGATCACACCACTTCCGGGGGCAACCATGTTAAAGCCAGGGTCTGCAACATTGCCATTCTTTGGTGTTCGCCCTGCATTAGTCGATAACCTTGGTGAACCTATCGAAGGCGCCACAGAAGGTAACTTAGTGATTGTTGATTCATGGCCGGGCCAAGCCCGAACCTTATTCGGCGATCACGAACGCTTCGAGCAAACCTACTTCTCAACCTTTAAAGGCATGTACTTTAGTGGTGATGGTGCTCGTCGTGATGAAGATGGTTATTACTGGATCACTGGCCGTGTTGACGATGTACTGAATATTTCGGGCCACCGTTTAGGTACCGCAGAAATAGAATCAGCGCTCGTTGCACATCCGAAAGTGGCTGAAGCTGCCGTGGTCGGTATTCCTCATAATATTAAAGGCCAAGCAATCTATGCTTATGTCACATTAATATCTGGGGTTGAGCCATCACCAGAGCTATACACCGAAGTTCGCAACTGGGTTCGTAAGGAAATCGGCCCTATTGCCACCCCGGATGTACTTCACTGGACGGATTCACTACCCAAAACCCGTTCCGGTAAAATCATGCGTCGCATCCTACGAAAAATTGCATCAGGAGACACCAGTAATTTCGGAGATACCTCCACTCTGGCTGATCCAGGTGTTGTCGAAAAACTACTCGAAGAAAAACAGTCTATGAGTATGTCATAACGCCAAAAGGCCAACTCATAGAGGCGGCCTTACATACATCCCAACAAGATGGTTTACTCTAAATAATTCGAGGTGCAGCTAGGCGACAAGCGAACGAAACACGAGGAGCATACATAAGTATGTGACTCGTGTGAGTGAATGCAGTCAACAAAGCTGCAACTTGAAGTATGACGAGTATAACAGAGGAGAACTCTGATGAATGCTACTGCTTACGAAAAGGTAGAGGATAACCCTCGCTTTCAAGAACTGGTTAGGAAACGTAGTCGCTTTTCATGGTTGTTATCTGCAATAACGCTCGTGCTGTATGTGGGTTTTATTTTTCTTATCGCTTTTGACCCAAGCTGGCTTGGAACACCAATATCCGAAGGTTCATACATAACAAGAGGGATCCCTGTTGGTGTAGGGCTAATCGTCATTTCGTTTGTACTCACTGGGCTTTACGTCATCCGAGCCAACGGTGAATATGACCGCTTAACGGCAGAAATTTTAAAAGAGGTAGAAAAATGAAAATATTGCTCTCACTCATTCTCTTTTTTACCTCATCAATGGCGTTTTCTGATGCATTGACAGGGGATGTTGAACGCCAGCCTGTAAATATTCAGGCGATTGTGATGTTCTTACTGTTTGTCGGCTTCACTTTGTATATTACCTACTGGGCGTCAAAAAGAACGCGTTCTCGCTCTGATTACTACACTGCGGGCGGGAAAATTACCGGTTTCCAAAACGGGATGGCTATCGCGGGTGACTTTATGTCTGCGGCTTCCTTCTTAGGGATCTCTGCTCTGGTTTATACCTCTGGCTATGATGGCTTAATCTACTCGATTGGCTTCTTAATTGGCTGGCCGATCATTCTATTCTTAATTGCCGAGCGCTTACGTAATTTAGGTCGCTATACCTTCGCTGATGTTGCTTCTTATCGATTAAAACAAAGACCAATTCGTATTCTATCTGCGGTTGGCTCTCTGGTTGTTGTTGCACTGTATCTTATTGCTCAAATGGTTGGTGCGGGTAAATTAATTGAATTGTTATTTGGTCTCAATTACCACGTCGCGGTTGTTATTGTGGGTATATTGATGGTGCTATATGTCCTATTTGGTGGAATGTTAGCCACAACTTGGGTGCAAATTATTAAAGCCATCTTGTTATTAGCGGGTGCAACATTCATGGCCGTTATGGTTATGAAGCATGTTGGCTTTAACTTTAATACCTTATTTAAAGAAGCCGTTGAAGTTCATAAAAATGGTATTGCTATTATGAGCCCAGGAGGACTGGTTTCCGACCCAATATCCGCCTTATCCCTTGGTCTTGCATTGATGTTTGGTACCGCTGGCCTCCCTCACATTATTATGCGATTCTTCACCGTTAGTGACGCTAAAGAAGCTCGTAAAAGTGTGTTCTATGCCACTGGATTTATCGGTTACTTTTACATACTAACCTTTATTATTGGTTTTGGTGCCATCGTTCTAGTCAGTTCCAATCCTGCATTTAAAGATGCTACTGGAGCACTTATCGGTGGAACAAACATGGCTGCTGTTCACCTTGCAGATGCCGTCGGTGGCAATTTCTTCTTAGGCTTTATTTCTGCAGTTGCATTCGCCACTATCCTTGCTGTTGTTGCTGGTTTAACCTTAGCAGGCGCCTCCGCGGTTTCTCATGACCTATATGCGATGGCAATGAAAAATGGTAAAGCGGATGAAAAAGATGAATTACGTGTCTCTAAAATTACCGTTGTTATCTTAGGTTTTGTTGCAATTGGCCTCGGTATTTTGTTTGAAAAACAAAACATTGCCTTCATGGTCGGCTTAGCATTCTCTATTGCAGCTAGTTGTAACTTCCCAATCATTTTACTGTCGATGTACTGGCGTAAGCTGACAACTCGCGGTGCATTGGCTGGCGGTTGGTTAGGGCTAATTACTGCTGTTGTTTTAATGATTTTAGGACCAACCATCTGGGTCAGTATTCTTCACCATGAAAAACCAATCTATCCATATGAGTACCCAGCCTTCTTCTCCATGATTGTTGCATTTGTTGCTTCATGGCTATTCTCTGTAACAGATAATTCAGAACAAGGAAAAATGGAAAGAGAGCGCTTTAAAGAGCAATTTGTTCGTTCACAAATTGGACTCGGTATTGAGCAGGGTAAATCACACTAAACCTAACTTTATTGCCACACCAAACGGCTCAGTGTATCGAGCCGTTTTTTATTAATAGTTTATTTAAACCTCTTTTAGTTTCATCATTATTTCTCTTGAGATTACCCTATAAATCAATAGGATAAATCAAATCACATAAAGGAGTTGATAGTATATTTAACTCTTTTTATCAGAAGTTTTATATAAAAAAATCCTTCTTTCTACGTAGAGAAAAGAAGGATATTAATAATATTGAAGAACTTATTTTTGTTTTCGTTATTCGATACTATCTTGCATAGTGTTGTCTTTCTACATCAGCCCAATTTTCTACTAATGAATAAAACTCTGCTGAACTTGTTTTTCTTTCTTCTTGTAATTTTTTAAATTCTTGCTTGTTTTTCGGCGTATAACGAGAAAGTAACTGGTCTAATACAATATTTTTATCTGCGAATCGGGAACCTAGTTTTAATTTTTTATACAGCACTACTGTAATCAACCCACTGATAGCGAGCATTCCAATGACAGTGACAAAGCTATAGTCAATGCCAAGGGTATTTCTCACTGTATTTAACAGTAAAAAAGGAACAAAAAACATCACTAATAAAGAAAGAATAGTTGCACCGTCTTGCCCATTATTAAATTCATTTTCTTTCTGTTTATTTACAGAAATAATTTGGTCGAAAATTCGATGATTAGCGCTTTTTGATTTATTCATCTGACCCACCTTTGCTATACAAATATTGTTTACACGAAATACCATTCATTAAAAGGTATAACTTGCTTAGCTGGCCTATCTTTCATATCTGGATGTAAGTTTCTTTCCTTTGAAAATTTCACTTATAAGCAAATTTCATCGGTAATGTGATAGCTGGATATACCATTAACTACCTAACACAGTATAAATGTAAGAAATTGAAACATCAATTTAACAATTTTTATATAAAAAAATAAAAAATCGTGCACTTATTCATTAAAAATATACAAACAAAATAGTTAATTTATTTATGAGTAAAATTGGTTATTTTATTTTTATCTATTGATATTAATGAATTTATTGTTCAAATAATGACTTACTTGGGTTACTTAATTAACACCATAAAAACCATTAAAACTATAAACATTATAGGACAAGTTAAGAGTAATCCTGTCAGATAGTTTCATTAAGTCATTACTATTTTTAATAGATCATAGATTATCTATCAACCAGGGAGTCAAATCACACAGTAATTGCACTCGGAGATATAAACTTATCTAACCTACCTCTACTACCTTTGCTGTAAAGCTGTTATTTACTATTTTGCCCCCTTCAATTACATTTACCATCTCAATCTCCCAATACAATAATTACGAAACCTGAAATATAGTCATCACTAAATATATATTCTTTGTCATCACAATTTATGAGCTTTTACTTGCTACTTTATGTTTCTTAATCACATTTATCACTTAAATACAGGGAATTGAGTTTTCCTCCTACCCTCCTCGCCCATTCCCTATACGGCTAAAAAGAGAGGTGAGTTGTTACTGACTACTTTGCATTTAAAATATCCATTCAGCACACCAATACAACCGCTTCTCCCCCATTGCTTCTCCTACCCCTGTCATCCCACCATCGCCAACAGCCACCGCCCTTTCAACAAGTGAGTTGTTACTGACTACTTTGACTCAAGCGGTATCATTCATCACCGTGATGGGGAAACTCCCAATCCACAATATTTATTTGATTTTATTAAAATTCCGCTACCCTAAATAATCTGTGAGCTGTTACTCACTACTTTGCATCACGCACGCTCATTAATGATGGTGATAGATAGAGGGGAGCCCCAAGAGTAGTTAAAAAAGATGAAGAGACGTGTAATACATCGTCTAATGAGAAAGTAAGCGATAAAAAGGGGATTAAAATTAGGGATTAAGGAGCTAAGAAACTGAGGAACTAAGGAACTAAAACTTAAGCACCCCACCTAAACTCAACATCCCCTGTTTTTCTTTTTTTCTCCAAACGCAAAAAAGCCACCCGATGGGTGGCTTTCTCACTAATTTAATGTCTGGCAGTTCCCTACTCTCACATGGGGAGACCCCACACTACCATCGGCGCTACGGCGTTTCACTGCTGAGTTCGGCATGGGGTCAGGTGGGACCACCGCGCTATTGCCGCCAGACAAATTCTGTTTGTTCCCGTTTAGTTTTTTTCGTCACTAAACCAGAACGTCAATCTCAAACAAGCTGTGTGTCCTTCACCTTTCGGCTTCTCACTTCTCGAAAACAACTCAATCTCTCTAAAACACCTTCGGTGTTGTCAGGTTAAGCCTCACGGTTCATTAGTATTGGTTAGCTCAACGTATCGCTACGCTTACACACCCAACCTATCAACGTCTTAGTCTTAAACGTTCCTTTAGGACCCTTTAAGGGTCAGGGAAGACTCATCTCAAGGCAAGTTTCCCGCTTAGATGCTTTCAGCGGTTATCTCTTCCGCACTTAGCTACCGGGCAATGCCATTGGCATGACAACCCGAACACCAGTGGTGCGTCCACTCCGGTCCTCTCGTACTAGGAGCAGCCCCTTTCAATCTTCCAACGCCCACGGCAGATAGGGACCGAACTGTCTCACGACGTTCTAAACCCAGCTCGCGTACCACTTTAAACGGCGAACAGCCGTACCCTTGGGACCTACTTCAGCCCCAGGATGTGATGAGCCGACATCGAGGTGCCAAACACCGCCGTCGATATGAACTCTTGGGCGGTATCAGCCTGTTATCCCCGGAGTACCTTTTATCCGTTGAGCGATGGCCCTTCCATTCAGAACCACCGGATCACTAAGACCTACTTTCGTACCTGCTCGAGCCGTCACTCTCGCAGTCAAGCTGGCTTATGCCTTTGCACTAACCGCATGATGTCCGACCATGCTTAGCCAACCTTCGTGCTCCTCCGTTACTCTTTGGGAGGAGACCGCCCCAGTCAAACTACCCACCAGACACTGTCCGCACCCCGGATAACGGGGCAACGTTAGAACATCAAACATTAAAGGGTGGTATTTCAAGGTTGGCTCCACGCAGACTGGCGTCCACGCTTCAAAGCCTCCCACCTATCCTACACATCAAGGCTCAATGTTCAGTGTCAAGCTATAGTAAAGGTTCACGGGGTCTTTCCGTCTTGCCGCGGGTACACTGCATCTTCACAGCGAGTTCAATTTCACTGAGTCTCGGGTGGAGACAGCCTGGCCATCATTACGCCATTCGTGCAGGTCGGAACTTACCCGACAAGGAATTTCGCTACCTTAGGACCGTTATAGTTACGGCCGCCGTTTACTGGGGCTTCGATCAAGAGCTTCTCCTTACGGATAACCCCATCAATTAACCTTCCAGCACCGGGCAGGCGTCACACCGTATACGTCCACTTTCGTGTTTGCACAGTGCTGTGTTTTTAATAAACAGTTGCAGCCAGCTGGTATCTGCGACTGGCTTCAGCTCCATGAGTAAATCACTTCACCTAATGCCAGCGTGCCTTCTCCCGAAGTTACGGCACCATTTTGCCTAGTTCCTTCACCCGAGTTCTCTCAAGCGCCTGAGTATTCTCTACCTGACCACCTGTGTCGGTTTGGGGTACGATTAATGATAATCTAGAGCTTAGAGGCTTTTCCTGGAAGCGGGGCATGAGCTACTTCATCACCGTAGTGACTCGTCATCGGACCTCAGCATATAGTGAACCGGATTTGCCTAATTCACCTGCCTACATCCTTAAACCGGGACAACCGTCGCCCGGATAGCCTAGCCTTCTCCGTCCCCCCATCGCAATTATCACCAGTACGGGAATATTAACCCGTTTCCCATCGACTACGCATTTCTGCCTCGCCTTAGGGGTCGACTCACCCTGCCCCGATTAACGTTGGACAGGAACCCTTGGTCTTCCGGCGTGCGGGTTTTTCACCCGCATTATCGTTACTTATGTCAGCATTCGCACTTCTGATACCTCCAGCATGCCTCACAGCACACCTTCACAGGCTTACAGAACGCTCCCCTACCCAACAATATTTACATATCGCTGCCGCAGCTTCGGTGCATAGTTTAGCCCCGTTACATCTTCCGCGCAGGCCGACTCGACCAGTGAGCTATTACGCTTTCTTTAAATGATGGCTGCTTCTAAGCCAACATCCTGGCTGTCTGAGCCTTCCCACTTCGTTTCCCACTTAACTATGACTTTGGGACCTTAGCTGGCGGTCTGGGTTGTTTCCCTCTTCACGACGAACGTTAGCACCCGCCGTGTGTCTCCCGTGATAACATTCTTCGGTATTCGTAGTTTGCATCGAGTTGGTAAGTCGGGATGACCCCCTAGTCGAAACAGTGCTCTACCCCCGAAGATGAGTTCACGAGGCGCTACCTAAATAGCTTTCGGGGAGAACCAGCTATCTCCCGGTTTGATTGGCCTTTCACCCCCAGCCACAAGTCATCCGCTAATTTTTCAACATTAGTCGGTTCGGTCCTCCAGTTAGTGTTACCCAACCTTCAACCTGCCCATGGCTAGATCACCGGGTTTCGGGTCTATACCCTGCAACTTATTCGCCCAGTTAAGACTCGGTTTCCCTACGGCTCCCCTATACGGTTAACCTTGCTACAGAATATAAGTCGCTGACCCATTATACAAAAGGTACGCAGTCACCCCATCCTCAAATGTCCCGCTTGTCTTTGCGGCCAATCTTGCCCGATTTTTTAACTTCCGTTGCTCGTGTACTTCGATGTACACTGCGCGACGGCTTGAAAAAATCGACCAATCTTGTTGGCAAATTCTGCGCTGTTATTGTGATGGTTTTACACCGTCACTCAATTGCCGAGGCACTTGAGTGATGGGGCTCCCACTGCTTGTACGTACACGGTTTCAGGTTCTATTTCACTCCCCTCGCCGGGGTTCTTTTCGCCTTTCCCTCACGGTACTGGTTCACTATCGGTCAATCAGGAGTATTTAGCCTTGGAGGATGGTCCCCCCATATTCAGACAGGATAACACGTGTCCCGCCCTACTCGTCGAGTTCACAACACTAACACCTTCGGATACGGGGCTATCACCCTTTACTGCCGGACTTTCCAGACCGTTCTCCTGATGCTAATGCTGATTAAGACTCTGGGCTGCTCCCCGTTCGCTCGCCGCTACTAGGGGAATCTCGGTTGATTTCTTTTCCTCGGGGTACTGAGATGTTTCAGTTCCCCCGGTTCGCTTCGTTTGACTATGTATTCATCAAACGATAGTGCAACGAATTGCACTGGGTTTCCCCATTCGGAAATCGTCGGTTGTAACGGTTCATATCACCTTACCGACGCTTATCGCAGATTAGCACGTCCTTCATCGCCTCTGATTGCCTAGGCATCCACCGTGTACGCTTAGTCGCTTAACCTCACAACCCGAAATTGTTTCAACGTTCACCTTACTGTCATGGCTGTGCGTGGTGAACTTCTTCGTTGGGCAGTGCTCGCAATGCTCACGTACCTAAGTACGCTGCGCTTGCTGCGCGCTGTCCGCCTTGAATTTCACACTGCTCGCGCATGCCGCTCGAGTTTGTGACCGAAAATTTCAGGTCTGAAATTTTGAGAGACTCTCACATTGTTTAAGCGATAAACAATGTGCGTTGTTTTCAATTTTCAGCTTGTTCCAGATTGTTAAAGAGCATAATTATTCGCAATAGACTATTACTAATCTATTCTGAATAATCAGAAAAATTATGGTGGAGCTAAGCGGGATCGAACCGCTGACCTCCTGCGTGCAAGGCAGGCGCTCTCCCAGCTGAGCTATAGCCCCATAAAGGTATTTTCGGTATCAATATAAGTCATTAAATGACAAATCGAATTCAGGCAAGGCATAGATTGGCGAAGCTTACTTAGGTAAGTGAGCTAATCTATAACGACGCATTAATTCGATTTTGGTAGGCCTGAGTGGACTTGAACCACCGACCTCACCCTTATCAGGGGTGCGCTCTAACCACCTGAGCTACAAGCCTATCGATACCGCTACTCTATTTCATCAGACAATCTGTGTGAGCACTTCACAAAAACACTTCAATGGTAAGGAGGTGATCCAACCGCAGGTTCCCCTACGGTTACCTTGTTACGACTTCACCCCAGTCATGAATCACAAAGTGGTAAGCGCCCTCCCGAAGGTTAAGCTACCTACTTCTTTTGCAACCCACTCCCATGGTGTGACGGGCGGTGTGTACAAGGCCCGGGAACGTATTCACCGTAGCATTCTGATCTACGATTACTAGCGATTCCGACTTCATGGAGTCGAGTTGCAGACTCCAATCCGGACTACGACGTACTTTATGAGTTCCGCTTGCTCTCGCGAGGTCGCTTCTCTTTGTATACGCCATTGTAGCACGTGTGTAGCCCTACTCGTAAGGGCCATGATGACTTGACGTCATCCCCACCTTCCTCCGGTTTATCACCGGCAGTCTCCTTTGAGTTCCCGACCGAATCGCTGGCAACAAAGGATAAGGGTTGCGCTCGTTGCGGGACTTAACCCAACATTTCACAACACGAGCTGACGACAGCCATGCAGCACCTGTCTCAGAGTTCCCGAAGGCACTAAAGCATCTCTGCTAAATTCTCTGGATGTCAAGAGTAGGTAAGGTTCTTCGCGTTGCATCGAATTAAACCACATGCTCCACCGCTTGTGCGGGCCCCCGTCAATTCATTTGAGTTTTAACCTTGCGGCCGTACTCCCCAGGCGGTCGATTTAACGCGTTAGCTCCGAAAGCCACTCCTCTAGGGAACAACCTTCAAATCGACATCGTTTACAGCGTGGACTACCAGGGTATCTAATCCTGTTTGCTCCCCACGCTTTCGCACCTGAGCGTCAGTCTTTGTCCAGGGGGCCGCCTTCGCCACCGGTATTCCTCCACATCTCTACGCATTTCACCGCTACACATGGAATTCTACCCCCCTCTACAAGACTCTAGCTGACCAGTCTTAGATGCCATTCCCAGGTTAAGCCCGGGGATTTCACATCTAACTTAATCAACCGCCTGCGTGCGCTTTACGCCCAGTAATTCCGATTAACGCTTGCACCCTCCGTATTACCGCGGCTGCTGGCACGGAGTTAGCCGGTGCTTCTTCTGTCGGTAACGTCAATCGTTGTTGATATTAGCAACAACGCCTTCCTCCCGACTGAAAGTACTTTACAACCCTAGGGCCTTCTTCATACACGCGGCATGGCTGCATCAGGCTTGCGCCCATTGTGCAATATTCCCCACTGCTGCCTCCCGTAGGAGTCTGGGCCGTGTCTCAGTCCCAGTGTGGCTGATCATCCTCTCAGACCAGCTAGGGATCGTCGCCTAGGTGAGCCATTACCTCACCTACTAGCTAATCCCATATGGGTTCATCCGATAGCGCAAGGACCGAAGTTCCCCTGCTTTGCTCCTTAGAGATTATGCGGTATTAGCTACCGTTTCCAGTAGTTATCCCCCTCTATCGGGCAGATCCCCATACATTACTCACCCGTCCGCCGCTCGTCAGCGGGAAGCAAGCTTCCCCTGTTACCGCTCGACTTGCATGTGTTAGGCCTGCCGCCAGCGTTCAATCTGAGCCATGATCAAACTCTTCAATTAAAAGTAGCTTGATGCTCAAAGAATGTTTACTGTCGTTTGATTTCCGAAGAAATCAAATTACCTATTAGTTCATATATATGAATTAACGTGTTAGTCACTCTTCAAGACTTAAAATCAAATATTTTTTTGATAGTGTCTTGTGAGTGCCCACACAGATTGTCTGATAAATTGTTAAAGAGCGTTGCGACTGAATCTTTCGATTTTTGAACCGGATTTTGTGAATCAGGTCATTGTCGCGAGGTGTCGTATAATACGTTTTTTATTTAGAAAGTCAAGCGTTTATTTTCAACTTTTTTCTTTCTCACCTCTGTTATCACTGGGTTATGAAGTTTTCTTCTAACCGGTTTATCGTGACAACGGATGCGCATTATAGGGAGTCGAAAAATTCTCGCAAGTGTTTTTTTGAGTTTTTATCTTGTTCGTGTTTTTTTTAGCCAAAAACATATTTATAAGTTAAATTAGGTCTATATGTTGACTATTTAAGCAGCAATCACACATCTACTCACGTAATATATGCATCTAAGAATTATGCTTTGAGATGAATTATGGAATTAAGTAAGCAACAAACAGCCTCACAAAAAAATCGCTCTTATATTATTGCAGAAAATCTTGGCCAGTTGATTTTAACCAGCGCCTATTTACCTGATTCCATTTTACCCAGCGAATTAGAATTATCAGAACAATTCCAAGCGAGTCGAACAGCAATAAGAGAAGCAATAAAAATATTAGCGGCAAAAGGAATGGTATTAGCACGCCCCAAAATAGGTACCCGTGTTATGCCTCCCTCAAATTGGAATTTTTTAGACCAAGATCTCTTAACATGGTGGTCCAATAGTGAAGAGCAATCGGTCGTGATGGAACACTTTAAAATGGTTCGACTCGCAATAGAACCTCAAGCTTGTTATCTTGCGGCTATACATGCGACAAAAGAACAAAAACAATCATTACAATTATTAGCAAGTGAAATGCAGTTACTCGCCAAAGAATTTGACAGAGCGCATTGGGTGAAAGTTGATTATCATTTCCATTTAACTATTTACAAAGCTTGTGCCAATCCTTTCTTAATTTCTTTTGCTAATTTATTCCGTTCTATTTATCTGCGTTACTTTGATGTCATTACTAATAATGAGGTTATAGAGGTCGAAATTCATCAACAACTTGCCAATGCAATTATTCATGGTAAAAGTACAGTAGCACTCGACCTTTGCTATAACTTACTAACGATTACCCAAAAGCAAGACTAACAAAACAATATTCCATTAAAGCTTTCATTTATTTGTATAGGTAACTGATGTTCAAAACAGCGAAAAATATGTCTGGCCTTCCATGGATTGCGGCAATGGCCTTTTTCATGCAAGCGCTTGATGCCACAATTTTGAATACGGCTTTACCTGATATTGCAAGAAGCCTTGATCACTCGCCGCTTGCGATGCAATCAGCCGTAGTCAGTTATACGCTTACTGTTGCTCTATTGATTCCTGTTAGCGGCTGGTTTGCAGATAGATTTGGTACAAGACGTATATTTATTTTAGCGGTTTCTTTATTTTCTCTTGGTTCATTACTTTGTGCCCTTTCGCCTTCCTTAAATTTCTTAGTGACCTCTAGGGTTATTCAAGGAATTGGTGGGGCAATGATGATGCCAGTCGCCCGCTTAGCCTTAATAAGGGCTTACCCTCGAAGTGAGTTATTACCTATCTTAAATTTCGTCACCATCCCTGGTTTAGTTGGGCCAATATTGGGGCCTCTATTAGGTGGTATCTTAGTAACCTATGCAACTTGGCATTGGATATTTATTATTAATATTCCTATTGGTGTTTTAGGTATTTTTTATGCCTTAAAACATATGCCTGACTTTAAAATGCCAAAACGTAAATTTGATACTTTAGGGTTCTTATTGTTTGGTTCCGGCTTAGTCATGCTATCTGTCAGCTTAGACTTATTCAGTGATAAATCTCTTTCAACATCGATTCCAGTCACTATTGTCTTAGTCGGCTTTCTCTTCTTATTTGTTTATATTTTCCATGCAAGACGCACTAAGCACGCAATAATCCCATTGAATTTATTTAAAACGCGTACATTTTCTATTGGGATCAGCGGTAATATCGCGACACGCTTAGGAACAGGCAGTATTCCATTTTTAATGCCATTAATGTTGCAGGTGGGTTTTGGTTACGAAGCCGTTGTGGCAGGAATGATGATGGCACCACTAGCAATAGGGTCAATCACTGCTAAATCGGGAGTTACTCGGATCCTAACTAAGTATGGCTACCGTAATACATTATTTGTTATCACCATTATTATTGGATTAATGATTGCACAGTTTTCCTTACAATCACCAAGTATGTCGATTTACCTGTTAATCGTACCTTTATTCATTTTAGGAATGGTGATGTCAGTGCAGTTCACCGCAATGAATACTATTTGCTTGGCTGATTTAACAGACAATAATGCAAGTGCGGGAAATAGTATGTTAGCGGTGACTCAGCAACTATCGATAAGCTTCGGTATTGCAGTCAGTGCTGCAATCTTAAACTTCTATGGTGGACAACCTAATAGCAATACGGTCGATAATTTTCACTACACTTTTATTACCGTTGGTGTCATTACGCTTATCTCAGCTTTTGTCTTCTTATTATTAAGTAAGACAGACGGTGATAATTTAATAAAAAACAAAACCAAAAAAGCGAAGAATTAATATTTTTTAACCGATTGGCGCTCAATTAGCTCAGGGGTAAGAACCAAAACGCTCGCCTTTGCCTCTGGGTTATCCATACGATAAATAAGTTGGTCAACAGCCTGTTGGCCTAACTTATCTTTTGGCTGATGAATTGTTGTTAGTGGTGGGATCATATAAGGTGAAAGATCGATATCATCATAACCAATAATTGAAATATCATCAGGTACTTTCAAGCCCTTTTGGTATATCGCTTGATAAGCTCCCACCGCCATCGCATCATTACCGGCAAAAATAGCCTCGGGAGGGACAGGTAAACTAAGCAGTTTATTCATAGACTCAAACCCACCAGCAAATTCAAAATCACTGAAAATGATATAATCATCATAAATATTAATGCCGCAATCTGTCATGGCTTGAATAAAACCTTGATGACGCGCTCTTGCTGGTGATTTATCTTGTGGTCCTGCAATACACGCAATACGGGTAAAACCAGATTCAATAAGGTAACGAGTGGCTATTTCCCCACCCAGAAAAGAGTTATCTTGAATGATATCGCCATCTGATTCGAATGGTGACCAGTCCATCATAACCGTTGGCACAGCGGGGTAACGAGCTAAAACATTTTTTGATGGCCCTTGAACTTCTGTGCACATAATCAATAGCCCATCAACACGCTTTTGTAGCAACGTTTCTAAACTATGATTCATCCGCTGAAGGTCACCTTCAGTGTTGCACAAAATCAAACTATAACCGCGTTCGTAACAACTCCGCTCTACCCCCCGCACTACTTCTGCGTAGAATGGGTTATTACTTGTTGTCAGTAACATCCCAATCGTATTAGTACGATTCATTTTTAAACTACGCGCTAACGCAGAAGGGGCATAGTTTAACTCTTCAATCGCATTTTTAACGCGAGTGGTAATGCTCTCGCTGACATAGCGATTTTGATTAATAACGTGAGAGACGGTGGATGTCGACACCCCCGCAAGGCGTGCCACATCTTTCATTGTTGCCACAAGTTAATCCTGTTGAGTCAAAAACTGGTCAATTTCTTTACGCCATGGAACAGACGGTTGAGCTCCTGGGCGAGTCACAGCTATCGCCGCCGCCGCATGAGCAAAAATAATCGCTTCTTCGTCAGCCTTACCTTCAAGCAGTGCAGTAACGTAAGCCCCATTGAATGTATCACCTGCGGCAATAGTATCCACTGCTTTTACGCGAAATGCAGAAATTATTTTACCTTCTGCGCCTTTTTCACTATACCAAACACCTCGAGAACCAAGTGTTATCATCACTTTACTAATGCCTTTTTGATGTAAGGCTTCAGCTGCATCCTGAGCACCTTGATTATCATTAACCGCAATACCTGTTAAGTGTTCAGCTTCTGTTTCATTTGGTGTGATGATATCAACTAATGATAATAATGAATCAGGTAATGATTGAGCAGGTGCAGGGTTCAAAATGACTTTCGTATTGTTTTTCTTAGCTATTTCAGCGGCCATTTGTACTGTTTCAATGGGGGATTCCAGTTGCATCAATACCGCATCCGCTTCCACAATTTTTTGCTGATAATGAGCTAACCTTGCCTTGGTTAGTTGCGCATTTGCACCTGCATTGATGCCAATTGTATTTTCCCCTTGTTGATTCACATAAATGAGAGCGACACCTGTCGTTTCACCTTCAATTGCATCAATACATTCAGTTTTAATATTATCGAGAGATAACTGTTTTTTTATACTCACACCAATATCGTCATCACCAACACAAGCAATAAACGTTATGTCAGCACCACTGCGACCAGCTGCAACAGCTTGGTTGGCGCCTTTCCCGCCAAATGCAACTTGGTAATGATCGCCTCTAACGGTTTCACCCGGCTGAGGGAAATGCTTAACATTTAATATATGATCCGCATTGATACTACCGAGAACCACCAGTTTTGCTGTACCCATAACGTTTATTTCCTTTTTTGATGACCAATTAATTGCAAACTAAAATAAACCGCCGCAGTATGCCGCGGCGGTTTTTATCTTATTGTTTTACCACTAATTCCAATTCAACCGGAACCGTTGAATCCACTTTTTCGCCTTTTAAGACTTTATCTGCAATCTGAACACCAACAATCCCAATTTGGTCTGGGCGCTGTGCAATAGTTGCACCTAATTTTCCACCTTCAACGGCTTTGATACCATCATTTGTTCCATCAAAACCGACAACCAGAACATCAGTACGGCCTGCGGTTTGTAAAGCTCTTAATGCCCCTAATGCCATTTCATCATTTTGAGCAAATACCGCTTGAACAGCGGGATGTGCCGTTAACAAGTTTTGCATTACGTTCAAGCCTTTTGTTCTATCGAAATCAGCAGGTTGGCTCGCCAGTAAATTGAATTTGTGCTCTTTTGCTCCAGTACTAAAACCTTCACCGCGCTCACGCGCTGCTGATGTACCTGAAATACCTTCTAATTGAATCACTTTCGCTTCATTGCCTGTTTTTTGTGCAATATAGTCGGCAGCCATTTTCCCGCCCATGCGGTTATCTGATGCCACATGGCTGACAACTTCACCTTTGTTAGCTGCTCTATCCAAAGTGATGACAGGTATATTTGCTTTATTAGCCATTAATATTGAGTTACCCACCGCATCTGAATCCGTTGGGTTAATTAACATTAATTTTGTACCGCGAACGGTTAAATCTTGAACGTTGGCTAACTCTTTGGCTGGGTTGTCTTGGGAATCTAAAACAATCAGCTCATAACCCAATTTATCCGCTTCTTTTTGTGCGCTATCTTTCATCGTCACAAAGAATGGGTTATTCAATGTAGAAATTACGAGTGCAATGCTATCTTTCGCCATCGCATTGACACTAACGGTTGCACTCAGTGCAACTGCAGATAATAACGTTGCTAGTTTGTTCAGTTTCATAATAATTTTCCTGTAGGGTTACTTTTTATTATCAACAAGTACAGCGAGTAAGATGACGACAGCTTTAACAATCATCTGGTAGTTTGACGAAATACCTAATAAGTTTAATCCATTGTTTAAGAAACCAAGGATCAGCGCACCAATCAATGTTCCAACTATGCGCCCTTTACCACCAGCAAGACTGGTACCACCAAGTACAACCGCAGCAATAGCATCAAGTTCATACCCATTACCTGCCATTGGCTGAGCCGATGATAAACGTGCAACTTCAATGACACTCGCCAATGCCGCTAGCAGTCCACATAAGGCATAAACCACTATTTTAATGCGGTCGACATTAATACCAGAAAGACGGGTAGCCGCTTCATTCCCACCAAGTGCGTAGATGTAACGACCAAGGCGAGTATGGTGCAACATATACCATGCCGCAGCAAAAACGATGATCATTAACCAGACTGGGGTAGGAATACCAAATGGGCGGCCAATACCAAACCAACCAAATAAGTCTGCGTTATCACTAAATCCTGTATTGATAGGGCTGCCGTCTGTGTAAACTCGTGTCACACCACGCAGTAGTAGCATCATGACTAAAGTCGCAATGAAAGCTTGGACTTTTCCTTTTGCAACAATCACTCCTGTACATGCACCGATAGCAGCACCAAGTGCTAGTGCTCCCGCAACAGCCACTAATGCGTTAACTTCCGCTCCAACCATTGAGGCCGCAACCGCTCCCGTTAAGGCCAATAAGGACCCAACAGAAAGGTCGATTCCTGACGTTAAGATAACTAATGTCATCCCAACCGCCATAATGGCGTTGACGGAGGTTTGTTGTAAGATATTGAATAGGTTATTAACCGTAAAAAAATTCGGGCTTAATGTTGATACGATTGCAATCAAAACTAATAGTGCGATTAATGATTTTTGCTCCATCAGCCATACTTTGCTGAACCAGCGTTTTGATGATGCGGTAGTTGAACTCATACTGATAACTCCTGAACTGAGCCATAATTTTTACCCACTGCGGCAGCCATTAAGGCTTCCTGAGTCGCGTCTTTGGCTGAAAATTCGCCGCTGATATGACCTTCGTGCATCACCAAAATGCGGTCACTCATTCCTATTACTTCAGGCATTTCTGAAGAAACTAAAATGATACTCAGCCCTTCTTTTTTAAACTGGTTAATTAGTTGATAGATTTCTTTTTTAGCACCAACGTCTACACCACGAGTTGGCTCATCGAGGATCAGTACTTTTGGTCTTGTCATCAAACCGCGCGCAATGGCAACTTTTTGCTGGTTTCCACCAGAAAGATTACCAATTATTTGGTCCATAGACGGGGTTTTAATATTGAATAATCGTATGAAATCGCTAACGGTTTGCTGCTCTTCACCATGCTTGAGACTTCCCCCCGCACGACTAAAATAACGTAATGCCGTCAATGACATATTTTCTTTCACTGACATGCCTAATACTAATCCATCACGTTTACGGTCTTCTGAAATATAAACAATGCCACTGTTTAAGCCATCTTGTGGTGTTTTCAGTGTTACGGGTTTGCCTTCCAGTTTTATCGTACCTGATTTTTTTGTCGCCGCGCCGTAGATGATTTTCATCAACTCTGTACGCCCCGCGCCCATCAAACCAGATACACCTAAAATTTCCCCACTCTTTAGGGTGAAATTGGCATTTGTTACACCAGGTCCAGATACATCTTCAAGCTGCAGCCTAATTTCTCCAGTTTCTACCTCAACCCTTGGATATTGGTCTTCAAGTTTACGACCAACCATCATTTCAATGAGTTTTTCTTCTTCTAATTCACTCACGGGTTTCTCACCAATAAACTGGCCATCGCGAAACACCGTTACATCGTCGCAAATTTCAAAAATTTCTTTTAAACGATGAGAAATATAAACAATGCCACAGCCTTGAGCTTTTAAGTCTTCGATAACTCTAAATAAGGATTCTGTTTCCGTATCCGTTAGCGCATCAGTTGGTTCATCCATGATAATCACTTGTGATTGGAAGCTAAGGACTTTGGCGATTTCCACCATTTGTTGTTCGCCAATAGAAAGCTCTGCAATAGTTTGATGGCTATCATAATCAAGGTTAAGCCGTTTAAGCAGTTTGTCAGACTCACTGAACATTTTTTTCCAGTTAATTTTGCCAAATGCATTAACATACTCTCGGCCTAGAAAAATATTTTCAGCGATGGTTAATTCAGGGATCAGGTTGAGTTCTTGGTGGATAATCCCAATACCCGCCTCTTGGGAACTTTTGGGCCCATTGAACGCCACCTCTTTGCCTAAATAGCGGATTTGCCCGGCATCTTTTTTATAAATACCTGTCAGCACTTTCATCATGGTTGATTTGCCAGCCCCATTTTCCCCCACCAGCGCCATGACTTTCCCTGGATAGACATTCAATGTCGCACCACTGAGGGCTTTTACCCCTGGAAATGATTTATCAATCCCGATAAGTTCTAATAAAGGTTGCATAGTCACCTCAGAAAGTCACACCAGAACAAAGAATAACGTTAGCGAACGGTGAACATTCCCCTGTTCGGATCACCGCTTTACTGTCATGAGTCAGTTGTTTAAAACGTTCATGACTGCAATAAATAATTTCAATCGTATTGTTTTGAGTGACTTCTAACTGTTGTAAGTGAGCCAAAATAGCAGCTTCCATTTGTGGGTTAATGGTGCTGATTTCCTCTGCTAGAATGACTTTTTCAACTTGCATCTCTTGGGTGATGACACTTAAAACTGACATGAAATCTGGTAAACCTTGCGTAATGGCTAAATCAATACGTTCCGTTCCTTGATAAATGGGTAAACCTGCATCAGCAAGCGTTATTTGGTCTGTATGACCTAATCTTGCGATTACAGAGGTAACGTTGGCATTAAGTAAAACACCCTTTTTCATTTTTCACCGCCATTCCAGTAAGCGAAACGTTTCGCTCATGTAATAATAGTAAAGATAAGTCACAACTCAATATTGATGATTAATATTTGTGATCAATATCGAAACGTTTCGTTCGTGTTGAGAAAGTTTAAAAACAATAACTTATTGAATCACTTATAGCTGAATCGTTTTTTCTGATTTCTTGGGGCATATCAAAGAAAAATGGAAAAATAGGTCGCAGTATGTAATAAAAGAAATTGATAGTTTTAATATCAACGCTTCTATAATAAAAGGAATGAATATGCAGCTTGCTGAACGAATAGCCCAATTAAGCAATTACCTTGAAAGCGGTTTATATGAACGCCAGCAAGCTATTCGTTTGTGCTTATTAGCCACATTAAGCGGTGAAAGCGTATTTCTATTAGGCCCTCCAGGTATTGCCAAAAGCTTAATTGCACGAAGAATGAAATATGCTTTTCGTCACGCAAATGCTTTTGAGTACTTAATGACGCGATTTTCAACACCGGAAGAAATCTTTGGTCCTCTTTCAATACAGGCGCTAAAAGATGAAGGACGATATGAACGTTTAACCAAAGGTTATTTACCAGACGCTGAAGTCGTATTTCTTGATGAAATATGGAAAGCGGGCCCAGCCATTTTAAATACCTTATTAACGGCGGTAAATGAGCGCAAGTTCCGTAATGGTGATGAAGAAAAATCCATCCCTATGCGGTTATTAGTAACTGCATCAAATGAATTACCCGATGCAGATAATAGCCTCGAGGCGCTATTTGACAGAATGCTAGTACGTATTTGGTTGGATAAAGTACAAGAGAAACAAAATTTTCGCGCACTGTTAACAGGAAAATCATCGCTGAATGAATCTCAAATGCCAGAGCATTTAAAAATCAGTGATGAAGAGTACCAACAGTGGCAACAAGAAATTCCTAAAATTACGCTACCCGATCACTGTTTTGAACTTATTTACCAATTACGCCAGCAGTTAGATGCTACAGATAAACAACTTTATGTTTCCGATAGGCGCTGGAAAAAAGCAGTTTACCTATTACAAGCAAGTGCTTTCTTTAATGGTCGCAACAGCGTATCTCCTCTAGATCTTGTGTTATTAAAGGATTGTCTGTGGCATGACATGCAATCGATGAATACTTTACCGCAACTATTGCAGTCATTATTACAAGAAGATGGCTGGCAACAGAGAAAGTTAACTCGCGAAATAGAGCAAATTTATCAGCAATGGATGTCATCGACCCAAGACCAAAACAACCAAGATGCATTTAAAGTCAATAAAAACAATGCGATGTTTGCTCGTAAAGCGTCTTACGTATTGCCCGAAAATATCAGTGACGGTCGAATTACCCTGTTTTTACATCGTCCACTTCAACTGCATAATATGAAAGTTACCTTTGTAACAACTGATAAAAAGTCACTAATAACCTTCTTAAATAAAGGAACGACACTGTCCGCTCATCTAAATGGGATTGGTTTTGCGCAAGACATTGCTGCTGAGGTAAATAATTTAAACCAGATACAGTTATTAGATGTAAGTCATCAATCATCTACTTTATATATTCAAGATAAAACCTCGTCACTTGCGCCAAATACAAATAACCAAGAGTGGCTAGACAAGCTAGATAAAATTCAAGGTGAGATTCAAGCCGCACGCTATCAGTTTGAAAAACAGCAGCCCAACTTATTTATTGAACCACACTGGCTTGCGGATATTGAACAAAGTTTTATAAAGCTCACTGAAAAGCTAAACCAATTACGTAACCAAATCACGGGTAAAGTGGCCGAATAGCGATGATGAGTTTAGCCACATTAGAAATGCTGCTTTCGGTTAATGAAGGCCAATTAATTGAAGAGATAATTATATCTTTGCTAGCAACTCCTCAATTGGCGGTATTTTTTGAAAAACATCCTCGATTAAAAAAAGCTTTACTCAAAGATTTATCGGGTTGGAAAAAGGATCTCAAACAGCGTATGCAAGATGCGCTTGTTCCCGCACAACTTTCAGAAGAATTTGAACTTTATCGTCAGTCCCTTGGGATTTCGACAGATGCCTTTTTTATCCGATTACCTAATGTCATCGCAAAACTTCACCAACTGGATTCCCCTTTTTACCGTGAGGCATATCAGCTACAGAGTGGGAAAATAGAAAACCGCAGTGCAAGGCAATCACTGTTTGTTCAAAGATGGCGTATTAGCTTAATTTTACAAGTTACAACACTACATAAAGAGCTACTAGAACAGGAAAAAGAACAATTATTGGCAGAATTACAACGCCGACTGGCTCTAAGTGGTAATTTAGAAGATATTCTTGGCGAAAATGATCGTGCTGCTGGCCGGCTGTGGGATTTAACCAAAGGTGTGAACATGACTTCCGCTTATAATGACCAATTATTAAGCCGATACAGTGAATTTTTACGTCAGCAGCCTGAATTAGAAAAAATAGCCCAATTATTAGGCCGTAGCCAATCCGCTCAATCCATTCCTGATGATAGTGTTTTTCTTGAACCAATGACTATCATGGAAAAAGTGCCAGAAACGGTTCCTGAGCAAGTTAATGGCTTAAATCAGAGTGATGATATTTTACGGTTATTACCTGCAGAACTCGCTATGTTAGGCCTTGAAGATATTGAATTTGAGTTCTATCGAAAATTACTCGAAAAACAGCTTCTAACTTATCGGTTACAAGGAGATAGCTGGCAAGAAAGAAAAGTTCTACGCCCTATTACCCACCACCATAATGAAGAACAGCCAAGAGGGCCATTTGTTGTATGTATTGATACATCGGGTTCGATGGGCGGTTTAAATGAACGCTGTGCCAAAGCATTTTGCCTCGCGCTAATGAAAATTGCGCTGGCGGATAACCGCTCATGCCATGTGATGTTATTTTCCACAGAAATTGTGCATTACGATTTGCTTTCTATTGATGGCTTAGAGCAATGTATTCGTTTTTTACATCAAACATTTAAAGGTGGGACTGACCTTGCGGCTTGTTTGCAAGAAACCGCAATAAAATTGGAATCAAAACAGTGGATTGATGCAGATGCCGTGGTGATTTCTGATTTTGTTGCTCAGCGTTTACCGGATGAGTTAATTCAGAAAATAAAGACTATGCAGAAGAAAGGTAAATACCGCTTCCATGCGGTATCTGTATCAAATTATGGGAAACCCAGTATCATGAAGATCTTTGACCATATTTGGCGTTTTGATACTGGGTTAAAAAGCAGGCTGTTACGCCGCTTTAGCCGCTAATTACAGCATACCTTCAACGGATTCTTGCATTTCAGCACCCCATACACCACATTGCACTTGGCCAATGTGTTGGCGTTGAAGAAGTAGCATAACTAAGCGAGACTGGCCAATACCACCACCGATAGTTTGTGGCATTTCACCTTTCACTAACGCTTGGTGCCACTCTAATTCCATACGTTTTTCATCGCCAGTTAAACTTAATTGACGAGTTAAACACTCAGGACTTACGCGAATTCCCATTGAAGAAAGCTCAAATGCGTCCTGTAAAACAGGGTTCCACACAATGATGTCGCCGTTCAAACCACAAAAACCGTCTTCATTTTTTGTTGTCCAGTCATCGTAGTCTGGCGCACGAACATCATGTGATTCACCGCTAGATAGCTTACCACCGATACCAATTAAGAATACTGCGCCTAATTCTTTTGCGATTGCGCGTTCACGCCCTTTCGCATCTAAATCAGGGTAGCGCTGTAACAACTCTTCACTGTGAATAAAGTGGATTTGGTCAGGCAGGAACGGTGCCAACCCAAATTCTTTACTTACGGCAGCTTCTGTTTCTTTTATTGCCTTATAGATTTTACCCACTGTCTGCTTCAGATAAGGAAGTGTACGTTCCTCATCTGCCATCACTTTTTCCCAATCCCACTGATCAACATAAACGGAGTGGATTGGGGTTAAGCGATCCTCGTCCGGACGCAACGCTTTCATATGCGTGTATAGACCTTGGCCTTTACTAAAACCGAAACGACCTAATGTTTTACGTTTCCATTTAGCCAAAGAATGAACCACTTCAAAGGTTGCACCTGGAATTGATTTCACTTTCACTTGAACGGCTTTTTCGCTGCCAGATAAGTTGTCTTGAGTACCATCCCCTAAGCGGCTTAGGATTGGCCCTTGAACTTCAATTAACCCTAATTCTTTTTCAAGTAAACGTGAGAAATATGATTTCACAAAACTAATTTGTTGCTGATGTTCGATAAATGACTTGTCCATAATTTATTCCCATAATTTGTTAGCTGTATTAGCTGATGTATAGATTAAGCAACAAAATGAGGTATAAATTCAATATCCATCATTAAAAAAAGCCTTTACTGTTTATTTTGAATAAAAAAACAGGTATAAAAATGAATAATCGTTAAAATAGAGGTGAAATAATGCCGGAAAATTATCAAATCGATAATCTCGATCGTGACATACTTCACGAATTAATGGCAAATGCACGCATACCGTATGCTGAATTAGCCAAAAAATTCGCTGTTAGCCCCGGGACAATTCATGTCCGTGTCGAAAAAATGAAACAAGCAGGAATTATTAAAGGCACACGTATTGATATAAACCCAAAACAATTAGGGTTCGATGTTTGTTGCTTTATTGGCATTATTTTAAAAAGTGCAAAAGATTACCCAACCGCACTAAAAAAATTAGATGCCTTAGAAGAAGTTGTCGAGGTGTACTATACAACAGGGCAATACAGCATTTTTATTAAAGTAATGTGCCGTTCTATCGATTCTTTACAAGACGTACTTATCAACAAAATTCAGACCATTGATGAGATACAATCCACAGAAACACTGATCTCCTTACAAAACCCGATCTTACGAACAATCAATCCGTAGAAAAAAAATGATATAACCACATTATCCACAGGTAGATCCCAGCTCATTCACAGCGTACAATAGCGCCCTATTATTGTGAAAGAGAATCACCATGACAAAAGTAACCTTAATAAGTGGCAGTACAATGGGCAGTGCGGAGTATGTTGCCGAGCACATGGCAGAGATTTTAGAAGAACTCGGTCATGAAACCGAAATTCAACATGGCCCGGAGCTTGATGACTTAACACTTGAAGGCATATGGCTGGTGGTGAGCTCAACACATGGTGCAGGTGATCTCCCTGAAAATATTCAACCTCTTTTTGATTCAATAGAAGAAAGTGCTCCTGATCTAAGCCAAGTTCAATTTGGCTCGATAGGGATCGGTAGCTCTGAATATGACACTTTTTGTGGTGCGATCCATAAAATAGATGACTTGTTAACCAAGCAAGGGGCTAAAAGGATCGGTGAATGTTTGGAAATTGATGTCCAACAACACGAAATACCCGAAGATCCCGCAGGGGAATGGGTTAAAATTTGGGCAAACGAACTCTAATTTGATTAAAATAACAGCAATCAACTGTGGATAACTCAGGGAAGATCCCGGTATTAACCCGTAGTTATCCAGAGTATAAGTTTTAGGTTCCCCATGCCCTGTGTATAAGTACCCTTTTTGATCCCAGCTTATACGCAAATGGATCACGGATCATTCACAGTATATGATCCTTTACACTTTTATGATCTTTAAAGTGAAAATCCACTTATCCACAGAAACGAGTGATCCTAATAAAAGATCTAATAAAGAGATCTTTAAATAAAAAGATCTTTATATTATATAGGGGAGAAACCTAAAGCTTGGTCTCTTCCTCAAACTTGAGTAGAATTCTCTCCTCAAATGCACAATCCGCATTTTCTAACGTTTAAGGTCCACACATGTTTTATCCAGAGCAATTTGACGTCATCGTAATTGGTGGTGGTCATGCCGGTACTGAAGCAGCAATGGCAGCTGCACGTATGGGGCGTCAAACCCTATTACTGACTCACAATATTGATACATTGGGCCAGATGTCTTGCAACCCAGCCATCGGTGGGATCGGTAAGGGGCATCTGGTTAGAGAAATTGATGCCCTTGGTGGTCTAATGGCCACAGCAACAGACAAAGCAGGTATTCAATTTAGAACATTAAATGCCAGCAAAGGGCCTGCAGTTCGTGCAACCCGAGCACAAGCTGACCGTGTTCTTTATCGCCAAGCTGTCAGAATGGCTTTAGAAAATCAGCCTAATTTGATGATTTTCCAACAACCTGTAGAAGACTTAATTGTTGAAAACAATCGAGTTACAGGGGCTATTACTCGCATGGGCTTAAAATTTAAAGCCAAAGCTGTAGTATTAACCGTTGGTACTTTCCTTGATGGCAAAATTCATATAGGTTTAGAAAATTACAGTGGTGGTCGTGCAGGTGATCCCCCTTCAATTTCACTTTCTCAACGTTTGAGAGAATTGCCTTTACGTGTTAATCGTTTAAAAACAGGAACGCCACCACGTATTGATGCAAGAACTATTGATTTCAGTCAGTTAGCTCAACAGCTAGGTGATGATCCAATGCCGGTATTTTCATTTTTAGGTTCACAAGATCAACATCCACAGCAGATGCCTTGTCATATCACCTATACCAATGAAAAAACCCATGAAGTGATCAGAAATAACTTGGATCGTAGCCCTATGTATGCAGGGGTTATTGAAGGGATCGGCCCACGTTATTGCCCTTCGATCGAAGATAAAGTTATGCGTTTTGCCGATAAAGACTCACATCAGATCTTCTTAGAGCCAGAAGGCTTAACAAGCAATGAAATTTACCCTAACGGGATATCCACCAGCTTACCATTTGATGTTCAAATGCAAATTGTTCATTCCATGAAAGGAATGGAAAATGCAAGGATCATTCGTCCTGGTTATGCTATTGAATATGATTTCTTTGACCCTAGAGATCTAAAACAAACGCTTGAAAGTAAATTTATTGATGGCTTATTTTTTGCTGGCCAAATTAACGGTACAACAGGTTATGAAGAAGCAGGGGCCCAAGGGCTACTAGCTGGGCTTAATGCTGCACAACATGCCTTTGGTTTAGAAGGTTGGTTCCCTCGTCGTGACCAAGCTTATATCGGTGTTCTCGTTGACGACCTTTGTACTTTAGGGACAAAAGAACCTTACCGTATGTTTACCTCACGTGCTGAATACCGTTTGATGCTTCGTGAAGACAATGCAGATTTACGTCTGACAGAAAAAGGCCGAGAGTTAGGTTTAGTTGATGATGTTCGCTGGGCGCATTTTAATAACAAAGTCGAATTGATTGAAAAAGAGCGTCAGCGCTTAAAAGATATCTGGGTTCATCCTAAATCGGATAACCACACAGAAATAGATGGAATTTTAACCGTTCCATTATCTAAAGAAGCAAATGGGGAAGATTTACTCCGTCGCCCAGAAATGACGTATAAGATGTTAACTTCACTCAACCTTTTTGCACCGGGTATTGATGATCCTCAAGCTGCGGATCAAGTGGAAATCCAAGTTAAATACGAAGGGTATATTGCTCGTCAAAAAGAAGAAATTGAAAGACAACTGCGTAATGAAAATACCTTGTTGCCTGTTGACCTTGATTACAAACAAGTCAAAGGGTTGTCTAACGAAGTGATGGCGAAACTAAACGATCATAAACCAACATCTATTGGTCAAGCATCGCGAATTTCAGGGATCACGCCTGCTGCAATCTCTATTTTACTTGTTTGGCTGAAAAAACAAGGCATGCTACGCCGGAGCGCTTAACGTGGATTTATTATCAAAACTTAATCAATTGCTAGTAAAAACCGATATCGACTTAACGGAAAAGCAAAAACAGCAGTTAGTTGATTATGTTGGGTTATTAGCGAAATGGAATAAAGCCTATAACCTGACATCGGTACGTGACCCACAGCAGATGTTAATCCGTCATATCATGGATAGCATAGTGGTGAACGGTCAACTCAACGGAACAAAATTTATTGATGTAGGAACCGGTCCTGGTTTACCTGGTGTTCCTTTAGCGATTGTTCGACCTGATTCCCATTTTGTTTTATTGGACAGCTTAGGGAAGCGCATACGCTTTCTAAAACAGGTTCAACATGAGTTAGGGCTAACTAATATTGAGCCTGTTCAATCACGTGTTGAAGAATATCGGATTGAAAATGGTTTTGATGGTGTGATTAGCCGCGCATTTGCTTCACTGAATGATATGTTGGGTTGGTGCCATCATTTACCTTCATCTGAAGGGCGCTTTTATGCACTTAAAGGTGTCATTCGTGATGATGAAATGGTGCTACCAGAAGGTTTTGTGATTGAATCTATTACAGAGCTTGAAGTACCTGAACTTGATGAGCAGCGCCATTTAGTTAAAGTTTCTATAAAATAAAGTTGCTTTCTGTCAAAATATTTTGTCTTTTAGAGCGATAGTCGGTGTGTTAAAAAGCACCGGCTATTTTTATTTTTAGCTAAAGAATAAATACTTATATTTCACGTGTTATTTACATGTAAATAACGAATAAGTTTCAAAAATAAAGTGTTGATAGAAAAAATGCTGGCTAATTGGCAATTTTTACTTAATCGATTTAGCTAGGTAAATAGTTAACAGTGAAATATTTGATTTATCACGTTTAAATTTAACTTAAAAAACTAATTCTTTAATTGTTTGATTTACAGATTAAATCTATTTTTTGTTGTCAGTAAAGTTGAAAGAATAAATAAAGAGGATAAAGTCAAATGTGATATTTATCACATTAATGTGAATATATGCAGCAATTCATTAACTATTTATTAATTATTACAGCGACAATTCTGCGCCAACTCGAAAAAATTAAATATTTATTCACCTTTTCGCTACTTACTGATTGAATTCATTTCGCCTGCCCGTATAATTTGCACGTTTTTGTCTCTTGACACATTTACGCAAAGGCAGTTTTATACAACACTTAGCGTTTCTGAGGCTGAGAAGAGCTGGGAGTAAACAAAAAGTTATGTCTGTATCCCTTTATGACAACAAACACGCTGCAAAGCAGTTGTCTGTTCAGTTTATAACTTTAGTGATCCTCAGTGGGGCTTTCTGTGCAAATAGTATAGAATGGGGGGCCTCTGCTCTTGCTGGTGGGTTAGCATGCTGGTTACCAAATATTGTATTTATGCTGCTAGCACAATTTCAGAAAGCAAAAGGAGAGGATGAACCTGTCCGCATTGCCTGGTTCTTAGCATTAGGAGCAGGGCTAAAGGTTGTTACAACTATCGCTGTCTTAGTTGTTGCTTTCGGTGTGTTCAAAGCGTCATTAACACCACTGGGTTTGACCTATTTAGCGGTGCTAATTGTTCAGATTGTTGCACCAGCCGTTTTTAAACGGTAAGTATTTTTAAACTACAAAAGGGTAAGAGGCATCATGTCTGCATCAGGAGAAGTGATGACTACAGAGGATTACATAGGCCACCATCTGAAAAACCTTCAGTTGGACCTGAGTACCTTTAAGTTGGTCGATCCCCACGCTAGTCCAACATTTTGGACGTTGAACATTGACTCGCTTTTTTTCTCGGTAGTTCTCGGGGCTCTGTTCCTGTGGCTATTTAGAAGAGTTGCAGCCAATGCGACTAGTGGCGTACCCGGTAAGTTACAGACTGCAATAGAACTGATCATTGGTTTCGTTGATAACTCAGTCCGTGATATGTATCACGGCAAGAGCAAAGTTATTGCTCCTTTAGCATTAACGGTGTTCGTCTGGGTATTCTTAATGAACCTAATGGATTTACTCCCAATTGATTTCCTTCCGTATATTGCTGAGCATTATCTCGGGTTACCTGCATTACGTGCAGTACCAACCGCAGATGTTAGTGTCACATTATCGATGGCTATTGGTGTGTTTATCCTAATCCTCTTCTACAGCATCAAAATGAAAGGAATTGGCGGATTTACAAAAGAGCTCACAATGCAGCCTTTTAACCATCCTGTCTTCATTCCAGTCAACTTGATTCTTGAAGGGGTAAGCCTGCTGTCAAAACCTGTATCACTCGGTCTGCGACTGTTTGGTAACATGTATGCAGGTGAATTGATCTTTATTCTTATCGCGGCTCTGCTTCCGTGGTGGTCACAGTGGTTGTTAAGCCTACCTTGGGCTATCTTCCACATACTGATTATTACGCTACAAGCCTTTATTTTTATGGTTCTGACGGTTGTTTATCTGTCGATGGCATCTGAAGAACACTAATTTAATTTTATCAATAATTGTATTAACTGAAACAAACTGGAGACTGTCATGGAAAACCTGAGTATGGATCTGCTGTACATGGCTGCCGCTGTGATGATGGGCTTAGCGGCGATCGGTGCTGCGATCGGTATCGGCATCCTAGGTGGTAAATTTTTAGAAGGTGCTGCTCGTCAGCCAGATTTAATTCCTCTGCTGCGTACACAGTTCTTTATCGTAATGGGTCTGGTCGATGCTATTCCGATGATTGCTGTTGGTCTGGGCTTGTATGTAATGTTCGCTGTTGCCTAATTAACGTTACGGAACACTGTAAGAACATTAATTCACTAATGAATATGAGGTATTGTCTGTGAATCTAAATGCAACAATCCTCGGCCAGGCTATCGCGTTTGTCCTGTTTGTTTGGTTCTGTATGAAGTATGTATGGCCACCGATTATGGCGGCCATTGAAAAACGTCAAAAAGAAATTGCTGACGGTTTATCTTCCGCAGAACGTGCTAAAAAGAACCTGGAACTGGCGCAAACCGACGCAACCGACCGACTGAAAAAAGCGAAAGCTGAAGCACAAGTCATCATTGAACAAGCGAATAAACAGCGCGTTCAAATGATTGATGAAGCAAAAGCAGAAGCGGAAGCAGAACGTGCAAAAATCGTCGCGCAAGCGCAAGCTGAAATTGATGCTGAGCGCAAACGTGCACGTGAAGAGTTACGTAAACAGGTTGCGATGCTTGCTATCGCAGGTGCCGAGAAGATCATCGAACGTTCCGTGGATGAAGCTGCTAACAGCGACATCGTTGATAAACTAGTCGCTGAACTGTAAGGAGGGAGGGGCATGTCTGAAATTGCTACTGTAGCTCGCCCCTACGCCAAAGCAGCTTTTGACTTTGCTGTGGAAAACCAAGCTGTTGCTAAATGGCAGGAAATGCTAGCCTTCACCGCTGAGGTGACGCGCAATGAACAGGTTGGAGAGCTGCTTTCTGGTTCTATTGCACCAGAAACATTAGCTAAAACGTTTATCTCTGTTTGTGGAGATGAAATTGACGAGCATGTTCAGAATCTGATTCGTGTTATGGCGGATAACGGGCGTTTAACGACGCTACCAGAAGTGTTAACGCAATTTATCCAATTGCGTGATTCTCTGGAATCAACCATTGAAGTTGATGTAATTTCTGCCAACGAACTGAGTGAACAGCAGTCAGCTAAAATTTCTGCAGCGATGGAAAAACGTCTGTCACGCAAAGTTAAGCTGAATTGCAAAATTGATAAGTCTGTTATTGCTGGAGTGATCATTCGTGCTGGAGACCTCGTTATTGACGGGAGTATCCGCGGTCGCTTAGAGCGTTTAACTGACGTCTTGCAGTCTTAAGGGGACTGGAGCATATGCAACTGAATTCCACCGAAATCAGCGAACTGATCAAACAGCGTATTGCTCAGTTCGATGTTGTGAGTGAAGCTCACAATGAAGGTACGATTGTATCCGTTAATGACGGTATTATTCGTATTCACGGTTTAGCCGAAGTCATGCAGGGTGAAATGATCGCGCTGCCTGGCAACCGTTACGCTATCGCACTGAACTTAGAGCGTGACTCTGTTGGTGCGGTCGTCATGGGTCCTTATGCCGACTTGGCAGAAGGCATGAAAGTTAAATGTACTGGTCGTATTCTTGAAGTTCCAGTAGGCCGTGGCCTGCTAGGACGTGTTGTGAATACACTGGGTCAACCAATTGATGGTAAAGGTCCTGTTGATAACGATGGCTTCTCTCCTGTAGAAGTTATTGCTCCAGGTGTTATCGACCGTCAATCTGTTGATCAACCAGTTCAAACTGGTTATAAATCAGTCGATGCCATGATTCCAATCGGTCGTGGTCAGCGTGAGCTTGTTATCGGTGACCGTCAAACAGGTAAAACTGCTTTGGCTATCGATGCAATCATCAACCAACGCGACTCAGGCATCAAATGTGTGTACGTAGCTATCGGCCAGAAAGCGTCTACCGTTTCTAACGTAGTTCGTAAACTGGAAGAGCACGGCGCACTGCAAAATACTATCGTTGTTGTTGCTACAGCATCTGAATCAGCTGCTCTGCAATACTTAGCACCATATGCTGGTTGCGCGATGGGTGAATATTTCCGTGACCGCGGTGAAGATGCACTGATCGTATACGATGACCTGTCTAAACAGGCTGTTGCATATCGTCAAATCTCACTGTTGCTGCGTCGTCCACCAGGACGTGAAGCTTACCCAGGTGACGTTTTCTATCTGCACTCACGTTTACTTGAGCGTGCTGCTCGCGTTAACGCTGAATACGTAGAAAACTTTACTAAAGGTGAAGTTAAAGGCAAAACAGGTTCATTGACAGCTCTGCCTATCATTGAAACCCAAGCTGGTGACGTTTCTGCATTCGTACCAACAAACGTAATTTCGATTACAGATGGTCAGATCTTCCTGGAATCTAACCTGTTTAACTCTGGTATTCGTCCAGCGGTTAACCCAGGTATTTCAGTATCTCGTGTTGGTGGTGCTGCTCAGACTAAAATTATCAAGAAACTGTCTGGTGGTATCCGTACCGCACTTGCTCAGTATCGTGAACTGGCAGCGTTTGCTCAGTTTGCTTCCGACCTCGATGACGCGACTCGTAAACAGTTAAGTCATGGTCAGAAAGTAACTGAACTGCTGAAACAGAAACAGTACGCACCGATGTCAGTAGCAGAGCAGGCACTGTCTCTGTTCGCGGCAGAACGTGGGTTCTTGGATGATGTTGAGTTAGCGAAAATTGGTGCGTTTGAAGCTGCTTTAGTTTCTTTTGCACAGCGCGAGCATGCTGACCTTATGAACGAAATTGGCCCGGCTGGTAGCTATAACGATGATATCGAAGGCAAGTTGAAAAAACTGCTCGAATCATTTAAAGCAACTCAGTCCTGGTAATACTATTCGGCCCAGTTCTTAGGGCCGTCTGGTTAATAAGGAGAAGCAGAAATGGCCGGCGCAAAAGAGATACGTTCCAAGATCGGAAGTGTACAAAATACACAAAAGATCACTAAAGCGATGGAAATGGTCGCTGCGTCCAAAATGCGTAAAACGCAGGAACGCATGGCGGCCAGCCGTCCTTATGCAGAAACCATGCGCAGTGTGATTGGTCACCTAGCGTTAGGTAATCTGGAATATAAACACCCATATCTCGAAGAGCGCGAAGTTAAGCGTGTCGGGTATCTGGTTGTTTCAACAGACCGTGGTCTGTGTGGTGGCTTGAACATTAACTTGTTCAAAAAACTGTTAGCAGATATGAAGTTATGGTCTGAGAAAAACGTTCAGGTTGATTTGGCTTTAATCGGTTCTAAAGCGGTATCATTCTTCGGGTCTGTGGGCGGCAATGTCGTGACTCAAGTTACCGGAATGGGGGATAACCCAACGCTTTCGGACTTGATTGGTCCAGTTAACACTATGCTACAAGCCTATGATGAAGGGCGTTTGGATAAACTGTATGTGGTGACGAATAAGTTCATCAATACAATGTCTCAGGAGCCAACTATTCTTCAATTGTTACCATTGCCTGCAAGTGATGATGAAACACTGAAGAAGAAGTCTTGGGATTACATTTACGAACCCGATCCTAAGGCGTTGCTGGATACCCTGCTACGTCGTTATATCGAGTCGCAGGTTTATCAGGGCGTCGTTGAAAACCTGGCTAGTGAGCAGGCCGCACGAATGGTAGCGATGAAAGCCGCTACTGATAATGGTGGAAACCTGATCAAAGAGTTACAGTTGGTTTACAACAAAGCTCGTCAGGCCAGCATTACTCAGGAGCTTACCGAAATCGTTTCGGGTGCTTCCGCGGTTTAACAGCTAGGTTTACGAATTACGTAGAGGATTCAAGATGGCTACTGGAAAGATTATCCAGGTAATCGGCGCCGTTGTGGACGTCGAGTTCCCTCAAGATGACGTACCAAAAGTGTACGACGCTCTTGAGGTTGTTAACGGTAAAGAAAAACTGGTGTTGGAAGTTCAGCAACAGTTAGGCGGTGGTGTTGTCCGTTGTATCGCAATGGGTACATCAGATGGTCTGAGCCGTGGTTTAGAAGTTGTAAACTTAGAGCACCCAATTGAAGTACCAGTAGGTAAAGCAACTTTAGGACGTATCATGAACGTTCTGGGTCAACCTATTGATATGAAAGGTGATATCGGCGAAGAAGAGCGCTGGTCAATTCACCGTGCTGCACCTAGCTATGAAGAATTAGCTAACTCAACAGAACTGCTGGAAACCGGTATCAAAGTAATGGACTTAATCTGTCCATTCGCGAAAGGTGGTAAAGTTGGTCTGTTCGGTGGTGCGGGTGTTGGTAAAACAGTAAACATGATGGAACTGATCCGTAACATCGCGATTGAGCACTCAGGTTACTCAGTATTCGCTGGTGTTGGTGAGCGTACTCGTGAAGGGAACGACTTCTATCATGAAATGACCGACTCAAACGTTTTGGATAAAGTATCACTGGTTTATGGCCAGATGAACGAGCCACCAGGAAACCGTCTGCGTGTTGCGTTGACTGGTCTGACTATGGCTGAAAAATTCCGTGACGAAGGTCGTGACGTACTGCTGTTCGTTGACAACATCTATCGTTATACACTGGCAGGTACTGAAGTATCAGCACTGTTAGGCCGTATGCCTTCAGCGGTAGGTTATCAGCCAACGCTGGCGGAAGAGATGGGTGTTCTGCAAGAACGTATTACCTCAACTCAAACAGGTTCTATCACTTCCGTTCAAGCGGTTTACGTTCCTGCGGATGACTTGACTGACCCATCACCAGCAACCACCTTTGCTCACTTAGACGCAACGGTAGTTCTGAGCCGTCAAATCGCATCACTGGGTATTTACCCTGCGGTTGACCCTCTGGATTCTACTAGCCGTCAACTTGACCCACTGGTTGTTGGTCAAGAGCACTATGATGTTGCTCGTGGCGTTCAGTCTATTCTGCAACGTTACCAAGAACTGAAAGATATCATTGCAATCCTGGGTATGGATGAACTGTCTGAAGAAGACAAACTGGTTGTTGCTCGTGCTCGTAAGATCCAGCGCTTCCTGTCTCAACCATTCTTCGTTGCTGAAGTATTTACCGGTTCACCAGGTAAGTTCGTTTCTCTGAAAGACACTATTCGTGGCTTCAGTGGGATCCTGAACGGTGATTACGACCACCTGCCAGAACAAGCGTTCTATATGGTTGGTACCATTGAAGAAGCTGTGGAAAAAGCTAAAAAGCTTTAATCCAGCTGACAGGAGGTTGATATGGTAGCTGCAATGACATACCACCTGACTGTAGTGAGTGCTGAAAAACAAATGTTTGAAGGCATGGTACAGAAAATTCAGGTGACAGGTAGTGAAGGTGAGCTGGGGATTTACCCACAGCATACCCCGCTGCTGACTGCCATAAAACCGGGCATGGTACGTATTACCAAACAGTTTGGTGAAGAAGAGCTAATTTACCTCTCCGGCGGTATTTTAGAAGTACAACCAAATGGTGTTATCGTACTCGCTGATACAGCGATCCGTGGTAAAGATTTAGACGAAGCTCGTGCAGTGGAATCTAAACGCAAAGCGGAAGAACACGTCCGTAAAGCTCACGGCGATGTTGATTATGCTCAGGCATCAGCAGAACTTGCAAAAGCAATAGCGAAACTTCGAGTCATCGAGTTAACTAAAAAGCTAATGTAATGATAGCGGTATAGTAAAAAAAGCCAGTTGGTTAAGTCTAACTGGCTTTTTTATTTGAGCGAAATATGTAGTAATTTATAAAGGAAATAGGTTTACTTTCATCCCTAAGTTGGAGTTTCAGGAAAAATGACTGTGCAAAGAAAAAGTGTCGTGATTTTAGCTGCCGGTAAAGGCACACGGATGTATTCAGAGCTACCTAAAGTTTTGCATTTGCTTGCAGGCAAACCAATGGTTCAGCATGTTATAGATACAGCAAAATCCATTGGTGCATCAGATATTCATCTGGTATACGGACATGGCGGTGATTTACTGAAAGAAAAACTGGGTGAGCAAAACCTCAATTGGGTATTGCAGGCGGAGCAACTCGGTACGGGCCATGCGATGCAACAAGCTGCCCCTAGCTTCCAAGATGATGAAGATATTGTCATGCTCTATGGTGACGTGCCATTAATCGCTAAAGATACCTTGGACAGGCTGATTGAAGTCAAACCACAAGGCGGTATTGGTTTACTGACGGTTATCTTAGATAACCCAACAGGGTATGGCCGTATAATTCGTGAAAATAATGAAGTTGTCGGTATTATCGAGCAAAAAGATGCCAGTGAAGAGCAACGTAAAATCCAAGAAATCAATACAGGAATTATGGTTGCTAGTGGCAAAGATTTTAAACGTTGGTTGGCACAACTGAACAACGATAACGCACAAGGCGAATATTATATTACTGATATTATTGCATTAGCACATAAAGAAGGTAATAAAATTGCAACTGTTCACCCTAAACATTTAAGTGAAATGGAAGGGGTGAATAACCGCCTACAATTGGCTGCGTTAGAAAGGGTTTATCAGAAAGAACAAGCGGAAAAATTGTTATTAGCTGGTGTGATGTTAATTGACCCTGCACGTTTTGACTTGCGAGGAACGCTGACTCATGGGCGCGATATTATTATTGATACTAACGTGATTATTGAAGGTAATGTCACATTAGGGAATAACGTACATATTCAATCTGGCTGTATATTAAAAGACTGTGTGATTGGTGATAACTCGGTTATCAGCCCATATTCAGTGATAGAAAACTCTGAATTGTCAGCCGAATGTACAGTTGGCCCTTTTGCGCGTTTACGTCCAGGTGCTAAATTAGCAGCCAAAGCACACGTCGGTAATTTCGTCGAAATGAAAAATGCCTCTTTAGGTTTAGGTTCTAAAGCGGGTCATTTAAGTTACCTCGGGGATGCCCAAATTGGTGATAATGTGAATATTGGCGCAGGTACCATCACTTGTAATTATGATGGTGCCAATAAACATAAAACCATTATTGGTGATGATGTGTTTGTAGGGTCTGATACTCAGTTAGTTGCGCCAGTTTCTGTTGCCAAAGGTGCAACAATAGGCGCTGGCACGACGGTTACACGTGATGTGAATGAAGACGAACTTGTCGTTAGCCGTGTAAAACAAATGCATATTAAAAACTGGCAACGTCCAGTTAAGAAAAAATAAGTAAATATTGAGGAGAGGTAGCAATATCTCTCCTATTATAAATGCGAATTAATCGCGAAAATTAAAATAGCTACTCAAGGTAGCAATATAAAAATAATATCCCCATTTTCTACAAGGCTGGGGAGCAGTGAAAACTGTACAACAATTAGGTTGCGACAAATGAAGGTTTCTCAAGAAAGGAACCTTTTGTCTAGGAATCAAAAAAATATGTGTGGAATTGTAGGTGCTGTTGCACAACGTGATATTGCAGAAATTCTGTTAGAAGGTCTTCGTCGTCTTGAGTATCGTGGTTATGATTCAGCTGGTATGGCTGTCGTTGATCACGAAGGTCATTTGCAACGCTTACGTGAAGTCGGCAAAGTGCAAATGCTAGCTGAAGAAGCGGAGAAAAACCCAGTATCGGGTGGAACGGGGATTGCACATACCCGTTGGGCGACTCATGGTATTCCAAGTGAACGCAATGCTCATCCGCATACCTCTGGTTATATTGCAGTTGTTCATAATGGCATTATTGAAAACTATTTAGAATTGAAAGATGAGCTGAAAAAACTCGGTTATATCTTTAGTTCAGAAACTGATACCGAAGTAATTGCTCACCTTGTTCACCATGAACAACAAAAAGGTGGCACGTTGGTGGAAGTGGTTCAACGTGTTATCCCACAATTGCGCGGTGCTTACGGTACCGTGATCATGGATAGCCGTATTCCTGAATTATTAGTTGCTGCACGTTCTGGTAGCCCGTTGGTTATTGGTTTAGGTGTAGGTGAAAATTTCTTAGCATCAGACCAATTAGCATTGTTGCCTGTGACTCGTCGCTTTATTTACCTCGAAGAAGGGGATGTTGCCGAAGTCACTCGTCGTACTGTTCGTATTTTTGATAAAAGTGGTGAAGCTGTCGATCGCGAGCAAATTGAATCAAACGTTCAATATGATGCAGGCGATAAAGGCGTCTATCGCCATTACATGCAAAAAGAAATTTACGAACAACCAATGGCAATTAAAAACACCCTTGAAGGGCGTTTTAGCAAAGATAATGGCATTGATTTAAGCGAGTTAGGTCCTCGTGCGAGTGAAATTTTATCTCAAGTTGAACATATCCAAATTGTAGCTTGCGGGACATCTTACAATGCTGGCATGGTTGCACGTTATTGGTTTGAGTCTTTGGCCGGTATTCCATGTGATGTGGAAATCGCTTCAGAGTATCGCTACCGTAACCCTGCGCACCGTAAAAATAGCTTAATGATTACGCTATCCCAATCAGGTGAAACCGCTGATACACTGGCAGCATTGCGTTTATCGAAAGAGTTAGGTTATTTGACCTCTTTAGCGGTATGTAACGTCGCAGGTTCTTCACTGGTACGTGAATCTGAATTTGCTTTGATGACCAAGGCAGGGGCAGAAATTGGTGTGGCATCCACTAAAGCATTTACCACACAGTTAACCGTCTTACTGATGTTAGTTGCATATATGGGCCGCTTGAAAGGTGCTAATCCTGAGCTTGAAGAAAACATTTCTCACGCTCTACATGCGCTACCGGCTCGTATTGAAAGCATGTTATCGCAAGATAAAGTTATCGAGGCATTGGCAGAAGATTTCTCAGATAAACATCACGCATTGTTCTTAGGTCGCGGTGATCAGTTCCCTATTGCAGTTGAAGGGGCTCTGAAATTAAAAGAGATTTCTTACATTCACGCAGAAGCGTATGCAGCGGGTGAGTTAAAGCACGGCCCATTAGCGTTAATTGATGCCGATATGCCTGTTATCATCGTTGCACCTAACAATGAGCTGTTAGAAAAACTGAAATCAAACATTGAGGAAGTCCGTGCGCGTGGTGGTTTGCTGTATGTATTCGCTGACCAAGATGCAGGCTTTGAAGCCAGTGAAAATATGAAAATTGTTTCGCTACCTCATGTTGAAGAACTGATCGCACCAATTTTCTACACTGTTCCTCTGCAACTGTTGTCTTATCACGTTGCATTGATTAAAGGCACAGACGTTGACCAACCACGTAACTTGGCGAAGTCGGTGACAGTTGAGTAATTCAGATGATTGAAATATAAATAAATGTGGGCGGACAATAAAGTCTTAAACTGAACAAAATAGATCTAAACTATGACAATAAAGTCTTAAACTAGACAGAATAGTTGTAAACTGAAATCAGTCCAGTTATGCTGTGAAAAAGCATACTGGACTTTTGTTATGGCTAAAGCAAACTCTTCATTTTCTGAAGTGCAAATTGCCCGTCGTATTAAAGAGGGGCGTGGCCAAGGGCATGGTAAAGACTATATTCCATGGCTAACAGTACAAGAAGTTCCTTCTTCAGGTCGTTCCCACCGTATTTATTCTCATAAGACGGGACGAGTCCATCATTTGCTATCTGACTTAGAGCTTGCTGTTTTTCTCAGTCTTGAGTGGGAGAGCAGCGTGCTAGATATACGCGAGCAGTTCCCCTTATTACCTAGTGATACCAGGCAGATTGCAATAGATAGTGGTATTAAGCATCCTGTTATTCGTGGTGTAGATCAGGTTATGTCTACTGATTTTTTAGTGGACTGCAAAGATGGTCCTTTTGAGCAGTTTGCTATTCAAGTCAAACCTGCAGCAGCCTTACAAGACGAGCGTACCTTAGAAAAACTAGAACTAGAGCGTCGCTATTGGCAGCAAAAGCAAATTCCTTGGTTCATTTTTACTGATAAAGAAATAAATCCCGTAGTAAAAGAAAATATTGAATGGCTTTATTCAGTGAAAACAGAAGAAGTTTCTGCGGAGCTTTTAGCACAACTATCCCCATTGGCCCATATCCTGCAAGAAAAAGGAGATGAAAACATTATCAATGTCTGTAAGCAGGTTGATATTGCTTATGATTTGGAGTTAGGCAAAACATTGAGTGAGATACGAGCCTTAACCGCAAATGGTTTTATTAAGTTCAATATTTATAAGTCTTTCAGGGCAAATAAGTGTGCAGATCTCTGTATTAGCCAAGTAGTGAATATGGAGGAGTTGCGCTATGTGGCAAATTAATGAGGTTGTGCTATTTGATAATGATCCGTATCGCATTTTGGCTATAGAGGATGGCCAAGTTGTCTGGATGCAAATAAGCGCTGATAAAGGAGTTCCACAAGCTAGGGCTGAGTTGTTGCTAATGCAGTATTTAGATGAAGGCCGCTTAGTTAGAACTGATGACCCTTATGTACATCTTGATTTAGAAGAGCCGTCTGTAGATTCTGTCAGCTTCCAGAAGCGCGAGGAGGATTATCGAAAAATTCTTCCTATTATTAATAGTAAGGATCGTTTCGACCCTAAAGTCAGAAGCGAACTCGTTGAGCATGTGGTCCAAGAACATAAGGTTACTAAGGCTACAGTTTATAAGTTGTTACGCCGTTACTGGCAGCGTGGTCAAACGCCTAATGCATTAATTCCTGACTACAAAAACAGCGGTGCACCAGGGGAAAGACGTTCAGCGACAGGAACAGCAAAGATTGGCCGAGCCAGAGAATATGGTAAGGGTGAAGGAACCAAGGTAACGCCCGAGATTGAACGCCTTTTTAGGTTGACCATAGAAAAGCACCTGTTAAATCAAAAAGGTACAAAGACCACCGTTGCCTATAGACGATTTGTGGACTTGTTTGCTCAGTATTTTCCTCGCATTCCCCAAGAGGATTACCCAACACTACGTCAGTTTCGTTATTTTTATGATCGAGAATACCCTAAAGCTCAGCGCTTAAAGTCTAGAGTTAAAGCAGGGGTATATAAAAAAGACGTACGACCCTTAAGTAGTACAGCCACTTCTCAGGCGTTAGGCCCTGGGAGTCGTTATGAGATTGATGCCACGATTGCTGATATTTATTTAGTGGATCATCATGATCGCCAAAAAATCATAGGAAGACCAACGCTTTACATTGTGATTGATGTGTTTAGTCGGATGATCACGGGCTTTTATATCGGCTTTGAAAATCCGTCTTATGTGGTGGCGATGCAGGCTTTTGTAAATGCTTGCTCTGACAAAACGGCCATTTGTGCCCAGCATGATATTGAGATTAGTAGCTCAGACTGGCCGTGTGTAGGTTTGCCAGATGTGTTGCTAGCGGACCGTGGCGAATTAATGAGTCATCAGGTCGAAGCCTTAGTTTCTAGTTTTAATGTGCGAGTGGAAAGTGCTCCACCTAGACGTGGCGATGCTAAAGGCATAGTGGAAAGCACTTTTAGAACACTACAAGCCGAGTTTAAGTCCTTTGCACCTGGCATTGTAGAGGGCAGTCGGATCAAAAGCCATGGTGAAACAGACTATAGGTTAGATGCATCTCTGTCGGTATTTGAGTTCACACAAATTATTTTGCGTACGATCTTATTCAGAAATAACCATCTGGTGATGGATAAATACGATCGAGATGCTGATTTTCCTACAGATTTACCGTCTATTCCTGTCCAGCTATGGCAATGGGGTATGCAGCATCGTACAGGTAGTTTAAGGGCTGTGGAGCAAGAGCAGTTGCGAGTAGCGTTACTGCCTCGCCGAAAGGTCTCTATTTCTTCATTTGGCGTTAATTTGTGGGGTTTGTATTACTCGGGGTCAGAGATTCTGCGTGAGGGTTGGTTGCAGCGGAGCACTGATATAGCTAGACCTCAACATTTAGAAGCGGCTTATGACCCAGTGCTGGTTGATACGATTTATTTGTTTCCGCAAGTTGGCAGCCGTGTATTTTGGCGCTGTAATCTGACGGAACGTAGTCGGCAGTTTAAAGGTCTCTCATTTTGGGAGGTTTGGGATATACAAGCACAAGAAAAACACAATAAAGCCAATGCGAAGCAGGATGAGTTAACTAAACGCAGGGAGCTTGAGGCGTTTATTCAGCAAACCATTCAGAAAGCGAATAAGTTAACGCCCAGTACTACTGAGCCCAAATCAACACGCATTAAGCAGATTAAAACTAATAAAAAAGAAGCCGTGACCTCGGAGCGTAAAAAACGTGCGGAGCATTTGAAGCCAAGCTCTTCAGGTGATGAGGCTAAAGTTATTCCTTTCAACGCAGTGGAAGCGGATGATCAAGAAGATTACAGCCTACCCACATACGTGCCTGAATTATTTCAGGATCCACCAGAAAAGGATGAGTCATGAGTGCTACCCGGATTCAAGCAGTTTATCGTGATACGGGGGTAGAGGCTTATCGTGATAATCCTTTTATCGAGGCCTTACCACCATTACAAGAGTCAGTGAATAGTGCTGCATCACTGAAATCCTCTTTACAGCTTACTTCCTCTGACTTGCAAAAGTCCCGTGTTATCAGAGCTCATACCATTTGTCGTATTCCAGATGACTATTTTCAGCCATTAGGTACGCATTTGCTACTAAGTGAGCGTATTTCGGTCATGATTCGAGGTGGCTACGTAGGCAGAAATCCTAAAACAGGAGATTTACAAAAGCATTTACAAAATGGTTATGAGCGTGTTCAAACGGGAGAGTTGGAGACATTTCGCTTTGAGGAGGCACGATCTACGGCACAAAGCTTATTGTTAATTGGTTGTTCTGGTAGTGGGAAGACGACCTCTCTTCATCGTATTCTAGCCACGTATCCTCAGGTGATTTACCATCGTGAACTCAATGTAGAGCAGGTGGTGTATTTGAAAATAGACTGCTCGCATAATGGTTCGCTAAAAGAAATCTGCTTGAATTTTTTCAGAGCGTTGGATCGAGCCTTGGGCTCGAACTATGAGCGTCGTTATGGCTTAAAACGTCATGGTATAGAAACCATGTTGGCTTTGATGTCGCAAATAGCCAATGCACATGCTTTAGGGTTGTTGGTTATTGATGAAATTCAGCATTTAAGCCGCTCTCGTTCGGGTGGATCTCAAGAGATGCTGAACTTTTTTGTGACGATGGTGAATATTATTGGCGTACCAGTGATGTTGATTGGTACCCCTAAAGCACGAGAGATTTTTGAGGCTGATTTGCGGTCTGCACGTAGAGGGGCAGGGTTTGGAGCTATATTCTGGGATCCTATACAACAAACGCAACGTGGAAAGCCCAATCAAGAGTGGATCGCTTTTACGGATAATCTTTGGCAATTACAGCTTTTACAACGCAAAGATGCGCTGTTATCGGATGAGGTCCGTGATGTGTGGTATGAGCTAAGCCAAGGAGTGATGGACATTGTAGTAAAACTTTTTGTACTCGCTCAGCTCCGTGCGCTAGCTTTAGGCAATGAGCGTATTACCGCTGGTTTATTGCGGCAAGTGTATCAAGATGAGTTAAAGCCTGTGCACCCCATGCTAGAGGCATTACGCTCGGGTATCCCAGAACGCATTGCTCGTTATTCTGATCTAGTCGTTCCCGAGATTGATAAACGGTTAATCCAACTTCAGCTAGATATCGCAGCGATACAAGAACAAACACCAGAAGAAAAAGCCCTTCAAGAGTTAGATACCGAAGATCAGCGTCATTTATATCTGATGCTGAAAGAGGATTACGATTCAAGCCTGTTAATTCCCACTATTAAAAAAGCGTTTAGCCAGAATCCAACGATGACAAGACAAAAGTTACTGCCTCTTGTTTTGCAGTGGTTGATGGAAGGCGAAACGGTAGTGTCAGAACTAGAAAAGCCCTCCAAGAGTAAAAAGGTTTCGGCTATAAAGGTAGTCAAGCCCAGCGACTGGGATAGCTTGCCTGATACGGATTTACGTTATATCTATTCACAACGCCAACCTGAAAAAACCATGCATGAACGGTTAAAAGGGAAAGGGGTAATAGTGGATATGGCGAGCTTATTTAAACAAGCAGGTTAGCCATGAGAAACTTTCCTGTTCCGTACTCGAATGAGCTGATTTATAGCACTATTGCACGGGCAGGCGTTTATCAAGGGATTGTTAGTCCTAAGCAGCTGTTGGATGAGGTGTATGGCAACCGCAAGGTGGTCGCTACCTTAGGTCTGCCCTCGCATTTAGGTGTGATAGCAAGACATCTACATCAAACAGGACGTTACGCTGTTCAGCAGCTTATTTATGAGCATACCTTATTCCCTTTATATGCTCCGTTTGTAGGCAAGGAGCGCCGAGACGAAGCTATTCGGTTAATGGAGTACCAAGCGCAAGGTGCGGTGCATTTAATGCTAGGAGTCGCTGCTTCTAGAGTTAAGAGCGATAACCGCTTTAGATACTGCCCTGATTGCGTTGCTCTTCAGCTAAATAGGTATGGGGAAGCCTTTTGGCAACGAGATTGGTATTTGCCCGCTTTGCCATATTGTCCAAAACACGGTGCTTTAGTCTTCTTTGATAGAGCTGTAGATGATCACCGACATCAATTTTGGGCTTTGGGTCATACTGAGCTGCTTTCAGACTACCCCAAAGACTCCCTATCTCAATTAACAGCACTAGCTGCTTATATAGCCCCTCTGTTAGATGCTCCACGAGCGCAAGAGCTTTCCCCAAGCCTTGAGCAGTGGACGCTGTTTTATCAGCGCTTAGCGCAGGATCTAGGGCTAACCAAAAGCAAGCACATTCGTCATGACTTGGTGGCGGAGAGAGTGAGGCAGACTTTTAGTGATGAGGCACTAGAGAAACTGGATTTAAAGTTGGCAGAGAACAAGGACACGTGTTGGCTGAAAAGTATATTCCGTAAGCATAGAAAAGCCTTTAGTTATTTACAGCATAGTATTGTGTGGCAAGCCTTATTGCCAAAACTAACGGTTATAGAAGCGCTACAGCAGGCAAGTGCTCTTACTGAGCACTCTATAACGACAAGACCTGTTAGCCAGTCTGTGCAACCTAACTCTGAAGATTTATCTGTTAAGCATAAAGACTGGCAGCAACTAGTGCATAAATACCAAGGAATTAAGGCGGCAAGACAGTCTTTAGAGGGTGGGGTGCTATACGCTTGGCTTTACCGACATGACAGGGATTGGCTAGTTCACTGGAATCAACAGCATCAACAAGAGCGTCTGGCACCCGCCCCTAGAGTTGATTGGAACCAAAGAGATCGAATTGCTGTACGACAACTATTAAGAATCATAAAGCGTCTAGATAGTAGCCTTGATCACCCAAGAGCGACATCGAGCTGGCTGTTAAAGCAAACTCCTAACGGAACCTCTCTTGCAAAAAATCTACAGAAACTGCCTTTGGTAGCGCTTTGCTTAAAGCGTTACTCAGAGAGTGTGGAAGATTATCAAATTAGACGGATTAGCCAAGCTTTTATTAAGCTTAAACAGGAAGATGTTGAGCTTAGGCGCTGGCGATTATTAAGAAGTGCAACGTTATCTAAAGAGCGGATAACTGAGGAAGCACAAAGATTCTTGGAAATGGTTTATGGGGAAGAGTGAGTGGTTAGGCTAGCTACATTTAATGACAATGTGCAGGTTGTACATATTGGTCATTTATTCCGTAACTCGGGTCATAAGGAGTGGCGTATTTTTGTTTGGTTTAATCCAATGCAAGAACGGAAATGGACTCGATTTACTCATTTGCCTTTATTAAGTCGAGCTAAGGTGGTTAACAGTACAACAAAGCAAATAAATAAGGCGGATCGTGTGATTGAGTTTGAAGCATCGGATCTTCAACGAGCCAAAATAATCGATTTTCCTAATCTCTCGTCCTTTGCTTCCGTACGCAACAAGGATGGAGCGCAGAGTTCATTTATTTACGAAGCTGAAACACCATATAGCAAGACTCGTTATCACATCCCACAGTTAGAGCTAGCTCGGTCATTATTTTTAATTAACTCCTATTTCTGTCGAAGCTGTTTGAGCAGTACCGCTTTACAGCAAGAGTTCGACGTTCAGTATGAGGTTGAGCGAGATCATTTAGAGATAAGGATCTTACCCAGTTCATCGTTTCCTAAAGGGGCGTTAGAGCAGTCGGCCGTAGTGCAGCTTTTGGTTTGGTTGTTTTCGGATCAAGATGTTATGGATTCGTATGAAAGTATTTTTAGGCACTATCAACAAAATAGAGAAATTAAGAACGGCGTTGAAAGCTGGTGCTTTAGCTTTGACCCTCCGCCCATGCAGGGTTGGAAATTACATGTAAAAGGACGTTCTTCTAACGAGGATAAGGATTATTTAGTTGAGGAAATAGTAGGTTTAGAAATCAACGCTATGCTTCCTAGCACAACAGCTATTAGCCATGCCTCTTTTCAGGAAAAGGAGGCAGGTGATGGTAGTACGCAGCACATAGCGGTTTCAACAGAGTCAGTTGTTGATGATGAGCATCTACAGTTGGACGATGAGGAAACAGCCAATATAGACACAGACACACGAGTCATAGAGGCTGAGCCGACATGGATAAGTTTTAGTAGACCTAGTCGAATTGAAAAATCTCGCAGGGCAAGAAAAAGTAGCCAAACTATTTTAGAAAAAGAAGAAGCAACAACAAGTGAAAATAGTAATTTGGTTAGTACTGATGAGCCACACTTAGGTGGTGTCCTAGCAGCGGCAGATGTGGGTGGGAAGCAGGATGCAACCAATTACAACTCTATTTTTGCTAATCGATTTGCTGCTTTTGATGAGCTACTTTCAATTCTAAAAACTAAATTTGCATGTCGGGTGCTTTTTGAAGAAACCTTGGTTTTGCCAAAAGTTGGGCGTAGCCGATTACATCTGTGTAAAGATGGCTCACCAAGAGTGATTAAAGCCGTTGGGGTGCAACGTAATGGCAGTGAATTTGTATTGCTAGAGGTGGATGCATCGGATGGGGTGAAAATGCTTTCTACCAAAGTGTTGAGTGGCGTTGATAGCGAAACATGGCGGAATGATTTTGAAAAGATACGGCGTGGAGTGGTGAAGAGCTCATTGAATTGGCCAAATAGTTTGTTTGATCAATTATATGGACAAGACGGGCATAGAGGGGTGAATCATCCAAAGGGGTTGGGGGAGCTGCAAGTATCGAGAGAGGATATGGAAGGGTGGGCTGAGAGAGTGGTTAGAGAGCAATTTACGCATTAAAGGAATGACTGAAAGAGCCTGTAAACCCTTTTGTGTAAGTGCTTTTGCCGGTCAGTTAAAGGTGGCCATTTAAACGGTCACCAAATTCGATCATAAAACGGTTCATGGCCGGCTTCCAGTTGCGGATCGGCATCGTCCATTTCTTGGTCGCCGCCTGGATAGCCAGGTACACCACCTTCATCGCTGATTCGTCCGTAGGGAACACCTTGAGTTCATATTAATGGAATTTTCTACAAATAGCCTCCGTGGTTTTGAGGGGGGATTACAGACGATCCATAGTAGTAATCCAATGAGTTCTTGAGCGCGGCGACATGTTTGGACGCCTTGGCAAAAATTAGAGCCTGCTTGAAGTGCAGGCGAGCACGTGCTTGGACGATTGATCCATTCGCGGTCAAAAACTCAATCTTGGATGACAGCGTGTCAGGAAATCCAATATCGAAGTCCCGCCCCGTGTCAAAGTAGGGCATTTCATGATCAAAGGACGAAGCTTCCCAGGCCACTTCCCTAATATTCCAGCCGCTAGAAACAAGATTTCGTACGACTTCATCAACTTTTTTGCTTTCCAACTTGTCACAAAGTGCATAGGCAAGAGCTTTGGCGGCAGACACGTGCGTTTCCTCTTAAACATAGGTCGAACGGATACCCGAGGCAAAGCGGAGCATTAGTCCCAAAGCATCTCCGGTAGATCCGGAGGCTCCATACTGAAGGCATGGCATCTTGGGCATTGATATTTGAAACTTCTCTCTAGATAGCAGGGATTTCTTGGCCTTGCCTCATGCTGATAGCTTGTAAATATCACACGATCCTTAGCCCCACAAAGTGAGCATACTCCGTAGCTTTCATTTATAGAAATCGTCGTTAGATTGTCGCAGCATGTGCACGTTCCGACTATTTGCTCAGGAAGCATCGCCATACCTTGGCCTAGGTAAAGAAGATCAGACTCGTAGCCACATCGGTGGCAACTGAGCTTGTACGCAATGCCCATCTGGTTGTCTCACCTGAATCGTAACGTCAGAGCTATTCATCCATCCATTCGGCATCAATGTATGCCACTAAGCCGACCAGCTGACCGTTTGGACTGAAGTATGTTGCCTGCACCCCACTTGACATCTCATCAATACCACCGCACTGCGCTAGGCGCCGGTCCCACTTGCCCACAGAAGCGTCAGGATCGGCTGAGTTCCCCAAGACCCTTGTGAGCCATGCCTCCTTTAACTCAACCTCTCGAATGATTGCGTCGGCCAGCTCCTCCGCGTTATCTAGTTCGACATAGTCTGGAATTCGGACGTACGTTCTGAACACAGCTGGATACTTACTTGGGCGATTGTCATACATGACATCAACAATGTACCCGTTTGTGTAACCGTCTCTTGGAGGTTCGTATGACACTAGTGGTTCCCCTCAGCTTGCGACTAGATGTTGAGGCCTAACATTTTATTAGAGAGCAGGCTAGTTGCTTAGATACATGATCTTCAGGCCGTTATCTGTCAGGGCAAGCGAAAATTGGCCATTTATGACGACCAATGCCCCGCAGAAGCTCCCATCTTTGCCGCCATAGACGCCGCGCCCCCCTTTTGGGGTGTAGAACATCCTTTTGCCAGATGTGGAAAAGAAGTTCGTTGTCCCATTGTTGGCAATGACGTAGTAGCCGGCGAAAGTGCGAGACCCATTTGCGCTATATATAAGCCTACGATTTCCGTTGCGACTATTGTCGTAATTGGATGAACTATTATCGTAGTTGCTCTCAGAGTTGTCGTAATTTGATGGACTATTGTCGTAATTGCTTATGGAGTTGTCGTAGTTGCTTGGAGAAATGTCGTAGTTGGATGGGGAGTAGTCATAGGGAAGACGAGCTTCATCCACTAAAACAATTGGCAGGTCAGCAAGTGCCTGCCCCGATGCCATCGCAAGTACGAGGCTTAGAACCACCTTCAACAGATCGCGCATAGTCTTCCCCAGCTCTCTAACGCTTGAGTTAAGCCGCGCCGCGAAGCGGCGTCGGCTTGAACGAATTGTTAGACATTATTTGCCGACTACCTTGGTGATCTCGCCTTTCACGTAGTGAACAAATTCTTCCAACTGATCTGCGCGCGAGGCCAAGCGATCTTCTTGTCCAAGATAAGCCTGCCTAGCTTCAAGTATGACGGGCTGATACTGGGCCGGCAGGCGCTCCATTGCCCAGTCGGCAGCGACATCCTTCGGCGCGATTTTGCCGGTTACTGCGCTGTACCAAATGCGGGACAACGTAAGCACTACATTTCGCTCATCGCCAGCCCAGTCGGGCGGCGAGTTCCATAGCGTTAAGGTTTCATTTAGCGCCTCAAATAGATCCTGTTCAGGAACCGGATCAAAGAGTTCCTCCGCCGCTGGACCTACCAAGGCAACGCTATGTTCTCTTGCTTTTGTCAGCAAGATAGCCAGATCAATGTCGATCGTGGCTGGCTCGAAGATACCTGCAAGAATGTCATTGCGCTGCCATTCTCCAAATTGCAGTTCGCGCTTAGCTGGATAACGCCACGGAATGATGTCGTCGTGCACAACAATGGTGACTTCTACAGCGCGGAGAATCTCGCTCTCTCCAGGGGAAGCCGAAGTTTCCAAAAGGTCGTTGATCAAAGCTCGCCGCGTTGTTTCATCAAGCCTTACGGTCACCGTAACCAGCAAATCAATATCACTGTGTGGCTTCAGGCCGCCATCCACTGCGGAGCCGTACAAATGTACGGCCAGCAACGTCGGTTCGAGATGGCGCTCGATGACGCCAACTACCTCTGATAGTTGAGTCGATACTTCGGCGATCACCGCTTCCCTCATGATGTTTAACTCCTGAATTAAGCCGCGCCGCGAAGCGGTGTCGGCTTGAATGAATTGTTAGGCGTCATCCTGTGCTCCCGAGAACCAGTACCAGTACATCGCTGTTTCGTTCGAGACTTGAGGTCTAGTTTTATACGTGAACAGGTCAATGCCGCCGAGAGTAAAGCCACATTTTGCGTACAAATTGCAGGCAGGTACATTGTTCGTTTGTGTCTCTAATCGTATGCCAAGGAGCTGTCTGCTTAGTGCCCACTTTTTCGCAAATTCGATGAGACTGTGCGCGACTCCTTTGCCTCGGTGCGTGTGCGACACAACAATGTGTTCGATAGAGGCTAGATCGTTCCATGTTGAGTTGAGTTCAATCTTCCCGACAAGCTCTTGGTCGATGAATGCGCCATAGCAAGCAGAGTCTTCATCAGAGTCATCATCCGAGATGTAATCCTTCCGGTAGGGGCTCACACTTCTGGTAGATAGTTCAAAGCCTTGGTCGGATAGGTGCACATCGAACACTTCACGAACAATGAAATGGTTCTCAGCATCCAATGTTTCCGCCACCTGCTCAGGGATCACCGAAATCTTCATATGACGCCTAACGCCTGGCACAGCGGATCGCAAACCTGGCGCGGCTTTTGGTACAAAAGGCGTGACAGGTTTGCGAATCCGTTGCTGCCACTTGTTAACCCTTTTGCCAGATTTGGTAACTATAATTTATGTTAGAGGCGAAGTCTTGGGTAAAAACTGGCCTAAAATTGCTGGGGATTTCAGGAAAGTAAACATCACCTTCCGGCTCGATGTCTATTGTAGATATATGTAGTGTATCTACTTGATCGATCAGGCTTTTGTATATCTCCCCACCACCTGAAACAATGACATGATCCGTTATTTTCTTTAGGTTGGTTAAAGCATCTTTAATTGATGGAAAGATCAATACGTTCTCATTGTCAGATGTAAAACTTGAACGTGTTACGACCGCATACTTTCGGTTGGGTAATGCTCCCATTGATTCAAAAGTCTTGCGTCCAACCAACAGCCATTGGTTATAGGTAATAGCTTTAAACAGGAGCTGTTCACCTTTGGCACTCCATGGAATATCAGGGCCATTCCCGATAACTCCATTCTTCGATATAGCTACCATTAGTGATAGTTTCACAATTCTTCCTCAGAGGTTAACATTTTATTAGTAAGCATGCTCGTTTTGTCACCCGCTGATGCTTACCGTTAATTAATATAATCACTTGTATTAAATAGACTTTCTTTAAAAATACAAGACACTCTGTTATTACAAATCGTGCATGCCGTCTATCCTGCTTGCACGATGCACATTATCTCACCCAAAGAACTCATAACATTTTAATTTATTTAGCATTAAATTAAAACTCTACCGGTAAACAAGCATCTCTAGGCGTAAAAAACAGGCACTTTTTTAAATCCCAGCTAGAATAGGCTGTATAGGCAGACAGTTGCAAGACAAGGAGCGTTTTATGTCTAACAGTCCATTTTTAAATTCTATACGCACGGATATGCGACAAAAAGGTTATGCGCTGAAAACTGAAAAAACTTACCTGCACTGGATTAAGCGTTTTATTCTGTTTCACAAAAAACGTCATCCTCAGACCATGGGCAGTGAAGAGGTCAGGCTGTTTTTATCCAGCTTAGCAAACAGCAGACATGTAGCCATAAACACGCAGAAAATCGCTTTAAATGCCCTAGCTTTTTTGTACAACAGGTTTTTACAACAGCCGTTGGGCGATATTGATTATATCCCTGCAAGCAAGCCTAGACGGCTACCCTCTGTTATCTCTGCAAATGAAGTGCAACGCATTTTGCAGGTTATGGATACTCGCAACCAAGTTATTTTTACGCTGCTGTATGGTGCAGGTTTGCGCATTAATGAATGCTTGCGTTTGCGGGTTAAAGATTTTGATTTTGATAATGGCTGCATCACTGTGCATGACGGTAAGGGTGGGAAAAGCAGAAACAGCCTACTGCCCACGCGCCTAATCCCAGCAATAAAATAACTCATTGAGCAAGCGCGGCTTATTCAGCAAGACGACAACTTACAAGGCGTAGGGCCATCGCTGCCTTTTGCTTTAGATCACAAATACCCTTCTGCTTATCGACAAGCGGCGTGGATGTTTGTCTTTCCCTCCAGCACGCTCTGCAACCACCCGTATAACGGCAAATTATGCCGCCATCATCTGCATGACTCCGTTGCGCGAAAGGCATTGAAGGCAGCCGTACAAAAAGCAGGCATCGTTAGCAAGCGTGTCACTTGTCATACATTTCGTCACTCGTTTGCTACGCATCTATTACAAGCGGGGCGTGATATTCGCACTGTGCAAGAACTCTTAGGGCATAACGATGTTAAGACCACGCAAATCTATACGCATGTGTTGGGTCAGCATTTTGCCGGCACCACCAGTCCTGCGGATGGACTGATGCTACTTATCAATCAGTAAAAGTAGATAAATATCTTTATGTAGCCCTGAGTAGCCCCTGATACTTTTTATGGTGAAAAAGATAAACAATCATAGAGGGGATAAATATGAGCCAGTTCTACCATTGTTCAGATAAGTTTAAGCAAGATACTGTCAATCACAGTGACCATTCATGGTCATTACACTTCCTCCAGTTGCCAGACAATGCCTAACATAAAAACGCAAAAGCCCAAAAGTCAGAGCTTAGGTGTTCTAGGCGTTTTCTAAGCGCTGAAGAAATACGTCTTACCGTAGATTGCGTGCGTTTCTGAAGCACATTTTCCTTATACATGGCTTTATCCCAGGCAGCTTCATCAAGCTCTTGGAGTAACAAGCCAGTAATAATGCGACACTCTCGGGTTTGTAGCGAGCCGCTGGTGAGATCGGAGTTATAGCGGAAAGGGGTCATTTGTAATTATTTGTGGGTGGAGGATAGTTAACTTATTATTGTAGTTGGAAGAGGCTGCTTTCCAAACATTAGCACCTCGTAATGCTTGTTACTGTATATTAATTTATGCTCTTAGCGCATGTTAATGGGCTATTACAATGCATAATGTCCACATCAAGATAACTGTGGCTTAACACCTGTACAAGCGAAAAAAATCAATCACCTGTCCGGAAATACGGGATCACTGTAAAGTGTTGGTGAGGCAGTCTAGGAGGGGGATTTAATTTGGGATACTGATGAAAGGATTATGATCAGTTGGATATAGGATCGTACTAAGCTGAGCGGCAGGTTAGCTAGATTAGTTAACCAGATAAGTGAAATCTAGTTCCAAACTATTTTGTCATTTTTAATTTTCGTATTAGCTTACGACGCTACACCCAGTTCCCATCTATTTTGTCACTCTTCCCTAAATAATCCTTAAAAACTCCATTTCCACCCCTCCCAGTTCCCAACTATTTTGTCCGCCCACAATAAATCCGATTATGTTGTTAATGGCATAATCGGATTTTTATTTATATTTACAGGCCTTTTAATAGGCTTAATTTAAAATTAATTGTTGGTAATAATGGCGAAAAATGATGTTTTGTAGTTTTATAAGGCAATAGCTTATTTTGATATAAAATAACTTCAAAAATATTTTTCACATCATAAGGTTGGTCTGAGTTTTGATAGTTGACTTTGACTCGATTATCTTGATAACTCAGTAATATACAAGGTAACAGCGATAGTTTTAGTTGCTTAGCCACTTGATAGCGGTGGTTACCATCCATAATAATACCAGTGTGAATTTCACATGTAATTGGTGTTGTCCAAGTCCCATCACAGGCAATTTTGTGGCTAAGATAATCAACATGCTGTTCATCTGTTTCTTCTGATGAGCAAAAAAATTGTATTGGTTTCAATTCAATATGGTAGGTATCGTTAGTCATAACATCACCTTTATCAAAAAATTACTTATTATCTAAGCTTACAAAGTATCCAGGTTCATAAGGAATAGATAAAAATTTTTCATAGAATGTTTTAAATGTTTTATCTGCATTTAAATCAGCGAATAGTTCTGGGTGGATCCAATGTGCGAGCTGCTGTATAGCAATAAAATCATAAGGGCTGTTATAGAATTGATGCCAAATAGCATAAAATTGTTGGTTCTTAACGGCATTACTGCCAGTATAGGCGGGTTTTTTTAAGTATTTTTCTAGTTTTATTTTAGCCGCATTGAGGTTTTCATTTGGACCTAAGCCTATCCAATCTCCTTCAGGCATGAATTTTGAAAAGTTGGCGCTGGTAATAATCACTTTATCAGGGTTAGCGGCAAGCACTTGTTCAGGATTCATCATATAGAAGGTGTTAGGGGCATTGTTTGCGCCGATATTGTCACCACCAGCAAGTGAAACAAAGCGACCAAAGTTACCATCACCAAAAGTCAGACAGCACTCATCGGTATAACCACCTATGCGTTCAATAAAAATGCGTGGTTTTTGGGGATTATTTTTTGTGAGTACATCACTAACTCGTTTTAGCTGTTTTTCTCTAAATTGAATGAATTTCTCAGTTGTTTTTTCTTTCCCCCATAAAGCACCGAATAAGCGCATGGTTGGTGGTGTATTTTTTGATGGGTTAAAGCGAAAATCGACATAGATAATAGGGATCCCCGCCTTCTGTAATGCTTTATCGTGACCTTGCTCTTCAATAGCGGTTTTAGCTTCGATATTCATAATGATGACATCAGGCTGTAAAGTTAATGCATGCTCTATGTTTAAAGAACGTCTTTCTGTGCCACCAAATGTTGGAATTTTTTTTAGTTCAGGGAAATGCTCACTATATTGGCGCCATGTTGCAGGATCTGAGGTTTGCATATCGTTCCCCATTGCAACAATACGTTTTGCAGGGTTTTCTTTATCTAGCATGGCGACTAGGTAAAGCATACGGCCTTCACCTAAAATGACTTTTTTCACTGGAACGTTGACCTTGACCTTTCTATCTAGAATGTCGGTGACAACAATCTGCTTTGCTGAAATAGCAGTAGAGAATAGCAAAGTAAAAGAAAACAATAACAGGGATACTATTTTGATAGATAATTTATGCTTTTCTTTCATATAATTCCTCATTGGATGAATGTTTGATCAGTAAAATGATTGTAATTAGGCTTGTGATATAACCAGCTGAAACATAATAAAAAAGCCAATCAATTCCAGGAAATAGAATAAATATACTTCCTAAGGCAATTCCTCCGATAGAAGCGAATTGATTGATACTTTGTGATAGACCAAGTACATAGCCTTGATGTTCAGAGGATGTAGTTGAAGATATTAATGCCGTGAGTATTGGCGTTGTTGCACCAAGTAAAACTCCCCAAAGCAAGTACAGTGAGGCAAACCAAAAAATTATAGGGGTTAATGCAAGACAGATAACAACAATGACACAGGTGAAGATAATCCATTTTAAGCGAACCAATGAAACAGTTATTGATTGGTGTTCAAACCATTTAGCCCATAACTGAGCAGATAGAATAACCCCCATTGCTTGTAGACCATAAATTAACCCAATAACCCAGAAATCTATTGAGTAGGAATGGTTGAGGTATAATGAAAAACTGGGGAGGGTGAGCATTCTGCTCATTAATAAAAGCCCCATTAATAACATAAGGTGTTTCACAACTTGTTGAGGGCGATACTTTTTTTTGTTGTTAGATGTTTTTTTTGCTTGTATCACTAGATGATGTTTTTTATCTGAAGGTAAGAAAACAAATACAGTGACTGCGCAAACACCACAGAGTAGCCCCGCAATTATATTGATCCAAAAGAAATTGAGATAATCTAAGATTAACCCACCACAAAGTGCCCCCAGTAAAGACCCGATATTTGTAGATACTTGTAGGAAGGCAAAAAGCTGTGTTCGCTTTTTAGGATCGGTGACTGAAACGCCATAAGCTTGAGCGGGAGCAATATACCCTGCGCAAGCTCCTTGCACAGTTCTCAGTAATAAAATTAGCCAAGGGTCGTTATAAAATGATAATAAAATTTGGGTAATTGCTAAGCCAAGCAATGCACGGATCATCATTGCTTTATTACCCACTCGATCACCCATTCTCCCCCAAAATGTACTGGTTAACATGACCCCAGTCATAGGAGCGACATAAACCATTGTCAAAGAAAAAGACAGTAGCCAACCCGAGCTATTATGTTGTAAATGAATAGGCCAAAATGGCCCACTCATTTCCATCGCTCCCATTGAAACAATTTGGATACCAAATAAGAAACCAATAATCAGATGGCTTTTCAGTAAATTCACGGTTAACTTACCTGATATTGAGTTAGATTTAGCTCGCTGAAGGCAGGATGCGGAATGTTAGGGTCTAGTCCTAGATACCCCATGCACCAAGTGTATATTTCATTCGTATAAGGGAGTGGAATATTGAGATGCTCACCTAAATGAACGAGTAAACTTAGCCCATAAACAATATCTTCCTGAAATACCCGATGTTGTTTATTAAAAGACCAGCCACTTTGCTTATGTTTTATTAATGGTAATTGGATACCATGGTAAGCCTCATTGGTACGAAGTATTGACCAAAGGGTTTTTGTATCACTAATTTGTTCAGGATAAACTTCGCGTAATTCATCAATTAAGGACTTTACTGTGACTAAAGGAATACCTAAGTTGTCTATTAAGTGTCGGCAAATAGAGAGTCGTTCTTCATCACAACGCTGTAAATAATAGGCGCTAAGTTCGGTACAATCATTCCACCAGCAGATAGGTGACTCAAAATAGTCATTATGCCATTGAGCGTATGGGCCGATTAGCCCGTAGATTACCGAGCTATGCATTATAGGGTTTGCTGGTGTTAGGGTAATTTCCAAATAGTTATCGAGAATACTAATAGGTGCGGAATATAGCCTTGATAACAATTTATGAAGCTGCTTTTTATTGGATTCATTTTCTCGATGATGAAAAGCAATAAAAAGTGCCGACTTTTCTCCACCGAAACAGACTTTAGTCCCAGGTTCTAATCCCCATGCGATATGAGGAACATCTTTCATTCCCCAAATCACAATATTAGGATTGTTTTTAAAGAACTGTTCAGCAAGCCAGTCAAAACCATTAATTCCAGGAATAGCACCGATAAAAACAGTTTTAGAAGAAGATAGATAAGCAGAAATAAAACGTAACCAACTTGCTTGATGATGGGAAGGGACAGTAAGAATGACTATGTCAGCTTCAGGTATCACCAGTTGTGGTGAATTGGTTATTAATCCAACAGAATGGTTTATTATCTCACCATTATTGTAATGAACAGACAGAATATTGTTTTGCTGTTGATGGCGTTCAACCGTTGTTGCATTTTGGGTCAGTAGTGATGTTTTTATATTTAGATATTGACTAAATAAAGCTACAGCAAGGTGACCCGTTTGACCTCCTCCGCAAATCACAACATTAAGATGTTTTTCTTCCGACATCACTTCCTCCTTAGCTAGCTTTCTCTAAAGAAACAGTATTAGTAAGCCAATGATTAAGTTGATGAGATATATCAGGTGAGGTCAAATTACGAGAGCTAAGCCACTGCTCATTAAATACGGTATTAAGATATTTTTCACCGCCATCAGCTACGATAACAACGATATTGCCGTGAATAGTATCGTTATTAATATACTCTAAGGCTTTATAGACAATTCCTCCGGTAGAGCCTCCTATTAACAAACCGTATTGGCTAGCAATATATCGCGCAGTTTCAAATGCTTGAATATCTGAAACCTGTGCATTATGGTCAATACAGCTGTAGTCCAGTACTAATCCAACTTCGTCCCCTTCAGGAGTGCCTGTACCTGATTGATAATAAGGTTTTCCTGGATATCCAAAAATAATGGACCCTTCAGGTTCAACGGCAACAGTGATAGTTTGTGGATTATGGGACTTTAGGCCTTGAGAAACACCAGTCATTGAGCCGCCAGTGCCAACACAGCCTATATATGCATCAATTCTGCCAATTTGTTCTATTAGTTCACAAACTAATGCAGCATAACCACCTGAGTTTGCTGCATTGTCTGATTGATTCATAAACGTTGCATTGGGAAGTTGGGAGGCTAATTCACTAGCAAGGCGCTGACGTTCGACAACCGCTACTTCGTCTTCCTGATAATCACCAATGACATAACGGATTTCAGCACCTAGTGCTTTCATTATCGCTATTTTGTCAGGAGCTGCGTGATGATCAACAACGGCAATAAAATGTAAATCAAATTCAATAGCAGCAAGCGCAAGGCCAATCCCAGTATTGCCTGATGATGATTCTATAATGGTACTTTTAGGCTTAATTTTCCCCGATTTTAGCCCTGCAATAACCATATTGCGTGCCATTCTGTCCTTCATACTTCCACCAGGGTTGTTCTTTTCTATTTTTAAAAATAAGGCACTTTTTTTATGGGGAACTGCAATACGTAAAATGGGTGTATTACCTATCAAATCAGTGGTTTTGTTGTAGATCATAAGCTTACCTATTTAGTGTCTTTGAAAAAGATAAACTGCCCAACATTGTTTTCCTGTACATATAATCGGCAAGGTATTGGGTGCCGATGAAATTGACTCTCAAGTAAATCCATTTGATATCCCGCGGTATTAACGAATCCTAATAAGTCACCTGCTTGGGGAAGGTTGTTAAATAAAATAAGTCTGTGAGTAATAACATCATCTTCTAAACAGCTATGTCCTGCTATCCATGCTCGGATAGGTTGCTGTTTTGATTGTTTGGTAACAATATGAAAAGGGTCGATTAAAAATTCAGAGTTAAACCACGTTTCGCAGGCGCTGAAGCTACTGCCTTCGACAAATATAATAGGGTGTTTGGATTGCTGGCAGGTACGTACAACTCGAAATAGAGTGATGGCGCTTTGATCAACAAGGCTACGCCCAGGTTCTATCGCTAATGTGACATTTAGCTTATTAATATATTGGGCGATTGTTTCATTATCGGTACATTTGCTTGTGAGTAATGTGCTAAGCCATTGTTCTGCTGACTGTTCACTACCATAAGGATAAAAATCTGCTGGAATACGGTGATTTTGATAAGTTTCAGTGGATTGATTATTAACCCAAGCTTGATAATGTTCTGTTGGGACATATTGAATAGGTAGCCCACCTCCGATATCGATAGTTTGGATGTTAAGCCCTAATTGTTGTGATAATTCAATCAGTGGTAATATTTCGTGAAAAACTTGTACCCGTGAGGCTAGTGTATAGCCACCTAAATGGAAGTGGATCCCTTGCCATTGTAATTTATCATGTTGTTTCACTAATTTAAGTGCATTAACAAAAGCCGGGTATTTCATGCCGAATCGTGAATGGCTTGAATGCGGTTGATATCGCAGTAGTACTCTTGCTTTAAGTGATTGAAATTCTAATAAATGTAGAATATCTTGTAATTCTTCAAGTGAGTCTACGGCAATTAGTGAGTTATGTAATATCAGTTGCCAGAGAAAATCATCTGTTTTGGCAGGGCCAGTAGCGCAAATTTTTTCAGGTGAAATGCCATATTGGTTGGCATCTCTCCATTCATGAAGGCTTGAAACATCAACTCCAATATTTTCTTCGATAGCTGTTCTGAGCAGGACGTTTGATTGATTAACTTTCACACCATATAAAATACATCCATTCACGTTGTTTTCTTGAAAAACAGCCTTCAGTTTTTGGATGTTCTGTTTCATCGTATGAGGAAAAACTAAGTTCAATGGTGAACCATACCGCTTAATCAATCCGACAAGCTGTTCATTATTAGAAAAACACAGTTGATGAATCTGAGGATCCATAATAGGAGGAAGCTCTGTTGGGGCTATTGTTTTAGCTGATAAATGAACAACAGTTGATATATTGACTAAGTTAGATTGATCCACCATGATTTTCACCTCTTAAAAGTCCACAGCAATTGATCCCATTACAGTTCTTGGTGAGCCTTGAGCGAAGGTGCTGTACGAAGCAACGCCAGACCAATAGTGTTCATTTAAAATATTATTGATGTTTAGCCTCAATGTTACAGGGGTATTGGAAACAGTTGTTTTATAAGCAGAACCGACATCAACGGTTGTCCATGAAGGAATTGAGTGGGTATTTTCTTTGTTCACATATTGGCGGGTATGATAATTAACATTGCCATTAATACTTAAACCAGAGACTGAAGGAATATCATATTCGGCTCCAATATTAGCCACCCAAGGAGATACACCGATGGGTTCATGCCCTTTGTTTTTCCCTGAAGCAGTTTTAGTCAACTCGGCTTGAATATAGGTAACACCACCCGTTAAACGAAGTGATTCAAAAGGTTTGCCTGATATACTTAGTTCGACTCCTCGGTTTCTTTGTTCATCATTTGCTGAGTAAATCAAACTGTTAGGATCTAATGATCCACTTGGTTTACTAATTTGGAATAGGCTTAAAGTGGTTATTGCAGATGGTTGTTCATATTTAACCCCTAACTCATACTGTTTTGAACGAAATAGTTTCATCATTTCGCCACTATTTTTTGCATTAACTGGTGCAGTGCTTCCTTTACTTAGCCCTTCGACATAATTAGCGTATAGAGAAATATTATCTACAGGTTTAAACAATACACTAACGAGGGGGGAGATTGCGGACTCGTCATAACGAGTTGAAAGCTTACCCAAAGTAAAATTGTCAGACTTTACATTTTGATAGCGAAGGCCTGGAGTCACCATAAAAGAATCATTCAAGAAGCCGATAGTATCGACGAAAGAAACTCCTGATAGTGTATTTTCAGAACGTTTAGTTATTTTAGCGTAAGCAGGGATCTGTTTATCGATATAAGTAGGATTAAATAAATTGGTTGTATAAGGTGTTCCTGCTGTAGTGCCAATACGGTAGCGATCAAAATATTGATTCCACTGCAATGCAAGTTGATGTGATACTCTACCCGTCATGAATTCACTTTTAACCCCAGTACCAACTGAATAACGTTGAGTTTTAGTTTGGAAATTCATGATATAGGTTGAAATATCGCCTTGATTGTTAAGGATTGTATAGATTTGCTCATTAACTCGATCTATACGAGTAAGTGCTCCTCCTATATCCATAAATAGCGATGTATTGCTTAATATGTCATATTCCATATGTAGTAATGCGGAATCATCATTAGATTTCCACCATGTCCAAGGGCTGGCTAAATTGATTTTCCCACTCGGGGCCGAAGGGACAACACCATCAGGACCTAAATAAAATGGTCTGTTCGTAGCATTCATATTTTGGTTTTGAATTATTAAATCTAAAGATGAGCGAAAGCGTTCATTAGAATAATCTAACGCAATTGCACCAACACTTTGCCTGCGTGTTTGATGATCGACGGCTGTATCACCATTGGTGTAGCTACCGTTAACACGAATACCAAAGTATTGGTTATTGTCGAGATCATATAGGCGGCCCATATCTAGTCTGCCACCTAATAGTGAGTCGCTAAGGTACTGAGCGGTTAATTGTGTAATCGGCTGGGCACTTGCACGTTTAGTTACGACATTAATAACTCCACCAACTCCACCTTCAGGAGACATGCCATATAGCAGTGAAGCGGGTCCTTTTAAAATATCAACACGCTCGGCATAATCCGTTAAAAGTTGAAAATTAGGAGATACACCATAAATTCCATTTAATGCAAACTCACTGATATTACCTTCAGTAATAGGAAATCCTCGAATATATAAGGAATCAAGAAGACCTCCTTTCGAGCTACTAATTTGTATTGAGGTATCATGAGATAAAATATCTGAAATTTGCTGTGCTTGTTGCGACTGCATATAAGCCGAATTATAATTTGAGATATTAAATGGAATATCCATAATATCCTTATCACCTATTAACCCTGCTTGCATTATTCTAGATGAAAAGTTATTAGGTTGCTGATTATTATTACTTGTTGTGGTAACTAGAATACTATCTTTATTTTTTTTGCTCATTAGTTTGAGCATGTGCTGTTATTGTGCAAGATATCCCAATAACAATATATAACCATGTAGAGAATATGTTTATATTCTTATCGGTGTGTTTAGTTTTATTTTCTATTAAATTATTTTTCATATTTAAATTATCATTCAATTGATTTTTAATAAAATGAAGGTAATAGTATTACACTCGCCTTCTTAGTTAATGGATTTCTATTTGTTATTTTTGAAATAATAGAAAAGGATTTGTTAACCCATGTTGTATTCGATAATTAGTATATTGTTGAATATGCATACTAAGTAGCGAACGAGTTTGCCAAGGTTCATTCATAAACATTTGGTATTCATGTCGCCATAAATTATCATCAACCCGTGGTTGGAGCTGTTTAAAAACATCATGAACAACTGTTTTTAGTTCTAACCAAAGCTTGTGATCAGTCAATCGATAAAATCGAGTTAGATGTACGGCAAGTTCGTGTAAATGGCAGACTAAACAGGCACTGATTAGAAATGTTCTAACGGGTTCTATATCTTCTTCAAAAACAGTAGGTAAGATGCCAGGCCAACGATAAGCTTGCAGCTGATAACCCCGCTGATTCAATAAAGGTAAAAATATTCGACCATCACCATAATCACGTATTAAAAATTTCTCAGGAATACCTTGAACAGTGAAGAGCACTTGAGTGTTTTGTTGATGGGCTTCCAGAGCAACTCCATAAAGTAAAAACATCGAAATACAAGGTGTTAGAATTACAGTCGCATATTGGTTAAACCATTGTTGAGGTGTTAAACCTGACTTTTCAATCAATTCAGTAAATATTGGTCGTGGTTGATATGGTAAATCAGTAAATAGAGTTGCCACAGTTATTGGCAGTAAGTGATCGTTTTTTTCATAAGCGTTGGTGCAACGAAATACGACAGAAATAAAGCGTCCTGCTGAATCATCTTGTTCTACTGCATGGCGGTAATGGATACCTACATCTTCACGCAGAGACTCCATTTTTCCATTAAAATAATGTTCGTGGTTTAAAATGTCATCTATTAGCTGACTTATTCTAGGTCCCATACGGATAGACTTAGCTTGTAAGCTACGCATTTCACTGGTCATCCAAACGGCGATAGGTAACTTTATAAATGCGGTGTTAATTGCATCTGTTGGTAACATTGTCCTGAATGACATTGTGGGTTTTGTTTCTAATTGAGGGCCATCTATGAGTAAAATTTCTTCGTCAATCAGTGATGTTGCTTGTTGTTTTACCCAATGATTTAAATGCCAGTCATGAACGGGAAGAGGCAGCCATTGGTATGGATTTTTCCCTTGTTGTTTAAGCCATTTGACCCATTGCCGGCCAACGATAGGGAATCGTTGAAGGAACCAATCATGAATGTTTTCCACATGAGGTAGTGACTCAACATAGGCCATATCTTGGCGTAGCGCCATAACTGTCAAATTTACCGTTGCATTAAACTCAGGAGATAAAGCTGCAACATCTTCTAAGCTCATGTTTGGCCTACTTTTCCATGTAGGATAATAGGGATGGCCTTCCAATGAGCCCCATTGATCAAGAAATAAAGCCGCATCACGTATACTATATTGTCCGGTAACCCAATCAGTCAGATAGTTGGTATTGTATTTTGCCATTTGAGTATTAATCAGTACTGACCATTCGGTACGATAATTGCGAGCGTTAATATCATTATTAATACTGTTTTCAATATCTGATTTTAATTTATTAATATTGTTATTATTAAAGGTTATATTTAATTCACCCTCTAATTTTTCTAGAAGATAATATATTGTTTGAATAATTTCTTTTTTATTGTTGTTGTTAATTAAATAAATACCACCATAATTAAAGAATGTATCTACCGGATATATTTCCATGTTCTTAAAAAGAATCTTATAAGGGGTTTTCTTAAATTTATAAATATACCCACAATGGTCTATATCCCAATAAACTTGCTTTTTATCAATAAGATTCTCAGCAAATAAACAATGAATTAAACGTCTAATTGCATTATTATTAGAGTGTTTTTCATTAATGTTAAAAGCTACTTTCTTTATAGGGTTACTTATCATGATCAGCCTCTTAAGCTACGAAAATGAATCAATTAACGGCATCTGTAATCTATATTCACTAAAGGGAGGATATAGATAAGAATATTTGAAAGATGATTTTAATAACGTTAGCATCACATAAAAGAATAGTAAATGATAATTATTCTTTTTTTTATTCTTAATTGTAAGTGAGATAAATAAATATGTTATTCAAATAATTAACAAGAAAGGTGAAATCTAGAAGATGTGACATGTCACGGAATGCTTCTTGCCATTTGTTATCATCAATATCTATTGACTTAAAGTAGCGGAGCATCCTTGTATACCGTAGTAGCCTTGGGCTTATTTATAGGTTTGTTTGCTTTTTTCAACTTGGTCAACAACCTGAAATTTAAAGGCAAGGGAATAATCGTGTTGACTGTGTTTTAGTGAGCAGTTTCTAACATTCTCCAATTGTGGATTGGGAAAGTGTTAACCTTATTTAGAATTGGTCAATTGATTAATAAAATGTTCATTATTTAATCATAATAAGCCTTTTTATTTTTTTTGTCATAATATAATTTCTATTTTTTGTTTTTTTTAATATAACATAATAAAAAATAAGGAAATAAACATATGGAAAATATATTTATCGATGTTATTGATAAGGAATATGAATTTTTATGTCAATTATATTGGCAGGTTGAGGGAAATGGTCGATTTTCATATTCAATGATTAAGATAGAAGAAAAAGCACAATTAAAATCTAAGGAAATAAAAACTATTGTTGCTAAAAGCTGTAAAGCCTATAGTTTAAAACTAAAATGTGTTTCATGTGGTGAAATAGAATGTCTACGAGATAGAAGCCACTTTTCACATTTAAACGGTCTTGAACATGTTTGTATTGATTGTATTCGTATAGAGAATGAAAAAGAAAGGCAGGAAAAAATTGAATACATTAATGACTTATTATTTTGTAAAAAAGAAAATGCATTAAGTATTAATGATCTTTCTTTTGAAAATAGTGTTTTTTTACTTTCACTTATACGGTATTGTGCGGATGAAAACCTAATGTATTTAGATAGTCTTAACAATCTTAAACATGAGAAATTAACACCGAGTTATAATTTTGATTTATTAATTATAGAACAGCTTTATGCTGCTGGTGTGATAGCAATAAGTACAGTTACTAATTTAAAATATTTAAGTGTTAGTGGTGATTATGTTTATTTTAATGATGAGTTTATGTGCTGGGAAGTTATTATTAAAGAAACAGATAACTTATCATCGATTATTGATTTACTGGAGAGGAAATTATCTGATTTATATTACTTACAAGAAAATAAAAAATCACTAATTGAACTATGTAAAAAAAATAATCTATTTGAGTGTTTTTTTTATTTAAACCATGAAATGAATGAATATAATTTCACATCTTTTCAAATTGGTGAAAAAACCACGAGAAACATCACCTGTTTATTAGAAAACTTATCTGTAGGGCAAGTTTTCTATATTATATCTAAAACAGTTACCGATGCTTTTATATATCACCAAAAAAAATCGACTAAAATCAACAAAGGGCAAGCTGCGAACTCTGTTGTTGATGCAATGAAGCGAATGCATGAAAGATATTTAGCTAATGGATGGTCGATCTATTCAAAATATCGGCCTCGTCATTGCCCTCAATCGGTACTTTGTCAGGTTTTATTTGTATTTATCTTGCAAACAGATGATGGTGGTATTCATAAATCGTTAAAACAAATTATAACTGACGATGATAAGGAGATTTTCTTGAATCATTAAGACATAATTTATGCCTTCCCACAATGATTTAGTTATAGGGTCATTTTCCCTGTAAGAAAAATGACCCTGTGTTGTGAAATGGTATCGTTAGTAAGGATGCTATTTCACTTTTTTTCCAATTTTGGTAAAAGATTTTCTATTTCAGAATAATACAGGGGTTTTATTTTGTTAGCTTCAAGTGGTTTTTCAATATAAATATTTGTATAAATTTCACGGATCATTAAGGTTTCTAATGACGGATATTTTTTTAATTCTGTTGCTTGTGCTATGAAGTCAGCATCAATAACATATTTTTTTCTATTATTATCCATTTTAACATTGCCATTAGAATTATAATCAAACATGATGCGTCCTTTTTGTTTAACAAAATCATAAGCACTATTACCTTTAATATTTTTTCCAGCGATATATTTCGTGATTAAAACATCTTTTCCCTTATTCAGAGTTATAGCTCTTGAAAAATTAATATTTTCGTTTAATTCATTGAGTATAGAGGAGCAGCGCTTTACCTTGCTGTAAGGGCTAATTTTATAGACATCATAAAAAGGGACTTTAATAACAAAATTTCCAACACGGTAGGCTGTTCCATAAGTTCCATGACCTAATGAATTAGCTATATTTAGATATAAATCTGAGGTTTTTTCATTTCCTACTGAGTTTAAAGATCCTTGATAAACATAATCATTATTATCTTTTGCTTCAAAATAGATATTTTTCTCCCTTATCCTTCTAACGAAAGAATCGATGTTTTTGATATCTTCTAGTTTGGTTGTATTTACAGGAGTTATCGGTTTTTGTTTTTCAATTATAGGATCGGTTTTTTTTTCTTTTGATGTAATATAAGGAACATCAACATTAAATTTATATTCTTTTTTATGGCTAGATTGATGGAATTTTAATTCATCATTGTTTTTTGATTTTATACTTTTTATGTTGTCTGTTATGAAATTTTTATTCGGTTTCTGAGGTTGATAATAATATTTATGATTTTGAATTATAGTGGTAATTATTTTTCTCATGATAATCTCCATTGGATTTTTTATCCAATAATATTGAATTAGGAGATTATTTATTTAAAAAAATGATGCTATGAATGATTTTTTAGTAAATTTTCCAAATCACTAAATATAGATTGCCATTCATTATCATCAATTTCCATAAATCCCATATAACGCAACATAAAAGCGCCTTCAGTGGCTAGAAAAACAATTCTTGCTTGTTTGCCTTTTTCTGTTGAAGTATCTAGTCTCGCAAGCCGTTCACGATACCAAATACGCGTACTTTCCAGATATTCAGGGGTTTGTAATAAGGATGCCATTAAGGAAGCGCCTTTTGCCATCGAGACTTTGTCGTGCTGGTGGGTCGCTTGCATATGCGCAAAAATTTTCCCTTCAGGGGAGTTATCTTGTTCAATTGTTTGATTGAAAATTTCATCATAGGACTGGCCCCAACGCTCAAACATTGCATCGATTAAGGCATCTTTATTGCCAAAACAATATTGAACCCCACCTTTAGATATCCCCATCGCTTTGGCGACTGCGTCGATAGTGAGCGCTGTAGCGCCTTGCTGTAGAACAATGTCTTCAGCAGTATCAAGTAATTTTTCTCTATCGATTGTTCGTTGACGTCCCATTTAGAAAAACCTCTTTTCAATACGTACGTATGGATTTATATTGTAGCACGATCAGCACAGAAATCATGATCAAATAAACTCATTGAGAGAATTTTATGTTAACCGATTATAAGCGCTGGATAGTGCTTCTATTAGTTTCAAGTGTACTGTTTCTTATCGTTATTGATGTCACTGTACTGTATACCGCATTACCTAAATTAACCCATGATTTAGGCGCTACGTCATCTGAAAAACTGTGGATAATGAATGCGTACCCACTGGTTGTCGCTGGGTTATTACCTGCAGCGGGGATGCTAAGTGATAAAGTCGGTCACAAACAAATGTTTTTGTTGGGGCTGCCGTTATTTGGTTTAGCCTCGTTGTGTGCTGCATTTTCACCAACAGCAACAAGTTTGATTTTGTCTCGTGGCTTTTTGGCTGTAGGTGCCGCAGTAAGTATGCCTGCCACCCTTGCGATTGTAAGGCATGTTTTTTTAGACCCGAAAGAAAGGGCGTTAGCAATTGGAATATGGTCGGCAGTTGCTTCAGGTGGGGCGGCAATAGGCCCTTTGATCGGCGGTATCTTACTTAACCACTTTTGGTGGGGCTCTGTTTTTTTAATTAATGTCCCTGTCGTCTTATTGGTTATTCCGTTTGCTTGCTATTTAATCCCTAAATGTGGTGGTAACAGCGATAAAAAAATCGACATTTTAGGTTCTATTTTAGTATTAATTGGTCTAATTGGTGTTATTTATGCGTTGAAGGAGCTCGGTAAACCTTATACCGATTGGCCAGCGGTATTGGTTTCGGGTGTTATTGGGGTTTTCTTTTTGGTGGCATTTAGAAATCGACAAGTGAAATCAACATCACCAATGATTGATTTTACGCTATTAAAGCACCCTAAATTCAATGCAGGGTTGATGATGGCGATTTTATCCATTGTGGTTATTGTTGGTGTCGAATTATTACTAAGCCAACGTTTACAACTGGTATTGGGCTATACCCCATTTCAAGCTGCGTTGTACATCATCCCAATACCCTTAGCGTCAGTATTTGCAGCACCTTTAGCCGGTATGTTCTTACATAAGTTGGGTGAGATTAAACTTACCATTTTAGGGTTTAGTTGTACGCTAATTGGTGTTGTGGGATTGGCTGTCGTTTATCAAACATCAACGGGTATCTTACTGCTTTCATTTCTTTTTCTTATTGGTTTTGGTCTTGGTGCGATATTCACGACAGCATCAACGACAGTGATGTTAAACGCCCCTGATGAAAAAGCGGGTATGGCAGCATCAATTGAAGAAATTGCTTATGAAATTGGCAGTGTCTTAGGTGTCACCTTTATGGGGGGGCTAATGAGTGCTATCTATACGTTAAAACTCTCATTACCTGAAGACATGACTGTCAGCGATAAAGTTTATGACAGTATTGATGAGGCTTTATTAGTTTCTGAATCACTGCCAGTAAATACTGCATCAACATTGATAAATCAGGCAAATATTGCCTTTGACCATGCTTTCTTAGGGGTGATGGTAGCAACTATTTTTGTTCTGCTGATCAGTATTATTGTTCTGCCTTATTTGTTACGTTCCAAAAAGGCATTAGTAAATTAATTAGGTTGATTTTCCCGCAAAAAGGGAGCTTTTACTCCCTTTTGCTCTTTATTTTATTTTGCGGATTAATACCGTTGCTAGTAATGGGCTAATTGCAAATAGGGCGAATAACCAGATTGAAGCTTGCTGTGCCCCCGCGATCCCCCCAGGGTTAATTAGCCCGCTATTATTGACGACGACTCCTACTAAGGCCGCAGATAGCGCAGTTGCATACAATTGAATGGTAATAATAGAAGATGACGCAAGGTTTTCCTCTCCCTCTGGCGCATTCTTAAAAACACGTAATACAAGATGTGGCCAACACACTCCAATTCCTAGTCCAACCCCTGCCATGGCGATGAGATAAATAACGAATAATGGCCATGATTCGATAAGTTGTTGATTATGGGTTAGAACAGCAAGCATAATTAAAGAAATAAATATGATGACCGGGCCAGTTCGAATAATTCGGATAACAATAGCACCTGTTTTATTGGCACTAAAGAGTGCCCCAATAGTCCAACCCGCAGCCATTATTGCGGTTAAATAACCCGCTGTGAGCGGAGAAAACAAATGGATGGTTTGTAAGAAATAAGGGACATAAATTTCTGTTGTCATGCCTCCAACTAACAAACACATGGTTAAAAATATGACGCCAAGTGGACTTTTGAGTGAATAGGCTCCCGTCGGTAATAAACGTTTTTCATTTTTGCCATCGAGTAAGGCAATCGTCAGCAGTATGGCTAGGCCAATTAATAAACCAATAAGGTTCATGAATAAGCTGTCAGACAAACTTCCAATTGAAATAGCAAGAACGGATATCACTAACAAAGAAATCGCTAAGAATGGGATTTTGTTAGTTTTTGGTGCCTGGGATTGTTTTTTGGGGAGTTGATTGATGACAATGAGCGCTAGAAAAATAGCGACAGGTAGTAAAGCCCAAAATGCCCAACGCCAATGGCCACTTTCAGCAAAAATACCTCCAATTGCAGGGCCACAGAGTGTTGCTATTCCCCACATACCCGAAACGACACCCATGGCTCGGGACCATAAGTTTTCAGTAAAAACAATGCGAATTAATGCGTAGCTCAGAGCAAATAAAATACCGCCACCCAGTCCTTGTAATGCCCTGCCTCCCAGCAACACTAGCATTGATGGGGAAGCTGCACACCAAATAGACCCTAAAGAAAAGAGAATGAGTGCGAATAAATAAGAAAATTTAGGCCCAAAGCTGTCTAATACTTTACTGGAAAGGGCTGAACCGACAATTGATGTTGCCACAAATAAAGTGGTATTCCATGCATAATATTCAAGACCGCCAATATCATTAACAACACTAGGCAATATGGTTGTTACGATATAAATATTGATAGCGTGTAGCGCAACACCACCAGTTAAGGCGATAGTGAGTAATGCATTGGTGCCACTAAGTAAATCAGCCCACTTGGCTTGAGGTACGGTTGATGTTTCATTGCTCATAGAGAGACCCGCTAGACGGAATAGTAGAAAAAGATGTATTATACAAGTAATCGCTTGGATAATAGAGTCGCATAATGATTAATGCAAGTAATTACTTTGATAATTTAAATCTAACGCAGGCTGTGGATAAGGTTCTATTTTGTATCAAAACTAAAGGACCAATTTCTACCGCAGTGATCGCAAATGACTTAAATATGACAGGGGAAGCTGCAAGGCAACACATTCAAAAACTCACTTCGTTGGGGCTAGTTGAAGGTGCGCAGTGTTTATCACAAACAGGGGCGGGGCGCCCTCGGCAAAATTGGGTGTTAACGGAATTAGGGCATCAACGTTTTCCTGATACTCATGCGCAGCTTGCTCTTCAATTAATTGATTCTGTTCGGACTATTTTTGGTGATGAAGGGCTAGAAAAGCTGATTAGCCAAAGGGAAATGGAAAGCCGAGAAAAATATTTTGCCCGTTGTAAAAATTTACCATTAGCTGAGCGGCTTGAAGAGCTGGCTGAAGTGCGTAGCGAAGAAGGGTATATGGCGAAGGTTGAACAAGATGATGACAGTTGGTTGTTTATCGAAAACCATTGTCCAATTTGTGCAGCAGCCACCGCTTGCCAAAACTTTTGTCGTTCGGAATTGGCGTTGTTCAGTGAGATTGTGGGTGATGATGGTAGCATTGAGCGCGAACAGTACTTATTAAATGGTGCTGGGCGTTGTGTGTATCGTGTGAAGGTTAAAAGCTAATTAAAGTTATTTGGACGATATCGAATAACCTTTCTTGCTTAGCCATGCATAGATGACCCCAGCAATAGCCCCTGCTATATGGGATTCAGTTGAGATGTACAAGTGAGTCGGTAATAAGCCGCTAGCCATTGTGCCAAAATAGAATAGCACTAATAACGCGATAGCTATATCAACCCAGCTTCGGCGGAAAAAACCTTGGGCGATGAGTAAGCCCCATAAACCAAAAACCCAACCACTGGCACCGATATGAATAGCATTACGACCTAATAACCAAACAGTAAAACCCCCAACAACAATAATAAATAGTGATGCAAGCAAATATGCCTTAATAGTACGGTGCAGTAATAGGGCACTTAGTATGATAAATGGCGGTAAATTACTAAATAAATGCTCCCAATTACTATGGATAAATGGGGCAAAGAATATACCGATAAGCCCAGTCGCTGTGCGTGGTATAATTCCGAATGAAGTTAACCCCCCAGCCATTAAGCTATTAATAAGCTGTACCGCAATAAAAATTGCGACAATGCAGACTAATAGCTTAATGCGAGGATGCCCTTGTAAATATTTCATTAGTGGTTACCCAGCGCTTGTACACTTTCAACAAGCGACGCTAACTGACCAACAACCCGATCACCAATATCTGTATTATCACCACCTAAAGATTTATTACGCATAAAGTCTTTCTTAATTTGTTGCCAACGTGCTGCATCTTTTTCGGTAAGTGTTCCTCGTAACTCAGCGAGTTTGAGTAAGTTTTCTTCTGCGCCGGTTGTGAGCAGCTGTGCCTCACCCAAGTAGTGGTCATCTAGTAATCTTTCAAGTTCATCATTATTCATAACGGAAGAGACTTTTTCGCTGAGCTTATTCATATTACGGTAACTACCTTGCAAGCGAAATGCGGGTTCTGTCCGGTATTTATCGGATTGTGCTGCACTGGCGATATAGTGTTGATTCACTTTCAATACAACATCTCGTAACTTGATTAATTTACTGATTACCGATGTGATTTCATTAATTTCTGCATCAGAGTACGGGTAACTTAAAGTGTTGGTAGAGACAGATTTACCCATCGCTTTATCAACAAATAAGTACAGGTCGTTCAGGTCTCGTAATGCAAGAGGGGCTAATACTGGGTTTGATGTCAGGCTGTTTTCTATATAACTCAGGGAAAATGCTTCATCCATACCACCTAATACCTCACCAAGGTTATAAATATCAGCGCGGTTTGCAAGCATATCAGGGATTCGGAAAACTTCCCCTGACTCGGTATAGGGGTTACCTGCCATAACGACACAGAATTTTTTACCCCGCATATCATAAGTTTTGGTTTTGCCTTTCCAAACGCCTTCAATACGCCTTGTTCCATCACATAAGGAAATAAATTTTTGCAAAAACTCAGGGTGAGTGTGCTGAATATCATCAACGTATAACATCACATTATTACCCATTTCTAAAGCTAAATTGAGTTTTTCTAGCTCTTGTCTTGCCGTTGCATTAGGCGCTTGTTCAGGGTCTAGAGAAAGCACATCATGGCCAAGAGCAGGGCCGTTGACCTTCATAAAAATTAGCCCTAAACGGTCTGCGGCATATTCCATTAAGGTAGTTTTACCGTACCCTGGTGGTGAGATCATTAAGAGTAGCCCCATGAGGTCAGTGCGTTTACCTTCCCCTAAAGCCCCAATTTGTTTTGCCATGTTATCGCCTATGATAGGCAAATAGACATCGTTTATCAGTTTATTACGAACAAAAGAACTTAGTGGTTTTGCTTTATATTCATGCAGTTTTAAACGGCTACGCTCTTCAGTAACAATCTGTTGGCGCAGTGCTTGATACTGACGAAATTCGGGGATAAAACGTTTCCGTTGCCCTCGCATACGGCTGAAGTAGTTATTTAAACTCAGTGATAGAGTTTGGTTTTCAATGGTCGCATGTTCGCCAAGTAACCCGTTAACTTTAAAGTAAAGGTCAGCTTCACTAAAGCGAGCGGAAGCAGCTTTATCTAAGATAATAATGGCAATAGCACCGGGTATGTATGGAACAAGGTGAGAAAATTCAGGGGTTGAGCACAGCCCTTGTAACCAGTTTTGAACTAATGACCAGCGCTGGGCATAGCGAGCCCCTAAATTTTGTTGTGAGCGATTAAAATCTCCCCACATATGGGCTTCTTCTAAGCGGCTCTGGAGTGCTAAAACTAATTCTCTTGCATATTTGCTATAGACGAGTTCTATCGGGGTTCTTGCAAGTGCAAAGCTAAGATATTCGGCGGCTTGAGTCTGCTCATAAGCTTGGCATTGAATGGGGTTATCTTGTAAAAACAAGCTAATTCCCGCTTCGATTTCGGCTTGTAGGTCAAGTAATGCATTGTCATTATGGAATAATTGGTGAATATTCATGGCTGTTCTTGCACGTTCAGGCCATAGTGCAGGAAAATCGTCATTTTGAACTTGTTGCCAATAAATAGCTGCGATAGCACGGGCTGTTGGGCTATACCGTAATAGATCAGCACTTTCACCGATTGGCAGTAGTTTTTTCAGTAAAGCAACAGCATCGTGGTCATGAATACCTTTTTCATAACCTTCTTTATAACGTGGGCTCGCAAAATCACGGACAATTTTTTCAAGTTTTTCCGTTGATGTTAATGCGTTTTTTAGGATATCAAAATTTAGCCCTTCTTGGCGTTTTGTTGCTGCATAGATAATTGAATAAGCAAGATATTCCGCGCGGTAAACCGTATCAGATTCAGACTCTAATGAGGCGCTCCAATAAGGTTTTAGCTGTGATAGTTGTTCATTTTCTATTGGTTCTTGGAAATCTGTCCCGGTGAGATAAACCCATAGTTGTTCATTTTTCGGTAAAATGGTGAGGTCGAGCTCTTGGGTATTTACACTGAACCGGTGACGCCCGAGCTTAATGACATTTCCACCATTTTCAAAAATATCTATTTTATCACGTAAAACTCGAATGGCTTGGTCCCGAGAAGATTTCAGGCGTGCGTCAATATCATCAGCTTTAACGTTATCGTTAATTTCCCTTAATTTTTCAATAATTTCACGGGTTTTAAGCGCCAGAGGGTCTGAGGCAAAGAAAGCATTGAGTTCATCTTGAGACTGTAAACGAGTTGTTCGTCGTTGCAGGCTGTCTAGTAGACGGTCTGCAGCAGTGACTAAATTTTGTGCGCGGCGCTGGCGGTCATCAATAAGAACTTGTTTATGAGATTCAAAGGTTTCGAGTAATTCTTCACGCTTTGCCAATATATCATCAAGAAATTCATCATGGCTGCTAAATTGGCTTTCGAGCTCTTCTAATTGAACAAGTAATCTTGATAGCTGATCATCACAACGTTCAGGGTCGGTGGCAAGAGATAGTGCATTGGTAATGCCTTGGCTGAATAGGCGAAATTGTGCACCAAACTGTGCGACAGTTTCTACATTGTTTTGTGATTTTCGTTTTTGTTGTAAGCGAGCTCGGGATTGGTTTAACTGAGCATAGATTTGAGAAATAGCATCAATAATGTGGGTTTGTTGTGTAACATCGTTGAAGCTTAGTGATGCCATTAGGTTTGAAAGCATATCTAAGTCAGCAGACATTTTTTCCATATCTTTCATGGGAATGTCTAGCTGGGCACTGTTTTGGGCTTTTTCTATTTGTTCTTCGAAAACAGTTAATTGTGTTTTAAAGGGCTGTAACGCTTTATCACTAGCAAGAAAAACAGCGGTTTCTTGTGATACATATTGTTGATTTTTCTCTATTTCGCTTTCCATTTCGCTAAGTCTTTCTAAATCCATATAGCGAAATTCACGCAGTGAAATCAAGTGACCGCGTTGAGCACTCAGGGCATTTAAGCCATCAACAAATTGTTGAATATCAGCCCAACTTTCAGGCAATGTTAATGAAAGCAGTGATTTTTGGCGGCTGATGGCTTCATTCATTGATTTGGCAGATTGCTGCCGTATGCTTTCGACCTTTTCATATTCATCAAGGACGAGTTCACTTGTTTGAGTGATTTCTTTAAGCAATTTACCAATACCAAGGCATTGCTCATCACCAAACCAGTAATAAATATCCAGTAAATTTTTTGCTCGTTGGCTGAGTTGTTCGTAGCGAGCAATAGAAATTTGGCTGCCTTCTATTTCTTTGGATACATGCAATATTTCAGAAATACCACGAACTAAGTCTGCATTGCCTATACGGCCTAAAAAACCGCTACGAGTAGGCTGTTTGTCGGCAAACTCTTCTGAGTAAAATGGGGTCTGCCAAACTTGCATTGGGTGAACGCGAGTCGCTTCTTCCCCTTCGCCCTCAAATAACACCATTTTTCCATCTTCCAGCATGGCATAACCATGCCCAATGAGTGGAATTGAAAGTGTTCGTTCAATTAAATTGTAATTGAATAGGGCAATACGACCTTGATTTGGTGAATAGAAAACATATAGAACATCCTCTCCATTTGGGGAACGACGTAAACGGCGAAAACGCATTCCACCCATAGGCTGTTCAAACGTTTTATAATCACCATTTTGTAAGTAGTAGCCGCCAGGGAAAATAATACCGTGATCTTCTGGTAACTGGACGCACGCTTGCCCAATAGCATCAATACGTTGTACAGATTGAGATAGCGTGTTGTAAACTAAATAACGCCAAGTTTCTTCCCGATAAGGTAAAACTTTTAAGATAATTAAACTGCCAGTTTGTGCGTATTCAATTTGGGCGTCGTCTAGTGATTGGTTTTTATCAAGAACCGCTTCTCGGTAAATCCCCAAACCATCTTCAGTGTTATTTTCACACTTGATGGTTAAATCACCGCCGATAGTTTCAATGAATACGGTGTCAAGAATATTGATGTGAGGGTATCGGCCGTTAACGGTGTCTTCTCGCGTGGTTTTTTGCCATTCAAAGTCATAGGCTGGTGGGAGGGCGATATCGCGTTCACCCCGGTTATCAATATACTCAATTTTGCGTTTGTCGCTGGAGATTGACCAGCGAAAAACTCGCACGTCCGTGATGCGATCGCCAATTTGAAAACTAGCAAGAAGTTTGCCGTCCCGTTCAACAAGTTGCAGTAACTGTGTGTTCTTATAATAGGTATAGAGTTCAGTAAAATCTTGAACAAAGCGATTATCACTCAAGAAGGTATCTTCATAAGGGACTGCTTCAACATCAAACTCATTGTCGTTTTCAATTAACCTATATAGTGAAAATACATCTTCGAGGTGCGTTTCTTTTTTTAGGCCGAGGAATACGTTATAGCCAAATAAAAGCCACTCGCCAACGCGGACAATGTCCCTTGCTTGGCAATTATTTTCAGTACGAATGCGAATGCGGCCAATGATATCCATTTGGCTCTGGCCGAATTCATCCAACCGCATTTCATTGAGTTGAGCGGCTTTTTGATGAAGTTGTTGCCCTTGGTCGGTCAGGCGTTTGCGTAATATTTCATAAGCACCACCTTCTGCAACAGCACTATCGAGTATTTCTTGTTCGCGATCCGTATCCTGAATATCTGACATTGCGCAGCGAATTCCCTTAACTAAGACAATAAAAATGAAAAACAATAGGGGTAGGTTCACTACCCCTATGTGCTAAAGGTTTACAGTTGGTCATCCGTTGGTGGAATCGGTTTTGATATAACCGTTTTTGCTGGCTGATTAACCCCTTTAGCTGCCATAAAACCGTTTATAAGATCTTGAACTTCGGGGTTTTTCAATAATGCGGCAATATCAACTTTTTTGTCTTCTTTGCTACGATTAATGAGTTTTTCAACATTTTCTTTTGCGAAACTGCTTTTATCCATAAAACCATCAACGGCTTTTCCGAGGCTTAGTGCTTTAGAGAAGGTGTTGAAGAAGCTGCCATCACCGCCCACAATTTCAATATTGGTTTTGCTAAGCGCTGCAGCCAATACATCAGCTTGCTCCCGGGCAATTTCTTTATTGGCGTCGATAGATGCCATGGCTTGTTCAAATTCTTTCTCAAGGCGCATACGAAACTCTTCATGAGAGCGAGCGGTATCGCTGAGATGATCCATAGATTTAAATTTGTCAGTTAAACCATCGGCTTCAGCTTTCAAGCGTTGGCGGATAACTTCTGCTTGTGCTGAACCTAATTGGCCTTCTCCTCGAGCTTGAGCTGCCAGTTTTTCTTCCAGTACTTTCGCATCAGCCAAGCCTAGTTTTTCTTTGGCATTGGCTTGTTGTTCTTCACCACGAGCTTGAGCGGCTAATTTCTCTTCAAGGATTTTCGCTTCAGCAAATCCTTGTTGTTGTTCTGCTTTGGCTTTGGCTTCCATTACCTGAGCTTCTGTTAAGCCTTTTTCTTTCAGCCCACGTGCTTCCGCTAACAATTTCTCAGCTGTAATGTTGGCAAGAACAAGACCTTCTTTTTCTTCTGCCTCTGCGGTTGCTTGGCGAACTCGAGCTTCTGCTAAACCTAATGCCGCATGTTCGGCTTCAACCCCTTCAGCTAAGCGTTTTTTGGCTTCAGCTTGTTTTGCTGATGCTTCTAATTCTGCTTGTGCCATGGTGCTTATTTCTTCTGCACGGTGCTTAGCACTGGCTTCATCGGCTTCGGCTTTTTTCACTTGGCGAACTAACGATTCTTCCGCTTCTGCTTGTGCATTAATCACTGTGACTTGGCGCATACGTTCAGCTTCAGAGACTTCACGAACTTCTTTGATTCGTTCCTCTTCCTGTGCCACGGTTTTTTCAACTGCTACACGTTCACGTATAACATTGGAGATATTTTTGCGTTCTTCTTCGAGTGCTTTTTCTTTTTCTATGCGCTGTAATTCAACTTCTCTTTCACGGGCAACAATTTCAAGCTCACGTGCGCGGCTCACTCGCTCTTCTTCGATAGCTACAGCACGAGTACGGTTTTGTTGAGCGACTTCAACTTCACGCATGCGGTTTTCTTCACGGATTTCAATTTCTTGCTGGGTTTGAATACGCGCTTGCTCTGCTTTAAGGCGTTCTTCTTCTTGAACACGTAAAGTTTCAGCTTGTTCACGGGCACGAATATTATCAATTTCACGTTTTTGGCGAGCTTCGGCATCGGCTTGTTGGCGCTCTAAAGCTAAACTTGCTTCGCGGGTTTCAACGTTTTTCTTTTGAATTGCGAGCTCTTGGTCACGCTCTTTTTGGTTGGTCTCAATATTGTGAATTGCGGTGATTTCAGTAATTTTACGAATACCTTCGGAGTCAAAGATATTATTTGGGTCTAAGGCTGATTTAGGTGTTTGTTCTAGATAATCAATCGCCACATCTTCAAGGGCGTAGCCGTTAAGGTCCTTTCCTATCACATCAACAATGCGGTCACGGAAGTCTTGTCGGTTTTCAAATAAAGTGGCTAAATCCAGTTGCTTACCTACTGTTTTTAAAGCTTCAGAGAATTTTGCACTGAATAACGTGCTGACCGCTTGATGGTCTGATGCACGGTCAACACCGATAGCTTTTGCAACTTTCAGCACGTCTTCCGTCGTTTCATTCACTCGCAAATAGAAAGCAACGGTGATATCAGCACGTAAGTTATCATGACAAATCAAGCCATCTTTACCGCGGCGATCAACTTCAAGTGTTAGCAAAGAAATACGCATGAATTCTTTTTTGTAGATGACAGGGTAAACTAATGCCCCTGTAAAATGCACTTTAGGCTGTGATGACATGTCATTGACAATCAAAGCAGTACCTTGTGGGACTTTGATATAGAAGGCTTTGAATAACCCAAAGAACCCTAAAATAACTAGGATGATCCCCCCGATAATTGTTAAAAAGGGCATTAGTGCAGCCAAGTCCATATTGATTCTCCATTGGTTCTGACGATGACGTCATTTCGATTATGCAAGCAAGATATTTATTTTTAAAAAGAGAAGTTATCCGTGGCGAAATTCATTTTCACTGACAACTTGATAACTGTGTGATGCTGCGTCATAGCTAATGATGACTACACGATCACCGCGTTTTAACTGTTCTGAGGATGGGGCGCGTATTTGTAGAATTAACCCCGCTCCACCATCTTCTAATAGTGCCTCGCCATTTTGTTCAGTTACCGCTCCTGACCGTACGGTGGCGTATTTACCAATAAGCTGTTGTACTGTTTTTGGTTTATTGAGGCTTATTAGTTTTTTGCGCACAGGTTTTAAGCACAAAGCAGTTAAATGAAGAGAGATAAATAGGGTGATCGCAAAAACGGCAAAGCTGACGAGATAGCGTAATAAATCAGTATCAATGAAGCGAATAAAGATATGTACGCTGAAATAACTGATTACCCAGCCAAAAAGAGTAAATAACGTGACAATAATAGTGACAGGGATCCCTGCTAAGCCAAGCTTAGTTAACCAGCCAGCAAAACCGGTTGCATCAATACCGGCATCAAATTCGGTATCAATATTAAATACGTCGATATCCAATAAACCAAAAGCGGCACATAACCAATAAAATAAAACAATGATTAGCAAACCACTAAAGATAATTGTTGGGAACATCAAACTGTTATGGAAAAACAAACTCATAGGGTTTTCTCTTTATTATTAATACATTATTGAGTTTACGTGAAAAGTAACGTTTGTTTAATTTATCACCATAAAATAATTTAACTTAATAATATATTTTTTAATTAATAGCAGTATCAGACTAGTCTATAAGCACTTTTATTTTTTGGGAGTTTCTTATAACACTGGTTATTTATCCAGTTTTATTTGGTGAAGTTATTCCTAAAGTCTTATCGATAATAACAGGGCATTGATAGGAGAGAATTTTACCATTAATCGTTAAGTTGATGATAATCATTCTCAAATAAAGAATAGGGGTTTAAAGTACAAAATGGGGAGAATAGAGTTGATTAAGGTGATAAATTTGCGCTTCACTGTTTAAAGCATCTATGAAGCGCAAAAAAGTAAGATTAGTCTATCAAGTTCAGGAATGCCGCACCTCGTGCACCTCCAGAGTCACCATAACGTGCTTTTTCAATTGCAGGTAGTGTTGCGATGCCATAAAGGTATTGTGGAAGCACTTCTGGTAGTTGTTTATAGATTTCTTCAAACTGTGACAAACCTCCGCCAATAACCACTAAATCGGGGTCAAAAACAGTGACAATTTGCCCCATAAACATCGCAAGTAATGACATATAGCGGTTAACATGTTCTTTTGCTTGAATATCACCTTGTTTATATTGTTCGATAATTTCGATAGCGGAACGTTTTTCATTGGTGAATGAGGAATAAATACGCTCAAAGCCTGGGCCTGATAGGTAGGTTTCAAAACAAGCAATTTGGCCACAGCCGCAAGTTATTTCAGGAACTTTTTCCCCTAATAGCTTGGCTCCACGAACGCTGAGGTTCATGTGGCCTATTTCTCCAGCGATTCCATTTTTACCGGATAAAACTTTGCCATTTATAATAAACCCACCGCCCACACCAGTCCCTAAAATTAAACCAAGGACGGTAGGGTAGCGTTTGAAATCAGGGTCCCAAGCTTCTGATAATGCAAAGCAATTTGCATCATTTTCCACTTTTACTGGGCGTTGTAATATATTAGCAAGATCATGAATTAAAGGTTTGTATTGTGCAGTAGGGACATTGGTTGTAAATACGGTTCCTTCAGCATGGTTTACGATACCGGGGACGCCAACACCAACTTTTCCTTGGCAATTAAATTTTTCATCTGCTTCGAGTGTGAGCTCGAGAAATGTATTTAAGAGCGTTTGGTAGTCATCTTTGGGTGTAGGAACACGCTTTTGCCAGACCTGATTTAATTCGTTGTCAAAGACGGCAAGTTCAATTTTTGTCCCGCCCATGTCAAAGCCGTAATACATTTTCATCATCCTTTAGTTATTTATGTATCATGTATCTATATGATAAATAATAAATGAAAGTGCTAATTAACCTGATTATACAAAAGTTATTTGATGAAAGAATTATTGATTTAATATTTATTTTTATATTCACATGAAGCTAGCCACAGACAGCTGACAAACATGCAATGCTTGGAGGCAAGTCAAATAAGTTATTGATTTTCTCATGATAAAACAAAGTGAGAAAATCACGCTTTTATCTCGCATTATCAATCAAAGTTAGCAGATACCTACTAGCCTTGATTGATAAATAAAACATTATTTTTTGTTGTTTAGTGGGTTGTACTTTTCTAAGATAAAATTATGCAATTCCATTGCAATAATGTTATGGACTTCCTGAGTAGGATGAACATCATCGATAAAAACATAATGGGGGTCAATTTCTAATGGGGCGGTATTATCACGGCGAATATAACCATTAGTAAAAGCTTTTTCTATATTATATGCTCCCGGTGAGTTTTTATTTATGTCGCCAACTACACTCGTTATCTTTTTCATTACGTTATTAATATTAAAGTAATTAATATTAATATTTTTGTTTAATTTCAATTGGTTAATTATAGTCTGAAGCTTATTATTATGCTCTATGCTGAGATTTTGTATTTTTCGTTGTTTTTTCGGTGATCTGGTTTTTATTGCAGGGGTTTGGGATAGATCAGGAAGCCCCATCACTAGAATATTTTTCGCACCATTTTTGATCATTTTTTTGATTATTTTTTCTTGACTAGAGATAACAACATTGACATTTTTTTTCGAAAAGGTCATATAGTCATTGGCACCAAGAAAAATAATATCTAAACTTTTGTCATCAAACTTAAGGTGTCTTGTTTGTTTTTCGATATTTGAAAGTATGGCAAATTGAGGGTGAAGTGTGGACTTAAAATAAGGTGCACAAGTTGAGCCACCTTCCGACTTATTCGTGAGTGTAACTTTACCTTTACCGGAATGGCTTAGCATCGTATTTGGCATGGTGAGAAACTCAGGCCATGTAAAACCATTAGTGAACCGTCCATCATAGTATTGGTTAGCATTAGTGAGTAATCCACACGACTTTTTATGCATCCTTCCTTCAGAGTCAGATAAGCTGTCACCAATAACTGTGACACTATCAAAATAGGTTATCGGTTCTTTTTTCCCTATATTAAATTTATTTGAATAAGCAGTAGCTAATTGGAATTGATCTCCAGGAATTCTTTTTTCTGTATGTTTGCCCAAAAGTGAGCCATCTACATCATCGCTGGAGGGGGACGTCATTATATGAAATGAAGACGCCCCTTTGGTTCTGCCGTCATTAGGTAGTACAGAAATGTTGTTACCAATATTATTGGGAGTGCTCTGTAGCGGAGTATTTTTAATCGATATTATTTTTTCCAAGGCTAGGTTGGTATCGGGTACTGTTGAATTCGGTCTGTGTGTAATTGCACACTGAATTCTATAGAGTATCGATGTCATAGGAGTCCTTATTGATTGGGATACTTCTCGATAAAACTATCAATCAACAGACAAACACAGTATCAAATAAAGATTATCTATAATGACATGACTAATAACTAAGAGATTAATGCATATAAAACAATTACTTGATTGATAATCATTATTATTGTCGACAAAGTTATTGCATCGCTTTTTAAAAAAATGTATTGTTATATTATAACATTACATTTAGGTGGTTATTATGAAACAGGGGATCCATCCACAATACCGCACCGTGGTTTTCCATGACACAAGTGCAGACGCCTATTTTAAAGTAGGTTCAACAATAAAAACTGAAAAAACAATCGAGTATGAGGGTGAAATATTTCCATATGTCACGCTTGATGTCTCTTCTCAGTCACATCCGTTTTATACCGGTAAACAGAAAATGATTTCTCAGGAAGGTAAAACGGCACAGTTCCAGAAACGCTTTGGTCGTTTTTTACAGTCAGAGGGTAAATAAAGATGAAAGTACTGAGTTCATTAAAAACGGCAAAAACCCGTCATCCAGATTGCCAAATTGTTCGCCGTCGTGGGCGGGTGTATGTCATTTGTAAAACAAACCCGCGCTTTAAAGCGGTTCAAGGCTGTAAGAAAAAACGTTAACTATTGAATTTAAATATAATTATAAAATTTCCTGTATCGCTTTATATTCTATTTGCTTAGCCATTGCAGATTATTGCTCTCTGCCGTGGCTTTTTTTATTTGTTTTTTTGTCCACTGATTCCCTCGATTATTAGCATGATTACTAATCTTCTTATTATTAGTGATGAAATTCACTTGCACATAGATGCATATTTTGTCAGGTTTAATACATCCGAAAAATTTCTAGCTTCAATTTTTGTGAATACTGAATGAATGATAACAATGACGGTATTTACTTTGTGGAGTCGAAACTAGAAATTTCTTGGTAAAAATTTAAACGAACAGGGTGAGTAAAAATGAAAAATGTAGGGTTTGTTGGCTGGCGAGGAATGGTCGGCTCAGTATTGATGCAGAGAATGGTAGAAGAACGTGATTTTGATGCGATTCATCCTGTTTTCTTTACCACATCACAACATGGTGCCGAAGCACCTGTTTACGGTGGTCACCGTGGTGTTTTACAGGATGCCTTTGATATTGATGCATTAAAAGCGCTGGATATTATTATTAGCTGCCAAGGTGGTGATTACACTAATGAAGTTTATCCTAAACTTCGTGAGTCTGGTTGGAATGGTTACTGGATTGATGCGGCGTCTTCATTACGTATGAAAGATGACGCGATCATTATTCTTGACCCAGTGAATAACCAACATATCCAAGATGGGTTAAATAAAGGCATTAAGACCTTTGTTGGTGGTAACTGTACGGTAAGCCTGATGTTGATGTCTTTAGGTGGGCTGTTCACTAATAATTTAGTGGAATGGGCATCTGTTGCAACTTATCAAGCAGCATCAGGGGCAGGGGCTCGTAATATGCGTGAGCTTCTGGCACAAATGGGGTCTTTACATACTCAGGTCGCTAAAGAACTCCAAGACCCAGCTTCTGCTATTTTAGATATTGAGAAAAAAGTCACAGATTTCACTCGTAGTGGCACAATGCCAACGGATGCGTTCGGTGTACCATTAGCGGGCAGCCTGATCCCATGGATTGATAAAGCATTAGAAAACGGTCAAAGCCGTGAAGAATGGAAAGGCCAAGCGGAAACGAACAAAATTCTTGCAACAGGTAATAACATTATTCCAGTTGATGGTTTATGTGTACGTATTGGTGCGCTGCGCTGTCATAGCCAAGCTTTCACATTGAAGCTGAAAAAAGATGTTCCGTTGAATGAAGTTGAGCAATTGCTTGCATCACATAATGATTGGGTGAAAGTGGTTCCTAATGACCGCGAAATCACTATGCGTGAGTTAACTCCAGCGGCAGTTACTGGTACGCTTAGCACTCCTGTTGGTCGCTTGCGTAAACTGAATATGGGCCCTGAATACTTATCTGCCTTTACGGTTGGTGACCAATTATTGTGGGGAGCCGCCGAGCCTCTTCGCCGTATGCTAAGAATTTTATTATAAGCGCGGCATAGCGATAAGTCGTATTCGATAAACCTGCATAATTCAATATGCAGGTTTTTTTGTACCTAAATTACTGACGAGCAGGTTCATTCTGCGGTGGCTGGTGTTCTAACTCTTTTGCCAAGAAGTAGTTCAAGAATGTTCGGATCACGGCAATAATACCTAATTTGATGAGGCTATCTAAATCAGGGTCGACGGTCGTTGCTAAAATATCCGCAGCGAGTTGGAACTCCAATGCAGTCGCTAACCAATCACCAAAACAATAGCGAGCGGTACGTGCTTTTTGGGTTTTCATCCACACGATTAGGGTCTTGATTAACCCAATCACCACGCAGATGACTGAAATTGCTTCTAAAAGTAACTGGAGTACGTGAACACTAGACACCAGTAATTCACGTAAAAAAACTAAATCGAACATTAAAACCTCGATAGGTAAGCAGGATTCATATTTGTTAACTATGGGCAAATATTCGCAAAATATCGAGTTTTATTGTGGATCTATCGTCTCAGAAGGTAATTGGCTAATGGATAAAATATTTCGATTGCCATCGATTACCTGAATATTTTTATTGGGTTGATAACATTCACGTAAAGGTGATAAGCAAGCTTGCTGTGAACCTTGTTGTATATTAAGCCAATCACTGATTAGCCAATAATTATTCGCAGTAGAATAGGGAGACTGTAAATTTTCTGGGCTGATACTTGGTTTACTGGCGCTTTGACTGTACCAAATCAGCAAGGGGATTTCATAGGCTTCTTTTCTTGGGTTGTTAACGCCATGGTGGTAGTGAATATTGTTATCGCTGTCTAGGCGTTGTAATGCGTGGTCTGAATAGTACATCAACGTCGCAGGTTTCCCTTCGAGTTGTTGCATTAGGCTTTCGATAAATTTATCGGTATAAGCAATTGAACTGTCGTAGCAATCGTCATCGTCTTGGCCGCTAAATTTTTTTAGCTCATCTTCAGGAAAACGGTTACAGGCAGGTTCATGGCTGCCATAAGTATGTAACACAATGAGTTTTTTCTTATCAGTAGGGTCATTGATCGCGTTATTGAAGTCATCTTGCAGCTCTTCATCGTAGCCGACAAATTCGTTCCACGTTTTCTTTTGTGACATAGAAGCAATAGCAGAAATGATACTGGTACGTTTATTGGTTTTTCCCTGGTTGCTGACCCAATAGGTTTTAAAGCCCGCATGATTGGCTAATGAAATGATATTGTCCGAATAGTGTGATTTATCCTGCATTTGCTCAAAGCGAATATTAGACAGTGAAATAGGGACTGACAAGATAGTCACAGGTGCAGGGGAATAAGCTTGTTGAAACGCCAATATTTGTGATTTGCGCTTATTTAAGTTAGGCGTTGTATTATACTGATAGCCGTAAAAACCCATATGATCACGGCGCAATGACTCACCAATGACAAGAACATAGATTTCAGTTTCAGATGCTTTTTTCTGGTAGTTAAATGCGACCTTTTGTGATGATATTTTTTTTATGCCTCTGTTTTCATATAAATTTTTGACTAAAGCCGCCGCATTGTAGAAAGGGGTATTTAAGAAGTATTTTTCTGTGATCAATAACGCGCTATCAGGCTTGCTTAGTAATGAGGCGTAATAGGTTGGAATAGCTAATAGATAGCCACAAAGTAGAGCCATACTTGTCGTTGTTATACGACGATTCATGTATTTTGCACATTGATGAATACATGCTAAATAAGCAGAAAAAACAAATAAATAAAAAATAACATAACCAATGTTATAGGAAAGCATTCCTACAGTTTCACTGCTATTGGTATTGATAAAAGTTTCTGCAATCGAAGAAGAAAAGCGGATATCGTGTTTTTGATAAAAGAAGAATGAAACAGATAAATTGAGAGCCCACAGGAGTGAAACAAACACAGTGAAAATTTTGCCAAGCAAAAAGCGATAAATACCAGCACATAACAGTATTATCAGCGCCCCTGAAATGACGATGGCAATGTCAGCCATAATGCTGGCATCTCCACTGAAAAATACAGGGGTGATAGATATCAATAATGCATAAATTGAAATAATAAGTTGGCGTATCATAGTGTTATTTTACGTATTTTTGACCTTACCTGAGGTTATAGAGACAATTAAAAAATAGTTAATTAACATCTAATTAACTTAGGGCGTTGTTTGTTTATAACATAAAAAAAGATAAGATAATCAAAATAGTGGCGTAAAAAACTGTAAAATCTCGTGATGTTTAGTCATGACCTGCCCCCCACAAGTTGCGAGGGGAGGTAAAGTATTGAGTTAGAAAGTTACCGCAATTTTGGCATCAATATTGTTATCGTGATAATTTTTTGATAAAAATTTATTATAATTAATTGATAGCTTAGTATTTTCTTTTATATTGATATCGGTACCGACTTTTAATGCGACACCATGGCGTGATGCAGGAACACTATGCGTTGTAAATGAGCTCGTGGTATCGGTAAAATTCAATTTTAGTCCTCTATTTAAATTTCCGTATTGATATTGCCAGTTAAGCTCACCGTGTAAACCGATATTTGATGTTTTACTCAATTTCCATTGGTTATCAAGGCGTAGCCCAAGGGTTGATAACACCGTATTGATGCGCTGTTTACGTGCCTGTAGTGATGTGCTGTTGATGTTCTCATTAATAGCATGATTCATTGCGCTGATATAAGTGAGATTGGTAAATGGCTCAATATTTATCCCTTTTGAGTTAATTGGATAGGCCAGCTCCATAAATGCTTGATGTGTATTGGTATAATAGCTCGATGAGTGACTTGTACCATCACTGATTGAGCGTTCGGTATGAATGAGATGTGAAGTGTGACCGAGCCCTGCACGAACCGCGATAGGTTGCCATAAAGCGCTACCATAAATGGCGGCATGGTAGTTATTACTGTTAGCGTGGTCAAAGTGGTTAGATAAGTCACTTTGGCTAAAACCTGCGGCGATACCTAATGTCATTTTTTCGTTAATAAAACGTCGATTTGCCCCAAGCAATAAACCATAATTTGATGATTTATACCCAGTGGCATTGTTATCGTCGGTCGTTTTATCCCAATCATAGAGCATTTTGACCCACACATTGCCTTTGTTTTCGCTACCCCATGATTCAGATAAGCGAGCTTGCTCAAGTAGTGTTTCTTTAATCTGACGGCTATTATTTATTTGATTGGATAATACGTCAGCGTATATTTGGCCTGTGACATTGCTAAATATCGTTTGAGCTTGTTGTTTTGTTTGGCTTTTCAACGTTTGTTCATAAAGCGCATGGTGCGTAGGAAGTGTTTCAATGGCTTTAGCCACTGCGATTTGGTTTTGTGTTGCTGCCGTGCTGGAAAATGCCGTGTTATTACGCCCTATTTTAAGTGTGACTTCTTTGGGGGTGTAGTCTAGCGTCGTTCCAATAAACTGGTAATTAGGTACAACAGCATCAAATTGGCCAACAACCCCTTTTTGAGCACTTAATATCGTATATTGTGTATCAAATAACTGGTTGATATCTTGCTTAGAAAGCGGGCTATTTTGATTTTCAAGAGTGACACTGACGGTCCCGCCCTTTAATGAAGCTGAGCCTTGGCTGATGATCTTATCGTTTTTACCTGCTGGATTGATTTCAACCAAATAATGGCTATCTGGTGCAAAACTCACGGAATCAACAATATTAATTGTGCCAACTGAATGGCCAGGTGCAACAACAGCGCCTTGGTTGGCGGTTAATTGATGAATGCTTCCATTGCCCGTTAGTAAACCGTGGTGGTTAATATTAACGGAAGCTCCGATTTTGCCGTTATCTAGGACCAGCGCGCCTTTATTGATATCTAATGAAGAGTTTAAGGTTTTTTTCAGGGTGACGGTTCCGCCATTAATATGGGATTTTTGCGAGTATTTATTTTCACCCGTTAAGACTAAATGGCCTTGGTTTACTGTAAAGCCTGCGAAGGTATTGTTGCCAGATAATACTAATGTTCCTTGGCCCTGTTTCGTTAACTTTCCTGTGCCTTGTATATTGTTTGTCCATTCATCTAACTTTCCAAAATTAGCAATATCAAAGTCATTAGTGTTTTGGTTGACGATAAAGTTTTCATATAAATAAGCGGGGCCATGATAAGCCGCAGGTAGGTTAATTAATCCCCAATAAGAGTTCGGATCATTTTCTTTGATATTCCAACCTGCAATTGACTGGCTTGGATATGCCGTGCTGGCTAAAATATTATTCCATTGTGCATTATTCAAGTAAGGGAAACGTAATCGAAGTAAATAACCCGCCGTTTTAGGGATATTTTTAGGGTCGATCATTGGTGTATCTTGTATTTCTTTTTTTCCATAATAACCAATGTGGTCATTGGTAATAGGGGAAGAAACGGTTAGGCAATTTTGTATGTTATTTGAACATGATGATGAAATGTCATTACGAATATTTTTTGCCGATTCAACAATGAATTTGGTGTTTTTTTCATCGGATAGTAGCTGTGATAATAAATAATAATTACCTACACGGGAAGCGATGGTATCGGTGGCGAAGTGTGCGCCAACAATCACGCGGCTTTCACCGTATTCAATCGCTCGGTTGAACGTTTCACTGCCTTTTTCAGGGAAAATCATCGCTAATACGGCAGCTTGTTTAAAACCATTCCACGTATGGCCACTAGGGTAAGATGAGCCCTGTATTTGTGAGTAGCCCGCAATATAATGGCCTTCATCATTCAGCACTTGATAAGGGCGACCGCGTTTAAAATGGTCTTTAAGAATAAAATCGACTGACCGAGTACGCTGCTTTTTTTTATCATAAGCACGAGTACTTGTGTCATGTAATAAATTGATTTCTTTGTATTGGCTATGGTTTCTTAGGTTAATATCATGTTCGCCAAACAGGATGGTTTGATAACTATTAAACAAATAACCTGAGTTTTGGGATTTATCCGCGAGTGCTAAATTTTTCCTTTCACCTGTAATACTGATGTATTCGTTGCTAATCAGCCTATCTCGCTCAGCAACTTCGCTACCTTCTTTAGGTGTATCATTAATAATATTGTGCTTTATATCTTCAAGCCATGCATTTCTTGTATCGATAATATTTTTCTCTAATTCTAAAAGATTCGTTTTTGCTGTTAGAGTATTGGTGAATATGAATGGCAATAAGGTCATTGATGCTGAAATAAAAATTTTTCTCATTATAACTCCGCCGATGCTATTGGTAAAAATTTCATTTGGCGGAGTTTATTTATAATATATTTATCTTTTATGACAGTTTTAAAAATAAAAAACCGTTATTAATTAAAGTGATAAGTTTTATTTTTAATTGTTTTGTTTTTTACGAAGAGGCTTTTTATTGATTGGTTTTGTTTTTTTATTATTTTATTATTGGTTTGATTAAATGGTAAAAATAAAATAATAGCTATAAAAAAAATCATAAAAAATAACCCCAAACTTTCGTTTGGGGTTATTGAATAACGTTTAATTAGCAGAATAGTTAAATATCAATATTTGCTGCTTTTAATGCATTCTCTTCGATAAATGCACGGCGCGGCTCAACAGCATCACCCATTAATGTGGTGAATAGTAAGTCGGTTGCAATTGCATCTTTCACCGTTACACGCATCATACGGCGCGTCTCAGGGTTCATGGTGGTTTCCCAAAGTTGCTCAGGGTTCATTTCACCAAGACCTTTATAACGCTGTACGTATAGGCCGCGACGTGACTCACGTGTTAACCAAGCCAAAGCTTCTTCGAAGTTACTGATATCTTGACGGCGTTCACCACGCTTGATGTAAGCACCTTCTTCAATTAAGCCACTGATTAAGTCACCTAAATGAGTGATACGGCGGTATTCACTGCCATGAACAAAATCAAAATCGAGATTATAGTCGGTATCAACACCATGGGTGCGAATACGAATAGTTGGTTCGAATAATTGACGTTCACGGTTTTCGTTAATGGTATAACTATATGTGCTACCGAATTGCTCGTTATCTTCTAAGCGCTTAACCAGAGTTTTAGCCCATTCTTCCACTTTTTCGCTGACTTTTAAATCATCTTCAGTCAAGGTTGACTGATAAACCAAGCTGTTAAGTAGGGCTTGAGGGTAAAGGCGCTCAAGACGACGAATAATACGGTGTGCGGCATTATATTCGACAACCAGTTTTTCCAGTTCTTCGCCTTTCATTGCTGGAGCTTCGGCACTTAAATGCAGTTCAGCACCATCAAGGGCGATAGAAATCAGGTAATCGTCCATCGCATCGTCATCTTTAATGTATTGCTCTTGTTTACCACGTTTCACTTTATACAGTGGTGGTTGAGCGATAAAGATATGACCACGTTCAACAATTTCAGGCATTTGGCGGTAGAAGAAGGTCAACAGTAACGTACGAATGTGCGAACCATCGACGTCCGCATCCGTCATGATAATGATGCTGTGATAACGCAGTTTGTCTGGGTTATATTCATCGCGACCAATACCACAACCTAATGCCGTAATCAGGGTTGCAACTTCTTGTGAAGAAAGCATTTTATCGAAACGGGCTTTCTCTACGTTTAGAATTTTACCTTTCAGTGGCAAAATGGCTTGGTTCTTACGGTTACGGCCTTGTTTTGCAGAGCCGCCCGCGGAGTCCCCTTCCACAAGGTACAGTTCAGATAGCGCAGGGTCACGTTCTTGGCAGTCAGCCAGTTTACCTGGCAAGCCAGCTAAGTCTAACGCACCTTTACGGCGAGTCATTTCGCGGGCTTTACGCGCAGCTTCACGCGCGCGTGCTGCATCGATGATTTTACCCACAACGATTTTCGCGTCGTTTGGGTTTTCCAGTAAATACTCAACTAATTTCTCATTCATCATCGTTTCAACCGCAGTTTTCACTTCGGAAGAGACCAATTTTTCTTTGGTCTGTGATGAGAATTTAGGGTCTGGAACTTTTACTGAAATAACTGCAATCAGGCCTTCACGTGCATCGTCACCGGTTGCGTTGACTTTGCTTTTCTTCTGATAGCCTTCTTTTTCCATGTAGTTATTCAATGTACGCGTCATTGCTGCACGGAAACCAGCGAGGTGAGTTCCCCCATCACGCTGAGGAATGTTATTGGTGAAGCAGTATACGTTTTCTTGGAAACCATCATTCCACTGCATTGAAACTTCGACGCCAATACCGTCTTTTTCAGTTGAAAAATAAAAGACAGAAGGGTGGATAGGGGTTTTGTTACGGCTTAAATACTCAACAAAGGCTTTAATACCGCCTTCATAATGGAAATGGTCTTCTTTGCCATCGCGTTTATCGACGAGCTTAATAGAAACACCTGAGTTTAGGAACGATAACTCACGTAAGCGTTTTGCTAAGACGTCGTATTCAAATTCAGTCACACCTTTGAAGGTGTCCATGCTTGGCCAAAAACGAACGCGTGTTCCTGTTTGGTCGGTTTCGCCGACTACAGTCAGAGGCCCTTGAGGCTCACCGTGTTTGTAGATTTGCTCATGAACTTTGCCATCACGGCGGATAACTAATTCTAATTTTTCAGATAAGGCGTTAACAACGGAAACCCCAACACCGTGTAAACCACCGGAGACTTTATAGGAGTTGTCATCAAATTTTCCGCCAGCGTGCAGAACGGTCATGATAACCTCTGCGGCGGAGACGCCTTCTTCTTCGTGGATACCTGTAGGGATACCACGTCCATCATCCTGTACGGAGATAGAGTTATCGGCATGGATAGTGATCACGATATCATCACAAAAGCCTGCGAGGGCTTCGTCGATAGCGTTGTCGACAACCTCGAAAACCATGTGATGAAGACCTGTTCCATCGTCTGTATCACCGATATACATGCCCGGGCGCTTACGCACCGCATCCAGTCCTTTTAATACCTTGATACTTGAGGAGTCATATGTATTCGACATCAACGTTTCCTGCTCTTTCTATTCCTGAGGTTGAACTTCTATTTTGCCATGTTCTACACTAAACATCTTGCTATTTGCATCTATCATATCATTAACTTGCTCAGGTGTAATGGCACTGACAAACACTTGCGCTTGTGTAGCTTTGAGGCGGGCTGCCAGCAATTGGCGACGGCCTGCATCAAGTTCAGAAGCAAAATCATCCAGTAGATACAGGCATCGTTGCCCGCTCTGATGGGTGAAAAATTCACCCTGCGCTAACCTTAATGCACACATAAGTAGCTTCAATTGCCCCCGCGAAAGCATATCTTCAACAGGGGTTCCATTTGCTCGTATACGCAAATCCGCTTTATGTGGCCCTGAAGCGGTATAGGTTAGCGCTCTATCACGCTCAAATTGGCGCTCTAATTGTTCTGAATAATCAATTTCTTTATCCCAACCACGTTGGAAGGATACCGAGAGTGAAAATTCGGGTAAAAATTGTTGGCAAGTTTGCTCAATATTTTCGGCAATACCTGCAATATAGTCATGGCGCCATTGGCTTATTTGCTCAGAAAGCGGTGCCAGTTGTTTATCCCAATGACGAATTTGCTCATAACGGGTAACTTGTCGTAAAGCGGCATTACGTTGCTTTAATAACCGTTTTAAATCTGACCATACTGAAAAAAACAGTGGGTCATTGTGAAAACAACCCCAATCAATAAAAGCCCGTCGATATTTAGGGCCACCGTTTAGCAAGGTAAACCCTTCTGGGGTAATCAATTGCATTGGCAATAATTTTGCTAGTTCTGCAATTTTATGGCCATCAGTACCGTCTATTCGAACTTTACTGTCACCATCACGGTTTTTGCTTAAACCTAATGAAAGGTCGTTTCGCTGTTCATCTAAATGGCTAAGTTTACCATGAAGAATGAATTGTTCTTGCTCATGACGAATAACTCTGTTCGCTTGAATGCTGCGAAATGCACGACCATGACCGAGTGTATATATGGCTTCCAATATGCTAGTTTTTCCGCTCCCATTGGGGCCAATTAAAAAATTGAACCCATTAGCAAGGGAGAGATCCGCGTTTTCAATATTTCGAAAATCACGGATCAATAAACGCGAAAGGATCATAAATACCGATTACAAGCGCATTGGCATGACAACATACACGGCTGCTTTACTATCAGCGTCTTCAATCTGCACACTGGAAACGGCGTCGGTTAACAGAAGTTGCACATTTTCACTTTTTAGCGCATTTAAGACATCTAAGATGTAGCTGACGTTAAAGCCAATTTCCATTTCAGTACCTTGGTAGCTTACATCAACAATTTCTTCAGCTTCTTCTTGCTCTGGGTTATTGGCAGTGATGCGTAATTGGTTTTCACTGAAATACAGACGGACACCACGGAATTTTTCATTCGATAAAATAGCCGCACGCGAAAATGCTTGTTTAAGTAAATCACAGCGTGCTTCTAAGGTTTTATCTGGGTTTTTCGGTAGTACTCGGCGGTAATCAGGAAAACGGCCATCAACCAATTTAGAGGTAAAGATAAAGTCCCCCACGTGAGCGCGAATATTATTACTGCCGATTTGCAGCTGTAGAGGAGTATCACCGCCATCTAACAAACGCATTAACTCAATTACCCCTTTACGAGGCACTATCACTGAATGAGAAGGTAGCGATTGACCAATATCCATCGCGCACACGGCGAGCCTGTGCCCATCGGTTGAAACGGTTCTGAGCATTTGATCTTCGGTTTCAAATAGCATGCCGTTGAGGTAATAGCGGACATCTTGGTGCGCCATTGAAAACTGAGTTGCTTCAATTAAACGTTTCAGTATTGATTGCGGAAGAGAAAATTCCACTTCGCTTTGCCAGTCATCCAAGTTTGGAAAGTCAGCGGCCGGCAATGTGGATAATGAAAAGCGGCTACGCCCAGAACGGACGAGCAGTCTGTCATCATTCAGCTCTACATGAATTTCAGAACCTTCAGGTAACCCACGCCAGATATCAAAAAACTTGCGTGCGGGCACGGTCGTTGCGCCAATTTCATGTTCCCCAGTTAGGGCAACATTGGCCATCATCTCCATTTCAAGGTCGGTTCCAGTGAGTTGGAGGGTGCCTTCTTTTACCTGTAATAAAAGGTTACCTAAAATAGGCAGAGTTGGACGCCCACCTAAAGGACCACTAACCTGTTGTAACGGTTTTAATAACTGCTCGCGTTCTATTGTAAATTTCATAGCAATTAAGATGATAATGTTCTGATTAAATTAGAAAAATCTTCTTTGATGTCATGGCTTTCTTCCCGTAATTGTTCAATTTTACGACAAGCATGTAACACCGTGGTATGGTCACGGCCGCCAAAGGCATCCCCGATTTCAGGTAAACTATGGTTAGTCAGCTCTTTCGCCAGTGCCATTGCCATTTGACGCGGACGTGCGACAGAACGGGAACGGCGTTTAGACAGTAAATCTGCTACTTTAATTTTATAATATTCAGCAACTGTTTTTTGAATATTATCAATAGTTACCAGTTTTTCTTGTAGTGCTAATAGGTCACGCAGTGCTTCTCTGACAAAATCGATAGTAATCGCGCGACCAGTAAAGTTTGCGTTGGCAATGACACGATTTAACGCCCCTTCTAACTCACGAACGTTCGAACGAAGGCGCTTGGCGATGAAAAAGGCCACTTCACCCGGAAGTTGAATCTCATTTTCATCTGCTTTTTTCATTAAAATCGCCACGCGAGTCTCTAACTCAGGAGGCTCGATTGCCACGGTTAAACCCCAGCCAAAACGCGATTTTAAGCGATCTTCCACACCGTTAATTTCTTTTGGGTAACGGTCGGAGGTCAAAATAATTTGTTGATTACCTTCAAGTAGCGCATTAAAAGTATGGAAAAACTCTTCTTGCGAGCGCTCTTTGTTAGCAAAAAACTGGATATCGTCAATAAGCAATGCATCTACAGAACGGTAATAACGTTTAAATTCTTCAATTGCGTTGTTCTGTAGAGCTTTGACCATATCTTGAACAAAACGTTCTGAATGCATATAAACCACGCGAGCGTTGGCTTTATGCTGCATAATACTATTGCCGACAGCATGTAATAAGTGGGTTTTACCTAAACCTGTCCCACCATAAAGAAATAATGGGTTGTAGGCCCCACCTGGATTTTCTGCCACTTGCCTCGCTGCGGCGCGAGCCAATTGGTTCGATTTACCTTCAACAAAGTTATCAAAAGTGTGCTTAGGGTTTACATTTGAACGATAAGCAACTTCTGGTTGTACTTTGGCTGAGTTGTCCCAACTCGGTTTAATTGGGGCTGACGGAACGGCAAACGCAGGTACTTGTTGAGCGGTACGAGCTTGTGTTGCTGCCGGTGCGACTGTAATCGGTTTGTTGCCTACCTCAAAGTGTAGTGCAGGCGCGTCAGTTCCACAAAAGTCATTCAATAATTCATTGATATTATTGATGTACTTGTCTCTAACCCAGTCGAGAACGAAACGATTTGGGGCATAAAGTGCCAGTGTATTGTCGTTTAATTCAGCTTGAAGGGGGCGTATCCACATACTGAATTCTGTGGCAGGTAGTTCATCCTGCAATCGGGCAAGACATTGCTGCCAAAGCGAAAGTGACACGTTGGACTCCCCTAAACAAGGTCAATGGAACAAGAAGTACGGATGTAAACAAAGAAATTTCTCGGGCTTACTTTTAATCGCATGTAGTTTAATAGCATGTAGTAGCATGACCCAAAAATGTTTTAGATTAACTCTTACTTACTGCATATTGCCGATCGTTAGATCAGAAATAGACCTGCGATCATACCGCAAAATTAGTCAGAGATCTCCATTCTTTTACACAGTTTTTATGCTTTTTATCCACAGGTAAATGTGATAAGGCACCCGTTATAAAGAAGAAATAGACCGGGTTATCTTAATTTGCTGTCATTTTTCCACATGCTGGGGATAACTTTAGACGATTTACGGTAAATATTCTGTATGATCAAAAAATATTTTTAGATCTCTTGAAGA